>NZ_JAFMZJ010000001.1:0-4800000 GCF_048595525.1 Nocardiopsis oceanisediminis | reverse complement strand
ATGCAGCGCTACTTCCTGCGGCCCTACGCGCACGGCGCCGAACCGCTGAACCGGGCCACCGCCAACATCGCCCGCCTCGCCGCCGCCTGCCGGGCCGCCGGCGTCCCGGTGGTCTACACCGCCAAACCCGGCGACATGACGCGCGAGCGGCGCGGCCTGGAGATCGACTTCTGGGGCAGCGGGATGCGCGCCGTCCCCGAGCACACCTCCATCGACGACTCGGTCCGCCCCGAGCCCGGCGACACCCTCCTCACCAAGTGGCGCTACAGCGCCTTCGCCCAGACCGACCTGGAGCAGCGCCTCACCGCCATGGGCCGCGACCAGCTGCTCGTCACCGGGGTCTACGCCCACATCGGCTGCCTGCTCACCGCCTCCGACGCCTTCATGCGCGACATCCAGCCGTTCTTCGTCGCCGACGCGATGGCCGACTTCACCGCCGAGGACCACCACTTCGCGGTCCGCTACGTCGCCCGGCGCTGCGGCGTCGCGCTGACCACCGACGCCGCCCTGGACGGCGTCCGCGCCACCGACCGCAGCACCGCCGCGGCCGGCTGACCACGGCCGGCGACCACCGCGACCGCCCCTTTCGAAAGGACCACTGTGACCACCACCCGGACCACGGACGCCCCGCCGGTGCACGACCTCGCCGGCATCGGATTCGGCCCGTCCAACGTCGCCCTCGCGATCGCGCTGCGCGAGCGGCGCGAGCAGGCCGCGGCCGACCCCGGGCGCACCGCCCCGACCGCGGTGTTCCACGAGCGCCAGCAGGAGTTCGGGTGGCACCGCGGGATGCTCCTGGACGACGCCACCATGCAGGTGTCCTTCCTCAAGGACCTGGTCACCACCCGCAACCCGGCCAGCGACTTCTCCTTCCTCAGCTACCTGCACCAGGCGGGGCGGCTGCACGACTTCATCAACCACAAGACGCTGTTCCCGCTCCGCTCGGAGTTCCACGACTACCTGGCCTGGTGCGCGGGCCGGCTGGGGGAGTCGGTCCGCTACGGCTCCGAGGTGGTCGGCGTGGAGCCGGTGCGCGACGCCGCCGGCCGGATCTCCGCGGTGGACGTGCTGGCCCGGGAGGCCGGCCCCGGCGGGGAGCGCACCCACCGCACCCGGGCCCGCAACCTCGTCATCGCCCCGGGCCTCTCCCCGCGGCTGCCCGAGGGCGTCCGGCTCGGCGAGCGCGTCTGGCACAACGAGTACCTGCTGCACCGGCTGGAGGCGCTCGGCGAGGGCGCCGCCCCCCGCTCGTTCGCCGTCGTCGGCGCCGGGCAGAGCGCCGCCGAGGTCGCCGACCACCTGTACCGCCGCTTCCCCGGCGCCCAGGTGAACGCGGTGTTCTCCCGGTACGGCTACAGCCCCTCCGACGACAGCCAGTTCGCCAACCGGATCTTCGACCCCGAGGCCGTCGACGCCTTCTACGACGCCTCGGAGGAGACCAAGGCCCAGATCATGGGCTACCACGGCAACACCAACTACTCGGTGGTCGACCCCGACCTGATCGAGAGCATGTACCGCGCCGCCTACCAGGACCGGGTGCTGGGCACCGAGCGGCTGCACATGCACAAGCTGTCCCGCGTCACCGGGGTCGAGGAGGACACCGACGGCGTCACCCTCACCGTCGAGCACCTGCCCTCCGGCAAGCAGCGGCCGCTCCGCGCGGACTACGTCGTCTACGCCACCGGCTACCACCCCGCCGCCCCGCTCTCCCTGCTCGGCGGGCTCGCCGAGCACGTGGCGACCGACGCCCGCGGCCGGCACGCCGTCGGCCGCGACTACCGGCTGATCACCGACGACGAGGTCACCTGCGGGATCTACCTGCAGGGCGGCACCGAGCACACGCACGGCATCTCCTCGTCGCTGCTGTCCAACGTCGCCGTCCGCGCCGGGGAGATCCTCGACTCCGTCGGGGCGCGCACCTCCGGTGCCGCGGCGGCCTGAACGACGGCCCCGGACCACGACACCCACCTCTACGGAAGGCCAGCACGGAGATGACCGACACCGAGCTCACCCCCGAGCGGATCCGCGCCGACGTGGAGAGGATCCTCGGAGAGCAGCCGGGCACCGTCCCCGGCACCGAGAACCTCCTCGACCTCGGCATGGACTCGATCCGCCTGATGAGCCTGGTGGAGTCCTGGCGCACCGCCGGCGCGCAGACCGACTTCATCGAGCTCGCCGAGGAGCCCAGCATCGACGCCTGGACCCGCCTGCTCGCCGGCGGCTGATTCCACCCGCGGGGCCCCGCGGGCCGCAGATCCTCCGCCCGCCCCCCACCTCCGCCCCCGACCGGGGCCCCGCGGCCCGCAGGCCTTCTGCCCGCCCCCCGCCACCGACCGCCACCGCAGCCACTCTCCCGACCCGGAGCCACCGAAGATGACCGACACCCCTCACCCCCGGTTCGACCTCACCGGAGCCCAGAGCGGGGTCTGGTACGCCCAGCAGGTCGACCCCTCCGGAGCCGTCTACAACGTCGGCCAGTACGTCGACCTCGCCGGCGGTCTGGACGCCGGACTCTTCCAGGAGGCGCTGGCCGCGGTGGTCGCCGAGACCGACGCGCTGCGCACCCGCATCGTCGACGACGGCGGGGTGCCCCGGCAGGAGGTGCTCCCGCCCGGCGCGGCGGGCGGCGGGCGGCCCGCGGACGCGGTCGACCTGCGCGGCGAGGCCGACCCGGAGGCGGCCGCGCTGGAGCTGATGCTGGCCGACATGGACACCCCGGTGGACCTGGCCGGCGGGCCGCTGCACCGGTTCGCGCTGATCCGCACCGCCGACCGGCGGTACCTGTGGTACCAGCGCTACCACCACATCCTCGCCGACGCCTACGCGATCAGCGTGATCACCCGGCGGGCGGCCGAGGTCTACACCGCCCTCGCCGAGGGCGCCGACCCCGGCCGCCGGTTCGGCGCGCTCGCCGACGTCGTCGCCGAGGAGGAGGCCTACGAGGCCTCCGAGCGGCGGGAGGAGGACGGCGGCCACTGGGCCCGGGCCCTGGCCGACCGCCCCGAACCGGCCCTGCTCTCGGACGCACCGCCCGCGACCCCCCGGCGGGCGGTGCGGCCGGGGGCCCGGCTGGACGCGGCGGCCCTGTCCGCCCTGGAGGAGCTGGCCGGGCGGGCCGGCGCCAACTGGGCGGAGGCGCTGATCGCCCTGTTCGGCTGCTACGTGCACCGCCGGACCGGCGCCCCCGAGGCGGTGCTCGGCGTGCCCGCGATGGGCCGGCTCGGCTCGGCGGCGCTGCGCACCCCCGCCATGGTGGTGAACGTGCTGCCGCTGCGGATCGCCGCCGCCCCCGGCGACACCGTCGCCGAGGTGGTCCGGCGCACCCGGGACGCGCTGCGCGGGCTCCGCGCGCACCAGCGCTACCGGGCCGAGGACATCCGCCGCGACCTCAGCCTCGTCGGCCGGGCCACCGGCCTGTACGGGCCGATGGTCAACATCAAGGCCTTCGACTACGACGTCCGCTTCGGGGAGGTCCGCGGGGACACCCGGACCCTCTCCGAGGGGCCGGTCGACGACGTCTCGCTGTCGGTCGCCGCCGACACCGGCGCCGGCGGCCTGCACCTCGTGCTCAACGCCAACCCGGAGCGCTACACCGAGCGGGAGGCCGCCGAGCGCCTCGCCGAATTCGTCCGGATGACCGAAGGACTGCTCTCCCGCCCGGACGCGGAGCCGGGTGCCGGGGAGGGCCGGGCGGACGCCGCGGCCTCCGCCCGGGTCGCCTCGCTCGACCTGGTCGGCGCCGCCGAGCGCACCCTGCTCACCGCGCCCCCCGAACCCCGCCCGGTGCCCGAGGCCTCCGTCGCCGACCAGGTCGCCGCGGCGGCCCGGCGCGCCCCCGGCGCCCCCGCACTGCGCACCTCCGCGGGCCGGCTGGACTACGCCGGCCTGGCCCGCCGCGCCGACGCGGTCGCCGCCCGGCTGGCCGCCGCCGGCGCGGGCCGCGAGACGGTCGTCGCGGTCGCCCTGCCGCGCGGCGCCGACCTGGTCGCCGCGCTGCTCGCGGCGGGCCGCCTGGGCAGCACCTACCTCCCGATCGACCCGGACTTCCCGGCGGACCGGATCGCCTACATGCTGGCCGACTCCGGCGCCCGGCTCCTGGTCACCACCCCCGAACTGGACAAGGAGCTGCCCGAGGGGCCGGAGCGGGTGCTGCTCGGCCCCGCCGGTCCGGAACAGGGCGCCCCTGCGCCCGGCGGAGCGGACCGGGCGGCCGGGGCCCCCGGCGCCGGGGCGGCCCGCCGGCACACCGCCGCCTACGTCCTCTACACCTCCGGCTCCACCGGGCGCCCCAAGGGCGTGGTGGTCCCGGAGCGGGCCCTGCTCAACTTCCTGATGGACATGGCGGAGCGGTTCCCGCTCGGCGCGGAGGACCGCTGGCTCGCGGTGACCACCGTCGGCTTCGACATCTCCGCCCTGGAGCTCTACCTGCCGCTGATGCACGGCGCCGAACTGGTGCTGGCCGACCGGGACACCGTGCGCGACCCGGCCGCCCTCGCCGACCTGGCCGAGCGGGCCGGGGCCACGGTCATGCAGGCCACCCCGACGCTCTGGCGGGCCCTGGCCGACGAGCGCCCGGCGGTGCTCGACCGGCTCCGGGTCCTCGTCGGCGGCGAAGCGCTCCCCGCCGACCTGGCCGAGCGCCTCGCCGCCCGAGCCCCCTCGGTCACCAACCTGTACGGGCCGACCGAGACCACCATCTGGTCCACCGCCTCCCGGGTGCGCGCCGGCGAGCCGGTGGACATCGGCGCCCCGATCGCCAACACCGGGGCCTACGTCCTCGACTCCGCCCTGCGCCCGGTCCCCGCCGGGGTCCCCGGCGACCTGTACATCTCCGGCGAAGGGCTGGCGCGCGGCTACGCCGGCCGCCCGGCCCTCTCCGCGGAGCGCTTCGTGGCCTGCCCGTTCGGCGGGCCCGGGGAGCGGATGTACCGCACCGGCGACGTGGTCCGCCGCCGCGCCGACGGGGCGCTGGAGTACCTGGGCCGCGGCGACCACCAGGTCAAGGTGCGCGGCTTCCGGATCGAACCCGGCGAGGTCGAGGCCCGGCTCAACCGGCTGCCCGGCGTCGGGCAGGCCGTGGTCACCGCCCGCGAGGACGTGCCCGGCCAGGCCTACCTCGCCGGCTACGTGGTGTTCGAGGACGGCGCCGACCCCGACCCGGCCCGGCTCCGCGCGGCGCTCGCCGAGTCGCTGCCCGACTACATGGTCCCCTCGGTCTTCGTCCGACTGGACGCGTTCCCGCTGACCGAGAACCGCAAGATCGACCGGAAATCGCTGCCCGCCCCCGGCCCCTCCGCCGGAGGGGACCGCCCCGCCCCGGCCGCCGCGCCGCGCACCCCCCTGGAAGAGCGCCTCTGCGCCGTCCTCGGCGAAGTGCTCGGCACCGCCCCGATCGGGGTGCACGAGGACTTCTTCGCGCTCGGCGGCCACTCGCTGCTCGCCACCCGCGCCGCCAACCGGATCCGCGCCGAGCTCGGCCTGCACGCCCGGGTCCGCGACCTGTTCGACGCCCCCGAGCCGGCCCGCCTCGCCGCCCTGCTCCAGGAGCGCTCCGGCGGCGACGACCGCCCACCGCTCACCGCCCACCCCGGCCCCGACGACGACGCCCCGCTCTCCTACGCCCAGGAGCGCATCTGGTTCCACGAGGAGCTGCACGGCCCCGGCCCGGCCTACAACGTCCCGCTCGCCTTCCGGCTGCGCGGCCCCGTCGACGACGCCGCCCTCGCCCTGGCGCTGCGCGATGTGGTCGCCCGGCACGACGTGCTGCGGACCGTCCACGCCGACGACGGCGACGGGCCCCGGCCGCGCGTGCTGCCCATGGAGCGGGTCCCCGGACCGCTCCGCACCGAGGACGCCGGCACCGACCCGGCCCGGCTCGACCGGGCCGTCGCCGAGGTGCTGCACACCCCCTTCGACGTGCGCACCGACGTCCCGGTGCGGGCCGCGCTGATCCGCACCGCACCCGACGACGCGGTGCTGGCGCTCTGCTTCCACCACATCGCCACCGACGAGTGGTCGGAGACGCCGTTCGTCCGCGACCTGGACGCCGCCTACACCGCCCGCACCGCCGGCGAGGAGCCCCGCTGGGAGCGGCCCGCCGTCCGCTACACCGACTTCGCCCGCTGGCAGCGGGCCTGGCTCGGCGAGGCCGGCGACCCGGAGTCGCCGATGGGGCGCGGGCTCGCCTACTGGCGGCGCGCGCTGGACGGGCTGCCCGCCGAGACCGCCCTGCCCGCCGACCGGCCGCGGCCCGCCGTCGCCGACGGCGCCGGCGCGACCGTCCGCTTCGACCTGGACGCCGACACCGCCGCCGCACTGCGCCGCGCCGCCGCCGCGCACGGCACCACCGTCTTCATGGTGCTCCAGGCCGCAGTGGCGGTGCTGCTGCACCGGATGGGCGCCGGCGACGACATCCCCGTCGGCACCCCGGTCACCAACCGGGACGACAGCGCGGTGCACGACGCGGTCGGCATGTTCCTGAACATGCTCACCCTGCGCACCGACCTGTCCGGGGCGCCCACCGGCCGGGAGCTGCTGGCGCGGATCCGCGAGGCCGACATCGAGGCGTTCGCGCACGCCGGCGTCCCGTTCGAGGCGGTGGTGCGGGAGACCGACCCGTCCCGCTCCGCCGCACGCCACCCGCTCTTCCAGGTCATGCTGACCTACCAGCGCGAACCCGACCACCCCGGGCTGCTCGGCGCCGACTCCTCGGTGCACCCGATCGACATCGCCACCTCCAAGCTCGACCTGGAGTTCACCTTCGCCGAGTTCCCCGGCAGCGGAGGGCTGGCCGCGAATCTGCGCTACGCCACCGCCCGCTTCGACCGGTCCACCGCGGAGAGCCTGGTGGAGCGGTTCCGCCAGGTGCTGATCGCCCTGCTGGTCGCGCCGGACGTCCCGGTCGGCGAACACGAGGTGCTCACCGACGCCGAGCGCAGCGCCCTGCTGCGCGGAGCCGAGGCCACCGCCCGCCCGGTCCCCGCCCCGGGACTGGCCCGCCGCATCGCCCGCACCGCCGCCGAGCACCCGGACCGCACCGCCGTGCGGACCGGGACCGAGCGGGTCGGCTACGCCGAGCTGGCCCGCCGCGCCGACGCGGTCGCCGCCCGGCTGGCCGCCGCCGGCGCGGGCCGCGAGACGGTCGTCGCGGTCGCTCTGCCGCGCGGCGCCGACCTGGTCGCCGCGCTGCTCGCGGTGGGCCGCACCGGCGCCGCCTACCTGCCGATCGACCCGGACTTCCCGGCGGACCGGATCGCCTACATGCTGGCCGACTCCGGCGCCCGGTTCCTGGTCACCACCCCCGGACTGGACAAGGAACTGCCGCCCGGCCCGGCCCGGCTGCTGCTCGGCCCGGACGCCCCCGGCGGCGCGGCCGACCGGGCGCCCGGCGCCACCCTCTCCTTCCTGGACCCGCACCCCGACTCGGCCGCCTACGTGCTCTACACCTCCGGCTCCACCGGGCGCCCCAAGGGCGTGGTGGTGCCGCACCGCGCACTGCTCAACTTCCTGCTGGACATGGCGGAGCGGTTCCCGCTCGGCGCGGAGGACCGCTGGCTCGCGGTGACCACCGTCGGCTTCGACATCTCCGCGCTGGAGCTGTACCTGCCGCTGATGCAGGGGGCGGAGCTGGTGCTGGCCGACCGGGACACCGTGCGCGACCCGGCCGCCCTCGCCGACCTGGCCGAGGAGAGCGGGGCCACGGTCATGCAGGCCACCCCAACGCTCTGGCGGGCCCTGGCCGAGGACCGGCCGGAGGCCCTGGACGGCCTGCGTGCCCTGGTCGGAGGCGAGGCGCTCCCGCGCGACCTGGCCGAGCGGATGGCGGCGCGCACCGCGCACACCGCCAACTTGTACGGGCCGACCGAGACCACCATCTGGTCCACGGTGTCCCGGGTGCGCGCCGGCGAGCCGGTGGACATCGGCGCCCCGATCGCCAACACCGGGGTGTACGTGCTGGACGCAACGCTGCGCCCGGTGCCCACCGGGGTCCCCGGCGACCTGTACATCTCGGGCGAGGGGCTGGCGCGCGGCTACGCCGGCCGCCCGGACCTCTCCGCGGAGCGCTTCGTGGCCTGCCCGTTCGGTACGCCGGGGGAGCGGATGTACCGCACCGGCGACGTGGTGCGGTGGCGCGCCGACGGGGCGCTGGAGTACCTGGGCCGCGGCGACCACCAGGTCAAGGTGCGCGGCTTCCGGATCGAGCTCGGCGAGGTCGAGGAGGCGCTGTCCCGGGCCGAGGGGGTCGGCCAGGCCGTGGTCACCGCCCGCGAGGACGTGCCCGGCCAGGCCTACCTGGTCGGCTACCTGGTCCCCGAACGGGACGGCGCGGACCCCGACCCGGCCCGGCTCCGCGCGGAGCTGGCCGAGTCGCTGCCGGACTACATGGTCCCCTCGGTCTTCGTCGCTTTGGACGCGTTCCCGCTGACCGAGAACCGCAAGATCGACCGGAACTCCCTCCCGTCGCCCACCACCACCCTCAACGGCCAGGAGGGCGCCCGGCTGCTGCTCGCCCCCGCCGCGAGCGGCACCGGGACCGGCGCGGCCGCGGGCGCCGCGGGGGGTGAGCCCCGGGACGACACCGAGCGGGAGATGTGCGCGATCGCCGCCGAGGTCCTCGGCCTGCCCTCGCTCGGCGTGCACGACGACTTCTTCAGCAGCGGCGGGCACTCGCTGGCCGCCGCGCGCGCGGTCAACCGGATGCGCGCCCGCCTCGGCCTGGACGTCGGCGTCCGCGACCTGTTCGAGGCGCCCACCGTCGCCGGGCTCGCGGCCCGCACCTCCGCGCGCTCCGCCGCCCACGGCGGGGACCGGCCCGCCGCCGCCCGCCCCGCCCTGGCCCGCCGCACCGACCCGGACGCCCCGGCCCCGCTCTCCGCCGAGCAGCGCCGGCTGTGGCTGCTGGACGGGATGAACCCGGGATCCGACGCCTACAACGTCCCGTGGTCGCTGCGGATCTCCGGCCCCCTGGACCGCGCGGCCCTGGCCGCCGCCGCCCGCGACGTGCTGCTCCGGCACGAGGTGCTGCGCACCCGGTTCCCGCTGCCCGAGGGCGCCGGCGAACCGGTCCAGCAGGTGGTCCCGGCGGACGCCCTCCCCACCGGCCTGCTCCGCGTCGAGGAGCCGCGCACCGGAGCCCCGCAGGACACGGCGGACGGCCGGGTCGAGGCGGCCGCGCGGGCCCCGTTCGACCTCGGCTCCGACCTGCCGGTCCGGTTCACCCTCTTCCCGGAGGGCGAGGACGAGCACCTGCTGCTGGTCGTCTTCCACCACATCGCGGTGGACGAATGGTCCCAGGCGCCCTTCCTGCGCGACCTGGACGCCGCCTACCGCGCCCGCCTGGACGGGCGGGCCCCGGAGTGGGCCCCGGTCCCGGTCCAGTACGCCGACTACGCCGCCTGGCAGGCCGAACTGCTCGGCGACGGGGACGACCCGCGCAGCACGGCCGCCCGGCAGCGGGCGTTCTGGGCCGAGGCGCTGGCCGGCCTCCCCGAGGAGACGGCGCTCCCCGCCGACCGGCCCCGGCCGGCCGGCGGGATGCCGGCCGACGGCGGCGTGGTCGGGTTCCGGGTGCCGCCCGCGCTCCGCCGGGCCGCCGAGGAGCTGGCCGAGTCCACCGGCACCACCCGCTTCATGGTGCTGCGCACCGCCGTCGCGGTGCTGCTGCACCGGATGGGCGCCGGCGACGACGTCGCCCTGGGCGCGCCCGCCGCCAACCGGACCGACGAGGCCCTGCACGACCTGGTCGGCATGTTCCTCAACACGCTGGTGCTCCGCACCGACCTATCCGGTGGCCCCGGCTTCGCCGAGCTGCTGGGCCGGGTGCGCACCGCCGACCTCGCCGCGCACGACAACGCCGACCTGCCGTTCGAGGACGCGGTGGACGCCGCGGCCCCGGGCCGGGCCGCCGGCCGCAACCCGCTGTTCCAGGTGATGGTGGCGCAGCAGATCCGCCCCGCCGATACCGGGGACCTGTTCGGGCTGCGTACCCGCCTGGACGACCGGGTCATCGACAGCGCCAAGTTCGACCTGGAGTTCGCCTTCATCGAGCGCCCCGGCGAGGACGGCCTGGACGGCGTGATCCGCTACGCCGCGGCCCTGTTCGACCCGGAGACCGTGCGGGCGCTGGCCGAGCGGTTCACCCTGCTGCTCACCGCCCTCTTGGCCGACCCGGCGCGCCCCGTGGGCGCCGCCGACGTGCTGCTGCCGGCCGAGCGCCGCGCCCTGGACGCCGAGCGGGGGTCCGTCGCGCACGCCGTCCCGCCGCGGACGCTGCCCGAGCTGCTGGCCGCGGCCCCCGGCGCCGGGGAGGCGGGGCCCGCCCTGCTCTCCGGGGACGAGGCGCCCACCCGCGCGGATTTCGATGGGCGGGTGGCGCGGTTGGCGCGTGAGCTGGTGGCGCGGGGTGCGGGTCCGGAGTCGGTGGTGGCGGTGGCGCTGCCGCGTTCGGTGGAGCTGGTGGTGGCTCTGCATGCGGTGGTGCAGGCGGGTGCGGCGTATCTGCCGCTCGACACCGACCTGCCCGCAGACCGGCTGGCCTACATGCTCCGCACCGCGGCGCCGCTGCTGGTGCTCTCCGACACCGGGACGGCGCGGTCGCTGCCGGACGCGGACGTCCCGGAGACCGTGCTGCTGGACGACCCCCGCGTCCAGGGCCGTCTGGAGGTCCGCTCCGCAGGGCCGCTGTCCGATGCGGATCGGGGCGGGCGGCTGCTGCCGGAGCACCCGGCGTATGTCATTTTCACGTCGGGGTCGACGGGGCGTCCGAAGGGGGTGGCGGTGCCGCACGGGGCGATCGTGAACCGGTTGGCGTGGATGCAGGACGCCTACGGCCTGACCCCCGCCGACCGCGTCCTGCAGAAGACGCCGGCGTCGTTCGACGTGTCGGTGTGGGAGTTCTTCTGGCCGTTCGCGGTCGGTGCGGCCCTGGTCGTCGCCGAGCCGGGGGCGCACCGCGACCCCGCCCGCCTGGCCGCCCTGATCCGGGAGCACCAGGTCACCACCTGCCACTTCGTGCCGTCCATGCTCCGCGCCTTCCTGGACGCCCCCGAGGCGGCCGGCCTGCGGTCGCTGTGCCGGGTGTTCGCCTCCGGTGAGGCGCTGGGGGCCGACGCGGCGGAGCGGTTCGCCGAGGTGCTGCCGGGGGTGGGGCTGCACAACCTGTACGGCCCGACCGAGGCCGCGGTGGACGTGACCTGGTTCGACGCCATTCAGCCGACCACCGGCGGGCCGTCCGGCGCCGCCGCGCGGACCGCCCCGCACGCGGAGGCGGCGCAGGGGGGTTCCACCGGTGCGGCCGGGGACGGCCGCGACCCCGGGCGCACCGCTCCGGAGGAGCGGGGCCGACGGGGGAGCGCGCTTCCCGGTGCCGCGGTGCAGGCCGCCCCGGCCACCGGTGCGGCGCAGGGCGGCACCGCCGGTCCGGGGGCGCGAGGCCCGGAGGGCGCCGGCCCGGACGTGGCGGACACCGCCCGGTCGGCAGCCGGGGGCGGGACGGACCGGACGGCCTCCTTCGGCTCCGGGGCCTCGGTGCCGATCGGGCTGCCGGTGTGGAACACCCGGGTGCACGTGCTGGACGAGGCGCTGCGGCCGGTCCCGACCGGGGTCCCCGGTGAGCTCTACCTGGCCGGGGCGCAGCTGGCGCGAGGCTATGTCGGCCGCCCGGACCTGTCCGCGGACCGGTTCGTGGCCTGCCCGTTCGGCGGGCCGGGCGAGCGGATGTACCGCACCGGAGACCTGGTGCGCCGCCGGCCCGGCCGGGACGGGCTGCCCGGGCCGATCGAGTTCCTCGGCCGCACCGACTTCCAGGTCAAGATCCGCGGCCAGCGGATCGAGCTCGGCGAGATCGAGGCGGCGCTGCGCGCCCTGCCCGGCGTCGCCGACGCGGCCGCCGCGACGCACCCGGGCCCGTCGGGGGACCCCGGGCTGGTCGGCTACGTGGTGCCCGCCCCGGGCACCGCCGAATGGGACGCGGCCGGACTGGCGGAGCTGCGCGCGGCCCTGAACGGCACCCTGCCCGCGCCGATGCTGCCCGACGTCCTCGTCGCGCTGCCCGAACCGCCGCTCACCCCGAGCGGCAAGCTCGACCGCAATTCCCTCCCGGCGCCCACCACCGCCCTCAACGGGGCTCCTACGGCCGATCCGTCCGCAGGAGGGAGGGGCGGCCGGGAGCCCGAGGGCGATCTGGAGCGGGCCGTCGCCGAGGCGTTCACCGACGCCGTCGGCATCCCGTTCACCCGCGCCGCCGACGACTTCTTCGCCCTCGGCGGCAACTCCCTGGCCGCCGCACGCGCCGCCAACCTGCTGCGCGCCCGGACCGGCGCCGATGCGGGGGTCGCCGACGTGTTCGAGGCGTCCACTCCGGAGGCGCTGGCGGCGCGCATCGAGGCCCGCGGCGCCCGCCGCCCCGCGCTGCGCCCCGGCGCCGCCCGGGACTGGGACGGGCCGCTCCCGCTCACCGGCGGCCAGCGCGGCATGTGGGCCGCCTCCCGGTTGCACGGCGCCGAGGCCGTCTACAACGTGCCGTGGGTGCTGCGCTGCCGCGGACGGGTGGACGCCGGTGCGCTGCGCGCGGCGCTGCGCGACGTGGTCGGGCTGCACGAGGTACTGCGCACCGCCTTCCCCGAGCAGCAGGGCCCCGAGCAGCAGGGCCCCGAGCGGCAGGGATCGGAGCGGCGGGCGGCCGGCGGGCCGGGCGAGCCCTTCCAGCGGGTGCTCCCCGCGGACCAGGCCCCCGACCCGCTGGAGGAGGTCGACGCCCGGGGACGCGATGCCGAGGCGCTGCTCGCCGCGGCCGCCGCCCGCCCGTTCGACCTCGCCGCCGAACCGGGCTTCCGCACCGTCCTGCTGCGCACCGGCGAGGACGCCTGCATCCTGCTCTTCCTCTTCCACCACATCGTCATCGACGAGTGGTCCCAGGAGCCGTTCCTGTGGGACCTCCAGGCCGCCTACCGGGCCCGCCTGGACGGGCACGCCCCCGGCTGGGGCGCCCCGCGGGTCCAGTACGCCGACTTCGCGCTCTGGCAGCGCGAACTGCTCGGCGAGGAGGACGACCCGCGCAGTACGGCCGCCCGGCAGCGGGCGTTCTGGACCGAGGCGCTGGCCGGCCTGCCCGCCGAGATCCCGCTGCCCGCCGACCGGCCCCGGCCGGCGCTGCGGGACGGCGCCGGCGGCACGGCCCGGGCCGAGCTGCCCGCCGAACTCATGCGGGCCGCCGCCGAGCTGGGACGGCGCCGCGGTGCCAGCACCTTCATGGTGCTCCAGGCCGCGGTGGCGGTGCTGCTGCACCGGATGGGCGCCGGCGACGACGTGCCGCTCGGCGCCCCGGCGACCGGCCGCACCGACGAGGCGCTGCACGACGCGGTCGGCATGTTCCTCACCACCCTGGTGCTCCGCACCGACCTGTCCGGCCGCCCCGGCTTCGCCGAGCTGCTGGGCCGGGTGCGCCGCACCGACCTGGACGCCTTCGGCAGCGCCGACCTGCCGTTCGACCGGGTGGTCGACGCGGTCGACCCGGAGCGCGCCCCCGGCCGCAACCCGCTGTTCCAGGTGATGGTCTCGCACCAGATCCGGCCGGAGCGGACCGGCCGCATCCTCGGCCTGGAGACCGAGATCGACGACGGCGCCATGCGCACCGCCCGCTTCGACCTGGAGTTCGAGTTCGTCGAGACGCCGGGGGAGGACCCGGCCTCGGTCTCGGTCCGCTACGCCGCCGACATGTTCGATCCCGGCACCGCCGGGGAGCTGGCGGAGCGGCTGGTCCGGCTGCTCACCGAGGCCGTCGCCCACCCGGAGCGCCCGGTCGGCGAGCTCGACCCGCTCTCCGCGGCCGAGCGGGACGCGGTGCTGCACCGGGTCAACGCCACCGGCCGCGAGGTCGGGCCGGAGACCCTGCCCGAGCTGCTGCGCGGCGGTGCCGCCGGCGGCACCGCGCCCGCGGTCGTCTTCCAGGGCACCGCGGTCTCCCGCGCGGATTTCGATGGGCGGGTGGCGCGGTTGGCGCGTGAGCTGGTGGCGCGGGGTGCGGGTCCGGAGTCGGTGGTGGCGGTGGCGCTGCCGCGTTCGGTGGAGCTGGTGGTGGCTCTGCATGCGGTGGTGCAGGCGGGTGCGGCGTATCTGCCGCTCGACACCGACCTGCCCGCAGACCGGCTGGCCGGCATGATCGCCGACGCCGACCCGCTCTGCGCGGTCTGCGACGAGGAGAGCGCGCGGCTGCTGCCGGAGGCCCCCGGGCTGGAGCTGATCGCCCCGGACGCGGGCGAGGCCGCCGGGCGCTCCGCTGAGCCGCTGTCCGATGCGGATCGGGGCGGGCGGCTGCTGCCGGAGCACCCGGCCTATGTCATTTTCACGTCGGGGTCGACGGGGCGTCCGAAGGGGGTGGCGGTGCCGCACGGGGCGATCGTGAACCGGTTGGCGTGGATGCAGGGCGCTTACCCGATGACCTGCGAGGACCGGGTGCTGCAGAAGACGCCGGCGTCGTTCGACGTGTCGGTGTGGGAGTTCTTCTGGCCGTTCGCGGTCGGTGCGGCCCTGGTCGTCGCCGAGCCGGGGGCGCACCGCGACCCCGCCCGCCTGGCGCGGCTCATCGCCGAGCAGGACGTGAGCACGGTGCACTTCGTGCCGTCCATGCTCCGCGCCTTCCTGGAGGACCCCGCGGTCGCGGCCGCCCCGGTCCCCCCGTCGCTGCGCCGGGTGTTCGCCTCCGGTGAGGCGCTGGGCGCCGACGCGGCGGAGCGGTTCGCCGAGGTGCTGCCGGGGGTGGGGCTGCACAATCTGTACGGCCCGACCGAGGCCGCGGTGGACGTGACCTGGTTCGACGCCTTCCGGTCGGCCGCCGACGGGCCGTCCGCCATCGTGGCGCAGGGCGCCGCTGTCGGCGCGGTCGGAGACGTCCGCGACTCGGAGGACTCGGAGAGCACCGGTCCGAGTGCGGCCGCCGCCCCTCGGCCCACCGCCGCCGGAGAGTCGGTCTCGCCGACCGAGGAGGAGGCGCACGGTGATGCCGCCGGTGCGTCCGGGAAGACCCTTGGCCTGCGAAGCGCGGTCCCGGGGGTGACAGGCGCCGCCCGGCCGGTCCTTGCCGCTGGTGCGGTCGGCAGGGCGGGCGAGGGCGCCTTCGGTGTGGAGGACGCCGCTCCGGAAGCGGCGCGTGTAGGCGCCTCCGCCCGGCCGGAGGCCTCCGGCGGCGGAGTGGGGGAGGCCCTCTCCCCCTCTTCTCCCCCCTCCTCCGGTGCCGGCGGTTCGGTGCCGATCGGGCTGCCGGTGTGGAACACCCGGGTCTACGTGCTGGACGAGGCGCTGCGGCCGGTCCCGCCGGGCGTCCCCGGTGAGCTCTACCTGGCCGGCTCCCAGCTGGCGCGCGGGTACGCCGGCCGCCCCGACCTGTCCGCGGACCGGTTCGTGGCCTGTCCGTTCGGCGGTCCCGGCGAGCGGATGTACCGCACCGGCGACCTGGTCCGGTGGGGCAAGGCCGGACCGGACGGCCTGCCCGGACCGATCGAGTTCCTCGGCCGCACCGACTTCCAGGTCAAGATCCGCGGCCTGCGGATCGAGCTCGGCGAGATCGAGGACGCCCTGGGCCGGCTGCCCGGGGTGGGCGGCGCCGTCGCCGCCGTGCACAGCGGAGCCTCCGGCTCCCCGCGGATCACCGGCTACGCGGTGCCGCGCGCCGGGTCCGCCCCCGACCCCGGTGAGCTGCGCCGGGCCCTGGCCGAGCGGCTGCCGGACTACATGGTCCCCGCCGAGATCCTCGTCCTCCCGGAGCTCCCGCTCACCCCCAACGGCAAGCTGGACCGCCGAGGACTCCCCGCGCCCGCCGGGCCCGCCGCCGGGGAGCACCCGGGCCGGGCCGCCGAAGGCCCGGTGGAGGAGCTGCTCTGCGGCCTCTTCACCGAGGTCCTGGGGGCGGGGCCGGTCTCCGCCGACGACGGGTTCTTCGCCCTGGGCGGCGACAGCATCCAGGCGATCCGCCTGGTCGGCCGGGCGCGTGCCGCGGGCCTGGAGCTGACCCCCGCCGACGTGTTCACCGAGCAGACCCCGGCCGGCCTGGCCTCGGTGGCCTCCGAGGTCTCCGGCGCGCCGGCCGAAGTGGACGCGGAGGACACCGGTACGGTGCCGTTCACCCCGGTCATGCACTGGATGCTGGAGCGCGGCGGCCTGTTCGCCCGGTTCAGCCAGTCCATGGTGCTGCACACCCCCGCCGGTGCGGACGCCGCGCGCCTGGGGCGCACCCTGCAGGCGGTGCTGGACGCGCACCCGATGCTCCGCTCCCGCCTGGTCATCCCGGAGGGCGGCGCGGCGGGCGCGCCCGCCGCGGACGGCCCGAGGCTGGTCACCGCCGAACCCGGGGCGGTCCGCGCCGCGGACGTGCTGAGCAGGCGGGACGCGCGCGGACTGGACGGCGACGCGCTGGCCCGCGCCGCCGCCGGGGCCGCCGAGTCGGCCCAGGGGGAACTCGACCCCGAGGGCGGGGCGATGGTCCGGGCCGTCTGGCTGGACCGGGGCGCCGACCCGGGGCGGCTCCTGCTCACCGTGCACCACCTGGTCGTCGACGGGGTGTCCTGGCACATCCTCCGCGCCGACCTGGCGGCCGCGTGGAAGGGGACCGAAGGCGGCGGGGAGGCCGTACTGCCCGCGGCGCCGGCCACCTTCGAGCGGTGGGCGCGCGTCCAGGCCGCCCGGGACCGCTCCGCCGAGCTGCCGCACTGGCTGGAGGCCGTCGCCCCCGTCCCGGCCTGCGAACCCGCCCCCGACCCGGCCCGCGACACCGCGGCGACGCTGCGCCGCACCACCGTCCGGCTCGCCCCGGAGACCACCGGCGCACTGCTCGGCCGGGTGCCCGCCCTGTTCAACGCGGCCGTGGACGACGTGCTGCTGAGCGCGCTCGCGCTGGCCTTCGCCGAGTGGAGGGCCGGGCGCGGCGCCGACCCCGGCGCCCCGCTCCTGGTCGACATGGAGCGGCACGGCCGCGACCAGGACGATGCCCCCGGCGCGGACCCGACGGGCACCGTCGGCTGGTTCACCGCCGTGCACCCGGTGCGGCTGGACACCGCCGGGCTCGACCCGGCCCAGGCCCGCGCCGGCGGGGGAGACGCCGGCGACGCCCTCAAGCGGACCAAGGAGCGGCTGCGCGAGGTCCCCGGCGGCGGCACCGGCCACGGTCTGCTCCGCTACCCGTCGGCCGGCCGGGCGGGCGACCCCGGGCTCGCCGCCGGCGCCGCCCCGGTGCTGCTCTTCAACAACCTCGGCCGGATCACCGCCGCGGCGGAGGGCGAGGAGTGGGGGGCCGCCCCGGAGACCGGCTCGCTGCCGCCCGGCGTCGACCCGCAGGCCCCGGTGGCCTACCCGTTCGAGGTGGTCGCCGCCGTCCACGACGGCCCCGGCGGGCCGGTGCTCACCGCGACCTGGGCCTGGCCCGGGCGGCTCTTCACCGAAGCGGAGGCGGGCGCCCTCGCCCAGGGCTGGCTGGACCAGCTCGCCGGCGCGGTCGCGCACGCCGACGACCCCGACGCCGGCGGCCACACCCCCTCCGACCTGACCTTCGGCGGGCTCGCGCAGGCCGAGATCGACGAATTCGAGGCGGAATGGGACCTCTGACCGGAGAGGGCGCCCCGGCGCCCCGCCCCCCCGCCGCGACCGACCCAGGACGTCCAGAAAGGCGAACCCACGTGAGCAGCGCATCCGGGCTGGAGGACATCCTCCCGCTGACGCCCCTCCAGGAGGGGCTGCTCTTCCACAGCGGACTCGGCGGTGGAGCGGCCGACGCCTACAACGTCCAGGTCGCCCTCGAACTGGACGGCCCCCTCGACGCGGCCCGGCTGCGCCGCGCCGCCGACGGGCTGCTCCAGCGCCACCCCCAGCTGCGCGCGGCCTTCCGCCGCCGGAAGAACGGCCAGCCGGCCGCCCTGATCGGCCGCTCGGTCCCCGCCGCCTGGAGGGAGGCCGAGGCCTCCGGTGGCGAGCTGGACGCCCTGCTCGAAGCGGAGCGGGCCGCCCGCTTCGACCTGGCCCGGCCGCCGGCGATCCGGTTCGTGCTCGCCCGCACCGCCCCGGACCGGCACGTGCTGGCCGTCACCCACCACCACATCCTGCTCGACGGCTGGTCGCTGCCGCTGCTGGTGCGCGACCTGTTCCGGATCTACGCGGCGGCCGGGCCCGACCGGCTGCCCCGCCCCGTCCCCTACCGCCACTACCTGGCCTGGCTGAGCGCCCGGGACCGGGCCGCGGCCGAGCAGGCCTGGCGCGACGCGCTGCGCGGCCTGCCCGGCCCCACCCGGCTGGCCGAGGCGGTCCCGGCCGAGCCGGCCCGCCCGGTCTCCGAGGACGGCCCGGTCGGCCCCGCGCCCGAGGCCGACCCGCAGGGCGTCGTGGTGGACCTCCCCGCCGAGCTGAGCGGCCGGATCGAGCGGGTCGCCCGGGAGCGCGGCGTCACCCCCAACACGGTGCTGCAGGCCGCCTGGGGCCTGCTGCTGGCCCGGCTGCTCGACACCGACGACGTGGTGTTCGGCACCACCGTGTCCGGCCGCCCCGCCGAGCTGCACGGCGCCGAGTCGATGATCGGGCTGTTCATCAACACCGTCCCGGTGCGGGTGGCGCTGCGCCGCGGCGAGAGCGCCGCCGCGCTGCTCACCCGGATCCGCGACGAGCAGGCCCGCCTCCTGGACCACGTCCACCTCGGCCTGGCCGACATCCAGAGCGCGGCGGGCGCCGCCGACCTCTTCGACACCCTGCTGGTGTTCGAGAACTACCCGCTGGAAGGCGCCGACCCGGCCGAAGGCGTGCCGGGCCTGGCGGCGCGGGTGCGCGGCTCCGCCGACGCCACCCACTACCCGCTGTCCGCCGCGGCCGTGCCCGGCGGCGCCCCCGACGGAGGGCTCCGGCTCAAGCTCGGCCACCGCCCCGACCGGGTTCCCGCCGGCTTCGCCCGCCGCGCCGCCGACTGGCTGGCCGGGCTGCTCGACGCGATCACCGCCGACCCGGACGCCCCCGTCTCCGGGCTCGCCCTGGGCGGCCCCGGTGAGCGGGAGGAGCTGGCCCGCGCCGAGTCCGGCGGCGCGGTGGACGTGCCCCCGGCGACCTTCCCCGAGCTGTTCCGGCGCCGGGTCGCCGCCGACCCCGGCGCCACCGCGCTCACCGGCAAGGGCGCCGCCTACACCGCCGCCGAGGTGGAGGAGCGCGCCAACCGGCTGGCGCACGCCCTCATCGCCCGCGGCGCCGGCCCGGAGCGCACCGTCGCGGTCGCGGTGCCGCGCTCCCCGGAGCTCATCATCGCCCTGGTGGCGGTGCTCAAGTCCGGCGCCGCCTACCTGGCCCTGGACCCGGCCCACCCCGACGAGCGGATCGCGGTGATGCTCGCCGACGCCGATCCGGTGTGCGCCCTCGCCTCCGACGGGCTGGCCGAGCGGATCGCCGGCCTCACCGGCGCCCCGCTGCTCGTCCCGGACGGCCGGGACGCCGCGGAGGCGGCCGCCGCCCGCGCCGACGCGCCCACCGACGCCGACCGGACCGCCCCGCTCACCCCGGACTCCGCCGCCTACGTCATCTACACGTCCGGCTCCACCGGGACGCCGAAAGGAGTCGTCGTCCCGCACGCGGGCATAGCCAAGCTGGCCGCCACCGCCCGGGACCGGATCGGCGCCGCCGGCGGCGCGCGCATCTCCCAGTTCGGCTCGCCCGGGTTCGACGTCGCCTTCTGGGAGATGTGCATCGGCCTGCTCGGCGGCGGCCGCCTGGTGGTGGTCCCCGACGAGCTCAGGGTGCCCGCCCCGCCGCTCGCCGACTTCCTGCGCGAGCAGGCCGTCACACACGCCGCCCTGCCGCCGGCGCTGCTCTCCGCACTGCCCGAGGACGTCGAGCTGCCCGCCGGCATGACGGTGCTGGCCGGCACCGAGGCGGTGCCGCCCGCCCTGGTCCGCCGGTTCGCCGCCCGCGGCCCGATGTTCAACTGCTACGGCCCCACCGAGGGCATCGTCAACGCCACCATCGGCGCCTGCCGCCCCCGCCCCGGCGAGCGGGTGCCGATCGGCCGCCCCGACCCCGGGGTGCGCGCCCGCGTCCTCGACCGGGGCCTGCGCCCGGTCCCGCCCGGCGTCCCCGGCGAGCTCTACCTGGCCGAGGCCGACCCGGAGCGGGCCGCGGTGCTGGCCCGCGGCTACCTGAACCGCCCCGGACTCACCGCGGCGCGGTTCACCGCCGACCCGGACGGCCCGCCCGGGGCGCGCATGTACCGCACCGGCGACCTGGTCCGCTGGAACGGCGACGGGGAGCTGGAGTTCCTCGGCCGCACCGACAACCAGGTGAAGATCCGCGGCTTCCGGGTCGAACCGGAGGAGGTGGAGGCGGCACTGGCGGCACTGCCCGGGGTCGCCGCCGCGGCCGTGGCGGTGCGCGCCGACGGCTCCGGCTCCGCGGCGCTGGTCGGCTACGCGGTGCCCGCCGAAGGCGCCGACGCCTCCCCGGCGCGCCTGCGCGACCTGCTCGCCGAGCGGCTGCCCGCCGCCATGGTGCCCGCGGCGGTGGTGCCGATGGAGGCGCTGCCGGTGCTGCCCAGCGGCAAGGTGGACCGCTCCGCGCTGCCCGAGCCCGACTTCGCCGCGCTCGCGGTGCGCCGCCCCGCCCGCGACCCGGTCGAGCAGCTGCTCTGCGACCTCTTCGCCGACGTGCTGGGGGTGCCCGAGGTCGGCATCGACGACGACTTCTTCGCCCTCGGCGGCCACTCGCTGCTGGCCGGCCGCCTCGTCGCGCGGATCCGCTCCGCGCTGGGCCGCGAGGTCGCGCTGCGCACCGTCTTCGACGCCCCCACCGTGGCCCGGCTGGTCCGGAGCCTCGGCGCGGACCGGGCCCGCCCCGCGCTGCGCCCGGCGGGAGAGGCCGAGCGGCGCCCGCTCTCCTACGCCCAGCAGCGGATGTGGTTCCTGCACCGGCTGGACGGTCCGAGCGCCACCTACAACATCCCGTTCTGCGCCCGCCTCACCGGCGCGACCGACGTGCAGGCGCTGCGCGCCGCGCTCGGCGACCTCACCGACCGGCACGAGTCGCTGCGCACCGTCTACCCCGACGACGAAGGCGTGCCCTACCAGCGCATCCTCGCCCCCGAGCAGGGCCGCCCCGAGCTGCCGGTGATCGATATCGCCGAGGCCGAGGTCGATGCGGCGCTGGCCGAGGCCGCCGCCACCGGGTTCCGGCTGGAGTCCGAGCCGCCGCTGCGCGCCCTCCTGTACCGGCTCGGCCCCGACGACCACGTGCTGCTCATCGTGGTGCAGCACATCGCGGCCGACGGCTGGTCGGCCCGGCCGCTCCTGCGCGACCTCGGCGCCGCCTACACCGCGCGCCGCTCCGGGGCCGCGCCGGACTGGGCGCCGCTGCCGGTGCAGTACGCCGACTACGGCGCGCACCAGCGGGCGCTGCTCGGCTCCGAGGACGACCCGGACAGCGAGGTGTCCCGGCAGGCCGCCTTCTGGCGGGAGGCGCTGCGCGGGCTGCCCGAGGAGCTGCCGCTGCCCACCGACCGCCCCCGCCCGGCCGCGGCCCGCGGCGCCGGCGGCGCGGTCCGCACCGAACTGGGCCCCGAGCTCAACGCCCGGCTGCGCGAACTGGCCGGAACCGCCGGGGTCAGCACCTTCATGGTGCTCCAGGCCGCGGTCGCCGGCCTGCTCACCCGGCTGGGCGCCGGCACCGACGTGCCGCTGGGCACCCCGGTGGCCGGCCGGGACGACGCCGAGCTGGACGACCTCGTCGGGTTCTTCGTCAACACCCTGGTGCTGCGCACCGACACCTCCGGCGACCCGTCCTTCAGCGAGCTGCTGTCCCGGGCCCGCGCCACCGGCCTGGCCGCCTACGAGCACGCCGACATCCCCTTCGAGCGCCTGGTCGACCTGCTCAACCCGGTCCGCTCGATGAGCCGGCACCCGCTGTTCCAGGTGATGCTGGCCTACCAGCGGGGCGCGCGCACGCCCCCGGAGATGGCCGGCCTGCGGGTCAGCCCGCACCCGGTGCACGCCGACGCGGCAAAGTTCGACCTGGCCTTCGAGTTCTCCGACGCCGCCGGCGCGGGCGGCATGGAGTGCGCCCTGGTCTACGCCACCGACCTGTTCGACCGCGCCACCGCGGAGAACATCCTGGTCCGGCTGGAGCGGCTGCTGGAGGCGGTGGCGGCCGACCCCGGGACGCCGCTGGGCCGCATCCCGCTGCTCGGCGCCGACGAGCGGCGCGCCCTGGCCGCCGCCGCCCAGGGCCCGGACGTCCCCGCCGAGCGGGTCACC
Organism: Nocardiopsis oceanisediminis; assembly: GCF_048595525.1. Taxonomy (NCBI): domain Bacteria; kingdom Bacillati; phylum Actinomycetota; class Actinomycetes; order Streptosporangiales; family Nocardiopsidaceae; genus Nocardiopsis; species Nocardiopsis oceanisediminis. The sequence goes on along the minus strand of NZ_JAFMZJ010000001.1, from coordinate 4,777,744 downwards.
CTGCCGGAGCTGTTCGAGCGCCGGGTCGCCGAGGACCCGGCCGCCCCCGCGGTCCTGTGCGGCGCCGACGAATGGAGCTTCGGCGAGCTCGACGCCCGCGCCAACCGGCTCGCGCACGAGCTCATCGCGCGCGGCGCCGGCCCCGAGGACCTGGTCGCCCTGGTGCTGCCGCGCACCGCGCACACCATCGCGGCGATCCTGGCGGTGCTCAAGTCCGGCGCGGGCTACCTGCCGATCGACCCGGCCTACCCCGACGACCGGATCGCCGGGATGCTGGAGGACGCCGCGCCCGCGCTGGTCGTCACCGACCCGCGGCTGGAGGAGCGGGTCGCCGCCCTGGGCGGGCCGCCCCGCCTGGTGCTGGACGGCTCCACCGGAGCGGGCCGCCCCGCCACCGCGCCCACCGACGCCGACCGCCGCGCCCCGCTGCGCGACGACTGCGTCGCCTACACCATCTACACCTCCGGCTCCACCGGCCGGCCCAAGGGCGTCCAGGTGCAGCACCGCAGCGTGGCCAACCTGTTCGCCTCGCACCGGGAGACGCTCTACCTGCCCACCCGGCGCCGCGCCGGGCGGGACCGGCTGCGCGTCGGCCACTCCTGGTCGTTCGCCTTCGACGCGTCCTGGCAGCCGCAGCTGTGGCTGCTCGACGGGCACGCCCTGCACATCGTCACCGAGGACGAGATGCACGACCCCGAGCTGCTGGTGCGCCGGCTGCGCGACGAGCGCATCGACTTCATCGAGACGGCGCCCTCGCACGCCGCCCAGCTGCTCGCCGCGGGCCTGGGCGTCCCCGGCGAGGACGGCTCCCGGGGCGCCCCGCTGACCATGGGCGTCGGCGGGGAGGCGGTGCCGCCGACCCTGTGGAACCGGCTGCGCCACCTGCCCGGGACCGTGGTGCACAACCTCTACGGGCCCACCGAGACCACCGTGGACGCGCTCTCGGCCCGGCTGGACGAGGGCGGGCGCCCGGTGATCGGGCGGCCCACCGCCAACACCCGGGCCTACGTGCTGGACGAGCGGCTGCGCCCGGTGCCGGCCGGCGTCGTCGGCGAGCTCTACCTGGCCGGCGCCGGAGTGGCCCGCGGCTACCTGGGCCGGTTCGGCACCACCGCGGAGCGGTTCACCGCCGACCCGTTCGGCGCCCCCGGGGAGCGCATGTACCGCACCGGCGACCTGGTGCGGCGGCTTCCGGACGGCTCGGTCGACTACATCGGCCGCTCCGACAACCAGGTGAAGGTGCGCGGCTTCCGGATCGAGCCGGGCGAGATCGCCGCCGCCCTGGAGGAGCACCCGGCGGTGGCCGCGGCCGCCGTGGACACCTGGGAGCCGTCCCCCGGCGACCGGCGGATCGCCGCCTACCTGGTGCCCGCGCCCGGCGCCGGGGGGCAGGCGGCCGACCCGGCGGTGCTCCGCCGGCACCTGGCCGAGCGGCTGCCGGACTACATGCTGCCCGCCGCCTACACCGTGCTCGGCGCGCTGCCGCTGACCGCGCACGGGAAGCTGGACCGGGACGCGCTGCCGGTTCCCGAGGCGGTGGCCGCCGCCCCCGGCCGGCCGCCGCGCACCACCCGCGAGGCGCTGCTCTGCTCGCTGTTCGCCGAGGTCCTCGGGGTGCCCGAGGTCGGGGCGGACGACGACTTCTTCGCCTCCGGCGGCCACTCCATGCTGCTGGTGCGGCTGCGCGCCCGGATCGCCGCGGAGACCGGGGCCTCCCCGTCCATCGCCGACCTGTTCGCCCACCCCACCCCGGCCGGCCTGGCCGAACCGTCCGAACCGGCGGACGCCGCCGGGCGGCCGGGGGAGGAGGGGGCGCGGCTCCCCGACGGCGTGGTGCCGCTCCGCGCCGGCGGCACCGCCGCACCGCTGTTCTGCGTGCACCCCTCCGGCGGCCTGGCCCTGGCCTTCGCCGGGCTGCGCCGGCACGTCTGGGAGGAGCGGCCGCTGTACGGCCTGGAGTCGCCCGACCTGGCCGCCGCGACCGGCGCCGGCGCCCCGCCCGCCTCGCTGGAGGAGCTGGCCCGGCACTACGTGCGGCGGATCCGGCAGGTGTGCCCGGACGGCCCCTACCACCTGGCCGGCTGGTCCTTCGGCGGGACGCTCGCCTACGCGATGGCCGGGGCGCTGGAGCGGGAGGGCGCCCGGGTGGGCCTGGTCGCGCTGCTGGACCCGCCGCTGCAGGGCACCCCCGCCGGGGACGGGCCGGAGGAGGGGCCGCTGGCCGCCAACCACCGGTTCGCCGCCGAGCTGCTGGCCAGGCCGGCCGAGCCGGGAGCGCCCCGGTACGGCGGCCCGGTGCTGCTGCTCACCGCCGAGGACGCCCCGGACGGTACCGCCGCCGCCTGGAAGGAGGCCGGCCCGAGCGAGGTCGCCGAGGTCGCGGTGGCCGCCGGGCACCTGCGGATGCTGGAGGGGGCGGGCCTGGAGGCGGTCGGCGCGGAGCTGGACGCCCGGCTCGCCGCCTGGGAGCGGGAGGCGGGCCGCTGACCGGAAGCGCCTCCGGGGCGCGGCCCCGGAGGCCGCGATGGCCCCACTAAGGCAAGGCTGCCCTATATGGATATAGGGTCGCCTCACTCGACCGCAGTCGACTTCTGAACGGAGCAGACGTTGCCCATCGACGTTCCCCCCACCCCGCCCGCGCGGCGCCGCTGGAGCCTCGGTGCCGCGGCGTGCGCCCTCGCCTTCGCCGCCGCAGCGTGCGGCAGCGGCGGCGCGGACGCCGGCGCCGAGGGCGAGACCCGCTCCTTCGCCAGCGACCACACCGACGAGGAGGTGCGGATCCCCGCCGAGCCGAAGCGCATCGTCGCGATCGGCTGGGCGGTCACCCCGCTCATCTCGGTCGAGGAGGCCGAGCTGGTCGGCGTCTCCCGGGGCACCCAGGACATGAGCCTCACCCCCGAGGAGCTGGAGCGGGTCGAGGAGCTGCCCGACGTCGGGACCGACCTGGAGATCAACATCGAGCAGATCGCCGAGCTCGAACCGGACCTGATCATCTCCGGGCTGGCCTCCGCCATGGAGTACGACTACTCCGAGCTGGAGAAGATCGCGCCGGTCGCGGTCGCCGCGATGAACGAGCCGGCCGAGTGGAAGGACATGAACGAGCGGGTCGCCGACGCCGCGGGGGTCGCCGACGCCCACGCGGAGCTGATCGAGAAGTACGACCGGCGGGCCGCGGAGATCTCCGAGGAGTACGCCGGCGTCCTGGAGGAGACCGACTTCGCGGCGGTGGCCGCCTACGGCGACGGCAACTGGACGCTGGAGCACGAGAAGTCCTTCGGCCCCAACATCCCCTCCGATGCGGGGCTGCGCTTCAGCGAGGAGGCCGAGGACGGGGCGTTCAGCGAGAGCCACGCCGTGGAGGACCTGGACGTCCTGAACGACTACGACGCGGTCCTGATCCGCGAGGAGGACGGCGAGCCGGAGGCCGAGATCGGCAAGATCATGGAGCAGGGCCCCTGGAAGGAGACCGGGCCGGCCAAGGACGACAAGGTCTTCGCGGTGCCGCAGCTGGGCGCGATGAGCTACACCACCGGCATGCTCGTCTTCGACGAGCTGGAGAAGCGCGTGCTGCAGAAGCTCTGACCCCACCGGAACGGGCCCCGGAGGGCCGCCGCCGGCCCGCCTCCCGGGCGGTCGGCGCGGCCGTCAGGGGAGGCGGGCGGGGGTTCCGCCTGCTCGCCCGGGGGCGGGGCCGGTCCGGGATCGCCCGGGATCCGGAGGGCATCGGGCCCGGCCCCGGACACCGGTGCCCGCCGGCCTTCCGGGAGCCCGCCGGCGCCGGGGCGCCTCCGGGCGGTCGGCGCGGCGGACGGGAAGCGGGGACCCCGCCTCCCGGGCGGGGATGCGGGGACCGTTCCCGGAGCGCCCGGCCGGGCGCGGACACCGGGGGAGACCCCGGGGAGCGGGGCGGGCGGCCGAGGGCCCCGGCGGCCCCGGCGGGCGGCGTCCGGGCGGCGGTGCGATGATCGTGCCCCGCTCCGGCGCGGAGCCGGGGCGCCGCCGGAGGCGCTGAACACGCAGTACGAGGACGCAGTACCGAGCCAGCAACCACCACGGAGGTGAACCGACGGTGCCGGACAGCACCCGAGCGCCCTGGCGCTCACCCAGGGAGATCGACGCGGGCCCCGAGGCGCTCGCCGCGGGGCCGCCTCCGCTGCCGGCCCGGACGGCGCCGTTCGAGGTGCGGATCGCCTCCGCCGAAGGCGCGGACCTGGAGCTCGTGCACGCCTGGATGAACCGCCCGCACGTCGCGGACTTCTACGACCAGGCCTGGCCCCGGGAGCGGTGGGCCGAGGAACTGGCCGGGCAGGCCTCCGGCACGTTCTCCCGGCCGCTCATCGTCTCCGAGGACGGCGCCGACATCGCCTACATCGAGCTGTACCGGGCCGCCCGCGACGTCGTCGGCCGCACCTACCCGGCCGAGCCGCACGACGTCGGGCTGCACATCGCCATCGGCCGCCGGGTGGACACCGGCCGCGGCACCGGACCCCGGATCTTCCAGGCGCTGACCCGCGCCGTGTTCGAGGCCGACCCGCACTGCGCCCGGGTGCTGATCGAGCCGGACACCGGGAACGCCGCGGTGCGCAAGGCCGCGCTGCGGGCCGGGCTCCGCTTCGGCGGGGAGGTCGAGCTGCCGCACAAGCGCGCCGCCCTCTACTTCGCGGAGCGCGCCGCCGCTCCGGAGGGCGGCGAAGCGGCGCGGTGAGGCGGCTCCGGGCCGCCTCCCTGGCCATCGACCTGAGCCCGCTGCGGGCCGGCGGCGCGTTCCGCATCCTGTTCGCGGTCCGGCTGGTCTCGCTGCTCGGCGGCGGATACCGGATGGTGGCGCTGCCGCTGCAGGTGTACGCGATGACCGGCTCCTCGGCGCTGGTGGCCAGCGTCAGCGTGGTCAACGGGCTGAGCTCGTTCGCCGGGACGCTCGGCGGCGGGCTGCTCGCCGACCGGGTGGACCGGCGCCGCCTGATGCTGGCCGCGCTGCTCGCCGAGACCGCCGTGGTGTCGGGGTTCGCGCTCAACACGGTGCTGCCGGGCGGCCCTCGGCTGGAGGTCGTCTACCTCTGCGCGGCGGTCAACGGCTGCTTCGGCACCACCGGGCTGCTCGCCCAGCAGGCGATGGTCCCGGCGCTGGTCGGCCGGGACCGGCTGCCCGCGGCGGGCGCCCTGTTCGCGCTGACCGCGCAGGCCGGAGCGGTGGTCGCGCCGGCGCTGGGCGGGCTGGTGATCGCCACCGCCGGCATCGCGGCGGGGTTCGCCGGGACCGCGCTGGTCGCGGCGGCGGCCTCGGCGTCGGTCCTGTTCCTGCCCGCCGCCCGCCCGGACGGCGCGGAGCGCGGCGGCGGCCTGCGGGCGGCCTCGGCGGGGCTGCGGTTCGCGGTGCGCGACCCGGTGGTGCGGCCGCTGATGGCGCTGGGCTTCACCCAGGCGGCGCTGGCCCTGCCGCTGGTGCTGATCCCGGAGTTCACCGACCGGGTATTGGAGGCGGGGGCCCGGGAAGCAGGGCTGCTCTACTCCGCCCCGGCCGCCGGGGCGATCCTCGCCTCGCTGACCAGCGGCTGGACCGGGCGGGTGCCCAGGCCCGGCGCGGTGGTCTGCGGAGCCGTCGCGGGCTGCGGTGCGGCGGTGGCGGCCCTCGGCGCCAGCTCCTCCCTGCCGTTCGCGCTGGCCGCCCTGCTGGCACTGGGCTCCGCCCAGGCGGTGGAGGAGATCCTGCGCTACGCCCTGGTGCAGGAGCGCACCCCGGACGCGCTGCGCGGCCGGGTCAGCGGGGTCTGGCTGGCCCAGGCCACGGTCGGCGGCTCGCTGGGGGTGAGCGTGATGGGCGCCCTGGCCGGCCTGCTCGGCCCGGCGGCGGCCCTGCTCGCCGCCGGATCCGCGTGCACCGCCGTGGTCGCCGCGGTCACCGCGGCCGACCCCGCCCTGCGCCGCCTGCGCCGCCCGGCCCCCGGTGCGCAGGGCGGCACCGGCCCGTAGCGGCCGGGCCCGGTCCGCGGGCGCTTCCTCGTCCTGGCGGCCGTGCTCGCCGAGATCTCCGCGGAACCCCCGCGCCCCCGCCGGACCACCGGTTTCCCCGGCCGACCGTGCCGGGGAGCGGGGAAAGCCACACAGGGACCCCTAAGGGAAGGCTTGCCTAATACCGAATGATGCGGGAAAGTGGCCCGGGGACGCGATGAGCGCCCCGGGCCGACCCATGCCGGGAGGGCCCCGCCCCGAGGCGGGCGGACGGACGGAACGGAAGCGAGGAGCTCGACCGATGACCAACCCCTTCGACGACCCCGAGGGCACCTTCCTGGTGCTGGTCAACGATGAGGACCAGTACTCGCTGTGGCCGGAGTTCGCGGAGGTCCCGCAGGGCTGGACCACCGTCTACGGGCCCGCCGACCGGACCTCGGCGCTGGAGCACATCGAGGCCAACTGGACCGACCTGCGGCCGCGGAGCCTGCGCGAGGCCATGGAGGGCGCCGGCGCCTCCAGCGGGGCATGAGCGGTCGCGGCCCCCGGCTCCGCAGCGCCCTGGGCCGCACGGCGATCGACGTCTCCCCGCTCCGGCTGAGCAGGCCGTTCCGGATCGTGTTCACCGCGCGGACCCTGTCGGTGTTCGGGCTGGGCTTCGCGCTGGTGGCGCTCCCCCTGCAGGTCTACTCGCTGACCGGGTCGTCCGCGCTGGTGGCGCTGGTCAGCGCGGTGGGCGGGATGTCGGTGCTGGGCGGCACCCTGGTCGCCGGCGTGCTGGCCGACCGCCACCCGCGGCGCACCCTCATCGTCACCGGCAGGTTCGCCGCCACCGTCGCGTTCACCGGGCTCGCCCTCAACGCGCTGTGGCCGGACACCCCCGCCACCCTGTGGATCATCGCCGGCTGCGCGGCCCTCAACGGCTTCCTCGGCACCTTCAGCCAGGTCGCCCTGCAGGCCGCGGTGCCCGGCCTGATCCCGCGCGACCGCCTCCCCGCCGCCGGCGCGCTGCTCGCGCTGACCGGCAAGCTCGGCGGCATCGCCGCGCCCGCCGCGGGCGGCGCGCTGATCGCCGCCTGGGGCTATCCGGCGGTCTACGCGATCACCGCGGTGGCGTCCGCGGCGACCACGGCCCTGGTGGCCCGGCTGCCCGAGATGCGCCCGGAGGCGGGCGGCGCGGACGCCCCCCGATCGCCGCTGGCCGCGATCGGCGACGGGCTGCGCTTCGCGGTCCGGGACCGGATCGTCGGCCCGGTGCTGCTGCTCGGCTTCGTCCAGCTGCTGCTCGCCGCGCCCTACGTGCTCATCCCGGAGATATCCGACCGGGTGCTCGGCGGCGGCGAGCAGACCGCGGGGCTGCTCTACTCGGCCTCCGCGGTGGGCGCCGTCACCGCCTCGCTGACCAGCGGGTGGACCGGGCGGCTGCGGCGCCGCGGCGCGGTGCTGCTCGGCGCGGTGGCGCTCTGCGGTGCGGCCACCGCCGGCCTGGGCGCGAGCACCGCGCTGGCCGCGGCCGCCGTCGCGCTCGCAGCCCTCGGCCTCGCCGAGATCATCGAGGAGATCCTGCGCTTCGCGCTGCTGCAGACCAGTACCCCCGACACGATGCGCGGGCGGGTGAACAGCCTCTGGACCGCGCAGAACAGCGTCGGCGGCTCCCTGGGCGGCCTGGTGCTGGGCGGCCTGGCGGCCGTCGCCGGGCCCGGGGCCGCGCTGCTGGCCGGGGGCGCCGCGGCGGTCGCGCTGACCGCCGCCATCACCGCGGCCTTCCCCGGCCTCAGGCGCGCCGGGGACCCGGCCGTGCCGCCGCCCCGCGCCCCCGCAGAACGGGCCGCCGCATCCCCCGAGCAGAAGAAGGAGAACGCCTGATGGCCGCCGCCGTCACCGAACCGCACCTGGAGTGGTACCCGCTCAAGCCGCGCACCCTGCGGGTCCGCGACGTCGGCCGGGTCACCCCGAGGATGATCCGGGTGGTGCTGACCGGTCCCGAGCTGGAGGACTTCCGCACCGACAACTTCGACGACCACGTCAAGGTCTTCCTGCCCGAGGAGGGCAGCCGGATCCCGGCCCTCCCCCGGGTCTCCCCGGAAGGCCGGTGGAACCTGCGCGACCCCGCGCTCACCTACCGGGACTACACGGTGCGCCGCTACGACCCGGACGCCGAGGAGCTCGTCCTCGACTTCGTCGCGCACGACCACGGGCCGGCGGGCCGCTGGGCCCTGGACGCCCGCCCCGGCGACGAGCTCGGGGTGCTCGGCCCGCGCGGCACCGTGCACATCGACCACGGCTACGACTACCACCTGCTCGGCGCGGACGAGACCGCGCTGCCCGCCGTGGCCCGCAGGCTGGAGGAGCTGCCCCGGGACTCCCGTGTCTTCGCGTTCTGCGAGGTGGCCGACGCCGAGGAGGAGCGCTACATCGACGCGCCCGCCGGGGCGTCCATCACCTGGCTGCACCGCGGCGGCCGCCCCGCCGGCGAGGCGCTGCTGGCCGCCCTGCGCGGCTTCGAGCTCCCGGAAGGGAACGGCTACGCCTGGTGCGCGGGGGAGGCGGTGATGCTCAAGCCGATCCGCCGCCACCTCAAGGAGCGCGGGTTCGTGCGCAACTCGACCTGCACCGTCGACGGGTACTGGCGGATGGGTACCGTCAACCACGACCACCACGAGGAGGACGGCGACGAGTGACGGCGCGCGGGGGCGCGGGTCCGCACCGCGCCGCCCCCGCGTGCACCGCACCGCGGCGCGCAGGCCATCATGGTGGACGCACGGGACCTCACCCGAGGCCTGTAGACATCGAGCACCGCGAAACGAGGACCGAGCTATCGTGCAGCGCACCCTCATCAACGGAAAGATCCACCGCGCCACGGTGACCCAGGCCGACCTGCACTACGTCGGGTCGATCACCATCGACGCCGACCTGATGGAGGCGGCGGACATCGTCGACGGCGAGCAGGTGCACGTGGTCGACATCGACAACGGCAGCCGGCTGACCACCTACGCCATCACCGGCGAGCGGGGCAGCGGGGTGATCGGGATCAACGGCGCCGCGGCCCACCTGGTCCAGCCGGGCCACCTGGTCATCATCATGTCCTACGCGGTGCTGGACGAGGCCGAGCGCCGCACGCACGCGCCCAGCATCGTGCACGTCGACGGCGGCAACCGGATCGTCGAACTGGGCGATGACCCGGCCGAGCCGGTCCCCGGCTCCGGCCAGCTCTCCGGTGCGGGCGGCGCCCGCCCGCGCGAGCGCGTCTGACCCCCGCCTCCGGCGCCCCTGCCGCGGGGCGCCGGAGGCGGACCTGTCCAGGGGGCCCGGCTGTCCACAACCGGACCGCACCGCGCCGCCGCGCACCGCCCGCGCCGGGTATGGCCGTCCCTGCGATGGAAGCCGACGAGGACCGGCGCCGCGTGGCGGCGCACATCGAATGGCAGAAGCAGGGGGCGTGGACCGTCCTCTGGGGCGCCTACACCCGCCGCTACTGGGCGTTCGCCCGCTGGCCGCTCCCGCCCGGCGGCGCGGTCGTCTCCGCCCCCGACCCGGACGCGCTGTACGCGGAGATGCGCCACGCCGAACGCGAGCACGGCTACCTCCAGTGGCGCCACCGGAACCGCGGCTGAGCGGAAGAGGGCGCGCGGAGGCCGGGACCGGTGCGGGGCCGCGGCGCCCCCGCCGCCGCGGCCGGCGGGAAGACCTTCGCGAACCGGGACGTTCCCCGGAGGGCGCCCCGGTGAGGACCCGGGCGGGAACGGATCCGGAGCGTTCACTACGCTTGCCGGGTCATCGGACCTCTGTGCGGGGTTCGCAGGTGGGACGGGCGAGGAGGCGGCTGTGGGCCGGGTGAGGCGAAGATGACCGCGGCGGATGAGGCGGCACCGGCCCGAGGGGCGGCGCCCGACCCCGCCCGGGTCCAGCGCAAGGCCGTCACCGCGCTGGTGATCGCGCAGGTCATCGGTGGTCTCGGGGTGGGGTCGGCGCTGTCGGTCGGCGGGCTCATCGCCGAGGACCTGACCGGTTCGCAGACCTGGGCCGGGATGGCCACCACCACCATCACGCTCGGCGCGGCGCTGTTCTCGCTGCCGCTCGCCGGGCTGGCCGCGCGCCGCGGGCGCCGCCCGGGACTCGGCCTGGGCTGGCTGGTCGCCGCCCTGGGCGGGGTGGTCGCCATCGCCGGCGCGCAGGCCGGGTACTTCCCGGTCTTCCTGATCGGCATGGCCCTCTACGGGGCGGGCACCGCCACCAACCTCCAGGCCCGGCACGCCGCGGCCGACCTGGCCGCGGAGCGCACCCGGGGCCGGGACCTCTCCCTGGTGGTGTGGGCGACGACGGTCGGCTCGGTCATCGGCCCCAACCTGACCGGCCCCGGCGCGGCGGTCGCCTCCCGCCTCGGCCTGCTCGACCTGCTCGGCCCGCTCCTCTTCTCCACCGCCGCCTTCGCCGCGGCGGGCCTGGTCACCTTCCTGATGCTCCGCCCGGACCCGCTGCTGCTCGCCCGCCGGCTGGAGGCGGGCGGCAGCGGTGCCCCGGCGGTCCCGGCCAAGGCGTCGCCGCGCGCCTCGATCGCGGTGATCGCGCGCAACCCGCGCGCCCTGCTGGCCCTGGTCGGCACGGTCGCCTCGCACACCGTGATGGTGGCGGTGATGACCATGACCCCGGTGCACATGGCGCACGGCGGCGCGGAGCTCACCGTCATCGGGCTGACGATCAGCCTGCACATCGCCGGCATGTACGCCTTCTCGCCGGTGGTGGGCTGGCTCTCCGACCGCATCGGCCGGGTCCCCGTGCTGTTCATCGGGCAGGGCGTGCTGCTCGCCGCGGCCGCGGTCGCGGGAACCGCCGGGCACAGCACCGCCCTGGTCACCACGGGCCTGGTCCTCCTCGGCCTGGGCTGGTCCTTCGGCCTGGTGTCGTCTTCGGCGCTGCTGGCGGACTCCCTGGCCCCGCACGAGCGGCCGGGCGCCCAAGGCGTCACCGACCTGCTGATGAACCTCGGCGGGGCGGCCGCGGGCGCCGCCTCCGGCGCGGTCCTGGCCGGGCTGGGCTTCGGCGGCCTGAACGCCTTCGCGGCGCTGTTCGTCCTCCCCGTCGTCCTGCTCGCCCTCCGCGCCCGCCGCCCCCGCCGCGCGGGGGAGGGGGCGTGAAGAAGGGGCGGCCCCGCCGGTGCGCACCGGCGGGGCCGCCCCCTTCCCTCCGTCGCGGGACGGGCCCCGCGGGTCAGGGGGCCAGGGCCGGGTTGCGGATCCACTCCTGCAGCTCGGCCTTGCGGTCGATGTCGCACTTGAGCGGGCAGGTGGTGCAGAAGCCGTGCTCCGGGTCGCCCTTGTAGTCGAAGCAGCAGGTGCCGCGGACCGCCCAGGTGCCGCGCGGGTGCCCGTCGCGGAACGGGAAGAGGCGCGGGCGGGCGCGGGTGACGGCGCCCGCCTCGATGAGCGCGTCGCCGAGCTCCCGGGCCAGGGTCCAGGCGGCCTCGGCGTCGTGGCCGAGGAACCGGGCCGGGTTCAGCATGTAGAAGTGGGCGGTGTCCAGCACCCAGCCCCACAGCGTGCGCAGGCCCACCCGGGTGTGCGCGTGGACCGCGTCGATGACCGGGCTGAAGGTGTCGACCGTGTGCCGCGCGGTCGCGGCGAGCAGCTCGTCGCGGCCGGCCACCGGCAGGGCGTCGCCGTGTGCGGCGGCGGGGTCGCCGACGAGGACGGCGGTCCGCGCGGAGGTGACGGTGGGGGTGCCGAACCGCCGGGCCGAGGAGAGCCAGGGGAACCAGAGGTGCTCGGCGTCGAGCAGCGGGGCGCGGCCGGTCAGGTAGACGCCCGCGGAGACCAGGAAGATCGGTTCGCGCAGCACGGCGCGGAGGAACGCGGTGGCGGCGGGCAGCCGGTGCCCGGGGCCGTGCGCCGCGGTGAGCCGGTCGAACAGCACGGGGACGTCGCCGTCGGCCACCATGAAGTCGGTGCGGTACCACTGCTCCCCGGCAGGGTGCTCCGTGCCGGCGCGGACCTCGGGGGTGCGGATGTCCGGCAGCGGCGAGAACTTCAGCGGCGTGCAGGCGTCGACCACCGCCTGGAGCGGGTGCGGGGCCATGGCCATTCGGCGGAGCCCTTCCTGGACGACGGGGTGCGTTTGCAGCTGGGCGGAGCGGTGGCCGGTGGGCCCCATCGGGGCACCGGTTTAACGGCCGCCTCTTAGCTGAGGCTACCCTAATGCTGAATCCGGCGGCAATGACCTGCGCACTTTTCCGCGTGTCCGTGTGATGTCCCCAACACTATGCCCCTGATCCGGTCACCCGGAATCAGGAGCGGCGGTAGCCTCGTTGGAATCGGCGGCCCCGCCACGAGCGGGGCTCCGCGCGGAGCGCTGCCTCGCCCACCGACCGGTGCGGACCCCCCGGACGGTCGCGACTCCGCCCTCCGGCCCCGACCCAGGGGCCGAGACCCCAGCGCAGCCTGGCGCCGCGCTGCCCGCGTGCCCTGAGACCCAGGGCGAGGAGAGGCGAAACCGAATGCGGAACCACCCCAAAGGGCTGATCACCCTTGCCGGGACCGAGATGAACGAGCGCCTGTCGTTCTACGGAATGCGCGCGATCCTGGTGCTCTTCCTGGCGGCGGCCGTCACCGACGGCGGCATGGGACTGGATCCGGGTACGGCGACCGCCGTGGTCGGCCTCTACCTGGCGATGAGCTACTTCACCGCGCTGCCCGGCGGCTGGGTGGCCGACCGGCTGCTCGGCTTCCGGCGCACCGTGCTGGTCGGCGGCGTGGTCATCATGCTGGGCCACATCTCGCTGGCGATCCCGCTCGGCCCGGCCTTCGTCTGGCTCGGCCTGGCCCTGGTCTGCGTCGGGACCGGGCTGCTCAAGCCGAACATCTCCGCGATGGTCGGCGAGCTCTACCAGGGCGACACCGACGCCCGCCGCGACGCCGGGTACTCGCTGTTCTACATGGGCATCAACCTCGGCTCGGCGATCGGCCTGTTCCTCGTCGGCTACCTCGGCGAGCGGGTCGACTGGCACCTCGGCTTCGCGGTGGCCGCCATCGGCATGGGCTTGGGCCTGGTGCAGTACATCCTCGGACAGCGGCACCTCAAGGGCGCCGGCGACCTGCCGACCCGCCCGCTGGCGGAGGGGGAGCGCGGCCGCCTGCTGCGCATCGCCGCCCTGGCGGTCGCGGCGGTCCTGATGGCCGGCGTCGTCGCCGCGTTCACCGGCACCCTCAGCATCGACAACGTCACCTACGTGCTCACCGCGTTCTCGCTGGTCGTGCCGGTCGCCTACTTCTTCTACATGTTCGTGGTCCGCCGCGACGACGTCACCGCCGAGGAGCGCCCCAAGCTCAAGGCGTTCGCCTGGCTCTTCATCGCCTCGGCCGTCTTCTGGATGATCTTCGACCAGGCGGCCGGCCCGCTCACCCTGTTCGCGCAGAACCACACCGACCTGCACGTGGCCGGCTTCGAGGTCCCGGCGAGCTGGACCCAGGCGGTCAACCCGGTCATGGTCATCGTGCTGGCCGGCGTGTTCGCGCTGGTCTGGACGAAGCTGGGCGACCGGGTCGGAACCGGCCTCAAGTTCGCGATCGCCCTGCTGCTCTGCGGCTTCTCCTTCGTCGTGATGAGCTGGGCCACCGCGGCCACCGACGGCGGCGCGGTGAAGGTCAGCCTGCTCTGGCTGGTCGGGGTCTACCTGCTGCAGACCATCGCCGAGCTGTGCTTGTCCCCGGTGGGCCTGTCGATGACCTCCAAGCTCGCCCCGCAGGCCTTCAAGGCCCAGATGATGGGCATGTTCTTCCTGTCCATCACCGCCGGCGACGCGGTCGGCGCCCAGGTCAGCCGGCTCCAGCCGGCGCTGGGCGGGAGCTACTTCCTGCTGCTGGGCGTACTGGCCATGCTGTGCGGCACGGCCCTGCTCTTCTTCGTCCGCCGGCTGCGCGCCCTGATGGGGGAGGGGCGGACGGAGGTCGCGGCCGCGGCCTGACCCGTCCGCCCCGCGCAGGGGCCCGGCGTCCCCCGAGGGGCGCCCGCCGCCCGGCGGGCGCCCCTCGCGCGTCCGGCCCGCCCGAGAGGGTCAGCGGAGCAGGACCAGGTGGTGTCGGGCCAGGGCGCGCAGGACCGCCGCGGTCGCCTCCGGCGGGGTTCCGGAGCGCTCGGCCAGTTCCGCCGCGCTCAGCTCGCGGTCCCGGGCCAGGACGGCCAGGACCGGTTCGGCCGAGGCCGGGAGGCGGTACCGGCGGCCGGAGACGGCCACCGTGATCCGGTCGCCGTCGCGTTCGACCGGCGGGGCGAGCAGCGGGACGAACTCGACCAGGGCGCCGGGGCCGACCGGCGCGCCGTCCTCGACCGCCGCGCGCAGCGAGAACGACTGCCGGCGCGGGAAGCGGGCGTCCCGGTCGGCGAGGAAGCCGTCCACGCCGTGCTCCTCGGCCAGCTCGGCCAGGACGCGGACCAGCCGGTCGTGGTGCTTGCGGCGGTCCTCGGCCGCGCAGAACCGGGGCAGGTCGCGCCGGAACACCTCCTCCTCGAACAGCCGCTCCACCAGGGAGCGCGCCCAGTCGACCCCGGTGGCGCGGGTGAAGCCGAAGGTCAGGTGGGCGCTGACGCCGCCGGTGCCGGTGACCGTGTGCCACCAGCCGCGCGGGACGTGCAGCACGTGACCGGGGCGCAGCACCCCCTCCCACACGGTGCCCTCCGGGGCGGTGTGCGCGTGGTCGGAGTCGACCTTCATCGGGTAGGGGCGGCTGCCCTGGCCGTGCACCTTCCACGCCTTGGCGCCGGCCACCTGGACGATGAACGTGTCGTGGTCGTCCCAGTGGGTGTCGAAGCCGTGCGAGTCCCCCCAGATCAGGTACAGGTTGGCCTGGGCGCGCTCGTGGACCAGGCGCATCAGGTCGTCGGCGGCCGCGCGGATCGGCGGGTGCAGCCGGTCGATGCTGTCCAGCACCAGGCTGGCCCCGTCGCGCAGCTCCCGGTAGAGCCCCTCGGGCCGGATCACCCGGGTGGTGGAGCGGGACAGTTCGCCGGTGGCGGTGTACCGGTCGGCCGGGACGGGCGAGCCCTCGCGGTGCAGCCGCAGCCGCGGCGGGGCCAGCGGCCGGGTGGTGAGGATCTCGTCGAGGGCGTCGAAGTCGAGCAGCGGGCGCACCGCCTCCTCGCCGATGTCGGCGAAGATCACGTCCTCGGAGATCCGAGCGGCCAGGTCCTCGCGGCCGATGGCGTCGCGCACGGCGCCGGTGAACAGGGCGTCGGTCATCGGACCTCCCCCGGGGCGGCGGGCCCGCCGGCGCGGGCGGGGACCCGGCCCTCCGCGGCGCGGTGCGGGGGGCGGGGCCGGCGGGCCCGGTCCCGCAGGCGGTGCCGCGGTGTGCTGAGCGAGAGGCAGGCGGGCACAGGGGCTCCTTCCAGGGCTGGGGTCCGGGGCCGGGCCGGAGAGCGGCCCGGCCCCGGTGCGGGAGGGGCCGGTGCTGCGGTCCCTCCCGCGGGTCCGCGCGGAAGGCGCCGCCGGGGCGGGGGCCGCCCCGGCGGCGCTCCGGTGGCTCTCACCGGATCATGGGTCGGTTCGTTCTCGGAACAGGGCGGCGGGCGCCGCCGGTGCTCAGATGAAGTCCGAGCTGCCGTCGGTGCCGTCGCTGTCCCCGCCCGCGGTGATGTCGCGCGAGGTCACCTCGGTGAGGTCTTCGACCTCCACCTCGATCCGCTCGTTCGGCTCCATCGCTTCCCGTCCTTTCCTCGTCGGTTTCGGACTCCCTGCCCGGGCGGGCAGAGGCTTCAGGGGCCCGGCGGTCCCGGGCGCGGCGGCAGCCCGGTCAGGGCCGCGGCGAAGGCGTGCGCGTCGGCCGCCAGGCCCACGGCGCGGGAGACCGCCCGGGCGCCGTGGCCCACGTCGCGCTCGTAGCGGAGCAGCGCCGGGGCGCCCGCGCCCTGCAGGGCCGCGCACATCTTGCGGGGGTGCACCGCGCCGGTGCGGGTGTCGGAGTGGAACCCGGTCAGCAGGACCGCCGGGTGGTCCGGCCCGGCGCCCTCCAGCACGGCGTGGTAGGGCGAGTAGGCCATCAGGGCGGCGAAGTCCTCCGGGTCGGCGGCGGTGCCGAACTCGCGGGTCCACATCGCGCCCAGGCCGAACCGCTCGAACCGGGCCATGTCGGCCAGCGGCGCCGAGGCGATGACCGCCGCGCACATCCCCGGGTGGAGCGCGGCGGCGGCCAGCACCAGCAGCCCGCCGGCCGAGCCGCCGGAGAGGCAGAGCCGGTCCCGGGTGCAGCGGCCCCGGGCGACCAGGGCGTCGGCGGCGGCCGCGAGGTCCTCCACCGAGCGCATCTTGTTCCGGCGGGCGCCGAGCCGGTGCCACTCCCGACCGCCGTCGCCGCCGCCGCGCACGTGCGCGACGGCGTACCGGCCCCCGGCGCGCAGCCAGGCCAGCACGGTGGCGCTGAACCCGAACATGCGGGGGCGGCCGAAGCCGCCGTAGGCGTGCAGCAGGGTGGGGCCGGGCCGGTCGCCGCCGTCCGCGGAGAACAGGGTGACCGGCACCCGGGTCCCGTCGGCCGAGCGGCCGTGCAGCACGGTCCGGCGGACCCGGGCGGCGGGCTCGGGCGGCCGCCGCCCCGGGCCGGGCGGGGGCCAGGCGGAGGGGCGCCGGGCACCGGGGGCGAGCAGCCGGACGGTCTGCTGGGTGGCGACGTCGGCGTAGCAGAACCGGGCGCCGCCCGCCCCGTCCTGCTCCAGCTCGGAGACCATGCCCTCGCCGGGCGTCTCGACGGTGCGCAGGAGCCGGCCGTCCCGCGCGTCGTGCGCGGACAGCGTGCTGATGCCCAGCCGGGTGCGGGCCACCAGCAGCTCGGGCCGGTCGGCGGTGCCGACGGCGGCGAACCCGTCCAGGGTGGCGCCGGGGTCCTCGGGGACGATCTCGCGCCAGTGCCCGGGATCCGGGGAGCCGGGGGCGGCCGCGCAGATCCGGCGGTGCGCCGCGCCCAGCGTGGTGCGCAGGTAGAGCAGGCCGTCGGGGCCGAGGTCGACCGAGGTCTCGGCCTCCGCGCCGACCTGCAGCGGCGCCCAGTCGGGCCGCTCGGCCGAGCCCGCGGCGGAGAGGTCGGCGAGCCACAGGTCGTTGCGGTGGCCGGTGCCGTGGCTCTCGGTGGCCAGCAGCAGCCGGCCGCCGAGCAGCCGCACGCCGGGCACGGTCCGGGGGGAGGCGCACCGGCGCACCAGCGCGTCGGGGAGCGGCGCTGGGCCGCCGGCGGCGACCCGGTGCAGCCACAGCCCGCGCACGCCCGCGCCGTCCCGCCGGACGTAGTAGAAGGCGTCGCCGAGGCCGGCCTCGGGCGGGAGCCAGGCGACGTGGGTGTAGCGCAGGCCGGTGAGGGGCTCTTCGACCGGGCGGCCGGTGGCCGCGGACAGCACCCGCAGCGATCCGCGCTCGGTGCCGCCGGCGGAGGTCTGCACGGCCACCAGGCGGCCGTCGGGGGAGGGCTCCCAGGCGTCCAGGGTGGTGCGGCCGCCGGGGTCGGCGGCGGCGGGGTCGAACACGGTGCGCGCCCGGTCCGGGTCGGGGCCGTCGAAGGCGAGGATGCGCGGGTGCTCCGCGCCGGCCGGGCGCAGCGAGGCGAACACGGTGCGGCCGCGCCGCCGCGGCGGCGACCACAGGTCGGTGTCGACCAGGCGGCGGATGTCGGCGGCGAGCCGGTCCCGCAGCGGCCACCCCCTGAGCGCCGCGGCGAACTCGCGCTCGCGCTCGTCCAGCCAGCGGCGGGTGGCGGTGCTCTCGGGCTCCTCGAGCCAGCGGTAGGGGTCGGGAACGGGGCGGCCGTGCACGGTGTCCACCACCGAGGCGGGCACCGCCGGGGGGACCGGGGGGCTCACCGGGCGGCCGGCCGTGGACTGCGGGCGAACCGGGCTCTGCTGACGATTCGGCTACGCACCATCACATGGTTCAAGCGGCGCGTGACGCCGGTCAAGCGAGGAATCGCTGTCCCCGGGGCAAGGTCGCCCTTGCCCCGGGGACAGGGTTCAGTCCGCGGGGGCGCCGGGTGGGAGGAGCGGTCCGCCCTCCCACTCCTGGAACACCAGCATCGTCTGGATCTGGTGGATCTCCGGCCGGGCGGTCAGCTCGTCGACGATGAGCCGCTGCAGCGCGCCGACGTCGGCGCAGGCGACCAGGACGAGGAAGTCGGCCGCTCCGGCGATGTTGTACAGCGCCCGGGTCTCCGGCTGGGACAGGATGTGCTCGGTCAGCGGCTCCAGGACCTCCCGGCTGTGCTGGGTGCGCAGGGTGAGGAAGGCCTGGACGGGCAGGCCGAGGGCCTCGGGGGAGACGCGCAGCCGGTAGCCCTCGATGACGCCGGCGGCGCGCAGCCGGTTCACCCGGTCCAGGCAGGTGGAGGGGGCGACGCCGACCTCGGCGGCCAGGTCGCGGTTGGTGATCCGTGCATCGTTCTGCAGGACCCGGAGAATCCGCAGGTCCACCGGATCCAGATCGATATTCTGCGGCATCCACCGAATATATCACGGTGATTTGGTTTTTATCTCGGTGGTCGTACATAATTGCTGCTGCTGTTTCGTTCATCGGCCGGAATCGTCCGGCCTGTTCCGTGAATCCACCGGCGCGGGGGCGCCGGAGCGGAACCGAGGGGGAGAGGGGGCGCGGCACAGTGATGCCGCTTCCGGAGCACCTGGGCGGGTTCGTCGCCACGGCGACGCTGATGGCGGTCCTTCCGGGGCCCGATTTCGTACTGGTGACCCGCAATACCGCGCGCGGCGGGCGCCGGGCCGGCCTGGGGACGGCGGCGGGGTCGGTGACCGGCATCGCGGGCTGGGCGGTACTGGCCACCGCCGGCCTCGCCGTCCTGGTCACCTCGCACCCGGAGGTGCTCCGGGTGCTCCAGCTGGCCGGCGCCGCCTACCTGACCTACCTGGGGGTGGGCGCGGTGCTCGGCCTGTGGCGCGCGCGCCGGGCCCGGAAGGCCGGCCTGGCGGCCCCCGACGGGTTCCAGGACGCCGGGCCGGGCGCCTCCCGCGGCGGCTCCCCGTTCCTGCAGGGGCTGCTCAACAACGCCCTGAACCCCAAGCCGGCGGTCTTCTTCATCACCGTGGTCCCGCAGTTCGTCACGGCCCCGGAGGCGGCCACCGCGCAGACCGCGCTGCTCGGCGCGGTCTCGGTGGCGGTGGTGGTCGCCTGGTGGCTCGTCTACGTGCTGGGCATCAGCACCCTGGCGGAGTTCATGCGCCGCCGCCGCGTCCGCCAGGGCATCGAGCTCACCGGCGGCGTCGCGCTCACCGCCTTCGGCGTCGCGCTGGCCCTGGCGGCCTGAGGCCGGCCGCGGGGCGGAGCCGCCCCGCGGCGGGGCGCGGGGTCAGTGCGGCGGGGCCCCGCCCGCGGGGCGCGCGGCCGGCAGCGGGGAGGCCCCGTGCACGGTGACGGCGACCGGGGCGGAGGTGAGGACCGCGAGCGCGGCCCGGTACCCGGGGCCGGCGTCCAGGTCCTGCAGGCGGACCCGGTCCAGCGGGGGAGCGCCGGGGGTGGACCAGGACAGCACGCGCGGCGGCTCGCCGGGGGGCGAGATGGAGACACCGGTCAGCCCGCCGTAGATCCCCTCGCCCGACGCCTTGAGCAGGGCCTCCTTGCGGGCCCAGTAGTCGTGGAAGGCGAGCGCGGCCCGCTCGGCGGGCAGCGCGGCCAGCGCCGTGCGCTCGGCCGGGGCCAGCACCATCTCGGCCAGCCCCTCGACGTCCCGCCGCTCCGAGACCTCCTCGACGTCGACGCCGACCGGGGCGCCGCGGGTCAGCGCCACCGCGACGCGGTCGCCGGAGTGGCTGATGGACAGCTCCAGGCCGGCCGCCGGGCCCGCAGGGCGGGGCTTGCCGTGCGGCTCGCGCTCCTTCTCGCCGTCGCAGTGCGGGCAGTCCAGGGTGAAGGACACCTCGGTCGGGCCGCAGCCGGCGGCCTCGGCGAGGACCAGCCGGGCCAGCGCGTGCGCGACGGCGTAGCGGTCCCGGTCGGCGGCGCGCTGGAAGCGCCCGTGCCGGGCGCGCTCCGCGCCGTCCAGCAGTTCCAGCAGGGCCGGGTCGGACTGGGTGGGGGAGGCCCACCACACTTCGCATTCCACCGATTCCTCGATCACCGTCCCATTGTGGGGGACCGGCCGGAGAATCAGATCATGCGTTCGCGAGATTGCGATCTGAACATGTTCAGTGTTTGAATTAACTCATGGACAGTGCGGAACGCGCGGATCTGGTGGTCGCCCGGCTCAAGGACCGGGGCGAGGTGGGCGTGGTCGAACTCGCCGAGGCCACCGGCCACTCGGAGATGACGATCCGCCGCGACCTGGACCGGCTCGCCGCCCAGGGGGTGCTGCGCCGGGTGCGCGGCGGGGCCGTCAGCCTCGTCCCGCGCGGCCAGGAGCCGCCCTTCGGGCTGCGCGAGCGCCAGGCCGCCGACGCCAAGCGCCGCATCGCCGCCGAGGTCGGGGAGATGATCCCCGCGGGCAGCGCGGTCGTCCTGGACTCCGGTACCACCGCGGTGGAGATCGCCCGGCTGCTCACCGGCCGCCCGGTCACCGTCATGCCGCTCTCCCTGCAGGCGGCCCAGGCGCTGGAGCCCTCCGCCGACACCAGGATCCTGATGCCCGGCGGGGAGGTCCGCGCGGGCGAGCTCAACCTGCACGGACCGCTCGCCGAGGCCGCGCTGGCCGCGGTCCGCTTCGACGTCGCCGTGCTCGGCTGCTGCGGGCTGTCCGCCTCGGACGGCCTCACCGCGCACGACCTCGCCGACGTCGCGGTCAAGCGCGCCGCGATGCGCTCGGCCCGGCGCACCATCGCGGCCACCGACTCGACCAAGATCGGCCACGTCACGATGGGCCACGTCTGCCCGGTCGGCGACCTCGACGTCCTGGTCACCGACACCGGTGCGGACGAGGAGGCGGTGGCCGGGATCCGCGCGGCGGGGGTCGCGGTTGTCACCGTCTGACAGGGGCGCCCCGGGTCCTGCGCCCGCCGGCGCCCCGCAGGGACGGCGCCGCCCGGCGCAGGGGCGCCGCGAGCGCGGCCGGGCCCGCCCCGGAAGGGCCGGACCGGTCGCAGGCCCGGCCCCGGGCCCGGGGGAGCGCGCGAGCGCCCTTCCCGGGGCGGCTCGGGAGCGGCGGGCGCCGCGCGGGGCGCCCGGTGGCCCACCGCCCGGGGCGGGCGGTGCCGGAGAGCGGCCGCCTCCCGGAGCCGGGACCCGGCCGGCGGGACGCGGGGACGTCGTCCCGGCCCCCGGCCGCCGGGCCCCGCCCACCGGGGCCGGCCGGGCGGGGCGGAGGCCGCACGGAAGATCCGCCCCGGCGCTGCAACGGGCGGCCCCGCCCCGGGGTTGCAGGGGACGGAGAGACGGATCGGCGGCCCGGTGCGGCCGGTGCGGGTGGCAGAGTCGTTCAAGGGTCCGGAGGTGGCCGAATGGTGTCCGAGGCGTCCCAGGCGCAGGCGGTGGACGCGGCGCGGCCGGCGGGTGAGCTGCGCAGGGCGCGGCTGGCCGTGCTGGCCTACTTCTTCATCGCGGGGGTGGTGCTGGCGACATGGGCCTCGCGCATCCCCGACGTCAAGGCGCAGGTCGGGATCGGCGACGGCGAGCTGAGCCTGGGGCTGCTCGGGCTGGCCGTCGGGGCACTGGCGGCGATGCAGGTCGCCGGCCGGGTGACCGACCGGTTCGGCAGCGCCGCGCTGGTGGTCCCGGCGGCGGTGCTCGGCAGCCTGACCCTGGCCGGGCCGGGGCACGCCCACTCGCTGCCGGCGCTGTTCGCCGCGCTGTTCGCGCTCGGCGCCGGCCACGGGCTGATCGACGTCCCGATGAATGTGCACGCCGCGCGGGTCGAGCGCGCCTACGGTCGTCCCATCATGGCCTCATTCCACGCGGCGTTCTCCATCGGCGGGTTCGCCGGGGCGGGGATCGGCGCGCTCAGCGCCTTCGCCGGCATCGGCCCGGCCGCGACCTTCTGGGCCGTCGCCCTGGTTCTGGCGGCGTTCTCCGCGGCGGCCCGCCGCGGGCTGCTGCCCGGCCCCGACACCGCCCCGGCCGCAGCGCGGGACGGGGCCGGGGCGGACGCCGGCCCCGCGCCCGGCCTCCGGCCGAAGGTGTTGCTCTTCGGGCTGGTCGCGTTCGGCGCCTTCGTCGCCGAGGGGGCCGCGGTCGACTGGACCAGCGTCTACCTGCACGACACGGCGGGCGCCTCCGGCGCCGTCGCGGCCGCGGGCTTCGCGGTGTTCTCCGCGCTGATGGCCGCCGGGCGGCTGGTGGGGGACCGGCTCAGCGCCCGGTTCGGTCCGGTGGCGCTGGTCCGCGGCTGCGGGCTGCTGGCCGTGTCCGGCCTGGGCCTGGCGCTGCTGGTGCCGCACCCCGCGGTCGCGCTGGCCGGGTTCGGGCTGATGGGAGCCGGGCTCTCCTGCGTGGTGCCGCAGGTGTTCACCGCGGCCACCTCGTACGACCCGCGCCGGGCCGGCCGCGACCTCGGCCTGGTCGCCGCGGCCGGCTACGTCGGGCTGCTCAGCGGGCCGGTCGCGATCGGCGCCGTGGCCCACCTGGCCGACCTGCGCACGGCGCTGCTCTTCCCGGCGGTGCTGATCCTGTTCGCGGTCGCGGTGGCGGGCGCGCTCCGGATCCGGCCGGCCGGCTGAGCCGCGGACGGGAGCGCTTCCGCACACCCGGTGCCCGAGGAAGGTGTGACCGGGGTCTCGGCTGGGAATCCGTAAAGGTGACCACCCGTTTTGGAGGCCCCCGTGTCCCTCATGGCCCTCTTCGGTTTCGGATCCCTGGCCGCTCTGGCGGTCCTGGCGGTCGTGTTCATCGTCGCCGTGGTCGCGGGGGCGGACAGTACGGCGGAGGCCGAGGACTCCGACCCCGCCGACCCGGTGGACGCCCCCGACGAGGAGGCCATCGACGCCGCGTTCCAGGCGCACGGGGTGCACATCGGCTGACCCCTGCTCCGCGGCCGCCCCGGACCGGCCGCCACGGGCCGTCCGCCGCCGGGGCGGAGCGGCGCTCCCTCCGTATCCTCGCTAGGCTGCGTGCGCCGGAGAAGCGGTGAGGAGCGGAGTGGGGACCATGGAAGAGCCGAGGCCGTCGTTCGCGGCGGAGCGCCGGGAGCGCATCCTGGAACTGGTCCGCGCCAACGGTGCCATGGCCCTCCGCGACATCGCCACCAGGGTCAGCGCCTCGGAGGTCACCGTCCGCCGGGACGTCCGGGCGCTCGAGGCCGAAGGCCTGCTGGACCGCCGGCGCGGCGGAGCCGCCCTGCCCGGCCGGCTCGGCCCGGAGCAGAACTACACCCGGATGACCGGGCAGGCCGCCTCGGAGAAGCGGGCCATCGCGGTCGCGGCGGCCCGCCTGGTCGAGGACGACGACGCCATCGCGCTCGGCCCCGGGACCACCGCCGAGGCGCTCGCCCGGGAGCTGACGGGCCGGGTCAACCTCACCGTGGTCACCACGTCGCTGCCGGCCGCCGAGGTCCTGGCCGCCGCCCCCGGGGTGGAGGTGGTGATGGCCGGCGGCACGCTCAACGGCCCCAGCCGCGCCCTGGTCGGCGCTGGCGCGGAGGAGGCGCTCTCCCGGCTGCGGGTGCGCCGCGCCTTCCTGTCCGGCAACGGCGTCACCGCCGAGCGCGGACTGAGCAACCCCAACCCCGCCGTCGCCGCCGTCGACCGGACCCTGGTCTCCATCGCGGAGGAGGCCGTGGTGCTGGCCGACAGCAGTAAGATCGGCACCGACACCATGGTGCAGACCGTCCCTCCCGAGCTCATCGCCCACCTGGTCACCGACAACCGCGCCGACCCGGAGGTCCTGATGACCCTGGAGGACACCGGCACCCTGGTCCACATAGCGATCCTCGACACGGACCGGGGAGAATGACCCTCGCGCCGGGGACCGCACCCCCGGCTCAGCGACCGCCGATCCCAGGAGGCCTCCCCATGCCGACTCCGGTGACCCTGCCCGACCCGTGGGCCCGGTCCAACGTGGCCGTCGTCGTACCGACCTACAACGAGGCGGAGAACCTGCCGGTCCTGGTCGGCGAGCTGATGGCGCTGGGCCTGCCCCGGCTGCGGGTGGTGGTGGTCGACGACGCCTCCCCGGACGGCACCGGGGAGGTGGCCGACAAGCTCGCCGCCGACCACGGGACCACCAGGGTCACCGTCGTGCACCGCACCGCCAAGGACGGGCTGGGGCGGGCCTACATCGCCGGCATGGCCCGGGCCCTGGAGGACGGCGCCGACCACGTCGTGCAGATGGACGCCGACCTGAGCCACCCGACCTTCTACCTCCCCCAGCTGCTGGGCACCCAGCTCTCCACCGGGGCCGGCCTGGTCATCGGCAGCCGCTACGTGGCCGGCGGCAGCCTGTCCGAGCGGTGGAACCTGCGCCGCAGGATGCTCAGCGGCTGGGCCAACGCCTACGTCCGGGCGATCCTCACCATGCCGGTGCACGACGTCACCGCCGGGTTCAAGATCTGGCGGGCCGACGCGCTGCGCGCCCTCGACCTGCAGAGCATCCGCAGCACCGGGTACAGCTTCCAGGTGGAGATGCACTTCCGCGCCTACCGCCGCGGGCAGAAGATCGTCGAGATCCCCATCCACTTCGAGGACCGCCAGGAAGGCGTCAGCAAGATGGACCTGGCGGTGCAGATCGAATCGGCGCTCCGCCCCTTCCGCCTCCGCGCCGACGAGCGCTCCGACCGCCGGCACCGCTGAACCGCCCGCCGCCGGGGCGGTCAGCGGCGCCCGGCGCGCAGCACCGTGTCGGTGATCAGCCCGGCCAGCAGCTCGGCCTGCTCGCCGGCCCGGGCCGGCGCGGACCCCGGGTGGTCCCGGCGGACCCGCCCGACCGCGAACAGCCGCCGCTCGGCCCGGCCGTCCGGGCCGAGCACGGCACCGCGCGGGCAGGTGTCCAGCCGGGCCCGGGAGGAGGGCGGCCGGGTGGCGGGCAGGGACCCCGCCCCCGGGTCGCCGGTGGCCAGGACGGCCGCGGCCGCACGGAGTGTGCCGCCCCCGGCCAGGGAGACCGCCACCGCCCCGCCCTCCGGGGCGGCCCGCAGCACCCGGTCGGTGCGCAGCGCCACCGCCGCGTACGGCTCCGCCCAGGCGGCGGTCTCGGAGAGCGTCTCCGACAGGTAGTCGCCATAGGCCCGGCACGGCAGGAAGGTGCCCGGACTGCAGGGCAGCCCGGTGCGCCGGGCCCACTCCAGCAGGTGCGCGGGGCGGTCGGGCAGGGCCGACATCGCCCGTGCGGGCGCGTCCAGCCGGCCCCGCCGGGCGAGCGCGGCCCCTCTGCCGTGCCGCCCGTGCTCGTCGGCGATCACCACCCGGTACTCCAGGCGCAGCCAGGTGGTGGAGCGGAGCAGTGCGACGGCCGCCAGCGTCGCGCTCGCTCCGCCGCCGGCGAAGACGATCAGCGGCGGCCCGCACCCGTTCATGCGGCGAGTCTAGGCGCCGGGGCCCGTGCACAGGGGAGGTTCGGGCCGGAGCGGGCCGGGCGCGCCGGAGGAGGGGCGCGGCCGCGGCCGGCGCGACGGCGAGCAGGGAGATGAGAAGGAGGGCGAGGGCGGGGAGTGCGTCCATGCCTCCGAAGGTAGGGACCGGCACCGCTCGGCGGCAGGGCGATTCCGCGCCCTGTGGAAAGCCCCCCTGTGGACGGAGAGGCCCTGTGGAAAGGAAGGCCGCGGACCGCCCTCCGCCGGGCGGTATGCGGAGACGGCGGGCCGGACGGTGCGTGAGCGCTGCCGGGGGGCACGGCCGGCTCGGGCCCGGCGCCGGCCTGTGCGGCCCCGGGGAGCGGGGTCCGCCCGCTCCGGGCGGCGCGGGCGGGGGAACGGGCGGTCGCCTCGGTTCCCGGCGGGGCGTCCGGCTCGCCGCCCCGTCCCCGTCCGATCCGCCGGACCGCCGCACCGCCCCCCGCAGGCCTGCGCGGACGGGGGCCCCGAGAGCGGTCCGTGTCCCGATCGGCCCGCCGTGCGGGGCGGCCCGGAACTCCGACGGAAAGGGGGCCGGGCGCGAACCACGCGGTCTGACCGGTGGGAGGGGAGGGGCCGTCCGGCTCAGGGACGGGGTCTCCGCTGAGATCGTTGCTGGGAGAAGCCCGCCCTGGGGCGATGATCTTGACGTTGCGGGGCCATCAGAGCCCTCTGATACCCCCGCAACGTCAAGATCATCGGGGGAAGGGGGAGGGAGCGGGGTGTTCTGCTGGGCCCGTCGCCTTTTCCCATCAACGATCTGAGGCGGGGAGCGGGAAGGAGCCCGGCCATGGTCGGGCGGGGCGGTGGCCGGCTCCCCCGGGGGCGGGGAGGCCCTGGGCGGCGGGCGCGGGCACCGCCCGGTCCGGCCGGTGGGGACGGCGCGGAGGACCCGGCGCCCGCCCGGGTCAGGGGCGGTCGGGGCGGCCGGGGTCTCCCGGGCCGGTCTGGGCGGCGGTGCCGGCCGAGGAGCCGGGGCAGGCGGACATCGGCGGGCCGGAGACGCCGCAGAAGGGGCGCTCGGGGGAGGGCGCGGGGCCGCCGTCCCGGCGGAGCAGGAGCAGCGCCAGCAGCCCGCCGCCGAAGCTGACCGCGGCGATGATCAGCATCGACGGCCCGAACCCGCCGGCGATTCCGGCCGCGCCGCTCACCCCCGCCGCGGCGGGGACCGCCGCCACCCCGACGAGCTGGGCCGCGCGCGCCACCGTGTTGTTCACCCCCGAGGCCACCCCGGCGTGCCGCTCCGGAGCCGAGGAGAGCGCCGTCGCGGTCAGCGGCGCCACCGCGGTGGACAGGCCCAGCCCGACCACCACCACGCCCGGCAGCACGTCGGCCAGGTAGGTCGAGTCGGCGGAGAGCCGGGAGAGCATCACCATGCCCACCGCCACCAGCGCCGGGCCGACCGCCATCTGCACGCGCGGGCCGATCCGCTCGGCCAGCCGGCCCGACTGCCCGGAGAGCAGCAGCATCAGCACCGTGATCGGCAGCGACGCCGCGCCGGCCTGCACCGCCGAGTAGTCCATCACCTCTTGCAGGTAGAGCACCAGTAGGAAGAGCAGCGGCCCCAGCGCCCCGTACATCAGCACCGTCACCAGGTTGGTGGCGGTGAACCGGGCGGAGCGGAAGATGCCCAGCGGCAGCATCGGGTGCGCGCTGCGCCGCTCGACCGCGATGAAGCCGGCCAGTGCCACCGCACCGAGCACTCCCGCGGCGGCCGGCAGGGCCGGCGGGACCATCGGCGCCCCCGCCTCGATCAGCGCGTAGGTGGCCGCGGCCAGCGCGAGCATCGCCAGCAGCGCGCCGGTGTAGTCCATCCGCGGCGGCGCCTGCGGGTCCCGGGACTCCGGCAGCCGGCGCCAGGCGATCAGCAGCACCACCGCGGCCAGCGGCAGGTTGATCAGGAAGATCAGCCGCCACGATCCGATGTCCACCAGCCAGCCGCCGAGGAACGGGCCGATCGCGGAGGCGACGCCGGTCAGCCCGGACCACGCGCCGATGGCGCGCGCCCGGTCCTCCCGGCGGAAGCCGGCCTGCAGGATCGCCAGGCTGCCCGGGGTGAGCAGCGCCCCGCCCACGCCCTGCAGCACCCGGCCCGCGACCAGCAGCTCCAGTGTCGGCGCCGCCGTGCACAGCGCGGACGCCGCGGCGAACCAGGCCACCCCGGCGGCGAACAGCCGCACCCGGCCGAACCGGTCGGCCAGCGAGCCGCTCAGCAGGATCAGCGCGGACAGCGTCACCATGTAGCCGTTGGCGATCCACTGCAGCCCGGTCACGCCGGTGCCCAGGTCGCGTTGGATCACCGGCAGCGCCACGGTGACCACGGTGGAGTCCAGGAAGGCCATCCCGGACCCGAGCACGGTGGCGGTCATCGTCCAGCGCGCGGCCGGGGTCCCCCAGGCGATCCCGCCCGCCCGCTCCGGGCCCGCGTCCCCTTCGGCCATGCAGCGCCCCCTCCCGGTACCCCGCCCACACTAAAGGCGGGCGGCCCCCCGCAGAGGGAGCCGCCCGCCCGTGTCGGTCCGGGGCAGGGGACCGGTGCCTACTCGCTTGCCAGCGCCCCGCTGATCGAGGTGCCGGCGGCCTTGCGGCCGGGCAGCACCGAGGCCAGCAGGCCCGCCACCACGGCGACCGCGACGAACAGCGCGATCTGCCCCAGCGGCACGCTGAAGATCAGCTTCGGGATGATGGCGGCGGCCGCGGCCCAGCCGAACAGCACGCCCAGGCCGATGCCCACACCCGCGCCGATCAGGCAGAGCAGCACCGCTTCGATGCTCAGCATCCGGCGCAGCTGGCCCCGGCTGAGGCCCAGCGCGCGCAGCAGTGCCGACTCGCGGGTGCGCTCCAGCACCGACAGCGCCATCGTGTTGGCGATGCCGAAGACCGCGATCAGGATCGCCAGGCCGAGCATCGCGGCGATCGCGATGAACGCCATCTTCAGCATGTCGTCGAACTGGCTGCGCATCTCGGCGGTGGAGGTCACCACCAGCAGCGGGTCGTCGGCGGCCGCGTCGTAGACCGCGTCGCGGACCTCGGCGGCGGAGGCGCCGTCGGCGCCGAGCACCCCGACCGTGTCGGGCTCCTTGATCTCGGGGAAGCCCTCCTTGAAGTCCTCGGGGGCCAGGGTCGCGCCCCACAGCGCGCCCATGTCGGCGGTGACGGCGGCGATCTCGTAGGTCCGCTCGCCCTCCGCGGTGGCCACCGTCAGCTCGTCGCCCGCGGTGCGCCCGCCGGCGTAGCCCTGGGACACGGCCACCTTGCCCGGACCCAGGTCGGACAGGTCGCCGGACTCCACCGTGTCGGAGACGTCCTCGCCGACGGTGGCGCCGATGAAGGTGCGCACCGGCATGTCGCCGGAGGAGTCGCCGCTCCCGACGTAGGTGAGCCGCTCCTCCCAGGCGGTCCCGATGGCGGAGGAGGCGCGCAGGTCCTCGGCGACCTGCGCCGGGACGGTGGCCTCCCTGTCGTCCATCGGGGCGGCGATCTCGTAGTCCACCGGGAACTGCTCGTCGAGCATGTGGTTCATGGTCGTGCTCAGCGAGGCGTTGACCACCGCGTACCCGGTGATCAGGGTGGCGCCGACGGTGAGCGCGATCATCGCGGTCGCGGCGCGCTTGGGGCTGCGCCGGGAGTTGTCCGCGGCGAGCATGCTCGGCACCCCGATCCGCTTCATCAGCGGGGAGACCGCGGCGACGATGGCGCGCACCAGCAGCGGGGAGAGCACCACCACGCCGACGAACGCGACCAGGCCGGAGACGACGGACAGCACCAGGGAGACCGGGTCCGGCGCGGCGATCAGCGCCGCGGCGACCAGCCCGGCGGAGACCAGGAAGAACAGCGTCCCGACGGCGATCCGCTTCCAGCCGATGCCCTTCTCCATGCCCTGGGCGGTGGCGCTGCTGCGCAGGGCGGCCAGCGGCGGCACCCGGGTCGCCCGCACCGCCGGGACCAGGGCGGCGATCAGCGTCATCGCCATGCCGACCACCAGGCCGACGGCGACCGGCAGCACCCCGACGACCAGCGGCCCGGAGTCGCCGGTGCCCAGCGCCTGCGAGCCGAAGTGGAACCCGGCCCAGCCCAGGCCGATGCCGGCGGCGACGCCCAGCGCGGAGGAGAGCAGGCCGATGACGACGGCCTCCAGCAGCACCCCGCGGAAGACCTGGCCGCGGCCGGCGCCGACGCAGCGCAGCAGGGCCATCTCGCGCTGGCGCTGGGCGATGAGGATGGCGAAGGTGTTGTAGATGACGATGCACGCGACGAAGACGGCGACCAGCGCGAACATCAGCAGCGCGGTGGTGAAGGCGGTCACCTGGGTACCGGCGTTCTCGGCGAGCCGCTCGCCCATGGCGGTCCCGGTCTCGACCACGGCGGCGGAGCCGGCGGCCTCCTCCACGGCCTTGGCGACCTCGGTCTCGGAGAGGCCCGCGGCCCCGGTCACGTCGATCTCGGCGTAGCCTTCGACACCGGTCATCTCGCGGGCGGTCTCCGGGGTGAACACCACGGCGCCGAGGTAGGACATCTCCATGTCGGTGCCGAAGTCGACCAGGCCGCTGACGGTGAACTCGCGCTCGGCGCCCTCGGGGTCCAGCACCCGCACCGTGTCGCCGACGGCGTAGCCGGTGGCGTCGGCGGTGGTACTCGCCAGCGCGATCTCGTCCGCGGCGGAGGGGAGCTCCCCGGTCTCCGCGGTGTAGCGGGTCTCGCCGTCCAGGCCCAGCCCGGCGGTGGCGATGCCGCCGACCGCGCGGCCGTCCTTGTCCAGGAGCGGGGCCTGGCCGCGGATCACGGCGCCGGCGCTCGCGACCTCGTCCAGGCCGCGCACGGACTCCAGGGCCTTCTCCGGCAGCACCGGCGCGGGCCGCTCGGGGTCGGCCTGCTCGGAATCGGGGCGGGCGACGGCGGCGAACTTGTCGGCCGACCCCATCACCTGGGAGCTGAACGCCTCTTTCAAGGTGCCGCTGAAGACCAGTGTCCCGGTGACGAACATGACGCCGAGGGCGATGGCGAGGGCGGTGGTGGCCAGGCGGGTCTTGTGCTGGCGCAGGCCGGCCAGGGTGGTGCGGAGCATGGGGTTTCAGGACTCCAGGGCGAGCAGGCGGTCGGTGACGGTCTGGGCGGTGGGGGCGTGCAGCTCGCCGGCGGGGCGGCCGTCGCGCAGGAACAGCACCCGGTCGGCGTGGGAGGCGGCCACCGGGTCGTGGGTGACCATCACGATGGTCTGGCCCAGCTCGCGGGCGGATTCGGCCAGGAAGGCCAGGACCTCGGCGCCGGAGCGGGAGTCGAGGTTGCCGGTGGGCTCGTCGGCGTAGACCACCTCGGGGGCCCCCAGCAGGGCGCGGGCGACCGCGACGCGCTGCTGCTGGCCGCCCGACAGCTTGGAGGGCAGGTGGCCCAGGCGGTCGCCCAGGCCGGTGACCTCGATGAGGCGGGCCAGCCGCGCGGCGTCGACGGGGCGCTTGGCGATGCGCGCGGGCAGGGTGATGTTCTGCTCGGCGGTGAGCATGGGCAGCAGGTTGAACGACTGGAAGATGAACCCGATGCGGTCGCGGCGCAGCCGGGTGAGCTCGCGGTCGCTCAGGCGGGTGATGTCGGTGCGGCCCAGGTGCACCGATCCGGCGGTGGGGGTGTCCAGTCCGGCCAGGCAGTGCATGAGGGTGGACTTGCCCGATCCGGAGGGGCCCATGATCGCGGTGAACGCGCCTCTTGCGAAGGCGGCGTCGACCTGGTGCAGGGCGTGCACGGCCGAATCGCCGGCGCCGTAGGTCTTGGACAACCCCCGCGCCACGACGACGGGCGGGGCCTGGGCGCGGTCGGGGGCGGACACCGTCGCGGCGTGGCTCACGATCGACTCTCCTGACATGTGGTCTGTGGACAGAACCCGAATAAAGGGGAGGTTCGGCCCATATTCGGCCGAAATCCCCCATCGGACATGAAAACGCTATGGCCGCGGACCGCCCCGGCACCTCGGCCGCACAGCCGATTTCCGAAGTGGCCGAAAGGAGGGGGCGGTAGGCGGCCCGGGGCGTTCGGCGGGGTGCGGACACCGACTTTCGTCGGTACCGGCGGGGTCCCGCCGCCCCCTCCCTCCGGCCGCCCGCCCGCGCCGCACCCGCCGCGACCTGCCCGCCGAGGCGCGCACCGACCTTCGTCGCCCCCGGGAAAAACCGGCTTCACCTGCGGCGATGGAGGGCGGGGAGGCCCCATAGACTCCTGGCATGTTCTACGGGGACGGCGAAGAGGAGCGGCTGCGCGAAGCCTTCGGCGGCCGGATCGTCGACATGTGGCGCTGGTGGTGGGACCGGCGGCACCGGATCGCCGACTGGGCGATCGCGATCTGCGCCTTCCCCTGGACGGCGCTGCTCAACTCCGCCGGGGCGGGCATGCTGCTCGTGCCGCTGTCCGCCTTCCTGGTCGGGCAGTCCCTCCTGGGCCCGTCCGCCCCGATGCTCCTGCAGATGGCGGCCCTGATGCTGCTCGCGGTGGGGATCCCCGGAGCGGTGTCGGTGGCGATCCTGTTCCGCCGCTCCCGGCCCAACTGGCTGCTGTGGGGGGCCGCGGCCGCCCTGCTGGCGCTCGGCAACCCCGTTCCGTGCGTGATCGGCCTCTACTCCTACGCCTCCTGGTTCGGCGACCGGCGGCGGCTCGCGGTGTGGAGCACGATCATGGTGGTGGCCGGGACCGCCGCCTACACCTTCGCCGGCCTCCCGACCTCCGCCGTCATCGTGTTCCTGCTCGTCTGCGTGGCGCTGCCGCTCACCCTGGGGCTGTGGGTCGGCACCCGCCGCCAGCTCATCGGGAACCTGCGCGAGCGGGCCGAGCGGCTGGAGCGCGAGCAGCACCTGCTCGCCGACCGGGCGATCACCGCCGAGCGCACCCGCATCGCCCGGGAGATGCACGACGTGGTCGCGCACCGGGTCAGCATGATGGTGCTGCAGGCCGGCGGGCTGGAGGTCTCCGCGGCCGACGAGCGCACCGCCGAGGTGGCGGGGCTGATCCGCAACACCGGGCGCGAAGCCCTCTCCGAGCTCCGCGAGATCCTCGGCGTGCTGCGGGAGACCCCGGACGAGGCCGGTCCCGGGGGCGCCGAGGGGCGCGCCCCCACCGCGCCGCAGCCGGTCCTGGCCGACGTGGAGCGGATGATCGCCGAATGGCGGACGGCCGGCATGGACGTCGGCTGGGCGGTCGGCGGCAGGCCCCGGCCGCTCCCCGCGCAGCTGGAGCGGACCGCCTACCGGATCGTCCAGGAGGGGCTGACCAACGCCGGCAAGCACGCCCGCGGGGCGCGGGTCCAGGCCCGGATCGACTACGGCGAGCACGACCTGGAGATCACCGTCGCCAACGACCCGCCGCCGGCCGGCGCGCGCGCCGAAGCGCCCCCGGCCAGCGGATACGGCCTGGCCGGGCTGCGCGAGCGGGTCGCCCTGGCCGACGGGCGGCTCACCGCGGGCCCCTACCCCGACGGCGGCTGGCAGATCCGCGCGGTGCTCCCGGCCGGGCGCCCGGCGGCCCCGGGCCCGCGGTGAGGCCGATCACCGGGGCACGCCGCGCGGCGCGGCCCGGCCCCGGGGTGCGCTAGCGTCGCGCAGAGCAGGGCGTCCGCAGAACGGAAGAGGGAGCCGCCGTGATCCGCACGGTCCTGGTCGACGACGAGCAGCTGGTGCGCTCGGGGCTGAAGATGATCCTCGACTCGGCCGGGGACATCGAGGTCGTGGGGGAGGCCTCGGACGGCGCCGAAGCGGTGCGGATCGCCCGGGAGGCCGGCCCCGACGTGATGCTGCTGGACATCCGGATGCCCGGGATGGACGGCCTGGCCGCGGCGGCGGAGATCACCGGGCTGCCGGACCCGCCCAGGGTGGTCCTGCTGACCACCTTCGACCTCGACGAGTACGTGCACGAGGCGCTGCGCGTCGGCGCGGTCGGCTTCCTGCTCAAGGACACCCCGCCGCGCGACCTGATCGGCGCGGTGCGGACCGTGTACGAGGGCAACGCGATGCTCGCGCCGAGCGTCACCAAGCGGATGCTGGAGCGGTTCACCGCCCCCGCCTCCCCCACCTCCGAGCAGGCCCGGACCCGGCTGGCGGTGCTCAGCGGGCGCGAGCGCGACGTGCTGGTCGCGGTGGCCCGCGGCATGTCCAACGCCGAGGCCGGCCGCGAGCTGGGCATGCGGGAGGCCACGGTCAAGGCGCACGTCAGCCGGATCCTGTCGAAGCTGGGCATGGCCAACCGGGTGCAGGCCGCGATCCTGGCGCACGACGCCGGCTGGGTCTGACCCTCCCGGCCGCCGCCGGGGCCGGGAGGCGGGTCAGCGGCGGAGCAGGCGCCTCCGCGCCCTCCTGCGGGCGTGCGCCGGGCTGCGCGGGCCGGGGGCGACCGCCTTCGCCAGCTCCGACACCCCCGCCTCCAGCGGGCCGCGCCCCAGCGTGCGGCGCCACAGCACCGCCGCCGCCACCGAGCCCACCAGGTACACCTCGGACATCTCCCGGTTCACCAGCCCGACCAGGCCGCCGGCGCCCTCGGGCAGCGTCGCCTGCCAGGCCATCACCACCGCGTGCACCGCGTAGACGGTGAGCGCCATGGAGCCGGCGGCGCTGAGCGGCGCGGTCAGCCGGGGGAGGCGGTCGGCCAGGCCGAGGCAGCAGGCCAGCACCGCCATCGCCACCCCGGTCCCGCCCAGCACCTCGGGCGTGGTCGCGCTGTGCGGCATGTCGGTGAGCAGCCAGCGCGCGTCGCCGGTGGGGACGGAGCCGACGACCTCCTCCCGGGCGCCCAGCTCGCCGATGAGGCCGTAGTTGTACCAGGCGTGCCAGGAGGTTCGGTAGGAGAGGAAGGCCACCACCATGCCGAAGGCGGCCAGGCGCGCCCGGACCAGCGGCGAGTGCAGGTCGAGCCGGCCGACCGCCAGCCCGGCCAGCACCGCCGGCAGGTAGGCCAGCGCCGGATAGTAGCCGTGCACGGCCAGCTCCATCAGGCCCTGCCCGGCCAGCAGGTGCCCCGGGTCGTGCGCCTCGACGGCCCGGGTCAGGCCGGCCGCCGCGCCGCCCTCCTCGGCCGACCGGCGCAGCGCGAACAGCAGCTGCGGGCCGATGGCGAACGCCGCCGCCGCGGCGGCGGCCGCCCAGGGGGCGCTCAGCCGCAGCAGCGGGATCGCCAGCAGGAAGTACAGCCCGTAGAAGGTGATGATGACGGTCAGGTTGCTGCCGCCCGCGGTCACGACCGCGTGCAGCCCCCAGCCGATCAGCACCAGCGCGGCGCCGCGCACCGCGACCCGGGCCGCTCCGGTGCGCGCCCGCCGCCCCCGGTGCACCGCCGCCCCGCCGGTGAACAGGGCGAGGGAGACGCCGGCCAGGAACGCGAAGAGGATCGTGGACCTGCCCCAGGCGTAGGTGGCGACGATCGTGGCGAGCGGTCCGGACTCGAGGAAGGGCGGGCCGAAGTGGATCACCAGCATCCCGGCGACGGCGATCCACCGGGCCAGGTCGAGGCCGTGCAGCCGGCGCGGGGCGGCGGGCCGCGCCGGACCGGGGGCGGGCGGGTGCTCCGGCCCGGCCGGCTCCGGCGCGCGGGTGCGGCGGAGCCGGGGCGGTGCGGCCGGAGAAGGAGAGGGAGAGGGGCGGGTCTGCGTCATCTTCCTTAGCGGGACGTGAGCGGGTGATCGTCCCGAACCCAGTAGTAACACCCGGTGCCCGCCGGGCGGAAACCCGCAGGGCCGGGCGCCCTCCCCGGCCGAGAGTGACCGGCGTCACCCGCTGCGGCCGATCGCGCCCCGCGGATCGGTCTATTGTGTGCTCAAGCCCTTCGGCGGGGCTGAACCAGCCCGACGGGCCAAGGCGGTCCGTTCCGTCCCGACAGAAAGGCCGTGCCGTGGCCGTGCGTACCCGCGGCGGTCGAGGCGAGCAGTCGGCCGCGTCCGACACCGCGCTGCTCGCCGCCGCTCCTCCCGAGAGCCCCGTTCCGCGCCGCCTGCTGGCGGTCGCCACCCGACTCTTCGCGGACAAGGGGTTCGACCGCACCTCCGTTCAGGAGATCGTCGCCGCGGCGGAGGTCACCAAGGGGGCGATGTACCACTACTTCGACTCCAAGGACGACCTGCTGGCCGAGATCTACGCCCGGGTGCTGCGGATGCAGATGCAGCGCCTGGAGGCGGTGGCCGCCGAGGGCGGCCCGGTGCGGGAGCGGGTCCGCCGCGCGGCCGCCGACGTGGTGGTGACCACCATCGCCAACCTGGACGACGCCACCATCTTCTTCCGCTCGCTGCACCAGCTCAGCGAGGACAAGCAGCGCGAGGTCCGCGCCGAGCGGCGCCGCTACCACGAGCTGTTCCGCTCGCTCGTCACCGAGGGCCAGGAGCAGGGCGTCTTCACCGACCGGGTGCCGGCCGACATCGTCGTCGACTTCTACTTCGGCAGCGTGCACCATCTGAGCACCTGGTACCGGCCGGACGGCGAGCTGACCGCCGAGGAGATCGGCGGCCACTACGCGACGCTGCTGCTGGACGCCCTGCGGCCCGGCGGCGGCGCGGCCGCGATGGGGGGATGAGCGCTCCCGGGGCGGAGCCCGGCGGGAGCGGCCGGGCCCCGAGCCCCCCGGACGCCCCGCTGACCCCGCGCGCGGCGAAGGTGCTGCACGAGGCGGCCCGCCTGGCCGCCCTGCACGGCATGCCGGAGCGGGGCGGCCGCCCGGTCGTCGGGGTGGAGCACATCTTCCTGGCGGTCCTGGAAGAGGAGGACGGCCTCCCGGTCCAGGCGCTGCGGGACGAGATCGACCTGCACCGCGCGGTCGCCCTCGTGCTGCGGGCGATGGGACGCTAGCTCCGGGTCAGCGCGCCGCGCCCCCGGCCCGGAGGCGGTCCGCCCGGCCCCGGCCGGTGACCAGCAGCCGCACCGAGAGCAGCGCCAGCAGCCCCAGGCCGATCAGGTAGGCCGAGACCGCCATCGAGGTGCCGGTGGCGTCCAGCAGCGCCACCATCACGATCGGGGCGAGCCCGCCGCCGGCCACCGAGGCGATCTGGTAGCCCAGCGAGGCCCCGGTGTAGCGCACCTCGGCGTCGAACAGCTCGGCGAAGAGCGCGGCCTGCGGCGCGTACATGATGCTCAGGAAGACCCCGGCGACGAGCATGCCCGCCGCCATGATCCAGATCTCGCCGGTGTCCACCATCAGGAAGAGCGGGACGGCCCACAGGCACAGCCCGACGATGCCGAAGGTGTAGACCCTGATCCGGCCGATCCGGTCGGAGACCGCGGCGGCCAGCGGCATCAGCGGAAGCTGGAGCAGGCTCAGCCCCAGGGCGACCGCCAGGATCGACTCGAAGGCCACCCCGAGCTCGCGGGTGGCGTAGTCGAGGATCCCGGTGACCAGCACATAGAAGGTCGCGGTGTTGACCGCGAAGCTGAGCGCGGCCAGCAGCACGGTGGCCTTGTGGCGGCGGAGCACGTCGCGGAGGGGCGAGGACGGCCCGGCCTGCCGCGCGGCGGCGGCGCGGAAGTCGGGGGTCTCCTCGACGGTGCGGTGGATCACCCAGGCCAGCACCAGCACCAGGGAGCCGAGCAGGAAGGGGATCCGCCACCCCCAGGCCATGAAGGCCGCGTCGCCGGTGGCGAAGCCGACCGCGAAGAACAGGGCGTAGGCCAGGACCAGGCCGATCGGGACGCCCATCTGCACCATGCTGCCGTACAGCCCGCGGCGGCCCGGTGGGGCGTACTCGGTGGCCAGCAGCGCGGCGCCGCCCCACTGCATGCCGACCGCGATGCCCTGCACCAGGCGGAGCGCCACCAGGGCGGCCGGCGCGGCCATCCCGGCGGCGGGGTAGGAGGGGAGCAGGCCGATCAGGGTGGTGGCGACGCCCATGGCGACCAGCGCCCACACCAGCACCGGCTTGCGGCCGTACGTGTCGCCGAGGTGCCCGCCGATCACGCCGCCCAGCGGGCGGGCCAGGAAGCCGACCGCGAACGTCGCGAACGACGCCAGCACGCCGGCCACCGGGCTGAACTCGGGGAAGAACAGCGACCCGAACACCAGGGCCGCAGCGACGCTGAACACGAAGAACTCGTACCACTCCACCGTCGCGGTGGCCGCCGCCGCTCCGGCGACGATCCTGCGGGTCCGCAGCGGGACCGCTTCGGAGGGGGAGGTGGGCTCGCCGGTGGGGACTTCGGACATGACCGGGCCTCCTGGGGTCGGTATGACCTGGGGGAGCCGGAGGCGACCGGGGTGCTCCGGCTTCGGAACAGAGTGAGACCGACTGGCCGGTATGTCAATCTCCCCAGCCGCCTTCGTGCCCCGACCGTGACCCGCCGGGACGCAGCGGAGCGGCCGGGGCCCGTGCGTGCCGAGGGGGCCGCCGCGCCGCGGCGGCCCCCTCGGGGCGGATCACTCCACGTACCGCGGGCCGCTCGGCTCGCTCTCGTGGTGCAGGTGGTCCAGGGCGGTCACGTAGTAGGTGCGGTCCCCGGTGTCGCCGGGGGCGGTGAAGACGGTCCGGCCCTCCTCCGCGGGCACCGTGCCGACCATGTTGCGCGGGTCGTCCAGGCCGCAGAGCTGCTCGCCGGGATCGGGGACGCCGTCGAAGCCGTAGACGGCGTAGGCCGCCGGGGCGTCGCCCGGGCCGGCCTCCACGGTCAGCTCGGTGCCGCCCCCGCCCGCCTCGGCGCCGGTCACCGACGGGGCCGAGGGCGCCTCGCCGCCCAGGTCCTCCTTGAGCGGGATCAGCGCCGGGTGCGCGTAGTGCTCGGCGGACACGATCTCCATCGCCTCCGCGGCGTTGGTCCGCAGCGACGTCGCGCTGAAGAACACGTCGCCCTGCACCCCCGGGTGGTCCCGGTTGAAGGCGAGGTGGTCGGCGAGCTCCCGGGGGTCGGACCAGGCGCCCGCGTTGCCGGCCTTGTAGGCGGCCTGGCCGATGTAGAGGTGCACCCCGGTGCCCTCGGTCACCCCCTCCCACCAGGGGACGAGCACCGCGTAGTCGGCAACGCGGAGCCCGATCTCCCAGTAGACCTGCGGGTTGATGTAGTCGACCCAGCCCTCGCGCACCCAGGTCCGGCTGTCGGCGTAGATCCCGTCGTAGGACTCGAAGCCGGAGGTGTCGGAGCCGTTCGGGTCGCTGGAGGAGTTGCGCCAGATGCCGAACGGGCTGACGCCGAACTTCACGTGCGGCTTGGCCTCGTGCACCGCGGCGTCCATCTCCCGGATCAGCAGGTTCACGTTGTCCCGCCGCCAGTCCCCGATGTCGTCGAAGCCCCGCCCGTGCTCGGCGAAGGTGTCGCCGTCGGGGATCTCCTCGCCCGCCACCGGATACGGGTAGAAGTAGTCGTCGAAGTGGACGCCGTCCATGTCGTACCGCTCGACGGCGTCCATCATCGCCTCGGTCACGAACGCGCGGACCTCGGGCAGCCCGGGGTCGTAGTAGAGCTTCCCGCCGTAGGCGAAGACCCAGTCCGGGTTGCGCCGGGCGGGGTGGTCGGCCACCAGCCGGGACGGGTCGTCGTGCATGGCGACCCGGTACGGGTTGAACCAGCCGTGGAACTCCAGGCCGCGCGCGTGCGCCTGCTCGACCGCGAAGGCGAGCGGGTCGTAGCCGGGATCGCGGCCCTGCTCCCCGGTGAGCCACTCCGACCACGGCTCGTGCGGGGAGGGCCAGAAGGCGTCCGCGGTCGGGCGGATCTGCACGAAGACCGCGTTGAGGCCGTTCTCCGCGGCCTCGTCGTACAGGTCGGCCAGCTCGGCCTGCTGGGCCTCGGGGCTGAGCCCGGACTCGCTGGGCCAGTCGATGTTCTGCACCCCGGCGATCCACTCGGCGCGCATCTGCCGCTTGGGCGGCGCGTCCGGGGCGGGGGAGCAGGCCCGGTCCTCCCCGCCGCCGTCCGGCGCGGCGTGCGCGCCCGGGGCGCCGAGCAGGGAGCCGGTCATCAGCAGGGCCAGGGCGCCGCCGAGGGCGCCGAAGCGGGGAAGTGCGCGGTCGCGGGGGATCGGGTGCGGGGGACGGTCCGGTCCGGACGGTCCGGCGGCCCGGTGCGGGTTCGCCAACGTTGCTCCTTCCGGCGAAGGTCGGGCCCCGGCGGGTGAGCGGCCGGGTGCCGAGAGTGCCAGCCTAGAAAGAAACCTTCATTACGCGAAGAAGAAACGCAATCCTCCTACCCGGATTCCGTGGCGCGGGGGGCCGGATGGGGCGGGGGAGGCGCCGGGACGGCGACAGACCAAGTGGTATGTTGGTCGCCGCATCGACGAGCGAACGGAGGCACGCGTGGACAAGGGCGGGATCGATCCACCGGGGCTCGACCTGGCGCGGCTCCGCGCCCACCTGGACGCCGAGCGGCCGGGCGCGGTCGCCGGGGAGCTGCGCGCGCGGCTGATCGCCGGCGGGCGGTCCAACCTCACCTACGAGGTCTCCGACGGCGCCTCCCGCTGGGTGGTGCGCCGGCCGCCGCTGGGCCACGTGCTGCCCACCGCGCACGACATGGGCCGCGAGTACCGGGTGATCACCGCGCTGGCGCCCACCTCGGTCCCGGTCCCCGCCACCCGGCTGCTCTGCACCGACCCCGAGGTGCTCGGCGCGCCGTTCTACGTGATGGACTTCGTCGAGGGCACCCCCTACCGGGAGGCCGACCGGCTCGCCGAGCTCGGCCCGGAGCGCACCCGGGCGGTCGTGCTCGACCTGGTGGACACCCTGGTCGACCTGCACGCGGTGGACCCCGCCGAGGTCGGCCTCGCCGACTTCGGCCGCCCCGAGGGCTTCCTGGAGCGCCAGGTCCGCCGGTGGGGCAAGCAGCTGGACGCCTCGCGCAGCCGGGAGCTGCCCGGCATCGACGAGCTGCGCGCCGGGCTGGCCGAGCGGCTGCCCGCCTCGCCCGCGCCGACCATCGTGCACGGCGACTACCGGCTGGACAACGCCCTGGTCGCCGAGGCCGGCGGCCGGCACCGGATCACCGCGGTGCTCGACTGGGAGATGTCCACCCTGGGCGACCCGCTCACCGACCTCGCGCTGATCGCGGTGTACAGCGGCACCGAGCAGCCCTCGGTCCCCGGCGTCGGCGACGCCTCCCGCGCCGAGGGCTTCCCCGCCGTGGACGAGCTGGTCCAGCGGTACGCCGAGCGCTCCGGGCGGGACCTGGGCCGGTTCGACTTCTACACCGCCCTGGCCTTCTTCAAGCTCGCGGTGATCCTGGAGGGCATCCACTACCGGTTCACCCGGGGCAAGACGGTCGGCGCCGACTTCGAGCGCATCGGCGAAGCCGTCCCCGGCCTGGTGGACAGCGGGCTCGAGCGGCTGCACCGGCTCTGAGCGGCGGCCTCCGGGCCGCGTCTCAGAGGCTGCCGGGTGTCCGGCCGGCCGCCCGGTGGGGCCGCCCCGCCCTTCCCCGCCCGCCCCCGGTGCGGCCGGCCCGCGCCGGAGGCGCACACCGCCCGTCCCCGCTGGCCTTGGCGTTGCGGGGGGTGTCGGAGCGCTCCGGTGCCCCCGTGACACCGAGACCGGCGAGGGAGCGGCGCGGTACGCGGCCCGCCGCGGGGCCCGCCCCCGCGAGACCTCCCCGCGGCGGCCGCGGCGGCGCCGGGCCCCGGGCCGCCGCTTTCCCCGGCCCGCACCCGGGCGCTCCGGGGGACCGCTCGCACACCCGACGGACTCTCAGCCGGAGGCGCGCTCCCGGTCGCGCGGCGCCGCGCCCAGCCGGGCCCGGTCGTGCGGGGCAGCGAAGTCCGGCCGCGGTCCGACCGGGACGATCCGCTTGGGGTTGAGCGCCGCGTGGGTCAGGTAGTAGTGCCGCCGGATGTGGTCGAAGTCGGTGGTGCCGCGGAACGCCGGCAGGGAGTACAGGTCCCGGGTGTAGCCCCACAGGTTCGGGTGGTCGGCCAGCCGGCGCAGGTTGGTCTTGAAATGGGTGAGGTAGACGGTGTCGAAGCGGGCCAGCGTCACCCACAGCCGCACGTCGGCCTCGGTCAGGGCGTCGCCCATCAGGTAGCGCCGGCCGGCCAGCCGCCGCTCCAGTCCGTCCAGCGCGCCGAACAGCTCGGCCGCGGCCTCGTCGTAGGCCTGCTGGGTCGGCGCGAAGCCGCACCGGTACACCCCGTTGTTGACCGCGGCGTAGACGTGCGCGTTCACCTCGTCGATCCCGGCGCGCAGCGGGGCCGGGTACAGGTCGGTCCCCGGACGCGCCGCCCAGTCGTCGAAGCGGGCGTTGAGGTCCAGGGTGATCTCGTCGAAGCGGTTGCTGACGATGCGCCGGGTCCGGGTGTCCCACAGCACCGGGACCGAGACGTGCCCGTCGTAGCCGGGCTCGGTCTCCTCGTACAGCTCGCGCAGGAACGCGAACCCGCCGACGGTGTCCGGCCCGTGGCCGGGCCCCTCGCGGAACGCCCAGCCGCGGCCGTCCCGGACCGGGTCGACGACGGCGACCGACACCGCCTCCTCCAGGCCCTTCAGCGCGCGCACGATGAGCGACCGGTGCGCCCACGGGCAGGCGTAGGAGACGTAGAGCCGGTACCGGCCGGCCTCGGCGGGGAACTCCTCCGAGCCGATCCGGCCGCCGAAACGGTAGCGGGGCCGCCGGAAGGAGTCCCCCTTCGGCCGGGTCAGCGAGTCCCCGTAGTCGCCGTAGGTGGCGAAATCGACAGGGCCGGCCGTGCTGGCCTCCGCCATGGCTGCGCTCCCTCCGCTGCGGCGCGGCTCCGCCCGCGCCGCCGGGCGGGGAGCGGGGAGGGCCGCGGCACCCCACCCCTACCCGGGAGCGGGGGCCGCGACTCCGCCGTTCTCGTACCGCTCGGTAGCTCGGATACGCTGCTGTCCGTTCTGACAAGGTCTTATCGCGCCCGGCCGGCGCGTACGGAGGTGCCCGACTCATGACCCGCTCGGCACTGGTCACCGGTGGCAACCGGGGGATCGGCCTGGCCATCGCCCGCGAGCTCGCCGCAGGCGGCGACGCCGTCGCCGTCACGCACCGCTCCGGCGAACCCCCGGAGGGGCTCTTCGGCGTGCACTGCGACATCACCGACTCCGCGCAGGTCGATGCGGCCTTCAAGCGGGTCGAGGAGGAGCAGGGCCCGGTCGAGGTGCTGGTGGCCAACGCCGGCATCACCAAGGACCAGCTCCTCGCCCTGATGAGCGAGGAGGACTTCTCCTCGGTCCTGGACACCAACCTCACCGGCGCCTTCCGCGTCGCCAAGCGCGCGGTCCGCGGCATGATGCGCAAGCGCACCGGCCGCATCGTCCTGACCTCATCGGTCGTCGGCCTGATGGGCTCGGGGGGCCAGGCCAACTACGCGGCCTCCAAGGCCGGGCTGGTGGGCTTCGCCCGCTCCCTCGCCCGCGAGCTGGGCTCGCGCAACATCACGGTCAACGTGGTGGCGCCGGGCTTCATCGAGACCGACATGACCGCCGCCCTGCCCGAGGAGCGCCAGGCGGAGATCAAGAAGAACATCCCCCTGGGCCGGTACGGCTCCACCGAGGAGATCGCCAAGACGGTGCGCTTCCTCGCCAGCGAGGACGCCGCCTACATCACCGGCGCGGTGATCCCGGTCGACGGCGGCCTGGGGATGGGCCACTAGCACCGCCTCCGGGCCCCACGCGTAGAACAGCTGAGAAGGATTTTCATGGGAATTCTCGAGGGCAAGCGCATCCTGGTCACCGGGGTGATCACGGACTCGTCGATCGCCTTCCACGTGGCCCGCCTCTGCCAGGAGCAGGGCGCCACCGTGGTGCTCACCGGCTACGGCCGGCTGAGCCTGGTCGAGCGGATCGCCCAGCGGCTGCCCGACGCCCCGCCGGTGCTGGAGCTCGACGTCACCGACGAGGGCCACCTGGCCAGCCTCGCCGAGCGCGTCTCCGAGCACGTCGACGGGCTGGACGGGATCGTGCACGCGATCGGCTTCACCCCGCAGACCGGCCTGGGCGGCAACTTCCTGGAGACCCCGTGGGAGGACGTCGCCACCGCGGTGCACACCTCCGCCTACTCCTTGAAGTCCCTGACCACCGCGGTGCTGCCGCTGCTCAAGGACGGCGGCTCGGTCGTCGCGATGGACTTCGACAACAGCATCACCTACCCGATCTACGACTGGATGGGCGTCGCCAAGTCCGCGCTCACCTCCACCGCCCGCTACCTCGCCCGCTACCTGGGCGAGCAGCGGGTCCGGGTGAACCTCGTCTCGGCCGGCCCGCTGCGCACCATGGCGGCGCGCAGCATCCCCGGCTTCGACGAGCTGGCTAAGCACTGGCCGGAGCGCGCCCCGCTGGGCTGGGACACCACCGACCCGGAGCCCGCCGCCAAGGCCGTGGTGGCGCTGCTGTCCGACTGGTTCCCCGCCACCACCGGCGAGATCGTGCACGTCGACGGCGGCTTCCACTCCACCGGCGCCTGAGCGGGCCCGCTTGGCGCGGCCCCGCCGCGGCCGCGTAGCCTGGGCGCACCGGACGACACGGGCGGGCGCCCCCTCCACCGTGAGGGGGCGCCCGCCCGTTCTCCGTCGGGAACCGACCGACCTGAAGGGAGCAGGAGCCATGGATCTCGGCCTCAAGGGGGCCAGAGCCGTCGTCACCGGTGCCAGCCGGGGCATCGGCCGGGCCATCGCGCAGGTCCTCGCCGAGGAGGGCGCCGACCTGGCGCTGTGCGCCCGCTCACCGGAGCCGCTCGCCGAGGCCGCGGAGGAGCTCCGCGGGACCGGGGCGCGCGTCTTCCACCGGGCGCTGGACGTCGCCGACACCGGCGCGCTCCACTCCTTCCTGGACGGTGCAGCCGCCGAACTGGGCGGCATCGACGTGCTCGTCTCCAACGTCTCGGCGGGCAGCTCGGCCGACTGGCAGGCCTCCTACGACACCGACCTGATGCCGTTCGTGCGGATGACCGAGCGGGCCCGCCCGCACCTGGCCGCCTCGGAGCGCGGCGGCTCGGTGGTGCTCATCTCGACCACCTCGGCGCTGCACACCGGTCCGCCGTCCGGCCCCAAGCCCTACGGGCCGGTCAAGGCGGCGCTCAACCACTACGCGGCCTCGCTCGCCCGAGCCCTGCCCCGCGAGGGCGTCCGGGTGAACACGGTCTCCCCCGGGCCGATCGAGTTCCCCGGCGGCGGGTGGGCCCGCCGCAAG
Organism: Nocardiopsis oceanisediminis; assembly: GCF_048595525.1. NCBI lineage: Bacteria > Bacillati > Actinomycetota > Actinomycetes > Streptosporangiales > Nocardiopsidaceae > Nocardiopsis > Nocardiopsis oceanisediminis. The sequence continues at coordinate 4,733,287 of NZ_JAFMZJ010000001.1, read as the reverse complement.
GAGAACGACCCGGCCTTCTACGAGTCCATCCGCTCGGGGATCCCGGCCGGCCGGCTGGGCCGCCCCGAGGAGGTGGCCCGCGCCGTCGCCTTCCTGGCGAGCCCGGTGTCCGCCTTCACCAGCGGCGCCAACCTGGTGGTCGACGGCGGTTTCCTGGACCGGGTCTGAGCCCGGCCCGGCCCGCCGCCCCCCGCGGCGGGCCGGACCGCGCCCCGGGCGGCCTCAGGCGCCGCCGTCCAGGCCCAGCTCCCGGGCGGCCCAGGCGCGCATCTCCACCTTGCGGACCTTGCCGCTGACCGTCATCGGGAAGGACTCCACGGTGCGCACGTAGCGCGGCACCTTGTAGTGCGCCAGCCGGTCGGCGCAGAACGCGGCGATCTCCTCGGCGGTGGGCGGGTCGGCCGGGTCCGCCGGGACGACGCAGGCCATCACCTCCTCGCCGTACTTGGCGTCCGGCACCCCGATCACCTGGACGTCGGCGATCTTCGGGTGGGTGTGCAGGAACTCCTCGATCTCCCGCGGGTAGACGTTCTCCCCGCCGCGGATCACCATGTCCTTGATCCGGCCGACGATCGACAGGTAGCCGTCCTCGCGCATCACCGCCAGGTCGCCGGTGTGCATCCACCGGCCGGAGTCGATCACCTCGGCGGTGCGCTCCGGGTCGTCCCAGTAGCCCAGCATCACCGAGTAGCCCCGGGTGCACAGCTCGCCGGCCTCGCCGCGGGGCACCGTCACCCCGGTCGCCGGGTCCACCACCTTCACCTCCACGTGCGGCATCACCCGGCCCACGGTCGCGGTCCGCCGCTCCAGGTCGTCGTCGACCCGGGTCTGGGTGGACACCGGCGAGGTCTCCGTCATCCCGTAGCAGATCGCCACCTCGGACATGTTCATCTCGGAGACCACCCGCTTCATGATCTCCACCGGGCACGGCGAGCCGGCCATGATGCCGGTGCGCAGCGTGGACAGGTCGTAGGAGGCGAAGCCGGGCAGGCCCAGCTCGGCGACGAACATGGTCGGGACCCCGTACAGCGAGGTGGCGCGCTCCGCCGAGACGGCGGCCAGGGCGGCGGCCGGCTCGAAGGACGGCGACGGGATGATCATGCACGCGCCGTGGGTCGTCGCGGCGAGGTTGCCCATCACCATGCCGAAGCAGTGGTAGAACGGGACCGGCAGGCAGATCCGGTCCTCCTCGGTGTAGCGGAGCAGCTCGCCGACGAAGAAGCCGTTGTTCACGATGTTGTGGTGGGACAGCGTCGCGCCCTTGGGGAACCCGGTGGTGCCCGAGGTGTACTGGATGTTGATCGGGTCGTCGCAGGAGAGCTCCGCGGCACGCGCGGCGACCTCGGCGCAGTCCACCGACGCCGCCCCGGCCAGCAGCCTGTTCCACGACGGGTCGTCGAAGAAGACCAGCTCCTTCAGCGACGGCACCGCCGGGGCGGTCTCCTCGGCCATCCTCCGGTAGTCGCTGCTCTTGTGCCGCTGCGCCGACACCAGCATCCGCACCCCGGCCTGGTTCAGCACGTACTCCAGCTCGTGCCGGCGGTAGGCCGGGTTGATGTTGACCATGACCGCGCCGACCTTCGCGGTCGCGTACTGCACCAGGGTCCACTCCGGCCGGTTCGGCGACCAGACGCCCACCCGGTCGCCCTTGGCGACGCCCGCCGCGAGCAGCGCCCGCGCCGCCTCGTCCACCGCCCGGCCGAACTCGGCGTAGGTCCACCGCCGCCCCGAGACCACGTCGACCAGGGCCTCGCGATCCCCGAACGAGGCCACCGCCCGGTCCAGGTTCTCCCCGATCGTCTCCCCGAGCAGGGGGGTGTCCGAGACGCCGCTCGCGTAGGACTTCGGCATGGTCTGCTCCCGTGGGTCGCCGTCGGAATCCGCGCGCGCATGGCCTCCGGGCGCGCGGACGCACTACGATCGTCACCGATGTGAACCACGTCTCAGTACCCCCGAACGGGGGGAGTGCCGGGCCCCCGCGCACGGCGGGCGGTCCCCGTTCCCGGAGAGCGCGATGAGGTCCATGCCCGCACGCGAGGACGCCGCGGAGATCAGGGCGGCGCTGCCCGCGCTGCGCAGGGGGAGCGGCCTGCCGGTGGTGTTCGGCGGCGCGGTGCAGGCCACCGGCCGCGCCCACTACACCGAGATCTCCGGCGCCGACACCGACGTGCTGCGCGATCTGGTCATCGACCCGGGCCGCGGCCTGGGCGGCAAGGCGCTGACCGAGCTGCGGCCGCTGTGGGTGCCGGACTACCTGGCGGCCCGCCAGATCAGCCACGAGTACGACGGCCCGGTCCGCACCGAAGGGCTGAAGGCACTGGTCGCGGCGCCCGTGGTGGTGGCCGGGCGGTCCCGCGGGGTGCTGCTGGGCGGCCTGCGCCGCTCGGTGCCGCTGGGCGAGCGCACCGTCGCCGCGTTCGCCGCGGCCGCCCGCGACGCCGGGCAGCGCATCGCCGTCCGGGACGACGCCCGCCGCCGCGCCGCCGAGGTGGAGCGGGCCCGCGCCGCCGCCGCGGACTCCGGCCCGGCCGCCCCGCACTGGGCCGAGGTGCGCGCGCTCAACGCCGAACTCCGCGCGGCCGCCGCCGAGGTGGGCGACCCGGCGCTGCGCGACCGGCTGCTGGAGGTGTGCGCCCGGATGGACGCCGCCGCCTCCCCGGCCCCCGCCGAGGGCGCCCCCCGGCTCGCCCCGCGCGAACTCGACGTGCTCGCCTGCACCGCCCTGGGCTGCACCAACGCCGACACCGCGGCCCGGCTCGGCCTGAGCCCGGAGACCGTCAAGTCCTACCTCCGCTCGGCCATGCGCCGCCTGGGCGCCCACACCCGCACCGAAGCGGTCGCCGAGGCCCGCAGGCACGGGCTGCTGCCCTGAAACCTGGTCCGCGCCTCGGACATCGGCCTACGATGGAGCCGAGACGGGAGGAGGTGGCCTGATGTCCTCTGTGCTCGACCGGGCGCACTTCACGCTGCGTCGGCTCGGCGAAGAGATCGACGGGTACAAGGTGGAGATCATCCGGGGGCGCATCATGATGAGTCCGGTCCGGCCGGCGCACAACAAGACGATGCGCCTGCTCTGGAACCAGCTCGACCCGCAGGTCGGCGCCGAATGGGAGTTCGTCAGCGACGTCAAGTTCCCCTTCCCCGAACTGGACAGCGAGCTCTGCCCAGACCTGGCGCTGATCCCCCGGGAGGAGGAGGCGAAGAACCTGGCGGAGTACCCCCCTGACCTCATCGAGATCGCCGTCGAGATCGTCTCTCCCAGCAGCGTCCGGCGGGACTATGAGGACAAAGCGGGCTTCTACGCGGTCGCCGGCATACCGCTCTACGTGCTCTTCGACCCCTACCGGGCGGTCTGCGTCCAGATGTGGTCGCCCGAATCCGGCGCCTACCTGCGCCGCGAGGAGCGGCCCTACGAGGGGGAGGTCGTTCTTCCGTCCTCCATGGGCGGCCTCGCCGTCGACACCGCTCGGCTCCCCGTCGACCCCGGCTGACCGGCGCCGCCCCGGTTCGCCCGCCTCACCCCGGGCCGGCCGGATCCCCGCCGGCGTCCAGGCCGTGCTCCAGCACCCGCCGCCAGAGGTCCGCCTGCCAGTGCCCCTCCGCGATCCGCCGCTCGGCGAACCCGGCCAGGGCCCCGCCGTCGCCGGCGTCCGCGGCCAGCCGCACCAGCCGCTCGGCCTCGGACAGGTCGCCCCGCTCCTCGCGGCGGAGCGCGAACGCGCGGAGCGGGAGGGGGCCGCTGGTGTCCCCGCCGAGCGGCGGCACGCCGCGGGACTCGTCCCAGCCGCCGGCCCAGCCCTGCGTCCGCACCGTCTCGAAGTAGGCCTCGACGTCGTCCGCGCGCAGCGCCAGTGAGACCAGCCGGCCCACCGCCGCCAGGTTCTGCCCGGCCTCGAACCGGTACAGCCGCCCGGCGAGCTCCGCGTCGCCCTCCTCCAGGATCCGGTCGGCAAGGACGATGACGCCGACGTGGTGCCCCTCGTCCCTCAGCCGCCGCGCGGTCGCCAGCGCGGCGTCCCGCTCGCCGGCGGCCAGCATGTGCTCGATGATCTCGTCCGCCTGGTACCCGCACCGCTCATCGACCGCCGCGGCCCGCTTGAAGAACTCCACCGCGAGGTCCCAGCGCCCCTCGGCGGCCAGCGCGGCCAGGGCCCGGCGGGACCTGGCCGGGGCCCTGCCGGCGCCTCCGTCCCGGTCGGACGGCCGGGCCAGGTGCGCGGCCAGCTCCGCCAGGCCCTCCCGGTCGCCGGTCCGCGCGTACGCGCCGGCGAGGTCGCCGAAGGCATCGATCCCGCCGTCCTCCAAGGCGGCCCGGTAGTACCCCCGGGCGGTCTCCGGGGCGCCGTCCGCCCAGGCGTGCGCGCCGAGCCGGGCCAGGGCGCCCCCGGCGGCCGGGCCGCCGCCCTCCGCGATCCCGCGCAGCAGCCCGAGCGCGCCCTCGGCCCCGCCGGCCGCCGCCCTGAGGTCCGCCAGATCCAGCAGCGCCCGCTCCGAACCGGCCCGGTCCGCGCGGAGCAGCCACTCCTCGGCCCGCCCGGTGCGGCCCCGCGCCGCCTCGGCCCCGGCCAGCCGGTGCAGGGCGGCCGGGTCGCCCTCCTCGGCGCGGGCGCGCAGCAGGCGCTCGGCCGCCTCCTCCTCGCCGGTGGCCTGAAGGTGCCCGATGAGGTCGTACAGCGCCCAGGTGGTGAGGCCGTCGCGGGCGGCCGAGAGCGCGAGCCGCTCGGCCTCGTCCAGCTCGCCCCGGGCGAGGTGGACGAGGCTCAACCTTCCCTGGGCGAAGCAGTCCCCCTTCTCGGCGGCCGCGCGGAGGAGCCGTTCCGCCGCGCCGTGCCTTCCGGCCTTCCGCAGTCCGTCGACGATCTGCGAGCAGCCCAAGGGAGGTTGGGATCCGAGCTCCAGCGCCCGCAGCGTGAACCGCTCGGCCCACTCCCAGTCCCGGGCGGCCGCCCTGTCCTCGGCCGCGGCCATGAGGCCGAAGCGGCCCGCCGAGAGGACGGCCTCCAGCAGGGCGTCGAACACCGGGCGGGGGAGGCGCCTCTGGTGGTTCACGCTGGTGAGCCACGGCTCGATGACATAGAACGGGGCCGCCTCGGCCGCCCGGCGGGCGACCCGGACGAACCCCTCGCCGTCGCCGCTCCACGCCCGGCTCCGGAGGGCGGAGCGCAGCACGCGGAAGTCCTCCGCCGCCAGCGCCTCGCGCACCCGCTCGTCGGTCGGATGCCCGGCGGCGAAGTCCTCCGCGAGTGCGGCCAGCTTCTGCGCGGCCCTATCGTCCCCGTGCTCGGCGGCGCGCCGGTACCACCGCTCGGCCCCGTCCCGGTCACCGCCCTGGAAGAGGAACAGGCCCAGTTCCCGGGCGGCCCCGGGGCGGCCCGCCCCGAGCAGCAGCCCGGCGAGCCACTCCCGGTCGGCGGAGGACAGCCGCGCCCACGCCGGATGGAGAGGGTCCGGCAGGCCGCCGTCGACGGCGGCGAGGCGCAGGTAGGCGCGTTCGGCGCCGTCGCGGAGCCCGTCCTCCAGCAGCTCTTCGGCGAGGCGGCGCAGTGCGAGCGGGCGGCCCCGCTCGGCGGCGAGCACCGCCGCCCGCTCGGCCTCCTCCGGGGCGCCGTTCCGCCGCAGCCGGTACGCGGCGGTCTCCAGGGCTCCGGGGTCGGCCCCCTGGGGGTCCTCCCGCAGGAGGTCCCAGGCGCGCCGGTCCAGCCGCCGGGCGTCGCGGCGGCGCAGCCGGCGCTCCGCCGCCCCGGCGATGCGCTGGAGCTCGGCCGTGCCGCCGTGGCCGGCGGCCGCGTCCCAGAACGACCGGGGCGGGCAGGCCCACCGGCGGTGCTCTGCGCCGTGCTGGCGCAGGTAGTCGGCGACCCGGTAGCGCGGGTCCGCCTCGGGGCCGCCCGCGCCCCGGGGGCGGTGCCGGGTCAGCGGGCCGGGGATGCCGTGCCGGCGCTCGCCCAGGGCGGCGAGGGCGCGCTCGAACCAGTCCTCCTCCAGCGCGTCCCAGGAGTCCTGGTCCAGGTAGTCCTCGGCGGCCCGGCGGAGGAACGGCCCGGGGAGGAGCTCCCAGCGGCCGAGGCGGTGCGCGTCGATCGCCGCATCCAGCACGGCCCGGGCTCCCGGCTCCGCGGTCTCGTAGCGGCGGACCAGCTCGGCGGCTCCCGCCAGGAACTGCGCCACGCGCCCTCCGGCCGCGTGCGACGCCCGGTACAGGCGGCGGTCCGAGCGGAGGACGTCCCGGCAGGCCCGGAGCTGCTCCTCGGTGAAGGAGTCGGGAACCGCGACGCACTCCGCGCGGAGCAGCAGGGCGCGGACGGCGCCCCTGCCGGGGTCGCCGTCGCCGGTCTCTGCGGTCAGCTCCTCCCAGTACCGGGGCCAGAGCGATCCGAGCAGCAGCACCGGCCCGCGCCCGGGGGCGCCCAGCAGGCGCTGCAGGGCCGAGGCGACCCGGCCGCCGGTGCCCGGGGCGGACAGGTACAGCTGCGTCTCATTCAGCCAGACGACGGTCCGGGGCGCGACCGCCCCGGCCTCGACCGCCCGGACCACGGCCTCGGAGCGGTCCGGGACCAGCGGGTGCCACAGCCGCCAGTCCTCGGGGACCGCCGCCCGCACCGCCTCCCACAGCGCCCGGGTCTTGCCCACCGACGAGTTCCCCCGGACGAGGACCAGCCCGCCGTCGCGGACGCCCCGGGCCACGGCGCCGCGCAGCCGGTCGTCGATCCCGGCGCGCTCCAGGTACGGGGGGAGGGGCGCCCGCCCGCCGTCCTCGCCCATCAGCGCGTGGTGGACCTCCAGGCCGAGCGCGTCGCGGCCGCCGAGCCGCCCGACCGGGGTCCCGAGCGGACCCGGCGGGGCGGCCGCGTCGGCCCCGCCGAAGACGATCGAGCCGTGCACGTTCCCGCCGACCTGCACCACCGATCCGCCGACGCTCCCGGTTCCGCTCAGCTCGTTCCGGTTCTCGTTCCGGTTCCGCGGGCTGTGCGCCCCGGACGGCCGCTCGTCCCCTCCGGTCGGCCTGTGCTCCATGTCCCTCCGCCCTTCGACCGCTCCCCGACGACGGCGGCGCACCGGTCCGGGCACGGGCCCTGAGCGGAAGGCCCTGCAGCGGGGGACCGGGCGGCGCCCGACGAAGGTATCCCGTTCGGGGGAGGCCGGGGAACGGCCACGGGGCGGGCGGCGGACTCCGGCTCGGCGCGGGCCGCGCCCCCGTCCCCGGCGGGCGGGAGCGCGGTGCCGGGCCGGTCGGCGGGAAGGGCACGGAGAACGGAGGGCCACCGGCGCCGGGCCGGTGCGCCGGCCGTCCCGCAGCGCGACCGCGACACCCTGCTCGCGGCGGCGGGCCGTGCTCCGGCCCATCGGGAGAGCGGCCCGGAGGACCCGGGCATGGAGCCGATCGGCTCCGCCTGGAGACCGGGCCGGCCCGTACCCGGCGGTGGCGGCCGACCCGCTGTGGAACGCGGTCGCGCTCGACCGCGCCATGTCGGTGTTCCCCGGCGGCGCCCCGCCGGCCCCGGAACCCGACCTGCTCCGCCTGGTCCTCCGCCCCGGCGGGCCGGTCTCCCGGCCGGCGGGCGCGGCCGGGACCTGCAGGCCGCTCCCGGACCGCATGCGCGGCCGCCCCGGCGCCCCGGACCTGCGCGCCCCGCACGCGGAGGCGAGCGCCTGCCCGCTCCCCACCGGTGCGGCGGAGGAGCGGCCCGGAGCGCCGAGCCCTCCCCGGGAACAGGGGCGCCCGCGGTGACCCCCGAACCGCCTGAATCCGTGCTCCGCCGGGCCGGGCGTCCTCGCCGTCGCCCGCTCTCTCCGGCCGCTGCGGGTCAGCCCTCCCGGATGACGTCGACCAGGCGGGTGGTGCGGGGGAGGGAGGCGCGCTCGGCGACCGCGCGGGCCAGGTCGGGGCCGGCGGCGTGCACGATGGACAGGTGCCGGGTGGCCCGGGTGAGGGCGGTGTAGACCTGGGGGCGGGAGCCCCGGGTCTCCGGGCCGAACACGGCGACCGCGGCCGGCCAGCGCGACCCGTGCGCGGCGGCCACCGTCACCGCCCAGCCCGGGCGGAGGTGCGCCGGGTCGACCGGGACGGCGGCGCCGCCGGGGAGCTCCACCCGCGGCCGGCCGCCGCCCTCCCCGGAGGAGCGCAGGTAGCCGATGTCGCCCGCGGAGTAGCCCGGCCCGTCCCCGCCGAGCAGCACCCGGTCGCCGGGGTCGAGGCCGCGCAGCGCGCCGGGGCCCGGGTTGAACCGCTCCTTGCAGGCCCGGTTGAGCGCGTCGGTGCCCGCCTCGCCGCCGCGGGTGGCCGCGACGATCTGCACGTGCTCGGCGGAGATGCCCAGCGCCCGCGGGATCGAGTCGCCGACCAGCTGCACCGCCCGGTGCGCCGCCTCCGCGCCGGAGGCCGCGGGGACCAGCACCACCTCCCGGCCGGGGGCGTCCACCTGGGCCAGGTCGCCGCCGGCCACCGCGGAGGCCAGTGCGCCCAGCGGGCCGGGGGAGGGGTCGGCGGGCAGCTCGGCGACGGCGGCCAGGCGCGAGCGGACCAGGTCGGCGACGACCTGGCCGGGGCGGGCCGAGGGGGCCTCCGCCGGGTCGGCGAAGAGCACCAGGTGGGTGCCGTCCTCGCACGCCTCCACCAGCGCCGCCGCCCGCTCGACGTCCAGCGCCATCGCGTCGGTGACCGCGACGATCCCGGCCGGGATCGGGACGCCCGCCTCCAGCAGCCGGCCGAGGGGGACGGAGGCGGAGGCGACCGAGGGGGCGGCCTCCGCACGGCCCCCGACCCGGCCGTCCGAGTCCTGTCCGGCGCCGTCCTGAGCTGCGCCGTCCTGAGCGGTGCCGTTCTGCTCGGCGGCCTCCGGGGTCCGGCCGCTGAGGGCGGCGAGGCCGGCGGCGGCCTCCGCAACCGGGTCGCCGGGGCCCCGACCGCCCTGACCGTCCTCGGGGGAGGGGGGCTCCGGGGCGGGGGCGTCCTCGTCGCCGGGGGCCCCGGAGGCGCCGGCGCCCTCCTCGGGCTTTTGCGGGGCCGGGTCCTCGGCGGTCTCGGCGGGGGCGGCCCCCGCCGCCTCTTCGGCCTCCGCCGGTCCTTCCGGGGCCTCTCCGGCGGCCGCGCCGACCCGGAGCGCGCCGCCGAGCACCGCGTTGACGTAGGAGGCGGTCTGCGCGGTGGGTGAGGCCACCGCCAGCCCCACGCCGCTGTCCGCGGCGGCCTCCGCCAGGCAGGCCAGCACCTGCCGGAGCGCCTCGGCGGAGGCGGCGCCGTGCTGCAGCACGGTGACCCCGCGCATGATCGAGGCGACCGCGGCCGCGGCGGTCTCCGCCGGGATCCCGGCGCCCAGCCGGCCGGCCGCCGCATCGACCGTCTCCGAGGCGGTCGCCGGGTCCATGATCGGCTCGGAGGTGCTGGCCAGCCGGGCGATCCCCTCGCCCAGGTCCTGTTCGGCCAGGCCGATCCGGGCGGGCGCGAAGAACCGGTCCGGGTCGGGCATCTCCGGCGCCTCACCGCCGGCGAAGTCGTCCTCGGCGTCCTCGGGGAACACCTCGAAGGCCATGACCGCGCCGTCGTCCAGGGCCGCCTCGATGGACGGGCCCGGGTCGGCGATCCGCATCGAGCGCAGCGCCCGGCCCAGCTCCCGCTCCTCCACGGTGGTGGAGCCCTCGCGCACCGCGGCGGAGAGCAGCCGGCCGACCAGTGCGCGGCCGCGCCGCGGGTCGTCCGGGGAGGCCGCGCCGCCCAGCGCGCGCCGGGCGCAGTAGTCGGCCTGGTCCGGGGTGATGGACGGCAGCGCCAGCAGCCGCCAGGGGTCCTCCGCGAGCTCCTCGGCGGCCTGCGGGCCGAGCGCGCCGACCAGGGGACCGGCCAGGGACTCCGGTGCGCCCATGCCGGCCAGCACGGCGCGGGTCCGCTCGTCGGGAGCGTCTGACATGCGGGGAGGTCCTCTCCATGGGTGCCAACGGCGGTCACCGGGAGCCTAGCGAGGACCGGGGACCACTCGGGGCGGAGACGGGCCGGACGGGGAGGACCGGGAGGCCCGGTCCCGGCCGGAGCCGGACCGGAGCCGGACCGGGGGTCAGCCCCGGGGCGGGGTCGAGGCGTCGTCCAGCGCCTCGCGGATCTCCCGGGGCAGCCGCACCTCCTCGGCGGCCAGGATCTCCTCCAGCTGGGCGGCGGTGCGCGGGCCGACGGCCACCGAGGCCACGCCCGGGGTGTCCCGGACCCAGCCCAGCGCGACGGCGAGCGGCGAGACGCCGAGGCCGTCGGCGGCGGTGCACACCGACTCCACGATCCTGCGGCTGGAGTCGCCCAGGTAGGGCTCCACGTAGGAGGCCATGTGCGGGCGGGAGGCCCGCGAACCCGGCGGGACGCCGTTGCGGTACTTGGCGCTGAGCACCCCGCGGCCCAGCGGGGACCAGGCGATCAGGCCCGCCCGCCGGGCCCGCAGCGCGGGCAGCAGGTCGCGTTCGGCGGACCGGTTGACCAGCGAGTACTCCGCGCCGGCGGTGAGCACCGGGTTGCGGCCGACCCCGGGCGCGGCCTGCTGCCAGGTGGCGTAGGTGGCGAACTGCCAGGCGGTCATGTCGCCCACCCCGATGTAGCGGGCCTTGCCGGAGGAGACCGCCGCGTCCAGTGCGGCCAATGTCTCCTCCACCGGGGTGGCGGGGTCGTTCACGTGCAGCTGCCACAGGTCGACGTGGTCGGTCTGCAGCCGGCGCAGCGAGGACTCCAGCGACGAGAGCAGGTGGCGGCGGGAGGCGTCGAACGGCCGGTGCCCGTCGGTGGCGTGCCCGGCCTTGGTGGCGATGATCACATCGCTGCGCCGGACCACCCCGTTGAGCAGCCGTCCGAGGATCCGCTCGCCCTCGCCGCCGTTGTAGATGTCGGCGGTGTCGATCAGGGTCCCGCCGGCGTCCACGAACGTGGTGAGCAGTTCCGAGGCCGACTCCTCGTCGGTGTCGTTGCCCCAGGTCATGGTCCCCAGGGCGGTGCACGACACCCACAGGCCCGAGCCGCCCGCCTGTCGCTGTTCCATGGCGAGCGAGGTTACCCGGTCCGGCCGGCGCAGGCCGAGGGCAGCCCGGTCGGGCGCCGTCCGGCCGGGCGCGGCGGGGCGGCGCGGCGGCCCCGCCGGGGCGGCGGGGGCGCGCGGGGCCGCCGGGCGGAGCGGGCATGCCGAGGGCGGTGGGTAGGCAGTAAGCTTTCCGGCAGCCGCCGCCGGGTGCCGGATGGGGTCTTCCGATACCCCGCCCCAGGGCGGCATCCCGAGCAATCGCGCGCCCCGTCCGCGCCCGCCCGTACGCGCCACCAGGAGCCGAGCCAGCCGTGTCCCTCATCGAGGCCATCGTCCTTGGACTGATCCAAGGCCTGACCGAATTCCTGCCGATCTCCTCCAGCGGACACCTCCGGGTGTTCTCCGCGTTCTTCGGCTGGCCCGACCCGGGGGCGGCGTTCACCGCGGTCAGCCAGATCGGCACCGAGCTCGCGGTGCTGGTCTACTTCCGCAAGCGGATCTGGGCGATCCTGTCCACCTGGACCCGGTCGCTGTTCAAGTCCGAGCTGCGCCGGGACGTCCACGCCCGGCTGGGCTGGTACGTCATCCTGGGCACCATCCCCATCGGCGTGCTCGGCCTGCTCTTCGAGGAGCAGATCGACACCGTCTTCCGCGACCTGCGGATCATCGCGCTCACCCTGATCATCTTCGGCGTCCTGCTCGGCGTGGTCGACAAGTACAGCCGCAAGCACCGGGTGATCGGCGACCTCACCGTGCAGCGCGGCCTCGTCTTCGGCTTCTTCCAGTGCCTCGCGCTGATCCCGGGCGTCTCCCGCTCCGGCGGCACCGTCACCGGCGGGATGCTGATGGGCTTCAAGCGCTCCGACGCCGCCGAGTTCTCCTTCCTGCTGGCGATGCCCGCGGTGTTCGCCTCCGGCCTGTACAAGCTGACCGACATCGGCGGCGACGAGTACGCCGGCTGGGGCGCCACCATCACCGGCACCGTGGTGGCCGCCGTCGTCGGCTACATCTGCGTGGCCTGGCTGATGAAGTTCATCTCCACGCACAGCTTCATGCCGTTCGTCTACTACCGGGTGGCGCTGGGCATCCTGATCCTCACCCTGGTCAGCTTCGGGCTGCTGGACCCCGCGGGCGGCGCGGAGCACAAGCCGGCGCAGAGCGAGATCTCCGCCGACGAGGAGAAGAAGGACGAGCCCGCCCCGGAGAAGTCCGAGGAGCCGGAGCCCAGCCCTTCGCCCAGCACCGACCCGGCCACCGGCTGGGACATCGACCCCGAGGTCGGCCTGCCGGTCAACCCGGAGACCGGCCTGCACCACGACCCCGAGCTGGGCATGGACGTCAACATCGACCAGCAGAGCGGCCTGCCGGTCAACCCGCTGACCGGCCAGACCTACGACCCGCGCGAGACGCAGGGCGAAGGCGCCCAGCCCGGCCAGGAGGGCGCGGCCCCCGGCCAGGAGGGCGCCGGCCAGCAGGGCACCGGGCAGCAGGAGCAGGGCGTCCCCGCGGGCTGAACCGGGCCGGGCGGCGGCGGGGCGGGGCACTAGGGTGGTCCACCATGGGCACTCCGCAGCACCGCTCCGTCACCCTCCTGCTCCTCAGGCACGGCCTCACCGCGGCGACCGGCACCGTGCTCGCCGGCCGCGCACCAGGGCTGCACCTGGACGAACGCGGCCGCGCGCAGGCCGAGCGGGCCGCGCGCCGGCTGGCCGGGCTGCCGGTCGACGCGGTCGTCACCAGCCCGCTGGAGCGCTGCGCGGAGACCGCCGAACCGGTCGCCCGGGCCCTCGGGGCACCGGTGCGGACCGACCCCCGCTTCGCCGAGTGCGACTACGGCGAGTGGACCGGGCGGACCCTCGAAGACCTGGCCGGGGAGCCGCTCTGGCCGGTGGTGCAGGCGCACCCCTCAGCCGCCCGGTTCCCCGGCGGCGAGTCGCTGGCCGGCATGTCCGCCCGGGCGGTGGAGGCGGTGCGCGACTGGAGCGGCCGCCTGCTCGCCGAACGCGGGGAGGGGCGCGACCCGGTGCTGCTGGTCTGCACGCACGGCGACATCATCAAGGCCCTGGCCGCAGACGCGCTCGGCCTGCACCTCGACCTCTTCCAGCGGATCCAGGCCGACCCCTGCTCGGTCACCGCGATCCGCTACACCCCGATGCGCCCCTTCCTGCTCCGCCTCAACGACGTGGGGGAGACCGCCGAGGGGCTGGCCCCGCCCGAGGACGTCCGGAGCGACGCCGTCGTCGGCGGCGGCGCGGGCCGCGCCCGCGCCTGACCGGCGTCGCACCGCGGGACCGCGATGATCTAGGGTTCAACCCATGTCCGTGTTTCTGTACGACCCGCCCGCGCGCTTCGTGGCCGGGACCGTCGGCCGGCCCGGCGACCGCACCTTCTTCCTCCAGGCGAGCGGCGAGGGCCGGCTCACCTCCGTGGCATTGGAGAAGGCGCAGGTCTCCGCGCTGGCCGAGCGCATCGAGCAGCTGCTGGAAGAGGTGCGGCTGCGGTTCGGCGACCCGCTGGCGGCCGAGGGGGCCGGGGACCCGGGCGACGTCGACGACGGACCGCTGGAGCAGCCGATCGAGGAGGACTTCCGGGTCGGCACGCTCGCCCTGGCCTGGGACGCCGAGTCCTCCCGGGTCATCGTCGAGGCCCAGGAGGCGGTCGAGGCCGACCCCGAGGCCGAGACCGAGGAGGTCGAGGTGTTCAGCGAGACCGGCCCGACCGACCGGGACGTGCTCCGGGTCCACCTGACCGCGGGCGCGGCGCGCGCCTTCGCCGGGCGCGCGATGCGCGTGGTGGCCGCGGGCCGGCCGGACTGCCCGCTCTGCGGCCTCCCGCTCGACCCGGCCGGCCACATCTGCCCCCGGCAGAACGGCTACCGGCCCGCCGAGTCCTGAGCGCGGCGGGAGCGAGCGGGTGACGGAACCGCTGGAGGTGCCGCCCGGCGCCGAGGCACTGGAGCTGCTGGGCGGCGGGAGGCTGGAGGTCGTCGGCAGGCTCACCGCCGCCTCCAACGCGACCTTCTACGCCACCGTCGCGGACGGCGGCGCCGAGGCCGCCTGCGTGTACAAGCCGGTGGCCGGGGAGCGGCCGCTGTGGGACTTCCCGGACGGCACCCTGGCCGGCAGGGAGGTGGCGGCCTTCGCCGTCTCCGAGGCCCTGGGGTGGGGGGTGGTCCCGCCCACCGTGCACCGGGACGGCCCGTTCGGCGAGGGCATGGTGCAGCTCTGGGTGGACGGCGACCCGGACGCCGAACTCGTCGCCCTGTCGCGGCGGACCGACCACGCCGGGCTGCGCCGGATGGCCGTCTTCGACGCGGTCATCAACAACTCCGACCGCAAGATCGGCCACCTGCTGCCCGCCCCCGGCGGCCACCTGTACGGCTGCGACCACGGAGTCTCCTTCGCCGAGGAGTACAAGCTGCGCACCGTGCTGTGGCAGTGGCAGGGCGAGCCGCTCACCGGGGAGGCGCTGGACGGACTGGCCCGGCTGGCCGAGCGGATGGCCGGCGGCCCGCTCGCCGAGGAGCTGGCCGACCGCCTCACCGAACCCGAGCGGTACGCGCTCCGCCGCCGGGTGGAGCTGCTGCTGGAGCACCGGGTGCACCCCTACCCCTCGCCGGCCTGGCCCTCGGTGCCCTGGCCCCCGGTCTGAGCCTGCCGATCCCGGTGATCTCGGCGCTGCGGGGCCGGTCAGAGCACTCTGGCGGCCCGCAGCGCCGAGATCACCGGGGAAGGCGGGTCAGCCGACCCGGGCCGGCTCGCCGGCCTCCTCCTCGGCCCCCGGCGCGGCGGCGCGGCGCTCCTCGGAGCGGCGCATCAGCCGGTCGTCCACCAGCCGCACCGCGGTGATCAGCGCCGCGGCCGCCGCGGCCACCGCCAGCGCGACCGAGATCTTGCCCGGGTCGCTCACGTCCAGCGCGAAGAACTCCTGCCCCAGCGGGGTGAGCATCGCGGTGAGCAGCAGCCCGACCATCCCGCCGACCAGGGCCACCTTCCACCACACGTACGGCTTGGCGACCAGCAGCAGCACCCACAGCGTGGTCGCGCACAGGGTGATCACCACCGCGGTGCGGTCGGTGAGCTGCGGCATCGAGGCGCCGTCCAGCACGATCAGGTAGGTGGTGATCGCCGCGGCCCCGCTGATCAGCCCGGAGGGGACGGCCAGCCGCAGGGTGCGGCGGACGAACCCGGGCCGGGCCCGCTCCAGGTTGGGCGCCAGCGCCAGGAAGAACGACGGGATGCCGAAGGTCACCGCGTTGATCAGGGTGGCGTGCCGGGGGAAGAACGGGTAGGCGACCGTGAGCAGGCTGACCACGGTGGCCATCGTCATCGAGTAGACCGTCTTGGTCAGGAACAGGTTGGCGACCCGCTCGATGTTGCCGATCACCCGGCGCCCCTCGGCCACCACGGCAGGCAGCGCGGAGAACCTGTTCCCCAGCAGCACGATCTGCGCCACCGCGCGCGAGGCCGGGCTGCCAGAGCCCATCGCCACGCCGATGTCGGCCTCCTTGAGGGCCAGCACGTCGTTGACCCCGTCCCCGGTCATCGCGACGGTGCGCCCGCGCCCCTGCAGGCCGCGAACCATGTCCCGCTTCTGCTCCGGGGCCACCCGGCCGAACACGGCGGTCCGCTCCACCTCCGCGGCGAACTCCGGGCCGGCGCCCGGGGGCAGCGCCCGCGCATCGACCGGCCGGTCCCCGCCGGGCAGGCCGGCCTCCCGGGCGACCGCGCCCACCGAGGCGGCGTTGTCCCCGGAGACCACCTTCACCTCGACGCCCTGCCCGGCGAAGTAGTCCAGGGTGTCCTTGGCGTCGCCGCGCAGCCGCTGGTCCAGTACGACCAGCGCGGCCGGCGCCACCGGGCCCGGCGCGCCGGCGGAGTCCACCCGCCCGGCGGCGCGGGCCAGCAGCAGCACCCGCATGCCCTGCGCGCCGATCCGCTCGGCCTCCGCGGCCTCCGGGCCGCCCGGCGCGGCGAGCACGTCGGGGGCGCCGATCACCCAGTGCCGCTCGCCCTCGGGGGTGGCGAACGAGGCGCCGCTCCACTTGCGCGCCGAGGAGAACGCGGCGACCGCGACCGGCTCCCACGGCGGCGGCGCGCCCAGGGACTCGGCGAGGGCGGCCATGCTCGGGTTGGGGCGCGGGTCGGCCGCGGCGAGCGCGGCCAGCACCGGCCGGACGTCCTCGCCGCCGCCGCACTCGCGGACCTCGGCCAGGCGCATCCCGTTCTCGGTGAGGGTGCCGGTCTTGTCGGTGCACACCACGTCGACCCGGGCCAGCCCCTCGATCGCGGGAAGCTCCTGCACCAGGCACTGCCGCCGCCCCAGCCGGATCACCCCCACCGCGAAGGCGATGCTCACCAGCAGCACCAGGCCCTCGGGGATCATCGACACCAGGGCGGCCACCATGCCGCGCAGCGCGTCGGCGACCGGACCGGAGACGGCGCCCTCCCCGATGGACTCCTGGATGCCGGCCTCCCCGTGCAGCGCCAGCTGGCTGAAGACCAGTACGCCGCCGATCGGGAAGAGCGCCCAGGTGATGAACTTCAGGATGCGGTCGATGCCGGACCGCAGCTCGGAGCGGACCAGGGTGAACCGGCTCGCCTCCTCGGCCAGCCGCGCCGCATAGGCGTGCCGGCCCACCTTGGCGGCCCGGTACCGGCCGCTTCCGGCGACCACGAAGCTGCCCGACATGACCGGGTCGCCGGGGCCCTTGACCACGGGGTCGGCCTCGCCGGTGAGCAGCGACTCGTCGACCTCCAGCGCGGTGGCCGCGACCACCTCGCCGTCCACCGCGATCTGGTCGCCCTGGGCGGCCTCGATCACGTCGTCGAGCACGATCTCCTGGGAGGTGACCTCGAGGACCCCGCCGTCCCGCAGCACCCGGGGGCGGGCGGCGCTGACGATGGCCAGCCTGTCCAGGGTGCGCTTGGCGCGCAGCTCCTGCCCGATCCCGATGAGCGTGTTGACCACGATCACCATGGCGAACAGCCCGTCCTGCACCGGTCCGATCACCGCGATGATCGCGAACAGCACCGCGACCATCGCGTTGATCCGGGTGAACACGTTGCCCCGGATGATCGTCCCGAGGCTCCGGCTGGCCCGGACCGGGACGTCGTTGGTGCGGCCGGCGGCGATCCGCTCGGCGACCTGGGCCGAGGTCAGCCCGTGTTCGGGGTCGAGCACGGTGGAGACCGGGGCCTGCCGGTCGCCGTGGTCGGGCATGTGCGCTCCATGGGGAAGTGTCATCGGGGCGGCGGTCGCCCTCGCGGGCACGCGAGGGCGCGGGGCCGGCGCGGGCGGCGCGAGTGGCGGGCCCGTCGGAGCGAGCCTAGGGGAAGCCGAGGGGCGGGTGCAGTCAGGACCGCACCTCCGCACCGGGTAGGGCTGGCACCCCGCCGGGCGCCCGGCCCCGGGGCCCGCCCCGGGACCGCCGGGAAGCGGGCGCGGCCTGGGCGGACGGCCCCTCCGCGCTCCCGGGCCCGCCCCGGACGCCCGGGGGAGGGCCCGGCGGCCGGGGTGAGGCGGGTGCCACAGCGGGTAAACCGGTCTCTTTCCCCCAACGTCTGAACAGCGACGACACCTCGACGACACGGCAGGGAAGGGAGGGACGGCACCGTGCCCGACCGGCGATTCTTCCGCGGGGGGACCGCGGGCCGCCCCGCGTTCGGCCCCGGGCCGCCGCCCGGGGGGCCGGCCTCCGCCGGCGAGACGGCCTGCTACTGGCTGCTCTACGTGGTGGGGCTCTCCGGCGCCTTCCTGCACTGGCAGACCGGCAACCGGCTGCTGGCCCTGATCTGCCTGGCCGCCGCGGTCTCTGCGGTCCACTTCATCGTGCAGGTCTCCCGCACCGCCGACTGAGCCCGGGATCAGGGGAGAAGCGGTCCCCGCGGCTCCGGGAGCGGTCCGCCTCCGGCTATTCCCGCTTCGGCGAGGGAAAACCTCTCCCCGGCGCACGGCCGGTCCGGGGAGGTTTCGCCGCTGTTGGACGGATAGTCTCAATGCCATGCGTTCTTGGTCTGCGCCTGAAACCGTCCGCCTGCCCGGGAGCGGCGGCCCCCTCCGCGTCCACGACTCCGTCACGGGGACCCTGCGCGCCACGGAGCCCGGCCCCACCGCCCGGATGTACGTGTGCGGCATCACCCCCTACGACGCGGCCCACATCGGCCACGCCTTCACCTACCTCACCTTCGACCTGGTGAACCGGGTGTGGCGGGACGCCGGCCACGAGGTCGACTACGTGCAGAACACCACCGACGTCGACGACCCGCTGCTGGAGCGGGCCCAGGCCAACGGCGAGGACTGGCGCGGGCTGGCCGCCCGGGAGATCCAGGTCTTCCGCGAGGACATGGAGGCGCTGCGGATCATCCCGCCGCGCGCCTACGTCGGGGTGGTGGAGTCGGTCGGCCTGATCGCGGACTTCGTGGCCGGCCTGCGCGAGGCCGGCGCCGCCTACGAGGTCGACGGCGACGTCTACTTCCCGGTGCAGGCGGCGGAGGGCTTCGGCGAGGTCAGCGGCCTGGACCGGGAGGAGATGCTGCGGCTGTTCGCCGAGCGCGGCGGCGACCCGGACCGGCCGGGCAAGAAGGACCCGCTGGACTGGCTGCTGTGGCGGGCCGAGCGCCCGGGCGAGCCCGCCTGGGACACCCCGCTGGGCCGCGGCCGCCCCGGCTGGCACGTGGAGTGCAGCGCCATCTCGCTGAGCGAGCTGGGCATGGGCTTCGACCTCAACGGCGGCGGCAACGACCTGGTCTTCCCGCACCACGAGATGGGTGCGGCCGAGGCGCGCAAGGCCACCGGGCGGCACCCGCAGGCGCAGAACTACATGCACGTCGGCATGGTCGCCCTGGACGGTGAGAAGATGTCGAAGTCCCTGGGCAACCTGGTGTTCGTCTCCGGGCTGCGCGAGGAGGGCGCCGACCCGATGGCGGTCCGCCTGGCCATGCTCGCCCACCACTACCGGGACTCCTGGGAGTGGACCGCGCAGGGCCTGGACGAGGCCCGGGCCCGCCTGGAGCGCTGGCGCGCCGCCGCCGCGCTGCCCGCCGGCCCGGACGCCGCGCCGGCGCTGGCCGCGGTCCGCGAGGCCCTCGCCGCCGACCTGGACACCGCCGCCGCGCTGGCGGCCCTGGACTCCTGGGCCGAGGCGGCCGCCTCGGCCCCCGGCGGCGACCCCGCCGCACCCGCGCTGTTCCGGGACACCGCCGACGCCCTGCTCGGCGTCGCCCTGTAGGGCGCACCGCCGCCCGCCGCTCCCGGTCCGCCCGGGACGGCCGGGGCGGCGGGCCCCGGAACCGGCCGGAGGAGGGCCGTTCGCCCCGCCCCGGGGCGGAGACGCCCCTCCGGGCGGCGCCGTTCTCGCTCACCGGCGGGAGGCGCGCCCCCGCCGGCGGCCTCCGGCGCGCTGACCGGCAGAGGGGCCGTAGCACAGGGCGAACGGGCGGTCCGCGGTGAGCAGGGCCGGATCGGGACCCTGCGGCGCGAGGGGCGCGGCGCCGCGGAGAACCGCCGGCGCCCCGCGGGCGTGCGGTGGCGGCGGCCGCGGCGGCGCGGCCCGAGAACCCGCTGGGGGCGCCCGGGGCCCTGCGGCCCGCTTCCGCGGGGCGGTGGCCGGCGCCCGGTACGAACCGGGCGGGCGGGTGGTTCCGTTCCGGCCCCGATCGGCCGATTGTGGTCCGAAACCTGCGGAACGCCATCAGGGGGTGGCGTTCCGTGGTGGGATGGTGGCATGACGACCACGATCCGACCGACCGCCGCGGCCACGCTCGTGCGGTCCTTCGCCGCCACCGCCGGCGACCTGGGCGACCGGGCCGACCTCGCCCGCTTCCTGCGCGAGCACGGCCTGGTCTCGGCCGGCGCCATTCCCATCACCCTGGCCGACTTCGACGAGGCGCTCGCGCTGCGCGACGGGATCCGCGCCCAGCTCCGCCGGGCCGAGGGGCACGCCGCCGACCCCGACGTGCTGGCACGCGGCCAGCGCGTGCTGGACGGGCTCCGGGTCACCGTCCGGCTCGACCCGGAGGAGCCCGGCCGCGACGTGCTGGCCCCCGCCGTGGTGGACGAGGTCCGCCGCGGCCTGACCCGCATCGCGGCCGCCTGGGCCGTCCTGACCGCGACCGGGGAGTGGCGCTCCATCCGGGTGTGAACCGGGCGCCGGCCCGCCGCCGGGAGGCGCGCGCTCCGGCCGCAGGACGCCGCCCGCGGGAACGGCCTCCCGGGGCACGCCGGCGCGGGGACGGGCGGGGAGCGAGCGCCCCGCCTCCCGCCCGCTCAGGGCGGGCTCGAGGGCGGGCGCCTCGGCCACCGGTGCGGGAGGGCCCTCCTCCCCGCAGGCGGTCTAGCCCCGGCCGCGGCGGCGGAGGTAGCGCTCGAACTCGCGGGCGATCGCCTCGCCGCTGGCCTCGGGGAGGTCGGCGGCGTCCTTGGCCTCCTCCAGGCTGCGCACGTAGCCGGCGATGTCGGAGTCCTCGGAGGCCAGCTCGTCGACGCCGTGCTCCCAGGCGCGCGCGTCCTCCGGCAGCTCCCCCATCGGGACCGGGCGGTCCAGGACGTCCTCCACCCGCCGCAGCAGGGCCAGCGAGGCCTTCGGGTTGGGCGGCTGGGCGACGTAGTGCGGCACCGCCGCCCAGAGCGACACGGTCTCGATCCCGGCGGCGGCGAAGACGTCGTGCAGCACCCCGACGATGCCGGTGGGGCCCTCGTAGTCGGTCGGCTCCAGGCCGAACTCGGCGCCCAGCTCCTCGGGGGTGGCCACCCCGGTCACCGGGACCGGCCGGGTGTGCGGGGAGTCGGCGAGCAGGGCGCCCATCAGCACCACCCGGCGCACGCCCAGCTCCCGGGCGGCGGCGAGCAGGTCGGCGCTGAACCCGCGCCAGCGCATGTTCGGCTCCGAGCCGCTGACCAGGACCACGTCCGGGCCGCTCCCGGGCCGGGCGATGGAGATCCGGGTCGCGGGCCAGGACAGGCCGCGGTGGCGGCCCTCGGTGACGGTGATCCGCGGCCGGGAGACCTGGAAGTCGTAGTAGTCGTCCGCGTCGATCTCGGCGAGCAGCTCGGCCCCCCACATCGACGCGAGGTGGGCCACCGCGCCGCTGGCGGCGTCGCCGGCGTCGTTCCAGCCCTCGAACGAGGCCACCATGACGGGCTCGACGAGCTCGGGAACCCTGTCGAGCTCAGGCACGGGCCGCCTCCTCACTCGCCCGCCGCACCGCGGCAGGACCGTCGTTCCTCTCGTGCGGACACGTCCACCCTACGCGTTCGTTGCTCGGCGGGGGGACTCCCTTTCCCCGGCCGTTGCGGACCGCGTCCCCGCCCGGGGCCCTCTCCGGGGTGCGGGCGGGGGACGCGTCCCCCGCGCCCCGGGGAGGGGCGGTCTCCCGTGGCGAGACGCGGTGCGCTATCGTGCACAGCAGCGGTCGCGCCCGCGTCCGCACCCCGCCACTCGGAAACGTCGGCGACAGCAGCACGGCCGCACACAGCCGATCGGACACCGCAGTCCCCGGCCGCCCGACCCGCGCATTCGCGGAAGGGCCTGCGCCGGGCCACCCCCATGCGCGCATTCCGAGAACCGCCGAGACTACAGTGAAGGGTCATGAGCTCTCGACTCTCCTTCCGGGATGCCCTCGCTCAGCGCGTCATCGTCGCAGACGGCGCGATGGGAACCATGCTCCAGGCCCACGACCTCGGGCTGGACGACTTCCAAGGCCACGAAGGCTGCAACGAGATCCTCAACGTCACCCGCCCCGACGTGGTCCGCGCCACCCACGCCGCCTTCTTCGACGTGGGCGTCGACTGCGTTGAGACCAACACCTTCGGCGCGAACTACGGCAACCTCGGCGAGTACGACATCGTCGACCGCACCTACGAGCTCGCCGAGTCCGGGGCCCGGCTGGCCCGCGAGGCCGCCGACTCCTACACCGACGGCCGCTCCCGCTACGTGCTCGGCTCGGTCGGGCCCGGCACCAAGCTGCCCTCCCTCGGGCACGCCCCCTACGCCCTGCTGCGCGACTACTACGAGCAGTGCCACCGCGGCCTGATCGACGGCGGCGCCGACGCCATCCTCATCGAGACCTGCCAGGACCTGCTGCAGACCAAGGCCGCGGTGATCGCGGCCAAGCGGGCCCGCACCGCCCTGGGCTCCGACATCCCCATCATCGCCCAGGTCACCATCGAGACCACCGGGACCATGCTGATGGGCTCGGAGATCGGCGCGGCGCTGACCGCGCTGGAGCCGCTCGGCATCGACATGATCGGGCTCAACTGCGCCACCGGGCCCGCCGAGATGAGCGAGCACCTGCGCTACCTGGCGCAGCACTCCCGGGTGCCGATCTCCTGCATGCCCAACGCGGGCCTGCCCGAGCTCGGCACCGACGGCGCGGTCTACCCGCTGAGCCCGGGAGAGCTCGCCGACGCGCACGACACCTTCACCAACGAGTTCGGCCTCTCCATGGTCGGGGGCTGCTGCGGCACCACCCCCGAGCACCTGCGCCAGGTCGTGGAGCGGGTGCAGGGCCGCGGCATCGCCGACCGCAGGCCGGCCAACCCGCCCTCGGCCGCCTCGCTCTACCAGAGCGTGCCGTTCCGCCAGGACGCCAGCTACCTCGCGGTCGGCGAGCGGACCAACGCCAACGGCTCCAAGAAGTTCCGCGAGGCGATGCTCGAGGAGCGCTACGACGACTGCGTGGAGATCGCCCGCGAGCAGATCAGCGACGGCGCCCACCTGCTCGACCTGAACATCGACTACGTCGGCCGGGACGGCGCCCGGGACATGCGCGAACTCGCCTCCCGGCTGGCCACCGCCTCCACGCTGCCGCTGATGCTGGACTCCACCGAGCCAGAGGTGCTGGAGGCCGGCCTGGAGCTGGTCGGCGGCCGCGCGGTGATCAACTCGGTCAACTACGAGGACGGCGACGGCCCCGACTCCCGGTTCACCCGGATCATGCGGCTGGTCGAGGAGCACGGCGCCGCGGTGGTCGGGCTCTGCATCGACGAGGAGGGCCAGGCGCGCACCGCCGACTGGAAGGTGCGGGTCGCCTCCCGGCTCATCGACGAGCTCACCGGCTCCTGGGGCATGCGCACCGGCGACATCGTGATCGACTGCCTCACCTTCCCGATCACCACCGGGCAGGAGGAGACCCGCCGGGACGGCATCGAGACGCTGGACGCCATCCGCGAGCTCAAGCGGCGCTACCCCGAGGTGCAGACCACGCTGGGCCTGTCCAACCTCTCCTTCGGCCTCAACCCGGCCGGGCGCATCGTGCTCAACTCGGTCTACCTCAACGAGGCGGTCGAGGCCGGGCTGGACTCGGCGATCGTGCACGCCTCCAAGATCCTGCCGATGAACCAGATCCCCGAGGAGCAGCGGAAGGCCGCCCTCGACCTGATCTACGACCGGCGGGAGGGCGACTTCGACCCGCTCTCCGCGTTCATGGAGCTGTTCGAGGGCGTCGACGCCAAGGCGATGAAGGCCTCCAGGGCCGAGGCGCTGGCCGCGCTGCCGCTGTGGGAGCGGCTGGAGCGGCGGATCATCGACGGCGAGCTGGTCGGCATGGAGGCCGACCTGGAGGAGGCGCTGGCCGAGCGCTCCGCGCTGGCCATCGTCAACGACACCCTGCTGGCCGGGATGAAGGTCGTCGGCGAGCTGTTCGGCTCCGGCCAGATGCAGCTGCCGTTCGTGCTCAAGTCGGCCGAGGTGATGAAGGCCGCGGTGGCCTACCTCGAGCCGCACATGGAGAAGAGCGACGACGACGGCAAGGGCCGGATCGTGCTCGCCACCGTCAAGGGCGACGTGCACGACATCGGCAAGAACCTGGTCGACATCATCCTCTCCAACAACGGCTACGACGTGGTCAACATCGGCATCAAGCAGCCGGTGTCGGCGATCCTGGAGGCCGCCGAGGAGAACAGGGCCGACATCATCGGCATGTCCGGCCTGCTGGTGAAGTCCACCGTCATCATGAAGGAGAACCTCGAGGAGATGAACTCCCGGGGGATCTCCGAGCGCTACCCGGTGCTGCTGGGCGGCGCCGCGCTCACCCGCTCCTACGTGGAGGAGGACCTCGCCTCGATGTTCGGCGGCGAGGTGCGCTACGCCAAGGACGCCTTCGAGGGCCTGCGGCTGATGGACGCCTTCATGGCGGTCAAGCGCGGCGAGAAGGGCGCGGAGCTGCCCGCGCTGCGCACCCGGCGGGTCAAGACCAAGGCCAAGCTGAAGGTCACCGCCCCCGAGGACATGCCGGCCCGCAGCGACGTCTCCACCGCCAACCCGGTGCCCGAGCCGCCGTTCTGGGGCGACCGGATCAGCAAGGGCGTGCCGCTCGCCGACTACACCGCCTACCTGGACGAGCGCGCCACCTTCATGGGGCAGTGGGGGCTGAAGGGCTCCCGCGGCGACGGCCCGAGCTACGAGGAGCTGGTCGAGACCGAGGGCCGGCCGCGGATGCGGATGTGGCTGGACCGGATCCAGACCGAGGGCTGGCTGGAGGCCGCGGTGGTCTACGGCTACTACCCGTGCCACAGCGACGGCGACGACCTGGTCGTGCTGGACGAGAACGGCGGGGAGCGCACCCGCTTCACCTTCCCGCGCCAGCGCCGCGACCGCCACCTCTGCCTGGCCGACTACTTCCGGCCCAAGGAGTCCGGCGAGACCGACGTGGTCGCGTTCCAGGTGGTCACGGTCGGCTCGGCGATCAGCCGGGCCACCAAGGAGCTGTTCGAGAAGAACGCCTACCGCGACTACCTGGAGCTGCACGGCCTCTCGGTGCAGCTCACCGAGGCGCTCGCGGAGTACTGGCACACCCGGGTCCGGGCCGAGCTGGGCTTCGCCGGCGACGACCCGGCGCAGATCGAGGAGTTCTTCAAGCTGGGCTACCGGGGCGCGCGGTTCTCCCTGGGCTACGGGGCCTGCCCCGACCTGGAGGACCGGGCCAAGATCATGCGGCTGCTGGAGCCGGAGCGGGTCGGTGTGACCCTCTCCGAGGAGTTCCAGCTCGTCCCGGAGCAGGCGACCGACGCCATCGTGGTGCACCACCCCGAGGCGAAGTACTTCAACGTGTGACCCCGGCCGGCGCCGCCGCGCGCCGGCCCCGAACCGATGGCGACGAGGAGGAAGGGGCGCCCGCCGGCACCGCCGGGGGGCGCCCCACCGGAGATGGCCCCACCCCGCAGTGCTTCCCTGCCCGAGGCGGTCCTGTTCGACATGGACGGCACCCTCATCGACAGCGAAGGGATGTGGGGCGAGGCCGAGGCGGAGGTCGTCGCCGCCCTCGGCGGGGTGTGGACGGCCGAGGACCACCGGCGCAACGTCGGCGGCGCGGCCGAGCAGGTGGGCCGGTACATCGCCGAGCTCACCGGGAGCGCGCTGGGCCCGAGGGAGATCATCTCCCGGATGCAGGAGGCGTTCGGCCGCCGGCTGGCCGAGGGCGCGCCCGCCCGCCCCGGCGCCAAGGAGCTGGTCACCGAGGTGGCCGCCGCCGGGGTGCCGTCCGCCCTGGTCACCTCCACCGAGCGGATGCTGGTCGAGACCGCGATCGGCGCGATCGGCCTGGAGAACTTCGACCTCTCGGTCGCCGGGGACGAGGTGGAGCGGAACAAGCCCGACCCCTGCCCCTACCTCAAGGCCGCCCGGCTGCTCGGGGTGGACCCGGCCCGCTGCGTCGCCTTCGAGGACTCGCCCACCGGCGCGGCCTCCGCGCTCGCCGCGGGCTGCCTGACCGTGGCGGTCCCGATGATGGTCCCGCTGGAGCCCGCCGACGGGCTGATCCTGCTGGACACCCTGGACGGCGTCGACCTGGCCTGGGTGCGCGCCGCCGCCGCGGAGCACTTCGGCCGGGGCTGAGGAGCGGGCGCGGGACGCCTCTCCCCGCGCCTCCGGAAGCACACCCGGTGGCGGCCGCGTGACTCCTGGGCACCGGCGGTGATTCGGATCATATTGGTTACCGCAACTTAGATGAATCGTGACTTAACCGGCTCTAAATTGGCCGCCACGTGCATCAGATGCGAGCCATCGACCCCATCCGTCGGGATCCCGGGGAGGGCAGGTCGGCGCCGATGATGCTTCCACCGGAAGTGCTGATGAGAGGCAGAACATTGAGAAGCTCAGCGCTGGGCGGTGCGGCGGTCGCGACCGCGGCCGTCCTCCTGCTGTCCGCCTGCGGGGGCGGTGGCGGCGGCGGTGACGCCGCGGACACCGAGTTCGACCAGGGGATCGCCGAGGTCGTCAACGCGTCTGAAGAGCAGGGCGGCACGCTCCGCTACGCCATCACGGCCAACATCGAGAGCACCGACCCGGGCAACACCTACTACGGCTACGTCTGGAACTTCAGCCGGTACTACGCCCGCACCCTCTACACCTACGACACCGCCCCGGGCGAGGACGGCCGCACCATCGTGCCGGACCTGGCCGAGGGCGAGCCCGAGGTGAGCGAGGACGGCGAGACCTACACCGTCAAGCTCAAGGAGGGGCTGAAGTACGAGGACGGGTCGCCGATCGTCGCCGAGGACATCAAGTACGCCATCGCGCGGAGCAACTTCGGCCCGGACGCCCTGCCGAACGGCCCGAAGTACTACAAGGAGCACCTCGCCGAGAGCGACGACTACGAGGGCCCCTACGAGGACACCGACGACCCGCTCAAGGGCTTCGGCGGCATCGAGACCCCGGACGACCGCACCCTGGTCTTCAAGCTCAAGGGCGCCTTCTACGACTTCCCGTACGTGCTGGTCCAGCCGCAGAGCGCGCCGGTGCCCGCGGACAAGGACAAGGGCGAGCAGTACCAGGAGCAGGTGCTCTCCTCCGGCCCGTACAAGTTCGACGGCAAGTGGACCCCGGGCAACGGCCTGACCCTGGTCCGCAACGACGAGTGGGACCCGGAGACCGACCCGATCCGCAAGGCGCTCCCGGACAAGATCACCGTTGAAGAGGGCGTCGACCAGAACGAGATCGACCAGCGCCTGATGAACGGCGAGCTCGACGTCGACCTGGCCGGCACCGGCCTGGGCCCGGCGAAGAAGGGCGAGGTCCTCCAGGACGAGGACGCCAAGCGGATGCTGGACAACCCGCAGAACGGCGCGCACTACTACCTGACGGTCAACACCAAGGTGGAGCCGTTCGACAAGCTGGAGTGCCGGCAGGCCGTCCAGTACGCGCTCAACCGCAACGCGGTGCACCGCGCCTGGGGCGGCGCGGCCGGCGGCGACCCGGCCAACACCATCCTGCCCCCGGTCGTCCCGGGCCACGACGCGGAGAGCGACATCTACCCCGCCGCCGACCCGGAGAAGAACGAGGGCGACCCGGCCAAGGCCGAGGAGCTGCTCGCCGACTGCGGCGAGGAGGGCGGCGTCAAGGCCAAGCTGGGCGTCCGCGCCGACCGCCCGGCGGAGGTCTCCGCGGCCGAGGCGATCCAGCAGGGCCTGGGCCGGGCCGGCATCGAGGTGCAGATCGAGCAGTTCCCGTCCGACACCTTCACCAACACCCAGGCCGGTTCGCCCGACTTCGTGCACGACAACGAGATGGCGCTGAACATCTACGGCTGGATGCCCGACTGGAACACCGGCTACGGCTACATGAGCCAGATCCTGGACGGCGACGCCATCAAGGAGGCCGGCAACTCCAACATCTCCGAGCTGGACGACAAGGAGATCAACAAGCTCTTCGACGAGGTCGTCGGGATCGAGGACGAGGAAGAGCGGAACAAGACCTACACCGAGATCGACCGGCTGGCCATGGAGCAGGCCGTGATCGTCCCGATGGTCTACCACAAGGCCGTGCTCTACCGGCCGGAGACGCTGACCAACGCCTACTTCAACCCGAGCTGGAAGATGTACGACTACATGGCGCTGGGGACCTCCGGGGAGTAGCGGACTCCCAGGTCGCAGCGGCTGAATGAGCCCGGGGGCGGTGCACCGCCCCCGGGCCTCCGCGCTCCCGGGGCCTTTTCGGCGCGCATTGGTTACCGGAGCTTGGACGAATCGTTACGGAACCGCTCTTAGATTGGCCGCCACGTGCATCAGCGGCGAGACATCGGCCCTGATCGTCGTAACCCGGGGGGTGACGGGGCGACGCGGGTGATGCTTCCGAGAAGTGCTGATGAGAGGCTCGACATTGAGAGGCTCAGCTCTGCGCGCCACGGCGGTCGCGACGGCGGCCGCCCTCCTGCTGTCCGCCTGCGGGGGCGGTGGCGGCGGCGGGGGCGCCGACACCGAGTTCGACCAGGGGACCACCGAAGTGGTCAACCCCTCCGAGGAGAAGGGCGGCACGCTCCGCTACGCCATCACGGCCAACATGGAGAGCACCGACCCGGGCAACGCCTACTACGGCAACATTTGGAACTTCAGCCGGTACTACGCCCGGACCCTCTACACCTACCGGACGGCGCCCGGCGAGGAGGGCCGCGAGGTCGTCCCCGACCTGGCCGAGGGCGAGCCCGAGGTGAGCGAGGACGGCGAGACCTACACGGTCAGGCTCAAGGAGGGGCTGAAGTACGAGGACGGCTCGCCGATCGTCGCCGAGGACATCGAGTACGCGATCGCGCGGAGCAACTTCGGCCCGGATGCCCTGCCCAACGGCCCGAAGTACTACAAGGACCACCTGGCCGACAGCGACGGCTACGAGGGCCCCTACACCGGGGCCGAGGATCCGCTGGAGGGCTTCGGCGGCGTCGAGACCCCGGACGACCGCACCCTGGTCTTCCACCTGAAGAGGCCGTTCTACGACTTCCCGTACGTGCTGGTCCAGCCGCAGAGCGCGCCGGTCCCGGCCGAGGCGGACAAGGGCGAGCGGTACCAGGCCAGGGTGGTCTCCTCCGGCCCGTACAGGTTCGAGGGGGAGTGGACCCCGGGCAACGGGCTGACCCTGGTCCGCAACGAGGAGTGGGACCCGGAGAGCGACCCGATCCGCAAGGCGCTGCCGGACAGGATCACGGTCGAGGAGGGCGTGGACCAGAACGAGATCGACCAGCGGCTGATCAACGGCGAGCTCGACGTCGACCTCGGCGGCGTCGGCCTGGGCCCGGCGAAGAAGGGCGAGGTCCTCCAGGACGAGGACGTCCGCCCCTTCCTGGACAACCCGCTCAACGGCGGCCACTACTTCCTCGCGGTCAACACCGAGGTGGAGCCGTTCGACGAGCTGGAGTGCCGGCAGGCCGTGCAGTACGCGCTCAACCGCAACGCGGTGCAGCGGGCCTGGGGCGGCGCGGCCGGCGGCGACCCCGCGCACACCATCCTGCCCCCGAGCGTCCCGGGCCACGACCCGGAGAGCGACGTCTACCCCGCCGCCGACCCGGAGAAGGAGGAGGGCGACCCGGCCAAGGCCGAGGAGAAGCTGGAGGAGTGCGGCGAGGAGGGCGGCGTCACCACCAAGCTGGGCGTCCGCGCCGACCGCCCGGCGGAGGTCTCCGCGGCCGAGGCGATCCAGCAGGCGCTGGGCCGGGCCGGCATCGAGGTGCGGATCGAGCAGTTCCCCTCGGACACCTTCACCAACACCCAGGCCGGCTCGCCGAGCTTCGTGCACGAGAACAAGATGGCGCTGATGATCTACGGCTGGCTGCCGGACTGGAATACCGGCTTCGGCTACATGAGCCAGATCCTGGACGGCGACGCGATCAAGGACGCCGGCAACTCCAACCTGGCGGAACTGGACGACGAGGAGATCAACGGCCTCTTCGACGAGATCGTCAGCGTGGAGGACGAGGCCGAGCGGGACGAGATGGCCGCCGAGATCGACCGGCTGGCCATGGAGCAGGCCGTGATCGTGCCGATGGTGTACAGCAAGGCGGTGCTCTACCGGCCGGAGACGCTGACCAACGTCTACTTCAACCCGAGCTGGAAGATGTACGACTACATGGCGCTGGGCACCACCGCCCGGGAGTGACCCGGGGGCGGCGGCGCGGGCGGGCCCGGCAGGGCGCCGGGCCCGCCCGCGCCGGCCCCGGCCGATGCCCTAGGGGAACGGCCGGATGTGCGCGGACGGGCGGAATGCGAGACTGGAGCCATGCCGGAGACATTGCCGATCGCGGGTCCGATGCTCGGAGCGGCCATCACCATCGTGGGGCTGCTGATCTCGTGGCTGGTGTGGCGCCGCCGCGGCGCCGCGGCCGGCCTGCGCGGGGTGGCCTGGTCGCTGGTCCCGCTCGCCGCGGGGCTGCTGGGGCTGATGGCCACGCTGTGGCGGGCGGTCGCCGACATCGCCGGGATCCTCGCCGGGCTGCTGTTCAACCCGATGGTCTGGGCCGGGGTGGTGGTCGCGGGCATCGCCGCGGTGCTCTTCGTGGCCTCGGGCTTCATGCGCGCCCGGGGGATGGGCGTGCGCGGGGCCAAGGCCGCGGGCCGGTCCGAGGCCGCAGGGGCCGGGCAGGCCGAGGGGATCGCGGGGCCGGCGCCGACCGCTCCGCAGCCGAAGGCCGGGAGCGGGCAGAAGGCCCGGAAGAAGGCCGAGCCCGCCGGGGGCGACGACGACCTCGGCGACATCGAGGACCTGCTCCGCAAGCACGGGATCGAGTGAGCGCCCGCCGGCGCCGCGGCCGCCCGCCGGCCCGGAGCCGGCGTGACCTGCGCAACGGACCCGGTAAGCCGGGCTGAACGGCGCCCCGCGGCCCGCCTGTCGCGGCCGCGGGGCCGCCCCCGGAACCGCCCCTTCCCGCCCCGCGGGAAACGGGGCGTTTTCTTATGTCTGAAAAGGGCTGGTTTGTGCCTTTTATGGGCGTATTATGTCGGTCAAGGCGGCGGCAAGAGCGCCGAAAGGCGCGCCTTGCCGGTCGACCGCCCCTGTTCAGGCAGACTCGGTGACGATGGGTGATCGAGCGGACGTTATTCGTGACATGACGGATCCATCGGATAGTCGTCACGATTCAGCCACAACGTCAGGAATTGGACGTTACGACATGTGAGCTGGCGTACATTGATCGCCGTGCATACTGAGCTGCACGAATCCTGTTAGCCACGTCGAGTTTTGGTGTTAAGTCGGCTGCGCTGGCAGGTCCCGAGGCGGGGCATAACCCCGTGGACGGATCCGGCCGGTCCGAACGAGCCGGCCCACAGGCCGGTACGGCGGAAGGCCACCGGCTCTCCGGGCCGGAGCCAGGACCGCGACACAAGCGGAGTAGTGGGGGAGTAGTGGTGCCATGAGCGCGCCTTCGCACGCACCCGACCAGGTAGAGGACACCGGCCCTGCCAAAGAGGGATGGGTGGCCGCCGAGCGGTCGCTCCGCCAGATCGCCTGGCAGCGCTTCCGCCGGGACAAGGTCGCCATGGCCGGCGCCGTCGTCGTGGTGCTGCTCATCGCGATGGCCCTGCTGGCCCCGCTGCTGACCCGCCTCTTCGGGTTCCCGCCGAACGAGTTCCACCAGGACCTGATGGACCCGCTGACCGGCGGCGCCCTGAACGACCCGGCCAATCCCACCTCCGGGATCGACCCCTGGGGCGGCATGTCCTGGACCCACCTGCTGGGCCTGGAGCCGGTCACCGGGCGGGACATGTTCAGCCGCATCGTCTACGGCGCGCAGATCTCCCTGCTGGTGGCCTTCGGCGCCACCGTGCTCTGCGTGGTCATCGGCACCGTGCTCGGCATCGTCGCCGGCTACTTCGGCGGCTGGGTCGACACCGTGATCAGCCGGGCGATGGACATCTTCCTGGCCTTCCCGCTGCTGCTGTTCGCCATCGCGCTGGCCGGCGTCATCCCCGACGGCGCCTTCGGCCTCCAGGGCAACGGCCTCAGGGTGGCCCTGCTGATCTTCATCATCGGCTTCTTCAACTGGCCTTACATCGGGCGCATCGTCCGCGGGCAGACGCTCACCCTCAAGGAGCGCGAGTTCGTCGAGGCGGCCCGGAGCCTGGGGGCCGGCAACGGCCACATCCTCTTCCGCGAGCTGCTTCCGAACCTCGTCACGCCCATCCTCGTCTACTCGACGCTGCTCATCCCGACCAACATCATCTTCGAGGCCTCACTCTCCTTCCTGGGTGTCGGCATCAATCCCCCCACCCCGAGCTGGGGCGGCATGCTGTCCAACTCGCTGGACTACTACACCACGTCGCCCCATTACGTGATCATCCCCGGCCTGGCCATCTTCATCACGGTCCTGGCGTTCAACCTCTTCGGTGACGGACTGCGGGACGCCTTCGACCCCCGCTCCTCCGACTGAGCGATGAGCTCGGCTCGGTCGCGGAGGCGTCCGGGCACGGCGATGGGCACGCGGCAACGAGAAAGGCAAGGAATTTGAGTAAACGAGCACTGGGACTGGCCGCGCTGGGCGTCACCTCGGCCCTGTTCCTGAGCGCCTGCGGCGGGGGCGGCGGCACCGGCGGCGGGGACGCGGCCGGCAGCTTCGACCAGGGCACCACCGAAGTGGTCAACGCCTCGGACGAGAAGGGCGGCACGCTCCGCTACGCCATCTCGGCCAACATCGAGAGCACCGACCCGGGCAACACCTACTACGGCTACGTCTGGAACTTCAGCCGGTACTACGCCCGCACCCTGCTGACCTACAGCCCCGAGGTCGGTGAGAAGTCCACCGAGCCGGTGCCGGACATGGCCACCGACATGCCGAAGATCAGCGACGACGGCAAGAGCTACACGCTGACCCTGCGCGACGGCCTCACCTACGAGGACGGCTCGCCGATCGTCACCGAGGACATCAAGTACGCCATCGCGCGCAGCAACTACGGCGACGACGCGCTGCCCAACGGCCCGCGCTACTTCAAGGAGCTGCTCGCCGACAGCGACGACTACGAGGGCGTCAACGCCAACCCCTCCGACCCGCTGGCCGGCTTCGACGGCATCGAGACGCCGGACGAGAAGACGATCGTGTTCCACCTCAAGGAGCCGTTCGCCGACTTCCCCTACGTCCTGCTCCAGCCGCAGACCGCCCCGGTCCCCGCTGAGGCGGACAAGGGCCAGCAGTACCAGGAGCAGGTGGTCTCCTCCGGCCCGTACAAGTTCGACGGCAAGTGGACCCCGGGCAACGGCCTGACCCTGGTCCGCAACGAGGAGTGGAGCGCCGACTCCGACCCGATCCGCAAGGCGCTGCCGGACAAGATCACGGTCCAGGAGGGCGTCGACCAGAACGAGATCGACCAGCGCCTGATCAACGGCGAGCTCGACGTCGACCTCGGCGGCAACGGCCTGGGCCCGGCCAAGAAGGGCGAGGTCCTCAGCAACGAGGACGACAAGGCCAACCTCGACAACCCGGAGAACGGGTCGCTGCGGTACGTGGCCGTCAACACCGTGGTCGAGCCGCTGGACGACGAGGCCTGCCGGCAGGCGATCATGTACGCCGCCGACCACGACTCGATGCAGCGCGCCTGGGGCGGCGCCGCCGGCGGCGAGATCCCCAACGACGTCATCCCGCCGCAGATCGCCGGGCACGACCCGGACCTCGACCTGTACCCGTCCAAGGACGACAAGGGCGACCTGGACAAGGCCGAGGAGAAGCTGAAGGAGTGCGGCGAGGAGGACGGCTTCAGCACCAACCTCGGCGTCCGCGCCGACCGCCCGACCGAGGTCGCCGCCGCCGAGGCCGTCCAGCAGAGCCTGGGCCGGGTCGGCATCGAGGTGGAGATCAAGCAGTTCCCCTCGGACACCTTCACCAACACCCAGGCCGGCTCCCCTGACTTCGTGCACGACAACGAGCTCGGCCTGAACATCTACGGGTGGATCCCGGACTGGCCGACCGGCTACGGCTTCCTCAGCTACATCGCGCACGGCGACAACATCAAGAAGGCGGGCAACTCCAACATCTCCGAGCTGGACGACAAGGAGATCAACGAGATGCTCGACGAGGCCGTCCGCACCGAGGACGCCGACGAGCAGGCCCGGCTCTACTCCGACATCGACCGCCGGATCATGGAGACCGGCGCGATCCTGCCCATCGTCTTCGAGAAGTCCGTGCTGTACCGCCCGGACAACCTGACGAACGTCCACTTCAGCCAGGGCTACTCGATGTACGACTACATGACGCTGGGGACCACCGGATCCTGACGGTGGCATACCCCCTGACCCTTCGAGCCGAGAGTTAGGCAGGTGAAGGCCGCGGGGGCGGCCGGGCCCGGATCGGGCCCGGCCGGCCTCCCCGGCCGGACACGTTGGTCACATACATTCTTCGTCGCCTGGGCGCCGGCGTCCTCCTGCTGGCCATCGTGACCCTGGTGACCTTCATGATCTTCTACGTGGTCCCCCGCATGGCGGGCCAGACCGTGCAGCAGCTGGCGACCATGTACGTCGGGAAGGCGCCCACCGCGGAGGCCATCGAGGCCACCATCGACCGGCTGAACCTCGACCAACCGGTCGCGCTGCAGTTCTGGGAGTTCGTCAAGGGCATCTTCGTCGGGGCGACCTACAGCTTCGGCGGCCGCGAGGTCGTCTGCTCCGCCCCCTGCTTCGGGTACTCCTTCCAGAACTACACCGAGGTCTTCCCGGAGCTCATGGCCCGGCTCCCGATCACCTTCTCGCTGGGCCTGGGCGCCGGCGTGATCTGGCTGATCGGCGGCGTCGCGGTCGGCGTGATCTCCGCGATCAAGAAGGGCAGCATCTTCGACCGCCTGGCGATGGGCGTCGCCCTGGCCGGCGTCTCCCTCCCGGTCTTCTTCACCGGCCTGCTCATGCTGGCCTTCCTGGTGCACGCCTGGGACATCTTCGAGACCCCGCGCTACACCCCGCTGGCCGAGGACCCCGTCGCCTGGATGACCGGGATGATCCTGCCCTGGCTCACCCTGGCCTTCCTGCACGCCGCCCAGTACGCGCGGCAGACCCGCGCGGGCATGCTGGAGACCATGGGCGAGGACTACATCCGCACCGCCCGGGCCAAGGGGCTGCCGGAGCGCAAGGTCATCCTCAAGCACGGCCTGCGCCCCACGCTCACCCCCATCGTCACCATCTTCGGCCTCGACATCGGCCTGGTGCTGGGCGGAGCGGTCCTCACCGAGCAGGTCTACTCGCTCAACGGCATCGGCCGCTACGCGGTGCAGGCCATCATCTCCCAGGACCTCCCGGTGATCCTCGGCGTCACCCTCCTCGGCGCCTTCTTCGTGGTGGTCTGCAACCTCATCGTCGACTTGCTCTACGCCTGGGTCGACCCCCGGGTGCGGGTGGCCGGCTGACCGGGCCCGGCCGCCCCGCCCGGGGCGGCCGGCCCATCCGCCAACGAGCAGTTCTCCCGCTCCCCGAGCCGCGGCAGGCGGCCGGGGGCCCGAGCCGAAGGAAGAACCGGTAATGACGACCCCCGGAAACGGGCAGGGCTCCGCCGACGCGGCGGTCCGTGTCCAGGACCTCTGCATCACCTTTCCGACGATGGACGGCGACGTCCACGCCGTCGACGGGCTCTCCTTCGAGGTGGCCCGCGGGGGCGCGCTGGGCATCGTCGGCGAGTCCGGGTCCGGCAAGAGCGCGACCTCGCTGGCGCTGATGGGCCTGCACCGCGGCACCAAGGCCCGGATCACCGGCGAGATCTCGGTGGCGGGCACCGACATCGTCACCGCGTCCAACGACCGGATCCGGCAGATGCGCGGCAACGAGATCGCGATGGTCTTCCAGGACCCGATGTCCTCGCTGCACCCGCAGTACACCATCGGCGACCAGCTCATCGAGGCGTACCGGACGCACAACCCCAAGGCCGCCAAGGCCGAGGCGAAGAAGCGCGCCGTCGAGTCGCTGGACCGGGTGGGCATCCCCGAGCCGGCCCGCCGGATCAACTCCTACCCGCACGAGTTCTCCGGCGGCATGCGCCAGCGCGTGGTCATCGCGATGGCGCTGATGTGCGACCCGACGGTGCTGCTGGCCGACGAGCCGACCACCGCCCTGGACGTCACCGTGCAGGCGCAGATCCTCGACCTCCTCGACGACCTCCGCCGCGACCTGAACATGTCGCTCATCCTGGTCAGCCACGACCTCGCGGTGGTGGCCGGCTCGGTCGACGAGGTCCTGGTGATGCAGAAGGGCAAGGCGGTCGAGCACGGCGGCGTCCGCCAGGTGCTCTCCGAGCCCGAGCACCCCTACACCCGGGCACTGCTCGCCGCGGTGCCCCGGGTCGAGGTCTCGCGCGCCCAGCGCCGCGCCGAGGTCCGCGCCGACCGGGCCAAGGCCGAGGGGCGGGAGCTCCCGGCCGAGGACGGGGCCGCGGAGAAGCGGGAGGAGAAGGCGGCCGGGGCGCCGGCGCGCACCGGCTCCGCGCCGAGCCCGGAAGCGGACGGCGCGTGGACCCCGGACCAGCCGCTGCTCAAGGCCGAGGACCTGGTGATGAAGTTCAAGGTCCGCGGCGGCGCGTTCGGCCGCGCCTCGGACTTCTACGCGGTCAAGGACGCCTCCTTCGAGCTGTACAAGGGCGAGACGCTCGGCATCGTGGGCGAGTCCGGGTCGGGCAAGTCCACCCTGTCCCGGATGGTGATGCGGCTGCTCCAGCCCACCTCGGGCAAGGTCGTCTTCGAGGGCCGCGACATCACCCGGATCTCCGAGCGGCGGCTCCGGCCGCTCCGCCGGGACGTGCAGATGGTCTTCCAGAACCCCTACTCCTCGCTCAACCCCCGGGTCACCATCGGCGACTCCATCGGGACCGCGCTGCGGGTGCAGGGCGAGAAGGACACCAAGCAGATCAAGCAGCGGGTGCAGGAGCTGCTGGAGCGGGTCGGGCTGGAGCCGCGGCACTACAACCGCTTCCCGCACGCCTTCTCCGGCGGCCAGCGCCAGCGCATCGCGATCGCCCGCGCGCTGATCCTCCGCCCCAAGCTGGTCATCTGCGACGAGCCGGTCTCCGCGCTGGACGTCTCCACCCAGGACCAGGTGCTGCGCCTGCTGTCGGAGCTGCAGGACGACTTCGACCTCACCTACATCTTCGTCGCCCACGACCTCGCGGTGGTCCGCCAGGTCAGCGACCGGGTCGCGGTGATGCGCAAGGGCGAGATCGTGGAGATGAGCGACAGCGACAGCGTGTACGAGTCCCCGCGGGACGAGTACACCCGCTCGCTGCTGAACGCCGCGCCGGTGCTCGACCCCGACGAGGCGCGGGCCCACCGCGCGGAGCGGATCCGGCTCCGGGCCGAGAAGTCCGCGGCGGCCTGACCGGCACCGGGGAGGACCGGCCGCGGAGAAGCACACGGAACCGCGGAGAACGGAGAGAGGGGCGCCGCGCGGACCGGTCCGCGCGGCGCCCCTCTCTCCTTCCGGTGATCTCGGCGCTGCGGCCCTGCCGGAGCGTTCCGGCAGGGCCGCAGCGCCGAGATCACCGGGCCCCCGGGTCAGCCCGCTCGGCGGCCGGTCAGCCCCCAGGCGAGCAGCGCCGCCCCGACGCCGGCCTGGACCAGCTGGAACGCCCGGGGCGGGTCGAACGCCGCGCCGGTGAACAGCGCGGGCAGGTACTGCGCGCCGAGGGAGAGGACGGCGACGGTGAGCAGCACGCCTCCCGCCCACAGCGCCGTGGTCGACCCCCGGCGCCCGGCACCGCGCTCGGGGGCGCCGTTCCCGGAGACGCCGTTCCCGGGGGCGCCGGGACGGGCCGCGGCCGGTTCCGGCGCCGGCGCCCCGGGGCCCGCGGGGGCCGCCGCCGCGGAGACCGGTACCGGCCGCTCCCGGGCCTCCTCCCCGTCCCCGCCGGTCAGGGCGGACAGGATCCCCCACGCCGCGATCACCGTGTTCCAGAACATGACGATCCCCAGCGGGGTGAAGTAGCCGTTCAGCACGGCGGTGCGCTCCGGGTCCCCGGTGAACAGGATCAGCCCGACCAGCACGGCGGCGCCGATGGCGCAGGCCAGGGTGGTCTGCAGCCAGCCGAGCGCCTCGCGGCGGATCGCGGGGGCGCCCTTCCTCGGCGGCCGGGCTGGCGGCGGGCCGCCCGCGAAGCGGTGCGCGAACCGGACGTCCGCCCAGCGGATGACGGTGTGGCCGAAGGCCACGGTGAAGCCGAGGTACAGCGCGCCCAGCCCGTGGCCGAACTCGGCGGTGCCGCCGCCGGCCAGGTGCAGGGCGATCGCGCCCAGCAGCACCACGTCCAGCACCGGGACCGAGAGCAGCAGCGCGGTGCTGGTCCTGGGCATCCGCAGCAGGTAGCGGACGGCCAGCCCGCCCAGCACCAGGACCCAGAACAGGACCTCGCAGGCCAGGATGAAGGCCACGATCATCGGGAAGCGCCTCCTGCACGTCTCTCGCCAAGGACCCGGGGACCGGATCACCGCGATCCTCCCGCGCGGGCCCGGCGCGGTCATCGGCGGAGGCGGGGAGATCGGCGTACGACCTTCGGAGTACGCGCCCGCGGCGCGGACGTGCTGGGATAGGAGCCGTGAGAACGATCCGCGGCCCCCTCGACCCCGACCGCAGGCTGCTCGGCGGCCGGCTCTACCTCGGCAGCCTGCTCTGGGCGTGCGGCCAGTTCGCCCTGGGGCTGCTGCTCATCCGGGTGAACCTCTACATCGAGCGGCCCAACACCGAGCCGGCCGTCCTCGTCGGCACGCTCACCGCGATCTGCCTGCTGGTCATGGTCCGCCGGACCCGGCCCGGCGCGGCCCTGGTCTGCGGGTTCGCCGTGCTCGCGGTGGACGTGTGGTTCGGGCCCTCCAGCGGGGTGCTGCTGAGCTTCGGCGACCTGCTCTACGCCGCGTGCGCGCTGGGGAGCCGGCGCACCATGTGGACCGCCGCGTCGGGCGTCGGGCTGCTCTCCGCCGCCGCCCTGGGGCTGCTCGCCTGGGCCATGTTCTTCCTGACCGACGGCGGCCTGGCCGGCTTCCTCCAGGGGGTCGGCCTGTTCTCGCTGCTCTTCGTCACCCCGATGATCACCGGGCTGACCGTGCGCGAGCACCGGGAGCGGGCCGAGCTGCTCCGCGCCCAGGCCGAGCAGCGGGTGCGCCTGGCCGAGCTGGACCGCGCCAACGCGATCACCGAGGAGCGCGGCCGGGTCGCCCGGGAGCTGCACGACGTCATCGCCAACCACCTCAGCGCCGTCGCGGTGCAGTCCACCGCGGCGCTCTCCCGCCGGGACCTCGACCCGGAGCGGACCCGGCGGGTACTGGAGGTCGTCCGGGACAACAGCGTGCAGGGGCTGGAGGAGATGCGCCGGATGATCGGCGTGCTGCGGGCCGGAAGCGGCGGGGCCGACCCCGCGGCGCCCCGGCTCAGCGAGACCGACCTGCTGGTGCGCAGCGCGCGCGAGGCGGGCCTGGAGGTGGAGGCGGAGGTGCGCGGAACCCCCCGCGAACTGCCGGCCCAGGTCGAGGCGGCCGCCTACCGGGTCGTCCAGGAGGCGCTGACCAACGCGCTGCGCTACGCGGAGCCGGCCCGGGCCGGCGTGGCGGTGGAGTACCCGCCGGCGCCGGGCGCGGCCCCGGACCGGCTGGTGGTGCAGGTGGACAACCCGGTCACCGGGGACCCGGGGGAGCGCTGGGACGGCGGCGGCGCCGGGGTCGGGCTGGTCGGCATGCGGGAGCGCGCCGTGCTGCTGGGCGGCGACTTCTCCGCCGGGCCGGCCGGCGGCGGGACGTGGCGGGTCCGGGTCGAGCTGCCGTGCGGCGGCGGGGAGAGCGGCGGCGGAACCGGCGGGCAGGGCGGCGGAGCGGAGGCGGGCCGATGATCAGGGTCGTGGTGGCGGAGGACCAGTGGGCGGTCCGCTCGGGGCTGGTGATGATCCTCGAAGGCGCCCCCGACATCGAGGTGGTGGCCGAGGCCGGGGACGGCGAGGAGGCGGTCGCGGCGGTCCGCCGCACCCGCCCCGACGTGGTGCTGATGGACGTGCGGATGCCCCGCAAGGACGGCATCGCCGCCGCCCGGGAACTGGCCGGCGCCTCCACCGATGTGCTCGTGCTGACCACCTTCGACCTGGACGAGTACGTGTTCGGCGCGCTGCGCGCCGGGGCCGCCGGGTTCCTGCTGAAGAACATCGAGGCCGACGCGCTGATCGAGGCGGTCCGGGTGGTCGCCCGGGGCGACGGGATGATCGCCCCGGCGGTGACCAGGCGGCTCATCGCCGAGTTCGCCGGCCCCGGGCCGCAGGCCGCACCGGAGCGGCCCCGGGTGGCCGCGGAGGCCCTCGCCGGCCTCACCGCCCGCGAGCGCGAGGTGCTGGCCTGCATCGGCGAGGGCCTGTCCAACCGGCAGATCGCCCGCAGACTGGGCATCACCGAGACCACCACCAAGACCCACGT
Organism: Nocardiopsis oceanisediminis; assembly: GCF_048595525.1. Classification (NCBI taxonomy): domain Bacteria; kingdom Bacillati; phylum Actinomycetota; class Actinomycetes; order Streptosporangiales; family Nocardiopsidaceae; genus Nocardiopsis; species Nocardiopsis oceanisediminis. The sequence goes on along the minus strand of NZ_JAFMZJ010000001.1, from coordinate 4,693,196 downwards.
CAGCCGGATCCTCACCAAGCTGGACCTGCGCAGCCGGGTGCAGGCCGCGATCGTCGCCCAGGAGAGCCCCGGCCTGCACGGCGGCTGACCGCCCGGACCGGCCTTGGGGCGCTAGGCGTGGACCGGGACCAGGGCGGCGATCAGCGCCTCCAGGCCCTCGTCGAACTGGCGGGCGTGGTCGACGGGGACGTCGCGGAGCGCGGTGACGGTGGGGAACCGGCCGTCCAGAACGGCGGGCGAAGGGCTCTCCAGGCCGCGGGAGCGGACCTCGCGGACCACCGCGCCGGTGACGTAGGACTCGAAGGCCGCGGCGGCGGAGACCACCGAGCCGCCGTCCAGGCCCGCCTCGGCGAAGGCGCCGTAGAGCAGCTCGGTGGAGCGCAGCGCGGGCACGGTGTCCGGCCGGCGGTTGATCAGCAGCTGCAGCGCGCCGGAGTGGCGGAGCAGGGCGGACCGGTAGCGGTGCGCCCAGGCCCGCAGCCGCTCGTCCCAGGGGATGTCCTCCGGCTCCTCCCCGCGCTCCCCGGGGTCCCCGGGGTCCTCCGGGTCCCCTTCTTCCCCGCCCTGCTCCGCGGCGGCCTCCTCATCGGGGGCGGGGCGGTCCAGGTCGATGATGTAGGCGGCGATCGCATCGAACAGCTGCTCCTTGCCGAGCGGGAAGTGGTGGTAGACCGCCATCGCCTCCACTTCCAGCGCGTCGCCGAGGCGGCGCATGGTCAGGCGGCGCAGCCCCTGCCCGTCGATGATGCGGAGGGCCTCGATGATGATCCGGTCGGTGCTCAGACCTGCGTTGTTACGGCTCACAAGCGATCAGCCTAGGCATACGCCGTAAGGTTCGCCACCGGTTCCGGGTGACCGCCCGCCCTACCCGAAGTGACGCCGGGCACACTAGGGTTGGGGCGTCCGCCGTCTGGGAACGCCGCGGAAGCACCGCGGGAGCGCCGAGCGCGAACGAGAGTGAGGAGCCCGGAGTGGGTTGGGGACCGATCGGCCGCAAGGGCGATGAGAACCTGCGGCGCCGCCGCGAGGAGGACGAGCGCAGCGCCGAGCGCCTGCCCGCGCTGCTGGCGGAGGTGGCCGCGGCCGAGCGGGCGCTGGCCGCGGCGCAGGGCGCCGGGGCGGGGGCCGAGGAGCTGAACCGGCTCGGCACCGCGCTGGACGCGGCGCTCACCGCCGCGATGCGCGCCGCCTACGCCGAGGAGCGGCTGCTGGTCGGGGCGCGCGGCTACACCGACCGGATCTACCGGCGCAAGCGCCTGGCCCGCCCCGATGTGCGCGCCGCCACCGAGCGCGCCGAGCTGCTGCTCACCGCGAGGGAGACGCACCGCCTGCACGGCGTGCAGCGGGTTCCGCGCCGCCCCGCCGGGGTCTGAGGATGCGCGCCCCTCCCCGCGATGGCAGGATCTAGGGGAGGGGCCGGCCCGGTGCCGCGCCCCGGCCGAACCGCCCTCATCCGGCGGCCGGCCGCGCAAGCCCCGCGGACGCGCGGGGGCGGACCGACGACGGCAGGACCGACAGTGGCGACCGACGGGCCCGATTTCATCCGCATCGACCCAGAGTCCAAGGTGCCCCCCTACGAGCAGATCCGCTCCGCGGTCGCCAACGCCGCGGCCGAGGGGGAGATCCCGGTCGGCTACAAGCTGCCCACCGTGCGCGCCCTGGCCGGGCACCTGTCGGTCGCGGTGAACACCGTGGCGAGGGCCTACCGGGAACTGGAGCAGGCCGGCGTACTGGAGACCCGGGGCCGCTCCGGCACCTTCGTCGCCGCCGGCGGCGACGACCAGCGCGCGGAGGCGGTCACCGCGGCCCGCGCCTACGCCGACGTCGTCTCCCGGCTCGGCCTGCAGCGCAAGGAGGCGCTGGACATCGTGGCGGCGGCGCTGCTGCAGTCCGGCGGCGTCCCGGACCGCCGCGCCCCCGCCGCGGACCGCTGACCGGACCCCGGCCGTACCGCCTCCCGACCGGCCGGCCTCCGCGTCGCCCCTCCGCACCCGGCCCCGCAGCCTCGGCCGGGTCCGGGCCGCCGCCGGGGCGCCGGTCCGGTGGAGGGGAGGAGGGCCGGGGCCGGCGGTCGCCGAGGTGTCTCCGCCCCGTCCCCCGGGCAGGGAGCACGAGGGGCGGGAGGCCGCCCCCGGAGAGCGCTCCCGGGCACCGCCCGACCCGGCGGAACCCGCCCGGAGGCATGCCGGGGCCCGCGCGGAGAGGGGCCGGGGCGCGGCGCCGCTCAGTCCCCGGCCGGGCCGTCGTCGAGCAGCCGCGGCGCCACCTCGGCGATGGTGCGCTCCAGGTCCTCCAGCGTGGTCGACCCGTGCAGCAGCAGGACCAGCTCCTGGGTCCAGACCTCGTGCAGGGCGCGGGCGAGCAGCCGGGCCCGCTCCGAGGGCGCCTCGGCGGTCTCCGGCCCGTAGGCGCTGTAAAGCACCACCGAGGTGAGCCGGTCCTGGACGGCGGAGCGCCAGTCCACCACCGAGGCGTCGGCCGAGTTCGCGGCGCGCAGCATCGCGTCGGCGAGCTCGGGCTCGCGCAGGATCCACCGGGCGGTGCGGACCAGGACGCCCGCGGCGCGCTCCCCGGGGCGGTCCCCCAGCAGCGGGCGCCGCCGGATCGAGGCGTCCAGGGAGGCGATCTCCCCGGCCAGCACCGCGACCATCAGGTGCGTCTTGGACGGGTAGTAGCGGTAGAGCGTGGCCAGCGCGACGTCGGCCCGCTCGGCCACGTCGCGCATGTGCACGCTCTCCAGGCCGCCGCGGGCGGCGAGCGCGGCCGCCGCCCGGGTGATCCGCCCCCGCCGCCGCCGCTCGTTGCGCTCCCTGGCGGTGAGGTGCTGCTCGGCGTGGTGCGCGCTCACGTTCTCCCCGGGTCTGCGAAGGGGCTGCGGGTGGGCCCCGGTACGTCGCGGCAGGCCTCCGCCGCGGTGCCGCGGAAGCCGGCCCAGGGGCGGTCGGCCCCCGGGTGGATCGGCGCCCGCCACGTTAGCGCAGCCGCTCCGGGCGCGCCGCCTCCGCGGCTCCCGCACCGCGGCTCCCGCACCGCGGCTCCCGCACCGCGCGGGCCGCGGCGCCGGGGCGGGCGGGGGAGGGCCTGCGGCGGGGAGGTCAGCGCCGGCCCAGGCCCACCACGGCGATCAGGTAGAGCATGATCATGCCGAGCCAGGAGAGCACGACCCCGGCGGGCCCCAGCATCCCCCCGGAGACCGCGGTCAGCGGGATGGAGAGCACCATCGCGATCAGCCCGAGGATGAGGCGGGGGCTCTTCCACTGCTCCTCGTAGCTCACCCGCTGCCTCGGTTCCCTCCCGGCCAGCCGTCCGGCCAGGTGGGCGTCGACGCGGGCCTCCACGGCGGAGTCGATCCGCTCGACGAGCGAGGCGGCGATCGCGTCGTCGTAGTCGGGGCCGAGCTCCCGGCTGGTCTGCAGGGCGGCCGCCACCTCGTCGCGGGGGGCCTTCGGCGGGGTCTGTCGGTCCATGACCGCCATTGTCCACCCGGGCGGGCCGCCGTACCCGCCGGCTCAGGGACCGGCCAGGGAAGAATCAGGGTTCCCCGACCTCCCCGGAGGGGCGGGTCCCGGCCTCCCGGCGCCCGGGGCCGCCGCCGGGAGGGCGGGGCGGGCGGAGCGGAAAAGGCCCCGCGCCCGCCGGGGGGCGGGCGCGGGGCCTCAGGGATGTTCGGTTGTGCCGCCTCCGGCGGGGTCAGCTGGCGAAGTCCAGCAGCTGCCGGGCCCGGCTGGGGTGGCGGAGCTTGGACAGCGACTGCTTCTCCAGCTGGCGGATGCGCTCCCGGGTCAGCCCGAGGTGCTTGCCGATCTCGTCGAGGGTCCGCGGGCGGCCGTCCATCAGGCCGAACCGCAGCGACATGATGGTCGCCTCGCGCGGCTCCAGGTCCTCCAGGGCGCGGCGCAGCTGGTCGGCCATGAGCTGGCGGTCGACCACCTCGGATGCCTCGGAGGCGTCGATGTCCTCGATGAGGTCGCCGATCCGGGTCTCGCCGTCCTCGCCGATGGTGGAGTCGAGGCTGATCGGCTGGCGGGTGACGCGCAGCAGCTCCTCGATCTGGGCCGGGGTCTTGTCCAGCTCGTGGGCGAGCTCCTCGGGGGAGGGTTCGCGCCCCAGGGTCTGGTGCATCTCCCGCTCCAGCCTGCTCACCTTGCTGAGCAGCTCGAGCACGTGCACCGGGAGCCGGATGGTGCGGGCGGAGTCGGCGAAGCCGCGCTGTATGGCCTGCCGGATCCACCACATGGCGTAGGTGGAGAACTTGTAGCCCTTGGCGTAGTCGAACTTCTCCACCGCGCGGATCAGCCCGAGGTTGCCCTCCTGGACCACGTCCAGCAGGGACATGCCGCGGTCGCTGTACTTCTTGGCGACCGAGACCACCAGCCGCAGGTTGGCCTCCAGCATGTGCTGCTTGGCCTGGCGGCCGTCCTCGGCGACCCACTCCAGGTCGGCCCGCTCGGTCTCGCCGAGCGCCTCGGGGGCGGGCGAGCCGGGGAGGTTGCCCAGGAGGTGGTCGGCGTACAGGCCGGCCTCGATCCGCTTGGACAGGTCCACCTCCTGCTCGGCGGTGAGCAGCTGGCGGCGGCCGATCGCCTTCAGGTAGGTGTGGACCGAGTCGCCCATGGCGGGGGACTGGTCGTCGAGGTCGGCCTCCACCTCGCCGCCGGAGGCCTTGGCGCCCTTGCCGCGCGCGGCGGGGGCCTTCACCATGTCCAGTGCCTCTTCGAGGACCTCGTCCTCGGTGTCGGCGTCCACCGACTCCACCCCGGAGGCGTCCTCGCCGTTGGCGAGCCGCACCCCGGCGTCGGTGAGCTCACGCAGGATGGAGCGGCCGTCGGACGGGCTGATGCCCGCTGCGGAGAACGCGCCCCGGAGCTCCGCCAGGGACAGGTGTCCCTGCGAGCGCCCCCGGGTGATCAGCTCGTTGAGAGCCGCCGATGCGGCGTCCCCGGTCTCCGTGATCGCAGGAGAAGTGGCTAGGGCAGTGCGCGTCATGAAGGCACCTCCCTCCCTTCCAAGACGTGAGGCGCGCGGCGACCTCTGGAACCGCCGACTCGGCGCGCCATTATGTCTAACGTGTCAGAGAGTCAAATGTTCCCGGTCTCGATTGGATATCGTCCGCCGTGGAACACATCACGGTCGCGGGTGTTCCGACCGGTCCGCAGAGCAGGTAGGGCGCTGCCTCGCGCATCGGCGGGGGAACCCGGGGTTCGCACCACCGACCTCCTGGGGGCGACTCAGGGACTGGGTGTCCTGATAGACGCCCCCGGTGCGCCGGAAGTTCCCTCGATCCGCCGATTCGGTGGATTCCCCCCGGTTCGCCCCGGAGGGCCGGGGCCGGGTCAGCCCTGGGGGCCGGGGTCCGCGGGGGCCGCCGTCCGCAGCGCGGCCAGGTCCGGCTTGCCCGAGGCCAGCAGCGGGAGCCGGGCGCGCAGCTCCAGCTCGCGCGGGGCCGCGTAGCGGGGCAGCCGGGTGCGGACCGCGGCGCGGAGGTCCTCCAGCGCCGGCGGGCGGTCCGGGTCGGCGGGGACCACCACCGCGGTGACCCGCTCGCCCCACTCCGGGTCGGGCCGGCCCACCACGGCGGCCTCGGCGACCCCGGGCAGGTCCGCCAGGACCCCGGCGACCTCCCCGGCGACCACCTTGTGCCCGCCGGTGTTGATCACGTCGTCGATCCGGCCGCGGATCCGCAGCCGGCCGCCGGCGTCCAGTTCGCCCAGGTCGCCGGTGCGGAACCGGATCCGGCCCCCGGCGCCGGCCACCAGGTGCTCGGCGGTGGCCCCGGGTGCGAGCCGGTACCCGGAGAACAGCACCGGCCCGGAGAGCAGCACCCGCCCGGTGCCGTCCGTCTCGGCGCGCACCCCGTCCAGCGGGATCCCGTCGTAGACGCAGCCGCCGCAGGTCTCGCTCATCCCGTAGGTGGTGGCCACCCGGCCGCCGGCCGCGCGGGCCGCCTCCAGCAGCGGGGCCTCGGCCGCGGCCCCGCCCAGCAGGATCGAACCGAACAGCGACAGGTCGGTGCCGTGCGCCAGCAGCCGGCGCAGCTGGGTGGGGACCAGCGACACGTGCGGGCGGCGCTCGGCCGCGGCCTCCGCCAGCGCGGCCGGGTCGAACGGGACGTGCACCGCCTCGGTGCCGCCGACCAGCGCCCGCAGCACCACCTGCAGCCCGGAGATGTGCGCGGTGGGCAGGGTGCACAGCCAGGTGTCGCCGGGGCGCGCGCCCACCCGGTCGCTGGAGGCGCGCGCCGAGTGCAGCAGCGCGGAGGCGGGCAGCACCGCGCCCTTCGGCGTCCCGGTGGAGCCGGAGGTCGCGATGGTCAGCGCGGTGCCGTCGGCGACCGGTTCGCCGCCGGGCAGTTTCCGCACGCCGTCCGGGGTGCGCAGCGAGGAGGGGCGCATCGCCTCCAGCAGGGTGCGCAGCCGGGGCTCGGGGAGGGAGGCGTCGAGCGGCAGCAGCGCCGGGCCGGAGCCGTCGAGCGCGGCGGAGAGGAGTTCGGTGAGCTGCCCTGGGGCCAGGCCCATGACGGCCTGGAGCGGTCGTTCCTGCACGGCCTCCAAGGGTATCGGGCCGCCCGCCGGCCCGCACCGCGGCCCGGAGGCACCGGTCCGGCCGCCGGGGCTGCGTACGGTTCCGCAGCTCGGGACTACTAAGGTTGACGTGATTCGACCGCCCGGTATCCGGTCCTCGGAGCGGCCCGGATGCGCGGCGGATGCGTGAGTTTCAGTGAGGAGATGACGAAGATCGTGAGTGGCGTCGATTGGAAGCGGTCGGGCGAGTACACCGACATCGTTTACGAGACCGCCGAGGGCATCGCCAAGATCACGATCAACCGGCCCGAGGTGCACAACGCCTTCCGCCCGCAGACCCTGTTCGAGCTGCAGGAGGCCTTCAACGCCGCGCGGGACGACTCCGAGGTCGGGGTGATCATCTTCACCGGCGCCGGGGACCAGGCGTTCTGCTCGGGCGGGGACCAGAAGATCCGCGGCGAGGACGGCTACCTGGGCGACGACGCGGTGGCCCGGCAGGGCATCGGCCGGCTCAACGTGCTGGACCTGCAGGTGCAGATCCGGCGGCTGCCCAAGCCGGTGATCTGCATGGTGGCCGGCTGGTCCATCGGCGGCGGCAACGTGCTCCAGGTCTGCTGCGACCTGACCATCGCCGCCGACAACGCCAAGTTCGGCCAGACCGGCCCGAAGGTGGGCTCCTTCGACGGCGGGTACGGGTCCTGGCTGCTGGCCCAGACGGTGGGGCTGAAGAAGGCCCGGGAGATCTGGTACCTGTGCCGCCAGTACAGCGCCCAGGAGGCCCTGGACATGGGCATGGTCAACACCGTGGTGCCGCTGGAGCGCCTCGAAGAGGAGACCGTGGCCTGGGCGCGGGAGATGCTGGCCAAGTCCCCGCTGGCGCTGCGGATGGTCAAGGGCGCGATCAACGCGGTCAGCGACGGCGCGGCGGGGATGCAGCAGTTCGCGGGGGACGCGACGATGCTCTACTACATGAGCGAGGAGGCCCAGGAGGGGCGGGACGCGTTCAAGGAGAAGCGGCGCCCGGAGTTCGACCGCTTCCCGCGCAGGCCCTAGCCCGACCCTGCCCCGGCTCCGCGCGGGCCGGGGCGGCCGCGCTTCCGACCGCGGCCGATAGCGACGATGGGAGGCGGCCGGGATGGCCGACGCCGACGCGCTGGGCCGCGCGTTCTCCGTCCCGATGCGGACCAGGTTCCGCGGGGTGGAGGTGCGCGAGGGGCTCCTGGTGCGCGGCCCCGCGGGATGGGGCGAGTTCTCGCCGTTCCCCGAGTACGGGCCGCAGGAGTGCGCCCGCTGGTGGGCCGCCTGCGACGAGGCGGCCCGGATCGGCTGGCCGGAGCCGGTGCGCGACCGGATCCCGGTGAACGTCACGGTCCCCGCGGTCGGCCCGGAGCAGGCGGCCCGGATCGTCGCCGCGGGCGGCTGCCGCACCGCCAAGGTGAAGGTCGCCGAGGCCGGCCAGGACCCGGCCGAGGACATCGCCCGGGTCGAGGCGGTGCGCGACGCGATCGGCCCCTCCGGCCGGGTGCGGGTGGACGCCAACGGCGGCTGGGACGCCGACACCGCGGTCCGCATGGTCCGCGAACTGGACCGCTTCGGCCTGGAGTACGTCGAGCAGCCCTGCCGCACCCTGGAAGAGCTGGGCGAGGTGCGCCGGCGCACCTCGGTCCCGGTCGCCGCGGACGAGTCGATCCGCAAGGCGGCCGACCCGCTCCGGGTCCGCGCCGCCGAGGCGGCCGACATCGTGGTGCTCAAGGTCCAGCCGCTGGGCGGGGTCCGCCCCGCGCTGCGGGTGGCCGAGGCGTGCGGGCTGCCGGTGGTGGTCTCCAGCGCCGTCGAGACGTCGGTGGGCCTGGCCGCCGGCGTCGCCCTGGCCGCCGCCCTGCCCGAGCTGCCCTACGCCTGCGGGCTGGCCACCCTGCAGCTCCTCGAACGGGACGTGGCCGACCGGCCGCTCCTGCCCGAGGACGGCCACCTCCCGGTCGGCCGCCCCCGGGTCGACCCCGGCCGGCTGGCCGAGGTGGAGGCGGACCCGGGCCCGTGGCGGTCCCGGATGGCCGCGGCGCGGGAGGCGGCCGCCGGCTGAGTGGGAGCCGTCGCACACGCTCAGCGGGTACGGTCGGCTCGGCGAGAAGCGTTGTCCAAGGTGGCCGTTGTCCAGGATGGAAGGGTGCGGGCACCCTCCGATACCCGCCCTGTACCCGACGATTTGAGAGCAGTGCTGGATGAATCCGTCAACCGCCTTGGCGCGCGTCTTCGTCGATGAGCTGGCCCGGTGCGGGCTGGCCGAGGCGGTCATCGCGCCGGGGTCGCGCTCCACACCGCTGGCGCTGGCCCTGGTCGCCCACCCCGGGATCCGGGTGCACGTCCGCATCGACGAGCGCTCCGCCGGGTTCTGCGCGCTCGGCCTGGCGCGCGCCTCGCGCCGCCCGGTCGTGCTGGTCTGCACCTCGGGCACCGCGGCCGCGAACTTCCACCCCGCGGTGATGGAGGCCGACCACGGCGGCGTCCCGCTGCTGGTGCTCACCGCCGACCGGCCGCCCGAGCTGCGCGACACCGGCGCCAACCAGACCGTGGACCAGATCCGCCTCTTCGGCACCGCGGTCCGCTTCTTCGCCGAGGTGGGGGTCGCCGAGGCGGTGCCCGGGATGACGGCCTACTGGCGCTCGCTGGCCTGCCGGGCCTGGGCCGAGACCGGGAGCGGCCGGCCCGGTCCGGTCCACCTCAACATGGCGTTCCGCGAGCCGCTGGTGCCCGGAGCGGACTGCTCCCCGGAGTGGCCCGAGCCGCTGGACGGCCGCCCCGGCGGCGCCCCCTGGACCTCGGCGCGCCCAGGCCCGGCCGAGCCGCCCCCGGTGCCGCTGCCCGACGTGGAGCGCGGCGCGATCGTCTGCGGAGACGGCGACTACGACCCCGTCCCCTACCTCGCGCTCTCCGCGGCCACCGGGTGGCCGCTGCTGGCGGAGCCGACCTCCAACGCGCGCCGGTCCGAGGCGCTCTCCGCCTACCGGCAGCTGCTCGCCGCCCCGGCCTTCGCCGCCGGGCACGCGCCCGACCTGGTCGTCACGGTCGGCCGCCCGGGCCTCTCCCGCCAGCTGATGTCCTTCCTGCGCTCCGCCCGGCGGCACATCGCGGTCGGCGACCCGCGGTACTTCGCCGACCCGGTGCGCACCGCCTGCGAGGTGGTGCCCGCGGTGGCGCCCCCGCCCGGCGCCGCGCCCGACACCGGCTGGGCGGCGTCCTGGCGGGCCGCGGAGGAGGCGGCGCGCACCGCGATGGACGCGCTGCTCGACGCGGAGGAGGCGCTGAGCGAGCCCCGGCTGGCCCGGGACCTGGCCGCGCGGCTGCCGGCCGGGTCGCTGCTGTTCGCCGGCTCCAGCATGCCGGTGCGCGACCTGGACGCGGCGATGGCGCCCCGGTGCGGGCTGCGGCTCATCGGCAACCGCGGCGTCAGCGGCATCGACGGGACGGTGTCCACCGCGATCGGCGCGGCCCTGGCGCACCAGAGCGAGGGCGGCGGCCGCGGCTACGCCCTCCTCGGCGACCTGGCCCTGCTGCACGACCAGAACGGCCTGGTCATCGGCCCCGGCGAACCCCGCCCGGAGCTGAGCGTGGTGGTGGTCAACAACAACGGCGGCGGCATCTTCTCCGGCCTGGAGCAGGCCGGCCACCCCGACTTCGAGCGGGTCTTCGGCACCCCGCACGGGGTCTCCATGGAGCGGGTGGCGGCCATGGCGGACATCCCCTACACCCGGCTGGAGTGGTCGAGCGACCTGCCCAAGGCGCTGCTGGGCGACGGGCTGAGGATGATCGAGGTGCGCACCGGCCGGAGCGACTCCGCGGAGCTGCGCGCCCGCATGCAGGACGCGGTGGAGCGGGCCCTGGCCGGCTGACCCGCGCGCCGCCCCCTCCGCCCCGGGGCGGAGGCTCCGACCGGTCCGGCGGGCGGACCGGCCGCGCCGGCCCGCCCGGATCCCCGCGCGGTGCGCCGGCCTCCGGACGCCGCCTCCGCCCGGCCCGCTCCCCGGCGAGCGCCCGCGGCGGATGAGCGGGCGGGGCATCCGGGGAGCCGACCGGAGCCGCGCCCCGGCCGGCCGCTCCACTGCTCCCGCGTCCCGGTCCGGGAGAGCCCGCCGGCCCCGCGCCCGCCCGCCGCTCTCGCGGGCTCGGCCGGCGCTCCGCCGGGGAGGCCGCGAGCGGCCCGCCCCGGCGGTCCGGCGCGGCCCGCCGACTCCGCTGCCCTCCGCGCCCTCCGGGTGCGGCCCGGCGGCCGGCTCAGAGGTTGATCATGTGCCCGGCCAGGCCGTGCACCGCCTCCTTGACCGCCTCGCTGAGCGAGGGGTGCGCGTGCACGTTCCGGGCCACCTCGTGCACGGTCAGGTCCCACTGCTGGGCCAGGGTCAGCTCCGGCAGCAGCTCGGTGACCTCCGGGCCGATCATGTGCGCGCCGAGGAGCTCGCCGTACTTGCCGTCGGAGAGCACCTTGACGAACCCGCGGGTGTCGCCGAGGCCGTGCGCCTTGCCGTTGGCCATGATCGGGAACTTCGCCACCTGCACGTCGAACCCGGCCTCGCGGGCCTGGGCCTCGGTGTAGCCGAACGAGGCGATCTGCGGCTGGCAGTAGGTCGCCCGGGGGATCATCCGGAAGTCGATCTCCTGGGTCTCCGCCCCGGCGATGGTCTCCGCGGCGATGATGCCCATCGCCTCGGCGGTGTGCGCCAGCATGAGCTTGGCGGTGACGTCGCCGATGGCGTAGATCCCGGAGGTGCTGGTGCGGCCGCGCGCGTCGACGTCGATCGCGCCGCGCTCGGTGAGCTTGACCCCGGCGGCCTCCAGGCCGTACCCCTCGGTGTTCGGCGCGAAGCCGATGGCCTGCAGCAGCCGGTCGGCCTCCAGGGTGCGCGAGGCGCCGTCCGGGCCGGTGACGGTGGCGCGGACCCGGCCGCCGTCCTCCTCCACCGACTCGACCCGGGTCGAGGTGAGCACCTCCACGCCGAGCCGCTTGTAGTGCCGGGCCAGCTCCTTGGAGACCTCCTCGTCCTCGGTGGGCACCATCCGGTCGAGGAACTCCACGATGGTGACCTTCGAGCCGTAGTTGGCCAGCACGTAGGCGAACTCCACGCCGATCGCGCCGGCGCCGGCGACGATGATGCTCCCCGGGACCTCGTCGCTGAGGATCTGCTCCTCGTAGGTGACCACGCGCTCGGACAGCGAGGTGCCGGGCAGCAGCCGCGGCGAGGCGCCGGCCGCGATGATCGCGCTGTCGAAGGAGACCTCGGTCTCGGAGCCGTCCTCGGCGCGCACCCGCAGGCTCCGGTCGCCGGTGAACGTCCCGCGCCCGTGCAGCTCGGTGATGCCGTTCTTCTTCATCAGGAAGTGGACGCCCTTGACCCGGCCGTCGGCCACGTCGCGGCTGCGCGCGTGGGCCTTGCCGTAGTCGAAGCTGACGCCGTCCCCGAAGGAGATGCCGAAGGCGTCGGCCTCCCGGTTGAGGATGTAGGCCAGCTCGGCGTTGCGCAGCAGCGCCTTGGACGGGATGCAGCCCACGTTGAGGCAGACGCCGCCCCAGTATTTCTCCTCGACGACCGCGGTGGACAGCCCGAGCTGCGCGGCGCGGATCGCGGCGACGTAGCCGCCCGGTCCTGCGCCGAGGACGACCACGTCGAAGTGCTGTGCCATGTCGGCTCTCCTCATCGGGCGCCGGGGCGCCCGTCCGTGCGGGGTGGCTGTGCGGCGAAAGGTCCGACCAATCGCCGTTGACGGCAGGCTATTCCCGTCCTCGGGCGGGAGTGAAGCACGACCGCCCTCCGGTGTCGAGCATCACAGACCGGGTCCCGGTGCTGGTATACCGTCGTCGGCATGGCCCATGTGCTGCACATGACCGAACTCGAACGCTGGACGGCCGGCGGCGACGTCGAGGCCGAGTCCCTCCGCACCCAGGGGTTCGTGCACGCCTCCCCGGACGAGGCGACGCTGCTGGCGGTCGCCAACACCCTCTACACCGGGGCGGCGGGGCAGCTCGTCGCGCTCGTCGTGGACACCGCCGCGCTGGACGCCGAGGTCCGCTGGGAGGCCGCCGACCCGGCACCGCCCCCCGGGGTCCCGGACGGCGCGCTCTTCCCGCACGTCTACGGCCCGATCCGGCGGAGCGCCGTGACCGGGGTGCGCTACCTGCGCCGCGGCCCGTGGGGCGAGTACACCGCGGTGGAGGAGCGCTCGCCCACCGCCGAGGCCCTGGACCTGCTGCCGCACCCGGAGGGCGGCTGGTACCGGCAGACCTGGTGCGCGGCGCCGAAGGTCCGGCCGGAGGGCTACCCGGGGCCCCGGCCCACCGCCACCGGCATCCACTTCCTGCTCCATCCGGGAGAGGAGTCCCGCTGGCACCGGGTCCGCTCCGACGAGGTGTGGGTGTTCAACCGGGGCGGGCCGCTCCGCCTCGACTTCGGCGGCGCCGGGAGGGCCCCGGCGCCGGCGGGCTCCGCGGTGCTGGGCCCGGCGGTCGAGGACGGCGAGCTCCTCCAGGCCCTCGTCCCGGCCGGCACCTGGCAGGCCGCCCGGCCGCTCTCCGGCCGGGAGACCGTGGTCAGCTGCTTCGTCTCCCCGGGCTTCGACTTCGCCGACTTCCAGGCGGTCCCGGGCGGGCCCCGCGGCGAGGGCGGCCGGGCGCCCGGCTAGTCGGTGAGGGCCTCGCGCATCACGCGGAACTTGGAGTCGGCCTCGGCGGTCTCGGCCGCCGGGTCGGAGCCGGCGACGATGCCGCAGCCGGCGAAGAGCCGGGCGCGGGAGCCGGAGACCTCGGCGCAGCGCAGCGCGATGCCCCACTCGCCGCGGTCCCGGCCGTCGACCCAGCCGACCGGGCCGGCGTAGCGGCCGCGGTCCATCCGCTCCAGCTCGCGGATGGCCTCGACCGCCTCGGCGGTGGGCGTCCCGCCGACGGCCGCGGTCGGGTGCAGGGCGGCCACCGCGTCCAGGGAGGAGACCCCCGGGCGCAGTTCGGCCGAGGCGGGGGAGGCCAGGTGCTGGACGTTGGCCAGCCGCAGCAGGCCGGGGCGCTCGGGGGCCTCCACCCGCTCCGCGATCGGGGCGAGCGTGCGGCGCAGCGAGTCGATGGCGTAGGCGTGCTCCTCCAGGTCCTTGGCGGACCCCTGGAGCTCGGCGGCGAGCCGGGCGTCCTCGGCGGGGTCGGCGCCGCGCGGCCGGGTGCCGGCCAGCACCAGCGAGCTCAGCCGCTCGTCGTACCGCCGGAGCAGCAGCTCCGGGGTGGCCCCCACCATGCCGTCCACGGAGAAGGCGAAGCAGTCCGGGTAGCGGTCGGAGAGGCGCTCCAGCAGGGTGCGCGGGTCGATGCCGCGCTCGGCGTCGGCGACCAGGTCGCGGGCGAGCACGGCCTTGCGCAGGCCGCCGCCGCGGATCCGGTGCACCGCCTCGGCCACCGCGCCGCCCCAGGCCTCCGAGGTCAGCGCCCCCTCGCCCCAGCTGAGCGGGCCGACCGGGCGGGGCGGGGTGCGCGGCGCGGACAGCTCCGCGGGGTGGGCGCCGGCCCGGTGCCCGCCGATCGTGGTCAGCCAGGTGCGGCCGTCCCGGCGCCCCACCACCACGCTCGGCACGATCAGGGCCGACCCGCTCGACCGCGGGTCGAAGGTGAACGCGCCGAACGCCACCGGCCCGGTGCCCGGAAGGTCCACCGGGTCGTCCACGGCGGCGCCGGCGAACAGCTCGGCCAGCCGCCGGGCCCCCTCGGTGAACCGGGAGGTGCCCCGCGGGTCCTCCTCGGCGGGGAGGCCGATCCGCGCGGCCCGGCCCCAGCCGACCAGCCCCTCCCCGGAGCGCAGCCAGCACAGCGGCGCGGAGGCGGGCAGGTGGTTCAGCAGCCCGCGCCGGTCGCGCAGCTCAACGGTGCGCACGGTCAGGCGGGGCGGGGAATCGAAGGCGGCGTCCACGTCACCAGAGTCTAGAAGCAGCCGGGGGCAATCGGGTCGAATCGGCGCGTTCCGCCGTGGCCTGGCCGCTCCCCGGGCGCGGCTACCCTGTCCCGGGGATCACCGGAGAACGGGGGCGCGGAGTGCGGAGGACGGGCAGGCGGGGATGGGAGCGGTGGGCCGCTCCCGCAGTGGCGGCGGGTCTGCTGGCGGGCTGCACCGCCGCGCCGTCCGGCGGCCCCGCCGAGGAGGAGGCCGACGCCGCCGCGCCGATCCCGGCCGAGTGCGAGAAGGAGGCCGAGCACCCCAAGCGGCAGATGCGCGGCGCCTGGCTGACCACGGTGCGCAACCTCGACTGGCCCTCCTCCGACGACCTGAGCGCCGAGGAGCAGAAGGAAGAGCTGCGCGAGCGCCTCGACGGCGCCGCCGCGCTCGGCCTGAACACCGTCTTCTTCCAGGCCCGGCCGACCGCGGACGCGGTGTACGCGTCGGAGAAGGAGCCCTGGGCCCGCTACCTCACCGGGAAGCAGGGCGGCGACCCCGGCTACGACCCGCTGGAGTTCGCCGTGGACGAGGCGCACGCCCGAGGCCTGGAGCTGCACGCCTGGTTCAACCCCTACCGGGTCGGCTGGAAGGACCCCGACCTGGAGGGCCTGACCGCCGACCACCCGGCGGAGAAGCACCCGGAGTGGCTCATCACCTACGACGACCAGGGGTGGCTCGACCCGGGCAACCCCGAGGTCCAGGAGTGGGTCTCCGACGTGGTGCTCGACGTGGTGGACCGGTACGACGTCGACGGCGTCCACTTCGACGACTACTTCTACCCCTACCCGGCCGAGGGGGAGGGCGACTTCGAGGACGACGACAGCTGGGAGGCGCACGGCGACGGCTTCGACGACCGGGGCGACTGGCGCCGGGCCAACGTGGACGCGCTGCTCGCCGACATCCACGGCCGGATCGGCGAGACCAAGCCGTGGGTGCGCTTCGGGGTGAGCCCCTTCGGGATCTACCGCAACGCCGGCAGCGACCCCAGCGGCTCCGACACCAAGGGCCTGGAGTCCTACTCCGCCCAGTACGCCGACACCCGCTCCTGGATCGAGCAGGGCAGCGTCGACTACCTGGTGCCGCAGATCTACTGGGAGCGCGGCTTCGGCACCGCCGACTACGAGGAGCTCGTCCCGTGGTGGGCCGAGGAGGTCGAGGGGACCGGCGTGGACCTCTACATCGGCCAGGCCGCCTACCGGGTCGGCGAGGACGGCTGGAAGGGCGAGGACGCGCTCGCCCGCCAGCTCGACTTCAACCTGGAGCACCCCCAGGTCGGCGGGGACGTCTACTACGGGATGCGGGACGTGCTGGGCAAGGCCGAGAAGGCGATGGAGCGCCTCGGCGAGGACCACTACGCGGCCCCCGCGCTGCCCCCGGCGGCCGGCGGCGGGGCCGGGCCCCCGGACCCGCCCGCCCGCGTGACCGCCGAGCGGAACGGCTCCGGCGGGGTCGACGTGGACTGGGAGCCGGTGGAGGGCGCCCGCTCCTACGCGGTCTACCGGCTGCCCGCCGACGCCCCCGACGACCCCTGCGAGCTGGCCGGGCGGGACCGGCTCGTCGGGGTGGCCGGCTCCCCCGGCCTCACCGACGGGACGGCCGGCTCCGGGGAGTACCGCTACCACGTCACCGCGCTGGACCGCTACCGGGACGAGAGCGCCCCCGGCGGCGGCGCCGAGGTCCCCGAGGGCGGGGCCGCCGCGGAGTGACCCCGCGCCCCGGCCGCCGGGCGCGGGCCGCGGGGTGACGATGGTGTCACCCCGGGGTAAGGCCGCCTCTCCCCGGGGCCGCCCGCCCCCCCGGTCCGGGAACCGGCCCCGGCCCGGTGGAAGGCGGAGTACCGCTCCGCCGCCGGAGGGGCGCGCGGCCCGGTCGGACGGCGGCCGGAGGCGCGTCCGGCGCCCCCGTACCCCGGCGGGACCGCGGGCGGCGCCGCCCCGGCGGCGGCCGACCGGGAGGCCTCCCGCGTCCGCATGCTCCGGTGCGGCCCGGCGCGCAGGCCGGGCCGCCCGCCTCGGGGAGCCGCCACCGCCCGCCGCGCGGGCCCGTTCCCCCCGAATCCCTCTTTCCTGGAAAGCGATGGGACAACGCCCCCTCCGGTGGATAGAACAACTACTAGGCGGGGCGGGGACGCACTCCCGCCGCACGGGGAATCCCGCCCCTGGTTCACCGGAGGTGCTGTGATGGGCCTGCGCAGGAAGGAAGAGCGGATCCTGGCCGAGATGGAGCGGCGCCTCGTCGAGGACGATCCGGACCTGGCCGGCCGGTTGAGCTCCTTCGGAGCCGACGATCCCGCGTTCGCCTTCGTCGAGAGCGCCTCGGCGCGCCTGGTGTGGATCGTCAGCGTCTCGGTGCTGGTGGTGGTCGTCGGCCTGCTGGTGGTGCTCCTGGTCCTGACGCCCGGGGCCTCGGCCCCCGAGCCCGCCGGCGGATCCGGCGGCTCCGGGGCCGAGACCTCCCAGGCGCGGGAGGGCTAGCCGAGGACCGCCCCTCGGGCGCACCGGCCGGAGAGCGGCGGGGCGCGGGAGGGGAGCGCAGCCGGGGCGGGGACGGTCCTGCCCGCTCCGGCGCCCGGGCGCGGTGGCGCACGGGACACGCGCGCGGCCCGGCCCCGCTCGGGGGGCCGGGCCGCGGACCTGCGTGTCCGCCTCCGGGTCAGAAGGTGTTGGCGAACTTCGCGCCCACCGGGCCGGCCACCGAGCCGCCCCCGCCGCCGCCCTCGACCACCACGGCGAAGGCGATGTCGCCCTTGTAGCCGACCATCCAGGCGTGCGTCTGCAGCTCCTCGTCCTCGCCGCTGGCGGTGCCGAACTCCGCGGAGCCGGTCTTGCCGTACACCTCGCCCTGGAACCCGGCCTTCTTCGCGGTCCCCTCGGTGACCACGGCCCGCATCATCGGCCGCAGCGCCTCGGCGTGCGGGATGGCCGCGGGCTTCGGCTTGTCGGGCAGCTCCGGGTCGGTGACCAGGGCCGGGGATCGCCACGAGCCGTCGGCGACGGCCGCGGGCACGGTGGCCATGTGCAGCGGGGTGCTGATGATCCGCCCCTGGCCGATGCTCTGCGCGGCGAGCAGCCCGGAGTCGCCGGCCGGGTCGGGGAAGGACGGCTCCCGGGTGGGAACGCCGATGTTCAGGTCGGCGTTCATCCCGAACAGCTCGGCGGTCTCGGTCAGGTCCGCACCGCTGATCCGGTTCACCACGTCCTGCACCAGCGCGGTGTTGCAGGAGGTCGCGAAGGCCTCGGTGACGCTCTGCTGCCCGTACGCGGCGTCCCCGGCGTTCTTGAAGCCCAGGGCCTCCTTGGGGCAGCTCATCGTGTCCGAGGGGTTCAGCCCCTTCTCCAGCAGCGACTCGTAGGTGACGATCTTGAACGACGACCCCGGGGCGTACTGGCCGTCGAAGGCCCGGTTGAAGTCGGCGGAGTTGTTGGCGACGGCCACCACCTCGCCGGTGGAGGCGCGCACCGCGACCAGCGCGGTCGGCTTGCCCCCGGTGCTCACCGCCGCGGCCGCGGCGCTCTGCAGCCCGGGGTCGATGGCGGTGGTCACGTCCTTGCCCGGCTTGCCCTCGACGGTGCCCACCACGGGGGCGTCCGGGTCGGCCGCGGCCTCCTCCTCGGAGCCGGTCTCGGCGACCCGGATCGAGGTGGAGACCTCGCCGGCCAGCCGCTCCTCGTACTGCTGCTGGATGCCGCCCAGGCCGGTCGGGTCGCCCTCCTTGTAGGCGGGGCCGAGCCGCTCCAGGTCCTCGGCGGTGGCCGCGCCGACCTGCCCGGTCAGCATCCGGACGGAGCCCGAGGCGTCCTCGGTGTCCAGCCGGCTGCCGTCGGCGGCCAGGATGTGCCCGCGCTCGCCCCACACGTTGGCGCGCACCAGGGTGGCGCCCTCGGCCAGGTCGGGGTGGACCGAGGCCGGCCCGAAGTCGACCTTCCACTCCGCGCCGTCGCGGACCAGGGAGAACGCGCCCTCGTAGGTCCAGTCGCCGGCGTTGCTCAGCGAGAGCGTGGCGGTGAACGGGGCCTCGGCGGCGTTGTCGCCCTTCTCCACGACCTCGCCGACCTCGATGGCGCTCTTCTCCACGCCGAGGTTCTCCTGCAGCGGGCCGAGGACGTCCTGCACGCCGCCGTCGGCGGTCAGCGCGGACATGGCCTTGTAGTCCTGCTCGGACCAGGCGCCGGCGTAGGAGGCCGCGGCCTCCTCCGGGCCCGACGGGCGGGCGAGCACGTACCAGCCGGTGACCCCGCCGGCCAGGGCGAGCACCAGGACGCCGGCGCCGATGCCGATCAGCGGCCCCTTGCGGGAGCGCTTCTTCTCGCCGCCCTCGGGGCCGGGGGCGCCCTCGCCCCGGTGCGGGCCGCCGGGCCCCGGCGGGGCGGGCGGGGGCGGGAAGGCGCGGCCGTCCCCGGACGGGGAGCCGTGCGGGCCGCCCTCCGGACCGCCGCCGGGAGCACCGGAGGCCGCGGCCCCGCCGGCCGCTCCGAAGGGGGCCGAGCCGAAGGGCGGGGTGCCGCTCGGCGGGGCGCCGCCGGCCGGGGGGCCGCTCGGCGGCGGGAAGGCCGGGTTGGAGGTCTCGTCGAGGTAGCCCGGCTCCTTGCGGGGGTCCTCGTACGGGGCGGAGGGGGCGCCGGCCGGCGCCGCGGGGTCGGCCCCCGCGCGCGCGGCGGCGGGCTCGTACGCCGCCTCGTACGCGGGCTCGTGGACCGGCTCGGAGGCGGCCCGGTGGGCGAAGGCGTCCTCGGCGGAGGGGCCGCCGCTCCCGGCGGGCGCGCCGCCGGCCGGCAGGGTGCTCTCCGGGTCCTCCTGCCGGGCCGGGCCGTGCGCCGCGGGGGCGCCGGCACCGGGGACGGACGGCCAGGGGTCGGCGGACCAGGGGGTGGCCGGGCCGGCGGGGAGGGTGGCCTCGGGGTCGGCGGGGGCCGGGTCGGAGGCGGGCGGCCCGGCGGCCGGGCCGGACCCCTGAGGGGCGGGGGGAGGCCAGGAGAGGCCCTCGTCCCGGGCGGGCGCCTCCGGTGCGGGGGGCGCGCCGCCCCCGCCGGCGGGGGAGTCCGCGGCCGGGCCGGCGGGGGGCGCCGCTCCCGGGGCGGAGGGGGCGGGCCGGTCGTCCGCCGCGCCGGCCGCCGGCTCCTGCGGCGGCCAGGGGCCGACGGGAGGGGCGTAGGGCCGGTCGGCGGCGGGCTTCTGCGCGTCCGCCGAGGGGATGACGTAGGGGTTGCGGCGGGGTGCGGGGGAGTCCTGGGGCCCTTCGGGAGGGGCGGGGCGCGCTTCGGCGCCCTCACCGGGCCCCCGGTCGTGCGGAGAGGGCCGGGAGGCGCCCTCGTCCGGTGTCCACCTGTCGTCCACGCGTGTACGTCCTTCCGCTGCTTCGCCCGAGGCGACACCGCCCCGCGCCCTCGGGGGAGGGCGCGGGGCGGGAACGTTATCGGTGGCCGGCGCTGCGATCGCCTTTCGGTGCGGGGCACGGCACGGCCCGCGCGGAACCCGCTCTCGGGGCGGCGGTGCGCGGTCTTGAGCGAAGGCGGTGTTCGCGACCCAGGGGGGACATTTGCCACCGCACCGGCCACCAGTGACTCTAACTCATAGCGCGGGGGCGGTGCCCCCCGTCCGGGGACGAGGGGCCGGGTGGCCCGGGTCACACCGGACGGGGTGCGGGGTCAGCCCTCGCCGCGGGCGATCCGGGTCATCTCCTCGCGGGAGCGGACCTTGATCCGCTTGCGGCCCTGCGGCTCGCCGAGGGCCTCCTCGTGGGCCTCCAAGCGCTGCCAGTCCTCCCACAGGGTGAACGGGACGCCGCGCTCGGAGAGGAGGGCGGTGAAGGCCTCCGGTTCCGGGGCCTCGGCCGGGGCGAAGGAGTCGCGGTCGGCGACGAGGTTGGTCACCGTCTCCAGGGCGTCGCCCTTGGTGTGGCCGATCAGGCCGACCGGGCCGCGCTTGATCCAGCCGGTGGCGTAGACGCCGGGGATCGGGCGGTCGTCCATGTCCAGCACCCGGCCGCCGTCGTTGGGGACGATCCCGCGCTCCTCGTCGAAGGGCAGGTCGGCGACGGGGGAGCCGAGGTAGCCGATGGCCCGGTAGACGGCCTGCACCTCGTGGTCGATGAACTCGCCGGTGCCGCGCACGCCGCCGTCGCCGGTCAGCTCCATCCGCTCGGTGCGCAGGCCGGAGACCCGGTCGGTGCCCAGCACCTCCACCGGGCGGTGCAGGAAGTGCAGGTGCAGCCGGCGCTCCGCGCCGCGCGGGTCCCGGATCGCCCAGTTCTGCAGGACCTTGACGTTCGTCTTGACCTGGTTGGACTCCTCGGCGGCGGCGAGGCTGGCCTCGCACATCTCGAAGTCCTCGGGGTAGACGATCACCTCGACGCCGGGCTGCTTGTCCAGCTCGCGCAGCTCCATCGGGGTGAACTTGCCCTGGGCGATGCCGCGCCGGGCGAAGACGTGCACGTCGGTGATGCCCTTGGCCTTGAGGCCCTGGTGCACGTTGTCGGTGATGTCGGTGCTGAGCAGGTCGTCGGCGCTCTTGGCGAGGATGCGGGCCACGTCGACGGCGACGTTGCCGGCGCCCAGCACCGCGACGCTGGTGCCGTCGACCTGCCACTCGGGGGAGACGTCGGGGTGGCTGTCGTACCAGAAGACGAAGTCGGCGGCGCCGTGGCTGCCGGGCAGGTCGATGCCGGGGATGTCCAGCGGCCGGTCCCGGTCGGAGCCGGTGGAGAAGACGATCGCGTCGTAGTGCCGGCGCAGGTCCTCCAGCTTGAGGTCGACGCCGTACTCGACGTTGCCGATGAAGCGGATCTCCGGCTTGTCCAGGATCTTGTGCAGGGCGCCCTGGATCTGCTTGATCCGCGGGTGGTCGGGGGCGACGCCGTAGCGGACCAGGCCGTAGGGGGAGGGGAGCTTGTCGAGGACGTCGATGCTCGGCCGCGTCCCGTTCGCGGCGAGGGTCTCGTCCTTGGTCAGCAGGTCGGCCGCGTAGATCCCCGCGGGGCCCGCCCCCACGATTCCCACACGAAGAGGTCGCGTCATCAGTCGTCTCCATTCGTCGCGCCAGGTTCCAGCGGCGCGCGGCGGTGCCGCGCGCGGCCCACGCCGCCCTGGGCGCGGTGAATTCAGGCTAGGCTAACCTAATTTATCCGAGGCGGGATTCCCTATCCAACCGACCACCAAGATAGACAATACTCTCCCTGCGTGGTCGCCCGGGGTCCGGCGGTCGCGGCCCGGGGGGTCCGGGCACGTCAAAGCCGGTGTGCAGCGGCTCCTAGGTCAGGGAACGCATGGCAGGGCGGGAGTCAGCCCCGAATCGGGTGTGGGGTACCTCACCGTCTGCGGCGGTCGCGGATCTCCTCCTTGACCGACGCGGCGAACCGCGGCACCTGCTCCTGGCCGGACAGCCGCCGGATCCCCGCCATGATCGCATCGGTCGCGGCCCGGCGGGAGCGGTTCTTGCCGGCCTCCCCCTTCCACGGGGACAGGTCGACCGGCGGGCCGACGCGCAGCCCCACCCGGCGCAGCACCGGGACCTTCCGCCCCTCGGGCAGGATCCGGTCGGTCCCGCACAGCGCCATCGGGACCACCGGGGCCTCGGAGCTGAGCGCCAGCCAGGCCAGGCCGGTCTGGCCGCGGTACAGCCGGCCGTCGGGGGAGCGGGTGCCCTCCGGGAAGATGCCGAACACCCGGCCCTCGCGCAGCACGTCCAGGCTCTCGTCCATCGCCTCGCGCGAGCTCTGCCCGGGTCTGCGGTCCACCGAGAGCTGGCCGATCGAGCGGAGCGCCCAGGTGAAGGCCCGCTGGGCGGCGTTGCCCTCGGCGAACAGCTCCTCCTTGGCGATGAACACCACCGGGCGGGGAACCGCGACCCCGATGAACAGCGGGTCGATGTTGGACAGGTGGTTGCACGCGAGGATCACCGGGCCCCGGGCGGGGATGTGGTGCAGTCCTTCGGTCTCCAGCGGCCAGGCGGCCCGCGTGGTGGGGGCGATGACCGCCTTGGCGGCCCCGTACAGCGACACTGCGGCTGTCCCTTCCTCTTCAACGGTGGGCGTCGCGGCGGCGTTGCGGGCGCAGGGCGGCGTGCGGTGCGGCGCCTCAGTAGACCATAGCGCCGCCCCGGAGCCGCCCGCGTCACCGCCTGCCGCCGCGGGGACCGGCGCGCTATGTTGGTCTAGACCTGTGAATCGGGCCGGCGGCCGCGGGGCAGGGGCACCGTGGACCCCGCCGTCCGGCGCGGGTCGCCAACCGCACTGGGACGCGCAGGGAAGAGGGCCGCCAATGACACGGTTCATCGACGTCAGCCACCAGATCGTGGCGGGGATGACGACCTACCCCGGACTCCCCGGCCCGGTGATCGACGACCACGTCTCCTTCGAGGCGTCGCAGCGTACCTACGCTCCGGGGACCGAGTTCAACATCACCCGCATCTCGATGGTCGCCAACACCGGCACCTACCTGGACATGCCCGCGCACCGCTACCGGGACGGCGCCGACCTGTCCGACCTGGAACTGGAGAAGGTCGCCGACGTGCCCGGCGTCGTCGTCCAGGCGCCCGGCCGGGAGGTCGGCCCGGAGGCCTTCGACGGCGTCGAGGTCGCCGGCCGCGCCGTGCTGGTGCGCACCGGGTGGGACCGGCACTGGCGGACCGGGGCCTACGGCGCCCCCGAGCACCCCTTCCTCACCGAGGCCGCGGCCCGGCTGCTCGCCGACTCCGGGGCCCGCCTGGTCGGCATCGACTCGGTCAACATCGACGACACCTCCGAGGACGCCAAGGGCGCCCGCCCGGCCCACTCGGTGCTGCTCGCCGCGGGCATCCCGGTGATCGAGCACCTGTGCCTGCTGGAGCTGCTCCCCGCCGGCGGGTTCCGGTTCTTCGCCGTCCCGGTGAAGGTGCAGGGCATGGGCACCTTCCCGGTGCGCGCCTTCGCCATCGCGGACGAGTGACCCCGGCCGGGCGGCGGGGCCGGCCCCGCCGCCCGGTCACAGGTCGGCGTCGGCCTCCTCGCGGGCCCGGCGCTGCTCGCGCTGGGCCCGGCGCTCCTGCTCCAGGGCGGCGGTGCGCTCGTCCTCGGCCACCGCGGTCCGCATCGACGAGGAGAGCACCCGCAGCTCCATGTTGATCCTGGGGTAGTCGACCAGCCGCGGCAGCGCGCCCAGCCGGGGCGTGCGGCGCTCCCGCATCGCCGACATCAGCTCGCTGAACGCCAGGTCCAGCCGCTGCAGGGTGATCTGCGAGGCGGTCGGCGGGTCCTCCAGGGCCAGGGTGGACAGCGCCAGGTAGCCGGCGCGCTGGGCGGCCACCACCACCGGCCACAGCGGCTGGGTGGTATCGGCCCGCGGCACGTCCCCGATGGCGCTGTCGTAGACCGCGCGCAGGCTGATCAGCGCCGCCCGCAGGTCGCGGCGGAGCACGTAGCGGCGCTCCGGGGTGATCCGGGTGTCGGGGTCCAGGACCGCCAGCACCGACGCCCGGGTCCGGTCCAGCACCTCGACGATGAGCTGCGGCAGCCGGGAGGCCGAGGCGCGGCGCCAGAGCAGCAGCGCGCCCGCCATGCCCACCACCGCCCCGAGCACGGTGTCCAGTACCCGGGACTCGGCCAGCGCCTCCACCGGGTAGGGGGCGGCGACGCTCGCGGTGAGCAGCGCCATCGGCGTCAGCAGGATGCTGGCGTAGAAGAAGTTCCGCGCCACCACCAGCTGGGTCAGGCCCTGGAACAGCGCCGCGCAGACGATGACCGCGGCCAGCGGCGGCTGCAGCATCAGGATCCCGGCGCCCAGCACCACGCCGATCAGGGTGCCCAGGGCGCGCTGCGCGGAGCGGTTCACGGTGAGCACCACGTTGCCCGCCTGCAGCACCGAGGTCGCGCTGATCGACACCCAGTAGAACCGGTCGAAGCCGAAAGCGAGGGCGAGCAGGCCGGCCACCGCGACGCTGATGCCCATCCGCAGCGCGGTCGGCCGGACCAGCGAGTCCCGGCTCAGGCTGGACCGGAGCGCGTCGCCGAGCGAGGGGTGGCGCTGGTCGTACAGCTCCAGGCCGCGGCTCTCGTCGGCGTGCGTCGGCTTGCGGGCCGCCTGCGCG
This sequence comes from Nocardiopsis oceanisediminis, assembly GCF_048595525.1. Classification (NCBI taxonomy): domain Bacteria; kingdom Bacillati; phylum Actinomycetota; class Actinomycetes; order Streptosporangiales; family Nocardiopsidaceae; genus Nocardiopsis; species Nocardiopsis oceanisediminis. The sequence continues at coordinate 4,668,655 of NZ_JAFMZJ010000001.1, read as the reverse complement.
GCCCGGGAGAGCCGGGAGTACAGCCGGGCCTCCAGGGAGCGCGGCCGCAGGCCCCTGCGGACGGGGTCGAGCCGGGCCGGGTCCGGGCACCGCTCCGGCCTGGCCACCGCGACCGCCAGCTCGTCGGCGAACGCCGCCGCCTCCTCGGGCAGCGGGGTCCCCCGGGCCAGCGACACGTCGGTCGCGGCCAGGTGGATGTCGGAGACCCAGCGCAGCAGCGCGCGCATCCGCGCGGCCTGCGCGGTGTCCCGGTACCCGCGGGTCTGGCCGAGCAGCACCAGCCGCCAGGCCTCGGCCACCGCGAGCGAGGCCTCGTGCTGCACGTGGTCCAGGGCGGGGGTGCCGACCGCGCGGAGCAGCTCGGCCAGCTTGCGGAACGCGTCGGCCAGCGCCCGGTTCTCCGGGTGCCGGCTGCGCACCGGCCCCCCGGACATGGAGACCGCCCAGCCCACCGCGGCGCCCAGCGCGGCGACGCCGGCGTGCAGCGGTACCGCCGCGATGCCGCCGGGGGCGATGGTGGAGATCGCGCAGACCATGACGAAGAAGAGCGGTCCGGGCTTGTCCGCGCGCAGCGCCTGGCAGAGCCAGGTGGCGATGCCGGCCACGGCGCCGATGGTCACCGCGGCGGCCCACGGGTTCAGCGAGGCGAGCGAGCCCACCGCCACACTGGCCACGAAGCCGAGCCCCACCACGGCCAGCGCCACCGCGCGGTAGGCGTAGGGGGTGTTCTTCTCGTAGAGGACGGTCATCGACCCCAGGGCGGCCAGCGCCCCGGCCGGCGCGCCGAAGAGCAGCGCCGCCAGGGTGAAGGACGTGCCCATGGCGATGGACGCCTTGGCGGCCGTGGTCCACGCCCACCCGCCGGACGCCAGCCCGAACAGGGCCTTGAGGTCCACTCTGTGCCGCGGCCGGTCGGCGACCTCGGCCCGCATCCGGGTCGGCGGGTTCCACTCGGGAACGCCGGCCGCCGGGTCCGGTTCCGGGTCCGCTTCGCCGCTCTCCGTCGTCCCCTGATCCGTCACGCCCCCAATGTTAGGAGTGTTCCGCGGGCGTTTCGCCTGCGAGCCCGGCTCGGCGGCGCGGCCCGGACGCAACCGCCCCCGCGCACACCGCCCGCCGGGCCCGCCTCTGCCCGCCTCTCCGGCCCCGCAGCAGCGACCCACCGGAACGGCGGCTTCTCACGGGATCAGGGGTTCAGGCCGGCGGCGACGGCAGAGGAAGGGGCGGGAACGGGCGCCCGACCCGAGCGCGGCGCCTCGCGGGGCGAAGGTTCAAGCCAGGGGCAACGGCGAAGGAAGGAGAGGCGGCCGGGCGCCCCAGCCGGGCGGCGGCTTCTCACGGGGTCGAGGTTCAGACCGGCGGCGACGGCAAGGGTAGGGGCGGGGGCGGGCACCTCACCCGGGCGCGGCGCCTCGCGGGGCCGGGGTTCGGACCGGCGGCGAGGGCAGGGGGAGGGACCGGCCGGTCGGTCGGGCGCGGCGTCCCACGGGGTGAAGGCCAAGACGGGCGGCGACGGCGGAGGAGGGGACGGGGCCGGGCGGCCCTGGCCGGGTGCGGCGTCTCGCGGGGTCGGGGGTCATACGGGCGGCGAGAGCGAGAGCGAGAGCGGGGCCGGGGCCGGTGGTCGTGTGCGGCGGGGCGGCCGGGATCGGGGAAAAGAGGGGCGGGTGTGCGTGTCGGCGTCGCCCCGGCGCCGGTGGGCGGCCGGCCGGAGACCACCGGAACCCCGTTGACCTGGGCGAACACGGAAGGTAACGGTGGGGAGGGGGTGCCCTGCACACCGCGGCGACACTCCTTCGACGCCGGGGCGCGCATCCCGGTCCGGATCGGGCCGTTCGGGGCCCTGATGGGCGTGATCAGGGCGGTGATCGGGGGTCTTGGGCGGCCGGAAGCCCTGAAGAAGGTGATCCGGAAACCGGGTGCGAGCAGCGGCGGGGTGGAATGTCGCTTTCATTCCCTCGGCAGAGCCCGGTTTCGCCACTCTGAGTGACCGACGAGGGGGAGCGAGTCCGCCGAGGGCTGCTACTCGCTGGTAGATGTCACCCGGGGTGCCGCCGAGGTGCGCAGGCCGCGCCCGCCCCGCCCCGGCCAGCGCCGAACCCGACATATGGGATACGGCTCTCTCTTTCCGGAAGCGCGGGCCGGAACGGTGAACGCCACCCCGACCCGCTCCCGCCCTCGCCGCCGGTCTGAACCTTCGCTCCGTGAGGCGCCGCGCCCGGGTGGGACGCGTGGCCGGTCCCTCCTTTGTCGGCGCTGCGTTTGAGCTCCGGCCCTGTGAGGCGCTGTGCCCGACCGAGGGCGCCCGTCTGTCTCCTCCGCCGCCGCTGCCACTGCGGCCTGCGTGAACTCCCGCTCCGCGAGGTGCCGCCGCGCCCGGTCGGGGGCCGGCGCTCCCTGCCTCTGCCTGCCTCTACCGTCGCCGCCCGTGCGGGCAGCGGCCCTGCTGGGCGCCGGGCCCGGCCGGGGGCTGACGGGGTCGCGGACGGCCGCCCGATCGGTGCTGTCGGCCGTGAACGCGCGGAGCCGGGCGCATGTCCGGCGGTCTCTCAGGCCTCGGGCGGGCGGGAGCGCAGCCGCTTGAGTTCGGCGAGGGCGTCGTCGAGCTGGGACTCGGCGCGCTCGGCGCGGTGCAGGGCCTGGGCGCGGGCGTCCTCGGCCGCGGCCAGGCGGTCGGCGGCGGCCCGCCGCGCCTCCTCGGCCGCGGCGGCCGCCGCGGTGCGCTGCTCCTCCAGCTCCGCCCGGGAGCGGGCGCGCTCCTCCTCGGCCTGCGCCCGGGCCCGCTCCGCGTCGGCCCGGGACCGCTCCAGTTCGGCGGCGGCCCGCTCGCGCTCCGCGGCCGCCTCGGACTCGGCCGCCGCGGCGCGGGCCCTGGCCTCCTCGGCCTCGCTCCGCGCGGCGGAGAGGCGCTCCTCGGAGCGCTCCAGCCGGGACTCGGCCTCCTGCCGGGAGCGCCGCTCGGAGGAGAGCAGCTCGCGGAGGCGGGCGCACTCCGCCTCGGCGCTCCGCCCGGCCTCCTCGGCCCGCTCCCGTGCGGCTTCGGACTGCTCGCGGGCGGTCTCGGCCTGCTCGGCGCGGTGCACGGCCTCGGCGGTGCGCCGGTCCGCCTCGGCGACGGCGCGCTCGGCCCCGGCCTCGGCGGCGCGGACCCGCTCCCCGGCCTCGGCGACGGCGGCGTCGCGCTCCTCGGCCGCGGCGCGGGCCCGCTCCACGGCTGCGTCGCGGTCGGCGAGGGCGGTGTCGGCCATCCGCTCGGCGGCGCCGGTGGCGGCCACCGCGGAGGCGGCGGCCTCCTCCGCGCGGGCCCGCTCCGCCTCGGCGGCGCGGCGCCGGTTCTCCGCCTCCAGCCGGGCGGCGTCGGCCCCGGCGACCCGCCGGTCGGCGTCCAGGCGGGCCGCCTCCACCTGGGCCTCGGCGGTGGCCGGGTCGGTCATGGTGCGGAACGCGTCGGTGGCGGCGGCGATGGTCGCGGAGAGCTGCTCGCTCTGCACGGCGAACCGGCGCAGCAGGTCGTCGGCGCGCAGCCGCGCGTCGGTCACCGGGGCGGCGGCGGGAGCGGGCGCGGAGGCGGCCGGGGAGGGCGGCGGGGCGCCGTCCTCCCCGCCGGAGGCCTCCTCGGAGGCCGCTTCGGCGGCGCGCGCCGCCTCCGCTTCCGCCTCCTGCTGGATGCGCTGGCGCTCCCGCCAGGCGCGCCAGCGGGTGTGCTCGGGCAGGTCGCAGTACTCCGGGGGGCGCCCAGGGGAGGAGCTTCGGGGCACCGGGCGGTCGCACCCGGGGAAGTTGCAGGTGTTCGCGTCGGCCACCCGACGAGGGTAGCGGCCGGGGGCGGCTCAGGCGCCGGTGAACCGGCGGAGGTAGTCCGGCAGCGGGGCGCCGGCGGGCATGCCCGGGTCGGGGACCGGGTCGCCGACGACGGTGGTGATCGGGACGACGCCGGCCCAGTGCGGCAGGTCGGCGTCCTCGGGGTCCTCGTTGACGCCGCCGGAGCGGATCTTCGCGGAGACCTCGGCCAGGTCCAGGCGGAGGATCGCGGTCTGCGCGGACTCCTTGGCGCTGGCCGGGCGGCAGTCCGCCGAGCGGCCCGGGACCACCGTGTCGACCAGGGCGTCCAGCGCCAGGCGGCGCTCCTCGGGGTCCTGCACCCGGTACGCGGTGCCGTGCGCGACCACCGAGCGGTAGTTGATCGAGTGGTGCATGCCGGAGCGGGCCAGCACCAGTCCGTCGACGCGGGTGGCGGTGACGCAGACCGGCAGGCCGTCGCCGGAGGCGGTGCGCAGCGGCCGGCTCCCGGTGGAGCCGTGCAGGTAGAGGGTGCTGCCGACGCGGGCGTAGAGGGTGGGCAGCACCACCGGGAGCCCGTCGGCGATGAACCCCATGTGGCACAGGTAGCCGTCGTCCAGGATCGCGTGCACGGTCTCGGCGTCGTAGGCCGCGCGCTCCCGGGACCGGGTGGGGACCGTGCGCGGTGTCGGGGCGTATTCGGCGGGACTGCTCACGGGACCACCTTTGTTCCAGAAACAAACGAACTATGTACTAGTTGGATGATAATGGGCCTGGAGGTGTCCCGCAACGGCCACGGGGCGCTCGGGGAGCGAGGGGGCCGGGCCCCGTGTTCAGAAGGGCCGGCCGAAGGGGTCAGACGTGGGAAAAGGGGCCGGGGAAGCAGGTCGCCCCCGTCCAGCCGCTCCGGGCGGCCGGGCGGGAGCGGGCCCTCCGACCGGTCGGGGAGGCCGGCGGCCGGCCGACGGAGAAGGCCCCCGCGGAATCGCGGATGTGCGGGGCCGGGTCGAGGCCGGCGCCCCGGCGGCCGCGCCGCCGCAGCCCAGGCCCGAAGGGCGACGAACCCCGCCCCCCGGGATCAGGGGCGGGGTCCGCTGCGTATCGTTGCGGGCCGTGCGTCTAGTCCAGGGCCCCGGTGCCGCCGATCCGGCAGACCATCGTGGTCACGAAGGGGCGGAAGCCCTCCTCCTCGAAGAAGCGGAGGTCGCCGGGGCTGCCGGCCGGGGCGGAGAGCTCGATGTCCCGGACGCCCTGCGCGGCGACCTGCAGCCGCACCTCCTCCAGGAGGCCGGAGGCGACGCCAGTGCCCCGCGCGTCCGGGTGGATCGCCAGGGTCTGCACGACGGCGACCCGCTCACCGCGGTCCCAGCTGCCCTGGGGGTTGTCCCGCAGGGTCACCATGGCGTAGCCGACCGGTGCGCCGTCCCGCTCGGCGAGGACGGCGAGCGTCTCGCGGTCCTGCAGCCAGCGCAGGTACTGGGCGCGGCGGCGGCGCCAGGCCTCGTCCGGACCGACCGAGGTGAGGACGTCCTGGAGTCCGGGCGCGGTGGCGGTGTGCTCCTCGTGGACCACGTTCCACAGATCGGCGAGTTCTTCGATCTCGTGGTGGCCGAGGAAGCGGTAGCGCAGCACGCCGTCCGTCGCGGTGCTCGATTTGGTCGCCAACGAAATCTGCATGTTCTTCTCACCCGTTCCGCCCGCGTCGCTGCGGATCATCTCCGCCGAAAGCTCTCTCCGGTGCCCCGGTTGAGCTGTGATTCTGACACTACGTGCCGGATCGGTGCGGCGTGGGGACGACACAAGGAAAATGAGGATCGGACATGATGATAGGGAAAGTTTTGAAAGAATTCGCGGTGCTCGGTCCCGGTGGGGTCGGCGGCCTGCTCGCCGCCCTGCTCTCCCGGAGCGGCCGGAGCGTGACCGCGGTGGCCACCGAGTCCACCGCGGCGCGCATCCTCGAGCACGGCATCGAGGTCGCCTCCGAGGCCTACGGCGACTTCACCGCCCGGGTCGGGGCCGCGGCCGAACTCGGGCACCGGGTCGACCTGCTGCTGGTCACCCCCAAGGCGACCCACCTGGAGCCGGCCCTGGAGCGGGTCCCCGCCGAGGCGGTGCAGAACGCCCTGGTGGTCCCGCTGCTCAACGGCTTCGAGCACATGGACCTGCTGCGGCGGGCCTACCCCGGGGCGCGGGTGCTGCCGGCCGCGGTGCACGTCGGCGCCGAGCGCACCGCGCCCGGCGTCATCCGGCACACCAGCCCCTACAACCGGGTCGAGCTCTCCGGTCCCGGGGCCGAGGCCGCGGCCGAGGCGCTGCGCGCCGCCGGCGTCGGCGCCGACGTCCGGGCCGACGGCGAGGCCCTGCTCTGGGACAAGTACGCCTTCCTGCTGCCCACCGCCCTGGTCTGCGCGCACCAGCGGGCGCCGATCGGCGTCTGCCGGGAACTGCGCCGCGCCGACATCGAGGCGATCACCGAAGAGGCGGCGCGGGTCGCCGCGGCCCGCGGCGTCACCGTCGACACCGGGGCGGTGCTGCGCACCGTCGCCGAGCGGCCCGCGCACACCCGCCCGTCGCTGCTGGTCGACCGGGAAGAGGGGCGGCCGATGGAGGTGGACGCCCTGGGCGGTGCGCTGCTGCGCGCCGCGCGGGACGCCGGGGTGCCCGTCCCGGTCACCGAGAGGATCACCGCCGACCTGCTCCGGGCCGACGCCGAGCGGCCGGACCGCCCCCGCCGCTCCCCGGCCGGCGGCGGCTTGGAAGCATGAGGGGCGACCCGCACCGACCGGTTCGACGAAGGGGCTGCTGATGGCGGAGACCGAGTACGGGAACGGGGCGGCCGGTGCGTCCGGGCAGGGCGGGGAGGTCGGCCGGATCGCGGTGCTCTCCCCGGGCGGGGTCGGCGGTCTGCTCGCCGGGCTGCTCGCCCGGGACGGCCGCGACGTGGCCGTGGTGGCCACCGAGTCCACCGCCGCCGGGATCGCCGAGCACGGCCTGCGGGTCGAATCGAGGCTGTTCGGCGACTTCACCGTGCACCCGTCGGCGGCGCCCCGCCTGGAGGGCCGGGCCGATGTGCTCTTCGTCGGCTGCAAGGCCACCGCGCTGCACGAGGCGCTGGAGCGGGTCCCGGCCGAGGCGGTGCAGGACGCACTGGTGGTCCCGCTCCTCAACGGCCTGGAGCACATGGAGGCGCTGCGCCGGGCCTACCCCGGGGCGCGGGTCGCGGGCGCCGCCATCCGGGTGGAGTCGACCCGGGTCGAACCCGGCCGCATCGTGCAGAGCAGCCCGTTCGCCCTGCTGGACCTGGCCGCGGAAGGGGTGGCCGGCGACCGGTTCGACGCACTGGTCGGGGCGGTCCGCGCGGCCGGCCTCGACGTCGAGGTGCGGGAGAGCGAGGCCGATGTGCTCTGGAAGAAGCTGCACTTCCTGCTGCCCACCGCGCTCGTGTGCACGTACGCCGGCCTGCCCATCGGCGGGACGCGCACCGGCCGACGCACCGACCTGCTCGGGGTGGCCGCCGAGGTGGAGCAGGTCGCCGGGCGGTACGGCGTGGACCTGGACACCGATGTCGTGCTGCGGATGTTCGACGCGATCCCGGAGCACACCAAGCCCTCCATGCTGCGCGACCGGGAAGCGGGCCGGGCGATGGAGGTGGACGCCCTCGGCGGCGCCTTCCTCCGCCGGGCCCGCGAGGCCGGCGTCCCGACCCCGGTGGCCGAGCGGATCGTCGCCGACCTGGAACAGGTCGACGCGGCCCTGCGCGCGGGCTGATCCCGACCGGGCTCTCTCCCCTCCTCCCCCGAAGAGCGCCGCCCGCCGTCGGTTGCTGGCCGGCGGCGGGCGGCGGCTCCGCCCTCACCGAACATCCCAGCGAGGGTGAAAGAAAGGGATGGGGGCGAGGCCGGGCGCCCCGGCCGGGCGCGGGCCTCACGGGGTCGAGGTTCAGACGGGCAGCGAGAGCGGGGAGGGGGGTCGGCTGGTCGGGCGCGGCGCCTCGCGGAGCGAAGGTTCAAGCCGGCGGCGACGGCGGCGGTGGGGGCGGGGTGCAGGTGGTCGCCCGGGCGCGGCGTCTCGCGGGGGGCGGTTCAAGCGGGCGGCGACGGCGGGGAGGGGCACCGGCTGGTCGGTCCGGTGCGGCGCCCCACGGGGTGGGGGTTCAAACGAGCGGCGAGGGCGGGTGGGCGTGCCGGCTGGTCGGTCAGGTGCGGCAGAGCAGGGCGGGAGTGGTCAGGGCGGGCAGAGGGGGCGGGATCGCCGTGCCCGCGCCGCCCGGGCGCTGAGGCCGACCGCCCTTGAAACCGCCGCACCCCTCTGGCCTGGACGAATACTCAGGGTGATGGGTGGAGGGGGCGCCCTGCGCACCGCGAGAGCACCCCGGTGATTCCTGAGCGCGCATCCCGGGCCGGATCGGCCCCCGGAAGGCCCGATTGGCCCCGATCGGGCCGGCGATCGGGGGTTCGAGCCGCCCGGAAGGCCGGGATGCAGGGGGCCGGAACCCAGGGAGGGGCGGCGCGGGGGCGGGATGTTGCTTTTGTTCTCCTGGGAGGCTCTGTTTGGCCACTCTGGGTGATCGGCGAGGGGGTGGTGGGGGCCTGGGGGCTTACTACTCGCTGGTAGATGTAATCGGGGTGCTGTGGGGGTGCGCAGGGCGCCTCCGCTCCCGCCCGTTCCTTGCCGCAAACCAGGCATATAGGGATACGGCTCCCTGGTGGGCCCGGGCGAGCGGCCCGCCCTCTTCACCGGCGCCCCGCCCACTCCCGCCCTCGCCGCCCGTCTTGACCTTCGCTCTGCGGGACGCCGCGCCCGACCGACCGGCCGGTCCCCGCTGCCGCCGTCGCTGCCTGCTTGAACCCTGGCTTCGTTGGGTGTCGCACTCGGGTGAGGCGCCCGGCCCCGCCCTCACCTGTGCCGTCGCCGCCGGTCTTGACCTTCGCTCTGCGGGACGCCGCGCCCGACCGATTGGCCGGTCCCCCTCCCCGCCCTCGCTGCCTGCTTGAACCCCGGCTCCGTGGGGCGCGCACCCGGGCGACCACCCCGCCCCGCCCCTACCGCTGCCGTCGCCGCTGGCCTGAACCCTGGCCCCGTGGGGTGCTGTGCCTGACCGACCGGCCGGTTCCCGCCGCTGCCGTCGCTGCCCGCTTGAACCCCGCTCCGTGGGGCGCTGCGCCTGACCGGCCTGCATGCGCTCTCTCCGTCGTCGCTGCCGGTTCGGGCCTTCGCTCCGCGAGGTGCCGCGCTCGGGTGGGGTGGGTGGGGGCGGAACGGGAGCCGATGGGCCGGGACGCGGACGGTCCGGGTGGTTTCGGGGGCGGGGTGCAGCGGATCACGTAGCGTGGCGGGTGCCTGACGGCCGTTCGGGGTGGCCGGGCTGCCCTAGATTGTTGGACATGATCGATGTCCGGCGATTGCAGCTGCTCCAGGCGCTCGCGCAGCACCACACCGTCGCGGGGACCGCGGAGGCCCTGAACGTCACCCCCTCCGCCGTCTCGCAGCAGCTGGCGGCGCTCTCCAAAGAGACCGGGGTGGCCCTGGTCGAGCGGCGCGGGCGGCGCTTCCTGCTGACCGGCGCGGGCCGGGTGCTGCTCAAGCACGCCGACGTCATCTTCGCCGAGATGGAGAGCGCAGAGGCCGACCTGGCCGCCTACACCGAGGGCAGCGTCGGGGTGGCCCGGGTCGGCTCGTTCGCCACCGGCATCTCCGACCTGCTCGGCCCGGCCGTGGCGGCGCTGAGCCGCACCCACCCCGGGTGGAGCTTCGAGATCGTCCAGGCCGAACCGGAGGAGAGCACCGAGCTGCTGCGCACCGGCGCGCTGGACATGGCGGTCACCATGTCCTCGGTGCACCTGCCGCCCAGCGGCTCCACCGAGTTCCGGATGGACCCGATCATGGTCGAGCCGTTCGACGCGGTGCTGCCCTACCACCACCCGCTGGCCTCCTCCACCGACCTGGAGCTCGCCGCCGACCTGTCCGACGTCGACTGGATCATGTCCGCGCCCGGCACCGCCTGGTACGACTGCGTGGCGGCCGCCTGCAACCAGGTCGGTTTCCATCCGCGCATCGCGCACACCGTGGACGACTTCAGCGCCGTCATCGCGCTGGTCCAGTCCGGGCTGGGGGTGGCGCTGATCCCGCGGATGGGCTGGACCGGGCTGTCCGCGCCGCACATCGTGGTGCGCACCGTGCGCAACACCGCCCGCCGGCACATCGTCTCCCTCACCCGGGCCGGAGCCACCCCGGAGCCGCTGCTCAGCGCGGTCCGGGAGGCGGCGAGCAAGGTCCCGGTGCCCTCGGTGGGGCCGATGCTCTCCTCCGGAGGCGACCCGGTCCGCTGACGGCGGCCCGCCGGCGGGGCGCTCCGGTGCTGCGCGGGACCGGAGCCGGCGGCCTCAGAGGGCGCCGGCCTCGCCCCCGGGATCCTCGGCGGGGAGCGGCGCGGCGTCGTCCAGCACCTCGGCCGCCGCCGCGTGCAGTTCGCGGGCGACCAGCCGGGTGGGCTGCCAGGCCCAGGCGCCGGCCCGCCCCACCAGGTAGATCCTGCGGTGCCCGCCCAGCTCGCCCAGCGGCGAGTGGACCACCCCGCGCCGGGTGGCGGCCGCCAGCTTCGGCATCACCCCCACCGCGAGCCCAGCGGCGACCATCCGCTCCACCACCTCCAGGTTGTCCACCCGGTGGCCGATCTCCGGGGCGAACCCCGCCGCCGCGCACATCCGCCCGACCAGCTCGTCGTCGTCCCCGCCGCGGGAGTTGGCGATCCAGCGCGTCCCGGACAGCCTCCGCAGCCGGCTCCGGGTGAGCGGGCGGCTGTCGGCGTGCGGGTCGGCGGAGGGCTGGGAGAGCAGCAGCGGCTCGGTGCCCACCAGGTGCAGCCGGAGCGAGTCCGGGAAGCGGCGCGGGACCAGGCTGTACTCGTAGACCAGGGCGAGGTCGGCCCCGCCGTCCTGCAGCAGCGCGAGCGCCTCGTCCGGCTCGTTCTCGATGATCCGGACGTCGACCCCGGGGTGCTGGGCGCCGAGCCGGGACAGGGCCGGGAGCACCACCGGGGAGAGCAGGCTGACGAAGGTGGCCAGGTCGACCCGGCCCACCGGCTCGCCGTGCCCGGACAGCTCGGCGCGGGCGGCCTCGACCCGGCCCAGGATGTCCACCGCGTACCCGGCCAGCCGGTGCCCGGCGGGGGTGAGCCGTACCCGCCGGCCGTCAGGCACCAGCAGCGGTACCCCGACCTCCTTCTCCAGGACCGCGAAGTGCTTGGAGACCGCCGAAGTGCCCATGCCCGCCACCTCGGCGACGGCGGCCATGGTGCCCAGCCGCTCCAGTTCCACCAGGAGTCGCAGGCGCGTCAGATCCATGTAGTGAAAGTACACGGTCCATCCGCCTATGGTCTGTGGACAGAAACAAAGGGGATAGGTCCAATGGTCGGGTGTTCACCTCCTTCCTCTCCCGCGTGCGGGTCCAGGGCCCGCGTGTGCCGGCCCCCCTGCTGGTCCTGTTCGGCATGTTCTCCCTGCACACCGGCAGTGCGTTCACCGTGCACCTGTTCGACGAGGTCGGCGCGCAGGGCGCCACCTGGCTGCGGCTGACGTTCGCGGCGCTGATCCTGATGGCGATGTCGGGGCCGTCGCTGTGGACCGCGGTGCGCCGCGCGAGCCGCCGCGAGCTGGGGTCGGTGGTGATCCTGGGCACAGTGAGCGCGGGGATGATGGCCTTCTTCTCCGAGGCGACGGCCCGGATCCCGCTGGGCACCGCGACCGCCCTGGAGTTCCTCGGCCCGCTGGTCGTCGCGGTGGTGGCGATGCGCCGCCGGAGCGAGACGGTGTGGATCGCCGCGGCGGTGCTCGGGGTGCTGCTGCTGACCCGGCCGTGGAGCGGCGCGGCCGACCCGGTCGGCATCGGCTTCGGGCTGGCCGGCGCGGTCACCGTCGCGCTCTACATCATCCTCACCCAGAAGGTCGGCTCCGCCTTCCGCCCGGTGCACGGCCTGGCGCTGTCCATGCTGGTCGCGTCGGTGGCGGTGGCCCCGATGGGCGTCCCGCAGGCGCTGTCCGGCCCGCCGAGCCCGTGGGTCCTGGCCTCCCTGGTGGGCATCGCGCTGATCTACCCGATCCTGCCGTTCCTGCTGGAGATGGTGGCGCTGCAGCGGATGAGCCGGTCCGCGTTCAGCGTCTTCGCCAGCCTGGAGCCGGCGGTCAGCCTGGTCATGGGCATGCTGCTGATCGCCCAGGTGCCGACCCTGGTCCAGGTGGCGGGGATGATGCTGGTGGTGGCCGCGGGGGCCGGTGCCGCGCGCAGCGACCACACACCGGGGCCGCCGGAGCGGCGGGACCGGGACCGGCCGCGCCGCCCCCGGCAGCGCCTCCGCGCGGCGGTGCGCCGGCGCAGCCTGGAACCGGCCTGACCGGGGGCGCGGCGGGGCGCGCGCTCAGCGCTCCCGCCGGCTCCCGCCGTACTTCTTGTGCACCGCCTGCTTGCTGATCCCCAGCACCATCGCGATCTCCGACCAGGTGGCGCCCTGGGCGCGGGCCCGGCGCACGTGCAGTGAGAGCAGCCGCTCGACCTCCTCCCGCAGCGCGACGGTGGCCATCAGCGCATTGATCGGAGACTCGTCGTTGACCGATTCGGCCAGTCGGGCGACCTTGTCCTGCTCCATGGCCTCAACGCTACGCGCCGCCGGGCCCCGGCGGGAACCGCGCCCGGCGGCACCGGTCCGTTCGGGGCCGAAAGATCCACTAGGGTCGTGACCGACCATGAGCGAGAATTCTGATCTGGAGCTCCTGCGCCGCTTCGAACCGGTGCTCAAGTACACCGCGGGGGAGCTCTTCTTCCCGACCGACGTACGGCGCTATGTCGAGTCCTGCAGCCTGTGGGTCGAAGAGGACGGCAAGGAGTGCGAGGTCGTCCCGGCCGGCGAACTGACCCTCGAACGGCTGGCGCGGGCCGAGCGGGAGTGGCCGGGCCGCTACTCCCACCTCAGGTTCGTGCAGGAGGCGTCGCTGCGCGCCGAGGCGCGCCGGTTCCGGCGCACCGCGCGGCCGGTGATCCCCAAGCACGGCCGGCTCGCCGCGGTCGGCCTCCTCGGCCGGCTGCTCGACGTGCTGGTCAAGTTCTCGCTGCTCATCCGGGGCGCGGTCCCGGGCGGCGTGGCCGCGGCGGCCGCCACCCGGTACCGGGACCGGGTCGACGACGGAGGCGCCAGCTACTACGGCAGGGTGGTCCGCGAAGGCGGCTACATCATCCTGCAGTACTGGTTCTTCTACGCGATGAACGACTGGCGCTCCATCTACGGCGGCGTCAACGACCACGAGGCCGACTGGGAGAAGGTCACGGTCTTCGTGGTCGAGGAGGACGACGGGTCGGTCCGGCCGGTCTGGCTGGGGGCGTCCTCGCACGAGTACCGCGGAGACGACCTGCGCCGCTCCTGGGACGACCCGTCGCTGCACCTGGAGGGCGAGCACCCGGTCGTCTTCCCGGGCGCGGGCTCCCACTCCCACCAGCTGCTCCCCGGCGACTACCTGATCCAGGTCGACCCGGCCATGCTGCGCGGGGTGATGCGGATCTGGCGAGCGGTCACCCGGTGGCTCTTCCCCCGCGGCGATTCGACCCGGCACGGCATCGGGGTCCCCTTCGTCGACTACGCGCGCGGCGACGGCATCGCGGTGGGCCCCGGCGGCGACCGCGAGTGGACCCCGCAGATCATCGACGACACCACCCCGTGGCTGCGCGGGTTCCGCGGCCTGTGGGGGCGCGACACCCGGGACTTCTTCGACGGCGAGCGCGCCCCGAGCGGCCCCCGCTACGAGCGCGACGGCACCGTCCGCCGCTCCTGGGCCGACCCGCTGGAATGGGTCGGCCTGCAGAAGGTCTCCCCGGGAGACGGCGCGGCCCGTGCCCAGCTCCAGGCGCACACCGCCGACCTGGAAGAGCGCATCCGCACCGCCGACGCCGAGATCACCGAGGCCCGGGACCGGCTGCGCCGGCTCTCCGCCGCCCGGATGGTGCTGCAGCGCAGCGCCTACTCGCGGCAGCGCGCCGACGAGCACGGCCGCGCCATCACCTCCGCCGAGCGGGAACTGGCCGAGACCTACCGGGAGCGCGCCCTGATGGCGGACGAGGTGGAGGCGCACCGCGAGGCCCTCGCCTCCGACCGCCCCATCGTCCCGGGCCCCACCGACCACCTGCGCGCCCCGCACCTGCCGTTCACCAGCGGCAAGCACCGCACCTCGCGGTTCCTCAGCGTGTGGGCCACCCTCAGCACGCCGCTGCTGATCATCGCGCTGGGCGCGACGCTGCTGCTGCTCAAGGGCACCTACACGATCCCGGCGATGCTCGGCGTGGTGCTGGTCTTCGCCGCGTTCGACGCCCTCGCCCGGCGCAGGTTCATCTCGTTCATCACCGGCCTGGCGGTCCTCATCGTCGCGGTGGCCGTCATCGTCGGCATCTACCTGGCGTTCGCCGCCAACTGGCGGGTCGCGATCCTGGTGCCCACCGGCCTGATCGTGGTCGTCCTCCTGGTGGTCAACGTCCGCGACCTGATCCGCAAGTGACCCCGGTGCGCCGCCGGAGCGGCCCCGGCGGCGCACACCGGGCCGGGCCGCCTCGGCATCCGGGTCCGCCCGGCCGGCCCCGGAGGCCGAGGCACCGGGGAGCGCTCCGGAGGTGAGCGGCCGGGCCCCGCGGCCCGGCACCGGTCCTCCGCCGCTCGGCGGGCGCCCGCCCCCGGGGCCGCCCGGCATCCCGGCCGGCCGGCCCGGACCCGCGGAATCCCCGGTCCGCACCGGCCCAGCACACGCAGGCGAATCGGACAACTCCCCGCGGCGACCGGTTCCGGTCACTCCCCGTGTGTCGAGGGTGACGCGATGTTGCCGAGTGGAAGGGGTTTCCGTCCCCGGAGGGGAGGTCGCCGCGGACGGAACCGGGGTATCACCACCAGTCGACGCCCCGAAGGGACGTGCCAGGCGGGTCCCGCGGCGCGTCCCGCCGGGAAGCGGCAGCACCGGCGCTCCGCGGCCGGGCCGCAGACCGGCAGGGCGCGCCAAGGATCGAGGCCGCCCTCCGGCGCCCCGGCCGGAGCACTCCCAAGCGAGGAGCCGATGATCGAATCCGACCGCCCGCGTTCCGGGTCCCGTCCCGCAGCCGCGCACCCCCCGTCCCGGCAGCAGGGCACCCTCCACCGGCCCCTCCGCCAGGAGGCGCCCGACCGGGCCGCGCCTCCCGTCCCGGCGCCGGCGCCGAGGCCGGCCCCGGCCCCCACCTTCGGAGTGGAAGAGGAGTTCTTCGTCGTCGACCCGGAGACCCGCCGGGCCGCCCCGCTCGCCCCGGCCGTCCTGGAGGCGGCCGCCCTGTCCCGGGACGGCGGGACGGAGGCCGGGACCGCGCTGTGCGCCGAGATGACCCGCTTCCAGGTCGAGGCGGCCAGCCCGGTCTGCAGGACCGGGGACGAGCTGGACCGCTGCCTCGCCCGCGCCCGCACCGCGCTCGCCGAGGCCGCCGCCGAGCACGGGCTGGCGGTCACCGCCACCGGGACCGCGGTCCTCGGAGACGTCGGCTGCGCCCCGCTCACCAGCGGCGCGCGGTACCGGAGGATCGCCGAGGAGTTCGGCGCGCTCCGCGACGCGCACGCGGTCTGCGGCTGCCACGTGCACATCGGGGTGCCCACCGTCGCCGCGGCCCTGGAGGCGGGGAACCGGCTCCGCCGCAGGCTGCCCGCGCTGCTCGCGCTCACCGCCAACTCGCCGTTCCTGCGCGGCAGGGACACCGGCCACGCCAGCTGGCGCGCGGTCACCTGGTCCCGGCTTCCCTCCGCCGGGCCGCCGCCCCGGTTCGCCCGGACCAGCGACTACGACCGGGCCGTCGCCGAGCTGGCGGAGGCCGGCGCGATCCTGGACCGGCGGATGGTCTACTGGGACGTCCGCCCCTCGCCGCACCTGCCCACGGTGGAGATCCGCCCGTGCGACGTCGCGGCCACCGCGGAGGAGGCGGTGCTCACCGCCCTGGTGGTCCGCGGACTGGTCGCGGCGGGTGCGGAGGGCGCCGGGGACGGCCCGGGGCCGGACGACCGGATGCTCCGCCTCGCCATGTGGCGCGCCGCCCGGGACGGGCTGGAGGGCGCCCTGCTGGACCCGGCCACCGGCGTCGCGGTCCCGGCCCGTGCCGAGGTCGAGGCCATGCTGGCCGCGGCCGAATCGGGGCTGGCGGCGGCCGGGGACCG
This sequence comes from Nocardiopsis oceanisediminis, assembly GCF_048595525.1. Taxonomy (NCBI): domain Bacteria; kingdom Bacillati; phylum Actinomycetota; class Actinomycetes; order Streptosporangiales; family Nocardiopsidaceae; genus Nocardiopsis; species Nocardiopsis oceanisediminis. The sequence goes on along the minus strand of NZ_JAFMZJ010000001.1, from coordinate 4,652,676 downwards.
GGCCCGGGTCGCCGCGCTGTACCGCCGGGTCGCCGCGGTCGGCTCGGGCGCCCACCGGCAGCGGGTCGCCTACAACCGCCGCGGCCGCATGTCCGACGTGGTCGACCTGCTCATCCGGCAGACCCGCCACGGCCTGGCCGCCGCGGAGGGCTGATCCGGGCAGGGGCTCCGCCCCGGGACGGCGCGGAGCCGCCCGGGGCCCGCCCCGGCGGCCGGAGCGGAAGGAGCGGGAGGGGAGGGGGAGCGAGGGGAATGCGTCCATGCCCCCGACGGTAGGGAGCGGCCCGGCCGCCCGACAGGGCGATCGCCGGCCCTGTGGACGGTGCCCCTGTGCAGAACGCGCCCTGGGGACGGCCGCCGCGGCGGGGCCCGGCTCCCGTCCGGATCGCGTGCACCGTTCAGACGGTCGGCGGAGGCTTCCGGTGCGGGGCGGTGCCGCTCTCCCCGGGGCGGCTCCTATCGGGCGGGGGCGCGCCGAGCGGGGCCGGCCGGTGCCGTTCGGCCGGGCAGGCGGAGCGCCGTGCCCGCCTGCCCGGCCGGAGAGGCCTCCGGTGCGTCCCGGGCGGGTGTGCCGGACGGCGCTGCGCGGCCGCGCGGCCGGTCAGGGCAGGCCGGAGGCGCGGATGGTGATGTTCAGCCGGCCGGCGGCCATGCCCAGGCCGGGCGGGGCGGTGCCGGGCAGGGTGCGCGGGACCCCGTGGTAGGCCCTCCGGGAGGGGCCGCCGAAGACGAACAGGTCGCCGCTGCCCAGCACGACGTCGGTGTAGGGGCGGGTGCGGGTCTCGGTGTTGCCGAACCGGAAGACGCAGGAGTCGCCGAGGCTGAGCGAGACGACCGGGGCGTCCGCCTCCTCCTCGCGGTCCTGGTGCATGCCCATCTTCGCCTCGGCGTCGTAGAAGTTGACCAGGGCGACGTCGAACGGCGCCGCGTCCGCGGGCGGCGGGGCGCCGTAGGCGGCGGCGACCCCCTTCCGGGCCAGCTCGCCGAGGATCCCGGGGAAGGGCGGGACCGGCCGGCCGTCCGGCAGCTCGGCGCTGTAGCGGTAAGGCTCCCAGAACCGCCCCAGCGCGGTCATCCGGACGCTCATCAGCCCGCCGCGCGGCATCCGGTGCCGGACCATGCCTCCCGGGCCGCCCGCCCAGGCCCTGCACCGCTCGACCAGGTCGCGCTGGGCGTCGAGCGGGAGCCAGCCGGGCAGGTGCACCGCCCCCGGGGCGACCTCCACCGGTTCCGCGCCGAACAGCGGCTCCCCCATGGGCGGCCCGCTCATCGCCGCTCCGCGGACCGGCCGTCGAGCAGCGCCATGGCGTCGCCGGTGCCGCGCGGGTCGCGGATCCGCTCGGCGTGCCGGGCGGTGCGCGGCGCCAGGGCGTCCAGCGGCGGGTCGGGCAGGATCCCGCGGTGGGCGCTCCGCCGGCCGGCGACCCTGATCCGCTCGGTCTCCTCTGCATCGTCGGGTACCGCGGGCCGGACGCGGACCCCGATCGGTCGGGTGCTCATGCCCCGATTCGATCACGGGACCGGCGGCCGTGCCAGGCGCGGGGCGGGCGCCGGGGCCCGGCGCGGCGGCGGAGGCGGCCCGCCGCCGCCCGGCTAGGGTCGGCCCGAGGGATGGGGAGGTGCCCGATGCCGCGGAAGAGCCGCCTCGACCTGCTGGCGGAGAGGCTGGCGGCCCAGCGGGGAGAGGGAGCCGAGGCCGAGTCCGCCCCGGAGTACCTGATGGCCCGCGACCGGGACCGGCGCCCGCCCGGGGCGGAGGGCGCGGTCGAGGCCTCCATCTACCTCCGCGGCGAGCCCGGGACGCCGCCCGGGGACCCCGCCGACCCGGCCGGGGTCCGCCGCCGCCTGGAGGAGGAACCGGATGCGGTGGCCTGGATCCGGATGGACCGTCCCTCCACCGGCCTGCTGATGGCCGCGGCCCGGGAGTTCGGCCTGCACGAGCTCGCGGTGGAGGACGCGATCGTCGCCCACCAGCGGCCCAAGCTGGACCGGTACGGCGACACCCGGTTCGCCGTGCTGCGCGCGGTCGGCCCCGGCACCGGGGCCGACGAGGTGCGCTTCAGCGAGGTGCACGTGTTCACCGGGCCCCGGTTCGCCATCACCGTGCGGCACGGCGACGCCCCCGACCTGGAGGCGGTCCGCCGCCGGCTGGAGGCCGACCCGCAGCTGCTCGCCCTGGGGCCGCAGGCGGTGCTGTACGCGGTCGCCGACCGGGTGATCGACGACTACGCCCCGGCGGTGGCCCGGCTGGGGGAGGCCGCCGACGAGGTCGAGGCCCGGGTCTTCGCCGGGGACCCCGACGCCTCCCCGCGGGTGCACCGGCTGCTCCGCGAGGTCGTTCTCTTCCAGCGCGCCGCCGACCCGCTGCTCGGCGTGCTCCGCCGCGACCTGGAGCCGGACGCCGCGGACGAGGAGCTCCGGCACCACCTGCGCGACGCCGCCGACCACGCCGAGGCCGTCGCCGAGCGCGTCGACGGCCACCGCCAGCTGCTGCAGAACGTGCTCCAGGTCAACGCCACCCTCCTCTCGCTGGAGCAGAACGAGAAGATGCGCCGCCTCACCGAGTCCGACGCCCGCCAGGCCGACAACGCCAAGAAGATCTCCGCCTGGGCCGCGATCCTCTTCGCCCCCTCGCTGATCGGCTCGGTCTACGGGATGAACTTCCGGCACATGCCCGAGCTGGGCTGGGCGCTGGGCTACCCGATGTCGCTGCTGCTCATGCTCGGCATCGGGGCCGGCCTGTACGCACTGTTCAAGATCCGGCGCTGGATGTGAGGGCCGGCGCGGCCGGGGCGCGCTCAGCACCGGTCCGCCTGCTCGCGGTCGGCCCACTCCGGCAGCGAGCGCCCCTCGATCGCGGCGGCCATCAGGTCGGGGAAGCGGTCCGGGGAGCACGCGAAGGCGGGGATCCCCAGCGCGGCCAGGGCCGCGGCGTTGGCCCGGTCGTAGCGGGGCGCCCCCTCGTCGGAGAGCGCGAGCACCACCACCACCTGCACCCCGGAGGACTTCAGCGCGCCCGCGCGGCGGACCATGTCCTCCGCCGACCCGCCCTCGCGCAGGTCGCTGACGAGCACCAGCACCGTCTCGGCGGGCCGCCGCACCAGGCCGGCGCAGTAGGCCAGCGCCCGGTTCACGTCGGTGCCCCCGCCCAGAGAGGTGCCGAAGAGCACGTCCACCGGGTCGGAGAGCAGGCCGGTCAGGTCGGCCACCGAGGTGTCGAAGGCGACGAATGAGGTGCGCAGCGCGCGCACCGACGCGAGGACCGCGCCGAACACCCCGGCGTAGACCAGCGAGGCCGCCATCGACGCGCTCTGGTCGACGGCCAGCACCACGTCGCGCCGGACCCCGCCGGCCCGCCGGGCCCGGCCGACCAGGGTCTCCGGGACCACCGTGCCCCGCTCCGGAAGCCGGTGCCGCAGGTTGCGGCGGATGGTCGCGGGCCAGTCCACGTCGGCGGCGCGCCGCGGGCGCTCCGCGCGCGCGGAGCGGTCCAGCGCGCCGCGCACCGCGGCGCGGGTCCGCCGGGCCAACCGCTCCTCCAGCTCGGCGGCGACCCGGCGGACCACGGCGCGCGCCGACTCCCGGGCCCGGTCCGGCAGCGCCTCGCGCAGCGAGAGCAGCGCCGCGGCCAGGTGCACGTCGGGGCGGACCGCCTCGACCAGGTCCGGCTCCAGCAGCATCCGCCGCAGCCCCAGCCGGTCCAGCGCGTCGCCCTGCATCACCTGCACCACCCCGGACGGGAAGAGCTCCCGGACGTCGCCCAGCCAGCGCGCCACCCCCGGCGCCGACGCGCCCAGCGACCCGGGGCCGCCGCGCTCCTCCCCGGCGCCGCCGGCCCCGTCGTAGAGCAGCCCGAGGGCGGCGTCCATGCGCGCCCCGGCCCCGCCCGGCGCCCCGGCCGGCCCCAGCTCCCCTTCGGCGGCGCCACCGAGCACCAGCCGCCACCGGCGCAGCCGCTCCCGCTCCCCGTCCTCCTGCACCCCGTCCTCCGTCTCCCGCTCCACGTCCGCCTCCGATCCGTTCGCGTCCTCCACTGCGGAATCCGCTCCGCCACCTCGGCCGCCCGAGGCCGCCGCTCACTCCCGCTCCTTCGCGGTGCGGATGATCAGGTCGGCCGTGGCCGCCGCCGCGGCGGCGCGGGCCGGGTCGGCGGCGGGCTCCGGCTCCCGGCCGGCGCCTCCGGGGGCGCCGCGGGCGCGGGCGCGGCGGCCGATCTCCGCGCGCTCGCCGGCGGTGAACCCGCCGAAGGTGCGCCGCAGCAGCGGAAGCACCGAGGCGAACGCCGCCCCCTCCAACCCGGCGAGCCACTCGTCGACCAGCGCGAGCAGCTCCGGGTCGTGCGCCAGCAGCAGGCCGCCGTCGGCCAGGAAGCCCTCCAGCCACGCCGTCGCGCGCCGCGGCGGCGCCCCCGGGGAGACGGCCAGCGCCAGGCGGTCCGCCGACTCGCCGGCGCCCAGGCGGCCGGCGTCGCGCAGCAGCCGGTGGATCCGGCCGGCGACCAGCCCGGGGAGCGACGGGTTCGGCGCCAGCCGCTCCAGCGCGTCCAGCCAGGACCGCTCGGCGTCCCCGCCGAGCAGCACCGCGGCCTGGTGCACCGCGTCGACGTCGGCGGCCGCGCCCGCCGCGGCCTCCTCGCCCAGCCCGGCCAGCGCCGGTCCGAGGCCGGCCCGGATCCGGTCCAGCAGCGCCCCGGCGGCGGCCCGCAGCGCCGCGGCCCCGGTGCGGCGCACGTCGCCGTAGCGGGCCGCGCGGGCCAGCGGCGGCACCGCGGCCATCAGCGCTCCGACGCCGCCGCCCCGGGCGGCCCGCGCGGGCAGCGCCGCCAGCACCTCCTCCAGCACCCCGTCCAGCCCGGCCAGCAGGCACCGCTCGGTGAGCGAGGTCAGCGCCGGCAGGTCCGCGCCGGAGGCCAGGTCCCGGGCGCGCGCCTCGGCGGCCTCCTCGACCCCGCCGCCCCACACCCCCGCCTCGACCAGCGCCACCGACAGCTCCGGTTCCCAGGCCAGCCGCCAGCGCTCGCGGAACGTGCCCAGGGCGCCCACCGGGCCGGCCACCGGCACGCCCCAGTGCACGCCGAGGATCCGCAGCCGGTGCAGCAGCACGCTGCGCGCCCGCCCGCCCTCCTCCCGCAGGTCCACCTCGATCTCGCGCGGCTCGGCCTCCGCCCTGAGCCGGAGCCGCCGGCGCCGCGCCTCCAGGTCGCGCTGGAGCGGCACCGCCGGCGCCGAGGGCGGCGCCGAGCCGAGCCGCTCGCCCACGGTCAGCGCCCGGTGCACGAGCGCGGCCCGCTCGGCCGAGCCCTCGCACAGCACCGAGGAGACCGCGTCGGAGGCCTCCTCCAGCCCCGGCAGCGGCCTGCCGCGCAGCGCGGCCAGCGCCTCGGCCAGCCGCACCCCCTCGATGACGTGCTCGGAGGAGACCCCGGCCCCCTCGGCGCGCAGCCGCCGGGCGGCCTCGACCAGCCACCGCTCGACCGGCCGGTCGGGGGCGGTGAACAGGTGGTGGTACCAGCCGGGCGCACGCACCCCGGCCCGGTAGCCGGACCCGGCGGCCAGCCTCCCGTGGCTCCACGGGATCCAGGTCGCCGAGGCCTTCACCCGGGGCAGGCCGCGCAGCAGCTCGCGGTCGCCGGACGCCGGGGCAGGGGCCAGCAGGGCGGGCGCGTGCCAGGCCCCGCACACCACGGCGATCCTGCGGTGCCCGGCGCGCAGCGCCGACCGCAGCACCGTGCGCATCCGCGCCTCGCGCCGAGCCTCGTGCAGCGGCGGCGGGCCCGGGGCGGTCCGGGCCCGCACCTCCGCCATCGCCTCGGCGATCGCGGGGAACGGCGAACCGGCGCCGCCGTCGCCTCCCCGGTGCTCCACGGCGTCGTCCCACCACCGCTCGGGATCGCCGTGCCCGGCGGCCTCGGCGAGCGCCCCCAGCGGGTCCGCCGGGCGCCCGGATCCGGCGGGCGCGCCCCCGGCGGCGCCGTCCTCCAAGGCGAGCAGGTGCGCGGCGGGCAGGTCGCAGAACCGGACCCGGCAGCCGTGCTCGTGCGCGTACAGCAGAGCCTGCCACTCCGGGGAGAAGACGGCGAACGGCCAGAACGCCGCCCGGCCCGGCCCGCCGCCGGCGCCCGGGGCGTGCGCCAGCAGAGCCACCGGCGGTTCGGCCTCCCCGACCATCCCGGCCAGGGCGTCGGCCTCCGGCGGCCCCTCGATCAGAACGGCGTCCGGTCCGATCTCCCGCAGGGCCGCGCGCACGGCGCGGGCCGACCCGGGGCCGTGGTGGCGCACGCCCAGCACGTGCACCCGGTCGGTGTCGATCGCGGTCATCGCACTCCTCATCGAGGGGGTCGGGTCTGCAGAGGGGCCGGGCCCGCGCGGTTCAGCCCGGTGCCTCGGCCGATCCGGGCGGTCCCGGGCGCCGCGTCCGCGAAGGGCGCCGCGGATTCGCCGCTCAGCGCCCGGCCGAGACGGCCGGGGCGACTTCGGCCGCCGCCCGCTCCGAGCGGGACGGAATCGCGGCGGTGCCCCGCTCGGCCCGGTATCTCCGCAGGCCGGTCGGCCGGCTCGGGCGGGACCGGGCAGGTCCGCCGGAACCCGGCGCAGCGGCCGCGGGCCGCTCCGCCGGCGGGCTCCGGGGTCCGCCCTCCGCGGGCGGGAGCGCGCCGGCCGGCCCCGTTGCCTCCGGAAGCGGGCGGCCCGCCCCGCACCAGGGCCTCCGGGGAGCCCGCCGCGGCCGGTACGGGCGCTTCCGCCCGTCGGCCCCGGGCCCGCGCGCCTTTTCCCGCAGTGCGGCGGCGGCGCGCCGGCCGGCGGCCGCCGCGCGGCCGGATCGCCGGAGGCGGGCCCGCCCCTCCGGAGAGGCCTCCCCGGAGGCCGGGGCGCAGGTGGATCGAGGAGCCGGCCGCCTCGCATCCTGATGGAGCCCTCATCCGCAGCCTGCCGGGGACGGGGCCGCCCTCACCGCCGAATTCATCGCACCGGTAGGCGGCATCCGCCGCTTCACCGGCGCCGATGCCTCCGCAGCGGCCTCCGGCCCCGCGCCCGTGCCGACCCGGTCCGGGAAGGTGCGCTGCCCGCGTTCGGCGACCGGGGGCGACAAGGCCCTCAAGCGGGTCTTCTACCGGGCCGCGTTCTGCTCGATCCAGCGAGATCCGACCTCGCGGGCCTACTACGACCGCAAACGGTCCGCGGGCAAGCGGCACCACCAAGCCCTGATCGCTCTGGCCCGCCGCAAGACCAACGTCCTCTACGCCATGCTCCGCGGCCGCCGCCCCTTCCAGGCCCGGCCACCCATGCGTCTCGCGGCTCGACGAAAGCATCAGGCGGCGGCCTCGCGGCAGGCGGTGTAGAAGTCCCGCCAGCCCGGCCGGGTCCGGGCCACGGTCTCCAGGTACTCGCGCCAGACCACCCCGTCGGCGACCGGGTCCTGCACGACCGCGCCGTGCACCCCGGACGCGACGTCGGACGGGCGCAGCACCCCGTCGCCGAAGTGCGCGGCCATCGCCAGCCCGTGGGTCAGCACCGAGACCGCCTCGGCGGTGCTCAGCGTGCCGCTCGGCGAGGCGACCGCGGCCCTGCCGTCCTCGGTCGCGCCCTGGCGCAGCTCGCGGAAGACCGTGACGACGCGCCGGATCTCCTCCATCCCGGCCGGGACCTCCGGCAGCCCCAGGGAGCGCCCCAGGTCGGCGACGCGCCGGGTGACGATGTCCACCTCCTCCTCGGCGGTCGCCGGCACCGGCAGCACCACCGTGTTGAACCGGCGGCGCAGCGCGCCGGACGGCTCGTTGACGCCGCGGTCCCGGTCGTTGGCGGTGGCGATGACGGTGAAGCCCGGCCGCGCCTGCACCTCGGTGCCCAGCTCGGGGACGGGCATGGCCTTCTCCGAGAGCACGGTGATCAGGGCGTCCTGCACCTCGGAGGGGAGCCGGGTCAGTTCCTCCACCCGGGCCGGGCGGCCCTCGGCCATCGCGGTCATGACCGGGCTCGGCACCAGCGCCTCCCGGGACGGGCCGTCGGAGAGCAGCCGGGCGTAGTTCCAGCCGTACCGGACGGCCTCCTCGGTGGTGCCCGCGGTGCCCTGCACCAGCAGCGTCGAGTCGCCGGAGACCGCGGCGGCCAGGTGCTCCGACAGCCAGGTCTTCGCGGTGCCCGGCACCCCGAGCAGCAGCAGCGCCCGGTCGGTGGCCAGGGTCGCCACCGCGACCTCGACGATCCGGCGCGCCCCGATGTACTTGGGGGTGACGACGGCGCCGCCGGCCAGGGCGCCGCCGAGCAGGTACCGGGAGACCGCCCAGGGGGACAGCCGCCAGCCCGGCGGGCGGGGCCGGTCGTCCTCCGCGGCCAGGGCGGCGAGCTCATCGGCGAACCGCTGCTCGGCGTGCGGGCGGAGGACGTCGTCGGGGCCGGTCAATCGAGCTCCTCGTGCATCTCGTGGCGGGACCGCAGGGTCGAGGTGAGGCCGCGGAGGGCCGCGGCGGCCTCCGGGGGGTCGCCGGGCCGGGGCGCGAAGCCCGGCCGGCCGTGCATCTCCGGCGGCAGCCGCAGGGCGGCCGTCCGGCACAGCCCGTCCAGCCGCCCGCCGGGGCGGCTCCGGTCGGCCCGCTCGACGATCCGGGCCGCGCGCGCGGCGAGCGGTCCGGCCCAGGGGCCCGGCACCCGCTCCAGCACCGCCGGCGCGGATCCGGGGTCGGCGGCGCCGCGGCCGCCCAGCCGGCGCAGCGCCCACCCGGCGCGGTCCTCCGGAGGGGCCAGCCGCATCAGCGCCGGGCCCCGGCTGCCGTGCACGGAGTGGCCGAGCAGCAGCCGGTCCATGATCGGGCCGAGCAGGGCCGCGGCCCAGCCGGGGTCCCGCTGCACCACCGCCGCGTTGGCGAGCGCCTCGAGCAGGTCCCACCCGCGCAGCCGCCCGGCGGCGCGGACCACCTCGGCCCGGTCGGCGCCCAGGTGGCCGAGCCAGGCGTCCAGCGGGGCGTGCCCGACCAGCGTCCACAGCCACTCGCGGCCGACCTCCTCGGAGCGGACGCCGGGCCGGGCCCCCGGCCGCAGGCCCAGCGCCGCGGCGAGCCCGGCGTCCCGAAGGTCGGGCGGCCGCACCACCGGGGCCCGCCCGCCCGGGCGGACGTGCCGGCGGGCGAGCGCGGCCAGGGTGCGCCCGTGCCCGGAACCGGGCAGCCGGGCGAGCAGGGAGAGCGCCAGCGCCCGCACCCCGGGGCCCGGGTCGGCCAGCGCCGCGCGGAGGAACGCCTCGTGCCCGGGGGACAGGTGCGGCTCCAGGGCCGCCAGTATCCGGCGCCGCTCCCCGGCGGAGGCCGCCCCCCACCGGTCCTCCCCGGGGAGCGCGGCCGCGGCGTCCCGCGGCGGGTCCGCGAACGACCAGCGCGGCTCCAACCGGGCCAGCCAGCGCCCGCGCTCACCGCACACCCGCAGCACGTCCGGGAGGTGCAGCCCGTCCCCCCTCCGCGCCGCCGCGTCCAGCAGGGCGGGCAGCACCTGCGGCGGGGCCAGCAGCCCCTTCCCGGCGGCGGCCCGCAGCCACTCCCCGGCCTGCTCGTACCGCTCCTCGGCCAGCAGCGCCTCCAACCGGGCCCCGGCCGCGGGCGGCGCGGCCGGCAGCGCCTCGGCGCGGGCCGGCGGGAGCGGCTCCGCCGCGCCGGGCCGCACCCCCGCGCGCTCCCGCACCACCGCCGCGGCGGCGCGGTCCAGCAGCTCCAGCGCGGCCCGGCCCTCGGGTACCGGAGGGCCGGGGACCGCGGTGCGGGCCGTCCCGACCAGCGCCGCGGAGAGCAGCTCCGGCCAGGGTGCGTCGACGGGGGGCGGGTCGTCCACAAGGCTCCTCGGGGTCGCGGGCGGTCGGCCGTTCTGCTGCGGGGCGCCCCCTCCCCTCCGGGGCGGCTTCACCGGCGACGAGGGGAGGGGAAGGGGGCACCGCTCGGACCCCGCCGGAAGGGCGGCCCCCGCAGGGCGGTGGGGGGAGAGCGGTCGGCGCCCGCCCGGACGGGGGCGCGGCGCGGAGGCCCGGCCCGGGGGCTCCGGTGCGGTGCTCGCGGAGCCGCCGCCGTGCCCGGGGCCGTTTCGGGGCCCCGGCCGATGGGCGGTTTCCGGGGCGGGCAACGGCGGCGCGGCCTGGGCGGCGCGGCGCGGTGAACGCCCGGCCGGTCGGCTCTGCTCGGTCAACGGGCTCCTTTCGCAAGGGCGGGCTGAGCGGGGCGGGCGGGGCGCCCGCCGAGGCCGCCGGGCCGATCGTGCGCGGTGGCGGCCGGATCGCACGGGACAGGCGGGGAGCCGGCGCCCGCGCCCCGCCGGTGCGGCATTCCGCGGGCCGGGCCGGGCGGCCCCCGTACCTCCGGCGGCCGCTGAGACCGCCGCCTCCTCACGGCCCCGGCGGCGCGGGCGGCGGAGGCTCCTTCGTGCGCACCGCCCGTTCGGCTCCGGCGGCGGGCGCGGGGCGCAGGGGCACCGGGGCCGCCGAGCCGTCCGGCGGCCAGGCGGTCAGCGGGCACAGGCCCCACGGGGTCCACTCGCCGGCGACGGTCACCGGGGCGCCCCCGCTGAGCGCGGCGAGCCGCCAGGGCGGTTCGGCCTCCGCGGGCAGCGGCAGGGAGCCGCCCTCGGCGTCGGTCAGCCACCACCGGCCCTGCTCGCGGGGGCGGGCCGGGCGCGCGCCCTCCAGCACGACCGGCCACGCCTCCAGCCACGGGTCCTCGGCCAGCGCCGCGGCCCAGGAGTCCAGCGCCCCGGCGGCGGTGCCCCCGGCCGGCGGCCCGGCCGGGCGCTCCGCGCCCGCTGCGAGCAGCGACGCCCTCTGCTCGGCCGGGTAGAAGGCCAGCTCGGCGTCGACCGCGGTGCCGGGCCGCACCGGGGCCTCCGGGGCGCCGCCCTCGGGGGCGAAGGAGACCAGGGCGGCGACCCGGCCGGAGTCCCGGCCGCGCAGCCAGAACCGGAGGCCGTCCAGGCGGCCGGTCCGGAAGGACCGCCCGCCCAGCACATCCCAGGTGTCGCGGACCGGTGCCGAGCGGTCCGGGGCGACCGGCAGCCCGGCCCGGGAGCGGGCGGTGGCGCGCAGCCCCTCGGGGAGCGCGCCGCCCCGCAGCCGGGCCGAGGCCAGCAGACGGAGCAGGGCCAGTTCGGCGAGGAGCCGGCCGGGCCACTCCGGGCCGCCGGCCGCGACCGCGCCGCCCAGGTCGCGCAGGCGCTCCGCCACCCGCCCGGCCTGGGCGTCGACCAGCCGGGCCGCCATGGCGTCCCAGGGCGCGTACCCGGCGCCCCGGGCCGAGGCCAGGCCGGCGTCGACCCGGTCGCGCAGCCACAGCTCCAGCTCGGCCAGGCCCTCGGCGGCGCGCTCCTCCCGCCGGGCGGCCCGCCGCGCCGCGGCGTCCGGGTCGGCCGGACGGGAGGCCCACCCGGGCGGGGCGCCGGACTCCGGCACGGCGCCGGAGGACCAGAGCAGCAGCAGCGCGAGCACGTGCGGGCAGGGGGAGGGAGCGCGGCGCCGGCAGCCGCACCGGTGCTCGGGGGCGGCGCCCGGGGCGAGCCGGACGGACGCGCGGCGCCGCGGCGGCCCGGTGTGGACGCCCCACAGCAGGGCGGTCCCGGAGCCGTCCTCCAGGGAGCCGAGGACCGGCCAGGAACCGGCGCGCGCGGCCGCTTCGGCGGCCTTGCGGACGGGGGGTTCGGGAGCGAGGGCCCGGATCTCTTCGGTACTCCACCGCTTGCTCACGCCCCTGAATCTACGGGCGGGGTACGACATTCCCATCGGGCCGCCGCGACCGCGGTGAGCGGCCGGGATGCGATGGAGGGACGGATGTCACCACCGCGTTCCGTTGCATCGGGAGAGGAAGTGGATACGGTGAGTGATCGGATCGCCGGTCCGCGGAGAGGAGCGCCGTGTCAGGAGGAGACGGCGAACATCGGGAGCTGCTGCGCCTGCTGGTCGGCCCCTGGGTGGGCAAGGCCATCGCCGCGGCGGCCGAGCTCGGCGTGGCCGACGGGCTCGCCGACGGGCCGCGGAGCGCCGCCGAGCTCGCCGAGGAGCTGAACGTGCGGCGCGGCGGCCTGGTCCGGCTGCTCAGGATGCTGGTCTCGGTCGGCCTGGTCGAAGAGGACCAGGGCCGCTACTCGCTCACCCGGACCGGCGGGCTGCTCGCCTCGGACCACCCCGGGGCCATGCGCGACCTGGCGCTGCTCTACGACAGCCCGCTCTACCGGGTGGCCTGGGACGGCCTGGCGCAGCAGGTGCGCACCGGGCGGCAGTCCTTCGAGGCCGCCTGCGGCGAGGACGTGCACTCCTACCTCTCCCGGCGCCCGCAGGAGGCGCGGCGGTTCGTCGCGGGAACGGCGGCCGGCGCCGGGTTCGCCGAGAACCTGGCGGCGGCGCACGACTTCTCCGCGGTGTCCCGGGTGGTCGACGTGGGCGGGGGAGACGGCGCCGTGCTGGAGGCCGTGCTCGCCCGCCACCAGCACGTCATCGGGGTGCTGCTGGACCGGCGCGGCACGCTGGAGCCGGCCCGGGAGCGGCTGCTGCACTTCGTCGCGGAGGGCCGGTGCACGGTGGTCGAGGGCGACTTCCTGGACGGGGTGCCCGAGGGCGAGGTGCACATCCTCAGCCGGGTCCTGCACAACTGGGACGACGCGCGGGCCCGCCGGATCCTGGGGAACTGCCGCGCGGCCATGCCGGCCGGCGGCGGCCGGGTGCTGGTCGCCGAGCGGATCCTGCCCGACGGGCGCCACCCCTGGCTGTCCGTCGCGTTCGACCTGCACATGATGGTGATGACGGGAGGGGCCGAGCGGACGTCCGCGGAGTACGGCGTGCTGCTGCGCTCGGCCGGCCTGCGCCCGGACCGCGCGGCCGAGCTCCCGATGGAGGTCTCTCTGCTGGAGGCGGTGCCGCTGTGAGCGGGCGGTGGTGGCGGACGGTGCGGAACGCGTGGCGGAACGGCCCCCGGGGACCGGTTCCGAAGGGGCAAGCCGACGGATTTCCGGAAAACGCCCCCGAGACGGGATCGGGACGATACGATCATGGACATGGGGGTGATCGAGGCGTTACACGGGGTTGCGAAGAGAGGCCGAGCAGCGTGCACGGAGGACCAATGGAACGCTTCCCATGCGGCGGTCCGACCCTGGTACCGGTCGAGGGCGAGATCGACATCGCCACGGCCGACGCGATGCGCGAGCTGATCCTGCTCGCCGCCGAGCGGAGCCTGCGGGGCTGCGTCGTCGTGGACCTCTCCCGGGTGGGCTTCTTCGACGCCAGCGGCGTCCGCGCGCTCCTCACCGCCTACCGCGTGCTCACCGCGCAGGGCAGGCACATGGTCCTGGCCGAGCCCTCGGCCCCGGCCCGCCGCACCCTCGACGCGCTCCGCATCCACGACCTCATCGACGTCTACCCGATCGTGGAGATGGCCCTGGCCCACTTCCCGGGCGGGGTCGACGACCGCAGCCTCCCCGGCGGCGACTGACCCCGGCGGCCGGCCCGGCACCGGCCCGTATTCGACCCGGCCGACCCGGCCGACCCGGCCGATCGGGTCGCCGTGGTCGCGGCCGTGCTCGGCGCCGGACCCGGCGCGGAAGCGGCGGGAGCACGGCGTCCGCAGGCGGACCCGCCCGGACCCGTCCCGCCGGATCCTCTCCGGTGAAGCGGCCGCCAGGGCGTCCGCCGCGCCGCCGCCCGGTGGGCCGGCCGCCCTGCGCCCCCGCGCCCCGGGCCGCTGCGGGGAGGTGTGCTTCCCGGCCGGCGGCCGGGGCGTCCCGCGGCCGCTCGCCGGGGGCGGCCCCGGCGCCGCGCCCCTCTCCTGCGGCGAGCTCTCAGGGGGCGCCGACGTGGCCGAGGCCGTCGTCGCCGAGGCGGCCCTGGACGTCGCGGAGGAGCAGGCCGAGCAGGTCGGCCAGCCGCTCCCGCTGCTCGGCGGTGAGGCCGCCGAGCAGCTCGTCCTCGCGGAGCAGCAGCCGGTCGACGGTCTCCTCCACCAGGCGGTGCCCCTCCTCGGTCAGTGAGACCAGGACGGAGCGCGGGCGCCCTTCGCCCGGACGGCGCTCGACCAGGCCCGCGCGCTCGGCGCGGGCGACCCGCTGGGATACCGCGCCCGCGGTCACCAGCGACCGGCGCCCCAGCTCGCGGGTGGTCAGCGTGTAGGGCGGGCCGCTGCGCCGCAGCACGCTGAGCAGGTCGAGGGTGGCCGCGTCCACCCCGTCGAGGGCCAGCGCCCGGCGCCGGTCGTCCCCGAACAGCTTGGCGAGCCGCCAGATCGGCGTGACGATGCCGATCGAGGCGACCGGGACCCCCGGGCGCTCCCGCCGCCAGGCCTCGGCGATCCCGCCGACCGGGTCCCCGGCTCCGGCGGCCTCCGGGGCCCGCTCCTCCGCCGGTTCCCCGGCCTCCGGGCCCCGCTCCGCGCTGCCCCGCGCGTGCGGCCCCGCTCCGCCCGCCGCGCCCGGCCGGTCTCCGCCTTCGTTTGCCACGGTCCGCTCCACCCCTTACGTTTAGAGCTAAATTTACACCTAAATGAATCCTGGAGACATCCTATGCCGCGTTCCGTCCTGGTCACCGGCGGTGGCACCGGTATCGGCCGCGCCATCGCGCACCGCTTCGCCGAGCAGGGGGACGACGTCGTGATCACCGGCCGGCGCCCCGAACCCCTGGAGCGCGCCGCGGCCCTGACCGGCGCTCGCGCCCTGACCTGCGACCACACCGACCCCGAGGCGCTCGCCCGGCTGGCCGGCGCGCTGCCCGAGCGGATCGACGTGCTGGTCAACAACGCCGGGGGCAACACCGACCTGGACGGCGGGGCGGGGGAGGACCTCTCCTCCTACGCCGCCGCCTTCCGGGCGAACCTGGACGCCAACCTGCTCACCGCGGTGCTCACCACCCGGGCGCTCGACGGCCTGCTGGCCCCCGGCGGCGCCGTCGTGCACATCGGCTCCATCGCGGCCGCCCACCCCTCCGGCTCCTACGGCGCCGCCAAGGCCGCGCTGGCCGCCTGGAACCTCGACGCCGCGGACGCCCTGGGGCCCCGGGACATCACCGCCAACGTCGTCGCCCCCGGCTACACCACCGGGACCGAGTTCTTCCGCGACCGGCTCGCCGGGGACCGTCGCCGGCGGCTGGTCGAGGCCACCTCGCTCGGCCGTCCCGGCGCGCCCGAGGACATCGCCGCCACCGTGGACTTCCTCGCCTCCCCCGGGGCCCGGCACATCACCGGCCAGGTGCTCAACGTCAACGGGGGCGCCCACAAGACCCGGTGAGCCGGGGCCCCCGGAGCCGGCCCCGGGCGGCGCCGGGCGGAGGAGCGCCGGGGCCGGGCCGCAGGAGGCGGGGGAGCGGCGGTGCGCGGGCGCGGGTCAAGGGGGGCTGCCGGGCCGGAAGCGGCCGGGGCGGCGTGCGGTCCGGGCGGTCAAGGGCTCTTCCCGGCGGGTGGGGCGCGTGCTTCGATCGTGGGCACCTCTGTACGCACCGGTAACACGACGTGAGGACGGTGTTCCGATGTCATCGCATGCCAGAGAAGGCGGGCCCGGGGGGATCGGCCGGCGGGCCGTGCTCCGCGGCGGCCTGGTCGCCGCCGGAGGAGTGCTGCTGGGCGGGGCCGCCCAGACCGCCGCCGCCCCCCGGGCCGCGGCGGCGGCCGAACCGCCGGTGCACACCCGCGCCGCATGGTCCGCCCGCCCTCCGGCCGCCCCGGCCCAGGTGCTCGCCCAGTCCCCCACCTACATCGTCGTCCACCACACCGCGACCGCGAACAGCACCGACCACTCCCTGGCGCACGCCTTCGCCCTCTCCCGCTCCATCCAGAACTTCCACATGGACACCAACGGGTGGGCCGACACCGGGCAGCAGCTCACCATCAGCCGGGGCGGCCACGTCATGGAGGGCCGCAACTCCTCGCTCCCGGCCATCCGGGCCGGGGACCACGTGGTCGGCGCGCACGTGGCGAACTACAACGGCGTCGCCGTCGGCATCGAGAACGAGGGCACCTACACCTCCGCCCGGCCGACCGGGGCCCTCTACGACGCGCTGGTGGAGACCTGCGCGTGGCTGTGCGCCGCCTACGGCCGGCCCGTCTCGGCCATCATCGGCCACCGCGACCTCAACGCCACGGCCTGCCCCGGAGACGTGCTCTACGGGATGCTGCCGCAGCTGCGGGAGGACGCCGGCGCGCTGCTGGGCGCGGACCACCGGCGCCCGCTGCCCGCCTCGGAGCGGCCGCCCCGCCCGCGGGTCCCCGCCCCCGGCCGGATCCGGGAGTTCCGGCACGGCCCCGCACTGGGGCGGCGCGACCCCAACGCGGCCACCGGCTGATCCGGCGCCCGCGGCAGTCCTCCCCGTTCGGACTCCCGCACCGGCGGGGCCGGGGCGCGCCCCGGCCCCGCCGGCCGGACCCGCCGCCCGGCGGGGCGCTCAGTAGCCCCGGCCGGTCCCGCGGAAGATCATCTCCACGTTGTAGAACCGCGAGCTGCTGTGGTTGATGTAGGCGCGCAGCGCGTCGTAGACGGTGTAGGCCAGCTCCGGCTGCGGCATGTACTCCCTGAGGTCGACCACCAGGCAGCCGAAGCGGTCGCCGGGCCGGGAGTCGACGACCAGGGCGCCCATCCGGAGGAAGGCGGCGACGTCGTCGGTGTAGCCGGCCTCCTCGGTGATGCGCAGCCGCGCCTCGCTGACCGCGTTCTCCAGCTCCCCGGCGAACTCCTCCGGGTCGCCCTCGCTGAACTTGAGCAGCTCTTCGGCCATCTCCTCGGTGACCACCACCGAGTCGATCCCGTCCAGTATCCCGGGGATGTTGCCCAGCGTCGCGGAGACCTCGGCCAGCGCCTTCTCCACCTGCCCCTCGGTGACGGGGTCGCGCCGGCCGGGGTCGGTGTCGAAGGGGGTCTGCCGCCAGGTCCCCCGAGGGGGCGAGCCGGTGCCGAAGGCGCCCAGGGCGCGGCGGTAGTCGGTGGCGGCTTCGATGATCGCGCGGCGGGCCCGGCCGCGCTCACGGCGGAGCATGCGCAGTCCTCTCTATCCGGCGTCGCCGCCCACCCTAGAACGGGCGGCCCCTGCGGGGCAGGGGAATCCGGGATGATCCCGGCACCGGGGGACGGCGGGGTCAGTCCTCCCCGGACCGGACCAGGGCGGCCACCGCGCCGCGGGCGAGCCGGTCGAGGTGGTCCGGGCGGAGCTCGCCGCGGATGACCGCGAGCCGCCAGTACACCGGGCCGAGGATCACGTCCAGGGCGAACTCCGGGTCGGTGCCGGCCGGCAGCTCGCCGCGCTCGACCGCGCTGCGGATGACCACCCGCCCGATCTCGCGCTGGGTCCGGCGGAGCGCGCCCTCCAGGGTCGCCGCGATCTCCGGGCTGCGCGCCGCCTCGGCGAGCAGGTCGGGGACGATCTGCAGGGCGAGCGGGTGGCGCAGGGCGTGCACCGCCGCGCCGATCAGCTCGCGCACGTCGCCGGGGAGCGAACCGGTGTCGGGTACCGGGGTGACCTGCTCGGCCGCGGCCGAGACGACGTCGATCACCATCTCCAGCTTGGACTTCCAGCGCCGGTAGACCGCGGTCTTGCCGACGCCCGCGCGCTTGGCGACCGCCTCGATCGACAGCCGCCCGTAGCCGGCCGACGCGAGTTCGGCGAAGACGGCCGCGCGGATGGCGCGGGTGACGTCCTCCTGCAGGACGGCGGCACCGGCGGGGGCGCGTCGCGGGGTCTTCTCGGCGTCGGACATGTCCGAGATCCTAGCGTGCGGCGGCGTAGCGACGAAACGGTTGCGTTCCGTCCTGGAGTCGCCTAGTCTCTCCTCGCGGCGATACGGTGCCGTTCCGACGCGGGTCCGCCACCGCTCCGCCCCGAACCCCGCGCACTCCCCGGAAAGCGAGCCGAGCGTGAGCACACCCGAGCCCTCCGCCGCGGCGGCCGCGCCGCCGCGCCCGGAGCCGTCGGCCGCGGAGCTGGCCGCCCGCTACGGACTGAAGGCCAGCGGCGCGCGCCCGCGCCTGGGGCGCTACCTGGCGGACGTGTGGCGCCACCGCCACTTCATCGACGCCTTCGCCCGCGCCCGGGGCAGCGCCAAGTACAGCAGGGCCAACCTGGGCCGGCTGTGGGAGGTCGGCACCCCGCTGCTCAACGCCGCCGTCTACTACCTCATCTTCGGCCTGCTGCTGCAGACCGACCGCGGCGTCGAGGACTTCGTCCCGTTCCTGGTGACCGGCGTCTTCGTGTTCACCTTCACCCAGGCCACGGTGCTGGCCGGGGTGCGCGCGGTCTCCGGCAACCTGGGCCTGATCCGGGCGCTGCACTTCCCCCGGGCCTCGCTGCCGATCGCGCTGGCCGCGGTGCAGGTCCGCCAGATGGCGGTCACCATGGGCGTGCTGCTGGTGATCGTCATGGCCACCGGCCAGGTCCCTCAGTGGAACTGGCTGCTGGCGCTGCCCGCGCTGCTCCTGCAGTCGCTGTTCAACACCGGGCTGGCGCTGGCCTTCGCCCGCCTCGGCGCCAAGGTCTCCGACCTCGCCCAGCTCATGCCGTTCGTCATGCGCACGTGGATGTACGCCTCCGGGGTGATGTACAGCATCGCGGTGATGGCGGCGCACGCCCCCGCGGCGGTCCGGGTCCTGCTCGACCTCAACCCGGCCGCGCTCTACATCGACCTGATGCGGTTCGCGCTGATCGACAGCTTCACCGCCGCCGACCTCCCGCCGTACGCGTGGGGCACCGCGTCCGCCTGGGCGGTGGCGGTGCTGGTCGGCGGGTTCGTCTACTTCTGGAAGGCCGAGGAGAGCTATGGCCGCGACTGAGGGAACCACCGCCACCGCGACCCCCGCCGCGCACCGCGAGGCCGGCCCCGGCGAACCGGGCGCCCCCACCGTCATCGTCGACGACCTGCACGTGGTCTACCGGGTGCGGGGCGCGGCCGGGCGGGCCGGGGGCGGCGGCCCCGCGGCGCTGCTGCGCGCGCTGACCCGCCGCAAGGGCGCCGGCGCCCGCGAGGTGCACGCGGTGCGCGGGGTGAGCTTCACCGCGCGCCGCGGCGAGGCGATCGGGCTGATCGGCTCGAACGGCTCGGGCAAGTCCACCCTGCTGCGCGCCATCGCCGGCCTGCTGCCGCCGGAGAGCGGCCGGGTCTACACCGACGGCCAGCCCTCCCTGCTCGGCGTCAACGCCGCGCTGATGAACGACCTGTCCGGGGAGCGCAACGTGGTGCTGGGCTGCCTGGCGATGGGCATGTCCCCGGCCGAGGTCCGCGAGCGCTACGACGGCATCGTCGACTTCTCCGGGATCAACGACAAGGGCGACTTCATCTCGCTGCCGATGCGCACCTACTCCTCCGGTATGGCCGCCCGGCTCCGGTTCGCCATCGCCGCCGCCCGCGACCACGACGTGCTCCTCATCGACGAGGCCCTGGCCACCGGCGACCGCGCGTTCCGCAGGCGCTCGGAGAAGCGGATCAAGGAGCTGCGGGAGAAGGCCGGCACCGTCTTCCTGGTCAGCCACAGCAACAAGTCCATCCGGGACACCTGCGACCGCGCCGTCTGGCTGGAGCGGGGCAGACTGGTGATGGACGGCCCGGCCGGCGAGGTCGTCGACGCCTACGAGGCCTCCACCGCCGACTGACCGCCGGGGCCGCCCGGCTCCGGCGGGGCGCCGCCCCGGCCGGTCCCCTTCCGGGCCGATCCGGTGCTCCCACCGGTCCCCGCATCCGCCCGCTCGGCGCCCTCGCTGCGGGGTCGGCCGCCCGGGCCACCGGAGGAAGGGGACGCGCACCGCCCCGGCAGGGGCCGGGAGAACGGCGGCGCCCCCCGGGAGGAGCGCCGCCGGGGACGGGCCCCGGTCAGCCCGGGGCCGGGGCGCCGCCGGCCTCCTCCAGCCAGCCGTGGTCCCGCTTGACCCGGTTCTTCAGCAGCTTGCCCGCGGCGTTGCGGGGCAGGTCGCCGTCGGAGATCCGGATGTGCGCCGGGATCTTGAAGGCGGCCAGTCGGCCGTCGAGGAACGCGCGCAGGTCCGCCTCTGCCAGCTCGGCCCCGGGCAGCGCCCGGACCACCGCGCCCACCTCCTCGCCGTAGACCTCGTGCGGCACGCCCACCACCGCCACCTCGGCCACCGCGGGGTGCTCGTGCACCGCCGCCTCCACCTCGGCGCAGTACACGTTCTCCCCGCCGCGGATGATCATGTCCTTGGCCCGGTCCACGATGTAGAGGAACCCGTCCTCGTCCAGCCGGCCCAGGTCGCCGGTGCGCAGCCAGCCGCCGGTGAACGTCGCCGCGGTCTCCTCCGGGCGGTTCCAGTAGCCGTGCACGATCCCCGGGCCGTTGAGCCACACCTCGCCGACCTCGCCGGGCGGCAGCTCCTCGCCGCCGGCGCCGACGATCTTGACGTCCACCACCGCCACCGGGAGGCCCGCGCTGTCCGGGCGCAGCAGGTAGTCGCTGCCGCCGTTGACCGTGGCGGTCGCCGAGGACTCGGTGAGCCCGTAGCCCTGCCCCAGCATCAGGTCGTGCATCCCGGCGCGGGCCCGCGACACCAGCGCCGGGGGTGCCGGGGCGCCGCCGCTGGCCAGTGTCAGCAGGCTGGACAGGTCGTGCTCGCCGAGCCTCGGCGAGGCGAGCATCTGCGCGATCATCGCCGGCACCGCGGTGATCGCGGCGACCCGCTCCCGCTCGATCAGCCGGAGCGCCTCCTCCGGGTCCCACTTGTACATCAGCACCAGAGCACCGCCCTTGGCCAGCGTCGGGTGCATCACCGACTGCGCGCCCGTGGTGTGGAACAGCGGGACGACGCAGAGCACGACGGGGGAGGCGACCGCTTCGAGGAACGCCTGCGCGTCGCCCATGTCCAGCCCCAGCCGCATCAGCGCGCGCATCCGCGCGTAGTCGGCGGAGAGGTGGTTGGAGATCATGTTCCGGTGCGAGCCGACCGCGCCCTTGGGCCGGCCGGTGGTGCCGGAGGTGTAGAAGATGTTGGCCGGGTCGTCGGGGGCGAGGTCCGTCTCGGGCAGCCGGACGTCCTCCGCCACCTCGCCGAGCACCTCCCGCCAGGCGCGCGCCCCCTCCGGGAGCGGGTCCGGGGCGCGCACCGCGATCACCGGGATCCCCAGCCGCCGCGGCACGCCGCCGAGCGCGGCGATCCGCTCCCCGTCGGCCACCAGCAGCGAGGCCCCGCTGTCGGACAGCCCGTACTCCAGTTCCGGCGCGGTCCACCAGGCGTTCAGCGGCACCAGGATCGCGCCGAGCGCGGCGGCCGCGTAGTAGGCGATCACCCATTCGGGGTAGTTGCGCAGCGCCAGCGCCACCCGGTCGCCCTTGCCGACCCCGTACTCCGAGGCCATCCGGTGCGCCATGGTGGCGGCGTGCCGGTAGAAGTCGGCGTGGCCGAGGCGCTCGTCGCCGTAGACCAGGGCGGGGGCGTCGCCGTAGGAGCGCATCCGCTCCAGCGCGGCGCGCAGCGTCGGGTCGGCGTTCCGCCACACCCGGGTCGGCACCCCGTTGATCTCGGCGATCTCCATCTCGTAGGGGCTGCCGCGGTGGAGCAGGCGGTTGGTGACGGCGGTGAGGGAGCGGACGGGGCGGGCGATCGGGGCTTCGTGCATCGGAATTCCTTTCCGACTGTCCGCGGGCCCTCCCGTCCGGGGAGGCGCCGGCGGGGGCCGAAGGGGGTGCTGGACGCCGGATGACGGTTCGGGGAAGGGGAGGGCGCCGGGGTCAGTCGAAGCGGATCAGCGACCTGCCGCCCCGCCCGGCGCGCATCCGCGCGAAGGCGTCGGGCAGGCCGTCCAGGGCGGTCTCGTCGGTGACCATCCCGGCGAGGTCGATGCCGCCGTCGCGGACGTGCCCGGCCAGTACCGGGATGTCGCGCTCGGGGTCGCAGGAGCCGTACACGCAGCCGCGCAGCGTGCGGGCGAAGTGGAAGAGCTCCAGGGCGCCGAAGGAGACGGCGTCGTCCTTGGCGCCGACGCCGACGACGGTGGTGGTGCCGCCGCGGCGGGTCATCCCCCACGCGCTGCGGATCGCCGCGGAGGAGCCCACCACCTCGAACGCGTGGTCGGCGCCGCGCCCGCCGGTCAGCGCCCGCACCTCCTTCGCGCTCTTCTCCCCGGCCGGGACGAAGTGCGAGGCGCCCAGTTTCAGGGCGAGCCGCTCCTTGGCGGGCGAGGCGTCCACCGCCACCACCGGGCCGGCCCCGGCCAGCCGGGCGGCCTGCAGCACCGCCAGGCCCACGCCGCCCAGCCCTACCACCGCGACCGACTCCCCGGCGCGCACCCGGGCGGAGTTGGCCACCGCGCCCCAGCCGGTGAGCACCGCGCAGCCGAGCAGCGCGGCGGCGCCCGGGTCCACCCCCTCCGGCAGCGGCACCACGGCGCGCGCCGGGACGACGGTGGCCTCGGCGAACGCGCCGGTCCCCAGGCCGGCGTAGACCGGGGTGCCGTCGGCGAGCTCGGCGTAGGGGGCCAGCGCGGCCTCGCCGGAGCGCTCGCACAGGTAGGGCTCGCCCTGCTCGCAGAACCAGCAGGAGCGGCAGGGCGGCGCCCAGTTGAGCACCACCCGGTCGCCGGGGGAGACGTGCCCGACACCGGGGCCGACGGCGTCCACGGTGCCGGCGCCCTCGTGGCCGAGGACGGCGGGAAGCGCCTGGGGGAGCGTCCCGTCGGACAGCGACAGGTCGGAGTGGCACACCCCGGCGGCCGAGAGCCGGACCAGCACCTGCCCGGGACCGGGGTCGGGCAGCGCGATCCGCTCGATGCGGGGAGGCGCTCCGACGGCGGTGAAGAGTGCGGCCCGGACGGTTGTGCTCATGGACGGCTCCCGCGCAGTTCATCGAAGAGGCCGGCGGTGCCCAGCGGCCGCCGCCGGCCCGGGGTGAGCGCGAGCCTAACAAGACCAACCGGTCGGTCACCAGAGGCGTCCGGGAAAACGCGGACGGGCGGCGGCCCGCGCCGGGCCGCCGCCCGCCTCGGTGGAGCGGTGAGCGGAGAGGAGCTCAGGAGGAGGTCAGCCGGTGGTCAGGGTGAGGCCCCACTGGCTGAGGATCGGGTTGATCGGCTGGTAGAAGGTGGTGCCGCCGGACCGGCAGTTGCCGCTGCCGCCGGAGGTCACGCCCTGGGCCTGGTTGCCGCTGATCCAGGAGCCGCCGGAGTCGCCGGGCTCGGCGCAGACGTTGGTGCGGGTCAGGCCGTTCACCGTGCCCTGCGGGTAGCGCACCGTCTGGTTCTTCGCCTGGATGGTGCCGCAGTGCCAGCCGGTGGTGGAGCCGGAGCGGCAGATGGAGGCGCCCACGGAGGCCTCCTGGCTGCCCCGGACCAGCACCCGGCCGCCCCGGTAGTTGTTCACGTACGGGCTGGGGTTCCAGCCGGAGTTCACCCGCACCCAGCCCATGTCGCGGCCGGGGAAGATGGAGCCGGCCACGGTGCCGCTCTCGCCGGAGCCGCCGGTGACCCTGGTGCCCTGGGAGCCGCAGTGCCCGGCGGTCGCGAAGCCGCCCCGCACCGAGAACCCGATCGAGCAGCGGCTGCCGCCCGGGTAGTAGGCGTTGCCGCCGACGATGTCGCCGAAGGTCTCGGGCTGCTCGGCGCCCTCGTCGACCCGGACCGGCACGCCGTCGACGCCGGCCTCGTCCAGCAGCGTCTCGGCGGCCGCGGCCTCACCGTCGAGCACCGTCACCACCAGCTCGTTGGCGGCGGGGTCGACGTACCAGCCGGTGACCCCCTCGATCGCGGAGCCCAGCGAGGACTCCTCGGCGTTGAGGTCGGAGACGGCCGAGTCCAGCTCGTCCTCGGAGGCCTCGACGACGCGGGTCTCGGCACCGGTGGCCTCGACGGCCTCGGCCGCCGCGGCGTCGGTGACCGAGACGGTCAGGACCTGGGTCTCGGCGTCGAAGACGGCGCCGGCGAAGGAGTCGCCGGCGGCCTTGCGGGCCTCGGCCTCGGTGCCGCGCGCCTCGGTCTCGGCGTCGAGCAGGTCGGCCGCCTGCGAGGTGGACATGTCCATGCCGGAGGCGAGCGCCTCGGCGGGGGAGGTGTCGGCGGCCTCGTCAGCGGAGGCCGCGGCGGGGGACGCGGCGATCATGCCCAGTGCCAGGGCCGATGCGCCGAGGAAGGAGATATAGGGGGATTTCCGCACTGCCTTGCTCCTAGCGGGTGGAAGAAGCGAACGGTCGAGCGGTCGGGGCGCCGTCCAGTGCGACGGACGGCGGACGCCGTCCGAAGGCCCGGTCTTGTGGGTCGGGCCTCCGGCTCACCGACGGTCGGTGAACGATTGGTGACTATAGGGCGGCACTGCGCGCCGCGACACGGCCCTTACGCAGGGTGTCCGCCCCGGCCGGGCGGCGCGGGGGCCGGGCCTGTACCGCAATTCCCCGGCTAGAGGGGCAAAGTGTCCGGATGCGGCCAACCGTCCGATACAGAGCGCATTCGTGCGCACACCCGTCCGGGCCTGCCCGGACCGGCCGAGCCGGGGCGCTCCGGGACCCGCCGGCCGCCGCCTCCCCGGGCGGCGCGGCGCGGCCGGGTCGATAGGGTCGGGAGCCGTGAGCACGAAGCAGAGGCGACTGCCGCGGGAGATCCGCGAGCAGCAGATGATCGACGCCGCGATCAGGGTCTTCTCCCGCAGCGGATACCACTCTGCCAGCGTCGAGGAGATCGCCGAGGCGGCCGGGATCTCCAAGCCGATGGTCTACATCTACCTCGGTTCCAAGGAGGGCGTCTTCACCGCCTGCATCCGCCGCGAGGCCGACCGGCTGCTGGAGACCGTGCGCGCCGCCGTCGAGCCGGACGCCGCCCCCGAGCAGCGGCTGTGGGCCGGGCTCCAGGCCTTCTTCCAGTTCGTCGCGGACAACAGGGAGAGCTGGATCGTCCTCTACCAGCAGGCCCGCACCGAGGGGCAGCCGTTCTCCACCGAGGTCTTCCAGACCCGCTGCCGGGTGATGGAGGAGATCACCGCGCTGGTCGTCTCCTCGACCCGCTCCGCGGAGGGCGCCCTGGTCTCCGAGGCCGACGCCGAGATCCTCGCGCACATCGCCGCGGGCGCCGCCGACTCCCTCACCGACTGGCTCCTCGCCCACCCCGAGGAGACCCCGGAGACCCTCACCCGCCGCGTCATCGGCCTGGCCGTCACCGCCGCCCGCCGCCACACCCCGGCCGAGCCCGCCGGGGCCTGACCCCGCCGCCGAACGCCCGGCCGACCGGTCATGGGCGGCCGGCCCGGTCCGCCCCCCGCCGCTCACCGGAGCGGCCCTCCGCCCGGCGCCGTCGTGCTCCGCACCCCCGGCGGCAGGGGTGGCGGCCCGCATCGTTCGGCCGCCCGGGGCGTGCACGCCTCCGCCGCCCCCCGTGCCGGCATCGAAGAACCCGGTGACGTCCCCGCCGGCGGCGCCCACCGGGCGGTGCACCGCCCGGATCGCGGTGGAACCGCTCGACCTCACCGCCGCGGGGGCGGCGGCGGAGCCCCGGTCCGCCGACTCCTCCGGGGAGCGCCGCCCCTCGCCGCGGGGGCCGGGGCCGTGCGGGGCGGGGAGCCGGCCGGCTTGCGCCGGCGGGCCGGGCGCCGTCCGCCCGCCCCCCGCCGGACCGGCGGCCCGGTCCGCCGGTCTCCGCCCTCGGCTCCGGGGCGTCCGGGCGGCGGCGGAGCCGGCCGCCCGCCGGGGGTCAGCGCCGGGTCAGGGCGAACCACATGCGCATCCGCTGCTCCGGGTCGGACAGGTCGATGCCCAGGTCGCGCTCGATCCGGCCGATCCGGTAGCGCACGCTGTTGCGGTGCGCGCCGAGGTCGGCGGCGGTCCGGTCCCAGTTGCCGTTCCGCGCCAGCCAGGCGTGCAGCGTCGCGCGGAGCACCGCCGCGTCGGGGGTGTCGGCGGCCAGGGCGCCCAGCACCCGCTCGGCCGCGTCCCGCGCCGCGGCCTCGGGGAAGAGCGCGTCGAACGGGTCGGCCCGCTCCCGGGCGAGCAGCGGGCGGTCCGCGGCGCGCGCCCGGACCAGCAGCGCCTCCGCCTCCCTGGCGGCCGGCGCCAGCTCCTCCGGGGGGACGGCGCGGCTCAGCGCGCCGAGCCAGCCCCGCTTGTGCAGCGCGTCCAGCAGGTCGGCGCGGTCCTCCTCGCCGCCGGCCCCGCCGACGACCGCGCGCAGCCGGTCCCGGCCCGCCTCCACCACCTCGCTGCCCAGCAGCGCGGCGGCCTCCGCGGCGGCGGCCGGCCGCCGCCGGCCGGACCGGGCCGCGTACAGCACCCGGAACCCGCCGTCCGCGCCGTCCCCGCCGGCCTCCCGCTCCGCCTCGGCGGCGTCCGCTCCCGGCGGCGGGGCCAGCAGCGGGGCCAGGTCGGCGCCCGGCACCGGGCCGCCGTCCAGCAGCAGCCGGCAGAGCAGCGGGCCGGCCGCGGACCGGCCGTCGTCGTCCCGGGAGAGCAGCCCGAGCAGCGCCACGGCGGTGCCCAGCACCGCGCGGTCGGTGGCGGTCAGCGCGTCGGGCCGGCCGACGACCAGCACCCCGCGGCTCCGCTCGCCGACCGCGTGCAGGAACACCTCGTCCGCGCCCAGCCGGGACTTGGCGCTGCGCGGGCCGCGCGGCCCGCGCAGCCGGGCCGCCAGCTCCGAGACCTCGCCGCGGAGCGGCGGGTGCGCACCGGAGTGCACCGCCTCGCCGGAGCCGCCGAGCAGCACCGACCAGCAGTCCAGCGCCCCGGAGAGCGTGCCGAGCACCCGCTCGGCCGGGGCGGGCGCGGTCACCGAGCGGACCAGGGCCCGGTGCGCCTCGCTCAGCCGGCGCATCGCCTCCACGTGCCGTGCCTCCAGCAGTTCGCCGACGGCGCGGCCGACCGCGACGAACGGCGTCTCCCGGGCGACCTCCACCAGCGCCAGCCCGTGCTCGCCGCACCGCTGCACCAGGGCGGCCGGGATCTCGTCGAAGACCGGCGTCACCCCGAACCCGAGGGCGCCGGCCCCCGCCTCGACCAGCACCCGCACGAAGCGCTCCAGTTCCTCGGGGGAGGGGGACATGTTCACCCCGGCGGTCAGCACCAGCTCGCCGCCGTCCAGGTACGGGGCGGGGTCGCGCAGCTCGCTCACCGCCGCCCAGCGGATCCGCGGCCCGGGGCCGGGCGGCAGCACGATCGGCCGCAGCCCCAGGTCGCGCCGGTCCAGCAGGCTCTGCAGCGGAATGCTCCGGCGGTCGTCCTCGCGCACCGGGCGGCCCTCCTCTCCCCTCGGCTCGCGGCCCCCGGCCCTCGGCCGGGGAACCCGCCCGGCGGCCCTCCCCGGGGCCGGGCCGCCGCGGCACCCATGATCCTCCAGGCGGAGGCGGGGAGCGACCCGATCCGCGCGGAACCGCCCGGCCGCGGCCGGGCGGCGCCACCCGGTGCTCCCGCCGCCGTGCCCGGCGGCCGGACGCCCCCCAGGGGCGGCGCCCGGACGGGGCTCCCCCGGGGCACCCGGCCGGTGCGGGGAAAGCGGATGGACCGGGGGACGGGAGCGGGGCCCCGCCGGCCCCGGAGGGCCCGGTCCGCCGGGGCCGCGCACCGCAGCACCGCACCGGGCTCCGGCCGGGGCGGTCCCGGGCGGGGGAGGAGGGGGAGCGGCGCCGTTCCGCGGTCCGGCTCCGCCGCCGGCGGGGCGTTTCGGCCGGGTTTCGGCGGGGCGCTCCGGACCGCTCCGGCGGTGCGAACCGTACGGAGAGTGCGCCCGGACTGTACTGAACATCCAGTTACAGGGCGGCTTATGCCGTCTTAACGTGCAGGGATCGGGTGATCTGCGCCTCTGGGGCGGGTCATTCGGGCCACCCTCGATCCCCCCACCCCGCGAGCAAGGAGCACCCATGACGATCGACGCCGCGGTGGTCGCGCTGTACCTGTGCGGCATGGTCGGACTCGGCTGGTGGGGCATGCGCCGCACCCGGAACCGCTCCGACTACCTGGTCGCCGGGCGCCGGCTCGGCGTGCTGATGTACTCCGGCACGATGGCCGCCGTCGTCCTGGGCGGCGCCTCCACCATCGGAGGCATCGGCCTCGGCTACACCTACGGCCTCTCCGGCGCCTGGATGGTCGGCGCGATCGGCATCGGGATCATCCTGCTGCACGCCTTCTTCGCCCGCCGCATCTCCCGGCTGAAGGTCTACACCGTCGCCGAGATGCTGGACCTGCGCTACGGCGGCAACTCCCGCGCGGTGTCCGGGCTGGTCATGTGGGGCTACACCTTCATGCTCACGGTCCCCTCCACGCTGGCCTTCTCCACCGTGTTCAGCGGCCTGTTCGACATGCCGCGCACCGCCGCGATCATCCTCGGCGGCGCCATCGTGGTCGGCTACTCCGCGCTCGGCGGCATGTGGTCGGTGACCATGACCGACATGGCGCAGTTCGTGATCAAGACGATCGGCCTGCTGCTCATCCTCACGCCGGTCGCCGTCTGGCACGCCGGCGGGTTCTCCGGCATGCACGAGGCGCTCGGCGACGCCCACTTCGAGCCGTTCACCATCGGCGGCGGCACCATCGTCACCTACTTCCTCATCTACGCCCTGGGCATCCTCATCGGGCAGGACATCTGGCAGCGCGTGTTCACCGGGCGCAACGACCGCACCGTCACCGGGGGCGGCCTCGGCGCCGGTGTCTACTGCCTGGTCTACGCGGTGGCCGGCGCGCTGATCGGCACCGCCGCCGCGGTGCTCTTCCCGAACCTGGGCAACCCCGACGACGCGTTCACCCTGATGGTCTCCGACACCCTGCCCGTCGGCCTGGCCGGCCTGGTGCTCGCCGCCGCGCTGTCCGCGGTGATGTCCACCGCCAGCGGCGCCCTGATCGCCTGCTCCGCGGTGACCTCCACCGACCTGTGGCCGCAGCTGCGCCGGCTGCGGGCCCGCGACGGCGCCGAGGCCGGCCGCGACGGCGAGCCCGCCGACGAGGTCGCCTCCAACCGGATCTTCACCCTCGTCCTGGGCGTCGCCTCGATCGGGGTGTCGCTGCTCGTCGACGACGTGGTCGCCGGCCTCACCGTGGCCTACAACATCCTGGTCGGCGGACTGCTGGTGGCCATCCTCGGCGGGCTGGTGTGGAAGCGCGGCAACCGCACCGGCGCGCTCGCCTCGATGCTGGCCGGCTCGGCCACGGTCATCGCCACCATGGCCGCCAAGGGCATGACCGCCAACGAGCCCATCTACTACGGCCTCGGCGTGGCGCTGGCCGTCTACGTCGCGGTCAGCCTCGCCACCAGGCCCACCGACCCCGCGGTGCTCGCCGCCTGGCAGCGCCGGGTCCGCGGCGAGGAGGCCGCGCCCGAGCCCGAGGACGGCGCCGCCCCCGTGCCCGCCGCAGACTGACACCCCCGCCCGGGCCGCAGGCCCCGGGCCGCCCGCACGCCCGCCCCGGCTCCCCGGGGCCGGCCCCCGACAGAGAAAGGCGATGACAGCGATGTCCGCACCGATCGGCCCCACCGACTCCAGCCGCGTCCCCCGGTTCGCCGGCCCGGCCACCTTCGCCCGGCTGCCCCGGCTGGACCAGGTCGACCACGCCGGGATCGCGGTCGTCGGCGTGCCGTTCGACACCGGCGTCTCCTACCGCCCCGGCGCCCGCTTCGGCCCCTCCTCCATCCGCGACGCCAGCCGCCTGCTCCGCCCCTACAACCCCGGCCTGGACGTCTCCCCCTTCGCCGAGGTGCAGGTGGCCGACGGCGGCGACATCGCGGTCAACCCCTTCTCCATCGGCGACGCGGTGGAGACCATCCAGGACGCCGCCACCGGGTTCGCCCGGGCCGGCACCCGGCTGGTCACCCTCGGCGGCGACCACACCATCGCGCTGCCGCTGCTCCGCGCGCTGCACGCCCAGCACGGCCCGATCGCGATGCTCCACTTCGACGCGCACCTGGACACCTGGGACACCTACTTCGGCGAGCCCTACACCCACGGCACCCCGTTCCGCCGCGCCGTGGAGGAGGGCATCCTGGACACCGAGGCGATCAGCCACGTCGGCACCCGCGGCCCGCTCTACGGCAAGAAGGACCTGGAGGACGACCGCCGCTTCGGCTTCGGCATCGTCACCTCCGCCGACGTGATGCGCAAGGGCGTCGACGAGATCACCGACGCGCTCCGCCAGCGCATCGGGAACCGGCCGCTGTACGTCTCGGTGGACATCGACGTCCTCGACCCGGCGCACGCCCCCGGCACCGGCACCCCCGAGGCCGGCGGCCTGACCAGCCGCGAACTCCTGGAGATCCTGCGCGGGCTGTCCACCTGCAACCTGGTCGGCGCCGACGTGGTGGAGGTCGCCCCGGCCTACGACCACGCGCAGATCACCGCCACCGCCGCCTCCCACGTCGCCTACGACCTGGTCAGCGTCCTGGCGCTGAACAAGGGCGCCTGACCCGGGCGACGAGCACGCGACCGCGCGGCCCCGCGCCGCGCGGTCCCCGGCCGCCCGGCGCGGCCGCCCCGGCCACCTCTCCACCCGAAAGGCGAACGAACACCGTGACCCGAACCCGCAACGGCGGCGACCTGGCCGTCGAGACGCTCATCGCGCTCGGCGCCCGGACCGCCTTCGGCATCCCCGGACAGCACGCCCTCGGCCTCTTCGACGCGCTGCAGGCCCGGCCCGAGGTGCGGTTCGTCTCCAGCAG
The DNA here is from genome assembly GCF_048595525.1 of Nocardiopsis oceanisediminis. NCBI lineage: Bacteria > Bacillati > Actinomycetota > Actinomycetes > Streptosporangiales > Nocardiopsidaceae > Nocardiopsis > Nocardiopsis oceanisediminis. Next base: position 4,622,141 of record NZ_JAFMZJ010000001.1, on the reverse strand, counting down.
GGTGGAGAACAACGCCGCGTTCGCCGCCGACGGCCACGCCCGGCTGACCGGGCAGGTCACCCCGCTGCTGGTCTCCACCGGCCCGGGCGCCCTGCTCACCCTGGCCTCGCTGCAGGAGTCCGCCGCGGCCGGCGCCCCGGTGCTCTGCGTCAGCAGCCAGATCCCCACCGAGGGGCTGGGCGGCGCCCGCAAGGGCTTCCTGCACGAGCTGCCCGACCAGCCCGGGGTGGCCCGCGGCGTGGTGAAGTCGGTGCACACCGTGCGCCGCGCCGCGCAGATCCCCTCGGCGATCGAGGCGGCCTGGCGCAGCGCCGCGGCCGCCCCCGCCGGCCCGGTCTGGGTGGAGATCCCCCAGGACGTGCTGCTGGCCCCCACCGACGTGCCGGAGGTGGCCCCCGGCGGCGTCGATGGCGCCCCGGCGCCGCTGGAGCCCCGCCCGGAACTGGTCGAGGAGGCCGCCCGGCTGCTCGACGGCGCCCGCCGCCCCGTGGTGCTGGCCGGCGGCGGGGTGTCCCGCGCCGGCGCCCAGGAGGCGCTGCTCCGCCTGGCCGAGCGCCTCCAGGCCCCGGTCGCCTGCACCTTCGGCGGCAAGGACGCCTTCCCCTGGGAGCACCCGCTGTCGCTGCAGTCCTGGCTGGAGGACCGGCACACCACCGACTACCTGGAATCGGCCGACGTGCTGCTGGTGGTCGGCTCCGGGCTCGGCGAGCTGTCCAGCAACTACCACACCATGGCGCCGCGCGGCCGGGTCGTGCAGATCGAGGCCGACCTGGGCAAGCTGGAGTCCAACATCCCCGCGCTGGCGGTGCACGCCGACGCGGCGGCCGCCCTGGAGGCGCTGGCCGCCCGGGTCTCCGCCCGGGAGCGCTCGCCCCGGGCGGAGGCCGAGGTCGCCGAGGTCAAGGCCGCGGTCGCGGCCCGGCTGGCCGGCCAGGACCTGGACACCGAGCAGCGGGTGCTCGCGGCGGTGCGCGACGCGCTGCCGGACGGCGCCCCCAGCTACTGGGACATGACCATCCTGGCCTACTGGGCCTGGTCGGCCTGGGACCCGCGCGGCGGCGCCATGCACAGCGCCCAGGGCACCGGCGGGCTGGGCTACGGCCTGCCCGCGGCGCTCGGCGCGGCCGCCGCGCACGACGGCCCGGTGCTCGCGGTCTCCGGCGACGGCGGCGCGATGTACGGCATCGCCGAACTGGCCACCGCCCGCCAGCACGACCTCGACGTCACCTGGCTCATCGTGGACGACGGCGGCTACGGCATCCTCCGCGAGTACATGAACGACGCCTTCGGGAGCGCCTCGCACACCGAGCTGTCCCGCCCGGACTTCACCGCCCTGGCCGCCGCGTTCGGCGTCCCCGCCGTGCAGACCACGGCGGAGCGCCTGGCCGACGACCTGAAGTCCGCGCTGGCCGCCCCCGGCCCGAGCGTGGTCGTGCTCCCGGCCCTGCTGCGCATGTTCGCCCCGACCCACCGGGACTGACCCGACCCGCCGAACGGCCCGCCCCGGCGGGGGCGGCCCCGGCCCGCCCCCGCGACCGACGCTCCGACCCAGATGAGGACCGCGACCATGACCGACCCGAACACGCCGCTGCCCGCGTTCATCGCCGGAAGGCACGTCTCCCCCGAAGGCGGGCGCACCCTCGACCTGATCCACCCCTCCACCGGGGAGCGCACCGGCTCCGCGGCGGTCAGCGGCCCCGCCGAGGTCGACGCCGCGATGGCGGCCGCCGCCGGCGCCTTCCGCACCTGGCGCAAGGCCTCCCCGGCGCAGCGCCAGGACGCCCTGCTGGCCATCGCCGACGCGCTGCGCGACCGCGCCGGGGAGTTCGCCGACGCCGAGTGCCGGGAGACCGGCAAGCCCCGCTCCTCCATGCTGGAGGAGGAGATCCCGATGTGCGTGGACACCCTGCGGTTCTTCGCCGGGGCCGCCCGCCACCTGGAGGGCCGCTCCGCCGCCGAGTACGTGGACGGGCACACCTCCTGGGTCCGCCGCGAGCCGGTCGGGGTCTGCGCCCAGGTCACGCCGTGGAACTACCCGCTGATGATGGCGATCTGGAAGATCGGCCCGGCCCTGGCCGCGGGCAACACCGTGGTGCTCAAGCCCGCCGAGTCCACCCCGACCACCACCGTGCTGCTCGCCGAGGCCGCCGCCCCGCACCTGCCCGAGGGCGCGTTCAACGTGCTGCCCGGCGACCGCGACACCGGCCGCCTGGTGGTGGAGCACCCCACCCCGCAGCTGGTCTCGCTGACCGGCTCGACCCGCGCCGGCGTGCAGGTCGCCAAGTCCGCCGCGATCGACCTGAAGCGCCCCCACCTGGAGCTGGGCGGCAACGCCCCGGCCGTGGTCTTCGAGGACGCCGACATCCCGGCCGCCGCCGAGGGCATCCTCGCCGGCGGGTTCCTCAACGCCGGCCAGGACTGCACCGCGGCCAGCCGGGTGCTGGTCCACGCCGACGTGCACGACGCGCTGGTCGCCGAGCTCACCGCGCGCGCCGCGGAGCTGCGCACCGGCCTGCTCCCCGACGCCGAGGCCGACTTCGGCCCGCTGAACAACTCCGCCCAGTTCGAGCGGGTGCTGGGCCTGCTGGAGCGGCTGCCCGGCCACGCCCGGGTGGAGACCGGCGGCCACCGGGTCGGCGAGCAGGGGTACTTCATCGCGCCCACCGTCGTCACCGGGCTGCGCCAGGACGACGAGCTGGTCAAGGACGAGACCTTCGCCCCGGTCCTCACCGTCCAGCCGTTCGGCGCCGAGGAGGAGGCGGTCGAGCTCGCCAACGGCGTCGACCAGGGCCTGGCCTCCTCGGTGTGGACCCGGGACCACGCCCGCGCGCTGCGGCTCAGCACCGAGCTGGACTTCGGCGCGGTCTGGCTCAACACCCACGGCGCGCTGGCCTCGGAGATGCCGCACGGCGGCTTCAAGACCTCCGGCTACGGCAAGGACCTCTCCGGCTACAGCCTGGAGGACTACACCCGGATCAAGCACGTGATGAGCGCGCTGGGCTAGCGCCCGCGCCGCCCCGCACGGCCCCCGGGGCCCGGCCGCTCCGCCCGCGGCCGGGCCCCGCCGGCGTTTCCCGGCCCCGCCGGGCCGGGGCCGGGCGGGCCCGGGTCACTTCCCGGCCGGCTCCGGGTCCCCGCCCGCCTCGACCGGGCGGCGGGCCCAGAAGGTGGCCAGGGCGGCGCCGGACAGGTTGTGCCAGACGGAGAAGAGCGCGGCGGGCAGCGCGGCGAGCGGGGCGAAGTGCGCGGTGGCCAGCGCCGCGGCCAGGCCGGAGTTCTGCATGCCGACCTCGATGCTCACCGCGCGCCGCGCCGACTCCGGCAGGCCGGTGGCCCGGCCGACCAGGTAGCCCAGGCCCAGGCCGAGCGAGTTGTGCAGGACGACGGCCAGCCCCAGCAGCAGGCCGGTGGAGGCGACCGCGTCGGCGTTGGCGCCGACCACCCCGGCGACCACCACGAGGATGCCGCCCACCGACACCAGCGGCAGCAGCGGCAGGACCCGGTCCACCAGCCCGCCCGCCACCGCCCGGACCACCAGCCCGGCCACTACCGGGACCAGCACCACCTGCAGGATCGACACCAGCAGGTCGCCGGCGTCCACCGGCAGCGTCGACCCGGCCAGCGCCAGCACCAGCAGCGGCGTGAGCACCGGCGCCAGCAGGGTGGAGATCGAGGTCATCGCCACCGACAGCGCCACGTCGCCGCGGGCCAAGAAGACGATGACATTGGAGGCGGTACCGCCGGGCGCCGCGCCCACCAGGACCAGCCCGACGACCAGCAGCGGCTCCAGGCCCAGCAGGTGGGCGATGCCGAAGCCGAGCAGCGGCATGACCGTGTACTGCGCGGCCACCCCGAACAGCACCGCCCTGGGGTGCTTGGCCACGATCGCGAAGTCGGACGGGCGCATGGTCAGCCCCATCCCGAACATGATGACGCCGAGCAGCAGGGAGATGTACGGCGCGATGGACGCCGTCTGCGCCGGGGCGGCCACCCCGGCCACCGCGCCGAGCAGCACCAGCACCGCGAACCACCGCCCGGCGAAATCGGCGGCCCGTCTCACGATCGACATCTCGTCACTACTTCCCGTTCGGTCCCTCCGGCCGGCCCCGCGGGACGGCCGCCTCGCCCGCCTGAACAGCGCGGACCCGCGGAAGTCTACGGACCGGTGCGCGGCCGCACGCGCCCGGGGCGCGGCACCGGCCCGCCCGCTCCCGCGCAGGGGGCCGACGCCAGGGGGTCGACACGGTGCGGCGTCCGTTATAGGGCGGAGGGAGGGGCGGGACCCGGCGGCCGCCGCGCGGCCGAGAAGGGTGGAGACATGCCTGAGAACAGGGGAGTCGTCTACAAGGGTCCGGGCGAGGTCGAGGTCGTCGACCTGGACATGCCGGGGTTCGAGCTGAAGGACGGCCCCGGCGTCAACCCGGCCAACGTCGGCCGGAAGGCGGGCCACGGGGTGATCCTCAAAGTGGTCGCCACCAACATCTGCGGCAGCGACCAGCACATGGTGCGCGGCCGCACCACCGCGCCGGCCGGCCTGGTGCTGGGCCACGAGATCACCGGGGAGGTGGTGGAGAAGGGCCCGGACGTGGAGTTCCTGGACGTCGGGGACCTGGTGTCGGTGCCGTTCAACATCGCCTGCGGCCGGTGCCGCAACTGCAAGGAGCGGGCCACCGGCATCTGCCTCAACGTGAACCCGGACCGGCCCGGCTCGGCCTACGGCTACGTCGACATGGGCGGCTGGGTGGGAGGGCAGGCCCGGTACGTGCTGGTGCCCTACGCCGACTTCAACGCGCTGAGGTTCCCGGACCGGGACCGGGCGATGGCCAAGATCCTCGACCTGGCCATGCTCTCCGACATCTTCCCGACCGGGTTCCACGGCTGCGTGAGCGCGGGCGTCGGCGTCGGCTCCACCGCCTACATCGCCGGGGCCGGGCCGGTGGGGCTGGCCGCGGCCGCCTCCGCGCAGCTGCTCGGCGCGGCCGTGGTGATCGTCGGCGACCTCAACCCGGAGCGGCTCGCGCAGGCCCGCGCGTTCGGCTGCGAGACGGTCGACGTCTCCAAGGGGGACCCGGGCGAGCAGATCGCGGAGATCCTCGGCGTGCCCGAGGTGGACGCGGCGGTCGACGCGGTCGGCTTCGAGGCGCACGGCCACGGCGGCGAATCGGGGCGGGAGGCGCCCGCCACCGTGCTCAACTCGGTCATGGAGCTGACCCGGGCCGGCGGCGCCATCGGCATCCCGGGCCTGTACGTGACCGGCGACCCCGGGGCGGTGGACGAGGCCGCCAAGGTCGGCTCGCTCTCCATCCGGATCGGCCTGGGCTGGGCCAAGTCGCACGCCTTCACCACCGGCCAGTGCCCGGTGATGAAGTACCACCGCGGGCTGATGATGGCGATCCTGCACGGCAAGGTCTCCATCGCCGAGGCGGTGAACGCCACGCCGATCCCGCTGGAGGACGCCCCGCAGGGCTACCGCGACTTCGACCGGGGCGCGGCCGCCAAGTACGTCCTCGACCCGCACGGCCTGGTCGCGGCGGCGACCGGCTGACCCGCCGGCACCGCGGCCGCCGCACCGCCGCAGGAGAGGCGGTGCGGCGGGGGCCTCCGCCGCACCGCCGGGAGATGGGCCTGTACGGCGCCGGGGGGCGCGTCTAGTGTCCGAGGCGTGAACCGCTCGCGGAAGTCCTCGCCGGCATCGGCGATCCGCCCGTTCCCGGGCGAAGGCCCCGCACCCGGCCGGAAGAAGGTCGGGCCGCGGGCGGGCGCTGCACAGCGGACCGCCCGGCCGGGCCCGAGCCCGGACGAGAAAGCGCGTTCCACCTGCCGCCGCGGGGACGGGGCGGCCGGACGGGCCGGTTCTCACCGCTCGGGCACCACCCGAGCCGATGCTCCCCGTACGAGCGCGGGGGCGGAAAGCGGTGGTCGATGGTAAATCGCAGAACCGCCGCCCCCGGCCGCCTGGGGGCGGCGCCCCGGCGCCGACTCCCCGGGCCGCACCGGCCGGAGCGGCGCGCCGTCCCCGCGCCGCTCCTCCGTCCTCCGTCCCCCCGTCCCGGATGAGGAACGCCATGCCGCACATCCCCCGTCCTTCCTGGGCCGCCCTCCGCTCCTCCGCCGCCCGCCCCGCACCGGGCCGCCCCGCGCTCCGCCGCCTCGCGCTCCTCGGCGCCGCCCTCGCGGCGGCCCTGGCCTTCGCCCAGCCCGCGGCGGCGGACGGCACCGCCGACGCCGCCGACGCGCAGATCATCGCGGGCGACCCGTTCGTCAACGACGACCGCCCCGGAACCCGGTGCGCCATCGGCGTCGCGGTCACCGCCGGCTTCCTCGCCGACGCCGCCTGCGGCGAGGCCGGCGACCGGATCCGCGGGGCCGACGGCGGCTCCGGGCGGGTCGCCTGGTCGTCGCGGACCGAAGGGGTGATGCTGGTGACGGCCGACCCCGGCTGGACCCCCACCCCGCTGCTCCGCAGGGGCGGCGGCACCACGGTCGTCCTGGGCACCGACGAGGCCCCGGTCGGCTCGGCGGTCTGCCGCACCGGGTCGGGCACCGGCTGGCAGTGCGGGACCATCCAGGCCAAGAACCAGAGCGTCGCCACCCCCGACGGCATCGTGACCGGTCTGACCAGGACCGACGTCTGCGCCGAGCCCGGCGACCGGGGCGGGGTCTACTACACGGCCGGGCACGTCCAGGGGCTCCTCTACGGCGGCAGCGGCAACTGCTCGTCCGGGGGCACGACCTTCTTCCAGCCGATCGTCCCCATCCTGAACAGGCACGGGCTCACCGTGGTGACCGGCTGAGCGGCGGCCCGGCGCACCGCCCCGAGGCGCCGATCCCGGCGGCGCCGCCGCCCCATGCCGGTCGAGGCGGCGGCGCCGGGATCGGCGGGGGCGGCTCAGCGGCGCCCGGTGACCAGGGCCAGCAGCGCCGCGGTGCGGTCGCGCCGCCCCCAGGCGATGAAGGCGAACAGCACGAGCAGGATCAGCGGGGTGTACCAGAACCCGGCCTGGATCACCGTCGTCTCGTAGATGAACGCGCCGATCATCAGGCCGATGAACGCGATCGCGGTCACCCCGCACAGCAGCGGGATCAGCAGCCCGATCGCGCCGGCCAGCTCCAGCGCCCCGACGAGGTACATGAACCAGTCGCCGTAGCCGATCAGGTCGAAGCCGGCCCGCGCCGACTCGTGCCCGGTCAGCTTGGGGAAGGCGCTCGCCCCCGCGAAGAAGAGCGCCAGCAGCACCTGCAGCACCCACAGCGTGATGTTCAGCGCGCGCCCCGGGGTCTGCGCGGTGGTGGCGGGTTCGTCGTGCCGGGCCATGGTCGGCTCCCAGAGGTGAGGTCTTCGCTGTCGTCACCTGGGTAGACCCCGCCGGGGCGCGGAAATCATCGGCCGGGCCGGAGCCCTTCGCGCGGGTCCCCGTCGCCCCTCCGCCGCGGAGCGGGCCGGGGCGCGGGGGACCCGCGCGGAAGAGGGAGTCAGGCGTTGTGCAGCACCCGGAACAGGGTGACCCACTGGTCGGGGTGGACGAACGCCACGACGGTGTCCGGGTCCAGCCGGGCCTCGCGGAAGGCGGCGTTGACCCGCGCCGTCCGGTGCCCCCGGCGCAGCGACGCGTGCAGCGACCCGCCCTTGCCGGTGAACCCGGCGTCGACCATCGCGAGGTAGTCGCCCCGCGCCGACCTCGGCAGCAGCGGCTCCTCGCGCCGCTCGATGCGCATCACGCCGGCGTCGACCTTGGGCACCGGGCGGAACTTGTGCCGGGGGATGCGGTCGGCGATACGCCACTGGAATTCGGGCCAGGTGGCGACGGTCAGCCTGCTCCACCGGCCGTAGTCGCCGGTGCGCTTGCGGGCGTACTCCAGCTGGGTGATGAAGGTGGCCGAGCGCAGCGACCGCGCGTCCAGGCACCAGTCGATGATCTTCGACGTGGACGAGAAGGGGATGTTCCCGACCACGGAGAACGGTTCCCGGGGCGGCTGGGATTTCAGGAAATCCCTGTTCACAACGTTGATTCCGGAATCGGTGCCGAGGGAGTCGCGCAGCCGGCCGGCGATTCGCCCGTCGATTTCGTAGGCGACGACCCGGCGGCATTTCCGGGACACCGCCCGGGTGATCCGGCCCTCGCCCGGACCCACTTCCAGCACCAGGTCGCCCGAGCGCGGGGCGGCGACCTCGACGAACCTCTGCACGGACCGGGAATCGACGAGGAAGTTCTGGCCGAACACCCGCCGGTTGTGGTCGGCGCGGCTGCGCGGGCGGGACCCTCTGCGGTCCCGGCCCCCCTGTGCGCCAGGGCCTGGCGCGTCCGCGGAGCGCCCCCGGCCGCCTCGGCGGCCGGAGCGTCGGTCTTCGGGCACGTCCCCCTCTTTCACCCGCGTTCCGGCCGGAGGAACGCCCGCCGGAAGCGCACTGGAGATCCGGACATCGAGGCCAGAACCTACCACCGGATTCCGTGCGGGAAATGCACTCCGGGAAAGGAGGAATTTCCCCCGGCCGGCGGAACCGGCAGGTCGGATGGGGTCCGCCATCCGTTCGGGAACACCGTTTCCAGAGAATGGCCGGTTCCGGCCACGCGGGGAGGGCGGCCGCCTCACCCCGCCGGCCGGAACGACCGGACCGCCGCCACCACCTCGTCGACCCGGTCGTCCCCGAGGTGCGGGCTGATCGGCAGGCTCAGCAGCTCCGCGGCCAGCCGCTCGGCGCGCGGCAGCGAGCCCTCGGGGAGGCCGGCCGAAGCGTAGGCGGGGGAGAGGTGCACCGGCACCGGGTAGTGGGAGAGCGTCTGCACGCCGGCCGCGGCCAGGTGCCCGGCCAGGGCGTCCCGGTGCCGCGTGCGCACAGGGTAGACGTGCCACGCGTGCTCGGCCCACGGTGCGGCGTCCGGGAGCCGCAGCCAGTCCAGGCCGCCCAGCCCGTCTCGGTAGCGCCCGGCGGCCCGGGCGCGGCGCCCGTTCCACTCGTCCAGCCGGGCGAGCTTGACCCGCAGCACCGCGGCCTGCACCTCGTCCAGCCGGGAGTTGCCCGACCGCAGCTCGTGCCGGTACTTCACCCGCGAACCGTAGTTGCGCAGCATCCGCAGCCGCCCGGCCAGCTCCGCGTCACCGGTCACCACCGCCCCGCCGTCCCCCATCGCCCCCAGGTTCTTCCCGGGGTAGAAGCTGAACGCCGCGAGCGACGGGGCGGCCCCGACCCTGCGCCCCCGGTAGCGGGCGCCGTGCGCCTGGGCGGCGTCCTCCAGCACGTGCAGGCCGTGCCGGCGCGCCGCCTCGCGGAGCGGGTCCAGGTCGACCGGGTGGCCGTAGAGGTGGACCGGGACCACCGCCTTGGCGCGCGGCGTGACCGCCGCCTCGACCCCGGCGGCGTCGATCAGCGTTCCGCCGTCCGCGGGCTCCACGGCCACCGGGCGCGCCCCCGTCGCCGAGACCGCGATCCAGGTCGCGATGAAGGTGTGCGAGGGGACCAGCACGTCGTCCCCGGCCCCCACCCCCAGGGCGCGCAGCGCCAGCTCCAGGGCGTCGCCCCCGCTGTTCACCGCGACGCAGTGCGCGGTGCCGCAGTAGTCGGCGAACTCCGACTCGAACGCCTCGATCTCCGGGCCCAGCAGGTAGCGGCCCGAGGCCAGCACCCGCGACACCGCCCGGTCGACGTCGGCGCGCAGCTCGGCGTAGGGCGCCCGCAGGTCCAGGAAGGGCACGCCGGAGCCGGCCCCCCGCAGGCCCCCGGGCGCATCGGCGGCGGTCCCGCCGCGTTCCGCGGTCATACCCGTCCTCCTTCCGGCGGCGGGGCGGCCGCCCGGGCCTCCAGCAGGAAGCGCTCGTAGTCGTGGAAGTAGTCGCCGGCGTCGTAGTGGTCGGAGGCCAGCACCATGGCGACGGCGCCGCCGGTGAAGCCGATGATCTCCCGCCAGGTCATCGGGGCGATGTAGAGCCCCTGGTCGGGGCGGTCCAGGGTGACCGCGCAGCGGCGGAACCCGTCGTCCAGGTGGACGGTGAAGCCGCCGTGCACCGCGACGACGAGCTGCCGCAGCCGCCGGTGCCCGTGCGCGCCGCGCAGCGCGTCGTCGGGGACGCCGTAGAGGTAGTAGACCCTGCGGATCTCGAAGGGCACGTGCCGCCCGCCCTCCACCACCGACAGCCGGCCGCGCGGGTCCGCGAAGGTCTGCAGGTCGATGGTGCGGGCCGCGCCCACCCCGGTCTCGGCCACGTTCACGGGGCGCCCCCGGGCACCGCCGCGGGCGCCCCCGGGCCGCCGGCGCGGGCCCTCTTCAGCGGCTCCCACCAGTCGCGGTTCTCCCGGTACCACTCCACGACCCCGGCCAGCCCCTCCTCGAAGCCCACCCGGGGCCGGTAGCCCAGCTCCCGCCGGATCAGCCCGTCGTCCAGGGAGTAGCGCAGGTCGTGGCCCTTGCGGTCGGGGACGGAGCGCACCGCCGACCAGTCCGCGCCGCAGGCCTCCAGCAGCCGCGCGGTCAGCTCCCGGTTGCTCAGCTCGGTGCCGCCGCCGATGTTGTAGACGGCGCCCGGCCGCCCCCCGGCGAGCACCAGCGCGATCCCGCGGCAGTGGTCCTCCACGTGCACCCACTCCCGGACGTTGCCGCCGTCGCCGTAGAGCGGCACCGTCCCGCCGTCCAGCAGGTTGGTGGCGAACAGCGGGATGACCTTCTCCGGGAACTGGCCCGGCCCGTAGTTGTTGCAGCAGCGGGTGGTGCGCACGTCCAGCCCGTGGGTGCGGTGGAAGGCCCGCGCCATCAGGTCGGAGGCGGCCTTGGACGCCGCGTAGGGGGAGTTGGGCTCCAGGGGCCGGTCCTCGGTCCACGAACCCGACGCGATGGAGCCGTACACCTCGTCGGTCGACACGTGCACGAACCGGTCGGCCCCGCCGCGCAGCGCCCCCTCCAGCAGGGTCTGGGTGCCCAGCACGTTGGTGCGGACGAACTCGGCCCCGCCCTCGATCGACCGGTCGACGTGGCTCTCGGCGGCGAAGTGCACCACCGCGTCGGCCTCGGCGGCCAGGGACGCGACCAGGGCGGCGTCGCAGACGTCGCCGCGGACGAACCGGAACCGCGGGTCGCCCTCCAGGGCGGCCGGGACACCGGGGTCGCCGGCGTAGGTGAGCAGGTCGAGCACGGTCACCGAGGAGGCGGCCGGTCCGGGCAGGGCGCCGGAGAGCAGCATGCGGGTGAAGTGCGATCCGATGAAGCCGGCTCCCCCGGTCACCAGTACACGCACGGGTTCCTCCCTTCCCGGCTCCCGCCGGGTCGTCGTTCGGTCGCGGCGGACGGCCCGCGGGCCTCAGCCGCTCCGGGCGAGTTCCACCAGGTAGGCGCCGTAGGCGCTGTCCCCGTACCGGCGGCCCAGCTCCAGGCACGCTTCGGCGTCGATGAACCCCATGCGGTAGGCGATCTCCTCCAGGCAGGCGATGCGGATCCCCTGCCGCTCCTCCAGGACCTGCACGTACTGGGAGGCGTGCAGCAGCGAGTCGTGGGTCCCGGCGTCCAGCCAGGCGAACCCGCGCCCCAGGTCGACCATGCGCGCCCGGCCCTGCTTCATGTAGGCGATGTTGACGTCGGTGATCTCCAGCTCGCCGCGGTCGGAGGGGGCCAGGCCGCGGGCGATGTCCACCGCGTCCGGCCCGTACATGTACAGGCCGGTGACGGCGAGGTTGCTCGCCGGGGCGGCGGGCTTCTCCTCCAGGGACACCAGCCGCCCCTCGGCGTCGACCTCGCCCACCCCGTAGCGCTCGGGGTCGCGGACCGGGTAGCCGAACAGCACGCAGCCGTCGAGCTCGGCGGCGCTGGTGTGCAGCAGCGAGTACAGGCCGGGGCCGTGGAAGACGTTGTCCCCCAGGACCAGGGTGAACGGGTCGCCGCCGATGTGGTCGGCGCCGATGGTCAGCGCCTCGGCGATGCCCCGCGGCTCCTCCTGGGGGGCGTAGCCGATGGACAGGCCCAGGTGCCCCCCGTCCCCGAGGAGCGCGCGGAACTGCCCGATGTGGTCGGGCCGGGTGATGACGAGGATGTCCCGGACGCCGGCCAGCATCAGCACCGACAGCGGGTAGTAGATCATCGGCTTGTTGTAGACGGGGAGCAGCTGTTTCGATACGGCCGAGGTGACCGGGTGGAGCCTGGTCCCCCGCCCTCCTGCGAGCACGATTCCCTTCAGCACAGCCGGAAGCTAGCAACGCGCTCCCCCGCCGGGCGACGGCCCTCGGCGACATTAGGGGGCCGCTAGGGGCCGGTAGGGGAGGGGCAGGGGGCGGCGCGCCCGGCGGCGCGGGACCGTGCACAATGGGGCGCGGCGCTCCGTCCCCGTCCCCTCCCGGAAGCAGGTGCGACCCATGCAACGGCGGCCCCGACTGCTCGCGGTCAGCGATCTGCACGTCTCGCACCGCGAGAACCGCGCGATCGCGGAGGGGCTGCGCCCCGGCCACCCCGGCGACTGGCTGCTGGTGGTCGGCGACGTCGCCGAGACGCCCGCCGACATCGAGCGGGTCCTCGCGCTGCTGGCGTCCCGCTTCGACACCGTCGTGTGGACACCGGGCAACCACGACCTGTGGACCGTCAAGGACGACCCGGTGCGGCTGAACGGCGCCGCGCGCTACGACCACCTCGTGGAGATCTGCCGCCGCCTGGGCGTGCTCACCCCGGAGGACCCCTACCCGGTGTGGGAGGGCGACGGCGGGCCGGTCGTGGTCGCCCCCGTGTTCACGCTCTACGACTACTCGTTCCACCCGCCGGGGACCTCCACCAAGGAGGAGGGCCTCGCCTACGCCTACCGGACGGGCGTGGTCTGCACCGACGAGTTCATGCTCCACCCCGACCCCTACCCCACCCGGGAGGACTGGTGCGCGGCCCGGGTCGCCGCCACCGAGCCCCGGCTGGAGGAGGCCGCCGCCCGGCACCCCACCGTGCTGGTCGGCCACTGGCCGCTGGTGCGCCGCCCCACCGACGTCCTGTACTACCCGGAGTTCGCCCAGTGGTGCGGTACGGTCCGCACCGCCGACTGGCACCTGCGGTTCAACGCCGCGGCGGTCGTCTACGGGCACCTGCACATCCCCCGGACCACCCACTACGACGGGGTGCGGTTCGAGGAGGTGTCGGTCGGCTACCCGCGGGAGTGGCGCCGCCGCGGCCGCCCCGGCGACTGGCTGCGCACCGTGCTGCCCGCGGACGGCCGGGGATGAGCCGCGGCCCCGGGCCCGCCGAGTGCGCGGCGGGCCCGGGGCCGGGCGGGAGGCGGACCGGAGGGGTCAGCGCACCGACTTCACCGGCAGCACCGCCACCGCGCCCACCAGCGAGATCACCATGCCCGTGATGAACAGGGCGGGGTAGCCGCCGAACGCCCCGATCACCGAGGCCGCGATGAACGGGGCGATGATCTGCGGCCCGGCGTTGGCGATGTTCAGCACGCCCATGTCCCGGCCGGCGTCCTCCGAGCGCGGCAGGATCAGCGTCATCAGCGCGATGTCCACCGCGCTGTACCAGCCGAACGCCGCGCCGTGCAGGCCCGCGTAGACGAGGAACGCCGTCCAGGTCGGCTCCAGCAGCGGGATGAGCAGCGCGAGCGCCGTCGCCACACCGGAGAGGACCACGAACGGCTTGCGCCGGCCCGTCCAGTCCGACAGCGGACCGCCGATGACCGTCGCGACCATGCCGGCGACCGTGGAGACGGTGACCGCGGTGGCCATCGCGTCGGTGGGCTTGAGCCCGTCCGGCAGGGCGATGTAGTCGGTGAGGATGAACAGCATGAACATCAGCACCATGAAGTAGCCCAGGACCATCAGGGCCCGGCCCAGCCACACCCACATGAAGTCGCGGTGCTTCAGCGCCGCCAGGAACGTCACGAAGGACTCGGCGAGCGTCACGTTCCGCGACTCCTCGTACTCGCCCGGGCGCGGGTCGCGCGTGCAGGTGGCGAAGAGCAGCGCCGCGACCAGGACCGTGCCGCCGAAGATGATGTAGGCCAGCGCGCCGTCGTCGACGTACCGGGCGGCGATCTGCGTGCCGACGATCGCGCCCAGCGACGTGCCCACGCCCATCACCGCCGACGCGGTGCCGCGCCGGTCGGGGAGCACCCGGTCGGGGATGATCGCGGTCAGCGCCGCCATGAAGATGTTCATGACCGCCTGCGCCAGGCACCACGCGATCCCGATCATCACCACCGTCGTCGCGCTGCCCAGGAACGCCAGGACGCCGAACCCGACCAGCGCGCTGCCCAGCAGCCAGGGGTGGCGGCGGCCCATGCGCGACCGGGTGCGGTCCGACAGCGCGCCGCCGATCGGGTTGAACAGCGTCGCGAAGACGGCGCTGATCCCCTGGATGGTGCCCCACAGGGCTTCCTTGTTCGCGGGGTCGATCTCGGTGAGGCGGGCCGGGATGAGGGTGCTCGCGCCGGTGAAGACGGCGATCACCGAGACGTTGCCGAGCAGCAGCAGGGTCAGCAGCGGCACGAGCGGGGTGCGCCGCGCCGCGGGCGCGTCCGCCGGGGTGTGGGCCTCGGTGCTCATGCGCGGGCCCCGCTCGGCTGCGCGTCGGAGAGGCGCGGGCTCGGCGGCGCGGGAACCGGGGGGAACGCCGCCTTACGGGATCGGATCATGGCTCGTCCTAATGTCCAGGGCGCCGCGGGCGGGGGTGCTCCCCGGTGCGGGGTACCGCGCGGAGCCGCCGCGCCGGTGAGTGGGAGGTGGAGCAGAGGGGGACAGGGCCGGAATGGGCCCGTGCGCGGACGAATGTACGGAGGAGGGGACGGGGCCGGTAACCCCTAACCGCCCCCTACACGGCCGATGGGAAAAGGGCGGTGAGCACCGCAGAACGCCCCGCCCGCCCTTCCCGCGATGATCTTGACGTTGCGGGGCCATCAGAGCGCTCTGATGGCCCCGCAACGTCAAGATCGTCGCTTCCGTGGGCCCCGGGGGCCCTCCCGCGCCGCACACCGGGGGCGCCCGCCGGGTCCCGGCGGGCGCCCCCGGGAGGAAGGGGGAGGGGCGGGCGCTACGGGGCGACGCGGAACCGCTCGGCGGCCCTGATGTCGGCGGAGGACGCGCCCACCTGGACCAGGCGCTCGCCGGTGCCCCGGATCCAGGCGCCCGCGGCCGCGTCCCAGTGCTCCAGGGCCCGCGCGGGCACCCGCACCGGGACGCGCCGCTCCTCGCCCGGCGCCAGCTCCGCCTTCGCGTGGCCCGCGAGCCGCTTGGGCGCCTGCTCCACGTGGGCGGGCAGGTCCGGGCTGGGCCCCAGGTAGACCTGGACCACCTCGGTGCCCGCCCGGTCGCCGGTGTTCCTGAGCACCACCTCCACCTCCAAGCCGTCCCCGGCGGCCCGCACCGACGCCCCCGCGTAGCCGAAGCGGCCGTAGGACAGCCCGTGCCCGAACGGGAACAGCGGCCGCGTCCCCGTCGCGTCGTACCACCGGTAGCCGGTGAGCAGCCCCTCGGAGTACTCCTGGCGGCCCTCCACGCCCGGGTAGCGCAGCGGGTCCCCCGCGACCGGGTGGGCGTCCTCGGCCGCCGGGAAGGACAGCGCGAGCCGGCCGCCCGGGTCGGCGTCGCCGAACAGCAGCCCCGCCGCGGCCTGCGCCCCCTCCTGGCCCGGGTACCACATCTGCAGCACCGCGGCCGCCTCCTCCAGCCACGGCATCAGCACCGCCGAACCGGTGTTCAGCACCACCACGGTGTCCGGGTTGGCCCGGGCCACCGCCTCGATCAGGGCGTCCTGGTGGCCCGGCAGCGACAGCGAGGACCGGTCGTAGCCCTCCGCCCCGTCGTCGTGCGCGAACACCACGGCGGTGCGCGCCGCGCGCGCGGCCGCGGCCGCCTCCGCGATGTCCTCCCGCGCCATCGACGGGGTCACCCAGGCCAGCTCGACCTCCAGCGGCGACGCCTGCCAGGCCCACCCGGCCAGCCCGATCCGGTACTCGCCCGCGGCGAGGTCCAGGGTCAGGCTGCTCTGCGGCCCGAACACCTCGCCGGCCTCCAGGGCCACCTCGCCGTCCAGGGTGAGGGTGGCGTACCCGCCGCGCACCCGGACCGACAACCGGTGCATCCCCGCCTCGGCGACGGTCAGCACGCCCTTGTAGACCTCCCCCCGGCCGCCCGCCGGCAGCGCGTGCCCGGCGGGCGGCGCGGGGGACAGCGCACCGTCCCCGATGGGCCGCCCGAACACGTCGTCGCCCTGGACGTGCAGCACGCGGGCGCCCGCCCCGGCGCGCTCGCGGATCGCGTCCAGCGGGGCCGCCGCGGCGTCGGGGGTGACGAAGGCGCTGCCCAGGCCGGTCACCTTGGGCACCGCGGCCGCGTCGCCGATCACGGCCAGGTCGGCGGCGCGCCCGCCGGCCAGCGGCAGCGCGCCGCGCTCGTTGCGCAGCAGCACCGCCCCGGCCTGGGCGACGCGCCGCGCCACCGAGCGGGCGGCCTCCACGTCCCGCTTCGGCCGTTCCGGGGGCTCCCCGCCCACCAGCCCGAAGCGGGCCATCGCCGCCACGATCCGGGCCACCGCCCGGTCCAGGTCGGCCTCGGCCGCCTCCCCGCGGTCGATCGCCTCCGCCAGCGCCGCCCCGAAGTACGTGGGGGGCGGCGGCTCCTCGTCCGGGCCGGGCTCGTGCTCGATCTCGCGGCCCAGCTCCTGGTCGAGGCCGAGGCCGATGGCGGCCGTGCTGTGCGTGCCCAGCCAGTCCGACATCACCCACCCCTCGAACCCCCAGTCGCCGCGCAGCACATCGCGGAGCAGGCCCGGGTTCTCCGAGCAGAACGCCCCGTTCAGCGAGTTGTAGGCGGCCAGCACCCCCGCCGTCCCGGCCTCCACCGCCGCGCGGAACGGCGGGAACTCGATCTCCCGCAGCACCTGCTCGCCGACGGCGGCGTCCACGCCGAACCGGTCCTTCTCCTGGTTGTTGGCGGCGAAGTGCTTCACGCAGGCCATCAGGCCCTCCGACTGCACCCCCTCCACCTGCGCGGCGGCCACCTCCGAGGCCAGCAGCGGATCCTCGCCGAACGTCTCGAAGTTCCGCCCCGCGTGCGGCACCCGCACCGAGTTCACCATCGGGGCCAGCACCATGTCCTGCCCCAGCGCCCGCCCGTCGCGGCCCATCACCGCGCCGTACTCCCGCGCCAGCCCCGCGTCGAAGGCGCAGGCCAGCGCGACGGGGGCGGGCAGCGCCGTCGCGGCCTCACCGATCAGCCGGATCCCGACCGGGCCGTCGGCCACCCGCAGCGGGGCGATCCCCAGCCGGGGCACCCCCGGCAGGTAGCCGACGCCCTTCATCTCCACGGGATCGAACCCCCAGGCGACGAAGGACAGCTTCTCTTCGCGCGTCATCCGCGCGACCAGCGCGTCCGCGGTCTCGCCGGGGTCACCGGATCGGGTCGTGGTGGTCATCGTCGTCCACTTTCTTCGTGTCGTTGCAGATATCGGGGCTCAGCCGCGAACCCCGACGAACAGGCCGCGCCCGGACGGCCCGCCGCCGATGTACTCGACGGCCAGGCCGGCGCCGGTGAACGCCGCCTCGTACTCCTCACGCCGGAAGAGCGTGATCTCGTGGGCGTTGGAGAAGTGCCGGATCCCCGACCCGGCGTCGGCCACCAGGAAGTGCGCCTCCAGGCGCGTCGCGCGGCCGCCGCGCACCGCGACCGAGTGCGACATCCGGGTGACGGTGCGCCCGCCGTCCTGGACGGTGTCGGCGCCGATGTAGCCCTCGATGAAGGACTCCGGGAACCACCACGGCTCGATGACGCAGACACCGCCGGGCTCCAGGTGGGCGGCGAAGCGGCGCAGCGCCGCACCGAGCTCGCCGGTGTCGCCCATGTAGCCGATGGAGCTGAACATGCACACCGCGGCGGAGAACCGCCGCCCCAGGGAGAAATCGCGCATGTCGCCCTGGTGCAGCTTCACCCCGGGCACCCGGTCCCGGGCCGCGCCCAGCATGGCCTCCGACAGCTCCAGGCCCTCGGCGTGCGGCACCGCGGCCGCGAAGTGCCGCAGGTGCGCGCCGGTGCCGCAGGCCACGTCGAGCAGCGACGCGGGTTCCCCCGCGCGCTCCCGGACCAGGTCCAGCACCTGCTCCGCCTCGGCGGCGTAGTCCTTGCCCCGGCCCTCGTAGACCAGGTCGTAGATGGCGGCCAGCTCTTCCTCGTACACGGGCGTCTCCTCACTTCTGGGCCCCGCCGCCCGAGTGCGGCGGGAAAAGGCGGGGAAAGGGGCGGGCGGCGCGCCCGGTGCGCGCCGCCGGGGTCACCGGAGGGCGGGCGCGGACCGGTGCAGGGCGGTGAGCCGCTCCAGCTCGGGAACGAGCCCGGCGGGCGAGGGGTCGGCCAGCGCCTCCTCGCGCAGCCGCCCGGCGGCCGCCGCCACCGACGGGTCCGACACCACCCGCTCCACCTGCGCGCGCACCGCCTCACCGGTCAGCTCGGCGGGGGCGATCATCGCGCCCGCGCCCAGCTCGGCCAGGCGCCGCGCCTTGACCGGGGCGTCCCACAGCGCGGCGAGCACGATCTGCGGGACGCCGCGGGCGAGCGCGGTGGAGAACGTCCCCGCGCCGCCGTGGTGGACGATCCCCGCGCAGGACGGCAGGAGCGCGTCCAAGGGCACGAAGTCCACCAGCCGGGTGTTGTCCGGCAGCCGCCCCAGCGCCTCGCGCTGGCCGGGGTCGAGCGTGGCCACCAGCTCGATGTCCAGGTCGGCCAGGCCCTCGATCAGGTCGGCCAGCGAAACGTTGTCGCCGCCCAGCACCTCCCGCGCGGAGACCCCCAGCGTCAGGCAGATCCGCGGCCGCTCCGGCGGCTCGGACAGCCAGTCCGGCAGCACCGACGGGCCGTTGTAGGGGACGTAGCGCATCCCCACCGTCGGCAGGCCGGTGGGCAGCCGCAGGCTCGCCGGGGCCGGATCGATCGTCCACTGGCCGGTCACCGCCTCCTCGTCGAAGGTGCACGAGTGCCGCTCCAGCGTCCAGGTCAGCCAGTCGCGCAGCGGGTCCTCGCGGTGCTCGGGCGGCTGGGCGTCGCGCAGCCGCACGAAGGTGCGGCGCGCGCTCCCCAGCACGTCCGACCCCCACATCAGGCGCGCGTGCGCGGCGCCGGAGGCGCGCGCGGCCACCGCCCCCGCGAAGGTCACCGGCTCCCAGACCACCAGGTCCGGCCGCCACTCCCGGGCGTGCGCGACGAGCGCGTCGACCATCTCGCCGTTGTTCGCCAGCGCATAGAAGTACGGGGTCAGCAGCGTCTCCCGGCCCAGCACGTGCTCCCAGTCCGGTTCCACCCCGCGCACCTCGTCGAAGTCGATGGCGGGGTGGTCCGGGCGCGGCTCCCCGTTCATCCGGAGCCGGGTCTGGTGGATCAGGTGGTCGGTGCCGACCGGGACGGCCGTCAGCCCGGAGGCGGTGATGGTGTCGGCGAGGGCGGGCTGGGACGCCACCCGCACCTCGTGCCCCGCGGCGCGCAGCGCCCAGGCCAGCGGGACCAGCGTGTAGTAGTGCGTGTTGTGGGCGAGGGAGGTGAACAGGACGCGCATGGCTCGTGATCCTTCTCAGGCGGCGGGTCAGGCGGAGGCGGGCAGCGCCAGCGGGCCGCGGGAGACCGGCCGGCGCCTGCGGTAGAGGACGGGGCCGGCCGGGGCGAGCTCCGGCAGCGCGCCGGCGAGCGCCGCGACCGCCGCCTCGGCGTCGCTCCGCACCGCCGGGGGGACCACCAGCCCGGCCGCGCCGGCGCCGCCGTCCGCCCGGCCGGGGTCGAAGACGCCGGGGGCGCGGTACGCGCCCGGGTCCCGCCCGGCCGCGCCGACCAGCACGACCACGTGCGACCCCGCGGGCACCGCCGCCCCGCCCACCTCGGTCCCGGTGCGGGCCACCCGCGCGGCCATCTGCACCGGCGGGTCCAGGCGCAGCGCCTCGCCCACCGCGGCCGCGGCGAGCCCCGGCTCGCCGTGCACCCGCTTCCAGGCCCCGGGGCCGCCGAGCAGGGCCAGCACCGTGTTGCCCGCCAGGTGGGCCGCGACCGCGGCGCGCGCCGCCTCCGCCGGCCGCGCCCCCGGGATGCCGTCCAGCTCCTCCAGCGCGGCGGCCAGCGCGCGGACCTGCTGCGGCCGCTGCGCCGACAGCGGGTAGTCGGGCAGCCCGTCCAGGGCGCGGCAGGCCGCGGCGAAGGCGCCGAGGCTCCCGGCGGGGAGGCCGCACCGGGCGGCCGCCGCCGCCACCGCGGCGGGCCACGCCGCATCCGCCATCACGTCGAGCCGGACCGGCCCGCCGCGCCCGCGGAGCGCCGCGACCCGCTCCAGCACCGCCTCGCGGGCCGCTTGGGCGGCGGCCCCGCCGGACCCCGCCCCGTCGGGCCCTTCCGCCGCGTCCGCCTCGGGCCCGGCCAGCGGGTCGCGGGCGAGGAACGGCAGCACCTGCGGCTCCGGGACCGGCCCGTCCCGCCCGGGCCGGGCGAACACCGCGCCGTCGCCGAGCACCCGCTCGGCGGCCGCCCGGCCGGCGACCACGAGGCTGCCGGTGAGGCCGCGGTGGACCGGGCCGAGCGCCCGCACCCGCTCGTAGAGCGGATACGGGTCGTCGTCCTGCCCGCACAGCGCCCGTGCGTAGGGGTCGCCGTTCACCCCGTGCAGCCACTGCAGGCCGCGCGCGTCGAGCAGGTGGTTTCCGAGTACGTCGTCCCGCACCTCCTCCACGGCCCCGCCCAGCGGCAGCGGCGGGACGGCGGGAGGCGCGGGGTCGGTTCCGGTGGCGTCGTGCATCATGCTCCTCCGAGCGGGCTCCGGCCCTCGGGCCGGTCATGGTCAGGGGCGTCGCGCGGCGGGGCCGGGGGCGAGCCGGGGCCGGCGCCGGCGGGGCGGGATGCCCCGGCCGGCCGGGCCGGCCGGCCTCCGGGCCGGCCGTGGTCGGGGAGGCCGCGCGGCGGTGCCGGGGGGGCTGCCGGGGCCGCTCCGATCGGGGCCGGCAGGGGCCGGTGAACCGGCCTGCGGGCCTCCGCCGAGCGGGCTCCGGCCCTCGGGCCGGGAGCGGTCGGGGACATCGCGCGGCAGAGCGCCGCGGCCGGTCCGGCGGGCACCGGCGGGGACCGGTCCGGCGGACCGGCCCCCGGGCCTCCGGGCGGCGCCGGGCGGACCGGCCCCCCGCCGGCCCCGGCGCGTGCGGGCGGGCCGCCCCGCACCGGCCCTCACCGGGACCGGCCCAGCAGGGCGGCGAGCAGCGGGCGGAGCAGCGCGGGGCTGCGGCCGTAGGCCGGAAGGAAAGCGGCGGCGCCGGCCGCCGGCCCCGCGTCCTCGGCCAGGCCGGTGCCGATCACCACCGCGTCGGGGCGGCGTTCCAGCAGCTCCGCGAGGAGCCCCCGCATCCAGGGCGTGCGGTGCGCGTCCTGGACGCCGATCACCAGCGGGCGGGGCCCGCCCCCCGCACCGGACCCGGCCTCCTCCAGCACCCGCCCGGCGCCGCCCGGCGGCGCCTCGGCCAGCACCACGCCGCCCGCGGCCGGATCGAGGGACGCGGCGATCTCCGGCAGGCCCGCGAACCGCTCCGGGAAACCGAAGTCCGGGCCGCGCATCTCCACCACGTAGGGCGCCGCGCCGAGCGGCTCGGGGGCCAGCCGCGCGGCCAGCCGCTCCCCGGCCTCCGCGTCCGGGCCGCCCGCTCCCGCCCCCGAGGGAGCGGGCGCCGCCGCAACGGCGAACCGCTCCGCCAGCTCCCGCACCCGCCCGGCCGCCTCCTCCACCCGCGACCGGGGAAGCCGCCCGTCGGCGACCGCCGCCAGCACCGCGTCGCGCACCTTCCGGGCGTCCACCTCGGCCGAGCCCACCAGCAGCAGGTCCGCCCCCGCGGCCAGCGCCCGCACCGCCGCCTCGTCCAGCGCCATCCGGCCCGACACCGCCCCCATCTCCAGCGCGTCGGTGGCCGCGACCCCCCGGAAGCCCAGCTCCTCGCGGAGCAGCCCGGTCAGGATCCGGCGGTTCAGCGACGCCGGCTCCCCGCCGAGCCCGCGGTAGCGCACGTGCGCGGCCAGGACCATGGCGGCGCGGTCCGGGGAGCACGCCAGGAACGGCGTCAGGTCGGCCTCCGTCAACTCGGCCTCGGGCAGGTCGACGTGGGAGTCGATCCGGGTCGCCCCGTGGCCCGGGAAGTGCTTGGCGCAGGCGGCCACCCCCGCCCCCTGGACGCCGGCGGTGAACGCGTCGGTGTGCCGGGCGACGAGCGCCGGGTCCGAACCGAACGACCGCACCCCGATCACCGGGTTCTCCGGGAGGGCGTTGACATCGGCGCACGGCGCGAAGTCGACGTTGATCCCCAGCGCGGACAGGTAGCCCCCGATGTCGGCGCCGACCCTGCGGGTCAGGTCCACGTCGTCCAGCGCGCCCAGGGCGTGGTTGCCGGCGCGCGGCGGACCGCCGAGCGCCACGAAGTGGCCGGGCTCGACCCCCTCCTCGTCGACCCCGACCAGCAGGTCCCCCCGGACCGCCCGCGCCGCCCCGGTCAGTGCGCGGACCTGGTCGGCGCCGTCCAGGTTGCGGCCGAAGAGGATGAGCCCGCCCAGGCCGGTCGCGATCAGCTCCTCCAGGTGGGCGGGGAGCGAGGTGCCGGGCAGGCCCACCATCAGGCAGCGGTTGACGAGTTCTTCCATGGGGCTCCGTTCGGGGTGGGGGAGTGCGCGCGGCGGCGGACCGGGGGCGGGTGCTGCGGCGCGGTCAGCGCGACCGCAGCCACGCGTCCACCGCCCGAGCCAGGTCGGGGGCGTGCCGCTGCATCATCGTGAAGTGGTCGCCCGGGACGTCCGCGGCCTCGTGCGGCCCCTCCCACGACGCCCGCCAGTCGCCGCGCCCCGCCGGCCACGGGCCGAGCGGTTCGGAGGCCCGGAGCACGAGGACGGGCGCCGCGATCTCCGCCGGCTTCCAGTCGGACAGCAGCCGGGAGTAGGCGCCCATCGCGGTGAGCCGCACGTCGTCCATCGGGTCCAGCTCGCCGGCGAACATCCCCTCGCCCAGCAGGCGCCCCCAGGCGGCGATGGGCTCCTGGTGCCCCGGCGGGTAGGGGTCCACCAGCACCACCCCGGCCGCAGCGCGGCCGTGCCCGTGCTCGACCCGGCTCGCCAGCCCGTGCGCGAGCATCGCGCCCGCAGAGTGGCCGACCAGGACGAAGGGCGTGTCGCCCACCGCCCGCAGCAGGGCCTGCGCCTGCAGGTCCAGGACCGGTTCCAGGGCGCTCGGCAGCGGCTCCGGGGCGCCGTCCACCACCCGGTAGCCGGGCAGCGGCAGGGCCGACACCGGGTGGGCGCCGGGCAGCGCGTTGGCGAACCGGGCGAACTCCTGCGGGCCGCCGATCGCCGCCGACCCCGTGCACCCGATGATCACGGGCTCGGCGTCACCCCCGCTCAGCGGGGTGAGCCCCAGCGGCCGGGGGAACTCGTCGGGGGCGGAGAAGCGCGGGCGGAAGGACGCCGCGTCGGCGAGGAGGCCGACGAAGTCGGCGTAGCGGCCGGTGTCCAGGGCGGCCCGGAACAGGGGCCGCAGACCGGTACCGGGGGCGCCGGCGGCCGCGCCGGACAGGGCGGCGGCGCCGGGCTCGGCGGCCGCTCCGAGCGCGGCGGGATCCGGCCCCTCGTCCCCGGCCCCGGGCGTGTGCGCGGCCTGCCAGCCGACACGGGCGAGTTCGCCGCAGAGGTGCTCGGCGAGTTCGGCGACCGACGGATGGTCGAAGGCCGCGGTGGGCGCCAGGGCGATCCCGGTCGCCGCGGTGAGCCGCTTTCGCAGCTCCGACGCGGTGAGGGAGTCGTAGCCGATGTCCCGGAAGTTCTGGCCGTCGGACGGCCGCTCCTGCTCGCCGAGGCGCAGGACCGCGGCGGCGTGCCACCGGACGAGGTCGGAGACGAGGGCGCGGCGGTCCGCCTCGCCCAACTCGGGGAGCGCACCGAGGTCCCCGGGGAACAGGCCGCCGGCGGACCGGTCGGCGGCGGCTTCGCCCGCCGCCTCGATCCGCACCTCGGGCGCTCCGGCGGTGGACGTACTCAGCCAGTAGCGGTGGTGCCGGAAGGCGTAGGTGGGCAGGTCGACGGTTTTGGCGCCGGTGTTCGTGAAGAGGTTGGTCCAGTCGAGGTTCAGGCCGTTGGTCCAGGCTTCTCCTGCGGAGAGGAGGAGGCGGTCGAGTCCGCCCTCGTCTCTGCGCAGTGATCCGGTGGTGACCACGTCGTCGGGGAGCGCCATGAGCAGGATGGGGTGGGGGCTGGTCTCGATGAAGAAGAGGTGGCCCTGCTCCTTCAGCGTTTCCACTGCGGGGCCGAAGAGGACCGGTTCGCGCAGGTTGCGGTACCAGTAGTCGGCGTTCAGAGAAGAGGTGTCCTCGATCCAGGCGGCTTCGAGGGAGGAGAAGAATCTGATCGAAGAGGAACGCGGTTCGATGCCGGCGAGCAGTTCGCGCAGCTCGGTTTCGATGCGTTCGACGTGGGGGGAGTGGGAGGCGTAGTCCACCGGGACGCGGCGGGCGCGCAGTCCTGTCTCCTCGCATTCGGCGATGAGGCCGTCGAGAAGGTGTGCGTCGCCGGAGACGACGGTGGCGGCGGGGCCGTTGACCACGGCGATCGACAGCCCGGTCCGGGATCCGATGAGTTCTTCGACGTCATCGGCCGGTGCGGCGATGGAGACCATTCCGCCGGATCCGGCCAGGGCCTTGAGCGCCTGGGAGCGGAGGATGACGATGCGTGCGGCGTCTTCCAGGGAGAGGGCCCCGGCGACGCATGCGGCGGCGATCTCGCCTTGGGAGTGGCCCAGCACCGCATCCGGTTCCGCGCCCAGGGAGCGCCAGACGCGGGCCAGGCCGACCATCATCGCGAACAGGGCGGGCTGCACCACGTCGACCCGGTCGAGGGAGGCGGCGCCTTCGGTGCCGCGCAGCACGGCGGTCAGCGACCAGTCGACCAGCCCGGAGAAGGCCGCCTCACATTCGGCGATGGCTTCGGCGAAGACCGGAGAGGAGTCGAGCAGTTCGGCGCCCATGCCGATCCACTGGGAGCCCTGCCCGGGGAAGACGAACACCGTTCGCCCCCGACCTGCGACCGACCCGCGCACCCACTCCTCACCCTGGACCGACATGGCGCGGTGCTCGAAGACCGAGCGCCCGGTGGCCAGCGAGAAGCCCACGTCCACCGGGTCCAGTTCGGGGCGCTCCTCCAGGAAGCCCTCGAACCGGGTGAGCTGGGCGTCCAGAGCGCCCTCGCTCTTCGCGGAGAGCGGCCACGGAACCGGACCGTCCACCCGGTCGGCGCGGCGACCGGTTCCACCGGGAGCAGCGTCGCGGTCGGCGGCGTGCGCGGGGTCGGCCTCGCCCGCCTCCTCCACGATGACGTGGGCGTTGCTGCCGCTCACCCCGAAGGCCGAGACGCCGGCGCGGCGGGGACGCTCCCCGCGCGGCCAGGGCACCTGGTCCGTCAGCAGTTCGACCGCGCCCGCGTCCCAGTCGACCTCCGGGGTCGGTTCATCGACGTGCAGGGTCTTCGGCAGCACGCCGTTGCGCAGCGCCAGCACCATCTTGATCACCCCGGCGACGCCCGCCGCCGCCTGGGTGTGGCCGACGTTCGACTTCAGCGACCCCAGCCGCAGCGGATCCGAACCGCCGCGGTCGCGCCCGTAGGTGGCGAGCAGCGCCTGGGCCTCGATCGGATCGCCCAGCCGGGTCCCGGTGCCGTGCGCCTCGACCGCGTCCACGCCCGCCGCGGCGACCTGGGCGTCGGCCAGCGCGGCGCGGATCACCCGCTGCTGGGAGGGGCCGTTCGGCGCGGTCAGCCCGTTGGACGCGCCGTCCTGGTTGACCGCGCTCCCGCGCACCACCGCCAGCACCCGCCGCCCGCTGCGCCGCGCGTCGGACAGCCGCTCCACCGCGAGCAGGGCCACGCCCTCGCCCCACCCGAACCCGTCGGCCGCCGCCGCGAACGCCTTGCACCGCCCGTCGGCCGCCATCGCCCGCTGCCGGCTGAACTCGATGAAGGCGCCCGGTGTGGCCATCACCGAGACCCCGCCCACCAGCGCCATGTCGCACTCGCCGCTCCGCAGTGCCCGCACCGCCAGGTGGAGCGCCACCAGCGACGACGAGCACGCCGTGTCCACGGTCAGCGCCGGACCCTCCAGCCCCAGCGTGTAGGAGATGCGGCCCGACGCGACCGCCGAGGCGTTCCCCGTGACCAGGTACCCCTCGGTCTCCCGGGGCGCCCGGCGCGGGTCCGCCCCGTACGCCTGGTTGCCGACGCCCAGGTAGACGCCGGTCCTGGTGCCGCGCAGGGCGGCCGGGTCCAGGCCGGCCCGCTCGAACGCCTCCCAGGACGCCTCCAGCAGGATCCGCTGCTGGGGGTCCATGGCCAGCGCCTCGCGCGGCGAGATCCCGAAGAACGCGGCGTCGAACCCGCCGGCGTCGTCCAGGAACGCCCCGTGGCGGCCGTAGCTCTTACCGGAGGCGTCCGGATCCGGGTCGTACAGGGACTCGACGTCCCAGCCCCGGTCGTCCGGCATCTCCCCGACGGTGTCGCGGCCCTCGGCCAGCGCGCGCCACAGCTCCTCAGGCGTGTCGATCCCGCCGGCGAAGCGGCAGCTCATGCCGGTGATCGCGATCGGTTCGCGCCGGCGCTCCTCCTCGGCGCGCCGCTCGCCCTTCAGCTTCTCGTTCTCCTTCAGCGAGGCGCGCAACGCCTCGACCAGCTGCTCCTGGGACGTCGTCACCGGGGCCTCCGTGCATCGTCGGGTCGCGGGGGTCGGTCGTGGGCCGCGCCGGGGCGCGCGGACCCGGTCACGTGTCGGCTCCGCCGCCGGTTCCGCCGAGCGCCATCCGCACCAGGGAGTCGGCGTCCAAGGCGTCGATGTCGGGCCCATCGGAGTCGGCCGCGCCCTGCTCCCCGCCGGGCGGAGCGGCGGAGGGCGGGGGGCCTTCCGCCCCCTCCGCCAGCTCCAGGAGCCGGTCCAGCAGCCCCGCCTCGCGGAGCCGCTCGACGGGGATGCCGGCCAGGGCCTCCCGGATCCGGGCGTCCTCGGGGGAGTCCCCGCCCGCCCCGCCGCCGGGCACCAGCAGCTCGTGCAGGTGGGCGGCGAGTGCGCGCGGCGTCGGATGGTCGAAGACGAGCGTGGCGGGCAGCCGCCGCCCCGTGGCCGCGTTCATCCGGTTCCGCAGCTCGACCGCGGTGAGCGAATCGAACCCGATCTCCTTGAACGCCCGGTCCTCGCCCACCCGCGACGGCGACGCGTGCCCCAGTACGGCGGCGGCCTCCGCCCGCACGAGCTCGACCAGGGAGGACTCCCGCTCGCCGGCCGCCAGCGCGCCCAGCCGCTCCGCCAGGGAGGACGAGGGCGCCGAACCGTCCCGCGCCCCCTCCGCCCCGGCGCCGTCGAGGGCGCGGGCGGCCTCAGGAACCCCTCTGATCAGCCTGCTCGGGCGGCCCACCGTGAAGGCGCCGGCGAACCTCTCCCAGTCCACATCGGCGACGGCGACGAACGTCTCGTCGCGCGCGACCGCAGACCAGAGCGCGTCCGCCGCGGCCTCCGGGGGCATGGGGCGCACCCCGCGGCGGTGCCAGTACCCCTCGTCGGCCGCCTCGCCCATGCCGTCCCCGGCCCACAGGCCCCAGGCCACGCTCAGCGCGTGCTCGCCTGCGGCGCGCCGCCCCTCGGCCAGCGCGTCCAGGTAGGCGTTGGCGGCCGCATAGCCGGACTGTCCGCCGCTGCCCCACACACCGGCGTTGGACGAGAACAGCACGAACGCGTCGAGGCCGAGGCCGCGGGTGAGTTCGTCGAGGTGCCGGGCGCCGGCGGTCTTCGCGCGCAGGACCCGGTCGAGCGCGTCGCCGTCGAGCCCCACCAGCGGATCACCGCCGGGCACGCCCGCCGCGTGCACCACGGCGGAGAGGCGCGCATCACCGGCCCGGACCCGGTCGAGGAGGGCGGCGACCTGGTCGCGGTCGCCGACGTCGCAGGCGGCGGCGGTCACCTCAGCGCCCGCGGCCCGCAGCTCGGTGATCAGCCCGTCGGCGCCCGGCGTCTCGGCGCCGCGCCGGCCGACGAGCACCAGGCGGTGCACGCCCTCGGCGGCGAGCCGACGCGCGACATGCCCGCCGAGCGCCCCGAACGCGCCGGTGATCAGCACGGCCCCGGCCGCCCCCGGTGCGCCCGACAGCCGGGGCCCGGAACCGGGGACCGCACCCGAGGGGGCGCGGGTCAGGCGCCGGGCGAGCACGCCCGGGCCGCGGAGCGCGATCTGGTCCTCCTCGCCGCAGGCGCCGCCGAGGACCGCCGCAAACGCCTGCTCGGCCTCCTCGCCGGGGACGTCGGACAGGTCGACGGGCAGGTCGATGAGGCCGCCCCAGAGGTCGGGGTGTTCCAGGGCGGCGACGCGGCCCAGTCCCCACACCGCTGCCTGTGCGGGGTCGGGGGCGGGGTCGGTTCGGACGGCCGAGACCGCCCCGCGCGTCACACACCACAGCCGGGCGCCGAGCCCGGCGTCGACCGAGGCCTGGACGGCCGCGACCGCGGTGCGCACGCCGACCGGGACGGATGGGACGGAGGTGGGGCCCTCCTCCTGGTCACCGGCGGGGACCAGGAGGAGGACGCCGCTCACCGGCCCGGACGCCGCGGCCTCTCCCCGGCGCCGCGCGAGCGCGGCGCGGTCGGTGCCGGCGGCGTCGGACCGGAGGACCTCCGGGATGGCGCCGTAGGACTTCAGCAGGTCGGCGGCGGCCGCCGCGTCGGCGTCCCGAGCCCCGGGGGCGATGACGAGCCACCGGCCGGACGGGGCGGGACGCTCCGCCTCCGCGCCGGGATCGGCCGCGCGGGCGGGCGCGATCGGGGTCCAGGAGACCGTGTAGCGCCAGTCGTCCAGGGACGACCCGGAACGCCGGGGGGAGGGGACCGAGTCCAGCCAGTGGCGTTCGCGCTGGAAGGCGTAGGTGGGCAGGTCGACGGTCTTGGCGCCGGTGGCGTTGAACAGGTTGGCCCAGTCGATGGTGAGGCCGTTGGTCCAGGCTTCTCCGGCGGAGAGGAGGAGGCGGTGGAGTCCGCCTTCGTCGCGGCGCAGTGATCCGGTGCCCACGGTGTCGTCGGGGAGTGCCATGAGCAGGACGGGGTGGGGGCTGGTCTCGATGAAGAAGAGGTGGCCTTCGTTTTTCAGTGTTTCCACTGATGGGCCGAAGAGGACCGGTTCGCGCAGGTTGCGGTACCAGTAGTCGGCGTTCAGAGAAGAGGTGTCCTCGATCCAGTCGCCCTCCAGGGAGGAGAAGAACCGGACCGAAGAGGAACGCGGTTCGATGCCGGCGAGCAGTTCGCGCAGTTCGGTTTCGATGCGTTCGACGTGGGGGGAGTGGGAGGCGTAGTCCACTGGAACGCGGCGGGCGCGCAGGCCTGTCTCCTCGCATTCGGCGATGAGGCCGTCCAGCAGGTCGGCGTCGCCGGAGACGACGGTCGCGCTCGGGCCGTTGACCACCGCGATGGACAGCCCTTCCCGCCCTGCGATGATCTGTTCGACCTGGTCCTTGGGCGCGGCGATGGAGACCATCCCGCCGGACCCGGCCAGGACCTTGAGGGCCTGTGACCTGAGGATGACGACGCGTGCGGCGTCCTCCAAGGACAAGGCTCCTGCCACGTGGGCGGCGGCGATCTCGCCCTGGGAGTGGCCCAGCACCGCATCCGGTTCCACCCCGAGGGAGCGCCAGACCTTCGCCAGGCCGACCATCATCGCGAACAGCGCAGGCTGGACCACGTCGACCCGGTCCAGGGAGGCGGAGCCTTCGGTTCCGCGCAGGACGGCGGTCAGCGACCAGTCGACCAGCCCTGAGAAGGCCGCTTCGCATTCGTCGATGGCCTGGGCGAAGACGGGGGAGGAGTCGAGGAGTTCGGCGCCCATGCCGATCCACTGGGATCCCTGGCCGGGGAAGACGAACACGGTCTTGCCGGTCCCCGCGACCGAGCCGCGCACCCACTCCTGGCCTTGGACCGACATGGCGCGGTGCTCGAAGACCGAGCGGCCGGTCGCCAGCGAGAAGCCCACGTCCATCGGGTCCAGCCCCGGGTTCTCGGCCAGGAAGTTTCCCAGCCGCTCCACCTGGGCGCCGACGGACTCTTCGGTCTTCGCGGAGAGCGTCCACGGAACGGCGGACCCGAACGGGGCGGGAGCCGCTTCCCCGGTCTCCTCCGGCGCCTCGGCGGCTGCCGGGGGCTCCTCGATGATCACGTGGGCGTTGGTGCCGCTGATCCCGAACGACGACACCCCGAACCGGCGTGCCCGCCCGGCGTCCCCATCCTCCCCGGCGGGCCAGGGCACCTCCTCCGCCAGCACCTCGACCGCGCCCGCGTCCCAGTCGATCCGGGGTGAAGGCTCGTCCACGTGCAGGGTTCTCGGCAGCACGCCGCCGCGCAGCGCCATCACCATCTTGATCACCCCGGCGACGCCCGCGGCCCCCTGTGTGTGGCCGACGTTCGACTTCAGCGACCCGATCCGCAGCGCGCCGCGCCCGCCCCGGTCGCGCCCGTACGCCTCCTGGAGCGCCTGCACCTCGATCGGGTCGCCCAGCGGCGTCCCCGTCCCGTGCGCCTCCACCGCGTCCACGTCGGCCGGCTCCAACCGGGCGTCGGCCAGCGCGGCGCGGATCACCTTGCGCTGCGCGCGCCCGCTGGGCGCGGTCAGCCCGTTGGACGCGCCGTCCTGGTTGACCGCGCTGCCGCGCACCACCGCCAGCACCCGCCGCCCGCTGCGCCGCGCGTCCGACAGCCGCTCCACCAGCAGCGTCGCCGCCCCCTCCGCCGGCCCGAACCCGTCGGCGGCCGCCGCGAACGCCTTGCACCGGCCGTCCGGTGCGAGCCCGCGCTGCCTGCTGAACTGGACGAAGAGGTCCGGGTTGGGCATGACCGTGACGCCGCCGGCCAGCGCCATGTCGCACTCGCCGCCGCGCAGCGCCCGCACCGCCTGGTGCAGTGCCACCAGCGACGACGAGCAGGCGGTGTCCACGGTCACCGCGGGTCCGTCGAACCCCAGCGCGTAGGAGACCCGGCCGGCGACGAACCCGAGTGCGGCCCCGCTGACCAGGTGGCCTTCGAGGCCGGCGGGGGGTTCCTCCAGGCCGGCCCCGTAACCGGTGTGCCAGGCGCCCATGAAGACGCCGACCCGGCCGCCGCGCACCGAGCGCGGGACGATGCCGGCGCGTTCGATCGCCTCCCAGGCCAGGGTGAGGGAGAGCCGCTGCTGGGGGTCCATGGCCAGCGCCTCGCGCGGCGAGATCCCGAAGAACTCCGGGTCGAAGTCGGCCGCGCCGTCCAGGAACCCGCCGCTGCGGCAGTAGGTCCTCCCGGCGCTGTCCGGGTCGGGGTCGTACAGCGACTCGGCGTCCCAGCCCCGGTCGTCGGGGAATCCGGTGACGGCGTCGGTGCCGGAGGCGACGAGCCGCCACAGGTCTTCGGGGGACTCCACGCCGCCGGGCAGGCGGCAGGCCATGCCGGTGATCGCGACCGGCTCGTGGGCGCGGTCCTCCAGCTCCCGCACGCGCCGGCCGCTCTGCTGCAGCTCGGCCGTCACCCGCTTGAGGTATTCGCGCAGCCGCGCCTCGTTGCCGTTCGGGTTCTCCACGGTCCTCGCACCGTCCGTCACTCGGTTCCCGCCTCTTCCGTCGCCGCCGGGGGCCGCCGCCTTCTCCGCCATGCCGTCCGCCACCGCCTCACGCCCCGCCGAGCTGCCGGTCGATGAGGGCGAACAGGTCGTCGTCGGACGCCGAATCGAGGTCCTGCTCCGGTGCGCCGCCGTCCTCGCCCGCCGGCCCGCCCGGGGTCCCGTTCGGAGTCCCGTTCGCCGGTGCGGGCGCCCCGCCGGAGGCCGGACCGGCCGCGCCCAACCCGTCGGCGATCCGGCGCAGCCGCGCCGCGAGCGCGGCGCGGTCCCCGTCGCCCGGTGCGGCGGCCGCCAGATCGGCCTCGATGCGGTCGAGTTCGGCCAGGACGGCGGCGGCCCGCTCGCCTGCCTGCCCGCCGTCCCCGCCGCCCGCGTCCTCCGCGCCGCCCTCCGGCGCCAGCTCGGCGAGCAGGTGCTCGGCCAGCTCGGCGGGCGTCGGGTGGTCGAACACCAGCGTCGGCGGCAGCCGCAGCCCCGTCTCGGCGTTGAGCCGGTTCCGCAGCTCAACGGCGGTCAGCGAGTCGAAGCCCAGGTCCCGGAAGGCCCGGTCGCCGTCCAGCGGCTCGGACGGGGGCAGCCTGAGGACCGTCGCGACGTGGCCGCGCACCGCGGCCAGTACCGCGTCGGCGCGCTCACCGGGCTGCACCGCGGCGAGCCGCTCCCGCAGCCCGCCCGACGCCGGGCCGCCCGCCCCGGCGGCCTTCCTGCGGGACCGCGCCGGAGGCGCCGCCGCGAGCCCGCTGAGCAGAGGCGGGAGCATCCCGGCGGCGGCCTGGTCGCGCAGGGCCGCGCGATCCAACCCGATCGGCACCAGCACGGCCTCGTCCCTGGCGAGGGCCGCGTCGAGCAGCCCCAGCGCCTGGCCGGAGGGCATCGGAGCGGCCCCCGAGCGCGCCAGGCGCGCCCGGTCGGCCTCGCCGAGGCCGCCGGTCAGCCCGCTGGCCTCGGCCCACAGCCCCCACTCCAGGGAGAGGCCGGGCAGCCCGCGGGCCCGCCGGTGCACGGCGAGCGCGTCCAGGCAGGCGTTGGCCGCCGCGTAGACCCCCTGCCCGGCCCCGCCGAAGGAGGCGGCGGCCGAGGAGAACAGGACGAAGGCGGCCAGGTCGGCGCCGGCCGTCAGCTCGTGCAGGTGCAGGGCCGCGTCGGCCTTGGGTCGCAGCACCCGCGACGCCTGCTCCGGCGTCGCCGAAGCCACCGTCCCGTCGTCCAGCACGCCCGCGGCGTGCACGACCGCCGTGAGCGGGTGCCGCTCCGGAACGGAGCCCAGCAGCGCCGCGACCGCGTCCCGGTCCGAGACGTCGCAGGCGGCGACGGTGACCGACGCCCCCGCCTCCTCCAGCTCCGCGCGGAGCTCCCGGGCGCCGGGAGCGTCCTCGCCGCGCCTGCCGGCCAGCAGCAGCCGGCGCGCCCCGTGCTCGCGGACCAGGTGCCGGGCGATCAGCCCGCCGAGCGTCCCGGTGCCCCCGGTGACCAGCACGGTCCCCTCGGGGTCGATCCCGGCCGGGACGGTGAGCACCACCTTGCCGACGTGGCGGGCCTGGCTCACGTGCCGGAAGGCGTCCCGGGCGCGGCGCACGTCCCACGTCGAGACGGGCGGCAGGGCGAGCGCGCCGCTCTCGAAGAGCCCGAGGACCTCGGCCAGGATCTCGCCGATCCGCTCGGGGCCCGCCTCGCCGAGGTCGAACGCCCGGTAGGCGACGCCCGGGGCGTCCTCCGCGATCCGGTCGGCGTCCCGCACGTCGGTCTTGCCCATCTCGACGAACCGGCCGCCGGGCCCCAGCAGCCCCAGGGACGCGTCGACGAACTCGCGGGCCAGGGAGTTGAGGACCACGTCCACGGCGGGCCCGCCGTCCGCGGACCCGAACGCGCCGGCGAAGTCGAGCGTCCGCGAGGACGCCACGTGCCGCGCGTCGAGCCCCAGGCCGTGCAGCGCCTCCCACTTGCCGGGGCTCGCCGTGCCGAACACCTCCGCGCCCCAGTGCCGGGCGAGCTGCACCGCGGCCATCCCGACGCCGCCCGCCGCCGCGTGCACCAGCAGCCGCTCGCCGGCCTTCAGACCGGCGAGGTCCCGCAGCGCGTAGTAGGCGGTGGTGAAGGCGACCGGGACCGAGGCGGCCTCCGCGAACGTCCACCCGTCGGGGATGCGGGCCAGCCGGCGGCCGTCGGCGACGACGTACGGCCCGTAGGCCCCGCTCAGCACGCCCATGACGCGGTCGCCCGGGGCCAGGCCCGCGGTACCGGGCCCCACCTCGGTGACGATCCCGGCCCCCTCGGTGCCCATCACCGCGGGATCGGGGTACATGCCCAGCGCGATGAGGACGTCGCGGAAGTTCAGGCCGACCGCCCGCACGGCGATCCGGACCTCCCCCGGGCGCAGCGGGGCGTCGAGGGCCCCGGGGTCGGCGGCCAGCGCCAGCCCCTCCAGGGTCCCGCCGCTCGCGGAGGCCCCCGGCTGCAGCCGCCAGGACCGCATCCCCGGCGGCGGGACCAGCGGCGCCCCGGCGGCCGCCGCCGGGGCGGCGGCGGAGGCCAGACGCGGGACGAGCGGCACCCCGCCGCGCAGCGCGACCTGCGGCTCGCCGGCGGCCGAAGCCGCGGCGACGGCGGAGGCGACGGCCGCGTGCGAGGCGTCGGCGTCGTCCACGTCCACCAGCAGGATCCTGTCCGGGTTCTCCGCCTGGGCCGACCGGACCAGGCCCCACACGGCGGCGAGCGCCGGGGCCGCGACGCCCTCGCTCTCGCCCGCGCCCGCGTCGGCGGCGACGGCGCCGCGGGTGGCGATCACCAGCCGCGAATCGGCGAACCGCTCCTCGGCCAGCCAGCCCTGCACCAGGGTGAGGGCGGCGTGCACGGCGCCGTGCACGGACTCCGCCGAGGGCGCCGCGGTCCGCGCCCCCGGCGCGCCGCACGCGTCGGTGAGCGGCGCGACGACGAACGGAGGGACGGCCCCGCCCGCAGTGCCGGCGGCGGCCGCCAGCGCGGCCAGGTCGGCGTGGGCGGCGACGTCGTGCCCGGCCGCCTCCAGCGATGCGGCGACCTTGTAGTCGTCGGCGCCGACCACGGCCCACCGGGACGGCCCGCCGCCCCCGGAGCCGGTACCGGGCTCGGCCGGCGCCTGCGGCCGCCATTCCACCCGGAACAGCGCGTCGTCCGCCCCACCGCCTCCGGGACCGCCCAGCGACGCGGCGTCGACCGGGCGGACGGTCAGGGACTCCGCCGAGAGCACCGGCTGCCCGGCGGCGTCGGCGGCCTCGATCGAGACCCCGTCGGCGCCGGACCGCGCGATGCGGACGCGCAGCACCGAGGCGCCGACCGCGTGCAGGGCGACGTTGCGCCACGCGAAAGGCAGCCGGATCGCCCCGTCGCCCCCGCCGAGCAGGGGAGCGGCGCCCGGCCCGTCCGCGCCGCCGACCGGGGCCGTGTCGGCCGGGGCGGCCTCGGCCTCCAGCCCGCCCGCCTGTACCGCCGCGTCGAGGAGCGCGGGGTGCAGCCCGAACTCGCCGGCGGCGTCCGCTGCGGTGTCCGGCAGCGCGACCTCCGCGAAGACCTCGCCGCCGCGCCGCCACGCGGCTCGGACGCCGCGGAACTCGGGGCCGTAGGAGTACCCGCGCTCGGCCAGGCGCTCGTAGACCCCGTCCAGCGGGAGGGGCGCGGCGTCCGCCGGAGGCCAGGCCGCCAGAGCGGGGGGAGGAGACGCGTCCGCACCGGAACCGGCGGCGAGGACGCCGCTCGCGTGCCGGGTCCACGGCGAGCCCTCCGGCGCGTCCTGGAGGCGGGAGTGCAGCTCGAAGGGGCGCAGCCCGTCCTCGCCGGCCGCCTCCACGGAGAGCTGCAGGCGCACGGCCCCCTGCTCGGGCAGGACGAGCGGCGCGCCCAGGGTCAGCTCCTCCACCACCTCGCACCCGGTGCGCTCGGCGGCGTGCAGGGCCAGCTCCAGGAAGGCCGTTCCGGGCAGCAGGACGGTCCCGGCGACCGCGTGCGATGCGAGCCACGGGTGGCTCCGCAGGGAGAGGCGCCCGGTGAGCAGGAGGGCACCGGTCTCCGCCACCTCCACGGCGGCGCCGAGCAGCGGGTGGGCGTCGGCGCCGAGCCCGGCCGAGGAGACGTCGACGGCATCGCGGCGCAGTCCGTCCGGCCAGTAGCGGCGGCGTTGGAAGGCGTAGGTGGGTAGGTCGACGGTTTTGGCGCCGGTGTTTGTGAAGAGGTTGGCCCAGTCGATGGTGAGGCCGTTGGTCCAGGCTTCTCCGGCGGAGAGGAGGAGGCGGTGGAGTCCGCCTTCGTCGCGGCGCAGTGATCCGGTGCCGGCGGTGTCGTCGGGGAGCGCCATCAGCAGCACGGGGTGCGGGCTGGCTTCGACGAAGAAGAGGTGGCCCTGCTCCTTCAGCGCCTCCACGGAGGGCCCGAAGAGGACGGGGTGGCGCAGGTTGCGGTACCAGTAGTCGGCATCGAGGACGGAGGTGTCCTCGATCCAGTCGCCTTCCAGCGAGGAGAAGAAGGGGATGTCGGAGCGGCGCGGCTTGAGCCCGGCGAGCAGTTCGCGCAGTTCGGTCTCGATCCGCTCCACATGGGCGGAGTGGGAGGCGTAGTCGACGGGGACGCGTCGGGCGCGGAGGTCGGCGTTCTCACATTCGGCGACGAGGTCGTCGAGGAGGTGGGCGTCGCCGGAGACGACGGTGGCGCCGGGGCCGTTGACCACCGCGATGGACAGCCCGTTGTTGTCCTGGATGATCTGCTCGACCTGGTCCTTGGGTGCGGCGATGGAGACCATGCCGCCCGATCCGGCCAGGGCTTTGAGCGCCTGGGAGCGGAGGATGACCACACGGGCGGCGTCCTCCGGCGAGAGCGCTCCGGCGACGCATGCGGCGGCGATCTCGCCCTGGGAGTGGCCCAGCACCGCGTCCGGCTTCACCCCGAGGGACCGCCAGACCTCGGCCAGTCCGACCATCATGGCGAACAGGGCCGGCTGGACCACATCGACCCGGTCCAGGGAGGCGGAGCCTTCGGTGCCGCGCAGCACGTCGGTGAGCGACCAGTCGACCAGACCGGAGAACGCGGTCTCGCATTCGTCGATGGCCTGGGCGAAGACCGGGGAGGAGTCCAGCAGTTCGGCGCCCATGCCGATCCACTGGGATCCCTGGCCGGGGAAGACGAACACCGTCCGCCCCTGGCCCGCGACCGAGCCGCGGATCCAATCGCTGCTCGGCCGCCCACTCTCTCCGGCCAGGGCGAAGGCCCGGTGCTCGAAGACCGAGCGCCCGGTGGCCAGCGAGAACCCCACGTCCACCGGGTCCAGGTCCGCGCGCTCCTCCAGGAAGCCCTCGAACCGGGCGAGCTGGGCGTCCAACGCTCCCGAAGTCGCCCCCGACACCAGGAGCGGAACGGCCGGGAGGGCGGGGGCGCTTCCATCCTCCGTCTCCTCCGAGGCGGAGGCCGGGGCGCCGCCCTCAGCGCCGCCGTCGGTGCTGCCGTCTTCGGCGGCCTCTTGCGGCGCCTCCTCGATGATCACGTGGGCGTTGGTGCCGCTGATCCCGAACGAGGAGACGCCGAACCGGCGCGCCCGGCCGGCGTCTCCGTCCTGCCCGGCGGGCCAGGGCATCTCCTCCGTCAGCAGTTCGACCGCGCCCGCGTCCCAGTCGACCTCGGGAGTGGGCTCGTCCACGTGCAGGGTCTTCGGCAGCACGCCGTTGCGCAGCGCCATCACCATCTTCATCACCCCGGCGACGCCGGCGGCGGCCTGGGTGTGCCCGATGTTCGACTTCAGCGACCCCAGCCGGAGCGGACCGGCGTCCCCGCGCCCGCGCCCGTAGGTGGCGAGCAGTGCCTGGGCCTCGATCGGGTCGCCGAGCCGGGTGCCGGTGCCGTGCGCCTCGACCGCGTCCACGTCGCCGGGGGCGAGCCCCGCGTCGGCCAGCGCGGCGCGGATCACCCGCTGCTGGGAGGGTCCGTTCGGCGCGGTCAGCCCGTTGGACGCGCCGTCCTGGTTGGTCGCGCTGCCGCGTACCACCGCCAGCACCTTGTGCCCGTTGCGGCGTGCGTCCGACAGCCGCTCCACCAGCAGCATCCCGACCCCCTCGGCCAGGGCGAACCCGTCGGCCGCGGCGGCGAACGCCTTGGAGCGCCCGTCCTCGGAGAGCCCGCGCTGGCGGCTGAACTCCATGAAGATGTCGGGAGTGGACATGACGGTGACCCCGCCGGCGAGCGCCATGTCGCACTCGCCGCTCCGCAGCGCCTGCACCGCCAGGTGGAGCGCCACCAGCGACGACGAGCACGCCGTGTCCACGGTCAGCGCCGGGCCCTCGAACCCGAGCGTGTAGGAGACCCGGCCGGACATGACGCTGGACCCGTTTCCGGTGCCGACATAGCCCTCCAGCTCCCGGGGCGGGTCCTGCAGCAGCGGGGCGTAGTGCTGCCCGTTGGTGCCCGCGAAGACGCCGACCGGGCGGCCGCGCATCTCCTCGGGGACCACGCCCGCGCGTTCGAGCGCCTCCCAGGAGGTCTCCAGCAGCAGGCGGTGCTGCGGGTCCATGGCCAGCGCCTCGCGCGGCGAGATCCCGAAGAACGCCGGGTCGAACCCGGCCGCATCGTCGAGGAACCCGCCGGCCCGAACGTAGGTGCGGCCGGGCGCGTCGGGATCGGGGTCGTAAATGCCCTCCAGGTCCCATCCCCGGTCGCCGGGCATCGGGGTGATGGCGTCCCCGCCCCCGGCCACCAGCCGCCACAGCGCCTCCGGAGAGCCGACGCCGCCGGGGAACCGGCACGCCATGCCGACGATCACCACGGGGTCGTCGTCCGCCCCCGCGGCCGCGGAGCGGCGCCGCGCACCCTCGTCGGCGGCCTCACCGTCCCCGGAGACGAGGGTGAGCAGGTGGTCGGCGAGCACGACCGGGGTCGGGTAGTCGAAGACGAGCGTGGCCGGGAGCGTCAGACCCGTGGCGGCCTTGAGCCGGTTGCGCAGCTCGACCGCGGTCAGCGAGTCGAACCCCAGCTCGCGGAAGGCCCGGGACGTGTCCACGGCCTCGGGCGAGGCGTGGTCGAGGACGGCGGCGAGCTGGCCCCGGACCAGGGCCAGCACCTCCCGGCGGCGGTCCGCCTCCGACCTGCCGGCCAGCCGCTCCGCGAGCGGGGAGGCGGACCCTGCGGCACCGCCCGCGCCCCCCGCGCCGGCGTCGACGGCCCGGCGCGCCTCGGGGACGTCGGCGAGCAGCGGGCTCGGCCGGGCGGAGGTGAAACCGGGCGCGAACCGCTCCCAGTCGACGTCGGCGATGACGGTGAAGGCCAGGCCGTGCTCGACCGTCCTGCGCAGCGCCTCGACGGCGGCGTCCGAGCGCAGCGGGCGGATGCCGAGCCTGCGCAGGCGCTCCCCTTCGGCGCCGGTGGTGGCCGGCCCGCCCTCCCACGGGCTCCAGGCGATGGAGGCGGCGGGGAGGCCCGCGGCGCGCATCCCCTCGGCGAGCGCGTCGACGGCGGCGGCCCCGGCGGCGTAGGCGCCCTGGCCGGCCCCTCCCCAGAGTCCGACGATGGACGAGAACAGCACCACCGAGTGCAGGCCGGAGTCCTCGCCGCGGTCGCGGCGCTCCACCAGCAGCGCCGCGAGGTTCGCCGCGCCCGCCGCCTTCTCGGCCATGACCGCGCCGAGCAGGTCGGCACCGGTGTCCAGGAGGGCGGCGGCGCGGACGAGCGGCGGCGCGTGGACCACCGACACCAGCGGAGAGTCGGCAGGGACGGAGTCGAGGACGGCGGCCGCCGCATCGGGGTCGGCGAGGTCGCGGTGGACGACGGTGACGCGGGCGCCGTCCTCCTCCAGTTCGGCGGTGAGTCCGTCAGGGACGTCGGCGCCCGGGGGAACCGGGAGCAGCAGGTGCCGCGCCCCCTCGCGGGCCAGGCTCCGGGCGACGTCGGCCCCTGAGGGGTCGTCGGCGCCGGAGACCAGGACGGTGCCGTCCAGGTCCCGGTCGCGGTCCGGGCGCCGACCGGACAGGGGCGCCCGGGACAGCCTGCGCACCAGGGCTCCGGAGCGGCGCACGGCGACCTGGTCCTCGCCGGCGCCGTAGGCCCCGCAGAGCACGGCCGCCAGGACATCGCGGACCTCGGTGCCGGCGGCGTCGCCCTGCTCTTCCCCGCCGGCCCGGCGGGGCAGGTCGATGAGGCCGCCCCAGAGGTCGGGGTGTTCCAGGGCGGCGACGCGGCCCAGGCCCCACACCGCTGCCTGTGCGGGGTCGGGGGCGGGGTCGGTTCGGACGGCCGAGACCGCCCCGCGCGTCACACACCACAGCCGCCCGGGGGCGGAGACGTCGGAGAGCGTCTGGAGGAGGGCGAGGGTGCGGGCCGCGGCAGTGCTGGAGGGGCGGGCGCCGGCGGCCTCCGCCGTGTCTCCGCCGTCATCGGAGCCGGTGAGGGCGAGCAGCGAGACGACCCCGGCCGGGGCGCCTCCGGCCTCGCCGGAACCGGCGGCCGCCGAGGCCAGCGTCTCGGCGAGGGAGGCCCGATCCGCATCGGCGGGGACGCCGACGGGGACCGTCCGCGCGCCGGACGCTTCGAGGGCGGCGCGGACGGCGTCGATGCCGGTGCCCTCGGGGTCGCCGGCGGCGGGGTGGACCAGAAGCCAGGTACCGGAGAGCCCGGCCGTCCCGGAGGACGGGCGGGGCGGGCGCTTCCACTCGATCGTGTACCGCTGGTCGTCCTCGGGGGACCGCTGCGCGGCCCGTCCGGCGTCGAGCCAGTAGCGTTCGCGCTGGAAGGCGTAGGTGGGCAGGTCGATCGTCTGGGCGCCGGTGTTTGCGAAGAGGTTGGTCCAGTCGACGTTCAGGCCGTTGGTCCAGGCTTCTCCTGCGGAGAGGAGGAGGCGGTGGAGTCCGCCCTCGTCGCGGCGGAGCGACCCCGTTCCCACGGTGTCGTCGGGGAGCGCCATGAGGAGGACGGGGTGGGGGCTGGCCTCGATGAAGAAGAGGTGGCCTTCGTTCTTCAGTGTTTCCACTGCGGGGCCGAAGAGGACCGGTTCGCGCAGGTTGCGGTACCAGTAGTCGGGGCCCAGAGCCGTCGTGTCCTCGATCCAGGCGCCCTCCAGCGAGGAGAAGAAGGCGACGTTGGCGCGGCGCGGCCGGATCCCCGCGAGCACCTGGCACAGCTCGTCTTGGATGCGTTCGACGTGGGGGGAGTGGGAAGCGTAGTCGACGGGGACGCGGCGGGCGCGGAGTCCTGCGGTCTCGCATTCGGCGGTGAGGCCGTCCAGCAGGTCGGCGTCGCCGGAGACGACGGTGGCGGCGGGGCCGTTGACCACGGCGATCGACAGCCCGGTCCGGGATCCGATGAGTTCTTCGACGTCATCGGCCGGTGCGGCGATGGAGACCATTCCGCCGGATCCGGCGAGCGCGCGCAGTGCCTGTGATCTCAGGATGACGATGCGTGCGGCGTCTTCCAGGGAGAGGGCTCCGGCGACGCAGGCGGCGGCGATCTCGCCTTGGGAGTGTCCCAGAACCGCATCCGGTTCCACGCCCAGGGAGCGCCAGACCTCGGCCAGTCCGATCATGGTGGCGAACAGGGCGGGCTGGACCACGTCGACCCGGTCGAGGGAGGCGGCGCCTTCGGTTCCGCGCAGGACGGCGGTGAGCGACCAGTCGACCAGCCCTGAGAAGGCCGCCTCACATTCGGCGATGGCTTCGGCGAAGACCGGAGAGGAGTCGAGCAGTTCGGCGCCCATGCCGAGCCACTGGGAGCCCTGCCCGGGGAAGACGAACACCGTCCGCCCCCGGCCCGCGACCGAGCCGCGCACCCACTCTTCGCCTTGGACCGACATGGCGCGGTGCTCGAAGACCGAGCGCCCGGTGGCCAGGGAGAAGCCCACGTCGACCGGGTCCAGGCCCGGGTTCTCGGCCAGGAAGTTCCCGAGCCGCTCCACCTGGGCATCCCGGGCGTCCGCGCTGCGGGCGGAGAGGATCCACGGAACCGCGGAGGGGACGGTACCCCGCTCTTCCGGTCCGGGCTCCGGAGCGGTGGACGGCTCCTCCACGATGACGTGGGCGTTGGTGCCGCTGACGCCGAACGACGACACCCCGAACCGGCGCGGCCGCCCGGTGCCTCCGTCGTCCCCGGCGGGCCAGGGCACCTCCTCCGTCAGCAGCTCGACCTCGCCCGCGTCCCAGTCGACCTCGGGAGTGGGCTCGTCCACGTGCAGGGTCTTCGGCAGCACGCCGCCGCGCAGCGCCATCACCATCTTGATGAGTCCGGCGACGCCCGCCGCCGCCTGGGTGTGGCCGACGTTCGACTTCAGCGACCCCAGCCGGAGCGGCGCCCCCTCCCGCTCCCGCCCGTAGGTGGCGAGCAGCGCCTGGGCCTCGATCGGGTCGCCCAGCCGGGTGCCCGTCCCATGGGCCTCGACCGCGTCCACGTCACCGGCGGAGAGCCCCGCGTCCGCGAGCGCGGCCCGGATCACCCGCTGCTGGGAGGGGCCGTTCGGCGCGGTCAGCCCGCTACTGGCGCCGTCCTGGTTGACCGCGCTGCCGCGCACCACCGCCAGCACCTCGTGCCCGTTGCGGCGTGCGTCCGACAGCCGCTCCACCAGCAGCATCGACGCGCCCTCGGACCAGCTCGTGCCGTCCGCACCGGCGGCGAACGACTTGCACCGGCCGTCCGGTGCGAGCCCGCGCTGCCTGCTGAACTCGATGAAGGTGTCCGGCGTGGCCATGACCGCGACGCCGCCGGCCAGCGCCATGTCGCACTCGCCGTTCCGCAGCGCCTGCACCGCCAGGTGGAGCGCCACCAGTGACGACGAGCACGCCGTGTCCACGGTGACCGCCGGGCCCTCCAGCCCCAGCGTGTAGGAGATGCGGCCCGAGGCCACGCTCCCGGAGTTCCCGGTGCCCAGGTAGCCCTCGACGCCCTCGGGAACCCCGTTCAGCCGTGCCGCGTAGTCGTGGTACATGACGCCGGCGAACACGCCCGCGCGGGTGCCGCGCGCGGAGGCGACGGGGATGCCGGCCCGCTCGAACGCCTCCCAGGAGACCTCCAGCAGGAGCCGCTGCTGGGGGTCCATGGCCAGCGCCTCGCGCGGCGAGATCCCGAACACCCCGGGGTCGAAGTCGGCGGCGCCGTGCAGGAACCCGGCCTCCCGGACGTAGCTGGTGCCCGGGGCGTCGGGGTCGGGGTCGTAGAGGGCGCCCAGGTCCCAGCCCCGGTCGTCGGGGAAGCCGGTGATGGCGTCGGTGCCGGAGGCGACGAGCCGCCACAGGTCCTCGGGGGACTCCACGCCGCCGGGCAGGCGGCAGGCCATGCCGACCACCGCGACCGGCTCGTGGGCGCGGTCCTGCAGCTCGCGAACCTGCCCGCGGGCCTCCTTGAGGTCGGCGGTCGCCCGCCGCAGGTACTCGAGCAGCTTCTCTTCGTTCACCGTTGACACGCCGTCCCCCTGAGTGGTCCTACGGGCGGTTGTGCTGTCGTCCTGGAGGTGATCAAGGCTCACTGAGCTCCCCGTCGAGGAGGTCGAACAGTTCGTCGGCCGATGCCGTGCTGATGTCGGTCCCGCCCGCGTCGGCCCCGCCCGCCGGGCCGCCCGGCCCGGTGGCGGCCCCGCCGCCCGGATCGGCGTCCCGCCGGACGGAGCCCCACGCCGGGTCCTCGACCAGGGCGACCAGGTTCCGCAGCCGCTTGGCGAGGGCGGTGCGGTCCTCGTGGCCGACCGGTGCCTCCGGGGCCGCGAGAGCCGAGGCCATCCGGTCCAGTTCGGCGATGGCCTCGCCCGGGGTCGCGGGCCGCCCGCCGGAGCCCGGGGCGGCCCCGGCCGGCTCCCCGTCGCCGTGCGGCAGCTCCTCGTCGAGGAAGCCGGCGAGCGCGGCGGGCGTCGGGTAGTCGAACACCAGCGTCGCGGGGAGCTTCGTCCCGGCGGCGGCACCGAGCCGGTTGCGCAGCTCGACGGCGGTCAGCGAGTCGAAGCCGGCGTCCACGAACCCCTCGTCCGGGTCGATGGCGGCGCTCGACGGGTGGCCGAGCACCCCGGCGGCCTCGGCGCACACCGCCTCCAGGAGCACGCGCCGGCGGTCGTCGGCGCCGCGCAGCAGTTCGAGGAGCCGGGGGGCGCTCGGGGCGCCGCCGCCGTCGCCGTCCACGGCGGAACCGGCGGGGGCCGGGCTCCGGCGCGGCGGGGCGGCCCGCACCAGGTTCCGCAGCAGAGCGGGCACCTCGGCGCCGGACGCGGCCTCGCGCCGGAGGCCGGCGGCGTCGATCCGCATCGGCAGCAGGACCGGCCCGCCGCCGCGCAGCGCGGCGTCGAACAGCGCGAGCCCTTCACCGGTCTCCAGCGCGCCGATGCCGGACCGGCGCATCCGCTTCAGGTCGGCGGCGCCGAGCCCGCCGGTCATGGCGCTGCGCTCGGCCCACATGCCCCAGGCGAGGGAGAGGGCGGGGTGCCCCGCCTCGGCCCGCCGCCGGGCCAGGGCGTCCATCGCGGCGTTCGCGGCGGCGTAGGACGCCTGCCCCGCGGTGCCGAACACGCCGGCGGCGGAGGAGAACAGGACGAACGCGTCGAGGCCGAGGCCGCGGGTGAGCTCGTCGAGGTGCCGGGCGGCGTCCGCCTTGGGGCGGAGCACCGGCGCCAGGCGTTCGGGGTCGAGGGCGGCGGCGATGCCGTCGTCGACCACGCCCGCGGCGTGCACGACCGCGCTCAGCGGGTGCTCGGCGGGGATCTCTGCGATGGCGCGGGCGAGGGCGTCGCGGTCGGCGGCGTCGCAGGCCGCGACGCGGACCTCGGCGCCTTCGGCCGCGAGTTCGGCGGTGAGCCCGCCGGTTCCGGGGGCGTCGGGCCCGCGCCGGCCGAGCAGGAGCAGCCGGCGCACGCCGTGCTCGCGGGCCAGGTGCAGGGCGAGCACCCGGGCGAGGGTCCCGCCGGCGCCGGTGATCAGCACGGTCCCGCCGGGCCGGAACACGGAGGGCTCGGGCCGGTCGGCGCTGTCGTTCGCGGGACCGGCGCCGGTGTCCGCTCTGCCGTCGGCGCCGCCG
Organism: Nocardiopsis oceanisediminis; assembly: GCF_048595525.1. NCBI lineage: Bacteria > Bacillati > Actinomycetota > Actinomycetes > Streptosporangiales > Nocardiopsidaceae > Nocardiopsis > Nocardiopsis oceanisediminis. Next base: position 4,577,561 of record NZ_JAFMZJ010000001.1, on the reverse strand, counting down.
GCCTCGGCCGGTGCGAGCCGGGCGGCGAGGACGCCGCCGCGGCGGACGGCCAGCTGCGGTTCATCGGAGGCGACCGCGTCGGGGAGGGCGCGGAGCGAGGCGGGGTCGCCGTCCACGTCGACCAGGCCGAACCGCCCCGGGTTCTCGGTCTGCGCGGAGCGGATCAGCGCCCAGGCCGCCGCGGCCGGGGGAGAGGGCGCGGGGTCGCCCTCGGCGGCGACCGCACCCTGGGCGACCAGCACCAGCCTGCCCGCCCCTCCGCCGTCCGCGCCGATCCACCACTGGACGAGCCCGAGGGCGGCGCGCACCGCGCCGTGCACGTCGTCCCCGCCGGGCAGCGGAACGACGGCCGTGCCCTCCGGCGCCGCGCCGCCGTCGGCACCGCCCTGGAGCCGGACACCCGGCCGCCGGCCCTCCAGCGCGGCGGCGATGCCACCGGCCGTGAGCGCACCGCGCACGCCGGCCCCACCGGCCGGGGCGCCCGCCCGGTCGGCCCCACCGTCCTGCGCGGGCGCCCCGGTGGCCCGGGGCCCGGCCTCCGGGCGCAGGCCGCTCTCCGGCGGCGCGCCGGTGGCGCCGTTCCGGCCGGCCGGGCCGCCTGCGGCCGCTCCGCCGTCCTGCGCGGGCGCTTCGGCGGGCCGGCGCTCCTCCTCCGGGCGCCCGCCGCTCTCCGGTGCGGCCGCGGTCGGCGGCGCCGCCACCGCGTCCTCGGGCGGCCCGGCCACCACCGTGACCGGCGCATCAGCGGCACCCCCGGAGGGCGGGGCGGCGACCGGTTCCCAGGACACCCGGTACAGCAGGCCGCCGCGGGCCGGGCGGCCCAGCGACTCGGGGGCGGCGCGGCGCAGGGTGAGCCGTTCCACCTCGGCCACAGGCCGACCGCGGTCGTCGGAGAGCAGGACCGACACGGCGTCGTCGCCGAGCGGCTCGATCCGGACGCGGGCGCGCACGGCCCCGGGGGCGTGCACGGTGAGGCCGCTCCACACGAAGGGCAGCCGGACGCCCCCGTCGCCGGGGCCGAGCCCGCCCGCCGCGATGGCGTGCAGGGCGGAGTCCAGCAGCGCGGGGTGGACCGCGCACCGCGCGGCGTCGGCGTGCGCCTCCTCGGCCAGGGCGACCTCGGCGAACACCGCGCCGTCGCCCCGCCACACGGCGCGCAGGCCCTGGAAGGAGGGGCCGAACTCCAGGCCGGTCCCGGCGAACCCCTCGTACAGCCCGTCGAGCGGGACCGGCCGCGCCCCGGGCGGCGGCCAGGCCGCCGACCCGTCCGGGCCCGCCGGGGCGGGGGAGGCGGAACCGGGCACGGGGCCGCCGGCGATCGTGCCGGACGCGTGCCGGGTCCACGGCTCGCCGGGACCGGCGTCGGAGGGGCGGGCGTGCACGCTCACCGAGCGGGAACCGTCGGCGCCGGCCGCGGAGACCGCCACGTGCAGCGCCGTGCCCTCCCCCTCGGCGAGCGGCAGCGGGGCTTCGAGGGTGAGCTCGCGGACCGTCCCGCCGCCCGCCTGCTCGGCGGCGCGCACCGCGAGTTCGCCGAAGGCGGTGCCGGGCAGCAGCGCGCCGCCCGCGACGGCGTGGTCGGCCAGCCACGGCTGCGCGCGCAGGGACAGCCGCCCGGTGAGCACCGCCCCCTCCCCGTCCGGCAGGGGCAGGGCGGCGCGCAGCAGCGGGTGGTCCACCTCCTGCAGGCCGAGCCCTTCGGCGCCGGGCCCGGCGGCGCCCCGGTCGGGCGCGTCCAGCCAGAGGCGGCGCCGCTGGAAGGCGTAGGTGGGCAGGTCCGCGCGGCGGGCGCCGCTCCCGGAGAAGAACACCTCCCAGTCGGGCCCGGCGCCGTGCACGTGCGCGGCGGCCGGCAGGGCGGAGGCGGTCTCCGCCTCGTCGCGGCCGCGCCGCAGCGCGGGCAGCAGCAGCGGGCCGCCGCCGGACCCGGAGGGGCCCTCGGCGGCGCCGTCCAGGCAGTCCCGCGCCATCGCGGTCAGCACCCCGTCGGGGCCCAGCTCCAGGTAGGCGGTGACGCCGCGGGCGGCGAGCTCGCGCACGCCGTCGAGGAACCGGACCGCGTGCCGGATGTGGCGCACCCAGTAGCCGGGGTCGGCCAGCTCCTCGGCGGAGGCGGTGCGGCCGGTGAGGTTGGAGACGACCGGGATCCGCGGGGGCCGGTAGTCGAGCCGCTCGGCGACCGCGCGGAACTCCGCCAGCACCGGCTCCATGCGCGGCGAGTGGAAGGCGCGGCCGACCCGCAGCCGCCGGGCCTTCCGGCCCCGCTCACCCGACCAGTACCGCTCCGCCTCGGCGACGGCTTCCTCATCGCCGGAGAGCACCACCGCGGAGGGGCCGTTGACGGCGGCGATGCCCAGGGCGGCCTCGCGGCCCTCCAGGTAGGGCGCCGCCTCCTCCTCGGAGGCCTGGACGGCGAGCATCGCGCCGCCCTCGGGGAGCCCCTGCATCAGGCGGCCGCGGGCGGCCACCAGCGTGCACGCGTCGTCCAGGCCGAGGACGCCGGAGACGTGCGCGGCGGCCAGCTCGCCGATGGAGTGGCCGATCAGCACGTCGGCGCGGAGCCCCCAGGATTCGGCGAGCCGGTACAGGGCCGTCTCCAGTGCGAACAGCGCGCACTGGGTGTAGCGGGTGCGGTGCAGCTCGGCGGCCTCCGGGGTGCCCTCCTCGGCGAACATCACGTCGCGCAGCGGGAGGTCCAGGTGGGCGTCGAAGCGGGCGCACACCTCGTCCAGGGCCCGCGCGAACACCGGGAAGCGGCGGTGGAGCCCGCGCCCCATCCCGGCGCGCTGGCTGCCCTGGCCGGAGAAGAGGAACGCGGTCGCCCCCTCCTGCGCGGTGCCGAGGTGCAGGCCGGGGGCGGTGCCGCCGGACGCCAGCACGTCGAGCAGGCCGCGCGCGTCGGCGCCGCCGCCGGGCAGCAGGGCCGCGCGGTGCGGGAAGGCGGTGCGCTCCGCGGCCAGGGTGCGGGCGAGGTCGAGCAGCCGCGGCGCCGGGGAGGGCGCGCCTCCGCCCCGCTCGCCGGCGGCCTCCCCGGCGGCGGCCCGGTCGAGGTGGTCGCGGAGCGCAGCGGCCTGCCCGCGCAGCGCCTCGGGGGAGCGGGCGGAGAGCACCAGCGGCAGCGGCCGGGCGTCCGCGTCCTCCGGCGCCCCGGCGCCCTCCCCGGCGGCGGGCCCGGCCGGGCCCTGCTCCAGGACGACGTGCGCGTTGGTCCCGCTGATCCCGAACGAGGAGACCGCCGACCGGCGCGGCCGCCCGGTCTCCGGCCAGGGGGCCGGCTCGGAGAGCAGCGCGAGCCCGCCGGAGTCCCAGTCGATGTGCCGGCTGGGCTCCTCGGCGTGCAGGGTGCGCGGCAGCGGCCCGCGCCGCATCGCCTCGACCATCTTGATGACCCCGGCGACGCCCGCCGCGGCCTGCGCGTGCCCGATGTTGGACTTGACCGACCCGACGGCCAGGGCGCGGCCCTCCGGCCGCCCCCGGCCGTAGACGGCCTGGAGCGCCCCGGCCTCGATCGGGTCGCCCAGGGCGGTCCCGGTGCCGTGCGCCTCCACCGCGTCGACGTCCCCGGGGGCGAGCCCCGCGTCGTCCAGCGCGGCGCGGATCACCCGCTGCTGGGCGGAGCCGTTCGGCGCGGTCAGCCCGTTGGACGCGCCGTCCTGGTTGACGGCGGTGCCGCGGACGAGGGCGAGCACCTCGTGCCCGTTGCGGCGGGCGTCGGACAGCCGCTCGACCAGGAGCAGCCCCAGCCCTTCGCCCGGCCCGAACCCGTCGGCGCCGGCCGCGAACGCCTTGCACCGCCCGTCGGGCGCCAGCGCGCGCTGGCGGCTGAAGTCCACCAGCATCGCCGGCGTGGACATCACCGCCACCCCGCCGGCCAGCGCCATGTCGCACTCGCCGCCGCGCAGCGCCCGCACCGCCTGGTGGAGCGCCACCAGCGAGGACGAGCAGGCGGTGTCGATCGTCGCCGCGGGCCCCTCCAGCCCGAAGGTGTAGGCGATGCGGCCGGAGGCCACGCTCGGCGTGCTGCCGGTCAGCAGGTACCCCTCGACCTCCTCGGGGGCGCGGGGGATGCGGGCGGCGTAGTCCTGGTAGCTGAGGCCGACGAAGACGCCGGTGCGGCTGCCGCGCAGCGACTCGGGGACGATCCCGGCCCGCTCGAACGCCTCCCAGGACGCCTCCAGCAGGAGCCGCTGCTGGGGGTCCATGGCCAGCGCCTCGCGCGGCGAGATCCCGAAGAACGCCGGGTCGAACTCCGCCGCGTCGTGCAGGAACCCGCCCCGGTCGGCGTAGGTCGTGCCGCTGCTCGCGGGGTCCGGGTCGACCAGGGACTCCAGGTCCCAGCCGCGGTCGCGGGGCAGCCCCGAGGTGGCGTCCCCGCCCCGCGCGAGCAGCTCCCACAGCTCCTCCGGGCCGCGGACGCCGCCCGGGTAGCGGCAGGCCATCGCGACGATGGCGATCGGGTCGTCGCCGGCCCCGCCTCCGGCCCCGGCCGCCGCGGACGCGGCGCCGGCCTCCGGCCCGCCGCCGAACAGCTCGGCGCCGATACGGGCGGCCAGCTCCGCCGGGGTCGGGTGGTCGAACACGGCCGTCGCCGGGAGCCGCAGCCCGGTGGCGGTGTTGAGGCGGTTGCGCAGCTCGACCCCGGTGATGGAGTCGAACCCGATCTCCTTGAACGGGCGGTCGGGGCGGACCTCGCTGGGCCCGGAGAAGCCGAGGACCCCGGCGACCTCGCCGCGGACGGCCTCCAGCAGGGCCCGGTCGCGCTCCTCCGGGCCGGCCCCGGCGGCGCGGCGGGCGAGCGGCGCGGCGGGCGCCGCCGCGGCCCCCTCCGGCGCGGGCGCCTCGCGCTCCCGCAGCCGGCGCACCTCCGGCAGGTCCTGGACGAGGGGGCGCGCCCGGTCGACCGTGTAGGCGTAGAAGAACCGGTCCCACTCGATGTCGGCCACGGTGAGCACGGTCTCGTCGCAGGCCGTGGCGCGGTCGAGCACCTCCAGCGCGGAGCGCGGGTCCATCGACGGCAGGCCGTGCCGGCGCAGCCGCTCGCCGACCGACCCCTCGGCCGCCATCCCGCCGCCGGCCCAGGGGCCCCAGGCGATGCTCAGCGCGTGCCGCCCGGCGGCGCGCCGCTCCTCGGCGAGCGCGTCGAGGAAGGCGTTGCCGGGCGCGTAGTTGCCCTGGCCGGGGAGGCCGAGGGTCGCGGAGACCGAGGAGAACAGGACGAAGGCGTCGAGGTCCAGGTCGCGGGTGAGCTCGTCGAGGTGGCGGGCCCCGGCCGCCTTGGCCCGCAGGGCGCGGGCGACCTGCTCGGGGCGGAGGGACTCCACGAGGCCGTCGTCCAGCTGCGCGGCGGCGTGCACGACGGCGGTGAGCCGGGTCCCGTCCGCGCCGTCCCGCAGGCCGCCGATCAGCTCCGCGACCCGGTCGCGGTCGCCGACGTCGCAGGCGACCGCGGTGACCTGCGCGCCCGACGCCTCCAGCTCGGCGACGAGGCCGGCGGCGCCGGGCGTCTCGGCGCCGCGGCGGCCCGCGAGGACGATGCGCCGCGCGCCGCGCGAGGCGACCCACCGGGCGAGGTGGCCGCCGAGCGCCCCGAACGCGCCGGTGACCAGCACCGTCCCCTCGGGCGACCAGGAACGGACCGGGGACCGGTCGGCCAGGGGGGCGCGGGCCAGGCGGCGCACGAGGACGCCCGAGGGGCGCACGGCGACCTGGTCCTCGTCGCCGTAGGCACCGCCCAGCACGGCGGCGACGGCGCGGTCGGAGGCGCGCTCCGAAGCGCGGTCGGGCGCGCCTTCCGAGCCGGGCGCGGCGGCCTCGGAGGCGGCGGACCCGGCCGCGGGCCCCGCCGCCGCGGGCAGGTCGAGCAGGCCGCCCCAGGACCCCGGGTGCTCCAGGGCGGCGACGCGGCCCAGCCCCCAGAGCATCGCCTGCTCGGGCGAGGGCGGGGCGTCCGCCCGGCCGGTGCTGACGGCCCCCCGGGTCACGCACCACAGCGGCGCGGCGACGCCGGCGTCGCGGAGCGCCTGGATCAGCAGGACGGTCGAGGTGAGCGCGGCGCCCGGCACCGGAGGGGCCTCCCCGGAGGCGGAGCCGGCGCCGTCCGGGGAGGCGCCGAACAGGGACACCACCCCGGAGAACGCCCCGGCCCCGTCAGGGCCCTCCGCGAGGGCGGCGGCCCGGACGGCGTCGGCGATGGCCGTCCTGCCGTCTCCGGGGCCGACGGCGGCGACGGACGTCGATCCGCCCGCGCCCCGCACGGCGCGGTCGATGTCGGCGGCGGCCCCGCGCAGCGCACCGGGGGCGCCCGCATCAGAGCCGCCGGTGGCAGGGCCGCCGCCGGCGGAACCGCCGGGCCCGGAGAGAGCGGAGGGGACGACCAGGAGCCAGCGGCCCTGGAGCCGCGTCCGGGGGATGCGCGCGGCCGGGGAGGAGCGCGTCCAGGTGACGCGGTACCCCCAGTCATCGAGCGGGGAACCGGCGGAGGTCCGCTCGGCGCCCGGCGCCGCATCGCCGCCTCCGGAGAGCGAGGGGCGGGGCGGGGGAGCGAGCCAGTAGCGTTCGCGCTGGAAGGCGTAGGTGGGCAGGTCGACGGTCTTGGCGCCGGTGGCGTTGAACAGGCTTGCCCAGTCGATGGTGAGGCCGTTGGTCCAGGCTTCTCCTGCGGAGAGGAGGAGGCGGTGGAGTCCGCCTTCGTCTCTGCGCAGCGTGCCGGTGCCGACGGTGTCGTCGGGGAGCGCCATGAGGAGGACTGGGTGGGGGCTGGTCTCGATGAAGAAGAGGTGGCCTTCGTTCTTCAGCGTTTCCACGGAGGGGCCGAAGAGGACCGGGTGGCGCAGGTTGCGGTACCAGTAGTCGGCGTTCAGGGCGGAGGTGTCCTCGACCCAGGCGCCCTCCAGCGAGGAGAAGAAGGGGAGATCGGCGCGGCGCGGCCGGATTCCGGCGAGGACGTCGCGCAGCTCGGTCTCGATCCGCTCCACATGAGCGGAGTGGGAGGCGTAGTCGACGGGGACGCGGCGGGCGCGCAGCCCCGTCTCCTCGCACTCGGCGATGAGGCCGTCCAGCAGGTCGGCGTCGCCGGAGACGACGGTCGCATCCGGGCCGTTGACCACGGCGATGGACAGTCCGTCCCGTCCTTCGATGATCTGTGCGACCCGCTCCTCGGGGGCGGCGATGGAGACCATGCCGCCGGAGCCGGCCAGGGCCTTGAGCGCCTGCGATCTCAGGATGACCACGCGTGCGGCGTCTTCCAGGGAGAGTGCTCCGGCGACGCAGGCGGCGGCGATCTCGCCTTGGGAGTGGCCCAGCACTGCATCGGGTTCCACGCCCAGCGACCGCCAGACCTCGGCCAGTCCGATCATGGTGGCGAACAGGGCGGGCTGCACCACGTCGACCCGGTCCAGGGAGGCGGAGCCTTCCGTTCCGCGCAGCACGGCGGTCAGCGACCAGTCCACCAGTCCGGCAAAGGCCGCTTCGCATTCGTTGACGGCCTGGGCGAAGACCGGAGAGGAGTCCAGCAGTTCGGCGCCCATGCCGAGCCACTGGGAGCCCTGCCCGGGGAAGACGAACACCGTCCGCCCCCGGCCCGCGACCGACCCGCGCACCCATTCCTGGCCCTGGACCGACATGGCGCGGTGCTCGAAGACCGAGCGCCCGGTGGCCAGCGAGAAGCCCACGTCCACCGGGTCCAGGTCCGCACGCTCATCGAGCAGGTCCGTGAGGCGGCCGATCTGCTCCTCGACCGCCTCGTCGCTCTTGGCGGACAGGATCCAGGGGGCCGCGGGCAGGGCCTTCGGAAGCGGACGGCGGTCCTCCGGAGCGCCCTCGGTGTCCTCTTCGACGATGACGTGGGCGTTGGTGCCGCTGATCCCGAACGAGGAGACCCCGAACCGGCGCGCCCGGCCGGCCTCCTCGGGCCAGGGAAGGTCGTCCGTCAGCAGTTCGACCGCGCCCGCGTCCCAGTCGACCTCCGGGGTCGGTTCATCGACGTGCAGGGTCTTCGGCAGCACGCCGCCGCGCAGCGCCATCACCATCTTGATGAGCCCGGCGACCCCGGCCGCGGCCTGTGCGTGGCCGATGTTGGACTTCAGCGAGCCGAGCCGAAGGGGGGCGGCGTCGCCGCGGTTCCGCCCGTAGGTGGCGAGCAGCGCCTGGGCCTCGATCGGGTCGCCGAGCCGGGTGCCGGTGCCGTGCGCCTCGACGGCGTCCACGTCGGCCGGCTCCAGCCGGGCGTCGGCGAGCGCGGCGCGGATCACCCGCTGCTGGGAGGGGCCGTTCGGCGCGGTCAGCCCGTTGGACGCGCCGTCCTGGTTGATCGCGCTGCCGCGCACCACGGCCAGCACTCGGCGGCCGCTGCGGCGGGCGTCCGACAGCCTCTCGACGAGGAGGACGCCGGCGCCCTCGGCCCAGCTCGTGCCGTCCGCACCGGCGGCGAACGCCTTGGACCGCCCGTCCGGTGCGAGCCCGCGCTGCCGGCTGAACTCGATGAACATGCCGGGCGTGGCCATGACCGCGACACCCCCGGCCAGTGCCATGTCGCACTCGCCCCGGCGCAGCGCCTGCACCGCCAGGTGCAGTGCCACCAGCGACGACGAGCACGCCGTGTCCACGGTCAGTGCCGGACCCTCCAAACCGAGGGTGTAGGCGACGCGCCCGGAGAGCACGCTCGTCGTGGTGCCGGTGAGCAGCCGTCCCGCAGACGCGTCGACGGCGTCCTGGAGCCGGGGGCCGTAGTCCTGGGCCATGGCACCGGTGAAGACGCCGACCTGCGCCCCGGACAGGGAGGTCGGCGGGATCCCGGCGCGTTCGAGCGCCTCCCAGGAGGTCTCCAGCATCAGCCGTTGCTGGGGGTCCATGGCCAGCGCCTCGCGCGGCGAGATCCCGAAGAACGCGGCGTCGAACCCGGCGGCGTCGTCGAGGAAGCCGCCGTGGCGGACACTGCTCGTGCCCGTCCGCTCGGGGTCCGGGTCGTACAGGGACTCGATCGCCCAGCCGCGGTCGCCCGGGAACTCGGCGATCGCGTCACCGCCGGATGCGACGAGCCGCCACAGGTCCTCGGGGGACTCCACACCGCCGGGCAGGCGGCAGGCCATGCCGGTGATCGCGATCGGTTCGTCGTCCCTGAGCGGGGCCGCCGCTGCGCCTTTCAGAGCGTTGACGCGGGGGGCGCGGGGGGTGCGGGGGGCGGAGCCCTCGCCTTCGATCTCCTCCAGCAGGTGAGCCGTGAGCGCGTTCGGCGTCGGGTGGTCGAAGACCAGGGAGCTGGGGAGCCGGAGCCCGGCCGAGGCGGCGATCCGGTTGCGCAGCTCGACTCCGGCCAGCGAGGTGCACCCGAGGTCGCGGAACGTGGAGTCGGTGTCGATCTCGTCAGTGGACGCGTAGCCCAGTACGGTCGCGGCCTGGGAGAGGACGAGGTCGAGGACGCGCCGGGACTTCTCGTCGCCCGAAAGCCCGGCGAGGCGCTCGGCCAGGAGGGAACCGCCGGCGTCGGCGGGAACGTCGGCGGTGTCGGGGAGGGCGTCGGTGAACCAGTGGCGGCGGCGCTGGAAGGCGTAGGTGGGCAGGTCGACGGTCTTGGCGCCGGTGGCGTTGAACAGGTTGGCCCAGTCGAGGTTCAGGCCGTTGGTCCAGGCTTCTCCTGCGGAGAGGAGGAGGCGGTGGAGTCCGCCTTCGTCTCTGCGCAGCGTTCCGGTGCCGATCACCTCGTCGGGGAGCGCCATGAGCAGGACGGGGTGGGGGCTGGTCTCGATGAAGAAGAGGTGGCCTTCGTTCTTCAGTGTTTCCACGGAAGGGCCGAAGAGGACCGGTTCGCGCAGGTTGCGGTACCAGTAGTCGGGGCCCAGGACCGTCGTGTCCTCGATCCAGGCGTTCTCGGTGGCCGAGTAGTACGCGACCGCGCTCCGCTGGGGAGAGATTCCGGCGAGTACGTCGTGTAGTTCGGTCTCGATCCGCTCCACATGAGCGGAGTGGGAGGCGTAGTCCACCGGGACGCGGCGGGCGCGCAGGCCTGTCTCCTCGCATTCGGCGATGAGGCCGTCGAGGAGGTGTGCGTCGCCGGAGACGACGGTCGCGCTCGGGCCGTTGACCACCGCGATGGACAGCCCGGTCCGGGATCCGATGAGTTCTTCGACGTCGTCGGCCGGTGCGGCGATGGAGACCATGCCGCCCGATCCGGCCAGGGCCTTGAGGGCCTGGGAGCGGAGGATGACGACGCGTGCGGCGTCCTTCAAGGACAAGGCCCCTGCCACGTGGGCGGCGGCGATCTCGCCTTGGGAGTGGCCCAGCACCGCATCCGGTTCCACGCCCAGCGACCGCCAGACCTCGGCCAGTCCGATCATGGTGGCGAACAGCGCGGGCTGCACCACGTCGACCCGGTCCAGGGAGGCGGCGCCTTCGGCGCCGCGCAGCACGTCGGTCAGCGACCAGTCGATCAGCCCGGAGAAGGCCGCCTCACATTCAGCGATGGCTTCGGCGAAGGCGGGGGAGGAGTCCAGGAGTTCGGCGCCCATGCCGAGCCATTGGGATCCCTGCCCGGGGAAGACGAACACGGTCTTGCCGGTCCCCGCGACGGAACCGCGCACCCACTCCTCACCCTGGACCGACATGGCGCGGTGCTCGAAGACCGAGCGGCCGGTCGCCAGCGAGAAGCCCACGTCCATCGGGTCCAGCCCCGGCCGCTCGGCCAGGAAGTTCCCGAGCCGCTCCACCTGGGCGTCCCGGGCGTCCGTGCTCTTGCCGGACACGAGCCAGGGGACGGCCGGGAGCGCGGTCCGAGGGCCGCTCTCAGCAGCACCGGCCCGGGCGGGGGCGCCGCCGGGCTCCTCGGAGAGGACGACGTGGCAGTTGGTGCCGCCCATGCCGAAGGAGCTCACGCCGGCAGTCCGCACCGCGCCGCCGGGCGGGGCTTCGAGCGGCTCCCGCTCGGTGACGACGCGCAGCCGCAGCTCGTCCAGGGGGATGTCGGGGTTGGGGGTGGCGAAGTTCAGGCTGGGCGGAAGCTCGCGGTGGTGCAGCGCCAGCACCGTCTTGATCAGGCCGGCGATGCCCGCCGCGCCCTCCAGGTGCCCGATGTTGGTCTTGACGGAGCCGACGGGAAGCGGTCGGCCGCCGTCGCGGCGGCTCCCGCCGAGGACCGCGCCGAGAGCGGCCGCCTCGATCGGGTCGCCGACGGGGGTGCCGGTGCCGTGCAGCTCGACGTGGCCCACGTGCGCGGGGTCGACGCCGGCGCGCTCGTAGGCGGCGCGCAGCACCTCCGCCTGGGCGTCGGTGTCGGGCACGGTCATGCCCTTCTCCGCACCGCCGCTGTTCACCGCGCTGCCGCGGATGACCGCGAGGATCCGGTCGCCGTCCTCCCGGGCGCGGGCGAGCGGCTTGAGCAGCACCAGGCCGCCGCCTTCGCCGCGCACGTAGCCGTTGGCGCGGGCGTCGAAGGCGTAGCAGCGCCCGTCGGGCGACAGGGCGCCGAACCTGGCCTCGGCCACGGCGCTCTCGGGGACGATGTTGAGGTTCACGCCGCCGGCGAGTGCGAGGCCGGCCTCGCCGCGGATCAGGCTCTGGCAGGCCGCGTCCACCGCGACCAGTGACGACGACTGGCCGGAGTCGATGACGAGGCTGGGGCCGCGCAGCCCGAGGGCGTAGGAGAGCCGGTTGGCGATCATGCCGCGGTGCGTGCCGGTGAGCGTGTGCCGGTCGAACTCCTCGGCGCCCTCGTGCCGCAGCAGGGAGGCGTAGTCGTCCCAGATCGCGCCGATGAACACGCCGACCCCGGTGCCGCGGCGGGAGGCCGGCGGGACGCCCGCGTGCTCCAGGGCCTCCCAGCCCAGTTCCAGGACGAGCCGCTGCTGGGGGTCCATGGCGGCGGCCTCGCGCGGTGAGATCCCGAAGAACGCGGCGTCGAACCGGTCGACCGCGTCGAGGAAGGCGCCGCGGCGGGTGGGCACCCGGCCGGGGGCGTCGGGGTCGGGCGAGTAGAGGTCCTCGGCGCTCCAGCGGTCGGCGGGGGTGTCGTGCACGGCCTCGCCCCCGCCGCGCAGCAGCTCCCACAGGGCGGCGGGGTCGGGGGCGCCGGGGAAGCGGCAGGCCAGGCCGATGACGGCGATGCCGCCGGCCTCTCCGCCGGGGGAGCCGGCGGGAGCGGTCGCGGGACGCTGGTCTTCCTGCCGGTCTTCCATCGCTTTCCAGACCCCCATCGATCCACTCGGGACGCAGTCCGGCGATTCGCGGAATTCGCGCCGGCCGGTCCGTGGCTCCGGGCCGGGGTATTCCTTATTCATTTCGGAAGGAATTGTTCGCTCCGGTTGTTTCTCCGCCTTCGGAGGGGCGTCTCCGGGGTCGGTGCCGGGGGCGCGCCATTCCGTTATCGCCGCCATCGGACGCTACGGAGTCGCGGGCGGTCGGACAACCCCTAACCAGCGGATTCCCGTGTGACCTGTCGGGTTCGGTGGCAACCCCTCAGGCACCCCTATTCGAGGCCGGGGAATAGGGGGCGTTTTTCCGTGGTGCGGATCGGATGGGTGAGGGGTGTCGGGGTGGAACACGGGGCGGTGTGGTGTCCGGGGAAGGGGGCCGCCGGTGCCGATCGGTCACTCGGGACCCGGTGCGGGGGAGGGAACTTGACGCGGCGGGGCCTCTGCGGTGAGGGTTCGGTGTGACCTTACACTCGATGTGACTGAAGCCACACGACCGAAAGCGGCCATGATCGCACGCTCAGTGACCGCGCGGCCACGGATCCGCATTCCCCCTCATGGTGCGCTCCGTGCGGCACCGCCTCCGCATTCGCCCGCCAATTCATATCCGTCACCGATCGGACGCGTATGGGTAGAGTCGTTTCGCCCAGCCCATTTCACGCAAGGTGAACACAGAACGCCTCGGATGGACACGGAGGACGTGTGTTGGTGAGGCTCGTCGAACGGTCGCGTGAACTCGATTCGCTGAGATCTGTCATCGACGCCTCTTTCGCCGGTGACGGTCAGATCGCCCTCGTCTCCGGTGCCGCCGGAAGCGGAAAGACCGAGCTCCTGCGCGAGGTGCGGGGGTACGCGCGGTCGCTCGGGGGCCACGTCGTCGCGGGCCAGGGGGCCGTCGCCGACCGCCGCCTCCCCCTCGCCTTCATCGAGCAGCTCGTCAGCGGCGCGGCCGCGACGCCCGAGGAGGCGGAGAAGGCGGCCAGGGCGGTCGGGGAGGCGGCGAGGGCCGCGGAGGAGGCCCCCTGCTCCGCAGAGGAGCCGCTCCACGCCCACCACCTCCGCGAGGTCGCCGGGCTGCTGAGGTCGCCCTCCGGGGCCCCGGTCCTGCTCGTCGCCGACGACATCCACCACGTCGACCCGGCCTCCCGGCAGGTGCTGATGCACTTCGCCCAGAACGCGCTCTCCCGCCCGCTCGCGTTCCTGTTCAGCGAGCGGGTGGGCTCGTGGCCGGAGTACCAGATGTTCCGCAGCGCGCTCATGCGGATGCCCAACTGCCACGCGCTGTGGCTGCCCCGCCTGTCGCTGAACGGGGTCCGCCGGGTGCTGGCCGACTCCTTCCCCGAGGAGGCGGCGGCCCGCCAGGCGCCGGCCTACCACGGCGCCAGCGGCGGCAGCCCGCTGTTCGTGCGCGCGCTGGTGCAGGACCACGAGGCCGAGCGCGGCCTGCGCGGACCGGGAGAGGACGGCTACCACGACGGCGCTCTGGTCACCGGCGAGGCCTACGCGCAGGCGGTCCTCACCTGCCTCTACCGCAGCGAGCCCGGCGCGCTGCGCACCGCCCGCTGGCTGGCGGTCGCCGGCCCGGTCGGGGCACCGCTCATCGAGCGGCTCGAAGGCGCCGAGGGCGGCTCCGTCAGCCGCCACCTGCACGAGCTGACGGCGATGGGGCTGCTCGACGGGGACGAGCTGTGCCACCCCGCCGCACGCGACGCCGTGCTCGGCGACATCCCCGAGGACGACCGGCAGGACATGCACCTGCGCGCCGCCGAGCTCCTGCACGAGGAGGGCGAGCCCGCGCTGCTGGTCGCCACGCACCTGGTCGCCGCCAAGTGGGGCGACGCGCCGTGGGCGCTGGCGGCGCTGGAGCGGGCCGCCGAGCAGGCCATGGCCGAGGACCGGATCGACCTGGCGGTGAGCTGCCTGGACCAGGCGGTGCACTCGGCGACCGAGGACGACACCCTGATCCGCCTGGGCGCCCTGCTCATCGCCGCGTCCTGGCGCTGCGCCCCGGCCGTGGCCGCGCGCCGCTTCGCCCTGCTGGACCGGCTCTGGGAGCGCGGCCTGCTGGGCACCCCGCAGGCGCTGCTGCTGGTGGTCTGCCTGGTCTGGTACGGCCGCATCGCGGAGGCGCGCAAGGCGCTGATCGAGATCGGCGCGGACGCCGACGCCCAGGACGACCCCGAGTTCCGCATCGCCGAGATGTGGCTGTCCTGCTGGGTGCCGCTGCTGCTGCGCAGGCTGCCGTCCCGGTCCGCCGGCGCCCCCCGGGCGGAGCCGCCGGCCGCGCCGCCGCGCGCCGGGGGCGGCGGCGGGACGTTCGTCAGCGCCCAGCTGGGCGCCGAGAGGAGCGGGGTGCGCTCGGCCGGGCTCCGGTTCACCGCCTTCTCCGCGCTGCACGACGTGCTGTACGGGGACCCCGACGGGTCGGTGCTGGTCCGCGCCGAACAGGTGCTGGAGCGGTCGCGGCTGTCGGAGAAGACCTACGCCGCGGTGGAGGCGGCCCTGCTGGCGATGGTCTACTCCGACCGCCTGGACCGGGCCGCCTACTGGTCGGACTCGCTGCGCGATGAGGCCGCGGAGCGCCGGTCGCCCGGTTGGGAGGCGATCTTCGCGGCGGTCCGCGCGGAGGTGGCGCTGCGCCAGGGCGACCTGCGCTGCGCGCTGGCCAACGCCCGGTTCTCGCTGACCTACATCACGCCGGAGAGCAGCGGCCTGGCGGTGGGCGGTCCGATGGCGGTCATGGTCATGGCGCACACCGCGGTCGGCGAGTACGACGAGGCCGAGCGGCTGCTGCAGCGGCCGGTGGCCGAGGAGATGCTGGTCTCCCGCCCCGGCCTGCACTACATGTACGCGCGCGGCCGGTACTGGGCGGCGACCGGCCGGATCCGCGCGGCGCTGGGCGAGTTCATGCAGTGCGGGGAGTACATGCTCGACTGGGGCATGGACCGGCCGTCGGTGGTGCCGTGGCGGGCCGCGGCCGCCGAGGTGCACCTGAGGCTGGGCGACCGGGAGCAGGCGCGGCGCCTCATCGGGGCGCAGTCCGGCCGGATCGGGGCCGGCCAGCACCGCACCCGCGGCGCCACCCTCCGGTTGCTCGCCGAGTGCGCCGACCCCGGCGACCGCGAGCGGCTGCTCACCGAGGCCGTCGAGGCGCTGCGGGTCGGCGGCGACCGGCTGGAGCTGGCCCGGGCGCTGCACGACCTGAGCCGCCTCCAGCAGGGGAGCGGAGACACCCGCCGGGCGCACACGACGGCGCGCGCGGCCTGGGAGGCGGCGGACGCCTGCGGGGCGCGGGTCCTGCGCGAGGAGATCCTGCCGGGTGCCGCGGCGCGGCCCGGCGGCGCCGACCCGGTCGAAGCGGGGGCGGAGGCCCGGGACGCAGGGAAGGGCGCGCCCCCCGAGACCGCCCCCGGGACCGGTCCGGGCCAGGGCGCCCCCTACAGCGAGACGCTGTCCGAGGCCGAGCTGCGAGTGGCCGCCCTCGCGGCCCGGGGGCTGACCAACCGGCAGATCTCCAACCGGCTGTGGATCACCGTCAGCACGGTCGAGCAGCACTTGACCCGCGTCTACCGCAAGCTGAAGGTGGCCCGCCGGCGCGACCTCCCCGCCGACCTGATCCACCAGGAGGGCACCCTGGCCCCCTGACCCCGCCGCCCCCCGGAGCGAGGGTTCAAGCGGGCAGCGACGGTGCAGGAGGGGACCGGCCGGTCGGTCGGGCGTGGCGCCCAACGGGGCGAGGGTTCAAACGGGCGGCGATGGCGCAGGTGGAGGCGGTCGCCCGGGCGCGGCGCCCCACGGAGCGAAGGCTCAGACCGGCGGCGACGGCAAGGGGAGAGGCCGGTCGGTCGGGTGCAGCGCCTCGCAGGGCGGGGGTTCAGGGCAGCAGCGAGGGCGGAGAGGGGGGACCGGTCGGTCGGGCGCGGCACCCCACGGAGCCGGGGTCCAGACCGGCGGCGACGACAGGAAGGGGACCGGCCGGTCGGTCGAGTGCAGCACCTCACGGGGGCAGGGGTCCAAACGGGCAGCGACGGCGCAGGTGGAGGCGGGGGAGGCGGTCGCCCGGGCGCGGCACCCCACGGGGCGGGGGTTCAGGGCAGCAGTGAGGGCGGAGAGGGGAGACCGGCCAGTCGGTCGAGTACAGCACCTCACGGGGCAGGGGTTCAAACGGGCAGCGACGGCGGAGGTAGGGGCGGGGGAAGGCGGTCGCCCGAGCGCGGCGCCTCGCGGAGCGGAGGTTCAGACCGGCGGCGACGGCGGCGGTGGGGACCGGCCAGTCGGTCGGGTGCGGCGCCTCGCAGGGCGGGGGTTCAAGCGGGCGGCGACGGCGCAGGTGGAGGCGGGGTGGAGGCGGTCGCCCGGGCGCGGCGCCCCACGGAGCGAAGGCTCAGACCAGCGGCGGGGGCGGGAGCGGGCGGGCGCCGTGCTCACCGGCCCGGCGTGTGCGCCCGGCAGGGGAGGCGGCGTCCCGGGAAAGATGGGGAGCGGGCCGCCCGCGCCAAGGCAGAGGTCATGCCCCCTGTGCCGGGGCGGCGGCGGGGATCGGGCCGACCGGGGGCGCCCTGCGCACCTCCGCAGCAGGCCCAACGACATCTACCGGCGAGTAGTAGGCCCCGATGCCCCGCCACCCCCTCGCCGGTCACGCAGAGTGGCCGAAGCGGGGCCTCCCGGCAGGACGAATGCGGCATCCCGCCCCCGCTCCCGCCCTGCCCGGGTTCCGGCCCCCCGGTTCGTGCTCTTGCGGGCCGCTCGAACCCGCGATCACCGGCCCGACCGAGGCGGTTCGGGCCCTCCGAGGGCCGATCGGCCCCGGGATGGGCGCCCAGAAATCACCGGGGTGCTCTCGCGGTGCGCAGGGCACCCCCACCCCACCATCACCCTTCGTGTTCGCCCAGGTCAGATAGGGGGTGGTGGTTTCCAGGCGGCCGGCCCCGCCGCCGAAGCGGCGCGGGCACGGCGCCCCCGCCGCCCCGAGCGCCCCGGCCCGCTCTGCCGCACCCGACCGACCAGCCGGTCCCCCTCCCCGCCCTCGCCGCCCGCTTGAACCCCGCCCCGCGAGCCGCCGCACCCGGGCGAGGACCTCCGACCCGCCCCTCCCCTTGCCGTCGCCGCCGGTCTGAACCCTGGCTCCGCGAGATGCCGCGCCCGTGTGTGGCGCCCGGCCCCGTCCCTGCCTGCGCCGTCGTTGCGGGTCTGGGCCTTCGCTCCGTGGGGCGCCGCACCCGACCGACCGGCCGGTCCCCACCGCCGCCGTCGCCGCCCGCCTGAACCCCGGCCCCGTGGGGTGCCGCACCCGGCCGGGGTGCCCGGCCCCGCCCCCTCCTACGTCGTCGCCGCTTGCTTGGACCCTCGCCCCGCGAGGCGCCGCACCCGACCGACCGGCCGGTCCCCCTCCCCTTGCCGTCGCCGCCGGTCTGAACCCTCGCTCCGCGAGGTGTCGCGCCCGGGCGAGGGCCTCCGCCCCGCCCCTTCCTCCGCCGTCGCCGCCCGGCTGAGCCCCGGCCCCGTGGTGCGCCGCGCTCGGGTCGGGCGTCTTCCGTCCCCCGTCCCTCCCCGATGGTCTTGGCGCTGGGGGCCTGTCCGCGCTCGCTGGCCGGGCCGCGCCGTCGCGATCATCGGGGAGGGGAAGGCGGAAGGGGGGACGGGAAAGGGGAATGGGGTCAGCCGCGGGGCGCGGGGCCCGGCTCTGTCCGCTCCGCCCGCTTCTCCTGCTCCTCCCGCTCCGCCTGGTCGGCGAGGGCGGCCACGGTCTGGCGCAGGCCCTCCTCCAGCGGGATCTCGGGGCGCCAGCCGGTGGCGTCCCGGAACCTCGACGGGTCGATCTCCACGCTGCGGAAATCGGTCTCCTCGGCCTGGCCGGGCGGTTCGACCGAGAGCACCGGGACGGGCGGCCGGCCGACGCGCTCGGACACGAGCCGGGCGATGCCGGAGAAGACGTCCCCGAGCCGGGCGCCGCTGCCGCTTCCCACCAGCCAGTGCCCGCCCGCGAGGGCGTCGGCGTGGTCCAGTGCGGCCACGAGGGCGCGCGCGGCGTCGCGGACGTGCACCAGGTCGCGGAGGACGGTGCCGTCGTTCCACATCGTCAGGGCGTCGCCCCCCAGGGCGCGGCGGGCCATCGAGGAGACCACCCCCCGGTCCCGCGTCCCCGGGTGGCGGGCCTGTCCGAACACGGTCGGCAGCCGCAGGGAGGCGCCGCGGACCGCGCCCGCGGCGGTGGCCTCCTTCAGAGCCTGCTCGGCGGCGAGCTTGTGCCGGTCGTAGGTGCTCCGGGGCCGGTCCGGCTCGGTGCCGTCGAGCCGGGTCCGGTCGGCGAGGCCGACCTGGGTCGTCGTCCCCGCGAACACGACCGCCGGCGGGGGACCCGCCGGCCCGCGGTCGCGCACCGCGCCGATCAGGTCGTGCATCAGGCCGACGTTCACGCGCTCGGCTCCGCCGTCGCCGCCGGCCGCCCGCCAGCCGGTCGCGCCGCCGAGCCTGGCCGCCAGGTGGACGACCGCGTCGGCGCCTTCGACGGCGCGGGCGAGTTCGCCGCCGGCGGTGAGGTCGGCGCTGCGCACCTCGACGCGGGCCGCGCCACCCGCGGGTTCGGGCACCGGCCCCCGGGCCACGAGCCTGAGCCGGACCGGCCGCCGGGAGAGCTCGTCGGCGACCCAGGAGCCGATGAAGCCGGAGGCGCCGAGGACGGCGACCAGGGGTCGGGGGTCGGTCACCGCCACTGCTCCTCCCCGATCTCCCGGCAGCGGGCGTAGGAGGGGAGCAGGCCTCGGGACCCGGCTTCGGCGAGGGTGGGCGCGGCCCGGTCGCGGGCGGACAGGACCGGGGTGATGCCCTCGGGGATCGGCAGGGCGAGCTCGGGGTCCAGCGGCGAGACCGCCAGCTCGTTCTCGGCCACATAGGAGCCGGAGAGCAGGTAGGACATCACCGTGTCGTCCTCCAGCGCGATGAACGCGTGGCCCACCCCCACAGGGAGGTACATCGCCCGGAAGCCGTCCTGGTCGAGCAGGACCGAGTCCCACCGGCCGAACGTCGGGGACCCGGTCCGGATGTCGACCACGACGTCGATCGCCCTTCCGCGCGGGCAGTGGACGTACTTGGCGGTCCCCGGGGGAGTCGCGGTGAAGTGGACCCCGCGCACCACGCCCCGCTTCGACCTGCTGTGGTTCGACTGGGCCACGGGGAACAGGGGGCCGCCCACGGCCTCGGCGAAGGCCGGCTCCTGGAACGGGGCGACGAAGACGCCGCGCTCGTCCGGGAAGGCCTTCGGGGTGAACTCGAAGGCCCCTTCGACCTCCAGTGGCCGTGCGCTCATCGTCGGGGTCTGCACCGCGGCGGGGGAGGGCGACCGGTGCGGCCGCTGGTCCTTGGACACGTCGTTCCGCCTTTCGCTCAGTCTTCGATGGGCTCGGGGGAGGCGCAGGCGGGGGCCGGGCGGCGCACCGCCAGGAACAGGCCGCGGCCCTGCTGCACCCCCTCGATGTACTCGGCGTCGAATCCCGCGTCCGCGAACGCGGCCTCGTACTGCGCCTTGGTGAACAGCCGCGCCGTGTAGGTCTCGGTGAAGTGCCGGATGCCCGACCCCCGGTCCGCGACGGTGTAGTGCACCTCCATCCGCGAGCTGTCACCGCTGCGCACGGAGTGCGAGACCCGGGCGACGGTGCGCTCCCCCTCCGTGACGACGTCGCCGGAGACGTACCCCTCCAGGAACGTCTCCGGGAACCACCAGGGGTCGACCGCCGCCACGCCGCCGGGGACCAGGTGCCGGGCGAAGCAGTGCAGCGCGTCGGTCAGCCGCGCGAACGACTCGGGGTGGCCGATCGACCCGAACAGGCAGGTCACCGCGTCGAACGACCGGCCGAGGTCGAAGTCGCACATGTCCCCCTGGTACAGGGCGGCCCGCAGGTCCTTCGCCCGCGCGGCCTCGATCATGTCCTTGGACGCGTCGAGCCCCGCGACGTCGCCGAACGACTCCCCGAACGCCTCCAGGTGGGCGCCGGTCCCGCAGCCGACGTCGAGCAGGGAGGCCGCCCCCGGCATCCTGCCGCGGACCAGCCCTCCGATGTACTCCGCCTCGGCCCGGTAGTCCTTGCCGCGGCCCTGGTAGACGAGATCGGAGATCTCGGTGAATTCCGCTCCGTACACGCTCTCACCTTCACTCGTTCCGAGGGGCGGGCGCCCCGCCCCGGTCCCGCGCGGGATCCGGCCGGGCCTTACAGGGTCCGCAGGACCTCGCGCAGGGAGGCGATCACCCGGTCCTGGACCGCCTCGGGCAGGGAGGGGTACATCGGGAGCGAGAAGATCCGCCGCGCGAGCGACTCGGTCACCGGGAGGGCCCCCTCCGCGACCCCGAGGTGGGCGAAGCCGCGCATGGTGTGCACCGGCCACGGGTAGCTGATGTTCAGCGCGATGTCGTACTCCTCCCGCAGCCGCCGGAGGATCTCGTCGCGCTCCGGGTGGCGGACGACGTACACGTAGTAGACGTGCTCGCCGCCGGGGGCGGTCGACGGCAGTTCGAGGCCGCCGGGCCCGCAGACGTCGCCGAGCCCCTCCCGGTAGCGGCGGGCGACCTCCCGGCGGCGCTCGATATAGCGGTCCAGCCGGGTGAGCTTGCGCCGGAGGATCTCGGCCTGCACCTCGTCGAGCCTGCTGTTGTGGCCGGGGGTGCGCTCGACGTGGTAGGTCTCCTCCATCCCGTAGTAGCGCAGCCGGCGGAGGGCCGCCGCGGTCTCCGCGTCGCCGGTCAGCACGGCGCCGCCGTCCCCGTAGGCCCCGAGGACCTTGGTCGGGTAGAAGGAGAAGGCCGCGGCGTCGCCCAGCGTCCCGGCGAGCGCCCCGTTCCGGCGCGCGCCGTGCGCCTGCGCGCAGTCCTCCACCACCGCCAGCCCGTGCCGGCGCGCGGTGTCCAGCAGGGGCTCCATGTCGGCGCACTGCCCGTACAGGTGGACCGGGACGATGGCCTTGGTGCGCGGGGTGACCGCGGCCTCGACCAGGCCGGGGTCGATCAGGTGGTCCTCGGCGCGCACGTCGGCGAAGACGGGCGCGGCCCCGGTCCCGTCGATGGCGACCACGGTGGGCGCCGCGGTGTTGGAGACGGTGATCACCTCGTCCCCGCGCCCGACCCCGAGCGCCTCCAGGGCCAGCCGCACGGCGTTGGTGCCGTTGTCGACGCCGACGCAGTGGGCGGTGGAGTGGTAGGCGGCGAACTCCTCCTCGAAGCCCCGCACGCTCTCCCCGAGCACGAGGCGGCCGCTGGCGAAGACCTTCCGCACCGCGTCGAGGATGTCCTCCCGCTCCGTCCCGTACTCCGGGAGGTAGTCCCAGACCTGGATGGTCACTCGTCATTCCTCCTCGTAGAAACCGCAGAACGTCAGCAGGCTCCTGGCCTCGACGTTCAGGTGGTGGCCGTACTTCACGAACTCGGTCATCTGCCGCAGGGTGATCCAGGTGTAGTCGTCGGGGACGTCCAGCGGGAAGCCGTCCCCGGCCTCGACCATGAGGTAGCGGTTGCGGGCGTGGTAGAAGCGCCCGCCCTCCTCGGAGTGGACGCTGTCGAAGCGGATCCGCTCGGCCGGCGCGCCCAGGACCTCGTCCAGGAACAGGGGGCGGCGCTCCTCCGGGAGCCCCTCGTAGTTCTCCGGCCGGCACTGGACCGTGGGCGCCATCTCCACGCCGTCCAGGGAGCCGGTCTCGATCCGGGCTTGGACCAGGAGGTGCAGCACGCCCCGGATGGGCCGCACGAGCATGGCGATGACGCCCTGGCCCCGGGGCTCGAACATCGGCTGCTGCCAGCCGGCCACCTCCCGGCCGCTGCCCTCCACCGACACGCCGATGACCGAGAAGTGCAGGCCCCGCTCGTGCACGATGGCGCCGTCCCGGTGCCGCCAGCCCTCGACCTTCGCGAGGGGGACCGGGCGCCGGGCCAGGGTGCAGCGCCCCTTCGCCTCGGTGAACCAGCTGAGGACCTCCACCATCGAGTGCAGGGGGTCCTCCGCCCGCCACGAGCGGGCCAGCGCGCCGCGGAAGGTGTCCGCGGCCGCGTCGCCCTCCCGGAGCCGCAGGGCCGCCGCGCCGGCGAGGACGGTGCGGACGTCCATGTTGACCAGGTCGGGCACGCGGAGGAGGGCGCAGATCTGCGCGAAGTTCAGCCAGCAGAAGTCGTCCAGCACGGGGACGTCCCCGTCGACCCGGACGATCATGTTCCTGTTGCGCTTGGTGAGGAACCACGAGCCCTGCTCGGACTGGAGGACGTCGGAGAGCACCCGGCCGCTCCTGGGGGCGGCGAAGTAGTCCAGGTAGGGCACCGCCCTGCCGCCGTGCACCCCGGAGATGTTGCTCTCCGTGGCCTGCACGGTCGGTGAGAGCTGGAGGCCGTTGACGTTGCCCGGCTCCATCTTCGCCTGGAGCAGGCAGTGGGCGACGCCGCCGAAGTCCTTGACCAGGATCCCGAGGACGCCCCGCTCCGGCTGGACCATGATCGGCTGCTGCCATGCCTCCGCCCCGCGCCCGGAGCGGGTCAGGTCCAGCCCCTCCACGCTGAAGAACCGGCCGGTGCGGTGGGAGAGGTTCCCGGTCACGGGGTCGGCGGACCACCCCTCGATCCGGTCCAGGTCGATCCTGGTGACCCGGTGCCTCTGCTCCCGGTTCCGGTGGGCGAACCAGGCGTGGAACTCGTTCAGATCGGTGAACATGCGACCTCTCCCTGCGCGGTGGCCGTACCGACGGTTCGGTCGCCGCGTTTCTCGGCACTGCGGAAGGACGTCGGCCCTGGGGCGCGGGCCGGGGACGTGGTCAGAGTCCCCGCCCTGTTCGAACCGCTCGGCCCGGGAGGCCGGGCTCCTCCGCGCCCCCGCCCGGCGGGTCCGGTGCCCGGCGCGGGCGGCCGGCGTCAGCCGGCGGCCGGCCCGTCGGCCGGGACGGGGGACGGGCCGTGCTCGCCGACGGCGGACGCGGCCTGGTTGAGGACCTTGACGATCCACGCGTCCAGGCTCTCGTTGTGGGCCTTCGCCGCCATCGCCCAGCGCTGCTTCATGTCGGGGCTGGCCTGGACCTGGAACCTGATGTCGCGGGACTCGCCCTTGGCCCCGTTGAGCTGGTAGGCCTTGATCCGGCGGCGCAGCTCGTTCCGGGACCAGGCGAACTTCAGCGCGCGCTCCAGCCAGCGGTCCTGCTCCTCCGGGGGCAGGCCGGAGACCTCGGCGTGGTGCTGGAAGCTCAGGCTCTGCCGGCGCCGGTCCGTGCTGAACTTCCGCGCGACGCAGGCGTAGTTCCGCAGGGTCTGGTAGCTCAGCCCGGTCCTCTGGACGGCCACCTTGTAGCGGTCGGGGTAGTTGTCCTGCCCGTAGACCAGCCAGTCGCCGATCCACCAGCTCATCGACTCCCAGCAGGCGAAGAGCCGGTCGCCCAGCTCCTCCCATTCCTCGATGGAGAGCCGCTGCGGAATTATCAGCGAAGTGCCGGCGAGAAGGCCGGTCGAATCGACCCCCAGCCTGCCGAGGAATGAGGACAGGGAATCGCCTTCCGGTAGTTCCCAGAAAACGTTATTGGCGTTAACATCGGAGAAGCCCGAGTCGACATCGTTTGGTGCACGGACTCCGCTCGAGCTCGACCGAGACAATGACATCACCATTCCCTTTGTTGCGGGTCGGGGGTTGCCTGTTCGCGACAACAATCAATGGCAATCTTCTCAAACTGGACATCCCGGATTTTTGTTGAACTATACAAATCAAGTGCAGCCCTGTCCAGGGGGCGCTCGTCCGTGTCCGGGTCGAGGTAAGTCTGGCCGAGTCGGCAGTGGGTTGTCCATACGGCTTCCGGTCGGTTCCCCGATGTGGAAGATCGCCTTCGGTGGACGCAGAACTTCCCGCTTGACCTGCGAAAATACTCTTAATTAAAGGCCGTCACCGAGTGTGATGCAGGCTTTGACGAGGCGTTCCCCTACGCTTGCCGGGTGAAATATAGGGGCCCTTATCCCGGCTGGGCCGCCGGTTCCGAGGAACCCCTATTCGAGCGGTTCAGGGGTACCCGGAAAGGGAAATGCGCACAGGGGACCGCGAGGGTCGCATTGGCTGTCCGGCGCGGACCGGCGGGGTGGAGCGGTGCGCGCGGGCGACCCTCGGGATCTCGTCGATGCCGGCGCTCGGATGGAACCGAACGCCTTTTTCAATCGAATGGGGCCGGAGGCGCCGGCCCGCCTCCGCGCCTCCGCCGCAGGCGCCTTTCCCTCCTCGGTTCGGGGCGGTGGACTCCGGTGCGCCGGCGCGTCACCGGGAAGTGCGGGAGAGGCGCTCCTCGATGGCGGCGACGGCCCTCTCCGGGGAGTCGGCGAAGAACCGGACCCGGGTCACCGCGGCCTCGTCCCGGTCGAAGAAGACGGCCGGAACGGGGGAGGCGAACTCGACGTCGACGTTGGTCCTGCCGAACATGGTGACGGTGAGGGTGCCGCCGTCGACCGAGACCGGCCCGCCCCGGTGCGCCTCGGGGGAGACGCGGGCGGAGGCCGCCTCGTCCAGGGGGAAGGCCACGTCGGTGGTGGCCCCGTGCCGCACGCGCAGCGTCCGCGGGCCGACCAGGTGCCCGTTGGAGTCATAGAGCGCCCACAGGCCCACGGCGTAGAAGGCGAAGTAGAGCGAGACCCCGAACAGCACCCAGCGGAGCCAGTCGGGCCCGCCGACGAAGAGCAGGGACAGCACGCAGCCGGGCACGGTGACGGCCAGCATGCCCGCGGAGATCGCCCCCGTCGGCCCGGAGGAGGGCACGGCGGTGGCCCCGGCCTCCGGGGAGCCCCGCCGGAACAGCCGGGGGAAGGCCAGGGTCACCAGCAGCTCCTGCTTGACCAGGAACGCCACGCTGGGAGGGAGGCACGCGTCCAGGCTCGCCATGGCGGCCTGGACGCGGTTCGCCCCCCGGGCCCGGGCCTTGCGGAAGGCGATGCGGATGGCGGCGAACTCGGCGACGACCACCCCGAGGAGGCACGCCTCCAGGACCGCGATCAGCACCGCGGCCTGCGCCACGTTCACCACGCCCGCGAACACCAGGAACAGGTTGGCGGCGATGATGATGAACGGCAGCCAGCGCAGGAAGGCGGCGACCCTGGGGTGGCGGAGCATGCGTCCCTCGTCTCGAAGCGGAGTCCGTCGGACCCCACAGTGAGGGCTTCACGCCGCGTCAGGGCAAGTCCGGACCCTCCGGGGCGCCGGCCAGCTCCGGGAACTCGCGGACGAGGAAGTCGGCGATGTCGTCGGAGGTCGCCCAGTCGGCGGACCCCACCCTCTCCAGGACCGCCAGGTCGAACTCCTCCTCGATGTAGAGGACGAGGTGGACGAGGCCGAACCCGTCGAGGGCGTCCAGCCCCACCCCTCCGGGCGCCTCCCGCTCGCCCGGCTCCAGGCCGGCGGTCATGTCCTTCACGTCCAGTGCCAGGGTCCGCACCCTGGCCCGGACGCCGCTGGTCGTGCTCATGGCCCTTCCCTCCCTACTCTCAGATCCGCTCGCCGGCCAGGCCGAGGAGGCGGGGCACGGCCTCGGCGGGGGAGGGCATCCGCGCGGACGCGTCCCGCAGCTCCGCCGCCCTGTCCCGGAAGCCGGGGGCGCTCAGCAGCTCCTCCAGGCCCTTGCGGACGGCGTCCCCCGTCGCCTCCTCCGCGGTGAGGGTGAGCCCCGCCCCCAGCGCGGAGATCCTGCGCCCCTTCGCCGGGGCGTCGAAGAACTCGGGGATCACGAGCTGCGGGAGCCCGTTGATCAGCGCGGTGTTGAGCGACCCGAAGCCGCCGTGGTTGACCGAGACCGAGCAGTGCGGCAGCAGCGCGTTCAGCGGGACGAACCCCACCGGGTGGACGTTGCCGGGCAGCGTGCCCACGTCCTCGGCGGGGAAGGTCGCGACGACGTCGGCGTCCAGGTCGGCCAGGGCCTCCAGGATCTCCGGGATGCGCACCGCGGAAGGGGCGACCGGGTCCTTGACCGAACCGCCGAGGCTGAAGCAGACCCGGGGGCGCTCGGGGGCCCGCCACAGCCACCGGGGCACCACCGACCTCCCGTTGTAGGGGACGTAGCGGACGGGGACGACCGGGCGCCCGGTGGGCATCCGCATCGCCTCGGGCGACTGCTCGATGGTCGCCATCCCCGTCGTCATGTCCTCGGAGAACTCCCCGCCGAACCTGCCGATCCGGGCGGAGATCCACTCCGCGAGGGGATCGGGCCGGCCGGCCTCCTCGTCGCGGCGCTTGACGAAGAGCTCGCGCATCCGGCCGTAGAAGTCGAGGCCGAGGACGATGCGGGCGTGGGCCGCCCCGGCGGCCTTCGCCGCGATGGCCCCCGCGACGGTGCCGGGCTCCCAGACCACCAGGTCGGCCCGCCACTCCCGGGCGAACTCCACCAGGTCGTTGATCATCGGGTCGTTCACCATCCGGAAGAGCCAGTTGACCGAGTCGGCATACCCCGAGTGCAGGTACTCCCAGTCGATCTCCTCCTCCGGGGCGTCCCCCCTCCCGAACGGCGGCCGGTCGTCCGAGCGCGTCATCCGGGACAGGTGCGGGCGGCGCCCCAGGAAGGAGCGGATGACGCTGTCCCTGCCCACCGGAACCCCGGTCAGCCCGGCGCCGGCGGCCGTCTCCATCAGCTCCGGCGGGCCCGCCGCCCGCACCTCGTGCCCGGCCGCGAGAAAGGCCCAGGCCAGCGGGACCATATTCCGAAAATGCGAAGGCTCGGCGTAACTGGTGAACAACACGCGCATGGCGGCATCTCCAGACGTCTAGAAGGCCGGTGGATGCTACCAGGGGGTGCGGCGAATGTCTCGGGGGTCGGCGCGAAAATGCGAACGGACGCGCTGAACGGTGTTTTCCGTTGTTTTTCGAACCCGCTTCACCCCGGCCGGGCCCGGCCCTTCGCCGCAGCGGATGTACCGCCGGCGGGACGCCGGCGGTGCGCGGTCCAGGCTGATCAGGGCGGTGGCGCGGGGTGCGCACCAGCCCGGGTGCGCCTTTTTTCGGGGGTGCTGACCGGAAAGGCGGAAACCGTCTTGACTGGCCTTCGTGCCACCTGGCTAATGTTCTGGAGTCGTCGGAGAAGTGCGTGCCGGCGATGAAAGCACCATCAAAGGAAAGAGGTAGTAATGCCTGCTGTCACGCAGAACATCGAAGACCTCGCCGCGCAGATCAAGGCCGCCGAGGCCGAGGTCGTCGCCGACCAGGGCGAGGCGCTCGACCTGTCCAGCCTCACCGGGCTCGACGAGGCCGAGCTGCAGACCCTGCTGGAGTCCAAGAGCGGCATCTCCGCGGACGAGGACGCCCAGGGCTCCGTCATGGCCGCCGCGGCCTCCGTGGCCGCGCACTGCTGACCGGACCGGAGTGACCACCGCGGGCGGCGGGGCACCATGACCTGCGGCGCCGGCCGTGCCGGCTCCGCGCCCCCGAACCCGCGGTGACCACCGCGCAACAGGCCCGGGCCGTGCTGCGGGGCGGCACCGCCCCGCAGCACACCCGGGCCCTCCGGGCGCCCGGCCCGCGAGCACGTCCCGCACAGCCAGCACAGACCGATGGGGTTCCGTGGACCGGTACGAGAGAGTCTTCAGAAGCATCGCCGAACAGGTGAAGGTGGTCTCCCCGGACCTGTTCGAGCAGGCCTCCTATGGTTCCAACGCCCCCGTCCGCGTGATGGACCTCCGCGGCGACCTCCCGGTGCGCCAGCACCTCTGGAGGTTCCTCTACCTCCACTACTACTGCGGGGACCTGGAGGCCGCGGCCATCCTCATGCAGGGCGTCCGGCGGGTCACCGCGGTCACCGACTGGGAGGCCCCGGAACTGGGCAGGCGCCTGCGGGAGATCAACGCTGGCCGGACCTTCCCGAGCCGGGGCTGGCACGCCACCGCCGAGAGCGGCGGGCGCGTCGAGGTCCGGCGCGGCGGCGTCCGGCTCAGGGCCGACCCCGCCGACGTCTCCCCGGAGCCGCACGGAGACGGCGTGCGGCTGAGGCTCCCCGCCTACCGGCACTACACCGAGGCCCGCTGGTTCACCGCCCTGTCGGAGGCGGGGCCGCCCGGCGGGGACGACGGCCCGCTCCGGCGGCACTACTTCACCCCCGACGGGGCGGAGGCGGCGGTGCGCCTGCTCCGCCGCTTCATCGGCGACCCCGGGTTCGCCTTCCCCTGGCAGCTGAAGCTCCTCAACTCCCCGAGCGGCTACCACCGGCTCGACCCGTTCGTCTTCTACCTGGGGGAGCGCCACGAGCGCCGGGCCGCCCCGCTGCTGGAGGCCGTGCACGGGGACTTCGCCGCCGACCTGCGCGACGAGGGCCCATCGCTGGCCAGGCGGCGGGGCAGGGGGTGGCACGACGCCCCGGAGCCGGTGACGGCGGCGGGGCCCGGGGCGGTCAGCTACGGCCAGTTCCACAGCACCCTGATCGCCGACGCCCTCATCGAGGCCTACACCTCGGGCGCCGACGGGCCGGAGGAGCGCTTCGCGGCGATCGCGCGCCGCTACGCCGCCGAGGGCCTGGACGTCCGCGAGCCCTACCGCCCCGCCCGGCCGCGCGGCCGGGAGGTGGCGTGAGCGCCGGGGCCGCGCCCGGGGTGCGGTCCCCGCGCGTCCTGGACGGCCCGCTCGCCGCCCGCAGGTGCGCCGGGGCCGGCGCGGAGCACGTGTGGGAGGAGGCGGTCCGCGGCGACCACGCCGCCTACCTCCCGGAGGACCGGCTGCGGGCGCTGGAGCGCGCCCTGGGCGGCCGGCCCGGCTGCCTGCTGCCGCGGATCCCCGACCCCGCGGCGCCGGAGCGGGCCGTGTGGCCCGCCGTGCCCACCCGCGCGCTGCTGTTCGACGCCCTGACCGCCCCGGAGGGGCCGCCCGCCGGCGCCGAGCAGGCCTTCGAGGGGCTCGGCCGGTTCCTGGCCGGACTGCACCGGGTGCCCGCCGACCGGGTCCCGCCCGGGCTGCCGGACCGCACCCGGGGGGCGGCGTGGACCGCGGCCCTCCCCGGGGTCGCCGCGGACGTGCACCGCATCCGCGCCCTCCTGGCCGACCGGGCCGGACCCGCGCTGGCCCGCGCCCTGGCGGCCCCGCCGCCCGGGGGCCCGGCCGCCCTGGTCCACGGCCGCTTCTCCACCGCCCTGGTCGTCCCGGGCGGCGCGCCGGCGCTGCTCGGCTGGCGGGAGGCGGGCTGGGGCCGCCCCATGGCCGACCTGGCGTTCATGGCCGCCGAACTCGTCGAGCTCGCCGGGGCCGCCGGGGGAGGGCGCCGGCCGCGGCTGCTCGCCCTCGGGCGCGCCCTGCTCGCGGGGTACGAGCGGGGCGCCGGCCGGCCGCCGGCCGCCGCCGAGCGCACCGAGCTGCGGTACGCCACCGCCCACCGCATCACCGAGCACATGGCGCTGAACGCCGTCTCCGGCGGCGGAACCAGGGGGCCGCTGGGGCTGCTGCTCCGCTGCGACGGCCCGTTCGCCGCCCTGCTCACCCCATCCGAGGGAGGTACATCCTGATGACCGAGACCGAGGCGGTCCCAGCCGAAGGCGGGGAGGTCAGGCTGCTGATCGGGGTCTGCGGGTCGGTGTCGGCCGTGGCCGTCCCGCACATCCTGGCCTGGCTCCCGCTCAGCGGCTTCACCGGTGTGGTCCCCCGCGTCGTGATGACGCCGAGGGCCGCCGAGATCATCGGCCCGGGCGCGGTCCGGCCGTTCACCCCCCACCCGGTCCTCACCGGCTGGGACGACACCGGCCTCGCGGTCCCGCACGTCGAGCTCGCCCGCTGGGCGGAGGTCGTCCTGGTGCTCTCCGCGACCGCGAACTTCCTGGGCAAGGCGGCGCACGGCATCGCCGACGACCTGCTCACCTCGGTCGTCCTGGCGGCGGAGGCCCCGGTCATCGCCGTCCCCTCGACCAACGGGGCGATGCTCGCCAAACCCGCCGTGCAGCGCAACATCGCCCAGCTCAGGGCGGACGGGGTGGACGTGGTCGAGCCCAAGCCGGGGCTCGTCGTCGCCGACCAGGGGCGCGGGACCGGATCCATGGGCGACTTCCGCCCGATCGTGGTCCGCGCCCTGGCCAAGGCGGTCGCCGCCCGCACCTCCGCCCCCTCCACCGACGGCACCCCAGCGAAGGAGACCACCGCCCATGCTCACCCCTGAGACGAGGCTGTACCGGGAGCGGGAGCTCGACCTCCGGGTGGATTCCGGGGGATCGGTCCGCCTCCACCACCAGGGGCGCGTCCTCAAGCTCGGCCCCGAGACCCTGTCGGTCCTGGACGCGCTGCGCTCGCCCCGCACCGTCACCGAGCTGCTCCGGTTCTGCGCGCCCCGGCTCACCGGCGCCAGGAGCACCGAACTGCTCCTGGCCACCGCCTCCCAGCTGGTGGAGGGCGGCGTGGTGCGCACCGAGCCCGACGCCCGGTTCTCCAAGGGGCCGGTGTACGGCTACGACACCTCCTACGTCCACCAGTTCATCCTGAACGACACGATCCGCAAGCCCGCCTTCGTCCAGGCCGTGCGGGAGCTGGTCCGCCCCGACGACGTCGTGCTGGACCTGGGGACCGGCAGCGGCATCCTCGCCATCGCCGCGGCGCAGAGCGGGGCCCGCAAGGTCTACGCCGTCGAACCCGCCGGCATGGTGCACCTGGCGGAGAAGCTGGCCGTGCACAACGGGGTCGCCGACCGCATCGAGTTCCTCCAGGAGTGGTCCCACTCCCTGCGGCTCCCGGAGAAGGCCACCCTGCTCACCACCGACATCGTCGGCAACGAGGCGATGGACATGCTCATCTGGGAGACCGTGGACGACGCCCGCAGGCGGCTGCTCACCCCGGACGCCCGCCTCCTCCCCGGCCGGCTGCAGGGCCTGGCCACGCTCGTCGACGTCCCCGACGAGGCGGTCGCCGCGCAGCGCATCGGCGAGGACCGGCTGCGCCTGTGGCAGCGGCGGTACGGCATCGACTTCGCGCCGTTCCGCGACGCCCAGCAGGGGCGGTCCTCCTCCTTCTACGAGCGCCCGGAGAAGGTCGGCACCTGGACCGCGCTGAGCGGAGCCGACCCGCTCTACGAGGTCGACCTGTCGGAGCCGGCCCGCCGGCTCTCCGAGCGGCGCACCCTGACCGCGACCCGCGCCGGAAGGGCCAACGGCGTGGTGGTCTACTTCCGCGCCTCGCTCTCCCCCTCGGTCGACTTCACCTCCTCCCCGTGGGAGGGCGGCCCCGACAGCCACTGGTACAGCTGCGTGTGGCTGCTGCCCGACGCCGTCCGGGTCCGCCCCGGGGACCAGATCGACGTCCGATTCGACTACGCCGGTGAGGGGCGGGTCGACCTGGCCCGCGCCGGCACCGCCGACACCGGAAAGGCCTCCTGATGAAGCTCCGGAACCGGATCCCCAAGATCGACGGGGTCGGCGCGCACCGAGAGGTGGCCGTCGAGACCACCTACGAGCGGATCCTCCCGCACATGCGCAGGGTCGGGATCACCCGGCTGTCCGACATCACCGGGCTGGACCGGATCGGCATCCCGGTCTGGAACACCATCTGCCCCTCCTCGCACGACATGATCTCGGTCTACAACGGCAAGGGCGGCACCGACCTGGCCGCGAAGACCTCCGCCATCATGGAGGCGGTCGAGCGGTTCGCCGCGGCGCTGCCGATGCGGCCCGAGGAGGTCGCGAGCGTCGCCGAGCTGCGCGCCGCCGGGCGCGCCATCGTCGCCCCCGACGAGGTCAACCTGGAGCCGTTCCACGTCTGCGGCCCGGACACCCCGATCTCCTGGGTGAAGGGGCACGACCTGGGCCGGGACGAGGAGGTGCTGGTCCCCCTCTACCTGGCCGGCTACTACTCCCGCTACCACGAGGTGCCCAGCCACCGCCTCGGCACCACCAACGGCATCGCCTCCGGCAACTCCGTGGAGGAGGCGGTCTGCCACGCGCTGTGCGAGCTGATCGAGCGGGACGACTGGACCATGGCCGACCTCATCGGCAACCGGATGAGCCGGCTGGTCGGCAGGGGCACCTTCGGCTCCGCCACCGGGCCCGTCCTGCGCTGGCTGCACGAGCGCCACCGCAACGTCGACCTGGACACCCTCCCGCCCAGCGCGCAGCGGTACGTGCGGATGTACCGGGACGCCGGGCTGGAGGTGTCGCTGAAGGACCTGAGCTCGGAGACGGGCGTGTGCACCGTGCTGGCGCTGGTGGCGGAGAACATCGCCAGCACCTTCTCGCAGAGCCACATGGGCATGGGGACCCATCCCGACGCCGAGACCGCGGTCTGCCGGGCCCTGTGCGAGGTCGCGCAGAGCCGCGCCGTGGACATCAACGCGCTGCGCGAGGACATCACCCTCCCCGGCGAGGAGGTGGAGAAGTTCTTCTTCCACGTCCGCCGGAGCGGCCAGGTGAACAAGGAGGCCTGGGCCTTCAAGCCCTCCGAGAGCCTGGTCCGGTTCGGCGAGCTGCCGCACCACCCCTCCGACGACATCGTCGCCGACATCGACCTGATGATGGGGCGCCTGCGCGAGCGGGGGCTGGACCGGGTGGTCGTGGTGGACCTCTCGCCCCCGGGGATCCCGGTGAGCGTGGTCAGGGTGATCGTCCCCGGGATCGAGTCGTGGATCATCGACCGGACCAAGCTCGGACCGCGCGCGGCGGGCCTGTGGGAGGGGACGCTCGGCCAGATCAGGCGCGCGTGCGACCAGGCAGACGAATCCGTCCGAGAGGGTGTGTGAATGACAGCCGTACTGTTCATCGGCCCGAGCATGCCGATGGAGAAGGTCCGATCGCTGTTCGGCGGCGAGATCCGGCCCCCGATCAAACGGGGCGACCTGCCCGAGCTGATGAACCGCCCGGAGCCGCCGCGGCACATCGGCATCGTCGACGGCCAGTTCCTGCACGCGCTCTCGGTGGCGCCCAAGGAGGTGCTCAACTGCATCTACCGCGGCATCTCGGTCTACGGCGGCTCCAGCATGGGCGCGCTGCGCGGGACCGAGTGCGCGCCGTTCGGCATGGTCGGGATCGGCGAGATCTTCCGGATGTACCGGGACGGCGTGCTCCACGCCGACGACGAGGTCGCGATCAGCTACGAGTCGGACACCCTGAAGCCGATCTCGGAGCCGATGGCCAACATCCGCGTCGCCGTCGCGGAGGCCGTCGCCGCCGGTCACGCCTCGCCGGCCACCGCGGAGAAGGTCCTGGCCGCCGCCAAGGCGATGTACTTCCCGGACCGCAGCTACCCGAACCTGAGGCTGGCCACCCGGGGCGGGCTGGGCGAGGAGGAGCACGAGCGCCTGTTCGCCTTCCTCACCGGCCCCGACGTCCCGGACCAGAAGCACCGCGACGCCGAGGAGCTGATCCTCACCCTCAACGCGGCGGTCGAGGCCGACCGCGCCGCGCGGGCCGCCGAGGAGGTGCCGTCATGACCGCGGAGGCCGAGGGGCTCACCCCCGGGGAGGTCGCGGCCATGCGGCGCGACGGCTTCCACTTCCCGATCGAACCGCTGACCGAGGAGGAGGCCGCGGCCGCGCGGGCCGACTGCGAGGAGTACCTGGGCATCGTCGACCGCGTCGGCGGCTTCCTCTCCGTGTACCGCTACTTCCCCAAGATCCACCTGTTCAACATGTGGGCCTACGAGATCGCCCGGAACGAGCGCATCCTGGCGGCGGTGCGCAGCCTGATCGGCCCGGACGTGCTGGTGTGGGGGAGCGAGCTGTTCCAGCGGCGGGCCGGCGGCGGCTCCTCGCTCGCCTGGCACCAGGACTCCGTCTACTACGGGCTCGCCGGCGTCGAGGAGCACGCCGTGCGGGTGTGGGTCGCCCTCACCCCGGCCGACGAGGGCAACGGGACGCTGCGCTTCTCCCGCGGCTCCCACCTGCTCGGCCCCCAGGAGCACGCCTTCGGCGGCGACACGCTCGCCGACAAGATGCGCGGCGAGGAGGTGCGCATCGACATCGAGCCGGACAGCGAGGTCGCCGTCGAGCTCCGCGCCGGCCAGGCGTCGATGCACAGCATGCTGGTGGCGCACTGCTCCGGGGAGAACACCAGCGGCGAGGACCGGCTCAACTTCGCGGTGGACTACGTCTCCCCGAAGGTGGTGCCCGCGACCCCGGACAGCGCGCTGCTGGTCAGCGGCGACGACCACGGCCGGTTCCAGCCCGAGCAGGCCCCCGGGGCCGGGTTCGGCCAGGACGAGGTGCGCCGCGCCATGGCCGCGACCCGGCTGCGGGTGAAGCGCACCAGGGAGGGGTCGGCCGCCGCGCCGGGGCCGGTGTGAGGACCGCGGACGGGGCCGGCGCGGCGCGCCGCCGGCACCGGGCGGCGTCGGGGGCGCGGCGCGCGGCGGCCCCGGCGTGCGCCACGGCGCGGGCGGCGCGGGCCCTCCGGGACGGGGCCGCGGACCTGCCCTGGGCCGGAGCGCCCGGGGCGCGGGGGAGCGCCCCGCCGCCCCGCGCGGACCTGAGCCCCTGGTTCCCGGAGGTCGCGGACCAGGCCGAGCGCCCGCTGTGCACGGCCGCCGTCGTCGCGGGGTTCGCCGGGTACGACGAGCGCCGCCGCGGCCGGGAGCGCACCCCGTCGCTGCTGTTCAACTACCGGACCTCGCGCCGGTACAGCGGCAGCCCCGACCGGTGGGGGTCGACCACGCTGCACGCCCTGCGGGCGTGGAGCGAGTACGGCCTGGTCGAGGAGGGGCTCTGGCCCTTCGACCCGGACCGGCTGGACACCGACCCCCCGGACGGGTGCTTCGAGCGGGCGCGGGCCTGGCGCCAGCCCCACTACGGCCGGCTGGACCGCTGCCCCGGCCCGTGCCCCGCCTACCTGGACGCGATACGGACCGCGCTCGCGCTGGGCCTGCCGGTCTCACTGGAGATCCCGCTCCACCCGAGCATCCTGCTGTCGTTCGGGACCGGGGACGTCGTACCGCCCGGCCCCGGCGAGCCCCTGGTCGCCCGGCACGCCGTCCTGCTGTCCGGCTACGACGACGCCCTGCGCCCGGCCGGGGCGGCGGCCGAGGGCGCGCTGCGCTTCCAGAACAGCTGGGGCGCCGGCTGGGGCGACCGCGGCTACGGCCGGATCCCCTACTCCCTGGTGCGGGAGGGGCTGGTCAAGGACAGCTGGATCGTCCCCGGCGTGCCGGGGGCGCTCCCGGAGGAACCCGAGAAGGCGTCCGCGCACGCCGCGAGTGGAGGCGAGAGAGAGTGACCGCGTCGCTGAAGGCCGAGGACGAGAGCTCCCTGCGGTGCTGGATCATGGGGGTGCGCTACCCGCCGGCCGACATCCTCCCGGGCACCGACGCCGTGGTGGGCTCCGCCGAGGACGAGATCGACCCCGTCCTGCTGGGCGAGCGGCTGCGCGCCATGGGGGTGGACCGGGGGCCCGTCCTGCGCACCCACCGCTACATGGCCCGGCGCCCGGTGGTGCGCGCCGAGTTCGCCGGCGGCGCCCCCCTGATCGTGAAGTGGCCGCACTACGACGCCGACCTCAACAGCGACAACGAGCGCCGCACCCTGGAGATGCTCGACTCGGCGGCGGAGGACCCGACCCTGCGGGGGGCGCTGCCCCGGCTGCTGGGCGGCGGCGACGCGGACGGCCTGACCGTCATCGAGGCCGTGCCCGGCGCCGAGACGATGGCGGAGGCGTCCCGGCGCGCGGGCGGGGTCGACGGCGTCCACCTGCTGCACTTCGGCGCCGTCCTCGGCCTGCTGCACGGGCTCCCGGTCCCCGGGGAGGTCCGGGACGACCCCGGGTGGCGCCCGCACGTCCCCATCCCGAACGGCCTCCACCTCACCCCGGACGAGTACGCCCACGGGTGCGGGCTCGACTTCGACCACTACGCGGCCTCCCTCCAGGCGGTCGAGCGGGAGCTGCTGGAGCTGCGGTCCACCTGGAACGCCTGCGCCGTGGTCCACTTCGACCCCAGCCCGGACAACGTCCTCCTGGACGCCGCCGGCGCGGCCGAGCACCCGGTCACGCTGATCGACTGGGAGATGGCCGGGCTGGGGGACCCCGCCTACGACCTCGGCCACGTCCTGGGCCACATGGTCTCGGGCCACCTGCGGGACATGTCCGCCCCGGCCTCCCGGCCCGCCCGCGCCGCCCGGGTCGTCCAGGGGTACCGGCTCACCCGGGACCTGCCGGCCGGGGAGGTCGTCCGCGCCGTCCGGTTCTGCGGGCTGATCCAGCTGCTCAGCGCCCTGTTCCGGCTGGAGCGGATCGGTTCGCTGGGCGAGGTCGGAAGGCTCTCGCTCCGCGTCGGGCAGCGGATCCTGCGCGACCCCGAGGCCATGGCGGACACGCTCTTCGGCCCCGGCCTGCTCCGGTGAGCGCGTTCATCCGGGCGCTGGAGCGGATCGCGGAGGAGACGCGGGTCCTCGGCCCCGGCGCGATCGCGCACACCCGGCTCGGCCGGCTCCCGGTCCCGGGCGGGCCCGGGGAGGGCGGCTCCGCGGACCGGCTGGAGCCCTTCCTGACCACCGTCCTCTACCTCCACTACCACGCCCGGGACCGGCGCGGGCTCGCCGAGGCGCTCTCCGGCGGGGCCGCCCGCACGGCGGAGCTCTGGCGGGGGGAGGACCCCGGCTTCGCGGAGAAGGTCATCGCGGCCGTCGCCGGCGAGGGGTACCTGGTGGAGGGGTTCGCCGCGGCCGCGGTGGACGGCGAGCACGCCGACCTCGCCGGCCACGGGCTGCGCCTGCGGGCGCACCGGTCCGACCTGCGCTGGAGGGGGCGGCCGCGGGCCGGCGGGGAGGCGGCCGTCCGCTTCCCGCCCTACCGCCGCTACCTCCAGCGCGGCCGCCTCCTCGTCGTGGGCGACGCCTGCACCGGCGGCCCCCGCCCCGAGGACGTGGTCCGCTGCTACCTCCGCCCGGCCGCGGAGGCGGCCGCGGGGCTCACCGCCGAGCTGACCGGCCGGCTGAACGCGCTGGGCGCCCGCTTCCAGCTGAAGCTCGCCTCGCACCCGGACGGCTACGAGCGCACCGACGCCGCGGTCGCCTACGTCCCGGTCGCCGAGTGGGACCGGGCCCGGGGCGCGGTCGCCGAGGTGTGCGAGCGGTTCGCGGGCGAGCTCTCCGGTGAGCCGCCCTGCCTGGCGCTGCGGATGCGGCCGGGGTGGGCGGTCGCCGTCGACCGGGCCCGCCCCGGCTCCCCCAGCTTCGGCCGGGGCCGCTCCGCGCTGGTCGCCCGGGGGCTGGCGGCCGCCTGGCGCTCAGGGGCCCGCACCCCGGCCGACCGGCTCCAGAGCGTCCTCGCCGAGCTGCGGGCCGCGGGGGTGGACCCGCACCGCCCCTACCTCGCCCCCGGACTGGACCCGCCCGCCCTGCCGGATCCCGGGGAGGCGGGGTGAGCGGCGCGGCCGCGGTCAGGGGGCGGGGCGCTCGCCCGCCCCCTCCTCCCCCTCGCCGCCGAGGCGCAGCATCACCTCGCGGATGACGCGGCGCTGCGCCGGGGGGAAGGAGTCGAGGAGCCCCGAGGCGAGCTTCCCCGCGGCCTCGGCCGACTCCGGGGCCGGCACCGCGGACATCAGCGGCCTGGCCAGCTCGACCAGGTCCTCGACGAGCCGGTCGGCCTCGGCGCCGCCCGGATCGGTGTGCGCCAGGTCGACGAAGCGCGCCATGACCCCGCCGATCCCCTCCCCGTCCGGGCCGGCGCCCCCGCCGGGGGAGGGGGACGGCGGGCGGAGGGAGGACTCCTCCTCCACGATCAGCGACAGGAGCTGGGCCGCGGCCCGCTCCTGGTCGATGAGGTCCGGGGCGACCCCGTGCTCGGCGAGCACGTGGGCCCAGCCCGCCCAGACCGGCCCGGCGCTCTCCTGGTGGGACTGGTCGTGCTCGGCCCGCAGCCGCGCGATCATCAGCCGGCGCTGCTCCAGCTCGCGCTGCTGCCGGGCGATCTCCTCCTCCCACTCCCGGAGGGCCGTGCCGAGGTCCTCGTCGTCGGCGTCGAGGAGCTCGGCGCACCGGTCGAGGGGCAGGTCCAGCTCGCGGAGGGCGAGGACGCGCTTGAGGGTGTGCACGGTGCCGATGTCGTACCTGCGGTGGCCCAGCTCGTCGCGGCCGGGCTCGGGGACGACGCCGCGCTCATGGTAGAAGCGGAGGGTGCGCGGTGTCGTTCCGAGGAGCCGGGCGGCCTCTCCAATGGTGAGCATGCCCCATTATGGCCATGCCGCTAGGCGGCGGCCCGCCGGTGGCCGAGGACGATCCTGGAGAGCGTGTCCAGCTCCTCGGCCCCCATGTCGGCGGGGGCGATCGCCCCGACGTGGCGGTCCGGGCGCACCACCAGCACGCTCTCGCCCCGCAGCCCCCACTGCCCGGGCGGGTCGGGCACCCGGACCACCGGCAGGCCGGCGGGGGGGAGGTCCGGTCCCCGCCCGCAGAGCACGAACGCCGCGCGGCCGGCCAGCGAGTCGCTGAGCCGGCGCTCCCCGGAGATCCTCGGGTCGCTCAGCCGGGACCCGACCAGGGAGTGGTCGCCGACCATCAGGGACCCGGACGAGGGGTAGGCGGAGTTGAGCATGGAGAGGCTGCGGGCCATGCTCAGGTTCATCCGGGGGAAGGACATGGCGACGGACAGCCCCTTGACCATCAGCTTCTTGGCCCAGCGGGGGGTGGACATCTCGGCCCGGGTGCCGGCGTCGATCTGCCGGGAGATGCTGCTGGTCATCAGCCCCCGGCACTCCTCCTCGTAGCTGTCCAGGAGCAGGTCCGCGTCGCCCCCGGCGAAGGCCTCCGCGAGCTTCCAGGCCAGGTTCTCCGCCTCGTTGATGCCGGCGTTGAGCCCCTGCCCGCCGATCGGGCTGATCAGGTGGGCGGCGTCGCCCGCGAGGAGGACCCGGCCGACCCGGTAGCGGCCGGCCACCCTCCGGTGCACGTTGAAGGTGCTGGCCCAGGTCGTGGTCGAGGAGACGTCCC
This sequence comes from Nocardiopsis oceanisediminis, assembly GCF_048595525.1. Classification (NCBI taxonomy): domain Bacteria; kingdom Bacillati; phylum Actinomycetota; class Actinomycetes; order Streptosporangiales; family Nocardiopsidaceae; genus Nocardiopsis; species Nocardiopsis oceanisediminis. Next base: position 4,538,544 of record NZ_JAFMZJ010000001.1, on the reverse strand, counting down.
CGAAGAGCGCCCGGACCCGGTGCCGGGCGGCGGCCTCCTCGTCGGCCCCCTCCGGGGGCGTGCTCCCCATGATCCGCCACTGCTCGGGGCCGAAGCGGATGCCGACCAGGAAGCCGGGCTCGTCCAGGGCGAACCGGAGCCAGCCCTCCGGGGAGGGGGAGATCCGCTCGTCGGAGAGGAGCATCCGGTCGTCGCTGGTCTCGCCCTCCATCGGGACGTCCGCGCAGCGCCGCACGGTGCTCCGCGCGCCGTCGGTCCCCACCAGGTAGTCCGCCGAGAGCGTCGTCCGCCCGCCGTCCCGCTCCACGGTGGCCGACACCCCCGCGCCGTCCTGCTCGACGCGGACGCACTCGCCGGTGACCTCGGTGATGAGCGGGTCGCCGGCCACCCGCTCCCGGAGCACCTCCTCGGCGGTGTTCTGCGGGCACATGAGCGTTCCGGGAACCGGCGAGAGCTCCTCCAGGCCGGTGAAGTCCAGGCGGAGGAGAGGGCGCCCGCTGCGCGGATCGAGGGGCTCCAGCCGGGTGACGAACGTCCCCCTCTCCATCAAGTCGCCGAGGAAACCGAGATTGCGGAAGGTCTCCAGGGTCCGCGGCCAGAAATTCAATGCGCGGGATTCGCGGACCGCGTCGGGATCGCGCTCCACGATGGTGCTGCGGATTCCTTGGCGGGACAGGGCAAGTGCCAGGACGAGCCCGACCGGACCTGCGCCGATGATCAGGGTGGGGGTGCGGTCGATGTCGCTCAAAAGAACCCCTGCTCTGCAATTGCGGAGCGCGTCTTGATTTCCCGCTCCAGGTCTGATGAATTGATGGTCGCGATGCTAGCACCCGGGTTTCCCGATGTGTGCCGACCGTTTCATTCCCATGGGAGCCGTGTCATGTCCGACGCTGAATTCGATATCAAATCCCTTGTTCCCTCGCTGGTTTTCGGCTATATCACCTCGCGTATCGTCAGCGCCTCGGTCGTCCTCGGCGTCCCCGACGCGCTCGGGGAGGAGACCCGGCCCGCCCCGGAGGTCGCCAAGGAGCTCGGCTGCGAGGAGGGGCCGCTGCGGCGGATGCTCCGCGCCCTGGTGGTGGTCGGCCTGACCGAGGAGGCGGCCCCCGGGGAGTACCGGCTCACCGAGGTGGGCCGGTGGTTCCGGTCCGACGTCGAGGGGTCGGTGCGCCCGTACGCGCTGATGGCCGCCGCCCCGGGGATCTGGCGGGCCTGGTCGGGGACCGAGGAGGCGGTGCGGACCGGGCGCGACGCCTTCCGGGCCGCCAACGGCAAGGGCCTCTTCGAGCACTTGGAGGAGGAGCCCGAGGTCGGCCGCGCGTTCGACGGCGTCATGGCGGGCAACAGCGAGCTGATCTCGCCGGCCATCGTCAAGGACTGCGACTTCTCGGGGGACGGGGCGGTCATGGACGTCGGCGGCGGCAGCGGGGTGCTGCTCTCCTCGATCCTGGCCGCCGACCCCGGGATCCGGGGCGTGCTCTACGACCTCCCCGACGTGGTGGCCGAGGCCGGGCCGGTGCTGGAGGCCGCCGGCGTCGCGGACCGCTGCGAGGTCCGGGCCGGGAGCTTCTTCGACTCCGTCCCGGAGTTCGAGGGGGCGATCCTGCTCAAGAACCTGCTCAACGACTGGAACGACGAGGACACGGCGACGATCCTGGGCAAGTGCCGCGAGGCGCTGGGGGACCGGGAGGGGCGCCTGCTCATCGTCGCCCCGATCATCCCCGAGCGGGTGACCCCCGACGACGCGATCGCGGTCATCGGCGACTTCGAGATGCTGGTGACCACGGGCGGCAAGGAGCGCAGCGCCAAGGAGTACGAGGCCCTGCTGGCCTCCGCGGGCTTCCGGCTGGACCGGGTCGTCCCGCTCTCCGAGTTCCCCCAGTACTCGGTCGTGCACGGCACCCCGGTCTGACGGGGCGCGGAGGCGTCCCGCCGGCGGGACACCTCCGCGCGGCGCCGGCGGGCGCGGCGGGCCGCCCGCCGCCCGGGGCGTCACTCGGGGCGCAGCACCAGGGTGTCCTCCGCGGCCTCCGCCACCGCCCCGGGGGTGAACGGCATCGGGACGGTCTCCCCGGCGGCCCACATGTCCGTCATGTTCTGCCGCTGGGGATGGAAGGCGTGCCCGGAGGGGCCGGTCAGGTCGATCCACCGGGCGGTGTCGAAGTCGGCCAGGTCGACCGCCATCCGCATGGACGGGACGGTGGACACCGCGTAGCCCTCGGTGCGGTCCCAGCCGGTGGCGTTGACCGTGCTGGAACCGCCGGAGGCCGGCACCGGCGAGCCGTTGAACAGCCACTCCACCGGGGCGATGCCGGAGGTGCCGAACGAGGGGTGCACCGGGGTGAAGGCGTGCAGGTCGCCCCAGCGCCAGTCGGCGGGGTCGGGGCCGAGCCGGTCGGACAGCTCGTCGGCGGCCCGCTGCATCGCCGCGGAGAGCACCGCGTCGCGCCCGCTCGCCTCCGCCCCCTCCCACCACGCGGAGCCGGGGTCCTCCAGCAGCCGGGAGACCACCAGCCAGGCGCGGGAGCCCCCGTCGATCCGGTGCTCCTCGCCGAGCTCGTCGAAGAGCAGGTCGAGCAGGTGGTTCCAGGTGGCGTTGTAGAACGCGGCCGGCGCGGAGCCGGCGTCCTGCTGGAAGTCCCAGTCGGCGAGCAGGTCGCGGGCCTCGGCGGCGGTCCCCTCGGCGCCGGCCTCCAGCAGGTGCGGGACGACCTCGCGGGCGGCGCCGTTCTCCGCGTCCATCTGGATCGCGGACATGTCCTCCACGGTCAGCCCGCCCTCGGCGGACGCCTCCCGCAGCAGGTCGCGGATGCGCGCCGCCCGATAGCCGTAGTCCCAGTCCGCGGTGAGCATCCGCGGGTACTCCGAGCCGATCGCGGCCTGGTTCGCGGTGACGATCATCCCCGACCCGGGGTTCTCCGCGTAGGGCAGCTCCTCGAAGGGGACCGTGCCCTCCCAGTCGTGGTCGGAGTCCCAGCCGGGCGCGGGCCAGCGGCCGTCGCCCTCGCCGCGCACCGGGATCACCCCCGGCGCCTGGTAGCCGATGTTGCCCTCGGTGTCGGCGTAGACCAGGTTCTGCGCGGGCACCTCGAAGGCGCGGGCGGCCTCCCGGAAGGAGTCGAAGTCGTCGGCGGCGGCGATGGCGAAGATCGCGTCGGCGGTGCCGCCGGGCTCCAGCGCGGTCCAGCTCAGCGCCACCCCGTAGGAGGCCTCCTCGGCCTCGCCGACCGGTTCGCCGTCCGCGTCCACCGGCGCCTTCTCGCCGAACGCGCGCAGGTCGGCGGCGGCCCCGGCGTCGGAGAGCAGCGGCCCGTGCCGGGTGGAGCGCACGGTGAACTCCACGTCCTCCCCGCCGGCCACGGCGACGGTCTCGGCCCGGGTCTCCAGCGGCTCCTCCTCGCCGTCGACGATCGCGGCGTCCCCCTCGATCCGCTCCAGGTAGAGGTCGGCGACGTCGGGGCCGAGGTTGGTGAAGCCCCAGGCGATGTCGGCGTTGTGGCCGATCATGATCCCGGGCAGGCCGGGGAAGCCGAACCCGGTCAGGTCGAACGGGCACTCCGCGGACACCTCGGTGCAGTGCAGCCCGGTCTGGTGCCACACGCTGGGCATCTGCGCCCCCAGGTGCGGGTCGTTGGCGAGCAGCGGCATGCCCGACTCGGTGAACTCCCCGGAGACCACCCAGGAGTTCGAGCCCAGCTCGGGGGAGGGCGGCCCGAGCAGCTCGGGGATCGACCCGAGCCCGCCGGAGACCCGCTCCAGGGCGGCCGCCGCCTCCTCCGGGACCGCCGGGGCCTGCGCCTCGTCCGCGCCGTCCCCGCCGCCCTTCTCCGGTTCCCCGGGCTCGAAGGCGCCGCCGCGCACCTCGCCGTCCCCGACGATGACCGGGTGCTCCTCCTCGGGGTAGGCGGGGTAGAGCTCCTCCACCCGCTCCCGGTCGATCCCGGCGGCCAGCAGGCCGGCCCGCTCGATCTCGTCCTCCATGTTCCCGCGCAGGTCCCAGGCCATCGCCTTGAGCCAGGCGAGGCTGTCCACCGCGGTCCACTCCTCGATCTCCGCGCCGCCGTTCAACGCGCCCAGCACGGAGAACTCCAGGCCGAGCTCCCCGGCCTCGCGCTGCTCCAGGTAGGCGTTGACGCCCTCGGCGTAGGCGTCGAAGTAGGCCCGGGTCTCCGGCTCCAGCAGCTCGTACTCCTGCTCGGCGACGTGCCGCCAGCCCAGCGTCCGCAGGTAGACGTCGGTCTCCACCTGGTCCTCGCCGAACAGCTCGGCCAGCCGCCCGGCGGTGGTCATCCGGTTGAAGTGCATCTGCCAGAACCGGTCCTGCGCGTCCACGAACCCCTGCGCCCGGAACAGGTCCCCGGGGGTGTCGGCGTAGATCTGCGGAACACCGTGCGCGTCCCGGTGCACGGTGGCCTCACCGTCCAGCACCGGCACCACCAGTTCCCCGTCCACCTGGGGAAACGCGCGCCGAACGGTCCAATACCCGAGCCCCGCGGCGACCAGCCCGAGGGTGAGGAGAACGGACAGGGGGATGAGGATCCACCGCTTCACGCGGGGTGTGACACGGGCCATACCGGCGAGTTTAGACCGACCAGTCGGAAAGATCCCCGCGAGGGGCCCGCCTCCGGGCCGCCGGCTCCGCCGCCCCCCGGTCAGCCGATGCCGAGCAGGCGCAGGGCCGCGGTGCAGCCCGCCGCGGTGAGCAGGGCGGCGGCCAGGGGGAGCCGGGCCAGCGTGCACAGGCCGCCGGCGGCGACCCCGGCCAGGCGGGCGGTTCCGGCCGGCTCGGTGCCGTCGAAGAGGGTGGTGGAGACCAGTACCCCGGCGAGCAGCACGGCGACCGCGCGGTTCAGCGCCTCGTCGGTTCCGGGGGAGAGCGGCAGCCGGTCGCGGAGGAGCAGCCCTCCGGCGCGCAGGGCGTAGGTGCCCACCGCCAGCACGGCGAGGGCGGTCAGGAAGGCCGTGGTGCTCATCGGCGGGACCTCCGCTCCAGGGGGCGCAGCAGCGGGATCGCGGCCAGGCCGAGCAGGGCCGCGGGCGGGGCGGCGCCGGCCGGGAGCAAGGGGGTGCAGGCCGCGGCGATCAGCGCGCCGGCGGTGACGGCGGCCGCGGTCCGCCGGTCGCGCAGCGCCGGGACGACCATGGCGAGCAGGATGGTCGGGAAGACGGCGTCCAGGCCGAGCGCGGCGGGGTCGCCGGTCAGCGACCCCAGCGCGTAGCCGGCGAGGGCGCCGGCGGGCCAGGCGGCGGCGATGGCGAAGCCCCCGGCCCAGAACGCGGCCCGCCGCCCGGCCCCGTCCGGCCGGGCCAGGGAGAGCGCCACGGTCTCGTCGTTGACGAAGTGCGCCGCCAGCGCCCGGGACGGGCCCCGCCGCAGGAACGGCGCGACGGCCATCCCGTAGGCGAGGTTGCGCGTGTTGACCAGCAGCGCCGCCCCCGCGGCGAGCAGCGGGGCGGCGCCGGCGGCCAGTAGGCCGACGAGGACCAGCTCGGCGGAGCCCGCGAGCACCGCCACGGCCAGCGCCGCCACCTGCCACAGGGGGAACCCCGCGGCTTGGGCGATCGCCCCGTAGGAGGCGCCGACGAGCGCCACCGCCCCGGCGACGGCCGCCGCGTCCCCGAGCCCGGCCCCGGAAAGTGTTCTCTGTAGCGAACGCATGTCCATTATGTTGGCCGCATCGCGGTTGTTCGTCAAGGAGAACGAACGATCGCTATGCTGGACGGCATGGTGGAGTCCGGGCCGCTGAGCGGCCTCATCGCGGCGGCCCTCAAACGCGAGCGCGCCCGAACCGGGTACAGCATCTCCGAGCTGGCCCGCCGCGCCGAGGTGTCCAAGTCGACCGTCTCCCAGCTGGAGGCCGGCGCCGGGAACCCGAGCGTGGAGACCCTGTGGGCGCTCAGCACCGCCCTCGGCATCCCGTTCTCCCGCCTGGTCGACCCGCCGATGCCGCGCACCCGGCTGGTCCGCCGAGGGGAGGCCCCGGCCGTCCCCTCCGGGCGGGCCGACTACACCGCCGCCCTGCTCTCCTCCGGCGCGTCCGGCGCCCGCCGCGACATCTACCTGATCGAGGCGGAACCGGGCGACCAGCGCGAATCCGCCCCGCACCCCGAGGGCACCGTCGAGCACGTGGTCCTGGTCTCCGGCCGCGCCTCGGTCGGCCCCGCCGACTCCCCGTCCGAACTCTCCCCCGGCGATTACCTCTGCTACCCCGGCGACGAACCCCACGTCTTCCGCGCCCTCGACCCCGGCACCTCCGCCGTCCTCGTCTCCGAGGCCTGACCCGCCCGGAGGGCGGTCCGGAGGGCGGTGAGGGGGCCGGCGGCGCTCACCCGCCGCCGATCCGCCTCTTCCAGGTGGAATCGTCGGCGGTGAGCCAGTGCGGCACCAGCTTCACCGGGAAGGGGGCGTCGGTCTCGAAGAGGTCGAAGTCCACGGACTCGGAGGCGCCGCGGTAGGCCCCGCCGTCCAGGCGGAACTCGATGACGCTCGGGGCGAGCGGGTCCGGCATGACGATCCAGTACCACTCGACGCCGAAAGCGGCGTACTCGTTCCTTTTAGTGTGGTGGTCGCGGAACCGGCTCTCCGGGGAGACCACTTCGACGGCCAGGGCCGGTGGATCCGCGAAATAGCCGGAGGCCGGAAGGCTCTTATCTCCGAAGACTGAAAGGTCCGGGATGCGGTGGTGGGTCCGGTCCGCATTGAGGTCGATCCCGGTTCCCTGGAAGATCTCGAACCCCGGCGGGCAGGCGGATTCCAGGCACCAGGCCAGCCGGTGCTCGGCGCGGCCGTGCGCGGGCTTGGGGGCCGGAGACACGTCAAGCCTCCCGCAGACCAGCTCGTAGCGGTCGCCGTCCTCGGGCAACCGCTCCAGGTCGTCGACGGTCAGCGGCCGCGGCTCCGTCTCCCCGATGCCCATGATGGACATACTGCCTCCTCGATCGCATGTGAGGAGACCACTGTCCAGGCCGCTTTCCGGTTGCGGACGGGTATTCGCAGAGTCGCGGCGGATCCGTCCGGGCAGGGGCGCCGGACCGGGAGGGCGGGCCCTCCGCCCCGGCCGGGCGGGCACTACCGTGATCCCATGCCCGACGCCCCCTCCTCCAGGAACACCGTCCGCGGCGACCTCTACGGCTCGCTGCTGCAGGCCCGCGACGTCCACGGCGACGTGCACATCCACTCCGCCGCGCGGTCGGGGCCGCGCGCCGACGTCTGCCTGGACGCGCCCCGGCCCGCCACCCGGGTCCGCGGGCGGGACCGGCTGCTCGCCGCGCTCACCGGCGCGATGGCCGGCGGCGACCCCCGGCCGCAGGTGCTGACCGGCCCCGGCGGGATCGGGAAGTCCACCGTCGCCGCCGAACTGGCCCGGCGCGCCGCCGAGCAGGGGCGCACCGTGTGGTGGGTGCGCCCGGGCGGCGTGGCCGCGTCCGTCCTGGAGGCCGCCGTCGAGCTGGGCGGCGACCCGGACGAGGCCGCCCGGCTGGCCGGCGCGCCCCGGCGGGCGGCCCGCTGGGCCTGGAACCTGCTGGACGCGGCGGACCGCCCGTGGCTGCTGGTCTTCGACAACGCCGACCGCCCCGAGGAGCTCGACCCGGACGACCGGCCCGGCGCGGGCGTCGGCTGGCTGCGCGGCAGCCCGCGCGGAACCGTGCTGGTGACCACCAGGACGGCCGACCCGGGCACCTGGGCGCCCGCGGCGCTGCACCCGGTCGAGCCGCTGGCCGGGGCCGACGCGGCCGCGGTGCTCGCCGACCACGCCGGCGCGGCCGCCGCGGACGGCGCCGCCGAACTGGCCGAGCGCCTCGGCGGGTTCCCGCTCGCCCTGGCCCTGGCGGGCAGGGCGATGGCCGCCCACCCGACCCTCTTCCCCGGCTTCCGCGAGCTCGGCGGCCACCTCGCCGCGTCGGCGGTGCGCATCGACGACCTGGTCCGCCCGCTGGGCGGGCGGGGCCCGACACTGGCCGGCACGCTCCGGGCGTCGGTGCGGGCGCTGTCCGGCACGCCCCAGGCGGAGCCCCTGCTCGACCTGCTCGCGCTCCTCGGCGCCGAAGGGGCGGAGGTGCCGCTGCGCCGCCTCCCGGTGCGGCTGCTCCGCGGCGGCCGCGCCGACACCGGCCCCGGGCCGCTGGACGAGGCCGCGGCGGCCCGCGCGCTCAACGCACTGGCGGTGCACGGCCTGGCCGCCGTGGTGGAGGTGCACGGGGAGCGCGCGCTCCGCCTGCACCCGCTGATCGGCGAGACCGTCCGGGCCGGCCTGGGCGAGGGCGCGGCGGAGGCGGCGGAGCAGGCCGAGCGGCTGCTGCGCGCCGCGCCCGACCGCGACCCGGCCATGGAGCACGCCGCCCACCGGGCGGTGGCGGAGGTCCGCGCCGCCGCGCTGGGCGAGGACCACCCGGACGCGCTCGCCGCCGCACTGGACCGGGACCGGCTGCTGCTCGTGCGGGGCGACCCGGCCGCCGCCCGGCGCGCCCTCGCCGCGCTCGCCGCCCGCGCGGAGCAGGCCCTCGGCCCGGAGCACCCGGTGGCGCTGCGCGCGCGCCACCTGCACGGCGACGCCCTGCTCCAGCTCGGCCGGCTGGACGAGGCCGAGCAGGTGTACCGGGCCGAGTACGAGGCGCGCGGCCGCCTCCCCGGCGGAGGGGGCGCCGAGGCGCTGAGCGCCCTGCACCAGATCGCGCTGGTCGCGGTGCGGCGCGGCGACCTCCCGGCGGCCGCGGAGCGGTTCCGCGCCGTGCTGGAGCAGGGGGCGGAGCCGTTCGGCGCGGACCACCCCGTGCTGCTCCAGGCCCGGCAGAACCTGGCCTTCACCGCGATCCGGCTGGGCGAGCGGGAGACCGCCGAGCGCGAACTCGCCGAGGTCGTCGCGGTCAAGGAGCGGCTGCACGGGCCGGAGCACTCCGAGGCGGTGGACGCCCGCTACTACGTCGCGCTGAACGAGCTGGAGAACGGGGACGCGGCCGCCGCGGTGCAGGGCTTCGCCGGGGTCGCCCAGGGGTGGGAGCGGACCCTCGGCGCGGACCACCCCCGCACCCGGCTGGCCCGCGAGCGGCTGGCGCAGGCCGAGGAGCGCGCGGCCCGGGAGGGCGCCGGCCGGCAGGGGTGAGCCGGGGCCTACAGCGCGCCGCCGCGCACCGAGCGGACGAGCGCGGCCCACTCACCGAGGGGGAGCGCCAGCCGGGCGAGGCCGGGGTGGCGGGAGTCCCGGAGCAGCACCCGCGGCTCGGCGGAGGCGGTTCCGCCGAGGGGCGCGCCCCGGCGCGGGCGCGGCGCGGCGAACTCCACGCAGGTCCCGGTCTCCGCGGAGCTGTGGCTGCTCCGCACCCAGGGGCCCGGCTCCCAGGCAGGCGGGCGGTCCGGCGTGCGCGGCATTCGGGCCTCCTCTGCGCGGTAACGGAGGGCCCCAGTATGGCCGTACGGGTGGCAGCCGGCGGACGGAGGCCGCCGGTGCGGGCGGACGGCCCGGGCCGGCGCGCGGGGCCGTGACGGACCTGGGACTCCGCCGTTGCCGTTCCGGTGGCGGCGGCCCGCGATCATGGGACCGCCGGCGGCGGAGCGACGGGTGGAGGCGGCGGATGAGCGGCGGACTTCGGCACGGGCTGGGGGCGGTGTACGGGGTGGCGCTGCTGCTCCTGGTCCCGCTGGTACTGGGCACCGGCCTCGGGTGGCTCCAGCGGGGGATCGCGATGTTCCAGTTCACCCACTGGGAGCCGCTGGTCGGAGCGGTGCTGGTGGTGGCCGGGGCGGTCCTGGTCGGCCTGGCGACGGCGCCGTGGATGTCGCCGGTGGCCGGCCTGGTCTCCGGTGCCCTGTTCACCCTGTACGGGATCGGCCAGCTGGCCTTCTTCGGCCTCGGCGGCGGCCTGGGGGCGCTGCTGCACCTCGACCCGATGTGGATGAGCAGCGGAATGGCGATCTACCTGCTGCTCGGCCCGGTACTGCTGATGACGGCGGTGTGGCCGTCGCGCTGGCGGTCGCCGCAGGCGCAGGGGCGGCGCGGCGTGCCGGTCCCGCCGCCCTCCTGGCCGCCGGCCGGCGGCGCCCCGACCGGCGGCGCGCAGCCGGGGCCCGGCGCCCCTCCGGGCGACGCTCCCCGCTACCCGGAGGCCCCGGACGGCCCGTCCGGCCGCTGAGCGTACCCGTTCTTTCCCCGGGAGGCGGAACCCCGGCCGGGCCCGGTGCCGGGGGCGCGGAGGCCGCACCGGTCGGCCGGGCCGGAGGACCGGCGTCCCGGCGGTGACGGCCCGGCCGCGGCGCATCCGAACAGGAACCGGCCGCCCCGGCCCGGCCCGAACGCCGCCTCCGGCGGCAGGATCGGCGGTCGACCGCGCCGGCACCGGACCGCACCGCGGAGCGGCGGAGGCGCAGTCGGTGCAGCGGCCCCGCGCGGTAGGGCCGGAGCGGGCACAGGCCGAGCGCAGGCGCGCACCGAACCGAACCGCGGTCGGCGGGCGGCGCCGGGACCCGGTGCGGATCGGCCGCAGGCGCCCGCTTCGCCGACCGGTCCCGGCTCCCGCCTGGCACCGGGGCGGCCCTTTCCGGACCGGAGGGGGCCGGAAACGGACGATCCGTGCAGATCGCGGCGGCCGGGCGGGGCCGGGGGGAAGCTGGGGCGGCCGACCGTCCCCGACCTCCGGGAGCCCGAGTGACGTCCTCCGCCGCTTCCTCCGCAGCATCCTCCCTCCGCGCCTCCGCCGCCGCGATCCAGGACGACCTGGTGCGGCTCCGCCGGGCCCTGCACCGCGAACCGGAACTGGGACTGCAGCTCCCGCTGACCCAGGCGAAGGTGCTCGAGGCACTGCGCGGGCTGCCGGTGGAGGTGACCACCGGCACCGCGCTCAGCTCGGTCACCGCGGTCCTGCGCGGCGGCCGCCCCGGCCCGGCGGTGCTGCTCCGGGGGGACATGGACGCGCTCCCGGTGCACGAGGAGACCGGCCTGGACCACGCCTCGCACCTCCCCGGGCGGATGCACGCCTGCGGGCACGACCTGCACACCGCCGTGCTGGTCGGCGCGGTCCGGCTGCTGGCCGAGCGGCGCGCGGAGCTCCCCGGCGACGTGGTGTTCATGTTCCAGCCGGGGGAGGAGGACGGCGGCGGCGCCCGCCTGATGATCGAGGAGGGGGTGCTGGAGGCCGCCGGGTCCCGGCCGGTCGCCGCCTACGCGCTGCACGTGAGCTCGGCCGGGCGCCGCAGCGGCGTGTTCGCCTGCCGCGGCGGCACCGCGATGGCCTCCGCCGACCGGCTGACGGTCGAGGTGCACGGCCGCGGCGGGCACGGCTCCGCCCCGCACACCGCGCTGGACCCGGTGCCGGCCGCCTGCGAGATGGTCACCGCGCTGCAGACGATGGTGACCCGCAGGTTCGACGTGTTCGACCCGGTCGTGGTGGGCGTCGGCCGGTTCCGCGCGGGCGACGCCGACAACGTGATCCCGGACCGCGCCGAATTCGAGGCGACGATCCGCTCGTTCTCCCCGGAGAGCCGGGAGCGGGTGCGGCGGGAGGCCGCCCGGGTGGTGCGCGGGGTGGCCGAGGCGCACGGGCTCCGCGCCGACGCCGAGTACGAGCTGAGCTACCCGGTCACCGTCAACGACGCGGCCGAGGCGGACTTCGCCGCGCGCACGGTCCGCGAGGTGTTCGGCGCCGACCGCTACGAGGAGCAGCCCGAGCCGATGACCGCTTCGGAGGACTTCTCCTTCGTCGCCGAGCAGGTGCCCGCCGCGTTCCTGATGCTGGGCGCCACCCCGCCGCAGGCCGACCCGGACGCCGCCCCGTTCAACCACTCCGCGCACGCGGTCTTCGACGACGCGGTCCTCGGCGACGGCGCCGCCCTCCTGGCCGAACTGGCCCTGCGCCGCCTGGCCGCCGAACCGCGCTGACCCGGCCCCGCTCCTCCCCGCCTCTCCCCGATGATCTCGACGTTGTCGCCGTCTCAAAGCCGACGGTTTCCAGTGTCCGCTGCAATACCGCCCGCCAGAGGACGGGAGGGGGCCGGCCGGTCGGTCGAGCGCGGCGCTGCACGGGGTGGAGGTTCAGACGGGCGGCGACGGCGCCGGTAGGGGCGGGGTGCAGGTGGCCGCCCGGGCGCGGTGCCTCACGGGGCCGAGGTTCAAGCAGGCGGCGAGGGCGGGCAGGGGACCGGCCGGTCGGTCGGGCTCGGCGCTGCACGGGGTGGAGGTTCAGACGGGCGGCGACGGCGCCGGTAGGGGCGGGGTGCAGGTGGCCGCCCGGGCGCGGTGCCTCACGGGGCCGAGGTTCAAGCAAGCGGCGAAGGTGGGAAGGGGCAGCGCCCCGGCGAAGGTGGAGGTGGGCCCGCCCGCGCCCCGCCCGTCAGGGGGCCGTATCCCCTATGCCGGGTTCGCGGCGGGGATCGGGCAGGGGCAGGGCGCCCTGCGCACCTCCGCGGCACCCCGATTACATCTACCAGCGAGTAGTAAGCCCCAAGACCCCCACCACCCCCTTCCCGGTTACCCAGAGTGGCCAAGGCGGCCCTTATCGGCAGGGCAAATACGACATCTCGCCCCCACGCCCGCCCTCCCCGGGTTCCGGCCCCCTGCATCCCGGCCTTCCGGGCTGCTCAAACCCCCGATCACCGGCCCGATCGGCCCCAATCGGGCCTGCCAGGGGCCGATCCGGGCCGGGATGCGCGCCCAGGAATCATCGAGGTGCTCTCGCGGTGCGCAGGGCGCCCTACCCCGCCATCACCCTACGTATTCGCCCAGGTCGGAGCGGGGCGGTGGTTTCAGTGGCGGCTGGCCCCGGCGCTCGGGCAACGCGGGCACGGCGATCCCGCCCCCGGCCCCACCTCTGCCGCCCCCACCCTGCCCCGCCGCGCTCGACCGACCAGCCGGTTCCCCTGCTCGCCCTCTCCGCCTGCTTGAACCCCTGCCCCGTGAGGCGCCGCGCCCGGGCGGCCACCTGCACCCCGCCCCTACCGGCGCCGTCGCCGCCCGTCTGAACCTGCACTCCGCGAGGCGCCGCGCCCGCCCGACCGACCGGCGCGCCCTCCCGCCTTCGCTGCCCGCTCGGACCTTCGCTCCGCGATGCGCCGCGCCCGGTCGGGGCACCTCCCGTCCCTCGCCCCTCCCCGGGTTCCCCGTTGCAACGGCCACTTGGCGACAAGGGCTCTGAGGTGGCGACAACGTCAAGATCATCGCCCGGGTGCGGGTCAGCCGGGCGGTGCGGCCCAGGGGTCCATCGGGACCCGGGTGCGGGCCAGTCCGTCCTCGTCCAGGAGGCGGCCCATCAGCTTCACGGTGCGCAGGGTCAGCTGCCGGTCCACCACCCGCACCCGGGGCCGCCCCCGGGTCGCCAGGGCCTCGATCCGGGGCAGGTCGACCAGGCGCCGCGCCACCACCACCAGCAGCAGGTTGGCCGGGCCCGCGGTCAGCGCGCACAGCCGCGCCTGGGGGAGCAGGCCGAGGCCGTGGGCGGCCTCCTCCAGCTCCTCGGCGGGGACGTCCAGGCGCAGCAGCGCCGTCTCCGGCCACCCGGTCAGCCGGGCCGACGCGTCGCAGCGCAGCACCGCCCGGCCCGAGTCGAGCAGCTCGGCGACCCGGCGCCGGACGGTGGTCACCGGGATCCCGGTCCGCTCGCTCAGCTCCGCGTGCGGCATCCGACCGTCCTCGCCCAGCGCCAGCATCAGCTCCCGGTCCCGGGGCCGGTCCCGGGCGGAGCCGCGACCGGAGGCCGACCGCTCCCCGATCGCCTGTCGCTGCCCGGCGTCGAGCGTGCCCAGCCGCCACCGGCTGCCCTCCCGCACCACGTGCAGCAGCGGGTCGGTGCGGGTGCGCAGCACGCCGGGGACCCGGGCGACCCGCTGCTCGACGTAGCGGGTCAGCTCCCGCAGGTCCGCGGAGAACACGGTGAGCAGCAGGTCGGCCCGGCCGGCCAGCACCTCCACCGTGGCGGCCCGCGGGTCGCGCGCGAGCACGCCGGCGACCTCGGCGGCCCGCGACGCCTCGCACTCCACCTCCACCATCGCGCTGGCCGGGCCGCCGTCCGCGGCGCCGCCCGGGTAGCAGGTCACCCACGCCTCCCCAGAGGAGGAGAGCCGGGCCCAGCGGCGGGACAGCGTCGCGGCATCGACGCCGAGCGGGCCGGCCAGCGCGGACCAGGGCGCGCGCGGGTCCCGCTGCAGCGCCCCGACCAGGGAGAGGTCCAGCTCGTCCACGGCGGCCCCTACGGCCGATCCGTGCAGCGGGGGCGGAGGGCGGGCCGATCCGTGCGGTTCGGCGCCGCGCCGCACCTGTGCGGTGATCCTGAACCGAGTTCGGTCGACGCAGACCGCATCGCCACCATCCCCCGTCCCATCAGCAAGGATCGCCCATGCCCGCTTCCACACCGGCGGTCGGCCGCCGGTCGGCCGCCTTCGTCGGCTTCCTCGTCTTCATCGAGCTGTGCAGCGGAGTCCTCCAGGGAGGGTTCCCGGTGCTGCTCCCGGCCATCGGCGCCGAACTCGGGCTGGGCCCCGGGGACCTGAGCACCGCGTTCTCCGTTGAGCTCCTCGCCTCGGGCCTCGCCCTGCCGCTGCTCGCCCGGCTCGGCGACATCTTCGGGCACCGGAGGCTGATCCAGATTACCGTCGTCGTCACCCTGGCGGGCTATGCGCTGGTGGCGCTGGCGGACGGCTTCGCCCTGCTGATCGTCGGCCGGATCCTCTCCGGCGCGCTGGCCTGCTGGCTGCCGCTGGAGTTCGCCATCGTCCGGGACCGGCTCGGCACCGAGCGCTCGGGCCCGGCCATCGGCCTGCTCGTCGGGGCGCTCTCCGTCGGCGTCTCGTTCGGGGCGCTCGCGGTCGGCCTGATCGACGACGCGGCCTCCTCGGTCCGCGTCTCGCTGTGGGTGCTGGTCGCCCTGCTCGCCGCCTGCCTGCTGGTCAGCCTGTTCCTCATCCCGGAATCGGAGGTGCGCTCCCGGGGCCGGGTGGACTGGGTCGGCGGCGCCCTGGTCGCCCTGGGCCTCGGGCTGGCGTTCGACGGGATCGCCGCGCTGGCCTCCGCGCCCGGCCGGGCCGGCGCCGAGCTGCTGGCCGGGGCGGTGCTGCTGGCCCTGTTCGTCCGCTACGAGGCGCGCATCGCCGACCCGCTGATCGACGTCCGGGTGATGAGCGGCAGGACGCTGGCGCCGGTGTACTGGCTCAGCATGATGCTGGGGCTCTCCCTCTACGGGTCGCTGACCTCGGCCCCGACCTTCGCCGCCACCGACCCGGCGCACGGCTACGGCTGGGGCCTGGCCACCCTGGGCGTCTCCGCGGTGAGCATGTGCTCCGCGCTGGGCATCCTGGCCGGCGGCCTGGCGGCGGACCGGGCCGCGCGGCTGCTCGGCGAGCGCGCGGTGCTGGCCGTCGGGTTCGCGCTCTCCGCGGCCGGCTACGCCGCGATCGCGCTGCTGCACGCCCACCCCTGGCAGTTCGGGATCGGGCTGCTCGCCAACGGCCTGGGGGTGGGCCTGGCGATGAGCGCCATCCCGCTGTTCATCATCCGCCGCACCCCGGCGGACCGCACCGCCGCCGCCACCGGCGTGTACAACACGCTGAAGGCGCTGGCCGGGGGCATCGCCGGCGCGGTCTTCGGCACGGTGCTCAACCGGATGGCCCTCCCTGGCACCCCCGACGTCCCCCGCGAGGGCGGCTACATCGCGATCTGGGCGGGCTGCGCCGTGCTCTGCCTGGTCGCGGTGGCCATCGCGGCGGCCCTGCGCGCCCCCGCCCCGGCCCCCGCCCCGGCCGAACACGACTCCCCGTCCTGACCCGGGAACGCCGCGGCCCCGGGGACGGGCCCTCCGGAGTCGCGCCGACCGCCGATCCAGGGGAGCATGGCGCCCATGACGAACATGGGCTCTGCCGCCCCGAGGCGGCTTCCCCCGGAGCTCGCCCCCCTCGGGCCGGGCGACCCCGAGACCATCGGCCCCTTCCGGCTGGTCGGCCGGCTGGGGGCGGGAGGCATGGGCGCCGTCTACGGCGCGCTCGACGGCGCGGGGCGGTGCATCGCGGTCAAGGTGGTGCACGAGCGCTTCGCCGCCGACCGGCGCTTCCGCTCCGCGTTCGCCCGCGAGGTGGAGCTGATGCGGCGGGTCGGCGGGATGTGCACCGCCCCTGTACTGGATGCGGACCCCGGGGCCGGGCGGCCGTGGGTGGCGACCGGCTTCGTTCCCGGCCGCACTCTCGCCCGGTACGTGCGCGAGCACGGGCCGCTCGGCGGCGAGGTGCTGCACGCCTTCGCCGCGGGCACCGCCGAGGCGCTCGCCGCGGTGCACGCCGCAGGAGTGGTGCACTGCGACGTCAAGCCCGCCAACGTGATGCTCGCCCCGGACGGCCCCCGCCTGCTCGACTTCGGGATCGCCCGCCCCGTCGCCGCGGCCCGGGACGACGGGGTCTTCGGCTCCCCCGGCTGGATGAGTCCGGGGCGCATCGCGGGCCGCGATCCCGTCCCGGCCGACGACGTCTTCGCCTGGGGAGGCCTGGTGGCGTTCGCCGCCACGGGGCGGCCCCCGTACGGGCGGGGCGAGCCGGAGGAACTCCTCCGCCGCACCCGCGAGGAGGCCCCCGACGTCGCAGGTGTTCCGGAGGGCCTGCTGCCCCTGGTGGGCGCGGCCCTCGACCGCGATCCCGGCGCGCGGCCGTCGGCCGAGGAGGCGTTCCGCGCGGTGCTCGCCCGCACCGCCCCGGCCGCCGGGACCGCTCCGGGCGGCGCCCTGCCGGCCGCCCCTGAGGTGCCGGAGACCCGGGAACTCCCTGCGGAGCAGGATCCCCGCAGCCGCCTCGGCGCCCTGCTGCGTACCGGGTGGAGCGGGTTCGACGCCCCCTGGCACCGGCCCGAGCTGTGGGTGGCGGCCGCTCCGGTGCTGGGCGCGGTCGGCGGGACGGTGCTGGCCGGCGGCGCCGCAGGCACGGCGGGCGGTGCGGCGGCGGGTGGTACTGCGGCGGGCGGTGCGGCGGCGGGCGGCGCCGTGTCCTCCGCGGTGGGCGGCGCCGCCGCTGCCGGGGGCGTGGCCGGCGGGCTGAAGACCGCGGGCATCGCGGCCGCCGCCCTGCTCGCCGCCGGTGCGGCGGGCGTCGGCGGAGTCGCCGCCTACGGCGCCCTGACCGCGCTCACCCCGCAGGAGGCGGTGGTGCAGGCGGCCGATCTGGCCGCGGAGGCGCAGAGCTTCCGCGCCGAGACCACCTTCCGGACCGAGATGCCGGGGCAGGAGCCCTACACCAGCGTCGTCCGGCACGAGTTCAGCGCCGAGCCGGCCATCGGCTACCTGCGCACCGACGAGACGGCGGACGTCGGCGTCACCTCGGTCGCGCGCGACGCCGACGGCCCCGTCTACCTGTTCGACGGCACCTGGAGCCGCCGGCCTCCGGGCACCGACGTCCCGCTCTACTCGGAGGAGGAGTTCTCCGCCCAGTGGGTGGCCGAGGAGCTGCGGCGGATGGCCGATTCCGGCGAGCTGCGCGAGCACGGGGAGGAGACCGGGCCGGACGGCGAACCCGCGGCGCACTACAGCGGCGACTACACGGTCACCGTCACCTCTTACCCGTCCGGGGAGGAGACCGAGTACCCGGCCTCCTTCGACGTCTGGCTCGACGAGGAGGGGCTGCCGCTGCGCCTGGAGTCCTCCTACGACGCGGGGGAGACCGGCGGCGAGAACACCACCGAGACGGTGTTCTCCGACTTCAACGCCCCCGTCGAGGTGGACCTCCCGGAACCTTCGGAGATCGTCGCAGGGCGCTGCGAGGACTCCCCGGTGGCGGACCGGGCTTCGGGCGAGGTCGTCGTCGAGCCCACCACCCCCGGCATCACCTGCGAGCAGGCCGTCGAGGTCCTGGAGGGCTACTTCGCACTGCCGCCCGACCGGCTCCAGGGCAGCGGCGGGTTCGGTGAATACGACGGCTGGACCTGCGGCTGGGTCTCCCTGGGCGGGCGGGAGCCCGGACAGCCCATCGGCTCCTGCTACGAGCAGGAGTCCCTGGACGGCGGCGCGCCCCCCGCGGAAGGGGCCGGGCACATCTCCCTCTGGCCGGTGCAGTGACGCCGTCCCGGCCTCTCGGGAACGGCCGTCCGGACACGTCCTGCGGTCCGGCGGCTTCCTGAGCCCCCGGCCCGGGCGGACCGGGGAGTCCGCACCGCCTCCCGCCCGGGCGGCGGTCCCCGCTCCGCCCGGAGGGCCCATCGGATGCCCCGTTCCCGTCTTCCGGGCCGCCGGTCCGGCCCGAGTCCCGGCCGGCCGGGGCGGTCCGCCGCTCCGGGGGCGGGGAACCGGGTGTGTCCGGGGTCGCAACGCGCGCGCTCTGTCTGGTTCTGGACACTCTCCGGCATCGGCGGCCTGGAGGGTCGGCAGTGCACCGGGAGCACCGGAGCACCGCCGGGGGACCCGGGCCGCCGAAGTGGCGGCCGCCTGGGCCGCCGCGCGGTGCAGGCCGCCCCGGGCCCGTGATCGCCGACCTCGCGGAACGCCGGTTCGGCCCGAGAGAGTAAGGAAGGTGCGACCCCATGGCCGCCACCCCCCGACCGCTGCGGACCAGTTCACCCCTGCCGCCCTACCGCGCGGTGCTGGCCGTCGACGCGGAGGGCTACACCCGCAATTCCGCCTTCCACCAGCAGGTGCTCAGTACCGCCATCCCGGAGGCGCTGGAAGAGGCGTTCCGCCGCTCCGGTCTCGAAGAGGTGTGGAGCGAGCGCCGCTTCCCGCAGAGCGCCGGGGACGGGTACGTGGTCGGAGTGGAGCCGGAGCACCTTCCGTTCCTCGTCCACCCCATGCTCGGGCACCTGCAGGACGCGCTCGAGGACGACCAGTCGCGCCTGGCCGCCCACGAGCGGGAGCTTCGGCTCCGGCTGCGCGTCGCCCTCGACGTGGGGCCGCTTCCCGACGGCGGAGGGGCCGGCCCCGGACCCGTCGGCATCGGCCGCGCGATGAACGACGTCCACCGGCTGCTGGACGCCGCCCCGCTCCGCGACGAACTCCGCGCCTCCGACCGGGACATCACCTACCTCGCGGCGATCGTCTCCCGGGGCGTCTACGAGGAGGCGGTGGTCGGCCGCTTCGTCGGCCTGAACCCGCGCCGGTTCCGCCGCGTGGAGGTGCGGCACCCGGACAAGGGCTTCACCCAGGAGGGCTACCTGTACGTTCCGCTGCCGTCGCGCTCCTCCGGTGCCCCCGGCGCCCAGGCGGCGGAGCGGAAGGCGGAAGCCGCGCCCGCGCCCGCGCCCGAGCCCGAGCCCGAGCCCGGGCCCGGCGCCCCGGAGCCGCCCTCCGGCCAGGGGGCGGCTCCGGGCGGCGTGCGGATGGGCGACAACCACGGCCAGGCCGTGCTCGGCGGCACGCTCCAGGGCGGCATGCACGGTGACTTCCGCGGGAGGGGACGTGGCTGAGCGGCCCCAGGACGCCCCCGGTGCGGAAGAGCCCCCCGCACCGGAGCCGGAGCAGGAGGAGCCGGGCCGCGCGGAGCGGGAACCGTCCGTCCGGCCGGACGGGGGCGAGGCCGCGCCCGGACGGGAGAAGGCGGCCAACATCGCCGCGGACAACTACGGGCAGCTGGTCCAGGACGCCGTCATCTACGGCGGCATGCACATCCACACCGGCCCCGCCGACGGCCTGTACAGCCGCGCCGAGGCGACCCGGCTGGTCCGGGAGGCGCGCCGGCTCGACCCCCGGCGGGTGGAGGCGGTGCGCGCCTCGTTCGTCCGCCCCGAGCACTACCTCCGCTTCGAGCGGGAGTTCCGGGACGCCCGGGTCGGCGTGGTCGCCGGCCCCTCCGGCGCGGGCCGGGCGGTGACCGCCGTCTACGCGCTCGACCGCACCCGGCTGCCCCTCCGCGAGGCGGTCCCGGAGGCCGGGGAGCGGGACCTGGGGCTGGGGAGGCTCCCGGCGGAACCGGACCACGCCTACCTGCTGGACCTCACCCCCTTCGGCGACATCACCGGGCAGCGGGCCGCGGTCCGGGAGTACGCGCGCCGAGTGCGTGCGTGCGGAGGGCGGCTGGTCGTGGTCGCCGAGGCCTGGCGGGAGGACCCCGCCGACGACTACGCCTGCCTGGAGGTGGAGCCGGTCCCGGCGGAGCGGGTCTTCCACGGACACCTGCGCCACCTCATCGGGGAGGAGCGGGCCGCCCGCTGGTCCGCCGCCCCGGAAGTCCGCGGGCTGCTCACCGGGGAGACCCCGGACCGGGCGGTGCGCATGGCCAAGCAGGTCCAGCGCTCCGCCTCCTCCGAATCCGCCTTCGCGGTCCAGGTCGAAGAAGTCCTGGGAGTGTTCAGGAACTACGCGGCCGAGGTCCGCACGTGGTTCCAGGAGCACGAGAAGGCGGCCGCGCAGGCCGAGGGGAACCGGTACGGGCCGCGCGGCGCCGGGGACGGCCGGGACCGCCCGGAGCGCCGGGAGGAGCTGCGGGCCGGCGACTACCAGCGGGTTCTGATCGAGGCCGTCGCGGTCCTGGAAGGCTGCCCCTCCGACGCCGTGCTGCCGCAGGTCGACGAGCTCGCCAAGGCGTGGTCGGTCCCGGTGCAGTTCTCCTCGCCGATCTCCGGCGGCGGGCTCACCGCGATGCTGGCGGAGGTGGGCTCCGTCGTCGACGCGGAGGACCGCATCCGGTTCCGGCGGCCCGGGTTCGGCGACGTGGTGCTCGACCACCTGTGGCACGAGTACCCCAAGGCGCGCAGATCCCTGCTCACATGGTCGAACCGGGCGGTCCGCGAGATCCCCGTCCGGGAGCGCGGCGAGGTGGCGGAGCGCTGGCTGCGGCTCGCGGACCGGCAGGGGGACCCCGGGCCGGTGAACGGGCTCCTGGTCGCCTGGGGGCGGGACCGGGTGCTGCGCCCGGCCGCCGTCCCCGTGGTCGCCCGGGCCGCGGTGCACGGCCGGCTCGGCCCGGCGGTCCGCGCCTACCTCTACCGGCTGGCCGAGGGCGGCCGCGGCGGTGCGGCGACCGACATCGCCGTGGCCCAGGTGTGCGGCCAGTACGGCAGGGTCGAACCCGGCTCCGCGCTGGTCCGGCTCAGGCTGATCGCCGACCGGGCGCCGGGTTCGGAGAGCGGCGAGGCGGCCGTCTCGGAGGCTCTGGACTCCATCGCGGAGGAACCGGCCCCCTGCGCCGAGGTGTTGCGGGAGCTCGCGGCCTGGTCGGACGACCCCGAGCAGCGGGGCCGGGCCGGCCTCGCCCGCGGCCACCTCTACCGGATGCTCTCCGCGGCCGACGGCCGGGGCCTGCCGCTCCTGCTGGTGAGGACCGCGGACGAACCGGCCGGGATTCCGGCGGACGCGGTCGGCGCCGCGCTGGCGGCCGCACTGAGCGGGGCGGACCCGGAAAGGGCGGAGCGGGCCCTCGGCGGCTGGGCCGATGCCCCGGCACTGGCGCCGCGGGGGCGGGAGAGGACCGCTCTGGAGGCCGTACTGCTGCACGCCGCGTCCGCGAGCCCCGCCGCCAACGTGAGGATCGCCCGACTCCTCGGCCGGCGAGCGTGCGACCGGGGCGACCCCCGGGCGGCGGAGCTGATCGGGCGGATCGCGGCGCACGATCCGTTCACCCGGAGCCCCGAGTCCGTCGGAGGAGAGGTATGAGCTGGCTGATGCGGAGCGTCGTCCCCGGAGCGGAGGTGCCCCCGTGGAGCATCGCGTTCCGCTCGGGAGGCGAGGCGATGGAATTCTCCGCCCGCCTGCCGAGCAGGGACGAAGGGCTGCTGTTCAACGCCGACTTCGCGCTGGTGCTGGACATCGCAGCCCGGGGGAGGCGCCGGGAGCGGGCCGCGCAGAAGGCGCGGGCGGCGGTACTGGAGGCCGCGCGGGAGGAGGCGCGCGGCCACTCGGTGGCCGACCACGGCCTCGCCGAGGCCGAACTGGCGCGCCGGCTCCTCGCCGACGGCGTCGTCGACGACCCCGACATCAGGATCGGCAGTGTCGAGGTCCGGGTCGGAGCGGACGAGGCCGATGTCGAACTGGTCAAGAGCAGGGAGCGGTGCATTCCGCGCTACGCCCTCAAAGAGGAGGAGCTGCTGGCCCGGCTGCGGCATCTCGGGCGGCTCACCGAGGAGGTCTACAGCGACCCCGCGACGGCCCTCCGCTGGTGGTACGACCACAACCCGGAACGCACCGGGGAACTGGACGTGGCCGCCGACCGGTTGCGGCTGGTGACGGCGGAGGGGAGAGGGGCGGACGGGGAGCCGTCGGAGGAGGAGGCGGCGGGGCGCCTCGTGGCGGACCTGCTCCGCGGGCTCACCGCGGACGACCGCACCGATGTCCTCGACCGCCTCGCCGGGCTGTTCGACGCCTTCGGCCGGCGCGACCTCGGGAAGCGGATGCGGGCCGAGACCGGCGGGAGCGCCGCGGGCCCGCCGCTCGGGTGAGGGGCGGGCCCGCGGGGGCGGAAGGGGTCAGTCCTTCCGGGTGGAGCCGGTGCGGGGGTCCGCGTCGGCTCCGCCGGCCTCGCCGGCGTCTTCGGGTGTGTCGTCGGCGGGGGTGGTGACCAGCTGGAAGTCGCCGTCGTGCTCGCGGGCGCCGGTGACCACGGCGGCGGTGACCACCTCCCTGGCCTTGTGCGAGCGGATCACCTTCGGGTCGCGCTGCAGGTCCTTGATGAGGGACACGCACATCAGCAGCATGACCACGGTCCAGGGCGCCGCCACCAGGATGGTGAGGCGCTGCAGGCCGTCCAGGCCGGTGCTCTCGCCGCCGCTGGAGACCAGCATGATCGCGGCGACCGCGGCCATCAGCACGCCCCAGAACACGGTGACGCCCCGGTGCGGCACGTTCGCGCCGCGCTGGGAGAGCGTGCCCATGACGATGGAGGCGGAGTCGGCGCCGGTGATGAAGAAGATCGCGACCAGGACCGCGACGACCGCGCTGATCGCGGTGGCCCACGGGAACTGGGCGAGCAGCCCGTAGAGCATGCCCTCCTGGTTGCTGCCGTCGCCGTAGATGTCCACGCCGGCGGACTGCAGGTCGATCGCGGTGCCGCCGAGGATGGCGAACCAGATCAGGCTGACCGAGGAGGGCACCAGGATGACGCCGGTCACGAACTGGCGGATGGTGCGGCCGCGGCTGATCTTGCCGATGAACATGCCGACGAACGGCGTCCAGGAGATCCACCACGCCCAGTAGAAGATGGTCCAGTCGGTCAGCCAGCCGCCCACGTTCTCGCCGCCGCTGGCCTCGGTCCGGCCGGACATGTCGAAGAAGTCCGCCAGGTAGGCGCCGAGCGAGGTGGGGATCATGTCCAGGATGAACACGGTCGGCCCGACCACCAGCAGGAACAGCAGGATCAGCGCGGCCATGCCCATGTTGATGTTGGACAGCCACTGGATGCCGCGCTCGACGCCGGAGACCGCCGAAACCACGAACGCGACCATCAGGGCGGCGATGATGCCGACCAGCAGGCCGCTGCTGATCACCTCCACCCAGCCGAGCTGCTGGAGGCCGCCGGCGATCTGCAGCGCGCCCAGGCCCAGCGAGGTCGCCGAGCCGAACAGGGTGGCGAAGATCGCCAGCACGTCGATGAGCCTGCCGATCGGGCCGTTGGCGGCCTTCTCCCCGATGAGCGGGGTGAACACCGCGCTGATCAGCTGGCGCCGGCCGCGCCGGTAGGTGCCGTAGGCGATGGCCAGGCCGACCACGGCGTAGATCGCCCAGGGGTGCAGCGTCCAGTGGAACAGCGTGGTGGCCATCGCGGTGGCCGCGTCCGCTCCGCCGGTGCCCGGCGGCGGGGAGGAGAAGTGCCCCAGCGGCTCCGCCACGCCGAAGAACATCAGGCCGATGCCCATGCCGGTGGCGAAGAGCATCGAGATCCAGGAGACGGTGTTGAACTCCGGCTGCTCGTCGTCGCGGCCCAGCGTGATGTCGCCGTACTTGCTGAACGCCAGCCAGAGCGAGATCACCACGAAGGCGGAGGCGGCGAGCACGAAGCCCCAGCCGGCGTTGTGGATCAGGTTGTCCAGCATCCGCTGCGAGACGTCGGCCACCTGCTCGGGATCGGCCGCCCCCCACACCACGAACGCGATGGCCAGGGCGCCGGCGATGAGGAAGACCGGTCTGTCGGTCTTGGGGCGGGCGGCGTCGGCCTCGGACCGGGCGGGCGGCTCCCACAGCAGTTCTTCGGTGGTGTACGGCTCGGACGAGGACGCTTCGCTCGCCGAACCGTCTCCCCCGGTCTCGTCCTCGGGCTCCAGGGAGCGAGGGCTCTGGTCGTCTATTGCCACCTTGCGTCGGCGCGCGGAGCGCCGCCTCCTCTCGGGTGTCGTCCATCGGGCCCCGCCACCGCCGGCCCGGGGGAAGAGGCCGTCGCTCGGCGGGGGCGGGAGCGGCCCCGCAGAGCCGCGCACCCGCTGTGCCCGCAGGTGAACATACCCGACGGCGGGGCGGCGCCCGGGGACTCCGCGGAGCGCGTCAGAGGGTGCGGTGAACGGTCCGGAAGCGAATTCGAATCATCCCGGCGCTCCATCCGGAAAGGCGGTGGAGAGCCTGTCGGCGAGGGGCCGCCCGGGCGGCGGTCCGCGGCCGCGGGGCGGCGCCGCCGGGAACCCCCGTCTTCTTGGAGGATATCTCCGGAATGTCCGGATGAATTAATTATCTCCCGATTCTCGGATCGAGGCGGAACCCCCGCCCCCGCGCCGCCGCCGGCCGCCGGAACCCCCTGGCCGCAGGGGAAGGCGCCCCCGGAGCGCTAAGCTGGTCCGCCGGACCGGCGGAGGGGCCGCCGGGTCCGTGTGATCGGTCACGGGACGGGGCGGTCGGTGGCACATCGGAAGCGGAGCGCGGCGGGCCGGAGGCCCCGGACCGCTCTGGCGCTCCTGCCCGCCGCCGCACTCCTGTCCGGGTGCGCAGCCCCGGCCGGGACCGGCGCCGCCGCGCCCGACCCGGTGCCGGAGGAGGCCGGGTTCGACTACCAGATCGGCGGCGCCTACCCGCCGCCGCCCGGAACCGGCCTGGTGGTCCGGGACCGCGCGGCCGAACCCGCGGACGGCGCCTATTCGGTCTGCTACGTCAACGGCTTCCAGACCCAGGAGCCGGAGACCGCCCGGTGGCGCGCCGACCACCCGGAGCTGCTGCTCACCGAGGACGGCGACCCGGTCATGGACACCGACTGGAACGAGCAGCTCTTCGACGTCTCCACCGAGGCGAACCGCACCGCCCTCGCGGAGGCCGTCGGAACCTGGATCGACGGCTGCGCCGGCGACGGCTTCGACGCCGTCGAGATCGACAACCTGGACTCCCCGCTGCGCTCCCGCGGCCTGCTCACCGAGGACGACGCGCTGGCCTACGCCGGACTGCTGATCGACCGCGCGCACGCCGCCGGCCTGGCCGCCGGGCAGAAGAACGCGGTCGAGTCCGCCGCCCGGGGCGCCGCCGCCGGGTTCGACTTCGCGGTCGCCGAGGAGTGTGCCCGCTACGGCGAGTGCGCGGACTACGCCGACGCCTACCCCGGCCGCGTCTACGACGTCGAGTACCGCCGCCCCGACTTCGAGCGGGCCTGCGGCGCCCCGGTGCCCGGCGTCTCCGTCGTCCTGCGCGACCTGGCCGTCTCCCCGCCGGGCGACCCCGGCCACGTGCACGAGGTGTGCGGCTGAGAGGCGTCCGGGCGTCCGGCCGGCCGCCCGGAGTGCTCGGCGGCGGACCGTTGATCTTGACGCTGCGGGGGTATCAGGGCGCCCTGATACCCCCGCAGCGTCAAGATCAACGGGGAGTGGGACGGCGGCGCACGGCCCGCAGCGGCCGCGGCGGCACCGGGCCCCGGACCGCCGCTCGCACACCAGACGGTCCCTGGGCCGGCCCCTCCCCGGCGGGGGCGGGGCCGGCCGCGGAGAGGAGTTCAGAGCCCGTGCCGGCGGGAGACCATCCGCTCCACGGCGGTCCGCGGCAGCACCCGGCGCAGCGCGAACACCAGGGGAGCGGAGCTGCCCACCGCGTACAGCGGGCGCGGCCGCGGCGAGTCGATCGCCCGCAGCACCGTCCCGGCCACCCGGTCCGCGGAGACCCCGGCCGCCTCGTTGGCGTTGAGCGCGGCCAGCATGGTCCGGTACTCCCCGGCGTAGGGGGAGCCCTCGGCGATGTAGGAGGTCCGCCGGGTGCCGATGCCGGTGCTGATCGACCCGGGCTCGACCGTGGCGACACCGACCCCGTACGGCCCGACCTCGCGCCGCGCCGCGCAGGCGAACCCCTTCATCGCGGCCTTGGAGGCCACGTAGGAGGAGCGGTACGCCAGCGGGAAGCTGGCCAGCATCGACCCGACCATGACCACCCGGCCGTACCGGCGCACCCGCATCCCCGGCAGCATCAGCTGGGTGAGCCGGACCGCGCCGAAGACGTTCACCCGGAACAGCCGCTCCACCGCCTCCATCGGCAGCTCCTCGATCGGCCCGCTCTGGCTCTCCCCGGCGTTGTTCACCAGGACGTCGACCCCGCCGGCCGCCGCCGCGCACTCCTCCACCGAGGACATGTCGGACAGGTCGAGCCGGAGGTACTCCACCCCGGGCACCGGGTCGGCCACCCGCGCGGGGTCCCGGGTGGTCCCGTACACCTTGTCGCCGCGCGCCGCCAGCGCCCGGGCCACCGCGGCGCCGATCCCCGACGAAGCGCCCGTGACGAGCGCGGTGCGGCTCACCGCCGGCTCCGGCGGGCGGGCCGGCCGGCGGCCGGGGCGGTCGGGGGAGGGGAGTCGGTGGTCGTCCTCATCAGCGGTCCGTCCTGGCCGGGAGCAAGGGGGCGCGGCCGCCGGGAGGGCCCGGCGCGGCCGCCCCGCGCACGCCGCGCGGTGCCGCGCAACCCTACTCCAGCGGCGCCGGCCGGACCGGAGCGGGGTACAGGGGCCGGGAGGCCGCCGCCCGGCACTCCGGACCGCTGACGGGAGAACCCCGCCGCCGGGCGGTGATCGTGGCGGTGCGGCCCCATCGGAGCGCCCTGATCAGGGCCGCACCGCCACGATCACCGAGGGGAGGTCGGGGGAGGCGGATGTTCTTCCGGGCCCACCGCCTTTTCCCGTCGACGATCTAAGCTGGCGCCCGGGGCCGGCCCCGGGCCCGCCCCCCGAGACCCCGACCAGGAGGCGCCGTTGTTCACCCTCACCGCGACGGACGGGCTGCCGGTCCACGTGAACGACTGGGCGCCGGAGGGCGCCCCGCGCGCGGCCGTGCAGATCGCGCACGGGCTGAGCGAGCACTCCGGGCGCTACGCCCCGCTCGCCCGGGAGCTGGCCGGGCGCGGCTACGCCGTCTACGCCAACGACCACCGGGGCCACGGGCGCACCATGCACGCCGGACCGGGAGTGCTCGGCGAGGACGGCTGGAACCGGCTGGTCGGCGACATGGCGGCGCTGAGCGAGGAGATCCGCGGGCGGCACCCCGGGGCGCCGCTGGTGGTGCTGGGCCACAGCATGGGCTCCTTCGCGCTCCAGCAGTACCTGCTCGACCACGCGGGCGCGGTGGACGGCGCGGTGCTCTCCGGCACCGCCGCCGTGGACCTGCTCATCGGCCACCTGGTCGAGGTCATCGGCCCGGGCGGGGCCGCCGAGGTCTTCAACGCCCCCTTCGAGCCGGCCCGGACCCCGGCCGACTGGCTGAGCCGGGACGAGGCCCGGGTCGACGCCTTCCTCGCCGACCCGCTCTGCGGCTTCGGCCTGGACGGGCAGGCGATGCTCGACCTGTACGCGGCGGCCACCGAGCGGCTGGCCGGCCCGCCGGCGCTCCCCGCGGCGCCGCCGCTGTACGTGCTGGTCGGCGAGGCGGACTCGCTCAACCGCGGCCTGGAGTTCAGCGACGAGCTGGTCGAGCGGTACCGCCGGGCCGGCGTCGCGGACCTCACCTACCGCACCTACCCCGGCGCCCGGCACGAGCTGTTCAACGAGACCAACCGGGACGAGGTCGTCTCCGCCCTGCTCACCTGGCTCGACCGGGTCACCGGCGGCGGCCGGGGCTGACCCCGCGCGGCCGGCCGGACCGCTCTCCGCCCGCGGCCGGGGGAACCGGACCGGAAGCGGGGGCGGCGGCGCCGGGCGGGACGGGTTTGCCCCGCACCCCGAGGTGCTCTAGCGTTTCGGTTAGCCTCACCTAACCATTCGGCCGCGGAGGCCGGACGGCACCCGTACACGCCAAGGGGGACACCGTGCCGGAGCAGCGCAAGAAGAAGGTCCACACCGGTCGGGTGGTGGTCGCCGAGCGGATCACCCCGCACATGGTCCGGATCGTCCTCGGCGGCGACGGGCTGGACGCCTTCGAGGCGGGGGAGTACACCGACCACTACGTGAAGCTGCTCTTCCCCCCGCCCGGAGCGGTCTACCCCGAGCCCTTCGACCTGGAGGCGGTCCGGCGCGACCTGCCCCGCGAGCAGTGGCCGGTCACCCGCACCTACACCGTGCGCGCCTGGGACCCCGGGGCGCGCGAGCTCACCATCGACTTCGTGCACCACGGCGACACCGGGCTGGCCGGGCCGTGGGCGAGCGCGGCCCGCCCCGGCGACCGGATCAGGATGCTCGGCCCCGGCGGCGCCTACGCCCCCGGTGCGGAGGCCGACTGGCACCTGCTGGCCGGGGACGAGAGCGCGCTGCCCGCCATCGCCGCCTCGGTGGAGCGGCTGCCCGAGGGCCGCGAGGCGCACGTCTTCATCGAGGTCGCCGGGCCCGAGGAGGAGCAGAAGCTCGCCGCGCACGGCGGCGTCCGGGTGCACTGGGTGCACCGGGGCGGGCGGCGCGTCGGCGAGGCGCTGGTGGAGGCCGTCCGCGGCCTCGACTTCCCCGCCGGGGAGGTCCAGGCGTTCGTGCACGGGGAGGCCGGCTTCGTCAAGGAGCTGCGCCGGCTGCTCCGGGTCGAGCGCGAGGTCCCCCGGGAGCGGCTCTCCATCTCCGGCTACTGGCGCCTGGGCCGCAACGAGGACGCCTGGCAGTCCTCCAAGGCCGAGTGGAACCGCACGGTGGAGGAAGAGGAGGCCGCGGCGCTCGGGCGGTGAGCGCCGCCGCCCGCGGGCCCCGCAGGCGCCGCCCCGCACCAGGTCAGGGGCGCGGGGAGCGCAGGCGGGGGCGGGCGTATCCTCGACGGTGCAAGAGGCACCGTCGAGAGGGGTAGGACATGGGAATCGGTGGACGAGAGCTTCTGCTGCTCCTCCTGATCGCTCTGCTGGTCTTCGGGGCGAGCAGGCTCCCCGCCCTGGCGCGCTCCCTGGGCCGCAGCGCCCGGATCCTGAAGGCCGAGGCCAAGGGCCTCGCCGACGAGAACGACGCGCCCGAGGAGGACGGCGCCCAGGAGGCGCGGCAGCCGGCCCGGACCGCCGCCCCGCAGGCGCTCCCGCCGGGCGGAGCCGGGGACGGCACCGGCCGGGACGGCCGGGCCTCCCGCAGCCAGGGCTGACGGCGGCAGCGGCCCGCACCGGCCTTCCCCCCTCGGCACCCGCGGCCCGCACCGGCCGCGGCGTCCCGGCCGGTGCCGGATGTGCAGGGGAGTGAGGGGGCGCCCGGCCGGGCGCCCCCTCCTCCGTGTCCGGGGCGACGGTCACCGAGACCGGTGCCGGGTCCTCGATGCAGGGCGAAGGTCGCGTCCCGGCCCCATCGTCCCGGCCCCATCGGCGAACAGGCCGGTGCTCTGCTCGCGGGCGCCCGGAGGTCGATGGCGATCGGCACGCTGATCTGGTCCACCATCGACGGGTTGCAGCACATCCCGCCGTTCTTGCAGGTGAAATCGGGGGTGTCGGAGAGGAGGCCGTGGTCGGGCCCGCTCTCCGCGCGGCCCGCCGGGTACGGCAGGGCGGGGCGCCCCTCGCCGTCGGCCACCGCCTGAAGCGGAGCTCGTCGCCGAGAGCGGAGTAGCCGCCCCGGCATCGGCCGGAGCGGACGCTCCGGGCCACCCGCGCGGAGCGGGTCGGCGGTCCGGAGCGGGAAGGGGACCGGCGGAGGCCCGCCGGATTCTCCCCTCCGCGCCTGCCCCGCCTGCGGCGGCGTGCGCCGGACCCCGGGGCGGCGGTTCCTCCCGCCGCCGCGCGCACCGGAACGGGCCCGCTCACGGGCGAGGCCCCGTCGGCGGCGGTGCCGGCGGGGCCTCGCGGAGCGTCCTCAGCCGGCGGCCGGGCGGCCCTCCGCGGGCTCCGGCACGGCGAACGGGGCCAGGGCGGCGGCCAGCTCGGGGTGGACCTCGGCGCTGAGCAGGGTGCCGCGCTCGTTCTGCTCCAGGCCGCCGATCAGGCCTTCGGAGTGCACCCGGGAGACCAGGTCGCCCCGGGAGTAGGGCACCTCGGCGCGGACCCGCACCTCCGGCCGGGGCAGCGCCTCGTCGACCAGGGCGAGCAGCTCGTCGATCCCGGCTCCGGTGCGCGCGGAGACCGCGACGGAGCGCGGCGCGCTCGCCAGCAGCCGCTCGACCTCGGCCGGGTCGGCGGCGTCGGCCTTGTTGACCACCAGCACCTCGGGGAGCTTCTCCGCGCCCAGCTCGGTGAAGACCTCGCGGACCGCGGCGATCCGGCCCTCCGGGTCGTCCTGGGAGGCGTCCACCACGTGCAGCACCAGGTCGGCGTCGGCCACCTCGTCCAGGGTGGAGCGGAAGGCGGCGACCAGCTGGTGCGGCAGGTGCCGGACGAAGCCGACGGTGTCGGCCAGGGTGACGTCCCGGCCGCCCGGGGTGCGGGCCCGGCGCACCGTGGGGTCGAGGGTGGCGAACAGGGCGTCCTGCACCAGCACCCCGGCGCCGGTGAGCCGGTTGAGCAGGCTGGACTTGCCGGCGTTGGTGTATCCGGCCAGGGCGACGGCGGGCACCTCGCGGCGCCGGCGCTCCTGCCGCTTGACGTCCCGGCGCGCCTGGAGCTCGGCGATCTCGGCGCGCGCCTTGGCCATCTTCTCCTGGATCCGGCGGCGGTCGGTCTCCAGCTTGGTCTCACCGGGGCCGCGGGTGGCCATGCCGCCCCCGCCGCCGCTCCCGCCGGCCTGGCGGGAGAGCGACCGGCCCCAGCCGCGCAGCCGGGGGAGCATGTACTCCATCTGCGCCAGGGAGACCTGGGCGCGGCCCTCCTTGGACTTGGCGTGCTGGGCGAAGATGTCCAGGATGAGCGCGGTCCGGTCGACCACCTTGGCCTGGACCGCGTCCTCCAGGTGGACGATCTGGGCGGAGGAGAGCTCGCCGTCGCACACCACGGTGTCGGCGCCGGTGGCCTCCACGATGTCGCGCAGCTCGGCGGCCTTCCCGGAGCCGATGTAGGTGGCCGGGTCGGGCTTGGAACGGCGCTGGACCACGCCCTCCACGACCTCGGCCCCGGCGGTCTCGGCGAGCGCGGCCAGCTCCTGCATGGACAGGTCGGCGTCGCTCTGACCGCCGGACGGCCAGACGCCGACCAGGACGACCCGCTCCAGCCGGACCTTGCGGTTCTCCACCGAGGCGACGTCCTCGCGCTCGGTGGACAGTCCGGGTACGCGGCGCAGCGCCAGGCGGTCGGCCAGGTCCTCCTGAAGGCCGTTGTAGTCCTCCTCGAAGGGGGCGGCGGGCTCTGACGGATGCGAATCGGGCATGGGGTCCTTTCACGGCGGTGGCGGTCGCCACGTCGGCGATTCTACGGGCGGCGGCCGCGGACCGGCCACGGATTTTTCCGGCGCGGCCGCTCCGACCTGCGGGAGCGCCGGGCGGCCGGGAGCCGTCCGAGCGGTCGGCGGACAGGCTTCGCAGAACCCCGAATCTACCCCGTAAAGGCGTAAATCGGACTTAACGACGAGAGGGGAGAAGAGAAGAGTCCCTCCGCCCCCCGGGCCGCGGCGGCGGCCGCGCTGTTCGCGGTGCCCCCGCTCGTCGAGGCGTACTGGCCGTGGAGCCGGGAGCTCGCGGTCTTCGCCGTGACCGTCCCGCAGACGCTCGGGTTCTTCTGCGCCGGCATCTGGCCGGCCCGGCCCGCCCGGCTGCCCGCCGCCCTGGTCGGGGCGGGGCCGGCCGGCCAGATCGCCGGGGCCGGGCTGATGCTCCTGGGCGACGCGCTGCTCCCCCCGGTCCTGAGCGCCGACGGGATCCCGGAGCCGCCCGTCCCGGCGTCCACCGCGCTGATCGCGCTGGCCGGCACCGTGACCGGCCTGGGCGGCGGCCTGTTCTACTTCGGCCTGGTGTGGTGGCCGATGCGGCGCGGCCGCACCGCCGCGCGGCTGCTGGGCGCGCTGGTGCCGCTCGGCCGGATGAGCCTCACCGTCTACCTGCTGAGCACCGCGCTGTTCCTGGCGGTGCTGCTGCCCTTCGACGGCCGGGTCACCGTGGCCTGGCAGCTCACCGCGGCGTTCGGCTACTTCGCGGTGGTGGCGGTGGCGGCGCCGCTGTGGCTGCGCGGGTTCCGGGCCGGGCCGCTGGAGTGGGCGTGGCGCTGCCTGGTCTACCGCAGGCGGCTGCCGCTGCGCCGCAGGCCGGCCGGGCCGCGCCCCGGGGGCGGGTGAGCGGCCGGTCACTCCGGCCAGGGCGAGGAGAGGACCGTCTCGACGAAGTCGCCGCGCCGGAAGCCGGGCCGGTAGTGCGCCAGCACGTCGGCCTTGACGTTGCCGAAGGTCGTCTCCGGCTTGGGGGCGACGCCCTCGGCGAAGGCGTGCAGGATCCGCCGCTTGAAGTCGGGGCGCGGGTGCAGGGCGGTGACCGCGTCCCGCTCCGCGGCGCTCAGCTCGTCGTGGTCCAGCCCCAGGACGTCGTACTCGACTCCGGCGGTGACCAGGGCGACCTCGGGCTCCATGTACTGCGGGACGCCGGGGGTGGTGTGCAGTGCGATCGCGGTCCACACCCGGCGCACGCCGTCCTCGGGGACGCCGTGCGAGCGGAGGAAGGCGCGGGCCTCGTCGGCGCCGTCGACCTCGAAGCGGCGGCCGCTGCCGTGGAACCGCTCGCCGAGGCCGAGGTCGTGGAACATCGCGCCGATGTAGAGCAGCTCGGGGTCGGGGTCGAGGCCGCGGCGGCGCCCGCGCAGGGCGCCGAACCAGTAGACCCGCCGGGAGTGGTGGTAGATCAGCTCCTCGGTGGTGTCCCGGACCAGCTCGGTGGCTTCGGCGGCCAGTTTCGTGTCGGGGACGGCGACCCCGGAGATCTCCGTGGTTCCGGTGCTCATCGCGGTGGCCCTCTTTCCTGGTCGGCGTCGGGGCCGCGCGGGCGCGCGGCCTGCTCCGGCTCCGAGCCTTCCGGGGGCGGGCGCCGAAGGGAACCGTCCTTCGGGACCCGGACCCCGCGGATCCGGACATGGGGCCCGCGGGCCGGCCCGGCCCCGGGGTGCTCCGGGGCCGGGCCGGTGCTCCGGGGAGGCGGGGACGGCCGCCTCCCCGGAGGCCGGTGCGCCGCGCCGGCCGGTCAGCCGCGGGCGTCGTGGGCGATCCGCCCGTCCAAGACGGTGACCAGGGCGGAGACCTCGGCGAGGCGGTCGTGCGGGAGGGCCTCGACGTCCTGGTCGAGGACGACCGCGTCGGCGAGGCGGCCGGGGGCCAGGGACCCGATCCTGTCCTCCATGCCCAGGGCGTGCGCGGCGTCCAGGGTGTGCGCGCGCAGCGCCTCGTACAGGGTGACGGCCTGGTCGGCGCCGATCTCCTCGCCTTCGCGGGTGCGGCGGCGGACCGCGTTGGCGATGGTGTCCATCGGGCGCAGGCTGGACACGAAGGAGTCGCTGGACAGCGCGGGGCGCAGCCCCAGGTCCAGCTCTTCGCGCATCGGCTGCAGGCGGTGCGCCCGCGGGCCCAGCCGGCGCAGGAAGTCGCCGCCGCTGTCGTGCAGGAAGTTGGGCTGGTTGACCGGGATGACCCCGTAGTCGGTGAACCGCTTGACCTGCTCGGGGGTGGGGTGGCCGCAGTGCTCGATGCGCGGCCGGGGGTCGGGCCCGCCCGCCTTCGCGGCGGCGGCGATGGCGGCCAGGGTGTGCTCCATCGCGGCGTCGCCCTGGGTGTGGATCGCGACCTGCCAGCCCTCGCCGGCGGCGCGGGCGACCAGGGCGGCCAGCTTCTCCGGGGCCCAGTACAGGCTGCCGGGGAACTGGCCCCGCTCGCCGTAGGGGGTGGAGAAGGAGGCGGTGCCGCCGAGCAGGGTGCCGTCGCAGTAGAACTTCATCGCGCCCAGGCGCAGCCGGTCGTCGCCGAACGGGCCGGCCAGGCCGATCGCGGTGAGCTCGTCGAGCTGGTGGGAGAGGGGCATGCCGACGGTGCGCAGCGGGAGCATGCCGGCGGCGTGCGCGGCGCGGTAGACGCGGAGCTCGCGCCGGGAGACCTGGGGGTCGCACACGGTGGTCAGGCCGGCGGCGAGGTAGGGGGTGCGGGCCGCCTCCAGCCAGCCGAGCAGCTGGTCGGCGGGGAGGTCGGTGTGGAAGTTGGGGCCGTGGCAGCCGACGTCGACGGCGAGCGGCAGGAGCAGTTCCATGGCGGAGTCGAGCACCATGCCGGTGAGCCGGCCGCCCTCGTCGCGCAGGAGCGCGCCGCCGGCCGGGTCGGCGGCGTCCTCGGAGATCCCGGCCAGCCGCAGCGCCTCGGTGTTGACGACGGCCTGGTGGCCGGATACGTGGTAGATGATCACCGGGTGCTCGGTGGTGGCCTCGTCCAGCAGCCGCCGGGTGGGGCGCCCTTCGGGGTACTTGGCGTCGTCCATGCCGAAGGCGCGGATCCACTGGCCGGCCGGGGTGCGCAGGGCCTCTTCGGCGATGGCGGCGACCAGGTCGGCGACGCTGCCCACCGCGGGGTAGCCGGCGTCCACGGCGGCCAGCGATTCCGCGGTGGACAGCAGGTGGTTGTGCGGGTCGATGAAGCCGGGGAGCACGGTGCGCCCGCCGGCGTCGATCACCTGGGCGCCGGGGCCCGCGGCGGCGGCCGCCTCCGCCTCGCCGCCGACGGCGGCCACCCGGCCGTGGGCGAGCGCCACCGCCTCGGCGCGGGGCCGGGCGTCGTCCATGGTGAGGACCTTGGCGTTCCGGATGAGCAGGGCGGACATGGGAGGGGCCTCCTGGTGGCTCGGGTGCGGGCCGGGGCCCGCGCGGTCGGGTGGTGCGGTCGGGGTCAGGCGGCGGCGGGGACGCCGGCCCCGTCGCGGTGGGCCGGGGCCTTGCGCAGGCAGGCGATGCTGGTCAGGGCCATCGCGATGAGCAGGCCGGCGACCGGGTAGACGCTGCCGGTCGCGGCGAGCAGCGCGGTGCAGGCGAGCGGGGCGAGGCCGCCGAAGAGGGCGCCCGCCACCTGGTAGGAGATGGACACGCCGGTGTAGCGGACCCGGGGCGGGAACATCTGCGCCAGCACGTGCGCGATGGGGCCGTAGGTGGCGGCGAGGACCAGGCGCATCGCGCCCAGGGAGAGGAAGACGGCCGCGGTGCCCCAGCCCATGGCGAGGAACTGGGGGACGGCGAGCAGTGCGACGGCGAGCAGTCCGGCGGTGATCACGCGGGCCGCGCCGTACCGGTCGCCCAGCCAGGACACGGCGGGGGTGGCGAGGAGTTCGATGAAGGCGGCGAAGGTGAGCGCGCTCAGGATGGTCTGCTCGGCGACGCCGGCCTCGGTGGTGGCGTAGGCCTGGAGGAACGTGGTGACGATGTAGTAGCCGCCGACCGCGACGGGCAGGATGCCCAGGCCGAGCAGCATGGGGCGCCAGGCGGTGCGGAGCGCCTCGCGCAGCGGCGCCTCCTCCGGGGTTCCGGCCGGCTTCTCGGTGTGCGCGGCGGCGAAGACCGGGGACTCCTCGATCTTGAGCCGGATCAGCAGGCCGACGGCGACCAGGACGATGGAGGCGAGGAACGGCAGGCGCCAGGCCCAGGTGTGCAGGGCGTCCCCGCCGATCGCGGAGATGAGGGTGAAGGAGCCGCTGGCCAGCAGCGCCCCGGCGGGGTTGCCGAGCTGGGCGAAGGAGCCGAAGAAGGTCTTGCGGCCCTCGGGGGCGTGCTCGACGGCCATCAGCACCGCGCCGCCCCATTCGCCGCCGACGGCGATGCCCTGGATGAAGCGGAGCGCGACCAGCAGCAGCGGCGCGAGGAGGCCGGCCTGCTCGTAGGTGGGCAGCAGGCCGACGCAGAAGGTGGCCAGGCCCATCATGACCAGGGTGGTGACCAGCGCGGACTTGCGGCCGACCCGGTCGCCGAAGTGGCCGAAGACGATGCCGCCGAGCGGCCGGGCGAAGAACCCGACGGAGAAGGTGGCGAAGGAGGCCATCAGCCCGATCATCGGGTCGGTGCCGACGGGGAAGAAGATGTGGGCGAAGACCAGCGCCGATGCGGTGGCGTAGATGTAGAAGTCGAACCACTCGATGGTGGTGCCGATGAAGCTGGCGGTCGCGGCGCGCGCGGGGTGCGGGCCGGTTCCGGTGGCTGGCTGTGTCACGGTCGCTCCAAACATGGGCCGGACGAACCGCCTGGTGGTGGGCGGCCGCCTGCGGTTCGCCGGGGGATCGGTGTGACAGTAGACACGGTTCGGCCGCACAATGAAGGTCGGATCGCACCGTCGGTTCCGTGATCGCTGTGCGCGGTGCACAGCGGCCGCGCGGTGGCGGCCGAGGGCGGGGTGCGCGATGCCCATCACGGTGGAGGACGTCGTCCGGTCTCCGGGCCTGCAGGTGCGGGTGGTGGCGGGCCGCTCCGGGCTGGGCGGCGAGGTGCGCTGGGCGCACGTGATCGAGCTGGCCGACCCGGTGGAGTGGCTGCGCGGCGGTGAGCTGGTGCTGACGGTCGGGCTGGGGCTGCCGGAGTCGGCGGAGGAGCGGCGCGGGTACGTGCGCCGGCTGCGCGGGGCCGGCTGCGTGGGCCTGGGCTTCGCTCCGGGGACCTGGCTGCGGGAGGTTCCGGCGGAGGTGGCGGCCGAGGCCGACGCGGTGGGGCTGCCGCTGCTGGTGGTGGAGGGGCGGACCCCGTTCGTGGCGGTGGTGGAGGCCGTGGCGGACCTGCACGCCCGGGCCCGGCTGGCGGCCCAGCACCGGGTGCTGGCGGCCCAGGACGCGATGGCGCGGGCGGCGCTGTCCGGCGGTGCGGCGGCGGTCCTGCGCGAGCTGGCCGGGGCCACCGGGGGCGAGGCGGCGCTGGCGGACGGGTGGGGGGTGGTCCGCGAGGCCTCCGGTGCGGCCCGCCCCTGGCACACCCGCCTGGGCCCGTCCCCGGCCGACCGCCGCCCGCGCGGCGTGGTCATCCTCCCCGATGAGGACGCCCCCGGCCCGGCCGCCCCCGTCCGGCCCGGGGCGCCCGCGCTCTTCGAGGGAGCGGGGGCCGTCCCGGGGGAGGCGGCCCTCGGACCGCCTTCGGGCGGAGAGCCGGTGCGGCCGGGCTCCCCGCCGGAGGCGGCGGCCCCGCCGGCCGGCGCCGCCCCTCTCCCGCCGGCTCCCGACGGCGGAGCCGCCTCTCCGCGGCCGGCTCCCGACGGCCCCGGGGGCTCCGCGGGGGGAGGGGGCGCGCGGCGTTCCGCCTCCGGGCCCCGGGAGGCGCGCGGCCGCAGCGGCGCCGGCCCGGCCGGGGAGCGGGAGCCCGCCGCGCCCGGTGGGGTGGACGGCGGTCCGGAGCCCGCCCCGGGCAGGAGGGGCGTACAGGCGCAGAGGGCGGAGGGCCCGGTCGCCCGCCCCGGTGCGGACGCGGCCGCACGGCCCGGCGGCGGAGGCCCCGGGTCGCCGGGGGAGGAAGGGGCCGCCGGGAGCGGTGCGGCTCCGGAGCGGGAACGCCTCGTCCCGGACCCCGGCGCGGTGGACGCGCCGGACACCGCTGCTCCGGGCCCCTGCGCCGCTCTGGCCCGGGGCGGGGAGGAGGCGGCCGCCGGGTCCGGTGCGGCTCCAGGGGGCGGCTCCGGTCCGGATGGGGGCCTTCCGGGAGAAGGGCGGCCCGCCTCCGGCGGTGCGGGCGCCGGGGAAAGGGGCGCGGGTGCCCGTCCGGCGATGGGCGCGACCGGTGGGGCCGACCGGTCGGCCGGCCCCGGTGCGGCGGAGGCCGCCGGCCCGGGCCCCTCCACCGCCCGGCCCGGGGGAGCGGAGGACGAGGCGGCCGCCCGTCCCGGTGCGGGGCCTGCCGTACCGGATCCGGGCGGGGGCGCGGCCGGCCCCGGTGCGCCGCTCGGGCGGTTGAGCGGGGCGGAGACCGCCGCCCGGGTCCGGGACGGCGGGGAGCGGCCGGAGGGCGGGGGCGCCACGGTGCTGGTGCAGGACCTGGCCGCGCCCGGGGCGTTCCGGCTCGCGCTGCGCTGCCCGGGGCCGGTCCCGGTGCACGCCCGCATGCTGGCCAACCACGCCGCGACCCTGCTCGCCGCCGAGCTGCACGCGGCGGCCCAGGCCCGCCGGGTGCGGCTGCGGGAGCGGTCGCGCGCCTTGGCCGCGCTGCTCCGCGGCGACCGGGTCCCGGTGCCGCCGCTGCCCGCGCCGCCGCTGGAGGTCGCGGTGCTGCCCGCCTCCCGCCCGGAGGCGCTGATGGACGCGGTGGCCGATGTGCTTCCCGAGGTGCTGGGCGACGCCGGGGCGGCGGAGGCGGTGGCGGCCGCGCCGGTCGGCGACGCGCTGGCGGTGGTGTTCCCGGCGCGCGGGCGGCGCCGGGCCGGGGGCGCCCTGCTGCGCGCCCTGGGCGGGGCGGAGGGGGCGCCGCCGGCGTGCGGCGGCTGCTCGGCGCGCGGCCCGGAGGGGTTGCGCGCGGCGGTGCGCCGGGCGCGCAGGGAGGCCGCGGCGGGCCCCGGGTACCGGCACGTCGAGGACGCCGACCCGCTGGCCCGGATCGGCCGCTCGCTGGGCGGCGAGGCGGACGAGTTCGTCGCCTCGGTCCTGGGGCGGCTGCGCGAGCACGACGCGCGCAACGGCACCGAGCTGGTGCCGTCGCTGCGCGCCTATTTCGAGCACGGCGGGGTGGAGTCGGCGGCCCGCGCCCTGGACGTGCACCGCAACACGCTGCGCACCCGGCTGCGGACCGCCGAGCGCCTCTCCGGCCGCGGGCTGGTCGGCCGCGGCCGCCTGGAACTGGAGCTGGCCCTGGCCTTCGAGGCGTTCCTGGAGGACTGAGCCGCACGGGAGGGGCGCCGGCCGCTCTGCCCGGCGGCCGCCCGGAGTTCTCGGCAGCGGACCTCCCCGCAACGCCAAGATCAACGGGGAAGTGGGGCGGCGGCCCGGCGCTGGAACAGGGGACGGGGGCGCGGGGCCTCTCGCGTCTCCGCCGCTGCCGGAGGCCGCCTGTGCGGCGTGCCCCCGACCGATGGTCCGGGGTAGGGCGCGGTGTTCCGGTCGGCCGTTCTCACCTGGGGGGATGCTTCGGAGTGTGCGCTCGCGGCTCCGGGCGGTGAACCGGGCGGGGGCGGGGGGCGTCCTAACGGTCTGTGCGGGGCCGGTCCGCCGTCCGGTGGGCCGCTCCGGGGACCACGAAACCCCCTATGGTCGGAGAAGAATTGCATAAAGGACGGAAGGCCGCTGCCGCGGCCGGGGCCGGAGTGCTCGGTGCGGGGATCCTCGCGGGGGTCTCCGCGGCGGGGCCGGCGTGGGCGCTGAGCGCGCCGTCGCCCGCCGCGCCCGGTGAGCGGGCGGAGGTCCGCGAGGACTTCAACGGGGACGGGTACGGCGACCTCGCGGTCGGGGCCCCCGAGGGCGGCGGCGACACGGGCTACGTGACGGTCGTCTACGGGTCGGCCGAGGGCCTGGACCCGGCCGGCGCGACGGTGATCGACCAGAGCACCCCCGGGGTGCCGGGCGACCCCGAGCCCGGCCGGCGGTTCGGCTCCCACATCGCCGCCCGGGACCTGGACGGCGACGGCGTCACCGACCTGGCCGTGCAGACGGGCGGGGCGGACACGGTCACGGCGCTGTGGGGCGCGGAGGGCGCCGGCCTGAGCGGCGACGGAGCGGTCCTGCTGGGCCGGGCCCACCACCTGGCCGGCGGCGACTTCGACGGGGACGGCGCCTCCGACCTCGTCTTCACCGAGTACATGCGGGGCGCGGAGAGCTCGCTGCTGCTGGGCCCGTTCACCCGGGACGGCGAGCCCGCCGGGGCCCGGAAGGTGGACCTGGGCGGCAGCGACTGGGACGTCTTCGCCCTCGCGGCCGGGGACGTGACCGGTGACGGCGCGGACGACCTGGTCGCCATCCGGTCGATGGAGGAGGGGGCCCGGCCGGGCCTGTTCCTCGCCGGCGGCGCGGACGGCCTCACCCGCGAGGAGGCCGAGGTCCCCGAGGCGCTGAGCGCGGTGATCGGCGACTTCGACGGCGACGGCCGCGGCGACCTCGCCTACCGCGAGGCGCCGGGCGGCGTCGTCGAGGGGCCGTGGACCGACGCGGGCGTCGTCCGCGTGGTCTACGGGACCCCCGAGGGCCCCGGCACCCGCACCGCCGAGTTCACCCAGGCGACTCCGGGCGTCCCCGGGGCGCACGAGAAGGGCGACCTGTTCGGTGCCGCGCTGGCCGCCGGGGACGTCGACGGCGACGGCCGCGACGACCTGGCCGCCGGGGTCCCCGGCGAGGCGATCGGCGGTGAGGCGAAGGCCGGCGCCGCCGTCGTGCTCTACGGCTCGGAGTCCGGCCTGACCGGCGCCGGTGCGCAGGCGTTCAACCAGGCCACCGCGGGGGTCCCCGGTGTCGCGGAGGCGGGCGACCTGTTCGGGGCGGCCGTGCGGCTGCTCGACGCGGACGGCGACGGCCTCGCCGGCCTCGCGGCCTCCGCCCCCGGTGAGAACGGCTACAGCGGCGCGGTGTGGTCGGTCCGCGCGGCCGGGGGCGGCCTGGACGCTTCCACCGCCGCGTCCTTCGGGCCCGCCGACGCGGGCTCCCCGCCGGAGCAGGCGGTCTTCGGCGCGGTCTTCGGCAACTCCACCGAGTCGGTCCTGTGGGGCATCGAGGACCGCTGACCCGGGTGGCGCTCCCCGGCCCGCACCGGTGGACCCCGGTGCGGGCCGGGGCCGCGCATCAGCTGGTGACGCGCACCGCGGTGAACACCGCGACCTGCGCACCCTCCTCGGTGAGCGACTCGCCGGTGGCTTCGAACACCACCGTGCGGCCGCCGCGCTTGTAGCGGTAGCGGTCCCTGGGGTCGGCGACCTCGGCGAAGGAGCCGTCCAGGTCGCGGACCTCGCTGAACTCGGGGGCGTCCGGAACGTCGAGCCGGATCCGCTTCATGGCGGGCTGCAGAATCGACACGTCTCTCCTCACTGCCTGGGGCACCGCGGTTGTGTCGGTAGAGGAATGCCCCGCCGGGGCCGGAACCATGCCCGCCGCGGCGGACCGTGAAGCCAAGCTGTGGGCGCGCTGAAGAAAACCGCGATGGACCGGCGCGCCCGCGGCGGTGCAGATTGGTCGGTGCCCGGTGCGGCCGCCGCTGCCGCACACCGGGCCCGGTCCGCCCGCGGGCGCCGTTCGCGCGCCCGGCCCGCGGCCGGCGTCCACCGCCCGTCGCACCGTCAGGACACAGCTGTGAAGGCGATCGTCAAGGACAAGGCAGAGCCCGGTCTGCGGCTGATGGACGTGCCCGAGCCGTCCATCGGCCCCGGCGAGGTGCTCATCCGGGTGCTGCGCACCGGCATCTGCGGCACCGACCTGCACATCCGGGACTACGACGCGTGGGCGCGGCAGGCCGTGCGCGCCCCGCTGGTCCTCGGCCACGAGTTCGCCGGGGAGGTCGTGGAGACCGCTCCGGGCGTCGCCGACATCGCGGTGGGCGACCTGGTCAGCGGCGAGGGCCACCTGGTGTGCGGGAAGTGCCGCAACTGCCAGGCCGGCCGGCGCCACCTGTGCCGCAGCACGGTCGGCCTCGGCGTGGGCCGGGACGGCGCCTTCGCCGAGTACGTGGCGCTGCCCGCCTCCAACGTCTGGGTGCACCGCTCCCCGGTCGACCCCGACATCGCGGCGAT
This sequence comes from Nocardiopsis oceanisediminis, assembly GCF_048595525.1. NCBI lineage: Bacteria > Bacillati > Actinomycetota > Actinomycetes > Streptosporangiales > Nocardiopsidaceae > Nocardiopsis > Nocardiopsis oceanisediminis. The sequence continues at coordinate 4,496,858 of NZ_JAFMZJ010000001.1, read as the reverse complement.
CTTCGACCCGTTCGGCAACGCCGTGCACACCGCGCTCTCCTTCCCGCTGGTCGGGGAGGACGTGCTGATCACCGGCGCCGGGCCGATCGGGATCATGGCCGCCGCGGTGGCCCGGCACGCCGGCGCGCGCAACGTCGTCGTCACCGACGTCAGCGAGTACCGGTTGGAGCTGGCCCGCGGCGTCGGCGCCGACCTCGCGATCAACGTCGCCGAGGACACCGTCGGGCAGGGGCAGCGCCGGCTCGGGCTGCGCGAGGGCTTCGACGTCGGCCTGGAGATGTCCGGCCGCCCCGAGGCGCTGCGGGAGATGATCGCCAACATGACCCACGGCGGCCGGATCGCGATGCTCGGCCTGCCCGCCGGGGACTTCGAGGTGGACTTCGCCCGCGTCGTCACCTCGATGATCACCCTCAAGGGGATCTACGGCCGGGAGATGTTCGAGACCTGGTACGCGATGTCGGTGCTGCTGGAGCGCGGCCTGGACCTCGCCCCGGTGATCACCGGCCGCTACCCCTACCGGGACTTCGACGCGGCCTTCGACGACGCCGCAGGGGGACGCTGCGGCAAGGTCATCCTCGACTGGACCGCCTGACCGCTCTTCGCACGCCTACCTGGGAGGCCACCGCCATGTTCGACTCCGTCCGCGACGACCTGCGCGCCACGCTGGACGAGATCGCCGCCGCCGGGCTGCACAAGCCCGAGCGGGTGATCGGCACCCCGCAGAGCGCCGCCGTGACCGTCACCGGGGGCGGCCGCCCCGGTGAGGTGCTGAACTTCTGCGCCAACAACTACCTCGGCCTGGCCGACCACCCCGAGGTCGTCGCGGCCGCCAAGGGCGCGCTGGACCGGTGGGGCTACGGGATGGCCTCGGTCCGGTTCATCTGCGGCACCCAGGAGGTGCACAAGGAGCTGGAGGACCGGCTCTCCGCGTTCCTCGGCGCCGAGGACACCGTCCTGTACTCGTCCTGCTTCGACGCCAACGGCGGCGTCTTCGAGACGCTCCTGGGCGAGCAGGACGCGGTCATCTCCGACGCGCTCAACCACGCCAGCATCATCGACGGGATCCGGCTGTCCAAGGCGCGCCGGTACCGCTACGCCAACCGGGACATGGCCGAGCTGGAGGCCCGGCTCAAGGAGTCCGCGGACGCCCGCCGCCGGCTGATCGTCACCGACGGCGTGTTCTCCATGGACGGCCACGTCGCCCCGCTGCGCGAGATCTGCGACCTGGCCGAGGCCCACGGCGCCATGGTGATGGTGGACGACTCGCACGCGGTGGGCTTCGTCGGCCCCGGCGGCCGCGGCACCCCCGAGCTGCACGGCGTCATCGACCGCGTCGACGTGGTGACCGGCACCCTGGGCAAGGCGCTGGGCGGGGCGTCCGGCGGCTACGTCGCCGCCCGCGCCGAGATCGCCGCGCTGCTGCGCCAGCGCTCCCGGCCCTACCTGTTCTCCAACTCCCTGGCGCCGGTCATCGCCGCCGCCTCGCTCAAGGTCCTGGACCTGATCGGTTCCGGCGAGGGCGGGCTCGGCGCGGAGCTGCGCCGCCGCCTCGCCGACAACACCGCGCTGTTCCGGTCCCGGATGGCCGGGGCCGGGTTCGACATCCTGCCCGGAGACCACCCGATCACCCCGGTCATGATCGGCGACGCGGCCCGGGCGGGGCGGATGGCCGAGCTCCTGCTGGAGCAGGGCGTGTACGCGATCGGGTTCTCCTACCCGGTCGTCCCGCACGGCCGGGCCCGGATCCGGGTGCAGCTCTCCGCCGCGCACTCCGCCGCCGACGTGGACAAGGCGGTGGACGCCTTCGTCGCCGCGCGCGAGGCCCTGGACGGCGCCGCTCTGGCAGGATGACCAGGTGATCGACGCGCGGCGGCTGCGGGTGCTGCGGGCCGTGGCGGACCACCGCACGGTGACCGCCGCGGCCGCCGCGCTGTACCTCAGCCCCTCCGCGGTCTCCCAGCAGCTGGCCGCGCTGGAGACCGAGACCGGCCACCGGCTGCTGGAGCGCAACGGGCGGGGCGTCCGGCTCACCCCCGCCGGCGAGATCCTGCTGGTGCACGCCAACGAGGTCCTGGCCCAGCTGGAGCGGGCCGACGCCGAGCTGGCGGCCTACGCCTCCGGCGACGCGGGGTGGCTGACCGTCGCCTCCTTCGCCACCGGCATCACCCAGGTGCTGGCCCCGGCCATCGCGGAGCTGGCGCGCACCGCCCCGGACATCCGGGTCCGGGTCCGCGACGCGGAGGGCGACGAGAGCCTGCCGATGGTCCTGGACGGCAAGGCCGACCTGGCGGTGGCGGTGGAGTACCGGGGGGCGCCGGCCGCCGACGACCGGCGCCTGTTCCGGGTGCCGCTGTACGCCGAGCCGTTCGACGCGGTGCTGCCGCTGGGCCACCCTCTCGCCGGCTCGCCCCGGGTGCGCCTGGCCGATCTGGCCGACGAGCCGTGGATCGGTCCGCACCCGGGCAACCCCTGCCATGACGTGACGGTCCTGGCCTGCGAGTACGTCGGGTTCACGCCGCGCCACGAGCATGCCTCGGACGACTTCCACGCGGTGGTCGCGCTGGCCGCGGCGGGGGCGGGCGTGGCCCTGGTGCCGCGGTCGGCGCTGCGCGGCACCGGCGTGGCGGGGGTCGCGGTCCGCCGGGTCGACGACGCCCGGGCGACCCGGAAGGTCTTCGCCGCGACCCGGCGCGGCGCCGAGGGGCACCCGCTGATCCGGCCGGTCCTGGACGCGCTGCGGGACGCGGTCGCCCGGATGCACGCCGAGGAGGCCGGCGCCGAGAGGTGACCCCGGGGGGCGGGCCCTTGCCCTGGGGGCGGCGGGGCCGGTACACAGCGGGGAGAGGCGAAGGGGGCACCCGGATGGCCGATCTCGGCGGGATCCTCGCGGACCTGCGGGCCGAGGGCGACGAGCTGGACGCGCTGGTGGCGGGCCTGGACGCCGAGGGCCTGGCGGTCCCGACCCCGGCCCAGGGGTGGACCATCGCCCACCAGCTGTCCCACCTGGCCTGGACGGACCGGTGGTCGCTGCTGGCCCTGCGCGACCCCGCCGGGTTCCGGGGCCGGTCGGCGGGGGCGGCGGACGGGGTGGGGGAGGCCGTCGAGCGCGGGGCCGCCGAGGGCGCCGGCGAGCGGCCGGCGTCGCTGCTGGGGCGGTGGCGCGCGGGCCGGGAGGAGGTCCGGGGGGCGCTGCGCACCGCGCCGCCGGACGAGCGGGTGCCGTGGTTCGGGCCGCCGATGAAGCCGGCGTCGATGGCGACCGCCCGGCTGATGGAGACGTGGGCGCACGGCCAGGACGTGGCCGATGCGCTCGGTGCGGTCCGCGTCCCGGGGCGGCGCCTGCGGCACGTGGCCCACCTGGGGGTGCGCACGATGGGGTTCGCGTTCGCGGTGCGCGGCCGGGAGGTTCCGGGCGTGCCGGTCCGGGTGGAGCTGGCCGCGCCGGGCGGCGGCACCTGGTCCTGGGGGCCGGAGGGCGCCGAGGACCGGGTGAGCGGGCCGGCCCTGGACTTCTGCCTGCTGGTCACCCGGCGCCGCCACCCGGACGACCTGTCGCTCTCCGCGTCCGGCCCGGCCGCCTCGGCGTGGCTGCCCATCGCGCAGGCCTTCGCCGGGCCGCCCGGCCCGGAGCGGGCGCCGGGGAGCGGGTCGCGCGGCGGCCCGTAGGCGCATCGGCCCGGCGGGCCGGGTGCGGGGGAGGGCTGCGGAGGGCGGGGTGGAACCGGTGGCGGCCGCACTGGTGCGCCTGTGCCCGGTGCCGTCCCGGGACGGAGTCCCTCGCCGCAGGCGGGACCCGTGCCGGGCTCCGCCGCCGGCGGCCGCCGGCGGCGGCCGGTCGGCCGTGTAGCCGGCCGCCGGGCCCCTTCTCCGGGCGGGAGCGCGGCCAGGCCCCGGGGCCGGGGCGGACCGGGTCGCCGGGGCCGTCCGCGGCGGCGCGCCGGCCGTCCGGTGGTCCGGTCGGCGCCTGGGGCCGGTGCGCGGAGGGGCGGTATCCGCGCCGGGGCCGTTCGGCGTCCTGCCCGGGGCCGGTCCGCGCCGCTCGCCGCGGAGGAGGTCACTCCAGGCCGGCCTCCCGCCTGATCTGGTCGAACCGGTCCCCCATGGCTTCGGCCAGGGCGGTGGCGGCCGACAGCGGGCGGACCATCACCGTGAAGTCGTCGATCAGCCCCCGGTCGTCGGTGTGCAGGAAGTCGCAGCCCTGGATCTCGCGGTCGCCGACCCGGGCCTTGAAGACCAGGGCGTGGTCCCGGCCGTCGGGGGAGGACATCTCCTTGACGTAGCGGAAGTCGGTGAAGACGCGGGAGACCGCGCGCAGGATCGCGGCGGTGAGCTCCCGGCCGGCGTAGGGCGCGAACGCGACCGGGCTGGTGAAGACCACGTCCTCGGCGAGCAGGGCGTGGACGGCGTCGTGGTCGTCGGCCTCCACGGCCTTGCGGAAGGGGTGCACGGCGGCCTCCATGGTCAATTTTTTGATCAGGTGCGGATTACAGTAATCCGTCGTGCCGTCCCCGTCCAGGGGAGGCGGAGGCCCGAGCAGGCCGGCCGGGCGGAGGCCGGCCCCGCCCCCGGTGCGCCCCGGGGGGCGGGGCCGGCGCGTGCGGCCGCGCGCCGCTCAGCCGCAGGCGGGGGCGATCGGGTCGTCGCTGCCGGTGTAGAGGAAGCCGTCGCTGATCCACTCGCCGCCCTCGACCCGGTTCCACAGGTCGGTGGGGCCCCAGTTGCCCTCGACCGTGCCGCCGCGGGCGGTGCACTCGATGGCCAGCACCGTCCCGTTCTCCGCGGTGCCCACCACCTCGTGGTCCAGCCCCGGCCCGGAGCGCAGGTTCACCCGCGGGTTCGATCCGCCGTCGACCACCCCGGTGGGGCCCTGCGGTGCGGACGGGCCGTGGTTGACCAGCCGGCCGCCCCGGCCCACGGTCTGCCCGTTGCGGGTGGCGTGGCCCTCGTAGGGCCGGGCCGCCGCGTGGAAGGTCCAGCCGCCCAGCTCCATGCCGTCGATGCCGGTGTGCGAGCCGCCGCGCAGCAGCGACAGGTGCACGTGCGCGCCGCTGGAGCTGCCGCCGCAGGGCAGCTCGTTGCCGATCCGGCCCAGGTAGGTGCCGGTGCGCACCTCCGAGCCGTCGGCCAGGCCGGTCAGGTCGGTCATATGGTAGTAGGAGGTGCTGTAGCCGTTCGGGTGCACCACGGTGACCAGGGCGCTTCCGGCGCGGACGCAGCTCTTGTAGACCCGGCCGGGGCCGGCGGCGAGCACCTGGCCGTCGCCGCCGTTGAAGTCGACCGAGCTGTAGGGCGTGCTGCTCCCGCTGTTGCCGTGCGGGCCGCCGCCCATCCACCAGGACACCCCCTGCCGCCAGGGCAGCCCGAGCCCGGTGTCGGCGGCCGCGGAGGCGTCCTTCCCGGCGGCGTGGTTCTGCGCCAGCAGCGCCTTCTCCTCGGCGCCGACGACCTCCTCGGGCGCGTCGGCGACCAGCCCGGCGAAGGCATCGGTGCCGTGCAGGCCGACCCGCCAGCCGTCGCCGCCGGCGCGGGCGGCGAACAGCGCGGTCTCCGGTGCGGCGTGCGCGCCGCCGGGCGCGGGGATCGTGGCGGTGCCGAAGGCCCAGCCGCCGGCCTCTTCGACCGGCTCGACCAGCGGCTCCTTCAGGGACCGGGTCCCGAACATCTCGCGGGCGGCGGGTCCGCGCTCGTCGAGCATCGCGGCGCGGACCGCCTCGTCCAGGCCGGGCGGGCCGTCCTGGGCGGCCACCGGGCCGGGCGCGGCGGCCAGCAGGCCGGCGGCGAGCAGCGCGGCGGCCGCCGCGGCGGCCGGCCGGGGGAGGCGGGGGATGGGGGATGGCATGCGTCCTCCGCAGCGGGGGTCGTAGGGGGGCACGGGGGAGCGCCGGGCGCGGTGCCGGGGCGCCGCCGGGGTCGGGGGCGGGGCCCTGCCGGGCGCGTCGGGACGAGTGGACCGCGCGCCGCGCGGCACGTCAACGCGGGCGGGGCGCGCGGGCGGCCGTCGGTTGCGGGCGCGGCCGAAACTGTGAAGGGCGGTGACCGGCGCCGCCCAGGGAGGCCCCCGCCCACCAGGGCGTACTCCGGGCGGCCCGTGCCGCGGTGCGGGCGGAGCGGTATCGGGTACCGCAAAACTGTGGTTTTCCGGCGACGGGGCGTGATAAGAGAAGAGCCACTCGAAGTACCCGCGAACCGACCGACCGGGCGTGGAGGTCACCGTGGCCCACCGGAGCGCGGCGGACGGAGCCTCCCGGCGGGCGGAGGCGCCCGGTGCCGCGACGCGCGAGCTGCTGCGCACCGGCCCGTTCCACGCCGCGCTGCGCTCCGCCATCGAGGACAGCGGGCTGACCCTGGAGAGCCTGCAGCGGCGGATCGGGCGGCGCGGCGTCCGGGTCAGCGTCACCAGCCTGAGCTACTGGCGGCAGGGGCGCAGCCGGCCGGAGCGCGCCGACTCGCTCCGCGCCCTCCAGGCCATCGAGGAGATCCTGGGGCTGCCGCGCCGCTCGCTGGCGGCGCTGCTGGGCCCGCCCCGCCCCCGCGGCCGGTGGGCGCGGCGCCGCGCGGAGCCGCGCGGCTACGAGGGGATCCTGGAGCCGGCGGAGGCGCTCGCGCAGACCGTCGAGCCGGTGCTCGGGCCCTCTGACGCCAAGCTGCGGACCTTCTGCCAGCAGGACACCGCGGTGGTCGGCGCGGACCGGGCGATCCGCGAGGTGCGCAGCCGGGCGGTGGTCCGCGCGCGCGAGGACGGCGCCGACCGGTTCATGGCCGTCTACTGCGGCGAGCCGGGCGCCCTGGCGGCGGATATCCGGCCGCTGGCCGTGGAGAACTGCCGCCCGGGGCGGGTGCGCCGGCACCCGGAGACCGCGGTGGTCGCCGTCGAGCTGCTCTTCGACCGCAGGCTGCGCGCGGGCGAGACGCACCTGCTGGAGTACGGGGTCGCCATCGGCGACTCCCCGGTCAGCCTCGACTACCGGCGGGCCTTCCGCTATCCGGCCGAGACCTACGTGCTCTCGGTCCGCTTCGACGAGGAGGCCCTGCCGGTGCGCTGCTTCCGCTTCGCCCAGCAGGGCACGGACGGCGCCCCCGGCCCGGAGGAGGAGCTGGTCCTGGGGGCGGGCCGCTCGGTGCACGTCGCCGAGCACGACGTGGGACCCGGCGTGCTCGGCATCGGCTGGGAGTGGGAGTGACCCGCCCCGGCGGCGGGCGCCCGGTACCGGTCCCGCCGGCCCGCAGAACCGCGCCGCCGTCGGACCGGCGTTCCCCGGTGTCCGTGCGGCCTTCCTCCGGGCCCTGGGGGCCGTCGGGGAGGGGCGGGAGACGGTGGCTCCGCCACCTGCGGTCGGCCGGCCGAGCCGTCCCCGTGGTCCGCTCTTCCGATCCCGGCCCCGGCCCGGCTCTGGCCGTGCACCCGGCGGCGGGCGCCCGGTCCGGGGCGGCGCCCGCCGCCGGTTCGGAGCGCCAGGGGGCCCGGGGCGCCGATCGGATGGGGACCCGGTGGGCGCCCTTTCCCCGCCGGCCCGCCCGCGCGGCGGCCGGGACCGGCGGGTCGGGCACTAGCGGTCCGGGTCCCGGTCGGACCACTCCGGGCGGCGCAGGCCGTGCAGGCCCGCGTAGCCGGCGCGGGCCGGGGGCGCCCAGCCGTCCAGGCGGGCCGGGTCGGGGCGGAGGACCTCGACGGCCAGCGGCCGGCAGACCTCCAGCGGGTCGCGGGCGTCGGGCCCCCACAGGTCGACGGAGAGGTCGCCGCCGGGGCAGGTGGAGAGCGCCATCAGCAGGTCGGTCTCGGCGAAGAACTCGATGTGGTCGCCGGGGCGGGCCGGGCTGGCCTTCATGAAGTAGCGGTCCTCGTCGTTGAGGCCGGTGCACTGGAAGACGTTGAGCACGTCGTGCACGTCGAACTCGGTCAGCCCGTAGGGCAGCACCGCGCGGACCAGGTTGGAATGGCAGTGGAAGTCGAAGTCCTCGCCGGTGAGCATCCGGTTGACGTAGGGGTCGCAGCGGGTGCCGAGCAGGTCGTGCACCCTGCCGCCCTCGGCGTCGGTGCCGTACCCGGCCAGGGTGTCGGAGGTGATGGTGGCCAGCGGCCGCAGGAACGGCAGCGTCGACCAGAGCCGGTCGAAGGTGGTGACGTGGGCGGCCTGGAGCTGGCGGGTGCGGGCGGCCCACATCCGCTCGCGCGGGTCGTGCCGGTTCCAGATGTTCAGGTCGCCGACCTGCGGGCCCTCCGGGGTGCTGATCCGGCACAGGTGCCCGGCGGGCACCTCCCAGGCGCGGCCGGAGCGGATCGGCACGGTGAAGGACTCCACCGCCTCGCGGCCGTCCTCCTCGGCCAGGCGGGTGTAGAAGGCGCGGTCGGCGTCGAGCGCGCCGCCGGCGCCGGCCCGGTACGCGGCGGGCGGGTTTCCCATCGTCACTCCGATCGTTCGGGGGCGGGCCGGGGCGCCGCGGCCCGGCCGCCCGGTGGCGGGTCGGCGGCCGGCCGCCCGGGGGCCGCGAGGGCCTCCAGCCGGTCGGCGAGCTCCCGGGGGCGGGAGAGCATCGCGAAGTGCCCGCCCGGGGTCTCCACCGGGGTGATGCCGAGGCGCTCGCGGACCACCCGGCGGATGAAGGGGGCCGGGAAGAACCGGTCGTCCCGGCAGAGCAGGAACGCGGTGCGGACATCGGGCCAGGCGTCCAGCGGCCAGGGCTCGCCGAACGGGGCGCCGGCCTGCCCGCGCATGTGCTCCTCGGCCTCGCGGGCCAGGCCGGGCGGCAGGTCGGCGAAGAAGAGGTCGGCCCGCTCGGGGTCCTCGCCGCGGGCGAGGGCCGCCTCGCGCACCGCGGCCTCGTAGCCGGTGGCCGCCCACCACTCGCCGGGCGGCTCGCCCGGCGCGGGGACCATCGCGGTCAGCAGCACCAGCAGGCCGGCCGGGATCCGGGCGCAGGCGAGCGGGGCGCTGAGCCCGGCCAGGGAGTGCGCCACCAGCACCGGGTCGGTGGACCCGGCGGCGGCCCCGGCGATCGCCTCGGCGTAGGCGCCGAGCCCGGCGGACTCGTCCTCGCAGGGAAGATCGACTGCGGCGGTGCGGTGGCCGCGCCGGCGCAGCTCGTCTTCGAGCAGGTGCCAGTGCCAGGGGGAGCACCCGCCGCCGTGGATCAGTACGTAGTCGGACACGGCGCTCATCCTGGCAGCCGGGGGCGGCGCGGAAAAACAACGGGGCCGGGACACTGGATTTATTTGGACGTCCAACTATATGGTCGTGCTGAGCGCCCGGGACCGCCCGGCCCGCCTTCCCGTCCACCCGGCCGGACCGCGGCCGCCCTGCGTCGCACCGCAGGCCCGCCCCGGCACCCGAACGACCGAGAGCAGGTGTGTGCAATGGCGCATGAACTCAGCCACTTCGTCCACGGGAAGCGCGTCCCCGGAGCATCGGGGGCCTTCGGCGACGTCCACGACCCCAACACCGGCCTGGTCCAGGCCCGCGTCCCGCTGGCGGACCGCGCCGAGACCGAGGCCGTCATCGCCGACGCCGAGGAGGCGCAGCGCGAATGGGGCGAGTGGAGCCCGCAGCGCCGCGCCCGCGTCCTGCTCCGCTTCCTGCAGCTGGTCGAGGACGAGCGGGAGGACATCGCCCGCATGCTCTCCGCCGAGCACGGCAAGACCGTCCCCGACGCCCACGGCGACCTGCAGCGCGGCCTGGAGGTGGTGGAGTTCGCCGCCGGCGTGCCGCACCTGGTCAAGGGCGAGTTCAGCGACACCGCCGGAACCGGGATCGACGTGCACTCGCTGCGCCGCCCGCTGGGCGTGGTCGCCGGCATCACCCCGTTCAACTTCCCCGCGATGATCCCGCTCTGGCAGGCCGCCCCCGCACTGGCCTGCGGGAACTCCTTCATCCTCAAGCCCTCGGAGCGGGACCCCTCGGTGCCGCTGCGGCTCGCCGAGCTGTTCGCCGAGGCCGGCCTGCCCCCGGGCGTGCTCAACGTGCTCAACGGCGGCAAGGAGGCCGTCGACACCCTGCTGGAGGACCCCCGGGTGGCCGCCGTCGGCTTCGTCGGCTCCACCCCGGTGGCCCAGCACGTCTACGCCACCGCCGCCGCGAACGGCAAGCGCGCCCAGTGCTTCGGCGGGGCCAAGAACCACCTGATCGTGATGCCCGACGCCGACCTCGACCAGGCGGTCGACGCGCTGATCGGCGCCGGGTACGGCTCGGCCGGGGAGCGCTGCATGGCGGTCTCGGTGGCGGTCCCGGTCGGCGAGGAGACCGCCGACGCGCTCGTCGCCAAGCTGGTCGAGCGGATCGGCGGGCTGCGCGTCGGCCCCTCGCACGACCCGGAGGCCGACTTCGGGCCGCTGGTCGGCGCGGACGCCCTGGAGCGGGTGCTCGGCTACGTCGACCTGGGCGTGCAGGAGGGCGCCGAACTGGTGGTGGACGGCCGCGGCGCCAAGCCGGAGGGCTACGGGGACGGCTTCTTCCTGGGCGCCTGCCTCTTCGACCGGGTCACCCCGGACATGCGCATCTACCGGGAGGAGATCTTCGGCCCGGTGCTGTCGGTGGTGCGCGCCGCCGACTACGAGGAGGCGCTGCGCCTCCCCGACGAGCACGAGTTCGGCAACGGCGTGTCGATCTTCACCCGCGACGGCGACACCGCCCGCGACTTCACCCGCCGGGTCACCACCGGCATGGTCGGGGTCAACGTGCCCATCCCGGTCCCGGTCGCCTACCACACCTTCGGCGGGTGGAAGCGCTCCGCCTTCGGCGACCTCAACCAGCACGGCCCGGACTCGATCCGCTTCTACACCCGCACCAAGACCGTCACCACGCGCTGGCCCTCCGGGACCAAGGAAGGCGCCAGCTTCAGCATCCCGGTGGTGCGGTGATGACCGGATCCGCGCTCGCCGAGGGCCTGGGCGAGGAGCAGGCCGCGCTCGCCGCCGCCGCCCGCGACTTCGCCCGCGAGCACCTCGCCCCGCACGCCGCCGACTGGGACCGGGACAAGCACTTCCCGCTGGACGTGCTGCGCAAGGCCGCCGAGATGGGGCTGGGCGGGGTCTACGCCGCCGAGGAGCACGGCGGGTCGGAGCTCTCCCGCTCCGACGGGGTGCTGGTGTTCGAGGCGCTGGCCACCGGCTGCCCCTCCATCGCCGGCTACCTGTCCATCCACAACATGGCCGCCTGGATGGTCGACCGCTACGGCGACGCCGACCAGCGGGCCCGCTGGCTGCCCGGGCTCTGCGCGATGGAGACCCCGGCCAGCTACTGCCTCACCGAGCCGGGGGCCGGCTCGGACGCCGCCGCGCTGGCCGCCCGCGCCGTGCCCGACGGCGACGGCTACCGTCTCGACGGCGTCAAGCAGTTCATCTCCGGCGCCGGCGCCTCCGACCTGTACCTGGTGATGGCCCGCACCGGCGGGCCCGGTCCGGGCGGCGTCACCGCCTTCGTCGTCGAGCGCGGCGACCCGGGCCTGTCCTTCGGCCCCAACGAGTCGAAGATGGGCTGGAACGCCCAGCCCACCCGCCAGGTCGTGCTGGACGGGGTGCGGCTGGGCCCCGAGCGCCGGCTCGGCGCCGAGGGCCAGGGGTTCCGCATCGCGATGAGCGGCCTGGACGGCGGCCGGCTCGGCATCGGCGCCTGCTCGCTGGGCGGGGCCCAGGCCGCGCTGGAGGCGGCGGTGGGCTACCTCGCCGACCGGGAGGCGTTCGGCGCGAAGCTGATCGACTCCCCGGCGCTGCGCTTCCGGCTGGCCGAGATGGAGACCGACCTGGAGGCCGCGCGCGCCCTGCTGTGGCGGGCCGCCGCCGCGCTGGACGCCGGGGCGCCCCAGGCCACCCGGCTCTGCGCGATGGCCAAGCGGCAGGCCACCGAGACCGGGTTCGCCGTCGCCGACCAGGCCCTGCAGCTGCACGGCGGCTACGGGTACCTGAGCGAGTACGGCATCGAGAAGATCGTCCGCGACCTCCGGGTGCACCGGATCCTGGAAGGGACCAACGAGATCATGAACCTCATCGTCGCCCGCGGCCTCACCGGGGCCGCGTGATGTCCGCGCCGACCGAACGGGCCGACGGGCCCGACGTGCTGCTCGAACGGGACGGGCGGGCGGCGCGCGCCGTGCTGAACCGGCCGCGCGCCCTCAACGCCCTCACCCACGGCATGGTCCGCGCCCTCGACGCCGCCCTCGCCGGCTGGGAGCGGGACGACTCGGTGGCGGCCGTCGTCCTCACCGGCGCCGGCGAGCGCGGCCTGTGCGCCGGCGGGGACATCCGCTCCATCTACGACGACGCGCGCGCCGGCGGCACGGCCACCCGGGAGTTCTGGCGCGACGAGTACCGGCTCAACGCGCGCATCGCCGCCTACCCCAAGCCCTACGTGGCGGTGATGGACGGCATCGTGATGGGCGGCGGCGTCGGGGTGTCCGCGCACGCCGGCGTCCGGGTGGTCACCGAGCGGTCCAAGATCGCCATGCCGGAGACCGGCATCGGGTTCGTGCCCGACGTCGGCGGCACCCGGCTGCTCTCCCGCGCCCCCGGCGAACTCGGCACCCACCTGGCGCTGACCGCGTCCCCGGTGGGCGCGGGCGACGCGGTCCGCTGCGGCCTGGCCGACCACTACGTGCCGGCCGGCCGGCTCGCCGGCTTCACCGCGGAGCTGGCCCGCAGCACCCCGGAGGAGGCGCTGGCGGCCTTCGCCGAGCCGGTGCCCGCCGCGGAGCTGGACGCCCACCGGGAGTGGATCGACGCCTGCTACGCCGCGGACACCGCGGAGGAGATCGTGGACCGGCTGCGCTCCGACGGCCGCCCCGAGGCGCTGGCCGCCGCGGACGCGATCACCGCGAAGTCGCCCACCGCGGTCAAGGTGGCGCTGGCCTCGCTGCGCCGCGCCCGCCGCCTGGGCACCCTGGAGGAGGTGCTGGTCCAGGAGTACCGGGTCTCCTGCGCCGCGCTCTCCTCGCACGACCTGGTCGAGGGCATCCGCGCCCAGGTGGTCGACAAGGACCGGTCGCCGCGCTGGTCCCCGCCGGAGCTGGCGGAGGTCTCCGAGGCCGACGTGCTCCGCCACTTCGAGCCGCTCGGCGACGCCGGCGACCTCGATTTCGAACCGACCGGGACGGGAGGGCGCCGATGACCGGGGCCGCGCAGGACACCAAGGACGTCGCCTTCATCGGGCTGGGCAACATGGGCGGGCCGATGGCGGCCAACCTCGTCGCCGCCGGGTACGCGGTCACCGGCTTCGACCTGGTGCCCGAACTGCTCGCCCGCGCCGAGGAGGGCGGGGTGCGCCCCGCCGGCAGCGCCGCCGAGGCGGTGGCCGGGGCCGGCACGGTGATCACCATGCTGCCCGGCGGGCGGCACGTGCTGGAGTGCTACCGGGGCGAGGGCGGGGTGCTGGCCGCGGCCCGGCCCGGCACCCTGTTCATCGACTGCTCGACCATCGACGTCGCCGACGCCCGCGCCGCGGCCGAGGCGGCGGTGGCGGCCGGGCACCGCGCGGCCGACGCGCCGGTCTCCGGCGGGGTGGTGGGCGCCACCGCCGGGAAGCTGACCTTCATGGTCGGCACGGACGAGGCGCTGCTGCCCGAGGTGGAGCGGGTGCTGGAGCCGATGGGCGCCCGGGTGGTGCACTGCGGGGCCTCGGGGGCCGGCCAGGCCGCCAAGGTCTGCAACAACATGATCCTCGGGGTGTCGATGATCGCGGTGAGCGAGGCGTTCGTGCTCGGCGAGCGCCTCGGGCTGAGCCACCAGGCGCTGTTCGACGTGGCCTCCACCGCCTCCGGCCAGTGCTGGGCGCTCACCACCAACTGCCCGGTGCCCGGCCCGGTCCCGGCGAGCCCGGCCAACCGCGACTACGCCGCGGGCTTCGCCGCCGCCCTGATGTCCAAGGACCTGGGGCTGGCGGTGGAGGCGCTGAAGGCCACCGGGACCGCCGCGGAGCTCGGCCCGCACGCGGCGGGGCTGTACGCCGCCTTCGCCGAGGGGGAGGGCGGCGGCCGCGACTTCTCGGCGATCATCAACGCGATCCGGGAGCGCTCCGGGGCGGAGGCCCCCGGCGGGGGCGGACCGGAGCAGGCCGGCGCCTGACCGGTCCCGCCCGGGGCCGGGGACGCCGACGTCCGCCTGCGGACCGGCGCCCCGGCGCCGCGCCCGGCCCGCCCGGCGAGGCGCCCGCCTCGACCCCGCCCCTGAACCCGGTCCCCGGGCTCCGCGGACTCCGCGAGCAGCGGGGCCGTACCCCGGAAGCCGTACCCCTGGAAGGAAGACGATGACCGACGCGACCCCGGCCGGCGAGGCCGCCGGCCACGAGACGATCCTGGTGGAGCGGACCGGCCGCACCGCGGTGATCACGCTGAACCGCCCCAAGGCGCTCAACGCGCTCAACCTGCGCCTGATGGAGGAGGTGGTCGCCGCCGCCGAGGGGTTCGACCGGGACCCCGGCGTCGGCTGCATCGTGCTGGCCGGCTCCGAGCGGGCCTTCGCCGCGGGCGCCGACATCAAGGAGATGCAGGGCCTGGACTACATGGACGCCTACCTCGGCGACTGGTTCGGGGCCTGGGACCGGTTCGCCGCGCTGCGCACCCCCACCCTCGCCGCGGTCTCCGGGCACGCCCTCGGCGGCGGCTGCGAGCTGGCGATGATGTGCGACGTCCTGATCGCCGCGGACTCCGCCCGGTTCGGCCAGCCGGAGATCAAGCTCGGGGTGATCCCCGGCATCGGCGGCTCGCAGCGGCTCACCCGGGCGGTCGGCAAGGCCAAGGCGATGGACCTCTGCCTGACCGGGCGCACCATGGACGCCGAGGAGGCCGAGCGGGCCGGACTGGTGTCCCGCATCGTCCCCGCCGCCGACCTGCGCGAGCAGGCCATGGCGGCCGCGGCCGAGATCGCCGCGATGTCCGCCCCGGCCGCGATGATGGCCAAGGAGGCGGTGGACCGCGCCTTCGAGACCACCCTCGCCGAGGGGGTCCGCTTCGAGCGCCGCGTCTTCCACGCGGTCTTCGCCACCGCGGACCAGAAGGAGGGCATGGCGGCCTTCACCGAGAAGCGCGCGCCGTCCTTCGTGCACCGCTGATCCCGGCCCCGCGCACCGCCCGCCCGGGTTCCAGGGGCGGGCGGTCCCTTCATGCCTTATAATGAAAACCGTTGTCGTTTTCATTTTCGGGGCGGTCCTCGGCCGCCCCTCCAGGGCACCGGGAGGCGGCCGTGGCGCGCAGCGAACTGCGTCCGATCATCAAACTCAAATCGACCGCGAAGACCGGGTACACCTACGTGACCCGCAAGAACCGGCGGAACGACCCGGACCGCCTGGTCCTGCGCAAGTACGACCCGGTCATCCGCCGGCACGTGGAGTTCCGCGAGGAGCGCTAGCCGGCCGCCGGGAGAGGGGCGGCGGAGTGCTCTTCGGCACCCCGGCACCCCGCCGGCCGCGACGGTTTCGGCCGCGCTCCGGAGGCCGCCGCCTCCGGGCGGGGGAGCGCCTTCCGGGTGCTCTCCGGGCCCCTCCGGTCCCGCAGCGGGGCGGGCCCTCCGTCCGGGCCCGCACCGGCCGCCGCCGCGAAGAGCGGGCGGGGGCCGTCCGCCCCTGCCCGCAGTGGCCGCGGGGCGCTCCGTCCGGGCCCGGAGAAGCCTCCGCGAACCAACGGAATCACTGAGAAAGGCAAGGAACATGGCCGTTCCCAAGCGCAAGACATCGCGCTCCAACACCCGCAAGCGCCGCTCCGCCTGGAAGGCCGAGCGCCCGCAACTGGTCGAGGTCACCGTCGGCGGCCGGACCGCCCGCGTCCCCTACCGGCTGGTCCCCGCCTACCGGCGCGGGCTGCTGCCGCTGCCGGACTGACCCTCCGCCCCGCCGCCCGCGCCGGTCCCGGCTCGCGGAGGGCCCGGCGGAAGGGGTCCCGGCCGCGTCGCCGCGGGGAAACGGGGCGGAGCGCGCTCTCGGGGGACGGGCCGGCCGGGCGGGGCGGTCACTCGGGAAGCCGCACCGCCTCCCGGCCGTCCTCGACCTCGATGTCACCGGTGCCGAACGGGGCCGGCCGCAGGACCTGGTAGACCATTCCGGCGCCGGTCGCCTCGCTGTGCACCAGGGTGTAGGCCGAGACGGCGGCGCCCTCGGCGAACAGCCGCTTGCCGAAGCCCAGCACCACCGGGCAGACCAGCAGGCGGTACTCGTCGACCAGCCCGGCGTCGTGCAGGGTGTGCAGCAGCCGGCGGCTGCCGTGCACCTGCAGTTCCCGGCCGGGCCGCTCCTTGAGCGCCGCCACCGCCTCGGGGACGCCGGAGGAGATGACACCGGCGGTGTTCTGCCACCCGGGCTCGGTGACCGTGGTCGACACGAGGTGCTTGGGCAGCCCGTTCAGGGCCGCGGCCACCTTGTCCCCGGGGTCGGTGACCCGGCTCCAGTAGGCCCTCATCATGTCGTAGGTGGACCTGCCGAGCAGGATCCCGTCGGCCCGGTCGAACCAGCCGTCCACGATCCGCCCGAAGTCGCCGTCGACGTAGGGCACCAGCCAGCCGCCGCGGTCGAAACCGCCGCCGGGGTCCTCGTCCGGGCCGCCGGGCCCCTGCATGACCCCGTCGAGGCTGACGAAGACGTGCGCGGTGAGCTTCATGTCCCTGCCCCTCTCCTCGCGCGGTCCCGTCAGGGGCCGCACGGTGATGACCCGGTGCGGCCCCGGAACTCATCGGTGTCCGCCGGGGCCGCACCGCGGGGCGCGGCGCCATCGGATCCCGCCCCGGTCCGTCCTCGCCGGAGGCGCGGCGGCGGTGTCGGACGTGGGCATGGAGGGCTCCTCCCGAGGTCAGGGCGGCGTCCGGGGAGGCCCCAGGAGGGCCCCCGGCCCGCGGGGGGGCCGGGGCGGAATCGGACCGGAGTACCCGGGCGCCTGCGCACCGGGAGGAGAGCCCGTGCGGAGTCGTCGCCCGCCGAGGAGGCGCCCGCACCGCCCCGGGGAGCGGCCGGGCCCGCGTCCGCGGCCGGCCCGCCCGGTGCGGCAAGGCGCCGCCCGCGGAGTCACCCGGTTCCTCCGAGGGCCCGGGGCGGGGCCGGGGACCCGCGGAGCGGTGCCGGCGGTGCCGGAGCCGGCCGCTCCTGCGGGCAGACTGGAGGCGACCGCACGCACGGCCGCCGCGCGCCCCTCCGGGGAGCGCCGCCGGGGCCGTGCGCCCAGTGAGAAGCCGAGGAAGGCGCCATGACCGACGAGCGACCCGCCGCAGGGCGGAACGGAACCCGTGAGAGCCTCCCCGAGGTCGTCGTCGGCGTGGACGGGTCTCCGGGGAGCCGCACCGCGCTCGACTGGGCCGCCGCGGCCGCCCAGCGCCGCGGCGCCCGGCTGGTGGTGGTCAACGCGCTGGACATGCCGATGGTCGCGCTGCCCTTCTCCTCCCCGGTGCGGATGAACCCGATGGCGGAGGTGGCCGACCGCGCCTCCGGGGTGCTGACCACCGCGCTGGGGCGCGTCGCCGAGGCCCGCCCCGGCCTCAAGGTGCGCAGCGAGGTCTCCCTGACGGACCCGGCGTCGGCGCTGGTGGACGCTTCGGAGGAGGCGGAGCTGGTGGTCGTGGGCTCGCGCGGCCTCGGCGGCGTGGGCTCGCTGTTCCTCGGATCGGTGAGCACCCGGGTCACCGCGCACGCGTCCTGCCCGGTCGCGGTGGTTCCGCCGGAGAGCGCGGCGGCGCCGGTCCCCGGGCGGATGGTGGTCGGCGTCGACGGTTCCGAGCCCGCCGACGCGGCCCTGCGCTTCGCCCTGGACGAGGCGGCGCGCACCGGCGCCGAGCTGGCCGTCGTGCACGCCTGGCAGCTGCCGGTCCCCTATGACACGGGCACGTTCGCCGTGGGCGCCGGGTTCGACCGGGAGGCGTTCGCGCTCCGCGCCCGCGAGTCCGTGCAGACCTCGGTCGACAAGCTGCGCACCCCGGCCGACGCGGACGTCCGGGTGCGCGTCTCGGTGGTCGAGGACCAGCCCGCGCACGCCCTGCTCGCCGCCGGCCGGGACGCCGACCTGATCGTGGTGGGCGGCCGCGGCCGCGGCGGCTTCCGCGGCCTGCTGCTCGGCTCGGTCGGCCAGTCGGTGCTGCACCACGCGGAGGTCCCGGTGGCCGTGGTCCGCGACCGCCCCGCGGATCGCTGACGGGGCCCGCGGCCTCCGGCCGGAGGCCGCGGGCCGGTCCGGCCGCCCGGCGGGAGGGCGGCCCTCCAGGGCGGGCCGGGGCCGGGCCTCCCGGCCGGGGCCCCTGCCCGCGCTTCACACGCCGGCGACGGCCACCCGGGCGGCGCCGGGGACGGTGCGGGCGATGGCGGCGGCGAGCCTGCGCTCCTCGGCGCCGAAGCCCTGCTCTCCGGTCCGCTCCCGCACCGCGTGCGCGACGCGGGGCCGCAAGCCCGCGTGCACTGCGGGGGCGAGCAGGGCGGCCTCGCCGGTGCTCCCCGGGCGGCGATGCGCGATCCCGACTTGCACATGCCGACCCCATAAATAAAATTGAGTCGCAACGACTCAAGGCGTGGAGGTGGTTCGAGTGGGAGCTGCGTCGGCGACCGGTCCCCGGGTCCGCGGGGGCCGCGCGGGGGAGCGCGCATCGGCCGGGGCCGGGCCGGTGCTGCGGACCGACCGGAGCCGCGAGGGCGGCCGGGTCGCGGTGCGGGTCCTGCTCGCCCCCGGTGTGGACGCCCGCGAGCTGCTGATCGGCCGGGTCGGCGACACCGTCCTGCTCTCCCGCCCGCACGGGGACCGCCCGCTGCACCGGATCTCCTTCGGCGCCCCGGTCGACGCCGCGCGGCTCACCGTCGAGCCCCGCGCGGGCGAGATCGTGCTGAGTGCGCCCGTGCCCGGTCCCGCCCCGGTCGCGGTCCGCCCCGGCCTGGCCCCGCGGACCCGCCTGAGCCGGCTCCGCGGCACGTGGCGCGGCCTGCTCGGCCGGTTCACCGCCGCCCTGCACGGCGGCGCGCGGGCCTGACCGGCCGCCGGCCGGGGCGGCTCCGGCGGGCCCTGTCGCCCCCGCCCGCTAGGTTGCGGTGCGTCGATGGCGGCGGCGGAGGAACGGCGGGGGCGGGGATGGGCGCGGAGCGCGGCGAGCACGGGATGGACATGGCCTTCGAGAAGGCCGGGGAGCCGATCACCGAACCGGTCACCAAGCTCGGCGGGCAGCCGGTCTGGCTGGAGGAGCCGACCTGGCCGCTCTCGGCGGAGACGGGCAACCCGATGCGGTTCATCGGCCAGTTCCGGCTCCCCGGGGAGGCGGTCCGGGTCGGCTACCTCTTCATGACCGGGGAAGAGGACGGCGAGTGGGTCGACGACACCTTCCTGCCCGACGGGGGAGAGAACGCGTTCATCGTCCAGCCCGGCGGCCGGATCCCCGCGTTCTACGAGGTCGCCGCCGAGGCCACCGGTCCCACGCACGGCCCCGACCACCGGGCCGTCCTCTCGCCCCACACCCCGGAGCCCCCGGACGCCGACGACATCGCCGTGGCCGGGGAGGTCGGGTTCGAGCCCGAGCCCAAGTACGGCCTGGGCAGCAGGGTCGGCGGCCGCCCCGGCTGGCTCCAGGGCGAGGAGGACCCCCGGGAAGAGGGCGACTGGGCCTTCGCCGTGCAGCTGGACGGCTGCGGCCTGCCGTTCGAGGTCGACTTCGGCGACGCCGGCATCGGCTACGCCTTCCATGATGAGGGGACCGGCGAGGGGCGCTTCTTCTGGCAGTGCTGCTGACCCGCCGGAGGGCCGGCCGGCCCTCCGGCGGACGGGAGGAGGGGAGCGGCGGGGCGCCCGCCGCTCCCCTCCTGCCCTGTCCGGGGCCGCACGCCGCCGCACCGGGCCCGCGCCCCAGGGCCGCCGCGGGCGTTTCGGTCCGCCCCGGCGGGTGACCGCTTCCGAAGGGGTCTTGACACGGAGCGTCCCGGCTTCGACACTGATTCCGCATTAATTAGGTTAGCTTTGCCTAAACCGAAATCGAGGCGGGTGTACTCCACCGCGGCCGCGGACGGCGCCGCGCCCCCATCCGCCGCGAACCCCTGCACGGAGGCGAGGACCGAGCATGCCCGAGACCGATTTCGACGCGGTGGTGGTCGGCGGCGGGCCCGCGGGCTCCACCGCGGCCGCGCTGATCGCCAAGGAGGGCCACCGGGTCGCCCTGCTGGAGCGGGAGCGCTTCCCCCGCTACCAGATCGGCGAGTCGCTGCTGCCCGCCACGGTGCACGGGGTGTGCCGGCTGCTGGACGTCACCGAGGAGATGGAGGCGGCCGGCTTCCAGGTCAAGCGGGGCGGCAGCTTCCGCTGGGGCACCAGCCCCGACCCGTGGAACTTCCTGTTCGCGCTCTCCCCGAAGCTGTCCGGGCCGACCTCCTACGCCTACCAGGTCGACCGGATGACCTTCGACCACATCCTGCTGAAGAACGCCGCCCGGCACGGGGCGGACGTCCGCGAGGAGTCGACCGCCCTGGACGCGGTGCGCAGCGGCGGCCGGGTCACCGGCGTCCGCTACACCGACCCCGGCGGGAACCGGCGGGAGCTCTCCGCCGCCCACGTGCTGGACGCCTCCGGCGGCACCGGGCGGCTGCACCGCGCCGCCGGCGGCATCCGGCACTACTCCGAGTTCTTCCAGAACCTCGCGGTCTTCGGCTACTTCGAGGGCGGCGAGCGGCTGCCCGGACCGGACCGCGGCAACATCCTGTGCGCCGCCTTCGACGAGGGATGGATCTGGTACATCCCGCTCAGCGACACGCTGACCAGCGTCGGCGCGGTGCTCAACCGGGACCAGGCCGGCCGCATCCAGGCCGACCGGGAGAAGACCCTGCTGGAGTCGGTCGAGCGCTGCGACATCGTCCGCGACTACCTCGCCGGGGCCTCCAGGGTCACCGAGGGCACCTACGGCGAGATCCGGGTGCGCAAGGACTACTCCTATGCCAACAGCGCCTTCTGGGCGCCCGGCATCGCGCTCATCGGCGACGCCGCCTGCTTCATCGACCCGGTCTTCTCCACCGGCGTCCACCTGGCCACCTACGGCGGCCTGCTGGCGGCCCGCTCGGTCAACAGCGTCCTCGCCGGCGACCTCCCCGAGGAGCGGGCCTTCGCCGAGTTCGAGTCCCGCTACCGCCGCGAGTACGCGGTCTTCTACGAGTTCCTCAGCGCCTTCTACGACATGCAGGTGAACGAGGACTCCTACTTCTGGAAGGCCCGCAAGGTCACCCGCGCCGAGGGCCTGGGCGACATGGAGGCCTTCACCACCCTGGTCGGCGGCGCCTTCTCCGGGGAGAAGGCCCTGGTGGACGCGGGGTCGATGACGGAGAGGTTCGCCGCCTCCTCGGCGGAGCTGGCCGACGCGGTCGCCCGCACCGGCCCGGCCCGGAGCGAGTCCGGCGAGCGGATGAGCGCCCTGTTCGGCACCCCGGTCGTCGGCGAGGTGATGGAGGAGATGAACCGCATCCAGCGCCGCGGCGTCACCGGCGCGGAGACCCTGGAGACCCCGCTGCTGGACGGCGGACTGGTCCCCTCGCCGGACGGGCTGCGCTGGGTGGACCCCGCCGCCCCGCCCGCCGGGCACCCGGACGCCTGAGAGGCCGTCGGGCATCCGGCCGGTCACCGGGCGGGGCCGCCTCGCGCCGGAGGCGCACCCCGCCCGTCCCCGTCGATCTTGGCGTTGCGGGGGTATCGGAGCGCTCCGATACCCCCGCAACGCCAAGATCAACGAGGGGGGCGGCGCCGGGCCCCGGACCGCCGCTTCCCCCGGCCCGCGCCCGGACACTCCGGGGGACCGCCCGCACACCCGACAGCCTCTGAGGGCGCGGGCGGGGACGGCTCCGGGCGTCGCCCGGCCCCGCCGCCCGGCTCCCGGCGCCGGAGGGCCGGGCCCGCCCCCGGAACCGCGGCGGGGCGGCCTTCACGCCGAATCCACGGGGCCGTGTGGCGCTGTTCACCAACGGCCCTTTAATCTTTGCGGCGGAGGGCCGAACCCCCTATCGGCCGCCGGTGATCCCCTGGTACCAAAGGGTTCCGGGGACCGCTGCGGCGGCGGGGGCCGACCGGCCCCGCTCCTGGATGAGGGAAAGCTAATGAAGAGCTCATCCAGGGTTCAGCGTCGGCCAGCACGCTGATCTTCATGAGTTCCCTGACGGCTCTCCCCGCTGCGCCCTTCGCGATGCTCGGGGCCGCCGAGACGAGCAAGGCGGCCGAGAAGGCCGAGGCCGAGGCCGCCGAGCCCGGAACGGCCAGGCCCGAGTGGTCCGGTCCGCACCCGATCGACCTCGAACTGACCCAGCCGTTCCGGCGCGACCCGGCGCCCGAGCCGGCCGGCCCGGAGGAGCCCCGGGCCGAGCGCCCGGAGGGCGGCTCCGAGGAGCCGGACGCCGAGTCGACCATCCCCGAGCTGACCCGCCCCGGGGCGCGGGTGGGCGGGCCGGCCGAGCCGGCGGGGCCGGCGGGTGAGCCGTCCGAGCCCTCCGAGCCGTCCGAGGGGGCCGGGCCGCCCGCCTCCGAGGAGGCCGCCGCGCCGCGCCGCCGGGCCGCGACCGCGCTCCGGGTGCTGGCGGCCGCCGCCGTCGCCGCCGGGCTGGTCTGGATGTACTTCGCCCTGCCCGCCCCCTCCGCCGGGCTCTCCTCCGACGGCCGGACCGTGCTGGTGGTGTTCGCGGCCACGCTCGCCTGCTGGACGCTGACCCGGCTGGACGACACCTTCGTCGGAACCGCCGCCGTCGCGGTGCTCATCATCGCCGGGATCATCCCGCACGAGCACTTCCTCGGGCTGCTCGGCTCGGACACCGTCTGGCTGCTGGTCGCCGCCTGCGTACTGGCCGCGGGGATCGAGCGCAGCGGGCTGCCGGCCCGCGCCGCGCACGCCCTCATCGTCCGGGCCGGAACCGTCCGCCACCTCGTCCACCTGGTCACCGCGGGCGTGGTGCTCACCGCGCTGGCCATCCCGTCGACCTCCGGCCGGGCCGCGCTGGCGCTGCCGGTCTTCCTCGCCCTGGCCAAGGTGTTCGCCGAGCGCCCGGCCGTGGTGCGCGCGCTCGCCCTCGTCTTCCCCGCCACCATCCTGCTCAGCGCCATCGCCACCCTGATCGGCGCCGCCGCCCACCTCATCGGCAACGAGTTCCTCGAAGCCATGGCCGGCGGCGGGATCGGCTTCGGCCACTGGCTGCTGCTCGGCCTCCCGGTCGCGGTGGTCTGCTCGCACCTGGCGGCGGAGCTGGTGCTGCTGCTGATGACCCGGCGCGCCGACCGGCGCGGCCGGCTGGCCATCGACCCCGCCCGGTTCGCCGAGCTCTCCGGGCAGAACGCCTCCGGCCCGCTCACCGCCGCCCAGTGGCGGATGCTCGCCCTGGTCACGGCCGTGGTGGCGCTGTGGTGCACCGAGTCGCTGCACGGCCTGCCGCCGACCCTGGTCGCGCTGCTGGGCGCGGTCGCGGCGACCGCGCCGGGCTTCGGCACGGTGCGGATGTCGGCCGGGCTGAAGTCGGTGCCGTGGCCGCTGCTGGTCTTCATGATCAGCGCCGCGGCCCTGGGCGAGGCCCTGGTGAGCAGCGGCGCGGCCGAGTGGCTCACCGGTACCGCCCTGGGCGGCCCGGCCGGCGCGCTCGGCGACACCGCGCTGATCGCGCTGGTCGTCGCGGTGAGCGCCGCCGCCCACCTGGTGCTCCAGTCGCGCTCGGCGCGCGCGGCGGTGCTGGTGCCGGCGGTGATCCCGCTGGCGATCGCCTCGGGCCTCAACCCGGCCGCCCTGGTGTTCGCCTCCACCGCCGCCGCGGGCTTCTGCCACACCCTCACCTCCTCGGCGAAGCCGGTGGCGATGTTCTCCGACCTGCCGGACGGCGTGCCCACCTACCGCCGGGCCGACCTGCTGCGGCTGTCCGTGCTGCTCGGGCCGCTGGTGATCGCCGTCGTCCTGGTCGCCTCGCTCTACCTCTGGCCGTACCTGGGGCTTCCGCTGCGCTGAGCCCGCAGCGGACCGCCCGCGCACATCCCCCTGTCTTCTTCTCCATCTCCCGATCGAAAGGCCGAGAACAGCCATGCTCAACGACAGCCGGATGCGCATCCTCATCGCCCCCAGCGGCTTCAAGGAGTCGCTGGACGCCGTGGACGTCGCCGGGGCCATCGCGGCCGGGGTCTCCCGGGCGCTGCCCGGGGCGCGGATCGACACCGCCCCCATGGTCGACGGGGGAGAGGGGACCGCCGCGGCGATGGCCCGCGCCACCGGCGGGCGGCTGGTCCCGATGCGGGTGGAGGGGCCGGTGGGCGACCCGGTCGACACGCACTTCGCGATCCTGGGCGGACCCGGGCCGCGCACCGCCCTGGTGGAGATGGCGGCCGCCGCCGGGCTCCGGCTGGTCCCCAAGGACGCGCGCGACCCCGGCCGCACCTCCACCTACGGGGTGGGCCGGCTCATCTCCGCGGCCCTGGACCACGGGTGCGAGCGGATCATCGTGGGCTGCGGCGACTCCGGCACCAGCGACGGCGGCGCGGGCATGCTCCAGGCGCTCGGCGCGGGGCTGCTCGACGCGGACGGCGGGCAGGTCGGCCGGGGCGGCTACGAGCTGGCCCGGGTGGCGCGGATCGACGCCTCGACGCTGGACCCGCGGATCGCCCGCACCCGGATCGACCTGGCGTGCAACGTCTACAACCTGCTCACCGGGCCGAAGGGCGTGGCCCGGGTGTTCGGCCCGCAGAAGGGCGCCACCCCGGAGCAGGTGGACCGGCTGGACGCGGCCCTGTCCCACTGGGGCGACCTGCTCAGCGCGCACGCCGGGACCGACCTGCGCACCGCCCCGGGCAGCGGCGCGTCCGGCGGGCTGGGCGCGGGCGCGGCGGGCGTGCTCGGCGCGAACCTGGTCCCGCGCTTCGACGTCCTCACCGACCACCTCGACCTGGACCGCCGCATCGCCGCCGCGGACCTGGTCATCACCGCCGAGGGCGCCATCGACTACCAGACCCCCAACGGCAAGGTCCCGGCCGAGGTCGCGCGCCGGGCCAAGCGGCTGGGCACCCCGGTCGTCGCCCTGGCGGGCACGGTCGGCCGCGGCGCGGCGCTCAGCCACGCCGCGGGCATCGACGCCATCGCGGGCATCATCGCGGCCCCCCTCGACCTCGCGGGCGCCATCGAGCGCGCGGCCGACCTGACCATGGACGCCGCCGAGCGCACCCTGCGGATGATCCTGGTCGGCACGGCCCTCAACGGCGGCCGCGACGCCCGCGTCCCGGCGGGATCCGGCGCGGCCCTTTCCGGGGGAGGAGAATGAGATTCCTCTAGAATGCGGCGGGCCATGGCCGAGCGAAACGGTTGCCGAGGATCCCTCTTCCGGAACTCGCCTTCGAGACGAGGCACGCAGGCGGCGATTATGAACTTTCGATAACATACCAAATCGCTGCAGGTAGCGAAGGGTGTTCCCCGCAGACGCGGGGATGGACCGCCATTCGAGAGCGACGCATTGACGTGCTGATCGTGTTCCCCGCAGACGCGGGGATGGACCGGTCAGGAGGCAGCGGGCCGGGATGCGCTCGAAGTGTTCCCCGCAGACGCGGGGATGGACCGTCGTGGGGACAAAAGTTCGCTTTCCTCTTGGGGTGTTCCCCGCAGACGCGGGGATGGACCGGACGCCTGATGGCCCGCAAGTACGCACAGATCGTGTTCCCCGCAGACGCGAGGATGGACCGAAAGAGTAGTTGCTATGTAAGCTTCAGCTTTTGTGTTCCCTGCAGACGCGGGGATGGACCCGCACCGCGCTTGGTCTTGAAACGGCGGTGCCAGTGTTCCCTGCAGGCGCGGGGATGGACCGCTCCGCGAGGCCTTGGCCCCGGCCACGGGCGCGTGTTCCCCGCAGATGCGGCATGCACCCCAAGCCGCCCGCGCCGCGGTTGCCGGCCGCTGCGCTGTCGGAGCGGCTGGGCCGCCGGGTCGACCCGGCCGAGATCGGCCTGGCCGACGCCGAGCCGATCGACGACCATGTGGGGCTGGCCTTCCCCCGATCCCTGCCCGCCGCCCTCCAAGCGGCGGGGGCCTTCTGGAGCACCATGGACCGCCGCCACTTCCTCGCCGCCACCTTCAGCACCGCCGCCTTCGGCCCGCCCGCCCTGCGCTGGCTCTCCCAGAGCACCGACGAGACCTCCGCCCACGCCGGCGGGCGGCGCGTCGGCCGCGCCGACATCGACGAGCTGTCCGCGCTGGCCGAGCAGGCCCGCCACACCGACTCCCGGTTCGGCGGCGCCAGCGCCGGGGTGTCGGCGGTGGCGGTGTGCCTGCGCGACGTGGCCGCCCCCATGCTCAACGGCACCTACACCGACGACGTCGGTCGCGAACTGTTCTCCGCGACCGCGGTACTGGGCCGCCTGGCCGGGTGGGCCGACTTCGACGCCGGCCACCACGCCCGCGCCCAGCGCCAGTTCATCCAGGCGCTGCGGATGTCCCGGGCCGCCGGCGACGTCGCCCTGGGCGGCTACGTGCTGTCGTGCATGGCGCTGCAGGCGTGCCTGCGCGGCTACCACGACGACGCGCTCGACATGATCGAGGCCGCCACCGCCGCCACCGGCTCCAGCCCGCCCCGGGTGCGGGCGTTCCTCCGCCTCATCGAGGCCCGCGTGCACGGCCGCGCCGGCCGCCCGCAGGCGGCGGGCCGGGCCCTGGCCGCCTCGGACCGGCTGCTGGACCAGGCCGACGCCCGCACCGGCGACGACCCGGCCTGGATCGACTTCTATGCCCGCGCCCGGCTGGCCGCCGACGCCGTGGAGATCCACCGCGACCTCGGACAACCCGCCGCCGCGCTGCGGTGGAACGAGAAGGCGACCATGCCCGCCGACCGGTTCGCCCGCTCCTATGGCATCCGCATGGCCGTGGTCTCCTCCGCCCACGTCTTGTCCGGCGACCGGGACGCCGCGCTTCCCGCCGCGCACACCAGCGTGGACGTCCTGGCCCACGTGGCCAGCCAGCGGGCCCGGGACTACCTCGACGACCTGGCCGACCGGTTCACCCCGTGGCAGGGCGACCCGGAGGTGGGGCACCTGCTCGACCGGATCCGGGGGGATCACCGGACCCCCGCCCTTCCATAGGCGCGGGGACGAGCCCGCCTCTGGAAGGGAGTCGGAGCTACAGGGCTTCCGCCTGCGCGGTGCGGAGGAAGAAGGCCCACTCCTTGGCGGGGACGGCGATGAATCCGTCCTCGGGATGCCGGGAGTCCCGCACGGCGGCCCCGCAGGGGAGGGAACCGACCTCGATGCAGTTGCCTCCGGTGTCGCCGCTGTAGCTGCTCTTGCGGAAGTCGGCGGGGATGGACGCCACTTCGACGCAGTTGCCGCCGGTGCCTCCGCTGTAGCTGCTCTTATGGAAGTCGGCGGGGATAGTAGCCACTTCGACGCAGTTCACCCCCTGTCCGCTGTAGTTGCTTTTGCCGAACACAAGGTCATGGGTCATCACGGGGCGCCCTCCAGATGAGTGATCCTGTCGGCGATGATCTCGGCCGACTCAGAGGCGCTGACCGCTGCCCCTTGAATATCGCCGAACGTCACCGTATACCGCTGGATTTCTTCCGGTAGCTCCAGGTAGAGGGCATCGGTGAGCGTCTCGATGCAGACGATCGTGGGGTCGATCGGGTCGGTGAACTCAAGGAACATAAAGGGGGCGGTCAGCCCGGCATGCGCCCCCTGGGAGAAAGGCAGCACCTGGAAGTCGATGTGCGGCATCCGCGCCATGTGTGCAGGAGGTACTCGAGCTGCTCCCGCATGACGGCGGCCCCTCCGATGGATCTGTGCAACACGGCTTCATCGATGACTGCTCGCAGGTGTACCGGCTCGAAGCGGTTGAGGATCTCCCTCCGGGCCATGCGGGCTTCGACGCGGCGCTTGACCTCGCCATCGCCGGTAAGCCTGCCTCCGCGGAAGACCGCCTCCGTGTAGGCGGGCGTCTGCAGGAGACCCGGGACGGCCGCCGCGCCTCCGTCCGCGACCGTGAGCACCTCCGGCCCGGCCCCGCCGGGCTGGACCCCTGCGCCCAGGGCGGCCGGGGCCTGGCGCTGATCGATGCCCTGGCCACCTCCTGGGGCGACAACGGCCTGGTCTTCTACCGCCAGGTCTGGTTCTTCCTCGACCGCGACCTCACCGGGAGCGCCTGGGCCACCTGCTGACCCCTGGGGGAGTCCGCGGCGCACGCGTGCCCGCCCCGAGCGCGAGGGGGCGGGGCGGGCACCCTCCTTCTCGTGCCCTCATTCCTCGAAGAAGCGGGTGAGCAGCGGGGCGATCGCCTTCGGGTCGGCCACGTGCGGCTGCCCGGGAATGGAGGTGCGCCGGGCGTGCGGGATGCACGCCGCGAGCGCGTTGGCGGCGAGGCCGAGGAAGTCGTCCGGCAGCCCGCTCATGTTCGGGTCGCCGCCGCTGTCGCCGGTGGCGACCAGCACCGGCTGAGTGATCTTCTCGAACCGGGAGGCGGGCGGGCGGCCGTCGCCCAGGCAGGCCGCGTCGTAGGCGAGGGTGTGGGCGAGCCCTTCCAGGCGGGGCCAGACCGGCGACCTCCGCGCCTCGGCGACCGCCTCCTCGGGCGAGCCCGCCAACCGCATGAAGAGGGCGACGGCGTCGCCCCGCCGCCCCTGCGCGAGCAGCGCGTCCAGCTCCTGCCGGTACACGCGCCACTGCGCCGCCATGCCGTCCGCGATCGCGTACGGCACCTCGTACACCGAGACCTTGGCGACCCGCAGCCCCGCCGCCGCTGCCCCCAGCGCCAGCGCCCCGCCGGAGGAGACCCCGTGCAGGAACGCCTCCCCGCCGGCCTCGCCGATGAGCGCGTCGAGGTCCTCGATCTCGCGGTCCACGGAGTAGGGCGCGGTGTCCCCGCTGCCGGCCCGCCCCCGCCGCGCGTAGTTGTACACGCTGAACCGCCCGGACAGCTCGCCGGCGAGCGGCGCGTTCTCCGCCCCGTCGTCGAGCCCTCCGCCCACCAGGACCAGCGGCGGGCCGCCCCCCTGGCGCTCGTATGCGATCGGTGTGCCGTCTCGCGAGGTGACCTGGCCCATCGGGCCCTCCCTGGGAGGTCGGTGGCATCCGCCCTCTACTCCTACCCCAGGGGGCGACAGGGGGCGGAGGAGCGGCGCCCCCGTGTCCCCGCCCGAGGGCGGCGCGGACGCCGTTCCAGCAGGCCCGGACGGGCCGGGCTACCCCCCGACCGCGGACGCGCCCCGGCGCGGGGCCGCGCCGGGGCCGGCCGGCGCGGCGGTCCGGCCGCGCACCAGCATGGCCGCGGGCACCGCGGCGAGGAGGAAGAGCACCCCCGCCAGCGCGACGTAGAGGTGGACGCCGGCGGCCGTGCTCACCGGGGCGCCGGCGGCGAAGGTCTCGGGGACCCGGGTCGCCTTGAGCACCTCGCCCCCGGCGAAGTTGAAGACGACCGAGCCGAGGGCGAGCACGACCGAGACCAGGCCGGCGGTCGTTCCCTGCCGCTCGGGCGCCTCGATGCCGGTCGCCAGGTTGTAGCCGGAGGCGCCGATCGCGCCGGCGGCCGCGCCGACCAGGGTGCCGCAGACGACCGCCAGCGGCAGCACCGATACGCCCGCCAGCATCGCGAAGGTCGCCACCGCCCCGAGGGCGATGCCGCCGAACAGGGGCGGCGCGGGGCCGAACCGCCCCGCGAGCCACCCCGCGCACACGCCGCCGACCACGATGCCGAGGTTGGGCGCGGCGAGCAGCACCGCGACCGCCTCCCCCTCGCCCAGCCCGTAACCGAGCCCCAGCTCCGGGGGGACCTGGGCGATGATGCCGGTCAGCTGCAGCATGCTCCGGAAGGAGCCCGCCGCCAGCACCAGGGCCAGCAGGGTCAGCAGGATCGGCCGGGTGAGGGCCCGGATGTCGATGATGGGCTCGTCGGTCCGCAGCGCGAGGAGCGCCCAGCCGGCCAGCGCGGCGGCACCGGCCGCCAGCAGCGCGACCATGCCCGCCGACAGCCACCCGAAGTCGCTGCCGAGGCTGATGTAGGCGAGCACGGCGCCGAGGCCGCCGCCGAGCAGGAACGCCCCGACCACGTCGACCCGGCCGGTGCCGCGGATCGGCGACTCCGGGATGAAGGAGCGCACGCAGAGCGCGGCCGCCGCGGCGAGCAGCGCCGCCATGCCGAACACGCTCCGGTGCCCGAACACCTCGATGACCGGCTGCATCAGGAACGGCTCGATGATCCCGACGACCGACGAGCCGGACGTCACCAGCCCGACCATCGCCATCGCCGCCCCCGGGGAGCAGATCTGGCGTGCGAGGGCCACCGTGATGAAGACCGCGGCGAAGGCGGCGCCCTGGAGGAAGCGTCCCGCCAGGAAGATCCAGACGTTGGGGGCGACGAGGCAGACCAGCGCTCCCGCGCAGGCGAGGAGCAGCGTGCCGATGAGGACCCGGCGCTTGCCGAAGATGTCGGAGCCCTTCGCGAGCAGCGGCGACCAGATGGCCCCGGCCAGCATCGCGCTGGCGTTCAGCCACGCGGCCTGGTCGGTGTCGAACTGCTCCAGCAACTGGGGCAGGACCATCATGGGCGAGCCGATGGCCACGTCGGCCAGGACGTTGGCGAGGGTGAGGACGGCCGCCCAGAGGGCGAGCCGCTTTCCCCAGCGGTGCTCTCGGGCGGCGGGGGCGGGTCCCCCCGGTGGTGCTTCTTCGACCATGTGTTCTCTCCAGCGGATTCGGGGGGCAGGGCCCCTGCGGTGCGGTCGGTGAGGGGCGGCGGCGGTGCCGTGCGCGGCGGCGCCGGGTGGTCGGGAGGGCGTCGGGCGCTGTCCGCACCGCGCCCGGGTCAGGGCGCGCCGGCTCCGGACGCCCGCAGCGCCTCGTTGCGGGCGGCGATGGCGGCCCAGGTGGCCGGCAGCATCCGGTCGCGGCCGCCGTCGACGCGGCCCTGGGCGGAGGAGACGTAGGGGCGCTGCCGGGCCTCGTACCGCTCGAACGCGGCGGTGAGGTCGCCGCCGCTCCGCTCGATCTCCTCGGCGAGGAAGCGGGCGCCGGTGAGCGCGAGCGAGGTGCCCCGGCCGGACAGGAAGGCCGGGCAGTACCCGGCGTCGCCGACGAGGACGGTGCGGCCGCGGTGCCAGGAGGGCAGGCGGATCTGGCTCGCGGCGGTGAAGTAGAGGCGGGGGTCGGCGTGGGCCGCGTCGAGCAGCTCCGGGATCCGCCACGACCGGTGGCCCGCGAAGGCGCCGGCGAGGATCTTCTTCTGGGCGTCCAGGTCGCGGTGGTCGTAGTCGATCCGCTCCGAGCGGAACTGGAAGACCGCGACGGCCTTGCCGCCGTAGTGGAAGACGCCCGCCATCCGGCCGGGGACGTTGTAAATCGAGTTGGGGCCCTCGGACCGGGCCTCGCCGGGGAGGTCGGCGAGGGCGAAGTAG
Organism: Nocardiopsis oceanisediminis; assembly: GCF_048595525.1. Taxonomy (NCBI): domain Bacteria; kingdom Bacillati; phylum Actinomycetota; class Actinomycetes; order Streptosporangiales; family Nocardiopsidaceae; genus Nocardiopsis; species Nocardiopsis oceanisediminis. The sequence goes on along the minus strand of NZ_JAFMZJ010000001.1, from coordinate 4,465,578 downwards.
ACGCCGAGGTGCCGCAGGTGGTCCTCCTCGGGCCCGAACACCAGCCCGCGCACCGCGGAGTGCTGGCCGTCGGCGCCGATCACCAGGTCGTACCGGCCGGTGCGGCGCGATGCGAGGCGCACGTCGACGCCGTCGCCGCGGTCGGCCAGCGCTTCGACCGAGTCGCCGAAGCGGATCGCCGCGGTGTCCGGGAGCGCATCGGCGAGGATGCGCACGAGGTCCTCGCGGAGCAGCTCGATGTCGTCGTCGGAGTCGCCGACCTCCGCCATCGGCATCCGGGCCACCGGCTCGCCCCGGTCGTCGACGAACCGGGTGAGCTCGGACATCCGGACCCGGTGCCCTCGGATCTCCGGGAGCAGCCCCATTCTCTGCACGGCCTCGATCGCGTCACCGCGGATGTCGATGGGCGTGCCCGTGAGCCGGAGGCGGCGGGCGTGCTCGACGACGGTCACGTCGTGGCCGCGGGCGCCGAGTTCGCGTGCGCAGGCGAGCCCGGCGATGCCGGCTCCGGAGACGAGGATCTTCACGTGTGCGCTCCAGGGTTCGCTGAGGCGGGCGTGCGGTCGGGTCGGCCACCGCCCCGGTGCCTCGACAACTAAAAGCAACAATCTGTCGCTTTTAGGGAGCCTACTTGCCGCCGGCTTGCACCGCAACGCCGTATCTGGCGACAATCGGCACCCGGGAAGAGGAGCAGGAGGTGGGCGCGGCGATGGCCGACACGACCGCGGACCGGGCGCCCGCGCGGCGCCCCGGCGGCCGCAACGCGCGGGTGAGAGCGCAGATCCTCGCCGCGACCGCCGAGCTGGTGGCGCGCGACGGCGTCGCGGGCTTCCGCTACGAGGAGGTCGCCGAGTCCGCCGGCGTGCACAAGACCAGCGTCTACCGGAACTGGCCCGACCGCGAGGACCTGGTGGTCGAGGCCCTGCTGCGCTACGCCGAGGACCTCGCCTCGGTCGCCGACACCGGCGACGTCCACCGGGACCTGGCGGACTTCCTGCTGGCCCTCGCCGGCGGCCTGGAAACGCCGTTCGGCCGCACGCTGGAGCAGGCCATCCAGCCCGCCCGCCAGAACCCCGCCGTCCGGCAGGCGCTGGGCAGGATCCTCGACCGGCGCGTGGCCGCCCTGCAGCGCCGGGTGGACGCCGCCGTCGAGCGGGGCGAGCTCCCCCCGGTGGACGGCTCCTTCCTCGGCGAGATGCTCTCCGGCCCGGTGCACCTCATCGTCAACCGCGGCACGCGCCCGTTCACCCGCGCGGACGCGGAGCGCATCGTCGGCGTGGTCCTCGCCGGGATCCGGGCCACGGCCGCGCAGGACTGAACGGCCGGGTCCGGGGCCGCCGCGACCGCCGGTCTACGCCCGGCCCGCCCCGGGCGGCTCCGGTTCCGCCGGGCAGTGCGTCCTCTTCACTCCGCGCCGTCCCGGCCGGGCCCCTCCCCGGGCGGAGCCGCCCCCACCCGGCCCAGGGACACCCAGAGGACGCCGCCGAGGAAACCGAAGAACAGCAGCTTCAGCACCGTGAAGGCCACGATCCAGGCCAGGGCCGCGCCGCCCGCGCCGGGGTCGTAGGAGAACCACGGCATGCCGGCCAGGAAGAGCCCGACCAGGGCCACGGGTGCCACGGCCAGGATCCGGCGGCCCGGACCGATCCGCTCAGGGGGATGTGGGGGCATGGTGTCCTCCCTGCCCCTGCCGGGCGGGGCGAAACCCCGCCGGTGCGGCGAGACCGTCGGCCGCGGGGCCGCCCACCGGATGATTCCCGGCGGAATATCGCGGTTTTGCCGGAGGCGGGGTAATTCATGCGCTCTTGTCGAGGTCCGGGTGTTCGCCTCGGAAGGGCGGTCCGCCGCCGCCCGCACCGGAACCGCGGCGCTCTCTATTCCGGGGCGGAAAATCCGACCGGCATATCCCCAGGTCGCGTTCTATCCGGCCTGCGCGATATGAGGAGGCGGGGTCGGCCGCGGTGGAAAGGATGTACGATCCGGAGAAAACAGTCGAGGCCGCCCGGTGTAACCAGCACCTGACGGCCTCTCACCACCGACCTGCACAACCAGGAAGGCGGCTATGCCGAACCCTACCGTTCGGCGCCCGGAGGATGCACATCCTTCCTCCCCGGCGCCCGGCGTTCCCGTGTCCTCCCCCTCCTTCACCCGGCTCCTCGACTGGATCGCCCTCGACCCGCGGCTCAGCGACATCGCCGTCCGCGGCTACTGGATCCTCCGCGCCCACGTGCACGAAACCGACGACGACCCCCTCGTGCGCGTCACCGACGCGGGCCTCGCCGGAATGCTCGGCAAATCGGAGAAGACCGCGAAGCGCTGCCGCAGGCAGCTGGAAGAGGCCGGTCTGCTCGTCCTGGTCGAGCAGACCACCCGGACGGTCCGCGACCCCGGAACCGGTCGGTGGACCCCGCGCACCACCAACGTCTACCGCGTCGTCGAAGAACCGCCCCGCGGCCATTCCGGGCCCCTTTCCCCGTGGGACTGGCGCCGCCGCTTCCGGGGCGAATCCGCCCTTTCCGGAATTTCCCGGCGGACAGATCCGTCCGCCGGGAGGACGGATCCGGCCATCGGGGCGGACACCGATGACCCCCTTTCAACGAAGCCTTTTCAACGAACCCCTCTCAACGAATCCGCTCCGTCCGCTCCGGAGCCGGGAACCGAATGCCGCGCGCCCGCGCGCGGGGCCGCGGACCGGCGGGCGGCCCCCTCCGGACCCGCCGAAAAGACCCCCGCCCCGTCGGGGCCGGCGAACGGCGCGCCTCCGGCGCCGCCCGCGCCCCCGGTCGCCGGACCGCCCGCGTTCCCCACGGCCGAACCGCCCGCGCCCCCGGTCGCCGAGCCGCCCGGGTGGGCGATCGGACTTCTGTCACCGGTCCCCGACGCCGCCCTGGCCCGCCCCGCCGCCGACCGCCGGGCCCTCGCCCTGCGCCTGGCGGCCCTGGCCGACGCCGGCGTGGACCGCTCCGCACTCGCCGCCGCGGTGGCCTCGGCCGGCAGCGCCGCACGCCCCTACCCGGCCCTGTCCGCCCGGCTGGCCTCACCGCAGGCGGTACGGGCCTGGAACGCCCGGACACTGGGGGCGGGAACGGGAACGGCGCCGCTGCCGCCCGGCGGTCGGCCCGGCGGCGCCCCTGACCCCACCGCTCCCACCGGCTCCGCCGCCTCTGCCCGGACCGCCGGATCCGGGCGGGGGAGCCGGGAGCCTTCGGACACCGCCCCCGGCTTCACCGCCGACTCCAGCGGCAGAGCCGCCCGCACCTGCCCGGCCCACCCGGCGATCCGCAACGTCCCCGGCGGGACCTGCGCGCTCTGCGGCGGCCCGTGCCGCGGCTTCCCCGGCGAGGACCTCGCCCCGCCGCCCGCCGTCCCGGACACCGGGCAGACCGGTGCGGACCGCCGGCGGCCTGAGCGGCCCTTCGGGGCGCCCGCGCCCGGAAGCGGCGCGGAAGAGCCCGAGATCGATCCGGAGAGCATGGAGCGGATGCTCGACTCCCTCACCGCCGCGGCGAGGAAGCGGAGCATCCCGGCTCAGAGCCGGGGAAGGGGGCGTGCTCCCACCTCCGCCGCGCGGGCGGCCGCCGACGGGATGCGCGGGCTTCTCGCCGAACTCCGGGGAGGCCGTCGTCCGCCCTCATAGGGCTGCCGGTGACCGGGGCGAGAGGCGGGAGGGGCCGGGTTCCGGAGGCTCCCGCCCCCCACGCGGGGCGGCTGGGGCGCACGGTGAAGCCTCAGGTCGGAGGGCCTTCCTCCGTCTCTCTCCCGTGCTCGATCGCGGTGGACCGCCGGTGGTGCGGCCGGGGCCGGGGAGCGGGGCGGGGTTGACGAGGGGACCCCGAACACTCCACTATTCCTACTGAACAAGTCGGATAAGTAGCGGCTCCCGGAAGGCCCCATGCGAACCCTCGTTCTCCTGGCCATCGTCGGATTCTTCGCGCAGCTGGTCGATGGCAGCCTCGGCATGGCGTACGGCGTCACGTCGACGACCCTCCTGCTGCTCATCGGGACCAGCCCCGCGGCCGCGTCGGCGACGGTGCACCTGGCCGAGATCGGGACGACGCTGGCGTCCGGGGTCGCGCACTGGCGGCTGGGCAATGTTGACTGGAAGGTGGTGCGGCGGATCGCGCTGCCCGGCGCGGTCGGGGCGTTCTCCGGGGCGACCTTCCTGAGCTGGCTGTCCACCGAGGTCGCGGCACCGCTCATGTCCGGGATCCTGCTGGCGCTCGGCGTCTACATCCTGGTCCGCTTCACCGCCTGGGGCATGCCCACCCGGAACCTGGGCAAGCCGCTGCGCAAGCGGTTCCTCGCCCCGCTCGGCCTGATCGGCGGGTTCGTCGACGCCACCGGCGGGGGCGGCTGGGGGCCGGTGGGCACCCCGGCGCTGCTGGCCAGCGGGCGGATCGAGCCGCGCAAGGTGGTCGGCTCCATCGACACCAGCGAGTTCATCATCGCGCTGTCGGCCAGCATCGGCTTCCTGATCGGGCTCGGCTCCGGGGGCATCGACCTGACCTGGGCGGCCGTGCTGCTGGTCAGCGGCGTCGCGGCGGCGCCGGTCGCGGCGTGGATCGTCCGCAGGTTCCCGCCGCGGGTCCTCGGCTCGGCCGTCGGCGGCGTGATCATCCTGACCAACACCCGCACCATCCTCGGCGCCGACCTGGTCGTTCTCCCCGGAGCGGCGGAGGCCGGGATCTACGCGCTGATCTGGCTGGCCTGGGCCGGCGCGGTCGCCTGGTCGGTCCGGGCGCACCTGGCCGACCGGGCGGCGGCCGCCGCGGAACCGGTCGCCGTCCCCGCCCCGGCCGGGCAGGACACCGAGGCCGCCCGCTCCTGAGCCGCGCCCCGCCCCCGTCCGCGCCCTCCCGGATCCGGTCCGGGAGGGCGCGGTGCGTTCCCGGGCGGATCGGGGGGACCGGGGCGGTGCGCGGACCGGTCCGGAGGCCGTGCTGCTACGGTGCTGAGCCGCCGGGGCCTCGGGGAGGGCGCGGGCCGGAGGGGCCGCCGCCCCGCGCGGCCGGGGCGGCGGGAAAGCCGGGTGAAGGGACGGCCGATGGCGCTCAGGAGGAGGCGGGCACTGCTCGCCGGTGCGCTGGCGCTGGTCGTGCTGGGCGCCTGGCAGTGGGCCGCCGAGCACCGGGCGCAGGACCGGAGGGACCTGCGCGACCTGACCTCGGTCCTGCCCTGGGAGCCGGGGGAGCTGCTGGTCCCCGACGCCGCCTCGGCGGAGGAGGACGCGATGGGGTGGGCGGAGCCGCGCGCGTTCACCGTCGTCTACCGGGCGGGTCCGGAGACCGGGGACGGCCCGATGATCGACTACACGCTCTACGACCCCTCCGGTCCGGGCGAGGCCGAGTACGGGCCCTGGTGCGGCGCGGTGGAGGTGCGCAGCTGCACCGACCTGGGCGGCGGTCTGGTCGAGGCGGTCACCCGGGACACCGCCAACAGCGATCCGGCGCTCGCCCTCCACCGCGACCTCGGCGACCGGGCGGTGACGGTGACCGCCTACGACGGCGAGGCCGACACCGCCTTCCTCCGCGACGTCCTGGAGCAGGTGCACACCCCGACCGAGGACGAGCTGCTGGAGCTGCTGCGCCGGGACGGCTACCGGGGCGGATGACGGGGAGCGGCGGGGCGCCGCCCCCCGGCGCCGGTCGGCCGTGACCGACCGCCCCTTCCTCCGATGATCTTGGAGTCGCGGGGCCGTCAGAGCGCTCTGACGGCCCCGCAACTCCAAGATCATCGTTGCGGAGGGCCGCCTCCCCGGTGCGCGGGCCGGAGCGCCGCGGCGGCCTGCCGGACGGTTCGAGGGGGCGGCTACCCGGCCGCCCCCAGGGCTTCGTCGGGGGCGCCCTCGGCGGTGATGCGGCCCGCCGTGAGCAGCAGGCAGTGGTCGGCGCGGTGGGCGGCGCGCGGGTCGTGGGTGGCGTGCACGACGGTGGTGCCGCCCGCTCGGACCTCGTCGACCAGGTCGAGGATCGACTCCTGGGCGGCGGAGTCCAGGCCGGTGGCGGGCTCGTCCAGCAGCAGCAGGTCGGACTCCTGGGCCAGGCCCTGGGCGAGCAGCGCGCGCTGGCGCTGGCCGCCGGAGAGCTCGTCGAGGCGGCGCCCGGCCAGGTGGGCGATGCCGAGCCGGTGCAGGCAGGCGTCGACCACCGAGCGGTCGTTCGCGGTGAGCCGCCGCCACGGGCCGCGGTGCGCCCACCGGCCCATCGCGACGGTGTCGCGGACCGTCACCGGGAGCGCGTCGGGCACCGCGCTGCGCTGCAGGACCAGGGCGGGGCGGTGCCGGTGGTTCCGGTGGACCGCGCCGGAGGCGGGGGTGTGCACCCCGGCGAGGACGGCCAGCAGGGTCGACTTCCCGGAGCCGTTCGCCCCGACCAGGGCGGTGGTCCGGCCGGCGGGCAGGGCGGTATGCACACCGTCGAGCACCCGGTGCGGGCCGTAGCCGGCGGACACCGAGGCCAGCTGCACGGCGGTGGGGATCGGGTTCACAGCGCCTCCGATTGACATTGATAATGATTATCATTGTACGGTGTCCGTTATGGAGTGGTTGATCGCCCCTTTCGAAGTCTCCTTCGTCGCCCGTGCGCTGGTCGGGGGCCTGCTGGTCTCCGGTGTGTGCGCGCTGGCCGGGACCTGGGTGGTGCTGCGCGGCATGGCGTTCCTCGGCGACGCGATGTCGCACGGCATGCTCCCCGGCGTCGCCCTGGCCTCGCTGCTCGGCGGCAGCCTCTTCCTCGGCGCCGCGGCCAGCGCCGTCGCGATGGCGCTCGGGGTCACCGCGCTGACCCGCAGCGGCCGGCTCTCCCGGGACACCGGCATCGGCCTGCTGTTCGTCGGGATGCTCGCCGCCGGGGTGATCATCGTGTCCCACTCCCGGTCGTTCGCGGTCGACCTCACCGGCTTCCTCTTCGGCGACGTGCTCGCCGTCCGCGAGCGCGACCTGCTCGTGCTCGCCGCGGCGCTGGCCGCCGCGGCCGCGATCGCCCTGCTCGGGCACCGGGCCTTCGTCGCCCTGGCCTTCGACCCCCGCAAGGCCGAGACGCTCGGCCTGCGCCCCCGGGCCGCGCACCTGGCGATGCTCGCCCTGGTGACACTGGCGATCGTCGCGTCCTTCCACGTGGTCGGCACCCTGCTGGTGTTCGGGCTGCTCATCGCGCCGCCCGCGGCGATGTCGCTGTGGGCCCGGCGCATCCCGGTGATCATGCTCGGCGCCGCCCTGATCGGAGCGGCCTCGGTCTTCGCCGGGCTGCTCGCCTCCTGGCACCTGGGCACCGCAGCGGGCGCCACCATCGCGGCCGTCGCGGTGGCCCTGTTCTTCCTGGCCGCACTGGCCTCGGCGGTGCGCGACCGCGGCCCCGCCCGCCCCCTCCCCGACCCCGACCCCGACCCCGACCGAGGCGGGGTCCCCGAGCACGGCAAGGAGCACGAGAGCATCCGATGAGAACCGACAGCGCGACAAGGGCGGTCGCGGCCTTCGCGGCGGCCGGGCTGCTCGCCGCGGGCTGCGCCCCCCGGGGCGGAGAGCCCGAGGAGGGCGGTGAGTCCGTCCCGCACGGCTACGTCGAAGGCGCCGAGGAGACCGCGGAGGCGCAGTGGCGCCTGGTCATGGCCGACCCCGGCGGCGGCCTGCACATGCTTGACCCGGCCACCGAGGAGGTCGGGGCGGTCGGCGAGGCCCCCGGCGCCGAGCACGCCGCCACCGACGGCCGGTTCGCCTACGTCGGCGGCGACGGCGGCACCGCCGTCTTCGACAGCGGCACCTGGACCGTGGACCACGGCGACCACGTCCACTACTACAAGGCGGAGGCGCGCACCGTCGGCGAGGTCGGCGGAGGCACCGGGGCGTGGGCCGCCGGGGACACCGCCCTCACCGTGCTGGGCGGCGGCGACCGGCTGCGCGCGCTGGACCGCGCCGCCCTGGAGGACGGCGAGGTCGACGAGGCCGCGGCCGCCGAAGGCACGGCCGCCGTCGCCTACGCCGGGCACCTGGTCACCGCCGGCGGCTCCGGCGGGGTCGCCGTACTGGACCGGGACGGCGAACCGGCCGGCGCCGGGATCGGTGAGGACTGCCCCGACCCCCGCGGGCAGGCCGTCACCCGCCGCGGCGCGGTGCTGGGCTGCTCCGACGGCGCCCTGCTGCTCACCGAGGGCGGCGGCGAGGACGCCGCGATCGAGGCGGAGAAGGTCCCCTACCCGGACGGCGCCGGCGCCGGACCGGCCCAGGGCCTGTACCACCGCCCCGGCGCGCCGGTGCTGGCCGGCCCGGCCGACGAGGGGGTGTGGGTGCTCGACGTCGGCGCCGCCGAGTGGACCCTGCTCGACACCGGCCCCGTCCTCGCCGCGAGCGCCGCCGGCGAGGACATGCCGGTGCTCGTCCTCGGCGAGGACGGCGCGCTGCGCTCCTACGACCCGGCCACCGGCGAGGAGACCGCCGAGACCGAGCTGATCGAGGAGCCCGGCGGGGACGGGCCGCCGCCCGCCGTCGCCATCGACACCGCCCGCGCCTACGTCAACGACCCGGAGGGCCGGGCCGTGTACGAGATCGACTACAACGACGACCTGCGGACCGCCCGCACCTTCGAACTGGACTTCGCCCCCGCGCTCATGGTCGAGACGGGGTGGTGACCGCGATGGCCCCCGTATCGCGCATCGCGCGCACCGCCGGAGCGGCCGCGCTGGCCCTGGCGCTGGGCGCGGCGGCGTCCGGCTGCGCCGCCTTCGGCGGCGAGCGCTCCGGAATCGTCGTCACCACCAACATCCTCGGCGACATCACCCGCAACATCGTCGGCGACCAGGCCGAGGTGACCGTGCTGATGAAGCCCAACGCCGACCCGCACTCCTTCGGGATCTCCGCGCAGCAGGCCGCCGCCCTGGAAGAGGCCGAACTGGTCGTCTACAACGGCCTCGGCCTGGAGGAGGGCGTGCTGCGCAACGTCGAGTCCGCCGAGGAGGCCGGCGTGCCCGCGCTCGCCGTCGGCGAGCACGCCGACCCCCTCGACTACACCGAGGGCGAGACCGCCGGCGAACCCGACCCGCACTTCTGGACCGACCCGGTGCGCACCGGCGACGCGGTCGACGCCATCGCCGAGCAGGTCGCGGCCGAGGTGGGCGGCGTCGACGAGGAGCGGATCCGGGCCAACGCGAAGGAGTACCGGGCGCGGATCGACGAGGTGCACGCCGAGGCGGAGGAGCGGTTCGCCGAGATCCCCGAGGACCGGCGCCGCCTGGTCACCAACCACCACGTGTTCGGCTACCTCGCCGACCGCTACGGCTTCGAGGTGGTCGGCGCGGTCATCCCCAGCGGCACCACCCTCGCCTCGCCCAGCGGCTCCGACCTCAAATCGCTCGCCGACGCGGTCGAGGCCGCCGGGGTGCCCGCGGTCTTCGCCGACTCCTCCCGGCCCGACCGGCTGGCCACGGTGATGGCCGAGGAGGCCGGACTGGACATCGAGGTGGTGCCGCTCTACTCGGAGTCCCTCACCGAGGAGGGCGGAGGCGCCGCCACCTACCTGGAGATGACCCGCGCCAACACCGAGGCCATCGCGGACGGCCTCACCGGCTGAGCCGCCCGCACCCCCACCCCCCGCACCGGGGCGGCCGAGGCCGCCCGCCATCCCCTTCGAGAGAACGGAAGCAGCACATGACGCACCACCCGAACCGGTTCCGGCGCCGCGCGGCGCTGCCGGCCGCCCTGGCCGCGCTCGGCCTGGCCGCCACCGCCTGCGGCGGCGGGGGCTCGGCCGAGGAGGCCTCCGGGGAGGACGCCCCCGCCAAGGTGGAGGACCCCGTCGTCGCCACCTACGACGGCGGGATCTACATCATCGACCCCGAATCCCTCGACGTGGTCGAGGACATCGAACTGGAGGGCTTCAACCGGCTCAACCCGGCCGGCGACGGGCGGCACGTGCTGGTCTCCACCTCGACCGGCTTCCGGGTGCTCGACGCGGCCGGCGCCGAGCTGACCGAAGACGAGTTCGAGGCGCCCGAGCCCGGCCACGTCGTGCACCACGCCGGGAAGACCGCGCTGTTCTCGGACGGCGCCGGGGAGGTCACCGTCTTCGACCCCGCCGACCTCGGCGGCGGGCTGCCGGAGGCGGAGAAGTACACCACCGAGCACCCGCACCACGGCGTCGCCCTGGTGCTGGAGAACGGCGAGATGGTGGTGACCATGGGCGACGAGGAGGAGCGCCCCGGGATCCGGGTGCTCGACGCCGAGCGGAAGGAGACCGCGCGCAGCGAGGAGTGCCCCGGGGTGCACGGCGAGACGACCGCCGAGGGCGAGGCGGTGGTCATCGGCTGCGAGGACGGCGCGCTGCTCTACTCCGGCGGGGAGATCACCAAGATCGACAGCCCCGACGACTACGGCCGGATCGGCAACCAGGCCGGGCACGAGGAGTCCCGGTACGTGCTCGGCGACTACAAGACCGACCCCGACGCGGAGCTGGAGCGCCCCGAGCGGGTCTCGGTCATCGACACCGGGGCCGGCGAGCTGGAACTGGTCGACCTGGAGGCCAGCTACAGCTTCCGCTCGCTGGGCCGCGGCCCGCACGGCGAGGGCCTGGTGCTGGGCACCGACGGCGCGATCCACGTGATCGACCCCGAATCCGCCGAGGTCACCGACTCCTTCCCGGTCATCGGAGAGTGGAAGGAGCCGCTGGAGTGGCAGGAGGCCCGCCCGACCCTCTACGTCCGCGACCACACCGCCTACGTCACCGACCCCGGTGAGAAGAGGCTGTACGCGGTGGACATCGAATCCGGCGAGGTCAAGGCGGAGACCGAACTCCCCCAGGCGACCAACGAGATCACCGGCGCCTGACCCCCGCCCCCCGGCCCGGCCCCGCTGCGGCGGCGGCCGGGCCGGGGCCGCGTCAGCGGGTCGTCTCGCGGGGCCGCACCTCGCAGGAGGCGGCGGTGCGCAGGCGGGTGCGGAGGGCGGCGGCGAGGAGGGCGAGGCCGGCCAGGGCGAGCAGCGGCTGCAGCGGGGCGAACCAGTTGAGGGCGCCGGAGGCGCCGATGGCGAGCAGGACCAGCTTGTTGCAGACCGGGCAGCCGATCGCGAACCAGGTCAGCAGGGTTCCGCCCAGGCCGCGGCGGTCCGGGCGGGCGGTATCGTCCTGGGCGGCGGGGCCGGTGCGCACGTAGGTGGCGAGCAGCAGCCCGGACAGCACGGCGGCCGCCGCCCACACCGGGTACGACCACCAGGTCGGCTCGATCTCCCGGGTGAACATGCCGTTGGGGATCAGCACGGTCGGGATCCCCAGCACCACCAGGGCCGCCGCGGTCCCGCCGGCGGCCGCCGCCCACTGCCTCTTCGTCCACTGCCGCATCGCGGTACGCGCCCCTCGGTTCTCGGAGTGCGGCGGCTCACCCGGAGGAGCGGGCGGCCGCCGCGGAACTTCTATGTAGCATAGAGGAACTTCTATGGTGCATAGAAGAAGTCCGCCGATCCGCCGACCGGAAGGTGTCCGATGCCGCGCCAGAAACCCGCCCAGCGGGACCCCGGACTGCTCTGGCCGCTGCTGCTCAGCGCCCTGGTGGTGCTGGCCATCGCGGCCGGGATCGCCGTCCAGATGACCGGCGGCGACGGGGACGAGACGGCGGCCACCGGCACGACCGCCACCGGCGACGACGACGGCCTCCGGGAACTGGGCGAGGCCCTGGCCCGCCGGGACGCCGACGACCCCACCGCGCTCGGCGAGACCGACGCCCCCGTGGTGCTCGTCGCCTACTCCGACTACCAGTGCCCGTTCTGCGCCACCTGGGTCAACGAGACCCAGCCCGAACTGGTCGAGCGCTACGTCGACTCCGGCGACCTGCGCATCGAGTGGCGCGAGTTCCCCTACAAGGGCGAGACCTCCCGGATCATGGCGGTCGGCGCCCGCGCCGCCGCCGAGCAGGACGCCTTCTGGGAGTACCACGAGGCCGTCTACGCCGCCCACGAGGACCTCGACGGCATCTCCCCCGACGAGGCCAGGGAGGAGCTGGCCGCCATCGCCGCCGAGGAGGGGCTGGACGCCGAGCGGTTCAGCGCCGACCTGGACGACGAGGAGCTGGCCGCCCAGGTGGAGGCGGACTTCGCCGAGGGGCAGCAGGTCGGGGTGAGCGGAACGCCCGCCTTCCTGATCAACGGCCGCCCGGTCATCGGCGCCCAGCCGCTGGAGGTCTTCACCGACGCCATCGACACCGCCCTCGCCGCCGAGGAGGGCTGACCCGTGGACATCGGCTACCTCGCGGCCCTGCTCGGCGGGCTGCTCGCGCTGCTCAGCCCGTGCAGCGCCCTGCTCCTCCCGTCGTTCTTCGCCTACGCCTTCCGCGACCCCTTCGGCCTGCTGGTCCGCACCGCCGTGTTCTACGCCGGGCTGTGCACCACGCTGATCCCGCTCGGCGCCGGATCCGCCCTGGTCACCGGGTTCTTCTACGGCAACCGGGAGCTGCTGGTCGCCGTCGCCGGCTGGGCCGTCATCGCGCTGGGCGCCGCGCAGATCCTCGGCCTGGGCGTCTCCATCGGCCCGCTCGCCCGGCTGCAGGGCCGCTTCTCCGGGCGGACCGGCAAGCTCCCGGTGTTCGGGCTGGGCGCCGTCTACGGCCTGGCGGGCTTCTGCTCCGGCCCGATCCTCGGCGCGGTGCTCACCGTCGCCGCGACCGGCGGCCCGCTCCGCGGCGGCCTGCTGCTGGCCTGCTACGCCCTGGGCATGGCGCTGCCGCTGTTCTTCCTCGCCCTGCTCTGGGACCGCTTCGACCTGGGCCGCAAGCGCTGGCTGCGCGGCCGCCAGGTCGCCCTGGGCCGGCTGCGGCTGCACACCACCAGCCTGCTCTCCGGCCTGATGTTCATCGGCATCGGCGTGCTGTTCCTGCTCTACGACGGCACCGCCGCGATGCCCGGCACCGCGTGGCTGGAGGGGATCGCCTACCGCGCCCAGCAGCCGCTGGCCCACCTCGGCGCCCGCACCGACCTGGTCTTCCTCGGCGCACTGGCCGCCCTGCTGCTCGGCATCGCCGCCTACCGCGCCCTCCGGTACCGCCGCGGCGCCGCCGAGCCCCCCGTGCAGGAGGGCGAAGCGGCGGATGACGGGGCGACCGCCCAGGGCGGCGAGCCCGCGAAGGACGGGGAATCCGCCCGGGACGGGGGAGGGGACCCCCGGTGAACCCGCCGGACGAGCGGGATCGGCGGGCCGCCCGCCCCCTCCGGTCGGGGGCCGAGCCGCCGCAGGCCCCCGGCCCCGGCGCGCCCGGCCACGGCGGGAGGAGGGCGGCCCGCGCCCCCGCCGCCGCGGCCGGGGCGGCCGCCCTGCTGCTCCTCGCCGCCTGCACCGGCGGCGGGCCCGGCGACCCCGCCGACGCCGAGCCCCGGGACGACCCGCCCACCCCCGCACCGGAGGTGCCGGCCGCCGGCGTCCCGCCCACCCTGGCGGCCGAACCCGCCTGGCTGGCCCCGTTCTCCGCCCCTCCCAAGGCCGCCGGCGACGGCTTCGTCGGCCTCGTCATGCCCGAGGAGAACGGCGGCGACCTGGTCTTCCTCGGCGTCGGCCCGGACGGCGCCACCCGCTGGGCGCTCTCCCGCAACCCCAGCTGCACCGCGTTCGCCGCCACCCGGGACGCCGACGGCGGCGACCTGGTGGTGGTGCTGGACAGCGACGCCGACCCCGAGCGCGCCCTGCTCGCCTCCACGACCACCGCCGCCGCCTACCGCCCCGGCGACGGCGCCCTGGTGTGGGGCCCGGTCGAGGTCCCCGGCACCCTGATCGGGCCCGGCCTGGTGTTCGGCGCCGCCACCGGGTCCATCATGAGCACCGAGACCGGCCCCAAAGCGGCCCTGGACCCCTCCACCGGCGCGGTCGCCGCGGACGAGGAGGACGGCGCCGCCGCCGTCCTCCACGAGCACCAGGGCGCCCTGCTCACCGAGGAGGGCGGGGAGCTGCGCGCGGTCGACACCGGCACCGGGGAGGAGCTGTGGAGCACCCGCGGCCTCGACCCGCCCGAGCACGCCCCCGGCGCCTCCCCGGCCCCCGGGCCGCGACCGGAGACCGACGCCGGCGCCGCCGCCGTCCTGGAATGGCGCGCCGACGGCGCCGAAACCGCCGCCTACACCGTGCACGACCTGCGCACCGGGGCGCTCCTGGCGGAGCTGGGCGGCGGCGAGGAGCCGCGCCTCATCGGCACCCCGGAGGGCCCGGCCGCCGTCACCGGCGCCGAACCCGGCGGCGGCACCGTCCTGATCGGCCTGGACGCCGGCTCCGAGGACCCGCGGGAACTGTGGCGCCGGGACCGCCCCGGCGGCGCCCCCCGGCCGGAGGCGATCACCGGCGGCGTGCTCTACCTCACCGACGGGGAGACCACCCGCGCCGTGGACATGCGCACCGGCGACGACCTCGGCGAAGGCCGCTGGCCCGCCCCGGTCGCCGCCGCCGGCGGCACCGCCCTGCTCCCGGTGCCCTCCGACGGCCAGGGCGACGCCTTCGCCGCCCTCCCGGCCGCCCCATGACCCCCGGGCCCTGCCCCCGCCCGGGCCCCCGACCAGAGAAGACGAAGGCGGGAACGGAACCGGCCCCGCCGCCCGTGTCGGGCGGGGCCGCCGGGGCGGAGGCCGCGCGGTCCGTTCACAGGACGGGTCCGGAAGGCTCTTAAGGTGAAGCGGAGAAAGAGAGCATCAGGAGGTGGCGAGGGCGATGGAGGAGACCGGTCCCGGACTGGGGCCGCTTGAGGCGTCCGTCCTGGACGTGCTGTGGGACGCCGGGGAGGAGATGAGCGTCCGCCGGGTCGTCGACGCGCTGCCCGGCCGCACCCCCGCCTACACCACCATCTCCACCGTGCTGGAGAACCTGCGCCGCAAGGGCTGGGTGGACCGGCGGCGCACCGGCAGGGTCTGGTTCTACCGCCCGCTGCGCGACCGCGCCTCCTACGCCGCCCGGCGGATGCACGGCGCGCTCACCGACAGCGGCGACTCCCGGGCGGCGCTGCTCCGCTTCGTCGGCGACATGTCGCCCGAGGACGTCGACGTGCTCCGCACCCTCCTCGCCGACGTCCCCAAGGAGGCCGACTCATGACCGCGGTCGCCGTGGCCCTGGCGGCCGCCCTGCTGCTCACCGTCGCCGGCCCCGCCCTGCTCGCCCGCGCCGCGCACGCCGGCGGCCTGCGCCCCGGCGCCATGCTCGGGCTGTGGACCCTGGCCTCCGCCACCTGGCTGCTCACCTGGGGCGCCATGCTGGCCATGCTGGTCGCCGAGGTGATGGGCCCCGGCGTCAAGGGCTTCGTCACCGCCTGCGTCACCCTGCTCCAGGCGATGAGCGGCAACGGCGCCGTCGCCTGGATCGGGCTGCTGGCCCTGATCACCGCGGCGGCCGCCGCCCGGTTCGGCTGGGTGGTGCTGCGCCGCAGCCGGGACACCGCCCGGTGGCGCCGCGACCACCACCGCCGGCTCGCCTCCCGGGCCCGCCGCCGGACCCTCGCCGGCCGCCCGGTTTGGCTGGTCGACACCGACCGGCCGGACGCCTACTGCGTCCCCGGCCGCCGCGCCGGCGTCGTGGTCACCCGGGGCGCCCTGGACGCGCTCTCCGCGAAGGAGATGCGCGCCGTCCTCGCCCACGAGCAGGCGCACCTGCGCGGCCGGCACCACCTGCTGGTCTCCTGGGCCCGGCTGCTCAACGCCGCGTTCCCCGGCGTCCCGCTGCTGCGCGCCGCCGCCCGCGAGGTCCCGGTGCTGGTCGAGTGGGCCGCCGACGACCACGCCGCCCGCTCGGTGGGCGCCGCCTCCCTGCTGCACGCCCTCGGCGCGATGGCCGTCCCCGCCGAGCGCTCCGAGGAGGCGCTGGCCGCCTCCGGCGCCTGCACGGTGCAGCGCGCCCGCCGGCTGCTGGACCCCTCCCGGGCCGGCGGCGACCTGCGCCGCCGCGCCGTCGCCGCCGCGGCCGCCGCCGTGCTGCTGCTCGCCCCGCCGGCCCTCGCCCTGGGGTCGGCCGCGATCACCGTGGCCACCTCCCCGCCCTGCGCCTGCACCCTGTGAAAGAGGAGGACGCCGTGGACAGCGACGCCTGGGACGAGCGCTACCGCGCCGCCGAACCGGTCTGGGGCACCGCCCCCAACCGCTTCGTCGTCGAGCAGACCGGGGACCTGGCCCCCGGCCGGGCACTGGACGTGGCCGCCGGCGAGGGCCGCAACGCCGTCTGGCTGGCCGAGCGGGGCTGGCGGGTGCGGGCCACCGACTTCTCCCCGGTGGCGGTGGAGCGGGGCCGCCGCCTCGCCGCCGAGCGCGGCGCCGAGGTCGACTGGGACGTCGCCGACGCCCGCACGGACGCCCCCGAACCCGGCGGCTACGACCTGGTGCTCCTGGCCTACCTGCACCTGCCCGCCGAGGAGCGGCGCCGCGCCCTGGCCGGCGCGGTGCGCGCGCTCGCCCCCGGCGGCCGGCTGGTCAGCATCGGCCACGACCGGAGCAACATCGAGCACGGCACCGGCGGCCCCCAGGAGCCGTCCATCCTGCACGACGCCGCGGAGATCGCCGCCGACCTGGCCGCCACCGCCCGCGACCAGGGCGTCGCCCTGGACATCGGCCGCGCCGGGACGGTGCTCCGCCCGGTGCGCACCGAGGGCGGCGAGGCCCAGGCGGTCGACACCCTCGTGGTCGCCGAGCGCCCGGGGGAGCGGTCATGACCGGCGGCGCACCCGCCCCCGGCGCGGACGGAGGACCGGGGGAGGAGGGCCGCCGCGAGTCGGGCGGCGGCCTCGAAGGCGGCCCCGGCGACGGTGCCGCCCGCGCTTCCGGGGCGGACGGCGATCGCGGGGCGGGCGGCGCCTCCGAAGGCGCCCCCGGCCGCACCGCCGCCCCGCCGGCCGCCGGGGCACCGCCCCGGCCCGGACGGCGGCTGCCGCGCCCCGGCCGCACCGCCCTGGTCATCGGCGCCGCACTGCTGCTCATCGCCGTCGCCGCCGTGGCCACCGTGCTGGACACCGGCGCCGGCCGGGACGGGGAAGGGGCGCCGCCCGCCGCGTCCGGCCCGTCGCCGAGCCCCTCGCCCTCCGGCCCGCCGGAGCTCGCCGGCCCGCGCCCGCCGGAGATCGCCCCCGAGCTGCGGATGGGCTCCGAGGACGCCCCGGTCAGCATGGTCGTCTTCGGCGACTACCGGTGCCCCTACTGCGCGGCGTTCACCCAGGAGCAGCAGCCGCAGCTGGTCGAGAAGTACGTGGAGGAGGGGCGGCTGCTCATCGTCTGGCGCGACTACCCCTACAAGGGGGGCGTCTCCGAGGATGCGGCCGTCGCGGCGCGCGCCGCCGGCCGCCAGGACGCGTTCTGGGAGTACCACGACGCCCTCTACGCCGACCCCGGTGCCTGGACCGGCGCGGAGGAGGCCGACGGCGCGCCCTTCACCGCCATCGCCGAGGGGCTGGGCCTGGACACCGAGCGGTTCCGCGCCGACCTGGCCGACCCGGAGCTGCGCGGCGCGGTCGACGACGACATGGGGTTCGCCCTCTCGCTCGGCGTCCCCGGGACCCCGGCGTTCCTGATCGACGGCGAGGCGTTTTTCGGCGCCCAGCCGGTCGAGGAGTTCGAGGAGCGGATCGAGGAGGCCGAGCAGGACGGCTGACCCGGCCGCCCCGCTCCCGTCCGCGCGGCGGCCCCGGTGCCGCGCCGCGGCACCGGGGCCACCGGGGAGAGGGCGGGCGGAGCCGCCTTGCGGGGAGGGCTCTCAGCCGCGGTCTCCGCTGGTCACGGGCCCGGCGCCGGTCACCGTCAGCCGCCGCGCGACCGTGAGCAGGAGCAGCGCGCCGAGGCCGGAGCCCGCGGCGATCAGCGGGAGCGCCCCCGCCCCGAGGGACGACAGCGCCAGCCCGCCGATGGCGCCCCCGGCGGCCACCCCCAGGTAGGTGCCGGAGGTGTTGAGGGCCAGCGCCTGCGGGGCGACCGGCCCGGCGAGGGCGTGCAGCCGGGCCTGGATCGCCGGGGAGTTCCAGAACGCCATCCCGCCCCACACCGTGCCCACCACGATGACCAGCGAGAACGGGGCGGGGCGCAGCAGCCACAGCCCCCACAGGAGCGCCATCGAAACGGTGATGGTCCCGATCCCGAAGGCGAGCGCGCGGTCCGGCCCCCAGCGGTCGCTCGCGCTCCCGCCGAGCCAGATGCAGGCGATCCCGGCCAGACCGGACAGGCTGAACGCCAGGGCGCGCTCGTTGACGCCCGCCGCGGTCGTGTCGGCCAGGAAGGGCGCCAGGTAGGTGAGCATCATCATGGACCCGGTCATCAGCGCGCAGTTGGCCAGCAGGCCGAGCGAGACCGGGGCCCTGCGCAGCGTCCGCAGCTGCTCCCCGAGACCGGGCGCCTCGCCGGCGTCCTTCTCGCGCGGGAGCGCCGCCGCGATCGCGACCAG
This sequence comes from Nocardiopsis oceanisediminis, assembly GCF_048595525.1. Taxonomy (NCBI): domain Bacteria; kingdom Bacillati; phylum Actinomycetota; class Actinomycetes; order Streptosporangiales; family Nocardiopsidaceae; genus Nocardiopsis; species Nocardiopsis oceanisediminis. The sequence continues at coordinate 4,447,219 of NZ_JAFMZJ010000001.1, read as the reverse complement.
GACGGCGATCCCCGCGAGCGCCATCGCGGCGAACGTCGCGCGCCAGCCGAAGTGGCCGCCGATCCAGGTGCCGACGGGAACCCCCGCCGCGATCGAGCCGGTCACGCCGAGCGAGACCACCGCGATGTACCGGCCGACCTTCTCCGCGGGGGCGTGCTGGGCGGCGAACGCGAAGACCGCCGGCGTCATGCTCGCCGCCGCGCCGGCCGCGACGACGCGGAGCGCCATCAGCACCGCGAACGACGGCGTGAACGCGGCGGCGGCGTTCGCCGCGATGAAGACCAGCAGCGCGGCGGTGAACAGGTACCGGCGGGGGACCCGGGCGAACACCACCGCGGCGACCGGCGCGGCCACCGCCACGGTCAGCGAGAAAACGGTGATCAGCTGGCCGGCCTGCGCCTCGGCGACCCCGAGGTCCCGGGCGAGCTCGGGGAGGATGCCGGCGATCACGTAGTCGTCGGTATAGAGCACGAATCCTGCTGCGAGCAGGACGAAGAGCCACACGGGCATGGGAGTCGATTCTTCTCGGAGGGGTGGGTGGGGCGGTTCAGCGGGCCGGCGGTGAGACCGGCGGCAGGGCCAGCAGCATCGCCAGGTGCGCGCGCAGGGTGGCGCGGAGCCGCTCGGTGCCGAGCGAGCCGTGCGGGGTGACGGTGTCGATGGTCAGGCCGCCGATGAGGGCGGTGACCTGGGCCGCCTTGGCCTCGGGCTCGTCGGCGCCGAGCGCGGCGAAGGCGTCGGTGGCGACCTGGCCGAGGTCGGCGGCCATCCGCTCGGAGATCGGCCGGAACACCGGCCGGGTGCGGGCGGCGAGGATGAGCTCCAGCACGACGATCGCCTCGTCCCGCCGCTCCCCGTCGACCGGCAGCACCTCCTCGACCAGCGCCTGGAGCGCGTCCAGCGCCTCTTCTCCGGTGAGACCGCGCAGGCCGTCCACGGGGTGGTGGGCGAGCCGCCGGCCCATCCGGTCCCCGGCCTCCTCGGCGGCGGCGGCGAGCAGGTCCTCGTGCCCGTCGAAGTAGTGCCGGACCGAGCCGACGTTCAGCCCGGCCTCGGCGGCGACCTTGCGGAGGGAGAGCCCATCGATGCCCTCGGCCACGACGATGCGGAACGCGGCCTGGACGACGTGGCGGCGCCGCTGCTCGGGGTCGATGCGTGCGGGCATGGCGGGCTCCTCGGGTCGGGGTGCGGCGAGTCCAGAATTTATCACACGTGTGCTAAATAAAGGGCGGGCCTCCCCGCCCCGGTGGGGGCGTGCGGTGGTCAGCCCCTCAGGGGCGGATGAGGACGGGAGGGCGCCAGGACACTCGTCGCCGTCCTCAGGTTTCCACCCCTCACAAGGGCAATGGGGATCGTCGTCAGGGGCCGGGACGGAGATGCTGACGGCCTGTTTCCACCCCTCACAGGGCAGATGGGGATCCCACGGTGAAGTCGCAGCTCGCAGCGGTCACACCCTGCCGCCTCCGCAGGATTCCCCAGCGGCCCCCGGTCGTGCGGCCGCCCCGCTGCGTCGCTGGGATCCGGTCCTCACCGGCCGACCCTGCAGAGGCGCGCCCCCGCCTCCCAAGGGCTTTTCCGGCCCCGCTCCCGGGTCACACCACCACCGCGCTCAGCGCCACCGCCCCCGACGACAGCCGCGGCGAGGCCTCGTACACCCTCCACGCCTCCGCCAGTCTGCGCACCGACTCCTGGATGCGCTCGGGCGTCCCGGTGAAGGGCAGCCGGAGGTGGTCGGAGCTGCCCCCGGCCGCGTCGATGGCGCCCCCGGGCAGCAGGGCCACCCCGTGCCTGATGGCGACCTGGGCGAACGAGGCCGCGTCGCCCCGGGGGAGCCGGACCCAGAGCGTCTGGCCGCCCTCGACCGGCGGGAACTCCCAGGACGGGAGGGCGCGGGCGAGCTCGGCACGGAGCAGGTCGTGCCGGGCGCTCAGCTCCTTGACCCGGCGGGCCCGGACCGCCTCGTAGTCGTCCAGGATGCGCACCGCCGCCAGCTGGGACGGCACGTCGCTGCCGAGGTCGTGCACGGCCTTCAGCCTGGCCAGCCGGGCCACCAGCTCCTCGCGGGCGCGCAGCCAGCCGACCCGCATGCCGCCCCAGACCACCTTGCTCAGCGACCCGACGCCGATCACCTCGCCGTAGGCGGACAGCGGACGCGGCACCGGCCGGTCGTGCAGGGCCAGGTCGGCCGTGACGCCGTCGTCGACCAGCGGCACCCCCGCCGCCTCCGCGGCCTCCACCAGGCGCCGGGCGGCCAGCGGCGGGAGCACCGCACCGGTCGGGTTGTGGTGGTTGGCCACCAGGTAGGCCAGCGCCGGGCGGTGCTCCTCCAGCACCCGCACCGCCTCGCCGACGTCCAGTTCTGCGGATCCGCGCGCCACCGGGCGCAGCACCGCGCCCGCCCTGCGGAACAGGTCCAGCGCCCCGGAGTAGGTCGGCGCCTCCACCAGGACGTCGTCGCCGGGGGCCACCAGCAGCTCGGTCAGCAGCGACAGCGCCTGCTGCCCGCCGGTGGTCACCAGGATCTGCGACGGCGAGGTCGGCACGCCGGCCGCGCGGTAGCGCTCGGCCAGCGCCTCGCGCAGCCGGGGCAGGCCGGCGGGCCGGTAGCCCAGCCCCAGCCCTCCGTCCAGGCGCATCGACGCGTAGGCGAGGGCGACCTCCGCCGGCGGCTCCTCGGGCGCGGCGCAGCTGAGCACGATGGTCCCTTCGGGCGGGTCGAGCAGCTGGAGGAAGGAGGGGTTGGTGGTGTCCTCGGAGCCCGCCGAGGGGACCGGCACCGCCGCGGCGACCCGGGTGCCGCTGCCCTGCCGCCGCTCGATCCGCCCCTCGCGGCGCAGCACCTCATAGGCCTCCACCACCGTGGTCCGGCCGACGGCCAGGGCGGCGGCCAGCGCCCGGTCCGGGGGCAGCCCGGTGCCGGTGGGCAGCGCCCCCTCGTCGATCAGCCGCCGCAGCCTGCCCGCGAGCAGCAGATACAGCGGCCCCCGCCCCGCGGACCAGTAGCCCAGCAGGGCGGCCAGCTCCTGTGAGCGGATCCTGCGCGTCCCCATCGCAAACCATTCCGAGTCGATTGGCCCTGTCAAAATAGACCATTCACTGCTGCCATGGACGTCATGAGCCTCCACGCGAACCGCTATGAAGCACAGACCCGGGCCGTGCACGTCCCCGTCGTCGAACCGCAGGGCAGCAGCCCGGCGGCGACCCCCCTCCACCTCAACCACCAGTTCGTCTTCGGCACCGCGGAGGAGCTGGTCGGCGCCTTCGACGGGCCGGACGCCCCGTTCCTGTACGCGCGGATGGGCAACCCCACCGTCCGCACCCTGGAGGACGCCCTCGCCGACCTGGAGGGAGGCGAGGGGGCGCTGGCGTACGGGTCCGGGATGGGCGCGATCAGCACCGTGCTCACCGCGCTGGCCGGCTCCGGCGACCACGTCATCGCGCAGCGCTCCCTGTACGGCGGCACCCACGCGTTCCTCTCCGACCTGCAGGCGCGCTGGGGCGTCGAGGTGGACCACGTCTCCGGCTCCGACCCGGAGGAGGTCCGCGCGCTGCTGCGCCCGAACACCCGGGTCCTGTACCTGGAGACCATCGCCAACCCGACCACCCGGGTCAGCGACCTGCCCGCGCTGGCGGCGGCCGTGCGCGGCAGGGGCGTCACCACCGTCGTCGACAACACGTTCGCCACCCCGCTGCTGTGCCGCCCTCTCGAACACGGGGCGGACGTGGTGATCCACTCCACCAGCAAGTACCTGGGCGGGCACGGCGACGCGCTGGGCGGGGCCGCGGTCTTCGCCTCGGAGGAGCTCCGCCGCCGGGTCTGGGACCGGGGGACGGTGCAGGGCGCGGTGGCCTCGCCGTTCAACGCCTGGCAGACGCTGCGCGGGCTGCGCACCCTGGAGCTGCGGGTGCGGCGGCAGTCCGACAACGCCCGGGAACTGGCCGAGCGGCTCTCCCGGCACCCGGCGGTCGCCGCAGTGCACCACCCCGACCTGCAGGACCACCCGGACCGGGAGGTCAGCGCGCGGATCCTGAAGGCCGGGGGAGCGGTGCTCTCCTTCGACCTGAAGGGAGGGGGGCGCGAGGCGGCGGCCGCGTTCGCGGAGGGGCTGCGGCTGGTGCGGCTCTCCCCGTCGCTGGGGGAGGTGGCGACGCTGGTGATGCCCCCGGCCAGCACCTCGCACCACAAGCTGAGCGCGGAGGAGCTGAGCGCGGCGGGGATCGGCGAGGGGCTGGTCCGGATGGCCGTGGGCATCGAGGACGTCGAGGACCTGTGGAAGGACGTCGAGCAGGCCCTGGAGGGGATGGAGGAGACCGGCTGACGGGCCCGGACGGCCGCCGGTCGGCCGCCGCTCGCGGCCCCTGCCGGAGAGATGGGGCTGCGCGGGGCGGGAGGGAGACCGTCCCTCCCCCCGCCCCGTCCGCACCGCTTCCGCCGGCCCCGCCCGCCCGGCAGGCCCGCCGCGAGAGGATGATCCGCGATGTCGGACCCCCTGGCCATACTCTTCGGACGGCCGAGAGCCGAGGAGCGGGCAGGCCCTCGCGGTGTACGCGAGCGGCATCGCGGCCGATGAGACCGGTTCCTTCCGTCCGCGGCATTCGCGAAGCCCGCCGCCGATATCGGAACCCACCCACTCTTTGAAAGGCGAACATGGGCGTCACAGCGACCTTCCGAAGCGTCAGCGGAGAGGAATCGGAGCGTGCCGGACAGGACCCGTCCTATGCCGCGCGCCTGCTGGAAGAGCTTCCGGAGGGCGACGAGGTTCCGCCCACCTCCGACCTCAGCGTTCAGCGGCGTGTTCTCTACATTCAGCGCTTCTCGCTCGACCTGTGGGAGTACCTGGTCGAGGACTCGCCGGTCAACGTTTTCCTGGGGGAGGACTACATCGACCTGAACCCTGATCACGAGGAGGACGGGGACGGCGAGGGGGACCAGGCCATGGAACTCGGTCCCGGGCTCGTCGGCGAGCTGGCGGACTGGCTGCGCGGTGTGCGGTTCGCCGACGTGTACGACGAGACCGACGAATACGGGCTCATCGAGCAGGATTTCGAGGAGTTCCGCACTTTCTTTCTGGCGGTCGCCGAGCGCGGCGAGGGCGCGCTGTTCCATTACGCCTGACGGGGCGATCGGCGGCGGCCGCGTCTCGGCCGCTGCTCCCCTCCCCGCCATCGGATCCTCTGCGGGCCCGGGGCCGTCCCGGAGGGACCGGTGCCCCCGGCGGCCGGCGGCCCCCGATCCTCTCTGCGCTTCCGGCGCGCTCCGATACCCCCCCGGAGCAGGCCGAGCGGGCGGGCGTCACAAAAGCGCGGAACGCTCCGTCATGGAGGTGAGGGGCCGAACAGGCCCCGCCGGAGCGGACCCGGGCCGGCGCCCGGGTCCTGATGAGGAGCGTTGCCCATGTCCACCGCCTACATCGTCGTCACCGTCCTCGCCGCCGCCATGGTGGCGTTCTCCGCCCTCGCGATCTTCGCCCGCTTCACGTGGGTCGTGGGCCCGCTGGCCGAGTACGGCGTCCCGGAGTCGTGGTGGCCCTGGCTCGGCGCCGCCAAGGCGGCGGGCGCACTGGGCCTGCTGGTCGGCCTGGCCGTCCCGGCGATCGGGGTCCTCGCGGGGACCGCGCTGGTGCTCTACTTCACCGGGGCCCTCATCACCGTCATCCGGGCCCGCTCCTACCTGCACATCCCGGCCCCGCTGATGTACATGGCGCCGGTGGCCGGGTCACTGCTCCTCGGCGCGGCCGGCTGAAGGGAGAGCGCCGCGGGACCGCCGGCCGGCACAGAACCATCGCAGCGAAGGCCGCCGGTTCGGAAGCAGGGCGGCGGGTCGTCGTTCCGCCGACCCATGTTCTCCTGCCGGGCCGATCGAGACGGCCGTCCGGTTCTGACGAGAGGACCGCCACCGGCTGATGCAGGGTGCGCCGTTTCGGTCGTGCCCCTCCGGTGCGGCGCCGACGCCCGCCCCTACCCGGGGAGCGGCCTCCAGCCCTCCGCCGGCGTCTTCGGCGAGCCCCAACTGAGGCTCTGCCCCACCAGGCCGGGGACGCTGCCGCTCCCCTCGATGCTCCGGCGCTCCTCCAGGGCGTCGGCGACCTCGCCCAGGTAGGCGGCGAGCGACGGCCAGAGCCCCGGAGCCGGGTCGAGGGCGGACGCGTAGCGGCCCACCCGGCCGTACCCCTCGCCGGGGGTGCAGTCGATGAGCAGCCCGTAGAGCCCGTCCGGGTCGGTGGCGGCGAACGGCAGGTAGCGCAGCCGGGGGTCCTTCCGGCGGCGGAGGGAGGCGGGCCCGCCTGACCAGAGCGCCGGCTTCGCCACCGGCCCGATCCCGCCGTCGGGCAGCAGGTAGCCGCCCCACTGCTCCTCCGGGGTCGGCCGCGGTTCGCCCCAGACCGGCCAGTCGAAGCAGGAGGCCGGACCGGTGCCGTTGCGGAGCAGATAGAACGCCCGCAGCTCGGCGGGGATCACCAGGTCGAGCCGGTGCTCGACGTCCCGGATCTCCTCCTCGGCGGCCGGCCCCGGAAGGCGCCGGCGGCTGCACGGCGCGTGCTCCTCCAGCCAGACCTCGATCCTGCCCCAGGCGACGACGGCCTGCTCGGCCCGCTTCAGCTCATCGCTCATCCCCGCACCCTAGGGGCCCGGTGCGACAACCGGGCGGAACCGCGCCCGCGCCGGGCGGCCGGCGCCGAAGTGGGCGATCACGACGAGATCGACCTGTCGGCCTTCTACGGGGGCGAGCTGCCCGTGGCCCCCGGCTGGAAGGTCGGCGGATGGCCCCCGTGGGGCCGCACCGACCCCGTCGCCCGGTTCTGCATCGCCTGCGACGCCGCGGTGACCCCGCTGCTGACCATCGCGTCGGGCGAATGGGACGGCGGAACCACGGGCTGGATCCCCTACGAGGACCGGGACCTCGCCGCACGCGGCGGCGGCAATGTGTCGAACCCGCCCGAGGTCCAGGTCGGCAGCGCCGACCACCTGCATATCTACGTCTGCCCGAACTCCCCGGCCCATCCCTGCCCCGGCGGGGGACATCCGCACACCGACCTGATCCAGTGAGCCGGCGCCGGGCGGACCCGGGCAGGCCATGGCCCGGGTCCGCCCGGTGGAAGCCGGCACCCGCGGCACGGCCGTCGACCGGTGGTCCGGAACGCGTCCTGCCGGCGGTGGGCGCGGGGCCGGGCGCACCCCTGGCCGGTCCGGCCCCGACGGCGCCGCGCGGGCGGGTCAGCGCGCCGCCGGCGCAGGCACCCGGGGCGCGTCCGCCGCGAGCGGGCCCCCGGAGCGGGGCAGCGCGCGCGGCGGCGGGACCGGCCCCGGGCCGGCGGCCAGTGCGTCGCCGGAGACCGCGGTGACCGCCAGGCCGTTGGGGACGGGCCGCTCCCTGTCCCCGCCGTTGCGGTTGCGCTTCTTCAGCCCGTCCTTGCCCGGGGAGCGGGCGAGCAGCGCGGAGGAGCCGCCGCCGTCCAGCTCCAGCGCCTGGTCGGCGCCGGCGTCGGCGAGCATCCGGGCCACCTCCGGCAGGGTCGCGCCGGGGACGCCGGAGATCCGCCCGTCCACGGCGGCCAGGAACATCCTCCGGCCGTCGGCGGAGAAGCCGATCGCGGTGCGCGGGTGCCGGGCCCCGTCGCTCGCCCCGGTCGGGGCGCCGTCGCGGACCAGTACCCGGTGGCCGCCGATGACGGTCCGCGCCGGCCCGCCGGCGTCCAGCCGGTAGTCCACCGACACCGCGTCGCCCTTCTCCAGCCCGGCCACCCGGTCGGCGGCCTTCCCCAGGCCCACCAGGACCTCGGTCCCCTCCTCGATCGCCCCGCCGCCCGCGCCGTCGCGCACCTCGCGCACGACGTCGCCGGCGACGACCGCCTCGGCCACCCGCTTCGCCCCCTTCGCCGCGCCCTTCCGGGAGCGGTCGCCCCACTCGGGCGTGTACAGTCCCAGCCCGCCGTCCGGGACGACGTGTGCGTTGAGCGCGTCCAGCCCCACCTCGCCGCTCGGCAGGTCGGCGGTGCCCTCGAAGCGGACGGTGCCGATCCGCCCGGTCCCGTCCTCGCCGAAGACCGCGGCCTCCACCCGGTCGCCGGTGGGCGACTTCAGGGCTTCACCGTCCCGCATCGCGGCCCCGCGCGGGGCGCCGGTGGCCCCGATGTCGAAGAAGTCGCCGTTGGCGGCCGCCACCACGTCCCGCCCGGCCGGCGCGGTGAGCGCCCCGGCCATCTCCGGCACGGTCGCGGTCGCGGCCACCGCCCCCGCGTCCAGGTACTCCACCTGGGCGCCGTCCTCGCCGCCGAGTTCGACGGTGAGCAGCGAGGTGTCCTCCCGCCCGCCGGTGGCCGGGGACGCCAGCGAGGACAGCCGCACCCCCACGGCGACCGGCACGTCCTTCTCCGCGGCCCGGGCGGGTGGAGCGGTCAGGGACGACGCGACCAGCATCGCGGCGGCCCCCGCGGCCACGGCTCGCAGCGGACGGATGCGCGCAGAGCGGATCACGGCGACCCCTTCCAGCCGAGCGCCCGGACGGACGCGAACTAGATGACTGAAAGTAGTCGAAAAGTAACTCAAAGTATCGTAGTGGCGCGCGGGCGCCCGCATCCGGGGCGGTGATCCCGCCGCCCGCGCGGATCGGGGGCCGAAGATCCGCCGCTCGGGAAGCGTACGCCCCTATGCTCGGGGGCATGGCGATTCAGCGGATGGACAACGTCCTCATCGTCGTCGAGGACATGGACGCCGTCATCGCGTTCTTCGTGGAACTCGGCCTGGAACTCGAAGGCAGGGGGCCGGTCGAGGGCCGCTGGGTGGACCGCGTCATCGGGATCGACGGCGCCCGGCAGGACGTCGCCATGCTGCGGACCCCGGACGGCGGCGCCCGGATCGAGCTGGCGAAGTTCCACGCGCCGGAGGCGGTCGCCCCGCAGCCGGCGGACGCCCCGGTGAACACGCTGGGCATCCGCCGCATCATGTTCGCCGTCGACGACATCGAGGAGACCGTCGCCCGCCTGCGCGCGATCGGCGCCGAGCTCGTCGGCGAGATCGCCCGGTTCGAGGAGGCCTACCGGCTCTGCTACGTCCGCGGCCCCGAGGGCATCGTCACCGGACTGGCCGAGCGGCTCGGCTGAAGAGCCGCGAAAGGGGGGCGCCCGCAGCGTCATCGCGCCCGCCCCCGCCCCGGCGCGGGGCGCCCTCTTACACTTGCCCCATGGCGAATCCCCCGGCTGCCCCGACGCTCTACCTGGTCGTCTCCGGCGCGATGGCGCCCGAGGGCGTACCGGAACTGGTGGAGCTGCTCCAGGACGACGGCTGGAGCGTCACCGTGCTGTCCACCCCCGACGGCACCCGGTTCCACCGGCCCGAGCGGCTGGCCGAGCTGACCGGCGAGCAGGTCCGGGTGGAGTACCGGCTGCCCGGCACCGGCACGTCCCTGCCGCCGCCGGACGCGGTGCTGGCCTGCCCGCTCACCTTCAACTCCACCAACAAGTTCGCCCAGGGCATCGCCGACTGCTTCGCCATCGGCCTGCTCTGCGAAATGGCCGGCTACGGGGTGCCCACCGTCGTGGTCCCGAGCTGCAAGCCCCAGCTCGCCGCGCACCCGGCCTTCCAGCGCTCCCTGGAGACGCTGGAATCGATGCCGGCGGTCACGGTGCTGTACGACCCGGACGCTCCGCAGGACGCCCGGCTGCCGAAGTGGGGCGAGCTCGCGGCGGAGTTGCGGAAGGCGGCGGCCCCGAGGGCCGACCGGCGGCCGCTGCCCGACTCCGCCGCCCCTTGAGGGACGCCCCTGGAAAAGGGGATGCCCCGCCTCCCCCTCCGGTGGCAGGGTCGAGCGCGTGAGCGTCCACGACTACCTGCCCGGGAACGAGCGGTCGGCCCGGCGGCTCCTGGGCCGGCGCCTCCGAGCCGTGCTCCGCCTGCACGACCACGAGCTCGAAGAGGAGCCCCGCACCGAATACGGCGTCGTCATGCTCCTCGGCGGCGCCGGGGAGGAGTGGCTGATCGACATGGAGGAGGGCCGGGGAAACCTCATATTCATCGCCGACCCGGCGCGGGCGATGTCGGAGAGCCCCTGGTACAGCGGTTTCTCCCGGCGCACGCCCATCGCGAGCGCCGCCCCGGGCCACCCGCTGAGATCCCTGGTGACCGAACCGATCACCGGTGTCGAGGCCATCGGCCGCGAGCCGGAGGACGGCGGGGCGCCGGACCACTTCGCGATGTGCGGACTGCGGCTGACCACGAGCGGCGGAACGCAGACCTGCTTCGGCGGCTACCTCCGCGGCCCCATCGCCACCAGCGAACTGGCCTTCCTGACCCCGAGCGAAGTCGCCCCCGGACTGCGTTTCACGGCGCTGTGACCGGCGGGGCGCCCCCGGGCGGCGCGATCCCGCCGCGCCGCCGGAGGCGGCCCCGAGATCGTTGACGGGAAAGGCGGCGGGCGCGGAAGAACACCCGCCTCCCCGCCCTTCCCCCGATGATCTTGACGTTGCGGGCCCATCAGAGCGCTCTGATAGCCCCAAGATCATCGCCCGGGGGCCGCCGGGCGGGCCCGCCCCGAGTCCGGTGCGGGCCCCGCCCCCGTCACACCCTCACGAATCCCCCTCCGCCCGGCCCAGCAGGTCGCGCAGGGCCGCGGTGACCTCCGCCGGGGCCTCCTCGGGCATGAAGTGGCCGCAGGTGACGGTGCGGTGGTCCAGGTCGTCGGCCCACGCGCGCCAGACCCCCGCCGCGTCGTACCCCAGGGCCGCGCCCCAGTCCTGCTGGAGGACGGTGACCGGCATCCGCAGCCGGTTCCCGGCGCGGCGGTCCTCCTCGTCGTGGGCGATGTCCGCCCCGGCCGAGGCGCGGTAGTCGGCGACGATCGAGTCGACCGCCTCCCGGGACGCCTTCAGGTAGGCGGCCCGCACATCCGCCGGAAGAGCGGCCGGGTCGCGGGACCAGGCGTCCAGGAAGTGCCCGAAGAAGTCGTCCGGCGCGGCCGAGATCATCCGCTCCGGCAGGCCGGGCGGCTGGGCCATCAGGTACAGGTGGAACCCGACCGCCGCCGAGGCGCCCCGCATCACCTCCCACATGTCCAGGGTCGGCAGCACGTCCAGGATCGCCAGCCCGCTGACCCGGTCCGGGTGGTCCAGCCCCGCGCGGAAGGCGACCAGCGCGCCCCGGTCGTGCCCGGCCAGCGCGAACCGCTCGTGCCCGAACGCCCGCGCCAGCGCCACCGTGTCGGCCGCCATCGTCCGCTTGGAGTAGTTCTCCCCGGCCTCCGCGGGCTTGTCGCTCGCCCCGTAGCCGCGCAGGTCGGGGACGATCACGGTGTGGTCGGCCGCCAGGTCGGCGGCCACGTGCCGCCACATCAGGTGGGTCTGCGGGAAGCCGTGCAGCAGCACGATCGGACTCCCCGAGCCGCCCACCGCCGCGTTCAGCGCCACGCCGTCGGCCACCGGCACCCGCTGGTGGTCGAACCCGTCGATCCGGAGCTCCGCCCCGGTCCCCGCCCCGCTCTTCGCCTCGGTCCCCATTCCGGTCCTCTCGTCGCCGTTCGAGGTCATGCGGTGAGTCTCGGCCCGCCCGATCAGCGGCCGGTCAGCAGCGGGTCAGCGGGCGCGCCCGCCCGGCCCGCAGGGATAGATTGACCAGGGCGGAAAGGACCGAACGGGGGACGGAAGCAGTGGAGTTCGGCGTCCTCGGACCGGTGCGGGCCTCGGACGGGCGCGGCCCGGTCGCGCTCAAGGGGCCGGTGCACCGCGCGGTGCTGGCCCGCCTGCTGGCCGCCCGCGGCCGGGTGGTCCCGCTCGACCGCCTCATCGCCGACCTGTGGGAGGGCGACCCGCCCCGGAACGCGGTCGGCGCCGTCCGGACCTTCATCGCCGACCTCCGCCGCGCCCTGGAGCCCGACCGGCCGCCGCGCGCCCCCGCCCGGCTGCTGGTCACCGTCCCGCCCGGGTACGCGCTGCGCGCGCAGGCACGGGACGTCGACGCCCGCCGCTTCGAGGCCGCCGCCGACGAGGCCGGGGACCTGCTCGCCCCCGGGGCGGACGGCGCAGAGCGGGCGCTCGCACTGCTCGACGGCGCACTCCGGCTGTGGCGCGGCCCCGCCTACGCCGAGTTCGCCGACCGGGAGTGGGCGCGCGGAGAGGCCGCCCGCCTGGAAGGGCGCCGGGTGATCGCCGTGGAGCTGCGCGCCCGCGCCGCACTGGAGCTGGGCCGCGCCGAGGAGGCGGTGCCCGCCCTCCAGCAGCACACCGCCGAGCACCCGCACCGCGAGGACGGCTGGCGGCTGCTGGCCCTCGGGCTCTACCGGACCGCCGGACAGGGCGAGGCGCTCGCCGCACTGCGCCGGGCCCGCACATCCCTCGCCGACGGGCTGGGGCTGGACCCCGGCCCGCGGCTGCGCAGGCTGGAGGCCGACATCCTGGCCCAGGACCCGGCCCTGCTCCCGGCCCCGGGGGAGGAGCGGCGGGCGGCGTCCTCGGAGCCTTCGCCGGCCCCTGCGGGTGCGGCGGAGAGACCGGAGACGGCGGGGGCGGCGGGGGCGGAGCCCGCGGCAGAGGCCGAGCGGCACGCCCCGGAGCTCTTCGGCCGCGACCGCGAACTGCGCCGCCTGGAAGAGGCCGCCCGGCGCGCCCGGAACCGCAACCGCCTCGTCCCCGTCCTGGTCAGCGGGGAGGCCGGGGCGGGCAAGACCGCCCTCGCCGAGGCCCTGGCCGCGCGCCTCACGGCCCGGGACTGGGCGGCCGCGTTCGGCCCCAACCCGGAGAACACCGGCGTGCCCCCGGCATGGCCGTGGTTCCGCATCCTCGACGCCCTCCCCGGCGAGGGCACCGCCGCCACCGGGGCGGAAGAGCGCGCCGGCGGGGCCGCGCCGGAGGACGCGGCCGGCCGGCCCGGGGCTCACGCCCCCGGCGGGCCGCCCGCCCCGCAGACGGGGGGAGGCCTCCGCCCGGCCGGGCGGGACGGCGGAGGAGAGGGAGCGGAGCACTCCGCCCGGTGTCACCCGCCGGAGGCCCCCGGCATGGAGCGGGCCGGCGCCGCCGGGTCCGCCCCCGAAGCGGCGGACCGGCAGGTGCCGGACGCAGGGGGCGGCGCGGTCGGCCAGGCCGGATCGCGGGGAGCGGGGCCCGGCGGATCGGAGCGGGCGGCCTCCCCCGGAAGGGCCGGGGAAGGAGACCGCCGCACCGAAGGGGAAGGCCTCCAACGTGATCCCGCGACCGCCCCGGCCGGCCTCGGCTCCCCGGTTCCGGGGAAGGCGGGGTCCCCCTTCCGGCTCGGCCGGGCGGTCGCCGCGCGGCTGGCGGCGGCCGCCGCCCGGCGGCCGGTCCTGGTCGTCCTGGACGACCTCCAGTGGGCCGGCGAGGAGACCCTGGAAGCGCTGACCGCCCTGGTCGAGGAGGCGCCGCCGGGCCCCGTCCTGCTGCTGGCCGCGCACCGCTCCACCGGCATCCCCGCCGCGCTGACCGCCGCCCTGGGGCGCCTCGCCCGCGCCGAACCGGTCCGCGTCCACCTCGGCGGCCTCCCCGCCGGCGCCGTCGCCGACCTGGTCCGCGCCGAGGCGGGCCCGGACGCCGGACCCGAGCAGGTCCGGGCCGTCGCCCGGCGCAGCGGCGGCAACCCGTTCTTCGCCGGCGAGCTCGCCCGCCTGCTCGGCGAGGCCGGCCCCGACGCGCTCGCAGCGGTCCCCGCCGGCGTCCGCGACGTGGTCCGGCACCGGATGGCCGCCCTCCCCGAAGAGGTCCGCGCGGTGCTCGCCCGCGCCGCGGTGATCGGCCGGGAGGTCGACATCGACCTGCTCGCCGATCTGGTCGGCGAGGAACCGGCGCTCCGCGCGGCCGAGGACGCGGGCCGGGCGGGCTTCGCGGTCGAGGACGGCCCCGACCGGTTCCGCTTCGCCCACGACCTGGTGCGCGAGGCGCTCTACGAGGACGTCTCCCCGCTGCGCCGGGCCCGACTGCACCTCCAGACCGGGGAGGCGCTGGAGCGGCTGCGCCCCGGCGACCCCGCCGCCCTGGCGCACCACTTCCTCCGCGCCGCCGGACGGGACGCCGCCCCGCGCGCCGCGCGCTACGCCCGCGCCGCAGCCGAGCAGGCCGAGCGGAGGTTCGCCCCGCACGAGGCGGCCCGGCTCTGGCGGGGCGCCGAACAGGCGCTGGAGCGCTCGGACGGCCCGGCCCGGGAGCGGCTGGAGGCCGCGATGGGAGCGGCGCGGGCGCTGGCGGTCACCGGTGGCCTGGAGCGCGCCCGCGCCCAGCGGGGACGGGCGGTCGCCGCCGCCGAGCGGATCGGCGACCCGATGCTGACCGCCGAGGTCGTCGGCGCGTTCGAGGTCCCGGCGAACTGGCCGCGCAACGACGACGAGGAGCTGTCCCGCCAGGTCGTCGAGGCCGCCGAGCGGAGCGCCGCCGCGCTGCCGGAGGGGGAGCGGGCGGCCCGGAGCAGGCTGCTCAGCGCCGTCGCCATGGAGTCGCGCGGAACGGCCGGCGGACGCGGGCGGGACAACGCCCGGGAGGCCGCCCGGGAAGCGGAGGAGCTCGCCCGCGCGTGCGGCGACCCCGGGCTGCTCGCGCTCGCCCTCAACGGCCGCTTCATGCAGTCCTTCCACCGGGCGGGCCTGGCGGCGGAGCGGGCGCGAATCGGCGAGGAGCTGATGGACCTCGCCGCCCGGAGGGGCGGCGGACTGGTCCCCTTCGAGGTGCTGGGAAGGCTGGTGCTGGTCCAGGCCTGTTCGGCCCGCGCGGACTTCGCGCCGGCGGATGAGCACGCTGCGGCGGTCGATCGGCTGGCCGCCGAGCACGGGCTGCCGCTGGCCGGTGTCTTCACCGACTGGTACCGACTGCTGCGCCTGGCCGTCGCGGGGAGGACGCAGGAGGCGGAGGCGGGCTACCGCACGGCCTCCGCCCGGCTCGCCGGAAGCGGGATGGCGGGGGTGGAGAGGGGCCTGCTCCCGCTGGCCCTGCTCTGCCTGCGGCTGCAGACCGGCGGCGCCGGCGCCGCGTCGGTCGACCCGGCGGAGGACTGGGGGCCCTACCGCGCGTGGGTCGAGCCCTTGGCGGAACTGGGGAGGGGCGACCGGGAGGCGGCCCGCGCCCGGCTCCGCTCACTGCCGGAGCGGCCGCCCGCCGACCTGCTGCTGGAGGCGCTCACCTGCCTGGAGGCCCTGGCGGCGATCGAACTGGGGGAGCGGGCGGTGATGGAGCGCGCGTATGCCCGCCTGCTCCCGGCCGAAGAAGAAGTCGCGGGCGCGGGGACGGGGATGCTCACTCTTCGGCCGGTCGCCCATTACCTGGGTGACCTGGCCACTGCCCTGGGAGATGAGGACAGGGCGGTGGACCACTACCGCCAGGCCATGGCGACGGCTGAGCGGGCAGGGGCGCAGCACTGGGAGGAAGCCGCTGAACAGGCTTCACCCGGGTGCGGCGCCCCAAGGGGCTGAGGTTCAAACCGGCGGCGACGGCGGGAGGGGGACCGGCCGGTCGGTCGGGCCCGGCGCCTCGCGGGGCGAAGGTTCAAGACGGGCGGCGACGGCAGAGGTGGGGCGGGGCCGGCGCTTCACCCGGGCGCGGCGCCTCGCGAAGCGAAGGTTTAAACCAGCGGCGACGGCGGAAAGGGGACCGGCCGGTCGGTCGGGCCCGGCGCCCCACGGGGCGAAGGTCCAAGCAGGCGGCAACGGCACAGGCAGGGCCAGGGGGCGGACACTGGCCGGGCGCGGCGCCTCACAGGGCCAGGGGTCAAGCGGGCGGCGACGGCAGCGGTGGGGGCGGGGCGCAGGTCTCACCCGGGCGCGGCGTCTCGCGGGGCCAGGGTTCAAGCGGGCGGCGAGGGCGGGAGCGGGGCGGGCGCCGCCGTTCACCGGCCGGGGGCGGCGCGTGCTCCCGGCGGGAGGCGGCGGCGCCCCGGCGAAGGCAGGGTGGGCCGCCCGCCCGGGCCCACCAGGGTGGTTTTGTCCCGCACGCCGGGTTTGTGGCGGGGGGTCGGGCGGGGGTGGGGGCGCCCTGCGCACCTGTGCGGCACCCCGATTGCGTCTACCAGCGAGTAGTAAGCCCCGAGGCCCCCACCGCCCCCTCCCCGGTCACCCGGAGTGGCCAAGGCGGGCCTTCCCGGCAGGGCAAATACGACATCTCGCCCCCGCCCCTGCTCTTCTCGGGTTCCGGCCCCCTGCCTTCCGGTCCGGCGGGCGGCCCGAAGCCCTGATCACCGGCCCGGATCGGCCCCGTCCGGGCCCCTGGAGGGCCGATCCGGGCCGGGATGCGCGCCCGGGAATCACCGGGGTGCTCTCGCGGTGCGCAGGCCACCCCACCCCACCATCACCCTGCGTATTCACCCAGGTCAGGGGTGGGGGTGCGGTTTCCCCGGTGGCCGCCCCCCGGCGCCCGAGGCGACGCGGGCACGGCGACCCCGCCCCCGGCCCCGCCCCGCGAGGCGCCGCACCCGACCGACCGGCCGGTGCGGTTCCTGCCTGCGCCGTCGCCGCCGGTCTGAGCCTTCACCCCGCGAGGCGCCGCGCCCGGGCGACCACCTCTGCCCCGCCCCCACCGGCGCCGTCGCCGCCCGTCTTGACCTGCACTCCGCGAGGCGCCGCGCTTGGCCGGAGTGGCGCGGTGGGGCCGCAACGTCGCGATCGTTGGGGGAGGGCGCGGGTCAGTCCAGCCGGATCAGGGACCGGTCCACCGCCGCCCGGACCGCCGCCGTGCGGGTGTCCACGTCCAGCTTGGTGTAGATGCGGCGCAGGTGGGTCTTGACCGTGGCCTCGGTGACGAAGAGGCGTTTGGCGATCTCCTTGTTCCCCGAGCCCTCGGCCAAGAGGCGGACGATCTCCAGCTCGCGCGGGGTCAGAGCGGGCAGCGGGTCGCGGACGCGGTGCATCAGGCGGGCGGCGACCGGCGGGGAGAGGACCGTCTCGCCGCGGCCCACCTCGCGCACCGCGTCGAAGAGGCGTTCCGGCGGGCTGTCCTTGAGCAGGTAGCCGGAGGCGCCGGCGTCGATCGCGCGGATGATGTCGGTGTCGCTCTCGTAGGTGGTCAGCACCAGCACCCGGGGCGGGTCGGGCAGGGCGCGGACCCGCCGGGTGGTCTGCACGCCATCCATGTCGCCGGTGAGCCGCAGGTCCATCAGGACCACGTCGGGGCGGCGCAGCGCGATCAGCCGGACCGCGTCCGCGCCGTTGGCGGCCTCGCCGGCGATCTCGATGTCCTCCTCGTCGGCGAAGAGCGCGGTCAGGCCGGACCGCACGATCGGGTGGTCGTCCACCAGGAACAGCTTCACGCTTCCTCACCCTCGTACTGGTCCTTCGGGTGCCGCTTCATCCGTCCTCCTGCACCGGGAGGGACGCCGAGACGCCGGTGCCCTCGCCGGGGGCGCTCTCCACGGTCAGCTCGCCGCCCAGCTCCTCGGCGCGGGCGCGGGACGACGCCAGGCCGTGGCCCCGCCCGGCGCCGGGCTCCGGGGCGCCCGAGTCGAACCCGGCCCCGTCGTCGATGACGTCCAGCACCACCCGGTCACCGATCCGGGCCAGGGTGACCACCACCCTGCCCGCCCCGGAGTGCTCGCGCACGTTGGCCAGCGCCCCCTGGGCGATCCGCAGCAGGGCCGCGCGGACCCGCTGCGGGATCCCGCCGACGCCCTCCTCGCAGTGGAACCGGGCGTCGATGCCGGTCTCCGCGGACAGTGTGGAGCAGAGCCCGGCCAGCGTCTCCTCCAGCGAGTCGCGCTCCAGCGGGACCGGCCCTCTGCCCTGTACGAACGCCCGCGCCTCGGCCAGGTTCTCCCGGACGCCCTCGGCGGCCCGCCGGACCAGCATGCGGGCCCGCTCCGGGTCGGATTCCCAGGCCCGGTCGGCGGCGCGCAGCAGCATGCCGGTACTGGACAGCCCCTGGGCGACGGTGTCGTGGATCTCCCGGGCCAGCCGCTCCCGCTCCTCCAGTACCCCGGTGCGGCGGTTGGACGCGGCCAGCTCGCCGCGGGTGCGCAGCAGGTCGTCGATGGTGCGGCGGCGCCTCTCGCTCTCCCTGCGCAGCTCGACGACGGTGGCGGTGACCATCCCGGCGACCGCCGGGGGCACCAGGAAGACGCTGGGGTCGCGGACGTCGGTCAGCATCGCCCAGGCGCCGCCGGCGCCCGCGGCGAGCAGCGCCGCCACCGCGACCGCCGCGGGGGTCGGCAGCAGCCGCAGTGCCAGGAAGAGCAGCGGTATGGCGGCGAACCCGAACGAGGGGGCCATCAGCACCAGGGCGATCCAGCACACCAGCAGTGCGGCGTACCAGCCGATCAGCACCGCCCGGTGCACCGTGCCCCACAGCAGCACGCCCGCCGCGTAGAGCAGCGCGACCAGCCCGGCCAGCTCCAGCGAGGCCAGGGTGTGCGCGTCGAGTTGGTGCCGGACCACCAGCCGGGCCGCAGAGGCCGCCATCACGGTGAAGAACCCGGCGTGCATGGCGGCGTTGAGCCACGGGCTGCCCACCCGGTCGCGCCCGGCGCCGCGGTCGCGGGCCGGGGAGGCGCCCGCCCCGGGCGCGGAATCCGTCGGAGACACCCTCCCCATCCTGCCCACGCCTCCCAGTATCGGCGTCGTCCGATCGGATGACGAGCGGACTCCTCCGTTCGGGGCGGCGGGCTGCTCCGTTCGCCCGCTGCCGCGGGGCCGTTCCGGAGGGAGTCTTGGGGGTGTCGCAAGGATGACCGGAACGGAGAAGACGACATGAAGCGCAACCACCTCATCGCCACCGTCGCGGGCGGCGCCGCCGGCCTGGCCGTCGTCGGCGGGATCGTCGCCACCGCGCTGCCCGAGGGCGCGCCGGGCGCCCCCGCCGCCGCGGTGGCCGACGCCGCCGCGCAGGCCGTGGAGCAGCGCGACGTGCTGACCGGCGAGGCGCTGTCCGCGGCCGCCGAGGCGGGCCTGGCCGAGGCGCGCGAGCAGGAGCAGCAGGTCAGCATCGCCATCGTGGACCGCTCGGGCTCGGTGCGGATGGTGCTCAAGACCGAGAACGCCGGGCCGCAGACCCAGGAGTCGGCCGAGCAGAAGGCCTACACCGCCGTCGCGATGGGGCAGCCCACCGGCAAGCTCACCGAGGGCGCCACCGGCGACGGCCCCACCATCGCCGACCTGCCCGGCACCCTGTTCCTGCCGGGCGGCGTGCCGGTGGCCTCCGGCGGCGCCCCGATCGCCGGCATCGGCGTGGGCGGCGCCCCCGACGGCTCGATCGACGAGGAGATCGCCGAGGCCGCGCTGGAGGCGCTGGAGAACTTCGAGGGCTGACCGGCCCGGAGCGGAGCGGAATCGGGGGAAGGGGGAGCCGGATGGGGCTGGGCGGGGCCCGGACGGTCCGGCGGCGTAGCCTGCTGCTGCTCGCCGCCGGTCTGATCGCGGCCGGATGCGGTGCCGGACGGGGAACCGAGCGCGAAGGGGAGGGCGGGGGCATGGCCCGGAGCACGGCGGACGAGGCGCTGCTCGGCGCGGCGCGGGACGGCGACGCGGAGGCGGTCGCGGACGCGCTCGCCGGCGGCGCCCGGATCGAGGCGCGGGACGGGGAGGAACGCACCGCGCTGCTGCTGGCCGCCGACGGCGACCGCGTCGAGGCGGCCCGGACGCTGGTCGGGGCGGGGGCGGACGTGAACGCGGTGGACCGGAGGAGCGACACCCCGTTCCTGGTCACCGGCGTCACCGGCAGCACGGCGATGCTGGACGTGCTGCTGGAGGCCGACCCCGGCCCGGACACCGCGCTGACCAACCGGTTCGGCGGCACCGCCGTCATCCCGGCCTGCGAGCGCGGCCACGCCGGCTACGTCCGGGAGGTGCTGCGCCGCACCGACGTCGACGTGGACCACGTCAACGACCTCGGCTGGACCGGCCTGCTGGAGGCGGTGATCCTCGGCGACGGCGGCCCCGACCACCAGGAGGTGGTGCGGGTGCTGCTGGACGCCGGAGCCGACCCCGGCCTGGCCGACCGGGACGGGGTGACCCCGCTGGGCCACGCCGAGTCCTCCGGGGCCGACGAGATCGCCCGGATCCTCCGCGACGCCGGCGCGAAGTGAGGACCCACCCCCAAGGCGTCGACCTCGGCGCCGCCGTCCCGACCGGCCTTGAGACGGCGGCGGCGCCGAGACCGACGCCGATTCACGGAAGGAACCGATGAACGACCTGCTGCTCCGCCGCGCCCATCTGTGGGGGCGCGACGGCCTCGCCGACGTGCTGGTCCGGGACGGGCGGATCGCCCGGGTCTCCGACGAGGGACGGGTGGCGGACGCCGCCGCGCACACCGAGGACATCGCCGGCCGACTGGTGGTGCCCGGGTTCGTCGACGGCCACGCCCACGTGGACAAGACGCTGTGGGGCGGGCCGTGGGTGCCCAACGCGGCTGCCCCCGGGCTGGCCGGGCGGATCGCGCACGGCCGCGGCAGGCGCGCCGAGGCGGGCGTCCCCGACCCGGACAAGATCGCCGCGCTGCTCCGCAACATGGTGGCGCTGGGCACCGTGCACACCCGCTCGCACGTGGACGTCGACCCCGGGCTGGGGCTGGACGCGGTGGAGGCGGTGCGCGAAGCGCTGCGCCGACTGGACGGCCGGATCACCGCGGATCTAGTGGCCTTCCCGCAGACCGGGCTGCTGACCAGCCCCGGCACCGAGCGGCTGATGGAGCAGGCGCTCAGGGAGGGGGTGGAGACCGTCGGCGGCATCGACCCGGCGGGGCTGGACCGCGACCCGGTGCGCCACCTCGACACCGTCTTCGGCCTGGCCGAGCGGCACGGTGCCGGGGTCGACGTGCACCTGCACGACCGGGGCACGCTGGGAGCCTGGGAGTACGAGCTGATCATCGAGCGGGCCCGGGTGACCGGACTGGCCGGTCGGGTCACCATCAGCCACGGCTTCGCGCTCTCCGACGCCGAACCGGAGGTGCGCACCCGGCTCATCGACGGGCTGGCCGGCGCCGGGATCGGCCTGGCCACCATCGCCCCCGCCGGGCGGCTGCTGCCCCTGGCCGACCTGCGCGCCGCCGGGGTCCCGGTGGCGCTGGGCAACGACGGCGTGCGCGACCTGTGGAGCCCCTACGGCACCGGCGACGTCCTGGAGCGCGCGCTGCGCCAGGCGCAGGGCGGCGGCGCGGTGCGCGACGAGGACATCGAGCAGGCGCTGCACGCCGCCACTTACGGCGGCGCCCGGGTGGTCGGCTTCGAGGGCCTGGGCCTGGCCGAGGGCGACCGCGCCGACCTGGTGGTGATCGACGTCCGCAACGCCGCCGAGGCGGTCGCCGCCTGCCCGCCCCGGGACCTGGTGGTGAAGGCCGGCCGGGTGGTCGCCCGCCGCGGCGAGATCGTCTGACCCCGGCCGCCCCCGCAAGGCGCCGATCTCGGCGCCGCCGCCGTCTCGACCGGCTTCGAGGCGGCGACGGCGCCGGGGGCGGCGCTGGGCGATGTCGGCGGGGCATGGCACGATCAGGCAGGTGAGCGGTGAAACCGACAGGGAACGACAACTGCGCGACCTCGCCTTGCTGCGCCGGGTCCGGGACCGGATCGACCGGGAGTACGCGCAGCCGCTGGACGTCGAGGCGCTCGCCCGCGGCGCGAACATGTCGGCCGGCCACCTCAGCCGGCGGTTCAAGCGCGCCTACGGCGAATCGCCCTACTCCTACCTGATGACGCGGCGGATCGAGCGCGCGATGGCGCTGCTGCGCCGCGGCGACATGAGCGTCACCGAGGTCTGCTTCGCGGTCGGCTGCTCGTCGCTGGGCACCTTCAGCACCCGCTTCACCGAGCTGGTCGGCGTGCCGCCCAGCACCTACCGGCGGGAGGAATCGCGCGCCACCGAGGGGATGCCGGCCTGCGTGGCGAAGCAGGTGACCAGACCGGTCAGGAATCGAGAAGCGCGCGGCACCGGCGCGAAACTAGTCTGACCGGCATGGACATCAGCATTCACGCCAGTTTCCTTCCGCACGACGACCCGGAGGCCTCGCTGGCCTTCTACCGGGACGGCCTCGGCTTCGAGGTCCGCGGCGACGTCGGCAGGGGCAAGAAGCGCTGGATCACGGTCGGCCCCGCCGACCAGCCCGGCACCTCCATCGTCCTTGACCCGCCGTCGGCCAACCCCGGCCTCACCGAGGAGGAGCGGCGCACCGTCGCCGAGATGATGGCCAAGGGCACCTACGCGAGCCTGCTGCTGGCCACCCCGGACCTGGACGGCACCTTCGACCGGCTGCAGGCCACCGGCGCCGAGGTCGTCCAGGAGCCGATCGACCAGCCCTACGGCGTCCGCGACTGCGCCTTCCGCGACCCCGCGGGCAACCTGATCCGGATCCAAGAACGCGGCTGAACCGCCGGCGCCCGCGACCCGCGCGGGCCGCGCCCCGGCACGGCCCGCACCCGTCGGCGGACCGCCCGCCGTCCCCTGCCCGACACCGTCCCCGAGGAGAACCGCGCCGATGGCGGCCGACCCCCAGCCCCTGCCCGCGCCCCGCCCCGGCGCCCGGCGCCGCCGCGACACCGAGCACCGGCTCGGCGGCGACACCGACGCCTGGGTGGCCACCGCCTCCCCCGAGGGCGTACCGCACCTGGTGCCGCTCTCCTTCGACTGGGACGGGGAGGCGCTGCTGGTGTCCACCCCGGCGGACAGCCCGACCGGTAGGAACATGGCCGCCACCCGGGCGGCCCGGGTGGGGCTGGGCCACACCCGCGACGTGACCATGGTCGAGGGCGGCGTCGAGGTCATCGGGATGGGCGAGCTGCCGAAGGACCGGGCCGACCGGTTCGCCGAGCGGGCCGGCTTCGACCCGCGCGCCGGGGAGGGGGCCTACCTGTGGTTCCGCATCACCCCGCGCCGCATCCAGGCCTGGCGCGAGGTGAACGAGATGGCCGGGCGCGAGCTGATGCGCGGCGGCCGCTGGTCGGTCTGACGCCCCGCCTCGGCAGCCCGGGGCGGACCGGACCAGGGGCCGCGCAGGCGGCCCGCCCCACGGATGGAGAGACGGAGAACATGGCCGACAGGACCGACGGGCAGGCGCCCGCGCCGCACGTGGCCGACAGCCACGACATGATCCGCGTGTACGGCGCGCGGGAGAACAACCTCAAGGACGTCGGCATCGAGATCCCGAAGCGCCGGCTGACGGTGTTCACCGGCGTGTCCGGTTCGGGGAAGACCTCGCTGGTGTTCAACACGATCGCCGCCGAGTCCCAGCGGCTGATCAACGAGACCTACAGCGCCTTCGTACAGGGCTTCATGCCGTCGATGGCGCGGCCCGAGGTCGACGTCCTGGACGGGCTGACCACCGCGATCATCGTCGACCAGCAGCGGATGGGCGCCGACCCCCGGTCCACGGTCGGCACCGCCACCGACGTCAACGCGATGCTGCGGATCCTGTTCAGCCGGCTCGGCGACCCGCACATCGGCCCGCCGCACGCGTTCTCCTTCAACACCGCCTCGGTCCGGGCGAGCGGCGCGATCACCGTCGAGCGCGGCGCCAAGAAGGCGGTCAAGCAGACGTTCAGCCGCACCGGCGGCATGTGCACCGAGTGCGAGGGCCGGGGCTCCGTCACCGACTTCGACCTCACCCGGCTCTACGACGACTCCAAGTCGATCAGCGAGGGCGCGTTCACCATCCCCGGGTGGAAGTCGGACAGCTGGTGGACGGTGCGTACCTACGCCGCGTCGGGCCTCCTCGACCCGGACAAGCCGATCCGCGACTTCACCGAGCGGGAGATGCGCGACTTCCTCCACCACGAGCCGGTCAAGGTGAAGGTGGAGGGCTCCACCCTCACCTACGAGGGGCTGATCCCCAGGATCCGGAAGTCGTTCCTGTCCAAGGACCGGGAGGCGATGCAGCCACACATCCGGGCCTTCGTGGACCAGGCTGTGACCTTCACCGCCTGCCCGGCGTGCGAGGGGACCCGGCTCAGCGAGGCGGCCCGGTCCTCCAAGATCGCGGGGAAGAGCATCGCGGACGCGTGCGCGATGCAGATCAGCGACCTGGCCGAGTGGGTCCGCGGCCTGGACGAGCCGTCCGTGGCGCCGCTCCTGGCCAACCTGCAGCGGACCCTCGACTCGTTCACCGAGATCGGACTGGGCTACCTCTCGCTCGACCGGCCGGCGGGCACGCTCTCCGGCGGCGAGGCGCAGCGCACCAAGATGATCCGCCACCTCGGCTCCTCGCTCACCGACGCCACCTACGTCTTCGACGAGCCCACCACCGGCCTGCACCCGCACGACATCCAGCGGATGAACGACCTGCTGCTGCGGCTGCGCGACAAGGGCAACACGGTGCTGGTGGTGGAGCACGAGCCGGAGACGATCGCCATCGCCGACCACGTGGTCGACCTCGGCCCCGGCGCCGGCACGGAGGGCGGCACCGTCTGCTACGAGGGCACCGTCCAGGGGCTGCGGTCCTCCGGCACCGTCACCGGCCGCCACCTCGACGACCGGGCCGCCCTCAAGGAGGAGGTGCGCACGCCCGCCGGGGCCCTGGAGATCCGCGGCGCGAACGCGCACAACCTGCGCGACGTCGACGTGGACGTCCCGCTGGGGGTGCTCACCGTCGTCACCGGCGTCGCCGGCTCCGGCAAGAGCTCGCTGGTGCACGAGTCGCTGCGCCGCGAGGCGGGGGAGGGCGCCGGCGTCGTCTCGATCGACCAGAGCCCGATCCGCGGTTCGCGGCGGAGCAACCCGGCGACCTACACCGGGCTGCTCGACCCGGTCCGCAAGGCGTTCGCGAAGGCCAACGGCGTGAAGCCGGCGCTGTTCAGCGCCAACTCCGAGGGCGCCTGCCCGGTCTGCAACGGCGCCGGCGTGGTCTACACGGACCTGGCGGTGATGGTCAGCGTCGCGAGCACCTGCGAGGAGTGCGAGGGGCGGCGCTACCAGGCGTCGGTGCTGGAGTACCGCCTCGGCGGCCGCGACATCGGCGAAGTGCTGGCGATGTCGGTGGCCGAGGCGGAGGAGTTCTTCGGCTCCGGCGAGGCGCGCACGCCGGCGGCGCACGCCGTCCTCACCCGCCTGTCCGACGTCGGTCTCGGCTACCTCCGCCTCGGCCAGCCGCTCACCACGCTCTCCGGCGGCGAGCGGCAGCGGCTCAAACTGGCCGTGCACATGGCCGAGGACGGCGGCGTCTACGTCCTCGACGAGCCCACCACGGGCCTGCACCTCGCCGACGTCGAGCAGCTCCTCGCCCTGCTCGACCGGCTGGTCGACTCCGGCAAGTCGGTCATCGTCATCGAGCACCACCAGGCGGTCATGGCGCACGCCGACTGGATCATCGACCTCGGCCCCGGCGCCGGCCACGACGGCGGCCGCGTCGTCTTCGAGGGCACCCCCGCCGCCCTCGCCGCGGACCGCACCACCCTCACCGGCCGGCACCTCGCGGCCTATATCGGCGGCTGAACCGGCGGCCGGGCCCCTCCCCGGCCGCCGGTCTCCCGGCGGTCCGGGCCGGCCCGCCGGGCTCCGCCCCGCCCGCCTCCGCGCGCTCGCGCGAATCAAGATGAAAGAACGCGATCCGGCATGATCCGGGCAGTCCCTGTTCTGCGCCGGCCACCGCCGTTTCCCGTTTCCTGTTGCGGAGGGATCGGGAAAATCCTCCGTTTTCACTGTCTTCTCCCGCTGCTCGAGGAAGAATTCAATCGGGCCGGTCCGAACGGCCTCGCCGTTCCTCCGGAACCGCTCCCCCTGCCCTGAGACGACAGACGAGGAGAAAACGGTTTGAACAGCGTTTTCGTCAATTACCGATCCAGCGATGAGGAGGCGAGCGCGACACTCGTCGAACGGGAGCTCTCCGCCCGCTTCGGGGCGGACGAGATCTTCCGCGCCAGCAAGTCGATCCGCCCGGGAGAGGACTTCGAGCGGGCCCTGCTGCGTGCCGTGCACCGCTGCGACCTGCTCCTCGCGGTCATCGGGCCGCGCTGGCTGGACGCCCCCGGCAGGGAGGGCGGCAGGGCGCTGGACGATCCGGACGACTGGACGCGCCGGGAGATCGCCGAGGCCTTCGCCTACGGGATCACCGTGGTCCCGGTCCTCGTCGGCAGCGCCGGGCGGCTGCCCGAGGGGGCGCTCCCCGAGGACATCGCCGCCCTGGGCCGCTGCCAGTACCGCAGGCTCAACCACCGCAACGCCGAAGCCGACATCGGGCGGCTCGCGGAGACCGTCGCCGAGCTGGTGCCAGGCCTGGCCCGCCGGGCGCCCGCCGGGGAGGAGAAGGCGGACGGCGCCCGGGTGCGGAACACGGTCGGCGGGCGGGCGCACGCCGTCAGCCAGGCGCACACCGTCAACGAGTACCGGCGGGGCGGAATCGGCCAGGCGGCGGCCGACGGGGGGACGGTCATCGGCAGCTCCCACGGCCCGGTGCACACCGGAACCGGCGACCAGGTCAACGGCGCGCAGATCGGCACCCAGATCCAGGGCGACCAGGTGGGGACCCGGATCGGTACCCAGATCCAGGGCGACCAGGTGAACGGGCCCCAGGTCAACGGGCCGCAGTTCAACGGCGACGGGGTGAACTACGTGGCCGGCGACAACAAGGACGGCGGCCGGCTCGGCGTGGACGTGCACGGCCGGAAGGGCGCCCGGGAGCAGGGCGAATGAGCGCGGTCGAGGAGACCGCGGAGACCGGGCCCGCCGCGGCCGCGGACCCGCTGCCCCCCGCCCCGCCGGCCCCGGAACCGGAGCCGGACCCCCCGCCCCCGGCGACCGCGATCGGCGCCTCCGCCGGGCCCGCACACCACGGCAGCGGCACCCAGGTGAACACCTTCTACTCCTCCCTCGTCGCCTCCCCGCTCGTCGCGGACAGCGCCTTCCACCTGGACGGCAGCGGGCGGCTGACGCGCCGCTCGCCCCGCCTGATCACCGACGACCAGGCGGCGGCCCTCTCCCGCCAGTTCGTCGCCGGCCCCGGCTACCAGGAGGCGAAGCGGCTGCTCGGCTCACCCGGGCGCACCGCGATCCTCTGCGCCGAGGCCGGGTGCGGGCGGCGCAGCACCGCGCTCATGCTGCTCGACGCCATGGGCGACGGCCGCGGCCGGCTCCGCGAACTCCCCGAGGGCGACCCCGGGGAGGCGGACGCCCCGCCCGTCCTGAACGAGCGGGACCTGCAGCCGGGCGACCGGGTCCTGGTCGACCTGACCGGGGACGACCGCGGGCTGTTCGGCGAGGTCAGGGCGGGCCTGGAAAGCTACCGGCACGCGGTCCAGGAGCACGGCGCCCACCTCGTCCTGGTCATCCGGCAGGAGGAGAAGAGCGCGCTGGGGCAGGAGTTCGCCCGGTTCCTGGTCGACCTCGGGCGGCCCGACGGGGCGCTGGTCCTCCAGCGCCACCTGAGGTCGCGCGGGGTCGCCTACTCCGAGCAGGAGGCGCGGGACGGCGGAGCCCTGGAATGGGCCGCCACGGCCGGGATGGGCGAGATCGCCGAGCTGGCCAGGCTGGTGCAGGCGGTGGGGCGGGAGAGGCCCGGCGCCCCGCTCCGGGAGCGGCTGGGCACCGCCCTGGAGGCGCTGGCCGACCGGGGAGAGGAGGCCGGAGAGCAGATCGCCGGGCTCCCCGAGACCTGGCAGAGGACGGTCCTGCTGGCCGCGGCGATGCTCGACGGGTTCCGGGCGGAGGCGGTGGCCGACGCCGCGCGCGCCCTGTTCGCCCGGCTGGACGCGCCGGAGCCGGAGCGGCCCCGGTTGGAGCGGACCGGCTTCCGGACCCTGCTGCGCCGGCTGGAGGTGACCGTCGGCGAGGACCACGCGGTCGCCTTCCAGCGGTTCGGCCTGGCGGAAGCGGTCTGCGACCGGTTCTGGGACGAGTACCCCGACCTGGTCGGCGAGTTCCGCGCCTGGATCGACGGCCTGATCGCCGCCCCCTCGACCACGGGGAGCGAGCGCGACGCCCTCGCCCGGCGCTTCGTCCGCCAGTGCCTGCGCACCGACCGCACCGAGGAGCTGTTCGGCCGGGTCTGGGAGTGGGGCAGGCGCTCGGAGACCGCGCCGCAGGCCGCCTACGCCCTGACCGAGGCGCACGACCGCGGCGGCGCCGTCGCGCGGCGGACGCGCCGCCGGATCTACCGCTGGGCCGGTACCCCCGGCCTGCCGTCCCCGCTGGCCCAGGTGCTCATCGCGGTCTGCTGCGGCACCGTCGCCGAGACCTGGCCGGAGGAGGCGGTGGTGCGCCTGCAGCGCCTGGCCCGGCACGGCGACCCCGCGGTCCGGCGGGCCGCGGCGGACGGGCTGCTCGCCCTCGCCGACGGCCCCGAGCGCCTCCGCCACCTGACCCACCGGGTGCGCTGGGTGCTGGAGAACCGGTCCCGGCCGCGCCCGCAGGACCTGGCGGTGGCGGCGCTGCTCACCGACCCGGGCCGGCTGGAGGGGCCCGGTGCGGAGCGCCACCCGCTGCGCGACCCGGAGGCCCGGGAGGACGCCGCCGCGATCATCGGCGTGCTGATCCGGGAGGGCGGGGCGGCCGGGGCCGAGCCGCTCGACCCCGCCGCCGACCCGCGCACCGCGGCCGAGCGGTGGATCGGCGCCTGCGCGGCGGAGTGGACCCCGCCCGGCCTGCCGATGCTCCTGGCGCGCGGCGCGCACCGGGCCGGCTCGGCGGGCCGGCTGTACGGGATCGCCCGGCGCCGGCTGCTGGCCGCCTCCGGCGATGAGGGCGAGGCGCTGCGGAGCGCGGCGGGCGAGCTGGTCCGGATGCTCGACGAGGTGCAGGGGCTGCTGCCGGCCGCGGAACCGGCCGCCGGAACCCGAGCGGAGTGGTGAGTCGACGATGAACAAGAACAGGGCCCTCGCCGCCGGCGGGGCGGCCGCGGTGGCGACCGTCATCCTCCTGCTGACCCTCGGCGGCATGTGGACACTGGTGCTGCTGGCACTGGCTCTGCTGGTGGCCTTCGTGGTGCTGATGGCCGGCATCGGCAAGGGAGACGGAGCCTTCTTCGGCGGCGGGGCGGAGCATCCGCGCCCGTCCGCCGACACCGTTCGGGCGCACCGGATCTCCGGGGTCCCACTGGCGACCGCGAAGGAGGACTACCCCTGCCTGTTCTCCGCGCTGGTCGAGGTGGGCGATGTCACCGGCGGCGCCCCGCCGGACGAGGGGCGGATGGCCGCGGCCTGCGAGTCGGTCCTGCGCCGGGCGGAGGAGTTCACCTCCCGTCAGCCTCCGGAGCAGGTGGGCGTCGCGGCCTACGGGCTCGCCTCCGTGCTGGGGCGGCCGGTCCGGCTGGAGCATGAAGGCGTGGAGCTGTGCGCCACGGGTGTGGAGATCGTCCTGCCGGAGGAGGACGCCCGGCGCCTGATGCAGATGGCCACCATCCGCAAGGACAAGGAGGTGCGCGAGCACGAGTGGGGTGAGGCACGGGACCGGCGCCGCTACTTCCAGGACGACGTACTGGCCAGCCCGGCCGGTGCCGTGGTGTGGTGGCTCTTCGCCAACCAGGGGCGGGTGCAGGAGGCGGTCCGGCTGATCGGCCCGCTGACCCGGCTCTCCGAGGTCGCGAGCGGGAAGAGCGCCGCCGAGCCGCTGCCGGATGCCCCGGAGGGGGCCGACCCGCTGCTGGAGGCCGGCAGCACGCTGGTCGACAAGGTCGGATCGGAGCGGGGCGAGGAGGAGCAGGACGCCTTCACCGACCGGTTCGCCCGCCTGCTCCGCGAGCACGGCCAGGCCGGCCTGTCCGCGCTGCTGCGCGAGAAGTACGAGACGCCCGACCTCACCGTGCACCCGGCGGGCGGCGCCGCACCGCCCGGGGCCGGTGGCGCGGAGCCGCCCGGCGGCGGGGCCGAACCGCCGGCCGCCCCCGGCGGCGGGGCGCCGCCCGGCCTGAACGGCACCGCCCACCCGGGCGGCTGAGACGGCCGGCCGAGACGGGCGGCGGCAGGACTTCGGGGCGGGGCGGCAGGACGGGCCTCCCCGCCCCGGGGCACAGCCCCAGCCCCGCCCCTGGACGATCCCACCCCATCCCCCCACCCCGCCCGGGTGCGGCACCCCACAAAGCGAAGGCTCAGACCGGCAGCGACGGCGCCGGTAGGGGCGGGGCGAAGGCGATCACCCGGGCGCGGCGCCTCGCGGGGGCGGAGGTTCAGGCCAGCAGCGACGGCAAGGAGAGGGGCCGGCCGGTCGGGTGCGGCGCCTCGCGGAGCGAAGGCTCAAGCAGGCGGCGGCGGTGGAGGAGAGAGCGGGGCGGAGGTCCTCGCCCGGGCGCGGCGCCTCGCGGGGTGAAGGCTCAGAGCGGCGGCGACGGCGCCGGTAGGGGCGCGGTCGGGCGCTCCAGCCGGGCGCGGCACCTCGCGGGGCGGGGTCGGGGGGCGGGGTCGCCGTGCCCGCGTCGCCTCGGGCGCCGGGGCCGGCCGCCGGGAAACCGCACCCCCACCCCTGACCTGGGTGAATACGCAGGGTGATGGTGGGGTGGGGTGGTCTGCGCACCGCGAGAGCACCCCGGTGATTCCCGGGCGCGCATCCCGGGCCCGGATCGGCCCTCCAGGGGCCCGGACGGGGCCGATCCGGGCCGGTGATCAGGGCTTCGGGCCGCCCGCCGGACCGGAAGGCAGGGGGCCGGAACCCGAGAAGAGCAGGGGCGGGGGCGAGATGTCGTATTTGCCCTGCCGGGAAGGCCCGCCTTGGCCACTCCGGGTGACCGGGGAGGGGGCGGTGGGGGCCTCGGGGCTTACTGCTCGCTGGTAGATGCAATCGGGGTGCCGCGCAGGTGCGCAGGGCGCCCCCACCCCCGTCCGGCCCCCGCCACAAACCCGGCGTGCGGGATAAAACCACCCTGGTGGGCCCGGGCGGGCGGCCCACCCTGCCTTCGCCGGGGCGCCGCCGCCTCCCGCCGGGAGCACACGCCGCCCCCGCCCTCGCCGCCGGTTTGAACCCCCGCCCCGCGAGGCGCCGCGCCCGGCCGACCGGCCGGTCCCCTTCCCGCCGTCGCTGCCCGCTTGAACCCCTGGCCCTGTGAGGCGCCGCGCCCGGGTGAGACCTGCGCCCCGCCCCTGCCTGTGCCGTTGCCGCCTGCTTGGACTTTTGCCCTGTGGGGCGCCGGGCCCGGCCGACCGGCCGGTCCCCTTCCCGCCGTCGCCGCCCGCTTGAACCTCAGCCCCGTGAGACGCCGCGCCCGGGTGAAGCGCCTGGCCCCGCCCCACCTCTGCCGTCGCTGCCCGTCTTGAACCTTCGCTTCGCGAGGCGCCGCGCCCGGGTGATCGCCTCCGCCCTGTCCCTGTCCCTGTCCCTGTCCCTGTCCCTGCCGTCGCTGCTGGTTTGAGCCTTCACTCTGTGGGGCGCCGGGCCTGGTCGGGGTGTCTTCCGTTCCTCGCTTTTCCCCGGTGGTCTTGGTGTTGTTGCCGTCCCGACCCGGGTCGGGACGGCAACAACACCAAGACCACCGCCCGGGGTCCAGGGAGGGCTTTTCGCGGCCGGGCGGGTCAGGCCGAGCGGTGCAGGACCTGGGCCAGGCGCGGGGCCAGGCCGCGGACCGCGGGGTCGCCGGGGCGCCGCTTCAGGGTGCGCACCAGCAGCCGCACGTCATGGGCGATGGTCGCGGAGTCGACGGCCTCCACATCCTCGATCAGCTCGTCGGCCAGCGCGCAGGCGCGGTCGGTGTCGCCCGCGCCGGCGTGGGCCAGTGCCAGCCGCATCCCGAACCGGGCCCGGGCGCGGCCGGCGTCGCCGGGCAGACCGGCGAAGACCCCGTCCAGCCGGGCCGCCGCGTCGGCGGGCCGGCCCAGGTCGTACAGGCACCAGCCGGCGACGGCGCCGAGCCGGTCGGGGATGCCCGACCCCAGCCGGGGCCGCTCGTCCTCCTCGCCGCCGGCCCGCTCGCCCGACGCCGCGGCGCGCTCCAGGGAGCGGAAGCAGCCGACCTCGTCCCCGAGGAGGGCGTGCCCCTGGGCCTCCCGCTCGGCGGCGATGGCCCGGACCCGGTGCGACAGCGACCGGTCCGCCTGGGCCTGCCGGGCCAGCGCGACGGTGCCCGTGCCGTCGTGCGCGTACATCGCGACGCAGGCCCGCCGGACCAGCGCGTACCCGCGGAGTTCGGGGTCCCCGGCGGCCTCGGCCAGCCGGACCGCGTGGCCGGTCCACCACAGGGCGGCGCGGTCGTCGCCGTTCTCCTGGGCCATCCAGCCGCCGTACTCGGCGTTGCGCGAGGCGAGGAGCAGGGCGGCCCTCCGCGGCTCCGCCGCGGAGCGCTCGGCGAGGCGGGTGAGCGCCTGGGTCTGCGCGACCACGGTGGGCAGTACCGAGGACGGTCCGGTGCTCCGCCCCACCGCGCGGAGCTGGTCGAAGAGCAGGCGGAACGGGGCCAGGACGTCCGGGGAGCGCAGGGCGGGCCGCTGCGTCCGCCCGTCGGGGCCCAGCCCGAGGATGGACGCCGCGCCCATGCCGAAGGCCTCCCCGCCGAGGCCGTGCTCCGCCCCGGACGGCGCGGGGAAGACGCCGTCCGGGGCGGTCCCGGCGGCGGACTGAGGGGTCCGCCCGCCCTGCACGAGTGCGGCCAGCCGCCCGCCCGCGCCGAGCGCGTTGTCGCAGGTCCGGGCGAATTCATGGGAGGCGGCCTTATGGCCGTTCTCCACCTTGCTCAAATGCCCCTTGCTGAAATGGACCTCCTTGGAGAGGTCGTTCAGCGTCCAGCCCTTTTCCATCCGCAGCCGCCGGAGCTCGGCCCCGAAGGGCGTCATCGGACCCGTCGTCGTCGCCATGCGGACATTCTCTGGAGGAGCCCGGCCGAGCGCAACGGAATCGGTTTTCCCTTTTCGCGGCTTCTCCGGAAAATCCGGAAACCCTGGATCAGGGGGTGGAACGGGGAAAGGGCCGTTGTTCGGCGGGGACGGGCCGGGCCGTCCCTCCGGTCACGCCGGGTGCGGCCGGAGGCCGTCGAGCCAGGAGTCGAAGACCCGGCGGGCGGCGGAGGCCAGGGCGGGGCCGTGCGCCCCGGCGTCGGCGCGGATCCGGGCCGGGTCCGCACCGGCGGCGGCGAGTTCGTGGGCGTGGCCGATGAGCCACTGCTCGATCCGGGTGTGGTCGGCCTCCAGGTGGAACTGGAGGCCGAGCACGTTCGGCCCCAGGGCGAACGCCTGGTCCGGCCATCCGGGGGTGGCGGCCAGCCGGTCGGCCCCGGCGGGGGTCTCGAACCGGTCGCCGTGCCAGTGCAGCACCGGGGAGCCGTCCAGGTGCTTCAGCGGGGACGCCTCGCCCTCGGGGGTCAGGGCCAGCGGCGCATAGCCGATCTCCTTGCGGCCGGCGGCGGTGACGCG
Organism: Nocardiopsis oceanisediminis; assembly: GCF_048595525.1. Lineage (NCBI taxonomy): Bacteria > Bacillati > Actinomycetota > Actinomycetes > Streptosporangiales > Nocardiopsidaceae > Nocardiopsis > Nocardiopsis oceanisediminis. The sequence continues at coordinate 4,414,069 of NZ_JAFMZJ010000001.1, read as the reverse complement.
GGCCCCGGCGGCGCGGGCGATCAGCTGGGCGCCCAGGCAGATGCCCAGGGTGGGCGCTCCGGCCGCGACCCGCCGGCCGATCAGCGCGGCCTCCTCGGCGAGGAACGGGTAGGCGTCGGTCTCGTGCACGCCGACCGGCCCGCCGAGGACGACGAGTAGGCCGGCGCCGAGCAGCTCCGCCTCGTCCAGCGGGTCGACGCCGACGTCGCGGTAGGAGATCCGGTGGCCCCGCCGCTCCAGCAGCGGGGCGAGGATCCCCAGGTCCTCGAAGGCGAGGTGGCGCAGGACGAGGGCGGTGGTCATGGGCGGGGCCCGCTTTCCGTCGGGGCGGGGAGGGGCGCGGGGCCGGAACCGTCAGCCGCCGGCGCGGCGCCCTCTTCGCCGGATTCGTACTGGTACACGGTCTGTTCTGTACCGGTTCCCATTCGAGCACGGGGGCGGGGGAGAAGGCGCCGCCGCCGGGTGTGCGCCTGCTCTCAGCGCGGCCGCGCGCTCCCGGCGTCCGCCGCCCCCGGGGAGGCGCGGAGGCGCCGCTCCAGGAAGTCGCCCACCACCCGGGCGAACCGCTCGGGGGCGTCGGCGTAGAGCCAGTGGCCGCACCCGGGGAACGGAACGACCTCCACGTCCGGGCGGGCCCGGGCCATCCGGGCGGCCTCGGCCTCGGACAGCATGAAGCTCTCCGTGCCGCGCAGCAGCAGCGCGGGGCCGCGGGCGGAGGCCCACGCCGCCATGTGGTCGCCGATCAGGGCCCGCTGGGAGGCCATCATGTCTTCGTACTCGAAGAGCAGGCCCCAGCCGTCGTCGAACTCCGCGGCGCTCTCCATGAAGAACCACGACGGCACGCCCTGCTCTTCGATGGCGGCGGCCAGGGCCTCCCGGGAGGGGGCGCGGCGGGGCCACCCGGTGACGTCCAGGACCGGCCGCACCTCGGGCTCCCGGTTGGCGGTGCCGATGTCGATGACCGCCAGCGCCGCGCAGAGCTCCGGGAAGCGGGAGGCCAGCCGGTAGGCGACGATCCCGCCCATGGAGTGGCCGAGCACGGCCGCGGGGCCGGTGCCCAGCTCCTCCAGCAGCCGCGCGGCGTCGCGGACGTAGCGGTCGGGGCACAGGTCGCCGCCCTTCCCGGAGCGCCCGTGGGCGCGCTGGTCGGGGGCGATCACCCGGAACCGCCCGGACAGCGCCCGCGCCAGCGGCGCGAACGCCCGCCCGCGGGAGAAGTGCCCGTGCAGGGCGAGCACGGCCGGCCCCTCGCCGCCGGAGTCGAGGTAGGCGACGCGGTGCCCGTCGATCACGGTGAAACGCTCGGTGATGTCCATCGGTCCATCCTGGCCTGCCGGACCCGCGGACGGGACGGGCCGCCCTCCGGGGGCGCCCGGACCCGTGCGGCGCCGGAGCCGGAGGAGGAGCCGGCGGCGGGACCGGTCATGGCGGCGGTCCCACCGGACCGGCGCGGCGGACCCCGCCCGCGCCCGTCGGGGGTGGCCCGGCCACGCCCGGATATGGCCGTGCGGCACACCGGGGCTCCGCGCCGGCCCGGCCGCGGGCCGGAGAGGGCGGCCGCCGGGACCGGCGCAACGGGCCGGGCGCGGCCCGCACCGCCGCGGAGGCGGGGGACGGAGCCATACCGCGCCCGCAGGGCGCCGCCTACCCTGGCCGGAACCGGGCCCCGGAGCGCGGCGCGCCACCCCCGGCCGGACCGCCTCCGGGGCGGCTCCGGCCGCGAACGGAGGCAGCATGAACCCCCGCACCCCCCGCATCCGCCCCCACCCCGGCGACCGGGCACCGCGCCGCCGCGGGGCCCTCGCCCGCCGGGTCGCCGCCGGGCTGGTCGCCGCCGGACTGCTGGCGGCCCCGGCGCCCGCGGCGCACGCCGGAGCCGCCGGCGTGCCCCTGGAGAAGGTCGAGGACTTCGGCGCCGACCCCGGCGCGCTGGACATGTACGTCTACCGCCCGGACCCGCTGCCGGCCGGCGCGCCGGCGGTGGTGGCCCTGCACGGCTGCACCCAGGACGCCCGGACCTACGCCGACAACTCCGGCCTGGCCGAGTTCGCCGACCGGTACGGCTTCCTCCTGGTGCTCCCGGAGCAGCCGATCGCGAACAACATCCGCAACTGCTTCAACTGGTTCCAGGCGATCGACAACCGCCGCGGCTCCGGCGAGGCGGCGTCGATCCGGCAGATGGCCGCGCACGCGGTCGACGCCTACGGCACCGACCCGGAGCGGGTGCACGTCACCGGCCTGTCCGCCGGCGGCGCGATGACCGCGGTGATGCTCGCCGCCTACCCGGAGGCCTTCCGGGCGGGCGCCGCGGTCGCCGGGATCCCCTACGGCTGCACCCGGGACACCAACCCGTTCACCTGCATGAACCCCGGCACGGACCGGACCCCCGAGGCCTGGGCCCAGCGGGTCCGCGACGCACGGCCGGGCTACGGCGGCCCCTGGCCGAGGGTGGCGATCTGGCACGGGGACCAGGACACCACGGTGGTCCCCGGCAACGCCGGTGAGCTGCGCGACCAGTGGACCGAGGTGCACGGCCTGGGGCAGGAGCCGGACCGCACCACCGCCATCGGCCCCGGCGGGCGGACCGTCCGCGAGGAGTACCTGTCCGCAGACGGGAGCGTCGCGGTCGAGGTCGCCCGGGTCTCCGGCATCGGCCACGGCACCCCGGTCGACCCGGGCCAGGCCGAACGGCAGTGCGGCCGGACCGGGACCCCGCACTTCATCGACTCGATCTGCTCCGCCTACTGGATCACCTCCTTCTTCGGCCTGGACGGCCCCGCCTGAAGCAGCGGAGCCGGAGGCCCGGCCGGGCGCGGCCGGGCCTCACCGGCACCGGGCGGCGAGGTCGCACACCAGGCCGAAGCGCTGCCGCAGCCGCTCCAGGGTCACCGGCCCGGGGTCCCAGGTCACCGCCCAGTGGCCGCGGACCGCCCAGGACATCCGGTAGGACCGCCCCCGGCCGCGCACCGCCCCCACGGCATGGGCGGCGAAGCCCGGGTCGGCGGTCAGCACGCCGCGCTCCCCGGAGGAGGCGCCGGGCAGCGGGACGTAGTGCGGCAGGTTCGGGAACCATCCGGTCACCGGGGTGCCCTTCGCGTGCCGCACCTCCCACGGGGAGCGCGCGATGACGTCCGGGCAGGCGTACGGCAGCCGGGCCGCGGCGAACCAGAAGTGACCACCGTCGAGCGCGTGCAGTTTGACGTGCGGGTTGTCGAAACCGAGCACCGGGATGCCCCGGAGGGTGCCGCCGACCACGTCGCACGCCTGCTCCGGAGCGGCGGGGACCCCCAGGGCGCACAGCTCGCCCAGGGCGGGCGCGGCATGCCCGACGGGCCGCCCCGGCGGGGTGTGGTGCAGGCCGCCCTCCGCGGCGAACCGCTGCACCCGGCGGCTCTGCGCCGACATCACGACCGCGTCGGCCTTGCGGGTCATCGCCCGGCTCAGCATTTCGGAGAAGAATTCGGAGAGGAGTCCCACGGTGGTCGCTTCCTTGGCCGGTGCAGGGGGAGGGGCGGGGCCCTGGAAGGGTAGCGGGTGCGTGCGACGGGCGCGGCCGCCCCACCCGCACGGGCTCAGCGGCACCGTGAGGGGCGCGGCGGTGGCGGAGAATGGGGAGCCGCGGACAGGCGGCGACCGGTGGGGGAGGCGTTCTCGTGCGATCCGGCGGGCGGGCGGTGGGCACCGACGCGCTGCTCGGCGTCGACCTCGGCACCAGCGGAGTGAAGGCGCTGGTCATCGGGGTGGACGGGGAGCTGCTGGGCGAGGCGGAGGCCGGGTACCCGGTCCGGTCGCCGCAGCCGGGGTGGGCCGAGGGCGACCCCGGCGAGTGGTGGGCGGCCACCGTCCGGGCGGTCCGCTCGGCGCTGGAGCGGGCGGCCTCCGGCCGGGCGGCGGAGCGGCGGCCGGACGGGGTGCGCATCTCCGGGATCGGCCTGGACGGGCAGATGCACGGCCTGGTCCTCACCGCCGCCGACGGCGCCCCGGTCCGCCCGGCGCTGCTCTGGGCCGACCGGCGCGCGGCCGGCGACCTGGAGCCGTGGACCGCACTGCCCGCCGGGGAGCGCGAGCGCCTGGCCAACCCGGTGGTGCCCGGGATGACCGGGCCGCTGCTGCGCTGGGCGGCCCGCAGCGAACCGGACGCGGTCCGCGCGGCCCGCTGGGCGCTGCTCCCCAAGGACTGGCTCCGGATGCGCCTCACCGGCGCCGCCGCCACCGACCCCTCCGACGCCTCGGCCACCCTGCTCTGGGACGTCCCCGCCGACACCTGGTCGCGGGCGGCCCTCGCGTCGGCCGGCCTGCCGGAGCGGCTGCTCCCGCCGGTCCTTCCCTCCGGCTCCGCGGCCGGCGCGCTCACCGGGGAGGCCGCCGCCGAACTGGGCCTGCCGCCGGGCGTCCCGGTCGCGGCGGGCGCCGGCGACACCCCGGCCGGCCTGCTCGCCTCCGGCGCGGGCGAGGACGAGGTGCGGCTCACCGTCGGCAGCGGCGCCCAGCTCGTCGCCCCCACCGGCGACCCGGCACCGTTCCCCGGCGGGCACGTCTACCGCACCGCCGAACCGGGCGGGTGGTACAGGATGGCGGCGGTGCAGAACGCCGGAATCGCCCTGGACTGGGTGCGCCGCCTGCTCGGAGCCGACTGGGAGGAGCTGTACGCCGCCGCGGACCAGGGCGGCCCGGGGGCGGGCGGGGTGCTGTTCGTCCCGCACCTGACCGGCGAGCGCACGGCGGGGACGGGGACGGGGAGAGGGGAGGACGGAGCGGCCGGGCGCCTCTCCGGCCTGAGCCTGGGAACAGGACGGACGGAACTGCTGCGGGCCGCCGTCGAGGGCGTGGCCCTGTCGATCCGGCACGCGGCCTCGGCACTGCCCGGGGGCGCCCCCGCCACCATCCGCCTCACCGGCGGCGGAGCCCGCGACCCCCGCTTCCGCCACCTGCTCGCCGACGTCCTCGGCGCCGAACTGCGCCCGACCTCCCTGCGCAGCCCTTCGGCCCTCGGCGCGGCCCTCCTCGCAGCCCGCGCCGTCGGCGTTCCCCTGGCACCCCCGCCCCCGCGCAACGAACCCCCGATCCACCCGGGCCCGAACACCGAGGCGTACCGCGAGCTCTACACCCGCTACTTGAAGGCGGCCACCGCCCCGGAGGAACCGCCGCTACGGTAGAGAGCGTGACACTCGAAGTGTGGATAACTTATCGGTAACGCCCAACAACGTCGCAGGTCATTCAGGGTAAGCCCCGCAGGCGCGGGGATGGACTTGAATGAAGCTCGTTTTTCCACCGCCGGTTCCGGTAAGCCCCGCAGGCGCGGGGATGGACTCGTGCGCTGGGTCGACGCCGCGGAGCTGCAGCGGGTAAGCCCCGCAGGCGCGGGGATGGACTCACCTGCAGCGCGCGCACCCCCTGCTCGCAGGCGTAAGCCCCGCAGGCGCGGGGATGGACTCACCCACTCCCGCATCGCCGCCACCAGCACCAAGTAAGCCCCGCAGGCGCGGGGATGGACCCAACGGCGATGAGCCCGGGATGCCGATGGATGTGTACCCGGTGCGGGTCGCCTCCAGCGGCAAGATGCGGTCGGTCGGCGACGAGGCCGCGCGGATTCAGGTCCAGTTCTCGATCCTCAGCGAGCCGGCCGAGAACGTGACCATCCCCGGTAGCGACGCCCCTTCTCCGTGACGGTGGCGCCCCGCGAGGTCCGGCTCACCGCCTGAGTAGGCCGGGCGCCACCCCCCTTGACCCTGATGAACTGAAAGGAGACCGCTGTGGCCACGACCCAGCAGCTCACCGTCATCGCCACCTACACCACCGGCCCCCGCGACGCCACCACCAACGACGACACGGTGGCCACCGTCACCCTGGGGGCCTAGTGGAGGCCGCTGGCGCGGGGGAGTGCACGGTCACCGTCACCGAGCTGGAGCCTGAGGTACTGCCCGTAGTGGTTGAACCCGAATCATTTTCCTTGACCAGAAGATAGTGGTTAGGAGTCTCCGAAAGGGGGTTATGATTCATTAAGGGAATTGGAGGGTAACGCCTTTGATGATCTCTCCAGCCTCAACTTTTAAGGTCTCTGTCGGAGTTCTTTTTTCTTTCACTTCTCCGTGCACTTGCCCGTATATTTCCCATTCCCCGGGCTGCAAATCGACGGACCATTCCCCTTTTGCGTTACTCGCAATTGCGATTTCTTGCATTGGTGGAGGATTGTCTCCTGTCGGAGTTCGGTTGATCGAGACCCCTTCCATGGGAGTCTCATTGCTGTCATAGACAACCCCGAAAATGCGAGCTGATTTCGGGTTCGGCTTGTCTGGGTTATGGGTCGGTACTTCATTGCTACTTACAGGGGTGCTGGGGAGGCTGCATCCCGAAGAAGCTGCAAGGGCTAGAGTGACGGCAGTATGAATGAGTGTCCTGTGAAACATGGTGCCCGCTTCATGGTGAGTGTGGGGGGGCATCATAGAGCCATGCTTTCTGGGGGGCGAGGTTAGTTACCCCGCATTCACCGAATGGGGCTGCGGGATCCCAGCGGTTGTCGTAGGCCGGAATGACTGTGGTGGTCTCCGGGGCGAAGAACTTGCCGGTCCCTCCCTCGCTCACACAGTGGCCAGCAGTTACCACAACATCCGGCCCGGCAAGCCAGCCTGTACACCAGCCACCGTCATCATATTCGATCAATGTGACGGCGGTGTAGGGGTGAAAGTCGGTCTCTACGCGATACCGGTTGTCGCCTCCGATGATTTCAGGCGTTCCAATGTCGCCATTCTCGTCACTGTCATTATTTCCTGTGTAGGGAGAGGCGCCATGATCTTCAGGGGAGTCGGGAGCTCCTTTTCCGGGATCTTCGATGGCGTAATGGCCACCCCCTGAAGAGAGAGAAAAGGAATCGGGTATGGATATTTTCCCGTTAAGGGAAACCGGCTGAGACTGTGGATCCTTCATGTCCATCTCTGCGGGAGTCTCAATTGCTTGAGCGGGAGAAGCGAGCACTCCCAGCGCCAAAATGGTTGTGCCTGCAAATGAAACTGTTTTGTGCACGATGATTGTAAGCCCCGCAGGCGCGGGGATGGACCCCTCGCCCAGCAGGACATGGTGGCGCTGCGCGTGGTAAGCCCCGCAGGCGCGGGGAAGCTCCACCTCTGATCAGCGGAGGGTCGCCCTTGCCGCCTCCATGACCGCGGTGGCAACGGTGTCCAGGGCCGGGCTGCGCAGGCGCCATTGCTGCCAGTAGAGCGGGCGGTCCAGCGGGTGGTCCGGGTCGATGTCGACCAGGCGGTCGCCCATGGCCTCGACCTGCATCAGGGGGACCATCGCCCAGCCGAGGCCGAGGGCCACGGCCTCGGCGAAGTCGGCCGAGGCGGGGACCCGGTGGCAGGGCGGGGTGAGGCGGCGGCGGGTGCGGGAGCGGATGTACCGGCGCTGCAGGTCGTCCTTGTGGTCGAAGTCGACGTGCGGGGCGGCGGCCAGCGCGTCGGCGGTCACCCCGTCGGGGAACCAGCGCTCGGCGAAGTCCGGGGCGGCGACGGCCAGGTAGCGCATGGTGCCCAGCCGCTCCACGGTGCAGCCCTGGACCGGGGCGGAATCGGCGGTGATCGCCGCCATCACCGTTCCGTCGCGCAGCAGCGAGACGGTGTGCTCCTCGTCCTCCCGGTGGATCTCGAAGAGGTGGCCGCTGAGGCCGGCGAAGGCCGGCAGCGCCCAGGTGGAGAGCGAGTCCGCGTTGACGGCCAGCGGGACGGTGACCGGGCCGTCGCCGTCCCCGTCGCCTCCGCCGCTCAGGTCGCGGGCGAGGTCGGCGGAGAGCGCCTCGATCTGCCGGGCCGTGCGCAGCACCGACGCCCCCGCGTCGGTCACCGCCAGCGGCCGGGAGCGGACCAGCAGCACCCGGCCCACCTCGGTCTCCAGCGCCTTGATCCGCTGGCTGATCGCGGAGGGGGTGACGTGCAGCGCGGCCGCGGCCGCGTCGAAGGTGCCGCACCGCACGGCGGCGCTCAGTGCCCGCAGCTGCCCGAAGTCCAGGTTCATCATGAGCAATTCTAACGGAACCCGAGGAACATTAGCTTTACTGTCGCGGGTGGCCGGGCCTAGCTTCGGAGCGTGTCGATCTTCGCTTCTCTCCTCGCCGCTCCGCCCCCTGCCTTCGCCGCGCCCTCCGGCCTCTCCGGGGCGCTCTCCGACCTCGCCGCGGCCGGGGCGGGGCTGGGGTTCGGGCTCTCGCTCATCGTCGCCATCGGCGCGCAGAACGCCTTCGTGCTCCGCCAGGGTCTGCGCCGCGAGCACGTCCCCGCCGTGGTGGCGATCTGCGCCCTCTCCGACGCGGTGCTGATCCTGCTCGGCATCTCCGGCATCGGCACGGTCGCCGAGCTCGCGCCCTGGCTGCTCACCGCGGTCCGCTGGGGCGGCGTGGCGTTCCTGGTCGTCTACGGGGCGCTCGCGCTGCGCCGGGCCGCCCGCCCGGGCCGGCTGGGCCCGGCGGAGGGGAGCGCCCCGGCGGGGGCGGCCGCGGCGGTCGCCGCGTGCCTGGCGATGACCTGGCTGAACCCGCACGTCTACCTGGACACCATGGTGCTCACCGGCTCGGTCGGCAACGGCTACGGCGAGCAGCGCTGGTGGTTCGGCGGCGGGGCGGTGCTGGGCAGCCTGGTCTGGTTCAGCGCGCTGGGGTTCGGCGCCCGGTACCTGGGGCCGGTGTTCCGCTCCCCGCGGGCCTGGCGCGTCCTGGACCTGGTGATCGCGTGCACCATGTTCGCCATCGCGGCCTCGCTGGCGCTGGAGGCGTGACCGGCGCCCCGGGCGGGCCGGAGCGGGATGGGTTAGGGTGCCCTTATCTTCAAACGGCGGCGGTGCCCGCCGCCGGGGCGGACGCGGATCGGAGGCGCCGTGCGGGACGGGAGCGGGGGCGGGGGAGAGGTCCGCAGGATCTCGACCGAGGAGGAGCTGCGCGAGGTCGTCAAGGAGCCGGTCCGGGCCGTCGCCGAGAAGGCCATCGACCACGTGGACGAGCAGTCCCGGCTCTTTCTGGAGGCGTCGCCGTTCTTCCTGCTGGCGACCACCGCCCCCGGCGGCGGGACGGACGTCTCGCCGCGCGGCGACCCGCCCGGCAGCGTGCTGGTCCTCGACGGCGGCCGGTCGCTGGTGTTCGGCGACCGGAAAGGCAACCGCCGGCTGGACAGCCTGCGCAACATCCTGGCCGACCCCCGGGTCGGCATGATCTTCCTGGTCCCGGGGGTCGACGAGACGCTGCGGGTCAACGGCCGGGCCGGGATCGTCCGGGACGCCCCCTACTTCGACCGGCTCGCGGTGCAGGGCAAGCGCCCCGACCTCGCGATCGAGGTGCGGATCGAGGAGCTGTTCCTGCACTGCGCCAAGGCCTTCCTGCGGTCCTCGCTGTGGGACGCGGCCACCTGGCCGGACCGCTCCTCGCTGCCCAGCGCGGGCCGGATCGCCAAGAGCCAGGCCGGGTCGAAGGTGCCCGAGTCGCTGGTGAACGCGGCACTCAGGTTGGAATCGAGGCTCCGCAGGTACTGACCCCGGAGGGGCGGCGGGCGCCGGCCCGCCGCCCCTCGCGCGGGCGGTCCCGCGGAGGCGCCCCGGGTCAGCCGAGGGTGTCGGCGACGACCCCGGCGGCGTCGGCGACCAGCTCCTCCCGCCACTCGGCGTCCTTGGCGTCCCTGCTGGTCAGGATGGCGACGACGATCGGGTCGCCGCCGTCGGAGGGCCACAGCACCGCGATGTCGTTGCGGGTGCCGTAGTCGCCGCCGCCGGTCTTGTCGCCGACCTCCCAGCCGTCCGGGACACCGGCCCGGATCAGCTCGTCTCCGGTGGTGTTGCGCTTCAGCAGGTCGGTGAGGAAGGCGCTCTCGTCCTCGTCGAGCGTGTCGCCCAGGGTGTACTCGCGCAGGTCGGAGGCGAGCGCGCGCGGGGTGCTGGTGTCCCGCTCGTCGCCCGGGACCGCCGAGTTCAGGTCGGTCTCGTAGCGGTCCATGCTGGTGGTCTCGTCGCCGATCTCGCGGAGCTGGGCCTCCATCCCCTTCGGCCCGCCGAACTGGTCGAAGAGGAGGTTGGCGGCGGTGTTGTCGCTGTAGCGGACCGCGGCGTCGCTGATGTCGCGCAGCGTCATGCCGGTGTCGACGTGCTTCTCGGTGATGGGGGAGTAGTCGACCAGGTCCTCCTCGGAGTAGGTGACCACCTCGTCGAGCTTCTCGTCGGGGAAGCGGTCCATGAGCGCGCCGACGGCCAGCGCCTTGAAGGTGGAGCAGTAGGCGAACCGCTCGTCGGCCCGGTAGCCGACCTCCTCGTCGGAGCCGGTGTCCACCGCGTAGACGCCGAGTCGGGAGTCGTACTCCTTCTCCAGCTCCTTGAACTCCTTCTCCGCCGCGGCCTGCAGGTCCTGCCGGGCCGAGACCTCGGTGGCGGTGCCCTCCGGTGCGCCGGCGCCGGTGCAGGCCGCGACCGGTGCGAGCGCCAGCGCGGTCAGCGAGGCGACTCCGAGGCGCCGTGCGAATGCGGTCTTCATCCTCTGTTTCTCCCTGTTTCGTGGGGTGGGCCACCGGGCCGGGGACGGGCCTCCGCGGCCGTCGCGCGGCGGCCGGCCCGGTGGTTCGATGCCGTTCGGGGCGGAAGCGGGCCGTTCCATGCGGAACCGGCATGGCGCCCGGCCGTCCCCGTTCCCGGGGTGCGTCCCCGGGGCGCGGCCGAGGGGTGGGCGGAGTCCCCGGCCGCATCTCTCCGGGCGGCGCGCGGCCGCCCGGGGCGGTCAGCCGAGGGTGTCGGCGACCACCTCGGCGGCGTCGGCGACCAGCGCCTCCCGCCGCTCGGCGTCCTTCTCGTCCCGGCTGGTCATGATCGCGATGACGATCGGGTCGCCGTCCGGCGGGTACACCACGGCGATGTCGTTGCGGGTGCCGTAGCCGCCGCTGCCGGTCTTGTCGCCGACCTTCCAGTCCGCCGGGACGCCGGCCCGGATCAGCGCGTCACCGGTGAGGTTCCGCTCCAGCAGGTCGGTGTAGTAGTCCTGCTCGGTATCGGTGAGCGAGTCGCCGAGGGCGTACTCGCGCAGGTTCGCGGCGAGCGCGCGCGGGGTGCTGGTGTCCCGCTCGTCGCCGGGGACCGCCTCGCTCAGGTCGGTCTCGTACCGGTCCATGCTGGTGGTCTCGTCGCCGATCTCGCGGAGTTCGGCCTGGAGCCCCTTCGGCCCGCCGAACTGCTCGAACAGCAGGTTGCCCGCGGTGTTGTCGCTGTAGCGCATCGCGGCGTCGCCGATGTCGCGCAGCGTCATGCCGGTGTCGACGTGCTTCTCGGTGATCGGCGAGTACCCGATCACGTCCTCCTCGGAGTAGGCGACCACCTCGTCCAGCTTCTCCTCCGGGTGCTCGCGGAGCAGGGCGCCGACGGCCATCGCCTTGAAGGTGGAGCAGTAGGCGAACCGCTCGTCGGCCTGGTAGGCGATCTCCTCCTCGGAGCCGGTGTCCACCGCGTAGACGCCCAGCCGGGCGTCGTGCTCCTCCTCCAGCTCCGCGAAGGCCCGCTCGACCCCGGCCGTCAGGGCGCTCCCGGCGGCCGCGCCCGTGCTCTCCCGGGCCGAGACCTCGGCGGCGACGCCGCCGGGGAGGCCGGCTCCGGTGCAGGCGGCCAGCGGCACGAGCGCCAGTGCGGCCAGCGGTGCCGCGCCGGCGCCCCGTGTGAAGCGGATTCTCATCCCCGTTACTCCCTGCTTCTCGTATCGAACACACGTTCGAATGCATGGTGAGCGGTGGGCCCGCCGATGTCCGGTGCGCACCCCCGGGTGCACGCCCGATGCCCCGCCCCGCGTGCTCGGACGGCCTCGCCGAAGCCCTGCGCAGCAGTCTGGCCCAGAGATCCGATGCCGTCCAAGACGGAAACCGGCGCTTCCATGCGGAACCGGCATAATGCTCTGTCATGGATCTCGTCGGTGCCTGCAAGGCGTTCGTAAGCGTGAGCGAGCGGGGCAGCTTCACCCTCGGCGCGGCGGCCGCGCGCATCCCGCAGCCGGTCGCCAGCCGGCGCGTCGCCGCCCTGGAGAAGCACTTGGGCGGGCGGTTGATCGACCGCTCGGCGCGCAGGGCCGTGCTCACCCCGTTCGGCAGGGAGATGCTCCCCTCCGCCAGGCGCCTGGTGCGGCTGGCCGACGCGATGGAGCACGACGCCGAGCGCGCCCGGCTCACCCCGCTCCGGTTCGCCGTCCCGGACGTCTGCTCCACCCTGGACCTCGCCCGCCTCGACGCCGAGGCCCGCGAGCAGGGCGTCCACCTCGACTTCCAGCAGGCCCGGCCGGACGAGCGGGCCGAACTGCTCCGCTCCCAGCAGGTCCGGGCCGCCCTCACCGCCGTCCCGGTGAGCGAGAGCGCCTGGACGGTGCCGCTGGGCCTGGCCGCCGCGGTCCCGCAGCGCGCCCGGGTGGTGCACGCCGAGACGCTCCGGGTGGGGCGCGGCGACCGGGCCGCCCCGGGCCGCCGCATCTGGATCCAGCCCGAGGACGACGTCCCGCACATCCGGGACCGGGTGACCCGGCTGCGCGACTCGGTGGGTCTGCGCCCCGCCCAGGTCGCGGTGGCCGCCGCGCTCGCCCCCGCGGTCGCGGCCGTGCTCGGCTCCTCCGACCTGCTGCTCTGCTCGGCCAAGCAGGCAGAGGAGCTGGAGTTGCACTGGCGCCCGATCGGCGGGATCGACCTGGCCCGCGGCTACGGGATCGCGGGCGGCGCGGGCGACGAGGCCGAGCGGATCCGGGAGCGGCTGGGCGCCGGGATCGCGCACTGCCTGGGCGCCCTGACCCGGGACGGGGGCGCGGCATGAGCACCGAGGCCCTCATCCGGGAGCTCCGCGCCGAACTCGACGACGGCGGGCTGCGCGGCTCCTTCCTCGTCCGCGACCTGCGCACCGGCGAGGAGGCGGGGATCGAGCCGGACCTGGAGTTCCCCACCGCCTCGCTGGTGAAGATCCCGCTGGCGGTGGCGGTCCTGGAACTGGTCCGCGCCGGCGAGGTGGACGGAGCCGAACCGGTGCCGCTGCGCCCCGGCGGCGCGCCGACCGGAGTCGGCAGGTTCCGCCACCCCGTCCGGGTCGCCGTGGAGGACCTGCTCTACCTCGCCATGGCGATCAGTGACAACGTGGCCGCCGAAGCCCTGTTCGCCATCGCCCCGCCCGTGCGGGTCACCGAGTCGCTGCGGCGCATGGGCGTCCGCGGGATCACCGTCCGGCACCCGATGAGCGATCTCAGCGACACCCCCGCGGACCGCCTCGGCCCGGACGACGCCCACCTGGCGCACTCGCTGGCCATCGGCGCGGGCACCGCCGGGCGCGGCCACGTGATGCCCCAGCTCGACGTCACCGTGGGCAACTCGGGGACGGCGCGGGCCTTCACCGACCTGCTCCAGGAGCTGTGGTCCCCCTCGGCCGTCGACCCCGGGATCGCCGAGCGGGTCCGCGGGCTGATGGGCGACAACCTGATGCGCCAGCGACTGGCCCCCGACTTCGCCTCCGACGCCTCCAAGTGGTCCTCCAAGACCGGCACCCTGCTCAACCTCCGGCACGAGGTCGGCGTGGTGGAGCACGCCGACGGGCAGGCCTTCGCCGTCGCGGTGCTCACCGAGTCGCGGGTCCCGGCGATCATCCAGCCCGGCGCCGAGGCGCTCATGGCCCGCGTCGCCGGCGCCCTCCGCGACCACCTGCGCGGCGGGTGAGGTGACCGCACCGGCCGTCCGGCCCCGCCGGACGACCGCCGTGCTCAGAGACCGCCGGGTATGCGGTCGGCTCCGCGCGGCGACGGCGGAAGAAGGGACGGAGTGAAGGAGTCGGCCGGGCGCGGCGCCCCACGGGGTGGAGGTTCAGGCCGGCGGCGACGGCGGAAGAAGGGGCGGGGCCGGGCGTCTCGGCCGGGCGCGGCGTCTCGCGGAGCGAAGGTTCAAGCGGGCGGCGAGGGCAGGGGGCGTGCCGGCCGGTCGGTCGGGTGCGGCGTCTCGCGGGGAGGGGGTTCAGGCGGGCGGCGAGGGCGGGGGCGGGTGAAGGGGCGGGGTCGCCGCGCCCGCGTCGCCCCGGCGGTGGGGCGGGTCGCTCGGTGATCACCGGCACCTCTCTGACCTGGGTGAACACGGACGGTGATGGTGGTGGGGGGCGGTCTGCGCACCGCGAGAGCACCCCGGTGATTCCTGGGCGCGCATCCCGGGCCGGAACGGGCCTCCCGGGGCCCGAACGGCCCCGATCGGGGCGGTGGCCGGGGATCCGTGCCGCCGGGAAGGCCGGAAAGGCGGGGCCGGAACCCCGGGGAGGGGCCGGGAGGGGCGAGATGTCGCATTCGTTCCCCCGGGAGGCCCCGCTTTCGCCACTCTGAGTGACCACGGTGGGGGTGGTGGGGGTTCAGGGCTTACTACTCGCCGGTAGATGTCATCGGGGGTGCCGCCGAGGTCCGCGACCGCCGCGTCATCCTGCGCAACCACAAGATCTACGGCCGCATCCTCGACTCCCGGGGCCGCTGCGTGGAGGCGGTCCCGGTCGACCCCTTGGGGGCGGGGGCTGAGCCGCCGCCCGGGACCTCCAGGGGAGGCAGGGCGGTCCCGAGGAAGGGGCTCCGCGGTCCGGGGGGTCAGGACGGGGCGGGGGACTTCTCCGGAGCGGCTTCGATGATGGCGTCGAGGAGGGAGCAGGAGGCCTCCAGGGCGGAGATGTGCGAGGCCATGGCGGTGCGGGCGGCGGAGAGCTCCTCGACCATTTCGGCGCAGGTGGGGACGGGGGTGTCGGAGTCGCCCTCGAAGCAGTGCAGGACCTGGGCGATCAGGGCGGTGTTCAGGCCGGCCGCGATCAGGGTGCGGATGCGCGCCACCACCGCGGTGTCGCTCTCCGCGTATTCGCGGTAGCCGCTGGGGCGGCGCAGCGGGCGCAGCAGGCCCTGCTCCTCGTAGTAGCGGAGCGAGCGGATGCTGGCGCCGGTCCGCCGGGAGAGTTCGCCGATGCGCATCCAGGGCCGTCCCTCCGGGTTGACTCTCACGTCGATGTCAGAGTCTAACTTGGGCGCCGCCGGTCCGCGGGGCGCCTGCCCGCCGGTCCGGTGCCCACCGTTGAGCAGGCGAACCGGGAGGAGAGCGACGTGCGGAAGACGGCACCCGAGCGCGCGGGGCGGCGCGAATGGATCGGGCTGGGGGTGCTGGCCCTGCCCACCGTGGTCCTGTCCATGGACCTGACCGCCCTCCACCTGGCGGCACCGAGCCTCAGCGCGGACCTGGACCCGACCGGGCCGCAGCTGCTGTGGATCCTCGATGTCTACGGCTTCATGGTGGCGGGCTTCCTGCTGGTGATGGGCGGCCTGGGGGACCGGATCGGCCGCCGCCGGCTGCTGCTGATCGGCTCCGCGGCCTTCGCGGCCGCCTCCACGGCCGCGGCCTTCGCCCCGACCGCGGAGACGCTGATCGCGGCCCGCGCGCTGCTGGGCGTCGCCGGGGCCACCCTGATGCCCTCCACGCTGGCGCTCCTGGCCGACCTGTTCCGCGACCCCGCCCAGCGCACTTTCGCGATCGCGGTCTGGATGACCTGCTTCACCGCCGGCGAGGCGATCGGGCCGCTGGTCGGCGGGGTGATGCTGGAGTTCTTCTGGTGGGGGTCGATCTTCCTGATCGGCGTCCCGGTGATGGCGCTGCTGCTCGCCGTCGGCCCGTTCCTGCTGCCCGAGCACACCGAGCGGCCGACCGGCCGGTTGGACGTCGCCGGCGCGGCGCTGCTGGTCGCCGCGGTCCTCCCGCTGGTCTACGGGATCAAGTCCCTCGCCTCCTCCGGGCCGGTATTCGAGGCCGCGGCCTGGGTCGCGGCCGGCCTGGCGCTCGGCGCCCTGTTCGTCCGGCGCCAGCTGCGCATGTCCGACCCGCTGATGGACCTGCGGCTGTTCCGGCTGCCCGCGTTCAGCGCCGGGCTCGGCGCCCAGTTCCTCGCGGTCGTGGCGATGGCCGGAAGCCAGCTGCTGGTCGTCCAGTACCTGCAGTCGGTGCTGGTCCTGTCGCCGCTGGAGGCCGGGTTGTGGACGGTGCCCTCGATCGTCCTGGGCATCATCGCCACCCTCGGCGCGCCCAGGCTGGTGCGGCGGGTCCGACCGGCCGCGGTGGTGGCCGCCGGGCTGGGCTCGGCCTCGGTCGGCGCGGCCGTCATCGCCGCCACCGCCCCCCAGGCCGACCTCGCCTGGACCCTCGCCGGGTTCACCGTGCTCTACACGGGGGTGACGCCGACCCTGGCGCTGACCACCGACCTGATCGTCGGCTCGGCGCCGGCCCGGCGGGCCGGGACGGCCTCCAGCGTCGCCGAGAGCGGCGGCGAGTTCGGCCTGGCCGCCGGGATGGCCTTCCTGGGCGCCGCCGCGATGGGGGTCTACCAGGCGAGCCTGTCGGCCTCCGCGCCGGAGGGGGCGGCCGCCGGAGACCTGGCGGCGGCCGGGGAGACCGTCGGCGCCGGGGTCGAGGCCGCCCGGGGGCTGCCCGGGGAGGCCGGTACCGCCCTGCTCGGCGCGGTCCGCTCCTCCTTCGCCGACGGGCTGCAGGCGGCCGCCGCCATCGGAGCGGTGCTGCTGGTCCTGGCCGCCGCCCTGGCCCTGGCCTTCCTCCGCGGTGTGCCGCCGACCGGCGCGGCGCGGGAGGAGCAGGACACCGGCGCCCCGGAGGAGGAGGGGGAGCGGCGGGAGGCGCCGGCCGAGCGGTAGCGCGGCGGGCCGGGGGAGCCGGGAAAGGCCCGGGCGCACGGCCGCCGGGGCTTCCCCGGCCGGAGCGGGGCCGCGGCCGCGGGGGCCGTCCCGCAGGGGGCGGCCCCTCGGCGCGGCGGCGCGGCAGGGAAGCGGCCCCGACCTCCCGGAGGGCGGGGCCGCGGGTGCCGTTCCGCTACACCTCCCGGCGGCTCAGCGCGTACAGCGCCGCCGCGGCCACCAGGCCGTAGAGGAGGTGGCCGATGAGGCTCATCATCGCGGCCTGGTCCATCTGCAGCACCGGCATGCCGAGCATCGCGGGCATCGCCAGCAGGCCGCCGACGACCCACCAGGCCAGTCCGTAGACGGCACCGGCGCCCAGCACCGTCCAGGGGTGGTCGGCGAAGGCCCCGGCAAGAAGGCCGAAGAGCAGGCCGACACCGGCCGAGATGATCAGGTGGACCACGCCGCCGGCCACCGCGTTCTCGGTGCCGATCAGCATGCCCACCATGGGCAGCATTCCGGTCATCGCCATCAGTGCGCCGAAGACGACGCCTCCGGCGAGGCCGGCCAGCACGCCGCGCCAGGCGTGCGTCACCGCGTGGGAGCGGGCGTGGTGGGCGATCGTGGACATGGCATCCGCCTCCCCGGTCAGCGCGTCCGCGGGGCGCGGACGCCGTTGGGCGACGGCTTCCCCGCGGTCCGCGCCCCGCCGGCGTCCGGGCCGGCGCCGGCGGTCCCGCCGCCGGGAGAGGGCCGTGCGGGCGGCGAGGAGGTCGTTCTCTCCCTGTCATTCCCGTTTTCACCGGTGGCGGCACCTGTCCGGGGGGTTTCCCGGCGGGGTCCGCCGCGCTCTCCGCGCGGGCCCGGCCGGGGTCACTCCGGGAGCACCCGCCGGGCCAGATGGGCCAGGGCGGACGCGATCTCCGCGGTGGAGAGGCCCTGCTCGCGCTGGTGGGTGAAGACGTCGGGGGCCAGCGGGGCGAGCAGCGGGTCGGCGAGCGCCTCCGGTGCGGACGCGCCGCCCTCGCGCAGCAGCGCCAGCACGTGGGCGCGCCAGAACCCGTAGGCGCCGGCGGCGAAGCGGGCCCGGCCGGTCTCGGCGCCGAGCACCAGGTGCGCGTGGCGCTCCAGCAGGCCGGCCATGGCCGCGTAGAAGGCGGCCAGCCGCTCGCCGGGCGGGGCGCCGGGGCCCAGCGGCGGCCCGCCCCGCAGCAGCTCCTCCTGGAGCCGCCGCTCGTGCTCGTCGAGCAGGGCCTCGGCGATCGAGGCGATGTCGGGGTAGCGGCGGTACAGGGTGGCCCGGCCGATCCCCGCGGCCCGCGCGACCTCGTCCATGGTGACGGCCCGCGGGTCCTTCCCGGCGAACAGCTCCGCGGCGGCCTCCAGCACCTTGGCGCGGTTGCGCGCGGCGTCGGCGCGCTCCCCGCGGCTGCGGCTCCGTTCGGTCATGGGGGCATCCTAGCGGACAAGTGGACAATGTGTCCGGTTCTGCTCTACCGTCAGAAGCGGACAAGGTGTCCACTTGACTCGGAGGCTTCCGTGACCGCGCTTCTGCACATCGACGCCAGCGCCCGCCGCCGCTCGTTCAGCCGGGAGGTCGGCGACGCCTTCGCCGCGGCCTGGCGCGAGGCCCACCCCGGAGCCGACTACACCCACCGCGACCTGGCCCGCGACCCCGTCCCGCAGATCGGCGAGGCCTGGACCGAGATCTGCGACGCCGTCCTGGCGGCCGGCCTGACCGACACCGCCCGCTACCCCGAGGCGGTGCGCACCCCCGCCCAGAAGGAGGCCTGGGCGGTGGTCGAGCCTCTCCTGTCCGAGCTGGTCGCCGCGGACACCGTGCTCATCGCCGCGCCGATGTACAACTACTCCGTCCCGGCCTCGCTGAAGGCCTGGATCGACCAGGTGACCTTCCCGAGGATGTCGCTGGCCGGGCGGCGGTTCGCGGTGGCCTACGCCCGCGGCGGCGCCTACGGGCCGGGAACGCCCCGCGAGCCCTTCGACCACCAGGAGCGCTACCTGCGGGACTTCTTCTCCGGGCACTTCGCCGTCGACGACGTCGTGTTCGTCGGGACCGAGATGGCCAACGCCCCGGTGGATCCGGCACTGGCCGGCCGGCGCGCCGAGCACGAGGCCTCCCGCGCCGCGGCCCTGGAGGCGGCGCGCGCTCTGGGGGCGTCGTGGTGAACTGGCTGCTGCTGATCGCGGCCGGGATCGTGGAGATCGCCTGGGCGCAGAGCATCAAACCGACCGACGGGTTCACCCGGCCGCTGCCCACCCTGGTCAGCCTGGTGCTGATGGCCGGCGCGGTCTACCTGCTCTCGCTGGCCATGCGCGGCCTGCCGGCGGGTACCGCCTACGTCGTATTCACCGGCATCGGCGCCGCGGGCGCGGTCCTGGTGGGGATCCTGGTGCACGGGGAGCCTGCGGGCGCCGGCCGGCTGGCGGCCCTGGCGCTGATCGCCGGCGGGGTCGCCCTGGCGCACGCCACCGCGCCGGCCGCCTGACCGCGGCCGCCGACGCGCATCCGTGCGCCCGGGTTCACCTGCGGAAAGGAGAGTGATCAAGGTATGTCCGGCGCGCTGTATTCGCCCGCGGAGGTTGAACGGGATGCCCGGGGCGGGCGTCTTCTCTGATGTCCGCGCGATGAGGATCGCGGCGGGGAGCGACGGGAGGACGGGACATGGGAACACGGGACGGGGCGACGGCGGCGGGACGGGCGGCGGCGGTGCTGGCCGCGGGCGCGCTGGCGCTCGCGGCGGGGGCGGCGGGGGCTCCGGCGGCGCTGGCCGACGGGCCGGACACCCCGCCGCAGGTGCTCGCCGAGATCGAGGCGCTGGAGTGGCCGGAGTACTCCTTCGGCGACACCGACACCGACGTCGCGGTGGCCGGCTACCTCCTCCGGCACCTGGGGCACTTCACCGGCGAGCCGCGCGACCACTTCACCACCTACACCGAGGACGCGGTCACCGCCTTCCAGGAGGACGCCGACCTGCACGTGACCGGCACCCTGAACCAGGAGACCTGGACCGCGCTGCGCGGTGCGGTGTTCGGCGAGTGGGGCCGGGGGCTGCCGAACGACAGCGGGGACCCGGTCCGCGCGATCCAGTACTCCCTCGCCGTCGACTACGGCAAGGACCTGGTGGTGGACGGCCGCTACGGTGCCAGGACCGAGGCCGCGGTCGAGGAGGTCCAGCGGGAGTTCGGCATCGACGACGACGGGATCGTCGGCGAGATCACCCTCCGCGCGATGGTCTGCGGCGGGGTGTGAGCGCGGCGCGGCGGGCGCCCTGACCCCTCGCCCGCCCCTCCCCCCCCGGCGGCCCCGCCGGGGGAGGGGGCGCCGCAGGGGCGCCCGGGTCACTGGTGAAGCGCCCCCGCACCCGCGCGGTGCGCGGGCGGAAGGGCGCGGGGCCGCGACTCCGGTCGGCGGAGGGCGCGGCCCTTCTCCGCGGGCCCCTTTCCGCGGGCCTTCCGCGGTCGGGCGGAGGCCCGGCCCCGCCCCGTCAGTGCTCGTCCCAGTGGTCGCCGTGCCGGGCGTGGCGGTGGCCGTCGTGCACGTAGTCGGTGTGGTCGCCGTGGGGAACGGCGACATGGCCGCAGTTCTCCCCGTGCACGTGGTCGTGGGCCTCGTGGGCGGTGTGCGCACCCCCGTCGCACTCGTCGGTGTGGCCGTCGTGGTTGCGGTGCACATGGCCGTCGTGCACGTAGTCGGTGTGGTCGCCGTGGGGAACGGCGACGTGGCCGCAGTTCTCCCCGTGCGCGTGGTCGTGGCCCTCGTGGACGTGATGCGTGGACATGGATGCGGTCCTCATCGCGGGTCGGTGCCGTGCGGCCCCGGGTGCTCCCGGCGGCCCGGTTCCGGGGCCCTGAACAGAAATGCTAGGCCGCCGGGGGGTGCCCGGCGGCCCCCTGTGCGGAGGATTGGGGAACAGGGGAGGCGGGCGTGGGGCGGTGTTTGCGTCCGCCGGACCTCCGGGCGGGCCCGCCCGGAGAGGGGGGCGGTGGAATCCGAGGTTCGACTATGATAATCATTGTCACCCCCTGTTCATCGTCTCCTGGAGGACCGGGCGATGCCCGAACACCGCGACCCCTACGAGCGCTCGGCCGAGTTCATCGACATCCTGATCGCCCCCTGGTGGCGGGCGAACGCCGCCGCGGTGGCCGGCGCGGTGCGCGCCGCCGCCGGACCGGAGGGCCCCGTCGTCGACGCCGGGGCCGGCTCCGGGCACGGCACCCGCCTGCTCCTCGGCGAGATACCGGATGCGGAGGTGCTCGCGGTCGAGCCCTCGCTCGCGCTGCGGTCCGTGCTGCTCGCCCGCGCCGCCGACCCGGACTGGGGCGGGGGGCGGGTCACCGTCTCCGGCGCCGACCTGCTCTCCGCGCGGCTGCCGGAGCGGATCGGCGGGCTGCTGGCGATGAACGTCCTCGGCCACTTCCCCGCGGACCGGCGCGCCGAACTGTGGGCGCTGCTGGCCGAGCGGCTCGCACCGCAGCGCGGCGCCGTGGTCAACCTTGCCCCGCCGTACACTCCCGCCGCCGTGCCGCGCACCCCGATGAGCGAGGCGGCCGTGGGCCGGCGCACCTACCGGGGCTGGGGCGAGGCGCGCCCCGGGGCCGGGGACTCCGTCCTGTGGCGGATGGCCTACCGGGTCGAGGAGGACGGCGAGGAGGCCTCCTCGGTCGACGTCGAGTACGAATGGCACGTCCTCGCCCCGGACGGCCTGCGAGACGAGGCGGCCCGGTACGGCCTAGAGGCGCGGCCGACCGGCCCGGAGGAGGCCGCCCTGTTCCTGCTGCACCGGTCCGGGGAAGGGCCCGGCCGGCCGTGACGGCGCGCGCACGGCCGGCCCGGAGGCGGGCGGCCGGGCGTCAGGCCGGGAGAGGGCGGGGAGGAGAGCCGGTGGCCAGGTACGACGGAGCGGTTCTGCGGGCGCTCGGCCGCGAGCCGCACTTCCGCAGCGCGCAGGAGGTGCACGGGCTGCTCGGCGGCGCCCCGTCCGGGGGCGCCCGGGGGCCGAGCCTGTCCACGGTCTACCGGGCGCTGCGCCGGCTGGCGGAGGAGGGGGCGCTGGACACGGTGCACTCCCCCGACGGGGAGCTGCTGTACCGGCGGTGCGGCGGAGCCGCCCACCACCACCTGCTCTGCCGGCTCTGCGGGCAGGTGGAGGAGGTGCCCGAACCGGGCGAGCTCGCCGCCCTGGTCGAGCGGGTCGGCGCGGCCAGCGGCTACCGCTCGCTCCGCTACTCCTTCGAGCTCTCCGGGGTCTGCGGCGGCTGCGCGGCGGAGCCGGGCTGAGCCCCCGGGGCGCCGCCCGCGCCGGGCCGGCCCCCGGGGTTGACCGCGGTGTACAGCCAGGCCTCCGCGGTCATGCGCACCGCGCCGCCCTGCACCGACGCCCGCAGCGCCCGGAGGACCGAGGACCGGGCCCGCCGCAGGCCGTCCGGGTCGGCGTGGCGGACCATCGGCGCCAGCGAGCCGGAGAAGAGGAAGTCCGCCGCCTCCTCGGGGGTCGCGCCGAGGGTGCAGGCCATCTCCACCGGTTCGGCGGCCGCCCGCTCGAACCCGGTCCGGGTGAGCAGGTCCAGCACCCGGTCGGGGTCGGCGAAGGCGGTGACGCCCGGGGCGTGCCCCGGATCCTCCGGCGGCGGGATGTGCTCGGCCAGCGCCGCGTAGACCGCCTGGAAGCGGGCGCCCGCCGAGCGGTGCGTGAGGAAGGCCGCCCGGCCCCCGGGGGCGAGTGCGGCGCGGATGTTGGCGAACGCGGCCGCCGGGTCGGCGAAGAACATCACCCCGGCCAGGCTGATCGCGGCGTCGAACCCGGCGGCGGGGAAGGGGTGGACCTGGGCGTCGCCCCGGATGAAGGAGGCGTTGCCGACCCCTTCCCGGAGGGCGAGCGAGCGGGCCTTGTCCAGCATCGGCCCGGACAGGTCGATGCCGACGGCGGCGCCGTCCCGGGCCCGGAGCGCGGCGCGCCGGGTGGTGCGCCCGGTCCCGCACCCGATGTCCAGCACGCGGCTGGTCCCGGTGACCGCGGCGGCGTCGAGCAGGGGCTCGTCGGCCCCCTGCGACATCGCGTCGTAGCGGTCGTGGTGCTCGGCCCAGTGCGCGCCGTCCGGGCCGTTCCAGATGTCGGCCTGCTCGGTGTTGGCGATCTGCTGCATCAGCGGCTCCTCCGTCGTCGCCTCGGGGCCGGTGCGCTCCGCGACACCGGAACCGGGTAGGGGTATCCGGTGGTTCCGATTTTTAGGCGTACGCCGTAAACTGTCAAGGGATGCCTCGACCTCGATCACTCGACCGGGACGCGATCACCGGTGCCGCGCTGTCCGTGCTGGAGCGCTCCGGGACCGGCGCGCTGTCCATGCGCTCGGTCGCCGCCGAGCTCGGCGTGAGCGCGATGGCCCTGTACCGCTACGCGGAGGGGCGCGAGCAGCTGGAGGTGTGGATCGTCGACCGCCTCCTGGGCGCGGTCGACCCCGCACCGCCGGCCGGCGGCGACTGGACCGAGCGGGTGGCGCTGCTCATGGACCGGCTGCGCGCCGCGGCCGCCGAGCACCCGGCGGCCGTGCCGCTCCTGCTGTCGCACCGGCACGCCGCCCCGGCGTCGCTGCGCTGGATCGAGGCGGTGCTGGAGGTCCTCACCGAGGCGGGCTTCACCGGCGAGCGCCGGGCCCTGGCGCAGCGCGCCCTGGTCGCCCACCTGCTCGGCGCCCTCCAACTGGAGCACCTCGGCCCCCTGGACGGGGCCGGCACCGCGGAGATGGCCGGGCTGCCCGGAGCGGAGTTCCCCCGCACCGCCGAGACCGCCCGCGCCGCCCGGAGGATCACCGCCGACGAGGAGTTCCACCACGGCCTCTCCGCCCTGCTGCGCGGCCTCCGGGACGCCTAGCCGCCGCGGGGCATCCGACCGCAGGGGAAGAGATGACCGGAGTTTGGGGTGCGCCGGCGCGCCGCGGGCGGAATCTGGGAGACGGGCCCCCGGCGACCGGTACGTCGAGGGCGGAAGGAGAGAGAAGGGGAGCAGGATGGCGCTTCAGGAGGCTCAGCGGCCCTTCGACGGGGAGCTGCTGCGGCACGCCATCGAGGACGGGGACGTCGACGCGATGCTCGGGCAGTTCACCGAGGACGCCGATCTGGAGATGATCGACCGGAGGACCCCGCCCAGCGCGCCGATGACCCTGCACGGGCGGCAGGCCATCGGGGACATGCTGCGCGAGGTGTACTCCCGGCCGATGACCCACCGGCTCGACCGGTGCGTCGTCCAGGGCGACCACGTCGCCTACGAGGAGACCTGCACCTACCCGGACGGGACCAAGGTGACCTCGATGTCCATGCTGGAGCTGAGCGGCGGGCGGATCGCGCGCCAGATCAGCGTCCAGGCCTGGGACGAGGGCATCACCGAGGCGGAGACGGCCGACTTCGCCGACCCGGAGGAGGTGCGCCGGGTCGAGCTGGGCCGGATCGAGATCGTGCACGTCGGCGGCGGCGAGCTCGACCGGGCCGTCTTCGAGCCGGGCTGGCGCTGGTCGACCTGCGTCAAGCCGATCATGGGGACCGAGCTGTGCATGTTCCCCCACTTCGGCTACGTGGTGTCCGGGGCGCTCCGGATCCGGATGGCCGACGGCGCCGAGCTCGACGCCCGGGCCGGCCAGGTGGTGCGGATCCCGCCGGGGCACGACGCCTGGGTGCTCGGCGACGAGCCGGCCGTCCTCGTCGACTGGCAGGACGCCCCCGGCTACGCGGTGTCCCCGGACTGAGAGGGAGGGGAGGACCGGCCCGGCGGGGCGCTCAGCCGCGCCGGGCCGTACCGTGCACGCCCCGCCGGAACGCCCCCGGTGTCACCCCGGTCCTCCGCTTGAAGTGCCGGGTCAGGTGCGCCTGGTCGGCGAAGCCCAGCAGGGCCGCGGCCTCGGCGGGCGGCACGCCGCCGGCGAGCAGCCGGCGGGCGCGCTGGACCCGCAGGTCGTTGAGGTAGGCGTGCGGCGGCAGCCCCAGGCTCCGCTGGAACGCCCGCACCAGGGAGAACGGGGAGGCCTCCACGGCGGCCGCCAGCTCCTCCAGCGGGGGCGGGTCGGCCAGCCGCTCCCGCAGGATCTCCCGGGCGCGGTCGACCGCGCGGTGCGGCGCGGGCGTCGGCGCGCCCCCGGGCCGCCCGAGGGCGTGCCCGGCGAGCAGCAGGTGCAGCGCCCGCCGAGTGAGCGAGGAGGCGCTGAGCCGGTCGCCCCGCTCGGCGGCGCGGTGCGCGGCGCGCAGCGACTCCGCGGTGCCGGGGTCGTGCGCGGAGGAGGAGGCGAACGCCGGCGCGGCGGCCATGCCCAGGTCGGCCGCGGCCGCGGAGACCACCTCTTCGTCGATGTAGAGCACCCGGTACCGCCAGCCCTCCGGGGCGCCGGAGTGCCCCGTGTGCACCACCCCCGGCTCGACCAGGGCGATCCCGTCCGGACCCACCCGGTGCGTGCTGCCCCGGTAGTCGTACACCTCCAGCCCGGAGTCGATCACGGCGAGGGTGTAGGCGTCGTGGGAGTGCCGGGGGAAGGCGTGCCGGACGAAGTGCGCCTGGAGCAGCTCGACCCCGGGGAGCCCCGGGTGGCGCCAGCACCGCGCCACGTCCGGGGCGGCTGTGCTCATGCCCCCACCCTAGATCGCCGCCGGAAGGCGCGTGCCCCGGCGGGCGGAGCGCCGGGGCCTCCCCCGGCTCCCCGCCCCGCCCCGGCCCGGACCGGGGAGCCGGGAGGGCTCGGCCGGTGAAGCCGAGCACCGCCTGCGGCCGCCCGCCCACCAGGTCCACCGCTCCTGCGGCCCCGTTGGCCCGGGGCGGCCCGGCGGCGCCGGCGATCAGCGCCCGCTGCCCGGGGCCGGCGGCCCCGTCGCGGAGGGCCACCGGTTCGGGCAGCCGCTCCTCCGGCGGCTCCTCGCGCCGGGACGCCCGGCTGCGCAGCATGTCCGGGCGGCCCGGATGACCACGGCGGCCGGCCGACCGCCCAGGTCGCCGATGTCCTCCTCACCGGTGCGGGCCGGCCGCAGCCGCGCCTCCCGCAGCGCGTCCCCGGCGAGCGGGCCGAGGCGGGTCCTCGCCCGGGGAGAGCGGGAAGCCGGCCTCGAACCCCTCCGCCCGGACCGCATGCCGGGGGGCCGTCCCGGACCCGCCCGGCGGGCTCCGAAGGCGCGCCGCACCCGATGCGCCCCATGAGGGGGGAGCATCCCCGGTGAGCCCCGCCGGTTCCGGCGGGGCGTCACTCGGCGAGCGCCCCAAGCCGGTGCGCGATGGCGGCGGCCTCGCCCCGGTTCGCGGCCCCCAGCTTGGCCAGGATGTTGGAGACGTGCACGCTGGCCGTCTTCGGCGAGATGAACAGCTCCTCCGCGATCCGCCGGTTGCTCCACCCCGCGGCGACCAGGCGCAGCACGTCCTGCTCCCGGGCGGTCAGCCCCAGCGCGGCCACCGGATCCGGGGGCGGGCCGCCCTGCCGCAGCGGGATGCGGGCGCGGCGGGCCAGGGCGGTGACCTCCGCCGCGAGCGGCGCCGCGCCCAGTTCGCGCGCCGCCGCCTCGGCCCGCCGCAGCGGCTCGGCGGCGGCCTCGCGGGACCCGGCGCCGCCCTGGGAGACCAAGGCCTCCGCCAGCCGCGACCGGGCGACGGCCGGCGGCAGCGGGTCCTCCAGCCGCTCGGCGGCGGCGACCGCCTCGGTCCAGCGGCCGGCGGCCTCCCGGCCCTCGGCGGTGAGCAGCTCGGCCTCGGTCATCAGGGCCTGCGCGTCCCACACCGGCGCGAACCGGGCCAGTTCCCCCATCGCCGCGCGGATCCGCTCCACCGCCGCCCCGCGCCCCGGCTCGGCCGCCGCGAGCCCGCGGGCCCGCGCCTCCGCCGCCGCGGCCTCGTACAGCAGCGGCCAGCCGTAGCGGTGGTGGCCGGGGGCGACGGCCGCGCCGACCGCCGCCTCCAGCAGGGAGCGGACATCGGAGATCAGGCCCTCGGCGGCCGCCAGCGCGATGGCGATCCGGGCCTGGGGCAGGGTGTGCTGCGGCTCCGGGTAGGGGCCGGTGGTGGAGCCGAAGGACTCCTTCAGCCACCGCCGGGCCTCGCCGTACTCGCCGCGGACCAGCGCGAGTTCGGCCCGCTGCTCGGCGAGGTGCGCCCGGATGCGGGCGCTCGTCCCGCGCCGGCCCTCGGCCCGCTCCAGCACGTCGCGGGTGTCGTCCCAGCGGCCCAGCCGGATCAGGGACTCGGCGAGGTTGCCGTCGATGAACGAGGCGGTGTCCGGCAGCCCGTGCCGTTCGGCCAGCCGGGAGCCCTTCTCCGCGGTCTCGGCGGCCTCGGTGTAGCGGCCGAGGCCGTGCAGCGCCTCGGCCAGGTTGCCGTGGCCGCGCAGGAGGACGTTGGCGCTGTCCGGCTCCAGCTCCCGGGCGCACACCTCGCGGGCCTGTTCGAGCCCGGCCTCGACGTCGCCCGCGTGGATCGTGAGCCAGGCCAGGAGGTGCCGCGCGGTGAGGCCGGTGACCTCGGCGCCGGTCACCCGGCAGAGCTCCACCGCCCGCTCCGCGATCCCGACCGCCGCCGGCCCCGGCCGGTGCACGAGGTGCCAGTGCGCCGCCTGCGTCAGCACCTCGGCGTGCACGGCGGACGGCGGCAGGTCCCGCACCAGCTCCTGGGCGCGGGCGATCTCGTCCCAGCCGTCGGAGCGGGAGAGGTCGAGCATCAGCCGGTGGCGCTCGGTCCAGAACCAGGCCGCCCGGAGGGCGTCCTCCCCGCTCGGGCCGGACCCCGGGCCCGGGGGAGGGGAGCCCTCCAACGCGCGCAGCGCCCGCTTGGCGAGGGAGAGCGCCCGCTCCCGCTCGCCGGTGAGGCGCGCGGCGACGGTGACCGCGGCGAGCAGGTCCGCGAAGTCCCCGGGCGCCTCCGGGGAGGCGACCGGGCACAGGCCGTCGGCGGCGGCCCGCAGCATCGTCCGGCGGCGCACCTCCTCGGGTGCGTCGTCCCACAGCTCCAGTGCCCGTTCCAGCAGGCGGTACTGCTCGGCGAAGGCGTGCCGGGCGCGCGCCGCCCCCGCCGCGGCGATCACGGCGGGCAGCGCCCGGCCGGGGTCGCGGGCGCCGTACCAGTAGTGCGCCAGGCGCCCGGACCGCTCCTCGGAGCGGACGAGCGCGGGGTCGGCCTCCAGCGCCTCGGCGTAGCGGCGGCCGAGCCGGGACCGCTCGCCGGGCAGCAGGTCGCCGAGGACCGCCTCGCGCATCAGGGCGTGCCGGAAGCGGAAGGACTCGGCCTCGCGGGAGGGCTGCAGGACGGCGGCCGCGACGGCGGTGCGCACCGCCTCGATCAGCCCGTCCTCGGCGAGGCCCGTGACGGCGGCCAGCAGCCGGAACTCCACCTCGGAGCCGCCCGCGGCGGCGGCCCGCACCACGGGCCGAACCTCGTCCGGCAGCGCCTCGACCCGGACCAGCAGGAGGTCGCGCAGGGAGTCGCTGATGCCACCCGGGGAGCCCTCGCGGATGCTGCACGCCAGCTCCTCGACGAAGAACGCGTTGCCCTCGGAGCGCTCGAAGACCCGGTCCACCACCTGCTCGGGCGGGGCCTCGCCGCCGATGGCGGCGAGCTGGCGGCGGACCTCGGCGCGGTCGAAGCGGGGCAGGTCGAGGCGGGTGACGGTGCGCAGCCGCTCGTACTCGGCGAGGGCGGGCCGCAGCGGGTGGCGGCGGTGCAGGTCGTCGGAGCGGAAGGTGGCGATGAGGAGCAGGCGGCCGTGGGCGAGGGCGCGCAGCAGGTAGCTGAGAAGCTCGCGGGTGGAGCGGTCGGCCCAGTGCAGGTCCTCCAGGACCAGGACGAGGGTCCGGTCCGCGGCGAGGCGCTCGAGGAGCCGGGCGGTGAGCTCGAAGAGCCGGGCGCGGTCGCCGCCCTCGGGGCGGCCCCGGTCCATCTCGCCGAGTTCGGGCAGCAGCCGGGCGAGCTCGCCCTCCTGGCCGTCGACGGCGGCGCGGAGCTCCGCGCCGAGCCGCCGGCTCAGCGAGCGCAGGGCGGTCGAGACGGGGTGGTACGGCAGGGCGTCGGCGCCGGACTCGACGCAGCCGCCGAGGGCGGTGACGGCCCCGTCCGCGGCGGCCCGCCGGAGGAACTCCTCGAGCAGCCGGGTCTTGCCGACCCCGGCCTCGCCGCCCACGATGAGGGCCCGCGGCTCCCCGGCGTCCGCCCGGGACAGGGCGTCGCCGAGGGCGGCCAGCTCGGCGTCGCGGCCGATGAGGACCGGGCTCATGTGGTTGCTGTGCACGCCGTTCAGGATCGCACGCCGCCCGCCGGGGAGGGGTTCCCGGCCCCGGCGCCCGCGCCCCGGCCGCCACCGCGCGGAGGCGGCCCCCGGCCGCCGGGGCGGCGCGGGCCCGGCGGGCGCTCCCGGGGCCCGCACCGCCCTCGGCGGAGGGGCGTTCGGCGGTGCTTCTCCGCGCCGCCGCCTCCATGGCGGGGGCGGCCCGGCGGGCGCTCCCGGGGCCTGCGGTGCCCTCTTCGGAGGGGCGCTCTCCGGTCGTGCTCCGGCGCCGCCGGGGCGGCCGTGTCGGCGGCGGGCGGTGGCGTGTGCCCGCCCGCTTCGGCGGCGCCCGGAGCGGACGGCGCCGAAGGCGTCGGCGGGGGGAGCGGCGGTGCCCGCGGCGGCCGCCCGCCGTGCGGGGGCGGTCGGCCCCGGCCCCCGGCCGCCGGTCAGCGGACCGCCACCACCAGGTGGTCGTCGCCGGCCTGCCAGAGGGTGCCGGCGGAGCGGTAGCCCGCCGCGCGGAGGAGCCCGGCGTGCTCGTCGGCGGTGAGCAGGTTGCTGCCGTGGTGGTGCTCGGCGGCGCCGGCGGAGCCCGCTTCGGGGAGCGGCCGCGCGGCCGCGCGCAGCGGGGCCAGCCGCTCGTCGGCGAGGGCCGCCTCCCACCAGGGCCCCCACTCCTCGCGCCCGGTGGCGCCGGACCGCTCGGCGCGCCCGGCGCCGACCGCGTCCGCGAGCCCGTTCAGCCGGCCGTCGGGGAGCGGCATGTGGTCGGCGTCGGCGAAGATCCCGCCGGGGGCGGTGCGCGCCCCGAGGGTCCGGTACAGCTCGGCGAGGGAGTCCCGGGACATCCAGTGCAGCGCGGTGGAGGAGACCGCCGCGTGGATCGTCTCCGGCAGGGCCTCGGCCCAGGCCGGGTCGGCCAGGTCGGCCAGGACCCAGGCGGCCGCCGGGCCGTAGTGCGCCCGGGCCAGCCCGAGCAGCAGGGGGTCGGCGTCCACGCCGATGAAGGAGGCGCCGGGCAGCCGCTCGGCCAGCCGCGCGGTCAGCGACCCGGGGCCGCAGCCCAGGTCGACGATGACCGGGTCCGCCACGCCGGCCAGCGCTCCGGCCACCGCGTCGGCCAGCACGGCGAACCGCTCCTCCCGCTGCGGGACGTACCCCTCCTGCTGGGAGTCCCAGCGCTCCACCCATTCCGCGGCCGCGTCGGAGGGGATTCCCGCGGTACCGGTCGATGCCGTCATGCCACTCTCCATAACCGTCGATAGGCTTTTGGACAGTGATGAAACTACGGCCCGAAAGGTGACTGGTCAAGTGCAGTTCGACAGTCACATGAGTGACGTTGTGGAGACGACCGTCCGACTGGTCAACCTCTTGACGCCGGGGGAGCGGCGCGGACGGGAGTACGCCGGAGAGCCGGCCGGGCAGGAGGTCGCCGCGGCCCTGGCCCTCGCCGGGAGCCAGTACGCCGAGCGCCTCCCGGACGAGGCCGAGGCCGCCGAGCTGCGCGCCGTCACCGGCCGGCTGTACGCGGTCTTCGCCGCGGTGGACGCCGGCGACCTGGACCGGGCCTGCGCCACCGCCAACGAGGTGATGGCCGACACCCGCGCGGTGCCGGTGCTCTCCCGGCACGGGGGCGAGCCCTGGCACCTGCACTTCCACGCCCCGGACGCGCCCTGGGCCCTCGGCTGGGGCGCGGCGATGGCCACCTCGCTCGCCATGGTCCTCGGCAACGCGGCGTTCGAGCGCCTCGGCGTCTGCTCGGCCGACCGGTGCGACCGGGTCTTCGCCGACACCTCGCGCAACGGCACCAGGAGGTTCTGCTCCACCGCCTGCCAGAACCGGGCCAAGGCGGCGGCGTTCCGCGCCCGGAGGCGGGAGGGGTAGCGGCGGCCGGCGGGCGCGCACCGGCCGCCGCTCCCCGCTCCCGGGGGCGGAGGGCGCGGGTCAGCCCAGCAGCTTCAGCAGCTCGGCGGCGAGCGGCGCGGAGGAGGCCGGGTTCTGCCCGGTGACCAGGTTGCGGTCGACCACCACGTGCGGGGCCCAGGGCTCGCCCTCCCGGAAGTCCGCGCCGGCGCCGGTGAGGCGGTCCTGGAGCAGCCACTTCGCCCGGTCGGCCAGCCCGGCCTGGGCCTCCTCGGCGTTGCTGAACCCGGTCAGCCGGTAGCCGGCGAAGGCGTTGGAGCCGTCCGGGCGGACCGCGGCGAGCAGCGCCGCCGGCCCGTGGCAGACCACGCCGAGCGGCAGCCCCGAGTCCAGGGCGCGGACGAGCAGGGCGCCGGAGGCGGCGTCGGCCGCCAGGTCCTCCATCGGCCCGTGCCCGCCGGGGTAGAACACCGCGCCGTAGTCGGCGGGGTCGGCCTCCTCCAGCCGGAGCGGGGCCCGCAGCCCGGCGATCGAGTCGAGCGCGGCCGCGAGCTCCCCGGCCCGCTCCCGGCCGCCGGCCGCCTCGGGTGCCAGGCTGGCCCGGTCCACCGGAGGGGCGGCCCCGCCCGGAGTGGCGATGTCCACCTCGTGGCCGGCCCCGGTGAAGGCCTGGTAGGGGGCGACCAGCTCCTCGGCCCAGAAACCCGTGGGGTGCGGTGTCCCGTCGGCCAGGGTCCAGTGGTCGGCGCCGGTCAGTACGGCGAGGATCTTCGACATGGTGTGCGACTCCGATGCTGCGGGCCCGTGCGGGCCCCGTGGATGGGTCAGGCCGCCGGCGCCGCCTCCCCGGCCTGCGCGGGGAGCCGGCGCGGTGCCACCGACGGTAGGCCGTCCGGCCGCCGGATCTCCAATGACCGGACCGATGCCGGCCATCGGATCACCGATGGGAGCGGGCGGGGCCGGGGCATCGGGGACCGGATAGGGTCGGCGCCGTGAGCGATAGGGAGACCGATGAGCCGGCGGCCCCGCCGGCCCCGGCCGGCGCGGCGCGGCCGGCCGACCTGAACCTGCTCCGGACGTTCCTGGCGGTCCACCGGTCCGGGTCCTTCACCGCCGCCGCGCAGCTGCTCGGGCTGTCGCAGCCCACGGTGACCGCGCAGATCCGCGCGCTGGAGCGGAACTCGGGGCGCGACCTGTTCGAGCGGCTGCCGCGCGGCGCGGCGCCGACGCCGGTCGCCGACGAGCTGGCGGCGCGGATCGCGGCGCCCCTGGACGAGCTGGCCGCGGTCGCGGCGCCGGGGGAGGGCGGAGGCGGCTCCGCCCCGGTGCACCTGGCCGGCCCGGCCGAGCTGCTGTGCACCCGGGCGGTGCCGGCGCTGGCCCCGCTGGCGGCCGAGGGCGTGCGGCTGCGGGTGGCGACCGGTCTGACCGGCCCGCTCCTGGAGGAGCTGCGCGCGGGCCGGCACGACCTGGTCATCGCGACGCTCCGCCCGCGCGGGCGGAGCCTGGTCTCGGTCCCGCTGATGGACGAGGAGTTCGTGCTGGTCGCCGCGCCCTCATGGGCGGGGCGGGCGGAGGCCCTGGCGGCCGGGGAGGGGCCGTCGGCGCTGCGCGGCGTGCCGCTGGTCGCCTACGCCGAGGACCTGCCCATCGTGCGGCGCTACTGGCGGCACGTCTTCGGCGGGCGGCTCTCCTGGCGCGCCGCGCTCACCCTGCCCGACCTGCGCGGGGTGCTCTCCGCGGTGGTCGCGGGCGCCGGGTTCAGCGTGCTGCCGCGCTACCTGTGCGGGGACGCGCTGGACTCCGGGGCCCTGGTCGCGCTGCACGAGCCGGACGACCCGCCGTTCAACACCTGCTACCTGGTCCGTCGGCCCGGACCGCCGAGCGGCCCCGGCGTCGACCGGGTGCACGACCTGCTGCTCCGGGAGGCCGGCGGCGGGTGAGCCGGGTCCGGCGCGGCCGCCGCCCGCGCCCCGCCCGGCGGACTCAGCCCGGCTCCTCCCCGGCGGCGCTCCGGGCGCGCTCCCCGGCCCCCTCCAGGAAGAGGGCGAGCCCGTCGAGGTGGCGCTGGAGGCTGAACTCGAAGACCCCCTCCAGGTCGGTCAGGGAGTCGACGTCGTCGCGGAGCGCGGCGTGCCTCGGGAACCGGTCGGGTCCCAGCTTCTCCAGCACGGCCGGGACGCGGACGGACCGCCACCGGGCCAGGGAGGCGCCGCCGTCGCGCCGCTCGGCGGTGATCTCGCTGACCCGCAGCAGCGCCAGCCCCTGGACCAGGCCGCTGATGCTCAGGTAGATCCGGTGCGCGGTGACCGTGTCCAGCCCGAGGCCGTCCAGCGCCTGCAGCCCGCGCTCGACCCCGGCGAGCACACCGGGCACCAGCGGGGGCTGCACGGAGGCGAGGACCTCCAGCACCCACGGGTGCGCCGAGTAGAGCGCCCACTCCCAGCGGGCGGAGGCCTCCAGCGCGCTCCGCCAGTCCCCGCCGCCGTCCGCCTCGCCGCCCTCGCCGAAGACCGCCTCCACCATCAGGTCGATCAGCTCGTCCTTGCCGTCGATGTGGTGGTAGAGGGACATCACCTGCACACCGAGCGCTTGGGCGACGTGCCGCATGGACATGGTGTCCAGGCCCTCGGAGTCGGCGATCCGGACGGCGGCGCGGACGATCCGGTCGCGGGACAGGCCCCCGGTGCGCGGCCGCTCCGCGCCGGAGGGCGGTGCGGGCTCCCGCCGCTCTTCGGCGGGCCCGGCGGCCGCGTCCGCGCCGTGCTCGTCCCGGCCGCGGGCGGCCGCGCGCGCCCGGTAGGCGCGGGCCTGGCAGGAGCGCGAGCAGTACCGGGGCCTGCGGCCGCGGGCGGGCACCGCGAGTTCCTTTCCGCA
Organism: Nocardiopsis oceanisediminis; assembly: GCF_048595525.1. Classification (NCBI taxonomy): domain Bacteria; kingdom Bacillati; phylum Actinomycetota; class Actinomycetes; order Streptosporangiales; family Nocardiopsidaceae; genus Nocardiopsis; species Nocardiopsis oceanisediminis. The sequence goes on along the minus strand of NZ_JAFMZJ010000001.1, from coordinate 4,380,435 downwards.
CTGCGCACAGGTCGGCATGGGCGGCCCCTTTTCATCACGCTCACCATTTCGTGACGAAATGCTACCACGCCTTTCTCTGTGACGAAAAAGCCGACGCCGTGTGATGAAAATGCGGCTCGGCCGCACTCTCTGCCGCGCAACCGGTTGTCCGCGTGGAACTCTGCTCATTTCAGCGTCGGGGTCGGCGGGCGCCGCCGTGCGATTGCTAAAACGTCACGATGGTCGTACCTTGTACAGCAACTCGCACATACTTTGTAGGGGAGAGTGTTTTCTCATGAATGCCACTGAAGGCGCCACTGAAGGCGCCGCGAGGCCGGGCGGGCGGGAATGGGCCGGCCTGGTGGTGCTGATGCTGCCGGTCCTGCTCATCTCGGTGACCGTCACCGTGCTCTTCTTCGCGCTTCCCTCGCTCACCGCCGAACTGGAACCCAGCGGCGCCCAGCAGCTGTGGATCGTCGACATCTACGCCTTCCTCCTCGCCGGGCTGCTGATTCCGATGGGCAACCTGGGCGACCGGATCGGGCGCAGGCGGCTGCTGCTGCTCGGCGCCGCCGCCTTCGGCGCCACCTCCGCGGTCGCGGCCTACGCCCCGACCGCCGAGCTGCTCATCGCCGCCCGCGCGCTGCAGGGCGCCGCGGCCGCCACGCTGATGCCGCCCACACTGGCCCTGATCCGGGTGATGTTCACCGAACCGCGCCGGCTGCAGGCGGCCATCGCGGTGTGGGCCTCGGTGTTCACCCTGGGCAGCGTGGTCGGGCCGATCATCGGCGGATGGCTGCTGGAGCACTTCTGGTGGGGCGCGGTCTTCCTGATCAACGTCCCGGTCATGGCGGTGCTGCTGGTCCTCGGCCCGATCCTGCTGCCCGAGTACCGGGACCCGTCCCCCGGAAGGTTCGACCTGGTCAGCACGGCCTGGGTGCTGCTCGCCGCGCTCCCGGCCGTGTACGCGGTGAAGAAGGCCGCGGAGCAGGACTACGGGCCGCAGACCCTGGCCGCGGCCCTGGTCGGGGTGCTCTTCGCGGTGCTGTTCGCCCGCCGGCAGCGGCGGCTCGACACCCCGATGCTGGATCTGGGGCTGTTCCGGTCCAAGGCCTTCAGCGTCTCCCTGATCACCGCGGCCGTCGCGGTGTTCGCCCTGGTCGGGACGTTCTACTTCATCACGCAGTACCTGATGTCGGTGCTGGAGATGCGGCCGCTGACGGCCGGGCTGATGACGCTGCCCACCGCGGTCAGCTCGGTGGCCGGGTCGCTGCTGGGCGCGGCCGCCACCCGCTGGTTCCGCCCCGGGTACGTGATCGGCTCCGGAATGCTCCTCGGCGCCGCCGGGTTCGTGCTGGTCGCCCGGCTGGGCACCGCCGCGGACCTGCCGCTGCTCTTCGCCGGGCTGCTCCTGCTGGGCTGGGGCATCGGCTCGGTGCAGGCGCTGGCCTCGAACATGGTGGTCTCCTCCGCGCCGCCGGAGAAGGCCGGCTCCGCCTCGGGGCTGTTCGAGTCGGCCACCGAGTTCGGGCAGGCGCTGGGCGCCGCGGTGCTGGGCAGCATCGGCGTGGCGGTGTTCCGCTCCGTCCTGGCCGACGGGCTGCCCGCCGGGCTCTCGGCCGAGCAGGGGGCCGCCGCGAGCGAGACGCTGGGCGGGGCCCTGGCCGTCGCCGGGGAGCTGGCCGGCGGCGCCGGCGCGGCGCTGGCGGAGGCGGCGCGCTCCGCCTACGTGGCCGGCATGCAGACCGCGGCCTGGTCCGGTGCGGTGACCATGCTGGTCATGGGGGTGCTGGCGTTCATCAACCTGCGCCGCGCGCGGGCCGGCGAGGAGGCGCCGGCCGAACCCGCCGCGGACCCGGCGCGCTGAGCGCCGGGCGGACCGGAGACCGCGGGTTCTTCGCCGGGACGGACGGCGAAGAACCCGCTATGCCGCCTCTCCCCTCCAGGGAGCGAGGTAATCCCGGAGCCGCCACCGGGGATCGGCGCCCTCCCGGTCAGCCGGCCCCCTCCACCGGGGAGGAGCGCGGCGCGGCCTCCGGCGGCAGTGCGGCCGAGCGCGGCGCCTCACGGGGCAGGGGTTCAAGCGGGCGGCGACGGCGGGAGGGGCACCGGCTGGTCGGTTGGGCGCGGCGCCCCACGGGGTGAAGGCTCGGACCGGCGGCGACGGCACCGGCAGGGGCGGGGACGGGCACTCCGGCCGAGCGCGGTGCCTCACGGGGCAGGGGTTCAAGCGGGCGGCGAGGGCGGGAGGAGCACCGGCCGGTCGGTTGGGTGCTGCGTCTCGCGGAGCGAAGGTTCAAGCAGGCGGCGACGGCAGTGATGGGGGCGTGGCAGTGGCGGGGGTGGGGCGGGGTGGCGGGTTCGCCGTGCCCGTGTTGCCCCGGGAGCCGGGGCCGGCCGCCCGGTAACCACTGCCCCTCTCTGACCTGGGTGAATACGCAGGGTGATAGTGGGGCGGGGCGCCCTGCGCACCGCGAGAGCACCCCGGTGATTCCCTGGTGCGCATCCCGGCCCGGATCGGCCCCCGGCAGGCCCGGATCGCCCTGATCGGGCCGGTGGTCGGGGGTTCGAGCGGCCCGGAAGGCCGGAAGGCAGGGGGCCGGAACCCGGGAAAGGCAGGAGTGGGGGCGGGATGTCGCTTTTGCTCTGCCGGGTGGGCCCGCCTTGGCCACTCTGGGTGATCGGCGAGGAGGTGGTGAGGGCTTCGGGGCTTACTACTCGCTGGTAGATGTACTCGGGGTGCCGCAGAGGTGCGCAGGGCGCCCCCACTTTCGCCCGATCCTCGCCGCAAACCCGACATACGAGATAAGGCCCCCTGATGGGCTCTGGGGAGTGGGCCCACTCCGCCTTCGCCGGGGCGCCGCCGCCTCCCGCCGGGAGTACGCGGCGGGTCGGGTCGGCGAACGCGGCGCCCCCCGCTCCCGCCGCCGGTTTGAACCTTTGCTCCGCGAGGCGCCGCGCTCGGGTGAGGCCTGTGCCCCGGCCCTCCCCTTGCCGTTGCTGCCCGTCTTGGCCTTCGCTCCGTGGGGTGCCGCGCCGGACCGACCGGCCGGTGCCCCTCCCTGCTTTCGCTGCCCGCTTGTACCCCGCCCCGTGGGGCGCCGCGCTCGGGTGACCGCCTGAGCTCCGGCCCTCCCCGAGTTGCTCGTTGCAACGGCCACTTGGTGACGAGCGCTCTGATGGGGCCGCAGCGTCAAGATCATCGGGGAGAGGCGGGGCACGGGCCCCGGTCAGCGGCCCCGGTCAGCGGTCCCGATCGGCGGGGCAGGCCTCGGTGATGGCGGCGAGGACGCGGGCGCGGGCCGCGGGGGCGGGGTGGGCGCCGATGAGGACGTAGTAGGCCAGGCCCTCGGCCAGGGCGGTGAGCGAGACCGCGGACGCCGCCGGGTCGGCGGCGCCGGCCCCGTGCAGCAGGTCCGCGACCTGGCGGTGGAAGCGCTCGTACTCGGTGCGCATCCGCTCGGCGATGGCCTCGTCGGACAGGGCGAGCGCGGTGAAGGCCTGGCGGACGCGCATGTGCGCGCGGGTCTCCTCATCGTGGGGAATGAGCTCGGTCAGCACCGCGGTCAGCACGTCGCGCGGGCCGGAGGCCCGTCCCGCGGCGTCCGCGATCCGGGCACTGCTCAGTGCGTTGCCCCGGTCGAAGGCGGCCTCGATCAGCCCCTGCTTGGCGGGGAAGTAGTGCTGCACCCGGCCGGGGGAGACGCCGGCGCGGGCCGCCACCTCGCTCTGCGACACCGCGGCCAGTCCGCGCTCGGCGACGACCGCGAGGACCGCGTCGGCGATCCGGGTCCGGCGCTCCTCGTGGTGCGCGCCGGGCCCGCGGGTCCGGTGGGCCATCGCCCCTCCTTTTCCGATGTGCGCTCATCGATTTGACGGATCGAGTCTACTCGGGTTGGCTTCCCGGCAGAACGATGTGCTCGCATTGATCTGATGGAGGCCCCATGGCGCCCGACGGACCCCGGCGCTCCACCGCGGACCGGGGGAGCGGGCGCGCCGGCCGCCCCGCCGCCGGCGCGGTCCTCGCGCTCGCCTGCACCGCCCAGTTCATGGTGGTCCTCGACGTCTCCGTGGTGAACGTCGCGCTGCCCTCGATCCGGGCCGCGCTGGGCTTCCACCCGGCCGACCTGCAGTGGGTGGCCGGCGCCTACGCGCTGGCCTTCGCCGGGCCCCTGCTCCTCGGCGGGCGCCTGGCCGACCTGTACGGGCCCCGCCGGGTGCTCGCCGCCGGGCTCGCCCTGTTCACCGCGGCGAGCCTGGTGGGCGGGGCGGCCTGGACACCGGGCCTGCTCATCGCCGCCCGCGCCGCCCAGGGGCTGGGCGCGGCGGTGCTCGCCCCCGCCACCCTCACCGTGCTGACCACCGCCTTCCCCGAGGGGCCCGCGCGCACCCGCGCGCTGGCCACCTGGACGGCCGTGGGCGCGGTCGGCGGCGCGGCGGGAAACCTGGTCGGCGGCCTGCTCACCGACTCGCTGTCCTGGCGGGCCGTGCTGCTGGTCAACGTGCCGGTCGGGATCGCCGCCATCGCCGCGGCGGCGCGCTTCATCGGCCGGGACCGCCGCCCCGCGGGCGGCCCGGGGCGGCTCGACGTCCCCGGCGCGGTCGCGGCGACCGCCGGGGTCACCGCGCTCACCTACGGCGTCACCCGCGTCCCGGACCACGGCTGGACCGACCCGGCGACCGCGGCGGCGCTGGCCGCCGGCGCCGCCGCGCTGGCGCTGTTCGCCGCGGTCGAAGCGCGGTTCGCCGCCGCGCCGCTGGTCCCGCCCCGGCTGCTCCGCGACCGCGCGGTCGCGGTGGGCTGCGCGGTGACGCTGCTGGCGGGCGCCTGCTTCCAGATCCCGATGTGGTACTTCCTCACCCTCTACATGCAGGACGTGCTGGGCTACGGCGCACTGGCGACGGGCCTGGGCTTCCTGCCGCACACCCTGGCCACCGTCGCGGCCGCCCGGTGGCTGGTCCCGCCGCTCATGCGACGGGCCGACGCCCGCGCGCCGGTCGCGGCGGGCGCCCTCATCGCGGCCGCCGGCTTCGCCTGGCAGGCCGCCGCGGCGCCGGCCGGGACCTACGCCGCGGCCGTCCTGGGGCCCGGGATCGTCTTCTCCCTCGGCGGCGGCCTGCTCGCCGCTCCGCTCACCGCCGCCGTCGTCTCCGGTGCCGGCGCCTCCGACGCCGGGGCCGCCTCCGGCCTGCTCAACACCGCCAAGCAGGCGGGCGGGGCGCTCGGACTCGCGGTGCTGGTCACCCTGGCCGGCCCGCCGGCCGCCGCCGCGGACCACGCCAGGGCCTTCTGGATCATCGCCGGCCTCCAGCTCGCCGTCGCTGCGGCCGCCCTCGCCCTGCCGGCCCGCCGCCCCCGCTGACCGGCGCCGGCCGCCGCCGGAAGGGCTCCGGTCAGCCGCGCACCAGGGAGTTGCGCAGGCCCAGGCCGGCGGGGAAGGGCGCCAGATAGGTCTGCTCGGCCGCCCAGGCGACGCCCTCGGCGGCGCAGTGGTGCCGGATCAGCGCCGCCGGCACGGTCAGCGGGACCTCGCCCGCCCGGTAGGCCTCGATCGAGGCGAGCATGTCGTGCCGGCGGGCGTCGTCCAGCAGGCCGCTGACCATGCCGAAGGCGTGCTGCAGCGTGTTGACGTGCCGGCCCGGGGTGGTCTTGAGCGCCAGCGCCCGCCGGAAGCCGCCCCGGTACTCGGCCTCGACCCGGGCGGGGTCGCCCCGGCCGGCCCCGGCGGTGACCCGGCCCAGCGCCCGGTAGGCGTCGGGGGAGTGCGCCATCAGCTGGAGCTTGTGCCGGGCGTGGAAGGCGACCAGGTCGCGGGGGCGCCAACCGGGGGCGAACAGCTCCCGGAGCCGGGCGTGGGCGAAGACCCGCTCCACGAAGTGGTCGCGCAGTCCCGCGTCGGAGAGCCGCCCCTCCTCCTCGGCCGGCAGCTCGGGGTGGAGCTCGACCAGTCGGCGGGCGAACGCCCCGCGCCCCTTGCCGTCCACCCGCTTCCCGTCGGAGAAGACCGGCAGGCCGAACAGGCCGCAGCTGGGCGACTTGTTCTTCAGTACGTAGCCGTCGAGGGAGTCCAGGTCGGCGCGGTGCGCGTCGGCGACCGCGGCGAGGCGGTCGGTGCGGTCGGCCCCGCTCTTGGCGCCGACCACCCTCGGGGCCGCCTCCCCGCCGGCCCCGGCGCGCTCCAGGTGCAGCGTCTCCCGGGGGACGCCCAGCCCGATCTCGTCTTCGGGGCAGACCGGCACCCACTCCACGTACGGCCCGAGCCCGTCGGTGAGGAAGCGGTGCCGGCAGTGGCCCCCGTTGTAGCGGACGGGCTCGCCCAGCAGGCAGCTGGACACCCCGATCCGGGGGCGGGCGCCCTCCTGCCCTCCGGGCTCCGCGGCCGTGTCGCCGTCGATCATGGTCCCTCCTCAGAGGCCGTCGGGTGTCCGGCCGGTCACCCGGTGGGCCGCCTCGCGCTTCCCCGCCCACCCGCGACGCGGCCGGCCCGCGCCCGGACACTCCGAGCGACCGACCGCATACCCGAAAGTTTCTCAGCCCGCGGAGGCCGGCCTCTCCGCGGTGATCCCGATCCCGTGGCCGTCTCCTACCCGCTGAGCGGCCCGGAACTCCGGGGCCGCCGCGATCCGGCGCACGGACCGCGGCGCCGCGCCCCGCATCGCGCCCCGGGCGGCCCTCCCTCCGCGGACCGCTCCCGGCGGCACCGGGGCTCCCGGTCCGGAGGCGGGGGAGAAGGCCCCACCGCCGCCCCGGGGCGCCGGGCCGGAGCGGGACGGGGGCCCGTGCTCCTCCCGCGCTCTCGGGGCGGCGGGCTCACTCCACGTCGGCGACCAGGACGTCCACCCGGGACGGGGCGCGGCCCAGCTGGTCCTGTACGGCGCGGCGGGCGGCGGCGCGCAGCGCGTCGGCCAGCCGGGGGACCGGGACCCGCTCGGTGAGGCGCACGGTGAGCTCGACGGCCGGGCCGTCCTCCTCGTCGAGGATCCGGCACCGGCCCACCGCCGCCCCCGGCACGTCCGCGCAGGCCGCGCGGACGATCGCGGCCAGGGTGGACTCGCGCACCCGCGTCCGGCCCGGCCCCGCGCCGCGCACCCCGATCCGCCGCCCGGGGCGGCCCTCGGCGCGCACCGCGAGCATGACCCGGTCGACCAGGTCCGGCGGGGCGGACGGCCCCGCCTCCGCCTCGGCGGCCTCGGCGTCGAGCAGCACGCGGTACCGGTCGGCCTCGGCGCGGCAGTGCGGGCAGCCGCGCTCGTGCTCCCCGGTCCGGCCGGCGCGCAGGTCCGACAGGAGCGAGTCGAGCGTGTTGCCGCAGGGCAGGCGGCCGGGCTCGGCGGGCTGCTCTACCGCCATGGTTCAAGCGCCTCCACGAGACGGGTGCGCGCACGGTGGATGCGGCCGCGCACGGCGGTCGGGGTCGCGCCGACGATGTCGGCTATCTCTTCGTATCCCAATCCTTCCATTTCCCTCAGCAGCCAGCAGGTCCGCTGCGGCGGCGGCAGGCCCGCCAGGGCGACCTCCAGGGCCTCGCGCAGCCCGGCCGCCGCGGCCCGCCCCGCCGGGCCCGGATCGGGGTCCGGCGGGTCCGCCCCGGCCTCGCCGAGGGGGATGCCGGGGCGGCGGGAGCGGAGCAGGTTGAGCGCCCGCCGCGCGGTGATGCGCAGCAGCCAGGCGCGGAACGTGCGGACGTCCCGCAGGTCGGGGAGGCGCCGCCAGGCCGTGATGAACGCCTCCTGCGCGGCGTCGGCGGCCTCCGCCTCGTCCCGCAGGGTACGCAGCGCCATCCGGTAGACCGCGTGCTGGTGCGTCCGGACCAGTGCCTCGAAGGCCGCGGTGTCGCCGTCCTGGGCACGCTCCACCAGGGACGCCTCGGGGATGCCCTCCGTGCGCTCCATGCCCCTGTGCGTGCTCCTCCCCGGTCCGGGCCGTCCACCGGGCCGGGCCGGCCGACGGCGGGGGACGCGCGCCCCGGGGGCGCGCGGTCCGGAGCGGAAGGCTACTCAGAACTCCCCCTCGCGCACACCTCGTTGCGGTATGTGTTCCATGTCACTCCAGTCGGCGCGTGAGGCTCGGGCGCCGCGGGGTGTCCTCCCTGTGCCGGCCCGCACGAGCCGGACCGCAGACCGACGGAGAGCCGAAAGGCCGGAGCGATATGACGCAGAGCGTGAACGAGAAGCAGGAGGGCGCGCCCAAGGCGGAGCGCCGGGACACCGCGCGGCGGGGCGGCGGCCGCGAGCTGGTCACGGCCGACGGGCGGACCTCCATCGCCGACCACGTGGTCGCCAAGATCGCGGGGATGGCGGCCCGCGAGGTCAACGGGGTCCACCAGATGGGCGGCGGGGCCGCTCGGGCGTTCGGCGCCGTCCGGGACCGGATCCCCGGCTCCACCTCCACCTCCACCGCCGCCCGCGGGGTCGGCGTGGAGGTCGGCGAGCGCCAGGCGGCCGTCGACATCCAGCTCGTCGTCGAGTACGGGGTGTCCATCCCCGACCTGGCGGCGGCGGTCCGGCGCAACGTCATCGCCGGCATCGAGCGGATGACCGGCCTGGAGGTCACCGAGGTCAACATCGACGTCGACGACATCCACCTGCCCGACGAGGAGAACGGCGGCGCCGCGGGCTCCGAGCCCCGGGTGCAGTGACCGTCCGCACCGCCCCCCGAGGCCGCGGAGCGGCCCGGAAGGAGGAGCCCCCGATGGCGTCCGACCCCGCGGAGTTCCGCGCCTGGGTGCGCCGCAACCACCCCGACGCCGGCGGCGACCCCCGCGCCTTCGCCGAAGGCCTGGCGCGCTGGGACCGGGGCGCCGCCGCCCCCGGGACCCGGGGCATCACGGTCTACCGGCGCCCCCGCACCCCCGTCGCGGCGGCGGCCGAGGCGCTGCGCCGCGCCCGGCGGCGGCGCGAGCGCAGGCGGCGCCTGCGATAGACGCGCGGCGGGCACCGGCCCGCCGCGCACGGCCGCGGAGCGCGCCCTCGAGGGGCGGGCGCGCTCCGCGGATCCGAGCACCCGCACCGACGAGCACGGATGAGGAGGTGGGCCGGATGTGGCCCATCGTGGGACTGGCCTTCGGCACCGCCCTGGGCTTCGCCGCCGCCTTCGGCGGCTTCGGGGCGTTCGCCCTCGTCCTCCTCCTGGGCCTGGCCGGCTTCGTGGCCGGGCGCGCCTACGAGGGCGACGTCGACCTGGCCCGGCTCTTCGGGGAGCGGCGGTGAGCGCCGCGCCGGCCGGTGCCCGGACCGCCCCGCCCCCGGGCCCCGCGGACGCGGGCGGGCCGGGCCGGACGACCGTTCCGGACCGGGTGCTGGCGAAGATCGCCCGGCGGGCCGCGGTGGAGGCCGGGGCGGTCGGCAGGGGCTCCGGGACCGGGGTGCGGGTGCGCCGGAGCGGTACGGGGGTCTCGGTGGCGGTCTCGGTCGCGCTGCCCTACCCGGGCGGGGTGCTCGGCGCCGCCCGCGCGGTCCGCGACCGGGTCGCGCGGCGGCTCCGCGAGTACGCCGGGGCGGAGGTGCTCCGGGTCGACGTCGAGGTGGCCTCGCTGGCCGTCCGGCGCGCGCCCGCGCCGGCGGCGGGCGCCGCGGAGGAGGCCGCCGGGGAGCCGGGGGCCGGCGGAGAGGACCCGCGGTGGGGGCGGCCGTGACCGCGGCCCCGGAGCGGGCCGCGCCGCCCCGGGACGAGAGGCGGGCGCGCCGCGCCGCCGCGCGCGCCTTCCGCCCCCGCCGCGCCCTGCCCGCACTGCTGGCCGGCGGCGTGCTGCTGGCGGCCTCCGGCGCCGCCGCCGCGGACCTGGTGTCGGCGCTGCTCGGCACCGCGCCGCTGCCGCTCCCGCGCGGCCTGGTGCAGGCCGCGGCCGGTGCCCGCTGGGGAGACCTGCCGGTCCGCGCCGCCTGCGCCGGCGCGCTGCTGATCGGCCTGGCCCTGCTGGGGGCGGCGCTGCTGCCCGGCCGGGGCCCCTGGTCGGCGCTGCGCACCGGCGACCCCGACCTGGTCGCGGCCGTCTCCCGGGGCGCTGTGCGGCGTTCGCTGGCCGCGGCGGCCTCCCGCGTCGACGGGGTGCACCGGGTGCGGGTCTCCGTCCGCGGCCGGCGGGTGCGGGTGCGGGCCCGCGTCCGCCGCCACCGGGGCGCCGAGGCGGAGCAGGAGGTGCGCGCCGCCGTCCGGTCGCGGCTGGAGGGCATGGACCCGCTGCGCCCGATGCGGGTCCGGACCCGGCTCCGCCGGGACCGGTCCTGAGCGACTGTCGGGTGTGCGAGCGGTCGCCCGGAGTGCTCAGCGGCGGACCGCCCCGTTGGTCGTGGTGCTGCGGGGCATCAGGGCGCCCTGATGCCCCGCAGCACCACGACCAACGGGGAAGCGGGACGGCGGCCCGGCGGCCCGGCGGCGCACGGCCCACAGCGGCCGCGGCGACGCCGGGCCCCGGTCCCCGCCCCTCCCGACCCGCGGTCGGACACTCCAGGCGACCGGCCGCACACCCGACAGTCTCTGAGGGGGCCGCCGGCCGTGCGGCGGCGCACGAGGCGCGCCGGTCCGACCGCACCCGTGGAGCGGGGCGGGGCCGGGGCGCCGCGGAGTGCGGGGAGGCCGGCCCTCCCCGGCCGTGTCCGCGGCGGGCGGGCGGAGGCCCCGGCGCTCCCGGGGCCCTCCCGGCCCCGCGGGCGGCGGGGAACGGACATCGGTGAGAGAAGGCGAGGAGCCCGTGGTGGACATGGCCCGCAGGACGGCGCGCGGCAACCGGTGGGGGCTGGCGCTGCTCGGTTCGGCGTCGGCGGCCCTCGGCGGTGCGGGGATGGCGGCGGGGTACGGGCTGTGGGGCCCGGGGCCGGACGGCCGGGTGCTTCCGGCCCGCCTCGCCGGGGCGGCCGGCCCGTGGGCGCCCTACCTCCCCTACGCGGGGGCGGCGCTGGCGCTGCTGGTGGCGCTGGCCGCGCTCCGCTGGATCCTGGTCCAGGCGCGCACCGGGGCGGTCGCGCGGGCCGGCCTGGAGGACGCGGGGGAGGGGGAGATCGTGGTCTCCGCCTCGGCGCTGCAGGACGCGGTGCGCGGCAGGGCCGGCGGCTACCCGGGGGTCCGCTCGGTGCGGCTGCGCGCGGCGGGCCCGGCCGACGCCCCCCGGCTCTGGATCGACATGGCCCTGGACGACGACGCCGACCCGGCCGAGCTCTGCCGCCGGCTCCGAGCGGAGGTCCTGCCCGAACTCCGCGACGCCCTCGGCGCCGACCGCCTGCCCGCGGTGCTCCGCCTGGTACCGGCCCGCCCGCCCCTCGCCCCCGGCAGGGGCAGGGGACTCGCCTGATCCGCTCCCGCCGCGGTCTTCTCCCGCGCCCTTCCCGCCTCGGGGGAGGCCTGCCGCAGGGGGCCGGGCGCGGGGGCGGCCCGGCCTGCCCGTCCCCGGAGGGCCGGATCCGCCGCCTGTCCTCCCCGACCGGGCCGAGGAGGCCTGCCGGTCCGCCGCGTCGGGGCCGAACGGGTCCCGCGCCTCATCCTGGAGAAGTCCGCCTGGAAGGGGGGCCGGGGCCGCCGGGGTTTCATATCGGACGCGGGTCCCGACAGCGTGGCCGCCGTGGCGGCGGGCGGGTCCGGAAGGCGCTCGGAGCGCGCAGGGCCGGAGCAGGGCGCCCCGTACCGGACCGGCGGCCGCCCGGCGTGATGGCCCGCCCCGGGGCGTCGCGCCCCGGGCGCCGCGCCGACCGGGGAACCGGGCCGACCGGGGAACCGGGCCGCTCGCCCCGAACGCGGTGGCCGTGCCGCCGGCCGGCGGTCAGCCCCCGTTCAGCACCCGGGCGAACGCCCGCAGGTCGGCGGTGAACAGCTCCGGCTGCTCGAAGGCGGCGAAGTGGCCGCCCCGGGGCTGCTCGGACCAGTGCACGACGTTCCACTGCCGCTCCGCCCACCGGCGCGGGGAGCGGGTCTTCTCGTACGGGTAGAGGGCGATCCCCGTCGGCGCCTGCACCCGGCGGCCCCACACCTCCGGATCCGAGCCGTACCACTCCGAATCCGCGTACAGCCGGGCGGCGGAGGTGGCGGTGCCGGTCAGCCAGTACAGCATGGTGTTGTCCAGCAGCCGGTCCAGGGTGAACGGAAGGCCGTCCCGGGTGTCGGACCAGGTGTGGAACTTCTCCAGCAGCCAGGCCGCGAGGCCGGCCGGGGAGTCCTCCAGGGCCGGGCCCACGCTGTGCGGCCGGGTGGCCTGCTGGATGTAGTAGCCCTGGTCGGCGCCGTAGACCCGCTCGTTGCGCTCCAGCGCCGCCCGCTCCTCGGCCGTCGCCTCGCCCAGCGGGTCCGCTACACCGGGCGGGGGCACCGCCCAGGGGAAGTTGACGTGCGCCCCGAGCAGCCGCTCCGGGTGCTCCAGGCCCAGCTGCCGGACGACGAACGCACCCCAGTCGCCGCCCTGGGCCACGAACCGGCGGTGGCCCAGCCCGTCCATGAGGGCCGCGAACGCGTCGGCGATGGCCGGGACGTCCGCCCCGGCGGCGGTCGGACCGGACGGCCCGAAGCCGGGCATCGAGGGCAGCACCACGTGGAAGGCGTCCTCGGCCCGGCCGCCGTGCGAGGTCGGGTGGGTCAGCGCCGGCAGGCAGTCCAGGAACTCCACCACCGACCCCGGCCAGCCGTGGCACAGCAGCAGCGGCGTGGCCTCCGGATGCGGGGACCGGACGTGGAAGGCGTGCACCCGCAGGCCGGCCCACTCCCCGATGACCTGGGGGATGGCGTTCAGCTCGGCTTCCGTCGCACGCCAGTCGTAGCGGTGCAGCCAGTGCTCCACGAGCGCGCGCAGCCACGGCTGCGGGGTGCCCCGGTCCCAGTCCTCGCCGGGCAGATCGGCCCGGAACCGGGTCCGGGCCAGCCGCTCGCGCAGATCGGCCAGGACCTCCGGACTCGTATCGAATGTGAAAGCGCGCATCGGCGCATTGTTCTAGCGGCGGAGCCCCTCCCGCAACCGCCATCCCGCCCGCGGCCGGGGAGGCCGGCCCGGCCCCGGCCCCGCCGGACGCACCGGGCCGGAGCCCCGCGGCCTCAGCGGCCGTCCCCGGCGCGGACCGCCACCACCGGGCAGGGGCTGTGCGACAGCACCGCCTGGCTCACCGAGCCCAGCAGCAGCCCGGTGAACCCGCCGCGGCCGCGGGTCCCCACCACCAGCAGGTCGGCGTCCTCGGCGCGGGCGCAGAGCACCTCGGCGGCGTGGCCGGCCTCCACCGCCTCCTCCACCAGGACCCCGGGGTGGAGTTCGCGCTCGCCCGCGATCGACTCCGACAGCATCCGGTGGGCCTCCTCCACCGCGGGGTCCTCCCCGGCGCCCTCGGCGGGCTCCTCCGGCGCGCCGAACCGGGCCCGGGTGACCCGCCGGGGCACGGTGACCGCGCGCAGCTCGGCGCCGCGCTCGGCCGCGGCCCCGAACGCCCAGGCGGCCGCGGCGCGGGCCGGCGCGGAGCCGTCCACCCCCACGGTGACCCGGCCCACCGGTGCACGGGGTTCCCGGTCCGGCACCACCGCCACCGGGCAGGAGGCGAACGCCAGCAGCTCCAGCGCGGTCGAGCCGACCAGCACCGCACTGACGGTGCCCAGGCTCCGGGAGCCGATGGCGATCAGCTCGGCCCGGCGGGACTCCTCCAGCAGCACCGGGGCGACGTCCCCGGTGACGTGCACCGACTCGACCTCGACCTCCGGGGTGCGCTCCCGGGCCCGCTCCTCGGCGTCGCGGGTGACGCGCCGGCCGTACTCCTCGATGTCGAAGCCGGCCAGGCCGTGCGGGGTGGAGTGGTACAGCGGCCAGTCGAAGGCGTGCACGATGCGCAGCCGGCGCCCCCGCAGCCGCGCCTCGTCGGCGGCCCAGTCCAGGGCCCGCAGACTCCCCCGCTTCCCGTCGACCGCCGCCGCGATGGGCGCGCCCTGCTCCGCCGCCATGGCTCCTCCGATCCTTCGGTCCTCCCCGCCCCGGTGCCGGTGCGGGGCCGCCGGGAGCCCGGGGCGCACGGCCCCGGCGCGCCGCCGGCCGGCTCGTTCGAGGGGGAGGAGAGGGGGGACGGACGGGACCTCGGCCGCTTCGGAGCCGCCCTTCCCGCAGCGGGCGCGGCGCCGCCGCCGTGCGCCGCGGCCCGGCCGCCGGGCGGGGGCGGCCGGACGGGGCCGTCGGGCTCTGCCACGTTCATCCCTCCCGGAGCAGGCGGCGGGGCCCTCCCGCTCTCGGGAACGTACCCGCCGGGCGGGCGTCCGGCACCGGGCGTCCGGGAGCGGGGGCCGGGAGCGGGGGGCCGGATCAGCCCAGCGGGGCGAACGGGTCCGGGGTCGCGGCGGTCCACTCGTGCAGCCGGGCGGTGCCGGTCTCCAGCACCGCGCCGTCCTCGGTGCGCCGGCCGCGCTCCACCACGTAGAACCGGCCGTCGTCCAGCGACTCCAGGCCGTACTGGCCGGCGCCCTCCCAGCCGCGGACGCCCGACTCCCCGTGGTGCAGGCCGTCCTCGCGCAGGGAGAGCAGCAGCCCGCGCTCCTCCTCCGGCTGCCCGCGCAGCTCGCCCTCGGCCGGGCGCTCCGAGCCGTCGACGGCGAACAGCGAGTAGTTCGGGAAGTGCGGCTTCCCGCCCCGGTAGGCGGCCATGAACCAGTCGCCGGTGTGCCCGTCGTACTCCAGGTTCTGCACGCCGTAGGCGGTGTTGCCGGTGTAGGCGAAGTACTTGCCGCGCGGCCGGTGCGGGCCGCTGGTGTGCGGGTCGCCCTGGTCCAGCGGGCGCTCGTACCTCTCCTTCCAGGAGGAGGTGTCGTACTGCAGCAGCACCTGGTGGTCGTTGTCGGCGCGGCCGGTGTTGGAGTAGACGCCGTAGGCCACGGTCAGCAGCGGCCTGCCGCCGCGCCGGCCGAACGCGGGCCCGAACGCGACGCCGTCGATCCCGCTGCACCCGTACCGGTGGTCCGCGGTGTCGGCGGTGTCGCCGTCGAACACCCCGTCCCCGTCCATGTCGGCGGTGTAGTCCTCGACCACCTCCTCCAGGTGGACGGTGCCGAGCACACCGTCCTCCTCGGCGTCCATCCCGGTGCGGGTGATCCGCTCGCCGTCGAAGACCGCGATGTAGAACGCCTCGGCGGACTTGTACTCCAGCGAGCCGTAGACCCGGCCGTCCCGCTCGTCGAAGGCGAGGTCGCCGAGGTGGCCGGTGAGCCCGGTGACGGTGCCGATCACCCCGCCGTCCAGGTCGGTCTTGACCAGGGTGTCGGTGAAGGAGAAGTACATGTGGCCGCGCTCCTCGTCCAGGGCGGCGCCCTGGACGTGCCCGGAGGGCCACGCCCCGCCGTCCACCGAGGCCGGCGGCGCGCCGGGCCCGCCGGTGTCCGCCTCCGCCACCGCGGCCGGTGCCAGCACCGCAGCCGCGGCCAGCACCCCCGCCGCTCCGATCCGCCCGGCCCGCCGCTCGCCCATGCCGATCCCGTCCTCTCCGGGTCGCCGCCGCTCCGCCGCCCGGAGGCCACGCCGCCGGTGCGAACCCCGCGGGGAGCGCGGGGGAACACCGGGCGAACCCCCGGCGGCCCGCTTCAGCGTGCCCCGGGGCGGCGCCGGGGGACAGGGCCCCGGCGGTCAGCCCCCCGGCGGGCGGTGCGCGCCCGCGCCGCCGGCGCGCACCGGGGCGAGGCGGGCGATGTAGTGCCTGATGTGCGGCGGGACCGGTTCGGGCAGCCCGTCGCCGGGGTGGACGAAGCGCAGCTCCTGGCCCTCGCCGAGGACCAGGTCGGCCTCGTCGCCGTCGAAGGAGGCGAGGAAGACCGGGGGAGGGGCCTTCTCCGAATCGTGCGGCTCCACCCGGGCGCGCTCGACCGAGGACAGGCGGATCCCGGTCTCCTCGAAGACCTCGCGGAGCGCGTTCTGCTCCCAGGTCTCGCCGGGCTCGCGGCGGCCGCCGGGCAGCACCCAGTGGCCGGGCCAGCGGATGCCGGGGATGTCGTCGCGCAGCTGGAGCAGCACCCGCCCGCGGCGGTCGGTGATCAGCACCAGGCACCCGGTCGGTTTCCGGTCACGGTCCACGCCGCGCTCCCGTTCTCCCGCGTCGTCGCTGTACGGGCCGCCGGCGGGCGGCCCCCGGCGGCGGTTCCGACCTTTTCACAGGGGCGGGCCCGGCCGTGCGACCCTGCCCGGCCGCGTCGGGGGGCTCCGCGCGCCCGGCCCGGGGCCCGGCGGCCGGCGGCGGGGCCGGGCGGGGCCTCGGCCCGGTGAACGGACGGCCCGATACCGGGGAACAGGGCGCCCGGAACCCGGGGCGGTGTGCGGTGAACGTCCCGCCCGGTACCGGTATGGCCTCCCCCTGACGGTGGTGAACAGGGGAGACGCGTTTCTGTGCGGACCGTCCGGCGCAGATCGACCACGCACAGCGATCACCGTTCGAAGGGCAACCATGCTGCGCTCATCCCTCGCCGCCGGCGCCGTCTGCGCCGCCGCCGTCGCACTGGCCCAGGCCCCGGCGCACGCCGCGCCGGTCCCGCTGGCCGAGGCCGTCGCCGGGCTCCCCGTCGCCGACGAGTCCCGGGACGGCTACGACCGCTCCCTCTTCCCGCACTGGACCGACGCCGACCGCGACCGCTGCAACACCCGCGCCGAAGTCCTCATCGAGGAGGCCGTCACCGCCCCCGAGGTCGGTGAGCGGTGCCGGATCAGCGGAGGCGAGTGGTACTCCTACTACGACGGCCGCTCCCACACCGAGGCCCGCGCCCTGGACATCGACCACATGGTGCCGCTGGCCGAGGCCTGGGACTCCGGCGCCTCCGCCTGGAGCACGGCCCGCCGCCGCGACTACGCCAACGACCTGGGCGAACCGGTCGCGCTGGTGGCGGTCACCGCCCGGGAGAACCGGCAGAAGGCCGACCAGGACCCCGCGACCTGGATGCCGTCGCTGACCAGCGCGCACTGCCGCTACATCACCGAGTGGACCGCGGTGAAGGTCCGCTGGGGCCTCTCCGCCGACCGCGCCGAGCACGAGACGCTCACCCGGATGGCCGAGGACTGCCCGGACGCGGTGGTCGACACCGAGCCCGCGGCCTGACCGGAGGCGGCGCGGCCGCCTCTCCGCCGGGCCGTCCGGACCCGGGCGGGATCCTGACGGCCTGCCCGCCGCCCCGGTCGGGTCCGGTGCGCCGGCGCGGCGCGGTGCGAGCGGCCGCGCGGACGCCGCGGGCATCGCGCGGCCGCCGAGCAGATCGGGAGGGCCGCCCATCGGGGCGGGCGGGGCGGCGGGGAGAGGCCCGGATCCTCTCCTCCCCCCGCCCCGCTCCCTCCGCCCCCGTTCCTCCGGCGCCGCGTGCGGTGGGCGGACCGGGGCGGGCGCCGGCCCTGCGCACGGCCGCCGGGCCCGCGGCGCCGCGGCCGCTCAGCGCCCGGCGGCGGCCATCTCGGCGAAGGCGTCGACCCAGAACCGCTGCTTCTCCGGGGCCTGGCCGACCAGGTAGGTGGCGCGCAGCTTCGGCGGGAGGTGGCGGAGGAGCCGGGCCACCTCCGGCAGGTGCTCGCGGAGCTGGGACACCTCGGAGTTGGCCAGCACCCGGTGCACGGTGTCGGAGTCGGCGGTGCCCTCCGACGACTCCCGGGCGGCCGCGGCCAGCTTGGCCTCCCAGGCGTCCACCTCGGCGGCCAGGTCGTGCAGGCCGACGGAGCGCCGCTCGGCCAGCCGGGCCTCCAGGCCGGAGAGCGGGACCGGCGCGAACTCGCCGTCCCCCAGGTAGATCAGCCCGGACTCCAGCGGCTCACCGGCCAGGTGCAGCTTGATCAGCCGCTCCAGGGTGCGCTTGGTGATCCACTCCCGGCCCTCGTCGTCGATGTCGTTCTTCCACCACTCCAGCACCGTCTCGGCGGTGCGCCCGTAGGTGTCGATCAGCCACTGGTTGGCCGGGATGTCCTCGGGCAGCACCTCGTAGGAGACGGTGAACCGGCTGGCCTGCGCCAGGTTGTTGCTGCTCACCAGCAGCCTGCGGCCCAGGTGGTAGGGCGGGTTCTGCAGGGCGACCTGCGCGCGCAGGTTCTCGATCGGCCGGCCCGCCAGCGACCACTCCTGGGTGACCTCCATCAGCTTGGCGAAGGCCGCCTTGTCCTTGGGCCGGTTGTACTCGTCCCAGACCACCACCTTCGGCTCGGGGCCGAGCAGGGACCGGGTCAGCAGCACGTCCAGCGACCCGTCCGAGGAGGGCACCGGGACGCACAGGTCCTCCAGCGCGGTGACCGGCAGCGAGAAGTACACCGGCGCGCGGCCGGTCTCCTCGGCCGCCACCTGCCGGGTGATCTCGGTCTTGCCGCACCCGGGCGGGCCCTGCAGCAGCACCGCCCAGCCGTTGCGCACCGCCGCCCGCAGGATGCGGCGGACCGGGTCGGCCACCCGGTCCGGGTCGGCGGCGCCCGCCGCGGCCGCGATCCGGCCCAGGATCTCGTCGGTGCGGTCCCGCCCTGGCTTGCCGTCCTTCCCCGGCTCGGTCAGCGCGACCCGGGCGCCGTTCAGCAGCGGCAGCCCCCAGCGCAGCGGGAGCCCCTCCTCGGCGCAGTCCAGTACGTGCTGCAGGGTGCGCGGCGACAGCAGCCGGCGCAGCTCGGGGGTGAGCCCGGCCCACTCCCGGAACACCCCGCCCAGGTCGCGGCCGGGGTAGCGCTCGGCCAGCCTGCGCCGCCAGGAGGTGTCGTTGGCGGTGATCCTGATGGTGGCCATCCGGTCCAGGATCGCCAGGTCGGTGCGGCGGGTGCCGGTCTCGGACGACGACTCGTTGTCGGCGAGGAACACCCCCACGCAGCCCAGCTCGCGCAGGTCGTGCTCGCCCAGCGTCCAGTTGCACGCGATCTGCATGAGCTGGGACTGGATGGTGTCGCCGGCCTGCAGCGAGTCGTCGATCACCAGCACGAACGGGCGGCCGGGGCGCAGCCGGCCCATGATGAGCTGGCGCAGAGCCAGACCGCCGCCGTCCTGCCGCACCGGCGCGTTGACCAGCAGGTCGTCCGGGGTGAGGTTGGCGGCCGGCAGCAGCACCACCTCGGTCCCCGGGTGCGCCCGGGGGATGTGCGAGAGGAAGGTGGAGGTCTTGCCGATGCCGTGCTCGCCGAAGACCTGGCCGGTCTGGCCCATCGCGATCATCGCGTCGATGAACCGCTCCAGCCGGGACCCGGCCGCCCCGCCCTCCGGCGGGTCCGGGTAGGTCGCGGTGGGGATCCACTCGGCGGCGCGGGCGCGCTCCCCGGTGTCCGGGGCCGTTCCGGCGGTGCTCACCGCGCCTCCCTCGGGTCGGCCCGCTGCTCGGGGCGGGGGGTGCGGGCGGCGCCCGCGCGCGCGGCGGCCCCGGGCGGGTGCGCGCGGCGCCGGGGCCGCGGGGCTCGGGTCGGGAACCGGGTCGGCACGGCGACTCCTTCTGCTGCTCGGGGAGGTGGGGCAGGGCGGGCGCCGGACCCGCGGGCCGGGCGCCGCCGGGGAGGGGCCGGTTCCGGCCCCGGGGTCAGTGGTCGCCGGTGGCCACCCGGTGGCAGGCCATCGGCGGGTCGTGCCGCTCGGGCCAGGTGTCGCCGCCGTCGGTGATCAGCCAGATCCACCGGTCGGGGTCGCGCGGGACGACCGCGGGGGCGTGGCCGTCGGTGACCACGATGACCGCGTCCGCCCGCTCCTCGAACCGGCGGCCGCCGATCTCGTACCGCCCCTCGGCGTAGTCGACGACGTTCTGGAAGTTCGTTCCGCCGCCGCCGAGCACCCGCTCACCGGGGACGAAGGGCATCACCGCGCCGTCGAAGGACACCCAGTGCGCCTCCACGCCGTCGGTCCGCCCGACCAGGCCGGTGATCCACTCGACCACCGCGTCGGGCATGGACCCCGAGGTGTCCAGGGCGATCAGCACCACCTTGGTGCGCTCGTCGCCGCGACGGGCCAGCATCGGCTCGTGGCCCAGCGCGAGCATGACCGCGCCGAGCTTCTTGGGGTAGACCAGCCGCTCGCCGGAGTGCAGCTTGGAGGCCAGGGTGTCGGCGAGCCACCGCTTCCACCAGTCGACCCGGCGGGTGCGCGGGGTCTCGCCGCGCAGCGCGGCCAGGCCGAGCGAACCCCAGATGCGCTGGATCCGCTCGTTCGCCTCCGCGCTCTGGTCCGCGATCTCCAGCAGCTCGGCGCGGGCGGACCGGTCGCCGCCGCGGGCCCGCCGCATGACCTCCTCCAGCACCGCCGTGGCGACCTGCCCGACCGTCTCGGGGTCCAGCGGCACGCCGTCCCCGCCGCCCTCCCCGTCGCCGCCCATGTGCACGCAGAGCACGGCCGGCACCGGCGGCGCGGCCATCCGCTTGAGCTCGGCGTAGACCGACATGTCGGTCTCGGTGAACGCCGCGTAGCCCACCGGCTCCAGCCCCTGGGCGCGCAGGTCGGCGCTGTAGTCGCGGTGCACCTCCCGGGGGTCGACCCCGGTCGGCCCGCCGTCCAGGGCGGGCAGCTCGGACCGGCCCAGCCGGACCATCACCGCGTGGTTGATGCCGACCTCGGCGGCCAGCGTGAACAGCGGGTCGCCGCGCAGCTCCGGCTCCATGTACAGGTGGCGCTGGATGATGTGCCGCGCCTCGTGGTAGAGCACGAACTTCACCCCGTCGACGCCCAGCCGGGTGAAGAACCACGGGTTGTACAGCAGCATGCAGGCGCCGTCGCCGGTGGCGGCGACCGCCGCGGTCGGCACCGCCGTGGTGGGGATCTGGTAGTGGCACTTGGCGTAGAGCCAGGAGGCGACCGCGCTGTCGGCGACGCCGAAGTCCAGCAGCGCCGCCTCCTTCAGCCTGCGCGCCTCCTCCACCACCTCCGGGTCGGCCGGGTCGTACTCGGCCAGCGCCCGGCGGTCCAGCAGGTCCACGGGGGCGCCCGCGCGCCGCGCCGCCGGAGGGCGGGCATCGTGCCGGCTCTGTCGCATCGGGGCCTTTCCGGGAAGGGGGCGGCGGGGGCGGGCCCGGCGGGGCAGGGGTCGGCCTCCGCTCCGGGCGATTCCGGTGCACGCATTGAACCACCGGCCGCCGACACCCGCGTCCGCCCCGGAACCCGCCGGCGCCGGGCGCGCCGTTCTGTCGGCGCGCCGCACTACCCTCCGCCGGACCACCGGCGGCCCGCCGCGCGCGGCCCGCACCCCGCCGACCCGGAAAGGCACCCATGCCGACACTGCTGGACTTCTGCGGCCCGGAGGACGCCACCGAACTCCTCCGCCGAGCCCCCGGGAGGATGGGGACCTCGCCCGCGCCGCACGGACCCGCGGGGTCCGCTGTCGACAGCGCCATCGCGGAGGGCGACTCCGGTATCACCGCCCTCCTCGCCGATGAGGTGGCGATCCAGAACGACCCGGGGATGCGGCTGAAGCTCGCCGCCTCCGGCAGTCCCCTGGTGGCCGAGGCGATCTGCGGCCGGGCCGACTTCTGGGCCTTGTGGTCCGATCGGGAGTACGAGGTCCTGTTCGACTCCGCCGACCCCGCCGACCCGCGCTGGCGCGGCCCCTCCGGCGCGGTCGCCCACCTGCTGCGGGCGGAGCCGGACCGCGACCACCGGGACCGGGTGCTGCAGATCGCGGCGCTCGGCTCGCCCTTCCCCGACCTGGTCCGGCACACCCTGCGGCTGTGGGGCGGGGACCTGTACCCCCGCGAGCTGCTCCGCGCGGCGCGGGCGCTGCACGCGCACGGCGGCCCGGACGCGCTCCGCGAGGTGCTGGACGGCCCGGAGCCGGGCCCCCGGTTCGCGGGACCGGTCCGGGAGACCGCCGAGCGCGCCCTGAATAGCGGAGAGGGCGCGGCGGAGCTGCGCGCCGCCGTCGAAGAGGCCGACGGGGCCGACGGCGTCGTCGAGGAGCTGCGCGCGGCGGAGGCGGAAGCCTCCTCCCTCAGCCCCCAGTGGGTCGCGGTGCGGCTGAACCTTCGGGGCGGGATCGACCTGTCGGTGCCGGCCGCCGCGCACCGCGAGCGCCCGTTCGGCCCCGCCGTCTCCGAGGCCTTGGCCCGGCACCCCGACTGCCCCGAGGAGTTCCTCGTCGAGCTGGTCTCCGGCCTTCCCGACCCCGTCCTCTCCCTGGAGCGGACCGGCCGGCCGCTTTCGCTGCGGGCGATGGCCGCGCTGCTGCCTCCGCTCCGCCGCCGGCCGCTGCGGACCATCATCGACCGGGCACGCAGGCGCGACCGCGAGCAGGGCGTCACCGGCGACGACACCGCATGGGCGGAGCTGGCCGCCGCGCACCGGGCCGAGCGGCTGCCCGCCGCCCTCGCCCACTACCTGGTCGAGCGCCCCGACTGCCCGGACGAGCTCCTCGTCGAGCTGGTCGCGGACCATGAATCCCCGGACAAGGACAGGCGGGTGGAAGGGGTCGACCGGCCGCTGTCGGCGGCGGCCCTGACCGCACTGGCGGGCATCGTGTCGGCGCGCACGGCGGCCCGGCTGTGCGCCCGGAGCCTGGGCCGCACCCTGACCGCCCGGCAACTGCTGCACGAGCTCCGCCCCGCGCCGGTCGCCCTCCAGGTCGGCGCGGTGATCCCCGGCGGCGACGAGCGGGCCCGCGCCGAATGGGACGCCGTCGGCGGCGAACTGGCCGCACTGCTCGCCGAGACCGTCGGCACCGACCCGCTGCTCTGGCGGGCGCTGCGCCGCAAGGCCGGCCGCGCCGCCGGAACCGTGGCCGAGCTGCTCGCCGAGACCGCTCGGGGCAAGGCCCCGGACGGCCCCTGGCCCGACGCCGCCGAGATGCCCCCGGTGACCGGGGCCCGCCCGCCCGGCCAGGCGCGGACCGCCTTCGCGGTGCTGCTCGGCGCACTGCCCGCCGAGGACCAGGACCGGCTGCTGGACCGGGTGGACGACCGCACCGCCCACGACCTGTTCACCCAGGGGTGGTGGCGGCCCGAATGGCAGGAGTGGGTCCGGGAGGGGCGGCGGCAGCGCGACCGGGTGGCGCTCTCCCGCCGCCCCGGGCTGCCGGCCGAGGCGGTCCGGACCCTGGCGGAACTGGACGACCCGGCGGTCAACGCGGGGCTGCTCTACCAGGAGGCCGCTCCGAGGGAGGTGCGCGACGCGCTGCTGGCCGGGGTGCCGCTCGGGCCGGAGCACCCGGAGCGCCCGGCCCGGTTGCCGCTGGACCCTGGGTTCCGGGCGGAGCTGCTGAAAGGCGCGTCCTGGCGGTGGCTCTACCCGGTGGTCGGCTGCGGCGACCCCGGGGTCCTCGACCGGATCGAGGCCAAGGGGCTGCGCACCGACCGGCTCAACCTGCGGCTGCGGATCAGGCTGGGGCTGTGGGAGCGGAACGGCCGCGGCCACTGCCCCCGGCACGAGGACCCCGGCGCGTACCTGGTCCCGGAGGCGGACCGCGCCGAGGACGATGAGGAGGCGGTGGAGCTGATGCGGTCGGCGGTGGCCGAGGCGGAGTCGGCCAAGAAGCTGATCCGGCGGCTGCGCACCAGCTCCCGGGGGATCGACCGGATCGCCGCGGAGCGGCTCGACTGGGACTGGGACGCGCTGCTGGAGGCGCACCTGCGCAGCCCGTTCTACGAGGGGCGGATCGCGGAACTGGCCGGGCTGCCCGGCTGCCCCGAACCGATCCGGGCCGGCCTGGGGCGGATGACCAAACCGGAGCAGCGCGCCCACCGGCGGCTCGCCGAGGGGGTTCCGGCGGAGCAGGCGCTGGCCAAGGTCGCGCTCTCGGCCCCGCAGGGCCCGGGCCGGCAGTGGACCCTGCACGCCCTCGACGAGGGCCTGCTCAGCCCGGCCGACCTGGTCCGCCACGCCCGACCCGCCGGAGTGGTCCTGGACCTCGCGGTGCGCGACGACCGGGTCGAGGAGGCGGTCCCGGAGGCGGTGCGCGACCTGGACGGGCACCCGGACGCGTGGCTGCTCGCCCAGAACATGCTGGACGGCTTCCCAGAGTCGCTGGCGAAGCTGGTCCGCACGGCCCTCCTGGCGGTCGGCGCGGAGGACTGACCCCGCCCCGCCCGCCCGGCCGTCTCACCCGGCCACGGTGTCTCACGGGGGTGGGGGCCGGGGGGCAGGGCAGGGTTCGGGCGGGCGGCGACGACGAGGGAAGGACGAAGCCCGGCGCCCCGCCCGGGTGCGGCGTCTCATGGGGTGGGGTTCAAGCCGGCGGCGACAGCGGGGAGGGGGACCGGCCGGTCGGTCGGAGTGCGGCGCCTCACGGGGTCGCGGTTCAGGCGGGCGGCGACGGCGGAGGTGGGGCGGGGCGGAGGCGGTCGCCCGGGTGCGGCGCCCCACGGGGTCGCGGTTCGAACCGGCGGCGACGGCAGCGGTAGGGGGGACTGGGCCCGGTCGGGCGCGGCGCCTCACGGGGTTGCGGTTCAGGCGGGCGGCGAGGGCGGGAGTGGGCGGGCGCCGCGTTTACCGGCCCGGCCTGCGCTCCCAGCGGGAAAGGGCCCGGGCCCACCAGGGGCAAGGAAGGCATGCCCTATATGTCGGATTAGCGGCAAAGGTCTAGCGGAGCGGGGTGCCCTGCGCACCTCTGCGGCACCCCCGATGACATCTACCAGCGAGTAGTAAGCGTTGAGCCCCCACTCCCCCCTCGTCGATCACCCGGAGTGAGCAAAGTGGAGTCTCTGGGGGAACGAATGCGACATCTCGCGCCCGCCCCTGCCCTTCCCGGGTTCCGGCCCCTGTTCTTCGGCCTTCCGGGCGGCTCGAACCCCTGATCACCGGCCCGATCAGGGCGATTCGGGCCCTCAGGGGGCCGATCCGGCCCAGGATGCGCGCCCAGGAATCACCGGGGTGCTCTCGCGGTGTGCAGGGCGCACCTTCCCGTCCTCACTGTGCGTATTCATGCAGGTCAGGGTGGTGGTGATTCCAGTGGCGGTCGGCCCCGGCGCCGGGACGGCGCGGGCACGGCGATCCCGCCACCCCGACCGCTGCCGCACCCGCCCGCCCGGCCGGTGCCCTCCCCGCCGTCGCCGCCTGTCTGAGCCTTCACTTCGTGGGGCGCCGCGCCCGACCGGCCGACCGGTCTCCCTTCTCCCCGCCGTCGCTGCCCGTTTGAACCCCGGCCCTGTGGGGTGCCGCGCTCGACCGGCCGGCCGGTCTCCCTTCTCCCTGCCGTCGCCGCCTGCCTGAACCCCGATCCCGTGGGGCGCCGCGCCCGGTCGGGGTGTCCGTCTCGCTCCCCGGGTGCCGGGTTCCGGCAGGTCGGGCGGCCGGTGGGCGGGCTCGGTCGGGTTTGTCGCAGAGATCCGATAGACATACCGCGTCGCACACCGACGGGCGGTGCGGGCTCTCCGCGCCGCTACCCCCTCATTCGTCGTATCAGAAGGTGATGCCGTGGAATCCGAAGGCTTCGACGTCGGCCGGGCGAGCGCGGTGAGCGTGGTGCCGCCCGCCAAGCCGCGGAAACTGGCCAAGGTGCCGTTCGTAGAGCTGGCCGACGGGAGACTGCAGGGCGTCGTCTCCAGCGGCTCCGACATCGCGCGGGTCTACGTCTCCTCGTTCGCCGCCGGGACGCGCACGTTCAGCTGCGGTACCAACAACAACCGGCCCTGCGGCGGGCTGGGCGGCAGCCCCTGCAAGCACCTGCGCGCCCTGCTCGACGAGGCGGTCGCCCAGTACGGGCTGCGCCGCATCGCCGACTACCTCAAGATCCGGCTGGAAGACGACGAGCCCAGCACCTTCGACCTGGTGCGCGGGTTCGACGGCGGCCCCTCGCGGGAGCAGTCCGGGGTCGTGTTCAACCGGTTCCTGCGCTACCTCTCCTACCTGGAGCTGCCCGGCGCCACCGCGCCGCTGCCCGAGATGCACTGGTTCCCGGCGACGGGGGCGATGCGCTGATGCTCCCCGCACAGACCGCCGAACTGGTCTCCGCCGCCCCCGCCGGCGCCGACGAGGCCCTCGACCTGGTCGCCGCGTTCGACGGCGCACTGGAGAACGGCCTGGGCCGCCCCGGCGCCGAGCAGTCCCGCGCCCTGGAGGCCCTGGCCGGCGCGATGGCCGCCACCCCGCTGGCCGCCCCGGTGCGCGAGGCCGTCGACGCCATCGCCTCCGGCACCGTCGGCGACGCCCAGACCGCCGCCCTGGCCGGCGCGCGCAGCGCGCTGATCGGCTCGGTGCACGACGCGCTGCTCGCCGCCGCCGACACCGCCCTGGGCCGCACCCGCGACGCCGACCCCGAACCGGACAAGCCCGCCGAGGCGCCCACCGGACCGCTCGGCGGCGTCCGCTCCTGGCTCACCGAACTCGCCGTCAACGGCTGGCGGGGCGTGGACCGGGACATCGCCGGCGGCGCCGACCAGGCCATCGAGGCGCTGCTGGGCGACCCGGAGCGGCGCCGCGCCGCGGTGCTGCTGGACGGCCTCGCCGCCGAACTGCAGGCCAGTGCCCCCGTCGCCGCCATGGAGGGGCTGCCCGTCCGCCGCTGGGCCGACCTGTGGGCCTGCGCGGTCCTGCTCGTCCAGGACACCGCCCAGGCCGGCCCGTCCGGGACGGCCGCCCCGGCCACCGGCCGGCTGCTGCCGCTCGGCGCCGACGTGCACGAGCACGGCACCGCCGTCCAGCTGCAGGTGCACGCGGTGTTCGAACCCGCCGACGGCGGACCGGCGCGGCTGGTGCGCGCCGCGGTCTCCGCGCCCAAGGTCGACGTGATCGTCGGCCCGGCGGTGTGGAACCTGCTCGCCGGCCACCCGGTGCTGCTCGGCGCGCTGGCCGAGAAGCGCTCCGTGAAGATCGAGGGCATGCCGCTGCTGGACGGCGGCGACCTGCTCTGGCAGGAGGACCTGGCCGGGCTGGACGAGCCGGCCGACCCGTTCGGCACCGCCCGGGTGGCGCTGCCCGCCGCCCACGCCCCGGCCGTGCCGCCGCTGGAGCGGCACCCGGTGCGGATCGCCGAACCGGTGCTGCTGGAGGGGTACAAGAAGGCGGCCACCGCCGACGGCGGCCCCGCCTTCGACTTCGGCGACGCGCTGCTCCCGGTGGCCGCGGACCGGCTGCCCGGCTGCGGCCCGCTCACCGAGAAGCTGGTCGCCGCCTCCTCGGCCTGCATCGGCCTGCTCCGCTGGGACGCCGGCCGCTGGTCGGTGCAGCCGCTGGCGGTGCAGACCACGGTCAAGCGCAAGCCCGCCGACGTGCACACCGGCGACTGGGCGCTGGGCCCCACCGACCCCAAGGTCGCCAAGGCCGAGGCCCGCTACGACGCGGTCAACGTGCTCCGCGAGCGCGCCGGAAGGCTGCTGCGCAAATGAGCGGGGCAGCGGAGGAGACCGCGGTCAACCCTGACCAGAACCGCCGCCAGGTGCTCTACTGGCGGCTGCTGTCCCGGCTCTTCGGCGACGAGGAGCAGCCCGCGCTGGAATCGGCCGGCGTGGCCGTCGTCGACGACATCGGCCTGCCCCCGGCGCTGCTCGACCCCGGCACGACGGTCGACACCGTGGTGCAGCGCTTCCCGGAGCTGGCCGCCGAGTTCGACGGCCTGATGTCGGAGGAGGCCCTGGCCGGCGGCGAGGACGGCCCGGCCGGCGCCGAGGAGGTGCGCCGCGCCGCCCTGGTGTCGAAGCTGCTGCTGAACGTCTTCGCCACCGGCACCGGCGACGTCAGCGCCTCCCGGCTCGCCGAGTGGCAGGCCGACGCCGGGTGGCTGGAGCGCGCCTGCGGCCACCAGCCGGGGGAGCTGCGCTCCCGCCCCGGCGACGCCGGCCTGGCCGGGACGCTCGGCGAGGTCGAGGGCGACCTGGTGCGCCGGATGCGGCTGCGCGAGGTCCTCGGCGACTCGGCGCTGGCCGGCCGGCTCACCCCGAGCATGTCGCTGATCGAGCAGCTGCTGCACGACAAGCACAACCTGTCCGGGGTGGCGCTGGCCAACGCCAAGGCGCTGATCAAGAGGTTCGTCGACGAGGTCGCCCAGGTGCTGCGCACCCGGGTGGAGAAGACCAGCACCGGAAAGATCGACCGGTCGGTCCCGCCCAAGCGGGTGTTCCGCAACCTCGACCTGGACCGCACCATCTGGAAGAACCTCACCAACTACAACCCCGAGGACCAGCGGCTCTACGTCGACCAGCTGTTCTACCGGCACACCGCCCGGCGGGTCGAGCCGGCCCGGCTGGTCGTGGTGGTGGACCAGTCCGGCTCCATGGTCGACTCGATGGTCAACTGCACCATCCTGGCGTCGATCTTCGCCGGGCTGCCCAAGGTCGACGTGCACCTGGTCGCCTACGACACCCGGGCACTGGACCTCACCCCGTGGGTGCACGACCCGTTCGAGACGCTGCTCCGCACCAAGCTCGGCGGCGGCACCGACGGCACCGTCGCCCTGGAGCAGGTGCGGCCCAAGATCACCGACCCGAAGAACACCGTGGTCGCCTGGATCTCCGACTTCTACGAGTGGCGGGAGCAGGAGGTGTTCCGCGGCATGGAGTCGCTGCACCGCTCCGGTGTCCGCTTCATCCCGGTCGGCTCGGTGACCAGCGGCGGCCGGCAGAACGTGAACCCCTGGTTCCGCCAGCGCTTCAAGGACATGGGCGCCCCCGTCCTGTCCGGCAACATCGACAAGCTCGTTTTCGAACTCAAGAACTTCCTGGACTAGGAGACCCCACCCATGTCCGACATGCTGCGCGCCCCCGCCGAGGTCAAGTACGCCGAAGAGCTGGAGTGGCTGGAGTCGGTGGACGACGGCGCCAAGCCGTTCTCCTGGCGGCTCAGCCCCAAGATGGTCCGGCTGTTCATCCTCGGCTCCGAGCCCTCCGACGGCCTGGACCGGGAGATCCCGCAGAAGTGGTTCGGCGACCGCACCTTCGTCGAACGCAGCATCGTGACGCTCGCCTCCGACCGCGGCCTGCTGCTCATCGGCGACCCCGGCACCGGCAAGAGCTGGCTGGCCGAGCTGCTGTCCGCGGCGATCTGCCGCGACTCCACCCAGGTCGTGCAGGGCACCGCGGGCACCACCGAGGACCACATCAAGTACTCCTGGAACGTCTCCATGGTGATCGCCAAGGGGCAGTCCCGCGAGTCGCTGATCCCCTCGCCCATCATGACCGCGATGGAGCAGGGCTCCATCGGCCGCTTCGAGGAGCTCACCCGCTCCACCAGCGACGTGCAGGACGCGCTGATCTCGATCCTGTCCGAGAAGTACGTGTCCATCCCCGAGCTGGACGACGACAACACCGTGTTCGCCAAGCCCGGGTTCTCCATCATCGCCACCGCCAACAGCCGGGACAAGGGCGTCAACGACCTCTCCTCGGCGCTCAAGCGGCGGTTCAACTTCGTCCGCATCCCGGTGGTCACCAACAAGCGCAGCGAGACCGAGATCGTCCGGTTCCGCACCACCGAGCTGCTCCGCCGGCACAGCATCGAACTGGAGGTCCCGCCCACCCTGCTGGACATCCTGCTGCAGAGCTTCACCGACCTGCGCGCCGCCGCGGAGTCGGCGACCAGCGACGACGAGAAGCTGGAGTCGGCGCTGTCCACCGCCGAGCAGATCGGCGTGCTGGAGGACGCCATCCTGCACAGCCGGTTCTTCGGCGACAGCACGCTGCGCGCCCAGACCCTCGCCGGGTCGATGGTGGGCTCGCTGGTCCGGCGCACACCGGAGGACCTGACCATCCTGAACAAGTTCTGGCACGGCGTCGTCGAGCCGCGCAGCAAGTCCGACGGGGGCGAGTGGACCGAGTTCCTCGAGGGCGGCAAGCAGGCGATCGAGACCCTCTCCTGATGAGCGAGGCGACCGAAGCGATGACGGACGCGAGCCCGTTCCGCGCGCTCCGCGACCAGCTGGGCGCCGCCGCGGCCGAGTTCGCCGGCGCCCCCGCCGAGATCCTGTCCGGCATGGTCGACGACGTCGACCGGGCGCTGGCCGAGAAGCTGGAGGTCTTCCCGGTCTGCCACCACTCGCCGGCCTCGGCGCTGTCCATGGCGCGCCGGCTGCGCGAGAAGCGGCCCAAGACCATCTACCTGGAGCTGTGCGAGGACCTCCGGCCGCTCCTGGAGGAGCTGCGCAACTGCAGGCTGCCGGTGGCGCTGCAGGCCTTCGCCACCGACCTGGACGGCTTCCCGCCCGGCGCCGGCCCGCTCAGCGTGGTCGCGCCGATCACCGAGGCCTCCGCCGAGTACCAGGCCATCGCCTACGCGCTGGACGACCCCGGCGTGGAGCTGGTCCTGGTCGACCGGTCGGTGGACCACGTCTTCCGGTGGGACCCGGAGTACGCCTCCCCGGAGGAGGGCGCCTCCGCCGGGAAGGACGGCGGCGGGGACGGCGCGGCCGCGCCCGGCCCGCAGGCCGGCACCGCGGATGACACCGCCGGCGGAGAGGACGGCGCCGCCATGCACGGCGGCGCGGTCGGCGTCGAGATCGGCGACCTGCGGCCGCGCTTCGCCGAACTGGAGGAGCACCTGCTCCACCACGGCCGGGTCCGGCACTGGTCGGAGTGGTGGGACCAGTACGTCGAGCAGCCGCTGGCCGGCGCCGACTACGACACCTACCGGCAGGTCATGGTGATGATCGGCAGCCTGTTCCGGCGGCTGGCCCCCTCCGGCGCCGACCGGGTCGCCGTCGACGAGGACCGCGAGCGGTACATGTGGACCCGGATCCGGGAGCACCAGGCCGCCACCGGCGCCGACCCGGCCGAGTCGCTGTACGTGTGCGGGGCGTTCCACGCCGCCAGCCGGGTGGCGGAGTTCGGCACCGAACCGGAGTCCGACGGCTTCGCGATCACCCCGCGCACCGGCACCTCCTGGCTGTACGGCCTGATCCCGTCCAGCCACTCGGCCATCGAGGCCCAGTTCGGGCTGGCCGGCGGGTCGGTGTCGATCGCAGCGGCCACCTGGGAGAAGCACCTCTCCGCCGGGGGCGCCGCGCCGTTCGTGCTCAAGGGGCAGAAGGGCGCCCGCAAGCGCGGTGGGGGCCGGGGGCGGGCCAAGGCGCCCGCCGCGCCGGCCCCGGCCGCCGACCGGCTGACCGGTTTCCTGACCGGCCCGCCGGCGATGGACCCGCTGGACGAGGCGGAGCTGGTCGGCTGGTGCGTCGACATCGTCCGGCTGGCGCGGCGCAACGGCTACGCGGCCAGCACCGCCGACGCCATCGCGGTCTACGAGACGTCGGTGCTGCTGGCGGGGATGCGCAACCGGGCCCGCCCCACGCCGTACGACTTCCAGGACGCGGCGATCACCTGCATCGAGAAGGACACCGTCCCGGGCCGGCGCGACGTGCGGCGGCTCTGCGAGATCCTGCTCGGCGGCGACCGGGTCGGCGAGGTCGGCTACACCGCCTTGCCGCCGCTCGCCCAGGACGTGTACGACCGGCTGGAACCGCTCGACATGCCCAGGAAGAACGGGGTGAACCGGGTCCTCATCGACCTGCGGGCCGAACCGGAGCTGGACCCCTGCTCCCGGCTGCTGTGGCGGCTGCGCCGGCTGCTGCCCGGTGCGGTCCGGCCGATCACCGGCGCGCTGGAGCTGGGCGAGCGCTCGCTCCAGGAGAGCTGGGACGTCTCGCTCGGCCGCGACCAGCGGGCGCTGATCGAGCTCGGCTACGAGGGCGTCACCGTCGAGCAGGTGCTGGAGCAGCGGCTGCGCACCGCCGCCTGGGAGCCCAAGGCCACGGCGGCCTCGGCCCTGGAGGCGGTGGAGGAGTCCATCCTCTACCTGGACTCCCGGCGGCTCACCGAGGAGCTGGGCGAGCGCGCCGTGCAGCTGCTCTCCGCGGAGCGGACCGCCGACGGCGCCCCCGAGGTGCTGCGCCGGTTCCGCCGCCTGCTCGGGCACTACCGGGCCACCGAACCGGCCCTGCCCGCGTGGTGCGAGGCGTTCGTGACCACCGGCTTCGCGCACTACTGCACGATGCTGCCGACCTCCTTCACCGACCAGGACACCGGCGTCCGGCAGGTCGCCGCCATGCTCGGGTTCCTGCTCACCATGGAGAACACCGCGCTGGCGCTGGGCTGCGAGCGGACCCAGCTGGAGCTGGCGGTGAAGCAGTCGCACCCGGCGGAGCCGGCCAAGACGGCGCTGCTGTGGGCGGCGGAGAGCAGGCTCGACCTGCTCCCGATGCCCGAGCTGCGCCGGCGCTGCGCGGAGCTGCTGGACAACCCGCTGGTGGTGCCGGCGTTCCCGCAGTACCTGAGCGGGTTCGTGCAGGCGCTCTCGCCGGTGCCGATGCTGGCGCCGTTCGTGGTGGAGGCGATCTCGGACGCCTTCGCCCGGCTCCCGGACCGGGTGCTGCTGCCGTGGCTGCCGTCCCTGATCACCACGCTGAAGGAGCACGCCGGGGAGATGGTCCCGGTGCTGATCAGAGAGGCCGGGCGGACCTTCCCGGCGTCCCTGCCCGCTCTGGACGCGTGGGTGCCGCCGTGGGCGGAGGCGGAGCCCGCGGCCCCGGCCGGCGCGGTCCCGGCGGGGCCGGTCGCCGACCTGCTCACCGGGCACCCGGCGGCGAGCGACGCGGTGGCCGCCCTGCTCGGGGTGGAGGCCGAGTGGCCCGCCGCGGCCCCCGGCGCGGGCGGGCCCGCCCATCCGGAGGCGGCGGCCCTGCTGGCCCGCCACCCGGCGCCGGCCGGGGCGGTCGCGGCCCTGCTGGGCTGAGCCCGCGCCCCGGCGGCCCGCCCCGGAGGCCGGGCCGCCGGGGCGGGCCGACCGGCTCCCTCCGGCCCGCCTGCCGCACCCGGCTCCGGCCGGGAAGGCGGGCGGGCCGCCAGGGCAGGGTCAGCCGTCCTGCGGGGCGGCCGGTGCCCGGCCGGTGCGCAGGATGTCCGGCTCGATGTAGATGAGCCGGGCGATGGGCACCTCCTCGCGGATGCGCGCCTCGGCCGTGTTGATGGCGCGCGCCACCCGCCCGGCGTCGTCCCGGGCGCCGACCGCGACCTTCGCGGCGACCAGCAGCTCCTCGGGGCCCAGGTGCATGGTGCGCATGTGGATGACGCCGTCGACGTCCTCGGTGCCGGCGATGGCCGCCTCGATCCGGCGGACGTGCTCCTCGGAGGCGGACTCGCCGAGCAGCAGGCTCTTGACCTCGACGGCCAGCACGATCGCGATGGCCACCAGCAGCAGGCCGATGGCGGCGGTGCCCACCCCGTCCCAGACGCCGTTGCCGGTGATCAGGGTGAGGCCCACCCCGGCCAGCGCGAAGACCAGGCCGAGCAGGGCGCCGGTGTCCTCCAGCAGGATCACCGGGAGCTCCGGCGCCTTGGCGCGGCGGATGAACTGGACCCAGCTCGCGCGGCCGCGCACCGCGTTGGACTCCTTGACCGCGGTGCGCAGCGCCGTCGCCTCCAGGGCGACCGCGACCAGCAGGACGACCACCGGCACCCAGTGCCAGGCGGTGATCGGGTGCGGGTCGCTGATCTTGTGCCAGGCCTCGTAGAGCGCGAACAGCCCGCCCAGGCTGAACAGCACGATGGCGACCAGGAAGGCGTAGATGTAGCGCTCGCGGCCGTAGCCGAACGGGTGGTCGGGGGTGGCGCGCCGCTTGGCCCGCCTGCCGCCGATCAGCAGCAGCGCCTGGTTGCCGGAGTCGGCCACCGAGTGGATGGACTCGGCCAGCATCGAGGACGACCCGGTCAGCGCGTAGGCCGCGAATTTGGTCACCGCGATCCCCAGATTGGCCGCTAAGGCCATGACCACGGCTTTGGTGCTTCCCTCGGTGCTCATCGGTCCCCCCGCTGAGGTGCTGTTCCGCCGGACAGGGGCGCATCCTAGCGGGGCGCGGCCGCCGCGGGCCGGTGCCGCCGTCCCGTTTCCCCGTTGATCTTGACGCTGCGGGGGTATCAGGGCGCCTTGATACCCCCGCAACGTCAAGATCAACGGGGCGGGCCGCCGCACCCCGGCGCCGAAGGAGAACGGGGCCGGCCCCGCTACGGACCAGGGCGTGTGCGGCAGAAGCGAACGATTCGGGAGAATGGGGCGTCCTGATCGCGCGACCTTCCTCCCCTCCTCCCGGGGCGCGGCCGGTGCCGTGCCGGGGGAGGGGCCCCGACAACCGAGGACTCCGATGGCCCACCCCTTCCGGCCGCCCGCCGGCCTCACCCCGCCCGAGCCCGCCGACCCCCGGTCGGTCCCGCCGTTCACCGTGCACGGCAGGCTCGGGGCGGGCGGCATGGGGGTGGTCCTCGCGGCGACCGACCCGGCCGGGGCCTGGGTGGCGATCAAGGTCGTGCGGCCCGAGTACGCGGGCGACGCGGAGTTCCGCGCCCGCTTCGCCGGCGAGGTCGCGCTGATGCGCCGGGTCCGGGCGCGCTGCATCGCCCCCGTGCTGGCGCACGACACCGGCGCGGGGCAGCCCTGGTACGCCACCCCCTACCTGCCCGGCCCGACCCTGGGCGCGCGCGTCCGCGGCGGCGGGGCGATCCCGATGCCGCAGGTGAGGGTGGTCGCGGCGGGTATGGCCGAGGCCATCGCCGCGATCCACGCGGCCGGTGTCCTGCACCGCGACCTCAAACCGTCCAACGTCATCCTCGCCCCGGACGGCCCCAAGGTCCTGGACTTCGGCATCGCGCGGGCGGTCGACGAGACCGGCCTGACCCGGACCGGCGGCCTGGTGGGGTCGCCCGGCTGGCTCAGCCCCGAGCGCTACCGGGGCGTCAGCGGGCCCGAAGCCGACGTGTTCGCGTGGGGCGCGATGGTCGCCTTCGCCGCCACGGGGCGCTCGCCGTTCGGCGGCGGCGGGGCCGAGACGCTGATGTACCGGATCCTCAACGAGGAGCCGGACCTGGCCGGGCTGCCCGAGGAGCTGCGGGAGCCGGTCGCCTCGGCCCTGGACAAGGACCCGGGGCGCCGCCCGGCGGCGGCGGAGCTGCTGCACCGGGTCGCCGGCCCCGGCCCGGAGGCCGCTGCGGGGGCCGACGACACGACCGTCGTCGACGGGCTCATCCGCGCCCACTGGGACGGGGGCGGGGAGGGGCGGGAGGCGGGATCGCCCGCCCCGACCGCGCCCCAAGGGGCGCCGCCGCCCGCCCCGCCCGGCGTCCAGGGGACGCGGCCGCCCGCCCCGGCCCCTCCCGGGGCGCCGGGGGGCGCCCCCTCGGGCCGCCGCTGGAAGCTCCCCCTGGCCCTGACCGCCGG
Organism: Nocardiopsis oceanisediminis; assembly: GCF_048595525.1. Taxonomy (NCBI): domain Bacteria; kingdom Bacillati; phylum Actinomycetota; class Actinomycetes; order Streptosporangiales; family Nocardiopsidaceae; genus Nocardiopsis; species Nocardiopsis oceanisediminis. The sequence goes on along the minus strand of NZ_JAFMZJ010000001.1, from coordinate 4,345,497 downwards.
GGCGCTCTCGGTCGCCCTCGTCGGCGCGGCCGGACTGATCGCCGCCGCGCGGTTCGGCGGCGGGGACGGCGGGGGGTCCGGCGGGCCCGGCCCGGCCGCCGCGCAGCCGTCCCCCGCCGCCGGGGGCACCCTGTCCGGGACGCTCCACGGCGCCGGCTCCACCTTCCTCACCGCGGCGTTCGAGGGGTGGGCCGCGGCCTACGCCGAGCGGCAGCCGGGGGTCGAGGCGTCCTACGACGCCGTCGGGTCGGGCGCCGGGGCGCAGATGTTCGTCGACGGGGAGGTCGACTTCGGTGCGGCCGAGGCGGGCCTCACCGGGGACGAGGTCGAGGCGGCCGAGGCCGCCCGGGGCTGCCCCGTCGTCCAGTTCCCCGTGGTGACCGGCGCCGTCTCCGTGGTCAGCGCGAACGAGGAGCTGAAGGGCACGGCGTTCACGGCGGACGGGCTCGCGAGCCTCTACCGCGGGGAGGACCTCGACCACCCGGGCCTTCCCGGGACCGTTCCCGCGGACGGGGCGGGCGGGGAGGGGCCGAGTCTGGAGATCGTCCCGGTGCGGCACGACGACACGGCCTCCACCGCCCGGGTGTTCGACGAGTACCTGGCGTCCCGGGACACCGGGTGGAACCCGGGCGACTGGGGCGGCGCGTCCGTGGCCGCCGCCGGCGACGAGGGCGTCCACCAGGTGCTCCTGGAGGAGCCGGGCGGCATCGGGTTCGTCAACGGCTCCTTCGCGGAGGAGGCGGGACTGGCGGTGCTGCCGGTCGTCAACGACTCCGGCTCCCAGGTCGTCCCGGACCCCGACAGCACGAGGGCGGCCACCGAGCAGCTGGAGCTGGACGGCGGCAGGGCGACCCTCCCCGCGGCCGTGGGGGAGGCGTACCCGATCATGCGGATCGCCCACGTGTTCGCCTTCGAATGCGGCTACGACGGGGGCGCCGGGGCGGCGCTGCGCGACTTCTGGATCTACGCCCTGGGCGAGGAGGGCGCCCAGGCCGCCCAGAACGGCGGGTACACCCCGCTGGGCCCGCTGACCGGCGAGAAGGCCACCGGGATCGCCGCCCGGATCGGCACCGCCTGAAAGGCCGCCGGGCGCTCCGGGCCCCGGCCTCCCTGCTCCTCCCCGGCTCCTCCGCGGGCGCGGGAAGGACGCGGTCCGGCGCCCGGGGGCCCGGGCGCCGGACCGGGGCGGTCACAGGTAGGAGGGGGAGCGGTGGTCCACCCGGCCGCGGAAGGCCCACCAGCCGGCCGCCTGGTAGGCGAGCATCAGCGGGACCACCGCGACGCCGAACCCGGACAGCACCGCCAGGGTCGCCCCGTCGGCCGCGGCGTCGGCGAGGGACATCCCCCCGGGCCCGGTCGAGGAGGCCAGCACGTAGGGGAAGTGCGCCACCCCGGGGGCCACGGCGAGCAGGGCCATCGCCGCGGAGGTGCAGGCGAAGCCGGCCCCCGGGCGCCTGCGGCGGGCGGCGGCGCGGGCGCCCGCGGTCGCGGCCGCCAGCAGCACCGCGACGGCCGCCGCCGCCGCGGGGTTGCCCACTCCGGCGGCCGCCCCGGCGAGCACGGCCGCCGCGGCCGCCGCCAGCGCCGCCGCGGTCAGCGGCCGCATCAGGGCGCGGGCCCGGGACGCCGCCGGCCCCCGGGCGCGCAGCGCCAGGAAGGCCGCCCCGTGCGCGGCGCACAGCAGCGCCGACAGCACCGCGCACACCGCCACCACCGGGGCCAGCAGCGGGTCGGCGCCGAGCGCGAACGAGGTGCCGCCGGGCGCCAGGGGGACCCCCTGCACCAGGACGCCGATGACCGCGCCCCACAGCAGGGCGGGGACCGCCCCGCCGAGCACGACCAGGGCGTCCCAGGCGCGCTCGGCTGCGCGGCCGTGCGCCCGGCCGCGCAGCAGTACCGCGGCCTTGCCCGCGGCCAGCGCCGCCAGCAGCGGGACCAGCAGCGGGTACAGCCCGGACAGCAGCGTCCCCTCCAGGAAGGGGAAGGCGCCGAACAGCACCCCGGCGAAGGCCACCAGCCACACTTCGTTGCCGAGGAAGAACGGGCCCAGGGCGGCCAGGTGCGTCCTGCGGCCGGCCGCCGCGCGCGGCCCCCGCGGCAGCAGCATCTGCGTCCCGTAGTCGTAGCCGCCGAGGACGAAGTACCCGGCCAGCAGCGCTCCCAGCAGCAGGAGCCAGGCGGTCTCGAGCGTCATCGCGTCGTCACGTCCCTCGTCTCGCGGTGGCGGCGGTGCTCCGGCCGTCCGGGCCGGAGTCCAGCCATTCGGGTACGGCGTCCTCCCAGGGGGCGGGCTCCGGTTCGGGGGCGCCGAGCCGCACCCCTTCCGGCCCCCGGTGCGCGGACCGGGCGATCAGCACCCAGTCGGCGACCGCGAGGGCCCCGAGCACCGTGCTGAACAGCACGAGTGAGACCAGCACCGCGGCGGGGGAGACGTCGGAGACCGCCTCGGCCACGGTCAGCTCCCCGTAGACCAGCCAGGGCTGGCGGCCGATCTCGCGGAACAGCCAGCCGCAGACCGAGGCGGCGAACGGCAGCGGGACCAGCGCGACCATCGCCCAGGCCGTCGGCCGGAACCGGACCAGCAGGTCGCGGGGGAGCAGGACCAGGGCGACCAGCGGCGCGACCGACAGCACCCAGCCCAGGTCCACCATCACCTTCGCCGGGATCCACAGCCACTCGGGAGGGGCGTGGCCGCCGGCGGCCTCCAGCGCGGCCCGCGACGCCCGGTCGAGGGCGCCGTCGAAGAGGGCGGCCTTCACCGGCTGCTGCTCGGCGAACTCCTTGAGCTGGGCCTCCCCGAAGGGGTACAGCGGGAGGGAGGCCAGCGCGGCGGTGGCCACGCCCAGCCGCAGCGAGCCGCGGAAGAAGGCGGTGTGCCGGGTGCGCCGGATGAAGTGGTAGGCGCTCACCCCCGCCATGAACAGGCCGCCGGCGACCAGCGCCGCCGAGGCGATGTGGCCGAGCGCGACGAGGGTGTTCGGGTTGGACAGCAGGGCGCCGAAGTCGGTGAGGTAGGCGGTGCCGCCGCGGACCTCGTGGCCCACCGGGTTCTGCATGAACCCGTTGGCGACCATGATCCAGTAGGCCGAGGCGTAGGCGGTCAGCGCGACCAGCCAGATGAGCGCCGCGTGCACCCCGCGCCGCAGCCGCCCCCAGCCGAATATCCACAGCCCGAGGAAAGTGGACTCGGCGAAGAACGCGATCATCGTCTCCAGTGCGAGAGGCGCACCGAATACGTTGCCCGCGTATTTGCTGAGCCCGCTCCAGTTCAAACCGAACTGGAATTCCATGACCAGCCCGGTGACGATTCCCAGGGCGTAGTTGATGACGTACAGCTGCCCCCAGAAGCGCGCCATGCGCTCGAAGAGCTCGCGCTTCTCCGGGGTCCGGGCCAGGGCGGCCCGCGTGTGCACCACGGCGACCAGCGGAACCAGGCCCAGGGTGAGAACGGTGAAGAGCCAGTGGATGCTCGTGGTCACCGCGAACTGCAGGCGGGAAAGCTCTACGACGTCCAAGCCGGACCCCCTTTCTTTTTCCATTCCGGTGCGCGGACGCGCGGCAGGGTGCGGCGGAAGGGCGCGGGAAACGGCTCCGCTTCCGAGAGCGGAGCGGGCCCGGCCTCCCCCGGCCGGGCCGTTCCGACCCTAAAGCGGAATCCCCTATGATTTCCAAGACCGATTCCGTCATGTGCATATGCGCGGCGGGCATGAGGGGGAGAGAGGGCGATGGACCTGCAGTCCCTGCGCTATTTCCGGGTGGTGGCGCGGCACCAGCACATCAGCCGCGCGGCGGAGGAGCTGATGGTGGCCCAGCCCTCGCTCAGCCGGAGCATCGCCCGCCTCGAGGCCGACCTGGGCGTCCCGCTGTTCGACCGGCGGGGCCGCCAGGTCCGGCTGAACGGGTCCGGGGAGGCGTTCCTGCGCAGGGTGGATCGGATCCTCGGCGAGATGGACGACGCGCGCCGCGAGCTGACCGACGCCTCGGGGAAGGTCGAGGGCACGGTCGCGCTCGCCTCCGAGACCATGCTGACCCTGCTCGGCGCGCTGTCGGAGTTCCGCGCCGCCGAGCCGGGCATCAGGGTGCGGCTCTACCAGTCGCGCGCCGACTCCATGCAGCGGCTGCTGCGGGTCCGGGAGGTCGACTTCTGCGTCGCCTCCCAGCCCCTGGAGGGGGCCGCGCTGGAACTCCGGGAGCTGGTGACCGAGGAGGTGCTGCTCGCGGTCCCGCCCGACCACCGCCTGGCCGGCCGGGACCGGGTCTCCGTGGCCGAACTGGACGGGGAGCCGTTCATCGCGCCGAGGCCGGGGTACTGGCCGAGGGAGCTGGGCGACCGCCTCTTCGAGCGGGCCGGGGCCGCGCCGGACATCGTGTGCGAGGGCGACGAGCCGGGCTCGATCCAGTACCTCATCGAGGCCGGGCTCGGAGTCGGCCTCATCCCGGCGATGGCGCGCGACTCGGCCACCCGCGCCGAGGTCGCCTGGGTCCGGCTGGACACCGAGGAGGCGGCGCGGACGCTCACCCTGGCCTGGCACCGGGACGCCTACCTCTCCGCGGCGGCCCGCCGCTTCCGCGACTTCGTCACCGACTGGTTCGCCGACCGGATCCGGCCGTGACCCGGCGGCCCCGCGGCACGGGGGTTCATGCGGGCGGCGACGGCGGAAGCGGGGGGCGGGGCGGGCGCCCCTGCCGGGCGCGGCGCCCCACGGAGCGAAGGCTCAAGCAGGCGGCGACGGCGCAGGCAGGGGCGGGGTGGAGACGGTCGCCCGGGTGTGGCGTCCCACGGGGTGAGGGTTCAGACTGGCGGCGAGGCCAAGGGGCGTGCCGGCCGGTCGGTCGGGCGCGGCGCCCCGCGAAGTGAAGGTTCAGACCGGCGGTGACGGCAGAAGAAGGTACGGGGCCGGGCGTCTCGGCCGGGCGCGGCGCCTCGCGGGGCCAAGGTTCAGGCGGGCGGCGAGGGCGGGAGCGGGCCGGGGGCGGCGGATCGTGTGCGGCAGGGCGGTCGCGGCGGGTGGGGCGAGTGGGGGGCGGGTTCGCCGTTCCCGCGTCGCCCCGGCGGTGGGGCGGGCCGCCCGGCGATCACCGGCACCGCCCTGACCTGGGTGAATACGGACGGTGACGGTGGTGGGGGGCGGCCTGCGCACCGCGAGAGCACCCCGGTGATTCCCGGGCGCGCATCCCGGGCCGGATCGGGCCCCCGAGGACCCGGATCGCCCCGTTCGGGCCGGTGATCGCGGGTTCGAGCGGCCCGCAAGAGCACGAACCGGAGGGCCGGAACCCGGACAGGGGAGACGCGGGGGCGGGATGTCGCATTCGTCCTCCCGGCGGGCCCCGCTTCGGCCACTCTGAGTGACCAGTGAGGGGGCGGTGGGGGTTCAGGGCTTACTACTCGCTGGTAGATGTCATTGAGCCTGCTGCGGAGGTGTGCAGGGCGCCCCCGGCCTGCCCGATCCCCGCCGGCGATCCGGCACAGCGGACACAACCCCCTCCACCGGTGAGGCGGGCCCGGACCCGCCGCCGGAACAGCGCTTCCCAGCCGGGCGCCTGGGCGGGGACCGGTGAACGCCGCCCCGGCCCACTCCCGCCCTCGCCGCCCGCTTGAACCCCGGCCCCGCGAGGCGCCGCGCCCGGGCGACACCTGTGCCCTGCCCCTGCCTGCGCCGTCGCCGCTCGCCTGAACCTTCGCTCCGCGAGACGCTGCACCCGGGCGAGGCCTGCCGCCTCGTCCCTACCCGCGCCGTCGCTGTTGGTCTGACCCCTGGCTCCGTGGGGCGCCGGCGCCCCGGCTGCGGGCCCGGGGCGGGGCCCGCCTTCCCCCCCGGGGCCCGCCTTCCCCCGGGGAGCGGTGCGGTCCTGCGGTTCCCCGGGGTCGGCCGCCGGGGGCGCCCGGAGGGCGTGGGAGGATCCGTCCACCGGAGACGACCACCCGCGGAGGACGATGATGTTCGCCATTCCCCTGGGCGACGGGGCGGAGCTGGGGCCCCTGGAGCCCTGGCAGGCCGAGGAGCTGCTGGCCCACATGGACCGCGGCCGGGAGCACATCGGCCGCTACGTCGGGCTCCCCGATGCGGTGGCAGACCTGGAGTCGGCGCGGGCCTGGCTGCGCTCCTACGCGGACAAGGCCGCCGCCGACACCGGCCGGCTGTACGGCATCCGGCTGGACGGGAGGCTCGTCGGCGGGGTTCTGTTCCGGGTCTTCGACGCGGAGCAGGGGACCTGCGAGGCCGGCTGCTGGCTGGAGCCGGCCGCCACCGGCCGGGGCCTGGTCACCCGCGCGCTGCGGGTGATCATCGACTGGGCGGTCGAGGAGCGCGGGATGCACCGGGTGGAGTGGATGGTCGCCCCGGAGAACAAGCCCAGCATCAGCGTGGCCGAGCGGCTCGGCATGGTCCGCGAGGGGGTGCTGCGGGAGAACTCCCCGTACCGCGGGGTCCGGCAGGACACCGAGGTCTGGGCGGTGCTGGCCCCGGAGTGGCGGGCCGCCCGCGCCGCGGGCTGAGCTCCCGGCGGGCCTGGTGCCCCGCCGCCTCTGCGCTTCCAGGGCGGCGGGGCGCCGGGATCAGCGCGGAGGGGCGGAGGCCGCTTCCGGCTCCGGAGCGCCGGCGGGGCCCTCCCGGGGCGGAGCGCCGCCCGGCCGACCGGCCTCCGGGTACGCGGAGCGGGGCCGCCACCGGCGCACCGCCAAGCCTGCCGCGCACAGCACCGCGAACAGCGCGGCGCAGGCCAGGAAGGCGGGGGAGAGCGGGTCGGCGGCCGCGTCGCCGAGCAGCACCAGGGCCGCGGTCGCGGGCAGGCCGCCCACCGCGGTCCCGACGGCGAACGGGACGGCCCCCAGGGAGGTCAGCCCGAGGCCGTGGTTGACCGCGGAGAAGGGCAGCACCGGGAGCAGCCGGAGCTGGACCACCGCGAGCAGGCCGTGCCGCTCGGCGAGCCGGTCCAGGCGCTCGGCCGCCGGGCGGGGCAGCCGCGCCGCCACGAAGTCCCGGGCCAGGAACCGGGAGAGCCAGAACTGGACCAGGGCGGCGGCGACCCCTCCGGCCAGCGCGACCGGCACGCCCAGCCACGGTGCGAAGAGCACCCCGGCCGCCGCGTTCAGCGCCGGGCGCGGCACGTACACCAGCGCCGCGGCGACGTAGCAGGCCAGGTAGGCCGCCGGCGCGGCCGGCCCGGCCGCCTCGATCCAGGCGCGCACCTCTTCGGGGCCCGGTGCGTGGAATCCCAGGGCGGCGGCCGCCGCCACCGCGGCCGCGAGGGCCGCCGCGCGCACCCCCGGCCGAACAGCCGAGCGCATCCCGTCCGCAGCCTCCCCGCTCCCGAGCCGAACCGGCTACCAAGTATCCCCGACCGCGCGGACCGCCCGGCCCGTGCGGCCGGGTCCGCTTCGGGAGGCGCGGGGGCTCCGCCGCACTTCCGCAGAACCCCGGCAGGCCTCACGTCTGCAGGGAAAACGGATCGGATGTGTCCCTGATTCGAAATGTGATAGGCGGCGATGTCGCTTCCTCTCCGGTCGATGCGGTCATTTTCCGACTCCGTCTAATTTGCGGCCGCCGCATGGGGCGTACCGAATTTTTAAGCGGTGATCGCCCCTGCTTTGCGGGCCGCCGGATTGAAGCAAGGCGGAAAGGGGTGATGGTTCGCATCCGTTGCATGTCACCGCTTGCGTGGTTCTGGGGTTTTATTGTCCGAATCGGAGGCGGGGTGGCGGTCGGTCTGCTAAAACCTTCGAATGGTGGCTGCGGATGGGGTTTATTCGAGTGGGGGCTGCGGTAACTTATCCATCGCGAATCCGCTCGCCGGAGACCGGGCGGGCGGAGATTCTCTTCATGGACATTCAATTCTGAACAACAGGGGGTAGCCGATGCTGGGTGCCAAGGAGAAGGCCCGTTTCGAGAAGCGCTTCGAGCTCTGGGACAAGGACGGGGACGGGACCATCGACCACTCCGACCTCGAGGCCGAGGCGCAGCGGGTCGCTCAGGTCTTCGGCGAGCAGGGCAGCGCGAAGGGGCAGGCGCTCGCCCGCGCCTACCACGAGATGTGGAACGGCATCTCCCGGGAGGTCGGCAGCGACCGGATCACGAAGGACGAGTTCCTCCAGCTCGCCGAGCGGTCGATCATCGACCGGGGCGACAGCGGCTTCGCCTATGCGGTGATGCCGGTCGTCGAAGCGGTCGGGAGCCTGCTGGACACCGACGACGACGGCAAGATCAGCCAGCAGGAGTTCCAGAAGTGGGCCGACGCCGTCGGGGTGGACGGCGCCCACCCCGCGGAGGTCTTCCAGGAGCTGGACCTGGACCACAACGGCTACCTCTCCGTCAATGAGTTCAACAGGGCCGTCCAGGACTACATGTTCGGCAGGAGCAGCGCCTCGCTGCTCGGCGTCGGCTGAGCGGCACCGCTGGGGAAGGGCCGCCCGGGGACGCCCCCGGGCGGCCCTTCCCCGTGTGCGCGGGCGCTCGCGCCGCCGTCACCGCGAGGGGTGGAGGGAGGCCCCGGCGGACTCCCGGGCGCGGACCACGACCCCCGTGCGGGCCGCCGCCTCCAGGAGCACCGGGTCGGCCGGGAGGCCCAGCGGAGACCAGGCCGGACCGCCCGGCCAGGTCCGGGCCAGCGCGGCGGCGAAGACCCGGTGGAAGTCGGCCAGCACGGCGGAGGCCTCCCCCGCGTTCCACCGCCGCTCCGCCCAGCACCACAGCAGCACCGTGACGACGGACCCGTGCCGGCCCGCCCCCCGCCGCATGGCCGGGCCGGGCCCGCAGGGGCGCGCGTGCGGCGGCGGCACGAGCACCTCGGCCCGCCCCGGGTAGACCTCTCCGGTCGGGATCCGCTCCACCGCCGACACCGCGTCCGCGAGGAGCACGGCGAGGGGCTCGTGGCCGGCGCCCTCGGGGACGGCGGCCGTCAGCGACATCGGCACCCTCGCCCACACCGGGCCGGGCTGCTCGGAAACGGACATGCTCCTCCTCGTCATCGTCTGCGGCGACGGTATCGGCGGCCGGGCGGTCCCCGCCCTCCGCCGCCGGAGCGGAGGGGAGGGCGGCCAAGGGCCCGGAGCGGCGCCCGGCGTCCCATCGGGCGCCGGCCGCACGGCCTCCTTCCCCGGCGGTCCCGATTCCTTCGGCGGCCCCGCCGAGCGTTCGGCGGGGCCGCGGCTGCGGAGGCCGGCGCCGCGGAGGAGCCCCGGGAAGGGCGTCCCCGGCGGCGGGTCAGCCCCGCGGCCCCCGGGACAGGGGCAGCAGGGCGCGGGCCGCTTCGGCGAAGGTCGGGGCGGCCTCCAGCACGGTGCGGGGGACCGGTGCGCCCAGCCGGGCGGAGATCCGCGAGCGGATCTCCACCGCGGCGATGGAGTCCACCCCGGCCTCGGCGAACTCCATGTCGGGCTCCAGGTCGCGGACGTCGGGGTGGCCGAGCACGGCGGCCGTGCACTCCACCACCACGTCCAGCAGCAGCCGCTCCCGCTCGGCGTCGGGCATCGCGGCCAGGCGCGCTTTCAGCGGTACCGCGTCGGCGGGCAATCCGTCCTCCTCATTTCCCGTTCTCCGGTGTTCCCTGTACTCCCTGCGCGCCGGAGGCCGCCGGGGCGGCCCCCGCCCCCTCGGTCCCGAGCAGCCAGGACCGCAGCACCGCGGCGAACCCGGCCGGCGCGTCCAGGTGCAGCGTGTGGCCCGCCCCCGCGACGGTGCGCACCTCGAACCCGCGCGCCCGGGCGGCCTCCTCGTCGATGTCCGGGATCATCCCCTGCCGCTCGGCGAGGAGGATGAGGCCGGGCACCTCCGCCTCCTCCGGCAGCGCCGGCATGTCGAAGGCGTGCAGGTCCACCATGGTCCGCCGGTCCCAGCGGGCGCGGGCGCGGGCCTCGGCCTCCACCTCGCCCCGGGACCAGCCCGGGTGGCGGGCGGCGATCTCCTCGGCGGAGACGCCCATCAGCAGCGCCGCCGACCGGGGGTCCGGGAGCTCCGCGACGGCCCGCACCCCCCAGTACGGCTCGGCGTAGACCAGCCGGGCCGGGCGGAGGTCGGCGGCGGCGAGCCCGAGGACGGCCGCGCCCAGCGAGTGCCCCAGCGCGAGGTCGGCCCCCGCGGGCAGCGTCTCCGCCAGGTCGCCGGCGAGCGCCCGCGGGCTGTAGTAGCCGCGCGGGCTCTCACCGTGCCCGCGCAGGTCGGGCGCGACCACCCGGTACCCCAGGCCGGCGAGGGCCCCGGCGGTCCGCTCCCAGGTGGCGGAGTCGGAGGCGAACCCGTGCACCAGCAGCGCGGTCCGCTCCCCCTCCCCCCAGGTGCGGGTGTGCAGCCTCACCGCGCCGCACCGCCCTCGGACCGCAGCCGGGTCAGCACCCGCCCGGCCAGCTCGCTGACGGACGGGCCGGACGCGATCTCCACCAGCGCCAGGTCGCAGCCGAACTCCTTGCGGATCGCGCCGAGCAGCTCGGTCGCCATGATCGAGTCGATGCCCAGGTGGTCGAGGGTGCGGCCGCGGTCGATCCCGCTCCGCGGCGCGCCCACCACCCGGGCCACCACGCGGGTGAGCATCTCCTCGGCGGCCTCCGCCGCCTCCTCCGGCGGCGCCTCCGCGAGCCGCCGCCGGGCGCTCTCCAGGGCGGTGGCGTCGGAGGCGGCGGACTCCGGGACCAGGTGCCGCAGCCGCGGGCGCTCCGCGACATAGGGCCGGGACTCGGCGACCCGGGCCCAGTCGGCGTGCAGCACCGCGGCCACCTCGGCGCCGCGGTCGAGCAGCCCCTCCAGCGCCGCGAACGCCTGGTCGGCGCTGATCGGGGCCATGCCGCGCCGGCCGAGGGCCTCGCCCAGGCCCTCCCGGGCCAGGGCGCCGACGCCGTCGACGCCGCCCCACTGCACGGCGAGGCCGGGCAGCCCGGCCCGCCGCCTGGCGCGGACCACGGCCTCGGCGGCGGCGTTGGCCGCCGCGTACGCCGCCTGGTGCAGGTTGCCCACGGCCGAGGTCACCGAGGAGTAGACCGCGAACAGGTCGAGGTCCAGGCCGCGGGTGGCCCGGTCCAGGACGTGCGCGCCGCCCAGCTTCGGCGCCAGCACCGCCCGGGTGCGCTCGTCGTCGCCCTCCTCGAACGGCTCGTCGTGCAGGACCATCGCGGCGTGCACCACGCCGCGCAGCGGGCGCCCCTCCTCCGCCAGCCCGGCGATCAGCGACCGGACGCCCTCGGCGTCGGTCGCGTCCAGGGCGTGCGCGGAGGCCTCCGCGCCCAGCTCCGCCAGGTCGCGCAGGAGGCCGGGGACGCCCTCGGCGGCCGGTCCGCGCCGGCTGGCCAGCACCAGGCGGCGCGCGCCGCGCCGGGCCAGCCAGCGGGCGGTGGCCGCGCCGAGCCCGCTCGTCCCCCCGGTGACCAGGTAGGAGCCGGCCGGGTCGAAGGAGGCCGGGCGGTGCGGGCGGAGGGCGGCGGGCGGCTCCTCCAGGTCCAGCACCGGGAGCCCGGCGGCCTCGGGCGCGCGCGGCGCCCGGTAGGCCCCGTCCGCCCCGTCCGGGCCGTGCAGCTCCAGCGGCAGCGGGCGGTAGGCGCCCGAGGCGACCCGCTCGGCGAGCCGGGCGAAGTGCCCGGCCGCCGCGTCGGGGCGCTCGGCCGCCATGCGCACCGCGTCCACCGAGGCGAAGACCAGCTCGCCGTGGAGCGGCGGGACCGGCGCCGACCGGGCGGGGCCGTGCGCCGCCTGGACGAACCGGCCGCCCGGGGGCAGCAGCTCCAGGGCGGCCCCCGCGGCGCCGCCTGCGGCCGAGTTGAACACCACGTCGGGGCCGCGGCCCCCGGTCAGCGCGGACACCTTGCGGCCCAGGGCCGGGTCGCCGGTGTCGAGCACGTCCGCCACCCCCAGCATGCCCAGCAGGTCGCGGGTGTTGGGGTGCTCGGCGGTGGCGATGACCCGCGCCCCGGCGAGGCGGGCGTGGGCGACGGCCGCGGCCGCCGCGCCCCCGCCGTCCCCGTGCACGAGCAGCACCTCGCCCTCGGCGAGGCCGGCCAGGTGCTCCAGCCCGTACTGCGCGGCCAGGTGGGCGGGGAGGGTGGCGGCCTCGGTGAACCGCATGCCCTCGGGGATCCGCCCGACCAGGCCGGCGCGGGCGCGCACCCGGGCCGCGCAGGCGCCCGGGGCGAGGGCGTAGACGCGGTCGCCCGGGGCGAGCCCTTCGACGCCGCCGCCGACCGCCTCCACCACGCCGGCGCAGGCGTACCCCGAGGCGTACCCGCCGCCGTCCGCAGGGCGCGCGGGCGCCTCGCCCAGCGCCTCCGCCGCGTCCCGCCCGGTCACCGCGGCCGCCCGGACGCCGATGAGGACCTCGCCGGCCTCCGGCACCGGGGCGGGGGAGCGGACCCACTCCAGCCGGCGGGAGGGGCCGGGGTCGGTGAGCCGCAGGGCGCAGTGCCCGCCCGCACCGGTCCGCTCCGCGGCCGGGGGGAGCGGGGCGAGCCGGGGGACGAACCGGCCCGGTCCGCTCAGCACCACCTCGTCCTCCTCCCCGGGGTCGGCCAGTTCGGCGGCGAGGGGCGCGGTGTCGGCGCCGGGGTCGGCGGTCCGGGGCAGCGAGACGTGCCGGAGGTCCAGCCAGGGGCGCTCGCCGTCGAGCACCCGGGCGACACCCCAGGTGGCGGCGTCTTCCGGGGCGGTGCACCGCTCCGGGGCGGGGAACGCGCCGGAGGGGCGGGACACCGCCCACACCCGGGGCCGCTCGGGGAGGCCGTCGAGCGCGGAGACCAGGGCGCGGAGCGCGGCGATGCGCCGCACCGCGGTCTCCACCCCGTCCGCCGCGTCCCCGGCCTCCCCGTCTCCGCCCAGCAGCAGCACGACCTCGGGAGGGGTGCCCTCGCCCAGCAGGCCGGCCCACTCCGCCGGGTCCCGGGGGAGGCCGGCCCGGACGGCGTCGGCCCCGCCCGCGGCCAGGTGCGCGGTGAGCGCCTCGGCGTGCGGGCCGGCGCCGGGCTCGGCGGCGACCAGCCAGCGGGCGCCGCCGAAGGCGGGGGCGGGGGCCCGCACCGGGCGGGGGCGGGCGGCGCGCCGGGCCAGGATCGCCGAGGAGGGCTCGTCGCCCTCACCGCCGAGCCGGACCGGCTCCTCGAAGCCGGAGGACTCCAGCGCCTCCGCCCACCCCCGGGCGGAGAGCAGCGGGGAGTCGGTGCGCAGGTCGGTGTCGGTGTAGGTCCAGAAGCCGTCCAGCAGGCCGAACACCAGGGCCAGCTGCCCGGCGTCGTGGTGCTCGATGGCGAGGATCCGGCCGCCGTCGGCGAGCACGCCGCCCAGGCTCCGCAGCACCGCCCGCAGGTCGGAGATGGTGTGCAGCACGTTGGCGGCCACCACCAGGTCGAACTCGCCTTCGCCGAGCCCCTGGCCGGCGGCGGGGACCTCCAGGTCGAGGGTGCGGTACTCGACGAAGCCGTGGCCGGCCAGCCGGCGGCGGGCCCCGGCCACCAGGGAGGGCGAGACGTCGCTGAAGACGTAGCGGGTGCGCTCCGGCGGCAGCACCGGGAGCAGCGCGGCGGCGGTGGCGCCGGTGCCGCCGCCGACCTCCAGGACGCGCAGCGGCCGGTCGGCGGGCCAGCGCTCGGCCAGCGCGGCGACCGCCGCCGCGGAGTACCGGTTGGCCGCCCGCGCGTAGGGCAGCGAGTCGTAGACGTACTGGGCCAGGCGGGATCCGGAGTCGGAGAAGACGAGCTGCACCGGGTCGAGCTCGCCGCGCAGCACCTCGGCGAGGCGCCGGCCGCACCGCTGGTGCAGCAGGAGCGCCGGGGCGGACTCGGGCCAGGCGCGCCCGGTCTCCTCCATGACGCGCTCCGGGTCGGCGGCCCCGCGCACCCGCCAGCGCGGCGGGCCGCCGTCGCCGGATACGTCCTCCAGCAGGCCCTCGTCCTCCGCCACCGAGGCGAGGAGCCGGACCAGCCGGGTGTGGCGCGGCAGCACCCCCGCGGCGACCAGGTCGTCGGTGCCGAACGGCTCGGTGCCCCCGGCCAGTTCGGCCAGTGTCCGGGCCGCGTAGTGGCCGGTCAGGGTCAGGGCCGCGGCGTCGGAGGCGGTGCCGCCGTCGCGGAGCCAGGCCCGGCGGGCCTCCTCGATCCGGGGCGCGGCGGCCTCGGCCAGCTCCCGGGGGCCGGGCAGCGCCGCCGCCGGCAGCGGGCCCCTCGGGGCGGCGCGCAGCCGGGAGGCGTAGACGGACGGGCGGCGGGTGCCGGCCCGGAACCGCCGGCCGCGGTACCCCTCGACCTCCACGCAGACCGCGCCGTCCTCGTCGGTGACGACCATGTCGCAGACGATCTCGTCGGGGCCGGCCTCGCGCAGCCGGGTGCGGATGAACCCGGAGGCGGCCGGGCGGCGCCACCGGCGGACCGCGCCGATCGCGTCGGGCAGGAACGCGTCGGCGTCCGGGCCGCCGCCGTGCAGCGCCGCCGTGGTCTGCAGCACCCCGTCCAGCAGGACCGGGTGGAGCTCGAACCCGGCCGCGCCGTCGGTCTCGTAGCGGGCGACGGCCTCCCCGCCGTCCGCGTGCAGCCGGCGCAGCGGGCGGAACGCGGGGCCGTAGCCGATCCCCGACGCCTCCATCCGGGCGTAGTGGCCGCCGGTGCCGTGCTCCGGTCCGCACCGGGCGCGCAGCCCGGCGGCGTCCAGCGGCTCCGGGGCCTCCCCCGCCAGCGGCCGGATCCGGGCCTCGGCGTGCAGCTGCCAGTCCTCGCCGGTCCGGGCCGAGATGCGCAGCGCCCCGGCGGCGGGCACCGACACCTGGGTGCGCACGTCCATCGCCGGGTCCTCCCAGGGCAGCGAGAGGATCCGCCGGATGTCCAGGCCGGCGACCTCGGCGGGGCCGCCGAGCGCGCGGCGCCCCGCGGCCAGCGCCATCTCCGCGAAGGCGGCGGCGGGCATCACCACCGCGCCGCCCACCCGGTGGTCGGCCAGCCACGGCAGGCGGGCGGGCTCCACCTCGCCGAGCCAGGCCGGGTCGGGGCCGGGGACGCGCTGGCCGAGCAGCGGGTGCTCGTAGGGGCCGCGGCCGCCGCCGGTGAGCGGCGCCCACCAGTCCCCGGACCCGTTCCAGTGCCGCTCCCGCTGCCAGGGGACGGACGGCAGGTCGGCCACCCGCCCCGGCCCGGGGAAGAACACCGAGAGGTCGGCCGCCCCCGCGGCGATGGCCCGGCAGGCGGCGGAGTCGACGGCGCCCCGCTCGTCCGCGGCCTCGCCCGGGGAGGGCTTGCGCAGCGTCGTCAGCACCGAGGCCCGCCCGCGGCCGGAGCCGGCCGCGCGGCGCAGGTAGCCCGCCAGCACCGGGTGCGGGGAGACCTCCAGGAACACGTCCCGCCCCCCGGCCGCCAGCTCCCGGACGGCCTGGGCGAACAGGACCGGCTCGCGCACGTTCCGCCACCAGTAGGCGGCGCCCGGCTCGCCCTCCTCCAGCGGCGAGGCGGTGACGGTGGAGACCATGGGGGTGTGCGGGGTGCGCGGGGCCAGGCCCTCCAGCGCCTGCAGCAGGCCGGCCCGGACCGGGTCCATCGCCCGGCTGTGGAAGGCGTAGTCCAGGTCCAGCTCGCGGTGGAAGACGCCGCGCAGCGCGAGCCGCTCGCCCAGCTCGCGCAGGGCCGCGGCCTCCCCGGCCAGGGTGACGTCGGCGTCGCCGTTGACGCCGGCGATCTCCAGCCGGCCCCGGAACGGCGCGATCTCCTTCTCCGCCTCGGCCGGGGACAGGCCCACCGCGGCCATCCGCCCGGCGCCCGCCGTGGGGCCCTGCGCCCGGCTCCGCTCGGCGATCACCCGCGCGGCGGAGTCCAGGTCGAGCGCGCCGCAGGCGTAGGCCGCGGCGACCTCGCCGGCGCTGTGCCCGGCCACCGCCGCCGGGCGGACGCCCCGCTCGGCGAGGGCCGCGACCAGGCCGGCCTGGACCGCGAACAGGGCCGGCTGGGCGACCTCGGTGCGCGCCAGGGCGGACCGCTCCGCGGGGGCGCGCAGCTCGTCGACGACCGACCACCCCAGGTGCGGGCGGAGCGCGGCGTCGGCCCGCTCCACCTCCTCCCGGAACGCGGGCTCGGAGTCGAGCAGGCCGGCGCCCATGCCGGCCCACTGCGCGCCGTTCCCGGAGAAGACGAAGGCCGCCCCGCCCCCGCCGGAGGCGGCCGCGACCGCCCCGCCGGCGCCGGGCTCCCGGTCGGCGACCGCCTCCAGCAGGCCGGCGGCCTCGGCCGGGCCCGCCGCCAGGACGGCGGCGCGGTGCCGGTGCCGCCCGCGCCGCACCGAGGCGGTGCGGGCCAGGTCGTAGAAGTCCGCCGGGGCGGCGGAGCGCAGCCGGTCGGCGTGGGCGCGCGCCGCCTGCCGCAGCGCCTCCTCGGTGTGGCCGGAGACCACCACCGGCAGCCGCCCGGCCGGGGCCGGGGCGCCGCGCTCCGGGTCCCCGGCCGGGTGCGGGCCGACCACGACGTGGGCGTTGGCGCCGCCGGCGCCGAAGGAGTTCACCCCCACCAGGGGGCGCTCCCCGCCGCCCAGCGGGCGCGCCTCCCGCACCGGCAGCAGCCCCAGCCCGTCGAAGTCGATGGCGGGGTTGAGGGTCTCGGCGTGCAGCGACGGCGGGATCTCCCGGTGGCGCAGCACCGCGATCGCCTTGAGCAGGCCGGCCACCCCGGCGGCGGCCTCCAGGTGGCCCAGGTTGGTCTTGACCGAGCCCACCGGGAGCAGGGCGCCCGGTGCGCGGCGCACCCCCAGCGCGGTCCCGATCGCGGTGCACTCGACCGCGTCGCCGACGGGCGTCCCGGTGCCGTGCGCCTCCAGGTAGGCGAGGTCGTCCGGGGCCGCGCCGGCCCGCGCGTACACCTCCCGCAGCAGCCGCTCCTGGGCGTCCCGGCCGGGGTGGGCCAGGCCGGGGGTGCGCCCGTCGCAGTTGGTGCCGCTGCCCAGGACGACCGCGTGCACCCGGTCGCCGTCGGCGACCGCCTCGGAGAGCCGCTTGAGCAGGAGCACCCCTCCGCCCTCGGCGCGCGCGAACCCGTCGGCGGCGGCGGAGAAGGTGCGGCAGCGGCCGGTCGGCGAGAGCATCCGGGCCTTGGACGACATCACGTACTCGTAGGGGTCGAGCAGGGTGTTGACCCCGCCCGCCAGCGCCAGGGAGGTCCGCCCGGCCAGCAGCTCCTCGCAGGCCTGGTGGACCGCGACCAGCGAGGAGGAGCAGGCGGTGTCGACGACCGTGCTGGGGCCGCGCAGGTCGAAGTGGTAGGAGACCCGGTTGGGCACCGCGGTGCCGGCGCTGCCCATGCTCGTCTGCGCGTCGATCGAGGCGATGTCGCGGCCCTGCAGGGCGCCGAAGGCGTGGGTGTAGATGCCGAGGTGGACCGCGGTGTCGGAGCCGCGCAGCCCGGCCGGGTCGATCCCGGCGTCGTCGAAGGCCTCGGCGGTCAGCTCCAGCGCCAGCCGCTGCTTGGGGTCGATCCGCGCGGCCTCGCGGGGGGAGACGCCGAAGAAGCCGGGGTCCCACTCCTCGATCCCCTCGACGATCCCGCCGGCGAAGGTGTAGCTCTTGCCGGGCCGGTCGGGGTCGGGGGAGTGGAACCACGCCTTGTCGAAGCGGTCGCCGGGGACCTCGGTGACCAGGTCGCGGCCGTCGCGCAGCGCCGCCCACAGGCCGTCCAGGTCGGTGATTCCGCCGGGGAGGCGGCAGGAGGCGCCGACGACGGCGACGGCGTCCTTCCCGGGTGTCGGCGACTGTTCCATACTGCCCTTTCGTTCGGGTTCGGTGCGGGCCGGTCGCGGTGCGCACCGCTCGCGGGGGTGTCGGCGGAGGTGCGGGCGGGGGAGCGCGGAGGGGGCCGGCTCCGCCGCGCCGCGGTCGGATCGGGGCCGGCGTTCAGCCGGTCCGGGCGGGACCGGCGGTGCGGTCGGCGGCCAGGCGCCGGAGCGCCTCCTTGTCGACCTTGCCGATCCCGATCGCGGGCAGGGCGTCGAGGAGCACCACCCGGTCGGGGAGCTTGAAGGCGGCCACCCCTTCGCCGCTGAGGAACGCGCGCAGGCCGCGCAGGGTGAGCGGTGCGGCGCCGTCCGGCGGGTCGCCGCCGGGGACGACGACGGCGCACACCCCCTCCCCGTAGAGGGGGTGCGGGAAGCCGACCGCGGCGGCCGCGCGCACCCCCGGGTGGCGGGTGAGCACGGATTCGAGGTCGTCGGCGGCGATCTTCTCCCCGCCCCGGTTGATGACGTCCTTGACCCTGCCGGTCACCGAGACGTTCCCGGCGGCGTCGAGGCGGACCAGGTCGCCGGTGCGGTAGTGCCCCTCGGGGCCGAACCTGCCCGGCTCGCCGGCGGCGCGGCCGGCGTAGGCGGTGATGGTGCTCGGCCCCCGGGTCCACAGCTCGCCCTGCTCGCCGGGGGCGGCGGGGCGGCCGTCCGCGCCGACGACGAGCAGCTCGTCGCCGGGGGCGACCGGGCGGCCCTGGGTCAGGTCGGTGACGTCCTCGGGGTCGCCGAGGCGGGTGAAGGTCAGCAGCCCCTCGCTCATCCCGTACACCTGCTGGACGCGGCAGCCCAGCTCCGCCCTGATCCGGCGGGCCGTCTCCGGGGCCAGCCGGGCCCCGCCGACCTGCACGGCCCGCAGGGACCGCGGTGCGGCGCCGGAGGCGGCGGCCCGGGAGGCCAGCTGCTCGGCGAGGGTGGGCACCAGGGCGGTGTGCGTGGCGCGGTGCCGCTCGGCCAGCTCCAGCAGCGCGTCGGTGTCGGCGGTCCCGGCGAAGGCGACGGAGCCGCCCCGCGCCAGCGCGCCGAGCATCCCGGGGTGGGCGCAGGTGAAGCTGTGCGTGGCGGGGAGCGCGGCCAGGTAGACCGAGTCCGGGCCGAGGCCGGCCGCCCCGGCGGCGGCGCGGAGCACCGAGCCGAGCGCCTCGTGGGTGCGGGGGATGGGCTTCGGCGGCCCGGTGGTGCCGCTGGACAGGAAGTACAGGGCGGTGTCGCCGGGGCGGGCGGTGTGCGGGCGGCGGCCGGGGGCGCGGCCGGGGGCGCACAGCGCGGCGAGGTCCGCCTCGCCGGGGCGCCGCTCGCCGGGGCCGAGCACCAGGACGGCGCCCGGACCGGGGCGGTCCCGGAGGAGCCCGCGCAGCATGGCCGGGTGGTCGGTGCGCCCGGTGGCGGCCGGGACCGCGGCCGCCACCGGGGCGAGGTCGGCGACGACCGGCTCCAGCTCGTGCTCGCGCAGGGCGGGGTGGGCCAGGATCGGCGGGCAGCCGGCCCGGATCAGCGCGAGGGTGAGGACGAGCAGTTCGGGGCCGTTGGGCAGCTGCACGAGGACGGGGCCGGGGGCCCGCACGCCCAGCCCGGCCAGGCGCCCGGCCGCGGAGTCGACGGCCGCGGCGAGCCCCCGGTGGGTCAGCGGGCGCGGCCCCGCGACCGCGGGCCGGTCCGCGCCCGCCGCCCCGTCCGAGGCGTGCCGCAGCACCAGGTCGTCCAGGAGCTCGGCGCGCCACCAGCCCTCGGCCCGGTAGAGCTCCGGTCCGCCCGCCGTTCTCGGCCCCATCGCCAGTCCTCCGAATTCCTCTGGTCGCGGCGGCCCGCGGGCCGCACGCGAACGGACACTACTACGCGCGGTGAAGTGAACGCAGAAGGTTTCCTTTTCGGGCCGGTTCGCCACCGGTCGTTTCCGCGCATTCCGGTGCCGTGCGGCCCCGGCCGACCCTTTTCCCATTCCGGAATTTCCGGTTTTCCGGTGCGCTCCGGGAGGAAATCGGCCTGTGCCGTCCGGAGGCGGACGCCGCGGGGAGAGCCGGTCCCGGTGTTTCGGACCCGGCGTCCTGCGCACCGTTCCCCGCCCGGGAGGGCGCGGCCGGGGCGGAGCGGTCCGACCTCCTCCGAACAGGGAGGCTCCGTCGGGTCCGCCCCGCCGTCCGGTGGCCCCGGCGGCCCCGGCCCGCGGGGTCGCGGCCGTGCCCCGGCCCCGGTTGCGGCCCGTCCTGAAACCGGTGGGAGAACGCGCTCCCCGGGCCCTCGAAACAGGCGAACCCACCGTTCCGGGACGGAATGCGGGCCGCATTCCGGACCAAGGTGCGAGCGGAAAGGGGATTCGCGTTTGGGGCGGCCGGACCGGGAAATCAACCGCCGCGTCCGGGCGCCCCTTCCGCGCAGGGCGCCCGCGCGGTGCATTTCGGAACCGGCGCGGTTCTCCGCAGTGAAAGGGTGAACATGGGGAAATCGTCCGAGAACGGGCCGGCCGCCCGGGAGAGGGAAGGCCCCGGGGAGGAGGCCGCTCGGCGGAGAGGCGCCGCGGCGGGCCCCCGCCGGGCGCCGCACCGAGGGGGGCGGCGGACATGACCTGGCTGAGCTGGGTGGTGCTCGCCGTCTTCCTGGCCTGGTTCCCGATCGAGGCCGTGCTGCAGTCGCGGCTGCGGGGCGAGCGGCCGTCGGGGACGCGGCGGGACCGCGGGAGCCTGGTGTTCCTCTTCACCGCGATCGGGGGCGCCGCGCTGCTGTCCTTCGCGGTACCGCTGCTGGGGGGACCGCTGGACGCCTTCTCCTACCGGCTGACCGCGCCGCCGGCCCTCGCCCTGGTGGCGGTCCTGGGCTGCGCGATGGCCTTCCGGGTGTGGTCCATCCACTCCCTCGGCCGGTTCTACCGGCTCTTCGTGCACGTCGCGCCGGGGCAGCGGGTGGTCCGCACCGGGCCCTACGGCCACGTGCGCCACCCCCTCTACCTCGCGACCCTGGTGCAGGTCTCGGTCCTGAACCTCGCCCTGGTCGGCAACCTCGCGGCCTCGGCGCTCTTCGTCGCGGGCGTCGCGGCGGGCCTGGCCTACCGGATCCGCCAGGAGGAGGCCGTGCTGACGGCGGAGCTCGGCGCGGAGTACGCCGACTACGCCGCCGTGACGCCCCGGCTGATCCCCCTCCCGCCGTTCCTGCGCGGCCGGAGCCCGGAGCCCCGCCCGACGGAGTGACCGCCGCCCGGACCGCGCCCCGGCGCGGAACCGCGGCCCCGCCCCAGGCCCCCGGGGCGGGGCCGCGGCGCGCGGGCCGGACGGAGAGGGCCCGGTGCGGACGCGGCCGCGGTTCCGCCGCCCCGCACCGCCCGCCCCCGGGGCCGGCGGGCCTCGGGCGCCCCGGCGGTGAGCGGGCCGCCGGTTCCGCAGGGGGCGCCGGACCCGCCTTCCCCGCCGGGCCGGGCAGGGGCGGAGGGAGCGCCCCGGCTCACCGGGCCGCGCGGCCGAGGAGGCGGGGCTTCCAGCCCGGGGGCAGCGGGACGAAACCGGGGGTGCGGGCGGCGTAGCACGCCCAGCCGGGGCGGTCCCGCATCCGCTCCTCCAGCAGCCGCTTGCCGGAGCCGCGGGTGAGCAGCCAGGTCATCAGGACCGGGGCGGGCAGGGAGAGCACGCCCGGCCAGGAGCCCGCCGCGATCAGGAACAGCCCCCACCACACGCAGGCGTCGCCGAAGTAGTTCGGATGCCGGGTCCACGCCCACAGGCCGCCCGTCATCAGCCGGCCCCGGTTGGCCGGGTCCGCCTTGAACCGGGCCAGCTGCCGGTCGCCGACGGCCTCGAAGGCCAGCCCCAGCGCCCAGACGCCGGCGCCGAGCAGCGCCGCCCACCCGGCGGGCCCCGGAACGTAGCCGGCCAGCTGCACCGGGACCGAGACGACCCAGACCAGCGCCCCCTGCAGCAGGTAGACGGTGCGCAGCGCGTAGGCGTCCCTGCTCCCCGGAGCCCTGGACAGCAGCGCCTCGTACCGCGGGTCCTCGCCCGCGCCCCGGTCGCGCCGGGCGATGTGCACCGCCAGCCGCAGCCCCCACACCGCCGTCGCCCCGCAGGCCAGCCCGGTGCGGAGCGGGTCGCCCTCCCCGGCGGAGAGCACCGCGGTGACCGCCGCCACCGCGGCGAACGCGGCGCCCCACGCCACGTCCACCACCGAGTGCCGGCCGAGCCGGCGCGCCGCGGCGAAGGCCCCCGCCATCACCGCGGCCACCGCCACCGCCGACCCGCCCAGGTTGACCGCGAACTCCGCGGCCGGGAACGCCGCGCTCACCGCCGCCCCCCGCCCGCCCCGCCGCCGGGGCGCACCGCGAGGACCTGGTCCACGCCCATCCGGCCCTGCTCGAAGGCGAGTGAACCGCCCGCCAGGTAGAGCCGCCAGACGCGCACCCCCTCGGCGCCGATCAGCGCCTCCGCCTCGGCCTCCCGGGCCTCCAGCGCGTCCAGCCAGACCCGGGCGGTGCGCACGTAGTGCTCGCGCAGCGCCTGCACGCCGCGCACCTCCAGCCCGGCGCCCTCCAGGTCCGAGACGGTCGCACCGACCGGGCGCATGTGCATGCCCGGGGCGATGTAGGACTCGATGAACGGCCCGCCGCCGGGGCGGGCGCCCCGCCGGGACATCTGCTGCACCAGCACCCGCCCGCCCGGCGCGGCCAGGGCCGCCAGCCGGGCGGCGAACGCCCGGTAGCGGCCGCGGCCGACGTGCTCGCCCATCTCGATCGAGGCGATCGCGCGGTGGCCGCCGCCGGGCGCGTCCCGCCAGTGGCCGTGCACCGCCTCGACCCGGCCGCCCAGCCCCCGCTCGGCGGCGCGGGCGCGGACGAACGCGGCCTGCTCGGCCGAGAGGGTCACCGCCGTGACCCGGGCCCCGTACCGCTCGGCGGCGTGCAGCGCCAGCGAGCCCCAGCCGCACCCCAGGTCCAGCAGCTCCGGGTCGCCGGCCCGGTCCAGGCCGAGCTTCCGGCAGACCAGGTCGAGCTTGTCCCGCTGCGCGTCGGCCAGCGTGTACCCGGGCTCCTCCGAGGTCCAGTAGGCGCAGGAGTAGGCCATCGACGGGTCCAGCAGCAGCCGGTAGAAGTCCGCGGAGACGTCGTAGTGGTGCGCGATCGCCGCCCGGTCGCGCTCGCCGCGGCGCAGCCGGACCCGGCGCCGCGCCTCGCCGGGCGGCGGCGCCGGAGGGCGGCCCGCCGCGCCCAGCACCAGGGCGGCGCGGAGCACCCGGGCCAGCCCGGCCGGTCCGGGCGGCCGCGCGGGGGAGCGCTCCACCGCGGCGAACACCCGGCGCAGCGCCTCCAGCAGGTCCCCGTCGGCGTCCAGCTCCCCGGCGACGTAGGCGCGGGCGGCGCCCAGTTCGCCGGGGCGGGCGGCGATCCGGCGCAGCGCGTCCGGGTGCCGAACCACCAGCACCGGCGCCCCCTCCGGTCCGGCCTCGCTGCCGTCCCAGGCGCGGATCCGGAACGGCGCCCGGCCGCCGAAGAGCGCCGCGGCGGCCGGGGCCAGGAACCCGGCGGCCCCGCCCGCGCCGGCCGCCGCCCGCTCCCCGCTCACCGCGCCTCCCGCACCATGGTCAGCTGCTCGACGTCGATCATCCCGGCGCGGAACCCGGCCTCGCAGTAGGCCAGGTACAGCCGCCACATCCGGCGGAACACCGGGTCGAAGCCGAGCCGCTCCACCCGGTCGGCGGCCCGCTCGAACGACTCCCGCCAGATCCGCAGGGTCTCCGCGTAGTCCGGGCCGAACGCGGTGCGCCCGGTGACGCGCAGCGCGGTGCGCGCGTCGATCTGCTCGCGCATCGCGGTCGGGGAGGGGATGAGGCCGCCGGGGAAGATGTACTTGTGCATCCAGGTGCGCTCGTTGCGCGAGGCGCGCATCATGCCGTGCTCCATGGTGATGGACTGCAGCGCGACCCGCCCGTCCGGCGCGGTGAGCCGGTCCAGCGCGGTGAAGAACACCGGCCAGTACCGCTCGCCCACCGCCTCCACCATCTCCACGCTGACCACCGCGTCGTAGCGGCCGCGCACCGCGCGGTAGTCGCACAGCCGCACGTCCACCGCGGCGCCGACCCCCGCCCGCTCGGCGCGCTCGGCCGCCAGTGCCCGCTGCTCCGCGGAGAGGGTCACCGTGGTCACCTCGGCGCCGCGCAGCGCCGCCCGGATCGCCAGCTCCCCCCAGCCGGTGCCGATCTCCAGCAGCCGCGTCCCGGGGCCCACGGCGGCGCCGTCCAGCAGCCGGTCGATCTTGCGCCGCTGGGCGCGGGCCAGGTCGGCGGGGCCGCGGGCCGGGCCGCCGTCGAACATCGCCGCCGAGTAGGTCATCGTCTCGTCGAGGAAGAGCGCGAACAGGTCGTTGGAGAGGTCGTAGTGGTGGCCGGCGTTGCTGCGGGCGCGCTCGGCGGTGTTCCGCTCGCTCCCCGGCCGGCGCGGCAGGACGATGTGCCGGAGCGGCCGCAGCGCGGCCGGCACCAGCCCGTCGTAGCCGCGGGCGAACACCTCCAGCAGCCCGGGGAGGTCCGGGGCGTCCCACTCGCCGGCCATGTAGGACTCGCCGAACCCGATCAGCCCGGAGCGGCCCAGCCGGGCGAAGAACGCCTCCGGGCGGCGCAGCACCAGCACCGGGTCGTCCGGCCCGCCGCCGGAGGCGGGCGCCCGCCCGCCCGGGACCTCGACCCGGACCGGCAGCCGGGCCAGCGCCCGCCCGGCCAGCAGCCGGGCGGCGCGGCCGCGCACCGGGGCGGCCGGGGTCCGGGCCACGTCCGGCCAGCGGCGGGCGTCGGGGCCGGCGCCGCGCGGAGCGGCCGGCCCGGCGGCGCGTTCCTCGGGGCGGGCGGTGTCGGTGGTCATGGTCGGTCGCCTTCCTTCCGTGCTCCTGGTCTCGCCCCGGGGCCGGCCGGGGCGCGGTTCGATCGGCAGCCCGCGCAGGTAGAGCCGGACCCCGTGCTCCCGGATCCGGGCCGAGCCGGCCAGCGGCGCCACCGGGTGCCGGGCGGCCAGCCGGAGCAGCTCGCGCGGGGCGGCGGGCACCCGCACCCCGCGCACCCCGGCGGTGAACGGGGCCCGGCCCCCGCGGTGCAGGGCGACGCCGATCGACAGCCGCTCGCCCGGCTCGGGCAGCGCCAGCCGGTACTCCCCGTCGACCGGGTTGAACGGCGAGACGTAGAACTCCTTGCCGGCGGTGCAGCGCCCGCGCCCGTCCGGGAAGAGCAGGTAGCGGTGGCCCTCGCCGTAGGTGTTGCGCACCTCGGCGACGGTGCAGGCCGGCTCCCCGGCCGCGTTCCGGCACCAGTAGACGGTGAGCGGGTTGAACACGTGGCCGAGCACCCGGGCGTGCGCCAGCATCAGCACCCTGCCGCCGCCCAGGTCCACCCCGCGGGAGGCGAGGAACCGGTCCAGGCCGGCGCGGAGCGGCTCGCCGGGCGCCCCGCCGTGGTCCTCGGCGCGGAACCGCGCCAGCGGGCGCAGCGGCGCGGGCAGCCGGGGCAGGTCGTCCAGGTCGACCAGCCAGTAGTAGGTGCGGTGCGCGAACGCGTACCGGACCGGCTCGGCGCGCGCGTGCCGGACGGTCGCCTCGTACAGCGCCGGCGCCGCGGCGGGGCGGGCCGCGCTCACCACCGCACCCCCAGCCGGGCGGCCGCCGCGGCGCCGGAGCGGCACCCGTCCTCGTGGAACCCCCACCCGTGGTAGGCGCCGGCCAGCACGATCGGCCCGTCGTCGGCCTCGGGCAGCCGGCGCTGCGCGGCCAGCGTCTCCGGGGTGTAGACCGGGTGCTCGTAGACCATCCGGGCCGCGGTGCGCCCCTCGGGCACGGTTCCGGGCGCGGCGTTCAGGGTGACGAAGTGCGGGCGGCTCCCGGGCAGCCGCTGCAGCCGGTTCATGTGGTAGCTGACCTGCACCGGGCCGCCGTCCGGGGAGCAGGACGGCAGCCGGTGGTTCCAGGAGGCCCAGGCGCGCCGGTCCCGCGGCATCACCCCCGGGTCGGCGTGCAGCACCGCCTCGTTGCGCGAGTAGCGGAACGCGCCGAGGACCTCCCGCTGCGCCCGGGTCGGCCGCTCCAGCAGGGCCAGTGCCTGGCCGGGGTGGGCGGCCACGACGGCGGCGGCGAACTCCTCGGCGGGCCGGCCCGCCGCGCGCACCCGCACCCCGCCGGCGGTGCGCCGCACCGCCTCCACCCGGCTGGACGGCCGCACCCGGTGCAGCCGCGCGGCCACCGCGTCCACGTACCGCGCCGAACCGCCCTCGACCGTGCGCCACCGGGGCGATCCGGCCGGCTCCAGCATGCCGTGGTGGTCCAGGAACGCGAACAGGTAGCGGGCCGGGTAGCGCAGCGCGGTGCCGGGCGGGCAGGACCACACCGCCGAGACCAGGGGCACCAGGTAGTGCGCGGTGAAGTAGCCGGACAGCCGGGCCGCAGCGGCGAACCCGCCCAGGGTCGGCTCGCCGGGGGCGGCCGCCGGGACCCCGGTGCGCTGCCGCGGCGCCGCCTCCAGCAGCCTGCGGGCGGCTCGGCCGAACACCGGGACCTCGGCGAGCATGCGCAGGTAGGAGCCGGGGTTCCGGGAGCGGAGACCGGGCAGGAGGCCGGCCGCTCCGCGCGCGCCGGCGTACTCCAGGCCGCACCCCGCGCAGCTGACCGACATGCTCATCTCGGACGGCCTGGTGGCCACCCCCAGCTCGGCGAAGAGCCGGAGCAGGTTCGGGTAGGTGCGCCGGTTGTGCACGATGAACCCGCTGTCCACCATGGCCGTCCCGGTGCCGTCGGCCTCGGCGGGCAGCGCGTGGGTGTGCGCGTGCCCGCCCAGCCGGGCATCGGCCTCGAAGAGGGTGACCCGCCGCCCGCCCCGCTGCAGCACGTGCGCGGCGGCCAGCCCGGCGATCCCGGAGCCGATGACCGCGACGGCGTCCCCCGGCCCCGGGCCGGCCCCTTCCGCCGGTCCCGTCCCCGGCTCCCCATCTCTGACATCGTTCACACCAGGGGTTCGGAACCGGCCCGGGGAGCGGATTGGTCCCTCCGGGACCGGGCCGCGCCCGCCGGCGGCGGCGCGGCGCTTCTCCTCCCGCCGGCCTCCTCACCGCCCTCCCGGCCCCGCGCGGGGCCGGGGAGGCGCGGCGGCGCCGCGCACCGGCCGGGGTCCGCGATCATCGCCGCGCCGATGCGGCGGAGCGGCCTCCAGGAGCCCTGTCCGGGCCGCGCGGGCCCGGCGCCCCTGTCTCGGCCGGGGGCCTCCGGGCGCCTGCGGGCGGAGTCGCGATCACGCGGCCGCCCTCGACGGGCCTCCCGGACGCGGTCCGGGCACCGGCGCGCCGGGGCACCGGGCGGCGGCGGACCGGTTCGGCGGGCGCTTCGCCGAGGAGGCATCGGACGGGCCCGCGCCCCTCGGCCGCGCGGGCCGGGGCACGCCGGCGCCGGGCCGCCTCCGCTGGGAGGGCCCGGCGCCGGCGGTGCGTCCTCACCCCTCCAGGGGCATGGACATCATCGGCTCGTCGGTGGGCTGCTCGGAGCCGCCGGCCGGCTCCACCGTGACCGCCACGCCCACGGCGTCGCCCAGGTCGCCGGCGAGCAGCGGCGCGGCCGTCGCGTCGGGGCCCACCGCCAGCACCCCGGCCGAGCGCATGCCGCCCCCCGGGTCGGAGAGCCAGAGCTGGTAGTCCTCATCCTCCAGCCGCTCCAGGCCGTGTGCGCTGAACACCAGCGCGCCCCGCTCGCGCGAGGAGACGACGGTGACGGTGACCCCCGGGGCCGGCGAGGCCGACTCGGTGTCGGCGTCCGGTGCGGACAGCACCGCCGCCATCTCCCGCTCGGTCCGCTCCAGCTCGGCGATCCGCCGCTGCTGGACCACCGCCGTTCCGGCCAGGACCAGGACCACCACCAGGCAGGCGGCCAGCACCAGCCCGCCGCCCCCCTGCCACCAGCGCGGCCGCGGCGGGTCCGGGCGCGGCGGGGACGGCGCCTGCTGCCGGGTGCGGGCGGCCTCCTCCAGGACCCGGGCGCGCAGCCGCTCCGGCGGGGTCCGGGCGGCCGCCTCGCCGAGCAGCGCGGCGGTCTCGGCCAGCCCGCGCACCTCTTCGTCGCAGGCGTCGCAGGAGGCCAGATGGTGCTCGAAGCGCTGCTGCTCCTCGCCGGGAAGCGCGTCGAGGGCGTAGGCGCCGGCCAGCGTGTGCACGTCCGGCCGCATCCTCCACTTCACCGTTCCACCCCCAGGCAGTCGCGCAGCCGGATGAGCCCGTCGCGCATCCGGGTCTTCACCGTCCCCAGCGGGGTCGCCAGCAGCTTGGCGACCTCACGGTAGGTGTATCCGCCGTAATAGGCCAATCTGACCGCCTGGTGCTGCAGCTCGGTGAGCGTCTCCAGGCACCGGCGCACCCGCTCCCCTTCGAGCCGGGCGGTGACCTCCTCCTCCACCTCGTCGTAGGGGCGGCCGCCGGCCGACGCCGACGCCCGCTCCTCCCGCCGGCCGGCGGCCTCCTCCGCGCGGACCCGGTCGACGGCCCGCCGGTGCGCCAGGGTCAGCACCCACGACTTGGCGCTGCCGCGGTGCTCCGCGTAGCGGCAGGCGCCGCGCCACACGTCGACCAGCGCCTCCTGGGCGACCTCCTCCGACTGGGCCGGATCGCGCAGGACCCGCAGCACCAGCCCGTAGACGGCGGGGCTGACCAGGTCGTAGACGCGCTCGAAGGCGGCCTCGTCGCCCTGCGCGGTCCGGCGCAGCAGGTCGGCCAGGTCGGCCCGGGGGCCGGCGGCGTGCGCGTCGCCCGGGGCGCGCTCCTGCTCGTTCATCTGCCTCGCTCTCCAAAAGGGGCCGGCCTCCGGGACCGTACGGCCCCGGGCGGACCGCCGCCGCCCTCCGGCGCGGTCCGCCCGGGAACCGGGGGAACCGGGGACCACCGCCCCCGGTGGTCCGCTCAGCCCTGCGGCATCAGGACGGCGTCGATGATGTAGACGGTGGCGTTGGAGGTCTGCACGTTGCCGCAGACCACCGCGGCCTCATCGTTCACCGTGTAGTCCTCGCCGGAACCGGTCGCGGTGACCGGCTCGCCCTGGAGCGAGGTGAACTCGCCGTCCTGCAGGGCGTCCGGCGCCTGCCGCCCCTCCACCACGTGGTAGGTGAGCACGTCGGTCAGCTTGTCCTTGTCCTCCAGGAGCGCGTTGAGGTCCTCCTCCGGGATCTTCTCGAACGCCGCGTTGGCCGGCGCGAAGACGGTGATGTCCTCGGCGTCGTTGAGCGTATCGACCAGGTCGGCCTGGGTCACGGCTTCGACCAGCGTGGACAGCTCCGGGTTGTTGGAGGCCGCGGTGG
Source organism: Nocardiopsis oceanisediminis (assembly GCF_048595525.1). Classification (NCBI taxonomy): domain Bacteria; kingdom Bacillati; phylum Actinomycetota; class Actinomycetes; order Streptosporangiales; family Nocardiopsidaceae; genus Nocardiopsis; species Nocardiopsis oceanisediminis. Next base: position 4,316,509 of record NZ_JAFMZJ010000001.1, on the reverse strand, counting down.
CGACCGGGTCCTCGGCCATGCCGTCGAAGCTGCCGGCGCCCTCGTCGGGCACGTCGGCGCAGGCCGGGCCGAAGGGCTCGCCGGCCATCGCGCCGCCGGTCTCCTCCATGCCCTCTTCCATTCCCTCTTCCGGGGACGCGGCCCCGGTCTCCTCGCCGCCTCCGCCGGCGCCGTCCTCTCCTCCCATGTCCCCGCACCCGGCCAGGCCGAGGGCGAGCAGGGCGGCGGCGGGCAGGGCCGCGATCTTGGCTGCGTTCATGGTCCTTGCTCCTCGTTCTCTCTGCGGTTTCCGTTGGTTCTCTGCGGTCTGCGGTCTGCGGGGCCGGCCGCGGCCGGCCCGGGTCATTCGGCGATCACCTGGACCGAGTGCCATCCCGAGGCGCCGTCCGGGATCGGTTCGGCGCGCTCGGAGGTCTGCACGGCCCCGGTGCCGTCGGTGGCGCGGACGCGGAGGGTGTGCCTGCCGGGGGAGAGGTCGGCCTCGGTCCGCCACTGGCGCCAGGTGTCGATCCCGGGGACCTCGGCGAGCTGCGCCTCGGCCCATTCGCCGCCGTCCACCGACACCTCCACGGCGTCCACGCCGCGGTGCTGCGCCCAGGCGACCCCGGCCACGGTGGTCGGCCCGGCCTCGACCCGCTCCAGCGGTCCGGGCACGTCGATCCGGGACATGGTCTTGATCGGCGCCCGGACGGCCCAGCCGCGCTCGGCCCAGTAGGACCGGCGGTCGGCGAACCGGGTGAGGGTGATCCGGGTGAGCCACTTGGTGGAGCCCACGAAGCCGTAGATCCCGGGGGTGACCATCCGGACCGGGAAGCCGTGCCGGAACGGCAGCGGCTCACCGTTCATCCCGATGGCCAGCAGCGCCTCACGGCCGTCCAGCACCAGCTCGGTGGGGGTGCCGCAGGTCCAGCCGTCGGAGGAGGTGCTGAGCACCTGGTCGGCGCCGGACTGCACGCCGGCCTCGCGCAGCAGGTCGGCCAGGCGCACCCCCAGCCACCGGGCGTTGCCCGCCAGGTCGCCGCCGACCTGGTTGGACACGCAGGTCAAGGTGGTGTCCGCCTCGACCAGCGGCAGCCGCAGCAGCGCGCCGTAGTCGAGCTCCAGCGGTTCGTCGACCATGCCGTCGATGCGCAGCGTCCACTCGGACGGGTCGAGCCGGGGCACGGTCAGCGCGGTGTCGATGCGGTAGAAGTCGCGGTTGGGGGTGGTGAACGGGGTGAGGCCGGGGACGCCGAGCCCGACCCCCCGGGGCAGCGGCGGCAGCGGGACGTCGGCGGCGGGCAGCCGCAGCGCGTCCCGGGCCCGGGATGCCCCGCCGCTCCCGGCGGCGGCGAGGCCGCCGGCGCCGAGCAGCACCCCGCCGCCGGCCACCGCGGCCCCGGTGATCAGGAACCGGCGGCGGTCCGGGGCCGGCCGGTCGGCGTGCGGCCCCGGGCCGCCGCCGGGGCGGGCGCCCCGGCGCAGCCGGGCCAGGAGCAGCAGCACGGCGGCGGCCGCCGCGGCCGCCGCGGCGACCGGGACCAGCGCCGCGATGTCGTCGGTCCGGCGGACCAGTACCGCCGCCGCGCCGAGCAGCGCGGCCCCGCCGATCACGCCCAGCCCGGCGGCCGGGCGGCGCAGCGCCGCGGGGCCGAGCAGCACGGCGGCGATGATGAGCACCGCGGCCGTCCCGCCGATCAGGACGGCCTTGTCGTAGAGGCCGAACGCGGCGATCGCCGCCTCCTTGAGCCAGGAGGGGCTCAGGTCCACCACCGCGTCGCCGACCGATATCAGGGGGGAGGAGGTGGAGAGCGCGGCCGCGGACGCCTCGCCCGCGCCCCAGGCGGCCAGCGCCGCGGCCGCCCCGGCGAGGGCGCCCTCCGCACGACCGGGGAGCGCGTCGGTTCCGTTCTGCTTCTGCGCCGTCACACCAGGGATTCGGTGCGGGCCGCGGAGCGGATTGGCCCGGATCGCAGAACTTTCCCCGGGGCGGCGGCGCGCGGGTCAGGCCGGACCGGTGGCCGCCGCCGGCCCGGACGGTGAGGGTGCCGCCGCTGAGCTCGGAGACGCGGTCGCGGGTCTCGCCCCCGCTCCGGTGGAAGAAGTGGAAGAAGCGGGACCGGATCCCGGGGCCGGGGCCGCCGAAGGGCTTCTCCCGGCCGGTGCCCTCGATGCCGGCGACACGGCGGCCGTCCTGCACGGTGCCGGTCTCCTGCCCGGGGAAGCGGCCGCCCGGCAGCCGGGGGGAGGCGGCGCGGCCGCTCGCCCCGCCGCCGGCCTCCCCGGTGCCGACCGGCCGGTCGAGTGCGGGCGGCCCGGTGTCCCGGTGCCCGGGGCGCGGTGTGCTCGGGGCGCCGCGCTCGGGGGCGCCGCGCCCGTTCACGGTGCTCCTCCGCGCCTCGGACTTCTCGGGCCCGCTGTGGCTCCGGCCCGCGGACGCGGACGGCGCCGGGTTCAGCCGCCGAGCCCTTCGGCGGGGTCCAGCAGCGGCGGCGGGTAGTCGGCGGGCGGGTCCGGCTCCGCCCAGGGGGTGTGCGCCCGCCGCCCCGGAATCCCGGCGAGTTCGGGCAGGTGCCGGCGGACGTAGTCGCCGTCCGGGTCGAACCGGCGGGCCTGGCGCAGCAGGTTGGTCCTGCGGTTGGGCCGGGTGTCGTTGCCGGTGCCGGCGACCCACTGCCAGTTGCCGTGGTTGTCCGGGACGTCGCCGTCCAGCAGCAGGTCGTGGAAGTGCCCGGCGCCCTGCCGCCAGTCCACCCGCAGCCCCCGGACGAGGAAGGCGGCGGTGAGCATCCGGGCCCGGTTGTGCATGAACCCCTCGCGGAGCAGCTGGCGCATGCCGGCGTCCACGATCGGGATCCCGGTGCGCCCCTCCCGCCAGGCCTTCAGCCCGCCGGGGTCGTCGCGCCAGGCGGTGCCGCGCGGCCGGTAGTCCCGCCGGGCGAGGCCGGGGAAGTCCGCGGAGACCTGGTGGTGGAAGTCGCGCCAGGCGAGCTGGCGGACGAACTCCCCGGCGCCGGGGCGGCCGCGCGCGTCCTCGGCGACCTCCAGCGGGGACAGGCAGCCGAACCGCAGGTCGGCGGAGAGCCGGGAGGTCGCGTCGGCGGCGAGCAGGTCGCGCCGGTCGCCGTAGTCGCGCAGCGGCCCCTCCGCCCATTCCCGCAGCCGGGCGCGGGCCGGGCCCTCGCCGCCGTGCGGAACGTCGGGGGAGAGCGGTCCGCGCCCCCGCCGCACCGCCTCCGGGCCGGGGAGCTCCCCGGGGGGCACGCCCCCGGGCACCGCCACCCGGGCCGGGGCGGGGAGGACGGCGCGCCGCCCGGTGCGCTCCCAGGCCCGCAGGTAGGGGGTGAACACCCGGTAGTGCCGCCCGCCCGCCGGGGCGATCGAGCCGGGCGGGACCGCGGTCACCCCGGGGAAGGCGCGGAACTCCACCCCGGCCCGGCGCCCCTCCTCCGCCAGGTCCCGCTCCCGGCGCCGCGCCGTATCGCTGACGTCGGCGGTGGCGAAGACCGCCCGGGCCCCGGTGGCCGCGGCGAGCCGCAGCGCCTCCGGCGCGGTGTCCCCGTCGCGGAGGAACAGCTCGCCGCCCCGGGAGCGCAGCGCGGTCCGCAGGTCGGCGAGGGCCTCGCCGAGGTAGCGGACGCGGTTGCGTGCGGACCGCCGGAGGATCCGCGGGTCGGCGACGAACAGCGGGACCACCGGCCCCTCCGCCGCGGCCGCGTGCAGCGCCGGGTGGTCGTGCACCCTCAGGTCCCGGTTGAACAGGACGATCACCGGTGCGCGGGTCATCGCTTCCCTTCTCCGCCGCCGCGGGCCGCCGCGGCGGTGATGTTGTCGGCCATCGAGCCGAAGACGATCCCGTGGAACGGGGCCGCGCTCCACCAGTAGAGCCGGCCGGCCAGTCCGCGGGGGTGGAACAGCGCGCGCTGCCGGTACCGGGTGCGCCCGCCCCTGGTCTCCACCGCCAGCTCCAGCCAGGCCAGGCCGGGCAGCCGCATCTCCGCGCGCAGCCGGAGCAGCCGGCCCGGCTCGATCTCCTCCACCCGCCAGAAGTCGAGCGAGTCGCCGACCCGCAGCCGCCCCGGGTCGCGCCGGCCCCGGCGCAGGCCGGCCCCGCCGGCCGCCCGGTCGATCCAGCCGCGCGCCGCCCACGCCAGCGGCCAGGAGTACCAGCCCCGGTCGCCGCCGATCCCCTCGATCACCCGCCACAGCCGCTCCGGGGAGGCGTCGGTGTCGCGGGTCCGCTCGTCGGTGTAGAGCGACCCGCCGGCCCAGTCGGGGTCGGTGGGCAGCGGGTCGGAGGGGGCGTTCGGCCAGGACGCCGACGACCAGCGGGTGGTGACGCCGGCCTCCCGGACCCGGCGCAGGGCCAGCCGCAGCGCCTCGTCCACGCCGAGCCGGCGGTGGTCGCCGAGCAGGTCGGCCAGGTCGTTCTCGCGGGCCACGGCCTCGTGGCGGAGCGATTCGACCAGCGGCCGGGCCACCGCTCCGGGCACCGGGGTGACCAGCCCGACCCAGAGCCCGGAGAGCCGCGGGGTGAGCACCGGGACGGGGATGATCAGCCGCCGCCCGATCCCCTCCGCCCGGGCGAAGCGGTGGATCATGTCGGTGTAGCGGAGCACGTCCGGGCCGCCGACATCGAACGCCCGGTCGGTGCCCTCGGGGAGGTCGGCCGCCTTCACCAGCAGCCGCAGCACGTCGCGGACGGCGATCGGCTGGACCCGGGTGCGCACCCAGCGGGGCGCGACCATCACCGGCAGCCGCTCGGTGAGGTGGCGGAGCATCTCGAAGGAGGCGGAGCCGGAGCCGAGGATGACCGCGGCCTGCAGGACGACGGCGGGGACCGCGCCGTCGAGGAGGATCCGGCCGACCTCCCGGCGGGAGGCCATGTGGGGGGAGGAGCGGCCCCGGTCGGGGGCGATGCCGCCCAGGTAGACGATGCGCCGCACCCCGGCCCCGGCGGCCGCCTCGGCGAAGGCGCGCGCCGCGCGGGCGTCGGCCTCGGCGAAGTCCTCCGCCGCGCCCATCGAGTGGACCAGGTAGTAGGCGGTGTGCACGCCCTCCATCGCCGGAGGGAGCGTCTCCGGGTCGGTCAGGTCGCCGCGGACCGCCTCCACCCGGCTCCGCCAGGGGTGGTCGCGGAGCCTTTCCGGGGACCGGGCCAGGCAGCGCACCCGCCACCCGGCGTCGAGCAGCTCGGGGACCAGGCGGCCGCCGATGTAGCCGGTCGCGCCGGTCACCAGGGCGGTCGCGGCGCGTTCCCGGTCCCGCGGGCCGTCCGCCGGTGCCGCCTCCGCATCGGAACGCCGTGTCACCCTGCGATTACACAGGCGGCGCGGGGACGGCGCAACCCCGCCGCTCCGGAGGGCGCCTCCCCGGGGCGGGACGGGGCGGCCCGCCGAAGAAGCGTGCATCGCGCACGCATTTCCGCTACCCTCCATTGCGTGCACAGTGCACGCTCATGTGTTCCGGGAGGTAAGGATGGACGGAGGGTTCCGGCCGGTCGGGCCGGAGGACGTGCTCCCCGACGGGGCCGAGGGCGGCGAGTTCGGCGGCATGCGGGTGCGCAAGGGGACGGTCAAGGCCGCCATCGACAACGCCAGGGCGCTGGAGTCGCTGGAGCCCGGCGGCGCCGAGCACCGGGCCGCGCTGGCCCGGCTCCGCGAGGCGGTGCCGGCGCTCCGCGCCCTCGGCCTCTTCGAGGTCTTCCGGTTCCGCGATCCGGACCTCGCCGACCTGCTGGAGGGGTGAGCGCCGGGTGCCGCCTCCGGCCGGGGCGCCGGCGGAGCCCTCCCGGCGGGGTGCGCGCCGCCCTGGAGGAGGGACCCGGGGGCGGCGGTCCCAGCGGGCGCGGCGCGGCCGGCTCCGGGGCGGGGCGTCAGTCCGCCCCCTCCTCGGAGGCCCGCTTCTTGGGGCGGGCGCGCAGGTGCGCGCGCTCGCCCTGGCGGCCGAAGAGGCTGAGCATCTCCGCCGGCTCGCCGCCGGCCGGGCCGAACCAGTGCGGCACCCGGGTGTCGAACTCGGCGGCCTCGCCCGGGGCGAGCACCAGGTCGTGCTCGCCCAGGATCAGCCGGAGCCGCCCGTTGAGCACGTAGAGCCACTCGTAGCCCTCGTGGACCTGCGGATCCGGCTCCCCGCGGGAATCGGGCGAGAGCACCATCTTGTAGGCCTGGATGCCGCCGGCCCGGCGGGTCAGCGGCACCATGGTCATGCCGTTCCGGGCCACCGGGCGCAGGTGGACCCGCGGATCGCCGGTGGGCGGCGCGTCCACGAGCTCGTCCAGGGTGACGCCGTGCGCCCGGGCCAGCGGGAGCAGCAGCTCCAGGTTGGGCCGGCGGGCCCCGGACTCCAGCCGGGACAGGGTGCTCACCGAGATGCCGGTCGCCGCGGACAGGTCGGTCAGGGTGGTCTCGCGCTGCTTGCGCAGCGCCCGCAGCCGGGGGCCGACCGAGTCCAGAGCCCGGTCCAGATCGTCGTCCATGCCCGCCATTTTGCCAGACCGGCAACGAAGATTGCTCGAACGGCGGGCGGTGGAGCATCCTCGGTCCTGGAGGTGGTCATGGTGTTCGACCAGTTGAGAGACGGTTACGACGTGGTGGTGGTCGGCGGCGGCGCCGCCGGGCTGAGCGGGGCGCTGCCCCTGGTCAGATCGCGGCGGTCGGTCGCGGTCATCGACGCGGGCGCCCCGCGCAACGCCCCCGCCGAAGGGGTGCACGGCCTGCTGGGGCGGGAGGGGACGCCGCCGCAGGAGCTGGTGGAGCGCGGCCGGGCCGAGGTCCGCGGCTACGGCGGCCACGTGGTCCGGGGCGAGGTCGCCTCGGCGGCGCGCGACGGCGACGGGTTCCGGGTGGTGCTGGCCGACGGCCGGGCGGTCCGCGCCCGCCGGCTGCTGGTCGCCACCGGCCTGGCCGACGAGCTGCCCGACCTGCCGGGGCTGCGCGCCCGGTGGGGCCGGGACGTGCTGCACTGCCCCTACTGCCACGGCTGGGAGGTCCGCGACCAGGCCATCGGCGTGCTGGCCACCGGGCCGATGGCGGTGCACCAGGCGCTGATGTTCCGGCAGCTCAGCGAGGACGTGGTGTTCTTCGCGCACACGGCGGGGGAGCCCGCCGCCGAGCAGGCCGAGGAGCTGGCCGCCCGGGGCATCCGGGTGGTGGCCGGGGAGGCCGCGGCGGTGGAGACCGCCGGGGACCGGCTGACCGGGGTGCGGCTGGCCGACGGGACGGTGGTCGCCCGCGACGCGCTGGCGGTCGCACCGCGGATGGCGGCGCGCGCGAAGTTCCTCTCCGACCTCGGCCTGTTCCCGGTGGAGCACCCCTCGGGGGTCGGCGAGCACATCCCCGCCGAGCCGACCGGGCGCACCCCGGTCCCCGGGGTATGGGTCGCGGGGAACGCCACCGACCTGATGGCCCAGGTCGCACCGGCCGCCGCGGCGGGCCTGAGCGCCGGCGCCCAGATCAACGGCGACCTGGTCGCCGAGGAGACCCGGCGGGCGGTCGCCGCCCGCCGGGAGCGGGCCTCCTCCGGGGAGGCGGAGCGCCGGCGCGGCCGGTGACCGGCGGGCCCGCACACCGGAGACGCGCCGGAAAGGCGCACGGAACACGAGAACGACCTGCAAGAGCGATCTGCAGAAGGGGGACGCGGTGACCGAGGAGTTCAGCGCGGAGTACTGGGAAGAGCGCTACCGCGGCCACGGGCACGGCCACGGCCATGGGCACGGGCACGGCGCCGGCGGGCGGCCCAACCCGCAGCTCGTCGCGGAGGCGGCGGGCCTCGAGCCGGGAGCGGCGCTGGACGCCGGGTGCGGCGAGGGGGCCGAGGCCGTCTGGCTCGCCGAGCAGGGCTGGCGGGTGACGGCGGTGGACATCGCGGGCGCCGCGCTCGACCGGGCCCGGGACCGCGCCGAGCGGAGCGGCTCCGGCGCGGCCGCGCGGATCGCCTGGGTGCAGGCCGACCTGACCGAGTGGGAGCCCGAGGCGGACCGCTACGACCTGGTGTGCACGCACTACGTGCACCCGGCGGGCGCGGGGGAGCGGGACGCCCTGTTCCGGCGGCTGGCCGGCGCGGTCGCCCCCGGCGGAACCCTGGTCGTCGTCGGCCACCACCCGACCGACCGGCACAGCGCCGAGCACACCTCGGCGCCGGACGTGCACTTCACCGCCGAGGAGGTCGCGGCCGGCCTCGACCCGGACCGCTGGGACGTCGCCGTCGCCGAGTCCAGGAACCGGCGGGTCACCGCCCCCGACGGGTCCGAGACCACCTTCAGCGACACGGTGCTCCGCGCCCGGAAGCGCGGCTGAACCGGGCCGGGCGGCCCGCCCTCCCCGCCGGACCCCGGGGGCGGGCCGCCCCGCCGCCGGGACCGCCCCGGCCCCTCCCCGCCCGCAGGGGAGGGGCCGGGGCGGTTTCGGTCCTGGCCGGTGAGCGCCGCCGCGCGCCGGTCCGCACCCGGTGCAGCGCCGCACCGGGACCGCGATGTCGCCCGCCCCCGCCGATCCGGTGATTTTCCGCCCCCGGCGCCGCGGCCCTCCGGTCCCCGGCCTTCCCCCAGGTGAAGCCGGGTCCGCCGCGGGGATTCGGACGCGTCCGAGGCGCGGCCGGCGCCCGGAGCCGGAAAAGCGGCTGAACGGCCTTGGTTTCCGGGGAATGATCGGTTTTGCCATGAAATGGAGGCGCGGTTTCGGCCGCGTGGAAAAAGAACCGGAACGGCGGGGGCCTATGAAGGGGCGCGGCCCTGGGTAGGCTGAAAATCGCAAACGGCCTCCGGGGGGTCTTCCCCGCTGGAGGTCCCTCTCTTTCCGGTGTCTCCCAATGGAACTCGTTCCAGGAAGAGGCTTTGATGGAAAACGATCCGCGCGTCCTTCCGGAAAACCCCGATATCGGCCCCGGCGGGCCCGTGCCCGCATCCGCCGCGGCCCCCGCCGGCCGCAGCGGCGCCTCTGCGCGGCGGAGAAGGAGCGCGCCGCGACGGGTCCCGCTCCGGGAGAGACCGCCCGCCCGCTGAATGCCGGCGCCGGCGCTTTTCCGCCGGAATGAGGCCGCAGATCGCCCGGGGCGCCGATCCCCGCCCCTTTTTCCCGCCCCGTGCGCCCGGTGCGCCGGAGTTCCCGCCGGTCGCCCGAGCGGCGCCATGACCGGTGAGAGCCGCGCCCGGTGAAAGGCGTGCCCGGGAATTCCCGGGCCGCGCCGTGCCCCGGACGCGGCGGTACCGCAGAGAAAGGAGAACCACCCGTGCCGGAGAACGTCCAACCCCCTCCGCGGGCAGCGGAGGGAACCACCATGCTCGACCTGGAGGAGGTGCCGGCCGCCGCACCGCCGCCGGCGGCCGGCCTCGACCCGGTCGCCGCGCACTACTGCAAGACCCTGGAGCAGGTCAGAGGCGAGAAGTACGACGTGGTGGTGGTCGGCGGCGGCGCCGTCGGGGCCGCCGTCGCCGACGCGCTGCTCAGGAAGGCCGGAACCAGGCGGGCTCTCCGCGTGCTCGTTCTGGAGAAGGGCCCCTTCCTGCTCCCCGAGCACGTGCAGAACCTGGTGCCGCAGTACCAGCGCCTGATCGCCAAGGCCGTGGCCAAGCCCTGGAGGCTCGAAGCGGGCACCACCTTCGACCTGGCCCCCCAGGTCCCCTACATCGGCGGGCGGGCCCTGTTCTGGAGCACCTGGATCCCGCGGCCGACCCGCGCGCAGATGCCGGACTGGCCGAAGCGGGTCCTCGACGAGCTGGAGCAGAAGAAGTACTGGGAGCAGGCCGAGCGGCTGATGGGCGCCGTCCGCCCGAGCCGGATGGGCCCGGAGTTCTCCGCCTTCCAGCCCCGGCTGCTCCAGCGCATCCTGGACCGGCTGGGCGGGGTCGGGCACTTCCTGCCCTACGACGACCCCGACGCGCTGGAGGTGCCGCTCGCCTCCAAGGCCACCTCCTCCACCCTGGGCTACCGCAAGTTCAGCCCGGTCCCGGTGCTGCTGGCGGCCGCCGACGCCTTCCCCGGCCGGATCGACCTGGTCACCGGCTGCGAAGTGAAGAAGATCGGGCACGAGCAGAAGGGGAAGGTCCGGACCGCCACCCGCCTGGAGACCACCCAGGGCGCACTCGACCTGAAGGGCGCCCGGCTGGTGCTGGCCAACGGCGTCGTCGAGCCCACCGGGCTGCTGCTCGGGTCGTTCCCCGAGACGCTGCCCGGGTTCACCGGGACCAACCTCGGCGGCCACGTCGCCTCCTGGTTCTCCGTCCGGGTCCCCCGGCACGCCTGGAAGGGGCTGGGCAAGGACCTGCAGATCGGCTGCGCCTACCTCAAGGGGCGGGTCGAGGCCTACTCCCGGGACTTCCACGTCCACCTGATGGGGGCCTCCAACCCCGAACCGGCGGCCGCCACCGCCGACCTCTACCGGCTCATCCCGGACTCCTTCGACCAGGAGTTCCTGGCCCAGCTGAGCAGCCCCGACCACATCGGCTTCCTGGTGCACTGCCTGGGCGAGTGGCGCAGCGAGCGGAAGAACGCCCAGGGCAGCAGGGTGCGGGTGGAGGGCGGGGAGACCGTCCTCGCCATCAAGCCCGCCGACAAGGACGTGAAACTCCGCTCCGAGATGGACGGCGCCGCGCTGCGCCTGGTCAAGCAGGTGCTGGCGGCGAACGTCCCGGAGAAGGAGATCGAGTACTGGCGCCCCGGCACTTCCGGCGTGCCCGGCCGGTGGCAGGCCGATCCGCCGGAGGAGCGGCTCAAGGACGCCCTGGTACACGAGTCCGGGACGCTGTGGATGGGCGAGGACCCGAAGGAATCGGTCACCGACCTCGACTGTCGGCTGCACGGCGTGGACAACCTCTACGTCGGCGGGGCCGCGACCTTCCCGACCTCCGGATCCTGGAACCCCACCCTGACCGCCGTCGCGCTGGGCCACCGCCTCGCCGACCACCTGCTGGACGGGGGGAAGCCGTGACCGGGATCAGCGAGCAGGACTTCGTCGGGGTCTGCGCCCGGATCACCGGGTTCGGCCAGTACGACCTCTACGGCACCGGGATGGCCCCGCTCTACCTCGACACCGCCCGCGACCAGGTGGGGAGGGAGCGGTTCGACACGTTCTGGGCCGCACTGAAGAAGGCCCTGGAGCAGCAGCAGGGGCTTGAGAAGCTCTCGCCGCCCCACCTGGAGGTCGCCCGCGCACTCGTCTACCTCTGGTACACCGGCGCCTGGCCGAAGCTGGCCCCCGCCGCCCACGCCGCGCTGCGCAGGGAGAAGGCCAACACCGAGTTCGTGGCCGCGCCCAGCGCCTACACCGAGGGCCTGGTGTGGCGGACCTTCCACGGCCACCCCGCCGGGGCCAAGGCACCGGGCTTCGGCACCTGGTCGGTGAAGCCGCCGGACGTCCCCGCGATCGAAGAGCTCCGGGAGGAGTCCGCGGACGGCGCCGGCGGCGCGTACCGGGTCGGCTTCGAGGACCCGGTCGCGCTCGACGACGTCCCGCACGACCTGCTGCCCGCCTTCCGCGCCTCGCGGGACGTCGCCCCGTCCGAGGTCCCCACCGCCCGGGCACCGGAGGCGGCAGAAGAGGAGGAGATCCGCGCATGAACACCACGGCAGCGGCATGGGACGCCGACCGGCGCCGCTACGACGCGATCATCGTCGGCGCCGGCTGGTCCGGCAGCCTCATCGCCGAGCGCCTCGGCGCGAAGGGCTGGCAGGTGCTGGTCCTGGAGGCCGGTAACGGCGGCGACGAGACCTGGGAGGGGCACCTCGACTCGGTCCGCACCTTCCACTCCGCGGTCGCGAAGGTGCCCAACTCCCCGCACCGCCGCAACACCGCCGCCCCCTCGCCCGACGTCCTCGACCTGGCGCCGGTGCGCGATCCGAAGCCGGGCCGACCGGAGTTCACCGCCGGCGGCTACCTGGTGCAGAAGGGCCGGCTGCCCTACGGCACCGACTACCTGCGCTCCCTGGGCGGCTCCGGGATGCACTGGCTGGGCGCGGTGCCGCGGATGCGCGACGACGACTTCAGCACCGACGAGGACTACGACTACGGCCGGGACTGGCCGATCGGAGCCGAGGACCTCCAGCGCCACTACGCCGAGGCCGAGCGGGCGATGGGCGTCTCCGGCGACGCCGACGAGCAGCGGAGGCTCGGCGTGGTCACCGACCCGGATTACACCTACCCGATGCACGGCATCCCGCAGAGCCACATCGACCAGTACTGCCAGGAGCGGCTCCCCGACCGCGAGATCCGCGACGAGGTCGGCGGCGAGTCCTACCGGATCAACGTGACCGGCCTGCCCCAGGCCCGCAACGGCACCCCGAACCCGGGCTACGCCGGCGGCGCCGGCTACCGCCCCAAGGGCGCGGTCGGACTGCCCAACTACGGCGAGCGCTGCGTGGGCAACGCCAGCTGCGTCCCGATCTGCCCGGTCCAGGCCAGGTCCACCCCGGTGCGGATCCAGGCCGGGTTCTCCGGCTCGGTCACCGTCGCCACCAGGAGCGTCGCCACCCGGGTGCTGCGCGGCCGCGGCGACTACGTGCGGGGCGTGGAGTACCGCGCCTACGGCGACCCGGCCACCCCGGTCAGCCGGAGCTACACCGCCGAGGCCGACGTGGTCGTGCTGGCCGCGCACGCCATCGAGAACGCCCGGCTGCTGCTCTTCTCCGGGCTCGCCAAGGGCAGCGGCCAGGTGGGCCGGAACCTGATGGACCACCCCACCATGGTCGCCTGGGGGCTCACCGCCGCGGCTGACGGGAACATCGGGCCGTTCCGCGGCCCCGGCCACACCTCCGGCTGGGAGGAGTTCCGCTTCGGCGGCGCGCGCGCGAAGCGGGCCCCGTTCCGGATCGAGATCGGCAACTGGGGGTGGGGCTGGGCGAACGGCGCCCCGATGAGCAACGTCGCCACCGCGCTCGGCGTCGGCGGCGACGCCGCCGGGGAGGTGCGCGGCAAGGGCGTCTTCGGTGCGGAGCTGCGGAGCCTCCTCGGTTCCGCGATCGGCCGGCAGCTCCAGCTCCAGTGCGCGGTCGAGCAGGCCGCCAGCGTCGAGAACAAGGTGACCATCGAGCCGTCGAAGTACCGGGACGCGCTGGGCAACCCGCGGCCCGTCATCGAATACGACCTGGACGAGCACACCCGAAAAGGGGTGTACGCCGCCTACCTGGTGGCCGGGAAGATCTTCGCGGCGATGGGCGCGCAGAACCACACCGACTTCCGCCCGATCGGCGGGGTGCCGCCGCTCGGCCACTTCGAGCACCAGGGGCAGAACGGGACCGTGCACCTCGCCTACCACGGCGCGGGCCACGGCGCCGGCACGCACATCATGGGCGATGACGCCGCCGACTCGGTGGTCGACTCCTACCAGCGCACCCACGACCACCCCAACCTCTACGCGGCGGGCTGCGGCAGCATGCCGTCGATCGGCACCAGCAACCCCACCCTCACCATGGCCGCCCTGGCCCTGCGCAGCGCCGAGCGCATCCACCAGGACCTGGCCGAACTGCACGGGGCCGTGCTGCCCCGGCCCCGGGACCGGAAGACGGAGGTGCCGGCGTGATCACCGCGCTCGAACTGGACGCCCAGGGGTTCAAACCGCCCGGGAACATCAAGGAACTGCGCACATACCTGCAGGCCGCGATCGAGGTGGAGCACCTGACCATCCCCGTCTACATGACCGGGATGTACACCATCCGCCCGGAGACCAACCGGCTGGCCTACTACGCCATCCGCAGCGTCGTCCTGGAGGAGATGCTGCACATGACGCTGGCCGCCAACCTGCTCAACGCGGTCGGCGGGAACCCGAACGTCGCCCACCCGGAGTTCGTCACCAAGTACCCGGCCCAGCTCCCGTTCAGCAGCAAGAAGCTGCCGCCCATCGGGCTGCGGCACTTCTCCCCGGAGGCCCTGGACACCTTCCTGGCCATCGAGCGGCCCCGCTCGCTGGTGCCGTCCCAGGAAGGCGACGGGTGGACCTCCATCGGGCAGTTCTACGACACCGTCGGCAAGGGCCTCCGCGCCATCGTCGCCAAGGAGGGGGAGTCCAAGGTGTTCACCGGCAAGCCCCACCTGCAGGTGGGGCCCGAGGACTTCTACAACTCCGGCGGCGAGGCGTTCCCCGTCACCGATCTGAAGAGCGCGCTCACCGCGATCGAGGTGATCAGCGAGCAGGGCGAGGGGGCCGACGACTCGATCTGGGACAGCGACGACCGGTTCTTCGGCGAGGAGCGCCAGCTCGCGCACTACTTCCGGTTCAACGAGATCCGCACCGGGCGGGCCTACGGCCGCCACGACACCCCGAGGACGCCGCCCAGCGGGCCGCTCCTCGACGTCACCTGGGAGGACGCCTACCCGATCAACGGCGACTCCAAGGTCGCCGACTACAAGAGGTTCGAGGGCGAGAGCCGGGTCTACGCCGAGGCGGTCGAGTTCAACAAGAGCTACGCGAGGCTGCTCAGCTACCTGCACGCCGCGTTCAACTGGTGGCCGCGCCTGATGTGCCTGGCCGTGCCCACCATGCTGGAGCTGCGCGACCGGGCCGAGCGGCTCTACCGCAACCCGCACCCCGACCCCGCGCAGAAGAACACCTTCGCCAGCGCCACCTTCGAACTCGAGCAGAAGCACTTCGACGAGGCCCGGGACGGGGTCGAGCAGAACATCGAGGCGATCGACCGGGAACCCGGCGCGCCCATCGACCTGTCGGCCGTCGTCCCCCAGACGAGGGAGCAGTTCGCATGACCGACACACTGGACCGGGCGGCGACCGAGGGCGGCGTCCTGCCGAGCATCCCCGACGGGTTCGACCTCCCCTTCTTCTACGGCACCTTCATCAACATCGGCGTCGACTACCTGGTCGACACGGCGAAGGCCGCGAAGCTGCTGGAGTCCTTCCCGGCGAAGGGGAAGCTGAGCCCCGCGGAGTTCGACGGCAAGGCCTGCCTCTCCTTCAACTACCAGGTCTACTTCGCCCAGTTCGCGCACGGCACCGGGGTCACCCAGGAGATCGAGCTCAACGTCGTCTCCTACCCCACCGCGCTGAAGGCCCGGGTGCCGAAGCTGACGTACGAGCAGTACGCCGCCGGCGAGGACCAGACGCGCAGCCTCGGGTTCTGCCGGGTGCACGTGCCCTGCGACGCCCAGCCCGCGATCGACGCCGGCGTGGCCCTGTTCAACGAGCCGAAGTTCAAGGCCGACTTCGACGTCACCCTGCCGGTGCCCAACGGGACCCCGGTGAAGGAGAACGGGACGTGGAAGGTGGTCTGGTACGACACCTGGAAGGTGGTCTGCGGCGAGGCGGGGAAGAAGGGCGGGACCGGCTTCGACCCGAAGGACGTCCACTTCGCCTTCACCGCCGACCTGCGGAAGCTCCCCGAGAAGGAGGTGAGCGCCGCGCCGTTCACCGAGTTCGGCAGCCGGAAGGACGGGAACTCCGGGTACCGGGCGCTCGCCGCCCCGCTCAACGTCTTCCGGCCCTACCGGTGGTACGACCTGAGCGGCCAGACCGGCAGGGTGGTGGTCACCCCGGGGACCGGCGCCGCCTACGGCAAGGTCAAGGACTTCATCGACGTGGTCAAGGGCGTGCAGCCGGCCGGCGCCTGGGTGCACCACATGCCCCCGGTCGCGGTGCAGAACCGGCCGTACTACCTGCCGGAGTAGCGGCCGCCGGAGCAGTGCCCGCCGGATGAAGGGGGGGCGGGGCCGGAGCGGCGGTCCCGCTCCTCCCGCCTGCGGAGAGGGACCGGAGCCCCCGGTCGGAGCCCGGCCCCGCCCCGGTTATCATCATCCCATGCTGATATCAGTCGATACTGATGTACTGCGGGCGCTGGCCGACCCGCTCCGGATGCGGATCGTGCAGCTGCTCTCCGCCGAGACGCTGTGCACCACGCACCTGATCGCCGAGACCGGCGCCCGGCAGACCAACCTCTCCAACCACCTGCGGGTACTGCGCGAGGCCGGGCTGGTCGAGACCGAGCCGTGCGGCCGGTTCACCTACTACCGGCTGCGCCCGGAGGCGCTGGACGGGCTCTCCGCCGGCCTCGCCGGCCTGGCCGAGGCCGCGCGCGCCGGCGGCCGGCCCAGAAGGGCCTGCTGATGGCCGGCACCGACACCTCCCCCGCGAAGGCGCCGGTCGCCGGCGGCCTCTCCTTCCTCGACCGCTACCTGGCGGTGTGGATCCTGCTGGCGATGGCCGCCGGCCTCGGCCTCGGCCGCCTCCTGCCCGGGCTGGGCGCGGGGCTGGCCGCACTGGAGGTCGGCGGGATCTCGCCGCCGATCGCGCTCGGCCTGCTGGTGATGATGTACCCGGTGCTGGCCAAGGTCCGCTACGACCGGCTGGGCTCGGTCACCCGGGACAGGAGGCTGCTGCTCTCCTCCATCGCGCTCAACTGGCTGCTGGGCCCGGCCGTCATGTTCGCCCTGGCCTGGCTCTTCCTGGCCGACCTGCCGGAGTACCGCACCGGGCTGATCATCGTCGGCCTGGCCCGCTGCATCGCCATGGTCATCATCTGGAACGACCTGGCCTGCGGCGACCGGGAGGCCGCCGCGGTGCTGGTCGCGCTGAACTCCGTCTTCCAGGTAGCCGTCTTCGGCCTGCTCGGCTGGTTCTACCTGGACCTGCTTCCCGGGTGGCTGGGGCTGGACACCGGGGGCCTGGAGGTGTCGGCCTGGCAGATCGCCGCCAACACCGCGGTCTTCCTCGGCGTCCCGCTGGTCGCCGGGTTCCTCACCCGCCGCCTGGGGGAGAGGCGGATGGGCCGGGAGCGCTACGAGTCGGAGCTGCTGCCCCGGATCGGCCCGTGGGCGCTGTACGGGCTGCTGTTCACCGTCGTCCTGCTCTTCGCGCTCCAGGGCGAGGCGATCACCTCCGACCCGCTGGCCGTGGCCCGGATCGCCGTCCCGCTGCTGGCCTACTTCGCCGTCATGTGGTTCGGCTCCTTCGCCCTGGGCAAGGCGATCGGGCTGGGCTACGACCGGACCGCCACGCTGGCCTTCACCGCGGCCGGCAACAACTTCGAGCTGGCCATCGCCGTGGCCATCGCGACCTTCGGCGCCGCCTCCGGGCAGGCGCTGGCCGGGGTCGTCGGCCCGCTGATCGAGGTCCCGGTCCTCATCGGCCTGGTCTACGTGTCCCTGGCCTGGCGCCGCCGCTTCCCCGCCGGCCGGCGCTGAGCGCCGGCGCCCTCCGGAAACGACCGAGGAGAGACGACCATGTCCGCAACACCCGCCGTGCTCTTCGTCTGCGTGCACAACGCGGGCCGCTCGCAGATGGCCGCGGGCCTCCTGCGCCGCCTCGCAGGGGACGCCGTCGAGGTGCGCTCGGCCGGCTCGGCCCCGGCCGAGCAGGTCAACCCCGTGGCCGTGGAGGCCATGGCCGAGATCGGCGTCGACATCACCGCAGAGCGCCCCAAGGTCCTCACCCCCGACGCGGTGCGCACCAGCGACGTGGTGATCACCATGGGCTGCGGCGACGCCTGCCCGGTCTTCCCCGGCCGCCGCTACCTCGACTGGGAGCTGGACGACCCGGCCGGGCGCCCGCTGGAGGAGGTGCGCCCGATCCGCGACGAGATCGCCCGCCGGATCGAGGCGCTCCTGGCCGAACTGGGGGTGGAGAAGCGGGCCTGACCCGCGCTCCGGGCCGGCCCCGCCGTCCGTTCGGGCGGCGGGCGCGCCGCCCGGACGGCCCCGCGGGTTCCTCCGGCCACCCGACCCGCGCCCCCGGCCCCGCCGCCCATCCCGGTGGGCGCCGGCGGCCGGGGCGGAAGCGCGGGCGCGACCGCTCGCCGCGCCGGAAGCCCCGCCCCGGTGCCGCAAGGGGCGCCACCGGGGCGGGGCGCCGGCCCCGGATCAGTCCTCCGCGCCGGAGAACCTCCTGGCCAGGTCGCGGTGGCGCTCGGCGGCGAGCTCGGCCTGCGCGGGGCCGATGATCGATCCGGGCATCCGGCTCAGCCGCTCGACCTGCTCGGCCAGGCGCAGGTGCTCGGCCTGCGCGTGCTCGCGGCAGGGCAGGCAGGTGACGCGGTTCGGCTCGGAGGAGGTCATCGCGCGGGGCGCCTGCAGCCCGCACCCGGTGGCGACATGGCTCGGCAGGTCGCCGGCCAGGCCGAAGGAAGAGGCCAGCATGCTGCGGACGGCGGCGTCGTCCTGCATCACCTTCGCCTGGACGTGGATGTGCGGATCGCCGTCCATGCGCTCTCCTCACCGCGGGGCCGGACTCCGGCATCCGGCCGCGAACCGGACGGGACGAGTCTGCCACGCCCCCGCCCGCAGCACCGGACCGCGGGGCCGGTACGCCACCGCGCTCCAGGTCGCCGCCGCCCTACCGGCCGACGCGGAGCAGAGCCCTCCGACAGCCCGCGATGAGGTCCCCGCAGGGGGCCGGGCGGGAGCGGCGGCAGGATCCGACAGACGGCCGTCATCGCGGCCGCGGGGCGGCACCGCGGCGATGGGGGCATGCCCACCCGCAGGACCCCGCACCTCCCGCGGGCGGCCACCGCGGCCCGGTCCGGGACCTCATGCAGGCTGCGGTGGACGGGCCGGAGCCTCTCGTCCGGCCGCCGGCCGAGGGGCGTCGCGCCACCCCGCGGCTGCTCCGCTCGAACAGCGGGTCTCGACCGGCCGACTGATCCGCGCCGGCGTCGGGTGCGGCCGCTCGGCCGTCCGGCCGAAGTGCGGCTCCTCGGCCGGCGCCAGGAGGACCCCGATGCCGCGCGGTTCCATGGCCTCCGGCCGGCGGACCCCATCCGCACTCCGGCCCCGCTCCCCTCCCCGGCGTGCGCCGGAGAGGCGGAGCCCGCCGGTCCCGGCCCCGTACCGGGAGGTCACCCCCGGCGGTGCACGGTGATCCGGGCTCCTGCCGAGGAGAGCTCGCCGAGCTCGCCGTCGAGGAGGAGGACGTGCTCGCCGTCGGCGGAGATCGCCCGCCCCGGCAGGCCGCCGCGGAGCGGGCGGCCGTGCGCGTCGAGCATCCGGTAGGAGCCCTCTCCGGCCCCGCCTCCAGGGGCGTCCGCGTCGCGGGCGAACATCCACCGCTCCACGCCGGCCAGGCCCTCCGGGGCGGGGAGCCCCGGCAGCAGCCGGATCGACGCCTCCGCGCCGCCGGCTTCCACGACCACCGGGAGCGTGCCGCCGTCGCCGCTGCTCCCGGCCGCCCCGGCCCGGCAGACCAGGAGCGGCTCCGCCGTGCCCGAGCAGCGGTCCGCCCGGGTGGCCGAGGACGCGACCTCCTCCCCGGTGGCCGGGTCCAGCACCGCGGTGCCGCCGCCGTGCACCACCAGCACCGCCCGGTCCCCGGCGACCTCGGCGACCCGCGGCCGCTCGTAGCGGCCGTCCAGGCTCCACCGCTCCTCGCCGGTGCGGGGGTCCACGCCCGCCACGTCCTCGGCGGGCGCGCGGTCCGGGCCGGAGCCGTAGGGCGGGGTGCGCCGCTCGACCACCAGGACGCCGCCGCCGATCCCGAAGGCCTCGGCGTCCTCCTCGGTGTGCACGAGGCGCCCGGAGCCCAGCTCCCGGACCTCGGAACGGGCCGCGGCGACGGAGGAGTCCCCGTAGTCGATCCTGCCCACCGCGAACAGGTCCTCCTCGGACCCGACGAGGTGGTCGAGGAAGCCGGAGCCCCCGCCGAGCGGCGCCGTCCAGAGGACCTCCCCGTCCCCGGCGGAGACCGCGGACACCCCGTTCCCCCCGCCGTCCAGGCCGTGCGGGACCAGCAGGACGCCGCCGTCCCCGCCGGCGACGGCCAGCCTCCTCGAACCCGCCCCGAGGGTGCCGACCGCGTCGGGCCCGTCCTCGCCGCCGAGCGTCCAGCGCTCCTCCCCGGTGTCCGGGTCGAGGGCCGAGACGAGGAGGCCGTCGCCGTCCTCGCCCGCGTAGACCAGGGAGCCGCCGGCGAGGACCGCGTCGTGGATCCGGCGCAGGTCCACGTCGGCGTCGGCGCGGTCCGGCGCCGCGGTTCCGGAGGTGGAGACGGCGAGCCGGGGCGCCCGCTCGATCGGCATCGGCTCCGCCTCAGGCGCGGTGCCGGCCTCCGGGGAGGGCGGGGCGCCTCCGTCCGCCGTGCGGTGGAACGCGATCCGCCCGGTGCCGTCCGACGGGTCGGGGTCGACGGCGATGGCGTCCGGTGCGGCCGCGACGACCTCCCCCGGCAGGTCCTCGGCCAGGACCGCCCCGGAGCGGTCGATCACGAAGGACGCCGTCCCGGCCTCCTCCCCGTCCCCGGGGGAGGCCGTCAGGTGGATCCGCCCGCCGGACACGGCGTGCACCCGCAGCCCGTCCGCGGCACCCGGATCCAGGCCCGTCACCTCTGTGCTCCGCTCCACCCCGGACTCGCCGGGGGCCAAGGTGACCAGCTCGAACGAGCCGTGGGCGTCCTGCGCGCAGACGAGCAGGGAGTCCTCGCCGGCCGCGCAGCTGGGGGACCCCGTCCCGAGGCGGCTGCGGGGAGAGCGCGCCTCCTCGCCGGAACCGGTGGCGACGACCGCGGTCCGCGCAGGCGCCCCCTCCTCGCGGGGGACGGCGTACAGGACCGCCCATCCCTCCGTCGCGTCCTCGACGCCCGACTCGGAGAACACCCCGTCCAGGTCCCACGCGGGGCGGCCGGTCCGGGCGTCGAGCGCGAAGACCCGGCGCCCCTCGGTCGTCGCGTCCGCACCGGGCTCCCAGCCGGCGGGGGCGGACTCACCGAGCGCGGTGTCCCCGGCCAGGCGGTGCACCCAGTCCCCTTCGTGCTCCCAGAGCACTGCGCCGCCGTCCTCCGCGTCCAGGGCCAGCGAGGTCACCTCCCCGGTCCCGGAGGCCACGGCGCCGGCCAGGACCGTGCCGCCGGCCCCGTCCAGAACGCGGGGGACACCGGGCGTCTCCCGCTTCCACCGGACGGAGCCGTCGGAGCCGGAAAGGGCGGCGACGCCCTGCTCCCCGGCCTCGAGGAGGGTGATGTCGCCGACGTCGCCCTCCCGGCCGGTGACGGCGTAGGGCACGACCACCGACCAGTCGTCCCCGGCTCCGGTCAGCACCGGGGCCGAGACCTCGCCGAACGCGAGCGGCCCGACCGACTCGGCGCCGCCCAGCACCGCGTCGGCGTCGATCAGCGTGCCCGTGTCGCGCACCCAGCGCGGCTCCCCGCTCCCGGCGTCCACCACCGCCAACCGCAGCCGGCCGTGCAGGAAGGTCCCCATGACCACCGCGGAGTCGCCGCGGAACCCGACGGCGAGCACCTCCTCCATGCCGAGGTCGCCGGCGGTGTCCAGGTAGGCCTCGGGGCTCACCGAGAACTCCGGCCCGCCGGCGCCGCCCGGCCGGAGCAGCACCGCCCCCAGCCCGGCGGCCGCCAGGGCGAGCGCCACCGCCGCGGCGGTCAGCGCGGTCCTGCGCGGACGCCCGCGCAGGACCCCCTTCGCCCTCTTCGTCGAACCGGCCATCGCTCTCCCGCCCCTCCGCCGCGGACCTCCGCCGAGGGTACGGCGTCCCCGCTGCTCACAGCGGGTTCAGGGCCGCTTCCGGCCAAGCGGTGAACCCGGGCGCTCCATGGGTCCCGGGGCCGGCGGCGCGTCGGCCGGGGTCAGGGCTTGCGGGCCACCCCGCCGTACTGGTCCATTCCGCGGCGGGTGCCGACCTCGACCGGGCCGGGGCGCCACAGCGGGCAGGGGACCACGCCGGGCTCCACCGGTTCCAGGCCCTCGAAGCGGGCCGCGATCGACTCCGGGCTGCGCAGCAGGTAGGGGACGGCGCCCTTCTCGTTGCCGACCGCGATGGCCGCGTTGTAGGCCTCGCTGGTGTCGGTGCCGTCGTAGATCGCCAGGTGGCTGCCGGAGGGCAGGGCGTCCATGAGCCGGCGGATGATCGGCAGGATGTCGTCCTCGGGGATGTGCCCCAGGATCCCCATCAGCATCAGCGCGACGGGGCGGTCGAAGTCCAGGGTCTCCGCGGCCCGCTCCAGGATCGCGTCGGGGTCGCGCAGGTCGGCGTCGATGTAGTCGGTGACGCCCTCCGGGGAGCCGACGAGCAGGGCGCGCGCGTGCGCGAGCACCAGGGGGTCGTTGTCCACGTAGACCACGCGGCTCTCCGGGGCGATCGCCTGCGCCACCTCGTGGGTGTTGTTGGCGGTGGGCATCCCGGTGCCGATGTCGAGGAACTGGCGGATCCCCGCCTCGCGGGCCAGGTAGGTCACCACCCGGATGAGGAACTCCCGGCTGGTCCGGGCCAGGTCCACGATCTCGGGGAAGAAGGCGATCACCTGGTCGCCGGCCTCCCGGTCGATCGGGTAGTTGTCCTTGCCGCCCATCCAGTAGTTCCAGATCCGGGCCGAATGGGCCAGGGTGGTGTCGATCTGCGGTGCCTGGCCGGAACCGGCCGGGGCGGGCGAGGACGATCCGTCTGTCATAAGGACATCTACCTCAATGCGCAAGGGGGAAGTCATCCCGCGCCGAGAGAGCCCGGCGCCTCGTGCGCCGGAGGCCCGCCTCCGACCGGGATCTGCTCGGACCGAGAATAGATGAAACCCCTGCCACCGCGCATATGCCGCACTCCGGGGCGGACGCCCCCGCCGGTCCCGCCGGGCGCTCCCGGGACCGCCCGCGCGGGGGAGCCCGCCCAGAGGCGCCCTTCCGCGCGGCGCGCCCATCGGTTCTCCGTCCGCTGCGAGTCCGGAAAGGGGGGCGGGGAGGCGCGCCCTCCGGTGGTCGAGGGGAATCCCGTTTCTTCTCTTTTCGAAGGGCGGGGGCCCGTTCTTTCGCGGGTTCGATTTCCCCGGCTCACCGGGACGCGCCTCCCCGGGCCTCCGCGGCCACTCGCCGAAGGCCGCGGACCACCGGATCCCGGCGGTGCCCGGCCTCCGCCCGCGTGCGCGGGGCCGCGGCGCTCACTGCGCGATGGCGAGGACGAGGGAGGCCGCGGCCAGGGCGAGGTAGGCGCCGGGAAAGGCGATGTTGTGGAACACGCGGGCGCGGAAGTGGGCGATGAGGGCGCCGACGAAGAAGAGGACGAGCCCGGTCGCGGCGGCGATGCCGATGAACCGGGCGCCCAGGAGCCCGGCCGCGAGTCCGGCGGCCCCGGCGGTTTTCAGCGCGGCCAGCAGCGGAAGCCAGGACTGCGGTAGGTCCAGCTCGGCCGAGTTCGCGAGGACGAACCTCGCCTTCGCGAAGTCGGCGATGGCGACCCCGGCGTTGGCCGCGATCGTGGTGGCGGTGACGATCACATAGAGGACGGACATGGGTGCGCCCCGCTCAGCCGAGAACCCGGTGGGCGCCGAGGCCCCCGAAGGGGTCCGGCGCCGGTTCGCCCCCCGCGGCCCACTCGGCGGCGGCCGCCTGCGGGCGCCGCGCCTCCGGGAAGGCCGCTTCGATCGCCTCGACGGCCTCCGCCGCGCCCTCGTCGGCCATTCGGTATCTGAGCATCAGAACGGACACGAAATTCTCCCTTTCATCGGCGATCTGCCGCCGATTCGCTCGGTCCATCCTCGCCGCCCGCCCTTATTCACGTCCAATACCTGCATCCATAACCCGATGGAATGGGGGGCGGGGTGCGGCCGCCCGAAAGGCGCGCGGCCGGGGCGCGGCCGCCCTCCCGCCCGGCCCCTGGCCGCGGGGAGGCGGCGCGGGGGCCGGGCGTCCCGGCCCCCGCGCCGGTCCGGAGGGGAGGGAGAGAGGGAGAGGAGCCCCTCCGGGATCAGAAGGCGTCGGGGTAGAGCTCTCCGGCGATGTGCTCGACGGCGTCGATGTTGCCGAGGGTGCCGGGGAACAGGTCGCTCTTGGGGACGGCGATGAGGCGGTCGTCCCGCACGGCGGCCACGTCGGGGAAGGTCTCCTCCAGGTGGTCCCGGGTGCGCTTCTCGGACTCGGGGCCGGAGACGCTGAAGACGATGGCCTCGGGGTCGCGGGCGGTGATCTCCTCGGGGGTGATCTCGGCGGCGAAGAAGTCGGCGAACTCGGGGGCGTCCGGGTCGAAGACGTTCTCCCCGCCGGCGGTGGCGATGATGTCCGCCTCGATCCCGGCGCCGATCGCCTGGAGCGTGTTCCCGTCGACGTAGACCTGGGCGACCGTGAGCCGGGGCACGCCGTCGAGGGCCGCCTCGACGGCGGACAGGCGCTCCTCTGCGTCCCGGGAGAGCTCTTCGGCCCTGTCGGGGGCGCGCAGGATCGCGCCGAGGTCCTCGATGTCGGTCAGCAGGTCGGTGACCTCCGCGGTGCTGCGGCGGTCGAGGCAGCCGCCGGTGGCGACGTAGGCCTGGGCGCCGTTCTCCTTCAGCTGGTCGATGCCGGCGAAGCCCTGCTCGGCGGTGAACTCGTACTCGGTGGGGGA
Source organism: Nocardiopsis oceanisediminis (assembly GCF_048595525.1). Lineage (NCBI taxonomy): Bacteria > Bacillati > Actinomycetota > Actinomycetes > Streptosporangiales > Nocardiopsidaceae > Nocardiopsis > Nocardiopsis oceanisediminis. The sequence goes on along the minus strand of NZ_JAFMZJ010000001.1, from coordinate 4,292,288 downwards.
GACCACGAGGTCGGGGGCGGCGGCGAGGAGGTCCTCGCGGGCCGGCGGGGCGTCGGTGCTGAGCACCGGGACGTCGGCGGTCTGCTCGGCGATGTCGTCCGGCAGCGGGGAGACCTCCGTCTGAGCCTGGCCGACCAGGGAGTCCAGGGCCCCGAGGCGGACGAGCAGCTCGGTCTGCGAGGGCATCATGCCGACGATTCCGGTGGGCGCGGCGTCGAAGGAGAGCTCGCGGCCGCAGTTGGTGATCTCCACCGCCTCGCCCGAGCCGCCGGCCGCGTCCGGGGCGCCGGCGACCCCCGTCCCGCATGCGGACAGCACCAGCGGCAGGGCCGCGGCGGCGGCGAGTGCGGACGGGCGGCGGCGGGGGCGGCTCGCCGGGGCGGAGGAGGACGGGTCGCAGGTCATGGGAGGGTGATTCCTTCCGGGGACGGGGTGGTCGGGGCCGCGTCTTCGCGGCGCCGCGTGGATGTGCGGGAGTCGAAGATGAAGTGCCGCCGGCCCGAGTCCGGGTGGGCGACGGCGGTGGAGTCGACGTCGAACGCCGAGCGGATCAGGCCGGTGGTCAGGACCTCCTCCGGCGCCCCCAGCGCGGCCATCCGCCCGCCGGCCAGGACGCCGACGGCGTCGCAGGAGCGCGCGGCGAGGTTCAGGTCGTGCAGGGCGACGACCGCGGTCCTGCCGGCGGTCCGGACCAGGTCGAGGAGTTCGAGCTGGTGGGCGATGTCGAGGTGGTTGGTGGGCTCGTCCAGGACGAGGACGGGGGTCTCCTGGGCCAGCGCGCGGGCGAACAGCACCCGCTGCCGCTCGCCCCCCGACAGCGCCGAGAAGGAGCGGTGCGCCAGCTCCGCGCCGCCGACCCGGTCCAGGGCCTCCATCGCGACGGCGGTGTCGCGGCCGGTGTCGCGGCCGAAGCCGTGCCCGTGCGGGATGCGCCCGAGGAGGACCATGTCGAGGACGGGGATCTCGAACTCCTCGCTGTGCTCCTGGGTCATGACCGCCACGCGCAGGGCGACCTCCCTGCGGCTCAGCGACGCGATGTCCGCGCCGTCCAGGCGCACCCGCCCCGAGGACGGGGACGCGATGCCCGACACGGCGCGGAGCAGGGTGGACTTGCCGCTGCCGTTGGGCCCCAGCAGCCCGAGGACCGTGCCGGAGGGGACGGAGACGCTCACCCCGGACACGACCGGCCGGCCGCCCCGGTGCGCGCCGAGGTCCTCGATGTCGACCCTCATCGGCCCGCCCCCGCGCCCTCGGCGCGGTCGCGCCGCAGCAGCCACAGGAAGAACGGCGCGCCGACCAGGGCGGTCAGCACGCCGAGCGGGATCTCCGAGGGTTCCGCGAGCGTCCGGGCGAGCAGGTCCGAGCCGGCGAGGAACACCGCCCCGGAGAGCACGGCGACCGGCAGCATCTTCCGGTGGTCGGAGCCGACGATGATCCGCGCGATGTGCGGGATGATCAGCCCGACGAACCCGATCCCGCCGGAGACGGCGACGACCGCGCCGGTCAGCAGCGCCGAGGCCGCCAGCACGGTCGTCCGGAGGCGGTTCACGCTCACGCCCAGGGAGGCGGCCGCGTCGTCGCCGACGAGCAGGGCGTTGAGGGCGCGGGCGCGGAAGGCGGCGAACAGCCCGACGGCGGCCAGCGCGGCGGCCGGGAGGGCGAGGTGGCCCATGGTGGCGGCCGAGACCGAGCCGAGCAGGAAGAACATGATGCCGAACACGTTCTGCGCGTCGGTGGTGATGGTGAGGTAGCTGGTCACCGCGCTGAACAGGGAGCCGAGCGCGACGCCGGCCAGGATGAGCCGCTGCGGGGCGATCCGCCCGTTCTTGCGGGCGAGCAGGTACACGGCGCCGGTCGCCAGGAGCGCGCCGGCGAAGGCGGAGGCGCCGATGCCCAGGGAGCCGATCCCGATCCCCAGGACGATGTAGGAGACCGCGCCGGCCCCCGCCCCGGCCGAGACGCCGAGGATGTAGGGCTCGGCGAGCGAGTTGTGGACCACCGCCTGGATCAGCGCGCCGGCCAGGGCGAGCGCGGCACCGGTCAGGGCGGCCAGCAGGGCGCGGGGCAGCCGGAACCGCCACACGGCGCTGTCCTGCACCGGGGTCAGCGATCCGTCCGACATCCACGGCATCCCGGGCACCAGGTGCCCGGTGATGATCCGGAACGCGTCCGCCGGCGCCACCTCGATGGTGCCGATGCTCGTCGAGAGCAGCAGGAGGGCCGCCAGCGCGAGCGACAGGGCGGGGACGAGTACGCGGACCGCGAGCGCGCCCCGCCGGCGGGGCGCGGCCGCGGCGGCGGGCGGGGCGCCGCCGGCGCCCCGCTCCGGTCTCGCTGCTACGGGGGAGCGGTCCGGGGGCTTCACCCCGGGGTTTCCGCTGGTCGTTTCCTGCATGGAGTCAGAAGCCCTTTCCGGCCGTTGAGGGGGTGGTCGGCGCCGGCCGCGTCGCGGCGGCGGCGAAGCCGAGGACGGCGGCCCCCAACCGGTGGAGGCCGTCGAGGTGGTTGCCGCCGTGCCCGGTCCCGGGCGCGCACCACAGGTCCGCGTCGCCGCCGGCCCGGCGCAGCGCCTCGACCACGGCCCGGGTGTCCGCGGCGGCCACCCGGGAGTCCTCTTCCAGGACGATGCCGAGGAAGCGGGGGAGGGCGGTGCCGGGGGCGAGGCCCCGGGCGAGGTGCAGGGGCGAGATCCGGCGGAGGCGCTCGGCCGCCTCGGGGCCGCCCTGGGCGCCGAACTCGGCGATCCAGTGCCGCCCGAGCGGATGGGAGCCCAGGTCGAGCAGGTCGAGCGGGGCGGCGGTGCTGACCACCCCGGCGCACAGGCCGGGGGAGCCGAGCGCGCAGGCGGCCGCCACCGTGCCGCCGTGCGAGGCGCCGGCCAGGACGAGCAGGTCCGGCCGGGTGAGCCCGGCGCGGGCGAGCCCGCGCGCCGCGGCGGCCAGGTCGGCGACGCCGCGCTCCTTGGCGGCGCCCCGGCCGGCCTCGCGCCACGCCGCGCCGTGCTCGCCGCCGCCCCGGATCTGCGCGATCGCGTACCGGCCGCCGTGCCCGACCCACGCCGGGACCGTCGGCTCGAACGTGGCCAGGCTCGGGACGCCGAAGCCGCCGTAGCAGGTCAGGATCAGCGGGGCGGGCCCGGTCGCGCCGGCCGGCGAAGTGATCACGACGGGCACCTCCGCCCCGTCGTCGGCGGTGAACGCGTACCGCTCGGTCCGCGCGGAGGAGGCCGGCGCGGCCGCGGCGGGCCGGCCCCCCTGGAGCCCGCCGGCCTCGACGACCCGCGGGGGGAGGGCGGGGCCCTCGACGAGGACGAGGAACCGGCCGGCGTCGGCGCCCACGCCGCTCGCGACGGCCGGGGCGCCCCCGTAGGACACCGGGCGGTCGTCGGCGACCGCCCCCCGGACGATGCGCACCAGGACGCTGCGGCCCGCGCGCACGCCGGCCGCGAGGACCTCCTCGCCGAGCACGGCGAAGGAGGTGATCCGGAGGGAGGGGTCGGCCCAGGACCACAGCTCGGCGCCGCTGCGCGTGTCGACGGCGTGCAGGCGCGCCCCGCTTCCGACCAGGGCGCCGCCGTCCCCGTAGGCCGCGACCCGGGTGACGGCGGGGAACGCGCCGAGCCCGGCGCCGGTGGCCAGGTCGGTGAGGGCGGTGGGCGCGCCGGGGCGGCTCTCGGCGAGCACCCCCCGCGCCCCGCCGGGGAAGTACCGCAGCCGCGCGCCGGCCGGTGCGGCGGAGGTCCGGAGCCGCCCGGTGGCCGCGTCGAGCGCGGCGATCCGGCCCGACCCGGAGGCGGCGAGCTCGGCGCGGGAGGAGTCGCCGCTCCAGAGCACGGGGTCGTAGCGGCAGCGGACCTCCGGGTAGGTCCGCAGGGCGCCGGTGGCGGTGTCGAGGAGGGCCAGGGCGGCGTCCTCGTCCGCGCGCCCGGCCAGCTGGAGGGCGATGCGGCGCCCGTCCGGAGAGGGGGCCATGAGCAGGATGTGCCCGTCCGGCTCCAGCACCGGCGAGCCGTCGCCCGCCCGGTAGATGCCCTGCCGCGAGCGGCCCGGGAGCCTGCTGAGCGCGAAGCCGCGGTCGGGGAGGCCGGGGCGGCCGTGGCGCTCCCAGCGCGCCAGGGCGGCGTCGAGGTCGGGGGCGGCCGCCGGAGGGGCCGGGGAAGGGGTGTCCGCCATCGCCTACCGCCCGACGGGGTCGAAGCCGCCGCCGTGCCAGTGCAGGTGCCCGCCTTCGTCGAGCGGGCCGGGCATGCCGACGGTGTCGAACCGGTCTTCGCCGACCAGGTGGAGTTCGGCGTCGCCGCCGCGGGTCACCGCGGCCGTGGTGCCCGAGGGGTCGAGGGCGACGGCCCGGCGCTGCGCGGGGGCCTCGCCCACCGGGTCCCAGGGCGGGTGCCCGGCCGCCGGCGGACGCGACATCGCGGGGAGCGGCCTCCGGTACAGCGTGTGCGGCCGCGGCCCGCCGCGCTCGACGAGCGTCAGTTCGTCCCCGGCGGGGTGGACCGTCGCCACCGCGGCCCTGCCCCCGCCGAGGGCGAAGCGGAACGCGAGCCCCGGCGGCAGTTCCAGGGAGCGCGCGTCGCCGCTGGACAGGTCGATGTCGACCAGGTGGTTGGTCCACTCGGTCCAGGCGGAAGGGGAGGCCGGGCCGCCGCGCACCACGCCCACGGCGCGGCCGGTGTCCGGGTCGAAGCGCAGGTAGAAGGCGCGACCGGGCACCGGCCAGGGAACGGTGCCGATCATCCGCGGCGCGCCGCGGTCGACGACGAACCGCTCCAGGCCCCGGCTCGTCGCGGTCGCCGCGATACCGGTCCGCTGGTCGACGACGTCGCCGTGGCCGTCGTCGGCGATCCCGCCGGCGGAGATGCCGGCGATCGCGGGCACGTGGGGGCCGGCGTCGAGGCAGCGGGCGAGGGGGATCGCCTCGACGGCTCCGGGCTCGCGGTGGCGGAGCACGGCCGCCGGTTCGCCGCCGGCCTGGTCGGGGACGACCAGGGCCCCGGGCTCCCCGGTCCGCGAGCGGAACCGCACGGACTCGCCGGCCCGCAGGTCGACGACGGTGGCGACGTCGCTCCACGGGGCCGCGTTCGCGCCGAGGCCGGTGGTCACCAGCACGTAGCGCCCCGAGGCGTCGCAGGCGAGGTGCTCGCCGGGGATGGCCACGGGAACGCGCCGCTCGCCGCCGGGCCCGAGCACCACCAGCGCCCCGGCCCGGTCGTCGACGAACGCCCACTCCGCGCCGGCCGCGCCGTCGCCGGGGAGGGCCAGGACGCCGGCGTGCTCGGCGAGGACGCCGGCGCCGCGTGCGCGGACGCCGCCGCCGTCGAGGGTGTAGGTGCGGCCCGCACGGTAGTCGGCCACGAAGAGCTGATCCACGGTCATGGGGAGGACGCTATTGGAAATGAAAACCGTTATCAAGTAGAGTGCCCGATGCTCCCCTGAGGGCACGTGTCGGCGCACACCGGTCGACACGTTCGTCGTGAAGAGAGGACAACGCCATGGACCAGCAGGTCACCGCCGAGATCGAGGAGACCGAGCAGCTGGCGCACCTGTCGGCCTCGCACTCCAACGCCCTCGTCGAGAACCCCTTCGACGACCAGCGGGTCACCGCCGAGATCGAGGAGACCGAGCAGCTGGCGCACCTGTCGGCCTCGCACTCCAACGCCCTCGTCGAGAACCCCTTCGACTGACCGACACCTGACCGACACCGCCTGAGCGCGCCGCCCGCGGCGCCGACGGTCGGAACCGATCCCCGGTCGGGCGGCCCCGCGCCGCCCGACCGGGCCCTTTCGAGAGGCGGACATGGCCCCGGAACACCCCATCGCCCGAGTCCCGGGAAGCGGCGCCGACGCGCTCGTCGAGCGCGACGGGACCGGAGTCGTGCGCACGGCTTCGGGCCGCTTCCTCCGGCTGCAGAACCCCCCGCCCGGCCTCATCGGCGCCCTGGCCGGCGCCCCGGAGGCCGGAACGCCGGCCGGGGGCGAGGCGGCCCGCGCGTACGCCGAGAGGCTCGCCGCGGAGACGGCCGAGCGCGAGGACGGCGACGCCGAGCGCCGCTGGCCGAGCGCCCGGCGGAACACGGCCCTGGTCGGCCGGGGCGCGGTCGCCGACGCACTGGCCGACGCGCTGGCGGGGTGGGGCGCGGCCCCCGCGCGCTTCCCCGGCGGCGCGGAGCTGCCCGCCGCCGGCGGAGAACACCCCTGGGACCTCGTGATCGCCTACGCCGACTCGCCCGCCGAACGCGCGGGATGGGACCTGCTCGACACCCTTCCCGGACGCGGCACCGCCTGGCTGCGCGGCTACCGGGAGGGCGAGGTCTGCTTCGTCGACCCGGTCTGCGTCTCGCCCGGCGACCCCGCCGCGGAGCAGGTCCGCCGGCGCCGCCTGGCGGCGAGCCCCGCACCCCGCGGACTCGACGCCTGGCAGCGCGCCTCCGCCGCCCCGGCCGGGGAACTCCCCCTCCCGGCGCGCACACTGCTGGCGGCCCGGATCCTCACCGTCGCCCTCGCCTGGGCGCGGCAGGCGGACACCCTGGACGGATACCGCGGCACGCTGTGGAGGTTCGCCGCCGCCACCGGGGAGATCAGCGAGCACCCGGTCCTCGGCTACGACGCCCCGCCGCCCCTCGCGGAGCGGCCGGACCGCCCGTCATGACACCGGACCGCGGACGCGACCACCGGAGCACGGCGCCGGACGGCACCCTCCTGCGCGGGCTGTGGTGGGAATGCGCGCGCCCCGAGGGCATCGTGCTGATCCGCACCCCCTACGGCGCCGGCCTGCACGCCCCGATCGCCCGCTCCTGGAACGAGCGCGGATACCACTGCCTCGTGCAGGACGTGCGCGGACGGTACCGGTCCCAGGGCCGGTGGTCCCCCTACGCCCATGAGCAGGAGGACGGCGGCGCCTTCCTGGCGCAGGCGGCGGCGGAGCACCCCGGGCTCCCCGTGGTCCTCTTCGGCGCCTCCTACGCCGCCCACACCGCCCTGGAGGCCGCGCGCGCCGCCGCCGGGGCCGGGCCGCCCGTCGCCGCGGTCATCGCGCTCGTCCCCGCCCTCGGCCTGGCCGAGACCGCCTGGAACACCGACGGCGAACCGCAGATCCGGCACCGGATCGGCTGGTGGCACCAGCACGGGCGGACCGGCCGCTCCGCACCCCCGCTGCCCCCCGCCGAACTCGACCGGCGGACCGCGCACGCCCGGGAGCGCGGCGCCATCGAGGCCGCCGAGGACTGGGACTGGCCGCCGGAGGCGCTCGCGGGCTGGCGGCGGCTGTGGACCTCCCACCGGACCGACCTGCGATCGCGCTACCGCCGCATCACCGCCCCGCTGCTGGTGGTCAGCGGCGATGACGACTTCTTCCACGCCGACGCCCGGCGCCTGGCACGCGCCTGGAGCGCCGCGAGCCACTTCGCCGGCGGCCCCTGGGGCCACGGCCTCGCCGCCGGCGTCGCCGACCCGGGCCTGCGCGCCCGCATCACCGCCGCCGGCGGGCTCTCCCGCGTCATCGACCCGTGGCTGGCCGCGAACGGGCTGCCCGGCACCGCGGCGGAGTGGACCCGCGTCCTCGCGCCCGCCGCCGGGGCGCGCACCCGCTCGCTCCTCGACCCCCAGACCGGGACCTGGCGCCACGAAAGGATTTCCGATGACCGTGTCCACCCGCCCGGGCGGCCGGTACCGGGAGGGTGAGCACCCGGTCGCCGCGGAACAGCGCCCGCACCGCACCGCCTCTCCTGCGAGCCGGGGCCGTCAGCGCCCTCCGGTGCTTCTCGCCCCCGCTCCTTGGACGGCGATCGAACGCGGATCCCGATCAGCGGCCGGAGAACCCGGAGGGGCCGGGCGGCCGGTCCTCTCGGGTCGTTCGAAGGCGGACACCTCATCGGCCGCACCCGGCCCCTCCGGGCGCCGAAACCCCGGTTCCAGACACCTGCAACCCTAAGGACCTCCCCATGCCCCTGACCGGAACCGCCGGCCCCGCGCCGCGGCAGGACGCCGCGGCCCCCGCCGCACCGCGCGCCGGGGAGCCCCGGCTGCCCGTGGAGGCGCTGGTCGACCCCGAATGCGGGATCATCCGCTCCGTCCGGGAGGTGCCGAAGCCGGACGGCGCGCCGCCGTCCTACCTGGCGATGACCGCGGCCGTCTCCGACGCCCGCCGGCTCGGCGAGTGGCCCGCCGACCGCGTCTCGCTGGGCACCTCCTTCGGCGACGCCGCCCAGGCGAGGATCGCCGCGATCGCCGAGGGCGTCGAGCGCTACTGCGGCAACTGGCTCCCCGCCCGGCTCCCCGAGGACGAGCTGCGCGTCGCCTCGCGCGCCGAGCTCGCGGCCGCCGGCGCCGACCCGATCGCACTGGCGGACCTGCCGGCCTTCGCCCCCTGGCAGTACGCCCGCGACGGGTTCCCCTACCGGCGGCAGACCGAGGACACCCCGACCCTGTGGGCGCGCTGCGCCGGCCTGGACGGCGCCCGGACCTGGGTGCCCGCGTCGCTGGTCTACCTGAACTGGCGGCAGTCGCGCTTCCGCGGCCTCCCCCGCATCCACCACCTCAACTACGCCGGCATCGCCACCGGCCGGGGAAGCGACGACGCCCGGGACCGCGGGGTCCTGGAGATCATCGAGCGCGACGCCCTCGAACTCTGGTGGCACCTCGACGGCCCCGCCTTCGGCATCGACCCCGCGAGCGTCCCCGGCCTCGAGGAGGACCTCCGCGGCGGCTCCCTCCGCGTCTTCCTGGCGGCCATGCCCTCGGAGTTCGCCCCCGCCGTCGCGGCGCTCGTGCACGACCGGGAGCGCGGCCTGTACGCGGCAGGCTTCTCCGCCTCCTGCGACCCGGTCCGGGCCGCCCGCAAGGCGGTCCTCGAAGCCGTCCACACCTGGGTGTACACCCAGGGGTGCACCGCCGCCGACGGGTGGGTGTTCCGCGCCGTCGAGCACGGCCTGATGGCCCGCGGCCTCTACCTGGACTTCCGCGAGGACGCCTCCTACCGCGACGCCGCCGGCGAGCAGTACCGCGACATCGTCGACCTGGGCGCCCACGTCCAGCTCTGGCTCGACCCGCGCGTCCACGCGGAGGCCCGGCGCTTCACCGAGCCCGCCCTGGGGACCCGGCCGATCACCGACCTGGAACCGGTGGACATGGGCGAGGTCTACCGGCGCCTGGCCCACCGCGGCCACCGGATCCTCACCCGCGACCTGACCACGGCCGACATCCGCCGGACGCCGCTGCGCGTGGTGCGGACCCTCATCACCGGGCTCGTCCCCAACGCCCCCGCCGCCTTCGCCTACCTCGGCATGCCCCGCTTCCGCGAGGCGGCCCTGGAGCGCCGGTGGCGCACGGAGTGGAGCGGCGGCCCCTCCGACTTCACCCTCCTCCCGCCCCCGCACATGTAAGGCCCCCCGTTGCTCTCCGCAGACCACCCGGCCGCCCCGGCCCGCCGACCGCACCGCCGCCCCGACCCGCCCGGCCTTCCCCCCGCCCTGGCCCGCGCACTCACCGCCGAACCCCCGGGCCCGGCGCTCCCGCCGGGGCCCCGGGCCAACCGGTGGCGCGCCCTCGGCGCCGCCCGCACGGCCGCCCCCGACCGCGAGCGGGACCTGCTCACCGGCCTCTGGTCCGGCGACGGGTACCACCGCCGCCCCGACGGGACCGCCACCGGCGTCCGCAGGCGCCCGGTGCCCTCCGCCGGCGGCGCCTACCCGGTCCAGACCCACCTGGTCGCCGGCCCCGGCGGCGCCCTGGAAGAGGGGCGGTACGTCTACGACCACGAGCAGGGCGCGCTGCTCCGCCGCGACGCCGGCGCCGAGCGGGCCGCGGGCTGGGACACCGGCCCCGCCGGCGGGCACGGGGCGGGGACCCACCTGGTCCTGACCGTGCAGCCGGGCCGCAGCTTCGGCCGCTACCGGCACCGGGCCTGGCCGCTGTGGATCGCCGACACCGCCTACGCGCTCGCCGCCGCGGAGTTCCTGGTCCGCGCGGACCCCGCCCGGACCCGGCTCGGGCCGGGCGCACCGCTGCGCAGGCTGCTCGGCGTGCCCCGCGCCGCCGAGCACGAGCGCTGGCTCGGGCACGGCCTCGCCCCGGAGATCCCGCTCGCGGCCGTCGAGCTGCCGGCGGCGTGGACACCGGACCCCGAGCGCCGCGCCGCCCTCGCCGCCCGCCGGTCGCCGGCCATCGGCGAGTTCGCCGCCGAGGCCCGGCGCCGGCCGCCCGCACCCGGAACCGGGCACGCCGCGGCGGCGTCCGGGCAGGCGTGGGTCCTTGGGGCCCACCGCCTGGAGGCGTGGTCCGTCCCGGCGGACGCCCCGGCCGCCGCCGTCGCCGGCGCGCTGTGGCGGGCCCACCGGGCCGCGGCCGGCCTGTGCTACGCGGGCGCCCTGTCGGGGCGGTGGCGCTGCCGCCCGGTGTCCGGCTTCAGCGCGGCCCGGGGCCGCTGGATCGTGCACGCCCTGGCGATGCTGCCGGGCACGGCGGAGGGGAGCGCACCATGATGATCGTCCGCGAGCTCTGGCGGGAGGCGGCCCGCTTCCCCGCGGCGCTGGCGTGGAGCACCGCGCTGCTGGTGCTCGTCTTCTCCACCCACCTCGGCCAGGCCGCGGCCATCGCCTGGTCGATGTCGGCGGCGCTGCGCGGGCACCCGCAGGACGTGCTCGCCGGGCTGTCGCTGATCGTCGCGCTCGCACTGGCGCGGATGCTGCTCTCCCTGGCCCAGACCTCCGCCGCCGCGGGGCTGGGCGGCCGCGTCCGGCAGGCCCTCCGCCGCCGCGCGATGCGGGCCGCGCTGGCGCCCGAGCGGCTGCACGACACCGCCGCCCGGGACGGCTCGACGCGGGCCGGCCTGAGCGACGGCATCGACGGGACCGACGCCTACGTCTCGAAGTACGTCCCCGCCGTCGCGCAGGTGCTGATCGCCTGCCCGCTCGTCGCGGCCCTGCTGCTGCCCCTCTCCCCGGCGGCGGCGCTGTCCGTCGCGGCGGGGGTCGTGCTGGCGCTGCTGGGGCCCATGGCCTGGAAGCGGATGACGGCCCGGCGCGGGCTCGACCACTGGGACGGCTACGAGGCCCTCAGCGCCGACCTGCTCGAATCCCTGCGCGGCATGGCGGCCCTGCGCACCCTCGGCGACGTGCCCGGGACCCGGGGGCGGCTGGACGCCCGGTCCGAGGCGCTGCGCCGCGCCACCGAGCGCGTCATGCGGGCCTCCCTCGCCGAGACCGCCGTGGTCGACCTCGCCGTCCAGGGGGGCATCGCGGCCGCGGCGATCGCGGCCATCGGCCACGCCGCCACCGGGCAGGCCCCCGCCGTCGAGGTCTACCTGGTCCTCCTGCTCGCCTCCGAGGCGTTCCGACCGATCCGGGACCTCTCCCGGCACTGGCACTCCGGGTTCCTCGGGCTCACCGCCGTCCCCGGCCTCGCCCGGATCGGCGCCTTCGCCCCCGGAACCGGGCGGGACGCCCCGGCGCCCGGCCCCGGGGGCCCCGCGCCGCGCCCGGGGGCCGCGGGCGGCCGCGCGGAGGTACTGAGCGTCTCGGACCTGGGCTTCCGCTACCCCGGTGCCCGCGGCGACGTGCTCAGCGGCCTCACCCTGACCGCCCGGCGCGGAACGCTCACCGCGATCGTCGGAGAGTCCGGCGCGGGCAAGTCCACCCTCTTCGACCTCCTGCTCGGCCTCCTCACCCCGGACACCGGCCGCATCACCCTCGACGGCCGCCCGGTGCGCCCCGACGACATCGCGGTGGTCTCCCAGCGCCCGGTGCTCTTCGCCGGGACCGTCCGGGACAACCTCACCGCCGCCGGGGCCGCGGAGGAGCCCGACATCGCCGAGGCGTGCCGGGCGGCCGGGATCCTCGACGAGATCCAAGGCCTTCCGCACCGGTTCGACACCGAGGTCGCCGAAGCGGGCGCCGACCTGTCGGGCGGGCAGCGCCAGCGCCTCGCCCTCGCCCGGGCCCTCCTCGCGCGGCGCCCGGTCCTCCTCGTCGACGAGCCGACCAGCGCCCTGGACGCGGCCCGCGCCGCGGAGGTGGTCCAGACGCTCCACCGCGTCGCCCGCGACCGCATCGTCATCATGATCAGCCACCGCCCCGAGACGCTCGCCGGCGTCCCCGACGTGCTGCGCCTGGGCGCCGGGCGGCTGGAGAAGAGCGCCCCGTGAACACCGCCTCCGCACTGCGGACCCTCCGCGCCCTGCTGCCGGCCCTGCGCCCCGAGTGGCGCGGGATGCTCTGGAGCTACCTGGTCGGCACCGCCAGCGCCCTCGCCCTGGCCGCCCTCACCGTGCTCACCGCGTGGGCGGTCGGCCACGCCGTCGCCGAGCGGACGCCGCCCGGACCGGCCTGGTGGATCGCCGTCCTCGTCCTCGTCCTGCTCCGCACCGTCCTGACCTGGCGCGAGATGGACGTCTCCCACGCCCTGGCCTACCGGGTCCTGGCCCGGCTCCGGATGGCGCTGTTCGACGCCTACGCGCGCAGCGTCCCCGGGCGCCGCCGCGAGCACTCCGGGCGCGCGGCCGCCGTCGCCATGGGCGACATCGAGAAGCTCGAGTTCTTCTACGCCCACACCATCGCCCAGCTCGGCGCCTCGGCCACCGTCTTCCTCGCCGCCGCGGCCACCGCGGGCGCCCTCCTCCCGGAGGCCGCGGCCGTCATGCTCGCCGGCAGCGCGGCCATCGCCACGACCTCGCTGTACTGGGCGCGGACGGCGCGGCGCCTGGGCGAGCAGGAGCAGCACGAGCGGTCGGCGCTGTCCGCCCGGATCGTCGACGCGCTCGGCGCCCTCCGCGAGGTGCTCGCCTACCGGCTGGCCCCCCGCATCATCGCCGACACCGACGCCGCCACCGGGCGCGCCGCCGCGATCACGCGCCGCCGGGAACTGCTGGCGCAGCTGGTGGACGCGGTCCGGGAGCTCATCGTCACCGCCGTGGTCATCGGCGTCATCGCCGCCGCCGCGGGGGTGCTCACCGGCGGCGCCGGCGCGGGGCCCTCCCCGGCCGTCCTGCCCGCCCTCGTGGCGCTGGCGGTCACCGGGGTCGCCGCGGTCACCGAGGCGACCACCACGCTCACCCGGCTGCACCCCCTCGTCGCCGCCGCCGACCGCGTCGCCGCCGGCATCGGCCGCCCCCCGGTGACGGCCGCCCCGCGCGCCCCGCGGCGGCCGCCCGACGGGCCGCTCGGGCTCCGGTTCCGGGACGTCTCCTTCGCCTACGACGGCCGGCCGCCGGTCCTCGCCTCCTGGTCCGCCGAGATCGCCCCCGGCGAGCACGCCGGCCTCGCCGGCCCCTCCGGGGCGGGCAAGAGTACCGTCATCGCACTCGCCGCCCGCCTCTGGGACCCCGCGTCCGGCGCCGTCGAACTCGTCGCCGCCGACGGCGGGGGCGTCCCCCTCACCGACATCGACGACGCGTCCCTGCGCCGCGCGGTCGCCCTGGTCGACCAGGACGCCACGCTGTTCCACGGCACCGTCCGCGACAACCTCCTCCGCGGCGCCGAACCGCGCCCCGACGGCGACCTGGCCGCCGTGCTCGAACAGGTCGGCGCCGCCGACTGGATCGGCCTCGACGACGACCTCGGCGAGGATGGGGTGCGCCTCTCCGGCGGCCAGCGGGCCCGCCTCTGCCTCGCCCGCGCCCTCGTCCGCCGCCCCCGGGTCCTCCTCGTCGACGAGGTGACCGCCAGCCTCGACCCCGCCACCGAGCAGGCGGTCTCCGACGCCATCGCCGGCTTCGACGGCACCGTGCTCATCTCCTCGCACCGCGGCGAGACCCTCGCGCGCTGCGGACACGTCATCGACATCACCGCCCCCGCCCCCCGGGACCGGGCCCCCGGCCTCCTCTGACCGGCCGGGGCCCGGTGCGGACCGGGCGCCCCCGCGGAGGCGCCGGGGGCGCCCCCGGGACCGGTCCCGGGAGCGCCCCCGCCTCACACGGGGTTCGGCGCCCCGCCCGGCCCGCTCAGCGGCCGCCCTCCGAGGAGCCCTCCGGGGCGTACTTCTCCAGCAGCCTCTCCGACTCGTACTCGGCCCCGGCGGCCGAGGCGGTGAACTCGGGGGTGTCGAACACCTCGCCCGCGATGGGGTCCTGGAGGTGGGACTCCTCGTCCCACTGGATGGTGCCGGTGCCGGTGTCCACGGTGACGGCATGCGCCGGGATGTCGTGGACGGCCAGCACGGTGGCGGAGTCCGCGCCGTTCACCGCGGGCGCGGCGGCCGGCTCCAGGCCCGCGCCGGCGTCGAGGCCGCCGAGCGCGGCGGAGGCGCTCTTGAGGGGGCCGCGCGGCCGGGCGCCGCTGCTCTGCGCCCTCAGCAGGTCGCGGAGGTTGCGCTGCAGCTCCTCCTCGTTGTCGGCCTCCCGGCGCGCGGTCGAGACCAGCGCGGACGGGGTGGCCTGCGGGCGGATGCTCACGTAGCGGGGCATGGTCGCCGTCTCGTAGCGGAACATCCGCACCAGGGCGACCACCGCGAGCGCGTAGACGACGGAGAGCGGAGCCGCGCCGACGATCGAGCTGACCTGCAGCACGGTGAGCGCGGCCTCGCCCCCGGCGAGCAGCAGCAGGGCGCCGGCCAGGCCGAGGACCACGGCCCAGAACACGCGGGTGGCCCGCGGCGTCTCGGTGCGGCCCCCGTGCGAGAGGACGTCGACGACCAGGGCGCAGGAGTCGGCGGAGGTCACGAAGAACAGCACGATCACCGCGATCGCGATCACCGACAGCCCGGCGGCGAGGAGGCCGCCCCCCGGCAGGTTCTCGAAGAGGAGGAACAGCGTGGTGTCGGTGTCGATGGAGCCGTCCGCGCCGACCATCGAGCCGTCCCGCAGCTGGTAGAGGACCCCGGTGCTGCCGAAGACGGTGAACCAGATGACCGCGATGGCCGTGGGCGCCAGCATCACGCCGAGGATGAACTCGCGGATGGTGCGGCCGCGGGAGATGCGGGCGATGAACATGCCCACGAACGGCGCCCAGCTGAGGAACCAGCCCTGGTTGAACAGGGTCCAGTTCAGCGTCCACTCGTCGCCGGCGCCGGCACCGGTGACGAACATCAGCTCCGGGAGCACCTGGATGTACTCGCCGGTGTTCTGCACCAGGGACCGGAGCAGGAAGACGGTCGGCCCGACCAGCAGGACGCAGAGCGCCAGCAGGGCGGCCATCGTCATGTTGGCGTTGGAGAGCCAGCGCAGGCCCTTGTTCAGGCCGGTGATCACCGAGATGGTGCCCACGCCGGTGACCAGCACCACCAGCCCCACGAGCAGGGTGCTGGAGGGGTCGAACCAGCCCAGGTGGGCCAGGCCGGCCTGGATCTGCAGGGCGCCCTGCCCCAGCGAGGTGGCGACGCCGAAGATGGTGCCGACGATGGCGAAGACGTCGATGGCGTGGCCGACCCAGGACTCGATGAGCTTGCGGCCGAAGACCGGTTCGAGCAGCCAGCGGACCGACAGCGGGCGGCCGCGGCGGAAGGACATGTAGGCCAGCCCGAGGCCGACCACGACGTAGATGCCCCAGGCGTGCAGCCCCCAGTGGAACAGGGCGTGCCCGATGGCGGCGCGCCCGGCCTCCGGGCTCCCCGGCTCCAGGCCGGAGATCGCCGGCGGCGCCGTCAGGTGGGTCAGCGGCTCGGCCACGCCCCAGAAGACGAGTCCGATGCCCATGCCGGCGGAGAACAGCATGGCGAACCAGGAGAACAGCGAGAACTCCGGCCCTTCGTCGTCCCGCCCGAGGCGGATCCTGCCCACCTTGGACAGCGCGGCCCAGAACGCGAAGATCAGGAACCCGGTGACGACCAGGACGTACCACCAGCCGATCGTCTCGCCGATGCGGTTCCGCAAGCCGGTGAAGGCGGTCGCGGCGTCGTCGCCGTAGGCGGCCCCGTACCAGGTGGCGGCCGCCAGCGCGGTGAGGATGATCAGCAGAGCCGGCAGGAAGACCGGCTTGGAGAGGCTGCGCCAGGCTGCTGCCAGGGGGTTCGGTCTCGGTCCTGTGTCGGCTGGGGAAGCCACGTACTCTCCTTGCTCATAGGCGATATGGCGATCAGCCGCGCCGGGCGGCCCGGCGCGGCGGGACCGGCGCACAGCAGAACGCCGGGGAGGCCGGCCTGGCGGATCGGCCAGGCCGGCCTCCCCGGCGGGGGTACCGCCGGCAGGGGTGTCCGGTGGGCGCGCGCTTCGGCGGGAGGGTTCACCGCAGGTGCGCCGGCCGGCGCGAACGCGCTCCCGCCGGGCCCTGGGAGGGGACCGGGGGAGGGACGGTCGGCCGCGGCGCACGCGCCCGGCGGGCCGCGCCGGCGCCGTGCGGCGGCCGCGGAGCCCGCCGCGGCCCCGGCGGAACTCCGGACGCGCGCCCGGGCCCTTCCGGCGCAGCACCCCTACACTGATCTGTATAGTGCGGGCCCAGGCTAGTTATACAGACCTGTGAAAGTCAAGGTGGAGAGCGTGCAGCGCGAGACGGCGACCGTTCACGACCTGACCCGCGGTGCGCGGCGGATCCTCGAAGTGGCCTCCGACCTCTTCTACGACCGGGGCATCCACGCGGTGGGCGTGGACACCATCGCCGCCGAGTCCGGGGTGACCAAGCGCACCCTCTACAACAACTTCGGTTCCAAGGACGCCCTGGTCGCCGCCTACCTGGACGCCCGCCACCGGGAGTGGTGGCGGCGGCTGGAGGAGCGCACCGCCGCCGCGGAACCGCCCCGCGCCCTGGCCTTCTTCGACGTCTACGCCGAGGACGCCCGGACCGTCACCCGCGGGTGCGCCTTCCTCAACGCGGCGGCCGAGCTGCCGGCGGACCACCCGGCGTACGCCATCATCCGCTACCACAAGCGCTCCATCGAGGAGCGGATCGGCGAGCTCATCGCCGAGGAGCGCCCCTCCGCGGGGGAGGCGCGCCGCCTGGCGCGCCACCTCTTCCTGCTCCTCGAAGGGGCCTTCGCCCACCAGGGCGTGCACGGCAAGGGGCTGCTGCTCGAAGCCCGCGAGATCGCCCGGGGGCTGCTCGCCTAGATCGCTGGCGGGAAAAGGCGGCGGGCGCAGAAGAACACCCGCCTCCCCGCCCCTCCCCCGATGATCTTGACGTTGCGGGGCCATCAGGGCGCCCTGATGCCCCCGCAACGTCAAGATCATCGCCCGGGGCGGGCCTCTCCCATCAGCGATCCGGACAAGCCGGCCGGCATGGGAACAAGGGCGTCATCGCCAAGATCCTGCTGCAGGAGGACATGCCGTTCATGGAGGACGGCACCCCGGTCGAGATCGTGCTCAACCCGCTGGGCGTGCCCGGCCGGATGGACGTCGGCCGGATCATAGGAGATCCACCTCGGCTGGACGGCGGCCAACGGCCGGCAGGTCGACGGCGGACCGGAGGAGCGGAGGCGGCGCCTCCGCGACATCGGCGCGGACTCCGTGAACCCTGCGGGAGGGGCGGGGGCGCCATCGCGAACCTCTCCACCATGGTCACCCGCGCGCGGTCCTCGACCTGCGGACCTGCGCCGCGACGGAGCCGGCGGCGGAGGGGGCGCCCCTGATCCTCGTCCGCGAGCTGCGCGGCAAGGAGGCCGCCGTCAACGCCGCGGCCCGGGGGATTCCGGCGCCGCCCACCGGTGGTTCGGGGCTCCCGCCCCCTCACCGGCCGCCCGCGGCCGCCCCGCGCGGACTCCCGCTCCACCGCCGTGCCGCCCCGGCCGCTTTGACCCGCGCCGAGCACCGCACGTACCGTCTTCCCCGGTCATCCGTCGAGTGGAGTGGAGCATCGCCCGTGTCCTCCGAAGTGCTGAGCAGTAGCGCCGCAGACCAGGCGGCCGCCGTCCCCGACTGGGTCGGGGCCAACGCGGGGCTGCTGGTGGGCGTTCCGCTGCGGATCCTGCTGATCGTCCTGGGCGCGTTCATCGTGCGGGCCGTGGCCAAGCGCGCGATCGCGCGCATCGTGGAGCGCATCCTGCAGCCCTCCGAGGGGGAGGGTGAGCGGCGCCGGTCCCCGCGCGGCCCCGCGGTCCTGCAGCGCGACTCCTCCCGGGCCGCCGAGCGGCGCCAGCAGCGGGCCCGCACCATCGGCTCGGTGCTCAGCAGCTTCGTGACCATCGTCATCGCGGTGACGGCCCTGGCGATGGTCCTCGACCAGGTCGGCATCGCCCTCGGCCCGCTGCTGGCCAGCGCGGGCGTGGTCGGCCTGGCGATCGGCTTCGGCGCCCAGAGCCTCGTCGCCGACTACCTGGCCGGCATGCTCATCATGGTCGAGGACCAGTACGGCGTCGGCGACTCCGTCGACCTGGGCGAGGCGGTCGGCACGGTGGAGAACGTGGGCCTGCGGCTGACCCAGGTCCGCGACCTCAACGGCGGCCTGTGGCACATCCGCAACGGCGAGATCCTCCGGGTCCGCAACGACAGCCAGGACTGGGCCCGGGCCGTCCTCGACGTCTCCGTGGCCTACGAGTCCGACCTGGAGAAGGTCTACACCGTCCTGGAGGAGACCGGCCGGAACCTGCACAAGGACCCGGCGTTCGAGGGGATCCTGCTGGAGGAGCCGGCGATCTGGGGCGTGCAGTCCCTGGACGCCGACGGCGTCCTCGTCCGGATGGCCGTCCGGACCGCTCCGCTGGAGCAGTGGGGCGTCACCCGCGAGCTGCGCCGCCGGGTCAAGGAGTCCCTCGACGCTTCGGGCATCGAGATCCCCTTCCCCCAGCGCACCGTCTGGATGCGCGCCGAGGGCGCCGAGGCGGGCGGGGCCCCGGCCTCCTAGGGCATCGCGGCGGGGCCTCCGGCCCCGCCGCCCCGTCCGCGCTCCCCGCCCGCCGGGAGGCCCGGTCCCCCAGGGGCCGGGCCGTCCGCTTTTCCGGCATCGACCCCTCCTCTCCCCGAGGGCGCCCTCTAGTGTTCTGGGGACGGTCCGAGGCGGGTGGAAGGAAGAGCGATGTCCCGTTCGAGTGGAAGATCCCCGTTCCGGTGGTCCGGGTGGGCGGTGCTCCCGGTCGCCGGGCTGCTGCTGTCCGGCGCGGCCTGCTCCGGAGCGGACGGGGACGCGGAGGAGCCGGGCTCCGGCCCGGAGAGCGGCGGCCCGTCCTCCGAGCCGGAACCGACGCAGGCCGACGAGGAGTCGCTCCGGGCCTTCGCCGAGGACTACGTCGCGGCGGTGAACGACGAGGACCAGGGCGCCGCCGACGGGATGGCGTGCGGCGGGGAGTCGACGATCTACTCGATCTACTCCGGGCCCGACCGGACCTGGGAGCTGGTGAGCGTCCACTTCGACACCGAAGGCTCGTCCTCCGCGGTGATCACCGGCCCGGGAGGCACGGAGTCGGGCTTCACCGCGCTGTTCGAGGACGGCGAGTGGTGCGCCGAGCAGTAGCGGCGCGCCGCCCGGCCCCCGCGCCGGGCGCGGAGGCCGGGCGGGAACGCGGGGAGCGGGGCGGGGCCGCCGCCCCGCCCCGCACCGGGGGCCCGGGGCGGCCGCGTCACGAAGGGGCGCCGGAGGGCGTCCCGGCGCCGCTCCCGCGCCGCGCCCGCAGCGACGAGGCGAGCCGCGCGGCCGACGTGCCCAGGCCGGTGGGGCCGGACACCAGGGCGGAGGCGTCGCGGGCGCGGCTGCGGCGCAGCTCGGCCTCCTGGTAGCGCACGCACTTGCGGTGCCACTCCAGGATCCCCGACATCCAGTCCTTGAGCTCGTCGGCCTGGCGGGTCAGCGCCTCGCGCGCGGTGTCGTCGAGGCCGTACTCCTCGAACAGCTCCGGCAGCCCGTGCTCGACCAGGTACTCGAACTGCTCCATCCGCGCCGTCATCAGGTCGTTGGCGATGTCGCGGGCCCGCATCCGGTCCACGTCCAGGAAGTTCTCCAGCACCGCGACGATGTTGTGGAACTCGCCCTCGAACTCGACCTCCTTCTGGTAGGAGTGCAGGTCGTTGACGAAGGCCGCGTAGTCCTGCGCCGCGGTCGACAGCTCGTGCATCACCCGGCTCCGGTAGACCTCCTGCGGCACCTCGTCCCAGCGCGCCAGCCGCGCCAGGGAGATGGTCATGTCGGAGCCGAACGTCTGCCGCCGCATCTCCACGTAGTCCACGGGGTCGGGCACCCGGTGCCGGATCTGGTTGTCCAGCTCCCACAGCCAGCTGGCGGTCATCGCCCGCACCGCGTCGCGGAATCGCCGGCGGGCCGGCTCCGGCATCGGGCCCGCCGTGCGGCGCCACAGGTCGTCCAGGCCGCGCTCCAGCGGGTCGGCCGGCTCCGGCACGTCGCCCAGGTCGATCGGCATGAACAGCGCCAGCCGCTCGTCGTAGGCCTTGGCCGCGGCGAGGCTGCGGCCGGCGCCGAACACCACCGGGTAGACGTCGTCGCCGTAGGTGCCCCAGGCCAGCCAGTCGGAGGAGAGGAAGAGCTGCTCGACGCCGGCCTCGGCGTGGATCATCGCCGCGCAGTGCGGGAGGTCGATGCCGGCCATCCGCTCCCTGCTCCACACACTGGCGAACGGCACGCCGGTCATCGCGTCGAACATGCCCATCTCCTCCGCCCAGTCCAGGCAGTGCGTGCGCGCCGCCTCCAGGTGCGGACTGGTGGGGAAGGCGTAGGGCATGTGGATCTCGGGCAGCGGCAGGTGCCCCACCGGCTCGAACAGGCGCACGGAGTGCTGCCGGGCCCGCCGCCGCGGCGCCGGAGAGGAGACCACCGAGGCCGCCCCGCCCACCGCGGCGCCCGGACCGGGGAGGCCGCCCGGTGCGGGCGCGGCGCCGCCGCCGTTCATGTACCGGCTGGAGCGGGCGTGCCACTCGTGCCCGCCCGACTGCCAGTCCTGGAGGCCCTTGACGTAGGCGGCCACGCCGGCCTGCTCGGCCGGCGGGACGGCGTACTCGGCGAGCAGCGGCGCGACCTCGTTCGCCGCGGTGTCCTCGAACTGCAGCAGCCGGGACGTCAGCAGCTCGTTGACCAGGTCCGCCGCCTCCTGGACGGAGCAGCCGAGGAACCGCTCGAAGACCAGCACGGCGTTGGAGTTCTCCCCCTCCTCCTCCACCTCGCGCTCATAGGAGAACAGGTCGTTGCGGAGGTGCACGGCGTCGGAGAAGGCGTCGGAGAGGACCCGCATCGGCCGGGTCCCGGCGATCGCCTCGGGCACCTCGGCACCGACCGCGCACTCCACCAGGCCGGCCGACCACGGCGCGCCCCCGACCCTGCGCCGCATCTGCACGTACTCGATCGGGTTGGCCACGTGGCCGCGCTCGATGTAGTCGAGCTCCCACATCGACTCCGCCATGAGGTTGTGCGTGCTCCGGGTGAAGCGCCGCCGCCACCCCTCCGACATCAGCGGGACGGTGCGCCGCCACAGGTCGTCCAGGCCGGCCTCGGCGGGGTTGCGCGGCTCGGGCGCCTCCCGCCCCTCCGCTGCCATGAACAGCTCCAGGCGGTCCAGGTGCTCCCGGGCCCCGGCGCGGTCGCGGGTGTGCTTGAACCGCTCCAGGAAGTCGTCGTCGAAGAAGAACACCCACACGTACCAGTCGGTGATCAGGTCCAGCATGGGACCGTCGCAGTCGGGGTGGGTGTAGGCGCACATCAGCGCGTAGTCCATGCCCGCCAGCCCGGCCTCGTCCCAGACGGTGCCCCCTCGGGGCGCCGGGGCGTCGAGCATGCCCGTCCGCCGGGCCCAGTCCGTGCTGTGCGCGCGCGAGCGCTCCAGGTTCGGATTGAGCCGGGCGGGGTGCGGGAGGTAGAAGTCGGGCAGCGTGAAGGACGCCATGTGAGTGTGCCTGCTCCTCTGTGCCGGCCGGATTCGTACGCTGCGTAGTCTAAGTGTCGCAACCGGTCGCTCGCGGGGGTTTCCGGGAATCGCGGGCGGCCGCCCCCGGGGACCCCCCCGACCGGTGGTCCGGGGCGGCGGCCGCTCGCACCCGGGAGCGCGTCCCGGCCGGGCCGGCGGCCCGCAGGGAGGCCGCGGCGCACCGGAACACGGCCGGGGCCATCGCAGGACGCCCCGAGGCCCGGCCCTCCCGCGTCCGCTCTTCCCCGTCTCCAGAGGCGCCTTTCCCGGGCTCTTCCCGGTCGCCGGCGGATCGGGCGGAGGGCGCGGAAGGACTCCGGTCCGTCCGCCCCTCCCGCGTGCCGCACCGGCCCGGGGAGCGGTGCTCCCGGGGCCGGTGGAGGCGGGCCGAGCCCGGTGGCGCCCCGCGGCGGGGAGGCGGCCGCGCCCGGACGCCGCCCGCCTCACTCCAGGCCGGGCATGTCCCGGAGCCGCCTGCGCGAGGTGATGCCGAGCTTGCGGAAGATGCTGCGCAGGTGGGCGTCGACCGTGCGCGGGCTGAGGAACAGGTGCGCGGCCACCTCCTTCGACGTCGCCCCCGTCGCGACCTGGCGGGCGATGTGCAGCTCCTGCATGGTCAGCCGGTCGCGGGCGTGCTCGGAGCGGCTGCGGGCCGCCTCCCCGGTGGCGCGCAGCTCGTTCGCGGCCCGCAGGGCGAACGCCTCCATCCCGATGTCCGACAGCCGCTCGTGCGCGGTGCGCAGCTGCTCGCGAGCGTCGCGGCGGCGGCCCGCACGGCGCAGCCACTCCCCGTACCGCAGGTGCGCTCGGGCGAGGTCCGGCAGCAGCGGGGTGCCGGACAGGTGCCCGATGGCCTCCCGGTAGTCGTCCTCCGCGCCGCCGACCAGCGCCCGCGCGCCCGCCGCGACCCCGAGGGCGTAGCCGGTGCCCGACGGCTCCGTGCGCTCCAGCAGGGACTCCAGCGCCGACGCCGCGACGGCGTCCTCGCCGCACCGCACCGCGGCCTCCACCAGCTCGGGCAGGGCGGTGCCCGCGGAGTAGAGGCCGCCGTCCTCCGCGGCGAGCCGGGCCGCCTCCAGCGCCGCCGGGTACTCGGCCAGGCCGTTGTGGAGCACGGCCGCGGGCAGGTGGGGGCGGGCGGCCAGCTGGCCGGTGCCCCGCCTCTCCGCCTCGGCGAACAGATCGAGCGCCTCCGCGCGGCGGCCGCGCATCGCCGCCAGCTGCACCCTCGGGTACAGCTGCGGCACGTCGCCGAGGGCGTCGGCGATCGCCTCCTCCTCGGCGATCGCGGCCATCGCCCGGCCGAAGTCGCCGGTGAGCGCCGCCGACAGCGCCTCCTGCGACAGGCCGAGCCGGACGGTGATCGGCGACCCGGTCTCCCGCCCGGTCCGCACCAGCCACTCCAGGACCGCCGCGTGCAGGTCCATGTCCCACAGCTCGCCCGCGAGCACCGTGGCCAGCGCCGGCACCCGGGTCCACCCGGCGCCGCCGGCGGCGAGCGCCCGGCGCAGCGCCGGCACGGCCGCGCGGTGCCCCTCGGTGCGCAGCAGCACCAGCGCGTCGAGGAGGTCCGGCTCCGGTGCCGGCGGCGCCGAGCGGGCCGCGTCGAGCACCCGCTCCGCCACCCCGGCGGCCCTGCTCACGACCAGCCCCATCTCCAGCGCCGCCACGAAGCAGGCGCGCGACCGCTCCGGATCGCCGGCGGCGAGCCGCTGCGCCGCCCGCAGGATGAACCCGGGGCCGCTGGCGGCCCCGTCCGGGTCGCCGACGAACGCGACCTGCCCGCGCAGCAGGTCGACCGAGGCGCGCCGGCCGTCGTCCAGCACCTCGGTGTCGATCCCGGCCAGCAGGTCGGCCGCCGCGTCCGGCAGGCCCGCCTCCAGGGTGGCCCGCGCGGCCGCGAGCGTGCGCTCGGTCCGCTTCCCGGGGTCGAGCGAGAGCGCCGCCGCCCGCTGCAGGAACGCGGCGGCGGCCGCCACGCCCCCGCGCGCCTGCGCGCGCGACGCCGACGACTCCAGCTCCGCCGCGACCTCCTCGTCCGGCCCGGCGGTGGCCTGGGCGCGGTGCCAGGCCCGCCGGTCCGGTGCGGCCGCCGCGTCGGTGGCCCCGGCCAGCGCCCGGTGCGCCGCGCGGCGCGGCTCCGGCTCGGCCGCGCGGTAGGCGGCCGAGCGCGCCAGCGGGTGGCAGAACCGCGCCCGCGTGTCGAAGCGCACCAGCCCGGACGCCTCGGCGGCGGCGCTCGCGGCGGGCATGTCGATGCCCAGCCGCCGGGCCGCCTCCCAGAGCAGGCCCGGGTCGCCGGTGGGGTCGGCGCTCGCGAGGATGAGCAGCCGCCGCGCCTCCGCGGGGAGCCCCGCCATCCTGGTCTGGAAGCTCCGCTCGATCCGGCCCGCGACCGGCGACGGCGTCGGCAGCGCGAAGCCGCCGGCCTTCGGCAGCTCGATCAGGGCCAGCGGGTTCCCCCGCGCCTCGGCGAGGAGGCGGTCGCGCACCCGCTCGTCGAGCGTCGCGGTCCTCTCCCCGGCCAGCAGCTCGCGCGCGTGCGCGTCGCCCAGGCCGCCGACCGCCAGCCCGGGAAGCCCGTCCAGCCCGTGGGCGGCGTCCCGGTCGCGGGCGGCGAACACCATCGCGATCGGCTCCGCCGAGATGCGCCTGGCCAGGAAGGTCAGCGCCCGCGCCGAGGCGGCGTCCATCCAGTGCGCGTCATCGACGATGCACAGCAGCGGGCGCTCCGCGGCGGCGGCCGCCAGCAGCTCCAGCGCGGCCAGGCCGGTGCGGAACGGGTCCGGTGCGCCGCCGGCCAGCCCGAACGCGACCAGGAGGGGGTCGCGGTAGGGCGCCGACAGGCCGTCGATGCGGTCCAGCACCGGCACGCACAGCTGGTGCAGCGCCGCGAACGCCAGCTCCGCCTCGAACTCCGCCCCGGAGGCGCGGATGATCCGGAACCCCTCCGGGGCCGCGCGCTCCAAGTGGTCCAGCAGGGCGCTCTTGCCGATGCCCGGCTCGCCGCGGAGGACGAGCGCGCCGCCCCGCCCCCGCTCCGCGGAGCCGAGGAGGGCGAGGAGCCGGTCGGTCTCTTCGCGCCGGCCGACGAGTGGGCGGGGGGACGTCGTGGACATGGCACCGACCCTATGCGCGCCCGGCACCGCCGCACCGCGCCGGGACGGGGCGGTGCCGAGGGCGGGTCGGCCGCGGCCGGACCCGGGGGCCCGGCCCGCCGCTCCCGCCCCCGTGCCGATGCCGGGACCGCCGCCCCCTCCCGGCGACCGCCCGGCCCTGGAGGCCTTCCCTCCGGGCGGCGGCCCAGGGGAAGGCGGCGGTACGGAGGGGGTGCGGGCGGTGCCGCTCCGGGACGCCTTCTCCGTGCCCGGGGTTCCGCACGGCTCGCCGGTGGAGGGCATGCGCCCCGGTCGGGGCGGAGGGCGGCCGCAGGCCAGGGCGGCGGAGCGGCCGTACCCCGCCGGGCGGCGGCGCGCGGTCCGGGGCGGTACCTCCCGGCGGCCGGGCGGAGGGGGAGGGCCGCGCGGCGTTCCCCCGGGCCCCGCCCCCCCGCCCGGAGGCGGTCCGGTCGGGGGCGGGGCGCACCCGACCGGACCGCTCCCGGTTCGGGAGCGGGGCCGGCGGGGGAGCAGGAGGGCGCGGGCGGAGAGATCGTGTCCATGCCCCCGACGGTAGGGATCCGGGCGGGCCGCCGACAGGGCGGTTCTCCGGCCTGTGGACAGAGGACCGCGGACGGGGGCGGGAGCCGGCCCCGCCCGGTCCGGCCGGCGCTCCCGGCGCACGCGCGGCGGCCCGGAGCCCGGCGGCGCGGCGCGTGCCGGAGACCCGCTCCGGGGGCGGGCGGGCCGGACGGGGCCGGGGTAGGCGGCGCCGCGCGGGAGTAGGTGATTCTCACCGACGCGAGCGGGGGCGCTTCCGCGCGATCGTCGGAACACGGCGGAACGGGACGGCCCCGGTGCCCCGCCGCCGGAACGCGGAACCGAAGCCCCGACGGAGGATGCAGCGATGAGCAGTGAAACCGCACCCGAAGCGGTGCCCGCCCGACCGCGGATACCGCGGGGCGCGGCGGTGGCCGGCCTGGCGACCTCCATGTTCCTGGTCATTCTCGACAGCTCGATGGTCAACCTCGCCGGGCTGGCGATCCGCGAGGGCCTCGGCCTCAGCGCCGCCGAGCTCGCCGTCGTCGTCAACGCCTACCTGGTCGCCTTCGCCGGCCTGCTGCTGCTCGGCGGACGCCTCGCCGACGTGCTGGGCGGCCGGCGGGTCTTCCTCACCGGGATGGCCGTCTACCTCGCGGCCTCGGCCTTCTGCGCGCTGGCCGCCAGCGGGCCGATGCTGATCGCCGGGCGGATCGGGCAGGGCATCGGGGCCGCGGTCGTGGTGCCGTCCGCGCTCGCGCTGGTGCTCGCCCTGCACCCCTCCCCGGCCGAGCGCACCCGCGCGATGGGCCTCTGGGGCGCGGTGGCGGGGGCCGGCAGCCTCTTCGGCGTCTTCCTCGGCGGCACGCTGACCGGGATGCTGGGCTGGCAGTCGGTGTTCTGGACCCCGGTGCCGATCGGCATCGCCAGCGCGATCGCGGTGTGGCGCTCGGTGCCGGCGGTCCCGGGGCGGCCCGGCCGGTTCGACCTGATCGGCGCCGCCACCATCACCACCGGGATCTCCGCCCTCGCGCTCGGCATGATCTCCGCCGCCGAAGCCGGATGGGGCGCCCCCGGCACCGTCGCCGGCCTCGCGCTCGGCGCCGCCTCCCTCACCGCGTTCGCGGTCGCCGAGCACCGCTCCACCCACCCCCTGGTCCCGCTCCGCGTCTTCCGCAGCAGGCCGGTGGTCACGGCGAGCGCGGTGGTGCTGCTGCTCGGCGCCGCGATGGTCTGCCTCTTCTTCTTCCTCCCCCTCTACCAGCAGGAAGTGCTCGGGATGACCGTGTCGGCGGCCGGGCTGAGCCAGATCCCCATCGCCGGGACGATCATCGCGGGCAGCGCCGCCGCGCCGCTGCTGGCCAAGCGCATCGGGCTGCACCGCGCGCTCCCGGCCGGCCTCGCCCTGCTGCTCGCCGGCTTCCTCTGGCTGCTGCTGGACCCGGCGACCGGCGGCTTCTCCGCCGGCCTGCTGGGCGCCTTCCTGCTGATCGGCACCGGCCTGGGCCTCAGCCTCGTCAACGCCATCGCGATGGCGGTACGGGACGGCGCGGAAGGCGAATCAGGGCTGCTCAGCGGGCTGGTCAACGCCGCGCAGCAGCTGGGCGGCGCGGTCGGGCTCGCCGCCCTCGCCGGGCTCGCCATCGGCGCCGGCGGAGCCCGCGGAGACATCGACTTCACCGTCGCGTTCCTCGGCGAGGCCGGGCTCGTCCTCATCGCCCTGGCCCTGGTGCTCCTCCCCGGCGCCCGGACGCGGCGGCCCCGCGCCGGCGCGGACGCGCACTGACCCGCACGACCACCCAGCCGGTATCGGCAGAAAGGAACCACCGCCATGGACACCCCGACCGTACTCGTGACCGGAGCGACCGGGACCATCGGATCCGCACTGGTCCCCGCACTGCAGGCGCGCGGCATCGCGGTCCGCGCGATGGTCCGCGGCCCCGCCGACCGCGCCGTCCCCGGCACGGAGAGGGCCGTCGCCGACCTGAACGACCCGGAGGCGGTCGCCGACGCGCTGAAAGGCGTCGACGCGGCCTTCCTGAACAGCCCTTCGGCGGAGGACGCCGCCGCCCTGCAGATCCGCTTCGCCGACCTCGCCCGCGAGGCCGGGGTGGACCGGCTGGTGCTGCTCTCGCAGTACGCGGCGCACACCGACTCGCCGGTGCGGTTCCTGCGCTGGCACGCCGAGGTCGAAGCGCACGTGCGGCGGCTTGGCCTCGACCACACGGTGCTCCGCCCCAACCTCTACATGCAGGGGCTGCTCGCCTTCTCCGGCACCATCGCGCAGGGCTGGTTCGCCGCCCCCATCGGCGGCGCCGCGGTCAGCGCCATCGACACCAGGGACATCGCGGAGGCCGCCGCGGCGGTGCTGGCCGAAACCGGGCACACCGGCCGCACCTACACGCTGACCGGGCCCCGCGCGGTGACCCACGCGGAGATGGCGGAGGCGCTCTCCGCCGCCACCGGGCGGGACGTCGCCTTCCGCGACGCGCCCGCCGAGCAGTTCACCGCCGCGCTGGCCGGCGTCCTCCCGCAGTGGCAGCTCGACGGCCTCGTCGAGGACTACGCCCACTACGCCAGGGGCGAGGCCGCCGAAGTGCACACCTCGGTCGCCGACCTCACCGGGCGCCCGGCGCGCGACATCGCCGACTTCGCCCGCGACTACGCGGCCGCGTTCGCCCCGGCCTGACGGACCGGCCCCCACCGGCCGTGCGGCCCCACCGGAGGACTCCGGCGGGGCCGCACGGCCATGGGAGGCCCTTCTTTTCGGCGCCGCTGTCAGCCGGCTCCCGCCCGGGGGCGGCGCACCCGGCTCACCGGCCCGCCCCGGCGGGGCGGGTGTGCAGCACGAAGTAGACGCCCCGGAGGCGGTGGCCGGAGAGGACGCCCCACTCCTGGGCCAAGGCGGCCATCAGGGCGACTCCGCGCCCGTGCTCGGAGTCGGGGAGCGGGGAGAGGGGGCGGGGCGCGGTGGCGGCACCCCCGGCGTCGTGCACCTCGACGCGCACGGCGCCGGGGGAGGTCCTGAGCACGACGGTGAAGCTCCCGCCGGGGGCGCCGGTGGCGGTGTGCAGGATGGCGTTGGTGACCGCCTCGCTGACCAGCAGCTCGGCGGCGTGGGCGGTCTCGGGTCCGGCGTCGGTGCGCTGGTCGATGACCGCGGCGGCCCAGTTCCGGGCCCGGGCCACATAGGCGCGCTTTCCCGGCAGACTGCACCGGAATACGGCGGAATGTTGCGGAAAGTGGTTGTGCGGGGTGAGTCGGGCGCTAGTGTTCTTCACGGTCCTCACCTGGCTTCCTCAGGTCGGGGGCGAGGCCCTGGCGGTGTGTGCTCACCGGCAGGGTCGCTTTCGTGTTTGGCCACACTGTCGCTACAAGGCGCTGACCAGCCATAACTTTCACGAAGTTCGACAGTCGCCACTAATTGGGTGTGGACAGGAGTGGCTGCCTGGTGGTTGAGTGTGGCTATGGTGAGTCAGGAGAGTGCGCGATGGTCGCGGCTGGGCAAGCAGATCCGCGCTGAGCGGGAGAAAGCCGGGCTCTCCCTGGATGATCTATCTGAGGCGACCGGCATATCCGGCTCCATGTTGAGTGCAATGGAGCGCGGACAACGGGGGATAAAACGGTCGCATATAGTGAAGATCGACAGGGCTCTCGGCACTAAAAAAATCTTGGAAGGAGCCTGGGACGGGTCCGCCAGGGTCGAGGTGCTGCCGCCCTGGTTTCGCGAGGCCGCCGCCCGGGAGAGGGCCGCGAAGGAAATTCGGCAGTATGCGGCCCTGTTCATCCCCGGCCTGCTTCAGACCCTGGACTACTCTCGGGCCCTGCTCCGCTCCGGGCTCCCCGCCGAGCCGCAGTCCCGCATCGAGCAGCTGGCCGCCGCGCGCATCGACCGTCAGGCGCTTCTCACGGGAGACGATCCGCCGCGCCTGCTCGTCGTGGTGGACGAGATGGCTCTGAGGCGCCCCGTCGGGGGAGACTCGGTCATGCGGGACCAGCTCGACCGCCTGCTCGCAGTGACCGATGGCCCCTACCCTGTGGTTCAGTTCCAGGTGATCCCCTTCGACACCGTGGGGCACCCCGGCCTTTCCAACGACTTCGTTCTCTACGAGATCGACGGAGGGTCACTTCTCTGGGTGGAGACTCGGAGGACGGGAGACGCCACACAGCAAAGCGAGATGGTGAACGACTATCTGCGCCATTTCGCGAACCTGCAAGGTGCGGCGCTTCCTCTCAGCCTGTCGCGGCGTTTGATTTCTGATGTCTGGAAGGAATTTAAATGAGTGAGGGAATTTCATTCTCCCCTGGTTGGGGGAAGTCGAGCTACAGTAATAGCACTGGTGGTGAATGCGTGGAAGCGTCCTACCTGGAAAGCAATGGGGTGGGGGTGCGCGACACGCAGAATCGCGGCCTCGGCCACCTCTCCTTCCCGTCCGGGGAGTGGTCGGCGTTTCTGCGCGGGGTGAAGTCCGATCGCGGAGAGTTCGAATGACGGCCCCCGGCCTGAACTGGCGCAAGTCCAGCCACAGCAACGACACCGGTGGAGCGTGCGTGGAGTTCGCCCCGGTCCCTGAGCGCGGAGCGGCCGTCCGCGACACGCAGAATCGCGGCCTCGGCCACCTCTCCTTCCCGTCCGGGGAGTGGGCGGCGTTCCTGCGCGGGGTGAAGTCCGACCGCCCCTGACCCCCGCTCTTCCCTCGGGCCCCCTCGCCGCGTCCGGCGAGGGGGCCCGCCGTGTTCCGGGCCGCCAGTGACACCACGTCATGCCTCCGCGGTGGAAACGTCACGGCGCGGAGGTGACGCGGCCGCCCTGCCGGTCAGGGGCGCCCGCTGCTGGAATCAGAGCATGGCCACGACCCAGCGCGACCGCACCGAACCGCAGAGCACCGCCGGCCCGCACACCCCCTGGGAGGACGCAGTGACCGAGACCGACGACCGCACCGGCGGGGCCGGCGGCGCAGGCGCCGCGGCCGGGCAGCCCGTCGACATCAAGCGGGCCATGCTCGACGGGATGGGCGGGCCCTCCGGGATGGTCTACTCCGCGCTGCCGGTGGTGGGGTTCGCGGCGGCGGTGCCGTTCGTCGCGCTGCCGGTGGCGATCGGGGTCGCCCTCGCCGCGGCCGGGGCACTGGCGGTGTTCCGGATGTGGCGCGGCGAGGCCTTCATGACGGCGATGGGCGGCGTGTTCGGCGTCGCGGCCGCCGGAGCCGTGTCGGCCTGGACCGGATCGGCCAACGACTTCTTCCTGATCGGGATCTGGGCGTCCCTGGCGGGCGCGGTGCTCACCCTGGGCTCGCTGCTGGTGCGCCGGCCGCTGACCGGGAGCATCTGGAACGCGATGCACGGCGGCGGGCACGGCTGGCGCGCCGACCGCCCCAGCCTGCTCGCCCACGACCTGGCCACCCTCACGGTGACGGCGGTCTTCGCGGGCCGGTTCGCCGTGCGCCAGTGGCTCTACCTCGCCGACTCCACCACCGGTCTGGCCATCGCCGACACGGTGACCGGCTTCCCGCTGACGGCCCTGGCCGCGGTGGTCGTCATCTGGGCCTTCCGCCGCACCACCAAGCGCCTGGTGAAGGACGCGCCCGCCGCCTGAACCGCGCGCCGCGCAGATCCGCCCCGGCCCCGGCAGAGCACCGGGCGGCCGGGGCCGACCGGCGGCCGCGGCCCGGACCGGCGACGACCCCGCCACGGCGAGGGATTCCGATGACCGGGCCCACCCGCCTCACCGACGCCGACATGCTCCTCATCCCCGGTGCCGAGCAGATGCCGGCCCCCTACCGGGCCCGGAGAACCGGGCGCCTCACTGCGGTGCGATGGTCACCCGCAGCCGGGTCCCGTCCTCGGAGACGGTGGTCGTCAGTTTCGCCGGAGGGCCGGAGTCGATGCCGTCGTGGTCCTGGCCGTCGCCGACGACGCCGCTGGTGAAGTCGGCGAGCTGCCAGGTGTTGCCGGCGGCGTCGTGCCCCGCGACGTAGCGGACGGTGTTCGCCGGGTTGTACTTGTCGCCGCTGCGGGGCATGTTCATGTCGTCGGAGGCGCTGCCGTCGTTGAGGTCCAGCTGCTGGATGTCCGCGCCGTCCAGGCGGATGGAGGTGTTGTCCGCGTCGTGGTAGACGACCTGGTAGGTGCGGGTGGTCTGGATGGGGAAGTCCTCGGTGTCGGGGTCCTTCTCGTCGTTGAGGCGCACCTTGAGGCGCAGGGTCTGGTACTCGTTGCGGAGCTCGAAGGCCGTGAGCCTGGCGGGGTCGAAGTCCATCCGTCCTCCAAACGAAGGGGGTCGCCGAAGAGTCCCGGCGGGGCGGAGGCCCTGGCGGGCGCGGCGCGCCCCGCGGCCTCGGTCACCGACTCTGATGCAGAGGGTGATCGATCCGCAACAGGGGGGCCTGGCCCACTGTGGCCACGGGGAGTCACCGGCCGCGCGCATTTCGTCCCCCTTCTTCCGGGGTACGGCCCGGCGCCGCCCGCTCAGGGAGGCGGTCGGCGGTCGCGGCGCCCCCGAAACCGCAGATGAGGGAGGCGCGGTTCAGGGGCGGCGCGCCTCCGGCGGCCGCCGCCGTGCGGCGGGTCCCGGCCGGAAGGCCCCCTATCCGCCCGCCGGGGCGCGGTCTAGCATGGCGCTCCAGCTCCGAGGTGCGAGCCCGCGGCGACCGGACGGCTCCGGCGGCCGGGGCGGAGTCCGACTCGGCCCGTGCCGGCCCGGGAACGGACGGCGGCGGCGCGGGCCCACCGGAGTGGGGAGCCGCAGGTGGACCAGGAGTCCCTGGCCGTCGGGGTCGGCATGCCGATCGCGCTGTTCATCATCATGACCGGGATCGGGCTGACCCTGACGCCCGGGGACTTCCGCCGGGAGCTGCGCTCGCCGCGCGCGCTCGCCGCGGGCTCGGTCGGCCAGCTGGTGGCCGTGCCGCTCCTGGGGCTGCTGCTCGCGGTCCTGTTCCGGCCGCCCCCGGAGATCGCGGTCGGGCTGGTGATCGCGGCCGCCCTGCCCGGCGGCACCATGTCCAACCTCTGCGCCTTCCTGGGGCGCGGCAACGTCGCCCTGTCGGTCGTGCTGACCGTGGCCGCCAGCCTGGCCGCCGTCGCGACGCTCCCGCTGTGGACCCTGCTCGCGCTGGAGCAGGACGTCGGGGCGGTGGTGCCGCCGCCCGGGGAGACCGTGGGGCGGATGCTGGCCACGGTGGTCGCCCCGGTGCTGCTGGGCATGGCGGTCCGGTACCGGCGGCCCGCGCTGGCCTCCCGCGTCGAGCGGCCGTTCTCGCTGGCCGCCGGGGCGGCGCTGGGGCTGATGGTGCTCGGCGTGGGGCTGGCCCTGCGCGAGGACGTCCCCGACTACCTCCGCCAGGCCGGCCTCGTCGTCGTCCTGCTCAACATCGGCGGCGCCGCGCTGGGCTGGCTGCTGGGCGCGGCGGTCGGCGCCCCGCGGCGGGACCGGCTCACGCTCGCGCTGGAACTGGGCATGAAGAACGCGGCCCTCGGCATGCTCATCGGGGGCACGCTGCTGGGGGACTTCGCCTACGCGGTCCCCTCGGCGGTCTACGGCGCGGTGATGTTCGGCCCGGCCCTGGTGCTTGCCGCCTACGGGCGCAGGACGCTGCCGGCCGGACGGGACGCGGGGGGCTGAGGGCGCAGGGCAAGCGGGGCCGCCCGGACCGGCCGGCGGAGCGGCCGCCCGCGCCTTCCGCGCCGGCCCCGGCCGCCGGTGGAAGGGCCCCGGGGCCGGAACCGGCGCCCGCGCGCACGGCGCGGCTCCGGCGGGGCGCCCCGCTCCGTCCGACGCTCCCGGCCGGGACCATCGGACGGAGCCCGCGCCGGGCGGCTCAGTCGCCGTGCAGCGCGATGCGCGCCTCCTCCGCCGCGTCGCGGGGGCGCCCCGGGGACGCGTCGACGACCACCTCGTGGACCGTCCCGGTCCAGGGGTGCGGCGGGCGGTAGGACCCGTCCACGGGCAGCCCCCGGTCGTAGCCGATGCACAGCCCGGTGCCCCCGTGCTGGAAGACCAGGGGGAAGGCGCCGCCCAGCGGCACCGAGGCCACCGCCCGGCCGTCCTGCAGCAGGCGGAACTCCCCGGCCCGGGGGTCGTAGGCGAAGCCCGCGCTCCGCCGCCCCGGCTCCAGCGGCTCCGGGGCGGCCACCCGGTCGAGGTCGCCGGCCCGGGAGCAGACCAGGGTGAGCCGCCCGCCGGCGCAGTGCAGCACGAAGCCCCCGGTCCGGTCGCCCAGCGCGCACAGCACGCCGTCCGCGCCCCCGGCCGGCACCTCCACGTCGGCGGTGAGGGTGAACCCGCCGAACAGCGGGGGGAGCGCCTCGTCGTGCACGGGCCCGCCCCCGGGCAGGTAGCGGCCCCGCTGCGGGATGCCGTACGCGGGCGGCACCATCGCGGCGAGGCGGTCCTGCAGGGCGTCGTTGAGCGGCAGCACGCCGTTCCGCTCCGCCTCGGCGAACCAGCGCCGCTCCAGCTCGGCGACGGTCTCCGGGTGGTCGTCGGCCAGGTCCCGGGCCTCGGCGAAGTCGTCGTCCAGGCGGAACAGCGACCAGCGGTCGGTGGCGAAGTCGCGGCTGCCGAGCAGGAGCCGCTCCTCGTCCGCGACGCCCCGGGAGACGTGGTCGGTGGTGGCCTTCCAGCCGCCGTGCACGATCGACCGCGAGCCGAGCAGTTCGAAGTACTGCGTCCGCGGCTCCTCGGGCGCCCCGGGGTCCCGGAAGGTCGGGAGCAGGCTGCGGCCGTCGGCCGGCCGCTGCTCCACCCCGTCCACCCGCTCCGGGGCCGGGACGCCGCACGCCTGCAGGACCGTCGGCATCAGGTCCACCGCGTGGCACACCTGGCCGCTGATCCGCCCGGGGCCGGCGATGCCGCGCGGCCAGTGCGCGATCAGCGGGGCGCGGGTGCCGCCGAGCCAGGTGTACCGCTTCCACAGGCGCAGCGGCGTGTTGCCGGCCCACGCCCAGCCCCAGGCGTAGTGCGGGTAGGTGTCCGGGCCGCCCCAGCCGTCCAGGTGCGCCCGGTTGTCGGCGGCGGTGTCGGCCATCCGGGACGAGAACCGGTGCTCGTTGGAGGTGCCCTGCACGCCCCCTTCGGCGCTGGCGCCGTTGTCGGAGAGGAGCAGGACCAGGGTGTTCTCCAGCCGGCCCGCCTCCTCCAGGAAGTCGAGGAGCCGCCCGATCTGGGCGTCGGTGTGGGTGAGGAAGCCGGCGTAGACCTCCTGCATGCGGGCGAGGACGCGGCGCTCCTCGGCGGGGAGGGCGTCCCACTCGGGCACCCAGGGCGGGCGCGGCGGCAGCTCCGTGCCGCGGGGGACGATCCCGGCGGCGGTCTGGCGCGCGAAGACCTCCTCCCGCCAGCGCTCCCAGCCCTGGTCGAACCGGCCGCGGTAGGGCTCGGTCCATGCGGGGGCCACGTGGTGCGGGGCGTGCATCGCGCCGAAGGCGAGGTAGAGCAGGTACGGCTTGCCGGGAGCGGCGTTCCGCTGGTCGGTGATCATCCGCCGGGCGGACTCGACCAGGTCCTCGCTGAGGTGGTAGCCCTCCCCGGGGCCGCGGGGCGGCTCGGTGTAGTGGTTGTCGCGGACCGGCCACGGCGCCCAGTGGTTGGCGTCGCCCTGGAGGAAGCCGTAGAACCGCTCGAAGCCGAACCCCAGCGGCCAGCGGTCGAAGGGGCCGGACGCGGACCGCTCCCAGCGCGGGGTCAGGTGCCACTTCCCGACGGCCATGGTCGAGTACCCGGCGTCGCGGAGGACGCGGGGCAGCGGCGCCGCCGAGGGCGGGACGCGCGCGTTGTACCCCGGGTGGGCGATGGGCAGGTCGACCAGGAAGCCCATGCCGACCGCGTGGTGGTTGCGGCCGGTGAGCAGGCTGGCGCGGGTGGGCGAGCACATGCCGGTGACGTGGAACCGGTTGTACGCCAGGCCGCCCGCGGCGAGCCGGTCGATGTTCGGGGTGGCGATGTCCGAGCCGTAGACCGAGGTCTGGGCGAACCCCAGGTCGTCGAGGACGATGACGACCACGTCGGGGGCGCCGTCCCGGGGGCGGGGGAGCGGGGGGTACTCGAGGCGGTCCCGGCCGGGCTCTCCGGGGGAGGGCGGCCTCCTGGGCGGGGGGTGGGCCATGGCGTTCGTCTCCTCTCGCCGGCCGCGCCGCCGCTCCGGCCGCACCGGCACGCCGGCGTCCGGGTGCGGAGCCTGCTCTGGCGGCCGATTAAAACACACGCTTTAATGGTCGGGACACCCCCCGGCGGGAGCCCTCCGCGGAACCGGGCACCCTGAGCGGGGCGGGCGGTGAGCGGACGGGGAGGCGGCGGTGTCCACGGAGACGGCGATCCTGCTCGCGGCCGAGCGGCTGTTCGCGGTGGAGGGCATCGGCGCCACGTCGCTGCGGCGGATCGGCAAGGCGGCGGGCCAGCGGAACACGGCCGCGGTGCAGTACCACTTCACCGGAAAGGACGAGCTGATCAGGGCCGTCTTCCGGCACCGGCAGGAGGTCATCGGCGCGCGCCGCCGCGAACTCCTCCGGGCCCTGGAGGGGGAGCGCCCCGCCGGCCCGCGCGGCCTGGTCGAGGCCCTGGTCCGCCCCCTGGCCGAACAGGCGGCCCGCCCCGGCAGCCACTACGTGCGCTTCCTGCACCGGGTGTTCGAGCACACCGGCCACGACACGGCCGCGCTGTCGGAGATCTCCGGCCTGGACGAGGCCGCCGCCATCGGCGGCCTGCTGGCGGACCGGCTGCCCTTCCTGGCCGAACCGGGATGCCGCTTCCGCCCCCGCTGGGCCGGCCGGCTGATCATCACCTCCCTCGCCGACCTCGAACAGCGCCTCACCGCCCCGGGCGCCCCGGACCCCGAGGAGTTCGCCACCGCCCTCACCGACGCGGCCACTGGCCTGCTGACGGCCCCGCCGACACCTCCGCCCGGCCCCGCACAGTAAAAAAAGGGGGGCGGTCCACGCGCCGGTCGAAAAGGGAGGAGCCGCAGCGCATGACTTCGGGAGGTGCCGACGATCCATCCCGACCCCGAACCCCTCGTCCTGGGGGGCCGCCGCCGGGGCGGTGCTGAGCGCCGCCGTGGTGGCGGTCTCCCCGCGGCGGTGGCCGCGGTCCGCGCCGCGCGACTGCCTGGTCCTGTTCACCCTGGCAGGCGCGGCGGCCAGTGCCGCCATGGCGAGCGGTCACATCCACCCCCTGGCCCCTCTTCCCGGTACGCCCCTGGTTCTGGCCGGCTTCGCCTCGGCCACGCCGGCGGCCGCCTGGCTGCGCGGCCTGACCGGCCCCGTACAGACATGGCGGTCCTATCCGAGGACCGTCGTCCTGCTCGCCGTGGCGAGCTTCTCCCTGCTGGTCTCCCTCCCGCTGTTCTTCGTGTACGCCGTCGGTGCGGCACTGGGGGGAACGCCGGCGGGAGGGGCCGGCGCCCGGTGCGCCCGCTCGGTCTACGACCGGGTGCCCAATGCGTGCTGCGGGTTCTTCCTGGCGGGCGCGGTCGGCGCGGTCGTCGGCGCGGTGCTCGTCATTCCGCCGGCCTTGTTCTCCACCATCGCGATCGTGGAGCTGCACCGGTTCGTCCACGGGTGAGAGCCCGCGGTGAAGGAGTCCGCCGGCGGCCTGCCCCCACCGGTACCGCCCGCCGGGCGGGCGGGTTCCGTACCGCCCCCCCCGTGCGGCGAGGGCGGCGGGCCCGACCGGCTCCGGGAACCGTTCCCTCCGCCGTGATCCGGTGCCAGAATGACGGGGTTCTCCCCGGCTCCGCGGTGACCGCCTGGACCGCGGCGCTCTCGCGCGGTGAAGCAGGCGCGGAACCGCCTCCCCGGCACCCCCGGCGGCCGGGCGCCGCAGGGCCGCCGCGGCCCTGCGGCGTGCGGTGCCCCCTGCGATCGGAGCGGCGATGGAACCCAAGCGCATCCTCGTGCTGTGCCACCGCAGCGCCCGCGACGGCGGGCTCTTCGAGTTCAACCGGCGGATCACGATCGCGCTCGCCGAGCTCGGGCACCGGGTGACCCTGCTCACGGCTCCCCCGGTGGCGGACCATCCGGGGGTGCGCATCGCCGAGGTCCCGGCCGTGCCGGGCGGGGAGCGCGATCCGATGTCGGTGGCCCGGGAGATCCGCCGCCTCGCCGCCGGCGCCGGACTCGACCGGATGGGGCTCGCACCGGCGGGGGAGGGCTTCGACATCATCATCGGCCACACGCACCTGACCGGAGGGGCCGCCGCGGACCTGCGCGACCGCTTCTTCCCCCGGGCGCGCGCGGTGGCGTTCTCGCACGCGGCGATGGAGCGGCTGCCCGAGGTCATCGGGAGACCGGAGACCATCGCCCCGACCCGCCGCGCGGAGGTCGCCACCTGGAAGCGGGTGGACCTCGCGGTCGGGGTGGGGCCGCTGCTCACCGAGGAGCTCCGCCACACCATCGGCGAGGAGCTGCGCGGATACGCCGTGAACACGCACGAGCTCATTCCCGGGGCGGACGCGGCCGCCGGCGCGGGGCCGCCGCGCCCCGCGGCGCCCGGGGCGCCGTTCCGGGTCCTGCTCCTCGGCGGCCTGGACAGCCCGCTCAAGGGCGCCGACACGGCGATGCGCGCGGTCGTCGCGGCGCGCCGGATGGGCCACGACGTGCGCCTGGCCATGCGCGGATACGCCGAGGGCGACGTGGAGGGGCGCCGCCGCGCCGCGAACGCCATCGCGGGCCGCCCGGGCATCCTCGACGTGCGCCCGCTCACCACCGACGACCGTGTGATCGACGCCGACATCAGGGACTGCGACGTCCTGATCCTCCCGTCGTGGAACGAGGGGTTCGGGCTGGTCGCGGCGGAGGCCGCCATGATGGGCCGCCCCGTCCTGGCCACGTCGGAGTCCGGGTTCGCCTGGTTCCTGCGGGATCCGCGGCGCGGCCGGGCCGCGGAGTTCGGCGCGTGCGTCGTCGACGACGCGGGGTTCTTCGCGTCGGCCGCGCCCCGATGGCACGCCGAGGCGGGCGCCGGCTCCGATCCGTGGAGCTGGAGCGGTGTCATGCACGGCCGCCACGACCTCTGGACCCGGGCGCTGATCGGCGCCGCGCGCGCCCGCGAGGAACGGCTGCGCACGGCCGCGGAGCTCGCCCGCTACCTCGAGGGGTTCACCTACACCCACGGTGCCCGCGCGCTGGTGCAGGCGGTCGGCGCGCTCCCGCCGCGGATGCCCGGAACCGGCGCCGCGGCGGCCCGCCACACCATGCAGGGCGAGCGCGGCGACCTCTGGCGGGTCGCGGGCCCGCCGCCGGGCGGTCCGCCGCGGGCGCGGCCCGGCAGGGCGGCGCGGCCGACCCGGCGGGAGGGGGCGGAGCAGGTGCGGCCGCGCTGGAGCGACCACCCCGGGCTCAGAGCGCCGCGCTGACCCGGAGCGGGCCGCCGGGGCGGGCGCGCGGCCGACGGATTCCGGACCGGCCGGCGGCGGGGTCCAGCGGATCGGAAAAGCGGGTCCCCGGTGCTCCGGTGGGGCTTCGGGACACCGCCCGGTGGCGCCGTGCCATTCCCATTGTTGCGGTTGGCCACCGGGGCGGCCGCCTCCCCCTTCCTCCGGCCGGTCCGTGTGTATGGTCCGTTCCTGCCGGTCCCGGCCGGATCCGGCGTCGCCGACGCCGGGACCGGGATCCCCCTTCCGGGACCGGCTGCCGGGCCTCCGGCGGGGGAGCGGGCCCGGTGTCCGGACCCGTCCCATGAGCAGGAGGCGCTGTGCACGACGAAACCGCCGCGCGGCGGTCGTCGCCCGCGAGGGTCGCGACCGTCGGCGCCGTGTCCACCATCGCCGCCGGCCTCGTCGGCACCGCCTTCTTCGGCGTGGGCGCGGTGGGCCACTGGGACGAGCTGTCGGACGGGTCCACCTGGCTGTGGAGCGCCACCGGCGAGGTCGCCCGCGTCAACGCCCACAGCGGGCGCGTGGAGCTCGCCCAGGGAGTGCAGGAGGCCTCCGGCCACCCGGTGCGCCTCGCGCAGAACGGCGAGCACGTCGTCGTGCACGACCTCGCCACCGGAACGATGACCTCCATCGACCTCGTCCGCCTGGAGAACTCGGGCACCACCCGGGCCGGGGCCGACCACCACCTGGTCTTCGGCCCGAAGGGCGCGGTGGTGATCGACCGCGACGCCGGCGAGGTCCGCCGCGTCGACCCGGAGACCCTGCGGCCGGTCGGCGAACCGCTGCGGGTGTCGGGCCCGATCGCGGGGGGCGCGTTCGACGGGGACGGCCTGCTCTGGTTCGCGGTCCCGTCGCAGGGGACGGCGGTCGCCGTCGACACGGCGGGGAAGGGGCGGCCGGAGGCCGTGGACAGCGTCGCCGTGGGCGAGCCCGGCGCCGACCTGGTGGCGACCGTGCTCGACACCGGCGTCCTCGTCGCCGACCGGGGCACCGGGACCATCACCCGCGCCGGCGACGGCCGCCCGCGCTCCGTCGACTCCCCGGTGCCGCTGGCCGGCGCCGAGATGCCCGAGCGCACGCGGGGCGGACCCGCGCCGATCACCGTCCCCGAGGCGGGGCGCGTCATCGCCGTCGGCGGCCTCGACGGCGACCTGGGCGCGACCGAGGTGGCCGTGCACGGCGCGGAGCCCGAACCGGCCCTCGCCTTCGCCGGGCGCATCTACGTCCCCCAGCCCGCGGACGGCGCCGTCCGCGAGTTCGCGGCCGACGGAACCCAGAACGGCCGGATCGACGTGCCCGGCGGCGACACCGGCGAGCTCCACCTCGAACTGCGCGACGAGCACCTCTTCATCAACGCGCCCTCCTCCGAACTCGCCCTGATCGTCGGCGCCGACGGCAGCGTGCGCGAGGTCAGCAAGTACGAGCCCGAGCCCGAGGAGGGCGACGGCGGCGGGGGAGAGTCCGGAGCGCCGAGCGAGCAGGGCGACCACTACGTCGAGGGGCCCGACGCCGAGGCCCCCGAGCGGCCCGACCTCGGCGACGCGAGCACCCCCGACGAGGAGGGGGAGCTGCTCGCGGAGGGGCCGCCCGCACGGCCGGAGGACGAGGAGCGCGACACCGGGCAGGGCGAGGGGGAGGGCGCCGAGGAGGGCTCCGGCGCGCCGCCCGCGCGGCCCGAAGGGGAGCAGGCCCCCGAGGAGGGCGCGCCCCCCGCACCGCCGGCCGGGCCGGACGGCCCCGGTCTCCCCGGCCCGGAGGGCCCCGGACTCGAGCTGCCGGAGCCGCCTGAGTTGCCCGGACTTCCCGGTCCGGGAGAACCCGCTCCGGAGGAGCCCGGACCGCCCGGTGAGGAGCCGCCCGGACAGCCCGGCGAGGAGGGCCCGGAGCTGCCCGGGTGGCCGGGCCCCGCGCCCGAGCCCGAGCCCGAAGAGCCGCCGGTCGAGGAGCCCCCGGCCGAGGAGGAGCCGCCTCCGGCCGAGGAGCCGCCGACCGGGGAGCCCCCGGTCGAGGAGCCCGCCCCCGAAGAGCCGCCGGTCGAGGAGCCGCCGTTGGAGGAGCCCGCCCCGGAGGAGCCCCCGGTGGAGCAGCCGGCACCGGAGCCTCCGCCCGTGGAGGAACCCCCGGTGGAGGAGCCGCCGGTCGAGGAGCCCGCGCCGGAGCCTCCGCCCGCGGAGGAGCCTCCGGTGGAGCGGCCCGCCCCCGAGCAGCCGCCCGCGGGCGGGGCGGCCGCGCCGGAGCAGAGCGGGGGATGACCGCGCCCCGCGGTGCGCCGAGCACCCGCGGGCCGGTGCGGCGGGATCAGGGACCAGTGGGAGACATGACCGAATCGACACTGCTCGAGAGCGGGCACGGACCGGGGGAGGCGCCGCCTCCCGAGGAGGCCGCCGCCCGCATCGGCGCGCTCGCCGACGCGATCGGCGAGGCCGTCGTCGGCAAGGACGGCGCCGTGCGCCTCGCGCTGGTGGCGCTGATCTGCGAAGGGCACCTCCTCCTGGAGGACGTGCCCGGCGTCGGCAAGACGACGCTGGCGCGCGCCGTCGCCGCGGTCACCGGCGGGACCTGCCGGAGGATCCAGTTCACCCCCGACCTGCTGCCCTCCGACGTGACCGGCGTGCCCGTCTACGACCAGGAAACCCGCACGTTCGGGTTCCACCCGGGCCCGGTCTTCGGCAACGTGGTCATCGCCGACGAGATCAACCGCGCCTCGCCCAAGACCCAGTCGGCGCTGCTGGAGGTCATGGAGGAGCGCCGGGTCACCGTCGACGGCACCGCGCGCGAGGTGCCCCGGCCGTTCCTGGTCGTGGCGACGCAGAACCCGGTGGAGATGGACGGCACCTACCGGCTGCCCGAAGCGCAGCTGGACCGGTTCCTCATCCGGCTGTCCCTCGGCTACCCCGACACCGGCGCCGAACTGGCCGTCATGCGCGGCGGGGCGCTGCGCCGGCCCGAGGAACTGGCCCCGGTCGCCGCCGCCGGCGAGCTGGAGGCGCTGCGCGCCGCCGCGGAGCGCGTGTTCGTCCACGACGCCCTGCTCGACTACATCCTGCGCATCGCGCAGGCGACGCGCGCCCACGGGGAGGTCCGCGTCGGCGTCTCGCCGCGGGCCACCCGGGCGTTCGTCGGCGCGCTCCGCGCGTTCGCCGCCGCCGACGGCCGCGGCTACGCCACACCGGAGGACGTCAAGGGCCTGGTCGGCCCGGTCTGGGCGCACCGCCTGGTGCTCGCGCCCGGTGCGGCCGTCGGCGGGCGCTCGGCCGAGGCCCTCCTCGCCGACCTCCTCGGCGACGTCCCGGCCCCCGACCCCGCCGCCGCGGCGGAGGCGTGAGGTGCGCGCGCCGACGGCGGGCGCGGACGGCGGCCGGGCGCGCCCGACCCGGCGCGGCTGGGCCGTACTGGCGGCGTCCGCGCTGCTCACCGCGGCCGGGTTCGGGTTCGGCCACCGGGAGTTCATCGTGCTGGGCGGCACCGCGTTCGCCGTCCTCCTGCTCGCCGCGGCCCTCGTGGGCCGGCTGCGCCCGATGGAGGTGAGCCGCTCGGTGCCGCTGGACCGGGTCGCCCCCGGCGACGAGGTCGAAGTGCGCCTCGCGGTCTCCGGAGGCGGGCCGGGCCGGCGCGCCCACACCGTCGCCGACCGGGTCCGCGGACCCGGCGGTACGGAGTGGTTCGCGGTGGCCGTCGACGGGGGCGCCGAGAGCGCGGTCGGCGTCTACCGCGTCCCCGCCGAACGGCGCGGGACGCTCGAACTCGGGCCGGTCGCGCTGCTGCGGCGCGACCCGCTGGGCCTGGTGGAGGCGGTCCGCTCGGGCGGCGGCCGCGACCGGGTCTGGATCCACCCGCGGTGGAGCATGCCGCAGGCCATGCCGGCCGGCGCCGTCGAGGACCCGCAGGGCGGCCAGGACGGCGGGCGCATCGGCGGCGCCGCGTTCCACGGGCTGCGGGAGTACGTCCCCGGGGACGACGTCCGGCACATCCACTGGCGCAGCACGGCCCGCCACGGCCGGCTCATGGTGCGCGAGCACGCCGACACCGTGCACACCCGGCTGACCGTCGTCGTCGACGACCGCTCCGGTGCGGCGGGCGGCGACCGGGACGCGCTCGACGAGGTGGCCGGCGCCGCGGCCGCGATCTGCGCGGCCGCCGTCCACGAGCGCTGGGCGTGCGAACTGCGCCTGGTCAGCGGCGCCTCCCGGGAGGGCGGAGGGCACCTGGGGCCGCTGCTCGACCTGCTCGCCGAGGCCGAACCGCAGCCGCGCACCGACCCGTCGGCGGAGTTCCGCCGACTGTGGGAGCGGCCCTCCGCCGACACCGCCGTGCTCGTCAGCGCCTCCCTCACCACGGCCGAGGCGCACCGCTTCTGCGGCCTGCGGGACCGCTACCCGCGGCTGGTCGTGGTCGCGCTGCGCAAGTTCGGCGCGCCGCTCGCCGGGCTGCCCGGAGCGACCGTCGTCAGCGCCTTCGACGCCGACGACCTCGCCGCGCGCTGGGGGCGGGGATGGGCCGGGTGAGAACCGCCGCCGCGTACGCGGCGCTGGCCGCCGCCGCGGCCGCCCCCGCGCTCGCCCTCGCGCCGATCTACACCGACCCGCTGCGGGCCGCGGCGATCCTCGCCCTGTGGCCCCTGGCGGCCGTCCCCCTGACGGCGCTGGCCCTGCGCGGCTTCGCCGCGCCCGCCGCGCTGCTGCTCCCGCTGCCCCTGCCCGTCGCGGGGGTGGCCGCGCTGGCGGCCGCGGCCCCGGGGCCGGTCACCCCGGTCGCGGCGGCGACGCTCGACGCGGTGGCCAACTCCGGCGCGCGGATCATCACCACGGCGGTGCCGTCCGCCGTCACGGTGGACCTGCTCGCCCTGCCCGCGCTGGCCGGATGGCTCTGCGCGGCGGCGGCGGTCCCCGCACTGCGCGGCGGGCGGCCGCTGCTCGCGGCCTCCGCCTCCCTGCCGGCCCTCGCGGGGGCGACCGTCCTCAAGGGGCCGGACGCGCCGCACGCCTACGGGCCGGTGGCGCTGTACGCGCTCGCCTCCATCGCCGTCCTCGTCCTCGCCTCCACCGGGCCGCCCCGCGCCGGCGCCTCCGCGGCGGGCGCCCGCCGGGCCCCCCGCGCCGGGGGAGGGGCGGAGCGCTTCCGCCGCCTGGCCGCGGTCTCCACCGTCGTGGCGGTGAGCGCGGCGGCCACGACCTACATCGGCCCGCTGGCGCTCTACGGCAGCTCCGTGGCGCCCGCCGACCTCCGGGACGCGGCCGCACCCGAGGAGGAGGACACCGAGGGCGTCAGCCCGCTGAGCCACCTGCCGCAGTGGGCGGCCGAACCGGACCGGCCGCTGCTGAGCGTCGCGGTGGACGAACCCACCGACCTGCGCTGGGTCACGCTCTCGGAGTTCGACGGCATCACCTGGCAGCCCGACCGCGCCTACCGGGCGAGCTCGGAGGTCCTGCCCGAGCCGGAGGCGCTCGTCCCCGGCGGCGAGGAGCGCTCGGTCGAGGTCGAGGTGCACGGCCTCCCCGGCGGCTGGCTGCCCGTCGCCGGGGTGCCGCACCGGGTCGAGGGGACGCCGGTCGCCTACGACCCCGCGTCCTTCACCGTGCGCGCCGCGGGGGCCGACGGCGCCCTGGACGGGCTCGGCTACACCGCGACCGGCACCGTGCCCTCCTACGACGAGGAGTCGCTGGCCGCCGCCGAAGCGCCCGAC
The DNA here is from genome assembly GCF_048595525.1 of Nocardiopsis oceanisediminis. NCBI lineage: Bacteria > Bacillati > Actinomycetota > Actinomycetes > Streptosporangiales > Nocardiopsidaceae > Nocardiopsis > Nocardiopsis oceanisediminis. The sequence continues at coordinate 4,247,894 of NZ_JAFMZJ010000001.1, read as the reverse complement.
CCGGACCGGTTCGAACGCCACCTCCGGCTCCCCGAGGGCGCCCCCGGCCAGCTCCGCTCCATCGCGGCGCTGGTCGAGGACGCCACCCCCTACCAGCGCGCGAACCGCCTCGCCGGCTACCTGCGCTCCCGCTACGGATACGACCCCGAGGCCCCCGGCGGACACGGCTACGCCACCCTCGACCGGCTGCTCGTCGAACCGGGCGAGGGCGGCGCCGGCGGGGGCACCTCCGAGCAGTTCGCCAGCGCCTTCGCCCTGCTGGCGCGGGCGGCCGGGCTGCCCAGCCGGGTGGTGGTCGGGTTCGGCCCCGGCGTGCCGGACGGCGGCGGCACCCGACTGGTCCGCACCGGCGACGCGGTGGCCTGGGGCGAGGTGTACCTCGACGGCGTCGGCTGGGCGCCGTTCGACGCCACACCGGGCGACCCGAAGCAGAACGGCGCCACCCCCCTCAGCGAGATGCCCGGGGCCGGCGGCGGGGAGGACGGCGGGGCCTCCGGCGGCCGCGAGGAGCCGGACGACTCCTTCTTCCGCACCACCGGCGCCTACCTCGACGTCGGCTTCGCCTGGCGCGCGGCGGCCGCCGCCGTCGCCGCCGTCCCCGCGTCGATCCTGGTGATCGCGGCGCTCATCGCGGCCGCCCGGGCGATCCACCGGCACCGGCGCCTGCACCACCGGTCGGCCCCGGCGCGGATCGCCGGGGCCTGGCGCGAGCTGCGGGACGCCCTGTGGCTCTCCGGCGCCTCCCCCGGTGCGGCGGCCACGGTCGCGGAGGTCGTGGCGGCGGCCGACCGCAGGCTCCCCCCGGAGCCCGGCGGCGAGCGGGAGTGGAGCGTCGGCGGCGCGGTCAACACGCTGGCCTTCGCCCCCGAGGCCGAGCGGGGCGTCGACGCGGACACCGCCCGGCGCGCGGTGGACGAGGTGCGGGCCTACACGCGCGCGCTGCGCCGGAGCCTTCCGCTCCGCCGCCGGCTGCTCTGGTGGGCCGACCCGCGGCCGCTGCTGCACCGCCCGCCGTGACCGCGCCGCTCCGCCCCCCGCGGCGCGGCGCCCCGCCCGCCGCCCCGCCACCGGGCACCGGACACGGTGCCCGCGACGACCATCGAGCCGCACGTCCGATCGGAAGGAGCCGGTCCATGCCCCTGCGCAGGCGGGCCGTCCGCAAGGACCCGTGGAAGGAGCTCGGGCTGCACTCTGCGGTGCTCCTGCACCACGGCCGCGAGTCGGAGCTGTACCGGGCGAAGGGCGAGGCGAACGACGCCCCCGTCGTGGTCAAGATCCTGACCGCGCCGGCCCCCGGCCGCGACGAGATCGAGCGGTGGAGGATGCTCTCCTCCCAGAAGGGGGTCCTGTCCCCGCTGCGGCAGGGGGTCACCTCGTCCGGGACTCCCTACGCGGTCATGGAGGAGAGCCCCCGGGGCAGCTACGCCGACGTGCTCGCCGGCTCCGGCCCGCTCGCCCCGGAGGAGGCGGCCGCGGTCGGCGCCCGCATCGCCGAGGCGCTGGAGGCCGTCCACCGGCACGGCCTGCTCCACCACGCGGTGGCACCGGAGAACCTGCTGTGGACCCGGTTCGGCGCCGCGCTGATCGACTTCGGCGCGGCCCTCCCCGCCGACCAGCCGTTCCCGCCCGCCCTCTACGGGCCGTCCACCGTCGGCCACGTGCCGCCGGAGGAGTTCCGCGGCGATGCGCCCGCGGCGGCGTCGGACGTCTACCGGCTGGCCTCCACCCTGTGGTTCCTGCTGGCCGGCCGCCTCCCCTTCGCCGACGACGGGGACCCGGTCGACCCCGACGCCTACGCCCGCCGGGTCCTGGGCTTCCCGGCGCCCCGGGTGCCGCGCGGCGACGCGCCGGAGTGGCTGGCCGGAGCGCTGGCGCACGCGCTGGACGCCGATCCGGCGGCGCGGCCGGAGAGCGCGGCGCGCTTCGCCCGCATCCTGCGGCGGGAGGAGGAGCCGCAGCCGCGCCCCGGGCCGCTCCCGCACTGGGCCGACACCGGCGCCGAAGACGGCCCCCGCTCCGCCGGGAGCGGGGCGGCCGCGGACCCGGCGACGGCGGAGCGCACGGCGCCCGCGCTCCCGGCCGCCGTCCCCGCACCGGCCCCCGGCCCCGCGGCCGGCCGGGACCGCGGACGGGGCGCGGAGCCGGAGGAGGCGGACCTCTCCGCCGCCGAGCGCGATACGGGCGGCGGCCCCGTCCGCTGGTCGGACGCGGAGGACCCCGCGGCCCGCCGGCCCCGCAGGGTGCTGCCGCTGGCCGGGTTCGCCGCGGCGGTCGTCGTGGTGGCGGGGGCGGGCACCGTGGTGCTCCTCGCCGGGGGCGGCGAGCCGGAGGGCGGCGCGAGCGCGGCGGCCCAGGAGGAGGAGCGGGCCGCAGAGGAGCGCGCGGCAGGGGAGGAGCGGGCGGCCGAGGAGCGCGCGGCCGAGGAGGAGGTGGCGCGTGCGCTGGCCGACGAGGCCGACCGCTCCGCCGAGCCGTCGGCGGCACCGGGCGCGCCGGCCGAGGTGGAGATCCGCGACGGGACCATCAGCGCCGCCCTCACCTGGACCCCCGCCCCCGGCGCCGACGTCCCGCACTACATCGTCGGCGGCCCCGGCGGCCGGGACCCCCAGACCATGGCCCACGCCCCGCCCGGCGCCTCCGAGGCCGAGGTCACCGGCCTCAACCCCGAGGTCGACTACTGCTTCCGCGTCGTCGCGGTCTACACCGCCGACGACCTCGGCCGCTCGGAAGAGGTGTGCACGGACCGGACGGAGAGAGGGGCCGCTCGGTGAGCGGCGCCGGTGCAGCGGATCGAATGGAAAGGGGGAGACCGAGGTGGATGAATGGACATAATCGGAGCTCTGGAGGCTGCATTTTTCAATTTTGCCAATGTTCCCATCCTGGTCCAGGTGGCCGCCAATATGGCCATCGGATTCCTTCTCGCTTTTCCAGTGGCTTTGATGTATCAGAGGACCAGGCTTCGGGACGTCCAGGAATCGAATCATGCCCAGCACGGAGTTCTCAAGGCCAAGGAGGCGGAGCTCGACGCGATGCCGGAGAAGTACCTGTCGGTGGACAGCAGCCAGTTCACTGAGACTCCCCACAACGCGAGGGCCGCGATCGCCGGGCTGGACGCCGCGGCGGCGGAACACGGAAGCGAGCTGTACCACGGAACAAAGCGGACGAGGAAGATGGCCTGGAGCGTCACCAAGGAGGCCACGGCCGGCGGCCGCTCGAGCTGGGAGAAGAAGGACCGGCTCACCAGGGCGGGCTTCCGGGTGGGGGGGCCGGTTCCGATGACCAACAGGCCGAGAAGCCGATGAGCGTCCTCGGTAGAGCACCACATCCTCAGAGGAGGTGATCGCCATCGAGATCGGAATAGCCGCGGGGGCGCTCCTACTGTCGTTCGCTCTGGCGTCCCACGCCGCCATGCATCTGTTCGCCGCCAGGAAAGGGCATCCGGTCCGCGGAGGCATGTCGCGTCCGCTCCGCTGGGCGCGCGAAGGCGCGCGGATCATGGCCGCCGGGAGGGCGGTGGAGGAGAAGGCGCTGGTGGTCGAGGCGCGAAGAAGGGTCCTGAACAGGGCCGTGACCGATGCGGCGCGCCTTCCGCGGGCCGCCGCCGATGGTTCGGAAGGGGCCGGGGAGAAGGAAGCCGCCGAAGAGCTGCGGGAACGGCTCGCGCCGGTGGACCCCGGCGCGGTGCCCGAGGCGGCACCGGAAGAGAGGGAGGCGGTCCGATCGGGCGCCGGGGCGCCCGATGACCGGGCCGGCCGAGGGGCCCGGCTGGTACCTCTGCTGCTCTCCGGTGCGGCCGCGGCCGTTCTGTGCTCCTCATCGGTCGCCATCGCCGTGTCGCAGGCGGGATGAGGGAGGACCCGGGGCATGTTCTTTTTCCTGACCACTGTGGCGGTTCCGCTCATCATAGGTGCGCTGGTGGGAACGGCGGCGGCGATCCCGACGATCCTGAGCCTCAAGCGGGAACGGGCCCATCTGAGGCACAGCCGGGCGCTCAACTGGCTGGACGCGGTCGCGGCCACCTGGAAACACAACACAGAGGTATACAACAAGAAGAGCGGCCACCCGACTGACACTAAAAACGCCTATGGTGAAGTGGCCGCTTATACCGCTCAAGGGAATGCCGCTCTTCGCAGCTATCTTCAGAAACTGAAGGCGGTTGTCGGAGTGGCGCGGAGGCTGAAGAAGATCGGTGCGGTCTCCATGGACTGGGAGGATATGAAGAGGAGTCGCCCTGAAGACATCGTCGTGCGGCCCGTGAAAAGTAGATTTCTGCGCCGGACCCTGGTGGCGCGCGAAGACGTTCCCCATTACGAGAACTATCTTCGCGGAATGGTGCGTTCGAGGAATACGGTTGAACCGGCGATCGCCGCGTATTCGCCTCCGGATCTCGGGCTCCCCGAGATCACCCTTGACGATGTCGAAAAAAAAGGGCGACTTCCCGATTCTAAGCGTTGGATGGACACCCTTCTGTCCGGCTATCCTTCCGATGTCGCCGATGTTGCGAAGAGGAACGGGTGGCACGGCTTCATTCTGTCCGTCTTGGGGGTCGCCAAGTCGCCGAGGATCAGGGTCGCGTCGGCGGTCAGAAGGGTACTGCGCAGCCCCTATTCACACCCTGGAGGCGACCCCGGTTCGAAGGAAGAGAAAAAGACCAAACGAGAAGAAAGGGTCGAAAAAAAGAAGGAAAAGGCAAAGAGGAAGGATGAAAAGGCGTTCGGAGAGGTGTCCAGAAGGGCAGGGGTTCCGGGAGGGCTGGCTGGAAAGAAGAATCCGGGGAAGGTGCTGTGAGAAGGCCGGGAAGGTCACCGGGAGTGTGCGGACCTCTCCGGGGCCGGGAAACACTGGAGTGTTCACATGACTGAATGGTTCTTTCTCGCCGTCTACCTCGGAGGAGTGGGGCTCGTGCTGGCCCTCCTCACCGGTCTGGGGCGCGACGTCCTGGCGCGCTCCGCCCTCGACCTGAAGAACCGGCGCGACGCCCGGATCTGCCTCGAGGCGGAAGAGGCGCTGCCGAAGCAGGTGGCGCTGGTGGCGCAGAAGGAGCGCGCGGCCACTGAGGTCGTGCGCACGATGCGTGCCGGAGATCCCGATGAGAAGAGCGAGGCGTACGTGAAGCCGCGCCTGCTGCGCATTGACGCGATCGACCAGGAGGCCGAAAGGATCCGCGCGCGGGTGAAAGCGCGGCGGGAGGAGATCGAGGAGGAGTTCGCCGAACTGATCGAGGAGCGGCGGGCGACCGCGCGCACCATGGTCGTGTGGCGGTGCGCGACCCTGGTGTGCGCCGTGGCGGGGGCCGTGCTGCTGGGGGTCGGGCTGGTCTGACCCGGCCGGGCCGGCCGCCCCGGGAGAGGCGGCCGGCCCGGCGGTGCGGTCAGGCCCAGCGGCTGGTGATGGGGAGCCGGCGGTCGCGGCCGAGGTTGCGGCGGGTGATCTTGGGGCCGGGCGGGTAGGCGCGGCGGATGTGCTCGGCCCGGTCGACCAGGCGCACCACCCGGCGGACCAGGTCCGGCGGGAAGCCGTCCGCGATCAGCGCCCGGACCCCCTTGTCCGTGCCGATGTAGGACTCCAGCAGCGCGTCGAGCAGCCGCTGCTCCGGCAGCGGCGGGCCGTCCCCCGGGGCGCTCCGGCGCGGCGGGCGGCCGATGCACCCCTCCGGGACCGGCGCGGGCCCGCCGTCCCGGGCCGCGGCGGCGTTCCTCCCGAGCGCCAGCTCCCGCACCAGCGACGCCCAGCAGTCCTTCAGCGGGGCGAAGGCCCCGTTCGGGTCGCCGTAGTGGCCGCACAGGCCCATCGCGAGTGCGCTCTTGTCCGCCGTGGCCAGCATCAGGTGCCCCTCTTCGGCGGCGATCGCGGCGGCGATCCCGCCCCGGACCCGGTCCTCCAGGGCGGGCAGCGCGCCCGGTGCGGCGTCGATCTCGGTCCGGAAGGCGTCCGCGAGGGCGGCGACCGGCTGCAGCCGGCGCACCAGGCCTCCGCGCTTCACCGCGTCCTCCGCGTCCGCCGTCTCCTCCAGCGTCGTGGTCTCCCCCGGCGTCAGCAGGGCGTGCACGTTCTCCGCGCCCACGGCGTCCGCGGCGATCGCGGCGGTCAGCGCCGAGCCCACGCTGCCCGAGACGTCCACCAGGACCGAGGAGAACCCGTTCTTGCGCACATGGTCGCGGACCCCGGTGACCAGGGCCTGGTACACCTCCCCGGTGTCGTCCACCGGGTCCGGGCGCGGCGTGAGCACCGGGGTGCTCGCCCCGTAGGGGGCCGGGGGAGCGGTGGGGATGACGTGGCGCACCACGGGCCGCCCGGCGGCGGTGCCGGGCAGCTCGGCCACCGGCGGCCCCTCGGGCAGCTCGACATCGGTGACCAGCAGCGCCTCCTCGAACTGCGGGGCGCGCGCGAGCAGCTCGCCGTTGGCGTCGACGATCAGGGAGTCCCCCTCGAAGACCAGCTCGTCCTGGCCCCCGGTCATGTTGACGTAGCCGACGGCCGCGCCGGTCTCGCGGGCCCGCCGCCCGCACAGCTCGAGGCGGACGTCGTCCTTGTGCCGCTCGTACGGCGAGCCGTTCAGGGTGATGAGCATGCCGGCGCGGGCCTCCCGCACCGCCGACACCGGCCCGCCGTCCTGCCAGAGGTCCTCGCAGATGGCGAAGGCGATGTCGGCCCCGTGCAGGCGCACCACCGGAAGCGCGTCTCCGGGGACGAAGTAGCGGAACTCGTCGAACACCCCGTAGTTCGGGAGGTGGTGCTTGGCCGCGACCAGCCGCACCGCGCCGCGGTGGAGCACGGCCAGCGCGTTCTGCGGCGCGCCGGCCGGCGCCCCCGGCCCGGGGCGCCCGCCGTCGCGCCGGCTGAGGAAGCCCACCACGGACGGCATCTCGCCGAGCCCTTCCGCGGCCAGCCGCGCCGCGAGCCGGTGCGTGGCGGTGATCGAGGCGGAGACGAAGTCGTTCCGCAGGGCGAGGTCCTCGACGGAGTAGCCGGTCACCACCATTTCCGGGAACACGGCCATATGGGCTCCAGCTTCGCTCGCCGACCGGGCGAAGGCGACGACGCTGTCGCAGTTTCCCTCCAGATCGCCCACGGTGGGGTTCATCTGGGCCAGAGCTATTCGGATTCTCAGCACGGGGGAATCGTAACCGAGAAAAGCAAGGGCCCCGCACCCCTGTAGTGCGCGAATACGGCCCCTTTCCGGGGGCGGTCCTGAGCCGAATGCGCGGAGAAGATGTCCGAAAAGCGCCGCGCAGAGATGGGACGAGTGGCGGCGCGCGCCAGTGGAAGGTGTTCTCGGGAGAGAAACACCTAGGGCGTCCGAGCGGTTTCCGGAAAGCGGTCCGGCGGTCTGGCCAGGAACACCGTCGGCGGTGGTCACCCAGGGTTCCGGGGCCTGCCTGCCGGGTGCCCGGGGAATCGGTCTCCGGGCGGTCCGGAATTCGCCGCGGAACCGGTGCGGGCGGTTTGCGCGGACGCGCCGCGCTGTCGTTCTCTGGGTGGCGGCGCTCACATCCCGACGCGCCCCTTCCGGGCGCCTCCGCCGGAGAACTCGACGGACCGTCGCCCCGCGCATCCGGAACGTCATCAGAAAACCCCGGCGTGCCGAGCACGCCTCCCCGAATCCTGCACGCACAGTCGCGGAGCGAGACAACGCGGTCTCCGCCGACGACGAAAGGGAACCCCCCGTGGACGCCTTCGAAACAGGGGTCGTCGCCTTCAACGACGCCTTCTGGGCCTATTTCCTGATCCCCCTCCTCATCCTCCTCAGCCTGTACTTCACCTTCGGCTCCGGCCTGGTGCAGTTCCGGCTGATCCCGGAGATGTTCCGCGCCATCAAGGAGCGCCCCGGGAACACCGCCGAGGACGGCGGGAAGCCCATCTCCGCCTTCGAGGCCTTCGCGGTGTCCGCCGCGGCGCGCATCGGCACCGGCAACATCGCCGGCGTGGCGACCGCGATCGCCCTGGGCGGCGCCGGCGCGGTCTTCTGGATGTGGGTGATGGCGCTCCTGGTCAGCGCCGCGAGCTTCATCGAGTCGACGCTCGCCCAGCTGTACAAGGTGCGCGACGCGACCGGCTTCCGGGGCGGTCCCGCCTACTACATGAAGTACGGGCTGCGCGCGCCGTGGCTCGGCGTCCTCTTCGCCGTCACCATCACCGTGACGTTCGGCCTGGTCTTCACCATGGTGCAGAGCAACACCATCACCGGCGCGATCGGCAACTCCGCGGAGGCCGCCGGCATCGCGACCGGCACCTGGCTCCCGATCGCCCTCGGCGCCCTGCTGGCCGGAACCACCGCCGCCATCATCTTCGGCGGCGCGCGCCGCATCGCGCACGTCGCGTCCCTGGTGGTGCCGTTCATGGCGGCGCTGTACATCCTCATGGGCCTCGTCGTGATCGCCATGAACATCACGGCCGTGCCCGCCATGGTCGCCGACATCGTCGCCCAGGCCTTCGGCCTGCGCGAGGCCGCCGCCGGCGCGGTCGGCACCGCGGTCGTCCAGGGCGTCCGCCGCGGCATGTTCTCCAACGAGGCCGGCCTCGGCTCCGCGCCCAACGCCGCGGCCAGCGCCTCGGTGAGCCACCCGGCCAAGCAGGGCCTGGTGCAGACGCTCGGGGTCTACTTCGACACCCTCATCGTCTGCTCGACCACGGCCTTCATCATCCTGCTCTCCGGCGTCGGCCGGGACGCCGAGGCCGGCCCGACGCTGACCCAGGACGCCCTCGCCGCGACCCTGGGGCCGTGGGCGGTCCACCTGCTCACCGCGGTCATCCTCCTGGTCGCCTTCACCTCGGTGCTCGGCAACGCCTTCTACGGCGAGGCCAACGTCGGCTACCTCTCGCAGAGCCCGGTCGCCGTCAACGGGTTCCGCGCGGCCAACGTCCTGATGACCTTCCTCGGCGCCGTCGGCTCCGCGAGCCTCGTCTGGAGCATGGCCGACGTCGCCATGGGAGTCATGGCGGTGGTGAACCTCGTCGCGCTGGCGCCGCTGGCACCGCTCGCCTTCCGCGTGCTCAAGGACTACACAGAGCAGCGGAAGGAGGGCAGGGACCCGGTGTTCACCCGGGACCGCATCCCCGGCCTGACCAACGTGCACTGCTGGGAGCCCTCCGACGTGGAGCACTTCCGCAAGGAGGCCGCCCCGTCGGCCTGACCGGCTCCTCCCGGTGCCGCCGGCCGGCGCCGGCGGCGACCCGCGGGGCGGGCCGCCCGGAATCCGTCCGGGCGGCCCGCCCCGCCGCGCCGGCGCCGAGGCCTCCGCTCACCCGGGCGCGCTCCGCCGCGCCGCGTCGCGGAGCCAGTCCGGCCCCCGGTCCCGCCGCCGCCCCCCGAGCCCGCGCAGGGGCTCCCGGTCCGGCCGCGGAGCGCGCCGCGGCGGATGCGACGCGAGGAGGTCGCGGCCGAACGCCCCCTCGCGGACCAGGCGCGCGATCTCCGGCTCGTCGACGCGCCGCGCGTCCAGCCGGGCGTTCCACGCCGCGACGGTCGCCCGCTCCACCGGCGCCGGCTCCGCGAGCGGGCCGGCGACCCCGTCGGCCAGCGACGCCCGGCGGATCTCCTCGAGGCCGCGGAGGTGCCGGTTCAGCCGCGCCACGTCGCCCGCCGCCGAGTGCGGATACCAGGACGGGTCGACCTGCGGAACGCCGTCGGAACCCCAGACCAGCACACCGGCGTCGCGGAACCGCCCGATCAGCGGGTCGTGCCGGTCCTGCGCGAACGCCTCGAACGACTGGGCCGAGCGCAGCGCACCGGCGCGCGCGCCCTTCCACCGGTCGAGCGAGTCGTCCGCCGAGCGGCGCACGGTCCCGGCCGAGCGGGCCCGCTCCAGCTCCTCCCGCGCGCCGTCGAGCCCGGTCACGGCCTCGATGAGCCGGTCGCCGGCCGCCTTGCGGATCCGCTCCGCGCCGGCGCGCCCGTGCTCCGTGGTGGCCCGGCCGCCCCGGCGCGCCAGCCGCACCCCTGCGGCGAAGAGGAGGACGCCCCCGGCGACCACGGCGCCGAGCAGCGCCCCGAACACCACCGCCATCAGGCCGCTCCCGTCCCTCTCCCCGGCCGGGGGCCGGCCGAGGGCGGTTCCGGTCCGGAGCGCGGCGCCGGGGGAGTGCGCCGCGCGCGCTCCACCGCCGCCCCGATCGACGCCGGGAGGGGGGCGGCCGCCCCGAGGAGGGGGCGCGGGCGGTCCAGCCGGTCGGGGAGGCGGGCCGCGGCGCGTTCGGCGTCGTCCAGGCGCTCGCCGTAGACCTGGACGGAGCGGGACCGGGCCGCCGCGGCGTCCGCCGCGCCGTCGACCATCTCGGAGCCCCGCCGCGCGGCTTCGGCGACCGGGCGGTCGGCGCCGCGGTAGGCGGCGGTGGTCGCGCGCAGCGTCCGGTACTCCACGACACGCGGGTCGCGGTCGACCGCGATCGCGTACTTCTTCGCCTCGGCGAGCTCCCGCTCGGCGTCGGCGCGGCCCAGCCAGCGGGCACCGAGCGCGGTCGCCCCGACCACGATGCCGAACGCGCTCACGAACGCGCCGGTGACGGCGAGCAGCGTTGCGAGTGACACCGGATCCGCCTTCTCCTCCGCCGGCGCCCACCGCCGGCCCCCGGAGATTCCAGCGGAGGAACGGGGACGGAGCGCGGACGCCGGTGGCTCGCCGCATGACGGCCGGGTGAACGGGCGGTGCGCCGCCAGATGATCGGGCCGTGATGTGCGCCGCCCGCCCCCGGGGCGGCTCGCCGGACCCGGCGGATGCGGAGGCCCCGGCCCCGCCGGCCCGCCACGGTGCACACCGGTGCGTCCGGCGGCCCCGCCGGGCGCACCGGGCCGGCCGCCGGACAGCCGGTCCGCTCCGCCGCTCGCCGTGCGCCCCGCCACATCTACTTCACGTCAGGACGAGGACCCCGCCTCCGGGCGCCGGGACCACCGAGAGGGAGGGCAGGGGGGAGGGCGTTCCGGCCTCCCCCCGTTCTGAGCGGCCACCGGATATGCGACCGGCCGCCCGAGGTGCCCGCCCCGGGGCGGCGGGGGGCGGCGGACGGCCCGGCGGCCTTTTCCGCGTTCGCCCGGACGGCGTCCTCAGGCGCGTCATGTGGGTCGGCATGACGGGCCTCCGGAGCGATGAGAGGAGTGAGAGGCTTTTCCCGCGCCCGGAGGTCCTGTTCCGATGCCGCCCCTCGACCGGCTGTTCGTCTACCTCTGCGCCCTCGTCGATGACGCGATCAAGGGCCGGGCGATACCGATCCCCCACGGCCGGGCCCGCCCCCGGCCTGCACCGGCGCCGAGATCCTCACCACCGCCCCGGCCCGCCGCCCCCCCGCGGCGCCTCCCGCACCGGTCGCGGCGGCGCCGGGCCGTACCGCGGAAGGCGCAGGGCCGGCGGCGGCCGGGCGCCTCAGGCGATCGACCGCATGCCCGGCGGTCTCCGAGCGGTGCGGGCCCGCACGAGGGCGCTCTCCGCCCGGCCCGGAGGCCGTCCGGGCGCGCCCTCGGACGGGTGCGGACGGATGGGCTTCCGGTGGAGCGCGGGACGGGCGCCCCGCGCTACCACTCGTCCTCGAACCAGCCCTCCGGGGACGGTTCGGCGGGCAGCGGGCGGGGGTCCTGGTGGCGGCGGGACGTGCACTCGCGGAACGGGCCGGTGTCGCCGAGCAGGATGCTCATCTGGAAGTCGAGGTGGTCCCGGTACCAGATGGCCATGCCGGTGCCGGGCTCCCAGCGCAGCACCTCCCAGGCGTGCCAGAGGGCCTGGAAGCGGGAGACCGCCTCGGCGTGCCGCCACCACTCCTTGCACCAGCGGAACTGGCCGCCCTCGGCCCGGACGTAGACCGGGAGGAAGCGGAGCCGGACGAACTCCTCGACGTTCTTGAACACCGGCTCCGGCGGCGGGTCCTCCGCACCCGCCCCGTCGGCCTGCGCGTCCTGGTCGGGGCCGCCCTCCGCGCTCGCGGCCGCCACGGCGCCGCCGACGCCGGCCGACTCGGCGAGGAGCGCGCCCGGCAGGGCGGTGCGCGCGGGCGGGTCTTCGGACGGGTCGAGGAGCGCTCCGCCGCGCTCCGCCGCTGCAGGATCGGTACCGCTGTCCATGGCATCCACCTTCGGTTCGTGCGTGTCCGGTCGGAGAACAGGGCGGCGGCCGTCACACGGCGGCCGCGGCCCTGCGCCGCTTGTGGATCTGGGCCGTCCGGTTGCGGACCCTCGCCTGCCGGGTCAGGCGCTCGGCCGCGGCCCGGCGGGTCGCTCCCGTCCGCGCCGCGGCGCCGAGGCCCCGCGGCGATTCCAGCCGGGACCGGTGCGAGTCCTGCTGCCGGGTGCGCCCGGTGCCGCCGCGCGCGGCGGAGCGCTCTCCGGGCCGCGGGGCCGTGGCGGCCCCGCGGCCGGAGGGCCGGTCCGCCGACCGCTGGTCCTGCGCCGTCCGCTGCTCCCGGGCGCCCTGCGCCGCCTGCCGGTCCCGGGTGTCCTGCGCCGGCCGGCGGGCGGCGTCCACCGCCTCCCGGACCGGCCGGTGGTCCTGCTGGACCATGCGGGTCGTGTTCAGCGTGCGGGCGTCGGCGGCGCCGGCGGCGCGCGGCGCGGCGGCCTCCGCGCGCTCCCGCTGCGGCATGCCGCGCAGCTCGTCGAAGGCGGACAGCGCCGCGAGCCGGTCGTCCGGCGCCGCTCCGCCGGCGCGGGCGTCCTCCCGGGCGCGGTTCAGCGCCTCGGAGAACCCAGGGACGGAGCGGCGCGCCTCGTCGATCACGGCCCTGGACGAGCCGGCGGGCAGGAGGCCGTCCGCCTCCGCCGCCGCGACCGCCTCCGCCGTGTCGCGGAGCAGGTTGAGGTCGGCCCTCTTGTCGCGGAACCAGGGGAGCGCCTTGGCGAAGTACTCCTCCATCGTCTCCAGCGGGCGCCCGTCGGCGTTCCACACGGCGCCGGCGAGGGCGGTGGCCTTGTCGGCGCGGCCGGAGAGCAGGTCGCCGTCGAACCCGGGGTCCTGGGCGATGCCGCGCTCGATCGAGTACCACAGGGCCGGATGGCGCTCGGCGATCCGGTCGATCGCGGCGCCCTCCACCGCCGAGGACGCGGGGTCGTGGGAGAGGGACGCGCTGAACCAGATGAGCGCCGCCTCGCGGGGCGACGCGCGCTCCAGCAGGGCGGCGTCGGCGGCGGCGCTGCGCCACAGCCCCGACAGCGGCGTCCCGGGCTCCGGGCCGGCGTCCTTGAGGGTGAGGTGGGCCTGCCGCTCCAGCCGCCACGCGGCCGCGTCGTCGTGGAGCACCGCGGACACCTCGGCGTGGCCGGCGGTCCGCTGGACCCGCTGCACCTCGTCCCGACCCAGGTCCAGCCGGCGGGCCACCTCGCCGGCGTCGCCCTGCCGCACGAGGGGGACGCCGGCCTGGACGGTCTCCGGGGCGAGGCCGGGGCGGTCCGGGGCGGGCGGGGTCCACCTGCGGCGGTACAGCGCCCCGCGCAGGGCCGCCGCGGCGAGCAGCCCGGAGTTCTGCAGCCCGCCCCTCCGGATGCCGGCGCGCAGCGCCGCGTGCATGAGGGCCTCGACGACGGCGCCGTCGCCGCCCCCGCCGCGGTCGCCGTCCCGCCCGGTGAGGTACCCCTCGGGAAGCCCGCCGCGGGTGCGGCGGCGGGCGTCGGCCTCGTCTCCGGTGAGGCCGGGCCGCTGCGGGGGTCCGCCGGTCTGCCGTGTCATCGGTCCTCCGTGAGCGGGTAGGCGGCCCGGCAGGGCCGGGCTCGGCTGATGCTTCCTTGCCGTGAGCGGTTCCGAGGGATCCGAGGGAGCGGCCGCACCGGTTCTGCGGGGCGCCGGCGGCCGTCGCGGGTCCGGTTCACCGGTGGGTGCCCCGACGGCGCTCGTTCCTCTGCCACGGATTGCGCTGCCTGGGCCTTTCCTTCTTCTCCGGGCCCCGGCGTTCGGTTCTTCCCCGGGAGTTCCCGGACCGCCTCCGCCGCCACGCCCGCGACAGCCACCCGCGCCCGGTGGCGCGGCCCCGCTCCCCCTTCGGCTCCGAGGTCTCGGCGTTCTCCGGGGCGGTGGGCGCTTCGCCCGTGTCCGGGGGAGCGCTCCGCCGCGCTTCCCGTATGCCCTTGCGGACGCCTGAGAGCACTTCGTTGAACTCTGTACGCCGGGCCTTCGCGTCCTCGCCGATCTCCTTCAGCTCCCGCCGGAGCTCGGCCCGGCCACGGAAGTCGAACCGGCCGGGCCGCTCCTCGGCGAGCTCCTTGAGCCTCCCGATGTCGCCCTCAAGCGCCTGGTCGTACTTTTGGAAAGCGGAGCGCACCTCGCTCTGCAGGGTCTCGCGCCTCTCCTCGTCGGCGACGTACCGGTCGGCGTGGCCGATGGCCGTGTAGGCGATGCGCCTCGCCGTCTCGCGGCGCCGCTCAAGGGGGCGCACCGACCGCTCGATGCCCTGCTCCCGGCGGGCGCGGACGGCCCTCCACGCGCCCCGCAGGATTCGGAACCCCAGCCGGAGCACCCCCTTGGCCAGCCGCCAGAGGGCCGACAGGGGCTGTGCGGCCCAGCCGAGGAGGACGGAGCCCATGCGCGAGATGGCGCGGAGGCCGGCCAGTGTCTCCGACGCGGTGTCGCCCGCGCCGCTCGTCAGGCCGGTGTCGATCTCGCCGGCGGCCGACGGGCTGAGGGTCCTCCGGGAGTCTGCCATGGGTCCTCCAACGAGCGGCCTGCGGCGCGGTGCCGGCGGCCGCGGTTACGGTTCCGATCCCGCATAGCGGGCCTGCGCTCCCTCGGTGATGCGCCGCTCCGCGGCCTTGATCGCCGCCGAGACGGCCCCGGCCCGCTTCGTCGCGTACCAGGGCAGCATCTTCAGCAGGGTCGGCTGGGCGGCGGTGGCGAACATGAGGCACTCGCCCTTGCCGATCTTGCGGATGTCGGAGCCCTGCATGATCTCCTGGCGCCGCAGCTGGACGGAGTGGTTGCCCTTGCCCTCGCCGTAGCTGAACGACGTGGTGGAGATGTCGTGCTGGCCGATCAGCTTGGACAGGGCGTCGACGATCTTGTGGTCGTCCAGGCCCGCGCCGAACACCTTCACCGTCGCGGCCGACCACATGGCCTCCATGCCGTTCTCGGTCCACACCCGCACGCCCTGCTTGTAGCTCTGCAGGATGGTGACCGGCACGATGCCCCGCGACCCCAGGTGGGAGTACATGTCGGGCAGGTCGGCGATCTTGCAGATGTTGGCGGCCTCGTCGAGGACGGCGGTGAGCGGCGGGTCGAGCCGGCCGCCCTGCCCCTCCGACGCCTCCTCCCCGGCGAGGAAGATCGCGTCGGTCATCGCCGCGATCAGCGGGGCGGCGGCCGCCCGCGACTTGCTGAGCAGGTGGAGCGTCTGGCGCGACGTCACGAAGGACTTCGGGTCGAACTCGTCCATGAGCGGGTCGTCCGGCCGGGTCACCCACGCCATGATCTGCGGGTCGTCGAGGCAGCGGGCCGCGGTGCGGGCGGTGGTGTAGATGCCGTCCCGCGTCTCGGCGACGATGTTCTGCGTCTCCCGCAGCGCCTCGGCGTAGGCGGTGAAGCCGTTCTCGAAGAGCACGTCCACCGGCTGCGGGAGCTTCGTGTCGTGCAGCCACTCGCCGACCTTCGCCAGGGACTCCCCGGACAGCGCCGCCGCGAGCGTCAGCTGCGAGATGAGGGAGCGCGCCGCGGGCCCCCACATGTCCTTCTTCGAATCGTCGTCGATGGTGAGCACGAAGTGGCCCGCCAGCCGGTAGGCGTCCTCCACGGTGCGCACGGCGGCCAGGGGGTTCCACCAGAACCGCTGCTCCTGGTGGGTGACGGACTGCGGGTCGAACAGCCACACCCGCTCGCCGGTCGCGCGGCGGCGCAGCTCGGCGGTGGCCGCCCACACGTCGGCCTTGTTGCTGGTCGCGAGGGCCGGGCCGGGCGCGTCGAGCACGTAGGGGATCGCCATCGCCGTCGTCTTGCCGGCCCGCGGCGCCATGTAGGCGAGGACCGTGTCCTCCCAGGACGCGAAGAGCCGCGGACCGGGCCGCCCGCCGCCCGGCCGCTTGACGTCGCCGATCGCCAGCCCGACGTCGGCGTCCTTGAGCGCCCTTCCCTTCGCCCGGCGCAGCGACCGGCGGCGCAGCCGGACCGCCTTCTCCGCGGCCTCCGGCCGGGCCAGCTCGCCGACCGTCGCGTTCCCCTTGTTCAGGGCGGTCACCGCGTCGGGCTGGCCGTAGAGCCGGTTGCGCAGCCGGCCCAGCGCCCACCACGCGGCCAGCACGGCGCCCAGGCCGAGCACCGCGGACAGCGCGAACACCGGGCCCGACGGGACACCGGGCCACGCCGCCCCGGTGTCGCCGGTGGCCAGCGCGACCGCCCAGGCCGCGCCGAACGGGGCCACCTCGCCGCCGAGGAGGGCGGCGACGGCGCGCGCCGACAGCCAGACGAGGAAGAACAGCCCGACCGTCCCC
The DNA here is from genome assembly GCF_048595525.1 of Nocardiopsis oceanisediminis. Classification (NCBI taxonomy): domain Bacteria; kingdom Bacillati; phylum Actinomycetota; class Actinomycetes; order Streptosporangiales; family Nocardiopsidaceae; genus Nocardiopsis; species Nocardiopsis oceanisediminis. Next base: position 4,231,504 of record NZ_JAFMZJ010000001.1, on the reverse strand, counting down.
CACAGCGCCAGCAGGACCAGCAGGGGAGGGGCGCCCGCGGCGGCCGAGCCGCCGCGGACCTGGTAGGTGGGGCGTTTGGGGCGCGCCATCGTCACTGCCTCCGAATCGCCTGGTCGGTGTCGTAGAGCATGCGCTCGTCGGCGGTGAGCGACATCTGCACCGGGATGCCGAGCCGCTCCGCGCCGGTCTTGATGAGGTACTTGCCGCGGCCCGGGTGGCGCGCGCCGGGCTGCCAGGAGTCCGGCGAGGACCACGAGGAGACCAGGCCGCGCTCCGGCCCGGTCATCGGCGTGATCCGGTTGACCCAGGCCAGCTCGCGCGGCGGCAGGCCGGCCAGCACGGTGATCGCCGACCGGTCGACGAACCCGCGCGCCTTGGCCCGGTCCTCCTCGGTCGCCAGCGCCTCCAGGTCGCTGAGGGAGTGCGTCACCATCACCGACGCCATGCCCTTGGACCGGTTGAGCCGGGTGAGGGAGTCGGCGAACTCGACGAGGCCGGGCGCCCCGCGCAGCGCGCGCCACAGCTCGTCCATCACGCCGATGTAGGAGCGGCGCCGCATCAGGCCGTGCTCGGCGAGCACCGAGGCCGCGTCGACCATGCCGAACCCGTAGCTCCAGGTGCACAGCATGGCCGCCGTGAGCAGCTTGTCCCCGGCCGCGCCGACCCGGGAGATGTCGACGCTGACCGCCGGCGCCTCCATGTCCAGCGGCGAGGTGGTCTCCCCGTCGAACACGCCGGCCAGCGACCCCGTGCACAGCAGGCGCAGCGTGAAGACGAGCGCGTCCACCCGCTCGGCGTACTGCTCCCGGCCGTCGGCCCGGGCGAAGGAGCGCAGCGACTCGGGCCCTTCCTCGACGACCCGGAGCACGTCGACCACCGTCGGCTGGCGCTCCCCGGCCAGGCGCTCGTCCAGCAGGTCGATCGCCGCGCCGAGCACGACCTCCTCGGAGTTGTCGATCCGCCCTTCCCGGATCAGCGTGCAGAGCGCCATCAGCAGGGAGATCCGCCGCGACCGCACCTCCCAGCGCAGCTTCTCGCGCTCCACGGGGTCGAGGTGGTCCATGACCCCGCCCAGCGGCCCGGCGTCGAGGGGGTTGATCCGCTCCAGGCCGCGGCCGATCCGCACCACCTGGCCGCCGAGGTGGGCGATGAGCGCGGTGTAGTCGGGCTTGGTGTCGCCGAGGACGATGGCCTGCGAGCCGAACGCGATGGCGCCGGTGACCAGCCGCTTCACGAACGTCGACTTGCCGGTGCCCGGCTGCCCCAGCACGAAGCAGCCGGGGTTGGTGACCAGCCCGGCGCGCAGCCACGCCATCGGGTCCATGCACACGACCTCGCCGGAGAGGAGGTCGCGCCCGATCGGCGTGCCGACGGAGGGCGGCTTGCTGCTGGTCACGAAGGGGAACAGGCCGCACGCCTGCGCGGTGGTCGCCTGGTATTCGACGGCGTTGGGGATGTTGGCCGCGAGGCCGCCGCCGCGGTGGCGCCAGCCGAACAGCGGCGCGATGACCTCGCGGTCGCGCTCCGCCCGCCGCGGGGCGTCCTCCGCTCCTCCGCCGGCCGCGGGGCGGCCGGGGTCCAGGTGCTCGGTGGCGGTCACGGCGCCCTCACCCCATCCCGCGCTGGATGAGGAAGGGCGGGCAGACGCCCAGCGGCAGGGTGGTGGCGAAGGCGACGTCCTGGCTGCCCCAGGCGCGGCGCAGCCGGATCCGGGAGGTCTCGGCCGCCGCCTCCGTGTGCGCCACCGCCTGCTTGAGCTGCTCGGGGTCCTCCACGGTCGCGCAGGTGTACAGGCTCATCTGCACCAGCCCCGCCCCGCGGGTCTCCTCCCGCGCGGCCTGCCGGGCGTAGGCGAGGTCCTGGCTGTCGCGGGCGCTCACCCGGTGCCGCACCCGCCAGGACAGCTCGCTCTTGTACTGGGCGGCCGAGTTCTGCGCCTCCAGGGCGCGCGCGGCGGCGGCGGCCGGCCAGGGCCGGAAGAGCAGCGTCGTCCGCTTGGTCCACCGCGTCGGCGCGAGCAGCTCGGCGAGGACGGTGCCGGTCACGTGCGTGCGCGGCGCCTCCTGCCAGACCCACGCGACGCTGGTGCCGCTGTCGTGGGTGTAGTGGTCGTGCCGGGCATCGGCCTCGACGGGGGTGGCGTCGGTCCAGTCATCGGTCTCGAATCCGTCCGAGCCGCTCTGCACCACGGCGTTCACGTCCCTGAGCGCGGCCGGGTCGAACGCCGACCGGACGCAGGCCACGAGCTGCTGCGGCGTCGCCCGCCCGAGCACCGTCACGCCCGCGCCGGAGAGGCTGCTCTCCAGCGTGCCGAGGTGGCTGCCGACCTCCGCGGCCGCCTCCAGGCGGTTCTTCGGCGGGATGGGGAACCGGCGCGGATCGAAGGTGATCGCGATGCGCGTCTCGATCTGCGCGCTCACGGCCGGCGCCAGCCGCACCAGGTCGTCGACGATCTTGCGGGCGGCGCCCGGCGCGCCCGGGTCGATCTCGGCCTGCACCCCGTCCCGCAGCGCCGTGCCCGGGTCGGGGCGCGACTCGACGGTGACCGCCACCCAGCGGATCCACTGCATGTAGCCGAGGGAGGCCAGCCAGCGGTGCCAGTTGGCCACCCAGCCGTCCACCTCGGACGGCTCGGCGAGCCACACCGAGTTGGACGAGACCCGGATGGTGGCGGTCATGTGGCCGAGCCGGCGGTTCCAGGCGATGCCGAACCGCCCGCCGCGCCCGTCCTCGCACGACAGCAGCGTCACCGGCGCGAGGATGCCGGGCAGCTGCAGGGCGCGCGGGTGCTCCACCATGACGCCGGCCCGGTAGCGGGTGTGCCCGAGCATCGAGGCCCACCGCCAGCGGAACCGGGTCATCAGGAACCCGAGCAGCGACGTGCCCTGGGCGGGGACCGCGGCGAGCGCGAACACCGCCGCCATCACCGGGAGCACGTACACCGCGAGGGCCGGCGCGTACAGGCCGGACAGCATGAGGAACACGAGGCAGCCCAGCAGCGCCAGCGTGCCGCCGAAGCCGAGGCCGAACAGGCCGATGCTGCGTCTGCGGCGCCAGCCGCCGTAGGTTCGGGCCATGATCACGCCTCCGTAGCGCCCGTGGGCGAATCGTGTGATGCGGCGGGGGCGGGGCCGGGGCCGGCGGGCTCCACCCCTTCGGCGGCCAGGGCCGAGTCGGCGACGGACCCGGTGTCCGCGATGGAACCGGTGTCGGGGGCGGAACCGGCGTCGGCGGCGCCGGGAGCGGCGTCCCCGCCTTCGGCGGCCGACACCTCCGAGGAGACCGCCGACTCCGACGCGGAGGCGACGGCGCCGCCGGCCTCCAGGGCGCCCGTGCCCCCGGCCGAGCCGCCGGTGGCCGCTCCCGCGCCTCCCGCCGTGCCGCCGGCGGCCGCCGAGCCGCTGAGCGGGCCGCCGGACCCGCCGAGCGCGGGATCGGGGCCGCCGGCCGCGTCGACGGCGCCCCCGCCGTCCGCGAACCCGGCGGTCTGCACCGCGGCCCCCGAGCCGAAGTCGGCGTTGCCCAGCCCCGCCTCCACGGCGTCCGCGCGGTCGTTCGCCGCCTCGGCGCCGGTGCCGCCGCCGTCACCGCCGACCGGGCCCGGGGCGGAACCGCCGGTGGACGTGTTCTGCGCGGCGGCCCCCGACGCGTCGGAGGAGGCGCCCTCGCCGGAGGCGCCGCCGGTCGCGGCGCCGGAGCCGCCGCCCCCTCCGCCGAGGAACGTCGATCCCAGCGCGAGCGCCCACATGCCGGGTGAGCTCATGAGCTTCATCAGCACGGGGAGCGCGCCGGTCGCGAGCAGCATGATCGCCGCGGCGAGCAGGTAGCGGAAGAGCGCGTTGTCGCCGGTGTTGATGCCCAGCAGGACCAGGCCCGACAGGTACAGCAGCATGATCAGCGGCTTGTACAGCAGGCAGGCGAGCAGCCAGCCCACGAGCTTGGTGAAGATCCGCAGGTTGGGCACCATGGTGCTGGCCGCGGCGAGCGGCAGCACGCACACGATGAGGTAGATGATGGCCTGCAGCAGCGCCAGCACCACCACCTGCACGGTCAGGCCGACGATGACGGCCAGGCCCACCATCTCGGTGATGGCGCCCTGCGCCGCCGGCCCGGCGAAGCCGACGCTCTCGGCGTCCTCGTTCATCGCCGTGCGCAGCACGCTCGGGTAGACCTCGGCGGCGCGGTCGAGGAGGTCCTGGTCCACTTCGGCCGGATCGAGGTTGAAATGGAGCACCATGTCGGTGAGCGCCCGGCTGAGGGCGACCAGCACGGTGACGATGAAGATGCCGGCGAACGTCGTGACGATCACCGTCAGCAGGCCGCGGATGAGGTCCATCATCGGGTCCAGGCGCCGCTGCCAGAGCAGCCGGAGCGCGGCCAGCAGGATGCCCAGCGTCGCGAGGAAGAGGACGAACGGGTTGAGGATGTTCTGGATGTGCAGCCAGCCCTGGTCGATCTGCGGCGTGATGCGTCCGACCGCGTCGCCCGGGGAGTAGGGCTCGGTCTCGGTGTTCAGGTAGAACGGGTTCGCCCGCATCAGGCCGAAGAGCGTCTCGGTCACCTCTTGGAGCGATCCCGCGACCCAGCCGAGGTTCTCCTCCTCGTCCACGGCCTCCTCCTCTCCGGTCCGGCGGTCGGTGCGGTTCGGTGCGGCCCCTCCGGCCGCGCGCGCGGTGCGGGCGGGGCGCTCCGGGCGGCCCGCGGACGACTCACCCGGCGCCGGTCAGGGCGGTGGCGATGGGGATGGCGACCAGCATCAGGGAGACGCCCATGACGGTCCAGACCAGGCCGCCGACCCCTTCGGCCGCGACCTCCGACCGGCCCAGCCGGCCGGCCGCCATCTTCCCCGCGGAGTACAGGACCCCGATGACGCCGAGGACGACCACCACCCCCTGCGCGTAGCCGAGGAAGCGCTGGACCGCCCCTTCGCCGCCGGACTGCGTGCCGCCGAACCCGAAGTCGGGGAGCCGCGGCTCGGGCGCGTAGGTCGTCTGTATGTGGAGCAGGACCTCCGCCGCGGCGAGCGCGTCGGCCGGGGTGCCCGTCATGGGAGCCGCCTCCCTCGCGCGGCGCGGCGGGGGCCGCGGTGATCGCCGCGCACCGTCAGGAACCGGTGTTCGCGACGGCGTTGATGATCGGGATGGCCACGAGCATCAGCGAGATCCCCATGACGGTCCAGACCAGCCCGCCGACGCCGTCGGCGGCGAGGTCGGAGCGGCCGAACTTGCCGACGGCCATCTTCCCCGCGGCGAACAGGATCCCGATGATCCCGATGACGACGATGATGCCCTGGCCCCAGCTGATGACGCTCTGGATGGGGTTGTGCTCGCCGTCGAAGTCGGGGAGGTCCGGGTCGCTCTTCCAGTTGAAGTCGGCGGGGAGCGCGGCGGCCGAGGCCAGGGCGTCCGCGGCCAGGTGAAGGATCCCGTCCATGGATCAGTCGTCTCCAGCGTTCAGGAACAGGTGGGCGGCGTGGTCGCGGCAGGCCGCGGTGATCTCCTCCAGGGCCCGCTGCGCCCTGCGGGGCAGCCGCACCCGGCCCACGTCGGCGGTGTCGACGAAGCGCAGGCCGGCGACGAAGGGGAAGCGCACGGTCCGCAGCACCCGCTCTTCGGCGAGGCGGAAGCGCGCCGCGGCCTCGGCCGGCTCCGGTCCGGCGCCGTCGGCGACCACGACCAGCGCGGCCGGCCGGATCCCGTTGGCCTCGAGGACGCCGAGCACCGGGCCGGTCTGCGCCGAGGCCGCCGAGGTGTTGCGGGTCACCAGGACGAGGGGGCGGCCGTAGGTGCCGATGCGCTTCCGCTCGGCGGCGAACGCGCCCAGGTCCCAGGGGGAGTCCAGGAGGGCCCGGAGGGTCGTGGTTCCGGCGCCGCCGTGGCAGCCGAGGAGGACGGGTTCTCTGGTCCAGTCCGGCAGCGCGTCGGCGGTGAGACCATCGAGCACGCCGACGGCCTCGGGAGGTGCCGTCTGTTGCTGCAACATGGTTTCTCTTCTGTCTCTGTGAGTGGGGCGGGGGAACGGAGGCCGCCGCGCCGCCCGGGCCGGGAAAGGCCTCGGCGGGGTCTTCGGAACGAATACCTGCGGTGTGCTCCGCGCGCTCCGCGGGCGCCGGAACGCCGGCTGCCGCGGGGCACAATTACTAACCCCTGCGGCGGCCCGGCGCAAGTTGCGGAATCGAAACCGATCACGCTGGGTGAGTGAATTCGGCCGCTTTTTCGGTCCATTGATCCCGGGGAATGGTGGTGCCCGGGAACACCCTTCGGTGGCGCCCCGCCGAGCCGCCCGAGTTCGAATGGCGTCCGCCCGTTTCCCGTGGACACGCGGCCGGCGGAGTGCGGTTCCGCGCGCCTTCCCCACCGGTTGGGCGAATCGTTATCCAAGAAGACGCTCGGTGTGCGGCGGGCCATGGGCCGCGATTGCGAACCGCGGGGTGCTCGGGTATTCCTGTTCTCGTTCGCCTGCCCCCGCAGGCCCCATTCCCCTTTTCCTCTCCGCCCACGCCGATCGGAGGCAGCGTGCGCCGCTCTCCCCTCGCCCCGGCCCGCGGACCGCTGCGCACCGAGCCCTTCGTCGTCGGCGTGCTGGCGGTCCTCGTGGCACTGCTGGCGGCCTTCGGCGTCCTCGCCCTGCGCCAGGGGCCGCAGGATCCGTCCGCGGACGGACCCGCCGCCGCCCCCTCCGGGCCGGAGGAGGCCGCCGCGGTCCCCGACGACGTCCTCGCCCTCCTGCCCCACCGGGAGGAGGAGCTCCGGGCGGGCGCGCTGGTCGCCGCCGAGTTCGTCGCGGCCTACGCGACCACCGACCCGGAGGAGTCCCCCGCCGAGCGGATGGAGCGCCTGGGGGCCGGCCTCTCCGACGGCTTCGCGGCCCGGCTGGAGCAGGCGCTCGCCGCCCCGGCCGCGGAGCGCGGACCGGAGGGGGCGGTGCGCGCGGAGGCCGCCGTGCGCGGCATCCGCAGCGTGGGCGAGACCTCCGTGGTCTTCCTGGTCTCCGCGGCGGAGGCGGGCGGCGGGGAGCCCATCCAGGAGTACGCGGCCACGGTCGCGCGCGAAGAGGACCGCTGGCTGGTCTACGACGTCCAGTTCGCGGACGCGGGCGACTCCGGCGACGGCGGGGACGGGGCGCTGTGACCGCGCCCGCAGGGGCGGGGCGGGCCCGGCGCGGGGCGCGCGGAGACCGCGGCTCCACCGCGCTGCGGGTCTCCTCCGGGGCATCGGCGCTGATCCTCGCCGGATCGGTCGGCTATGCCGCGACCTACGGGTGCGGGGCGGGCGCCGCGGAGGTCTCCGCCGGAGGGGTGTCGAACGCCTCGTACGTGGAGCAGTCGATCGCCCCGCACCGGGACGGCAACCAGGCGGTCGTCGACTCCTCGGGCGAGAACGGGAACTTCGGCACGGAGGTCCGCATCCCGATCGACATCCCCTCCGACCTGCTCCCGATCTACGAGCGGGCATCGGAGGCCTACGGCGTCCCGTTCGAGATCATCGCCGCGATCGGCGCCAAGGAGACGCACCACGGCCGGTTCCTGGCGCACGGCGACGGCAGCCCCTCGGGGGTCCAGGAGGGCACCCGGAACGCCTGGGGCGCCGCCGGCATCATGCAGATGGGCGTGGCGGACCCGGACGACCCCTCGGACCTGGCCGGCGGGGCCGCCTCCAACGGCTGGGGCGGCCGGCCGATCGAGAGGGTCGAGGACCGCGCCCACACCTACGAGGTGGGGGAGGTCCCCGGCGACCCCTCCGTCTTCGGCACGGGCCACTTCGGCATCGACGGCAACGGCGACGGGATCGTCAACGCCTGGGACCCGTGGGACAACATCATGTCGGCGACGTTCAAGCTCGCCTACATCAAGGGCCGGGCCGAGGCGGACTACGGCTCCTCGCCGTCGGACTCGTGCGCGAACGCCTCACCGGCGGTCGAAGACCCGCTGGACTGCGCGATCTACCGGCACAACCTCGCGCACTGGTACGTCGAGCAGGTCAAGGCCATCGCGTCCGTCTACGCCGAGGACGGCAGCTGGGAGACCGCGCCGGCGCTGAACATCCGGACGGCGTCCAACGTCTCCAACGCCGCCACCGGCCGCGAGTGCGAGCCCGGTGCGACCCCGGCGGGCATGCCGTGGCTGCCGCCGGGCCTCGGCGACCACCAGGAGGCGGTGCTCTCCTACTCCCGCGAACAGCTGGGGAAGCCCTACGTCTGGGGCGCGACGGGACCGGACTCCTTCGACTGCTCCGGCCTCACCATGCAGGCGTACGCGGCGGCCGGGATCACCATTCCGCGCGTCACCACCGGCCAGTTCGACCCGGACCACGCCGGGTGGAGCGCCCCCGCCCGCAAGTTCCAGACCGGCGGGCTCGTCGTCGAGGAGCTGCAGCCGGGAGACCTCCTCTTCTACGACAACGGAAGCAGCATCTACCCGGGGCACGTCACCCTCTACCTCGGGAACGGGGAGATGATCCACGCCCCGAACTCGAAGCGCCCCGTCTCCATCGACACGGTGTCCGAATACTCCGAGTACTCCGGGGTGGAGTTCGTCGGCGCGGTCCGGGTCTACCCCGAGGCGACACAGGTGTGAACGGCCCCCGGCGGCGGGGGCGGTATCCGAGAACGAGCAGAACGGGAAAGGACGGTGATCGGCGATGGCTGCCCCTCTGATCGCGGCCGGAGCGGGGATCGCGCTGCGCGTGGGCGGGGGCATCGCCCTGCGCACCGGCGGAAGGGCGCTGCTCCGCTCCGCCGGGCGTTTCGCCCTGCGGGCCGGCGGGAAGGCGCTGAAGTTCCTCGGAGGCAGCGCGATGGGGCTGCTCAGGGCGGCCCCCGGGGCGCTGGGGAGGCTCGCCATGGGCGGGCTCGGGCTCGCGGCCTCGGGCCTGGGAAGCGCGCTCTCCGCGATCGGCGCGGTCCAGCCCCTCGGGCTGCTCGGCGCGATCGCCGGCGCGGTCTCGGGTGAAGGGTCGGCCCAGGCGTTCGGCGCCGAATCCGTCGGGCTGCGCGGGCGCGGAAGGAAGGCGATGCCGACACCGGGATGACCGCCGTCCCGCGGCGGCGCGGCCGAGAAGGGCCGGCCGCGGCCCGCCCGGAAGCCGCCCCGTCCAGAAGGAGGAGAGCGCATGCGTACGACCGCCATCGTGGCCGCGGTGTTCGGCCTGCTGGCACTCGGCGCCGTCGGCTTCGGCCGGCTGGCGCTGGACCGGGCCTCCCCGCAGAGCGCCGCGGAGGCGGTGGGAGCCGAGCGCGTCCCCTCCCTGGAGGAGGTGCTCCCCCTCGGCGAGGAGGGCTACCGGGAGGCCGCGGAGGCGGCCCTGCTGCACGCCGATGCCTACGGCACGTTCCGCCCCGGCGAGGCGGAGGGCCGCTACGCCGAGCGGATCCGGTCGGCCGCCGCGCTCGCCGACGTGCCGGACGGCCCGGTGCTGGAGTCGATCGGCGCGTGCGCCGAGCGCCTGGACCGGGAGGGCCGGGAGACCGAGGGGGCGGCGGAGATCCGCGCCGTCTCCTCCCTCCTCGCCGACTCGGTGCACTTCACCGTCGCCCTGGCCGGCGTCCCGGTGGACGGCGGCGCCGAGGTCGATCTCGGCGTGCACGAGGTGCTCGTCATCCTCGAAGGCGGTGAGGAGTGGACCGTGGCCTCCTCCGCGCCCGAAAGCGGTGCCGCCGCGTGATGCCCGGGATCGGGCGCGGATGGAGGCGCCGGCTGCGCCGCCGCGGCGACCGCGGCGAGGCGCGGACCGAGTACGCCGCCTCGGCCGGGATGCTCACCCTCTCGGGGATCGCCGGGACGGTGCTCATCTCCGCGACCACCGGCATGGCGGGCCCCGGGGCCGCGGAGGGCGCCGCCGTCGAGCAGGCCGGGTACAGCGGACCGCAGCAGTACGGGGAGTGCGATGCGACCGGCGCCGACCGGACCGCGGGCTACGAGAACGGCCGCATCCCCACCGACGTGCTGTGCGGACTGGACCGGCCCGGAATGTACCTCCGCGCCGACGCCGCGGTGGCCTTCCTGCGGATGGACGACGCCTTCGAAGCGGAGTTCGGACACCCGATGCCGCTCAACGCCGCCTACCGGGACTACGCCAAGCAGGTGGAGCTCCACTCCCGGCTCGGCTACCCGGCGGCGGCGCGGCCGGGCACGAGCAACCACGGGCTGGGAATCGCCGTCGATATCGACGGAATGCATTTCGGCGGCGAGCGGTACAACTGGGTCAACGCGAACAGCGCGAATTACGGATGGTTCCAGCCGGAGCAGATGCGCGAGGGCGGATCCAATGAAGAGCCCTGGCACTGGGAGTACCAGAGCGGTGTGAGCGTGTGACGGAAACGGTGGAAGGCGGGCGATGAGCGGCGAATTCATCGGGCGCAGTGAAGAGGTCCTCGGTTATGTGATGGGTCTGGGGGTCCTGGTCGGTGTGCTGGCTCTGCTGATCATCGGCGGGCGTATGATCCACGCCAATTTCACCGGTGATCCCTGGATCGCGGCGCGGGGGATGAGCGAGCTTCCCTGGGTGCTGCTGGGGATGGTGCTGCTCGCGGGTTCGGGGGTGCTGGCCGCGTCGCTGCTGCAGGGGTCGGTGCACGCCACGGAGGAGCCGCTCACCGAGGTCCTCGCCGACGGTTCCGATTACCAGCGGGAGCAGGAGGAGGACTCGATCAGTGAGGACTGCCTGCAGGACCCGGAGACGAGTGCGCAGGTCTGCCCCGGCGACGAGGGGTGGGATTCGGTCGCGGAGACGGTGCCGCTCACCGGAGCGAACGATCCCCGCTGCCTGCAGGACGGCTCCGCCGACTGCTACGAGTACTGCTACATCGGGAGCGAACTGTACGGGAGGCCGCTCACCGATTCGCCGTGCTACTCGGAAGGGGACGCCTCCGACCCCGATTGGATATGGGCGGAATACAGCTGCCCGAACGTCTGGAACGACGTCATCGCCGACGGCGTATCGGCATGCGAGCCGATGCCGGGCGAGGAGGCCCTGAGGATCGTGGGGAACGAGCAAATGGGGCTGCTGAGATATTATACGTGTGAATATTATCCGGGATGGGTCGATTACCACGTGACACAGGAAGCGTGGAACGGCATCGAATACACGAGCGGGCCCGGAACCACGGTCGAGGAATCGGGCTGGTGCATCGTTTGACGAGGCCGGAGCGGAGGCGCGGCGCGGGCCTCCTCGCCCCCAGGATCCGCGGTGCTCACCCGGGCGCCGCGCGGCGAGGCGGAGAGCCACCGGTGCCGGCGGTACGGGGCCGGGGCGTCACACCGGGTCTCCCGCGTTCACCCGGGCGCTGCGCAGCAGCCGCGGCGAGGCGCCGTAGCGGTCGCGGAACGCCGCGCTGAAGGTGCTGGCCGATATGAAGCCGACGCGGCGGGCGACCTCGGACACCGGCATCGAGGTGTTGCGCGGGTCGGTGAGCAGCTCCCGGGCCTGGGCCAACCGGGTGTCCTTGATGAGCCGGCGCGGGGTGGTCCCGACGGTCTGCAGGGCCAGCTGCACCTGCCGCAGCGACCAGCCCAGGTCAGCGGCGAGCGTCTCGCCGCGCAGCCCGGGGTCGTCGGCGTGCAGCCGCACGTGGCGCTGGGCCGCCGCGGCGATCTCGGCGAGCCGCCCGCCCGGCTCCGCCATGCCGTTCTGCCCGCGCAGGGCCATGCAGAGCAGGTCGGTGGTGCGCTCGGCCACGGCGTCGAACTCGTCGGGGGTGAGCTCGGGAGCGTGGTCGATGAGGCCCGCCGCCATGGAGTGGGCGATCCGGCCCACCCCGGTGCCGAGGTCCACCGGACACGGCGGCCGCCGCCCGAACAGCGTGGTCTCCAGCGGGCGGCGCTCCAGCGACAGCGCCAGCCCACCGGAGTGCTCCGGCTGCTCGAACGTGAACGGCCGGGCCATGGTGAACACGCACGCCTGCCCTTTCCGCAGCAGGATCTGCTCTCCGCTCTGCTCGACGACGAGCGTCCCCGAGCTGCAGACGAGCAGGAAAGGGTCGCCCGTGGGCGCTTCGCGCAGGTGGCGCTGGGTCTTCTGGTGGCGTACGCCATCGGAATGCCAGCTCAGGACCTGGTGGTTGTCGGTCCACACGCGGAGTGCGTCGCTCTGGAACCGCCGCACGCCGTCCGGGAAAACGGAATCCACGCCGTGGTGGTAGAAACTGACGCGCTCATGCCAGGTCTCGAACGCCTCGTCGATGTCGAGGTGGCCTGTCGCCGTGGTCTCGGTTCTGACGGTGGGCATCGGTCCTGTTCCCTGGTTTTCGTCCTGTCGTCCGCGCAATTCATTCCTGATGAAGCGCAGGGTGATCGGTTCGCCACCCGGGAATTCGCGCCGGCGCCGGATCGCGGCGCCGGGCGGTTCAGTATACGGACCGAAAGGATTCAGGGGTATTGCGGAAGGCCCTCGACGGAAACCCCGTCCGCGGGGGCGGCGGGGTCCGCCGCCGCCCCCGCCTGGCGGGTGAGGGGGGCGAGTTCCACGGCGAGGCGCAGGGTGAGGCTCGCCGGGTCGACGGGGCGGGCGAGGAGCCGCTCGACGCGCGCGATCCGCTTGACCACGGTGTTGGGGTGCACGTTGAGCCGGCGGCCCGTGCGGGTGGGGCTGGCCCGCTCGTCGAGGTAGATCCGCAGGGTCTCCAGCAGGCGGCCCGACGGGTCGGCCGACGGCGCGACGGCGCCGATCTCCCGCTCGACGAAGTCGCTGCACGCGCGGAGGTCCCGGGACGCCAGCGAGACCACGGCGACGTCCTCGAAGAAGACCATCCCCGACCGGCCGGCGGCCACGTGGATGCGGCGGGCCTCCAGGGCTTCGCGGTGCGTCGCGCGGAACCCCTCCACACCGACGTGGCGGGTGCCCCAGGCGGCGTGCACGCCGTGCGGCAGCCGGTGGCCGGCCAGCGCGGCGCGCAGGTCCGACTCGGCGCAGGACACCCAGGTGAACACGGCGTTGCCGGAGGCGCGCATGCTGATCTGCTGGTGCGGGCCCGCGCGGTCGACCAGGCGCGCCGCGGCCTTCTCCAGCACCTCCACGGATGCGGTGCCGCTCCACACGACGAAGGCCGCGTGCGGGGTGCCGAAGTCGTAGTCGACGAGGTATTCGGCGCGTTCCTGGTCGATCGCACCGGACAGCAGCCGGGTCAGGACGTCGTGGACGCTGATCCGGTCGGCCGCCGGTGACCCGGCGGAGCGCTCCGCGTAGACGAGCGCGATCCGCCGCGCCACCGCCTGGAAGTAGCCGGAGAGGAACGCCGCCGCATGCTCCAGCACCGCGGTGCGCCCGGCCTCCGACAGCCCCTGGCGGGTGTCCCGCAGCGACTTCGTGAGCTGGAGCCAGACCTCCGACTGGACGGTCTCGACCTCGTGGAGCAGCGGGGAGAGCGTGGAACCCGGCATCGTTCCGGCGGAGCGGGCGTGCCGTTCGATGTCGGAGGGGACCGGCACCGGGCCGCGCGGGTGCCCGGCGTACTCCGCCAGCGTGCGCAGGTGGAGCGTGACGAGCTGGGCGCGGCGCGCCTCGGAGGGCCGCGCCGCGCCTTCGGAGTCGGCCGCGTCGGGGCGGAGCCGGCGGAGGATGCGGGCTCGCAGTTCGGCCTCGTGGCCGTGCAGCCAGTTCTGCAGCCACAGCATCGGCCGCCGGTCCGCTCCGTCGGAGGGCCACGTGAGGGCGTGTACCAGGGAGGGGCTCATGGTTCGGAATCTATCCAGGCGGAACCGGTCCGCATTTGGCCTCCCGCGCAGGGACTTTGCGCTCGCGCGCAGGATCGGGGCCTCCGCCGGCGACGGGGTCCGGGGCACCACCGGAGGGTGGCGCGGGACACCACCCCCCGCTGCAGAGCGGTTTCGCTCCGGTGTATCCGCTATATCCGCCGCCGCAGCGGGAACGGACATGGGCCGCGCGGACGCCGCCGGTGTCCGCGCGCGCCGTCCGCCGCCGCGTCCGCCCGGACGCTCCGGGCCGGCATCGCCCCGCCGCGGGGAGGACCCCGACGGGACGGAATCCTTCGGGACCCGCTCGACCCGCTCCCCCGGCGGGGCCGCTGAGGGGAGGGTGCGGGCCGGGTCTCCATTGGACCTCCTCCGAACCGGGCCGGCGCCCCCGGCGCCGGCCCCACGAGGACCTCCGGCGGGGCCGGGGCGCCGGAGGGGAAGGCGGATCAGCGGTCCCCGGCCAGGTCGCCCTCCAGGGCGCGCGCCGCGGTGCTCAAGGCCGCGACCAGGGACCGGAGCCGGTGCGGGTCGTAGCGCGCACTGGGCATCGACACGGAGAGGCCGGCCAGCGCGGTGCCGTCGCGGTCGCGCACCGGTACGCCGACGGCGGTCAGGCCCCGCTCGGACCGCTCCTTGTTGACGGCGAACCCGCTGCGCCGCAGCCGGTCCAGCTCCGTGCGCAGGCGGGCGAGGTCCGGCCGGTCGGCCGGGCGGTCGCGGTAGCGCCCGGCGGCGTACACCTCCTCCAGCTCCCCGGCGGAGAGCCCGGCGAGCAGGAGCAGCCCCGCCGTGGTGCGGTGCGCCGGGAACACCATGCCCTCCCGGGAGCCGACCCGCAGGGCCCGCCGGCACTCGGCGCCCGCGATGAACCGCGCGGTGTCCCCGGTGCGCACCGCCAGGTTCGCGGTCTCGCCGAGCAGGTCGACGATCCGCCGCAGGTGCGGCAGGGCCGCCGCGCGCAGCCGGGGGACCAGGGACCCTGAGGGCGCCGCCGGTTCCAGCACCGGCCCCGCGCGGTAGCGGCGGTCCTCGTCCTGCACGGCGAAGTCGCGGTAGACCAGCATCGCCAGGAGGCGGTGGGCGCTGGACCGGGCGATGCCCAGCCGGTCGGCGATCTGCGAGACCGTCGCACTGCCCTCCGTCTGCAGGATGGCCGCCGCCCGCAGCGCGCGGTCCACGCCGGCGATCGGGTAGGGCGGCGGCGTCTTCAGCGGTCTGCCCATGCCTCGTGGCCCCCTTGGTTCTGCTCTCCGGAATCCCGATGCTCTCTCACCGGACGCGGTGCACGCTGATTCCGTGACCGAGACCTCCACCGCCGAAGAGGCGGCCGCGGATCGCCCGGCCCGCGCCCGGACGGCCCGGGCGGACCGTTCGCCTACCCGGCAGTCCCTGAGGAGTGCGGCATGTCCCGACCCGATGTGATCGTCGCCGGCGGCGGCATCGGCGGGCTCGGCGCGGCGCTCGCGCTGGCCCGCCAGGGCCTGGGCGTCCGCCTGCTGGAGCGCGCCCCGGCCTTCGGCGAGGCCGGCGCCGGCATCCAGCTCGCCCCCAACTGCACCCGCATCCTCGACCACTACGGCCTCCTGCGGGAGGCGGAGCGCCTGGGCGTCCTCCCCACGTCGATGGTCATGCGCGACGCCGTCGACGGCGTCGCGCTGACCCGGCTGGACCTGGGGGACCTGGGGAACCGCTACGGCCATCCCTACCTGGTGATCCACCGCAGCGACCTGCACGGCCTGCTGCTGCGCGCCTGCGAGCGCGCCGGGGCCGACCTGGTCACCGGCGCCCGGGTGGACTCCTACGGGAACACCGCGGGCGGCGCCCGGGTCACCCTGGCCTCCGGTGAGAGTCTGGAGGCCGGGCTGGTGATCGCGGCCGACGGCCTGCACTCCGCCGCCCGCGAGCTGCTCATCGGCGACCGGCCCGTCTCCTCGGCCTACGTCGCCTACCGCGGCACCGTCCCCGCCGGGCACCCGCGGGCGCGCGCCGCCGACCCCCGCGAGGTCGCGGTGCACGTCGGGCCCGGCTGCCACTTCGTCCACTACGGCCTGCGCGGCGGCGAACTGCTCAACCAGGTCGCGGTCTTCGAGTCGCCCGCGGCTCTGGCCGGGGAGGAGGACCGGGGCGGGCCCGGCGAGCTCGACGCCGCCTTCGCCGGGACCTGCGGCTCCGTCCGGGACGGCCTGCCGTTCATGCGGCGGGACCGGCGGTGGCGGATGTTCGACCGCGACCCGGTCATGGACTGGGTGCACGGCCGGATCGTGCTGCTCGGCGACGCCGCGCACCCGCCGCTGCAGTACATCGCGCAGGGCGCGGTCATGGCCGTCGAGGACGGCTGGGTACTGGGCGAGCACGCCGCCCGCAACCGCGCCGCGGGCGGCGCCGTCGACTGGGACGCCGCGCTCGCCGCCTACGAGGCCGTCCGCCCCGAGCACTGCCGCCGGGTGCTGACCGCCTCCCGCGCCTGGGGCGAGCTGTGGCACCTCGGCGGCCCCGCCCGCGAGCGGCGCAACACCCTGCTGCGCGCCCGCGACACCTACGACTACTCCTTCACCGACTGGCTGTACGGCCCCACCGCGCTCTTCCCGGACGAGGAGCCCGAGATGTTCACCCCGATCCCCCTCTCCCCGGCAGAGCCCGGGCCGCCCGCCCGGCCCGCCTGAACCGTGGCCGCCCGCCGCGACCGGCGGCGGAGGGAGCGGGGGCGTGAAGCCCCTCCGCGGCCGACCGGACACGGAACGGGGAACCGGGTTCCCCGGCCCCCCTTCGCCGGGCGGCGGCGGGCGGACGGGCGGCGGACGGCCGGGAGCGCACCCCCCTCCGGGGGCGCCGCGCCGCTCGGCGGACACCTCGCGGACCCGGCGGCCGCCCTGCCCGCGGTGCGCCGCCTCGGTGCCTCCCGTCAGGTCAGCAGGGGGAGGCGGCCGGTGAGCTTGGCGATCTTGTTGCGCGGGCCGATCAGGCTGATGCCCTGGTACTCGATCTCCTCGGCGCCGATGTCGGCGAGGGTCTCCACGTAGTGCGTGTAGACGCTGCTGGCCTGGGCGGAGCGGGGCATGTCCACGACGTGCACCCCCGCTTTGGTGCGCGCCTTCTCCCGCACGGCGCGCAGCGTGGCGGGGTCGGCGGCGAGGACGCTGCACCCGGTCCAGGGCAGCCCCGGGTGGTCCGCGCCGGAGGCGTCCTCGGCTCCCGGGCCGATGATGGCGGGGAGCTCCTTGCCGACGGCGGCGGCCAGGCAGCCGGCGGTGTTGGCGGCCAGGCCGGGGCCCAGGGCCGGGTCGATGAGCATCACCCACTTGATCCGGTTCTCCCGGGTGGGCAGGTCGGGGCGGATGTCCTCCGGCGCGAACTCGAAGCGGGGCGGCGCGGGGGCGGTCGCGGTGGGGCGGTCGGGCATGGTGGTCCCCTCTGGTGTGCGGATGGCGGAAGATCGGCGAATATCCTGTGCCGGACCGGCACGACGCTAGAGGAACATGCGCCATGGCGAAAGCGGTGGCGAACGAAGTTCGACGGAGGGGCGGTTTCGGTGGACCTGGACGAACTCGACCGGCTGATTCTGCGGGAGCTGCAGAAGAATGCTCGGCAGACCAACCGCGACCTCGCCGCCGCGGCGGGCGTCGCCCCGTCGACGTCGCTGGAGCGGGTGCGGGCGCTGCGGGAGAAGGGCGTCATCCGCGGGTACCGCGCCGACGTCGACCTGGGGCGGCTGGGGCGCTCGGTCCAGGCGATGATCTCGGTGCGGATCCGGCCGCCCTCGCGCCGCAACATCGAGGCCTTCCGGGAGTGGGTGTCGCGGCTGCCCGAGACGGTGGGGCTGTTCGTCACGTCGGGGCGGCAGGACTTCCTGCTGCACGTCGCGGTGGCCGACACCGACGGCCTGTACGCCTTCGTCATCGACCGGCTGACCCAGCGCCCCGAGGTCGCCGACGTCGAGACCAGCGTGGTCTACGAGCACCGCAGGGCCCCGGCGGTGGAGCCGGTCCGCCCCGAAGGACGCTGACGGGGCGGGGCCCGGCCGGGAGAGCGGAGCCCCTCCACCCCGGCCGAACACGGAGAAGGGGACCCGGAAGAGCCGGATCCTCCCTCTGCACTGCGTCGGGACGGCGGGATTCGACCCCGCGACCCCGCGGCCCCAGGCCCGCCTCGCCCCGGACCCGCCGGACCGCCATCGCCCCCGTGCTGACGCCGGGGGAAGCGGCAGGCCGCCCGCGCAGCCGCAGGGGGCGCCTCCGAAGAACGGTACTGACCGGTTCCGTTATGGGGTTCGCGTTGCTAGGGTGGGGCCATGCCGACGCACGCTCGCGAACGCCTGGTCGCCGCCGCGGAGAAGCTCTTCTACAGCGATGGGATCCACGCCGTCGGCGTAGACCGGCTGCTGTCCGTCTCAGGGGTCGGCCGGGCCTCCTTCTACCGCCACTTCACCAGCAAGGACGATCTCGTCGTAGAGATCATCGAACGGTACGACCGCCGCTGGCGGGACATGCTCGAAGAGGCGGTGCAGGCGCAGTCCGGGGACCCGCTCGCGGTCTTCGATGCGCTCGGCGCGCAGTTCGCGGCCCCGGAGTTCCGCGGCTGCGCCTCGATCAACGCAATGGTGGAGGTGGCGGACCCGGAATCCCGGGCCTACCAGGTCGCGGTCCGGCACAAGCACCTGGTGATCGCCTTCCTGGACGGCCTGCTGAAGGAGGCCGGCGTCAGCGGGCATGAGGCGATGGCGCAGCGGTTCATGATGCTCATGGACGGGGCCACGGTCACCGCCCTGCGCGAACGGGACCCCTCTCCCGCCCGGGACTCCAAGGAGATCGCCCGGGGGCTGATGGAACGGCCGCCCGGCGTCGAGGAGGCCCCGGCGGCGCGGGAGCGGCCGGAGCCGCCCCCGGCTCCGGCCCGCCCGGCCGCGGGGGCGGACCGGCACGGCGGCAGGAGGGGCGGTTCCGAATGAGGCGCTACGCGCAGATCGCGTTCACCGAAGCGGTGCGCGAGGTCCAAGCGGAGGAGGGCGGCCGCAGAGCGGCGGGCCGGCCGGCGTTCGGCGGCGAGGAGCCCGACCCCCTCGGGCCGCACGAGGCCGCGTTCATCGCCGAGCGGGACGGCTTCTACTTCGCCACGGCCGGCGAAACGGGCTGGCCCTACGTGCAGTTCCGCGGCGGTCCCCCCGGATTCGTCCACGTCGTCGACGAGGGCACCCTGGCCTACGCCGACGTGCGCGGCAACCGCCAGTACATCTCCAACGGCAACCTCCGCGCCAACGACCGCGTCTCGCTGTTCTTCATGGACTATCCGGCGCAGACCCGCCTCAAGGTCTTCGGGCGCGCCGCGGTCCGCTCCTTGGACGAGGAGCCCGCGCTGGCGGAGCGGGTGTGCGCCCGGCGGACCGACGGCCGGGTCGAGCGCCTGGTGGTCATCGGGGTCGAGGCCTACAGCTGGAACTGCGCTCAGCACATCCCGCAGCGGTTCACCCGCGCCGACCTGGAA
Source organism: Nocardiopsis oceanisediminis (assembly GCF_048595525.1). Taxonomy (NCBI): domain Bacteria; kingdom Bacillati; phylum Actinomycetota; class Actinomycetes; order Streptosporangiales; family Nocardiopsidaceae; genus Nocardiopsis; species Nocardiopsis oceanisediminis. The sequence continues at coordinate 4,212,336 of NZ_JAFMZJ010000001.1, read as the reverse complement.
CCGCTCCTGAACGAGATCAGGTCCCTGCGCAGCGACAAGGCGGCGCTGGAATTCGAAGTGGCGGCGCTGCGCAAGGCGCTCGAAGCCGACGGCGGCCGGGGAGCGGCCGACCCCGCCGGCTGAGCCGGGGGGCGCCGGGCCCGCCCCGGCGCCCCCCGTACGGCCCCGCGCCTACAGACCCGCCTGGACCTCTTCCAGAACGGCCCCGGGGTGGTCGAACAGGAAATCGTGCCCTCCGGGGAAGGCCGCGACGCGGAACTCCGACGCGGTGTGCTTCGCCCACATCGCGGCGCGCTCGCCATCGACGTAGGGGTCGTCAGAGGAGAGCAGGAAGGTGATGGGCACGGGGACCTGCTCGCCCGGCGGGCACCGGTACGCCGCATTGGCGTGGAAGTCGTGCCGGAGCACCGACAGGATCGACTCGCGGAAGGCGGGGCGGTCCAGCATCCGCGGCGGAACGGCGCCGGTCCTGCGCAGCTCGGCGAGGATGTCGCCGTCGCCGGCGGGAGGGGCGAGCCCCAGGCCGTCGGCGGGGGCGGGCCGGCCGGACACCACCAGCCGGGCGAGCCCGCCGGCACCGCCGCTCAGGCCCAGGGCCGTTTCGAAGGCCACGGCCGCCCCCAGGCTGTGCCCGAACACGACCAGTGGCCGCCGGCCCGCCCGCGGCCGCACCGCCGCGGCGAGCGCCGCGGCGATCTCCCGGACGTCGCGCACGGCCGGCTCCCTCTTCCGGTCGCGCCGTCCCGGGTACTGGGCCGCCAGCCCCTCGACGCCGGGCGCGAGCCGCCGGGCCAGCGCGGTGAAGGCGTCGGCGGACGCGCCGGCGTGCGGGCAGAACAGGACCCGGGCCCGCGGCTCCGCCTCCGGTTTCAGGCACCGGATCCAGAGGTCCGGCCGATCGGCGGGGATCTCCGCCATGTCGCTCTCCTCTCGTCGTCGTGGTCGGTCCCGAGCCCGGCCGGCGGCGCCGACCGGGCCTCCGCCCGGAGGGCGACCTCCGCGGTCAGCGCGCGCAGGCCGGGTGCGGACAGGGGCGGCCCCGGGCGGGCGCCGCCGGCGACCCCCAGCGCGACCGCCACCACCAGCCCGCGCTTGTGCGCGATGGACGCCTGGACCCCGGTGAGCCCCAGAGCGGCCGCCCGTTCTGCGGCGGGGCCGGTCAAGCGGACCTCCGGAGCCCCCGAGGGGCCGCGCAGGACGGACACGTGACCGGGGCGCATCCCGCCGGCGAACCCGGAGCCGAGCACCTTCGCCACCGATTCCTTGCAGGCGAACCGGCCGGCGAGGAACTCGCGGGCGCGCTCGGCGCCGTGCCCGCGGGCTTCGGCCAGCTCGGCCCCGGAGTAGGCGTAGCGGCGGAACCAGTCGCGCTGGAGCAGGCCGTCCAGTTCTCCGACGCCCAGGACATCGACGCCGATCCGGACCACCGGCGCTCAGTCCTCGGCGGAGGAGCGGAACACCGCGAGGTGGCCGTGCCCCGACCCGGGGTCCCGGTCGCACAGCAGCACCGTGCGGTACTCCTCCGCCCAGGCGGACAGGTTCTCCGCCAGCGCGAGCCAGATCCCGGTGCAGTGGGTGTCCGCCCGGGCGCGCACCCGGTCGGCGGTTCCGCTCCCGCCGTCGTCGACCCCGGGGCCGAGCACGAGCAGCGTCCCCTCCGGGGACTCGGCGGCGAGCGCGGCCAGCCGCGGACCGGGCCGCTCCGACGGGGCGAACTCCTCGACGGCGCCCAGTACCGGCCCGCCGCCGGCGCCGAACTCCAGGAGCACCCCCGAGTCGACGAGCCCGCCCGCCGGCGCATGGGGGTGGGGGGAGGGCATCGTCGACTGCTCCAGCACCGCCACGGCGGCGGTCGTGCACCGCCCCGACCGCTGGAAGCGATCGACCAGGCGCAGCGCGGTGAACGGTCCGGACACCCCCTGCTGCGAGATCCCGAAGGCGGTGGCGCCGCCGCCCAGCAGGGCGTCGAGACGGGGGGCGACGGCCGTGAACGGGTGCAGGTCGGGCAGGGCGTGGGTGAGGACGATCAGCCCCGGCGGGGGGTGCGGGTCCCGCGCCGAGGCGAGCCGGTCGGCGAGGTCCCGGTGCGAGACGCGGGTCCCGGCGCGGACCCGCTCCGCGTCGACGGCGGTGCCGAACGGCGCGGCGAGGTCGCGGTAGAAATCGGTCAGTTCATCGATGCCCGGGGCGGTCTCCCCCTCCGGGGAGACCACCGCGCAGGCGGACGTCAGCGAAGGCACCTCCACCACCTCACCCGCGCTCGGCGGCGGATCGGGCGGCGCCCTGCGATTCCAGGTAGGACGCGAGCGTGTGCACCGTGGCGAAGTCGTCCATGTCGATGTCCTCCGGGTCCACCTCGATCCCGGTGGAGTCCTCGAGGGCCATCAGCAGTTCGAGCACGGACGTGGAGTCCAGGTGCAGTTCGTCGAAGAGCCGGGTCTCCCCGGTGGCCTCCGGAACCTCGCGTTCCAGGACCGCGCCCAGGGCGTTCCTGACGGCGGTGACGATCTCTTCGCGGGTCATGCGCGACTCCTCAGAGCGGTGGGTGTCCGGAACCGGGGCTCCGGTGTTCGCGGGCGCCGGACGCGGCCGATGCGCGCCGCCCCCGGGCTTCGGCCGCCTGCGCGGCCGGGGTCAGCCACGGGCGGCCTCCTCCAGCGGGTCCGCGGTCCGCTCCGCTCCGGCGGCGAAGTCGACCAGCCGCTGCCGGGCGAGCAGGTCGCCCTCGCCGTCGGGGACGCGGACCAGGTGAGGGGTGCCGTCGTGCACCAGGACCTCGCCCGGGAAGCCGTGGCTCAGGAAGAGCCCCGGCGAGGCGCTCGGCCCGTAGGCGCCCGAGCGCTCGACCCCGAGCAGGTCCCCGGGGGCGACGGGAGGGAGCACGACGCGCTTGCCCAGGACGTCGTTGGGCGTGCAGAGGGGGCCGGTGACGGTGTACGCGCCGGTTTCGCCGGGGCGCCGGGGGCTCAGCACCCGCATGGGGAAGTTGCGCTTGACGAAGCTGCCGACGCCGACGGCGGCCATGTGGTGGTTGGTCCCTCCGTCGGCCACCACGAACCGCTCCCCCATGGACTCCTTCACGTAGAGCGCCCGCACCATGTAGGTGCCGCAAGTCGCGGTCAGGTAGCGGCCCAGCTCGTTGATGAGCCGGCAGCCGGGGTGGTCCCGGAGGAAGTCCCGGGCGGCCCGGTTGATCCCCGACGTGAGCGCGTCGAGGTCCGGGTCGGTCTCGTTGTCGAAGTAGGCGACGCCGAACCCGCCTCCGAAGTCCACCGTTCTCAGCCCGATGCCCAGGGCCTCGGCCAGTTCGGCCACGGTGCCGAGGATCCGCCCGGTGTTGTGCACGATGTCTCCGGCGTTGAGGAACCGCGTGCCCATGTAGACGTGGAACCCCTGCACACGGGCGCGGCGCAGCCCGGCGATCAGCCCCCCGGCGGCGCGCAGGGCCTCCGCGTCGATGCCGAACTGCCGGGGCTTGCCGCCCATCGCCAGTCCCGAGCCCTTGGTGTGGAACTCCGGGTTGACGCGGAGCAGTACCGGCACCTCCCGGTCTCCGAGCCCGGCGGCGATCCCGTCGAGTTCGCGGAGCTCCTCCAGGGATTCGCAGACCACGGCGCCCAGCCCGGCCCGTGCGCACTCCTCGAGTTCGCGCCGGGTCTTGCCGGGGCCCAGGTAGAGGATGCGCTCCGGGGGGACGCCGGCCCACAGGGCGGTGCGCAGCTCCGCCGCCGAGGAGACCTCCGCGCCCGCCCCCAGCGAGGCGAGGTAGGAGCAGACGCTCACGTTCGGGTTGGCCTTCAGCGAATAGAGGATGTCGATCGCCGGGTCGAGGCGGTCGCGGAGGCCGGTGTAGGCGGCCTCCAGCACATCCGCGTCGTAGACGAACAGGGGGGTGCCGAACGCGCGGGCGAGCTCGCTCGCCGGGACGCCCTGGACCCGCCATTCCTCCGCGGCGGGGGTTCCTCCCGCCGCCTCCTCGCGGGGCGTGTGCTCACGGGTCATCCGCCGGCCTCCTGGTCGGTGAGTCGGTCGATCCGCTCGGCGAAGCGCCGGTCCAGCTCCGCGAGCCGCTCGCCGTCCGGGGCGAACAGGATCGTGTACAGGCGCCCCTCGGCGGGGCGGGCGGAATCGCCCCGCCCCCCGCCGCGGACGTTCAGCGTCCCGAAGCAGGCGATGAGTGCGCCGTGGCCGTCCTCCGGCGGCGCGGCCAGGCCGCCCAGCGCCTCCGTCAGCTCGGCGAACCCGATGGGGCGGCGCGGGCGCAGGGCGTAGTGCTTGGCCAGCGCCCTGGAGCCGGGGCGGTGGAAGCGCTCCATCGCCCGGCCCTGGTAGCTCGACATGTTCAACCGCGCGTTGATCTCCAGCACCGGGTACAGCAGGCCGTCCGCGCCGAGCAGCGCGTCGACCCCCACGGCGCCGAAGAAGCCGTCGGCGTGCAGCCGGCCGCCGAGCAGCTCGGCGGCGCGGCCGATCTCCTCGATGTGCGAGCAGCTCAGCCCGGCGGGGACCAGGTGCCCCTGGTGGACGCCGCCGGAGGTGAGCGCCCGCTTGACGAAGTCGAGCCGGGTGCGTCCGGCGCGGTCGATGGTGAACTGGTAGTTGAGGTCGAACCGTTTGGGGAGGAACCGCTCGACGACGACGTGCACGGCCGGGTCGCCGGTGCGGGCGGCTCTGCGCTCCACCATCCGCACCAGGCCCTCGGCCCGCTTCCGCGAGTCGACGACCAGCAGGCCCTTGCCGGACACCCCGTAGGCGTCCTTGACGATGACCGGCGGGTCCTCGGCCGTATCACCGAGCAGCGCCGACCGGAGCCCGTCCGCGGTGGTGCAGCTGCGGCCCGGAACGGCCCGCAGCCCGAGCTCGTCGACCAGCGCCCTGCTGTAGGTCTTGCTGTTCACCCGCCGGGCGGTGTCGGCGTCCGGAGCGGCGGGTTTGAGGCCGGTCGCCGCGGCGATCTCCGCGATGCTCCGGGACATCCCCATCGGCATCAGGTAGGCGCCCCGGTCGGCCAGTTCGCGCAGCCGCCGCAGTACCGCGGGGGAATCGAGCACCGCCCGCGCCGTGTCCGCGCCGTCGACGCGGATCTCCTGCGCGGGGGTGAGCCCGGCCTCCTCGAGGTAGCGGCGGTGGCCGGGGTCCAGCGGGGCCCCGAGGAGGAGGTGGTCCCCGGGGTCGGACAGCAGGGAGCCGAGCTGCTCCATGCGCTGCACGACGGGCGCGGCGGCGCCCTGCGCGGCGGGCAGCCCGGGGAGGCCCCGCGCCCACTCATGCTCCACCTCGAAGTTGCAGAGCCAGACGAACTCCGCGTCGCGGTCGCCGACGAGGGCTTCCTTGAGCGCGGCGGTGGAGGTCGCGGAGCCGCTCATGCCGCCCCCGTTCCGGACCGCCTGACCACCATGGCGCCGAAGGTGGCGCCGAGGCCGACGGAGGCCAGGACGTAGGGGCGCCCGGCCTTCAGCCGCCCCGCGTCGCGGAGCGTCGTGTAGTTGACGAAGACGTCCGAGGAGTAGCAGTGGCTCAGCCGGGGGACGTTGTCCAGGAACACCCGCTCGGGCGGGATCTCGAGCTCCTTGATCACGTGCCGCCAGGAGATCGTGTTGACGTTGTGCGGGATGACCAGGTCGACTTCGGCCGGCTCCAGGCCCGCCTCGGCCACCGCCGCGCGGATCACGTCGGCCAGCTCCGGTGCGTATGCGGCCCCGAACCGCTTGATCTGGTCGTCGCTCATCAGCAGGCCGTCGGCGAACTCTCCGCGCACCCGGTCGACGTAGGACAGCACCGGGTCGCCGGGCCCGTCGAGGGTGAACAGGCAGGCCGCGGCGGCTTCGGCCATGATGGCGCTGTGCGGGATGAGCTGGATCCGGGGGGAGTAGGCGCGTTCGCCGGTGACCATGAGGCCGTAGCCGCCGGGGGCGCGCCGGCCGCGGTCGGCGCGCATCAGCTCGGCGGTGATGTCGATCGCCCCCATGCTGCTCACGCAGGCCTGCTGGTTGACGGCGAACGCCTCGGCGCCGTGCAGCCCCAGCGCGTCGCGGATGAGCGGCGCGGCGTCGATCCCGGGCGGGGTGAGCATCTGCATGGTGTGCGCGAAGACGACGTAGTCGACGCGCCGGCCCGCGGGCAGCGCCTCCAGGGCGCGGCGGGCGGGCGGCAGGACGAGGTCGAGCAGGCCGCCCCCCGGTTCGTAGCGCAGCTCGTCCAGCCCGTAGATCTTGCGGAAGACGCCGATCTCGGTGGGCCGGAGGCCCAGCCGCCCGGCCAGGTCGTCGATCTTCACCCGGGAGGAGGGCAGGCCCGACTCGATCCGCTCGATGGTGGCGGTCGCGGTCACCGCGGGACCTCCTGCCCGTTCGGTGCGGGCGCCGCCAGGGAGGCGCGGACCAGCCAGTTCCGCGGCGCCCCCCGGGCGTCCCGGGGCGGCGGCGGGTAAGGCCACCGCCCTTCCCCGGCACCGGGCTCCCCCGGCTGCTTGAGGTCGCGCAGCGTCCAGCCGCAGCGGGCCAGGAACCCGGCGGGGTCGTCGGTCCCGAACCGCCACGGTGTGCCGTCGTCCGCCAGGGCGGCGAGGAACGGCCGGGTCATCGGATGCTTCAGCAGCGATGCGCTCGTCATGTCGGTGGCCAGCAGGGACCCGGGCGCCGATTCCCGGGCCAGGTCCGATAGCAGGCCCGCCGCCTGCTCCTCGGTGAGGAAGAACAGCAGGCCCTCCGCCACCCACAGGGTCGGCAGGGAGGCGTCGAACCCGGCCTCGGCCAGCGGCGTGCGCCAGTCCTCCGCGAGGTCCGCGGCGACGGGAACGGTCCGCACCGCCGGGTCGGGGGCGATGCCGCGCAGCCGCCGGCGCTTCTCGTCGAGCAGCGCGCCGTGGTCGATTTCGTAGACCGCGGCCCCCTCCGGCCAGTCCAGCCGGTAGGGACGGGTGTCCATGCCGCTGGCGACCATGGCGACCTGGCGGATGCCCCCGCCGGCCAGCGCCCGGGTCACCGAGTCGTCCATATAGCGGGTCCTGACGGCGATGAACTCCGCCACCCCCGCACCCTTGTAGCGCTCCAGCAGCTCGAACCCGCGGGGGGCGGCGAGTCCGCGTGCGTATTCGTCCGTGATCAGGCGGCCCTCCGGGCGCTCGGATTCGAGCGCCCGCGCGGCGGCCGTCCACTGGGCGGTGTACGAGATCTCTTCCATGTCCGTCCTTCGCTGGTCCTCAGCCGGTCGCGGGGTCGCGGCCATCGAAGAAGGTCTTCCTGATGCTGTTCAGGGTCCGCAGGTCGTCGAGGTCGAGGGTGTCCATCGGGATCTCCGTGCCGGCGGCCTGCTCGATGGTGAAGATGAACTCGACGAAGGAGAGGGAGTCGACGAGCCGGTTCTCGACCAGGTCCTCGTCTGCGCCCACGCTCTCGCGCTCCGGGTTCCTCGCGAGAACCCAGTCGGTGACCTCGTCGAACGCCGTGGTCGGGGATTCGGGCATGTCGGTCCTCCTCGGAGGCGGGGGGGAGCCCGCCCGCGGCTCTCGGCCGCGCCGGCCGGGGCCCGGGCGAGCGGGGGAAGGGCTAGGCGATCCGCTGCGGGCTCTCTTCGGCCGGAGCGGACATGGCCGCGGCGACCGCGATCGCGTAGTCGCCGTCGTGGGTGATGCTCACGGAGATGGGGCCGTCGATCCCGGCGTCGCGGGCATAGCCGCGGGCGGCCCCCTCCAGTTCGACCTCGGGCCAGGCGCGTTCAGGCGCCGAGATCCTGATCAGGGTCCAGGGAAGGACGGTGTCCCCCCGGAGGAAGAGCTTGAAGACGGCTTCCTTGGCGGCGAGGCGCCCGGCCAGCGCGGACACGTCGATCAGCCCCTCGCGCCGGCATTCGTCGAGTTCGTCCGGGCGGACCATGCGCTCCAGGGCGGTCCTTTCGCCGCCGTCCAGCATCCGCCGGACCCTGGCCAGCGGGACGAGGTCCACCCCCACTCTGCTCCGCATCGGGGCTCACCCCGGCCCCGGGGAAGCGGACCGGACCGCCCCGGCCGCCTTCTCCGCGCTCCCGTACCGGGTGAGGAGCACGCTCACCCAGCGTTCGAGCCCGAAGGCGACGCAGCCGGTGAAGGCGTTCCCGCCGTCGCCGGCGGTGATCCCGCACCGCTCCCCGAAGAAGTTCCGGTGGGTGTTGACCGAGGCGATGGCCAGGTCGTCGACGATGAACTCCCGCTTGACCTCCTGGAGCCGCTGCAGTACCGCGCGCCCGCCCTCGCGGTCGAAGAAGGGGTCGGTCGCGGCGGCGGAGCCGTACTCCAGGTCCAGCGCGTCGAGGAACGCGGCGATGCGCCCGGTGAAGCCGGCCAGGACCTCGGAGACGTGCTCGGAGTCGCCGAGCGCGACCACCTCCCGCATCTGGAAGCCGAGCAGCCTGCGCAGCCCGTCGAAGTACTCCTCGTTGCGGAAGCAGCGGTTGACCAGGGTGACCAGGGTCGACGGCGGGATCCGCCGGTTCTCGAAGTAGAGGTAGGCGCCGAAGCAGGCGGCGGTGGGCAGGCCCAGGTGGGCTCCGGCCAGTCGGTCGGGGGGAAGGCGGTGCCCTTCGGGCCTGTCCCGCTCCGGGTCGGCGAGCGCGCCGGCGACCAGGGCCAGGTGGGGGAAATTGTCGTAGACATCGAACTTCTCCAGGTCCTCGACCGGGTACACCGGAGGGACCGATATCTGGTCCGCCCCTGCTTCGGCCGCCCAGCCGGCGAAAGCCGCGTCCAGTTCCCGGAGCAGTTCCGTATGGTCGGGGTCGAAGATCGCAAGGCCGTTCGATATTCTGTTCACCATGATCTCTCCGGGTTTTCAGTTGCTTGCTGAAAAGGAGGACAGGTCGCGGTCGCCGAGCAGGCCGGTCTTGGTCAGGAAGGAGAACGTCTTTCGGAAGACCTGCTGCTCGAATTCTTTCCTTCTGGGGTCGCTCAGTAGCCGGCGCCGGACCTCGAGCGGGTTCTTGATTCCGGCGTCACGGTAGACTTGAGGGCTGTACAGCGATTCGAAGCTGAACGCCATGTATCGCTTCAAGTAGTCGCTGACCTGGGAGATCTCCTCTTCGGTCGCGGTCTTCTTGAAGTCATCGAAGAGGACGGAGACGAGTTCTCGGCCGAAGGCGATGTGCCGCGACTCGTCCTGGTGGTGGATCCGGTTGACCTGGCGGATCGTTTCGTGCAGATCCCGGTCCAGGGCCATTTTCGAATTGAAGTGGTCGACGAGTTCCTCGAAGATCAGGATTCGGCAGAACACGAGAAGGCTCTCGGCGTTGCTCGGCGGAATGGTCTCCGCTCCGCCACGCGGCTGCGTGTATATCTTTCCGCCGTAGCGGAGGCAGAACTCGGCGAAGAACCACATGTGCTCGTTCTCTTCGCCGATGAAGTGGTGGAAGAATTCCGAGGGGGTTCGGAAGTCCGCCGTGTGGATGCGCTTCGTGACCTCGATCAGCAGTTCGCGGATTCCGTGGACGTTGAGGCTGTAGAAATTAACGCTTTCATAGCGGGAGAGGGCGTAGAGCTGTTCGGCCGGCAGCTCATCGGCGACCGGTGTCCCGTGGGTCGTGGTCAGCTCGGGGGTCATCCACCACATTTCCCCGGGAAGCTCATCGGGCCATTCGAATACGCGGTACGGGTTGTAGTAGTCCTCGATGGACTTCTCGTTCAGGCGCTCCAGGATGCTCTTCAGCCGCTCGCTCTCATCGATCAACCTGCTCACCATGACAGATGATCTCCGTATCACTCGGGTGACCTTTGTCCGACCGGGGCGGGAACACTTTTGCGGGCTTGCGTCAGGGCAAACCCGGTGGATCGATGTCCCGCACAGCCGTGTTCTTTTTACGCGGGTGGGCGAGGAAAGTAAAGACCTCTTCGAGCAGGCATCATCACTCGGTGTGAGGGCTCGGATCTGTTTGCACTGCAAAATTCAGGGATGTGCATCGCCTGCGTGCAGGTCAAGTCGAAGATGATCAAAAGGGGGGCGGGGGCGAAGGGGGACCGGATTCCCGCGCGGTCGCATTCCGCGATACCGAGGCCGGGTAAGGCCATTCTGTTGACAATTCCGGAATCTTCTGACTCGAAAGGGCGGATCCCTTCTCGGTGCCATTGCCGACCGCGGGTCTTCGCGGTGAGTTCCGCGTGGGGACGCCTGTCATTAACCGGACCGGGAAGTCAGCCGAAGGAAATGCCTTGCCCATTTTCCCGGTGCGGATGAGGGGGAGCGGGCATGCGTGCGGCCCCCGATCCGCGGATCGGGGGCCGCACGCATGCCCGCCCTGCGGGGGCGGCGGTCCCGGCCGCGGCGCGGCCGGGACCGCCGCCTAAACGGGCCGGGGGCCGGGGGCAGGGGCTTCCGGCCGCTCGAGGGCTTCTCCGCCGTCCTCACCGCTCTCGCCGCCCGCCCGGGGCGCGCGGCGCCGGGCGGCGGCGTGGGCGAGTTCGGACATGAGCAGGGCGGCGAGGGCGATGCCGGCGGCGATGAGGGTCAGTTTCCCGGCCCCGACCAGCACGATCCCGGCGCCGCCCAGCACGCCCGACATCGTGATGCCGAGGTAGAGGATCGCGGCGTTCAAGGAGATCAGGACGGATGCGGACTCGGGCTTCAGGGTGATGAGCCGGTGCTGCTGCGGAGCGGTGATCGCGAATGCGGCGAAGCCGTAGAGGACCACCATGAGCACCGCCGCGGGGTACAGCGCGGTCGCCAGCGGGATGAGGAGCAGGGCGGCGGCCAGCCAGACCAGGGCGCCCGCCACGACGCGCCGGCTGCCGATGCGGTCGGCCAGCGAGCCCGCGACGTAGTTGGCGAGCGTGCCGACGATGCCGACCAGCGACATCAGGACGGCGAGGCGGACGCTGTCGCCCCCGGTGGCCGGGGCGAACACGGCCGAGATGTAGGTGTAGGGGATGTAGACGGCGGTGAACGCGAGCAGGGTGGTCACCAGGATCATCACCACCCTGCGGTCGGCCAGGGGGGTGAGCCGGGCGCGCAGCGTCTCGGGGGCGGGGGCGTTCACGTTCTTGGGCACCAGCGCGGCCAGCCCCGCCATGGCGAGCAGGGCCAGGGCGGCGACGAAGAGCACCGCGCTGCGCCAGCCGAACAGCCCGCCCAGGACGGTGCCGATGGGGGCTCCGAGCGCCGTCGCGGCGGTCAGGCCGGTGGTGACGAGGGCGATGGCGCGCCCGCGCCATTCCGGGGCGACCAGGGCCGACGCGGTCACCGAAGCGGTCGGGATGAACAGGCCGGCCCCCGCCGCCGCCACCATCTGGGCGATGAGCAGCACGGTGAAATCGGGGGCGAGCGCGGTGCCGGCATTGCCGATGAGGTAGATGGCGGCCGCGGCGAGCAGCACTCGCCGCCGGGGGAGTCCGGCGGTCGCAGTGGCCAGGACCGGGGCCAGTACCGCGCAGGTCAGCGCGAACACGGTGACGACCTGGCCGGCCGTGGGCACCGTGACGTCGAGTGAGGCGGAGAGCTGCGGGAGCAGGCCGGCGAGCACGAATTCGCAGGTGCCGATGGCGAAGGTGCCGAACGCCAGTATCAGGACGCTCCACCGCGACCGCGCCTGGGCCGCTGAATCCGGAGCGGATCGGTCTCCGAGCATTCGCTACCCGTTCCTTTCCCTGGCCGGCCTCTTCGGCCGGCGGTGTCGGTCGTCAGGTGTTCGATGCGGAGCTCCGAGGAGGCTGCCGGGGGCCGTCCTTGTGCCGACCGGTCCGCGTCCGCCGAAACGGAACCGATCGGTACCGTTTCCACTCGGCAAGAACGGTACTGATCGGTTCCGTTCTGTGTCAAGGGGTGAGCGGGCGGATGCGGCGGGGGTTCGGGCGGCCGCCCGGCGGAGCCTCGGAGCCGGGCGGAGGCGGGGCGGGAAGGCCCCGGCCGGCGGGGATCAGAGCTCGATGGAGACCGAGTAGGCCGAGAGCCAGCCGTTCAGGCCGAGTACCGTCTCCAGGTTCATCCTGTCGTACTTGCGGCTGGTGTCGCCCAGGGGCGTGTCCAGCAGGGCCCGTACCGCGGCGGTGTCCAGCAGGGGGAGCACGGGCGCGTCCGGATCCTCCAGCACCGCCGCGGCCTCCGCCCGCAGAGCGCCCTCGTAGCCGGGGTCCTGGGTGGTGGGGTAGGGGCTCTTCACCCGCTTCAGGACCGAATCCGGGAGCAGGTCCGACACGGCCGCGCGGAGCAGGCTCTTCTCCTGCCCGTCGAAGGACTTCATCTCCCAGGGGACGTTGTAGGCGTACTCCACCAGCCGGTGGTCGCAGAAGGGCACTCGCACCTCCAGGCCCACCGCCATGCTCATCCGGTCCTTCCGGTCCAGGAGCGCCTGGTTGAACCGGGTCAGGTTGAGGTAGGTGAGGCGGCGCATCAGGCGCTCGCGCCCGCCTTCCCCGGGCAGCACCGGGGCCTCGGCCATCGCCTGCGCGTGGCTGTCGCGGAGGAAGCCGGGCATGTCGAGCTTCTCCAGCAGGGACGGGGAGAACAGGCCCTTCCCGTCGAACAGCGCCCTGGTGGGTGCGGCGAGCCACGGGAAGGTGTCGGCCTTCAGGGCCTCCGGGGTGTGGAACCAGGGGTACCCGCCGAAGACCTCGTCGGCCGACTCCCCGGAGAGGGCGACCGTGGACTCCTTCCTGATCTCCTGGAACAGCCGGTACAGCGACGGCCACATGTCGCCCCAGTAGGTCGGGGGGAGGTCCGCGGCGCGGAGCACCGCGGCGCGCAGCTCCCGGTCGGCGAGCTCGCCGCTGTCCAGGATGATCTCGCTGTGCTCGGAGCCGACGTGGCGCACCAGGTCGCGGGCGAAGGGGGTGTCCGGGGAGCCGTGGATCGAGTCCTCGCGGAAGCCCGTGCCGTGGTCGGCGAAGTCGACCGAGAACGAGCGGACGGGCTCGGAGCCGAGGCGCCTGGCGGCCAGGGCCGTGATCGCGGAGGAGTCCAGCCCGCCTGAGAGCAGCGAGCACACCGGTACGTCGGCGACGAGCTGCCGGTCGACGATGTCCTCCAGGAGCGAGCGCACCGCCGCGATGGTGGTCCGCAGGTCGTCGGTGTGCTCGCGCGCCTCCAGCGCCCAGTAGGTGCGCCGGGTGATGCCCTCCCGCCGGATGCGGACGATCTGCCCGGGGCGCACCTCGCGCATGCCGGCGAAGACCGCCTGCTCCGGCGTCTTCACCATCTCCAGGACCTCGCGCATGCCGTCCGCGTCGATCCGGCGGGGAACCTCCGGGTGGGCGAGCAGGGCCTTGGGCTCGGAGCCGAACACGGCCCCGCCGCTCAGCGGGAAGTAGTACAGGGGCTTGATGCCCATCCGGTCGCGGACCAGGAGCAGCTCCTGCCGGCGGGCGTCCCAGAGCGCGTAGGCGAACATCCCGTTCAGGCGGTCGACGAGGCCCTCGCCCCATTCCAGGTGGCCGCGGAGGACGACCTCGGTGTCGCTGCGGGTGCGGAACCGGTGCCCGCGCGCGGCCAGTTCGGTGCGGAGCTCTTGGAAGTTGTAGACCTCTCCGCTGTAGGTCAGGCAGGAGAGGGGGCGGCCGTCCTCGTCCGCGGCCATCGGCTGGCGGCCGCCTTCGAGGTCGATGACGGACAGCCGCCGGTGGCCGAGCGCCGCGCGGGCGTCGGCCCACGTACCGGCGTCGTCCGGCCCGCGGCAGGCCATCGTCTCGGTCATCCGGTCGAGCACCGGGGTCTCGGTGCGGACGTCTCGGTGGAAGTCCACCCAGCCGGCGATGCCACACATGCGTACTCCTCAGGGCAGGGGGGGTGAGCGGCTCCGCGGAGTGAGGGGCCCGGAGCCGGTCGGGCCCGGGTCCATGGGCCCGGCGGTCTCGACGGCCGCCGATAATTTCGATGGCCATCGAAATTTTTGATTGGCATCGTAACAATCGGTGCGGTGTAATGGAACTCATGACGCCTCGCACCGGCACGCCCGGCGAATCCACCTGGGTGCCCCACCCCGACCTGCGGACCCTGGACATCGGCGTTCTGCTCCAGGCGCTCGCCGACCCGGTGCGCCTGCAGATCGTCCGCATGCTCGTCGAGCGAGGGGAGGGGTCGTGCGGGTCGCTGGACCTTCCGGTCAACCGCTCGACGATCTCCCACCATCTGCGCACCCTGCGGGAGAGCGGCCTGGTGGCGACGCGGCTGCAGGGCACCTCCCGGCTGAGCCGTGTCCGATGGAGCGAAGTCGAAGAGCGGTTCCCGGGGCTGCTCCCCTCCATCGTCGACGCGCCCCCGCCCGAAGAGGCGGGGCCGGCACCGGGCGCCCCCTAGGGCCTGTGCCGGGTCGTGGTCAATCCGCCGGATCCGCCCCTGCGGCCGGGGCGGGCCCGGTAGCCCGAGTCCCATGACCCGCGCGCGGTCGGCCGACGAGGAAACGGGCCTGCGTCCACCCGCCGCGGCAAGACCCCCGCGAGCCACCCGGCCGGTCTCCAATCGGTGGTCGGGTGCGGGCCGGTTCCGCGGCAGGGGCCCGGGGCGCCGGTGGTGCGCGACCAGGTCGCCTCGGTACCGGGGGCATCGGGGCTCAGAGCTCCTCGGCGGTGTCGGACCAGGTCACCAGACCGTACCGGTAGGCGTACAGGGCGGCCTGCACCCTGCTCGCCACCCCGAGCTTGGTCAGGATGCGGGCCACGTGCACCTTGGCCGTGCCGGGTGTGATGCCCAGCTCCCGGCCGATGCGCGTGTTGCCGTGCCCCCGCGCGACCAGGCCCAGGACCTCCCGTTCCCGGGCGGTGAGGTCGCGGGCGCGGGGCGGCGGTGTCCGCGGGGAGGTCCGCGCGAACCGGTCGACCAGCCGGGGCGTTACACGCGGGTCGATCACCCCCTCGCCGCGGGCCGCCGCCCGGACCGCCATCATGTACAGCTCCGGTTCGCTCTCCTTGAGCAGGAACCCCGCTGCCCCCGCCTGCAACGCGCCGAACAGGTACTCGTCCAGGTCGAAGGTGGTCAGCATGACCGTGGGCGGCGGCGGGTCCAGCCGGGCCAGCTCCCGGGCCGCCGCAACCCCGTCCATGCCGGGCATGCGGATGTCGGTGAGGACCACGTCCGGCCGCAGCCGCCGCGCCATGGCGACCAGTTCGATGCCGTGCGCGGCCGCGCCGACCACCGCCACGTCCGGGGCGGCCTCGAAGAGCAGCCGCAGCCCCTCCCGTGCGGCAGGCTGGTCGTCGGCCACCAGCAGGCGGATCACGTCCGCGCCTCCTCTCCGTCGCCGGCGGGCGTCAGGGGGAGCACGGCCAGCACCCGCCAGCCCCCGCCCGGCCGGAACCCGGCCTCGGCGCGACCGCCCAGTTCCCGAGCGCGTTCGTGTATCCCCCGCAGGCCCAGGCCGGTCGTCGCGGGCGGCCCCGGCGGGGGGTCGCCGTCGTCCGCCACGCTCACCAGCAGCGCGTCCGAGCCCTGCCGGGACAGGCGCACCTGCACCCGACGGGCGGAGGAGTGCCGCAGCACGTTGCCCAGGGCCTCCTGCACGATCCGGTAGACGCCTTCCGCCACCCGGGGGTGGACCTCCACGTTCATCTCCGGAGGCGGTACCAGGTCCACGACCAGGCCGGCCCCCTCCACCGCCTCGGCCAACCGCGGCAGGTCCGCCAAGCGCACCTGCGGTGGCGGGGGCTCCTCCCACCGTTCCTCGCGCAGGGGCTCCAGCAGCTCCCGTAGTTCGGCCACCGCCCGCCCGGCGGTGTCGGCGATCGCCGACAGCACCCGGTCGGGGTCGGCCTGGGGCCCGCGCAGCGACTCGCGGCCGCCCACGGCCAGCAGCCGGATCGCGCTCAGGTGGTGCCCGGCGATGTCGTGCACGTCCCGGGCGATCCGGACCCGCTCCCGGGCGCGCTCGCGCTGGATCCGGGAGCGTTCGTCGCTGCGCCGCTGCCCGGCGCGTTCGGCGCGCATGCGCAGGAGCAGGCCCACGAGCGCGGGCAGGGTCCCGGTCAGGGCGATCATCACGATCTGCTGCGGACTCCCCCACAGTGCCTCCGGTCGCTCCGTGCTCAGGGTGAACAGGGTCAGGATCCACGGCACGGAGAGCGCGCCCACCAGGGCGGCCGGGGCCCGGTGCAGAACGGCCGACCCGGCGGCGAAGGCCGCCAGCGCCTCCGGCATGGGGGCGCCCGCGCCGAGGAGGACCGCGGCCGTGAGCGCCGCGGTGCCGGTGGCCAGGGCCACGGCCACCGGGTACCGGCGCCGCCACACCAGAGGGAGGCAGGCGCAGACCACGGCCAGGGGCGGCGCCCACCACGGTGCGGCGGCAGGGTCGGGAATCCCCCACCAGGCGAACGCCGCCACCGCCCAGCCCGCCGCGATCAGGACGTCGAGGGCGGGGGAGGGCGATCGGTGCCGACGGCGGTGCGGCGCTCCCGAATCCGGTCGGGTCCGGGTCGTCTCCATCCCCTCATGGTGGTGCATGGCGCGTCGTCCGTCGTATGCCGAACGGCATAAGGGGCCGCATCTGCCGTTCGGGCGACGCGTGCTGGGCCCCGCACCCCCAAGGCTGCCGGGTATGGAAACCGAATCCGGGGCCTCACAGGCCCGATCCGAAGACCGACCCGTGTCCCGCTCCCGGCTGCCGCTCCTGGACGTGCTGCGGGGAGTCGCCATCCTGGGCACCCTCGCGGTCAATGTCTGGCTCTTCCTGCCCGGCGTGGCGCCCGAGGGCGCCCTCAGGGCGGTGTTGGACCCGCTGGTCAACGGCAAGTTCTACGCGATGCTCGCGATGTTGTTCGGCATCGGCCTCGCCGTGCAGTACCGCTCTGCCGCCGCACACGGTCGGCGCTGGCCCGGCCGCCACGGGTGGCGCCAGGTCCTGCTGCTGGTCGAGGGCGCACTGCACACCGTGCTGCTGTTCGCCTGGGACGTCCTCATGGGCTACGCCGTCACCGCTCTGGTGGTCGTGTGGCTGCTGGGGCGTTCGGAGAGGGTGCGGTCGGTGGTGATGTGGACCGCGCTGGGGGTGAACCTCACCCTCATGAGCGCGTTCACCCTGATGTTCGCCCTGTTCCCGGCGGATGACCCCGGGCCCCTGTCGGTCGGGGGCGAGGAGCTCCTCTTCATCGAGGGCACCTACCCCGCCCAGGTGGCCGAGCGGTGGTCGGGTTTCCTGGGCACGCGCGCCGAGATCCTCGTGGCCTTCCCCATGACCCTCTTCCTGTTCCTGCTGGGGGTGCGGCTCCACCGGGCGGGCGTCTTCGGCGACTCCGCGGAAGGGCAGCGGATCCGGGGCCGGCTACTGGCCTGGGGGCTGGGCCTGGGGCTACCGCTGTGCGTCCTGGGATCGGTGGTCCCCGAGCTCGGCACGGCGCACCGGTACGCCTTCTCCGGCCTGCTGATGCTCGGGTACGTGGGCCTGGCCGGGTGGCTGATGGACCGGGCGCGCGGGAACGGGCCGGTGGTCCGCTCCCTGACCGCAGTGGGCCGGACCGCACTGAGCTGCTACGTCCTGCAGAACCTGCTGGGGTCGGTGGTCTTCTACGGCTGGGGACTGGGGCTGGCGGGGCTGCTGCGGGGGACCGGGCCGTTCGTGATCGGTGCGTCGGTCGTGGCCGCCTACTGCGCGATCTCCCTGGTCCTGGTCGTCGCCGCCGGGATGTGGTCGCGCAGGTTCGCCCGAGGCCCCCTGGAGTCCCTCGGGGCCCGGGTGCTCGCGTTGGTACCGGAACGCCGCTAGGCCCTGTAGGGAGTCGTGGTCATTGATCGGCTCGGATGAGGTCCTTGATCCAGCTCATGCAGGCACGGAGACGGAGACCGGCCGGACAGCTCTCGGGGGTCTTGTCAGAGCGGGTGGCGATGCCGCGCCGGGCCGGGTGCGGGGGCGGCCCACCGGTCCGCGCACCCGCATCCGCTCCAGCACGGGGATGAACTGCGGGCCCGCGCGGCCAACGGCCCGCCCGGCCCCGGTTCAACCCCACCGGAGACGAAGAAAGAGGCCCGCCGACCGGCGAACCTCTTTCTGAACCGCTACCGCTCTGTCGGGACGGCGGGATTTGAACCCACGACCCCTTGACCCCCAGTCAAGTGCGCTGCCAAACTGCGCTACGTCCCGTGTGCCCGCCGCGGCGCCGTGCGCCGCCTGCCGACAGGGACGACTCTACCGCATTCCCAGGGGCTCCCGTGACGTGTGCGGGCGGGGGCGGCGGTGCCGGGACGTCGCTCTGCGTGGCCGCCGTCGTGACAATGCGCGACGTGCGAGGCATGATGAAGCATGGAGCGAAGCAGAGAACAGCAGGTGGCGGTGCTCGACGCTTTGGGGCGGGGGGTGCTGCCCCGGCAGGCGCGGTTCGTGGCCGCGGTGTCGCGGAGGTACCCCAAGGACGAGCTGGAGACGCCGGGGCAGCGGGAGACCGCCGCGGCGGCCGGGCGGACCTCGGTGGCGGAGGAGATCGAGGAGCGGTGGCCCGGGGCGCCGTTCGCGGTGCGGTGCGGGGCCGCGGGGGAGTTCCCCGGCGCGGTTCCCGGGGCCCACCCGGAGGACGAGGTGGTGATCGGCGTCGTCTACCGGATGACGGAATGATTCGGAAACAGGACGAGCAGGTCACATACGGGTGTCGAGCGGACCGCTCCGGTTGCGGCCGGCGGTGATTTCGAAGCAAGGTGGGGCGTCGGGCCCGAGGCCGGCCGCCAGGGGAGGGCGAGGGGCCCGGCGGAGCGGGTGGCGGGGGCGCCGGGGGCGCGCTCGCCGGAGGAGTTCCGCAGGGGCGGGCCGAGGGGCGGCGGACGAACGACCGCAACGGGGGAGAAGAGCATGTTCGAGATGCCTGAGGTCACGCTCGGCAACGGGGTCCGGATGCCGCAGCTGGGGTTCGGCGTCTGGCAGGTGGGCGGCGACGAGGTCGTCGACGCGGTCGGCACCGCGCTGCAGGCCGGCTACCGCAGCATCGACACCGCGGCCGCCTACGGCAACGAGGAGGGCGTCGGCGAGGCGCTGCGCCGCTCCGGGCTGCCCAGGAACGACGTCTTCCTCACCTCCAAGCTGTGGAACCGCGACCAGGGCTACGACCCGGCGCTGCGCGCCTTCGACGCGTCGCTGTCGCGGCTGGGGGTCGAGCAGCTCGACCTGTACCTGATCCACTGGCCGCTGCCGATGCACGACGCCTACGTGAGCACCTGGAAGGCCCTGGAGCGGCTCTACGCCGAAGGGCGGGTGCGCGCCATCGGCGTCTCCAACTTCAACGCCCCGCACCTGGAGCGGGTGATGGAGGAGGGCGGCATCACGCCGATGGTCGACCAG
Organism: Nocardiopsis oceanisediminis; assembly: GCF_048595525.1. Classification (NCBI taxonomy): domain Bacteria; kingdom Bacillati; phylum Actinomycetota; class Actinomycetes; order Streptosporangiales; family Nocardiopsidaceae; genus Nocardiopsis; species Nocardiopsis oceanisediminis. Next base: position 4,193,133 of record NZ_JAFMZJ010000001.1, on the reverse strand, counting down.
ATCGAGCTGCACCCCAGGCTCACCCAGGCGGAGCTGCGGGGGTTCAACGCCGAGCACGGCATCGTCACCGAGGCGTGGAGCCCGCTCGGCCAGGGGAACCTGCTGGACGAGCCGGCCATCGTCAAGATCGCCGAGGCCTACGGCAAGACGCCCGCGCAGGTGATCATCCGCTGGCACCTGCAGCTGGGCAACGTGGTGATCCCGAAGTCGGTCACCCCGGAGCGGATCCGGTCCAACTTCGACGTCTTCGACTTCACGCTGAGCAGCGCCGACATGGAGGATGTCTCGGGGCTCGATGCGGGCCGGCGGTTCGGCCCGGACCCGGAGACCTTCGACGCGGACTGAGTGCGGCCGGCGCGGCGGAGGGCGCCTCCCGGGGACGGGAGGCGCCCTCCGCCGTTCTCTCAGGCCAGTTCGCGGCGCTTGCGGGCGGAGGCGAGAACGGCCTCCGGGCCCTTGCGCGCGACACGGAGGGAGTAGACGGCGAAGCCCCCGAAGATCGAGACGGGGATCGCCATGATGAGCGCCAGCGCGATAAGGCCGGCGATTCCGAGTTCACCCATGGGCCCATGATAGACGCCGGTCCGGCGCCGGGGCCGGGGGGAGCGCATCCGCGCCGCCGGCCGGCGCGGACGCCCGCGCGGGGCGGCCCTCAGGCCGTGCCGGGGCTCAGACCATCCCGAAGACGAAGCCGCCCGCGGACTCGGTGTCGTCCCCGAAGAGGAACTCCCGGGCCGACTGGATGAACTCCTCGCGGCCGATGGACCCGTCGCCGTCGGTGTCCAGCGCCTTGAACCGGGTCCGCGCGATCTCGGCGCCGGCGCCCAGGACCTCCGCGTACCGGAGGTACTCGGCCTCGCTGATCGAACCGTCGTCGTCATCGTCGAGCAGGTCGAACACCGCGTCGGCCAGGCCCTCGGTCGCGTTGAAGCGGCTCCCGTCCTCGGCCACCGCGTGCATGGCCCGGACGAACGCCTCCCGGTCCGGGAGGCGGGCCCCGGAGACCCCCGAGTGGCGGAGCAGCTCCAGCCACAGCATCTGGTAGGAGGTGCGGAGCGCCTGGGTCCTGCGGTCCTCGGCCTCCAGGGAGTAGCCCCGGGTGTAGCGGTCGACGAGGCGCTGGTAGTCCTCCCAGTCGATGGCGCCGTCGCCGTCGGAGTCCAGCGTGTCGAAGAGCCTGCCGAACCGCTCGGTGATCGCGGCGGCGGAAACCGTCTCCACGGGCGTTCCTCTCGCTTGCCGGGCGGGCCTCTCCCGCCCTGTGGTCCTTGGAGTCTCCCGTGGCGCACGGGGTTCCCGGTAATCGCCGGCGGCTTCGCGGCCGGTGTGCGGCGGTCCGTCCGGGTTCCGGGCGGGGCGGCCGCCGCGGACGCCGGCGGCCGTTTCATGTCGGTTTCATGACGGGGGTCATGATCGAGTGATAGCGTGCGCCCCATGGAGAGCGCCGCGCGGATCGCCGTGGTGACCGGCGGGGCCGGCGGGATCGGCCGCGCCGTGTGCGCGCTGCTGGCCCGCGCCGGGCTGCGGGTCGTCGCGCTGGGGCGGGACGCCGACCGCCTCGCCCGGCTCGAACGCGACCTGGACGGCTCGGGCGTGCGCGGAGCGGTCTGCGACGCCGCCGACGAGGAGCAGGTGGAGCGGGCACTGGCCGGGCTGGACGGCCCGGTGGAGGTGCTGGTGAACAACGCCGGCGCGGCCGAATCGGCGCCGCTGCACCGGACCTCGGCGGCCTCCTGGAACGAGCACTTCGCCGCCAACGCCACCACCGCGTTCCTGCTCACCCGGGCGGTGCTGCCCGGCATGCGGGAGCGGGACCGCGGCCGGATCGTCGCGGTGGCCTCCACCGCCGGGCTGGTCGGCACCCCCTACACGGCGGCCTACACCGCGGCCAAGCACGCCCTGGTGGGCCTGGTCCGGGCGACCGCGGCGGAGGTCGCCGGAACCGGGGTGACCTGCAACGCGGTCTGCCCGGCGTTCGTCCGCACCCCGATGACCGAGCGGTCGGCGGCCCGGATCGCCGAGCGCACCGGGCGCAGCGCCCAGGAGGCCGAGCGCGCGCTGGCGGGCGCCGCGCCCCTGGGCAGGCTGGTGGAGCCGGAGGAGGTCGCCGCGGCCGTCGGCTACCTGGCCTCCGAGGCCGCGGGCTGCGTCAACGGCCAGACCATCGTCCTCGACGGAGGAGGCGTCCAGCAGTGAGCCCGTTCCGAGCGTCCGCGCCCTTCACCGACTCCTGGGAGCACTTCGACCTGTCGCTGCGCGGCGGCGTGGCCACGGTGGAGTTCACCCGGCCCGACCGGCTCAACGCGCTCACCTTCGACGTCTACGCCGACCTGCGCGACCTGCTGCTGGAGCTGCCGCACCGGGACGACGTGCGGGCGCTGGTGCTGCGCGGCCGGGGACGCGGCTTCTGCTCCGGCGGGGACGTGGACGGGATCATCGGCGCCACCCTGGAGATGGACCCCGACGGCCTGCTCGGCTTCACCCGGATGACCGGGGAGACGGTCCGGGCGATGCGGGAGTGCCCGGTGCCGGTGATCGCGGCGGTGCACGGGATCGCCGCCGGCGCCGGGGCGGTGCTGGCGCTGGCCGCCGACTTCCGGCTGGTGGAGCGCTCGGCCCGGTTCGCGTTCCTGTTCACCCGGGTCGGCCTGGCCGGCGGCGACATGGGCGCGGCCTACCTGCTGCCCCGGGTCGTCGGCCTGGGCCACGCCACCCGGCTGCTGATGCTGGGCGACACCGTCGGCGCCGAGGAGGCCGACCGCATCGGCCTGGTCAGCGAGCTGGTGGAGGACGGGGAGTCGGGCGGGGCCGCGGCGCGGCTGGCCGAGCGGCTGGCCGCCGGCCCCGCGTTCGCCTACGCCCAGACCAAGGCGCTGCTCTCCCGGGAGCTGGACATGGGGCTGTCCGCCTCGGTCGAGCTGGAGGCGGTCACCCAGGCGCTGCTGATGAAGACCGAGGACTACGCCGAGTTCCACGCGGCGTTCACCGGGAAGCGCGAGCCGGAGTGGAAGGGGAGGTAGCCCGTGGCGGAGGAGCGGACGGAGGCGGAGGTGCGCACCCCGCACCGCCTGGTCGAGGCCGGAGGGCTGGCGCCGGCCGTGGGCTTCGCGCACGCGGTGGTGCCGGCCGCGGGGCGCACGGTCTACCTGGGCGGGCAGACCGCCCAGCTGCCCGACGGGTCGATCGGCGGCGGCGGCCTGCGCGGCCAGTTCGACCTGGCGATGGGGAACATGGTCGCCGCGCTGCGCGCGGCCGGCGGCGGGCCCGGCGACCTGGTCTCCCTGGCGGTGTACACCACCAGCGTCCCCGACTACCGGGCCGACCTGAGGGGCATCGGCGCGGTCTACCGACGCCACCTGGGCCGGCACTACCCGGCGATGGCGCTGTTCGGGGTCGCCGAGCTGTTCGACCCCGAAGCGGTGGTGGAGCTGGTCGGCACGGCGGTGGTCCCGGAATAGGGCGGGGGCGGTGCGGTCAGGCGGTCTTCTCCTCGGGCTCCTCGCCCCGGCCCCCACGCGGCACGATCGTCGGATTCACATGCTCCAGCACCGCCTCCCGCGTGATGATCACCCGCCCCACATCCTCACGCGAGGGCACCTCGTACATCACCGACAGCAGCACCTCCTCGATGATCGCCCGCAGCCCCCGGGCCCCCGTCCCCCGGATGATCGCCTGCTCCGCGATCGCCTCCAGCGCCCCCGGCGAGAACTCCAGCCCCACACCGTCCAGCTCGAACAACCGCTGATACTGCTTCACCAGCGCATTGCGCGGCTCGGTCAGAATCCGGATCAGCGCCCCCCGATCCAGATCATGCACACTCGTGATCACCGGCAGCCGCCCCACGAACTCCGGGATCATCCCGAACTTCAGCAGATCCTCCGGCATCACCTCGCCGAACAGGTCCGCACCGCCGGCCTCCGGACCCAGCACCGCGTTGAACCCCATCCCCCGCCGGCCCACCCGCTGATCGATCAACCCGTCCAGCCCCGCGAACGCGCCCCCGCAGATGAACAGCACATTGGTCGTATCGATCTGGATGAACTCCTGATGCGGATGCTTCCGCCCGCCCTGCGGCGGAACACTGGCCGTGGTCCCCTCCAGGATCTTCAGCAGCGCCTGCTGCACCCCCTCGCCCGACACGTCCCGGGTGATCGAGGGGTTCTCCGACTTGCGGGCGACCTTGTCCACCTCGTCGATGTAGATGATCCCCGTCTCGGCCTTCTTCACGTCGTAATCGGCCGCCTGGATCAGCTTCAGCAGGATGTTCTCCACATCCTCGCCCACATACCCCGCCTCGGTCAGCGCCGTGGCGTCGGCGATCGCGAACGGCACGTTGAGGATCTTGGCCAGCGTCTGGGCCAGCAGCGTCTTGCCCGACCCCGTCGGCCCCAGCAGCAGGATGTTGGACTTGGCGATCTCCACGTCCTCATCGCGCGGGCGCTCCCCCTCCGAGCGCACCCGCTTGTAGTGGTTGTACACCGCCACCGACAAGGCCTTCTTCGCCTGCTCCTGACCGATCACATGCGAATCCAGGAACGCATGGACCTCCCGGGGCCTGGGCAGGTCGGCCGGGACCGGGGGCGCGGGTTCGCCGAACTCCTCGTCGACCAGCTCGTTGCAGAGCCCGACGCACTCGTCGCAGATGCAGACCCCGACCGGTCCGGCGATGAGCCGCTGCACCTGCCGCCGGCCCTTGCCGCAGAACGAGCACTTCAGCAGCTCGTCGCCGTCCCCGATGCGCGCCACACGCCCCCGCCCCTCTAGATGATCCCATCATCTGGATGATGACGATATCTTGGGCGGTGCGGAACGGCAAAGCGGCGGCGAGGAGCGCGATGGCCAGGCTCAGCAGGGCGGAGCTGCAGGGGGTCAACCGGGCGAAAGTGCTGGCCGCGGCGGACGCGGAGTTCGCCGAGCGGGGGTTCCGCGACGCCAAGGTGGACGCCATCGCCGAGCGCGCCGAACTCACCCGCGGGGCGGTCTACTCCAACTTCCCGGGCAAGCGCGCACTGTACTTCGCGGTCCTCGCCGAGCGGGCCGAGCGCGCCCCCGCCCCGCCGCCCCCGGCGCCGGGCCGCACCGCCCGCGAGGCGCTCGGCGCGTTCGCCCGCGCCTGGGTGTCCCGGCTCCCGCTGGCCGGTGCCGACGGCCGCCCCGGCGAGGCCCGGATGGACGAGGACCTCATCCCCGAGGTCCAGGCCGACGAGCCCGCCCGGCGCGCCTTCGCCCAGCTGATGAAGGTGGACGCGCTGCTGCTCGGGCTGGCCCTGGAGCGGCTCGGCCCGGAGCCGGCGGCCCGCGGGGTGCGCACCGCCGAGGCCGCGCTCACCCTGCTGCACGGGGCGGGCCGCACCGCCGCCGCGGCGCCCGGGTTCACCGATCCGTTCGACGTGGTCCGCGCCTGCGAGCACCTGGACGGCGTCTACCCCGACGACGCGTGGCCCGAACCGGCCTACCCGCCGCCGGTGCGGGAGACCGACGAGCCCTGGTCGCCCCCGGAGGCGGCCGACCTGGTCGCCGCCGCCCCCGCCGACCTGGCCGCCGACGGGGTGCTGTGCGTGCTGGGGGTGCACCGGCTCGGCGCCGTGGAGGAGGCGGTCCGCGCCGCCCGCCCCGGCGACCGGGTCACCGCCGCGGTCACCGCCGCCGCCCCCGGCGAACTGCTCCCGCTGGCCCGGCTGGCCGTCGCCGACCTGACCGGCTGCCTGCGCGGCGCGTTCCCCGCCGAGGCGCTGCCCCGGCTCCAGGTGGTCTGCGACCCGGAGGGCGCCATCGCCGCCGCGGCCGGCGCGGCCGACCCCGGCGACGGCACCGAGACCGCGGTCCGCATCGCGGACGGCCGGATCACCGCCCGCGCCGAGGGCCGCCTGGCCTGCCACGCGGCCGCCGCCGTCCGCCCCGGCGCGGGGGAGGGGGCGGCGGAATGATCATCGACGTCTCACCCGAGGAGCTCGACGGTGCCTCCCTGGTCCGGGTGGTGGCCGCCCGGCTGGCGGTGCAGGCCTGCGCCCCGCGCACCTGGGCCGACCTGCGCCTGCCGGCCCAGGAGCGGGCGCGGATCCCGCACGAGCTGCACATCGTGGGCTGGAGCGCACTGGTGGAGAACCGGCCGGAGGACGCCGCCGGCCTGCTCGACCTGGTCGAAGCGGTCCGGGAGACCCGCCCCGGGACCGTCGCGACCTTCGGCGACGACCTGTCCGGCGTCACCGTCCGGATCGACCTCTCCGGGGTGGCCGACGCGGACGGCCTGCACCGGCTGCTCAAGCGGGAGCTGGGCTTCCCCGCCTTCTACGGCCGGAACTGGAACGCCTTCTGGGACGCGGTCACCGGCCTGGTGGAGACGCCGGGCGCACTCCATTTCACCGGCTGGCCCGACTTCGCCGCCCGCCTTCCCGAGGACGCCGAGACGCTCCGCTCCCTCCTCACCGACCTCGCCGACTTCCACCGCACCGCAGGCGGAGAGCCCCGGCCACTGGTGACCTACGCCTAGCCCTCTGAGGGGCGGTGTGCCCTGGTCAGCGAAGCCAGGCGAGCCCCGGCCACCCGGCGGGACCGGTCGGTCGGGTGCGGAGCCTCACGGGGTGAGGGTTCGAGCAGGCGGCGACGGCGCAGGAAGGGACAGGGCCGGGCGCTCCGGCCGAGCGCGGCGTCTCACGGGGTCGGGCTTCGAGCAAGCGGCGATGGCGGGAGGGGGACCGGCCGGTCGGTCAGGCGCGGCGGGGCGGTCGAGGGGGCCGGTGCTGGCCGGGACGGCGGGATGGCCGCTCCCGCGTCGCCTCGGGCGGCCATCTGGAAACCTCACCCCTTCCTGACCTGGATAAATACGCAGGGTGATGGTTGGCTAGGGTGCCCTGCGCATCTCCACATCACCCTGGCGGCGCCGGGGCGCGCATCTCGGGCCGGATTCGGCCTCTGAGGGCTCGAACGGCGCCGTTCGGGTCGAGGGACGGGGATTCGTGCCGATGGCAAAGCCGGAAACTGGCGGGCCGAATCCCGGGAAGGTCAAGGCTGGAAGTGAGATGTCGCTTTTGTGCTCCCGCGGAGCTCTTCTTGGTCACTTTAGGTAATCGTTGGGGGGAGGATGAGGGCTTCAGGGGGTACTACTCGCGCGTAGGCGTCATCGGGGTCGCCGTGGAGATGCGCAGGGAGCCCCCACGCCTGCCCGACCCCGCCACTGATCCGACATATAAGGCATAACCCCCAGGCGGGTGCGGGCGAGCGCCCGCCCTGCCTTCACCGGGGCGCCGCTTTTCTCCTGCCGGATGCACGTGCCCTGCCGGGCCGGCGAACACGGCGCCGGCCCCTCCCGCCCTCGCCGCCTGCTTGAACCCTCGCTCCGCGAGGCGCCGCACCCGGCCGGAGTGCCCGGCCCCGCCTCTACCGGCGCCGTCGCCGCTGGTCTGAACCTTCGCCCTGTGGGGCCCGCGCCGGACCGACCAGCCGGTCCCCCACTCGCCCTCGCCGCCGAGCAGGACCCTGCTCGGGGAGAGGGCTCGGCTCGGAAGTGGGAACCCGTCCCGTTCGGAGGGGAGGCGGCCCCCGGGCCTCAGCCGCCCGTGGCGGTGCGGACGTGCTCCAGGGCCGGGGGGCGGAGCAGGGCGTGCAGGTCGAGGAAGACCTGGGCGGCGCGGGTGCCGGACCAGGCGGAGGGGAGGACCTCGGGGGGCAGGCCGGGGTCGAGGAAGGGCATCCGGCGCCAGGCGTCCACCGCGCGCAGGTGGTCGGCGAAGGCGGCGGCGGGGTCGCCGGAGTCCTCGCCGGAGAGGCGGTGCCGGGCCAGCACCGGCTCGTACTCGCCGAGGAAGGCGCGGTACATGCCCTGCAGGGCGTCCAGGTCCCACCAGTCGGCGACCGCGTCGGCCAGGTCGCCGAAGCCCAGCCGCTGCCCGGTGAAGAGCTGGGCGTACCCGCGCGCGCCCAGCTCGGTCAGGGCGCGCCGGGCCTCGTCGGCCAGGTGGGCCGGGGCGATCCACACCCCGGCGGCGGTGCTGCCGAAGCCCAGCCAGGTCAGCCGGGAGCGCAGCCGGTGCCGGAGGCCGCGCTCGGCCTCGGGGATGGAGAAGACCACCAGCACCCAGCCGGCCGAGAGCTCGGCCGTGCGGCGCTCGAAGATGCGGCGGTCGCCGTCGGCCAGGATGCGCACGCCCGCCTCGGAGAGCCGGTAGCCGGCCGCGCCGCCGCGCCGCTCGGCCTCCAGCAGCCCGCGCCGCTTGAGCCGGGAGACCGCCGAGCGGACCCCGGGCGCGTCCACCTCCAGGCCGGCCATGAGCGAGATCAGCCCGGCCACCGAGACCCAGCCGCCGATCTCCCGGCCGTAGCCGCCGAAGAAGGAGACGATCAGGGAGCGGGGGCGGCGGTTGCGCCGCTCCCCGCCGGACCGCCCCGCGGTGTCCGGAGTCTCCCCGGGGGTGCCGTTGGGGCCGTCGAGTGCCGTACCGGGTGCCGTCGTCACGCTTGCACGATACCGCCGGGAACCCGCGAGTGACGAACCATTGACGGCCGTCACGCACTCGGTATATTCGGAGGCGGACCATCGGCGACCCGGGGAGGGCGCATGGCGTTCACGCTCAGCCCGCACCAGCGCGGCTTCGCCGCGTCGGTCCGCGCCGCGGCCGAGCGCGCGTTCGGCCCTGGAGCCCCCGCGCACGGCGGGGAGCGGGCGGAACCCGCCGGGCGCGTCGACCGCGCCCTGCTGCGCCGGCTGGCCGGCGCCGGCCTGCTCGCCCGGCTCTTCCCGGACAAGGGCGCCTCCGCACTGGAGCTGTGCCTGCTGCGGGAGCACACCGCCGGGGTCAGCACCGCCGCCGAGACCGCGCTGGCCCTGCAGGGCCTGGGCGCCTACCCGATCCTCCAGTCCGGCACCCCCGAGCAGGCCGCGGAGTGGATCCCGCGCGCCGCCGCCGGCGAGGCGGTCGCCGCGTTCGCGCTCAGCGAGCCGGAGGCCGGCTCCGACGCGGCCGCGCTGCGGCTGGAGGCCCGCCCCGGCCGGGACGGGGGCTGGCGGCTGCACGGCGAGAAGACCTGGATCTCCAACGCCCCCGACGCCGACTTCTACACCGTCTTCGCGCGCACCGGCCCCGACCCCGGGGCGCGCGGCGTCTCGGCGTTCCTGGTCCCCGCCGACCGCCCCGGCCTGCACGGCGAGCACCTGGACATGCTCGCCGACCACGCGCTGGGCCGGCTCGTCTTCGACGGCGTCCCGGTGGGCCCCGGCGACCTCGTCGGCGAGCAGGGCCGCGGCTTCCGGGTCGCGATGCGCACCCTCGACCTGTTCCGCCCCAGCGTCGGCGCGTTCGCCGTGGGCATGGCCCAGGCCGCGCTGGACGCCGCCGAGCGGCACGCCGCGGCCCGGCACGCCTTCGGCGGCCCGCTCCGCGACCAGCAGACCGTCGCGCACACCCTGGCCGAGATGGCCGTCCGCACCCAGGCCGCCCGGCTGCTGGTCTACTGGGCGGCCGAAGCCCAGGACACCGCGGCCGGCGGCGGTGCCCCGGAGGGCGCCGCCCCCACCGAGCGCGCCGCGATGGCCAAGCTGCACGCCACCGAGACCGCCCAGTACGTGGTCGACGCCGCCGTGCAGATCCACGGCGCCCGCGCCCTGCGGCGCGGGCACCTGCTGGAGCACCTCTACCGCGAGGTCCGCGCCCCGCGCATCTACGAGGGCGCCTCGGAGGTGCAGCGCGGCATCATCGCGCGGGAGATGTTCCGCCGCGCCGACGCCCGCCGGCCACCGGACGCCTGACCAGACCCGACAGTCGGACCAGCAGGAGACCGCGATGGAGCCGAGTCTTTCCCCGTCCGCCTACGCCGACACCTTCGCCCGGGACCGCCTCCCGCCCGCCGAGCAGTGGCCGCGCCTGCTGTTCACCCTGCCCGAGCTGCACTACCCGGCCCGGCTCAACTGCGCCGAGGAGCTGCTGGACCGCACCATCGACCGGTACGGCGGCGACCGGCCCTGCGTCCGCGGCGGGGAGGGCGAGGCGTGGACCTACGGAGGGCTGCGCGCCCGCACCGACCGCATCGCCCGGCTGCTGGTCGAGGAGATGGGCGTGCGCCCCGGCAACCGGGTGCTGCTGCGCGGCCCCAACTCGCCGATGCTGGCCGCCTGCTGGCTGGCGGTCCTCAAGGCCGGCGGGGTGGTGGTGACCGTCCTGCCGGTGCTGCGCGCCGAGGAGCTGGAGGCGGTGCTGCGCGCGGCGCGCGTCTCGCACGCGCTGTGCGACGCCCGGTTCGCCGCCGACCTGCACACCGCTGCCGACCGCGCCGCCGGCGACCTGGGCGGCCGCACCCGGGTCGCGGTCTACGGCGACGGCGGGCCGCAGGACCCCGCGGCCCTCGCCGAGCAGGCCGCCGCCGAGGGCGAGCCGCCCTTCGCCGCGCTGCCCTCCGCGGCCGACGACGTCGCCCTGATCGCCTACACCTCGGGCACCACCGGCCGGCCCAAGGGGTGCGTGCACTTCCACCGCGACGTGCTGGCCATCGCCGACACCTTCTCCGCCCGCGTGCTCAAGCCCCGCCGGGACGACCTGTTCGCGGGCAGCCCGCCGTTCGGCTTCACCTTCGGCCTGGGCGGCCTGCTGATCTTCCCGCTGCGCGCCGGCGCCGCGACCCTGCTGCTGGAGAAGGCCGGGCCGGAGCGGCTGGCCCGGGCGATCGAAGAGGAGCGCGTCACCGTGCTGTTCACCGCGCCCACCGCCTACCGGGCGATGCTGGCCGAGGCCGGCCGGCGCGACCTGTCCCCGCTGCGCCGCTGCGTCTCGGCCGGCGAGCACCTGCCCGCCGCGGTCTGGCAGTCCTGGTACGAGGCGACCGGGGTGCGGCTGATCGACGGCATCGGCGCCACCGAGATGCTGCACATCTTCATCTCCGCCGCCGACGAGGACATCCGGCCCGGCTCCACCGGGCGCCCCGTCCCCGGGTTCACCGCCGAGGTGCTCGGCGACGACGGCCGCCCGGTGCCCGACGGCACGCCCGGCCGGCTCGCGGTGCGCGGCCCGGTCGGCTGCCGCTACCTCGACGACGACCGGCAGGCGGTCTACGTGCGCGGCGGCTGGAACATCACCGGCGACACCTACGTGCGCGACGCCGACGGCTACTTCTGGTACCGCTCCCGCTCCGACGACATGATCGTCTCGGCCGGCTACAACATCGCCGCCATCGAGGTGGAGGAGGTGCTGATGCGCTCCCCGGACGTGGCCGAGGCCGCGGTCGTCGGCGTCCCCGACACCGAGCGCGGGCAGATCGTCAAGGCCGTCGTCGTCCCCGCGGAGGGCTCCCCCTCCGACGAGGCCGCCGCCGAGGCGCTGAAGGCCTTCGTCAAGGAGCGCATCGCCCCCTACAAGACGCCGCGGGCGGTGGAGTTCACCGCGGCGCTGCCCCGCACCGAGACCGGCAAGCTGCAGCGGTTCAAGCTCCGCGAGAGCGGCTGAGCCGCCGGCCCGCGACCGAGCACACCGGCGGCGCCCGGCCGCCCGACCAGTCACGGAGGCCCCATGCGCATCGCCTGCATCGGCGGCGGCCCCGGCGGGCTGTACCTCGCCGCCCTGGTGAAGAGGCTCGACCCCGGCCACCGGGTGGTCGTCTACGAGCGCAACGCGCCCGGCGACGCCTTCGGGTTCGGGGTGGTGCTCTCCGACGAGACCCTCGGCGGCATCGAGCACGCCGACCCGGACGTGCACGCCGCGCTGGCCAAGTCCTTCGCCCGCTGGGACGACATCGACGTGCACTACCGCGGCACCACCGCCACCTCCGGCGGGCACGGCTTCTCTGCGGTCGACCGCCGGGTGCTGCTGGGCATCCTCCGCGACCGCTGCGCCGAGCTCGGCGTCGAACTGCGCTTCCGCACCGAGGCGCCGCCGCTGGAGGAGCTGGAGCGCGGGCACGACCTGGTGGTCGCCGCCGACGGCGCCGGCAGCGCGGTGCGCACCGCGCACGCCGGCCACTTCGGCACCACCCTGGACCGCCGGGCCTGCCGGTACATGTGGCTCGGCACCGACCTGGTCTTCGACGCCTTCAACTTCCACGTCCTGGAGACCCCGTACGGGGTGGTGCAGGCGCACGCCTACCCCTACTCCGAGCGGGAGAGCACCTTCATCGTGGAGATGCACGAGAAGGTGTGGCGGGCCGCCGGGTTCCGCGACCCGGGCCTGCCGCCCGGCGCCGACGACACCGAATCGGTGCGGCGCTGCGCCGAGCTCTTCGCCGGGGTGCTCGGCGGGCACCGGCTCATCCCGAACGGCGCCCGCTGGCGCTCCTTCACCACGGTGCGCAACCGCACCTGGCGGCGGGGGCGCACGGTGCTGCTCGGCGACGCCGCGCACACCGCGCACTTCTCCATCGGCTCGGGCACCAAGCTCGCCATGGAGGACGCCCTGGCCCTGGCGGCCTGCCTGCACGAGCACCCCGACCCCGACGCGGCGCTGGAGGCCTACGAGGCCGAGCGCCGCCCCGTCGCGCAGAGCCTGCAGCGCGCCGCCCAGGCCAGCCTGGAGTGGTTCGAGGACATCGGCCGCTACATGGGCCAGGAGCCGCTCCGGTTCGCGTTCAACCTGCTCACCCGGAGCCGCAGGGTGGGCCGGGAGAACCTGCGGCTGCGCGACCCCGGGTTCGTCGCCGCGGTCGACGCCGCCTTCGAGCGCGCCGCCGCCCGGACCGCCGGGCCGCGCGGGGAGGGGGAGAGCGGGGCGGAGAGCGGCCCCCGGCCGGCCATGTTCCACCCGTTCCGCCTCCGCGGCCTGGAGCTGAAGAACCGGATCGTGGTCTCGGCGATGGACATGTACTCCGCCGAGGAGGGCACCCCCGGCGACTTCCACCTGGTCCACCTGGGCTCCAAGGCGCTCGGCGGGGCCGGCCTGGTGATGACGGAGATGGTCTGCGTCTCCCCGGAGGGGCGGATCACCCCGGGCTGCGCCGGGCTGTACGCCCCCGAGCACGAGGAGGCCTGGCGGCGGATCACCGGTTTCGTGCACGCCTCCAGCACCGCCGCGATCGGCGTGCAGCTGGGCCACTCCGGCCGCAAGGGCGCCACCAGGCTGATGTGGGAGGGGATGGACGACCCGCTGGAGGAGGGGGCCTGGCCGGTGGTCGCGCCCTCGCCGATCCCGTACCGGCCCGGCGTCGGCCAGGTCCCGGCCGAGCTGGACCGGGCCGGCATGGACGGGATCCGGGAGCGGTTCGCGCGCAGCGCCGAATCGGCCGCTCGGGCCGGCTTCGACCTGCTCGAACTGCACTGCGCCCACGGCTACCTGCTGTCGGGGTTCATCTCCCCGCTGACCAACCGGCGCACCGACCGGTACGGCGGCGACCTGGACGCCCGGCTCCGCTACCCCCTGGAGGTCTTCGAGGCGGTGCGCGCCGCCTGGCCCGCCGAGCGGCCGATGACGGTGCGCATCTCGGCCACCGACTGGGCCGAGGGCGGCACCGGCGGTGACGACGCGGTGCGCATCGCCCGCGCCTTCGCCGCGGCCGGCGCGGACGCCGTGGACGTCTCCACGGGCCAGGTGGTCGCGGACGAGGAGCCCGCCTACGGGCGCAGCTACCAGGTGCCCTTCGCCGACCGGATCCGCGCCGAGACCGGGATCCCGGTGATCGCGGTCGGCGCGATCTCCTCCCACGACGACGTCAACTCGCTGATCCTGGCGGGCCGGGCCGACCTGTGCGCGCTGGGCCGCACCCACCTCTACGACCCGCAGTGGACCCTGCACGCCGCCGCCGAGCAGGACTACGCCGGCCCCGGGGCGGACTGGCCGGTCCAGTTCTCCCGGGGCTCCCGCCGCCCGCCGACCGGCCGCACCGACGGCCCCCGCCCCCGCCTGGAGCTGCTCCGCCACCCCGACCAGGGGCCGGCCCACCGCCGCTGGCGCCCCGGGTCCCGGCGGTGAAGCGGCGCCCTCGCGGCCCCTCCCCGGGAAGGGGCGGACCGGTGCCGCAGGAAGGAGGGAAGGCTCTCCGGAGGGCCCAGAGAAGGCCCGGAGAGGGCCGCGGAGGTGCGGCGGACCGGGGCCGGCCCCCGGACGTCCCGTGCGCGCCCCGCCTCAGAGGCCGTCGGGTGTCCGGCCGGCCGCCCGGTGGGGCCGCCTCGCGCTTCCCCGCCCGGCCGGCCCGCGCCGGAGGCGCACACCGCCCGCCGCGGCCTGCCTCCGTGAAGCCTTCCCGCTGCGGCACCGGGACCCGGACCGCCGCTTCCCCCGGCCCGCGCCCGGACGCTCCGGGCGTCCGCTCGCACACCCGGCAGCCTCTCAGCGCAGGCGCCCGGGAGCGTCGACCGGGGCCGGCGGGAGCGTGCAGGCGGTCCGGCGGCCCGGAGGGCGGCCGAGGGCATCCGGCGGTGGAAGGATGGCGGGCATGGAAGCGGAGAGCGGAGAGCGGGCCCCGGGGCGGGCGGAGGTCCTGCGCTACGGGGCGCACCCCAGCCAGAGGATCGAGGCCGGCGGCCCGGTGCGGAGGGCGGACGGCCGGCCCGCGCCGGTCGCGGTGCTGCTGCACGGCGGGTTCTGGCGGGACATCCGGGCGGCCGACCTGATGGACCCGATCGCCGCCGACCTGGCCGAGGCCGGGTGGCGGGTGTGGAACGCGGAGTACCGGCGCACCGGCTCCGACGGCGGCGGCTGGCCGCAGACCCTGGACGACGTGCGCGCCGCCCTGGCGCTGCTGGCGGAGCGGCTGCCCGCCGAGGGCTCCGCGGACCGCCCGGACCGGGTGGTCGCGGTCGGCCACTCGGCCGGCGGCCACCTGGCGCTGCTGGCCGCCCCGGGATCGCCGCTGACCTCGGTGGTCTGCCTGGCCCCGGTCACCGACCTGGCCGACACCCACCGGCGCGGCCTGGGCGAGGGCGCCGTCGCCGACTTCCTCGGCCCCGAACCCGGTGGGGCGGAGCTGCGCGCCGCCTCACCGGTGGCGCAGGCCCCCTTCGGCCTGCCGCAGCTGGTCCTGCACGGCGACCGCGACCAGCGCGTCCCGCTGCAGCAGAGCCTCGCCTACACCGAGGCCGCCCGCGCCGCCGGCGACCCGGTGGAGCTGCAGGTCCTGGACGGCGTCGACCACTTCGCGGTGATCGACCCGGCCGGCCCGGCCTGGGCGCGGGCCCGCGCCTGGATGGAGGCCCCGCCGCAGGGGTGAGGGGCGCTCCCGGCCACCCCTCCGGCGCGGCGGCCCCGACGCCGGAGCGGACCGGCGCCGCCGCGTTCTCCGCCCGCCGCGGCACCGCCGCCGAGCGGGTGCCGGCCGCCGAGCGGGGCCGGGCCTTCAGGCGGGCCCTGGCCGGCATCGGCGCCCGGCGATGCGGGCCGGGCCCCGCCTTCTGAGGACGCGCAGCTTGACGACGCGGCGCTCGCGGCGGGCGGGGGCGCGCCGGGGGCAGTGGCGGGGGCGGCTGGAGGCGTCGCGCATGCCGGTCTCGCCCTGGGCGCGGTAGCGGGCGGCCCAGCGCTTGGCGGTGGTGTGGCTGACCTGGAAGCGTTCGGCGGCCCGGCGCAGGGGCCACCCGCCCTCGACGATGCAGCGGGCCGGGGCCAGGCGGCCGCGGGGTGTGAGCGGGGCGTTGGCATGGGTACTGTGGGCCACGAAGGACCTCCTGGTCGTTGGTGGGACGTCAGACATCCACACCGATACCGGAGGTCCTTCGCTTTTTCATGCTCTGTCCGTTGTGTAACCAACCTCAGTGGTCAGTACAGCTAGGAGGCCGAACCGGGGAGGAGGGCCTTGGAGGAGACGCGGTCGGCGGTGAAGCAGATCCGGTAGGTGTCGCCGAAGGCGTCGTCGAGGGGGTCGGCGGTGGCCGCGTAGTAGCGGCAGTCGCCGGGCGGGGGGTCGGGGTCCACCACGTCGGCCTGGTGGGCGGGGAGGAGGGCCTCGGCCTCGGCGCGGGGGTCGCCGGGGGAGATGGCCGCGTAGGCGGCGGGGGAGAGCAGGGAGCGGGAGGCCTCCCCGACGTTGACCGCCTGGGCGATGGCGGCGACCAGGGCCACCGCGGCGACCGGTGCGGCCAGGGCCGCGCCGAACCTCAGGGCGCTCCTGCGGCGGGCCTTCTCCAGCCTGCGGCGCATCTCGGAGGTCAGGCGGGGCGGGGAGACCCCGTCCTCCCCGCCGGCGGGGGCCTCCGGGGGCGGGGAGCCGGGCGGGCGGGTGGCGGCGAGGGGGAGGACCGCCTCCAGGGTGAAGGCGCCGCCGGCGTGCCCGGCGGTCATCGTCCCGCCCAGGGAGCGCACCCGCTCGCGCAGCGCGGCCAGCCCCGTCCCGCCGGGGCGCGGCCCGGCCGCCGGGTCGGGGGCGGGGTTGCGCACGGTGACGGCCAGGCTCTCGCCCCGGTCGGCGAAGCGGACCAGCACCGGGCGGCCGGGCGCGTGCTTGAGCGCGTTGGTCAGCCCCTCCCGGACCACCCGGTGCACGCCGGCCGCGCCGAACGCGGCCAGCCGCTCCTCGCCGGGTTCGTCCTCGACGTCGATCCGGGCGCCGGCCGCGCGGGCGCCGGCCACCAGCTCGGCGACGCCGCCGGCGGGCGGTTCGGCGGGCGGGGGCGCGTCGCCGCGCAGCAGCTCCACCGAGGCGCCGAGCCGCTCCACCGCCTCGCCCACCCCGCGCCGGGCCCGTGCCACCGCCTCCCGGTGCTCCTCGCCGAGGTCCGGGCTGAGCTCCAGCCGGCCCAGGCCGAGCGCGACCAGGCTCAGCGCGTGCCCGAGGTCGTCGTGGAGCTCCTCGGCGACGGCGTTGCGCTCGCGCATCCTGGCCGCCTCGGCCTCGTGCCGCCGGGACTCCTCGGCCCGCTCCAGCGCCTCCCACTCCCGGGCCAGCGACCGGCGGTTCCGGGCCCATGCCCCGGCCAGCAGCCACGGCAGTGCGCCGAAGGCCACCCCCGCGACGAGGGCGTTGTAGACGGTCAGCAGCGACTCCGCGCCCCACAGCAGCGCCAGGGCGGCGGCGAGCACCCCGCCCAGCAGCGGCACCGCGCCGTAGCGGAGGTCCGGGGCGAGCAGGCCCGTGGCCGCGGCCGCCGCGGCCAGGGCGGGCATGAACCAGGGGGCGATGGAGAAGAGGAACCAGGGGGAGAGCACCGGCAGCACCAGCAGCACCAGGAAGGCGGCCGACAGCGCGGCGGCGCGCAGGTCCAGGGGCGGCCGCGCCGGGGCTCCGGGCAGGGCCCCGGGGGCCGGGGGCGTCGACGGCACGGGCGCTCCTTCTCCGGTTCCGACGGGCATCAGCGGGAGGCCCTCGCGGAGCTCTTGGTGTAGCCCAGCCGGGACAGCTCGGTGCGGGCCACCGCGTGCACGTCGGCGCGCTGCTCGGCGGTGAGGCGGGCGCGGTGCGACCCGGGCGGGGCGGCGCCGGCCTCCACCAGCTCCACCGCGGAGACCCGGATTCCGGTGAAGGCGAGCAGCTGCTCGGCGGTCTCCACCTCGCGGCCGCCCAGGTCCTCGTAGCGCAGCGTCATCAGCCGGTCGGGGCCCAGCTCGGAGCGGAGCCGGGCGGACAGCCGCACCGCTCCGCGCCAGCGCATCGCGCACTTGGCGGCCTCGGAGAGCGAGGGGTGGCGGTCGCGCTCCTCCTCGGTCTCCACGCCGAAGAAGGGGTGCGGCAGCTCGCCGTCCAGGCTCATCCCGCCGGGCCGGAACCAGGCGGTCTCCCGCTCGTCGCCGAGCATGTCCGCCACCACGTCCCGGCCGTCCCGGATGATCTGCACGAACGCCGCGTCGCCGAAGGCCGCGGCGAGCACCGGGGCGGTGTAGAGCAGGTCGGGGCTGGCGTCGCCGTAGGCGGTGGTGCCGGAGGCGTGCGGGCAGGGCTCGGCGGTCTCCCGGGCGGGCCGGCGGGCGTCCGGGCAGCGCTCGCAGTTCCCCGGGGTGAGCTGCCAGGACTCGGCGAAGGCGTCGCGCAGCAGGGCGGCGGTCCCCGAGGCGCGCTCCTCGGCGACGGAGGGGCGGCGGGCCACCGTGTACACCGCGTTCATCACGGCCTCGTGCCCGGATCCCAGTAGCAGGCCGGGCGCGCGGCCGAGCGCGCGGGCGAGGAGGCCGACCCCGGAATGGGGTGCGCCCAGCACGAAGACCGGGCGTCTGACCTTCGTCCCGTTCACGACGAGGATGTACGGCGGCTGCTTCATGTTGGTCGATTTTTACACTCTTTGCCGGACTCCGCTGCGCACCCCGCCGCCGTTGTGCGGTTGTTCGGACGGTACCACCAGGTCAGCGCGGAAAAACAGGGCAAAGGACGGGTATTCGGGCGCGTTCCGTGCGGGCGGGCCGCCCGGACCGGGGTCCGGGCGGCCCGCGGAAGGGGGCGGCTCAGCCGGCCGGGGACCGCGGCGGGGCGGCCGCCCCGCCGGCGATCTCCTGCAGGTCGGCGCCGGTCTCCATGGCCGCCTGGGTCTTCTCGGGGAGCTTGAGGAACCAGGTCATCACCGCGGCGGCGACGTAGAGCACCGCGAAGACGATCACCACGCCGCCGGCGCCCAGCGGGCCGAGGAAGAGGCTGACGATGGCCGGGCCGACGAAGGCGGCGGCGCCCGCGCCGAAGTTCAGCAGCGCCATCGCGCCGCCCTTGTTCTCCGGGGCCAGCGAGGGCAGCAGCGCCGAGATCGGCACGAACCCGGCCAGCGTCGCGCCGTACGCCGCGCCGACCAGCAGGGCCAGCCAGTAGTGGTCGGCGCCGGCGGCGACCGGGACGAAGTAGAGCAGCAGCGTGGTCACCGAGCAGCCCAGGGCGCCGAACCAGAAGATGGTGTTGCGCCAGCCCAGCCGGTCGCTGATCACGCCGAAGATGAGGTTGAAGAAGATGTTGGTGCCGTAGATGACCGAGACCAGCAGCAGCCAGCGGCTCTCGCCGAAGCCGATCTGCTCGGCGAAGATCGTCGGGAACAGCACCAGCATGCCGAACTCGGGCGCGGTGTTGATGACGCGCACCACCATGCCCATGCCCACCCGCGGGTTGCGCCAGGCGATGGCCATGCTGGACATCAGGCTCTGCACCGGCTTGACCTCGGGCGGGGCCAGCCGGGAGTAGCCGGTGCGCTCGCGCACCCCGAGCAGGCAGACCAGGCCGCCCAGGGCGATGACGCCCAGCGACAGCCAGAGCGTGCCGTAGTGGCCCAGGAGCGGGTTGGTGAAGCTGGCGACCAGCGCGCCCAGCGTGGGCAGGCCGCCGGTGAAGGCGAAGTAGAACCAGCCGACGGCCGCGCCCAGCCGCCTGGCCGGGGCCACCGCGGTGATCCACACCAGGAAGCCGAAGGCGAACATCGGGTAGCCGAACCCGCGGAGCCCGTAGAAGAGCAGCATCAGCGGGTAGTTCCCGGACCCCGCGACGATGAGGAACCCGACGTGGCAGGCGAGCCAGATCACCAGGCCGACGAACATGACCCGGCGCGGCCCCCACAGCTCCGACAGCGCCCCGGACAGCCAGGACGCCAGCATCACGGCGACGCCGTAGAGCGTGACGACGTAGGAGGCCCGGATGTCGCTCCCGGCCCCGTTGTCGGCGATGAACGGCGCGATGAAGCCGGACTCGATGCCGTCGCCGATCATGAAGATCAGCAGGCCCAGGTAGCCCAGCGCGAGCGGGATCGGCAGCCCCGCCCGGGCGAGCAGGCGGGTGAGGGGACCGCGCTCGGCGGCGCCGGGCGGCACAGGGGTAGTGGTCATGTGTCCTCCAGACGAGATCCGGGGCACATCATGGACCTTGTTAAATTAACATGCAATACGTGAGTCGGTTCTATTGCCGTAACATTCCGCGGCCGGGCGCACCGGGCCCGGTGCGCCCGCGGCGGAGCCGGCTCACCAGGGGGCGACCTCGGTCTCGACGTGCTGCCGGGCCTCCTCGACCAGCTCGGCGGGGGTGTCGGCGTCCACGATCAGCCGGTCGTAGTCGGAGAGCGGGGAGAGCCGGTGCAGGGCCGGCCGCGGCATCTTGCTGGAGTCCATCAGCAGCACCCTGGTCCGGGCGCTGGCCAGCATGGCCCGCTTGACCATCACGATCTCCGGCTCCTGGTGGAAGGTCATCTCCGGGGTCATCGACGAGGTGGAGACGTAGGCGGCGTCCACGGTCAGCCGCTCCACCGCCTCGATGCAGGCCATGCCGATGAAGGAGTCGTGGGTGCCGGAGTAGTCCCCGCCGATGCAGATCAGCCGGATCTCGTCGGCCCGCTTGAGCACCTCGATCGCGCCCAGGTAGTTGGTGGCCACGGTCAGCGGCCCCACCTCGGGCAGCAGCCGGGCCAGCTCCAGTGCCGAGGTGGAGTCGTCCAGCAGCACCGACATGCCCGGCTCGACGTGCTCCACCGCCCGCCGCGCGATGGCCGCCTTGGCCTCCACGTGCGCGCCGCGCCGGTACTCCTCGTTGCTCTCGAAGACGGTGGAGGGCAGCGCGGAGACCCCGCCGCGGAACTTGCGCAGCAGGCCGCGGCGGGCCAGCTCGTCCAGGTCGCGGTGGACCGTCATGAGGCTGACCCCGGTCAGCTCGACCAGCTCGGCCGCCGAGGCCGACCCCCGGTTGATCACGTAATCGGTGATCCGCTGCTGCCTGATGGTCCGTGAGCGGGTGCTTCCGCCGTGCGTCTCCTTGCTCATGCCGACCAGGATCGCGCATCCCCGCAGGACTCCGCGCGCTTCACCGCATCCCGAGTGGTGACAACTAACAACTAGCATGTTAACTTCGCGTTGAGTTTGTGAAAGGGGTTGTATCGATGACACTGGCCGCGGTCGTCTTCGACATGGACGGGGTACTCGTCGAGAGCGAGCACCTCTGGGAGGAGAACTGGACCGCCTACGCGGCACGGCACGGCGTCGAATGGACCCCCGCCGACACCGCCACCTGCCAGGGGAAGAGCGCCCCTGAATGGGCGGCCTACCTCGCCGAGCGCAGCGGGGTCCCGGACCGCGCGGCCGAGGCCGAGAAGGCCGTGGTCGACGGGATGATCGCCGCCATCGCCGACGGCCGCGCCCCGCTGCTGGAGGGCGCCGGCGCCATGGTGCGCGACGTCGCCGCGGCCGCCCCCGTCGCGCTCGCCTCCTCGGCGGCCCGGCCGGTGATCGACGCGGTACTGGACGCCTACGGGCTCACCGCCTGCTTCACCGCCACCGTCTCCAGCGCCGAGGTCGCCCGGGGCAAGCCCAGCCCCGACGTCTACCTGGAGGCCGCCTCCCGGCTGGGCCGGGACGGGGCCGAATGCCTGGCGGTGGAGGACTCCGGCAACGGCATCCGCGCCGCCGCCGCGGCCGGGCTGACCGTGATCGCCCTGCCCAACCCCGCCTACCCGCCCAAGCCCGAGGCGCTCGGACTCGCCGCCGAGGTGGCCGCGAGCAACGACGACGCCCGGCTCAGGCTGCTCGGCCGCCTCGGCGGCGAGCGCCGGACCCCGGAGGTGCGCGCATGACCGTCCTCGGAGAGGCCACCACCTTCAAGCGCGACTGGCTCGACGGCTTCGCCACCGCCTACGGCCGCACCGTGCGCAAGGTCCCCGGCGCCTACGGCGTGGTGGCGCGCCGCGCCCCCCGCCCGGGCAAGGTCGCCGTGGTCATCGGCGGCGGCTGCGGCCACTACCCGGCCTTCGCCGGGCTGGTCGGCCCCGGCCTGGCCGACGGCGCGGTGGTCGGCGACGTCTTCACCAGCCCCAGCGCCGAGCAGGTCTACCGCACCGCCCGCGAGGCCGACCAGGGCGGCGGCGTGCTCTTCTGCTACGGCAACTACCAGGGCGACGTGCTCCACTTCGGCCTGGCCGCCCGCCGGCTGGCCGCCGAGGGGATCGACAGCCGCACCGTCCTGGTCACCGACGACATCGCCAGCGGCCCGCCCGAGAGCCCGGAGCGCCGCCGCGGCGTCGCCGGGGACCTGCTGGTCTTCAAGGCCGCCGGCGCCGCCGCCGAGCGCGGCGACGACCTGGACGGGGTGCACGCCGCCGCGGCCAAGGCCAACGCGGCCACCCGCACCTTCGGCGCCGCGTTCGGCGGGTGCACCCTGCCCGGCGCCGCCGAGCCGCTGTTCACCGTCGCCCCGGACGCCATGGAGCTGGGCCTGGGCATCCACGGCGAACCGGGCGTGCGCACCGTCGGCCGGCTGGGCGCCGAGGCGCTGGCCGACGAGCTCGTCGACGGCCTGCTGCCCGAGCTGCCCTCCGGCGCCCGGGTCGCGCTCCTGCTCAACGGGCTGGGCCGGACCAAGTACGAGGAGATGTTCGCCGCCTTCCCGCGGATCCACCGGCGGCTGACGGAGGCCGGGCTGACCGTGCTGGACAGCCAGGTCGGGGAGTTCGTCACCTCGCTGGACATGGCCGGGCTCTCGCTGTCGGCCATGGTGCTCGACGACGAGCTCGCCGAGCTGTACGCCGCGCCCTGCGACACCCCCGGACACCGCAGCACCGGCGCGGTCCTGGGGCCGGTCGCCACCGAGCGCACCGAGGACGCCGGCCTGGAGCGGCCCGCCGAGTCGCCGGCCGCCGGGCCGGTCGACCGGGCGCTCACCGCGGCCATGCTCCGCCTGGAGCAGCAGGAGGAGGAGCTCGGCCGGCTGGACGCGGTCGCCGCCGACGGCGACCACGGCCTGGGCATGACCCGCGGCATCCGCGCCGCCGTCGCCGCGGCCCGCGCCGCGGAGCGGGGCGGCGAACCGGTCTCCGGCGCGCTGCTCGCGGCCGGCACCGCCTTCGCCGACGCGGCGGGCGGCGCCTCCGGGGCGCTGTACGGGGTGCTGCTCACCGAGACCGGCGCCGGGCTGGCCGGCCTGGCCCCCGCCGAGATCGGCCCGGTCGCCCTCTCCCGGGCGGTGGACGGCGCCGTCGCCGCCTTCACCGAGCTGGGCGGCGCCGAACCGGGCGACAAGACCATGCTGGACGCGATCGGCCCGTTCCGCGCCGAGCTGTCCGCGCACGCGGCCCGGGCCGGCGCGGGCGCCGGCCCGGCCGAGGCCGCGGCCGCCTGGGGCGAGGCGGCCGACTGCGCCGCCGAGGCGGCCCGCGGCACCGCGGGCCTCCTCCCGGCCAGGGGCCGCGCCGCCCGGCTGGCCGCCCGCAGCCAGGGCCACCCCGACCCCGGCGCCACCTCCTTCGCGCACCTGGTCGGCGCGGTCGCCGAGGCCGCCCGCGCCGCGCTGAAGGAGCGGGCGGACTCCGGCGCCGCGGAGCCCGCGCCGTGAACCCGCGCGGCGCCCGCCGGAGGGCCCGCCCCGGGGCGCCGGGACCGGTACCGGGAGGTCCGCCGGGCACCCGGAGGAGGCCTCGGCCGACCGGCGGGCGCGCCGACCGGGAGGCGGCCCCCGGGCCGGCTCCGCGGCGGAGGAGCACGGGCGGGAACCCCGCCGCCCGCCCCGCTCCGGCGGGGCGCATCGACACCACCGGGCTCCGGCCCGTTCCCGACGAGGAGGTATCCGATGAGCGCTGAGCAGGCGCGCGGCGAAGAGCCGCTGCGCATCGTGGTCGCCGCCGACAACGCCGGCGTCGAGCTGAAGGACCGGCTGCGCGAGCTGATGCACGGCGACCCCCGGGTCGCCGGGGTGGTCGACGTGGGCGTCAGCGACACCGCCGACGACACCGCCTACCCGGTCCCGGCCGCGGCGGCGGCCGAGATGATCGCCCGCGGCGAGGCCGACCGGGGCGTGCTGGTCTGCGGCACCGGCATCGGGGTGGCCATCGCCGCGAACAAGGTGCCGGGCATCCGCGCCACGGTCGCGCACGACTCCTACTCGGCCGAGCGGTCCATCAAGTCCAACGACTGCCAGGTCATCACCTTCGGCGCGCGGGTCATCGGCCCGCACGCCGCGGAGAAGATCCTCACCGAGTGGCTGGGCCACCGCTTCGACGCCGCCTCGCCGAGCGCCGCCAAGGTCGCCCGGATCACCGAGTACGAGAACGAGCACGCCGGGGCCGGAGCCGCGGGCACCGGCTGCGGCTGAGCACCCGCGCCGCCGCCGGCCGCCGCGGCAGAGGGCGGTTCCCCGGTCCGGGGCTTCGGAGCCGGCCCCGCCGGGCCGGTCCGCCGCCGGGCGGCGCGGGAGCCGCTCTCCCGGTCCTCGGCACCTGTTGCGACAATCGCTTGAAGCGGCAGGGACCGGACCGGCCGGCGGGCCCGGGCCCGGCACGAGGGGCGGTTCCGCCGCCCCGCCCGGCCGCAGGGGCATCCCGCGCGGAGGGCCCGCGACCGCCGGGCCGGCGGCGGGGCGGGAACGGCCCCGGCTCCGATTCGGGCACCCGGCCGCAGGCCCGGGAAACAACGACGGGGCGGCGGCCGCCCCAGGGCGGCCACCGTTCCGGCCCTGCTCCGCCAGGGCGACCCCTCCCCGGCCCGGAGGCCGAGGGACCCTCGGAAGGAACCTGATGAAAGGGACAACGTTGCGGATTCTCGCTGCTGGAGACGAGTTCGTCGGCACCGGGCTGCTGACCTCGGCGGTGCGGGCGGAGCTGGGCACCGCCCCCGGGCAGGACGGCGACCCCGAGTTCGCCGAGCTCTCCCTGCCCTGGCCGATCGAGCCGTTCGGCCCGGTCGGCGGGGTGCAGGAGGCCAGCGGCACCGAGGAGCAGGTGATCGAGGCGGTCGCCGGCGCCGAGGTCGCGGTCACCCAGATGGCGCCGTTCACCGGGAAGGTGTTCGCCGCCGCCCCTGACCTGCGCATGGTGTCGGTGTCCCGGGGCGGCCCGGTCAACATCGACCTGAAGGCGGCCACCGCCGCCGGGGTCGCGGTCACCTACGCCCCCGGGCGCAACGCCGCGGCCGCCGCCGAGTTCGCCGTCGGCCTGCTCCTGGCCGCGATGCGCCGCATCTCCACCTCCTCCGCCGAGCTGCTGGAGGGCACCTGGCGCGGCGACCACTACGCCTACGCCAACGCCGGCGTGGAGCTGGAGGGCACCACCGTGGGCCTGGTCGGCTACGGCGCGATCGGTTCCCGGGTGGCCCGGGTCCTGGTGGCCTTCGGCGCGAAGGTGCTGGTCTCCGACCCGTTCGCGGACCCCGCGAAGATCACCGCGGACGGCGCCGAGCCCGCCGAACTGGACGACCTGCTGCGCCGCAGCGCCGCGGTGAGCCTGCACGCCCGCCTCACCGAGCAGACCCGGCACCTCATCGACGCCGACCGGCTCGCCCTGATGCCCGAGGGCGCGGTCCTGGTGAACAGCGCCCGAGGCGGGCTGCTCGACTACGCGCCGCTGCCCGGCCTGCTCCGCTCCGGCCGCCTGGGCGCACTGGCCCTGGACGTCTACGACGTCGAGCCGCCGCCCGCGGACTGGGCGCTGCGCGACGCCCCCAACGTCATCGCCACCCCGCACCTGGCCGGCGCCAGCCGGCAGACCGCCGAGCGCGCGGCGGCCATCGTCGCGGCCGAGGTCGGCCGGTACGTGCGCGGCGAGGACCTGGCCAACGTCGCCAACCCCGACGTGCTGGACCGGTTCCGGCGCTGACCCGCCCCGGGCGGCGGTCCCCCCTGACGGGACCGCCGCCCACCGGGCAGGACCCGCCCGCGCCGCCCCCCCGGGACGGAACGCCGGCCCGGTGTCGCCCGCCCGTGCACGCGCGGAGGCCGCCCGCCCCGCCCCGGACAGCAGGCCGCCGCTCCCGGGCGCCCCGGGCCCGGCCGATCCCGGCGCCGGCGCCCGAGGCGCGGTGATCACCGCCGCCCGCGCCCTGGGCCGCCCGGTCGACGAGGACCGCCGGGCCTCCGGATCCCGCACGGTCGCCCCGCGCCCGGAGAACACCGCCTTCTACGAGCGCGCCTACACCGGCTACCGGATCTCCCTCACCGCCGTCCGCCGCGCCTGGGCGGCCTGCCCCGCACCTCGCCACGTCCCTCCCCGCTCACGGGAGCGCTCCAGGACGGAGCGGCCGGTGCCGCGGACCCGTCTGGACGCTTCGACGGATCCGTAGCGCCGTAACCGCTCTGGGAGACCGGGGACGGAACGCCGTCGCCAGGCGCTCGCCGCGTCGGCCTTTCGCCTTTCCCGCTGTCGGTGGCCGAAGAAGGCGAGAGGAGCGGCCCCGTGCACCACCGGTCCGGTTGTGGTCCGTGCAGCCCTGACCGCGTCGGCGCAGACCCGGACACCGCTTGGCAGAGAGCCGGAACCGGGCGGCTCGGTGTCCGGCATCGGTGCCGCGGCGGCCCGGCCGGAGGGGGGAGGTACCGGCTGCCACCGGTGGCGGCCGAATGGCCGGCTGGAAGCCGCCGGGAAGTGGAACAGAAGTTGAGGCCGTGTGCTTCTGGAACCGGGCGGGAGGCCTGCTGGAGGGCGGGGTGCAATCTTTGTTCCAGTGCTTTTCGGTGTGTCGCTGAAAAAGCACTTGAAACCAATGGGTAAGGAGAAGGCATGGAGAACGCGATGGAGGTGTACGAGCCGCCGGAGTTCATCGAGATTGGTGACTTCGCCGAGCTCACCCGCCTGACCCGTGATGGGAACTGGGTGGACAGCCCCGGCTGGGGTTGGTGGCTCTAACGCCTTCAGGGGAAGGCCACGAGTGAAATCGTGAGGGGCGGGGCGGTGCCCTCCTGGGCTTTCCGTCCTGCCTCTCTCTTTCTGTTCTGCATGTTTCTCGCGCTCGGGTGAGTGTGCTGCCGGCCTGGTTGAGGAGCAGATGACGTTCATAATCCTTCCCGACGTCGAAGGGGCGCCCCTCGGAAAGATAGGGGCGGACCGCTTCGGAAAAGTCCTGGAGCACCGGTCGGGGCGGCCCTGGATCATCGGTGATTGGCAGGAACCGGAGGTCGTCGAAGCATGCTCCGGTCGGACACGGGTCGTGCTGCTGGGCGCCGTCGGCGTCTCCTCCCGGGAGCTGCAGCGCAGGATCGCGACCGTCCGGAGCATCGAGGACCTTGACCCCCTCTCCCTTGCGGTTCCAGGCTCCTACCACATGCTCGCCTCTGTGGATGGGCGTATGAGGGTGCAGGGGACGCTTTCCACCGCCCGCCACGTCTTCTACGGGCGGTTCGGC
Source organism: Nocardiopsis oceanisediminis (assembly GCF_048595525.1). Taxonomy (NCBI): domain Bacteria; kingdom Bacillati; phylum Actinomycetota; class Actinomycetes; order Streptosporangiales; family Nocardiopsidaceae; genus Nocardiopsis; species Nocardiopsis oceanisediminis. The sequence continues at coordinate 4,166,245 of NZ_JAFMZJ010000001.1, read as the reverse complement.
GAGGTGGTCGTCGTTGCGGACCGGCCGCAGGCCCTGGCCCGAGCCGTGGGGGCGGACATCGACGTGGACCGCCTTCCGCTCCACCTCCTCGCGCCCTTCGGTCCGCCGTGGCCGCTGAGTGAAGAAACGCTGTGGAAAGGCGTATATTCGGTATCGCCGGGAAATTACCTTTCCCTTTCCGAGCGAGGGGTGGCCGGGGTCACTCGCTGGTGGAGTCCGCCCTCCCCGGCCTCACCGTTGAGGGAGGGCGGGGAGCGGGTCCGGGCCGCACTGGAGGCCGCGGTCAGAGCCCGCACCGGTGGCGGGGGTCCGGTGGCCGTGGACTTCTCCGGCGGGATGGACTCCACCAGCCTGGCTTTCCTCGCAGCCGAGCACTCGTCCCAGGTGGTGACCGTACACACCGAGGCGCTCGGCAGCGCCAACGACGACGCGCAGTGGGCGGAGCGCTGCCGCCAGGCCCTCCCGGACTCCCGGCACCTGGTCGTGCGGCGCGGTACCGCCCCAGCCCTGTACTCCCCACTGGAGAAGGCCCGTCTCGACGACGAAGGACCGCTCTCCTTCGCCCGGGCCCGCTCCCACTACGAGGACATCGCCCGGCGGGTCGCCGGGACCGGGGCCCGGTACCATCTCGGCGGAGTCGGTGGAGATGAACTCTTCCAGCCCTCTGTGCTGAACCTGACCGCGCTCCTGCGCAGTGCACCGCTTCGTACGCTCCCGCACATCCGGAGGTTCCGGCACCGATACCGGTGGAGCCTGCGCCGTGCGGCCCGAGTGCTGGAGCGGCAGAAGCCCTATCGTGCCTGGCTGGCCGAGTGCGCGGATCGGTTGACCGGGGGCCGCTCCTGGGGGGCGTGCCCGGACACCGACTGGGAGATCGCGCCGAGGATGCCTCCGTGGGCGAGCGAGCGCGCGATCCGGCGGGTCGCCGGGATGCTCCGGGAAGCGGCGCAAAGGGGAGCCGCGCCGCTGGACGAGCTCCCGGTCAACCACGAGATGCTCCGGCTCATGCAGGTCAACGGCCGGGCTATGCGGATGAACTCCCGAATCGCGGAACACTTCGGTGTGGTTCTGGAAGCGCCCTACTGCGACGATGCGGTCATTCAGGCGGCCATGTCGGTACGGCTGGAGGACCGTGTCGCGGGCGAGCAGCCCAAACCGGTCCTGGCCGAGGCGATGCGGGGCCTCGTCCCGCACGTCTTCGAGCGCCGGACCAAGGGTGACGCAAGCGTTGAGATCTATACCGGAATACGCCGGAACAGGGCCGAACTGGACCGGTTCTGTCGGGAGTCCCGGCTGGCAGAGCTGGGGCTGATCGATGCCGAGGCGATGAGAGAGGTCGTCCTCGGACTGCACGCTGACACCAGGCCGCTCATGCCTTTCGATGCGACTCTCGGGACCGAGCTGTGGCTGCGCGGAGTGGAGGGGCCGAGCGGGTCGCCGATACGAGCCGGAGAGGGGAATGAGGGTGGGTTGGTCGCTGAGTGACGGGGTGACGCTGGCGGAGACGCCCGACGGCGTCGTCCTGCTGGATGAGCATAAGGGCAGGTATTGGCAGTTGAACGACACCGGGGGAGTGGTGCTCCGCTCTCTGCTGGGCGGAGGAGGGGTGGAAGAGGCGGTCGCTGAACTGCGACGCAGATACCCCTCCGTCGGCGACACGGTCGCCGTCGATGTGCAGAAGGTGGTCGGCAGGCTCGAGGCCTCGGGGATGGTCAGAGATGAGTCCTAGGATGACCGCCCTGGAGACCGCTCCCCGCCCTCCGCTGGGCGCTCGGCTTCAAGCTCTTCCGGTCATCGGCGCCGCTCGGTTGCTGGCGCGGTGCAGGCCGGCCCGGATCAGAGCGGTCTTGGGCGTCCTCGCCCGGGGAGCGGGCCCGGCCACGGCTGAGCGGACCGCCCATGCCCGCGATGTCGTGGTGGGAACGAGTATGCGCTGCGCGGGCCCTCGGTGCCTGGAGCGCTCCATCGCCACCGCATTGCTCTGCCGCGTCGGCGGGACATGGCCGGACTGGTGTACCGGTGTTGCGCTGCGGCCGTTCCGCGCCCACGCCTGGGTCGAAGCGGAGGGAAGGCCGATCGGTGAGGACGAACAGGACATCGCGCTGTTCGTTGCGGCGATGCGTGTGACGCGGCGGGGGACATGACCATTCGGCCGTGCCGGCCTGAGGGCGGGCTCCCGCCTTCCCGCCGTGTACCCCCTGAGGGGCAGGGGGCGGCTCACCCGGCAGGCGGATGCGTTCGGTGCGTGCTCGGGAGAACACTCGGAGACATGGCGGAACAGGAAGAGCGAACCGAAGGCGGAAGGCCCGTGGCGGGAAGCGGAGCGGCGGCGGAACTGCGGAATGTGAGTCGAACATACGGTGAGGGCGATGCGGCCGTCTCCGCTCTGGACGAGGCGACCGCAGGTTTCCGGGAAGGCACCTTCACCGCGGTGATGGGGCCGTCCGGGTCGGGAAAGACGACACTGCTGCAGTGCCTGGCCGGACTGGTCCGCCCCTCCGCCGGGACGGTCGCCCTGGGCGGCGTCCGGATCGACGGACTTCCGGAGAAGCGGCTGGCCAAGGTGCGCCGTAGCAGAGTCGGCTTCGTCTTCCAGGAGTTCAACCTCATCCCGGCGCTCACCGCACTGGAGAACATGCTCCTGCCGATGCGCCTGGCCGGCCGCAGACCCGACCGGGAATGGGTCGACGAGATCACCGGACGCACCGGGATCCGCCACCGCCTGTCGCACCTGCCGCACGAGCTCTCCGGCGGTCAGCAGCAGCGGGTGGCGATCTGCCGGGCCATGGTCACCCGGCCCGCGGTCATCTGCGCGGACGAACCGACGGGCGCCCTGGACGGCTCCTCCGGACGCCAGGTCATGGCGCTGCTCCGCGAAGCGGTGGACGTCTACCGGCAGACCCTGGTCATGGTGACCCACGACCCTGTGGCCGCCTCCTACTCCGACACGGTCCTTTTCCTCGTGGACGGGCGCATCGTCGAAAAGATGGATCGGCCCGCGCCGCACACCGTCGCCGAGCGGATGACCGCCCTGGTAGAGGAGGTCCGGTGAGCCGGCTGAGCACCGAGACCGTGCCGATGCGGACTGCACCGACCGCGGGGACGGGGCGGAACACACCTTCCCGGACACCTGGAACGGACCGGAGAGGCGGGTACCGGTGATCGGCATCGCATGGCGCATCCTGCGCCGCAGCCCGGGAACGCTGCTCGGCGCCTTCATCATGATCACGGTGGGGACGGCGCTGCTCGCCGCCTTCGCCATCGTCCAGGACTCGATATCCCGGACCACCGCCCCGGTGGAGCGCTATGCGGCCGCCGACGTCGTCGCCTCCGGCCAAGCCGGGGTCTTCACCCCTGAGGCGGTCGAGGAGGCCGGTGCCCTGACCGGGGTGGCCGAGGCCGTACCGGAGCTCTCCTTCCCCGCCCTCGTCCTCGGCGCGGACGGCGCCCCTCCCGCCGACTGGCAGGACACCGCCCGCTTCGGGCACGGCTGGTCCAGCGCCGGGCTCACCCCTTTCACACTGCTGGAGGGCCGGGCGCCAGGCGCCTCCGACGAAGTCGTCCTGGATGCGGAATCCGCGGCCGAGGCGGGAGCGGGCGTCGGCGACCGGGTCGATGTGGAGGTCGCCGGAACCGTCCGCGGCCACCGCCTGGTCGGCATCGCGGAGGCGGAGGCCGGACCGGCGGAGTACCAGCGCACCCTGTTCTTCACCGACCGGCGGGCGGCGGAGCTGGCCGACCGGGGCGAGGGGCGGGTCGACGCCATCGGCCTGCGGCTGGAACCCGGCGCCGATCCGGGCGCCGTGGCGGCAGCGCTCGACGAGCACCTGCGAACCGCCCTCGCCGGGGACGTGGACAGCCCTTCGGGCGTCCCCGCCTACCGGGTGGGCGCCGGCGCCGAGCGAGGCGAGATGGAGCGGGCGCTCCCCGACCACCGGGCCTCCGCGCAGGCCATGGCCATGTTGATCTGGATCGTGGCCTTCATGGCGGTCGCCGTGATCGGCGGCGCCCTGATCACCTCGGTACGCAGCAGGGCCGCCCAGTTCGCCTTGCTCAGAGCGGTGGGAGCGACCCCGGGGCAGGTGCGGCTGCTCTGCCTGGCCGAGGCGTTCCTGCTCTCCGTCGCGGGTGTGGTCGCGGGGGCGCTGTCCGGCATGCTGCTCGCCCGCCTCCTATTGGAGGGCTTCCGGGCGATCGGGGTGGTCAGCCCGGTGCTGCGGGTGCACTACGGGCCCGGCGCCCTGCTGCTCGCCGGGGCGATCGCACTGATCGTCGGCCAGGCGGCCGCCTGGTTCGCCGCCCGTGCCGCGCTGCGCATCCGTCCAGCGGAAGTGCTGGCGGGCCAGGCCGCCGTCCCGGTGACCCGGGGCCGCCGACGGGCCGGCCGGATCACCGGCGTGCTGCTGCTCGCCGCCGCAGGGGTCCTGCAGGCGCTCGGGATGGCCGGTCTGGTCCCGGCCATGCTGCGGGGGGCCTACGGGATGATCGCCAGTGGCCTGGTCATCGTCGGCCTGGGGCTGCTCGGCTCATGGGCGATCCACGCCGCGGCCCGCGCCGCCCGCCCGGCGCTCTCCCGACTGGCCCCGGTCACCGGGCACCTCGCCGCCGCCAACGTCGGTTTCCACCACCGGCGCTACGCCGGGGCGGCGGTGCCGATCGCGGTGGGCACCGCCATCGCAGGCTGGGCCTTGGCCGGCCTCCCGCTCTTCGCCCTCGGCAACTCCCAGGACGTCGCCGAGCGCTTCGCCGCCGACCAGGTGCTGCGCACTCCCATCGTGCGGGACGCCCATACCGGCCTGGGGGAACCGGTCCGGGAGCGGCTGGAGGAGGCGGCCGGGGTCTCAGCGGCGGTCGGCCTGCGGGAGCTGTGGGCGCATGCCGACCCGGTCGGTTCGGGCGGGAGCGGCGCACCGGAGGTGACCCGGGGGACGATCGTGACCGGCCAGGCCGGCGCCCTGCTGGACCTGGGCGAGGTGAAGGGGGATCTCGCCTCCGTCGACGCGGGGCGGGGCGTCGCCCTGGGCGCGGACTATGCGGGCCAGGCCGGGATCGGACTCAACGACGAGGTGGAGGTGCGGACCGCTGGGGCCTCCCGGCCGACGGTGCTGCCGGTGGTCGCGCTCTTCGGACGGGACCAGGGCGGCGGAGAGGGGATCGTCGTCGCGTCCGAGGCGCTCCGGGGAGCCCCGCAAGGCTGGTACGACTACATCCTGGTCGGCGAGGAGGAGGCGGGCCGGGCGGCGGAGGCCGCCTCCGCCGCCGTCGCCGACCGAGGGACGGCGTCCGCCGAGGATCCCGAGGAGTTCCTCCGCGCCTACGTCCAGGAGCGGCAGGGCGCGATCGACAACCTCGGCACCCTGGCCACCGCCATGGTCGGAGGGTTCCTGGTGATCGCTTCGGTCAACGCCCTCGCACTGTCGGCCGCGGACCGCCGCTCCGAGCTCGCCTCGATCCGCCGGATCGGGGTGACCGGGCCCCGACTGAGCCGGATGGTCTCCTGGGAGATGGCCCTCACGGTCGTCCCGGCATGGCTGCTGGGCGGGCTCGCGACAGGCTGGATGGCCGCGGCGATGGCCGGTGGGGACCTCGGAGCCGCGCTGTGGGCCTACCCGGCGGCGGTGCTCCTCGCGTTCGGCGCGACAGGGCTGGCCGCGGCCCTGCTCGGCGCGCTGGCGGCGACCCGGTCGGCCCTGCGGGCCGCGGATGCGCGGTGACCGCGCCCGGGAATCCTTGAACCTTTGCCGGCGAACGAGGAAAGGAGGCCGCAGTGCGGCGAGAGAGGACCGGAGTATCGGTGCGAGGACAGAGTGAACTGGGGGAACTCTGGCGCCATCTGCGGCCGCACTGGCGGACCATGCTCGCCGGCGCTGCGCTGGGGCTGGTGGGCAATGCGGTTGCCTTGGCCCAGCCGATGGTCGCGAAGCAGGTCATCGAGTCGGTCGGTGAGGGAGGGCTCGACCCCGGGCCGGTAGCGACCCTCGCGGTTCTGGTGGTACTCGGTGGGATTCTTGCCGCCGGTGGTGCCTACCTGCTCGAACGGATGGCGGCGCGGGTCGTGCGCCGGGTCCGTGGACAGATGGTCCGACACCTGGTGCGGCTCCGGGTGGAGGCGGTCGACCGTCCAGGCGACTTGATCTCCCGGGTCACGGCCGACACGACCTTGTTGAGCCGGGTGGCGACGCGCGCCGTGGCCGATTCAGCCAACGCGGTCGTGATGATCATCGGGGCCGTGGTGCTGATGGCGCTGCTCGACGTGGTTCTCCTCGGGATCACGGTCCTGGTCTTCTCTGCCATTCTCGGTGTCGCGGCCACGGCCATGCCACGGATCGCGCGCGCCCAAGAGAAGGTGCAGCGGTCGGTCGGCGATATCGGGTCAGGCCTGGAGCGGATGCTGGGGGCCTTCCGCACCATGAAGGCGAGCGGGACGGAGAAGGCGGAGAGCGCTCGGATCGACCGCGCTGCGGAGCGCGCGATGAGCGACACCGTGACCACCGCGAAGTGGACCGCGGTGGCGCGGGTGGCAGCGGGCCTGGCCACCCAGACGGCGTTCCTGGCCGTGCTCGGAGTGGGCGGCGCTCGGGTGGCCGGCGGAGACCTGGAAGTCTCGGCGCTGATCGCCTTCCTGCTCTATCTCTTCAACATGGCGCAGCCTCTGGGCGTACTGGTGCAGGGGGTCACAGAGCTGCAGGGGGGTCTTGCCGCGGTGCGGCGGATACGTGAGGTGGAGGACCTGCCGGTTGAGGAGGCCTCTTCGGGGAGCGCCACTGCTCAGCGACCGCGGACCGAGGGGCCGGCTTCAGGGGGTTTCGAGGGTGTGCGTTTCGGCTATGGGGCGGGACGGGTCCTGGACGGGGTTTCGTTCGAGTTCCGGGCCGGTTCGGTGGTCGCGCTCGTCGGAGAGTCGGGCGGCGGCAAGACCACTGCATTCTCTCTTCTGGAACGGTTCTATGACCCGGACGGGGGAGCGGTGCGGCTCGATGGCGCGGATCTCCGGGAGTGGCCACTGGATCGCCTGCGCGCGCAGATCGGCTACGTTGAGCAGGACGCACCGATGCTTCAGGGAACCCTTCGGGAGAACCTGCTCTATTCGGCCCCGGACGCCGGTGATGACGAGCTGTGGAGCGTGCTGGAGAAGACCCGGCTGGCCGAGACCGTCGCTGCGCTGCCGCAGGGTGTCGAGACTCCCGTCGGGCACAGGGGTGTGAATCTCTCCGGTGGGCAGAAGCAGCGGATCGCCATCGCCCGGGCGCTACTGAGAAGGCCCCGGCTGCTCCTCCTCGATGAGGCGACTTCACAGCTGGACGCAGCCAATGAGAAGGCGCTTCGGGAGACGATCTCAGAGGTCGCGGGAGAGACGACGGTACTTCTGATCGCACATCGGCTGTCCACGGTGGTGGACGCCGACGAGGTGCTCGTCTTCGAAGGGGGGCGAATCCGGGCCCGGGGGACGCATGGTGAGCTGCTCGCCTCGGATGAGCTGTACCGCCGCTTCGCCGGGTCGCAGGTGATGGCGTGATCCCTAACTCGTGCAGGTCACTCGGGAAGCGGGTAGATCAGGTTCTTGGCGGAGGATGCGCAGCCGGAGCAGCTGGAGGTCCGGGCTGGGGTCGGTGCCCAAGGTTTCGAGCAGTCGGCTTCGCAGGTCATCGAAGACCATGAGCGCCTCGCTCATCCGGAAGGAATGGTAGAGGGCGATCATCAGCTGCGCGAAGAAGGCCTCCCGGAGCTCGTACTGCCGTGTCAGCTTCCGTAGGTCGGCGATCACCTCTCGGTGGCGGCCACGGCGAAGTTGTACGTCCATGAAGGTTTCCAAGGTGGATACGTGCAACTCGCACCAGAAATCAGAATTTGCTGCCAGGTGGGGTGAATCCAGTTCAGAGAAAGGTTTCCCCTTCCATAGGGAGAGTGATCGGGAAAGGCAGTCGGCTGCTTCGTCTAGGCGTTCATCGGATGCGTGCTTCTCCCCCTGGCGGCGCAGGTCATCGAAAACATGGCAGTCGACGTCGGTGCGGTCGGCGATGAGTCGGTAGGCCTCGCCGTGCCGTTCGACGGGGACTGCCGTCTTTCTGAGTTCACTCAGGGCCTTGTGTAGCTGGGAGTGGCCGCTCCGGTTTTCCCTTCCCGTGTCGAGTGACTCGAGGAGAGCGTCTTTGTGCGTATATCGGCCTAGGTCGGCGAGGAGGTGGCTGAGGGTGATCCGGGAACGGCGGGTCGGTAGGGGGACATCGTTCCCATCCTGTCTCAGGGTGAGGGGGCCTAGGACGGAATAGGTGATGCCGTTGCACATGGTGTGGGGGTGCTCCTCGCGTTTGATGCGCGGCCTTGGCTTCTCCGAGAAGTCGAAGACATTTCACGTTCAAGCGTCGACTTCGCTGCCGGCTTGTGATCTTTTGTGTGAAATTTACCCACTTTCCCTGTTGTGGACTTTAGCGAAATGTGCAAGTCGGATCAAGTTGCGGTAAAGGGGGCCTGTTGGCTTCGGCATTGTTTTTGCTGGTGAAGTTGGCCCACCCCTGTTCCTGGCCGGATCGGGTCAAAGCCGGGCCCTTCTTCTGGGGGGCGGATTCGCGGGGAGCGCGGACCTGGAGGGCGGAGTGGTCTCTGCGGCCGGTTCCCCGAGCCGGCAGTGCTCTGAGCTGAACCAGGACGGGAAAGGTCCGCGATCCGGCCTACCGTCCTTTCGACCGCCTCGACCGGGGCGGGGACGCATGATCGGGAGGACGCCATGATCCTTGTGACCGGAGCGACCGGGAAGGTCGGGAGCCGTCTGGTGGGACTGCTCGCCGAGGGCGGGCACCCCGTCCGCGCGCTGACCCGGCGGCCCGGGGCGGCGCGGTTCCCCGCGGGGGTCGAGGTCGTCGGCGGCGACCTCGCCGACCCGGGGACGCTCGGGCCGGCGCTGCGCGGGGCGACCGCGCTGCACCTGATCACCTTCGCCGGCGACGACCAGGCGCCGCTGGAGGACGCGCCGCGGATCCTGGCCGGGGCCGCCCGGGCCGGGGTGGGGCGGGTGACGGTGCTGATGGGCTCCGTCGAGCCCGGGCCGGTGGAGCGGGCGGTGGCCGGCAGCGGCCTGGAGTGGACGCGCATCGCGCCGGTGGAGTTCATGTCCAACGCGCTGGAGTGGGCCGGCTCGGTCCGGTCCGAGGGCGTCATCCGGGAGGGCGCGGTGGACGTGCCCAGCTCGATGGTGCACGAGGAGGACATCGCCGCGGTCGCCGCGGCCGCTCTGACCGAGGGCGGCCACGCGGGCGCCACCCACGTGGTGACCGGCCCCCAGGCGCTGACCGTCCGGGACAGGGCGCGCATCCTCGGCGAGGTGCTGGGCCGGCCGGTCCGGGTGGACGAGCTCTCCATCGAGGAGCTTCGGAGGGGCTGGCGCGCCGAGGGCTACGGCGAGGACGACATCGCGTTCTTCACCGCCATGACCACCGAGCGCCCCGAGGCCGGCCGCACCGTCCTGCCCACCGTCCGGCAGGTCACCGGCCGCCCGCCGCGCACCTTCGCGGACTGGGCCGGGGAGAACGCCGCGGCGTTCCGCTGACCCGCTCGGGCGGCCCGGGGCGGGACGGGGTGCCCCCGGTTCTCCGCGGACCTCCCGTCCTCCCGATCCTCCCGGCCCTCCGGCCGGAGGGCCGGAACCCTTCGAAGGGGAGCACACGACTCCCGGCACCGGGGCCTCCTCCGGGAGCGGGGGAGGGAAAGGGCGACCGGAATCCGCCGTTCCGACCGGTGCGCCCGTTCCGGCGGGCGGTTCCGGGAGAGGCCGGGAAGCATCCCCGGGCCCCCGCGATCACCGCACCCGCGCCCACCGGAGCGCCTCCGGACGCCCGGCCCCGGCCGGCTCCGGAAAGGCAAGGCCCCGGGGCGGCCTCAACCGGCCATTCGGGGCCCGTGGCCGGGAGGGGCGGAGGCGCCCCGCGGGCCGGGGCACTGAGCAGGCGGTATCGCCGGACGGGGGGAGGCCGCCGCCCCGGGGCGGCGGCGGGGGCGCGGCGCTGTGCGGCTAGGGTCCCGGTCGGTACGCGGGCGACGGACGGGGACGGTGGGATGGCCGGGAGGACCGGGGAGCGCGGGACGCCGCCCGCCGGCGCGGGAAGGGCGGCCGAGGCCTTCCCCGGGTTCGCGGAGCTGGCAGGCGGGGTCCTCGGCAAGGCCGTCCCGCTCTACCTGTCCATGGCCGCCGGGGTGGCCGGCGTGCTGGCCGCCGCGGCCGCCCTGGGGCACGCCGGGACCTCCTCACTGGCCGCCTACGCGCTGACCGCCGCGGTGTTCAACCCGGTGCTGATGGCCGTCCAGGGCGCGCTGCGCGGATCGATGCCGTTCATCGCCGAGGCCGGCGGGGGAGAACTGGGCCCGGTGGTCCGCGACGCCGCCTGGCTGGCCCTGTCGGCGGGGGCCCTGGGCGGGCTCCTGGTCACCGCGGCGCCCGAGCTGGCCGCGGCCGCCGGCGCGGCGGAGGCGGCCGCCGGGGCCTTCGGCGCCCTCCCCCTGCTCATGGGGTGCGCGCTGCTGGCCGCCTCCCTCCAGTCCTGCGCCACCACCCTGCTCGTCGCCCTGGGCCGGTCCCGGGAGGCGATGCGGACGGGCCTGGTCGGGACGGGGCTCTCGGTCGCCCTCGTCCTCGCCCTGGTCCCGGGGGCCGGCCCGCTCCCCGTGCTGGGCACCGCCGGCGCCGGCGCCGGCATGCTGCTCGGCTCAGCCGCCGCGGCGGCCACCGGCCACCTGCTGCTCCGCCGCGCGGTGGCGGAGGAGGGCGGCGGCTCCGGCCCCGGGCGGCCCGACTGGCGCGCGGTGCTGCGCATCGCCCGGGTCGGCCTGCCGCTGGGCACGACCATGCTGATCAAGTTCGGCGTGCTCGGCCTGCTCGTGATGGCGGCCGCGGGAGCGGGCGCGGCCGAGGCCGCCGCGCACCAGATCACGGCCTCCCTGGCCGGGTTCGCCTTCCTGCCCGCGACCGCGGCCGGGCAGGCGGCCGTCCCGTTCATGGCCCGCGCCGCCGCGGCCCGGGGACCGCGAGCCGCCCGCCGGCCGCTGCTGGCCGGGGCGGCGGTGGCGCTGCCGGCGGTCGCGCTGACCGCGGCGGCGACCGCCGCGGCGGCCGGACCGCTGCTCGGCGCGCTCACCCCCGACCCGCGGGTGCAGGGGCTCGTCCTCTCCCTGCTCCCGCTGCTGCTCCTGCTGGTGCTGGCCGACGCGGCCCAGGCGCTGCCCGGCATGGGGCTGATCGCGGTGAAGCGGACCTCTCCGACGCTGTACTCCTTCGCGCTGTGCTACGGGGCGCTGGCCGCGGCGGCCTTCCCGCTGGCCGCCGCGGGCGGGCTGGCCTGGCTGTGGACGGCCTTCACCGCCGCCACCGCGGGGCTGGTCGCGGGCCAGGCGGCCGGGTTCCTGCGGGCCACCGGGCTCCGCTGACCGGGCCGCCCGCTCAGCCGCCCGCCCGCTCGGCGTCGTAGCGGGCCCGGCGCAGATCCGCTTTGGCCCGGACCGCCTCGTCCACGTCGATGCCGTGCAGCAGGGCGATGCGGTGCAGCAGGATCCCGACGTCGCCGATCTCCTCGGCGATCGCGGGGAGCTCGCCGGTGCGGACGGCCTTGGCCAGCTCGCCCAGCTCCTCGGCGAGGAAGGCGATGCACTCGCGCGGCCCCTGGTCGTCGATGCGCATGTGCGCGAAGAGCTCGGCGACGGCCTCGGGCGTGGGGGTGTCGGGGTTCGGCACGGGGGCCTCCTGGGTCGGCGGGGTGCCGGGCCGCGCCCGGCGGGTCCGAGGACTGCGCCTCTCCCCTCCTGCCTACCCGCACCGGGCACCGGGCGCCGCCCCCGGTGCGAGGGGGCGGCGCCCGGTGCCCCGGGCCGGGTCAGCGGCCGGCCGGCGGGCCGGCCGCGGCGACGATGGCGGCGGCGGCCGGGTCGGCGTCGAAGGCCTCCGGTTCCAGCGCGGTGTTCTCGGCGAGCAGCACCCCGCCGGGGGCGGGGCCCGGGTCGGCGTCCCAGAAGTTGCCGATGAACGCGACGTGCTCCAGCGGCGGGGACACCTCCAGCGCCACCGGGGCGTCGGCCCGGCGCACCACGTTGCCCTGCACGGTCACCCAGGAGGCGCCGTAGTCGGTGTAGAGGCCGAAGTTGTACGGGGTGACGGTGTCGAGGACGGCGTTCCCGCGGACCAGGGCGCCGTCGGCGTACGAGCCGCCCTGGGGCCCGGACAGGTAGATGCCGCCGCCGTCGGCCAGCACCTGCATGGTGTCGTGCACCAGGTTGCCCAGCACCTGGGCGCCCCGCCCGCCGTAGACCACGATGCCCGCGTGCGGGGCCTCGGCGACCAGGTTCTGCGCGACGACGGTGTCCCGGGTGCCCTCGTCCACCAGCACGGCCGGCGAGCCGCGGTACTCCCGGCCGACCCGGCGGATCCGGTTGGCCTCCACCCGGTGGCGCACCGCGCCCCCGCCGACCACCGCGCCGCCGCCGGAGACGTCGTCGATCTCGCAGCCGCGCAGCGCGTTGTCCTCCCCGGCGCCGCGGAACTCCACGGCGACCGCGCCCAGCCGGGTGAACCGGCAGCCCTCCAGGGTGATCCGGGAGGACTCCTCGACGAGCACGTTGCCGGGCATCGACTCCTGGTCGCCGGGGACGGTGACGTGCGCCCCCTCGAACACGTCGACCCGGACCAGCGCCCCGCCGTCGTAGTGGCCGTTGCCGTGGTAGTGCAGGAAGCCGCCGGGGGAGCCGGGGCGGGACCAGGCCGCATCGGCGAAGCCGATGCCGAGGAAGGAGACGTCGCGGGCGCCCTGGACGTGCAGCAGGGTCTCCAGCACCGGTGCGACCGCCCCGTCGGGCCGCTCTCCGGGCATCGGCAGGTAGTGCAGGACTCCGCCGGCCAGCGCGAACGTCCCCTCGGTCAGGAACGCGGGGCTGTTCTCGGCGGTGGTGGGGGAGTCGGCGCCGCTGTGCTCCCGGACCCCCTGGCCGTCCCAGTCGCCGACCGAGCGGTACAGCCGCGCGGCGCGCTCGAAGGCGGGCCGGGCCATCTCGACCCAGGCCGCCCCGCCGTCCCGGCGGATCCGCGCGACCGGGCAGCGCGCCTCCGACCACGGGTAGACGCCCCGGTAGACGAACTCCACCCCGTCGCCCCACTCCGCGACCGCAGGGTCGTCGAAGCGGTATCCGGTCGCGGTCCTGGTGAAGCCGCCTTCGATGGGGACGGAGGCGCGCTCTGCGGTGCGCCCGCCGATGCGGAGCCGGCGCACGTCCGGCCCCGGCGAACCGGCCAGCAGGGTCCCGCCCGGCCCCTCCCGCCACCCGGTGACCGGGCGGCCGCCGCTGATCACCACCTCCTCCTGCTCGGCGGTCCCGTAGCCGTGGGCCCGGTAGGTGACGCCGGAGTCGGCGCCGGTGAGCCGGAGCGTCCGGTCCAGGCGGTGCACACCGCCGCGGAGCACCACCGTGTCGCCCGGACCGGCCGCGTCGCGGGCCCGCTCCAGCGTGGCGAACGGCCGCTCGGCCGTCCCCGGGCCGGAGTCGTCTCCGGACGGATCGACGAAGAACATGGGGGTCGTCCCTTCAACGAGGTATGCACTGTAGACCTTTGATATACAGTGCATACCGGAAGGGGGTCAAGATGGCGGATCCGGAGCGCAGCACCGAGCTGCTCTGGGGCGAGGGCGCCCGGCGCGGGCTGAGCGCCGGGCTGGTCGTGCGCACCGCGATCGGGGTGGCCGGCGCCGAGGGGCTGGCCGCCGTCTCCATGCGGCGCGTCGCCAGGGAGCTCGGGGTCACCGTGATGTCGCTCTACCGGCACGTGCCCGGCAAGGCCGAGCTGGTGGCGCTGATGTGCGACGCGGTGCTGGCCCCCGAGGAGGGCGGCGGGGAGGCGCCCGCGGGCGGGAGCGGCTGGCGGGAGTCGCTGGAGGCCTGGGCGCGCTCCGGGATCGCGCTGCGCCGCCGGCACCCCTGGCTCTCCGAGGCGCCCGAGGAGCGGCGCATCCCCGGCCCCAACGCGGTCGCCCTGTTCGAGCGCGCGCTGGCCGCCGTCGAGCCGACCGGGCTGCCGCCCGCCCAGGTGGTGGCGGTGGTGACGCTGGTCGGGGGTTTCGTCGATAGCGCCGCCCGCCAGGAGGCGGAGCGGTCCCGCGCCGAGGAGCGCAGCGGCGTCGGGCACGAGGAGTGGTGGAGCGGCCGGGACTCCCTCTTCGCGCACATGGACCGCTATCCGGTGCTGACCCGGCTGTACCGCAACGGCGCCTACGACGCCCCGCCGGACCCGTTCGAGTTCGGCCTGCAGCGGGTCCTGGACGGGGTGGAGATGCTCGTCCGCAGCGAAGGGCGTGACCAAACGCGTGACGAAACAGGGTGCAAGGTGTGCGGGGAGCCCGTCGCGGCGGCGGCCACCGGGCGGCCGCGCGACTACTGTTCCCGCGCCTGCCGCCAGCGCGCCTACCGGATGCGCAGGGGGTGACGGGAGACGACCGCTCGCCGGGGCCGCCGGGGCGCGGCGGGCACTGGCACAATGTCCCGGTGGAGCGGCGGCGCGGCCCCGGCGGCGCCGCCGGACGGCGCGTCGGAAGGGCGGTGATCGGCCCATGCCACTGGAGGCGGGCCTCGCGGAGGCGGAGGCGCTGATCCGCGGGGCCGAGCGGGTGGGCGTGCTGACCGGGGCGGGGATCTCCACCGATTCCGGGATCCCCGACTTCCGCGGCCCGCAGGGGGTGTGGACCCGGGACCCCGGGGCGGCGGCGCTCTTCGACTACGACACCTACATGGGCGACGTCGACGTGCGCCGGCGGGTGTGGCTGATGCGGCGCGCCGCCCCGGCCTGGACCGCCGAGCCCAACGCGGCCCACCGGGCGCTGGCCGAACTGGACCGCTCCGGCCGCCTGCTCGGCCTGGTCACCCAGAACATCGACGGCCTGCACCAGGCCGGCGGCGTCGCCGCGGAGCGCGTCATCGAGGTGCACGGCACCATCCACGAGGTGGAGTGCACCTCCTGCGGCCGGCGCACGCCCACCCCGGAGGTCCTGGCCCGCCTGGACGAGGAGTCCGACCCGCACTGCGCGGAGTGCGGCGGCGTGCAGAAGACCGCCACCGTCTCCTTCGGGCAGATGCTCGACCCGGAGGTGCTGGAGGCGGCCGCCGCCACCGCCGCCGGCGCCGACGTGTTCCTGGCGATCGGCACCTCGCTGACCGTCCACCCGGCCGCCGGGCTGTGCGGCGTCGCCCTGGAGCACGGCGCGCCGCTGGTCATCGCCAACGCCGAGCCCACCCCCTACGACGACCTCGCCGCCGCGGTACTGCGCGGGCCCATCGCCGACACGGTCCCGGCCCTGGTCCGCGCGGCCACCGGCGCGGCCTGAGCGCCCGGCGGGTCAGGCGCCCTCCTCCAGGGCGGCCGTCCCCGAGGTGCCGTCCACGGTGACGCGGGCGCCGTCGGGGATGAGCCCGGTGGCGTGCGCCGCGCCCACCACCGCCGGGATGCCGTACTCCCGGGCGACCACCGCGCCGTGCGAATTGGCGCCGCCCATCTCCATGACCAGGCCGCCGGCGGTGAGGAAGAGCGGCGTCCAGCCCGGGTCGGTGGAGGGGCAGACCAGGATCTCGCCCGGCTCGATCCGGGCGCCCGCCGGGTCGAGCAGCACCCGGGCCGTCCCGGACGCGGTCCCCGGGGAGGCCGGGACGCCGACCACCGCGGAGCCGGACGCGGGCAGCGGGGCCGCCACCGCCTCCGGCTCGGTGCCGTCGGACAGGATCACCCGGGGCAGCCGCCGCCGGGCCGACTCGCGGCCGTGGGCCCGCCTGCGCCGGGCGGCCGCCTCCCGCAGGTCGGCCCCGGCCAGCCCGGCGCGCGCCTCGGCCAGGGTCACGAAGAACACGTCCTCGGCGCGGTCCAGGGCCCCCTCCGCGGCCAGCGCCGCCCCCACCTCCAGCAGCCGGTACCGCGCCCCGGTGAGCGCCAGCACCACGGTGAACTTGGGCAGCTCGCGCAGGCCCACCAGGGAGCGCGCCCGGCCCAGGGCGAAGCGCACCAGCGGTCCCCGCACCGGGCCGGCCCGCCCGGCCAGCTCCCCCACCCGGGCCTCGGCGGCCGCGGCCCCCGCGGCGAACCGGGTGCCGGGCGCCGCCGCCGGGTCCTCCGACCGCAGGTAGTTGCCGAGCACCCCGAGGACGTGCCGTGGCTCCTCCGACCAGCGCGGCGAGCCCAGGTCGATCTCGGCGACCGCGCGGTGGCCGTACACCGCGAGGAAGCCGTCCAGCCCGGACGCCAGCGGCTCGGGCAGCGACCCCTCCCGGTACCGCGCGGCCGACTCCTCCGGGGAGGCGCCGAGGAGCGCCCCGGCGGCGGCCGGCACCGCGCGCACCCGCTCGGCCAGCCGCCACAGCGCCAGGTCCATCTCGGTGGTCACGTTGTGCGGCACGCCCTGCAGCGCCTCGGCGACCTCCCCCGGGCGCAGCCGGGGGCCGAGCAGCCGGACCGCGGCCAGCAGCGCGGCCCCGGCCGCCATCAGCACCGGCCCGCTCCGCACCATCACCACCGGCAGGACCGACACCAGCAGGCGCTCGGCATCGTCCAGCAGCCGGACCGGGTCGGTGGTCCGCGGCACGGCGGAGCGCCGCCGCACCTCCTCGGTGAGCCGGAGGGCGCGCGCCCGGGTGCCCGCCGGGTCGGCCAGGGCGCGGGCGAACGCCCCCGGAGCCCCGCCGCGCACCGCGGCCGGCACCACCCGGCGCAGCACCGGCCGGGGCGAGCGGTACCGCAGCGGGAAGCGCGGGTCGCCGGCGAGCGCGCGGAACACCTCCGCCGAGCGGGCCTCCATGATGTCCATCAACCGGGGCAGCACGGCCCGCCCCAGCGAGCTGCACAGCGCCTCGGTGGCGTCGATGAACAGCCGGCCGCCGCCCTCGGTCACCGCGGGCGCGCCGTCCCGGGGGTCGTCGACGCGGAACCCGAGCCGCCGGGCCACCCCCGCCGACATCAGCCGGAACGCCTCGATCCCCATCGGGGTGAACGGCCGCTGCACCCCCTGGGCCAGGCTGAAGTTGAAGTAGACGCGCAGGCCGCCGCCGGGCGCCCGGCGCACCGGGACCGGGAAGAGCGTGGTGATCGGGCGGGCCTGGGTGAGCCGCGGAGCCCCGTCCGGGCCGATCGCCCACTCGATGTCCTGCGGGGCGCTGTAGAGCCGCTCCACCCGCTCGCCGAGCCGGGCCAGCGCGCGCACCTGCCCGTCGTCGAGGCAGAGCGCGGACCCCCGCCCGGAGCCGCCCCCCTGCTCCGGGGCATCGGAGGCCACCGCGGCCCCGCCCCGTTCCGCCCCTCCGGGGACCGTCCCACCCCGCTCCGGGAGGCCGGGGGCCGTACCGCTCTGGCCTGCCTCTTCGGGGGCCGTACCGCCCTGCTTCCGGCCGGTGGGCGGTGCCGCCCCGCCCGGCTCCGTCCCCTGGGGAAGCGCGGCGCTCCGCCTCCTTCCGCCGGGGTCCGTTCCCGCGCCGCCCGGCTCCACCTCCTCCACCCCCTCGGGGACCTCCCGGGCCCCGGGCCGGCGCCGGAGGATCCGCCCGGTGGCGGAGTCCACGGTGAACCGGTCCGGGTCGACGGCCCCGGAGACCACCGCCTCGCCCAGGCCGGGGGCGGCCTCGATCACCACCCGGTTCCGGGTCCCGGCGACCGGGTCCGCGGTGAACATCACCCCGGCGGCCTCGGCGGGCACCATCCGCTGCACCACCACCGCCAGGAGGACCGAGGCGTGGTCGATCCCGTTGGCGGCCCGGTAGGCGACGGCGCGGTCGGTCCACAGCGACGCCCAGCAGCGGCGGACCGCCTCCAGCACGTCCGGGGCGCCGGCCACGTTCAGGAAGGTGTCCTGCTGGCCGGCGAAGCTTGCCTGCGGCAGGTCCTCGGCGGTGGCCGAGGAGCGCACCGCGACCGGTCCGCCGTCCTCCCGCTCCCGCACGGCGCGGGCGACCTCCTCCGGGACCGGCGCGGCCAGCACCAGCGCCCGGGCGCGCCCGGCCAGCTCGTCCAGGGCCGCGATATCGGCGGGCGCCGCCGCGGCCAGCTCGCCGACCACCCCGTCCAGCGCCGAGCCGACGGCCCGCCGGTAGGCGGCCGTGGTCAGGCAGTACCCGGGCGGCACCGGCAGCCCGGCCCGGATCAGGATCCCCAGGTTGACGGCCTTTCCGCCGGCCAGCTCCAGCGCGTCCGGGGCGATGTCGCCGAGGTCCGCGACGATCCGCTCGGCTGCCTCCATCGGACCTTCCCCCTGCCGCACCGGAGGGCGCACCCCGCCACCGGGACGCGGACGGGCCCTCCGGCCTACTGCCGATATGGTTCCCGCCCGAGAGCGCCGCCAAGACCGCGGCGGGCGGCGGAGGTCAGGCGGCGACCGGCTGCGCGGCCCGGGGCGCCGCGGGCCGGAGCAGCGCGGCGCCGTAGCCGAAGAGCCAGAGCGCCCACATCAGCCAGCCGACCGGCCCCAGCAGGCCCAGCGGCCCGTCCCCGCCGACGATCAGCGGGGCGAGGGCGGCCGAGGCGAACAGCAGCGCCGCCGACACCAGCCCCAGCGTGCCGTGCCACGGGCGGATCAGCCCGGTGCGCAGGCCGCCGACGGACAGCCCGATCAGGGCCAGTGCCAGGAAAGTGCCGTTGAGGGTGGACACCGCCTCGTGCAGCGCCCACAGCCCGGCGGCCGCGGAGGCGTCGCCCCCGGTCGTCCCCAGGGCGAGCCGGGCCGAGACGACCACGGCGAACGCGCCGTTCTGCAGGAGCAGGCCGGCGGAGCCGACCAGGGGCCGGGTCTCGCTCCGCTCGCGCTCGGCCCGGCGCATCGCGGCGACCGCTCCGGCGCCGAACAGCACGGCCAGTATCCAGGCGGCCGGGGCGAGCGCGGCGGAGAGCCCGGCGGCGCCGCTCTGCCCGCCGAAGAAGGCGGAGACCTCGCCGGGTCCGGCACCGGTGGTGGGCAGCCCGGCGGGGACCGCGATCGCGTTGGCGAGGATGAGGATGGCGGCGAGGCCGCCGGCCCGGGCTCTTCCGGCCGCCTTCGAGGACGGGGCGGGAGTCCTCGCAGAGGACCGGCGGGCCGGGACCGCCGCCCTGCCGCGACCGCGCCCGCCGTGAAAGCGGCGGAGGGCGGATCCGCCCCGCCGGGAGCGGCGCGGTGCCGCTCCGGGGAGCAGCGCCGCCCGGTCCCGGAGGGGCCCGGACGGGCCGCACCCCGCCGTAATCGGAGTGCGGTACCCGCCCGGGGCGTGCCACCATCCCCGGATGGCTTCCGACCTCAGCTGCGTGTTCACGCTCGACTCCGGCGTGCTGGCTCTGTTCGACACGGTGATCCCGGGCGGTTCGGGGCACGTCCTGCGCACCGGCGGCCCCGGATGGCCGAAGGGGTGGGTGCTCCCGTCGCCATGGGAGCTGGAGTACGGCACCGGGGGCGCGCTCGCCGTGGAGGAGAGGGCGCTCGACGTCGCCGACCCCGGCGCCTGGCGGGCCGCCGCGGGAGTCCCCGCGGACCCGGACCCGCTCGACGCCTTCGATGAGACCGACCTCCGGCTGGCCTCCCTGCTCAGCCTGGCCGCGCCCGTCGTGCTGATCGAGGACTCCGCGTTCGGCGGCACCCTCTCCCACGAGTACGCGGCGCTGTGCGCGGGAGGCGGGCTCCGGGCGGCCTGCGGCGTCGACTTCCCGAACGGCAGGGCCTTCGTCCTGGAGGCCGGCGCCTACCGGGAGGCGCCCCCGGAAGAGGTCTCGCCCGTCTCGCACTGCGCCAGGCTCCTCGACAGGAGCTTCGGCAGCAGATCGCTCTTCGACGGATACCTGCCCCGCGAGGCCCACCGGGAAGGACCGCCGTGCCGGGAGGCGTGGACGGGGCCCGCTCCGCGTCCGGCCCCGGAGTGGCGGCGGCACTTCCCGGTGCTCGCGGCCGGCTGAGGCGGGGCTCCGAACGGAGGAGGGCCCCGAGGGGCCGCCGAAGGGCGGGAGCCGGGGCCGCCTGCGGCCGTCAGGGATCCGCCGGCCCGTGCGCCGTGCCCGGGAGGCGGCGGAAGGAGGCGTAGGCGAGGTACGCGGCGGCGCACGCGCCGGCCGCGGACAGGGCCAGGTGCGCCCAATTGGCGTGCGGGGCCACCAGGGCGACGGCGCCGGCGGTGGCGAGCGTGATCAGCAGGAGCGCGCCGAGCAGGACGGGGCGGGGGACGAGCCGCCCGGCGCGGGTGATCGCCAGGATCACGATGGCGGCGGCCAGCGCGCCGACCGCCGCGTTGCCCAGCTGGGCCGCGGAGACGTCCGGGATCTCCTGGTAGGCCGAGGCGGGCGGATCGGGGGAGCCGACCATGCCGAGCCGCCCGATCGCGGCCAGGTAGGTCTTCTCCGCGGTGTAGAAGAGCCAGTGCGCGGCGGCGAGCAGTCCGGCGGCGCGCACGAGGCCCCGGGTGCGCGGCGTGTCCGGGGCCGAGGGGGAGCCGGAGGCGGTCATGGCCCCAGTCTCGCCTCGCCGCCGCTTCCGCGGCTCCGCCCCGGGAGCGGTATCGCCCGGACCGGCTCCCCCGCGCGGGGGAGGACCGGCGCCGGATCGGCGCCAGACCGGCCTCGGACCGGCGCCGGCGGTGCCCCCGGCCGCCCGCGGGGCCGGCCGCCCTCCGCAGCGGTGATCCCGGAGCTGCGGGGGCATCCGGGCGCCCGGCCGCCCTCCGCAACGCCGGGATCACCGGGGGAGGGGCGGCCGGCGGGGGCGTGCTCCTGTGCGGGCCGGTCTCTTCCCGTCTGCCTGCGGTGGTGTCCGCTCGTCGGCGGGGGAGGCGGGGGGAGAAGGGGAACCCCGGGATCCTCATCGGACCGGGGGCCCGGGGTGGCCGGGGCGGGTGCCGGCCCCGCCGTTCCGGGCCCTTCGCGCCCCTGCGCCCTCGCCCCACCTGCGTCCCCGCGCCTCCGCCCCCCGTGTCCGCGGGGTGCCGGCGGTGGGCGCCGTGGGAGGTGCGCCGCCGGCTACCCCGCCCGGGGCCAGTTGCGGAGCAGGAAGTCCAGCGCGTCGACCGTGCGCTCCCAGGAGTCCTGGACGCCGCGGGGGTGGCCGAAGCCGCCGATCGCCTCCAGGGAGGCGTAGCCGTGGAAAGTGCTGCGCACCAGCCGGACCGCGTCGGTCAGGTCGGGGTCGCTCAGCCCGTACCCGCGGAACAGGGCGCCGGTGGTCTCGACCACGCGGCGGGGCCCGTCGGCGTCGGCGCCCGCCCCGGCGGCGGCCGCGTCCGGGTCGATCCGGATCTGCATCGCCGCGTACCGGCCCGGATGGGAGAGCATGAACCCCCGGTAGGCGTCGGCGAAGGCCTTGAGCGCGTCCCTGCCCGCCCGGCCCTGCACGGCCCCGCCGAGCCGGTCCGCCAGCTCGCGCGAGGCGAGCAGGGCCATCCGGGTGCGCAGGTCGCGCACGCCGGCCACGTGCGAGTAGAGGCTGGCGTCCTTGACGCCGAACCTGCGGGCCAGCGCCGATATCGTGACCGCGTCGAGCCCGGCCTCGTCGGCCATGTCGGCCGCGGCCGCCACGA
This sequence comes from Nocardiopsis oceanisediminis, assembly GCF_048595525.1. NCBI lineage: Bacteria > Bacillati > Actinomycetota > Actinomycetes > Streptosporangiales > Nocardiopsidaceae > Nocardiopsis > Nocardiopsis oceanisediminis. The sequence continues at coordinate 4,144,720 of NZ_JAFMZJ010000001.1, read as the reverse complement.
CCCGCTCGGTCGTCAGTCCGGCACGGGGCACGCTGCCACCTCCGTATCCGTTCGCCTAGGGGGAATAACCTTTTGCCTAGGATACCTAGGCGGCGCTAGCGTCCGGAGGCATGAGACCGCTCAGTGAGAAGGACATCCGCTCCTCGTTCGTCAACTGCTCCAAGGGGGAGGCCGGGCGCGCCCCGCTCCCGCGCGACCTGCCCGACACGTCCTGGGACGACCTGGACTTCCTCGGCTGGCGCGACCCGGGATCGCCCGAGCGCGGCCACCTCGTCGCCGAGCACGGCGGCCGCCTGGTCGGCGTCGCCTTCGGCTCCCCGGCCCGGCGCAGGCGCAACTTCCTGCACCGCAGCCTCTGCTCGCTCTGCCTGACCACCCACCCCTCCGGCGGGGTCTCCCTGATGACCGCGCGCAAGGCCGGCAAGAGCGGCCGCGAGGGCAACTCCGTCGGCCTGTACGCCTGCACCGACCTGGACTGCTCGCTGTACGTGCGGGGCCTGAAGACCCCCGGCGCGGGCGGCCGGCTCGACGAGTCGCTCTCCACCGCCGAGCAGATCGAGCGGACCAGGGCCAACCTGTCCGCGTTCCTGGGCCGGGTGCTGGGCTGACCGCTCCGCCCCGGTCGGCGGCGCGTCGGTCCGCGGCCGGAAACCCCGAAGAATCGGGGGTTTTCGGCTCCCAGAGGACAACAGGACGCCTTCTTCGGACGTCCCAACCGAAGATCCGCGATCCGCGCGGAGCGACGGTCGGCAGGCGAACTGGAGAGTGAAGCGATGACGCGACGTGCCGAGGCACGACCGATGCTCGCGGCGGGGACGGCCGCGATGGCCGGGCTCGCCCTGGCGGCGGCCGCCGCCCCCGCCCAGGCGCAGTCCGCCTGGGAGCAGGTCCACGGATCGGGGGAGGCCGGCGGCTCGTTCGACGCCGTCGCGGCCGCCGGCCCCGACGCGGTCTGGGCGTTCGGCGACGACGAGGCCCAGAGCGACGGCGCCACCCGGATCCACCGCTGGGACGGCTCGGAGTGGACCCGGGAGCCCGTCCCGGAGGGCTGGACGGTGGTCCCCACCGCCGCCGACGCGGCCTCCGCCGACGACGTGTGGGCGGCCGGAACCTCCCCGCAGGACGGCGCCTCGGCGCTGCACTACGACGGCTCCTCCTGGTCGGCCGTGGAACTCGACCCGGCGCTGCGGCCCACCGACATCGAGGCCGCCTCCTCCGACGCCGTGTGGATGCTCTCCCGGCCGGTCGACGGCTGGGACCGGGCGGCCTTCTTCGACGGCGAGATCTGGCGCGACTACCCCGCCCCCACCGTGGACCGGGCGCTGTCCGCCGTCGCCGAGGACGACGTCTTCGCGGTCGGCGCCGACGGCGACCAGCCCGGGGCGGACCGCTGGAACGGCACCGAGTGGACACCGATGGACGTGCCCGCGGTGGAGCTGCCCGGCGGCGAGGCCAACGCGGTCTTCGACGACGTGGTCGCGCTCGCGGCCGACGACGTGTGGGCGGTCGGCCACGTCTTCTGGAAGGACGGAGAGGAGAAGAACCACTACCGGCCGCTCATCGGCCACTACGACGGCGAGTCCTGGACCGTGGAGACCGACGGCGAGGCCGAGGGGTCCTACGTCGCGGTCGCCGAGGACGGCGAGGGCGGCCTGTGGATCGAGGACGGCGGCTGGAACCCCGTCTTCGTGCACCGCGCCGCGGACGGCACCACCACCCGCCACACCGTGGACGGCGGCAAGTACGACCTGTCGATCACCGCGCTGGCGAGCGTCCCCGGCGGCGGCGCCGTCGCCGCCGGCACCGCCTTCGAGGAGGGCGACCCGGACGTCTTCACCGACCACGGCGTCGTCCTCGGCACCGGCGACTGGAGGTAGCGGCGGAGGCGGCGGGAAAGGGGCGGGGCGGGGAAGTGCTCCTTCGCCCGGCCCGTCGCGGCCGCCTCTCGGGCCCCGTCCGATGCGCTGGAGCGCCGCCGAACGCGTGCGGTCGCGGGCCGGGCTCCTGCTCGCCCGGTGCCCCGGCGGGCCCGGCTGCGGATCGCGGCCTCCGCCGCCGGCTGGGGAAGGGGCGGGGCGGGAGACGCCCTGCCGGCCTGAGCCGCTTCGGGCAGGATGCCCACCGCCGCGAATCCGGCCGTGCCGGCCCCGGCCGGCTCCCGCCGTGGCCGCCTTGCAGAGAGGCCGCCCCCTGGTCCGGCGCCCGAAGCCCCGGGGCGCCGTCGCGGGCGGGTGGTGGCCCTGGCGGCTCAACGCCCTGGCGGAGCCGGGGCCGGCCGCCCTGCCCGCCCGCTCCGGAGGCCGATCCGCCGGGCCCGCCCGGCTGCGGGCGGACGCCGCCGGGGAGCCGCCTGCGGCGGCCGTGTTCCGCCCGGAGGCGCGTGCGCCCGCGCGGCACCGCTCCCGGCCCGGAGGGCGGAGCGCCCGAGACACGGGCTCCTCCGCTCACCGGCGCCGGCACGGCGAACCGGGCTCAGCGCCGCCCTGAGGCGCCCCTCCGGCCGGTCTCGAAGAAGATCCACACGTCCGGCGGCAGCTCGGGGCGCCCGGCGACCGGCCGGGTCTCCTCGTCCCAGCCGTCCACCGCCACCGAGGCGGCCACCTCCCGCCAGAACCGCGCCGCGCCGGGGTTCTCCTCCTGGAACGCCACGCCCCAGCGCCCCGGCCGCCGGCTCAGCACGTCCTCGGCGGCCCGCCGGCCCACGCCCAGCCGGCGCACCGCCCGCACCACGAAGAACTCGCCGATCGACTCGGTCCCGTCGTCCAGCGGCCGGGTCAGCGCGAACCCGGCCGGGGCGCCGCCCACCTCGATCAGGTAGGCCCGCCGCCCCGGCTCGGTGAAGAACAGCGGCAGCCGGGGGAACGGAAACCCGCCGTCGGCCTCCGGCAGCCTCCCCCGGAACTCCGACAGGTCGTGCATGTACAACTGGCCCAGCCGCTCCAGCAGCGGCAGGTCCTCCTCGTCCGCCCGCCGTACGGTGGTCCGGGCGGTGTCCGGAGCGTCGCCGGCGTCGTCCGGGACGCCGTTCGAAGCCTCGTCCGAAGTGCTCATCGGGGCATCCTGGCAGACCCGGGCGCGACCGGGAAACCGGGGAGGGCCGCGCCCCGGGAACGGGCGCGGCCCCCTCCGGCCGGCGGCGGGACCGCTCACCCGGCGCCGTGGAACCGGGCGTGCAGGGCGTGCACCTCATCGGCCAGCTCGGGGGCGGGGCCCTCCACCGCGACCTCGGGGGCGACGTCCCCGACCGGCAGCGGCCGGACCGGGGCCCGCTCCGCCCCGAACCCGTCCAGCCAGCCGGTCAGCTGCTCGGTGGAGGCGGCGTAGACGATCCGCCCCAGCCGCACCCAGCCGTGCGCGGCCGCGCACATCGGGCAGTGCTCCCCGGAGGTGTAGACGGTCGCGGCGGCGCGCTCCTCCGCCGACATGTTCTCCGCCGCCCACCTGGCCAGCGCGAACTCCGGGTGCCGGGTGGCGTCCCCGCCGGCCTCCTCGTTGTGCCCCTCGGCCAGCACCCGGCCGTCCCCGGAGACCAGGACCGACCCGAAGGGCGAGTTCCCGCCCTCCAGGGCCTCCTCGGCCAGTTCGACGCAGCGGCGCAGGTGCTGAAGATCGGTTCCGTCCATGGGGCCATTCTGCTCCGCGGGCGGGGTCCTCAGGACAGCGAGGAGTAGGAGCCCTGGTGGTCGCTCTGCTCGTGCGTGCTCGGGCGCCGGTGCGGCCGTTCGCCGGGGGCGGCGGGGTCCGCTCCGTTCCCGGCGGCCAGGTCGAGGATGCGCCCGCGGGCCTCGGAGAAGTCCCCGGGGGAAGGGCGGGACCGCCCGAGGAAGGGCTCCAGCCGGTCCAGGGCGGTGCTCAGGGCGGACCGCGACAGCAGCGGGCCGTGGACCAGCGATTCGACCTCGGACAGGTACTTCGCGACCAGGCGCTCGAGATCGACGCGGTCGAGATCGAAGTTCCCCCTTTCGAGGGCTTCGAGGTCCTCGGCCGCCTGCCGGAGCGCGAGCAGCTCCAGACGGCCGAGCGCACTGGTGCCGAGCAGGCGGCGGAAGGCGGTGCGGCGCCCCTCCGGGTCCTTGGCGGGCGGTGACAGCCGCAGCAGCAGCACGTCGTGCGACTCGCTCCAGGAGATGCCCGGGTCCTCCGGGTCGGAGTACCAGGCCAGCAGGTCGTCCCCGACGTAGCGCAGGTAGGGGCCGAACATGAGCATCATCCGCGCCGCGCTGCCGATGGCCCGCACCGCGACGCTGCGCAGCAGCTTGGAGGTGACCGTCCCCTCGGGCAGCTCGATCCGGTACGGGTCCAGGACGTCGTTGCTCCCCGGGCCCTCCGCCCGGATCTCGAACCCCACGCATTCGCCCAGGTTGACCGGGCCGCCCCGCTCCCGGGAGACCACCGCGCTCACCGGCCCGTCCATGCCGCCCAGGTAGCGGACGCGGACCGTGTCGACGAAGCCGTGCCACTCGTCGTGCTGCAGGCTCCGCCACAGCCACGCCTGCCGCCGCCACTCGGTCCAGGCCGCGTCGGTCCCGGCCTCGGGGAACAGCGTCTCCATGTCCAGCTCGTCGGCGCAGCAGACGAGCAGCACCACCAGGTTGGCGGAGTAGGCCGCCTGCCGGTAGACCACGGTGGCCCGCGCCGGGGCGTACCCGGTGAAGCTGCGGTTCCCGCTCGGGAACGGCGCCGCCTGGTACAGCGAGAGCAGCAGGTCGGCGTAGTCCTCCCGGAGCCCCGGGTCGCCGTCGAACCTGCGGTGCAGCAGCTCCTCCAGGAACTCCACCACCGGGGCGCGCCCGGAGAACGCCGCGAAGGAGGCGATGGCGTAGAGCAGCCCGTCGTCCAGCGGCCGGGCGAACCGGCGGCGGCGCTCCCGGGCGTGGTCGGCGACCAGGTCGTCCAGGGTGCCGGCGACGAACCGGGCGACCAGGTACTCGCCGAAGGTGGCGTGCAGGAACTCGTAGACGCTCGCGGTGCGGTCCCGCTGCCGGGCCTGGGACTCGTGCACGAAGAAGAACCGGCCCAGCACCTGCTCGGCGTCGCTGATCGCGCCGTGCAGCTGGGCGTCGTCCGGGCGGACCGCCGCGTCGGGGAAGAGCACCCGCAGGTCCTGCTCCAGCTCCTCGGCGGAGACGGTCTGCCGGTGCCGGGCGAACATCGCCATCGCGACGATCTCCAGCCGGCGCAGCTCCGCGTCGCAGGCCTCCTCCAGGTCGGCGCCGTTCAGGTGCGGCCGGTGCTTGGTGATCTCCCGGCGGGCGAACATCGCCAGCAGCTCCTCGTAGAGCGACCCCCGGGACAGCGCCCCCTCCGCCCGCTGCAGCGCGTTGCCGCTGCCGTCGTAGACCAGCAGCATCATCAGCAGCAGCGGCTGCTCGGCCAGCTCGCGGTAGGCCATCAGGGACTCCGGCCGCGCGGGGGCCAGCCCGGCGGCGGCGAGCGCCTCGGCGTTGGTGGCGTTCCAGACCCCCGCCAGCCGGGCGACCCGCGCCTCGTCGAACGGCTCCAGCCGGATCAGCGGGCACCCGGCGGGGAAGCGCATCCGGTGCGCCACCACGGTCCTGGCGGTCACGATGACCACGGCCGGCTGCCCGAGCGCCTGCTGCTGCCGCTGGAACTCCTGCACCTGCTCCAGGTAGTCGGAGCGGTCCACCCCGGTGGCCTGGAGCAGTTCGTCGAACCCGTCCAGGATGACCACGGGCAGCGCCCCCTCGGCCGCGTCGGCCAGCTCCCGCCAGGAGGTGTCGTCGTGCAGGACCGACCGCAGGCCCTCGTCGATCTGCCGGTGGATCGGCGCGTTGGGCGCGGCCCCGCGCAGCTCCACCCGGACGGTGAAGAAGTCGGAGGCGGGCAGCCGGGCGGCGATCATCTCGGTCAGCTTGGACTTGCCCGCCCCGGGGTGGCCGAGGACGACGATGGGGGACTCGGTGCTCCGCGGCTCGGTGAGCAGCGCGGCCAGCAGCGCGGGGGTGTCCTCCCGCAGCTCCTGCTCCTCCCACCAGGCATCGGAGGAGGGGGCGGCGCCGAACGCGTAGGCGAACCGGGCGCACGGCGCGACGTAGGCCTCCGCGGTGCTGGGGAAGGCGAGCCCACCGTCGGTGCCCGCGGAGCGGAGGATGGGGCGGTGCAGCACCGCCCGGTTGGCGTCGGCGAGCTCGCGGAGCCGGCGCGGCACCGGGCGCCCGGACGCCACCTGGTCGAGCAGCCGGTGCAGCTCCTCCAGGCCGTCGGCGACGTCGGCGAGCCGGCCCCGGTCCTCCGCGCGCTCCGCCATCTCCGCCCAGAGCCGCAGCTCCGGCAGGTCGGCGCTGAGCCCCAGGTAGGAGTCGGCGTACTTGCGGTCGGCGGCCTCCTCGATCCGCTCGTCGCGCAGCGCGGAGAGCAGCCGGGAGCGCTCGGTGTCGTTCAGCCGGTCCCAGGCGGCCAGGCCCTTGAGGTGCGGGATGAACGCCTCGTCGAGGGCGGAGCGGAAGAAGGGGCGCCGGGAGAGCTCCTTCCTCCGCCCGCCGCCCCGCCGGCCGCGCGGCAGGCCGAGGGCCGCCCCCTGGATCCTGCCGCCCACCTTCTCCAGCAGGAGCAGCTGCTCCTCGCCGGTCATCTCCAGGTCGTCCAGGGAGAGCGGGGCGCCCTGCCCCGCCAGGTGCTCGGCGACCGAGGTGAACAGGGCCTCCACCGCGATGATCTTCAGCGCGGCCTCGATCCGCTCCATCCGGTCCATCCGGCTGGCGCCGGAGACCTTCTCCCGCAGCGAGACCAGGGCCTGGCGGCCCCGGTACACCATCTCGCTGCGCAGTCCGAACAGGTCGGGAACGCCGACCGCGCCCAGGCCGCCGTCGACCAGCCTCTCCGCGAAGTCCAGGACGGCCGAGTCGTCCCGGCCGAGGATCTTCAGCGCGTCGGCGTAGGTGAGCTGCTTCTTCGCCATCGAGTGGGGCTCCGAGGGGTCGGGGGCGGGCGTCTCAGGGGGCGCGGACCGCCGGGAAAACCGGATGCCGGGCCGCGGCCCCGGATGGGAGCATGCCACGAAAAGCCCTTGGAAATCGGCTTTTTCGGCCGGAACCGGTCCCCTCGGGAGGAAACTTGCCATCGGTCATCAGGACGATCACCTTCGACTGCGCCGATCCCCACGCGCTGGCGGTCTTCTGGGCCCGCGTCCTGGACGGGGGAATCCACCCCGACGACGTCCCCGGAGGGGACGAAGCATCGGTCATCGCCCCCGGCGGCGGCCCCGAGCTGCTCTTCCTCAAGGTGCCGGAGGGCAAGTCGGTGAAGAACCGGGTCCACCTCGACCTGGGACCGGGGGAGCGCCGCCGGGACGCGGAGGTGGAGCGCCTCATCGGGCTCGGCGCGACGCGGGTCGCCGACCACCGGCGGGAGGACGGCGGCGGGTTCGCGGTGCTCGCCGACCCGGAGGGCAACGAGTTCTGCGTGGAGATCAGTGACGCGGAGATCGCGGAGCGGGCCGCCCGCCAGGGCTGACCGCCGCGCCGCCGCCGGCGCCCGTGCCGCCCCGGAGGCCCCGGAGAGGCGCGGGCACCGGTGCCGGCGCGCGGACCGGGCGCGCTAGGGCAGGCGCCAGTCGATCGGCTCGGCGCCCTGCTGCTCCAGGAGGGCGTTGGCCTTGCTGAACGGGCGCGAGCCGAAGAAGCCGTTGTGCGCCGCCATCGGACTGGGGTGGGTGGACTCCACGCACGGCACCTCGGGCATCAGCGGGCGCAGGTTGCGGGCGTCGCGCCCCCACAGGATCGCGACCATGGGCTTGTCCCGGGCGGCCAGCGCGCGGATGGCCTGGTCGGTGATCTCCTCCCAGCCCTTGCCGCGGTGCGAGGCGGGCTTGCGCGGCATCACCGACAGCGCCCTGTTGAGCAGCAGCACGCCCTGCTCGGTCCAGGGGGTGAGGTCGCCGTTGGAGGGCATCGGGTGGCCCAGGTCCTCGCAGTACTCCTTGAAGATGTTGCGCAGGCTCCCGGGGAGCTTGACGTCCGGTGCGACGGCGAAGCTCAGCCCGATCGCGTGCCCGGGGGTGGGGTAGGGGTCCTGCCCGACGATCAGCGCCCGCACCTCGTCGAACGGCTGCTGGAAGGCGCGCAGCACGTTGTCCCCGGCGGGCAGGTAGGTGCGGCCCTCCGCGACCTCGTTGCGGAGGAACTCGCCCATCTCCGCGATCTTCCCGGCGACCGGCTCCAGCGCCTTCGCCCAGCCCTCGTCCATGATCTCGTTCAAAGGTCGTGCCATGCGGACAAACCTAGCGGCGCCCGGGGACGAAAAAGCACGGAACCGCCGACCCGGCGGGAGGATCGGCGCCGGCGGCGCCGCCCGTGCTGTTCGCGGTCTGGCTGATTCCGGCCGTCCGGGACGTCCGGGCCGGGCACAAGGCCAGGTGAGCCCCTGGAAGGGCGCTCCGGGCGGGCCCGCCCGGAGCCCCGGGCCGCCCGCCCCGGGCGGAACGTGCATCTAGGCTCTGCACCGGACCCATGCCCGGCGGTGACGAGCGAAGCACAGGGAGACGCCCATGGATCAGCGGCCCGACGGAGGGCGACCGGAGGAGGTGCGGCCCCCGGGGACCGGCCCGCAGGGACCGCCCGGCGTACCGGGGCCGCCCGCCCCGCGGCCCGGCCCGCAGGCGGCGCCGGGCGGACCGCCGCCTCCCGGCCCGCAGGGACCGCCGCCGGGGCCTCCGGGACCGCAGGGGCCCGGCCCCGTTCCGCCCGGAGGACCGCTCCCGCCGGGCGCTCCGCCGGCCGGCGGCCTCCCGCAGGGCCCGGCTCACGGACCGCCTCCGCCGTACGGGCCTCCCCCCTCCGGCCCGCCGCACGGCCCGCCTCCGCGGCACGACGCTCCCGGCCCGGTGCCGCCCGGGGGAGCGCCGCCCTACCCGCCGCAGGGGCCGCCGCACGGCGCCCCGCAGGGGGCACCGTGGCCGCAGGGGCCGGCGGGCGCTCCGCCGCCCGCACCGAAGAGGTCCAAGGCGCCGCTGGTCATCGGCCTCGTAGCGGGCGGGCTGGTACTGGCCCTGGTCGCCGCGGCCGCGCTGTACCTCCTGCTGCCGGCCGGCGGGCAGGAGCAGGCCGGCGGCACCGGGCAGGACGGAGCCGCACAGGCCCCCGCCGGGGGCGGCGCCCCGGCCGGTGACGGCACCTCCGAGGACGGCATGCAGGTCATGCAGGCGGACGGCAGCGTCGTCTACGGAGCCGAGCACACCGGCCTGCCGGTGGTGGAGGTCTACATGGACTTCCAGTGCCCCGCCTGCGCGCAGTTCCACGCCCAGAGCGGCGCCGACCTCAAGAAGCTCGCGGAGGACGGCGAGGTCACCCTGCACTACCGGCCGGTGAGCATCTTCGCCGGGCAGCCGGAGCCGATCGGCCCCAACTCGGTCCGGGCGGGCGTCGCCGCGATGGCCGCGGCCGAGGCCGGCCGGTTCGTCGAGTACCAGGACCTCCTCTTCGGCAACCAGCCCGCCGAGGGCTCCGAGGGCTTCTCCCCCGAGGAGCTGAAGGGGTGGGGTGCCGAGGCCGGCATCGACGGCCCGGCCTTCGCCGAGCGGATCGACGCCGAGATGCCGGCCGCGCAGGCCGCCGGCACCGAGAGGAGCGCGCCCGACGGCTCCCTGGCGGCGGCCCTGCTCGGCGCCACCGACGCGGCCACGGCGCGCTACAGCGGCGCCGACGCCTTCTCCGGCACCCCCGCCGTCTACCTCAACGGAGAGTCGGTCGGCGGCCCGGACCTCTTCGAAGAACTCGAAGAGGGCCTGAAGGGCGCCGGCCCCGGCCGGATCGACCCCTGACCCCGGCCCCGGCCCCGGCGACGCACTCGGACCGGTGCCGGGAGCCGCCGCGTCGCCCCCTCGTTGATCTTGGGTTGCGGGGGCATCAGAGCGCTCTGATGCCCCCGCAACCCCAAGATCAACGAGGACGGGCGGGGAAGCGCGAGGCGGCCCCAGTGGGCGACCGGCCGGGCGCATGTCCAACGGCCTCGGAGGCGGCCGGCCCGGCGCTTCGCCGGGCGCGGTTCTCTTCCCTTCTCTTCCCTGAGGTGTGCAGAGCGCTGGTACGGGGCCGTCTCCGCCCGATCCCAGGGGCGGGGCCGCTTTCGCCCGGTTCCGAGCGGAGAGCCGGTCCCGTCCCGGCTCACCCCGGCCGTCCCGGGGTCGGCGGGCTCCGCTACGATGTCCGCCGCCCCCGGTGTCCGGACGGACGGGCCGGGGACGCTGGCCGGCCGCCGACGCGGCCGCCCCCGCTTTCCCCGATCACCCCGCCGAACACCGTGGAACAGGCGAACCAGTGAGCTCTGAGCTGTTTGTCGGCCCCGAGGACCGACCGGACAAGTACCGATTGGTCCGGGAGGTCGGACGCGGCGGCGAGGGCATGCTCCACCTCGCCGAGGTGGTGCTCGCCGGCGCCCGGGAGCCGGTGATCGTCAAGGCGCTGCACGCCGAGATCGCCGCCGACGAGCAGCAGTTCGGGGAGCTCGGCGCCCGCTGGGCCGAGCAGGCCGAGCTGCTGCGCTTCATCAACGTGCCCGGAGTGGTGGGGATCCGGGAGTACTTCCAGGGGCCGCGCGAGCACCCCGCCGGGCGGGCGGACCCCGCCACCCGGTCGCTGTACCTGGTGATGAACTACGTCGCCGGGGTCCCGCTGCGCGCCTGGCGCAAGGAGAACCCGGTCGACGGCCCGCAGGCCGCCGACGCGGTGCTCGCGGCCCTGGAGCGGACCGCCGAGGTCATCGACCACCTGCACTCCGGCCGGGCCACCCCCTCGGGGCGGCCCGTGGTGCACGGGGACCTCTCGCCGGGCAACATCATGCTCGGCGGCGCCGGCGAGGCCACCCTGGTCGACTTCGGGCTGAGCCGGATCTCGGCCCGGCACGTCACCCGCACGCCCTGGTTCACCCCCGGCTACGCGGCGCCCGAGGTGTTCGTCGGCGAGTACTCGCCGGCCACCGACCGCTACGCCTTCGGCGGCATCGTCTACTACGCGCTGCGCGGGGAGAACCCGCCGCCCTCACCGGAGCAGGTCCGGCAGGCCTTCCAGGCGCTGCCGCCGCTGGCCGCCGCCCCGCCCGAGCGGCGGGAGCGGATCCTGTCGATGTTCTCGGTGGAGCCGGACGAGCGCCCCGGCACCGGGGCGTGGATCCGCGAGCTGCGCGCCCTGGCCGCGGGGCGCGGGGAGTCCCCGGCGTTCGCGGCCGGGGCCCCGGTGCCGCCGCCCGCTCCGCGGCCGCCCGCCCCGCAGCCGCCCGACACCGTGCCCGAGGGCCCCGCGCCGCACGCCGCTCCGGCCGGGCCCCAGGCCGGCGCCGCCGGCCCCGGGAGGAAGGGGAGCGGTGCGAAGAGGGCGGCGCTGGTCGGCGGCGCCGCCGTGCTGGCCCTGGCGCTGTTCGGCGGCGGCGGGGCCGCCGCCTGGGCGCTGCTGGGAGGCGAGCAGGAGCCCGGCCGGGGCGGGGGAGGGCAGGCGGCGGAGCCGCCCGGCGCCGAGCCGGAGCGCGGCGGCTCCGCCTCCGCGTCCGCCTCCGCGAGCGCCTCCCCCTCGGCGAAGGCCGAGGAGGAGAAGGAGGAGGGCGGCAAGGAGGAGGAGCGGGTCAACGAGCGCCCCGGCAGCCCGCTGTCCGACCGCTCCACCATCCTGCCCGCGCAGGAGTACGGCTCGGGGGAGGCGGTCCTGGACGGGGTGCGCTACCAGGAGTCGCTGACCGTCTCCGGCGCCTGCGGCAAGCCGTCGGCCGAGTACAACCTGGGCCGCGGCTCCTCCTCGTTCGCGGCGACGGTGGGCGTCGACGACGGCTCCTCCGGCCCCCGGGCGGTCTTCACCGTGGTCGGCGACGGCAAGGAGCTGGCCTCGGCCACCGCGGGCCCCGGATCCCCGGCCGAGATCAGCGCGGACGTCTCCGGGGTGCTCCGGCTCCGGCTGACCGTGGAGTGGTCCGGGGACTGCTCCGGCGCGGTCGGCGTGTGGGGCGACCCCAAGCTCACCTGACGCCCCTCCGGCGTTGCTCTTGGCGTCGTCGCCGTCCCGACCGGCCTTGCCGTCAAGCGGCCGTTGCAATGAGGACCCCGGGGAGGGCCGAGGGACGGGAGGCCCCTGACCAGGCGCGGCGCCCCACGGAGCGAAGGTTCGGGCGGGCAGCGAAGGCAGGAAGGGGACCGGCCGGTCGGTCGGGTGCGGCGTCTCGCGTGGCCGGGGTTCAAGCGGGCAGCGAAGGCGGAAGGGGGCGTGCCGGCCAGTCGGTCGGGCGCGGCGCCCCACGGGGTGGAGGTTCAAGCAGGCGGCGACGGCGGGCAGGGGACCGGCCAGTCGGTCAGGCGCGGCACCCCACGGGGCCGGGGTCCAGGCGGGCGGCGACGGCAGCGGTGGGACGGAGCCGGGCGCGTCCCAGCCGGGCGCGGCACCTCGCGGAGCGAAGGTTCAAGCGGGCGGCGAAGGCGGCAGTGGGGGACCGGCCGGTCGGTCGGGCGCGGCGTCTCGCAGAGCAAAGGTTCAAACGGGCGGCGAGGGTGGGAGGGGGCGGGCGCTGCGTTCACCGGCCCGGCGCGTGCTCCCGCCGGGGGTGGTCATATCCCGTATGCCGGGTTCGCGGCGGGGATCGGGCGGGGGCGGGGGCGCTCTGCGCACCTCGGCAGCACCCCGATTACATCTACCAGCGAGTAGTAAGCCCTGAAGCCCCCATTGCCCCCTCCTTGGTTACCCAGAGTGGCCAAAGCGAGGCCTCTCGGCAGGGCAAAAGCGACATCTCGCCCCCGCTCCGCCTCTGTCAGAGTTCCGGCCCCCTGCTTTGCGCCCTTGCGGGCGGCTCGAACCCCCGATCACCGGCCCGAACGGCCCCGATCGAGCCTCCCGGGGCGGTTCCGGCCCGGGATGCGCGCCCGGGAATCACCGGGGTGCTCTCGCGGTGCGCAGGGCGCCCCACTTCACCATCACCCTGAGTATTTACCCAGGTCAGGGAGGGGGAGCGGTTTCAGGGGCGGCCGGCAAGGGGGCCCGGGCGACGCGGGAAGGGCGTCCCGCCTCCTCTGCCCGCCCCGGCTGCACCCATCCTGCTCTACCGCGTCCGACCGACCGGCCCGTTCCCACCGCCGCCTTCGCTGCCTGCTTGAAGCCACGCTCCGTGGGGCGCCGCGCTCGGGTGACCACCTGTACCTCGCCCCTGCCTGTGCCGTCGCCGCTGGTCTGAACCCCACCCCGTGGGGTGCCGCGCCGGACCGGCCGGCCGGTGCCCACTCCCGCCGTCGCCGCTTGTCTGAAGCTTCGCTCTGTGAGGTGCCGCGCCCGGCTGGGGCGTCCGGCCGCGTTTCTTCCTTCGCCGTCGCTGCCTGTTCGGACCCTTGCTCCGTGGGGTGCCGCGCCGGACCGACTGGCCGGTGCCCACTCCCGCCGTCGCCGCCCGCTCGAACCCCCGTCCCGTGAGGCGCCGCGCTTGACCGACCGACCGCCTGCACTCCGCTCGGGATCAGCCCTCCACGTCGTCGGGGTCGGCGGTGTGGACCGAGAGGACGCCGTCCACCTCGGCCAGGGCGGCCGCCAGGCGGCCCGGGTCGGTCCTGCCCACCACCAGCAGCGAGAGGTCGATCGAGGCGGGGCCGGCCGGGCCCGCGCCGCCGCGGGAGGTGCGGACGTCGCGGACGGTGCAGTCGTGCCGGGTGGCCTCGGCGAGGATGCGGCGCAGCGCGCCCCGGCCGTCCAGGTACTCCACCTCGAACAGGGTGGAGTAGGGCGCGGACCGGCTGATCCGGCGGGTCAGCGACGGGTAGGCGTAGGCGACCAGGAAGTGCGCGGCGGTCACCGCCGCGGCCAGCACCCACAGCCCGGCCCCGGCCGCGGTGCCCACCGCGGCCACCACCCACACGGTGGCGGCGGTGGTCAGGCCGCGCACGGTGTCGCGGCGGACGAAGATCAGCCCGGCGCCGATGAAGCCGATGCCGGAGACGATCTGGGAGGCCACCCGGGACGGGTCCAGGGTGACGTCGTCCAGCTCCAGGACGTCGCTGAACCCCCACTTGCTCACCAGCATGAACAGGGCGGCGCCCACCCCCACCAGGGTGTGCGTGCGCAGCCCCGCCGACTTCTGCCGGAGCTGGCGCTCCAGGCCGATCAGCGAGCAGAGCAGCAGCGCCACGAGCAGGGCGCCGACCTGCTCCCATCCTTGGCCGGTGAAGTCCAGCATGGAGGGGATCATTCCCACCCGGGGCCCACCCGGCACCCTTCGGGCCCGCACCGGCGGACCCGAAGGGGCAGGTCAGTCGCCGGTTCCGCGGACCCGGTCGTCGGAGTGGGCCAGGTTGAGCGCCGTGGTCACCAGCGGCACGTGGCTGAACGCCTGCGGGAAGTTGCCCACCTGGCGGCCGGCGGAGGAGTCCCACTCCTCGGCGAGCAGCCCCAGGTCGTTGCGGAGCGAGAGCAGCCGCTCGAACAGCTCCCGGGCCTCCTTCTCCCGGCCGATGGAGAGCAGCGCGTTGGCCATCCAGAAGCTGCAGGCGAGGAAGGCGCCCTCGTCGCCGGGGAGCTTGTCCGCGGCCTCCTCCCGGTCGGTCCGGTAGCGCATCACGAAGCCGTCGACCATCAGGTCATCGCGGATCGCCTCGATGGTGCCGATGACCCGCGGGTCGTCGTAGGGAAGGAAGCCGACCTCGGGGATGAGCAGCAGCGCCGCGTCCAGCTCGGTGCTGCCGTAGTACTGGGTGAAGGTGTTGCGGCGGGCGTCGAAGCCGTACTCGCAGACCTCGGCGTGGATGGTGTCGCGGAGCGACCGCCACCGGTCCAGCGGGCCCTCCTCGCCGAACTCCTCGATGGCGCGCACCGCGCGGTCGGCGGCGACCCAGGCCATCACCTTGGAGTGCACGAAGTGCTGGCGGGGGCCGCGCACCTCCCACAGGCCCTCGTCGGGCTCGTCCCAGCACCACTCCAGGAAGTTGACCAGCGAGCGCTGCATGCCCCACAGGTGGTCGCCGCCGTTCAGGCCGCACCGGCGGGCCAGGTCGAGCACGTCCATGACCTCGCCGTACACGTCCAGCTGGTACTGCTGCACCGCGGCGTTGCCGATCCGCACCGGCCGGGAGTCCTCGTAGCCGGGCAGCCAGTCGGCCTCCCACTCGGCCAGCCGCCGCTCGCCCCGCACGCCGTACATGATCTGCATGTGCTGGGGCTCGCCGGCGACCGCCCGCACCAGCCACTCGCGCCAGGCGCGCGCCTCCTCGGTGTAGCCGCTGCGGATCAGCGCCTCCAGGGTGATGGTGGCGTCGCGCAGCCAGCAGTAGCGGTAGTCCCAGTTGCGCACCCCGCCGATCTCCTCGGGCAGCGAGGTGGTGGGGGCGGCGACGATCCCGCCGGTGGGCCGGTAGGTGAGCGCCTTGAGGGTGATCAGGGAGCGGACCACGGCCTCGCGGTACTCGCCCTTGTAGCTGCAGTCGTCGACCCACTGCTTCCAGAACCGCTCGGTGCGCGACAGCGACTTCTCCGCGTCGAGGTGGTCGGACTCCTCGGCGTGCGAAGGGTGCCAGGTCAGCACGAACGGCACCCGCTGGCCGGCGCTGACGGTGAACTCGGCGTCGTGCACGAAGTTGTGCCCGCGCAGCGGGACGGTGGTGCTCAGCCAGACCGAGTCGGGGCCGGCCACGGCGACCAGCTCGGTGCCGCTGCGGGTGATCCAGGGGACCACGTTGCCGTAGTCGAAGCGGACCCGGAGCTCGGTCGACATCCGCACCCGGCCCCGCACGCCCTCGACGATGCGGACCAGGTGCGGGGCGCCGCCGCGGGGCGGCATGAAGTCGATGACGCGGACGGTGCCCTCGTCGGTCTCCCACTCGCTCTCCAGGATGAGCGTGTCGGGGCGGTAGCGGCGGCGGGTCGCCCGCACCGGGCCGTCGGTCGGGCGGATCCACCAGTTGCCGTTCTGCTCGTTGCCGAGCAGCGCGGTGAAGCAGGCGGGCGAGTCGAAATGCGGCATGCAGAGCCAATCGACCGAGCCGTCGCGCCCCACGAGCGCGGCCGTCTGCATGTCGCCGATAAGCGCATAGTCCTCGATCCGGTCGGACACGCGGCTCACCCCCTGAATGATCAAGATCACGTCGTCGCCGGACGTACCGTATCCAACTCTGGGAGGGCCCCGAACCGCTCCGGCGGGGGCTCCGCCGAACTCGCCCGCAACGGTCCGGATCCCCCTCGGAAGCGTTGTGTCCAGAAACCGGGTGGTTTAGCCGGAATTCTGGTAACGCCGCCGGTCAGCGGCTCTGGGGCCGGTGCGCCGGTCCGATCCGTGGGGGTTCCGGATACGGTCCGCCCGGAGTGGGCGGATCGTCCGTCCGAGGCGCCTCGCGCCTGTCCGGCAGAGCCTACCCATGCGGGGCCGGTACCCGGGGCGCCCGCGCGGGCGCGGCGCCGGGCGCGGGGCACCGCCGATCCCACCCCCTCGACGGATCAGGGCCCCGGGCCCGGTGGAGGCCCGGGGCGGGTGGCGTCCGTCACCCCGTGGGACGCCCGGGGCGTCACTCCGGTTCGCGCAGCCGCATCCTCGGGATGAACACCTGGGCGAGCGGGCCGATGGCCAGGGCGAAGGCGAGCGTGCCCAGGCCGACGGTGCCGCCGAGCAGGAAGCCGAGCACCACCACCGAGACCTCGATCCCGGTGCGGGCCGCGCGGATGGACAGGCCGCGCGCGGCGAGGCCGGTCATCAGCCCGTCGCGCGGGCCCGGACCCAGCCGGGCGCCGATGTAGCAGCCCGTCGCGACCGCGGTGACCACGATCCCCGCGGCCAGGTAGCCGGCGCGCAGCGGCAGCCCGCCGGCCTCGGGGTCGGGCAGCCACCACAGCGTCGCGTCCACCGAGAGCCCCACCACGACCACGTTGCTGACCGTGCCCAGCCCCGGGCGCTGGCGCAGCGGGATCCACAGCAGCATCAGCAGCGCGCCGATGATGATGCTCCAGGTGCCCACGGAGAGCCCGGTGTGCCGGGACAGCCCCTGGTGGAGCACGTCCCACGGGGAGCTGCCCAGGTCGGCCGCGATGAGCAGGGCGCCGCCGGCCCCGAACAGGTGGAGCCCGGCGAAGAGCCGGACCAGCCTGCTGAGGCGGGGGCGGGGGAGCACGGTGTCGAGGAGGGCGGCGGCCCTGCCGGAGCGGGGGGAGGAAGAGGAGGGGCGGGAGGCGGGATTCGTCGGAGATCCGGGCATGTGCGTAATATTGGCGCCATCTGAACCGGAAAGAACAGATCCAATCGGCGAAAGTGGCCCTCTCATGGTCGGCGAAAGACGGATCAACGGCGTCCTACTGGCCCGGCTGGTCGGCGACAGCGCCCAGGGGCGCCCCTACTACCTCGCCGTGGCCAGGGCGATCAGCGGGCTCATCCTCGACGGCAGGGTGCCCACCCACACCCGGCTGCCCGCCGAGCGCGACCTGGCCACCGCCCTCCGGGTGAGCCGGAACACGGTGACCGCCGCCTACACCTGGCTCCGGGACAACGGCTACCTCGACAGCAGGCAGGGCGCCGGCAGCTGGACCGTGCTGCCCGAGCCGAGCGCGTCCCCCGGCGCGCCGTTCGTCCCGCAGACGGAGCTCTACGACGTGGGCGTGGCCGCCTCCCCGGCGGTGGAGGGGCTGCAGGAGGCCGCCCGGCTGGCGGTCGAGCAGCTCCCCGCGCACGTCGGCAAGCTCGGCTACACCCCGCGCGGCCTGCCCGAGCTGCGGCACGCCGTCGCCCGGCGCTACGTCGAGCGGGGCCTGCCCACCACCCCCGACCAGATCTTCGTCACCAACGGCGCCCAGCACGCGGTCACCCTCCTGCTGGACCTGCTGCTGGAGCCGGGCGACGCGATCCTGATGGAGACCCCCACCTACCCGCACGCCCTGGAGAGCGCGCGCCGCCGGGAGGCGCGGATCCGCACCATCGGGGTCTCCTCCGACGGCTGGGACATGGAGTACGCGGCCGACGCCTTCCGGCGCGCCCGGCCCCGCGCCGCCTACCTGATCCCCGACTTCCAGAACCCCACCGGGGCGCTGATGGACGACGACGAGCGGGCCGCCGTGGTCGCCGAGGCGCGCCGGGCCGGCAGCTCGCTGATCATCGACGAGAGCGTCGCCGAGCTCGCCATCGACTCCGGGGACCAGCCCGCCCCGGTGGCCGCCTACGACACCGACGGCCGGGTGTTCAGCGTCGGCTCGGTCTCCAAGCTGCTCTGGGGCGGGCTCCGGCTGGGCTGGGTGCGCACCACCCCGCCCATGGTGGAGCGGCTGATGGCGGTCCGGCAGCGGGTCGACATCAGCAGCCCGCTGCTGGACCAGCTCATCGTGACCCGGCTGCTCGCCGACGTCACCCGGATCCGCGCCGAGCGCAGCACCGGGCTGCGGCGCAGCCGGGACGCCCTCACCGCCCGGCTCCGCGAGCGCCTCCCCGACTGGCGGTTCACCACCCCCAGCGGCGGGCTGGTGCTCTGGGCGGCGCTGCCGCAGCCGGTCGCCGGAGCGCTCAGCGAGGCCGCCCACCGGCACGGCGTGCACCCCGCCCCGGGCCCGGTGTTCGGCACCGAGGGCACCCTGGAGCGCTACATCCGGCTCGCCTACACCCAGCCGCCGGAGGTCTTCGGGGAGGTGGTGGACCGGCTCGCCGACGCCTACGCCGAGGCGGTCGCGCTGCCCGCCCCGGCCCGCGGCGGGCTCTACCTCTGAGGCCGCCGGGACCGCCTGCGGGGGCGGCGCTCCCGGGCCGGTCCGGGCTTGCCCGGCCCGGCCGCCGCGTGGTCCTATAAGCCGCACGGGGTGACCTGGGTCACGACGAGCGGCTGGAGGGCTGCATGCGGCAGAGGGACGTCCTGGCGGAGCGCGCCGAGGTGGAGGCGGAGATCGCGGGCCAGACCCTGGTGGACTGGTTCCGCAGAACCGCGGAGGAGTCGGGCGACGCGCCGGCCCTCTCCGACCGGGCCGGCGAGGGCCCGGACGCCGGATGGACGACCCTGACCTGGACGGAGTACCGCCGGGCCGCCCTGGACGCCGCGGCCGCGCTGGTCCACACCGGGCTGCGCCCCAGCGAGGTGGTCGCCCTGATGCTGCCGAACCGCTCCGAGCACCTGATCGCCGACTCCGGCGCGGTGCACGCCGGCGCGGTCCCGCTCACCGTCTACGCCACCTTCGCCCCCGAGCAGGTCGCCTTCGTCGCCGCCGACTGCGGGGCGCGGGTCGCGGTGCTGCAGGGCGCCGCGGAGCTGGAGCGCTGGAGCCTCGCCCTGGACCGGCTCCCGGAGCTGCACACCGTGGTCCTGCTCGACGCCGGCGCGGTCCCCGCCGACGCCCCGCCGGGCCGCCGCTACGTCTCCTGGGCCGACTTCACCGCCGAGGGCGCCCGGCTGCGCGCCGCCGACCCGGCCCCGGTCGAGGAGCGGATGGCCGCCGTCCGCCCCGAGGACAGCGCCACGCTGCTCTACACCTCGGGCACCACCGGCGACCCCAAGGGCGTCTACGAGACCCACCACCAGGTGCTGTTCCAGTGCACCATCTCGCTGCGCGCCAACCAGACCCCGCACCGGGCGGCCGCGCTGTCCTACCTGCCGATGGCGCACATCGCCGAGCGGGTGCTCAGCGCCTACCTGCCGCTGCGCGTCGCCGGCCACCTCTACTTCTGCCCCGACCTCTCCCGGCTCGGCGAGTACCTCCGGCTGGTCCGCCCGCACGGGCTGTTCGGCGTCCCGAGGGTCTGGGAGAAGCTCCAGGCCGGGCTGGCCGCGGCGCTGTCCGCCGCCCCTCCGGAGCAGCGCACCGCCATCGAGGCGGCCGCCGAGATCGCTCGGGACCACTTCGAGCAGGGCCAGTACGGCAGGGTGCGCGAGCCCGGACTGGCCGAGCGGTTCGCCCGCGCCGACGCCGAGGTGCTGGCCCCGATCCGGGCGCTGATCGGCCTGGACCGGGCGGTCTACTGCCTCACCGCGGCCGCGCCGGTGCCCGAGGAGACGGTGCGCTTCTTCAGCGGCCTGGGGCTGCTCGTCCGCGACCTGTACGGGATGACGGAGAACTGCGGCGCGGTCACCATGAACCGGCCGGAGGCCTACCGGTTCGGCAGTGTCGGCCCGGCCTCCGACGGCATGGAGCTGCGCATCGCCGAGGACGGCGAGATCCTGGTGCGCGGCCCGATCAACGTCTCCGGCTACCTGGGGAGGCCCGAGGAGTCGGCCGCGCTCCTCGACGCCGCCGGCTGGCTGCACACCGGGGACATCGGCCGCCTCGACGAGGACGGCTTCCTCTACGTGGTGGACCGGAAGAAGGAGATCATCATCACCGCCGGAGGGGAGAACATCGCCCCGGCGGCGATCGAGGGCAGGCTCAAGGAGCACCCGCTCATCGGCCAGGCGCTCGCCTACGGAGACCGGCGCCCCTACCCGGTCGCGCTGCTGACCCTGGACGGCGAGGCGGCGCCGGCCTGGGCCGCCGCCAACGGCCTGGGCGGCATGGGCCTGGCCGAACTGGCCGGGCACCCCGAGGTCCAGGACGAGGTGGCCCGCGCGGTGCGGGCCGCCAACACCGGCCTGGCCCGCGTCCAGCAGGTCAAGCGCTGGCGCCTGCTGCCGGGGGAGTGGAGCGTGGAGAGCGAGGAGCTGACGCCTTCGCTCAAGCTCAAGCGCAGGGTCATCCACAGCAAGTTCGCCGACGTGATCGACGCCCTCTACGAGGAGTGAGGCCGCCCCGGAGGCGCACGCGACGCCTCCCCGCGCCGACACCGGCCGCGGCGGGCGGCCCGAAGGCCCGGAGGGCGCCGGGCGCGCCCCGCCCCGGCGGCGCGGCGCCCCTCTCCTGATGCGGCCGCCCCCTCCGCGGAGCCGCCGCGGCACCCGGTGCCCGCCCCGCCCGCTCCGGGCGGCGCGGCGGAAGGGGCGGCCCCGCACCGCCGCGGACCCCGGTCCCGCCCCGACGGGCGGCCGCCGGGTCAGGCCGCGGTGAACCGGGAGGCGAAGCGGACCACCTCGCCCAGGGGCACCTCCTTGTCGGTCTCGTTGAACACCTCGTGCCGGGCGCCGGGCAGGATGCGGGCGGTGACGTCGTCCCCGGCCAGGGAGAGGACGCCCTCGGCGGTGCCGTCCAGCGGCACCAGGGAGTCGTCGGAGCCGTGCACCCACAGCAGCGGCAGCGCGCCGATGCTCCCGGCCGCGGTGGTCCGCTTCAGCTCGGTGTCGATGGCCTGCAGGGTCGGCCGCTTGAACGGGCCGTGCCAGACGAGCTCGTCGGCGGCGTAGGCCTCGCCCACGGCAGGGTCCCGGGAGAGCGTGGCCGGGTCGATCGGGGTGTCCGGGATCTCCTCGAAGGAGAGCAGGTGCGGCACGACGTCCCAGCGGCCCAGCACCGGGCCGGACAGCGCCAGGCCGGCGAGCTCCCCGGGGTGCGTCTGGGCGTAGCGGGCGGCGATCAGGCCGCCCATGGAGTGGCCGACCAGCACCAGCGGGACGGAGCGGTAGGCGGTGCGCGCCTGGGTGACCAGGCGGTGCACGTCCTCCACCACCCCGGCGAAGTCCTCGATCAGCACCCGCTCGCCGGCGGAGCGCCCGTGCCCGCGGTGGTCCAGCCCGTACACGGCCGCGCCCTCCGCGCACAGGTGCGCCGCGACGTGCTCGTAGCGCCCGATGTGCTCGCCGTAGCCGTGCACCAGTACCGCCAGCCAGGACGGCTCCGCCCCCTGCGCGGCCCACGCCCGCGCGTGCAGCCGCTGCGAGCCGCCCGGGCCTCCGGGGAGTCCCCATTCGCGTGTACCGATCATCCGCACTCCTTCGGGTCGAGGTGTCCGAAGGTAGTGTGCTGCGCCCGGCGGCGCGGACGGAAGGGGCGCCGCGCGGCCTGTGGACGACCGCCCGCGGACGGCCGGCCCGCCCGCGGGGCGGGGGCCGGCGCCTGTGCCGCATGTGGCTTCGGCCGAAACCCGTGCCGCACGGGAGGGGCCGCTTTGTGCCGGGCGACGGAGATCGCCCCGCGCAGGCCGGGGAGACCGGCTCCCGCCGGGCCGGACCGGGGTCCGCCATGCCGGAATGGGGGCGGCGTCTCTTAGGGTGGTGTGTGTCGGGAACCACATGGCGGCGCGGTCCCGCTCCGCACGGCGGGAGCGGACCGCAGCGGGCGGCCCCCCGGCCGGCCCCCGCGGACGAAAAAGGGAGGTGACGCCCGTGCTGGCTGATTCCTACGGGAGAGTGGCCACCGACCTGAGGGTCTCCCTCACCGACAAATGCAACCTGCGCTGCACGTACTGCATGCCGCCGGAAGGGCTGGAGTGGCTGCCCAAACCGGAGCTGCTCACCGATGACGAGCTGAACCGGCTGATCCGCATCGGCGTCACGATGCTGGGGATCACCGAGGTCCGGTTCACCGGCGGCGAGCCGCTGCTCCGCCGGGGCCTGCCCGGCATCGTCGCCTCGGCGGCGGCCCTGGAGCCCCGCCCCAGGACCGCGCTGACCACCAACGGCATCGGCCTGGCCCGGACGGCCCCGGCGCTCGCCGAGGCCGGCCTGGACCGGGTGAACGTCTCGCTCGACACGCTCCGCCACGACGTCTTCGAGAAGCTGGCCCGGCGGCGCCGGCTGGACGACGTGCTGGCCGGTCTGGCCGGGGCGGCCGAGGCCGGCCTCACCCCGGTCAAGGTCAACGCGGTGCTGATGCGCGGCGTCAACGACGCCGAAGCGCCCGACCTGCTCCGCTACTGCCTGGAGCACGGCTACCGGCTGCGGTTCATCGAGCAGATGCCGCTGGACGCCCAGCACGGCTGGCGGCGCGACACCATGATCACCGCCGACGAGATCCTGGACCGGCTCTCCGCCGAGTTCGACCTCGCCCCCGCCGACGCCGCGACCCGCGGCAGCGCGCCGGCCGAGCTGTTCCACGTCGACGGCGGGCCGGAGACGGTGGGCGTGATCGGCTCGGTGACCCGCCCGTTCTGCGGGGCCTGCGACCGGGTCCGGCTCACCGCCGACGGCCAGATCCGCAACTGCCTGTTCGCCAGGGAGGAGTCCGACCTGCGGCCGCTGCTGCGCGGCGGCGGCACCGACGCCGAGATCGCCGAGCGGTGGCGCGCGGCGGTGGCGTCCAAGCGGCCCGGCCACGGCATCGACGACCCCAGCTTCCTGCAGCCGGCCCGCCCGATGTCGGCCATCGGGGGCTGACCGGACCGCCTCGGAAGAGCCCCGCCCGCCGGAAAACCTGTTGCCGGGGGCGGCGGGGTTCTGGCGTCATGGTGGGGCGCGGCGGCGGGGGCGCCGCGCCCCAGCGAAGAACGACCGAGAAGGTGATCAGCCATGTCGTACACCGAGGTGCCGGGGGCGCGGGTGCCCATCCGCATGTGGGCCGACCCCGACGGGGTGGAGTCCGCGGCGATGGACCAGCTCCGCAACGTCACCCGGCTCCCATGGGTGCACGGCCTGGCGGTCATGCCCGACGTCCACTACGGCAAGGGCGCCACGGTCGGCTCGGTGATCGCGATGCGCGACGCGGTGTCGCCGGCGGCGGTCGGGGTGGACATCGGCTGCGGGATGACCGCGGTCAAGACCTCGCTGAAGGCCGAGGACCTCCCGGACGACCTGCGCCGCCTCCGCTCGGACCTGGAGGCGGCCGTCCCGGTCGGCTTCCACATGCACAAGGCGCCGGTGAACCTCCAGCGCATCCACGGGCTCAAGACGGCCGACTGGGGCCGGTTCTGGAAGCACTTCGACGACCTGGCCCCCGCCGTGCACCGCCGGCGCGACCGCGCCGAGAAGCAGATGGGCACCCTGGGCGGCGGCAACCACTTCCTGGAGGTGTGCCTGGACGGCAAGGGCTCGGTCTGGCTGGTGCTGCACTCCGGCTCGCGCAACATCGGCAAGGAGCTGGCCGAGCACCACATCGGCAAGGCCCGCGGACTGCCGCACAACCAGGACCTGCCCGACCGCGACCTCGCGGTGTTCGTCACCGGTACCCCGGAGATGGACGCCTACCGCCGCGACCTGTTCTGGGCCCAGGACTACGCGCGCCGCAACCGCGACGTGATGATGGGCCTGGCCTGCGGCGTGGTGCGCACGTCGTTCCCGGGAACGCGGTTCGACCAGTGGATCTCCTGCCACCACAACTACGTGGCCGAGGAGCGCTACGACGGGGTGGACGTGCTGGTCACCCGGAAGGGCGCGATCCGCGCCGGCAAGGGCGACCTGGGGATCATCCCGGGCAGCATGGCGACCGGCACCTACATCGTGCGCGGGCTGGGCAACCCGGAGTCGTTCAACTCCGCCTCGCACGGCGCGGGCCGCCGGATGAGCCGGAACAAGGCCCGCAAGACCTTCACCGAGGCCGACCTGGCCGAGCAGACCGCGGGCGTGGAGTGCCGCAAGGACGCCGGTGTGGTGGACGAGATCCCCGGCGCCTACAAGGACATCCAGGAGGTGGTCTCGGCCCAGACCGATCTGGTCGAGGTCGTGGCCCACCTCCGCCAGGTGGTCTGCGTCAAGGGCTGAGCCGGCGCAGAACGAGGACGCCGCCCCGGGCGGCGCGGACGCGGAGGCGGGCGAGGACGGCGCCCGCCTCCGCCGTTCCCGTACCGCGGGCGAGGGCGCGGCCCCCGGTGGCGCCCGCCTCGGGGTCGCTTGCGCGGAGAAGTGGTCGAAGCGGCGGCCGGGGCAGGGGCCGACCGTTTCTCCGGGGAAAGTATTCGGTTCGGCGGCCGAAATCTCCGGGAGTGTTTTTATGGGCCACACATAATGGACAAGAAGGATCTTCGGCGTGAATCGCGTCGATACTTTATTGTTCCTTCGAGGGGCGGCCCTGAAGGCTTATGCTCGGTCCGGCGCCGGTGGCCTCGTTTCGCTTTTCGGATATCGATGGACGGCCGGTGGTGTGGTCGTCGAAGAAGTGCGATGAAAACCAGCGAATCGGCGCGGCCCCCTCCTCGGCCACTGGAAGAGGGTCGGTGCTCGGGACCATCATGGCGTTGACAGTCAAGACGGCGAAAGACTGGCTCAAGTCCATCGAGAAAGTCCGGGAACTGAGCATCCCGGCCCACCTTCCCGGTGACCTCTCCGGCCTGGACGGGCAGATCGGACTCGATGGGATCCGCTCCCGGATCCCCTTGGAGGACGGACCGGCCACCCTCACGGGGAGCCCCCTCGAGATCGACCCCGAGAAGCTGCAGGTGTCCGGGGAGCTCGGCGGCGTGAAGGCCGTGTTCACCCTCCTCACCGCCCCCTCCGATTCCAAGTCGGCCATGACCGGCTCCTCGGACTCTGAATCGACCGGGACCGCTTCCTCCGATTCCGAGTCGGCCGACGCCGTCAACGGGGTGTCCCTGAAATTCCCGCTCAAGAAGTCGGACAAGGAGGAGGGCAAGGGTAAGGAGGCGGTGAAGGCCAAGGATCCGGCACTGGCGGCCGCCCAGGAACTGGGACTCTCCGACCTCGCCCTGGTCCTGGAGAGCCGGCTGGGCGACAAGAACACCGGGAGCCTCTCCGTCGAGGCCTCGGTCGCGATCCCCGGGCAGCCGAAGCTCACCCTGGTCGGCTCGCTCAAGGGAGAGGGCGAGAAGGGCGAGAAGGGCGAGAAGGGTGAGGAGGGCAAGAAGGGCAAGGAGGGCGAAAGGGCCGAGAAAGGCAAGGAGCCCGAAGAGGGAAAGAAGGCCGAAGAGGGCAAGGAGGCGAAGAAGGCCGAAGGCGGCAAGAAGAGCCTCACTCTCCAGGCCACCGCCCCCAACGGCGAGCACGTCACCCTGGCCGGCCTGCTGGACAAGCTGACCGGCGCCTCTGCGGACCTGCTGTCCACGTTCCCGCTGCCGCACATCGACGGCTTCAAGCTGCACATCGAGACCACCGGTGCGGGAGTCCGCTGCCTGCTGCGCGCCTCCACCGATGACGCCGGCGCCTCCTCCTGGCTGATCGCGATCCTGCCGAAGCCGAAAGCGGACGGGAAGCGCCCCGTCGTGCTCTCCGCCCGGCTGCCGCTGGGGCCGGCCGTCCGGCTCGCCGACCTCCCCCTGCTCAAGGGGCAGATCTCCGCCGAGGACGACCTCCGGCTCGCCGCCCAGGCCGTCTACACCTCGCAGAAGCTGGACACCGCCGCGATCAAGAAGCTCAACGGCGAACTGCAGGCGGAGACCGCGGCGCTTCCGGACGCCAAGGACCTGGAGGCCGGGATCACCCTGGCGGGGCAGGTGAAGCTGGGCTCCAAGACCCACGGGTTCGTCCTGCGCAAACCGGCACCGCCCAAAGAGAGGACCTACACGGCCGCAGAACCCCCCGCGATCACGGTGGACGGCGCGGACGGCCGCGTCATCACCGTGCACCGCCCCGAGCCCGTCGGACCCCTCGCCTCCTGGTACGGCGCGGTCGCGCCGGGGGCGGAGGAACCGCCGCAGGCCGCCGCGGAGATCGGATCGGCCACCCTCTCCGTCCACACAGACCTGGGCCCCCTGCACGTGGAGAAGCTGCGCGTCTCCTACGCACCGCCCGCGGGCTCCGCTCCCGCGCGGCTGGTGATCGGCCTGGACGCCTCCTTCGCCGCGGCCGGCTTCGGCCTGGACGTCACCGGGCTGGGCCTGACGGTCGACCTCACCGACCCGCCCGCCGCCCGGGTCGCCCTGCGCGGCCTGGGCGTTGGATACACCCGCGCCCCGCTGGAGATGACCGGCTCCCTGGCGGTCCGCCCGCAGGACGCGAAGTACGACTTCTGCTACGACGGCCTGATCACGGTCAAGGTCGCCGACCGGGGGCTCATGGCCGTCGGCTCCTACGCCCGGTTGAACGACCCCGCGTTCACCTCCCTGTTCGTCTTCGGCGCCCTGGAAGGGAAGATCGGCGGCCCGCCCCCGGTGGACTTCACCGGCCTGGTACTGGGCTTCGGCTACAACAGCGCGATCGCGCTGCCGCCCATCGACGAGACCGCCGACTTCCCCTTCGTCACGGCGCTCGGCGACATCGCCGGGATCGCCGGCGACCCGCCCAAGGCCGCCCAGGCCCTCGAGCGCTTCACCGGCGGGGGCTCCGCCGCCGTCCGCCCGGAGCAGGGGAGCATCTGGGGCGCCGCAGGGCTGAGCATCGCCGTCGCCGAGACCTTCAAGGCCAAGGCCGTCCTCATCGCCGAGTTCGGCAAGGAGTTCACCGCCGCCCTGCTGGGCGGGGCCGTCGCCGAGTTCCCGACCCGCAGGAGCGACGACGACGAGACCCCGCGCATCGCCCGGATCGAGCTGGCCTTCCGCGCCCTCTACGAGCACGCGGCGCACCGGCTGTCGCTGGAGGCCGCGCTCAAGGAAGGGTCGTGGCTGGTCTCCGAGGACTGCAAGCTCACCGGGGGCGCCGCGTTCCTCCTCTGGCTGCCCGGCAGCCCCCACGCCGGCGACTTCGTCGCCACCGTCGGCGGCTACCACCCGGGCTACGAAAAGCCCGACCACTACCCGTCGGTGCCGCGCCTCGCTCTGAACTGGGCCTACGGCGACACCGTCGCCATCACCGGCGAGCTCTACGCCGCCGTCACCCCGGCCGCGGCGATGGTGGGCGGCCGACTGAGCCTGGACTGCCGCGTCGGCGGCCTGCACGCCTGGCTCAACGCCTCCTTCAATGCGGCCCTCTGGTGGGCGCCGCTCTACTTCGACGTCGAGATCGGCGTCACCGTCGGGGTCAGCTACACCTGGACCGTCTCAGCCTGGTCCGTCAGTCTCAGCCACACCTTCAAAGGCGAGCTCGAGGCCGTGATGCACGTGTGGGGGCCGCCCACCGGAGGCGAGGTCACCGTCCGGGTGGCCGGGCTGTTCTCCAAGACCGTCCGCTTCGGCGAGCCCAAGGGGCTCGAGACCGCGGCAATGGGGTGGACGGACTTCCGCACCAAGCAGCTGCCCGAGAGGCCGCTGGGGATCGGCGCGGTCGACGGGCTGCTCACCGACCCGGCCAAGACCTCCCGTGTCGAGGGCGGTGCCTGGGTGGTGTCGGTGGACGGGTTCTCCTTCACCACCTGCAGTGCGGCCCCCGCCACCGAGGTCGCCTTCAACGGCCGGGAGGTGCGGCTCGACGAGGCGGCCGCCGACTCGCTCTCCGTACGGCCGATGGGCGTGAGCGGCAAGACCGCCGTGCACAAGGTGAAGGTGACCGGGCCCGAGGGCGAAGTGAAGGACTGGAGCGTCCGGGCCGAGTCCGCCGCGTTCCCGCAGGCGCTCTGGGGCCCGAGGCAGACCTCGCCCGCCCTGCCGGGAAAGACCCAGGCCACCGTCTACGCGTCCGGCACCCGGGTCACCGTCCCGCCGCCCGCCCTGTCCAGCGACTTCCCGAAGTACTCGCTGGTCAGCGCGGAGGCGTCCCGGGTGGAGACCGCGTCCACCCGCTACTGGGCCAACCCGTTCACCGCCACCGTCGGAGTGAAGCCCGACGTCCCGCGCCCCGGCGGGGTGGACGACCGGACGGCCCGCGCCGAACTGCGCGCGGCCATGATCGATCTCGGCGCCCTGGAGGAGGCCCTGTGAACACGGGAAAGCTGACGTTCTCCGACAACCTGGTCCCCAGAGCGCCCCAGGGGACCTATCGGATCACC
This sequence comes from Nocardiopsis oceanisediminis, assembly GCF_048595525.1. NCBI lineage: Bacteria > Bacillati > Actinomycetota > Actinomycetes > Streptosporangiales > Nocardiopsidaceae > Nocardiopsis > Nocardiopsis oceanisediminis. The sequence continues at coordinate 4,116,245 of NZ_JAFMZJ010000001.1, read as the reverse complement.
GTCGACCACGAGGTCTTCAGCGGCGACCCCGCCGCTTCCCTGACGACCGCGGACCAGACCGTCCACGTGACCGGGACGCGCCTGGCCCTCGCCGAGGGCGACGTGCACGGCGTCTACCCGCCGCGGGGGGCGGCCGGGGCCTACACCGACCTGCTCGCCCACATCGCCCTGGAGCGGCGGATCATCCCCTGGGAGAACCGGCCGGCGGGAGAACCCGCCGGGACGCCCTGGATCGCCCTGCTCCTCTTCGGCGAGGGGGAACTGCTCGACGACCCGCACTGCCTGGGCGAGGTGGAGGAGGGCAGGGCCGAGGATCTGCTCACCCCCTCCTCCCCGCCTCCGGATCTGGCACTGCCCGCGATCACCCTCGCCGACGACGGGGAGAAGAAACTGGGGGTGCACACCGTGCGCACCCGCGCCGAGGTCTTCAAGGCGCTCGTCCCCTCGCTGGACGTACTGGCCTACCGCACGCACGTGCGCAGCCCGCTGCCCGGCGAGAACCTGCCGAGGGCGGCGGAGAACGAGGCCGAGCGGCGGGAACAGGAGTACGCCTTCGCCGTGTCCGACCGGCTGCCCGCCGAGACCGGCGGCCGCTACGTCGCGCACCTGGTCTCGCTGGAGGGGCACGAGGAGCACGTGCGGCGGAAGGTCGGAAAGGAGAACATCCGGCTGCTCTCCCTGCACTCCTGGACCTTCACCAGCACCGCCGACACCGGCGCGCGCACCTTCGCCGACATCGCCGAGCGGCTGGTCCGGCCGGGGAAGGAGCGCCCCGCCGAGCTGCTGCTGCGCCCCACCGCCCGGGAGGCCGACGACCCCACCGCCTACACCCGGCACCTGGCGCACCGGCTGGAGAACGGCTGGGTGCCGCTGCGCCACCTCGGCGACGCCGAGCACGACTACGTGTTCTACCGGGGCCCGCTCGTCCCGTTCCCGGTCGAGTCTGCCGCCCGGGACGGCGAGTGGTGGAGGACGACCACCGACCCCTACGGCGTCCGGGAGACCGGCCACCACGCCGCGTGGACGCTGGGGCGCGGTCTGGCCCTGGCCGACCAGGAGTTCTCCGGCGCACTCGCCCGCCACCTGGCGCGCGCCCACCAGACCGTCCTCGACCTGGCCGCGGTGTTCGCCGCCGAACCGCCGCCCGCACCGACCGGAGAAGAGGCGGGCGCCCCGGAGGCGGGCGGGGCGCCGCTCGCGGGCGGCGTCCTGCCGGGGGCCCTCTACGCGGAGGGGCCCGGGGCCGAGGCCCTCGCCCGGGTACTGGCCGGGGAACCCGTGCAGCGGCACTGGGAGGCCCTCACCGCGGCCGCCCCCGAGCAGGGCGGAGCGGAGGAGCCCCCGCAGGGGGCCGCGGGCGGCCCCGCATCGGCGGAGGTCTCCTACGAGGACCTGGTCGGGCGCCTGCGCGAGGGCGACGTCAACTTCCCCTCCGCGGCACCGCCCCTCCAAGAGGCGGTGCAGGCCCTGACCGCGGACACGGCGGTGGCCGACACCGTCGCCGCCTACGCCCTGCTCCCCTCCTCGACCGTCGGCGGCGCCTACGCCGGAGGGGAGGAGCAGGCCCCCGGCTACGAGCCGGCCCTCGGCGCCTGGCTGGACGGGCTGCGGCTGCTCCGGCCCGTCCCCTTCGACCACCTGGTGCCGCACGCCTCGATGCTGCCGGTGGAGAGCCTGCGCCTGTTCCGGGTGGACCCGGACTGGCTGGACGCGCTCACCCGGGGCGCGCTGGCCGCCGGCCTCTGCCTGGCCCACGACCCCGCCCGGATCACCGCGCTGTGGAACGCCTACGAACCGCACCGCACCACCCCGGACACCGGGCTGCTGATCCGCTCGGAACTGGTGTCGGCCTTCCCCGAGCTCCGGGTCGAGGCCTCCGCCGAGCAGGTCGGCGGCGCCTTCACGGAACGCTGCTCCGTGCTGCGCCAGGACCGGATCGCCCCCGACATCCTGCTCGTGCTGTTCAAAGGCCGCCCCAAGACCGTATCGCTGGTGGAACCCTTCCACGGGCTGCACCTGGGGGTGGAGAAGCGCGCCTCCTCGAACGGCGAGGAGGACCGGGTGCGCCTGCGCAGCCTGGACCGGGCGGACCTCGGCGCCGTACTGCCCGGAGACGGCGGCGCCTCCGCCGCCGTCCCCTACCGGTCCGGGACCGACACCGTGGACCGGGTCATCGACCTCTCACCCACCACCGGCCTGCCCGCCGCGCTGTGGAGCGCCCTGCCGGCGAACGCCAAACCGAAGGACCCCGCCCACCCGGCGCGGACGACCCCCGCAGAACTGGCCCTCCAGATGGTCCGGTCCCCGGAGCGGATCGAGATCACCGTGCCCGAGAGTGAGGCGAACCGATGACCGACCGAAACGCCGTCGTCGTCCCGGTCCGGCTGAGCGCCCTGGCGGTCACCGACCCCGTCCGCGGCACCCCGTTCCGCCGCACCCGGTTCGACTTCTCCTCCGCCGCCGAGGCCGGCTCCGCCCACCAGGGCCTGAAGCCGCTGCCGACCGATCCGGCGAACCTGGAGAACGGGGTGATCCTGCACTGGGAGCTCCCCGCCGCACTGCGCCACCAGGACGCCGGAAGCACGCAGCCGCCCCGGGTGCCCGACCGTTGGCTGGTGGTGCGCCTGCACACCCCTCCCGGCTCGAAGACCCGCGCGGCCACCGGATGGCTGGTGCAGAGCGACTGCCTGCGCCCGGACGAGGGCACCCCCTCCGGGGACAACTCCGCTCACGCGATCCCGTCGGCATCCGACCCCTCCCTGGTGGTGCCCAAGAGGATCGGACGGGTGCTGAAACTGTCCGGCCCCCTGGACGAGCCCGCGGAGCGGGCCCCACTGACCGCGCTGGGGGCCGGCGTGCTGGAGTTCGCCGCCTTCCAGCCCTTCAACCTCGGAGTCTTCTCCCTGCACGACCGCCTGGAGGGCCTGCCGACCGATGCCGCGCTGGACCTGAGCTACGCGGTCGTCGGCTGGCACGCCGACTCCGAGCACGACCCGCTGGCACAGGCCGCGGACCCGGACGCCCTGAAGAGCACCCTGGACCGGCTGGGCTGGACCACCGCAGAGGCCGCCGAGGCCGGGCCCTACCCGGGCACGCGCGCCGTCTACGCCGGAAACCTGGTCGGCGTCGCCTGGAAGAAGGACGCCCGCCCCGAGGCGGTCCTGGAAGAGAAACCGGAGCGCGAGGACATCACCTTCGCGGTCGCGGAGAGCTCCGCGGAGACGCTGAGCGCCCTGGCCATGGCCACCGACCCGAGGAAGTGGTCCGAGGGGGAGAACCTCCGGCGGCTGCAGGCCCTCCAGTACGGGCTGCTGGACGAGTACTCCGACCCCTCCACCCGGGCCGCCGTCCAGCACCGCGCCCACCTGGCCCGGTTCGAACCCATGGACGGCGGATACACCTGGGACATCCTCGCCCGCCCGTCCGAGCCGGGCGCTCCCCCGTCCCCGTTCTCCGGCCTGTCCCCCCAGGAGCGCGCCTGGCTCGCCTCTGCCAATGAGACCCAGGCCGCCTACGACGCCGGGCGCCGCCGGCTCGCCCGCCTCCGGGAGCGCCTCTACGAGCTGTGGTGGTACCTGGCCCAGGTGGCGTGGCTCCGCACCCGGCTGAGCGGCCTCCCCCGCAAGCTCCGCGGAACCTACGAGACCAGGTTCGCCGCCGTCCTCAGCGCGTACGGCCACCAGCTCGACCCCGAGCGGGAGGGCGGCGCGGCCCGGCGGATCACCGAACTCCAGGAGGAGCTGGACGGCCACGAGAGGATCTTCACCACCGCCGACCCCGACGAGTTGCAGGCCGCGATCGCAGAGAAGACCGAGGAACTCGAGAAGAAGTGGGGGAGGCCCTTTTCCGGGACCCTCACCCGGCTGCCCCGCCCGCCCTTCCACACCCCGACCGAGCCGGTGGTGATGCTGCGCGGGGCCAAGGCCGACCGGCTCGTCGAGCACCCCACCGCCCAGCACTGCCGCACCGTCACCGCCTCCGACGACCGCCAGCTCGCCGCCGAGGTGAACGGCACCGCACCCGGCGTGCCCGTGCTCGCCGGCCTCGGCGAGGCGGCCGTTCTGCCCGGGGCCCGGGACCTGCCCTCCGGCCTCTTCCGAGCGCTGCTCACCGAGTTCACCGCCCTCGACGCCGGCCGCCCGCCCGCCACCGTCACCTTCCGGGGGGCGGAGCGCGCCGCCGACTGGAAGGCCGAGGACGACGTCCGCCTCGCGGCGCTGCGCGCCCAGCGCGCGCCCTGGCGCCAGCCCTGGACCCCGCTCTACCTGGAATGGAAGGCCAGGTACTACGCCGTTCCCTACCACGACCGCCGCGAGGGCAGGGAGTCGGAGCGCAACTGGGAGTTCACCGACGGCATGTACCAGTGGCGCGGGGCCGGGCACCGGCCCTCCGACAGCGACACCGACCTGGTCCCCAGGGTGCTCACCGGCCGTATCCTGCTCTCGGCCGGCGCCGTGCACAACATCAGGCGCCGCTACGGGGGCATGGCCGAGGACGCCCCCGCCCAGCCCGCCTCCTTCACCAAGGCACTGAAGAAGCTGATGGGCTCCGGCTCCGACCTCGACCTGATCGCCCAGGCGCTCGACGGCTTCACCGCCCGGCTGACCGGCCGCGCCCCGCTGCTCGCCCGGCCGCCCCGAAGCCCGATCGCCCCCCTGATCGCGGACGGGTGCGGGCAGGCGCCCAGCGCTCTCGACCCCAACATGAACAGGCCGTCGGGCCTGAATCCGGCCCCGGAGGACTACCTCTCCCCGCCGCCCTTCGAACCGCTGCGAGCCGGGCAGTTCTACTTCGACGAGGTGGCGGTCGTCGACCGGTTCGGCCGCAGCATCGACATCGTCAACCCGAACCAGGGCCCCGCCGCCCGGGACAGGCCGACCCGGTCGGCGACCCTGCTGCCCGACGACCGGTCGGCGAACGGGAAGCCGAACGGCAAGGCCGACGCCATCGTCTTCAGCGGCGACGCCGAGCACCGCAAGAAGGAACTGGTCCACCTGCGCCCGCGCCTGGTCCAGCCGGCCCGGCTGAGCTTCGACGCGCTCTCCCGCACCGGCGGCGCCCCGGTCACCCGCCCGCTGGACGGCGAGCAGATCAGCGGGTGGCTGCTGCCCAACGACTTCGACCAGGGGCTGCTCTTCTACGACCACGAGGGGCTGCTCCTCGGCGGTCTGCGCCAGGACCCGGACGCCTCCTCCGGGCCGGTCTGGGAGAAGTACGCGGCCGCCGAGCCCAACGCACACCTCGCCGGAATCCGCGACGGCCTGACCGGACACGCCTCACCCGGGAGCGCGATGCGGGAGTTCCTGCAGGCCACCGGCGCCGCCCGGGCCACCATCGGCCCCGAGGCCGAGTCCTCCGCCCGCCACCCTTCGCTGCACATGCTCGGGCGCCCGCTGGCGGTGGTCCGCGCCCGCCTCGACCTGGAGGCCGATGCCGGCGCCACCGTGCCGATCCGCCCGGCGCTGCTCGCCGCCGCGGACCCCGCCCCCGACCCGGACTACCGCGACTACACCTGGCCGGTCCTGCTCGGCTCCACCCGCTCGGCCCAGGACGGCCTGGTGGGCTACTACATCGATTCGGGGACCGACGCCTACAAGGCGCTGTACACGGTCCCAGAACCGGCCGAGGGGGCCGTCTACACCCGGTCCCGCGCGAACGGCGCCGCGCTCGGGCAGAGCCTGAAGGCCGCACCGCACACCCTCACCCTGCTCGCCGACCCGTGGGCGCCGGTGCACGCCTGGACGCACGTGCTGCCCACCGCCGAGCTGCGGCTGGAACCGGAACCGGTGCAGGCCGCGCTGGCCCGGATGGAGGCCGTCTTCCACGTCGGCCCGGCCGTCGGCACACTGCGCGCCTCGGAGCGCAAGGGAGAGGACGGCCGCCCCCTCGTCGACGCCTTCTCCCTGCCCCTGCCCGCGGTGGAGCACGGTGACTGGAGCTGGACCGACGACGGCTCCACCACCCCGGTGCCCCTCACGCCGGCCGACCCGTCGGCGCGCATCGAGCCGAAGAACCGGACCCACGTCCGCACCGGCCTGCTCCGGCTGCGCCCGGAACGTGAGACGTCCTGACCCCGCAGCCCGTAGAGAGAACCCGACCGAGAAGAACCCGACCGGGAAGAAGTGACCCGTATGTACCCGATCGCCGAACAGGACCGGAGCGGAGGCCCCGGAGCCGCCGACGAATTCCCGCTCAGCGCCGTCATCGCATCCCAGCCCGAGCCGCTCGCCGTCTCTCCATCCGGGGACAAGCCGAACATCGCCTCGCTGGAGATCCTGGTCGCCAACGACACCGGAGCTGCGTTCCCTTTCGAGAAGCTCGTCCTGTCCTTCAACGCGTTGGAGAACGGCTGGGAGAAAGACGGCGCCGAACTGCTCACCCCGGAGTGGAGCCGGTGCAAGCGGAGCGCCACCCCGCCGGACGGCTGGGAGAAGGAGCCCATCGGGGGTGAGGCCGGCCAGTGCGTCTACAGGGCCGGCGGCATGGGGGGCGGGAGGAAGGGGCTGAAGGACGGGGACATCTTCCGCTTCCACCTGTCCGACATCCCGGTCAGTGGCAGGACGGGCGTCACCACGATCGGTGTGCAGCTGCGCGATGAGGACGACGGCATCATCGCCGAGCGCGAATTCGCCGTGGGAAAGTTCCCCAGCGGCTACTACCTCCGCGACTTCCAGGCGGCGATCCCCGTCATCTCGGTCGACCAGGCGGGGAAGAGCGGCACCACCCTGACCTGGTCGGCTCCGCCCGACCCCACCGTGACCTACACCTTGAGCGCCAACGGGGGGACCCCGCGGAAGCTCGCCAGCACCCAGACCATCTTCAACACGGGGCCGCTGTACACCACCACCGCCTACCAGCTCACCGCCACCCACGCCGACCACTCCAAGGTGGAGCACACCCTTCTCGCCCAGGTGCAGGTCGTCGGGGGAGACATCACCGCGCGCAACGTCACCGTCAACGGGGAGCTGAAGGCCGACGGCGGAGTCATTAAAAGGATGAAGAAGCTGAGGCTCGAGAATCCCGTTACTCTGGATGAAGGCATGTACGGGGTGATCATTGGTTGCGTTGAGAGCTTTGGCGGCACCGGGGAGTTCTGTGAGTCGCATGTGACGGCGACGGTGAAAAATAAAAGGGGGAAAATTATTCGCAAGAAGGAGGCCAGGGTTAAAGAGGATTTGGGGATGGAGACTTTTGTTTTGGTGGTCGGGGCGAGGTGCACTGTTGAATTCTCTACCGATGCGGGCAACCCTAAGGGGTCTCGGGCGGAGGCCTTCTGGTTGCCTTTCCGGGACCCGGACTGGTTTCTAGAGAGGTGAATGTCGCCTCTCTGGGGGCGGAAGGGGAGGTGCTGTACATCCAGAGTTCTCTAGAGGTCGCGTCTTCGCCGGTCCGCATGTCGAGCCGGTCCGCGGTCTCCTCGGGCGACTCGAACCCATCGAACATCTCGAACTCGGGTTCGTCGGAGCCACCGAACCCGGCCGGGTCCTCCAGCGCAGGAGGGAAAGCAGGATCGGACATGCCGCTAGCGGCCCCCGGCGCCACCCGTCCGCGCCCCGGCTGCGGAGCCCCGCGGCGCCTTCTCCGGCGGGACCGGCCGGGACGGCGGCCCGCACACCACGCCTCCGCCAACTCTTCGCCAGTGGGAGCCCACTTCGGGGCCGGTCCGCCCATGACCGGCGGCCGCGGTGGGGAGGATGACCAGCGGGACGAGCACGTCCTTCCGGCGCAGTGGCGCCACCCGGCCCCGGCGCGGGGCCGGGGTGCACGACACCGGCGGAAGGCTTGACCCGCCGCTTCTCGGAGTACGACCGCACGGCCGGGCGGGTCGCCTCCGCCCCGAGCAGCGACAGGAGAAGGCCATGACCACCGCAGCCGAGATCATGAGCCCGGGGGCCCACTGGATTCCCGCCACCGAGACGCTGGACCGGGCCGCGCAGATGATGCGCGAATTCGACGTGGGCGCCCTCCCGGTCTCCGACCCGGGCAGCTCCGACGACCGGATGTGCGGCATCATCACCGACCGCGACATCGTCGTCCGCTGCGTCGCCGCCGGGCACGACCCGGCCCGGGTCACCGCTGGCGAGCTGTGCCAGGGGACCCCGCGCTGGATCTCCAGCGACGCCGACGTCGGCGCCGTCCTCTCCGAGATGGAGGGCCACAAGATCCGCCGCCTGCCCGTCATCGACGCGGACAAGAGGCTGATCGGCATGATCAGCGAGGCGGACCTGGCCCGCCACCTCAGCGATGATCAGCTCGCCCACTTCGTGGAGCGCGTCTACACCTGACCGGACTCGGAAGCGGCGCCCGGTCGGCTCCACAGGCACGGTGGAGCCGGACCACCGGGGCCGCTTCCGTGCTTTCCGGCCCCGCGGCGGCCCGGGGGCCGCCCCGGCGGACCGGCGGCTCCGGGCGGGGATCTCCGGATCGGTTTCGGGGCGGTCGCGGGGGAGCGGGTCCGGCCGGTTCCGAGGGGCGGCGGGCGCCGGAGGGCCGGGGCCGCTCCGGTTCCCTTCCGGCTCCCTTCCGGCCCGCAGCGGCCTCGGGGCGCCCACCGCCCGGTGAGGGCGGCCGCCGGGGAGACTCGTCGTCGGCGCCCGAGAGCCGCCGTCGGCCCGGCCGTCCTCCGGAGGACGCGTCCGAGCGCGTGTCCGGGGCGTGGGGCCGTGGCCGGTCCCGTCCGCCTTCCGCGGCGCGGGCCGCCCTTCGGCCGTGTCAGTCGTCGGCCCGGTCCTGGGACGGGCCGGTCCGGGGCGGGCGCTCCGCGGTGGCGTCCACCTCGAAGAGCATCCCGGGGAGGGCCAGCGAGGCGACGCCGGTGAGCGTCTGCACCGGCGGCCGGTCGCCCCAGATGCCGGCGATGACCCGCCCGATGACGGCGAGCCGGTCCAGGTCGTGGTCGACGACGAAGGTGCGCAGCGCCGCGACGTCGGCGTAGCCCAGTCCGGCCGCCTCCAGCGCGGTCCCCAGGCGGGCGAAGGCCAGTTCGACCTGTGCGGCGAAGTCCTCCGCCGCGACGCCGCCCTCGGCGTCGGAGGCGTACTGCCCGGCGATCAGGACCAGGCCGCCGGAGACCTCGGCGATGTGGCTGTAGCCGAAGCCGGTGGGGTCGTGCAGGCCGTCGGGGTTGGAGATGGCGGGTGCCATGTGAGGTACTCCCGTTCTTTCACGCGGTTGCCGGTGGAGGTCCGGGGCGCGGTCCGGCCGCGCCCCCGGGGTGCTCACGGTGCGGTGCCGGGGCGGCGGGCCGCCGCCATGGCCGCCGCCGCGGCGAGGGCGAGTACGGCGCCGCACCAGAGCACGGCCGGCTCGGCCGAGGCGTTCAGCACCGCCCCGCCGGCCAGCGCCCCCAGCGCGATCGCCAGGTTGAAGGCGCACACCATCAGCGCGGTCGCCGCCTCGGCGGCCTCCGGCGCGCCGGCCAGCATCCAGTTCTGCAGGGCGACCGAGACCGCGCCGTAGGCGAGGCCCCAGCCGAGCATCAGCACCGCCCCGGCCGGCGCCGCCCCGCCGAGCAGGGCGAAGAGCGCGAGCACCGCGGCGAGCGCGCCGGCGATCAGCACGAGGGAGGTCTTGGGCGCCTGCGCGGTGCGCGGGCCCAGGACGAAGTTGGCCGCGATCCCGGCGGCCCCGAAGCCGAACAGGGCGGGCCCGATGTGCTCGGCCTGCAGCCCGGAGAACCCGCCCAGCAGCGGCCGGGCGAAGGTGAACGCCGCGTAGTGGCCGCCGATGAGCAGCAGGGTGACCGCGACCCCGGTGCGCACCGCCGGGTCGGTGGTGAGCAGGCGGCCCAGCGTCGTGACGTCCACCGGCCGCTCGGGCGGCAGCGCCGGGAGCAGCGCGACCAGCAGGACCGTGGCCAGCGCCCCGAGGACCGCGAGGGCGGCGAACGAGGCCCGCCATCCGGCCAGGTCGCCGAGGAGCGTCCCGGCGGGCACCCCGGCGACGGAGGCGACCGAGACCCCGCCGAAGACGATCGCGGTGGCCCGCGGCACCTTCTCCGCCGGGACCAGGCGGGTCGCCAGCGAGCCGCCCAGCGCCCAGAAGCCGCCGATGGCGACCCCCACCGCGATCCGGGCCCCGAGGAGGACGGCGAAGTGCGGGGCGAGCGCGCAGACCAGGTTGGCCGCCGCCGTTCCGCCGATCAGCACCGCGAGGATCACCCTCCGGTCGAACCTGCCTCCGGCGACGCTGACCGCGGGCGCGCTCACCGCGGCCACCAGGCCGGGCACGGTGACCATCAGCCCGGCGGTTCCGGGCGCCACACCCAGTTCGGAGCCGACCGGGGTGAGCAGTCCGACCGGGAGGAGCTCGCAGGTCATCAGGGTGAAGATGCCGAGCGCGACCGTCCAGACGGCGGGGCTTCCGCCCCGGCGCCCGGACCGCGCGGACGCGGGGGCCCCGGTGGTTCCCGTGCTCTGCTTCACGACGCGGCCTTCCCGGTGCGGTCCGGTGCCGCCGGCCGGCGGCTCGATCCGATCATCTGGATAGGGAACATCCAGGATTTCCTTTCAAAGGGGGAGCCCGGTGCGGGCGGTGCTCATCGGGTGGGCGGGGCCGGGGTCTCCGGCCGCTCGGGAGGGGGGTCCCGGGGGTGGCGGGGTGTGCGGTCGGGCGGCCCGCCGCCGGGCCGTCCGGGGCGGCGGGATCGCCGCCGGGGGAGGGGGTTCGGCCCCGTGGAGGCGGCCGCTCCGGGGTCCGTCCTCGGTGAACCCATTATCCGGATGGGGAATATCCTGGATTCGTCCGCGGCGGGACGCCCGGGTCGGGGCATTCCGGATCAGGCTCCCTTCTCGGGCAGCCAGCCGCGGAAGCGCGCGGGGGCGCCGGGGGCCTCCCGCTCCACCTCCGCCTTGACGTCGGCGAGGGTCCGCGAGGCCAGCTCGCGCCGCCAGGCGAGTTCGGCGGCCCGCATCGACCGGTCGATCACGCACGCGGTGGGGAAGGGGCCGCCGCCGGCCGGCCCCCGCCCGCGGATCTCGGTGCAGCGGAAGGCGGGCTCCGCGCCCTCGATGGCGGCGACCACGTCCATCAGGGTGATCCGCTCGGGCGGGCGGGCCAGCTGGAACCCGCCGCGCGGCCCCGGTGCGGAGACCACCAGGCCGGCCCGCGCCAGTGCCTGGAGCTGCTTGTTCAGGTAGGCGGCGGGCAGCTCGTAGTAGGCGGCCAGCCGCGACGCGGGCACCGCCCGCCCCGCCTCGGCCCAGGTGAGGTTGAGGCAGGTGTGCAGCGCCCATTCGACGCCTTCTCCCATCCGCATGGTCCTGGATAATACATGTCCAGGATCATCTGTCCAGCCCCCGCCGGGATCGGCGGGCGGACGGCCCCGGCTCGGCCTTCGCGGTGCTCCTTCCCGATCGGACTCCGGACCCGGTCCGGAGTCCGGGCGCGCCGCCGGGCCTGGGGGGCGCCGGCGCTCCGGAGGAGGCGGGGCGGAGGCGGGCTCAGCCCTGCCGGGCCCGGTCCAGCAGGGCCTCGGCGGCCGCCCGTCCGTGCCGGCCGTAGTCCGGGCGGTTCAGCACCATGGCGCGGCTGGCGGCGCCGTCGGCGAGGGTGACCAGCTGCTCGGCGAGCGCGTCGGGGTCGCGGTGGCCCACTTCCGCCACCAGGTCGGACACCAGCCGCACCATGCGGAGCTTCTGCTCGCGGGCGTAGGCGTGGACCGGGTGGTCCGGGTCGGGGAACTCCGCGGCGGCGTCGATGAAGGGGCACCCGCGCACCGCAGGGGTGTCCGCGGGCGGCGGGTCGAACAGCAGCAGGATCCGCTCGCGGGGGCCGAGGTCCGTGCGGAGCAGCGCGCCCTCCATGGTGGCCCCCGAGGAGACCAGCGCCTGCAGGTGGGCGATGGCCAGTTCGTCCCTGGTCCGGAAGTGGGCGTAGAGGGTCCGCTTGGAGACCGGGGCCTGGGCCGCGATCTGCTCCATGCCGGTCGCGGCGATCCCCTGGGCCGCGAACAGCCGGGATGCGGCGGCCAGGATGCGCTCCCTGGCGCCGCGCCCCCGCCGCTTCGCTCCGCTCGCCTCGGCCATGCGGCAAGTGTACGCCCGCGTTTACTCCGCTCGGGGGTGCGGCTATGCTCGGCGACCAAGTAAACGCAAACGTTTACTTTGATCTCTGAGGAGCCTCCATGAACCGACCCCACCGCACCGAGCTGAGCGGCCCCGCCGAGCGGCTGATCCGCGCAAGGCGCGCGACGCGCGCCTTCCTCCCCGACCCCGTGCCCGAGGAGACGGTGCGCGCGGTCTTCTCGCTGGCCTCGCTGGCGCCGTCCAACTCCAACGCCCAGCCCTGGCGGGTCGAGGTGGTGGGCGGGGCCGTGCGGGACCGCCTGGCGGCGAGGCTCCGGGCGGCCCATGCCGCGGGTCGCACGTCGGCCGACTTCCCCTACAGCGACGACATCTACTCCCCGGTGCAGCAGGAGCGGCGGGCCGCCTTCGGCGGCCGGCTCTACGGGGCACTGGGCATCGGCCCGGGCGACCGCGCGGCGCGCGCCGCCTACGACGCCGAGAGCCTGGGGTTCTACGGCGCGCCCCACGCGGCGTTCCTCTTCGTCTCCGGCCGGGGCGACGCCCGCCTGGCCGGGGACGTGGGGGCCTACCTGCAGACCCTGCTGCTGGCGATGACCGCCTACGGCGTGGCGGCCTGCCCTCAGGGGCTGCTGAGCTTCTACGCCGACGACGTGCGCGCCGAACTCGGCGTGACCGAGGGGCGGCTGCTCGTGGGGGTCTCGTTCGGATACGCCGACGGCGCCGCGCGGGTGAACCGCATCGACACCGGGCGCGCCGCGCTGGAGGAGACCACGACCTTCCACGGCTGAAGCGGCCCCGGGGGCCGCTCCCGCCCTCGACGCCGGACCGGCGGACCGCCCCCGGCGGACACCCGGCCATGCCGCGGCCGGCCCGCGGGCGCAGGCCTTCCGCCGGCCCCCGCGGCGCGCCGCAGAGGGGGCGTCCGGCCGGCCTCCCGGCGGGAACGGCTCCGTATCAGAACAGGCCGGTGATGCGGCCCTGGTCGTCGAGGTCGATGCCGAGCGCCGCCGGGGTGCGTCCCAGACCGGGCATGGTCTGCATGGAACCGCAGATCAGGTAGACGAACCCGGCGCCGGCCGAGGGGCGGACGTCGCGGACCGGGAGGGTCCAGCCGGTGGGGGCGCCGCGCAGGGCCGGGTCGGAGGAGAGCGAGAGGTGGGTCTTGGCGATGCAGACCGGCAGCGTGCCCAGCCCGCTGCGCTCGCAGAAGCGCAGCCGGCGCTCGGCGCGCTCGGAGTAGGTGACGCCGGACGCGCCGTAGACGGCGCGGGCGACCGTCTCCACCTTCTCCTTCAGCGAGGCGTCCAGCGGGTAGAGCGGCGCGTAGCGCGAGGGCTCCTCGGCCGCCTCGGCGACCGCCGCCGCGAGGTCGCGGGCGCCCTCGCCGCCCTCGGCGACGTTGGTGCACACTGCGCTGCGCACCCCCGCCTCGGCGGCCAGGCCGCGCACCGCCTCGATCTCCGACGCGTGGTCGGTGGGGAAGGCGTTCACCGCGACCACCGGCGTGACGCCGTGCAGCCGGCAGTTCTCGATCTGCTTGAGCAGGTTGGCCCCGCCGGCCCGGACGTCCTCCGGGCTCTCCTTGAGCATCTCCTCCGGAAGCGGCCGGCCCGCGGCCGCCTCGAACCGGCCCGAGTGCGCCTTGAGCGCCCGCACCGTCGCCACCACCACCGCGGCGTCCGGGGCCTCGCCGGAGACCCGGCACTTGATGTTGAAGAACCGCTCCGCGCCCATGTCCGCGCCGAACCCCGCCTCGGTCACCAGGAACTCCGCGGCGCGCAGCCCGATCAGGTCGGCGATCACCGAGGAGTTGCCGGTGGCGATGTTGCCGAACGGCCCGGTGTGCACCAGGGCCGGGGTGTGCTCCAGGGTCTGCATCAGGTTGGGCTTGACCGCCTCGCGCAGCACCGCGGCCATCGCGCCGGCCGCGCCCAGCGCCTCGGCGGTGACCGGCCGCCCCGCCCGGTCCTCGGCCACGATGATCCGGCCCAGCCGCTCCCGCACGTCGGGCAGCGAGCGGGCCAGCGCCAGCAGCGCCATCACCTCCGAGGCGGCGGTGATGTCGAACCCCGTCCGGCGCGCTTCGCCCTCGGAGGCCGGGCCGACGGCGGTGTCGACCGTGCGCAGCGCCCGGTCGTTGACGTCCAGCGCGCGGCGGAGCGAGACCGTGTCCGGGTCGATGTCCAGGGCGTTCCCGCGGTACAGGTGGTTGTCCAGCAGCGCGGCCAGCAGGTTGTTCGCCGCGCCCACCGCGTGGACGTCCCCGGTGAGGTGCAGGTTGAGCCGCTCCATCGGCACCACCTGGCTGTAGCCGCCGCCGGCGGCGCCGCCCTTGATCCCGAACACCGGCCCCATCGACGGCTGCCGGATCGCCACCGCGGTGCTGCGCCCGATCCGGTTGAGCCCGTCGCCCAGCCCCACGGTGACGGTCGTCTTCCCCTCGCCCAGCGGGGTGGGGGTCACCGCGGTGACCACGACGTACTTGGCCCGGGGCCGGGAGCCGAGCGGCCCCGCCGGGTCGAGGGCGCCGAGCCGGATCTTGGCCACCCCGTCGCCGTACGGTTCGACCAGCTCCGGCCCGATGCCGATGCGCTCGGCGATCCGGGCCGGCGGCTCCGGTGCGGCCTCGCGCGCGATCTCCAGGTCACTTGGCAGCGTCATGCACAACACCCCTGACGGCCCCGGGCGGCGCCGCGCGGCACCGCCCGGGACCCGACGATGAGCGGCCGGGTACCACACCGCACATTCTCAGCGAGAGTTGTCCATGGCGCAATGAGTTCTGCTATGCGCAATCAGGCGGGCGGGGCCGACGCCTGGTCGGCGACCGAGGCGAGGTAGGCGTCGACCTGCTCCGGGGTGTACAGCCAGTGCTGGAGGTCGGAGGGCTCGTTGTAGCCGTAGACCAGGCGGCGGGCGACCGCGGGGTTGTCCGCGACGGCGCCCAGCACCTTCTGCACGTGCTCCGGCGGGTTCAGCATCATGTTGCTGAACCGGGTCGAGTGCTCGGCGTGCTCCCAGAACGCGTCGAAGGTCCGCTGCATCCAGGCGGGGTCGAACGGGCGGTCGCCGTGCTCCAGGATCGCCTTGAGGTAGACGTCGGCGCAGCGGGCCGCGTTGTTGGCGCCCTGGGCGGAGATGGGGTCGTTGGCCACCACCACGTCGGCCATCCCCAGCACGTGGGAGTCGGCCGACAGCCGCCCCACCGGGTGGCGCACGATCGGGGCGTACCCGCCGAACAGGGTGCACCGCCGGTCGGTGGGGACCGCGTCGGTGAACAGCTCGTGCTCCCAGGGCGCGTACTCGGCGAGCAGGCCGAGCGTGCGGTCCAGGAACGCCTCCGGCGAGGGCCGGTCCTGCCAGCAGTCGAGCGCCCCGCCGGGCACCGCCTCCCACATCAGGATCTCGCAGGGCCGGCCGCCGGTGGTGAGGCCGGGCATGCTGACCACCTCGCCGCTGCCGGGGAAGAAGGTCACGTGCAGCCGCGGGTCGGGGTCGTCGGCGGGGCGGCGCATCCCCTCCAGGTAGATCACCGACAGCATCCGCTGCGGGCGGTCGTAGGGGGAGTGCTCGTCGTTCCGGTCGAACAGCTCGACCAGCTCGCCCTTGCCGGCGGCGATCACGGTCAGGTCGTACAGCCGGGTGAGCTCCTCCAGCTCCGAGGTCATCGCGGTGTGGTAGACGACCTCGCCGCCCCGGGACTCGAACAGCTCCAGCCAGGCCGACATCTTCACCCGCTGGTCCACCGACTGGGCGTAGTCCTCCTCGTCCCAGGTCAGGTGGAACCTGGCGGCCAGGTGGCCGGGGGCCGGGGCCATGCTCAGCCGGGACCCCACGCACCGGGGGGTGCGGTCGGCCCAGAAGTCCAGGCCCATCTCCCGCTCGATCCGCAGCGCCGGGGCGAACATCAGCTGCGTCGACATCGGCCGCCCCTCGCGGATCTCCTCGGGGGTGCGGGCCGACATCACCGTCACCTCGTAGCCGTGGGCCTGCAGCCCCAGTGCCAGCTGCATCCCCGACTGCCCGGAACCGACGACCAGTACTCTGCGCATCGCGCTCTCCTCCTGTCCACCGGGCCGCTCCGAAGGGCCCGCAACCGCTATCGGGCCGCCGCGCCGCCGCGCTCGGGGGCCGCCGTGTCCATGGTGTGCCGCAGCGCCGCGACGAGGGTCCGCACCACCGATTCCCGGCTGCGCGCGTCGCAGGCCAGCAGGGGCACCCCGGGGGAGAGCCGGAGCGCCTCGCGCACGTCGTCGAGCCGGTGGGTCTGCTCGCCGTCGAACAGGTTGACCGCGACCGCGAACGGCACGTCGGAATCGTTCTCGAAGTAGTCCACGGCGGGGAAGGACACGTCGAGCCGGCGGGTGTCCACCAGCACCACGGCGGCGCTGGCGCCGCGGCTCAGGTCGTCCCACATCTGCCAGAACCGGGGCTGGCCGGGGGTGCCGAACAGGTAGAGCACCAGGTCCTCGGCGAGGGTGACCCGGCCGAAGTCCATGGCGACGGTGGTGGTGACCTTGCCCGACCCGCCGGTGAGCGGGTCGACGGTCCGGGCGGCCTGGGTCATCCACGCCTCGGTGTTCACCGGGGGGATCTCCGACACCGCGCCCACCATGGTGGTCTTGCCGACCCCGAACCCGCCCGCGACGACGATCTTGGCGGAGGCGAGCCGCGGGGCGCTAGCGGGCGAGCTGGTGAAGCCCATCGATGACTCTCTCCAGGAGGCGGGGGTCGTAGGGGGACGTGTAGGCCTCGGGGTTGACCACCAGGCGCTCGCGGGCGGCCATGTCGCCGAGGAGCACCCGGGTCACGCCGAGCGAGACGCTGCAGTGCGCGGAGAGCTCGGCGATCGACTGGACCGCGGTGTGCGCCCTGTCGTACAGCGAGCGGGCCTCCGGCGGGAGCAGGTCGGCGTAGCCGGGGTCGTAGTAGGGGACCGCGACCAGGGTGTGCACGTGCAGCCGCTGCCGGGCGCGGGTCCGGCCGCCGGTGAGCACGTAGGGGCGCACCCACGGGTTGGCGCCCCCGGGGCCCGGCCCGTGCGGCGGCCTCACGAGGCGCCCTGACCGGTCGCCAGGCCGCGCAGGTCGTCGCGGAGCCGCGGGGTGAGCACGTGGCCGACGCTCTCCACCAGCCGGGTCATCTCGTGGGCGACCGCGCCGAGGGCGGCGCCCTCGCGCACCAGCACCGCCAGCCCGGCCAGGCCGCCGATCCCCATGAAGAGGAAGTGCCCGGCCGGGAACTTGAGCATGATCTGGTCGCACCCGGGCTCGTCGACGTGCTCGGCGATGCTCCGGCCGAGGCTGAGCAGCCCGCTGGTCATCGCGGACAGCGAGTCCGCGGTGTCGGGGTGCAGCCCCTCGGAGACGATGAGCGGGAGCCCGTCGGAGGAGACCAGCAGGGCGTGCGCCACCCCGGGGGTGGAGGCGGCGAAGTCCTTCACCAGCCAGGCGAAGTCTCGGGGGCTGCGCGGCCCGTCCAGCGCGCCGTCCATCAGGGCACCTCGTTCTCAGGGGGGTCGTGGGGCTTCGGGGCCTCCGGCGCGGCTCCGCCGGAGGCGAACGCCTCCAGGTCGTCGGCGAACGACGCGGCCGCCGCGGGCCCGTCCGCCGCCGGGCCGCCCTGCCGGTGCGGGCGCTCCCGGCCTCCGGCGGCGCCGTCGGCGCGCAGGCTGCGCGGGGTGCGCCGGGGCAGCTCGCCGGCTGCCGGGCGGAGCGGGGGCGGCGGTTCGGGCGGCGGCGCGCCGCCCGGTCCCGGCAGGCCGGGGGAGAGCAGCGGGCCGCCCGGCCGCGCGGGGCCGGCCGGCCCCGCGCCGGGCCGGTCGCCCAGCACCTGCGGCCGGTCCACCGCCTCGCCGACCAGGCGCGCCGGGAGCGAGACCGAGGCGGTGGTGCCGCCCGGGGCCGCGCGCGCCGCCAGGTGCACGGTGACGCCGTGCCTGCGGGCCAGCCGGTGCACCACGGCGAAGCCGGTGTGGTTGTCGGTGAGCCGCTCCACCGGCGGGACCGGGCCGGCGAACTCGGCGTTGAGCGCCTCCAGCCGCGCCTCGTCGATGCCGATGCCGGAGTCGGTGATGCGGAACACCGCGCCGCCGGTCTCCAGCGGGTGCGCGCTCACGTTCACCGGGCCCGGCGAGTAGCGGGCGGCGTTGTCCAGCAGCGGGGCCAGCAGCGACGCCACGTCGTCGGCGGCGTAGGCCGGCACCGACAGGTCGGCGACGCTGCCCACCGACACCTGCGGGTAGGCCTCGATGGACGCGGCGGCGATGCGCACCACGTCGACCAGCGAGGCGTCCCGGCCGCCGAGGTCGTCGTCGCCCTGGTCGGACAGGACGCGCATCTCGCGGGCGGCGCGCCGCATCTGGGCGGTGGCGTGGTCGATGTCGTAGAGCCGCTTGAGGCGGTCGGCGTCCTGCTCGTCGCGCTCCAGCCCGTCCAGGGCCTCGCGCTGCTGCTCGGCCAGGACCAGGATGCGCATCGCGAACCGGTCGCACAGGGCGGAGAGCGGGGCGGGGGCGCGGTCGGCGGGCGGTGCGGCCGGGGCGGTGCGCCCGGGCGGCGGCTGGGGCGCCGCCGGAGCGGGGGCCGGAGCCGAGGGGGCGGGCGCGGGCGGCGCGGAGGCCTGCGGTGCCGCAGGGGCCGCCGGGGGAGGGGCCGCCGCGGGCGGTGCGGCGGGCCGGCCGGAGGAGCGCTCGGGGGTGCGGCCGTCGAAGAGGCGGCGCAGTCGCGAGCGGATCACCGGCGCCGT
Source organism: Nocardiopsis oceanisediminis (assembly GCF_048595525.1). Lineage (NCBI taxonomy): Bacteria > Bacillati > Actinomycetota > Actinomycetes > Streptosporangiales > Nocardiopsidaceae > Nocardiopsis > Nocardiopsis oceanisediminis. Next base: position 4,097,475 of record NZ_JAFMZJ010000001.1, on the reverse strand, counting down.
TCCGGAGTCGCGCCGGGCAGGCGGGTGCGGGGGGCTCCGCAAGGGGACATGCGCGACGGCTTCCTTCTTCGTCTCGTATTCGGTTCGCTGCGCCGGAGAACGCCGAAAACCCGCGGTGAACGGGGTGGCTGGGGCGGTCCGGGGTCGGCCGCGCCCTTCTCGGCGCCTTTTTCGGCGGACCGGCCGCCGAATCGGACGGGGCACAGCCTGCCATAAACGAAGTGATGCGGAAAACCGCAGATGTCCTTAAAGCGGCTTCTTCGACTGAAAACGCATTGTTTTGCGATTAGTCGCTTTCGCGTTTTCGGGGGGCGGGCCGCTCCCGCGCCGCCCCGCGCTCCCGGCCGGCGCGGAGGCGGCGGGAGCGGCGGGGCGGCGCGGTGGGCGGCTCACTCGGGGAGGGAGACCACCCGCCGCTCGGTCCGGGCCCGCTCGGCGGCGAAGACCAGCAGGTGCGAGGCGAGCGCGTCCTCGCCGCTGGTCTCCACCAGCGCCGGATCGCCCTGGGAGGCGGCGCGCAGGAAGGACGCGAGCAGCCCGCCGTCGCCGCCGCCGTGCCCGGAGCCGATCAGGCCGTCGTTCTCCGCGGAGGCGTCGACGGTCTCGGTGGAGTCGGTCAGGAAGTCGTGGACCGTGATGGCCTCCCCGTCGCAGTGCAGCTCCCCGCGGGTGCCGAAGACCGTGGTGCGCCGCGGGCGGGGCCGGTTGAACGCCGTCATGGTGAACGACGCCGTCGCCCCGCCCTCGAACTCCAGGGCCACCACCTGCCGGTCCACCACGTCGTTGTCGCAGTGGTAGACGCAGCGGCCGTAGGGGCCGGTGCGCAGCGCCTCGGCCACCCGCTCCGGGGTGGGCTCCGGGGTGAGCACGTCCAGCGGCCACCCGGTGCGCCCCTGCTCCAGGAACCGGCCGTAGATGCGCGGCGCGGAGTAGGGGCAGTCCGGCTCGACCGCGCACTCCAGACAGCGCTCCCCGGCGCCCGGCGGAGCCTCCTCCGGCCGGAAGTGCCGCAGCGACCCGAAGGAGGAGACCGCCACCGCCTCCCGCCCCACGACGTGCCGGAGCCAGTCCAGGTCGTGGCAGGACTTGGCGAGCAGCATCGGGGCCGCCTCGTCGGTGCGCCGCCAGTTCCCGCGCACATAGGAGTGGGCCTGGTGCCAGAACCCCACCGGCTCCAGGTGCTCCACGCTCGCGATCTCGCCGATCCGCCCGGAGTCCAGGATCCCCTTGAGCACCCGGGTGTAGGGCGCGTAGCGCAGCACGTGGCAGACGCCGAGCAGCACCCCGGCGCGCCGGGCCGCGGCCACGATCGCCTCGCAGTCGGCCCGGGTCTGCGCCAGCGGCTTCTCCACCAGCAGGTGGTAGCCGCGCCCGGCGAGCGCGACGGCGGGCTCCAGGTGGGCGTCGTCCAGGGTGCAGACCAGCGCCACGTCGGCCAGGCGCGGCAGCGCCGCCGCCTCCCGCCAGTCGGCGAAGCACGCCTCGGGCCCCAGCCCGGCGAGCCCGGCCAGCCGATCCCGGTACTCCTTCCGCGGCTCGGCGACCGCCACCACCTCCGCCGCCTCCGGGTGCTCCCGGATCCAGCGCGCGTAGGCGGAGCCCCGCGACCCCGCCCCCACCACCAGTACACGAACCGGCGCCATGGCCGACCTCCCCATCGATCCGTCCGTTCCCGGGCCCGTCCGGCCCGGCCCGCCGCTCACCGGTGGCTCCCGGCTGAAAGCCCGCGCACGATGCGCCGCTGGAAGAGCAGCACCAGCACCACCAGGGGCAGCGTCACCACCACGCCGGCCGCCATCTGCGAGCCGAACGGCTGCTGGAACTCGGTGTCCCCGGCGAACTTGGCCAGCGCCACCGTCACCGGCGTGGAGGCCAGGGTGATCGAGACGACGCTGGAGATCAGGTACTCGTTCCAGGCGGCGAAGAACACCAGCAGCGAGGTGGTGGCCACCCCGGGCGCGGCCAGCGGCAGGATCACCCGGGCGAAGGCGCCGACCGGCCCGCAGCCGTCCACCCGCGCGGCCTCCTCCAGCTCCCAGGGCATCTCCCGGAAGAACGTGGTGAGCACGAAGATCGCCAGCGGCAGTGCGAAGCTGATGTTGGGCACCACCATCGCCTGGTACTCGTCGATCCAGCCCCAGTCGCTGAACAGCCGGTACAGCGGGGTCACGATGGCCACCCCGGGGAACATCGAGCAGGCCAGCACCAGGGCGAGCAGCAGGTTGCGGCCGCGGAACCGCAGCCGGGCCAGGGCGTAGGAGGACGCCGTCGCGATCACCATCGCCAGCACCGTGGTGGAGACCGCGATGACGGCGCTGTTGCGCACCGCGTAGCCGAAGTGGTTCGCCCCGCCGAACACGCCCCGGTAGTTCACCAGCGTCGGGTCCTCGGGCCAGAGCCGGGGGGTGGTGATCTCCGCGGGGCCCTTCAGGCTGGAGACGAGCATCCAGGAGAACGGCGCCAGGCAGTACAGGACCAGCAGCGCGATCCCGGCCCCGATCACCCACTTCTCCCAGCCGGGCAGGCGGCGGCGCGCGGCGCTGCGGCGCGGCGCGCGCGCCGGTGCGGTCGCGGTCATCGGGAGGCTCCTTCCGCCGGGCGGAACACGTTCGCGCCCAGGGTGCGGATCAGCAGGAACGCGCACCCGAACACGAACAGGAAGGTGATGGTGGACAGCGCGCCGCCGTACCCCTGCTTCAGCTCCCCGGTGGCGGCCTGCACCACCAGCATGGACAGCGTCGCCGTGTCGTTCGCCCCGCCGGTGAGGATCTGCGGCAGGTCGTACATGCGCAGCGCGTCCAGGGTGCGGAACAGCACCGCGACCACCAGGGCGGGCTTGGCCAGCGGCAGCGTGATCGAGGTGAACCGCCGCCACGCCGAGGCGCCGTCCATCGCGGCCGCCTCGTACAGGTGCGGCGGGATGGCCTGCAGCCCGGCCAGGACGAGGATCGCGACGAACGGCGCGGTCTTCCACACCTCGGCGAAGACGATCGACCACTTCGCCGGCCACTCGCCGCCGCCCCAGACGACCTCGGTCCCGGTGAGCGCGTTGACGATCCCGTCCGGCTGCAGCATCCACCCCCACATCACCGCGCTGACCGCGGTCGGCAGGGCCCAGGGCAGCAGCACCGCGGCCCGGACGATCCCCCGGCCCCGGAAGGCGCGGTGCATCACCAGCGCCATCGCCAGCCCGATCAGGGTCTCCAGCACGACGCTGACCGCGGTGAAGAAGACGGTGTTGGTCAGCGCCGCGTAGAACTCCTCCCGGTCGTGGCCGATGAGCGCCTGGGCGTAGTTGGCCAGGCCGACGAAGGACGGCTCGGCGCCGATCGGGTCGTCGAAGAACGACCGGTAGACCGCCGAGGCCACCGGATAGGCCACTACCAGGCCCAGCGCGGCCAGGGCCGGGACCAGCAGCCAGAAGGCCAGGCGGCGCTCGGCGGCGCGCTCGCCGCGGCGGGCGCGGGCGGAGGGGGAAGAAGGGGCGCTCACGGTCCCGCCACCCCCTCCACCGCGGTCTCCAGTTCCTCCTGGAGGTCGGTGACCGCCCGGTCGACCGACTTCTCGCCGGTCAGCGCGGCGTGCACGTGCCGCTGCACCGCGTTGGTCACGTCGTTGTAGCGGGGCGAGACCGGCCGCGGCTGCACCGACTGCAGCGCGGCGTACTGCCGGACCAGGTGCGGGACGCCCGCCATCAGCTCCTCGTCCTCGTAGTTGGACGCCCAGGAGGTGGGGGTGTTGGTCTCGGCCATCCAGTCGCGCTGCACCGCCTCGCTCTGCAGGTGCTCGATGAAGCGCAGCGCCTCCTCCTTGTGCCCGCTGTAGGCCGACAGCGCCAGGTTGTTGCCGCCCAGGGTGCCGGTGCCGGGGCCGCCGTCGCCGGGCAGCGGCACCGCGTCGAACCTCCCCTGCACCCTCGACTCCGGACCGGGCTCCTGCATGGCCGGCCAGGCGAACGCCCAGTTCCGCATGAACAGCAGCTCGCCGCGCTGGAACGCCAGCCGGGACTCGTCCTCCATGTAGGTCAGCGCGGCCCGCGGGATGCGCCCCTCGCGCAGGCCGTCGACGAGGAAGCCCAGGCCGGCGCGGGCCTCGGCGGAGTCCACCACCACCTCGCCCCGCTCGTCGATGATCTCGCCGCCGGCCGAGGCGATCGCCTCGGTGGCGTTCACGGTGAGCCCCTCGTACCGGCTGAGCTGGCCCGCGTAGCAGTCCATCCCCTCGGCCTCGGCGATCGGGCAGGCCGCGATCAGCTCCTCCCAGGTGGTCGGCGGGTCCTCGACCAGGTCGCTGCGGTAGTAGAGCATCCCGGTCCCGGTGGCGAACGGCGCCGCGTACAGCCGGCCCCGGTACATCCCGGTCTCGGCCGCGGCGGGCAGGATGTCCGGCCCGGCGAACCGCTCGGCGTCCAGCGGCTCCAGCCAGCCCCGCGCGGCGAACTCGGCGGTCCACACCGCGTCGGTGTAGAGCACGTCGTAGCGGCCGGTGCGGGCCTGCAGGTCCTGCACCATCGCGGTGCGCTGGGCGTCGGCGTCGGCGGCCAGGTGCACCAGCCGGACCCGGGCGTCCGGGTTGGCCTCGTTGAACTCCTCGACGATCCCGGCCATGTTCCCGCCGGAGGCGCGGGTGACGGCGAAGGTCACCACCGCGCCCTCGGCGGCGTCGGGGAGGCTGCCGGCGCAGCCGGGCGCGCCGGTCAGGACGAGTGCGGCCAGCACGGCGGCCGCGGTCCGGATTCGCGCGGGGGGTCGCGGGCGGCCCATGGAGCCTCCTGGGGGGCGCGCATTTACGAAAAAGGGTTTACTAATCGAACAGGAGCGGCGCGGATGTGTCAACGGTCACAGTGCCCGCGCACCGGAGTGGAGGAGGAAGCCGTGCCCCGACCGCCGGCCGGATCGATGGCCCGGGTCCGCCGGGCCAACACCGCGCACGTCCTGCGGCTGCTGCGCGCGTCCGCCCAGCCGCAGCGGATCGCCGGGATCGCCGGCGGGACCGGCCTGTCCCGGCCCACGGTGGAGGCGCTGGCCGAGTCGCTGACCCGGCAGGGCTGGCTGCTGGAGTCCGAGGGCGTCCCGCAGGGCGGCCGCCGCTCGCCGGGCCGCCCGGCGCGCACCTACGCCTTCAACGCCGAGGCCGGCTGGGTGCTGGGGATCGACGTCGGTGCGCACAAGGTCACCGCCTGCCGGGCCGACCTGCGCGGCGGCCCGCGCGCCTGGGGGCGGCGGGCGGTCGACCCGGCCACCCCGGCCGCCGAGCGCCTGGAGTCCGCCGGGCAGGCCGTCGCCGACGCGATGCGCGGCGCGGGCGGCGCGGCACCGGTCTACGCCGCCACGCTGGCCACCCCCGGCGTGGTCGCCGCGGACGGCCGCGGGGTGGCGGTCGCCCCGGCCCTGCCGGGCTGGGAGGAGGCGGACTTCACCGGCTGGGCGGCCGGCGTCCTGCCCTGCCCGCTGCGGATGGAGAACGACGCCAACCTGGCCGCGCTCGCCGAGCACGCGATCGGCACCGCCCGGGGGCGGGGCGACGTGGTGCTGCTCCTGCTCGGCCAGCGCCTGGGCGCCGGCGTCACCATCGGCGGCCGGCTGCTCCGCGGCCACCACGGCGCCGGCGGCGAGGTCGGCTACACCCGGATGTCCGGCGGGGAGCGCCCGCCCGCCGGGTTCGGCGCCCTGGAGGCCCGGGTGAACGCCGACGCCATCGCCGCCATGGCCGAGCAGGAGCTGGACCGCTCCGGCGGCACGGCCGCGCTGCGCGGGCTGCGCGAGGCCGCCGGCGACGCCCGGCTGCCCGCCCTGGCCGACGCCGCCCGCGCCGGCGACCCCGCCGCCGAGCGCGTCCTGGCCCGCCTCGCCCGCCGCCTCGCCGAGGGCATCGCCCCCATGCTCCTCGTCCTCGACCCGGAGATGCTGGTCCTGGGCGGCGGCGTGTCCCGGATGGGCGACCTGCTGCGCGCCCCGCTGGAGGCCGAACTCGCCGACCGCCTGCTCTTCACCCCCGAGGTCGCCCTCTCCCAGACCGGCGACCAGGGCGCCGTCCTGGGCGCGGTCCACCACGCCCTGCAGTCCTTCGAGGAGACGGTCCTCACCACCGTCACCGCCTGAGACCGCCCGCAAGGGCTCCCACCGCCGCGACCCCGGGAACCCGCCGGGCCGCCGCCCGGGGTCTCCCTGGTGACGCCGCAGGCAGGAACCGAGCTGGACGCCCCAACCGAGCGCGGCGCCTCGCGGGGCGGAGGTTCAAGCGGGCGGCGACGGCGGGGAGGGGGACCGGCCGGTCGGTCGGGCGCGGCGTCTCGGGGGTGAGGGTTCAGACCGGCGGCGACGGAGGGAGTGGGGGCAGGGCGAAGGCGGTCACCCGGGCGCGGCGCCCCACGGGGTGAGGGTTCAAGCAAGCAGCGAAGGCAGGGAGGCGTGCCGGCCGGTCGGCCGGGTGCGGGCCCCACGAGGTACAGGCTCAAGCAGGCGGCGACGGCGCAGGCAGGAACCGGGCCGAGCACCCCACCCGGGCGCGGCGCCTCACGGGGTGGGGGGTCAAGCAGGCGGTGACGGCGGAGGAAGGGGCGGGCCGGCCGCCTGGGAAACCGCCTCCCCTCCCTGAGCCGGGTGAATACGCAGGGTGATGGCGGGGTGCGGCGCCCTGTACACCGCGAGAACACCCCGGTGACTCCGGGGTGCGCATCCCGGGCCGGATCGGGCCTCCCGGGGCCCGAATCGCCCTGGCCGGGCCGGTGGTGAGGGGTTCGAGCCGCCCGGAAGGCCGGGATGCCGGGGGCCGAAACCCGGGCAGGGCGGGTGCGGGGGCGGGATGTCGCTTTTGTTCTCCTGTAGGGCCCCGCTTCGGCCACTCTGGGTGACCGGGGAGGGGGCGGTGGGGGTCTTGGGGCTTACTACTCGCTGGTAGATGACATTCGGGGTGTCGCGGAGGTACGCAGGGCGCCCCCACTCCCACCCGTCCCTCGCCGCAAACCCGGCATAGAGGGATAAAATCCGCCGGTGGGCGCGAGCAGGCGGGCCCGCTCCCTTCGCCGGGGCGCCGCCTCCCTCGCCGGGAGCAGGCGCCGCGCCGGGGCCGGTGAACACGGCGCCCCGCCCCCGCTCCCGCCCTCGCCGCCCGCTTGAACCTGCACTCCGCGAGGCGCCGCGCCCGGGCGACCGCCTCCGCCTCGCCGCTACCTGTGCCGTCGCCGCCTACTTGAAGCTTCGCCTCGTGGGGCCCGCGCTTGACCGACCGGCCGGTGCCCCTTCCTGCCTTCGCCGCCTGCTTGAAGCTTCGCTTTGTGGGGTGCCGCGCCCGGGCGATCACCTTCGCCCCGTCCCTTCCTCGTGCCGTCGCCGCCCGCTTGAACCCTCGCCCCGTGGGGCGCCACGCTTGACCGGCCGCGACCGGCCCCCTCCCGTCCCTCGTTTCCTCCTCGAATTCCTCGTTGCGACGGCCACTTGACGGCGAGGCGCTCTGATAGGGCAGCAGCCTCAAGATCATCGCCCTGGGGAGAAGGCGGAAGGGCACACGGGGACGCGGGTCACAGCAGCGACTTCTGCACCTTGCCCATGGCGTTGCGGGGCAGCCCCTCCACCACGCGGACCTCGCGCGGGCGCTTGTGCACCGACAGGCGGGCGGCCACGAAGCCGATCACGTCCTCCTCCACGATGCCGTCGCCGACCAGGTAGGCCACGATGCGCTGGCCGAGGTCGTCGTCGGGCTCGCCGACCACGGCCGCCTCGCGCACCGACGGGTGGTCCAGCAGGGCGGCTTCCACCTCCCCGGCGCCGACCCGGTACCCGCCGCTCTTGATCAGGTCCACCGAGGTCCGGCCGACGATGCGGTACCGGCCCTCGGCATCGAGCGCGGCCGCGTCGCCGGTGCCGAACCAGCCGTCGGCCGTCCGCGATTTCGCCGTCTCCTCGGGCAGCCCGAGGTAGCCGTCGAACAGCGTGGCGCCGCGGATCTGCAGGTGGCCGATGCTCTGCCCGTCGGCGGGGACCTCCTCGCCCCGCTCGCCGACCAGCCGCGCCTCGACGCCGGCGATCGGGCGGCCCACCCACCCGGTCAGCGGCGGCTCGTCGGCGCGGGCCGCCAGGGTGATCAGCGTCTCGGTCATGCCGTACCGCTCGACCACGGACCGGCCGCTGCCCTCCCGGACCGCGCGGGCGACGCCCTCGGGCAGCGCCGCGCTGCCCGAGACCAGCAGCCGCGCCGCAGAGAGCGGGCGCAGCGCCGACGGGTCCGCGGCGATCCGCGACCACACCGTCGGCACCCCGAAGAACAGCGTCCCGCCGGCCTCGGCCGCCGCCGCGTAGGCCGCGGGCCGGGGGCGGACGGTGTGGACCAGCGGGCTGCCGGTGCGCAGTGCGCCCAGCAGCCCCAGGACCAGGCCGTGCACGTGGAACAGCGGGAGCCCGTGCACCAGCACGTCATCGGAGGTCCACACCCACGCCTCGGCCAGGCCGTCCAGGCAGGCGGCGACGGCGCGTCGCGGGATCAGCACGCCCTTGGGCGAGCCGGTGGTGCCGGAGGTGTACATGATCAGCGCGGTGGCGCCGGGGTCCGGCTCGCCGCCGGAGCGGACCGGGGTGCGCTCGGCCGGGTCCACCGGGAGCACCGGGAGGTCCACCTCGTCCAGCTCCGGTCCGACCCACAGCCGCGCACCCGAGTCGCGCAGGATGTGCCGCCGCTCGGCGGTGCCGGCGTCGGCCGGGACCGGCACCACGGGCACCCCCGCCAGCAGGCCGCCGACCACGGCGACGACCGTGCGCAGCGACGCCTCACCGTGCACCGCCACCGCGGAGGCCCCGCCGACCCGCGCGGCCACCGCTGACGCCGCCTCCCACAGGCCCTCCCGGTCGATGGACTCCTCGCCCACCCGCACCGCGGGAAGGCCGCTCCGTACTCCGGCCGGCTCTCCGAGCAGCATGCTCACTCTCCTCCGCGGGCGGGGTCCGCCCCGCCGCACCTCCGACCGCGCCGGGACCGCCCAGGGCAAGGATGGCACGCCGCCCCGCCCGCCCCTCTGCCCGGTCCACCCGCCCCACGCGCCACCGCAGACCCGGCGGCGAACTCCGTTCCTCCACAAGGCCCGCCACCACACCTCCCCGCACGAGAGCGCGGGGTACCACCGGACCCCATGGAGGGACAACGCCTTCCGGCTGTCAATCCGCAAATAGAGTGCCGACAGTCTTGGAATCCTCTCGAACCCAAAGGGCGGTCGTCCGGGAATCCTCTCATTTTCGCAGATGAGTGCATCCGGATAAATAACCCGATGGCCCTGTGATCTTCGTCATGCATTGCGGTTTCAGGGGTAGGTGCCCTATTTTTTCTGCGTCGTCCAGATCGTCCGCAGCTCCAAAGTCGGGTTTTTTCTATAGGAAACATCTGCGGCATCTTCCCTGTTCGCTGCCTGAAGCTCTGATTCGGATCGCGGAGCGGCCATTCCTTCAATTGGAAGTGGAAAAGCGGTCGGCCCGGCCTTCTCTCTTCATCCCCCACCATGAGAACCGTGCCGCATGAAGAAAACGAAGGCGTGTGCGCTCCTTCTCGCGCTCACCCTCTGCGCGACATTCCTCCAGTTGGAAGGCGGCGAACTCCACGAGCCGCTTCCTCGGCAAGATCGACACCAGGACCACCATCACCCACCGGGGAGGCGGCAGGTTCGACGCCAGGCTGGTCGCCGACCATTTCCCGACCTACGAGGTCTACCAGTACTCCCGGTACTCCTCGAACGGGCGGGCGAGCCACCGGACCTTGGCCCGGTGCCAGCAGTACTCGATCTCGGGACTCTTGGACTCCCCGTCGCAGAGAAGGAGTTGTGGCGCGTGAACCCGGAAGGTACCGGTAATGCATCCTGACCTGGCCCTCCTGCTCGGGGGAGGGGCCGCCGCCGGGGCGGTGCTGAGCGCCGTCTTGGCGGTGGTGCCCCCGCCGGGGCGGCCCCGCTCCGCGCCGCGCGACTGCCTGGTGCTGTTCACACTGGCGGGCGCGGCGGCCGGCAGCGCCATGGCGAGCGGTGTCGGACATCCTCCCCTGGTCCCCGTTCTCGGAGTGGACGCCTTCCTGGCAGGGATCGCCCTGGCCGCGCTCGCGGCCGCCTGGCTGCGCAGCCTGATCCACCCGCTCCAGACGTGGCGGGCCTACCTGAGGCCCGTCGTCCTGCTCGCCGTGGCGAGCTTCTCCCTGCTGCTCTCCCTGCCACTGCTCATCTTCAACCTCCCGGGGGCGGCGCTGGGAGGAGGGCTGGCGGGAGGGATCGGCGCCTGGTGCGCCCGAGCGGTCTACGACCGGATGTCCAACGTGTGCTGGGGCCTCTTCTTCGCGGCCACCGCCGGCGTGGCCGTCGGTGCGGTGCTCGTCATTCCGCTGTCCGTGTTCTTCAGCGCGGCGATCCAGTCGCTGCACACTCTCGTCCATGGGTGAAAGTCCGTCATGAAGAAGAGAATCCTGTGGGGCCTGGCCCTTGCCGCCGTCTACCTGGTCCGAGTGGACACCGGAGAAGACGAAGAGAGAGCCGGGGGCAAGCGCCCCGAGGACGCCATGGAGTCTCCGCCCGGCCACGTCGACTCCGACATGGAGTTCGCCGTCGGCATGCTCTCCTACCGGCTGCAGGCCCTGGAGATGTTCGACGCCTACCAGGGCGAGGACACCCGGCTCCGATAGTGGCCCAAGGCCTGTCCGGCGAATACGAGGCCGAGGTGGAGGAACTCAAGGCGGCCCTGGAGGGGTGGGGCGAGAGTGTCTCCGACGACGCAGCCGCACAGGCCACGGCCCTCGTAGTCAACCTGGAATAGGGGGCGGATGGGCGTGCCCGGTCCCGGGGCCGGGGTCAGCGAGGGGCGGTGGGTCGGCGGCGGGCGAAGGACGGGGTCGGTTCGGCGCGGGCGCCGGTGCCGACCAGGCGGGCGGGGACGGCCGACAGCCAGGGCGCCCGGCGGAACAGGCGGAGGGCGAACTCGGGCGGGCCCGAGCGGCGGCGGGAGAGCACGGACTCGAGCAGGGCCCTGTGCATCAGCCGCTGCATCCCCTGGATGAGCACCGTGGGCACCAGCCTCCGGCGGCGCACCCGGTCCAGGTCGCTCGGGGACGGCCGGCCGCGCCGGAGCGGCCCGGCGAGCAGGCGTGCGGCGGCGACCGCGTCCTGGATCGCGAGGTTGATCCCGACCCCGCCCACCGGGGACATGGCGTGCGCGGCGTCCCCGATGAACAGCAGCCCCGGCACGTGCCAGCGGCGCAGCCGGTTCAGCCGGACGTCCAGGTGCTTGACGTCGTCCATCGACGCGATCTCGCCGACCCGGTCGGTGAAGAGCGGCAGGCACTCCGCCAGCTCCTCGCGGAACCGCTCCACCCCGGCCGCGCGCATCCGCGCGTCGTCGCCCTTGGGGCCGAGGTAGGCGATCTGGAAGTAGCCCTCGCGCGGGATCGCCACCGCCATCCGGCCCGCCCTGATGTTGGGCTGCAGCGCCCCCAGGTCGTCCTCGGGCCGCCGCGGCAGCCGCAGCCACCAGGCGTCGAAGGAGACCCGGTACTCCCGGGGCACCAGCCCGGCCGCCTTGCGCAGCACCGAGTTGCGCCCGTCCGCGGCCACGGTCAGGTCGGCGCGCAGCTCGTGCTCCCCGCCGCCGCGGCGGTCCCGGTACCGGACGCCGGCCACCGCGCCGCCCTCCCGGATGAGCCCGGTCGCCTCGGCGTCCATCCGCAGGGTGAAGGACGGCTCCTCGCAGGCCGCGCGGGCCAGCAGGTCGAGCAGGTCCCACTGCGGGACCATCGCGATGTAGGGGAACGGGATGCGCAGCCGCTTGAAGTCGGCGAAGACCACCCGGCGGCCGGCGGCGTCGCGGAAGGCGGCCTCGTCGATCCTGCTCTGCGGCAGCGCGGCGAAGCGCTCGCCGAGGCCGAGCTCGTCCAGCAGCCGCAGGGTGGTCGGGTGCACGGTGTCGCCGCGGAAGTCGCGGAGGAAGTCCCCGTGCTTCTCCAGCACGGTCACCTCCACGCCGCCGCGGGCGAGCAGCAGCCCCAGCACCATTCCGGCCGGGCCTCCGCCGACGATCGCACAGGTCGTCCGCTCGGTCATCGTCCTGCCTCCTGTTCTGCGCCGATACTCCTCGCTAGTGCTCCAGGTCCTCTTCGGCGGCGGTGCGGCGCGCCCCGCTCCGCTTGCGGGCGGCGTCGGCCAGCAGCCCCATCGCGCGGACCACCAGCTCCCGGTCCTCGGCGCCGAGCTCTTCCACCATCCGCACCTGCGGCTCCACCCGCATCCGCTCCAGCCTGCGGAGCAGCGCCGCCCCCTCCTCGGTGATGGCGACCCGGCGCGAGCGGCGGCTGTCCGGGTCCTCCTCCCGCCGCACCAGGCCCAGCCCGGTGAGCCGGTCGACGAGCCGGCTGGCCGCCGAGTCCGAGCGGCCGATCCGCTCGGCCAGCATCCGCTGCGTGGGTCGGCCGGCCTCGGAGACCAGGTACAGCACCGCGAACTCGCGGATCGTCATGCCGGCCCCCTCGGCGCCCTGCAGCGCCCCGACGACCTCCGAGGGCACCGACCGCCAGAGGTCGATCATGTCCCCGGCCAGCCGCTCCCGATCCTCGCCGTGCATCCGCGCCTTTCTTGCGAACCTGCAAACATTGTGTCCTTGCAAATGTAGGCGGCGCGGCGGTGCATGGCAAGGGGGTGTCCATCGTGAGTGGGGCCGGAAGGCCGGTTCAGCGCCGCGGCAGGCCGGCCGCCCCGCCCAGGTCCAGCGGTGCGGGCTCGGGAAGCGGCGCGGAGGGATCGGCCTGGAAGGACCGGAGCAGATGGCCGACCAGCCGCCGGGAGGCCGCGGGGGCGTGCGGGCCCGCCTCCGCCGCGACGCCGCAGTTGGCCAGCAGCAGCAGAAGGACGTCGGAGCGGTCGACGTCGGGCCGGACCCGCCCGCTCTCCTTGGCCCGTTCCACCAGCAGGCCGATCTCCTCCTCGGCGCGGGCGCGCTCCCGGTCGTGGTCGACGGCGCCGGGGAAGCGGGCGAGGAACGCCTCGCTGAACCCGCGGTCGGCGACCTGCATCGCGGACAGCTGCCAGGCGAAGGAGCAGAACCCGCGCCAGGGGTCCGGGTCGGCCAGGGCCCGGTCGAGCACGGCCCGGCAGGCCGTGAACCGCTCGGCGAAGGACTCGGCCACCAGCGCGTCGCGGGTGGGGAAGCGCCGGTAGAGGGTGGCGACGCCGACCCCGGCGCGCCGGGCGATCGCAGTGACGGGCACGTCGATGCCCTGCTCGGCGAAGGCCTCGCGGGCGGCCCGCAGAATCCGGGCCCGGTTCTCCCGCGCGTCGGCGCGCAGCCCCTCCGCCGCCTCCCCCGGGCCGGAAGGGCCGCCGGACCGGTGCTTCTGAGAAGGCCGCTCGCGCATGCCTCTCACTTTATCCGGAACCGGAAGGGGCCCTCCGGTTACCGCGTTGACCCGGATGGCCGGGCGCGGAGCGCCGCGGCCGCAGGACGAGGCGGACCGAACCGCAGAGACGGGATGAGAACGTGGACGAGATGCGCGCGGCCCTCTACGACCGCTACGGGCCTCCCGAGGTCCTCTACGTGGGCAGGGTCCCCAGGCCCCGGCCCGGGCCGGGGGAGGTGCTGGTGCGGGTGCGGGCCGCCACCGTCAACAGCGGCGAGCTGCACGCGCGGGCCGGTCGGATCCGGCTGCTCACCGGGCGCCGCTTCCCCAACCGCGTCGGGATCGACTTCGCCGGCGAGGTCGCCGCGACCGGGCCGGGCGTGCGCGGACTGGAACCGGGCGAGCGGGTCTGGGGAGGCCTGGGGCGCCGGTTCGGCACCGCCGCGGAGTACGTCGTGGTCCGCCCGCGGCTGCTCGCCTACGCGCCCGAGGGCCTCGACCCGGTTCAGGCGGTCTCCCTGGTCGCCGGGGGCACCAGCGCGATCACCGCGCTGCGCGACAAGGCCCGGCTCCGGCCGGGGGAGCGCCTGCTGGTGCGCGGCGCCGGCGGCGGCGTGGGCAGCGCCGCCGTCCAGCTCGGCAAGGCGCTGGGGGCCGACGTCACCGCGCTCACCGGCCCGGCGAGCCTGGACTTCGTCCGCGGGCTCGGGGCCGACGAGGTCTTCGACCACACCGGGACCGCCCCCGCCGAGGTGGGCCGGTTCGACGTGGTGCTGGACGCGGTGGGCACGCGGCTCGCGGAGTACCGGGCGCTGCTGGCCCCGGGCGGCCGGATGGTCGCGGTCGCCTTCGACATGCGGAACCCGCTGCCCTCGCTGGGCTACATCGCCGGTTCGGCGGTGCACGGCCGCGGGCGGGTCCGCTTCTTCAGCGGGAACCCCGGGCACGACCTCTTCGCCGAGCTGGCGGGGTACGCGGAGCGCGGCGAGCTGCGCCCGGTGGTGGACACCGTCCGCCCGCTCGCCGAGGTCGCCGCCGCGCACCGCGCCCTGGAGGACGGCGGGGTCCGCGGCAAGCACGTGCTGCGGATCGACTGACCCGGGCGCCCCGGCCCTTCCCGGCGGGGGAGCGAGGGAGCGGGGCGCCCGCCGGAGGCGGACGGGGGAGAGGGAGGGGCCGGCCCGGACCCTCCCCGCCCTTCCGCCTCTCCGTCCGGGAAGCGGGCGCCGCCGGCACCGGGGGCCGGAGGGCGGCCGGGCCCGGGGAATTCACCCCGGAAATGGAGAGAGCGGGCCGCCCCCGCGGAAGTGAGCCATCCCACCACGGGGCGTCGGCGCTGTCCGGAGCGGGATCCGTATGCTAGCTTGACCGGAGTTGCAGTAGTGGTTCCCGCTTGACTTTTGTTTCGACCGGCCCGGTGGCCAGGTCCTCTCCATCGTTATCTCCACTCGGGAAATCATCGCCGTAGCGATGGGAGGACCGCGCAGTGCGGATCTTCCTGAATCAGCAGAGCAGGGAAGAAAAGATATGACGACCGGTACGGTCAAGTGGTTCAACGCCGAAAAGGGTTTCGGCTTCATCGAGCAGGACGGCGGAGGCGCCGACGTCTTCGCGCACTACTCGAACATCCAGTCTTCCGGATACCGCGAGCTGGCCGAGGGCCAGGCGGTCCGGTTCGAGGTCGTCCAGGGCCCCAAGGGCCTGCAGGCCGAGAACATCACTTCGGCCTAGGGGCGTTTCGACCCCCCAGGTCTTCGCAGGGCCCGCCCTCCCGGGGGCGGGTCCCGCCTGTTTTCTCCGAACCCGCCCGGCCCCGGCCGCCCCGGAGACGGCGGCGGCCGCGTTCGCGGCCCCGCGGGTTCCGCAAGCGCCCCCCACGGGCGCCCCTGTGCCATCATCCCGGCGCATCGCCCGACAGTCTTCGAGCAGCAGGGGGCCATGCATTCCTCCCCTTCCGGCGGGCGCCGCTCATTCGAGAGGTCCCATATGCACGACACCGTCCGTACGAACAAAAGGCGCGGCGGCGGAAAGCCGAGGGGCGGCCGCCGGCCGTCCCGCCCCGCCGCTCCCCGGGACGACTTCGCGGCCCCGCAGCCGCTGACCCCGGCCCTGCCCCCGGCCGCCTCCTTCCAGGAGCTGGACCTCCCGGTCCGGCTGCTGGAGACGCTCGGCCGCCAGGGCCTGAGCACCCCCTCCTCCATCCAGTCGGCGACCCTGCCGGACGCGCTCAGCGGGCGGGACGTCCTGGGCCGCAGCCAGACCGGCTCCGGTAAGACCCTGGCCTTCGGCCTGCCCCTGCTCGCCCGGCTCCGCGGCGGAAGCGCCCGGCCCCGCTACCCCCGCGCGCTGGTCCTCGCCCCCACCCGCGAGCTGGCCCAGCAGGTGACCGAGTCCCTGGCGCCCTACGCGCGCTCGGTGGGGGTCCGCCTGGCCACCGTGGTCGGCGGGATGTCCCTGTCCCGGCAGGCCCGCTCGCTGCACCAGGGGGTCGACCTGGTCGTCGCCACCCCGGGGCGGCTGCGCGACCTGATCGAGCGGGGCGACTGCCTGCTGGACGAGGTGGGCGCCACCGTCCTGGACGAAGCCGACCAGATGTGCGACATGGGCTTCATGCCGCAGGTCACCGCCATCCTCCGGCAGGTCCCCGGGGACGGCCAGCGGATGCTCTTCTCCGCGACCCTGGACCGCAACGTCGACGCCCTGGTGCGCCGCTTCCTCCAGGACCCGGTGGTGCACTCGGTGGACCCCTCCGCCGGCGCGGTCACCACCATGGAGCACCACCTGCTCCAGGTCTCCGCCGCGGACAAGAAGGCGACGGCGACGCGGATCGCCGCCCGCGACGGCC
The DNA here is from genome assembly GCF_048595525.1 of Nocardiopsis oceanisediminis. Classification (NCBI taxonomy): domain Bacteria; kingdom Bacillati; phylum Actinomycetota; class Actinomycetes; order Streptosporangiales; family Nocardiopsidaceae; genus Nocardiopsis; species Nocardiopsis oceanisediminis. Next base: position 4,081,283 of record NZ_JAFMZJ010000001.1, on the reverse strand, counting down.
GGGTGATCATGTTCCTGGACACCAAGCGCGCGGTGAACGCGATGACCGAGCACCTGCTCGCCAGCGGCGTCCGCGCGGGCAGGCTGCACGGCGGCCGCTCGCAGCCGCAGCGCACCCGCACCCTCCGCCAGTTCAAGGACGGCGAGGTCACCGCGCTGGTCGCGACGAACGTGGCGGCCCGGGGGATCCACGTGGGCGGCCTCGACCTGGTGCTCAACGTCGACCCGCCCGCCGACCACAAGGACTACCTGCACCGCGGCGGCCGGACCGCCCGGGCCGGGGAGTCCGGCAGCGTGGTCACCCTGGTGCTGCCGCAGCAGCACCGGGAGATGGCGCGGCTGATGGAGCGCGCCGGCATCGACGCGCGGATCGCGCAGGTGCGCCCGGACGACGCCGAACTGGCCCGGATCACCGGTGCCCGCGCCCCTTCGGGCGTCCCGGCCCGGGTGCCCGAGGCCGCGTCCGCGTCCCCGGCGCCCCGGTCCTCCCGCGGCCGGCGCCGCCCGCGCCGCTAGCCGCCCGTACCGCCAGGGCCCCTTCGCCGTCCGCGGCGGAGGGGCCCGCCCTTTCGGCCGGGGTGGGCCGAGGCCGTCCGGCGCACCGGCCGCCGCGCCGGGTCCCGGCGGTGGAGGGGCGCGGCCGGGCGTATCGCGCCGCCGGTTCCGCTGCCCGCCCGAACGGCGGCTCCGCCGCCGGGCCGGGCCGGGTCTACCGGGCCGGTGCGGGCCGCCGAGGGAACAGTCAATCATAATTCCTACTTGTTCAGTAGGGAGTCGGTGTCGCGAGTGTCGCCCCGATGGAGTGGTCCGCCCTGGCCGCCGGGTGTCCGGATTGATTTCCTACTTTTTCGGTTGACAAACTTGAATTGAGGGCGCAGGGTGGTGGTGCGTCACCGGCGGCGCGGAACCGGATGACGCGGGCCGGGTCGGCCGGTGCCGGCCTCGGACCCCGGCCCTTCCGGGCGGGGGAGGCGGTTGTGCGGGATCGCCGCCCCCCGCCCCCCGCAGGGCGGGCCGCCCCGCGGTTCACCGCCCGGCGGCGGCCCCGCCCCGTCCCGCGGCTCCGGCGGCGGAGCGGCCGTAGATCAGCCGCCGCAGCAGCGCCTCGGCCGGACCGGGGCGCCCGGTGCGCTCCAGGGCGTAGGCGCCGGCCACGGTGGCCAGCCACACCCCGAAGGCGAACAGTGCCATGGTCGCGCTGCCCAGCGAAGCGCCCAGGCCCAGCCCCCAGGCGGCGAGCACCGGGGAGAACAGCAGCGAGTGGGTCAGGTAGCCGGAGAGCGAGCGCTTGCCGAGCGCCGCGACGGCGCTCGACGCCGTGCCCCGGCGGCGCGCCGACAGCCGGTGGGCGACGAGCGCGAACAGGGCGACGTAGCCCAGGCCGCAGAAGATCCCGGTGGCGTCCTGCAGGGCGAGCAGCGGGCCGGAATCGGAGAGGGCGCCGGGGGAGGCGTCGAGCAGGCCGATGTGGGCCAGCGCCGACGGCAGGCCGCCGAGCCAGCCGAGGGCGATCCCCAGCACCGCGGTCCACCGCAGCAGCGGCAGGTGCCGGTGCGGCTCCTCCAGGATCCTGCGCCGCGCCGACCAGAACCCGAGCAGCATCATGGCGAACCCGCCGAACGACAGCAGGCCCCCGCCGATGGTGACGAAGCCCCAGGTGGTGAGCCGGGTGGCGGCCGCGGCGAGCGGGTCCGCCCGCTCGGCGGCGTAGGCGGCGGTGGACGGCTCCGCGCCCGCCCCGGGGATGTTCCCCAGGCCCTGCGTCGCGATGTCCCACAGACCGGAGGCGGCGGGGATCCAGAGCAGCACGGCGAACACGCCCGCCGCGACGAGCAGGGTCCGGTCGCCGCGCCGGATGAACAGCCAGACCATGACCAGGCTCGCCAGCCCGTAGGAGCCGATGATGTCGCCGGCCATGAGCAGTGCGGCGTGCGCGAACCCGAAGACGATCAGCCACAGCCCGCGCCGGCGCAGCAGCCGGACCGCGGTGCGCTCCGGGGTCCCGTGCGCCTTCTGCCGCAGCAGCAGCTGCATCATCCCGTAGCCGAACAGGAACGCGAAGAGCGGGTAGGCCCGCAGGTCCAGCATGACGATCATGAGGAACTGGACGGCGCGGTCCAGCGGCGACCCGTCGACCGGGTGCCACCCGGACGGCCCGTGCTCGGCCGCCCACAGGTGGAACGCGGTGTTGGACGCCACGATGAGCAGCAGCATCATCCCGCGGGCGAGGTCGGGGGCGAGCGCCCGCTCGGCGGACCCGACCCCGCCGCGGTGCGCCCGCGCCTCGCTCGCCCCCTCCTCGCCCGCGCGCCCGGCCGGAGGCCGCTCCGGTGCGCCGCCCGTCCCGTTCTCCTCAGTGGCTCTGTGCATACCGCGACCCTAGGAATCCGCGGCCCGCCGCCGCGTCGGCCGCCGGTACCCGGCGCCCCGACCGAAGACCGGGCGCGCGGCGACGGAAGTTCGACCGGCGGGCGACCCAAGTCGGAGCAGGGGCGGGGCGCCCGCGCGGCCCCGCCCGCGGCGCGGCCGGCCTCACTCCTCCGGCCGCACCCCCAGGGCGGTGGCGACCAGCTCCTCCCGGCCGAGGACGCCGGAGGAGTCGCGCACCTCCACCGCCACCCCGGGCTCCTGGAGCCAGAAGGCCTCCCGCTCGCCGAGGAAGCCGGGCGCCCCGTCGTGGTCGAACTCGGCCGGCGCCCAGGTGGCGGCGTCGCGCTCGTGGTACTCGGCGAGGAAGGAGCGGAGCGCGGCCGCGGAGTCCAGGGAGCCGCCCCGCATCACCAGGACCTGCATCTCCACGCGGTGGCCGCCGTCGGCCTCGCGCTCCCAGAACCGGGCGGCGAAGGAGACGCCGCCCCACTCGTAGTCGGTGTCGAAGACGTCCGCCCCCGCCGCGGGGGAGGGGACGTGGTGGATCGCGAACCCGTCCAAGGTGCCGCCTTCCGGGTGGGAGAGGGGGACGGCCCCCGAGGCGGCGCCGGCCGATGCCGGCGCCGCGGCGGACAGCACGCCCGCCAGGAGTACGAGGACGATGCCCCAGTCGCGAACGACCCTACCCATGGTGACCTCCGATCCGGCGCGCGGACGCGCCCGGTGTCCGGTTGCTTCGTGCCCCATCAGCGTGGCCGCCCGGGGCCCTCCGCGGGGACCGGATCCGCGGCCTGTGGACAAGGGCCTGTGGACGGGGGAGCCGCGGCCGCCCGACCGGGGCCGACACCCGCCGGCCATGGCCGCGGCCGCACATCGTCATCGACGCTTAACCGGCGGTCATTGCGGTCCGGGCCGGTTCGGTCCACCCTCGAAGGTGCCGGAGAACCCGCTCTATCCGGAGAAACGGAGCACCATGCCCTACCGAACCCCCCGATTCCCCCGCACCCTCCTCGGCGGAGCCGCCGCCGTCCTGCTCGCCGCCGCCGGCCTGGCCGCGTTCGCCTCCCCGGCCGGGGCCGGGGTCCAGGCGGCCTCGCTCCCGCCGGGCATCCCCTCCACCGCCGACGCGCGCACGCAGCTCGCCGGGCTCGACGTCCGCGAGGAGTCGGAGTCCTCCCCCTACGACCGCTCGCTCTTCCCGCACTGGAACGCCGTCGAGGGCAACTGCAACGCCCGCGAGTACGTGCTGCGCCGGGACGGCGACGGGGTCGAGGTCGACGACGCCTGCCGCGCGGTGGCCGGCAGCTGGTTCAGTGAGTTCGACGGCGTCACCGCGGACGACGCCTCCGACATCCAGATCGACCACATGGTCGCGCTGAAGGAGGCGTGGCGCTCCGGGGCCGACTCGTGGAGCTCGGCCAAGCGGACCTCCTTCGCCAACAACGTCGAGGGGCCGCTGCTGTGGGCGGTCACCGGCTCCAGCAACCAGTCCAAGGGAGACAAGGACCCCTCGGACTGGATGCCCCCGCGGGCCGAGTCGCACTGCGACTACGCCAAGGCCTGGATCAACTCCAAGCACCGCTACGACCTGGCCGTCGACGATGCGGAGAAGAGCGCCCTGGAGGGCGTGCTGAACGGCTGCTGACGGACCGGCGCCGCCCCGGGCGGGCGGCGCGGAGCGCCCCGCCGGCCACCGGGCCGGCGGGGCGCCGCCGTCTCATCGGGGCCCGGTACCGGGCCCGGTGCGGGAACCGGTCAGGGGGCGTCGACCAGCACCCGGCCGTCGGCGGGCAGCTCGCTCGCGGCCCCGGAGCCGTACAGCCGCTCCACCCGGGCGCGCTCCTGGGCGTCCGGCGTGGCGTTGGTGCAGCCGACCCCTCCGCTCGCCCCGGACATCAGCTGCGAGCACGGGCCGGGCTTGGTGTCGGGGAGGCCGAGGCTGTGCCCCATCTCGTGGGCGGCGATCCGGGTGGGGTCGTGGCCCTCCCGGACGGCCTGGCGGCCGAACTCGATCCAGACCGACCCGCCGGGCCGCACCGGGCCGAGCACCGCCTGGGGCCACCCGTCGGTGGCGATGACGGTGATCTCCGCGTGCTCCCCGGGCCCGGCGGGGACCAGCTCGACGTTGTCCACGGAGGCGTTCCACGACTCGGCGCCGGCCGCCACGGCGTCCTTGAACTCGCCGGCGCGGCTGTCGTCGTAGCGGAGCGTGGTCTGCTGGACCGCGGCGTCGTCCTGGGCCCGCGGCTGCGGGGCCGACGTCGCCGCCCCGGCCGCGGCGGGCGCGGCGACCGAGAGCAGGCAGGCGGCGGCCGCCGTGGTGAGCAGGGAGAGCAGGGGGGACTTTCGCAGCATGCGCATCTCCTTCTGAGCGGGGGCGAAGAGGTCGCACTGCGGGTGCCCGGCGAGGGCTGCGCCGAGTGTACGCAGCACCGCGCACGGTAACAAGGGGTGTGCGGTGCGAATAATCGCGCCGTTTCCGGACACGACCCCGCCGCGGGCCCGCCCGCCCCCGGACCGGTGCCCTCAGACCGGCGGAGGAAGGGGAGGGCCGGGCCGGCGCCGCTCCCGCCGTCCCCTTCGACCGGGGCGGTGCCGCGCGGCCGGACCGGGGCCGCCGGCGGCAAGCCGCCGGGGTGAGCCCGGGGCGGCGGGCGCACACCTTTCGGGAGCCGCGCCGTCCCCGGATCGGTGCCGCGCCGTGCGCGCACGCTCCGGCCGGGACCGGTCGGCCTGCGCGGTGCGCCCGGGGACGGAGGACGGCCGCCGTCCGGTCAGCGGGGCGGCGGGGCGAGCGCCTCCGCCAGCCGGGACCGGGCCGCGACCAGGGACGGGCCGTACCAGGTGAGGTCGCGGCCGGAGAGCAGGACCACCGGGATCCCGGGGAACGCCTCCGGGCCGTCGTCCGCGGTGAACCGGTACGGCTCGTCGGGCAGCAGCACCGCGTCGGGGGAGCGCGCGGCGATGCCCGCCGGGTCCGTCGCCGGGTAGCGGGCCTCACCGCCGAACACGTTGGCCGCGCCCAGCCGGGCCAGCACGTCCCCGGCGAAGGTCCCGCCCCCGACCACCATCCACGGGTCCCGCCAGATCGGCACCGCCACCCGCAGCCGCGACGCCGGGACCGGGCCGCCCCAGGCCGCCGCGGCCCCGGCCAGCCACCCCGGCTCCGGCAGCCCGCACACCTCGACCAGCAGGCGGCGCAGCGAGCGCAGCGCCCCCGGGACCGTTCCCACGTCGGTCACCCACACCGGGACCCCGGCCCGCTCCAACTCCGCGACGTGCCGTTCGCGGTTCTCCTCCTTGTTGGCGACGACCAGGTCGGGGGCGATCTCCGCGATCCGCTGCAGGTGCGGGTTCTTCGTCCCGCGCAGCCGCTCCGCGGCCAGGCCGGGCGGGTGGGCGCACCACTTCGTGCACCCGACCAGGAGCCCCGGTCCGGTCTCGGCGATCGCCTCGGTCAGCGACGGCACCAGCGAGACCACCCGCCGCACCCGGCGGGGCAGCCGAACGGCCCGCCCCAGGTCGTCGCGGAGCACGCGCGCACCGGACCGGACCATGCCGCCTCCTCCCGGGAACCGCCCCGGCCCCACCCTGCCACCGGGCGGCGGCCGCCGGAACCCGGTTGCGCCCGGGGCGGGCGGCGAGCAGGATCGGGGCGCACACGGCCCCGACCGGACAGGAGCGCCATGCCCGGCCACGACTCCCGGCTCAGACCCGACCGAGTGGCCGGCTGCCTGCTCGGCGGCGCCATCGGCGACGCGCTCGGCGCCCCGCTGGAGGCGATGGCGCTGGCGGAGATCCGAGAGCGGTACGGCCCCGAAGGGCTCACCGACCGGACCTTGATCGAACAGAGCAGCGGAGCCGGCGGCGCCCTGCAGATCAGCGAGGAGACCCAGCTGGCGCTGCTCACCGCGAACGGGCTGATCCAAGGATCGGTCCGGGCCCGCAGCAGGGGCATCGGCGGAGCCACCCTCGGTATCATCCAGGCCTCCTACATCACCTGGCTGAAGCGGATGGACCGCACCGAGGACGGGGACTCCGGCCACTCCTCGCTCGGCATCGGCCTCGGGCTGCTGGGCGACCCGGCGCTGGCGGGACCCGCCCGAGCCGGCCGCTCCACCACGGAGGCCCTGCGCAAGGCCGCCGCCCGGGAGAAGCCGGGGTGGCCGCTGGGCACCCTGGAGGAGCCGATCAACTCCTCCAAGGGCTCCGGCGGTGTGGTCCGCGCGGCGGCCTGCGGCACCGCCCACTCCCGGGAGGCCGCCTTCGAGCTGGGGTGCCGGACCGCCGCGCTGACCCACGGCGACCCCGGCGGCCACCTCCCCGCGGGCACGCTGGCCGCCGCCGTCTGGTCGCTGCTGCGCGGCGCCGACCTGGAGACCGCGCTGGAAGGCGCCCGCGCCGAGCTGGCGGAGCACAAGGGCCGCAAGGAGACGGAGCGGGCACTGAACGCCGCGGTCCGGCTGGCCGCGAAGGGCGCCCCCTCCCCGGAGCGGGTGGAGAGCCTCGGCGGCGGGTGGACCGGCCCGGAGGCGCTGGCCGTCGCGGTGTACGCGGCGCTCGCCGCGGAGCGGCTCCAGGCCGAGAGGCAGGCGGACCGGCCCTGGTCGGGGCGGTGGCGGACGGTCGGCGGCCCGGGGCTGCTGCTCGCCGTCAACCACTCCGGGGACAGCGACGCCACCGGCGCGCTCTGCGGCAACCTCATCGGCGCCCGCCACGGCACCCTCGCCTTCCCCGGACTGTGGCAGTCGGAGCTGGACGCCCGCGGGGCGGTGCTGCGCCTCGCCGCCGACCTCTCACTGGAGTCCGGCCCCGACGCACCGAGCGACCCCCGCTGGGGCGAGCCGCCGATGTCCTGGGTGATGCGCTACCCGGAGGCGTGATCCCGGCCGGCGGGCGGGGAGGCGGCCGTGCACCCGCGGAGCCGCCTCCCCGGCGCCGTCCGCCGCCCCTTCCCCGATCGGATCCTGCGTCGGCGCCCGCCCGGTTCCGGCTGCGCCGGACGGCTCGGAAGGGGGGCCGGAACCCGGCTCCGCCCCCGGTCTCCCGTGGCCGCTCCGGCCGTCGGCGGACCAGGCCGGGCCGCGCGCCGGGACCGGGTGGGGCGGACATGGGCGCCGCCGTTCGGACGGGGGAGACCGGGCCGCCGGGGCGCGGGGCGGCGGCAGCGCCGCGCCACCGCGTCCGGCCGTTCGCCGCGACGCGCCCGAGAAGCCGGCGACCGCCGTACCGCCCTGCAGGCTCCGGTCCCGCCCCCGTGGACACCGGCGCGGGGTGCCTCGGCCCCGGCCGCCCTAGGAGCGGCCGCCGGTGCCGGGGCGTGCCCGGGGCGGGCGTCAGGCGATGCCGGCCACGCCCTCCTCCGCCTCCCGGTCGGCGGGCCCCTCCGGGGCCGGGCGGCCCAGGCGGAGCAGCATCTGCGGGTGCTCGGCGGCGCAGAACCGCTCGGTGATGAACGCGCGGAGCAGCGGCTCCTCCAGCGGCTGGGTGTGGAACGCCGCGGCGTACCCGGCGTCGGCGGCCGCCAGCAGGAGGCGGTGGAGCGCCTGGCCCGCGGCGAGGTGCGAGGCGCGGTCATCGGAGGCGGTGGCCAGCAGGGCGACCGTCCCGACCTCGGTGCCCCGCGCCTCCCGGAGCCCGGCGACCCGGCCGTGCCCGTAGTCGCGCCCGGGGAACGGCGGTGCCCCGGCGCCCGGCGCGGGGAAGTCCTCGGCGTGCACCCCCTCCGGGGCGGGGTCGCCCTGCGCCCGCACCCACCGGTCCTGCTCCTCGGTCCCGGCCCGCTCGACGCGGTGCAGGTGCTCCGCCGCGGCGACCAGGCCGGACAGCGAGCGCACCCGGTCCGGGTCGGTGACCGGGCGCAGCGCCGCCCCCTCCAGCGCGGCCGCGTCCCCGAGCCCGCGCAGTACGGCCGCGTCGGACAGCGGCCGCTCGAACAGGCCGCGGTGGGTGCGCCTGCGCTCGATCGCGGCGTAGAGCCGCCGGTCGGTCGAACCGGGCTCGGCCTCGCCCGCGGAGGTGATCTCGGCGAGCAGCGCGGGCCGGTCCGGATCGGGCAGCGTCCGCACCTCAGGGCGCACGCCCAGCGCGCGCAGCGCCACCCGGATGCCGTACAGGGCGGCGCCGCAGCTCAGCACGAGCTCCCGGGCCTGCGGGTCGGCGACGCCGAGCCGCTTGTCCGGGTCGGCGCCGAGCGTGATCCGGTCCCCGTCGCCGCCGATGATCCACGGCCGGGAACCGAGCACCGACGGGGCGCGGCCGCCCGCCGCCCGGGCCGTCGCGAACGCCTCGTGCAGCGGGATGTGTGATCTGCGCGTCATCGCCCCTCGCCTCCGCCCGCGCCGCCACTTGCGGGAGAACCCCTGTTCAGCAGGGTAGACGCGGGGCGTGCGGGCGGGCGAGGGAACGCGCGGTGCGCCGCCGCGCGGAACGGCCGCCGCCGCGGGGCGTCACATCCCGCCGGGCCCGCGTGTCACCTCTGCGCGGGCGGGTCACCGGACCCGCGCGCAGAGCCCGAACCAGGACGAAGGAGGCCGGGACATGCAGGAGATCACGGTGGTCGGCGGCGGGATCGCCGGGCTGGCGGCGGCGATCGAGGCGGCCGAGGGCGGCGCCCGGGTGACGCTGCACGAGGCGCACGGCGAACCGGGCGGCCGGGGCAGGGCGATCGGAGGCCCCTACACCGCGCACGAGGGGCCGCACGTCTTCTACGCGGACGGCCCGCACTGGACCTGGCTGAAGGAGCGCGGACTCACCGGCCGCCTCGCGCTGCCGCCGCTCCGCGCCGGGCTGCGCGCCGGCTTCCGGCACCGGGGGCGGTTCACCCGGATCCCGCCCGCCGGGTTCCTGCGGATGGCGGCCGACCGGAACCGGACCGCCCCGGTCGACGAGGACTTCCGCGGCTGGGCCGGGCGGCACTACGGAGAGCAGGCGGCGGAGGCCGCGGCGAACGCGGTCGGGGTCGTCACCTACGTCGCCGACACCGGCCGGCTCTCCGCGGCCTACGTGTGGAACCTCTTCGGCCGGATCTTCGGGCCGAGGGTCCCCGCGGTCCGCTGGGCGGTCGGCGGCTGGCAGGCGGTGGTCGACCGGATGGTCCGGCACGCCCGGGACGCCGGGGTGCGCATCGAGACCGGCTCGCGGGTCACCGAGCCGCCGGAGGCCCCGGTGATCGTGGCCACCGAGCTGTCCTCGGCGCGCGCCCTGCTCGGCGACCCCTCCCTGGAGTGGGAGAGCGGGTACTGCGTGCTGCTCGACATCGCGGTCCGCCCGGACCGGCGGGACTCCTTCGTCATGTTCGACCTGGACGAGGGGGGCTTCCACGAGAGCTACTCGATGCAGGACCCGACGGTGAGCCCCGCCGGGGAGACGCTGTTCCAGCTGGACATGCCGGTGCGCGAGGGGGAGGGGCACGCGGAGGCGCACGCCCGGCTGCGCCGGCTCGCGGAGACGGCCCTGCCCGGCTGGGAGGAGCGGGCCGCTTGGCGGCGGACCGGGACCGCGCGCGGCCGCACCGGCGCGCTCGACCTGCCCGGCACCACCTGGCGGGACCGCCCGGCCATCGTCCGCGGCGACGGCGTCTTCCTCGCCGGGGACATGGTGGCCGCCCCCGGCATGCGCGGGGAGATCTCCCTCAACAGCGGCGTGGCCGCCGCCCGGGCCGCGCTGCACTCCCTGGGCCTCAGCGGCGACCCGGGCCCGGCGTCCCGGTTCGGCGCCCGGCCGCTCCGCCGCTGACCCGTACCGCCGCCGGGGCCGGGCGGGGGCGGAACCGTCCGGGGCCGGGCGGAGTCCCATCCGGGAGACGGCGAGGCGACGCGGAGGAGAGGAGCGCCGGTGAACGCAGCCGAAGGCCGCTGGGGGATCCTGATCGAGGAGAGCGCCGGCGGTTACCGGGGCCGCATGGCCAACGACCCGGCGGAGGCCCCGGCGTACCCGACGCGGGACATCGCGCGCCAGGCCGCCTACGCCACGGCCCGGGAGTACATGCCGCGCCACCCCTCCGCGCCGCAGCGGCGCACCGTCCTCCGCCGCAGCCCGGACGAGTACACGGTGATCGTGAAAGGCATGATCGAGACGCACTACTACCACGTGAGCGTGGTCGAGATCCTGACCTGATCCGGCTTCGCCCGGGCCCCGGCCCGCCCGCGGCCGCCGGACCCGCGGCGCCCCGCACGAGGCGGGGCGCGGCGGCGGCCGCCGGGCACCGGCCGGGTCAGCCGGTGCGGGGGCCGAGGTGGACGACGCGGGTGAAGGCCGTGGGGGCCTCGCCGGCGGGGGCGTAGGCGTAGTCGCGGTCGCTGGACAGGCGGGCCGAGGTGCCCGCCGGGAGTTCCGCGGTGCCGCCGGCGGTGTGCAGCGCCAGGATGCCGGAGGTGACCAGGATGAGTTCCTGGGAGCCGGGCGGGTCGGGGCGGGCGGTGTAGCGTTCGCCCGGGTGCAGCGTCCACTCCCACAGCTCGGGGCCGCCGCCCGCCGCGGCGATGTGCAGCAGGGCCCGGCCGCCCGCCGGGCCGCGCCAGACCTCGACCGGGTCGGCGGAGACCTGCACCGGGGCGTCGTCCCGGGGCGCGGTGAGCGCGGCGAAGTCGGTTCTCAGGGCCCGTGCGATCTTGTCCACGGTGACCAGGCTGGGGTTGGCGGCGCCCTGCTCGATCAGGGTCAGCATGCGCCGGCTGATCCCGGCCCGCTCGGCGAGGGCCTGCACGGTCAGCTCCGCTCCGCGCCGGCGGCGGCGCACCTCCGCACCGATCCGCTCCAGGAAGCGGGCGCCGGGCCCGCCCGGGTCCTGCCCCGCCCCGTCGTGTCCCGCGCCGCCCTGCGTTGACATCGCACCTCCCGTTATGAGCAATATATTGAACATTATGTGCAATGGGGTCCCGGTGTCGAGTCCGCCGGCCGGGAGCCCGCGATGAGAACGATGACGGAGCCCGCCATGCCCGCAGCCCGCTTCACCCCCTTCGAACTGGAGGAGTGGCAGTCCCGCTACGAGACCACCGTCCGCCGCAACCTGGCCGACAGCGGCTGCCACCCGCTCACCCTCGGCGAACTGCTCGGCCCGGACCCCGCCGCGGCGGACCGGCTGCTCGCCGCCGACCTGCACTACCCGCCGGTCGGCGGCACCGCGGAGCTGCGCGCCCTCATTGCCGGCCTGCACCGCGCCGAGGCGGAGAACGTCCTGGTCACCGTCGGTGCGGCGGAGGCGAACGCGATCACCGTGGCCTCCCTGGTCGGTCCCGGCGACCACGTCGTGGTGATGGAGCCCGGATACCGGCAGGTGCGCGGCAGCGCCCTGAACGCCGGCGCCGAGGTGGACGCCCTCCCACTCGACCCCGACCGGGGATGGCGCCCCGACCTGGACGAACTCGACCGGGTGCTGCGCCCGGACACCCGCCTCATCGCGGTCGCCAACCCGAACAACCCGACCGGCACCGTCCTCACCGAGCGGGAGATGGACGCGATCACCGCCGCCGCCGAGCGCACCGGGGCCTGGATCCTCGCCGACGAGGTCTACCGGGGCACCGAGCGGCTGACCGACGAGGTCACCCCGAGCTTCTGGGGGCGCTGCCCCAGGACGGTCTGCGTGGGCAGCCTGTCCAAGGCGTTCGGCCTGCCCGGCCTGCGGCTGGGCTGGCTGGTCGCACCGCCCGGGGTGATGCAGGAGGCCTGGCGGCGGCACGAGTACGCGGCGATCTCCACCGGGACGCTCTCCATGCACCTGGCCGAGGCGGCCCTGGCCCCGGGCGACCGGGAGCGCCTGCTCGCCCGGAACCGCGGCCTGATCCGGGACGGCTACGCCCGGCTCAAGGCCTGGGTCGACGGCTCCGGCGGCCTGCTGTCCATCGTGGAACCGCAGGCCACCGCGCTCGGCTTCGTCCGCTACCGGCTGCCGCTGCCCAGTGTCGAGGTGGCCCACGCGCTGCGCACCGAAGGCGGCGTGCTGGTCGCCCCGGGCGCCCACTTCGGCGTCGAGCACCACCTCCGGATCACCCACGGCCTCCTTCCCGAGGAGCTGGACGACGCCCTGGCCTCGATCGGGCGGGTGCTGGAGGACCTCGCCGCGCGGGACTGACGCGCGGGACCGAACCGGGGCCGCCCCGCTCTACCGCCCCCGTCCGGGGCTGAGGCTCAAACCGGTGGCGACGGCGGAGGAGGGGGCGGGGCGGAGGCGGTCGCCCGGGCGCGGCGCCCCACGGGGCCGGGGGCAAACCGGCGGCGAGGGCGGAGGAAAGGGGCGGTGCCGGGCGCCCCGGCCGGGCTCGGCATCTCGCGGGGCGAAGGTTCAAGCGGGCGGCGACGGCACCGGCAGGGGCGGTGCCGGGCGCCTCACCCGGGCGCGGCGCCCCACGGGGCTGGGGTTCAGACCGGCGGCGAGGGCGGAGGAAAGGGGCGGGGCCGGGCGCCCCGGCCGGGCTCGGCATCTCGCGGGGCGAAGGTTCAAGCGGGCGGCGACGGCACCGGCAGGGGCGGTGCCGGGCGCCTCACCCGGGCGCGGCGCCCCACGGGGCCGGGGTTCAGGCGGGCGGCGAGGGCAGAGGCGTCCCGGCTGGTCGGTCGGGCGCGGCGTCTCGCGGGGTGGGGGTTGAGGCGGGCGGGAGCGCGGTCGTGGCGGGCGAGAGGGCGGGATCGCCGCGCCCGCGTCGCCCCGGCGGCGGGGCGGGCCGCACGGAGGCCACTGCCACCCGCCTGACCTAGGTAAACACGGACAGTGATGGCAATGGGGGGGCGGCCTGCGCACCGCGAGAGCACCCCGGTGATTCCTGGGTGCGCATCCCGGGCCGGATCGGGCCTCAGCAGCCCCGAATGGCCCTGATCGGGCCGGTGGTCGGGGGGTTCGAGCCGCCCGCAGGACCGGGAACCGAAGGGGCGGAGGCCGAGAAGGACAGGGGCGGGGGCGAGATGGCGCATTCGCCTCCCGAGAGGCTCCACTTTCGCCACTCTGAGTAACCAGCGAGGGGGTGGCGGGGCCTCAAGGCCGACTACTCGCTGGTAGATGTCATTCGACCTGTCGCGGAGGTGCGCAGGGCGCGCCGCTCTCGCCCGATCCCCGCCGCAAACCCGACGTGTGGGGCATGGCTCCCCGGTCGGTGCGGGCGGGCCCACCCCGCCCTCGCCCGAGCGCCGCCTCCTCCCGCCGGAAGCGCTGGCCGGACCGGTGAACGCGGCGCCCGTCCACTCCCGCCTTCGCTGCCCGTTCGAACCCTCGCCCCGCGAGGTGCCGCGCCCGGATGAGGCGCCCCGGCCCCCTCCCCGTCCTCGCCGCCCGCTTGCGCCCCGCTCCGTGGGATGCCGCGCTCGGGCGAGAGCTGTACTCCGTCCCTGCCTGCGCCGTCGCCGCCTGCTTGAACCTTCGCTCCGTGCGGCGCCGCGCCCGGGTGGGAACCTTCGCTCTGTCCCCGCCTGCGCCGTCGCCGCCCGTCTGAACCCCGGCTCTGTGCGGCGCCGCGCCCAGATGGGGCGCCGCCCCGCTCCCTCCCGGCTCCGTGGGACGCCGCTTCATCGTCGGTCTCGGCGTTGTCGACCGGCCGCCGACGCGGGACCGGTCGACAACGCCGAGGCCACCGGACCCGGGCCGGGCGGCGGGGCGGCCGCTGCGCGCGGCCCGGATTCCTCTACGATGACCTGCACGGCGCACAAGGCCATGCCCTCGCCGACCGCCGCCGACACCTAGGAGAACCCCTTCGGGAACGGCGCGACCAGGACCGTCCGACGACCCTGCGGAGCCCCGATGAGGACGCACACCCCGGAATCCTTCACCCGCGCCGTGGTGCGCAGGGAGGCCGAGAAGCGGGGCATCGCCGTCGACTGGTCGGCCCCGGTCCCCGAGGAGGTCCCCGAAGGGCTCCGGCACGCCGCCTTCAAGGTCGCCGAGCGCGGCTGGTGCGTCTGGGCGACCCTCTCCCCGGACCCGGCGGTGCTCCCCTCGGAACGCGACTTCCACCCGCTGGACCGGGTCGGCGACGCCTGGGAGGCGGCCGGCTGGAACGGCGTCCGGCTGAAGCGCTGACCCCGGCCGGCGGCCGGGAGCGGAGTCCCGGGAGCAGGGCCCGCGGAGGCCGGCGGGCCCCGCGCGCACCCGGCCGCGGGGCGGCGTGCGACCCTGGGGCGCAACGGAAGCGGCCCGCCCGATGGCCCTGATCATCCCCTGGAGGAAGCCGTGGCCGCCAGGTACAGCGCGCGCGAGCTGCTGGAGCGGACCCTGGACCCCGGATCGTTCACCTCCTGGGACACCGCCCCGGTGGACACGGCCCCCGGCCCCGGCTACGCCGCCGAACTGGCGCGGGCCCGGGAGCGCAGCGGCTGCGACGAGTCGGTGCTGACCGGGGAGGGACTGCTCCGCGGGCGCCGGGTCGCCGTTCTGGCCTGCGAGTTCTCCTTCCTGGCCGGGTCGATCGGGGTGGCCGCCGCAGAGCGGCTGACCGCCGCGGTGGAGCGGGCCACCGCCGAGCGGCTCCCCCTGCTGGCCGCCCCCGCCTCGGGCGGCACCCGGATGCAGGAGGGCACCGTCGCCTTCCTGTCCATGGTCAAGATCTCCACCGCGATCACCGCGCACAAGGCGGCCGGCCTGCCCTACCTGGTCTACCTGCGCCACCCCACCACCGGCGGGGTGCTGGCCTCGTGGGGGTCGCTGGGCCACGTCACGGTGGCCGAGCCGGGCGCGCTCATCGGCTTCCTCGGCCCGCGCGTCTACGAGGCGCTGTACGGCAGGCCGTTCCCCGAAGGCGTCCAGCGCGCCGAGAACCTGTACCGGCACGGCCTGGTCGACGCCGTGCTGGCGCCCGAGGAGCTGCCCGGCATCGCCGAGCGCGCGTTCAACGTGCTGCTCGCCCGGGGCGAGGACCGGCCCGCCCCGCCCCCGCCGGCCGCGGAGCCGGCCCCGGAGGGCCCGGTCTGGGACTCGGTGCTGCGGTCCCGCCGCGCCGACCGGCCCGGCGTGCGCAGGCTGCTCCGGACCGCCGCCACCGACGTCGTCCCGCTCAACGGGACCGGCGAGGGCGAGGCCGACCCCGGCCTGCTGCTGGCGCTCGCCCGGTTCGGCGGCGCGCCCTGCGTGCTGCTCGGCCAGGACCGGGCCCGGCAGAGCGCGGAGCACCCGATGGGGGCGGCCGGGCTGCGCGAGGCCCGGCGCGGCATGCGGCTCGCCGCAGAGCTGGACCTGCCCCTGGTCACCGTCATCGACACCCCCGGTGCGGCGCTGTCCAAGGAGGCGGAGGAGCAGGGCATGGCCGGCCAGATCGCCCGCTGCCTCGCCGAACTGGCCACCCTGGAGGCGCCCACCGTCGCCGTCCTGCTCGGCCAGGGCGCCGGCGGCGGCGCGCTGGCGCTGGCCCCCGCCGACCGGGTGCTGTGCGCGCGGCACGCCTGGCTCTCCCCGCTGCCGCCGGAGGGGGCCAGCGCGATCGTGCACCGCACCACCGGGCGCGCCGGGGAACTGGCCGAGCTGCAGGGCATCGGCGCGGCCGGCCTGCTCGCCGCCGGCGTGGTCGACCGGATCGTCGCCGAGCGCGGCGACGCGGCCGACGAACCGGAGGCGTTCTGCGGCCGGATGGGCGAGGCGATCGCCCGCGAGCTGGTCGCCCTGCCCGCCCTGGACCCCGCCGAGCGCCTGGCCGCGCGCACCGCCCGCTACCGGCGCCTGGGCCTGCCGGACTGAGCCGGCCCCGGCCCGGGACCGCACCCGGCCGGGCGGGAACCATCCGGCGCCCCCGGTCGTCCCACCTTTCGAGACGGGCCACGTATTCCGCGAACAGGGGACGAGCATGCGGCTGACACGGCGGAACCGGACGATCGTCGCGGGGGCGGGCGCGGGGGCGGCGGTGCTGCTCGCCGCGGGCTGCGCGGTGGAGTTCAACGTCGAGGGGGTGCCCCAGGAAGAGGTGGTCGAGCGGGCCACCCAGGTCCTGGAGGAGGAGCTCGGCGGCGCGGTCGAGGACTTCAGCTGTCCCGGTGAGCTCCCCGCCCAGGAGGGCGAGTCGATGCGCTGCGAGCTCACCGCCGGAGGGCAGACCGTCGGGGTCACCCTCACCACCACCAAGGTGAACGGCTCCGACGTCGACTTCGACGTCAAGGTCGACGCGGACCTCTCCGAGCTGGTGGAGGGCTCCGGCTGACCCCGGCGGGCGCCCCCGGGGCCGCCCGCCGGGCCCGGTGCGGGGATCAGTCCCGCCGGCGGCGGCGCTCGCCGGGGACGACGCGCAGCCGCTCGGCGGGGCGCTCGCGGCCGTCGGGGCCGACGAAGGCGACCCGGACCGGCTCGCCGGTGGCGTCGTCGACCAGGTCGAGCGGGCCGCCGTCGGGCTGCAGGTGGGCGTCGCCCCAGGCCATCAGGGCGAGCACCGGGGGAACGAGGTCGCGCCCCGCGTCGGTGAGGACGTACTCGTAGCGGGTCCGGCTGCCCGGCTCCTTGTAGGGCTCCCGGCGGAGCAGGCCCGCCTCGGTGAGCCCCTTGAGGCGGGCGGCCGCGACCGCCTCGGTGACGCCGACCCGCCGCACGAACATCTCGAAGCGGCGGACGCCGTAGAACGCCTCGCGGAGGATCAGGAAGGACGAGTGCGGGCCGATCGCGGCCAGCGCCTTGGCGATGGAGCAGTCCCGGGGCCGCCAGGTCCGCAGGTCGGCCAGGGCGGGGTCCAGCTTGATCGTCATGGCCCCAGGGTAGCGCTCACTTGACATCGCCATAGGCAGCTCCGTAGGTTCTGACTATGCAAATCCATAGTCAGCTTGCGGCCGGCGGATCCGCGGGATCCGACCCGCGGCGGCCCGGGGCCGGCGGGCCGCGCCGCACCCCCGGCGACAGGAGGGACCCCCATGCGTGAGGCCGTCATCGTGGACGCGGTGCGCACCCCCATCGGCAAGGGAAGGCCCGGCGGGGCGCTGCACGAGGTGAACGCCGTCGACCTGCTGGCGCACGTCCTCGCGGCGACCGTCGAGCGCACCGGCATCGACCCCGCCGAGATCGACGACGTGATCGGCGGGACCGTCACCCAGGTCGGTGAGCAGGCCGCCAATATCACCCGCCGGGCGCTGCTCGCCGCCGGCTACCCCGAATCGGTCCCGGCCGCCACCGTCGACCGCCAGTGCGGCAGCAGCCAGCAGGCGGTGCACTTCGCCGCGCAGGGCGTGATCGCCGGGGCCTACGACGTCGCCGTCGCGGCCGGGGTGGAGTCGATGGGGCGGGTGCCGATGGGCGCGAACCTGGCCGGCTCGGCGGACCCGCTGGGCGAGGGGTACCGCGAGCGCTACCCCGAAGGGCACGTCGGCCAGGGCGTCGCCGCCGAGCTCATCGCCGCCCGCTGGGGCCTCTCCCGGCGGCGGATGGACGAGTACGCGCTGGCCAGCCACGCGCGCGCGGCGCGGGCCACCCGGGACGGGGCCTTCGGCGCCCAGCTCGCCCCGATCGCCGGGCTCACCCGCGACGAGGGCATCCGGGAGGGGAGCACCCCGGAGGCCATGGCCGGGCTCCGCCCCGCCTACCACGACCCGGGCACCGCCGCCCGCTTCCCCCAGATCACCTGGGACGTCACCGCGGGCAACTCCAGCCCGCTGAGCGACGGCGCCGCAGCGGTGCTGGTGATGAGCGGGGAGAAGGCCGAGAGCCTCGGACTGGTCCCGCTGGCCCGGCTGCACGCCTTCGCCGTCGCCGCCGACGACCCGCTCTACATGCTCACCGCGGTCGTCCCGGCCACCCGGAAGGTGCTGCGGCGGGCCGGCCTGTCCATGGACGACATCGACCTCTTCGAGATCAACGAGGCCTACGCCTCGGTCGTGCTGGCCTGGGCCGAGGAGACCGGAGCCGACCTGGACCGGGTCAACGCCGACGGCGGCGCGATCGCGCTGGGCCACCCGCTCGGCGCCAGCGGCGCCCGGCTGATGACCACCCTGGTGCACGCCCTGCACGCGCGCGGCGCCCGGTTCGGCCTGCAGGCCATGTGCGAGGCCGGCGGCCTCTCCAACGCGACCGTCGTCGAGCGCCTCTGACACCCCGCCCCGGCGGCGGGCGCGGCGGGCCGGGGAGGCGGGGCGCGACGCCCTCCGGCCCGCTCCCGGTGGCGCCCCGCCGGCGGCGGGGCCCGTTCACCCGCCCCCGGACAGAGGGCGCCGCAGGGGCTCCGGAGAATGGGGGAGAAGGGGAGACCGGAGCGGAAGAAGCGGAAGGGGACGGGGAGAATGCCGGAGGCGGTCGAGGCGGGCCTGGTGGAGAAGACGACGGCCGCGTGGAAGGCGGCGGGGGAGCGGGGGGACGCGGCGGCCGCCACGGCCTGCCTGGCCGAAGGGGTGGAACTGATCTCGCCGCTGACCGCGCGGTTCCGGTTCCGCGGGCGGGAGCAGGTCGGCGAGGTGCTCACCGTGGCCTTCCAGGTGACCGACGGGATCAGCTACCACACCGAGGTCGGCGACGGGCGGACGCGCGCGGTGTTCTTCACCGCGAGCTGCCGCGGCCTCGGGTTCGAGGAGGCGCAGCTCCTGCGGTTCGACGGCGACGGCCTGATCCGCGAGATCACCATGTTCGGCAGGCCGCTGCCCGGCGTCACCGCGGTGATGGCGGCCCTCGGCCCCCGGCTGGTCAAGCGGCAGGGGCGGGCGCTGCTCTCCGCGGTGACCGGGGCGGCGGTCCGGCCGCTGGCGGCGATGGTCCGGGCCGGCGACCGCCTCCTGGTCCCCCTGGCCGACCCGGAGCGGGCCCGGAGGCGCTAGCTGCGCGACCGGCGTCGGTCGGTGGCGGTCCGGGGTCCGGTCTTTCGCGGCAGCCGCTCGAACGGTGTCCGCCCGCCCAGGCCCCCGTGCGGGCGGTGGAAGCCGTAGCGGCCCTCCCATTCCCGCGGCTTGTCGCCGAACACCTCGGCGCCGTCGGCGGGCACGCCGTCCAAAAGGCGGTGGAACTCCTCGGCGTCGATGCGGTGGGGGCGTTCCGCCTTGCCGTCGAACCTCGGGGCGGCCGGGCGGATGCAGGCAGGGCCGATGCCCCGGTCCGGGACTGCGCTCACCGCAGAGGCCAGGTACGGCCCGGCGGCGATCCGACGGCAGGAGGGGGCCTCCGACACAGGTGCGGATCGTCGGGATCGGCGCCTGAAGAAGGTCGGGAGACCCTCCGCGGCCCGCACCGCCCATGCCGGCGCCGAGGTCGCTCCCGCAGGACGCCTGGCCCGCCGCGTGGTCGATGGCCGCTGCGCCGGGCCGCCGAACGCTTCCAGGCCGCGGCCACCGCCGCCCGGCGGCTCCGGGGCGGCCGGCGGACCGGTGGGAGGGGCGGTCACCGCCCTCCCCCGGCGCCGGCCCCGGTGTCGCCTCCCGACAGGCCCCCGCGTCGGGGCCCGACACCGAAGGCAACGTTCCGGGACGCCCTTCCCCGCCCCGGGTGGAGGCAGGGGCGGGAGGACCGGCCGGTCGCGGCCTCCGGCGCCCCCGTCCGCGCGCCGGGCGCGGCCGAATCGCGGGCGGCGGACGGTCAGAGCGCCGGTGAGATGTCGGTACGATTCCGGTCTACCGAACGAATCCCCCGGATCTGAAAGATTTGGCATGCCCTCCGTGTCGCGGCTGTTCCTCCCCCTCCTGCTCCTCCCCGCGGCCGCCGGCTGCTCCGCGGTCACCGGCGCGGTCGAGGAGGCCTCCCGGCCCCCGATCGAGGAGCCGGAGGACCTGGCGGTGCTCTGCGAGGACATCGGCTCCGGCTACGAGGGGGCGGCCGCCTACTCGGGCGATGGGCCGCACCCCGCGGTGATGTTCTTCTCCGGTCCGTCCGACGACACCGAGGAGGACCCCGGCTACCAGCTCGCGGCGCCCAACCCGGAGTCCGAGCCCGACGCGACCCCCATCGTCTCCTGGCACCCGGAGTCCCCGCAGCAGGCCTCGCTGCTGGTCTGCGCCGAGGCCGGGGAGCCCGGCGCGGAGCTGCGCACCTGCGAGTTCTCCGGTTCGGGCGGGTCCAAGATGTGGATGTCGCTGCGCGGCCGGGACTACGCCTTCACCGTGTACGAACTGGCCACCGGCGAGGTGGTGCACGAGACCGACTTCAGCGCCACCCTCGGCGTCTTCCCCGGCTCCGGGCTCGACAGCGACTGCCCGACCTGGGTGCAGGCGGAGAAGACCCCCACCGAGCTGTACGCCGCGCCCAGCGCCGCCGAGCTGCACGAGCTCCTCTCCGGCGTGGTCGAGGGCGCCGCCGGCTGACCGGGCCGCCCCGGCGCTCCCGGAGCGCCGGCTCCGGACCGCGCCGCCGCGGGGACCGGGAGGCCTCCCGCGGCGGCGCCGGAGGGAAGGGGCCGGTCCCTGCCGGAGGACGGGGCCGGCAGGGACCGGCCGGTCAGCGGGCCGTCGCCGGCTCCCAGGCGCGGTCCACCACCCGGACCAGGCCCTTGTCGGTGATCTTGACGCTGGGCGAGACCGCCAGGGTCAGCGTGGACAGGCTCATGAACGCGTTGCGGTTGCGCCACCCCCAGGCGGCGAGCTCGGCGCGGACCGCGCCGGCCGCCTCGGCGACCTCGGGCGCCGGGCGGTCCGACATCACCCCGCCCACCGGCAGCGGCAGCCCCGCACCCGGGCCGCCCTCGCGGACCACCCGCATCCCGCCGCCCCAGCCGACCACGTCGGCCGCCGCCGACAGCAGCGCCGCCTCCGACGTCGCCACCGCGGTCAGGTTGTGGCTGTCGTGCGCGTAGGTGGTGGCGAACGCGCCGCGGCCCAGCTCCTGGCCGACCACCGGGGCGAACGAGACCCCGCCGCGGCCGGTGTGCCGCTCGAAGACCGCGACCACCGCGGTGCGGCCCTCCCACTGCACCGCGCCGCCGCGCACCGGCAGCACCACCTCGTCCGGCTCGGTGTAGGTGTCCACCTCGTTGACGCGCAGCGCGCGGAAGGCGTGCTCCCCGTCGGGCAGGTCGACCCGCCAGCGGGCGGCCTCGGCGCTCGGCGGGCCGATCCGCACCGAGCCGCCGAACGGGTTCCGGGGAGCCGGACCGGGCCCCTCCACCGGGGCGCCGTCCCGGCCCACGACCTCGCCGCCGGCGATCGCCAGCACCGGCGCCGGGTCGCCGAGCGAGCGGAGCAGCACCAGGTCGGCGCGCTTGCCCGGGGTCACCGAGCCGCGGTCGTCCAGCCCCAGCCGCCGGGCCGGCCGCAGGGTGAGGGCGCGCAGCACCGCCAGCGGCGGCAGCCCCCGCTCCAGCGCCACCGACGCCACCCGGTCCAGGTGCCCGGTGCGCAGCACCGCGTCCACCGCGATGTCATCGGTGACCAGGCAGAAGTCCGGCAGGTCCGGCAGCGCGAGCAGCGCGTCGACCACCTCGGGGGTCAGGCACTTCTCCTGCAGCATCAGCAGCATGCCCAGCCGGGCCTTCTCCACCGCCACCTCGGGGGTGTTCTTGCAGTGGTCGGAGTCGATCCCGGCCCACAGGTACTCGCCCAGCTCCGCGCCGGACAGGCCGGGGCAGTGCCCGTCCAGCCGGACGCCCCTGCGCCGGGCGGCGGCGATGATCGCGTGCATCCGCGGGTCGCCGGAGACCACCGCGCGGTAGTCCATCACCTCGCCCAGCGTGGTGACGCCCTCCCAGCCGAGCATCTCGTCGATGTCGGCCTCGTCCAGCCGGGCGCCCGCGGTCTCGAACCCGTCCAGCGCCGGCACGCAGGACGGCACCGCCCAGCGCATCGTCTGCCGGGTGCCGCGGCCCTGCCCGATCATCCACGCCTGGCCCTCGCGCCCGGCGACGTTGACGATCTCGTGCGCGTCGGCCAGCACCGTGGTGGTGCCTCGGGCCAGCGTGACCCGGGCGAACTCGGCCGGCGCCAGCAGCGAGCTCTCGATGTGCATGTGCGCGTCGATGTAGCCGGGGGCGACGATGAGCCCGTCGGCGTCGACCGCCTCCCGGGCCCGGACCGGCGCCCCCGGCGGCAGCACGGCGCGGATCGCGTCGCCGACCACGGCGACGTCGGCCCGCCACACCTCGCCGGTGTGCACGGACACCACGCTTCCCCCGCGGATGAGCAGGTCGGCGGTTTCCATCGGAGTCGTCTCCCCTTCCAGTGCGCGGCGGCCGTCCGCCCCCGCGCCGTCGTTCCGTCGTCGCCCCGTTCGCCGCCGCGGCCCGGACGCGGCGGACCGCCTCACCCCTGCCCCGGGCCGCCGGCGTAGCCGGCCAGCCGGTCGGCCAGCAGTGCGGCGAAGGCGTCGGCGTCCACCGTGCGGGCCACGGAGACGCGCCGCTCCCGGCCCGGGGTGCGCAGGTCGGCGACGAGCGCGCCGCGGGTGAGCTCGCCGGAGCACTCCACCGAGGCGGTGCCCTCCTCCCAGCCGAGCAGGCCCGGGTGGGAGACCGCGGCGACCGCGAGCGCGTCGTGCACCGGGACGGCGGGCACCCCGAACCGGTCCCGGTAGCGCAGGGCGAAGCCGCGCAGCAGCTCGCCGGCGGTCCCCGCGGTGCCCGGCAGCGCGGCCAGGCGCTCCGCGGCGGCCAGCGGGAACAGCGCGGCCCGGGTGACGTCCAGGCCGACGACGCGCACCGGGACCCCCGACTCCAGCACGTACCGGGCGGCCTCCGGGTCGGCGTGGAAGTTGAACTCCGCGGCCGGGGTGACGTTGCCCTGCACGAAGGCGGCGCCGCCCATCACCACGATCTCGCGCAGCGCCGGCCCGGCCTCCGGGTGCCGGGCGAGCATCGCCGCGACGTTGGACAGCGGCCCCACCGCCACCAGGGTCAGCCCGCCCGGCTCCTCCAGGGCCCGCTCGGCCAGCCAGTCCACCGCGTGCCCGGCGGAGAAGGGGCGCGGCGGTGCCTGCGGCACCAGCCCGCCCAGCCCCCCGGCGCCGTGCATCGGCTCGTCGCGGATGCGCGCGGCGCGGGCGATCGGCCCGGCCAGCCCGGAGACCAGCGGCAGGCCGGCCGGCGCCCCGGCCAGGTCCAGCACGTGCGCGGCGTTGCGGTCCACGTCGGCCAGGGACACGTTGCCGGCGACCGTGCTCACCCCGCGCACCTCCAGCTCCGGGGAGGCCAGCGCGAGCAGCAGCGCGACGGCGTCGTCCACGCCGGGGTCGCAGTCGACCGCGATCGGGACCGGGGGAGCGGCGGGGGCGCTCATCGGGCCACCTCCTCGGTGAAGCGGTCCAGCCAGGCCGACCGCTCCCGGGCGATCATCTCCAGGTCCCCCTGGTGGTACCCGCTGCCGGCCGGGTCGGAGGCCGCCTCGCCGGAGACCTCCTCCATCAGCGGTGTGGGCTCGGCCTCCACCGCGACCGGCTTGTCGTACATCGCCTCGGCGATGCCCTCCTGGACCTCGGGGCGGAGCAGGAAGTCGGCGAAGGCCAGCGCGCCGGCCTCGTTGGGCGCGCCCCGGACCACCTGGACGGTGTTGGCGGTCATCACCCGCCCCTCGTCGGGCACGGCGAACCCGACCGGCTGGCCGGCCTCCACCGAGCCCATCGCGAAGTTGTCCAGGCCCGGCGCCATCGCCACCTCGCCCCGCTCCAGCAGGCTGGTCAGCTCGGTGGAGCGGGTGTAGAACTGCAGCGCCCCCGGCCCGCGGACGGCCAGCGCCTCGAAGCCGGCGTCGGGGTCGGACGGCCCGGAGCCGTACCGCTCGCCGGCGGCCAGCACCAGCATCGGCCCGGCCGAGACCGAGATGTCGGGCAGCGCGTACCCGCCCGGCGCGGCGCCCAGGTCGTCCCAGGAGTCGGGCGGCTCCGGCACCATGTCGGTGCGGTAGAGCATGCCCAGCAGCTGGAAGGTGTAGGCGGGGCCGTAGCCCTCCGGGTCCGCCGCCCACGGCTGGATGCCCTCCATCGCGGGCACGTCGGCCGGGTCCACCTCGGCGAACAGGCCCATGTTCGCGCCGATCCGGGCGTAGTAGTCGGAGATCAGCACCACGTCGGTGTCGGGCGCCTCCTTGTTGATCCGCAGCTTGGTGAGGCGCCCGGCGTTGGTGCCGGTGTCCAGCACCACCTCGATGCCGGTCTCCTCCTCGAACGGCTCGCCGACGACCTCCATGAACTCCTCGGTGGCGAACGCGAAGGTGCTCACCACCAGCGTTCCGGTGTCGTCCTCGCGGACGGCGGCGCAGGAGGAGGCCGCCGAGGCCAGGGCCACCGCGCCGGCGAGCACCGCGGCGCCCCGCCCCGCGCGGCTCACCGTCCCTCCCCGGCGGGCAGCTCCACCAGACGGCGGGCGGGCAGCACGATCCGCACCCGGTCGCCGGGGCGCAGGTCGTCGGCGGGGTGCAGGCAGCGCACCGCGGCGCCGGGTCCCTCGGCTCCGTCGATCCCCGCCTCCACCAGGCAGCCGGCGCCCTGGTAGGTGACCGCGGCGACGGTGCCGTCCAGGCCGGTGTCGCCGCCGTCCTCGCGCTCCCCGGCGGGCAGCAGCCGCACATGCTCGGGGCGGATGGTGGCCGGGCCGCGCCCGGGAAGCTCGGGGAAGTTGTCGTAGCCGAGGAACTCCGCGACGAACCTGCTGGCCGGCCGGGGGAAGACGTCCCGGGGGGCGCCCTGCTGCTCCAGTCGGCCGCCGTTGAGGATGACCATGGTGTCCGACAGCTCCAGCGCCTCGTCCTGGTCGTGGGTGACCAGGATCGCGGTCAGCCCGGTCTCGCGCTGCACCTGCAGCAGCTCGCGGCGCATCTGCACGCGCAGCCGCGCGTCCAGGTTGGACAGCGGCTCGTCCAGCAGCAGCACCGAGGGGCGGATCGCCACCGCGCGGGCCAGCGCCACCCGCTGCTGCTGCCCGCCGGACAGCTCGGCGGGCTTGCGGCCGGCCGCGTGCGAGAGGCCGACCAGCTCCAGCGCCTGCCCGGCGCGCTCGCGCGCCTCGACGGCCGGGACTTTGCGGGCGCGCAGCCCGTAGCCCACGTTGTCCAGCAGCGTCATGTGCGGGAACAGCGCGTAGGACTGGAAGACCATGCCGATGTTGCGCTTCTCCGGCGGGGTGCGGGTGGCGTCGGCGCCCTCCAGCAGGATCCGGCCGGAGGTGGGGCGCAGGAACCCGGCGATCATCCGCAGCGTGGTGGTCTTCCCGCAGCCGCTGGGGCCGAGCAGGGTGGTGAACTCCCCTCGGCGCACGGACAGGTCCAGGTCGGCGACGGCGGTGGTGCCGGCGGTCCCCTTCGCGGCGAACCGGTGGCCGACGCGGTCGAGTTCGACGACGGGTGTCATGTCAGGTGCCTCCTTCTGCGGCGCTAGCGGCCGAAGACCTTGGTGAAGCCGGCCACGCGCTCGGTGGTGAACGCGACCGCGACGCTGAGCGCCAGCAGCAGCACGCTGACCGCCGCGACCACCGGATCGAACGAGGACTGGACGTAGTTGAGCATCTCCACCGGCAGCGTCGCCACGCCCGGGCCGGTGAGCAGCAGGGAGAGCGGGACGTTGTTCAGCGAGGTGATGAACGCCAGGATGGTCGCCGAGACGATGCCCGGCGCCATCACCGGCAGTGTCACGGTGAAGAAGGTGCGCACCGGGCCGGAGCCCAGGCCGCGCGCGGCCTCCTCCAGCCGGGGGTCGGCCAGCGCCAGCGAGGCGCCCACCACCCGGACGGTGTAGGGCAGCAGCAGCACGGTGTGCCCGACCACCAGCGCGCCCAGCGCGGTCACCCGCATCCCCACCATGACCTGCTGGAACAGGGCGAGGCTCAGCACCAGCTCGGGGACCACGATCGGGGCGAAGAACAGTCCCTCCACCACCTTGCGGCCGGGGACGCGGCCCCGGTTCAGCGCCAGCGTCGCCGGGACGCCCAGTGCCAGCGCCAGCACCGTGGAGACGGCCGCCACCAGCAGGCTGGTGCCGAACGCATCGATGAACGGCGGGTAGTCCAGCGCGGCGGAGAACCAGCGCAGCGAGAGCCCCTCCGGCGGGAAGGCCAGGGTCTCGCCGGCGGTGAAGGCGACCCCGACCAGGATCACCACCGGGCCGAGCATCAGGGTGAACGCCGCCGCGGCGAGCAGCGACAGCAGCGGGCGGGTGCGGATCATCGCGATCATGAGGAGGTGCTCCCGATCTTGCCGAGCCGGCCGGACAGCGCGCTGACCGCCAGCACCAGGACCGTCATCACCAGCGCGATCGCACTGGCCGAGGGCCAGTCCAGGCTGACGTTGACCCGGCTGTAGAGCAGGGTGGACAGCAGCCGCTCCCGGGTGCCGCCGAGCAGCTGGGGCGTGGTGAACGCGGTGACGGCGCCGGCGAACACCAGGGTGCAGCCGACCAGCGCGCCGGGCGCGGCCAGCGGCAGCACCACGGTGCGGAACGCCCGCCCGGCGGAGGAGCCCAGGCCGCGCGCGGCCTCCTCCAGCCGGTGGTCCTGCTGGGACAGGCTGGAGTAGCAGGACAGGATCATCAGCGGCAGGAACAGCTGCACCAGGCCCAGCACGATCGCGGTCTCGGTGTAGAGCAGCTGCACCCGCCCCAGGCCCAGGGCCTCGCCGGCCCTGCTGATCAGGCCGTTGCCGCCGAGCACCACGATCCAGCCGTAGGTGCGCACCACGGTGTTGAGCAGCAGCGGGAAGATCGCCAGCACGAGCAGCCGGCCGGACCAGCGGGCCGGGGCCCGGGAGATGAGGTAGGCCACCGGGAAGCCGAGCAGCAGGCAGATCGCGGTGGTGAGCACCGAGACGCGCACCGTGCGGGCGATGACCGGAAGCAGGTAGGGGTCGGTGAGCAGGCTCCCGGTCTCCCGGGCGACCGTGGCCGGGTCGCCGTCGGGCGGCCAGGCCAGGGTCGCCGCGACCGGGTGGCCGAAGGCGAAGAGCAGGACGGCCAGTCCCGGGATGAGCAGGGCCGCCATGGGGACGCGGCGGAGCATTTCCCCCCTCGGAGAACGCCGCCCGTGCGGGCGGATGGGGATCTTTTACGGCATTGAGCGGCGCAGACGGATGCAAGCGCTTCTGCAATCGCTTGCAACAGCGTAGCCTCTGTTCCGGGGCGCGGTCCACACCGGGCCGCCCCGGCGGTCCTTCGAGCGGTGGGGAGCCTTGCGTGGCGGGTCCGGACGACGTGGCCAGGCTGGACGACGTGGCCAGGGAGGCGGGCGTCTCGGCGTCGACGGTGTCGCGGGCGATGTCCAGGCCGGACATGGTCGCCCCGGCCACCCTGGCCAAGGTGCGCGGCGCCGCCGAGAGGCTGGGCTTCCGGGCCAACCCCGCGGCCCGCGCGCTGATCACCGGCCGCACCGGGTTCTTCGCGCTGCTCGTCCCCGACCTGGACAACCCGTTCTACGCCGCCACGGCCACCGCGGCCCAGGACCTCGCCGCGGAGGGCGGCCGCCGGGTGATCATCGCGGTGACCGGCGGCGACGCGGCCCGCGAGGCCGCCGCCCTGGCCGAACTGGAGGGGCAGGTCGACGGGTTCGCGGTGCTCTCGCCGATGAGTCCGGCGGCCGCGCTGGCGGAGGTGCACCGGCGCAAACCGGTGGTGGCGATCAACCGCCGCGTCGCCGGGCTGACCTCGTTCACCGTGGACACCCCCGGCGGGCTGGGCCGGATCTACGACCGCCTGGTGGAACTGGGGCACCGGGACGTCGCCTACCTGGCCGGCCCGCCCGGGTCCTGGATGGACCGGCGCCGCCGCGACGAGCTGGTGGAGCACGCGGCCCGCTCGGGGCTGCGGGTGCGGGTGCACGGCCCGGTCCGCCCGGCCTTCGCCGAGGGGGCGGCCGCCGCGCGCGCGATCGCCGCCTCCGGGTGCACCGCGGTGCTGGTCTACAACAGCCTGCTGCTGCTCGGCATGATGTTCGAGTTCGGCCGGATGGGCGTGCGGGTCCCCGAGGACGTCAGCGTCGCCGCCGCCGACGACATCGCCCTGGCCGACCTGCCCGGACCGCCGATCACCGCGGTGCTCGCGCCGGCGGGGGAGCTGGGCCGCTGCGCGGTGGCCGCGCTGGCGGAGATGGTCGGGGCGGACGGCGGCGACCGCCGCCCCCCGGGCCGCCGGCTGCCCACCGGCGTCCGGATCACCGACTCACTGGCCCCGCCGCGCGCCGGAGCCTGATCCCCTCTCCGGCGCGGGACCGGAGGGAGGCGCTCCCGCCGGGCGGCGGAAGGCCCTCCGGGCGGAGCCCGGAACCGCGCGCTCTTCCGTTCGCGCCCCCGCTCGGCGGAGGGCCGGGCGGGCGCGGAGGTGATCGGGGGCGCCGGCCGTCGCCGGGGCGCCGCTCCCCGTCGCCGGTCGGCCATGACCGAGCGCCCCTTCCTCCGATGATCTTGGCGTTGCGGAGGGGCGCCGTCTCCGGTGGGCGGGCGGGCCGGTCCGCGGGCATCGGCCGAGGCGCACGCTTCGCACCGGCGCTCTCAGAGACCGCTGGGCATGCGAGCGGTCGCCCGGTGTGTTCGGGCGAGGTCCGGGGGAAGCGGCGATCCGGGACCCGGCGCCGCCGCGGCCGCTGCGGGGAGGTTTCGCGGGGGCATCGGAGCGCTCCGATGCCCCCGCGACGCCGAGACCGGCGGGAACAGGCGGTGTGCGCCTTCGGCGCGGGCCGTCCGCACCGCGAGTGGGCGGGGAAGCCCGAGGCGGCCTCACCGGGCGACCGGCCGGATGCCCGACAGCCTCTGAGCTTGTTCTTCAACCTGGGCGGGCGTGGTGCTCCTTCAGGCTCATGGCGCGTTCGGCCGTCTTTCCCCCCGTCATGGCGCGGTGCCCGACGCCGGCTCTTCGACCCCCCGGGGGGTGTCCGGGGCCCGGAGCGGGGGGTTCGGGGGCACCGGCAGGACGGGCCGCCTCCGCGCGGGCGCCGCGAAAGCCCCGCCGCACCCGAGCCGGGCCCGACCGCCCCGGCGGCCGGGGCGGATCCCGGGGGCGGCGCAGGTCCTCGGCGGCCGGGGCGGGCCGGGCGAAGCCGGGTGCGGGCGGCGATCACAGGCCACCTCCACCCATCGGCCGCGGCGCCGCCGAGCCCCCGATCCCCGCCTCTCCCGACCCGGGGTCGGACACCCGACGGCCCCTGAGGGGCGCCCGCGCCCCGGTCGCCTCCCGGTGCGGAGGGGAGAACGGCGGCCCCGGCCCCCGGTTCGGACGGGGCCGGCCGGGACGCCTGGGCGGCCGCGAACGCCGGGGAAGGCCGGGATCCGGCCGGGGAGCGGACCCGCTCCCCGGCCGGCGCCGGCCGCCGCGGAGCCGGTCAGGCGCTGGGCTGCAGCTCGCCGCCGCGCGTCCGCGCGTCCGCACCGGCCGTCCGGGGCTCGGCGGGGAGTGCGGCGGTCGCGGCGTGCTCCCGCCCGGGCAGCGGGACGCCGGCCTTCAGGTCCAGCCGGTCCTGGGCCAGCTGGTACACGATGTAGCCGATCCCGCAGAGGAAGACCGCGGCGACCCCGGCCAGCGTGACGGCGATCCCGGTGTAGATGAGAGCGGTGTCGACCATGGGGGGCAACCTCTCTTCGGAGTGCTCTCGGTTCGGTCCGGGCCCTGTGCGCCAGGGCCCTCGCCAACGAGAGTAATCACCGTTAACGCAAGTTGGCGTCGTTTCCTCCGGTGAACTGCGTCATAGGCCCGGCCGGCGCGCCGCGCCCCGCCCGCCCGCGGCCGGACGCACCCCTTCTCACCTGCGGGTCCGGGAGGGCGCCGGCGGCCGGTGCGCCGGCCGAGGCGTGGCGCACATCCGGCCGCCCCGGGGTGCGGCCCCGGCGGCCGCGCCGCAGGGGAGGGCCGGGCCGCCCTGGGTAGGGTTCGGCCCATGGCCGATCTCACGGACGTGCAGCGGATCATCGACGAGGGCGGGCACCGGGGGGTGGTCTCCGCGGTGCGCGCCGACGGCTCCATCCAGTCCAGCGTGGTCGCGGCGGGCATCACCGGGCACCCGGTCACCGGGGAGCCGTCGGTCGCCTTCACCACCGCGGGCGGCAGCGTCAAACTGCGGCTGTGGCGCGCCCGGCCGCAGGCGACCATCGTGTTCCAGGCCGGGTACCCGTGGGCGAGCGCGGGCGGCCCGGTGGACCTGATCGGCTACGCCGACCCCCGCGAGGGGATCGGCGCCGCCCGGCTGCGCGAGGTGCTGCGCACCGTGTTCACCGCCGCCGGGGGCACCCACGACGACTGGGACGCCTACGACCGCGCGATGGAGGAGCAGGTGCGCAGCGCGGTCTTCATCCGCCCGGACCGGATCTTCGCGATGTAGCGCCTCCGGGCCCCGGGCCGCCGCCGAGGGCGGGTCCCCGGCGGCCGCGGCCTCATCCGCCCGGCGGCGCCCCGCGCCCGGCCGGCGGAGGGGGCGCCCCGGGGGCGTCCGCTCCTTCCGCGCCGCCGCCCCGGCCGGCTCCGAGAGGGCGGCCGCGCCGGGATCGGCGCCTCGCGGGCCGGACGGGCGTCCGGGGCGGGGCCGCGCACCCGGCACCGGCCCCCGCCCTCTTCCGGCGCCGTCCTCAGCCGATCGCGAACCCGGCGTAGCCGTCCTCGGCGACCCGGGCGCAGATCTCGCGGTAGGGGCCCACCCCGCCGACGTAGGGCATGAACACCCGGGGCTTGCCGGGGACGTTGGCGCCCAGGTACCAGGAGTCGGCCCGGGGGAACAGGGTCGCCTCGGCGGCCTCGCCGACGTGCGCGGTCCAGGCCTCCTGGGCCTGCGCGGTCGGCTCGATCACCGCGGCCCCGCGGTCGCGCAGCGCCGCGATGCACTCCGCGATCCAGTCCACGTGCTGCTCGATGGAGACCAGCATGTTGCTCAGCACCGACGGGCTGCCCGGCCCGGTGACGGTGAACAGGTTCGGGAAGCCCGCCATGCCCAGTCCCAGGTAGCTCCGCCAGCCGCCGGACCAGGCCTCGCCCAGTCCGATGCCGCCCCGGCCGCGCAGGTCCACCGCGGCCAGCGCCCCGGTCATCGCGTCGAACCCGGTGGCCAGCACGATGTCGTCGAAGGGGAGGTCGCGCGCCCGGGTGCGCACCCCCTCCCGGGTGACCCGCTCGATCGGCTCGGCGCGCAGGTCGACGACGTCCACCCCGTCCCGGTTGAACACCTGGTAATAGCCGGTGTCCAGGCAGGGCCGCTTGGTGCCGAAGGGGTGGTCGCGCGGGGTGAGGGCCTCCGCGGCCTCCGGATCGGCGACGGTCTCCCGGATGCGCTCCCGGACGAAGTCGGCGGCGGTCCGGTTGGCCTCGGCGTCGGTGAGCACGTCGGTGTAGCTGCGGAAGATGCCGAACAGCCCGCCGCGCTCCCAGTGCCCCCGGTAGACGGCCTCCCGCTCGGCGGCGGAGACCTCCAGCGCGGAGGTCTGCGGCTCGGGCATCGGCACCCCGGTGTGC
The DNA here is from genome assembly GCF_048595525.1 of Nocardiopsis oceanisediminis. Lineage (NCBI taxonomy): Bacteria > Bacillati > Actinomycetota > Actinomycetes > Streptosporangiales > Nocardiopsidaceae > Nocardiopsis > Nocardiopsis oceanisediminis. The sequence continues at coordinate 4,049,717 of NZ_JAFMZJ010000001.1, read as the reverse complement.
GAGCCGCGGGCCCGTCTGCGCCGCTCGGGGTAGCCGCGCCTGGCCTCGGCCAGCGCCTCCGGGGAGAGCGGGGCGTTGTGCGCGGGCAGGCTGAAGTTGGCGGTGCGCTGGAAGACGGTGAGCGCCGCGGCCTGCTCGGCGATGACCGGGACGGACTGGATGCCCGAGGAGCCGGTCCCGATGACGGCGACCCGCCGCCCGGTGAAGTCCGCGCCCCCGCGCGGCCAGCGGGCGGTGTGCAGCAGGCGGCCGCCGAACCGGTCCAGGCCGTCGATCTCCGGGGTCTTGGGCACCGACAGGCAGCCGGTGGCCATGATCAGGTGCCGGGCGGCGGTGTCGGACCCGTCCTCGGTGCGCACCCGCCACACCGCCTCGGCCGCGTCGAAGGCGGCCGCGGTGACCCGGGTCCGGGTCCGGATGCCGCGGTGCAGGTCGAAGCGGTCGGCGACGGACTCGATGTAGCGCAGGATCTCGGCCTGGTCGGGGTAGCGGTGCGTCCACTCCCACTCCCGCTCCAGCTCGGGGGAGAAGGAGTAGGAGTAGTCGATGCTCTCCACGTCGCACCGGGCCCCGGGGTAGCGGTTCCAGAACCAGGTGCCGCCGATGCCGGACCCCGCCTCGAAGACGAGCGCGCGCAGGCCGAGGCCGCGCAGCCGGTGCAGCATGTACAGGCCGGCGAATCCGGCCCCGACGATCAGGGCGTCCAGTGGGGCGGAGGGGGAGGTCGAAGGGCGGGGGGCGTCCGGCATGCCTGCCTCCAAGGCCGGTTGGGGGGTGGTCCCGACTCTCCGCGCAGTCTCCGACCAAACGGTCGGTTGGGTCAATGGGCCGGATGGCGGCCCGCACCGCTCCGGGTGTATGTTCGGAAGCGATCAACGAATTGCACTAGTTCATATTGGGCAGAGGTGGAGCGGCATGTACATCCCCACGGCCTTCGCGGCCCCGGGCCCGGAGGCGGTCGCCGGACTGCTCCGCGACTCCGGCGCCGCCGACCTGGTCACCCGCACCGCGGACGGGTTCGACGCCACCCCGGTCCCGTTCGTGCACGACCCGCGGCCCCGGCCGCACGGCCGCCTCCTCGGCCACCTGGCCCGGAACAACCCGCAGTGGCGGGCCGGGCTCGGCGGCGGCGCCCCCGCCCTGGTCATCGTGCGCGGCCCGGACGCCTACGTGACGCCGACCTGGTACGCGTCCAAGCGCGAGCACGGCCGGACCGTGCCCACCTGGAACTACGTCACCGCGCACCTGCACGGGCGGCTCGTCGCGCACGACGACCCGGCCTGGACCGAGGACGCGGTCCGCCGGCTGACCCTGCTGCACGAGGCCGGCCGGGCCGAGCCGTGGAGCGTCGACGACGCCCCGCGCCGCTTCACCGAGGGGCAGCTGCGCGCCATCGTCGGGGTCGAGGTGCTGATCGAGCGGGTCGAGGCCAAGTGGAAGCTGAGCCAGAACCGCTCCGGCGCCGACCGGGACGGCGTCGAGGCCGGGCTCCGCGCCGACCCCGCCCCCGGCGCGCGGGCGGTCGCCGACGCCATGGCCCGCACCCGCTGACCCGCCGGCGGGATGTCGGCGGCGGAGGGGCGGCCGGTCCCGCCCCTCCGGCGCTCCGGGGCCGCCGCAACCGTGATGTGTCCGGTGCCACTTCGATACCGTTCCGGGGGAGGGTTATGAATCCGTCACCGGGCGGAGCGGGCGCCCCGCCCGCGCGGCCCGGCAGAGCAGCCACGGCAGCGGAGTCGCCTCATGGACGCGGTGCAAGCCGTACTCATCTGGATCGCCGACAACGTCTTCGGCCAAGTCGCCATCCTGATCGGACTGATAACGCTGCTGGGGCTGCTCCTGCAGCGCAAACCGGTGGAGGAGGTGGTCGGCGGCGCGATCCGGGCCACACTGGGCATCATCATCCTCTTCGTCGGCGTCGACCTGTTCACCGGCGGGCTCACCGACTTCCAGACCATCGTCTCCAGCGCGGTCGGCGCGGAGCCGCCCGCCGCCCGGAACGACCTCGAAGGGTTCCTCGGCACCCACGGCGGCAGCGTCGCGCTGATCATCACCCTCGGGTTCCTCCTGCACCTGGTGCTGGTCCGGCTCTTCCCCGCGGCCCGCTACGTCTACCTCACCGGCCACCTGATGTTCTGGATCAGCGTGGTGATCACCGCCTGCCTGGTGGAGGCCTTCGGCGACCTGCCGCAGTGGACGCTGGTCCCGGCCGGCGCCGTGCTGATCGCCTGCTACTGGACGCTGCAGCCGATGTGGATCGCCCCGTTCATGCGCAGGGTCACCGGGCGCGACGAGTTCGGCCTCGGCCACACCACCTCGGTGCTCGCGCTGCTCACCGCGGTGGCCGCCAGACCCCTCGGCGACCCGGGGAAGCACGGCACCGAGCGGCTGAAGCTGCCCGCGCGGCTCTCCTTCTTCAAGGACGTCAACGTCAGCACGGTGCTGGTCATCGGCGTGATCCTGCTGGTGTCGATGGCCTTCGCCGACCAGCAGGCCGTGCGCGAGGCCGCGGCCGCCTACAGCGAGGACATCGACCCCTGGGCCTGGGGCGTGATCGCCGCGTTCCGGTTCGCCGCGGGCATCGCCATCCTCCTCTACGGCGTGCGGATGTTCCTCGCCGAGATCGTGCCCGCCTTCAAGGGCGTCAGCGACCGGCTCGTCCCCGGCTCCCGGCCCGCCCTGGACATCCCCACGGTCTTCCCCGCCGCGCCGACCGCGGTGATGCTCGGCTTCGTCGCGAGCACCGCCGTCTTCCTGGTGCTGCTGGGCGTCTTCGCGGCCGCCGGGTGGTTCACCCTCGTCCCGCCGATGATCATGCTGTTCTTCGGCGGCGGCGCGGGCGGCGTGTTCGGCAACGCCGTCGCCGGGTGGCGCGGCGCCGTCCTCGGCGGCGCGCTCAACGGCCTGATCCTGGCCTTCGGGCAGGCGGTGACCTGGGGGATGCTCAGCGGCACCGCGCCGCAGCTGGCCACCCTCGCCGACGCCGACTGGTACGCCATCGTGTTCCTGCTGGCCGGCATCGCCGCGGTGGTGCCGAGCGTGTGGGCGGCGCCGGTCCTCATCGGCCTGCTCACCGTCGCCCTGCTGGCCTGGCTCTCGGTACGGGACCGGCGCAGGCGGCGCGCCGAGGAGGCCCGGGAGGAGGAGAAGGGGGAGGCGGCGGAGCGGGAATAGACCCGGGGCGGCGCGGGCGGACCGCCGCCGCCCCTCCCCGGGCGCGCGCCGGGTGCGAACCCCGGCGCGTTCCGGGTAGGACAGAGCGGGAGAACCCGCGGAGAACACGGAGAAGAGGCGCGGATGACGCGTTCAGATCCCCTGGTGGTGCTGGCGGTCTGCGGAGTCGGCATGGGGTCCAGCCTGATACTGAAGATGACCGCGGAAGGGGCGCTGAGCGACCTCGGCGTCACCGCCAAGGTGGAGAACACCGACATCACCACCGCGCGCGGGATGACCGCCGACGTGATCGTCGCCCAGGGCATGCACACCGGTGAGCTGGAGGGCCTGGCGCCGGTGGTGCTCACCGTCGACGACTTCCTCGACCGGGACGGCCTGGCGCGCTCGCTGCGCGACCGGCTGGCCGGGCAGGGGTGGCTGTGACGCGGGGGCCGGAGCGGAAGGGGGGAGGCGCCGTGGACGAGGGACCCGACGCCGCGGAGGCGGGCTTCGGCGCCCGGATGCGCGGCCACCTGGCCGAGGTCGGCGAGGAGAACGCCGCCGCCCTGCACGCGGTGGCCGACCTGGTCGTGCGGCGGGTGGTCCGCGACGGCGGGGTGCTGCTGGTCGCCGGGTCGGGGCACTCCATGATCGCGGTGGCCGAGGCGTTCTTCCGGGCCGGCGGGCTGGCCGCGGTCAAACCGGTCTACTCCCCGAAGCTGCTGCCGCTGCACGGGGCGGCCGAGGCCACCGCCGCCGAGCGCCGCACCGGCCTGGCCGCCGAGGTCCTCGCCGACACCGGCTACCAGGAGAGCGACGTGCTGTTCGTCTTCTCCACCTCCGGGGTCAACCCCTACCCGGTGGAGCTGGCCCGCGCGGCCCGCGAGCGCGGCATCCCCGTGGTCGCGTTCACCTCGCGCTCCTGCTCGGCGGCGGCCCCGCGCCGCGCCGGCGGCACCCTCGCCGAGGAGGCCGACCACGTCATCGACACCCTGGTCCGGCCGGGCGACGCCTCCTACCCGGAGAACGCCCCGGTCACCGGGCCGCTGTCCAGCCTGGCCAACACCTACCTGTGGAACCTGCTGCTGGCCGCGGTGCACGACCGGGTCAAGGAGGCCGGCCTGGAGCTCCCGCTGTGGCGGTCGGCCAACATCCCCGGCGGCGACGAGGCCAACAAGCGGTTCTTCAACCGCTACGGCCCGCGCATCCCCGAACTCGACTGAACCGGGGCGGCCCGGGGCCGGGCGCCCCGGGCCGCCCCGGCGCCGGACCCCTCCGGCTCAGCGGGCCGCGCCGGCGATCCGGGGGAAGCGGGCGACGAAGCGGCGCTGCCAGGGCGTCTCGACGGCGCGCGCCCTGTAGTGCTCGCGGACGTAGCCGACCGCCTCGCCGGCCGGAACCCCGTCGAGCACGGCGAGGCAGGCCAGCGCGGTCCCGGTGCGCCCCTTGCCGCCGTTGCAGGCGACCTCCACCCGCTCCGCGGCGGCGCGCTCCCACGCCTCGCGCAGCGCGGCGGCGGCCGCCCCCCGGTCGGCGGGCAGCCAGAAGTCGGGCCAGCGGACCCAGCTGCTCTCCCAGTCGACCTCGGGAGGCCGGTGGCCCAGCAGGTAGAGGGCGAACCCGGGCCGCGGCCCGTCCGGAAGCGGGTACCGCAGCCCCCGCCCGCGCACCAGCCGCCCCGAGGGCAGCCGCAGCACCCCTTCCGCAGCGGGATCCCATGTATGCGTCATGGCGCGAGCCTAGAGGCATCGGCCGCACAGGGGGAGGGGGATGTGCCCGCGGCCGTCGGCGTTCGGGCGGTGGTGGACGTACTCCACCACGGTGCCGTCGGGGCGGCGGGCGGCGGACCCCGTCCCGGTGGGGACCTCCTGCAGCGGCTCGGTGATCTCGGCCCCCTCGGCGGCCGGCCGGTCGTAGTAGGGGTACACGTCGTCCACCAGGAGCGTTCCCGCGGTGGAGAGGAACGAGGCGACGGCCTCGGCGCTCCCCTCGATGAGGAGGAACGCCCCCGCCACCGCGAGGCGCGGGTCCGCTTCGGGGAAGGAGAACCGGGCGTCGGCGGCGACGCCCTGAAGCCGCTCGTAGAACTCGATCCCCGGGGCGGGCCGCCCGGGTTCCAGGAAGGTGCGGATGAGCACGCGGGGCTCGGCCAGGTCGGAGGAGTCGGTGCGGACGGGCCGCATCTCGGGCGCCTGTGATTCGGTCATGGGAAGACCCTCACGCGGACCGGCGCCCGCAGGGAGACCGGTGTTCATGGTGTGACCGGGACTCATGGGACCGGCTCCGTGGACACCGAAGAGCGGTCGGCGCCGCCGAGCCCTGCGCGGAGACCGGGCGGAGCGGGGCGTCAGTCCAGGGCGGAGAGGAAGAGGTGTGCGGCCAGGCCCAGGCCCGCCGTGCCCACGGCGATGCGCAGCGGCCGCTCCGGCAGGCGGCGGACGATGGACGGGCCGATCCAGCTGCCGGCCAGGCAGCCGGCGGCCACGGCGGCGGCCGCGGCCCAGTCCACCGGGGCGAGCAGCGCGTACGCCGCGGCGGCGACCAGGTTGGCGCCGCCGGTGGCGATGTTCTTCAGGGCGTTGGCGACGGCCAGCGACTCGTCCAGGGCGACCGAGAGCACGGCGAGCATCAGCACCCCGGCGGCCGCCCCGAAGTACCCGGCGTAGACGCCGACCAGCATCACCGCGACGGCCAGCGGCAGCGGGTTCGGCCCCGCGGCGCCGCGCGCCCCGGCCAGGCGCTCGGTGAGCCGCCGGAACGGGCCGCGGGCCAGCAGCAGGACCGAGCCCAGCGCGATCAGCCAGGGGACGATCAGTCCGAAGGCCTCCTCGCCGGTGTTCAGCAGCAGCCAGGCGCCGCCCGCGCCGCCCGCCGCGGAGAGCCCGCAGAACCGGACGATGCGGTGCCGCTGCCCGCGCAGCTCGGCCCGGGACCCGGCCGCCGAGCCGACGGTGTGGGAGAAGAGCGCGACGGTGTTGGTGACGTTCGCGGCGATCGGCGGCAGCCCCACCGCGAGCAGCGCGGGGTAGCTGAACAGGGAGGCCAGCCCGGACACCGAGCCGATCAGGCCGGCCGCGAACCCGGCGGCGACCAGCAGCGCGAGCGATCCGATGTCCATGCCGTCCTCCGCCGCGCCGCTCCGCGGACCCTCGCCCCCGGCTCCTGTCCACATGTCGAGACGGGCGTTCCGATCATCGGACGACCGCCTCCGCGCAGGGTAGCAGCGGCGCGGAGGGGCGCCCCGGGGCAGGGGGCGGTCCCGGCCCGGGGCCCGCCCCGCCTCCGCCCCGAGGGGCGGAAAAGGAGGGGCGGGCGAGGGGGCCCCGGGCTAGCGTGGAGCGGTGGACAACCCCGAACTGCTGCTGAAGAGGATCGTCGACTTCGCCACCGCCCGGGACGGGATCCAGGCGGTCGTCCAGACCGGGTCGAGGGCCCGGGGGCTGCGCGTCGACGCTTACTCCGACCTCGACGTCGAGCTCATCGGCCCCGGCACCGCCGAGCTGGTCGGAGAGGACGCCTGGCTGGAGGAGATCGCCCCGGTGCTGGTCGCGATCCACCTCGCCAACGAGGCCGAGGACGACCCGGACTGGCCCACCTGCCTGGCCGTGTTCGCCGAGGGGCGCAAGGCCGACTTCACCCTGGCCGGCCCCGAGCGCCTGGAGCGGATGGCGGCGGGCGGACTGGACGGGCTGTACCGGCGCGGCTACCTCGTCCACCTGGACGAGACCGGCGCCGCCCGGGCCCTGGAGCCCTCCGACCCCCGCCCTCCGGAGCGGAGCGCGCCGGACGCCGGGGAGTTCGAGACCGACCAGCGCGAGTTCTGGTTCGAGGCGACCCAGATCCCGGTCTACATCGCCCGCGGGGACCTGTGGCCGGCCGCGTCGCGCCTGGTGGAGACCGAGGAGCTGCTGCTCCGGATGCTGGAGTGGAACGCCTTCGCCCGCTCCGGCGGCGCGGTGGACACCTGGCACGGCGGCCACCGCATCGACGAGTGGGCGGCCGAGCCCTACCGGTCCGGGATCCCCTCGGCGTTCGCCGGCTACGACCCGGACGACCAGCTCCGCGCCCTCCGCGCGATCACCGCCCTCTACTCCCGGGCGGCCGCCGAGACCGGCGGACTGCTCGGGCTGCCCGTCCTGGACCTGCACGACCGGGTGCTGCGCCACATCGACCGGGTCATCGCGGGCGCGGCGGACCGCTGATCCGCACCGGCCCGGGAACCGGGGCGGACCGGCCGCCGCATGGCAGGCGGCGCGGCGCGCCCGGTCGGCCCCAGCGCCTGCCGGGTGCGCGGCCGGCCGCCCGGGGCCTTCACCTTGGAGCCGTCCCGCCTCGGCGCTCTCGGCGCCGCGGGGGAGGGGCCGCTCCCGCCCCGCCGCGCACGGGTCCGGAAGGCGGGGCCGGCGTCCCCGAGGAGCTTCGCGAACCGCGCGGGGCGGGGCCCTGTGGGCGGATAGGGCGCGGCGGGGGAGGGCGCCCCCGGTGCCCGCTCAGGCCTCGGTCAGTTGCTCGGCGGCGTCGGCGAGGTCCTCCTCGGTGGGCGGGGCGTCCTGGGTGGCGGAGAGCCGCCAGTAGCCGGTGAACGCGACCGCGCTCTTGGGCAGCGCGTGCTCGCCGACCAGGAGGCGGCGGACGGTACGGACCATGGACGCCTCGCCGGCGACCCAGGCGAAGCCGGCGCCGGACGGCAGCCGGGCGCCGCGCACCGCGTCGGCCAGGCCGGTGCCCCGGCCCGGCGGCACCGCGCCGCGGTGGACCCAGGTGACGTCGGTGCCGGGCCGGGCGATGGCCTGCTCCTCGGCGGCGTCCCGGACCTCGGCGAAGACCTGGGCGCGGGTGCCCTCGGGCAGCGACTCCACCAGGGCGCCGATGGCGGGCAGCGCGGTCTCGTCGCCGACCAGCAGCCACCAGTCCTCCGCGGAGGTGGGCTCGCGGTAGCGGGCGGTGGCCGGGCCGAGCATGCCCAGCACGTCGCCGGGGCGGACCGCGCCGGCCCAGCGCGAGGCCGGGCCCTCGTCGCCGTGCAGCACGAAGTCGATGTCGACCTCGCCCGCCTCCGGCCGGTGGGCGCGGATCGTGTAGCTGCGCATCCACGGCCGCACCTCGTCGGGCATGGCCAGGTAGGCGGCGTGCCAGCGCCCCACGTCGCCGTCCTCGGGCATCGGCGGCACGGACGGGGCGCCCTGCCCCTCCCGGGGGAAGAAGAGCTTCACCTGCTGGTCGGGGGCGACCGGGGTGAAGTCCCTCAGGTCGCCGCCGCCGAAGGTGACCCGGGCCATCAGCGGAGTCACGAGTTCGGAGCGGAGGACCTCGATCAGGGAGAAGGCGTAGGGCTGACTCATGGAAGCAAAGGCTAACCTAACCGGGCTCTGGGTGGGAACCGGGGGCCGCCGTGAGGGGGGCCGGCGCCGGCGGGCGGCGGGGACGCGGAACGGCGCCGGCGTCCGCAGGGCCGGCCCCCGCAGGCGGGGCGGAGGAGCACCGGCGGCCGCCGCGGTCCGGAACCGCTCCGCGCCACCGCGCGGGGCGGGAATGTGACCTCCGCCTCGCGCCGCCGGCCGCCGCCGGGCGGCAGCGGCGGGCGGACCGGCGGACGGGGCGGCGAAGCCGCTGCTCCCGGCCGGACCGGGGACACGCCGCCCGCCCGCCTTCCGGGGCGGCGCGGCCGGCGCCTCCCCGGCGCGGTACAGGGCGGGGCGCGGGATGTGCGACCCTGCAGGGATCGGTCGGTCGGCAGAGGAGGTCGTGCACGGTGGTCGACGCGGAAGGCATCGGACTCTGGGCCGCTTCGGTACCGGTGGTGGGGGCGCCCATGGCCGGCGGGGCGAGCACGCCCGAGCTGGTCGCGGCCGTCGGCGCGGCCGGCGGCACCGGGTTCCTCGCCGGGGGCTACGCCTCCCCGGAGGCGCTGGCCGCGCAGATCGGCCGCGCCCGCGGACTCACCGGGCGGCCGTTCGGCGTCAACCTCTTCGTGCCCGGCCCGGACGGCGCCGACCCGGACGCCGTCGCCGCCTACGCGCGCACCATCGCCCCGGAGGCCGACGCCCTGCGCGCCCCGCTGGGCGAGCCCCGGTGGAGCGACGACGACTACCCGGCCAAGCTCGACCTGCTCCGCTCCGACCCGGTCCCGGTGGTGAGCTTCACCTTCGGGGTGCCCGCCCCCGCCGAGGCCTCCGCGCTGCGCTCGGCCGGCAGCGCCATCGTCGTCACCGTCACCACCGCGGAGGAGGCGCGGGCCGCGGTGGAGGCCGGCGCCGACGCGCTGATCGTGCAGGGCGCCGAAGCCGGCGGCCACCAGGGCTCCTTCGACGACGCGGAGGAGCGCACCGCGCCCCTGCTCGACCTGCTCGCCGAAGTGCGGGCGGAGGTCCGGCTCCCGCTCATCGCGGCCGGGGGCATCGGCGACGCCGCCGCGGTCCGCAAGGTCCTGGCGCACGGCGCCGCCGCCGCGCAGGTCGGCACCGCCCTGCTGCGCTCCCCGGAGAGCGGGGCGAGCGGCACCCACAAGCAGGCCCTGGCCGACGAGGTGTTCCCGGGGACCGCGGTCACCCGGGCCTTCAGCGGCCGCCGCGCCCGCGGCCTGGTCAACCGCTTCCTCGGCACCTACACCGCGGACGCCCCCGCCGCCTACCCGCAGGTCCACCACCTGACCGGCCCGATGCGCAGGGCCGCCGCCGCGGAGGGCGACGCCGACCGCCTCCACCTGTGGGCGGGCACCTCCTACCGCTCCGCGGAGGAGCGCCCGGCCGCCGACATCGTCCGCACCCTCGCCGAGGGCGCCTGACCCGCTGAGGGGAGCGCCCGCGCAGAGCGGCCGGGGCGCTCTCCGGTGCTCGCGCCCCTTCCCCGGCTCCTCCGCCCGCCGCCCCGGGGCCCGGCGGGCGGCCCGATGCGCCGCCGTATCCGTGGAAGGCGCCCGATGCGGTGTCCGCGCCGTACGGGTCCGCCGTGATCGCGGTGGCCGCCGGGCCCGCTCGCGGAGCGGTCGGCACGTACGCCAGGGCGCCCGGAGGGCCGGTCCCGGGGGCCGGAGCGCCCCGCTCCCGCTCCGCGAAACCGATGAAACCGGCGAACGGCGCAAAACCCACTGTCCTGATTGACAAAGAGGGGAACGCTGGCGAGTCTGGGACCGCCCGCCTCCGGGGCGGCCCGGCGGCGGCTCCGCACCGGGCGGCCTCCTGCTCCGGCGCGCCCCGGCGGAGGGGTGCGGCAGGGGAGGCGGCCACCGCGAGGAGGGACGAGGCATGGCGGACGGCGACGGGCTGCCCCCGGTCGCGCTGAGTGCGGCAGAGCGGGCCGCCGTTGAGCGGCTCGGCCGGTTTCCGCTGCTGGACGCGGTGTTCGGGCGGAGATCGCGCCGGTTCCCGCTCGGCGGGCACGTTCCCGCGGGGCCGCTGGCCTACCGCAGCCGGCACGACCCCGTGCCGCTCAGCGACGTCGAGCGCGCCCTGGTACTGACGACGGTGGCGGGCGTGACCGGGTGGCACCACGCCATCACCCACCACCCCGGATACGCCCCGGCGCTGCCGAACTACAGCGGCGCGGCGGGCGGCCGGACCTTCCCGTCGGCCGCGGGCTTCCACACCGCCGACTTCTTCTTCACCGACGACTCGGGCACCTACTTCCTGTCCACCCGGGACGCCCGCCCCGAGGAGCACCCCGACACCGAGGGGCGGCTGAACGCGGTCCTCTCCCGGGTCCGCAGGATCTCCGCCGAGCGCCTGCACATCCCCCGCGAGCAGCCCTACATGGAGGGCCACAACACCTGGATCGCCAACCACCCCGGTTCGCTGCTGGTCGCCCCGGTCGCCGACATCGCCCAGCACACGCTGGCCAACCTGGCCTTCTTCGCGCAGAACGGGGTCGCGGTCTACGACGACGTCAACGGGAGGCGGATCCCCGGGATCGAGGCGTTCGCCGACCGGGTGGACACCGACGACCCGGTGCCGCTCTCCTTCGTCGAGCAGTACTCGCTGACCGAGGCCACCGCCGAGCTGATGACCAGCGTCTACAACGGCCACCTGCTGCTGACCGCGATGGGCCTGGGCGGGTGGGCCTTCGACGGCATCGACCGCCCCACCGTGCTCGGCGCCTCCGGCCGCGCCGACGTCCCCGGCCTCGGCTTCCACGTGCAGACCGACCCCCGCTGGCCGCTGCCGAACCCCACCGGCCTGCCCGGGGTGTTCGAGGCCTACTGCCGGCCGCACTTCCCGGACATGGCCGCCGCGGTGGAGGCCTACGCGGAGCGCAAGTTCGGACCCGGCGGACCGTTCCACCCGGACACCCCCGGCCCGTGGCGGGACACCCCGGGCGTGCGCGGCGCGGCCGCACCGCACGACGCCCGGTTCAAGGAGCTGCTCACCCTCCAGGCGGAGTACGTCGACGCGACCTTCGGCAGGTTCCCCGGCACGGTGCCCACCGTCTGGATCATGAACTACCTGCAGGCCCAGCACATCGACACCGAGTACTACGACGCCCTGTTCCACCCGGGCGCCTACCTGCCGGAGCACGCCGGCCACGACGAGGTCTGGCACGGCTGACCGCGCCCCGCCGGGACCGGCCCCGGCCGGGGCCGGGACGCGCCCGGCGGGGGTGCTCGGCGCCCGGGCGGGGGGAGCCCTCCCGCCCCCGGGCCCGGCGCCCCCGGACGGGAGGGGCGCCGGGGCGCGGGCGTCACCGGGCGAGGTGCGCGAGGTGCTCGGCCGCCCAGGCGGCCAGGGAGGTGGGCGTCGTGGTGAGGCAGCTGCGGGGGTCCTCTGGGGTGAAGTCGTCCCTGACGCCCACCGTCATCATCGCGATGGCCTCCACCACGGCCTCGGGCAGGCCGGCGGCCGCGAGCCCCGCCCGGGCCTCGTCGTCGCCGATCCGCCGGGGCTCCACCGGGTGGCCGAGGACCTCGGAGAGGACGCCGGCCACCTGCCGGAAGGAGATGTCCTCCGGCCCGTGCACCGCCTGGACGCACCGCCCCGTCCAGGAGCCGGAGAGCAGCCGGACCGCGCCCACCGCCGCGATGTCGGCCGGGGCCACCCACGGCACCGGCCGGTCCAGCTCCATCGCGGTGGCGAACACGCCGCCGCGGATCGCCTCGGCGTCCATCAGCAGGTTGGAGAAGAAGTAGCCGCAGCGCAGGTGGGTCACCGGCACCCCGGTGGCGTCCAGGGCGAGCTCGGTGGCGGCGAGCCCGTCGATCTCGCCGACGCCGGACCGCTTCTCCGCGCCGACGCTGGACTGGAAGACGACGCGCCCGATGCCGTTCCGCTCCACCGCGGCGCGGACGTTGGCCGCGGCGGCGGCGTGCGCCTCCAGCGGGTCCCGGTCGGTCGCGGTCGGGTTCACCCAGTACAGCGCGGTGAGCCCGCGGGTGCCCTCGATGACGGCGTCGGCGTCCCAGGTGTCCATGGCCACCGCGTCGACGTGCCCGGCGAGGTCGGGGGCGAGCCGGGAGGGGTCCCGGAGCAGCGCCCGCGGGCGCTCGCCCGCCTGCACGAGCAGCCGCAGCAGGTGCGAGCCGACGTTGCCCGTCGGCGTCGTCACTCCGATCGTCATGCCGAGCCCCCTTCCGCCGAGGCGGTACGCTTCAGGGCGCCGCCGGGCGCCCTCCGGACGGCTGTGCCGTGATGGATCATGCCGCCACGGTAGGAAGAGAAGCGGCCGCTCCGCGGCCACAACCGCCGGGCGGCCCTTCTTTTCGGCCCCTTTCGGCGAGCCCCTCTCCGAGCGGGCGGCACCGGGAGTGCGCGGCACCCGGGGTCCGGCCCGGGCCGTCCCGCGAGAGCCCGACCCCCCGCCCACCTCCGGGAGTGCGGCGGCCCGGCCGGGCCGGTGGGCCCCGCCCCGGTGAACGCGGTGGTCCCGCCCCTCCCTCTCCCCGCTCCCCGGCCCTCGCCGGGCGGCCCGGGGCCCGATCTCATCGGACGGGCGCCGCGCTCGGCGCTCGGCGGCGCACCGCTGCGGCCGCGGGCCCGGGGCGGGGGAGCGGGGCGCCGCTCCCGGGGCGGCGCGGGCGGGCGGTCGGCGATGCGGCGTTCCTGTTCACCGGGGCCCATGCCCCCTTTTTCACGTTCCGGTACGCTGCGCCAGCGGTGCCGGACGCAGAAGGGAGGGGGCGATGGACTTCTCGTCCCCCGGACCTCTTCCGGCCTCCCCGCAGGCGCCGATGGACGTGCGGTTCGCGGCCGCGGCGAGCTGGGTGCGCTTCGTCGACCCCGGGACGCCCGACGCGGCGCTGGTGCCGGGCCCCGTCCTGCCGCGGCCCGCCGGCTCCCCGGCGGTGGCCGCGCAGTGGCGTGAGTGGCAGGAGGCGGTGCTCAGCGGGCAGGTCCCGCCCGCGCGGCCGCAGATGCTGGTCGCGGAGGGGCCGTCCACCGCGCGGGTCCCGGACTTCGCCCCGCTGGCCCGCTGGCCCGAGCTGCGCCGGCACTGCGAGCGGGGCTGGCCCGCGTTCCACCGCTGGTTCCGGGCGTTCGGCCTGATCGGCGCGGGCGTCTTCGCCGACGTTCCGGCGCGGTCGTCCCCGGCCCCCACGTACGGGCAGGCCGTCCGGCTGGACGTGCTGGGCCTGGCCGAGCCCGCGGTGCTCCGGGAGGAGCCCGGCCGGGCCGCGGTCACCCTCGGGTTCGTGCTCTCCGAGCGCTACCTGCCCTGGCTGCGCGCGTTCACCGCGTCCGCGCCGGAGCGCGGCGAGCCGCCGGGCTGGTTCGGCCCGACCGGCCCCCGCCCCGGCAGGCGGGGGCCGGCCGACATCGGCGACCACCGGGTCTTCCCGGGGGCGGGGGCCGCGGCCCAGTGGTACGCGTTCGCCCACCCGGGGATCCCCGGGTGCGAGCTGCTCGGCTCCCCGGCGGCGCGCCCCGAGGCCGGCCCCGAGGTCCGCCGGGAGTGGGACCGGTGGTGGGCCGGGGCCCCGCCGGCCTCGGGGGCGGACGCGCACCGGGTCCTGGCCGACTTCGCCGCGTCCGCGCCGGACTTCGCCCCGCTGGCCGGCCTGCCGGAGCTGCGCCGGCACTGCCGGCTGGCCTGGCCCGGGTTCCGCGGGTGGCTGCCGGGCGCCCGCCGCCCGGCCCGGAAGGCGGTCCGCACCGCGGCCGGCCGCATCGCCGACCTGCACGCACTGCACCCGCGCTGGCGCAAGTCCTCCACCCGGCAGGACGCGATCGACGTCGCGGCGGTCGCCGCCCCGGCGGTGCTCCTGGAGGTTCCCGGGTTCGCCCTGGTCACCGCGGGTTTCGTGGACACCCCGGAGTTCGCCGACTGGGCCCTGGAGTTCACCGCCGATCCGGACTGATCCCCCGATCTACGAATCTACGTCGTAAACGAGAGGATTCGGGCAGAACACCCAACGCCCGGCCGGTCCGGGCGCCGCCCGGCTTCGGGGATCAGCGCCGGGGCTCGATCTTCAGGTCGCCCGCGGTCACCTTGCGGATGTGGTCGCCGGCGAGCAAGGCGTGCGGGTAACCGGGCTCGATCGCGGAGGCCTCCTCGAGGCGGGCCAGCTGGGCGGCGGTGAAGTCGACCTCCAGGGCGCCCAGGTTCTCCTCCAGCTGCGCGGGGGTGCGGGCGCCGATGATCGGCGCCGTCACCCCCGGGTTCTCCAGGGTCCAGGCCAACCCGACCTGGGCGGGCGTGCGGCCCAGCTCCGCGGCGACCTCCTTCACGGCCCCGGCGATGGCGAGGCCGCGTTCGGTGACCATGCCCAGGGCGAAGTTGAAGCTCTTGCGGGTGCTGCCGCCGGACGCGCCGCTTGCCGGGGCCAGGTCCTCGGGGCCGTACTTGCCGCTGAGCATCCCGCCGGCCAGCGGCGAGAACGGGACGACGCCCAGCCCCATCTCCCGCGCCATGGGGATGAGGTCGCGTTCCCCGGTGCGCTCGATCAGGTTGTACTCGATCTCCAGCGCGACCAGCGGAGACCAGCCGCGCAGGTCGGCGATCGCCTGCATGCGCGACACCTGCCAGGCCGGGGCGGTGGAGACCGCCGCGTACAGGATCTTGCCCTGGCGGACCAGGTCGTCCATGCCGCGCAGGATCTCCTCGACCGACGTCGCGGCATCCCACACGTGCAGGTAGAGCAGATCGATGTAGTCCGTACCGAGCCGCCGCAGACTGGCCTCCACCGACGCGAACAGGCTCTTGCGGTGGGCGCCCCCGGAATTCGGGTCGCCGGGCCGGCGCAGCGTCGTGTACTTCGTCGCCAGCACCAGGCTTTCGCGGTCGGCGCGGGTGAACTCGCCCAGCAGGCGCTCAGAGCTGCCGTCGGTGTAGGTGTTGGCGGTGTCGATGAAGTTGCCGCCGCGCTCGCGGTAGAGGTCGAACAGCTTGCGCGCCTCGTCCCGCTCGGCGCCCTAGCCCCACTCGGTGCCGAAGGTCGCCGCGCCCAGCGCCAGCGGGGAGACCCGCAGCCCGGAGCGGCCCAGCAGCCGGTAGGTGTCGAGAGTGAGTGACATCGTGTCCTTCTGTGCTCGTGGTCCGTTGCCGGAGACAAGCCTGCGACGGCCGGGAGCCGGGGGTAAGGGAGAGGGCTTCCTGGGAACACCGGTCCTACCCCGGCTGTTGGAGCGGGCATGACGAGCCGCACCGTGGACACGACAGAGGAGCTGGCCGCGTTCCTGCGGACCCGGCGCGAGCGCCTGGACCCGCGGGACTTCGGCCTGCCGGCGCGCCGGCAGGCCCGGCGGACCCCGGGACTGCGCCGCGAAGAGGTCGCCGAACTGGCCGGGGTCAGCACCGACTACATCGTGCGGCTGGAGCAGGCCCGCGGGCTGCGGCCCTCGGCGGACACGGTGGAGGCGCTGGCCGGGGCGCTGCGCCTGACCGCCGACGAGCGCACCTACCTCTTCGACCTCACCCGGCACCGCCGCCGCGGCGCCGGCGGGCCCGCCACCGCCGCGTCGGCGCCGCTGGCCCGGCTGGTCACCGACCTGTCGCCGCTGCCGGCCATGCTGATGAACCACCGCTACGACATCTTGGCCTGGAACGGCGAGATGGCGAGGCTGCTACTGGATTTCGGCACCCTGCCGCCGCCCCGGCGCAATTCGATGTGGCTGTGCCTGATGCATCCGGAGATACGCGAGTTCTATGTCGACCGCGAACGCGTCGTGCGGGAGGGGGTCGCGCACCTGCGCGCCGCGTGGGCCGCCCATCCGGAGGACCGGGCGCTGACCGCCCTCATCGCCGAGATCACCGCTCACGACGAGGAGTTCGCGCGGTTGTGGGCCGAGGGGGACGTCAGGGCCGGCGGCCGCGGGCACAAGGCGATGCGGCACCCCGACGCGGGTGAGATCGCCGTGCATTTCGAAGTGCTCATGCCGCTTCAGGACACGGGCCAGCGGCTGATGATCTGCCGCGCCGCGGACGAGGGGAGCCGGGCCGCGCTGGACCGGCTGTGCGCGCGGTGACCCCGGACCGCCCGTCCGCGCGGCGGGGCCTTCCCGGCGGCCCCTGTTCCCGCCGGCTCGGCGGTGCCGCCGCGTCAGGGCGCCCCCGACGCTTGGAGCAGGTCGCACATGGAGGGCCATGACGGCAGTGCGTGCTGGACGCGCACCGGTTCCATGTCCGGATGATCGGGCGGTACGTCGCCTGTTCCCTCCGCATCGAGGACGTAGAACTCCGCCAGGTCGCCCGCGACGGTGAGCTTCGCGTCCGGATACGGCCCGAACTCCATGGGGAACGACCCGCCGGTGCGGCCGGGGGTGCCGGCGAGGACCGTCAGCGCCAAGAGGGGCCTCGCCGCCGCGGGCGTACTCCGGTCGAACGAGCGCAGCCCGCGCACCACGAGCAGCGCGGCGTTCCCGTCGTCGAACCGCAGAGAGGTGCGCATTTCGAAGAGGAGTGCCGCGGTGGACGTCAGCGGGTGCACCCGGCAGTCGGGCAACCGGGCCTGCTGGAGGGCGTCCGCCTCTCTCAAGGGTCCGTTTCGAGCGGCCTGGGCGCCGGTGCGCGGCTCCCCGCCCTGACGAGGTCTTCTATCGAGATCCTGGGATCCAGTGTGGTCGCAGGGGCCGGCCGGACGCTCCCCGGAGGGGGCCGCCGACGCGGTGTCCGCGGCCGCCCCCGGGAGGCGGGGGAGGGCGCTCAGCCGCCCTTCGGCACGTACAGCCGCACGTCGTCGACGCGCGCGCTGCCCTCGTAGAAGTTCATGTGCGGCTGTCCGATGAGGAAGTGGTCGGGGTAGGCCGAGCCGGCCGGCCAGACGTCGGCGTCGGTGTAGGCGCCGCCGCCCGGGGCCGGGTAGGTCCAGGTGGCGTTGTGCTCCCCGGAGTACTCGCCGGGGGTGCGGTTGTAGTGCCAGACCGGGTTCTCGCCGTCGTCGAAGGGCTGCTCGTAGCGGAGGGTGCGCTCGCCGATGTGCCGGAACTCCCCGGAGACCTCCAGGACGTACCGGTCGGCGCGGCGCTCCACGGCGAACCGGTAGTCGCGCTCCGGCATCGCCTCGGGCACCAGGTCGGCCTGGCTGACGATGCCGCCGCCGACCTCGGTGCCGCACTCGCTGTGCATCACGTACTCGGTGCCCGGCTGGTCGGCGTAGCGCCGCTGGTCCGTCATGAACAGCATGTTCACCCCGTTGCCGCTGCCCCACTCGTAGGGCTGCAGCTCGCCGGTGCGGGCGTCGCAGTAGCGCAGCCCGCTCCCGGTGTAGCGGTACCGGTTGTAGCCGTCCATGACCACCTTGCGGTGGGTGTGCACGAAGACGTTGTTGTGCGGGGCGGGACGGCCGTAGTCCATCACCGACAGGAAGTAGAACCCGTTGGAGTCGGTGGTGACGTCGTGCCAGTCGCATTCGGGGCGGGTGAAGTCGCCCGAGGCGGCCCACGGGAAGTTGGTCTTGCAGCCGGAGGGGCGGTAGCCGTTGACCTCGCCGCCGTAGTCCCACTCGCCGCCGCGCTGCCCGCCGAAGTCGATGGTCCTGAGGGTGACCTCCACCCGGTACTCGGCGGGCAGCGCCTCGGTGGAGCGCAGCACCACCGCGCCGCCGTGCTCGGGGCTGCCGAACCGCCCGGAGGGGCCGGCCCCGGGCAGCCGGTCCCGGGTGAACGAGGGCTCCCGCACGCCGTCCCGCTTGGCGAGCTCGGCGGTGAGCCAGCCGTCCTCGCCGAAGGAGAACGACCGCCGGTACAGGTCCATGCCGTCCAGGTGGTCGCCGAACGCCGGCCCGCCCATCGCGCGGAAGAACCCGCCGTCGTTGTCGTAGCCGTCCACGTCGTAGCGGCTCCCCGGGCCGTCCTTGTCGGGGAGCCACCCGGTGTCCCCGGACGGGGCGAACCGGGAGAAGTCCTCCTCGTGCACCAGCCGCCAACCGGTGTCCGCCTCGGCCGTTCCCGCGACCGCGGCCGCGGTGGGGACGGCGAGCGCGGTGGCGGCGGCGACCGCCGCCCAGCCCGACCTCCGAGGTGCCATCTGAGACCTCCGCTCGGTGCAGCACTGCCCCCCGGTGGGTCAAGACTGCACCGGACTTCCCCCGGGCGCCACCCGGGCGCGCGGGGTCAGCCGCGCTTGAGGTGCTCCAGGATCGGCGGGATGATCCGCTCCGGGTCCTCCTCCGGCAGCCAGTGCGAGGCGCCGTCCAACCGGACGTACTCGTACTCGCCGCTCACCCACTCCCCGGTGGACTCCGCGGCCGCGGCGGTGAACGCCAGGTCGCCCTCGCCCCACAGGTACAGCACCGGCACCTCGATCACCGGGGCGTCGGCGGCGGCGCCGTCCAGCGCCCGGTACCAGTTGAGCGCCGCGGTCAGCGCGCCCGGCTCACCGAGCCGGCGCACGTTCTCCTCGACCAGGCCGGCGGGGACGCGCCCCTGGTAGATCCCGCGCAGCGCGGCGGCGCCGTCGCCGAGCAGCACCTCCTCGGCCTTGCCCTCCCGCCGGAACAGCCCGATGTAGGAGAGGCTCTCCCGCTGCTCCTCGGATTCGGCCACTGCGCGGGCCAGCGCCCGCGGGTGCGGGGTGGACAGCACGGTCAGGGTGCGGATCCGCTCGGGCCGGCGGCCCGCGGCCGGCCAGGCCAGCACCCCGCCCCAGTCGTGCCCGACCAGGTGGAACCGCTCGGCCTGCAGCTCGTCGGCGAAGGCGAACACGTCGCCGACCAGCTCGTCCACGGTGTAGGCGGCGGGGCCCTCGGGGCGCGCGCCCGGGGAGTAGCCGCGCTGGTCCACGGCGACCGCGCGGTACCCGGCCCGGGCCGCCGCGGCGATCTGCTCGCCCCAGCAGGAGGCGAACTCGGGGAAGCCGTGCAGGAAAAGCACCAGCGGGCCGTCCGCCGGGCCCGTGGCGACGGCGTCGAAGACCATGCCCCGCGCGTTCAGCGCGAGGCGGTCGGCTCCGGGGGCGGGGACGCGGTCCATGGCGGTCCTCTCGTCAGGGGAAGCGGGTGGACGACAACCTACTCCGGGCCGCCGCGCGGAGCCGGGGCCGGGAGCGCCCCCGGAACCGGATCCCCTGCGGCGCCGGGGGAGCGGCCGATCTAGAATCGGATTCGAGGTGCGCCGGCGCGGCGTACCAGGTGTCGGGAGAACCGATCTCGGGAGCCTGCTCCCGGAAAGGACGTGCCGGACGTGCAGCAGCCCACCGTCGCCCTTCCGGAGAGCGCGACCTGGCGGATCCAGACGGACCGGGCCATGTGGGTGGCCGGCGTCCGGGCGCTGATGCTGCAGGCCCTGCACCCGGTGGCGGTGCAGGGGGTCTGGCAGCGGTCGGACTTCCGCGAGGACCCCACCGGCCGGCTGCTGCGCACCGTCGACTTCGTCGGCACCACCACCTACGGCAGCCCGCAGGAGGCCGAGGAGCTGGGCGCCCGGGTCCGCTCGGTGCACCGGCGGCTGGGCTTCACCGACCCGGCCACCGGCCGCCGGCACCGGGTCGACGAGCCCGACCTGCTGCTCTGGGTGCACTGCGCGGAGGTGGTGTCCTACCTGGAGGTGGTGGCCCGGGCCGGCGCCCGGGTGGGCCGCGCCGACGCCGACCGGTACTTCGCCGAGCAGACCCGCACCGCCGCCTACGTGGGGCTGGACCCCGCGGAGGTGCCCGACTCGGTGGAGCGGATGCGCGCCTACCTGGCCGGGGTCCGCCCGCGGCTGGCCGCCGGCCCGGAGGCCCGGGAGATCGTCCGGTTCCTGCTCTGGCCCAAGGTGCCGGAGCGGATGCGCGCGCTCGCCCCGCTCAAGCCGATGTGGGTGCCGATCGGCCTGCTCTCCTACTACACGCTGCCGGACTGGGCCCGCCGGATGTACCGGGTGCTGCCCGAGCCGCCGGGGACGCAGGCGCTCGCCACCGCCGCGCTGTCCGCGGTGCGCACCGGCCTGAACGCCACCCCCGACGCGCTCTACGACCGGATCTTCGAGGAGGCCACGGTGGAGCGGGCCCGCCGGGCCCGGGTCCGGCTGGCCGAGCACGGGTACCGGGTCGACGGCGGCCTGGCCGGGCTGCGCGACCCGCGGTCCTGGCCGCCCGGCGCGGCCGGAGGGCGCGGGCGGGCCGGGACTACAGTGGAGGTATGAAGCGCCGGGTGCGCCGGTACGCCTGGCTGATGGGCACCTGCCTGGTGCTGTTCGCCGGGTCGCTGCCGGTCTACTACCTGCTCGGGGTCGAGTGGGCGGTGGCGATGTGCGCGGTCGCCATGGTGCTGCCGCCGATCGCGGTGATCATCGGCAACAGCTCCGACCCGACCGACCCCGCCGACCACGACGCCCGCTACGGCCCCAACCGGGAGCGCTGACCCGCCGCGCGGCCGCAGGGGGAGGCCCCGGCCGCAGGGAGGGGGGCGGCCGGGGCCTGTCCGGGAAGGCGCCGGGTCAGGTGTTGTCGGCCAGGGCGAGCAGCCGCTCGGCGGAGCCGTTGAACACGTTGAGGTCGGTGTCGCCGCCGATGCCGGGGACGGAGCCCTGGTCGGTGTACTGCCAGAAGGTGTGCACGCCGAACCCGGCGGGGACGGTGGGCCGGTCGGCGCTGGTCCAGCTGGCCACCCAGAGCGGGTTGGTGGAGGCGAAGGCGCCGCTGCCGCCGGCGCAGTCGTTCCACCAGCCGGCGCTGGTGTAGAGCACCACGTCCCGCCCGGTCAGGTCCCGGTAGGTGTCGCTGAAGTCGCGCACCCAGGAGACGATCTGGGAGGGCGACTTCCCGTAGCAGTGCGGCGCCGCGGAGGTGTCCTCCAGGTCCAGCGCGCCGGGCAGGGTCTGGCCGTCGGCGGACCAGGCGCCGCCGTTGGACGCGAAGTACTCGGCCTGGGCGGCGCCGCCGGAGGCGTCGGGGCGGGCGAAGTGGTAGGCGCCCCGGATCAGCCCGGCCCGGTAGGAGCCGGTGTAGTTGGTGTTGAACGCCGGGGACTTGAAGCCGGTCCCCTCGGTGGCCTTGATGTAGGTGAAGCGGACGCCGCTGCCGGCGACCTCCGGCCAGTCGATGGTGCCGTTGTGGTGCGAGACGTCGATGCCGGGGATGCCCGCGGGCGCCGCGGAGACGTCGGCCCGGCCGGGGGCGTCGGGGGTCTCCCGGGCGTGCCGGGCCATGGCCGGGGTGTCGGCGGGGGACGCCGCGGCGGCGGGCGCGAACAGGGTGCCGGCCGCGGCGAGCACCGAGCCGAGCAGGAGGCTCAGCGCGGTGGACCGGGGGGTGCGGGGGATGCTTCGCATCGCCGTGATCTCCTTCCCAGCCGGCCGCGCGACCGGGTGGGCCGGGCCGGCTGTGCGAGCGGGGGCGGGTGAGGATCTCGGGAGCGGAGCGCGTTTCCTCGGTCACGCGTCCGCACTGAGAATTCAGCCTCACCGGGGTCCGGGCGGGCAATGGGCCGCAGGGCTCAAAACGCCCGCGCCCCCAGGGCCCCAGGACCCAGCCGCCGTCACCGGGACCGCGGCCCACCTGCACGGCGCACCAGGGCCCGGCGGCCCCGGGCGCACCGGAGAAAGGAGAAGGAAATAAGGAAAGAGGAAAGGGGGGCGGGTGCTGCCCCGTCCCCTTCTTCCCCTTCTTCCCGGGCGGCCGGCACCGCGTACACCCGGCGCCGAGCCGGGAGGCGGCGTCCCGCCGGGGCGGGGAGAGCGCGGCCGGGGCGGCGCCGCGCCCCGGGCGGCCCGGGGCGCGGCGGCCGTCCGGTCCGGTCGGAGGGGCGGGGCGGAGGCGTCCGGGCTCCGGGCCCTCCCGGAGCGAGGGGCCGCGGGCCGGCAGAGCACCGCCGGGGACGGCGCGCCCCGGGGGCCGGAGGCGCGGGTCCGGTCGCCCGGGGGCGGGGCGTCCAGCCCCTCGAAGGGGGCGTTCGCGGAAGGGCGGGTCTGCGCCCGGTGGGCCGGGAGGGCTTCCGCGGTCCCTCCGGGGCGAGGGGGCGCCGGTCTCCGTGCCGGGAACGGAAAGGCCCGGCGCCGGAAGAGGCCGGCGCCGGGCGGTGGGTTTCGG
Source organism: Nocardiopsis oceanisediminis (assembly GCF_048595525.1). Classification (NCBI taxonomy): domain Bacteria; kingdom Bacillati; phylum Actinomycetota; class Actinomycetes; order Streptosporangiales; family Nocardiopsidaceae; genus Nocardiopsis; species Nocardiopsis oceanisediminis. The sequence continues at coordinate 4,027,193 of NZ_JAFMZJ010000001.1, read as the reverse complement.
TGGTCCTTAGCGGCCCAGCACCTCGCGGAGGGCCGCCAGCACCAGCTCGGCGCGGTCCGGGCGGGCGTTGTGCCCCATCAGCCCGATCCGCCACACCGCGGAGGCGTACTCCGCGACGCCGGCGCCGATCTCGATGCCGTACTCGTCCAGGAGCCGCCCGCGGACCTTGGCCGAGTCCACCCCTTCGGGCACCTTCACCGAGGTCAGCTGCGGCAGCCGGTGGCCCTTGGCGGCGAACAGCTCCAGGCCCATGTCCTCCAGGCCGTCCTGGAGGCGGGCGCCGGCGGCCCGGTGCCGGGCCGCGACCTCGGCCGTGCCCTCGGCGGTGATCCGCTCCAGCGCCGCGTCCAGGGCGGCGATCATCCCCACCGGCGCGGTGTGGTGGTAGGCGCGCCCGCCGGGGCCGCCGCGCACGTAGGCGCCGAGCAGCCCCAGGTCGATGTACCAGACCGGGGGCGTCTCCACCCGGCGCTCCCAGGCCCGCTCGGAGAAGGTGAACGGCGCCAGCCCCGGCGGCACCCCCAGGCACTTCTGGGTGCCGGAGTAGCCGATGTCGACGCCCCACTCGTCCGCGGCGACCTCGGTGCCGCCCAGCGAGGTGACGCAGTCCGCGACCAGCAGCGTCTCCTCGGAGCGCCCGTGCACCGCGGCGCCCAGCGCTCCGATGTCGCTGAGCACGCCGGTGGAGGTCTCCGCGTGCACCGCCGCCACGATCGCCGGGGAGGGGTGGGCGTCCAGCACCCGCTGCACGTCGACCGGCTCGCCGAAGGCGTGCCCGACCTCGACCACCTCGGCGCCGTACCGGGCCGCCACCTCGCACATCCGCCGCCCGAACAGGCCGTTGACCGCGACCACCACGGTGTCGCCGGGGCGCACCGTGTTGGCGAACGCAGCCTCCATGCCCAGCGACCCGGTGCCCGACAGCGGCATGGTCAGCGGGTTGGCGGTGCCCCACACCGTGCGCAGCCGGTCGCAGACGCGGTCCAGAAGCGCGATGAACTCCGGATCCAGGTGCCCCAGGATCGGGGCGGACAGCCCGAGGACGGCCTCGGGATAGGGGTTGCTCGGTCCGGGGCCCAGGAGGGTGCGATCGCTCAAAGCCATGTCGGTCACTCTAGGACCCGCCCGGGGCGGGCCGGGCCGCAGGGGTACCCGGGAGGCGTGCGCGGGATGTGGTGATCGCGACACCCGTACAGCCCGGCTCACCGGCGGGAATGCGCACAGAACGTCCTAAGTTGGGCCGTTGGTGGACGGCGGCCGCACCCGGCCGCCGCGAGTCGCAGCCGACCGGGAGGAGAGGGAAGAGGATGACGGTTCAGGGGGCCGAGGTCATGCCGGTGCCGGTGGAGCGGGCGGTGGCGATGGGCGATCCCGCGGTCCGGCCGATGCTGGAGGGGCTGGCAGAGGAGTACACCCGCCGCTACGGCGCCGAGGCCGCCCGGCGGGAACTGGCGGCCTACCCCGAGACCGACTTCGACGCCCCTTACGGCGGGGTGGTCCTGATCGAGCTGGCCGGCCGGCCGGTGGCCGGCGGGGCGTTCCGCCGGAAGGACGCCGCCACCGCCGAGTTCAAGCGGGTCTGGACCGACAGCGCGCACCGCAGGCGCGGGCTGGGGCGCCGGGCGCTGTCCGCCGTGGAGGCCGCCGCCGCGCGCAGCGGGTACCGGCGCGCCTACCTCACCACCGGCCCGGAGCAGCCCGAGGCCGTCGCGATGTACGGCCGGCTGGGCTACACGCTGTCCGACGCAGAGGGCCTCGACGAGCAGGGCGGCCGCCGCTACTACGCCTTCGCCAAGGAGCTCGCGGGCGGTGCGGCGCCCTACGATGGACGCTAGACCCTGCCCTGCGGGCGCCGCCGGCCGGGCGGGCGGCGCGCGTACCCGTGCGCGCCGCCCGCCCGGGGCGGCCGCGGGGGCGCGCCCGCGCCCCGGGGCGGCCGCGCGGCAGGGCCGAGGAGCCGCCACAAGCGGCCGGCAGCGAACCGAGTGACCTTGGAGGCCGAGCAGTGACCGAGCAGCAGCGCCCCGGCGGGGGAGAGGCCCAGGACGGCGGAACCGGCGAGCCGGCGTTCCGGCCGCGCAAGAACGGGCAGGAGCAGTCGGTCTCCGAGGAGCTGTCGGCGTGGATGCGCACCGGCTGGGCCGACACCGAGAAGCGCGACGTGCGCCCGATCGAGCAGGCGCGGCACACCGCGCACCGCCGCTCCGGGCTCAGCGCCCGCTTCCCCGGTGAGCGCCTGGTGGTCCCGGCCGGCGGCCTGAAGACCCGCTCCAACGACACCGAGTACCCGTTCCGCGCCGCCACCGACTACGTCTACCTCAGCGGCGACCGGTCCGACGACGGCTGCCTGGTGTTCGAGCCGCACGAGGGCGGCGGCCACGAGGTCACCGCCTACCTGCGGCCGCGCTCCAACCGGGAGAACGGCGAGTTCTGGCTGGACGGCCACGGGGAGCTGTGGAGCGGCCGGCGCAGCAGCCTCGCCGAGTCCTCGGCCCTGCTCGGCCTGGCCGTGCACGACGTCCGCGAGCTGCCCGCCCTGCTGGAGAAGGCCGCCGGCGGCGTCGCCACCCGCATCGTCCGCGGCCACGACGGCGCCCTGGACCGGATCGTCGACGGGCTGCGCGGCGGCGCCACCGAGGAGAGCGCTGCGCGCGACGAGGAGCTCGCCGTCGCCCTGCACGACATGCGGCTGGTCAAGGACGAGTGGGAGGTCGAGCAGCTGCAGAAGGCCGTGGACGCCACGGTCCGCGGCTTCAACGACGTGGTGGCCGTGCTGCCGCAGGCCAAGGCCACCTCGGAGCGGTACATCGAGGGCACCTTCTTCCTGCGCGCCCGGGTGGAGGGCAACGACGTCGGCTACGGCACCATCGCCGCCTCCGGCCCCAACGCCACCACCCTGCACTGGGTCCGCAACGACGGCCCGGTCCGCGAGGGCGACCTGCTGCTGCTGGACGCCGGCGTGGAGACCACCGAGCTCTACACCGCCGACGTCACCCGAACCCTCCCGGTGTCGGGCACCTTCACCGAGCTGCAGCGGCGCGTCTACGACCTGGTGTACGCCGCCCAGGAGGCGTCCATCGCCGCGGTCGCGCCGGGCCGCCCGTTCCGCGACTTCCACCGGGTCGCCCAGCGGGTGCTGGCCGAAGGGCTGGTCGAGTGGGGCCTGCTGGAGGGCCCGGTGGACCGGGTCGTCGAGCTGGGCCTGCAGCGCCGCTACACCCTGCACGGCACCGGCCACATGCTCGGCCTGGACGTGCACGACTGCGCCCGGGCCCGCACCGAGGAGCACCTCTACGGCGAGCTGCGCCCGGGCATGGTGCTCACCGTCGAGCCGGGCCTGTACTTCCAGCCCGACGACCTGACCGTCCCCGAGGAGCTGCGCGGCATCGGCGTGCGGATCGAGGACGACGTGCTGGTCACCGAGGACGGCAACCGGGTGATGTCGGCGGGCCTGCCGCGCGCCTCCGCCGACGTCGAGGCGTGGCTGGCCGAGCGGATGCCCAAGGCCTGACCGGGCGGATCCGCGGGACCGGGGCCGGGCGGTGCGCACCGCCCGGCCCCGCGCCGCTCCCGGCGCGGCCGCTTCGGGGAGGCTTCGCGGGGGGAGGCCCCGTAGCGGGCGGCGTACCGCACCACTTCCCCGTTGGTCTTGGAGTTGCGGGGGTATCGGAGCGCTCCGATACCCCCGCAACTCCAAGACCAACGAGGACGGACGGGGAAGCGCGGGGCGGCCCCACCGGGCGACCGGCCGGACACCCGACAGCCTCTCAGGCCCTCGGGGAGTTGGGGTTGTACACGCCGGCCTCCTCCTGGCCGGTCAGGTCGCGGACGGCGGCCATCACCCGGTCGGTGACCTCCCGGCGGGCGGGGCCCGCCTTCATGTGGCCGTAGCCGAAGGAGAAGTCCAGCGGTTCGCCGAAGCGGATCCGGATCCGCGCCAGGCGGGGCAGCCGGGCCCCGATCGGCTGGATCCGCTCGGTCCCGGCCAGCCCCACCGGGACCACCGGCGCGCCCGAGGTCAGCGCCAGGTGCGCCACCCCGGTGCGGCCCTTGTACAGCCGCCCGTCGGGGGAGCGGGTGCCCTCCGGGTAGATGACGAACACGCCGCCGTCCTTGAGCACCGACAGCCCCAGGTCCAGCGAGTTCACCGCGTCCCGGCCGCCGGTGCGGCGCACCGGGATCGCCCCCAGCGAGGTGACCAGCGCGCGGGAGGCGCGGCCCTTCACCCCCGGCCCCTCGAAGTACTCGGCCTTGGCGAGGAACCGCATCGGGCGGGGCACGGCGAGCGGGAGGACGACGCTGTCGGAGAACGACAGGTGGTTGGCGGCCAGCAGCACCGGCCCGGAGGACGGGATGTTCTCCAGCCCCTCGATCACCGGCCGGTAGAGCGCGCGTCCCAGGGACGCGCACGTCCAGCGCAGCGCCGTGTAGAGCATGGGTCTCCCTTTCCCGCGGTCTGAGGGTCGAGGGAAGGGTATCCGCCCCGCCGGAGGGCGGGTCCGGGCGGGTCAGCGGCGGTAGCGGAGCAGTACGGCGGCGCCGTCGAACATCCGGGACTCGGCCGGCTCCAGACCGAGCCGCCCGGGGCCGGCGAAGGCGCGCTTCCCGCCGCCCAGGACGACCGGGTGGACGATCAGCCGGTACTCGTCGATCAGGCCCCGCCGGGTGAGGGCCGCCGCCAGCTCGGAGCCGCCGAACAGCACGATGTCGCCCTCGGCCGCCTTCTTGGCGGCGGCCAGCCCGTCCAGGTCGGCCAGTACCCGGGTGTTCCATTCGGCGCTCTGCAGCGTCCGGGAGACCACCAGCTTGGGCTTGGCCCGCCAGGCCGGGGCGAACGCCAGGTCGTGCGGGTCGTCGGAGAGCTCCTCGGCGCGCGGCCAGAACCCGGACATCATCTCCCAGACCACCCGCCCGTACAGGAAAGCGCCGGCCTGCTCGCCCACGGCCCGGGAGTACTCCGACAGCTCCGGTCCCACCACCGGCCAGTCGAACTCGCCCTCGGGGCCCTCGATGAAGCCGTCGACCGACTGCTGCGCGAAGTAGATGATCTCGCCCATGCCCGTGCTTCCTCTCTACGGCACCGCCTGGTGCGGTGCACGGCCGCCCATGGGACCGCGGGGTTCCGCGGAACTCATCGGCGGGTTCCGGGGTGCCGGGCGGCCGCCGCGAGCGGCGGGGAAGCCCGGCCGGCGGGATGCTACTCCGCAGGGCCGACAGATCCTCCGCCGCGTACGAGGAACGGGCCCGGCGGTCAGTCGGCCGGGCGCCAGTCGGTGTTGGCGCCGCAGACGACCAGGCACGGGTTCTCGCCGGGGACGCGGCCGGCCAGCCAGGCGGCGAACGGGGCCGCGGCGGCGGGCTCCGCGGCGATCCGGAACTCCTCCCAGAGCCGGTCCCGGGCGGCCAGGATCTCCCCGTCGCTCACCAGGGCCGGGGTGACGGGGCGGGTGCGCAGCACCTCGAACGGGGTCCGGCCCACCCGGGTGGCGCCCAGCGCGGACGCGGCCACCGAGTCGACCGGGGCGTCCACCGGCTCCCCGGCGGCCAGCGCGGCGTGCAGGCTCCGGCACCCCTCCGGTTCGACCGCCACGACCTCGCGCCCCTCGGCGCCCAGCCGCACCCCCGCGGCCAGCCCGCCGCCGCCGACGGCCACCGCCACCGCGTCGCAGTCCGGCGCGTCCTGGGCGATCTCCCGGCCGACCGTGCCCTGCCCGGCGACGATCAGCGGGTCGTCGTAGGCGTGCAGGTAGCGCAGCCCCTCGTCGGCGGCGTACTCCAGCGCCGCCTCCGCGGCGGCGGCGTAGCGCCCTCCGGCGCGCACCAGCCGGGCGCCGGAGGCCTCCAGCCGGCGGGCCTTGGCCTCGGGCACGGTCTCCGGGACGTAGACGACCGCCTCCGCGCCGAGCATGCGGGCGGCGGCGGCCACCCCCAACCCGTGGTTGCCGCCCGAGGCGGCGACCACCCGGGCGGCGGGCCGCGCGGTCAGCGCGTTCAGCGCGCCGCGCAGCTTGAACGAGCCGGTGAGCTGGAGGTGCTCCAGTTTGAGGGTGACCCGGCGCCCGTCCACCCGGGCCCGGAGCAGCGGGGTCCGCCGGGCGCGCCCGGCGATCCGCTCGGCGGCCTCCCGGACGGCGGCGGAGTCGGGGACGTGTGCGATCGGTGCGGTGCTCGGTGCCATGCCCCCGACTCTGCCCCGCTCCGGGGATAAGGTGAAGTCGCGTCTGCTAACGATGGATAAGCTCTGCTTACGGCCGGGGCGCCGGCGGCGCCCCGGGGACGGCGGGAAGGGGCGGCGGTGCTGGACGCGAACCGGGTCCGGGTCCTGGTGGAGGTCGCGCACGCCGGCTCCATCGCGGCAGCGGCCGAGCGGATGTCGTTCACCGCGCCCGCGCTCTCCCAGCAGCTCGCCAAACTGGAGCGGGAGCTGGGCTGCGTGCTGCTGGAGCGGCGCCGCGGCGGCGTCCGGCTCACCGGGGCCGGGAGGATCCTGCTGGCCTACGGCGAACGGGTCATGGGCGACCTGCGCGACGCGGAGGCCGCGGTGCGCGCGGCGGCGGGGGAGCCGCCCCGCCGGCTCTCCCTGGGCGCCTTCGCCAGCGCGGGGAAGGTCCTGGTGCCCGGCGCGCTGGCGGCGTTCGGCCGCGCCCACCCCGACGTCCGCCAGGCCCTGTCCGACCTGGAGCCGCCCGACGGGTACGGCCTGGTCGCCTCCGGCGCGCTCGACCTGCTGGTCACGCACCGCTACCCGGGGGTGCAGCTGCCCGCGGCGGCCGGGCTGCGCCGGGAGAGGATCCTGGTCGACCCGCTGATGCTGGTCCTGCCCGAGGGGCACCCCGCGGCCCGCCCCGGCCCGGTGCCGCTCGCCGAGGCGGCCGGGGACGAGTGGATCTGCGGCGCCCCGGGCGTGCCCAACCGCGCCGCGCTGGAGGAGGCGGCCCGGGAGGCGGGCGTGCGCGTCCGGGTCGCCTACGAGACCCGCGACTACGAGGTCACCCTCGCGCTGATCCGGGCCGGCGTGGGCGTCGGGCTGGTCCCGCGGACCGTCCTGGGCGCCTCCGCCCCCTCCGGGTGGAGCGCGCACCCGGTGGCCGCCGCCGACCCGGCCGCCCCGCCGCTCGCCCGGGAGGTCTACGCGGTCCACCGGCGCAGGCCCCTGGCGCCGGTCCCGGAGATGGTCGCCCTGCTGCGCCTCTCCGCCCGCCGCGCCCTCGGCCAGGGGAGCGGAACCGCCGCCGGCTGAGCGGCCGCCCCGCCGCTCCGGCCGGTGCGGCCTCCGGGACCGGGGCGCCCTCCGGGATGATGGGGGCGCGGGAGGAGACCGGGACGAGGGGGACGGGCGGGGATGGACTTCGGGGCTGCGCAGCTCATCGCCTTCGACGTGCTCGACCTGCTCGGCGCGTTCGCGTTCGGGCTGTCCGGTGCGCTGGTGGCGGTGCGGCGGGACTTCGACGTGGTGGGCATCGCGGTGCTGGCGTGCTGCACCGCCTTCGGCGGCGGGCTGATCCGGGACGTGCTCATCGGCGATGTCCCGCCGGCGGCCTTCACCGACCTGCGCTACCTGGGGACGGCCCTGCTCGCCGCGCTGGTGGTCTTCCTGTGGCACCCGCCGGAGCGGGTGCAGCGGGTGCCGCTGACCGTGGTCGACGCGATGGGGCTGGGGCTGTACTGCGTCACCGGCGCGGTCAAGGCGGCCTCCTTCGGGCTGGGGCCGGTGCCGGCGGCGCTGATGGGGGTGACCACCGCGGTGGGCGGCGGCATGCTCCGCGACCTGCTGGCCGGCCTCCAGCCCTCGGTGCTGCGCCGCGACTCCGAGCTGTACGCGCTGCCGGCGCTCGCCGGCGCCGGAGCGGCATCGCTGCTGATCCACGCCGGCGCCTTCAATTGGTGGACCGGCGCCCTCGCCGCGCTCGGCGCGTTCGTGCTGCGCCTTCTGGCGGTGCGATTCCACTGGAGCGCCCCGCGCGCACTGCGCCGGCCGGAAGAGCCCTTCTGAGGGTTTCCCGCGCAATTCCGCCCGGGGATGCGGAGCGTTTTCCCCGGGGCGGTCCCGGAAAGGGGCGCGAAACGCCGGCGGACGCGGAAAAACCGGTGGCGGAACCGTTCCTCCCGCACCTAATGTTCTGCATTATGAACATGACGCTGGGAGACGCCTTCAACCGCCGCAAGAAGCTCTCGGCCGATCTGCAGACCTGGATCAACCGCCTGCAGCTGGCCGGGGCCGAGCGTCGCGGCTACCGGACCGCCTCCCTGGACGGAGAAGGGGCCTACCGGCCGGAGCCCGGCACGGAGAAGGCCACCAAGCGCGCCTACACCGTGCAGGAGTGCCGGGAGCGGATCGCCGCGATCCTCGCCGAGGACGAGGGGCTGGCGCTGCGCATCTCGCGCACCAACCAGCGGGCGCGCGCCGAGATCGAGGACCTCGACGGGCGGGTCCGGGTGCTCTCCGTGCCCGAGCTGCTGGTGCTCAAGGACGACACCATCCCCAAGCTGGAGCAGGCCGCCCGCGCGGTGCCGGTGCGCGCCGAGGACGCCGCCCCCTACGACGGCGGGGAGGACTGGATCCGCTACCGCACCGTCCGCAAGGTGGAGCGCAAGCGCGAGTCCTTCAGCGAGAACGGCCTCAAGATCGAGGAGCAGGAGCTGCTCGGCTACGACGTCGCGGAGATCACCGACTACGGCCTGCCCCGGCGCGGCCGGTGGGACGAGATCGACCGCATCGCCGAGTACGCCCAGCGGGTCAAGCAGGCGATCAACCGGGCCAACAAGACGGAGCTGGTCGAACTCGACTAGGCCCACCGGGACAGCGGGGCCGGGGCACCGAAGTGTCGGTCGTAAAAGGTAGCGGCGTACCGCGCATTCGCGTCTATCCGCCTACCGCACATTGAGCAGGTGTGTCCGTTGTACGTGCGTAGTGAAGGAGCGGTGGAACCGCTCCGGGTAACAGGCACCGGGTAACAGGTCACCTGCAAGGGGTAACACCAACTGGGGTTCCTGCACACCCCGGCCAGCCCCGGTTCCCGCCCTTTTCCGAGCCGCCCCGGAGCGATTCCGCTCCGGGGCCGCCGCGCGTCCGCGGAGAACACGGAAAGGCGCCGGAGAACGGGGATCCTTTTCCGACCTCGCACCGCGGCATGCGGAAAGGGGACGCGGTCCCCGCGGGCAGCCGCCCGGCCGCCTGCGGGGACCTCGGCCGGCCGCGCCCGGAGCGCGGGCCGGGACCCGCTCCGGCCGCTGCTGGAATGCCGGCTCCGGCCCGCCGGCCCGCCGGCCCGGCGCCGCCGGCCCCGGCCGGGAGGACCGGCCGCGACCTGCGCGGATGCGGAGCGGAACGAAAACCCCCGGCGCCGCGGGTTTGGCCGGGGAAGAGGCGGCGCCGCCGGGCCCGCGCCGCCCGGCGGGCGGCCCCGCCCAGGTGGGGGCGGGCGCCGCGGTGTCCCCCGGCCCCGGCCCTGCGGGCAGCGGACCGCCGCCGGAGCCGGGCGCGGGCGGTCCGGATCCCCCGCCGATCCGGGCCGGCCCCAACCCGGCGGAGTCCGGTCGGCCGCCCCCGGCCGCTCCGCGCACGGGGCGCCTCCGCCCCGGGATCCGGTCCGCCGCCAACCCGACCGGTCTCCCGCACCGGGCTGCCCCGGCGGTGCCGGGCGCGGCATGCTCCTCGGCGCGGTCGAACGCATGTTCTGCTCGGACCGCCCGCGCAGGGGACGCGGGACCGGTGCGAGCGGCCGGAGCGTCCGCCCGCGCCCCGCGGAGGGCCCGCGGGGCGGGAGGAACGGAGTGACGCCGTGAAGCGATGGCGACGACGGGGAGCACCGGGCGCCGGAGGCCCGCGCAGCGGGAAGGGCGCCCGATCACCCGAGGCGGTACCGGAGATGACCGCGTCCCGGTACCGCGTCCACGACGAGGCGCTGGCGGAGGCGACGCTGCCCGGCATGCTCGCCCGGGTCCCGGGGACGGCCGCCGCCGCGCTGCGCTGGGCCTGGCGGGCCTCGCCCCGGGACACCGCGGCCACCCTGCTGCTGCACGCGGCCGCCGGGGCGTTCGGCGCGGTGGCGCTGATCGCGGTCACCGGGGTGCTCGAAGAGCTGTTCAGCGCGGTCCCCACCGCCGAGCGGGTCGCCGCGGCGCTGCCCGCCCTGCTCGCGCTCGCCGGGGCCGCGGCGGCGCGCGGCGCGCTGCAGGCGGCGGCCGGCTGGGCCCAGGCCCGGCTCAAACCGCAGGTGGAGCGCCGCGCCGAAGTGCACCTGTTCGACCTGACCGCCCGGATCGACCTGGAGAGCTTCGACGACTCCTCGTTCAACGACGCGATGTACCGGGCGCGCGACCGGGGCCTGTACGAGGCCGGGCGGGTCATCGACGCCGCGGTGGAGGTGCTCTCCGCGGGGATCGGCCTCGCCGCCGTCGCCGGGGTGCTGGCGGTCCTGCACCCGGTGCTGCTGCCGCTGCTGGCGCTGACCGTGGCGCCGGCCGGCTGGGCGGCGGTGCGCGCCGCGCGGATGCGCTACCGGCGGATGCGGGAGCTGACCAACGGCCGGCGCCGCAAGTGGACCCTGGGCGACCTGCTGGCCTCCCGCGACTCCGCGGCGGAGCTGCGCGCCTACACCATGGGGCGCTTCCTGCTGGAGGAGTACACCCGGCTGGCCGACCGCGAGCGCGACACCATGCTGGCGGTCGCCCGCAGGCAGACCGCGGTGCGGGCGGTCGGCGACGCCGCCGGGGGCGCGGCCACCGCCGCCACCTACGCGGCGCTGGGCGCCCTGCTGCTGGCCGGCGGGATGCCGCTGGCCGTGGCGGGCACGGCGGTGCTGGCGATCCGGCAGGGGCAGGCGGCCCTGCAGAGCCTGCTCTTCTCGCTCAACCTGATGTACGAGTCGGGCCTGTACTTCACCGACTTCACCGAGTTCTGCGCGGCCGCCCGGCGCCGGCTGCCGCCGGCCCCGCCCGCCGGGTCCCGGGCCCCGGGCCCGCTGCGCGAACTGGCCGTCCGCGGCGTCCACTTCACCTACCCCACCTCGGAAGAGCCGTCGCTGCGCGGCGTGGACCTGCGGGTGCGGGCGGGGGAGATCGTCGCGCTGGTGGGCGAGAACGGGTCCGGCAAGACCACCCTGGCCCGGCTGGTCTGCGGGCTGTACCGGGCGCAGCGGGGCACGGTCGCCTGGAACGGCGCCGACGTCGCCGAGCTGCCCGCCGAAGAGCTGCGCCGCCGCATCGGCCTGGTCGCCCAGGAGTACTGCCGGTGGCCGATGACCGCCGAGCGCAACGTGGCGATGGACACCGCGGCCGACCCGGGCCGGCTGGCCCGCGCCGCACGGCAGAGCGGCGCCGACGAGGTGGTCGCCCGGCTGGCGCGGGGCTGGGGCACCGTCCTGGACCCGCGGTTCGCCCAGGGCGCCGACCTCTCCGGCGGCCAGTGGCAGCGCATCGCCGGCGCGCGCGGGCTCTACCGCGACGCCGACCTGCTCATCGTGGACGAGCCGACGGCGGCGCTGGACGCCCGCGCCGAGCACGCCTTCTTCGAGACGCTCCGCGAGCACGCGCGCGGCCGCACCGTCGTGCTCATCACGCACCGCCTGGCGTCGGTGCGGATGGCCGACCGGATCGTGGTGCTGGACCGGGGCCGGGTCGCCGAGCAGGGCGCCCACGCCGAGCTGATGGCGCGCGGCGGCCTCTATTCCGAGCTGTACCGGCTGCAGGCCGAGGCCTACCGGGAGCGGGCGGCCTGACCTCCCCGGGCGGTGCGGCCGACCCGCACCGCCCGGGCGGTTTCCTGGCCGAATCCTTGCCGGAGGGTGGGCGCGGATTTGGCCGCGGGTGACGGGCGGTCCCGGAGACTGGCTGGTCGGATGCGATCGGGCGCCCGCCCGGTCGCGGCGGATCCACACGCCACCACACAGGGGAGGGTTCCAGCAGTGACCAGCACCCGAACGCCCGAGCAGCGCAGCAGCCAGCCGTGGCTGCACCAGACGGGCTCCGAGATCCAGCGGTTCGGCACGGTCCGGCAGTTCCCGATCGGCCTCTCCCACGACGCGCGGATGTACTCCTGCCAGCGGCTCAACCAGGTGCTGGCCGATACCCAGATCCTGCACGCGCTCTACAAGAAGCACCACTGGCTGATGCGCGGGCACACCTTCTACCAGCTCCACCTGCTGATGGACAAGCACGCCGGGGAGCAGGCCGGGATGGTCGACTCGCTGGCCGAGCGGGTGCAGACGCTGGGCGGCGTCGCGGTCGGCGACCCCCGGCACGTCGCCGAGATCACCCGGGTGCCGCGCCCGCCGGACGGGGCCGAGGAGGTCCCGGCGATGCTCTCCCGGCTGCTGGAGGCGCACGAGCTGATCCTGGCCGACGCGCACGAGGCGGCGCGCAGGGCCGACGAGGCGGGCGACGACGGCACCAACGACCTGCTGGTCTCCGACGTGGTCCGGACCGGGGAGATGCAGGCCTGGTTCCTCGCCGAGCACCTGGTGGACACCCCGCTGGTGCGGACCTGAGGCCGCCGGGGGCGGGGCGGCTCCGCCCTGTCCCCGTGTCGACCGGGGGCGGGGCGGGAATCGTGCCGGAAAGACGCCGGGCCGGCGGGGGCCGGCGCGGTGCGCGGAACGGGCGGCGGGGCGCCGAGCGGTCGCGCGGGCCGGTCCTTCCGCCGCAGAGGAGGGGAGCGCCATGGAGGCCGCAGTGGGCGACCGGGTGAAGATCAACTCCCGGGTCGTCGGTATGAAGGAGCAGACCGGAGAGATCATCGAGGTCCGCGGCCCGTCCGGGGAGCCGCCCTACGTGGTCCGATTCGAGGACGGACACGAGGGGCTGATCTTCCCCGGACCGGACGCACTGATCGTGCCGAAGCCGGGCGGCCCGGTCGACTGAGCGGGCCGGACGGGAGGCCGGGCCTGCCGGGGCGGACCGGACGGGATCGGCGCGTCAGAGCAGGTCACCGCGTTCACCACCGGCCCCGCGGGCAGGGGGCGGCGGCCGGCCCAGCGCCCCCGCCCCGGCGGCGGCGATCGCCCGGAGGGACCGCGGCCCGGCGGCGGACCGGACCACCCGCCCGGCGGGTTCGAGGGAGGGGGCGGGCGAGGCGCCGTCCCGGACGGAACCCCGCGCTCCCTCCCCGTGGGCCCGCTACGGGGCGGCGGCGAGGGGGCCGGTCCCGGGCCGGGCGGAAGGCGCCGTGCCCTTCGCCGCAGGGCCGGGGCAGGGGGCGCCACCGGAGGGGGCCCGGTCTCGGCCGCCTGAGCGACCGGGACCGGTTCCGGGTCCGGTCAGGGGCCGGGCCAGGGCAGCGGGGCGCCGTGCTCCTCCTGCGGGCGGGGGCCGAGGATGCGCCGCTCTCCGGCGGAGATGCGCAGGTCGTTGATGCTCGCCTCGCGGCGGCGCATCAGCCCGTCGGAGGCGAACTCCCACAGCTCGTTGCCGTAGCTGCGCCAGCACTGGCCGGCGGCGTCCCGGCACTCGTACTGGAACCGCACCGCGATCCGGTCCTCCCCGAAGGACCACAGCTCCTTGCGGAGCGCGTAGTCGAGTTCGCGCTCCCACTTGGCGGTCAGGAACGCCTCGATCTCCGCGCGGCCGCTGAGGAACACGTCGCGGTTGCGCCAGAGCGAGTCGGGTGTGTACGCGCGGGCGACGAGCGCCGGGTCGCGCGTGTTCCAGGCGTCCTCGGCGGCCTGGACCTTCGCGCGGGCGGCGGCCTCGTCGAACGGCGGGACGGGCGGGCGGGACATGGTGCTCCCCAGGTGAGTGTGCGGGCTCCCGGAGCCGGCGCGGCCTGCCGCCGCGCCGCTCCGGAAGAGGACGGGCACGAGTGTGCCGCCGGGCGGGAGCCCTCCGCCATGTCCTCCAGGGACACGGGCCCCACGGTTCCGGACACGCCGCGACCCGTCCGGGCGGTCCCGGGCCGCAGGGAGGGAGGGCCCGCGGGCGCCCGCCGCCCCCGGCGGGCCGGGGTTTCCCCGCCCTCCGCCCGCCCTCCCGGTGCGCCCCGGAAGGACAGGGAGGCCCCGCCGGTTTCGCCCCGGACCGGATCAGGCGGGAACGGGGTCCAGCAGCCGGTCGCGGAGGGCGGCCACCAGGTCGTCGCCGGCGCCGAGCCGCTCGGCGGCGTAGCCGCGCACCGACCCGTACCGCTCGGCCAGCCCGGCGGAGAAGCGCCGGATGATCCCGGCCGGGGCGGTGCCGTAGGCGGGCCAGCGCAGCGTCAGGTGCGGGTAGCTCGCGTGCCACTCGGCGACCAGGCGCTCGGTCGCCAGTCCGGTCAGCGCGAAGTCGGCGGCGATGTCGTCCTCGTCCACTCCGAGCAGGGTGAGGACCAGCATGGCCAGTACGCCGGTGCGGTCCTTGCCGGAGTGGCAGTGGAACACCAGCGGGGCGGTGTCGCCGGCGATGACCTCCAGGGCCTGCCGGAGTTCGCCGGCGCCCTCGTCGGCGAGCTCGGCGTAGCGCTCGGCGAGGAACGGCACCGGGTCCACGTCGGGGTCCAGGCCCGCCTGGTCGTAGGGCCGGTGCTCGACGCTCAGGTTGTGGTAGGCCAGCCCGTCGCGGTGCGGGACGCGCCCGCTGCGCTCCACCTCCCAGGGGTGGCGCAGGTCGATCACGGTGCGCACGCCCAGGCCGAGGAAGCGGTCCAGGTCGGGGCCGTGCAGCTTGCCCAGGGAGTCGGACCGGAACAGCCGGCCCCGGCGCACCGCGCGGCCGCCGGCGGCGCGGGGGCCGCCCAGGTCTCGGAAGTTGTGCAGGCGCTCGAACGCGATGGGGGTGCTCACGGGGCGATCCTAGAAGCGCGGCCGGGACCGCCGGGAGGCGGGCCCCGCACGCGGCCGCGGCCTCTTCCGGCCTCGGGCGGGAGCGGCGAGCAGGCGCCGTGCCGGCCCCCTGCCGAACGGCCGCGCCGGGGCGCTCCGTGCGGAAGGCGGCCGCGCGGAGAGCGAGGACGGCGCCGCCTCTCCGGTCCTCTGCCCGAACGGGCTTCTCGCTGGACGGCCGTCCCGGAGCGCCTCCGGTGGAAGGCGGTCGAGCGGAGACCGGGACGCCGCCTCCCCCGCACGGTTCACAGGAGCGCCCGCGCCTCGGCGAGCACCTCCGCCTGCCGGATCCAGTCCCCGCCGTCGAGGGAGAGCCCGGCCGTGTCGGCCCCGGCCTCGGAGTAGGCGTGCAGGCGCTCCGCCACCTGCGCCGGGCCGCCGGTGAACGGGACGGCCGTCGCCTCCTCCGGCGCCATGCCGTGCACCTCGACGAGCGAGCGGGTGAAGGACTCGACGGCGGCCGGGTCGTCGACCAGGATCGCGTGGCCCCCGATGGAGATGGACGGGACCGGGCGGTCCAGCTCGCCGGCGATCTCGCGGAGCCGCACCGCCTTCTCGGCTAGGGCCGCCGGGCCGATCAGGGAGGGGACCCAGCCGTCGCCGTAGAGGACGGCGCGGCGCATCGCGGCCTCGGAGTCCCCGCCGATGAGGATCGGCGGGACCGGGGCGGCGGGGGCGAGGGAGAGCTCCTCTCCCTCCACCTCGGTGGGCTCGCCGCGGACGAGGCCCGGCAGCACCCGCAGGGCGGCGTCGGTCCGCCGGCCCCGCCCGCGGAGCGGCGCGCCGACCGCCCGCCAGAACGGCGAGCCCGGGAAGCCCCCGATCCCGACGCCGAGGACGACGCGGCCGCCGGACAGGTGCTGGAGCGTCTGCACCTGCGCCGCGACCCATGCCGTGGGGCGCAGCGGGAGGGTGAGCACGCCGAACTCGATGCCGATCCGCTCGGTCACCGCCGCGGCGCCCGCCAGTACGAGCGCGGGATCGAAGGCCGGACTCCCGTCGCCGGTGATGATGTCGGCCATGCTCACCGCGTCGTAGCCGAGGTCCTCGAGGCGGCGCGCCATGGCGATGTCGGGGACGCCGGCCTCTGTCATGGGCAGTGTCGTGCTGATTCGCATCGCGGTTCTCTCCTGGGCGTCGTGATCGGGAACGCGAATCACGCTAGGACGTCAAGTCGAGTTGAGGTCAAACACCGCGCCCGCCGCGCACCGCATCGCTCTCACCGGGGCCGGTGCCCGGGGGCTGGCCCCCGCGGCCGAGGCGCGGCGCCTCGCGGGGTGAGGGTCCAGACCGGCGGCGACGGCCAAGGCAGGGCCGGGGCGAAGGGCCTCGCCCGGGTGCGGCGCCTCGCGGGGCGGGGGGTCAAGCGGGCGGCCAGGGCGAGGGGAGGGGGACCGGCCGGCCGGTCGGGCGCGGTGCTTCACGGGGTGAGGGTTCAAACGGGCGGCGACGGCGGAGGAAGGGGCGGGGCGGAGGCCCTCGCCCGGGCGCGACACCTCGCGGAGCGAGGGTTCAGACCGGCGGCGACGGCAAGGGGGAGGGGACCGGCCGGCCGGTCGAGTGCAGCGCCCCACGGAGCGAAGGCCCAGACCCGCAACGACGGCGCAGGCAGGAACGGGGCCAGGCGCCACACACAGGCGCGACACCTCGCGGAGCCAGGGTTCAGACCGGCGGCGACGGCAAGGGGGACCGGCCGGCCGGTCGAGTGCGGCGCCCCACGGGGCGGGGTTCAAGCGGGCGGCGAGGGCGGGGAGGGGGACCGGCTGGTCGGTCGGGTGCGGCAGAGCGGGCCGGGGCGCTCGGGGCGGCGGGGGGGCGCCGTGCCCGCGCCGCTTCGGCGGCGGGGCCGGCCGCCTGGAAACCACCACCCCCTACCTGACCTGGGCGAACACGAAGGGTGATGGCGGGGCGGGGGTGCCCTGCGCACCGCGAGAGCACCCCGGTGATTTCTGGGCGCCCATCCCGGGGCCGATCGGCCCTCGGAGGGCCCGAACCGCCTCGGTCGGGCCGGTGACGGAGGGGTTCGAGCGGCCCGCAAGAGCACGAACCGGGGGGCCGGAACCCGGGCAGGGCGGGAGCGGGGGCGGTATGCCGCATTCGTCCTCCCGGGAGGCCCCGCTTCGGCCACTCAGCGTGACCGGCGAGGGGGCGGCGGGGCATCGGGGCCTACTACTCGCCGGTAGATGTCGTTGGGCCTGCCGCGGAGGTGCGCAGGGCGCCCCCGGTCGGCCCGATCCCCGCCGCCGCCCCGGCACAGGGGGCATGACCTCTGCCTTGGCGCGGGCGGCCCGCTCCCCTCCTTTCCCGGGGCGCCGCCTCCCCTGCCGGGCGCACGCGCCGGGCCGGTGAGCACGGCGCCCGCCCGCTCCCGCCCCCGCCGCTGGTCTGAGCCTTCGCTCCGCGAGGCGCCGCGCCCGGGCGACCGCCTCCACCCCGCCCCCGCCGGCGCCGTCACCGCCCGCTTGAACCCCCGCCCCGTGGGGCGCCGCACCCGACCGACCGGCCGGTCCCCACCGCCGCCGTCGCCGCCGGTCTGAACCTCCGCTCCGCGAGGCGCCGCGCCCGGGCGACCGCCTCCCCCGCCCCTACCTCCGCCGTCGCCGCCCGTTTGAACCCCTGCCCCGTGAGGTGCTGCACTCGACCGACCGACCGGTCCCCCCTCTCCGCCGTTGCTGCCCTGAACCCCCGCCCTGTGAGGCACCGCGCCCGGTCGGGGTGTTTGGGCCCGCGTCTGTGGGCGGCCGATGGCGCAGGGATCGACGGTGAGCGGGCCGGGCCGTCTAGGCTTGCCGCCGTGTCGGAGAGAACGATCGCGATCCTGGTCTACGACGGGGTCCGCCTGATGGACGCCACCGCGCCGCTGGAGGTCTTCGGGACCGCGGCCAGGTTCGGCGCGGACTACGCCACGCTGCTCTGCTCCCCGGACGGCGGCCCGGTCGAGGCCTGGCCGGGCGCGCGCCTGGTGCCGGCGGCGTCGGCCGCCGAGGCCGCCGGTGCGCACACCGTCCTGGTGCCGGGTGCGCCGGAGCTGCCGCTGCGCCCCTCCCCGGCGGGGGTCCCGGAGAGCGTCGGGCTGCTGGCCGGGAAGGCCGAGCGGGTGGGGTCGGTGTGCACCGGCGCGTTCCTGCTGGGCCGCGCGGGGCTGCTGGAGGGGCGGCGCGCCACCACGCACTGGCGCCATGCGGCGGCGCTGGCCCGTGCGTTCCCCGGCACCGGTGTGGAGCCGGACGCCATCTACGTGGCCGACGGCCCGGTGATGACCTCGGCGGGGGTGACCGCCGGCATCGACCTGGCGCTCGCCATGGTCGAGCGCGACCACGGCGCGGCGCTGGCCCGCGAGGTCGCCCGCGACCTGGTGGTGTTCCTGCAGCGGCCGGGCGGCCAGTCGCAGTTCTCGGTGCCCGCGCGCACGCCGCGCCCGCGCAGCGACGCGCTCCGCGCGGTGCTGGACGCGGTCGCCGCCGACCCTGCCGCCGACCACTCGGTCGGGACCCTCGCGGCCCGGGCCGGCACCAGCTCCCGGCACCTCACCCGGCTCTTCCGGGACCAGGTCGGCACCACCCCGGCGGTGCACGTGGAGGCGGTCCGGGTGGAGGCGGCCCAGGCGCTGCTGGAGGCGGGCGAGACGGCGGCCTCCGCGGCCCGCCGCTCCGGCCTGGGCACCGCCGAGTCGCTCCGCCGCGCGTTCCTGCGCCGCCTCGGGGTGACCCCCTCGGCCTACCGGGAGCGCTTCACTGCCCGGCGGGTGCCCTGAGCGCGGCCCGCGCCGAGGGAGCGGGGAAGGCCCCGGCGGGTCCGCGCCCGCCGGGGCCTTCTGCGGCCGGGGCCGCCGCGCCGCGCTCTACTCGGGGCGCCAGTCGAAGGAGAAGTGCTTGCTGGAGCCTCCCTTGTAGGACTTGGAGAAGTCGAAGCCGAGGGCGCGGTCGTCGGTCACCACGCCCCAGGTCGCGATCTGGCCGGGGCCGACCTCCGCGCCGGGGGCGTTGACCAGCTGGACGCGCTTGGACGGGTCGGCGGTCGGCCCGGTGAGGGCCCGCGCGCCGACCTTCACCCGGCCGGGGACCTCCGCGTCCCAGTACGCCAGGTCGTCGGCGGCCTCGAATCTGACCGGCCGGTACTCGATGCCGCGCAGCTCGCCGATGAGCGCGCCGAACTGGCCCGGCCAGCCGCCCTCCTTCCCGGTGAAGATCCGCTCCAGGGCGTGCCGCTGGTCGGGGTCGGCCCGGGAGTCGATGTAGAACATGAGCTTCATGGCGGCGTCGGGGTCGCCGACCCACATGTTGCCGTGGAACTCGCCGACCGCGACGACGCCGAGCCCGCCGAGGTCGGTCCCGCCGTAGTGGCCCTCGTGCATCCACCAGGCGAGGGTGAAGAGGCAGTCCCCGTCGGTGGGCGCCTGCGCGAAGGTGCAGGGGCACGGGAGCGAGCAGCTGCAGACGTCGAACCATTCCCCCTTGAGGTGCCAGTCCGTTCCGGTGGTGGTGGTCTCCGGCATCGTGCTCTCCTTCCTCGCAATGGATACCCCCGGTGGGTATGTGGAGAGCCTAGGCGGGGCCGAGGTGGAGGGTCAAGTACCCCCAGGGGGTATATTTTCGCGGGGTGGGAGGCCCGGCCGGAAAGGCCTGGTCGGAGGCGCCGGGCACTGCGCGGCCCGCAGGGGCGTACCATGGCGCGGAGCGAGAGCGGGAGGGCCGGGGCGCCCGGGAGCCTCCGCGACGTGTACGGCGTACCGGAGCGGATCCGGGCCCGCCCGCTCATGTGGCTGCGGGACGGGCCCATGCGGGAGCCGCGCACCGTTCTCACCCGCTTACCGCCCGGTGCTGTGCGTGCGCGGGGCCGAGGAGGAGTTCGCCTTCGGGCCGTGCGGCCCGCTCGCGGAGCGGCTGCGGCGGCGCCTGGAGATGGAGCGCTTCCCCGGCCGGGGAAGCGCTCATCGAGCGGCGCGCCGGCGGGCGGGAGCCGCTGGAGGAGTACCGCCCCGGGCGCGCGCCGTCAGGGCGGGCGCCGTCCCGGATCATGGGAAAGGCCCCGGCGGGCCTGAGCCCGCCGGGGCCTTCCCCGAAAGCGGAGCGATGCGGCGGT
This sequence comes from Nocardiopsis oceanisediminis, assembly GCF_048595525.1. Taxonomy (NCBI): domain Bacteria; kingdom Bacillati; phylum Actinomycetota; class Actinomycetes; order Streptosporangiales; family Nocardiopsidaceae; genus Nocardiopsis; species Nocardiopsis oceanisediminis. Next base: position 4,007,316 of record NZ_JAFMZJ010000001.1, on the reverse strand, counting down.
CGCCTCACGGCGCGGGGCGCAACGCGGCTCCGAAGACCGCCCGGCCGCCCTCCTGCAGGAGGCGGGCGCCGGACGCGGTATTCCGCGAAGGCATTGAATGGAGCCCGGGGGACACTTTCTACCGCATCGTCCAGGGGGTGCAACGGGCGCGGGGCGCCCGCTATTCCGGGGCGCCGGGATTTTTTCGGGCCCGGTCAGCGGGCCCGCCCGGAGAGGCGGCGGCGCACCCGGTCCTGGAAACCGGCGGCGGCGTTGTCCCGGGGGTAGGGGGCGTCCGGCACCGGGACGCCGAGGAAGGCGCAGAGCGGCCCCCAGCCGTCCTCCGCCCGGAACACCAGCAGCCGGCCGGCCGGGACCGACTCCCGCACCCGCCGCTCGTGCGCGGCCAGCACCGACAGGGCGCGCGCCCTGTCGGTGAACCGGCCGCCGAAGGTGCCGCGCCAGATCAGGTCCTCGGCGAACTCCGCCACCCGGGCCGTGTCACCGGTGAGCCGGCGCGGCTCGCCCGCCTCGTCGAACCGGCTCCGGTAGAGGGTGCGGTGCGCGCTGTCGTACCAGGCGTCCGGGTCGCGGGTGGTGAGCACCACCTTGGCCGCCGGGTGGGCGTCCAGCAGGTCGTCCAGGAAGGCGCAGGCCGGCCAGCCCAGCGCGGCCCGGTAGCCGGCCAGCGCCGCGGCGGCCGGACCGCGGCCGTCCCGCGCGGCCAGCCACGCCTCCAGCCGCTCGGGCCGGTCGTACAGCTCCTTCATGTGGTAGACGGGCCCGAGCCCGACCAGCTCCAGCGCGCGCTTCAGGGACGTCGTCCCGGTACGCCCGAAACCGGCCCCGATCACCTCGACCATAGGCCGCCTCCCTCTCCGGGGCCGGGCGCCGCCCGGCCCGCTCCCGATCGCTCCGGCCGCTTCCCGCCGCACTACTTCCCGGACCGCTCCCCGCGGACCACCGCGCGCACCCCGAGCGGCTGCAGCGCCAGCGCGGGGCGGGCCCGCACCTTCTCCGGCTCCACCGGCTCCAGGCGCACCCGCGCCCGCAGCGCGCGGACCACCGCCTCCATCTCGCGGACCGCCATCGACGCCCCCAGGCAGCCCCGCGGCCCGGCGCCGAACGGCAGGTAGGCGTAGCGGTGGCCGGGGCCGCCGCCGTCCAGCCAGCGCTCGGGGCGGAACGCCTCCGGCTCCGGGAACCACCGCTCGTCGCGGTGGGTCACCCACTGGCTGATCCCGATCACCGTCCCGGCGGGCAGCCGGTACCCGCCGGCCCGCACCGGCCGGACCGCGATCCTGCTGATCACCCAGGCCGGCGGGTAGAGCCGGAGCGCCTCCCTGGCGGCGGCCGCCACGTAGCCGCCGCCCTCCGCGCCCTCGGCGTCCGCGGCGCCGCGCCGGGCCTCCTCGCCCAGCCGCCCGTCGGCCTCCGGCGCGCCGCCCAGGCAGTGCACCAGCCAGGTCAGCGCGTCCGCGGTGGTCTCATAGCCCGACATGAGCAGGGTGGCCAGCTCGTCGCGGACCTCCGCGAACGGGGCGGTGGGGCGCTCCTCCAGCAGCAGGCCCAGCGCGGTCGCCCCGCCGTCGGGGCGGTGCCCGTCGATCAGCGCCTCCAGCGCGGTGTCCAGCGAGCGCAGCGCCCGGCGCAGGCCCAGGTTGACCGGGCTGGGGACCCAGGACGGCAGCCGCACCGGGGAGGAGGTGAGCCGCATGATCGCGGCGACCGCGTCGGCCAGCGCGTCGGCCTCCGCGCCCAGCGGGCGGCCCGCGATGTGCACCGCGCCGACGTGCATGGCCAGCCGGGACATCTCGGCGTGCACGTCGATGACGGAGCCGTCCTCCCACCGGTCGAGGGTGCGGGCGACCGCGTCGGCCGCCGCCGCGTCCAGGCCGGCCAGCCGCTCGCTGCGGAACGCGGGGCGCAGCCGGCGGCGCTTGCGCGACCACTCCCCGCCCTCGCTGTTCATCATCGCGAGCGGGAACCCGGTCCCGCCGCGGCGCTTCTCCCCGGGGCGGACCTTGATCACGTCGCCGCCCCGGTCCACCAGCACCCGGCCGATGTCGTCCGGGTGGGCCAGCAGCACGTTGGAGGGGGTGAGCGAGACGACGTCGCCGTGCTCGCGGGCGCAGCGGGCGAGGAAGCCCAGCGGGTCGACGGCGAAGTCGGCGGCGTTCCCGGTGCCGCGCCCGCCGCGCGGCCCCGGCGGCGCCTCGTCCGAGGGCCGGGGAGGTGTGGGGGAGGGGTCGGGGGCCGAGCGGGCCGACGTCATCGCACCGTCCTGGGGAGGCGGAAGGAGCGGGGCGCCGACGCCCCGCAGAGGGCCGCGCCCCGCCCGTCGTCCGGGCCGGGGCGCGGGCCGCCGGTCTTCGGGCAGACCGGACCGGTCCTCAGTAGTAGATGTAGGGGCGAGTGAGGCGGTCCTTGTCGACGATCCCCAGCCTGGCGGCGACGCGGTAGGCGATCTTCTTCACGGGCGGCCCTTTCTGCTCGCGCCCGAACGGCCGTTCCGGTCCGGGCATGCCGCACAACATATGCCGCCGCTCCGGAACGGAGAACCGCCGCGGAAGTGACCATTGGCTTACCCCGGGGATGTCAGGGGCCGGTGGCAGTATTCGGCGCGTTCTTTCCGCCCCCCTGAAGAGGCTGCGATGTCCACTGACATGTACGGCGTGCGCGTGCTCTCCGCCGACCCCGACGAGCTCCGGATCGACTTCCGGGTCTTCGTGGTCTACTACGACACGGAGGTTCGGCACCACATGCCCCCGCCGGACGACCCCGGGTTCTTCTTCTTCCTGCTCTGGGAGGCGGCCAAGGGCTTCTCCTCCTCCGGGAGGGGAGGGCCGCTGGCCGAGCTGCTGGACAACGGCGCCATGCTGGACTTCGGCCGGGTGGAGCAGGACGCGCACCGGTACGTGTCCCGGGTCGAGCGCACCGCGGACCGCAACCACCCGCCCACCGAGGAGCAGTGGGAGCGGCTGCACGACTTCTACTACGAGCGCGACGGCGGCTGGAAGGACGAGGACCTGCTGGTCTCCTTCGACTACCGGGTGCACGTCACCGACCGCCGCTGGCTGGAGCCGCTCCGCGCGGGCGACGCCTGGGGGACGACGATGTTCCGGCTCAACGCCGACACCTGGACCGCCGAGGACGCCCCGCACATCCCGGACCTGTCGGCCCCCGCCGTCGAACTGGAGCCGTTCGCCTCCGCCTCCGGCGACCTCGACCACGAGTCCCTCACCCGGGTGGAGTTCTCCGACGACGGCCGCTACCTCGCCGTGTGCAGCGACGAGAACCGGGTCTGGGTCTACGACACCGCGGACTGGAGCGAGGTCGCGCACGTCCACGCGGACGGGGGGTGGATCGTCCCGGTGCTGATGTGGGTGCCGGGCCGGCACGTCCTCACCCTCAAGACCTACCCCACCCCGGAGGAGGCCGAGGCCACCGCCCAGTGGGCGTTCGACGTCGACGCCCTGGAGGTGGTCGAGGCGCCCTTCCAGGCGGGGCACCGCCGGTCCCGGGACGGCGCCCACCGGATCGTCTCGAACGACGCGGGCGAGGGCGGCTTCGACCTGGTCGTCGAGGGGAAGCAGGCGCCCCGGCGGATCTCCCACGCCGGGCGCTGGGACCCGATCCAGTGCCACGCCTTCTCCGCGGACGGCACCCGGCTGTTCCTCGGCGCACAGCAGAACCTCTACGTCGTCGACCCGGCGACCGCCGGGGTCGCCGACGCGGTCCCCGACGCCTCGCAGCGGCTGTTCGAGCTCGCCTCGTCCCCCGACGGCGCCTACCTGGCGGTCGCCTCCGCCACCCGGCGCCTCTACCTGGGCCTGGACCCGGACCGGCCGCACGAGCTGTGCGTGTGGCGGATGTCGGACAAGAAGGTCATCGCGGGTCGGCAGTTGGACACCTACGTCGAGGCGCTCGCCTGGTCTCCGGACGGCCGCTGGCTGGCCGCCCTGCTCGAACCCACCGGGGACGGGTTCAACGCCGGCCAGACCCGGCTCGCCGTCTTCCGGATGGGCCCGACCCGGAGCTGAGGCCGCAGGCGGGAAAGGGGGCGGGCGCGGGGAGGCGCTCCGCCGTCCGCCCCTTCCCCGTGGCGGCCCCGGCGCCGGAGGGCGGGGCGGAGCGATCCGGCGCCCCCACCGGGCGGCGGCCTCCGCCCATGGGCGGGCGCGCCTCCCACCGGCGGCCCGGGGGAGGGCGGCGCACCGGCGCCGCGAGGCCGCGTCCGGACCCGCAGCCCGGACCCCCGGGGCGGGCCCGCCCCGCCGCCTGTGCTGCGCTCGGCCGCCGCGCCGTTCCCGGGCGCAGCGGCCGGGGCGCACCGCCGTACCGGCCGGGGCGGCGCCGGCCGCGCCGGGTCAGGCGCCGAGCGGGTGCTCGCGGAGGAAGTCCAGGACGGCCGCGCTCGCGGACTCCCGGTGCTCCTCGAAGTAGGCGTGCCGGGCGCCCTCCAGCAGGAGCAGCCGGGCGCCGGGGATGCGCTCGGCGAGCAGCAGGGCGTTGCCCACCGGGGCGAACACGTCGCCGGTTCCGTGCAGCACCAGGGTGGGCGCGGAGATCCGGGGCAGGTCGTCCCAGGCGTCGTGGCTCCGGCTGGCCGCCAGGTGCCCGCGGCGGGCGTGCCCCGCCATGCCGGGGTCGCCGAGCACCCGCTCCGCGCCCGGGTTCCGCTCCGCCCAGCCGGGGGTGAACATCAGGTCGACGAGGGTGCGCCGGGCGGCGGCCCGGTCCAGGGAGCCCAGCGCGCGGCCGATCCCGGGGTCGGCGGCGACCGCGTTCGGGCCGCCGGGGGAGGTGCAGCCCAGCACCAGGGTGCCGACCCGGTCCGGGTGGTCGGCGGCGAGCCGCTGCGCGACCTTGCCCCCCATCGACGTGCCGTACACGTGCGCGCGCTCGATGCCCAGGTCGTCCAGGACGGCGGCGACGTCGCCGGCGAACCGGGCGATGGAGTACCCGGCCTCGCGGGGCGCGTCGCTGGAGCCGGTGCCGCGGTGGTCCGGCGCGACGGTGCGGAAGGCCGCGTCGAAGTCGCCCCGCACCCCCTCCCACCAGCCGTGGTGGTTGGCCTGCCCGCTGAGCAGGAGCAGCGGCTCCCCGTCCCCGCGGACGTCGTAGAAGATCTTGGCCTGGTCGGAAGCGGTCGCGTACGGCACCCGCGCATTCTAGCCGCCCGGTCCGTCCCGGAAACGGCCGGAAGGGCGTTCAGGCGCCCTTGAGGAAGGCGTCGATCTCCGCGGCGATCCGCGGCCGGTCCGGGGAGAACCAGACCAGGTGGCCGTCGGCGGAGCTCTCCAGCAGGCGGGCGTCGCCCAGCTCCGCGGCGAGCGCCTCGGCGTGCGCGAACGGCACCGCACCGTCCCGGCGGGAGGCGACCACCAGCGACGGCTGGGCGACCAGGGCCGCGTTCCCGCCGCCCTTCTCCAGCGCCCGCAGGTCGATGAGGAAGCCGCGCCCGGACCGCATCCGGCAGAACAGGCCGGCCAGCGCGGCCCGGTGCGCCCGGGGGAGCCGGTCGACGACGTCGGCGGCGGGCTCGGTGGACAGCCCCTCCATCATGGAGCGCAGCCCGGCCACCGGGTTGGCGCGCAGCATCCCGCGCACGCTCGCCCAGGTGGCGGCCTCCACGTGCGGCGCGAAGGCGAGCCGGCCCATCCGGCGGACCGCCGGCGCGGGCCAGGGCAGCGGCCCCACCGCCGACACCAGCAGCAGCCTGCGCACCAGATCGGGGTGGCGGGCGGCCATCGCGACCGCGGTCGGCCCGCCCGCGGACACCCCCACGGCGGCGGCCACCCGGCGGACGCCGAGCCGCCGGCACAGCTCGGCGGCGGTGTCGGCGAAGGCCTCCGGGGTGCGCCCCGCCGCCGGATCGGTGCTCCCGTAGCCCGGCCGGGAGGGGACGAGCACCGCCCGCCCGCCTCGGGCGAGCTCCTCCTCGCCGAGGGCGATCCCGGCGCGCAGGTGGCCGCCGTGGAAGACGACGACCGTGTTCGGTCCGCCCTGGCGCAGCCGGTACTCCACGGTCCCGGAGCTCAGATCGAGGGTGGAGGCGGGGAGTTCGGGGGCGGCTGCCAGCGGCTCAGGGCGCACGTGTCCTCCGTCGGTGCGGCCGGCCGGAGGGGGCGGGGCGCCCTGGGCGCCTGCGGCGGCCGCCCGCTGCTCATCGTAGACCGGGGCCGCCCCGCCGCCGGTGCCCGAGCGCCGCGTGGGGCGGGGGAGGCGGCGCGGCCCCGGGCCGGGTGCGGCCGCCGGGCCCCGGGCCGGGCGCGCCCCGCGCCGGAAAGCGGGTGCGGTCCGCCCTCGACCGGCCCGAGCGGAGGACGCCGGCCGGGCACGGCGGGGCGCCCCTGACCGCCCCGCCGGGGCCGGGCCGCTCCGGCCCTGACCGGCGCACCCGGCGCGGCATCGCGGGGCGCCGCGCGGGCTTTCCCGCGGAGGCGCGGAACCGCGGGCGGGCGCACTCGGGGCCCGGTGGCGGAGAGGCGGGTCCGGGCCGGGACTCCGGCGGCGGGGCGCCGGGCGGGGGAGGGGCGGTCCCGTCGCGGGGAAGTCGACGGGACCGCCCCGCCGCCCGGTCCGGCGGAGGGGGCGCGGCCCCCTCCGGGCCGGGGCCGCGGAGGGCGGACCGCTCCGGCGGGCACCCGGCCGGGCGGGCGCCCCCGGCCCGCTCGGCGGGACCGGCGCGGGGCCGCGCGCGGTCAGCGCGGGGTGCGCACCGCGGCGATCTGGGTGGCCTGGGCGACCAGCCGGTCCTTGGCGTCCCGGGCGGAGACGGCGACGTCCATCCGGTCCCCGCCGACCTCGGTCGCGTTCATCCGCACCCGGACCGGGCCGGGCGCGGGGCGGCGCCGGATGTAGGAGCTCATCTGCACGGTCGGGGCCCAGCCGGGCAGCCCCAGGTCGTAGGAGACGGGCGGGACCATGTCGAGCGCGACCAGCAGGGAGAGCGGGTCCCAGTCGGACCCGTCGGCGAGCCGCTGCCACCCGGCGATCTCGCCGCGCATCGACGGCGCGCCGGCGGCGAACCCGAGCGTCCCCGGGTCGAGCCGCTGGTCGACGACGTCCATCAGCGGGACCCGGAACCCGCCGGGGGCGTCGGCGGGGCTGGGCGGGCACTCCTCCTCGGCGGGCAGCCGGGCGGCCTCCGAGCGCGACCAGTGCGGCCCGTCCTCACCGAGCAGGCCGGTGACGGTGAGAGCCTCGGCGCAGACCCCGGAGTCCTGGAGCAGGCGGGCGCGGGACTGGGTCGATCCGCGCCCGGCGCGCAGCACCTCCACCTCGACCCGCGCCGGGCCGGGGGCCGGCGGCCGCACGAAGGAGGCGGACATGGAGAGCAGGTCGCGGTGGTCCCCGCCGGCGGCGGCCGAGGCCCGGCCCAGCACGGCCATCAGGTACCCGCCGTGCAGCTTGTCGCCGACCGCCCAGCGGGGGTCCAGCTCGGCGCCGAAGACGGCAGGGCCGCCGCCGCCCTCGGTGCGGAGGGCGACCTCGGACGCCGTCGCGAACTCGTTCATCGGGGCTCCCAGGGGTCGGCTCCCGGGCGGGCCGGGAGGGGGTGCTGCGGTCCGGGCGCGCGGACCCGGGGCGGTGGGGGCGCGCCGCGGGGTCCGCCATTGGTCACCGATCATAATGATCAAGGAATTGAATGACCGGGCGGGGGTCGCCGTCACCCCTGCTCCGCACCGGAAGCGCGGAGCGCGTCCCCGGCGGGGCCGCCGGGGCCGCCCGCCGGGAGAGGCCGGGAGGCGGCCCCTCCCCGCTTTTCCCGCCGGTGCTTCGAAGGGGCGGGGAGGGCGCCGGCCCGGGGCCGCGCGGCGGACGGACGCCGCAGCGGTGCGGGCTCCGCGGCCCCGGGCCCGGCGCCGCCCGGGGCGGGCCGGAGAGCCGGGGAGCAGAGGGGAAGGCGCGGCACCGGGCCGGGCGCGTCCGTCCTCGCGCCCGCCGGTGCCGCGCCCGTTCAGGGGCGGCTCAGTCCGCGACCAGCCGGTGGAAGACGGACCGGGGCCGGCCGGCGCGGTGCCACCGGGCCGGGGCCTCGCCGCCCTCCCGCTGGCGGCGGATCAGGTAGGTGCCGGGGGCGAGGCCGGTCCCGCCGTGCTCGGGGTGGAGCAGGTAGGCGGGCCGGGTGGTGCGCACCGCGCCCAGGGCGAGGTTCTCCGGGTCGCCGACGTAGGTCGACCACAGGCAGGTGCCGCCGTCGGCGATCAGGGTGTGCGGGTTCCCGCCGGAGGCGCTGCGCAGCAGCTCCCGGCCCTCGGGGGGAACCTCGTCCCACAGGAAGCCGGGACCGGGCAGGGACAGGCCGGGGACCAGGCCGGCGGGGACGGCGATCAGGTCGCCCTGGGCCTGCAGGCCGTCGATGACCGGGACCGACACCTGGCGCTCCAGGTGGTCGAGGACGTCCAGGCCGGTGCGGGCGGTGAGGTCGGCGAGCGTGGTGGGCATGTGGCGATCACCTTTTCCGTTCTCGTCGGTATCGGGAAGGGCGCGCGGAGGCGCGCCGCGGGGCCGGGGTCCCGGGCGGCGGGGCGGGCGGATCCGCCCCCGGTCCGGCCGGGCCCCGGCCGGTCAGGTGCGGCGGACCAGCCGGGCGTAGACCTCGCCGGGCAGGCCGTAGGTCCACCCGGCCGCCGCGACCGGGTCGTCGAAGCGGGCCGGGACGTCCAGGCCGTACCGGCGGCGCCGGCCGTCCCGCTCCACCGAGCCGTTCACCGCCAGCAGCACCCGGGTCCGCGGCTCCCGGGCCTCCCCGGCCCGGTCGTACAGCCGCAGCTCGGAGCCGGGGTTGCCGGGGTCGGGCGCCGAGGAGACCAGGCGGAAGCCGGCCTGGTCGATGTAGGCGCCCCAGCCGATCCGCTCGATGGCGGTGCGGCGCACCTCCACGTTGGGCTCGGCGTCGATCCGCGCGGCGTCCGGGGCGTGCACCACCCACGCCGGCACCGCGGTGCCGTGCACGGCGTGCACGCCCCAGCCGTCGCGGTAGAGCACGGCGGGGCCGTCGGCGCGGTGCAGCCGCACGCCGCCGTGCGGGTCGGAGGGGAGCGGCTCGGTGTGCACGGCCGCCGGGCGCTCGGCGATGACGCACACCTCGTCGCCCGGCCACCACCAGCCGCAGGAGCGGGCGAGCGCGGCCAGCGGGCGGCGGACGCGCTCCAGCTCCCGGGGGAGGCCGGCCGGCCCCGCCCGGAGCCGGGCCTCATAGCAGCCGAAGCGGTGCGCGTCGTGCTGGCCGAACCAGGTCAGGCCGTGCCGGAGCCCGGTCGCCGCGGCCGAGAACGCGCTGATCAGCGGTGCCCGGAGCGCGTCCTGGACCGAGCCGTGCAGCGGCTCCTCCACGGTGACCGCGAGCATCTGCGGTAGCGGGACGCCGAGCCGCAGCCCCTCCTCCGGCGGCCGGGACCGGGCGGCCGCCACCTCCCGCATCGTCGCCCGGGACAGGCGGTCCGTCTGCCGCCTGACCAGGTCGGCCATGCGGACGTGGAGCGCGAACTCCAGCTCGGCCAGCCGGGCCGAGACCGGCCGGTCGGCCCCTCCGGGGGAGCGGGGGAGCGCCCGCGGCCAGCGGGCCGCCCGCGGGTCGGGTATCGGGGAATCGGAGCCGAGCACCGCGCACGGGGAGTCCACCCAGCTGAACCGGGGCGGATCCGCGCCGATGAGCGCGTACAGCTCGGAGACGGCCTGTTCGGCGGTGGGCCGGTCGGCGGGGTCGGTGCACAGCGCGTGCCGCAGCCATTCATCGCGGACGCGGACGGCCGACCGGAGCAGCGGCAGATCCGGGGTCGGGCCTGCGGGCCCGTTCCGCCCGGTCACCGGCTGAAGGCGCGGGCGCCCTTCCACTGGGAGTCGTTGAGCATGCGTGGATGGTGGCAGAAACCCGCGGCGCGGTGCAAGGGCCCGCCTCGGTGCCCCTTCGCGCCGGAGCGGCCGCGGCCTGTGGGCGCGGGGCCGGTTCCGGTCGGGCCCCGGGGGCGCCGCCGGCGGTGCGGAGCCGGCCGGCCCGCACCCCGGCCCCCGCGCCTCGCGGGGCCCGCCCCGGTGGCGCGGGCGTCGCCCCCGAAGCGCCCGCCCGGCGGTCCGCCCGGCCGCGGCCGGACCCGGTGAGCGCCGGGAACGGCCCGGTGCCGCCTCCGGCCGGGCCGACAGGCCGCGGAGGGCGACTAGAATTACCGGCCCGGGGACGGGACCCGGTGGGAGCCGACCATGGCCGAGCAGCCGAAAGGGCCCGCGGCGACCGGATCCGCGAACGGCGGGACGGCCGCCCGCCCCGGCGCGCACCACGACCACCTCGAAGTCGAGAGCACCTTCGCCGCCGGCGCCGGCTTCACCCTCCCGGACCTGGCAGACCTGGCCCCCGGCGGTATCGAGGCGCGCCGGCACCGGCTCGGCGCCACCTACTTCGACACCGGCGGCCTGCGGCTCGCCGCCCGCGGCATCACCCTGCGCCGCCGGCTCGGCGGCGGCGACGCCGGATGGCACCTGAAGATCCCCTGGGAGCGCGGCGCCAAGCGCGAGTTCACCGCACCCCCGGGAACGCACTCCCGGCGCGTGCCGGCGCGGCTGTCCCGACTGGCCTCCTCCGCCTCGCGCGGGGCGCCGCTGGAGCCCGTCGCGCGGATCACCACCCGGCGCACCGAGTACGCGCTGCGCGCCGCGGACGGCACCGTGCTCGCGCTGGTCGCCGACGACCGGGTCACCGGGGAGGTCCTGGCCGGACCGGCCGAGCGGCGGGAGTGGCGCGAGGTGGAGGTCGAGCTCGGAGCGGGGGACCGGCGGCTCGCGGAGCGGGCCGCCGACCGGCTGCTCAGCGCCGGGGCCGCCCCCTCGGCGACCGGATCCAAACTCCTCACCCTGCTCGGCGGCCGGGTGCCGGGCCCCCGGCCGCGCCCTTCCGGCGGCACCGCCGCCGACGCGGTCCTCGGTTACCTGCACGACCAGCTGGAGCAGATGGTCGACCTGGGGCCGCGGGTGCGCACCGGCGAGTACGACTCGGTGCACCGGATGCGGGTGTGCACCCGGCGGCTGCGCGCGGTCCTGGGCGGCCTGCCCGGCGCCGTGGACCGGGCGGCGGTCCGGGGCCCCCTCGAAGACCTGCGGGCGCTCGCCTCGGCGCTGGGGGAGGCGCGCGACCTGGAGGTGCTGCGCGAGCGCTTCGCCTCCCGGCTGGACGCGCTGCCGGACCGCCTGGCCGGGACCCGGCTCCGCTCGGACTGGCTGGAGGCCGTCGACCGGCGGCACCGCGCCGCCGAGCAGGCCGCCGTGCGGGCGGTCGACGGCCCCGGCCACGCGGCGCTGCTCGACGCCCTGGAGCGGCTGCTCGACGACCCGCCGCCGGGCGAGCGCGCCGGAGAGCCCGCCGCCGACGTCCTCGGCGACCTGCTCGGCGGGGCCCGCGCCCGGCTGCGCAGGGACCGCCGCCGGGCGGAGGAGGCGTCCACCGGGCCGGATGAGCGGCGCGACGCCGCCTGGCACCGGGTGCGCAAGTCCGCCAAGCGGCTGCGCTACACCGCGACCCTGGCCGAGCCGTACCTGGGCGCCCGCGCGGCCCGGCTGCGCACGTGGGCCGCCGAGCTGCAGCAGGCCCTCGGCGACCACCAGGACGGCGTCGCCGCGGTGGACTTCCTCGGCCGGCACGGCAGCCGGCTGGCCGCCTCCTCCGGGGACCGGGCCTCCGCCGCGGCCACCCTGGCCGCCCTGGCCGCAGCCGAGGCCGCGGAGGGGCCGCACCGGATCGCCGCGGCCCGCCGCATCTGGAAGCGGGCCCCCGCCGGGGGCTGACCCGGCCGGCGGGGGCCGCGCCCCTCCGCCCGAGCGCCCGTCGGCCGGCCGCAGGAACATTCTGCGGGGCCGGGCCGGCCCCGCCGCCCGGAACGGCCGGATCCGTGCTAACGGACCGGGGCGGGCGCCCCTCAGATCGTTGCCGGGAGAAGCCCGCCCCGGGCGATGATCTTGGAGTTGCGGGGCCATCAGAGGGCTCTGACAGCCCCGCAACTCCGAGATCGTCGGGGGGAAGGGGGAGGGGCGGGGGGTTCTTCTGCGCTCGCGGCCTTTCCCGTCAACGATCTCAGGGCTTGCGGCCGACGGCGACCAGGTGCGGGACGGGGCCCTCGGGGGAGAGCGTGCCGGGCTCCGGCCGCCAGTCGGGGGCGTGCACGACCCCCGGGTCGAGCAGCTCCAGGCCGGCGAAGAGGCGCTCGACCTCGGCGCGGCTCCGGGTGCGCATCGGGTGCGGGTTGGCCTCGTTCCAGACCCGGAGCAGCTCGGCCATCCGCTCCGGGACGACGTCGGAGGCGGGGTGGCCGACGACGAGGTGGCTGCCGGCAGGGAAGGCGCCCATCAGCGCCTCGACGATGCGCGCCGCCTCCTCGTCGCCGATCACGTAGTTGAGCACGCTGGACAGCACCACCGCGGTCGGCTGGCCGGGGTCGAGTGTGCGCAGCGCCGCCTCCAGGACCGCCTCGGGCTCGTGCACGTCGGCGTGGACGTAGTCGGTGGCGCCCTCCCCGGTGCCGACCAGCAGCGCTCGGGCGTGCACCAGCACCAGCGGGTCGTTGTCCACGTAGACGACCCGGCACGAGGGGTCCGCGGCCTGCGCGACCTCGTGGGTGTTGTCCGCTGTGGGCAGCCCGGTCCCCACGTCCAGGAACTGCCGCACCCCCTCCCGCTCCACCAGGTGCCGCACGGACCGCGCGAGGAACTCGCGGTCGGCGCGGGCGCTGACCACCGCCTCGGGCACGATCTCCTTCAGGCGGTCGCCGACCTCCCGGTCCACCGCGTAGTTGTCCCGGCCGCCCAGCCAGTGGTTCCAGACCCGGGCGGAGTGCGGCACGCTGCTGTCGATCACCGGCCGCCGCGCGGCGCCGGAGGAGTCGGTCATCGGGGGGTCCCATCGTTCGTCGGAGACAGGTCCCGGAATTCTAGATCCCCGGCGGGGCAGGGGATCCCGGCGCCGGACGCCCCTCGCCCCCCGCCTCCTTCCGCGCCGGCCCCGGCGGGGCCGAGCCGCCGCCGGCACGGGAGGGGGAGGACGCCCCGGCCGGTCCCCTCTGCGGTCTCGGGAGGCGGCGGAGGCACCGGAGGCGCCGCCGCCGCGGCCTGCGGAGCCCGCGCCGGCCCCTACCGCCGAGGCGCGTGCGGAACCGCCCCGGGCCTGCTTCGGCCGCGTCCTTCCGCGATCCCGGAAGATCCCGGAAAGCGGTGGAGGAACCGGGAGCGCCGGCCGGATCGCCGGCGGCCTCACCGAGACCCGGACCCCGTACCGCCGAGGCGGATGGGCGCCGGCGCCGGCCCGGACCGCCGCCGGAGGGGAGGCCCGGCCCCCGGGGCGGATCAGAGCCGTTCGGCGGCGATCCGGGTGAGCGCCTGGACCGGCGGGGAGGGGCGGGAGCGCGGGCGGTGCACGGCGCGCAGCGGGCGGCGCAGGTCGATGCCGGCGACCGGGACCTCGCGGAGCCGGCCGTCGGCCAGCTCCGCGGCGACGGCGAGCTCGCTGAGCACCGCGGGGGCGGCGCCGCTCTGCACCGCCACCTTCACCGCGGCGTTGGACGGCAGCTCCAGCGCGGGCGGCGCCGGGCCGGTGCCCAGGGAGCGGCGGAGCGCGTGCTCCAGGGTGGTCCGGGTCCCCGATCCGGGCTCCCGGGTGACCAGCGGCGTCCCGGCCAGGGTGCGCACGGGCAGCGGCGGCCGGCGCCGGGTCCACGGGTGGCCGGGGGCGGCGACCGCGACCAGCCGGTCGTGCCGGACCAGCAGCGACCCCAGGCCGGGCGGCGGGTCCAGGCACTCCACGAACCCCAGGTCGGCCGCGCCGCCGCGGACCCGCTCGGCGACGCCCTCGGAGTTGAGCACCTCCAGCGCGACCTCCACCTCCGGGGAGTGCTCGCGCAGCCGCGCCAGCCAGCCCGGGACCAGGTACTCGGCCACGGTCATGCTGGCGGCCAGCCGCAGCGTCGCGCTGCGCTCGCGGCGCAGCGCCGCCACGCCCCCGGTGAGGTCGCGCGCGGCGGACAGCACCGCCTGCGACCAGTCGGCGACGGTCCGCCCCTGCGCGGTCGGCCGGGACCCGCCCGCGCCGCGCACCAGCAGCGGCACCCCCAGGTCCCGCTCCAGGGTGTCCAGCCGCCGGCTCGCCGCCGCCTGGGTGAGCCCGGTCCGCGCCGCGGCCTTGCCGATGCTGCCCTCCTCCACCACCAGCAGGAACAGCTCCAGACTGGCGAGATCGGGCCAGGAGGACCCCACACCGCCCCCTTCCCCGCGACCGCGTCCGCTCCGCTCGGCGGAGCGCCCCGTGCGCCCCGACCCGGGGATGATACGCCCGCCCGGCGGGTCCCGGCGGGCGTCCGGACCGAGGGGCGGCGTGCGTTCCCGTCCGGCCGGCCCCGGTGCCGGTGGTCCCGTCCGCCCGTGCGCGCCTCGGGGCGGAGCGCCTCCCCGCGGCGGGCCGGGCGCGGGGGGCGGGGCGCTCGAGCCTGCGTCTCCGCTGGGATCGTCCGCCGGTGCGGGGTGCCGGGGCGGTGCGCCTCCCGGGCGTGCGGGGAGGGGCGTGCCCGGGTCGGGTGCGGGTGTGCGTTCCCGTCCGGCCCGCCCGCCCCGCCCGGCCCGGGCCCGGGCTCCGGGTGAGCGGTCCCGGCCCTCGCCCCGGCGGGCGGCGGCCATGCAGTCACCGCATGACCCGCCCCGGAACCGCTCCCTACCGGAGCGGCACGGACGCCGGAAGTGTGGTGGACATGACCCAGAAGACCGATTCGCCAGGAGTTCCCGGCCCGCGGACCCGCGGCGCCGCGGTGCGCCTCCTTCCGCGCCGGCTGGTCCCGCTGCTGCCCGGGCTCGGGGTGGCCGCCGCGGGCGTCGCGGCCGCCATGGCGGTGCACGCCCTGCTGCCCGCCGCCGGAGCCCTCATCGTCGCGCTGCTGCTCGGAGCGGTGCTGGCCAACACCGGGCTGCTGCCGCAGGCGGCCCGGCCGGGGCTGAAGGCGGCGACCCGGACGCCGATGCGGGCCGGCATCGTGCTGCTCGGCCTGAGCCTCTCCCTGCCCGACGTGCTGGCCCTGGGGTGGCCGGTGCTGCTGGTCGTCGCCGGAGCGCTGGCGGCGACCTTCGTCGCGACCGCGGCCCTGGGCCGGGTGCTGGGGATCGGTCCGCGGCGGCGGCTGCTCATCGCCGCCGGGGTGTCGGTCTGCGGTGCGTCGGCGGTGGCGGCGGTCAACGACACGGTCGGCGGCGACGATGACGACGTCGCCGCCGCGGTCGCCCTGGTCACCGTGTACGGCACGGTCGCGGTGCCGCTGCTGCCCGCGCTGGCCGGCCTGCTCGGCCTCGGCCCGGACCTGACCGGCATGTGGATCGGCGCCAGCGTGCACGAGGTCGGCCAGGTCGTCGCCGCGGCCGGTGCGGTCGGCTCCGCCGCCCTGGCCGCCGCCGTCATCGTCAAGCTCACCCGGGTGGTGCTGCTCGCCCCGCTCATCGTCGCCCTCGGCCTGTGGACCCGCACCCGCGGCACGGCCCCGGCCTCCGGCCGCCGCCCGCCCCTGGTCCCCCTCTTCGTCGTCGGCTTCCTCGCCGCCGCGGCCCTCGGCGGCAGCGGCCTGCTCCCCGCCCCGCTCCTGGAGGCCGGCGCCGTGCTGCAGACCGTGCTGCTCTCCGCCGGCCTGTTCGCCATGGGCACCGGCGTCCACCTGCCCACCCTCGCCCGCACCGGCGGCCGCCCCCTCCTCCTCGGCGGCGCCGCGACCCTCTTCATCTCCGCCGCCACCCTGGCCGGCCTGGCCGCTGCGGCCTGACCGGGAGAAAGGTCAGAACGCGGGGAGCCGCCCCCTCGACGCGTGCTCGGGCCGGTGCAGGGGAGGGGCCAGCAGCTCGGCCCCTCCCCTCCGGTAGAGCGCGGCCGGCCGCCCCGTGTCGAGTGTCCGCCGTTCGCCGGTGGCCTCGAGGAAGTCCTCGGCCCGGGTCACCTTCCGGCGGAAGTTGCTCGGATCGAGAGCGACGCCCCACACGGCTTCGTACACCCGGCGCAGCTCGCTCACGGTGAACGGCTCCACGCAGAACGCCGTCGCGACGGTGGTGTACTCCAGCTTGGTCCGGGCCTTCTCCAGCGCGTCCTGCAGGATCAGCCCGTGGTCGAAGGCGAGTGAATCCGCTTCGGCGAGCGCCTCCTCGACCGGGATCCATGCCGCGGCGCTGGCGTCCGTGCCGGCCTTGGGGACGGGGAGGTCCGGCCGGAGGGCCAGGTAGGCGACGGTCACCACCCTGCCGCGCGGGTCGCGCTGCGGATCCCCGTAGGAGCGGAGCTGCTCCAGGTGGAGCCGGTGGTCGTCCACGCCGGTCTCCTCGACCAGCTCGCGCCGGGCGGCGTCGTCCAGCGGCTCACCGATCCGCACGTAGCCACCGGGAAGGGCCGGCATCCCGGCGAAGGGCTCCTTCCCCCGCTCGATCAGCAGCACGTGCAGTTCGTCGCTGCGGATCGTGAGGATCACCAGGTCGACGGTGACCGCGGCCTGCTCGTGCTCTGCTCTGCGATCGGCTTGACCGCCCATGGCCACCTCCTAAAGGTCATCTTGACTAGAAGCTATCCTCCGGCTTACGGTCACTTCGACCTTAAGTGTGTCCATCAAGGGGAGCACATGGGCGAGACCCACGTTCTGCCAGAGCGGCAGAAGGCCCGGACGGCGGACAGGGGCACGGCGGCCACGCGGCACATGTGCGCCGGTGTCTACTTCCACCGGCGCTTTCGGGACCGGATCATTCGCAGGGTCCACAACGCGCCCTACCGGCGCGTGGCCCCGTCGTACGGATTCGACCTGGTCCCGGTCGTCAGGCACGCCTGGTACGCCTGGGCGCTGGAGAACGCGCTACTGGCCTGCGTCCCGGCCGTCCTGCTCTGCGCGGTACTCCTCGGCCAGGTCCTCGCCGCCATCATGGCGGGCTGCGTGCTCGCGGCGGGGGTACTGCTCCGGCTGACCGTCCTCACCGGCTACGACACCCTGCGGCTGCACGTCGATCGAACGGCCGAGGACTGGCTGGAACGAGAGGAGGGCACCAGGTCCGGCAGGTATCTCGACTACGAGAAGAGGAAACGCCAGCTCCGCGCGATCCGCATCGGCGCTTTCGGTATCGCCGGGGTGCTCTTGACGGCCTGCGTCGCCGCCGACCAGCGGCCGGGAGATGCCCTCGGCGCCCTGGGAACGCTCCTGGGGGTGCTGGCGGGGGCGGGCCTGCTGGTCGGAACGGTACGGCAGCTTCTGATCAACCGGGTACACGCCGGGGAGGGGCTCAGGCCCGGGCGGCTGCTCCCGCGGGAGAAGGCCGTCGGCGAGCAGCAGCGGCACCACTGCGCGGTCTACCGGCGCTGGGAGCGCAAGGCCGGCGACGAAGTGCTGGACGTGTTGAAGAACCGGGAGGAGATGGCGCTCTTCACCGGATGCGGTGAGCTCGCACATTACTGGCCTTCGCCGCTGACCGTTCCCCTGCTCCGCGAAGAGGACGAGGGGAAGCAGCATCGTCGGCGGGAGTACGAGCACCCCCCTTTCGCCGCGCACGAGCTGGTCGACCACCTGAAACAGGCGTTCCGGAGCCTGGAGGACGACGCCGAGGCCGTCCGGCTGGAAGGACTCAAGGTCTCCGATCGGCTCTGCGTGTCCGAGATCGACGCCTCCGCGGATCGGCGCCTGGTCCTGACGGGGCCGGGGGAGGAGGACTTCGGCGCGGTCATCGACAGGCCCCGGGGGCCGGTCCGCCACTACCTGGAGGTGACGGTCCCCACTGAGGGCGGGGAGCTGTTCACCACGGCGTTGGTCGCGGTGACCGTCGAGGGAAGGGCGCTCAGCATCGGCTTCTCCGCCTGCGCCCTCGGGCGGACGCCCAAGGCCTTCCATCGGATCGACTCCTACGCGGAGGTCGGTAAGGCCGCGGTCCTGTGGTCCGCGGTCAAGGGGGTCGCCGAACTCTTCACCGGGGCATGGCGGGTCGTACGTCTGGCCGAGCTCCCTTTCACGATCGCGGCCGCGCTCTGGGCGCAGAGGGACCGCACTCTGCGCCCGGTCCGCTGGATCGCGGTCGGAACCCGCTTCAGCGCGCGAGAGGAGGCGGCCCAGGAATGGCGGGACGTCGGCAAAGGGGATCAGGAGGCGGTGTTCGCCCGGACCAAGGTGGTCGAGCAGCGCATCGTCTCCACCGTCGAGGATTTCCTGGAGGAGAAGGGGGTCGACACCTCTGAATTCTCCGAAGCCGCCGTCCGGATCATCAACAAAGGCGTGTTCAACATGGGGGACAACAACCAGACCAATTATGCGTCCGGTCGGAACGCCCAGGTCAACTCCGGGCAGGGCGAGCAGAGCCCTGGCGGGGACGAGAAGAGGAAGGACTGAGCGCGGTGAAGCGCATCGTCGGCAACAGCGGTGTGGTCAATTACGGTTCCGGAAACGTCACCAACTCGGCCGTCGGAGACGGGGCGACGGTGAACGTCGGCGGCCGCCTCCCGGAGAGCAGCGAGCAGCCGTCCCTCCAGATGCCCCGAGAAGGGTGGGACATCGGGATCGTGACCGTGCTCAGTGAAGAGACCGCCCAACTGATCAGGGCGCTCGGATTGAAGCGCGACGAGGAGGGGCCGCGCCGGCCGTTCTTCTACACCGGGGAGGTCCCGGCCGGCGGAAGGCCGGCCAGGGTCGTGGCGGTGCAGACGATCGGGCAGGGGCAGCGCGCCTGCATGGGGGCGCTGGGGAACCTGCGCGGCCACTACGACCCGGCCCTGCTGGCCCTGGTCGGGATCGGCGGCGGCGTGCACGGCGGTGTCGGACTCGGAGACGTCGTCGTCGCGACCAGGGTCGTCTACTACGACCTGCGCAAGGAGACCGCGCAAGGAACGCGCCACCGGGGAGAGGAGAGAGAGGCCCCGGCCGATGTCCTGCACTCGGTCAACGCGTTCTTCACCGAGCACGGCGAACCCGCGCTCCTCTCCTCCTCGCTCGCCGGGGAAGACCGGGAGAGCGGGTTCAAGGCGCACCACGGGCCCATCGGCTCGGGGGACGCCGTGATCGCGGATGCGGGGAACGAGAACCGGCGCTTCCTGCACGGTTACAACGACAAGGTCCTCGCGGTCGACATGGAGGCCGGCGGGCTCAGCCAGTTCTGCCAGGAGAACTCGGTGGGGTCCGGCCGGACACCGGGCTGGGTGGTCGTGCGCGGGATCAGCGACCACGCCGACCGGCGGAAGGCCGACGGCCACCACGCGGCGGCGGCGCGGAACGCGGCCTCGGCCGTGCGAGGGCTCATCCCCTACCTCCTCTGACCCGCCTCCCGCGCGGAACCGGACCCGCCGCGGGCCCCTCCCTCGCAGAGGCGGGCGGTCCGCGGCCTCGCTTCAGACCGAGGGGTCGACGTGGCGTCTTTCATCGTCGGAGTTCTGAGTTCCCTTATGGCCTCGCTGGTCGCCGTCGCCGCGACCTGGATGCTCTCCCGCCATGTGCGGAGGGTCGGGGTGCGCCTGCTCGCCAGGGCCGTCGGGGTCGGGATCGACCGCTTCTACCCGCACCAGAGGGAGGCCGAGGCCGATGTGGTGGAGGAGGTGTCATGCGCCCGCTGGTTGAAGGTGGCGGCCGGGCGCGGGAGCGAGTTCACCCGCGGAACGCTCGCCCGGGCCTGGCAGGGCGGCCGTTTGGAGAGCGTGCGCTTCCTCCTCCCCGACCCTGACGGAGGCCGGGGCTCCTGGCTGTACCGCAGGGAATCCGCCGTGCGCCGATCGGACCCCGGGCTCTACGAGGGGATGCTGGCGGAGCAGGTGCGGACCAACGCCCATTACCTCACCGAACTCGGGGAGGAGCAGGGGGATGTGCAGATCCGCTTCTATGAACTTCCCAATATGTTCCGGATCGTCCTCACCGACCGGACCGCCTTCATAACCTTCTACCAGGAAGAGGAGCACGGCCGGGATTCTCCCTGCATAAGGGCTCCGTTCCCGGGTGCCCTCTACGAATTCGCAAGGGACTTCTTCGCGGCCGCATGGGAGGCCGGTCGCCCGCCGAGCGCATGAGGGGCGGGCCGCAGGGCCGGTAGGAGCGGAACGGAAGCCCGTCCCCGGAGCGGCCGGATGTCGGAAGGGGCCGGTAGTCTGCGCCGCGTGCAGAACACACTCACTCTGGCGAACATCCTCGACGACGCCGCCTTCCTCTCCCTGGAGCACCAGCTGCACCTGGAGGACGTGCTCGGCGCGCACAACTGGTCGGTCGACCTGCAGGAGCAGCGGTTCGGCTTCGACGGCGAGCGCCCGATCCAGTGCACCCGCTTCCACCTGCTGGGCAGCGCCGCCCCCGGCCCCGGGTCGTGGCTGTGGGCGTGGGCCAACTCCTCCATCCCCGAGCCGGTCACCGAGCTCTCCGCCTCGCTGCGCGACTTCGGCGCCAAGTACGGCATCGCGGAGCTGGCCGACGCGGAGATCCCGTTCGGCCGGCTCCCCGGCGCCCAGGGCGATCCGAACCTCGTCGCCTCGGTCTTCCTGGAGGCCGCCAAGGCGATCACCGGGAACTGGACCTCCTACACCGGGGACATCGGCGGGGGCACCCGGGCCGCCTTCCTCATCGAGCACCCCGACTTCCGGCTGCCGGCGCCCGAGCCGGCCCGGGTGATGCGCGTCCTCCAGCAGGGGCTGGCCCTCCGGCTCCACGACCACCGGCGCGCCCTGTGGAGCTACGCGCAGCGGCGCGGGCTCAGCGCCGCCGTCGCCCCCGAGGACGGCAGCTTCCACTTCTCCTTCCCCGGCTTCACCGCCACGGTCGGCTTCGACGAGCTCAACCGGATCTCCGGCATCAAGGGGACGATGCAGGGGCAGCAGCAGGACTGAGCCGCCCGGCCGGCCGCGCCGGCGGCCCTCAGGGCCGGTGATCCCGGCGTCGCCGCCCCCTCAGCGCGCTGAGGAGGCCGCAGCGCCGAGATCGCCCCGGAGGGCGGGGAGGAGCGCGGCGGCCTCAGGGGGCGGTGCGGCCCGCCCGGTACCGGTCCAGGACGTCCCGGCGGAGCAGGTGCTCCAGGCCGGCGCGCTCCAGCCGGGAGATCAGGCCGCGCCGGTCGGTGCCCAGGCCGGCCGCGGCGCCGTCGAGCCGCCAGTCGGCCGCGGCCAGCCGGCTGATCAGGTACCCGCGCCGGGTCTGCGCCGCGGAGAGCGCGAACGTCTTCAGGTACGCCGTCCGCCCCTCGGCGTCGGTGACGGCCTCCCCGATGTGGTTGGCGCGCGCCGGGTCGAACGGCGGCAGGAACCGCCACAGGGTGAACCCGCCCAGGCGGTACACCCGGGTGAAGGCGTACTCCGGGTCGGTGAGCGGGGCGAGCATCGCCCCGTCGTGGAAGGCGGTCCAGGAGGCCCGCTGCTCGGCCAGCGCGGCGCGCAGCCCCGCCAGGCCGGTGACGCCGCGGGTGCGCAGCGGCGCGTACAGGTCGGGCGGGGTCCCGGCGAACAGCGCGTTGCGGTAGACCGCCTCGCCGAACATGTCCAGCACCAGGGTGGGGTGGAGCAGCCGGTAGTCCTCGGGGTGCGGGACGGCGAAGACCGAGGCGAGCTCGTCGCCGACGTAGAGCGCGACCCCGCACTGGCCGGGCACGATCTCGAAGGTGCGCAGCGCCTCCGCCATGCCCGGCACGGACAGCCCCAGGTAGGAGGCCTCCTCGCGGGGGGAGAGGCCGCGCCGCAGCGTGTCCCGCGACCACTCCTGCCAGGCGGTGTCCGGGCCGCCGAAGTGCAGGCTGAGCAGGCCCTCCATGGCCAGGTGCAGGGGGAGGAAGCGCAGCCGGGACCGGGCGGTGCGCTGCACCTGGCGGCGGAGCCGGGCCACCCGGACCCGCGGCGGCGGCTGGGCCTCCGCGCCGTCCCCGGCGGCCGACAGCCGGGTGCCGTAGGCGGCGGACGGGCCCTCGTCGCCGTCCCAGGAGGCGACGTAGGCGTGCGGTACGAACGCGGTGTAGCGGGGGCTCCGGCCGGCCCCGACCACCGCCGCGTCCGCGCCGGTCAGCGCGGGGTGCAGGCGCAGCCCGTGCACGGGGGCCGGGCGCAGCAGCGGCACCAGCCGCACCGCCCCGCGCACCTGGGCGGTGCCGGTGTGCAGGCCGGTGGTGTCGATGGCGGTCACGGGCTCCTGCCTCCTCGTCTCGGCGTCTCGGCGGCCGGGGGTCATCCCGGAAGGTGCGCCCCGGCCGCGGGGGCGGCGATGTAGGCGGCGACCCGCCGGTCCAGGTGGGCGCGGAGGTCGGCCAGACCGGAGGCGCCCTCGCCGAACCGGGCCAGCTCGACCAGGGACGGCAGCGCCGCGGCGTCGCGGATGCCCACCGTGGGCACCGACGCGGAGACCGGGGCGGTGCCCAGCAGGCCGGCGTCGAGCACCGGGTTGAGGTGCACCGCGGAGACGGTCCGGCCCGGGTCGACGCGGGTGCGCCAGGCGTCCAGCAGCGCCGCGGGCACCGGCGGGCAGTCGTCGTGCCCGTCGGAGACGATGACCAGCCGCTCCGGCCGGGTGTCCAGGGCGTCCAGGATCCGCTCGGCCAGCGGGCTGGATCCCAGCGGGCGGGCGGTGAGCGCGTCGGTGCGCCCGGACAGCCAGTGCGCGCTGTAGCCGGCGGACAGCTCGGCCATGAGGAAGTGGCAGGCCAGCGCCACCGCCAGCGGGCGGTTCCGCTTCACCGGGGAGCCGAAGGAGGAGTAGCTGTCGTCCAGTACCGCCGCGGTGCGGCCCCAGGTGCCGGCGTGCGCGCCGGCGGTGCGCCGGGCCGAGGCGCGCAGCGCGCCGGTCAGCTCGGCGCGGCGCTCCTCGCGCTCCCGGATCGGCAGCGCGAGCACGTAGGAGCAGAGCCGGGTGAGGTCGGCGCGGGACAGGTCGTAGCCGGTGGGCAGGGCGCGTTCGCGCATGCCGCGGTCCATCCGGAGCAGCTCGCCGGAGGTCGCCGAGGCGCGGGCGCGCTCCAGGAACCGGTTCCGGGGCACGCCGTGCCGGGCGGCGAACCCCTCGGCCACGGTGAGCGGCAGCGCGTAGGCGGCCTCCATGCTGTGGTGGGCGGCCCGGTAGGCCTCCAGGAGCGGGGTGGAGAACGGGCGGGTGCGGCGCGCGGAGGTGAAGCAGAAGTCCGCGAGCTCGCCGGGCAGCCGCAGGTGGGCGTGGCGGGCGGCGGCGGTGAGCCCGGCGCGGTACTTGACCGCGTCGAACGCCAGGTCCGGGCGGCTCCGCAGCCACTGGGCGATGACGGCCCGGGTGCGGCGGTTGTTGACCCGGTCGGCGGCGAGCCGGCGGAACAGCCGGTAGGCGCGCTGCGGGGGCAGGTCGGCCAGGCGGCGGGCGATCAGCGCGCCCTCCTCGGGCAGCGCGGTGCCGCCGGGCGCGGCCGGCTCGGAGAGCAGCCCGTGCACGATCCGCGCGGCGTTGTGGTCGTTGACGTCCAGGGCGAGCGCCGCCGCGTACAGGTCCCGGTAGTTGACGCGCACGTAGGCGTGGAGGAAGTCGAGGGTGAGCCGCTGCTCGCCGGCGCCGCCGAGGAACTCCCGCTGCCCGGTGCCGCTGATCGCGGCGTTGGCGAAGCTCAGAACGTCCTCGCAGGCCAGAAGGTCGGCATAGGTGTCGGTCATGGCTGCTCCGCTGATCGGTGGGGGCCGGCCGGGGAAGAGAGGGGCGAACTGCGTGATGACCGCTTCATAGGCGAGATCCGGAAGTCGCACCGGAGTCCCGCGGCCGGCCCGCCCCGAGGCTAGCAGCGGGGGTTCCGGCGGTCACCGGATTATCGGCCGCCCCGCCCCGGCCGACCGCCAGGGGAGGGGCGGGGTCCCGCAGCCCTCGGGCATCGGGGGCGGTGGCGGCGCGCGGCCGGGCCGCGCCCCGGCGCCCGAGCGGGCCTTCCGCTCCGCCTCCGCCGCGTCGGCCGCGCCGCGGCGGCGCCCCTGGCCGCGCCCCTGCCGCCGCTCACCGGGGCCCCGCCGCCTTCGACCGGGTGGAGGGCGCCGGGGCCGGCCGAGGGGCCGCCGGGGCGGCGGGCGGCCTCCCGGCCCCGGTGCCCGGCCGCGCCTCCGGCGCCCTCTGACCAGGGCTCGCCCGCCGGGCCGCGCGGGCCGGAACGCGGCGAAACGCGCCGGGCGGGTGGGATACGGCACGTCGGAGCGGATCCCCTTGTCGGCGGGGCGGGAACGGGGAGGGTGAAACGCGCCACCCGCTGCGGCCGGACTGCTGCGGCTACCATGGGCGTTTTGCCGGAAGCATCCTGCTTTCCCTGCCTGTCACCGGCCGCGTGCCGGCGTCCGCCGACCGATGCGCCCTTCCGGTCGCGGACGGACCCCGAGGAGTGTCCTCCAATCACCACGATCGACGAGCGGCGTTCGCCCCTGCCCCGAACCGGGCGCGCGGACGCCTGGGTGATGGCCGTCAGCGGCGGCCTGCTCGCGGCCTTCGTCGCTGCGGCCCTCATCGCGCCCGACCGCACCGGATCGGCCGTGAGCGCCGCGTTCGCCTGGTCCGCCGACTGGTTCGGCGCCTTCTGGCAGCTGCTCCTGACGGCCACCGTCGCGGTCTCCGCGGTGCTCGCCTTCTCCCGGTACGGCCGGGTGCGCATGGGCGGCACCGGCAAGCCCGAGTTCAGCCGCTTCAAGTGGGTCGCCATGGTGCTGACCACCCTGCTCGCGGCCGGCGGCGTGTTCTGGGCCGCCGCGGAGCCGATCGCCCACTACACCGAGGCCCCGCCGCAGTACGCCGACTCCCTGGACGGGCCGATGGCCGACGTGGCCGTGGCGCTCGCCCAGACCTTCACCCACTGGGGCCTGGCGGCCTGGGCCATCGGCGGCTCGCTCGCCACCCTGGTCATGATGCACGGCGTGCAGAAGGGCATGCCGCTGCGCCCGCGGACGCTGCTCTACCCGCTGATGGGCGAGCGGGTCCGGACGCACTGGCTGGGCACCGCGACCGACATCGCCTGCGTCGTGGCGACCGTCGCCGGCACCGTGGGGCCGCTCGGCTTCCTCGGCCTGCAGGTCTCCTACATGTCGGGCACCCTCTTCGGCACCCCCGACGGCTACGCCGTCCAGGCGGGCATCATCCTCGCCCTCACCGCGGTCGCCGCGGTCTCCCTGCTCAGCGGGATCTCGCGCGGGATCCAGCTGCTGAGCAGGATCAACGTCTGGGTCGCGCTGCTGCTCGTGCTGGCCATCGTCGCCCTGGGCTCGGCCGCGTTCGTGGTCGACGCGCACCTGCAGGCGACCGCGGTCTACGTCCGCGAGTTCGCCACCATGTCGCTGTTCCGCGGCGACACCGAGTGGCTCGCCTACTGGACCGTGTTCTTCTTCGGCTGGTTCCTGGGCTACGCGCCGATGATGGCGATCTTCATCGCCCGCATCTCCCGCGGCCGCACCGTGCGCGACATCTTCGTCGGCGCGACCGTCCTCCCCGCGGTCGTCACCAACGTGTGGTTCAGCGCCCTCGGCGGCACCGGCCTCTACCTGGAGCGGCAGCAGCCCGGCGTGGTCTCGGGCCCCTACGCGGAGCACGGCCTGCCGGCCGCGGCCATGTCCATCGTCCAGGCGCTGCCCTACACCGCGGTGCTCGGCGTGATCATGGTGGCCGTGTCGCTGATCTTCTTCGCCTCCACCATGGACACCATGTCCTACACCATCTCGACGTCCAGCACGCGCGGCGGCGACCCCTCCAGGTGGGTCCGGCTGTTCTGGTGCCTGGGCATGGGGCTGGCCGGCGCCGCCCTGCTCGGCGTCGGCGACGGCGGGGTGGACGCGCTCCAGTCCTTCATCGTGGTCGCCGCGGTCCCGGTCGGCTTCATCCTGCTGCCGACCCTGTGGACCGGCCCGCGCGTGGTCATGGAGCTCGCCGCCGAACAGGGCATCACCGGCCCGCGCCGCTCCGCGCCCGCCGAGGAGCGGACCGGCTCGCAGGACCGGGAGGCCGACCTGGTCGGCGCCCGGAGCTGAGCAGGGACGGCCCCGACGAGGCGCCCCGCCGGCACTCGCCGGCGGGGCGCCTCGCCTTCCGGGCCGGCGGCGATCCGCATCCCCGCCGGAACGCGCTCGCCGCGCAGGGGAAGCGCAGGTCAACGCGGTTGCGCCGGGCCGATGCAGAAGGGCTGGCCGGCGGGGTCGAGCAGCACGGTGATCCCGTGCCCGGCCCGCTGGTGGCCGGGGCGGGTCGCGCCGAGCGCCAGCAGCCGCTCGACGGCCGCGTCCACGTCCTGCACGGCGAAGTCGAGGTGGAACCGCATCGGGACCGGCCCCTCCTCCGGCCAGGACGGCGGCCGGTAGTCGTCCTTGCGGACCAAGGTGATCATCCGGGGGCCGTCGCCCAGAACCGCGTGGGTGTCCTCGGAGGCCAGCACGTCCCACCCGGTGAGCTCCCGGTAGAACGCGGCGCCGGCCCGGGGGTCGGGGCAGTCCCAGGACACGCAGATCATGGCGGCGCCGATCGGCTCCGAGGGCTCCCCGCCCGCCGCTCCCCCCGCCGTGCGCGCGGACATCAGCGGACGACCCGGACGCCGAAGGGCGCGCCCAGGGCCAGGCCGATCGCGGTGTGCAGGTGGCCGTACATCTCCTGGCCGCGGGCGCAGGCCAGCCCGCCCAGGTCGAGCACGTCGGTCCAGCCGTACTGGCGGAGCAGGTCGGTGGCGGCGGCCTTGGCCTCCGGGTCGTCCCCGGAGACGAACATGGTGTGCTCGCCGCCGCCGACCCGCTCCGGGTGGACGACGGTCTCCTGCTCCTGGGTGACGAAGGTCTTCACCACTCCGGTCCCGGGCAGGGCGCGCTGGATCCGCTCGGCCAGGCTGTCGGTGTCCACCGGGTCCAGCCGCGGCATCCACCCCCACGGAGTGGTCCACTTGTGCTCGATGTCGGGGTTGTAGACGTAGGGCACCGCGTAGTCGATGAGCACTTTCCCGGCCAACCGGTCGGCGATGGCGGTGAGCTCCCGGAGCGCGTTGGCGCCGTCGATCCCGTTGATGACCAGTTCGCCCGCGCCCGCGGCGCCGGCGAAGGTCTCCAGCGGGATCCCCGGGTGCTCCCGCTGCCAGACCGGGTAGGGCGGGGTGCCCATCAGGTCGGGCTCGGTGCGGGCGAGCGTCGCCCGCGGGTCGCGGGTGCCCACCGTGACCCGGTGGCCGAGCTCGGTCAGCCGGGCGGCGTGGGCGCGGGCGCCCGCACCGGTCCCCAGAACGGCGATCTCCATCGGAGCTCCTCTGTCGGTGTGGTCGGAATCGCCCCGGACCGCCGTCGGCGGACCGGGTGCAGGCGACGAGAAAGCCGCCCTGAACTGCGGTGATACCGACTCTAGAGGTCATTTAGGCCGTTCAGGGTCCTATACGCGCGAGACCATGGGGCCATGCGCGATCCGTCAGCACGCCTGCTCCGCCTGCTCTCGCTGCTGCAGACCCCGCGGGAGTGGACCGGGGCCGAACTCGCCGACCGCCTGGGCACCACGCCGCGCACCGCCCGTCGCGACATCGACCGGCTGCGGGCCCTCGGCTACCCCGTGCACGGCACCCGGGGCCCGGCGGGCGGCTACCGGTTGGAGGCGGGGGCGGCCGTCCCGCCGCTGCTGCTCGACGACGACGAGGCGGTGGCCGTCGCGCTGAGCCTGCGCACCGCCGAGGGCGGCGCGGTCGCCGGAGTGGAGGAGGCCGCCCCGCGGGCGCTGGCCAAGCTGGAGCGGGTCCTGCCGTCCCGGCTGCGCCGCCGGGTCGCGGCCTTCGCCGAGGCCGCGACGGTGCTTCCGCAGCGCGGGCCGGCGGCCGACCCCGGCGTCCTGGCCCTGCTGGCGTCGGCCTGCGCGGCCGGCGAGGCGCTCCGGTTCGGCTACCGCTCCCGCACCGGCGAGACCACCCGCCGCCTGGTGGAACCGCACCGGCTGGTGGCCGCCGGGCGCCGCTGGTACCTGGTCGCCTTCGACAGCGACCGGGCCGACTGGCGGACCTTCCGGGCCGACCGCGTCACCGGCCCCCGGGCCACCGGCGGACGGGTGGCGCGGCGCGACCTCCCCGGCGGGGCGGACCCCGCCGACTGGGTCGAGCAGGGGCTGGCCTCCGCCTTCGACACGGTCCGTGCACGGGTGCTGGTGCACGCACCGGCCGACCGGGTCGCCGAGGCGGTGCCGGCCTCCCTGGGCACCGTCGAACCGGTCGACGCCGCCTCGTGCCGGCTGCGCACCGCCCCGGACACCCCCGAGTACCTCGCCTACCGGATCGCCGTGCTGGGCTTCGACTTCACCCTGCTGGACCCGCCCGAACTCGCGCCCCATCTGCGTGCCCTCGCCGAGCGCACACTCCGCGCCGTCGAGCGGCGCCCGCCCCGCCCGGGGCCGCCGGCCGCCGAGGGGGCGGGCACCGCTCCACCCGGGTCCGATGGCGCCGCACGGGCCGCGGACCCGGCCCGGCCGGCGGAGACGGGGGAGCCGTGAGCGGCGGTGCCCTCTCCGCCGTCCCCACCGGAGCCCCGGTGCGGCCGGGGCCGCGGCCCGGGTCAGGCCCGGGAGGCGCGCCGGGCGCCCGCGGTGGCGGAGCCGACCAGGTCGCCCTTGGCGAGGGGGCGCCGCGCGGCGAGGGCCTCGGTCCAGGCGTCCGTCGGGGCGACGGCGGCCAGGTTCGAGGCGAGCAGGGTCATGAGGGTGGTGTGCACCGCCTCGGCGCCGGCGAAGCCGGCCTCGTTGGCGAGGTCGACGGCGCCGGTCGCGTCGGAGAGCACCTCGGTGGCGAACCCGAGCCCCTCGCCCTCGACCGCGGAGGCGAGCACGCAGTTGTTGGTCATGTACCCGACCAGGGTCACGGTGTCGACGCCCTGCCCGCGCAGCCACGCGGCGACGTCCGTTCCGGCGTAGACGGAGCCGTACCGCTTCACGACCCGCTTCCACCGGTCGGTGCTGCGGCGGGCGACCTCCGGGTGCAGCTCGAAGCCGGGCCGGGACGGGTCGAACACGGGCGCCCCCTCGCCCGAGGAGTGCTGGATCGCGGCGACGGGGATCCCGGCGGCCCCGGCCGCGTCGATCGCCTGCGCGATGCGGGGCAGGGACTCGGTGTGCGGCGGGTAGCGGACCTCCAGCGGTCCGCCGAAGTACTCCTGCTGGACGTCGATGAGGACGAGGGCGCGCTGCGGTGAGGACAAGGGGTCTCCCTGGGGAGCGGTGGTGGAGGCGCCGCCGGCCGGCGGCGCCGGATCCATGCTCGCGGGCTCCGCCCCGGACGGCGAGTGGCGCGTACGCCGATGTACGATGGGTTCACGCCAGAGGAGGGGGCGGACGTGCGGATCGGGATCCACGCCTTCGACGGCGTCACCATGTTCCACCTGGCCGTCCCGCAGATGGTCTTCGGCGAGGTCGCCCGGCAGGGCCTCGGCGACTGGGAGGCGTTCCTGTTCGGCGACGGCCCGGAGGAGGTCCGCACCGAGGAGGGGTACCGGATCGGGGGCATCCGCGGCCCCGAGTCCGCCGGCGCGGCCGACGTCCTGGTCATGCCGTCCTGGTTCGCCGACGGCCGCCCCGCCGGAGCCGGGGTGCGCGCGCTGCTCACGGCCGCGCACGCCAGGGGCGCGACGGTCGTCGGGCTCTGCCTCGGGGCGATCCCGGTGGCCGACGCCGGGCTGCTCGCCGGGCGCCCGGTCGTCACGCACTGGCGGTTCTTCGGACTCCTGGAGCGGCGCCACCCGGAGCTCACCCTGGACGAGTCCGTGCTCTACATCGACCACGGGGACGTCCTCACCTCGGCGGGAACCGCGTCCGGGCTGGACGCCTGCCTGCACCTGGTCCGCTCGCGCCTCGGCGCGGAGGCGGCCGGCAAGGTCGCGCGCAGCCTGGTCATCGCGCCGCACCGGGAGGGCGGGCAGGCCCAGTACATCGAGCGCCCGCTGCCCGAGCGCCCCGAGGACGGCGCGGTCTCCCGGGCGATGGAGTGGGCCGCGCACCACCTGGCCGAACCGCTGCCGATCGGGCGGCTGGCCGCCGCCGCCCGGATGAGCACGCGGACGTTCGTCCGGGCGTTCCGCGCGGCGGCCGGGACGACGCCCGCCGCCTGGGTGCGCGCCCGGCGCCTGGACGAGGCCCGCCGGATGCTGGAGACCACCGACCTGCCCGTGGACAGGATCGCGGAGGAGTGCGGCTTCGGGAGCGCCGTCACGATGCGGCAGAACTTCTCCGCCGCGTTCCGCACCTCGCCCTCGCGGTACCGCCGCCGCTTCCGCCCCGAAGCGGCGGAACCGGCGGGCTGAGCCCCGGCCCGGGGAGGCCCGCACCGGCGATCCCGGAGAACGGCACCGCCGACGAGGCCGGCCCGGAGGCCGCGGCCCGGGTCCGCCTGGACGCCCGCGCCCCCTCGCCGTACACGGCCGAGGGCCGCCAGGGCGTCCGCCGGGCGGCCGGGGCGGTTCAGGCGTCGCGCCGGATCAGGGCCGCCCCGTACCCGGCGAGAGAGAGGAGGGCCCACAGCGCGAGGGTGAGCGCGGCGGTCCCCGGCGGGAGTTCGTGCACGTCGTAGGCGGGGGTCCCGACCAGGCTCAGCGCCGCCTGGTCGGGCAGGAACCGGAGCCCCGCGGGCCATTGCAGGACACCGGTGGCGACGACGACGGGGAGGGTGACCAGGATCCCCAGGGGCGCGATCGCGCTGCGGAGAAGGCCGGCGAGGCCGAAGGCGACGGCCGACATGAGCACGTACACGGCGACCCAGCGCCCGAGGTCGAGGAGGAGCCCGCCGGCCCCCGGCCCTGCCGAGACCCCGATGATCAGCCGCGCCGGGGCGAGTGCGATGACCGCGGCGGCGAGCGCCGCCGCGATCATGGCGGCCACCTTCCCGAGCAGGAGAACGCGCCGGTCGGGCGTTGCGGTGAGGCTCATCCGGAGCTGCCCGCCGCGGTACTCGCCGGCCGCGGCGTACACGGGCAGGACCAGGAACGCGTAGACCGGGGCGAGCATGAGGGTGCCGAAGGAGGAGAGCGTCGACGGCTCCCGGGCGCCCCCGGTGTAGAAGGTCGTGCCCGACGCGTCGATCACCGCCAGGAGGGTGTTCACGGCCGCCGCGGCGGCGAGCAGGGCGATGGCGATCGGATCCGTGGCGATCTTGACGGCCTCCGCGGCGATGACGTCGCGCCGGCGGATCTCGGGAGGTGCGGCCGCCGTGCTCATCGGGCGTCCCTCCTCTTGACGGCCAGCGCCGCGGCGGCGGCGGCCGCCAGCGCCCAGGAGGCCAGGACGGCCGCGCCGTGCACGGCGCCGCCGGTCAGGGGGGCGCCCGCGTCGCGACCCTGCAGCAGGAGGTTGCGCGCCGCGCTCAACGGCAGGAACGCGTCCGCGGCGGGCGAGACCACCGCGACGACCTGCGCCATGGTCAGCATGATCAGGAGCACCACCGCGACGACCCCGGCCGGCGTGCGCCGGCCGATGAGGGTGATCCCGGTGCCGATCAGCGTGAACGTGACGGTGAACAGCAGCAGGCGGGCCTCGGTGGCCAGCATTTCCGGGCTCCACAGCATGCCGGGGTTCCAGTCCCTGACCGCGGCGTAGGTGAACGCCGAGGCGATGGCGATGCACACGGTCCCGAGCGCGAGCGCGTAGACCGCCGTGGCGAGGAACTTGCCCAGGACCAGGCGGGTCCGGTCGGGCACGGCGACCACGCTCAGTCCCAGCTGCCCGGCGCGGAACTCCGCACCGGCGATCACCGCGCCGAGTATCGGGAAGAGGAGGCCCGGATTGAAGACGCTGACGCCGAGCGTCTGGCGGAGCTCGGTTTCGGCGTGGACGAGCCGCCCGTCGACCTCGGTCATCCCGTCGGGGCGCACACCGGCGACCGTATCGATGTTGAAACCGAGGGTCTGGTACTGGAAGAAGACGTTGAGCGCGAGGACGGCGCCGGTCATGACCCAGACGCTCGGGAGGGTCAGGGCCTTCGTCAGCTCGGAGCGGATGACGTCCGGCACGCCGATCACCGGCTCTGCCCGGATCGGCTGCTGCCGGTCAGTGAGAAGAACGCCTCTTCGAGCGAGGCATGCCCTTCGGTGACCTCGCCCAGGGTGCCGTTCGCGATGATTCGGCCCTTGTCGATGACCACGATGTCGTCGACGGTCTCCGCGGTCTCGCCCATCAGGTGGCTGGAGAGCAGCACGGTGTTCCCCTGGTCCGCGTACCGCCGCAGGAACGTGCGGACGGCGCGGATGCCCTCGGGGTCGAGGCCGTTGACCGGTTCGTCGAGGACGAGGACGCGCGGCTCTCCGAGCAGCGCCGCGGCCAGGCCCAGCCGCTGCTTCATGCCCAGGGAGTACTTGCCCACCCGCACCTTCGCGGCTTCGGAGAGGCCCACCGTCTCCAGGACCTCCGAGATCCGCCGGGACGGGATGCGGTTGGACCGGGCGATCCAGCGCAGGTGGTCGACCCCGCGGCGCTCCGGGACCGCCGAGGCTCCGTCGAGCATCGCACCGACGGTCCTCAGCGGCTGCCGTATCGAGGTGTACGGCCGGCCGTCGATGAGCGCCGTCCCGGAAGCGGCCCGGTCGAGCCCCAGGAGAATGCGGAGCGTGCTCGATTTTCCGGCCCCGTTCGGACCGAGGAACCCGGTGACCCGCCCGGGGGCGGCGGTGAAACTCACCCCGTCGACGGCGGTCTTGGATCCGTACTTCTTTGAAACGTTCTTCACTTCGATCATCGGCGCCGGTTTCCTCGGGTCGATCGCTTTTCTCCGTCAGGCTCCAGCGTCGCGCCCGGGGGGCCGCCGTGCTGACACCCGAAAGCGGACACTTGGCGGCGCGCGCGGCGGAACCGGCCCCCGAAGGCCGATCGGCCTCAGCGGACGACGCCCGCCTCATAGGCCAGGGCGACGAGGTGGGTCCGGTTCCTGGCCCCGAACTTCTCGAACATCCGCCGGAGATACGTCCGCACGGTCTCGTTGCTCAGATGGAGTTCGTCCGCGATGTCCTGGCTTCTGTACCCCGCCGCCAGGAGCCGGCAGATCTTCGCCTGCTGCTCGGTGAAGGACGGGCGCTCCCCGTTCCGCCCGGTGTCCTCCCGGGCGGGCAGGAGGCCGGCCAGGCGGGACGCCACGTCCAGCGCCAGCGACGCGTGCCCGGCGTGGACGGCCCGGACGGCGCTCAGTATCCGGACGGGTGAAGCGCTCTTCAGGAGGAAACCGGATACGCCGAAGCGCAGCGCCTCGTGCACGTATTCGTCGCGGTCGAACGCCGTGAGCATCACGGTCCTGGTCGCCGGGGAGCGCCGGTGCAGGTCGCGGGCGACCTCGATGCCGCTCGGCCCCGGCATTTCGACATCGAGCAGCAGGATGTCCGGTTCCACTTCGGCCAGGCGCTCGGCCAGCCCTCTTCCGGTTTCGGCGGAGCCGACCAGGTTCAAATCGGGGACCTTCTCGAAGAACCTCTCGTAGACGCGCAGGAATCCGGCGTCGTCGTCGGCCATGAAAACGTCTATGCTTTCCCGGGAGGAAAGGCCGCCCCCGCCCGCGCTGAAACAGGCGGCGTCCGCCTGAGTGGGGGAAGATGAATTCGATGCCCGCACGTTCATTTCCCCTCCGTGGAAACGGTTCACCGATATCGGGGGCAGGGATGTTAGCACGCCGGTCGTGCGGTCCGGATCTCCGTTCCGGGGCCGGCGCGTGAGAAGACGGGTGGGAACAGGTCCCCGGGACGCGCCGGGCCGGCGCTCCGCCGCCTCACGGCTCGTGGAGGCCGCCGTTTCGGCGGCGGCCGTACTGGTCTTCTGGGTCCCTCCGCTCCTCGCCCTCGACGGGGGAGGGCAGCGGCTGCTCGGCGCCTCGATGGCGGGGGTCCTGGGGTGCGCGATGCTGCTCCGGTGGCGGCGGCCGGGGGCGGCGGTGGCCGCGGCGCTCGGCGCCACGGCGGCCGGCTGGGCGGTGTCGGCCACCACCGACCCCATGATCGG
Source organism: Nocardiopsis oceanisediminis (assembly GCF_048595525.1). Taxonomy (NCBI): domain Bacteria; kingdom Bacillati; phylum Actinomycetota; class Actinomycetes; order Streptosporangiales; family Nocardiopsidaceae; genus Nocardiopsis; species Nocardiopsis oceanisediminis. Next base: position 3,973,465 of record NZ_JAFMZJ010000001.1, on the reverse strand, counting down.
GGCGGCCTGGTGCCTGTACCCCCTGGCGCTGGAGGGTCGGTCCCGGAAGCGTGCCGCCGGCCCCGTCGCCGTCGGGGTCCTGGTGGCGGCGGCCCTCATGCTGGGGATCAGCGTGCCGGAGGGGGACCCGGTACAGCGGGTCGTCTTCGGCCTCGGCGCGATCGGCACCGCCTGGCTCCTCGCGCGCAGCGAGGCGGAGCGGGCCGGCGCGGTCCGGCGGGCGGAGCGCAGGCGGGCCGAGTTCGAGCAGGCGCAGCGGGAAGTCGCCATGGCCCGCGAGGTGCACGACATCGTGGGGCACGCGCTGAGCACCATCAGTGCCGAAGCGGGTGTCGCGCGCGCCGTTTCGCATTCGGACAAGGGGGAGATGCTCGAAGCCCTGGAGGACATCGAGCACCGTTCGCGCGCCGCGCTGGAGGAGGTGCAGGCCCTGGTCCGGGCCCTGCGCCGGCGCGACCGCGCCCCGCTCGACGGGGGCGGGCGCGGCGCCGCCGCGCTCCGCGAACTGGTCGCGGCGGCGAGGATGAGCGGGGTGGACGTGGACGCCCGTATCGACCTGCCGGAATGCGGGAAAGAGGTCGTTCTGGTGGCCACCCGGGTGGCCCAGGAGGCGCTGAGCAACATGGTCCGGCACGCGGCGGCCGAGCGGTGCGAACTCATGGTGGCGCCGGTCGGGGAGAGCCTCGTGGTCCGGGTCGACGACGACGGCAGGGGGATCCCGCCCGGCGGGCGTGCGGGGTCGGGGATCGCCGGGATGCGCGAACGCGTCGAATCGGTCGGCGGCCGCCTGACGGTCTCCGACCGCCTGGGCGGAGGGACGCGCGTCCTGGCCGAGCTGCCGATGCCGGTGCGGGAGTGACCCCTGCGCGCCGTTCCTCCCGGGGCGCAGGGGCCGGCCGGTACCGCTCGGCCGGGGCTAGCGGTCCGCCGTCCAGGTGGTGAGCAGGTCGGCGACCAGGCCGCGGGCGTATCCGGAATCGAGGCCGCCGGGGCGGAAGAGGACACGGTACATCAGCGGCGCGACGACCCGGTCCAGGACGGTCTCGACGCCGGGCGCGTCCTCCCCTCGGGCGGCGGCGCGGGCGAGGACGGTCCCGACCTGCTCGGCCGCATAGGACGAGCACAGGGCGGGGTTGCCGCCCTCCGGGTCGCCGAGCAGGGCGTCGCGGATGTAGGCCCGGCCGGGGGCGGAGCTCATCTCGTCGAGGAACAGCTCCGCCCAGGCCGCCAGGTCCTCGGCCAAGCCGCCCAGGTCCTCCGGGGGCGCTTCGGGGCGCAGCCGCTCCACCGCCACGTCGGAGAGCAGCCCCTGCAGGTCGCCCCAGCGGCGGTAGACCGTTGACGGGGTGACCCCGGCGCGCGCCGCGATGAGCGGCACGGTAAGGGCGTCGCGGCCCGATTCCGCCACCAGCTCGCGCACGGCGGCATGGACCGACTGCTGGACCCGGGCGCTGCGCCCACCTGGGCGTACGGTCGGTTTGCTGGGCATGGCGACACTCTAAGGCAAAGATTTCGCGCAAGGATCGGGGGAGGAGGCCGCCCTGTCGCATGCCCGCGGCAGGGCAGGGGAGGGGCCGCGGGCGGGTCGCGCCCGGAGCTCGTGGCGGTCTGCACCACCCGGGAGGCGGTCGGCGGACCCGGAAGGACCGTGCGGGCGGGCGGTTCGGGACCGCTCTGCGCCCGGCCGCAGGGGGCGTGCAGCCGGATGGGGCCGTGCTCCGTGCGGAGCGTGCGCGATGAGGGGCCGCCGGCGCCGTCGGCGAGCCCCCTACATGCCGCGTTTCTCCAGGTGCCGGCCGGTGTCGGCCACGACGCCGATGAGCCGGCCGGAGTCCGCGCCCATCTCGCCGGAGAAGCGGGCCCGGCCCTCAGGATCGGCCGTGCCGGGCGGCTCCCCGTCCCGGCCGAACCCGGGCCGAGCGGGGCCCGGGAGGGGGTCAGCGCACCGGCGCGATTCCCGGGCCGGGTTCGGCCTGTTCGTAGGCGTGGCCGATGCGGAGCAGTACCGCCTCGGTGAAGGGGCGGCCGAGCAGCTGCATCCCGATCGGCATCCCCGCCCCGTCCCGGCCGACCGGGACGGACAGCGAGGGCACACCGGTGACGTTCGCGGGGGCCGACAGCCGCACATAGGCATCGGAGACGGCCTCCGCCGAGCCGTCGGGCCAGGTGAGCCTCTCCTCCCCGGTGCGCACCGCGGTCACCGGGGTGGCCGGCGCGGCGATCGCGTCGACCCCCTCCAGCAGCCGCGCCCACTCCCGCCGCATCAGCGTCCGGGCCCGCTGGGCCCGCAGGTGGTCCGGTGCGCTCAGCCGCGCTCCGGCCTCGAGGAGGAGGCGGACGTCCTCCCCGTACAGCTCGGGCGCCGTGCGCAGCGTCGGCTCGTGGTAGGCGGCGGCCTCCGGGGCCACCAGGCCGTGCAGGACCGCCTGGGCGTAGCGGGCCAGCGGGATCTCGACCTCGACGGTGCGGGCGCCGAGCTCCTCCAGCCGGGCGACGGCCCGCTGGACCGCGGCCTCCACCTCCGGGTCCACCCGGTCGAAGTAGTGGTTGCGCGGCACGCCGACGCGCAGTCCGGTCAGGTCCGGGTCGGGCCCGGGGCGGAGGTCCGCGGAGGGGGCGGGCACCGACGCCGGGTCGCGCGGGTCGTGTCCGGCGAGGACGGACAGCGCCAGGGCCGCGTCCCGCGCGGTGCGGGTGATCGGGCCGACGTGGTCCAGCGACCAGGAGAGCGGGGTCACGCCGTGCCGGGAGACCAGGCCGTAGGTCGGCTTGAGGCCGACGGCCCCGTTCAGCGCGGACGGCACCCGGATCGACCCGCCGGTGTCGGTGCCCAGGGCGAAGGTCGCGCTTCCCGCCGCCACGGCGACGGCCGATCCGCCGCTGGAGCCGCCGGCGATCCGGCCGCGGTCCCAGGCGTTGCGGGTCTGCGGGGTGATGAGCCCGTAGGCGAACTCGTGGGTGCGGGTCTTCCCGATCGGGACGGCGCCGGCCGCCAGCAGCCGCTTGGTGACCTCGGCGTCGGAGTGCGCGCGGTGGCCCTCCCGGACCCGCGAGCCCGCCCCGGTGGGCCGGCCCGCGACGTCGATCAGGTCCTTCAGGCCGACGGGGACGCCGAGCAGCGGGCGGAACCGCCCGGCCGCGGCCTCGCGCTCGGCCCGCCGCGCCCCGGCGCGCGCGGATTCGGCGTCGACCGAGGCGTAGGCGCCCAGGTGCGGCTCGACCTCCTCCAGCCGCTCCAGGACCGAGTCGACCAGTTCGACGGGGGAGAGCCGCCGTTCCCGCACCGCTTCGGCGGCGTCGGCGAGGGAGAGCTCATAGGGCCGCATCGGTGCGGGCCTCCTCTGCGCGGTAGGCGGCGGCGGGCGGGGTGTCGGCGAGGTCGAGCTCGTGCAGGAGGGCGACGACGGAGCGGAGGTGCTCGGCGACGGCGGCCACCCGGGCGTCCCGGTCGGCCTCCGGCGGTACGGGTCCATCCGGTGCATCCGGCATGCGGGGGTCTTCCCTTCCGGTCGGTGAAGAACGGGGCGGTGCCCGTAAAAGCTAAATATTTGCGTTAGTGGAGTGTAGGGACCTAGGGTCACCGGAGGCAACCCGCCGCGGCCCACCAGGAGGAGGCCTCCCCATGCGACACGGCCGGACTGAGAGCACACCGTTCTGGGATGTGGGAGGGGTGCGGGTGCACCGCATCGACGAGACCCCGCTCCCGCCGCCGACCGGCCCCTGGCTGCTCCCCGGCGCCACCCCCGACCTGGTCGCGGAGGAGGAGTGGCTGCGCCCCGCCTACGCCGGCGGCGACGGCCTGCTCCGCCTGGACAGCCACGGCTTCGCGCTGGTCGCGGGCGGCAGGCGGATCCTCGTCGACACCGGGATCGGCAACGGGAAGACCCGGGCGAACCCGGCCTGGAACGGCCTGCGCACCGGCTACCTGGAGCGGCTCACCGCCGCCGGGTTCCCGCCGGACTCCGTCGACCTGGTGGTCCTCACCCACCTGCACACCGACCACGTCGGCTGGAACACCCTCGAGCGGTCCGGCGCATGGGAGCCGACCTTCCCCAACGCCCGCTACGTCGTCTCCCGGGCCGAGCGGGACTTCTGGCGGGGGTATGAGATGGACGCGGCGCGGCGGCAGATGTTCCGCGACTCCGTGGACCCCGTCGAGGAGGCGGGGCTGCTCGACCCGGTCGACGTCCCGGCGGAGGGGGCCGAGGCCGCCCCGGGCGTGCGCCTGCTGCCCACTCCCGGGCACACCCCGGGCCACGTCGCCGTCCGGCTGGACGGAGGCGGCGGGACGGCGCTGATCACCGGCGACTGCGTCCACCACCCGGTCCAGCTGGCCCGCCCGGACCTCACCAGCTGCGTCGACACCGACCCGGAGCAGGCCCGAGCGGTGCGCGGCGCACTGCTCGACTCGCTCGCCGGCACCGGGACCCTCCTCCTCGGCACGCACTTCCCGCCGCCCACCGCGGGCCGCGTGGTCCGGCACGGCGGCGGTTACCGGCTGGAACCGGTCCCCCCGGGGCGGTGAGCGGGCCGTGAAGAGCCCCCGGACGCCGGCGATGCCGGGGAGCCCCTTTTCGCAGGCTCCGCCCGGCGGTTCCGGGCCGAGTCCGCGTTCGGCGGGGCCGCCCCTCCCCGGAAGGGCCGCCCTGCGGGCGCCGCCTCCAAGGGGCGGGCGGCTGTTCGCCGGGGAGGCGTCCTCTCCGCTGCCCGGCGGCCGTCGCGGCCCGGCGGTGCGGGGCCCGCGGACGGCCGAGCCGCCGGCTCCGGGGGAGCCGGCGGCGGGACGGGCGGTCGCGGCGGAGGCCGGGGAGGGGCGTCCCCCCCCCGGGCGGCTACCCGGCGGAGGCGGGCGCCTCCCGACGGTCCCGCCGGTCCCGCCGGCCCCCGTCGGCGGCCTCATCGGCCCCCGCTCGCAGCCGCGCGGGCCCGGGGCCGAGCAGCCCGACGGCCAGGGAGGCGAAGGCCAGGCCCGCGGCGCCCCACAGCAGCGGAACGATGCCGGCCGCCTCGACGGCGGTGCCGCCGGCGAACGCCCCGAGGGCGATGGAGGCGGTGAACACGCCGACGTAGAGACCGGTGACCTGCTCGACCCGGTGCGGTGCGGCGCGGGTCATCCAGATCTGGCCGCCCACCGACACCCCGCCGTAGGCCAGCCCCCACAGGGCGACGGCGAGCCCGGCGAACACGCCGACCGCGCCGAGCAGGATCAGCAGCACGATCGCGGCGCCGATGCCGCCGGCCAGGGCGAGCACCGTGGCCCGGGCGCGCCGCGCCGCCAGGGCGCCCGCGGCGAAGTTGCCGGCCAGCCCGAAGAGGCCGTACACCAGCAGCAGGAGGGCGACGCCGGACGGGGCGAGCCCGCCGTGCTCCTCCAGCACCGGCCGCACGTAGGTGTAGGCGGCGAAGTGCGCGGTGACCAGCGCGGTGATCACGATCAGGCCGGTGGCCACCGCCGGGGAGAGCGGCGACCGGCCGCCCGCGCCGCCGCCGGCCGGCGCGGGGCGGGGCAGCCGGGGCAGCACCGCCGCCAGGCCGGCGGCCAGGGCGACCGAGGCCGCGGCCAGGGCGCCGAACGCGGCGCGCCAGCCGAAGGCGTCGCCGATGACGGTGCCCAGCGGCACGCCGGCGACCGAGGCCGCCGCGACGCCGCTGACCGCGAAGGAGACCGCGAGCGCGGCGTCGCGCGGAGCGACGAGCCGGGGCGCGACCGCCGCCGCCAGCCCCCACACCGTCCCCATCCCGACGCCGAGGACGACCCGGGCGGCGATCAGCAGGGCGAACCCCTCGGCGAGGGCGGTCAGCGCGTTGCCCGCGGCCAGCACCAGCATCGCCGCCGCCAGCGCGGTCCGCCGGTCGAGTCCGCCGAGGAGCCGCGGCACCACGGGCGCGGTGGCGGCGGCGACCAGGCCGGTGGCGGTGAGGCTGAACCCCGCCGCCCCGGAGGAGACGCCCAGGCCGTCGGCCATCGGCGTGAGCACGCCGACCGGCAGCATCTCGGAGGTGACGACGGTGAAGGTGCTCAGGGAGAGGACGGCGATCGCGAACCACTGCCGAAGGGCGGTGCGCGCCGTGTCGTCGTCCGCCGCGAAGGGCGGAGCCGTGGAAGTCATGGGGACCAGCCAAGTACCCGCGACCGGCGCGAACAACAGCGATCCGCTCACGGATCGGTGAGCTAGGCTAACCGGTGTGCCGAGTGCGGGGAGAACGGTGAACCAGGTCCACGTCCAGCAGATCGAGTGCCTCATCGTGCTCTCCGAGGAGCTGCACTTCGGCCGCGCCGCCGAGCGCCTGGGGGTCTCCCGGAGCCGGGTCAGCCAGCTCGTCGCCGCGCTCGAGCGGCGGATCGGCGTCCGCCTCGTCCAGCGGACCAGCCGCCGGGTCTCCCTCACCCGGTTCGGCGCCCAGTTCGTCGACGAGGTGCGCCCCGCCTACGAGACCCTGGCCGCCGCCTTCCTCCGGGCCCGCGACCGCGCCATGCGCGGAGCCCTGCGGGAGCTGCGCATCGGCTTCCACGGCAGCCTCTACGAGGAGGTCGCCGAGGCCTTCCGCCGCCTGCGCACCCGGCACGAGGTGGCGGTCGCGCTGAGCGAGATCCCGCTCGGCTCGCCGTTCACCGCCGTGCTGGAGGGGCGCCTGGACGCCGCGATGGTCGAACTCCCGGTGCACGAGGACCGGCTGACCGTCGGCTACCGGTTCCCGCCGCAGGACCGGCTGCTCGCCGTCGCCGCAGGGCACCCGCTCGCCGGCCGCGAGCGGGTGCACGCCGAGGAGCTGGCCGGCCTCGACCTGCTGCACCCGGCCGGGGACGCCCCGGACTACTGGACGGCCGCCCGGGTGCCGCCGACCACGCCGTCGGGCGCGCCGATCCGCTCCACCACCGGCATCACCACGGTGCAGGAGGGGCTGGCCCTGGTCGCCGGCGGCGACCGCGCCATGCTGGTCTGCCGCCCGCTGGCCGAGCACACGCCCCGCGGCGACATGCGCTGCGTGCCGGTCGACGGCCTGGCCGAGCGGTCGCAGATGGCCCTGATCTGGCGCACCGCCGACGCCGCCCCGCAGCTGGCCGCCCTCGCCCGGCTGCTGGAAGAGGAGTACGGCGGCCCCGGCCCGGAGGCGGCCGGGCCGGCCGGAGCGGGGGAGCCCCGCACCCGGGTGGGCGCCGGCCCCGGCTGAACGCGGTGCCCGCGCGCCGCCGCCGGCGCCCCTCCAGGGCGGCGATCCCGGCGCCGGGCTCCTGCCGGGGCGGGGCGGCCCCCGCCTCCGCAGCGGCGCCGTACACCGTGGAGGCGGCGGCGCGCCGGGCGGGCGACCGGTCCGCGAAGAGCGCGTCCGCGCCGGAGCCCGCGCCGCGAAGGCGGGGTGCCGCGCGGAGTGCCCGGCGCATCGGCCGGTACCGCACCGCCGTGCGGCGGGAGGCCCGGCCGCGGCGGTTTCCCGCGGCACGCGGCCGGACCGCTCACGGGCGGCGGCGCGTGCGGGCATCGGCGCACCGCGCCGGCCAGGGGCCCCGCCGCTCACCGCACGGCGCGGGCGACCAGGTCGGCGATGGCCTTCTCCTCGGCGGGGCCGACCGCGGTCAGCGCGAACGACGTCGGCCAGAAGGAGCCGTCGTCGAGGGCCGCGACGTCGTTGAACCCGAAGGTCGCGTAGCGGGACTTGAACTTCGCCGCGCTCTGGAAGAAGCACAGGATCTTCCCGTCGAGCGCATAGGCCGGCATCCCGTACCAGGTCTTCGGCGCGAGCCGCGGCGCGGCCGCGGTGACGATCCCGTGCACCCGCTCGGCGAGGACGCGGTCCTCCTCCGGCATCTCGGCGATCTTCGCGAGCAGCTCGTTCAGCTCGGCCTCGGCCTTCGCGGCGCCCTTCGCGCGCCGTGCCTCGGCCCGCGCCTCGGCGGCGCGCTCCTTCATCGCGGCGCGCTCTTCGGCGGAAAGGCCGCCCGATCCCGCCTTGGAAGTGGCCATCGTGCTCTCCGATCTCTGCGTACGGCCGGTCCGGGGCGGACTCGGCTCCGATGAGCGCCGCCCGGGTGCCGGTCCCGCGCCGACCGGTGCCCTCCCCGACCGGCCGGGGAGCGCCGGGTGCGCGGCGGTGCTCATACCGGTCACGTTAGTGAGGCGGCCGGCGGCGTCGCTTCTCGATTCCTGACCGGTTCCCGCCCGCTCCGCCGGGCCCGGGGGCGCCGGCGGAGCGGTGCGCGGGCGGGCCCGCGCCGCCCGGTCGGCCCCCGGCCCTACGATGCACTCGTGCCCGCCGGCAGGCCGGGCGGGAACGGGAGAGGAGGGCACCCGTGGGTGTTCACGAGGGGTGCGGGCGCCGCACCGGCGGGGCGCCGGCCGGAGGGCGGCCGGCGCGGTGATCCTCAGCGCCGGGGAGATCCGCGCCCTGCACGAGAGGCACGCACCCTCACCGGAGGCGTTCGACCTGGTGTACACGCACTCCGAGATCGTGTGGGGGATCGCCGAGCAGCTGCTCCGCACGGCGGGCCGCGGCGCCGACCCCGAACTGGTCCGGGTCGGGTGCATGCTGCACGACATCGGCGTCTACCTGCTGTACACGCCCTCCGGGGCCTTCGACCGCGAGGGCTACGTCCGGCACGGCGTGCTCGGCCACGCCCTCCTCGCCGAGGAGGGGCTCCCCGAGGAGGTCCGCCGGTTCTGCTCCCGCCACACCGGCGTCGGCCTCTCCGCCGAGGACGTCCGCTCCCAGGGGCTGCCGATCCCCGTGGACGACTACACGGCGGAATCGGTGGAAGAGGAGCTGGTGATGTACGCCGACAAGTTCCACAGCAAGACCGACCCTCCGGTCTTCGTCTCTCCCGGCACCTATTCGGAGTCCGTCGCCCGCTTCGGCCGGGACAAGCGGGAGCGGTTCGCGGAGCTGAGGCGGCGGTTCGGCGACCCCGACCCCGCTCCCCTGATGGCGGTGCACGGCCACGGCCTGGTCTAGATCCGCGCGGCCCCGCGCCCCCGGCGGCCGGAGGCCCGGCCCGGTTCGTCGGCGGGGTGTGGTTATCTCGTCCCATGGGCGTTGAGATCACACGGTTCCTGCGGCTGGTGGACGCGCTCCCGGAGAGCGAGCACCGGGAGCTGGACAAGTACACGGCGTTCGCCGTGCGCGGCAAGGGCTTCGGCTACCTGTGGCCGCGCACCGGGACCGTGGGCCTGAAGCAGACCCTCTCCGAGCAGGCCGCCCTGGTCGCCGAGCGCCCGGAGGTGTTCGAGGAGCAGTTCACCGCCGGCGGCTACGGCTGGGTCGTCGTCCGGCTGGACGGCATCGAGCTGGACGAGCTCAGCGAGCTGGTCCTGGAGGCCTGGCGGCTCTCGGCGCCCGAGGAGCTGCTCGGCGCCCTGCCCACCCCCGCGGCCCTGGCCGGCGCCTGACCGGGCCGGACCCGCTCGGACGGGCGCGGCCGCAGAGCCTCCGCCCGCCGGCGGCCGCCAGGTCAGGCCGTGGCGCGGGGCAGGAGCGCGGTGACGGTCGTCCCGCCGGGGCCGCTGTCGATGCCGACGCGGCCGCCCTGGGCGGTGACCAGGGAGCGGACGATCGCCAGGCCCAGGCCGGCGATCCGGCCCGAGCCGTCGGAGCGGGTGGTGACGAACGGCTCGAAGACGTGCGCGAGCACCTCGCGGTCGATGCCGGGGCCGTCGTCGGAGACGGCCAGCGCCACCTCCCCGCCCTCGAGCCGGGCCGACACCTCGGCCGCGGTGCCGGGCGGGTTGTGCGCGATCGCGTTGTCCACCAGGTTGGCCAGGCACTGCTCCAGGCGCGCCTGGTCGCCGAGGAGCACCTCCGGCGGCGGGTCGTGCACGGTGACGGAGGAGGCGTGCGGCAGCGCCTCCAGGCGGGCGCGCACCTCGTCGAAGAGGTCGGGCAGGAACACCGGTTCGCGGCGGGCGTCGATCTCGTCGCCGCCCCGGGCCACCGCCATCAGGTCCTCCAGCACCCGGCGCAGCCGGTCCAGCTCGGTGCGGACCACCGCCGCCTCCGGCCCGCCGAGCAGCTCCAGGTGGCCCTCGGCGACGGCGAGCGGGGTGCGCACCTCGTGCGAGATGACCGCCAGGTAGCGGCGCCGGTCGGCGTCGGCCTCCTCGATGCGGGCCAGCATCTGGTTGAGCTCGGTGGCCAGCTCGGCGATCTCGTCCCGGGTGTCCGGGACCGGGACCCGGGCGGCCAGGTCGGTCGGCGAGACCGCCTGCGCCGCCGAGGAGACCTCCCGCACCGGGCGCAGCGTCCGCCGCACCACCAGCCACAGCAGCACCCCGCCGCCGGCCACGCCGACCGCCCCGGCCAGCCCCGCCCACAGCAGCACGGTCGCGGCCGCGTCCCGGGTCTGGTCCAGCGGCGCGGCGACGGTCACCACGGCCACCCGGGTCCCGGAGCCGTCGGTGACCTCGGTGTCCAGCAACCGCACCGGGCCCGCGCCGGTGTCCAGGGTGCGGATGGTGCCGGGCTCGGCCGGCGGCGCGCCGCCGCCGCGCATCAGCGCCGCCACCGGCGAAGGCCCGCCGGTGCTCTGCAGGCGCACCCCGTCGACGGTCACCAGCGACACGTGCCGGGCCCCGCTCGGGTGCACGGCGAGCGCCTGCCGGACGGCGCGCTCCGCCTCGGGCCCCGACACCACCCCGTCCAGGCCGGCCGCGGCGGGCAGCCGCTCGCCGAGCGCGGTCCCGATCAGGCCGGCCTCCTCGCGGAGCAGCCGGTCGACGTCGCCCCGACCCGACACCCGCACCAGCTCGTAGGTGAGCAGCGCGACCCCGCCGATCACCACCAGCATGACCAGCAGCGATCGGAGCAGGACGCGGCCGCCGAGGCTCATCGGGGGCCGTCCGCCAGCCGGTAGCCGACCCCGCGCACCGTCTCGATCCGCCCCGGGCCGAGCTTGCGGCGCAGCTGGCTGATGTAGACCTCGACCACGTTGGACGAGCCCTCGAAGTCGTACCCCCAGACCAGGTCCAGCAGCTGGGGCTGGGAGAGCACCTGGCCGGGGTGCTGCACCAGCACCTTCAGCAGGGTGAACTCGCGCGCCGACAGGGTGACGGTGCGGCCGTCCACCGACGCGGCGCGCGCCCCCAGGTCCAGGGTCACCCCGCCGGCCGCCAGCACGTCGCCGCGCTCCTGTCCGCCGCCGCGCAGCCGGGCCCGGACCCGGGCCAGCAGCTCGTTCACGCTGAACGGCTTGACCATGTAGTCGTCGGCCCCGGCGTCGAGGTTGGCGACCCGGTCGCTCACCGCGTCCTTGGCGGTCAGTACGATCACCGGGACCGAGGGGCGGCGCTTGCGGAGCCGGCGGAGCAGCTCCTCGCCGGGCAGCCCGGGCAGGCCCAGGTCCAGGACGACCAGCTCGACGTCGGAGGCGAGCGCCATGGCCAGCCCGTCGATCCCGTCGGAGGCGACCAGGACCTGGTGGCCGGCGCTCTCCAGGCCCCGGCGCACGAACGACACGATCCCCTGCTCGTCCTCCACCACCAGAATCGCCATGCCGCTCCCTGATCGTCCTCCCGGCGGCCTCCAGCCTCCCGGGAACCGCTGAGCCGTCCCTGAGCGCCACCTGAAGACCGCCTTCAGGTTCTCCTCAGGCCCCCATCATCCCGCCGCGGGACGGTGGGAGCGTACTCGGACACATCAAGGCGAGGAGCCGACATGCAACGCCGCACGACGACCCTGATCGCCGCCTCGGCCACCGGGCTGCTGGCCCTGGGGGCGGCGGGCTACCTCCTGGTGGACGACCCGGAGGAGACGATCGAACCGGTCCGGATCAGCGGGGTCACCGCGAGCGACACCTCCGGCTCCGGCGAGGGCTCCGGCGGCGGGGACGGCACCACCCGGTCGGTGGACGGGCTCGAGCGGCTCACCGGCGAGCTGCGCGCCGGGGACGACCCCGACGACTGGTCCGTGGCCGGCGTCGACGTCGACTTCGGCCCGGAGCAGTGGCTGCTCGGCGACCCGGAGCAGGCCGACCTCGACGGCGACGGCGAGACCGGGCCGGTGCTGGAGGAGCTGCGCGCCCTGGAGGGCCGGGAGGTCACCCTCGGCGTGCGCTACGAGGAGGAGGACGGGGAGGACGAGGACGCCGACCGCGACGACGCCGAGGTGTTCACCGTCGACGGCAAGACCTACCGGGACCCGGACGGCGCCGCCCCCTGGGAGGCCGCGGGCGGGAAGGGCGGGGCCGACCGCGACGCGGTCGCCACCGCCGCGGAGAAGGCGGTCGGCGAGGGCGCCCGCGCCGTCGACGTGGACCGCAGCGACGACGAGGACGGCGCCGGCTGGGACGTCGAGGTGCACGGCGCCGACGGCGAGGAGTACGAGGTCCTCCTCGACGCCTCCGGCAAGGTCGTCGACGTCCGCGCCGACACCGACAAGGACGCGGACGACGACTGACGCGGGGACCGGAGCGGCCGGGGAGCGGGCACCGGGGGCGCCGGCACCCGCGCCCCGGGCCGGTGGAGCCCCCTCCTCTCCCCGCCGGACCGGACCGCCCCGGGGGAAGGCGGGCCGCCTCCCCGGGGCCGGGCGCCGCCCCGCCTCACGCCCCTCCGCCCGGGGAGGCGGGAGTCCTCCGGAGTCCTCTCCCGGGGGCGGCCCCGGCGGGCCGGGCCTCCGGGGGCGGGGAGGCGACCGTTTACATCCATGACCGGGAGGGGTCGGGTTCGTGAGGGGGCGGGCGTATCCGGGGGAGGCGTCCCGGGAGGCGGAAGCTCTCCGGAAGGCGCCTCCCTCCGGCAGCGGCCCCGGCGGGGCCCGCCCCCGCGGGCCGGGCCTCCAAAGGCCGGACGTGGCCGGGAAGGCAGGGTCCGCCCCTGCTTCCGGGGCCCGCCTCATGCCCCTCCGCGCCCGTGCGGGCGGGGGCGGTTCGGCGGAGCCCTCCTCCGAAGAAGGACCGGGGAAGCCGCCTCCGCCGGGCGGGCGCCCCGCCCGGCGGACCTGGTGGCCCGGTCCGCCCCTCTGCGGTCCGCTTCCGCGGTTCGCGCCGCATCGGTGCAGGTGGGCTGGTAGAAGTCGGGGGACCTGACCGCCCTGCTCCCGCGGAGACCCCATGGCGCAGCCCGCCGCCCTCGACTTCGATGCCTTCTACGCCGACCGGCTCGGCCGCTGCGGCGGAGCCGCGCCGGACGTGCCCTGGGACCTGCGCGGTCCGCAGCCGGCACTGGTCCGGGCCGGGGAGGCCGTGCGCTCACCGGTCCTCGAAGTGGGGTGCGGCCTGGGCGGCAACGCCGTCCACCTCGCCCTGGCCGGCCACCGCGTCACCGCCGCCGACATCTCGCCGGCGGCCGTGCGCGAGGCCCGGAGACGGGCCGGGGCCGCCGGAGCGGAGGTGGAGTTCGCGGCCGCCGACGCCACCGACCTGGGGTCCGGGTTCACCGGCTTCGCCACCGTCGTCGACGTCGCCCTGCTGCACAGCCTGCCCACCGGTCTGCACCGGGCCTATGCGCGCTGCCTGCACGGCGCCGCGCGGCCCGGCGCCCGCCTGCTGCTGCTCTGCCTGGCCGGGACCGGGGAGGCCGCGGACGCCGGAGCCGGTCCCCGGCCGCTGAGCAGGGAGCGGATCAGGGCGGCCCTGCACGGGTACTGGCGGGTGCGCCGGTTCCGGCGCGAGGAGCTGGCCGCCCCCGGCGGCGCCTCCGCCGACCCGGCCTGGCTGGTAGAGGCGGTGCGGTGCTGACGGGGGAGCGGGCCCCGGCCGGACCCGCAGGTCCGGGCGCCGTGCCCTCGGCCGAGCGCGGCCGGGAGGCCGGCGGGCCCCCGCACCGCCCCGGCCGCCGGGAAGCGCCGGTTCCCCGCCGCCGTCCGGCCGCCGCCGGCGGAACCGGCGGTGGGCAGGCCGGCCCCCGCCGCCGGCGGCGGCCGGAGGCGCCCCTCCGGCCCGGCCCGGGGCGGGAGCGGGGCGACGGCCCCCGCCCCGGGAGGGGATCCGCGGCGGCCGGCCCGCCGGCCTCCGCCCGGCGGGGGAGGGGCGGCCGATGAGCGCCCATGGCGCGGACCCCAGCACCCTGCTGCGCGGCGCCGACCTGGTGCTGACGATGGACCCGTTCTACGGCGAGGGCCTGCTCGGCGCGGTGGAGGGCTGCGACGTCCTCATCCGGGCGGGCGCCATCGCCGCCGTCGGCCGCCGCCTCGTCCCCGCCCCGGACACCGAGATGATCGACGCCCGGGGGAAGGTGGTGCTCCCCGGCTTCGTCGACGCCCACACCCACCTGTGGCAGAGCGCCATCCGCGGGCGGGGGGCCGCGCTGGGGCTCTACGAGTGGTTCAGCGCCTGCGTGTGGACGGTCGTCCCGCGCATCCGGCCGTCCGACATGTACCGGTTCGTGCGGCTCTCCGCCGCCGACGCGCTCCAGTCCGGCACCACCACCGCGGTCGACTGGGTGCCCGCCCTGGACTACGAGGTCTCCGAGGCCTACCTGGAGGCCGTATCCGACAGCGGGCTGCGCTTCGCCCACGCCGCCTACCAGCAGCCCGCCGACGCGGACCTGGCGGCCAAGGTCCTCACCGGCCTGGTCGCGCCGCACCCCCTGGGCACACCGCAGGTCGCCACGGTCGCCCACCGGGACGCCCCGGACCACCTGCGGGTGCACGCCGAACTCGCCCGCGAGCTGGACGTGCACCTCAACCTCCACCTCCTCGAGCACCGCACCGACCGCTCCGGCGACCCCGTCGCCCTGCTGGAGGAGGCCGGCGCCCTCGGGCCGAAGACCCTGCTCAACCACGTCATCCACGCCACCGGCGCCGAACTGGACCTGCTGGCCCGCCGCGGCGCCGCGGTCGCGCACTGCCCGCTGAGCAACATGCGCCTGGGGACGGGGGTGATGCCGCTCCGCGAGATCCACCGGCGCGGCATCCGGGCCGGCCTGGGGCAGGACGGCGGGGCCAACGACTCCGCGGACATGTTCGCCTCGATGAAGGCCGCCGTGGGGCTGCAGCGGGCCGTCTCCCAGGACCCGACCGGCCACCCCGGCCCGGAGGAGGCCCTGTACATGGCGACGATGGGCGGCGCCCGGGCGATCGGCCAGGACGACCGGATCGGCTCGCTCACCCCCGGCAAGCGGGCCGACGTGGCGGTCATCGACCCGGCGGCGCTGAACCTCGCCCCGTGCGGCGCCCGGCCCGCGCAGATCGTTTTCGGCGGCCGCCCGGAGAACGTCACCGACGTGTTCGTCGACGGGGTCGCCCGCAAGCGCGCCGGCCGCCCGACCGGGGAGGACCCGGCTCGCCTGGTCGCCGAGGCCGAGACCGCCGCCCGCGCGCTCTGGGAGGGGGCGGCCCGGACCTGACGCCCCGCCGCCGGCCCGGGCCCGTCCGGCGTGGCGCCGCCGCAGGCCGGGGCCGGTCCGCTAGACGGTTACCGGGGGCTCCCTCCCGACTCCCCGCCAGTGCGGGGGCGGGAGGGAGCCCCCGGCGGCGATCGATCGTCCGCCCCGCGGAAGGCCGGCCCGAGCCGGGCGGCCGCCGGGCGGACCGGGGGCGGGAGCGGGCGGAGACGATGACGAAGAACCTGACCGCGTTCCTGTGCGCGGTCGCCCTGCTGCAGTTCGGGTACCCGGTGACCCTGCTCGGGGAGCTGTGGACCGCGCTGTACATGCTGCTCTACATGGGCATGATCTACTTCGGTGTCAAGATCGTCCGCGCCCAGCCCGGGTGGACGGCGCCGTTCCTGGCCCTGGCGGCGGTCTTCTTCGCCTGCGCGGTCTGGTTCGCGCTGGAGCAGGGCAGCGAGGCCGCCCGGCTGGGGATGTCCGCCTCGCTCATCGCCTTCCAGGGCCACCTGATCTACTCCCTGCTGGCGTTCGTCTTCCGCCGCCGCCGCGCCCCGCGGATCGACCTCGTGCTCGCCGCCATCTCGGTCTACCTGCTGCTCGGCGGCCTGTTCGCCTCCGCCTACGGGGTGATCGAGGCCCTGTGGCCGGGCAGCTTCCACGACACCGCCGACCCCGGCGGCGCCGTCGCCTGGCAGCAGCTCATGTACGGCAGCTACGTCACCCTGGCCACGCTCGGCTACGGCGACGTCGCCCCGGTCGCCGCCTGGGCCCGGTCGCTGTCCGCCCTGGAGGGGGTGACCGGGACGCTCTTCATCACCACGGTCATCGCCCGCCTGGTCGGAGCCTTCACCACCCCCGACGGCCGGGGCGGAGGGGCGCCCCGGGAACCGCGGACCTGACCCGCGCCCCTCCCGCGGAACCGGGGCGGCCCGGACCCGCCGGCCCGCTTCCGCCGCCCGCCGGGGCGGAATTCCGGCCGCAGCCCCGGCGGACGGAAAAGCGCCCCCTCCCCGAGGCGCGCTTTCCCCTTTCCGGCCGGGCGGAAATTCCTGCGGTACCGGCGCCGCGGATATCGGAGGGGGCGTGCCGGCATCCCCAGTGGGGGGCGGTTTTGCCGTGAACGGGGTTTTCTTTGGCGTGTAAACATCGCGGACTTGACCCGCGAAGGGAATCGATCATAGCGCTGACCTGGTTATAAGACTGAATTCGGAGTGCGGTGTGACGGCACCGTGCGGTCCGGTCGGATCCAAGGGAAGGCTTTCTCGGCATGACCGAAATTTCGATGCCCGGGTACGTCGCGGTCGTCCTGGGAACGCGACCCGAAATGATCAAACTGGCACCGCTGGTGCGCGAGCTGGGGGAGCGGACCCGCGTCATCCACACCGGCCAGCACTGGGGCCAGGAGATGTCCGGCGCCTTCCTCGAAGGGCTGGGAATGCCCGAGCCGGTGCGGCTGCCCGGCATCGGCGGCCACACCCGCGGCCGGCAGATCGGGGTCGCGCTCGACCTGATGGACGAGATGTTCCGGGCGCAGCGCCCCACCGCGGTCGTGGTGCAGGGCGACACCAACTCCACGGTCGCCGGCGCCCTGGCCGCCAACAGCACCGGCGTCCCGCTGGTGCACGTCGAGGCCGGGCTGCGCAGCAACGACCGGAACATGCCCGAGGAGTACAACCGGATCGTCACCGACAACCTCGCCGACGTGCTCTGCGCCGCCACCGAGCTGAACCGGCTCAACCTGCTGCACGAGGCCATGGACCCGGACATGATCGAGGTCACCGGCAACACGGTGGTCGAGGTCGTGCAGGACTCGCTGCCCGGTCCCGAGCGGCGCGAGCGCCTGCTGCGCCGGACGGGCGTGCGCCCCGACGAATACGTGCTGGCCACGATCCACCGCCCGGAGAACACCGACCACCCCGAGCAGCTCTCCGCGATCCTGCACGAGCTGTCGGACCTGGTGCGCACCACCGGCCGCCCGGTCCTCTTCCCCATGCACCCGCGGACCGGCAACGCCGTCACCCACGACGGCCTGGAGCACCTGCTGGAGGGGGTCACCGTCGTCGACCCGATGGGCTACGCCGACTTCCTCGCCCTGGCCCGGCACGCCGCCCTCATCATCTCCGACTCCGGCGGCATCCAGGAGGAGTGCACCGTCCTCAAGCGGCCGCTGCTGGTGGTCCGCCGCTCCACCGAGCGGCCCGAGGCGGTCGACGCCGGGTTCGCCCGGCTGGTGCGCCCCGGCCCGGAGCTGGGCGTGGCCGCCCGGGAGCGGCTGGAGCGCACCCCCGAGCTGCTGGCCTCCCTGGCCCCGCTGCCCAGCCCCTACGGAGACGGGACCGCCTCCGCCCGCATCGCCGAGCTGGTCGGCGGCCGGGTCCCGGTGCCCGCCCCCGCGGCCTGAGGCGGGCCCGCATGTTCGACGCGACGCTGATGCTGACGGTGCTGCTGACCGCCGTCTTCGTCTACACCCTGGTGGTCTCCGTCCGCTACGTGCTCTACTGGTCGGCCTCCTACTACTTCCACCACAAGTGCGGCGGGAGCGCCCGCGAGCTGCCCCCGGGCGACCCCTCCGACTTCACCTGGCACTTCCTGGTGCCCTGCCGGGACGAGGAGGTGGTCATCGGGGAGACCATGACCCGGCTGCGGGAGCGCTTCCCCGAGGCGCACGTGTGGGTCATCGACGACGACAGCGACGACTCCACCGGTGAGATCGTCGCCGAGCGCGCCGCCCGGGACGACAGGGTGCACCGGCTCACCCGCCGCCGCCCCGACGCGCGCGTCGGCAAGGGCGCCGCGCTCAACGCCGCCTACCGGAGGCTCAACGCCTGGCTGCCCGAGGACGCCGACCGGACCCGCCACATCACCTGCGTGATCGACGCCGACGGCGACCTGGAGCCCGGCGCGCTGGAGCTGCTCGCCTCGCCGCGCGCCTTCGGCGACCCCGAACTGGGTGCGGCCCAGGTCGGCGTGCGGATGCGCAACGCCGGGGACGCCCGGCCGCTGGTCGGCCAGGGCACCCTGGCCAACGCCTACGCCCACTGGCTGGCGCGCATGCAGGACGTGGAGTTCTCCGCGATCAACAACGGCATGCAGCTGCTGCGCGAGCGCACGAAGTCGGTCGGGCTGGGCGGCAACGGCCAGTTCGGCAGGCTCAGCGCGCTGGACGAGATCGCCGGGGAGGACGGGGCCCCGTGGCCGCCGCACGCGCTGCTCGAGGACTACGTGTGCGGCCTGGAGATGCACCTGGCCGGGATCAAGGTGATCCACGTCGAGAGCACCCACGTCTCCCAGGAGGGCCTGGTCACCACGCGCCGGTTCCTCACCCAGCGCACCCGGTGGGCCCAGGGCAACCTGCAGTGCCTGCGCTACTCCTACCGCCTGGCCCGCTCGCCGCGCATCCCGTTCACCGGGCACCTGGAGACCATGTACACCTTCACCCAGCCGCTGGTGGCGGCGGTGCTGGCGATCATCGCGGTGGCGACGGCCGTGACGATGGCCTTCGGCCCCTACGACGACCCGCAGCTGTCGGGGTACGACTTCGGCCGGATCACGCTGCTGGGCCTGGCGATCCTGCTGCTGTCGGCGGTCCCCATCGTGCTCTGGGGCCTGCGCTACCGGGTCCACCGCTACCCCGGCGCGTCCTGGTGGCACGGCCTGGCGTGGGGGGTGGGCCTGTGGCTCTATGCCTACCACCTGATCCCGGTCTCGCTGCGCGCGCTGTACCGCATCGCGCGCGGCCGCAACGGCTGGGCCAAGACCCGCCGCAACGCCGAGCTGACGGCCGTCGCCGCCCCCACCGCCCGCGAGGACTGACGGGGGCGGCGGGGATCAGTCGGGCCTGCCCCTGGTGGCCTCGGGGCGGAGGTCCGCGACCCGCTCCGGCGCCTCACCCGAGGAATCGGAGTGGCCGACGAAGACCCCGGCGGTATGGGAGTCGCCCAGGTGCACCCACGCGGGGGGTTCGTACGACCGCTGCTTCGGGGCCGGGGCCAGCCGGTACGAGGCCAGCGGCACGCCCTCCCGGTCCACCACCGTGATCTGCTCGGGGACGAACGGGCCGCCGCTCAGCCGGAGCACCGGCGTCCCGTGCCGCTCCTCCACGGCGAGCAGCCCCCGGTCCTCTTCGGCGAGGTCGGACACCGGCACCGGCGGCTTCTTCTCGGCCATCTCCTGTTTCCTCCTCGGCGATCGAAGGTCGGAACCAGAGAGGTAACTACCCTCGGTGTTCACGCGGACACCCCATGGTCCCGTTCGGTGGCGGCGCCGGGACCGTTTCCGGTCCCCCGAATCGCCGCCTCGTTCCACTCCTGCCACGTCGAAGACCTGCGGAAACGGGAACCGGTGGAACCCGTCGGCCCCGAGTCGGCGGAGATCTGGTGAAACGGCGGGCGGAGCGGCCCGGAGCGGAGCAGGATGGGGGCGGCCGCCCGCCTCCCCGGCGGGCGGCGGCAGGGCGGAGCGGCGCGCCACCGGGCGGGCCGACCGCGATTCCACCACCGGGAAGGACCTGATGGCATACAGCGCGGAGTCGATCGAATCGCTGGGGCAGCTCACCGCCGGCTGGCGCACTCTGGTGCTCGACCGCACCGCGGGCGCCGACGTGCGGGACCTGCCGGGCATCGCCGTCCGCTGGGCCGACTCCCTGTTCCCCTTCTGGAACTGCGTCACCCTGACCGACATCGGCGCGGACGCGGCGCTCCTGGAGAAGCGCCTGGGACAGGCGGCCGACATCATGCGCGCCAAGGACC
Source organism: Nocardiopsis oceanisediminis (assembly GCF_048595525.1). Taxonomy (NCBI): domain Bacteria; kingdom Bacillati; phylum Actinomycetota; class Actinomycetes; order Streptosporangiales; family Nocardiopsidaceae; genus Nocardiopsis; species Nocardiopsis oceanisediminis. Next base: position 3,953,457 of record NZ_JAFMZJ010000001.1, on the reverse strand, counting down.
ACCCCGGGTTCCTCTGGCTCTTCGAGGACCTGCTCGAAGAGGGGGCCCGCGCGCGGCTGCGCGCCGCGGCCGAGAACGCCGGGCTCGAACACGCCTTCCCCGGCACCGGGATGGCCGGGGACCTGTTCCCGATCCCCGAGCCCGCCCACCCGGAGCTGGAGTTCGTCCGGGTCGCCACCGACGGGCACCTGGAGGCCTACGCCGACATCAACTCGCGCGCCTACGGCTTCCCGATCGAGGCCGGCCGCGACGGGATCGGCGGGTCCGCGCTCTGGAAGAGCGGGGTGCACGCCTACCTCGGCCTGCGCGACGGCACCCCGGTGACCTCCGCCGCGACGATGGAGGCGGACGGCCGCCTCTTCACCGTCCTGGTCGCCACGGACCCCGAATGGGAGCGCCGGGGCTACGGCGAGGCGGTCACCCGCAAGGCCCTCTACGAGGGCTCCCGCGCCACCGGCCTCACCCGCGCCACCCTGCACGCCACCGAGGCGGGGACGCCCGTCTACCCCCGCATCGGCTTCCAACCGAACACCCCGATCCACTTCTACGGCCTGAAGCGCTGACCCACTGGGCGGCACGATGAAAAGGAATCCATGAACAAGAACGACATCATCGACAGCGTCGCCGAATCGACGGGGACGAGCAGGGTACAGGTCGGAAAGACGCTGGACGCCTTCTTCGAGAAGGTCTCCGATTCGCTGAAGCACGGCGATCCCGTCACCCTGATCGGCTTCGGCACCTTCTCCGTCGCCGTACGCTCCGCGCGCAGCGGCCGGAACCCGAAGACCGGCGAGGCCATGGAGATCCCCGAGACGAAGGTCCCCGTTTTCAAGGCGGGCAAGACCCTCAAGGACGCGGTGAGCTAGGCCCGTTCTCCGAAGTGCCCGAGGGGTCCCACCCGGCCCCGGTCAGCCGGATCACCGCTGACCGGGGCCGGGCTCGGGCAAGGTGGTTCCGCAGGGCCCTACTGCCGTTCGAGCCTGTGGTCGCTGGCGCTGTCGTAGTGGGGGTTCTGCCTCCAGTGGGCGTTCATGGCGCCCTTGTTCGACCAGTCGTTGTCGAAGCCCTTGGTGGTGCCGTTCAGGTGGTTGTCGCCGTTCTTGATCCGGACGGTGTCCCCGTTGCGGAGCACATGCTGCCCGCTCACGGTGAGATAGGTGCGGGCCGCGATGCCCCCGTTCTCCTGGTAGAGGCTGCTCTCCAGCCGCATGTCGGCTTCGGGGTTCTCGGTGCCGATGCGGCCGACGGTGAGCTTCTTCTGCCGATCGATGGTGACGTCCTCGTTGAATTCGGCCTTGCCGTGTACTACAACGCCGTTCTCGGTGGCCTCAAAGAAGGCGGTGATGAGGTCGCCGTGCATATAGACGCTTTCCTTGGCGGTGATGGCCCCTTGGGTGGAGAAGCTGCCGGAAGTCTGGCTGAGATGGCTCGTTAGTGTGATCCCTTTGTCGAGGCCGCTGATGTTCTCGACGGCGAGGTTCTTGCCGGCCGCCACGGTGACGTGGTCTTTGGCCTCCAGGGGGCCGTTGAGGGTGAGGCTCTTCCCTGCCGCCACGGTGACGTTGTCCTTGGCCTCCAGCGGGCCGTTGACGGTGAGTTTGTTGACGACCATGTCGGGGTTGAGGACGGTGACCAGGACCGATCGCATGAGTTCGACATCGCCGACCTGGCCGATGAGGTAGAACGTCGTGGTCGTCGTGACGTTCTTGACCTCTTTGCGCTCCAGCCGGGTGACGTCCTCGGGCGGGTTGCCGCCGTGGAGCAGCCTGGTGGTCACCCCCTCCGAGCGCTTCCAGGTGAGCACCACCGTGCCGCCGTTGTCGATCTCGTAGCTCTCGGCGGCGAAGCGGTCGAGGTAGAAGTCGCGCGGGAACTTCCCGGTCAGGAAGGTCACAGCGCCGTGGGCCCCGGTGGCCTGGCTCTCCTCGACGTCGATCTCGACGGCGCCGACCTCGTGGTTGACCGGGACGCCGGCGACGGTGAAGGAGAACCCCCCGCCCGGGGCGATCTCCTCGTGGGGCTGGTCGGTCTCGAACTCCACCCATTCGCCGTCGACCTTGCTCGGCCAGCCCAGGGTGATGGAGGCCTCGGCCCGGTCCAGGGTGAGGGCGAGCTGGGCGGCCAGTTCGCCGACCGGGATGCGCAGGGAGATCTTCTTGAGCCGGACGCCCTTGTTGGTGTTGTTGGCGGCGACGAAGACCAGTTGCGCCCGCTCGGGGTCGACCGCTCCGCCCTCCTCGGCGCCCTCGGGGGAGACCCGGATCGGATGCGGTGTCGTGTAGAGCGTGTAGTCCAGCTCGGGTTCGCCTTCGGACGAGGGGCGCACCGTGTTGATGATGGGCAAGAGGGGTTCCCTTCCGGAAGAGACCGGGAGACCGCTTCGCGGGGCGCGGGCTGGGGGCGGTGTGCACACGATCCGCCCCGGTCGCCCGCCGGCCGCCGGGACCGGCGGGAAGGCGGGGAGGGCCCGGAACGGTCCCGCGAAGCGGACTCGTCACACTGAGGACATTAATCGTCGCCGAGCGTGTGCGTGCGGGGTTTCGGGATCCTCTCGGCGATGTCCGGGAGGATCCCTCGGTCCGGCCGGAGGAAGGCAGGCGGCGCCGGATACTAGCCCTCCGCCTGGCCGTCCATGGCGGCCTGCTCGACGGGGACCTCGTCGCCCGCTTCGTCGGTGAGCCCCAGCACGGCGCCGGCGGACTGGGTGACCTGGAGGTCGAGGTTGGAGCCGAACGGGAACCATTTGATGTAGGCGGCGATCCTCGAGTACCAGGTACTGCCGTCGACGGTGACGTGGAGCGAGATCTCCTGCCCCTTGCGCACGGGGACGGTGACGGAGTTCCTGCGGCCGTTGGCCCCGGTCTGGCGGAGCATCGCCTCCTGGACGGGGATCCAGGTTCCGTCGACCTTGAGTTCCAGGGTCGCCTTGTAGCCCTGGTTCTCGTTCTTGCTCGTCCAGTCGAACATGTTGACCTGGGCGTGGAGGATGCCATCGGTCCGGGCGACGGCCTTGAAGGGGCGTGCGGAGGTGGGGGCGCCGTTCTGCCCCCAGCCGCGGTCGCGGCGGCCCTTGATGAGGCTGGCGATCGTGTTGATGTTGACGCCGTTCTCGTTGGCCTCGAAATAGGTCGAGTTCCCGCTGGACCTCACCGCGAACTGGTCGAGGACGAGGATGTCCCCGGGCCGGGCCACGAGGGAACCTGCCTGGAAGCGGCCGGGGGCGGTGCCGTAGGAGGCGTCCGACGGGTCGGCGGCGAGGAAGTCGCCGACGGAGAATTTGCCGGCCACCTCCAGAGCACCGCTACCGGAGTAGGAAGAGCTCTCTTTCAGGCGCAGCTTCCCCCGTACGTCGACGCCGGCGTTGTCAGCCCACAGCAGCCGGTCGTTCTCGGTGTCGTTCCCCTTGGTGAATCGGAGGTCCTTGTAGACCTTGGCCCCCTCGTGGGCCTCCAGGGCGGCATGGGCCGAGACGGCGCCCTTGAGGGTGGAGGTCTCGTCGACGGTGAGACTGTCGTGGATCTTGACCGGTGCCCGTACTCCGAAGCCGTTGCCCTCGCTGATGTGGAAGAGGTTGACGGAGCCGTCGCTGTTCTTCACGATCAGCTCGCTGTTGACGGTGAGCTTGTTGACCACCATGTCGGGGTTGAGAACGGTGACCAGGACCGAGCGCATGATCTCCACGTCGCCGACCTGGCCGATGAGGTAGAACGTCGTGGTCGTCTTGACGTTCTTGACCTCCTCGCGCTCCCGGTCGCTCACGTCCTCGGGCGGGTTGCCGCCGTGGATGAGCTTGGTGGTCACCCCTTCGGAGCGCTTCCAGGTGAGCACCACGGTGCCGCCGTTGTCGATCTCGTATTTGTCGGCGGCGAAGTGGTCGAGGTAGAAGTCGCGGGGGAACTTGCCGGTGAGGATGGTCATGGCGCCGTGGGCGCCGGTGGCCTGGTTCTCCTCGATATCCAGTTCGACGGCGCCGACCCGGTGGTTGACCGGGACGTTGGCGACGGTGAAGGAGAATCCCCCGCCGGGGGCGATCTCCTCGTAGGGGTCACCGGTCTCGAACTCCACCCATTCGCCGCTGACGGACGAGGGCCAGCCGAGGGTGATGGAGGCGTCGGCCCGCTCCAGGGAGAGGGCGAGTTGGGCTGCCAGTTCGCCGACCGGGATGCGCAGCGCGATCTTCTTGAGCCGGATTCCCCTGTTGGTGTTGTTGGCGGCGACGAAGACCAGCTGCGCCCGCTCCGGCTCGATCTCCGAACTGCCGCCCTCCTCCGCGCCTTCGGAGGAGACCCGGATCGGGTGCGGTGTCGTGTAGAGCTTGTAATCCAGCGCGGGCGCGCTCTCAGGGGAGGAGCGCACCGTGTCGATGATCGGCAAGAGGGTTCCCTTCCGGAAGAGACCGGGAGACCGTTTCGCGGGGTGCGGGCGGGTGGCGGTGTGCACGCGTTCTCCTGACCGCCCGCCGGCGCAGGACCGGCACCGGGAGGAAGGCGGGGAGGGCCCGGGAGGATCCCGCGAAGCGGGCTCGTCACGCTAAGGACATTAGTCGTCGCGGAATGTGCGCGCGTGGGGTTTCGAGATCATCCCGGCGGTATTCGCGGCGGTCTCCCGGAGCGGCCGGATCGGCTCGGCCGGTGCTCTCCGGTGCCGGAGCCGGGACCGTGCGGCTTTGTGCGTGCGAGGCGGTGGTGGAACCAGGCCAGCAGCGGCTCCACCGCCTTCCGCCTTCCTCCGGCGAGGCGGGCCGGGCCGTGCAGCGCCCGCTCCAGGCTGAACAGGGCACGCACCGAGGCCAGCCCGGTCAGCGCCGGCGCCGGCGCTTTTGCCCAGGCGGGGTGGCGGGCCGCCCAGGCCTCGGCTTCGGCCGGTGGCCATCCGGCGGCGATCAGGCGGGGTACCAGCAGCGCGGCGTCGACCCACGGTGCGGCTCGCGCCGAAAGCGCCCAGTCCACCCACACCACCCGTCCGTCCACCGCCACCAGGATGTTGCCGGGATGGGGGTCGGCGTGGACCAGCGCCGACCCGGAGAAATCGGAGAGGTCCATCTCCTCCAGCGCCTTCTCATGCACTGCGGCGTCGGCGAGCTCGGCGGGCGGGTCGGCCAAAAGGGCGCGGGCGCGTTCAGCGAAGGAGCCGATCTTGGCGGCGATCGGCCGGAGGCCGGGCACCGGGCACACCTCCAGCAGCGGCCCCATCCCGGCCAGCGACCCCATTACCGCCCCGGCGTCCCCGCCCGGCGACAGATCGGCGGGGCGGGCATCGATGCAGGCGAAGGCCAGCAGCAGCCAGCGGTCGTCCTCGTGGTCCCACAGCAGCCGCGCCGCCGGCACCCCCGCCGGAAGGGTCGGCACCACCTCGCGCTCGCGCCGGTAGTCGCCTGCGGCCGGGGAGCGCACCGGGACGGCCTTGAGGAAGACCGGCCCGCCGGCGGCGGTGATGCGGGCGGCGACGCCGGGGCTCAAGCCCGGCGGGGCGCCGCGGGTGTGCAGGACCCGCCCGAAGCGGGCGGTGAACGCCCGCTGCGAGGTGTCGGGCAGGTCCTCCCACTGGAAACGCTCCACGAGCGCCCCTTCTACTTGGCGGTGGAATCGGTGCAGCCCTGGTGGCACTGCGAGCAGTTCCCGGTGCCGCTGCCCGGTCCGCCCTTGTCGCTGTCATCGCAGGAGGCGGCGCACGCCCACAGCGCGGGATCGTAGTGCAGGCCGGTGGCGCGCACCGCTGCGATCGAACGCTCCAGCAGAGCGTGGGTTTCGGCCCCGGAGGCGTGCGTGGCGTCGGGGTCGATGGGGCAGTGGTCGATCATCCGGTCGGCCACGCGCTCGCAGAAGGCCCGGTATGCCTCGGTGCGCAGGATGAAGGCGTGCCAGCCCAGGTCCACCAGCGCCGAGGGGCCGATGGGCTCGGCGGTTCCGGCGCAGGCCGCCAGGAAGGCCAGGGCCTGGTCCACGATGCGCTCGGACAGCTCGGCCGGGTGGCCGTGGTCCCGGCAGACGTCGGCGGCCAGCCGGTCGAACAGGACGGGATCGATGAGGTCGCGGCCCCGGGCGGGGGCGATGGCGGGTGCGGTCATCGGAGGAGAACTCCTTCAGTGAAGGGGACAGGGGGACGAGGGGAAACGGGTGCCGGAGGCGGTGCCCGCCGGCGCGCGCCCGGGTAGAGCCCGGTGATCGCTCCCGGAATCCGGCGCCCAGCGGTCGCAGAGCACCGACTCGTGCCACCCGCCGTGGTCGGAGGGCTGCGCGCAGGGCAGCGCTCCGCGGGGCCGGGACCCGTCCGGCAGGACGGGCCAGGCACCGCAGGGCTCGGTCGGATCGGGCGGGTAGCGGGGAGGCGTTTCCATGCCGTGACGCTACGCAGCCGCCGCCCCGCCCGGCCACGAACTTGCGCGGACTTGCGCACTATTCGAGGGCGTCGAGCGCGGCCGCGATCACCCGGCGCGCGGCCCGGCCGAACACCGCCGCCCGCGCCTGCTCGGCGAACGCCCGCTCATAGAGCCCGACCTCCCCCGGCGCGGTGACCGTGACCTGCGCCGACAGCAGCTCCACGTGTACCCGGGAGGAATCGAAGACGGTGAAGGTCTCCAGCGGCCACACCCCCCGGCCCCGGGCGGTGTGCGGGATGACGCCCAAAGAGACCGAGGGCAGCGACATCACCGACAGCAGGTGCCCCAGCTGGCCGGCCATCGCCTCGGCGTCGCCGATCCGCTGGTGCAGTACCGACTCCTCCAGCACCAGGGCGAAGCGGTGCCCGCCCCGGTGCAGCACCCGGTTGCGCTCCATGCGCGCCGCGACCGCCTCGGCCACGTCATCGGGGGTCTTCTGGAATGCCGTGATCGCGCCCATCAGCGCGGTCGCATAGGCCGGGGTCTGGACCAGGCCGGGCATGACGGTGCAGGTGTAGACCCGCATCAGGCCGGTGGACTCATACAGCGGGACGCGCGAGGTCTGGGCCCGGCGCATCCCGCTGCGGTGCAGCCGCCTCCACTCCATGTACATCGAATCGGCGGCCCGGGAGGCCGCGATCAGGTCGCCCGCCTGTCCCTCGGCCCCGCACACCCGGCACCAGGCGGTGACGTCGGCGTCCGCGGCGGCCTGCTTGCCCGATTCGATCCGGGAGGTCTTCGACTCGTGCCACCCGGCGCGCCTGGACAGCGCCCGGCCGCTCAGGCCGGCGTCCAGCCGCAGTTCGCGCAGCCGGGCCGCGACTTCTTCGCGGGCGCGCTGGGCGCTGGAGGAGGGTGACCTGGTCATCTGAACGGGCGGTGTCCCTCAGCGCAGCGGCCGGTACTCCCGGTGCGGGACGGCGCGCTCCCACACCGCGGCGAACGCCTCGCCGCACAGCTTGACCAGGTCCGGATCGGCCGACAGCTCGTCCTCGACGATCTCGCCCTCGCCGTCGAAGTGGTGGATGCGCAGCAGCTTCCCGTCGAACAGCCAGAAGTCGTGGGCGGGCAGGGCGATGCCGGCGGCCCGGCGCCGGGGCAGCCAGCGCACCTGCTCCCCGGCGGCGGCGTTCAGTCCGGCGGTGATGTCGTATTCGAAGGAGGTGAAGCGCGACAGCGGCTCGGAGACGATCCGGGCCCGGCGGAAGGCCACCCCGCGCGCGGTGTGCTCGCGTACCAGCCCGTACCAGGATGGGTAGGCGGGCTCGGGGATGGGGCGGCCGGCCGCCCACTCCCTGAACACCGGGTCGCCGGGGGTGTAGGCGTCGCGCATCTCCAGGTGCAGGGCGGTGCGGTGGGTATCGGCGATCAGTTCAGCGAACGGGGGGATCGATGCCATCGAGCGCCTCCAGGATGCGGTGGGCCATGCGGGCGGGCAGGCGCACGGCGGTCTCGGCCCCGGCCATCCGGCTGTGCGCCTCGATCTGGTCCAAGTCGCTGCGGTCGGTCACCGCCTCGCCCTGGAAGACGAGGTCGCCGGTGTCTTCGTCGATGAAGAAGGCCGGGCAGTGGTCGCCGCCGGTGTCGGGGTCGATGGTGAGAAACCGCAGCCGCATGTCGTCCTCCGGGGGTGAGGCCCTTGCGCCGGTTTGCGCGCCCCAAGCCTCTCTTCCTCTGCGGGGCCGGTCAACTGGCCGGCGTGAAACGCTTCGACCCTCTCAGCGGGCTTCAGGGCAAAGGGCCAGCCGCCCTCTCCGGCGGGGCAGCGGTGCTTCAAGGTGACCCGGCCAGGGGCGGAAGTCACTTCTCGTGCCTTCCCAACGGAACCTCCTGGGAGCGGGGAGTCCGGAAAACGATGGTGGTTCGACGGTGACCCTTCGTACAGGGGGAGGACCCTCGGGGCCGGTGGAGCGGTGGCCGGTGATCGAACCTGGCCACCAGGTTGCTTCGCCGCTCTCTGAGGCGGGCACTCAAGTGGGAGCCGGACCGGCCGGACACCGCCGAGAGCGGTACGGCAGGCCGGAAGGGTTCACCTTCAAGTTCGAGAGCGTCCAGCGGCAGAGGTTCCCCGCCGCTGACGGACGGGCGGCCGCCTCCTCGGGGATCGGGGCGGCCGCCCTCTCATCGTGGGGTCGGGCGGGGAGGGTCAGAAGGCGCCGCGCTTGGCGGCGTCGAGGAAGGCCTGCCACTCGGGGGAGGGGAAGGCGAGCGCCCCGAGGTCCCGATGCTTGGTGTCGCGGACGGCGCTCCTGCGGGGGGCATCGGCGACTTCCACGCAGTCCTGCGACTTGGCTTGGCTGTAGCTGGACTTCCGGAACGTCGAGTCCGCAGGGAGATCAGCGACCTCGACGCACTCTCCGCGGTCTGTGCTGTAGCTGGAAGTGCGCCAGGCGAAGGTGTTGCCGCTCATCGGAGTTCTCCTCGTACTTCATTGATCAGCCTGCGTGATTCAGAAGGGGGTAGCGCCACGCCGCGCAGGTCAGCGTAGCGTTCGCTGAACTCCTGGATTTCCGCAAGGTCGTCGATCACGATGCCTGACTGTGCATGCTCCAGATACAGCACGTTGCTGCCGTCGTCGGTGCGGAGGAGGCGGAAGGAGCCAGTCAGGCCCGGGTGCTGTTCAGTTGAGAAAGGAACGATCTGGATCGTCATCCTGGGGGAGTCGGAGACCTCCAGAAGGTGCTTCAGCTGTTCCTTCATGACGGACGCTCCTCCCACCGGGCGCCGTATCACTGTTTCATCCAAGACGGCGAGCAAGCGAGGCGAGGGGCGCCGTTGCTCGATGAGGATTTCTTGTCGCAGCCTCCTCCCCTCGACTATCTCGTCCACTTCCTCAGGTGTGCGGGAGGGGCGGCCGGCGAGAGCTAGGGCCCGGGTGTACCCGGGCGTCTGGAGAAGCCCTGGGACAAGGACAGGATGGTACTCCCAGATCTCGGTCGCCTTCTGCTCGAAGTCCACGATGTCCTGGAGCCAGGTGGGATAGCCGCCCTTCTTGTGGAGAGTCTCCCATAGGCGGCTCAGAGCCCCGTTGGTTGAAAGGATGCGGTCGAACTGCGCCACGTATTCCGGTTTGGCCCCCCGGGTGCCCCGCTCGATTGCACTGATCATCGCGTGGGTCATGGAGAGTCTCTTGCCGAGCTGACCTTGGGACAGCCCAGCGTGCAGGCGCCAGTGGCGGAGCTCTCGTCCGAACTTCACCCAGTTGGCCTTCAGGCGTTCAACCATGTCAACGATTATTCAACAAAGCTGCAACGCCAAGCAACCCTCTTCGACAAGAAACGACTGGGCGGTTGAACTTGTAGCGCAGGTCATTGTGGGTGTGGTGAAAGTTGAGCGTAGAAAACAGTCTCGATGTTCAACGCTGACTCGCCACTCGGAGGGTAGAATGTCCGTTGAGTCTCAGGTTGGCCGCTTCCACTCCACACGCTGGGAGCCGCGCATCTATCCCGGCTCGCTCGCCCAGGCGTCCCGGGTCCGCGCGCACATCCGCCGCGACCTCGCCGGGTTCCCCGACGACGCCGTGGACACCCTCCAACTCTGCTGCTCCGAACTCTTCGCCAACGCCGTCGCCTACACCGCCTCCGGCGAGCCCGGCGGCGAGGTCGTGCGCCGCCTCTGCCTGCTCCGCCCCGACACCCTGCGCCTGGAGGTCACCGACGGCGGCTGGACGCAGCGCCGCCCCGCCGTCCCCGACCACCGCAGCGAACACGACTGGGCCACCGCCGAAGGCCAGCGCGGCCTCCTCCTCGTCACCGCCTGCGCGGCCGAATGGGGCTACCTGCACGTCCTGCCGCACCCCGGCCTCAACCTCGGGCTGCGCGTGTGGGCCGACTTCCCCGTCGACCCGGACGGCGTCCCGGCGGGCCTGGAGCACTACATCTTCGCCCGCTGAACCGGCGGACGACTCAGACGCCGCGGCCGCCCGGGGAGAACACCGGCGGGCGGTAACGGCCGGCGCCGCGTTTCGAGGGGGCGGCACCGGACCGAAGGGGGAACCCCCGCCGCAGGGAAGAGGGCGGGCGGCTGCGGCCCCTACTCCCCATCTCCGCATCTCCGCGAGCTTCGCGGAGCCCTTCTCTCCTTGCCGCCCCTCGCTCCCGTGACCACCACTTCTATGCCCTGCCGGGCAGGAAGAAGCACAACGATGGACCCGTCCGCGAAGACGAACCCCGCAACGAACACCCCGGCCGCCCCCGCCGCGCCCCACCGGCACGTCCGCGCGGTGCCGGCCGCCCCGAGAGGGCAGCGGTTCGGCCGCCCCCGCCGCTACGCCGACCCCGCCCCGCCGCAGCGCACCGACCGGCGCCCCTCCCTGGCACCTCCGGCGCCCGGCCCGGCCGAGCGCGGCGCCCTCCCGCCGTGGCTCTCCCAGGTGAGAACCGAACTCGCCCCCGAGGCCCGCGACGCGGTCCGGCCGACCGCCGCCGCGCCCGCAGTCCGCCGGTCCCGCCCGGCCCCCGCCGGCCGCCCCCGGACAGGCCGCCCCCGGACAGGCCGCGATCGGCAGCGGCTCCGGCGCACCCGGCGCCCGCGCCGGTGGACCGGCCCGCGCTTCACCGGCTGCGAGACGGTGCCCTACACCTGCACCATCCTGGGCCTGCTGCTCGCCGCCCACCTCCTCGGCCTCATCGGCTGAGCGGACTCGGCGGGAGGTCCCGGTTCGGCCTCTGCGGCCGAACCGGGACCTTCCGCACGCTCAGGGCATCGGATTCGGGAGAAGGGGTCTGCTCACCGCCTCGTGAAGCCGACGCGGTGGAGAGGCACCACCAGGCCGCTGCCGGCGCTCATGCGGCCCTTCCACTCTCAGGAGGTCGATCCCGGTTCCGGTCAGAGCTTCTCGATCTTGAGGTCGCTGTGGCTGTCGTAGCTGTTCGAGCGCCAGTAGGCCTTTCCGTAGCTCTTGTCGCTCCAGTCGTCCCCGTCCCTCGTCGTGCAGTTGAGGTGGTTGCTTCCGCCGTTCGCGCCCTGGTTGCGGATCCGGATCCCGTTGCCTGAGCAGATGACCTTGGCTCCGGAGACCTTGACGCTCGTGTCCGCCTCCAGTTCCCCGCTGCCGGAGCGGGAGGGGCTGCTCTTCAGGCGCAGCCTTCCGCGGATGTCGACGGTGTCCTCGTCGGCCCACAGCATGCGGTCGTCCACTCCGTCGCTCCCCTTGGTGAGCCGGAGGTCCTTGTAGACCTTCAGGCCTTCGTTCGCCGTAACGGAGCCGTGGGCGTCCAGCGGGCCGTTGGCGGTGAGCCCGCCGCTGCCGGTGCTGATGCCGCCGGAGGTCTGGGTGAGTCCGGCTTCCAGCGTGATGCCGTCGCCGTGATCGTCGATTTTCTCGACGGTGAGCTTCTTGCCGGCCGCCACGGTCACATCGCCCTGCGCCGCGATGGTCCCGGAGACTTCGAGTTCGCCGCTGCGCTCATAGGCGGAATCGCTCCTGAGCCGCACCCTCCCGCGGAAGTCGGCTCCGTCCTTGTCGACCCACAGCAGGCGGTCCTCCCGTTCGTCATCGCCTGCGGTGACGCGGAGGTCCTTGTAGATCGTGGCGCCCTCGCTCGCGGAGAGCATCCCCTCGATGCTGAGGTCCCCCTTCACCGCCCCGTTGACGGTGAGGTTGTTGACGGCCAAGTCGGGGTTGAGGACGGTGACCAGGACCGAGCGCATGATCTCCACGTCGCCGACCTGGCCGATGAGGTAGAACGTCGTGGTCGTCGTGACGTCCTTGATCTCCTTGCGCTCCAGCCGGGTGACGTCCTCGGGGTCGTTGCCGCCGTGGATGAGTTTGGTGGTCACCCCTTCGGAGCGCTTCCAGGTGAGGACGACGGTGCCGCCGTTGTCGATCTCGTAGCTCTCGGCGGCGAAGTGGTCGAGGTAGAAGTCGCGGGGGAATTTCCCGGTGAGGATGGTCATGGCGCCGTTGGCGCCAGTGGACTGGTTCTCTTCGATGTCGAGTTCGACGGCGCCGACCTCGTGGTTGACCGGGACGCCGGCGACGGTGAAGGAGAATCCCCCGCCGAGGGCGATCTCCTCGTAGGGGTCGGAGGTCTCGAACTCCACCCATTCGCCGTCGATCTTGCTGGGCCAGCCAAGGGTGATGGAGGCCTCGGCCCGTTCCAGCGAGAGGGCGAGCTGGGCGGCCAGTTCACCGGTCGGGATGCGCAGGGAGATCTTCTTGAGCCGGATGCCCTTGTTGGTGTTGTTGGCGGCGACGAAGACCAGTTGCGCCCGCTCGGGGTCGACCGCTCCGCCCTCCTCGGCGCCCTCGGGGGAGACTCGGATCGGATGCGGTGTCGTGTAGAGCTTGTAGTCCAGCGCCGGCTCGCTCTCGGGAGAGGAGCGCACCGTATTGAGGATCGCCATGGATCGCCTTTCCTGGTGTTGCTGCGGGAGGAAATGAAAAGAGGGAAGCCCGCCCCGAGGCCCCCGGGCGGCTCGGGGCGGGTCCTCCAGGTCCGACCCTTCAGGACCGAACCCTCCGGGTCAGCGCGGCGCCGGAGCCGACCGGGCGGCTCCGGGCGGCTCCGTGCGGATCAGTGCCGCTCGCCGCTCGTGCGCGCGGAGACCGCGTCGTCCAGCACCAGGAACCCGGTGCGGATCATCGGCCGGTCCAGCGGCGGCTCGTCCGCCGGGTCCGGCGGGTCGATCGGGTGGGCTCCCCAGCCCTCGCCGACCGGCTCGGCCCAGGACCATGTCCCGGTGGCCGTTGCCGGCCGGGGCAGCACGATCGACTCCACCGACTCGCCCTCCACCTCGCGGACCTCGGTGGCGGCCAGCAGCGGGCCGGTGCGGAACGACACCGACATGTGCGCCAGCACCGGCGCGACGAACCGGTCCGGGATGCGCAGCGCCTGCACCGGCAGCACGTCGGTCACCGCGTGCACCGCCGCCCGCGGGTCGACCAGCATCGCCACCTCCGCCGCGTGCTCCGGGTCGAGCTTGAGCCGGAGCCGCTCGCCCTCGCCGATCGGGCGCAGGTAGTCGGTGGCCGGGCCCATCGGGTCCACCACCGTCTCGAAGTGCTCGTAGTCGCCGTTGAGCACGTAGCCCACCAGCCCGTCGTCCTCCTGGGCGGGCTCGCCGAGCCGGGTGATCCAGCTGAACGCCTCGGTGGCCGGCCTGGGCGGGTCGTTGGCCACCAGCCAGCTCACGTCCGAGCGCGGCGGCCCCTCCAGCCGCATGTCCAGCCGGGCCCGGACCAGCGCCAGCGGGCGGCCGAGGAAGAACCCGGGCCCGCCGTCCTGCACCCCGCCCGGGTCGATGCCGGCCACCGCCTCGTCCACCGTGGCCAGCACCGCGGCCAGGGTGTCCGGGCCCTTGTCCCGGATCGGCTCCAGGAAGGCGTGCAGGTGCGGCAGCTCCTCGGCCAGGCGGTCGAACTCCTCGATCGGGGAGCCGGGCAGCCGCCGCCAGGCCACCACCTGGTGCCCGCTCGGATCCAGCGCGGTGCGCAGCTCGCCCAGCGCGGTGCCGTCCGGGGCGTAGCAGGCCAGTGAGGCGTCCAACCGGTTGTGCAGCAGCCACCCGGAGACCGGCGTCTGGTCCGGCCGGTGGTCCACCGGATCGTCGCCGTCCGGGGCGAGCAGGTCGAAGTGGAGCCGGGCCGGCTGGAGCAGCCGCGGACCCAGCTCGACGTAGCGGTCGGCGCCGAAGTCGCCCACCGGGTGCTCGGGCACCATCGCGTCGGGGACCGCGTCCGGCATGAAGTGCGCCGGGTCGTCGCCGGGCACCAGCCGCACCGCCCGGCCGAACCGGTCCACGACGGTCAGGCTGGAGAAGAGGATCTGCCCGGAGCGCATCTCCACGAACTCCGACTCCGGCCACGGTTCGAACTTGCCGGGGATCTTCCCCGGGTCGGGGGCGAACCGCTGGCCGTCGCCGATCAGGTCGAAGAGCTCGCCGTCCTGCTCCCTGCCGGGCGAGACGTGCCCGCCGGCCAGGCGCTGGCCCAGCCGGGCGGAGAACCCGTCCAGCCGCTGGGAGAGCAGGTCGCTCTCCTGGGCGCGCTGCCGCAGCCCGCGCACCAGCTCCGGGTCGAGGTCGCCGCGGTCGCGGGCGTACCCGGCGATCCGCCCCTCCAGGTCGGCCCCGGCGCTGGGCATCAGGTACTGCTTGCCGGCGATCTCCTTGTAGCCGGTCTCCCGCTCGCCGCCCTTCCACTTGTAGACGCCGTTGCGGAACTCCCACCGGTCCTGCCCGTCCTGCTGGAACGGGGTGTGGTGGTAGCGGACGCTCCAGTGCAGCATGAGCGGCTGCCAGGCCTGCGTCCAGTCCTCGGTGCCGTACTCGGGCAGCCTGCCCTCGTGGTCCGCCAGGCCCATGCCGCGCGCCCGGGAGCGCTCCAGCACGAAGAACTCGGCGGCCAGCGGGTCCAGCGCGGCGGGCAGGCCGGCCAGTTCGATCTGGTCCACCTCTTGGCGGACGCCGGCGGCGTCGGTGTTCTGGCCGCCGTCGGCGACCCTGGTGACCGCCTGGTCGGGGGTGCGGCACGGCAGGTAGGAGTCCCGGCTCAGCGGGGCGTGCAGGCCGGCGCCCTGGAGCAGCACCACCGGGTCGGCCGAGTGGTCGTACTCGGTCTCCGGGACCCGCACCAGCCTGCGGGAGGGGTCCAGGCCCTTCTCCTCGGCGTAGCCGTCGGCCCGGGACTCCAGCTCCTCGGGCTCCATGCCCCAGGGCAGGGTGCGCCGGGCCTCGGCCAGCTCGGCCATCAGCCTCTTCACCCGCCCGGCGGCGCCGTCCGGGTTCTCCGGGTCCAGCTGCTCGGCGATGCCGTCGGTGAACTCGTCGGGCTTGTCGCGGATCGCGGCCTTGTCCATGAACCACAGCTGGTAGAGGCGGTCCCGGGCGGCGGCCAGGTCGCGCTCGATCCGGTCGTGGTCGGCCTGGAGCCGGTTCATCTCGCCGATGACGTCGTGCTCGGCGCGGAGCCGCCGGGCGCGCGCGGCGCCGGTCTCGGCCGGGGCCTCGCCGGCGTTCCCGCGGCCCACCACCTGCCAGGTGTAGCCGCCGGGGCCGCGGCCGAACCCGGAGCGGTGCGCGGCCTGGTCCAGCAGCGCCCGCCCCTCGGGCCGGTCCATGTCGTCCAGGGTGTCGAAGAGGAACGCACGGAACAGGTCGGCGTCGGCCTCGCTCATCGCGGAGGCGCCGCCGGCCTGCTGCACCAGGGCGCCCTCGGCCTCGGCGGTGCTGTTGCCCACCGCCACCGCCACGTCGCGCCGGTCCGGAATGGCGTCGTGGTCGTAGTCGGTGCTGGGCTTCCAGTCGACGCCCAGCACGGTGCCGGTGTAGAGCGAGCGGCGGCGTTCGCCCGCCCCGGCGGGGGCCCGCCACTCCAGCCGGTCCAGCAGGTCGGCGTAGTCGGCGCTCTCGTCGGCCAGGATGTCGGAGCCGGGGTCGGCGTACCAGCCGGCGACGAAGTAGCCGAGCCGCTCGGCCGCGTCGATGCCCTCCAGCGGGTCGTGGATGGAGAAGACGTTCTCGTTGAACGGCTGGTAGACGGAGAACGCGAGCAGCCCGGGGCCGATCGCGGTGAGGAACGGCTCGCGCGGGTCCTCCGGCTCCTGCCACGGGGAGCCCTTCACCAGGTCGTGGCGGCGGCCGATCTTGGTCGGCAGCGGCTCCTCGGAGTGCGGGTCCAGGAAGGAGACGGTGCCGTCCCAGTCGTCCAGGAAGTCGCTCTGCACCACCCAGCTCTTCACCTCGCGGGACGCGAAGCGGTAGCGGGCCACCAGCCACCGGTTGGGCACCAGCGGGAAGTCGCCGACCTCGCCGTCCGGGCCCTGGCGGCCGCGGGTGAGCGCCTCGGGCAGCTCCCACTGCAGGTAGACGCCGGGGACGTCGGAGTTGAGCCACCAGTCGGTGTCGTTGCTGAACGGGGCCGGGTCGGCGGGCGCCTCGCCGCGCACCACCGGGTAGTAGTTGGGGCGGGCGCGGTAGACGACGCTGGTGTCGCGCACCGTCTCGTTGACGGCCAGGGCGGAGACCTTGATCGGAACGACCAGGGTGTCCGCCGCGGCCGTGTGCGGGGTCCGTGCGGTCATCGCTCGGAATGCCTTTCTCAGTTCTGCGGGCGCAGGAAGCGCTGCAGCTCGGGGGCGTTGATCATCTGCAGGGCGAACTCGGCCGGGGTGAGGGCGTCGCGGCCGAGCTCGGCGGCGACCGCCGCGGCCACCGGGTCGTCCCCCTCGGCGACGGCGAGCACGTCGGCGCCGTGCTCGGCGTCGGAGGGGTTGCGCAGGAACCGGCCGAAGGCGTGCGTCTCCTCGGGGAACAGGTCCACCTGCTCGCCGACCTCGCCCTGGTCCGGGTCGAGGTTGCGCAGGGTGAGCTGGCCCCGGCTGCTGATGCCGAAGTGCAGGCCCTGCGGCGGCTCGGCGATGTGGAAGGCGTCGATCACCTCGTCGAACAGGAACACCGCGATGTCCTCGCCGACGTGCGCGGTGCGCACCGGCTCCACCGCCTCGCCGCCGAGCTCGCCGGTGTAGACGGTGTCCGGCCAGTTCGGCACCAGCTCGGAGCGGACCAGCACCGCCGAGGCGGGCACCGCGGCGTCCTCGGCGGCCAGCTCGTTGAGCGCGGCGTCCAGCACGTGGCCGACGCCGACGCTGAGCGCGCCGTCCACCGCCGCCCGCACCCACCCGGGGTCGATGAACCCGAACCGGACGGTCTCCGGCGGCAGCATCCCCTCGCCGTCGCCGTCCCGGTAGGACGGCACCAGGTGGCCGAAGGGCACCGGCTCCAGCAGCCGCAGCCGGTCCAGCCAGGCCTTCACCGGCTCCAGCTCGGTCTCGGCGACGGTGCGGATCGCGCCGCGCACCTCGGCGCGGGCCAGCCCGGCGCGGACGTCGGCGGTGCGCAGCCGGGGCGGCGCCGCCATGCCGCGGGCGCGGGTCCGGATGCGCCGGGCGCCGGTGCGCAGCTCCGGGCCGGCGCCGTCCACCGCCGCGGCGAACGACTCCCCGCCGGAGGCGGTGAGCAGCCGGTCGAAGGCGCGCCGGGCGGCGCCGGGGCGGAGCAGCTCGGCGGTCTGGGCGGTGGAGAGCCCGGAGAGCCGCTGGTCGGCGGCGAGCCGGCGGGCGGCCGAGCGGGCGGCGGCCCGGTAGGCCAGCAGGTGGCGGCGGAACTCGGCGTCGGCCAGGGCCAGGGTGCGGCCCAGGGTGAACGCGGCCGCGTAGGTGGCGTCGAAGACCCCGTAGTCCTCCAGGTAGACCAGGGCGGACCCGGCCGAGTCGAACCGGGGCGGCAGCTCGTCGGGGAGCTTGCGCGCGGGGGCGGCGCCGATCGGGCCGCGGTAGAAGGCGTAGCTCAGCTCGCCGGAGTCCAGCCGGTGCGGCAGCGGGGCGGCGCCGGAGTCCAGCCGGGCGCGGGCCTCGGCCCCGGCGCCGGAGGAGCCGTCCCGCCCGCCGGTGCGCAGCCGGAGCAGCAGGTCGGGCTGGTCGCCTTCGGGCAGCCCCTCGGTGGCCAGGTTGCCCACCACGTCGCCGAAGCCGATGGTGGTCCGGTCCTCGGCCTCGAACGACCAGGACCACAGCGACACGGCGCGCACGTCTCCGTCGGGCGCCGAGCCGTCCAGGTACCCTTCCAGGCCCTCCAGGGAGATGAGGTGGGCGACGTGCCGGCCCTCCGGGGCGGGGAACCGGTTGGCCACCACCACCGAGGTCAGTTCCTCCTCCCGGGGCGGGTCGTCCTCGTAGCCGGAGCGGGTGTGGGTGGCGTCGGGCGGGCCGCCCTCCCGGGTGTGGGCGAGCAGCTCGGCGTCGGCGGCGCGCGGCAGCACCGCCGCCAGCAGCGGGCCGGGGATGAGCACGGTGGCGCAGGCCAGGTCCCACTCGTCGTCGAAGACCGTGTCCGGGTCGATGGCGGGCGGGGTGCCGCCGGCGTCGCCGTCCAGCAGCTCGCGGACGGTGCACATGGCCACCTCGCCCAGGGCGTCGCGGTCCTCGGGCAGCTCGTCCTCGCGGAACACCAGCAGCGCGGTCCACGGGGTCTCCCGCTCCCGGTCGGGCAGGGTGCGGGCCCAGGGCAGCGCGGGGGCGTTGACGGTGATGTGCGGCAGCAGCCCCTTGTAGTCGCCCAGGGTGTCCGGCACCGGGTAGCAGGCGCGCACGTCGTCCTCGCCGATGACGAAGCGCTGGGTGCGCACGTCGAACGGCTGGGGGACGTCCGGCAGGTCGGGCCTGCTCTCCGGGATCTCGTCGATGCCCTGGGTGACGGTGATGTCGTACTTGCCGCCGGACAGCGACGGGATGCGGTGGTCGAAGAAGCGCGTGCGGGTGTGCACGGGTGTCTCGGTCATCGTTGCTCTCAGCCTCGTTCTCAGCCGGCGGGGGAGGTCATCGGCTCGGCGGTGAAGGCGGTCGCCGCCTCCTCGGCGTAGCGGGGCAGCTCGGCGTCGCGCTCGCCCGTCCCGGCGCCCAGCTCGTCCAGGGCCCCGGCCAGTGCGTCGCGCCGGGTGCGGGTGGCGGAGGCGATGGTCCCGGCGATGGCGGCGATGGCGCCGTCGCGGAGCACCGGGCGCGGCACCAGCGGGTCGGCGCCCGGGTCGAGCGGCTGCGGGCCGTCCGGCTCCAGGGTGGTGAAGGCCAGCGCCTCCTCGGAGATGTCGCCGGTGGTGTTGCCGTGCCGCACCGGCGGGGAGGTGAGCTCCGCGCCGAGCAGCCGGTCGTGGTCCAGGTGGCCGTCCCTGCCGGGCAGGGTGGAGCCGTCGCCCTGGCCGAACAGGGAGGTGGGCACCGCGCCGGTGCGCTTGGCCTGCTCCCAGGCGGCCAGCTCCTCCTTGTCGTTGTCGCGGGTGAGCGTCACCCGGTGGCTGCTGGTCAGGCCGCTGCGGTCCATCGGGCGGATGCGCAGCGACTCGTCGGAGAAGACCGGGGCGCTCGCGTCGTCCAGGTAGAGCTCGCGGAGCGGCACGGCGGAGTCGGTGGAGAAGGTGAACCCGGCCGCCGAGACCTGCCAGGCCGGGCCGCGCTCCAGGGCCTGCTCGCCGTCGTCGTGCGGGTCCTCCATCAGGCCCTGCCCGGCGATGACGCGCACCGTGTTCTCCGGCGGCGGCAGCATGCTGCGGAACCCGGGCCAGTCCACCGCCGAGGGGCCGGAGTCGCGGGAGGAGCCGAAGCCGATGGTGAAGGAGATGAACCAGAGCTTGATCTTGGCCTCGCCGCCGGTGGGCGGCCCCCACACCCGGATGTCAGCGCCCACCTCGACGGTGATGGTGACCCGCACGAACAGCAGCTTCACGCTGGCCTGCACGCCGATGTAGACGCCGATCCCGACGTCGAAGTAGAACGGGCTCCACTTGACCAGGGCGTCCATCCACGCGTCCAGCCAGGCCTTGACCGGCCCGGCGTGGAACCGCACCGCCAGCTTCCCGCCGGCCATCGCGGCCGCCGGGGTGATCGCGAAGTACTGCTCGCCGGTGATGCTGACCGAGGAGCCCACGCCCCAGTCCAGGCCGAGCCGGGGCAGCCGCGGGTAGTGCGCCGGCATGTCCCGCTCGTAGTCGCGGTGGAACCCGCCCACGCTCAGCACGAAGTCGCCGGCGTTGGGGTTGTTCCCGAACCACACCATCAGCGCGCTGCCGCCGGTGATCCTGCAGTTGGGATCCAGCACGTAGGAGTCCGGGGTCAGCTGGGAGGTCAGCACCAGCTCCCCGGAGATCGGCTTGAGCACCGCGGCGACCGCCAGCTCGATGTTGGCGATCTTGCGCTCGCGGTCCTTGGGGAAGGCCATGCCGCCCCGGCCCAGCAGCGACAGGGTGAGGTCGGAGCCGGCCTGGACCGCCAGTACCGCCTCGCCCTTGAGCATCTCGAAGCTGCTGAACGCCAGCCCGGCGGCGATCCACAGCTCGCCCTCGGCCGGGGTGATCCACGGCGCGCCGCCGCCGGTGAGGTTCTTCAGCACCGCCACCGGGTCGCCGCCCTCGCCGTCGACCGCCCCCGGGTCGTCCAGCGCGGCGATCAGCGGGAAGCCGGGCACCTCGGCGGCGTCGGTGGGGATCCGGATCCGGCTGTTCCAGCCCATCCCGGCGGCCACCCCGCGCACCTGGAACGGCGGCGGGCCGATCGCCTTCTTGCCGCCGATCGCGCCGTAGGCGAAGAACGACGGCTCGGTGCCGTCCTCGGGCACCACGAACGCCGCCGCGCCGCTCCCGGCCAGCAGCTCGGCGTTGACCTGGATCGCCCCGCCGAACAGCAGCTTGTACGGGGACTGCATGGGCTTGGCGGTGAGCGCGCCGGAGATCTTCAGCGGCGGCTTGGAGTAGGCGATGGAGACGACGCCATCGCTGTATCCGGGGGTCTCGAAGCCGAGCGGGGTCAGGGTGCGCCGGCGGCCGGTGACCCGCAGCCCGGCCGCGCCCGCGCGCACCCGGGCGCGCGGAGGCGCGCCCGAGGCGCCCGCTCCGGCCCGGCCCGCACCGGTCCGGCCCGCGGCGGCGGGGCGCCGGGCGGTGCGGTCCACGATGGTGAACCCGTCGCCGGTGGCCACCGCGAACCGGCGGGCCCGGTTGGCACGGAGCCGGGCCCGGGACCGGCGGTCCGGGGCCTCCTTGGGCAGCGGGCGGCCCAGCCCGTCGCGGCGGTCCGGGTCGGTCTCGGCGCGGACCCGGGCGCGCAGCGGCAGCACCTCGGGGGCCGGCGGGGCGGCGCCGTCGGCGGCCGCGTCGGCCTCGGCGGCGGGCAGCACCAGCCAGGTCCCCTCGCCGACCCGGGCGGGGAGCGGCGCGCGCGGCGCCGGCCCGCCGGAGGCGCGCAGCGCGCGGGCGGCCTCGGCCAGCTCGTCCGCCGACCACGGGCGGTCGGCGCAGAGCACCTGCCAGTCGGAGTCCGGGCCGTCGGCGACGAGCAGCCGGGCGCCGCCGCCGGGCTCCTCCCGGTGCCGCTCGACCACGGCCATCCGGCCGCGCCCGCCCTCGGCGGTGGTCAGCGTGGTGCCGTCGCGGTTCTCCACCACCACCTCGGTCAGCGGGGCCAGCGCCTCCTCGGGCAGGCCCGGCGGGTCGGCCAGGCCGAGCAGGGAGGCCAGCGCCGGGGTCGGTACGGGGGCGGAGAGCGAGCAGCGCAGCGAGGCCCCGGTGACGGAGCCGCCGGTCTGCTCGAAGTCCACCCGCACTTTGGCCGGTTCGGCGCCGAGCGCCGTGGCCGCCGTGCCCTCGGCGTGCAGAGCCTCGGGGTCGGACGCGGAGGACTCCAGCCGCAGCGGGCCGGGTCCGAGCAGGCCGTGCAGCCGCTCCGCGGCCCCGTCCAGGGCCAGGGCGCCGTCGGGGATCTCCAGTTCGCGTCCGCGCTCACCGGCGAGGATGCCGCGCAATTCCGCTACCTGAAATGACACGTGTTCTCTTTTCGTGGGACGCCGTCGGAGGGCGAAAAGGGCACGCCGCTCCCCGGGGCGGGTCGACGGAAGAAGAAAAGGAGCGACCAGGGCACGGGGGAGCGGCGCTTTCCACCTCTGATTTCAGAAAGTAACGGTGCGGGCACGCGAGGGTCAACGCCGCGGGGCGGAGGAATGTCCGCGGATTCGGGTGTGCAGGTTCCGGAATGTCCGAGAGTGGCGCTCCGGTCGCCCGTAATCGACATCATTGCAGGTCGACGGAGTGCGCTCGGAGGGGGAAGGGATAAGTCCGATATGCAGTGCGGTGCTCCCGGTGGCCGGGGCGGTGCATTCGGTCCTTTGCTCCGCTTTCGTCGTGAATCATGGAGGCGATCCCCGGTGCGACTCCGGTGAGTGTTCTCCGGTAATCGCAGGCATTTCCCGTGAAAGAAAAGGCGGTCGGCTCGCGTTCTTTATTCTCCGGCCGTCCGGAGGGCGGAACCGTCCGCCGGGCGCGGAAAAGCGGCCGGGCTCTCCGGCGGCCTTTCCGCCGGACGCCCCGCGCACCTCCCGGGGGTCAGTCCAGCGGCGGGCGGCGGCGGCCGTGGCCGGTCGCCGCCTCGAAGGCCGCCGCGTGGCCGAGCAGGGCGCGCTCGCCGCGGTGCGGGCCGACCAGCTGCACCCCGACCGGCAGCCCGCCGGAGGTGAAGCCGCCGGGCACCGAGACCGCCGGGCAGCCGGTGGCGCTCACCCAGTAGCAGGAGGCCATCCAGGCCAGGTAGTCCGGCACCGGGGCGCCCGCCACCTCCGGCGGGTACTCCAGGCCGGCGTCGAACGGCGCGAGCTGGCTCACCGGCAGCAGCAGCACGTCGAACCGCCCGAAGAAGGCGCGGAACCGGTGGTACAGCCCGGCGAGCGCGGCCTGGGCCCGGCCCACCTGCCCGCCGGTCAGCGCCGCACCCTGGGCCGCGTTGGCCGCCACCGCCTCCTTGACCCGGCCGGGGTGGGCGTCGAGGAGGTCGCCGAGGACCAGGTGGAACCGCCAGGCGCGCAGGGTGCGGAAGGCCTCCTCGGCGCCGGAGAAGTCCGGGCGGACCTCCTCCACCGAGGCGCCGAGCCGCTCCATCACCCGGCCGGCCTCCGCGACCACCGCCGCCACCTCGGGCTCGACCAGCAGGGCGCCGCCGAAGTCCGGGGCGAGTGCCACCCGCACCCCCGCGAGCCCGGAATCCGGCACCTCGGCGAACGGCGCCCCGGGATCGTCCAGCGCGGTCGGCGTCCGCGGGTCCGGCCCCGCGATCGCCGAGAGCAGCAGCGCGGTGTCGGCGACGGTCCGCCCCATCGGGCCGGGCGTGCTCAGCGGCTCCCACAGCAGCTCCGCCGGCCAGACCGGGACCCGCCCCGGGGTCGGCCGCAGCCCCACCACGTTGCAGAACGACGCCGGGTTGCGCAGCGAGCCGCCCATGTCGGAGCCGTCGGCGACCGGGTGCAGGCCGGCGGCGAGCGCGGCCGCCGCCCCGCCGCTGCTGCCGCCCGCCGACCGGGACGTGTCGTAGGGGTTGCGGGTGGTGCCGAAGACCGGGTTGAAGGTGTGCGAGCCCGCGGCGAACTCCGGGACGTTGGTCTTGCCGACCACGATCGCGCCGGCCGCGCGCATCCGCTCCACGATGAGCGCGTCGGCGGCGGGAACGCGCTCCGCGTAGACCGGGGAGCCGTGCGTGGTGCGCAGCCCGGCGGTGTCGTGCACGTCCTTGACCGCCACCGGGAGCCCGTGCAGCGGTCCGGGGGAGGCGCCGCGCGCCAGCCGCTCGTCGGCGGCAGCGGCCTCCTCCACCGCCCGGTCCGCGCACCGGGTGACGACCGCGTTGATCAGCGGGTTCACCGCATGGATCCGGTCCAGGTGCGCACGCACCACCTCGCGGGCCGAGACCTGCCGCCCGCGCAGCATCCGGGCCAGCTCGACGGCGCCGGTGTAGTGCAGCGGGTCCGGACCGGTTCCGTTCATCGGGGCTCCGTTCTCTCCGGGAGGGCGCGCCGCCGGGACGGAGGATTCCTACCCACCGGCCGGTACGGAACCGGGGGCCGGGGTGCCGGAATCCTGCCCCGGGCCGGGGTCCGCCCCGTCCTGCTCCGGGGCGGCGCGGGCCGAGCGGGCCGCCGGAAGCCGCCGACTGCGGCCCTGAGGCATCGGCGATGTACATTTCAGTGAACGCTCTGCGGAGCGGTGCGAAAGCGGGCGGTGCGCCGCCCGGGTCGGATCCGGCCCCGAGGGGCGGAGGACGGAGGAGGTGCTGGGGTGGTCCGCGAACGGAGCGGCCGGGTGCTCGCGGCCAACCTGCGGGTGCTGCGGGAGAAGGCGGGGCTGTCGCTGTCGGAGCTGGCCCGCCGGTCGGACATCGCCAAGGGGACGCTCTCCCAGCTGGAGTCCGGCTCGGGCAACCCGACCCTGGAGACGGTGTTCAGTCTGTCGAACGCCCTGGAGGTCCCGGTCTCCTCGCTGCTGGCCGAGCACGGCGACCCCGACGCCGTCCTGGTCCGCTCCGCCGACGTGGAGGAGTTCAGCGGGGACGCCGTCGACCTGCGGATGCTGCGCCGCCTGGACCTGGCCGACGCCACCTTCGAACTCTACGACCAGCGCATCCGCCCCGGCGACGAGCAGCACTCCGACGGCCACCCCGGGCGCGAGCACCACATCGTCACCCGGGGAGTGCTCCGGCTGGGCCCGGTGGACGCCCCCTACGAGCTGCACCCCGGCGACTACGTGTGCTTCTCCGCGAACCGCCCGCACTCCTACGCGGCGCTGGGGGAGGAGACCGTCACCTCGGTCCTGCTGCTCGAATACCCGGCCGGCCCGGCCCTGCATGGCCGGGGCTGCTCGGCTGCGGGGCGCACCCGCCGAGCCTGAATCGCGCGGCTTCACCCCCGCCGCCCTGCTCGCCGAGCGCGCGGCCGCCGCCCCGGCCCGAGACCACCCATGGGAAGGCCCGCCCTGAAAGCCGCGTGGTCCAGCGCGGTCGGGCAGTACGGCGGAGGAAGCGGCGGGGTCGGGCGTCTCACCCGGGTGCGGCGCCCCACGGGGCGGGGGTTCAAACGGGCGGCGACGGCAAGGGCAGGGGCGGGGTGCAGGCGTCGGCCGGGCGCGGCGCCCCGGAGAGGTCCGGCGGCCGGGCGGCGCGTCCGCGGAAGGGGGCCGCGCGGTGGACGGCCACCCGGCTTCGGGGCGGAGCGGCGCGGGAAGCGCGGCGCCGCCGAGAGGTCGATCAGCAGGCCGGAGCGGCCCCGGTCATCCGGCTCCGCGGCCCACCGCCCGGAGGGGCCCTAGTTGTCGCACATGATCACCAGGTAGCAGACGGTGACCACCCTGTCCCACTTGTCGGCGGAGGCGGGGGCCGCGGTCAGGCCCACCAAGGCGGCGGACAGGGCGAGCGCGGCGGCGGTGCGGGTCAGGAAGCGTGCCATAACGTCACTCTCATTACGGTCGGCAATGAAATCGTTACTTATTGTTGCAGATCTGCAGAGGGCTTGATCCATCCGCCCGGAATCGGCGGCCACCGATCGCCCGGCGGGCGCGGGCGCGGAGAGCGCGGCCCTCCGGGCGGTCCTAGGCTGTCGAGAGTGCCTGTATCCCAGACGCTCCCGCCCCCGTTCCCCCGTGACCCGCGCCCGCCGCGCACCGGGCGCCCGGCCGCCGCCGCGTGCGCCGCGCTCCTCGCCGCCGCGACCGCCCTGCCCGGCGCACCGGCCGCCGCTGCCGCAGACGGGGCCGAGGCGCTCCCCTCCGCGATCGACGCCCTCGTGCAGGAGTACCGGGACGCCGCCGGCGTGCCCGGTGTCGCGGTGGCCGTCACCCGGGGCGCGCAGACCGTGCACGCGGCCGGCTACGGCACCACCCCCGCCGGCGACCCCGTCACCGCGGACACCCCGATGGCGATGGCCTCGGTCAGCAAGTCCTTCACCGCGGCGGCGGTGCTGCAACTGGTCGAGGCCGGCGACGTGGACCTCGGCGAACCGGTCCGCACCTATCTGCCCGAGTTCGAGATGGCCGACCCGCGCGCCGAGCGGATCACCGTGCTCCAGCTCCTCGACCAGACCTCGGGCATGTCCGACACGACCTTCCCCGCCTTCACCCGCGAGCAGCCCGGCGACCTGCGCGAAGCGGTGGCGAGCATGCGCACCGGGCGGCTGGCCGCCGACCCGGGGGAGCGGCACGAGTACCACAACCCCAACACCCAGGTCGCCGCGCGCCTGGTCGAGGTGGTCGCGGGCAGGCCCTTCGCCGAGCAGCTGCGGGACGGGGTCTTCGAACCGCTCGGCATGGAGAACAGCACCACCATCGATACCGACCGGGACCTGCCGCCGAGCGCGCACGGCCACCTCAAGGCCTTCGGGGCGCCGGTCGCGGCGCCCGAGCCCCGGGCCTTCGGCAACGGCTCCGGCGGCGTGATCAGCACCGCCGAGGACATGGCGGCCTGGCTCATCGCGCAGGGCAACGGGGGGAAGGGCCCCGGCGGCGCCCGGATCGCCACAGCGGAGAGCATCGAGCTGATGCACACCCCGACGCCGAACTCCGGCTCCTACACGCCGGGCTGGTCGGTCGGGGAGACCCCGTCGGGGGCGCCGGTGATCGCGCACGGCGGGGACCTGTTCACCTCCACCGCCTACCAGGCGCTGCTGCCCGAGACCGGCCACGGAATCGCGGTGATGGCCAACACCGGTATGGCCTACGGGGACGCCCAGGCCATCGCGGACGCGCTGATCGCCCTGATCGAGGAGGGGGCGGCGCCCGCGCCGCCGTCGCAGGCCGCGGCGGTCTGGACCGACGCGCTGCTCACCGTCCTGGCGGCCGGCGCCGCCGCCGCGGCCTGGTCGGGGGTGCGGCGCGCGCCCCGCTGGGCGGGCCGCCGGGCGGGGAGGCCGCTCGGGGCGGCGCTGCGGCTGCTGCCGCTCGCCCTGCCGCCGCTGCTCTTCGCCGAGATCCACCGGGTGGTCGGCTTCCTGTTCCGGGGCCGCGACGTGGCCTGGATCCAGGTGCCCTACCTGTACCCCTCGTTCATGGTGCTGCTCGGCGCGGTGGCGCTGGCCTGCGCGGTCGTCGCCGCCGCCCGCATTGCCTCCCTGGTCCGGAACCGGGCGCGGCAGGACTGACCCGGGCAGGGCGCCTTTCCCTGCTGAGAGGCTGCCGGGCGTGCAGGCGGCTCCGCACGGCGACAGCGGCCGATCCACCTCACCCGGGTGGGTGGTGAGGGGGGCGAACGGGCGGCGACGGCGAGGGTAGGGCCGGGGCGCAGGCCCCACCCGGGCGCGGCGTCTCACGGGGCGGGGGTTCAGACCGGCGGCGAGGGCGGGAGGGGGACCGGTCGGTCGGGTGCGGCACCCCACGGAGTGCAGGTTCAGGCGGGCGGCGAGGGCGGCGGTGGGGGCCGGCCGGTCGGTCGGGCGCGGCGCCCCACGGGGCGAAGGCTCAAACCGGCAGCGACGGCGGCGGTGGGGGCCGGCCGGTCGGTCGGGCGCGGCGCCCCACGGGGCGAAGGCTCAAACCGGCAGCGACGGCGGCGGTGGGGATCGGCCGGTCGGTCGGGCGCGGCGCCCCGGCGGTGCGGGTGGGCCCGCCCGCACCGCCGGGGGTGGTCATATCCCCTATGCCGGGTCTGCGGCAGGGGACAGGCAGGGGCGGGGGTGCCCTGCGCACCGCGGGAGCACCCCGATTACATCTACCGGCGAGTAGTAAGCCCCGAAGCCCCCACTGCCCCCTCGCCGATCACTCAGAGTGGCCAAAGCAGGGCCTCCCGGGAGGGTAAAAGCGGCATTCCGCCCCCGCGTCACCCCTGCCCGGGTTCCGGCCCCCTACTTTGCGGCCTTCCGGGCGGCTCGAACCCCTGATCACCGGCCCGATCAGGGCTGATCGGGCCCTCAGGGGACCGATCCGGCCCGGGATGCGCGCCCAGGAATCACCGGGGTGCTCTCGCGGTGCGCAGGGCGCCCCACCCAGCCATCACCCTGCGTATTCACCCAGGTCAGGGAGGGGGAGCGGTTTCAAGGGCGGCCGGCAACGGCGCCCGGGCGGCGCGGGAACGGCGAACCCGCCGCCCCGGCCCGCCCCTCCCTGCTCTGCCGCACCGGACCGACCGACCGGCCGGTCCCCCACCGCCGCCTTTGCCGCCTGCGTGAACCCCGACCCCGTGGGGCCCGGCACCCGGGCGACGCCTGCACCCCGCCTCTCCCTTCGCCGTCGCCGCCGGTTCGCGCCATCACCCCGTGGGGCGCCGCGCCAGACCGACCAGCCAGCACGCCCTCCCGCCCTCGCTGCCCGCTTGAACCGCCACCCCGCGAGACGCCGCGCCCGGGCGATCGCCTCCGCCCCGCCCCTACCGCTGCCGTCGCCGCCTGCTTGAACCTTCGCTCCGTGGGGCGCCGCGCCGGACCGACCAGCCGGTCCCCACCGCCGCCCTCGCCGCCCGCCTGAACCCTCACCCCGTGGGGCGCCGCGCCCGGGTGATCCCCGCGCTCCGGTCCTACCTGTGCCGTCGCTGCCTGCCTGAACTCTCACCCTGTGGGGTGCCGCGCCCGACCGACCGGCCGGCACACGCTCCCGCCGTCGCCGCCCGCTTGAACCTTCGCTCCGCGACGTGCCGCGCTTGGGCGACCGCCTTCACCCTGGCCCTTCGATCGACTATTCGTTCGTCAACATGAACGGTCGAACCCATCGTGGTACCGCTTCGGCGCGGTAGATGCCCTTTGAAGTGGCGCATTTGCCTCACATTCAGGCATTGACGTGACCGGTGTCTCATGGCTAGCCTCGCAGTCGTTCAGTTAAATGAACGCAAGTGAGGGGTGGTGCGGCGTGCAGGGGCATCCGGACGTCGTGGTGGCGGGCGCGGGGGTGATCGGCGCGGCCTGCGCCGAGGCGCTCAGCGCCGCCGGCCTGCGGGTGGCCGTGGTCGACCGGGGCGCACCCGCCTCCGGCACCACCGCGGCCGGCGAGGGCAACGTCCTCGTCTCGGACAAGGAGCCCGGCCCCGAACTGGAGCTGGCCAAGACGTCCCGGCGGCTCTGGCCCGAACTCCTGGCCGGCCTCGCCGAGGAGATCGGACCGCAGGCCGCCGAGGCCGAGTGGGAGCCCAAGGGCGGCCTGGTCGTCGCCACCGGCGGGGAGTCCGCCGCGCCGCTGGCCGGCTTCGCCTCGGCCCAGCGCGGCGCCGGCGTCCGCGCCGAGGAGATCGCCCCCGAGGCCGCCTTCGCCCTGGAGCCGCACCTGACCCGCGCGGTCACCGCCGCCGTGCACTACCCCGACGACGCCCAGCTCCAGCCGGTGCTCGCCGCCGCCGCGCTGCTCGCCGCGGTCCGCGCCCGGGGCGGCGAGGTCCGGCCCGGGACCGCCGCCCTGGGCGTCGAGCGCACCGCCGCCGGCGGGGTCGCCGGGCTGCGCACCGACGCCGGGACCATCCCGTGCGGGGCGGTGGTGAACGCCTGCGGCCCCTGGTCCGGGGAGTTCTCCGCGGCCGCCGGAGCCCCGGTCGACGTCCGGCCGCGCCGGGGCATGGTGCTGGTGACGGCCCCGCTGCCGCCCGGCACGGTGCGCCGCAAGGTCTACGACGCCGACTACGTGGGCGCGGTCGCCAGCGACGGCGCCGACCTGCAGACCTCCACCGTGGTGGAGTCCACCCGCGCCGGGACCGTGCTCATCGGCTCCAGCCGGCAGCGCGCCGGCTTCGACGACACCGTCCGCGTGGACGTGCTGCGCGCCGTCGCGGCCAAGGCCGCCGCGCTCTTCCCGGTGCTCGCCCGGGTCCCGGTGATGCGCGCCTACGGCGGGTTCCGCCCCTACGCCCCCGACCACCTCCCGGTCATCGGCCCCGACCCGCGGCTGCCCGGCCTGTGGCACGCCACCGGCCACGAGGGCGCCGGCATCGGCCTGGCCGCGGCCACCGGCAGGCTCCTCGCCGACCTGTTCACCGGCGCCTCCCCGGTCGTCGACCCGGCCCCGTTCCGGGCGGACCGCCCGGCCCTGACCGCGGGCGCGGTGCTCTGATGCGGTGGGAGAGCAGCCCGCAGCGGCGGCCCCGGAGCGGCCCCGGACACGGCCCGGACCGGCCGCCCCTCCCCACCGGGGAGGCCCCGCGGCCGGCGGCCCGGCCGGGGCCGCCCGGCGGAAGAAACGCCCCGGGGATGTGCCCGGACCAGCGGTACTCAGCGTCGGTGGGGCGGGCGGGCCGCCTCTTCCGGGCAGGTGGTCCAGGTGGTCCGGTATCCCGGCCTCGGGCCGAGGCGAAGGCCGCCTCCGCGCGGGAGGCCCGGGGTGCGCCGGGACGCCGGTTCCGGGGCCCCACCGAGGGGAGCCGTCGGACCCGCCCGAACCCGCGGGGGCCGGCGCCGGCGCTTTCCGGGTTGGGGTGCGGCCTCCGGACCCGTCCGGGGCGGCCCTTCGGCCCCGGAGCGAGTGCGGCGGACTCCCCTGCGCGGGAGGCCCGGAGTGCGCCGGGCCCCGGTTCCGGGCGGGAGCGCCCCGTACCCGGTCCCGGCGCCGGGCGGCTCCGCCGCCCCGCCCGGACCTTCCGCGCGGCGCCGCAGGCCCCTTCCGTTCCGCGATCGGGCGCTGAGACCGGTCGCGGCGGACGACACCGACGAAGTGAGGAGCGCCCCGGTGGGTGAGGTGCTGAAGATCAGGGTGGACGGCGAAGAGGTCGCCGCCCGGCCCGGCCAGACCGTGGCCGGGGTGCTGCTCGGGATGGGGCGCCGCTCCTGGCGCACCACCCGGGGCGAAGGCAGGCCGCGCGGCGTGTTCTGCGGGATCGGCGTCTGCTTCGACTGCCTGGTCGTGGTCAACGGCGTGCCCGACGTGCGGGCCTGCCGGCGCCGGGTCGCCGACGGCGACGACGTCCGCGTCCAGCGCGGAGCGGAGCTCCCCTCATGAGCCGCGAGACCGCCCGCGTCGCCGTGGTCGGCGCCGGGCCCGCCGGGCTGGCCGCCGCCCGAGCCGCCGCGGCGGCCGGGGCCGGCGTCCTGCTGATCGACTCCGAGCCCGCCCCCGGCGGCCAGTACCTGCGCCGCGACGCCCTCGCCGACGCGGCCGGGACCGCGCGCCGCGACCGGGCCACCGCGCTGCCCGCCGGGACCGAGCACCTGCCCGACACCTCCGTCTGGGCCGTCGAACCCGCCCCCGGCGGCGGGCGCCGGCTGCACCTGCGCACCGGACCGGCCGACGCCCCCGGGCGGCGCGGCCGCACCGTGGACGCCGCCGCCCTGGTGCTGGCCACCGGCGCGCACGACCGCGCGCTGCCCTTCCCCGGCTGGGACCTGCCCGGCGTCTGCACCGCCGGAGCCGCCCAGGCGCTCGCCAAGGAGCAGCGGATCGCGGTGGGCCGCCGGGTGCTGCTCTCCGGGACCGGCCCGTTCCTGCTCCCCGTCGCCCGCTCGCTGATCGGCGCCGGCGCCCGGGTGGCCGCCGTCCTGGAAGCGGGGGAGCCGGTCACCGGCTGGCTGCGCGACCCCGCGGGCCTCGCCGCCGGCACCGGAAAGCTCGGCGAGCTCGCCGGCCACCTCGCCCTGCTGGCCCGGCACCGCGTCCCCTACCGGCCGCGCACCGCCGTCGTGGCGGCGCACGGCGACGGCGCGGTGCGGGCCGCCACCACCGTCCGCCTGGACCCGGACTGGAACCCGGTCCCCGGAACCGAGCGGACCGTCGAGGCGGACGCGGTCTGCGTCGGCTTCGGCTTCACCCCGCGCACCGAGCTCGCCGTCGCCGCCGGCTGCGCCATGGCCGGCGGGTTCGCCGCGGTCGACGCCGCCCAGGCCACCTCGGTGCCCGGGGTGTTCGCCGCCGGGGAGCTCACCGGCATCGGCGGCGCCGACCTCGCCGCGGCCGAGGGCGAGGTCGCCGGGGCGGCCGCCGCCCGGCTGCTCGGGTTCGGCGCCCGGCCGCCGCTGCGCGCGCTGCGCCGGGTGCGCCGCGGCCGCAGGTTCGCCGCCGCGCTCGCCGCCGCCCACCCGGTCCGCCCCGGCTGGCAGGGCTGGCTCCGCGACGACACCCTCGTCTGCCGGTGCGAGGAGGTCGGCCGGGCCGAGCTGATCGGGGCCGCCCGCGCCCGCCAGGCGGTCGGCACCCGGTCGCTGAAACTGGCCACCCGGGTCGGCCTGGGCCCGTGCCAGGGCCGCATCTGCGCCCGCAACGCCGCCGAGCTGGTCGGCGCCCCCGGCCTCGCGGACGGCTTCGCCCGCCGCCCGATCGCCGCCCCGATCCGCCTCGGCGAACTGGCCGAGGACCCCCTGGCCGCCGCACCGGACGCGGCGGAGGGCTGAGCCGGTGCCCCCGCGGCCGCCGCACCGGAGGAGAGCGGGCCCCGACCCGCGGGCCGCTCCGGGAGCGGCACGGTGCGCGGCGCCGCGCACCGCCGGCCGGAGGCCGCCCGCTCCGCCGCCCCATGAGACCACCACCGCCGTGCACACCCCCGCCGAAACCGACAAGGAGTCCCGATGACCGAAGAGAGACTGGACGGCGTCATCGTCGCCACCGCGCTGCCCTACGCCGAGGACCCGGCGGCACCCGCCGGGCTCCGCGTCGACCTGGACCGCTACGCCGAGCACTGCCGCTGGCTGGTGGAGAGCGGCTGCCGCGGCGTCGGCCCCAACGGCTCCCTCGGCGAGTACTCCTCGCTGACCGCCGAGGAGCGGCGCGCCGTGGCGCGCACCGCGATCGAGGCGGTCGGCGGCGACGGCGTCGTCGTGGTCGGGGTGCACGGCGTCGGCGCGCACCAGGCCCGGGAGTGGGCGGAGAAGGCCGCCGAGGACGGCGCCGACGGCGTGCTGTGCCTGCCGCCGACCATGTACCGGGCCGGCGACGCCGAGGTGGTGCACCACTTCGAGCAGGTGGCCGCGGTCGGCCTGCCGGTGATGGCCTACAACAACCCGATCGACACCAAGGTCGACATGCGGCCGGAGCTGGTCGCCGAGATCGCCGCGATCGACAACGTCGTCGCGGTCAAGGAGTTCTCCGGCGACGTCCGCCGGGTGCTGGAGCTGCGCGAGCGCGCCCCCGGGCTGAACGTGGTGGCCGGCGCCGACGACGTCGCCCTGGAGGCGCTGCTGATGGGCGCCACCGGCTGGTTCGCCGGATTCCCCAACGTCTTCCCCGCCGAGTCGGCCCGCCTCTACGAGCTGGCGCTGGCCGGGAAGCTGGAGGAGGCCCGGGCGCTGTACGAGCCGCTGGTCGCCGCGTTCCGCTGGGACTCGCGCACCGAGTTCGTGCAGGCCATCAAGTACGGCATGGACATGGTCGGCCGGTACGGCGGGCCCTGCCGGCCGCCGCGCGGCCCCCTCGGCGCGGACGCGCTGGCCGCCCTGGAGGCCGACATGCGCCGCGCCATCGACCACCTGACCGCGAACCCGGCGGCCTGACATGCGCGCCGCACGCTACTTCTCCGCGGTCGACTCGCACACCGAGGGCATGCCGACCCGGGTGATCACCGGGGGCGTGGCCCCCGTCCCCGGGGCGACCATGGCGGAGCGCCGCACCCACTTCGCCGAGCACCTGGACCACATCCGCGAGCTGCTGGTCAACGAGCCGCGCGGGCACCCGGCGATGAGCGGGGCGATCCTGCAGCCGCCGCTGCGCCCCGACGCCGACTGGGGCGTCCTCTACATCGAGGTCTCCGGCTGCCTGCCGATGTGCGGGCACGGCACCATCGGGGTGGCCACCGTGCTGGTGGAGACCGGGATGGTGGAGGTCACCGAGCCCGTCACCCGGGTCCGGCTGGACACCCCCGCCGGGCTGGTCACCGCCGAGGTCGCGGTGGAGGACGGCCGCGCCGCCGCGGTCACCATCCGCAACGTCCCCTCCTTCTCCCTGGAGCTGGACGCCTCGGTGCACGTCCCCGGCCTCGGCGAGGTCGGCTACGACATGGCCTACGGCGGCAACTTCTACGCCATCGTCGACGCCGGGAAGCTCGGCATCCCCTTCGAGAAGTCCGCCAAGGACGAGATGATGCGGGCCGGCCTGGCGGTCATGGCGGCGATCAACGAGCGGAACCGCCCCGTCCACCCCGCCGACCCCGCCATCTCCGGGTGCAAGCACGTGCAGATCACCGCGCCGGGCCGGGACGGCTCCGACGCCCGCAACGCGATGGTGATCCACCCGGGCTGGTTCGACCGGTCGCCCTGCGGCACCGGCACCAGCGCCCGGATGGCCCAGCTGCACGCGCGCGGCGAGCTGCCGCTGGGCCGCGACTTCACCAACGAGTCGCTGCTGGGCACCCGGTTCACCGGGCGCCTGCTGGAGGAGACCGAGGCCGGCGGGGTGCCGGCCGTGGTGCCCGCGGTGACCGGCAGCGCCTGGATCACCGGCATGGGGCAGTACCTCCTCGACCCCCGGGACCCGTTCCCCCGGGGCTTCACCCTCTGACGCGGGGCGGCCGCGCGCCGCCCCGCCGCTCCCCGGCCCCGCCCCGCGCACCGCCGCCCCCGCCCCCGGCGGCCGGGGCGCCCACCGCGCCCCGCGCCCGCCCCGGACGGGCGGCCGCGGGGCGGGGCCCACCGGGCGGAACCGCGCACCGCGGTCCACCGCCACCGGCGCCGCCACGGCGCCGCATCCCCCCGCCGGGCTCCGCGCGGAGCGGCACCCGGGCGCCCCGACCGCGCCCGCCGCCCCGGGGCCCTCCCACGGACGACCGAGAGCTGGTCCGTATGGAAATCCTCGTCACGATCAACGACTGGCTGTGGAACCCGCTGGTGGTGCTCGCCCTCGGCCTGGGCCTGGTCCTCACCGTGCTGACCAGGGGAGTGCAGTTCCGGCTGCTGCCCGAGGCGGTCCGCCAGATCCGCGCGGGCAAGACCGGCGGCCGGGACGCGGAGGAGGGCGTCTCCTCCTTCCAGGCGCTGATGCTCACCCTGTCCAGCCGGGTCGGCGTGGGCAACATCGCCGGCGTGGCCACCGCGATCGCGGCCGGCGGGCCCGGCGCGCTGGTCTGGATGTGCGTGATGGCGCTGGTCGGCGGCGCGCTCGCGTTCGTCGAATCGACCCTCGCCCAGATCTACAAGAGGAAGGTCGACGGCCGGTTCCGCGGCGGCATCCCCTACTACATCGAACGGGGACTGGGCCTGAAGCCGCTGGCCGCGGCCGCCGCGCTCACCGCACTCACCCTCTACGGGGTGCTCGCCCCCGGCATCCAGGCCAACAACATCACCGCCGCGGTGCGGACCGCCACCGGCACCGACCCGTGGATCACCGGCGCCGTGCTCACCGCCGCCTTCGGCTACGTGGTCTTCGGCGGGCGCAAGCGCATCGTGGCCGTGGCCGACACCCTGGTACCGGTGATGGCGGCGGGCTACCTGCTGGCCGCCGTCGCGGTGCTGGCCGCCAACGCCCCGGCGCTGCCGGGCGCCGCGATGCTGGTGCTGGGCAGCGCCTTCGGCACCGACGCGGCGTTCGGCGGGATCGTCGGCGCCGCCGTGGCCTGGGGCGTGCGCCGCGCCCTGTTCTCCAACGTGGCCGGCGTCGGCGAGGGCACCTACGGGGCGGCCGCCGCCGACGTCTCGCACCCGGTCAAGCAGGGGCTGGTGCAGGCCTTCTCGATCTACATCGACACCCTGCTGGTGTGCACCGCGACCGGCCTGATGATCGTGGTCACCGGCAGCTACAACGTGCGGACCGAGGACGGGAGGACGCTCGCCGAGCACCTGCCGGGAACCGAGGCCGGCCCGGCCTTCACCCAGGAGGCGGTCAGCTCGGTGCTCCCCGGCGCGGGGCCGGTGTTCGTCGCCGCGGCGATCACCCTGTTCGCGTTCACCACCCTGGTCGCCTTCTTCTACATCGCCGACACCAGCCTGGCCTACCTGTCGCCGCGCCCCGCCGCCCGGACCGCCCTGCGGGTGGCGATGACCGCGGTGACGATGTACGCCTCGGTGCAGTCCGCGGACCTGATCTGGGCCGTCGGCGACGTCGGGTACGCCTCGCTGGCCTGGGTCAACATGGTCTGCCTGATCTTCCTCGCCCGGCCGGCCCTGGCTGCGCTGCGCGACTACGACGCCCAGCGCCGCCGCGGCCTGGACCCGGTCTTCGACCCCGAGGCCGCCGGTGTCGCCGGCGCCGACTACTGGAGCGGCGAGGACGCCCCGGCGCACCGCGCCGCCCGGCGGTCCGCCGAGCCGCCCCGCGAACCGTGACCACCGCGCGCCGGCCCCGCCCGGGGCCGCCGCCCCCGGCCGGAACCGGCCGGGACGTTCGACAAGGAGCACGATGACCAGCGCAGACGAGAGAACGGGGCCGCGCGCGGCCGCCGAGACCGGCATCGACCCCCGCACCGCCGAGCCGATCGGGGAGCCGGTGCCGCTCTCCGCCCCCGGGGAGGCGGAGGCGGCCGCGCAGGCCGCCGCGCGGGCGGCGCCCGCCCTGGACCGGGCCGGGCGGGCGTTCCGCGCCGGACTGCTGCGCGCGGCCGGGGAGGCGCTGGAGGCCCGGCGCGCCGAGATCGTCCGGACCGCCGACGGGGAGACGGCGCTGGGCGCCGACCGGCTGGGCGGCGAGCTGACCCGGACCGTGCACCAGGCCCGGCACTTCGCCGAGGTGCTGGAGGAGGGCTCCTACCTGGAGGCGGCGATCGACCGGGCGGGCGGCACCCCGCTGGGGCCGGGGCCGGACCTGCGGCGGATGCTGGTGCCGATCGGCCCGGTCGCGGTGTTCGGTGCGGCCAACTTCCCGCTGGCGTTCTCGGTGCCCGGCGGCGACACGGTGTCGGCGCTGGCGGCGGGCTGCCCGGTGGTGGTCAAGGCGCACGAGTCGCACCCGGGGACGTCGCGGCTGGCGTTCGAGGCGCTGGCGGGGGCGGCCGAGCGGGCCGGGGCGCCGGAGGGGGTGCTGGGCCTGGTGCACGGCCGGGAGGCCGGGGCGGCGCTGGTGGCCGATCCGCGGATCAGGGCGGTCGGGTTCACCGGGTCGGCGGCGGGCGGCCGGGCGCTGATGGACATCGCGGCGGCCCGGCCGGATCCGGTCCCGTTCTACGGGGAGCTGTCCGGGATCAACCCGGTGGTGGTGACCGAGGGGGCGGCGCGGGCGCGCGCCGCCGGGATCGCGGCCGGGGTGCTGGCGTCGGTGACCGGCTCCGGCGGGCAGCTGTGCACCAAGCCGGGGCTGGTGTTCGTGCCGTCCGGGCCGGCGGGGGACGCGCTGGTGGAGGCGGTGCGGGAGGGCTTCGCCGGGGCGGGGGAGGCGGTGCTGCTCAACGCCGGGGTGCGCGCCTCCTACCTGGCGGCGGCCGAGCGGCTGGCCGGGCTGCCGGGGGTGCGGGTGCTCGCCGCCGGGCGGGACGGGCGGGGCGCGGAGGGCTTCCGGGCCGGGCCGCGGCTGCTGTCGGTGCCGGCCGGCCGGTTCGGCGCGGAGGCCGCGGAGGAGTGCTTCGGTCCGCTGACCGTGCTGGTCCGCTACGCGGGCGCGGAGGAGCTGGCGGCGGCGCTGGACCGGGTGCCGGGTTCGCTGGCGGCGGCGCTGCACTGCGATGGGGAGACGGAGGCGGAGGCCGCCGCCGAGCTGGCGGGGATGCTGCGGGAGCGGGCCGGCCGGGTGGTGTTCGGCGGGTTCCCGACGGGGGTTCGGGTGTCGTGGGCGCAGACGCACGGCGGCCCGTGGCCGTCGGCGAGCGCCCCGTACAGCTCGGTGGGGGCGAGTGCGATCCGCCGCTTCCTGCGCCCGGTGACCTGGCAGGACGCTCCGCAGTGGGCGCTCCCGGCCGAGCTGCGGGACGGCCCGGCGGGCGTTCCGCGCCGGGTGGACGGGCGGCTGGAGCCGGCCTGAGCTTGTTTTTCAACCTGGGGGCCGGGGCATCGGGGCGGCCGATGGGGGGAGGTGGCCTGTGATCGCCGCCCGCACCCGGCTCCGCCCGGCCCGCCCCGGCCGCCGAGGTCCTGCGCCGCTCCTGGGGGCGGCCCCGGGCGGCCGGGGCGGTGAGCCCGGCGCGGGTGCGGGGGGCTTTCGTGACGTCCGCGCGGAGGTGGCCCGTCCCGCCGGTGCGCCCGGACCCCCGGCCCCGGGTCCCGGGCGCCCCCCGGGGCCCGGAGAACCGGCGTCGGGCCGCCCCGTTGATCTTGGGGCTATCAGAGCGCTCTGATAGCCCCAAGATCAACGCGGAAGTGGGACGGCGGCGCACGGCCCGCTCCGGGGCGCTCCGCTCCGCCCCTTTCCGCGCGGCGCCGTGCGGTCCCGGCCGGACGGTTCCGCCGGGCGGGGTTACCGTCGGGAGGAGGGGCGGGGCGCCCCGCCCCCGGCGGCAGGGAGGAGCAGGACGTGACCGAGCGCAAGCCCGCGGGGATGGAGTTCGAGAGCTGGGTGGACAAGATGGTCCGCGAGGCGACCGAGCGCGGTGAGTTCGACGGCCTGCCCGGCGCCGGCAAGCCCATCCCGGACATCGACCGGCCCCGCGACGACCTGTGGTGGGTCCGCAAGAAGGTGCAGGAGGAGGGGGTGGCGCCGCTGCCCCGCGCGCTCCAGGTGCGCAAGGAGGCCGAGGAGGCCCGCGCGGCCGCGGTCGGCGCCCGCACCGAGGCCGAGGCGCGGCGGATCATCGAGGAGATCAACGAGACCATCGCCGAGACGGTGCGGGCGCCGCAGTCCGGTCCGGCGCTGAACATGATGCCGTTCGACGTGGAGCAGGTCCTGGCCGAGTGGCGGGAGCGCGGCGGGCGGGGCGGCTGAGAACCTGTCGGGTAGGCGGTTGGCCACGGGGTTCGCCCCGCGAGGCGCCCGCTCCGTCCGGCCCCCGCCCCCCTCTCGCGTCGGCCTCGGCGCTGCGGCCCCATCGGAGCGCTCTGGCAGGGCCGCGACGCCGAGACCAGCGGGGAAGCGGGGCGGGGCCCCGGGGGCTCAGGCCCGCCGCCGGGAGAGGGCCAGTCTGCGCCGCTCCCGGTCGATCGCGATGACGGTGACCGCGACCTCGTCGCCGGTCCGGACGGCCTCCGCGGGGTCCGCCACCGGCTCCGGGGCGAGTTCGGTCAGGTGGACCAGGCCTTCGATCCCGTCGGCGACCCGGACGAAGGCTCCGAACGGGACCAGCTTGGTGACCCGTCCGCGGAGTCTCCCGCCCACGGGTGTGCGGTCGGCGAACGCCTGGAAGGGGTCCGGGTGCAGCGCCCGCAGGGAGAGCCGGGCCTCCAGGTTCCGGGGGTCGAATCGGAGGAAGGCGCAGGAGACGCGCCGGCCGGGGCGGACGGCGTCGGAGGGCGATTCGATCCGCCGCCAGGACAGCTCGGGGACGGTGATGAAGCCGGTGCCGGGGAGGACCGGGTGGTCGGGGCCGTCGTCCAGCGCCACGAACACGCCGAACCGCTCGATCGCCGCGACGGTGCCGGAGAGGGTCTCGCCGGGGCGCAGTGATTCCAGGAAGGACCGGAGTTCCGGGTGCCGGGAGGGGCCGTCCGTGTCGCCCATGCGGGCCAGTCTTCCACGGCGGGCCGGGGCCCGGCGGGGAGGTTCGGGGCGGCGCTAGCCGGCCAGGTGGTGGAGGGCCGCCAGGACGGCCACCGCTGCCAGGACCGCCGCCGGCGCGCCGATCAGGACGGCCAGCAGGGTGGTGCGGCCGGGGCGGGGGACGGGGTGGAGGGCCAGGGCGCCGCGGTTGTAGACGGTCAGCGGCGGGGCGTAGTGCACGAGCAGCGGGTAGGGGCCCGAGGTGTCCACGGTCAGTTCGGCCAGGCCGGCCTTGATCCCGTAGTAGGAGCACCAGACGCGCAGGGTGCGGACGCCGGGCGGGACGGGCAGCGGGTTGGTTCCGGCGGCCAGCCGCCAGCGCCGCCCGTCCGCCTCGGCGATCACCGGGGTTCCGCCTCGGACCCCGGGGATCCGGGTGTGGTCCACCCGGAGCATCAGCCGGGGCGCCGGCGGTCCGGTCCATTGCGGCTGCACGGCCCCTCCAATACCCGGTGCGCGGCTTTCGGTGTGGTTC
This sequence comes from Nocardiopsis oceanisediminis, assembly GCF_048595525.1. Taxonomy (NCBI): domain Bacteria; kingdom Bacillati; phylum Actinomycetota; class Actinomycetes; order Streptosporangiales; family Nocardiopsidaceae; genus Nocardiopsis; species Nocardiopsis oceanisediminis. Next base: position 3,913,866 of record NZ_JAFMZJ010000001.1, on the reverse strand, counting down.
CTCCGGCATTGTGCCCTGTGCGGGGCGGGGGAGAGGAGGGCCGGTCCGGAACCGGCCGGGCCGGCGGCGCACCGGCCCGGCCGGGAAGGCCCGGGACGCGCCGGTCAGTCCAGCGGGCGGCCGGTGGTGGCGTGCACGTGGTCGGGGACCGGGCCGTGCCGGTCGCCGACGGTGCTGGTGTCGGACGGTTCGAACATCAGCATGGCGGCGCCGCCGGGGGAGGAGGGGCGGTGCTCGACGCCGCGCGGCACCACGAACACCGAGCCCTCGGGCAGGTGCACGGTGCGCTCCGCGCCGCCGGGGCCGTCGCGCAGCTCCATGCGCAGTTCGCCGTCGAGGACCAGGAAGAACTCGTCGGTGTCGTCGTGGGCGTGCCACACGTGCTCGCCGCGGGCCTTGGCGATGCGCACGTCGTAGTCGTTGACGCGGGCGGCGATGCGCGGGCTCCAGGGCTGGTCGAAGCGGGCCAGGGCGGTGCCGAGGTCGATGGGTCGGGTCGTCATGCCGGCCATCCTGGCCGGTGCCGCGGCGCCGCGGAAGTGGTAGGAATCGCCCATGTCGAAAGAATCGTCGCACCGGGTGGCCGCCATCGTGGACGAGGGGTCGAACCCGTTCGAACTGGGGGTGGCCGCCGAGCTGTTCGGGTTGCGCCGCCCCGAGCTGCCGGTGCCCTGGTACCGGTTCACCGTGTGCGCTCCCTCCCCGGAGGTGCGGATGCACCGCGGCGCCTTCACCCTGTCGGCGGCCGGCCTGGACGCCGCCGACGAGGCGGACACGGTGATCGTGCCCAACCGGCCCGATCCCGGGGCGGGCGCCTCGGCGGAGGTACTGGACGCGGTGCGCCGGGCCGACCGGCGCGGCGCGCGGCTGGTGAGCCTGTGCACGGGCGCCTTCACCCTGGCCGAGGCGGGGGTGCTGGACGGGCGGCGGGCGACGACGCACTGGCGGTGGGCGGAGGTGTTCCGGGACCGGTACCCGCGGGTGGACCTGCGCCCGGACGTGCTCTTCGTCGACGAGGGCCGGGTGCTGACCGCGGCGGGCAGCGCGGCCGCCCTGGACCTCTGCCTGTACCTGGTGGAGCGGGACCACGGGGCGGAGACCGCGGCGTCGGTCTCGCGCCGGCTGGTGTTCTCCGGGCGGCGGGACGGCGGGCAGCGCCAGTTCATCGAGGCCCCGGTGCCGGCGGTGGAGGACGCGTCGCTGCGCCCGGTGCTGGAGTGGGCGCGGGAGAGGGCCGCCGGCCCGCTGTCCGTGGCCGACCTGGCCCGGCGGGCCGGGGTGGGGCGGGCGACGCTGCACCGGCGGTTCCGCGCCGAGCTGGGCACCACACCGCTGGAGTGGCTGACCGGTGAGCGGGTGCGGCTGGCGTGCCGGCTGATCGAGCGGGGCGAGCGCGGCGCCGAGCGCATTGCCCGGCTGTCCGGTCTGGGCACCGGCGCCAATCTGCGGGTCCAGATGCGTCGCCGCACCGGCCTGACGCCCACCGGCTACCGGGCCCGGTTCGGACCTTCACGGTGGGACGCCCCGGAGTCGGCCGGATAGCACCCGGACACGGAGCCTCACGGGGTGGGGGCGGGCGGGCGGCGACGGCGCGGGTAGGGGCGGGGCCGGGCGTCTCGGCCGGGTGCGGCGTCTCGCGGAGTGAAGGCTCAAACCGGCGGCGAGAGCAGGGGGCGTGTCAGCCGGTCGGTCGGGTGCGGCGTCTCGCGGGGCGGGGGTTCAAGCGAGCGGCGACGGCGGAAGAAGGGGCGGGGTGCAGGTGTCGCCCGGGTGCGGCGCCTCGCGGGGTGAAGGCTCAAACCGGCGGCGATGGCAGGGGCGGGCCCGGCCGGTCGGTCGGGTGCGGCGTCTCGTGGGGCCGGGGGGCAAACGGGCGGTGAGGGCAGAGGAAGGGGCGGGGTGCAGGTGTCGCCCGGGCGCGGCGCCCCACAGAGCGAAGGCTCAAGCAAGCAGCGACGGCAGAGGTAGGGCGGGGTTCAGGCATCGCCCGGGCGTGGGCCTCGCGGGGTGGAGGCTCAGACCGGCGGCGATGGCAGGGGCGGGCCCGGCCGGCCGGTCGGGCGCGGCGCCTCGCGGGGCGAGGCACAAGCGGGCGGCGAGGGCGGGGGCGGCCGCTGAGAGGGGCGGGTTCGTCGCGCCCGCGTCGCCCCGGCGCCGGGGCGGGTCGCTCGGTGATCACCGGCACCTCTCTGACCTGGGTGAACACGGACAGTGATGGTGGCGGGGGGTGCCCTGCGCACCGCGAGAGCACCCCGGTGATTCCTGGGCGCGCATCCCGGGCCGGAACGGGCCTCCCGGGGCCCGAACGGCGCCGATAGGGGCGGTGGCCGGGGATCCGTGCCGCCGGGAAGGCCGGAAAGGCGGGGCCGGAACCCCGGGGAGGGCGGCGCGGGGGCGAGATGTCGCATTCGCCCTCCCGCAAGGCCCCGCTTCCGCCACTCTGCGTGACCAGGGAGGGGGCGGCGGGGCTTCCGGGGGTGCTACTCGCCGGTAGATGTCATCGGGGCCGCCGCCGAGGTGCGCAGGGCGCCCCCGGCCCGCCCGATCCCCGCCGGCGATCCGGCATAACGGACATAACCCCCTCTACTGGCAGGGCGCCCCTGGGCGCGCCGCCGGAACACCGCTCTCCCCCGCCGGGAACACGGGCCGGACCGGTGAACGCCACCCCCGGCCCCACTCCCGCCCTCGCCGCCCGTTTGAGCCTTCGCTCTGTGAGACGCCGCGCTCGGCCGGGGCGCCCGGCCCCGCCCCTTCCTCTGCCGTCGCCGCCTGCTTGAACCCCAGCCCTGCGAGGCGCCGCACCCGGGCGAGGCGCCCGGCTCCGCCCCTTCCTGCGCCGTCGCCGCTCGCTTGGACCTTCGCTTCGTGGGGCGCCGCGCCCGGCTGGGACACCCGCGCTCCGCCCCTTCCTGCGCCGTCGCCGCTGGTCTGAGCCTTCACTCCGCGAGGCGCCGCGCTCGGGTGGGGTCTGCACCCTGCCCCTTCCTGCGCCGTTGCCGCCGGTCTGGACCTTCGCTCCGTGGGGCGCCGCGCCGGGCGGGCCCCGGTCCCGTGTCCGCTGTACTGCCGGGATGCCTTGATCGCGCTGGACCGGGCTGGGGCGAGGGGCTTTCAGGGCGGGTTCTCCCGTGGGTGGTCTCGGGCCGGGGCGGCGGCCGCGCGCTCGGCGAGCAGGGCGGCGGGGGTGAGGCCGGACATCCGGCGGACCTCGCGGGTCAGGTGCGGCTGGTCGGCGTAGCCGGCGGCGACGGCCAGGTCCGCCAGGGGGCGGGCGGGGGCCGTGTCGGCGGCGCGCAGGAACCGCTGCAGCCGGGCGACGCGCTGCAGGGCGCGGGGGCCCAGGCCGGTGTGGTCGAGCAGGAGCCGGCGGAGCTGCCGCTCGGACAGCCCGACGGCGCGGGCGGCGCCGGCCGCGGTGGCTCCGGGCAGGGACAGGGCGTGCAGCGCGGCGCGCACCCGGGGGTCGGGCGGTGCGGCGGCGGGCAGGGCGGGGCGGGCACCGGACCAGACCTGCTCGGCGATGCGCTCGGCCTCGGCGCGGGGCAGCAGCGCGTCCAGCGGCAGGCCGGCGCCGCGGACCAGGCGGGCGGGCAGGCCCAGGGCGGCGCCGATGGCGGAGGTGCGCAGCCGCAGGCCGCGGATCCGGGTGTGCGGCGCGAGCAGCGGGACGTCGGGGTCGGCGGTCGGGCCGGCCAGCCGCGCGGCCCCGCCGGCGGTGACGATGACGTCGGCGCAGGCGTCGGGCAGGACCCGCTGGGGGTGGCCGCCGGGGGCGTCGCCGATGCGCTGCTCCCACTGGCAGGCCACGAGGGGGTCGGGAAGGGCGGGGCGGTGCTCGGTGTAGACCGAGGCGCGGCCGGTGTCCGGTTCGTTCAAGACGCGCGCCCCCTTCCGGTCCCATTATCGACCCATGGAACAGCGACTGGATTTCATCACCCTTTCCACCCCGGACCTGGACGCGGTGCGGGCGTTCTACCGCGACGGCCTGGGGTGGGCGCCGCTGCTGGACGTGCCCGGCGAGATCGTCTTCTTCCAGGTGGGGCACGGCCTGGTGGCGGGCTTCTTCGAGGCGGAGAAGTTCACCGCCGACATGGAGGGCACCGGGGCGCCGGCCGGCCCTTCGGGGCTGACCCTGTCGCACAACACCGGCTCCCCGGCCGAGGTCGACGCGGTGGTGGAGCGGGCGGTGCAGGCGGGGGCGCGGCTGGTCAAGGAGCCGCAGCGGGCGGCGTTCGGCGGCTACCACGGCCACTTCGCCGACCCGTGCGGGCTGGTCTGGGAGGTCTGCCACAACCCGGGCTGGAGCGTGGCCGCCGACGGGACGGTGCGCCTGGAGCCGGTGGAGTGAACCGGGCCGGCCCGGCGTGATCTCGGCGCTGCCGGGCGGGGACGGGCGCCGCCGCGCCGCCGGGCCGGAACACTAGAGTGAGGCCATGGACTCCCTCTTCGGCGATCGCGACGTCCTGGTCATCGACGGCGGGCTGGCGACCCGGCTGGAGCACCACGGGTGCGATCTCTCCGACGAGCTGTGGTCGGCCCGGCTGCTCCGGGACGACCCGGGGCTGATCCGCCGGGTGCACCGGGAGTTCTTCGAGGCCGGGGCCGACATCGCGGTCTCGGCGAGCTACCAGGCCTCCACCGCGGCGTTCGAGCGGCGGGGGGTGCCGCGGGCGGAGGCCGAGGGGCTGCTGCGGCTCTCGGTGCGCCTCGCCGAGCAGGCCCGGGACGAGGCGGGCGGCGGGCTGGTCGCGGCGGGCGTGGGCCCCTACGGGGCGTCGCTGGCCGACGGATCGGAGTACACCGGCGACTACGGGCTCGGCGCCGGGGAGCTCGCCGACTGGCACCGGGAGCGCTGGCACCTGCTCGCCGGCTCCGGCGCCGACCTGCTGGCCTGCGAGACGATCCCGTCCTTCGCCGAGGCGCGGGCGCTGGCCGAGCTGGTGCGCGAGACGCCGGGGGTGCGCGCCTGGGTGAGCTTCTCCGGCCGCGACTCCGAGCGGATCAGCGACGGGACGCCGATCGCCGAGGCGGCGGCGCTGTTCGCGGGGCTGCCGCAGGTGGTCGCGGTGGGGGTGAACTGCACGGCGCCCGAGTACGTGCCGGGGCTGGTGCGCGGGGCGGTGCGGGGCTGCGGGCTGCCGGGGGTGGCCTACCCCAACTCCGGGGAGGCCTGGGACGCCGGGCGGCGGGAGTGGAACGGCCCCGGCGCCCCGGAGGAGTTCGGGCCCCGCTCGGCGGAGTGGGTGCGGGCCGGCGCCCGGCTGGTCGGCGGCTGCTGCCGGACCGGCCCCGAGCACATCCGCCGAATCCGCGAACGGATTGCGTGAAACGCAACGGAATGGCCCGGACCGGGCGCGGAGCGGTTGTGCCGGGGGTGGTCCGCCGGCCCGCGCGGGTTTTTTCGGGAATTCCCTTTCTTCAGGTGCTGACCTGCTGGTTTCCCGGCGGCAAGGGGGGTGCGGAACGCGTATGAGGCTGCTCGGGCGCCGCTTCGGCCATTAGGGTTGATTTCTGGGACGCGGCCATTGGGCGGTGCCGGCTCCGGCGGCGGGCGGAACCGGGCGCGGCAGCCGATAGGGGAGAGCATGACGAAGGAGCCCAGGCGACTCGGCGAATTCGTCCTCTACCGGGAGCTCGGCCGGGGCGGGTTCGGCACCGTGCACTTGGGCGTCGACGGCCGCGGGCGCCGGGCCGCGGTCAAGGAGCTCCATCCGCACATGGTCGGCGATCCCCGGGCGCGCGAGCTGTTCCGCCGAGAGGTGGTGGCGGCGCAGGGGGTGCGGGGCTTCTGCACCGCGGCGGTGCTGGCCGCCGACCCTGACGCGCCGCGCCCCTGGATCGCCTCGGAGTACGTGGACGGGCCGACGCTGCGTTCGGCGGTCGAGCGGGAGGGGCCGCGCCGGGGCGCGGACCTGGAGCGGCTGGCGGTGCACACCGCGACCGCGCTGGCCGCGATCCACGCGGCCGGGGTGGTGCACCGGGACTTCAAACCGGACAACATCATCCTCGGCGAGGACGGGCCGCGGGTGATCGACTTCGGGGTGGCGCGGCTGGCCGAGGTGGGCGCGGCGGGCACCGCCCCGGTGGGCACGGTCGGCTACATGTCCCCCGAGCAGCTGGAGGAGCAGCAGGGCCACCGCCCGGTCACCGGAAAGGCCGACGTCTTCGCGTGGGGCGCGACGATGGTCTTCGCGGGCACCGGGGCGGCGGCGTTCCCCGGCGACAACGAGTACGCCCGGATGCTCCGGGTGCTCAGCGGGTCGCCGGTGCTGGGCGGGCTGGGCGGGGAGCTGCGGGCGCTGGCCGCGGCCTGCCTGGCGAAGGACCCCGACCGGCGGCCGACCGCCCGGGCGCTGGTGGACATGCTGGTGGGGGCGGCCGCGCCGCCGGAGCCCCCGGCGGCGCCGGCGACGGTGCGCACGGTCCCGGTGCGCCCGTCCGGCCCGGGAGCGGCGGAGCCCGCCTCAACCCGGGCCGCGAAGGTGCCGTTCCAGGCGCCGCCGGACGGGGCGTCGGACGCCCCCGCGCAGCGGGCGCCGGCGCTGCTCGCCGCCGCGGAGCAGCGGCTGCTGGACGGCGACGCCGAGGGTGCGGAGGGGCCGCTGCGCTCGGCGATCGCCGAGTTCGCCCGGGGCGGCGATGCGGGTCGGGCCGACTACGGCCGGATCCTCCTGGGCGACCTGCACGGCGTCGCCGGCCGGCACTCCGAGGCGTGGCGGCACCTGGAGGGGCTGCGCGCCCGGTTCGAGGCGTCCGGGCAGCGGCTGCACCTGGCGCGCTGCCTGCGCGGCATGGCGCTGCTGGACCACGGCGCCCTGTGGGGCGAGCCGTCCCGCGGCCACCTGGCGGGGCTGGTGGGTCGGCGCCGGCGGTCCGCGGTGCGCGGGCACCCGTGGGAGGTGCACGAGCGGGTGGCGCTGGCCGAGCGGTCGCTGGAGCTGTTCGCCGAGGCGGGCCAGGGGCGGGAGTGCGCCCGCACCCGGCTGGTACTGGGGCAGGTGCTGAGCGAGGCGGGGGAGTCGGAGCGGGCGGTGGACGCGTTCTCCCAGGCGATCGGGGCCTACCAGGGGCTGGGCCGGGAGGCCCGGTGGTGGGAGGCGCGGGCGCGGCGGATCGCCGGCCAGACCCGGTTCCACGCGGTGATGGCGGCGAACATGGCGGTGGGCATCCACACCGGCCCGGAGAAGGAGGGCTGGGAGCTGTCGCTGGTGCTGGCCAACGCGCGGCGGGCGGCCAAGCTGAGCGGGCAGGCCGGCGACCAGCGGGGGCGGATCTCCGCGCAGATCCTGCTGGCGCGGGTGGTGTGGGCGTCGCTGGGCCACGCCGACGTGGAGGTCGGGCCGGCCCCGGCGTCGGGCGCGGTGAGCGGATCGCCGTCGGGCCCCTCCACGCCGGGCGCGGCGGCCCGCTCGGCCTGGTACGACCGGATCACCACCTCGGAGGAGGTCAGCGGCCTGCTGGAGGCGAGCCGGGCGGAGGCCGAGGAGAGCGGGCTGCCCGGCCTGGTGGCCGAGGCCGGGCTGTGGCAGGAGCGGTTCTTCGAGAAGAGCCCCGGCCTGTACGCCACGGGGTGGGAGATGAGCAAGCGGTCCCGCCCGGTCCCGTTCCGGGAGAGCGGCCTGGGGCGCGGGGACCGCTGCGCGGTGTGAGCCGGAGGCCGGTCCCCGGACGGCTTCCGCCCGGTGGCGCGTCCGGTGCGGGACGGCGTCGGCTGCGCCGCGGTGCCGGCCTCGGCGACCGGTGGCCGCCGGTCCGGCACACCTGCATGCGGCCCGGTCCGCCCGGCCTGGTGCCGTGCCCGCCGACGCCGGCCGGGCGGCGCGGGTCCGCCGGATGCGCCCCGCCCCTCGGCGGGGTCGCGTTTTCAGCGTTCAGGGCGGCGGGCAGGGGGCCGGTGCCGCATCACCGCGCCCGTGCGGCCGTGCGCGCGGCCGCGGCCCCCGAGGGCGCCGGTGCCGCCGCCCGCCGGGCGCCCTTCAGCCGGGGCCGCCGCGGGACTCGCAGAACCGGAGGAACTCCCGGGCGCGGTGGTTCAGGCTCATGTGCCGGGGCCAGGCCAGCAGCACCGGTTCGGCGCGGATGGGCTCGGCGATCTCCTTGACCGCGACCCGCAGCCCTTCATGGGTGCGGTCGTTGGCGGGCCGCTGGACGAGGATGCCGTAGCCCATGCCGCGGCCGATCAGGGCGCGCGCGGTCTCGTAGGTGGTGGGCCGGTGGCGGACCCGGGGGACGACGCCGAAGCGGTGGAAGAGCGACAGGGTGTGGTGGGCGCTGGGGGCGGTGTCGAGCAGGACCATGGGCTCCTCGGCCAGGTCGCGCAGGGACACCTCGGGCAGGCCGGCGGCGGGGTGGTCGGCGGGCAGCAGCACGTGCGGCCGCACCGAGAACAGAACGGTGCGCGCCATCTCCGGCATGACGTCCATGTCGTAGATGACGGCGAGGTCCAGTTCGCCGCGGAGCAGCCGGCGCTGCAGCACGTCCTGGGTGTCCTCGGCGAAGTCGACGGTGACCTCGGGGTGCAGGGCGGCGAACCCCTGGAGCAGCGGCGGCAGCACGGTGGGGGCGAGGGTGACGTAGCAGCCCAGGGAGAGCACTCCGGTGAGGGTGCCGGCCCCGCTGGCCTCGGCCTCCAGGTCCTCGGCCTCGCGCAGCAGCCGGCGGGCCCGGACGAGCAGGCTCGCCCCGGAGGGGGTGAGGGTGATGCCGTGCGCCTTGCGCCGCACGCACAGCTGCACCTTGAGCGCGCGCTCCAGGTCGTTGAGGGCCAGCGAGACGGCGGGCTGGGAGATGCGCAGCCGCACCGCGGCCTCGCTGAGGGTGCCCGCTTCGGCGATCGCGACGAAGTAGGCGAGCTGCCGGAGCGAGAAGCGCGGCGGCGCCGGGGGTTCGGCCATCCTGCTCACCGGGTCTTTCCGAGTGCTCGGTCCATGCGGGGCGGCGGCCGCCGCCCGGGGTCCCCTGAGCCTGCCACGCCGGGCCGCGGAGCGCCGCCCCGGGGCGGCCGCGCTCATCGGCGCAGGTGGTCCAGGAGCCCGTCCGGCTCGGGGTAGGGGTCCTCCCGGGGGAGCAGCCGCCGGGCGGCCTCCAGGTCGCCGCCGCGCACATGCCCGTGGACCTCGCGGGCGAGGGCGGTGGCGTCGGTGATGGAGACCGTCCACTCGTCGGCGTAGCGGCGGGCGGCCTCGCCGGTGAGGCCGAGCTGCAGCGAGCGGTGCGGGAGGGGCCGCAGGTGCAGGTCGCGTTCGGGGTCCCACTGGACGCGGGCCGGGGCCCGGTGCAGCCGCCGCTTCCAGTCGGCCCGGTCGGCGTGGAGTCCGGGCGCGTAGTGGGACAGGCAGGCGCGCTCCAGCGCCCACTCGAAGCCCTCGCGGGTGATCTCGACGGCGAGGACGGTCTCCTGCCTCTCCTTGGTCGCCCATCCGCAGCGGTACATCATCCAGAGGAAGGACGGCTTGATCCACGTCATCCGGTCCCGCTTCCAGGCCGGGGGGAAGGCGTTCTCCCGGGCCGCGGGCAGGCCGATCTCCGGGGCGTAGGCCTGGTAGACGGTGATGGTGGAGCCGGTGTGGCGGGCGCGGACGCGGTGTTCGGGTTCTGTCACGGTGACAGTGTGCGGATCCGGCCCGCTCCGCGCCAACGGGTTATCCGCTCGGTCCGGCGGTGCCCCGCCGGGGCCTCCGGTGCGGAGGGCGCGCCCCGCCGCGCGGCGGGGCGGCGGTTCCGGCGGGGCCGGGCCGGGCGTGGGGCGGCCACCGGACCGGACGGAGCGAGCGCGGTATGCCCATTGCCCCCTGGCCGCCGGTGCTGTGGATCGGCGGCGCGGACGGCCTCCGGGAGCCCGCTCTCCGGGGTCCGGCCGTGGTGGCCGAAGGCGCGTGCGCGGTCGGAGAGGCGGAGGCGGCCCGGGTCTTCCGCGCCGCGCGGCCGCAGGCGGAAGCCGGCCCGTGGGTGGGCCTCCAGGAGCGTGAAGGCGGGGATGCGGCGCGCTCCGGAGGCGAAGAGCCGCCGTTCGCCCCGGTTCCATGAGGAGCGGGTCCCCCCGCTCCTCCTCCGCGCGCCTGAACTGCGCGCTCGGCCGGTGCGTCCGGGCGGTCCGCACGCGGGGCGGAGGGCCGGCCGGGGTCAGTGGGCGCCGGGGCCGAGGCCGTCGGCGGTGAGGACGGCGCGGATGGCGTCGCAGGGGTCGATGTGCGGGGAGTCGGCGCGGACGTAGAGGGCGGCGCGGTGGGCCAGGTCCCCGAGGAGTGCCTGCTCGTCGGCGCCGAGGGCGGCCAGGACCGCCTGCTGGGCGCGGGCGACGCGGCGGGCGGCGTCGGCCAGGACCGAGCGGCCGTGCTCGGTGGCGACGATCCGCCGGGCGCGGCGGTCCCCGGGGGCGGGGACGCGTTCGACCAGGCCGGCCGATTCCAGGGTGTCCAGCACGTAGGTCATCACGGTGCGGTCGATGCCCAGGTGCGCGGCGAGCGCGGCCTGGGTGGGCAGGTCGCGCTCGGCGACGGCGGAGAGCACGTGGTAGCCGCGGCTGCCCTCGGGCAGGTCGGCCAGGACGAACTCGGCCGCCTCGTGCCAGCGGCGGAGCAGCACGGCCAGCGCCCAGCCGAGGTCTCCCGGGGCTGCGCCCGTCTGCGGAGTGCCGTGCTGGACACCGGTTTCGGCCATAGCGCGATCGTACCGGAATACCCGGACCAGGAAATAGGTTGTCAGGAATATTATCTTCTCGGCAACGCAGTAGCCGGGGGCGGCCCCCGGTGGAGCGCGGAAGGGACCCCCGCCATGCCCGACTACGGCCACGACCTGCTGTTCGGCACGTTCATCACCCCGGACGCCGCCGACCCCGCCGCCGCGGTCGCCCGCGCCCGGGACACCGAGCAGGCCGGCCTGGACTTCGCCACCTTCCAGGACCACCCCTACCAGCCGCGCCTCCTGGACACCTGGACCCTGCTGACCTGGGTGGCCGCGAGCACCGAGCGGCTGCGCATCGCCCCCGCCGTGCTCAACCTGCCGCTCCGCCCGCCCTCGGTCACCGCCCGCGCCGCCGCCTCCCTGGACCTGCTCTCCGGCGGCCGGCTGGAGCTGGCCCTGGGCTCCGGCGCCTTCTGGGACGCCATCGAGGCGATGGGCGGTGCCCGGCTCACCCCCGGCCAGGCCGTCGACGCGCTGGACCAGGCGGTCGACGTGATCCGCGCGCTGTGGGACGCCGGCGCCCGCGGCGGCGCCCGGGCCGGCGGGGAGCACCACCGGGTGGCCGGCGCCAAGCGCGGCCCGGCGCCCGCCCACCCCATCGGCATCTGGCTCGGCGCCTACAAGCCCCGCATGCAGCGGCTCACCGGACGCAAGGCCGACGGGTGGCTGCCCTCGCTGGGCTACGCCGACCCCGCCGCGCTGGCCGAGGGGAACCGGGTCATCGACGCCGCCGCCGAGGAGGTCGGCCGCGCCCCCGGAGAGGTCCGCCGGCTGCTCAACCTGACCGGCGCCGAGATCGGCCCGGCCCCGCGCGGCTTCCTGCAGGGCCCGCCCGAGCAGTGGGTGGACGAGCTGCTGCCGCTCGTCACCGAGCACGGCTTCTCCGCGTTCTTCCTGGCCACCGACGACCCCGAGCAGATCTGGCGGTACGGCGAGGAGGTCGCCCCGGCGCTGCGCGAGGCCGCGGCCCGGGAGCGCACCGCGCCGGCGCGGCCCCGCGGCGCCCGCCCGGCCGCGGCCCGCGCCGCCCGCCGGGACGGCATCGGCTACGGCGCAGTGCCCGCCTCCCTCGCGGACGGCGCGGTCGAGCCCGGCGACCGGGAGTACGACCGGGTCCGGCACACCTACATGCGCTCCGGCTCGCCCGGCCTGGTGCTGCGCCCCGCCGACGCAGACCAGGCCGCCGAGGCGCTGCGCTACGCCCGCGGGCAGCGGGCCCCGATGGCGGTGCGCAGCGGCGGCCACGGCATCAGCGGCCGCTCCACCGGCGACGGCGGGGTGGTCATCGACCTGTCCCGGCTGAACCGGGTGGAGCTGCTGGACCGCGGGTCCGGGCTGGTGCGGATCGGCGCCGGCGCCCGCTGGAGCGACGTCGCCGCGGCCCTCGCCCCGCACGGCCTCGCGATCGGCTCCGGCGACCACGGCGGAGTCGGGGTGGGCGGACTGGCCACCGCCGGCGGCCTCGGCTGGACGGCGCGCCTGCACGGGCTGACCATCGACCACCTGGCGGCGGCCGAGGTGGTGCTGGCCGACGGCACCCGGGCGCGGGCCGACGCGGGCACCGACCCCGACCTGCTGTGGGCGGTGCGCGGCGCGGGCGCCAACATGGGCCTGGTCACCTCGGTCGAGATCCGGGCCCGGGAGCTCGGCGAGGTGGTCTTCGCCGACTTCGCGGTGGACGCCGCCGACACCGCCGCCCTGCTGCAGGCCTGGGGCGCTGCGCTGGAGGAGGCGCCGCGCGAGCTCACCTCCTTCCTGCGGCTGCTCCCCGGCCGCCGCGGGTCGGGGCCGATCGCCAGTGTCCAGGCGGTCTACGCCGGCGACGACACCGAGGCCGCCGGCAAGGCCCTCGCCCCGCTCACGGCCATCGGCCCGATCCTGGGCCGGCAGGCGGTGCGGGCCCCCTACCGGGCGCTGATGCCCGCCGGGCACCGGCCGCACCGCGGCGCCGCCGGCCCGGTGATGCGCTCGGCCCTGCTGGACCACCTCACCGCGGAGGCGGCCGAGGGGATCGCCGCGGTCGCCGGGTCGGGGCAGAGCCTGGGCGTGCACATCCGCGCGGTGGGCGGTGCCGTCAACGACCTCGCGCCGGACGCCACCGCCTACCCGCACCGGCACCAGAACTTCTCCCTGGCCGCGGTCGGGGCCGGCCCCCGCGTCCCGGCCATGGAGCGGGCCTGGGAGGAGCTGCTGCCGCTGACCGACGGCATGTACCTGAGCTTCGAGACCGGCACCGGCCCCGAGGCGCTGCACCGCGCCTTCCCCGAGCCGACCCTGTCCCGGCTGCGCGACCTCAAGCGCCGCTACGACCCCGACCAGGTCTTCTCCACCAACTTCCCGATCCCGCCCGCCGGCCGGTAGCGCGCGCCGGCCCGCCCTGCTAGACCTCGTGGTCCCGGGCCAGCTCCTCCCAGCGCAGGCCGAGGAGGGCGGGGGCGGCGCGGCCGTCCGCGGGGGCCTCCGGAGCGTCCTGGAACCAGGCGGCGGCGAGGGCGGAGCGGTGCAGCACCGGGTCGAGCCCGGGGTCGACCGGCGCGGAGTGGAAGGCGCCGATGCAGGCCACGGCGGGCAGCAGCTCGACGGGGCCGAACCGGCCCGGGCGCCGGTCCGGCTCAGGGTACGCGCGGTCGGGGGGAACGAGGTGGACCGGCAGGGAGGGGAAGGCCTCCTCGGCGGCCCGGAGCAGGCCTCTGATCCTCATCTCGTTGACCGGCCCGCACGGGTGGCCCTCCAGCATCCCGCCGTAGGTCGAGGAGAGCCGCAGCTCGGAGAGGTCGATCGGGCGGCCGGAGGAGAGGGTGAGGCGGCTCAGCGGCATGCCCGCACTCTACGGAGCCCGCTCCCGGCGCGGGTACCGGTTTTCGGGGCGGCGGGATCTCCGGGCGCGTGTGCGCCGCCGCCGGCGCCGCGGCCGGACCCGGAGGGCCGCCCGGCGGAGGCGGAGGCGGGCCCCTTCGCGGCGAGCGGCCCCCGAAAACGTTCACGGTGTGCGACATTCTGTAGACATAAAGCGATATGTGAGTCAGAATCGACCTCATCGGTCTCCGAGGCTGAACACGCGTCAACCGGATGGAGCCGCCATGAGCCCGACCGTCCACCGCGCCCGGCGTCGCACCGCCGGAGCGGCGGGCGCTCTTCCGACACGGTCCTGATCCCCCGAGGGGCACCCGCGTTCCCGCCGTCGACGGGTGCCCAAGGCGTGGAGCCCGCGCCCCGGCCGGTCGCCGCCGGCCGGGGCGCGGGCGCGTCCGCTCCCGCGCGGCCCCTCAGAGGCGGCGGGCGGTGGCGAGCCAGGCCGGAAGCGTCCCCAGGTGCTCCGGGGAGCCCTCCGGGCCCATCACCCCCTCGTAGCCGGTGCGCTCCAGGCGCTCCAGCTCCCACCCCTCGCCGAACGCCTCCCGGATCGCGTCCGCTCCGACCTGCGGGCCGAAGCCGGGGCCCTCGTCGGAGAGGGCGAGCACGTGCACCCGCCCGCCGGGGCGGCAGGCCCGGTGCAGCGAGGCGGCGTAGCGGGGGCGGTCCTCGGCGTCGAAGACGTGGAACAGCGCGCTGTCCACGACCGTGTCGTAGCCGTCCCCGGCGGGCAGGTCCAGCGCGTCGGCCCGCTCGAAGCGGACCCGCGCGCCCCGGGCCGCCGCCTTGGCGCCCGCCCGCTCCAGGGCCGCCGGGGAGAAGTCGACGCCGACCACGTCGTGGCCGCGCTCCGCCAGGTACAGGGCGTTCTCCCCGGTGCCGCAGCCGACGTCCAGCACGGCCCCGCGGACCAGCCCCTCCTTCTCCAGGCCGACCACGGCGGGCTGCGGGCGGCCGGTCTCCCAGGGCGCGGACCCGGAGGAGTAGGCGCCGTCGAAGGCGGCCCGCTCCGGGGAGGGGGACGGCTCCGGCTCCGCCGCCTCCTCCGCTCCGGCCAGGGCGATCCGCTCCCGGGCCTCGGCCATGTCCTCCTCGGTGGGGGCGTCGTCCTGGGTCAGCCGCCGCCGCCAGTAGCCGGTGAAGTCGATGGAGCGCTTGTCCGCGCCGCGCTCGCCGACCAGGTGGCGGCGGAGCGAGCGGACGGCGCCCGCCTCGCCGGCCAGCCAGGCGAAGAGCGGGCCGCCGCCCAGGTCGGCCGCGCGCACCGCGTCCAGCAGAGCCGTCCCCGAACCGGGGAGGCGGTGCCGCCCGCGGTGCACCCAGTGCAGCTCGGCCCCCTCGGGCAGGGGCAGGTCGATCTCGTCCTCGGCGCCGGAGACCTCGGCGAACACCGAGGCGCGGGTGCCCGCGGGCAGGTGCTCCAGCACGGTGCCGATGGCCGGCAGCGCGGTGTCGTCCCCGGCCAGCAGGATGCGGGCGCCGGTGCCGAAGGCCCGCTCGATCGCGAGGGGCGCGGCGAACTCGTCCGAGGGGCCGAACATGCCCAGCAGGTCCCCGGGCGCGGCGGTGCGGGCCCAGCGGGTGGCGGGCCCGTCGTCCGGGCCGCCGGCGCCGTGCAGGACGAAGTCGATGTCGGCGGTGCCGGCGGCGGGGTCGTGGGAGCGCAGGGTGTAGCTGCGCATCTGCGGCCGCACCTGCTCGGGCAGCGCGGTGAAGGCGGAGTACCAGCCCATCGCCCCGCCCTCGGCGGAGGCCTCGGGGAGCACGGGCCGGCTCTGCCCGGGGCGGGGGAAGAGCAGCTTCACCTGCGGGTCGGGCCGGTCGGCGGAGAGGCCGGCCAGGTCGGGGCCGTCGAAGGTGACCCGGACCATGTGCGGGCTCAGCCGCCGGACGGCGGCGGTTCGGAGCATGCGGACGGGAAGCGGACGTGCCACGGCTGTCTCCCGGAAGGGTTCGGAGAAAAGAGAAGGAGGGCGCGCGGACCGGCCTGGCCAGGGCGGGGTCCGGAGCCTCTGCCTTCCATTGTTTCATTGAACTGCTATTGGAGACTTTTTTCGGCGGTGTCCAGATCAGCGGGGAAGCGGCCGGTGGAAAGTCTCGAACAGCGGTCCCGGGTGACCGGCGCACCGCGGTGCCGTCTCGGGCCGGGGGAGGGGGGCGGGGCGGGCGGCGCCGCCCGGGGGCGGCCGCGCGGGCGGGCTCCGGCGGCGGAACCGAATCGGCGGTGCGCGGGAAATCCGTTCCCGACTTGACAGCGGTGAATTGCGCTCCGGATAATCGGAGCCGTGTCGTGCTGCACCGGCCGAGTAAACGGCGGACGCGGCCGCCACCTTACCTTGGAGATGTGGTCACCGACATGGGCCCCATAAGGCAGATCTGATCGCCGCCGCGCGTGCGCGCCCTGCGCGCCCGGTGCCGGCTCCGCCGCACCGCACAGCGCGGACCCTCGTGTTTCCGGCCGGGTTCTGACGCCGTCCGGCCCCGCCGTGCCGCGCTCCGCGGGTGCTCCCGCGCTGCGCCGCCGCCCATTTTCCGCCGGCCGCTCCGCCGCGCCTCCGTTTTCCCTGTTCCCATGGGAGCGGGTGTTCCGCGCTGCACTGCGCGCCGGTTTCCTTGAGCATTCCCGAAAAAGGAGAGCCTTTCTTGACCCTGGATTTCAACCGTTCCGTCATCGAGGAATTCCGCGCCAACAACGGGCGCGTGGGCGGCATGTTCGAAGGCGCCCGGCTGCTGCTGCTCACCACCACCGGCGCGCGCAGCGGCGAACCGCACACCGTCCCGCTGGGCGCCCTGCCGGACGGCGACCGCACCCTGGTCATCGCCTCCGCGATGGGCGCCGACCGGCACCCGGCCTGGTACCGCAACATCCTCGCCGACCCCGAGGTCACCGTGGAGGACGGGCTCTTCGTGCAGCGCGCCCGGGCGACCGTGCTGGAGGGGGAGGAGCGCGACCGGCTCTTCGCCCGCGCGGTCGAGGCCGACCCCGGCTGGGGCGACTACCAGGCGCGCACCTCCCGGGTGCTCCCGGTGGTCGCGCTGACCACCGTCTCGGTGGAGCCGCCGCGGATGTCCGGCGGGGAGTTCCTGGCCGCCGCGCATGCCGGGATCCGCCGCGAGCTGGACCTGATCCGGGCCGAGGTCGCCCGCTCCGGCCCCGGCGCCCTCGGCGCGCAGCTGCGCGCCAACTGCCTGGCGCTCTGCCAGGGGGTGCACGCCCACCACACCGGCGAGGGCACCATGATGTTCCCGGCCCTGAGGGAGCGCCACCCCGAGATCCGGCCGAGGCTGGACCGGTTCGAGGCCGAGCACGAGAAGGTCGCCGGGATGATCGCCGCCCTCAAGGAGGCCGTCTCCGGTCCCGGCGGCGAGCGGGAGGCGGTGCTGGCCGAGGTGGACCGGCTCATCGCCGACCTGGTGGACCACTTCGACGAGGAGGAGCGGTGGCTCACCGCGCTCCTCGACGGGGTGTGACCTCCCGGCCCCGGCGGCCGGGAGGCCCGCGTCCTCGCCGCCCGCCGGGGCCCGCCCCGCTCTTCGGCGGCCGACGGCACCTCGGCCGCGCGCCCGCCCGGCGGCTCCGCGCTCCCGCCCGGGGCGCTCCCGCGGTGAAATGCGGAATCGCCCCGGGAAGCACCGCGGGAATGGCCGCAAGCGGTCATCGGGCGGAGCCGGGGGCGGCTCCCGGGCCCCCGCCGCGGACCCGGGCGCACTAGAGTCGGTGCATGGCCGAAGAAAAGGTGTCCCTGCAGCAGCTCGACGAGGACTGGAACCGGGTCCTGGCGGTGGTGGCCCACCCCGACGACCTGGAGTTCGGGACGGCGTCGGCGCTCGCGCGCTGGACCGGGCAGGGCAAGGAGGTCACCGAGCTGCTGGTGACCCGGGGCGAGGCCGGGATCGACTCGGTGCACCCCGCCGAGGCCGGCCCGCTGCGCACCGAGGAGCAGCTCGCCGCGGCCCGGGTGGTCGGGGCGAGCGGGGTCGACTTCCTCGACTTCCCGGACGGCACCCTGGAGTACGGGCTCGACCTGCGCCGCGCGCTGGCCCGGGGGATCCGCGCCCACCGGCCGGACGTCGTCGTCTCCATCAACTTCCGGGAGGCCTTCGACGGCGCCGACTTCTACAACCACGCCGACCACCGGGTCCTCGGTCCGGCGCTGCTGGACGCGGTGCGCGACGCCGCCAACCGGTGGGTCTTCCCGGAGCTGGCCGATGAGGGGCTGGCCCCGTGGCAGGGGGTCCGGTTCGCCGCGTTCTCCGGCTCCCCGCGCAGCACCCACTACACGCCCTTCACCGAGAAGGAGCTGGAGACCGGCATCGCCTCGCTCGACGCCCACGAGGTGTACATGCGGGCGCTGGAGGACTTCGACCACCCCGCGATGCTGCGCGGCGGCGCCGAGCGGGCCGGCGAGCGGTGCGGCACCGACTACGCGGTCCTCTTCGAGGTCATCGGGGTCTGACGGGCGGCCGGCGCGGGGCCGGGTCAGCGGTGCCCGGCGGGGTCGGGGGCGCCCTCGTCGCCGCGGTGCGTCAGGTCCGCGCCGCGCCGGTCGGCGAAGGTCAGCGCGGCCGCCCCGCTCACCGCCACCAGCACCGCCAGGTAGGCGGCGACCCACAGCACGCTGCCGAGCTCGGACTCCAGCCAGACCGAGATGGTGGGCACGAACGCGCCGCCGAGGATGGCGCCCAGGGCGTAGCTGATCGAAGCGCCGCTGAGCCGGATCGCGGCGGGGAAGTGCTCGGCGTACATCGCCGACAGCGCCCCGTAGGACAGCCCCAGCAGCAGCCCGAAGACCACCAGCGCCAGCAGGACGAGGGCGGCCTCGCCGGTGCCGATCAGCCAGAACATCGGGAACAGCCAGAGCAGCAGCAGGCCGTAGCCGCCGCCGATCGTCCGGGGCCGGCCCAGCCGGTCCGACAGCACCGCCCCGTACCAGGTGGAGGCGAACCACGCCACCGAGCCCGCCATGATCATGTTGAGCATCAGCGAGCTGTCCAGCCCCAGCCGGGTCGTGCCGTAGTTGAGCAGGTACCCGCCGACCAGCATGTACCCGGCGCCGTTGTTGCCCATGAAGACCAGCGAGGCCTGCAGCACCTTCACCGGGTGGCGGCGGAGCAGCGTGCTCAGCGGCGCGTGCTCGGTGGCCGCCGACTGCTCCATCTCGGAGAAGACCGGGCTCTCCTCCACCCTGCGGCGGATGTAGTGCCCCAGGGCCAGTAGCACGATGCTGAGCAGGAACGGGACCCGCCAGCCCCACTCCAGGTACCGCTCCTCGCCCAGGGGCACGATGACCGCGGCGCTGACCGCCGCCGCGAGCAGCATCCCGGCGGGCACGCCCAGCTGGGGGAAGGACCCGAACCGGCCGCGCCGGTCGGCCGGGGCGTGCTCGACGGCCATCAGCGCCGCCCCCGCCCACTCGCCGCCTGCGGAGAAGCCCTGCACCACCCGGAGCAGCACCAGCAGGACCGGCGCGGCGGCCCCGATCGAGGCGTAGGTGGGCAGCACGCCGATGAGGGTGGTGGCGGCGCCCATCAGCACCAGGGTCAGGACCAGCACCACCCGGCGGCCGTAGCGGTCGCCGAGCCGCCCCATCAGCACGGCGCCCAGCGGCCGCACCAGGAAGCTGATCCCGATGGTGGCGAACGGGATCAGCTGCTGCAGCGGCCCTTCCAGCGGGGAGAAGAAGAGCCCGCCGAAGACCAGGGCGACGGCGTTGGCGTAGATGAAGAAGTCGTACCACTCGATCGTGGTCCCGACGGTCGTGGCCATGGCGACCCGGCGCTGCTGCGGGGTCATCCGGGGTGCGGCCATTCCTGGCTCCAAGGGGGGTGCGGACCGGAGGGGAGGGGAGGCGCGTGCCGGCGCCGCGTTCTCCGCAGGAAGTCTGTGGCGCGGGTCTCACCGTGTCAAGATCACGGGCCCGCCCGCCGCCCCCGCCCGGTCCGCGCCGGGCTCCGCACCCGCCCTCCCGGCCCCGCCCCGGGGGGAGGGGCGGGGCGCGGTTCAGCGGGTCACTCCCGGTCGGCGGAGCCGTCCGCCTTCCGCTCGGCCGGGCCGGAGGCCGTCCCGTTCCGGCCCTTCGCGGGGCCCGCCTCCCCGGCCGCCCCGGCGGCGGGGGCGGAGCCGCGCGCGCCGGCCTTCGCCGGGGACGCCCCGGTCTTCCCCGCGGCGGCCCTCCCGCCGCCGGAGTCCCCGCCGGCCTGCTCGCCGGCCCCCTCGGCGGCCTGCTCGGCCACGGCGAAGGGGCGGTCGCGCAGCAGCCCGGCGACCACCGCCACCACCGGGGTGGCCAGGAACATGCCGAGGATGCCGCCGACCACGGCGCCGGCGCTGACCGAGGCCAGCACCACGGCGCCGGGCAGGTCGAGGGCCTTGCCGTAGACGCGCGGCGCGAAGACGTGGCTCTCCAGCTGCTGTACCAGCAGCACCACCCCGATCACGATGAGCGCGGTGACCAGGCCTTCGGTGACCAGGGCGACCAGGACCGCCAGCAGCCCGGTGAGGAAGGCGCCGACGATCGGCACGAACGCGCCGAGGAAGGTCAGCACCACCAGCGGGACCGCCAGGCCGGGCTCGATCAGGAAGAACAGCGGGACGCCGATGCCGATCGCGTCGATCAGGCCCACCCAGGCCACCCCGCGGATGTAGCGGCCCACCACGCCGTAGGCGCTGTCGGCGGTGGCCCGCATGCCGGCCCGGGAGGAGCCGGGCAGCAGGGTCGAGCACCACTCCATCAGCTTGTCGCCGGAGTGCACGAAGTACACGGTCAGCACCAGCACCAGGATGATGCCGACCAGCACCTCCGCGGCGGCGGCGCCGGCCGTCCACACCCCGGTGACCAGCTGCTGCCGGTTCTGCTCGATGGCCTGGAGGATCTCCGCGGTGGCCTGGTCGATCGTGTCGTCCAGCAGCACCGGGTCGACGCCCAGGCCGGTGAAGGTGGCGCGCAGCGAGTCCGGCGCCTGCTGGAGGCTCTCCACCAGGCCGGGGAAGCCGGCGACCGCCGGCTGCACGATCAGCGTCATCACCCCGGCCAGCAGGATGATCGCGCCGAGGAAGGCGACCGCGGTGGACGTCCCCCGGCCCAGGCCCAGCCGGCGCAGCCGGTTGGTCGGCGGCATCAGCAGCGCGGTCAGGAAGACCGCCAGGATGATCGGGATGGTCACGACCTTGATGTAGGCCAGCGCCCACAGCAGGATCACGAGGACCGCGCCGATCAGGAGCGTCCGCCAAGCGGCGTCGCTCAGTCGGTGCAGCAGGGTCGAGCGGTCGTTCACATGCGCCCCCGGTCTTCGGCCCGCCCGGCGTGCGGCCCTCCGCGGGCGGGACGGTCTTCTCGGTTCTCCAACGGTGTCTCCCCGGCAACGTCCGGCGCGGGCCGCGGGTGCCCGGCGCCCCGGGGCCGGCCCGCCCGCCCGGCCGCCGCAGGGCCGCTCCGGGGCGCGGTGCCGCGGGCCGCGCTCCCGATCATCCCGGATCCCGGGGCCGGCGCGCGGCTCCGGGGGGCGGCGGCGGTTCGCGCGGCCGGAGGGCCCGGACGGGGCGCGGCCCCGCCCCGGAGGCGCGCACGGGCCGCCGCCGCGGGGGGCGCTCCGCCCGCCCCGTGGGCGGCGTCCATGCAGGTCGAGTCCGGGAGGCGGATGGCCGTCCGGGGTGCGCCCGCGGCCCTTCGCGCCGCCGCCTCCCGCCCCGCCCGGGGCCGGGTTCAGGGCGTCCGCTCCCCGGATCCCCGGCCCCGCCCCGCCTTATAAGTTCCGCAAATGAAGAACCGAGGTTTCTTGTGCTTTACCTATAGGTGTGACCGGTGACACCGTGAGGGCGAAGGCGTGGTCCGGATCACGCCGGCGACCGGTCCGCGCCCGGCGAAGCGGCGCGGAGGGAACGGAGGAGTCCCCACCATGGCCAAGCCCTTCGCCTCCTCGGCCGACCTCGCCGAGAAGGAGCAGACGCTCGAGGTCCTGGCCGACGGGGTGTACGCCCTCACCGCCGAGGGCGACCCCAACATCGGCGCCGTCGAGGGCGAGGACTTCCTCGTCTGCTTCGAGGCGCTGGCCACCCCCACCGCGGCGAAGGAGTGGCTCGCCCGGCTGCGCGAGCACACCGACAAGCCGATCCGGTACCTGGTGCTCTCGCACTACCACGCGGTCCGGGTGCTCGGCGCCAGCGCCTTCGGCGCCGAGACGATCGTCGCGCACGAGAAGACCTACGGGCTGATCGCCGAGCGCGGCGAGCAGGACTGGGCCAGCGAGTTCGGCCGGATGCCGCGGCTGGCCAAGGACGCCGCCTCGGTCCCCGGCCTCACCTGGCCCACCGTCACCTTCGCCGACCGGATGACCATCGACCTCGGCGGCGACCGCGGCGACCTGGTGCTGCAGTACTGCGGCCGCGGCCACACCGAGGGCGACATCGTCGCCTGGCTGCCCGAGGAGCGCATCCTGTTCGCCGGCGACCTGGTCGAGGCCGAGGCCGCGCTCTACACCGGCGACGCCTTCCACCGCGACTGGGCCGGCGCCACCCTGGACCGGGTCGCCGCCCTGGAGGCCGAGACCCTGATCGGCGGCCGCGGCGCGGTCACCCGCGGCCGCGCCGCCGTGGACGCCGCGATCGAGCAGACCCGCGGCTTCCTCCGGGTGATGCTGGAGCAGGTCGGAAAGGTGCACGAGCGCGGCGGCACCCTCAAGGAGGCCTTCGAGGCCACCCATGCCGCGCTGGCCCCCGACTACGGGCACTGGCCGATCTTCGAGCACTGCCTGCCCTTCGACGTGTCCCGGCTCTGGGACGAGCTCTCCGGCATCGAGCGGCCGGTCATCTGGACCGCCGAGCGCGACCGCGAAGTCTGGGACCGGCTGCAGGGCTGACGCCGGAGGAAGGTTGGAAGCGACATGCCGAACCCACCGCACCCCCCGGGCATGCGCACGCCCGTCCTCGTCCTGGGAGCCGGCCCGGTCGGCCAGACCGCGGCGCTGCTGCTGGCCCGCTGGGGCCTGGAACCGGTCGTCGTGGACGGCGCCCCCGAACGCGACCCGGTCGGCTCCAAGGCCATCGTCCAGCAGCGCGACGTCCTGGACGTGTGGCACACCGCCGGCGCCGGGGCCGTCGCCGAAGAGGGCCTGACCTGGGACACCGCCCGCACCTTCTACCGCGACCGGGAGCTGTTCGCGACCCGGCTCAACGACCGCGGCGCCAGCCCGCTGCCGCCGTTCGTCAACCTCTCCCAGGCCCGCACCGAGGAGATCCTGGACGCCCGGCTGGCCGAGGAGGGCATCGAGGTCCGGTGGGGCCACCGCCTCACCGGCATCGAGCAGGACCCCGGCGGGGTCACCGCGGTCTGCGCGGCCCCGGGCGGCGAGGTCCGGCTGCGCGGCGGCTACGCGCTGGCCTGCCTCGGCGCCCGCGGGAGCGCGGTGCGCGACGCGCTCGGCGTGGAGCTGCACGGCAGCAGCTACGAGGACCGCTTCCTGATCTGCGACATCCGCGCCGACCTGCCCGGCTGGGAGCGCGAGCGGCGGTTCTACTTCGACCCGGTGTGGAACCCCGGCCGGCAGGTGCTCATCCACCCCTGCCCCGGCTCGGTGTTCCGCATCGACTGGCAGGTCCCGCCCGGCTTCGACCTGGAGGCCGAGGAGGCCGGCGGAGGCCTGGACCGCCGGATCCGGCAGATCATCGGCGACCGCCCCTACGAGGTGGTGTGGCGCTCGGTCTACCGCTTCCACACCCGGGTGGCCGACCGGATGCGCGTCGGCCGGGTGCTGCTCGCCGGGGACTGCGCCCACCTGGTCGCCCCGTTCGGGGCGCGCGGCCTCAACTCCGGGGTGCAGGACGCCGAGAACGCGGCGTGGAAGATCGCCTTCGCCGCCGCCGGGTGGGGCCCCGAGGAGGCCCTGCTGGAGAGCTACCACGCCGAGCGCGCCGCCGCGGCCGGGGAGAACGCCGAGATCACCTCCGCCACCATGCGGTTCCTGGTGCCGCCCGGCCCGCAGGAGGCCGAGCACCGCGCCGCGGTGCTGGAGCGCGCCCTGCACGATCCGGCCGCCTACCCCGAGGTCGACTCCGGCCGGCTCGCCGAACCGTTCTGGTACACCGACTCGCCGCTGACCACCGCCCACCCGCGCCGGGTGTTCGGCGGGCGGCCGCCGCGCGGCGAGGCGCCCGCCCCCTGCCCCGGCGTACTGGTGCCCGACGCGCCGGTGCGCGTCCCGGGCCGGCCGGACCCGGTCCGGCTGCGCACCCTGGCCCGCGCCGGGCTGACCTTCCTGGTCGCCGAGCCCGGCGACCCCGGCGCGGTGCGCGCCGCCGCGGCCTCGGCCACCCGGGCGCCGGTGGCCGCGCTCGCGCTCGGCGCCGCCGACACCGGCGGCGTGCTGGCCCGGGCCCTGGCCCCCGAACCGGGCGAGGCGTGGCTGCTCCGCCCGGACGCGCACATCGCCGCCGTCGTCGACGCGGCCGACCCCGCCGCGGTGGCCGCCGCGGTCCGCACCGCGCTGGGCGCGCACCCGGCGCCCGGCGTCCCCCGGCAGAGCACCCCCCGAGAGGAGAGCAGCGATGGCGTACTACCGGCGGCTGGGTGAGGTCCCGCGCACCCGGCACACCCAGCACCCCAACCCCGACGGCGGGCTGTACTACGAGGAGCTGATGGGGGAGGAGGGCTTCTCCTCCGACTCCTCGCTGCTGTACCACCGCAACATCCCCTCGGCGATCACGGACGCCCGGGAGTGGGAGGTCCCCGACCAGCGGCGCACCCGCAACACCCCGCTCGCGCCGCGCCACCTCAAGCTGCACGCGCTCTTCGGCGACGAGTGGAAGGACACCGACGCCGTCACCGGCCGCCGCCTGGTGCTCGGCAACGACGACGTGCGGATCTCCTACGTCGCCGCCGGCGCCGCCTCCGAGCTGTACCGCAACTCCATCGGCGACGAGTGCGTCTACATCGAGTCCGGGGCCGGCCGGGTGCAGACGGTCTTCGGCGAGCTGGAGGCCGGCGCGGGCGACTACGTGATCCTGCCGCGCGCCACCACCCACCGCTGGCTCCCCGAGGGCGACGAGCCGCTGCGCGCCTACGCCATCGAGGCCAACGGCCACATCGCGCCGCCCAAGCGCTACCTGTCCCGCTACGGCCAGCTCCTGGAGCACGCCCCCTACTGCGAGCGGGACCTGCGCGGCCCCTCCGAGCCGCTGCTGATGCAGGGCACCGATGTCGACGTGCTGATCAAGCACCGCGGCGACGGCCCCGGCGGGATCTCCGGGACCCGCTACACCTACCCCGAGCACCCCTTCGACGTGGTGGGCTGGGACGGCTGCCTCTACCCCTACGCCTTCAACATCGCCGACTTCCAGCCGATCACCGGCCGGGTGCACCAGCCGCCGCCGGTGCACCAGGTCTTCGAGGGGAACAACTTCGTGGTGTGCAACTTCGTGCCGCGCAAGGTGGACTACCACCCGCTGTCCATCCCGGTGCCCTACTACCACTCCAACGTCGACTCCGACGAGGTGATGTTCTACTGCGGCGGCGACTACGAGGCGCGCAAGGGCTCCGGCATCGGGCAGGGCTCGGTCTCGCTGCACCCCGGCGGCCACTCGCACGGCCCGCAGCCCGGAGCCTACGAGCGCAGCGTCGGCGTGCAGGCCTTCGACGAGCTGGCCGTCATGGTGGACACCTTCCGCCCGCTGGAGCTGGGCGAGGGCGGCACCGCCGCGGAGGACCCCGGCTACGCCTGGACCTGGGCGGGCAGGGGGCCGGCCCGATGAGCGCGCCCGCGCTCTTCGCCGGCCTGCTGGACGACGCGGCGCTCTTCCCGCCGGGTGATGCGCCGATGGCGCGCGCGGTGCCCGCGCACCGCGCCCACCTGGCCGGCCCGCACGCCGGCCACCTCGGCGTCTTCGTGGTGGCCGCCTCCCGGCTGGACGAGCTGGAGCGGGCGCTGGCCGCCGAGGACGGCGGCGGCGCCCCGCTGGCGCTGGGCGTCACCGTCCCGGACGGCCCCGCCGGACTGGAGGCGGCCCTGGAGCGGGCCGGCCGGATCGAGGGCGCCCGGACCGCCGCGGTGGAGCTGGCCGCGGGGCCCGGCGCCGACCCGCGGGAGGCGGTCGGCCGGGCCGCGGCCGCGCTCGCCGCGACCCTGCCCGCCGGGGTCGCCGGCTACGTCGAGGTGCCCCGCGGCACCGACCCGCGCCCGCTGCTGGAGGCCGTCGCCGAGCGGGGGCGGCGCGCCAAGCTCCGCACCGGCGGCACCACCGCCGGGGCCTTCCCGGACGAGGCGGAGCTGGCCGCCGCGGTGCACGCGGCCGTCGCCGGCGGCACGCCGTTCAAGTGCACCGCCGGGCTGCACAACGCGGTCCGCCACACCGACCCGGAGACCGGGTTCGAGCACCACGGCTTCCTCAACGTGCTGGCCGCGACCGGCGCGGCGCTGCGCGGCGCCTCGGTGCCCGAGCTGGCCGGCGTGCTCGCCGAGCGGGACGGCGGCGTACTGGCCGCGGCGGCCCGCGCGGAGGAGGCCCGGGCCGCGGCCGTCCGCACGGCCTTCACCGGCTTCGGCACCTGCAGCGTCACCGAACCCCTCGCCGACCTCGCCGCCCTGGGCCTGCTCCCCGGCCCGGCCCCGACCGGAGAGGCGCCCCGGTGACCTGCGCCCGGCGCGGCGCCGACCGGGCGGGAGCGGAGCGCGGAGCGCTCGCCGGCGGATCCGCCGGCCACCGGCTCCGCGCACCGGCCGCGGGGGCCGGGCCGGTGCCTCCTCCGGACGGGGGAGCGCGCGGGCGGGCCGCTTCCCGCGCCCGCGACGACCGCGCCCGCCCGGCCTCCCCGAGCGGGCGCGGGCGCGACCCGTTCCCGCGCCCGTCGGCCGCCGCGAGGCCGGGGCGTTCCCTCCGGACGGGGAGCGGCGCGCCCGCGCCGCCCGCCCCGGGGACCGGCCCGGCGCGGCCCCTGGGGCCGCCTCCGCCGCCTCCGCCGCCTGCGGGAACGCCCCGCGGGTACGCGCGGGGAGCGTGCCGTTCCCGGCCCGCCGGCGGTGGCCCGGTCGGCGCGGCCCCCGAGCGAACCAACGACGATCCCTGAGACCGATCCACGACCCGGAGGACACCACGTGCCCGACACCTGGCTCGACATCGCACCGGACGCCCACTTCGGCCCGTCCTGCCTGCCCTACGGGGTGTTCAGCACCCCCGACCGGTCCGAGCGGCGGGTGGGGGTGGCGATCGGCGGCCACGTCCTGGACCTGGGCGCCGCCGCACGCGCGCTCGGCGCGCCGTTCGCCGGCGCGGTCTCCGGTGCTTCGCTGGACCCGCTGCTGGCCGCCGGCCGCACGGTCTGGGAGCAGGTGCGCGCCGCCGTGCGGGAGTGGCTGGCCGACCCCGCCCGGGAGGGCGACGTCCGCCCGCACCTGGCCGACCGCGCCGGGGTGATGCTGCACCTGCCCTTCACCGTCGGCGACTACGTCGACTTCTACTCCTCGGAGCACCACGCGACCAACGTCGGCCGGATCTTCCGCCCCGAGCAGGAGCCGCTCACCCCCAACTGGAAGCACCTGCCGATCGGCTACCACGGGCGGGCCGGCACGGTGGTGCCCTCGGGCACGCCGGTGGTGCGCCCGGTCGGCCAGCGCAAGACGCCCGCCGACGCGGCGCCGCTCTTCGGCCCGTCGTCGCGGCTGGACATCGAGGCCGAGGTCGGCTTCGTGGTGGGCGCCCCCAGCGCGCACGGCGAGCGGGTGCCGGTCGCCTCCTTCGCCGACCACGTCTTCGGGGCGTTCCTGGTCAACGACTGGTCCGCCCGGGACCTGCAGGCCTGGGAGTACGTCCCGCTCGGCCCGTTCCTCGGCAAGTCCTTCGCCACCTCGGTGTCGCCCTGGGTGGTGCCGCTGCAGGCGCTGCAGGCCGCCCGGACCCCGCCCCCGGTGCGCGACCCGGAGCCGCTGGAGTACCTGCGCGACGCCGAGGGCGACCCGTGGGGCCTGGACATCTCGCTGGAGGTCCGGCTCAACGGCCACCTGCTGTCCCGGCCGCCGTTCTCCGGGATGTACTGGACCCCGGCCCAGCAGCTGGCGCACATGACGGTCAACGGGGCCTCGGTGCGCACCGGCGACTTCTACGCCTCGGGCACCGTCAGCGGCCCCGGGCGGGAGCAGCGCGGGTCGCTGCTGGAGCTGTCCTGGGGCGGCAAGGAGCCCGTCCGGCTGCCCGGCGGGGCGGAGCGGACCTTCCTGGAGGACGGCGACACCGTCGCCATCACCGCGACCGCGCCCGGGCCGGACGGCGCGGTGATCGGCTTCGGCGAGGTCGCCGGAACGGTGGTCCCGGCCCGCGGCTGACCCGCGGCCGGCCCGCGGCCCCGGGTCCGGCGGACGGAGCCGGGCCCGGGGCCGCCCGCCTCCGGGGGAGCGGGCCGGCCGCCGCGCCGGGCCCGCCCGGGCCGGGGTCAGGGCTTGCGCCCCACCCCGCCGAAGTCGTCCACCGGGGCGGCCGAGCCCACGTCGGCCGGGTCGGGCCGCCACCGGGTCACCGAGACCACGCCCGGCTCCAGCAGCTCCAGGCCGGCGAAGAACTCCGCGATCCGCTCGGGGGAGCGGTCGACGCGGGGCTCGGACCCCTCCTCGTTCCAGATCCGCGCCATCGCGGCCCGCTCCTCGGGGTCGATGACCGCGGTGGAGTCGCACAGCACGAGGTGGCTGCCGGAGGGCAGCGCCGCGAGCAGGCGCCGGACGACGCCGGACGCCTCGGCGTCCTCGGTGACGTGGGCCAGCACGCCGAGCAGCAGCAGGCCGACCGGCCGGTCGAAGTCCAGGGTGCGCGCCGCCCGGTCCAGCACCGCCTCCGGGTCGCGCAGGTCGGCGTGGAGGTAGTCGGTGGCGCCCGCGCGGGAGCCGGTGAGCAGGGCGCGGGCGTGCGCCAGGACCATCGGGTCGTTGTCGGCGTAGACCACCCGGGCCTCGGGCGCGGCCGCCTGCGCCACCTCGTGGGTGTTGCCGTGCGTCGGCAGCCCGGTGCCGATGTCCAGGAACTGCCGGATCCCCGCCCCGGCCGCCAGGTGGGTCACCGCCCGCCGGAGGAACGCCCGCTGCGCGCGGGCCACCGCGGCGATCCCGGGGAACGCCGCCCTGATCTGCTCGCCGACCTCCCGGTCGACCGGGTAGTGGTCCTTGCTGCCCAGCCAGTAGTTCCAGATCCGCGCGGAGTGCGCGGTGCGGGTGTCGACCCCGGCGGGGGGCTCCGCGCCGGTGCCGCCGGGGTCGGGGGCGTCGTCCATGGGGGTGCCTTCTGCGTCGCGGTCGGCTGCGGGGCCCCATTCGACCAGCCCGCCCCGGGCGGAGCGAGGGCCCGCCCCTGGCCGCTACCGGTCAGCCGGCCTCCCGGGGCGCCGCGGCGTCCGGGCGCTCAGGCCTTCCGGGAGCGCACCTTGCGGGAGCGCACCTTGCGGCCCGGCGGGCCAGCGCCCCGGCCCGCTCCTCGGCGGCCTCCGCGCCCTCTTCGGGGGAGACGCGCACCTCGCAGCGGAACGAGAACCAGGACAGCGCCCGGTCGTAGGTGAGGGTGCCGGCCTCGGTGAAGGCCGCGGAGAACATGTCGTGCTCGTCGGCGGCGGTGAGCAGCGCGGCGCGGGCCTCCTCGCCGAGTCCGTCGAAGCGTCCGCGTACGGTCGCCCGGTAGGTCTGCATGCGCGCGCCTTCCTTCCTCGCGGTGCCGGCCGCCGCCCGTCCGGGCGGCGGCCCGAAAGGGAGAGCATCCCGGAGCCCCCGCGCGAAGGGCAACACGATTACGGCCCGGCGCGCCGCGCCCGCCCTGTGCGGGCCCGCGCCGCACGCCCCGTCCGGCGGCGGGGCCGGGCGGCGCCCGCCGGGGGACCTCAGGGGCCGCCCGGAGGGCCGCGCGGCGCTCTCAGCCGAGCGCGCGCTGCATGATGACCGTGTCCACCCACATGCCGTGCTTGTAGCCGACCCGCTCCATCCGGCCGACCTCGGTGAACCCCAGGCGCGCGTGCAGGGCGCGCGAGGCGCCGCCCTGGGCGCCGTCCGGGGTGTCGGCGATGACCGCGACGACCTGCTTCAGGCCGGCCTCGGCGCAGGCCCGCAGGAACCGCTCCATCAGCAGCCGGCCCAGGCCGCCGCCGGTGCGGCCGGGGGCCAGGTAGACCGAGTTCTCCACGGTGTAGCGGTAGGCGGCCTTCGGCTTCCACGGCGAGGCGCCGGCGTACCCGGCGACCTCGCCGCCGACCTCGGCGACCAGGAAGGGCAGGCCCAGCTCCGCGCTCTCCTTGAACCGGGCGCGCCAGGCGTCGGCGGAGCGCGGCTCCTCGTCGAAGGTGGCGACGCCGCTCTCCACGTAGTGCGCGTAGATGCCGGCGACGGCCTCCATGTCGCCGATCCCGGCCTCCCGGACGACCGGCTCCGGCGCCCCGTTCCGCTCCGCCAAGGTGTCCCCCCGTGCTCCCCTGCTCATCGGTACCGCGCCGGCCATTCTCGCGCGGGCACGTTAAAACCGTGTTACGCAGGGAGGATGCGGTAGATCACGGTGGGCGGGGCGGGGGCGGTCAGCCCAGGTCGGCCGGGCGCATCCGGAAGACGGTGAGCCGGGTCCCGTAGTACTTGTCCGTCTCGCCCACCCACTCCATGCCCAGCCGGCGGGCGGTGGCCGCGGCCCGCTCGTTGTCCGGGCGGGCGACCGCGAACAGCTCCTCCAGGCCCTGCTCGAACGCCCACCCGGCCAGCGCGCGGGCGGCCTCGGTGGCGTAGCCGCTGCCCCAGGCGTCCGGCCGCAGGTGCCAGCTGAGCTCGAAGTCCTCGTCGTAGGGCGGCAGCTGGCGCAGGGCCAGGCCGCCGATGGGCTCCCCGTCCTCGGCGCGCACCACCGCCCAGCGCCCCGCCGGCGGGACCAGGCTGGGCTGCGCCTCGCTCCAGGCCTGCAGCACCGTGCGCATCGCCGCCTGGTCCCGGACGGCGCTCATCTCGGGCGTCAGCCGCCCGGTGACCTCGTCCGCGCCGTAGATCCGCAGCGCGGCCGGGGCGTCGGCCGGCTCCCAGGCTCGGATGATCAGGCGTTCGGTGCGCAGCTCAGGGGTCATGGGGAAATGCTAGATGACCGGGGCCGCGGCGGAGCGGAGGAGGGACGGGCGAGCCGGAGGAAAGAGGGGATAAGGACACGAGAAGGGGCCGACCGGGCGAACCGGTCGGCCCCTCGTCACCGCCGCTGCGGGCGTCCGGCTCAGATGGCCTGGACGTCCTGGGCCTGCGGGCCCTTCGGGCCCTGCGTGACCTCGAACTCGACGCGCTGGTTCTCCTCGAGGTTGCGGAACCCGCTGCCCGAGATGTTGCTGTAGTGGACGAACACGTCCGGGCCGCCCTCGTCCTGGGAGATGAAGCCGAAGCCCTTCTCGCTGTTGAACCACTTGACGGTACCGGTGGCCATGGGGCCTCCCCATTCCTGCGATCGGATCGGCGCCGCGGGCCGCAGCGCCGAGGGTGTGCTCGCGAACCCTCATCCGAAAACGGAAAAGCGCCCGCCGGCCGGAAACTCCGCGGGCGATCAAGCGATCAAGCGAAATCCAGACTGCAACCCGCCTGTGACATTAGCACAGAAGCCCCCGCCCGACACCGGTCCGAACACCCGCCGCGCCTGGTGTCGGCGGCTCCCGCGAGTGAGAGGATGATCACCGAGGGAACTCCGTGACAGCAGCCGAGACCGCGCCGGGCCGCCACCGGCGCCGCAGGGGGCCGGACATGTCCAACGCACCCATCGACGACCCGCGCCAGGACGCCCCGAGCGTCACCGCGCCGAAGGAATCCGCGGTGGGGATCCCCGCCATCGCCGGCAGCGTGCGGGTGACCGGAGCCCAGTCCGGCGCCCGGCGCGGACTGCTCACCCTCACCGCGGTCAACCAGAAGCAGGGCTTCGACTGCCCCGGCTGCGCCTGGCCCGAACCCGACCGCCGGCACCCCGCCGAGTTCTGCGAGAACGGCGCGAAGGCGGTCGCCGAGGAGGCCACCCGGCGCGAGGTCGGCCCGGAGTTCTTCGCCGCCCACCCCATCGCCGAGCTGGCCGAGCGCTCCGGCTACTGGCTCGGCCAGCAGGGCAGGATCACCGTTCCCGCCTACGCCGCCCCCGGCGCCGAGCACTACGTCCCGGTCTCCTGGGACGAGGCCTTCGGCATCATCGCCGACCGGCTCGGCGAACTGGACTCCCCGGACCGGGCCCTCTTCTACACCTCGGGCCGCACCAGTAACGAGGCGGCCTTCGCCTACCAGCTCTTCGCCCGCCGGTTCGGCACCAACAACCTGCCCGACTGCTCCAACATGTGCCACGAGTCGTCCGGGTCGGCGCTGGTCGAGACCCTCGGCGTCGGCAAGGGCAGCGTCCTGCTGGACGACATCTACCAGGCCGACCTGATCATCGTCGCCGGGCAGAACCCGGGCACCAACCACCCGCGGATGCTGACCGCCCTGGAGAAGGCGAAGCGGTCCGGCACCCGGATCATCACCGTCAACCCGCTGCCCGAGGCCGGCATGCAGCGGTTCCGCAACCCGCAGGCGGCGCGCGGCCTGATCGGCGCGGGCACCCTGCTCACCGACCTGTTCCTGCAGGTCCGGGTAGGCGGCGACCTGGCCCTGTTCAGCGCCCTCAACCGGATCCTGCTCCAGGTCGACGAGGCCGGCGGCGACGCGCTGGACCGCGGGTTCATCGCCGAGCACACGCACGGTTTCGACGCCTACGCCGAGTCCCTGCTCGACCAGGACGAGGAGGCGTTCTGGGCGGCCGTGCGGCGCGCCACCGGCCTGCCGCGCGAGCGGATCGAGGAGGCCGCCGCCATGGTGCTGGCCTCGGAGCGGATCGTGGTCTGCTGGGCGATGGGGCTCACCCAGCACCGCCACGCGGTGCCGACCATCCGCGAGGTGGTGGACTTCCTGCTGCTGCGCGGCAACGTCGGCCGCCCCGGCGCCGGGGTCTGCCCGGTGCGCGGGCACAGCAACGTGCAGGGCGACCGCACCATGGGCATCTGGGAGCGCCCGCCGGCGGAGTTCCTGGACGCGCTGCGCGACGAGTTCGGCTTCGAGCCCCCGCGCGAGCACGGACTGGACACCGTCGGCGCGATCCGCGCCATGCGCGACGGCCGGGCCGAGGTGTTCTTCGCGATGGGCGGCAACTTCGTGTCCGCCTCCCCGGACACCGGGGCGACCGAGGCGGCGATGCGCCGCTGCCGGCTGACCGTGCAGGTCTCCACCAAGCTCAACCGCTCGCACGCGGTGACCGGCGAGCACGCGCTGATCCTGCCCGCCCTGGGCCGCACCGACCGGGACGTGCAGGGCGGCGCCGAGCAGTTCGTCAGCGTCGAGGACTCCATGGGGCAGGTGCACGCCTCCCGGGGCCGGGTGGAGCCGCTCTCCCCGGAGATGCGCTCGGAGGTCGCCATCGTCTGCGGCCTGGCCCGCCGGGTCCTCGGCGCGGACGACCCGGTGCCCTGGGAGGAGTTCACCGCCGACTACGACCGGCTGCGCGACCGCATCGCCCGGGTGGTCCCCGGTTTCGAGGGCTACAACGAGAAGGTGCGCCGCCCCGGCGGGTTCACCCTGCCGCACGCCCCCCGGGACAGCCGCACCTTCCCCACCGCCACCGGCAAGGCCAACTTCACCGTCAACCCGATCACCGCCCCGGAGGTCCCCGAGGGCCGGCTGCTGCTGCAGACCATCCGCTCGCACGACCAGTTCAACACGACGATCTACGGGCTGGACGACCGCTACCGCGGTGTCCGCGGGGGGCGCCGGGTGGTTCTGGTCAACCCCGAGGACATCGCCGAGCTGGGCCTGGAGGCCGGCGGGTACGTGGACCTGGTCAGCGAGTGGACCGACGGCGCGGACCGCCGGGCGCCGCACTTCCTGGTGGTGGAGTACCCCACGGCCAAGGGGTGCGCGGCGGCGTACTACCCGGAGACCAACGTGCTGGTCCCGCTGGACTCCACCGCGGAGGTCTCCAACACCCCGACGTCGAAGTCGGTCGTGGTCCGCCTCGAACCGGACTCCGGCCTCTAGCGCCGGGCCCTCCGCACCCTGAAAACGGCCCCTGGAAAGGGGGCCGACGCGGCGGACCCCGCCCGGTTCCTTCCGGGCGGGGTCCGGCCGCGTGCCGGCGGCGGGTCAGTCGCCCGCGCAGAACAGCGGGGGGAGGAGGCCGACCTTGCACACGGTGTCGTGCGGGGAGTCGTCGGAGGGGGGCGGGGCCGCCCCCAGGGCCAGCAGGGCGGCGGCGGACAGGGCGAACGCGACCAAGAGGCGATGCATTGAAACCACTCCCATGTGACTCTGGGTAACGATGTCGTCTCTTTGTGTGCCCAATGTGGAGGGTGGTCAACCTCTGAAGTCGGGCCGGCGCCCCCGTGCGGTGCGGGGGCCGGGGCGGCGCGCACACCGGCCCCGCCCCTCGGGTGCCCGGGATCCCAGGGGACCCGGGCGCCCGGGCGGCCGCCACCGCGGAACGGGTGCCGGATCGGACGGGGTCCCCCGGGCAGGGCGGCTTGCGCTAGGCGTGCGGCGACCAGAAGGCGACCAGCCTGGCGGCGCCGTGCTCCAGCTCCTTCCAGGAGCCGGAGAAGGCGAGTACCGCGATGGAGCCCGTGGGGAACCCGGAGCGGTTCATCCGGGGGAGCAGGTCGCCCTCGGCCTCGCCGGCCAGTGCGTCGGCCAGGCCGTGCACGCCGGGGTTGTGGCCGCAGAGCAGCAGGTCGGCGACGTCGTCGCCGGTCTCGTTGAGCACGGCCACCAGCTCGCCGAGAGACGCCTCGTAGAGGCGGTCCTCGTAGACGGTCCGCGGCCTCTGCGGCAGGTTCCGATACGGCGAGGCCGCGGTGATGGAGCCCGATGCCCGCACAGTCCGTTCCTCCGCCCGGCCGGACGCGGCCTTGGCGGTTTCTTTGGGGGCGGGCCGCGGTGGCATGGGGAGGGTTCGGGAAGGAGGGCGGCGACCCGTGTCGCCGTGCCCTTTTCCCGGTTCCGCCGGGGGCGGGGTGCGGCCCGATGAGGAAGAGGTGCGGAAGATGCCCGTTCGTCCCGCGATCGTCCTGGTGCACGGCTTCTGGGGCGGGGCCGCCCACTGGGCCAAGGCCATCGTCGAGCTGGACCGCAGGGGGCACCGCGAGGTCTCCGCGGTGGAGAACCCGCTGACGTCGCTGGCCGAGGACGCCGAGCGGACCCGGAAGATGGTCCGGCAGGTGGAGGGCCCGGTGCTGCTGGTGGGCCACTCCTACGGCGGCGCGGTGATCACCGAGGCCGGTGACCTGCCCAACGTCGCGGGCCTGGTCTACATCGCCGCGTTCGCCCCCGACGCCGGGGAGAGTCCCGGGCAGATCACCGAGGAGAGCCCCCCGGCCGCGTTCGACAGCATCGCCCCCGACTCCGACGGCTACCTGTGGATCAAGCGGGACGCGTTCCGCGAGAGCTTCTGCCAGGACCTCCCGGAGGACGAGGCGCTGGTGATGGCCGCCACCCAGAAGGCCCCGCTCGCCTCGGCCTTCGGCGACACCGTCACCTCCCCGGCGTGGCGGGCCAAGCCGAGCTGGTACCAGGTCTCCACCCAGGACCGGATGATCAGCCCGGAGAACGAGCGGCGGATGGCCCAGCGGATGAACCCCCGCAAGA
Source organism: Nocardiopsis oceanisediminis (assembly GCF_048595525.1). Classification (NCBI taxonomy): domain Bacteria; kingdom Bacillati; phylum Actinomycetota; class Actinomycetes; order Streptosporangiales; family Nocardiopsidaceae; genus Nocardiopsis; species Nocardiopsis oceanisediminis. Next base: position 3,878,715 of record NZ_JAFMZJ010000001.1, on the reverse strand, counting down.
TCGTCGAGCTGGACGCCGGCCACGCATCGCTCGCCTCGCAGCCCGCCGCGGTCGTCGACCTGATCGAGGAGGCCGCGATCCAGCTCGGCTCCTGAGACCGGAGCGGATGGGAGGGCGGGGCCGCCCGGCCTCGGGGCCCATGCTGAGCCGGGGCCGCGGACCGGCGGGGCATGGCCCGGCCGGTCGGGCGAGGGCGGAGCGGGCCGCCGCGTGCCGGGCGGCTCCGGGCGGCGGGAGAGCAGCCCGTCCGCCGGCGCGAAGCGCTCCTCCCGGTACGAGTCCTCGGCCGTCGCCGCTCGCTTGAACCCCGGTCCCGTTGGGCGCGGCTCACTCGCCGCCGCCGTCACCGCCGTCCCCGCCGCTGAAGATGCTCTGCGGGTTCCAGACGCCCAGCAGGGGGCCGCAGACGTACCAGACGAGCCAGCCGGCCGGCCCGAGCGTGAACAGGCCCGCCCAGTACCGGCCCTCATAGAACAGGAGGGCCCCGACGAACAGGACGAACAGGATCAGCAGGCCGAAGAAGACGACGGCGGCCACGATCGCGGTCGCCTTCATGATCCGGAAGGTGCCCGCCGCGGAATCGAAGACCGCGTCCACGAGCTCTTCCCCCGCCGCAAGCTTCTCCTGTTCCGTGCGCTCCGCCTGCTCCGGCGGCTCGGCGGCGGTGCCGGGAGGGGAGGCGTCGGGAGCGGAGGCACCGGGGGAGGCCGGCGGTGGCCCCTGGGCCGGCTCGGCCGAGGCGCCCGCGGAGCCGGCCAGCAGGGCGCGGCCCCCCTGCCAGGCGGAGGACACCGCCCCCGCCAGCAGTGCCAGCGAGATGAACCAGATCACCGGCGCGTACAGAGCGAGCAGCACGCATGCCGCGGAGATCCCGAACAGCACCGGTGCGATGAAGATCCGGTTCCTCAAGCGGCACGCTCCCTCTGCAGTCGCCCCCGCCTCTCCGTGGACGCGGGGGCCGTGCGGGCGGGTTCCCCGGAGGCCGCTTCCGGCCAGGAGCAGGGAGCGGCCCGGATGAGCGGCCGGAAGAACGCCTCACCGGCGGGCGGCCGCCTCCCGCCGGCGGGCTCAGGCCCGCTCGTTCATGAAGCGGGTGTACTCCTCCAAGGTGATGAGCCGGTCGCCGTCGGTGTCCATGAGGGAGATGAGCGCCTCGGCGCGCTCGCGGGTGACCGGGTCGCCGGAGGACCCCATCAGCCGGGCCAGCTCCTCGGCGGAGATCCGGCCGTCGCCGTCGGCGTCGACCAGGTCGAAGGAGGCGGCGTAGTCACTGCTGTCGGGCATTGCGGAAGGGGCTCCTGCTCTCCTCGGAAGGGGCGGCGGGCCGCGGGGCTCCGCCGGGGCTGACGGGCCGGAAGGGTACCAGTGGCGCGAGCGCCGCGCCGACGGGGCCCGGCCGCCGGCCGCCGTGCCGGGGCGGAGCCGTCCGAGCACGGCGTCCGCACCGCTCACGCCGCCGCTCCGGTACGGGCCGCACGGCTTCGACCCGCCGGTCCCGGCCGCGGACGCGCAGCACCGCGCCGGCCGCCCCGCTGAGCGCGGCGCCCGGACCCGGGCGGACACGGGGGGTAGCCGAGTGTCACCGCCGCGCCTCTGGCGCCGGCGGGCGCGCCGCCTACCGTGTGGGGGAGCGGCGCCGCATGCCCAGCGGACGATCTCCCCCGCCCCGGCGGGGGCACCACCACGGCCGGAGTCCCGCCATGCCCGAACCCGCCGCGTTCCCGTTCCCCTCCGACCACCCGCTCGCCCCCGCGCCGGCGCTCGCCGAGGCGCGCAAGGGCGGCGCCCCGATGCGGATCAGGCTGCCCTTCGGCGACCCGGCCTGGCTCGTCACCCGCTACGAGGACGCCAGGCACGTGCTGAGCAGCACCGACTTCGGGCGCGACGCCCTCCGCGCCGGGATCCCCCCGGAGCGCACCGCCCGGATCGGCCCGATCGACGTCTCCGAGAGCACCATCATGACGATGGACCCGCCCCGGCACACCCGGGTGCGCGGCCTCGTCGGGAAGGTGTTCACGCCCCGGCGGGTCGACCGGCTCCGCCCCTGGACCCTGGAGGTCGCCCGGGGGCTGGTGGCGGACATGAGGCGCCAGGGGCCGCCCGCCGACCTGGTCCGCGACTTCGCGCTCCCGCTGCCCATCGAGGTCATCTGCGAGCTGCTGGGCGTCCCCTCCGCCGACCGCGACTCCTTCCACGCCTGGAGCGACGCCTTCCTGAGCACCGCGGACCCGGACGCCGGGAAGGTGCGCGAGAACCAGGCCCGGATCGACGGGTACCTGGGCGGCATGGCCGCCCGGCGCAAGGGGGAGAGCGGCGGAGGGCTGGTCGGCGCCCTGGCGCGCGAGCACGAGAGCGGAGGCGAGGGCGGCCTCACCGAGGAGGAGCTCCTGGGCCTGCTGCGCGCCCTGCTGATCGCCGGGCACGAGACGACGGCCTCCCTCATCCCCGGCTTCGTCCACCTGCTCCTCGGCGGGGACGGGTTCTCCCGGCTGGCCGCCGACCCCGGGCTGATCCCGGGCGCGGTCGAGGAGCTGCTCCGCTCGGTCCCGCTGATCCGCCCCGGCTCCTTCACCCGCTACGTGCTGCGCGACACCGAGCTGGGCGGGGTGCGCATCGCCGCCGGGGAGCAGGTCGTCGTCGAGCTGTCGGCGGCCAACCGCGACCCGGAGGCCTTCCCCGACCCCGACGAGCTCGACCTCGCCCGGACCCCCAACCCGCACATCGCCTTCGGGCACGGGATCCACCACTGCGTGGGGGCGTCGCTGGCCCGGATGGAGCTCCAGGTCGCGCTGGAGGCCCTCACCTCGGACCTGCCCGGACTGCGCCCGGCGGTCCCGCTCGACCGGATCCGCTGGAACGAGGAGCGGTTCGTCCGCGCGGCCGAGGCCTTCCCGGTGGAGTGGTGACGGCCGGCCCGCGCCCGGGACCGCGGGCGCGGGCCGCCTGACCGGAAGCGGACGGCTTGGCGCGGTCATGATCCGGGTACCCAGGGTGACGGACGGTTCTCCGCCGGACGGACGAATGCGAGGGCGCCCATGGACCCGACCTCGGCCGCGTCGAGGAGCGAGGTCCCGCCGTCCGCGTGGGACCGGCTGTGCGGGCCGGACGACCTGTACTCCACCCACCGGTGGCTGGGCATCGTGGAGCGGGCCGACGGCCGGCCGACGCGGCTCCTGCTCGCCGGGGGCGGCGGGGAGGCCGCCGGGCTGGCGATGGTGCTCGCCGACGCGCGCACCGGGCGCACCTCGGACCGGGTGGACCGGATGGTCGCCGAGGCCGCCGACCCGGCCCGCGTCCCCGAGGGGTGGCGCCGCGACCCCGGCTCGCTGCTGCCGGTGATGGTCTGCGGCGGGCGGCACAACGGCCGCAGCCGGGTGCTGTCGGCGGGCCGGGGCGCGGACGGGCCGACCGGGGCCCTGGTGGCCCGCGCCGAGCGGGAGGCCGCCGAGGCCGGCGCCGCCTCCGTCTGCTTCCCCTACGTCGACGCCGCCGACACCGCGCTGCGGCGGGTCCTCGGGCGGCGCGGCTACACGGCCTTCCCGGTCGGCCCCGACCACCGGCTGGACGTCCCCCCGGGCGGCTTCGAGGGCTACCTGGCGGGCCTGTCCCGGGTCCGGCGCAAGAGCGTGCGGGCCGAGCGGCGCCGGATCGGGCGGGCCGGGGTCGGGGTCCGGGCGGGCCCGCTCGCCGAGGCCCCGCTGGAGGCCCTGGCCGAGCTGGAGCGGCGCGGCGAGGAGAAGTACGGCCGCCGCCGCGACCCCTCCCGGGCCGCGGCGCACCTGGCCGAGGTCGCCGAGGCGTTCGGCGACCGGGCGCTGGTGCTCACCGCGCACGCCGGGGGAGCGGTGCGCGGCTTCTCGCTGCTGCTGGGCCACCGGGACCGCTGGTACCTGCGCACCTCGGGGTTCGACTACGCGTTCCAGCGGACGCTGCCGCTCTACTTCGAGCTGTACTTCTACCGGCCGGTGGAGCTGGCGGCCGAGCACGGGGCCGCCGCCATCGTCTACGAGCTCGGCGCGGACGAGGCCAAGCGCTCCCGCGGCTGCCGGGCGTTCCCGCAGTACTGCCACGTGCTGGAGACCCGCCCCCGGAGCGGGGCGGGACGGGGGCGCGGCGCCCGCCGCGCTCCGGCCGCCGGAGAGGAGCCTCCGTGGACGCAGAGGAGATCGACCGGGGCATCGCCGCCTTCCCCTACTGGCACTACGAGTTCGACCTGAACGGCCGCCGCACCCCGGTGTGGCGGGACGGGCACGGCAACCGGCACCGGCAGCGGCGGCGGCACCTCCTCGACCCGCTGGTGGAGTGGGCGGGCGGGTCGCTGCGCGGCAAGCGCCTCCTCGACCTGGGGTGCAACGCCGGGTTCTGGTCGCTGGCCGCGGTCGAGGCCGGCTGCGACTTCGTGCTCGGCGTGGACGGGCGCGCCTCCCACGTCGAGCAGGCCCGGTTCGTCTTCCGGGCCCGCGGGGTGCCCGCCGGGCGGTACCGGTTCCGCCGCGCCGACGTCGAGCGCTTCGACCCGGCCGGGGACGGCCCCTTCGACGTGGTGCTCTGCCTCGGGCTGCTCTACCACCTGACCCGGCCGGTGGAGCTGCTGGAGCGGATCGCCGCGCTGAACCCCGAGGCGATCGTGATCGACACCGCGCTCTCCCGCGCCCCGGGGGCCTTCCTGGAGCTGCACCGGGAGTCCCCCGAGGTGCCGCACAACGCGCTGCGCGGCCCCCTGGTCATGGTCCCGACCGCGCGGGCGGTGCTGGAGCTGGCGGAGCTGGTCGGCTACCCGGCCCGGATGCTCGCCCCGGACTTCACCGACTACACCGGGGCCGAGGACTACCGCACCGGGGCGCGCAGGGCGTTCCTGGCGCTGCGGGACCCGGCGGGCTTCGGGCCGCCGTTCCGGTTCGAGGAGGCCGCCGGCCCGGCGGCGCGGCGGGAGGAGGCGCAGGGATGGGAGGGGGGACCCGCCCGGTCGCCCGGCTGATCCCGGGCCCGGGGACGGCCCGGGAGATCTGCCGGCGCTACGGCCTGCCGGAGCGCGGGGCCGCGCTGCACCCGGTGGCGCGCGGCGCCAACGGGCGGGTCTGGCGGCTGGAGGTGCCCGGCGGCCGCTACGCGGTCAAGGAGCTGTTCTGGACCGACGAGGTCAGCGAGGAGGAGGCGGCCCGCGCCGCCGCCTTCCGCGACGCCGCCGCCCGGGAGGGGGTGCGCGCCCCGCGCGACGTGCCCGGAGCCGACGGCCGCTACCTGGCGGCGCTGGCGCCGGGCGGGGGCGGGGCGCTGGTGCGGCTGTGCACCTGGGCCGAGGGGGACCGGCTGCGCGGGACCGGGGGCGGCGCGGCGGCCTGGCTGGGCCGGACCCTGGCGGCGCTGCACCGGGTGGGCGCGCCGCCCGCCGCACCGCAGGGGGCCTGGTTCACCGCGGTGCCCGGGGAGGAGCGCTGGGCGGAGCTGGTCCGCGCGGGCCGGCGGGACGGCGCGCGATGGGCGCCCGCCCTGGCGGAGGCGCTGCCGCTGGTCCGGTCGCTGTCCCGGTGGGTCGGCCCGGCGGCCGGGCCGCTGACCACCTCGCACCGCGACGTCAAACCGGACAACGTGCTCCTCGCCGGGGACGGCGGGCACGTGCTGCTGGACTGGGACGCGACCGGGACGGTCGACGCCGGCCGGGAGCTGGCCACCGCGCTGATGGACTGGCACCACGGCGCGGGCGGCCTGGACGAGGGCGGGGTGCGCGGCACGCTGGAGGCGTACCGCGCGGCGGGGGGCCCGGCGTCGGTCCGGGCGCCGGAGGACTTCGGCATGCACCTGGCGGCGCTGCTCAACTACGTCCACGTGCAGGCGCTGGGCGAGCGGAACCCGGGCCTGCCGGACGACGAGCGCCGCTACGCGCTGGCCCAGGTGGAGGAGTCCCTCCCCCGGCTCCCGGCCCCCGGGGTGCTGGAGCGCGTCATGGAGCTGGCCCGGGAGTGACCGCCGGGCCGGCCGGGGAGGGGAGCGCGGGCGGCGCCCCGCCGGGGCCGGTGCGGCGGGGCAGGGCGGCGCCCAGCGCCCCGGGGGCGTGCGCCGGGGCGGGGGCGCCCGGCCAGGTGTACAGGTGCAGCGCCTCGGCGGGGGCGGTGCGCCGGAAACCGAGGCGGACCAGGCCGAATCCGTGCACCGGGTATTCGTAGGCGATGCGCATTTCCCGGGGCCGCCGGTCCAGGCTTTCCCGAATCCGCGCGAACACCTCGTCCATCTCCGGTCCTTCGGCCGGGTTGTACAGATAAACGGCGGTCACCTCGGCCGGAACGGGGGTCCGGGCGGCGTCGGTGCAGAAAAGCCGGATGTCCGGGCAGCGCAGCCGGGAGCGCGCCGCGGACAGGTTCGCCACGGCGCCGGCGTGCAGCCCCGGATCCATTTCGAAACCGATGGCGGCGCCCGGCCGCCCCCGGCGGGCGAACGCGAAAACCGCGCGGCCCAGGCCCGATCCGATGTCGAGGACGGTGTCGGAGGGGCCCAGGCGCAGCGCGGCGGCGGCGCGGCGCAGCCGGTCCGGGGCGGCCGGCTCGTAGCGGCCCGCGTCGCGGGCCAGAGCGGCGGCGTCCCGGGCTGACGTGCGCACCCCGAGGGCGCGGTCGAAGCGCCATCCCGCGAGGCGCTCCCGGGCGGGCCGCAGCGCGGCGGCGCCCCGATCGGCGAAGGAAGCCATCGATCCCCCTTACCGTTCCATCGGGTACCCGCGTCGGCGGCCGGGCATGCCGGGGATTTCAATTCCGTGCGGACGCGGACCCGGTGCCGCCGAATGGGCAACAGGGGCACCACTGGCGGCATTATCCGACATATTCCATTGTTCGCCGCAAGTGCCGTGAATCCGATCCCGGACTTCTTGTCAGCCCGGACTTTCCGGGTTATGTTCGTGCTCCATCCGGCCGCTCGCAATGGTGTATGAACTCGACTTCCCAGGTGAACGGGTTTCCATGGGCGATCCAGACGTGACAGTCGTCATTCCGGTGCACGATATGCGCCCCCAGCTGCGCAACACATTGCGCGGGCTGCGCTCCCAGACCGTCCCCGCGGACCGCTTCGAGGTGATCGTGGTCGACGACGCCTCCACCGACGGGGCGGTCGACGCCGGCGAACCCGGCCCCGGGGCGCACTGGGAGGTCGTCCGGGTCGACCCCGGCCGCGGCGCCGCCGCGGCGCGCAACACCGGGGCCGCCCGCGCCCGCGGCGAGGTCCTGGTCTTCCTGGACGCCGACTGCCTCCCCCACCCCGACATGCTCGCCCGGCACCGCGCGGCCCAGACCGGGCAGGGCGTCGCGGCCACCGGCTACACCTACGCCCGCGAGCTCACCCCCGAGCAATGGGACCTCCTCTACGGCACCGACTGGGACTTCGGCGACCCCGCCGCGGTGTTCTCCCGGTCCGAGCGCGAGCCCCGGCTGCACGACGCCCGCGCCGACCTGCTCACCCGCCCCTCCGACTGCTCCTGGGCCTACTTCTGGTCCTCGGTGGTGAGCCTGCGCCGCACCGACTTCGAGCGGGTCGGCGGCTTCTGCGAGGAGTTCCCGGGCAAGGGCGTGGAGGACATGGAGATGGGCTACCGGCTGCGCAGGGCCGGGATCCCCACGGTGCTCCTCGGCGACGCGCTCGCCTTCCACCAGCCGCACGCCCGCGACCGCCGCGCCGACCTGGTCCGCGACCGGTGCAACGACTTCCTGATGCTCCGCCTCCACCCGGGGATGGAGGTGGAGGCGGTCTGCGCGTTCGGCGCGCCCGGGGCCCGGGTGCTGGAGCCCGCGCTGCGCTCGTTCGCCGAGCGGCTGGACCCCGCCGCGGTGGACACCGCCCGGCTCGGCGAGCTGCCCCGGGTGCTGGAGGCGCTGGGCGGCCCGGACGGCACCCTGCTGCTCGGCGACGACGGCGGCTGGCCGGAGGACGCGCCCCGCCCCGCGCGGACCGTCTCCCCCGTCCGCAAGGGCGGGGACCGGCTGCTCGGCGCGCGCCTGCCCTTCGGCACCGCCGCCTTCGACACCGCGGTGGTCACCGACTACTGGCGGACGCTGCCCGAGCCCACCCTGTGCCGGGTGCTGGACGAGGCCGCCCGCTGCGCCCGCCGGCTGATCCTGCTGGACGGCGCCGCCACCCGCCCGCCGTCCGGGCCCGACCCGGCCCTGTCCGCCGCACTGGAGCACGGCGACCGCCCCTGGTGGGAGTTCTCCTTCCCGCTCCGCCGCGAGCTGCACCAGTTCCGCCTCACCGGGCTCGACTCCGCCCCGGGAGGGCCGCGCGCCCTGGAAGCGGAGCCGCTGCCCTGGAGCACCGGCTCCTTCTCCGGCGTGCTCGACGCGGTCTGAGCCGGAGCCGCCGGCGGCCCCCCGCCCGACACCGAAGAAGGGAGACCGCCATGCCGACCGGGCAAGGCGCCGAGCACCGCGGCGCGGATCCGCGCTCCGCCAACCGGGAACTGAACATCCGCGAGTTCGAGGCGGGGGCGACCGCGCTGGAGAGCCTGCCGCGGGTGCTCTTCGTCGAACTCACCGAGAACTGCAACCTGTCCTGCCCGATGTGCCGCGCCTCCGGCCCGTTCGACCGGTCCAAGAACATGGACCCGCGCCTCTTCGACCGGGTCGCCGAGGAGCTGTTCCCCACCGCCGAGATCGTGGACCTGCGCGGCTGGGGGGAGAGCACCGTGCTCAAGGACTTCCCCGAGCGCGTCGCGCGGACCATCGCCCACGGGTGCAGGGTCCGCCTGGTCACCAACCTCACCGTGCCCAACGAGGAGCTGTGGCGCACCCTGGTGCGCAACGACGCGCTGATCCTGGTCTCCTTCGACGCCGCCCGCTCGCGCACCTTCGCCGAGCTGCGCCGCGGCGCCCGGCTGCCGGTGATCATGCGCAACCTGGAGATCCTGGTGGACGAGGGCCGCCGCAGCGGGGTCGGCGTGGACGGGGTACAGCTCAACACCGTCGTGCAGGCCGCCGCCATCCCGGAGATCCCCGGCATCGTGCACACCGCCGCCGACATCGGCCTGACCCGGATCAGGCTCAACCCGGTCACCGTCCCGGAGGACTCCCCGGAGCACCTGTCCCGGCACACCGCGGCGCTGGCCGACGCGCTGGAGGAGGCGGCCCGGGCGGCCCGGGAGCGCGGGGTGCGGGTGCAGCTCGGCGCCGCCCTGGACGAGTCCTGGGCGCTGCCCGAGCACACCGGCAAGACCTGCGTCCACCCGTGGATGTACTGCTACGTCAACCACCGCGGCCAGGTCGGCTTCTGCGACCACCTGATCGGCGAGCCCGACAGCCGCTACCTCCTCGGCGACCTCGCCGCGTCCTCCTTCGCCGACATCTGGAACGGCCCGGAGTACCGCAGGCTGCGCGCCGAGCACACCCGCTGGCAGGAGGGCTTCTCGCAGCGGTTCGAGGAGTGCGGCTGGTGCTACCGGAACCGCTACGTGGACATGGAGGAGCAGAGCTACCCGCCCTACGCCGAGCACCTGGTGGACCTCACCGGACGCCCGCCCTGCCCGGCGGGCGCGGCGCCGCCCCCGCCTCCGCCGCCGGGCGGGGGCCGGCCCGTTCCGGAGGGGCGCCCGCTCCTCCCGCTCCTCGGCGCACCGGGCCCGGCCCGAGGGCCGTGCGGGTGAGGCGGAACGGCCCAGGAAGCCGGCGCCCGCCCAAACCCCCTCCCTCCCCCCGGACCCCGCCGCCCCGCCCGCCCCGCGGCCGGGCCCGCGACACCGTTCCGGCCTGCGGGCCCGCCCGCAGGCGCCGCTCCGGGGCGGAACCGGAGGGAGGCCGGGGCGGCGCGCCGCCCCCGCCGATCCGCCGGCCGCCGAGGCGGTCTCCCGGGGCCACCGGGCGCAAGGCGCGGGCACGTCTGCGGTCGCCGGGGCCGTACCGCCGCGCCTCCGGCTCCCCGGCCGCAGGCCTCGCACCGGCCGGCGGACTCCCGCGGCCGGGCCGCCCGCGGGGGCGGACACGCCCCCGGTGCCGCTCGCCCCGCCCGCCGCGCCCTCGCCCGGACCCCGTTCCCGGTCCGGTGGCCGACCCTCCCCCTCCGGCCGTGCGGCCGGGTCCACCCCCCTGCGAAGGAGTCCGATGAGCCCGGCAGACGACCCCCGCCGCTGGCCCCGCTGGCCCGAGCTGGGGCCCGGCGCCCACCAGCACCTCTCCGCGGCGCTGCTCGGCGGCCGCCTGGCGTGCAGCGGGGCCCGCTCCCCCTGGCCGTCGCGCGGGGCGGAGGCGGCGCGCGCCCTGGCCGAGGCCTCGGGGCGCCGCAGCGCCGTGCTCACCGCCAGCGGCTCCAGCGCGATCGTGGTCGCCCTGCAGGCACTGGGCATCGGGCCGGGGGACACCGTGGCGATGCCCGCGACGACCTGGGTGGGGTGCGCCACCGCGGTACTGCGCACCGGCGCCGCACCGGTCTTCTTCGACGCGGCCCCCGACTCCCCGTGCCGGGGCGCCGAGCACCTGGCCGAGCCCCCCTCGGCGGTGCTGGCGGTGCACCTCTACGCCCAGCACGCCGACATCGCCGCGCTGCGCCGCGCCCTGCCGGGCGTCCCGGTCGTCGAGGACGCCTCGCACGCCCAGCTGGCCCGGTCCGCCGACGGCGCGGTGATCGGGTCGCTGGGCGACGTGAGCGTGATGAGCTTCCAGGAGACCAAAGTCCTCACCTGCGGTGAAGGCGGCGCGGCGCTGACCTGCGACGACGACCTGGCCGCCCGGATGGCGGCGCTGGCCGCGGACTCCCGCCGCCCGGCGCCCCGACCGGGGGAGGCGGACCGCACCGCCCTGGAGGCGTCCCCGGCCCCGGTGCACGGCGCCAACCACGCCCTGCCGGAGACCGGCGCGGCCCTCCTGCTGGACCAGCTCGAACGCCTCCCCGGCCAGGCCGCCGCGCGGAGCATCGGCGCCGCGGCGTTCCTGGCGGAGCTGGCCGCCGACCGGGAGGCCGGCTGGGAGCCGCTGGCCGACGCCGCGGCCCTGGCCTCCGGCGCCTTCTACGGCCTGCCGCTCCGCCCCACCGGCCCCGCCCCGCCGCCGCGCGAGCTGATCGCCCGGGTGCGCCGGGAGGCCGGGATCACCCTGGACGAGGTCTACCCGCCGGTCCCGGAGGGCCCGCTGTACCGGCCGGAGACCGTGCCCGGCTACGCGGCGGCGCTGGCCGGGCGGCCCGTCCCCCCGCTCCCGGAGTCCCGGCGGCTGCACGGGACCGCGGTCGTCGTGCCGCACCACGCCTTCCTGGCCGGCGCGGACGCGCTGCGCGGGCTCGCCGCCGCCCTGCGCGGCGCGGTGTCCGCTCCGGCCCGGCCGCCCCGCCCGGTCCGCCCGCTGCCGGGCCCGGCGCCCCGCCCGGTGATCGACGTGGTCACCCTCACCCGGGGGCGCCGCCCGGACGGGCTGGTCCGGGCCCTGAACAGCGCCGCCGCCCAGCGGGTCGGCGCCGGCGTCCGGCTCACCGTCTGGATCGACGCGCACCTCGGCGCCCCCGCGGCGCTGCCGGGGGGCCTGCCGCCGGGGGTGCGCGCGGTGAGCGTCGGCGGCGACGGCTTCCTCCCCGAGGCGGCGGTGGAGCGGGTGGGCGCGCTGCGGCGGATGGCCGTGCAGGCCGCCGACGGGGACCTGATCGCCTTCCTGGACGACGACAACGAGTGGGAGCCCGACCACCTGGAATCCCTGCTGGAGGCGGTCGCCCCGGGCCTGCCCGCCGCGCACTCCTGGCGCCGCCTGGTCGGCCCCGGCGGCGGGCCCCACCCGGTGGACCGCTTCCCCTGGCTGCCGCCGGGCCCGGAGGCGGCGCGCCGGCTGGCCGAGCTGGCCCGGCACGGGGTGATGGCGCCGGGCGACCCGGTGGTGCGCGACCGCCTCAGCTGGCCCCCGGGCGGGGAGGGGGACGGCATGGTCGACATGGGGGAGTGGCTGTTCCGCCGCGAACTCGCCCGCATCCTGGAGTTCCGCAGGGAGCGCAGCGCCCGGGAGGTCGCCGAGCGGCTCGGCGAGGACGACATCGTCCGCGAGCAGCTGGTCCGGCTGCGGGTGCCGGTCGGCTGCACCGGGCGGCCCACCCTGCGCTACCGGCTCGGCGGGATGTCGACGCCGGAGTACGCCGGCACCGCCCCGGCCGAGGCGGCACCGTGACGGGGGCGCCGGCGGGCGGGCCGGCCCGGACGGTCCGGCCGCTGCTCTTCGACGGGTCGCCGTACGAGGGCTTCCCGGCCGGGGAGATCGGCTACGACCCCTCCGGCTGGGACTCCGACCACCCGGTGTTCCGCGAGGAGATCACCCGGCTGCGCCCCTCCCTGGTCGTGGAGGTCGGCACCTGGAAGGGCGCCTCGGCGCTGCACATGGCCGGCGTCGTCCGCGAGCTGGGGCTGGCCTGCGAGATCGTGTGCGTGGACACCTTCCTGGGCAGCAGGGAGCACTGGCTGACCCCGGAGTGGAAGGCGGACATGCGCCTGGCCTTCGGCCGCCCCGGCCTCTACCCGCAGTTCCTCGCCAACGTGGTGCACGACGGCTTCACCGAGGTCATCACCCCGTTCCCCGCGACCAGCGCCACCGCCGCCGCGGTCCTGGAGCACCACGGCGTCCGCTGCGACCTGGTCTACATCGACGCCGGCCACGACCTCCCCGACGTGGCCCGCGACCTGGAGCTGTACTGGCCGCTGCTGCGCCCGGGAGGCACGATGATCGGCGACGACTTCATCGCCCGCTTCCCCGGCGTCGTGCAGGCCGTGCGCGCCTTCGCCGCGTCCCGCTCCCTGCCCCTCGGCGTCCGCGAGGAGAAGTGGGTCCTGCGCAGGCCCCCGGCCGGCTGAACGGGGGCTTCGGCGGTCCGGGCGGCCGGAGCACCGGGCCGCCCCTCCGGCGGCCCGCCCGGCGGAGGGGCCGGGCGGGTCCGCGGGGACGGTCGGCCGCCACCGGTGCGCCCTACCCCGCCGGTCCGGGCCGCCCGGCCGGCGCCCCTCCCGCGACACCGGGATCCTCGGAGGGAAAGGCGGGGGGCGGGGTGCGACCCGCCGTCAGCCCGTCAGTCCGCCCGGCCGGGGGAGACCAGTGCGCCGTCCTTGAAGGCGACGATGGTGGGGTGGAAGTCGTACTCCTCCCGGAAGGACCCGGCGTACCCCTCCTCGGCGTAAGGGGCGATCAGGTCGAGGAAGAGGGAGAGCTGCCCGAGCGCGTCGTCGAGCCAGTAGCCGCGTGCGTACAGGCCCCAGGCGCGCACGTCCGCTCCGGACGGGGCGGTCCAGCGGTACTGCAGCCGGAGTTCGGCGGCGTCCCCGCCGGGCAGCGGGCTCTCCGGGTCGAGCAGGAAGGCCGGCTCGGAGTGCTCGTCCGGATCGAGCCCGGCCGGGCGCTCCCCGGCCAGGCCGATGTGCCAGCGCACCGCGTCCAGCACCTCGGGCGGGGTGTCCTCCCGCAGGAAGCAGGCGACGACGACTTCGTAGTGCAGGCTCATGCGCGGCTCCCGTGGCGGTCGGCTCCGCCGGGAGGCTACCGCCGGGCGCGGACACCCCTGCGCCCGGACCGCCGGAAGGCCCCGCCCCGGGCGGATCGCGGCAGGCAGCCCCCGGCGGACGGCCCGGCGGGGCGCTCGGCCGGTGCATTCCCCTCGGACGTCCTGCCCGGCCGCTCGCCGGTCCGGACGGCCGCCGCCCGCGGACGCCTGCGCGAGCGCACCGGCGGGGCGCCCCCCGGCGACCGGCCGCCGGCGGAGGCCCGCCGATCGTGCGGAAATGCCGTCGGTACCGCCGGGAGCGGCCGCGGGGTTCGGCGCGGGCCGGCGGCCCTGCCGGAGCCGGGGGGCCTCCTCTGCGCTGAGGAGCGGTTCCCTGCGAGGGGGCGCCGGCGGGCGCTCGCCGATCGCCGCCGTCGGCGTGCGGAAATGCCGTCGGTACCGCCGGGAGCGGCGGCGGGATGCCGCGCGGGCCGGCGGCCCTGCCGGAGCCGGGCCCGGTGGTGGGCTCCGGCGGCCGTTCAGCCGTTCGCGGCGCCCTCCTCCCCGCCCTCCGAGGGCCCCGCAGGGGATTCCGCTGCGAGGTCGTCGAGCAGGACGCGGGCGGTGAAGCCGTCGGTGACCAGGGTGGAGGGGATGCCGCTGCGCAGCGCGGCGCCGACCGCGCGGGCCTTGGCCCTGTCCCCGGCGCCGGCCACCGCGACCACCTCGGGGACCGCGCGCAGCCGGTCCACGGAGATGCCGAGCACCCGGTCGTCCACCTCGCAGCCGACCGGGTTCCCGCCGGCGTCGAAGAGCCGGCCGGAGATCTCGGCGCGCACGCCCAGCTCGGCGCAGCGCTCCCGGGACTCCGGGTCGAGCGCCTGGTAGACGGTGGAGTTCCGCTCGTCCCAGCCGCCGATCGCGACGACCGCCGTGGTCAGCCGGTCGTGCAGGGCGAACGCCGCGGCGATCCCGGGGTCGGCGCGGAGCGTCGCCGCGGTCGCCGCGTCCGGCAGGATCAGCGGGGCGTAGATCGGGTGCGCCGGGCCGCCGGAGAGCGCCGCCGCGCGGCGCACCGTCTCCACCGACCCGCCCGACTCGGCGTACTCGCTGAGCACCCCGTTGAGCTGCACGGTGGTGCACCGCGGCAGCCGGGTGAGCTTGGCGCCCATCACCTGCAGGGCGCGGCTCCAGGCCAGCCCCAGCACCTCGCCGGGGCGGACGATCTCGGCCAGCAGGTCGGCCGCGGCCGCGCCCAGGTCGGAGCGGGTCTGCAGCGGGTCGTCGGAGGCGTCCACGACGATGGCGCGGCGCAGCCCGTAGCGCTCGCGCAGCCGCTCGGACAGCTCGGCGTCGAGCCGGGCCGGCAGCCGGATCTCGATGTGCACGATCCCGCTGCTGCGCGCCGCCTCCAGGTCGCGGGCGACCTTGAACCGGCTCAGCCCGAACTCCTCGGCGATCTCCACCTTGGACCGGCCGTCCAGGTAGAACCGGCGGGCGATGGCGGCGATCCGGACCAGCTCGGCCGGGCCTCCGGAGAAGGCCGGGGCCTGCGTCTCACCTCGTTGCTCGCTCATATGAGCGCTACTGTACTCGATTGTGGCGCAACCATTGACATCCGGTTTCGTCCGGGTCTTCAATGAGCCACGACAAATGTGATCCAGCTCGCTCATCTGAGCGAGGGGTGGCGCGGGTCCGTCCCCCCGCACCGCCCTCCCGGGCACCCGGCAGAGCCGGCCGGGCGCCCGAGGCCCGGTACCGGGCCGACACGCAGCCGAAACACCGAAGGAGCCAGCCCCGTGCGAGCGGCCATCATCACCGAACCCGGATCGATCACCGTCGGGGAGCGGCCCGACCCGGCCCCCGCCGCAGACGGCGTGGTCGTCCGCGTCGGGGCCTGCGGGATCTGCGGCACCGACCTGCACATCGCCGACGGCGAGTTCCCGCCCAGCCCCTACCCGCTGGTCCCCGGGCACGAGTTCGCCGGCGAGGTCGTCGCGGTCGGCGAGCAGGCCCCCGGCGGGCTGCGCCCCGGCGACCGGGTCGCCGTCGACCCCTCGCTCTACTGCGGCCACTGCTCCTACTGCCGGGCCGGCCGGGGCAACCTCTGCGCCGGCTGGGGCGCGATCGGCGACACCGTCGACGGCGCGTTCGCCGAGTACGTCGCGGTGCCCGCGGTCAACTGCCACCGGATGCCCGACACCATGACCATGCGCCAGGGCGCCCTGGTCGAGCCGCTCTCCTGCGCCGTGCACGGCGTCCGCCGGATCGGCGTGCAGGCCGGCGAGCGGTTCCTCGTCGTCGGCGCGGGCACCATGGGCCTGCTCCTGCAGCAGCTGCTGCAGCGCTCCGGCGCCTACGTCACCGTGGTCGACCGCAACACCGACCGGCTGGCCGTCGCCGCCGGGCTGGGCGCCGACGCCACCGCCGCCGACACCGCGGAGCTGGACGGCGGGGCCTTCGACGCCGCGGTCGACGTCACCGGCGCCCCGGCCGCCATCGAGGCCGCCTTCGGCGCGCTGCGCCGCGGCGGCCGGCTCCTCGTCTTCGGGGTCGCCGCCGACGACGCCCGGGTCTCGCTGTCGCCGTTCCGGATCTACAACGACGAGATCACCGTGGTCGGGTCGATGGCGGTGCTGAACAGCTTCGGAGCCGCCCTCGACCTGATCGCCGCCGGGGCGGTGCAGACCGCGCCGCTGCTCACCCACGCCCCGTCGCTGGAGGAGTTCCCCGACGCGCTGAAGATGATGCGCTCCGGCACCGGGGTCAAGGTCCAGGTGGTGCCGGACGGCGCCGCGCTCTGAGCCCGCCCCGGACACCCCCCCACCAGGAGAAAGGCACCACCGTGCGAACGACCCTGCGCACCGCCCGGACGGCCGCCTCGATGGCCGCCGCGGGGGCGCTGCTCGCCGGATGCGCCGGGGCGGGCGCCGTCGCCGCGGACGGCGACGGCGTCCGGCTCGTCATCGCGATCGTGTCCAACCCGCAGATGCAGGACGCGATCTCCCTGGAGTCCCGGTTCCGCGAGGAGAACCCCGGCATCGAGGTCGACTTCGTCTCGCTGCCGGAGAACGAGGCCCGCGCCAAGATCACCACCTCGGTGGCGACCGGCGGCGGCGAGTTCGACGCCGTCATGATCAGCAACTACGAGACCCGGCAGTGGGCCGAGTACGGCTGGCTGGAGAACCTCCAGCCCTACATCGACGCCTCCGAGGGCTACGACGACGAGGACTTCATCCCCTCCATCCGCGAGGACCTCTCCCACCAGGGGGACATGTACTCGGTCCCGTTCTACGGCGAGTCCTCCTTCCTCACCTACCGCAAGGACCTCTTCGAGAAGGCCGGCGTGGAGATGCCGGAGGACCCCACCTGGGAGGAGGTCGCCGCGCTCGCCGGGGAGCTGGACGGCGTCGAGCCCGGGGTGTCCGGCATCTGCATGCGCGGCCTGGCCGGCTGGGGCGAGATGCTCAGCCCGTTCAACTCCATGCTCAACACCTTCGGCGGCCGCTGGTACGACGAGGACTGGAACGCCGAGCTGGACTCCCCGGAGTTCCGCCGCACCGCCGAGTTCTACGTCGACCTGGTCCGCGAGCACGGCCAGCCCGGCGCCGCCAACAGCGGCTTCGGCGACTGCCTGAACCGCTACGCCCAGGGGCGGGCGGCCATGTTCTACGACTCCACCTCCATGGTCAGCACCATCGAGGACGAGGAGTCCGGCACCGTCGCCGGGCTCAGCGGCTACGCCCCCGCCCCGGTCGCCGAGAGCGACTACGGCGGCTGGCTCTACACCTGGTCGCTGGGGATCCCCGCCACCTCCGAGCACAAGGAGGAGGCGTGGAGGTTCCTGGAGTGGATGACCGACAAGGAGTACATCCGGCTGGTCGCCGACGAGTACGGCTGGCAGCGGGTGCCCCCGGGCAACCGGCTCTCCACCTTCGAGGCCCCCGAGTACCGGGAGGCCGCCGGGGCCTACGCCGACGCCATGCTGGACGGCATCGAGCGCGCCGACCCGGCCGACCCCGGGCTGCGCCCCGTGCCCTACGAGGGCGTCGGATTCCTCGCCATCCCCGAGTTCCAGGACCTGGGAACCCGGGTCAGCCAGCAGCTCAGCGCCGCGATCGCCGGCCAGATCAGCGTCGAGGAGGCGCTGGCCCAGAGCCAGGAGTACGCGCAGGCGGTGGGCGACACCTACAAGGAGGACGGCCGATGAGCGCGGCGACCGCGCCGGCCCGGCGCACCGCGGCGGAGCCCGCGGGCGGGCCCGCCCGGAGGAGGAGCGTGCGGGCGGTGGAGCGCGCCGAGGGCTGGAGGCGCCGCGCGCCCCTGCTGCCCGCCCTGGTCTTCACCCTGGCCGTCACCCAGCTGCCGTTCCTGGCCACGGTGGTCTACTCGCTGCGCTCCTGGAACCTGCTCCGCCCCGACTCCCAGGACTGGGTGGGCCTGGCCAACTACGCGGCGGTCCTCACCGACTCCCAGTTCCTCGGCGCGGCGCTGAACACCATCGCGGTCACCGCCTCCTGCGTGGTGGTCTCGATGCTGCTCGGCATCGGCCTGGCGCTGCTGCTGGACCGGAGGTTCGCCGGCCGCGGGGTGGTGCGCACCCTCATCATCACCCCGTTCCTGATCCTGCCGGTGGCCACCGCGCTGCTGTGGAAGCACATCATGCTGGAGCCGGTGTTCGGCCTGGTGAACTTCGTGCTCTCGCCGTTCGGCGCGGGCGACGTGGACTGGGCCTCGCAGTACCCGGTGCTGTCCGTGGTGGTCGCCCTGGTCTGGCAGTGGACCCCGTTCATGATGCTGCTGGTCCTGGCCGGGCTGCAGAGCCAGGGCGGCGACGTGCTGGAGGCCGGCCAGGTCGACGGGGCGTCGAGGTGGCAGATGTTCGTCTGGATCACCCTGCCGCACCTGCGCCGCTACATCGAGCTGGGGGTGCTGCTCGGCTCGATCTACGTGGTCAACACCTTCGACACGATCTACATGCTCACCCAGGGCGGCCCCGGCACCGCCAGCTCCAACCTGCCCTTCTACATCTACCAGCGCACGTTCCTCGGGTTCGACATCGGCCAGTCGGCCGCGATGGGCGTGGTGGTGGTCGCCGGCACCATCGTCGTCGCCACCCTGGCGCTGCGGCTGATCTTCCGGACCTTCATGAGCGCCCAGGAGGCCAAATGACGGCGCACGCCCCCGAGCGCCCCGCCGCAGGCGGGGCCTCCCCGACCGCCCCGGCCCCGGGCCGGGCCCCGCGCCGCCGCCGGTCCGGTGCGGGGGGCGCCGCGCTGACGGTGCTCACCTGGGCCATCGGCCTGGTGTTCGTCTCCCCGGCGCTGTGGCTGCTGCTCACCGCGTTCAAGCAGGAGAACCAGGCGGCCACCGACCCGCCCACGCTGCTCTTCCAGCCCACCCTGGACCGGTTCTCCGCGGTGCTGGGCGCCGACTTCCTGCCCTACCTGGGCAACTCGCTGACCGCCACGCTGGCCTCCACGGTGCTGGTGCTGCTGCTCGGCCTGCCCGCCGCCTACGCCCTGTCGGTGGAGCCGGTCAAGCGCACCCAGGACGTGCTGTTCTTCTTCATCTCCACCAAGATGCTGCCGGTGGTGGCGGTGGTGGTGCCGATCTACGTCGCCGCCGCCGAGCTGTCCCTGCTGGACAACGTCTGGACCCTGGTGGTGCTCTACACCGCGATGAACCTGCCGATCGCGGTCTGGATGCTCCGCTCGTTCTTCCTGGAGGTCCCGGTCGCCATCGTGGAGGCGGCCCGGGTGGAGGGCGCCGGGCTGCCGCGGATCCTGTGGTCGGTGATGCTGCCGATCATGGCGCCCGGCATCGCCGCGACCGCCCTGATCTGCATGATCTTCTCCTGGAACGAGTTCTTCTTCGCGGTGAACCTGACCGCCTCCCAGGCCGCCACCGTCCCGGTCTTCCTGACCGGGTTCATCACCAGCGAGGGGCTGTTCGTCGCCCAGCTGTCGGCCGCCGCCGTCATGGCGTCGCTGCCCATCGTCGTGGTCGGCTGGATCGCCCAGCGCCAGCTGGTGCGCGGCCTGTCCATGGGCGCGGTGAAATGACGGCCGGGCGCGCCGGCGCCCCCGGCGCGCCCGGCGGCCGCCCCCCGCCCCGGCCCCGCGGGGACCCGCCGGCCCGCCCACCGCAGGGCGGTCCGGCGGCGGAGCGGACAGGCCCCCGGCGGCACCCGTTCCGCCTCCCCGCGGCGGTTTAGGGTCGGACCGGTGGAACCACGAGGCCCCGCCCCGGCCGGGCGGGGCCGCCGGCTGCGAGGAGTCACGGAGTCATATGGTCATCGTCTGCGGTGAGGCCCTGGTCGACATGGTCCCGGGGGAGCGGCCCGGGGACTGGCGGGCGCTGCCCGGAGGGGGAGCCGCCAACGCGGCGGTCGCCCTCAACCGGCTCGGCACCGCCGCGCCGCTGCTCTGCCGGCTCTCCGGCGACCACTTCGGCCGGATGCTCCGCGCCCACCTGCGGGACAGCGGCGTCGACCTGGGCCTGGCGGTGGACGCCGCCGAGCCGACCACGCTCGCCTTCGTCTCCTTCGACGGCGCCGGATCCGCCGAGTACGCCTTCTACCTGGAGGGCACCGCCGACTGGCAGTGGTCCCCCGAGGAGCTGCCCGGCGACGTGTCCGGCGGCTGCGTACACGCCGGCACCCTCGCCGCGGTGCTGGACCCCGGCGCCGCGGTGCTCCGCTCCTGGCTCCAGGGGCGCCGCGCGGAGACCGTGGTCTCCTACGACGTCAACGTCCGCCCCTCGGTCCTGCCCGACCGGGAGGCCTACCGCGCCTCGGCGCGGGCCTGGTGCGACGTCGCGCACATCCTCAAGGCCAGCGCGGACGACCTGGCCTGGCTCTACCCCGAGCAGGACCCGGTGGACGCCGCCCGCGCCCTGCAGGACGAGCACGGCCTGGACCTCGCGGTGGTCACCCTCGGCGCCGAAGGCGCGGCCGCCCTGCTCCCCGGCGAACCGCCGCTGCGCGCCCCGGCCCCCGCCGTGCAGGTGGTGGACACCGTCGGCGCCGGCGACGCGTTCATCGGCGCGGTCCTGGCCGACCTGGACGCCAAGGGCCTGCTCGCCGGCCCCGCCGCTCTCACCGGCCTGGACGCCGGGACCGCGGCCGGCACCCTGGACTTCGCCGCGGCCGCCGCCGCCCTGGCCTGCACCCGCCCCGGCGCCGCCCCGCCCACCCGCGAAGAGGTGGACCGCTTCCGCACGGGGGACTGACCGGTCGGCCCGGCGGGGCCGGGGCGGGAGGGGCGGCGGTCTCAGCCGAGCAGCGGGAGCAGCTGGCGCGCGAAGTCGCCGGGGGCCTCGACGGCGGCGAGGTGGCCGCCGGGGAACTCGGCGAAGGCGCAGCCCAGGCGGTCGGCGAGGGCCCGCGCGGGGCCGTAGAGCGGAACCTGGGACCGGGAGTCCCGGCCGGCGGCCAGGACCAGCCGGCCGGCGGCGGCCGCCAGGGCGTCCGGGTCGGGCAGCGAGGAGGAGAAGGGCACCAGCATCCGCCCGAGGAAGACGCCGGTGTTCTTCCGCATCCGGGCGGCCGTCTCCCGGACCTCCGGTGGGAGTCCGCCCGCCGGCGGATCCTCCTGGGCGTCCCCGCCGCCGAGTCCGGCGCTGAACCGGGCCATCGCCGCGTCCGCCCCGTCGCTGTGGAACACGTCTCTGACCTCGGCGAAGAGGCGCCGGTGCGGTTCGGGGTCGGGGAGGGCGCGGAGCAGCGGCGGCTCGTGCGCGACGACCCTGCGGACCAGGTCGGGGCGGCGGGAGAGCAGGTGCAGCGCGACGATCGCCCCGGAGCTGTTCCCCGCCACCCGGGCCGGTCCGCCGGGGGAGAACCCCTCGATCAGCAGGGCGACGTCGTCGGCCCAGACCTCGGGCCGCTGGTCGCCGGCGGGCTCGCGGAGAGGGCTGCGGGTGAATCCGCGGGGGTCGAAGGTGAGGACCGTGTAGGACTCCGCCAGGTGCGGGAGCAACCCGGCGTACATGCCCGCGTCGCCGGCCCCACCGGGGACCAGGACGAGGAGCGGCCCGCGCCCCCGCACTTCGCAGTAGATGTCGGCGCCCGGTACCCGGAGGGTCCCCGTCTCGGGTGCCGCGGATGTTCCGGCGGCCATGTCGTGTGTCCTTCCTCCGGCGGCCCCGCTCGGCGGCGCCCGCCCACTCAACCTAGGATCTCTAGGTGAAAACTTAGAGAGATGAGGCAAGGGTGTCAAAGGGAGACCGGGGCACGGGGCCGTCCGGGAGCGGAGGGGGCCGGAGAAGAGGGAGGGGCGGCCGGCCCGGCCCCGTGCCGCCGGGCGCGGCCGGACCCTCGCCCGGCGGTTCACCGAGCAGCTCGGCACCAGCCCGGGGCAGTGGCTGCTCGCCCGGCGCCTGGAGGCGGCGCGGATCCTGCTGGAGCAGACCGGCCTCCCGGTCGAGGCCGTCGCCGCCCGGGTCGGCCTCGCCTCCGCGGTCAACCTGCGCCGCCGCTTCCGGACGCATCTGGGCACCACGCCCGGCGCCTACCGGAGGCTCTTCAGCGAGACCTGACGGGGGAAGGCGGCCGCGGGCGGCCCTCCTGCCGCCACCAGGCCCATGAGCGAGACCGAGGGCGGGCGCTCCCCCGCCGGAGAGCGGGCGTCGCCGTCGGTCCTACGAGACCCGCCGCATGGCGATTCCAGCGCCCACCGCGCTGCCGGCCGCCAGCGCGCCGAAGAGCAGCAGCCACCACACGCCGATGACGTGTCCGGCGGCTGCGATCACGGCGCCGGTGCCGAGTACACCGCCGAGTCCGGCGGCCTTGCGTGAGGCGGCCGGGGCGCGTTCGCGCGCCCTCGCCTTCGCACGCGGGGAGAACGACGGCGCCGCCCAGAACGCCGCGCAGGAGACCGCGAGCAGGGCGGTGCCGGCGTCGCGCCACCCGTTGTCGACCTCGGCGAGGCCGTACACCAGCGCCCCGATGCCGGTCACGAAGACGGCGCCGAACGGGGTGGCTCCCCAGCCGGCCATGGCGTACAGGCCGGCGCACGCGGCGACCAGCAGCCCCAGCCCGATCAGGGCCGACATCACCGCCACCGCGACCGGGACCATGTACTCCGAGGGGTAGACCTCGGCGGCGCCGGGCATGGCGGCGGCCATGCCGAGCACCGGGCCCGCGAGGACGAGCCCCAGACAGAGCCGGGTCACGGTCCTCTGGAACCTCTCCCCGTCCACGGGCCGCCGCCCGCGTCCCGCCTTTTCGGACGCCTTCGACGCCATCGCGCTCCTCCGCCGGAAGACCGGCGCCGCCTCGCTCCCGCGGCGCCCCGAGTACGCTACCCGGGGAGGGGCGGGCGGCGGGGGAGAGGTCTCAGAGGCGGGGAGGCGGATCCCCCGTGTCAGGGCGGTCCTCAAGCCACATGTCGAGCTCTTCGCCGCTGAACAGCCTCAGCCACTGCCCCTCGAACTCCGCCATGAGGTCGAGGACCCCGGGTGCGAGGAACCCGTCGGGGACGGGCTCGTTCACCTCTTCCCACCGGCCGAAGCGGATCTTGGACCACACGGTGCCGATGAAGTGCGGGTCGACGATCCGGATCGGCGCGTCGTTCTCGTTGACGATCAGGCCGGCGTGCCCGTAGGCCACCAGGAGACCGTTCCGCCCGGTTGCCGGGCCGCGATGCGCGGCACCTCCCACCTCGCCCTTCCGCTCCGCTCCGCCGACCGGGGCCGCGGTCAAGCCGCCCCGGGGCCCAGGGCGCCGAGCTGGGCCATGAGGGTCGCGGCGTCGCTCACCACCCAGTACTCGCAGAACCGGCCGTCGCGGGCGCGGAGGAAGTCGGCGCCGAGGAAGCGGACCCCGGTGCCGGGGGCGGCGGTCGCACCGGGCACCCCCTCGACGTAGTCGGCGGTGAACAGCCACTGCGCGGCGATCAGCCCGTCGGCGCCGACCACCGGGCCCACGCGCACCGAGGTGCCGATCCGGGTGAACATGGCGTGCGTGGTGCGGATCTGGTCGGCGATGCCGACGGGGCCGTGCACCTCGCGGCCGGGCCAGTGGCCCACCGCGTCGTCGGTGAACAGCTCGCGGGCGATCCGGTCGAGTTCCCCGGTCGGCGCCTCCCACATCCCGGGAAGCCAGCGCCGGTACAGTTCGCGTGCCGCTGCCTCGTCCATGCCCGCATCCCTACCATCCCCCGCCGACAGCCGGCGCACCGGCGAGGAGAAGCGGGGCGGCGCTCAACCGGGCGGGGCGGTCAGCCGGGCGTACAGCGGCTCCAGCGCGTCCAGCAGCGCCTCGGCGCCCTCCGGCGGGTCGGCGGCGAACAGGGCCGGTTCCGCGCGGAGCGGCTCCTCGGGCGGGCGGGGCAGGGCCGGGGCGGCCCAGAAGGACTCCGGGTCCTCCGGCGGCGCGGAGAGCGCGGGGGCGGCCGGGAGCGGGGCGTCGGCGAACGGGCCGCCGGCCTGCTCCTCACCGCCGTCCGGGCCGCCGGGGCGGGCGTGCCGGCGCAGCCCGGAGAGGAAGTCGCCGCGCTCCCGGCCCAACCAGGCGAGCAGCAGGAACGGGTCGCCGTCCAGGTCGGCGGCGAGCACGTACAGCGCGGCGGCGACGTGCTTGCACGGGTGCCCCCAGTCCGGGCAGGAGCAGGTCGCCACCAGGTCGTCCAGGCCGCGCGGGAACAGGTCCGCGCCGAGCAGCCCGAAGACCCGCTCCACCTCCGGCGGCAGCTCGCCGGCGAGCAGCCGGGCGCGGAACAGCGGCTGCCCGGCCAGCGCCGCCGACAGCCGCTCCCAGGCCTCCTCCTCCAGCCGGGGCCGGATCAGGCTGACCCGGTAGGGGCGGGCCCGGGAGCCCTGCACCCGCGCCAGCACCTCGCCCGCGGAGACCTTCAGGCCGTGCACGGCCCCGCCGGCCGCATAGGCCCGGCCCCGCTCCAGCCGGCCCGGCTCGGCCCCGGCCTCCAGCGCCTCGAAGAACCGCCGCGACCACCACCGTCCCCGGCCGCCCCGGCCGGGCGCCTCCGCGCCGCCGCCCGCGCCGCCGGTCAACGGGCCACCGCCTCGGGGGCCAGCCGGACCGCCTCGCGCAGCTCCTCGGTGGACAGCCCGGTCAGCCACTCCTCCCCGGTGCCCACCACGCTCTGCGCCAGCGCCTTCTTCCGCTCGATCATCTCGTCCACCCGCTCCTCCAGGGTGCCCACGCACACCAGTTTGCGGACCTGCACGTCGCGCCGCTGGCCGATGCGGAACGCCCGGTCGGTGGCCTGGTCCTCCACCGCCGGGTTCCACCACCGGTCGATGTGGACCACGTGGTTGGCCGCGGTCAGGGTCAGCCCGGTGCCGGCGGCCTTCAGCGACAGCAGGAACACCATCGGCCCGTCCGCCTCCTGGAACCGGCGCACCATCTCCTCCCGCTTCGCCCGCGGCGTGCCGCCGTGCAGCCACAGCACCTCCCGGCCCAGCCGCGCCGCCAGGTAGGGGGCGAGCCGGTGGCCCAGCTCGGTGTACTGGGTGAAGCAGAGCGCCCGGTCGCCCTCGGCCAGCGCCTCCTCCAGCAGGCCCTCCAGCCGGTCCAGCTTGCCCGACCGCCCGGCCAGCGCCGACCCGTCGCCGAGGAACTGCGCGGGGTGGTTGCAGATCTGCTTGAGCCGGGCCATCGACGCCAGCACCAGCCCCTTGCGCCGGATGCCGTCGGCGTCGTCGAGGCGCTCGGTCATCTCCTCCACCACCGCCTTGTAGAGCGTGGCCTGCTCCGGGGTGAGCGTGCACCAGGTGCGGAACTCGTTCTTCTCCGGCAGGTCGGTGATGATCGACCGGTCGGTCTTGACCCGGCGCAGGATGAACGGGCCGGTGGCGCGCTTGAGCGGGTCGGCGGCGCGCCCGCCCTCGCCCTCGGCGACGGCCCGCTCGATCGCGGCGGCGCCGCGCAGGAACGCGGCCTGCGGCCCGAGCAGCCCCGGGTTGGCGAACTCCATGATCGACCAGAGCTCGCCCAGGTCGTTCTCCACCGGGGTGCCGGTGAGCGCGATCCTGGAGTCCGCGGGCAGCTCGCGCACCGCCCGCGC
Organism: Nocardiopsis oceanisediminis; assembly: GCF_048595525.1. Classification (NCBI taxonomy): domain Bacteria; kingdom Bacillati; phylum Actinomycetota; class Actinomycetes; order Streptosporangiales; family Nocardiopsidaceae; genus Nocardiopsis; species Nocardiopsis oceanisediminis. Next base: position 3,853,273 of record NZ_JAFMZJ010000001.1, on the reverse strand, counting down.
CTGGCGGGTCGAGGCGTTCTTGACCGCCTGCGCCTCGTCGCACACCACCCGGTGCCAGGGCAGCGCCGCCAGCTCCTCGGCGTCGCGCAGCACCACCCCGTAGGTCGTGACGACCAGGTCGGCCCCGCCGACCGCACGGGCCAGCGCGTTGCCGTGCGGCCGGGACGGGCCGTGGTGGGCGCGCACCCGCAGCTTGGGCGCGAACCGGGCGGCCTCCCGCTGCCAGTTGCCCACCAGCGACACCGGGCAGACCAGCAGGGTCGGGCCGGGCGCCGCCGCCTCGCCGGGAGAGGCCCGCTCGTCGCAGAGCAGCGCCAGCAGCTGCACGGTCTTGCCCAGCCCCATGTCGTCGGCGAGCACCGCGCCCAGCCCGAGCCGGCCCAGGAAGCGCAGCCACGAGGCGCCGCGCCGCTGGTAGGGGCGGAGCGACCCGTCGAAGCCGTCCGGGTCGTCCATCGGCTCCACCCGGTGCTCGGCGGCCCCGCTCAGCAGGTCGCCCAGGGCGCCGTCGGCGTCCACCCCGGTGACGGGGAGCGGGGCGCCGGCCGCGCCGGCGACGGCGGCGCGCAGCGCCTCCTCCCGCCGCATGGCCCCGCTGCCCCGGCGGCGCAGGAAGTCCAGGGCGGCCCGCAGGTGCGCCGGGTCGACCTCCACCCACCGGCCGCGCAGCCGCACCAGGGGGCGCTTGAGCCGGGCCAGCTCGGCCAGCTCCTCCAGGTCCACCGGCTCCTCGCCGAGCACCGCCTGGAAGGAGAAGTCGAGCAGCTCGGTGGGGCCGATGCCGCCGCCGGAGGCCGGCGGTGGCTCCTGCTCGCGGACGGTGAGGCGCAGGCCCAGCCGGGCGCCGTCCATCCCGTCCGGCAGCACCACGGCGAACCCGGCCGCGTCCAGCCGCGGCGCGGCGTCCCGGATGAAGGCGTAGGCGCCGCCGGTGCCCATGGACACCGCGGCCGGGGCCAGCTCCGCCAGCTCGTCGCGGATCGGCGGGTAGTGCCGGGCGGCGCGCTCCAGGTCGCGCAGGACCAGCGACTCCACATCGTCGGGGAGCCACGCGCCGCCCTCGCCGAGCCACATCTCGGAGAGCGGCAGCTGCAGGCTGGGGTCGGTGGAGGACTGCACCCAGAACTCCACCCGCCACACCTCGGGGGCGCCGGGGGCGCGCTCCTCCCGGTCCGGTTCGACCAGGCGGAACAGGAGCCGGGCGGCGCCGCGCGGGTCCTCGGCCCGGCGGTGCCAGGAGCGCAGCGCCGCGGCGGTCCCGGCGGCGGCCCGGTCCAGCCCGGCGCCGTCCGAGGCCAGGGCGCGGACCAGGGCGGCGGCATCGGCGGAGCGGGCCGCACGGGAGGGCGCGCCGGCCAGCCGGGTGCGCGCGGCGGCGTCGGCCAGCGCGCACAGCGCCTCATGGACCGGACCGGCCCCGGTCCCGCCGCCGGCGTCCTCTCCGGGGTCCGGGCGGTGGGCCAGGGCGGACGGGGGGAGCGCCTCGGCCAGGGCGCGGAAGTGCGCGGCGTCGGCGCCGCGCAGCACCGGGCGCCAGCGCGCGGCGGGCGCCCCGCCGTCCTCCTGCACGATCCGCGGGAGCAGCCGCCCGGTGTCGGCCAGGCGCCGCGCGAACGCCTCCACGGCGAGCAGGTGGTGCAGTCCGGGGCCGAACGCCAGGTCGCCGCGGGCCGCCTCGCGCAGCCCGGAGAGCAGCCGGGGCGCCGCCCCGGCCGGGGGCGCGAGCACCGGGACCCGCCACCGGCGCAGCCCGGAGGGGCGCGTCGCAGGGGCGCCGGCCAGGGGGCCGAGCGCGGGGGAGGGGGCCGGGGCGGACGCGGAGCCGGGCAGCAGCAGCGCGGCCTCGCCGCCCCAGCCGGCGGCGCCGGGCGCCTGCGCGGCCTCGCCGACCAGCTCCGCCAGCGCCTCGGCGGGCAGCGCGAACGGGTGCGGCCGCACCCTGGCCCGCGATCCGGTCCGTCCGGGGAGCGAGGAGTCCTCCGCCCACAGCAGCAGGCCGCCGTGGTCGCCCCATGCGCCGTGCAGGACGCGCAAACCGCCCCCAACCGATCGTTCCCCGTGTCCGGACGCCTCCCAGTATCCCGACTCCCGCCGACAGCGCGTCCGCTCGGGCGGTCCCCGGCGCTCGCGCAGCGCCTCCGGGGCGCGCTCTCTCCGCTGCCGAGGCGAGCGCCCGCAGGCCGCCGGGGGCGCCCCGGACCGCGTGCGGCCGCGGGCGCGCACCCGCGGCCCCTGTCGGCCGTCCGCTCCGGTCGCCCGAGGACCGCGCCGGCGGCGGTGGCGCCGGAAGGGCGCGGCCGTGGGCCTTCGGCGGAGGGGGAGGCCCGGACGCCGGTGCCGTGCCGTGCCGGGCCCGCGGCCTGGACCGGGGCCGGTTCCCCCGCCACCGGCGCGCACGGTGCGGAGGAAGGCAGGGGGCGGGACCTCGTCCTTCCCCGCCCTTCCGGCCTCCCGGGGGCCGGCCGGACCCGCCCGAGGAGCGAGTGCGGCCGTCCGCCGGACCCGGGCGGAGCGGGGCCGGCCGCCCCGGTGAGGTGGCGAGGGCGGGTTGGGGCCTACCCCCGCTCGGAGCGGCCTCCGCGGTCCGGCGGGTCGTGCCGGGCGGCGGTGAGCCGCCGCATCAGCCGGTGGAACTCCTCGACCTCGGCGCCGGTCCAGTCGGCGGTCAGCCCGGCGAAGACCGACTCCTGCCGGCGGTGGGCCGCGCGCAGCAGCTCGGCGCCCTCGTCGGTGACGACCAGTACGCGGCGCCGGGCGTCCCCCGGGGCCGGGGCCTTGCGCAGGTAGCCGCGCCGCTCCGCCTGCGCGGCGAGCCTGCTGGCACCGGACTGGTCGATGCCGAGCTCCTCGGCGACGGCGTTCACCGTCGCGCCGCCCTCCTCCTGCCGGGCGAGGACCGCCTCGGTGACCATGACGTCGCGGCCGCGCTCGGGGCCGGCGCCGGGGATCCGCCGGGACCAGTGCCGGACGAACCGGAAGAGCGTCCGCCCGGGGCCGGGGCCGGGGCCGGGGCCGTCCGCGTCCGGTCTCATCCGGCCCCGCCCCGGGCGGGCCCCCGGAGACCGCCGCGAGCGGGGAGTCCGAGCGGACCCGTCGCCGCGTCTCTCCTACCCGCTCCCGTTCCGGCCCGCCCGGCCGAGCGGACGCGCGCTTCCGCGCGGCCGCGTGCCGCCGGGCGCCGGGCCGCGCGGGGCCGCCCGCGCACCCCGGTTCCGGTTCCGCCGAAGTCCCGCATGGCGCGACCGCCTCCTCCGCCGAAGGGAACGTATGCTGTTCGCATAGGATAGTCCATGCGGAACGCATAGATGTTGAGAGGTGGGGCGATGAGCGCCGAGGCGGACGACCGGACGGCACGCGAACGGGGTCTCGTCGAGGAGTGGCACCGCGCGGTCAACGAGCGGGACGGCGACGCGGCCCGCCGTGTGGCCGCCCCGGACATCGAGGTCGGCGGCCCGCAGGGCGGGGCGCGCGGGGTCGGCGTCCTCCTCGACTGGATCGACCGGGCCGGGATCCGCCTGGACGCGCGGGCCTGGCACCACGTCTCCCCGGGCGTCCTCGTCGTCGAGCAGGACGCCCGCTGGCCCGACCGCGCGGACGCCGGGCCGGCCGCGCCCGCGGTGCGCACCGCCACCCTGTTCACCCTGGCCGACGACCGCATCACCGCGGCCCTCCGGCACGACGACGGCCTGCACGCGGCCCTGGAGGCGGCCCGCAGCCGGGCCCCGTCCTGACGCGGCGGGGCCGTCGCCCCGGGACCCACCGCCCCCGGCCCCACCCGGCAGGGCCGCACACCACCATCGCGGCGCGTCCGCCCCCTCCGCGGTGAAGCAGGAGCGAGGGCGGCTCTGCGATCCTCGCCGGCGGCCCTTCCAGCCCGATGATCTTGACGTTGCGGGGGTATCAGTGCCCTCTGATGCCCCCGCAACGTCAAGATCATCACGGGCGGTGCGGGGGCGGCGGGAGGACGGTGGGCAGGGGGCGCTACCCTGCCCCGCATGCCTCAGCCCGATCCGCGCCGCCGGAAGGCGGTCACCGCCGCAGTGCTCGTCCCCGCAGCCCTCATCGCCGGAGCGGGGCTGCTCTTCACTGCCCCGTCCCGCCTCCTCCCCGAGGCGGTCGGCCTGGTCGTCGCGGCGACCGTCACCGCCGCCCTGGTGTGGTGGGCGGTCCCGGGGATCCGGGCGCGCCGGGGCGGCGCCGCGCTCTTCCTGCTCGGCTGGGGCGCGTGCGTACTGGGCGCCGGGACCGGCGGAGCCGCGACCGGAGCACTCGACGGCGACCTCCTCCCGGGCTCCGGGATCACCTGGGGGACCGAAGAGGACTTCGGATGGTTCGCCTACGCGCCCGGGGGAGGGCAGGAGGCCGGCTGGGACTACGGTGCCGCCGGGGCGGCGGAGGAGGACGCGCCGACGGACCTCCGGTTCATGAGCGCCACCGCGTTCGCCGAGGACCACCAGAGGTTCCCCCAGGGCGTCGAGAGCGCCTGGTACCTGGGCTGGGTGCCGGCCCTGGCGGGGGTGGTGGCCTACCGCCGCTCCTCCGACCCGGCCGACCCGGCCGCCCCGGCGGACCCTGCGGGGGACTGAGAACGGGGACTCGGAGCACCGCGGGCCGGACGGAGGCCGCGCTCCCGACCTCGCCTGATGCGGCGGGTGCGCCGGGCCGCTAGCCTTCCCCGCATGCCCCGACCGGACCAGCGGGACGCACGCCGCACGGCGGTGCTCCTCGCCGTACTCGCACCGACCGCCGCCATCGCCGCCTGGGGGCCGCTCACCGCGATGCCCTTGGACATACCCGCGGCGCTGGCCGGCGCCGCGCTGGCGGTCGCCGTCACGGCGGGACTGGTCTGGTGGGGGAGCGCGGGCATCCGCCTGGAGCGCGGACTCGTCGCGCTCTTCCTGCTGGCCTGGGGCGCCTGCGTGCTCGGCTCGGCCGCCGGGGACGGCCTGGAGAAGACGTTCAGCCGCTCGGGCCCGATCTTCTCGGGCGGGTGGGGCACCTCCGGAAGCTTCGGATGGTTCGCGCACACCTCCGACGAATCGTTCGATCCGGTGGGAGCGGCCCGGCTGGAGGGGAAGCTGTTCTCCGAGGCCGGAGCCGCCGAGCTGCACACGGACGAGCCGACGGGCTGGTGGACCGCGTTCCTGCCGGAGGGGACGGCGGACGGGGCGATCGTCTTCGGCTGGCTGGCCGGCGCGGCCGCCGTGGCCGCCCACTGGCGGACCGCGCCCGCGGACGGCCCGGCCGGCCCCGGGCGGACCGAACCGGAGGAGGACTGATCCCGTGCCCCGCTACCTCATCGTGCACGACTACGGGATGGGCGGCGCGTGGTCCTGGGTCCGCGCCGGGTCCGCCGAGGCGGTGCTGGACGCCTGCGCCGAGGTCGAAGTGGTCACCGACCCCGAGGTCATCGCCGGAATGGAGGGCGACGCGGACCTGGAGGAGGCCGACCTGCACGACCCGCCGCAGGGGTCGCTCGTCGCGGCCCTGCGCGCCAAGCGCGACGCCTACCGGCACCTGCCCGGCTACGGCGAGCTGGCCGGGCGCGAGCGGGTCCACCTGCGCTGGGACGAGCGGGAGGGCGGCGAGCAGGAGAGCGTCTTCCTGATCGAACTCGGCCCGGACACCCGCCAGCTGCGCAACGTGGAGCTCCTCCCGGACGGCGGGAAGGTCCGCCGCCACATGGCCGACTGGCCGATCAACCCGCCGACGGACCTGCACGACCCCAGGTACCTGGCGATGGAGATCGGAGCCGGGGAGTTCGAGGCGGCCTGGCGCTCGGCCCGCACCGAACCGGGCTTCGAGGGACCCGGTGAAGAGGAGTCCGGCGGGGAAGAGGGCTGACCCGCGCCCCCGCGGCCGCCCCGGGCGCCGCCTTCCTCCGCGGGGCCCGCGCTCCGCAGACCCGGCCGCTTCGCGGCGGAGCCGCCCCGGTTCCGCCCCCTCCCGCGAGCATCCGCGTCGGAGGGGCGGCGGGGAGGCGGAGCGAGGGCCCCGCCCCGGGCCGTTCCGCGCCCGCGCCGCCCTCGGGAGGGCCCGCTCACCCGGGCGGCCGCCGGAGCCGCTTCGGGGCGCGGGCCTCCCACGCCTCGGCGAGCAGTTCGGCCGGCTCCCCGGTGCCGACCCGGCCCAGCCGGACCAGGACGCCGGCGTGCCCCCGGTAGTGGTCGGTGGTGAAGAACTTCTCCGGGTCGGCGTCCAGCAGGACCTGGCGCTCCTCCATGCTCGCGCGCCAGCAGACCAGCACGCCGGGCTCGTCGTGCAGGCGGGCGAAGATCCTGCCCGAGACGTAGAACGCCGGGGTGCCGTAGCAGGGCCGCTCGGTCACCTCCGGCAGCGCGGTGGCCAGTCGGCGGACGTCGTCCTCGGTGCTCACGGTCGGTCCCTTCGGTCGCCGTTCCGTTGCGGTCCCATCGCAGAGCCGCCGCCGGGGCGCCCCGCCGCCCGGACCCCGGGGCCGCGCCGCCGCGCCGCCGAGGCGCCGGCGGACCGCGCCCGGGCGGCTCCCTCCCCGGCCCGGTCCGGCCGGCTCCGGGGAGGGGCCGGGCGCCGGGGCCGCCGTCCTCGGCCGCCGGCGCCCGGGGCGGTCAGCGGGTCCGCTCGGAGGCCCGGCCTCCGTCCCCCTGTTCTATACCGAGCAGGTGGCAGGCGAGCGTGACCCACTGGTCGGGGGAGGCGAACGCGACCACGGTGCCGAACGGCACGCCCGCGGCGCGCAGGGCGGCGTCCACCCGCTGCCCGGGGTGGGAGCGGCGCAGCGAGGCGCGCAGCGAGCCGCCCGTGCCGGTGAAGCCCTCCGCCACCAGCTTCCGGTACTCGCCCAGCATGCTCCCCGGGATCAGCGGCCGCTCCCTGCGGGCCAGGTGCAGGATCCCGCCGTCGACCCGGGGGACCGGGTGGAAGCGGTTCCGCTGCACCCGGCCGGCGAACCGCCACTCCAGCTGCGGCCAGGTCGCCACGGTCAGCTTCGACCAGCGGCCGGCCGCGCCGGTGCGCTTGCGCGCGTACTCCAGCTGGGTGAGGAGCGCGGCCGAGGACAGGGAGCGGGCGCGCAGGCACCATTCCACGATGTCGGCGGTGCGCGAGTAGGGGATGTTGCCGACCACGGAGAAGGACTCCCGGGGCGGCTTCGCCCGGAGGAAGTCGGCGCCGCGCACGTCGACGCGGGGGCGGTCGGCGTAGCGCTCGGCCAGCCGGGAGGCGAAGGCCGGGTCCAGCTCGTAGGCGACCACGTGCGCGGGGGTGCGGGCCAGGTGCCGGGTGATCATCCCGTCCCCGGCGCCGACCTCGAGCACCAGGCCGCCCGGGGCGGGGTCGGCCAGCCGTACCAGCCGGCGGGCGACCGAGGCGTCGGTGAGGTGGTTCTGGGAGAGCGTGCGGCGGCGTCCGCGCGCTTCGGGCGTACTGCTGCGGTGGCCGTGCGGCCGGTGCGTGTGCACCACTGAGGGTCCGTTCCTGCCGCCGCGGTCGCGGCGGCCGACAGGGACGGGGGTGCGGGCGGGTCCTGGGAACGCGCTCCGCGCCGCCCGTCCGGTGCTCGTCAGACATGGCGAACGGGCCCGGACCGGGGCGGCGGGGCGTCAGAGGGCTGCGGTGCTCAGCCCGCCGGCCGCGGATGCGGCAGCGGGCGGGAGGGCACGGCGCAGCGGCGCCTCGGCGGAGGAGGCGCGGGGCGTCGGAGTCGGCGCGAAGGCCGGCTCAGGAGAGGACGCCGGGCACCCGGTCCGGGGCTGCGGACCGGTGGCGGGGGTAGTACAGGGGCATCCCGCACCGGGCCGTGCCGACGGAGCGGGTCATGAACATGGCACACATAGCGCCTGCGATTCTAGCGCCGATGCGCCGGGTGCGGGCGCCCATCGCCAAAGTCCCCCGCGTGCTCCGGGGTCACCGGGGTGAGGGCTCCCCGCCCTCGGGGGCGTACTCCACACCCAGGTCCCGGCAGAGGGCCCGCAGCCGCCCCTCGAAGACCGGCTCCAGGTCGGTGTAGGCGAAGTCCAGCTGCCCCAGCGCCTCCATGACCAGCAGGCCGTACAGCCGGATCCAGCATTCGAGGAAGACGTGTACGGCCTCGGGCGGCAGCAGGCCGCCGATCCGCTCGGAGTACTCGGTGAGCTGGCGGCGCAGGGCCTCGGGGTGCTCCCGCAGCGGGGTGGCGGGGAAGGGGGCGTCGCGCCAGATCTCGGCGATCAGGTCGAGGAAGACCTGGCCGAAGCTCTCGGCGGCCCGGTGGACCGGGGAGCCGGGGGAGCGGCGGTCCTGCTCCGGGGCGGGGCCGGCGAACATCCAGCGGAACTCGGCGGGGTGCGCCACCGCCCAGGAGCGCATGGCGCGGCAGGAGGCCAGCAGCCGGTCCGCGGCGGGCCGGTCGGCCAGGGCGTCCCGGGCGGACCGCATCGCCCCGGTGAGCTCGGCGTAGAAGTCGGCGGTGACCGCTTCCAGCAGCGCGTCGCGGCCGTCGTAGTAGCGGTACAGGGCGGGGCCGCTCATCCCCATCCCGCGGGCGACGGCGTTGACCGTGACCGCCTCGGCGCCGCGCTCGGTGAGCAGGGCGCGCGCCGTCGCCCGGATCTCCTCCCGGGTGGCCCGGCGGACCCGCTCGCGGCGTCCGGATCCGGTCTCTCCGCTGGTCGCATGGGGCATCGCTGCGGCTCTCCGCCTTCCGTCGGCAGTCCTGGGGGCGCGGTACGAGGATAGAGGGTCTAGATTGAGTTAGAGGCTCTAACTAAGATGAAGAGCTCTAACCGATGATGGAGGAGGACCGATGAGCATGCAGCGCACCCCCGCGCGCAACCCCCTGGCGCGGGTCTTCGCCGAGCACTTCGCGGAGGGCGAGGTGGCCGAGGTCGAGCGGGTCGCCCCGTCGATGCTGCGGATCCGCATCGCCTCGCCGGAGCTGGACAGGCTCTCCTGGGAGCCCGGCCGGCACGTGCGGGTCCAGATCAACGACCCGCTCTCGCTGTACGGGATCGTGCGCCCGAAGGAGACGCTGCGCACCTACACCGTCTGGGAGTTCTCCGCGGAGGACCGGGCCTTCGACGTCCTGGTCCACCTCTACGCACCCGAGGGCGAGGGCGGGATCGGCCTGGCCTGGGCGCGGGCGGCCGAGGTGGGCGACCGGGTGGTCTTCTGGGGGCCGCGCGGCGACTTCGCGGTGCGGCCGGAGGCCGGGCACCACCTGTTCGTCGGGGAGGAGACGGCGACCGCCGCCTTCTGGCCGATGGTGCGCGCGCTCGGCGGCGGGGCCGAGGTCCGCGCCGTGCTGGAGAGCGCGGACGGGCGGGACGAGCCGCCGTTCCCCGAAGGGCACTCCGTGGTCCGGGTACACCGGGGAGGGGCGCCGGCGGCCTCGTCGCGCACCCTGGTGGACGCGCTGGCCGGCGTCGATCTCCCGGACGCCCCCGGGGCGGCCTATGTGGCGGGGGAGGCCCGCACCTGCCAGATGGTCCGCCACCACCTGGTCTCGGTGCGCGGCTGGCCCCGGGAGGACGTCCGCACGGTGCCCTTCTGGACCCCGGGGAAGCGCGGGCTGCACTGAGCCGCACGTCGGGAGGGAAAAGGGGAGAGAAGTCCGGTTTGTGAATCTACGCGGTAAAGGTCGTGGTTTTCAGACCCCAGCAGGAGAAGCACCGGAGAACACCCCGGGCACCACCGGCCCGAACCGGATCCGGAGAACGCCGGATCCGGTACCCCCGCCCTCAGTCGGCCAGGCCGCCCGCGAACGGCATCGCCCGCCACTGCCCGATGGCCGGCTCCACGAACTCCACCAGCGCGGGCAGCTGCGGTTCGAGCGCGAGGAGGGCGATGGCCCGCATCATCCCCACCGCGTTCACGAAGCCCAGGACGCCCGCGTCCAGCGGGCGCATGCCGTTGCGCCGCGCGCCCCGGTCGTAGGCGGCCTCCAGCTGCGGGCCGAGGCCGGCCAGATCCCACTCGACGGGACCCAGGGTGACCAGCTCGAAGTCGGAGTAGAGGTCCCCGTCGATCCCGGGGAAGACGTTCGCGGGCGGGGAGTCGCCGTGCACGGGCCGGACCTCGATGCCCGGGAACCGCTCCTCGAACGCCGCGCGCGAGCGGACGAGCGGCTCCAGCACCCGCCACTCGCGGTGCGCGCGGTCCAGGTCGGCCCGGCCGATGAGGTCGGGGCGCTCCTCCAGCAGGGCGAGGTGCTCGGAGACGAACCGGGGCTCGGCCGCGGACAGGAACGACAGCTCGCCCGGGTAGCCGCGCATCGCGGCGTGCAGGTCGGCGACGCTCTCGGCGTTGGCCGCGTAGTCGGGCTCCCGGCCCCGGTCCTCCTCGGTGAACCGCCAGAACGTCATGGAGAACCCGCCGTGCCGGACCGGCTCGCGCGGCACGAGGGGGCTGGGCGGGATCACCGGGGTGCCCTGCTCGTCGAGCCACCGGGCGACGTCCAGCTCCGCCTGCTGGCGGCGGGCCAGGGAGCCGGGGTCCTCGCTCTCCGGCAGGACGACGGGGATCCGGGCCACGACCGGCGCGGGGGACAGGCGGACGACGACCGAGAACACGTCGTGCAGCACCCGGGCGTCGGTCACGGTGAGGCCCAGGGCGCGCCCGGCCCGCACGGCCGCGTCGACGGCGGCGGAGGTCCGGCGGGCGATCCGCTCCGGTGTCATGGAGGTGCTCATGGCGCGATCCTCCCACGTCGGAGCGGCCGGCCCGGGGCGCCGGCGGCCTCGGTGCGACGAGCCGCGGGGGCCGGGGCGGGGCGGCCGGGCCCCGCCCCGGCCCCCGCGGATCAGCCCTGCGGGGCGATGGGGACCACCGACGCGAAGGGGGCGTGCGTGGTCAGCCGCTGGGCGATGCCCTCGCGGACCATCCGCTTGGCGGTGGCGGCGGCCTCGCCCACCTCGGCGCCCTTGGCCAGTTCGGCGGTGATCGCGGCGGCGAAGGTGCAGCCCGCGCCGCTCACCCGCTCCCGGCCGATCTTGGGGGCGCGCAGCACGGTGGTGTTCTCGCCGTCGAAGTGGACGTCGACCGCGTCGGGGCCGGGCAGCTCGGTGCCGCCCTTGGCGATCACGTGCCGCGGGCCCAGGGCGTGGATCCGCCGCGCGGCCTCCACCAGGTCCTCCTCGGTGTCGATGCGCTCCATCCCGGCGAGGGTGCGCGCCTCGAAGTGGTTGGGGGTGATCACCGTGGCCAGCGGGAGGATCTGCGAGGTGAGGGCCTTGTCGGTGTCCAGGGCCGCGCCGAGCTCCTGCCCCTTGCAGATCAGGACCGGGTCCAGCACCACGTGCCGCCAGGGCCGGGCGCTCAGGGCCTTGGCGACCACGTCGATGGTGTCGGGGGTGCCGAGCATGCCGATCTTGACGGTGTCGAGGTCGTGGCAGGAGGTGGCGGCCTCGATCTGGTCGGCGATGACGGACGGGTCGACCGGGACGAACCGGTGCGCCCAGCCGTTGCCGGGGTCGAAGGAGACGATGCAGGTGATCGTCCCCATCCCGTAGACGCCGAGTTCCTGGAAGGCCTTGAGGTCGGCTTGGATCCCGGCGCCGCCGGTGGCCTCTGACCCTGCGATCACGTACGCGCGGTTGGTCATCGGACACCAACCTTCCTATGCATGTGTTCCGTTGCTCGCCTCGGGAGCCGCCGCGGGCTCTCCGAGCTGTGGACATTGCATCACAGACCAGGAGGGGTCCGGCCCGCGGGCCGCCCGGGGAGGGGCCGCGGTGGCCGCTCCTTGAAGTTCCGCTGGGGTCGCCGAGGAGCCGGGAGGGGAAGACCGGTTGCCGACGGGTGCGCGGCCCGGCGCCGCGCGGCGCCCGATGCGACGGAGGTGGAGCGATGCGTGCCGTGCAGTACCTGGAGGCCGGGCGGGCCCCGGAGGTGGTGGAGGTGCCGGTCCCCGAGCCGGGACCGGGGGAGCTGCTGCTCAGGGTGACGGCGGCGGGGGTGTGCCATTCCGACCTGGCGGTGATGGCGCTCCCCGCCGACCAGCTGGGGTACCCGCTGCCGCTGACGCTGGGGCACGAGGCCGCGGGCGTGGTGGAGGCGGTCGGGCCGGGGGTCGCCTCGGTGCCGGTGGGCGAGGCGGTGCTGGTGTACGGGCCGTGGGGGTGCGGCCGGTGCCGGGAGTGCTCGCTGGGGCTGGAGAACTACTGCGCGCGCGCCGAGGAGCTGGGCATCTTCCCGCCGGGGCTGGGGCGGCCGGGGGCGCTGGCCGAGTACATGCTGGTCGACGACGCGCGGCACGTGGTCCCGCTGGGGGACCTGGACCCGGTGCGGACGGTGCCGCTGACCGATGCGGGGCTGACCCCCTACCACGTGATCCGGCGCTCGGCGGAGCGGCTGTACCCGGGCGGCACGGCGGTGGTCATCGGCGTGGGCGGGCTGGGGCACGTGGCGGTGCAGCTGCTGCGGGCGGTGACCGGCGCGGAGGTGGTGGCGCTGGACGTGCGCGAGGAGAGCCTGGAGCTGGCCCGGAAGGTCGGCGCCCACCACGTGCTCCGCTCCGGCGAGGGCGCGGTGGAGAAGGTGCGCGAGCTGACCGGCGGCGCCGGGGCGCAGGCGGTGCTCGACTTCGTGGGCGCCCAGCCGACGGTGGAGCTGGGCGCCCGGATGCTGGCCAAGGACGCCGGACTGGACGTGGTCGGGATCGGCGGCGGGGCGCTGCCGGTGGGCTTCGGGACGGTGCCGTACGGGACGGCGGTGCGGAGCACCTACTGGGGCGGCCGCTCCGAGCTGCTGGAGCTGGTCGACCTGGCCCGGCAGGGCGCGGTGGGGGTGCACGTGGAGCGCTACCCGCTGGAGCGCGGGCCGGAGGTGTACGAGCGGATGAAGGCGGGCCGGATCCAGGGCCGCGCGGTGGTGGTCCCGACCGACTGAGCGGCCGGGGATCCGTGCGGCCGGCGGGGCCGGGCCCGCCCTGGTGACCGGGGTTCAGCCGCAGGCGGAGGCGAGGGCCCGGCGCAGGGCGGCGGTGTGCAGCGGGTCGAGGCCGTGGCGGCGGGCGGCGGCGCGGGTCTGCCGGTCGGCGGTGCGGGCGCAGGCGGGGGAGGCGCGCTCCTCGGCGGAGGCGGCCAGGGCGGCGATGAGGCGCCGGGTGGCGGCGTCCAGGCGGGGGCGGACCTCGGTGAGGCCGGGGGCGTCGCGGGGGCCGAGGCCGGGGCGGGCGGCCCAGCGGGCGTGCAGGCCGCGCTGGAGGATCTTGCTCGCCTCGATCTGGTCGCCGACGACGGCGCGGGCGGTGCGGGCGGGGACGCCGGCCGCGGTGGCCTGCGCGGTGGTGTCGCGCAGCACCTGGGCTTCGCGCTCGGGGTCGTCGATGGGGGTGCCGGCGGCCCATTTGGCGGCGGCGATGTCGCGGGAGACGGAGATCCGCTCGGCCGCGGCGTCGGCGAGGCCGGCGATGCCGCCGGCGCGGGCGTGCGCGGGCGGCGCCAGGGCGGTGCCGAGCGCGGTGATCAGGGCGGCGAGGGCCGGGGCGGGCCGGGGCACGGGTCCTCCAGGGGGTGCGGTGCGGATGCGCGGGGCCGGGCCCGGTGGGGCCGTGCGGCGGGGTTCGGGCCGCCTCCACTCGGATTCAGCACGGAAAGTACACGGACGGGGACCCTGGGTGCAAGCGGGTGCGGCGGGGCGCCGGGCCGGTGTTGACCGGCCTCGCGCGGGGTGGGAAGACTGGCCCGCGGCGGGCGGTGTGTCCGGTTGGCTCCCCTGCCCTCCTCGTTCTCCGGTTTCCCCTCGGGAGGTTCCCATGCGGCTTGTTGCGGGTGTCGACTCCTCGACGCAGTCGACCAAGATCGTCGTGCGCAGGGCGGAGGACGGTGTGCTGGTGCGCAGTGCGCGGGCGCCGCACCCGGAGGGGACCGAGGTCGATCCGGAGGCGTGGTGGCGTGCGCTGGAGGAGGCGGCCTCGGGCGGGCTGATGGACGGGGTGGAGGCGGTCGCGGTCGCCGCCCAGCAGCACGGGATGGTCGCGCTGGACGAGTCGGGGAAGGTGGTGCGGCCGGCGCTGCTGTGGAACGACACGCGCTCGGCGGGCGCCGCCGCCGACCTGGTGGCGGAGCTGGGCGGCCCGGAGGCGTGGGTGCGCGCGGTGGGCAGTGTGCCGGTGGGCAGCTTCACCGTGTCCAAGCTGCGGTGGCTGGCCGAGCACGAGCCGGCGGCGGCGGAGCGGACGGCGTCGGTGGTGCTGCCGCACGACTGGCTGACGTGGCGGCTGACCGGAGGGGCGGAGCCGGTGACCGACCGGGGCGACGCCTCGGGGACCGGGTACTTCTCGGCGGCGGACGGCGCCTACCGGCGGGACCTGCTGCGCGCGGCGCTCGGCCGGGAGGCCGGGGTGCCCCGGGTGGCGGCGCCGGGGGAGGCGCTGGAGTGCGCCCCGGGCGGGGCCTGGCCGGACCTGCGGGTGGCCGGCGTGGGCACCGGCGACAACATGGGGGCGGCGCTGGGGCTGGGGATCGGCCCGGGCGACGCGGTGGTGTCGGTGGGCACGTCGGGTACGGCGTTCGCGTCGGTGGGGGCGCCGGTGGCCGACCCGAGCGGGGCGGTGGCGGGGTTCGCCGACGCGGCGGGCGGGTTCCTGCCGCTGGTGTGCACGCTGAACGCGGCGCGGGTGCTGGACGCGGGGGCGTCGGCGCTGGGCGTGGGGCGCGAGGAGTTCGACCGGCTGGCCCTGTCGGCCCCGGCCGGGGCCGAGGGGCTGGTGCTCCTGCCCTACCTGGAGGGGGAGCGCACCCCGAACCTGCCGGAGGCGCGGGGGCGGCTGGACGGGGCGGCGGTGGGCAACCTGACGCCGGCCAACCTGGCGCGGGCGTTCGTGGAGGGGATGCTGTGCGGGCTGGCGGACGCGGTGGACGCGCTGTCGGCCAACGGGGTGCCGGTGGAGCGGGTGCTGCTGATCGGCGGGGGCGCGCGCTCGGAGGCGGTGCGCTCGATCGCGCCGCGGGTGTTCGGCCGCCCGGTGGCGGTGCCGGCGGAGAGCCAGTACGTGGCGGACGGGGCGGCGCTGCAGGCGGCGTGGGCGCTGTCGGGTGCGGCGGAGCCGCCGGTGTGGGGCGCGGCGGGCGGTGTGGAGGTGCGCACGGGTGACCCGGTGCCGTGGGTGCGCGAGCGCTACGCCGAGGTGCGGGCCGGCCTGGAGGGGCAGGGCTGACCGGGCGCCGGGCGCGCGCCCGCGCGGGAGCGCCGGCCGGGGCCGGTCCGGGAGCCGGGGAGCGGCCGCCCCGACCGGTGGGGCGGGCCGGCCGCCGGCCCCGGCGCACAGCGGTCGGTGAACCGGGGGAGGAGCGGGAGCGCCCGCTGGGCGGCCGCCGCGGCGATCGGCCCGAGGGGCGCCGCCGGAGCCGGTGGGGCGGGCCGCACCGGCGCCCGCGCGGCCTTCCGCGCCGGGCGGCCCGCCGGCGGGTGAAGGGCCGGCCGCCGGCGGGCCGCAGCGGTGGCCGGCGGGCGGGCGCCGGCCGTCTTCCCGGCGGCCTCCACGGGCCGGGCGGGCCGGGCCGCCGGTAGGGTTTCCGGCGCGCCGGCGGTCGGCCGGGCCGGTACCGGGAGGGGTGGGGGCGGTGGAGGCGTTCGGTCGGGGGCCGGGCGGTGCGCGGGTCCGGGTGTTCGAGCTGGACGACGGGGCGGGGATGCGCGCCCGGGTGACGGACCTGGGGGCGGCGCTGGTCGGGCTGGAGGTCCCGGACGCCTCGGGGCGGCCGGCCGACGTGGTGCTGGGGTTCGACTCGGCGGAGGAGTACGCCGGTCCGGCCAACCCGCACATGGGGGCGACGGTGGGCCGGGTGGCCAACCGGGTCTCGGGGGCGGCGTTCGAGCTGGACGGGGTGGAGCACCGGCTGACGGCCAACGAGCCGCCCAACCACCTGCACGGCGGGGGCGCGGGCCGGCTGGGCCTGCTGGTGTGGCGGGCGGTCGCCGCCGGCGGGGCGTCGGTGGAGCTGGAGTGCGCGTCGCCGGCGGGCTCGGAGGGGTACCCGGGGCTGCTGCGGGTGCGGGCGGCCTACCGGCTGGGCGGCGGCGCGCTGGAGGTGTCCTACCGGGCGGAGGCCGACGCGGCGACGCCGGTGAACCTGACCAACCACGCCTACTTCAACCTCGCCGGCGCGGGGGAGGAGGGCAGCGTGCTCGACCACGGGCTGCGGGTGGAGGCGGACCGCTTCACCCCGGTGGGGGAGGGCATGCTGCCGACCGGGCGGGTGGAGCCGGTGGAGGGTCCGCTGGACCTGCGCGCGGAGCGGCGGATCGGGGACGGCGTCGCGGAGCTGGCGGCCGACCCGGTGACCGCCGGCTACGACCACGGCTTCGTGCTGCGCGGGGGCGGCGGGGTGCGCACCGCGGCGGTCCTGTCCGACCCGGTGTCGGGGCGGGTGATGGAGCTGGAGACCGACCAGCCGTGCCTGCAGGTGTACTCGGGCAACCGGGTGGAGCGGGGCCTGGCGGGCAAGGGCGGGCGGGTCTACGGCCCGCGGGGGTCGGTCTGCCTGGAGCCGCAGGGCTACCCGGACGCGCCGAACCGGCCGGAGTTCCCGGGGGCGGTGCTGCGCCCGGGCGAGGTGTACGAGCGGACCGTCCGGTACCGGTTCCGGGCCCGGTGAGAAATGCGGGGGCGCCGGTCCCGGGGCGGCCGTATCCTTGCCGACGTGCTGAGAGAAGTGGCGGGGACGCGTTATGTCCTGCCGTTGCGTGAGGGCGGTTCGCTGCCGGGCCTGGTCGAGGCCGACGACGACGGCATGTACGTGGTGAAGTTCGTGGGCGCCGGTCAGGGCCGCAAGGCGCTGGTGGCCGAGGTGGTCGCCGGTGAGCTGGGGCGGCGCCTGGGGCTGCCGGTGCCCGAGCTGGTGCTGCTGGAGTTCGACGCGGTGATCGGGCGCGGCGAGCCGGACGAGGAGGTCCAGGAGCTGCTGAAGGCCAGCGGCGGGGTGAACCTGGGCATGGACTTCCTGCCGGGGGCGCTGGGGTTCGACCCGCTGGTGTGCGAGGCGGATCCGGGGTTCGCGGGCCGGGTGATGTGGTTCGACGCCTTCACCGGGAACGTGGACCGGACCTGGCGCAACCCGAACATGCTGGTGTGGCACCGCGAGCCGTACCTGATCGACCACGGGGCGACGCTGATCTTCCACCACAACTGGTCCGGGGCGGCGGGCGCGGTGCGCCGCGGCTACGACGCCTCCGACCACGTGCTGGCCGGGTTCGCGCCGGACCTCGCCGGGGCCGACGCCGAGCTGGCGCCCCGGGTGGACGAGGCGCTGCTGCGCGAGGTGGCGGCGCTGGTGCCGGACGCGTGGCTGGACGGCGAGCCGGGGTTCGGGTCGGCGGAGGAGGTCCGCGAGGCCTACGTGGAGCACCTGGCGGCGCGGGCGGCGGACCGCGCCTGGCTGCCGGAGGTGGCCGCATGAGCACGGTGGCGACGGGCGCCGCCGGGCGGCGCAGGGTGTACGAGTACGCGCTGGTGCGGGTGGTCCCGCGGATCGAGCGGGGCGAGCTGGTGAACGCGGGGGTGATCGTGTACTGCCAGGCCGCGGGGTTCCTGGCGGCGCGGTGCGCCCTGGACGAGGGGCGGCTGCTGGCGCTGGACCCGGGCGCGGACGTGGCGGGGGTGCGCCGCGCCCTGGAGGCGGTGGAGATGGTGTGCCGGGGCGGCGCGGAGGCCGGCCCGGCGCGGGAGGAGCCGGCGGGGCGCCGGTTCCGCTGGCTGACGGCGCCGCGGAGCACGATCGTGCAGCCGGGCCCGATCCACTCGGGCCTGACCGCCGACCCGGCGGCGGAGCTGGACCGGCTGGCGTCGGACCTGGTGTCCTGACCCGCCGCCGGCGGCGTTCCGGGCGGCCCGTCCCTTCGGGGGCGGGCCGCTTGTGCTTTCCAACGCGGTCGCCGTCCGGGCGGTCGCCGTCCGCGTCCCGGGGCGGGTCGGGCGGCCGTACCGGCCTGCCGGTCCGGGAGGGGCGGAGCCGGGCCGCGCCCGCTCAGCTTGTTCTTCAACCTCGGGGGCGGCCGGGGCATCGAGGCGGCCGATGGGTGGACGTGTCCTGTGATCGCCGCCCGCACCCGGCTCCGCCCGGCCCGCCCCGGCCGCCGAGGACCTGCGCCGCCCCCGGGAGCGGCCCCGGCGCGGGTGCGGCGGGGCTTTCGCGGCGTTCGCGCGGAGGCGGCCCGTCCCGCCGGTGCGCCCGGACCCCCGGCTCCGGGCCCCGGGCGCCCCCCGGGCCCGAAGAACCGGCTCGGGCACCGCGCCATGGCGTGGGAAAGACGGCCGAACGCGCCATGAGCCTGAAGGAGCACCACGCCCGCCCAGGTTGAAAACAAGCTCAGGGCAGGGCGCGGAGAGGTGTCCGGTGGGGCTCTGCGCCTGGCGGCGGGCTTCGGCGGTGCGGCTTCCGCGGCCGGGGACCGGACGCGGGGGCGTCCCGGCGCCCGCGTTCCCCTCGACGGTGCCCGGCCGAGTGCCGGTCGGCGGTCCGCGCGGCCGCCTGCCGGGGCGTGCGGGCCTCCTGCCGGCGGCTCCAGGGGAGGCGGAGCACCCCCGCTTGATTAGTTAGCCTAGCTAAGCTTATCCTGGCCGGGTGAACTCCTGCACCGGCGATCTGCCGCACGACCTCGCCTCCGCACTGCGCGAACTCGTCCTGCTCACCCGCAGGGCCACCGCCGACATGGCGGTCTCCTCCCAGCAGCTGGGCGTGCTCGGGTCGCTGGCCGGCGGGCCGCGGCGGGTCAGTGCGCTGGCCGAGGAGCACGGGGTGCGCACCCCCACCATGACCGGGATGCTCACCCGCCTGGAGCAGGCCGGCGCGGTGCTGCGCCGGCCCGACGCCGAGGACGCCCGCGCGGTGGTCGTCGAGCTCACCGGGCACGGCCGCGAGCTGCTGGCCCAGGGCCGCGCCGCCCGGGAGGAGTTCCTGGCCCGCTGCCTGGAAGGGCTGGACGAGGCCGACCGCGAGGCGGTGCGGGCCGCCCTGCCCGCGCTGGGCCGGCTGTGCGCCCGCGCGCCGCAGGGGTAGCGCACCGCCGGAGAGCAATCGACCGATCCGCGTCTCCGTACGGGAGACCCGACGAATGGAGGTCTGGGGACACCCATGTCCACGACTGATTTACCGCCGAGCACCGCCCCCGCCGCCCCGGCCGGGCGGGGGAGGGCGTCCGGCCCGTGGCGCCAGCCGATGTCGGTGTGGGCGACGGCGTTCGCCGCCGTGGTCGCCTTCATGGGCATCGGCCTGGTCGACCCGATCCTGCCCTCCATCGCCGAGGGCCTGGACGCCTCGCCGAGCCAGGTGTCGCTCCTGTTCACCAGCTACTTCCTGGTGACCGCTGTGGCGATGCTGATCACCGGGTTCATCTCCAGCCGCATCGGCGGCAAGGCCACCCTGCTGCTGGGCCTGGCCCTGGTGGTGGTCTTCGCCGCGCTGTCCGGGACCTCCGGGTCGGTGGGCGAGCTGATCGGCTTCCGCGCCGGGTGGGGCCTGGGCAACGCGCTGTTCGTGGCCACCGCGCTGGCGGTGATCGTCGGCGCGGCGGTCGGCGGCATGGAGTCGGCGATCGTGCTGTACGAGGCGGCGCTGGGCGTGGGCATCGCCTCGGGGCCGCTGGTCGGCGCGCTGCTGGGCGACTGGCACTGGCGGGCGCCGTTCTTCGGCACCGCGGTGCTGATGGCGGTCGGCTTCCTGCTGATCACCACGCTGCTCAAGGCGCCGCCGAAGCCGGCGGCCAAGACCCGGCTGAGCGACCCGCTGCGCGCGCTGGCCCACGGCGGGCTGTCCACCACCGCGGTCACCGCGCTCTTCTACAACTTCGCCTTCTTCACGGTGCTGGCCTTCACCCCGTTCGTGCTGGGCATGAGCCCCTACGGCATCGGGGCGGTCTTCTTCGCCTGGGGCGTGCTGGTCGCGGTCTCCTCGGTGTTCGCCGCGCCGCGGCTGCAGCGCCGGCTGGGGTCGGTGCGCACCCTGCACCTGTCGCTGGGGCTGCTGCTGGTGCTGCAGGCGGCCATCGCGGTGTCGGTGCTGGCCTCGGCGCAGCCCGGGGTGATCGCGGCGGTGGTGCTGACCGGCGTGCCGATCGGGATGAACAACACGGTGTTCACCGAGGCGGCGATGGAGGTGTCGGACGCGCCGCGCCCGGTGGCCTCGGCCGGCTACAACTTCGTGCGCTGGATGGGCGGGGCGCTGGCGCCGTTCATCGCGACCAAGCTCGGCGAG
Organism: Nocardiopsis oceanisediminis; assembly: GCF_048595525.1. Lineage (NCBI taxonomy): Bacteria > Bacillati > Actinomycetota > Actinomycetes > Streptosporangiales > Nocardiopsidaceae > Nocardiopsis > Nocardiopsis oceanisediminis. Next base: position 3,833,123 of record NZ_JAFMZJ010000001.1, on the reverse strand, counting down.
GAGGCCGGCCCGGAGCTGCCCTACCTGCTGGGCGCGGCGTGCTGCCTGGCCGGCATGGGGGTGCTGGTGCTGCGCCGGCACCACCTGGGGGCGCTGAAGGGCTGACCCCCGGCGCGGGCCCCGGCGGTGCGGCCGCCGGGGCTCTGGCGCATCCGGGTGGGGTGCGCCACTCTGCGGGAGGAAACCGGAGATTCCCCGTCATCGGGGGATGGGATCTCTGCGGGAATGCGTTGGGAACCTTCGGCGCCGCTCGCGCGAGCCCGCCCCGTCCCCCCGTCCCCGCCCCTGAGAGGAGCCCGGCGTGTCCCGAACGAGCCCGCCCGAACCGGTCGCGTCCCCCGCGCCCGCCGCACCGGCCCCCGCGCAGGCCGGCCCGCGCCGGACCGCGGTCCTGGTGCTGGTCCTGGCCACCCTGACCGCGACCGGTCCGCTGGCCACCGACCTCTACCTGCCGGCGTTCCCGCAGATCGCCGCCGACCTGGGCGCCCCGGAGGCGCAGATCCAGCTGACGCTGACCGCGATCATGCTGGGCCTGGCGCTGGGCCAGCTGGTCATCGGCCCGATGAGCGACGCCTGGGGGCGCCGCCGCCCGCTGCTGATCGGCGTCGCGGTGTTCACCCTGGTCTCGGTGGCGTGCGTCTTCGCGCCCAACGCGGGCGTGCTGGTGGTGCTCCGCTTCATCCAGGGGATGGCCGGCGCGGCCGGCGCGGTGATCTCCCGGGCGGTGGTGCGCGACCTGTTCACCGGGGACGAGGCGGCCCGGTTCTTCTCCCGGCTGATGCTGATCACCGGGCTGGCGCCGATGCTCGGCCCGGTGCTGGGCGGCCAGCTGCTGCTGGTGGGGCCCTGGCAGCTCAGCTTCGCGGTGCTGGCCGGGGTGTCGGCGCTGTCGTTCGCCGCGGCCTTCTTCGGGCTGCCGGAGAGCCTGCCGGCCGACCGGCGCAGCCCGCTGCGCCCGGGGACGCTGGGGGCGACGGTGTGGCGGCTGCTGCGCGACGCCCGGTTCATCGGCCCGGTGCTCACCCTGGGGCTGTCCTTCGGTGCGATGTTCACCTACATCGGGTCCTTCTCCACGGTGTCGCAGTCGGAGGTGTTCGGCGCCAGCGCCCAGCAGTTCAGCCTGATGTTCGCGGTGAACACCCTGGGCATCATGATCGGCACCCAGGTCAACGCGCGGCTGATCGGGCGGCTGGAGACCTCGCGGCGGCTGCTGGTCGGCCTGGCGGTGGCCGGGGCCGCCATCGCCGCGCTGGCCGCGATGGCGGTCGCCGGGGTGGCGGGGACCGCCGGGCTGTACGCGCTGACCGGGGTCTTCTTCACCATGATGTTCGGGATGGGGTTCGTGTTCCCCAACGCGACCACCCTGGCGCTGTCCAGCCAGCCGGCGTCGGTGGCCGGGACCGCCTCGGCGCTGATGGGGTCGCTCCAGTTCGTGCTGGGCGGCGGGCTGTCGGCGCTGGCCGGGCTGACCGCTTCCGGCCAGGCGAGCCTGGCCAGCATGGCGCTGGTGATGTCGGCGGGCCTGGCGGCCGGGGCGGCCGCGTTCGCGCTGTCCCGGCGGGGCGCCGCGGCCGGCTGAGGACCGGCCCGGAACCGGGCCCGGGGACGACGGGGGACGGGGGTCCGCGCCGCGGCGCGGACCCCCGCCGCCGTGTCCGGGGCGGATCAGTCCAGGTCGTCGCCGTCCGCGTGCAGCGGCCGGGACTCGGCGGAGGGCACCGGTTCGCCGCGCTCGGGCAGCTCGTCGGCGAGGCCGGGGTCGATCTCGAACAGCGAGCCGTCGGCGGCGGCCGCGGCGGTGGCGTACATCGAGTCGTAGGCCGAGGCGATCTGCGCCTGCTCCCAGTCGGGGCCGGTGGCGCTCAGCTCGACCAGGACGCTGCCGCTGCCCAGCAGGCCGTAGGCGTTGCGGGAGATGCCCTGGTAGTCGCCGCCCGGGTAGAGGCTGACGTTGGCCCCGTCGTAGGACTCGTCCATCGCCTCGGCGGAGGCCACCACGGCCTGCCGGGACAGGTCGACGGCCTCGGAGCCGACGTCGGGGTGGGTGGGCCACATCACCGAGGCGGTGATCTCCTCGCCGTCGTCGTCGACGTAGCGGCCCTGCATGTGGTAGTCGACCACCAGGTCGGGGTCGGCGCGGTCGTACAGCCGGCGGACGGCCGCGGACTCGGGGACGGGGTTGTCCTCCGGGGCGACCTGTGGGTCGTGGTAGCGGTTGGGGTCGTAGCCCTTGCCCGGCTCGCCGTACTCGGGGTCGGCGTCCGGGTCGTAGTTGTACCGCCAGCCGCGCTCGTGGCCGTCGGGGTTGGCGCGGACCACGATGTCGATGGTGACGGCGCGCAGGATGGCGCGGTTCTCCCGGGTGCGCTCGGTGCCCAGGTCCTCCAGGAGCTTCAGCGCGGCCGGGGTGCCCAGCGGCTCGTTGCCGTGCTGCTGGGTGACGTACAGCAGCCGCAGCGGCCCCTTCCCGACCGAGGCGCCGAAGATCGGCCGGCCCTCGTTGCTGGTGCCGATGGCGTCCACGTCGACCCGGCCGCGGCTCTTGAGCTCGATGGCCTTGAGGTGCCGGGTGAGCTCCCCGGTGTCGGGGCGGGGGTCGACGGGGCGGCCGGGCGGAGCGTCCGCGGCGGCGGGAAGGGGCTGGGCGGCGAGAAGGGGCAGAACCGCCAGGGGGATGAGGAAACGCCACTTTCGTTCCATAGAGGCGAATTGTGCACGCCGTCCTCACGCATGCACAAGGGGTGGCCGCCGCGCGCCGCGGCCCGCTGCCGCCGCCCCCGGACCGAACCCCGTTCCGTGACGGAGCGTGCCGGGGCCTGCACCCGGGTTGACGGAGGGTGCGGGCGGGGGCACAGTGGGCAGGATTCGACGCGCGTTACCGGGTGGAGAACCCCGGCGTGCGGACGTATGACCAGGAAAGGGCCGGGAGGAAATGGGGCAGAGGTCCGCTTGGGAGGGGACGCTGGACGCCGGGTCGCTGCGCGGGCTGGCGGACATCCTCTACCGCAACGCCGAGGACGGTCCCGGCGCCGAGGTCGCTGCGCGGCGTGACGGCGAGGGCGCCTGGGAGCGGGTGACGGCGGCGCGGATGCTCAACGACGTCACCGCGGTCGCCAAGGGGCTCATCGGCACCGGGGTGGACGCCGGCGACCGGGTCGTCATCGTCGGCGGCTCCGACTACGACCAGGTGCTGATGCACTTCGCGGTCTGGGCCGTGCGGGCGGTCGCCGTCCCGCTGCCGGCCAACTGCTCCCAGGCGCGGCTGCTGCACGCGGTGCGCGACTGCCGCCCGGCCGCGGTGGTGCTGGGCGACGGCCGGCTGGCCGCGGCCGCCTCGGCGGCCTCCCGGGACATCCCCGACCTGAGCCGGGTATGGCGGCTGGACGGCCCCGAGGGCCTGGAGGCGGTGACCCGCCCCGGCGCCTACATGGACTCCTCGGCGGTGCGGTTCCGCCTGGAGGAGACCACCGCGGCCGACCCCGCGGTCATCGTCTACCCCGCCGGGACCGACGTGCGCCGCCCCGGCGCGGTGCTCAGCCACGGCAACCGGCTGGCCGCGGCCCGCGCCCTCGCCGACCGGCTGCTGCCGGCGCTGCGCGGGGCCGGGGCGGGCTCGGCCGGAGCCCTGGTGCACCTGCCGCTCTCGGACTCCTCCGGGCAGGCCGCGGTGGCGGCGTGCATGCTGGCGCGGGTGCGCGTGGGCGTGGTGGACCCGGCCGAGAAGCTGGTGGAGCAGGCCCGGGCGTTCCGCCCCGCGGTGCTGGTGGCCGCGGCGCGCACCCTGGAGGAGGTGTACGCCGCCGAGGAGCGGCGGGCCCGGCAGAGCGGCTGGGACAGCAACAGCGCCTTCGGCGCGGCCGCCGAGATCGCCGCGGAGTACGACCGGGGCGGCCGCAAGGGCGCCTGGAAGCGGGTCTCCATGGCCATGTACGACTGGATGTACAGCCGGTTCCGGGAGGCCTACGGCGGGCGGCTGCGGCTGGCGGTGAGCCTCGGCGGGCGGGTGCCCGCCACGCTGGACCACTTCTACAACGGCGCCGGCGTACCGCTGGTGCAGGTGTTCGGCAGCACCGAGGCCGGCGGCGCGCTCACCGCGGGCGCGCCCGGCGCGCGCCGCGCCGGGACGCACGGCACCGCGCTGGAGGGCGTCGAGCTGCGGGTGGGCCCGGGCGGCGAGCTGTTCGCGCACGGCCCCGGGGTCTTCCCCGGGTACTGGAACGCCCAGGCCGCCGGGGAGTCGGCGTTCCGGGACGGCTGGCTGGCCACCGGCTACACCGGCGAGATCGACGAGGACGGCTACCTCACGGTGACCGGGCGGCTGCGGGTGCAGGCCTGCGCGGACCCGGCGCCGCGCCGCGCCGCGATGCCGCAGCCGCCGCCGGAGCGCTCCGGCGGCGGGGCCGACCCGGCCGCGGCGGCGCCCGCGCTGCCGGCCGCCGAGCCCGCCACCGCCCCGCAGGAGGAGGCCCCAGGCGCCCCCGCGCAGCAGCAGGCGGTGGAGCAGGCCCGCCCCGCGGCGCCCGCGCTGCCGGCCGCCGCCCCCGCGGCAGCACAGCCGGCGCCCACCGACCCCGAGGAGATCGTGGCCGGCCTGGAGCGCCGGATCGGCGGGCACTCCCTGGTCGGCCAGGTGATGGTGATCGGCCGGGGGCGGCCCTACTGCACCGCGCTGGTCACCCTCGCCGCCGACCAGCTGGAGTACTGGCGGCTGGTGAACAACCGGCCGCTGAACGCCTCCCCGGAGGAGATCGCCGCCGATCCCGACCTGCTCCGCGAGATCGAGTACGCGGTCGGCGAGGCCAACACGACGGTCCCGGCGCCGCTGACGGTGCGCGCCTTCCACGTGCTGGCCGAGGAGTTCACCCCGCAGAGCGGCCTGCTGCTCCCGGACGGCTCGCTGCGCCGCGACGCGGTGCTGCGGGCGTTCGCCGAGGAGATCGAGGGCCTGTACCGCTCGGTCGAACCGGGCCGCCAGGGCTGACGGGAAGAGGAGAGACGGGAAGCGGAAAGGCCGCCCCGCCGCAGCACGCGGCGGGGCGGCCTTCCGCGCGGTTCAGCCCCGCAGCGAGGCCAGCAGAGCCACCCAGGCTTCCCGGGAGAGGGCGACGGGTGACTGTCCGGGAGTGGCAGTGTCGGCGACGGCCACCCCCGGGCCCTCCAAGCGGGCGGCCACGCATTCGCCGCGCGGCTGTGAATAGCTGGACTTTCGGAAGTCGTCAGTGAGCATCTCTGATCCTTTTGATCAACTCGGCTGTCTGTAGAGGGTCGCACGCCCAGGAAACCAAGTCAGACCATATTGCCGCCAATCGTTTGACCTCTGCCGGCTCTGAGATCAGAGACTCACCGGTCGGACCGTCGGCAGCCGCCACCGGGGCCCGGTCGCTGAACCCGATGATCCTGAATCCTCCCACGGACCATGCGGCGGTCTTGGCGGTCGCAGGGAGGACGAGGATGCGAACCCCGGTCACCCCCAGCAGGGAATCCAGCTGATGCCGCATGACCTCGGGGCCGCCGACCGGGCGGCGTAGAACGCTTTCGTCCATCAGGCAGGTGATATCGCACCCGGATAGGCGGGAGATCCGTTCGGAGCGGGAAGCGACGAGAGTCTTTATCTGCTCGTCTTCCATATCCGGCTCGGTGTCTCGGTAAAGCTCGGATGAGTATTCCGGAATCTGCAGCAGGCCCGTGATCGCGATCGGGCTGAAAATCTGCAGCGAGGTTGAGCGCTCTTCGCTCTTCGATACCTGGGCGGCCCAATTCGGAAGGGCGGCGCGCTTCAGTGCCTGCCCCCAAGCGGACAGAAGTGCCCCGTCCGCGCCCAGTTCCGTGTCCAGGGTCTCTGCTGCGGTCCGGGAAGTGCTCCGGACGCCGCGTTCCATTTTCGAGACCAGGGAGGGAGAGGCCGAGATCGCCCCGGCCAGCTGATCGATGGACAATCCGGCCTGAAGTCGGGCGGCACGCAGTTCCCGACCGAACTCGGCCCAGGTGCTCGACACCCGCTCGGTACTCATGCGCACAGTGTGGCACGGCCACGATACGCTTCGACACCCCCATGTCCGGTTCGGGACGACTGGGTAAGTCTTATTGCCTGGTCAAAGCGGCAGCGTCACCGTATCGGTTATGCAGAACGACGCAAGGCAAGCCGCCCTGAAAGTCCTCAAGCACTGGTACGGGAACAAATGGCACATTCGGTGCACACCGTCACTCTGGATCGCGACCGCGATGGATCCCGACACCCCGACCGAAAAGACCGTGATCGAATTCGACCTGGACGAATTCATCTCGCGGCTGGAGCACCCGCACGCCCGTCCGGCGAAACCGCTCCACCCTCTCCTGGAACGGCTCGGGTGGGAGCGGACCGGAACCGCCTGGAGGTCCCCTGAAGGGGGCGGGGACCTCCTCGCCTGAAGTGCCTCAGCGGTTGTTCAGGTACGCCAGCACCGCCAGTACCCGGCGGCTGTCGTCATTGGACGGCGGCAGGTCCAGCTTGGTGAAGATGTTGTTGATGTGCTTGCTGACCGCCTTGTCGGTGATGAACAGCCGGGAGGCGATGGCGGTGTTGGACCGCCCCTCCGCCATCTCTCCCAGAACCTCGCGCTCGCGCGGGGTGAGGGACGCCAGCGGGCCGTCGTCGGCCCGCTTGGCCAGCAGCTGGGAGATGACCGCCGGGTCCATCGCGGTGCCGCCGGCCGCCACCCGGCGGACCGCGTCGATGAACTGGCCGACGTCGAACACCCGGTCCTTGAGCAGGTAGCCGACCGCCCCCCGGTCGTCGGAGAGCAGTTCGCGGGCGTAGAGCTGCTCGACGTGCTGGGAGAGCACCAGCACCGGCAGCCCGGGGACGCTGCCGCGCGCCTGGATGGCGGCCTGCAGCCCCTCGTCGGTGAAGGTCGGGGGCAGGCGCACGTCGACCACGGCCACGTCCGGGCGGTGCTCCAGCAGGGCGTCGCGCAGCTCGGGGCCGCTCTCCACCGCGGCGACCACGGTGAAATCGTGGCCTTCCAAGAGCCTGATCAGGCCTTCTCTGAGGAGGGCGAGGTCTTCGGCGATGACAACGCGCACGGCAGCTCCATGGTGACGATGGTCGGCCCGCCAGTCGGGCTGACGACGCTCATCGTCCCATCGAAGGCGGCGAGCCTGCGCCGGATGCCCTGCAGCCCGGTGCCTCCGGAGAAGTCGGCCCCGCCGCGGCCGTCGTCGCCGACCAGGATGACCATCCGGTCGCGCCCGTAGTTGATGCGCACCCAGGCGCGCCCGGCCCCGGAGTGCTTGGCCGCGTTGGTGAGCACCTCCACCACCGCGAAGTAGGCCGCCGACTCCACCGGGTCGGCGGGCCGCCCCGGCAGGTCGATGTCGACCTCTATCGGCAGCCGCTGGGAGATGGCCAGCGCCCGCACCGCGCCGTCCAGGCCGCGCTCCACCAGCACCGGCGGGTGGATGCCGCGGACCAGGTCGCGCAGCTCGGTGAGGGCCTCGCGGGTGGTCTCGCGGGCCTCGGAGAGCATCCGCCGGGCCGTCTCGGGGTCGCGCGCGAGCATCTCCTCGGCCATGCCCAGGCTCATGCCCAGGGCCACCAGCCGGGCCTGCGCGCCGTCGTGCAGGTCGCGCTCGATCCGGCGCACCTCGGAGGCCTGGGCGTCGATGGTGTCGGCGCGGGAGGTGGCCAGCTGGGCGACGCGCGCGGTCAGCCGCTCCTTCTCGGTGGGGGCCAGCAGCCAGCGGCCCAGCTTGGCGTAGCCGCGCACCATCGCCGCCCCGTAGAACCAGAACAGCGCCAGGAACGCGGCGGCGGGGACGAGGGCGAGCAGGGCGCCGGCCTGGCCGCCGAAGAACTCCAGGCCGAACAGCGGGGCGACCCGCCACAGCACCAGGGCGTGCAGCACGAGGTAGACGGCGTAGACCACCAGCAGCGCGGGCAGGGCTCCCAGCAGCACCCCGACGGTGCCGTTGAGCAGCAGCCAGGCCAGGTCGCGCCAGATGGCGGTGGAGGACAGCGTGGTGCGGATCCGCTGGGAGAGCGACATGTCCCGCCAGGCCACGTGGCCGGTGGCGCGCAGCCGCTTGAGCAGCCCGTCCTGCGGCCCGTAGGGGGTCGGAATCGGTCCCTCGTCGAGGAACCGGCCCAGGGTGCGGCGGTGCGTGTCGGCCAGGGTGCGGATCAGCGGACTGAGCATCACCGCGATGGGCAGGCCGATCCAGATGGAGGAGAGCCCCAGGGCGATCGCGAACAGCGCGGTCAGTAGCAGGCCGGTGGCGGCGAGCGGGATGAACAGCAGGGACCAGGCCAGCAGGGCCGTGCGTCTGGCGGTCGGGTGGTCGGTGCTGGGCATCTTCGTCGCTTTCTACGGTCGCCGGGCCGGGGCGGTGCGCCGCACCGCCCTCCCCCAATTGTGGCCCGGCGCGCGGACCGGGGCAGTGGTGCCAGGTCCCCTAAGGCCCGTTCCCCTGCCTCTCGATGATCTTGGCATTACGGCCCCCAGTGGTTTGTCGTCACGTGGTCGTCGCAACGAGGAACTCGGGGAGGACGAGGGACGAGTGACGCCCCGCCCGGGTGCGGCGTCTCACGGGGCGAAGGTGCAGACGGGCGGCGACGGCGGAGGGAGGGGGACCGGCCGGCCGGTCGGGTACAGCGCCTCGCGGAGCGAAGGCTCAAGCGGGCGGCGACGGTGGAGGAAGGGGCGGGGCGAAGGCGATCGCCCGAGCGCGGCGCCCCACGGGGCGGGGGTTCAAGCGGGCGGCGAGGGCGGGGGGCACCGGCCGGCCGGTCGGGTGCGGCAGAGCAGAGCAGGGCCGGCCGGGGCGGCAGGGTCGCCGCACCCGCCCCTCCGCAGCGCCGGGGCGGCCGCCCTTGAAACCATCTCCCTACCCTGACCTAGGTAAATACGCAGGGTGATGATGGGGAGGGGCGCCCTGCGCACCGCGAGAGCACCCCGGTGATTCCCGGGCGCGCACCCCGGCCCGGATCGGCCCCCGGAAGCCCCGATTCGCCCTGATCAAGCCAGCGATGGAGGGTTCGAGTCGCCCGCAAGGCCGCAAACCAGAGGGCCGGAACCCGGGCAGGGGCGGCGCGGGGGTGAGATGTCGCTTTTGTTCCCCCGGAAAGCCTCGCTTTGGCCACTCTGGGTAATCGGCGAGGGGGTGGTGGGGGCCTCGGGGCTCACTACTCGCTGGTAGATGTAATCGGGGTGCCGCGGAGGTGCGCAGGGCGCCCCCGCCCCCGCCCGTTCCCCGCCGCAAACCCGGCATAGGGGATGAGGCCACCCTGCTCGGCTCGGGCGGGCCCGCCCCCTTCGCTGGGGCGCCGCCGCCTCCCCGCCGGGAGCACGCGCCGGGCCGGTGAACGCGGCGCCCGCCCACTCCCGCCTTCGCCGCCCGCTTGAACCCCGGCCCCGTGGGGCGCCGCGCCCGGCCGGGGTGCCCGCCCCCGCCCCTGCCCGCGCCGTCGCCGCCCGCTTGAACCCCCGCTCCGCGAGATGCCGCGCCCGTGTGTGGCGCCCGGCCCGGTTCCTGCCTGCGCCGTCGTTGCCGGTCTGGGCCTTCGCTCCGTGGGGCGCCGCGCACGGGCGGCCGCCTCCGCCTCGTCCCTTCCTGCGCCGTCGCCGCCCGCTTGAACCCCGCCCTGCGGGGCGCCGCGCCCGACCGACCATCCGGTCCCCTCCCGGCCGTCGCCGCCGGTCTGAACCCCTGCCCCGCGAGGCGCCGCACCCGGACGACGGCCGCACCCCATCCCGCCGTTCCTTATCCCGCCGTTCCTTGCAGTACTTCCGCTTTGAGACGGCGACGACGCCGAGGACAACGGCGGGCGGGGCGGTCCCGTCAGACGCGAGCGGCCTCGCGCCAGGCCTTCAGCGCGTCGGGGTCGCCATCGGCCTGCCCGGGGCGGGGCTCGGCGCGGTTCCACAGCACCAGGTAGAGGTCGTGCGCGGGGGCGGTGATGCGGACGTCGGCCGGCCCCGCACCGGCCGTGCGCGCGCCGTCGGGGGAGAGCTCGACGCGGTGGGCGCAGTCGGCGTCGGTGGCCTGCACGGCGATGCTGCGCGGGACGGGGGCGCGGGCCCGTCCCGGGCGGGAGAGGAAGCCGTTGAGGAGCTCGTCGACCCCGTCGGCGGCGAAGGCTGGCGGCAGCGGAGTGACCGGCCCGCCTGCGGCGAGCTCGGCGTCGACCCGGTGCACGGCGGTCTCGTGGGCCTGGCGGCGGGCCCAGAACGCCAGCGCCGAGGGGGCGCCGGGCAGGAAGGTGAAGGCCTCCAGGCCGGGGCGGTGCTCGGCGTAGTGGGCGAGGGCGTCCAGGAGCGCGCCGTGCCCGTCCAGGTACCAGCCGGTGAGGTCGGCGTCCTCGGGGGCGGGGAACTCGCCGCGGCGCCGCTCGGGGGTGAGCGGTTCGTCCCCGGCGCCGGCGCGCAGCTGGGCGCGGGCCCAGCGGTGCACCGCCCCGGTGTGGGCGAGCAGGTCGCGGACGGTCCAGCCGGGGCAGGGGGGGACCGGCGCGCCGGGGCCGGCGCGGTGCGCGGCGTCGGCGAGCATGGGGCCCTGGGCGGCGAGCGCGTCGATGTGGTCGGCGATGTCCATGGGGCGATTGTCCCCCGGCCGGGGGAGGCGCCCGGCGGGCGGGTCGGTAGGGTTCGGCCGACCCGCCGGAGGGCGGGCGCGGTGTCGAGAGGAGACGCAGGTGGCGGCGGACGGCGCGGGTGTCCCGCGGACGGCGGTGGTGACCGGTGCGGGCAGCGGCATCGGCCGGGCGGTGGCGCTGGAGCTGCTGGCGCGGGGGTACGCGGTGGCGCTGGTCGGCCGGAGGGCCGAGCGGCTGGAGGAGACCGCGGCGGCCTCGGGGGCGGGGGAGCGGGCGCTGCCGCTCCCCGCCGACGTGGCCGACCCCGACCGGGTGCGCGAGGTGTTCGCGCGGGTCGGCCGGGAGTGGGGGCGGTTGGACGTGCTGTTCAACAACGCCGGCGCGATGCCGCCGCCCGCCCCGGTGGACGAGGTCGGCGACGACGCGTGGCGGCACGTGGTGGAGGTCAACCTCACCGGGGCGTTCTGGTGCGCGCGGGAGGCGTTCCGGATGATGCGCGAGCAGGACCCCCGGGGCGGGCGGATCATCAACAACGGGTCGATCTCGGCGCACGCGCCGCGGCCGATGTCGGTCGGCTACACCGCCACCAAGCACGCGGTCACCGGGCTGACCAAGTCGCTGGCGCTGGAGGGGCGGCCGCTGGGCATCGCCTGCGGCCAGATCGATATCGGCAACGCCGCCACCGAGCTGACCGCCGGAATCGCGGCCGGCACGCTCCAGGCCGACGGGAGCCGGGCCGCCGAGCCGGTCTTCGACGCCGCCCACGTGGGGCGCACCGTGGCCGGGATCGCCGACCTGCCGCTGGACGTCAGCGTGCCGTTCATGACGGTCATGGCGACCGGCATGCCCTACCTGGGCCGCGGCTAGCCGCCGTACCCCGGTGCGCTGTTCACGCGGCTGGTCGGTGGCCGCCCTCCCGGTGCGGTGGCGGTGGCGGCCGCAGGCGTGCGGGAACTCCTCCGGGGCCCGGGTCCGCTCGGAGTCGGAGGAGCAGGCCCGCTCCTCGATCAGGGGCGGTCGGACCGCCCGGCCTCTCCGCCGGTCCGGGGCCGGCAGGCCCTGGCTGCGTAGCTCTCAACGGATGTCGTTTGTCGTTGAGTTCGGATGTCAGTGGAGGGTCCGAGTGCTTCTGAATGTCGGTGAGTTTCGATGTCATTCGGGTTTGCGGCAAGGGCAGTGGTAGAGCGATGGAGAGCAGTCCCCGGCGCGAAGCGCCGGGGTGTTCGCGTGCATCCGGCAGCAGGAAGGGGCAGGGCCCTCCTTGACCTGAAGTGCGATTGAGCTTTTAGCGTGTTCCTCAGGTTGATCATCTGACGACAGGAGAACGCGCCCGTGATCCTCGTGACCGGAGCCACCGGAAACATAGGAAGTGCGCTGCTGAGGGAGTTGCACGCAGGCGGTGTGGGGCCGTTGAGAGGGTTCACCCGTGACGCCTCACGGGCCACGTTCCCTGAAGGGGTCGAGGCCGTTGAGGGTGACTTCGCGGAACCGGAATCGTTGAAGCCCGCTCTGGATGGGGTGCGTTCGCTGTTCCTCGTGTCGCGTCTGGGTCCGGATGCCGAGATCATCGAGGCCGCCCGGCTGGCGGGTGTGGAGCATGTGGTGCTGGTGTCGTCCATTACCGTCCAGACCCATCCGTATCTGGGCCCCGCCGGCGAGAACCTCGCGGTAGAGCTGCTGCTCAAGGACAGCGGCATGGACTGGACGATCCTGCGGCCGACACAGTTCGCCTCGAATGCTCTGATGTGGGCGGTGTCGATCCGTGACCGTGAAACGGTCCGCGCGCCGTATGCGGACATCGGACTGCCCACCATCCACCCGGCGGACATCGCATCCGTGGCGCGGGTAGCGCTGACGGAGCCCGGCCACAAGGAGCGGACGTATGCCCTGACCGGTCCGGAGCCGGTGACCGCCCGGCAGCAGGTCGAGACCATCGCGGCAGCGATCGGGCGGAGTGTTCCCTTCGTCGAGATCAGTCGGCAGGAGGCTCACGCGCAGATGGCCGCGGTCTTCGGGGATGAGGCCGCGGACGCGGTGCTCGACGTCACGGGCGGAGACGTCAACGACGAACTGCTGACGGTGCGCGACACCGTTTCGCAGGTCACCGGCTCCCAGGCCAGATCGTTCCGGCTGTGGGCTGCGGAGAATGCCGCCCTCTTCCGCTGAGGCGCTCGGCCGGTCAGGATGCGGGGTCAGAGTGCGGCGGCCTGCTCGGCGCGGGCTTTGGTCTGGGCGAGGCGGTAGGAGTCCGTGCCGGTTTCGATGATGGCCGCGTCGAAGGTGAGGCGGTCGACGATGGCCGTGCAGAGCCGCGGGTCCGTGAACGTCTTCGTCCATACGCCGAAACTCCCGTTGGACGCGATGGCGACGCTGTTCTTCTCCTCGCGCTCGGTCAGGACCTGGAACAGCAGCTCAGCACCCCGGCGATCAAGCTCCATATACCCTGATTCGTCAATACAGAGGAGGTCGACCCGTCCGTAGCGGGCGATCGTCCAGATCGGCCTTGGATTTCGACAGGTGCATCGGTGCCCCCAACGCGAGAAGCACAGACATCATCCCACCGCAAGGCTCCAACTGCCATTGAAACTCGGCGACATCGACTTCGTCGGCACGAGGGCACCATCCGTACTGAACGACGAACGGCACTACGACTCACCTACAGAGCCACAGGCCCGGATGGGGCGGGGCCGCCCGCCCCGGCCGGAGGGGCCGGCCGATGAGTTCCGGGCCGTGCGGGGGTCACAGCCCGCAGGACCGCCCGCGCCGGAGGCCGGCGCTCGTACTCGGAGGGGACGCATGGCGAAGCTCATCTATTCGATGGTCACCTCGCTCGACGGCTACGCCGAGGCGGCGGAGGGCGGCCTCGGCGCCGGGGCCGAGGACCCGGAGGTGCACACCTTCATCAACGACCTCTTCCGCCCCGTCGGCACGTACCTCTACGGGCGGCGGATGTACGAGACGATGGTCTTCTGGGAGACCGCGCACACCGATCCCGGCCGGCCGCCGCACATCCTGCAGTACGCCCGCGACTGGCAGGCCGCGGAGAAGATCGTCTACTCCACGACGCTCGACTCGGTGTCCAGCGCGAGGACCAGGATCGAGCGGACCTTCGACCCGGACGCGGTGCGCAGGCTCAAGGACGGGGCCGACCGCGACCTCACCGTCGACGGCCCGAACCTCGCGGCCCAGGCGATCGCGGCCGGCCTGGTGGACGAGTACCGGCTGTTCATCACCACGAGCGTGGTCGGCGGCGGCAAGCGGTTCTTCCCCGGCGGCGTGCGCCTCGATCTCGAGCTGGTCGAGGAGCGCGTCTTCGGCAGCGGGCTGATCTATGCGCGCTACCGGACCCGCTGAGCCGCGCGGCCCGGCTCCGGCCGGCCGGGCCGCCGAGGGGCGGGGCGCGCTCACCGGATTCTCATCGCTTCCTCATCCGCCTCCGCCATGATCCGTGCATGAGCTCATGGACCTGGAAGCGGATCGCGGGCGCGGCGGCGGCCGCCGCGGCGGGGGCCGCGGCGGTGCTGCTGGCCGGGCACCGGCTGGTCCCCGGGGACGCGGGGGTGCTGCTGGAGTCGGGGCTGCCCTGGCTGGGGCTGGCTGCCCCGGTCGCGGCGGCGGCCGGGGCGGCGCTGCGTTCCAGGGCGGCCGCCGCGGCGGCGGTGGCGCTCTCGGCGGTGTGGGCGGCGCTGTTCGTCCCGGCCTATGTGCCGGCCCCCGGCGGCGGGGCGGGTGGTGCGCGCCTGGGCGTGGCCACACTGAACGTGGGGGCCGGCAACGAGCGGGTCTGCGCGGCGCTGCGGGAGGCGGCCGGCTGGGGCGCCGACGTGGTGGCGGTGCAGGAGCTGACCGGGCCCGAGGGGTGCGCGCCGCGGGCGTTCGGCGGCGCGGGGGAGTGGGTCAGGCAGGGCACCGTGGGGGTGTGGAGCCGGTACCCGGTGGCCTCGGTCGAAGCGCTGGACCCGGCGGTGGGCTGGATCCGGGGCGTGCGGCTGGCGGTCCGGGCGCCGGGCGGCGAGGTGGCGGTGGTGGCCGGGCACGTGGCGTCGCTGCGGCCGGGGACGTCCGGTTCGCGGGACGCCTCCCTGGCGGCGCTGGCGGAGGCGGCGCGCGCGGCCGACGGGCCGGTGGTGGTGCTGGCCGACCTGAACACCGCGGCCACCGACCGGGCGATGGGCGCCTTCTCCGGGTACGGCGAGGCGCAGCGCGACGCCGGGTGGGGGCCGGGGTTCACCTGGCCGGCGGGGGCGCCCGCGGTCCGGCTGGACCACGTGCTCTACCGGTCGGCGCGGGCGGTGTCGGCGGAGGTCCGCCCGGTGCCGGGCAGCGACCACCGGGCGGCGCTGGCGGAGCTGGTGTACTGACCGCCGGCCCCGGGGGGCCCGCGCCGGCCCGGGACCTGCCCCGGGCCGGCGCGGGGGAGCGGCGGATCAGCAGTTGGTGCTGCTGGTGATGGTGGTGTTGCCGTAGTAGGCGATCCTGACGCCGTTGAGGACGACGCGGACCACCCGGCCGTCGACCCGCTGCTCGTAGTGGAGGTGCGGCCCGGTGGACCCGCCGGTGCTGCCGACCTTGCCGATGCGGGTCCCGGTCTTCACCTTGTCGCCGACCGAGACGGATTGGGACTGCAGGTGGGCGTAGAGGGTGGTGATGCCCTGGCCGTGGCTGACCACGATGTACTTGCCGTAGCTGGTGTTCCCCCGGTCGGCCACGGTGGTGACGGTGCCCGAGGCGCTGGAGAGCACGTTCTTGCCCTGGGCGCCGGAGCGCTGGAAGTCCACGGAGAGCTGGGGGTTGTGGTTGGTCCGGGTGTTGGCGTTCCACACCTGGCCGCAGTCGAAGGGGGTCCTGAGGTTCACGGCGGCGGTCCGCTGCTCGTCGGCGCCGGCCGCCGCTGCGGGGGCCAGGAGTCCGATCAGGGCGCCGGCGGCCAGTGCCGCGGCCAGTCGGCGCGGCGCGGGGGTGAGCGGCATGGGGGGTCCGTCCTCCCTGGGAGCGGGTTCGGGAGATGCACGGCGAAGATAACCGCTCGCAGGGGGCCGGCGGGAGGCCTAAATCCGCGCCGGGGGCGCCGTTTCCTGCCCGTTCCCGGCCTTTCGCGGCGTTTCGGTGCCTTCCGTGCCCGCGGAAGGCACCGAAACGCCGCGGACGCCGCCGGGGAGGGCCCGGTGCGGGCGCGGACGCGCGCCCGCACCGGGATCCGTCAGGGCCAGCGCATGTCGCTGGCGTAGGGCAGGTCGCCGACGCGGGTCTCCTCGTGCGCGTTGAGCTCGGCGCGCAGCTGGCTCCAGGCGGTCTTGGCGGTGTTGTCGGTGCCCTTGCAGCCGCCGCGCTGGTTGCAGGCGGTGCGCTGGGACATCGAGCCGACGAAGCGGACCGGGCCGGAGGAGTGCTTCGCACCCCAGGCGCTGACCGCGGCCCACTGGCGGGCCTGGGTGCCGTTGGTCCGGTAGATCTGCGGGACGGCCTGGATCTGCGCGGAGGCCCCGGAGGCCACGTAGTACACGTCGGAGAGCTTCCAGCCGTTGGCGCAGGAGGCGGAGGAGGAGCCGTACTCCGGGCAGGAGTCGGCGGAGTTGACCGCGTACAGCCGGCTCCCGGTGGCGGAGACGTAGGCGTCCACCCAGCTCCGCGCCCATTCGGGCGAGGACCAGGACGGCTCGGCGTCCACCGCCCCGGCGATGCGCACCTTGGAGGTGGCGGCCTTCTCCGCGGCCGACTCCACGACCCGGGCCCAGTCCCGGCCGGCGCCGGAGGCGGAGGCCCCGCCGTCCTCCTTGTTGTTGACGCCCAGGGCGAGTTCGGCGGTGGCGCCGCCGGGCGAGCAGGCGGTGAAGCCCTCGGCCCAGGCTGCCGCGACGGCCACCGCGTGCGAGGTGGCGGAGCGCGGTGTGCGGCTGCCGGAGCTGGTGCCGGGCTGGCGCAGCCGGCCGTCGGACTGCTGGGTGCCGAAGAACAGCACCCGCGGGCCGCTCCGGCCGACCTCCCCCTCGGCGCAGCCGGCCTTCTCCGCCCCGGTCAGGTCGGCGGCGCCGCCGGTGAGCGGGGTGTAGCGGCTGGCGGTGTAGCCGGGGTAGCCGTCGGCGGCCGCCGGGGCCGGCGCCGCGGCCAGTGCGAGGGCGGCGCCGAGGGCCAGTGCACAGGTGCGGCGGGCGGTGGGCTTCATCCGTCTCTCCTCGTCTGCGGATGCGGCGGGGGCACTCACCATTGAGCCGGACGGAGGCGGGCAGGGGGGTGACCGTGTGAAGTGCGGCGATTCCGGCGGGTCACCGGAGCGTCGTGTGTGAAATACCGCAAAAAGGATGAACGGGAAGGAAGGGGAGAGAGCGAGGGCCCCGCCGGGATCCGGCGAGGCCCTCGTGAAGTCTCGTGCGGGCCGATACGGCGGTCGCCTCACGGCGCAGGGCGCAACGCGGCTCCTAAGACCGCCGGGTGCACCGGCCCGGAGGCCGGCGCCCGGCGCGGTATTCCGCGAAGGCATTGAATGGAGCCCGGGGGACACTTTCTACCGCACCGGCCCGCACACCCCCCTAACGGGGAGCGAGAGCAGGATATTCCACTCGAGGGGGCCTATGCACATCGGCGGGCCGCGCGCCCGGCGCGAAGCGGGCGAACCCGCCGATCACGGGGCGATCGGGCGGGCGAATCGGGGGACTCGCCCCCGCCGGTTTCCCGCATCCCGGCCCGAGCTGTGATGATTCACCATGTGTGGCGAGAACTGATCGGTGAACTGTACCCGGAGGCGGAGCCGGTGCCGCCGGCCGACGAGGCCGTGCTGGCGGCGGTGGAGCGGGCGCTCTCCCTTCCGCTGCCCTTCGAGCTCGCCTCGCTGCTGCGGGAGGCCGACGGGGTCCGCAACGAGTACGGCGACGAGGTGGTCTGGTCCGCGCACCGGCTCATCGAGGACAACCTGGCGATGCGCGGCGAACCCGACTACGCCGAGCTGTACGCGCCCTTCGACGAGATGATCTTCTTCGGCGACAGCGACATGGGCCCGCAGTTCGCCTACGTGCACACCGACTACGGGCCGGGCATCGTGGTCTGGGACCACGAGACCGACCGGCGCCGGCTGGCGGCGGTCTCGCTCCGCGACTACCTGGTGCGCTGCTTCACGCAAGGAAATGGCTGGTACCGCTGACCCCGTTCCCGCTAAGGTCTCCGGCGATGAGTTCACATATTGAGATGATCCGCAAGGACGACCGGCTCACCGACCAGATCGACTACGCCTACGCGGCGGTCGTCAACGACCGCACCGTCTTCGCCGCCGGGGCCTGCCCGCTGGAGCTGGACGGCTCCACCACGGCCCCCGGCGACTTCGAGGCCCAGGCGCGCAAGTGCGTGGACAACCTCGTCCTCGCGCTGGACGCCGCCGGCGCCCGGCTTACCGACGTGGCCAAGTACACCGTCTACGTCGCCTCCTCCGACCAGGCCGACCTGGTCCGCGCCTGGGACGTGGTGCGCGGCGCCTTCGGCGACCACGACGCCCCGGCCACCCTGCTGGGCGTGGCGGCGCTCGGCTACGACGACCAGCTGGTCGAGATCGAGGCGGTCGCGGTCAAGGCCTGACCCCTCGCCGCGGCCCGCCCCCTCCGGGGCCGGGACGGCGAGCCGGAGAGTCCTGCGGGGCGGAGCGGGTCCGGAACCCGCTCCGTCCCGTTCCGCCCCCGCCGCGGAGGGGCGGTCGGAGGGGCCGGCCCTCCGGCGGTTCAGAGCCGCTCCAGCAGCTCCGCCTTCTTCGCGCTGAACTCCTCGTCGGTGAGGAGCCCCTCGGCGTGCAGCTCGCCCAGCTTGCGGATCCGGGCCATCACGATCCGGCTCTCCGGGTCGATGTCGTCGCCGGAGCCGTCCGCCCCGTCGTCCCCCTCGGGTCCGCCCCCGGCCCCGATCGCCGGGGCCTCCCCGCCGGAGGAGAGCGCCGCCGCGCCCTCGTCGGCCTCGGGCCGGCCGGAGCCGGCCGCCCACAGGTACGCGGTGACGGTGGCCGCCATCAGCAGCGCCTGCGCCTGCTCGCCCCCCTCCCCGAACAGCAGGCAGGACAGGTCCCGCTTGGCCGGAACCGGCTTCTTCGGCGGCGCCCCGCCCTCGGCCAGCACCCGCAGCACCCCGTAGTCCCAGCCGTCGGAGGGGTTCCACTCCACCTTGGCGATCCGCTCCAGCGGGAACTCCCTGCGCTGGGCGGACCGCTTCTCCTTGGTCGCCTCGCTGGTCCAGGAGAGGACCAGCGAGGAGCCGTCGAAGGCCGCGGTGCCCTCGTGCACCTGGATGTGCAGCGGCAGCGGGGCCACCAGCCGGGCCGGGGCGTCGGCCGGGGGCGCCCCCTGGGCGGCGGCCCGCTCGGCCAGCAGCCGCAGCTGGTCGGCGTGGTACTCGGCGACCAGCTCGGTCTTGGCGTCGCCGGACAGCAGGAAGGGGTCCTCTCCGGACATCGCGGCGCCCACCGCGGCGAAGGGGTCGGCCTGGCCGCGGATGCGCAGCCGCATCTCCCAGCCCTTCTTCTTCGCGCCGGTGCCGCGGGCGCGGAAATCGACCCCGGCCACGCTCCGCAGCGGAACCTCCGCGCGGGCCAGCGCCTTGTTCAGCGACGATGCCAACCAGCCGGTCGCATAGTCGATGACGACCTTCTCCTCGTCGAAGGTCCAGGTGCCCTGCTTGCCGCGCAATTTCTCCATTCCACGATGGTATTGCCGAACAAGTCGTCCGGCCGACCCCGGGAACGGCTTCCGATCCCGCCATGGTGACCTGCGCCTTTATGCTATTTTGCGAAGGTCTTCGCGCGCCCCTTCCGGCGCGCGCCCCCGCCTGCGGCCGAGTGGAAAAGAGCGAGCAGCGCATGTCCGAGCAGTCCAGCGCCGGAGACCCCGCCGAGCAGAGGGTCCGACTCCAGGGCGAACCGGTCGACGACTACCCCGAGATGGCGCCCGAGGCCGCCCGCGGCCGGGTCCGGCGGATCACGGTGGTCGGCGAGGACGTGCTGCACCGGGCCAATACCGACGTCCCCGCCGAGATGTTCGGCACCCCGGGGCTGTCCTCCCTCATCGACGACATGTTCCTCACCATGTACGCCGCCGAGGGCGTCGGCCTGGCCGGCAACCAGGTCGGCGAGGACCTGCGGCTGTTCGTCTACGACTGCCCCGACGACGACGGCATGCGCCACGTCGGCCACGTGGTCAACCCGGTGCTGGCCGAGCGGGACGAGGCCGTCCCGCTGGTGCTGGAGAACGAGGGCTGCCTGTCGGTGCCCGGCCCGCACGCCGAGCTGCCCCGCGCCGAGTACGCCAAGGTCACCGGGTTCGACAAGGACGGCGCCCCGGTCGAGATCGAGGGGACCGGCTACTTCGCCCGCTGCCTGCAGCACGAGACCGACCACACCTACGGCCGGCTCTACATCGACCGGCTCGCCGCGCGCCCGCGCAAGAAGGTCCTCAAGCAGATGAACGAGATGGCCAATGACGTCTTCGCGCGGCGCGAGGCCAACGCCGCCGCGCTGGCCGGCGCCGAGGCGGAGGCCGAGTAGCGCCCGCCCGTCCGGCACCGGGCCCCGGGGGCGCCGCCCCCGGGGCCCGGTGCCGGACGGGCGGGGTCAGCCCAGCGCGGGAGGCTCCCCCGGGACCAGGTGCTCGGTGAACCCGGCCCGCACCAGCCGGTCGTAGGCTTCGGCGACCCGGTCCGGCACGTGCACCGGCGCCGCCCAGCCGCGCCGCGGGTAGACCACCAGCCGCTGCAGGTCGCCGACGAGGAAGGAGACCAGCTCCTCGGCCCCGTACCGCTCGTCGGGGTAGCCCTCGTAGCCGCCGCCGAAGGCGCGGAACCGCCACTCCGCCCCGGGCCAGTGCACCGCCGCGGCGGCCAGCGCGCGCCGGGCCATGTAGGGCTTGGCGGTGGCCACCGCCGCGCGCACCCGCACGCCCTGCCGCGCGCACAGCTCGCGGGAGCAGGAGAAGTTCTCCCCGGTGTTGGTGGCCCGGGTCTCCAGCAGCACCGCCCGGTCGGGCAGCCCCGAGGCGTCGGCGAACACCTCGGCCTCGCGCCGCTCCCAGCGGGCGTGCCCGTGCCCGCCGCCGGTGCGCCGCCCGCGGTCGCCGCTGAACACCACCAGCGGCGCCGCGCCCTCGTGCCACAGCCGCGCGGCGTGCCCGGCGACCCGCAGGTCGTGGCTGCCCAGCGCCAGCACCACGTCGCCGCGGGCCGGCCCGCCCTCCCGGGCGGGGGCGGTGTGGAAGTCCCACAGCTCGCGCGCCCACGCGTGCACCTCGCCGCCGATCGGTACCGCCTCCACCGAGTCCATCCGGGGAGGATAGCGGCCGCGGGGACCTGCGTCGATACTCCTCCGGCGGTTTCCCCGCCCCTCCGGCCATCTCTTGTTTTCGCAGGTCAGAGCGAATGTGAACACGCCATTCGCGTTTGCCTTCCGGGGGATGCGCACCGAATATGGGTGTCCGCCCCGCGCTCTGCGGGGCCGTTCCCGATTCCCACCGGACAGGGCAGGCGACCCCTGCCCCGATGCGGCGTGCCCGCACGACGAGAGGAGCCCCAGTGGCAACGGCGACCGAGCGCTTCGGCGCGGCACCGCCGATCGTGATCGAAGGCGCCCGGGTGCACAACCTCCGGGACGTCTCCCTGGAGATCCCGAAGAACACCGTCACGGTCTTCACCGGTGTCTCCGGCTCGGGCAAGTCCTCCCTGGTCTTCGGCACCCTGGCGGTGGAGTCCAACCGCCAGCTCAACGAGACCTACCCGCTGCACATCCGCAACCTGCTGCCCCGGTACGAGAAGCCCGAGGCCGACCTGGTCGACAACCTCGCGGTGGCCATCGTCGTCGACCAGAGGCCGCCGGGCGGCAACTCCCGCTCCACCGTCGGCACCATGACCGACGTCCACCCGCTGCTGCGGCTGCTGTTCTCCCGGGCCGGGCACCCCTCGGCCGGCCCCTCCTCGGCCTACTCCTTCAACACCCCGGCGGGCATGTGCCCGCGGTGCGAGGGCATCGGCCGGGCGGTCGGCATCGACCACGCCTCCTTCTTCGACACCTCCAGGTCGCTCAACGGCGGCGCGGTGCTCTTCCCGCTGTTCGCGGAGAGCAGCGCCCTCCCCTACGAGCTGTACCGGCGCACCGGGCTGCTCGACCCGGACAAGCCGCTGCGCGACTACACCGACCGGGAGTGGGAGGACCTGCTGCGCGGCGGCCGGGACGGCACGGTCAAGATCGAGCTCACCGCCGAGGAGGGCGGGTTCACCCTCGGCTACGAGGGCCTGGAGGACCGGTTCCGCCGCCTCTACCTCAACCGCGACATCTCGGCGATGAGCAGGCGCACCCGGGAGGCGGTGCAGGCCGTCACCACCGAGGCGGTCTGCCCGGCCTGCGAGGGGAGCCGGCTCAACCCGGAGGCGCTGGCCACCCGGGTCGCCGGGCGCAGCATCGCCGAGATGTGCGCGATGGAGGCCGAGGACCTGGTCCCGGTGCTGGAGGAGGTGGACCACCCGCAGGGCGCCCCGATCGCCCGCGCGGCCGCGCGCAGCGTCCGCCGGCTCTGCGACATCGGCCTGGGCTACCTCAGCCTGGACCGGGAGGCGCCCACCCTGTCCGGCGGGGAGGCGCAGCGGATCAAGACGGTGCGCCACCTCGGGTCGGCGCTGACCGGGGTGACCTACGTCTTCGACGAGCCCAGCACCGGGCTGCACCCGCACGACGTGGGCCGGCTCAACCGGCTGCTGCTGCGGCTGCGCGACCGGGGCAACACGGTCCTGGTCGTCGAGCACGACCGGGACGTGATCGCGGTCGCCGACCACGTCGTCGACATGGGGCCGGGCGCCGGGAGCCGCGGCGGCCGGGTCGTCTACCAGGGCGGGGTGGAGGGGCTGCGCGCCGCCGACACCCGCACCGGGCGGTGCCTGCGCCGCCGCACCGGCCTGAAGGAGAAGGTGCGCACCCCCACCGGGGCGCTGGAGGTGGACGGCGCCGACCTGCACAACCTCCGCGGCGTCTCGGTGCGCGTGCCCACCGGGGTGCTCACCGTGGTCACCGGCGTCGCCGGGTCGGGCAAGAGCACCCTGATCGGCCGGGTCCTGGTGGAGCGGCACCCCGGAGCGGTCGTGGTGGACCAGTCCGCGGTGAGCGCCTCCTCGCGCTCCACCCCCGCCTCCTACCTGGGCGTGATGGACGTGATCCGCAAGCGCTTCGCCGAGGAGAGCGGCGCCGAGCCGGGCCTGTTCTCCTTCAACTCCAAGGGCGCCTGCAAGGCCTGCGGCGGGCGCGGCGAGACCGTCACCGAGATGGCGATGATGGACCCGGTCACCACGGTGTGCGAGGAGTGCGGCGGCTCCCGCTTCGCCGCCGCCGTGCTGGAGCACCGGCTGCGCGGGAGGAACGTGACCGAGGTGCTGGCGATGACCGCCGAGGAGGCCCGCGCCTTCTTCACCGGGCGCGGCGAGCGCAAGGTCGCCCGCGCCATGGAGCGGCTGGAGGAGGTCGGCCTGGGCTATCTGACCCTGGGCCAGGAGCTGAGCAGCCTCTCCGGCGGCGAGCGGCAGCGCCTCAAGCTCGCCACCCGGCTGGGCGGGACCGGCGCCGTCTACGTGATGGACGAGCCCACCACCGGCCTGCACATGGCCGACGTGGAGGTGCTGCTGGGGCTGCTGGACCGGATGGTCGACGCGGGCGACACCGTCGTCCTGGTCGAGCACGACCTGGACGTGCTCAAGCGCGCCGACCACGTGATCGACATGGGCCCGGGCGGCGGCCGGCACGGCGGCCGGGTGCTGTACGAGGGAACCCCGGCCGGGCTGCTCGGCCACCCGGAATCGGTCACCGCCGAACACCTCCGCCGCGACCTGGAGGCCTGACCGGCCCGCTGAGGCGGCCCCGGGCGCCCGCCGCCCGGGGCCGCCCCCTCGCCGGACCGGTCGCAGGGGCGGGGGTCCTCCGGAGCCCCGGCGCCCTCCACCGCCGATGCCCGGAGGCGGAGCGGGCGGGAGCCCGGCCCCGCCGCCCGGCGCCCCGGGCGGCCGTTTCCCGCGATGCGCGCGGACCGCCCGCCGCAGGGCTCTGGTGCGGACCGTGCGGAAGCTGCTACCTTCTGCTCCGAATTTTGTTGAACAAATCACTTGTATGGAGTTGGAGGCGGTTTGCCCGTCCGGAAACCGGCCCCCCGCGTCGCGGCGGCCGCACTCGTCCTCGCCCCCGCTCTGGCCCTCGCCGCCCCGGCGCACGCCGCACCCGGCGGAGAACCGGACTGCCTGGCGGCCGGCGGCGCCACCGTCGAAGAGGAGCGCCTCGCCGAGGAGGTCCCCCAGGAGATCCTGCGCCGCTCCGGCTTCGCCGACCGCGCCGGCGACTTCGCCCGCGCGCTGTGCGCCGCCCCGGACGAGGAGGCGGCCCGGACCGCGGTCCGGGTGCACGGCGAGCGGCTCTGGCGCGACGCGGTGCACCGGGTGCGGTCCGGGTCGGCGGCCGAAGGGGAGCTGAGCGCCGGGGACGACCGCCCGCTGTACTGGGCCCGGCTCGGCATGACCTCGGCGCTGCGCCGCTGGGAGCCCTCCTTCGACCTCCCCGCCGAGGAGCGCGCCGGACTCCTCGCCGAACTGGAGCGCCGCTCCCGCGGCCAGTCCGGCATGGACTTCGGCGCCGGCGAGGACGTGCTGCGGGTGGTGGTCACCGGCTTCGACCCGTTCCGGCTGGACGGCGACATCCGCCAGGCCAACCCCTCCGGCGCGGCCGCCCTGGCCCTGGACGGCGCGGTGCTGGAGACCGCCGACGGCCGGACGGCGGTGGTGCAGGCCGCGATGTTCCCGGTGCGCTGGCGCGACTTCACCGGCGGCATGGTGGAGCGGGCGCTGGCGCCGCACTACACCGGGGACCGCCCGGCCGACGCGGTGATCACCGTCAGCCAGGGCCGGGAGGGCCGGTTCGACCTGGAGGCGCACAACGGCGCCTGGCGGGGCGGGTCCGACGACAACGAGTCGACCGGCACCGCCGAGACGGTGCCGATCCCCGAGGGGTTCCCCACCGTCACCCCGCAGCCGCAGTGGTCCGACTCCACCCTGGACCGCCCGGCGATCATCGAGGCGGTCTCCGGCGAGCCCTTCCCGGTGGTGGACAACACCGAGGTCACCGAGATCCCGGCGGGGGAGACCGAGCCGGTGGTCCGCCCGGACGGGCCCACCCCCGGCTCCGAGGCCCGCGCGGGCGGCGGCGGGGACTACCTGTCCAACGAGATCGCCTACCGCAACACCCTGCTGCGCGACGCCACCGGCCTGGACGTCCCCGCCGGGCACGTGCACACCCCGATCCTGCACCTGGGCGGGGGCGCCGGGGTCACCGACCCGGCCTTCGAGCGGGACCGCGCCGCCATCGTCGCCCAGGTGGAGGCGATCGTCGCGGCCGCACTCGGCACGGAAGGGGAGGAACGGGACGGCTGATCCGGCCCCGCCTCCCCGCGACTCCCGCGGCGGGGTCCCCCGTCCGGACCCCGCCGCGGGCCGGCTCCTCCGCCCCGGCCGGGCCGGAGCCGGCGGAGACCCCCTCCTTCCCCGGCCTTCTCCGGGCCGGGCGGGCGGCTTCGACGGCCGGGGGCCCGGGCGCGGACGTTCCGCAGCGCGGCCGCCGGACGGGGCCCCGGCCCCCCCGGGGCCGCCGCGGTTCACAGCGCGCCGGTGAGGCCGCCCGCGTCCACGGTCAGGGCGGCTCCGCTGATGTAGCCGGACTTCTCCGACAGCAGGAAGACGACGGACTCCGCGACCTCCCGCGGGGTGCCGATCCGGGCGCCCGGGTTCTTCCGGCGCAGGTCGGACAGGAGCTCCTCGCGCATGCCGCCGAGCATGGGGGTGTCGATGACGCCGGGGCACACGGCGTTGACGCGGACGCCGTGCGGAGCGTACTCCACGGCCAGGGAGCGGGAGAGCCCGATGAGGGCGTGCTTGCTCGCGGTGTAGGAGGCGGACATGCTGTCGGCCGAGCGCAGTCCGGCCACCGAGGAGCAGTTGACGATCGACCCGGACCCCTGGGCGGCCATGATCGCCAGTTCCCCGCGCAGGCTGCGCCAGGCCCCCTTGAGGTTGACCTCCACCACGCGGTCGAAGCCCCGCTCATCGGCCTCGTGGAAGGGGACGCCGCGCAGCGGGCCGTCGCCGCCGGCCACCCCCGCCGCGTTGAAGGCCCCGCACAGGTCGCCGGGCAGGGCGCGGACCCGCTCGAACAGCGCGTCCATGTCGCCCTGCCGGGTGACGTCGGCCCGCACGAACACGGTTCGGCCGCGCTCCCGGGGCTCCAGGGAGGCGGCCAGCTCCGCCGCCGCCTCCGCACTGCGGCCGCTGAAGACGACCGCGGCCCCCTCGAGGCCGGCCAGCAGCCGGACGGTCTCCGCCCCGATACCGGACGTCCCGCCGACGACCAGGTACTTCCTCACCGGTGCGCTCCCTTCGGGACGGGCGGTCATGTCCGGGCCCCGACGGCGCGGGCGACCCGCTCGGCCAGGCCCGGCAGCGCCTCCCGGTCGTGCACGGCGCTCACGGTGGTGCGCACCGCGTTGACGGCGCCGGGCGACGCCGAGGCGATCGGCAGGGCGTAGACGCCGGCGGACAGCAGCGCGGCATGGGCCCGCCCGACCTCGGCGGGCCCCGGAAGCAGCAGCGGTACGATCCCCGCCTGCGCGCCGCCGATGTCCAGCCCGGCCCCGCGCAGCGACTCCCGCCAGGTCCGGGCGTTGGCCTGGAGCCTTCCGGCGAGCGCGGCGCCCTCACCGATCAGGGCGCGGGCGGCGCGGTGCGCGGTGAACGCGTGGATCGGGGCGAGGCCGGTGGAGTACACGGCGCCCCGCCGGGCCGGCAGCCGGTCGAGGACCTCCCGGGGGCCGGTGAGGTAGCCGCCGCTGGAGCCCAGCGCCTTGGCCAGGGTGCCGGTGCGCACCAGCCGCCCGGGGTCCGGCTCGCCGAAGTGCTCGGCCGCGCCGCGGCCGGTCGGACCGAGCTGGCCGAGTGAGCCGGCCTCGTCGACCAGGAGCAGGCAGCCGTGGCGCTCGGCCGCCCCGCGCAGCGCGGGCAGATCGGCGATGTCGCCCCCCACGCCGAACAGCCCTTCGGTGACGGCGATCCGGCGCCGGGCGGGGGCCGCGGTGTCGAGCAGCTTCTCCAGGTGGCCGGGGTCGTTGTGGCCGAAGAAGTCGACCCGGGCGCCGCTGAGGACGCACCCGTCCACCAGCGAGCGGTGCGCCCGCTCGTCGACGAACAGGTGGTCGCCGGGGCCCGCCAGGCCGGCCAGCGCCGTGGTGTTGGCGAGGTAGGCCGAGCTGAAGAGCAGGGCGGCCTCGGTTCCGTGCAGCTCGCACACGGCCTCGGCCAGCCTCTGGTGCCAGGCGGTGTGCGCGTTCACCTCGGCGGAGCCGTGGGAGTGCAGCGGCAGGCCGGCGGCCAGGAACTCCTCCAGGGCCGCGCGGTCGGAGCCGCGCCCGCCCAGGCCGAGGTAGTCGTTGGAGCAGCAGTGGACGAGGACGCGGTCGCCGAAGGCGATCTCGGTGCCGGAGACGCGGGTGACCGGCCCGAGCCCGTCCGGCGCCGCCGCGAGGGGCGGTCCGGCGGGCGGTTCCTCCTCCGGGAGGGGCGGGCGCCCGGACAGCGCGGAGCGCACCTCCCCCAGGTTCATCCCCGGGTGCAGCCCCAGCCCGCGCCGCTCCGCGGACCCGCCGGTGAGCAGGGCGACGAGGGACAGGAAGCGCAGCGAGTCGATGCCGAGATCGCGGAGGGGGACGTCCTCCGGGGGAGCGGCGGTGCCGGTGTGCCGGAGGATGAACTCGGCGGCGCCGTCCATGCCGGGCCCGGCCGCCTCTCTCCCGGCCGCGCCCCCTCCGGCGGCGCGCAGGCGGGCCTCGCGCCGCAGCGCCTCCTGGTCGATCTTGCCGTTCGCGGTCAGCGGCAGGGCGCGGTACGTGGCGATGTGCTGGGGGACCGCGTAGTAGGGGAGGCGGTCGGCGAGGAAGGAGCGGAAACCGGCCGGGGAGAACTCCACCGCGGCATCGGCGGGGACGACGAAGGAGACCAGCGTGGGCAGGCCGTCGACGTCGACGGCCACCGTCGCCGCGTCCGCCGCCTGCGGGTGCGCCCGGCAGGCGGAGCTCACCTCGGTCGTCTCCACCCGGTGCCCGGAGATCTTGACCTGGCCGTCGATCCGGCCGGCGCCGATCACGCCCGCCCCCGGCGCGGCGTAGCCCAGGTCCCCGGTCAGGTAAGCGCGGCGGGACACGCCCGGCAGGCGGTCGACGAAGGGGCCGCGGCCCGGCCCGGGGTTGAGGTAGCCCAGCGCCAGCTGCTCGCTGACCAGCGCGACCTCGCCGGTCTCGTAGGGGAGGCAGGGGGCGCCGCCGGGTCCGACCACCAGGATCCCGGTGTCCTTCATCCCCCGCCCGAGGGGGACCACCGGGGGCAGCGCCGCGATCTCTCCGGCCGTCCCCGGGACCTCGAAGTAGGCGACGGCGCGCTGGGTCTCGGTGGCGCCGTACAGGTTGAGGATGCGGGCGGCCGGCGCCGCGCGGCGCAGCAGCAGGGCCTGGTCCCGGGCGAGCGGGGCGCCGACGGAGAGGAGCAGCCGCAGCTCGGGCAGGCCGCCGCCGTCCCGGTCCAGGGCCGGGGCGAGGACCGGGTTGAGGCACACCGCCTCGACGCGCTCCCGCCGCAGCCACGCGGCGAGCCCCGCCGGGTCGTCCATCACCTCCTCCCCGGGGACGGAGATCGAGCCGCCGAGGAAGAGCGGTGTCATCACGTCCCGCTGCAGCGGGTCGTGGCCGAGGCTGGAGCACATGCCGAAGCGGGCGCCGGACAGCGGCCCGAAGCGCTCGTCCATCCAGTCGTAGAAGTGGGTGAGGGAGCCGTAGCGGCCCGCCACCGCCTTGGGGGCTCCGGTGGTGCCGGAGGTGAAGGTGACGACGGCGCAGTCGTCGGGGCCGAGCGCCTCGCCCGCCCACGGGCCGGAAGGCGGAGGGCCCTCCTCCGCCGCGGCGACCGCCTCCGCCCCCATGGCCGGGAGGGCGGCCGGTGTCCCTCCGCGCCCGGCGAGGTCGATGACGAGGTCCGGGCCGAGGGCGTCCGCGCAGGCCCCGAGGTGCCGGTCGGGGTGGCGGGGGTCGACGAGCGCGATCGCCGCACCGCTGCGGAGGGCGGCCAGCACGACCGCAGCCAGGTGCTCGTCGCGGCGGGGGACGACCAGGACGCGCGACCCCCTGCCCAGCCCGCGCTCGCGGAGGGCGGCGGAGAGCGAGGCGGCCCGCCGGGCCAGGGCCCCGTAGGACACGGTCGACCCGGCGGTGCGCACCGCCGGCCGGTCGGGATGGAGCCGGGACAGCCGCTCGAAGCGGCCGACGAGGCCCTCCGCCGGCCTCCCCCCGGCCGGCGGCCCCGGGGCGGGAGGGCCGGCGAAGGCCCTCCGCAGCTCCGCCTCGCGCCGCGCCGGGTCCGCCGCCTCGGACCCGGGCGGGCCGGCCAGTGCGCGCACGGCCCTCTCCACGACGCCGCCGAGCCCGCTCAGGGCCCCCTCCGCCCGGGGGACGCGCACCTCGACCCGGGCCCCCTCGCCCTCGGAGGCGACCACGACCGCGGTCCGCGGGGCGGGCCGGCCCGCGAGCGCCCCGGGGGCGCGGTCGGCGTCGACGATCGCGTGCACGGGGCCGGGCGGCAGGCCGCCGTCGGCTCCGAGGAGCACCGCCTCGCCGGGGAAGGCGCCGTCGAGCAGCGCGTGGAGGTCGCGGACGGCGCGCAGCACCTGCTCCTTGCCCGATCCCACCGAGAAGCGGTGCACGCGGACGGCGTCCCCCGGCCGCGGAGGGCCCCCGATCAGGCGGCCGTCCGGGTCCGGCGGCCGTGCACCGGGACGGTTCCGGATATCGAATTCCGGAAAAGAGCACTCGTGTCGCAACCGCTGCCCCCTCGATGATTCGGACCATTCACGACTTTCGGGAATCCCCCGTCAGATCTGCCCCTGCGGCCCCGTTCGTACCTCACTGGAAAGGGAAGAAGTATCTTGCCACCGCGCCCGCCGACCTTCCTGCGAGGTGAAGAACCAGATGTCAGACGGACCGGCCCTTCTGGGCGAGCACCGGAAACTGAACGCCGATTCCGCACTCGTGAAAGAGATCGAGGAGCGCGTTCGCGAATCCGGCGTCGAATACGTGCATTACCAGACGGTGACGATCAGCGGAAGGGTCGTCGGGAAGACCGTTCCGGCGCGCCACTTGAGGCGCGGTCTGGAAGAGGGCGTGCGGATGATCCGGCTCGTCCTCGCGGATATGCGCACCGACCGTTCGGGGAACCCCATCGGCGGGGGAGTGAACGCGACGGAGTTCGTCGCGATGCCCGACCCGGACACCTTCGCCGTGCTGCCCTGGGACCCCGGTTCGGCCCGCTTCCTCTGCCGCCTGTACGAGCCGGAGCAGGGCCCGGAGGAGACCGCCGGGCGGCCGCTGCCCGCCGACGCCCGGGGCGGCCTGATGCGCCTGCACGGCGCGTTCACCCAGCGCACCGGCCTGGAGATGCGGACCGGCTGCGAACCGGAGTCCACCTGGACCGGCCCGGGGGCGGAGGCCGCCGAGGGGCACCGCGTCTCCCCGGCGTTCCACGCCGACTCCCTGGACCGCCTGCGCCCGGTCTACCGGCGCATCGTCGCCTACGGCCAGGCGATGGGGCTGGACATGGTCGAGGGCGGGCACGAGGGGGACGACGGCCAGCTGGAGATGAACTGGGCCCACGACCGCGCCGAACGCACCGCGGACCGGCTGATCGACTACCGCCGGATCTGCCGGCAGGTCGCCCGCGAACTCGGCATGGACGTCACCCTCATGCCCAAACCGCCCGGCACCGGGCTGGGGAACGGCTGCCACCACAACGTCAGCCTGTGGCGGGGGGAGGAGAACGCCTTCACCGACCCGGCGGCGGACCGCCTGCACCTGACCGGGACCGGCCGGCACGCCCTCGGGGGGCTCCTGCGGCACGCGGCGGCGATGGCGGCGGTGCTGTGCCCCACGGTCAACTCCTACAAGCGCCTCCTGCACGGGAGCGACTTCACCCCGTCGCGGATCGACTGGGGGCGCGAGACGAAGAGCTGCGCGGTCCGCCTCCCGGCCAACGGCCGGCTCGAATTCCGGCTCCCCGACGCCCTGGCCAACCCCTATCTCTCCCACGCGGTCCTGCTCTCCGCGATGGAGGACGGAATCCGCTCGCGCATCGACCCCGGACCGCCCAAGGGGGAAGGCGGAAACGCGGTGCCTTTTCCGGCCCTGCCGGGCGACCTCGGCCGGGCACTGGAACTGTTCGCCGCCGATCCGGTCGTCACCGCCGCCCTCGGAACCGGACTGGCCGACCTGTTCCTCGAAATGAAGACCGCCGAATGGTCCCGGTTCCGCGCGGCCGTCACCGACTGGGAGAGCGCCGAATACCGCGACGCGGTCTGCTGAGGAGGCCGCCGCCCGGATTCCGCGCCCATTCCCGGTACCGGGGCATCGGGGGGAGGGGCGGGCCCCGGGAAAAGCGGGAGGCCCGCCCCGCGGACGGGCCGGGCCGTGCTAGCTAGCCCAGCGCCTGCTCGTATCCGGGGGCGCGGCCGAGGACGTGCTCGCTGCCCCAGGCGCCCAGCGGCTCCAGGGCCCGGTTGAGGGAGCGGCCCCGCTCGGTCAGCGAGTACTCGACGCGGGGCGGCACCTCGTCGTAGGACTCGCGGTGCACGATGCCGTCCTCCTCCAGTTCGCGGAGGTGGGCGGCGAGCACCTTCTCGGTCACCCCGGTCAGCTCGCGGCGGAGTTCGCCGAAGCGGCGCGGGCGCTCGTCCAGCGCCCACAGCACGAGCACCTTCCACTTGCCGCCGATCACGTCCACCGCGGCGTCGATGCCGCAGTGGTACGCCCCGGGCCTGCGCATCGCGCCCATCCCGCCACCCCTCCCACCTGTTCGCTCACCCCGGGGTAACCACCCACTTCAAAGTGCGTACTTGTCCGCCCCGGAGCGCGCCGCCAGCCTAATCCACATGGACACGAACCGAACCTCCAAGCCCCATGTCTCCCTTCTCGGACTCGGCGCGATGGGCACCGCGCTCGCCAAGACCTGGCTGGCCGCCGGGCACCCGGTGACCGTGTGGAACAGGACCGCCGCCCGCGCCGAGCCGCTCGCCGCGGAAGGCGCCCGGATCGCCGCGACGGCGGCCGAGGCCGCCGCGGCGGGCCGCCTGGTCGTCACCTGCCTGCTGGACGACGCCTCGGTCGGCGAGGCGCTGGCCGCCGCCGACCTGGCCGGCAAGGACCTGGTGGACCTCACCACCGGCGACCCGGAGCAGGCCCGCGCCCGCGAGGCGTGGGCGCACGCCCGCGGCGCCCGGTTCCTCAGCGGCGGCATCATGGCCACCCCGCCGATGATCGGTGTCCCCGACTCCGGCGGCTACGTCTTCTACAGCGGCTCGGAGGAGGTGCTCGCCGAGCACCGGGAGACGCTCGCGGTCCCGGCCGGCACCACTTACGCCGGCACCGACGCCGGTGCGGCGGCCCTGTACGACGTCGCCCTGCTCAGTGCGATGAACGGGATGTCCGCCGGGATCACCCACGCCTTCGCGCTGGTCCGCGAGGCCGAGATGCCGCTCAAGGACTTCGCGGTCCTGCTCACCGACTGGCTGACCGCGATCGCGCCGGCCGGCCACGGCACCGCCGAGCAGCTGGAGAGCGGCGTCCACGACACCAACGTCGCCTCCAACCTCGCCATGCAGGTGACGGCCAACGCCACCCTGCTCCGCACCGCCGGGCAGCAGGGCGTCGACCCGGTGCTGATCGCCCCCTACCTGGACCTGATGGCCCGCCACGTCGCCGAGGGCCACGGCGACGAGGACGGCACCGGCATGGTCGACATGCTGCGCCGGTAGGCGGAGCGCGGCCTCCCGCACCGCCCGCCGCCGCCCCCTCGGGGGCGCCGGGTCACTCGTCCGGCCCCACGACCAGGGGTGACAGGGCGTACTCGGGGTGCCCGGTCAGGATGGGGGTGCGGGCCCAGGCGGCGGTGGCCCGGTCGAAGCAGAGCACCATCAGGGCGGTGTCGCACTCCAGCCGGGCACGGACCGTCGAGTGGTAGACCGGCCAGGAGGAGCGCTTGTGCTCGCCCGGGGAGCGCTGCACCTCCACCACGGCGGCGAGCACGTCGCGCCCGGCGGCGTCGGTGAAGCAGGCCACGGCGTCGCCGCGGTACCCCTTCGGGGACAGGTCGGCGCAGTCGCCCGAGGCGGTGCGGCTGCTCCGGTGCCCGGGGACCTTGACGCCGAGGGACTCCTCGAGGAGGACGGCGGCCACGGCCGGGTCGTCGCGGACGGGCTCCAGGGGGAGCTCGTGCTCTGCGGTCGGCATACCGGGGATGCCAGGGGCGCCGGGGGCGGCGCGCCCCCGGCTTTCCCCGTTCTCCCCGCCCGTCCTCGTTGATCTTGGAGTTGCGGGGGTATCAGGGCGCCCTGATACCCCCGCAACTCCAAGATCAACGAGGACGGGCGGTGCCGGGCCCCGGACCGCCGCTTCCCCCGGCCCGCGCCCGGACACTCCGGGCGGCCGCTCGCACACCCGACGGTCTCTCAGCCGCGGGCGGCCTCCGGGGCCGCCGGGGCGGGGGAGCGCAGCCGCCGGATCTCGGCGGCGGTGCCCTCCTCGAGGGCCCGGACGAAGGCCAGCAGGTCGGCGAGGCGCTCCTGGTCGAGGCCGGCGAGCTCCCCGCGGGTGCGGGCGATGAGGCCGGCGTAGGCGGCGTGGACCCGGTCCAGGCCCTCGGGGGTGGGCTCGATGAGCACCCGCCGCCGGTCGCCGGGGTCGGGGACGCGGCGGACGCAGCCCGCCGCGACGAGCCGGTCGATCATCCGCGAGGCCGAGCCGGTGGTCAGGTTGACGTACTCGGCCAGCACGCCGGGCGTGGTCGGGCCGCGCCGGCCCAGCACGTGCAGGCACTGCACGTCGGTCTCGGTGACGCCGAGCATCCCGGCGACGATGCCGTTGATCTGCACGGACAATATCGCCCAGGCGGGTATCGCGTCCCTGGTGAGCTCGGTGATCAGCGCTTCCCGGTCCTCCGCCGCCCGATTCATCGCGGCCCCTCTCTCGGTTCGTACCGCTGCGTCGCGCAGCGGATTCCATGATACTTTCACTGTGTCGCGCAGTTGCTGTGCGACGCAGTCTTTTCGTGCCGCTCCAGCGGCGAGCGCCCCGGCCCCGACGCCCGAGCCTCCGCCCCCGGGCGGCGCGGCCGCCCTCCGAAGAAAGGCGAGCAGCGATGACCGCATTGCTCCCGCACACCGCCCCCCAGGCCCCGGTCGACCCGTTCGCACCCGGGGAGCGGGGGATCGCCGAACCCCACCCCGCCCGCGCGGCGCTGCGCGCGGCCGGGCCGATCGTGCAGGCCGAGGCGCCCGCCGGCGGCCCGGCCTGGATCGTCACCGACGGCGCCCTCGCCCGGCGGGTCCTGCGCCACCCGCACATCGTCAAGGACCCGGCGCGCGCCCCCGCCCACTGGGACCGGCGCACCGCAGGCCTGGAGCCGACCGCCGCCGAGCAGCCCTCGCTCACCACCCTGGACGGCCCGCCGCACACGCGGCTGCGCCGGGCGCACACCCCGCTGTTCGGCGCCGACCGGGAGGCCGCCTGGGAGGAGCGGATCACCGAACTGGCCAGGGAGATGCTCACCGGCCTGGCCGCCGCCGGCGGCACCGTCGACCTGGCCGCCGACTTCACCACCCGGTTCCCGCTCACCGTCGTCTGCGACCTCATCGGCGTGCCGCCGGACCGGATCGACGAGGCCATCGCCGCCTGCCGCGGCATGCACGCCGACGACCCCGCCGAAGCGGCGGCGGCGATGGAGGCCTTCAACGGGCTGGCCGCCGCAGCGCTCGACGGCGACCGGGGCGGCTTCGCCGCCGAACTGCGCGAAACCGTCCGCGGCACGGGCGCCGAGGCCGACCTGCGCTACCTGCTCTTCACCCTGATCTTCGCCGGGCAGCTCACCACCGACCCGTCGATGGGGTACCTGATCGCGCACCTGCTCGCCGACGCACCGGACGGGCCCGCCGCCGGCTCCACGGCGGAGGAGGCCGCCGCCGAGGTGCTCAACCGGCACGCGCCCGCGCCGTTCTCGCTCTGGCGGTTCACCGACCGCGAGGTGGAGCTCGCCGGGGTGCGGCTGCCGGCCGGCGCCCCGGTCCTGGTGGACATCCTGGGCATCAACACCGGGCCCGGCGCGCGGGTCGGAGCCGACCTGGCCTTCGGGGCCGGCCCGCACTACTGCACCGGGGCCCGCCTGGCCCGCGCCGAGCTGGTCGCACTGGCCCGGGTGCTCCGCACTGAGCTGCCCGGCGCCCGGCTGGCGGTGCCCTTCACCGAGCTGCGCCAGACCGACTTCGGCGGCATCCGGGGCAGCAGGCTCACCGCGCTGCCGGTCCGGCTGCGCGGCTGAGCGGCCGCCGGGGCGGCCACCCGCCCGCGGCGGCCCCGGCGCCGCCCCGCTGGACCGCCGCCCGGGAGGGGCGGGCGGCAGGGCGCTCTTCCGGCAGGCGCCGCCCTTCTCCACGCCGGCGGCCCGGCACCCCGGGGCATCGGTCCGATGAGGACCCGGGGGCACCGCCCCCGGGGCCGCACACCGCGGCGGCGCCCACGGAGAACCGCACCGGCCGCCGCCCGGGGCGCCCGCCGTTCCGCCGCCGGGGCCGCCGCTCCTCCCGGCCCCTGCGGCGCGGTGGAAGGGCGGCCGGGGCCGGGGAGCGCGGCCGCACACCGGGGCCCGTGCCTTCCGCCGGCGGTCCGGGCGGAGCCCCCTCAGCCCTCCGGATCCGGCAGGTGGCCGTGCCGGCGGAGGAACGCCAGCAGCGCGTCGGCGGCCTCCGCCGCGCCCAGCGGGCCCAGCACGGTGGGGCGCTCGCGGCGCTCCAGGGCGCCGGTCAGCGCGAGGATGCGCCGGTGCGCGCCGCCCTGCGGGGGCGGCACCGGGCGGGTGCGCGGGCGGGCCGGGCCCGCCGACACCGCGCGCACCCGCTCCCGGGGCTCCGGGGCCCGGACCACCGGGACCGGGGCCCCGGCCGCCGCCAGCGCCGCGGCCAGCGGGGCGCGGCGCAGCTCCGCCCCGGCGCCCTCCACCGAGCAGACCGCGGGCAGCGGCACGTCCAGGACCTCGCGGCGGCCGCGGTCCAGGCGGCGGACCGCGGTGAGGCCGCCGCCCGGCGCTCCGCCGGACAGGGCCAGTGAGACCAGCCCCAGCGCCTGGGCGGAGCCCAGCCGGTGGGCCAGGAACGCGGGCAGCGACCCGGGGGCGTCGGCCGGCCCGGCCCCGCACAGCACCAGGTCGGGCCGGTCCCCGCCGCCGGTCAGCGCGCCGGCCAGGGCCTCGGCGGTGTGCGCCTCGTACTCGGCGTCCTCCGGCCGCTCCGGCGGGCGGTCCACGCGGAGCACCCCGGCGCCCAGCGCGGCGGCCTCGCGCAGCGCCGCGTCGTGGCCGGCCGGGCCGGCGGCCACCGCCAGCAGCCGCGGCGCGCCGCCGCCCTCCCGCACCCCGTCGGCCAGGCGCAGGGCCAGCTCCAGGGCGGCGGCGTCGCCGGGGGAGAGACGGGAGGCCCGCCCGTCGGTGCGGACCTCGCCGGTGAGCGGGTCGACGTCGGGCAGCGGGTCTGCGGGGGAGAGCACCGCGGCGATCAGCACCGCTCACCCCTTCCGGAACACGACGCCGCGGCCGCCGTCGGGGTAGCCCCAGCTGATCGCGCCCGCCTCGTTGCAGACCAGGTAGCAGGTGCCGCACTCGAAGCAGTGCTCGTAGTTGAAGAGCACGCCGCCGTCGGCGGTGGGCGAGAACAGGTCCGCCGGGCAGGCGGTGACGCACGGCTTGGTGGTGCACGACCGGCACACCCGGGTGTCCACGGTGATGTGCGGCCGGGCGCCGACGTCGAAGTCGACGGTGGCCATCCGGTCGGCCAGCGACGGCTCCTCGGCGGGCGGCAGCGGGCGGGGGCGGTCAGCGGAAGACACGGGCGACCCTCCAGGCGTCGGCGGCGAGGTGGTGCAGGCGGACCCCGTTGGCCCGCGCCGCGCGGAGCAGCAGCC
This sequence comes from Nocardiopsis oceanisediminis, assembly GCF_048595525.1. NCBI lineage: Bacteria > Bacillati > Actinomycetota > Actinomycetes > Streptosporangiales > Nocardiopsidaceae > Nocardiopsis > Nocardiopsis oceanisediminis. The sequence continues at coordinate 3,796,487 of NZ_JAFMZJ010000001.1, read as the reverse complement.
GGGCCAGCCCCGGCTTGGGCGCGGGGTTGTCCACGGTGAACGCGGCCTGGGCCAGGTCGGCGGCGAGCCCGGGGTAGCGCTGCTGCACCCGGGGGGAGAGCACCAGCCCGGGGGCGCCGCGCAGCCGCGCGTGGTCGGCCAGGACGAACGAGGAGCGCAGGGCGCGCTCGTAGCGGGCCAGCCCGCGGCGGCCGGTGTCGCCCAGCTCCAAGGCCTCTGCGGCGGCGCGCCCGGCCGCCAGCCCGGCGCCGATGGCGAAGTTGACGCCCTCCAGCCAGATCCCGGCGGCCAGCGTCATCCCGGCGGCGTCCCCCGCGACCAGGATGCCGTCGCCGTACAGCCGGGGCATGTGCCGGTACCCGCCCTCGGGCACCAGGTGCGCGGCGTACTCCTTGACCGTGCCGCCGCGCAGGTAGGGGGCGATGGCGGGGTGCCGCTTGATCCCGTCGACGACCTCCTCGGGGCGCCTCCCGGAGGAGGCCAGGCCCTCCACCGAGAGCACCGCGCCCACCGCCACCGTCTCGGCGTTGGTGTACAGGAACCCGCCGCCCGGTATGCCGCCGGTGCAGCCCAGCATCTCGAAGTCGGCGCCCTCGTCGCCGCTGAGCCCGAACCGCTGGTCGATGGCGTCCCGGGGCAGCGCGATCACCTCCTTGACGCCCAGCGCGACGTGCCGGGCGCGCGGCCCCGGGTGCAGGCCGGCCTCCCGGGCCAGCAGCGAGTTCACCCCGTCGCAGGCGATCACCACCCGGGCCGCCAGGTCGCCGCCGGGCCGGTCGGTGCGCACCCCGGCGACCCGCCCGCCGGGCCCGCGCAGCAGGCCGGTGGCGGTGGTGGAGGCGACCAGCCGCGCGCCGGCCCGCACCGCCTCCCCGGCCAGCCAGGAGTCGAAGTCGGCGCGGTAGGCGGTGGCGCCGTTGCCGGGCGGCCGCCCCCAGGCCGGGGCGCGCACGTCCACCGAGACGGCGCGCTCCCCGGAGAGCATCACCGTGGAGCGGCGCACCACCCACCGCTGCACGGGCGCCTCCTCGCGCCAGTCCGGCAGCACCCCGTCCAGGACGCGCGGGTAGATCACCCCGCCATAGACGTTCTTCGCCCCGGGGAAGGGGCCGCGCTCCAGCAGCACCACGGAGCGCCCCGCCCGGGCCAGCTCCAGCGCGGCGGCCGCCCCGGCCGGGCCGGCCCCCACCACCACCGCGTCGACCGCGCCCGCCCCGGGGCCGGGCTCCGGCTCCCGGACGCCGCGCAGCACCGGGCGGCCGCCGGACGGCCCGCCCGCGCCCGCCGGGCCCTCCGCTCCGGGGCCGGCGGGCGCGGTCCGGCCGTCGTCTGCACTCGGTGAGGTCATCGGCGACTCCGGAGAAGGGAAGGGAGGAGGGAGGCATGGGCGGCCCCTGGCGGCGCGCCGCCGAACGGGGCGGGAAGGGCTCGCGCGGGGCCCCCGGGGGACGGGCACCGCATCGGGGGAGGGGAGGGGCGGCGGGTGCGGCGGCCCTCCCGTGCGCAGGGGAGGGCCGCCCGCCGCCCGCGCGTCCCCGGGGCCGCCCTCCCCTGCGCACGGGGACGCACCCCTCCGATGGGCCCCGGCCGGCGGCCGGTCCGCGCCGGGGCCGGGGAGCAGGGGAGCCGGACAGGGCCGCGGGCCCGCCCCGCCGCCCGCACCGGGCCTTCCGCCTCGGGCGAGGGCGGCGCCCCCAAGGGCGGCACCGGTCCGCCCAGCGCTCCGGGCCGGCCGGGCGGAAGCGGCCGGTGCGCCCGGAACCGGCACGGGGCGAGGCCACCGGGCCCCGGCCGGCGGGACTCCGGAGCGCCGCCGGGGAGGGGAGCGGGGAGAGGAGCGGCCCGAAGCGGTGCGGGGGCGCAGGGCGGGCGCGGGACGGGCGTCACGGGTCGGCCACCCCCAGCCGGGCGGCGAGCTCGGCGAGCAGGGCGCGGGCGTCGGTGACCAGGCCCAGGTCGGCCATGGCGGTCATCGGGCAGGCCGGGTCGGTGTTGACGCTGACCACGTGGCGCGGGGCGCCCAGGCCGCCGGTGTGCTGGGCGGCACCGGAGATGCCGAACGCCAGGTAGAGGTCGGGGTCGACGGCGGCGCCGGTGGTGCCGATCTGGCGGTGCGCCTCGGCCCACCCCGCGTCGGTGGCGACCCGGGTGGCGCCGTGCGCCGCGCTCAGAGCCGCGGCGACCCGCCCCAGCAGCGCGAACGCCTCCCTGGCCGCCCGGGCTCCGTCGGCCCCGGCGGCCAGGCCCGCGCCGCCCGCCGCGACCCGCGCCGCCTCCGCCAGGTCCGCGGTGCCCGGGTCGGGCGCGCGCACTTCGACGGTGCGGGCCTCCGCCGGACCCGGCCCTGAACCGGGCCCGTCCAGCCGCACCGGTTCCGGGACGGTGGACCGGGCAGGGGGAGCGGGGTCGGCGGACGCGGGAGCCGGGCCGGTGGCGATGGCCGCTCCGGAGGCGGGAGTCGGCCCGGAGGCGGGAGCGGAGCCGGTGGGAACGGCCGCTCTGGGAGCAGGAGCCGAGCCGGTGGAGACGGCCGCTTCGGGGGCGGAGAGCGGGCCGGTCGGGCCGGTCGGGGCGGACCGGCAGCCGGGCAGCAGGGTGGCGACGGCGGGCGCGTCGGCCTCGGCCCGCACCGCGACCCGGCCGCCGGCCCGGAGCAGCTCGGCCGCGACCGCCTCCGGGGCGCCGTCCGCCCCGGTGACCAGGCCGACCCGGGAGGCCGCCGCCAGCAGCGGCCGGTCCAGCGCAGCGGCGAGCCGCGGGGCCAGGTCGCGCCCGTCCGGCGAGGCGGGCAGCAGCACCAGCGGCGCCGCCTCCAGCGCGGCGGCGAGCACCGGGGCGAGCGCGGCCGGGGCGATGCCCTCACCGGTCTCCCGGTAGAAGGTGCGGCCGGGGCGGAACGCGGCGAGCTCCCGCGCCCCCTCCCGGGCCCCGGAGCCGACCACCAGGACGTCGCCGGCGGCCTCGGCGGCGGTTTCGGCCGCCCCCAGCGGGGGTAGCCCGCCACGTACGACGATCAGCGCGACCGGATCCCCGCTGGGCCATTGGCCCGGTTTCGCGGCGGTTTCGGTGCCAGTCACAGTGCCATCACCGCCCGGTGGCCCTCGATCACCGCGGAATGGGCCCTTCTCGGTGCCAGGCAGTCACCGACCCGGTGCACATCGAAGCGCGCACCGGAAGCGGGGCCGGCCCGCCGCAGCTCGGTCCAGAGCGCGTCGTCGGGGCGCTGGTGCACCGCGCAGACCACCCAGTCGACCGACCGGGTCTCCTCGGCCCCGGTGGGGTGGTGCTGCAACCGGAGCAGTACCCCGCCGCCCTCGGCCCGCTCGGCGCCGGTGCAGATCCGGTCGGTGCTCCACACCGTGCCCGCCGCGTGCGCCTTCACCGCCGCCGCCTCCAGGTCCAGGGTGACGCCGAGGTCCTGGCCGACCGACATCGCCGGGGTGACGACCTCCACCGCGCAGCCGCGGTCGGCGAGCAGCTCGGCCACCGACGCGGCCTGGTGGAACCCCAGCTCGTCGAAGACCACCACCCGGCCGCGCGGCTCCGCCGCGCCGCCCAGCACGTCGCGCACGTCCACCACCCGCGGATGGCCGCCGGCCCACCACGGCGCCTGCGGCACCGCCCCGGTGGCCAGCACCACCGCGTCCGGCCGCTCGGCCAGCAGCATCCCGGCGTCGGCCTCGACGCCGGTGCGCAGCTCGGCGCCGTACCGGGCGGCCTCGGCGGCGAGGTTGCGGACCAGATCGAGCAGTTCGGCGCGGGAGGGCACCGAGGCGGCCGGAACGATCTGCCCGCCGGTCCGCCGCTCCCGCTCGTACAGCAGCACCCGGTGGCCGCGCCGGGCCGCGCTCGCCGCCGCCTGCAGGCCGCCCGGCCCGCCGCCGACCACCAGCACCCTGCGGCCCCGGCGGCGCGGCGCGGGCAGCGGCACCGGGCCCCGCTCCGCCTCCCGCCCGGCCTCGGGGTTCTCGATGCAGCCCAGCCACCGGTTGAGCCCCATCCGCCCGACGCACTCCTGATTGCAGGAGAGGCAGGTGCGGATCTCGGACGCCCGCCCGGTGCGGGCCTTGGCCGCGAACTCGGGGTCGGCGATCTGGCCGCGCACCACCCCGATCAGGTCGGCCTGCCCGGCGGCCAGCGCCCTGTCGGCCTGGAGCGGGTCCTTGAACCGGCCCACCCCCACCACCGGCAGCTCCACCGCCTCCCGGATCGCGCTGGGGACGTACATCGCGTACCCCGGCGGGACCTGCATGCTCGCCTCGATCATGTGCAGCGTCGAGGTGGCGGAGCCGATGGAGGTGTTGATGTAGTCCGCGGCGCCGGTCGCCTCGACCATGCGGGCGGTGCGCACCGCCTCCTCCAGCACGGTGCCGCCCTCGATCAGCTCGTCCCCGCACAGCCGCACGCCCAGCGCCAGGTCCGGGCCGATCGCCTCGCGCACCGCCCGGACCAGCTCCAGCAGCAGCCGGGCCCGGTTCTCCAGCGGGCCGCCCCACCGGTCGGTCCGCCGGTTGGCCGCCGGGGAGAGGAACCCGCGCACGATGGAGGAGTGCGAGCACTGCAGCTCCACCCCGTCGAAACCGCCCAGGGCGCAGTGCCGCGCGGTGCGCGCGTACCCCTCGACGATCTCGGCGATCTCGTGCTCCTCGACCGCCTTGGGCACCTCCCGGAACAGCGGGTCCGGCACCGGGCTGGGCGCCCACACCGGCAGCCTGGTGTACATCGAGGAGGCCTGGCCGCCGTTGTGGTTGAGCTGCGCGAGAACCGGAACCCCGTGCGCGTGCACCGCCCGGGTGATCCGCCGGTAGCCCTCCACCACCGCCGGGTCGAAGCCCCGGATCAGCTTCTCGTAGGGGTGGTCGGTGGGGTGGGTGGAGTGCTCCTCGGTGATGATCAGCCCCGCCCCGCCGGCCGCCCGCGCCGCGTAGTAGGCGGCGTGCCGGTCCGTGGGCGCGCCCTCCTCGGCGTAGTTGGTGAGGTGGGCGCAGAACACGATCCGGTTGGCCAGGGTGAGCGGCCCGACCCGCAGCGGGGTGAACAGGTGCCGGTAGGTGCGGGCCGGGCTCATCGCGGACCCCCTCCCGGGTGCGGCGCGCCGCACCGTCCGCACCGCCGCGCCCCGCGCACCGGGGCCGGCGGGTGGAGCGGGCCGCCGTGGACCGGGACCGCCTTTCCGCCGCCTTCACCGCGCGGGCGGGGGCCGTCCCCGTGCCGGAGGGAGGGGCGGGCCTCGCGCACCGGGGCGCTCGTGCGGGGCGGGCCGCCGTGGAGCGGGCTCATCGGGGTGCCCCTTCCGCCGCTCCGGCCGTTTCCGGTGTGCCGATCGGGGCGGCGGCCCCGGGCGGCGGCAGGGTGGCGGGCCCCGCCGCGCCGGCCAGGGCCAGCGCGGTGCGCCGGCCCTCCAGGACCGCCTCCAGCACGGTGCGCGGGGCCACCGCGTCGCCGCACCTCGGCAGGTCCGGGCGGTGCAGGTGGAGCGCGTCCTCCGGCAGCCGGGGGCCGCAGTCGACCACGGCCGCGCAGCCGACCTCGCGGCGGGCCGCCGTCCACACGTCGCGCAGCACCGCGCGCCCGCCGCCGGCCGACTCCAGCCGGCAGCGGAGCTCGCGGACGACGCCCGCGCGCTGCAGCCGCCCGTTGGCGTCGGCCAGGTCCCCGGTGGGCGCGAGCAGCCGCCCGGCGACGGTGTCCGGGGTGGCCAGCCGGACCTCGCGGCCCCGCGCGGCGAACAGCTCCGCCGCGGCCACCCCCACCGGGCCGCCGACCGGGTCGTGCACCAGCAGCGCCCCGCCGGCCGGCAGCAGCCCCGGCCGGGCCACCGCCTCGGCGATGTCGAACACCGGCACGCCGCCGGTGTCCGCGCCGAGCGGCGCGGCCCGCGAACCGGTGGCCAGCACCGCGCGGCCGCCGCCGTCCAGCACCGCGTCCAGGTCGGCGGCGGTGGCCTCGGTCCCGGTCTCCAGCCGCACCCCCAGCCGCTGGCACTCCGACTCCAGCCAGTCCGCCAGCAGCCCCAGCCGCGTCCGCCCGGCGACCGGGGCGCCGGGCGGGGCTCCGGCCCGGAGGGCCTCCTCCGGGTCCAGCGCCGCCGCGGTGCGCAGCATCCCGCCGAGCCGCCTGGTCCGCTCGACCAGCCGCACCCGCAGCCCGCGCCCGGCGAGCACCCGGGCGCACTCCAGCCCGGCCGGGCCGCCGCCGACCACCAGGACCTCCCCCAGGGGGCCTCCGGCGCCGCCGCCCGGCACCGCGCGGCCCGCCGGGGCGGGCGGCCGGGACCCGTCGGGCTCCGGATCGGGGTCCTCCCGCTCGTGGCCGCTGCGCGGATCGCCGACGCAGGAGACCGGCGGGTTGCGGTCGTCGCGCACCTGGCAGGCCTGGTTGCACAGCACGCACGGGCGGATCCGCCCCGGCTCGCCGGCGCGCACCAGCGCGACCAGCCGGGCGTCGGCGATCTGCGCCCGCACCATCTCCACCAGGTCGGCGGCGCCCGCGTCCAGCGCGGCCTGCGCCTGGGCCGGGTCGACCACGCTGCCCTGCAGGGAGACCAGGGCGCGGCCGCGGGCGGCCCGGCGCATCGCCGCGCACAGCTCCAGGTTGAACCCGGGCGGGGTGTGCGCGTCGGGGCGCAGCGCGCGCGGGGCCATCGGGCCGGCGCGCACCACCGTCAGCAGGTCGGCCCGGGGCGCCAGCAGCCGCACCTGGCCGGCGGCCTGCTCGGGGGTGGTGCCCGCCCAGGGCGCCAGCTCGTCGCAGGACATCCGGAGCGCCAGCACCCGGTCGCCGCCGATCGCGGCGCGCACCGCGTCCAGCACCCGGCGGGTCAGCAGCAGCCGGTCGGCCCCGTAGGCGTCCTCGCGCAGGTTGCTCAGCCCGGACTGGAACTGGCGCAGCAGCGAGTACCCGCCGGCGTCCACCTCCACCCCGTCGGCCCCCGCCTCGCAGGCCGCCGCGGCCGCCGCGGCGAACCCCGCCACCACCGCGTCGATCTGCTCCTTCTCCATCGCGGCCGGCATCTCCCGGGACACCACGTCGGCGACCGGGGAGGGCGCCCACAGCACGTGCTGGGAGTGGGCGCTGGAGCCCTGCGCGCCGGCGTGCCCCAGCCCCGCCAGCACCAGCGCCCCGTGCGGGCGGCAGGCCGCGGCGATCCGCCGCCACCCCGGCGCGCACGCCGAGGCCAGCGGCGCGTACGCGTAGGGGTGGTCGTCCGGGGCGACCGACGCGGTCTCGGTGACGATCACCCCGGCCCCGCCCTCGGCCCGCCGCCGGTAGTAGGCGGTGTGCCGGTCGGACAGGGCGCGGCCCCGGCCCAGGTTGGTCTCGTGCGCGCCGAAGACCACCCGGGAGGGGGCGGTGCGCCCGGCCAGCGCGACGGGGTCGGTCAGCAGCGGCGGCACGGGTCAGGCCTCCGGGGCGGCGGGGGAGAAACCGGCCAGCGGGCTCTCGTCGCACGGCGCGGCGGGCGGGGCCGCCGTCGCCTCCGGGGGCCGGCGGCCGATGGAGACCGGCACCGGCCCGGCGCGGCGCGGCCGGGTGCGGTGCGAGTGGTCGCAGGAGGGGGCCGGCGCCGACCCCGGCGGGACCCCGGCCAGCGCCGCCGCGCCGTGCCCCTTGACGCACTCCGGGTCGGGGCCGTCCAGCGGCAGACCGGTGAAGAACTTGGCCGCCATGCACCCGCCCCGGCAGGCGCCGTAGGCGTCGCAGGAGGAGCAGGCGCCGCCGTCCTGCGGCCGGCGCAGCTCGGCGAAGAGCCCGGAGCCGCGCCACACCGCGGCGAAGCCGCCCGGGCCGCGCACCGACCCGGCGCGGAACCGGTCGTGGATGGCGAACGGGCAGGCGTAGACGTCGCCCACCGGGTCGATGAGGCAGACCACCCGGCCCGCGCCGCACAGGTTGAGGCCGGGCAGGGCGCGCCCGTAGGCGGACAGGTGGAAGAAGGAGTCCCCGGTGAGCACCTCCTCGCCGTGCTCGGTCAGCCAGTCGTAGAGCGCGCGCTGCTGGCCGGCGGTGGGGTGCAGCTCGTCCCAGACGTCGGCGCCGCGCCCGGCGGGGCGCAGCCGGGTCAGCCGCAGCCGGGCGCCGTGCTCGTCGGCGATCCGCTTGAACGCGTCCAGCTGCCCGGCGTTGTGCCGGGTCACCACCACCGACAGCTTGGGCTCGGCCAGGCCGGCGCCGGCCAGCGCGCCCAGGGCGCGCATCGCGGTGGCGTAGGAGCCGGGGCCGCGCACGGCGTCGTTGACCTCCGGGGTGGCGCCGTCCAGCGAGACCTGCACGTCCACGTAGCCGTCGGCGGCCAGCCGGCGGGCGGCCGCCGGGGTGATCCGCACGCCGTTGGTGGAGAACTTGACGCCGACCCCGCTGCCGGTGGCGTAGGAGACCAGCTCGAAGAAGTCGGGGCGCACGGTCGGCTCGCCGCCGCCGATGTTGACGTAGAAGACCTGCATCCGGCGGAGCTCGTCGATGACGGCGCGGGCCTCGGCGGTGTCCAGCTCGCGCGGGTCGCGCCGCCCGGAGCTGGACAGGCAGTGCACGCAGGAGAGGTTGCAGGCGTAGGTCAGTTCCCAGGTCAGGCAGATGGGGGCGTCCAGGCCGCGCTGGAAGTGGTCGACCAGCCGGGTGCCGGACGCCGGGGCCTCGGAGGGCTGTGCCACGGCGGTCCTCGCGGTGCGTCGGGGGCGGGAGGGAGGGCGGCGGGGTCAGGGGTCCCCGTCGCGGGGCACGAGCATGCCGCCGGCGGCCAGCGCCGCCAGCGCCCGCTCGTAGCGGGGCAGCAGGCCGGCGGGGACGCCCGCGTGCTCGCAGGCGGCGCGGGCGCTGGGCCGCTCGCCCAGGGCGCGCACCACGTCGAGCAGCAGGCGGTCCTTGAGGAAGGAGAGCCGCCGGGTGTCGAAGTGGTAGAGCAGCGCGCCGAAGGGCTCGGGGCGCACGGAGACCCGGGGGTGCAGCGCCCAGGCCCGGCCGGGGTCGAACCCGGAGGGGCCGGGAGGGGCGGGGGCGGGCTGCACGGCGGCCGCCTAGTAGACGCCGCACATGCCGTCGATGGACACGTCCTCGACGAGCAGCTCGTCGTCGAGCAGGGCGGAGTCCTCGGCGGACGCGCCGCGGGCCGCGTCGTCGTCGGGGGAGGAGGCGGTCGACTCGGGGCTCATGGGGCTCCCTTCGCAAGGGGGCGCGCGGACGCGCCCGTTGTGATCCGCGCCACTGCCCGTACCATAATGGCACCGAGTGCCGAAAGGAAGGGCCATGGCGGAGACGATCCCGGCCCCCGCCGCGGAGCCCGCCCGCGCCGGCCGCCGCCGCTCCACCTCCCGGGCGGCCCTGGAGCGGGTCGCCCTGGAGCTGTTCGACCGGGACGGGTTCGAGCACACCACCGTCGACGACATCGCGGCCGCCGCCGGCATCGGCCGCCGCACCTTCTTCCGCTACTACGCGTCCAAGAACGACGCGGTCTGGGGCGAGTTCGACCTGGAGGCGCTCCGCGCCCGGCTGGAGGCGCACGGCCCCGAGGTCCCGATGATGGACGCGGTCCGCGCCGCGGTCCTGGAGTTCAACCGGGTCGGCCCCGAGGAGGCGCCCCGGCACCGCCGCCGGATGGAGCTGATCCTGCGCGTCCCCGCGCTGCAGGCGCACTCCACCCTCAAGTACGCCGAGTGGCGCTCGGTCATCGAGGGGTTCGCCGCCCGCCGCACCGGCGAGCCCCCCGGCTCCCTGCTGCCCCGCCTGATCGGCTCGGCGGTGCTGGGCGCCTGCATCGCCGCCTACGAGCAGTGGCTCGACGACGGCGGGGCCGACCTGCAGGAGCTCCTCGACCGGGCACTGCGCGAACTGGCCGCGGGCTTCGGGCGCCCGGACCTGGGCGCCCCGCCTCCCCCGGCGCCGGGGGACCGCCCCCGGGCATAGGGGCGGCCCGGCGCGCGGCGGGGGCGGCGATCGCGAGCGCCCGGAGGCGGCCGAGGACCACCCGCTCTCCCCGGGCCGCACCTCCCCGTCCGCCCCCGCCCGGGGCGAGGAGGCGGTGCGCCGCCGCGGCGGCGCCCGGGAAGCGCAAGGCGAAGCACTGCATTCGTTCTTCACGGGGGTTACTCTGATGCCATGTCCGAGCCCATTCCTGACCGGCCGATCCCTCCGGACGGGGGATTCACCGCCGAGGAATTCCTGCGAATGCAAGGACTTCCTCCGCATACGCAGTTGATCGACGGCGGTCTCATCTTCGTGAGTCCGCGAAGGAAATGGCATGCCTCGGTCACCGGGTTCCTCTGGGCCGAACTCGATGCCCAGGCCCCCGACGGCCACCGGGCCGACCGGGAGATGGCGGTCCGGCTCGACCGGCACCAGGTTCCCGAACCGGATGTCCTCGTGGTCAGCGCCGAGGCGTTCGAGCGGGAGGCGCCGGACACCCATTACCTTCCTCCGGATCTCCTGCTCGCGGTCGAAGCCGTTTCACCGGACTCCGTCGACCGGGACAGGGACACCAAGCCCTACAAATACGCCCGTGCCGGAATTCCGCATTTCTGGCGGGTGGAGAACGAGGGCGGTCGCACCGTCGTCTACACCTATCAGCTGGATCCGGCATCAAAGGGATACGGCCTCACCGGGATACACCACGGGCGGCTCAAGACCGATGCGCCGTTCCCGGTCGTCATCGACCTCGACGCCGTCCGCGCGAAGCGGGGCTGAACGGATTCGAGCGGGCCCGGTCGGCCGAACCGGCCGGGCCCGCTCGGCTCGCCCGGACCGGTTCAGGCCTCGCAGTGCAGCGGCCCGCCGGAATAGGTGAGCGTGTCGGCGAAGGCCGCCCCCATGTCCATCTCCACCCCGTCCGCGTCGGCGTAGACCCGGTGCAGGTTGAGCACGATCCGCTCGGCGTCCGGCCAGTCGGCGAACTCGCCCAGGTCGGTCTCGCGGGCGGCCTGCAGCGGGGTGAGTCCGCCGGCCCGGCCCCGGTCGGCGGCGCGCTGCACCAGGTCGTAGTAGCGGGCCTGCTCCTCCAGGCAGCGGCGCACCCCGCCGGGGCCGTCGGGCAGCGGGCCGTGGCCGGGCACGACCGCCTCGGCGCCGAACGCCGCCATCCAGTCCAGCGCGCGCCGGGCGCCGTCCAGCGAGCCCATGAAGATCAGCGGGGTGACCCGGTTGAACACCAGGTCGCCGGTGAACAGGGCCTTCTCCGCGGGCAGCCACACCACCGCGTCGCCGGGGGTGTGCGCGGTCTCGCCGGGGTGGTGCACCTCCACCCGGCGCCGGCCCAGGTGGACCGCGAGCGAATCGCGGAAGGTGAGCGACGGCGGCCGGAGCACCGCGTCGCTCCAGTCCGGCATCGGCTCCCAGAGCCGCGGGGTGCCGGAGAAGAACGGGTCGGCGAGGACGCCGTCGCGCGCCTTCTCCTGGGCGGCGATCAGGGCGGACTCCGGCAGCAGGTGGTTGCCGTAGGTGTGGTCGCCGTGCTGGTGGGTGTTGACCGCGAGGCGGACCGGCGCGCCGCCGGTCGCCGCCGCCGCGGCGTCCAGGAACCGGCGGGTCCGCTCCGAGGAGACGCAGGTGTCCACCACCAGGGCCTCGCCGCTGTGGTCGGCGGTGACCAGCCCGGCGTTGTTCACCCACCAGCCGCCCTCGGGCTGCACCCAGGCATGGGCGCCCGGGGCGACCTCCACCAGCGTCGCGTCGTCCGCGTTCAACCGGAACCCCCTGTGCTCCCGGCCCCGGACCGGGGCCGCCCTTCATCACCGAGGGCAGTTTGGCGCATCCCGACCGTGTTCGTCGAGGCCGATCCCGTACGCACGGCCGGGCCTCCGCCGGCGGGCGCGCCCTCCCCGCTCCTCCCTCCGCCCGGGCCGCCTCCCGTGCGGCGGGCGGGGAGCGGGGAGGGCCGCCTCCTCCCTCTCCCCGGCCGGGTCAGCGGGGCGTGAAGCGCACCGGCAGGCTGGTCGGTCCGCGCATGAGCCCCGCGGAGATCCACGGCGTGGGCCGCTCCGGGTCGGCGAGCTCCAGGTCGGGCAGGCGCTCCAGCACCGAGCGCAGCCCGATCTCGCCCTCGGCGCGGGCCAGCGGAGCCCCCAGGCAGTAGTGGATCCCGTGGCCGAAGCTCAGGTGGCGGGCGTCGCCGCGGGTGACGTCCAGGCCGGTGCCGCCGCCGGGGGAGGCGCCGTGGTTGGCCGAGCCCAGGGCGATGGTCACCGGCTCCCCCTTGCGGATCAGCTCCCCGCCCAGCCGCACGTCCTCGGCGGCGAACCGCCCGGGGGTGTACTCCACCGGCGCGTCGCGCCGCAGGAACTCCTCCACCGCGCCGGGCAGCAGGCCGGGGTCCGCGCGGAGCAGGTCGGCCTGGGCGGGGTCGCGCAGCAGCGCCTCCAGTGCGCTGCCCAGCAGGTTCACCGTGGTCTCGTGCCCGGCGATCACCAGCAGCGCCCCGGTGCCCAGCAGCTCCTCGTCGGAGAGCCGCCCGTCGTCCTCGTCGCGCACCCGGATCAGCGCGCTGAACAGGGCCTCGTCCGGTTCGCGCCGCTTCTCCTCCAGCAGCTCGGCGAGGTAGCCGCGGAGCCGCGCCATCCCCTCGTAGGTGTCGGTCCCCGGCTCGTTGCCCAGGGCCTGGTCGGACCAGTGCTGGAATTCGGCGCGCCGCTCCTCGGGCACCCCGAGCAGCTCGGAGATGACCGCCATGGGCAGCACCCGGGTGTAGGACCTCACCAGGTCGGTCTCGCCGAGCGGGGCGATGCCGTCCAGCAGCCCGTCGCAGATCTCCTGGATGCGCGGGCGCAGCCGGACCGCGCTGCGCGGGGTGAACGCGCCCGCGACGAGCTTGCGCAGCCGGGTGTGGTCCGGCGGGTCGGCGGTGAGCATGTTGCCCGCGAACAGGACGTCGCGCGCGTAGTCCTCGGCGGAGACCAGGCCGGCGCGGACCGGGTCCTTCACCAGCATGGGGTGGTTCAGCGCCTCCCGGGCGAGCGCCGGGTCGACCACCACCCATCCGGTGAACCCGTCGATGAACCGGCCGCGGTGCAGCGGCGCCGTGCGGCGCAGCTCCGCGAAGCGCGCGGGGGAGTCGGCCTTGAAGTCGGGCCCGTCGAAGAGCGGGAGCCCCTCCGGCGGAGCGGCGTGCTCTCGGTCGGCGCCTTGCCCGGTGACTGGATCGGTCATGGATCCTCCATGGTGAAGTCCTCCCGGCCGCCGCTCTTTCCACCGACCCTAGGCGCCCTTGCGCGGAGGCCGCGGCCGCCCCCGCACTACCGGCGGGGAGGGCCTGCGGCGCGGGCTCCGCCGCTGCTCAGCCGCAGCAGCCCGCGGCCCCGGCGGCCGGGACGTCCCCGGTCCCGCCGCGCCGGTCGCTGTCGGCCTTGACCGCGTACACCTCCCACGGCTCGCGGCCGGGGCCGTGCACCCACACCTTGTCCTGCACCGCGTAGCAGCAGGAGGTGTCGCTTTCCTCGAACGCGGCCAGGCCCGCCTCCTTGAGGCGGTCGGCGGCGGCGTCGACCTGCCCGGTGGTCTCCACCTCCACGCCGAGGTGGTCCAGGCGGGTGTCCTGGCCGGGCTCGCCCTCGATGAGGACGAGCTTGAGCGGGGGCTCCGCGACGGCGAAGTTGGCGTATCCGGGGCGGCGCTTGGCCGGCCCGACGCCGAAGAGCCGGGAGTAGAAGGCCACCGAGGCTTCGATGTCGGCGACGTTGAGGGCCAGCTGGACGCGGGACATGGGATCTCCTCCGGGTCTTGGATCGATGTTCATCGATACAGCGCTGCACGCCCAGCATTGCCCTCTGGATCGAGATTTGTCAATATAGATGCATGTCGAATCAAGAGGTCGGAGCCCCCGACCCCCGAGGGGCCGCCGCGGACTGCTGCCCCGGCCTGCTGGCCGGCCCGCTGGACGAGGGCGAAGCGGCCGAGCTGGCCCGGGTCTTCAAGGCGCTGGGCGACCCGGTGCGGCTGCGGCTGCTGTCGATGATCGCCTCCCGCGACGGCGGCGAGGTGTGCGTGTGCGACCTGACCCCCGCCTTCGACCTGGCCCAGCCCACCGTCTCCCACCACCTCAGGCTGCTGCGCGAGGCCGGCCTCATCGCCTCCGAGCGGCGCGGGACCTGGGTGTACTACCGGCTGCTGCCCGAGGCGACCGACCGCCTGGCCGCGATCCTCACCCGCCGCACCGCCCCGGCGCCGACCTGACCGCGCCCGCGCGGTGCGCGCGGCCCCCCGAACCGGCTGAAACGGGTTGACAACGCAGGTCAGCGGGGTGCGGAGCAAGGCGCGACATCACTCACAGAACCGGGGACGCCGATCCGGAAAGAACACCGCGCCGCTCCGCGTTGTCGGCTCTTCGGGGCGCGGCGCGCCCCGAAGACCCGTGGAACCGTCCCGAGAATGGGGAGCACCTTGCCCATCGCGCTGCTCGCTCTGGCCCTGGGGGGCTTCGGCATCGGCACGACCGAGTTCGTGGCGATGGGCATCCTGCCCGAAGTCGCGGAGGCCTTCGGGGTCTCCATCCCGACCGCCGGATACATGATCTCCGGCTACGCGCTGGGCGTGGTGGTCGGCGCACCGGTGCTGGCCGCCGCGGGCGCCCGGCTGGACCGCAAGCACCTGCTGATCGGCCTGATGGCCGCCTTCACCCTGGGCAACCTGGCCTCGGCGCTGGCCCCCACCTTCGAGGCGCTGCTGGCGGCCCGCTTCCTCACCGCACTGCCGCACGGCACCTTCTTCGGCATCGGCGCGGTGGTCGCCGCCTCGCTGGTGCCGGCGACCAAGCGCGCCCAGGCGGTCTCGCTGATGATCGCCGGGCTGACCGTGGCCAACATCGTCGGCGTGCCGCTGGGCACCGCCGTCTCGCACGCCTTCGGCTGGCGCAGCACCTACCTGCTGGTCACCCTGGTCGGCGCGGCCACCCTGCTGGCGCTGATCGCCTGGGTCCCCTCGCAGAAGCCCAGGGCCGGCGCCTCGGTCCGCGCCGAGCTCGGCGCGCTCCGCCGCGGCCAGGTCTGGCTGGCCCTCGCGGTCGGCGCCGTCGGCTTCGGCGGCATGTTCGCCTCCTACAGCTACATCTCGCCGATGATGACCGAGGTCGCCGGGTTCGGCCCCGGCGCGGTCACCCTCATCCTCGCCGTCTACGGCGTCGGCATGACCGCCGGGAACCTGGTCGGCGGCCGCGCCGCGGACCGGGCGCTGATGCCCACCATGTACGCCTGCATGGCCGCCATCGCGGCGGTGCTCCTGCTGCTGCACGCGGTGGCCCCGTACAAGATCCCCGCGGTGGCCGTGGTGTTCCTGCTCGGCTTCGCGGGCAGCGCGCTGATCCCCTCGCTGCAGATGCGGCTGATGAACGCCGCCGCCGACGCGCCGTCCCTGGCGGCCGCGCTCAACCACGCCGCCCTCAACACCGCCAACGCCGCCGGCGCCTGGCTCGGCGGCCTGGTCATCGCCGCCGGGTACGGCTACACCGCGCCCAACGTCCTGGGTGCCGGGCTGGCCGTCATCGGACTGGCCCTGGCCCTGCTCTCCGGTCTGCTCGACCGCCGGGCCAAGGCCCCGGCGGCGCCGGGCGGGGCCGCCGGGGCCGAGCCGGCCGAGGCGCGCGGCTGAGCCGGGCACCGGCCCCCGCGGGAGCCGGGGAGGACGGCGCCTCCCCGGCTCCCGCCGCCCGGCCGGCTCCGCCGGCCTCGTATCAGCCGACCTCGTAGAGCAGCCCCGGGGTGTTGTTGCGCGGCGACCCCACGGCGGTGGTCACCTTGCGCGGCACCAGCTCGGGGTCGGGCACCGCATCGATCATCTCGTTGACCCGCGCCTTCCCGGTGGCCGCGGGGTCGAGCCAGTCGCCGACCATGTCCGGCGGCAGGATCACCGGGGCGCGGTCGTGGATGAAGCCGAGCGAGTCGGTCGCCGGCCGGGTGAGGATCGTGCAGGTCCACACCCAGTGCGCCGGGTCCTCCTCGGGCACGTCCGGGTCGGGCCACCGCTCGTACAGGCCCGCCAGCGGGAGCACCTCCTCCTCCGGGCCGTGCAGGTAATAGGGGATCTTCCGGCCGCTCTCGGTCTTCTGCCACTCGTAGTAGCCGTCGGCCGGGACCACGCACCGCCGCTTGGTCGCCGCCGAGCGGAACGACGGCTTCTCGGTGGCCGTCTCCGACCGCGCGTTGATCAGCCGCGACGCCATCTTGCGGTCCTTGGCCCACACCGGCAGCAGCCCCCAGCGCACATTGCGCATCCGCCGCACCGGCCCGCCGTCGGCCGCCTCCTCGGTGACGATCCGCACCGCCTGGGTCGGGGCGATGTTGTAGGACGGGGCCAGCTCCTCGCCGACCCGCTCCTCCACACCGAACAGCGGCAGGAGCTCGTAGTCCTTCCGGGCGCTCACGAAACGGCCGCACATGGGTGGTCCCTCCCCGAGAGCCGCGCACCCCGGGCGGGCGCGCCGCTGTCCTCCATGGTCGCACTGGGCCCCCTGCCTAACAGGCGGCACCGACAGACCGGGACGGCATACTCCCCGGTGCCCGGCCCTCGCCCCCGGGAGGAACCGTGCGGGAGGCCGCCCCGGAACCCGGCTCGGGCGTTCGAACACCCGCCCGGGCGGCTGTTCGAACGCCCGCCGGTGCGCATCGGCGGGCGCCGGCGCGGCCCCGCTCCGGGCCCTCGATGGGCCCGGGCCGGCCCGCCGGCCGCTCAGACCTCGGTGAGGGGCTCGTCCCGGTAGGCGCGGTGCAGCAGGTCCAGGAAGGCCGGGGCCTCGGGCAGGGGCGCGGCGCCGATCCGGTGCACCGCCACGCCGGGGGTCCAGGAGTTCATCACCGCGGCGCCGGCCAGCCCCGGAAGGTCGGCGGGCCGGACCTCCCGGACGCGCTGCGGGACGCCCAGCCCCTCCAGGCGGCGGCGGACGATGCCCATCGTGGTCCCGGCCAGCATCTCGGCCTCGGGCCACACCACCGCCTCGCCGTCCCAGAAGGCCAGGTTCCAGATGGAGGCCTCGCTGAACCGGCCCCGGCGGTCCAGGAAGGCCGCGTCGTCGAAGCCCTGCTCGGCGGCCAGGCGCAGCAGCCGGGTCTTGGCGGGCTCGCCGACGTGCTTGATCCCCGGGAGGAACCGCTCGTGCTCGAACGCGGCCAGTGACAGCGGCCCCTCCGGCCCGGAGGAGGGCGGCCCGGTGCGGACCAGCAGCCCGAGTTCGGCTCCGGGGTCGGCGGGGGTGAACTCGCCGGCCGAGGAGTACACCGTCGCGGTCAGCGACAGGTCGTCCGGCCCGCCCTCCAGCGCGGACCGGAGCCGGGCGCGGACCAGGTCGTCCGGGAGGGCCCGGTCGAACAGCTCCACCGAGGCGGCCCGCAGCCGCTCCAAGTGCAGGTCGAGGCCGCGGACCCGGCCCCCGCGCACCTGCACGGCGGTGAAGTGGGCGTACCCCGCGAAGGCGAGCGGCGCCAGCTCCCCGGCGGCCGCGGGCCGCCCGTCCAGTTCGGCGGCGGGGGCGGTGCGGGCGGTGTCGGCGGTCATCTGCGGCCTCTTTCTCCGGTTCGTGTCGCGGCGGGGCCCGGAACCTCCGTCCGGCGCCCCGCGGACCATCCTGCGCCGGCGGCGCCGGACCGCCCAGATCCCGGATCCGCTAGGACCGCCGGTCCTGGCACTGCCGGTGCCAGGATCCGGGCGGCGTCATCCGGCCGGCCCGCCCAGGAGCCGGGCGGCCCGGGGAGCGAAGACGGCGTCCCCGGTGTCCCGGGCCCGCTCCAGGTACCGCGCGGCCCGCTCGGTGTCGCCGTCCTCGCCGGCCATCTCCCCGAGCCGGTAGGCGGCCTCGGCGACCAGGTCCGGGGAGCTCCCGGCGGAGTCGAGGGTGCGCTGGTAGAACTCGCGCGACCGCTCCCGGTCGCCGACCTGGTAGTACAGCTCGCCGAGGTGGGCCAGCGCGAGCTCCCGCTGGAACCGGTCGCCGGAGTCGAGCACCCACTGGTACCAGCGCCGCGCCTCGGCCGCGTCCCGGCGCTTCTTCGCGTCGTAGCCCAGCATCATCGCCCCCGTCACGGCCGTGCCCCGGTCGCCGTGGTCGACCATGTCCAGGCAGCGGCGCCGGGCCTCGTCCGGGTCGCCGGAGAGCTCGGCCAGCTCGGCCAGCCGCCGCCGGCACACGCTGACGAGCGACCCGCCGTCCTTCCCCAGCCGGTCCCCGATCTCGGCGCCGCGCAGCTGGGCCTCCTCGGCCGCCGCGAGATCACCCTGCTCCTGGTAGAGGCGGCCGAGTTCGTGCCAGGCCCGGCCGGCGGAGAAGGAGTCGGGGGCCGCACCGGCCCGTCGGTAGGCCGCGATCGCCGCGCCGGTCTCGCCCCGCCCCGCATACGCCTTGCCCAGGTGGTAGTGGGCGCGGACCGCCCAGGCGCCGTCGGTGCCGGCGGCCAGCTCCCAGGCGAGGACGGCCTCGTCGATCCGCCCCGCGCTCTCCAGATCGGCGCCCAGTTTGAACCAGTGCTCCGGAGCGGGGCCGGCCGCCGGCGGTTCCGGGGCCTCTCCGTACCGGCCCAGGTGCCGGAGGAGCACGCCGAGCTCGGCGGCGGCCCTGCCGTGCGCCTCCGGGAACTCCCGGGCGGTGACCCGCCGGTACAGCCCGATCGCCCGGTCGAGGTCGCCGGAGAGGTAGAGGCGGCGGGCCGTCTCCGCGACCCCGTCGCCAGGGTGCCCGCCGAGGCGCAGGCGCTCCGCCTCTCTGCCGGCCGCCTCGCCCTCCAGGTCGCCCTGGGCGATGCAGGCCTCGATCAGCCGGTCCGACACCCTGCCGGCCAGGGGCATGCTCTGGTCGCCCAGCTCGGCCAGCACGCGCAGGGACCGCAGGGCGGCCGCCGACTCCACGGGCAGCCCCAAGAGCACCGGCACGCAGCGCTCCGAGGCGAGCCTCAGCGCCTCCTCGTCCCACCGGGCCAGCCGCTCGAACACCGACCGCAGGCCGTCGGCGTCCCCGTCCATCGCCAGGAGCACGGCCAGCGCCGGGGCGCCGAACCCGGGATCGGACCCGGGGATCCGCTCCAGCGCCTCCCGCCCGCCGTCCAGGTCGTCCTCGATACCGAGCAGCCTCTCCGCCGCCAGCCAGGCGAGCGGCGGGACCGCGTCGGCGGGCAGGTCGCCGCTGAGCAGCTCCGCGGCCAGCTCGTACCGCTCCTCCGCCGACCAGCCGTCCGACGGCGAGGAGCCGAACAGCCCGGCCGCGGCGCGGGGCATGAGCGCGCGGGGGCCCGTGTCGAGCACGCTCTGGAAGTGGTACTGGCTCTCGCCGCCCCCGTAGCGGTCGGCCAGGTCCAGCTCGCCGAGGCGCAGGGCGGCCCAAGGCGCCACGGCGGACCCGGAGCCGCCGGCTTCGGCGAGCGCGCCCGCCACGCGTTCGGCGTCGTCCCACAGCGCCGGGTCGACGGCGGTCAGGTAGGCGGTGTAGCCGGCCGCCGTCCGGTCCCCGGACCGTGCGGCCCGGGCCTGCCAGGAGGCCGCCTCCGACCCGGGCCCGCCGCCGTCGAGCAGGTCGCCGAGGAGGGCCGCGGCCGCCCCGGCCGACGGGTGCCCGTCCTGGGCCAGCGCCTCCAGGGCGGCCGCCGCGTCCGGGTCGCGGGTCAGGTAGCGGGCGAGCGCACCGACCGGGTCGGCGGCCGCGGAGGTGTCCGAGGGCGCGGCCTCGGCGGCGTCCAGGACGGCCAGAGCGATGGCCGCGCGCGGGCCGTGGGTGAAGTCGGCGGTCTCGGCGACGCCGGCCAGGAGCCGGCGGGCGGCGGCGGGATCGCCGTGCCGCAGCTCGATGCCGGCGAGCGCGGTGCGGGCCTGGTTCGCGGCGTGCCGCCAGTCGCCGGCGGCGACGGCGCGCAGCTCGGCGCGGGCGGCGTCCGGGTCGCCGGCGCGGTGGCGGGCGAGGCCGGGCCGGACCGGGGCGAGCCAGAAGGGCGGCCCCTCCGGGTCGTCCAGCGGGGCCAGCGCCAGGTCGACCGCGTCGGGCGCATCGGCCTCGGGGCGGGTGCGGTCGAGGAGCCGGGCGGCGCCCTCGCGGTCGCCGGCCTCGCGCAGCAGCTCGGCCAGGGACGCGGCGGCCCGCGGCCGGAACCAGGGGTGGCCGGAGTCGACCACGGCCCGGTAGGCCCGGATCGCAGCCAGGAAGTGCCGCTCGCCGCGGAGCAGCCGGCCGAGCTCGGCACCGGCCGCCGGGGCCAGGTGCGGGTGCTCGCTGCGGGCGAGCGCGGCCAGTCGGCCGGGGGCGGAGTCGGCCTCCCAGAGCTGCGGATAGGCGACGGACTCGCCGGCCGCGATCCCGGCGAGGGCGGCCCGCATCGCGGCGAACCCGCGCACGTCGGTCCGCCGGCTCAGCTCCTCGGCGCGACGGTGCGACTCCACCGCGGCGGCGAACCCGCCGAGCTCGAACAGCGCCAGACCGGCGCAGTTCAGCGCCACGCCGCGCAGGTCCGGATCCCCGGCGGCGGGCACCTCGTCGTGGATCTCCCGCGCGGCGGCCAGGGCCGCCCGGTGGTCGCCCTCCCGCGACCGCTCGGCGAACACCCCGAACGCCGCCCGCCGCGCCCGGTGGCCGCCGCCCGCCCCCGCCGAATCGTCCGCCATCGCCTCTGCCTCCAAGGTCCGCTTCTGATCGTGTGGTGCGCAGAGGGTAGGGGGCGGGGCCGACAGTGGCGCCGCGGCGGAGACCGGCGCTCCGCGGACGCCGCCGCCCGTCCCGGCGGGCGGAGGCCAGGAGCCCGAGGCGGCCCGGTCGGACTCGCTGCGCAGGACGCAGAACCCGTTGCCTTCGGGGTCGGCGAGGACCGCCCATCCCGAACCGTCGGGGTTCCGGTGGTCGGCGACGAAGGCGGCCCCGAGGCCCAGCAGCCGCTCCACCTCCCGGTCGCGCGAGGTCTCGGGGCGCAGGCGCAGGTGGATCCGGTTCTCGGCCGCCTTGGCCTCGGGCACCTGGTCGAAGTGGAGCACCGGCCCCTCCGGAAGCAGCACCTGGGTCTCCGGGGAGCCGGGCCCGTCCTCCGGGTGCAGCGGGCGGCCGGTCACACCACTCCGGAAGCGGGCGAGTCCGTAGGCGTCCGTGCAGTCGATCGCCACGTTCTGCAGTACCGAGAACATGCGCGACGGTTTCCCGGCTCTCCGCGCCGAGCGCCGCCGGGGCCGGTCCCGGGCTTCGGGGCGGGGACGCGCGGGAGGGCTCCGGGTTCACCCGGGCGGGTGTCCGGTTCGGGTCGGGGCGCCATGGTGAGCTGCGCGAACCCCGGCGGGGAGGCGGCCGTCCCACTGTGCGTGAGGCGGAGAGCGGAGGAGCGTGCCATGGGGTTCAGCGGATCGGGGATGCGGCGCCGGGTTCTGGGGGCGGCGGTGGCGGCCGGGGCGGCCGCCCCGCTGCTGCTGGCGGCGGCGCCGGCGGCGTCGGCGGGCGGCGCCGAGGGGCTCCGGGGCTGCGAGTCGAGCGACTTCAAGCTGATCTACGAGGGCCGGGAGGCCGCGGCGGGGACGGACTACATCCGGTTCGCGATGCAGCGGGTCATGGGCGGCGGCGCGGGGGAGGAGCCGTGCACGATCTATGCGCCGCTGCCGATGCACTGGGTGGACGGCCCGTACGGCGAGCGGGTGGGGGACTGGGGTCACTACGACTCCGAACCGCCGGAGCCGTTCACGGTCGCGCCCGGCGGCCGCGCCGACCTGGTGGTGCGCCAGCCCAACCCGGCGAACTACCCGGAGGAGGAGTGCGACCCGCGGCCGGTCTCGGGCATCCGGCTGTACCTGCGGTTCGAGGACGACCCCGGGGTGTACGGGTCGACCGGGGGACAGGACATGATGTGCGCCGAGCCGGGGAGGGCGGTGCCGACCGCCATCGTCACCCCGCACGGGGGCTGAACGGGGGAGAGGGGACCGCGAGGGCGGGGCGCCGCGATGGGGCGGCGCCCCGTTCCGGTGTCCGGGGCCGCCCGGCCGCTCCGGGGGCGCGGGCGGGGCGGAATCCTGGGGCGGACCGGTGAGGGCGCGCTGCGGCACTCTTTCCACTATAAAAATCTACGTCGTAAAGGCACTGGTTTCCGTCTTCAACAAAAAAGAAGAAAACCAACCAGGAAGGAGCGGCTACGCCGCCCTCATTGCCTATGGCTGCCGCTTCCCCGCATAGCGGGCACTCCCGGCGTTACGCTCCGCGGTCGCCGTAGGGACCGGTCGGTACGGGGGTCTGCGGCGGCTCCGCCCGAGGACCGGAGGCCGGGCCGCACCGGCGCCGACCCGGACCGCGGCTCCGGCCGGCGGGCCGCTCGCGGCCCGTTGGAAGGCGGGGCCGTTCTCCCCCGCGGGCGGAACCCCGCGGGGCTGTCGGGACACCGCCCTCTCCCCCGCCGGGCGGCCGCCGCCCCGGAGTCCGCCCGGTGCGGCCGCGGGCGCCCGGCGGTGCGCGCCGGCTGTAGATTGCCGGGCATGTCGATCGAGCGTGACGCGGGCCGGGTGGAGATCTATACCGACGGGGCGTGCAAGGGGAACCCCGGTCCGGGCGGGTGGGGCGTGCTGCTGCGCTGGGGGCGGCACGAGAAGGAGCTGTACGGGGGCGAGGCGGAGACCACCAACAACCGGATGGAGCTGACCGCGGCGATCGTCGCGCTGGAGAGCCTGACCCGGCCGGTGCCGGTGGTGCTGCACACCGACAGCACCTATGTGCGGGACGGGATCACCCGGTGGGTGCACGGGTGGAAGCGGAACGGGTGGCGGACCTCGGGGAAGGCGCCGGTGAAGAACGAGGACCTGTGGCGGCGGCTGGACGAGGCGGCGTCCCGGTCCGAGGTGGAGTGGCGGTGGGTGAAGGGGCACGCGGGGCATCCGGGGAACGAGCGGGCGGATGCGCTGGCGTGCCGGGGGCGCGACGAGGCCGCGGGGGTGTGAGGGGCGGCCGCGCCCCGGCGGGGCGCGGCGGTCCGGTGGTGTTCAGCGGTCGGCGGTGCCGGCCGGGGTCGTGGTTTCGCGTCGTCCGCTGCGGGCGGCGCTCTTCTTTTTGCGGGTGCGGGCGGCGAGGTCGGCGCGGCCTCCGGCGCCGACGGCGTGGGCGCGCTGGGCGGCGGTGGCTTCGAGTCGGGGTTGGAGGCGGCGGATTTCGCGGGGGCCGAAGGCGGCGACGATGCCGGGGAGTGCGGCGCGGGCTCCTTGGAGGGCGCGGAGCCAGGGCTGGCCGTAGACGTGGGGGGAGCGGCGGGCGATGCCGGTGACGATGTTGTCGGCGGCGGGTGGGAGGGGGTGGGTCTTGTTGAGGGGCCAGGGGAGGCGGGAGCGGAGTTCGCGGAGGACGTCGTCGGCGTCGGCTCCGCGGACCATGTCGGTGTCGGTCCAGGAGAGGTAGGCGATGCCGGTGGTGACGCCGTGGACGGCGGTTTCGGGGCGGATGGCGTGGGCGAAGGCTTCGACGCCGGCCTTGCTGGAGCAGTAGGCGGCCATGAGGGGGGCGGGGGTGAGGGCGGCGAGGGAGGCGATCTGGAGGTAGTGGCCCCGGCTGCGCTGGAGGGCGGGGAGGAAGGCGCGGGCGGTGGCGATGCTGCCGAGGAGGTTGACTTCGATGACGCGGTCGAAGGCTTCGGGGTGGGTGTCGGTGAAGGGGCCTCCGGTGGCGATGCCGGCGTTGGCGACGACGATGTCGATGGTGCCGTGGTGGGCTTCGATGGCTTCGGCGGTGGTGGTGAGGGCGGGCCCGTCGGTGACGTCGGCTTCCCAGTGGGTGGCGGTGGGGCCGCATTGGGCGGCGGTGGCGGCGAGGTGGTCGGGTTCGAGGCCGACGAGGGCGGGGTGGGCGCCTTGGTCGGCGAGTTTGCGGGCGAGGAGGGAGCCGAGGCCGCGGGCGGCTCCGGTGATGACGGCGGTTTTTCCGTTGAGGGCGGGGTGGCGGGTGGTCATGCGTGGGCCTGCGCCTTCTGGTCGTCGGCGGGGGCGAGGTGGGTGCGGGCGAGGCGGGTGAGGGCGTGGGCGACGGTGCGGGGGGCTTCGAGGGGGGTCATGTGGGCGGCGTCGGGGATTTCGATGAGTTCGCGGGCGTCGGGGAGGGTTTCGTGGAGGTGGTGGGCGTGGGTGATGGGGATGAGGCGGTCTTTGGCGCCGTGGATGAGGGTGGCGGGCATGTCGAGGCGGGGGAGTCGGTGGGTGAGTTCGAGGTTGCCGAGGACGTGTCCCCAGTGGGCGCGGGCGGTGGGGTGGCAGTCGTGGACGATGCGGGCGCAGACGTCGGTCATGGCGGGGTTGGAGCGGGGGGCCATGGTGATGTAGCGGATGGCGGCTGTGGTGAGGGGGTTTCTGGGGCCGAGGGGGAGGGGGGCGGTGAGGGCGAGGCGGTGGAGTGCGGCGCGGGGGGTGCTGTCGGTGGGGAAGAGGGGGAGGACGGTGGAGGTGTGGGGGAGGCGGGTGGCTCCGGTGCTGATGAGGGCGATGGCGGCGGCGCGGTTGCGGAGGGCGGGGCGGTCTGCGGCGGCCATGATGGTCATTCCGCCCATGCTGTGGCCGGCGATGACGGCGGGGGTGTCGTTGGGGAGGGTGGTCTGGAGGACGGTGGTGAGGTCGTCGGCGAGGGCGGTGGTGGTGTAGGCGGTGCGGTCGGTGGGGCGGTGGCTGCGGCCGTGGCCGCGCTGGTCGTAGAGGACGATGCGGAGGTCGGTGGGGAGGTGGTTGATGACGGGGGCCCAGAAGGGGGTGGAGCAGGTCCAGCCGTGGGCGAGGACGATGGTGGGGGCGTTGTCGGGGCCGATGGTCTCGATGTGGAGGGGGGTGCCGTCGGTGGAGTGGGCGGTGGTGTGGTGGCGTGTTGTCATGGGTCGGCTCCTTGGGGGTGGTGCCGGGTGTTTGTTACCGGTGGGTTGTGGCCGGTGTCACCGGAGCGTAGACCATGACAATGTTCATTGGAAGGTTTTTGTCGGATGTGCGGCGGGGTGTCGGTGAGTACGGGTGATCTTGCGGGTCTGGTGGCGGCGATTCCGCTGTACGTGCCGGTGGGGGAGGTGCGCCGGGCGCGGGTGAGCTCGTTGAGCGCCGATCCGGTGTCGGGGGTGCCGACGCGGGCGGTGGTGGACTTCGGGTCGACGCCGGAGGGGGCGGACGCGGGTCCGGAGCTGGAGGTGGCGACGCGGCTGTGGCCGGGGGCGGAGGGGGCCGGTGGGCGGGTGCTGCGGGGCCTGTGCGCCGAGAGGGCGTTGATGGAATTGCGTGCGCGGGATCCGCTGGGGGCGGGGGCGCTGTCGCTGGGCGAGGGGGCGGTGTGGTCGGAGGGTGTGGTGGAGGTGGACGGGCGGGAGCTGGCGTCGGTGGTGGTGGAGTCGGGGTCGTGCTGGGTCGCGGCGGTGGATGCGGGGGGCGGGGTTCTGGTGCGGGTGTACGCGCGGGCGCCGGGTCCGGGGCGGGTGCGGTTGCGGCGGGTGGCGGATGCGGGGGAGTTGGAGCCGCTGCGGGGGCGGGGGTGAGCGGGGTCTCGTATGTGCGGGCGGGGCCCTGCCGGGGTGTTCCGGCGGGCCCCGCGCGGGTGTGCGGCCTGTTGCGGTGGGCGGGGGTCAGGCGCAGCAGCCGGTGGGGGTCTCGTCGGGGGCGGTGCGGGGTTCGGGGTCGTCGAGGCCGGGGGTGAGGAGGCGGCGGGGGCCGGGGCCTTGGGCGGCGAGTTCGTCGTGGGGGTTGGAGAGGGCGCAGCGTTCGAGGGAGAGGCAGCCGCAGCCGATGCAGTCGGTGAGGTCGTCGCGGAGGCGCTGGAGCTGTTCGATGCGGGCGTTGAGTTCGGTGTGCCAGGTGCTGGAGAGGCGGGCCCAGTCCTGGGTGGTGGGGGTGCGTTCGTCGGGGAGGCTCTCCAGGGCGGTGCGGATGCGGGCGAGGGGGATGCCGACGCGCTGGGAGACGCGGATGAAGGCGAGGCGGCGGAGGGTGTCGCGGGTGTAGCGGCGCTGGTTGCCGGCGGTGCGGCGGCTGCGGATGAGGCCTTGGCGTTCGTAGAAGTGCAGGGCCGAGACGGCGACGCCGCTGCGTTCGGCGACTTGGCCGACGGTGAGTTCCTTGCGCTTCCAGGCCTCTTGGGGCACCGGGTCCTCCTTGGTCGGGGTGTGGCGGTGCCGAGCCTAGTACGGCTGGGGTTTCTTGGGGCCGGGGTGGTGTTCGTCTGTTTTGTCGGGTTGGTGGGGCGGGGCGGCGGGCTTGGGGCCGTGGCGGGTCGCTCCTTTTGTTTATGCAGGTCAACCCTATTTTTCGGTGGGTTCGGGGGCAAGGTGCAACGCCGGTCCGGGGGTGATGGCAGGAAAGGTGGGGTGCTCGGCATTGCCGCCACGGGCGGGGCGCGCCAGTATCGGTCCCATGGGTGAGCGCACAGTGGTGGTCCCGCTCTTCGAGGGCGTGCAGAGCCTGGACGTGACGGGTCCGGCGGAGGTGTTCTCGATCGCCGGCGCGCTCCTGGCGGGGCGCAGGGCGGCGCCGGGCTACCGGGTGGTGTCGGCTTCGCCGGGCGGTGCGGCGGTGCGCTGCTCCAGCGGCCTCCGGCTGCTGCCGGAGGCGGCGCTGGAGGAGGCGGGGCCGGGGGACACGCTGGTGGTGCCGGGCGGCCCGGGGACGCAGGCGCCCGACGGGCGGGTGGTGGCCTGGCTGCGGGAGCGGGCGGGGCGGGCGCGGCGGGTGGCGTCGGTGTGCTCGGGGGCGTTCCTGCTGGCGGAGGCGGGGCTGCTGGCGGGGCGGCGGGCGACGACGCACTGGGACCTCTGCGCGGATCTGGCGCGGCGGTTCCCGGAGGTGCGGGTGGATCCGGATCCGATCTTCGTGCGGGACGGGCGGGTGTCGACGTCGGCGGGGGTGACGGCGGGGATCGATCTGGCGCTGGCCCTGGTGGAGGAGGACGCGGGGCGGGAGGCGGCGGCTGCGGTGGCGCGCTACCTGGTGATGTATCTGCGCAGGCCGGGAGGGCAGGCGCAGTTCAGTGCGGTGCTGTCGGCGCAGGAGGCGCGGCGGCCGCCGGTGCGGGAGCTGCAGCACTGGATCGCGGAGAACCCGGGGGCGGATCTGTCGGTGGAGGCGCTGGCGGGGCGGGCGGGTCTGTCGCCGCGGCAGTTCGCGCGGGTGTTCGCCGGGGAGGTGGGGGTGACTCCGGGGCGGTTCGTGGAGGGGGTGCGGCTGGAGGCGGCGCGGCGGGCGCTGGAGGAGTCCTCCGACGGGGTGGCGGCGGTGGCGCGGGCGTGCGGTTTCGGGACGCCGGAGGCGCTGCGGCGGGCGTTCGTGCGGCGGTTGGGGTGTTCGCCGGCGCAGTACCGGGAGCGGTTCCGGCCGGCGGGGTGAGGTGTGGGGGCGGCCGCGGGGCCGTTCCCGTGCGGCGGCGTGCGGCCGCCGTCAACTACGGAGAGAGGTGGAGTGGATGCGTATCGTCATCGTGCTGTTCGAGGGGTTCACCGGGTTGGACGTGGTGGGGCCCTATGAGGTGCTGTCCCGGCTGCCGGGGGCGGAGACGGTGCTGGCGGCGGAGCGGCCGGGGCCGGTCCGCACCGACACCGGTGCGCTGGGGGTGGTGGCCGATGTGTCGCTGGCGGAGGCGGGGGCGGCGGACATCGTGCTGGTTCCGGGCGGGCCGGGGCAGGAGGCGCTGATGGAGCCGGGGCCGCTGCACGAGTGGCTGCGGGAGGCCGATGCGGGCAGTTCGTGGACGGTGTCGGTGTGCACGGGGTCGCTGGTGCTGGCGGCGGCGGGGCTGCTGGAGGGGCGGCGGGCGACGACGCACTGGGCGGCGATGGACCGGTTGGCCGGGTACGGGGTGGTGCCGGTGCGCGAGCGGGTGGTGCAGGACGGCAAGTACGTGACCGGGGCGGGGGTGTCGGCGGGGGTGGACATGGCCTTGGAGCTGGCGGGGCGGATCGAGGGCGATCTGTTCGCGCAGATGGTGCAGTTGGGCATCGAGTACGATCCGCGTCCGCCGTATTCGGCGGGTTCGCCGGAGTCGGCGCCGCCGGAGGTGGTGGCGGCGCTGGTGGAGGACTCCCGCTAGGCCGCCGGCGCCCCGGGCGGGCGGCCGCGGGGCCGCCCGCCCGGGGCGCGGGGCCGGAGTTCTCAGGGCATGAAGGGGAGTCCGCCGGTGAACGCGGTGGAGATCAGCCGGGGCACCTCCAGCGGCTCCAGGTAGCGTGCGTCGCTGACCTCGATGGTGAATTCGGCGCTGGGGAGGGTCTCCGGCGGGCCGTCCAGCAGTTCGTCCAGTTCCTCGCCGGACAGGTCGCGGGGGTCGGCCCCGTTCGGCAGGTTGCGCCCGGCCCCCAGCCGGTAGGAGAGCACGATCTCCCGGGTGAGTTCGGCGAACCTCTCCGGGGCGGGGGCGAGTTGGACGGTGTGCGATCTGGTGTCGGATCCGGTTCCGCCGAAGGGGTGGAGGCGGCCCTTGTAGGCGTCGTCCACCGTGATCCGGGGTTCGCGCGGCCGCAGGGTCCGCGGGTCCAGGACGTGGCGGTCGGCGTCGGTGCGCACGTTCTCGCCGAGGAAGGCGTCCCAGAGGCGTTTGATCATCGCGTCGGCGGTGGAGGGGTCCTGTGCGGAGGGGTGTTCTTCCAGGACGTGGCGGGGGCGGGGCCAGGCGTCCATGAGGATCTGTGCCGCGAACTCGGGTTCGGTGGGGAAGTAGGCCGTGTCGGGGTTGTGGATGTGCACGTGGCCGCGGAGGGTCCGGTCCTCGCGGGTGTCGAGGGACACCTTCAGCTGGTCGGTCATGGGGGGTCCGTTCATGGTCGGCGGTGTGCCTGGTTCCGGTGGGCGAACCTAGCGGCCATGGGTGACAGCGGGACCGGGGCGGCGGTAGAGGCGGGCGAGGACGTCTTCGATGCCGGGGTCGTGCAGGGCGAGGTCGGCGATGGGGTGGCGGGCGGCGGCCTCGGCGATGGCGGGGGCCGGGGGGCCGGTGAGTTCGAGCCATTGGCGGGGGCCCTGGGTGCGGAGGTGGCGGGTGCCGGGCAGGTCGAGGGGGTCGGCGGGGTGCTGGAGGTCGACGACGAGGGTGCGGGGGGCGGGGGCGAGGGCGCGCAGGCCGTCGAGGTCGCCGTCGTAGGCGAGGGTGCCGTGGTCGATGAGGATGACGCGGCGGCACAGGCGTTCGACGTCGCCGAGGTCGTGGGTGGTGAGCAGGATGGTGGTGTTGCGGCGGGCGTTGAGGTCGAGCAGGAATTCGCGGATGGCGGTCTTGGAGACGATGTCCAGGCCGATGGTGGGTTCGTCGAGGATGAGCAGGTCGGGGTCGTGCAGGAGGGCGGCGGCGAGGTCGCCGCGCATGCGCTGGCCGAGGCTGAGCTGGCGGACGGGGGTGCGCAGGAAGGGGGCGAGGTCCAGGGCGCGGGTGAGGTGGTCGAGGCGGGCGGTGTGGGCGGCGGCGGGGACGCGGTAGAGGTGGCGGGTGAGGGCGAGGCTGTCGCGCAGGGGGAGGTCCCACCACAGGGTGGTGCGCTGGCCGAAGACGACGCCGATGCGGGCGGCCAGGGCGGTGCGGCGGCGTGAGGGGTGCAGGCCGAGGACGATGAGGCGGCCGCGGGTGGGGGCGAGGATGCCGGTGAGCATCTTCATGGTGGTGGATTTTCCGGCGCCGTTGGGGCCGAGGTAGGCGACGGTCTCGCCGGGGGCGATGGTGAAGGTGACGTCGCGGACGGCGGTGGCGGTGGTGCGGGTGCGGCGCAGCAGGGGGCCGGTGGTGAGGGTGAAGTCGCGGCCGAGGCCGTCGGCGCGGATGGCGGGCGGGGTGGTCATGGGTCAGCTTCCGGTGGATCGGTAGTGGCGCAGGCCGGTGCGCCAGGCGAGGGCGGCCAGGGCGGAGAGCAGGAGGGCGGCGGCGGGGGCGGCGTGGCGCAGCTGGTCGGGCAGGCCGGTGGGGTCGGGGCGGTCGAGGAGGTAGAGGGCGGGCTGCCAGGAGACGAAGGCCAGGGGCAGGGCGAAGGTGGCCCAGCGGGCGGTGTCGGCGCCGAAGACGGCGAGGGGGTATTCGGTGAGGGCCTTGCCGCCGTAGGTGATGGAGTTGGCGGCTTCGCGGGCTTCGGCGATGAAGAACTGCAGGCAGGCGCCGAGGAGCCAGGTGGCGCAGCAGATGGCGGCGCCGGAGGCGATGAGGAGGGGGAGGGTGAGGGCGCGGGCGGGGGTCCAGTCGATGCCGGCGGTGGCCAGGGCGTAGGTGAGGCAGGCGAGGGCGGGGAGGACCTTGCCGAGGCGGCGGGGGGAGAACTCGTCGGCGGCGAGTTGGACCAGGGGGGAGACGGGGCGGATGAGCATGGTGTCGAAGGCGCCGGAGCGGATGTGGGCGCCGAGGCGTTCGACCTGGCCGATGAGGAGGTCGGCGGTGCCGAAGGCGGTTCCGGCGAGGCCGTAGACCAGGAGTGCTTCGGTGGGGGTGAAGCCGGCGAGGGTGCGGGCGTGGCCGAAGACGACCAGGACGGCGGTGAGTTCGATGGTGACGCTGAGGGACTGGGCCAGGCCGAGCAGGAGGAGGGAGAGGGGGTATTGGGCCATGGCGCGGGACCAGGTCCAGGTGAGGCGGAGGTAGGTGCGGGCGGGGGGTGCGGGCCGGCGGGTGTCGGCGGTGGTGTCAGCCACCTTGGATCACCGTCTTGCGGGTGGCGCGGGTGGTGGCCAGGGCGCCCAGGGCGAGTAGGGCGGCGGCCCAGGCGGCCTGCTGGGCGAGGCCTGCGGCGAGGTCGGGCGGGGTGTGTTTGCCGAGGAGGACTTCGACGGGGAATTGGATCATGGAGGCCCAGGGCAGGGCGCGCATGGCGGTGGCGAGGGGGTCGGGGAAGAGGACGAGGGGCAGGAGGACGCCGGAGAAGGCGGGGCCGGCGAGGAAGAGGAGGCTTGCCAGGCCGCGGGTGTCCAGGAGCCAGAATCCGGCGAGGGCGAAGAGGTAGCGCAGGGCGAAGCCGATGAGGACGGCGAGGGTGGCGGCGGTGGTGAAGGCGGCCCAGGTGGCGGGGTGGGCGGGCAGGTCCAGGGGGAGGAGGAGGGCGCCGGCGGTGAAGGTGGGTGCGCCGCGGAAGGCGGTCTGGAAGGCGGCGCGGCCGAGGTCGTCGGCGAGCCACCAGACGAGGGGGTGGGCGGGGCGCAGGAGGTCGGTGGTGATGTCGCCGGTGCGGATGCGTTCGCCGAGGTCGAGTGGGGGGCCGATGATGGCGGTGGGGGCGAGGAGGGCCTGGGTGATGAAGACGTGGGTGATGGCGTCTGCGGCGTCGTAGCCGTTGATGCGGGGGCGGGCGTCGAAGAGGGCGAGGAGGACGCCGGCGTTGATGAGGCCGAAGGCGGTGTTGGTGAGCAGGCCGGCGGCGGTGGCGGCGCGGTAGGTGGCGTGGCGGTGCAGCCCGTTGGCGAACACCGCGCGGTACAGGCGCATGAGAGAGGGGGCTCCCTGGCGGTCGGCCGTGCGTGTGGTGGATGACGGCCAGGGGCGGGCCCCGGGCCGGTGTCCGGCACGGCCCTGCGTCGCGCAGGTCCGGGTCGCCGCGAGGTTGTGAGGCTAGCACGGTCGGGGCGGTGGTGGGGCGCGGTTAGGGTTTGCGGGCCGTTTTCGTGTGGTGAAAGGGAGTGCGGGGGTCATGGGCGAGGGTCTGAGTGTGGTGCTGGACGTCGATCCGGGGGCCGATGAGCGTCTGGTGGGCGAGGTGTGGGCGTCGGTGGGTGTGGAGGCCGCTGCGGGGCCGGAGGGCGCGGGGGAGGGGTGTGCGTCGCTGGGCACGGTGGTGGCGCGGCGCGGTGGTGAGCTGGTGGGGTGGGCGACCTTGCTGGAGCCGGACGGGCGCGATGGCGAGCCGCATGTGCAGTGGGCGCTGGCGTCTTTGGAGGCGGGGCTGGTCGCGGGGGGCGGTGCGGTTCCGGTGGTGGGTGAGGCGGAGCTGGCTGCGGTGGAGGTGCTGGTGGGGGCTGCTGCGGAGCGGGCGCGGGCGCTGGGGCACGGGGGTGTGGTGTGGTCGCCGGGGATGCCTGAGGTCGATGCGGTGGTGGCGGGTCGGCTGGGTGCGGTGGTGCTGCGGGAGGAGGGCCGGGACTGGGGGGTGGCCGATCTGGCGGGGTGGTCGGCGCCCGGGGGGTTGCCGGCGGTGCGGGTGCGGCGGGTGGAGGAGGTGGGTGAGGAGCTGCTGGAGGCCTATGCGCGGTTGTACGCCGAGCATGCGGTGCTGCATCCGTTCGAGGCGGAGTGGGACGCCGATGATGTGGCGGACTTCTTGGACACCTCGGGTGTGGAGGGGGTGCGGGAGGCTCCGGTGTTCGATGTGCTGGAGGGGGGTGTGCTGCTGGCGCAGCTGCCGGTGCTGGTGGACGCGGGCGGGGCGGCGGCGGTGGGCAAGGTGGTGCACCACGGGGTGGACGCGGAGCGGTTGGCGGCGGGGATCGCGGGGTGTGCGGGGTCGCTGGCCGGTGATGTTCCGGCGGTGCGGTCGCTGGTGGTGCGCGAGTTCGATGATGCGGTGGTGGCCGGTGCGGCGGAGCGGGCCGGGCTGGTGGTCGTGGCGCGGTGGCCGGTGTACCGGTTGGGTGTTTGAGTCTTCGGTTGCGGGGGCGGTGTTTCCGGGGCGGGGCCCGGGGGCGCCGCCCCCCTTTTTTTTTGGGTTCTGGGGGTCAGTCGAAGATTTTTCCGGGGTTGAGGATGTTGTGGGGGTCCAGGGCGGTTTTGACGGCGCGGTGCATGGCGAGGACGTCGGGGCCGAGTTCGGTGGCGGCGCCGCGTTTTTTGAGCAGGCCGACGCCGTGTTCGCCGGTGACGGTGCCGCCGAGGGCGAGGGCGTCGTCGACGATGTCGTCGAAGGCGTTCTGGGCGCGGTGCCTGGCGGGGGTGTCGTCGGCGGGGACGATGAACAGGGGGTGGAGGTTGCCGTCGCCGGCGTGGGCGATGTTGGCGATGCGGGTGTCGTGGCGTTTCGCGGCGGCCTCGATGCGCTGGAGCATGTCGGGCAGGAGGGCGCGGGGGACGCAGACGTCTTCGGTGAGCAGGGGGCCGAGGCGTTCGAGGGCGGGGTAGGCGAGGCGGCGGGCCTGGAAGAGGGCTTCGGCTTCTTCGGGGTCGGTGGAGCGGGCGGCGTAGCCGGCGCCGTTGGCGCGGAAGTGTTCTTCGATGCGGTCGGCCTGGTCGGATCCGGTGGGGTCGGGGGTGTCGGTGCGGGCGAGGAGGAGGACGTCGCCTTCGGTGGCCAGGCCCATGTTCTTCCAGTCGTCGACGGCTTGGAGGCAGGGGCGGTCGATGAGTTCGAGGGCGGAGGGGGTGATGCCGTCGGCGGTGATGGCGGCGGTGGCGCGGCCGGCGTCGGCGAGGGTGTGGAAGTGGCCGATGACGGTGTGGGGGGCGGTGGCGGGGGCGGGGATGAGGCGCAGGGTGATCTCGGTGATGAGGCCGAGGGTGCCTTCGGAGCCGACCATGAGTCCGCACAGGTCGTAGCCGGTGACGCCTTTGGCGGTGGTGCGGCCGAGGCGGACGGTGGCGGCGTCGGCGGTGACGGTTTGCAGGCCGAGGACGTAGTCGCGGGTGACGCCGTATTTGACGCAGCACAGGCCGCCGGCGTTGGTGTTGACGTTGCCGCCGATGGTGGACCAGGGGGAGGAGGCGGGGTCGGGGGGGTACCACAGGCCGTGTTCGGCGGCGGCGGCGCGGAGGTGGTCGTTGATGAGGCCGGGTTGGACGGTGGCGGTCTGCTGGGCGGTGTCGATGTGCAGGACGCGGTTCATGCGTTCGAAGGAGACGACGATCCAGCCGTCGGCGGCGTTGGCGGCGCCGGACAGGCCGGTTCCGGCGCCGCGGCCGACCAGGGGGGTGCGGGTTTCGGCGCAGATGGCGACGGTGGTGGCGACGTCGTGGGCGTCGCGGGGGCGGATGAGGGCGGCGGGGGTGCCGTGGGGGGCCCATTCGGCTTCGTCGTGGGCGTAGCCGGTGGTGAGGGCGGGGTCGGTGGTGACCTGTTCGGGGCCCAGGGCGGCGGTCAGTCGTTCTGCGGTGCCGTGCACGTTCGCCTCCTCGGGGGTGGTGGGGGCGGGGCGGTGCGCCGTCGCCCGTTAGGGCACCTTAGGGCGTGGAGGGGCGGGTGCGCGGTGCGGGGGCGGTGTCAGGGGTGGGCGTCGAGGTAGGTCCAGTGGCCGTGGTGGCGGAGGAAGCGGCTGTTCTCGCGGAGGGTGAGGGGGAGGGGGCCGTCGAGGTAGTGGGCGGTGAAGTCGACGGTGCCTTCGGTGTGGAAGGCGGTGCCGCCGGTGGTGGTGTGGATGTTCAGGCCGGTCCAGTGTGTGCGGGGGTCGAGGTCGATGTGGGCGGGGCGGGTGCGGGGGTGCCAGGTGCGCAGGAGGTGGGGGGTGTGGCCGAGGGCGTAGGCGGTGTAGCGGGAGCGCATGAGTTCTTCGGCGGTGGCGGCGGGGCGGCCGTTGTGCAGGGGTGCGCAGCAGCCGGTGTAGGGGCGGGGGTGTCCGCAGGGGCAGGTGCGTGGTCGGGGCATGCCCCCATTGTGGCGGGCGGCGGGGTCCGGGGTGTGTTGGGGCGGGTGTTTCAGCGGGCGAATTCGGTGGTGATGCGGGCGCAGAAGGCGGGCAGGTCGTCGGGGTTTCGGCTGGTGGTGATGGGGTGGTCGGTGACGACCTGTTCGTCGACGACGGTGCCGCCGGCGTTGCGGATGTCGGTGCGGATGCTGGGGTAGGAGGTGAGGGTCCGGCCGCGGACGGCGTCGGCTTCGACGAGGATCCAGGGTCCGTGGCAGATCGCGGCGACGGGTTTGGCGGCGTCGATGAAGGCGCGGACGAATTCCACGGCGGCGGGGGCGGCGCGGAGCCGGTCGGGGTTGGCGGTGCCGCCGGGGACGATGAGCGCGTCGTAGTCGCCGGGGTCGGCGTCGGTGACGTCGCGGTCGGCCTGGAAGGTCGCGGAGGGGTGGATGTCGGCGTCCATGGCCTGGATGGCGCCGGTGCGCAGGGAGACGAGCTCGGTGCGGGCGCCGGCGTCTTCGACGGCCTTTTTGGGCTGCTGGAGTTCGGCGCGCTCGACTCCGTCGGTGGCCAGGATCGCGATGTTCTTGCCGTGCAGGGCGCCGCCCATGGCCTGTCCCCCCTTTTTTTCCGTTGCGGTGTTCGGGGGTCTACCCGGTGCGGGGGCGGCCGATGCGGGCCGGTGGGCGGGTGCCGTGCGGCTATGGCAGGTCGAAGACGACGGTCAGTGAAGGGGTGGGCCGGTGGTGGCGGTCCAGGGGGCCTGGGGAGGCGGCCGCGATCGCCCCGGGCAGTCCGATGATGTCGAACTCGATGTCGAGAACGGGGTCGATCTCTGATTCCGTTTCGGGGGCGGGGCCGTCGACGACGGTCCCCTTCTCGCAGTCGACGGCGCGCAGGTCGCCTTCGGCGGGGAAGATGTGGGAGCCGATGCGCTGCGGGTCGTCCATCGGCTCTTCGAAGGCGGTGACGATTCGGCCTTCGTCGGCGCCGATGCTCTGCGTCTGCGTCATGATCACGCGTTCGCCGCAGGCCTGGACGACGCGGGGGTCTGCGATGTACTCCAGGGTTCTCGCCGCTGCGGAGCCCGGGTCGTCGCGGTGGGGGGCGTTTCGCCACCGCACGCCGCCGTCGGCGTCATAGGCCGTCAGCGTGGCGCCGCTGCCGGGGAGGGAGCGGAGCTCGCCGCGCCAGTCGCTTCGCTGGTATCCCTGCGCGCTCACGATGACCGCGGGGCCGTGGCCGTCTCCCATGGCGACGTTGGAGATCGCGGGGCCGGCCTGCTCCAGCTCTGAGGCGACAGTGCCCTCTTCGGCCGGCGGTAGGGAGATGCGCCGGGTGAACAGCAGGCTGCCGTCGTCGAGGTCGTACACGGCCAGGTCCGCGCCGTTCCATGCGGCGGCGTGCCCTCCTCCGGCGGCGATCCCCTGGGGCGGTTCGGTGTCGGCTGCGGCCTTCTGCTCCTCCGGGGGGCGCAGCGGCCCGACCGGTGCGGTGTCCAGGGTCGCGACCCGGTCGCCCGTGGCCGGGTCCAGGACGGACCACTGCCGGGCGGGTCCGTGTTGCCGGGCGAGGATCCGGTCGGGGGTCTGGGGGTCGGTGACCGCTTCGGCCAGGCCGGGTGAGCACCACATCCGCCGCCCGGTGTCGGCGTCCAGGGCCAGTAGTGCCCGGTGGGTCTCGGTGTGGTCGTGGGGGGAGGTCCGCGGGGGCGTCGGGTGCTCGCGCCGGAGTTCGACGAGCACGGTGTCGCCGGCCAGGTGGACGCGTCCGCTTCTGGGCCGGTCTGCGGCGATGACCGATTCGGGGTCTTTGAAGGCGGGGTAGTCCGCGCGGGCGCTCCACAGGACCTCGCCGTCGTGGGGGGTGTAGGCGGCGAGGCCGTCGCTGCCGGTGATGACGAGTCTGGATGCGTCGCCGGCGGCCACGCCGGCCCACAGCGGGATCGACCAGCGGGGCGGCCCGATTGCGGTGTTGCCGGTGAAGGTGGCGGCCAGGTGCTCCAGTACCTCGGTGCGGGAGTGGTGGCCGCCGGTGAGGTCGTCGGCGGCGGGGCCGGTCTGCGGGGGCCGGCCGTCGGGCCAGTCGGGGGAGGCGCCGGTGCGGGGGGTGAGCGCCCCGCACAGTGCCGCGTCGCCGGCCGGGCGCCAGTACTGGGGGGCGGCCAGTCCGGCGGCGATGAGCGCTGCGCATGCCAGGACGGCGGCCCTGTTCAGGGGGCCTCCGCCCGGGGCCTGCGCGATCTGTTCGCGCCACCGCTTGCGGCGGAGCGCCGCGGTGAGGAGTGCCAGTGCGGCCGTGCCGACCACCGCCGGTACCGGCCAGGCGAACCAGGCCGCGGCCACTGCGGCGCCGAACAGCAGCAGGTCGCCGGCGGGGCCGAGGGGGGCTCGGCGGAACGGCGCCCGCAGCCGTGGGATGCAGGCGGCCGCGAGTGCGGTGAGCAGGAGGAGTGCCGCTGCTGCGGCTGCGGCGGCTGTGGAGGCGAGGGCGGAGAGGGACCAGGGGAGCGCCGTGCACAGGATGGCCGCGAGGGCGGTTCTGGACGCGGTGGCGATGTGGTCGCGTGCGGTGGGGCGGGGGGAGTGGTCGGGCACGGGGGGAGTCTCCCATGGCCGGGGCGTCTTCCCGGGCGGGGGTCAGGCGGGGGTGAGGCCGGCCTGGTGGGCGATGACGGCGGCTTGGACGCGGTTGGCGGCGCCCAGTCCGGCGAGGACGGCGCTGACGTGGGTTTTCACGGTGTCTTCGGCGAGGTGGAGGCGGCGGGCGATCTCGGCGTTGGGCAGGCCTTGGCCGAGGAGTGCGAGTACTTGGCGTTCGCGGTCGGTGAGGGCGGCGACCTGGGCGGCGGCGGTGCCGGCGGCGGGGTCGGGGCGGGCCGCGGCGGCCATTGTGCGGGCCATGAGGGCGGCGGCCTTGGCGGAGAGGTAGGCGCCGCCGGCGGCGACGGCGTGCACGCCGGCGATGAGTTCGCGGGGGTCGCCGGCTTTGAGGAGGAAGCCGGAGGCGCCTTCGGCCAGGGCGCGGGTGATGTAGTCGTCTTTGCCGAAGGTGGTCAGCATGGCCACGGCGGTGCCGGGTGAGGCGCGGCGGACGTGGGCGACGGCGCCCAGGCCTCCGCCGCCGGGCATGCGGATGTCGAGGAGGGCGACGTCGGGGCGGGTGCGGGCGGCCAGTTCGACCAGTTCGGGGCCGGTGCCGGCTTCGCCGGTGACCTCGATGGCGGGGTCGGTGTCCAAGATGGTGCGCACGCCCACCCGGATGAGGGGTTCGTCGTCGGCCAGGACCACCCTGATCACGGGGTTCCTCCTTGTCCGCCGTCGGCGGTCGTGGTGGTGGTGCGGGGGCGGGCCGTGCCGGCCGCCTTTTTCTTTCTTGGAGGTTAGCGGGGCGGCGGGGCGGTCTCGCCCGGAAGTGGTGGTGGGCGGTTCGGTGGGCGGCACTTTCGGGTGAGGGGCGGGGGGCGGGAGGGGTGGGCGGGTGGGCGCGTCGGGGGGATCCGGGGCGGGGGCGGGGGGTCGTAGCTTCGTTGCGGCGCGGCCGGCCTGGCCGCGTTCGTGCCGGTTCTATCGGTTGGAGTGCCGTTGTCGATGGTGGATGTGTTGCGTGGGGCCAGTACCGAGGGGTACCGGGCGGTGACCGGGTGGGCCCTGGGGGCGCCGGAGTGGGTGCGGGGCGCGGCGGAGGCGGGGACGGACCTGCTTTTGGCGGGGTTCGCGGCGGTGATGCTGGCGGTGTGGTGGCGTTCGCGGCGGTGGGGGGCGCGGGCGGTGGGTGCGGCGCTGCTGGGGCCGGTGGCGGCGGTGGCGGCCTATCTGGTGAGTGAGACCGCGAAGTCGGTGGTGGAGCAGGACCGGCCGTGCCGGGCGGTGTGGGATGCGGCGGCGTCGATCGCTGCGTGTCCGGAGGTGGGGGACTGGTCGTTCCCGAGCAACCATGCGGCGGTGGCGGGGGCTGCGGCCGCGGCGGCGGTGGTGGCGTGGCGGTGGGCGGGGGCGGTGGTGGTTCCGCTGGCCGTTCTGGAGGCGTTCTCGCGGGTGTTCGTGGGGGTGCACTACCCGCACGATGTGCTGGTGGGGCTGGCCGTGGGCGCGGTGGTGGCGGTGCCGGTGGTGGTGTGGGGTTCGGGGCCGGCGGGTGTGCTGGTGGAGCGGTTGCGGGGTGTGGGCGGGCTGCGGTGGCTGCTGGCGGCGGACGCGCCGCGGGAGCGCGGGCGCGCGGTGGTGGGGGGCGGTTCGCGGTGAGGGCCGCGGCCGGGCGGGCGGCGGAGACCGCCCCGCCCCCTCCTCTTTCTTCTGGTGCGGCGGTGGCGGCGCGGGGGTTGTCCAAGACCTACGGCGCCGGCGATTCGGCCGTGCACGCCCTGCACCAGGTCGACGCCGCCTTCGCAAGAGGCGCGTTCACCGCGATCATGGGCCCCTCCGGATCGGGCAAGTCCACCCTCATGCACTGCCTGGCCGGACTGGACACCCCCACCGCCGGATCGGTGCACCTGGGCCGCACCGACATCACCCGCCTGAGCGACCGCGAGCTCACCCGGCTGCGCCGCGACCGCATCGGGTTCATCTTCCAGTCGTTCAACCTGCTGCCCATGCTCACCGCCGAGCAGAACATCACCCTGCCCGCGCGCATCGCCAAGCGCCCCGTCGACGCCGCGCGGCTGGCCCGCCTCATCGAGGTCACCGGCCTGGGCGACCGCCTGGGCCACCTGCCCTCCAAGCTGTCGGGCGGCCAGCAGCAGCGCGTCGCGGTCGCCCGCGCCCTGCTGGGGGCCCCCGAGGTGGTCTACGCCGACGAGCCCACCGGCAACCTCGACTCCCGCTCCGGCGCCGAGGTCCTGGCCTTCCTGGCCGAATCCGCCCGCGAGCTGGGCCAGACCATCGTGATGGTCACCCACGACCCGGTGGCCGCCTCCCACGCCGACCGGGTGCTGTTCCTGCGCGACGGCCGCCCCGCCGGCGAGCTGCACGCCCCCACCGCCCAGACCGTCACCGACCGCCTGCTCGCCCTGGAGTCCTGAAACCCCATGCTCCGCACCACCCTGGCCGGCCTGCGCCAGCACAAGACCCGCCTGGCCACCACCGCCCTCGCCATCGCCCTCGGCACCATGTTCACCACCGCGACGCTGGTGTTCACCGCCGGCCTGGGGGCGCATTTCGACGCCCGGGTGATGGGCGGCTCCGAACGGGTGGACGCCGTCGCCGCCGCCGAGGAGGCGGGCGGGATCCCGGCGGGTGCGCTGGAGGCGGTGCGGGGCCTGGAGGAGGTCGCCGCCGCCGACGGCACGCCCCGGGGGAGCGCGGTGCTGCTGGATCCGGGCGGGCGGCGGCTGGGCGAGGCGCCGGCGGTGGTGCTGGCCGCGCCCGGGCGGGTGTCGCGGTTCCCGGTGGCGGCGGGGGCGCTGCCGTCGGCTCCGGGTGAGGCGGCGCTGGCCACCACCACCGCCGAGGCCGGCGGGTTCGGGGTGGGCGATGGGGTGCG
Source organism: Nocardiopsis oceanisediminis (assembly GCF_048595525.1). NCBI lineage: Bacteria > Bacillati > Actinomycetota > Actinomycetes > Streptosporangiales > Nocardiopsidaceae > Nocardiopsis > Nocardiopsis oceanisediminis. The sequence continues at coordinate 3,756,653 of NZ_JAFMZJ010000001.1, read as the reverse complement.
GGTGGTGGACGCCGGGGGGCGCACCCGGTCGTTCCGGGTGAGCGGGCTGGTGGACTTCGGGGTGGAGGCCGAGGTGCTGCGGCGCGGCGCGGTGGTGCTGGAGGCCGGGGCGGCCCGGGAGGTGTCCGGGGTGCGGGGGCTGGACGAGATCGCGGTGCGCGGTGCGGAGGGGGTGTCCCAGGAGCGGGTGGCCGATGCGGTGGCCGGCGTGCTGGGCGGTGAGGCGCGGGTGTGGACGGGCCGGCGGTTCGGTGAGGTGCAGGCCGAGGAGGCCGGGGTGCAGGCGCGTTCGGTGTCGGCGGGGCTGGGGCTGTTCGCGGGGGTGGCCTTGTTCGTGTCGGTGCTGGTGGTGTCGAACACGTTCGCGGTGCTGGCGGCGCGGCGGGTGCGGGAGACGGCGCTGCTGCGGTGCCTGGGTGCGGGCCGGGGGCAGGTGTTCGCGGCGGCGGTGGGCGAGGCGGTGCTGCTGGGGGCGGCGGCGTCGGTTCCGGGGGCCGCGGCGGGTGCGGGTGCGGCCGCGGGGGCGCTGGTTCTGGGCGGCGGCGCGGTGGCGGGCGTGTCGGGCGGTGTGGAGCCGGTGGTGGGCGCGGTTCCGGTGGCGGCGGGTGCTGCGGCGGGGGTGGTCGCGACGGTGGGTGCGGTGCTGCGGCCGGCGTGGGAGGCGACGCGCACGGCGCCGGTGGAGGCGCTGCGCGCCGGTGCGGCGGGCGGTTCGGGTCCGGTGTGGGGGCGGGCGCGGGCGGTGGTCGCGGCCGCGGGGTTCGCGGGTGCGGGTGTCGCGGCGGGTGCGGGGTCGGTGGCGGAGCCGGGTGCGGGGGCGATGTGCGCGGTGGCGGTGGGGGGTGTGCTGTGCTTTTTCGGGGTGATGGCGGTGGCGCCGGCGGTGGTGGGCCGGGTGGCCTCGGTGGTGGGGGCGGTCGCGGGCCGGCGGTGGGTGGTGTGGCGGTTGGCGTGCGACGGTGTGGTGCGTGCTCCGCGGCGGGCCGCGTCGGCGGTGGTGGCGCTGGCGGTGGGGGCGTGCCTGATCGGGGGGTATGCGGTGGCGGCGGCGTCGATCCAGGCGACGCTGGTGCAGGTGATGGCGCGTGAGCTGCCGGCCGATTATGCGGTGTTCCCGGTGGCCGGCGGGGAGGGGCGGCCGGGTCCGGGGGACGGGCGGCGGGTGCCGGGGGCGCTGGCGGAGCGGTTGGCGGAGGATCCGCGGGTCGGCGGGGTGGTGCGGGTGCGCACCGGGCGCGGGAGCGTGGGGGGTGCGGGGGTGGAGGTCTCGGCGTATGTGGGCGCCGATGTGGGGGTGGACGTCTCTTCTGAGGTGGTGGAGGGGGATCTGGCCGGGGTGGGGCCGGGTGCGGTGGCGGTGGAGGCCGGTGCGGCGGAGCGGCTGGGGGTGGGGGTGGGCGACGTTGTGGCGGTGTCGGGTCCCGGTGGTGAGCGGCGGGTGCGGGTGGCGGCGGTGGTGGCTCCCGGGGGGATGGCGGGGGTGACGGTGGATCCGGGGGATTTCGGGGTGCTGTTCCCGGGTGCGGGGGATGCGGTGCTGCTGGTGCGGGGCGCCGGCGGGGTGGCCGGTGCGGAGCTGCGGGGGGCGGTGCTGGGTGCGGTGGCGGATTTCCCGGGGGTGGAGGTGTCCAGTGCGGCGGATCAGCGGGCGCAGTTCTCCCGGTTGTTCGATTCGATCTTCGTGGTGGTGGTGTGCCTGGCGGGTGCGGCGGTGGTGATCGCGGTGCTGGGGGCGGCGAACACGTTGGCGCTGTCGGCGGGTGAGCGGGCGGGGGAGTTCGCGCTGCTGCGTGCGCTGGGGTTGTCGCGGGGGGCGCTGGGCGGGGTGCTGGCGGCGGAGGGGGTCGTGGTGTCGGTGACGGGTGCGGTGCTGGGGGTCGGGGTGGGGGTGGTGTTCGGGGCTTTGGGTGCGGTGGCGTCGGTTCCGGATGCGGTGGTGGCGCTGCCGTGGGTGCGGGTCTCGGTGGTGGTGGGTGCGGCGGTGCCGGTGGGGTTGGCGGCGTCGGTGCTGGGTGCGCGTGCGGCGGCGTCGGTGGGGGTGGCCGGTGCGGGGTCGGGTGCGCCGGGGCAGGTGTGAGGGCGGCCGCGGGCGGGTGTTCATTGCGCGGCCGGTTCTTGTCCGCGGTCGCCGGCGATGCGCAGCGCGTCGACCAGGCTCGCGTGCAGGGGGTCGCGGGCGGGCAGTTCGCCGTGGGTGCCGGTGGCGCGGACGCGGCCGGCGCCCGGTTCGCGGGTGGTCCGGGAGCCTACCGGAGAATGGGGGGACGATCATCGCGGCCGTTCGGCCTTCTCGGGCGGGATTGGGGAGGCCGCGCGGTTGTTCTCCGGGGCGCCGCTCTTTTTCTCCGCTCCGTTCGCTGCGCCTTCCCGGCCGGATCCGGCCGAGGGCGGGGCGTGCCATCCTCGGAGGGTGGAACGCCGCGAGGTGGTGGTGCGCTTCTCCCCGGAGCTGCGGTTCTTCCTGCGGCCGCGGCACCGGGGGGAGCGGGTGCGGGCGGTCTGCGACGCCGGTGCGCCGCTGGGGCACCTGGTGCAGTCGCTGGGGGTGCCGCTGACCGAGGTGGGGGTGCTGCGGGCCGGCGGGCGCGAGGTGGGGGCGGGGTACAGGCCGGTGCCGGGGCGGGCGGTGGAGGTGGAGGGGGTGTCGTGGCCCCAGCCGGTGCCGTTCGCGCGGGTGCGGTTCCTGCTGGACGTGCATCTGGGGACGCTGGCGCGGCGGTTGCGGCTGCTGGGCGTGGACACCGCCTATGACAACGACCGGGATGACGCTTCGCTGGTGCGGCAGGCCGCGGCCGAGCGGCGGGTGCTGCTGACCCGGGACCGGGGGCTGCTGTGCCGGCGTGCGCTGCCGGCGGGCGGGCATGTGCGGGCGGAGCGGCCGGAGGAGCAGCTGCGGGAGGTGTTGGGGCGGTTCGCGCCGCCGTTGGCGCCGTGGACGCGGTGTCCGGCCTGCAACGGGCTGCTGGTGCGGGCGGCGGCCGAGGAGGTGGCCGCGGAGCTGGAGGCGGGCACCCGGGCCTGCTATGAGGTGTTCGCGCGGTGCGGGGGGTGCGGGCGGGTGTACTGGCCGGGTGCGCACCGCGGGCGGTTGGCGCGGATCGTGCGGGAGGCCGAGGAGCTGGTGGCGTCGGTGCGCTGAGCCGGGGGCGGGTCAGTCGGCCGGGGGTGCGGCGGTGGTCTCCAGGGCGGCGGGCAGGGCGTCGAAGGCGCGGGTGATCTGGGCGGTGAGGCGGGCGCGGTCGGGGGTTTCGGCGGCGGCCCAGTCGTCGACGGCGCAGTGCCAGGCGTCGAGCATGGCCTGCAGGCACAGGCGCAGGTGCAGGTCGCGGGCGGGGGGCAGGCCGGGCAGGGCGGCGAGGTCGGTGAGGATGGCGCGGGTGCGTTCGGCGCAGTGCTGCAGGCTGTGCGCGGCGACGGCGGGGGCGGTGCCGGCGAGGCGCCTGCCGGCGAGGAAGCGGGCCTCCCAGTCGTCGCTCATGTGGTCCAGGGTGGTCGGCAGTGCGTCGCGCAGGGCGCGGAGGAGGTGGCCGCGCGGGGGGTGGTCGGCGAGTTCCTGCTGGTAGGCGGCCCAGAATTCTTTTTCCGCGGCGATGGCGACGTCTTCTTTGGAGGAGTACACGCGGAAGAAGGTGGCGCGGGAGACCTCGGCGCGCTCGGCGATGCGGTCGAGGGTGACGTGGTCGTAGCCGTGGCGGGTGAACAGTTCCTGTGCGGCGTGGGCCAGGGCGCGGCGGGTGCGCAGTTTTTTGCGTTCGCGCAGCGGCAGGTGCCGTTCGGCAGGGGCGTCCATCCGCACCAGGGTACCCGGTTCCTGCGACCCGATCATATTCGAAACCGAGTCTCTTGTGCGACTTGACTTCTTTTGAGACCGGGTATCAAATTGGGGGCGTCGAGCCGCCCCCTCCCCGAGGAGAAGACCCGTGCGAGCACTCATCGTCGACCGCTCCCGCCCCGGCGCCCTGCGCCTGGCCGAGGCCCCCGACCCGGTCCCCGCCCCCGGCCAGGCGCTGATCCGCGTCCAGGCGGCCTCGCTCAACCACGGCGAGGCCGTCCACGGGCTGGACCGGGCCCGGCCGGGCGCGGTGCTCGGCTGGGACGCCGCCGGGACCGTGGTCCGCCCGGCCGCCGACGGGTCCGGCCCCCCGGAGGGCGCCCCCGTCACCACCCTCGCCCCGGACGGGGGCTGGGCCGAGCTGCGGGCGGTGCCCACCGCCCTGATCGGCGCCGCGCCCCAGGGTGCCGACCCCGGTGCGCTGGGCACCCTCCCGGTGGCCGCGGCCAGCGCGCTGCGGGCGCTGCGCCGGATGGGCCCGATCCTGGGGCGGCGCGTCCTGGTCACCGGCGCCGGCGGGGGCGTGGGGCGCTTCGCGGTGCAGCTGGCCGCCCAGGGCGGCGCCGAGGTGGTCGCCGCCACCTCCGACCCGGGCGCCCGGGGGGATGCGCTGCGGGCCCTGGGCGCCGACGAGGTGGTCGCCGGGCCCGCCGAGGCGGGCGGGGCGTTCTTCGGGGTGCTGGACAACGTCGGCGGCGCGCAGCGGGCGGCGGCCTTCGCCCGGCTGGAGGAGGGCGGGACCCTGGTGGCGGTGGGCCACTCCGCGGGGGCGGACGACGTGTTCTCGCACGGGGCGCTGTTCGGGGAGGAGGGCCACGACCGCGCCCTGGTCACCTTCCACCTGCTGCGCGAGCGCGGCCTGGCCGCGGACCTGGGGCTGCTCGCCGCCTGGACCGCCCGGGGGCGGCTGGACCCCGGCATCGCCTGGCGCGGGTCGTGGTCCAGGGCCGCCGAGGCGGTGGAGGCGCTGCGCGCCGGCCGCCTGCACGGCAAGGCCGTCCTGGAGATGGACTGAGCACCCCGCCGGAGGGAGGCCCGGGCCCCGGGCCGCGCAGCAGGGCCCGACCGGGACCTTTGGGCCCGCCGGCCGGGCCCGGGAAGGGCGCCGCGGGCGGCTCGGCCGGGGAGCCGCCGGCCGGCGGGGCCGGGGGCTCAGGCGGGCGCGGGGGCGTACTGCGCCTCGCCCTCGCCCAGCGACCAGTCGATGGAGGCGTTCTCGGTGGCGGTGACGAACACGTTGCGCGGTTCGGTGCCGGCGTGGTCGCGGGCCGGTTCGGCGATCCTGCGGTACAGCGCCCGCTTCTGGTCGGGGGTGCGCCCGGCGCGCATGGTGATCGCGATGTAGGCGATGCCCTCGTCGCGGTGCACCCCCAGGTGGTCGTCGCAGTGCAGGGCGCCGGAGCGGCCGTCGTGGTCGGTGAGGACCTGGAAGCGGTCCTCGGGCGGGACGCCGAGGGTCTCGACGAGGGCCTCGTGCACGGCGCGGCCCAGCGCCTGGAGGCGCCGGGGGCCGGCCTGCAGGGTGTCGATGCGGACGAAGGGCATGGGCGGTTCCTCCGGGATCCGGGGCGGGGACGGGAGCGGGGTCAGGGGCGGCGGGGGGGGCGAGCAGGGCCAGGGCGCCTTCGACGGCGCGGGCCTGGGCCTGGGCCGAGCCGGAGGCGCGGGCCAGGACGTAGCCGCCCTGCAGCACCGCGGCCAGGGCGGCGGCGGTGGCGGCGGGGTCCAGGCCGGCGTCCACCTCGCCGGCGGCGCGGGCCTGGGCCAGCAGGGCGGCCAGGCGCCCGGTCAGCCAGGAGAACGCCTCCTGCACCGGTGCGCGCAGGGCGGGGTCGGCCATCACGTCGGGGTCCTGGGTCAGCCGGCCGACGGGGCAGCCCTTGAGGGCGTAGCGCTCCCGGAGCAGGTAGGCGGTGATCCGCTGCAGGGGGGTGCCGGGGCGGAGAACTCGGCCTCGGCCCGGTCCCTCAGCTCTTCGGCGCTGCGTTCGATGGCGGCCAGCGCCAGGTCGGGCTTGCCGCTGAAGTGGTGGTACATGCTGCCCTGGCCGGCGCCGGCGCGCTGCTGGACGGCCCTGGGGCCGGTGCCGGTGCGGCCGCGCTCCCACAGCGGTTCGCGGGTGCTTTCGATGAGTCGTTCCCTGGTGTCCACGCCCCCCCGGTCGCACATGCCTGTAGGTGCAGAGAGGGCGGGCGGGAGGGCCCCGGAGATCCCCCCCGAAAGATTCCTTGACACGAATATTCTCTGCGGTGAATACTTCCGGGCATGGACGGACTCCTCGCCGCCCTGGCCGACCCGGCCCGGTGGCGGCTCGTGAACCTGCTCGCCGAACGGCCCCGCCCGGTCGGCGTCCTCGCCGAACTCGCCGGGGCCCGCCAGCCGCAGACCACCAAGCACCTGCAGGCCCTGGAGCGCGCCGGCGCCGTCACCTCCCAGCGCACCGGCCGGCGCCGCGTCTACGCGCTGCGCGCCGGCCCGCTGCGCGAGCTGGCCGCCGAACTCGACCGCCTCGCCGAAGCCGCCGAGCGGACCGGCGGCCCCGGCAGCGCCTTCGACCGCCACCGGCGCAGCCTGCGCACCGAGCGGCTCGCCGCCGAGCAGGGCCCGGGGTGGGCCGACGGCCGCTCCTTCGCCTTCCACCGGTCCCTGGCCGCCGGCCCCGGCGAGGTCTGGCGCCACCTCACCGAGCCCGACCTGCTCGCCCGCTGGTGGGCGCCGCAGGACCTGCGCGTCTCCGGGCTGGCCTTCGACGCCGCGCCGGGCGGGCGGATCGTCCTGGAGTACCGCGACACCGAGGACACCGGCGGCACCGACCCCGTCGCCGGGCGCGCCGAGGGCACCGTGGAGCTGGCCTCCCCCGGCGAGCACCTGGCCTACCGGCTCTCCCCGCTGCTGCCCGACGGCTCCCCTGCCTTCACCGCCCGCGTCGACCACCGGCTGCGGCCCGCCGGGGCCGGCACCGACCTACGGGTGGAGTACCGGATCACCGACAGCACCTCCCCTTCCGCCGACTTCATCGCCGGCATCGAGACCGGCTTCGGCCAGAGCCTCGACGCGCTCGCCGCGAGCATCGGCACCGACACCCCCTGACAGGAGCACACCGTGGGACGCCTGATCATCAACACCGGCATGACCGCCAACGGCGCCTTCGAGGCGCCGGCGCCCGAAGCGCACGGCGGGTGGCTGGTCACCGACCCCCACAGCATGCAGGCCGGGCTGGAGATGTGGCGGGCCGCCGACGCCATGGTGCTGGGCCGCAGGACCTACGAGGGGCTGTCCAAGGCCTGGCCCGCCCTGGCCGGCGCCCCCGGGTTCGAGGCCTACGCCGCCCGGATGAACTCCATGCCCAAGTACGTGGCCTCCCGGACCCTGAGCGGACCGCTGGAGTGGAACGCCGCCCTGCTGGAAGGCGACCCCGCCGGCGCGGTGAAGGCCCTCAAGGAGGAGCACTCCGGCGACCTCATCGTCCCCTGCGCCGGGGAACTGGCCCGCGGCCTCATCGCCGGCGGCCTGGTCGACGAGTTCTGGTTCACCGTCAGCCCCTACCTGTGGGACTCCGGGCCGCGGATCTTCGAGGGCATCGGCCCCGTCCGGCTGGAGCCCGTCTCCACCACGACCTTCCCCTCCGGCGTGGTCCGCCTGTGCTACCGGCCCGCCCCGCAGGGGGCGCCCGCCGCCGGGTGAGCGCCCGACCCCCGAACACCCGCACCCCGAGGAGGACCCCCATGACCCAGCGGAAGCGGCGCGTCGTCGCCTGGGTGACGATGTCCATGGACGGATACACCAGCGGCCCTGAGGGCACCGCCGGCGACGACTGGCTCTACCGGCACGTGGCCCACGAGGCGTCGGCCGCCCACTTCGAATCGATCTGGCGCGGCGCGAGCACGCTGCTGATGGGCCGCACGAACTACGAGGGCTTCCACTCTGTGTGGCCCGCCATCACCCGGGACCCGGCCACCGGGCCCCGCAACCGGGACCTCGGCCTGTTCCTGGACTCGGTGGAGAAGGTGGTGCTCTCCCGCACCCTGGAGACGGCCGAATGGGCCAACACCCGGATCGCCCGCGACCTGGAGGCCGAGGTCAAGTCCCTGAGGGAGGCCCCCGGCCGGGACATCCTGGCGGTCAACAGCGCCAGCGTCATCCGGGCGCTGCTGGCCGCGGACCTGGTCGACGACCTGCGGTTCGCGGTGGTCCCGGTGCTGCTGGGCGGCGGCCTGCGCCTGTTCGGCGAGGGGCTTCCGGCCTCGGAGTGGAGGCTGGTGCAGTCCACCACGCTGCCCGACGGCGCGATCGGCCTGCACTACGCCAGGGACTGACCGGGCGGGGCCCGCCCGCCCCCCCGGTGCGGCCGGGGCAGGGCCCCAGGCCGCGCCGGGGCCCACCGGGCCGTCCGGGAACGGAAAGGCCCCCGCCCCAGGGCGCCGAAGCGTCCGGGGGCGGGGGCCGGGTCCGTCCGGGGCCGGGTCAGCCCAGGCGGGCCTCGATCGCCTCGATGATGCGGGGCCGCAGCTCGGCCGCGCCGATCACCGCGTCCACCGAGCCGACCTCCACCGCGCGGCGGATGTCGTGCACCCGGTCGAACTCGGTGGCCACCTCGCCGAGCTTCTCCGCGCGCACCGCCGAGCGCAGCTCGTCCAGCTCCGCGGTGAGCGCGGCCCTGTCCGCGCCGGAGGCCGCGGCGGCGCGCGCCTCCAGGGCGGTGACCCGCTCGTCGGCGGCGGTGCGGGCGTCGACGTCGCGGGCGAAGACCACCGCGGCGGCCGGCGCGCCGCCCAGCACCGAGGCGTAGGAGCCCTCCAGCGCCAGCACGGTCATGTCCGGGTTGAGGGCCTTGGAGAAGACCACGAACGCGCCGCCGTGGTAGCGGGAGATCACGCAGAACACGATGGGGCCGCGGAAGTTGACGATCGCGCGGCCGATCTCGGCGCCGTACTCCAGCTGCAGCTTGCGCATCGACTCCGGGGAGCCGTCGAACCCGGACAGGTTGGCCAGCACCACCAGCGGCCGGTTGCCGCTGGCGGCGTTGATCGCCCGGGCGGCCTTCTTCGAGGAGCGGGGGAACAGGGTGCCGGCGGTGTAGGCGTCGGGGCCGTCGGTGGGCGGGAAGCCGCGCCGGGCCACCGAGCGGGACTCGATGCCCAGCAGGCACACCGGGATGCCGCCCATGTGCACGTCCTGCACCGCGGCGGTCTCGGCGTCGGCCATGCCCGCCCAGCGCTCCAGCACCGGGTGGTCCTGGTCGGAGACGGCGCGCATCACGGTGCGGATGTCGAAGGGCTTCTTGCGGTCGGGGTTGTGCTCGGCGGAGAAGATCTCGCCGACGGTGGCGAAGTCGCTGCCCTCGGCGGTGTGGGGGAAGGGGCGGACGTCGCGGTCGCGGGGGTCGGTGGTGGCGGCGCGGCGCGGGGCGCGCTCGCCGGGGGCGATGTAGGCGTGGTCGTAGTGGGACATCAGCACGTCGCGGGCGGCGGGCAGGTCGGGCGCCCAGTACTGGGCCTGGCCGTTGGGGCCCATGACCCGGTCGTAGCCGCCGATGCCGAAGTTGTCCTCGGCCGACACCCCGCCGGAGAAGTCCAGGGACTGCTTGCCGGTGAGCACCATCGCCGAGTCGGGGGTCATCACCAGGACGCCCTTGGTGTGCATGAGCATCGTGGCCTCGGCGTTCCAGTAGGGCTGGGCGCCGACGTTGATGCCGGCGACGACGATGTTGATCTCGCCGCCGTCCTGGGTGAACTCCACGATGCGCTTGAGGGCGGCGGCCACCCAGTCCATGTTCTCGGTGCCCGAGGACATGGAGATGCGGGCGCCGGAGGAGAGGGCGTACCACTCCAGGGGGACGCGCATCTGCTCGGCCAGGTCCAGGGCGGCGATCACCCGGCGGCACTCCGGTTCCGAGAGCGCGCCCAGCGACTTGGTGGGGTCGCCCAGCAGCACCACCCGGGTGACGCCCTGGGGGTGGCGCGGGGTGGGGGTGGTGACCACGCCCGCCACCAGTGCGGCGGTGTTGGAGCCCTTGGGGCGCTCCACCGGCACCAGGGCGTGGCCCTCGTCCAGGTCGTACTCGGTGAAGTCGCCGAGCATGCCGGTCAGCTCGTAGGGGTAGACGGTGTTGCGGGCGGCGGCGCGCAGCACCTTCTGCCGGTAGCCGTCGACCGGTTCGACCGGGTCGGTGGCGGGTTCGCCGATGGTCAGCTCGGTGCCGCCGGCGGCGTCGAAGGCGATGCGCACGGCGACCTCGGCCTGCTCGCCGGTGCCGGGGTCGCGGCGGCGCGCGATGAACAGGACCTCTTCCAGGTCGGCGCCGGCGGAGGTGGGCAGCACGCGCTTGGTGAGCATCTCCAGTTCGGCGCGGGTGAGGTCGCTGGAGGGCCAGACGTAGACGACGATCCGGTTGGTGGGGAAGCGCCTCTTGGCGGGCCGGCGGGCCTGGGCGCGGCGGATGGAGTCCAGGCAGGCGGCGACGGTCTCCTCCGCGGTGGGCAGGGCGACCAGGCGGCCGTCGGCCTCGCGCAGCGCGGTGAGGTCGCGGACCTGGGCGAAGGCCACCAGGCGGTCGTCGGAGGGGTTGTCCTTGGCGACGGCCTGGTAGAGGTAGACCTCTTCGTCGGCGGAGGGCAGCCGGGTGAGGTCGAAGGCGCCGAACCGCTCCATCTGCATGCGGCGGGCGATGTGGGGGTGCAGGCCGCGGATGAGGCGGTGCTCGGCGGTGCCCTCGGGGGAGGGGTGGAAGGTGAAGTGGTGGTGCATCACCGCGCCGCGGCTGCCGGCGACGGTGGTGGTGATCCTGCGGACCTGCTCGGGCAGGGGGTGGGCGCCGATCACCTCGAGCAGGGCGGCGGCCATCGCGTCGGGGTCGGCGGGCTGGTTCTCCCAGGACAGGTAGATGTCGGCGTCGACCGGGCGGGTGCCGCGGGCCTGGCCGGCCAGCCCGTCCAGGGCGCGGCCGAGGGCGTCGAAGGCGGCGGCGGCCGACACCACGCGGGTGCCGTCGGTCCGCTCGGCGAGGACGAAGGTGCAGTCGGCGGCGCGGGTGGTGTGCACCGCGGTGATGGCCTTGGAGCCGTAGTAGCGGCGGGTGAGGACCTCCAGCATGGCGGAGTTGTCCAGGCCGTCGCGGGTGAGGCGGCGGCCGAGCAGGCGCACCAGGGGTTCGGTGGTGCGGACCATCTCCTCGATGCGCTCGGCGCGGTCGGCGGCGTCGGGGCGGGCGTCCAGGTGGCGCAGGTGGCGGCGGACGTCGGCGTAGACGCGGGCGCGGTTGCGGCGCAGCAGGGGCTGGCCGAACCAGGCGAAGACCACGCCGCGGGCCAGGTCGGCGACGGCGGGGAAGCGGACCTGGGTGGCGGCGATGAGGCGCTCCAGGGCCAGGCCGGCGGGTTCGCGCAGCGTCTCGTCGGGCTGGGGTTCGCTCAGCCAGGTGCGCAGCAGCGCGGCGACGGTGCCGGCGTCGGCGGCGGCGCGCTGCTGGGCGAGGAAGATGCGGAAGACCGCGGCCTCCAGCTCGGGGGTGCGCTCCAGGTCGTCGATGCCGTAGTGGGCCAGGGCGGTGGCCAGCTTGGCCTGGAAGGACTCCGGAAGGCCGGCGCGCTCCACGTCGAGGCTCTGCAGGTAGGCGTGGAGGTGCTCGCGGGCGCTGTGCACGCGGTCGTCGGCGCCGGCGTCGTCCTCCCCGGAGGGGCGGTTGCGGCTGAGTTCGGCGAGGTCGGCGAAGACGCCGAGGAGGTCCAGTTCGCCGGGAAGGACGCGGTGGCCCTGCTGAGCGGCGTCGCGGCGCGCGGCGAGGTAGTCCTGGAGCGGGCGGTTGCGGTCGTGGGGGTCGGCGTCGAAGCCGAGGAGCAGGCCGTGCAGGTCCTCGCGGGCGCGGGCGAGCAGCTGGGCGGCGGGGGCGCCGCCGGGGGCGGCGGGCAGGTCCAGCTCGACGGGTTCGGCGGCGGTCTCCTCGGTGTCGCCGCCGTCGGTGAGGGGCTCCAGGCGCAGCAGCGGGGCGCCGGTCTCCACCTGGCTGCCGACCGAGACCGCGCACTCCTTGAGGCGGGCCTTGAACGGTGCGCGCAGCACCGTCTCCATCTTCATGGACTCCAGCACCAGCACGGGGGCGCCGGCCTCGACCTCGGCGCCGACCTCCAGCGGGGTGGCGATGACCAGGGCGGGGGTGGGGGAGCGCAGCACGCCGCCCTCGTCGCGGCTGACGCGGTGGGTGGTGCCGTCCACCTCGACCAGGTGGACGGGGCCGTGGGTGTCGGTGAGCAGCCGGTAGCGGGCGCCGTTGACGGTGATCTGGCCGGTGTGCCGGTCGTAGCGGTCGAGTTCGACGTCGGCGGTGCGGGCCTGGTCGCCGGCTTCGATGCCGACGCGGAAGCGGTGGGCTCCGGTGCGGGCGACGCGCACCCGGTAGCCGGTGCCGCGGAGTTTGAGGTCGAGGGGGCGGCCGCTCTCGTGCTGGACCTGGGGGCGGCCGCCGAAGGCGGTGGAGAGCAGGCGGCGGCGTTCGGCGCGCTCCTCCTCTTCGTAGGCCTCGATGGCCGCGGCGGCCAGGGCGACGGCGGAGTGGCGGTGGGAGACGAGGCCGCCTTCGGCGCGGACGCGGTCGATCCAGCCGGTGTCGGCGGTGGCGCCGGTGACCTCGGGGCGGTCGAGCAGGTCCAGGACGAAGCTCTTGTTGGTGGCGCCGCCCTCGATGATGACGGTGGTCTGGGCCATGGCGCGGCGCAGCCGGCCCAGGGCCTCGTCGCGGTCGCGGCCGTAGGCGATGATCTTGGCGATCATCGAGTCGAAGTCGGCGGGGATGGTGTCGCCCTCGGTGACGCCGGTGTCGACCCGGATGCCGGGGCCGGCGGGCAGGTCGAGGCGGGCGATGCGCCCGGGGGAGGGGGCGAAGTCGCGGTCGGGGTCCTCGGCGTTGAGGCGGGCCTCCACGGCGTGGCCGCGCTCGGCGGGCGGGCGGCCTTGGAGGGTGCCGCCGGAGGCCACGTGCAGCTGGGCCTTGACCAGGTCGAAGCCGGTGGTGGCCTCGGTGATGGGGTGCTCGACCTGGAGGCGGGTGTTGACCTCCAGGAACGCGAAGAGCTCGTCGGCGGGGTGGTAGAGGAACTCGACGGTGGCGGCGCCGCGGTAGCCGACGGCGACGGCCAGGCGCTCGGCGGAGGCCTTGAGTTCGGCGGCCTGGGCGGGGGTGAGCACCGGGGAGGCCGATTCCTCGATGATCTTCTGGTTGCGGCGCTGCACCGAGCAGTCGCGCACGCCCAGGGCCCAGGCGGTGCCCTGGCCGTCGGCGATGACCTGCACTTCGACGTGGCGGGCGCCGGTGACCAGGCGCTCCAGGAAGACGGTGCCGCTGCCGAAGGCGCGGGCGGCCTCCTGGCTGGTGCGCTCGTAGGCGTCGGCGAGCTCGTCGGGGCCGGTGATGACGCGGATGCCGCGGCCGCCGCCGCCGGCGGTGGCCTTGAGCATGAGCGGGTAGCCGATCCCGGCGGCGGAGGCCAGGGCGTCGTCGAGGGTCTCCACGGCGCCGCGGCTCCAGGGGGCGACGGGGACGCCGACCTCTTCGGCGATGAGCTTGGCGCCGATCTTGTCGCCGAGCTTGCGCATGGCGTCGGGGGAGGGGCCGACGAAGGCGACGCCGATCTGCTCGCACAGTTCGGCGAAGGCGGGGTCTTCGGCGACGAAGCCCCAGCCGACCCAGGCGGCGTCGGCGCCGGTGGCGGTCAGGGCGCGCTCCAGCGCCTTGAGGTCGAGGTAGGGGCGGGCGGAGGCGGGGCCGAGGTCGTAGGCGAGGTCGGCTTCGCGGACGAAGGCGGCCGCGCGGTCGACGTCGGTGTACAGGGCGACGGTCTCGATCCGGGTCCCGGTCTCCGCGGCGATGTCCCGTACGGCGTGGATGAGGCGCATTGCTGCCTCACCACGGTTGACGATGGCGACACGACTGAACACCAGACCGAGCCCTCCTCATAGACCGATGATGTGCGAGCCGGGGGGGGTGGTGGTCCCCCGGCAGTGTTCCAGCCTTTCGTCTGGCGGGGGGCGGTGCCATGTCGTAATCCGCTCACGCTGAGCGGCGCGAGTTGTGGAAATCGACCAAAAAGCGGGTGCTCGTCCGGGGGCGGCCGGGCCGGGGCGGTGGTGCGGGTCACCGGCGGCGCGGGCGCGCCCGCCGGCCCGGGGCCTCCTCGGGGCGCGCCGGGGAGGCCCCGGGCCGGCTACCGGTCGCGCCGCGCCCGCAGGACGGTGCCGCCGCGGGCCAGGACGGTCCAGCCGCCGCCGAGGAGGGCGGCGGCGTCGGCGGGCCGGTAGTGGCCGGCGGGGCCGGAGCCCTGTCCGGGGCGGCGGGCAGCGAACAGCAGGGTGCCGCCGGGGGCGACGGCGTCCAGCAGGCCGCGCAGCGCGGTGTGGCCCGGCCGGCGGGGGACCGGGAAGTGGTGGAGCCAGACCAGGTCGAAGGAGGCGGGCGGCGGGGGCGCCTCGTTCAGGTCGCCGCAGGCCCAGGCGATCCGGCCGGCGACGTCGGCGGAGGCGGCGGCGGCGCGGCGCAGGGCCGCCCGGGAGAGGTCGACGGCGGTGACCTTCCAGCCGCGCCGGGCCAGCCAGAGCGCGTCGGCGCCTTCGCCGCAGCCGGCGTCGAGGGCCTGCCCGGGTTCCAGGCCGGAGGCCTCGGCGACCAGCAGCGGGGCGGGGGCGCGGGGGGAGCCCCGGTCGCGGTGGGTCTCCTCCAGGGGGTGCGTGTCCATGCCGCTGCTCTTGTCCTCTGCTTCGCGGGGCGCCCGCCTTGCGCGGGCGGTCACAGGCCGTGCCGCCGGTCGCCGAGGACCTGGGTGCGGATGCGGGCCTCGGCGGCGGGGGAGAACGGGGCGGCGTCCTCCTGCGGTGCCCGGCGGGTGCCGGGGGCGGTGCCCGGTCGCGCTCCGCCCGGCCGGGGCGCTCCGCCGCGGGCGGTTCCGGTCCTGTTCCTGTCGCGGGTCATGGTGACCACCTCCGGGGCCAATCTGGCCCCGGAGGCGGCCGGGTGGCGAAGTTCTTTGCGGAAACCGCAAAAACCGGGGTGCGGCGGGCGGGTGCGCACCGGGGCCCGCTACCGGCCCTCCCCGCCCCGGCCGGGCGGGTCCGGCGGCGCCGCGTAGCGGGCGGCGATCGCGGCGGCGCGGTCGCGCAGGCGGGTGCGCAGCCACTGCGGGGAGAGGGCCTCGGCGTCCGCGGCGAGCCGCCACAGCGCCCATTCGGCGTGCCTGGCGTCCTGGAAGGCCAGCTCCAGCCGGAGCCGGCCGTCGGGCTCGGGTTCTTCGGCGCCGACGGCCAGGGCGGTGCCGGCCAGGTCCTCCCGGCGCTCCGGGGCCACCCGCGCCACCACGTCGACCCGGTCGCCGCCGGTCCGGAACCGGGTGCTGCGCTCCTTCCAGGCGCGGTCCAGGTCGACCCGGTCCGGGCGCTGCGCGGGTTCGGTCAGCTCCTCGGCGTCCAGGACCCGGGAGAGCCGGTAGGTGCGGTCCTGGCCGGCCCGGGTGGCCAGCAGGTAGCCCCGGCCCCGCACGGTGACCAGTCCGATCGGGTCCACGGTGCGCCATTCGGGGTCCCGGCCGGCGGCCGCGTAGCGGATGCGCAGCCGGCGGCCGGCGAGCACCGCGCGGCGGACACCGGCCATCGCGCCCCCGGGCGCCTCCTCGGCGGCCGCGGGGCGGGCGAGGAGGTCGGTCTCGGGGTCGATGAGCAGCCGCCGGGCGGCGTCGGCGGCGGCGGCCCGGTCGCTTTCGGGCAGGGCGTCGACCACCTTGCGCATGGCCGAGGCGAGGGCCGCGCCGAGGCCGAAGGCCTGGGCGCCGCGCCGTGATCCCGCGACCAGCAGGGCGAGGGCCTCGTCGTGGTTGAGCCCGGTGAGCTCGGTCCGGAAGCCGGGCAGCAGCGCGAACCCGCCGTGCCGGCCGCGTTCGGCGTAGACCGGGACGCCGGCCGCGGACAGCGCCTCGATGTCGCGCTGCACGGTGCGGGCGGAGACCTCCAGCTCGCGGGCGAGTGCGGCCGCGGACATCCGGCCGTGCCGGCGCAGCAGCAGCACCAGCGAGACCAGCCGGTCGGCGCGCATGGGCGAACCCTATCGAAATACACGACAGCGGGTGTCGTGATTGGTTGGCAGGCTCGTCGGGAACGGCGCCGGAGGCGGCGGCCGCCGACCGGGCGGCCGCGCGCGGCGCCGATGGAGCGAACGGAGCCGGTGGGTGATGGAGAGAACCGTGGAGAGAACGGCGGTCAACCCGTGGCCGTGGTCGGCGGAGATGGGTTACGACCAGGGCGTGGTCGTCTCCGGGGGCACCCGGACCCTGTACTGCTCGGGGCAGGCCGCGATGGGCGGCGACGGAGGGCCCCGGCACCCCGGGGACATGGCGGCGCAGCTGGCGCTGAGCCTGGAGAACCTGGAGGCCGTCCTCGGCGAGGCCGGGATGTCGCTGGCGGACCTCGTCCGGCTCAACGTCTACACCACCGACGTCGACCTGCTCTTCCGGCACTACGGCGCGCTGGCGTCGCGGCTGGGCGCCGCCGGGGCCGCGCCGCCCACCACGATGCTCGGGGTGGTCCGGCTGGCGGTCCCCGGCCTGATGGTGGAGCTGGAGGGGACCGCCGTCGCGTGATGCGGCCCCGGGGGTGTGCGGGCCGGCCGGCCCGCACACCCCCGGCGGTCCGCCGCGCCCGCCCGGGCATAGGCTCTGCGCCATGGCATTGCGACTCGTCCAGGTGAACTTCAAGGCCCGCGACCACGAGGCCCTCGGCCGGTTCTGGGGGGACGCGCTCGGCTGGGAGCTGTCCAGCGAGGGGCCCGGGGTGACCAACGTCGAGCCCCCGGGCTTCGCCTGGCCGGACCCCGCCGCCGTCTGCGTCGACGTCGTCGGGGTCCCGGACCCCGAAACGGTGCGGTACGGGGTGCACCTCGACCTCGCCACCGCCTCCGAGGCCCACCGGGCGGAGCTGGTCGCCCGGTTGGAGGAGCTCGGTGCGACGCCCGCCGACGTGGGCCAGGGCGACGTCCCCTGGACGGTCCTGGCCGACCCGGAGGGCAACGTGTTCTGCGTGCTGGAGCCCCGGGAGGCCTACCGGGACACCGGGCCGATCGCGGCGGTGGTGGTCGACTGCGCGGACCCGCGGGCCATGGCCCGCTTCTGGGGCGGTGCGATCGACTGGACCCTGCACGAGGTGACCGACGACCGCGCGGTGCTGCGCTCTGCCGAGGGGGTCGGGCCCTACCTGGAGTTCCTCCGCACGGCCGGCGAGAAGAGCGTGTGGAACCGCATCCACCTCGACGTGATGCCCTACGCCGGCGACGACCAGGCGGCGGAGGTGGCGCGGCTGGAGGCCCTCGGCGCCACCGGCATCGACATCGGCCAGGGCGACGTGCCGTGGAGGTGCCTCTCCGACCCCGAGGGCAACGAGTTCTGCGTCCTCGGCGCGGGCGGCTGACGCGCCGGCGCTCCGGGCGGCCCGGCCGCTCGCCCTTCCGCTCCGCGCCCGCCTCCGGGCCGCTTGTGCATGCGCGCCGGCGGCTCCTACGATGAAACCGGTTGCATGCCGAGATCGGCCTAGGGGGCTCTGACATGTCTCCGGAAGACCTCCCCGAAGTGGTGTCGCGCGAGGAGTGGCTCGCCCGCCGCAAGGAGCTCCTCGCGCGGGAGAAGGAGCTGACCCGGCACCGCGACGAGGTCAACGCCGCCCGCCGCCGGCTGCCGATGGTCGAGATCACGAAGGACTACGCCTTCGAGGGGCCGCGCGGCGGCGCCGGGCTGGCGGACCTCTTCGAGGGGCGCGGCCAGCTGGTGGTCTACCACGCCATGTTCGGCCCCGGCGCCGGCGAGGCCTGCCCGGCCTGCTCGTTCTGGATCGACAACGTGGGCCGCCTCGTCCACCTGCACGCCCGCGACACCTCGCTCGCGGTCGTCTCCAGGGCGCCGCTGGCCGAGCTCGAGCGCTACAAGCGGCGGATGGGCTGGTCCATCCCGTGGTACTCCTCCCACGGCGGCGACTTCAACTACGACTTCCACGTCAGCTTCGACGCGTCGGTCGCACCGGTCGAATGGAACTACCGGGACTACGCCGACCTGGTGCGGGAGAACCCGGACTGGGAGGGCTACACCGGGGAGGAGATGGGCGTGAGCGCCTTCCTGCGCCTCGGCGACCGGGTCTTCCACACCTATTCCTGCTACGGGCGCGGCATCGACCTGCTCAACGGCACCTACAACTGGCTCGACCTCACCGCCCGCGGCCGCCAGGAGGACTGGGAGCGGCCGCCCGGCCGCGCCGACGGCCCCGCCATGGCCTGGCTGCGGCGCCACGACGAATACGGGCCCGTCTGAGGGAGGCCCCGCAGGGGCGGCGCCGGCGGGGGCCATCCGCCCTCCCCGCGGACCGCCCCTGACCCCGGCGCGGCCGCGCCGGCCCCGCCGCCGCTTCGGCATCCGCGGCCCTCTCCGCCTCCGCACCGCCCGACCGCCGGGCGCGCTCTCGGAGCCGTTTCGCCGCCCCTCCATGCCCTTCAAAACGTAGCGTTGCGAAATAACGTAACACTGAAAACGTTACTCAAAATCATGGGCCGATTCGCCAACGGAAAAGCGGAAAATCCTGGCCTCCGATAAGCGGGGCTTCACGGAGGTCAGACAACCAGGGTTGACAAAGAGGGTGAGGGGCGCCCGCGGGGAGGCTGCAACGCTATTCCCCGGCCCGGGAGGCCGGAGGCCTCCGCGCAGGTCGGCGCCGCCGCGGAGGCCCGCCCGCGGCGCCGCCGGAGGCGCGGTCGGCGGCGAGGCGCGCCGCTCCGGCGGCGGAGGCTCCGGCGGGCGCCGCAGGCGGCCGAGGGCCGGCCCGTTCCGCCGGCGGAGGCGCGGGACGGAACCGGGCGGCCGGCGGCGCGGAGAGGAAGCGGCCCGGCGCACCGCCTGCGGCGCGGCGGGGCCCGGTCAGGTGGCCAGGTCCAGCCATTCCCCGAGGGCCGGCACGCGTGCGCGCCGCCCGGCGTGCGCGCGGAACTCCTTCTCCGGGTCGGAGACCTCGGTGTAGCCCGCGGCCTTGTCCGGCTGCTCCGCCTCGTAGTGCATCGGCACCGCGTACCGGGCGCCGAGGATCTCCGCGGCCGCGGCGGCCTGCCCCGGGTCCATCGCGGCGGGCAGCGGGCTCGGCGGCTGCAGGTGCGGCACGTCGACCACCGCGCCGTTGGCGGGCAGGAACACCGCGTCGAAGGGGCCGAACCGGCGCGCGATGAGCCACCAGTAGCCGTGGAACATCGTGTCGCCGCCGTGGAGCAGGCGCTGATCGTCGGCCTGGACCACCCAGTTCAGCTGCGGGTCGCCCAGCCCGTCGACGGCGGGGACCGCGGTGGCGCGGAACGGCCCGACCTCGCGGGTGGACCAGGCGTCCACGGCTTCGGCGGCCGGCCGGTGCAGGGCCAGCTCGCGCTCGGCGAGAAGCGTCGCGGCGTCGTCCGCGCCGTCTCCGGGGCCGGGCGCCGGCCGCAGCACCGGCGCCCCCGGTACCAGCGCGTCCGCGAGCGCGGCCGCGTCGGTGTGGTCCCGGTGCAGGTGGGTGAGGAGCGCGGCGGCGGCCTTCCCGCTCGGCTCCGTCAGCCCTTCGCCGGGCCTCCATCCGGGGAACAGGGGTGAGAGGTCCCGTACGTAGTCGATCAGCAGCCGCTCGCCGCCCGCCTCGATCTCCAGTCCGGCCCAGCCCAGTCGTCGCGCCCGCATCCCGCACTCCTTCGCTCCGGTGGTCGCCGCAAATTTAGCGTACGGTCGTTCACTGAATCAATAGCGAACGCGCGTACGCTATCTTTGTCGCATGTCACCACGACGCTCAGCGGCCGAAGCACAGGCGACCAGGGGCCGGATCCTCGGCCGCGCCGCCGAGATCGCCTCCGAGGAAGGGCTGGAGGGCATCACCATCGGCCGGCTCGCCGAGGAGCTGCAGATGAGCAAGTCCGGAGTGCACAAGCACTTCGGCACCAAGGAGGCGCTGCAGATCTCCACGCTGGACAAGGCGTTCGTGGACTTCTGGCACCGGGTGGTCGAGCCCTCGCTGGCCGAGCCGCCGGGGCTGCGGCGGCTGCGCGCGGTGTGCGCCGGCTCCGTGGACTACCTGGAGGAACCGCTGCTGCCCGGCGGCTGCCTGATGACCGCGGCGCTCACCGAGTACGACGGCCGCCCCGGCCGGGTCCGCGACGCGGTGGCCGAGGTGTGGTCGCGCTGGCGGGAGCGGCTGCGGGCGGACCTGGCCGCGGCGGTGGACGGCGGCGAGCTGCCCGCCGGGTTCGACGTCGACCAGGCGCTGTTCGAGATCGTCGCCGCCGGGCTGGCGCTGAACGCGGCGATGCAGCTCCAGCGCGACCGGGCGGCCGCGGGCCGGGCCCGCCGCGCGATCGAACGGGCCCTGGACCAGTCCTGACCGCGCACCGGAGCCTTCGGGGCACCGGGCCCGCCGCGCCGAGGGCGGGGCGCCCCGGGGAGGGGCGCCGGTGCGGGCGCCCCTCCCCGGGGCCGGGCCGGCCTACTCCGGCCGGTAGGCGGAGACGGCTTCGGCCATGGGCCCGGAGAAGCCCATGTCGCCGGCCGGGATGGGACCGCCGTCGAGGCTCATCACCATGGCGCCCTCGCCGGGGCCGGCCGACAGCGTGCAGGTGACGCGGTGGGCGCTCGCCTGCTCGAAGCCGAAGCGGGGGTAGTAGCCGGGGTGGCCGAGGACGAGCGCGAACCGCTCGCCCATGGCTTCGGCGGCCTCCAGGCCCTGCCGGATGAGGGCGCCGCCGATCCCCCTGTTCTGGTGGCCGGGGGCGACCGAGACCGGGGTCAGCAGGATCGCGGGGGTGTCCCCGATGCTCGCGCGGGTGTAGAGGCAGTGCCCGATGATCTCGCCGTCGTCGTCCTCGGCGACCAGGGAGAGGCCGGGGATCCAGGAGGCGTCGGCGCGCAGGGCGTCGACGAGTCCGGCCTCGTCGGCGGAGCCGAAGGCGGCGGCGGTCACCTCCCGCACGGCCTGGACGTCCTCGGGGGTCTCGGTGCGGATGCGCACTGTCGGTGCTTCCTTTCGCGGTGCGGCCGGTTCCGGGCGGAACGGCCGGGGTTTCGGGATTCGGCGGGCCCCGGGATCGCGGGGCGGCCCGCGGTCGGGTCGGAGCGCGGCAGGGGAGGGAACCCGGTGCGGCCGGGACGGGGAGAGGACACGAGAACTCCTGGGACGGGCCGGGCAGGCGGCGCACGCCGGCCGGATCACCAGGGGGCTCGGAGGCGTCAGGACGCGAAAAAGACCCGGGTGCGGCCGACGGGGCCGCACCCGGGTCGATGACGTGAAGGCACCGCGGGTGGCGTGCTCCGAGCAGCACTACGCCCGCCCCGACACGAGAGCGTGTATTCGGGAGCGCGGGCGGTCACCGGGCCTGGGGGATTCTCTCACCTCGAACGTCGCTGAGCATGAACGAGCGCCGGTCATCGCGGCGCACGGCCAGCATACCCGCCCCGCCGCGGCAGGGCCCGGAGATTTCCGCCGCAGCGGGCGCCGCGCCGGTCGAGGCGGGGTCGCGCCCCGGGCCGGCCGGGGCCGTTCAGGGCCTGCGGCCGTGGAAGGTGCGGCGCGGGTCGTCCACCCGGGCGCCGGGGTTCTCCCGGGGACGGCGAGGCGGGAGGCCGAGCGGCGGTCCGGCCCCGGGGAACCGCCCTCCGCGCCGCCGCCGGGCGCCCCGGGGTCAGAGGGCGCCGGCGGCGGTGGAGGCCGGGGTGCTGAGGACCGCGTCGAAGGCCTCGGCGACCGGGGTGTGCAGGTAGGTGCTCTGCATCCGGATGCGGTCGGGGCCCGGGGCGGTGCCGGTGCGGGCCGGGCGAAGGTCGGCGACGCCGAGGCCGAGGCCGGCGTCGGCGAAGGCGGCCTCGATGCTGCCCGGCTCGGGCGGCCCCAGGGGCGTCTCCTCGACGGTGAAGCCGAGGGGCGCGCCCTCGTCCCGGTGCATCTCCGCGGTGTGCCCGGTGGTGCTGGTCAGGCCGAGGGCGAAGTAGTCGTCTCCCAGGGCGGTGTGCAGGTACCGGCCCATCGGGAAGCCGGTGAGGCGTCCGTCGAAGGAGACCGGCGACTTCTGGATGTGGGCGTTGTGGGCGGCCAGCAGCACGCGCGTCCCGGGGCCGGAGCGCTCCAGGTGCCACCGGAGCGACCCGGCCATGTAGGCGTCGCGGGCCGAGGTGTCGGCGGTCAGCCCCTCCCCGGCGAACAGGCCGGCCAGGGCGCGGAAGGCGTGGTCGGCGTGGCAGGCGCCCTCCAGCCGCTGCAGGGCGGTGTCGTAGCCGGGCCGGCCGCCGCGGGAGACGTACAGCTCCTCGACGGCGCGGAACCGGATGAGCAGGCGCGCCAGGGCCGCGGTGAGGGCGTCCTGCTCGGCGGCGGCCAGGCGCGCCCACGCGGGGGCGGCCGCGGCCCCGGAGGCGCCGGCGAACGACCCGGCGATCCGCATCGCCTCCCGGAGCTCCGGCAGGGCCTCGGGGTCGACTTCGCCCAGGTAGTCGGCGACCGGGGCCAGGGCGGGCAGCAGGGAGCCGCCGGCGGCGGGGATGTCGACGCCGGCGAAGCGGACCGGCCGCGCGGCCGCGCGGTTGTGCTCGCGGATCCACCGCAGCGGTTCCCGGAGCCCCACGGGGACCGTTCCGGAGAGGTGGTCGTCCAGGTCGCCGGCGGCGCCTTCGCCCCGGGCCCAGGCGTCGAGGGCGAAGCCCTCGCTGAAGCCGTACTCGAAGGCCAGGACGGTGAAGCCGCACCGCTCGACCAGGAAGCGCAGGACGCGCCGGCGGATGAGCGCGAACTCCTCGATGAAGTGGGAGTGCTCGCCGACCGCGACGACGCGAGCCCCTCCGATGATGTCGCGCAGCGGCTCCAGGTCGTCCAGCGGCGCCTGGGGGTCGAGGCCGGCGAGCGGGACGGTGTGGTCGCGGAGCCGGTCGGTGAAGGGGGTGCGGGGTTCGGCGGGCATGCGGGCGACTCGATTCCGGGTGCGGAGGGGCGGGCGGGGAGGCGGGGCCGGTGTCAGGCGGTCGGGGCGGCGGCCTCCAGGTCGTCGATGCCGCCGGCCATGATCGTGCGGATGTGCTCGGTGATGTGCTCGGCGGGCCAGTCCCACCAGGCCACCGCCAGCAGCCGGGCGACGTCGGCCTCGCTGTAGCGGGTGCGGATGAGGCGGGCCGGGTTGCCGCCGGCGATGCCGTAGTCGGGCACGTCGGCGGTGACCACGGCGCCGGAGCCGATGATCGCGCCGTGCCCGATGCGCACCCCGGGCATCACGGTGGCGCCGTGGCCGAACCAGACGTCGTTGCCCACCACGGTGTCGCCCCGGCCGGGCAGGTCGGTGAGCAGGTCGAAGTGCTCGGCCCAGGAGCCGCCCATGGTGGGGAAGGGGAAGGTGGAGGGGCCGTCCATGCGGTGGTTGGCGCCGTTCATGATGAACCGCGTCCCCGTGCCCAGCGCGCAGAACTTCCCGATGACCAGCTTCTCCGGCCCGTAGTGGTAGAGCACGTTGCGGGTCTCGAAGGCGGTGGGGTCGTCGGGGTCGTCGTAGTAGGAGAACTCCCCGACCTCGATCAGCGCCGAGGTGACCAGCGGTTTGAGCAGCACCACCCGGGGCTGGCCGGGCATCGGGTGCAGGACGGTCGGGTCGGCGGGTACGGGCGGCATCGCGGGGCGCTTCCTTCTCGGCGGGGCGTGTGCGGGCACCGGGCCCGGCGGGGCGCCGGAGCCGCCCGCACGGCCGGGTCCTGCCCGCGGTCCCTCGATCCTGGCCGCGGGCGGGGCCGGGGGCAAGTCGAAATCGGGCACCGTGGCGTTCAGCGGGGCTTGCCGATGGAGGCGGCGCCGGTGCCGCGGGGCGGCCGTCCGGGCGCGGAGCTTCTCGGGGGTGCGCACCGCCCAGATGCGCTTGATCCGGTCGGTGACGGCCAGGAGGAAGCGGGCGATGCGCGCGCCGCCCTCGATCGGGCGGCGCGCGGCGCCGGCGAGGCCGCCGCTTCCGCTCCGGGGCGGAAGCGGCGGTTCCGGGGCGCCTAGGGTACTGCGCATGCGGGCGGAGCAGGTGGGCGAGTGGGAATGGGTGCCCGGGAGCGGGCCGAGGCGGATCGGTGCGGGCTGGTGGGGGCTCTCCCCCGGCGGGCGCCTGACCGGGGTCGCCCCCGGCCGGGCCCCGGTGTCCGGCGGGTTCCGGCTGCCGTGGGAGGGGAGCTGGGACGTGCGCGGCGACCACCGGTGCGCGGTGGTCGCCGGTGCGGAGGGGATCGCGCTCGTGGACGCCCGGGGAGCCGTCTCCTGGCAGGTGGCGCACTCCGGGTGGGCGCCGCGCGGCGGGGCCGCGGCCGCGTCGGGGACCTGCCTGTTCGACGCCTCCGGCGGCCTGGTCTGGGCCGTGGTGCCCGGGGAGCGGGCTTCGGGCGGCGACGAGCTGTGGGTGCTCGGTGCGGCGGACGGCCGGATCCTGGGCCGGGCGGCGCTGGGCGTGGAGACGGTGGGGTCCTCCGGCTTCGCCCTCCCCGGCGGCGGGGGCGCGCTCCTGGATCTCGCGGCCGTGCACGGCGGCCGGATCTGCCGGGCCGTCTGGGACGGGGAGCGGGTCGCCGCGGCCGTGCGGGACTCCCCCGGGGAGGTCCTGGCCGACGTGCACCCCGACGGCGACCGGTACCTGACCGCGCCGATGGACGCCGACGGGCTCACCGTCCGGCGCCTCCCCGGCGGCGGGGCCGAGGCGGTCCGCCTCGGTGGGGAGGTGTTCCCCGGCGGGGCCGGGTTCGACCTGGACGCCGGGTTCCTCGACGCCGGCCGGGTCCTCGCCCGGGAGTTCGACGGCCCGGCGGTGCTGCTCACCGCCGGCGGCCTGCACCCGGTCGGCGAGATCGGATACCCCGCCGGCGCGGTCACCGGGTCGCCTCGCCCGGACGGGCGCGGCCGGTGGAGCACCAGCGACCCCCTCACCGGGCACTCCGCGCTGTGGCGGCTGCGGGAGGACGGCCGGGGGTGACGGCCTGGGGCCGGGCCGGCGTTGACCTTGACGCGGCGTCAGACTTTAGCGTCGGGGGACATGACGATCACCGTTGTCGACACCTACACGACCATGAAGAAGATCCTGCGGGCCCCGGCCGCCGAGCGCGCCGGGCTGCTGCGGTCGATGCTGGAGCACGTCAAGGGCATGTACCGGTTCGCCCCCGGGGAGGTCGACCTGGTGGAGATGCACCGGATGTCGTTCGGCTTCCCCATCGACCGCGACGAGCGGCGCTGCCTGGACGCGCTGGAGGCGCTGGCCGAGGCCGGGGCCTGGAAGCGGATGCAGCGCGCCCTGGACGACGCGCTCGCCGTGCAGCTGGCGGCGGTGCCGGGGCTGGAGGCGCCCGACATCACCGTGCTGCCCGTGCTCGGCGACCCCGGCGACGCCCACTTCACCGACACCGTCCTCGGGGTCAGCGGGAGCGGCGGGATCTCGGGGTACATCCTCATCACGCTGTGGCCGTCCCCGGAGAACCTGGAGCGGGTGGAGGCCACCGCGGTGCACGAGCTCAACCACAACCTGCGCTACGCCCCGGGCGGGGTGGTGTGGGACCCGGCGGCCGTCACCGTCGGCGAGCACGTGGTCGGCGAGGGCCTGGCCGACGCGTTCGCCCGGCAGCTCTACGGCGACGACCTGGGCCGCACCCGCATCGGCGTCGCCCCCCTGGACGACGACGAGGTCTTCGCCAAGGTGGTCTCCGGACTGGGGGTGACCGGCATGCGGAACTTCACCGCCTGGGTGCACGGCGACGCCTCCGCGGAGCGGTTCGGCGCCGAGCCGGTGGGGCTGCCCACCGGGGCCGGGTACGCCGCCGGGAACCGGCTGGTCGACGCCTACCTGGCGGCGACCGGGCAGAGCCCCGCGCAGGCCCTGCACGCCGACAGCGCGGAGGTCATCGCCACGGCGCTGCGCCGCCTGGGCTGACCGCCCGGGGTCCGGCCGGGGCCATACTCGTCGGGGACGGCGGCGACCCCGGGGGGACGACGATGGAGTGGATGATCCACGAGCTGGCCACCAGGGCGGGCACCACCAGCCGCGCCCTGCGCCACTACGACCGGATCGGGCTCCTGGCGCCCTCCCGGGTGGGCGAGAACGGGTACCGCTACTACGGCCCTGAGTCCGCCTCCCGGCTCGACCGGATCCTGCGGCTGCGCCGGCTGGGCATGGGCCTGCCGGAGATCGCCGAGGCGCTGGCGGAGGAGGACGGCGGGCAGGGCGGGCTGCGCGCGCACGTCGCCGCGCTGGAGGCCGAGCGGGACCGGGTCGAGCAGCGGCTCCGGGAGGCGCGGCTCACCCTGGAGGCCGCCGGGGCCGGGGCGGAGCCCGGCGCCAACGTGCTGCTGGAGGGGTTCAACGACCGCTACCGGGACGAGGTGGTCGAGCGCTGGGGCGAGGAGGCGTTCCGGGCGAGCAACGAGTGGTGGCACGCCAAGACCCTGAAGGAGCAGGTCGCCTGGAAGGAGGAGGCCGAGGACCTGGTCGCGGCGTGGGTCGGGGCCTGGCGGTCGGGCGTCTCGCCGTCCTCCGAGACCGCCCAGGGGCTGGCCGCCCGGCACGTCCGCTGGCTGGCGGGGATCCCCGGCACACCGCAGGCCGAGGGCGACCGGGAGCGGTCGGTGGAGATGGTGCGGTGCCTGGGCGACAGCTACGTCGAGGACCCCCGCTTCGTGCTGATGTACCAGGGCCCCGAGGGGGCGGCGTTCGTCCGCGACGCGCTGCACGCCCACGCCCGGACCCGGATGTAGCGCCGGGCGGCGCCGGGCGGCGCCGGGCTGCGGCGGTCCTCCGCGGAGGTGTCGCCGCAGCGGCCGGCTCCGGGGAGCGCCCGGGACCGGTGCCGCGATCGCGGCGGCCGGTGCTTCCGGCGGCGGGTCCGGTGCCCGGCCTCCACCGGGCCGCCGCCCCCGCCTCCCCGTGTCCGGCCGGGCACCGCCCGGTCCGGAAGCGGTGCCGTCCCGCCTCCGCGGGGTGTCCGGCGCCGCGCCGGGCGCTCCGGTCCCGTGCCGGGGTCAGTACCGGTAGGAGGTGTAGGTCAGGTACCCCTTCTCCCCGCCGGTGTAGAAGGCGGCCTCGTCGTGGGGGTCGATCGGGAGGCCGGCGCGGAGCCGCTCCACCAGGTCGGGGTTGGCCAGGAAGGCCCGGCCGAAGCTGATCAGGTCGGCCCCGAGGCCGAGCCAGCGGTCGGCGGCCTTGCGGTCGGCCGGTACGGGGCCGCCGGGGACCGCCGGGTTGACGATGAGGGTGCCGGGCCAGGCGCGCCGCAGCCCGAGCAGGACCTCTTCTTCGGCGGTGGCCTCCAGGTGCACGTAGGCCAGGCCGAGCGGCGCGAGCTCGGCGAGCAGCGTCCCGTACAGCTCGGGGAGGTCCTCGTCGATCGCGTCCCAGATGCCCGCGCCGGGAGAGAGGCGGATGCCGACCCGGGAGCCGCCGATCGCGTCGGCGGCCGCGGCGGCGGCCTCGACGGCGAAGCGGATCCGGCCCGCGACCGGCCCGCCGTAGGCGTCGGTGCGCCGGTTGGCGCTGCTGGAGAGGAACTGGCCGATCAGGTAGCCGTTGGCGCCGTGCAGCTCGACCCCGTCGAAGCCGGCCTCGATCGCGCGGGCCGCCGCCGATCCGTACACCAGGGCCTCCCGGGCGGCCTCGCCGGTGCTCAGCTCGCGGGGCACCGGCGCCGGCTGCGGCCCGGTGGGGGTGAAGACCATGGCGTCGCGCGCGGCGACGGCGGAGGGGCCGACCGGCCGGAGGCCGGTGGTGTCGGGGTGGCCGATCCGGCCGCCGTGCATGATCTGGGCGAAGATCCGGCCGCCGTTGGCGTGCACCGCGCCGGTGACCTGCTTCCAGGACTCCGCCTGGGCGGGGGTGTGCAGGCCCGGGGTGAGCGGGTTGGACTGGCCGAGCAGGCTGGGCTGGATCCCTTCGGAGACGATGAGCCCGGCGGTGGCGCGCTGGGCGTAGTAGGCCGCCATCTGCGCGGTGGCCAGGCCGTCGGGGGTGGATCGGGCGCGGGTCATCGGGGCCATCACCACCCGGTTGGGCAGGGCCAGGTCGGGGAGGCCGGAGTAGGTGTCGAAGAGGGAGCGCGTGGTCGTCGCCGTGTTCGTCATGGGAGCGACGGTAAGACCTACCATTGACGTCAGGGGCAAGTGTTCGGGGCGCCCCGCGGACGTGAAAGGGATCACCATGATGAGGATCGGCGACCTGGCGGGGCGGACGGGCGCGAGCGTCCGCTCGCTGCGCTACTACGAGGAGCAGGGGCTGCTCAGCAGCGACCGCAGCCCGAGCGGCCAGCGCGTCTACACCGAGTACGCCGTGGACCGGGTCCTGCTGCTGCGGAGCCTGTACGACGCCGGTCTGACCAGCAGCGCCATCGCCGAGGTGATCCCCTGCGTGGAGTCCCCCGGCACCGAGGAGACCCACGCCGCCTGGAGGCGGATGGCCGCGGAGCGGGACAGGCTCGACGTGCGCATCAAGGACCTCGTCCGCACCCGCGACACCCTCGACGGGCTCATCGCCGTCAACCGGCGCCACTGGGAGTCCCTGCCCGGGTAGCGGGCCGGGCGGGTTCTTCCGGTCGCGCGGCGGGAGGGCCCTGCCGCACCGCTCTGCCGGACGACGCCGCTCCGGGGCGCGGGAGACCGCCGGCGGCCGCGGGCGGGTGCCCGCCCGGACACGGAAAGTGACCTGTTCCGGCCAGTCCGGTGCCCCCGCGCTGAAGGCCGGGTACGGCACTTCTGCCCCTGCGGGCCGCTCGCGGCGGAGCCGGCGGCCCCGGGGCCCGCTTCCGATGAGGCCGACCCCTTGGGAGGACGAGTGCGGATCCGGAACGCGCCGCCGGCGCCGGGACCCTCCGCCGGGCGGGGGTGATCGGGCTGTTCATCAGCGCGCGCTCCTTCGAGGAGTACCGGGCGATGTTCGCGCTCTCCGAGCGCGACCTGTCCCTGCGGGTGCTGGACTGCCCCGGCGGCGCGGCGGGCTTCGTCGCCGTTGCCGGGGCGCGCGGCACCGACGCCGTGGCCGTGGACCCCCAGTACGGCCCGGGACGGGAGCGCCTGGGGGCGATGGCGCTGCGGGAGAACGAGCACAAGCACGCGCACCTGGTCGAGCACGCCCGGGACTTCGTGTGGACCTGGTTCGAGGATCCCGGGCAGTACACGCGGCTGCGCTCGGGGTCGGCCCGGGAGTTCACCCGCGACATCGCGGCGCGGCCGGAGCGCTACGTCGAGGGCTCCCTGCCGCACCTGCCGTTCCCCGACCGCTCCTTCGACCTGGTGCTCAGCTCCCACCTGCTGTTCTCCTACGGGGAGCGGCTGGACGAGGGCTTCCACCGCGACGCCCTGCTGGAGCTGGTGCGGGTCTCCCGCGGGCAGGTCCGCCTGTACCCGCTCTTCCTCCACACCGGCTTCCGGCGGTACCCGGCGCTGGAGGAGATGCGGGGCATGCTGGCGGAGTACGGGGTCCCCTCGCGCGTGGAGCCGGTGGACTACGCCTTCGTGCCGGGCGACGAGGAGATGCTGGTCCTGGAGTGCGCCGGACGCCGCGCCCTGCCGGAGAGGGGGCCGGGGGCCGGGCCCGCCGGCCGGAACCGCGACCCGGTGCGCTGGCGCCACCTGGACCCGCCGCCCTGATCGGCCGGGTCGGGCCGGAAAAGGCGCGGATTCCGGTGCGGAGCGGAAAGGCCCCCGTGCTCATCCGAGTGCGGGGGCCTTTCCGGTCTTCCGTCAGTCGAGGACGGCGTACGCTTCGACTTCGACCAGGACATCGGGCTCGAAAAGGTAGTCCACGCCGATGAGCGACACCGGCGGGAACGGCCTCGGAATGGCGAGCTCGTCGGCGGCCTTTTCGATCCCGGCCATGAAGTCGCCGGCCTTGTCCGGGGTCCAGTCCACGGCGAAGAAGCGGAGCCGCACCACATCGGAGAAGTCCGCCCCGGCGCCGGCCAGGCCGCGCGCGGTGTTCCGCAGGGCCTGCACGACCTGGCCCGCGAGGTCGCCCTCGGCGACCGGGCCGGCGTCGCCGTCCCTCGAGATCTGGCCGGCCACGTGCACCTGGCGGGCGCCCGTGGCGACCGAGACGTGGTGGTAGGGGACGGGTCGGAACATGCCCTCGGGGGTGAGGAGTTCGACGCTCATGGAATCGCCTTCCGCTTGCGGAACATCAGGTATCTCATGTCTACTTGGTTCCCAAAGGGAACTTCAACGAGACCAGGTATCATGGTGGAAACCACCCCGGCAGAGCCTTTCCAGACCCAGATATCGGCGGCGCAGCGCGAACTGCTCGACCAATTGCTCGACAAATGGTCGCTGCACGTTCTCGACGCATTGTGCGCGCGCCCTTCGCGCTTCAACGAACTGCGCCGGGCGATTCCGGTGGTGACGCAGAAGTCGCTGACCGCGGCGCTGCGGCGGCTGGAGCGCAACGGCATGGTCGAGCGCGCCGTCGTCAGCACGCGCCCGGTGGCGGTGGAGTACCGCATCACGCCGCTGGGCCGGACGCTCCAGGAGCTCATCGACGCGCTCCTGGAGTGGACCACCGCGAACATGCCCGGCGTGGAGCGCGCACGCGCGCGGTTCGACCGGGACGAAGAGGCCTGACCGGCCGGGCTCCGGGGCGGGTGTGTCCGGCGGGGGCGCAGGAGCGGTCAGTACGCCTCGGCGGTGATCCCGGTGATCGCGGCGGCCAGGTCGCGGCGGAGCCCGCCGTGGGCGGGGCCGGCCCGGTGCCGGTCGGCGGAGCGCTCGGGGCCGTGCAGCCAGACCGGGCCGGTGTGCAGGCCGCCGGGCTCCCAGCGGTAGCGGGCGTGCACGTGGCCGTGCAGGTGCGGCAGGGCGTTGCCGAGCACCTCGTAGTCGATCCGGGAGAAGCCCTCGTCGCGGCGGCGGCAGACGGCCTCGACCGCCTCGCCGAGCAGGGACAGGTCGTAGAGGAACTCCGCCCGCCCGGCGCGGGGCAGGTCGGTCAGGTGGTCGGCGGAGCCGTCGTGGAGGAGGACGCAGTACCCCGGCAGGAACCGGGTGTCGCCCAGGACCGCCCAGCCGGTGCGCATCCGCGCCGGCACCATGGGGTTCTCGCCGCGGCGTGCGGCGCCGACCCGGTCGCGCGTCCACTGCGGTCCGCCGGTGTCCGGCACGGCGCCCTCCCCGCTGCTGCGGCCGCCCCGCCCCGGGGCCGGCGGCGGAAGCCCACCGGTCTCCGGGGAGCGGGGGTCAGAACTCGCCGCTGTCGGCCAGGCCGGCCAGCACCCCGGTCAGGGTGGCGGTGAGCGCGGCCTTGGTGCGGTGGGCCTGCGGGGTGTCGGCGTAGATCGAGTTGACGTGCATGCCGGTCTCGTTGCGGTGGAACCAGAAGCAGATGCCGTTGCTGTGCGAGGCCCAGACGTGCTTGCGGGCCTGCAGGGCGTGCTGCCGCTCGCCGCCGGGGGTGCGGCGGAAGTCCAGGTAGGAGAAGAAGTTCACCGCGTACGGCCAGGAGCGCAGGTCGGCGTATTCGGGGGCGAGCAGCTTCCAGGCCTTGACGAAGGGCACGTCCAGGTGCTTCCGCATGGTGTCGGCGGCGTCCCGGACCCCGGCCATCACCTGCGCGAAGTCGGCGCCGGCCGGGACCGGGAACTCGATCGGCATGGTGTTGACGAACCAGCCCATCGCCTCGGCGTAGCGGCCGCGGCCCCGGTCGCTGACCGGCATCAGGCCGCGGTAGACCTCGGGGCCGCCTTCGCGGCGCAGCGACTCGCCCACCGCGGCGAGCATCCCCATGAACACCTTGCCGTCGGCCTTGCGGCAGTGCGCCTCGAACGCCTCGGCCTGCGCGTCGGTGAGGAGCGTGTCGGTGTCGTTGACGGTGCCGTACATCTGCCCCGGCGCCACGCCCAGGTCCAGCGGGAAGGGCGGGAAGAACCCGCCGTTGCTCCGCATGAACGCCTTCCAGTGGTCCAGCCGGGCGTCGTCGGCGCCGACCGAGGCGTGCCGGAGGCGCTGCCGGTGGCTGAAGTCGAGATAGCTGCCGACCTCGGGCTGCTCGGGGGCCTCGCCCCGGACGGCGGCGGTGTAGGCGGTGGCGATGTCGTTGACCGCGATCGGGGTGGACAGCCCGTCGGAGACCAGGTGGTCGAAGCCGAGGAAGACGGTGGTGGACTCGGGGCGGACGACGGCGCCCATCACCAGCAGCGGCCAGGACAGGGTGTCGATGCGGTGGAAGCAGTCGTCGACGTGGCTGCGGACCCCTTCGCGGGTGGCGACCGGGCCGATGTCGACGGGGTCCAGGACGGCGTCCTCGGCGGCCATCGGCCGGCAGGTCAGGTCGCCGGCGAGGTGGCGGAACTCGCAGCGCAGCACCTCGTGGCGGCGGACGAAGTACAGCAGCGCGGCCTCCAGGGCCGCGCGGTCCAGCGGGCCGGGCAGCTCGAAGGTGCAGGCCACATAGGAGCCCAGCGGGTCGTCGTCGGCGCGGGCGTCCAGGGCCGCGCTGAAGTGCTTCTCCTGGTTGTAGGAGCTGCTCCTGTCGTCCTTCTCGGACGCGCCGGGGGAGCGCGAGGGGCGCAGCCTCCACTCGATGACGTGTCCGGGGGCGATGTCGAGCTCGGTGATCGGGGCCTGAAGCACCGGTGAAAGACCTTTCGGTTGTCGGCGGCCCTCCCGCGGCGCGTGCGGCCGGACGGGAGATCGGGCGAAGCGGGCGCGGGACCCGTGCGCCGCTGGATCCGGCGGGGCGTTTCGGCCTGCCCGAAGGGCGGGAACTCCGCACCGTTTCCATTCGGTCGCTCAAAGCTACATGTCCGGCCCGGGCGCGGTCCGGCGGATTGGTGAAATTGGTCGGCCGTTGCCGCTTTGCGCGTTCGCCGCCCCCGGGAGGGGCCGGCCGGCGGCCCCGGGTCAGGCCCGGTCGGTGGCGGCCGGGGCGGTGCGCCACCGGGCGCGCAGCACCCCGTCGGGGTCGGGCAGGACCGCGGTGAGCAGCGGGGCGCGGTCGTCCAGGTAGACGGGGAGCAGGGCGGCGGCGCGGGCGCCCCGGACGAGGGCGGCGGCCTGCTCCGGGCCGGTGCCCTCCTCGACCTCGGCGGCGCGGACCGCCCCCTCGGCGTCCGCCCAGAGGAGTTCGACCGGGTCCTCCCGGGGCAGGCCGACCAGGACCGCGCCGACGTCGCCGGAGAGCGGGGGCCAGACCTCAAGGCGGGCGCGCGGGGCGAGGCCGGCGCGGACCCGCCGCAGGGTCCCGGGGGTGAGCAGGTGCCTGCGGACGGCCCCGGTGGCGTACTCCTCCTCCAGCAGGCCGGCCCGTCCGGCGGCGGTGCACCGGTGCAGCAGGGCCCAGAACCCGGCGTCGGCCGGCCGGCGCCCGCCGGGTTCGGCGTCGAAGGCGATGTCGTAGGGGGAGGCGTCCAGCGGTTCGGGGAAGAGCCCGAGGGCGCGGGTGCGGGCCGCCGCCCGCGGGCAGGGCCGGGCGCTGCCCACGTACACGTACTGGTCCCAGCCGACGTGCACGGCGAACGCGCCTTCGGCCTCCAGGCGGCACCAGGCTCCGCCGCGGAGCATGGTGCGGACCAGCTCCAGGGCGGACCGCAGCGGGATCCGGGCGCCGTCGTGGAAGCCGGCGGTGCCGCCGAGGCGGAGGGCGGCGGCGCCGAGGTCCCCGTCGGAGGGCTCCGGGCCGAGGGCGGGTTCGCGCACCGAGAGGAAACCGACCCCGGCCTCCTCGGCGAAGGCGGCGACGGCCCGCAGGTAGGCGGCCTCGACCGGGCCGCGGTCGCTGTCGGTGTCCTCGGGGCCGGTGTAGCGGCCCTGCCGGTCCCGGTGGGCGGGGTCGTACTTGGTGACCCGGTGGACGTGGGGGAGCACGGTGCGAGCCTACGCCGGGGCCGCGGTGGGGATTGACCGGGCGGGGCCGGGCGGGCCAGTCTCGTGCCCATGAGTGCGGGTCGGGCCGGGGAGGGCGGGCGGGTGCGGCCGCCCGACGGCCCGTCGAAGTGGTCCTACTACGGCGCCGCGCACCGCTACGACGTGCACGGCGGCGTTGGGGCGGAGCGGGCGTGCCGGGAGCGCATGGACCGGCTGGTGCTGGGCGGGTGCGAGGCGGAGCTGCGGGCGCTGGCCGGCGCGGGGGACCGGTGCGCGTTCATCGCACTGGTGGAGCTGCTGGTCGACGCGGACCGGACCGGGGACCTGCGGGAGATGGCCGAGGCCGGCGACGGCCGGGCCCGCACCGCCCTGGTCGAGCTGCTGGCCGACCGGGGCCGGGAGGAGGAGCTGCGGGCCGAGGCGGATCGGGGCGACGGGGCGGCGCTGCGCGCCCTGGTCGGCCTGATGGTCGGCGGCGGCCGGACCGGCGAGGCGCTGGCGCTGCTGGACGGGGGCGTCCACCCCGGCCTGGAGCGGCAGGCCCGGGCGCTGCGCCTGCAGGTGCTGCTCGGCGCGGGAATGGAGGAGGAGGTCCGGCGGATGGCCGGTGCGGGCGACCGCGCCGCCGCCCGCGCCCTGGTGGACCGGGCGTTCGAGCGCGGCGACACCGAGGGCCTGGCCGAGCGCGCCCGGGCCGGCGACGACCGGGCGCTGTGGCGGTGGGCGGAGCTGCTGGCCTCCTCCGGACGGGCGGACGCGGCCGAGGCGGTGCTGCGCCCCCGCGCCGAGCAGGGCCACCCGTACGCACTCGACCTGATCCGCCGGCTGTGCGAGGGCCGCACGGGCGATCTGCGGGGGTGACCGCCCCGGGAAAAGGAGGGGCGCGGCGGGCGCCGGAGCGGTTAGGGTCCGGGGCCATGCCGTTCTCCACGACCCTCCCCCTCGCGCCCGGATCGGCGCTCGCGGCGGCCCTCGGCGAGGAGTGGGGGCTGGTCCCGCTCCGCTGGCCGGCGGGGTGGCGGATCCACCACAACCAGATCCTCGCCCGCCGCCTGCCCTCGGGCGACTGCGAGGTCAACGACTCCGAGGACCTGCTGTGGGCCTCTCTGGTGCCGGTGATGAACCTCCCGGAGGGCCCCGACTGGGAGCCCGTCACCGTGGACGCCGGCTGGTACCGCGACCGCTTCCGCATCTCCGTGCTCCGCCCGGACTGGGACAACGTGGTCGCCTCGCACGAGACCGCGGACCCGGCCGACTTCGTCGGGGTCCTCGACGAATGGCTCCTGCTGCTCGCCGGGGGCCGCTTCCCCGAACCGCCCGCCCCCTGACCCGGCGGAGCGCCGGGAGGGCCGCCCGTGCCCGCACCACCGCTGACCGCCTCCGTCCTCGCCGGCGGGGACGTCCCCCTCGACCCCGTGCTCTCCCCGGACGGGCGGTGGGTGCGCTGCGCCGTCGCCGCCGCCGGCCGCGCCTCGGAACGCCCGGCGAGCGCGCTCTGGGCGGCCGCGGCGCCCCGGCGGCTCACCGGCGGGACCGGCCCGGAGCGGGGCGTCGCCGACCCCGTCCGGCTCGGGATCGGCGGGTGGAGCCACGGCGGGACCATGGCGGCCTGGGCGGTGGGGCGCACGGACCGGTTCCGCGCGGCGGTGGTGGGCGCGGGCGTCCGCGCCTGGTTCGACCGGTGGCTCGCCCGGTGACGTCCCCGCGCAGGGTAGGCCCGGAGGGGATCGTTTCGCGGTGGACGCGGAGAAGGGAGCGGCCGTGGCGGAGGCGGAGCGCAGGGGCGTCGCACTGGTCCGGGCGCCCGGGCCGCGGGTGGCCGAAGGGATGGTCACCCATATCGGGCGGGTGCCGGTGGACGCGGCGGAGGCGCGCAGGCAGCACGCCGGCTACCGGGAGGCGCTGGCCGGGGCCGGGTGGGAGGTCCGCGAGGCGGAGCCCGCCGACGGGTGCCCCGACGCGGTGTTCATCGAGGACGCGCTGGTGGTGGTCGGCGGCCTGGCGGTGGTGACCCGGCCGGGGGCGGTGCCGCGGCGCGCGGAGACCGCCGGCGCGGAGCGCGCTGCGGCAGGGCTGGGGCTGGAGACGGCCCGGATCCGGCCGCCGGGCCGGCTGGACGGCGGGGACGTGCTCCAGGTGGGTCGGACGGTGTACGTCGGTGTGGGCGGGCGGACCGACGCCGCGGGGGTGCGTGCCCTGGCCGGGCTGGTCGAGCCGCTGGGCCGCAGGGTCGTCCCGGTCCGGTTGGGCGGGGTGCTGCACCTGAAGTCGGCGGTGACCGCGCTGCCCGACGGGACGCTGCTCGGCCTGCCGGGGATGTTCGACGCCGCGGCGATGCCGGCGTTCCGCCCGGTGGAAGAGGAGGCCGGCTGCCACGTCGTCCCGCTCGGCGGCGGCGAGGTGCTGATCGGCTCGTCGGCCCCGCGCACCGCCGCCGGGCTGGCCGGCGAGGGGTGGCGGGTGCGCACGGTGGACATCGCCGAGTTCGAGAAGCTCGAAGGGTGCGTCACCTGCCTGAGCGTGCTGGTCCCCGAGCGCACGGGCTGAACGGCGGGCCCGGTCGGCACACCGGCGGGGGCGCACCGGCGGCGCGGCGCCGTCCCCGCAGGAAGCCCCTCACCGGCGGGGCCGGGGGCCGCCGGCCCTCGGCCCCGCCGGGCGGGAGCGGTGGTGCGTCGGGGGGCGCCCTGCCCCGGCAGGGGAGCGGCTGTTCCCGCATCGGAGGGCCGGCTCGCGGCGGCGGCCTCGTTGAGGTTCTGCGGGCGGACCACGGTCGCCCGGGCCGGGGCGGCCTGGCTGAGGCCCTCGCCCTCGGGGAGCGAAGCGATCACGCCGAACCGGACCGAGGACGGCCCGTCGGTGGGCGGGCCCCGGCCGGCGCCGGCTACCGACGGTCCGGCCTCACTTCAGGTGCCGGGCGAAGAACCTGGTCGCCTCCTCCCCCGCGAACGGGGGGACGCCGGTGTGTCCGCCCATGTTGGCGTGGAGCGTCTTCTCCTCGGAGCCGAAGGCGTCGAACAGGTCCAGGGAGGCCTGCCGGTCGTTCGATTCGTCGTCCCACTGGAGCAGGACGTGCAGCGGGACGGTGACCCGGCGGGCATCCTCGAACACCGCGCGGGGGATGAGGCTCCCGGCGTACAGGACGGCGGCCGCGATGCGCGGCTCGACCGCCGCCAGCCGGACGGCGATGGAGATCACTCCCCCCGAGAACCCGACCGGGCCGCCGATCTCGGGCAGTGCGAGGAGGGCGTCCAGGGCGGCCCGCCATTCCGGGACCGCCTTTTCGGCCAGCGGGAGGACGAGCCGGTCGATGGTCTCCTCGGCGACCGGCTCGCCGGCCGCCAGTGCCCGGTGCAGGTCGGCGCGGGCCTGCTCGGCGGTTTCGGAGCGGGGCCGGTCGCCGCTCCCGGGGAGCTCGATGGCGGCCGAGGCGAAGCCGTGCTCCGCGGACTGCCGGGCCCGGGCCTCCAGCCGGGGGCGCATCCAGTGCAGTCCGCCGGGGTGGCCGAGCAGGATCAGCGGGACCGGTTCAGGGGCGGGTTCGGGCGTCCACAGGACGCCGGGGATCTCGCCGAGGGTGAACTCGCGTTCGAGGACGCCGCCGCCGAGGCGACGTTCGGAGGTGAAGCGCATGGTCGTGCCTTTCGGGAGTGCTGCTCTTGAGCGGCGCTCCCGGACGACCTATCGCCCGACCGCGACCCCGGAGGGGAGCACCCATGTCGATACTGCGTTCACGGGTACCACCTCCTCGTTCTCCGGCACGGCCTCCGGAAAACTAGCAGCGGCCGGACCGGTCCGGCAACGGGTTTTCCCGCAGGCCCCGCGGCCGGGCGCGGTGGGGCCGTGCGGTCCGGCGTCGAGGGGCGCCGGCCGGGTGCGGCAGCGGCGCGCTAGAGCCGGACGCGGGCGGAGGCCGCCGAGGAGGGAGGCTCCGGCGCGGCCCTCCCGCCGCGCCGGGGCCGGGGTCACCAGGTGAGGTGGCGGGGCGGGGCCGCGGTCTCGTGGATGAGGCGGGAGTCGCCGACGTCGTCGACCGGGGCGATGTGGACGCCGTGCTCCTCCTGCCCGCCGGGGCCGGGGTAGACGATCCACTCGCCGTCGGCCGACCAGTCGAACGGGGTGAACCCGGGCAGGGAGAACTCCTCCCGCGGTTCGGCGGAGCCGCGGTCCAGGGTCCAGGCCCGGGTGGTCTGCTCGCCGCCTTCCGGGCCCTCGACGGTGGCGATGAGCAGCCGGGAGCCGTCGGGGGTCCACTGGGCGCGGAAGATCCGGCTCTCCATGCCGATGCTGCGCACGGTCTCCCCGGTCTCCCGGTCGAGCAGGTCGATCCGGGGCCGGGAGACGGTGTCCCGGGGGTGGGAGGCGATCCACTCCTCGCGCGGGTCCCACAGCACGGAGGTGTGGCCGGGGATGTCCCGGGCGTCCAGGAGCGGCCGGGAGTGCTCGTCGCCGACGGTGTAGGTGTGCACGCCGTCCTCGACGACGGGACAGTTCCTCATGCAGGGGTCCTCCACGGCGAAGGCGACCCGGGTGCCGTCGGGCGACCAGTCCGGCTGCCACTGCAGGCCGCCGTGCTCCATCGGGATCCGCTCCAGGCCGCCGGCGCCGACCGGGAGGATGTAGGCGCGCGGGGCGGGCCCGGAGAAGCCCTGGACCGCGATCCGGGCGCCGTCGGGGCTCATCCGCATCCCGCTGACGTCGATGCCCAGGTCACCGGTGTCGGCCCGCACCTCGCCCCGGGGGTCGATGACGGTGACGGTGTCGTCGTACCTCTCCCCGCCGGTGTCGGTGTCGAAGGCGATGCGGCCGCCGGGCGGGGTCCGCTCGTCGGCGGCGGCCGGGGCGGCCACTGAGGCGAGGGCGAGGGCGGTGGCCGCGGCGAGGCGGAGCGGGCGGGGGAAGGGGGGCCGGGGTCGCTCGGACATGCGTTCTCCCTGAGGGTGTGGTCGCGCTGTCGTTCGCAGGACGGCGGGGCGCTTCCGCCGGATGGCCTGTCGGCCTGATGCGGCCGGGCCCCGGGAGCGGCCCGCCCGTGCTTCCGGGGGAGCCGACCGGCCGCTCTCCTTCCTCCTGCCGCTGCCCTGAACAGCCGGTTCGCCGACGGGAGCGGGCGGCGCCGGGGACTTCTCGGCGGCCGGAACCGGTCACCGCTTCGGCCGCACCGGGGCCGCCTCCGCCGGGATCCGGCCAGGGGGTCTCCGCCAGGGCCGGCCCGCAGCGGTCGGCGCGTTGGCCGGCGACGCTCTGGCAGTGGCCGATCAGGCTGAGGCCGCGCGTGGAGGGGAGGCCCGGTGCCTCGGCGGGCTCCGCCAGGGTGGGGGACGGGGCGCGGCCGCCGGTCTCGCCGGGGGCGGAGGCGCCGGTGCGGTGCGAGACGTCGAACGGGTGGTCCATGGCGGTGGGGGCTTCGGCCACCGGAGCCCAGCCCAGGGCGGAGGTGTCCACGTCCTCCGCGCCGTCGGTGCCATCGGGGCGGGGGGCCTGGGACCGGTGCCTCAGTCTCCGGGGTTCAGCGGTGCCTCGACCAGCAGGCGGTCGGTGCCCGGGCGGTAGCCCACGGCCCGGTTGACCGAGGCCATCGCCCGGTTGTCGGCGCTGACGGTGCTGGCGGCGGTGCGGATGTGCGGGAAGAGGGTGTGCAGGCGCAGCGTCTGCTCGGCCTTGATCCAGCGGGCGAGGTTGCGGCGGCGGTGCTCGGGCAGGACCGCGGTGTCGTGCTGCTCGGCGGTGGGGCCGAACGGCGGGACGGTGGCGGCGGTGGCGGCGACCACCTCGCCGCTCGCCCGGTGGACGGCGGTGCTGACCAGCAGCGCCGCCCCCTCCTCGGTCAGGTCGGCCTCCCAGGCGCGCAGCGCGGGCACGTCCCAGGAGCGGGGCGGCAGCTGCAGTTCGGCGCCGGGGGCGTCCAGGACGTGGTTCATCACCCGGGCGAAGGAGGCGGCCGAGTC
Source organism: Nocardiopsis oceanisediminis (assembly GCF_048595525.1). NCBI lineage: Bacteria > Bacillati > Actinomycetota > Actinomycetes > Streptosporangiales > Nocardiopsidaceae > Nocardiopsis > Nocardiopsis oceanisediminis. The sequence goes on along the minus strand of NZ_JAFMZJ010000001.1, from coordinate 3,717,026 downwards.
CTCGGGGGCGGAGCCGCGCCAGAGCGCCAGCCGGTAGCCCATGGGCGGGCGCTCGGCCAGGTCCCGGCAGAGCCGCAGCACGGAGGGGTCGCCGACCGGCTGCTCCTGCAGGTTGAGCCGGAGCAGGGTGCGGGCGCCGGGCACGGACAGGGCGAAGGGCTCGCCGGGCGGGCCGGCGAGCACGACGGACTGGAGGCGGTCCAGGCCGGCGGCGGCCGCGTCGTGCGCGACCCGCCGCAGCAGCGCGCGGCCCAGGCCCCGGCGGCGCCGTGAGGGGGCCACGAACAGCCGGAGCAGGCGCGGCCGGGGGTCGGCCGCGGGGCGCGGCCGCAGTTCGGCGGCGCCGGCGATGGGGGCGCCCGGGGCGGGGCGCGCCGCCCAGCGCAGCACCCCCGGCTCCTCCCGGGAGGCCAGCCGCTCGGCCAGGACCGCCGCCGAGGGGGAGGCGCCGCCCTGCTCCCGCCGCCCGTCGCCGTACACCTCGGACCACGCGGTGAGGTCGGCGGTCGGTGCGCTGCCGGGCAGGAACTCTTCCACGGTGGGTGAGGTCATGCCTCCACTGTGGCATGTCCCACCCGGGTTCCCCGGACAGGGGCGCGTGCCGTGCCGCAGGGTGCGGTGTGATGGGGAAACCCCCGGCCGAAAGCGGGTGTTGAGCGCAAGAGGTCCCGTTATCGCCTACCCTTGTGCTGCGGCGGGAGAACGTCTCCCCCGAGCCGGCAGCGAGGATGCGCCCCCGAGGCGCCCGCCCCTCCGCCGTGCGAGCCGCGCCGCGGAGCGTCTTCGTTCGCTCCGGCGCCCGTCACAGGCATTACGGCTCGGAACCCGTCTCGGACCTCTTCACTTCGCTGTGCGATCGGCTGTGCGATCGGTCGCGATTCCAAGGGGTTGTGCGGGAATCCGCCCGGCCGCTCCCCGCTCGGGAGCGCCGGCCTTTTGTGTGAAGAGAGAAGAGAAGCAGAGTATGGCCTTGGCCACCGACGACATCGAGAACACCGAGACCCCCGCCGGCTTCGCCGGCCTTCCCCTGCGACCGGAGCTGCTCGACGCCGTCGCGAAGCTGGGCTACGACGAGCCCACCCCGATCCAGCGGGCGGCCATCCCGCCGCTGGTGGAGGGGCGCGACGTGCTGGGCCAGGCGGCCACCGGGACCGGCAAGACCGCGGCGTTCGCGCTGCCGGTGCTGGAGCGGCTGGAGTCCGGCCGCCGCCGGAAGGGCCCCGTCGCGCTGATCCTGGTGCCCACCCGCGAGCTGGCCGTCCAGGTCTCCCAGGCGGTCGACGACTACGGCCGCGACATGGGCGTGCGGGTGCTGCCGGTCTACGGCGGCGCGCCGATCGTGCGGCAGCTGCGCGGCCTGGAGCGGGGCGTGGACGTGGTGGTGGGCACCCCGGGCCGGGTCCTGGACCACCTGGGCCGGTCCAGCCTGGATCCCGGCGGCCTGGAGATGGTCGTCCTGGACGAGGCCGACGAGATGCTCGACATGGGCTTCACCGAGGACATCGAGGCGATCCTCGAGCAGACCCCGCCGGACGCGCAGACGGTGCTGTTCTCCGCGACGATGCCGCCGCGCATCGAGGAGATCGCCCGCCGCCACCTGCGCGAGCCGCTGCGCATCCGGATCGAGCGGGAGAAGCGCCCGGAGGGCGAGGAGCCCCGCGTCCGGCAGTGCGCCTACGCGGTTCCGCGCGGCTACAAGCCGGCCTCGCTGGCCCGGCTGCTGGACGTGGAGGACCCGGCCGCGGCGATCGTGTTCTGCCGCACCCGCGAGGAGGTCGACCGGATCACCGAGGAGGCCAACGGGCGGGGGCACCGGGCCGAGCCGCTGCACGGCGGGATGAGCCAGGAGCAGCGCGACCGGGTGATGTCCCGGCTGCGCTCGGGCAGCGCCAAGCTGCTGGTCGCCACGGACGTGGCCGCCCGCGGCCTGGACATCGACCAGCTCACCCACGTGGTGAACTACAGCGTGCCCAGCGCGCCGGAGTCCTACGTGCACCGGGTGGGCCGGGTCGGGCGCGCCGGGCGCGAGGGCGTGGCCATCACCCTGATGGAGCCGCGCGAGCACCGCATGCTGAAGAACATCCGCCGCGCCACCGGCTTCGAGGTGCCGCTGGAGCAGGTGCCCGGCGTCACCGAGCTGCACGCCCGCCGCCTGGAGCGGACCCGTTCGGCGCTGCAGGAGCGGCTGGACGGCGGCGGGGCCGCCGAGGAGTTCGCCGCCGCGGTGGAGGAGCTGAGCCGCGAGCACGGCGCCGCCGAGGTCGCGGCCGCCGCGCTGCGCCTGGTGCACGAGACGGTGAACGGCGCCGCCTACGAGGAGGAGATCCCCGAGGCGCAGATGCGCCCGCCCAGGGACGCCCGGGACGCCCGCGGGCGGCGCGGTTTCGAGCAGCGCGGCGAGCGCGGTGACCGGTCCGGCGGGCCGCGCGGCGGCCGCGAGCAGCGGGGCCGGCGCGGCCCCGGTGCGCCGGCGGCCGGCCGGACCCGGCTGTTCGTCGGTGCCGGGCGCTCCTCCCGGATCCGCCCGCAGGACCTGGTCGGCGCGATCGCCGGCGAGGCGGGGCTGAACGGGCGCGACATCGGCGCGATCGAGATCGCCGACCGGTTCTCCCTGGTGGACGTGCCCGAGTCCGCGGCCGAGCAGGTCATCTCGGCGCTGAACCGGACCACCATCAAGGGGCGCAAGACCGTCGTCCGCCGCGACGCCCGCCAGTAGCGGCGCAGCGGACCACCGGGCCCGCACCCGGCCGGGAGAGCGATCTCCCCGGCCGGGTGCGGGCCCGCCCTGCTTTCCGGCGGACGCCTCTGCCCGGGAGGGGGCTTTCCCGGGCGGCCCGCTTCGGCGCGGCGGCCGCGCATCTTCGGAGCGTCGCCGTCCGTTCACCGGGATGTGCCTTGGGCCGGATATGTTCACCCGGTCAGCCCCCCCTCACAGAGAGCGAGATCCCCGATGCCCGCGTCCCCCCGCCGCGTCTCCCCCCGGGTGCTCGCCGCCGCCGGCGCCGCGGCCCTCGCCGCGGTGTCCGCGCCGGTCGCCGCCCCCTCGGCGCTGGCCCAGGAGGCGCCCGAGCGGGTGCTGCTGTCGCCGACGGCCGACCCCTCCCGCTCCCAGACCGTGACCTGGCGCGGCCCCGAGGGCGGGTCCGTGCTGGAGATCGCCCCGGCCGACGACCCCGGCCGGGTGGTCCGGGTCGAGGGCGAGCGCACCGGCGACGCCGGCGGCGCCTACCACCGCGCCACCGCCACCGGCCTGGAGCCCGGCACCGGGTACCGGTACCGGGTCGGCGACGGCGGCGGGTCCGTCACCGACTGGCTGGCTTTCAGCACCCCCGCCGAGGGCGCCGAGCCGTTCGACTTCCTCTACTTCGGCGACATCCAGAACGACATCACCGAGGGCGCCGCCCCGGTGGTGCGGGCCGCCCTGGAGGCCGAGCCCGATGCCGAGCTGGCCGTGCACGCCGGCGACCTGATCAACTCGGCGAACAGCGACTCCGAGTGGGGCGAGTGGTACGGCGCCTTCGGCCCCGGGGCCACCGGCGGCATGAACCACGTCGCCGCGCCGGGCAACCACGAGTACGCCGGGCTCCGGCTCAGCGGCCACTGGGCGCTGCAGTTCCCCGGCGCGGGCAACGGCCCCGAGGGGAACGACCTGCCCGAGACCGTCTCCTACACCGACTACCAGGGCGTCCGGTTCATCACCCTGAACTCCAACTACCGCGCGGCGGCGCCGCTGTCCCCGCGCGCCTGGCTGGAGGCCCAGGAGGGGTGGCTGCGCAAGGCGCTGGAGACCAACCCGGGCCGGTGGTCCGTGGTCGCCTTCCACCACCCGGTCTTCTCCAACAGCCCGTCCCGGGACAACGGGCCGGTGCGCGAGGCCTGGCTGGACACGTTCGAGGAGTTCGACGTGGACCTGGTGCTGCAGGGCCACGACCACTCCTACGCGCGGGGCAACCTGACCGCCAACCGCACCGGCGACCCGGCGGTGCAGACCGGTCCGGTCTACGCGGTCTCGGTCACCGGCCCCAAGATGTACGACGCCGACGACTCCAACTGGACCGGCAACGGCGCCGAGGTCCGCGCCCAGCGCGCCGACACCCAGACCTACCAGGCGGTCTCGGTCGACGGCGGGACCCTGGACTACGTCGCCCGCACCGCGGACGGCGAGGTGGTCGACGCCTTCACCATCACCAAGGACGAATCGGGCAAGCGCGTCACCGACGCGTCCTGACCCTTCCCCGCGGGCCCCGCCGCCTCCCCTCCTCCCGAAGGGCGGCGGGGCCCTTCTCCGCCGCCCGCGGAGCCGCCCGGGGCGGGGCGGCCCCCCGCCGGGGCCGGGGTCAGCCGGCCGCGGCGGAGCGGGACAGGCGGCGCCGGTCGTCGATCCGCTCCGGGCCGTAGGCCCCGTAGACGCTCTGCCGGCCGACGGGGTCGGAGAGGAAGTCGTGCGGGAACCCGAGGCCGATCCGGGAGACCCCGTCCAGCCGGGCCAGCGCGCCGGCGTCCAGTTCGACGCCGAGGGCGCCGAGGTTGTCCTGGAGCTGCGCGGCCCTGGTCGCGCCGAGCAGCGGGATCACCGTGCCGGGCCGGGTGCGCAGCCAGGCGAGCGCCACCTGGGCGGGGGTCCAGCCGCCCTCTTCCGCGACCGCGACCACGGTGCGGATGATCTCCTCCTCCCGGGGGTGGTCCTCGCCGAACCGGAAGGTGTCCCGGCGGCCGCCCTCGCCGCGCAGGTACTTCCCGGTGAGCCGGCCCTCGGCGAGCGGGCCCCAGCCCACCACCGCCAGGTCCAGCGCGTCGGCCATCGGGAGCAGCTCCCGCTCCGGGGAGCGCTCCAGCAGGTTCAGGCGCAGCTGCACGCCGGCGAAGGGCGACCAGCCGCGCAGTTCGGCCAGCGCGTCGGCGCGCGCGATCTCCCAGGCCGGCCAGTCCGACACCGCGACGTAGAGCACCTTCCCGGCGCGGACCTGGTCGTCCAGGGCGCGCATGGTCTCCTCGACCGGGGTGAACAGGTCGCGGGCGTGCACGTAGAGGACGTCGATGCGGTCGGTCTCCAGTCTGCGCAGACTCGCCTCCACCGCGGTGACCAGGCTCTTGCGGTGGCTTCCCCCGGTGTTGGGGCCGTCGCCCTGAACGGCGCAGGTGTACTTGGTGGCGAGCAGGAACGCGTCCCGGCGCCCCTTGAGCAGGCGGGCCAGGTACCGCTCGGAGTCGCCGTCGGTGTAGACGTTGGCCGTGTCGATGAAGTTGCCGCCGGCCTCGGCGTAGGCGTCGAAGATCCGGGCGGCCTCCTCCTCGGAGGTCCCCCAGCCCCAGCCGGTGCCGAATGTCATCGTGCCCAGGGCGAGTTCGGATACCCGCAGCCCGGTGCGGCCGAAGAGCGTGTAGCGCATGCCGGTCCATTCCGTCGTGTCCGTCGGCTTCCTACGGCTCCGAGTCCAGCGCACCGGCCCCTGGAACGTCCAAGACCCGTTCCCATAACCTGAGCGCATCGATCCGGGGGAATACATCCGCGCCGCCGGGCGCCGGAGGAGAAGGGCCGGAATTGGACGTCGACACCCGGGTGCTGCGCTACTTCACCACGGTCGCCGAGGAGCTCCACTTCACCAGGGCGGCCGAGCGGCTGTACCTGTCCCAGCCCGCGCTGAGCCGGCAGATCCGCCAGCTGGAGAAGGACCTGGGGGCTCCGCTGTTCGAGCGGACCTCGCGCGAGGTGCGGCTCACCCCCGCGGGGCGGGCGCTGCTGCCGGCCGCGCAGCGGATCACCGCCGCGTGGTGCTCCGGGAAGCGGGCCGCGCGCAGCGCGCGGGCGGCCCAGGAGCGGGAGGTGCGGCTGGGCTTCGAGGCCACCGGTGCGGGCGCCCTGACCACCCGCGCCCGGATGCTGTTCGAGCGGCGCAACCCCGGTTCGGCCGTGCTTCCGCACCGCTTCGGCTGGGGCGGGGAGGCCGCGGCCCTGCGCGAGGGCGAGGTCGACGTGGCGTTCATCTGGCTGCCCAACGACCTGACCGGGCTGCGCACCGAGGTGGTCGCCGAGGAGCCGCGGGTAGTGGGGGTGGCGGCCGGCCACCGGCTGGCGGGCAGGGAGGAGCTGAGCATCGGGGACCTGCGCGGCGAGCCGCTCCCCTGGGCGCGCAACGCCCCCCGCGAGTGGGTGGACTGGTGGGCCGTGGTGCCCCGCCCCGACGGCTCCGAGCCGGTCTGGGGGCCGGCCAACGACAGCGCCGAGGAGCTGCTGGAGTACGTGGCCTCCGGGACCGGCGTGTGCATCGTCTCCCGGTCCATCTCCGCCTACTACCGGCGGCCCGACATCGTGTGGCGGCCGCTGGCCGGCGTCGAGCCGCTGCGCATCGCGCTGGGCTGGGCGCTGGACTCCGAGCACCCGCTGGTTCCGGACTTCGTCCGGGCGGTGCGGGAGCTGGTCGCCGAGGGGGTCTCGGTCTGAGCGCGGGGAGCGGTGCGGGGCCGCCCGGCGCGCTCCGCGCCGCTCCCGCCGGTCGGGCTCCGGTCAGCCGGCCCAGTGGGCGGGGCGGGTGAGGCGGCCGGGGATGCGGGTGGCGGCGTCGCCCTCGGCGGCGTCCAGCTGGGACTGGATGAGGAAGAGCGCGGTGGACAGGTCCGCTCCGCGGACGTCGGCGCCGCGCAGGTCGGCGCCGATGACGTCGGCCAGGCGCAGGTCGGCCCCGCGCAGGTCGGCGCCGATCAGCAGGGCGCCGCGCAGGCTCGCCCCGCGCAGCCCGGCCCCCTTGAGGCGGGCGCCCATCAGGTCGGCGCCGCGGTGGTCGCGCCTGCGCCGCACCCCGGCGCGGGCCGCCTCGCTCGCCTGCAGCAGCAGCGCGTTGACGGAGGCCCGGTGGGCGCCGGTGTCCAGGGTGACCAGCTCGCCGGCCTCGCCGTCGGAGAGCCGCTCGGTGGCGGCGCGGGCGGACTCCAGCTCGGTGCGGAGCCGGGCGCCGATCGGCATCTCCAGGGCGTCGGCGATGTACCAGAGGAGTTCGTGCAGGTCCCGCAGGACGGGGAAGGCGGCGAACATCCGCCGGGCGGTCTCGGGGTCGCCGCGCCAGTCGCGTCCGGCGAAGGTGCCCTGTGAGGCCTTCTGCCCGGCGCCGAAGCAGTCGTAGACGGTGCAGCCCTTGTAGCCCTCCGCGCGCAGCCGGGAGTGGATGCCGCAGCGGAAGTCGGTGCGGAGGTTGGAGCAGGGGGTCCCGGCCGGCTTGTCCGCGGCGAAGTCGGCCGAGGCGAAGAAGGCGGTGGCCGTGCAGCACAGCGCGAAGCAGTTCGCGCAGTCGGCGCGCAGGGCGGATCGGTCCCGGTCGGCGCGCACGGCGCTGCCGTTCTGCTCGGACAAGGGGTGCGGTCTCCTTCGCGCGGGGACGCCGCCGTCGGCGGCTCTCGCCTTCGACCCTAGCCCAGCTCACGGGGGGCGGACGCACGCTTTTCCCGCCCCTTCCCCGGACATGCGCCCCCATCGGGGCGGGTGTTCGATGTCCGGCCGAGCCGGGAGGGGCGGTGCCCGAGATCGGCGTCTGCGTCCCCGACGAGCTCGCCCGGGCGGTCAAGGGGACCGGCGTCCCGGTCTCCGCGGTCCGCCGGCGAGCGCTGGAGCAGGCGGTGCGCGGCGCCGTCGCGGAGGAGGGGCGGTGTCCCGCTTCACGCCCCGGCTGCGCACCGCGCCGTCGTCGGCGGCCGGGGCCGCGGCGCGGCCGAGACCGGCGACCTGCCGGCGGCGCTGCCGGCGGAGGGGGAGGACCTCGCCCTCCCCGTGCCGGGGTCGATGAGGGTCGGCCCCGGCGGGCTGCGCGGCCCGCCGGCGGCGCCGCCACGGAGGAGGGGGCGGTGACCGGGGCGGTGGCCGTGGGCCACGACCACGTCGGCTGCGGGCACCTGTCTCATCGCCCTGTCCGGGGACGCCGAGGGCCGCGCCGCGCCCGGTCGGCGCCGACCCGCCGCGCGGTCTCCGCGGCCCTCGCCGGCCACGTGCGCCTGCGGGCCGATACCGCGCCCCCGGGCCCTCCGCCCCTCGGTCCCGGCCGGGGAGGCGGAGGAGATCCTCGAGCGGCGGATCCGTCCCCGGCGGAGCGGACCGAGCGGCCGGAGCGCGGGCGGGGCGCCGGCCGAGGGGCCGCCGCCCCCTGCGCCGGGTCAGCGCCGGCGCGCGCGGAGCACCACGTCGGCGGTGTGGGCGTGCCCGGCGCCGCCTGCGGCGGGCGGGCGGGGCCGCTTCTCCGCGGTGACCACCTCCCACGCGGCGGGGTCGAGCCCGGCGGCGATCTCCTCGGCGGTGAAGAACATCTCCAGCGGGGGGCGGTCGCCCTCCACCTGCTCGACCTGCGCGGGGTCGTGCCCCACGAACAGCAGCGTGCCGCCGGGGGCCACCGCCGCGGCCAGCCGCTCCAGCACCTCGGCCCGGGGCCCCGGCTCCAGGTGGAAGAAGAAGGCGCTGACCAGGTCGTAGCCGGCCGGGTCCGGCGCGGTCTCCAGCAGGTCCACGCGCCACCAGTCGATGGCCCCGGCGATCCCGCCGCCGGCGGCCGCGGCGTGCCCCGCGGCCCGGTCCAGCGCCACCCGGGAGACGTCGGCCGCGGTCACCTTCCAGCCCTGCCGGGCCAGCCACACCGCGTCGGCGCCCTCGCCGGCGCCGACGTCCAGCGCCCGGCCGGGCTCCAGGCCGGCGGTCTCCTCCACCAGCACCCGGTTGGGCCGGCCGCTCCACACGGAGTCCCTGCTCAGGTACAACTCGTCCCAGTACTCGGCGTCCCAGCGCCACTGCCGGTCGTTCGTCTCGCTCATGGGCCCATGCTGGCCCCGGCGCCGCCCGGGCGCCAACCCCGTTGCCGTTCCGGCAAATCCGCCGCTCAGCGGGGTGCGTCCGGGCCGGGCGGGCGCCACCCGGTGGCCAGCAGGGCGGTGATCGGGGCGAACAAGGGCTCCGGCAGCGAGTCCCAGCGGAACCAGCCCCAGCGGCCGACCTTGCCCGGTTCGCGCTCGGCGGGCTCCCCGTCTGCGGCGACCAGGTGGTGCAGGGTGGCGAAGCGCAGGCCCTCGGCGGGGAAGCGGTCGTCGGTCCAGGCGACCGGCACGGCGGCGGTGGCGCGCAGCCCGGTCTCCTCCAGCAGTTCGCGGGCGGCGGCGGTGGCCGGGTCCTCGCCGGGGTCGGTCTTGCCGCCGGGGAAGCACCAGGTCCCGGCGCCGTGCGCGCCCCGGCGCAGGCCGAGCAGGACCCGGTCGCCGCGGAGCACGATCGCACTGACCGCGGGCCGCGCGCCGGGGGCGGGGGCGCCGATCGGGGCGCCGGGGGTCTCAGGAGTGGGCACCATGGCCGCATGATGGCCCGCCGGCGCCCGGCGCCGCCACCCCGTTTCCAGGGCGGCCCCGGGGCGCGGCGGTTCCGGCGACCGGGTGCGGGCCCGGCCCGGTCAGACCAGCGCCAGCCAGGCCAGCGGGGCCGCCGCCAGGCACGCCCAGCGGATGACCAGTTCGGGGCGGGAGCCGGTGGCGAACCGGAGCCGGCGCGGGGTGCCGATCATCGCCCAGCGCCGCCCCCTGACCCGGAACGGCCAGGCCAGCGGCACCGCGCTGCGGGTGAGTGCGTCGCCCAGCGAGTGCACCACCATGCCCAGCGCCAGCACCGCCCCCACGTAGGGGCCGGGCGAGGCGCCCGAGGCGACCAGCAGGACGGCGGCGGCCAGCCCGGCGAGGCTGGTGCCCGCCCTGTTCATCAGCCGGGCGCGGGTCCGCCCCCGGGGCAGGGCCTGCGCCAGGCCGCGCAGCGCCGGGGTGACGGTCAGCCACAGCACCGCGCCCAGCGCCCACGGCGACGCCGCCCCGGCCGCCCCCAGCGCCGCCCCGGTCGCCAGTGCCGCCGCCGGGGTGTGCCACAGGTACCGGTGCTCGCCGTCGGCCACCGTGTCGGCCCTGGTCAGCGTCGCGTGGTAGACCCAGGCGGAGACCCGCCGGGCGCCCGCCGACAGCGCCCGGGTCAGCGGCCCCTGGGAGGTGGTCGCGGTCGAACCGGGGTGGTCGATGTCGGGCAGCAGCGCCGCCCCGGCGCCGATGGCCGCCCCCGCGGCCAGCTCCAGCGGGCCGACCGCCATGAACGGGGCCGCGGCGGCGGTCGCCAGTACGCCGGCGAGCAGGCCGGTGGCGGCGTGCGAGGGGGCCATCAAGGTCGTCTCCCAGGGGTCTCGGGGAAGCGGGTCGGTGCGCGGGACCCCCTGGGGGGCAGGGGATCCGGCACCATTCTGGCCCGCGTCGGCGACGTTTCCCCGCCCGTCCGGCCGGGAGCGGCCGCGCCGGGGCCGCCCCCGAGGCGGAAACCCGTTGCCGCGCCCCTCCCGCAGCGGAGAGGATCTCTGCCGAGGAGAGTGCGAGAGGAGCCGGTGCATGAAGACCAACCCGCTCGGGCGCAGCGGAGTCGAGGTGACCGAACTGGGGTTCGGCGGGGGCCCGCTGGGCGGCCTGTTCACCCCGGTGAGCGAGGAGGACGCCGCGGCGGCGCTGGCGGCGGCCTGGGACGGCGGGGTGCGCTACTTCGACACCTCCCCGCACTACGGCATCGGGGTCTCCGAACGCAGGACCGGCGGGTTCCTCGCCCGGCGGCCGCGGGCCGGGTTCACCCTCTCCACGAAGGTCGGCAGGGTCCTGGAACCGCAGGACCCGGCGGGCCGGTCCGACGAGGGCTTCGCGGTCCCGGCGACGCACCGCAGGGTGTGGGACTTCTCCCGGGACGGGGTGCTGCGCAGCGTGGAGGACTCCCTGGAGCGCACCGGGGCCGACCGCATCGACGTGCTCTACCTGCACGATGCCGAGGAGCACTTCGAGGACGCGCTGCGCGAGGGCTACCCGGCCCTGGCCGAGCTGCGCGCCCAGGGCGCGGTCGGCGCCATCGGCGCGGGCATGTACCACAGCGGGATGCTCACCCGGCTCGTCCGGGAGACCGACGTCGACGCGGTGATGCTCTCCGGCCGCTACACCCTGCTGGACCACCGCGCCCTGGACGACCTGCTGCCGGCCTGCGCCGAGCGCGGCGTCTCCGTGCTCGCCGCGTCGGTCTTCAACTCGGGGGTCCTGGCCTCCCCGCGCCCGGCCCCCGGCGCGCACTTCGACTACGCGCCGGCCTCGCCGGAGGTGCTGGACCGGGTCGCGCGCATCGCCGGGGTCTGCGAGGCGCACGGCGCGTCGCTGCCGCAGGCGGCGATGGCCTTCCCGCTGCTCCACCCGGCCGTCGCGGGCATCGTGGTCGGCATGCGCTCCGCCGAGGAGGTGCGGCGGAACCTGGAGGCGTTCGGGGCCGGCGTCCCCGCCGGGGTCTGGTCCGACCTGCGCGCCGAAGGGCTCATCGACGAGCGGGCCCCGCTGGGGGCGTGACCGGCCGCGGGGTCACTGCACGTCGAACTCGTTGCCCTCCGGGTCGACCATGGTGACGTGGTGGGTTCCGGGCTCGACGACCTCGCGCACCACCGAGGCGCCCAGGGCCCGGACCCGCTCCACCTCGGCGTCGCGCCGCTCCGGGCCGACCCGCAGGTCGATGTGGAGGCGGTTCTTCACCGACTTGGCCTCGGGCACGGCCTGGAAGAGCAGGCGGCGGCCCAGGCCGAAGCCGGTGAACTCCTGCACCGGGTCGTCCGGGTGGCGGATCGCGGCGGCGGTGATCCAGGCCTTGCGCCCGTCGACGACGGTGTAGTGCTCGCCGGTGACCACTCCGTCGGCGGCGAGCCTCTCGATCAGCGCGCTGTTGTCCTCCGGCTCGTAGCCCAGCGCTTCGGCCCAGAAGCGGGAGAGCGCGATCGGTTCGGCGCTGTCCACCACGAGCTGCCATTCCACGGCCATCGTCTTCTCCAGTCCCTCACCGGGGCCCGCACGGCCCCGCCCGGTGATTCCAGTTATAGTGGTTACATGAGTTCGACGGCAACCGGCTTCGTGATGAACCCTCCGGACGGCGCGAGCTACCTGTTCGACCCCGGCTCGCTCTGCTTCGAGCTGCTCACCACCGGCGGGCCCGGCGAGTTCGCCCGCTGGGAGTCCCTGCACGGGCCGGGAGACCTCGCCGCCTGGCTGGCGAAGTCGCGGCTGCGCCTGGACGCGGAGCGGGTCCGCGTCTCACCCGGGGAGCTGGCCGCGGCCCGCCGGGTGCGCGACGCGATCATGCGCATGGCCCAGGCCGCCCTCCGCGGCGACCCGCCCGGCCCGGAGGACGTCGCCGAGGTCAACCGGGCCGCCGCGGCGCCGCCCCTGGCCCCCTCGATCACCCCGGGCGGCGCCCGCGCCTGGGTGCTGCCCGCCGACGCCTCCCAGGCGCTGTCCACCGTGGCCCGGGACGCGGTCGAGCTGTTCACCGGCCGCTTCGCCGGCCGGATCCGGGAGTGCGCCGGGCAGAGATGCCGCCTGGTCTTCGTGGACACCTCCCGCCCCGGACGGCGCCGCTGGTGCGCCATGGAGCGGTGCGGCAACCGGAGCAAGGTCCGCGCCCTGCGCACCCGGCGCGGGTCGGAGGCGCCCGGCGGCGCGGAGCCGGGGGAGCGGCCGGACGGCCCGCCCGCGCAGGAGCGGGCCCGGTGAGCGGGCGCCCCGGCGGCCTGCGGCGGCGGGGCCGGGGCGTTAAGGGCTTGCCCGGCGCGCCGCCGCGGTGGGAGGCTCCGTCGTCGGCCCGCCCTCGCGGATCCCGGGCCGCCCCGGCGACCCAGAGGAGACCCGATGACCGGCCCCGCCCCCGAATGGGAGAAGCGCCTGGAAGCCCTCTGGGGCTCCCTCGACGAACTGCCCGCGGAAGAGTTCCGCGCCCGGATGGCGGAGCTGACCGCCGAGATCGCCGAGGACCACCCCGGGACGGCCTACCACGAGCTCGGCGGGGCGGAGGACTCCACCGGCCGCCCCGAGCAGGCCGCCGAGCTGTACGCCAGGGCGATCGGCGCCGGGCTGGAGGGGACGCGGCGGCGCCGGCTGACCGTGCAGCTGGCCAGCACCCTGCGCAACCTCGGCCGCCCGCAGGAGGGCCGCGACCTGCTCACCGCCGAGCTCGCGCGCGCCTCCGACGAGCTCGACGACGCGCTGACCGCCTGCCTCGCCCTGGTCCTCGTCGACCTGGGCCGCCCCAAGGAGGCCGCCGGCCTGGCGCTGGGCGCCCTGGCCCCGCACCTGCCCCGGTACAACCGCTCCATGGCGGCCTACGCCCGGATCATCACCGAGGAGGCCCGCGCCTGCGGCGGCTGAGCCCCGCAGTCCCCCGCCGGCCCCGCCGCATCCTCCGGGGCGGATGTGACCGGCGTCATGCCCGGAGGCCGTCACGTCCGTGCGCCGCGCCCTGTCCCAGGGGTGAGTGAGATCGAAGGGAGCCACAGACATGGCGAAGCAGATCGTCGTCCTCGGGGCCGGCTACGCGGGGCTGCCCGCCGCCAAGCTCGCGGCGCGCCGGACCGGCGCGCGGGTGACCCTGGTCAACGCCTCGGACCGGTTCGTGGAGCGGGTCCGCCTGCACCAGCTGGGCAGCGGGCAGGAGCTGCGCGACCGGCCGCTCAAGGAGCTGCTCTCCGGGACCGGGGTGCGGCTGGTCGTGGACCGCGCGGAGCGGATCGACGCCGAGAGCCGCACCGTCCACCTGGCCGCGTCCCCGGAGCCGCTCCGCTACGACATCCTCATCTACGCGCCGGGCAGCGGGCCCGACCTCGCATCGGTGCCCGGCGCGGCCGAGCACGCCCACGGCGTCACCACCCGGGAGCAGGCCGAGCGGCTGCTGAAGCGGCTCCCCGAGAGCAGGTCGGTGGCGGTCGTCGGCGGCGGCCTGACCGGCATCGAGGCCGCCGCCGAGATCGCCGAGTCCCACCCCGGCCTGGAGGTCCGCCTGATCACCGCGGAGCGCCTCGGGGCCGCGCTGTCCCGGATCGGCACGGCCCACCTGCGCCGCACCTTCGCCCGGCTGGGCGTCTCCGTCGTCGAGCGGGCGCCGGTGGCCGAGGTCCGCGCGGACGGGCCGGTCCTCGCCGGCGGGGACCGGGTCGCCGCCGACACGGTCGTGTGGACCACCGGCTTCAGCGTTCCCGACCTGGCGCGGCGGGCCGGCGTCGAGACGGCCGGGGACGGCCGGATCGCGGTCGACGCCACCATGCGCTCGCTCTCCCACCCCGAGGTCTACGCGGTCGGGGACGCGGCGGCGCTCGTCTCCGGGGACGGCAAGCGGCTCCGGATGTCCTGCGCCACCGGCATCCCCTCGGGCCAGCACGCGGTCCGCTCCATCGCCGCCCGGGAGAGCGGCCGCCCGGCCCGGCCGCTGCGCTTCGCCTACCTCCAGCAGTGCATCAGCCTGGGGCGGGAGGACGGCCTGATCCAGTTCGTGCGCCCCGACGACAGCCCGCGCGAGCGCATCCTGACCGGACGGGCCGCGGTCCTCTACAAGGAGGCGATCGTGCGCGGCGCCGCCTACACGATGCGCCGCCCGGGCATCCCCGCGTCCCTCTGACCCCGGCGCGGCCCCGCCCCGCCGGCGCCGTCCGGCGGCGGCGCCTCCTCGCCGGGGGCGCCGCCGTCCCCGGCGAGGATCTCGTTCACCCGCTGCAGGACGCGGATCTGCGCGGAGTTGTACAGCTCCGCCACCGCCTGCACCATCGCGCTCTCGGCGAGCTTCGCGCCCCGGGGCGAGTCCGCCGCCGGGTCCGCCGACCACGGGTACTTCTCCCGGGCCTCGCGGACCGCCGGCGCCATCCGCTCGGCGAGCAGGCCGATCGCGGCGTCGTCCGCGTCCGCGGGCAGGCGCTCGAACTCGCCGTCGATCTCCTCCTGGTCGGCCAGCATCCGGCGGAAGTCCTCCATGCCCTCCTCGCTGAAGACCGCCGAGTAGACCATGAGCAGCGACCGCCTGGTCTCGGAGAGGGACCGGGAGACGGAGGCGAAGCCGGGCGGCACCTCGGGCGAGGCCCGGTGGCGCAGGATCACGGCCAGTTCCGCGCGTATCCGGGTGAGCCGTTCGATCGTCGCCTCGAGCTCGGCGTCGAGCACGCGGATCGCCTCGTCGGGCTCCTCGTCGGCCCGCCCCATGGCCGCGATCTGCGCCAGGGGGACCCCCAGGTCGCTGAGCCTCTTGATCTGCACCAGCCGGACCAGGTGGGAGACGCCGTACTGCTTGTACCCGTTCGCGGTGCGCTCGGGCACGTCGAGCAGCCCGATCTCGTGGTAGTGCCGGACGGCCTTCACCGTCGTGTTCGCGAGTTCGGCGAGCTGCCGAGTGCTCCACGCCATTTCCTGCCTCCCTCGTTCGCCGCAGCGGGCGGCCCCCGCGCCGCACCCCGGGGGGCAAGTCCACACCATGCCCCGGCGGCACGGTCAAGCGGCGCTCCGGCCTCCGGGGCCGGTCCGGGTTGACCCTGCCCCAGGGGCAGCCCCTGTACTGGGCGGCGGCACCGGGCGGGCACGGGCCCGGAGCGTTCCGAGAAGAGGACCACCCTGAGGAGGGGCGGCATGATCAAGGATCTCAGGCGGCGCCGGCGGCTCGGCAAGGTCAGGCCGGGGGACGGGAGCGCACTCGCCGAGTACCGCCCCTGGCAGCTGTTCTCCCGCTCGCTGTTCTTCCTCGACATCGCGGACCCGTCGGGAGGCACCCGCGTCTTCGCGGTCGACGTCCGGCACCTCACCGAGCCGAAGTCGAAGAAGGAGCACGACGGCGCGGTCGGGAAGAGCCCGGCCGCGCTGTACCGGGACGGCGTCCAGGTCAACCGGTCCAACCTTCCGGCGGCGTTTCCGGTGCCCGGCGGCGTCGTCGAGGTCGCCGCCACCTCGTTCGGGCTGAAGCGCATGCACCTCGTCGCCGAGGACGGGACCGAGCACGCCCTGCGCCCCCACCCCCGTTCGCAGGAGGGCCTGCGGGCGGGGCTGGACCGGCGGTTCCCCCGGGCCGGCGCCGCGGTCGGCGCCGCGGCCGCCGTCGTCCTCCTGGCGGCGCTCGCCGTCGGCCTCCTGCACGGCATCGAGGTCCTCACCCGGCCCGAGGCCGTCGCCGAGCGCGTCGGCACGTTCACCTCTCCGCTCCGCCTTCCGCTGTGGGCCGACACCGCCCTGGGCGCCGCGGGGTTCCTGGCCGGCCTGGAACGCGCCGCGAGGCTCCGGCACCACTGGCTGATCGACTCCGCCGCCTCCTGAGCGGCACCGCCCCGGGCCGCGCTCCCGGCCCGGAGGCGGGCCGGGGCGCGGCCCCGCGCCGGGATCAGTCCGCGAGCAGCAGGGGGACCAGATGGATGATCTCGAAGGCCTCGTAGACGGCGCCGACGACGAACAGCGCCAGCGCGGGCAGGCTCACCCAGCCGACCTGCCGGAGCCCGCGGACGTACCCCTGGCGGCGGTTGCGGGCGCCGGCGGTCTCCGGGCGGAGCCAGGACCTCCCGAGGAGGTAGGCGCCGAGCAGGACGAGGGCGTAGGCCTGGAACTCGATGAGGAGGGTCAGGGAGTGCGGGATCAGGGTCTTGGCCACGGTCTCGTCGACCGGGGCGAGGGCCACCCCGAAGTTGAACGCCCGGTAGGTGAAGAGGGCGATGCCGGCGAAGGGCACGACCATCGACGGCAGCAGGATCGTCAGCACGCCGACCGTGAGCGTGTTGACCGCGAAGATGGTCAGGCTGAACAGCCAGACGCTGCCGAGCAGCGACGTGACCAGGCCGGTCGTCCCGTTCTCGTCCATGGAGGCCAGGTGTGCGGCGCGCAGGTCGGGGAAGGCGAACGCCGCCCCCACCCCGATGAGGAACAGGCCGTGGACGAGCGCGTTCATGGCGAGGTAGGCGCCGAGGTTCGCGCGGATGATCTGGAAGGGCGTGCGGAGGAATCGCATGGGTCGTGGCTCCGTGGTCGGTCTGATACGGCTCGCGACCACTCCAGGCCATGCCCTTGGGGCAGGGTCAAGCCGGTGCCGGGAAGACCCGCCGGGGAGCCTTCCCGCGCCGCGGTCCGCGGCGCCGGGGGAGCGCCAGGACGCGGGAAAGACGGCCGAACGCGCCATGAGCCCGAAGGAGCACCACACCCGCCCAGGTTGAAAAACAAGCTGAACCGCTCCGGCGGCCCGGCCCCGGGTCAGTGGTGCCAGGGCAGCCGGAGGGGTTCGGCCGGGACGCGCCCGGCGGCGAGTCCGGCGACCAGGCCGGCCAGGCCGTGCGGGTGGACCTCCTCGGCGATGCCGGCGATCTCCTCCGCCGTCCACCACCGGTGCCCGTCGAGGTGGCGGCGCTCGTCCGGCAGCCGGCCGCCGGCGTCGACCCGGTGCCCCGCCGCCCGGTGGTGGAAGAAGACGTCCCGGAACACCCCTCTGGCCCAGCCCAGGTCGGCGTATCCGGAGGTCTCCGCGACCTCCGGTCCGAGCTCGGCGGGTCCCGCGGACAGCCCCGTCTCCTCGAAGAGCTCCCGGGACGCCGCCTCCGCGAGGGTCTCCCCCTCCTCCACGCCCCCGCCGGGCGTGTGCCAGGCGTGGCCGCGCCCGGGGTCGTCCGGGTCGGCCAGGGTCCTGAGCAGCAGCACCCGGCCCCCGCCGTCGAGCAGCACGACGCGGGCGGAGACGCGGAGGGCTTCCTGTTCCGGCATCGGGCCGGCCTAGCGGGGCGCCGGGGCGCCGCCGGGCCGGACGGTGATCGCCGAGGAGGGGCAGAGGCGGGCCGCGCTCCCTGCGGCCCGGCCCGCCTCCCCCTCGGGGGCGGGGTCCAGCACCAGCACCGTGCCGTCCTCCTCGTCCTGGTCGAACACCCGGGGCGCGGTGAGCGCGCACATGCCCGCGCCGATGCAGCGCTCCCGGTCGGCGTCGATGCGCACCGGTCACACCTCCCAGGCGACGGGGAGCCGCTCCACCCCGTAGACGTCGGAGCCGGTGCGCAGCGGCACCTCCCCGGCCGGGACGGCCAGGCGCAGCGAGGGGAAGCGGGTGAGCAGCGCGGGGAGTGCGATGCGCAGCTGGACACGGGCCAGCTGCTGGCCGAGGCACTGGTGCGCGCCGTGCCCGAAGGAGACGTGCCCGCCGGGCTCCCTGCCCAGGTCGAGGACGTCGGGGTCGGGGAACCTCTCCGGGTCGCGGTTGGCGGCCTGGATCGAGACGGTGACCGACTCCCCGGCCTTGACCTGCCGCCCGCCCACCTCCACGTCCTCCAGGGCGGTCCGGGTGCCGGTGTGCAGGATGCTCAGGTAGCGCAGCAGCTCCTCGACGGCCCGGTCGGCGAGGCCGGGATCGGCGCGCAGCGCGGCGAGCGGGCCCGGGTGCTCCAGCAGCGCGAAGACGCCCAGTCCGATCATGTTGGCGGTGGTGTCGAGGCCGGCGCCGAGGAGCAGCAGCGCGATGTTGGTGAGCTCCTCGGCGGTCAGGTCCTCGCCGGCCAGCTCGCCGAGGACGTCGTCGGCGGGGGCGGCGCGCTTGGCCGCCACCAGCTCGGACAGGAAGGCGCCGAGCTCGGCCTCGGCGGCTCCGACCTCCTCCGCGGTGGCCGCGTGGTCGTTGAAGGTCAGCGAGAGCCGGCGGAAGTGCTCGTGCCGCTCGGAGGGGACGCCGAGCAGCTCGCAGATCATCAGCGCGGGGATGGGGGCCGCGTAGGCGCGGACCAGGTCGGCCGGCGGACCGCTCCGCTCCATGGCGTCCAGGTGCTCGGCGGTGACCCGCTCGATCCGCTCGGTGAGCAGCCGCATCCGCCGGACGGTGAACTTGCCGGCGAGCAGCCGCCGGTAGCGGGTGTGCTCGGGCGGGTCGGTCCTGATGAACATCCCCGGGGCGGTCGGCGGGAACTCCCCCGGCCCGGGGCCGCCGGGGAAGGGCAGGTGCATGATCTCCGGGCGCGAGCTGAACCTGGGGTCGGCCAGTACCGCGCGGACCACGGCGTGGCCGGTCGCCAGCCAGCCGAGGTGCCCGTCGGGGTAGGCGACCCGGGCCAGGGGGTGCTCTCCGCGCAGCCGGGACAGCTCCTCCGGCGGGTCGAAGGGGCGGCCCGGCGGGCGCGCCAGGGACAGCTCCCGAAGCGAGAGGAGGGTGTCGGTCATCTCGGTCCCCTTCCTGGTGCGGAGCGGCGCGGGCCGCCGCACCCGCAACGAGATTCGGAATGAGGTGAAAGCTATGTTGCGTTTTTTATTTCGTCAACGCCGATTCGATTGACTTTGCCGATTTTCCCAGCTTGAATACGTTGATAATTGCAACCGGTTTTCCGGTGAACGCAAACCCGGATCCGGAGTGCGTTGCAATGGGGTAGGACTGAAAGCACACTGTCCACCGAGTCGGCGGGACCACCGCGCCCGCCGCCGGACCACGGGGGGGAGGGCGTCCGTGCCGGGAGGCAGGCTGACCCGCCAGGAGCGCGCCCGGATCGCCGCGGGGCTGGCCGACGGGCTCACCTACGCGGAGATCGCCCGGGAGCTGGGCCGGCCGACGTCGACCGTCAGCCGGGAGGTCGCGCGCAACGGGGGCCCCCGCGGCTACCGGGCGGAGCGCGCGGAGCGGGACACGCGGCGCCGCGCCCGCCGGAGCGGGCCGAACCGCTCCGCGGCGCCGGCGGCCGCCGGGCGGGAGCGCGCGCCCGAGGCGGTGCGCCGCTTCGAGGAGCAGTTCACCGAACTGCTGGTCGGCACCGGCCTGCCGCGGATGGCGTCCCGGGTGCTCACCTGCCTGTACACCTCGGACGGCGGCAGCCTCACCGCCGCCGAGCTGGTCGAGAGGCTCCGGGTCAGCCCCGCCTCGGTGTCCGGCGCCGTCGGCCTGCTGGAGGGCCAGGGGCTGATCCGCCGCGAACGCGACGGCCGCCGCCGGGCCGACCGCTACGTCGTCGGCGGCGACACCTGGTACCGGTCGGTGCTGGCCAGCGCGCGGACCAACGCCGCCCTGGCCGAGGGCGCCCGGCGCGGGGTGGAGGTCTTCGGCGCCGGCAGCCCCGCCGGCGGCCGGATGGAGGCGATGAACCGCCTCTTCCTCCTGCTCAACGAGGACATGCTGGACAAGGCCGACCAGTGGCTCCGCTCCACCGCCGAGCGGGGGGAGGCGGACCCGCCCGGCTGAGGGCGCCGCCGCGAGGGGCGCGCCGGCCGCCCCGGGCCGGCCGGGTCAGGCGCCCTCGGCCGCGAACGGGCCGCCGGCGGCGAAGGCGAACCGGGCGAAGCGCTCGCCGATGCGGCGGTGGGCGGCGGCGTCCGGGTGCAGCCCGTCGGGCAGCGGCAGCTCGGCGGAGTCGTCCTCGCCGTAGAGCCGGAGGCCGTCCAGGTAGTGCAGGTTCGGGTCCTCGGCCGCCCGCTGCCGCACGATCCGGGAGAGCTCCTCCCGGATCGCGGTGAGCGTCAGCTTCCCGGCGGCGCGCTCGGCGGGGTCGCCGGTGGCCCGGAAGCGCAGCTCCCCGTCGCGGAGCGCGTCGGGGTCGAAGGCGCAGGGGCCGGGGGTCTCCTCGTGGATCGGGCAGTGGATCGGCGAGACGACCAGCAGCGGCGCGGCGGGGTGGCCCTCCCGGACGGTGTCCAGGAAGCCGTGCACCGCCGGCCCGAAGGCGCGCAGCCGCATCAGGTCGGCGTTGACCAGGTTGATGCCGATCTTGAGGCTGATCAGGTCGGCCGGGGCGTCCCGGAGGGCCCGGGCGGTGAACGGGTCCAGCAGGGCGCCGCCGCCCAGGCCGAGGTTGACCAGTTCCGCGCCGCCGCGGGAGGCGGCCAGCGCGGGCCAGGTGGCGGTGGGGGCGGCGGCGTTGGAGCCGTGGCTGATCGAGCTGCCGTGGTGCAGCCACACCCGGCGGCCCCGGTCCGGGGCGGGCTCGACGGGGGCGTCGGTGCGCAGCGCGACGAGCTCGGTGGTCTCGTTGTGCGGGAGCCAGATCTCGACGTCCTTGGCGCGGTCGGGCAGGCCGGTGAAGCGGAGGGTGGCGGCCGGGCCGGGGCGGTGCTCCGCGGTGCCGGCGGCCATGTCGATGGCGAGGGTGTTCCCGCCCTCCGCCGAGGCCTGGCCGGTGAGGCGGCCGTCGACGAGCAGGTCGTACACGCCGTCCGGGCGCGGCGGGAGGCCGGTGTGGGCGCGCTTGGTGGGCAGCGTGTCCAGCTCGACGGCGGTGGCCCGGGTGCGGAAGGCCAGCCGGACCCCGGAGGGCTGGGACTCGGCCATGGCCAGCTGCGGGTCGGCGCACTGGGCGCGGGCCCGGGCGGGCAGCCGGTGCGGCAGCAGCCCGTGCTCGGTGCGCTCCAGGTCGAGGGCTCCGCGCAGGAGGTCCGGGGTGATGGGCGTGGTGGTCCAGGTGTGCATCGTGTTCGGCCTCGCCGCTCGGGGTCGTCGGGGTGCTCCGGCCGCCCCTCGGGCGCGCCCGGGGGCGGCGCGCCGGCGGGGGAGGGGGCCGGGGTCAGGGATCGGGCCAGTTGCGCAGCAGGGCGTCGAGGGCGTCCAGCGTCCGCGACCAGGTCTCCCGGGTGTCGGGGGCGCTGTGGCTGAAGCCCCCGCCCATCTCCAGGCTCACGTAGCCGTGGAAGACGCTGCCCAGCAGCCGGACCGCGTGGGTCTGGTCGGGTTCGTCCAGGTCGTAGCCGCGCAGCACGGCCCGGGTCAGCTGGGCGTGCCTGACGCCGGCGCTGGCGGCCGCGGTCTCCGGGTCGAGCCGGAGCTGCGCGGCGGCGTAGCGGCCGGGGTGCTCGTGGGCGTAGTCGCGGTAGACGTCGGCCAGGGCGCTCAGGGCGTCCTTGCCGGCCCGCCCGGCCAGGGCGTCGGCGGCCCGGTCGGCGAGCTCCTCCAGCGCGAGCAGCGCGATGCCGGTCCTGAGGTCGTGGGAGTTCTTCAGGTGCGAGTAGAGGCTGGCGACCTTGACGTCGAACCGCCTGGCCAGCGCGGACACGGTCACCTGCGCGAAGCCGACCTCGTCGGCCAGCTCCGCCCCGGCCCGGACGAGGCGCTCCCTGGTCAGCCCTGCCTTCACCGCGAACCTCCTCCGATCATCCTGAAACGACCATATGTTTCCCTAAAAGCTTTAGGCAAATCACCGTTGCGTGAAGCCGCGGCGCCGGGCCGCCGACCGGGGGCCGGCCGCGGCCGCGTAGCGGCGGGCCAGGCGGGCGAAGGCCTCCGCGAGCCCGTCCGGCCCGACCACCTCGATGCCGGCGTCGAACCTGCCGACGTCGGCGGCCAGGGCGGTCCACGACCACGAGCCCAGGACGAGCCGGCAGCGGTCCGGGCCGAGCTCCTCGACGATCCCGTCGCGGGCGTGCCGGGAGACCTCGGCGGCGGGCAGGTCGAGGATCACCTCGCCCCGGCAGGGCCACCCGCCGGGGCCTCCGGAGCCGGAGAACCGGCCGGTGACGAAGGCCGCCACGTCACCGCCGGGAAGCTCGCGCGGGGTGAAGCGGGGGCCGGCGGGGGTGCGCGGGGTGATCCGGTCCGCGCGGAAGGTCCGCCAGTCCTCGCGGTCCAGGTCCCAGGCGACGAGGTACCAGCGCCCGCCCCAGGTGACGAGGTGGTGCGGCTGCACCCGGCGCGGCGGGGGCCCCGGGGGGCCGTCGCCGCCGGCCCGCCCCGGGGACGCGTAGTCGAAGCGCAGCACCTCGCGGGCGTGCACGGCGGCGCCGAGCGCCCTGAGCACCCCGCCGCCGATCCCGGGCTCCGCCCGGAGGGCGGGCCGCTCGACGGCGGTGACCTGGAAGGCGTCGATGCGGCGGCGCAGCCGGGCGGGCATCACCTGCCGGACGGTGTTCAGCGCCCGCGCCGCCCCCTCCCCGATGCCGTCGCCGCCGGAGGCGGCGACGCGGAGCGCGACGGCCAGGGCGACGGCCTGCTCGTCGTCGAAGAGCAGCGGCGGCAGCTCCGCCCCGGCGTCGAGCCGGTACCCGCCGTCGGGCCCCTTCTCGGCCGCGACCGGGTAGCCCAGCTCGCGCAGCCGGTCGACGTCGCGGCGCACGGTGCGCGGGCTGACCCCCAGCCGCTCGGCCAGCACCGCCCCCGGCCAGTCCCGGCGCGCCTGGAGCAGCGAGAGCAGAAGCAGCAGTCGTACCGACGTCTTCGCCATGCCCCCATCCTGCCGCGGGAAGAGGACACGACCTGGCCGCCACCCCTGCGACCGTGAGCACGGCGAGCGGGGGACCGCCCGCCGGAACGGAACGAAGAGATCCGAGGAGTCCACCATGTCCGTCAGCACCGTCGTCCACGCCAACTTCCGGGGGAACGCCCGCGAGGCGCTCGAGTTCTACCGGTCCGTCTTCGGCGGGGAGATGGCCGCGATCACCTATCGGGACGCCGGGAGCGCCACCGACCCGGCCGAGGCGGACCAGGTGATGTGGGGCCAGGTGGCCTCCGGCGCCGGCTTCCGCCTGATGGCCTACGACGTGCCCGCGCACACGCCGTGGGACCGGGGCGAGAACGCCTACTTCGTCTCGGTGCGCGGCGAGAGCGCCGAGGAGATCGCCGGCTACTGGGAGGGGCTCTCCGAGGGGGCCGCCGTCGTGCGGCCGCTGGAGGCCTCGCCGTGGGCGCCGCTCTACGGGATGCTCACCGACCGGTTCGGCGTCACCTGGGTCCTGGACGTCGCCCCCGGGGGCGGGGCGGGCTGACCCCGGGGGCCGGGGCGCCTCCGGCCGTGTGCGGAGGCGCCGCGGCCCCGCCCGGGGTCAGGGGCCGGTGAGGATGACGAGCCGCTGCGTCGCCCTGGTCATCGCGACGTAGCGGTCGACCGCCCCCTCGATGCCCTCGCCGAACGCCTCCGGGTCGACGAGGACGACCAGGTCGAACTCGAGCCCCTTCGCCAGCTCCGGGGTGAGCGAGCGGACCCGGGGCGTCGCCCGGAACCCGGGGTCGCCGATGACGCAGGCGGTCCCCTCCTCGTTCTCGGCGAGCCAGGCGCCGAGGACCGCCTCCAGGTCCGAGGCGGGGCCGTGCTGCACGGGGACGCCGCCGGCGCGGATGGAGACCGGCACGTTGGCGTCGGGGAGCGCGGCCCGGATGACCGGCTCGGCCTCCGCCATGACCTCCTCCGGGGTCCGGTAGTTGATGCTCAGCGAGGCCAGCTCGACCCGGTCGAACCCGACCCGGGCCAGCCGCTCCCGCCAGGACTCGGTGAACCCGTGCCTGGCCTGGGCCCGGTCCCCGACGACGGTGAAGCTCCGGGACGGGCAGCGGAGCAGCAGCATCCGCCACTCCGCGTCGGTCAGCTCCTGGGCCTCGTCCACCACGATGTGCGCGAACGGGCCGGCGAGCGGGTCCGCGTCGGCGCCGGGCAGCGCGGCCTCGTCGATCAGGGTGTCCTGCAGGTCCCGGCCGCGCAGCATCGTCACCGCGCCCTCGCCGTCGTCGTCGGCCTCCAGGATGTCGTCGATGACGGTGGACATGCGCTCGCGCTCGGCGGCGGCGGAGGCCCGGTACCGCCGCTTCCGCCGGGACGCCTCCGGGTCGCCGAGCCGCTGCCGCGCCGCGTCCAGCAGCGGCAGGTCGGAGACGGTCCACGCCTGGGCGTCCGCGCGCTGCAGCCTGCGGACCTCCTCGGGCGCGAGCCAGGGGGCGCACAGGCGCAGGTAGGCGGGGACCGTCCACAGGTCCCCGACGAGGTCGGCCGGGTCGAGCAGCGGCCACGCCCGGTAGAGGGTGCCGAGCAGGTCGGCGTCGCGCCGCAGGGCGCCCAGGACCGCCTCGGCCGGGAGGTCCTCGTCGCCGAGCCGGTCCGCCAGGATCCCGGCCAGCTCCTCCAGGATCCGGTCGCGGGCCTCGTTGTGCGGGGTGGTCCCGCGGTCCACCGCCTCGAACGCCTCGGCCCAGTCGCCGGGGCCCACCCGGATGTCGCCCCGGTCCGTGCCGACCGTCAGCGCCTTCTCGGGCGGCCGCTCGTAGAACCGGACCGCCGGCTCGATCGCCCTCACCATGTCCGCGGTGGACTTCAGCCGGGCGGTCTCCGGGTCGGCCTCGGGCTCCGCCGCCGCCCCCTCGGGGAGGAGGTCGCGCACGGTGCAGGTCCGCACGCCCTCCTCGCCGAGGCTGGGCAGGACGTCGGAGACGTAGGCGAGGTAGGGCTGGTGCGGGCCGACGAAGAGCACGCCGCCCCGGCGGTGCCCCAGGCGGGGGTCGGAGTAGAGCAGGTGGGCGGTGCGGTGCAGGGCGACGACGGTCTTCCCGGTGCCCGGTCCGCCGTCGACGACGAGGGCGCCGCCGGAGCCGGCGCGGATGACGGCGTCCTGGTCGGCCTGGATGGTGCCGAGCACGTCCCGCATCCGGGCCGACCGGTTGGCGCCCAGGCTGGCGATGAAGGCGGACTGGTCGTCGAGGGCGGCGTGCCCCTCGATGCCGTCCTCGGTGAACACCTCGTCCCAGTAGTCGCCGATCCGGCCGCGGGTCCAGCGGTACCTGCGGCGGCTGGCCAGCCCCATCGGGTCGGCGTGGGTCGCGGCGAAGAACGGCTCGGCCGCGGGGGAGCGCCAGTCGACGAGCAGCCGGTTCCCCTCCCCGTCGGTGAGGCCGAGCCGGCCGATGTACACCGGCCCGGAGCCGTCCGCGGCGACGATGCGCCCCAGGCACAGGTCCAGGCCGAAGCGGCGCAGGGCGCGCAGGCGGGCGGTCAGCCGGTGGACCTCCAGGTCCCGGTCGAGCACCGCCCGGCCCTTGCCGCCGGGCGCCCTGCGCTCGGCGTCGAGCCGGCCGGACAGGTCGGCGATGGAGCGCTCCAGGCTCTCCGCGATGGCGGCGAAGTGCCGCTCGTCGTCGGCGATCAGCTCCGGGGCGGCTTTGGGAGAGAGGTGAGGGGGGAGGTCGAAAGCGCTCGTGGCCTGGGGGTTCACATCGTCTCCCGTGTCGTGTGTTCGGATCACGATCGACGATTGTGCGGCATGGCGGGGGTCTTGCCGCAAGCCCCCCGGTGCGCTATAAGTTGAAAGTGGCGGGGAGTCTCCTTCCCGCCTTTTCACTGCCCGCGGGCGGTCTTCGCTCGGAGCGGCTCCGCTCCGCACCCCCTACTTCTTCCCCGTTCCTCCCGGTGAGGGCGCTCCCCGCCGATCCGCGCGCCCTCCGGAGCGCCGCCCTCCCGCCCGGCTGGCGCCGGGCGGGAGGGGCGGGCTCAGTCCCGGCCCGGCCCGCCGGCGGAGCGGACCACCGCCACGGGGACCTCGCTGTGGTGCAGCACCGTCTGGCCGACCGAGCCGAGCAGCAGGCCGGTGAACCCGCCGCGCCCGCGCGAGCCGACCACGATCAGGTCGGCGTCGGCGCCCGCGGTGATCAGGGTGTGCGCCGGCTGGCCCTCGACCGTCTCGACGTCGACCTCCACGTCCGCGGTCTCCCCGGTGCGCGCCTCCTCCACGGTGCGCCGCATGTCCTGGGCGACCCTCTCCGCCATCGCGGTGTGCGCCTCGGCCACCGCGGCCCCCTCGGAGGGCATCGGATCCAGGCGGGGCACCAGCCGCCAGGCGCGCACGGCGGTGACGGCGGCTCCCAGCCGCGCGGCCTCCGCCATGGCGAAGCGCAGCGCGCCGGCCGACTGCTCGGAGCCGTCCAGGCCGACCACGATCCGCCGCTTCTCCTGGTAGTCGTGGCCGTAGCCGGGCGGCACCACGGCGACCGGGCAGGCGGCGTGCGCCGCCACGCGCAGGCTCACCGACCCCAGGAACGCGGCCTTGACCCCGCTCAGGCCGCGCGAGCCGACCACCACGAGGTCGGCCCGGTCCGAGGCGGCGATCAGCGCCGGCGCGGGCTCCTGCGCGGAGACCACGGTGTTCACCCGCAGCCCGGGGTGGGCGCGGGCGACCGCCTCGGTCTCGGTGCCCAGCAGCGTGGAGGCGCGGTCGGCGACCTCCGGGGTGGGCGTCAGCCGCACCGGGCGGCCGAAGGGCACCGAGATCAGCGGCATGCTCACCGCGACCAGGACGGTCAGCTCCAGGCCGGACCGGTCCGCGATGCGCGCGGCCCAGGCGAGCGCGTCGCGGCCGCCCTCCGATCCGTCCACCCCGACGACGACCCCGCTGATCCGGTCGTTCCGCTCGGTCCCGCTCCCGTCGCCGGCCATCGCCGCCTCCGCTCACGTCGTGCCGCGCCGTCCACCGGGCGCCGCCGTCCGGCGCCCATCCGCGGGAAGCCTATGCTCGCGGCCGCCTCCGCGGGGCGCCTTCCCCGTCGGCGCCGGGCAAAGATCCGGGACGGATCCCGTCAATCCGGCCGGTACCCGCCGGGGCGGTCACGGGAGCGCCGGTTCCCCGTCCTCCGGGAGGGGCGTGCGGCCGCGCTCCCGGGCGCGCAGCCGGCGCAGGGCGCGGGCGTCGGTGAAGCCGACGGCGCGGGCCGCGCTCTCCATCCCGCTGCCGGCGGCGATCAGCTTCTCCGCCCGCTCCAGCCGGGCCAGTCGGCGGTAGGCCTGCGGGGTCATCCCGGCCGCCGCGGTGAACCTCCTGGTGAGCGTGCGGGGGCTGACCAGGAGCCGGTGGGCGAGCCCGTCCAGGGTCATCGGCCGGTCCAGCTCCCGGTCGATGGCGTCCTGGGCGCGGTGCACCAGGTCGTCCAGGTGGGAGCGGTACGCCAGCGCCACGCTGAGCTGGGCGTCCCTGCCGTTGCGCCGGGCGTAGACCACCATGTCCCGGGCGACCCGGGCGGCGGCCGCCTGCCCGTCGCGCCGCTCCAGCATGTGCAGCGCCAGGTCGATGCCGGAGGCGATGCCCGCCGAGGTGGAGACGGTGCCGTCCTCCACGAACAGCACGTCCCGCACCACCTCGGCCCGGGGGAACCGGGCGGCCAGGCGGTCCTGGAGGGCGTGGTGCGTGGTGCACCTCCGCCCGTCCAGGACGCCGGCCCGGCCCAGCGCGTCGGCGCCGGAGCAGACGCTGGCCACCGCGCCGCCGGCCTCGTGGTGCGCGCGGACGGCGGACAGCAGCCGCTCGCTGAGCTCCCCGGCGCCGGGGAACCGGCTCGCCCACCCGGGGACCAGGACGATGTCGTCCGGGCCCAGGCCGGCGGGCTCGGTCCCGGTGTGCACGTCGACGCCCTGGGCGGTGGGCACCCGCTCGGTGTCGCCGGCGTAGCGCAGCTCGTAGCCCAGGCCGAGGTCGGCGGCGTCGGAGAACACCTGGGCGGGCCCGGACAGGTCGAGCAGGTGCGTTCCGGGGGCGACGATGAACTGCACGATGGTCATGACCAGGCCATCATGCCGGGTCGGGCCCGGTGATGTAGTCCTCGGCGGTGATCACCTCGGCGAAGCGGCCGTGCAGCGCCCGGACGGTCCGCTCCTCGATGTCCCGCACGCCCAGGGTCTCCGGGTCGGCGAGGATCTCCTCCTCGGGGCGGGTGAGGTCGGCGCCGGGCGCGGCGATCGGGTTGGTGGCCGTCGCGTCGACGGCGTAGTCCACCCGGTACCCCAGGTCGCCGGCGATCCGGGCGGTGGTCTCGCAGCACTGCTCGGTGCGGATGCCGCAGACGGTCAGCTCGGTGATGCCGTGCAGGGTGAGGGTGCGGGCCAGGTCGGTGGTGGTGAACGCGTTGTGCGAGGTCTTGCGCAGCACCGGCTCCCCTTCGGCCGGGGCGAGCGGGGGGATCGGGCGGATCAGGTCGTTGGCCGGGTCGAAGGGGCCGCCGGATCCGGGCTCCTCGTGCAGGACCCAGACGACGAGCTCGCCCCGCTCGCGGGCGGCCCGGACCATCCGGTCGACGGTCTCGGCGATCTCCGGGCGGGAGATGGTGTTCCAGCCGGGCCAGCCCTCGCGCTTGCGGAAGGACTCCTGGACGTCGATGACGAGCAGTGCTCTGCGTGCGGTTGCCATGCCCTGAATCCTGGCGCGCCGGGGCCGGGGCGGCGAGGGCCGGCCAGGTCCCGGACCGGACCGATCCGGTCACCGCCGCCCGGCTCCGGCGGCCGTCCGGGCGGGGCGCGGGCGCCGGCCGATCTCGTCGGTGTCGGCGGTGGTCAGCGCCTCCGCGACCGGGGTACCGGTGCGCTCGGCGGCGGCCAGCCGCTCCCTGACCTGGGTCATGGTGCGCGGCCGCCAGCCCGGTCCGCCGCAGCAGGAGGAGTGGAAGGTGACGCCGGCGCGGAGCAGGACGCCCAGCACCCGCCACCCGGCGCCGTCGCCGCGGCGCGGGACCTCCAGGTCGTTCCCGGCGTCGATCAGCCCTCCGGCGCAGTTCGGGCAGGAGCGGTCGCGCCGTCCGGCGTGTTTGAAGGCGACCCTGCAGTCCAGGCAGACGTGGTGCAGGCCGAGGGCGGCGGGGCGGGTGCACATGCGGGCCAGTATGGCCGCCCGGGCCCGGCCGCTCAACGGGGTTTCCGCCGCCGGGCGCCCGGGCGGCGCGGCGCGGGCCGGTCCCGCCCGGTGCGGGTTACCGTCGGGGCATGGTGGACAAGGGTGACGTCGCGGACACCTCGCCCGAGGAGCGCGCGGACCGCGCCGGGGTGGTCGCCGCCGCCGACGCCTGGGCGGAGGCGATCACGGCCAACGACCCCGAGCGGATCTCGGCGTTCATGGCCGAGGGGTGGGCCATCGTGTCCGAGGCGGGGGTGGGCCCCAGGCGGGAGTTCCTCGACCTCATCGCCTCCGGGGAGCTGACCCATTCGGCGATGGAGCGGGTCGGCGAGCCGCGGGTGCTGCTGCTGGGCGGCGTCGCGGTCTACACCGCCCGGGTCACCAACACCGCCCACTACCGGGGGCGGCGCTACGACGCCGACGAGTGGACCACCGACGTGTTCATCCGGCGGGGCGGCCGCTGGGTGTGCGTGCACAGCCACGTCACCCCGGTCGCCCCGGAGTGGGTCCCCGAGGAGGCGCCGGCGCCGTGACCCGCGCGCCCGCGGCGGTCCGGGGGCGGGTCAGCGGGACAGCGAGGCGCGCAGCGAGCCCAGGGCGCGCTCGACCGCGTCCCGGTCGCCGGTGGTGACCAGGGCGAGCAGCAGGCCGCGGACGGTCCAGGCGATCAGCTCCGCCTCGGCCCGCGCGGTGCCGGGGTCGAGGCCTTCGCGGACGCCCAGCTCGGCGAGGAGGCGGGGCCAGTCGTTCAGCGAGTCGAGGAACTCGGTGAACGGCTCCGGGTCCTCCGCGGCCAGCCCGAGGACGTGGAAGAAGGCGCGCAGCCGGTGCTCGCCGGCCGGGTCGGTGTAGTGCCGCCACAGCCGCTCCAGGGCGCGGGCCCGGTCGCCCTCGGCGGCCTCGGCCATGAACGCCCGCTGCTCCTCCAGCCGGACCCGGTGCAGCACCGCGGCGAGCAGCCGGTCCCGGGAGCCGAAGTGGTAGATGAGCATCCGGTGGCTGGTGCCGATCTCGGCGGCCAGCGAGCGCAGCGTGATCTCGCGCAGCGGGCGGTCCCGGCAGCACTCGACCGCCTTGGTCAGCAGCTCATCGCGCTGGTCGGCCATGCGTCCCCCGCCTCGTGTACCAGTGGTACATTCAGTGTACCGCCGGTACACCACCTTTCGGGAGGCGAACGATGACGACCGGGCCCGGCACCGCTCCGACACGGCTCGACGAGATCCGGGACGACCTCGCCGGCCTCTACCGCGACCTGCACGCCCACCCCGAGCTCTCCTACGCCGAGCACCGCACCGCCGCGGAGGCCGCCCGCCGCGCCGGGGCCGCCGGGTACGAGGTGGCCACCGGCGTCGGCGGCACCGGCGTGGTCGCGGTGCTGCGCAACGGCGACGGCCCCACCGTGCTGCTCCGCGCCGACATGGACGCCCTCCCGGTGGAGGAGAAGACCGGGCTGCCCTACGCCAGCACCGCCACCGGCACCGCCGCCGACGGCACCGAGACGCCGGTGATGCACGCCTGCGGGCACGACATGCACACCGTCTGCCTGCTCGGCGCGCTCGACGTGCTCGCCGCCGGGGCGGACTCCTGGTCCGGCACGGTGCTCGCGGTCTTCCAGCCCGCCGAGGAGCTGGCCACCGGGGCCGCGGCCATGGTCGACGACGGCCTGTTCGAGCGGTTCGGCACCCCGGACGTGGCGCTGGGCCAGCACGTCGCCCCGCTGCCCGCCGGACGGGTGGGCTGCCACCCCGGCGCCGCCTTCGCGGCCACCGACAGCCTGCGGGTGCGCATGTTCGGCCGGGGCGGTCACGGGTCGCGCCCGGAGACCACCGTCGACCCGGTGGTGATGGCGGCCTCCACCGTGATGCGGCTGCAGACCGTGGTCTCCCGCGAGGTCGCGGCGGGCGACGCGGCGGTGGTCACCGTCGGCTCGCTGCGCGCCGGCACCAAGGAGAACATCATCCCCGACGAGGCCGAGCTCCAGATCAACGTGCGCAGCTTCGACACCGAGGTGCGGGCCAGGGTGCTGGAGGCGGTCACCCGGATCGTCAAGGCCGAGGCCGCCGCCTCCGGGGCGGACCGCGAACCGGAGATCACCCCGTTCAACTCCTTCCCGCCGCTGTACAACGACGAGTCGGCGATGGCCCGCACCGGGGCCGCGCTGCGCGCGGAGCTCGGCGACGCCGCGGTGGTCGACCCCGGCCCGGTCAGCGGCAGCGAGGACTTCGGCCGCTTCGGCACCGCCGCCGGCGCCCCCACCTGCTACTGGCTCTTCGGCGGCGCCGACCCCGAGGCCTTCCGCACCGCCTTCGAGGCCGGCACCCTCGACCGCGACGTCCCCTCCAACCACTCCCCGCACTTCGCCCCGGTCGTCGAGCCCACCATCACCACCGGGGTGCGCGCCCTGACCGCGGCGGCCCTGGCCTGGCTCGCCCCGAGGGACCGGTAGCGCCCGGCCCCCGCCGGCCCGCCGCGGCGGGCGGGGGCCGCACCGCGCTCACCTCCCGGCGGCCCCGCCCGCCCTCAGCAGCTCGAACACGCTGGAGAAGCTGTCCTGCCCGTGGCCGTCGGCCGACCGCCTGTCGAGCAGGGCCTTCAGCGGCCCGTGCACATCGGCCGCGACGCCGGCGGCGCCGCTGAGGCGGATGAGGCCGTCGACCGCGGCGCGGTTCAGGTCGACGGTGGAGACCCCGCCCCCGTACGACGCCGACCCGGCCTCGCGCGCCAGCTCCGGCAGGAACCCGGCCATCCCGCGCAGCCACCGGGCGGCCAGCGGCGCGAACTCCTCAGGGGAGGTTCCCGCCGGGGCGAGCACCGCCGCGGCGTGCAGGAAACCGGTGAGGGCGGCGTACCCGGTGCCGAGCAGGGCCAGGTCGTGGACCTCCGCCGCCCCCGGGTCGGCGCCGAAGTAGTGCGCCGGCGCCATCACCTCCAGCGCACGCCGGTGGCGGGCGAACGCCTCCGAGGAGCCGCTGTAGAGGAAGAAGCCCTCGTCGGTGGCGACGGTCTCGGGCAGGGCCATCATCGCCCCGTCGAGGTGGTCGGCGCCGTGCCCGGCCGCCCAGGAGGCCAGCTCCCGGGCCTGCTCGGGGGTGCCGTTGGCCAGGTTGACCAGCGTGCGGCCGCGGAGTCCGGCGGCGGCCGGGCCGAGGGCCCGCCGCACCGCTCCGGTGTCCAGGAGCGGCGCGACCACCAGCGGCCCGGACGCGACCGCCTCGGCGGCGGTCGCCGCGCGGACCGCGCCCCGCTCGACCAGCGGAGCGGCCTTCTCCGGGGTGCGGTTCCACACCGTCGTCCGGTAGCCGGCGTCCAAAAACGCGGCGGCGATCGGCGCGCCCATCCGGCCCAGGCCGAGGACGGCCACGCGGGGTTCCGCGCGCTCAGGCATCCCGCCCGCCCTCCGCGATCGCGCCGATGACGCTCGCGATCCCGTCGGCGCCGCGGCCCGCGGCCGCGGCCCGCCCCAGCAGGGCCGCGAACAGGTCCGGCACGTCGGTGCCGACGCCCTGCGCCCGGCTGGTCTGCACGAGGTGCCCCACCGCCGCCAGGTGCACGTCCACGGTGCCGTCGTCGTCGGGGAACCGGCCGTCCTCCAGCTGGCGGGCGTGCTCCGCCATCAGCGAGGTCACGAACGGCATGTGCTCCGTCGCCACCGCCGCGAACGCGGCCGGGCCGACGCCCGCCGCGCCCGCCAGGGCGACGGAGTGGTAGAAGCCCGCCAGCGCACCCCAGGCCAGGCCGAACAGCGCGGTGTCGTACACCGGGGCCAGCGCGGGGTCGGCGCCCAGGTGCACGGCGCCGCCCAGGCTCGCCAGCACCGCCCGGTGCTCGGCGAAGGCGTCCCGCGCGCCGCTGAAGACGAACAGCGCCTCGGGGCGCCCGACCAGCCGGGTGCCGCTCATGGCGGCCCCGTCGAGGTAGCCGGCGCCGTGCCGGGCCGCCCACTCGGCGGCCTGCGCCGCCTCCTCCGGGGTACCGGAGGTGAGGTTCACCAGGACCCGGCCGCGCAGGTGCTCCGCCACCGGCCCGAGCACCTCCCGCACGGTCGCGTAGTCCGGCAGCACGACCACGGCCAGCGGGCTCGCCGAGAGCGCCGCCTCCACCGACTCCGCGCGGACCGCGCCCTGGGCGGCGAGCGCTTCGGCCTTCCCCCCGCTGCGGTTCCACACCGCCACGGCGTGGCCGGCGGCGAGGAGCGCCTGGGCGATCCGGGTGCCCATCTGCCCCAGGCCGATCACCGACACCGCGGCCCGCTCGCTGTTCCCGTTCTCCGGCATGTGCCGTCTCCCGTCTCCTTCCGCCCGGTTCCCCGGGCGGTCCGTTCCGTGTGCCCCCACCATGTCGGCGGGGGCTGTCGGGACCCTGTCGGAACCCTGTCGGCCCCCGGCGGCCGCGCCCGGCGGGCCCGCTACCGTGCAAGCCATGTACTTCTCCGTGCTCGGCCCCCTGGCCGTCCTGTCGGGCGCCGGCGACCCGGTCGACGTGCCCGAGGCGAAGGTGCGCGCCCTGCTGGCCGCCCTGCTCGTCCGCGCCGGGCGCACGGTCCCGGTGGACCGCCTGGTGGACGACCTGTGGGGGGACCGGCCGCCCGGGAACCCGGCCGGCGCCCTGCAGACGAAGGTCTCGCGGCTGCGCCGCGCCCTGGCCCGCGCCGAGGCGGGGGCCGAGGCGCTGGTGGAGACGGCGCACCCCGGCTACCGGCTGCGGGTCGGCCCCGGCGACGTGGACGCGCACCGCTTCGCCGGCACCGCGGCCGCCGCGTACCGCACCGAGGACCCGCGGGCCAGGGCGGACCTGCTGCGGGAGGCCCTGGCGCTGTGGAACGGCGAGGCCTTCGCCGACCTGGGCGACATGGAGTTCCTGCGCACCGAGGCCGGGCGGCTGGAGGAGCAGCGGCTGGCCGCCCTGGAGGCGCTCGCGGAGACCCGGCTGGAGCTGGGCGAGCACCGCACGCTGGCGGGGGAGCTGGGCGAGCTGGCGGCCCGCCACCCGCTGCGGGAGCGGCTGCGCGCCGCGCAGCTCCGGGCGCTGTACCGGGCCGGCCGGCAGTCCGAGGCCCTGGCGGCCTACACCGAGCTGCGGAACCGGCTCGCCGACGAGCTGGGCGTGGACCCCGGCCCCGAGCTGGCAGCCGTCCACCAGGCGATCCTCACCCACGACGCGGCCATGCAGGCGGCTCCCGCCTCCCCGGAGCGGGGGCGCGGCGGCCTCCCCGCACCGCTCACCGCCCTGGTCGGCAGGGAGGAGGCGGTGGCCGCGGTGCGCGGACTGCTCGGCGCGCACCGGCTGGTGACGCTGACCGGCCCCGGCGGGGTGGGGAAGACCCGGCTGGCGGAGGAGGCCGCCGGCCGGGCGGCCGGCGGCTACCCCGACGGCGTCCGGATGGTCGGCCTCGCCGGGACCACCGAGGTGGCCGAGCAGGTCGGCGCCGTCCTGGGCGTACGCGAAGAGGGGCGGGCGGGGCTGGAGGAGGCGCTGCGCCCGAGGCGGATGCTCCTGCTGCTGGACAACTGCGAGCACGTCGCCGACTCGGCGGCCGACGTGGTGCGCCGGATCCTGGCCGCCGCGCCGGGGCTGAGCGTCCTGGCCACCGGCAGGGAGCCGCTGGGGCTGGCCGGAGAGGCGGTGTGGACCGTGCCGCCGCTTCCGCAGGCCGACGCCGAGCGCCTGTTCGCGGTGCGCGCCGCGGAAGCGGCCCCCGGATTCTCCGCCACCGGGAGCGACGCGGAGGCGGTCGCGACCATCTGCCGCCGCCTGGACCGCCTCCCCCTCGCCCTGGAGCTGGCCGCCACCCGGGTCCGCGCGCTCGGCGTGCAGGAGCTGTCCGCCCGGCTGGACGACAGGTTCCGGCTGCTGGCCGGCGGCCACCGCGGCGCACCGCCCCGCCAGCGGACCCTGCGGGCGGTGATCGACTGGAGCTGGGAGCTGCTCGGCGGCGACGAGCGGAGGCTCCTGCGCGGCCTGGCGGTCTTCGCCGACGGCTGCACCCTCGAGGCGGCCGAGGCGGTGTGCGGCGGTGGCGGGGACGTCCTCGGCCCGCTGATCCGGCTGGTGGACCGCTCGATCGTCACCGCGGCCGAGGGGCCGCGCTACCGGCTGCCGGAGTCCATGGCGGCCTACGCGCTGGAGCGCCTGGCGGAGGCGGGCGAGGAGGAGGCCCTCCGGTCGCGCCACCGCGCCTACTACACCGGGCTGGCCGAGCGGTCCGGGGAGCGGTTCCGCGGCGCCGTCCGGCAGGACCGGCCGGCCCCGCCGGACGGGGAGAGCGCCAACCTGCGCGCCGCCCTGGAGCACGCCGTGCGGTGCGGGGACGCCTCCGGGGCGCTGCGCCTGGCGCTCGCCCCGGCCTGGCACCGGTTCCTGCGCGGGCGGCTGAGCGAGGCCCGGCGGTCGCTGGAGGAGGCCCTGCGGATCGGCGGCGCCCCGGAGGCCCTCCGCTCCCGGGCCGTCCTCTGGCATGCCGGGTTCACCCTGCTGGCCGGGGAGCGCCCGGACGGCCGGATCCGCGCGCCCGAGGAGGCGGACGGCGGCGGGGCGGAGCACGCGCGCGCCGTATGGTTCCTCGGCCACGCCCTGCTCAGGGCGGGGCGGGACCTGGCCCTCAGCGAAGAACTGGCGGACCGCGCCCTGGCCGCCCTCCGCACCGCCGGGGACCGCTGGGGGACCGCCGCGGCGCAGAGCACCCGGGCCGTCCAGGCCCTGCTCCGCGGCGACCTCGCCGAGGCGCGGCGCAGCGCCGAGGAGGGGCACGCGCTCTTCACCGGGCTCGGCGACCGCTGGGGGCTGCTGCAGACCACCTACCCGCTGGCGGCGCTGGCCGCGATCACCGGCGACTACCCGCGCGCCGAGCGGCTGCACCGGGACGGCCTCCGCCTGGCCGAGGAGCTGGGCTTCTGGGCGGACGCCGCCGACCGGACCACCGGGCTGGGCAGGGTCGCCCTGCTGGCCGGCGACTTCCCGCGCGCCGCCGAACTGCACCGGAAGGCGATCGCGCTGGCCGCCGAGCACGGCTACCCGGCGGGCGGGGTGCACGCCGAGATAGGGCTCGCCCTCGCGGCCCGGCGCGAAGGCGACCTCGACCTCGCGGAGCGGTACCTCCGCAGCGCCCTCGCCTGGCACCGCGAAGCCGGGTTCGACCCCGGCCCCGCGCTCCTCCTGGCCGAACTCGGCTTCCTCGCCGAGCAGCGGGGCGACGCCGGGACCGCCCTCTCCCTGCACCGCCAGGGCCTGGCCGCGGCCCGCGCGGGCGGCGACCCCCGGGCCGTCGCCCTCGCCCGGGAGGGCCTCGCCGGCGCCCACGCCCTCGCGGGCCGGCCCGCGAGGGCCGCCCGCCTGCTCGGCGCCGCCGCACGGGCCCGGGAGGCGTCCGGCGCCCCGCTGCCGGAGGCCGAGCGCGGCGACGTGGACCGCATCACCGCGCGGGTCCGCGCGGCGCTGGGCGCCGAGGGGTTCGCCGCCGAATCCGCCGCGGGCGCCGCCGAAGGCCCCGGCCCGGAGCCGCCCGGCTGACCGGGGGAGGAGGCCGGCCGGTCCGCTCCGGGAGGGGGCCGGGTCGGATGACCCCTCCGGGCGCGGCCCCGGCCGACGGGCACCGGGGCGACCGGTCCCTGCTCCGGCGGGCCGGGCGGGGGAGGGCCCGCGCGGCGTGTCCCGCCGCGGAACCGGCGGCGGGCAGGGGACGGAACGGCCCGCGGTCCGCTCCCGTCGGATCCGGGCGGGCGCCGCACCGCGGCTCCCGCCCGAACACGTGCCCCGATCCGATGGAGAAGACCCCGATGCCGACCGTCGGCCGATTCCCCTCCCGCGCCGCGGCCGCGCTGCCGGCCGCGGCGGCCGTGCTCGCCCTGGGCGGCTGCGCCCTCCCCGCCGCTGAGGGCGCACCGCCGGGCGAGGAGCCGGGCGCCCCCGCCGCCATGGACACCGACGGCCTCCGGCAGGGCCGGATCCCGGCCGGCGAGCCCTCGGTGGACGAGGCCGGGCTGCCCGCCGCCCGGCCCCCGGCCGGCGCACCGCTGGAGGAGCGCGTCGCCTGGGAGGCGCTGAAAGAGGTCGTGACGCACGCCCGGGCCGCCGACCCGGAGGCGGAGTCCGCCTGCGCCGGGGCCGAGGGGGCGGAAGAACCGGAGGACGGCGCCGTCTCGCTCGACTGCACCGTCACCTACCGCGGCCGGGAGTACGAGTACCACTACGCCCACCGCTCCGACGGGTCGGCCCTCCCCGCGGTCTACACCGCGCCCTTCCTCCGCGAGGTCGCCGAGGACGACCTCCGCGTCGACAAGCGCACCGAGTACGTCCGCTGCGATATGGAGGAGGCCGTGACGTTGTCGAGCCATTCCCCCGAGAAGGTCGAGTACGGCTGCACCTACCTGGATCCGGAGACCGGCGCCCGGAAGGAGGTGGAGATGACGGTGCACGGGGACGGCACCACCGTCTTCTCCGACTTCACCCGCTGACCGGCCCGCCGGGGCCTCCCGGCCCTGCCGTCTCAGGGGTCCCCGCCCGGTCCTCCCCGCCCGGCGCCGCCTCGCGGAGGAGGTCGGCGAGCGCGGCGACGGTATCGGCGTCGGCCAGCCACTCGGGCAGGTGCCGCAGCGCGGCGCCCACCGCCCCGGCGGTCTGCTCCGGGGAGGGGTAGGGCGCCTCCCCCAGCCGGTCGCCCACCCCCAGCCACTCCCGCAGCAGCCCGACCCAGTCCTCTTCCTCGTCCCGCCAGGCCCACGGGTCCCCGCGCGCCGCGAAGGCCGCGGCGATCGTGCGCTCCGCGAGGCGCCCGGCATCGGGCGCGTCGAGCGCCGACCGCCACAGCCAGAGCGCGAGCCCGCCTCCGGCCAGCGGGGCGGCGACCGCCAGCAGCCGGAGCGCCCTCCAGCGCCGTTCCGGGTCCGGATCCTCATCGAGGAGCGCGAACCACGCCTCCGTCCGGGTCTCGCACAGGGCCTGCCCGCACCTGGCCAGCCACGCGTCGGGCCAGACGCCGAAACAGGCTTCGACCGGCCCCTCGTCGACGGCGTACACGACGCGCATCAGCAGCTCCATGACGAGGTCGCGCGAGGGAGTGCGCGCGTCCTGGGCGAGCCTCGCCAGGAAGGGCACCGCGGCCGGCGTCGCATCGCGCACGCAGACGGCGGTGCAGATGCCGTGTTCGGGGACGAGCCGCTCGTACAGCTCCTCGACGGCGCCGGGGGCGTCCGCGCCGCTCCACACCCGATCGAGCAGCACGGGAACCCGGTCGGTTCCGCCCGAGCAGTCGTAGCGCCGGCCCCAGTCCACCGCGTCCAGGCCCAGCAGCGGCGGAGGGCCGCCCTCCCGAGCCGTCGCGCCTCCCGCCATCGCCCTCTCTCCCGCTCGGCTCCGCACCGGCGCGGAGCCCGCCCCGGCGGGGTCCGCCCCGGCAGCCTGGCCCGCCCCCGCCCGGATGTCAACGGCCGCCGGGCGGCGCCCGGGGCCGCGTCAGAGGTCCGGGATCAGGCCCGGGTCGGCGCCGAGGCGGGCGACGTCCGCGCGGACCGCGGCCGTGAACCGGCCGATCTCCGCGGCGAGCGCCTCCCAGGCGACCGGCGCGGTCCATGCGTCCGGCCGGAGCACCGAGCCGACCCGCCAGCCCCGGGCGGCCTCCTCGATCCGCACGGCGCCCGGGTCCGGGTGGCACACCGAGTCGAACGCGAAGCCGCCGCGCTCGCGGTCCGGCCGGTGCACCCAGCCCACCAGCGCCCGCGCCAGCTCGGCGACGGGGAACGACTCCTCGGCGAAGACCACCCGGACGCCGTCCCGGACGGCCAGGTCGGCCTCGATGTCCGCGAGCAGCACCGCGAGCGGCGCCGTCTCCGGCCGGAGGCCGCGCCGGTACAGGTCCGGCGCCCCTGTGTTCCGGTACCCGAACCTCACCGACATCCGGCCCCCAGCTCGTCCACGGGTCATGGGTCCCGGCCGCCCGGCCGGTGGAGCCGCCGGCGCCGCTCCTGCAGGGATATCAGGTCCGCCGGGTGTCCGGGGCGCCGTCCCACAGGACGGTGGCGTGCGCTTCGACCAGGGCCTTGATGCCGGCGAGGACCTCGCCGGCCGGGCGGGCGTCCAGTCGGCGGCCGTCGCGCAGCCGGATCGCGACGCGGTCGCCGGCGGCCTCCTCCGGTCCGATGACGGCCTGGTAGGGGACCAGGCGGGCGCCGCGGATCCGGGCGCCGAGGCCGCCCCGGTCCGGGCCCGCCGCCTCGGCCCGCAGCCCCAGGGCGGCACAGCGCCGGACCAGCGCCTCGGCCTGCGGCAGCTGGTCCCCGGTGACCGGCAGCACCGCCACCTGGACCGGCGCCATCCAGGCCGGGAACGCGCCGCCGTGCCGCTCGATCAGGTGCGCGACCGCCCGCTCCAGGCTGCCGATGATGCTGCGGTGCACCATCACCGGCCGGTGCTTCGCGCCGTCGGCGCCGATGTAGTGCAGGTCGAACCGCTCGGGCTGGTGGAAGTCGACCTGGACGGTGGACAGGGTGGACTCCCGGCCGGCGGGGTCGGCGACCTGCACGTCGATCTTGGGGCCGTAGAAGGCGGCCTCGCCCTCGGCCGCCTCGTAGGGCAGGCCGGAGCGGTCCAGGACCTCGGTCAGCAGCTCGGTGGAGCGGCGCCACTTCTCCGGCGCGTCGACGTACTTGCCGCCGGGGCCGGGCAGGGAGAGGCGGTGGCGGGCCGGGGCGATGCCGAGCGCGGCGTAGGCGTCGCGGATCATCTCCAGGGCCGCGCCCGCCTCCGCCGCGACCTGGTCCAGGCTGCAGAAGACGTGCGCGTCGTTGAGGTGGACGGCGCGCACCCGGGTCAGCCCGCCGAGCACCCCGGAGGGCTCGGAGCGGTACATCCCGCCCAGTTCGGCCATGCGCAGCGGCAGCTCGCGGTGGCTGTGCGAGCGGGAGCGGTAGATCAGCGCGTGGTGCGGGCACAGGCTCGGCCGCAGCACGACCTCCTCGGCCCCCAGCCGCATCGGCGGGAACATGTCGTCGCTGTAGTGCGACCAGTGCCCGGAGATCTCGTACAGCTCCCGTTTGCCCAGCACCGGGGAGTGGACGTGCCGGTAGCCGGCCCGCTGCTCGGCGGAGCGTATGTACTCCTCCAAGGAGTGCCGGACCGCCGCGCCGCCGGGCAGCCAGTAGGGCAGGCCCGCCCCGATCAGCGGGTCGGTGTCGAACAGGTCCAGCTCTCGGCCGAGCCTTCGGTGGTCGTGCACGGCGGTCTCCTCCTGGGCGGGAGGCGGGTGGCCGCAGGACGAAGCCCCGGGGCACCCGCCCCGGGGCTTCGATCGGTACATCGGTCAGCGCGCCGGGACACTCTCCGGCGTCGTCGTCATGGCGGCACGCTGCATGCGGGACAAGTTAGCAGGGTGAGGAGGCCGCCCGCGAGGGGATTCGGCGCCCGCCCCGCTCGGCCCCGGGGACGCGCCTCCTGTCCCGGGGGCCGAGGCCGCGCGCCCGGCCGTGCCGGAGCGGCGCTCCCCGGAAGCGGCGACCGGTCCCGCCGAAGGCGGGGGAGGGGCAGGCCCGCCCGGCGGTGCCGCTCTTCCGTCCCTCCGGGTTCGGCGCCGCGATCCGCG
The DNA here is from genome assembly GCF_048595525.1 of Nocardiopsis oceanisediminis. NCBI lineage: Bacteria > Bacillati > Actinomycetota > Actinomycetes > Streptosporangiales > Nocardiopsidaceae > Nocardiopsis > Nocardiopsis oceanisediminis. The sequence continues at coordinate 3,676,315 of NZ_JAFMZJ010000001.1, read as the reverse complement.
CAGAGCCTTCGCCGGGTGCCCGGCGGCGCGGCCCCGTCCGCGCCCGGGCGGTCCCCTCCGGGTCAGTCCCGGGCGGCGGCCAGCCGCCACAGCGAGGTGGTCTCCGCCGCGCGGGCGGCGTGCAGCGGGTCGGAGGCGTCCCGGGTGCGGGGGTGCCGCGCGCGGGCCTCGGTCCGGCCCAGTACCTCCAGGCCGGCCGCACCGATGGCGGACAGCAGGTCGGCGCGGGTCCGCAGGCCGAAGTGCTCGGCCAGGTCGGACAGGACGAGCCAGCCCTCGCCGCCCGGCTCCAGCCGGTCGGCGAGGCCGTCCAGGAACCCCTGGAGCATGCCGCCGCCGGCGTCGTAGACGCCCTGCTCCAGCGGGGACGTCGGGCGGAGCGGCAGCCACGGCGGGTTGCACACCGCCAGGGCGGCGCGGCCCTCGGGGAACAGCGCGGGGCCGGTGACCTCGATCCGGTCGGCCAGGCCGAGCCGTTCGGCGTTGTCCCGGGCGCAGGCCAGGGCGCGCGGGTTGATGTCGGTGGCGACGATCCGGGCCGCACCGCGCCGGGCCAGCAGCGCGGCGAGCACCCCGGTCCCGGTGCCCAGGTCGAACGCGACGGCGCCGGGGGCGAGGGCGGCCTCCGGCAGCGGGGTCTGGGCCACCAGGTCCGCGTACTCGCTCCGGACCGGGGAGAAGACCCCGTAGTGCGGGTGGATGCGGGCGCCCAGGGCGGGCACCTCGACGCCCTTCTCCCGCCACTGCTGCGCCCCGATCACCCCGAGCAGTTCGCGCAGCGAGACCGCGGTGGGGCCGTCCGCCGGACCGTAGGCCTCGGTGCAGGCCCGCCGGACGTCGGGGGCGCGGCGCAGGTCGAGGGCGTATTCGCCGTCCAGCAGCACCAGCAGCATCCCCATGATGCGGGCGCGGTGCGCGCGGGCCCGGCGCTGCAGGTGGAAGGTCTCGGCGGGTCCGTCGCCGACCGGGACGGGCTTGCGGTCGATGCGCCGGCCGACCGCCTGGAGCAGCCGGTGGGCGCCGTGGTAGTCGCCCCGCCACAGCAGCGCGGTGCCCTCGCAGGCGAGCTTGTGCGCGGTGTCGGCGTTCATCCGGTCGTCGGCGGTGACGACCCGGCGCGGCGGCTTGGCCCCGCTCTCCGAGCGCCACCCGGCGCTCCGCTCGGCGTCGGATTCGGTCCACTGGATCGCGGGCACGGCTGTGCTCCTCGTGGTCGGGCGTGCACGGGCACGAAGAGCACTCCGGTGCGGGCGGGAAGGCCCGAGCCGCGGCTCGGAACGGGAAACGGGTCGGCCCCCGCCCGCCGCCCCGCCTCGGCGGGGGCCTCATTTCGGACGGAGCCGCCCAATGAGCCTGGCACGGCCCGGTCCGGACGGCAAACCGGTCAGCGCGGCGGGCCGCCGCCCTCCGCGCCGTCCGGTGCGGAGTTGACCGCCAGGGCCCGCTCGCTCCCCGCCATCCAGGCCGCCAGCGCCAGGCAGCCGGTCTCGAAGGCGACGAGATCGGGGCCCCAGCGGCCGCCGCCGCGCCGGGTGCGGGCGAGCAGCACCAGCCCGCCGGCCAGGTTGAGGCCGCCCCAGACCGCATTGGCGACCGGACCGGAATCCCGCCCGGCCAGAGGGGTGAGGTGCCGCCGCCCGGTGACGGCGGTGGCCAGATGCGGCGCGCTGTTGGCGACCAGCACCCCGGCCGCGAACGCCGATACGCGTGAGGAGTCCATGCGCCGACCCTAGTGCCCCGCCGCTGCGGCGGCCCTCCCGGAACGTCGCCACCGGGCGCGATCATGGGGGCATGCGCACAGTGAACACCCCCGACGACCAACCGGGGCGGCGCGCCGACCGCGAGCAGGGCGACGTCGGCCATCTCGCGGCGGTCCTCTCCCGCCGCCGCGCGGAGCTGGCCGGCCGCAACGCCGTCATCGGCGGCGGGGAGGTGGTGCACGCCCTCACCGAGGCGGTCTGGGCCGGGGTGCGGGTGCCGGCGGTGTCCTGCCACGCGAGCGCGGACCCGCTGCGGCTGCGCCCGACCGACGCCCCCGTCTCCTGCCGCCGCTGCCTGCGCCGGCTCTCCGGCCGGGACCACGGGGTGCCCGAGGGGCAGCTGACCCTGGACGCCGCGGCCCCGCCTCCCGGGCCGGACCCGGCCCGCTGACCGCCGATGCGGCCCCGCCCGACCGCGCCCGTGCGCGCGGCCGGGGCACCGGCCGGACGGGGCGGTCCCGCGGCCTCCGGTCCGCCGCTCCGGCCGCCGGACCTCTACCGGGCCCGGTCGGCCGCGTCCCCGGGCGGAACGGCCGGCGCGGCGGCGGGAGGGCCCCGGGGTACCGGACGCGCACCGCACCCGCACCGGAGGGCACCGCCTCCGCCCGCCCCGGTGGCGCGGGCGCCCCCGGAGCGGGAACCGCCCCCTTGCGCCCGGGGCCCGGCCGAACGATGTCCGAGCGTTCCTCGGCGTCGGCACGGCGCGGAGGCCGGGGCGGTCGAGCGCGCGAACGCGCACGGCCCCCGTCCCGGTGGCGCGGACGCCTTCCGGGGCGGGAGCCGCGGGGCCGGTCAGACGATGTCCAGCGGCTCCTTGCGGCGGGGCGGAGGGAACGCCTCGTCGATGGCGGCCAGTTCGGCCGGGGTGAGCTCGACCTCCAGGGCCGCGGCGTTCTCCCGGACGTGCGCCTCCTGGACCGCCTTGGGGATGGCGGCGACGTCCCCGTCCCGGATCGCCCAGGCGAGCGCCGCCTGGGCCGGGGTGATGCCGCGGTCGGCGGCGATGCCGGTCAGGGCGGGCGAGTTCAGCAGGTCGCCGCGGAGCCGTCCGGCCTGGGCCAGCGGGCAGTAGGCCATCACCGGCAGCCCGCGCTCGCGGCACCAGGGCAGCAGGTCGTAGTCGGCGCCGCGCGACGCCGCGTGGTAGAGCACCTGGTCGGTGGCGCACTCCGGGCCGCCGGGCAGCGACCACAGCTCGTCCATGTCGTCGGTGTCCAGGTTGGACACGCCCCACTGGCGGATCTTGCCCTCGTCGACCAGCCCCCGCAGGGCCTGCACGGTCTCGGCGAGCGGCACGCCGCCGCGCCAGTGCAGCAGGTAGAGGTCGATGTAGTCGGTGCCCATCCGGTCCAGGCTGCGCTCGCAGGCGGCCTTGGCCGACCCCAGGCCCGCGTTGTGCGGGTAGACCTTGGAAACGATCACCACCTCGTCCCGGCGGCCGGCGACCGCCTCGCCGACGACCCGCTCCGCGCCGCCCTCGCCGTACATCTCGGCGGTGTCGATCAGGGTCATCCCCAGGTCGACGCCGGTGCGCAGGGCCCGCACCTCGGCGTCGAACATGCCGGGGTCCTCGCCCATGTACCAGGTGCCCTGGCCGATGGCGGGGACGGTGATCTCCCCGCCGAACGTGATCGTCCTCGTGCCTGTCACGCGCCTCTTCCTCCGGTTTCCACTCCGCCGGCGCCCCTTTTCGCCCCTCCCTCCTATCATGGGACGGCGCCTCGGCCGCTCCCGCGGGGAGGCACGGAAGAGGCCGCCCCGGTGCGGCAGGTAACCGTTGGATAACCGAGGGGTTCTTCCGCCCCCGGGCGTCCGCGCGGTTCGCCAGGCTGGTCGCACCGGCCGCGGGAGGAAACCGCACCTACACCCTTGCCCCGCGGCCCCGCCGGCGCCGTGCGCGCGGGGGACCGAGGGCACTGCCCGCGCGCACGGCCCACCGGGGGGGCGCTCACTCCTGCGGCGGCCGGGAGATCCGGTGGAAGACCCGCTTGAACTCGGCGAAGGCCTCCGGGCCGACCGCTTCGGCGTGGCGCCGCTCGATCTCCGCGATGAGCGCGGCACCGCGCTCCATCTGGTCGAGGGCGCGGCGGGTGGGGACGATGAGCTTGGCCCGGCGGTCGTCCGGGTCGGGGCGGCGCTCGACGTAGCCCAGGGCTTCGAGTTCGTCGATGAGCTTGCCGATGACCTGCTTGTGCCGGCGGGCGCGGCGGGCGATGTCGGTGGCGCGGCCGCCCTCCCGGTCCAGGTGGGCGAGGACGGCGCCGTGCCGCGGCCGCAGCTCCGAGTGCCCCTGCTCGGCGAGGGCGGCGAAGAGCTCCCCCTGGAAGTCGAAGAGGAGGCGTGCGGCGAGCACCCCCAGGTCGGGGAGGTCCTCCTCCTGGCACTCGCTGCGCGGCATCCCGTCCTCCGTCCGCGGCCCGCCGCCGCCCCGATCCCGGTCGTCCTTCACCGACTGACAACATACGGGGTCCCCGGACGGCGCGGCCGGGCGCTCCGGCCCGCAGGCCGCGGGGGCGCGAACGAGGACGCGCACCGGCCGCACCTCCGCCTGGCGTTCCGGGCATGGACGGGGCGGTTCCGCACCGGTGCCGAGGAGGCGCGGCGGCCGCGGAGACGACCCCGCCCTTACCCGGTTCCCCGCGACCGCCGGCGGCCCCTCAGCGCCCGGCCGAGCGTCGCGGCGCGGAGGGGGCCAGGCCGACCGGGGATCGCATCGGAAGCGCACCGCGGTGCGAACGGCGGAAAAGGGCGCCCTTGCGCGAGATCCCGCCGCGCGTTTCGGCCATGGCCCGACCATGCGCACCCGCGGGCCGGTCCGGAAGTATCCGGAAGGAGCGGTTCACCGAACCGTTCGGTGGCAGCGGGCTGCCCTCCGGGCCGGATCCGGCGGCGCAGAGGCGGAGCGACGGGACCGAGCAGCGCGGCCGGCGGAAGGGACCTGGTGGAGAAGGCCCCCGCCTCCACCGTGCACGACCGGCGGATCCCCGCCGTCCGGCACGTGGGCGCCTGAGATCGTTGATGGGAAAAGGCGACGGGCCCAGCAGAACACCCCACTCCCTCCCCCTTCCCCCGATGATCTTGACGTTGCGGGGCCATCAGAGCCCTCTGATACCCCCGCAACGTCAAGATCATCGCCCCAGGGCGGGCTTCTCCCATCAACGATCTGAGTGGAACCGCTCGGGCCGGTACGGCGTCGGGGGTACCGGGGCGGGGCCGGGCGTGCACGGCGGCCGTCCCGCCGAAGTCCACCGCACAGGCCGGAGGCCGCCGTTGCCCTCGATACACGATTACGCCACCTGGGAGCCGCTGCTGAGGCTGCTGCACGAGAGGAGCCCGGAGGCGCTCACGGCCCCGGGCGGCCATGCCGCCGGGAGCATCGGCCGGGGCGGGTGGAGCGTTCCGGCGCGGCCTGCGGGCCGACGGCGCGGGCGCGCCCTGCTCGCGGACATGGAGAACGAGCAGCACGCGGTGGACCCGGTGCGGAGAGCGCTGGCGGCCTGCGGCGCCGACGACGTCCATTTCGTGCTGGAGAGGTCCTCGGCCGGGGAGTTCGCCTTCCATGTACTCGACCACGGCCCCGCGGTGGAGTCCGGCCCCGGCGCCCCCTACCCCGGCTCGCTGGTCCTGGTCGAGGACGCCCTGCCGGAGCCCTGGCGCCGGCTGCCCGAGCCGGTGCCCGGAGCGGTTCCGGCGCCCTCGGCCGACCCGGCCCTGCTGGAGCGGACGCTCCGCGAGCGGCTCCCCGGTGCCGTGGGCGCGGCCGAGGCGGAGATCGCCGCCGCCGAAGCGCGGCTGGGCATCGCGCTGCCCGAGGAGCTCAGGGCGGTCTACCGGGCGGTGCGGGCGCGGCGGGAGGACCGGGGCGACGGCCTTGAGGCGGCGGAGCGCGTCTTCGACGCGGTCGGCTGCGAGCTCTTCCCCCTGGACAGGCTGTACGTCGCCGACGCACCGTCCCGCCCCCGCCCGTGGCGGTTCGCGGCGCAGGAGGCGGTCGTCACCCCGCCCGGCGCCGCGGTGCAGGGGCTGGTCGGCTCGCCCGGCTGGATCGTCTTCGGCGACAGCGGAGGCGGCGACCGGATCGCGGTCGACCTGACCCCCGGCCCGCGCGGCCATACCGGGCAGGTCATCGTGATCGGCCACGAGGACGGCATCGGAGCGGACCTGCTCGCCGAATCGCTCACCGGCCTGGTGCTGAACCGGCCCGAAGGCGCGCGCCGCGGGCACCGGGCCGGGCCGCCGGCCAAGGCCCGGGTCGACGCCCGCGCCCTGCCGGGCATCGAGGCCGCCGCCCGCCCCGAACTGGAGGTCCTCGGCATCGGTGTGCGGGACGGCGAGCCGCTCGGCCTGGGCCCCGTCGCCGGGCTGCCCCGGTTGCGGACCCTCACCGCCTGCCCCGGCACGCTCGCCGACCCGCTGGAGGTCGCCGGACTGGCCGGGCTGGAGTTCCTGGAGCTCGGACCGGAGGAGTGGCGCGCCCTCCTCGGCGCCGGGGCCGTCCCGCGCGGCCTCTCCGCCGCCTCGATCGCCGTGCAGGGCCGCGACCGGAACCCGTTGGAGGTCGCTGCGCTGGCCAACGAGATCCTCGCCCTCTGGGACCGCCCGCCGATCACCCGGACCGGCCTCGACGGCGCCCCGGGGCGCGCCGGGTAGCCGGCCCCGGGGCCGGAAAAGCCGTTGAGGCCGCGGGCGGCGGCCGGGGAGACTGCCGCCATGAGCGCCCCTCGCTACGTTTTCCTCGACCCCGACGGCACGTTCGGCGACGACTGGCTGTACGTGGTCGTCGAGGCCCCGACCGGCGTCTTCTACCAGCAGCAGTACGGCGGCACCGCCTGCCGCCACGGGCAGGTGGAGGGCTTCCTGGTCCCGGTCTTCAACCCGGATGCGCTGGAGGCGTTCCGGGAGTTGTTCGAAAAGGAGTTCCGCGGCACCGGCATGCACTGCCGCTCCTGGGCCGAGGGTGAGACCGCCAGGCTGCGCGAGGGCGTGGCGGACATCCGCTACTGGGCCTGTGACGAGCAGGACGCGGAGGAGCACCGGCTGCGGCTGGACGAGAGCCGGCTCGACGAGGCCGACGAGGCGTGGGTGCCGGTGGCCACCCCGGACGGTCCCGGCGTACTGGTGTGGTGCAACTCCGACTGAGAGGCCGTCGGGCATGCGGACGGTCGTCCGGAGTGCCCGACCGCGGGCCGGGAAAAGCGGCGACCCGGAGCCCGGCGCCGCCGTGACCGCTCAGGAGGGCTCCGCGGGTGGGCGGTGGCGGGCAGGGAGGCCCGAGGGGGTCGCACTCGGTGACCATTCGCCTACCCGGTGTTCTCTGAGACCCGGCGGGCACCCGGCCCGCGGCGGAGCGCCGGGGGCGGGGCCCGGCCGGTCCGGATCCGGGTGCGCCGGCGGGCCGTACCGCCGCCCCCGCGGGCGGCGGTACGGCCCGCTCCGGTCGCCGACCGGGTCAGCCGGCGTCGACCCGCTCCAGGACGACCACCGGGATGGTGCGCCGGGTGCGCGCCTCGTAGGTGCGGTAGACCGGGGCCCGCTCGACCATCATGTTCCACAGCCGCTCGCGCTCCGCACCCTGCGCGGTGCGGGCCCGGGCGGTGAACCGCTCGCCGCGGATCTGCACCTGCACCTCGGGCTCGGCCGCCACGTTCAGGTACCACTGCGGGTGCGTGTGGGTGATCGCCGCCCCGGAGGCGACCAGCACGTAGCGGCCCCGGTCCTCGCCGAAGAACAGGCCGGTCCGGTAGAGCCGCCCCGAGGTGCGGCCCCGGTGGGTGAGGACCAGGTTGGTCATCCCCCCTTCCAGGTAGCCGCTCTCGCCGTCGGTCGCGAGGTAGCGCCGGACGTGCTCGGCGACCGACGGGTCGGGGCTGTCGGCGACCTTCACTCCGCCCCACCCAGCCCCTGGGCGAAGCCGCCGTCCACCGCCAGCTCGACGTTGGTGCTGAAGGTCGCGTCGCCGGCCAGGAACAGGGCCGCCTTCGCCACCTCCTGCACCGTCCCGTTCCGCTTGAGCGGCGTGGAGGTGTCGCCCTGCCGCTCGAACTCGCGGCGCTCCTCCTCGGTCAGGCCCGCCACGCCCATGGTCGGGGTCTTGATGTAGCCGGGGGCGACGCTGTTCACCCGGATCTTTCGCGGCAGCAGCTCGACCGCCAGGACGTGCGCGAACGCCCGCATCGCCTCCTTGGAGGCCGAGTAGGCGCTCAGCCCCGGGAAGACCACGTCGTTGGCGACGGTGGTGAAGACGACCGACCCGCCGTCGGCGAGCAGCGGGGACAGCGCCTGGACGGTGAAGAACGCCCCCTTGGCGTTGACCGCGAAATGCCGGTCCCACGCCTCCTCGGTGACCTCCTCCAGCGGGGCGAACTCGGCGATGCCGTGGTTGACGAAGAGGTGGTCGACGCCGCCGAGGACGTCCCGGGCCTGCTCGGCCAGTGCCGCGATGTCGGCCATGCTCGCCGCGTCCGAGCGGACGACGTGCGCGGCGCGGCCCTTCAGCGCGGTCGCCGCCTCCTCCAGGGTCCTCTCGTTGCGGCCGGTCAGCAGGACCTCCGCGCCCTGGTCGAGCAGCGCCTCGACGATCGCCAGGCCCATGCCGTGCGTGCCGCCGGTGACGACGGCCTTCTTGCCGGTGAATGTGTTCATGGGTGAACAGTGCCGGGGAGCGCATTCGGCCGGTCTTCGGAACGTCTTCGGTGCCCATAGGCTGCTTCCGTGCGTTTCGGTGTACTGGGGCCGCTGGCCGTGTGGGCGGCCGACGGCGAACCGGTCGCGGTCCCCGAGGCGAAGGTCCGCATGCTGCTGGCCGCCCTCCTGGTCGCCCCGGGGCGGGTGGCCTCCGCGGACCGCCTGGCCGACGAGGTGTGGGAGCGTCCCCCCGCCCACCCCGCCCGGGCGCTGCAGACCCTGGTGTCCCGGCTGCGCGGCGTGCTCGGCGCCGAGGCGGTGCCGCGCCGCCCGCCGGGCTACCTGCTGGACGTCGACGCCGGGGCGGTGGACTCCGGGCGCTTCGCGGCGCTGGCGGAGCAGGCCCGCGCCACCGCGGACCCGCGCCGCAGGGCGGCGCTGTTCGCCGAGGCGATCGGGCTGTGGCGCGGGGACGCCTTCGACGGGTTCGCCGACGAGCGGTTCGCGCAGGCCGCGGCGGCGCGGCTGGAGGAGCAGCGGCTGCTGGTCTGGGAGGAGTACGCCGAGACCCGGCTGGAGCTGGGCGAGCACGACCTGCTGGCGGGCGAGCTCGCCGACCTGGCCCGCCGGCACCCGCTGCGCGAGCGGCTGCGCGCCGCCCACCTGCGCGCCCTGTACGGGGCGGGCCGCGCGAGCGAGGCGCTCGACGCCTTCCAGGAGACCCGCCACCGGCTGAACGAGGACCTCGGCCTGGATCCCGGCCCGGAGCTGGCCGGGCTGCAGCGGAGGATCCTGCGCCAGGAGCTTCCCGGCCCGCGGCCCCGCGGCAACCTCCCCGCGCCGCTCACCGGGCTGATCGGGCGCTCGGAGGCGGTCGCGGAGGTGCGGGCCCTGCTGGACGAGGAGCGGCTGGTGACCCTGACCGGCCCCGGCGGGGTCGGCAAGACCCGGCTGGCCCTGGAGGTCGGCCGCGCGGCGGCCGGTTCGTTCCCCGACGGCGTCTGGCTGGTGGAGCTGGCCGGCCGGCGGCCCTGCGACGAGGGGGCCGCCGAGGAGGTGGCCGCCGTGCTCGGGTTCCGGGACGAGCCGTCGCCCCGGGGCGTCGCCCACCGGCTGGCCGAGGCGCTGCGCGGCCGGCGGCTCCTGCTGGTGCTGGACAACTGCGAGCACGTCGTCGACGCGGTGGCGGACCTGGCGGTGCGGCTGCTGCGCGCCGCGCCGGACGTGCGGATCCTCGCCACCGGCCGGGAGCCGCTCGGCGTCTCCGGGGAGCGGCGGTGGCCCGTGCACCCCCTGGAGGTCCCCGGGCCCGGCGCGGACCCGGCCGAGGTGGCCGGGGCGAGCGCGGTCCGGCTGTTCGCCGCCCGGGCCGCCGCCGTGTCGCCCGGGTTCGCCGTGACCGCGGAGAACGCCGAGGCGGTGGCCGTGATCTGCCGCCGGATGGACGGCATCCCGCTCGCCTTGGAGCTGGCCTCCACCCGGGTGCGGGTGCTGGGCCCCGCCGAGCTGGCCGACCGCCTGGACGACCGGTTCGGCCTGCTGGTCGGCGGCCCCCGGGACGCACCGGCCCGGCAGCGGACGCTCAAGGCCGTGATCGACTGGAGCTGGGACCTGCTGACCGGCGCGGAGCGGGCCGTGCTGCGCCGCCTGGCGGTCCACCGCGACGGCTGCGACCTGGAGGCCGCCGAGGCGCTCTGCGCCGGCGGCGGAGTGAAGCCCGCCGAGGTCGTCGACCTGCTGGCCCGGCTCGCCGACCGGTCGCTGGTGGTCGTCTCGGCCGGCGGGGCGCCGCGCTACCGGCTGCTGGAGTCGGTCTCCGCCTACTGCCTGGAGCGGCTGCCGGAGGACGAGCGCGAGGCGCTGGTCCGCGCGCACGCCCTGTACTACACCGGGCTGGCCGAGCGCGCCGACGCGCACCTGCGCGGCGGCGACCAGCGCAGGTGGCTGCGGCGGCTGGACGCGGAGACGGCCAACCTGCGCGCCGCGCTGGAGGCCGCCGACGCGCCGCTCGCCGGGCGGCTGGTGCGGGCGCTGGCCTGGTACTGGTTCCTGCGCGGCCGGTTCACCGAGGCCAAGCGCTCGCTGGCGGCCGCGCTGGACGCCGGAGCCGACCGGACCGTGCTCTCCGCCTGGCTGGCCGGGATGACGCTGCTCTCCGGGGAGCCGTGGCGGGAGGAGGCCCCGGCCGGGGCGGCGGCGGGAGACGGGCGGGAGGCCTGGCTCCTGGGGTACGCGGAGACGCTGTTCGGCTCCCTGGACGCCGGGGAGGAGCTGAACCGCCGCGCGCTGGAGGGCTTCCGCGCCCGGGGCGACCGGTGGGGCGTCGCGGCCGCCGCGACCGCCCGGGGGCTGCACCGCCAGGTCCGCGGCGACCTGGCCGGGGCGCGGCGGGACGCCGAGGAGGGGCGGGCGCTCTTCGCCGAGGCCGGCGACCGGTGGGGGCTCCTCCAGGCCGGCGGCGTGCTCGGCAGGCTCGCCGAGATCGAGGGCGACTACCGGGAGGCCGAGGAGCGGCACCGGGACGGCCTGGCCCACGCCGAGCACCTGGACCTGTGGGGCGAGGCGTCCGTCCGCTGGTCGGAGCTGGGGCGGATCGCCCTGCTCGCCGGCGACCACGACCGCGCCGACGGGCTGCACGAGCGCGGCCGGAGCCTGGCCGTGGCGCACGCCGACCGCCGCGCCCAGGAGTTCGCCGAGGTGGGACTCGCCCTCTCCGCCCGCCGCCGGGGGCGGTTCGATGAGGCGGAGGAGTACCTGCGGACCTGGCTGGAGTGGAACGGCGGGTTCGACGCGGAGAACGGCTCCGCGCTGCTCCTGGCCGAACTGGGGTTCCTCGCCGAGCAACGCGGCGACCCCGGCGCCGCCCTGGAGCTGCACGGGCGGGGCCTCGCCGCGGCGGAGGCCACCGGGGACCCGCGCGCGATCGCCCTGGCCCACGAAGGACTGGCCGGCGCGCACCTGCTCGCGGGCCGGCCCGGGGAGGCGTCCCGCCTGCTGGCCGCGGCGGCCCGGCTCCGCGAGGAGGCGGGCGCCCCGCTGCCCCCGGCCGAGCGCGGCGACGTCGACCGGATCACCGCGGCGCTGCGGAAGGCCCGGAGCGGCGGGGCGCCCGAGACCTGACGGGTGCGGCCGCCGCCGGCGGGGCGGTGTCCGACGGCGCCTCGAACCCGGGGATGACCGGTACGCCGGCCGCGGCCCCTGCGCGGCCCCTGCGCGGCCGCCGAACACGGCGCGGTGGGGACCGCCCGGGCCGCCGCACCGGTCACCGGCGGTGTCGACGCCTCTGTTCGCGCGGACGATGGGCGCCGCCCCGGGGGGGCGGGGCGCAGGCGGGGGCCATGTTCCCGGTCGGCCGCATCGCGCAGCCCCACGAGCCCCGCCTTCGCCGCCTCCCTGCTCAGCGCTGCTCAGCGGCGAAACGCGGTTCACCACCGGCGCCGCACCGGCCATCGGCGGAGGCATCGCCGCCCGATGGCCCCGGCCCGGGGCAGCCCGGTCACGGCGGTCCCGGCTCCCCGTTCTCCGCGAGCAGGGCGCGCACCCGCTCCAGGAGCGCCGTGCGCACCGCGTCGGGGGCCAGGACCCGGAGCGGGGTCTCCAGGCCGAGGAGGTAGCCGGCGAGGCCGTCGGCGTCGGGGCCGCCGATCTCCACCACGGTGGCCTCCGGGCCGTCCGGGCGGTGCGCGCCGACCGACGGCGGCACCAGCCGCAGCGCCCGCTCCATGGGCACCGGGAGGCGGACCACCGCGTACACCGGGTACCTTCCGGCGGTGCGGGCCTCGGCGACCAGCCGGACCGGGTCGGGCCCCTGCACCGGGTCCACCGGCCGCCCGCAGGGCTCGATCCGGCGGACCCGGTCGGCGCGGAACGTCCGCCACTCGCCCCGCTCCGCGTCCCGCGCGGCGAAGTACCAGCGGCCGGCGGCCCGCACCAGCCGGTAGGGGTCCACCTCCCGGACGGTGGCCCTGCCCGACCGGTCCCGGTAGGACAGCCGGCAGCGCTCCCCTCCGCGACAGGCGGAGGCCAGTTCGAGCAGCACGCCGGCGACGAGCCGCCCCTCCTCGGGGCCGGGGGCGTACGCCAGCACCGCGTCCATCCCGCCCAGCCGCCCGGCGACCGCGGCGGGCAGCAGCCGGCCCAGCTTCAGCAGGGCGGACAGCGCGGCCCGGTCGCCGCCGAGATCGCCGCCGAGCGCGGCTTCGCGCAGGGCGACGGCGACCGCCAGCGCCTCCTCGTCGTCCAGGGCCAGCGGCGGAACCCGGTCACCTGGGCCGAGGCCGTAGCCGCCCCAGGGGCCGGGGTCGGATTCGACGCCGTAGCCCAGCTCGCGCAGCCGGGCGATGTCCCGGCGGACGGTGCGGCCGGTGACCTCCAGGCGCTCCGCCAGCTCCTCGCAGGTCCACGAGGGCCGGTCGGCGAGCAGGGAGAGCAGGCGGAGCAGCCGCGCAGACGTACTCAGCATTTCCGCAGTCTCCACCACGACCAGGACAGAACCCGTCCTGGTCGGCCCGTACCGTCCCCTCCATGAGCGAAACGACTGGAACGACCGCCGGGGCGAACGCGCCGGCCGCCCGCTTCTCCGCGGTGACCTTCGACTGCCCGGACCCGGCCGGACTGGCCCGCTTCTACGGGGAGGCGCTCGGCCTGCCGGTCGCCTTCTCCAGCGACCACTTCGTGTTCCTCGCCGAGGAGGGCGCGCTCGGGCTGGGGTTCAACCGGGTGGCGGGCTACCGGCCCCCGACCTGGCCGGAGCCCGAGCGGGAGAAGCGGGCCCACATCGAGCTGGGCGTCGACGACCTGGACGCGGCCCGGGAGCGCCTGGTCGCGCTGGGCGCCACCGAGGCCCCGGTCCAGCCGGACCCCGGCCGCTGGCGGGTGCTGCTGGACCCGGCGGGCCACCCGTTCTGCATCTCGACGCTGGTCTGAGCAGGGCGGGGCCGCCGTCCCGCCGCCCCGATGAGTTCCGGGGCCCGGCGGAGTCACCTGTTCAGGGCCGTCCCGCCGCTGCGGCCGCCGCGCTGCGGGGCGGCCGCCCACGTGCTCCCCGCGCGGCGGGCACCAGGGGCTCGGCGGCCCGCGCCGATGGCGCCGCGGGCGCGGTCGGCCCCCTCTCCTAAGGGCCGGGCTCTTCGAGGAGGACGGCCGACAGGGCCCCGCCCTCCAAGGTCCGGATCCTGGCCTTCTCGCCGATCTCGCGTGCGGCGCGGCGGATGGCCGACTTGAGCAGGGGGCCCTGCTCCGCATAGGCCGGATGCACCACGACCCGGCCGGTGCGGCCGAGCTCCGCGCGGAGCTCGGCCGCGAGGACGGTGCGCTGCCGGTCCTCTTCTTCCGGGGCCACGCGCTGGACGGCGGCCTGCACGCGGGAGCTCGGGGCCGGGGCGCCGGTGCGGACGGTCTCGTCGCTCATCCCGCGAGGCTATAGCGGGAGGACGACAGCCGGCCGCCGCCCGGGGAGCGCCCGGAGGACGCGTCCCCGCCGGTGGACTTCAGGCGCCCTGGCCGGCGAAGCCGGTCCGCCAGGTGGGGTGCTCCGGGGTCCAGCCGCGGGAGCGGGCCAGGGCGCTGTCGGCGCCGCGCGCCCAGTCGGGGCCGCTCCCCTCGGGAGCGGGGGCCGGCGCGGGGACGCCGAGGGCTTCGGCGAGCACCGGCAGCCACTCCCGGGCGGGCGCCGGGTCGCCGTCGGTGATGTTGACCGGGCCGCCCGGCCAGTCCAGGGCGGCGACCGCCGCCCGGGCCGCGTCGGCGGCGTGCACGAAGGAGCTCACCGCGTCGCCGGCCTCCAGGCTGCCCAGGAACGGCGCGCCCGGCTCCCCGGCCAGCGCGGCCGCGACCGCCCCGCCCGGTGCGTACCAGGTGCCCGGACCGTAGAGGATCCCGTAGCGGAGCAGGACCGCGGTCTCCAGCTCGGCGGCGGTCTCCTCCAGCGCCCGGACGGCGCCGACCATCCCGGCCCGCGGCTGCTCCTCCCGGCCGTCCAGCGGGACCGACTCGTCGGCCGGGCCGTCGCCCGGGGCGTAGGCCCAGCAGATCGACTGGGCGACGATCCGGCGCACCCCCGCCGCCGCGGCGGCGTCCACCAGGTTGCGGGTGCCTTCGCGGCGCAGCCGCCCGTTGGCCGCGCCGTCCGCGCCGGAAAGGTCGGTGAGCTGGTGGATCACCGCCTCCGGGGCGGCCTCGGACACCGCCCGGTGCAGTGCGCCGGGGTCGAGCGCGTCGGCCCGGACGGCCCGCGCCCCCTGGGCCCGCACCCGCGCGGCGCCCTCCTCGGTGCGGGAGGTCCCGGTGACCTCGTGCCCGGCCCGCACCAGCAGGGGGACGAGCAGGCGGCCGACGGCGCCGGTGGCGCCCGCGACGAGAACGCGCATGGGGCTCCTTTTCGGGGCGGTCCCGGATCCGCCCGCCGGGCGGGGGGCCGGGACGTGGACGTGGGCAAGGGTAGACGGGGCCGCGCGCGGAGCGGCGGGCGGCCCCGCCGGTGGGAATAAGAGGTGACGGCGCCGCGCCGATCGGGCAGCCTGGCCCTCGGCCCGGCCCCTTGACGCGGAGGAGACCCGATGGACCGTGCGGAGTACGAGCGGTACTGCGCGGAGATCACCGCCCAGACCGACCTGCTGCGGGAGGCGGTGCGCGGCGCGGACATGCGGACCCCGGTGCCGACCTGCCCCGGCTGGAACCTCGGGCAGCTCCTGCGCCACCTGGGCCGGTCGCAGCGGTGGGCCGAGGAGGTCGTCCGGACCCGCGCCGCCGGCCCCGTCGCCGAGGACCGGCTGAACGACGTCTCCGGGTACGCCGACGAGGACGGCGCGTTCCTGGACGGCTGGCTCGCCGAGGGCGCCGCGGCGCTCTCCGCCGCGCTGCGCGGGGCCGGGCCGGACGCCCCGGTGTGGAACCCCTCGGACGACCTCTCGCTCCGGACGCGGTTCTGGGCCCGCCGGGAGGCCTGCGAGGCCGCCGTGCACCGCGCCGACGCCTGCCTGGCGGTCGGCGCCGAGTACCGGCTCGGCGCGCAGGCCGCCCGGGGCGTCCTCGATGAGTGGATGGAGAACGGCGCGCACCCCGAGGCCTACGCCGCGGAGCCGGGCCGGCCTGCGCTGCTGGGGGCCGGCCGGAGCGTCCTCCTGCGGGCCTCCGACGACGATGCGGCCTGGTTCGCCGACCTGTCCGGCGCGGCCCCGGCCTGGTCGCGCACCGCCCGGGAGGCGGCGGTGACCGCCCGCGGCCCGCTCACCGGCCTCGTCCTGTTCGTCTACCGCCGCCCCGCCCCGGGCGTCGAGGTCACCGGCGACGAGGGCCTTTTGGACCTCTGGCTCGCCCGCACCGGCTTCTGGCTGCAGTGAGCGTCCCGCCCGGCGGCCCGCCCCCGGCGCGTGCCGGCCCCTGCCGCCGACCCGGCGGGCGGCCGGGGTCCGCCCCGATGGCGGCGGCCCGGCGCCCAGGGGCGGCCCCGGGGCGAAGCCGCGGAGCCGGGTGGGGAGCGTGGGCGGTCACCGGTGCCGGGGCGCGCGCCCTCCCGGATGCGGCCCGCCCGGCGGGCCTCCGCCGGGTGGCCGCCCGCGCGGGGTCAGCCCTCCGTGGTGACGGTGAGGTCGTCGCCGAGGACCGCGGCGATCTCGGCCGCGCGGGAGTGGTCGTCCAGGCGGCGGGTCAGGTAGGCGGCGGCGTGGCCGTTCTTCATCGACCACCAGGCCGCGGAGCCGCCGATGCCGCCCTTGGCGATCTTCCCGCCGTCCCGGATGAAGCCCGCGGTCCAGGTCAGCTCGGTGCCGAAGACCTCGTCGTACCCGGTGGCCTGCGCCGAGATGTATTCGGCGTGCAGCTCGGGACCGAGCAGGTCGCGCACCGGGCCGTCCTCGGCGGTGAGGCGGGAGAAGAACTCCGCCAGGGTGCCGGCGGTCGCGTGCAGGCCGATCCCGCCGAAGACCGACCGGCGCCACTCCCGGGAGTTGGCGAGCTCCGGGTCGAGCGGGCCCGGCGGCGTGCGCAGCCAGGGCTCCGCGGGCAGCAGCCGGGGCCACTCCGGTACGGCGTGCTCCAGGTCGGCGACCCGGTGCAGCTCCTCCTCGGGCACCGCGAAGCGGGCGTCCAGCCCGAGCGCGGGCCGGACCCGGGTGTCGAACACCTCTCCCAGGGAGGCGCCGGTGCTCGCGCGCAGCACGCCGTCGATGAGGTGGCCGTAGGTGAGCGCGTGCTCCCCGATCGCGGTGCCCGGCGGGTACTCCGGGGCGGCCTCGGCGAGGGCGCGCCGCAGAGCGGCACCGTCCAGCGGGTCCAGGGCGGCGGCGGACTCCGGGAAGCGGGGCTGGCCGGCCCGGTGGGTGAGCAGGTGGCGCAGGGTGGTCCGGTCCTTGCCCCGCACCCCGTACTCGCGCCAGTGGCCGGCGATCGGGTCGTCCAGTCCCAGTGCCCCGTCGGCCACCGCGACCAGCGCCGCGAGCGCGGCGAAGGGCTTGGAGACCGAGTAGGTCCGCACCATGGTGCCGGCCTGCCAGGGGCGCACCCGGCCGGCGTCGGCCCATCCTCCGCTCAGCCGGACCACCTCGCGGCCGTCCTTCCAGACCGAGACCCCGGCGCCGGTCTCCCGGCCGTCGTCCACCAGGCGCTGGAAGACCCGGCGCACCTCTCCGTAGCCCTCTTCTGCGAACCCTTCGACCTGCATGCCCCGGCCCTTCTTCCGCTCCCGCCGGTGGAAGCCGCTCCACCCGCGCCGTCTCCCGCGCACCCCGTCCGGGTGGGCGGATGGCGAGCAGAATACCCCCAGGGGGTATAAAGGGCAATGGGTCCGCGGCGGGGCGGGCACTCGCGGAAAGGCGGCCCGGCGGGTTTCGGTCGACCTCTGGCGATCGGATTCCCGGAAAGCGGCCCCGGCGCCGGACGCGATGGAGAAGGATCGTCCCCATCGGCCTCACCGACCGCGCACGGGGAAGCGCGCCGGCGGGCAGTCCGGCCACCGGAACGGCCGCTCCGGCGCCGGGACCGCTCCCAGCCGCCGGAGCGCCTTCCCCGCCCGCCGGACGGGACCTCGGGCAGCCGGGTCCGCGGCGGCGGCGATCGGGCGGGCCGCCTGCCCCGGGGGCGCTCCCGCCCCGAGGGCAGGGGCGCCCCGGCGTCGGCCCGTCCCCTCCCCGGGCCGGCGCCGGGTTCCGCCGCCCCGGCCGGGAGAGGGGTTTCAGCCGGTCAGGTCCGGACCAGCGTGAGGTAGGCGAGGCCCAGCAGCCCGCGGAAGCCGCGCAGCCGGACCTCCCGGTGGGCATCGGCCCGAGCGCGGAGTTCCGCGGCGCCGGGGGAACCGGGGGCGGCCAGGATCGCCTCCTCGATCCGCAGCGAGTGGCCGTTCTCGAACTCGTCCCACTCGGCCCGGCTCGCCTCGGAGAGCGCGAGCAGGCGGAAGCCGTGCGACATCGCGAAGTCGACCAGGTCGGCCATGGAGCGGTACTGCCCGCGGGGGAGCCCCTCGGGCATCGCGGCCATCTCCGCACCGGTCGGCGGCCGCTGCCAGAACCCCTCGCCGAACAGCAGCCGGCCGCCCGGTTCCAGCAGGTCGGCCGCTGCGGACAGGGCGTTCCCGGTGTGCGCCTCGGGCTCCCCGCCCCACACGTGCGAGGCCCCGAGGTTGATCAGCACGTCGACCGGGCCGCCGGCCCAGGAGGCGGCGTCGCCCGCCACCAGTTCCACCCGGTCGGCCAGTCCGCGCGCTTCGGCGAGGGCGCGGCCGTGCGCGATGGCCCGCTCGTCGAGGTCGACGCCGGTGCCGGTGGCGGCCGGCTCGCTCTCCAGGGTGCGGAGCAGCAGCTCGGCCCAGCCGCAGCCGAGGTCGGCGACCCGCTTCCCGGCGAGCGGGCCGAGCGTGCGGATCAGCCGGGCGGCGTGCTCGGCGGAGAGCGGGTCGTTGAAGGTCAGGTGGTGATGGTGCGGGGGGAGTTCCGGTTCGGTCATCCGGGCATGCTCTTATGGCCGGATGACCGGCGCAACGGGATTTCGCCGCGGCTCCGCCACCGCTGCGCGGATACGGAGGGCCGGAAACCGCCGGCCCCGGTGTCCGCCCGGCGGCCCGGCCGAACCGGTTCACCGGTGGGACGAGGCCGGTTCCGGCCCCTCCGTGAACCGGGAAACGCCCCCCTGCGTCGAATCCGTCAGCGGGCCCCGGGGGAGGGAACCGGCGGCGGCCCGCCCCGAGTAGGAGGTCCCTTGACCGAGCGCCCGCTGCTGTTCATCGACGTGGACGGCCCCCTCAACCCGTTCCGCTCCGCCCCGGGGAGGCGGCCGGCCAGCTACACCGCGCACACGATGCTGCCCGATTCCTGGACCGCCATGCACGGCGGGCCGGACGGCTTCCAGGTGCGGCCGCTGACCGTTCTGCTCGACCCCCGCCACGGCCCGAAGCTGCAGGCCCTGCCGTTCGAGCCGGTCTGGGCCACCACCTGGGAGCACGAGGCCAACGAATGGATCGCCCCCCACCTGGGGCTGCCGCCGCTGCCGGTCGTGGAGTGGGAGCGGACCCACTTCACCGACCCGGCCGGCCTGCACTGGAAGACCCGGGCCCTGGCCGGCTACGCTGCGGGCCGCCCGTTCGCCTGGATCGACGACGAGATCACCCCGCGCGACACCGAATGGGCCCGGGAGCACTACCCGGAGCACTGCCTGCTCCTGCGCATCGCCCCCGAACTGGGGCTGCGCGACGGCGACTTCGCCGAGCTGCGGGAATGGGCCGAGGCCCACGCACCGGTGGCCTGACCTCTCGGCGGCCCCGCCCGGGGCGAGCCGGGCGGTCTCAGCGGAACGCGGCGGCGTTGCGCGCGGACCGACTCGGCCCGCCACAGAGCGTTGGAGGCGAAGCCGCCCGGCCGCAGGATGCTCCACTCCAGGCCGGACCTCCTCAGTACGTCCTCCAGCGCGCGCATCGCGATCCGCGTTCGGCCGAAGGGCCGGGTCACCACGCCCAGCGTGGAGAGCAGGACGACCCGGCGGACCCCGCCGGCCGCGGCTCGGTCGATGATGTCGGCGGGGCCGCGGCTCCGACGGCGTGCAGGTCGCCGGAGAGCAGCAGGAACAGCGCCTTCGCTCCGGTCAGCGCCGGCCCCGGCCGGTCAGAGGAAGGCGCCGGTGCGGGACTCCGGGCAGCGGGCGATGTCCTCCGGGGCGCCCTGGGCGATGATGCGCCCGCCCGCCGCCCCGCCGGCCGGGCCGAGGTCGATGACGTGGTCGGCGGCGCGGATGACGTCCGGGTCGTGCTCGATGACCAGCACCGTGTTGCCGGCGTCGACCAGCCGCTGCAGGACCGCGAGCAGCCGCGCGGTGTCCGCGGCGTGCAGCCCGGTGGTGGGCTCGTCCAGCAGGTAGAGGGTGCGGCCGGTGGAGCGGCGGCCCAGCTCCTTGGCGAGCTTGATCCGCTGCGCCTCGCCGCCGGACAGGGTGGTCGCGGGCTGGCCCAGCCGCAGGTAGCCCAGGCCGACGTCGGCCATCAGCCGCAGCCGGGAGGCGACCGCGGGCAGGTCGGCGAAGAGCAGCAGGGCGTCGTCGACGGTCATCTCCAGCACCTCGGCGATGTCCCGGCCGCCGTACTTCGCCGCCAGCACCTCGGGCTTGAAGCGCCGCCCCCGGCAGGCCGGGCAGCGCACCCCGATGGCCGGCAGGAAGTGCATCCGCACTTCGAGCACGCCCGCGCCGGTGCACCGCTCGCAGCGGCCGCCCGCGACGTTGAACGAGAAGCGGCCGGGCGCCAGGCCGCGCTCGCGGGCGCCGGGCGCGGCGGCGAACGCCTCCCGGATCGGGGTGAACGCGTCGGTGTAGGTGGCGGCGTTGGACCGCGGCATCCGGCCGATCGCCTGCTGGTCGATGGCGACGACCTTGTCCAGGTGCTCCCAGCCGTCGATGCCGTCGTGCGCACCGACCTCCTCCGACGCCCCGGCGAACCGGCGCCGCGCGGCCGGGGCGAGGATGTCCAGCAGCAGCGAGGACTTCCCGGACCCGGACGGCCCGGAGACCGCGACCAGCAGGCCTAGCGGGAACCGCGCGGTGACGCCGGCCAGGTTGTGCGCCCGGGCCCCGCGCACCACCAGTTCCGCGCCGCCGGGCCGGCGCCCGGAGCGCGCCGGCGGCCGCACGGCGCCGCTGAGGTGGCGGCCGGTGAGTGATCCGGGGGCCGCGGCCACCTCGTCGGGGGTGCCCTGGGCGACGATGCGCCCGCCGTCGCGGCCCGCCCCCGGGCCGATGTCGATGACGTGGTCGGCGGCGCGCAGCACCGCCGGGTCGTGCTCGATGACCAGCACCGTGTTGCCGAGGTCGCGCAGCCGGTACAGCACCCCGATGAGCCGCTCGGTGTCGGCGGGGTGCAGGCCCAGTGTCGGCTCGTCCAGCACGTAGAGCACCCCGGTGAGCCCGGAGCCGAGCAGCGCGGCCAGGCGCAGCCGCTGGGCCTCGCCCGCGGAGAGGCTGGGGGCGGCCTGGTCCAGGGTCAGGTAGCCCACCCCGACCGCGGTCAGCCGGTGCAGCCGCTCGGCGAGGTCGGCGACGACCGGCTCGGCGACCGCCCGCTCCTCGGCGCCCAGCCGGCCGGGGAGCGCGCCGATCCACTCGGCCAGCCCGCTCAGCGGGAGGCGCTGGGCCTCGATGATGGTGGTCCCGGCGACGGTGACCGCCCGGCTCTCCGGGCGCAGCCGCTCGCCGCCGCAGTCCGGGCAGCCCTCCTTGACCAGGAGCCGCTCGGTCTTCTCCCGGTAGGCGGTGTCCTCGATGCGCTCGGCGTAGCGGCGCAGCACGTTGGTGGCGACGCCCTCGAAGCGGCCGTCGGAGACCCGGGCGGGCGGCTCGGTTCCGGGGAACAGCCGGCGGAACTCGGGGGAGTCCACCCCGTGCAGGAGCAGGGCGCGCTCGGCCCCGCCGAGCCTGCCGATGGGCAGGTCCGGGTCGAAGCCGAAGCCGTAGTGCCGGGCGGCGGCGCGCAGGATGCCGATGTTGCGCTCGGTGAGCCCGGGGGGCCAGCCGGGCACGCCGCCGCCGGCCACCGAGCGCTCCTCGTCGACCAGGCGGGCGGTGTCGGCGCGGATGACGGTGCCCAGCCCGGTGCAGCCGGGGCAGGCCCCGGCGGGCTTGTTGAAGGAGAAGTCCCGCATGGCCGGGCCGGGCAGCAGGGTGCCGCAGTGCGGGCAGGGCACCGGCGGCTCGTCCTCGGCGGTGCCATCCGGCGCGCCGGCCTCCGGGTCCTCCGCGTCCGGCACCGCCTCGCCGACCTCGTGCGAGGGCGGGACGTCGCCGCCGCAGGCCGGGCAGGGCCGGTGCCCGGCGCGCGCCCACAGCAGCCTCAGGTAGGTGAAGACCTCGGTTGTGGTGCCCACGGTCGACCGGGGGCTGCGGTTGGTCAGGTGCTGGTCGACGCTGATGGAGGGGGAGAGGCCGGTGATCGCCTCCACCGCGGGCCTGCTCACGAACCCGGTGACCATGCCCAGCGACTCCAGGTACTGCCGCTGCCCCTCCTTGTGCAGGGTGTCGAAGACCAGGGAGGACTTGCCCGATCCGGACACCCCGGTCACCACGGTGAGCAGCCCCTTGGGGATGTCCGCGTCGATGCCGGCGAGGTTGTGCTCGCGGGCCCCGAGGACCCGGATCACCTCCGCCGGCGCCGCCCGGTCCGCACTTCCGCCGCCGGATGCCTCCGCCATGTTCTCCGCCCTTTCCTCCGGAACGCCTGCCCCTTCGACCGTACCGTTGAAGCAGCGGTTGAACCTTTGCGCGGAGAAGCGCAGGGGAGAGGGGCCTGAGACGGAAAAACCCTCAAAACCACGTTCGGATCACCGGGCCGGGCGGGGCGGGTCAGCGGGTCCGGGCCGACTCCTCCAGGGCGACGTCCTTGACGACCCGGCTGGGCTTGCCGGTCAGCGAACCGGCGATGAGGTTCCCGAGCCCCGGCACGAAGCCGGCCGCCCGCAGCGCCTGGCGGCGCAGCCACAGCCGCGTCCGGCCGTCGGGGAGGAACCAGCGGGTGCCGACCCGGGCGGCGCGCTGGCGCTCCTCGGCCACCGGCCGCCACCGCTCCTCGTAGCGGCGCAGCCCCTCCTCGACGGTGCCGGCGCGGGCCAGCTCCTCGGCGAGCACGAAGGGCCCGCCGACGCCGAGCGAGGCGCCCTGGCCGGCGAGGAGCGAGACCGCGTAGCAGGCGTCGCCGACCAGCACGGTGCGGCCCCTGCTCCACCGGTCCATCTCGATCTGGGCCACCTGGTCGTAGTAGACCTCCTCCGGCGGCGGGCACAGCTCCAGGGCGCGCGGGACCACCCAGCCGAGCCGCGCGTAGACGCGGCGGAGCTCGGCCCGCGGGTCCTCGGGCAGCGCGGGGTCGGAGGTGCGGTGCACGGTGAAGACCGCGACGCCGTCGCCGTCCAGGGCGTAGAGGCCCATCTGGGCGCCGATGGTGTCGGTGAGGTGGAAGCGGCCGGCGGCCAGCGCGTGCACCCGGGCGTCGGCGAAGACGTAGGCGGCGGTGTGGAAGCCGAGGTAGCGCAGGTACTCCTGCTCCTCGCCGAAGACGAGGCGGCGCACGGCCGAGTGGATCCCGTCCGCGCCGGCCAGCAGGTCCGCCTCCAGCTCGGTGCCGTCGGAGAGCTCCACCCGGACCCCGCCGGCCTCCTCGGCGATCCGCCGCGGCCCGGTACCGTAGCGGATCTCCACCCGCTCGGGGAGCGACTCGCGCAGTGCGCGCTCCAGCTCGGGGCGCATGATGGAGACCAGCCCGCCGCCGAGGGAGGCGGCGAAGGCGTCGAAGCCCACCGAGGCGCGGCGGCGCCCCCTCTCGTCGACGTAGACCGCCTCGCCGACCCGGTGCCCCAGCTCCTGGATCCGCGGCAGCACGCCCATCAGCTCGGCGGCGTCGTGGCCGGGGCCGAAGAAATCGATCATGTAGCCCTGCGGGCGCGGCCCGGGGGCGCGCTCCACCACGGTGACCTGCCAGCCGTGTGCGTCCAGGCGCTGGGCGAGCGCCAGTCCGGCGATGCCCGCCCCGATGATGACGGCCTTCATGGGGCCGCTCCTTTCCTCGTCGTCTCCGGTGGCCGGTTCCGGGGCGGTCACGGCGCCGCGCCCAGCATCCGCTTCAGCACGGGGGAGACCGCGGCGGAGGTGAGTCCGGGGTCCAGCGCGCGGTGCAGCATCATGCCGTCGACCGCGGCGGTGACCACCGCCGCGGTGGCCTCGGGGTCGGCCGCACCGCAGCCGCGCAGCCACTCGGCGACCGCGGCGCGGAAGCCCTCCAGTACCCCGGTGATGCCCTCGCGCAGCTCCGCGTCGCGCGCGGCGGCCAGGTAGGCCTCGGTGAACAGGAAGGTGGTGGGGTCGTCGCCGGGGAAGGCGTCCAGTGCGCCCACCAGGCGGTCGATCCCCTCCTCCAGGCCGACGCCGGGGCCGAGCCCGCCGGCGGCCGCGGCGGCGACCTCCCCGACGACCTGGACCGCGGCCTCGCCGAGCAGCGCCTGCACCGACGAGTAGTGGTAGTGCACCAGGCCCGGGGCGACCCCGGCCCGCTCGGCCACCATCCGGGTGCTCACCCCGGCCCAGCCGCGCTCTCCGATCAGCCCGGCCGCCGCCTCGACCAGCCGCGCCCGCACCTGCCTGCCCCGTTCCGCCGCCGTCGCCACCGCTCCTCCGGTTCCATCCGATCCTGGCCGACCGCCCTGGACGACCACCTTGGGCGTTCGCCCAAACATCAGCATGCCACATCCCGCCGCGCCGCGGAAAGGCCGGCGGGAAGGGGCAGGCTCACGCCCCCCGGGTGCGGACGGCCAGCACGGCGAGCAGGGCGCAGAGCGGCAGCAGCACCCCCAGGGCGGCGCCGTAGCCGGCCGCGCCCGCCGCCGACACCGCGTTGAACAGGGCCGACGCAAAGCCCAGCACGGTCACCTGGCCCAGGTTCTGGGTGATCTGCATCGAGCTGCTCGCGTACCCCTGGCGGCCAGGGCTGTGGAAGAGGGAGAGCACCGTGAGGGACGGCGCGAGCAGCCCCATGCCGACGGCCGCGACGACCATGGCCGCCCCGGCGACGAGGGAGGGGACCGCCGGGTGCGCACCGGCGGCGGCGGTCGCGACCGCCGCCGCCAGCACCACCGCGCCGGCGGCGACCAGGGTGTGCCGGGGGCGGCTCTCCAGCAGGCGGCCCTGCACCCAGGAGGCGGCCGCCCAGGCCACCGCGGCCCCGGTGAACGCCAGCCCGACCGCCACGGCGGACGCGTCCCGCTCGGCGACCAGCATCAGCGGGACATAGGCCTCCACCGTGAAGAACACCCCCGACCCCAGGCCGCACAGCAGCACCGTGGCCGGCAGCCCGCGCGCGGCCCGCCAGGTCCCCGGCGGCAGCAGCCGCGGCGCGAACACCGCGAGCAGCCCGAAGCCGCCCACCGCGAACAGCAGGTGGCGCAGGTCCCAGCCGGAGACGCCGTACTGCCCGAGCGCGGCCCCCAGGCTCAGCGCCGCCGCGGCCCGCAGGGCGGGGCGCCGCGGCGCCTCCTCCGCCCCCGCGGGCCCGCCCGTCCGGCCCGGGGACCAGGAGCGGCCGCGCAGGACCACCGCGACCGCCACCGCCGGGAGCGCGGTGAGGGCCGCCAGTCCGAAGAAGACCGCGCGCCAGGACCACCACTCGGCCACCAGCCCGGCCAGCGGCGGCCCGACCAGGGAAGGGACGATCCAGCAGGCGCTCATCAGCGCCAGGGCGCGCGGCCGCAGCCGCTCGGGGAAGACCTGCCCGATGGCGGTGTTGACCGAGACGGCGACCATCCCGCCGGCCAGCCCCTCCAGGAACCGCCCGGCGGCCAGCTGCCAGACCGAGGGGCTGGCGCCGGCGATCAGCAGGGTGAGCACCGAGGCGGCCATCCCGGCCGCCAGCGGGCGGTGCGCGCCGGAGCGGTCCGCCCAATGGCCGCCCAGCACCCCGCCGAGCAGGCTCGCGGCCACGAAGCAGCCGGCCACCAGCGGGTAGAGCGCGACCCCGCCCAGGTCCCGCGCGGCGGTCGGCAGGGTGGGCACCACGGCCAGCGCCGCCATCCCGGTCAGGAACATCACCGCGGTGAACACGGCGCTGGTGGAGGCGTACCGCCCGGAGAACAGCCCTTCGTCCGCCGCCGAACCGCCCGCCGCGTCCTTCACGTCATCACTCACGGAACCGATGACTAGCGGCCGCGCGCCCCTCCGGGCCACCGGTTTTTCGCACTGCACCACGCCGCGCCGGCGGAAGGGGGCGGCGACACGCGGCCGGTGCCGCGCCCGCCGCTCCCGGCGCGATGTACCCTCCACCGCACCGGCGGGGCCGCGGGAGGGCGCCCTTCGCCGGCCCATCGACGCGCGGAGGACGGACATGCTGATCATCGCCGGGAGCATCCGTGTCGCCCCGGAGGGCCGGGACGCCTACCTGCGGGGGTGCGCCGAGGTGGTGCGGCAGGCGCGGGCCGCCGAGGGGTGCCTGGACTTCGCCATCTCCGCGGACCTGCTGGACCCGGGGCGGATCGACGTCTACGAGCGGTGGGAGACCGCGGCCGCGCTGGACCGGTTCCGCGGGGCCGGGCCCCCCGACGACCAGTCGGCCGCGATCCTGGACGCCTCGGTCGCCCGCTACCTGGTCGCCGGGGTGGAGGCGCCCTGACCGCGCCCGGGGCGATACGCTCACCGCCATGGCCCGTATCGCGGAACTCGTCACCTACCCCGTCAAAGGATGCGCCGGCACCCCGCTGCGCAGCGCCGACCTGACCCGCGCGGGACTGGCGCACGACCGCACGTTCATGGTGGTCGACGAGGAGGGCGTGTTCCGCAGCCAGCGCAGGGACCCCCGGATGGCGCGGATCCGGCCGGAGGCGGCCGAGGGCGGCGCCCGCCTGGTCCTGAACGCCCCCGGGGTCGAGCCGCTGGACCTCAAGACCGACCCGGAGGGCCCGCGCACCGGGGTGCTGCTGCACAAGCGCCCCTTCACCGGCCTGGACCAGGGCGACGGGGCCGCCGAATGGCTCTCCGAGGTGCTCGGCGCCCGCTCCCGCCTGGTCCGGGTCCCGCCGGACCACGACCGCCGGGTGTCCGGGCTGACCCCGGGCACCAGCGGCTACGCGGACAGCACCGCGCTGATGGTGCTCTCGCTCTCCTCGCTGGACCTGCTCAACGAGCGGATCTGCGCGGCCGGCGGCGCGGCGCTGCCGATGAACCGGTTCCGCCCGAACATCGTCGTCTCCGGCTGGGCCGACCCGCACACCGAGGACCGGGTGCGCACCGCCCGGGCCGGCACCGCCGAGCTCGGCTACGCCAAGGTCTGCATCCGCTGCGCGGTCACCACCGTCGACCAGGAGACGGGCGAGAAGACCGGCCCGGAGCCGCTGCGCACCCTGGCCGGCTACCGCCGCGCCGACGGCGGCGGCGTCTCCTTCGGCGCCAAGTTCTCCGTGGTCCGCCCCGGCGCCCTGGCGGTCGGCGACCCCTTCGAGGCGACCGCCTGGGACGCCCCCGAGCAGGGCCTCGGCGAGCGGCTGGCCGCGGTGCTCGGCTGACCGCCCCGGACGCCGGGGCGGGCCCCGGCACAGGTCAGGCCGGGGGCGGGGAGCCGGCGCCGAAGGGGTTGTCCACCGCGTAGCGCCGGCGGCCGTCGGGGCCGCGGCGGACCACGTCGGTGGCGGTGCCGGAGAGGTCCATGGGGGCGCCGCCGGGGCCGGTGCCGCGGAGCGACCACTCGACCAGGAGCAGCGCGCTGTCGCCGCCCCGGTAGGCCTGGCGGACCTCGGCGCGCATGCGCAGGCCCAGCGAGACCAGGTGGACCAGGGCCGCGGTGCGCCGCTCCCCGGTCACCGGCGCGCCGGGGGCGGGGACCATGACCGCCTCGGGGTGGTGGAGCCGGTTCAGCCCGGCGGTGTCCCGGGCGTTGAAGAGTGCGACGGCGGCGCCGATGAGCGCGGCGGGGGCGTCGCCGAGCGGCGCGGGGTCGGTGGAGTCGTCATGTCGTTCGGTTCGAATCACCATGACCCCCATAGTTTATCGGCTAAACTTTCTTGGGCGCCAGAGGCGCCGCGCCCCGTTTTGACCTTCGAGCCGCTCGAAGGCCGACAATCGGCGGCATGGACGAGACGGGCGGCGCCGAGCCGCTGATGAGCATCGGGGCCTTCGCCCGCAGGGTCGGGCTGGCCCCCAGCGCGCTGCGCTTCTACGACGACTGCGGGATGCTGCACCCGGCCCGGGTGGACGCCGGGACCGGCTACCGGTACTACTCCGCCGAGCAGGAGCCGCGCGCGGTGCTGCTGCGCCGGCTGCGCGAAGCCGGGATGCCGCTCACCGGCGCGTCGGCGGTGCTGGACGGCCCGCGGGAGGAGGCCCGCGCGGTCCTGGAGGCGCACGCGGCACGGGCCCGGGACACCGCCGAGGCCGCCCGGGCCGCGGTCGGGGAGATCCTGCGCGGCCTGGAGGGCGCCGCCGCGGCCAGGGCGGTGGTCGGCGGGGCCGAGCTGGCCGGCGCGGTGCGCCAGGTGGCGCCCTCGGCCGCCTCCGGCCCGGACCGGGAGGAGTTCCCGGCGCTCGGCCGGGTGCTGATCGAGCTGGACGGCGAAGAGGTGCGGCTGGCCGCCACCGACCGCTACCGGCTGGCGGTGCGCACGCTGCGCCCGCTCTCCCTGGACGGCCCCCGCCGCCGGATCCTGGTCGGCACCGAGGAGCTGACCGCCGCCGCGGCCTGGGCGGTGCGCCTGCCGGAGGTGCGCATCGAGGCGGACGGCCAGGGGGCGCGGCTGCTCGGCGGAGACCTGTCGCACCCGCTGCCCGCCTCCGAGGAGGAGTTCCCCGACTACCGGCTGGTCCTGGACGGCCTGCCCGCCGCCCGGCACCGGATCATCGCGGACCGGTCGGCGCTGCGCACCGCGCTCGCCGAGCCGGGGGCGGCCGACCCGGTGGTCCTGCGCACCGGCGGCGGCCGGCTCACCCTGGCCGCCCCGGGCCGCGAGGCGGCGGAGCTCCCCGCCGTCTGCACCGGCCCGCCGCTGGACATCGCCTTCGCGGTGCGGACGCTGCTGCCCGCGGTCGACTCCGCGATCGGCCCCGACGTGCTGCTGGAGGTCTCCGGACCGGACGCCCCCGTGCTGGTCCGCTCCGCCGACCAGGGCAGCTTCACCACCCTGGTCATGCCGGTCCGGCAGGGATGACCGCCCGGCCCGCGGACCGGCGGAACACGAGAAGATAGAGCAGAGGAAGAGAGCCCATGAACACCGACGACACCGTCGTGCGGCTGTGCTCCCAGGGCATGCGGGCCGAGGCCGAAGGCCGCCCGGACGACGCGCGCGACCTGTTCCACCGGGCCTGGGAGGCCGCCGCCGACGACTACGAGGCGTGCGTCGCCGCGCACTACCTGGCCCGGCAGCAGGCGACACCGGAGGAGGCGCTGCACTGGAACCGGGAGTGCCTGCGCCGCGCCGGCCTGGTGGGCGACGAGCGGGTCGCCGGGTTCTCCCCCTCGCTGCACATCAACATCGCCAAGGCCCACCTCGACCTGGGTGAACCGGGGCCGGCCCGGGAGCACTACGAGCGGGCCGCCGCCCGGCTCCCGGAGGCGCCCCCGGGGCAGTACGCCGACTGGCTCCGGTACGCCGTCGCGGACGGGCTGCGCTCCACCGGCGCCGTCCCGCCGCGCCCCTGGGCGCCCGAACTGGAGTCGCTGGCCGCCCGGCTGGGCGGGAGCGGCAGGGGCGGCGGACTGCGCGCCCTGGCCCTGGTCCTCCCCGCCCTCCTCGGCGACCTCGGCACCGAGGAGGACCGGGAGCGGCTGGCCACCGCCCTGCACATGGTGCACGCCGCCCGGATGCTCTCCGGCGCCGACCAGGCCGCCCTGGAAGAGGCACTGCGCACCGTGAACGGCGCCGCCGCCTGACCCGGAGCCCCGCCCGGCCCCGTCCTCCGGGCCCGCCGGGCGGGGCGCACGCCGCCCGAGAGGCCGGCCGCGGCCGCCTCAGTGGTAGGACCACATCACCAGTCGCGCCTTCGCGAAGTCCATCGCCTCCAGGTCGGCGCGCTGGATGGTCCAGAACGGGCACCCGGTGGAGTCGGGGTCGTCGCGGAAGGGGTACTGCCCCTGGGCCAGCAGGATCCATTCCCCCTTCTCCTCCTCGCCGGGCCCGGGGGTGGTCGGCGGGGGGTCCTGCGGGGAGTAGCCGTACCCGCCGAGGAGCAGATCGACCTCCCACACCCTCTTCTTCCCGTCGCCGTGCTCCTCGAGCCGGTGCCCGGTGTACACCCGCCGCACCTCCTCGTCTGCGAGGACGGCGTCGTCGGCGTCGGTCGGCAGGCTCCACACGGTCCGCGCGTAGAGGGGGCGCGGCTCCTCGGAGACGGCGCCCCCGCCGGCCGGGGACCGCTCGGCGGCATCGCTTCCGGCCGGCACGTGGACCACGCTCGGGGGGTCCTCCTCGCCCCACGAGCCGCTGTCCTCGCGCTTGTCCGCGAAGAAGAGCAGGTGCCCGTCGCGCGGCAGCGGGAAGTCGAGCGCTCCCTGCGGCAGGGCGGCGCAGTCGATCGACGCGACGAGGTCCGGGTAGCCGTCCCACTCGGCGCCCCGGGGGAGCCGCGGCAGGCCCCCGTACCGCCCGACGGGCACCCCGCCGCCCTCGTCCACCGAGGTCAGCTCGATCTGGGGCCGGGCGAGGCGGCGGGCCAGGTCCACGGCCTCCTCGGGCACGCCGGCCCTGCGCGCCGCTTCGCGATAGGTCTCGAAATCGTCCATGCCGGGCATGCTGCCAGGCCGGAAGGACATCCGCCCCGGCGGGCCCCGCTACCGGGCGGCGTGCGCGGCATCAGCAGCCGCAGCGCCACCGCCACCAGCGCCATCAGCACCGCGTTCACCCAGTACACGGTGGGCCGTCCGGCCGGTTCGGAGAGGGCCCCGGAGGCGGTGCGGGCGAGCAGAACCCCGATCAGCACCCGGTTATCAGGGTCCCGATGCCCCGCCCTTCCCCCGATGATCTCGGGGCTGTCAGAGCGCTCTGATAGCCCCGAGATCATCGCCCGGGGCGGGCTTCTCCCATCAACGATCCAGGATCGCCGGCATGGCCGGCCGAGTGCACGCGGTCTCCATCGGCGCCGCCGGCATCCGCGCCGCGGCCCGCTCCCGGAGCGGGGCGCCGGGGCGGCCGGTCGCGGCGGACACCGATCAGGGCACCGGGCCCGCGCCCGCCGCCGAGGTGCACGGCTCCGCGTCCGGGTCGGGGACGCGGCCCACGGCCCGCTTGAACTCCGGGCATTCGACCAGCGGGTCGTGGCCGCAGCCCGCGGCGTGCCGCAGGCTGTCCCGGAGCCGGGTGAGGCGGCCGATCGCCTCGTCCGCCTCCTCGGCCTTGACGGCCATCCGCGCGCGCAGCCCGCCGTCGCCGGGCCCCGCGGAGAGGAGCGCGGCGATCTCGGCGATGCTGAAGCCGGCGCCGCGCGCGCAGGTGATGAGCCCGAGCCGGTGCAGCACGCCCGGGTCGTAGGCGCGGCGCAGGCCGTTCCGGGCCGCGGCGGCGATCAGCCCCTTCTTCTCGTAGAACCGCAGCGCCGAGGGGGCCAGCCCGCTCTCCCGCGCCACCTCGCCGATGTCCAGCAGCCCGCCGGGGCCCGCCTCCGCCATGCCGTCCTCCGCCGCCGAAGTTGACTTGAACCGCGCTTCAAGCCGCAGTGTAGGCGCATGCGGATCCACCACTTCAGCACCGGCTCCATGCTCACCATCGACCCGACCTACGAGGGCCCCGGACCGGCCCGCGCGGTCTGCCACACCCTGCTGCTGGAGACCGACGCCTCCGGGCTGGTCCTGGTCGAGACCGGCCTGGGCCTGAACGACGTCCGGGACCCGGACGGCTCGCTGGGCCGGGAATGGGTGGAGTTCACCCGCCCGGTGCTCGACCCGGAGGAGACGGCGGTGCGGCGGGTCGCCGCGCTCGGCCACGACCCCGCCGACGTCCGGCACATCGTCCTCACCCACCTGGACCTGGACCACGCGGGCGGCCTGCCCGACTTCCCGCACGCCGCGGTGCACGTCATGGCCGAGGAGCTGCGGGCCGCCCGGGCCGAGGCGCCGAGCCGCAGATACCGGCCGGGGCACTGGGCGCACGGCCCGCACTGGACCACCTACCGCGCGGACGGCGGCGAGGACTGGTTCGGCCTGCCCGGGGCCCGGGAGCTGGACGGGCTGCCGCCGGACGTGCTGCTCGTTCCGCTGCCCGGGCACACCGCCGGGCACGCCGGGGTGGCGGTGCGCGACGGCGGCCGCTGGCTGCTGCACGCCGGGGACGCCTACTACTACCACCGCGAACTCGACCCGGACGCCCCGCACGGCCACCCGCTGATGGACCTGGTGCAGCTGGACTCCCAGGTGGACGAGGCGGCGCGGTCGGCCACCCAGGAGGCGCTGCGGGCGCTCCGCCGCGAGCACGGCGACCGGGTGGACGTGGTCTGCGCCCATGACCCCTGGGACCTCCGCCGCCTGGAGCGGGCCGGATCCGCCGGCTGAGCCCGGCCGTCACCGCCGACCGGTACCGTGCGCGGACCCGAGACGGAACCGACCGAGGAGGCGGCATGGCCCTCTATTCGCCCGTTCGAGAACTGAACCTGCTCAAGGAGCTGGACGAGAGCCTGGGGAACTCCCCGATCGCCGACGGCTTCGAGATGATGAGGGAGTACGGCGACGACTCCGGCCTGCGGGCCGGCGGGTCGTCCGACCCGGAGTTCCTCTCCCGGCTGATCCCCTTCGCGCAGGCCAACGGCTCCGGATCGTTCTACGCCCTGTGGCGCTGCGACGACCGCGAGGACCTCGCCTCGCTGCCCGTGGTCATCTTCGGCGACGAGGGCGGGCAGGGCGTCGCCGCCTGCGACCTGCGCGGGCTGCTCCTGCTGCTGACCGAGGACTCCGAGCTCGCCGTCGACCACGACGGGGAGCCGTACTTCCGCGGCCCCACCCTGGAGGAATGGCGGCAGGAGTTGGACGGGGACGAGTACATCGACACGGAGGAGGCACTGGCCGCCATCCTGGAGGCCCGGGAGGACTACCGCACCTGGCTCCGGGAGAACTTCGACCTCGCCCCGCCGGAGAGCGCCGAGGCCGTCCTGGAGGAGGCCCGCCGGCGCCACGGCGAGCGATTCGCCGCCTGGATCAGCCCCTACCTGCCCTGAAACCGCGCGGCCGCCCGGCCGAGAGAAGGGACGGGATCCCCGTGCACGGCACCGAGCACCCCCTGGTGATCGACGGAGGAGACCTGTCCTGCGTCCGGCTGCTGCTCCGGCTGCGGGCCCGGCTGGGCGGTCTGGCCCCGGGCGCGGTGGTGCACCTGATCGCCACCGACCCGGCGGCGCCCCTGGACCTGCCCGCCTGGTGCCACCTGACCGGCCACACCTACCTCGGTCCGGTCGCCGGCCACGACCGGCCGGCCTACGGCCTGCGGGTCTCCGCGGCGCCGGCGGCGACCCGCCCGGAGAGCCCGTGGCGCCCCGCCCGGTGAAGGGCGCGCGGCCTCACTCCGAGGGCTTGGTCTGGGTGACCCGCCACAGCCTGCGGGGCAGCTCTCCCTCGGTGAAGGGGTGCACCTCCTCCAGGCGCCATCCCCGGGCGAGGTCGTCGACCAGGGCGCGGTCGAAGAAGTGCACGGCGAACCCGCCGTGCTCGAAGATGCCGCCTCCGTGGTCGGTGCCCGCGCCGTAGTGGGCGTCGCCGGTGTGGCGCACCGTGTACACCAGGGTTCCCCCGGGGCGCAGGACGCGGCGGACCTCGCCCACCAGGGCGCGGATCCGGTCGGTGGACAGGGCCATGCAGAGCAGCATGTGCGCGAACACCCCGTCCACGCTCGCATCGGCCAGGGGCAGCGGGTCGCGGACGTCGTGCAGGCGGGTCTCCACCCTGCCGGACAGGCCCCGCTCGGCGGCGGCCGCGCTGAGTTGCTCCAGCCCGGATGCGCTGAAGTCGCAGGCCTGGACCGCCAGCCCCCGGGAGGCGAACCACAGGGCGTCGCGGCCGTGGCCGGCCCCCAGCTCCAGCACGGTGCGGGCCCCGCGCTCGGCGAACGCCCCACCCGCCCACCGGGCCGGCTCCGACGGCTCGTCCCCGTACATGGCGGGGTTCTCCGCGTAGACCCGCCGCCAGTGGTCGCGCTGCGCGGCGCCCAGGTCGGTGCCCATCCTCGTCCTCCTCCGGTGCGGCGTCGGACCGCGGTCCGCTGCAGGGGAGGGGCACCGCCCCGCCCCCATCGGGAACATCCCTTCCACCGCCCCTTGGAACACCGGAGCGGGGGCCGCTCTTCCGCACCGGGCCCGACC
The DNA here is from genome assembly GCF_048595525.1 of Nocardiopsis oceanisediminis. Classification (NCBI taxonomy): domain Bacteria; kingdom Bacillati; phylum Actinomycetota; class Actinomycetes; order Streptosporangiales; family Nocardiopsidaceae; genus Nocardiopsis; species Nocardiopsis oceanisediminis. The sequence continues at coordinate 3,642,662 of NZ_JAFMZJ010000001.1, read as the reverse complement.
GGTCGGGCCCGGTGCGGCGGCGCGCTGGAGCCCCGGCCTCCGCCGCGTCCCGCCCCGGCTCAGTCCGAGACCGGTCCCCGCGCCCGCCGGCGGGGCCGGATCCCGCCGTCGAGGAGGACGGCCGGCACCGATCCAGGCGACCGAGGTGATGCCGGCTCCGGCGCCCAGCGCGTGCCGGGCCAGGAGCGCGAGCAGCACCGAGCAGACCAGGATCCCGATCGCCCCGGCCGGCAGGGCACGGGCGGGGTACCGGTCGGAGATCCTGCCGCCGATGGACAGGCCGGTGAAAGCGCCGATGCCGAACAGCGTGAGGATCGCGGGGCCCAGATTCCGGGGACGCCGGTGACACCGGTCAGCAGTGCCGCGAGGTGGTCGAAGGTGATCATGTAGGCGGCGGCGCAGACGGCTCATAGCCTCGGCCGCTTCATGGCACCGAGTTCCCGCCGCACGCCCGTACCGGCTTCCCGGATGCGGCCGCTCAGGGAGCGCCGCGTGCGGTGCGGGCGTCGCCCAGGGCGCGGGCGGTCGCCTCGTCGGCCGGGAAGAACGACTCGATGGCCAGCTCGGAGACGGTGACGTCGAGCGGGGTACCGAAAGTGGCCACGGTGGAGATGAAGGACAGCTCGGCCTCTCCCCGGCGCAACCGCAGCGGGACCGCGATGCCGGGGGCGGCCCTCTCCTCCCCGCACCCCCGGCCGTGCCGGCCGCCGCCGGGGTAGGAGAGCAGCTCCCGGTAGAGGGCCTCCAGCCCGGCGTCGCCGGTCCAGTCCGCCTGCGCCCGCAGCCGGTGCAGCAGGTGGTCGCGCCACTCGCCGAGGTTGGCGATGGACGGCGCCATGCCCTCCGGGTGCAGGCTGACCCGGAGCACGTTCACCGGCGGCGCGAGCAGGTCCCCGTGCACGCCTTCGAGCAGGGCGGCCGCGCTCCCGTTGGCGTCGACCATGTTCCAGGCCCGGTCCACGACCACCGCGGGGTAGGGGTCGTGGCCGGCGAGGATGCGGCGGACCGCCTCGCGCACCGGCCCCATGCCGGCGCCCTCCAGCGGCCGCTCCTCGAACACCGGGGCGTAGCCCGCGGCCAGCATCAGCCGGTTCTGCTCGCGCAGCGGCACCCCCAGGCAGTCGCCCAGCCGCAGCACCATCTCCCTGCTGGGCCGGGACCGCCCGGTCTCCACGAAGCTCAGGTGCCTGGACGAGACCTCCGCCTGCAGGGAGAGCTCCAACTGGCTGATCCTGCGCCGGTTGCGCCACTCCCTGAGCAGCTCCCCGACCCGCCTGCCCTCCGCCACCGCCACGCTCGCCTCCCGGATCGTCGCTGAAGTATGGCACCGCCTCACGCGGGCGCCGGACCGGCCCCGCGCAGCGCCGCCGCCTCGCCCCAGGCGATGACCGCGACGGCCGCCGCCTGGACCAGCACGAACGCGATCCCGAGCGCCGTCGCCCCGAACGCCCCGGACACCGCCAGCACCAGAGCGGCCGCGACCCACACCGCGTTGGCGGCCACCGCGGCCCGCACCGCGGTCCGGGAGAGCCCCCGCCCGGAGGCCATGGCCCCCAGCCAGGCCCCGAACAGGACCAGGAAGACCCCGACCGGGGCGAGGAGCGCCACCGGGTAGCCGAGGAGCGCGGGCAGCCAGGGGGAGGCCGCGGCCAGCAGCACCCCGGACGCCGCGCAGGCGGCGGCGTCCACCCCCAGCCAGATACGGAGCGGACGGCCGGACCGGGTGTCCGGGGTCGTGGTGGACGTGCTCATCGCGGTCCCCTTTCGGAGGATGTCGCCGTGTGTGCGACGAGCATCGCCGGTGCGGGGAAGAAGGTCGATTACCCGCGGGGTAAAGACCGCGCCGACCTGCCCGGTTCCCGTGCGGCCGACCGCCGGCGGCGGTCCGGCGCGGCCGGTGTTCACCGGTCGCCCTCGTCTCGGGCCCCGGTGCCGGCTCCGTCCGGTGCCAGCGACCGGGCGGCGTGCAGCAGCCTCCGCCCCAGCCGCTCCAGGTGCGGGGCGAGTTCCGGGGTCCCCGACAGGTCGGTGGCGGAGCCGAGGCCGAGGAGGCGTGCGGCGATGCGGGCCGGGTCGTCGTCGGCGATGTCGACGGCGGTGCTCTCGGCGTCCAGGGCGTGCAGGCGGCCCGGCAGGGCCCCGGTGCGGGCGCGCACCGCGTCGGCGGACCGGGGGACGGTGGCGCGGAGCCTGTAGCGGGCGGGGGCGTCGGCGATGGAGGCGCTCACGTAGGCGCCCGGATCGCCGCCGGGCGGCTCGCGCGGGGGGACGCGCCGCCCGGTGGGCACCGGGTCGGTGAGCCGGTCGACCCGGAAGGTCCGCCAGTCTTCCTTGCCGAGGTCGTAGGCGACCAGGTACCAGCGGTTCCCGGCGGCCACCAGGGCGCAGGGCTCGGCCTTGCGGGCGGTGGCCTCGGCGTCGGGGGCGGAGCGGTGGCCGAAGGCCACGACCTCGTGGTCCCGGCAGGCCGCGGCCAGAAGGGCGAGCGTCCCGGGGTCGACCCGGGGGCCGTCGCCCCAGGCCAGGGCCACGGTGGCCGCCTGGAGGGCGGCGACCCGGCGGCGCAGCCGCGCCGGGAGGACCTGCTCCAGCTTGGCCAGGGCGCGCACCGCGGTCTCCTCGATGCCGGTGACGCCGGAGGCCGCGGTGCGCAGGGCGACCGCGATGGCGACGGCCTCCTCGTCGTCCAGGAGCAGCGGCGGCAGGTCGGCGCCGGCCGCCAGGCGGTAGCCGCCCGCGCGGCCGGTGGTGCCCTCGACCGGATACCCCAGCTCGCGCAGCCGGTCGATGTCGCGGCGGACGGTGCGGCCGGTGACGCCCAGGCGCTCGGCGAGTTCGGCCCCGGGCCACTCCCTGCGCGTCTGGAGCAGGGACAGCAGGCGGAGCATCCGGGCGGGCATGTCCTGTGTCATGCCTCCATACTGCCCGCCTTCAAGGACGCGGAGTGTCCTAAAAGAGGGCCGCCTGCGCGGTCCTCGGCCACGGACCCGCCGTTCCTGAAGGAGCCCCGCGGCGCCGCCGGCGCGGGCGCCCGAGGCCGTCGCCGGGCCGAAGGCGGACGGCCCGTCCGCGTCGGCCGGTACGCTGCCGCGCCATGAGCGACATGTACGAACTGCTGGTCTCCGCGGACCTCCCGGAGGACCTGACCGGAGCCGAGGCGGCCGAGCTGCGGTGGCACCTCGGACTCGGACCGCAGCCGGAGCCGCGGAGCATCGTCGAGGAGTTCCCGGAGGTGGTGATCGGCGACGACGGGCGGCCCGTGGAGGACGGCCGGGGCGGCCTCCTGGTCGAGGACCGTCCCTGGGCCCTGCTCGCCCAGCGGGGCGCCGCGCACACGGTCGGCGGCGTGCTCATGTCGGCGATGGAGCGCCGCCCCCGGGGCGGCTGGGCCCTCTCGGCCCGCCAGGAGGTCCATCCCGACGAGCGCGACCTGCTCGACGTGCTCCTGCTCTGGCTGCGCAGGCGGTCCGGGGGCGGCCCCGCCTTCCGCTGCGTCGCGCGGTTCTGCGAGGAGGAGGCCTTCGAGCCGGTGGTGCTCGCGGAGGACCGGAACGAGGCCCCGCGCTGACGCCTCCGGCCCGCCCCCAGGGGCGCCGCCGCCGGGGCGATCCGTCTCCGGCGCCCGCCCCGGTCGGGGCCCCACCGGACCCCCTGCGGTTCCGGGCTCCGCGGCCCGCCGCGGTCCGCCTCCCGCTGCTCTGACCCTCGGCTGCCCGGCGCCCTGACCGCCGTCGCCATGCCCGCCCGACCCGGACCTCCGCCCGGACGGATCCTCCCACGGCGCCGAAAGCGGCGGCCGGGAGGAGCGGGCCGGCTCCGGGGCGCGCCCGGGTAGCGTTGCCCCCGTGGCCGACGCCGAGAAAGAGATCACCGCGGAGCTGATCCGGGAACTGCTCCGCGAGCACCACCCCGACCTGGCCGACCGCCCGCTGAGGCTCGGCGCGCGCGGGTGGGACAACCAGCTGTGGCGGCTCGGCGACGACCTCGCCGTCCGGCTGCCCTGGGCGACGGAGTCCGCGGACGCGCTGCTGCGCAAGGAGTACACCTGGGTGCCCGAACTCGCCCCGGGCCTTCCCCTCCGGGTTCCCGTCCCGCAGCGCCTCGGTGAGCCCTCCGAGCGGTTCCCCCGGCCCTGGCTCGTCACCACCTGGGTGCCGGGCGAACCCGCCGACCGCGCCCCCGCCACGCGCGGCGCCGAGGCGGCCGACGCCCTGGCCGCCTTCCTGACCGCCCTGCACCGCCCCGCCCCCGAGGGGGCGCCGGCGGGCCGGGGCCGCGGGGGTCCGCTGGCCGACACCGCCGAGTACCTCGACCGGGAGCTCGCCTCCGCCGCCGAACTAGGGCTGGTCCGCGACCCGGACGCCGTCCGCGCGGTCTGGGAGGACGCCGCCGCCGCGCCCGAGTGGACGGGCCCGAACCTCTGGCTCCACGGCGACCTGCACCCGGCCAACGTCGTGACCTCGGACGGGACCTTCTGCGGCGTGATCGATTTCGGCGACCTCTTCGCCGGCGACCCCGCCTTCGACCTCGCCGCCGCCTGGAGCCTGCTGCCGGACGGCGCCGCCGACCGCTTCCACGCGGCCTACCGGCCGGTCCCCGACGCCGCGACCCTGCGCCGCGCCCGCGGCTGGGCGGTGCTGCGCGCCCTCGGCGCCCTCCACGTCGCGGACGCCGGCGCCCGCGGCCGTCCCGGAGGAAAGGCCACCTGGGGACCGCCCGCCCACGCGGCGCTGCGCCGCCTCACCGCGGCGGCCCGCTGAGCGGCCGGGCCCGGTAGGAGGGTGGGGCGGGTCCGGCGGGCCGCCGCGCGGTCCCCGCCGGCCGCTTCCGGCGGGGAGGCCCGCGGTCGAAGCCGCCGCGGCCGGGTCGCACCGGGGCAGTGCGGCCCGGCCGGGCCCGGATCACTGGGCGGTGATACCGCCGTCGATGGCCAGCGCGGCACCGGTGATGAACCGCGATTCGTCGCTCAGCAGGAAGGCCGTGAAGGCGGCGACCTCGTCGGGCTGCGCGAGGCGGCCGACCGGGAGCATGGACTCCACCTGGGCCCGGCCCTCCGGGGTGGCGCCCATCGTCTGCGCGAACAGGGGAGTGTCGACCCCGCCGGTGACCAGGGCGTTGACCCGGACTCCGGCAGCGGCGTTCTCCAGGGCGGCGGCCCGGGTGAGCCCGACCACTCCGTGCTTGGCCGCCACGTACGCGGCCACGGTCGGCGTGCCGGTCACCCCCAGGTTCGAGGCGTTGTTGACCACCGCGCCGCCGCCGGCGGCGAGGATCGCCGGCAGCTGGTACTTGAGCCCGTAGAAGACGCTGGTCAGGTTGGTGTCCAGGTCCGCGCGCCAGGCGCTGTCGGAGATGTCGGGCACCGGCCCGAAGGCGTTCATGCCGCCGACGTTGTTGAACGCCCCGTCCAGGCGGCCGAATTCGGCGACCGCCGCCTGGACCAGCCGGGCCGCGTCGTCTTCGAGGGTGACGTCGGCGGGGACGAAGACCGCCCGCCCGCCGCCGGCGCGGATCTCGGCGGCGACCTGGTCGCCGAGGTCCTTGCGGCGGGCGCCGAGGACGACCGCGGCGCCCTCGGCCGCGAGCCGCTCGGCCACGGCCCGGCCCATACCCGAGTTGCCGCCGGTGACGAGGATGACCTTGTCGGTGAAGCGTGACATGGTGCGAACTTCCCTTCTGCGCAGGCGCAGTCGATGATCATTCACAGGCAACGACACGTGTCGTGTCGCCGTTCGCAGGGAAGCCTGCACGCCCGCATCACCTCTTGTCAACACGACCCGTGTCGTTTCCTGTAGAGTGGGCGCATGCCCGATCGACCCGAACCCAGGCAGCCCGACCCCCAGCGGCGCAGCGAGAAGAGCCGCCGCGCGATCCTCGACGCCTCCTTGGACCTGTGCGCAGAGCAGGGCTACGGGCCGGTGACGGTGGAGGCCATCGCCGCCCGGGCCGGGGTCAGCAAGAAGACGATCTACCGCTGGTGGCCCTCGAAGGGAGCGGTCGTCCTGGAGGCCCTCGACGAGGCCGCCGCCCCCGCCGCCGACTTCCCCGACACCGGGGACCTGCGCGCGGACCTGCAGACGCAGATGGAAGGCCTCCTCCGCGACCTGCTGGGCGATCCCCGCTTCAGCCGCGCGCTGATCGGCCTGATCGCCGACACCCACCACGACGCCGACCTCGCGCACGGCCTGAAGGAGACGCTCTTCCAGCCGCGCACCGACGACGGCCTGGCCCGCCTGGCCAAGGCCCGCGAGGCCGGCCAGATCAGCCCGGACGCCGATGCGGACCTGGCCCTGGAGCTGCTGTACGGCCCCATCTACTACCGCCTCCTGCTGCACCAGGGCGACCTGCAGAGCTCCGCCGAGATCCGAGCGCTCATCGATCACACGATGCGCGCTCTGGCCCCCTCTGCGGCGGAATGACCTGAAGGCGGGCGTTGTCCCGATGCCCCGCCGGGGCCGGTGGATCGGCCGCGGCGGGCACGCCCCGGCCGCCGGGCGCGGTGGTGCGGGTAGTTCGCGTGGGTGCGGACCCGTCCGTCGGCGGTCCTCCAGAAACCTGACAGCGGCGCGAACGGGGTCGGTTCGCGGCCGTCCGCCAGCAGGTGCCGCTCGCTTGTGAAGGCGGTGGCCACGGCTCCCTCGTCCACCTCCGTCCCGGTGACGGTGCCCCGTTCCGCGCGGCCAGCAGCTCGGTAGCGGCGAGGGAGCACGCCCCGACCGCCGCACGCGCGAGTTCCCGCACCGGCAGCACGGCGGGGAGCACTGCGCCCGCTCCCCGGTAGGAGACCTTCGCCGCCAGGTCCGCGGCCCCGCCGAGCGCCTTCCAGGCGTGGGCGGTGGCCGCATCGGGTGCGCTCGCCATGGACCCATGATCCACGCCCCGCCCCGGGCGTGTGCCGTCTTCCCCGGCGTCCGAGCAGGCGGCGCGGTGCGGTCAGTCGCGGGTGGGGCGGGGGCGGCGGGCGTGGTAGACCACGGCAGGGGGGAGGTTGGCCCAGACGGTGCGGCCGGTCACCACCTCCTCGAAGACGGCGCCGAGCAGCCTACGGAACCGGATCGCCGCGGGCAGCGGGCGGGCGTGCTCGTAGGTGAAGGTGGTGAACGCGCCGCCCGGCGCCAGGGAGGCGGCGACCGCGGACAGGATGGAGCGCTGCGCCCGCGGGGTGAAGACCGCCCAGGGCAGGCCGCTGACCACGGCGTCGGCGCCGCCGATTCCGCGCTCCTCCAGCAGGCCGCGGAGTTCCGCCGCGTCTCGGCGCACCACCTCCGCGCCGGGGAAGCGGGCCGAGACGACTTCGGCGAACCTCGGGTTGATCTCCACCGCCAGATGCCGGCCCCGGCCGCCCAGTCGGCGCTGGATCGCCCCGGTGAACGGGCCGGTGCCCGGCCCGAGCTCGACCACCACCGGCTCCCCGGTACCGGGCACCACCACCGTCACCGCCTCGGCGAGCCGCCGCGAACTGGGGGAGAGCGCCCCGGTGTGCACCGGCGACCGGCAGAACTCCCGGACGACGGTGAGGGTGTCGCTGATCATCGGTGCTCCGCAGGGGGTCGGCGGCCGGGAGGGCCGAAAGGGGCGGTCGGGCGGGAAAGGGCGCCGGCGATGCGGCGTTCGAGGCCGTGGTCGAGGGGGCCGGTGCGGGGCCGGGCTACTCGTCGCGCCGGGAGAAGCAGGCGCCGGCGGCGGCGAGGGCCGCCAGGGCGAACCCGGCGACCAGCAGCATCTCCAGGGCGACGGGGAGCTGCCGGGCGCCCAGGGTGAGCGGCTCGAACAGGGGCGAGGCGGCGTGCCCGGGGGAGGCCGCGGCGACGGTCCGGCGCATCGCGTCCAGGACGTAGGTCAGCGGGTTGGCCATGGCGGCCGCGGCCATCCACGGCGGCATCGCGCTGACCGGGAACATCATCCCGGACAGGAACACCATCGGGGTCACCAGCACGCCGAGCACGGTGTTGCAGGTCTGCGCGCGGCGCGCGGCCACCGCCACCAGCGAGGCCAGCGCGGTCATGGCCAGCGAGGCCAGCGCCAGCTGGGCCAGGAGCAGGGCGAACAGCAGCGGATCGTAGGGCAGGCCGGCCACCCCGGCGAACACCAGGACGATGCCGCCGGTGCAGGTCGCCATGGTCGCCCCGCCCAGGCACTTCCCCGCGACCAGGGTGCTGCGGGCCACCGGCGCCACCAGCATCTCGCGCAGGAAGCCCATCTGGCGGTCCCAGACGATCGACACCCCGACACTGATCGCCGGCGTCTGCGCCGCCATCACCAGCACCCCGGGGAACAGGAAGGCCGCGTACCCCTCCCCGGGCACCAGCCCGGACAGCCCGACGCCGAGGATGCACAGGAAGAGCAGCGGATGGAACAGGGACATCACGGTGCGCGCCGGGTCCCGGGCGAAGTGCAGCATCTCCCGGTGCCAGACCATCCGCCCGGCGCGGGCCTCGGCCGCCGCCCGGACCGCCGCCGGCATCACCGCGCCGTCCCGGCGGGTTCGGCGGGCCGCTCCCCGGCGCCGTCGGAGCGGATCCGGTGCCCGGTGTGGTGCAGGAACACCTCGTCCAGGCTGGGCCTGGTGACGGTGACGGCGTGCACCTGCACGTCCAGGGCCGCGCAGAGCCGCGGCACCAGGGCGGCGCCGTCCCCGCTGCGCACCAGCACCCCGCCGGCGGCCGGGGTCTCGGCCTCCACCCCCAGCCGGTCGCGGAGCGCCCGCGCGGCGGCCCGGTCGTCCCCCGTGCGCAGCTCGATCCGGTCGGAGCCGACGGCGGTCTTGAGCCCGGCGGGGGTGCCCTCGGCGACGATGCGGCCGGCGTCCATGATCGCGATCCGGTCGCACTCCTCGGCCTCTTCGAGGTAGTGCGTGGTGAGGAAGAGCGTGGTGTCCTCGCGCGCGCGGACCTCGCGCAGGTGCTCCCAGACCCCGATCCGGGAGTTGGGGTCCAGGCCCACCGTGGGCTCGTCGAGGAAGAGCACCCGGGGGCGGTGCATCAGCCCGCGGGCGATCTCCAGCCGGCGCCGCATGCCGCCGGAGAAGGCGCGCACCAGCCCGCCGCCGCGGTCCGCCAGCCCGACCAGGCCGAGCAGCTCGCGGCTGCGCGCGGTGGCCGCGGCGCCGGGCAGAGCGTACAGCTCGCCGTGGAAGCGCAGGTTCTCCTCGGCGGTGAGCTCGCCGTCCAGGGTGCTCTCCTGGAAGATCACCCCGATGGCGCGGCGCACCCGGTGCGCCGCGGCGACCGTGTCGTGCCCGGCGACCTCGATCCGCCCCCGGGTGGGGGCGGTCAGCGTGCACATCATCGCCACCGTGGTGGTCTTCCCGGCGCCGTTGGGGCCGAGGAAGCCGAACACCTCGCCCTGGCGGACGCGGAGGTCGATGCCGCGGACCGCGGCGGTGCCGCCGCGGCCGCGGTAGGTCTTGTGCACGCCGGCCGCCCGGATCGCCGCCTCGGTCACGCTCCCCGCCCGGCCGCCATGGCGAACCGCGCGGCCCAGTCGTCGGGCACGACGAACCCGAAGCTCCACCGGTCGCGCGGGGTGGGGTTGCCGATGCAGTGCCAGAACAGCCGCTCCGGCTCCTGCTCCACCCGGAAGAAGCGGACCAGTCCGGGCCGCTCGGGGAGGGTGACCAGCTCGCCGGTGCCGGGGGCCCGGTAGCGGAAGAACGACGTCGCGCCGGGGCCCTCGAACGGGGCGTCGAAGTCGATGATGTACATCCGCCACCCGGGCTGGTTCTCGTTGGTGTGCCAGAGCCGGTAGGCGCCGGGCGGGTACCACATGCTGCCGGAGAACCGCACCTCCGAGCCGAAGGCCCGGTCGAGTGCGGCGAGCACCCCGGCCTTGGCGTCCAGGTAGTCGTCGTAGCCCGGGTGGTCGACGTGCTCGTCCAGGTTGACCAGGTGGAAGGCGCGGCGCGCCGCGTCCTCCTCGGGCAGCCGGGCCCGCCAGCGGGCGTAGTCCGTGCCGGTGGGGGAGTACTCCATGGAGAGCCGGTCGTCCTCCCGGTGCCCGGCGCGGAACGCCTCGGCGTCCACCGACGGCGGCCTGATCTTCAGCCGCGGCAGCAGCTCGGCGACCTCTTCGAAGCCGGGCAGGTCGGCGATGGCGTACTCGTAGTGCAGGAAGGAGGTCTCGGCGGGCGGCGGGGCGGCGGTGGCCGAGGAGAGGGAGGAGGGCACCGCGTCGCCCTCCTCCGGGCGGTAGACCGAGGAGGCGGTGATCAGGTCCTGCTCGTCGAAGGCGTAGCCGTTGCGGTCGCCCAGCCGGACGATCTCCCGCAGGCCGGTCATGGTGCGCATCCGCCTCTGCAGCTCGGGCGAGGAGGAGGCGTCCTTGAGGAACTCCGTGCAGACGTCCACGGACATGGGGAGGTTTCCTTTCAGTCGGCGGCCGCCGGCGCGGGCGGGTCGAGCAGCAGGACGGAGGGGGTGGAGGCGGGGTCGGCCAGGCGGAGGAAGTGCATGCCGAGCCCGGACAGGCCCAGCATCAGCCCGGGGAAGAAGTCGCCTCCGGAGGTCTCCAGCGCGTCGATGCCGCGCCAGAGGTCGTGCGCGTGCAGCTCGGCCTCGAGCCGGAACGCGGGCTCGCCGCGCACCTCGCCGAAGCGGAGCGGGAGTTCGGCGTTGCCGGCCCGGCCGTGGCAGAGCGAGTCGTTGTTGAGCCGGGGGAAGTTGCGCAGCGTCGCGGTGAGCGCCCGCTCGGCGTCGACCAGCACGCCGGTCTCCTCGGCGCCGGAGCCGTCGAGCAGCCGCCAGGCGGCGAGCCGGCTCAGTCCGATCCCGGCCGAGCCGTTGCACCAGGCGTTGGCGTAGTGCCGGCCGGCGCTCATCCGCTTCGCCGGGATCTCGCGCAGGTCGTACCAGTCCTGCTCGGTCCGGTCGAAGTGGCGGGACTCGTAGCCGAAGGCGCGCAGCCCGGCGTCGGCGTACTCCTCCCGGCCGGTCCGGGCGGCGAGGGCGATCAGGGCCCAGCCGATCCCGCCGGCGCCGTGCGCGAACCCGGTGAGCGCGGGCCCGCCGGAGCCGTCGGAGAGGGCCCAGCTCAGCGCGTCGCCGTCGGGTTCGGCCCGGGAGAGCAGGTGGTCGCCGCAGAGCCGGGCGATGTCGGCGCCGTCGCCTCCGGCGGCGTCGGCCAGTGCGAGCAGCACCGGGACCGCCCCGGCCGCGCCGCCGAACACGTCGCACTCGGCGTCGCCGGGGAGCAGGGCGGGGATCCGGGCGGCGAGGCGCCGGGCGGTGTCCAGCAGCCCCGGGTCGCCCCAGAGCCGGTACAGGTGGACCAGGGTGTAGACGGCACCGGAGATCCCGGTGAACACGCCGATCCTGGTGGTGTCGCAGGCGGCCACGGCGTGGTCGACGGCGCGCTCGGCGGCGGCGCGGAAGGCCGGATCGGGCGCGGCCCGGTCGAGGTAGGCGAGGAAGAGCGCGATTCCGGCGCTGCCCAGGTACAGGTCGCCGTCGACGGGGGCCTCGGTCCGCCCCGCGGCGGTGGTGTGCTCCGCGCGCCACGGGGAGGCCGCGCCCGGAGCGGCCTGCGCCCGGCAGAGCCAGCGGCCCAGCCGTACCGCGTACTCCAGGTGGGCGGCGGCGGTCTCGGGGGCTCCGCCGCCGGACAGGGCCGCCCTGATGTAGCTCTCCTGGCGGTCCCGGTTGCGCGGGGAGAGCGCCCGGATGCGCCGAGAGGCCTGCTCGACCGGCGAGGCCGCGGCGCGCAGCCCGGTGCCGGCCCGGTGGTCGCAGACGAAGCGGCGGCCGCCGGCGGGCACGGTGACCACCGGGACGTCCATCCGCCACAGGGCGGCGGGCTCGTGCTCGGCGAGCGCCGAGCCGCCGTCCCAGGCCCGGGGCGAGGCGCGCAGCCCTTCGAAGAGCGCGTCCACCTCCAGCGGGTCGGCGAGCGCCCGGGGGTGCTGGGCGGCCTGGATGAGCTGCGCGAACACCTGGGTCGAGCGGTTGATGAAGCGGATGTCGCCGTCGGCGAAGCAGGCGGCGACGGCGCCGGCGGAGGCCTCGGGGTCGCGCCGGAACCACTCGTAGACCCGGTGGAAGCCGTCGGTGATCGCGCCGGTGAAGTCCTGCGGCCGGAGCAGCTCCCCGCCGAGGAAGACCCGGTTGGCCGCGCGGGGCTCGACCCGCACCCCGGAGCGGTGCGCGACCTTCGGGCCGAACCCGCCCTCCTCCACCCGCGGCACCGGGGTGGGCATCTCATAGGCCTCGCCGCCGGAGTAGCCGCTGATCCGGAGTTCGTCCGGGCCGGCCTGCTCGGCCCGGGGCCACTCCAGCAGGCCGGTGGAGAAGACCGAGTCGAGCAGGGTGCCCATCGGGGCGTCGGCGCCGGGCGGCGCGGCGGCCAGGATGGTCTCGCAGTCGCAGATGTGCGCGTGGCCGTCGGCCACGATGACGTTCTCGAAGTGCAGGTCGCCGCCGCCCAGTACGTAGAAGGCGGCGAGGTGGCCGCCGAGCTCCCGGTAGACGGCCTCGGCCTCGGGCAGGGAGCCGACGGTGTTCCGGCCGGAGGGGATGAACTCCTCGTAGCCGTGGCCGGACCGGGGCAGCACCGCCCGGGTGGCGAAGTCGAGGACCCCGTCGCCGCGCAGCCGGCGGAGCAGGGCCTGCGCCCCGGCCTCGGCGTCGACGCTGCGCGGCTTGTGGACGAAGCGGGCGGTCCGGCCGCCGTCGACCGCGGCCTCGACGAAGGCGACGGTGCGCGCCTCGGCGTGGTGGTCGGAGCGGCCCGGCTCGATCGAGAGGTACTCCTCGATCGCGGAGGCGCCCAGGAGGGTGCGGGCGATGTGGTCGGCGTCGCGGACCAGCCGGAGGACGAGCTCCTCGGCGGCCTCCGCCAGCATGCGGGTGTTCTCGGCCAGCCACCGGCCCAGCACCGGGAAGTCCCGGTAGAAGTCGTGGTGCGCGGCGGCGTCGGCGAAGCGCGCGTCCAGGTGGCCGGCGTAGTCGCCGCCGGCGGCGCCCGCGGCCAGGTGGACCTCGGTGTCGGCCTGCACGGTCCAGGCCAGGGCCAGGGAGAAGCGGTCCAGCAGGTGGGCCTCGAAGTCCTCGGCGATGCGGTCGGCGAAGCCCGGGGCCCCGGGGGTCTCCCGGGCCCGGCGCAGGGCCGCGCGCACCCGGGCGCCGAGTTCGAGGAGGAACGGTTCGCAGGCCGCGGCCGAGCGGCCGTAGTAGACGTCGTCCCGGCGCCAGGGGGCGGCGGCGGAGCGGGGGCGGGCCCGGTCGAGCCCTTCGAGCGCGGCCCGGTAGGCGGGGAGCCAGGAGGAGTGGGCCCGGTCGACGGCGGTGCGGGCGGCGCCGCTGAGCACGGCGGCATCGGCGGTGGCCCCGTGGTAGCGGAGCAGCGCGGCGGCGAGGCCGTCCCGGTCGAGGCCGGGGCGCTCCAGGCGGTCGGCGGCCCGGGAGGTGCGCCAGGCGGTGAGCGGGTCGGGGTCGGTGCCGGGCGGCGGGACCAGCTCGGCGAGGGCGAGCCTCTCATCGAGGCCGGCGGCGCGGACGGCGATGTCGAGGGGGAAGTCGGGGTGCATGGTCTCCGGTTTCCCGGTTCGGGGGCGGTGCGGAGGGGGCGCACCCGGCCCGGCGGTGCGGGCGGGGCGCGCGGAAGCGGAAGAGGGGCCGGGCCTCCGGCGGGGTTCCGGCCGCGGAGGCGGCCGGGGCGGCCGCGCCGGGGCCCGGCGCTACTCGGTGGAGCCCTCGCCGGCTAGGGCTTGGTGGAGCCGTCGCAGACCGCGGTGATCGGGCCCCAGCTGCAGCTGGTCCGGCAGGCGACCGTCTCCATCGCGCCCTGGCCCCTGGTCCAGAACTCGAGGGAGGCGGCGTCGGGCTGCTCGACGGAGGCGGGCACGGAGTCGGCCGGGATGCCGAAGGCGGACGGGTCCGCCAGCAGGATGCGGCGGAACTCGGCGTCGGCGGCGGCCTGGCGCAGGATGGTGGACTGGGTCATGGGAACCTCCATAGAGACAGTGGTGCGGACACCGGTGCCGTGGGTTGACTGCACCCCGCCGGGGCGGGGTCCTCCGCCCGGAGCGGGCGGAGAGCTCCTGTTTCATCGGCCGCGGGGCGGCCTCCGCAGGGGGGTCGGTCCGGAGGGGCGGGGCCGGAGGGGGCTCCGGCGCCGTTCGGGCTGTTCCCGTGATCGTGCGGCCCGCCGCGGGCGGAGCGGGGCGGGGCTCCGGGCGGTCAGCGGGCGGTGCGCCCCGCCGCTCCGGTGGCGGGGCCGGTCAGCGGCCCTCCCGGTCGTCCGGGGCGATGCCCAGGCGCGCTCCGATGAGCCGCTCCACCTCGTCGAGTTCGCGCATCGCCGCGGTCATGTTGTCGCTGTCGCTCTGCCAGTCGACCAGCGCCTTCTCCTCCGGGGTGAGGGAGTCGGAGAGCCAGATGGACTCCAGCCACCCCTTGAGCCGGTGCGGGTGGAGGTCGGGGACGGGGGGCGTGCGGGCCAGGACGGGTTCGCCGGGGAGGTCGAGTGCGGCCCGGAGGACTTCGCGCAGCCTTCCGTCGTTCGGGAGAAGTGAGCAGATGACCATCAGCTGCTGGACTCGGCGAATTACCTCGACGCCCTCATAAAGGGTCGGTTCCTTTGCCGGCATGTCCGCCTTTCCCGTCCCGCCCGTCGGGCGGGGCGCGCTCTTTTCCGATTTCCCCTGGGGCGACCGAGCACCACGTTAGAGCACACTCACTTTCAGTGACCTTTCTCTTTCATTTCTCGCAGGTCCGGACCGGTGGCCGCCCGCCATTCCGACCGGCCGGACCGCTGACGGCCGCAAGCTCCGCGACCCCCGACTCCGGACATCCCTCCTCCACCTCGGGCAAGCCTCGCGAACCCCGGCATAGTCGGCGGCCGGGCGCCTCCGGAGAGCGGGCCCGCACTCCGCCCCGTTTCCCTCGGGCGCACATTCTCGACTTTTTCGACTTTCACCCCGATCGATCCCACGGAGAGTCGCGAAGAGTAAACTGAAAGTCGCCGGCGGGTGCGCCCGCCCGGGCGGCGAAATCCTCCGGCACCCCGCACCGATCCTGCCGATCCCCGTCCCACTACTCCGTTCCGGGCCGCACCGCCCCGGAGCGGAAAAGGGAGAAGCCATGCATGCCAAACCGGTCTTCCGGATTCTCGGTCCGCTGGAGGCCCAGGCGGAGTCCGGTCCGCTGCGCCTCCCCGCCGGGAAGCAGCGCACCCTGCTCGGCGTCCTGCTGGCCAACCCGCACAGAGCGCTGCCCGCCGACGAGCTGGCCTCCCTCCTCTGGAACGGGGACGGCCCGCACAACCCGAGGGCCGCGCTCTACACCCACCTCACCCGGCTGCGGCAGTCGCTGCACCGGTGCGGGGCCGGCGCGGCCGGGATCGTCCGCGGCTCCGGCGGCGGCTACTCCATCGCGCTCGTCGCCGACCAGCTCGACCTGCTGGTCTTCCGGGACAAGGCGGAGCGGGCCCGGCGCGTGCTGGACGGCGGCGACCTGGAGTCCGGCGCCGCCTGGCTGCGCGAGGCGCTGTCGCTGTGGCGCGGCCCGGTCCTGCCCGGCCTCGGCTCCGACCGGTTCCGCAGCGCCGTCGCCGGGCGGATCGAGGAGGAGCGCATCCGCGCCCTGGACCGCTACAACGAGGCCGCCCTGGCCCTGGGGCGCCACGGCGACCTGGTCGCCGAGCTGCGCTCGCTGACCCGCGAATACCCCTACCACGAGAGGTTCTGGCAGCATCTGGTGCTGGCCCTGTACCGCAGCGGCCGCCGGGTGGAGGCGCTGGACGCCTACCGGGAGGTCGCCACCCGGCTCCGCACCGACATGGGCATGGACCCCAGCCCCGAACTCGAAGAGCTGCACATGACGATCCTCCGCGGGGCCCCCTCCGAGACCGCGGGCCGCATCCGGTGAACGCCGCCGACCTCGCGGCCCTGCCGCCCGCGGGCGTGTACGCGGTCCTGGCCGCGGTGGTGTTCGCCGAGACCGCCTTCCTCCCCGGGATCGTGCTGCCCTCCGCGGTGGTGATGGTCGGCTCCGGGGTGCTCTCCGCGGGCGGGACGGTCTCCCTCCCCGTGCTGCTCGCCACCGCGTTCTGCGCCGCCGCGGCCGGCGACGCGCTGGCGGTGCGGAGCGGCCGGGTGCTGGGGCCGCGGCTGCGGGCCTCCCGGGCCGGCCGCCGCATCCCCGCCCGGCACTGGGACCGGGTGGCCGCGCTGTTCCGCAGGCACGGTCCGCGCGCGGTGCTGATCGGGCGGTTCGTGCCGTTCCTGCGCACCCTCGCCCCGCGGCTGGCCGGGGCCTCCGGGGCCGGCTACCGGGAGGTCGCCCCGCACGCCGCGGCCGGCGCCGCCGGGTGGAGCCTGTTCGAGATCGGCGCCGGCCGCCTGCTCGGGTCGGCCGGGTCGCTGCCGGCCTACTTCGCCCCGCTGTGCATCGCGGGCGGGGTGCTGCTCTACCTCGGCACCGAGCTGGCGGTGCGCAGGTGGTCGGCGGCCCCCGCCGAACCGGACCCGGCCGGGGAGCGCGGCGGCTCCGCCCATTGAGGACCGGTGCCGTCCTCGACCGCACCTATCCTGGCGGTCCACGCGGCCCGGGACGGAGCCGCCGGACCCTCGGGAGCCCCCATGCCCTCTGCCTCCGCGCCCCTCGGCGCCCCGGCGCGCGCCGCCCGGATGACCTGGCGCCAGGCGATCGACCGCCGGGTGGAGCGGCACGGCCTGGGAGCCCGGCCCGCGGGGGCGGCGCCCGCCGACGCGGTGGCGGCGATGTCCGGGGCGCACGCCCAGATCCAGTCGGCCGGCGAGGTCTCGGTGGCGCTGCGGCTGGACGGCGCCACCCGGCAGGACGTGCGCGCCGCGCTGCTGGCCGAGCACACCCTGGTCAAGACCTACGGCCCGCGCGGCACCGTGCACCTGCTCCCCGCCCGCGACCTGCCGATGTGGACGGGGGCGCTGTCCGCGCTGCCCGCCGGGTCCGGCAACGGCGGCCCGCGCGCCTACCTCAGCGACGAGCGGACCGGGCAGGTGCTGGCGGCGATCGACGACGCGCTGTCCGGCGCCGAGCTCACCACCGACGAGCTGACCGAGGCGATCGTCGAGCGGACCGGCCCCTGGGCGGGCGACCCGGTGGTGGAGGCCTTCCAGGGCGCCTGGCCGCGGTGGAGGGCGGCCACCCACCTCGCCGCGCACCAGGGGGTGCTCTGCTTCGGCGCGCCGCGCGGCCGGAAGGTCACCCACACCTCGCCCCGGCGGCTGCTGCCCGGGTTCCGCCCCCTCCCCGCCGAGCAGGCGCTGACCCGGCTCCTCACCGGCTACCTGCGCGCCTACGGGCCGGCGACCCCGCAGTCCTTCGCCCGCTGGCTGGCGGCCCCGGTCACCTGGGCCGCCGGGCTGTTCGAGCGGAACGCCGACGCGGTGCAGCCGGTCGACGTGGAGGGCGCCACCGCCTGGGTGGCGGCGGGCGACACCGCCCCCGCGGACGCCCCGGCGCGCGGCCTGCGCCTGCTGCCCTACTTCGACGCCTACGGCGTGGGCGGCCACCCGCGGGAGCGGATCTTCCCGGGGCGGGCCTACGAGCGCGCGCTCGCCCGGGGCCAGGCGGGCAACTACCCGCTGCTGCTCATCGACGGAACCGTCGCGGGCGTGTGGCACCAGCGCCTGTCCGGCCGCAGGGTGCGGATCACGGTGGAGCCGCTGGAGCCGCTCTCCGCCGCCCGGCGGGCCGAGCTCGACGAGCAGGTGGAGCGGGTGGGCGCGGTCCTCGGTGCCCGCCCCGAACTCACCGTCGGCCCGATCTCTGTGGGCCCGCACGCCTGACATCCATAGGAGCATCCCGGCGGCGGCCTCGCCGCCCCGCAGGTCGGCCGCGATCTCGGCGATCACGTGGCCGCCGGCGCAGGAGACGGGCGCTCCGCAGGCGGGCGCGGTCGGCCGGCGCGGGAAGGCGGGATTCCCCTCCGGAGTACCGGTCGCCCGAACACGGCCGGCCCCGTCCCGCGCGGGGGCGGCCCCCGAGGGCGGCGGGCGTTCGGGCGGAGGCCGCCGGCGCGCCCGGTGTCCTCGGCGCCGGCGATTCCGGCCGTCGCGGAGCGCGGCGGGGCGGCCCCGCGCGGCCCGGAGGGGGAGCGGCCGGCCGCCGGGGCGCCGCCGGCTCCGCGAGGCGCGGCGGTAGGTCCCGCGAGGTCCGGCGACCGGGCGCCCGCGCCCCGAGGGCGGGTCGCCCCTTCTCCGCCAGGGGATCGGGGAGAAGGGGCGGCGGGCCCGCGAACGGGGCCCTCCGCCCCTGCCCGCTCCGCCGGGTCAGCGCCCCGGCCGCCAGGTGCCCTGGGCGACGTCGGGGACGAAGGAGGAGATCCGCTCGGCGGTCGCCGGGTCGGCGAGGTCGATCCGGCGCCCCTCCTGGGCGGAGAGGTAGGCGGCCATCAGCAGCCGGGTGACCTCCAGCCCGTCGTCCAGCCCCTCGGCGGGGGCCTCGCCGTCGAGGAAGCGGGCGGCCATGTGCCGGTCCTCCTCGGTGTAGCCGTAGGCGGCGGCCTCGTCGGGCAGCAGCGGCATCAGCCCGCCCTCGGCGTTCTGCTTCTCCACCAGGTCCTCGCCGGGTCTTCCGGCGATCTCCCGGCTGAGGAACATCTTCGCCTCGGTGTCCAGGCTGTTCACCGCCATGCTGTACTCCGGGCCGAGCAGCTCGAAGCTGAGCCGCAGGCCCGCGCCGACGTAGCTCCAGGACGTGGTGCCCTCGGCGACCACCTCGTCGCCTTCGCCGTTGCGGTAGACGACGGTGGCGCGGGCGTAGTCCTCCGACGGGCGGAGCCGGTAGTCCACCTCCGGGCCGTACCGCCGGACCAGGTCGTCGGCGTAGTCCGGCCGGGACCACTTCAGGCAGGCGATGGTGGCGTCCACGCTGACCGGGGTCAGCCACTCGCCGGCCGGGACCCCCGGCGGGGTCAGCAGGTAGCGGCCGGCCTCCACGCTGTGGCACATCATGTCGTTGAGGACGCCGCCGCCCTGCTTCTCGCCCTGCCAGAACCACGCCTTGTGCGGGCCGCTGTGCTCCTCGGCGCAGCGCGCCAGGTAGGGCGTTCCGGACACGGCGGCGCCGCGCGCCCACACCAGTTCGTGCGCCCGGGTCACCCCGGGGGCGAACACCTGGTTCTCCAGGTAGCCGTGGAGCAGCCCGGCGCCTTCGACCAGGCGCAGCACCTCCTCGGCCTCGGCGGCGGTGCGGCCCAGCGGCTTCTCGATCGCGATGCCGCGCAGTACCGCGCGGCCGGAGGAGACCTCTTCGGCGATGGCGCGCACCGTCTCCACCCGGACGTGGTTGGGCGTGGTCACCCAGACCGCGTCCACGGCCGGGTCGCGCACCATCTCCCGGACGTCGGCGTAGGGGGCGGGGTCGCCGACCCGCAGCTCCCGGGCCAGGTCGCAGAGCTCGCGCACGGACGCCTCGGTGCGCCCGCAGACCGCGGTCACGTCGGCGTCGCGCACCCCCTGGAAGGCGCGGGTGTGGAAGCCGGCGATGAACCCACTGCCCACGATGCCCACGCCGAGCCGGCCGCCGCTCTTCCGCGCCGTCATCGGGCCTCCCCGGTGCGGGAGGGGGCCGGGAGGTCCGTCGCCCGGGCGCGGCCGCCGGGGCGCGGTCCGCACTGCGGGAACCAAGCACGCATGTGAGCTCCTGTGGTTCGTGGTCGTCCCCGGGCCGGCGCGGCCCGGTCCTGGGGTCCGCCCCGGTGGCGGGGCGGAGGTGTCGCGTCGTCCTCTCCGTGCTCCGTGCGGCGCCGGGTCACTGCCGGAGCCGCTTCTGCCTGCCGTAGGCGGTCAGGACGGCGATGAGCACCGCGCCGTAGATGATCTGGCGCGGCGCGTCGCCCCACTCGCCGCCGCCGACCTGGGTGACGCGGAGCAGGGTGTCCAGGACGGTGAGCAGCACGGCGCCGATGGCGGTGCCCAGGTAGCCGCCGACCCCGCCGATCAGCGCGGTGCCGCCGATGACCGCGGCGGCCACGCTGTTGAGCATGTAGTCGGTGCCCAGGCTGGTGTAGACGTTCTGGGCGTAGCCGAGCAGCAGCAGCCCGCCGACCCCCGCGAACAGGGAGGAGAGGACGTAGGCGGCGAACTTCACCGCCGCGGGGCCGACCCCGGACAGGTAGGCGGTGGCGGGGTTGCCGCCGACGGCGTACAGCCGCCACCCGAAGGGGCTGCGCCGCAGCATCCAGATGACCAGGGCGGTCAGCCCGAGCCACAGCCACAGCACGCCCGGGATGCCGGCGACGGTGTCCCCGGTGACCAGGGTGCGCAGCAGCGGCGCCGCGGAGCCTTCGGGGCGGCCGCCGGTGTAGAGCCGGATGAACCCGGTGATCACGGCGATCATGCCCAGCGTCATCACCAGCGGCGGGACCCGGAAGACGAGCACGCCGACCGCGTTGACCGCGCCGACGGCGCAGCAGGCGGCCAGGGCCAGCAGCACGGCGGCGAGGAGCCCGTCGTCGGTGCCGGCCATGAACCGGGAGGCGATGATCGCCGACAGGGTGGCGGTGGCGCCCACCGACAGGTCGATGCCCTCCCCGCCGGCGATGATGACCAGGGTCTGGCCGATGGCGATCACGCCGAGGAAGGACGCCACGGTGAGCAGTGTGACCACCTGCCCCCACTCGGCGAAGGACGGGGAGTGGAGCACGGTGGCCGTCCACAGCAGCAGTGTGACCGCGGCGGAGACGGCCACCGGGTCGCGGAGCAGCCTGCGGGCGGCGGAGGGCCGCCGCCCCGGGGCCTGCGGTGCGGCGGGGGCGGGTGCGGTGGAGGTGCTCAACGGTTCGCTCCCTGGAACGCGGGCCGCTGCGCGGCGCGGGCGGTGAGCAGCCCGGCCAGCGCGATCGCGGCGATGATGACGCAGCCGTAGACGAACTCCCGGGCGTCGGTGGGCACCCCGGCGAAGAAGACCAGCCCCTGGATGAGGGAGAGCACGATCGCGCCGGTGATCGCGCCGCCCACCCCGCCGGAGCCGCCGCGCAGCCGGGTGCCGCCGATGACCAGCGCCGCGATCGACCCCAGGGTCAGCTCGGCGCCCAGGGTGGGGTCGCCCGCGCCGGAGTCGGCCAGCAGCGCGGTCCCGGCGAGCGCGGCGATCAGGCCGCCGAGGGTGTAGGAGAGCACCCGCACCGCGGAGACCGGGACGGCGGAGGTGTAGGCGGCCCCGGCGTCGCCGCCCACCGCGTACAGGTACTGGCCGAAGCGGTGCCGGCGCAGCACCCGCCAGGCCAGCCAGAGCAGCAGGAGCAGCACGGCCGGCACCGGGATGTAGGCCAGGACCACCATCCGGTAGGCCTCGGTGAGCAGCGGTGACGCGGTGCCGCCGGGTTCGGGCAGCACCAGCAGCGCGGCGCCGCCGAACATCGAGCCGGTGGCGAAGGTGGCGACGATCGGCTGGAGCCGGAGCCCGGCCACGACCAGCCCGTTGAGCAGGCCGCACGCGGCGCCGGTGGCCAGCCCGGCCGCCAGCGCCAGCGGCAGGCGCGCGTCGTCGCCCTGCATCAGCACCACCGACACCGCGGAGGAGAGCGTCACGACCGCCCCGATGGACAGGTCGATGCCGCCGCCGAGCACGATGACGGTCTGCGCGGCGGCGATGGTCGCCAGCGGCAGGAAGGTGGCGAAGCTGGAGGTCAGGCCGTAGGGGGAGAAGAACCCGGGCTGCAGTGCGGCGGAGGCGGCCACGGTCGCGGCCAGCAGTGCGGCGACCGCGACCGCCGGCATCCGCGCGGACGGCAGCGCCCGCCCGGCGCGGACCGGGAGCGGCGGCGGGCCCGCCGCCTTCGGCGGGGGTCCTCCGGTTCTGCTGGGGGTGCTCATCGTCCTCCCTCGGCTTCGGTCCGGTCGGCGCGGTTCCGCCGCGGGGCGGCGGAGGGGCCGGCCCGGCGGTCCCGGCCCCTCCGCCCGTGCGGCCCCGGCCCGCCCGCGGGGCCGGTCGGCGGGGCGGCCGGTTCGGGGGGCTCCGGCGTCCCCTCCCGGGTGCGGGTCACGGGCGGCCTCCCCCGTCGGGGGCGGCCGGTTCGGGGAGGTCGCGGGCCGCGCCGCCGCTGCGGGCGGCGGCCGCGTCGGCGCGGGTGATGTGCATGGAGGCGGCGATGAGGGCGTCCTCGGTGAGGCGGTCGCCGGAGACCTCGTCGACGACGCGGCCCTCGAACATGATCAGGACGCGGTCGCAGACCTCCACCAGCTCCCGGTCGTCGCTGGAGCCGAGCAGCACGGCGGCGCCGGCGGCGGCCAGTTCGGCGACGACCGCGAACATCTCCGCCTTCGCGCCGACGTCGATGCCCTTGGCCGGGTCGTCCATCAGCACCACGGCCGGCTCGGTGGGGAACCACTTGCCGACCACGACCTTCTGCTGGTTCCCGCCGGACAGGGTGGAGACCGGGTCGTCCAGCGAGCCGTAGCGGATGCCGATCCGCTCGGCGACGGCGCGCGCCGCGGCGAGTTCGCGGCGCCGGGACAGCGCCGCGCCCAGCAGGGCCCGGCGGCCGACCGAGGGCAGCGCGAAGTTCTCCAGGACGGGCCGGCCCAGCGCCAGGCCCTGGGCGCCCCGGTTGCCGGGGACGTAGGCGAAGCCGGCGCGCACCGCCTGCTTGGGCGAGCGGGGGTGCACCGGCGCGCCGCCGAGCAGGACGGTCCCGCCGGTGCGCCGCTCCGCCCCGAACAGGGCGGCCAGCAGGTCGGACTGGCCCTGGCCCTGCAGGCCGCCCAGGCCCAGCACCTCGCCGGGGCGGACCCGCAGGGAGACGCCGTGCAGCCGGGGGCCGGAGAGGTCGCGCACCTCCAGCAGCGGCTCCGCCGACGCCGCGGCGGGCGGGGGCGGCCCGGCGGCCCGCGCCGCCGCCCGGCCGGCCTCCCCGGCCGGGCGCTCCCGCGCCCCGGCCCCGCCGGACATCAGCTCGACCAGCTCCCGCTCGGGCACCTCGCCGACGGTCACGGCGGCGGTGTCGGCGCCGTTGCGCATCACGGTGGCCCTGTCGCACAGCGCCAGGATCTCGGCCAGCCGGTGCGTGATGAACAGGACGAGCACGCCCCGCTCGCGCAGCTCGGCCAGCACCTCGAAGAGGACGTCGACCTGGCCGCGGCGGAGCGAGGCGGTCGCCTCGTCCAGCACCAGCACCCGCGGGTCGCGCACCAGGGCCTTGCAGACCTCCACCACCTGCCGCTCGCCGGGGTCGAGGTCGCCGGCGCGCTCGCCGGCGGGCACCCGGCCGCCGAAGGCGGGGGCGAACCGCTCCAGCCACGGGAGCGCCCGGGACCGGGCCGCGCGCAGGTCGCGCAGGCCGAAGCGGGCCGGCTCCACGCCCAGCACCAGGTTGTCCAGCACGGTGAAGTCGTCGATCAGCGACAGCTCCTGGTAGACCGCGCTCACCCCGGCGGCCAGGGTGTCCCGCGGGCCGCGCGGGCGCAGCGGCCGCCCGTCCAGCAGGACCTCCCCGGCGTCCGGTGCGACCACGCCGGTGAGCACCTTCAGCAGGGTCGACTTGCCGGAGCCGTTGGGGCCGAGCACGGCGTGCACGGTTCCGGCGTCGGCGGCGAAGTCGGCGCCGGCCAGGGCGGTGACCCCGCCGTAGCGCTTGCGCACCCCGGTCATCCGCAGAAACGGCGTCGTGTCCACAGGACTCTCCCTGTCCGCGGCGGCCCCTACTCGAAGTAGGCGCCGGCCTCCTCGCGGGTGATGGCGTGGTCGACGGCGTAGGCGTCGGGCTCGTCGGCGACCTCGTCGAAGCGCTCGTCGAAGTTCTCGTCGGTGACCGGGTCGGGGATCGGCAGGAACAGCGAGTTGCCGTCCAGGGAGTCGGCGGCGAGCTCCCCGCCCTGCAGCATCCCGACCGCGACGTGCAGCGCCGACACCGACACCGAGGGCGGGTTGGGCACCCCGATGCTGCTGTAGTCGCCGTTCTCCTCGCGCTGCTCGGCCCACTGCTTCATGTAGCCGACCCGCGCCTCGCCGGTCATCGCGATCTCGCCGACCTTCTCCTCGGCCTGCAGGGCCTGGAACGCGCCGAGCGCCATGCCGTCCTGCACGAAGATCCCGTCCACGTCGGGGTTGCCGGCCAGCAGGTCGCGGGTGACGGTCTGCCCCTTGCTCTGGTCCCACTCGGCGAAGTCGCCGGCGACGACCTCCACCCCGGCCTCGTCGAAGACGGCCTGGGCGCCCTCCCAGCGGTCCTCGTTGGCGGGGTGGCCGTCGATGCCGTTGACGGCGATGATCTCGCCGCCCTCGCCGACCTCCCCGGCCAGCCACTCCGCGGAGATCGAGGCCCATTCGGCCTGGTCGATGACGACGTTGGTGACGTGCTCGGACTCCACCGCCTGGTCGATGGCGACGATCCGGATGCCCTGCTCGGCGGCCTCGGCGAAGACCTGGTCCAGGGCGGTGGGGGAGTTGGGGTTGACGATGATCGCGTCCACGTCGGACCGGATCAGGTTGCGGATCTGCTGGATCTGGCCGTTGACGTCGACGTCGGCGCTCTCCACCACCAGTTCGTCGACGACGCCCTCGTCCTGGTACTCGGCGAAGGCGTCCTCCAGGGTGGACAGCATCTGCTCGCGCCATTCGCTGCCGATGAAGCCGTTGCTGACGCCGATGGTGAACGGGCCCTCGGCGCCGCCGTCGCCTCCGCCGCCCTCCGGGGTGCTGCAGGCGGTGGCGGCGAGCACGGCGCCGGTGGCGGCCAGCGCGCCGAGCGCGTACCGGCCGGGGGTGCGCCGAAGCGGTTTCGAACCCATCGTGGGCCTCCATGTGCTGGATGTTCGGGGGATGTCGCCTGGGTGCGGGCGGCGGGTCACCGCGCCGCGCCCGCCGGGCCGGCCGCGCGCCCGGCCAGGGCCCGGTCGATCTGCTCGGGTGCGAGGACGTGGTCGATGGCGAGCCGGCCGGCGCCGAGCGCGCCGCCCTTCTCGCCGGCTCCGCTGGGCGCCACGGTGAGCCGGTTGGTGGCCAGCGGCAGGGACCGCCGGTAGATGACCTCCCGGACCCCGGCGAGCAGCGGCTCGTGCACGGCGGCCAGTGCGCCGCCGACGACGATGGCCTCCGGGTTGAAGAAGTTGACCAGGCCGGCGAGGACGTCGCCGATGCCGCGGCCGGCCTCGCGGACCAGCCGGACCGCGAGCGGCTCCCCGGCGGCGGCCAGGGCGGCCACCGCGCGGCCGTCCGCGGCCGGCACGCCCGCCTCGGTGAGCCGGGCGGCCAGGGCTCCGCCGCCGGCGACCGCCTCCAGGCAGCCGGTGTTGCCGCAGCGGCACGGGGCGTCGCCGGCGCCGGGCACCCGGATGTGCCCGATGTCGCCGGCGGCGCCCTGGGCGCCGCGGTGCAGCCGGCCGCCGGCGATGATGCCGCAGCCGATGCCGGTGCCGACCTTGACGAACAGCAGGTTCTCCGCGGCGGTGCGGCCGTGCCGGAGCTCGCCCAGCGCCAGGGTGTTGACGTCGTTGTCGACCAGGACGTCGAAGTCGTAGCGGCCGGCGAAGTGGGCGGGGACGGGGTACTCGTGCCAGCCGGGCATGATCGGCGGGTTGACCGGCCGCCCGGTGGCGAACTCGACGGGGCCCGGCACCCCGATTCCGACCGCTTTGACCGTTTCCAGGGGGCGGTCCGCCTCGGCGAGCAGCTCCCGGATGCGCTCCTCGATGTGCCGCATCACCGGTTCCGGGCCCTCGGTGATGAGCAGCGGGTCCTCCCGGTCGGCGAGCAGGGCGCCGCCGATGTCCATCAGCGCCACCCGGCAGTGCGTGGCGCCGAGGTCGACCCCGGCGACGCAGTTGCGGTCGGTGTTGAGCCGCAGCACCCGGGGCGGCCGCCCGCCGGTGGAGGCGCCGGTCTCGCACTCCTCCACCAGGCCGTGGGCGATCAGGGCCTCCACCCGCTGGGCGATGGTGGACCGGGCCAGCCCGGTGATCCGGGCCAGCTCGGCCCGGGTGCCGGCATCGCCCCGGCTGATGAGGTCCAGGACCTCGCCCGGAGAGTTCACCGCGGCCTCCCGAGGACTCGGTGCGGAGCGCGGGTGCGCGGTCCGCGGGCGGCCGCACACCCCTGAGTGTGATCTGAGCCACGAAGCTATGCCTGGTTATGGCGACCGTCAATCCCCCTTTTGCCGAAAATCGATGAAAGTCGGCGGAGATCCATCTGATCTCGACGAAAGGGGGAGGGCCCGCCCGGCCGGGGGCGGATCCGGTGCGCGCCGAACGGGCCTGCGGCGGCCGGGGACCGAACCGCGCCCGGTGGCCCGCCCGGGGCGGAGTCCGGAAAAGCACTGGCGCCCGCACGGCCCCGCGCGGGACCATCCAGGGCGATGACCGATGCACTGCGATTCCACGAGCGCGCCGAAGCGCTGCACACCATCCTCAACCCGATCAGCGAGGCGGGGCTCGACCTGGTCGGCGAGATCTGCGCGCCGACCGCGGCGACCCGCCTCCTCGACCTGGCCTGCGGCAAAGGCGAGCTGCTCTGCCGGTGGGCGCACCGGTACGGGTCCTCGGGGACCGGGGTCGACCTCAGCCCGGTGTTCCTGACCGCGGCGCGGGAGCGCGCCGCCTCCCTCGGCGTCGTCGACCGGGTCGCCCTGGTCGAGGGCGACGCCGCCCGCTACGCCCGGGAGGAGGCTCCGGAGGGCGGCTTCGACGTCGTCTCCTGCCTGGGCGCCACCTGGATCGGCGGCGGCCTGGCGGGCACCGTGGAACTGATGGCCCCGCTGCTGGCTGAGGGCGGCACGATGCTGGTCGGCGAGGTCTACTGGCGCGGCGCCCCGAGCGCGGCGTGCCTGGAGGCGTACGGCTTCGGCCCGGACGACTTCGCCGACCTGCCCGGCACCGCCGGCCGCTTCGCGGCGGCCGGGTTCGAGCTGGTCGACATGGTGCTCTCCGCCCCCGGCGACTGGGACCGCTACGTCGCCACCCAGTGGCGGGCGGTCCACGCCTGGCTCCGGGAGAACCCCGGCCACCCCGACACGGAGGAGATGCGCGCCTTCCTCGACCAGGGCCGCCGCGGCTACCTGGAGCACGGCCGGGACGAGATGGGCTGGGGCGTCTTCGTGCTGCGCCGCTGACCCCGGGGCGCCGCCCGGCTCGGCCACGGCACCGCGCTCCTCGCCGGCGCGCCAGCGCCGGGGCTCTGCGCCGTGCGCGGCGCCCGCCCCCGGGACCGGGGCGCGGGCCCGCCCGGGGCCGCGGCCGTAGTGACCAGATCGCATAGTATGGTCACTACGTTGCCGGATCGGCCCGAGGAGGCGGCCATGCCCCGACCGACCATCCCCGACCGCGCCGGGACCGTGCTGGACCGCGCGCGCGAGGTGATCCTGGAGAAGGGCTACCGCCGCTCCACCATCGCCGGCATCGCGGCCCGGGCCGGGGTCGGCAAGGGCGCCGTGTACCTGGACTTCGCCTCCAAGGAGGAACTGCTCGACGCGCTGCTCGCCCGCTCCATGCGCTCCCTGGTCCGCGAGGTGCGGGACCGGGCCGCCGCCTCCCCGGAACCGGTCTCCCTCTCCGCCGCCTTCCGCTTCGGCCTGGAGGCCCTGCTCAACGACCGGCTGCTGCTCGCCCTCTACCTCTCCGACGAGGACGTCCTCGGCGACTACGTCCGGAGCAGGGGCCCCGAGCGCTACCGCGCCCGGATGGACTGGCTCGGCGACTACCTCGGCGACCTGCAGCGGGCCGGGATGCTCCGCGAGGACCTCGACCCCCGGGCCGGCTCGCTGCTGATGTCGGTGTTCGGGGTCGGCCTGGCCAACGCCGCCTCCTCGCTGGGCGGGCTGCCGCCGGAGCGGCTGGCCGAGGCGGTCTCGCTGATGGCCGACCTGATCACCGCCGGCTGGGAGGAGCCCGCCTCCCGCGCCGACCCGGAGGCCGCGCGCCGCGCCCACGCCGCCCTGCTCGACCGCCTCGACGCCCGGATCGGAGCCGAATGACCCCCGCCGGCGCCTTCACCGACCCCACCGACCTGCGCCTCTCCGGCGGCCCGCTGCGGATGTACCGGGCGGGCCCGGCCGGCGGGCCCCCGGTCCTGCTGCTGCACGGGGCCATGCTGGACACCGCCCCGCTCATCTGGCACGCCCTCATGCCGCACCTGGCCCGCGACCGCGACGTCATCGCGGTCGACCTGCCCCGCCACGGCGGGTCGCGCCCCTGGACCGGCCGGCTCGACCAGGCGGTGCTGGAGTCCGCCGTCGACGAGCTGCTGGATCTGCTCGGCGTGGAGCGGACCGCGCTGGTGGGCCTGTCCATGGGCGGCTCGGTCGCCGCCGGCTACGCCGCCTCCCGCCCGGAGCGGGTCACCGCCCTGGCCACGATCAGCGCCGGCGGCCTGGAGGAGGTCCGCCCGGCCCACTTCCTCACCTGGTGCCTCCTGCAGTGGGAATGGCCGCTGCGCAGGGCGACCGGCCTGCTGGCCCGCCCCTCCGTGCTGCACCGGGCCATGCGGGCGCACCTGGTCCGGGGCGCGCAGACCCCCGGCTACCCGTGGATGATGGCGCGGATCGAGGAGGAGGGGCGGCTCCGGGCCGCGCACCGCGAACTCGTACTGGACGACTTCCAGATCCACTCCTACGGCCCCCGCCGGATGCGCACCTTCCTCATCCCGGAGCTGCACCGGGTCCGGGCCCCCTCGCTGTGGCTGCACGGCGTGCACGACAAGGCGATCGACGAGCGGGCGGTCCGCCGCGCCGCGTCGGCCGCGCCCGGCGGCCGCTACGCCGACATCGAGCGCGCCGGGCACCTCGCCCCGCTGGACGAACCCGACCAGGTCAACGAGCTCATCGGCGGGTTCCTCGACGGAGCCGTACCCGCCGGCGCCCGGCCCCGCGGAGGCGAGGAGGGCGGCGCGGAAGGCGCGGTTCCCCGGTCTCCGCGCCCCGGGCCGGGAGGTATAGCCTGATCCGCGCAGCGGACGGGCGGCGACGGGAACGGGGGCGGCGGATGCACGCGGACGGGGAGACCAGGACCGGAACGGCGCGGCCGGCCGGGCCCGAGGACGTGCCGGCCCTGGTCGAGCTGGTCAACTCGGCCTACCGGGGCGAGGGCTCCAAGGAGGGCTGGACCACCGAGGCGGACCTGCTCGGCGGGCAGCGGATCGACGCCGAGGGCGTCACCGCGCTGCTGCGGACCCCCGACACCGCCGTGCTGGTGGCCGAGGCCGGCGGGCGGCTCACCGTCTGCTGCGAGCTCAAGCGCTCCGGGGAGGGCGACGCCTACTTCGGCATGTTCTCGGTCAGCCCCGCCGCCCAGGGGAAGGGGCTGGGCGGCGCGATGATGACCGAGGCCGAGGGGTACGCGGCCCGGGTGTGGGGCGCCCGCCGGATGCGGATGCTGGTGATCCGCCAGCGCGGGGAGCTGATCGCCTGGTACGAGCGGCGCGGCTACGCCCGGACCGGCGCCGTCTCGCCCTTCCCCTACGGCGACGAGCGCTTCGGCATCCCCCGCCGCGACGACCTGGAGTTCATCGAGCTGGCCAAGGAGCTGCCCGGGGCCTGACCCCGGGGCGGAAGGCGCGCGCCCCCTCCCGGTGCCCCTTCCGGAAAGGCGCCCCGCGCCCGGCCGCCGACGGATGCCCATCGCGGTCGCGTCCGCCCCCGCCGCCGTGCTCGCCCTCTGCTCGCCCTGGAGCGGCCCCATCGGCCCCGCCCCGGCCGGAGGCGGGCCCGCACGCACTCCCCGCCGCACCGCCGACCGGGCGGTCCGCGGAGCTTCCGGAGCAGGGGCCCCTCCGGCCCCGAAGCGGGGGAGGAGGGCGCCACCGGTGACGTGAACGGCGGCGGCGAGGCCGCCGCCCCCGTCCCCGCCCGGCGGGGACTGAGCGCCCCGGGCCGGCCCCGGTCACCCCTCCGGCGGCGCGATCCAGGTCTCGTGCAGGTGCTTCCAGCGCAGCCCGTTGCGGGCCCCGGGGTCCCGGGCGAAGACCACCGTGCTGCGGCGGACGCTGGACGGCGCCTCCTGGTGCTCCTCGTAGGCGGCGACGACGAGGGCCCCCTCCGCGGCCACCAGCCGGACCCCGCGGATCCGCACCCCGATGCCGGGCGCCGCGCCGTGCCCGCCGCCGAAGCCGGACGCGACCGCGTCCCGGTCCAGCACCCCGCCGTCCGGGCCGCACAGGGTGAAGTCCGGGGTGTGCATGGCGACGAACCCGCCGAGCAGGCCGGGGTCGGCGGTGCCGCGCAGCCACTCCTCGATGAAGCGGTGGTGCTCCTCGATCTCCGCGGCCGCGGTCCGCGCGGTCTGCTCGGTACCGGTCTCCATCGGGGTCCTCCTGGGCGGTGGTCGGGGTGCCACTGGGGCAGGCCCATTGTGCCGCCCCGTGCCGACCGGGCCGACCCCGCTCAGAGGCTGTCGGGCATCCGGCCGGTCGCCCGGAGTGCCCGACCGCGGTTCGGGAGAGGTGGGGACCGGGGGCCCGACGCCGCGGGCCGTGCGCCGCCGTCCCACTTCCGCGTCGATCTTGGAGTTGCGGGGCTGTCAGAGCGCTCTGATGGGCCCGCAACTCCAAGATCAACGGGGCGGTCCGCTGCCGAGCACCCCGGGCGACCACCCGCACACCCGACAATCCCTCAGGCGCCCGGTCGGGCGGAGCCCCGCGCCGAAGCGCGCGGTGCCGGCGCCCCGGCCTGCGCGGGCAGGCGGCCGGGGCCGCTCCGAACCCCGGGCGGACCGCCCCTCCGGAGTACCGGGCGCACGCACCGGGCAGGGCATCCGGCGCCGCCTCAGCCGCCGACCAGGCCGGCCTCGTAGGCGATGATCGCCGCCTGCACCCTGTTGTCCGCGCCCAGGCTCTGCAGGACCGAGCTGACGTGCGCCTTGACCGTGCCCTCGGCGAGGAACAGCCGCTCGGCGACGGCCTGGTTGGACAGCCCTTCCCCGACCAGGGCCAGCACGTCGCGCTCGCGCGGGGTCAGCGCCGCGACCCGCTCCCGGGCGGCGTCGCCGCGGGACATCCGGCCGCCGCGCAGCTCCCCGATGACCCGGCGGGCCACCCGGGGCGACAGGTAGGCGGCGCCCTCCGCCGCCGCGCGCACCCCCAGGACGAGCTCGCGGGGGTCGGCGGCCTTCAGCAGGAACCCGGAGGCCCCCTCCTCCAGTGCGCGGGCCACGTAGGCGTCCTCGTCGAAGGTGGTGAGCATGGCGACCGCGATGTCCGGCGCGGCCCTGCGCAGCTCCGCCGCGGCGCCCAGCCCGTCCAGGACCGGCATCCGGACGTCCAGCAGGACGACGTCGGGGCGGTGCGACAGGGCCAGCTCCACCGCGCTGCGCCCGTCGCCGGCCTCCGCGACGACCTCGATCCCGGGGTCGGTGCGCAGGATGGTGGCGACCCCGGCGCGCACCAGCGGTTCGTCATCGGCGAGCAGGACCCGGATCATCGGTCCCCTTCCTCTTCCCGTGCCTGCGGTGCGGCGGCCCCGTCCAGCGGGATGCGGGCCCGGACGGCGAAGCCCCCGCCCTCGGGCCCGGCGCTGAGCTCCCCGCCGAGCAGCTCGACCCGGGCGCGCAGCGCGGCCAGCCCGGTGCCGCCCCCGGCGGAGCCGGCCGGGGCGTCCGGCGCCCCGTTGACCACCGACACCTCCATGCCCTCCGCCGACCGGGCGAAGCCGACCCGGACCGCGGCCCCAGGAGCGTACCGGGCGGCGTTGGTGAGCGCCTCGCGCACCATCCGGTGCACGGCCCTCCCGGCCAGCGGCGGCAGCGGGCCGGGGCCCTCCTCCGGTTCGGCCCGCACCCGCATCCCCGCCTCGGCGGCGCGGCGGACCAGCTCGGCCGCGGACTCGTCGGGCACCGCGGTGCCGGGGTCCTCCCCGGCGCGCAGCACCGCCAGGGTGGCGCGCAGCCGGTCGGTCGCCTGCACCGCGAGGGAGCGCAGCTCGGCCGCCGCGGCGCGGGCCTCGGGGGCGGAGCCGGGGTCGAGCTCCAGGGCGCCGGCGCGCAGCGCCATCAGGGCGAGCGCGTGGCCGAGGGAGTCGTGCACGTCCTCGGCGATCCTGGTCCGCTCGCGCAGCCGGGCCCGCTCGGCCACATGGGCCTGCTCGCGCTCCAGCCGGGCGACCCGCTCCCGGCCGGCCTCCACCAGCTGGGCCTGCTGCCGGAGGTAGCGGCCGGCCAGCCAGGGCAGGGCGACCGCGAGCGCCACCGAGAAGAGCACGGTCAGCCCGGTGCCCCGGTCGGCGGGGAGGGCGGCGGCGCCGGCCAGCCCGGCGGCGCCGAACACCCACCGCTCCCAGGGGGTCGGCAGGGCGCGCCCGAGCAGGTAGGAGGCGCCGCCCAGCGGCAGGTAGAGGAGCTGGCGCCACAGCGGCAGGGAGACCGTGTCGAAGCCGTTGGCCACGGCGGCCGCGGCGACGGCGGCCAGCAGCAGGCCGTTGATCACGGGGAGGACCCTACCCTTCAGGGCCGCCGGGCCGCGGCGCGCAGCCGGAGCAGCCGGGCGGCCGCGGTGACCAGGCCGCCCAGTGCGGCGGCGGCCAGGGTGAGGGTGAGCGGCAGCGCGAACCAGAACATCTGGTCCCAGGTGACCTCGCGGCCGTGGCTGAGCAGCGAGACCGCGCCGGGGTAGCCCGCGAAGAGGGCGGCCGGGACCAGCAGCGGGAGGATGCGCAGCGCGGTCCGCCACGCCGGCCGGCCGGTGCGCCGGGCCGCCCAGCGGCGGGAGCGGACCGCTCCGGCGGCGCCGAGCCCGAGGGCGGACGCGCCGACCGCGGCCAGCACGGCGTCGATGGTCTTGCGGGTGGTCCCGGGGCCCTCCGGCCGCTCGCCGCGGCTGAGCGCGGAGAGCCCCAGCATGAGCGTGTAGGTCTCGTCGGCGATCGGGGCGCCGTTGCTCATCACCGCGAAGCCGTACCCGGTCTCCGGGTCGATGCCCTGGGCGGCGTTGTAGGTGAACAGGTTGCCGCTGTGCACCATCAGCTCCGCCCCGCCGGGGGCGTCCTCGGGCGACCAGCCCATCCCGTAGTCGTCGGCCTCCGAGGGGGCGTACATGGCCTGCAGCGACTCCCCGCCGACGGGGGCGGGGCCGCCGGTGTGCGCGGTGAGCCAGCGGCCCATGTCGGCGGCGGTGGAGATGACGCCGCCGGCCCCGCTGTCGTCGTTGAAGTCGAAGCGCTCGGCGCGGGGGATCCACAGCCCGTACAGCGAGTTGTGGCCGTCGGCGACGGGG
Source organism: Nocardiopsis oceanisediminis (assembly GCF_048595525.1). Taxonomy (NCBI): domain Bacteria; kingdom Bacillati; phylum Actinomycetota; class Actinomycetes; order Streptosporangiales; family Nocardiopsidaceae; genus Nocardiopsis; species Nocardiopsis oceanisediminis. Next base: position 3,609,552 of record NZ_JAFMZJ010000001.1, on the reverse strand, counting down.
ACCTCGGCGTCGCTGAGGCCGCTGTGCTCCATGCCGAGCGGTTCGAACACCGCCTCGCGCACGTACTCGCCGAACCGCTTCCCGGAGGCGGTCTCCACCAGGCGGGCGGCGAGGTCGTAGTTGATGTTGCAGTACTCCATCCGGGTGCCGGGGTCGGAGGCCAGGCGGACCCCGTCCAGGCGGGAGACGTAGTCCTCCAGGGAGGAGGCGCCGCGCAGCCCTTCGACGTCGATCTCGGTGTCGGAGAGCCCGGAGGTCTGGTTGAGCAGGTCGCGCACGGTGATCCGGTCGGCCCGCGGGTCGCCGGGGGTGAAGCCGGGCAGCTGCCCGGTGACGCTTCCGTCCAGGTCGATCGCGCCGTCCTCGACCAGGGCCATGACCGCCATCGCGGTGAAGGACTTGCTGAGCGAGGCGATGCGCATCGGGGTGTCCTCGGTGACGGGCTCCCCCTCAGAGTCGTGCCCGTAGCCGGCGGCGTGCACCACCCGCCCGTCGCGGACCACCGCGACCGAGATCCCGGGCAGGCCGCTGTCCTCCAGGGCCTGCTCCATATAGGCGTCGACGGCGGCGGGGGTGAGCCGCGCGGCGCCGGGCGCGGGGGCCGCTGCGGCGGGGGCGGCGAAGGCGGTCGACGCGGCGATGCCGACTGCCGCCGCGGCTGCGGTGAACCTGGTCGTCACGGTGTGCTCCTCGGGTCGTTGCGGACCCTTGAGAAGCTAGAAAGGCGCGCCCTCCCGGGGGATCCCCGGTTCGTTCCGGCCGACCCCCGACGAAAGTCGTGGTCCCCGCCGGGGCCGGGAACCGGTTGACCGGTCCGGCAGGCCTGTCCAGCGTGCTCCGGATGGACGCGGAAGCCGCCGTCCGGCGCTAGGGCCTCCGACGAGGACGCGGTGGCGGACCTGTGGTCGCGCGCCTCGAAGCAGGCGCACCCGTTCATCGAGGGCGAGGGCAAGGGGGACCGGGCCCGCAGGCTCCGGGAGGTCTGCCTCCGCGAGGCCGAGAACCGGGTCGCGGAGGAGGACGGGGGCGCCGTCGCCCTGCTGGGCCTGCTCGGGAACGAGATCGGCGGGCTGTTCGTCGACCCCCGGGCGCAGGGGCGGGGCATCGGGCGGGCGCTGGTCGAGCACGCCGCGGCGCTCCGCGGCGAGGTGCGGCTCGAAGTGTTCGAGGCCGGCACCGGGGCCCGGCGCTTCTACGAGCTGACGGGCTTCACCGAGCAGGGGCGCCGCCTGGACGAGGAGACCGGCCACCCGCTGATCCTGCTGCTCCGCCCGGAGGGCTGACCCTCCCGCCCCTGGAAGGCGGGCCCGGGAGCGGGGCCCGGAAAGGGCGCGCCGCCCCGGGCGGGGCGGCACGGAGCCGGCCCCCGGGGCGGCCGGGGTCCCGGAGCGGGGGCGTGCGGCCGCCCGCCCGGCCGGAGGCGCCGCGGCGCAGGCCCTAGGCTGGCCCGGTGACGGAACCGATCATCACCGCCCGCGGTGTGGGCGCGGAACTGGGCGGCGCCCCGGTGCTGCGCGGAGTCGACCTCGTGGTCGCCCCCGGAGAGGTGGTCGCCGTGCTCGGCGCCAACGGCGCCGGGAAGACGACCCTGCTGCGCTGCCTCGCGGGGCTGCAGCCCGCTTCGGGCCGGATCGACGTGCTGGGCCGCCCGCCGACCGACGCCCCTGCCTTCTGGCGCGAGGTCGTCCTGGTCGGCGACGAGCCGGCCTGGTATCCGGGGCTGACCGCCGGGGAGCACCTGGAGCTGGTGCGCGCGGCGCACGGCCCCGGGCGGCTGGAGCCGGCGGCGGCCGTGGACCTGTTCGAGCTGGCGGCCTGCGCCGACCGGCCCCCGTCGTCGCTGTCGACCGGGCAGCGCCAGCGGCTCTCCCTGGCCGCGGCGCTGCTGCGGCCGAGCCGGCTGCTGCTGCTGGACGAGCCGGAGCGCGGGCTCGACGCCGCCTTCCGGGAGCGGTTCCGGGGGCTGCTCGCCGAGTACGCCGCGGGCGGCGGCGCGGTGGTGATGGTGACGCACGACCCGGGGTTCGCCGAAGGCGCCCGCCGCGTCGTACTGGAGGCCGCGGCCTGATGGCGGGGGCGAGCCGCGGGGCGGAGCGCGGGCCGGTCTCGGCCGCGCAGGGCCGCGAACGGCACGCCGCCCCGTCCGCGGGCCGGGCGGCCGTGCGACCGGAGCCGCCGGGCGCGGCCGGTGTGGAAGGTAGGGAAGCCGCACCCGGCCCGTTCGCGCCGCCCCAGCGCAGCGGACGGCCGGGGCGCACCCGGGAGGGCGGGGCCGTATGAGCGGGGCGGCGGAGGTCAGGGCGTTCCTGCGGGCCCGGGGCCGCAGGCGGCGCCGGAGCTGGTCCGACCGGTACACGGCCCTGATGGGCGCGGGCCTGCTGGCGGTGATGGCGGCCCCGGTGGTCGACCGCGCCGTTTCGGCCCTGCCCGGCGGCTTCGACCCGGCGCGGGCGGGCGCGGGCCTGGCGCTGATCGCGCTGCTGCTGGCGGGGGCGGTGGCCCTGGCGCGCGCGGTCGGCCCGGTGGGGGTCTCGGCGGCGGACGCGGCGTGGCTGCTGCTCTCCCCGCTGCCGCGCCGCAGCGTGCTCTCCCGCACCCTGCTGGTCCTCGCCGCGGTGTGCGTCGCCGCAGGCGCGGCCCTCGGCCTGGCGCTGCTGGGGGCGCTCGGCGCCCCCGACGCGCCGGCCGCCCGGCTGCTCGCGTCCGCGGTGCTGGGCGTCTCCTGGACGCTGGGCGGGATGGCGGCGAGCGTGCTGGCGCAGGCCTCGCCGTCCCGGGAGGGCTGGACGGCCGCGCTGCTCATCGCCCTCGCGGCGGTGGCGGTGGCCGCGGCGGCCATGGGCGCGGGGCCGGGCCAGGGGGTGCTCGCCGCCATCGCGTCGGCCTCTCCGGCGGCGTGGACGGCGGCGGCGTCCGCATCGGCCGCGGCCGCCGCCGGCCTCGCGGGGCGGGCGCGGGCGGCCGCCGCGCGCATCCCGGTCCGCCTCCTCCTGGAGGCGTCGTCCCGGTCGGGGCTCGCCGCGGGCGCGGTCGCCTCCCTGGACCCGGGCGCGCTGACCTGGGCGGCCGAGGACGCGCACTGGCGGTCGCGGGCGCTGCGGTCGCGGGCGTGGCCGCCGCGGCTGCGCGGAGCGGCGGCGGTGGCCTGGCCGGACTGGCGCCGGCTGGCGCGGCGGCCGGGGCGGCTCGCGCTGATGGCGGCGGCGGCCGCGCTTCCGGTGCTGGCCGCGCGGGCGGGCGGCGGGGTTCCGGGGGCGCTGGCCGTGCTCGCCGCGGGTGCGCTCGCGGTCCCGGCGGCGGGCACCGCGGGGGCGCGCAGGGACGCCGAGGACGCGGCGCTGGCGCGGCTGCTGGGCGCCGGCCCGCGCGCGCTCCTCGCGGCGCGGTCGGTGCTGCCCGCCCTGCTCGGCGGCGCCTGGCTGACCCTCGCGCTGGCCTTCCTGGAGTCGAGCGGCGCCGGCGGGCCGCTCTGGGCGCTCGGGCCGCTGTGCGCGCCGGCGCTGGCGGCGGGCGCGCTGCGGATGGCGCGGCGCCGCCCCATCGAGCACGCGATGCCCGCCGTGGACACGCCCCTCGGGCCGGTGCCGACCGGGGTGCTGGTGTGGGCGCTGGCCGGCGCCGACATCGCCGTGCTGGGCTGCCTGCCCGCGCTCGCGGCGCTCGCCGGCGGGGTGACCGGCCCGCTGCTCGCGGCGCAGGGGGTGTGCGGCGCGGCGGTGCTGGCGGCCTACTGCGCCGCCCCGAGGCGCGGGTAGCGGCGGCCGGTGGGATCCGCCCGGTCCCGCCGGGTCAGCGGTGCATGGACCGGTCCAGCTCCCGGGCCCTCTCCCGGAGCCGGGCCGTCCGGCCTGCGGCGGCCGGGTCGGCAGGGGCTCCGGGAAGCGTCGCCCGGAGGCCGGCGCGCTCGGCGAGGACCAGCACTGCGGCGGTGAAGCCCTCGGAGAGCGCCGCGGCGACGGGGTGGCCGGTGCTCCGGTACCGGGTCAGCAGGGCGCGGGCGAAGGCCCCGAAGGCGGCCGGGTCGATCCGGCACTCGTCCTCCGCCATCGGACCGATGCCGGAGGGCAGGCCCAGCTCCGCCTCGAAGGCCGCCGCCTGTGCCAGGAAGAGGCGGGAGACCCCGTTGGACGGGTTCCACAGGGTCTCCTCGCCCAGTTCGTAGTAGTGGCTCACCCGCCCGCCTCCCGGCCCCCGGCGCGGGGGGCGGTGCGGCGGGAGCGGTAGGTGCGCATCTTGTGCCGGGCCCCGCAGACGTCCATGCTGCACCAGCTCGCGTTGTTGGCGGGGGAGCGGTCGTAGAAGACCCAGCGGCACTCGGGGGAGCGGCAGACCTTCAGCCGGGCCCGGCGCCCCGACGGCTCCGCGGCGGCCAGGGCGGCCAGGACCGCCCCGGCCAGCGCGCGGACCGGGTCCTCCGCGGTGACCGGGTGCGCCAGGGCGCCGTCCTCGCTCCACCGGGGGGCGCCGAGCAGTTCGGCCGCGGCCCCGGTGAGCCTCCGGCGCGCCTCCGCGTCGCCCTCCAGGTGGCCCCGGACCGCCTCGCGCACCCCGGTCAGCACCTCCAGGCCGGCGCCGTCCAGGGCGTCGGCGGCCGCGGTGTGCCCGCGTCCGCGCAGCCAGGAGCGGGCCGAGTCGGGGTCGGAGAAGGCGTCCTCGCCGTAGAGGAAGCGCGCGGAGTCGCAGAAGGACTCGACGGGCTCCAGGTCCTCGGGGGCGGGCGGCCGGTCGTAGGTCATACCGGAAAGTTTACCGTCTCAGCTTGCCTGACGGTAACTCCTGTTGTTACCGTCATTGCCATGAAGACGGTAACCGCGAACCTTCCGGACATCGCCGAGACCCTGAACGGGCGCTTCTCCTCCTCGCACGGCGAGGTCGCCTGGGGGCGGCTGGGCGCCGGCAGCCCGGTGGTCCTGCTGCACGGCACCCCCTTCTCCTCCCTGGTGTGGCGGGAGACGGCCGAGGCGCTGAGCGCCCGGCACACCGTGTACCTGTGGGACATGCCGGGCTACGGCCTGTCGGAGAAGCACGGCGGGCAGGACGTCTCACTCCCCGCGCAGCAGCGGGTCCTCACCGAGCTGCTGGAGCACTGGGGGCTGGAGGCGCCCGCGGTGGTCGCGCACGACATCGGCGGCGCCGTCGCGCTGCGCGCCGCCCTGCTCGGCGGGGTGCGCTACCGCCGGCTCGCCCTGGCCGATGTGGTGGCGCTGCAGCCCTGGGGCAGCCCGTTCTACCGGCTGGTCCAGGAGCACTCCGCGGTCCTGGGCGCCCTCCCGCCGCAGATGCACGAGGCGGCGGTGGGGGCCTACATCGACGACGGTGTGCACCACGGTCTCCGCGCCGGGCTGCGCGAGGCGCTGGTCCGGCCCTGGACCGGGGCGGAGGGCCAGGCCGCCTTCTACCGGCAGATCGCCCAGGCCGACCAGCGGCACACCGCGGAGTTCGAGGACCGCCTGGGCGACCTCTCCATGCCGGTCGCGGTGGTGTGGGGCGCCGAGGACGAATGGATCCCGGCGGAGCGGGGCGAGGCGCTGGCCGCCCGCATTCCCGGTGCGGAGTTCCACCTGCTCCCCGACGCCGGCCACCTGGTCCAGGAGGACGCCCCGGGCCGGCTGGCCGCCCTGCTCTCCGCTTTCCTCGCGGACTGACCCGCCGGGCGCCGCGCTCCCCGCCGCCGGCCCCGTGCGGCCGGCGGCGGGGCCGCCCGCCGGCTCACCTCCGGGTGCGCCGGGCGAAGAGGGCCCACAGGGCGCCGCCGGCCAGCGCGGTGCCGGTGGCGGCGGCGCCGACCGCGGTCCAGCCCGCGGCCTCGTACAGCACCGCGCCGGTGCCGGAGCCCGCGGCGCCGGCGAGGAACGTGCCGAACATGTACACGGTGTTCATCCGGCCCGCGGCCTCGGGGCGCGCCGCCAGCACCGCGGTCTGGTTGCCCACCTGGGCGGCCTGCAGGCCGGCGTAGAGCACCGCGATCCCCGCCGCGGCCGCGATCCACCCGGTGTGCGCGGCGAGCATCAGCGCCCCGCCGGCCGCGATCCCGGCGAAACCGGCGCCGACCACCGGGAGCGGACCGAACCGGTCGATGGCCCGGCCCGCCGCCGGGGCCACCGCGATGCCGAGCGCCCCGAACGCGCCGAACAGCGAGGCACCGAGGGTGGTGTAGCCGTATCCCGGGCCGGTGAGCAGGAAGACCAGCGACGTCCAGACCATGTTGAACACCGCGAAGGCCGCCCCCTGCAGCAGCAGGGACCGGCGCAGCACGGGTTCGCGCAGCAGCCCGGGGAGCGAGGCGAGCAGCGCCGGGTAGGAGGGCCGCGGCGCCCCCGGGGGCGCCGCCGGGACGTCCGCGGAGCGCGGCAGCAGGGCGATGGTCAGCGCGCCCGCCACGGCGGTGCACACCGCGGCCGCGGCGAAGACCGCCCGCCATCCGGAGAACTCGCCCAGGGCGCCGCCGGCCACCCGGGCGGCGATGGCCCCGGTGAACACGCCGGCCTGCAGCACCGAGACCACCCGGCCGCGCCGCTCGGGCCCGGCCAGGGAGGCGGCGACGGGGACCAGCAGCTGCGGGACCACGGTGAACGCGCCGACCGCCAGGACGGCTCCGGCCAGCGCGGACGGCCCCGGGGCGGCGGCCGCCGCGGACAGCCCGCCGACGGTGCCCAGGACCAGCATGAGCAGCAGCGGCCGGCGGCGCACGGTGTCGCTCAGCGGCAGCAGGAACAGCAGGCCGAGGGAGTAGCCGAACTGGCCCGCCGTGGCCACCAGTCCGGCGCGGTCGGCGGAGACGCCGAAGGTCTGCGAGACCAGTCCGAGCAGCGGGGCGCTCAGGTAGATGTTGGCGACGGTGACGGCGCAGGCCAGCGCGAGTACGGCGACCAGCGCCCGGGAGGGCTCCGCCGGGCGGTCCCCGGCCCGGCTTCCGGGGGCTCTCTCCCGGACCGCTCTTTCCTGAACCATGCTGCACTCCTCGGAGCAGAGAGGGAACGAACCAGTTGGTTCGCTCTTCGCCGCACGACGATACACCTCCGGGGAACCGAACGAACCATCCGGTTCGAATGTGTATGCTGCGCCCATGGGATACGACGCCGCGGCCACCAAGGCCCGCATCCTCGAAGCCGCCACTCGGGAGTTCGCCGAGCACGGCATCGCCGGGGCCCGGGTCGACCGGATCGCGGAGTCGGCCTCGGCCAACAAGCGCGCCATCTACGACTACTTCGGCGGCAAGGAGCGACTGTTCGCCACGGTGCTGTCCGACGCCTGCTCCCGGCTGTCCTCGGAGGTCCCCCTGGAGGACGGCGACGACCTCGCCGAATACGCCGTGCGCGTGCTGGACTACCACCGCGAGCACCCCGAGTACCTGCGCCTGCTGATGTGGGAGGAGCTGCACTACACGGAAGGGCCGATCCCCGCCGAGGAGTGGCGCACCGAACGGTACGGGCGCAAGGCCGAGGTCGTCGCCGCGGCCCAGCGGGCCGGCCGGGTCCGCTCCGACGTGCGCCCCGAGGTCCTGCTGTTCATGCTGCTCTCCTTGGTGAACTGGGCCGAGAGCGCGGGCCACCTGCGCCGCCTCATCACCGGCGGCATGGACCACGGGGAGATGCGCCGGTCGCTGTCGGCCGCCGCCGCGGCGATGCTCGCCGGCGACCGCGGCTGAGAGGCCGTCGTGTGTGCGGTCGGCCGCCCGGGTGTCCGGCCGCGGGCCGGGAGAGGCGGGGGCCGGGGGCCCGGCGCCGCCGTCCCGCTTCCCCGTTGGTCTTGGGGTTGCGGGGGTATCAGGGCGCCCTGATGCCCCCGCAACTCCAAGATCAACGGGGCGGTCCGCCGCCGGGCGCTCCGGGCGACCGGCCGGATGCCCGGCGGTCTCTGAGAGGGCCGGGCACCCGGGAGGGCTCCGTCCCGCCGGCACCGCCATCGAACCGGCGGCCGCGCCCCGAAGCCGCGCACCGGCACCGACCGCACGGCCCAGGGGCCGCCCCGCAGAGTCGATGCCCCGGCGCCGAGTGCACCCGTCCGGCGGCGTCGGCCGCACGGAACCGCCCAGGCGGGGGCGGGTCAGCCCAGGGCGAGGAAGTTGACCCGGGCGCCGTCCAGGGCCTCCCTGCCGGGGCGGCCGGGGAGGGCGCGGCCGGTGGCGGCGCGCACCGCGTCCAGGGCGGTGAGGCCCACGGCGCCGAGCGGCCGGGGTCCGGCGCCGCCGAACAGCAGGCGCTCCACGATCGCCAGCGCCCCGGGGGTGGCCCACGGGTCGCGCTCCAGCGCGTCGGCCAGGTCCAGGCCGTGCAGCAGCAGCTCCACGACCCGGGTCACCAGGAAGTCGTCCAGCAGCATCGCGTCGCCGTGCCGGGTGAGCACGGTGCGCCCGGCCGGGGCGGAGAGCAGGCGCGGCTCCACCTCCAGCCAGACCGCCTCCAGGGCCCTGCCGGGTTCGCCCGGGTCGGTGCGGAGGGCGGCCGCGTGCATCGCGGTGTCCACCCGCTCCCGGTTGACCCGGTCGGAGAAGCGCACGTCGGGAGAGTAGTAGCCGAGCGCGGAGACCTCGGCGCGGACCGGGGCCACGCCGTCCAGCACCACGGCCAGCCGGTGCACCGCGCCCACGGTGTGCTCCGCCAGCGCGGCCACGTCCCAGGGGGCGCACCGGGTCTGCCGCCGCGCCTCCTCCTCGGTCAGGCCCTGCAGGGTCCCGGTCAGCTCGCGGATCTCGGTGTCCAGCGCGGCGACGGTCTCGGTGCGGTCCATGCCGGAAACGCTAGCGCCCGGAGCCCGCCGAGGGGAGGATCCCACACGCACTCCGCCCGCACCGGCTCCGCGCCCGGTGGAGGCCGGGCGGGGGCCGGGCGCGCTGCTAGGCTCCTCGCGTGCCGATCACCGAAGAGTCCGCCGACCGGGCGCGGCGGCTGCGCGAACTGCACCGCCCGGGCGATCCGCTGGTCCTGGTCAACGTCTGGGACGCGGCGAGCGCCCGGACCGTCGCCGCGGCCCCCGGCACCGCGGCGCTGGCCACCGCCAGCTGGTCGATCGCCGCCTCGCGCGGGTTCGCCGACGGCGAGCGGATGCCGCTGGAGGAGATGCTGGACGGTATCGCCCGGGTCGCCGCGGCGGTGGACCTGCCGGTCAGCGCCGACCTAGAGCGCGGCTACGGCGCGGACGCGGCCGCGGTCGGGGCGAGCGCGGCCCGGATGCTGGAGGCCGGCGCGGTCGGCTGCAACATCGAGGACGGCCTGCCCGAGGGGGATCCCGCAGGGCCGCTCCGCCCGCTGGACGAGCAGCTGGAGCGGCTGCGGGCGGTCCGCGAGGCGGGGGAGCGGGCCGGTGTCCCGCTGGTGCTCAACGCGCGCACCGACGCGCTCGCCTCAGGCCTCCCGGTCCAGGAGGCGATCCGCCGCGGCCGGGCCTTCCTGGACGCCGGGGCCGACTGCGTGTTCGTGCTCGGCGCCGCGACGGTCGCGGTCATCGGGGAGCTGGTCGAGGCGCTGGACGGGAGGGTCTCGGTGGTGGCCTCGGCCGCCGGGCCGTCGCTGCCGGAGCTGGCCGCCGCCGGAGTGGCCCGGGTCAGCATGGGGCCGGGGCCGATGGGCGCGGCCTACGCCGCGCTGCGCCGCCTGGCCGAGGAGGCCTCGGCGGGCCGCCCGCTCCCGGCCGACCTGGCGTTCCGCCCGTCCTGAGGGGAGGGCCGTGCCGGAGGACCGCCGCCCGCAGCCCGGCGGGGCCGCGCCGGAGGAGCGGATGCGGATCGGCGACATCGCCCGCGCCGCCGGGGTCTCGGTCCAGCAGGTGCGCAACTACGTCGACCTGGGGGTGCTGCCCCCGGTCGGGCGGACCCCGAGCAACTACCGGATCTTCACCCGCCGGCACGCCGAGGCGCTGCTCACCGCCCGCGAGCTGATCCGGGGCCACGGCTGGCAGCGCGCCTACGGCATCATGCAGGCCGTGCACGGCGGTGACGCCGCCGCCGCGCTGGCGCTGCTCGACGCCGGCCATGCCGAGCTGGACGCCGAGCGCGCCGACATCGCCCGGGTGCTGGGGATGTTCGAGGACCTGGCCGCCGGCCCGGAGGGGGCCGGCCGGCTCCGGGTGCCCCGGGGCGGTGCGCGGATCGGCGACGTGGCCGGTGCGGTCGGGATGCGCACCTCCGCGCTGCGCGTGTGGGAGGAGAAGGGGCTGCTCCGCCCCGGGCGCGACCCCGCCACCGGCTACAGGGTCTTCGACGCGGCCGAGCTGCGCATCGCGCACGCGGTGGCGCTGCTCCGCCGGGGCGGCTACCCGCTGCCGATCGTCGCCGCCGCGGTCGCCGAGATGCGCAGCACCGGCGGCGCCGAGCGGGCCCGCGCCCGGCTGGCCGAGCGGGAGGAGGAGCTGCAGCGCCGCAGCCTGCTCCGGCTCCGCGCCTCCGCCGCCTTCCACGCCTACCTGCGCGACCACGCGGGCGTCCCGCTGCCGGACTGACCGGAGCGGCGGCGCGGCCGCACGGGAACCTGTCGGGGGCGGGCGATAGCCTCACCGGCGCCGTCGAGGACCTTTCGGCACCGCGGGCACCAATGGCACGGGGAAAGAGGCACGATGCGCCGTCTCACGCCGTACGAGCGCCGATTCCTGCAGCTGCAGGAGGAGATCAGCGGAAACGAGCGGATTTCGATCCTGGAGGAGGAGAACGAGGGGATCGCGGACTTCGACGAAGACCCCGGGGAGGTGTTCCGGGAGATCGCGGAGAAGTACGGGATGGAGCCGGCCCCCTGCTTCCACCGGAGCTTCGTCCGGTTCAACCGGCTCTGGACCTGCTGGCGCTTCGAAGAGGACGGTGTGCGGCTCACCGGGGAGTTCAGGATCGGCAACCTGCCGGATGCGCTCGCCACCGCTCCCCCTCCGTTCTCGGTGAGGAGCTCCTCTCCTGAGGAGCGCCGGCTCCACTCGGAGCTCCGCGTGATCGACGACAGGCCGGAGAGCGGGACCGGCCACCAGGCCGCCCTCAGGCTCCGGCCCGGCGACTCGGACCCGGAGCTGCGCTATTTCCACCTGGGCCTGGGCACCCTCCGCATGGACATCGACTACCAGGAGTACCTGGACGCCCTCGTCCTCACCAAGGGGGCGTCCGGGTGGCAGTTCCTCTTCTGCGACATCACGGAGGAACTGAGGGAGACGTACGACTTCGAAACGGCGTCCGAGCGGATGAAGACCATGCTCGACGTGTTCCCCGAGCTGTTCCCCGGCCACGACTACTCCGGTCTGCGCGCGCGGTTGGAGGAGCGGCTCTGAGCCTGCGCTCCGACGTCCCCGGACCGATCCGGTCCGATCAGGTCCGGGGCCGGTTCGCGGCGGCCGCGGTCACCCGGCCGGCGCCGTCCGCCCCCCGTAGACGAGGCGGCGGAGCGCGGCCTCGGCCGGGCCGCGCCGTCCGGCGCGTTCCAGCAGGTAGGCGCCGACCGCGGTGACCAGCCACACGGCGACGGCGTACAGCAGCATGGCGGCGCTGCCCAGGTGGGCGCCGAGCCCCAGCCCCCAGGCGGCCAGCACCGGGGCGAAGAGCACCGAGTGCGCGAGGTAGCAGGAGAGCGACCGCTTTCCCACCGCCGCGGTCAGCGCGACCGGGAGGCCGGATCGGATCCGCTCCGGCATGGCGTGCGCGGCCAGGGTGATCGCGGCGGCGTAGCCGAGCCCGCCGGGCAGCCCGGTCAGCACCTGGAGCATGAAGAGCGGCCCGGTCTCCACCGCGTAGGCCGCCGGCAGGTCCAGGACTCCGACGTGGAAGAGGGCGGCCGGCAGCCCGCCGGCCCAGCCGATCGCGATGCCGGCGGCCGCGGTGCGGCGGAGCAGCGGGAGGTGGTCGCCGGGGCGGTCCAGGACGCCGCGGCGCGCGGCCCAGAACCCGAGCAGGATCGCGGCGTGGAAGGAGAAGGAGAACAGCGCGCCGCCGAGGGTGACCGTGAAGGCCCAGGTCTCCAGCCGGGTCAGTGCGGCGGCGATCGGGTCGGTCTCGGGCGAGGCGTAGGCCTCCGCCGAGCTCGGCGCGTCCGGCACGGTCCCCGCCGCCGCGCCGGCGGCGGCGTCCAGGTAGGTGAGCGCGGTGAGCCCTGCCAGCAGGAGGAGGGCGGTGCCGGCCGCGATGAGCAGGGTGCGGTCGCCGCGCCGGATGAACAGGGTGCCCAGGACCGCGCAGAGGATCCCGTACATGCCGACGATGTCGCCGGCCATCAGCAGCGCGGCGTGGGCGAAACCGAAGAGCAGCAGCCACAGGCCGCGCCGGCGCAGCAGGGCGACCGCGGTGCGCGGGTCGGTGCCGGCCTCGGTCTGGCGCCGGTGGAGCCGCATCATGCCGTAGCCGAACATGAACGCGAACAGCGGGAAGACCCGCAGGTCCAAGGCGGTGATCATGGCGAACTGCACGGCGGTGTCGAGCGGGCCGCCGTCGACCGGGTGCCAGCCGGTGGGCCCGGTCCGGGCCGCCCAGAGGTGGAAGACGGTGTTGGAGGCGACGATCAGCAGCAGCATCGCGCCGCGGGCGAGGTCGGGGGCGAGGGAGCGCTCGCCGGCCCGGACCGGGCCGCGCTGGGGTCCCCGCTTCCGGTCCGCCGGCCGCGGGGCGCTCTCTTCGGTCGCCATGGTCGCTCCCTCCACAAAAACAGCGAACAGTGTTCGGAGTACTTATTACTCCGAACGCTATACGGGGTTTATGATGGGCGCAAGATGAGCGAACGGCAGACCTCCGATCCGACCGCCGCGCTGCGCCTGCTCTGGGGCGAGGGCCCCCAGCCGCGGCGCGGGCCCAGGCGCGGCCTCGAACTGGGCCGCATCGTCGCGGCCGCCGTCGAACTCGCCGACGAGGAGGGCGAGCGCGGGCTGTCCATGCGCGGGGTCGCCTCCCGGCTGGGCATCGGCACCGCGTCGCTCTACACCTACGTGCCGAGCCGCACCGAGCTGACCGCGCTGATGCTGGACGCGGTCATCGGCGAGGCCCCGATGCCGGAGGACCTCCCCGGCACCTGGCGGGAGAAGATCGAGGCCTGGGCCCGCGGCGACTGGGCGATGTTCCGCGCCCGCCCGTGGGCGCTGCGCCTGGTCGAGCGCGCGCTGCTCGGACCCAACCTGCTCGCCTGGTACGAGTCGGCGCTGCGCGCGCTGTCCGAGAACGGCCTGTCCCCGGTGGAGAACGCCTCGGTCATCGAGTCGGTGGACGCCTACGTGCAGGGCGTCGCGCGGCTCACCGCCGACCAGGAGGAGAACCTCGCCGACGGAGCCGAGCCCTGGGACGCCCGGCACCGGGCCTACATCGCCCGGCGGGTGGACTTCTCCGCCTACCCGCTGTGGGCCGAGGCCGCGGCCGGCGACGCCCTCGGCGGCCCCGCCGACCACTTCGAGTCCGGCCTGCGCATGCTGCTGGACGGGGTGGAGGCCGAGGTGCGCCGCCGCCCCGCCCCGCAGGACTGAGCGGCCCGGTCCCAGTGCACCGCCCCTTCTCCGCTGCCCGGGGCCGAACACCCGAGGCGGAGCCGTCGGCGCGGGAGAACGCACCGTGCCGCCTCGTCCCCACCCCAGGGCCCCGCGGCGGCCCTCCCCAGGAGCCGCCGAGCGCCCACCGGCGTTGCGCCGGGGCCGCGGAAAAGGGGGGCGCCGCACGGCATGAAAAGGACGGATCCGAACCGCCCGGGCGCGCCCGCAGGGGGCCGGCCACCGAGACCCGCCTCATCGCAGATCAGCACCGCCGGCCCTTGGCCATCTCCGCCGGCCCCGGCCGGCGCGGCGACACCCGCGTGTTCGACCCCTGACGGGCTCGCTGCGCCTGCCCCGCGCCCGCCCGGTTGCTCGCCGGCAAGGCCTGCTCCAGCGCGGCGATCCGCGCCCACCTGCGCGCCCGCGGCATCACGGCGGCCGTCGCCCAGTACTCCGGCCGGGACGCCCACCGAACCCGCAGCACCGCCGAGCGGCCATCGGCCGGCTCAAGCAGAACCGGGCGGTCGCGACCCGCTACGGCGAGCGGGCCGCGATCTTCGGCGGGCCGTCCGGCTCGCCTCGGTCCGGATCCGGCTGGGCGGCCTCACCCGTTCAAAGAGCAGGACCTAGCGGGCCACCCGGGCGGCGGCGCCGGTCTCCAGGGCCGTCCACAGGGCGCCGTCCGGGCCGACCGCGATGCCGTGCGGCTCGCAGTCCCGGGCGGGCAGGTCGCACTCGGCGACATCTCCGCCGGTGGTGATCCGGCCGACCCGCCCGGACGCCCACGCGGTGAACCAGCACTCCCCGGCGGCGGCCGCGACCACGGCGTGCGGCCTGCACTCCGGGTCGGGGAGCGGGAACTCCTCGATCGAGCCGTCCACCGCGATCCGGCCGATCCGGCCGGCCAGGAGCTCGGCGAACCAGAGGGCCTCGCCGTCGGAGGCGATGCCCACCGGGCCCGCCCCCGGCGTGGGCAGCGGGTGGACGGCCACCTCGCCGCCGGTGCCGATCCGCCCGATCGCGTTCCCCTGGTTGAGGGTGAACCAGAGGCCGCCGTCCGGGCCGGCCGCGATCACGGCGGGGTAGGCGCCCGGCTCCGGCAGCGGGTACTCGGTGATCTCCCCGCCGGTGGTGATCCGGCCGATCCGGTCGGCGCCCGGGGCGGTGAACCACATCGCGCCGTCGGGGCCCGCGGTGATCCCGTAGGGCGCGCTGCCGGCCCGGGGCAGCCGGAACAGGGAGGTCTCCCCGTCCACCGAGATCCGGCCGATCGCGTCCGCCCCGCCCAGGGTGAACCACATCGCACCGTCGGGGCCGGGGGCGATGACCATCGGCCGGGAGTCCGGAAGCTCCAGCGGGTACTCGGCGACCGCCCCGTCGAGGCCGAGCCGGGCGATCCGGCCGCCGTGCACCAGGGTCAGCCACAGCGCCCCGTCCGGGCCGGCCGCGATGCCGTAGGGGCCGGCCTTCCCGTCCGAGACGGGGACCTCCCGGACGCCGGGGGTGGTGGTTTCGGGCATCGGACCGCCTTTCCGGTGGGCAGGTGCTCGGCGCGGGGTGCGACCGGGCCGCCGAAGGACCCTGCCACCGCCCGGCGCCGGCGGCAAGCGCTTTTCCGCCGCCCGGTCGGCCGGGCGCGGCCGCCGCAGGGCGGACCGGCGGTGAACAGGGCGGCGGGGCACGCGCCCAGCCGTTCTCTGCCAAGATCCCCTCATGTCCGTTCGCGAACTCGTCGTCCTCGGCACCTCCAGCGCCGTGCCCACCAAGCGGCGCAACCACAACGGCTACTTCCTGCGCTGGGACGGCAGCGGCCTGCTCTTCGACCCGGGGGAGGGCACCCAGCGGCAGATGCGGTTCGCCGGGCTGGCCGCCGCCGACATCACCCGGATCTGCGTGACGCACTTCCACGGCGACCACTGCCTCGGCCTGCCGGGGGTCGTGCAGCGCATCTCCCGGGACCGGGTCCAGCACACCGTGCGGGCGGTCTACCCGGAGCAGGGCGCCGAGTACTGGGAGCGGCTGCGGCACGCGACCTCCTTCACCGCCGCCCGGCCGGTGCTCGGCCAACCGGTCGGCGGCGAGGGGGCCTGCCCGCTCGGCGACGACGGGCTGCACGTCACCGCGCTGCCGCTGGACCACAGCATCCCCGCCTACGGGTACCGGGTGCAGGAGCCGGACGGGTGGCGGATGGTGCCCGAGCGGCTGGCCGCCGCCGGGGTGGCCGGCCCCGACATCGGCCGGCTGCAGCGCGAGGGCGGGCTGCGCACCGCCTCCGGCCGCACGGTCGCACTGTCCGACTGCGCCGAGCCGCGCCCCGGGCAGGCGATGGCCTTCGTCATGGACACCGGGATGTGCGACAACGCCTTCCGCCTCGCCGACGGCGCCGACCTGCTGGTCATCGAGTCCACCTACCTGGACGCCGACGCGTCCCTGGCCCGCTCCTACCGGCACCTCACCGCGGGCCAGGCCGGCCGGATCGCGGCCGAGGCCGGCGTCCGCCGCCTCGTGCTCACCCACATCTCCGAGCGCTACGACGCCGACCAGGACCCGCACTTCATCGACGAGGCCGCCGCGCACTTCTCCGGCGACATCGTCCTCGCCCAGGACCTGGCCCGGATCAAGGTCCCCAAGCGCCGCCTCTGAGCGCCCGGGGCGGGCCGTGGCGCCCCTGGCGCCCCGCGCCTAGCGTGGGGAGGATGAGCACCCCATCCGGAGCCGGGAGCGCGCAGCACCCCTTCGACGTCGACGCCTTCCTGGAGCAGCCCCTGGTCGCGCGGGTGGCCACCGTCGGCGCCGGCGGAGCGCCGGTGGTCAGGCCGGTCTGGTACCTGTGGGAGCGGGGCGCCCTGTGGTGGATCACCGGCGCCTACGCGGCCATGGGCCGGCAGCTGGAGCGCGACCCGCGGGCCTCCGTGGCGGTGGACACCTGCGACCTGGAGCGCATGGTGTTCCTCCAGGTGATCATGTACGGAACGGCCGAGTCCGCGCCCTTCGACCCGGCCCTGGCGCGGCGGAAGCTCCGCCGCTACCTGGGCGGCGACGAGGCCGACTGGCACCCGGACTTCCGGCACTACGCCGACGACGCCCGCCTGGTCCGGTTCACGCCCGAGCGCACCGTGGCCAGGGACCTGTCCAAGAGCGCGGGGTAGGCGCCCTGGGCCGGGGCCCGCCGCGGCGGGCCCCGGCCGCGGTCAGAAGTCCGGGGCGGCGGCGACCAGTTCCCGGGTGTAGGCGGTACCGGGGCGACCGAGCACGTCGGCGGTGCCGCCCTGCTCCTCGACGCGCCCGCCGTTCATCACCACGACCCGGTCGCAGAGCGTCCGCACCACGCTCAGGTCGTGCGAGATGAAGAGGAGGGCGGTCGCGCGCCCGGCGGTCAGCTCGTGCAGCAGGTTGACGATGCCCGCCTGCACCGAGATGTCGAGCCCGGAGACCGGCTCGTCGGCGACGAGGACCGAGGGCTCGGCGGCCAGCGCGCGGGCGATGGCGACCCGCTGCGCCTGCCCGCCGCTGATGTCGGCGGGCAGGCGGGACCCGAAGTCGTCCGGGTCCATGCCGACGTCGCGCATCATCCGGCCGGCCTGCTCGCGCGCGGCGGCGGCCGGCGTCCCCGCGATCCGCAGCGGTTCGGCCACGATGTCCAGGAGGCGGCGGCGGGGGTTGAGGGAGCGGACCGGGTCCTGGAAGACCATCCGCACCCCGCCCGGCCCCGGCCGGGGGGCCGGCGGGGCGCCGTGCACGGTGATCCGGCCGGAGTCGACCCGGGCCAGGCCGGCGACGGCCCGGGCCAGCGTGCTCTTGCCGGAGCCGGACTCCCCGACGATGCCGCACGCCCGCCCCTCGGCCACCTCGAAGGTGACGCCGCGCACGGCGTGAACCCTGCGCCTCCCGCGCCCGTAGCCGATGTGCACGTCGTCGACGGACAGGACCGTCATGCCGGCACCTCCGAGAGGTCGGGGGACTGCCCGACGGGGAACCAGCAGGCGGCGGTGTGCGCCGCGTCCGGTCCGGGCCGCTCGGGCGGCCGGTCCTCGAAGCAGGCGGGGCGGGCCGCGGCGCAGCGCGGCGCGAACCCGCACCCCGTGCGGGGCCGGACCAGCTCGGGGAGGCCGCCCGGGATCTGCGGGAGCGGCGGTCTGCGCGGTGCGCTGAGCCGCGGGGTGCTGTCGATGAGCGCCCGGGTGTAGGGGTGGCGCGGCCGGGTGAGCACCGCCCGGCCGGGGCCGGTCTCCACGATGCGCCCGGCGTACATCACCGCGATCCGGTCGGTCCGGCCGCTGAGCGCGGCGAGGTCGTGGGTGATGTGCACCAGTGCCGTGCCCCGCTCCCGGCGGACGGTGTCGAGCAGGTCGAGCACCCGGCGCTGCACGGTCGCGTCGAGCGCGGTGGTGGGCTCGTCGGCGAGGAGCAGGCGGGGCCGGACGGCCAGGGCCGCCGCGATCCCCACCCGCTGCCGCTGGCCGCCGGAGAGCTGCGAGGGGAAGCTCGACGCGACCCGCTCGGGGTCGGGGATCCCGACCGCCTCCAGGAGCTCCAGGGCCAGGGCCCGGCGGGCCCGGCGGGACCTCCGGACGGCGGCCGGGGCGCCCTCGGTGACCTGGGCCGCCACCCGGACGACGGGGTTGAGCGTGGAGGAGGGGTCCTGGAAGACCATGCCCATCGCCCGGCTCGCCGCCGCCCGCCACTCCTTGGCGCCCAGCGAGGTCAGCTCGGTGCCGGCGAAGGCGATCGAGCCGTCCACGGCGGTGCGGGCGTTGCGCGACGGGATGCCCATGAGGACCCGGGCCAGCAGCGACTTCCCGGAGCCCGACTCCCCGACGATGCCGAGGCTCTCGCCCTCGCCGAGGGTGAGGCCGACGTCCTCCAGGATGTGCCGGGGCGGGCCGTCCGGCGGGTCGAGCCGCACGCTGAGCGATTCGATGCGCAGCAGCTCTTCAGGCGGGGGTTGCATCTACGGCCGTCCTTTCGACAGGGCCTGACCGAGCACGTTGACCGAGAGCACGGTGGCGCACAGGGTGAGCGCCGGGGCGGCGGTGATCCAGGGGGCGGTGGCGAAGTGGACGCGCCCCTCGGCGATCAGGTTCCCCCAGGAGGGGAGCGGGGGCTGGAGCCCGAAGCCGAGGAAGCTCAGCGAGCCCTCCACCACGATCGAGGCGGTGACGGCGGCGAAGGAGTACGCGCCGAGCACGGGCAGCACGTTGGGGATGATCTCGGTGCGCATGGTGCGCAGCGGCCCCGCGCCCATGTTCCGGGCGGCCAGGACGTAGTCCTGCTCGCGGACGGAGATCGTCGAGGCGCGCGCCAGCCGCGCGAAGGCGGGGACCGACAGCCCGCCGATCAGCAGCCCGATCGTCCAGTATCCGGCGCCGGAGAGCGAGACGACCGCCATGATCAGGATCAGCGCGGGGAACGCCAGGATGAGGTCGGTGAGGATCCCGACGGCGCCGTCCACGACCCCGCGCAGGTAGCCGGCGGCGATGCCGAGGAGCCCGCCGGCGACCAGCCCGAAGGCGACGGTCATCGCCCCCACGATCAGCGAGGACCGGCCGCCGGCGAGGGTGCGGGCGAGGATGTCCCTGCCGATCGCGTCGGTGCCCAGCCAGTGCTTCGCGGAGGGCGGTTCCAGGATCGCCGAGAAGTCGGCGCGGAGCGGGTCGAGGGCGGGCAGCAGGGACGAGGCGGCCGCGCCGAGCACGACCAGCGCGAGCCAGCAGCCCGCCAGCGCGACGCCGATCCGGCCGCGGGCGGGGGAGCGCCGGGGGTCCGGGGCGGCCTGCGCCGCCGGCGCGGCGGCGGTTTCAACGGGATGCATTCCGGGTCCTCGGGTCGACGAGCGAGTAGATGAGGTCGACGGCGATGCTCGCGACGACCACGGCCGCGCCGGAGAAGATGATGACGGCCTCGATGACGGGGAAGTCCCGCGTCTCGATCGCCCCCATCGCCAGCTGGCCCATGCCGGGGATCGCGAAGACCGACTCGATCAGCACGGATCCGCCGAACGCGAGCCCGAGCGTCATCCCGACGACGGTCAGCGCCGAGAAGCTGGACGGCCGCAGCGCGCGGGTGGCCAGCAGCACCGGGGCGCTCATGCCCCTGGACCGCGCGGCGAGGATGTAGGGCTGGTCGAGCGTCTCGATGAGCCCCGCCCGCAGCAGGCGGACGAGGACGGCCGCCTCGGCGAGGCCGGTGGCGAGCACCGGCAGGGCGAGGTGGCGGACGTGGCCGGCCGGGTCGATCCAGGCGTCACGCCACCCCGTCGCGGGCAGCGCCCCCAGGGTGACGGCGAAGACGGCGATCAGCCCGAGCGCGATGATGAACGGCGGCGTCGCGAGCAGCAGGAACGACATCAGGGTGCCGATCCGGTCGATGCGCCCGCCGGCCTTCCACGCCGAGGCCATCGCGACCGGGACGGCGATGGCGAGCGCGACGGCCTGGCCGCCGATCAGCAGTTCGAGGGTGACGGGCAGGCGCCGGGCGATCTCGTCGGCGACGGGCCTGCCGGTCACCAGGGAGGTGCCCAGGTCGCCCCGGGCGGCCGCGGCGATCCAGTCCGCCAGCCTGGCCGGCGGCGGGTCGTCCAGGTTCAGCTCGGCCAGGAACGCCTCGATCCGCTCCGGGGTGGCGTCGGGGCCGAGGACGGAGAGGGCGGGGTTCCCGGTGAGCAGCATCGGCAGGCTCATCGTGACGAGTCCGAGGAGCGCCAGCACGATCGCCGCGCGGCCCGCCCGTGCGGTCCAGGTTCGCATCATCTTCTGATCCACAGTTCCGAGGGCAGGATCGATATCACGTTGTGCTCGCTGAGGTCGGGGACGCCGCCGACGGTGTAGGAGGCGGCGAAGCCGGAGGGGCTCTCGGTGTAGAACAGGACCGGCGCCTCGTCGACGATGATCTGCGCGGCCTCGCCGTAGAGGCCGGCGCGCTCCCCGGGGTCGACGGTCCCGCCGGCCCGCCCGATGAGCGAGGTGACCTCGGGGTCGGCGTATCCCGCGAAATTGCCGGGGGCCTCCTCGGGGAAGATGCTCTTCATCGCGGTGTCCGTCTCGCCGTAGGCGGAGGTGAAGAACTCGATGGCGTCGAAGTCCCGGCCGAACAGCCGGGTGTCCATGGTCGCGGCGTCGACCGTGTCGATGGTCATCTCGATGCCGACGTCGGCGAGCATCTGCTGGATCACCGCGGCCCGCTGGGCGGACTGCGGGCGGGCGTCGGTGGTGTAGTCGAACGCCACCGGCTCGCCGTACTCCGCGAGCAGCCTCCGGGCCCGGTCGGGGTCGAAGTCCGGGTAGTCGGTCCGCACGTCGTAGGGCGACCCGGAGGCGATCGGGCCGTCGGAGAGCCTGCCGGCGCCCTGGTCGGCGGCCTCCAGGATGACCTCGCGGTTGATCGCGGCCTGGACGGCCTGCCGGACGCGGGCGTCGTCGAACGGCGGGCGGGTGGTGTTCAGGAAGGCGGTGGCGGTCGTCGAGTCGGCGATCGCCGTGGTCAGGCCCTCGGTCCGGGCCTGGGCGACCAGGTTCGCGGTGTTCAGCCAGACCATGTCGACGGTCCCCGAGGACAGGCTCTGGTACCGGGAGTCGGTGTCGGGGAGGAACCGGAACACCAGCCGGTCCAGGATCGGCGCGGAGCCGTGGTACTCGGGGTTGGGTTCGAGCGTCACGGAGGATCCGGGCTCGGTGGAGGCCACCGCGAAGGCCCCGGCGCCCAGCGGCGCCTTCCCGTCCTCGGGCTCGGTGGCGATCATGCCGAGGGAGCGGGTGAGGCCGCGGTCGAAGGCGGCGTCGGGCGCGGCGAGGGTGAGCCGGACGGTGGTGCCGTCCACCGCCTCGGCGGAGTCGATCTGCGCGGCGGCCGGCTGGCACAGGCAGGTCGAGTCGGGGCCGGCCATCCGCTCGAAGTGGCCGATGACCGCCTCGGCGTCGAGCGGTGAGCCGTCGGAGAAGGCCAGGCCGGGCTTGAGCTCCAGGGTCCAGGTGCGGAGGTCGTCGGTCTCGATCGACTCCGCCAGCCGGGGCTCCAGCGCGCCCTTCGGGCCGTCGGTGAAGAGCGGTTCGTAGACGGCGTTGCCGACGATGAGCGTGGACTGGTGGGCGACGAGGTTGTCGATCGGGTCGAGCGAGGTGATGTCGGTGTCGAGGCCGACGGTGAGGGTGCCGCCGGCGGAGGCGCCGTCCGCGGGCGGCCCGCAGGCGGAGAGCGCCGCCGCGGCCGCGAGGCCCGCCGCGGCGGAGAGGGGTCCGCGGGGCCTCATCGGCGGAGGCCCTTCGGCTCGGGGTCCCGGTCCCGGGCGGCGGGCATGATGCGCGCGCGGAGGGCCGCGGCGACCTCGTCGAGGCGGTCGGGGGCGATGTAGGCCGACAGGTAGCCGCGGGAGCCCCCGCGGGCCCGGAGGTAGTCGAGGACCTGCTCGATGTCGGAGGCCTTGCAGGTCATGTCGTATCCGGCGAGGAGCCGCTCGCCCTCGGTGTCGGGCTGCCTGCCGTCGGTGGACTCCTGGTCGTCGTTGGTGCGCAGGTAGTCCTCGACGATGAGCCGCCGCTCCACGCCGACGAGGTCGAGGATGAGCGCGACGAGCACCCCGGTGCGGTCGCGCCCGCCCTGGCAGGCGATGGCGACGCGGCCCTCGATCGCGGCGAGGGCCTCCACCGCGGCGGCGAACCGCTCGGTGGATTCGGCCAGCATCCGGAGGTACAGGTCGCCGAAGGAGAGCTCGCCGGCGACGAGGGCGCCGAACACGCGCGCCATGTCGTCCCGGCTCAGCACCGTGCTGCCGGCGACGACCGGGAAGGCGACCGTGGCCAGCCCTTTCGCGGGCGCGTCGGCGCGGTCCAGTGCCCGCTCCCCGTCGGTCCTCAGGTCGAACCAGGTGAAGGGGTGGGGGCAGGCGGCGAGTTCGCCGGGCGTCGCCAGCGAGAGCGCCGCGGCGCGGTAGAGGGTGTCGGGGGAGGGGGTCGGCCGTGCTCCGGTCGGTGCCGGGAACTGCACCGGCCGCCAGTTGGGCGGGAGTTCGGTTGCGGGGGGCATGCCCGGATGCTAACAAAAATGGCAGGACTGCCAATTTCGAATCGGATGAACGAACCATGAACCCTGACGGCCCGCCCGGCACCGGACGGCGCGAGCGGAAGAGGGCCGACACCCGGCTGGCGATCCAGCGGGCCGCGGTGGACCTCTTCGAGGAGCACGGCTACGACGCGACCACGGTCGACGACATCGCCCGCCGGGCGAACGTGGCCCCCCGCACCTTCTTCCGCTACTTCCCGAGCAAGGAGCTCACGCTCTTCAGCGAGGACGTCTCGGAGCGCTTCGCCGCGCTCGTCCTGGAGGCCCCGCCCGGCCTGCCGCCGCTGGACGCCCTGGAGTCGGCCCTGTCCCTGCTGCTGGAGGACGCCCCCTCCGAGCTGGACCGGCGCCGCCAGGCGCTCCGCCGCCGGCTGCACGAGCAGCCGGGCGTCACCCGGCACTTCGCCCACCTGGAGGAGCGCATCGCGGAGCGGCTGCGCGCCGCCTTCCTCCAGCGCCTGCGGGACGGCGGCGACCTCCGCGCCGGACTCACCGCCGACGCGACCGTCGCGATCTACCTCGGTCTCTCCCGGACCCTGGTGGACGGCGATCCCGACCAGCGGGAACACGTTCGGGAGTGGTTCGCCGCGGTCCGCACCGTCGTGGGGGAGAGCCGGGCCGGGACCTGACCCCGGGGCCCGATGGGCGGGCCCCGGCCCCTCGGCCCCGAAGGCGCGGCGGCGGGGCGGGGCACGGCCGGCGGCCCGTGCGGCCGCTCCGAGGCCCGGTCGGGGACGGACGGCCGGGCCGGAGCGGCCGTCGGCGCCGGCGGGGCGTGGACGCCGCAGTATGCCCGGTGGCGTCTGAACGATGGCCCCGGCCCGGCCCCGGCGGTTGGATTGCGGGCATGACCGACGACACCGAGAACACTCAGAAGGAAACGGTCCTGGTGCTGGGCGGCACCGGGAAGAGCGGGCGGCGGGTCGCCGAGCGGCTCCGGGCGCGGGGGGCCAGGGTGCGGATCGGATCCCGCCGGGCCGAGACGCCCTTCGACTGGGAGCGGCCGGAGACCTGGCCCGCGGTCGTCTCCGGGGCGCGCTCCGCCTACGTGGCCTACTCTCCCGACGTCGGCTTCCCCGGCGCCTCCGAGGCGGTGGGCGCCTTCGCCGAGCTGGCGGTGCGCGAGGGCGTGCGGCGGCTGGTGCTGCTGAGCGGGCGCGGCGAGCCGGGCGCCCGGCGCAGCGAGGAGGCGCTGTTCGCCGCGGGGGCGCCGGCGGCCTCCGTCGTCCGGGCGAGTTTCTTCGCGCAGAACTTCAGCGAGGGCTTCTTCGCCGGCATGATCCGCTCGGGCACGGTCGTCTTCCCCGCCGAGGGCGTCGCCGAGCCGTTCATCGACGCCGTGGACATCGCCGATGTGGCGGTGGAGGCGCTCACCGGCGACCCCGGCCGGCATGCGGGCCGGGTGCACGAGGTCACCGGCCCCAGGGCGCTGACCTTCCCGGAGGCGGTCGGGGAGATCTCCGCCGCGGCGGGGCGCGAGATCGCCTATGTCCCGCTGTCCTTCGAGGCGTTCCGCGGCGGCATGGTCGAGCAGGGCGCCCCGCCGGAGTTCGCCGCCCGGCTGACCGAGCTGTTCGGCGAGATCCTGGACGGCCGCAACTCCGCGGCCGCCGACGGGGTCCGCACCGCCCTGGGCCGGGAGGCGACCGCCTTCTCCGAGTACGCGAAGCGGACCGCCGCCACCGGGGTGTGGAACCCCTCCTGACCCGGCGCGGCCCCTCGGAACCCGCAGGGCCCCCGCGGCCCGCGGGCGCTTCGGGCAGGGCGGCGCGGCCGGCGCGGAGTGCTCCGCGCCGGCCGCTGCCGTTCCGGCGGCCGCCTATCCGCGGTCCGGGTCCGGCCCGGCGGTGCCCTCCGGGGCCGCTTCGGGCCTGCTGTGCAGGACCTCGCGCGCCTGCTCCGCGGCGCGGAGGATGCTCTCGCTGACGAACTCGCTGAAGCGGGCGACGTTCTCCAGGCGGGCGGCGGTCAGGGTTCCGCGGCCGACGATGTCGACGCCCTGCCGCGCGATCTCGGCGATCTGAGCGGTGCCGCGGGCGCCGGCGACCGTCGACCGGTACCAGACGTCGTCGTCGACGGAGTAGCGCTCGCGGCGGCCCTCCTCGCGCTCCCGGCGGACCAGGCCCTGCTCTTCGAGGAACCCGATCGCCTTGGAGACCGAGGCCGGGCTGACCTGGAGGCGCCGGACGAGCTCGGGCGCGGTGAGGCTGACCGTGTCGGCGATGAAGAGGCAGGCCAGGACACGGGCCGCCATCTTGGGCAGGCCCTGCCGCATCAGCAGGGTGGTGAACGCCTCCTCGTACTCGCGGACGGCCTCGTCGTCGCGCCCGGGGCCCTGCCGCTCCCGGGGCGGGGTGCTCCTGCGCCGGCGGGCGCGGCGCTCGGCGGCGCGCTGGGCCAGGTCGGCGCGGTAGGCGGTGGGGCCGCCGTTGCGCATCACCTCGCGCGTGACCGTCGAGGTGGGGCGCTCCAGGCGCCTGGCGATCTCCGCGTAGGCCAGGCCGTCGGCCAGCCCCGCTGCGATCTGCTGGCGTTCGGGCTGGGTGAGTCTTCCTCCCCGCACAGCGGTCTCCCTTCACGTCTCCCCTTGCACCGCGAGCGTAGCGTTCATTCACACCTCAAAGCAACAAGAGGCCGTTTCACATTGCATTGATTCCACACTCAGTGCAACGAAATACATGCTTTTACCTGCCCTTATGCACTAGCACTGCAATGAAGTGATTGCGGGATACGTAAAGGCAACGTAGCTTTTCCAACATCGGAAACAGCAGGCGCAGCAGGAGGACACGATGCAGACGTTCGACACCCCCGCCCCGATCTCCGCCGTCCTGGACATCCCCGCCGGGCGCATCCAGATCATCGCCGCCGACCGCGCCGACACCGTCGTCGAGGTCCGGCCCGCCGATCCCGCCAGGCGCCGCGACGCCGCGGCCGCCGAGCAGACCGAGACCGCCTACCGCGACGGCGTCCTGCGGATCCAGGCCCCGGCGGGGAAGAACCGGTTCACCGGCCCCTCCGGAGCCGTCGAGGTGACGGTCCGGCTGCCCGCCGGCTCCCGCGTCGACGCGAAGTCGGCCTGCGCCGGGTTCCGGGGCGTGGGGCGCCTGGGCGAGGTCGACTGCGAGGGCGCGGACGGCGGGGTCAAGATCGACGAGGCCGCCGGCGTGCGGCTGACCGCCTTCGGCGACGTCTCGGTCGGCCGGCTGACCGGCTCCTCCCGGATCAGCACCCGGAAGGGCGACATCCACATCGCCGAGGCCGCCTCCGGCGAACTCGTACTGGCCACCATGTCCGGCGACGTGACGGTCGGCGCCGCCGCCGGGGTCCCCGCCTCGCTGGACGCCGGCACCGACCACGGCCGCATCCGCAACGCGCTGACCGGCGCCGGCGGCACCGGGGCCGCCCTGCAGATCCACGCGACCACCGTGCAGGGCGACATCACCGCCCGCAGCCTCTGACCGCACCGCCCGGCCCCGCGGCCTCCGCGGGGCCGGCGGGCCCCGGGATCACCGGCGCCCCCCAGATCGAGCACCGAAGGAGAACCATGATGGAAAACGCCGGCGGAGGACTCTCCAAGACCGGGCTGCGCAGAGTGCGCGACGTGCTGGAGCGGCACGTCGAGTCCGGCAGGATCCCCGGCCTCGTCGCCCTGATCGGCCGGGGCGAGGAGACGCACGTCGAAGCGGTCGGGACGATGCGCCGCGACGGCGGCGCGCCGATGCGCCGGGACACGCTCTTCCGGATGGCCTCGACGTCCAAGCCGGTCTCGATCGCGGCGGCGATGGTCCTGCTCGACGAGTGCCGGATCCGCCTGGACGACCTGGCGGAGGAGTGGCTGCCCGAGCTCGCCGACCGGCGGGTGCTGAAGCGGCCCGACGGCCCGCTCGACGACACCGTGCCGGCGCGCCGGCCGATCACCGTGCGGGACATCCTGACCTCCACCTTCGGGCTCGGCATGGACCAGACGTCGCTGGGCACCCCGATCATGAACGCGGTCTTCGAGCAGGGGCTCACCCCCGACCTGCCGGAGCCGATGCCCGAGCCGGACGAGTGGATGCGCCGCCTGGGCGCGCTCCCGCTGGCGCACCACCCGGGAGAGCGCTGGCAGTACCACATCGCCGCCGACCTGGTGGGCGTGCTCGTCGCCCGGGTCACCGGCGAGCCGTTCGAGGCGTTCCTGCGCGAGCGCGTCTTCGGGCCGCTGGGCATGGAGGACACCGGCTTCCACGTGCCCGCCGGCAAGATGGACCGGCTGCCGCCCCTGTACGCCCCCGACCCGCGGACCGGGGAGTTCCACGTGTGGGACGAGGCCGAGGGCGGGCGCCACAGCCGGCCCCCGGCGTTCCCGGGGGGCGGGGGCGGCCTGGTCTCCACCGCCGACGACTACCACGCCTACTTCCGGATGCTGCTGAACCGCGGGATGCACCGGGGCGAGCGGATCCTGTCCCGGCCCGCCGTCGAGCTGATGACCACCGACCGCCTCACGGCCGGGCAGCGGGCCGCCCGGCACGCCATGGCCTCCGACAACGTCCACGTGTCGTTCGGCCAGGGCCAGCACGGCGGCTGGGGCCTCGGCATGGCGGTGCGCACCCACCGCGGCGACTACGCGCCCATCGGCCAGTTCGGCTGGGACGGCGGAGCCGGCACCTCGACCTACGCCGACCCCGGCAACCGGCTCACCGGAATCCTGCTCACCCAGGTCGGGATGTCCGTACCGGACCCGGCACGGCTCATCCACGATTTCTGGACCACGCTCTACCAGGCGATCGACGACTGACATCGCGGCCCGCCCCCAGGCGGGCGCCGACCGGGCGGGGCCGCGGCCCCGCCCGGTCGGCGCCCGCCGAAGCCCGGAGAGAGGCGGGAGGGGGAGGCGGAGGCCCCGCCCGCAGCGGCCGCCTGGGGGGCGGGCCGGCCAGACCCGCGCCTGGGTGCGGATCGGCCCCGCCGGCGCGGAGACGGGACCGAGGCGGCGGCCCCGCCCTTCGCTCCGCAGCCCCTCGCGGCCCGGCCGTCCGCGCTCCGGGGCTCCGGACGCGCCCGCGGAAGCGCGCGGAGCCCGGCCGGGACCGGAGGCGGGGAACCGGGCCGCCTCCCGGGCCTGCGCGCCCGGGCCATCCGGCTCTCGCAGGAGGTTCATCCCCCTCATGTGCGCCTGCGGGCCCGCAGAGGCTCACCGGGCGCCCTTCCCGTCCTCCACCAGCCCCCGCAGCAGTTCCAGGGCGGCCCGCCACCCCTCGGAGTTCTCCCGGGCCCGGAGGCGCTGCTCCTCCTCGGTGCAGTTCAGGGCCGCGAAACCGGTCTCGACGATGCGCACCCGCGCCCCGTCGCCGTCCGGCTCGACGTGGAACTCCACCAGGGTCGCGCTGCCCGGCTCCGGTTCGGCGCCGGGGAACAGCGAGCAGCGCAGCGCCAGCAGGCTGCCGGGCACCACGCGCTCCACCACGCCCCGGTAGTCGCCGTGCTCCTTCCAGTGGAAGACCACGGTGCCGCCGGGCACCGGATCGAGCTCGGCGCCGTCGAAGGCGTACCAGCGCCGGACGCCGTCCGCCTCGGCCAGCAGCGGCCAGATCCGCTCGGCCGGCGCGTCCAGATGTGCGGCGACGTCGATCATGGTCTCGGTCACGGCTTCCTCCCAGCATCGTCGGCCGTCCCCGCGTCCCGGTCGGCCGTGGCGGGGACTCCACGATCATCCCACCGGCGGGCGCGTCGGCGCAGGTGGGGGAGGCGTGTCAGCCCTCCGTCCTCCGGGCGGGGCGGCCGCGCGGAACGGTCCGCCGGCAGCCCGCCGGAAGGCCCCCGGCCCCGCTCCGGTCCCGGGCCGGGGGCCGCGCGGCGCGGGCGGGCGGGCCGCGGAGCGCGTCCCCGCAGGGCAGGATGGGCGGTGTGAAGTCCGACCGGCTGCTCTCGATCCTCCTGCTGCTGCAGACCCGCTCCCGGATGCCCGCCGGGGAGCTGGCCGAGCGGCTGGAGGTGTCGGCCCGGACCATCTACCGGGACGTGGAGGCGCTGTCGGCCGCGGGGGTGCCGGTCTACGCCGAGCGGGGGCGCAACGGCGGCATCGCGCTGCTGCCCGGGTTCCGCACCGACGTCCCCGGGCTGACCGGCGACGAGGCGCGGGCGCTGTTCGTACTGGCCACCCGGGGGACCCACAGCGAGCTGGGGCTGGACGGGCCGATGGCCTCGGCGCTGCGCAAGCTGATGGCCGCGGTGCCCGCGGCGCACCGCCCCGCCGCCGAGCTGGCGCGCACCCGGATCATCGTCGACCCCGACCGGTGGACGCGGGCCCCGCGCGGGCGGATCGACCTGGACGTGCTCCAGGAGGCGCTCTTCGCCGACGCCCGGCTCCGGCTGCGCTACCGGAGCAGCGGCTCGGCCGAGGCGCGCGAGTACACCGTCGACCCGTACGCCCTGGTGGCCAAGGCCGGGGTCTGGTACCTGGTCGCCGACCGGGACGGGGAGCCCCGGCTGTTCCGGGTGGACCGGATGGTGCGGGCCGGCCTCGTGGACGAGCCGGTGCGCCGCCGCCCCGGGGTGGACGCCGAGGAGCTCTGGCACGAGCTGCGCCGGCGGGTGGAGCACCGGCCGCCCGACATCCGGGTGCGCGCCCTGGTGCGGCGCGAGCGGCTGGAGATGTTCCGGCGGATCACCGACCTGTTCCTGCTCTCCGTCCTGGACGGGGAGGCCCCGGACGGGGAGCGGGGCGCCCGGGAAGACCAGGGCGGGCCGGGGGAGTGGGTCCCGGTGGAGCTGGGCTACCCGGCGCGCGGCGCCGCCCGCCAGCTCCTCCAGTTCGGCACCGACGTGCGGGTCGTCGCCCCTCCCGGGATCCGCTCCCTCCTCGCCGACCTGGCGGCCGAGGCGGCCCGCCACCACGCCGGCCCGGCGGACGCCTGACCGCGACCGCGGAAGCCCGCCCGCCGCGGGCGCGCGACCGGGCGGAGATCGCGGGCCGGGCCGACCGGAGCGGGACCACGGACCGGTGCGGCTCACTCCCCGGTGGCGGCGATCCCGTCGCCGTCCGGGCCGGTGGCCGTGGTGCGGGTGCCCCGCGGCCCGGCGGTCCGGTCCTCCGCATCGGCGCCCTGGGCCCCAGCCCGGCGGCGGCCTCGATGCCGTCGCACTTCAGGATGGGGACGGCGGCGCCTCCCGGGGTCCTTCCCGGCCGTCCTCGGGGTAGAGCACGATGCGCGGCACGCCGCCGGGCGGACCGGTTTCGAACCGGCGCTCGCCGGGCGCGGCCTCCGCGCCGCCGAGGACGGCGAGCCCGAGCACGTCGGTGTGGAAGTCGGCGGTCATCCGCTGATCGTCGACGCAGAGCGCCACGGCGTCGAGGCCGGTGACCATGTGCGCCCTCCGGTCGGCTCGGCGGGCCCGGCCGATCCGCCCCTGGCACGGCGGAACCCCGGCAGCGGCGGGACCGCGCCCCCGGCCGGGGGCGGCCGGGGGCGCCGGATCAGGCGTCGCCGGGGCGCTCGCCGATCCACTGGACGGGCTGGACGACGACGCCGTTGGGGTCGGCGACCTGGAACAGCCGCTCGCCCCACTCCTCGTCGCGGAGCGGGACGGTGATCTCGACGCCTTCGGCGCGGAGCCGCTCCTGCTCGGCGGCCGCGTCGTCGACCTCGAGGGCGAGCACGGCCCCCTCGGCGCCCCGCCGGTCCGGGCCCGGGGTCAGGACCAGCTCGTAGGAGGGGTCGCGGTGCAGGAGCTTGACCACGTACTCGTTGTCCACGACGGCCTTGAAGCCGAAGTGGCGCACGTAGAAGTCGCGGCCGGCGGTCGGGTCGGGGACGGGCAGCGCGACCGAGAACCTGCGGATGCGCACGGGGCCTCCCATGTGATCGTACAACGTACGGAATTTGATGGTACGGCGTACGATAGCATTTCCGCGACGGCACCGGAACGATCGGGAGGAGCGGCCGCGATGGCCACCCGGAACGGCGGCGGGGACCCCGCGCGCACCCTCGCACTGCTCTGGCGCACCGCCGGCCCGGCCCGGAAGGGACGGACCGGGCTCGACGCCGACCGGGTCGTCGCCGCGGCGGTCGAGATCGCCGACGCCGAGGGGCTGGACGCGCTGTCCATGCGCAAGGTCGCCGACCGGCTCGGCGTGGGCGCGATGTCGCTCTACACCTACGTCCCCGGCAAGGCGGAGCTGGCCGAGGCGATGCTGGACGCGGTCCGGGGCGAGCTGCCCGACCCGGCGGAGGCGGGGGAGGGCTGGCGGGCCCGGCTGGAGGCGGTCGCCCGGCAGAACCACGGCCTCTACCTGCGGCACCCGTGGATGCTCCAGGTGGCGACCGGGCGCCCGGTGCTGGGGCCGAACAGCATGGTCCGCTACGACCGGGAGCTGCGCGCCCTGGAGGGGCTCGGGCTGAGCGATGTGGAGATGCACGGCGCGATCGCGCTGCTCTCCGACTACGTGCACGGCGCCGCCCGGGGCGCGGTGGACGCGGCGGACGCGGCCGCCGCCAGCGGCCGCACCGACCGGGAGTGGTGGGAGGAGCACGCCCCCGAGCTGGAGCGCATCGCCGACCCGTCGGCCTATCCGGTGGCGGCCCGGGTCGGCACGGCGGTCGGGGAGCGGTACGAGGCCTCGCACGACCCCGCCGCCGACTTCGACTTCGGCCTCGGGCTGGTGCTCGATGGCATCGCCGCTCTGCTGGAGTCGCGCACGGGGGCCTGAGCGGCCCGGCGCCTCACCCGCCGCGCTTCGGCAGGGCGACGCCCTGCAGCAGCAGCACCGCGCCGATCACGGCCGCCACCGCCGCGGCGGTGATCTGCAGGGCGATCACCCAGTCCCGCGGTCCGGGCTTGGCGGGCCGCTCCCCGGCCGGCGTGGCGTAGTAGCGCCGCAGGTAGCCGGTGTGGCCGAGGGATCCGACGAGCATGATCAGCGGGAGGGCGGTCGCCCAGACGAGGGTGGAGCGCAGGTCCTGCAGGCCCAGCCACCAGAGCCACGGGACCAGCGAGAACACCCCGACGACACCGAGTGCGTGCAGCCGCCGGGCGGCGGGCACCAGGGTGATGCCGCGCAGCGCCAGCAGCACGACCGCCGCGAGGTCGGCGCCGATCAGGTAGGGCAGCGGAACATCGGCGATCGCGATCACAGGCCTCCTCGTCGCCCAGGGCCGGACGATGCCCTGTTCGCACTTTTTATACCGCTTTTCAGGGGGTCTCTGGACCGCGCCCGCTCCCGGCGGGAGGGGCGGCCGCCCGCTCCTCCCCGATCTCCGCCTCGATCAGGTCGGCGGCCTTCGCCGCCCCGCCCCTGCCGCGCAGCTCGGCCCGGAACGCGGCCAGCCGCGCGGCGACCGCCGGGGAGGAGGTGAGCTCCTCCAGCGCCGCACGCAGCCGCTCCGCGCCGGCCTCGGCGGTGTCGATGCGCCGCGCCACCCCGTGGGCCTGCAGCGTGTCGGCGTTGACGAACTGGTCGCCGAACTGCGGCACCGCGATCATCGGGACGCCGCAGTACAGCCCCTCCCCGGCACCGCCCATGCCGGCGTGCGTGACGAACGCCGAGGCCTGCTCCAGGATCGCCAGCTGGGGCACCCAGCGGTGCACCTCGGCGTTGTCCGGGATCGGGCCGAGCGCGCCGATGTCGGTGGCGCCGCCGATCTGCAGGACGACGTGCCAGCCCGGCAGGGCCCCGAAGGCCCGCAGGCACTCCCGGTAGAACCCGGGCAGGTCGGTGAAGGAGGTGCCCATCGACACCAGCAGCGTCCTCTTGCCCTCGGCGCCCGCCGGCGGGCGCCATCCGCCCTGCTCGGCGCGGTCGCCGAAGCAGGGGCCGACGAAGTCGACGACCCGGGGGTCGACGGTGTCGGCGAAGGGCTGCATGGCGCGCGGGATCAGCGCCAGCACGCGGCGCGGGCGGCCGGTGAACTCCTCCGCCCCCAGCCGGACGCCCTGGCCGGCGAGCCAGGCGTCGAACCGGGCGTAGTGGGCCCCGGCTCCGGGGAGCGCGCGGAGCCCCGCTCGGGCCTCGTCCTCGTAGCCCTTCCAGGCGACGTAGGTCGGGGAGAGCTGGACGGCGGGGATCCCCCACGCCTCGGCGAGGACCCGGGCCGGGTAGCCGGCGATGTCGTACAGGAAGAGGTCGGGCCGGTCGTCCTCGTAGGCGCGGCGGATCTCGGGCAGGACCGCGATCGCGTCGTCCAGGAAGACGTCCAGCGCGGCGACGGGCTCCTCCGGCCAGGAGCGGCCGCCCACCGGCAGGGTGGAGGTGTAGCGGACCGGTTCGGCACCGGTCGCGGCGACCAGGCCGGCGACGCGGGGGTCGTTGGCGTAGGTGACGCGGTGGCCGCGGGAGACCAGCTCCCGGATGACCTCCAGGCTCGGCATGACGTGGCTGACCGCGGGGATGCCCGCCATCGCGATGTGGGCGGGCCGCCGGGGGCCGCCGGGCGCGGGGCCCTCCGCCCCCGCGCGCCCGCCCCGGGACGCGGCCGGGCCGTCGAATCGCTCCATGTCCCTCCACCACCTCCGGGGCATCGGACGCACCGGAGGCGGTTCCGGCTCCGCGCCGGTCGGCGGGAGGGGTCAGTAGAGCCGGTCGGCGTAGGAGGGCCCGTAGTACTCCTCCAGCGCCTCCAGCGGGACGTCCGGGCTCTCCAGCCGCTTGGCGATGCGGGGCCGGGAGGGGACCGCGTCCCGCCCCCAGGTCTCCGGGCGCCACAGCTCGGAGCGGAGGAACGCCTTGGAGCAGTGGTGGAAGACCGTGTCGATGTCGACCACCATGGCCAGCTTCGGGCGGCGGCCCCCGACCGCCAGCCCGTCGAAGAACGGGGCGTCCTTCACCAGGCGGGCGCGGCCGTTGATGCGCAGGGTGTCGCCCCGGCCGGGGATGAGGAAGATCAGCCCGACGTGCGGGTTGGACAGGATGTTGCGGTAGCCGTCGGCCCGCCGGTTTCCGGGGCGGTCCGGGATCGCGATGGTGGTGCCGTCGAGCACCAGGGCGAGCTTCCCGGCGGGGTCGCCCTTGGGGGAGACGTCGCACGCCCCGTTCGCGTCGGCGGTGGCGACCAGGCAGAACGGGGCGGCGGCCAGCCACTCCCGGTCGACGTCGGCCAGGGCGGAGCGCTCCTTGTCCAGGGCCCGCCGCGCGGGTTCGCCGAGCAGCTCGCGCAGCTCGGCCTCACCGGTGATCTCGGTCTGCTCATGCGCCTCGGCGGTCATGCCCGCTCCCTCTCGCTGGACGGCCCGGCGATCCTACGGGCGCCCCGCCCCCGCCGGGCCGCCGGGGCGGGCGCGCCGGGACGGCCGCTGGTCAGAGCGGGCGGACGGTGACAGAGTGCGGGGTATGCAGACCGTTACCTTGGCGGAGCGGCCGGACCTGGCCGCGGCGCTGGACCGGCCGGACCTCAACCCCGGCCCGGAGTTCGTCCGCCACGACGACGTGGCGGAGCGGCTGTGGGACCGGTTGGAGACCGGGTTCCCCGAGTACCAGGTGATGCTGCTGGACGAGGGGCGGGTCGTGGCCCGCGGCGCCTCGGTCCCGCTGTGCTGGCAGGAGCCCGACGTCGACCTGCCCGACGAGGGCTTCGACTGGGCGCTCTCCCAGGCGGTGGACGACCACGACGCGGGCCGGGCGCCGACGGTGGCGGCGTCGCTGCTGATCGCGGTGGTCCCGGACCGGCGGCGCCAGGGGCTGAGCACCGCGGTGGCCGGGGCGCTGCGGGAGAACGCGGCGGCCCGCGGGCTGTCCGCGCTGATCGTGCCGCTGCGCCCCACCCTCAAGCACCGCTACCCGCTGATCCCGATGAGCACCTACGCGGGGTGGTCGCAGGGCGGCGGCGAGGCGCCGTTCGACCCGTGGCTGCGGGTGCACTGGAAGGCCGGCGCGCGCATCCTGCACACCTGCGAGCGGTCCCGGACGGTGACCGGGACCATCGCCGAGTGGGAGGGGTGGGCGCGGATGGACCTCCCCTCCTCCGGCGAGTACGTCATCCCCGGCGGCCTGTCGCCGCTGTCCCTGGACCGCCACTCCGGCACCGGCCACTACACCGAGGCCAACGTGTGGGCCAGGCACGACATCGGCGCGGACGCCGCGACGCAGACGTCCGATATCCGCTAGCACCCGGGGGCCCGGGGCGCGAGACTCGTTCCCATGGAGCTCGAGACCGCAGAGAACGAGACGGGCGCGGCCGGACCCGCGCACGCCGTGCTGGACAGCCCGGTGGGGCCGCTGACCCTGGTCGCACAGGACGGCGCCCTCATCCGGCTGCTCTTGGAGGAGCGCCCCGGGGCGCCGGGCGGACCGGCGGACGCCGCGGTGCTGGCCGAGGCGGCCCGCCAGCTCCGGGAGTACTTCGGCGGCCGCCGCACCGGCTTCGACCTGCCGCTGCGCCCGTCCGGGACCGCCTTCCAGCGGCAGGTGTGGGCGGAGCTGGCGGCCGTGCCCTACGGCGGGACGGTCACCTACGGCGAACTGGCCGAGCGGATCGGGCGCGGCCCGTCCTCGGCCCGCGCGGTCGGGTCGGCCAACGGCGCCAACCCGATCGCGGTCGTCATCCCCTGCCACCGGGTGGTGGGCGCCGACGGCGGCCTCACCGGCTACGAGTGGGGCGTGGACCGCAAGCGCTTCCTGCTCGACCTGGAGCGGGACGGAGGCTGACGCCGCGAGGAGGAGCCCCTCCGGGCGGCGCGCTCCGGGCCCGCCGGGGCGGAAGCGCCGGCGGCGGAGAAGGGGGCCGGGGGCGATCGGTCTCTACCGCCGTGCACGGCGGAGTCCGGCGGAGCATGCGGGCAGCGCGCGGGATGATCCCCGGCCCCGCCCCGGCCGAGGGCCTCAGGAGGCGCGGGCGCCGGAGGCCGGGGGGTCGGCGGCCTCGTCCGCAGGGGGGAGGCGGGAGGCCAGGTCGGCGAGGTCGAGGCCGATCGCGCCGGCGATGGCGGCGACGGTGAAGAAGGCCGGGTTGGGGATGGCGCCGCGCTCGATCTTGCGCAGGGTGTCGATGGAGACGCCGGCCGCCTGGGCGACCTCGGCGGCGGTGCGCGGGGCCCGGGCCGCGCGGAGGACCTGGCCCAGGGCCCGGCCCCGGTCCCGCTGGCCCTCGGTGAGAGGTGTGCGAACCATGCCCGAACCCTAGCCGATGGGCTCCCGGCGGGCGATGAAGAACGGCTGGTATATCAATACCGGTCCGATGATCCGGGCGTGCCGGGGCGGTGCGGACCGGGGCGGCCGGGCGGCCCCGGAGGGCTCCGCCGAACCGGGCCGGCCGCCGCGGCGGGGTCCCGATGTGCGCTCTTCCGCGCGCCGGCGCCTCCGGAGCCGCTGTCCCGCCTCATTCGATCTGCTCGCCATGCACGCCTCTGAGCGGGGCATTGAGCGGATCGTTCGAGACGGGCCGACCCTGGATCCTCCAACGATCCGCTCCCTCGCCGGCGTCGTCCCGTCCGGCCTGCCCGGTGATCGGCGGATGCTCGCGATGGCCGCGCACCCCTTCGGCCTGCGCCGACGCGCTCCGAGCGTTCCGGGGCCGGCCGAGAGGGGGCGGACCGTTGGAGAATCCGGCCACGAGCGAGCGGCTCGGAGGAGAATCGAGCAGGCCGCATGCGACAGGACAGCCGCGGAAGGGCGGAGGCGCCCCTCCGCCCCGCGGGATTGCTAGTTTTCATCCATGCGGCCAGAAAATCGCCAGGGCGGCCAGGAGAGCGGCACCGACAAGCAGAAGAAGCGGTCCTTCATCGAGGAGGCCCGGCGCGCGCAGATCATCCAGGCGGCGATCGAGACCATCTCCGAGGAGGGCTACGCCAACTCCTCGCTGGCCCGCATCGCCAAGCACGCGGGCATCAGCAAGGGCGTCATCTCCTACCACTTCGCCGGCAAGGAGGAGCTGCTGTACGAGGTCGTCGTGCAGGTGTACACCAAGGTGGCGGAGGCGGTCGCCCCCGCCGTCACCGCCCAGCCCGACCCCGTCCGGGCGCTGCGCGCCTACATCACCACCGCGGCCGGCTACATGCGCGGGCACCGCACCGAGCTGCTCGCGCTGAGCAGCATCTTCCTGGGCTCCCGGGACACCGAGGGGGAGCCGCGCTACGGCGTCGCCGGCAACGAGGACCTCTACCGGAACCTGGAGGAGATCTTCCGCTGGGGGCAGGAGGAGGGCGCGTTCCGCGGCTTCGACCGCCGGGTCATGGCGGTCACCTTCCAGGCCTCCATCGACGCGATGTTCGGCTACTGGGTCTTCTATCCCGAGCACGACCTGGAGGAGCACGCACGGGAGCTGGCGGACCTGTTCGAGCACGCCGTCCGCGCCCCCGGCTGAAGCGCACGCGCGGGCCGCCGCGGAAGTCCGCCGGCGGCGGAGGGGGCGGGCCCGCCCCGCCGTTCGGCGGCCCGGCTCCGCCGCTGCACCTGAGCCCGCCGCGCCCTCATCTGCGGCGCGGCCGGGGCCGGTCCGGAACGGGCCGTCGTCCGCGGCGAGCCGCAGGCCGCCGAGGCGGCTCTCGGCCGGGACGACCATGTCGGTCCCGCTGTAGTACTCCGCCACCCGGGTGACCGCGCCGACCGGGAGGTCCCGGCGGATCCCCAGCGGCCGGCGGACGTCCTCGCCGTGCACGACCGCCTCGCCGAGCATCGCCACGGCGGGCAGCGGGGGCCCGGTCCTGCTCGGGACGGCGCGCCGGAACCGCTCCAGCGTCTCGGCCGGCCCGGAGCCCGGCTGCTCGGCCAGGCGCATGGCCACTTGCGCGTCGAAGCCGAACCGGCAGCGGACGACCCCGGACGGCCGGCGCACCGGGCCGAGGGTCGCCCCCGCGGTGAGGTGGGCCACTGCCTCGCGCACGCTCAGCCCGTCGCACAGCGATGGCGGCTCCCAGCACTCGCCGGCCGGATCGGCGAGGCCGGCCGCCAGGGCGGCCCGCTCCGCGCGGATCAGCGGCCAGAGGTCCGCTCCGCGCCGGGCCGCCGGTTCCGGATCGGCCGCTCCGCTCGTGCCGGTCATAGGGCTCCTCCTCCGTGTTCCCCCGCCCCGGCCGCGCCGGGCCCGGAGGGCGCGGGGTCCCCGGGGTGCTCCCCCGTTGCGGACAGGACCGGCGCCGGCCGCCGGACTCATCGCAGGCGGCGCGGACTCCACCGGGAAACCTCCCGGGGCGGCCGGGGGAGGCCCCCGGGCACCGGATCCGGGAAAACCCCGATGCATTTTCCGGCCGCCCGTGCAAGAATCTGGCCGAGCGGCCAGAAAATCGGCCGCACGACCACATTCACCGCCCTGCACGGGGGAGAGGCAGCACCATGACGACAGGATCCGCGCCGGGCGTCCGGCCCGCACCCGCATCCCCGGGGCCGGCGCCGCGGCCCCGGCTCGCCTACATCGACAACCTGCGCATCCTGCTCACGGTCCTGGTCGTGCTGCACCACTGCGCGGTGACCTACGGCAACATCCCGGCCTGGTTCTACACCGAGCCCGCCCAGGACCCCTCCGGCGTCGCGCTGGACCTGCTGGTCATCTTCAACCAGGCCTTCTTCATGGGGTTCTTCTTCCTGATCTCCGGGTTCTTCACCCCCGGCTCGGCCGACCGCAAGGGGGCGCGGCCCTTCCTCCTGGACCGGCTGGTCCGGCTGGGGATCCCGCTGCTGCTCTTCGTGCTGCTGATGCGGCCGCTGCTCACCTACGGCATCTACACCGAGCTGGCCGCCGACGAGCTGCCCTACTGGCTCTTCTACATCTTCAGCTGGGACGCCGGACCGATGTGGTTCGTCGAGGTGCTGCTCGTCTTCTGCCTCGCCCACCTGCTGATCCGCCGGTTCCGCGCCCCCCGGGAGGCCCGGATCGCCGAGCGGCGCACCGGCCGGATGCCCGGCCCCGCGGCGGTGCTCGGGTTCACCGCCGGGCTGATCGCGCTCACCTTCCTGTGGCGGCTGCTGGTCCCGACCGGCACCTACTGGCCGGTGGTCGGCCTGCCCACCCCCTACTTCCTGCCGCAGTACGCGCTGATGTTCACCGCCGGCGCGCTGGCCTTCCGGCGCGGCTGGTTCGACTCCGTCCCCCGGGCCGCGGGGTGGGGCGGCCTGGCCATGGCGGTCTTCGCGACCGCCGTGCTCTTCCCGGTCAGCGGCGGAGCCGGCGTCCTGCCCGGCGCGTGGGGCTCGCTGTCCGGGGCGGCCTTCGAGAGCGTCTTCGCGGTGGGCGCGGTACTCTTCCTGCTCTGGCTCTTC
Source organism: Nocardiopsis oceanisediminis (assembly GCF_048595525.1). NCBI lineage: Bacteria > Bacillati > Actinomycetota > Actinomycetes > Streptosporangiales > Nocardiopsidaceae > Nocardiopsis > Nocardiopsis oceanisediminis. The sequence goes on along the minus strand of NZ_JAFMZJ010000001.1, from coordinate 3,570,917 downwards.
CAGCGGTTCTTCGACCGGCAGGGCCCGTTCGCCCGGTTCCTCTCCGCCAACGCCTTCGCCGTCTACTTCCTGCACTCGCTGGTCCTGGTGGGGATCGGCCACGCCCTGTCCGGGTGGGAGGCGCCGGCGGCCGCCAAGTTCGGCGCCATGGCGGTGCTCGCGCTCCCGCTGTGCTGGGGCGCCGCGCACCTCATGCGCGCCCTGCCCCTCGCCAAGCGCGTCTTCTGACCGCCCCGGCCCCTTGATGAGAAGAGAGCACATGAGCGCGTTCGACGGAAAGAGCATCCTGGTCACCGGGGGTGCGAGCGGGATCGGCGCGGCCACCGTGCGCCGCGCCGCCGCCGACGGGGGGCGGGTGCTGATCGCCGACACCGACGAGCGGGCCGGGACCGCGCTCGCCGAGGAGACCGGCGCGCTGTTCCGGCGCACCGACGTCGGCGACTTCGAGCAGATGAAGGCCGCGGTGGACGCCGCCGCCGAGGCCCACGGCGGCCTGGACGTGCTGTTCTGCAACGCCGGGGTCGGCGGCCCCAGCGAGGGCCTCGTCGACCAGGGCATCCCCTACGACCTGGACCGGTACCGCGAGACCGTCGCGGTCAACCTGCACGGCCCGGTGCACGGGGTGCACGCGGCCCTGCCGCTGATGCGCGGCCGCGCGGGCGCGTCGATCCTGGTCACCTCCAGCATGGCCGGCCTGTTCGCGCCGCCCCTCGGCGAGGTCTACGCCGCCACCAAGCACGCCCTGATCGGCTTCGTCCGCTCCCTGGCGCTGACGCTGGCCGACGAACCGCCCACCGTGAACGCGATCTGCCCCGGCTACGTCGACACCCCGATGATCGCCCCGCTGCGCACCATGATCGACGGGATGGGGCTGACCGGGACCATCGCCGCCCCGGAGCAGGTCGCCGCGCTCGCCGAGCGCATCGTCGCCGGGCGCGGCAGCGGGGAGGCCTGGCTGATCACCAGGGACGCGTGCGCGCCGTTCCCCTTCCCCGACCAGGGCGAGATCCTGCGGCGGATGCACGACGGCACCGGCCCGGCGTGACACACCGCCGGAGACCTGGCCGCCCCCGAGGCGCGCGGGGCAAGCTGGACCCATGAGGGTGATCGTGATCGGCGGCGGCATCGCCGGCACCAGTGCCGCCTACCATCTGGCGAAGCGGGGGGTGTCCACCACGCTGGTGGACGCCTCCCGGGTCGGACAGGCCACGGCGGCCGGCGCCGGGCTGGTCTTCCCCTGGCCCATGCCGTGGGACCCGCCGCCGATGCGGGACTTCGCCCTCCAGGCGGCCGCCCACTACCCGGCGCTGATGCGCGAACTCGCCGAGGACGGCCAGGCGACCGGCTACCGGGTGGTCGGCGGGATCTCCGCGGGCACCGGCCCCGAGCGGTTCGACCGCGAGCTGGCCCTGCTGCGGGAGCTGCGCGCCCGCCCCGGCTACGAGGGCCTGGGGGAGGTCCGCCGCCTGCCCCGGGGCGGGCCGGCGGAGCTCTTCCCGGCCCTGGCCGACGAGTACGAGGGCGTCTTCGTGGAGGGGGCGGCCCGGGTGGACGGCCGCCGCGCCCGGGACGCGCTGTTCAACGCCGCCGAGGAGCGCGGCCTGCGCTACGTCAAGGGCGACGCGGAGCTGGTGGCCGCCGGCGGCCGGGTGACCGGGGTGCTGGCCGGCGGCGAGGAGCTGGCCGCCGACGCGGTGGTGGTCGCGGCGGGCGCCTGGTCGGCGGCGCTGCTCCGCCCGTTCCGCGTCGACCTGCCGGTCTACCCGATGCGCGGGCAGATCGTGCACGCCGCGCTGCCCGGCGTCCGGACCCGGGACTGGCCGGTCGTCCGCTTCTCCCAGGAGGGGCGGTACCTGCTGGCGCTGCCGCCGGACCGGGTGGTGCTGAGCGGGACGTGGGAGCCGTGGGCCGGGTTCGACCACCGGGCGACCGTCGGCGGCGTGCTGGAGGTGCTCTCCGGCGCCGTCGCCCTGGCCCCCGCGCTGGTCGAGGCCACGGTCGCCGAGACCCGGGTGGGCTTCCGCCCGGCCTCCCGGGACGACCTGCAGCTCCTCGGCCCGGTCCGGGCGCTGTCCGGGGCGGTGGTGGCGACCGGGCTGGGCGCGTCCGGCCTCACCTACGGCCCCTACCAGGGCGCCGTCGCCGCCCGGCTGGTCCTGGGCGAGGACCCGGGGAGCGACCTGTCGGCGTTCCGCCCGGACCGGGTGGCGCCTGCGGCGGGGACCCCGCCGGAGCGCACCGGACCGGTTGAGTAGCGGTACTCATCCGCGCCGCACCGGCCCCGGCCACCATGGAGCCATGAGCTCCGCACCCCTGAACACCAAGGTCACCCCCGCCTTCTACCTCCAGTCCCTCATCGCCTTCGGCGTCGCCAGCGCGGGCCTGTGCGGCGGTGTCGCCCTGCTGCCGATCGACCCCTGGATGCGCGCCTTCATCGGGATGGGCGTGCTGTTCGTCATCACCTCCACCTTCAACCTGGCCAAGTGCGTCCGCGACCGGCAGGAGGAGGCGCTGATGGCGGCCTGGGCCGAGCAGGCCCAGGCCTACGGCGCCGGCAGCCACCACGCCTACGCGGGCAAGAGCGGCTGACCGCCGGACCGGCGCGGAACGGCGCCCCCGCCCCGCCCCCGGGGCCGCGGGGGCGCCGCGGCGTGCGCGGTCAGCGGCACAGGGCGCGGACGGCCTCCTCGAAGTGCGGGAACTCCTCCCGGGCGCGGCGCAGGATCTCCTCCGGGGGGCGCCGCCCGCCGGGGGCGTACCGCTCGGCGATCTCGGCGGTGCGCGGGCAGGGGTCCCCGGCGGGGCCCCAGCCCATCGCCTCGGCGGGGCCGACCCCCTGGGCCAGCAGCCAGAGGAAGGACCCCAGGTCGCAGGCGAGCACCAGCAGCTCGCCCTCCGAGCCGAGGAAGACGACGGGCTGCTCCGGCAGCGGCCGCCCCTCCCGGACCAGCCACAGCCCGGCGTAGCCGCCCGCCCCGTTCATCCCGAAGAACCGGTACTCCCGCCCGTCGGCGTCGGGGTTGCCGGTCCACAGCCGGAACCACCAGGCGGTCTCCTCCGGGTCCTCGAACGCCTCGTACATCTCGAAGTCGACGTCGGCGCGGGGGAGCCCTTCGGCCGCGGCCTCCGCCAGCCCCGGCGGCAGGTCCGCCCCGGCCCCGCCGGCGCCCGGGGCGCCCGCGCCGACCGGCGCGGAGCGGTCCAGGAAATCCCCGACGGTGCGGGCGAAGTCCTCCGGAGCGTCCAGCCACGGGTAGTGGCCGGCGCCGGGCAGCACCGCCGTCTCGCCGCGCGGGAACAGCCCGGCGATCTCCGCGGCGACCCGGGGGAGCGGGCCGCCGTCCAGTCCGCCCGCGACGGCCAGGACCGGGGCGTCCAGTCCGGCGACGGCGGCGCGGGCGGCCGCCTCCCACCGGTGCTCCTCGGTGAAGTCGATGCCCAGGGCGCGGCCCCGGGCGGTGACCAGGACCAGTGAGCGCACCCGCTCGGGGTGCCGGGCCGCGTACAGGACCGCCAGGTCGCCCGCGGCGGAGTGGGCCAGCAGGTCGACGCGGTCCAGGCCGAGGTGGGCGCGGAGCGCCTCGACGTCTCCGGTCTGCCGGTCGCAGCGGCGGGCCGCCGGGTCGGCGCCGCCGCCGGAGTCCCCGGTGCCGCGCGGGTCGGGCACGATGAGCCGGCGCCGCCGCGCCAGCCCGCCGAGGCCGCCGAGGTAGGCGCCGGCGCGCATCGGGCCGCCGGGCAGGCAGATCAGCGGTTCCCCCTCGCCTTCGGCGCGGTAGGCGAGCGGGGTCCCGTCGGGAGCGGTGAAGGAGGGCATGGCGCGATCCTTCCGCCCCGCACCGGAACGGGCAAACGCCGCACCCCGGGGCGGAACGCCGTCCCGGCCCCCGGTATGGTCGTCGGCACGGCGCGGGGTGCACCGGTCCGATGTCGGCATCGGCCGGAGCTGAGATCACACCCGTCGAACCTGATCTAGCTCGAACTAGCGAAGGGAACGCCCATCTTGAGCGATTTCTGTGCCGAGGTGTGGAACGAGACGGCCGGCGTGCGCGCGGCCATCGACGACCTGCCGTTCGTCCGCGGCCTGGCCGACGGGTCCCTGTCCCGGGACCGGTTCGACTACTACATGGCCCAGGACGCCCTCTACCTGCGCGGCTACGCCCGGGCCCTGGCGTCGGCGGCGGCTCGGGCCGACCGCTCCGACGAGATCGCCTTCTTCGCCAAGTCGGCGCACGACGCGATCGCGGTGGAGAGCTCCATGCACGAGGGCTTCGTCGGCGAGGTGGCCGGCCTGCGCCCCTCGCCGACCTGCACCGCCTACGTCTCCTACCTGCTGGGCCTGGCCCAGACCCAGGGGTACGGCGAGCTGGCCGCCGGGGTGCTGCCCTGCTTCTGGGTCTACACCGACGTCGGCGCCCGGCTGATGGAGAAGGCCGGCGACCTGTCCGGGCACCCCTACGGCGAGTGGATCTCCACCTACGCCGACGAGGAGTTCGCCGCCTCCACCCGGCGGCTGTGCGCCATCACCGACGGCATCGCCGAGCGCTCCGACGCCGCCACCGTCGCCCGGATGCGCGAGGCCTTCACCACCGCCACCACCTACGAGTTCCACTTCTGGGAGGCGGCCTGGGAGAAGGAGGGCTGGGCCTTCTAGCGCCCGTTCGGAGCGGTGGTCATCGGAGGCCGCGCATCCAGATCACCGCTCCGCGCAGGCGGGGGCCGGCCAGACGGCTCTCGGGGGGCGTGTCGTAGCGGGCCGCGATGGCGCGCCGCGCCTTCAGCGTGTCGATCGGGCGCTCCGCGCTGCTGCGGCCTTTGCAGAGCCCGGCGCCGGAGGAGACCGGCCGACCCGCCCCCGCGCCCCCTCTTCCTGCGGGCGGCCGCCTGCTCGGCCCTCCCCGGGACGGCCGCCTTGGTTCCGCGCCTGCGGGATCCCCCTGCCGGCCCCCGGTGGCCCGGTGGAGCACCGCCTCCGGGGAAAGCCGCGCTCCGGAACGGGCGTCCGGGACCGGCCGGAAGCGGCATATTTCCCGATTGCCCGGCGGGGCCGGGGTGCGGCGGGTACCGTTGCCCCGACCGAGAGCCCGGACGAGCGTGGGAAACAGCCGATGGAGCCATACGACAGGACCCTCTCCGCCGGGGACCTGAAGGGCCGGACGACGGTCACCGACACCGGGGGCAACACGGCCGTCATCCACGCCGGCCCGGTCCGCATCCGCTGCACCTGGAACGACCGGGCCGCGCTGATCCAGCTGGCCTCGGCCGCCATGCAGGCGCTGACCATCGTCGACGGCGACCACCGCATGGAGCACTGAGCCGCACCGGGGGAGCCCCCGCCCCGGGCCGAGGGGTTCCGGCGGCCGCCGGAACCCGGGACCGGCCGGCGCGGGCGACACGCCGGGACGCCGCTTCCCGGGTTCAGGGCCGGGGTTCCCTTTCGGCCCGGGGGCGGGGCGGCCCGGCGGGCGGAGCACCGGAAGAGGCCTGCCCCGGCGGGGCGCCGCAGGTGATCGGGACGGCCCCCGAGGCCCGGTAACGGACATCCGGATCACGGCGCCGAGAGCGCCCGCAAGGGGAGGGGCGCCGGGGCCGCCCCGCGGCCGCGCCCGGCGCGCGGAGCGGCGCTCCGCCCCTGCTCGCCCTAGCCCCTGCGGGCGCCCGCGGGCATGTGTCCGCGAGGCGACACTCAGGTCACTCCGGCGAGAATTTTCGTCCTACCTGTGCTTCCAGGCGACTAATCGACTACCCACGGTCGCGTTTTCCTGAGAGAATCCCCATTCCTGGGAGAACTCCCAGGAAGCGCGCCGCGGCGGCCCCGCCCGCGCAGCGGGCATGCGGCGCGCCCCGAGTCCCACCGAGACGGCCCCGAGACGCAGGCAAGGAACCCCGTGCCGACCCAATCGCAGCCCGCGCCCGCACCCCCGGCAGCCCGCCCCGCGCCGCCGCGCCGCTTCTTCCCGGAGGTCCAGGGCCTCCGCGCGCTCGCGGTGGCGCTGGTCGTCGTCTACCACGTCGACAAGGAGCTGCTGCCCGGCGGCTACATCGGCGTCGACGTCTTCTTCGTGATCTCCGGATTCCTCATCACCACGCTGCTGCTGCGCGAGGCCCGCGAGCAGGGCCGGGTCTCCCTGTCCGGCTTCTACATCCGGCGGGTCCGGCGCATCCTGCCCGCGGCCACCGTCGTCCTGCTGGCCACCGGCGCCGCCGCCATGGCGCTGCTGCCCTCGGCCCAGCTGCTGGACACCGCCAAGCAGCTCGCCGCCTCGGCGCTGTACGTGCAGAACCTGCTGCTGGCCCACGAATCGGTGGACTACCTGGCGGCCGGCGCCGCGGAGAGCCCGGTCCAGCACTTCTGGTCGCTCGCCGTGGAGGAGCAGTTCTACCTGTTCTGGCCGCTGCTGTTCATCGGCTGGACCGCCCTGCCGGCGCGGCTGCGCCGGGCCCGGATACTGCTGCTCGGCGGCGGAGCGGTGATCGCCGCCTCCTTCGCCTGCTCGGTCTGGCTCACCCTGTCCGACCCCGCCCCGGCCTACTTCCTGCCGCAGACCAGGATGTGGGAGCTGGCCGCGGGCGGCGTGCTGGCGATGGTGTCGGCGCACCGCACCCTGCCCGCCGCGGTCCGCGCCGGCCTGGGCTGGGCCGGGCTGCTGGCCATCGCGGCCGCCGCGTTCACCTACGACGACGCGGTGGCGTTCCCCGGCTGGGCCGCCGCCCTGCCGGTGCTGGGCACCGCCGCCGTGATCACCGCCGGCCGCACCGAGGGCCGCTGGTCGACCTACCGGCTGCTCAGCGCCGCCCCGGCGCGGTTCGTCGGCGACCTGTCGTACGCGATCTACCTGTGGCACTGGCCGCTCATCGTGTTCTGGCCCTTCCTGCCCGGCACCGAGGTGTTCGGCGCGTTCGGCGGCGTGCTGATCGGCGCCGGCTCGGTGCTGCTGGCCTGGGTCACCAAGCTCCTGGTGGAGGACCCGGTGCGGACCGGCGGGGCGCTGCGCACCGGCCGCGCCGCGCTCGTGTTCGCGCTCTGCGGGGCCCTGCTGGTGTCCGGGACGAGCTGGATCCAGTACCAGCAGGTGGAGCAGCGCCGCGACGTGGCCTTCGACCCGGACGTGCACGTCGGCCCGGCCGCCATCGAGGAGGAGCGGCCCGAGGGCGACACCGGGCAGGCCGTCTACCCGGCCCCGATCGACGCCCTGGACGACCTGCCCAGCGTCTACGGCGACGAGTGCCAGGCCATGCCGAGCGACCGCACCGCCGACCCGTGCGTGTACGGCCCCGAGGACGCCGAGGTGACGGTGGCCGTCGTCGGCGACTCGCACGCCGCCCACTGGGTGCCGGCGGTGCGCGCCGTGGCGGGGGAGCGGAACTGGCGGGTGTACACCTTCACCAAGTCCTCCTGCCCGTTCACCGGCGCCCCCGTCACCCGGGACAGCGGCGACGACCGCCGCTACACCGAGTGCGGGGACTGGAACGCCGACGTCGTCGACCGGCTCACCGGCGACGTCCGGCCGGACCTGGTGTTCACCAGCGCGCGCAGCCGCGCGATCAGCGCCGTCGCGGGCGACACCGAGGAGGGCAAGCGCCTGATCGCCGAGGGCATGGCCGAGCAGTGGACCGAGCTGGAGGAGGCCGGCGCCCAGGTGGTCGCGATCGCCGACACCCCGGTGGCCCGGCCCCGGGTCCCCGAGTGCGTCGAGCTGCACCCGGCGGACCCGGACAGCTGCGCCAAGGAGCGCGACGACGCCCTCGGTGAGGAGGACCCGCAGCTGATCGCCGCGGACCGGCCGGAGACCGGCGCCGAGGTGGTCGACCTCAACGACCGGCTGTGCACCGACGACACCTGCCCGGCCGTGGTCGGCAACGTCCTGGTCTACCGGGACGCCCACCACCTGACCGCCACCTACTCCGAAATGCTCGCCGCCGACCTGGAGGAGCGGGCCGGGCCGATCCTGGAGGCGCTGTGACCGGTGCCCGCCCGGTGGCGGGCGGGGCCGGTGTGCGCGCACGCCGGCCCCGGGGGGCCGGGGCGCCCGAGGCCGGCTCCGGGGCGGATGCGCCCGTGTACGATCGGTCGCCATGGAAATCGCCTGGGAGGCCCTGACCGTCGACGCGCACGACCCGCCGCCCCTCGCCCGGTGGTGGGCGCAGACCCTCGGCTGGGAGCTGATGGAACCCGTCCCGGCCGGCGTCGAGGTGCGGCCGCCGGACGGGCGCTCGCCGTCCCTCTTCTTCACCCGCGCGGACGGCGCGAAGCCGGCCAAGAACCGCCTCCACCTCGACCTGTACGCGGAGGACCGGGCGGCGGCCGTGGACGGGCTCCTCGCCCGGGGAGCCGCCCGCGCCGACGTGGGGCAGCCGGACGACGCCGCCTGCGTGGTGCTGCGCGACCCCGAGGGGAACGAGTTCTGCCTCCTCGAACCGCGCTGACCGGCCGCTCCCTGCTCCCGGTGGGCGCCCGCACCGCCGAGCCGGTCAGGGGCGGCCGCCCCGGGGCCGCGCCCGGCGGAACGGCGGCGGGGCCGCACGGCCCCGCCCCCATACCGGGTATCGGCCCGCCTATTGGTGCGGGGGCCGCCCGCCCGGCTAGGGTCTGCCGGTGCCCGGCCGCGAGGGCGGCCGGTGTTCAGGAGGCGGGGTCATGGGCGGCTTCTATCACGTGTGCTTCGCCGTTCCCGACATCGGGGCGGCCATGGCGGAGCTGAGCGGGGCGGTGGGCGTGGAGTGGACGCCGCCGCGCGCGGACCGGATCGGGGAGTGGGACTTCCGCATCGCCTTCACCCGCGGCGACCCGCCGTTCATCGAGCTGATCGAGGGGCCCGAAGGCAGCCCGTGGGGGTGCGGCGGGGCCGGGCGCTTCGACCACCTCGGGTTCTGGACCTCCGACCTGGAGGCGGGCACCGCCCGGCTGTCCCGCGCCGGCGTCGGGGCCGACTTCGACGGCTGCCCGTTCGGGCGCCGCTTCGCCTACCACCGCGCCGGGTCGATCGGCGGGCGGATCGAACTGGTCGACGCCGCCCGCCTGGCGGACTTCCGCGCGGCCTGGGCCCCGGGGGCCGGCGCGATGCCGGTCATCGATCCGCTGCGCGGGCCCGGTGCTCGGTGGGGCTGACCCCGTAGGCGCGCTTGAACGCCGAGCTGAGCGCGAACGGCGTGGAGTAGCCGACCTTGCGGGCGATGGAGCTCAGCGGGGCGTCGGAGCCGCGCAGCAGGTCGGCGGCGGTGGCCAGGCGCAGCCCGGTGAGGTAGGCGATCGGCGCCTCGCCCACCAGCGCGGTGAACCGGCGGGCCAGCGCCGCGCGGGACACCCCGCACTCGCCGGCCAGCCCGGCCACCGTCCAGGCCCGCCCGGGGTCGGCGTGCAGCAGCCGCACCGCCCGCCCGACCACCGGGTCGGCGCGGGCCCGGTACCAGGCCGGTGCGGCGCTGCGCTGCCCGGCGAACCAGGACCGCAGCGCGGTGATGAGCAGCAGGTCCAGCACCCGGTCCAGGACGACCTCCTGGCCGGGCTCGTCGCGGCCGATCTCCTCCGCCAGCATCGGCAGCAGCGGGCTGTCCCAGGAGCCGGCGGGCACGTGCGCCACCTGCGGGAGGACGTCGGTCAGCCGGCGGCTGACCTCGCCCTCCACCAGGTAGGTGCCGACCAGCATCTCGGTGGGCGCGTCCTCGCCGTCGCCCCAGGTGCGCACGCCCAGCGCCATCGACTCCCACAGCGGCTCGCCGTAGAGGGTGTGGCACTTCTGGTCGGCGTCGATCACCACCCGGACGGGGGTGCCGGGGGCGCCGGCGACCGTGTAGGGGCCGCTCCAGCGCACCACCGCCACGTCCCCCGGGCCCATCCGGACCGGTTCGGCGCCCTCGCAGAGCACGTACGCCTCACCGCGCAGTACCGCGGTCAGGCTCAGCGGGGCCTCGTCGGCCACCCGGATCGCCCAGGGCGGCCGGAGCAGTGTGCGGAGCAGGAAGGCGCCGCGCGCCCGCGGCCCGTCGAGCAGGCCCGCCAGTTCGTCCATCCCGGACCGTCCTCCCCCGGGGCCCGAAGCCGCCGAACGGAACCGATCATAGACGCTCGCGTATGCGGGTGAGCGGCCGAGCCATAGCCCGTCTCAGCGGGATCCGGTTGAATCAGGACCGTTCAGCGGTCCGGCCGGGGCCGCCCGCCGGGAGGAGAGACCCATGCCGGACCTGTTGCGCACCGCCGCCGGCGTGGCGGCCCTGATCGCGGCCGGACTGAACGCGGGCCTGTTCTTCGCGTTCACCACGGCCGTCATGCCGGGGCTCGGCGGCGCCTCCGACACCGCGTTCATCGACGTGATGCAGCGGATCAACCGGAAGATCCTCAACTGGAGGTTCCTGGCGGTGTTCTGCGGCGCCCCGCTCCTGGCGCTGCTCTGGGCGGTGGCGGCGACCGGCTCCGGCGCCGCGGCGGTGCCGGCCTGGGCGGCGTTCGCGCTGCTGGCCGGGCACTTCCTGATCACCGCGGCGGTCAACGTGCCGATGAACAACGCGCTGGAGGCCGCGGGGCCGGCCGGACGGGCGGCCGACCCGGCGCGGGTCCGAGCCCGCTTCGAAGGGCCGTGGAACCGGTGGAACCGCGTCCGCACGGTGCTCAGCGCCGCGGCGCTGGCCTGCGCGGCCGCCGGGGTCGCCCTGCTCTGAGCCGCCGCGGTCCCGGCGCCGCCCCGGACGGCGGGGCGGTGCCGGGGCCGGCGCGCTCAGGGCTCCAGGTCCAGGGCGGCCTTCCCGCTGCCGTCCATCTGCAGCGGCACGGAGGCGTGCGCGTGCACGATCTCCCACCGGCCCGCGGTCCTGCGCAGGCCCACCGTCTCCCGGAACCACAGGTGGTTCTTCTCCCCGCTGGTCCGCTCCCCGGTGAGCAGGACCAGGCCGTGGCAGAAGGCGACGTCGCCGCCGACGAACACCTCCAGGTCCCGGCTCTCCACGCCGACCGGGCCGGTGAAGGAGTCGTACCACTCCCGCAGCCCGCCGGGGTCGCGCGCCTCCTCGCCGGTGTAGCGCAGCGGCGGCGCCAGCTCGTAGGTCACCGCGTCGGGCGCCATCGGGGCGAGGGTGGCCGCCACGTCCTTGGCGCGCATCGCCGCCGCGCGCTCCTCCAGCACTCTGCGGATCTCGGCCTCGTCGGTCCCGGTGTCCGCCATGGTCGCCGCTCCTCTCCGGGGCGGTGCCGCCCCCTTTTCCCGCTTCCGTCCCCTCTAGGACCCCGGGCGGGCGGAGAAGTCATCGCCCGCCGCGCGGCCGGGGAGGAACCGGCGGCCGAGGCCGAGCACCGCCGCGATTCCGCAGACCCCGGCGGTGGCCACCGCGGCGCCGGGCGGGGCGAACTCGGCGAACGCCCCGGCGGCCGCGAAGCCCAGCCCTTGGGCGATCATCAATCCGGCCGAGGAGAGCGCGAACACCCGCCCGCGCAGCGCCTCCGGGGTCGCCTCCAGCAGCAGGGCGTCCAGGGCCAGGGTGTAGCCGAAGCCCAGCGCGCCCAGGGCCAGCGCGGCGACCGCCACCGCCGGGCCGGGGCCGGCCAGGAAGAGCGGGAAGGGCGCGAACACCGCCAGGGCCGCCGGAACCATCCAGCGGCGCCGCCGCTCCGCGCTGAGCAGCGACCCGGCCAGCAGCTCCCCGGCCACGGTGCCGACCGGGGCCGCGGTCAGCAGCAGCGCGACGAGCATCGGTCCGCCGCCCATCCGGTCGGCGAGCGGCGCGGCCAGCGCCTCGGGCCACACCACCAGCGCCGGCGGGATCCAGATGAGCAGCAGCGCCGCGCGCAGCCGGGGGTCGGCGAACGCCTCCCGGACCCCGGCCAGCGAGTCGCCGAGCAGCCGGCCGCCGGCCCCGGGGGCCCGCCGGGCGGGGCGGGCCGGGGTGCCCAGGCCGATCAGCGCGGCCGACGCGGCCATCAGCACCGCGGCGACCAGCAGCGCGGTGGGCGGCCGGACCAGCAGCAGCAGGGTGCCGCCGAAGGAGAACCCGGCGATCTGCGCGGTCTGCGCGGCCATCCGGAGCAGGGAGCGGCCCAGCGGGAACAGGCCGGCGGGCAGCACGTCGGCGAGCGCGGCCGAGCGGCTGCCGGAGTAGACCGGGGCGATGGCCCCGCTGACCGCGAGCAGGGCCAGCATCGCCGGGATCGGCGTCCCGGGCAGCGCCATGCAGGCCATGACCGCGCCGACCGCCCCCTGGGAGGCCGTCATGACCCGGCGCGCGGGGAAGCGGTCGGCCGCCGCGGAGAGCAGCGACGCGCCGAGCAGGTGCGGCAGGAAGCCGAGCGCGAAGGCGAGCGCCGACAGCAGCGGCGAGCCGGTCCGCTCGAAGATCAGCACCGAGAGGGTGACCTGCACCGCGACCTGGGCGAGGATGGAGAGGATCTCGGCGGCGAACAGCACCCGGAACTCGGGCACCGCGAGCACGCCGGCGTACCCCTGGCGGGGTTCGGGCACGGCTGGGGAGCGGCCGTCGGCCGCGGAGGCGGGCATGCCCCCACGCTTCCGCCCCGTGCCGCCGGCTTCAACGGATTCGCCCACACCCGAATCGTCCGGGCGGAGCCTGCTCGGAGGGGCCCGCCCGCCTCCGCCCCGGGACGCCGGGCCGCTCGCGGCGCACGGCCGGGGACCGCGCGGCCGTCGAGGCCGGCTGCCCGCGCCGCTCGCCCCCCGGGAGGGACGTACCGCGCGGCCGTCGAGGCCGGCTGCCCGCGCCGCTCGCCCCCCGGGAGGGACGTACCGCGCGGCCGTCGGACGCCGCCCCGGCCGGCCCGGGGGATCTCAGGAGGCCGCCGCCCGGTGCGCCCGGCCGGAGGCGTTCCACCGCTCGGACCGGAAGCCGGGGCCCTCGGCCGGCGGATCCGGTCCAGGCCGCTCGGGCGCCCCGGCTCCCGGCGCGCGCCCCGGGAGGCGGGTGCCCACCGGGCGACGCACCGCTCTCCGCCCGGCCCGAGCGGGCGGTGCGGCATGATCGAGCGGTGCGGGACCCGCACGGGAGAGGGGGCGGCGCGGTGGGCGGACGGGTGGTCTTCGGGAACAAGGACCTGATGCGCTGCAGGTTCGCCGTATCACCGCTGTGGGAGACCTTCGCCGCGGTGCACACCCTCTTCGAGCCGCACCGGCAGGGCTTCCACCTTCCGTGGGTGCGCGCCGCGCGGCTGCCGGAGGGGGTGGACCCGGCGCCCTTCCGGCTGCTCCTGCCGCGCCCCGGCTACGTCCCGGACTTCCTCACCCCGCCCCCGCTGGGGCCGCTCGCCTCCATCGAGGAGGAGCTGGAGCGGTTGCGCGCCACCCCGCCCGCGCAGGTCGGAGCCGAGCTCCGGGCCTGCCTGCTGGACCCGCGCCGGGGCCTGCCCGCCTCGGCCACCGCGCCGCTGCTCGCCGACGCCGCGGCGACCCGGGACGCCATGGCCGACCTGCTCGCCGCCTGCTGGGAGCACCTGGTGCGGCCGCACTGGCCCCGGCTGCGCGCCCTGCTCGACGCCGACATCGCCGACCGCTCGCGGACCCTGGCCGAGCACGGCCTGGAGCGGCTGCTCCCCGCCCTGGACGGCCGGCTCTCCTGGGAGCGGGGCACCCTGCGGGTGGACAGCGCGGCCGCCCCCGGCGAGCTCCGGCTGGACGGGCGCGGCCTGCTGCTGATGCCCAGCGCGTTCGTCTGGCCGGAGCTGATCGTGGTCGGCGACGAGCCCTGGCAGCCGACGCTCATCTACCCGGCCCGCGGTGTCGGCGACCTCTGGTCGCCCCCGCCCGGGCGCCCGCCGGAGGCCGTGGCCGCGGTGCTCGGCCGCACCCGGGCCCGGCTGCTGGCCGCGCTGTCCCGGCCGGAGACCACCACCGGCCTCGCGGCCCGGCTGGGCCTCAGCCCGGCGGGCGTCTCCGGCCACCTCACCGCGCTGCGCGACGCCGGCCTGCTGGATTCCTGGCGCTCCGGCCGCCGGGTCTTCTACGCCCGGAGCGCCCTGGGCACCGCGCTGACCGGCGAGGACCCGGACCGGCCCTGAGCCCGCCGCCGGGAGGGGAAGACCGGGGGAGAAGGGGCCTTCCCCCCCCGTCCTTCCCCTCGCGCCGCCCGGCGTCAGGCCGCCCGGTGGGCGCCGGGCAGGGCGGAGGACGGGTCGAACCCGGCGAAGGCGAGGCCGATGCAGAACCCCGCGGCCTCCTCCAGCTGCCGGGCGCGGCCGAGCGGGCCGAGGACGGCGGGCGCCGCGCCCAGGTCGCGGACGAGCCGGCCGGCGGTCTCCAGGGCACCGGCGTCGTCGCCGCACATCGCGACCGTTCCGGAGGCCGGCCCGGGCCCGGCCCAGTGCGCCGCGGGGAACAGGTGGAACGCCTTCACCACGTGCGCCCCCGGGGCCAGGGCGGCGATCCGCTCGGCCGCCGAGCCGTCCGCGATGCGGAGCACGCCGCCGCCGTGCGGGACCGGGTTGCTCGGGTCGATCAGGGGGACCCCGGCCAGTGCTCCGCCCGCCGCGCCGGCGGCGGCCAGCATGTCCGCGGCTCCGTCCCAGGCCACCGCGAGCAGCACCGCGTCCCGCCCGGCCGCCGCCCGCTCCGGGGGCGCGGCGCTCGCACCGCCGCCCAGCCGCCCGGCGAGCGCCCGCGCCTTCTCCGCGGACCTCCCGCCGACCGCCACCTCGTGCCCGGCGCGGACCCAGCCCGCGCCCAGCGCCTCCGCCATCGCCCCCGTGCCCAATACGCCGATCCGCATCGCGTTCCTCCTCGCTCGCCGGGTTCTCCCGGTCGCGGCCACGGTAGGCGGGGCGTCACGCACCGATCGGTGCGCATCGCGGATGCGACCATGGGGGCATGGCGCGGGAGAGCGGCTCGTCCGGGAAGCACTGCTACGACCTGATCGCCGACTGCGGGCTGCGCGCCGCCGCCGACCTGCTCGTGCACACCTGGGACCCGGTGGTGCTCGCCGCCCTGGCCCAGGGCCCGCTCCGCCGCCGGGAGCTGCGCGCCGCCATCGGCGGGGTCAGCGACAAGGCCCTCACCGAGGCGCTGCACCGGCTGCTCGCCGCCGGCCTGCTCGAACGCCGCCGCTACCGCGAGGCCCCGCCCCGCGTCGACTACGCGCTGACCGCCCTGGGCGAGACCTTCGCGAAGGGCCCGCTGCAGGCGCTGGCCGACTGGGCCCTGGCCCACGCCGACGAGCTGGCCGCCGCGCAGGAGGCGGGGGAGGAGCGCTCGCCCCGGCCGCCGGCGTGATCGGGGACCGGGAGCGGCCGCGTTGCGCCCTACCGTCGGGCCCGGAGCGCGAACGGACCCGCGAAAGGATGTCGGACATGGCAGAGCAGGACCGCTACCCCGCCGGTGTGCCGTGCTGGGTGGACCACTCCTCGCCCGATCCCGAGGCGGCGGCCGCGTTCTACGGCGAGGTGCTGGGGTGGGAGTTCACCCCGGGGAGGCCGGCCGGGCACCGGTTCACCGCCCGGCTGGGCGGGAGCGAGGTCGCCGGGGTCGGCATGCCCGATCCGGCCCCGGCGGATCCGGCGCGGTGGACCACCTATGTGCGGGTCGGCAGCGTGGACCGGGCGCTGGGCCGGGTGGTGGAGGCCGGGGGAGAGGAGCGCACCCCGCCCCGGGAGGTGGAGGGGGCGGCCCGGGTGGCGCTCTGCACCGACCCCGGCGGAGTGGTGTTCGGCCTGTGGGAGGCGCGCGGCCTGGACGGGGCGCGGGTGGTGAACGCCCCCGGGTCGTGGAACTTCAGCGGCCTGGTCGGGGTCGCCGCCGGTGCCGCGGAGGCGTTCTACGGCGCGGTGTTCGGCTGGAAGGTGCGGAAGGCGGACCTCGGCGGCGAGACCGCGCTGATGTGGTGCCTCCCCGGGTACGGCGACTTCCTGGAGCGCAACGTCGACCCGGGCATCCGCGAGCGGCAGGCCGGGGCGCCCGAGGGCTTCGAGGACGCGGTGGGCCGGCTGCAGCCGCTGCACGGCAGCGGCATCGCCGACGGCCGCCCGCGGTGGAACGCCGAGTTCACCGTCGCCGACGCGGAGGGGGCGCTGGAGCGCGCGGTCCGGCTGGGCGCGGTGGTCACCTCCCCGCCGGTGGACCTGGGCGGGATGAAGTCGGCCTCGTTCCGCGATCCGCAGGGCGCCGACGTCTCGATCAACGGGTTCCACCGCCCGCCGGCCGGCTGACCGGAACCGGCCGGTGCCGCTCTCCGGCGGTACGGGACCGGCACCGATAAAAATATTGCGGTAATATTTTTTCATGGCACGTACCGCAGACCATGACGAACGCAGGCGGCAGGTGGCCGAGGCACTGCTGCGCACGGTGGCCCGCCGGGGCCTCGCCCGGACCACGCTGGTCGACGTCGCGGAGGAGGCCGGGGTATCGGTGGGCCTGGTGCAGCGCTACTTCCGCTCCAAGGCCGACCTGCTCCGCTTCGGCGTGGAGCACGTCTATGAGCGCAGCGCGGCCCGGATGGCGGAGATCGAGCTCGCGCCGCCGATCCGCGACCTGATGCTGAAGGCGACCGAGACGCTCCTGCCGCTGGACGAGGAGCGGCGCACCGAGCTCGCGGTGTGGCTGGAGTTCATCGCCGCCTCGCTCACCGACCCGGAGATGGCCCGGATCCACCGGGAGGCCACCCGCAAGGTCATCGACGGAGTGGCCGACGGGCTGGACGGCGCCCGGGAGCGCGGCGAACTCCCCGCCGACCTGGACCCGCGCGCCGAGGCGATCGCACTGGCGGCCTTCGTGGACGGCCTCGCCCTGCACCACCTCGCCACCGGCGGGGAGTTCGGCGCCGAGGCCGTCCGCGCCGCCCTGACCGGCTACATCGACCGGCTGTTCGGCACCGGGGGGAACCGGTGACCCCCGGGCTGGCCGCGATCCTCGCCGGCCTGGCGCTGCTGGACAGCATGAGCGTCGGCACGCTGTTCATCCCGGTCTGGCTGATGCTCGCCCCGGGCCGGATCCGCCCGCTGCGGTTCGCCGCCTACCTGGCCACGATCGCGGTCTTCTACTTCCTCCTCGGCGCGCTGATCAGCCTGGGCGCGGGGGCCGCGCTCTCCGGGGCCGCCGGCCCGGCGGGCGGCCCCTCCTCGGGGCCCTCCCTGCTGCTCCGGGCCGGCATCGGCGCCGCCCTGCTGGCCGGCGGCGCCGTCCTGGAGTGGCGGGAGCGCAGGCGGGCGGACCGCCCCCGGCGCCTGGCCCGGTGGCGGGAGCGGGCCATGACCGGCGGCGGCGGAGCGGCCGCCCTGATGGCGCTGGCCGTGGCGGCGGCGCTGCTGGAGGTCGCGACGCTGCTGCCGTTCCTCGGCGCCATCGGAGTCATGGCGGGCATGGGCCTGAGCTGGACGGCGACGGCCGCGGGGCTGGCGCTCTACTGCGCGATCATGGTGGCGCCCGCGGTCGTGCTGTTCCTCGGCCGGACCTTCGCCCACTCCTTCATCTCCCCCTACCTGGAGCGGTTCGACGCCTGGTCGGCCCGGAACGGCGGCAAGGTCATCGCCTGGGCCCTCCAGGGCCTCGGCGGCTACCTGCTGGGCAACGCCCTGCTGGTGCACCTCTTCGAGTGATCCCGCGGCGGCCCGGGCGGGGACGGCGCCCGGACCGCCGCCTCACGGGTGCGCCGGTTCGGGGTGCCGCGCCTCGGGGGCCGGCACCCCCTCCGGGCGGCGGTGGGACCAGGGGCGGGCCTCTTCCAGCTGGGAGGCCAGGCGGAAGAGCAGCCCCTCGCCGCCCTGGGCCGCGATGAACTGCACGCCCAGCGGCAGGTCGCCCGGGGTCCAGTGCAGCGGGACCGACATCGCGGGGACGCCGGTCAGGTTGGCGGTCAGGGTGAACGGGGTGGCGGTGAGGTTGTTGACCACCTCGGTGCCGACCAGGCCGGTGGCGGCGACCAGGCGCTCGGCGCGGGTGCGGACCAGCAGCCGCTCGGCGGCCCGCAGCCACGGGGGCGGGTCCAGGCGGCCGACGGCCACCGGCGGGCCGGCGATGGTCGGGGTGAGCAGCAGGTCGTGGCGGGCGTGGAACTCGGCCAGGGCCAGCACGTGCCGGTGCCAGCGCTCGTTGCCCCGGACGTAGTCGGCCGCGCTGAGGGTGCGGCCCATCGCGGCGAGCATCAGGGTGTCCGGTTCGAAGTCCTCCGCGCCGCACCCGGTCTGCTCCCGGACCCCGTCGACCAGGGCGGCCATCGAGCCGTACCACAGGGTCGTGAAGTCCTCGGTGAGGGCGCGGCCGTCGATATCGGGCTCGGCTTCCTCGACGTCGTGGCCGAGCACCTCCAGCAGGGCGGCGGCCTCGCGCACCGCCTCCACCGCCTCCGGGTGCACCGGGGTGCCCAGCGGCGAGCGGGCGGTGAACCCGATCCGCAGCCGGCCCGGGTCCCGGCCGACCTCCTCCGAGTAGGGCCGGTCCGGCGGGGCGATCGGGAACGGCGAGGACGGCTCCGGGCCGGCCACCGCGTCCAGCAGCGCGGCGCTGTCGCGCACCGTGCGGGTGAGCGCCCCGTTGACCGCCGCGCCGTGCATCGGCTCGCCCATGCCCGGCCCGAACGGCACCCGGCCGCGCCCGGGTTTGAGGCCGAACAGTCCGCAGCAGGCCGCCGGGATGCGGATCGACCCGCCGCCGTCGTTGCCGCCGGCGGCCGGCGCGATCCCGGCCGCCACGGCCGCCGCAGACCCGCCCGACGAGCCGCCGGGGGTGTGCCCGGGGTTCCACGGGTTGCGGGCCGGGCCGAACTCCCGGGACTCGGTGACGCCCTTGGCACCGAACTCGGGCACGTTGGTCTTGCCGAACGGCACCAGGCCCGCGTCCAGCCAGCGCCGGACCACCTCGGCGTGGCGCGGTACCGGCACGTGCCGCAGCGCCCGGCAGCCGGCCGACGTCGGCACCCCCGCGTAGTCCTGGAACAGGTCCTTGAGCAGGAAGGGGACGCCGGCCAGCGGGCCGCCGAGCGGGCCGGCGGCCCGCTCCCGGGCCTCGGCGTACATGGGCAGCACGATCGCGTTCAGCCCGGGGCCGACCTGCTCGGCGCGCGCGATCGCCGCCTCCAGCAGCTCGGACGGGGCCGCCGCACCGGACCGCACCAGCCCCGCCAGTCCGACTGCATCGTGTTCCATGTACTCGTCGACTCGCATGGTCGGGAACCTAACACGGCCGTGCAACCGGTTCTAGTCGGCCGGGCGGCGCGGCGCCGGGGCGGCGCACCCCCGGTCAGCCGGTGCGCAGCTCGCCCGCCCGCGCCGCGGCCAGTGCGATCCGCGCCGCCCGGTCGGCGGCCGCGCGGTCGACGGGCTCCCCGCTGACCAGCAGCCGGAAGTAGAGCGGTGCGGCGAAGGCCTTGACCACCTCGTGCGGGCCGGTGCCCTCGGGCAGCTCGCCGCGGGCCACCGCGCGCAGGACGACCGGCTCGGCCCGGCGCAGCCGGTCGCCGAGGACCCGGCGCCTTATCCCGGCGACCTCCGGCAGCCGCGCCGCGTCGGTGCCCAGCACCGCGGCGATGACCCGCCCGGTCGGCCCGCCGAGGGTGTCGGCCAGCGAGCGGGCGAGCACCTCCACGTCGCCCTGGACCGATCCGGTGTCGGGGATGGGCACCTCGTCGGCGACGCGCTCGGACAGGGCGTCGACGACCAGCCCCTGCCGGTCCTTCCAGCGCCGGTAGACGGTGGTCTTGTGCACTCCGGCCCGGCGCGCGACGCCTTCCACCGCCAGTTCGGCGTAGCCCTTCTCGGCCAGCTCGGCGATGGTCGCGGCGAGCACCGCGGCGCGCACCTTGGGGCCCCGGCCGACGACCGGCCGGTGCGGACTCTCTTCCAATGCAACTCCCTGTTGCGTTACGGGGTAGGGGTATGCGACATTCTCATTATCGCAACTCGGAGTTGCGATGTATCCGCGGACCACGCCCGAACCGAGGAGGTTCCCGTGTTCTTCATCGAGGTCTTCATCCCCAAGGGGTCGCTCGACCCCGAGCGCCGCCGCCTGCTGATGCAGCGGCTCGGCTCGGTCGACGAGCTGCTGATGGGCGAGCCCATGCACCCCGAGGCCGAGCGCACCATGCGCTCCTGCTACCAGGCCGTCCTGCACGAGCAGGAGATCTGGACGGTCGGCGGCGCCCTCTGGACCGAGGGGGACCCGGCCCGCTACGTGGTCCGGCTGCAGGTCCCCGGAAGCTGGCGCAAGGAGATGGCCGAGCACCTGATCCCGATCTTCCTGCGCATCATCGGCGAGATCGACGGCGACCCGGAGGGCGTGGCCGGGGAGCCGCGCGCCCTGGTGCACGCCGTCGGCGTCCCCGAGGGCTCGGTGGGCGTCTTCGGCGGCCCGATGCGCTCCGAGGACCTGGGCCTCAAGATCGGCCAGTCCTTCCGCGAGGCCCGGCGGCGCGGCGAGACCGAGCCCGGCCCTCGGCCCGGCGCGGTCTACGACCCGATGTGCGGGATGACCATCGACCTCGCCACCGCCGAGTTCACCCTGGAGCACGGCGGCGAGGTCTACGGCTTCTGCTGCGACCCCTGCCGGACCTCCTTCCGGAAGGAGCTGGAGGAGGCCCCCGCCGGGTGACCGGGCGGACGGGCGGCGGAGCGCGCCCCGGCGGCCCGCCCCGGACGGGGGGCGGGCCGCCGGGGCCGCCCGCACGCCGCCCCGGCGGACGGAGCCTTCGACCTGCTCTGCAGCGCCGAGGCCGCGCAGCGCTCCCGCGCCCCGGACGCCTCCGCCACCGGCCTGGACGCGGCGCACCCGCCGCCCGGCCTGCTCGACCACTCCACCGCCACCGCGGAGCGGCCCCGGTCGGATGGGCCCCGGCTTCCCCGGGCGGTCCGCCGCCCGGCGGCGGAGGCGGGGCGGCCCCGCCCCCCCTGCCGGCCGGGCCGCCGGTCAGGGCCGGGGCCGCACCCCCGGGGTGCCGGCGTCGATGGTGAACCGGGCCCGGTCGCGGATCGGGGAGCCCGGCTCGGAGACGTAGTCCAGGGTCCGGTAGACCGCGGTCCACTCGGTGGGCGTGACCGTGTTGCGGACGTAGCCCCGCCGGCGGTTGATGAACTTGATGTGCGGGTTCTCCCGGAGCTGGACCGCGTCGCCGGGGTTCTGCTCGGCGCCGTCCCGGCCGCTGGTGAAGGAGGTCCCCACCAGCTCGGTGGCGACGGTGGCCGAGTCCGGGTCGCCGAAGTCGGCCTTGACGTCGCACACGTAGTTGGCGTGCACGTCGCCGGTGATCACCACCGGTCCGGGCGCCTCCGCCAGCCGGTCGCGCACCTCGTCCCGCTCGACCGTGTAGTTGTCCCAGGCGTCGTTGCTGAAATTCGTCGGCGCCCCGTCCGCGAAGTCCCGCTGGGAGAAGAAGACCTGCTGGGCCAGGACGTTCCAGCGGGCGGCGGAGCCCTCCAGCCCGCCGAAGAGCCACCGCTTCTGCTCGGCCCCCAGCAGGGTGCGCGAGGGGTCGTCGCGCCGGTCGTCGCTGACCTGCACGCTGCGGTACTGGCGGGTGTCGAGCAGGTGCACGTCGAGCAGGTCGCCGAAGGAGAGGCGGCGGTAGAGCCGCATGTCGGCGCGGTCCGGGCGCTGGGCCGAGCGCAGCGGCATGTGCTCGTAGTAGGCCTGGAAGGCCCGCGCGCGGCGGCGCAGGAACTCCTCCGGGGGCACGTCGTCCTCGGCGGAGGTGTCGTCGGCCCAGTTGTTCTCCACCTCGTGGTCGTCGAAGACCACCGCCCACGGGAAGGCGGCGTGCGCCGCCTGCAGGCCCGCGTCGGTCTTGTACTGGGCGTGCCGGATCCGGTAGTCGGCCAGCGATTCGGTCTCCCGGGCGGGGACGTGCGGGCGGCCGATCTCCCCGGCCTCCCCGGTCTCGTAGATGTAGTCGCCGAGGAAGGCCACCAGGTCCAGGTCCTCCTCGGCGAGGTGCGCCTGGGCGGTGTAGTGGCCGTGGGTGTAGCTCTGGCAGCTGGCGAACGCGAAGGCGAAGGAGTCCAGGCGGGATCCGGGCGCCGGGGCGGTCGCGGTGCGGCCGACCGGGCTGATCTCGCCGCCGGCGCGGAAGCGGTAGAAGTACCGCGCGCCGGGGCGCAGCCCGCCGGCCTCGACGTGCACCGAGTGGGCGCGGTCCGGGCGGGCCCGCACCGAGCCGGAGGCGACGACGCCGCGGAAGCGCTCGTCCTCGGCCACCTGCCACTGCACGTCGACGGTCCGGTCCGGCATGCCGCCGCGGCCGTCCTCGGCGAGCGGGTCGGGGGCGAGCCGGGTCCACAGGATGACGCTGTCGGGGAAGGGGTCGCCGGAGGCGACTCCGAGGGTGAACGGGTCGGACATGGGGGGTCCTCCTCGGGGGGCGGTGTCCGCGCGCGCCTCGGTCGCGGTGAGCGTACCCAGTGCGGCGGCGCCCAGTGCCAGTGCGCCTCCCACCAGCACGCCGCGCCGCGACGCGCCGGGCCCGGCGGCGGGGGAGGCGGAGCAGGAGGGGGAGGGGGAGGCTGAGGGGGAACCCGGGGCGGGGGAGGGGGGCTGGGGGGTGCCCGGCATGCAAGGTCTCCTCGGAGTAGCGGAGAGCCCGCCCCGGCGGGGCGGGCGGGACCGTGCTCCATCCCGTCATGGAAGCCTGGACGTCCCAACCACCGCCCGGTGAACGTTGGCCCCGGGGAAGTGGCCGGTGGGTTACGCACGGTCGCCGGGCATGGGCGTACCGTGCCACCGGTTCCGGCAAACCCGGTCAAAGCGGCGCAGTTCAGTGGCGCTCGGCCAAGATCCGGGTGGACACGGCCCGGCCTGCGGGTGACCGACGGCGCACCGCCGCCGGCCGGGTCAGAGGCCGTCGATGTCGGCGACCAGAGCGGCCCATTCGCCTGCGGGGAACTCCAGATGGCCGAGCCGCCGGTTCTCGCTGTCGCGGATGAGGGTCCTGAACCCTTCGCTGACCTCTACACACGTGTTCGTGTTGGCACCGCTGTAGCTCGACGTGTGCCACCCGCGCCGCTGGTCGCCTCTCATCGAAGTCCCTTCCTGATCTCCTTGATCCGCTCCGCGGACCGCCCAGGACTGTCCGCCTCGCCCACCAGGTCGAAGAACGTGTTCAGGCAGCGGTTCACCTCCTCGACCGTCTGAGCGAGACTCTCACCGAAAAGGTGATCCACATGTGCTACATGCCGCGCATTCGGCAGGGTCATCACGCGGAAGCTTCCGTCCAGCCCCGGGCGCATCATCGCACTCGCCGGAAGCAACGATAGCCGGATCACCCCCTCCTCAGTCAGCCTTATGAGGTGATCGAGCTGATCCTTCATGATCTCGGGCGACCCGAGTATTCGGGTCACCACCACCTCGTCCAGGGCGAACCACAGATCCGGAGGGGGGTCCCCCAAAGCGCTCAGCCGCGCTACACGGTTCTTCGCCAGCCGCTCTATCTGCTCCGCGCTGCGCCGGGGAGCGCCTGGGCGCCGCATCAGCGCCGAAGCGTACCCGTAGGTCTGTAGCAGCCCGGGGATGAGAGTCATCTGATACTCACGGATCTCCGTCGCCTGGCGCTCCAGGGCGATGAAGTCCTTCCATTCGTCGGGGACGGCGCCCACTCGAGTGATATCGACCCACAGGGCTTCGAGAACCCCGCCTGTAGCAAGAGCCGAGTCCAGCTTCTGCGCATCCTCCCTCGATGGAGTCCGTGTCGCTTTCTCGAGCTTTCCTATCTGCTGCCGAGAGCGGGCCACCATCGCCCCGACTTCTCCCTGGTTCTTCCCTGCCAGGGAGCGCAGCCGCTCAAGTTCACGCCCCCACCGCGCCCATGTATCGAAAACCTTTTCGCCCATGGATACAGAATGAACCAAGCGGCCCATTTCAGCTACAGCGTCTCCAAGAAGAACCAAAGATGTATCCCTTATGGCAGGTCAGTGACTGTAGCGCCATCCTCGAATCATGAAACGGCGGGCACGGCGAATTCGCCCGTATGTGCCGAAACCCAATCGAGGGGGCGTAATGTCCGAACCCGATATCAAGGTCGGCCGGTACGGAACCACACTGACCCTCCCCGGCGGCGTGGTGATCTCCCACCACCCCTCCGACGATCCGTACGGCTACCAGATCCGCAGGGGAGGCGAACTCGTCCTCAGGTGGGGCGCGCGCGCCTTCGCGCTCCGCCTCCTCCACGAGGAGGTCGGCTACCCCGCGGACGAGGCGGAGAGGTACCTGGCCGCCGTCGACCGGGGAGAACTCCCGTGACCGCGCTGAGCGGAGAGAAAGCGGTCCTCCCGCGCACCCCGCACGAGGTCCCGCCCCGGGGGGTCCTCCGCAACCGGCAGGACGACCACCTCGTCTACCGGCTGCGCGCGGACGCCTCCGCCGTGGACACCTGGATCGTCTCCCCGGTCGGGGAGCTCTGCGCCACCGGGCGGATGAGCGCCCTCGGCTACCGGCAGGCGATCGTGTGGGACCTCATCCCCTCCTGGGGCTGGTCCCGCGAGATCGAGGCCATCCCCTGACCCCGGCCGGACCGGGCGGGAGGGGCCGGGGCGCCCTTCCGGCCGAATAATGTGATGCGCGCCGCACCGGCCGCCCCTAGGGTTGCGCCCATGCCGACGACCGCCCCGCCTCCGTCCCCCTACCCCCCGCTGAACGTGCGGGTGCACACGCCCCGCCTCTCCCTGATGGGGGCGACGGACGAGCTCCTGGAGCGCCTGCTCCCGGTGGTCCGCAAGGGCGTGGCCACCGGGCCCCCGTGGCCCTTCGACGACCCGATGTCCCTCTACGAGGACGGCCCGGAGCGCGAGTGGAGCTGGCTGCGGAGCGTGTGGCGCGGCCGGGGCCGGGTCGGCGCGGACCTCTGGCGCCTGTACTTCGTCGTGGTCGCCGACGGCGAGCCGGTGGGCATGCAGGATCTGACCGGCACCGACTTCGCCCTGTACGGAACGGTCTCCACGTTCTCCTGGCTCGACCCGGACGTGCGGGGCGGCGGCCTGGGCAAGGAGATGCGGCAGGCGGTGCTGCACCTGGCCTTCGACGGGCTCGGGGCCCGCGAGGCGGGCAGCGACGCGTTCTTCGACAACCACGCCTCGAACGGGGTCTCCGAGGCCCTGGGGTACGCGCCGAACGGCGTCACCTGGGACACCCGGCGCGGCGAGCCCGCGGAGATCAGGCGGTGGAGGCTGACCCGCGAGCGGTGGGCCGAGCGGCGGCGCGGCGACATCGAACTCGCCGGGGTCCGCGACTGCCTGCCGGTCCTCGGGATCGATCCGCCGGCCCCGGACCGGGCGGGAGGTTCGGGCGCCGCCCGCTGAAGCGGCTCCCGCCCCCTCCGGAAGGAGGCCGGGCGGGACGGGCACCGCCCCCCGGGTGGGCGCCCGCCGGGCGGCCGCCCCCTCCCGGTGCGGGGAGGGGGCGGCCCCTGCGGCCGGCGCCCCGGTTCCGCCCGGAGGGGCGCCCGCTCAGGCGGCGGCGTAGTGCTCGGCGAGCGGGCCGTAGCCGTCCCAGACGTCGTCCCAGAGGCGGCCGGCGCAGTGGCGGTCCAGGACGTCGAGGATGACGTGCCAGCCGACGGCGAAGTCGGCGGCGGGCTCGCGGAGGAGCTCGCGGTGGGTGAGCAGCAGCCGGGTCCCGGAGTCGGCCCGCTCCAGGCGCCAGGTCACCACCGAGGGCGGCTGGCCGTCCCAGAACCAGGTGTGCTCCAGTTCGGCGGCCCCGCCGTCCTCGCCGGGCGGGCGCAGCGCGGTCACCTCCCCGGTGGCCGCGCCCTCCTCGCCGAAGTCGTAGCGGACCTTCCCGCCGACGCGGGGATCGATCCGGCAGCCCTGCATCCAGACCGCGAGCTTGTCCGGGTCGGTGAGCGCGGCCCAGACCGCGTCGACCGGGTGGCGCAGGGTGCGGTCGAAGCGGATGCGGAAGGCGCCGTCGTCGCCGATGCCGAGAGTGCCGGCGCCGGCGGGCGGTGTCGTGGTCATACCGTTCCTTCGTCGAGAGCCGTTTCCAGGGAGTCGAGCGCGCGTTCCCAGCGCGCCGCCTGGGCGGAGAGCCAGTCGCCGGCCTCCTTGAGCGGGGCCGCCCGCAGCCGGTAGATGCGCTGCGTCCCCACCCGCCGGACCTCCAGCACCCCGCCGTCGACGAGCACGCCGAGGTGCTGGGAGACGGCGGGGCGGCTGGTGTCGAAGTGCGCGGCGATGGCGCCCGCGTTCAGGTCGCCGCCGGACAGGAGTTCGACGATGCGCCTGCGGGTGGGGTCGGAGAGGACGTCGAGCGCTGACATGCGATCAATGTAAGCATTTTCTTACATAAGAGCAAGGGGAGGGGCGCGTCCTCCCCCTTCTCCCGTCCCGGCGCCGCCGGGGGCGGCGGAGCGGCGGCGAGGCCCTGAGCGGAGGGAGAGAAGGCGCCGCCCGCCCCGAACACACCGGAAAGGCCGGCGTTCCACGGCCCGCTATCGTTTCCCGCGATCGGTTCACGACGACGACGAGGAGCGGCCATGGCCGTCACGCTGTTCAACCCGGACGGGTTGCCCAAACCCGATGTGTACCGCCAGGTTGCGATCGCGGAGGGGTCCAGGATCGTCTTCCTGGCCGGCCAGGTGGCCCGGGACGCAGAAGGCCGCCCGGTGGGCACCGGCGACTTCGCCGCACAGGTGGAGCAGGCTTATCTGAACGTCGGCCGGGCGCTGGCCGAATGCGGCGGCTCCTTCGACGACGTGGCGAAGCTGACGGTCTACGTCGTCGACTGGACCCCGGAGAAGTACCCGCTGCTGGGCGAGGGGGTGGGCCGGGCCGCCGAGAAACTGGGGGTGGACCCGGTCAAACCCATCACCCTGATCGGCGTCGCCGCGCTGGGCGAACCGGACATCATGGTCGAGGTCGAGGCCACCGCGGTACTCGACTGAGCCGGGGCGGCGCCGCCCCGGCCCAGGGCGGAAGGGCCGCGGCGCCGCCGCCGGGGGCAGGGGCGGCGCCGCTGCGGCCCGGTCTCACCGGCCCTTGGGGCGGACCGACTGGTGGTGCCGGAACACGTTGTGGGGGTCCCAGTCCGACTTCACCTGCTGCAGGGCCTTGTAGGCGCCCTTGTAGTACAGGACGGGCCAGGGCTCGGCGGCGCCGTCCGCCTCCGGGCCCGGCAGGTCGCCGTCGGGGTAGTTGATGTAGCAGCCGTCGGTGTTGTGGTCGCCCTTGCCGGAGTAGGTCTTGGGGACCCCTCCGGTGGCGCTGAACACGGCCTGGAAGGTCTGGCGGATCCAGTCGACGTAGTCCTTCTCCTTCTCATCCCCCGGGAACCAGTACACCTGGTACTGCATCTTCAGGATCGAGTCGCGCTGCGGCACCGCCGTCGCCGTCGCGAGCTCCGGGTCGTTGATCGCCGACCCGTAGGAGTCGATCTGGATCAGGGAGTCGGGGTTGCGGTACTTCTCCGGCTTGAACCGCTCCTTCCCCCTGCCCAGGTGGTCCCACATGGCGTCGATCTGGGCGTCGGTGAAGGGCTTGCGGATGTAGGCCGACTTGTACTTGCCGCACCGGTTCTCGCCGGAGCCGTTCAGGGACTGGGTCGCGGTGAGCCACGGCAGCCGCCGGGGCCGCTTCATCCGGGCGATCGGCGGGTGCTCGCCCATCGTGCTCCGCTGCTCGGTGGCGGTCGGCCGGATGCCGCCGTCCACCGTCCGGATGAAGTGGTCCATGGCCTCCTTCGCGCCCTCGATGCCCGCGTCGAGCTGGACGGTCATGCCGATCTGCCCGTTGCTCGCGTGGTTCAGCTTGAGCATCGCGAACAGGCGGCCCTCCGGGGTCTCCGGGTCCTGGTGCTCCTGGAAGTAGGTGCCGAACGCGGTCACCAGCGCGTGGAAGTCGCTCTTGTCCTTGAAATCCGCCCAGTCCCAGGCCAGTGCGGAGAGCAGCACCTCGCTCGGGGGCTCGGGAACGTCCCGGAACCAGAAGCGGGTGACGACGCCGAAGTTGCC
Source organism: Nocardiopsis oceanisediminis (assembly GCF_048595525.1). Lineage (NCBI taxonomy): Bacteria > Bacillati > Actinomycetota > Actinomycetes > Streptosporangiales > Nocardiopsidaceae > Nocardiopsis > Nocardiopsis oceanisediminis. The sequence continues at coordinate 3,543,071 of NZ_JAFMZJ010000001.1, read as the reverse complement.
GCCCCCGCCGCCGGTGTGCGCCCACCACAGGGCCTTCTTCTTGGGATCATCGTCGTCCCTGGCGGCCGTGACCAGCTCGACGCGGTGGTCGTCGCGGACGACGGCGACCTCGACCGCATAGAGGTAGTCGACGGTGAGCCCGGACTGCCGGGACAGCAGGCCGAAGCCGCCGCCGATGATGTGCCCGCCCAGCCCCACCGAGTAGCAGGAGCCGCCGGGCAGGGCGAGGCCGGTGGCGGGGTAGAGGTGGCTGTAGACGTGCCAGTTGGTCGCGCCGGCCTCGACGCAGTACGCCTCCTTCTCCTCGTCGTAGTGCATCCCGCACATCGGGCTGACGTCGATGATCACCCCGACGTCGTCGCTGCACACGAAGTCCTCGTAGCAGTGGCCGCCGGAGCGGACCGTGATGCGCCCGTCCCGCCCGTTGGAGGTCTTCTCCAGCGCCTCGGCGAGGGCCTCCCGGGTCTCCTCCGGCGTGCCGACCACCATGATCTCGCTCGGGCGGGCGATCCAGCGCTGGTTGAAGCCGCGGCTCAGCGAGGGGTAGCGCGGGTCGCCGGGTCCCACCCTGTTCTCCGCGGAAAGGGCCGTTTTCTCTGCCATGGGGCCACCTAAAAAGAACGGCGTACGAGGGAAGCGGTCTCTGCCCTACCCTTCCGCGCTCCCCGCCCAATCGCCCTTTCCCTCGCCCCTGCCGGTTGCGGTCGACCGGTTTCCCGGAACGGCCGGCCGCCCCGGTTCCGAGGGAGGTCCGGCGCACCGGAGACCCTGTCGTCCGCGCCGGTCGGAGCGGGCGCGGCGCCTTTCCCCGCGAATCCGTCATCCCGCTCCATCGCCTGACGGAGGAGACATTCCCTCCGGGAAATGGAAACGGTTATACCGCCGACCCGGAACCGCCCCCGATTCGGGTCATCCCCCCAGGCCGCGGAAGTGCTCCAGGTCGGCGTTGGCCCCGGTGATGACGGTGGCGACCGGGCCGGGGACGCCGTGCGCCCCGATGGCGGCCAGGCCCGCGGCGCCCGCCGGCTCGGGCAGCACGCCCAGGGTCTCGGCGGCCAGGTGCATCGCCGAGCGGATCCGCCCGTCGTCGACCAGGAACACCTCATCGACCAGGGCCCGGGTGCGGCGGACCGACTCGGGGTGCGGCCGGGCGATGGTGATGCCCGCGGCGAAGGTGCTGGACGGGGCGACCGGCTCCGGGACCCCGGTGCGCCAGGCGCGGGCCAGGGCGGGCGCGGCGGCCGCCCCCGCGCCGATGATCCGCACGCCGGGGGCGTGCGCCCTGATCCACCGGGCGACCCCGGTGATCAGCGCGCCGTCGCCCAGCGGCAGCACCACCGCGTCGAACCCGCCGGTGCGCAGCAGTTCGGCGCCGATGGTGCCGGCCCCCTCGGCGACGGCCGGGTCCCGGCCGTCCTGCAGGAACACCCGGTCCAGGGCGTCCGCGGCGTAGGCGGCGCCCGCCGCCTGGAAGTCGCCGTCGACCCGGTGCACCCGGGCGCCGAAGCCCTCCATCCGCCCGGTCTTCAGCGGCGAGGCGGTGGCGGGCACGAAGACCGTCGCGGCCATCCCGCGGCGCCGCGCGGCGTAGGCCACCGCCTGGCCGAAGTTCCCGCCGCCGGAGGCGCAGACCAGCTCGGCGCCGGTCGGCGCCTGCGCGGCCGCGAACTCCGCACCGCGCCCCTTGAAACTGCGGAGCGGGTTCAGCGTCTCCACCTTGACCAGCACCGGGCGCCCCAGCCGCTCCTCCAGGGAGGCCTCCCGGTACTGCGGGCCGTCCAGGAACACCGGGTCGATCACCTCCCGCGCCCGGGCGATGTTCTCCAGGTCCAGGTCGGCGGCGCCCTCGGTTCGGTTCTGGGGCATGGTCGTTCGGTCCCTCCCGGTCTGCGGATGCGGGCGGCGCGCCGGGCGGCCGGACCTCCCGGTGCGCTCGACGGCCACGCTAGGCCGAACGGCCCGGGCGCCGATTGAATGTTTCCGGCCCCGCGTGCAAGATTCTTGCGTGCGCACCGATGCCGACCTCGACGACCTGGACCGCCGCCTGCTCGGCCTGCTCCAGCGGGACGCCCGCCGTCCGCTGCACGAGCTCGGCGACGAGGTGGGGCTCTCGCCCAGCGCGGTGCAGCGGCGGCTGAAGCGGCTGCGCGCCTCCGGGGTGATCCGCGCCGAGGTGGCCGTGCTCGACCAGCGGGCCCTCGGCGTCGGCCTGGGCTCGGTCGTGCTGGTGGCGCTGGTCGACGACGACCCGGAGCGGCACGCCGCGTTCCGCGCCCGGCTGCGCGCCGAACCGGCGGTGCAGCAGTGCTTCGGCATCATCGGGCAATGGGACTACGTGGTGCTGCTGCTCTCCCGGGACATCGCGGAGAACCGGGAGCTCTCCGCCGAGCTGTTCGGCCCCGGGACCGGGGTGCACCGGTACGAGACCCTGCCGGCCTACGAGACGGTGAAGTCCGGGCTGGCCCTGCCGCTGTAGCCCCCGCCCGGTCACCGGGCCCCCGCCCCCCGCACCGGCGGCAACCCGCTCGACCGCGCGGAGTACATGGTCCGGCTCGACAACGCGGGTTCGCGGCGGGCCTGAGCCCCGGCCCGGACGGCGGCGGAAGACGGCTCCTAGAGGGCGGCCCCGGTGCGGGCCTCCTCGGCCGCGCGGCGGGCCGCCCTCCACACGGGCCTGTTGCAGGCGCACCGCTTCTTCAGCACGACCGGGAGGACCAGGGGCCAGAGCAGAACGGCGAGGACGAGGTTCCTGCCCCTCCGCGCGGGCGTCGCGTCCTGGGCCCTCTGCGCGGAGTCCCGAAGCATCGCCAGGTACTCCTGGCACCGCACACTGCATCCCTGCTCGGGGCGCAGGTGGCGGCAGGCCTCGGGGGTGCGTCTCACCCGGCCCCGGAGGGCGAGGGCCGCTCCGACCCCGAGGTAGGCGGCGCTGAGCGCCGAGGCGGCCAGGAGGACGGCAACGGGTGGGGGCACTGGTCTCCTCGGTTCTCATCGGCCGGGGCCGTCCCCGCGCACGCGGGGAGAACCCTGGTCGACCTGGGAATTCTTCTCCTCAGGCGTGTGTTCCCGCAGCCTCCCCTCCTCACTGCGCGTTCTCGGCGGCCTCGTAGAAGGAGAGGAAGCCGGTCAGCAGCTCGGGCGGGTTCGCCGCCTTGGTGAGGGCGGTCTCGGTGTCACCGCGGAACATGTCGTACAGGACGATCGGGACCGGGCGGCCCAGGATCCGCTCCAGGCTGCCGCTTTCGTGGAGGTGCCGGGCCAGGTCCACGCAGAGGTCGTCGAAGCGGGAGGTCAGACGCTCCTCCGCGTCCTCGCCGGCGTCGATGCCGCCGTCGGCCTCCTCCCCGTGGCCGCCGTAGCGCACGCCCAGGGCCTCGGCCTCTCGGACGAGAAGGGCGGTTCCCTCCGGGTCGGCCTCGTGGTGGCCGATGAACGCCTCCCGCTCGACGTCCAGCATCCAGTGGGCGTAGAGCCAGCGCACCTCCAGCGGGTCGGGGGAGGACCGGTGCTCCATCTCGTACCGGTAGTGCGACTCGGTGTTGTAGCCGAGCGCGAGGTAGGGGCGCCGAGGGTCCTGCTCGGTGCTGTCCAGCCGCATCCCGACGAGGTAGATCTCGGCCCTGGTCTCGGCGGGTATCCGGGCCAGGGCGTCCTCCGCCGTCCGGCGCAGGTGTTCGGCGAAGGACATCGCCCCTCCTCCAGGGTCGCGTTTCCGGGGCCGCGTTCGGGCGGTGAGCCTACAGCTCCCGGGTGTCAGCCGTTCGGGGACCGCCGTCGGGGCCGGCCGGGCCGGAGCCCGGAGGCGCCAGCGCCCGCGCTCCTTCCGGCGCTGCTGTTCGCCGCCTGCCACGCCCCGCTCGCCCTGGTGCTCACCGACGCGGGGCCGCCGCTCCTGCTGTTCACCCTGTACGTGGGGCTGATCTGCGCGCTCCTGCGGATGCGCCGCGGCGTCGTGCCCGCCGCCGTCGCGCACGGACCGGCGATCTTCCTGATCGGCGCGGGGCTGCTCTAGCCGGGCCGGCCGGCCGCGTCGATCGACCGCGGGAAGGGGGATCGGCCGGCGCGGGCGGCCCTCACGGCCGGGCCCGCTCCGGCAGGGTGAGGATCTCGGCTCCGTCGTCGGTGATGGCGATGGTGTGCTCGCTGTGCGCCGTCCGGCAGCCCGTCGCGCTCCGCAGCGTCCACCCGTCGGCGTCGACGACGAGTTCGGCGGTGTCGGCCATGACCCACGGCTCCAGCGCCAGCAGGAGCCCGGGGCGCAGCCTGTGCCCGCGGCCGGGCCGCCCGGTGTTCGGGACGTGCGGGTCCTGGTGCATCGTCGATCCGATGCCGTGCCCTCCGAACTCGGTGTTGATCGGGTACCCCGCCTCGCCGAGGACCGTGCCGATGGCGTGGGAGACGTCGCCGATGCGGGCCCCGGGCCCGGCGGCCGCGATGCCCGCGGCCAGCGCGCGCTCGGTCGCGCTGATCATCGCGGCGTTCTCCGGGGGCTCCGCGCCGCCCACGGTGAAGCTGATCGCGGCGTCCGCGGCGACTCCGCGCACGGAGACGGCGAGGTCGAGCGTGAGCAGGTCGCCGTCGGCGAGCGTGCGGTCGCGGGGCCGCCCGTGCAGGACGGCGTCGTTGACGCCCGTGCAGATGTAGTGGCCGAACGGGCCGCGCCCGAAGGAGGGCGCGTAGTCGACATAGCAGGACTCCGCCCCCGCCCCGATGATCATGGCCTTGGCCCACCGGTCGATGTCCAGCAGGTTGGTGCCGGCCGCGCTGCGGCTCTTCAGCGTCTGCAGGATGTCGGCGACCAGGGCGCCGGCCTCTCTCGCGCGGGCCAGCTGAGCGGGGTTCAGGATCTCGATCATCCGGCGCCCTCTCCATGGGATCGATAATTGGACTGGCCATACTATACCAGCCATAGAATCGATCGGGCTGCCGTTCACCCCTGCGGGAACCGGTCGAGGAGCAGCGCGGACCCGGCCGGCAGGACGCCGGAGAGGAGGGACGCGGCGATCGCGATCGAAGCGGCGCCGCCCCGGGGCGGCGACCCGCTCCCGCATCCCGACCAGGCCGTGGCCGCGGCCGGTGGCATCGTCACCGGCACAGTCGCGGACGGTGTCGGACCATCCCCGCGCACGCGGGGAGCACTCCGGGGGAGAGCTGTATTGCGTAGCTTCCGGGGGATCATCCCCGCGCACGCGGGGAGCACACTTGATGACCTGCGGCTTTCCGGCGCCAGGTGGCCGTTTTCATTCACTTGTCGTCCAGGGAAGCGTGCCGTCTCTCTGCGGTCCGGTCAATGGAGGGACTCCATGGCCCGGTGCAGCAGGGCCTGTTCCGCCTCGTTGTCGGTGCGGGTGAGGGCGGCGGTGTAGGCCTCGGCGGCCTCCGCCGTTCTCCCCAGGCGGCGCAGGAGGTCGGCGCGGATCGCGTGGAAGAGGTGGTAGCGGTCCAGGTCCAACGCATCGACCAGGGAAAGCGCTGCGGCGGGGCCGTGCACCTCGGCGACGGCGACGGCTCGGTTGAGGGCGGCGATCGGACCGGGGTCGAAGGCCGCCAGCCGGTCGTAGAGGGCGAGGATCTGGCGCCAGTCGGTCTCGGACGCGGTGGCGGCGTCGGCGTGCACCGCGTTCACCGCCGCCTGGATCTGGTACCGGCCGGGGCGGTCACGGCGCAGGCAGGCGCGGACCAGGTCCTGGCCTTCGTCGATGAGGGCGCGGTCCCAGCGGCGGCGGTCCTGGTCGGCCAGGCGGACCAGTTCTCCTCCGGGGCCGGTGCGGGCGGCCCGGCGCGATTCGATCAGCAGCATCAGCGCGAGCAGTCCGGTCGCCTCGGGCTCGTCGGGCATCAGCCCGTGCAGCAGGCGGCCCAGCCGGATCGCCTCGGTGCACAGGTCGGCGCGGATCGCCCGCTCGCCCGAGCTCGCCAGGTAGCCCTCGTTGAAGACCAGGTAGACGACGGCCAGCACGGAGCGGAGCCGGTCCGGCAGGTCGGCCTCGCGGGGGACCCGGTAGGGGATGCGGGCGTCGCGGATCTTGTTCTTGGCCCGGACCAGCCGCTGCGCCATGGTCGGTTCGGGGACGAGGAACGCGCGGGCGATCTCGGCGGTGGTCAGGCCGCACAGCAGCCGCAGGGTCAGGGCGACCCGGGCGTGCTCGGCGAGCGCGGGGTGGCAGCAGGTGAAGATCAGGCGCAGCCGGTCGTCGCGCACGGGCCCCTCCTCCGCCGGCTCGTTCTCGGCGTGCAGCAGGGCCGCCTGAGCGTGCCTGCTCCGGCCCGCGGTCTCCTTGCGCAGCCGGTCGACCGCCCGGTTGCGGGCGGTGGTGATGATCCATCCGGCGGGGCTCGGCGGCAGGCCGGCCGAGGGCCAGCGGCGCACCGCCTCGGTGAAGGCGTCCTGGACCGCGTCCTCGGCGAGGTCGATGTCGCCGAGCACGCGGACCAGGACCGACACGGCGCGCCCGTACTCCCGGGCGAACACCTGCTCGACGTCCTCGCTGGTCAGGGCGGCCATGCCGGGCGGTCACCCCTCCTGGAAGGAGCGGACCTCGATCGGCAGCGCGGTCGCCGCCGCCAGCCTGCGCCCCCACTCCAGGGCCGCGTCCAGGTCCGGGACGTCGACGATGGTGAAGCCGCCGACGTGCTCCTTCCCCTCGGTGTAGGGGCCGTCGGTGAGCAGGGCCTCGCCGCCGCGCGCCCGCACCACGGTGGCCGACTCGGCGGGGTGCAGCCCGCCGCTGAACACCCACACGCCGGCCGAGCGCATGTCGTCCTTGACCGCGTTCACGTCGCGCATGACGGGCTCCAGCATCTCCGGGGGCGGGGTGCCGCCGTCGGGCTGGTAGATGCTGAGCAGATACTGCGCCATACCGATCATCCTCCGATGCCATCGGGCGGGTGCGCCGGCCGCGGGCCGGCCTCTCATCCCTTGTACGGAAGAGGGCGGCCCGGATCGACATCCGCCCCGGAGAAATCCCGGAATTCCCTCCGGCGCGGCGCGGGGCGGTCCAGCACCCCCGGTGGTCTGCAGTGCAACAGAGCGTTGACATGGGAAGGGGGCGGGCCTACCGTCGCCTGAAACAAACAGGAAAGTTTCCTGTCAGTTAAGGGGGGCCTGCAGGCCCGGACCCTCGGAGTACTTCTGTGCGACGTTTTCCCCGCTTCTCCGCCACCGCCGCCACGACTCCACCCCCGGTCCCGACCTCACCGCGCACCGAGGCCGCGACCACACCGAACACCTCCGCCGCACCCGCCGCCCGGCCGGTGCCGTGGGGCGCCCGGCTGCTCGCCCGCCACGGCATCGGCCTGATGCGGATCAGCCTGGGCACGACCTTCCTGGTCTTCGGTGCGCTGAAGCTCTTCCCCGGGGTGAGCCCGGCCGAGGACCTGGTCGTGCCCACCGTCGAGACGCTCACCTTCGGACTGCTGACCGGGGGCGCCGCGATGGCGGCCACCGCGGTCGTCGAATGCTTCATCGGGCTCACCCTGATCACCGGGAAGCTGCTCAAGACCGGCCTGGCCGTCCTCGCCGCCGCACTGGTGGGAATCCTGTCGCCGCTGGTGCTGCTCTTCGGCGACCTGTTCCCCGGCGGCGTCCCGACGCTGGAGGCCCAGTACGTCTTCAAGGACATCGTGCTCGCCGCCGGGGCGCTGGTCGTCGCCGCCGGAGCGCTGGGCGCCCGGCTCGTCCCGCCTGCCGCGCCGGCCCGGGAGCCGGCGGCGGACCCGGGGAAGGGGCGGTCGGCCCCGCTTCCCGTCCCCCCTCCCCGGCCCCCGCAGGACCCCGGCCGGCACCGCGCGGCCCCGCCTCAGCCCCGCGCGGGCGGGCAGGACCGCTCCGCCCGCACCGCTGCCGGCGCGGCCGCGAAGCCCGGCGCGCAGATGGCCGCGAACCCGAAGAGCAGGTAGCGCGCCGCGTCGGGCATCGCGCACCCGCCCAGGTCGACCAGGAGCCCGGCGACGGCGGTACCGAGCGCGGTGGCCGCCGCCCCTCCTCCGGGGCCGCGGTGGAGGACATCGCGGCCACCGCGAGGGGCGGGCAGGCCGGGCCGATGCCCGCGCCCGCGGCGTGCAGCACCGGGCTCGCCGCGCAGGCCGGCGGCGAACAGGGCGGGGCCCGCAGGCGGGCGTCGGCGCCGCCGTGCCGGCCGAGGTGCTCGCGTCCCAGCGGCGCTCGCCAGGGCGGCGGGGCCCCTCCCTTCGGCGGGCGGGGGCGCGTCCCGCCCGACCGCTCCGGCCGGTCCGCCGCTTCCGGTGCGCGCCCGGCAGGTCCGTTCGCCGTCGCCGTTCATGCCTTCGGGCCCGCCGGTGAAGCGGGCCCGGAGGGTCTCCCCGGCTCGGAGGCGGCTGCGCGGAGAGATCCGCGCCGAACCCTCGAAGCGCGGTCGAAGGACGTCGGGCGGCCCCGCTCCGGGCCCGTCCCGCGTACTCCGCCCGACCGCTCCGGAGCGGGTCAGAGCAGGGCGGTCTCGGTGAGGGCGGTGCGCAGGCGGCGGACGCCGTCGGCGATCTCCGCGGTGCCGGCGGTGTCGGCGAAGGAGAGGCGGAGGTGCGGGGCGGGCGGTTCGGCGGGGAAGTAGGCGCGGCCGGGGGCGACCGCGACGCCGGCGCGCAGGGCGGCGGCGGTGACCGCGGTCTCGTCGGCGCCGTCGGGCAGGCGCAGCCACAGGTGGTAGCCGCCGGTGGGGAAGGCCGGCGGGGGCAGCCCGGGAACCTCGGTGAGCAGGGCCGAGGCCATGGCGGTGCGGCGCTCGGCCAGCCCGGCGGCGACCGCGCGCAGGTGGCGGCCCCAGGCGGGCGAGCCGACCAGCTCCAGGGCGGCCTCCTGCAGCGGGCGGGGCACGAAGAAGCTGTCCACGACCTGGATGGCGCGGAGCCGGCGGAGCACCGGGCCGCGCGCGGCGAGCGCCCCCACCCGCATGCTCGGCGAGGTGGCCTTGGTCAGCGAGCAGATGTGCACCACGGTGCCGTGCTCGTCGTCGGCGGCCAGCGTGGGCGGCAGCGCCCCGGCGTCGGCGTGCGCGAGGTGCCGGGCGAAGTCGTCCTCCACCACGAAGGCTCCGGCGGCGCGGGCGATGCGCAGCACCTCGGCGCGGCGCTCGGCGGAGAGCACGGCGCCGGTGGGGTTCTGGAAGAGCGGCTGGCAGACGAGGACCCGGGCCCCGGTGGCGCGGAAGGCGTCCTCCAGCAGCCCGGTGCGGACGCCGTCGGCGTCCACCGGGACCGGGACCGGGCGCAGCCCTGCGGCGCGGGCCACCGCCAGCAGCCCCGGGTAGGTGGGCGATTCGACCAGGACCGGGGCGCCGGGCGGGGCCAGCGCGCGCAGCGCGGTGGTCAGGGCGCTCTGCCCGCCCGCGGTGACGAGCACGTGCGAGGCGTCCAGCGGGCCGTCCGGACCGGCGATCTCCCGGGCGAACCAGCCGCGCAGCTGCTCGTCGCCCTCGATGGGCGGCCGCCCCCAGGCACCGGGGCGGCGCGCCGCCCGAGCCAGAGCGGCGGCCAGCGCCCGCTCCGGGCGCAGCGAGGAGTGCAGGTAGCCGCCGTTGAAGCCGGTCACCCCCGGCGGGGGAGCGGCCAGCGTGGCCAGTACGCCGGCGTCGTCGACGGCGCGGGGCAGCGGCTCCCCCGACGCGGCGGCCGACTCCGCGCTGAGCGCGACCTCCTGCCAGGAGGTGTCGCCGCCGCGGCGGGCCCTCCGGGAGGGGCGGGCGCGGAACGCCCCGGCCCCCGGGCGGGTGGTGACGAGCCCCTCGGCGGCGAGCACCGCCACCGCGCGGGAGACGGTCACCGGGCTGACCCCGTACCGCTCGACCAGCTTCCGGCTCGGCGGGAGCTTCTCACCAGGGGAGTAGCGCTCGATCTCGCGGCGGAGAGAGGACGCGAGCTCGAGGACACTGCTACTCTTTTTCATGAGAGTAGATGATAGCGCTACCGCTCGCGGCTCGGTAGCGGTTCGCGGCGGAACCGCCTCGGCGGCCCTCGGCGTCCTGGGGTTCTCCTTCACCTTCCCCGCCACCGCCTGGGCCCTGGAGGGCTTCGGGCCGTGGACCTCGGCGGCGCTCCGCTGCGCCCTGGCCGCGCTGCTGGCCGCCGCGTTCCTGCGCGCCTCCCGCGCCCCGCTGCCGACCCGCCGGCAGCTGCCCGGCCTGCTGGTGGTCGCGCTGGGCTGCGTGGTCGGGTTCCCGCTGCTGAGCACCCTGGCCCTGGAGACGACCTCGACCGGCAACGCCGCGGTCGTCATCGGCGCGCTGCCGATCGCCACCGCCGCGTTCGCCTCGGTGCGCACCGGCCGCCGGCACCCCCCGCTGTTCTGGGGGGCGGCCGCCGTCGGCGCGGGCGCGGTCATCGGCTTCACCCTGCTGCGCACCGGGGGCGCACCGGGCCTGGGCGACCTGTACCTGTTCGGCGCCCTGGCGGCGTGCGCGGCCGGCTACGCCGAGGGCGGGCGGCTGGCCGGGGAGATGCCCGGCTCGCACGTCATCTCCTGGGGCCTGGTGCTGTCCCTGCCGGTGATGGCGCCGCTGTCCGCCGCCGGCCTGGCGCTGGAGCCGGTGCACCTCACCGGCACCGCGCTGGCCGGCCTGGCCTACCTGGTCGCCATCAGCCAGTTCGGCGCGTTCGTGGCGTGGTACCGGGGCATGGGGCTGATCGGCGTGGGCCGGGCCAGCCAGATCCAGCTGGCCCAGCCGCTGCTCACCCTGGTCTGGGCGGTGCTGCTGCTCGGCGAGGAGCTGTCCCCGGCCGCTCCGGCGGCCGCGGCGGTGGTGCTGGGCTGCATCGCCGTCACCCAGCGCGCGAAGTAGCCGGCCCCCGGTCCGCCTGAGCACCCCTACTCAGTGCGGACCGGGGACCGGAGCGGATCCCCCGCGCGCACCGGCTCCGTAGGTTCGCGGTATGCCCTACGAACTCATCGGAACCGCCGCGATGCTGCTGCACTTCGCCTTCTTCGGCTACGTGGTCCTCGGCGGGTTCCTCGCCTGGCGGTACCCGCGCGCGCTCTGGGTGCACCTGGCCGTCGCCGCCTACGCCCTGGGGATCGTCCTCATCGAGTGGCCCTGCGTGCTGACCGAGCTGGAGAACCGGGCCCGGCTGCACACCGGCCGCGAGGTGATGGAGAACGGGTTCATCGACCACTACCTCACCGGTGTGCTCTACCCCCGCGAGCACCTGCTCACCTCCCGGATCGTCATCGCCGCGGTGATCGCGGCCTCCTGGGCGGGCGCGGTGCACCGCCTGCGGCCGGCCCGCGCGGCCGCCGCCCCGGAGCCCGCCGCCCGGGTCTGAGAGACCGTCGGGTGTGCGGTCGGCCGCCCGGGGTGTCCGGGGGAGGGGCGGGGGAGACGGCGGTCCGGGGCCCGGACCGCCGCAGCCGCCGCGGGGAGGCCGCGGCGGGCCGCGTACCGCGCCGCTTCCTCGTTGGTCTTGGGGGCGCGGGGGTATCGGAGCGCTCCGGTTCCCCCGCGTCCCCAAGACCAACGGGGACGGGCGGTGTGTGGGCCGGTCCGCGCCCGCCTCCGGCCCCGGGGCCGGAGGCGCGGCGGCTCAGCCGCCCCCGGCCAGCAGGCGGTCGAGGATCGCGGTGTGGGTCGGGCCGAGGTTGCCCTTGGCCTCCAGGGCGATGCACCGCGGGTCGGCGAAGGCCTCGGCGGTGACCTCGTCGCCGCGGCGCACCGGCATGCAGTGCATCAGCACGGCCCGGCCGGCGGCGCGGTCCAGGGCGGCCCGGTCGATCCGGAACCGGGCGAACTCCTCGCGCGCCCCGCCGGGGACCCGGGCCTCCTCCGGCCAGACGTCGGTGTAGACGGCATCGGCCCCGGCCAGGCCGGCGGCGAGGTCGTGCACCACGCCGGCCCGGCCGGGGCCGGAGGCGGCCCGGTCCAGCACCTCCCGGGGCGCCTCCCATCCGGGCGGGCATACCTGCACCACCTCGACCTCGGCCACGGCGGCCGCCTCCAGCCAGGACCGGCACAGGTTGCCGTCGCCGCCGACGAAGGCGATCCGCAGGCCGCGGAACGCCCCGAACCGCTCGGCCAGGGTGAACGCCTCGGAGACGACCTCGCACGGGTGCCCGAGGGAGGTCATCGCGTTGACCACCGGGACGGCGCTGTGCGCGGCCAGCTCGGCCAGGGCCGCGTGGTCGGGGGTGCGCACCACCACCGCGTCGGCGTAGTGCGCCAGGACGGCGGCGGCGTCGGCCATCGGCTCCCGCCGGTTCAGCCCGTCGGGCAGGTCCAGCCGGTGCCCGCCCAGTTCGGCGATGGCGGTGTCGAAGGCCAGCCGGGTGCGGAACGCCGCCCCGGTGAACAGGGTCGCCACCCGGGGCCGCCGCCGGGCCGGGGCGGGGCGCGGGCCGCCCTTCCAGCGCCCGGCGGCGTCCAGTACCGCGGCGAACCCGTCCGGGCCGAGGTCGTGCAGGTCGATGAGGTGCCCGGTGGGGGGTGCGGCTGAGGATTCCATTGCGGTATTCAACCGCACCGGCCGGGGCCGCCGCGCGGGCGGGGGCCGGGGCGGGGACGGGCGCCGCCGCGGGGGCGGCGCTCTCTCCCGTGCTCACCGGGACCGGCGGAGGGGCGGGGCGCCCCTCGGACGCGCCCCTGGGGCGGCCGCTCGGAGGAGGCCGGGGTCCACCGCCCGGACGGGGCGCGCGACCGGGAACCGCCCCGGCGTCCGGCGCCTTCTCCTCCGCTACCCGGTGCGGCCGGGCGGGGCTCCGCCCGGCGCCGGGGGGCGGTGCAGGCCGGCCCGGTAGCGGCCCGGGGTGGTGCCCAGGACCCGGCGGAAGGCGTCGATGAAGGAGTGCGGCCTGGACCAGCCGCACCGGTGCGCGGCGGCCGTGACGGTCCCGCCGTCGGCGAGGTGGACCAGCGCGGCCAGCAGCCGGATGCGGGTGCGCAGCTCCGGGAAGGGGATCCCGGTGTCCTCGCGGCAGAGCCGGGAGAGGGTCCGCTCGCTGCTCCCGGTGCGCCGGGCGAGTCCGGCGAGGGAGCCGCGGGCCGGGTCGGCCAGCAGCGCGTCGACGACGGCGGACAGCCGGGGGTCGCGGGGGCGGGGGAGCAGCAGCGCCGCCGGGGTGCCGTCCTCCCCGGAGCGGGCGAGTTCGACGGCGAGGAGCTCGGCCAGCAGGGCGCCGCGGCGCGGCTCGGGCGGGCCCTCCAGGGTGGCCGAGTCGATCGCCTCCCTGGCCAGCGGGCTGACCGGGAGCACCCGGGGTTCGGCGGCGTCCAGGCCGAGGTCGGCGCAGGCCTTCCCCGGCAGCATCACCGTCTGCAGGCGGGTCCGCCCGTGCGCGCGGTGGGTGTGCGCCATGCCGGCCGGGACGACGATCGCGCTGGTGCCGCCGGGCAGCACCCAGGAGCCCGCGGCGGTGGTCACCGCCAGCACGCCGGAGCCGGGGAAGACCGCCTGGACGCCGTCGTGCCGGTGCCAGTCGACGCGACCGCCGTCGAGCAGCTCGCGGGCGGTCGTCGCGGATTGGCGGGTAACCGGCATGACCGGAGCGTAAACGGGATTCCCGCTGCGGGCCAGGGCGGGCAGAGTCGGTGCGGGGCCGGCCGCGTCCGGCCCCGCGCGCCGTTCCCCGCCCCGGTGAGCGGGGCGCCGTCCGAGAGCAGGGAAACCCCGCCGTGCCGAACACATCCGCCGAGGCCGCACCCGCGTCCCCGGACGCCGCCCGCCGGCGCTCCGCCATCGGCCTGCTGTCGCTCAGCCACCTCGTCGACGACGTGTACCAGGGGGCGGTGCCCGCGCTGCTCCCGTTCTTCGTGCTGCACCAGGGGTACGGGTACGCCGCCGCGACCGGCATCGTGTTCGCCGCGACCGCGCTCTCCTCGGTGGCCCAGCCGCTGTTCGGGATGGCGGCCGACCGGTGGCGGGTGCACTGGCCTGCGCCGGCCGGGCTGCTCGTGGCCGGTCTGGGCGTCGGCCTGTCCGGGCTGGGCGACTCCTACTGGTGGACCTGGTCGGCGATCGCGCTATCGGGGCTGGGGGTCGCGGCCTACCATCCGGTGGCGGCGAGCGCGGTGCGGGCGGTCGCCGGCCCGTCCGCGCAGGGGATGAGCTGGTTCGCGGTGGGCGGCAACATCGGCCTGGCGCTGGGACCGGTGGCGGTGACCCCGGTGGTGCTCTCCTTCGGGCTGGCCGGGACGCCGCTGCTCGCGGTGCCCGCGCTGCTGATGGCGGGGGTGCTCGCGGCGCTGGGGCGGTCCGCCTCCGGGGAGCGGGCGCGCGCGGCCGGCGGGCGCGGCGGCGGGGCGGAGCCGGCCGACGACTGGTCGGCGTTCGCCCGGCTGACCGGGGTGGTGGTGCTGCGCTCGGTGATGATGTTCGGCACCACGTCGCTGCTGGGCCTGTCGCTGATCGACCGGTTCGGGTTCGGCGCGGCGCAGGCCGGGTGGGCGCTGACCGGCTTCCTCGCGGTGGGCGCGGCCGCGACGGTGACCGGCGGCTGGATCGCCGACCGGTGGGCGCGGACCCGCGCGGTGCGGATCGGGTACGCGGTCGCGCTGCCCTCGGCGGTACTGCTCGCCGCCGCCCCGGCGGCCTGGGCGGCGCTGCTCGCCGCGGCCGGGCTGGCCATCGGGATCTTCCTGCCGTTCGCGGTGCAGACGACGCTGGGGCAGAGCTACCTGCCGAACCGGGTCGGCACCGCCTCGGGGGTCACCCTGGGGCTGGCGGTCTCGGCGGGCGGCGTGGTCGCCCCGCTGCTCGGCTGGATCGCTGACACCCGCGGCCTGCCGTGGGCGCAGGGCGTGGTGGCCGCGCTGGCGGTCGCCGCCCTGGCCCTCTCTTTCGCCCTGCCGGAACGGGGGCGCGGCGGCTGACTCGGTCGGCGGTCCGGGCGCCGTCGCCGCGCAGGCCGAGCGGCGGCGGCGCCCGGACCGCTGTGCCTGCGGCCGGGCCCGGCGCGCACTGCACCGGCTCCGCGGGTCCGAGGATCCGCGGGGAGGGCCGTGCCGGTGTCCGCGCACCGCCGCTCCGCCCGAGGCCGCCGCGCCCGGGCTCCTCACCGGCCGGCCCCGGCCGACCGAAACGCCGAGGCCGCGGGCAACGGATCCGCCGGTCTGCGGCTCCGCGGGGAGGGCCGTGCCGGTGTCCGCGCGGTGTCGCCCCGGGCGGGGCGCGCCCACCCGCCGCCGGTGCCCGGGGCGGCCGCCCCGGGAGTTCTCATCGGCAGGCCCGGGCCTGTAGTCCGGCGCCAGCGGGCGGCCTGGCCGCCGAGGCCGCGGGCGACGGTCCCGCCGGGGTCAGCGGCGGACGGCGGTCACCCGGAGCCGGCGGTAGTCGGCCCACCAGGCGCCGTCCCGGTACAGGTCGGCGCGGACCCGGTCGGCCACCGCCGCCCGGAACGCCTCCTCGTCGCCGGCCCCGCCGGACAGGTGCGCGGCGAACATGCGCAGCCACCGGGCCAGGCCGTCCTCGCCCTCCAGCCGGGTGGGACGGTCGAACAGCCGGGCCTCGGCGACCTCGAAGCCCGCCCGCTCCAGTACCTCCGTGTACTCCTGCGGGCCCGGGTAGTACCAGGGCGACGGGACGTCGGGCAGCCCGTGCTCCGTGCGGACGGCGCGGGCCCCGGCGTCGATCGTCGCGATGTTGCCGGCGCCGCCGAACTCGGCGACCAGCCGGCCGCCGGGGCGCAGCACCGCCGCGAGCGAGGCGGCGGCCCGGTCGGCCTCGGGGATCCAGTGCAGCACCGCGTTGCTGAGCACCGCGTCGAATCCGCCGAGGCCGCCGGAGCCGAGCGAGCGCAGGTCGGCCACGCGCAGGTCCAGTCCGGGGAAGCGGGCGCGCGCCCGGTCGATCATCTCGGGGCTGGCGTCGACGCCGACTACCTCGGCACCGGCCTCCCGGAGCCGCGCCGCGTGCTCGCCGGTTCCGCACCCGGCGTCGAGCACCCGCTCCCCGGGGCGCGCCGCGAGCAGCTCCAGCAGGGCGTCGCCGTAGGCGGCGACGTAGGAGTGCCCGGTGTCGTAGAGCTCTGCGTTCCAGGTTCGTTCGCCCATGCCGCCAACCTAGCCCGATATCTCATTTATTGAAATCTCCGTCTCGAATTTCGAGACGAGATTTCCCCTTCCGGCACTTCGCGCACCGGGGGTCGGTGAACCGGGCGTACTCCGCCACGGCCGCTCCCAGGGCCGGCCCCCACGCCAGGAAGACCAGCAGGGTGCCCGACCCCGCCCAGTCGGCGGCCACCGACGCCGCGTCGGCCCTCCGCCAGGGCGCGGACCAGGGTCCAGGTGCTGATCGCCCCGTAGGCGGTGAGCGCGGCCGCGACCGCGCCGGCCGGAAGCAGGACGAGCCGGCGGGGTACCGCCCGGCCGCGAACCCGGCCGCCCCGACCGCCCAGGGGCTCCGCCCCGCTTCCCGTGCTCCGGCCATGCCCCGAGGCTGCCGGACCCGGCCCGCGCGGCCCTCCCCCGCCGGGGATCCCGGCCCTCCGCCGGGGGAGATCGGCCGCGCCGGGGCGGCCGGAGAGGTCAGCGGGCGGCCTCCCGCTCCTTCGGTCGGGCCGGCGGGCGCAGTCCGTCCCGGTGGGCGGCGGCCACGGACACCGTCGCGGTCAGGAAGGCGATCTGCATCAGCGTGCGGGGCAGCAGCTCGTCGCTGACCATCCCGGTGGGCGCGCCGTTCAGGGCGGCGTGCACGTTGGCCGGGAACATGGCCACCAGCAGCGCGGACAGGCCGACCGCGGCCCACGGCGCGGTCCGGCGGGAGAGCAGCGCGGCCGCGCCCGCCAGTTCCAGCACACCGGTGACCGTGACGAGCAGTCCGGGGGCGGGCAGCGCGGGCGGGACCATCGCGATCAGCTCCTCGCGCATCCCGATGAAGTGGGCCGCACCGGTGAGCAGGAACATCGCGGCCAGCCCGCCCCGGACCGCGACCGTCCAGGGGCGCAGCGCGCGCACCCCGAGGGCGCCGGCGACGAGCAGCAGGGCGGTGACGGCGATCAGGGTGATGAGCGGTTCCATGGGTACTCCTCGCGAGTCGTCCGCCGGGATGCGAAGTTCGCCGCCCCTCCCGGCCGTGTCGTCTTCCGCGGATGAGCGCGCGGCGGCGGGCCGCCCGGCCCGGTGGCGCTTTCGGGCGGGCGGCGACGGTCGCGGCGTTCCGGCCCGCCGGGAGGGGCGGTAGCCTGCCCGCCGTGACACCCCCCGGATCCGGACGCATCGACGTGAAGCTGCTGCTGTCGTCCCTCCTGTCCACCTCGCTGCTCATCGCCGCCACCCTCTTCGCGCTGCCGCTGCTCGCGTTCACCGTGTTCGCGGGGCTGGTGGAGTCCGAGCCCCCGGCCTGCTTCATGCCGATGGAGCAGGAGGGGCAGGCCGCGTGCGAGGAGGCCAGGGAGGAGGGGTACCACAGCATGCGCCCCTACGCCTTGTTCTTCCTCGCGGCCCTGGAGGTGGCCGCGGTCTCCGCCGGCTGGGCGCTGTGCAGGCGCCCCTGGGCGCCCTGGGCCGTCCTCGCCGCCCTCGCGGCGATCGCGGCTGCGGTGTCCTCGGTGATCGGCCTGCGCTGACCCGGGCCACGGCCGCTACGCCGGCCTCTCCTCCCCGGCGGGCGTCCGCCCCTCGGCCATCCGCTCGCGGGCGCGGTTGCGGCCGCGCGGGACCGGGATGCGCTCGGTGGCGCGGGCCAGGCCCATCTCCGGGGTGCCGACGTAGACCGACTCGGCCCGGTCGACCAGGTAGGTCTCGTGCCAGATGCCGACGGCCCCCGGCGCCTCGGCGGCGCGTCGGTTGAACTCGGCCCAGGCCGGGCGGTGGCGCGCGGACCGGTCGGCCGCGTAGGCGTAGAGCTCCTCCTTCGACCTCCAGTACTGGATGACGGTCGGGTTGAGGCCCTCCAGGGTCAGCCGGTAGCCGAGCAGGCCGGACTCCGGGTCGGCGGAGAGCTCGCGCAGCATGCCCGGCATGGCGGTGAAGACCGGCAGCCACAGGTCGGGCCGCCACGGCCTGTTGATGGTCATTCCGATGAGGAACACGACCAGTTCGCCTTCGTGGCGATGGGTCATGCGCCCGTTCTCGATCTTCGGCACCGAGCACCCCCGAGCGGTTCACGGGACATATTGGATAGTTCGACTCTCCAATAATGGAGAGCGGCACTATCCAAAGTCAAGGAGAAAAAAGGCCCGGCGCCTCCGCCGGGCCGCGCCACCGCCTACCGGGGCCGGAGCTCGACCACCGCCATCACCCCGGCCGGGTGGGCCGCCACCAGGTCCAGGCCCGCCTCGTCCGCCAGCTCCACCAGCTCGCCGACGCCCCGGTCCTTGCCGCCGAAGTAGACCAGCATGCGCAGGTTCATCCAGGTGTCCGGGGACTCCCCGTCCTCTCCGGTGTGCTCGGCGATGAACACCCGCCCGGACGGCCCCGCGGCCTCGGCGCAGCGGCGCAGGATCGCCACCGCCGAGGGGCGGTCCCAGTCGTGCACGACCGCGCAGAGCAGGTAGCCGCCGTAGCCGACCGGCAGCTCCTCGAAGAAGTCCCCGGCCAGGCCGGTCGCCCTGTCGGCCAGGCCCGCCGCGGCCAGCCGGGCCCGCGCCCGCTCCGCCGCGGGCGCCAGGTCGACCACCGCGCCGCGCAGCCCCGGGTGGGCCCTGAGCAGCTCGATGAGCAGGGTCCCGTCGCCCCCGCCGACGTCGGCCAGGCTGCCCAGCCGCCCCCAGTCGCAGGCGGCCGCGATCTCCGGCGCCACGCTCGACACGTCGGAGCTCATCTGCGCGTCGAAGACCGCCGAGCGCTCCGGGTCGGCCGCCAGGTCCTCCCAGAACCCGCGCCCGTACTGCTCGGGGAAGGACGCGGCGCCGCTCCGCACGCTGTGCGGCAGGTGCACGAAGGCCAGGTCGGCCCTGGCGATGGGGTGCTCGGCGGAGAGGACGGCGCGCACCGAGCGGGGGTGGTCCGAGCGCAGCCGCCCGCCCTCGCCCACCAGGTCGTAGCGGCCCCGGCCGTCGCGCTCGGCCAGCCCCACCTGGACCAAGTGCTCCAGCACCCTGGCCAGCGCGTCCGGGTCCGCGCCGGCGGCCTCGGCCAGCTCCGCCGGGGTGCGGTGCCCCTCGGCCATGCGGTCGCCGAGCCGCAGCGTGGCCGCGGTCCGCACCGCCATCGGGGTGATCAGGTCGGACAGCCGTCCCAGGTCGACGCCGTCCGCCCGGTCTCCGTCGCTCATCGCGCCTCCTCGCTCAGCGGAGCGGAAAGGCTAGCGCATGCGCGCGCGGGCGGGGGAGGGGCGCCTGCGCGGCCCCCGGCTACCGGGTTCCGAGCCGGCCGAGGCCGGGCAGGAAGCGCCCGGTCCGCCCGGCATAGCGCCGGTAGGCCTCCCCGTGCGCGGCGGCGAGGTAGGGCTCCTCCACCACCCGGACCTGGATCTGCACCGCCGCGATGAAGGCGGCCAGCGCCGCGGCGGAGACCGGCGTCGGCACCGCGGCGGCCATGCCCGCGAGCAGCAGCCCCATCGCGGTGAAGACCGGGTTGCGCACCAGTCCGAACACACCGGTGGTGACCAGGTCGGTGCGTTCGCCGGCGTCGACGCCGACCCGCCACGAGGCCCCCATCGCGGCCTGGGAGAGCAGCACCAGCGCCAGTCCGGCGGCCATCGCGCCGAGCCCGGCCCGGCCGACCGCCGCGGGCAGCGCCGGCGGCGCGGGCGGCACCCCGGCCGCGGCGGCCGCCGGTGCCGCCAGGCCCAGGACCAGTGCCGCGGCGAACAGCACCGCACCCCACCAGGGGGCGGAGAAGGCGGCCTCCCGGGGGCGGCGGAACCCCGTGTCGCCGGTGCGCCGCCAGGCCAGCCAGGAGCGCACCCCGAAGGCGAGGAGCAGGCCGGCGATGTAGACGGCCAGGGCGATCAGTGCCACGGGAAACCTCCGTATCCACCCGCCGGCTCTCCGGGGGCGGCTCTCGTCGTGGAAGGGCCCGCGCTCCGGGCCGGCCGCAGCGCGGCCCGGAGCGGGCGGTCGGCCGGTCAGCCGCAGCAGGAGCAGCCCGGGGCGCACCCGCAGGCGTCCGCCTCGGCCTTCTCCTCACCGGCGCCGGGCTCCGCCGCGGTCTCCGCGCCGGCGGCGACGGCCATCCCGGACGGGGCGCAGCAGGCGTCGCCGCGCCAGGCATCGCGCCCCTCCTTCACCGCCAGGGCCGCGATGAGCAGGGCGACCGCCGGGTCGGCCCAGGACCAGCCCAGCACCGCGTTGAGCACCAGCCCGACCAGCAGCGCCGCCGACAGGTAGGTGCACAGCAGGGTCTGCCTGGAGTCGGCGACCGCGGACGCCGAGCCCAGCTCGCGCCCTGCCCTGCGCTGGGCCAGCGAGAGGAACGGCATGATCACCACCGACAGCGCGGCGATCGCGATGCCCGCCCCGGAGGGCTCCGCCTCGCCGGCGCCGAGCAGCGAGCGCACCGCCTCCACCGCCACGTAGCCGGCCAGCGCGAAGAACGCCACCGCGATGATCCGCATGGCGGTCCTCTCCCGGGCCTGGCGCACCGCCGCCTGCCGGGCGGAGAACTGCCAGGCCACCGCCAGCGCGGAGGACACCTCGATCATCGAGTCCAGGCCGAAGCCGATCAGCGCGGCCGACGAGGCGGCGGCGCCCGCACCGACCGCCACCACCGCCTCGACCGTGTTGTAGGCGATGGTCGCGGCCACCAGCAGCCGGATCCGGCGGGTCAGCACCGCCTTCCGGTCGGCGCCGGGCCGGGTTCCGGCGGGCGCGGCCATCAGCAGCACCCCTCGGCCTCGGCGTCGGGGCAGGTGGTGTCGGCGGCCACGGCCAGCACGGCCGAGCGCAGGTCGTCCAGGGCGTGGCCGAGGCGGGGGTCGGCCAGTTCGTAGCGGACCCGGCGGCCGTCCGGCACCGCGACGACCAGTCCGCAGTCGCGCAGGCAGGCCAGGTGGTTGGAGAGCCGGGTGCGGGCGATGCCCAGCGCCTCGGCGAGGTCGGCGGGGTAGGCCGGGCCGTCGCGCAGCACGAGCAGGACCCGGCAGCGGATCGGGTCGGCCAGTGCCCGCCCGAAGCGGGCCAGAGCGTCGATATCGGTGGCGATCCGGAGCATGCCCCGATCGTACACATATCCATGAATTCAGGAAACCCTGAACAGTGAGGCCGGTCCGGCCCCGGGACCGCGCCGCGGCCGCGGGCAGGGAAAAGGCCGGGGCCCGTGGGTCCGGGCCCCGGCCTGGGGAAGTCCGCCCGGCCCGCTACAGGGCCGCCAGCCGCTCCATCGGGAACGGCGGACTGGCCAGCGGGCGGGTCGCCAAGCGGATCAGCATCAGCGGGTTGTCGTCCCCGGCGCTGCGGTTGGCGCTGAGCGCGTCGCACCCGGAGCAGCGGTGGATGACCACCCATTCGCCGCCGCCGCGCACCGAGATGGCGATGGGCTCCATGCGCGCGTGGCACTCGGAGGCCCGGTCGCCCGGGACGCGGTCGTCGACGTGCTTGCTGTGCAGGCAGTTCGGGCAGTGGTTGCGGTGCCGCGTCCCCGGCGCGCTCAACGGAACGTCGAGGCGGCAGTGGACGCAGCGGAAGGAATCGGCCTCCTGGCGGAGGCGCGGCCGTCGGTGTTCGTCGCGTCGTCTGGACACGCTTGGTGGCTCCTTGCAGAGTGTCGAGCGGTACCGATCACACGGCGCCGCCCGCCCCTCCGCGCAGGGCCCTCACATCCCGGAGCCCGCTGTCCGGGCGTCCGGTTCCGGCAGTGGTCAAGCCCCTCGCGGAGAGACGACGGCGCTCGACACGGCCCGGGGCGCACCCCACCACTTACCGCACATACAGACGACACACTCGCTTTCATCGGGAAGAACGGCGAACGCGCAGGCCGCACCGCGGCCCCGCACCGACGATTGAAACCCCCGGCCTGCCCGGCGCGCAACGGGTTTTTCAGCCGGCGGCGAGCAGTGCCGCCACCTCCCCGCCGGTCCACCGCCCCGAGGCGCCGGGCCGGGAGGCCAGGTAGTCGCCGGTGCGGCGCGGCCCCCACCGGTGCGCGGCCTCCAGCCCGGAGCCGATCACCGCCAGGTAGCCGGCGGAGGGGGCGTTCGGCTCCGTGTCGGCGGCGCCCCGGTGCGCGGTGAAGGTCAGCACCGGGCGGCCGGCGATGTCGCCGCAGTACAGCAGCGTCTCGTACCGGCCGGGGCCGAGGACCGCCCGGCCGGTCCGCAGCGCGGCGCGCGGATCGGGGCCGTCGCCGGGGGAGCGGTACATCTCCTGCGCGGCGATGTCGGCGAACTGCTCCGCGGTGACCAGGTAGGCCCTGGCCGGAGCCGCCCCCGGCAGCTCCGGGTCGAGCATCGCCAGGCCGCCGCCCCACATCGGCGACTCCAGGCCGAAGTGGACCCCGCCGCCCAGCCACACCGCGGCCTCGGCCCGCGGCGGCGTCCGGTCCCTGCACCCCGGGTTCGCCCGCGCCCCGCCCGGCGGCGCCCCGCCGGAGACGTAGCAGGAGAACCGCCCGGGGTCGGTGTTGGCCCCGTAGCTCGCGTACCAGACCAGGTCGCCGCCGCCCGCCATCCGCGCCCCTTCCCGCATCGGAACCGCCTCACCCCGAGGGTTCCCCGGAACGGGAGGGGCGCACCGGATCCGGGCCCGGCAGCCGCCGGGCGGCGGTCAGCCGATCAGCTTCCGCTCGTAGCAGACGCTCTCCGCGCAGTCCGCGTAGTGGCCGAAGCGGTCGATCCGGTAGTAGCCGCACCGCTCGTACAGCCGGATCGCCTCCGGCTGCTCGGCACCGGTCTCCAGGCGCATGATGACGGCCCCGGCATCGGCCGCGTACCGCTCCAGGGCGCACAGCAGCACCTCGCCGATGCGCCGGCCGCGCCACTCCGGCACCACGTACATCCGCTTGATCTCGAAGGCCTCCGGGTCCAGCCGGCGCAGAGCGCCGCAGCCCACCGGCTCCCCGCTGCGGCCTTCGGCCGCCAACAGGAAGACGGAGACGTCTCCGCCGGAGGGCTTGGGGCCGAGTTCGAGGTCGGCGCCGTACCTCTCGACGGTCTCCCGCTCCTGGTCCGCCCGGAGCCGGGCGCCGACCGGATCGTCCCAGGCCATCTCTTCAAGGGTGATCTGCACGGAGAGGAAGCCTATGCCCCCCGGAGAGGCGGCCGGGAACCCGCCCCCGCCCGGAGGGGCCGGGGCGGCACGGCCGCCCCGCGCGGCGGGCGCGGGTCACCCCCCGGGCCACTGCCTCAGCGTGCGCAGGCGGGACAGGAAGACCGACTCCGCGGGGGAGAGGACCCGGTCGCGGCGGTGGCAGACCACGATCGGGCGGCCGGGGCGGCGGGGCCGGGCGTCCAGGACGGCCAGGGAGCCCGCGGCGACGTCCCCGGAGACCGCGTGCTCGGAGAGCAGGGCCAGGCCGAGCCCCGCCCCCACCGCCTGCTTGGCGGTCTCCGCGCCCCACACGTCGGCGGTGGCGGCTCCGGCCAGGCCCCACAGCTCCAAAGTGGCCAGCTGCTCGTCTCGGGTGGAGGAGCCCGGCTCGCGGAGCAGGAAGCGCTCGCCCGCCAGCTCGCCGGGGTCCAGCGGCCCCGCGGCGCCGGCCAGCCGGTGGCCCGGGGCCGCGCACAGCAGCAGGCCGTCGCTGAGCAGCGGCTCGACCAGCAGCTGCGGGGCCGAGGGGCCGCCCGCGACCACCGCCAGGCCGATCCCGCCCTCCAGCAGCGCCGCCTCCACCTGGCCGCTGTTGCCGACGAACAGGTCGAACTCCACCTCCGGGAACTCCTCCCGGAACCGGGCGGTCAGCCCGGGCAGCAGGTAGGTGCCGACCGTGGTGGTGCCGCCCACCCGCAGCCGCCCGGCGCGCAGCCCCCGGATCTGCTCGACCGCGGCGACCGCCTCCTCGGTGAGCAGCAGCAGGCGGCGGGCGTACTGCGCCAGCGCCTCCCCCTCGGCGGTGGGGCGGATCCGCGCCCCGGACCGGTCGACCAGCGGGGCGCCCATCGACGCCTCCAACTTCTTCACCTGCGTGGAGACCGACGGCTGGCTCATGTACAGCTTCTGCGCCGCCGCGGAGAAGCTGCCGTGCTCCAGCACCCGCAGGAAGATCTCCAACCGGTGCAGGTTCAGATGCATCCGGATCCGCCCTTTCCCCGACCTCGGCGCCCGGCCCCGGCGCCGGTGGCGTCCCAGCCAACGCCACCGGCACGCACCGTGTCCAGCCCCGGTCCCCCCCAGGTGGGACCCGGCCCCGGGGAGCGGGGAGGAGGCCGCCGCCGGCCGGGCTAGTAGGAGATGCAGGCGGAGCGCCACTCGGTGTAGAAGTCCCACACCTGCGGAGAGCACTCCGGCGCACCGTACTGGGACAGCTTGGAGCCCATGTGCGGCAGGTGCGCGTACGCACCCACACCGGGCCGGTTGACGTGCAGCATCCCCGCCTCGAACCGGTCCAGCGCCTCGAAGATGCGCGCGGTGTCGGAGGTGAAGACGGTCCCCGACATGCCGTAGCGGACCGAGTTGGCGATGCGCAGCGCGTCGTCCAAGCCCGAGCAGGAGATCACCGACAGCACCGGGCCGAACACCTCCTCCTGGGCGATCTCCGCGTCGGCGCCGACGCCGGCCAGCACCGTGGGGGCCACGTAGTTGCCGTCCGGCAGCCCCTCCCCGGCAGGGCCGCCGCCGCACACCACCCGGGCGCCGGCCCGCACCGCCCGGTCGACCGCGTCCAGGCAGGCGGCCCTGCGCTCGGGGGTGACCACCGGCCCGATGTCGGCGGCCGGGTCGGTTCCCGGGCCGACCCGCATCCCCGCGACCCGCTTGCGCAGCCGCTCCAGCAGCGCCTCCTCGACCGAGGCGTCGACCACCGCCCTGCTGGTGGCGCTGCACCGCTGCCCGGACTGGCCGAACGCGCCGTGCACGATGGCGTCGGCGGCCCGGTCCAGGTCGGCGTCGTCCAGCACCAGCACCGCGTTCTTGCCGCCCAGCTCCAGCTGGGTGCGGAGCAGCCGGTCCGCGCCGGCCCGGTGGATCGCCCGGCCCACCTGGAGCGACCCGGTGAACGACACCCCGGCGACCGCGGGGTGGGCCACCAGCGCCTCGCCCGCCGCCCGGTCGCCCTGGACCAGGTTGAGCACGCCCGGCGGCACCCCCGCGTCGGTGAACGCCTGCACCAGCAGGGCCGCGGTCAGCGGGGTGAACGGGGACGGCTTGAGCACCGCGGTGCACCCGGACAGCAGCGCCGGGGCGACCTTCCACACCGGGATGGCCAGCGGGAAGTTCCACGGGGTGATCAGCCCGGTGACGCCGATGGGCCGGCGGAAGGTGAACGCGAAGGTCCGCGGCTCCTCGGCGGGGGTGGTGGCGCCGTTCAGGCGGCGCGCCTCCCCGGCGGTGAAGTCCATGATCGCCAGCGCCCGCTCCACCTCCCCGCGCGCCTCGGAGAGCAGCTTTCCCTGCTCGCGGGTGATGGTCCGGGCGAACTCCTCGGCGCGCTCGCGCAGCAGCGCCTCGGCCCGGCGCAGGTGGGCGGCGCGGGCGATGGGGCCGAGTTCGCGCCAGGCCGGCCAGGCGCGGGCGGCGGCCTCCACCGCGTCGTCGGCGTCGGCCCCGCCCGACTCGGCGAACTCGCCGATCACGTCGGAGGCGTCGGCCGGGTTGGCGTTCGGGCGGGTGCGCCCCGACTCGGCGGGGCGCCAGCGCCCGTCGATGAAGTCGCCTCGCAGCTCGGGGCGGTCGGCGGGGTCGGCGGTGTGGTCGCGCACGTGGCCTCTCTTCCGTTTCCTCATCGGTGCCGCTTCGCGGCGGGGGCGGGCTCAGCCGAGGTCGGCGGTGGTCTCGGCGGCCAGGCCGAAGGAGAGCGTCATCCCGGCGCCGCCGAGGCCGTTGACGACGGTCACCC
The DNA here is from genome assembly GCF_048595525.1 of Nocardiopsis oceanisediminis. Taxonomy (NCBI): domain Bacteria; kingdom Bacillati; phylum Actinomycetota; class Actinomycetes; order Streptosporangiales; family Nocardiopsidaceae; genus Nocardiopsis; species Nocardiopsis oceanisediminis. Next base: position 3,517,263 of record NZ_JAFMZJ010000001.1, on the reverse strand, counting down.
CGGGTTCGGGGTGGGCCACCAGGTCGGCCCGGCCGTCGGGCAGCGACGGGTAGACGCCGTGCCAGCGCTCGGCGACGCGGGTGCGGGGCAGGGCGGCGAACCCGGAGAAGTAGTCGAGGATGGCCCGCTCCACCTCGGCGGACTCGAACGGGTCGTGGGTGCCGGCGTAGCGGTGGCTGTCGCCGATGGTGACCTGGCCGCCGGCGGTCTGGGAGACCAGCACGTGCACGCCCTCGGCGCGGTGCACCGGCAGCTCCCGGTCGAACCGGTCGCGCAGCGCCGCCAGCGAGGCGCAGTGCGCGAAGGAGGCGTAGTGCAGCAGGGTCAGGCCCGCGCACAGCGCCGGGCCCAGCGCCCACCCGCCGGGCTGGGCGACGGTGCGCAGCATCTGCAGCTTGCACCGGCGGACGCCGCTGTCCGCGAACACCTCCGGGTAGAGCGCCTGGAACTCGTTGCCGGAGCAGACGAACACCCGCTCGGCCCGCCACCGCCCCTCGGTGGTGTCGACGCCGGGCAGGTCGATGCCGGTGACGGCGGTGCCGAAGCGCAGCGCCACGCCGTGCTCGCGCTCCAGCAGGGCGGCCAGGGCGGGGATCGCGGTCCGCGGGTCGACGTTGACCTCGGTGGGGCTCCACAGCGCGCCGCGCACCCCTTCGGGGCGCACCGCGGTGCTGGCCGCGGCGACCTCCGCCGGGGTGAGCATCCGGCAGCCCTGCTCGGCGGCGTGCGGGGAGGTGGCGAGGAACTCCTCGACCACCGCCTCCTCCTCGGCGGAGCGGACCACGTGCAGCGACCCGCTCTCCGCGTGCCAGATTCCGGTGCGCTTCGCGGTGTCCAGCCAGACGTCCCGGCCGCGCAGCGCGCGCTCGTAGAGGCCGGCGGGCTGGCCGACCGGCCAGACCAGGCCGAAGTTGCGGATGGAGGCGCCCACGGCGCGCTCGTCGCGTTCGAAGAGCACGACCCGGGCTCCCGTGCGGGCGGCGGCCAGCGCGTGGGCCAGGCCGGCGATCCCGCCGCCGACGACGGCGACGTCGGCGGTGCGGTCGGTGGTATGCGTCATGGGCGTGCGGCCTTTCGCGTGGGGGACCGTTCGGGGGAGGGCGGTCAGTCGGCCTCGGGCATCTTGTTCCACCAGGGCAGCAGCACCAGGCCGGAGAGCAGGGCGGCCGCGGCGAAGCCGTGGAACAGCACCCCGGAGCCGAAGTAGCCGGGGAGCAGGCCGCCGAGGATCGCGCCGATGGACCCGCAGCCGTTGATGAACCCGGCGGAGGAGCCGGCCCGCTCCGAGGTGCCGAAGTCCACCGCGGCGGTGCACGAGATCATGGTGTCCGCGGCGTAGGCGGCCAGCCCGATCAGGGCCAGCACCGCGACCATCACCGGGATGCTGCCCGAGGCGGTCAGCGGTTCGAACAGGGCCAGCGCGACGACCAGGAGGCCCAGGCTCAGCACGGTGGAGGGGATCCGGCGGGCGCCGAGCAGCCGGTCGGAGACGTAGCCGATGGCGATGGGGGCCGCCAACCCGGCGGCGCCGAAGGCCACCGGGATGACCACGGCCTCCAGGTTGGAGGCCTGGGGGATGCGCTGGGCGACGATGACCGGCCCCCACAGCAGGATCGCGTAGCGCGCCGGCTTCAGCAGGAAGTAGGAGAGGCCCAGCATCAGCACCATGCGGTTGCGCACCGCGCCGGCCAGCGCGCCGCGCACGCCCGGCCGGTGCGGCGGGGCGGGGCCGTCGTCGGCCGGGGGCCGGGGGCGGGGGACGGCGGCGGCCGGTGCGCCGGACGCCTGATCCGCGGGGTCCGCCGGTCCGGCGTCCGGGGGCGCCGGGGCGGCGGTGGAGGCCCGGTGCTCCTCGATCGGCGGCAGGCCGACGTCCTCGGGCCGGTTCCGCTGGAGGAGCAGGAAGACCAGGAGGGCGGCGAGGACCACGGCGGCGCCGGCGTAGAACGCGGCGCTCCAGTGGTCGAACACCGAGTAGGCCCACCAGCCGGTGAACGGGGCGGCGACCAGCCCGCCGAAGGCGTAGTTGGTGCTCCAGAAGCCCAGCACCCGCCCGCGCTCGCGGACCGAGAAGAACGAGGCCATGTTCTTGCAGAGCGACGCCCACCCGGTGGACTGGGCCAGGCCCTGCACCACCATCAGCGGGGCGAACAGGGCGAGCGCCGGTGCCAGGCCCATCAGCAGGGCGGCGACCGCCGACATCAGCAGGCCGCCGGTGACCACCGCGCGCGGCCCGAACCGGTCGGCGAGCGCGCCCCAGAAGAACTGGCCGGCCGCGTAGGCCGCCAGGTAGAGGGCGTCGAGGTTGCCCAGCACCGCCTGGGTCAGCGAGGAGGACGGGTCGTCCAGGATGCCGACCTTGGCGGCGGCGAAGGCGTTGCGGGAGAAGTAGAAGGCGGCGTAGACCAGCCAGGTCACGCCGAAGATCTGCAGGCGCCAGCGCCCGTAGCGGGCGTCCTCGGCGCGGGCGGGGGTCGGGGCGGTGGTCTTCGCGGTCCGGTTCCGTTCGGCCATTGCGGGCACCTTCTGCCGTGGCGCGGGGGTGGGGGAGGGTCCGGGCGCAGGGGCTCCGGAGCGTGGCGCGGTCCGCGGGCGGCGGGCCGGTCCGGGCCCGCCGCCGTGCGTTCCCCGGGGTGCGCGGCGGGCGGCTGCGGACCGCGTCAGCCGGCGGGCGCGGCGGCCTCCGCGGCGACCCGGCCCAGCGCCACCCAGTAGGCGTCGTAGTTGCGCAGCCGGTGCCCCTGGGGGACGCCGGTGACCCGGCGGTTGACGATGAACGGCACCCGCTGCTCGCTGAGCCCGCCGTGCGAGCGGAGCGGCTCGTCGAGCTGGGAGAGGTCGTGCCGCTCGGGGGCGGTGCCGATGGCGGTGTCCCGCCGGGCCAGCAGCACCAGGTCGCCGAGCCGGTCGGCGGGCAGGTCGAACTCGGCGCAGGCCCGCGCCCGGTCGAGCACCCGCTCGATGCCGGGCAGCGCGGCCAGCCGCTCGGCGGCCTCGCCGGCCCGCTCCGCCGCGCCCCCCGCCAGGTGCACCGTGGCGAACGAGCCGAGGGCGCCGTGGTGCGCGGTGTAGGGGTCGGTGATCGGCAGCACCACCCGGGAGGAGCCCGGCCCGTACCAGTCGTCCAGCAGGCTCTGCGCGTAGACCACGTTGGGTTCGCCGCCGGCGTCGGACTTGCGGTTCATGCCGTGGTCGGCGGTGACCACCAGCACCGCGCCCAGCTCGTGGATCCGGCGGAAGTAGCCGTCCAGCATGGCGTAGAAGTCGTCGGCGACCGGGGTCCCGGGGGCGTGCTTGTGCTGGATGTAGTCGGTCAGCGAGATGTAGGTGAGGTCCGGGCGGTCGCGCTCCAGCACCTCGGTGCCGGCGGCCATGGCGAACTCGCTGAGCCCGGCGCTGTACACCTCGGGCAGGCCCATGCCGGCCAGCTCCAGGAGGCCCTCGATGCCGTTGTCGGCGAGGGTGGCGGTGTCGGCCTTCTCCGCGGAGAAGCAGACGCCGCGGCCGCGCAGCCCCCGGCCGAGCAGGCGGCGCAGCTTGTCCTTGGCGGTGGCCACCGCCACCGAGCACCCGGCCTCGGCGAAGGCGGCGAACAGGGTGGGGGCGCGCAGCAGCCCCGGGTCGTTCATCATCACCTCTTCGCCGCTGTCCGGGTCGTAGAAGTAGTTTCCGCAGATCCCGTGCACCGAGGGCGGGACGCCGGTGGCGATGGAGAGGTTGTTCGGGTTGGTGAAGGACGGCATGGCGCACTCGGCGTCCAGGAACGTCCCGCCCTTCTCGCGCAGCCCGGCGAGGAACGGCATCCGCCCCGCGGCGATCGCCTTCTCGTGGTAGTCGGGCTCGCTGCCGTCGATGCAGACCACCACCACCGGTTCCCGGGGGATCCGGTAGTCGCGTCCGTTGACGGTCACGGTCGGCTGGGGCATCGCACACCTTTCCTGCGGAGCCGTCGGGGGGCGGCAGCAGGGCTCGGGTGCGCCGGGAGTGCGCCGGTCCCGCTCCGCTGCCGCCGTTTCTGACCTGCGACTTTTCTAACAGCGGCGGTTTTTCCGCGGAACCGGTGAATTCGCTATGCGGCCCATAGCCGCTCGGCTATGGGCCGCACGGGCGGGGCGCCGCGCGGGCGCCCCGGGCGGGGGTCAGGCGTTGGGCGGCAGGTCGGTGCCGGCGCCGCGGCGGCGGGCGCGGACCAGGTCGGGGCGCCCGTCCGCGCCGTCCGCGCCGCCCTCCTCATCGGGGGCGGCGCCCAGCACGGTGAACCCGGCGTCCCGGACCATCTCCAGGTCGGCCTTGCCGGGCTGGCCCTCGCTGGTCAGGTAGTCGCCGAGGAAGATCGAGTTGACCACGTACAGCGCCAGCGCCTGCAGGCTGCGCAGGTGCACCTCGCGCCCGGCGGCCAGGCGCACCTCGGTGTCGGGGAAGAGCAACCGGGCGGCGGAGAGGATGCGCAGGCAGTGCTGCGGGGTGAGGTCCCAGCGCCCGGCCAGCGGGGTGCCCTCGAAGGGGATGAGGAAGTTCACCGGGACCGAGTCGGGGTCCAGCTCGCGCAGGGCCAGCAGCGCGTCGGCGATGTCGCCCTCGGACTCGCCCATGCCGGCGATCAGCCCGGAGCAGGGGGAGAGCCCGGCCTGCTTGGCCTTGGAGACGGTGTCCACCCGGTCGTCGAAGGTGTGCGTGCTGCAGATGTCGGCGTAGCGCTCGCCGGAGGTGTTGAGGTTGTGGTTGTAGGCGTCGGCGCCGGCCCGGCGCAGCTCGTCGGCCTGGCCGTCGGAGAGCAGGCCCAGGCAGGCGCAGACCTCCACGCCCGGGTGGTCGGCCTTGATCTTCTCGATGGTGGGCGCCAGCCGCTTGATGTCCCGGTCGGTGGGGCCGCGCCCGCTGGCCACCAGGCAGACCCGGGCGGCGCCGGCCTGCACGCCGCCGGCCACCGCGTCCCGGGTCTGCTCCGGCTTGAGCCAGGTGTAGGTCACGATGTCGGCGGAGGAGCCCAGCCGCTGGGAGCAGTACCCGCAGTCCTCCGGGCACAGCCCGCTCTTCAGGTTCACCAGGTAGTTGAGTTTGACGGTCCGCCCGAAATAGCGGGTCCGGGGCCGGGAGGCGGCCGCGACCAGGTCGAGCAGCTCGTCGTCGGTGCTGGTGAGCACGGACAGCAGCTCGTCGCGGGTGAGCGGCTCCCGGCGCAGGGACTTGGCGGCGAGGGGTTCGAAATCGGCCATGGCGACGATCCTTGGGCATGGCGGTGCGGCCGCGCATCCGCGGACGGCGACAAAGAACCCGCCCCGGTTTTGTGCGCCGCAGGTGGGCCCGCGTGTCGAAGGCCACGGTCCGCATCCGGCCGCTGTTCCGGGGTCGCCGAGTGGGCGTCACTCCGGTGTGGCAGGATGCGGCGGGTGATTCAAGAGTTCCGCACCGCCGTCGGCAACGTGGCAGAAGTCGCCGAGAGCCGCCCCCACGAACTGCGCATGGCCATGGCCGAGGTCTTCCGCGCCGCCCCGCACGTCTCCCGGGAGGTGCGGACCGAGGGGATCGACGCGCTGGCCCGCACCCTGACCGAGCACCGCTGGTCGCCGGGGGTCGCCGTGGAGGTCGCCATCCTCTGCGGCGCGCTGGTGGAGCACGACACCCCGGCCGGCGCCGCCGGGGTGGAGGTCATGCGCCAGCTCTCCGAGAACGGCAAGGGCGCCGACCTGTTCCGCGCCGCCTGGGAGGAGGCCGGGCAGAAGCCGCCGGCCCCCGACGAGGTCACCGCCGACTCCGAGCGGCCGGTCGCCGAGTACCTGGCCCGGCCGGAGTTCGAGGTCGCCGACCCGGCGAGCATGGCGGCGAGCATGACCATGTGCTGGTGGGTCTCCCAGCGCTACGGCCTGGCGGCCAAGACCATGCTGAACGACGCGGGGGTGCGCGCCGCGCTGCGCGCCGAACCGGAGATGCTCGGCGAGCTCACCGTCGTCGCGCAGAACCTCTCCGCGCACATCGATGAGTACACCGAGGTCCACGAGCTGCTGCGGATGGCGGCGGCCGACCGGGCCCTGGTGCTGGACCGCGCCTCGGGGCGCGGCTTCCGGGTCCGCTTCGACGGCGTCTCGGACAACTTCCAGCTGCAGGTGCTGCTCGCCGACGCCCTGATCGGCGCCGAGGGGCGGGGCGTTCCGGGCGACCGGCCGCACCCGGCCTGGGTCGCCGCCTCCCGCGACGCGGAGAAGGACCCCCAGGCCGACATCGTGCAGGGGGCGTGGGACCTGGTCGGCGCGGACGGCTCCTGGGTGGGCAACGAGGCGCCGCCGGCGGCCGTCCCGGCCGTGGACGGCGAGCGCGCCCTGGTCCTGGAGCCGGTCTCGCTGCCGCACAGCTGGCGGGCGGGCCGCCGGCACCCGCACATCACCGGGTGGCTGGAGGTCGAGGAGGAGATCCCGGCCGAGCAGGCCGCGGCCTGGTGGTCCAGGATCCACCCCGCGGGCGCCGTGGTGCACCCGCTGCGGGCGGGCTCCGCCGAGGGCGGGGCGGAGGCCCCGCAGGGCGCCTCCGCGCCGGAGCCCGCTCCGGCCCCCGAGGGGGAGGGCGCCGTCCCCTTCGACGACGCGGTGGACGTGATCGCGGAGCGGATGGGCGAGCTGCTCGGCCTTCCGCCGGAGGCGGCCCGGGAACCGGAGCCCGCCCCGGTGGCCGCCGGGGCGCCGGCGGGTCCGGAGGCCGGCGCCCCGGCCCCCGCGGCCGGGGAGGGGGCGGCCGGGCCGCAGACCCCGCCCGGCGCCGACTTCCTCCCGCCGCTGCCGCCGGGCGTCTCGGACAGCGCCGGGTGGAGCCCGGAGTGGAAGCAGCGCGCCTCCCTCCGCCTCCCGCCGCGGTCCTGACCGCGCCGGGGCGGCCCGGCCCCGGCGCTCCGGCCGGCGCGGGGCCGGTCGGTGCGGCCGTTCGGCGCCCGGAGCGATGAGTTCCGGGGGCCGGGGCGGTCCCAGTGGTGAGATGCCTCCACCGAAAGGAGCACCACCATGGACTCCCGCCCGGACCTGGCAGCGGCGGCGGATCGGATGGCGGCCGTGGCCGCGGGGATCGGCGAGGACGACCTCGCCTCGCCCACGCCGTGCGCCGGGTGCACCGTGGGCGACCTGCTCGCCCACGTGGTGATGCTGACGCTCGCCTTCCGGCTCGCCGCCGAGAAGAAGCCCGCCCCGGTGGAGGGGCCGCCCCCGGAGCCGTCGGTCGCCGATCTCCCCGCGGACTGGCGGCGGGTGCTCCCCGAGCGCCTGGACCGGCTGGCCGCGGCGTGGCGGGACCCCGCCGCCTGGCGGGGCCGCACCGCCGCCGGCGGGGTCGACCTGGCCGGGGAGGAGGCGGGCGTGGTGGCCCTGAACGAGCTGGTGCTGCACGCCTGGGACCTGGCCGCGGCCACCGGCCTGCCCTACCGGTGCGCCCCGGAGGACGCCCGCGCCTGCCTGGCCTTCGCGATGAGCGTCCCGGACGACCCGGAGGCCCGGCGGGGCCTCTTCGGGCCGCGCGTCCCGGTCCCCGAGGACGCGCCGGAGTTCGACCGCCTCCTCGGTTTCAGCGGCCGCGACCCGGCCTGGTCGCCGAGCTGACCGGCCTTCCGCGGGCCGGAGGGGCCGGTGCGCCCTTCCGGCCCGGCGGGCCTCCGGCGGGGCCTCCGCCCGGCGGCCCGGGCCGGCGGCGTTCTCCGCCGGCTTCGGACCGGGGAGGGGCCCGCCTCCGCCCGGCGGCCCCCGCTCACGGCGTCCGACCGGTGCGGGCCAGCAGGATCTGCTGCGGGCCGGCGTCGTTGGGGACCGACTTCTCCGGGGCGAAGACGCCGGCGTTCCCGCCGGTACGCGCCACCGAGCCGACCTCCTCCTCGAACCGCTCGGAGTCGACCAGGTCGCGGACCAGGCCCGGGTCGAGGGTGTCGTCCGCGCCGATCCCGCGGGCCAGGTCCCAGGCGTGCACCGCGAGGTCGAAGGTCATCTGCCAGAGGTAGAGGCTGCCGGGGGCGTCGCCGAAGGACAGGTGCACGGTGCGCTCCGGGGCGCCCGGCTCCAGCCAGGCGGTGCGCGCCGCCCAGGACGCCTCCTCCCAGGCGGCGAGGGGGTCGGAGCCGAGCACGTCGCCGCCGAAGCGCCCCCGGGCCTCGGCGATGGTCCCGCCGCCGAGCAGGTACGGCACCCACAGCTGCTCGGAGACGAGGTGGGCGACGAGCGCCCGGACGTCCCACTCCTCGCACGGGGTGGGGCGGTGCCAGTCGGCGCCGTCGATCAGGCGCACGCGGCGGTCGAACTCCGCCATCGCGGTCGCGTGCAGGTCCAGCTGCCCGGGCATGGGCGCCTCCTCATCGGTCGTGGCCGGCCCCGGTCCCGCGGGGCCGGAGTCCAGCATGGCCCCGGGAGGGCCGTCGGGAAACGGTGATCTTCCCGGCTGTGTACGGCGACACGCCGCGCGGGTCGTCCGCCGCGGCGCGCTCCGGCGCCACCATGGGTCCTCGCAGGGCCGCGACCGCGTCCCGGCGGACGACCCGAGGAGGAGCGGCCGTGGCCGGATCCGATTCTCGCCCCTCGGAGGGGGGCTCCGAGGCCAGCCTCGCCCACGTGTTGCTGATCGCCGGGGCCGCGGCCATGGGCGGTTTCCTGTTCGGCTACGACAGCTCGGTGATCAACGGGGCCGTCGACGCCGTCCAGCAGCGGTTCGGGGTGGGGGCGGGCGTCACCGGGCTGACCGTGGCGGCGGCGCTGCTCGGGTCGGCGGTGGGCGCCGGCATCGCCGGCGGCGCGGCCGACCGGATCGGCCGGATCCGCGTCATGCAGCTGGCCGGCGTGCTGTTCGTGGTCAGCGCGGTGGGGTCGGCGCTGCCGTTCGCCATCTGGGACCTGGCGGTCTGGCGGGTGGTGGGCGGCATCGCGATCGGCATCGCCTCGGTGATCGCGCCGACCTACATCGCGGAGGTGTCCCCGGCGGCCTACCGGGGGCGGCTGGCGTCGATGCAGCAGCTGGCGATCGTGCTCGGCATCGCCGTGTCCCAGCTGGTCAACTACGCGCTGGCGGCGCTGGCGGGAGGCAGCGCGCTGGGCCGGCTCGGCCCGCTGGAGGCCTGGCAGTGGATGCTGGGCGCGGAGGCGGCCCCGGCGCTGCTGTACATCCTGCTGTCGCTGGTCATCCCGGAATCGCCGCGCTACCTGGTGCGGGTGGGGCGGGCCGACCGGGCCCGCGCGGTGCTGGCCGAGGTGGAGGGCGGCGACGTGGAGGGCCGCATCGCCGAGATCCGGGCCGCCCTGGGGACGGAGGTCAAGCCGCGGCTGAGCGACCTGCGGGGCCCGTTCCTGCTGCTGCCGATCGTGTGGACCGGCATGGCGATCTCGGCGTTCCAGCAGCTGGTGGGGATCAACGTCATCTTCTACTACTCGTCGTCGCTGTGGCGGTCGGTGGGGGTGAACGAGAGCGATTCGCTGCTGCTGAGCCTGTTCACCTCGGTGGTGAACATCGTGGGCACCTTCATCGCCATCGGCCTGGTGGACCGGATCGGCCGCAGGCCGCTGCTGCTGGTCGGCTCGGCGGGCATGGCGGTGGCCCTGGCGGTGACCGGATACGCCTTCTCCCACGCCGAGGTGGTGCAGGCGGAGGCGTCGCTGCCGTTCGTGTGGGGCGCGGTGGCGCTCACCTCGGCCAGCGCGTTCGTGCTGTTCTTCGCGCTGTCCTGGGGCGTGGTGACCTGGGTGCTGCTCGGCGAGATGTTCCCGCTGCGCATCCGCGCGGCCGCGATGGCCGTGGCCACGGCGACCCAGTGGATCGCCAACTGGCTGGTCACCGTCACCTTCCCTGCGCTGCGGGACTGGAACCTGCCGGGCACCTACGCGGTCTACACCGCCTTCGCGGTGCTGTCGTTCTTCTTCGTGCTCCGCTGCGTCTCCGAGACGAAGGGCAAGACCCTGGAGGAGATGGGCAGGTGAGGCGGGTCGGGGGCGCCCTGCGCGGGGCGCCCCCGACCGGTGCGGTCAGACTCCGTAGATGCCCTCGGTCAGCGCCACGGGCGGGCCCGCGCTGCCCTTGGCGACGTCCCAGTCCCAGAACTCCACGACGTTGCCGTCGGGGTCGGTGACGTAGGCGGAGCGGGCCTGCCCGCCGAACTCGACCTCGTCGACGGTGTGGCCGTGGGAGCGGATCCGCTCGACGATGCCGGGGTACTCCTCCCGATCGACGTGCACGGCGTAGTGGACGTGCACGCCGCCGCGCCCGCGGGAGATGCCGATCTGGGGGCGCCAGAGGCCGATGCGGGTGGTCCCGGCCAGGACCCACACCGCTTCGCGGTGGTTCCACTGCGGGCCGGACCAGCGCTCGATGACGGGGAAGTCGAGCACCCCGCTGTAGAAGCGCTCCGCGGCCTCCAGGTCCTTGACCTCCAGGACGAGTTCGTTGACGCCGTTCACCCGTGCGGCCATGGCCTTGCCTCCAGCCCTCCGCCGCGCGGCGCGGCAGAGATATAGGGAATCGCCTATTTAGGGTTCTGACTATATAGAGTGCACGCGATACTCTGTCAACATGCCTTCCACCTCCGCCCCCGCGGCCCCGGACACCGGCCTTCCGGGCGACGAGTCCGCCGTCCGGCGGTTCCGCGCCCTGGGCCACCCGGTGCGCCTGGGGATCCTCCGCCGGCTCGCCCGCACCCCCGACACGTGCGCCTGCGACTTCGCCGAGGTCTTCGACGTCAGCCAGCCCACCATCAGCCAGCACCTGAAGGTGCTGCGCGAGGCCGGCCTGGTGACCTCGGTGCGCCGCGGCAACCAGATCTGCTACTCCTCAGCCCCCGGCCCCCTGGGCGAACTGCGCGCGCTGCTCGGCGGCCTGGCCCCGGAGCGCTGACCCGCCGGGGCCGCGCCCCGCCCTCCTCGGAGCGGCGCGGGGACCGGCACCGGGGGCCGGCGGTGCCGGTGTTGAGTACCGGTACTCACGCGCCCCCGACGGCGGGCGCGGCAGGATGGGGCACATGGACGAGACGACGCGGACCCGCTCCCGCAAGAACCCCGCACTCCCCCTGGCATGCGGGATCGCCCTGCTGGCCGGAACGGCCCCCGCGACCTGGTGGGCCACCCGCACATCCCCCGAGGAGGCGGCCGCCCGCCACGGCTACCCCCTCGGCGAGGCCGAGTACGCCGTCGAGCCCCTGCCGCTCCCGGACTGGGCGGTGCACGCGGCCGGGCTGGGCGGAGCCGCCGTCGCGCTGGCCGCCGCGGGGCTGCTGGCCTGGGGCATCGCCACCGGCCGGATCGAGCGGGTGTGGGGGCCGGTGCTGGTCTGCCTGCTGCCGCTCCCGGTGATGGCCGGCCTGTGGTGGTCGATCGCGACCGCGCCCGTCATCGGCGCCAACATCGGCCTGGGGCTGGCGACCTGGGTCTTCCCGCCGCTCGCCGCGGTCTTCCTGGCGACCGCGGCGGCCATCGCGGCCCTGTCCCGGCGCCGGCGGCGCGCCGGCCGGGCCGCCCCCTGAACCGCGCGGGCACCACCGGAGAGGACGGCTCCGGCGGTGCCCGCGCCCGTCTCCGCACGGCGGGCCGCCTCCCTCTCGCATTCCGCGCCGGCCATGGCGGCGGCACGGCGTCCGAGGCGCCGGCCGAACCCCGGCCCAGGCGGATCCCGGACATCCTGCGCACCGGGGAGGGCGGGGCCCGCCGGCGTCCCGCCCTCCCCGGCCTTCCGCCCGCCCGGAGGCGGCGGAGTCATCCGGTCTTGGTCTTGGCGCCGCCCTTGGAGCGGGAGCCGGTGCGGATCCCGCCGACCCCGACCGCCCGGCGGACCAGGGAGTCGTCCTCGACCGCGTCGAGCAGGGCCATCGCGTAGTCGGCGCGCGGGAGCCGGTGGTCGCCGCCGGTGGCGTCGGCCTCGAAGTCGGTGTGCACCTTCCCGGCCCCGGCGTCGTCGGTGAGCATCGAGCCGCGCACGATGGTCCAGTCCAGCTCGCTCATCTCCAGCATGCCCTCGGCGCGGGCCAGGTCGGCGTAGGCGGAGCGGAGCAGGACCCACATCACCGCGACGACCGCCTTGGGGCGGGTCGCGACGATGGAGCGGCTGCTGGTCATCACCAGGCGGTCCACCCCGGCCCCGGCCATGGCGGGGATCAGGGCGCGCAGGATCGCGCTGGACCCCACGGCCGCGACGACCGCGTCCTGGCCCTGCAGCGCCTCGCGCAGGACCTTCGGGTCGGTGGCGTCGCCGCGGACCTCGGCCTGCGGCGCGCGCCCCGGGCCCTGGGCCGGGCGGCGCGCCAGCGCGGTCACGATGTGGCCGCGCCCGACCGCCTGGTCGACGACGAGCCGGCCGGTCCGGCCGGCGGCTCCGATGACGAGGATCTTCATGGTGGTCCTTTCGATGGGCGCCCCGCTCCCCTGTGGGCGGAGCCGTCTTCCGGGCGGGCCCGCGGGCCTCCCGCGCGCGGTCACCCGCCGCCGGGCTCCGGTGCGGGGCCGTGCGGCTCCGGGTCGGAGCCCGGAACGGACAGGCCGGCGAAGCCGGCGGGCGCATCGAGGCCTCCCGCGTCCAGGTCGTCGGCCAGGGCCGAGACCCAGTCCCGCTCGGCGGCGATGCGGGCCGCCTCGTACTCGTTCTCGATCAGGAGGAGGCGCGGCAGCCTCCCCTCCGCCTCGCCCAGGGCCCGGGCCAGCTCCGAGTGCTGCCCGTCCAGGTCCTTGGCCCGGTCGCGCAGGGCGGCCGCGGCCTCGCCCGGCGGCAGCACCCCCAGGAAGGACAGCGCCGCGACGAGCGGCGTGGTGTCCCGGTCGGGGGTGCGCAGCAGGCGCAGCTCCCGGTCGCGCAGGGCGGCGCGGCCGTCCCGGGTGATCGCGTAGACGGTGCGCTCCGGGCGGGCCCCGCCGCGGGTCGTCCCCACCGCCTCGACCAGGCCGTCCCGGTGCAGCCGCTCGACCGCGTGGTACATGCTCCGCGGCAGGCCGGTGACGAAGTCCTTGTGCGTGCCGACCATCATCCGGTGCATCTCGTAGGTGTGCCGGGGTCCGGTCGTCAGCAGCGCGAGAACGGTCAGGCCGGTCAGGTCCCGGTCCGATCGGCGCAGTGCCATGCGCGCCTCCTCCTATATTGCTTACTTCATTATGGCGGCGCGCAATATATCGGGGCAAGGGGGCGCGGCGGTGGCGCCGGTCACGGGAGAGCGCCCCACGCGCCCCGGCGGAGGGGCGGCGGCCAGGCGGCCGCCGCGGCCGCTCCGGCGGGGGTGCGGGCCCCCACGGCCCGGACGAACAGGCGCACGCCGGACTCGCCGCCGGGGCCGGCGGGTTCCTGCCGAAGAACGCGCCGCCCCAGGACCCGGTCCGGGCGGTGCGGGTGGTCGCCGAGGGGTGCGCGCCGGCCGGGCGGGAGCAGGAGGTGCCGGTCGCACGCGCCCTGTCCGACGCCGAGACCGCCGCCCGGCTGCAGCGCAGCCGGGCGAGGGCCGAGACGCACGTCGGCACCCTGCTGCGCAAGCCGGGCGCCCGGGACCACGCCCGGCCGGCCATCGCCGCGCCTGCGAGGGCGGGCCGGCCGCCGCCGGGCGCGGCGGCGGGGAGCAGGGTCAGTGCAGCGCGTAGGCGGGGGCCGGGCCGGCGGAGGGGGCCTGCGGCTCCGGGGCGACCGGGGAGAGGAAGGCCTCGGCGAAGCCGGCGTTGAGCTGGGCGAGGAAGCGCAGCACCACGGGCAGCGGCACCGCGAAGAGCGCGCCCAGCGCCATGTGGAAGGCGATCCCGGTCTGCAGGTCGCCGCCGTAGCCGAGCAGTTCGGGCAGGCCCTGGTTTCCGGGGATCCGGTGCAGCGCCCACCCGTAGGCGGGGTAGAGCAGCCCGCCGAGGGCCACCGCCCACCAGGAGACGGCGATCGCGAAGGAGGCCACCGCGAGCGGCAGGCGCAGGATGCCGTGGCCCAGGTCCATCCAGCTCTGCCCGCAGGTCAGCGGGGTGATCCCGGTGCGGAACCAGCCGGCGCCCCCGGGCGGGCGCCGGTAGCGCGGCGCGCCGATGGGGCGGGCCAGCACCTCCGAGGCCGCCCGCCGCTCGGCGGCGGCGAACCCCCGTGCGATGAGCAGGGCCAGGGCCAGCGCGAACAGGCCGGCCGCGATCACCGCGGCGCCGAGGCCGGCGGCGAACACCGGCACCAGCAGGGAGAAGGAGGCGACCGCGAGGGGGAACCCGGTGATCAGGTAGCGGGTGTCGGCGCCGGCGCGCCGGATGGTGTTCTGCATGCCCGCAACGCTACGGAGCGCGCGGGCGGCGGGCACTACTCCGCTCGCCCGCTTCCGTGGTGGTGCGCGCTCCACCACCGGCCGGCGCCGGGCCCGCCGCTCAGCCCTGCGGGCGCCCGGTGGAGCCGGCCCTGCTCAGGGCGGAGAGGCCGCCCAGCGCGTTGAAGCGCGCCCACAGGTCCTGGTCGCGCCGGTCCAGCAGGATCCCGGTGATGAGGAGTTCGAGGAAGGCCCCGTGCACGTCGGCGGCGTCCGCGCCGACCCCTTCGCCGCGGGCGCCGGTGATCCGCCGGCCCGCCCCCTCCGGCGCGAAGTCCGCCTCGTACATCCCCCGACCGGTCCAGCTCCGGTGCAGGTGGAGCCGGTCGCCCTCGACTAGCGCGTGCCACTTGTCGTCCATGCTCGGCGCGCGGAACCCGCGCCGGATGCGCTCCCACTCCTCGGCGCTCCACAGCCGGTCCGGCGGGGTGACCGGGCCGGGGGAGGCGATCGGGTGCAGGCCGGGGAGGTCGTCCCGGGTCAGCGGCCTCCGGGGCGCGCGGTCCGGGGAGCGCTGTGCCGGGGGAGGGGGATCCGGCGGAGTCCGCGCCGGTCCGGACCGGCGCCCTTCGCCGCCGGGGGGCGCCGTCACGCCTGTGCGGGGGGAGCGGGGCGGCGGCGGGCGAGGACGCAGAACTCGTTCCCCTCCGGGTCGGTGAGGACCACCCAGCTCGCATCGCCCTGGCCGACGTCGGCGTGCCGGGCGCCCAGGCCGAGCAGGCGGCGGACCTCTTCGCCCTGCTCCCTGTCGGCGGGGCTGACGTCGATGTGCACCCTGTTCTTGACGGTCTTGCCCTCGGGCACCCGCGCGAACGTCAGCACCGGCGGCACCGGGCCGGCGCGGTCCCCGTCCCCGGGGGCCGGGGGCGGGCCGATCGTGACGACCCCTTCCTCCCCGTCCTCCTCGTGCACCTCGTAGTCGAGGACCGAGCACCAGAAGCGGGCGAGGCGGCCGGGGTCGGCGCAGTCGATCTCCAGTTCGGTGAACCTGCTGGCCATCCCGGTCCGCCCTCCTGTCGAAAGGCCCGCCCCGCTCCGGGCGGACCCCGCCGAACGTCTCCGGCGCCGGTGCGGCCCCGGGGCCCGGCGGGGAGGACCGGATCCGGACCGGCGCCCCGTGCGGGCCACCGGGAGCGTACCGCGATGCCGCCGCGCCGTTCCATCCGTTTCCCGCCCGGATCCCGGGGCCGGCGCGGCCCCCGGTCCGCCCGGAGGCGCCCGGGCGCAGGGCGGGGCGGCGGGGACCGGGGGCCCCGCCGCCCCGCGCCGCTGCTACGCCTTCTCCACCAGGGCGGCGAGGCGGTCCATGCCCTCGGCGGCGCCCTCGTCCATCCCGGAGGCGGTCATGGCGTCGCGGGCCTCCACCGTCTGGAAGACCGCCACCGAGGTGTAGCGGGTGCCGCCGTCGACCTCGTCCAGGGTGAGCGTCTCCAGGGAGACGTGCCCCGGGGCGCCCTCGAACTCGAAGGTCTGCACGATCCGCTCGGGGGAGACCTCGTGGAAGACCCCGTGGAAGGGGTACTCGGCCTCGCCGTCGCTGCTGATGAAGCGCCAGGATCCGCCGGGGCGGAAGTCGGCCTGCTCGACCTTGGTGGCGTACCGCGCCGGCCCCCACCACTGCGGGAGGAGGTCCGGGTCGGTCAGCGCCTTGAAGACCGCCTCGCGCGGCGCGTCGAAGAACCGGGTGATGGTGACGTCGTGCCGCCCCGGCTCGATGGTGAACTCGGTCTTTCCCACGGTGTGCTTGCTCATCGTCCTGTCTCCTCTTCGTTCGTCCGCTGCTTCTGATCCGCTGCGCCGCTCGCGGCGGGACCGCCCGCCGAGCGCCGCATGATCCCCTGGACCACCTCGTCGAGGCGGTCGAGGCGCTCGGCCTGGATCTCGGTGTAGCGGGAGATCCAGCCGGAGGCCTCCTCCAGGGGGGCCGTCTCCAACCGGCAGGGCCGCCACTGCGCGTCGCGCCCCCGCACCACCAGCCCCGCCCGCTCCAAGACCTTCAGGTGCTTGGAGACCGCCTGCAGGCTGATCGGGAACGGCTCCGCGAGCTCGTTGACCGTCGCCTCCCCTTGGGAGAGGCGGGCCAGCAGCGCCCGCCGGGTGGGGTCCGCCAGGGCGGCGAACGTGGCACTGAGCTGATCGTCGGCCATCTCTTATTCAACTCTCCGGTTGTTCAACCTCTGAGTTGAATATGCGGCATGAGGGTGCCTCCTGTCAACACCTCGGAGAGGAGAAAGGAGGGAGCAGGAGCCGGGCCTCAGCCCCGCTCGGCGGCCCCGCGCAGGTCGGCGACGAGCCGGAACCGCTCCAGGACCACTGGCGTGGCGTCGTCCACCTCGAACCAGGCGTCGCCCATCGCCGCGCGCATCTCCGCGCCGTGCCAGAACCGCTCGTGCCCGGTGCGCCACTCCGCCACCGAGGCGTCCCCCTCGCCCTCGGCCAGCACGTGCGCCAGGTCCACCTCGCCCAGCGGCACGGTGCGCACCTCGGTGGTCTCGATGACGGCGACCGGGCGCCCGGTGGAGTCGACCACCGTCCCCAGCACGCCGGCCTCCGGCATCTCCTCGTCGGAGTGGTCGAACTCGGCGAGCAGCGTCGTGGTGGAGGTCTTCTCGCCGGTGAGGATCGCGCCCACCAGCGCGTCCCGCACCGGGCCGGGGAAGGCGAACTCCACCACCGGGGGGAGGGGGGCGCCGCCGGCGCCCGCGAGGATCGTCATCCGGCCAGGCTAGCGCCGCCCCGGGCGATGAGTCCCGGCGCCCGGGGGAGTCGGGAAAGGGACGGAACCGGAACGGAGAGGAAGACCGCCATGAGCGACAGGTCCGAAGGCGGCCCGGCGACCCGGCTCGACGAGCGCTACAGCGGCGAGGGCGCCGAGGCGGTCCCCTGGCCGCAGGCGCGCGGGGTACTGGAGAAGGCGGGGATCTTCTGGCTGACCACGGTGCGCCCGGACGGGCGCCCGCACACCACGCCGCTGATCGCGGTCTGGTCGGAGGGCGCGGTGTACTTCTGCACCGGCGCCGATGAGCGCAAGGCCCGCAACCTGGCCGGAAACCCGCACGTCACCCTGGTCACCGGTAGCAGCGACCTGCACTCCGGGCTCGACGTGGTGGTGGAGGGCGAAGCCGAGCGGACCGGCGACGAGGCGCTGCTGCGCCGCGTGGCCGGCGCCTACACCGCCAAGTACGGCGACGAGTGGCGGTTCGAGGTGGAGGACGGCGCCTTCCGGCACCCCGACGGCGGGCGGGCCGACGTCTACCGGGTCGCCCCGGTCACCGCGTTCGGCTTCGCCCGGGGGGCCGCGTACGGCCAGACCCGATGGCGGTTCGCCCCCGCGGGCTGAGGCCCGGCCCGGCGGGGCGGCCGCCCCGCCCGGCCCGGAAACGCCGAAGGGGGCGGGCGGCGGGCGCGGAAACGCCCCGCCGCCCGCCCCCGCGGGCGGTCCGCTATCCGCGCAGCGCCGCGGCCTGGCGGGCCAGGGCCTCGATCGCGCCCCAGTCCCCGGCGGCCACCGCCTCGGCCGGGGTCAGCCAGGTGCCGCCGACGCAGCCCACGTTGGGCAGCGCCAGGTAGTCCGGGGCGGTCGCCGGGGTGATGCCGCCGGTCGGGCAGAACCGCACCTGCGGCAGCGGGCCGGCCAGCGACTTCAGGTAGGGGCGGCCGCCCGCGGCCTCGGCGGGGAAGAACTTCATCGCCGTGACGCCCTGCTCCAGCAGCGCCAGGGCCTCCGAGGCGGTGGCCACGCCGGGCAGGAACGGCAGCCCGGTGCCGGCCATCGCGCCGCGCAGCCGCTCGGTGCAGCCGGGGCTGACCAGGAAGGCCGCGCCCGCCTTGGCCGCCGCGGCGGCCTGCTCGGGGTCGGTGACGGTGCCGGCGCCGACCACGGCCTCGGGGACCTCGGCGGCGATCCGCTCGATGGCCGGCAGCCCGGCCTCGGTGCGCAGGGTGACCTCGATGGCGGGCAGCCCGCCCCGGGCCAGCGCGCGGGCCAGCGGCACCGCCCGGTCCGCGTCGTCGAGCACCACCACCGGCACCACCGGGGCGAGGGCGAAGAGGTCGTCGCTGGTCTTGGGGTTCACGCGCGCTCCAACTGCTGGTCGAGCCGGGCCGCCGCGCCGAGCAGCGCCGGGTTGCCGGCGGTGATGAGGACGGTGGCGATGTTCTTCAGGTAGTCGGTCATCCGGCCCTTGGCCTCGAAGCGCATCCGGAAGCGCCCGTCGCGGAGGACGCCGGGGATCCGGGGGAGGACCCCGCCGCCGAGGAAGACGCCGCCGGTCGCGCCGAGGGTGAGGGCGACGTTCCCGGCGAAGCCCCCGAGCAGGGCGCCGAAGACCTCAAGGGTCTCACGGGCCAGGGTGTCGCCCCCGTCCGGGTCGGTCCCGGCGGCGGTGATCTCGCCGGGGGTCAGGTCGGGCGCCTCGGTGCCGAGGATCTCGCCCAGGGCCCGGTGCAGCCGGGGCAGGCCCGGGCCGCTGAGCAGCGCCTCCGCGCTGACCCGGCCGCGCTCGGCGGTGATCACCCGGACCACTTCGGCCTCCAGGTCCTCCACGGCGGGGGCGTCCACGTGCCCGCCCTCGCCGGGCAGCGGCAGCCACCCGCCGGCGGGCAGCGGGACCAGCCCGGCCACGCCCAGGCCGGTGCCCGGGCCCAGGACCGCCATCGGGTCGGCGGGGTCGACCGAGCCGCCGCCCAGCGGCAGCAGGTCCTCCTCGCCCAGGGCGGGCAGCGACTGCGCCAGCGCCGCGAAGTCGTTGACCACCTCCAGGTGGTCCAGGCCCAGGCCGGCGCGGTCCCCCTCGACCGAGAAGTCCCAGCCGACGTTGGTCAGCCTGATCCGGTCGCCCAGCACCGGGCCGGCCACCGCGACGCAGGCCGCCGAGGGGCTGACCCGCTCGGGCAGCCCGGCGAGGTAGGCGCGGGCCGCCGAGGCCAGCCCGTCGTGCAGGGCGCTGGGCACCTTGCCCACGTGCACCGGGCGCGCCCCGGCCTCCCGCACCAGGCCGAACCGCGCGTTGGTGCCGCCGATGTCACCGACCAGCCAAGGCCGCTCGGGGCCGGGAGCGGACTGCACAGGTGTCACCGTTCATCCTCCAAAGACACTGGCGCCGCGCTCGGCCGGGCCGACCGAGGCGCGGAAGGCTGCGAAGAGCTCGCGGCCGGTGCCGGCGGAGGAGTCGACGGTGGGCTCCGCGGGGGCCCGGTCCTCCAGGTCGGCGGCGAGCACCTCCAGTGTGCCGGATTCGGCGTCCAGGCGTACCGTGTCGCCGTCGCGCACCCGGGACAGCGGGCCGCCCGCCGCGGCCTCGGGGGAGACGTGGATGGCGGCCGGGACCTTGCCCGAGGCCCCCGACATCCGTCCGTCGGTGACCAGGGCGACCTTGTGCCCGCGGTCCTGCAGCACGCCCAGCGCCGGGGTGAGCTTGTGCAGCTCGGGCATGCCGTTGGCGCCGGGGCCCTGGAAGCGGACCACCGCGACGACGTCGCGGTCCAGCTCGCCCGCGGCGAACGCCTCCTGCAGCGCCGCCTGGGAGTCGAAGACCCGGGCGGGGGCCTCCACCACGCGGCGCTCCGGGGCGACCGCGGACACCTTGATCACCGACCGGCCCAGGTTGCCGCTGAGCATGCGCAGCCCGCCGTCGGCGGAGAACGGGTCGCCGGCCGGGCGCAGCACGGTGTCGTCGCCGCTCTCCTTGGGCTCGTCGCCCCAGGTCAGCTCGGTCCCGTCGAGGACCGGCCGCTGCCGGTAGCGGTCCAGGCCGGGGCCGGCGACGGTGCCCGTGCCGGGGTGGAGCAGCCCGGCGTCGAGCAGCTGGCCGATCAGGTAGGCCATCCCGCCGACCTCGTGGAAGCGGTTCACGTCGGCCGAGCCGTTGGGGTACATCCGGGTGAGCAGCGGCACCACCTCGGACAGGGCGGCGAAGTCGTCCCAGGTCAGCTCGATGCCGGCGGCCTGGGCGATGGCGACCAGGTGCAGCGTGTGGTTGGTGGAGCCGCCGGTGGCCAGCAGCGCGACCACGGCGTTGACCACGGCGCGCTCGTCGACCATCTCGCCGACCGGGGTGTAGGAGCCGGCCAGGGCGGTGAGCCCGACGACGCGGCGGCCCGCCTCGGCGGTGAGCGCCTCGCGCATCGGGGTGCCGGGCTGCTCGAAGCTGGCGCCGGGCAGGTGCAGCCCCATGACCTCCATCAGCATCTGGTTGGAGTTGGCGGTGCCGTAGAAGGTGCAGGTGCCCGGGGAGTGGTAGGCGGCCGATTCGGCCTGCAGCAGCTCGGTCCGGTCGGCCCGGCCCTCGGCGAAGCGCTGGCGGACCCGGGCCTTCTCCTTGTTGGGCAGCCCGGAGGGCATCGGCCCGGCGGGCACGAAGGCCACCGGCAGGTGGCCGAAGCTCAGCGCCCCGATGAGCAGGCCGGGCACGATCTTGTCGCACACGCCCAGCATCAGGGCGCCGTCGAACATGTCGTGGGAGAGCGCGATGGCGGTGGACATCGCGATGACGTCCCGGCTGTACAGGGAGAGCTCCATGCCGGCCCGGCCCTGGGTGATGCCGTCGCACATGGCGGGCACGCCGCCGGCGAACTGGGCGACGCCGCCGGCCTCGGCCACGGCCTTCTTGAGCACCGCCGGGTAGTCGTGCAGCGGCTGGTGCGCGGAGAGCATGTCGTTGTAGGCGGAGACGATGGCGATGTTGGGCTTGGGGGTGCTGCTCAGCGCCAGCTTCTCGCCGACGGTGCAGGCGGCGATGCCGTGGGCGAGGTTGGCGCAGCCCAGGGCGGCCCGAGCCGGGCCCTCTTCGGCGGCGGCGCGGATGCGCTCCAGGTAGGCCGCCCGGGAGGCGGCGCTGCGGGCCGCAAGGGCCTCGGTCACGTCAGCGATGCGCGGATGCAGGGACAACGGTGGTGCTCCCTCGTCGTGCCGTTGGGTCGGGTCGTGGTGCGCCCGCCGCGGGCGGCCCTTCTGGGGAGGGCCCGGCGGGGCGGGCGCGGGGTCAGTCCAGCCAGGCCCGGCCGGAGCGGGCGAGCAGCCGGTGCGCGCCGTCGGGGCCGGTGCCGCCGGGGGCGTAGGGCTCGGGGGCGGTGCCCTGCCAGGCGGAGATGACCGGGTCGGTCCAGCGCCAGGCGGCCTCCACCTCGTCGCGGCGCATGAACAGGGTCGGGTCGCCCGCCATGACGTCCATCAGCAGCCGCTCGTAGGCGTCGGGGGAGCGGACCGCGAAGGTGTCGGCGAAGCTGAGCTCCAGCGGCGCCGGCCGCAGCCGCAGCCCGCCCGCGCCGGGCTCCTTGGCGAGCATGTGCAGGTGGATGGTCTCCTCCGGCTGCAGGCGGATGACCAGCCGGTTGGGGGCGGCGGCCTGGCCGGGGAAGATCGGGTGCGGGACGTCGCGGAACTGCACCGCGATCTCGGAGTAGCGGCGCGCCATCCGCTTGCCGGTGCGCAGGTAGAAGGGGACGCCGGCCCAGCGCCAGTTGGCCACCGAGGCCTCCAGGGCGACGAAGGTCTCGGTGCGGCTGGGGCCGTCGGCGCCGGGCTCCTCGGCGTAGCCGGGCACCGGGCGCCCCGACCGGGTTCCGGCGGTGTACTGGCCGCGGGCGGTGCGCTCCAGCGCCTCGGGGCCGGACAGCGGCTTGAGCGCGCGGAGCACCTTGACCTTCTCGTCGCGGACCGCGTCGGGGTCGAAGCCGGCCGGCGGCTCCATGGCGATCAGGCAGAGCAGCTGCAGCAGGTGGTTCTGGACCATGTCGCGCATGGCCCCGGAGCGGTCGTAGTAGTCGCGCCGGGAGCCCACGCCGACGGTCTCGGCCGCGGTGATCTGCACGTGGTCGACCCAGCGGCTGTTCCAGACCGGTTCCAGGAACATGTTGGCGAAGCGCAGCGCCAGCAGGTTCTGCACCGTCTCCTTGCCGAGGTAGTGGTCGATGCGGAAGATCCGCTCCTCGGGGAAGACCGAGCCGACCTCGTCGTTGATGGCCTGCGCGGAGGCCAGGTCGCGGCCGAGCGGCTTCTCCAGGACGACTCGGGAGCGGTCGGTGACCAGGCCGCGGGCGGCCAGGTCGGCGCAGACCCGGCCGAAGAGCATGGGCGGCATCGCCAGGTAGAAGACCCGGTCGCGGTCGCCGCCGAGCAGGCCGGCCAGGTGCTCCCAGCCGCCGCCGGGCTGGTCGAGGTCGAGGCTGACGTGGTGCAGCCGGTCGGTGAAGCGGCGCACCAGCGCGCCGGAGACGGCCCCGGCGCGCAGCACCGAGGGGCTCTCGCGGACCGCGGAGGCGGCCTTGCCCCGGTAGTCGGCGTCGTCCACGCCGTCCCGGGAGACGGCGATGATCCGCACCTCGGGGCCCAGCCCGCCCTCGGTCTCGCAGAGGAAGAGGGCCGGCAGCAGCTTGCGCAGGGCGAGGTCGCCGGTGCCGCCGAAGACGACCAGGTCGGTCGGCCCGGTGGGCGGCGCGGGATCCGCGTGCGGAGCGGGGACAGGTGCGGACATCGCGACCTTTCCAGGGACTTCGGGGTGATCGGTTGAAACCTAACGGCAACTTCCGTCACACCACAAGTCATACTTCTGAAATTCTTTTTGCATAAGTGGCGAAGTTCCGCCCTCGCAGCGCCCCGAGCGTGGTTCAATTGCGGCATGCCACGACGCCCCGGACAGGCCGCCCCGACCGCCACCAGCGGCCACGTCCTGCGGCTCATCCGGACCGGCGAGGCCGCCACCCGCGCCGAGATCGCCCGGCACACCGGCCTGTCCCGCCCCTCGGTCGCCTCCCGGGTCTCCGAACTGCTCGACGCGGGCCTGGTCACCGACGGCGACAGCGGCCCCTCCAGCGGCGGCCGCCCTCCCGGCCGGCTGGCGCTCAACGCCGACGGCGGCGTGGTGCTCAGCGCCGCCCTGGGCATCTCCCGCAGCCAGGCCGCCGTGTGCGACCTGGCCGGCCGGGTCCTGGCCCGCACCGAGGGCTCGCCCGAGGTCGCCCAGGGCCCCGACACCGCGCTGCCGTGGCTGATGGAGACCTGGACCCGGCTGCTCGGCGAATGCGGCCGCGCCGCGGAGACCGCGCGCGGCGTCGGCATCGGCCTGCCCGGGACGGTCCGCTTCGCACTGGGCCGCGCCGAGCAGCCGCCGGTACTGCACGGCTGGGGCGGCGTGGACATCGCCCCGCTGGTCGCCGAGCGCTTCCCGGTACCGGTGCTGCTGGACAACGACGTCAACGCGATGGCGCTCGGCTCGCACATGGCCGACTACCCCGACACCGACGACCTGGTCTTCGTCAAGGTCTCCACCGGCGTCGGCGCCGGCATCATCTCCGGCGGCTCGCTGCTCCGCGGCGCGCTGGGCGCCGCCGGGGAGATCGGGCACATCCCGGTCCCCGGCGGCGGGGGCACGGTGTGCCGGTGCGGCAACACCGACTGCCTGGAGTCGCTGGCCGGCGGGCCCGCGCTGCTGGCCCGCCTCGCCGAGCGCGGCCGCACCGCCTCCGGCGCCCAGGAGCTCGCCGCACTGGCCGCCGACGGCGACCCCGACGCGGTGGCGCTGGTCCGCGAGGCCGGCCGCCGGGTCGGCGAGGTGCTCTCCGGCGCGGTCAACCTGCTCAACCCCGCGGTGATCGTGCTCGGCGGGCACCTGGGCACCGCCTTCGACCACCTGGCCGCCGGGGTCCGCGAGGCGGTCTTCGCCCGCTGCACCGCCCTGGCCACCCGCCAGCTGCGGATCGCCCCCAACCACTCCGGCGGCGAGGCCGGCCTGCGCGGCGGCGCCGCCCTGGTGCTCGACCACATCCTCGCCCCCGAAGCGGTCGACGCGGCCCTGGCCGCCGGCACCGCCCGCCCCGCCGGGGTCTGACCCCGGGCGCCGGAGCCCCGGCCCGCCTCCCTCCGGCATCCTCGAACCGCCCAGCGCCCCTGGCCCTCCCGGAGCGTTCACCGGAAACGCGCTCCCTGATCAGGTCCTCGGGACCGGTGCCCCTCCCGGCGGGCCGCACCGGCGACGGCGCGGCGGCCGGACTCGCGCGAGCGGCCGAGCACCGGCCCTGCCGAACGCCTTGGCGGCCGACCGTTCGCGGCGGGAGCGGCAGGCGGAGCACCCGGGCGGCTGGGCCGCCCGTCACGTTTCCAGGACGGCGGCCATTAGGGACGCGTCATGTCCTAAAAGCCTCCTAGCGTGAGGGCATGCCCGGGAACAGGCCCCTCCGGCCCCGCCGAGGACGGCGGATCCGCGCAGGAGAGCGGTGCCGCAGGCGCCGCCAAGCGCCCGCACCGCCTTCCCCGGACAGGGACCGCGGGATCTGCGGCGCGGCCACGGGACGGGAGCAGAGGCCCCGCACCGCGCACTCCGCCCCGGGCACGGACAAGGAAGGAATCCGATGGGCTTCATGTCACCCGGCCAGGTCGTCTGGTTCGAGATCGGCACCACCGACCCGCAGGCCGTCGCCGGTTTCTACGGCCCCGTTCTGGGCTGGAGCTTCGAGGTCGACGAGGACTCCTCGATCGACGGCCGCACCTATACCCGCATCCTCGCCCCCGGCGCGCCGTGGCCGATGGGCGCCGTCCAGCAGGGCGACACCGGTGGCGAGTCCGTCAACCTCTCCATCCTCTCCTCCGACGTCCGCGCGGACGTGGACAGGCTCACCGGACTGGGCGCCGCGGTCGCGGTGCCGGCCACACAGGTGGCGGACGTGACCGTCTTCGCCCGGCTGGCCGACCCGCGCGGCAACCTGTTCTCCCTCTTCTCCCAGTCCGACTCAGAGCGGTTCGAGGAGCGGATCGCCGAGGCCGGGGAGTACATGGAGCAGGCCGCCTCCGCCCCGCCGCCGGGGTCGCCGGCCGGGTTCGAGATCGGCACCGCCGACGCGCAGGCCACCGCCGACTTCTATACCGCCGCCTTCGGGTGGCGGTTCGAAAAGACCGGGACCGCCGACGGCACGCCCTGCCAGGCCGTCTACGGGCCCGGCGCCGAGCACCCCTCCGGCCTGCTGCGGGACTACGGCGGCCGGACCGGCGCGGTCGACTACGCCATGCCCGTCTTCCTGGTCGCCGACGCGGCCGCCACCGCCCGCGCGGCCCGGGAGAGGGGCGCGGAGGTGGAGCGGCCGCCGTCCGCCGAACCGGGCGGCCCGGTACGCGCCCGCATCCGCGACCCCCGCGGCAGGCGCTTCGGCCTCCTGGCCCGGCCCGCCCGTCAGCCGGCCGGCTGACGCCTCCGCCCATCCGCCGCCGCTCCGGCCGCCCATTCACACCTCCGAGGGAGACATGAAGATGAAGATCGCACTGCTGGGCACCAACTTCGGGCAGGCGCACGCCGCCGTCTACGCCGCTCGCGGCGACGTGGAGGCGGTGATGTTCGGCCGCGACCCGGAGAAGACCGCGAAGACCGCGAGCCGGTTCGGGCTCGCCTCCTCCACCGATACGGACGCCGCGTTCGAGGACCCCTCGTTCGACCTGGTGGACATCTGCCTGCCGGTCCCGTTGCACGCCGAGTACGTGCTGCGCGCCCTGGACGCGGGCAAGCACGCGCTGGTCGAGCTGCCGCTGGCCGACGACATGGGGGACGCCGAGCGGGTCGCCGAGGCCGCCGCGCGCAGCGGCAAGCACGTGTTCGTGGACATGTTCGAGCGGTTCATCCCGGCCGACCGGGTCCTGTTCGACGCGGTGCGCGAAGGCACCTACGGGCGGCTGGAGCAGCTGACGCTGTGGAACCTGACCGCGCACCTGTGGCCGGGGGCCTCACTCGGGCTGAAGGCGCTGCCGCTGGAGGCGATGCACAGCGACATGGACATCATCACGCGCACCCTCGGCGTGCCCCGGGAGGCCACCGTGACCACCGTGGAGCGCGATGAGGACTCCGGGGCCATCGAGGCCGCCTTCCGCTTCGACCGCGCGGCGGCCCGCAGCTCGGTCTCGTCCCTGATGCCCAAGGCGTGGGGGGCGCGCGGCGGCTACACGGCCACCTTCGAGCACGGCGTCCTCGACGCCGCCTCGACGATGGGCTTCGACGGCAAGCCGTCCGGCATCGTCACCGCCTACACCGCCGATGGCCCGCACAGCCTGGACCTGCCGCCCGCCGACCAGTACACCGCCATGATCGGCCATGTGCTGGACGTCCTGCGCGGCGAGGCGGAGAACCGGATCGCTCCGGACAGCGTCCTGGACGCGCTCCGGCTCACCCTCGACCTCGACCGGCAGGTCTCCGGCCCCCGCTGAGCCGCGGAGGGACGGGGCCGGACGCCCCGGGCCGGCCGCGGCGCCCCACGGGGTCAAGGTCCAAGCGGGCGGCGAGGACAGGGCCAGGGCGGAGGTCCTCGCCCGAACGCGGCGCCCCGCGGAGCGGAGGCTCAGACCGGCGGCGAGGCCAGAGGGCGTGCCGGCCAGTCGGTCGGGCGCGGCGCCCCGCGGGGTGAGGGTTCAAGCAGGCGGCGACGGTGAAGGCAAGCGCGGGGCGCAGCATCTCAGCCGGGTGCGGCGTCTCGCGGGGCGAAGGCTCAGACCGGCGGCGAGGCCAAGGGGCGTGCCGGCCGGTCGGGCGGGCGCGGCGCCTCGCGGGGCCGGGGTTCAGGCGGGCGGCGAGGGCGGGAGTGGGCCGGGGGCGGCTGATCGCCTGCGGCAGGGCGGTGGGGCGGCCGCTGAGAGGGGCGGGGTCGCCGCACCCGCGCCGCCCCGGCGGCGGGGCGGGCCGCCCGGCGACCACCGGCACCTCTCTGACCTAGGTGAACACGGACAGTGATGGTGGCGGGGGGCGCCCTGCGCACCGCGAGAGCACCCCGCTGATTCCCGGGCACACATCCCGGACCGGAACGGGCCTCCCGGGGCCCGAACGGCCCCGATCGGGGCGGTGACCGGGGATCCGTGCCGCCGGGAAGGCCGGAAACGAGGGGCCGGAACCCCTCAGAGGGGCAGCGAGGGGCGAGATGTCGCATTCGTCCCCCCGACGGGCCCCGCTTCGACCACTCTGAGTGACCGGGGAGGGGGCGGCGAGGCCTCTCGGCTTGCTACTCGCCGGTAGATGCCATCGGGCCTGCTGCGGGGGTGCGCAGGGCGCCCCCGCCCCGCCCGACCCCGCCCGCGATCCGGCAAAGCGGACACAACCCCCTCCACCGGCACGGCGGGCCCGAACCCACCACCGGAACACCGCTCCCCCCTTCACCGGACGCCCGGCGGCGGACCCGTGAACACCGCCCCGCCGCCCGCCTGAACCCCCGCCCCGCGAGACGCCGCACCCGACCGACCGGCCGGCCCCGCCCCCTCTGCCGTCGCTGCCCGCTTGAACCCCGGCCCCGTGGGGCGCCGCGCCCGGGCGACACCCGCGCCCTGCCCCTGCCTGCGCCGTCGCCGCCTGCTTGGACCCGGGCCCCGTGGGGCGCCGCGCCCGGGCGACGCCTGAACCCCGCCCCTGCCTGCGCCGTCGCCGCCCGCTTGAACCCGGCCCCGTGAGACGCCTTGCCCGACCGGGGTGCTCGCCCTCATGGACATCATCACCCCCGCCCTCGGCCTGCCCTTGGAGATCACCGTGACGTCTGTGGAGTGCGATGAGGGCTCCGGGGCCATCGACACCGCCTTCTGCTTCGATCGCGCGGCGGCCGCAGCTCGATCTCTCTCCCCCCGGGCATCGGCGCCGGAGCACCGCCGTGTACATTCGCCTGCCGGGCCCTCCGGAACGTCCGGAGCCGGGGAGGGGAGGGGGCGGCATGAGCAGGATCTCCGAGGAGCGCGGCGCCGGGGAGGCGGCCCCGCCCGAGGGCGTCGAGGTGCGCCGGGCCGCCGCCGGGGACCTCCCGCAGATCGTCGCGCTGCTCGCCGACGACCCACTGGGCGCCGCCCGGGAGGACGCCTCGGACCTCGCCCCTTATCGGTCCGCCTTCGCCGAGATCGCCGCCGACCCGAACCAGTTCCTCGCCGTGGCGGTACGCGGGGACCGGGTGGTCGGCACCCTCCAGCTCACCTTCATCCCTGGCCTGTCCCGCAGCGCGGCCAAGCGCGCCCAGGTCGAGGCGGTCCGGGTACACCGCGACGAGCGCGGCTCCGGCCTCGGCGCCCACCTGATGGCCTGGTCCGAGACCCGCGCCCGGGAGGCCGGCTGCGCCCTGGTCCAGCTCACCTCCGACCGGACCCGCCCCGACGCCCACCGCTTCTACGAGCGGCTCGGCTACACCCCCGGCCACCTCGGCTTCAAGAAGCCCCTGTAGACGTCCAGCCGAGCCACGCCCCGCTGGATCCGCCGCTCCTGAGCGATCCGGGCCGGTCCCGCCTTCCCAGGACGGAGGCGCCGGCGGACCTGGTGAGCCCAACGCCGGAGACGCGGCCCCTTCCCGTTCGGCCCCTTCCCCTCGGACGGCCTCAGGAGGGGCGGCGTGGAGCCTCGCGCCTGTCCGAAAGGTACGAGCGCCGGGTGGAAAGGGCGGAAAGAGGGGCGGAGCGCCCGCGTGAGGGTGCTCCCGGAGAACGGGGACGCCGCAGGGCCGCCGCGGACTCCCATCGGGCCGGAGGCAGAGCCGCCCTCCGGGGACTCCGGGCGTGCGGAGGAGGACCCCCGGAAAAGGGGGACGCTCCTTCCACCCCGGGGCGGGCGCGCGGCCGGTCCGGGGCGAAAAGGGGCGAAGGGCCGTTCCGGCGCAGGGCACGCGCCGCCCCTGGGTCGCCGGTGCGCCCCGGGCCGGGGCGGTACCGGGTGTGCGCGCTCCGGCCGAGCGGGGCCGGGACGGCCGGTGGAGCCGCGCGGCACGGCACCGCCCGGGGCCGCCGGTACGGGTCCGGTCGGATCAGAGCGCCTCGGCGCGGTCGATCGGGGCGAGGACCGCGGCGAGGGCGGCGGCGAGCGCCTCGCGCTCCGCCGGGGGGAGCGGGGCGAGGATGCCGGCCTCGCGCTCCAGCTGCTCGGCGAAGAGCCGGTCGATCAGGGCGGCCCCCGCCTCGGTGAGGCGGACGTCGACCTCGCGGCGGTCGCGCTCGGAGGGGGTGCGGGCGATCAGGCCGGCCTGCTCCAGGCGGACCAGCCGCTTGGTGGTGGCCGCGCCGGAGGAGATGGTCTCCCGGGTGAGCCTTCCCGACATCGACGCCGACCAGGCGCGCCGGCTGGCGGCCTGGGTGGAGCGGCTGCGCCCGCTCTTCGGAGAGGCCGACCGGGACCGGCAGATCGACCTGCTCAACGCGCTGCTCCGGGAGTCGGCCACCTGCGTGCAGATCTCCACGCACGACGGCGCCGACCCGCACCTGCACTACGTCAGCCAGGTGCCCGACACGGCGGAGCGGCTCAGGGGGACCACCGCCGGCGGACTGGCCGTGGCCCTCTGCGGCGCCGGCGGCGGCCGCCTGGGCCGCTGCGCCCGGGACGGCTGCCGGGTGGTCTTCGTCGACACCTCGCGCAACGGGCGCCGCCGGTTCTGCTCGGTCGCCTGCGCCAACCGGGTCAACGTCGCCGCCCACCGGGCCCGCGCCGCGGCCCGCTGACGCCGGCCGCCCGCATCGCGTCCGGACCGGAGGGGCCCGGACGGGGGGAGCCCGCTCGCGGGGAAGGGATTCGAGGAGCCCCGCCGCCGCACCGGGCCTGGCGGGAGCGGCCATTCCGGAGCCGGGCCGAATGGACCGGAACACCCGCAACCGGAAATCACCGTGACCATTGTCACCCCGACCCGCGCCCCCGGCCGGAAACCGGTGATCGCAGCACCGGAACGGCGGGGAAGCGGCAGTGAGAAGCGGTGGAACGCCATCGCCGAGCCGGCCGGGTGCGCTTTCCCCGGCCGGCTCCGCCCACGGGTCCTCTTGCGGCCATACCGCCCCCGCAGGGCCGGTCACGGAGCGCGACCCGCCCCTGTCCAGGGCGGACGCGCCGGACGCCCGCATCCGCCCGGACCGGCCCGCCGGCGCCTGGGCCTTGTGGCCCCACTTCGGAGCGGATAGTCCTTTCCCAGAGGAATGGACGGCGATTATCGCGCCGCCCTCACCGGTGGCCCCAGGCCATTGCCGACCGGTTCCGTTCACGAGCACGTCCATTTCGTCCCCCGTTCCCTCCGAAAGGACCTCGGTGAAGAACGCTCGCCTTCTGATCGATTCCGGTGGTGCGGTGGCGGCCTCGGCGCTCCTCACCTCCCTGCTCTCCGCCCAGGCGCCCGCCGAGGCCGACCTCCTCCGGACCGACGCGGGCAAGGCCCGGGAGGCCGCGGCTCCCGAGGCGGCCCACCCCGGCGCCGAGGCCTCCCGGAAGGGCTGACCGCGGCCGCCGGGAACCCGCCCCGCCTCCCCGGCCGGCCCCGTCGCGGCGGACGGCTGCGGCGGCCGGCCGCCCTCCCGGAGCGGGCCGGCCCCGCCCGGCGAGCACGGGGGAGAGAGAACCCGGGGCCTCCCGCCCGGAAGCCCGCCTGAGGCCGGATCCGCGACCGGCCCGGGGAGCATGCGGAGGGGCGCCCCCGGCACCCGCCCCTCCGCCGCCGTTCACCCCGGCGACGCGGACCCGTCGGCCGGCGGACACGGAGCGGGGTAGGGAAGGGGCGCCGCGGGCTCCCCCCGCCCCGATCCCCGGAGGCCCCCATCAGCTCCCTGCTCCGGTACCGCACCGCGGTCCGCACCGTGCTCCTGGCCACCGCCGCCATGCTCGGCGTCTCCGGCGACTACGCCGGGACCCTGGAGGGCGGCGCCTGGTACCAGCGCGGCTGGATGCTCCTGTTCGCCCTGGCGATCTTCGCCGCGCACATCGCGGTGGAGCTGTTCAACACCCGCGAGGACCGGCGGATGGACCGCGCCCTGGAGGACGCCCGCGACGACCTCGCCGAGGCGCGCGAGGAACTGGACCGGCTGCGGGGGGAGAAGAAGCGCCTGGAGCGCGACGTGGACGGCCTCCGCGGGAAGGCCGCCGCGCACCTGATCAGGATCCAGGAGGCCAAGAAGGACTCCGACGACCTCGCCTGGCTCGCCGGCCCGCAGGGCAGGCAGGCCCTCCAGGGCCTCCAAGAGTTCGCCGAACGGGTCCTGGACACCCCTGCCCCGGACGGGGCGGGGCCCGCCGCCGGGCCGCGCGGCGCGGGCCCGGGGCCGGCGCGCCGCGGTGTGCCGCCCGTCGCCCTCCAACTCGCCACCGGCCTGCTCGTCGCACTCCTGGCCGGGGCCGCCCTGCTCGGAATCGAGATCTTCCTTGACTGACCGGAACCCCCCGCGCGCCCGCCGGGCCGGCCCCCGGCTCTGCGCCGCCTCCGCCGTGCTGCTCGCCACCGCCGCCTGCTCCGGATACGAGCCGGCGCACCACACCGACGTGGTCAGCCACACCGACGCGCACGGCGCCGCCTGCACCACGGTGGCGGTGTGGAAGCCCGGCGGCCAGACCGTCCCGAGGGAGACCGAGAGCAGCACCGACTGCGCGTTCCCGCCCGGGGGCGAGCGGCCCGCCGAGGACGACCGGCGGCCGCTGCCCGACCCCGCCCCCCGGCGGGAGTGGGGCTGGACCGCGCTGCTCACCTTCACCGACGCGCACGGGCGCGCCTGCACCCTCGCGGCCACCCTGCTCGGCAGCGGCGCCGTCGACGAGACCGCCCTCGACTGCGACTACCCGCCGCCCGGCGCCTCCCCCGGCGCCGACACCCGCACCGACCCGCCCGACCCCGACCCGGACTCCGACGACTACCGGATCGAGGTCGCCTCGTTCACCGACGCGCACGGCCGCGCCTGCACGACCACCACCTCCAAGGCGGCGGTCATCCTGACCGGCGGGGGCTCCGAGATCGACCTGACCTGCTCCTACCCCGAGGGCGGGGGCGCGGCCGCCCAGCCCTCCGAGCGGCCGCTGCCCGGGTGAGGCCGGGCCGCCGGGCGCCGTCCACACCCTGGTCGGGAGCACCGGTCCGAGGGGCCGTTCACGGTAGCGTTGGGACCATGGAAACAGCACCACCGGACCGGCCGTCCACGTCGGTGGAGGACTACGTGAAGGTCATCTACGACCTTCAGGAGCGCGGCGCCGGGCCCGTCACGATCTCGGCGATGGCCGAGCGGCTCTCGGTGTCCAACTCCTCGGTCTCGGGGATGCTGCGCAAACTCGGCGAGCTCGGCCTGGTCGACCACCGCCGCTACGGCTCGGTGCAGCTGACCGAGACCGGCACCAAGGCCGCGCTGGCGGTGCTGCGCCGGCACCGGCTGCTGGAGACCTACCTGGTGGAGGCGCTCGGCTACTCCTGGGACGAGGTCCACGAGGAGGCCGAGGAACTGGAGCACGCCGTCTCCGACAAGTTCGTCGACCGGATCGCCGAGCACCTGGGCGACCCGGTGGTCGACCCGCACGGCGACCCCATCCCCACCCGCGACGGCAAGGTGGTCCAGCGCGCCACCGGGCTGCTCTCCGAGGCCGAGGCGGGCACCGCCGGCACCATCGTCCGGGTCAACGACACCGACCCAGAGCTGCTGCGCTACCTGGCCGAGCAGAACATCGGCATCGGCATGCGCATCGAGGTGATGGAGCGCCAGCCCTTCGGCGGACCGCTGATCGTGCGGATCGGCGCCGGCGACCAGGCCCGGGAGCGCTCGCTGGGCCTGGTCGCCGCCGAGGCGCTGTGGATCGGCCGCCCCTGAGGCGGCCCCGGCGCCCCGCTCAGCCCGGCTGCGGCGCCCCCTCTCCGGCGCCGGCCGCCCGCTCGGCGCGCCGCCCCGCCCGGGCCCGCAGGTCCTCGGCGATGAGCAGCCCGGCGGGGACGAACCCGGTCAGGAACCCGCTGGGTCCGATGAGCAGCACGCACCCGCCCGCCCAGGCCGCGATCGCCCAGCCGGTGTAGGCCGGGAGGGCCTCGCCGCGCCGCCCCAGCCGGGCCACCAGCAGCCCGAGCAGGACCAGCACCGCCACGAAGCTCCCGGGAAGCGCCCAGAAGACCGCGTAGGAGGCGTCGCTGCCCCCGCCGGACCACAGCCCGCCGGAGAGCCACTCCCCCCAGTAGGGGTGCGGAAGGAAGAACGCGGTGTGCAGGGCGCCGATGGCCACCATCGACCAGCCGGCGCCGACCGTCAGCCGTTTCGCAGTCATGGCCCCACCCTCCCGGCCCCCGGCCCCGCCCGCCTCCCGCCCGCGGGGGAGCCCCGGCCCCCCGCAGAGGGAGCCGGGCCGCCCCGGCGGGGGACGGCCCGGGGCCTGCGGGGCGGGTCAGCCTCCGGCGGCGGAGGCGCGGGTGATGAAGTCGATCATCTCCGGGGAGGGGCCGCCGTACTCGGCCCGGACCTCCTCGCTGTTCTCCTCGTACATGCGGAACAGGGAGTCCTTCATGGCCCCGTCGCCGCGGTGGAACTCCTCCAGCAGGGCCGTCCAGCGGCGGGCCAGCTCCCGGGCCCTCGGGGAGGCCGGGTCGGTGCCGTCCGCCATCGCCGCCCCGACCTCGGCGATCAGGCCGGGCCAGGCGGCGGCCGCCTCCGCGGCCTTCCCGCCGCCGTCCTCCCGGCGCCGGTCCAGCTCGGCCAGCTGCTCCCGGGTGAAGTAGTCGTCCATGCTTCCCTGCACGTCGCTCATCCCTTCGATGATGGCCAGGAGGTGGTCGGAGGAGAGTCCGCCGGCCCGCGCCGCGGCGAGCACCGCGGCCAGCCGGCCGCGCAGCGCGGTGAGCGCCTCGATCCTGCGCTCCACCTGCGCCAGCTGCCCGCCGAGCAGCCCTTCCAGGTCGGGCCCTCCGTCCAGCAGCTCCCCGATGGCCTCCAGCGGAAGCCCCAGGTCGCGCAGGGCCAGCACCCGGTAGAGCCGGCGCAGGTCGGCCTCGCCGTAGATCCGGTGCCCGGCCGCCGTGCGGCGGGACGCGGCGACCAGCCCCACGTGCTCGTAGTGGTGCAGTGTCCGCACCGTCAGCCCGGTCAGCCGGGCCAGCTCGCCGACCTTCCAGGTCCGCCCGCGCTCGGGCATGGCGTCCTCCCCGCTCTCCGCTCCGCCCTCCACCGCCGCCGGGTGCGGCGGTGGAAAGGACGCTAGAACCTGACGCCGCGTCGGGTGCAAGCCCGTATCGGCGAACGTCACTTGCGGCGTTTCCATGATTCCTCTGCGACGATCACCGGAATTTCAATTTCCAGGCACGAGAACCGCCCGGGTGCCGCTGTTTTCCTGCCATGCCATCGCATGAGCATGAATTCCCTCTCGACACCGTCCGGCATTCACCTGAACCCCGCGGTTCCGGCCGCGAGGCCCCCGCCTCCGCTCATCTGAGCGCCGCCGGTCACGTCTTGGCGACGTGAGCGGCGGCGCTATTGCCGTGCGCGGTTCCGGGAGAAAAGATGACGGATGCGTTGACAGTGTGACCCAAGACACGTATCGGGGCGGGGCGGTGGGACGGGGGGCGTCCGGCCCGGGGAGGGAATCCTCATGCGCAGACGTTGGACGTCCGCCTCCGCCGCGGCGCTGGGAGCCGTGCTCGTCGCCTCCGGGTGCGGGGGAGGGGGCGGCGGGAACCGGGTCGAGGTGTTCTCCTGGTGGACCGGCGGCGGGGAGGAGGCCGGGCTGAACGCGCTCATCGAGCGGTTCGAGGAGGACAACCCCGGCACCGAGTTCGTGAACGCGGCGGTGGCCGGCGGGTCGGGCACCAATGCCCAGGCGGTGCTGGAGGGGCGGCTGCAGAGCCAGGACCCGCCCGACTCCTTCCAGGGCCACGCCGGCGCCGAGCTGCTGGACTACATCGAGGCCGGCCACCTCCAGCCGCTCGACGACCTCTACGACGAGCAGGGGCTCCGCGAGGCCCTGCCCGAGCAGCTGGTGGAGCAGATCAGCCACGACGGCAGCGTCTACTCGGTGCCGGTGAACATCCACCGCTCCAACGTCATGTGGTTCAACCCCTCGGTGCTGGAGGAGGCCGGGGTGGAGGAGCCGCCGCAGACGCTGGACGAGCTGATCGGCGCCCTGGACGCGGTGGAGAAGGAGACCGACGCGATCCCGATGGCGGTGGGCGCCCAGTGGACCGTGGACCACCTGCTGGAGAGCGTGCTGCTGGGCTCGCTGGGCCCGGAGGGCTACAACGCCCTGTGGGAGCCGGGCGCCGACTGGGACACCCCCGAGGTCGCCGCGGCCCTGGCCGACTTCGAGGCGGTCATGGAGCACACCCAGGAGGAGTCGGCCGCCGAGGACTGGCAGGAGGCCGCGCAGCGGGTCGCCGAGGGCGAGGCGGCCTTCAACATCATGGGCGACTGGGCCGCCGGCTACTTCGACGAGCTGGGCAAGACCGCCGGCGAGGACTACGACTGGGCGCCCTCGCCCGGCACCGAGGGCACCTACATGTGGCTGTCGGACAGCTTCACCCTGCCGGTGGGCGCCCCCAACGAGGAGGCCGCCCGCACCTGGCTGGAGCTGGTCGGCAGCAAGGAGGGCCAGGACGCCTTCAACCCGCTCAAGGGCTCCGTCCCGGCGCGCTCCGACACCGACCCGCAGGCCTACGCCGACAGCCCCTACCTGTCGGCGGCGCTGGAGGAGTGGCAGTCCGGCCCGGAGCTGGCCGGGTCGTTCTGGCACGGGGTGACCGTGGACAACCGGTGGAAGAACGACATCGACACCGCGGTCGGCCTCTACCTGCAGGACGAGGACCTCGACGGGCTCCAGGCCGCCCTGCACCAGGCCGCGCAGGCCGAATGAGCGCGGCGGGCCCGGCGGCGGGCGGTCCTCCGCCCGCCGCCCCCTCCCCGGCGCCCCGGCGCCGCGCCCGGCGGGGCGCGGGCCGGGCCGCCTCCTGGCTGCCCGGGCTGCTGCTGGTCTCGCCCTCCATCGTGCTGATCGCGGTGTTCGTCTACGGCATGATCGGCTGGAACACCGCGCTGGCCCTCTCCGACAAGCACGCCCCGATCGAGGAGGGCTCCTTCGCCGGCCTGGAGAACCTGGCGGCGCTCTGGCAGGAGGCGCGCTGGCCGGCGGCGGTGGCCAACGCGGTGGTGTTCACCGTGTTCTTCGTCGGCGGGGCGCTGCTGCTGGGCTGGCTGCTGGGGCTGCTGCTGGAGAAGGGCATCGCCGGCGAGCCGGTGCTGCGCACCCTGTTCCTGGCGCCGATGGCGGTCTCCTTCATCGCCACCGGGGTGGTGTGGCGGTGGCTGATGAACCCGGCCCCGGCCGAGCGGGCGACCGGGCTCAACGCGCTCTTCGTCCACCTGAACCTGGACTTCCTGGTCAACGACTGGTGGACCGCGCCGGACCTGGGCATGGCGGCGATGGCGCTGCCCGCGGTCTGGCAGCTGTCCGGCTACATCATGGCGCTGTTCCTGGCCGGGTTCCGCGGGGTGCCCGAGGAGCTGCGCGAGGCCGCCCGGGTGGACGGCTGCTCGGAGTGGCAGGTCTACCGGCACGTGGTCATGCCGCAGCTGCGGCCGGTCACCCTGACCGCGGTGATCATCCTGGGCCACATGTCGCTGAAGGTGTTCGACCTGATCATCGCGGTCGCCGGCAAGCAGATCGTGGCCGACGTGCCGGCGGTCTACATGTGGACGATGGTCTTCGACGTGCGCGACCCGGCCAAGGGCGCGGCGATCGCGACCTACCTGCTGCTGGCGGTGGCGGTGTTCGTCGTCCCCTACCTGGTGTGGACGGTGCGCAAGGAACGGAGCGAGGGCCGATGAGCGAGACCGCCCCGGGCGCCGGCCGGGCGACCGCCGCCGGCGGGCGGGCCGCGGGCACCACGCGGCGCGGCCAGGCGGCGAAGCTCGCGGTGCTGCTGGCGCTGGCGGTGCTGTTCCTGCTGCCGATGTACGTGCTGCTGGTCACCGGGTTCAAGCCGTTCGCCGAGGCGACCGCCGGGCGGGCCTGGCTGCCGCCGCAGCGGTGGAGCCTGGAGGGGTGGGCGGCGGCCTGGGAGGCGCTGGCCCCGGGGCTGTGGAACAGCGTGCGGATGGTGGTGCCCAGCGCGGTGCTCTCGGCGCTGCTGGGCTCGATGAACGGCTACGTGCTGGCCCGGTGGCGCTTCCCCGGCGCCGACACGGTGTTCACCCTGTTCCTGTTCGGGATGTTCATCCCCTACCAGGCGGTGATGATCCCGCTGCAGCAGATGCTGGTCGCGGCGGACCTGATGGGCGGGCTGCTCCCGCTGATCCTGGCGCACACCGTGTACGGCATCCCGATCTGCACGCTGATCTTCCGCAACTACTACGCCGGCATCCCGCCGACCCTGATCGAGGCGGCCCGGGTGGACGGCGCGGGGATGCTCGGCGCCTACGCCCGGGTGGTGCTGCCGCTGTCGGCGCCGGCCTTCGCGGTGACGCTGATCTGGCAGGCCACCTCGGCCTGGAACGACTTCCTGTTCGCGGTCTTCCTCACCGGGCCGAACAGCTGGCCGGTGACGGTGCAGCTGAACAACGTCGCCGGGTCCATGGTGGTGCCCTACAACCAGCAGATGGCCGCGGCGGTGCTGGCGTCGCTGCCCACCCTCGCCGTCTACCTGGTGCTGGGCCGCTACTTCATGCGCGGGCTGATGGCCGGGGCGCTCAAGGGCTGAGCGCCCCGCCGCCCCACCCCGCGGCGGGCCGGCGGCCGAGCAGGGCGCAGTCGCCGCACTTGCCGGCCCCGGGGAGCCGGTAGTACAGGCAGCAGGTGGTGCGGACGAAGGACTCGGCCACTCCGGCGCCGGGCTCGGCCGGCCCGCCGAGCCCGGCCAGCGGCGGGGCGGCCAGCAGCTCGGCGCCGGTGCGCGAGGCCGCGGCGGCGGTGGCCGGCCGGGCCCGGGCCAGCGCCTGCAGCGCCCCGGCGAGCGCGGAGGCCGCGTCGCCCCAGAGCAGCCGGGGCGCGACGGGCACCAGGGCGTGCACCGCGCCGGCCAGCGGCTCCAGCACCGCGGCGAGGACGTGGCGGTGCAGGGCCGCGGCGGCCCCGTCCGGGCCGGCGGTGTGCGCCCGGTCGCCGATCCGGGCCGGGGCCGGGGAGCCGAACCCGTCGGTGCGCCACCCCAGCGATTCCGGGTCGGCCAGCACGCCGTGGCAGAGCAGCGAGGCGACCGCGGGGGAGAGCAGCCGGGCGGCCGCGCCCTGGAA
Source organism: Nocardiopsis oceanisediminis (assembly GCF_048595525.1). Classification (NCBI taxonomy): domain Bacteria; kingdom Bacillati; phylum Actinomycetota; class Actinomycetes; order Streptosporangiales; family Nocardiopsidaceae; genus Nocardiopsis; species Nocardiopsis oceanisediminis. The sequence goes on along the minus strand of NZ_JAFMZJ010000001.1, from coordinate 3,479,104 downwards.
GAACAGGGAGGCGGCGACCCGGGCCTCCACCCGCTCCGGGGCGATGCGGGCCCCGGCGGCCAGCCGGGCGCGCGCCTCCGCCACCCGGGCCTCCAGGTGGGCCGGGTCCCGCCACAGGTCGGCCAGCGGCCGCACCCGGCCGGCCGGGGCGTCGGGGACCTCGAAGAACGGGTTGATCCGGGCGATGTCGTCCAGGGCGCGGCGCAGCGCGCCCGGTTCGGCGCCGTCCATCGGGTCCTCCTCGGCCAGTGCCCGGCCGCCGCCGGTTCCGGTGCGGCAACGGCGATCCTAGATCGCCGCCGGGGGATTCCGCCCCAGGGCGATGATCTTGGAGTTGCGGGGCGGTCAGAGCGCTCTGGCGGCCCCGCAGCTCCGAGATCATCGGGGGAGGGCGGGAGAGGGCCTCGGGTCGGTGTCCAAGGCGGACCTATGGTAAAAGTTAGGCGTGCCGAACATTTCAGGTTGGAGAGCTGCAATCCGCCGGTGCGCGGCGGTCCCCGCGGCCGGGGCGCTGGCGGCCGCAGCCGCCTGCTCCGCCGCCCCCGCCGCGGAGGACGACGGGCGCCCCAAGGTCGTCACCACCTTCACCGTCATCGCCGACATGGTGCGCAACGTCGCCGGCGAGCACGCCCAGGTGGAGTCGATCACCCGCCCCGGAGCCGAGATCCACGGCTACGACCCCACCCCCGACGACCTCGTCCGCGCCCAGGACGCCGACCTCATCATCGACAACGGCCTGGGCCTGGAGGCCTGGTTCGACCGGTTCACCGACCCCCTGGACGCCCCCACCGCCACCCTCACCGACGGCGTGCAGACCATCCCGATCACCTCCGGCGAATACGAGGGCGAGGCCAACCCGCACGCCTGGATGTCCACCGACGAGGCCCAGGTCTACATCGCCAACATCCGCGACGCCCTCAGCGGCATCGACCCCGCCCGCGCCGAGGACTACGCCCGCGCCGCCGAGGACTACTCCGCCCAGGTCGCCGAGGTCGGCGAGGAGCTCCGCGCCGACCTGGAGGCCCTGCCCGCCGACCGGCGCGCCCTGGTCACCTGCGAAGGCGCCTTCTCCTACCTGGCCCGCGACGCCGGCCTCACCGAGAAGTACCTGTGGCCGGTCAACTCCGACGCCCAGGGCACCCCGCAGCAGATCGCCTCGGCCGTCACCTTCGCCGAGGACAGGCAGGTCCCCGCGGTGTTCTGCGAAACCACCGTCAACGACAAGGCGCAGAGGCAGGTCGCCGACGAGAGCGGGGCCCGCTTCGCCGGCTCCCTCTACGTCGACTCGCTGTCCAAGGAGGACGGGCCGGTGCCCACCTACCTCGACCTGCTCCGCCACGACGCCGAGACCATCGCCGCAGGCCTCACCGGAGAGGAGGACCGATGACCGCCACCGCCGCCGACCCGGCCGCCGGGACCGCGCCCGCGCCGCCCCCCGCCATCGACGCCGCCGGCATCACCGTGCGCTACGGCGACGTCCTGGCCCTGGAGGACGTCGGCCTGACCGTCGCCCCCGGCCGCATCTGCGGCCTCCTCGGCACCAACGGATCCGGCAAGTCCACCCTCTTCTCCACCCTCATCGGGCTGATCCGGCCGCGCGCCGGCCGGGTGCTGCTGCACGGGCGCACCCCCGACCAGGCCCGCAAGGCCGGCCTGGTCGCCTACGTCCCGCAGAGCGAGCGGATCGACAACGCCTTCCCGGTGCGGGTCCGCGACGTCGTCATGATGGGCCGCTACGGCCACATGGGCCCCACCCGCCGCCCCCGCCGCGCCGACCGCGAGGCCGTCGCCGAGGCCCTGGACCGCACCGGCCTCACCGGCCTGGCCCACCGCCAGATCGGCGCCCTCTCCGGCGGCCAGCGCAAACGCGCCTTCGTCGCCCGCGGCATCGCCCAGGGCGCCCGGGTGTTCCTGCTCGACGAGCCCTTCGCCGGCGTCGACAAGGGCTCGGAGGGCACCATCATCGACGTGATGCGCCGGATGCGCGACGACGGCCGCACCCTGCTGGTCTCCACGCACGACCTGGCCGGCGTCGGCGGCTTCTGCGACGAGGCGGTGCTGCTGCAGCGCCGCGTCGTCGCCCGCGGCGCCCCCGGCGAGGTGCTCACCCCGCAGCGGCTGGCCGAGGCCTTCGGCCTGGGCCGCCCCGACCCCGCCGAGGAGGCGTGATGGACGCGGTCAACGCCGTCGCGGAGTGGTTCACCGTCCCCCTGCAGTTCGACTTCATGTGGCGGGCGATGCTGGTCAGCGTGGTCGCCGGCGCGGTGTGCGCGGTGCTGTCCTGCTGGATGACGCTGATCGGCTGGTCGCTGATGGGCGACGCGGTCTCGCACGCGGTACTGCCCGGGGTGGTGCTGTCCTACCTGCTCGGGCTGCCCTTCGCGGTGGGCGCGCTGGTGTTCGGCGCCGGGTCGGTGGCGCTGATCGGGGTGGTCAACCGCACCTCCCGGGTCAAGGAGGACGCGGTGATCGGCACCGTGTTCACCGCCCTGTTCGCGGTGGGCATCCTGCTGGTGTCCAAGATCCCCAGCCAGACCGACCTGATGCACATCCTGTTCGGCAACGTGCTGGGCGTCTCCGACGGCGACATCGCCCAGGTCCTGGCCATGGGCGCGGTGGTACTGGCGGTCGTGCTGGCCAAGCACCGCGACCTCACCCTGTTCGCCTTCGACCGGGTGCACGCCCACGCCATCGGCCTCAGCCCGCGCCGCCTGGAGACGCTGCTGCTGGGCCTGCTCGCCGTCACCGTCGTGGTCGCCCTGCAGGCCGTGGGCATCATCCTGGTGGTGGCCATGGTGATCGTGCCCGGCGCCACCGCCTACCTGCTCACCGACCGCTTCGAGCGCATGCTGGTGATCGCGGTGGCGGTCTCGGTCACCGCCTCGGTGCTGGGCACCTACCTCAGCTTCCACCTGGACGCCGCCACCGGCGGCGCCGTGGTCGCCGTGCAGGCCTGCGCGTTCGTCCTGGCCTACCTGTTCGCCCCCGCCCACGGCGTCATCGCCCGGCGGCTGCGCGAGCGGTCGGCCTCCCGCGGCGCCGCCCCCGAGCCGGCGGGCCGCTGACCCCCGTCCCGACCCGGGCCCGGCCCTGCCGCCGGGCCCGGGTCAGGACCGGGCCGCCATCTCGGTGAAGAACCCGCGCAGCACCGGCGCGATCGCCTCCGGCCGCACCACGTGGTCCTCGCCGCGCACCACCGCCCGCCGCACGTCGGACAGGACCGCGGCCAGCGCGTCGGAGCCCATCCCGTAGAGCGGCTCGCTCTTCTCCCCGCTGGCCACCAGCACCGGGGCGCGCACCGCGTCCCAGCGCCGCGCCGCCGGCGGCGCCCCCGACATCGCCTCGGCCAGCAGCACCCCGTCGTAGGCCAGGGTGTGCGCGGCGTCCTGCATCAGCGCATAGGAGGGGTCGCGGCGGATCGGCTCCAGCTCCCCGGCCGGCACCCCCACCGCCTCGGTGAGGAAGCAGTCCACCGCCTCGGCGCGGCGGCCCTCGGCGGCCAGCGCCCCCACCCGCCGGGCGTAGTCGGCGGGCAGCGGGGCCCGCCCCCCGCCCACCACGAACGGCGGCTCGTACAGCGCCAGCGCCGCGACGGCCAGCCCGCGGGCGGCGGCCTCCAGGGCCAGCACCGCCCCCGAGGACACCCCGAACAGGAAGGCGCGGCCGCCGGCGGCTCCGATCAGCGCGGCGATGTCGTCGACCTCGCGCTGCACGATGCCGTCGACCCCGCCGGCGTCGCCGCTGCCGCCGCGGCCGCGCCGGTCGTAGCCGAACACGGTGAAGGAGTCGGAGAGCAGGGCGGCCAGGCCGCCGGTCGGGTCGAAGGCCCGCCGGCCCATGGTGCCGTGCACCAGGATGAGGGCGGGACCCGATCCGCGCCGCTCGTAGGCGATGGCGGTCCCGTCCCGGGATATCGTCGTCTGCTGCATGGGGGTGTTCCTCCTCGCTGCGGGGGCGCCGGGGCCCGGCCGGGCGTGTGTGCTCGAAGGTCAGCCGGCCTCGGGGCCGGCCTTGGCGGCGGTGTCGGTGAGGAACTCCTCGATCATCGGGATCAGCAGGTCGTCCCGGTGCACCGCGGTGATGTGGGTGGTGCCGGGCAGCACGGCCAGCCGCGCGGCGGGCAGCCCGGCCAGGTCCCCCGGAACGCCGCCGCCGAGGAGCCGGAACAGCTCCGCGGCGTGCTCGGGGCGGACGATGTCGGAGTCGCCGACGGCCAGCAGCACCGGCGCGGTGATCGCGCGCAGCTCCTCGGGCGTCCAGGTCCTGATGTCGGAGTCCAGCTCCTGCACCTTGGCGAAGAGCCCGGCCCAGCCCCGCGGGTCGGGGGCGGTGCGCATGTACTCCTCATAGAACGGGGAGCCGGCCATGTCCTCGGCGGCCATCTCCCCGATCCCGCCCAGCACCTCGGGGTAGACGCCCTCGGGGGAGAACCCGACCGAGATCAGCACCAGCGAGCGCACCAGCTCCGGCTCGGCCGCCGCCAGCTCCATCGCCACGCTGCCGCCCATGCTGTAGCCGAGCACGTCGGCCGGGCCGCCGACCACCTCGCGCAGCAGCCCGGCGACGTCGGAGGCCATCGCCTTCTCGCTGAGCGGCCGGCCGGTGTCGGGGGTGCGCCCGTGCCCCTGCAGCTCCACCGCGACGACCCTGCGCCGCCGGGCCAGCGCCGGCAGCAGCACCCCGAAGGAGGTCCCGATGCCCGACAGCGCCCCGTGCAGCAGCACCAGCGGGTCGCCCTCGCCGTGCACCTCGTAGTACATGTCGACGCCGTTGACCGCCGCCCGGCCGCTGCGCACCGCCTCGCCCATGGGGGATTCCTCTTCCCGTTCCCGGGCGCGCCGCCGCGGCGCGCCTCTCACCCCTCTCAGACCGGGGGCGGCGGCGGAACTCATCGCCGCGGCGGGCAATTCCGCCGCCGAGAACCGCGCGGACCGCGCACCGGGCGCGGAACCCCGGGTCAGCGGCCCGCCGAGGAGGAAACCCGTTTCCGCCCCGGCCCCGGGCGGTGGCAGGCTGTGGGGGTGATCGACTCCGTCCGCCGGCGGCTCCGCCGCCGCCATCTGCTGCACTCCTGGACCCGGGTGTCCACCGGCGCCTCCGGCGACGAGGTGTGGCGCCTGTCCGGGCGCTCCGATCTCTACGCCAAGATCAGCGCCGACCCCGCCGGACTGGCCGCCGAGGCCGAGCGCGCCCGCTGGCTGACCGGCGCCGGGGTGGCCGCCCCCGAACCGGTGGAGCTGGGCGAGCGCGACGGCACCGGCTGGCTGGTCAGCACCGCGCTCCCCGGCCGCCCGGTCTCCGCGGACTGGCCCGCGCACCTGCGCGCGCCGGTGGTGGCCGCCTTCGCCCGGCTCGCCCGCCGCCTGCACGACCTGCCCGCCGGCGACTGCCCGTTCGACCGCGGCCTGGACACCGCCCTGCCCCTGGCCCGCGAGCGGGTGGCCGCCGGCGCCGTCGACCCCGGGGACTTCGACGACGAGCGCCGGGACGCGTCCCCCGAGGAGGCCCTGGCCGAACTGGAGGCGCGCCGCCCCGCCGAGCCCGCCGCCGACACCGCGGTCTGCCACGGCGACCTCACCGGCGACAACGTCCTCATCGACCCGGCCACCCTGGAGTGGACCGGGGTGGTGGACACCGCCCGCCTGGGCGTCTCCGACCGCCACCGCGACCTCGCCCTCGCCCTGCGCGACCTGGGCGACGAGCCCTACGGGCCGTCCTTCGCCCGCGCCTTCGCCCACCACTACGGCGACCACCTGGTCGACGGCGAGCGCCTGGCCTACTACCGGCTGCTGGACGAGTTCTTCTGACCCGGGCCGGGCCGGCGGAGGCCGCGCGGAGCATCTCGCCGTCCCCGTCCGGCCAGGGGAGCGGCACCGGCCCGCGGCCCTGCGGCCGGGGCACTGCGGCGGAGGCGCAGGGAACCCGGCCGCGGTCCGATCCCGCCCCGCCGGCCGCACCGGCGACGGGATTCCGCCTCGGAGGGGCGGCCGTCCGGATTGCGCGCGATGCGCAGCGGCGCCCCTTGGCCGCGTCCGGCCCCACGGCGGGCAGCGCGGCCAGCGGGGCGCCCTGCCCGATCAGCCGGCGGTGCACCGGCTCCCCATGTCCAGGACCAGCGCCCCCGTCACGGTGGCGCTGATCCGCGCCGCGAACGGCGCCTCCTTCCCGCCCGGCCCGTCCACCGCCGGAATCACCGGGATGAACGGTGGGCCTCATCGGCGATGACCTGCGGGAACGGCGACCGTGATCCTCGCGGCGGCCGTACCGCCGCCCCTGACCCGGTACGCGGCCGCGCGCACACCGGCCGCACGCGGCCACCGGCGGCACGCGGCCACCGGCGGCAAAAGGGTTGCCGGGGCGGCGGGGGCCGGGCAGGGTGGCCGCCATGCCGAGCCTGCACGCCGCGACCATCACCACCCGGCGCCTGGTGCTGGAACCCATCACCCCCGGCCACGCCGGGGAGATGGCCGGCGTCCTGGCCGACCCCGGGCTCTACACCCACATCGGCGGGGAGCCGCCCTCCGCCGCCGACCTGCGCCGCCGCTACACCGCCTGGGCCGCCGGCGCCCCCGACCCGGGCGTCTCCTGGTGCAACTGGGCGGTCACCGCCGGCGGGCGGGCGGTGGGGACCGTCCAGGCCACCGTCGAGGAGCGCCCCGGGGCCGAGACCCGCGCCGCGCTGGCCTGGATCACCGGCGCCCCCTGGCAGGGCCGCGGCTACGCCGCCGAGGCCGCCCGCGCCCTGGCCGAATGGCTGGCCGGCCAGGGGGTACACCGGATCAGCGCGGCCGTGCACCCCGCCAACACCGCCTCCGAGCGCACCGCCCGCGCCTGCGGCATGCGCCCCACCGGCCGCTGGGAGGAGGGCGAGCGGATCTGGGAGCGCCGCACCCCCGCGGCCTGACCCCGCCCGGCCCCGCGAACGGGGCGCCCGCCGCCGCCCGGATCCGCCCGCCGGAGCGGGCCGGCGCGGGCGCCTCACCGCGGGCCGGCCCCGGCGGTGAGCACCCCGTTTCCCCGGTGTTACCGGAGGACCCGCGCAGGTAACGGCGGCTTCCTAGCATCGTCGGCGTTCCACCCCGCCGACCTGGAAGGCCCCGCCGTGACGAGCCGAGACACCGCCGAACGCGCGGGCGGGCGCTGGATCGCCCGCTGGGACCCCGAGGACCGCGACTTCTGGGAGGCCTCCGGGCGGCGCATCGCCCGGCGCAACCTGTGGGTGTCGGTCTTCGCCGAGCACCTGGGCTTCTCGGTGTGGTCCATCTGGTCGGTACTGACCCTGTTCATGGTCCCCGAGGCCGGATTCGACTACACCCCCGCCCAGAAGTTCCTGCTGGTGTCGGTGGTGACCCTGGTCGGGGCGGTGCTGCGGGTGCCCTACACCCTGGCCGTGCCCGCGTTCGGCGGGCGCAACTGGACCACGCTGTCGGTGGCGGCCCTGCTGGTGCCCACCGCCACCGCGGTGCTGCTCGTCCAGCGCCCCGACACCCCGTTCTGGCTGTTCCTGCTGCTGGCCGCCACCGCCGGGCTGGGCGGCGGGAACTTCTCCTCCTCCATGGCCAACATCAACTCCTTCTACCCCGAGCGGGAGAAGGGCCTGGCGCTGGGGCTCAACGCCGGCGGCGGCAACATCGGGGTGCCGGTGGTGCAGCTGGCCGGGCTGGCGGTGATCGCCGCGGCCGGCCCCGGCGGCGGGGCGCTGCTCGCCGCCGCCTACATCCCGCTGCTGGCCCTGGCCGCCTGGCTGTCCTGGACCCGGATGGACAACCTGGCCGCCGTCCGCGCCGACACCGGCGCCCAGACCGCCACCGCCGGAGACCGCGACTTCTGGATCATGTCCCTGCTCTACATCGGCACCTTCGGGTCCTTCATCGGGTTCTCCTTCGCCTTCGGGCTGCTGCTGCAGAACCAGTTCGGCCGCACCCCGCTGGAGGCCGCCGCGGTCACCTTCCTCGGCCCGCTCATCGGGTCGCTGATCCGCCCGGTGGGCGGCAGGCTGGCCGACCGGTTCGGCGGCGCCCGCGTCACCCTGGCGAACTTCCTGGCCATGGCCGCCGGCACCGCGCTGATCGTGGCCGCCTCCCTGACCGGCTCCCTGGCGCTGTTCACCGCCGCCTTCATCGCCCTGTTCGTGCTCACCGGCATCGGCAACGGCTCCACCTACAAGATGATCCCCTCCATCTACGCCGCCCGCGCCGCCGACCTCGCCGCCTCCGGCACCCCCCGGGCCGAGGCCGAGGCCCGGTTCCGCCGCATCTCCGGGGCGGCCCTGGGGCTGGTCGGCGCCATCGGCGCGCTCGGCGGGGTCGCCATCAACCTGGTCTTCCGCCAGTCCTTCGAGGCCACCGGCGGCGCCACCCCCGCCTACACCGCCTTCCTCGGCTTCTACCTGCTGTGCGCCGCCGTCACCTGGGCGGTCTACCTGCGCCGGCCGCGCACCGCCTCCGCCGCACCGACCGCCGCCACCGGGGCGGGGGCGCGATGACCCGCACCCACTGCCCCTACTGCGCGCTGCAATGCGCCATGCACGTCGAACCCGCCCCCGGCGGGCGCTGGGCCACCCGCCCCGCCGACTTCCCGGTCAACCGGGGCGGGCTGTGCCGCAAAGGGTGGACCGCCGCCGAACTGCTCACCCACCCCGACCGGCTCACCGCCCCGCTGCTGCGCACCGGGCGCGGCGGCCGGCTGCGGCCGGTCGACTGGGACACCGCCCTGGACCACGTCGCCGGCCGGCTGCGCGCCCTGCGCGCCGAGCACGGCCCCGACGCCGCCGCGGTGTTCGGCTCCGGCGGGCTGACCAACGAGAAGTCCTACCTGCTGGGCAAGTTCGCCCGGCTGGCGCTGGGCACCTCCCGCATCGACTACAACGGCCGGTTCTGCATGTCCTCCGCGGCCGCCGCGGGCAACCGCGCCTTCGGCCTCGACCGCGGCCTGCCCTTCCCCGTCACCGACCTGGCCGGCGCCGAGGCGGTGCTGCTGGCCGGCGCCAACCCCGCCGAGACCATGCCGCCGCTGATGGGGCACCTGTCCGCGCCCCGGCTGATCGTCGTCGACCCCCGGCGCACCGCCACCGCCCGGGCCGCCCTGGACGCCGGCGGCCTCCACCTGGCGCCCCGGCCCGGCACCGACACCGCCCTGGCACTGGGGCTGCTGCACGCCGCCCGGGTCCAGGGCCTGCTCGACGAGGACTACATCGCGCGCCGCACCACCGGCTTCGAAGCGGCCTGGGCCCAGGCCGTGCCGTGGTGGCCCGAGCACACCGAGCAGGTCACCGGGGTGCCCGCGCACCTGGTCCGCGAGGCCGCCCGCACCCTGGGCGGGGCCGCCGCCGGGCGCGGCGCCCACGTGCTCACCGGGCGCGGCACCGAGCAGCACGCCAAGGGCACCGACACCGCCTCCGCCTGGATCAACCTGGCCCTGGCGCTGGGCCTGCCCGGCCGCCGCGGCTCCGGCTACGGCTGCCTGACCGGGCAGGGCAACGGCCAGGGCGGCCGGGAGCACGGCCAGAAGGCCGACCAGCTCCCCGGCTACCGGCCCATCACCGACCCGGCGGCGCGCGCCGCCGTCGCCCGGGTGTGGGGGGTGGACCCCGGCGAGCTGCCCGGCCCCGGGGTCAGCGCCTACGAGCTGCTGGACTCCCTGGGCACCCCCGGCGGCCCCAAGGCGCTCCTGGTGTTCGGCTCCAACCCGGCGGTCTCCGCCCCCGCCGCCGCCCGCGTCCGCGACCGCCTGGCCGCCACCGACCTGCTGGTCGTCGCCGACTTCGTGATGTCGGAGACGGCCCAGGCGGCCGACGTGGTGCTGCCGGTGGCCCAGTGGGCCGAGGAGGAGGGCACCATGACCAACCTGGAGGGCCGGGTGCTGCGCCGCCGCAAAGCACTCGACCCGCCGCCCGGGGTCCGCACCGACCTGCAGGTCATCGCCGGCCTGGCGGTCCGGCTGGGCCGCGGCGCCCGCGAGTTCCCCGCCGACCCCGGCGAGGTCCTGGCCGAGCTGCGCGCCGCCACCGCCGGCGCCCCCGCCGACTACTCCGGCGTCACCCCCGAGCGGCTGGAGGCCGGCGAGGCGCTGCACTGGCCGGTGCCGGCCGGCGACGGCGGCCCGCCCGCGCCGCCCACGCCCCGGCTGTTCCTGGACCGCTTCGCCCACCCCGGCGGGCGGGCCCGGTTCGCCCCCGTCGCGCACCGCCCTCCGGCCGAGGACCCCGACCCCGACCACCCGCTGCTGCTCACCACCGGCCGCACCATGGGCCACTACCAGTCCGGGGCGCAGACCCGCCGGATCGGCGAGCTGGCCGACGCCGAACCCGGGGCGTGGGTGGAGGTCCACCCCGACACCGCCGCCGAGCACGGGCTGTCCCCGGCGGGGTGGGCGCGGCTGACCTCCCGGCGCGGCACCATGCTCGCCCGGGTGCGGCTGCAGAGCACCGCCCGCCGCGACACCGTCTTCGCCCCCTTCCACTACGGCGGCGACCAGACCGCCAACGACCTGACCAACCCCGCCCTCGACCCGGTCAGCCGGATGCCGGAGTTCAAGGTCGCCGCCGTGCGCATCGAACCCGCCCCGCCGCCCGGCCCCGGCGCGGAGCGGGACCCGGCCCGAACCGGCCGGCGCACCACCGGAGGTCCCCGATGACGCCCGACGCCCCGCACCCGCCGCGCCGCATCGCGGTCATCGGCAACGGCATGACCGGCGCCCGCTTCGCCGAGGAGGTCGCCCGCCGCGACCCCGGCGGGCGGCGGGTGCGGCTGACCGTCGTCGGCGAGGAGGAGGGCCCCGCCTACAACCGGGTGCTGCTGCCCGGGATCGTGGAAGGCGCCTACGCCCCCGGCGACATCGCGCTGCCCGAACCGCAGGCTCCCGGGATCACCCGCCGCACCGGCACCGCCGCCGTCCGGATCGACCCCGCCCGCCGCCGCGTCGACCTGGACGACGGCGACCGCCTGGACTACGACGACCTGGTGCTGGCCACCGGCGCTAGGGCCGCCCTGCCGCCGCTGGAGGGGCTGCGCGCCCCCGACGGCGGCCCCGGGGACGGCGTCACCGCCCTGCGCGACCTGGCCGACTGCCGGCGGCTGCGGGCCCTGGTGCGCCCCGGCGCGCCCGTCGTCGTGCTCGGCGGGGGAGTGCTGGGGCTGGAGACCGCCCGCGCGCTGGCCGCCGCCGGCGCCCGGGTGTCGGTGGTGGAGTCCTCCCCCTGGATCATGCGCCGCCAGATCGACCGCGCCGCCGCCGAGGTCCTCGCCCGCGCCTACACCGCGCTGGGCGTGGCGGTGCACTCCTGGCGGGTGGCGGCCCGCTGGGCGCCCGGCACCGGGCTGGAGCTGGACGACGGCCGGGTGCTGCCCGGCGACGCCGTGGTGGTCACCGCCGGGGTGCGCCCGGCCACCGCGCTGGCCGAGGCCGCCGGGCTGGCGGTGGACGGCGGGGTGCTCGTCGACGACCGGCTGTCCACCAGCGACCCGCGCGTCCACGCCATCGGCGACTGCGCCCGCCACCCCGCCGGCGGCGCCGGCCTGGTCCGGCCCGGCTACGAGCAGGCCGCCGCCCTGGCCGACCTGCTCACCGGGGCCGACCCCGCGGCCCGCTACACCGGCGCGCGCCCGCTCACCCGGCTCAAGGCCGCCGGCATCGACCTGACCGCGATGGGCGAGGCCGACCCCGAGCCCGGGGGCGGCGGGGCGGCCGATGCCGCCGGGCAGGTGCAGACGGTCACCGTCAGCGACCCGGGCCGGGGCCGCTACGCCCGGCTCAACCTGCGCGGCGACCGGATCAGCGGCGCGGTGCTGCTCGGCTTCCCCGACGCCGCCCCGGAGGTGTCCCGGCTGTTCGAGGCGGGCGCCGCGGTGCCCGAGGACCGGCTGGCCCTGCTGCAGGGCCTGCCCGCCGCCGCACCGGAGGGCCCCGGCGCCGAGGAGGAGGCGCCGGTGTGCCGGTGCAACGCGGTCACCCGCACCGGCATCGAGCGGGCCTGGCTGGACGGGGCCCGCACCCGCGCCGCCGTCGCCGAGGCCACCCGGGCCACCACCGGCTGCGGCGGGTGCGTCCGCGACGTCGACGCCCTGCTCGCGGGCATGGGCTCCGGCCGGGGGGAGAGGGAGGAGGAGCCGGCGGCCGCCCGCTGAGGCCGCCGCCGGGGGCGGCCCGAGGGCCCCGCGCCGCCGCCACCGCCTTCTTCGAGGCGGCCGTGGCCGCCGGGGCCGAGGTGCTGCACGAGCCGCGGGTGCGGCCGGGGTACCACGAGCACTGCTTCGGCGCGTCCGTCCGCGACCCGGACGGAAGCAGCGTCGATGCGGTCTGCCACCGCCCCGGATGGCCGGCCGCGAACAGAGGAGGGCGGCGCCGGAAGGCGCCGCCCCTGTTCAGTCCTGCTGGGGTTCTCCGCCGGGGCCGCCGATGTGCTCGCGCCAGTCGCCGTCCATGCCGATCAGCCAGTGCGGGACGACCGACACCGGGAAGGGGACCTCGGTGGTGAAGACGTCGGTGCCGAAGACCTGGGCGGCCTCCCGGTAGGCGTCGCCCTCCAGCCGCAGCTCGTAGATGGCGGGGTTCTCTTCCGCCGGGTTGACCATCCAGTAGGACGCGATGCCGAACGCCGCGTACTCCTGCCGCTTGGTATTGGTGTCCCGAAGGACGCTCTCCGGTGAGAGCACTTCGATCGCCAGCAGCGGCGGCTTGGTGAAGCGCGGTTTCTCGAAGTCCTTCCCGTGGAAGACCGCGCCATCGGGGATGCGATGGTGGGTCTTCTCCGCGTTGAAGTCGATCCCCACGGGACCGACGACCAAGAAGTCCGAGGGGGCCACCGTTCCGAGGTGGTGGACGAGCCGGTACTCGGCGATCGTGTGCAGCGAACCGGGGGCGGGGGACATGTCAAGCCTCCCGTCGACCAGCTCGTAGCGCCTGCCGTCGTCGGGCATGCGCTGCAGGTCCTCCACGGTCAGCGGCCGGTCCGGCGGCTGCCTCTCCTCGATGCCCATGGCAGACATGATGCCTCCAAGCGTTCACGGGAACCAGTATCCGAACCCGCGTTCGACCGCGCGGCGTTTTCCGGAAACCGGTGCGGCCCCTCCCCGCCCCGGCCGCCCGCTTCCCGCCCATGTGACCCGTTACACACTCTTTACTCCCGCCCCTCTTGCGGCCCCCGGGGCCCGTCACTGAACATCGATTGCCATCGGACTGAACAGAGTGTTCAGTCGCAGTGAACTGAACCTTCGGTAGGTGGCATGCCCTCCAGCAGCGACACCGGCCCCGGCCCCCGGATCAGGCAGTTCCGCACCATGCGGCGGATGACCGTGCGCACCCTGGCCGACATCGCCCAGGCCAGCCCCAGCTTCATCAGCCAGCTCGAACGCGGCCGCACCAACGCCAGCATCGGCACCCTGCGCCGCATCACCGCCGCCCTGGGCATCACCATGGCCGACCTGTTCGACGAGACCGCCCCCGCCCGCCCCCAGGTGGTGCGGCGCGCCGACCGGCCCCGGCTGGACGGCGCCCAGGGCGTGCACAAGTACCTCATCTCCCAGACGCCGCTGCGCAACGTCGAGGTCTACGCCGCCGACCTGGAACCCGGCGCCCGCACCAGCCCCACCCCCTACACCCACGGCGACTCCCAGGAGATCTTCCTGGTCATCGCCGGCCATGTGCGCATCTGGCTGGGGCCCGAAACCGACCAGCACGCCCACGACCTGGGCCCCGGCGACTCCATCGAGCACCCCAGCTCGGTGCCGCACCTGGCCGCCAACACCGGTGACGGCCCCGCCGAGGTGCTCTGGATCATCAGCCCCGCCACCCCCGACTGAACGACCTCCGGACCACCGGGCGAACCGCCTCCGCCGCCCCGCCCCCAGGGAGGACCCCCATGAGACCGCCCCGCCCCCGGCCCCCCGACCCGCGCCGCACCGCCCACGCCGCCCTGGCCGCGCTGCTGCTCACCGCCGCCGCCTGCGCCCCGCCCGCCGAACCCGCCGGCATCGACCTGGGATCCGGCCCGCCCCGCGCCGGCACCGTCCGCCCCGGCGCCCTGGACGGCACCGCGATGACCTTCGTCTCCTACGGCGGCAGCTACCAGAAGGGCCAGGAGGAGGCGGCCGTACACCCCTTCGCCGAGGAATCGGGGGCCCGCGTGGTCACCGACGGCCCCACCGACTACGCCAAGATCGCCGCCCAGGTCGAAGCCGACGCCGTCACCTGGGACGTCGTCGACACCGACGCCATCTGGGGCGAAGCCCACTGCGGCGACCTGCTCATGCCGCTGGACTTCACCGCCATCGACACCGCCGGCGTCCCCGAGGGCCTGGTCGGCGAGTGCACCGTGCCCGCCATGCAGTACGGCATGGTGCTCGCCTACAGCACCCGGGCCTACCCCGACGACCCGCCCACCACCTGGGCCGACTTCTTCGACACCCGCGCCTACCCCGGCAAGCGCGGCATCAGCGGCATCCCCAACGACCCCGCGCCCGGCCCCTACGAGGCCGCCCTGCTCGCCGACGGCGTCGCCCCCGGCGACCTCTACCCGCTGGACGTCCCCCGCGCCCAGGACCGCCTCGACACCGTCCGCGGCGACCTCGTCTTCTGGGAGACCGGCGCCGAGCAGCAGCAGCTCCTGGAGTCCGGCGAGGTCGACATGGCCATGGTGTGGAGCGGCCGCGCCTACGCCGCCGCCGACAACGGCGCCCCCTACGCCGTCTCCTGGGAGGACTGGCTGCCCGTGATGGACTCCCTCGGCGTCGTCAAGGGCACCCGCAACCCCCGCTCGGCCATGGCGCTGATCAACTACTACCTCGGCGCCGACCAGCAGGCCCGGCTCACCGAGCTCACCTCCTACTCGCCGATCCACACCGGCGCCCGCCCCGCCCTGGACGCCACCGCCGCGGAGTTCATGACCACCGCCCCCGGCCGCGCCGACCGGGCCGCCCCGGTGGACCGGCAGTGGTGGTCGGCCAACCAGCAGGACCTCGTCCAGGGCTGGTCGTCCTGGCTGGCGGGGCGGTGACCGCCATGGCCACCGCCACCGCGCCCGCCTCCGGGGCGGCGCGCGCCGCCGCCCGCCGCCCCGCCCTGCTGCTCCTGCCCGCCCTGGCCGCGCTCCTGGTCTTCTTCGGGGTGCCGCTGGCCGGCATCGCCTGGCGCGCCTTCACCGACCCCCAGCCCGGCCTGGCCAACTTCACCTGGTTCTTCACCCACCCCGCCAACCTCGACGCGCTGGGCCGCACCTTCACCACCGCCGCCTGGACCACCCTGGCCGCACTCGCCCTGGGCTACCCCTACGCCTACGCCATGACCCGCGCCGGCGCCCGCGGCCGCGCCCTGCTCACCCTGCTGGTGCTGGTCCCGTTCTGGACCAGCCTGATGGTGCGCACCTTCGCCTGGATGATCCTCATGCAGGACAGCGGCCTGATCAACCAGGTCCTCGGCGCCGCCGGACTGGGCCCGCTGCACCTCATCCGCACCCCCGCCGGGGTCGTCGTCGCGATGGTGCAGATGCTGCTGCCGTTCATGGTGCTGCCGCTGTACGCGGTGATGGCCGGCGTCGACCGCCGCCTGCTGTCGGCCGCGCGCAGCCTCGGCGCCCGCCCCGCCGCCGCCTTCCTCCAGGTCTACGTGCCGCTGTCGCTGCCCGGGGTGGCCGCCGGCGCGCTCACCGTCTTCATCAACGCCCTGGGCTTCTACGTCACCCCCGCCCTACTCGGCTCACCCGAGGACTCCCTGCTCTCCCAGGAGATCTTCACCCAGGTCAACGGGCTGCTGGAGTGGGGGCGCGGCGGCGCGATGGGCGTCGTCCTGCTCGCCATGACCCTGGGCCTGCTGGCCCTGGGCTCCCTGGCCCTGCACCTCAGCGGCAACCGGAGGAGACCATGACCGCCCCCGACGACACCGCCGCCCCCGCGGCGCGCCCCGCCCGCGGGCGCCCGCGCCCGCACCTGCTGCCGCTGTGGGTCTTCTGCACCCTGACCGGCGCCTGGCTGGTGCTGCCCGCCCTGGTCGTGGTGCCGCTGTCGTTCACCGACAAGGCCTCCCTGGCGTTCCCCCCGACCGGCTGGTCCACCCGCTGGTACGCCAACTTCTTCACCGACCCGCAGTGGTCGCGCTCCCTGCTGGACTCGCTGACCGTCGCACTGGCCGTCACCGCCACCGCCACCGTCCTGGGCACCGCGGCCGCCCTGGGCCTGACCCGCGCCAAGGTGCGCGGCCTGCCGCTGGCCCACGGGGCGCTGCTGGCCCCCGTCATCGTGCCCGGCGTGGTCGTCGCCATCGGCATGTACGGGCTGTTCCTGCAGCTCCGCCTCACCGGCACCTTCTTCGGGTTCCTCATGGCCCACACCGTGCTGGCGCTGCCCTTCGTCGTCATCCCGGTCACCGCCGCACTGCGCGGCTTCGACACCCGCTACGAGCAGGCCGCCGCCGTCCTGGGCGCCGGCCCGCTCACCGCCTTCCGCACCGTCACCCTGCCGATGATCGCCCCCGGCGTGGCCGCCGGAGCCCTGTTCGCCTTCGTCACCAGCTTCGACGAGGTCGTGGTCTCGCTGTTCGTGCAGAGCCCCTACCTGCGCACCCTGCCGGTGCAGATGTACAGCAGCGTCACCCGCGACACCGACCCCACCATCGCCGCCGCCGCGACCCTGATCATCTGCACCACCACCGCCCTCGTCACCGCAGCCGCACTGCTGATGTCCAGGAGGAGCCATGCAGGCTGAACCCGCCGCCGCCCCGGCGCCCGCCGACCTCGCCGGGCGCGGCGCCTCCATCCGGCTCCGGGCGGTCACCAAGCGCTTCGGCGGCTTCACCGCCGTCGACGGCGTCTCCCTGAAGGTGCGCCCCGGAGAGTTCATCACCCTGCTCGGGCCCTCCGGGTCCGGCAAGACCACCACCCTCAACATCATCGCCGGGTTCGCCCACGCCGACACCGGAACCCTGCACATCGACGGCGCCGACGTCGGCCCCGTCCCCGTGCACCGCCGCGACCTGGGCATGGTCTTCCAGCACTACGCCCTGTTCCCGCACATGAGCATCGCCGCCAACATCGCCTACCCGCTCAAGCAGCGCCGCACCCCCGGGCCCGAGCGCGCCCGCCTGGTGGAGGCCGCCCTGGACGCCGTCGGCCTCACCGGGTTCGCCCACCGCCGCCCCGCCGAGCTCTCCGGCGGCCAGCAGCAGCGCGCCGCCGTGGCCCGCGCCATCGTCTACCGCCCCCGCGCCCTGCTCATGGACGAGCCCCTGGGCGCCCTGGACCGCAAGCTCCGCGACCGCCTCCAGCTGGAGATCAAGCGCATCCACGCCGAACTGGGCACCACCTTCGTCTACGTCACCCACGACCAGGACGAGGCGCTGGCGCTGTCCGACCGGATCGCGGTGTTCAACCGCGGCCGCATCGAGCAGCTCGGCACCGCCGAAGAGCTCTACGAGCGGCCCCGCACCCTGTTCACCGCCCGCTTCCTCGGCGAGTCCACCGTCCTCACCGGAACCGTCCGCCGCGGCGGCGGCGCCCCCGCGGTGCACGCCTGCGGCCGGCCGCTGAGCGGCCGCGGCGACCTGCCGCCCTCCGCCGACCGCGCCGCCCTGGTGATCCGCCCCGAACGCATCACCGTGCACCCCGCCGGCCAGGCCCCCGAGCACACCGACCACCGCCACGTCCTGCCCGCCACCGTCACCGGCGCCGTCTACCTGGGCTCGGCCCGCAAACTCCGGCTGCGGCTGCCCGACGGGACCACCGCCCTGGCCCGCGAGCACGCCGGCGCCATCGGCACCGCCCGCCCCGGCGACGACGTCGCCCTGTCCTGGGCCGCCGCCGACGCCGTGCTGCTGGCCGACGACCCCGGCGCCGAGCAGACCGCCACCTGACCCGCCCCGCACCGCCGCGACAAGGAGGAAAGGGCGCACCCGCCGCCCGCACACCCCGATGCACCTGCTGCCCGCCGCCGCCCGCCTGAGCCGGGTACCCCGCTCACCGCACTTCGCCAACGGAGGCGTGTCCTTCTGGTACCGCCAGACCGGGCTGCCCGAGCGCCGCGCCCCGCTGCCCGGCTCCGCCGACTACGACGTGTGCATCGTCGGCGGCGGCTACACCGGCCTGTGGACCGCCTACTACCTCAAACGCGACCAGCCCGACCTGCGGATCTGCATCCTGGAGCGGGAGTTCGCCGGGTTCGGCGCCTCCGGCCGCAACGGCGGCTGGCTGTCGGCGGAGTTCGCCGGGTCCCGCCGCCGGCACGCAGCCGCCCGCGGCCGCCGCGCCATGATCGACCTGCAGCACGCCATGTTCGCCGGCGTCGACGAGGTCATCGACACCGCCCGGCGCGAAGGCATCGACGCCGACATCGCCAAGGGCGGCCTGGTGCACGCCGCCACCAACCCCGCCCAGCGCGAACGCCTGCTCGCCGAGGTCGAAGAGCTGCGCGACTGGGGCTACGGCCCCGGCGACCTGTACGTCATGGACCCCGGCGAGCGCGACCGGCGGATCCGCGTCGCCGGGGCGCTGGCCGCCGCCTACTCGCCGCACTGCGCCCGGATCCAGCCGGCCAAGCTCGCCCTGGGCCTGGCCCGCACCGTGGAGGCGCTGGGCGTGCACATCTACGAGGACACCGCCGTCACCGAGATCCGGCCGCGCACCGGCGCCGCCCCCGCCACCGCCGCCACCGACCGGGGCGAGGTGCGCGCCCAGTTCGTGCTGCGCGCCACCGAGGGCTTCACCGCCTCCCTGGCCGGCCAGCGCCGCCAGTGGCTGCCGATGAACAGCTCGATGATCGTCACCGAGCCCCTGGGCGCCGAGGCCTGGGACCGCATCGGCTGGCAGGGCCGCGAACTCCTCGGCGACGAGGCGCACGCCTACATCTACGCCCAGCGCACCGCCGACGACCGGATCGCCATCGGCGGGCGCGGCGTGCCCTACCGGTTCGGGTCGGCCACCGACGTGCGCGGCGCCACCCAGCCGCAGACCATCGCCGCGCTGTGGCGGGTGCTGACCCGGCTGTTCCCCGACGCCGCCGAGGTGCCCGTCGCGCACGCCTGGTGCGGGGTGCTGGGGGTGCCCCGCGACTGGTGCTCCACGGTCGACGCCGACCCGCGCACCGGCCTGGGCTGGGCCGGCGGGTACGTCGGCAGCGGCGTGACCACCACCAACCTGGCCGGGCGCACCCTGCGCGACCTGGTGCTGGGCCGCGACACCGAGCTGACCCGGCTGCCGTGGGTGGGGCGCAGGGTGCGCCCCTGGGAGCCCGAACCGCTGCGCTGGGCCGGCGTGCAGCTCATCTACCGCCTGTTCCGCACCGCCGACCGGCGCGAGGCCGAGCAGGCGGCGACCACCTCGGGCCATGCCCGGCTGGCCGAGCTGATCTCGGGCCGCTGACCCGCGGGCCCCGGGGAGGGGCCGGGGCGGGTCCGGTGCGCACGCCGTGCGCACCGGACCCGCCCCTTTCCGGTTTCCAGGGTCAGCCCTGCCCGGCGCCGGGGCCGCCGATGTGCTCGCGCCAGTCGCCGTCCATGCCGATCAGCCAGTACGGGACGATCGACACAGGGAAGGGGGTCTCGGTGGTGAAGACGTCGGTCCCGTAGACCACGGCTCCCTCTTGGTAGACGCCGCCTTCCAGCCGGAGTTCGGTGATGCCCGGCTTCTCCCGGAAGGGGCTGATGATCCAGTAGGACTCGATACCGAAAGCGGCGTATTCACGCCGCTTCGTGTGGTTGTCCCGGAACACGCTCTCGAAAGAGAGGACCTCGACAGCGAGCAGGGGAGGGCGATCGAAATACCCGTCCTCGTAGTCCTCTCCCTGGAACATCGCAAGATCGGGGATACGATGCCGCGTACGGTCGGCATTGAGATTGACACCGGCTTCGTGGATGACCACGTAGTCCTTTGGCCTCTGGTTGTTCAGGTGCCACTCCAGCCTGCCCGCGGCCATGTTGTGGATCCCCTTCGGAGCGGGAGACACGTCAAGCCTCCCGTCGACCAGCTCGTAGCGCCTGCCGTCGTCGGGCATGCGCTGCAGGTCCTCCACGGTCAGCGGCCGGTCCGGCGGTGCCGTCTCCCCGATGCTCATGACAGACATGATGCCTCCAAGCGTTCACGGGAACCAGTATCCGAACCCGCGTTCGACCGCGCGGCGTTTTCCCCGGATCCCCGCGGAAACGGTGCCCTCCCGCCGCGATCGGGGCCGCCCGATTCCCGCCCCGCCCGCGCCGAACCCCTCTCACTCGGTGCTGACCAGCGCTGACAGCACAACGAAACACCCCGGTCATCTCCGCCTGACGAACCCGAAACCCGGTGCGGATTACGTGGGAGCCGACCGCCCCCGCACCCGGACGGCACCGTGCGACGCAGGAAGAGGACCACCCGCATGGCACGACTCATCGTCATCGGCAACGGCATGGCCGCCCACCGCCTCGTCGACGCCCTCACCCGCGCCGACACCGCCGGCGCCTGGCAGGCCGCCGTCATCGGGGAGGAGCCCCGCCCCGCCTACGACCGGGTCGCCCTCTCCTCCTACTTCGACGGCGCCACCGCGGCCGACCTGGCCCTGCCCGACCTGTCCGGCCGCGCCGAGATCCGCACCGGCGAACGCGCCACCGCCATCGACCGCGCCGCCAAGACCGTCACCACCTCCGCCGGCGCCGTCCTGGGCTACGACGCCCTGGTGCTGGCCACCGGCTCGGCCCCGTTCATCCCCCCGGTCCCCGGAGCCGACCTGCCCGGCTGCCACCCCTACCGCACCATCGACGACCTGGACGCCATCACCGCCTCCGCCCGGACCGCCGCCACCGGGGCCGTCATCGGCGGCGGCCTGCTCGGCCTGGAGGCCGCCAACGCCCTGCGCCTGCTCGGCCTGGACACCCACGTCGTCGAACTCGCCCCCCACCTGATGCCCGCCCAGATCGACCAGGGCGCCGCCGCGCTCCTCGCCCGCATGGTCGCCGACCTGGGCGTCACCGCCCACACCGGCACCGCCACCACCGCGATCCTGCCCGGCCCCGGCGGCCGCGCCGCCGCCCTCGACCTGGACGGCACCTCCCTGCCCGCCCAGGTCGTGGTCTTCTCCGCCGGCATCCGCCCCCGCGACGACCTGGCCCGCGCCGCCGGCCTGGCCCTGGGCCCGCGCGGCGGCGCCGCCGTCGACGACGCCTGCCGCACCAGCGACCCCGCCGTCTACGCCATCGGCGAATGCGCCAGCCACGACGGCACCGTCCACGGCCTGCTCGCCCCCGCCAACGCCATGGCCGACACCGTCGCCGACCGGCTGCTCGGCGGCACCGCCGCCTTCACCGGCGCCGACTCCTCCACCAAGCTCAAACTCCTCGGCGTGGACGTCGCCAGCTTCGGCGACGCCCACGGCCGCACCGAAGGCGCCCTGGACGTCGTCGTCAACGACGCCGCCTCCCGCCGCTACGCCAAACTCGTCGTCTCCGACGACGCCTCCACCCTGCTGGGCGGGGTGCTGGTCGGCGACGCCTCCGGCTACGCCGCGCTGCGCCCCCTGGTCGGCCGGACGCTGCCCGGCGACCCCCTGGCGCTGATCTCCCCGGCCGGCGCCGAGGCCGCCGGCCCCTCCGCGCTGCCCGACGACGCCCAGATCTGCTCCTGCAACGCCGTCACCAAGGGCGACCTGCGCGCCGCCATCGCCGGCGGCGCCGCCGACGTGCCCGCCCTCAAGGCCGCCACCTGCGCCGGCACCAGCTGCGGCTCGTGCGTCCCGATGCTCAAGACCCTCCTCGCCGACGCCGGGGTGGAGCAGTCCTCCGCGCTGTGCGAGCACTTCACCCGCTCCCGCGCCGAGCTGATGGAGATCGCCCGCGCCACCGGCATCACCACCTTCTCCGAGCTCATCGCCCGGCACGGCACCGGCCGCGGCTGCGACGTGTGCAAACCCGCCGTCGCCTCCATCCTCGCCTCGCTGGGCAACGGCCACATCCTCGCCGGCGAGCAGGCCGCCCTGCAGGACACCAACGACCACTTCCTCGCCAACCTGCAGCGCAACGGCACCTACTCGGTGGTGCCGCGCATCCCCGGCGGGGAGATCACCCCCGACCGGCTCATCACCATCGGCGAGGTCGCCCGCGACTTCGGCCTCTACACCAAGATCACCGGCGGCCAGCGCATCGACCTGCTCGGCGCCCGCGTCGAGCAGCTGCCCGCCATCTGGGCCCGCCTGGTCGAAGCCGGCTTCGAATCCGGCCACGCCTACGGCAAGGCCCTGCGCACCGTGAAGTCGTGCGTGGGCACCACCTGGTGCCGCTACGGCGTGCAGGACTCCGTGACCATGGCCATCGACCTGGAGCTGCGCTACCGCGGCCTGCGCGCCCCGCACAAGATCAAGGCCGCGGTGTCGGGCTGCGCCCGGGAGTGCGCCGAGGCCCGCAGCAAGGACGTCGGCGTCATCGCCACCGACAAGGGCTGGAACCTCTACGTCGGCGGCAACGGCGGCTTCACCCCCCGCCACGCCCGGCTGCTCGCCTCCGACCTCGACGACGACGCCCTCGTCCGCTGCATCGACCGGTTCCTGATGTTCTACATCCGCACCGCCGACCGGCTGCAGCGCACCGCCGCCTGGCTGGAGGCCCTGGACGGCGGCCTGGACCGCGTGCGCGCCGTCGTCGTCGACGACGCCCTGGGCATCGCCACCGACCTGGAGGCCGACATGGCCGCCCACGTCGCCGGCTACCGCGACGAGTGGCGCGGCGTCCTGGAGGACCCCGACAAGCTCGCCCGGTTCGCCTCCTTCAGCAACGCCCCCCAGGCGCCCGACCCCACCATCTCCTTCACCACCGTGCGCGACCAGCCGGTCCCGGCCGCCCCGGTCCACCTGGGCATGCCCGCCGCCCCGGCCCGCACCTGACCCGCCCGGAGGACCGCCATGACCGCACCGACCACCGCACCGCACCGCACCGCCGCGCCGACCTGGGTGCCCGCCTGCGCCTCGCACCGGCTCCAGCCCGAGCGGGGGGTGGCCGTGCTGCTGCCCGGCGGCGCCCAGGCCGCCCTGTTCCGCACGCACGACGGCGCGCTGTACGCACTGGACAACACCGACCCCTTCACCGGCGCGGCGGTGCTGTCCCGCGGCATCGTCGGCGACCGCGCCGGCGAGCCCACCGTCGCCTCGCCGATGCTCAAGCACCGCTTCGCCCTGCGCACCGGCGCCAGCCTGGACGACCCCGGCGTGCGCCTGGCCGCCTACCCCGTCCTCGAGGACGGCGGCCGCGTCTTCGTCGGCGCCGAGCCGCTCTAGACGGGAAGGGCCCTCCCCGCGGGCGCCGCCCCGGGGAGAGGGGAGGGCCCGACCGCCCCGCACCGACCCCAGCACCCCGCCGCGAGCAGCGCCGCCCCGGACCGAGGACCCGCCCCGCGCCCCGGGGCGGCCACGCGAGGAGAACCGATGACCGCCGCCGCCCGACCGGCCGCACCCGACCACCGGACCGGCCCCGCGCCCCTGGCCGGCTACACCGTCGGCGTCACCGCCGCCCGCCGCGCCGAGGAACTGGCCGCCATGCTCCGCCGCAAGGGCGCCGACGTGGTGTGCGCCCCCGCGCTGCGCATCGTCCCCCTCAGCGACGACCGGGCCCTGGCCGCCGCCTCCCGCGACCTCATCGACCACCCCGCCGACGTCGTCGTCGCCACCACCGGCATCGGCTTCCGCGGCTGGCTGGAGGCCTGCGAGACCTGGGGGCTGGCCGAGGCCCTCACCCGCGCCATGCGCACCGCCCGGCTGCTGGCCCGCGGCCCCAAGGCCAAGGGCGCCATCCGCGCCGCCGGCCTCACCGAGGAGTGGTCCCCGCCCTCCGAGTCCTCCGCCGAGGTCCTGGACCGCCTGCTGCGCGACGGCGTCGAAGGGCTGCGCATCGCCGTCCAGCTGCACGGCGAGCCCCTGCCCGACTTCTGCGCGGCCCTGCGGATGGCCGGCGCCGACGTCGTCGGCGTCCCCGTCTACCGGTGGACCGCCCCCGCCGACACCGCGCCCCTGGACCGCCTCATCGACGCCGCCGCCTCCGGCGACATCGACGCCCTCGCCTTCACCAGCGCCCCGGCCGCCGCCGGGCTGCTGCAGCGCGCCCGCGCCACCGGCGCCCACCGCCCCCTGCTGCGCGCCCTGCACCAGGCCCGCCCCCTGGCCGCCTGCGTCGGCCCGGTCACCGCCGCGCCCCTGCTCGACCAGGACGTCCCCGCCCTGTGGCCGGCCCGCGGCCGGATCGGCGCCCTGGTCCGCCACCTCGCCGAGGAGCTGCCCCGCCGCGCCCCCGCCCTGCCCGTCGCCGGGCACACCCTGCGGCTGCGCGGCCGCGCAGCCGAAGTCGACGGGGCGCTGCGCCCGCTCAGCCCCGCCCTGATGCGGCTGCTGCGCGAACTGGCCGCCCGCCCCGGCCGGGTGCGCCCCCGCGAGGAGCTGCTGGCCGCCCTGGGCCCCGACGCCGACACCCACGCCGTGGAGACCGCCGTCGCCCGGCTGCGCACCGCCCTGGGCCGCCCCCGGATGATCCAGACCGTCGTCAAGCGCGGCTACCGCCTGGCCCTGGAGACGGCGCCCTGCCCGCCCCCGCAGACCTGACCGGCCGCGACACCGCACCCGCCCACCACGCCAGGAGGCGACCGTGACCCACCGCCCGCCCGCCGCGGCACCCGTACTGGTGCTGGCCGTGCACGGATCCCGCGACCCCCGCGCCGCCGCCACCGCCCGCGCCCTGGCCCGCGCCACCGCGCACGCCTCCGGAGCCCGGGTGCGGCTGGGCTACGCCGACATCACCGGCCCCGACGTCGGCCGGGCCGCCGCCGAGGCCGGGGGAGGGGCCATCGTGGTGCCGGCGTTCCTGGCCTCCGGCTACCACGTGCGCACCGACATCCCCGCCCAGCTGGCGCGCGCCGGCTGCGCCGAGGTCCCGGTGGCCCCCGCCCTGGACGGCGAGCCCCGCACGGTGCGGGCCGCGGCCCGGCGGCTGCGCGAAGCCGGCCACCGCCCCGGGGAACCGGTGGTGCTGGCCGCCGCCGGCTCCTCGGACCCGCGCGCGCTCGCCGAGGCCGCCACCGCCGCCCGCGCACTGTCCGCCCTGGTGGCCGCCCCCGTCGAACCGGGGTTCATCGCCACCGCGGCCCCCACCGCCGCCGAGGCCGCGGCCCGGCTGCGCCGCCGCCACGGCGGCCGGGTGTGGGCGGCGTCCTGGCTGCTGGCGCCCGGCCTGTTCCACACCCGCCTGGCCGGTTGCGGGGCCGACGCCGTCACCGCCCCGCTGTGCACCCCCGAGCGCCCCGACCCCGGCATCGCCGAGGCCCTGGCCCTGCGCTACCACCGGGCCCGCCTCGCCCGCGCGGCGCCCGCCCCCTGCTGAGCCCGGCGCGGCCGAGGGGGGAGGGCCCGCCGGCCTCTTCCGGCCCCTGCCCCCGGCGGGGGTCCGGCACCGCCCCGGCCGGACCCGGGCGGTCCCGCGGCCGCCCCGCCCAACGGGCTCAGGGCGCCCCACCGGGGCCCGGAGCCGCGCCGTGCGCACGGGCCCGGCAGGGGAGGCGCGGGGCGGCCGCCCGGACGCCCCCGCCGCAGCGGGCCCCGGCGCCCCGGAGGCGAAGAGGCCCGCCGAGGCGGGGAGGGCGCCCCGCGCCCGGCGGCGCAGATCGTTGACGGGAGAACCCCGCACCGGGCGTCGGCCTTGGCGCCGGGCCCCACTGGAGCCCTCCGATGGGGCCCAGCGCCAAGACCGACGGGGGAGGGGGACGGCGGCCCGGCGGCGCACGGCCCGCAGCGGCCGCGGCGACGCCGGGCCCCCGATCCCCGCCCCTCCCGGCCCGCGCCCGGACACTCCGGCCGGCCGGCCGCATACCCGACAGCCTCCGAGGGCCGGCGGCGGGCCGGCCGCCGCCCCGGCGCGGCGGTGGCCGGATGCGGCAAACCCGCGGTGACCGGATCTCTAGAGGGCATAAGAGAAGACGGCCGCGGCGCCCACCCCGTTGAGGAGCCCCCTGATGCCCGCCACGCCCGACCCCCGGCCGACCCCCTCCGCCTCCCCCTGGCACCGCGACGACCCCCGCCACGACCGAGCGGCCGGCGCCTGGCTGGGCGCGGCCGCGGCCGCCTGCATCGTGGGGGCGCCCCCCGCGATGGCGGAGGAGGCCGCCCGCCCCGACCGCGACGGCACCGGCCCCGCCCTGCTGGCCTGGCTGGCCGCCGCCGCCCTGCGCGGCCTGCGCGCCCCCTCCGCGATCACCAAGGCCGTGGACAGCGCACCCGAGCTGTCCTGGGCCCGCGCCCTGCGCGCCACCGTCGCCCACGGCGAGATCCCCCCGCCCGACCCCGCCGCCTCCCCGCACACCCCGCTGGGCGCCGGCTGGTCCGCCGCCCGCACCGCCCCCGTCCCCGCCCTGGAGCCCGCCCGGGCCGTGTTCCCCTGCTCCCAGCTGGTCGAAGCGGTGTGGCGGGCCTACGCCGCCGGCGGGGACGAGGCCGCGATGTACGCCGGGGCGATGGCCGGCGCCCGGTGGGGCGCCTCCGGCGTCCCGCTCCAGGCCCAGCGGCGCCTGACCGACATCGTCGCGCCGCGCGCCCTGATCGCCCGCGCCGTCGTGCTGGCCCGCGGCAGCGCCCCCGGGGCCTGGCCGGAGAGCGACGGCGCCCACACCGGCCTGCACCCCTCCATCGAGCGGCCCTTCCACACCCCCCACCCGCACGACCCCGGGGTGGTCCTGGGCAACCTCTCCTACCTGCGCTCGGCCCCCGAGGTGGACGCGGTCGTCTCCCTCAACCGGCTCGGCCCCGGCGAGACCGCGTCCTGGCTGCCGGCCCGCGACCGGGTCGAGGTGTGGCTGGCCGACGCCGAGAACGCCAACCTCAACCTGCACTTCGTACTGGACGAGGCCGCGTCCGCCGTGGCCGGGCTGCGCGCGGAGGGCAAGCGGGTGCTGCTGCACTGCGCGGCGGGCCAGTCCCGCACCCCGGCGGTGGCCGCCCACTACGCCGCCCTGGCCTGCGGCGCCGACGTGGTGCAGGCGCTGCGCTCGGCGATCATCGCCACCGGCGGCCACCTGGACACCCCGGCCCTGTCCCGGGCGGCGGCCGCCCTCAACGGCGTCGACCTGCCCGACCCGGCCGCGGCGCTGTTCCCCGGCGGCCCGCCGCCCCGCCGCGGCCGGCCCCCGCACCCGCTGCCCGGCCCGCGCCCCGAGGCGCGGCCCGAGGCCCGGCGGGCCGACCGGACCACCGGGTAGGCGCCGGGCGGCCCTTCCCGACGGCCCCTCGGGGCGGCCGCCGGGAAGGGGCCGCCCCGGGACCGGTGCGCCGCTCCTTCCCCGGCCCGGCGTCCGGCCCCGCCCTTCTTTCTTGCCGGTGCCTTTGCTCACACCCGCGCAACCCGCGACCCGCACCCGACCCTCCCCGGGGCCGCACCCGCCCCCGCTTTCCGCACCCGCCCCGCCCGGACGCCCCGCACATCCCCGCGAACCCCTGCGGCGCGGGCGATCCGGAACGCACCGGGCGGCTCCCACCCACCCCCGGCACCTGTGACAACCAGCACAAACCCCGGGTTTCGGTTTCCGTTACCCGCCCGTGATGATTTAGGGTCGCATCCGCTGGCCACCGCACCCTTGCGGCCCTGACCAGCCAATACCCGCCGCCCCTGGACCCGGGCGGCCCGCTGCGCCGCCGAGACGAGCGCCCGGCCCCGCCCCAGGCGGGCCGATCCCCGCGCAGCCGATCTCGTGACTCCCGTTCGAAGGAACAATCTCCAGTGGGTAACCACACGCCTTCCCGCAGCTCCGCCCTTCAGCGCGCGACCAAGCGCGCCCTGGCCGTCACCGCCCTCGCGGGCGCCACCCTCGGCGCCGCCGGCGCCGCCACCGCCGCCGCCGACGACACCGCCGGATCCTCCGGCGGCCAGGGCGGCACCTGCCAGGCCTCCATGTACGGCGAAGGCCGGCTCACCGCCAGCGGCGAAGCCTTCGACCCCGGCGCCATGACCGCCGCCCACAAGGAGCTGCCCTTCGGCACCCAGGTCGAGGTCACCAACACCGCCAACGGCAAGTCGGTCACCGTCACCATCAACGACCGCGGCCCCTTCGTCGAGGGCCGCTGCCTGGACCTGTCCACCGCCTCCTTCCAGAGCATCGCCAGCACCGCCCAGGGCGTCGCCGACGTCGAGTGGAAGGTCGTGGGCTGACCCGCCCCCTCCTCCTCTCCGCGGCCCCGGGGCACCCGCCCCGGGGCCGCACCCGTGCGGACACACCCCCGCCAAGGCGGCCCCCGGCGACCCCCGGTGGTGGCACAATGCCCCACGAGCCGAAACGGCTGGGACCACAGGGACCGGCGGGAAAGGGGCGCCTCACGTGTTCCGCAACGAGGCGGGATGGGTCATCTCACCCACCGACCTGGTCGACGCCATGGAGTGCGGCCACCGCAGCGCACTCAAGACCGCGCTGGCCGCGAAACTCCCCGGCGCACCCGCCCCCGCCGACATCGACCCCCTCATCGCCCAGCACGGCCACGAGCACGAACGCGCCGAACTGGACCGGCTGCGCGCCCTCTTCGGCGACGACGGCGTCGTCGCCATCGACGACCCCCACCCCGGCCACGCCGACATGCTCCGCGCCGCCCGCGCCACCGCCCAGGCCATGGCCGACGGCGCCCCCGTCGTCTACCAGGGCGCCTTCTACCACCGCCTGGCCCCCGGCATCGCCTTCCACGGCCGCGCCGACTTCCTCGTCAGCACCGCGGTCGACCCCGCCACCGGCCGCACCGTCGACGGCGCCGACCCCCGCCGCTACGAACCCCACGACACCAAGCTCGCCCGCCGCCCCGGCCCCTCCGCCGTCCTGCAGCTGGCCGCCTACGCCCAGGCCCTCACCGACGCCGGCGCACCCGCCCCCGAGCACATGCACCTGATCACCGGCGACGGCACCTCCCACACCCACCGCGCCGCCGAGTTCACCCCCGCCCTGCACACCATCACCCGGCGCCTCACCGACCGCCTCACCGCCCCCGCCGGCCACCCCCTCGACCCCGCCGACCTGCGCCTGCCCGACCCGCTGTGGGGCGAGCCCCGCCCCGCCTGCGACGGCTGCGGCTACGCCGCCCTGTGCACCGAGGGCCGCACCGGCGCCCGCCACCTCTCCCTGGTCGCCGGCATCCGCACCGACCAGGCCCGCAAACTCACCGACGCCGGCCTGCCCACCATCGACGCGCTGGCCGCCGCCACCGACGGCGACCGCCCCGCCGCCCTGCCCCGCCACTCCTACGACCGGCTGCGCGCCCAGGCCGCACTCCAGGTCCGCCAGGACGCCACCCGCACCGACGCCGACCCCCAGGGGTCGGTCATCGCCGAAGTCCACTCGCCCGACGGCCTGGCCTCCCTGCCCGCCCCCAGCCCCGGCGACGTCTTCTTCGACATGGAGGGCTACCCCTACCACCAGTCCGGCGCCGGCGAACGCGGCCTGGAGTACCTCTTCGGCGCCACCGCCGCCGACGACACCGGCACCGAGCGCTTCCACGCCTTCTGGGCCCACGACCGCACCCAGGAGAAGCAGGCCTTCGAAGCCTTCGTCGACTTCGCCGTCGAACGCATCGACCGCGACCCCGGCGCGCACATCTACCACTACGCCTCCTACGAGGCCGACCGGCTCAAACTCCTGGCCGCCGAGTTCGGCACCCGCGAGACCGAGGTCGACGAGCTGCTGCGCCACCGCCGCCTGGTCGACCTGTTCACCGTGGTCAAAAAGAGCCTGCGGGTCTCCCAGCGCTCCTACTCCATCAAGTACCTCGAACCCCTCTACCTGGACGCCGGCCGCAGCGGCGGCGTCACCACCGCCGCCTCCAGCATCGACGCCTACGCCGAGCACCTCGCCGCCGCCGCCGAAGGCGACCGCCTGCGCGCCGCCAAGATCCTCGACGAGATCGCCGACTACAACCGCGACGACTGCGACTCCACCGCCCGGCTGCGCGACTGGCTCGAAGAGCTCCGCACCGACCACGGCATCACCGCCCGCCCCGCCCACCAGGGCGAAGCCGCCCCCGACGACGCCGACGAGCGCGCCGCCGAACGCCGCCGCCTGCGCGAAGAGGCCGAGGACCGGCTGCGCGCCCTCACCGGCCCCCTCCTGGACGGCGTCGCCCCCGACCCCGCCGACCGCACCCCCGCCCAGGCCGCCCGCGCCCTGCTGGCCGCCCTGGCCGGCTACTACCGCCGCGAGGAGAACCCCTCCTGGTGGGACTTCTTCCGCCGCCTGTCGGCGCCCCTGGAAGAACTCGAGACCGACAACGACTGCCTGGTGCCCGTCCGGGTGCGCACCGGCGACTGGCAGGACCCCACCGGCCGCCAGCGCAAATCCCGCCGCGAGGTGGAACTGCGCGCCGACCCCGCCCGCCCCCACCCCTTCACCGCCGGCGACAAGATCCGCCTGCTCTACCCCGGCCCGCCCGGGCAGCCCTCCGACGCCGTCGACGCCGAGGTCACCGCCGCCTCCGCCGAGTCCCTCACCCTCACCGAGACCAGCGACCCCGGCGACACCTACGCCCGCGCCCCCGCCGCCGCCCTGCCCGGCGCCCCCGTGCGCTCCGCCCCCAAGGACGCCGCGCTGTGGACGCTGACCGAGACCGCGCTGCCCGCCCTGCCCGACCTTCCCCCCGGCCCCGGCCTGGACCTGCTGCGCCGCGCCCGCCCCCGGCTGGCCGGCGGCGCACCCCTGCCCGACCCCGCCGACCACCCCGCCCCCGACGGCACCCCCGACACCGTCGCCGCCGCGATCCGCGCCGTCCGCCTCCTGGACGGCTCCTACCTCGCCGTGCAGGGCCCGCCCGGCGCCGGCAAGACCTACCTCGCCGCCCGCCTCATCCGCGACCTGACCGCCCGCGGCCTCACCGTCGGCGTCTGCTCCACCAGCCACAAGGCCGTGGAGAACGTGCTGCGCGCCGCCCTGGCCGCCGCCCGCCGCGACGGCGCCCCGCTGCCCTGCGCCAAACGCCCCTCCGGCCGCAAGGCCGACCCCGACGCCCCCTGGGAGCAGCCCTCCAGCGTCAAGGCCCTGGCCGCCTGGCGCACCACCACCGGCGCCGGCCACCTCGTCGGCGGCACCGCCTGGAACTTCGCCAACGAGGCCCTGGCCGCCGACCCCTTCGACGTCCTCATCATCGACGAGGCCGGCCAGTTCTCCCTGGCCGACACCCTCGCGGTGTCCACCGCCGCCCGCAACCTCGTCCTGCTCGGCGACCCCCAGCAGCTGCCCCAGGTCGTCCAGGGCTCCCACGGCGAAGGCGCCGCCGCCTCCGCCCTGGAGCACCTCGTCGGCGGCGCCGAGATCATCGACCCCGCCCTGGGCTACTTCCTGGACCGCACCCGCCGCATGCACCCCGCCGTGTGCGCCCCCGTCTCCGAGCTGTCCTACCGCGGCATGCTGCACGCCCACCCCTCCGCCGCCCGGCGCCGCATCGACGGCATCCCGGCCGGCCTGTACGCCGCCCCCGTGGCCCACCAGGGCCGCACCGTCCACAGCCCCGAAGAGGTCGAGCAGGTCGTCGCGATCGCCGCCCGCCTCGTCGGCCGCACCGCCACCGAACCCGGCGCCACCGCCCCGCGCGAGCTCACCGGCGAGGACGTCCTGGTCGTGGCCCCCTACAACATGCAGGTGCGCGCCCTGCGCCGCGCCCTGTCCCAGGCCGGCCTGGACGACGTGCGGGTGGGCACCGTCGACCGCTTCCAGGGCCAGGAGGCGCCCGCCGTCATCTGCTCCATGACCGCCTCCTCGGCCGCCGACCTCACCCGCGGGCTGGACTTCGTGCTCTCCCGCAACCGGCTCAACGTCGCGCTGTCCCGCGCCCAGCTCGTCGCCGCCCTGGTCTACTCGCCGGACCTGCTCGCCGCCGCCCCCCGCAGCATCGGCGACCTGCGCGTCCTGGCCGGCTTCGCCGGGCTGTGCGGCCGCGCCGAACCCTGGCCCCCGGCCACCTGACCCGCCCGCCGCCGCCCTCAGCGGGGCCCCGCGGCCCGCTCGGCGCCCCGCACCGCACCGGCCGGGGGAGAGCGGGAGCGCCGCCGGACCGCGCCCCCGGAACACCCCCGCACCCGCCCCGAGCGTCCGAAGGGCGGCCCCGGTCCCGCCGGAGCCCCGCGCCCGCGCAGACCTTCGCGCCCCGCTCCCGGAGCACACGGACCGCAGGGCCCCGGCCCCCACCGGCGGAAAAGAACGGGCGCCGACCCCGCACCGGCCGCTAGCATCCCCGCCGTGCACCACGACACCGCCCCGACCGCCACCGGCTCCGTTCCCCTGCCCGACGGCCGCACCCTGGCCTACGCCGAATACGGCGACCCCGGCGGCACCCCCGTGCTGTTCGTGCCCGGCGCCGCCACCGGGCGGCGGATGAGCTTCGGCGGCCCCCTGCCGCACCGCCGCGGCGTCCGGCTGATCTCCCTGGACCGGCCCGGCCTGGGCGCCTCCGCCCCCCACCCCGCCAAGACCCTGACCAGCGTCGGCGCCGACCTGGCCCACCTGGCCCGCGCCACCGCAGGCGGCCCCGCCCCCATCGTCGCCAACTCCCAGGGCGCCCCCTTCGCGCTGGCCGCGGCCCTGGCCGGCGCCGCCACCCGCCTGGTCCTGGCCTCGCCCGCCGACGAGGCCGCCCACCCCGCCCTGCGCCCCCTGCTGCCCGCCCACTTCCAGGACCTGCTGGCAGAGGTGGCCGCCGCCCCCGACCGGGCCGCCCGCACCTTCGCCGACTACACCGCCGGCGACCTCTTCGACATGGTCCTGGGCTCCCACCCGCCCTGCGACGCCCCCGTCTACACCGACCCCGGCTTCCGGCGGATGTTCCGCGCCGCCCTCGAGGAGGGCCTGTCCGGCGGCCCGGCCGGCTACCCCGCCGACACCGTGCTGGCCATGTCCCCCTGGAACCTCGGCCTGGACCGGATCACCGTCCCGGTCTCCATCCACTACGGCGCCCACGACCGCGCCCACTCGCCCGACCGGTGCCGCACCCTGGCCTCGCGCATCCCCGCCGCCCGCCTGCGCACCGACCCCGACGCCGGCGGCTCCCTGCTGTGGGCCCGCCCCGGACGGATCCTCGACGACGCACTGCACCCCGGCGGCTGAGCCCCCAGAAGAGGGGACACCGGGCCGGGGGAGCGGACCCGCACCGGAGGGGCAAGGGGCGCACCGGGAAAACCACTGGACGCCCCGCACCCGCCTCCACCGGACTGCTCCCTGGCCGGACTGCGCCCATGGACCGGCTGCGGACAGGGCGCGCCGCCCGGCCGCGCGGCGCGGAACCCGGCGACCGGCGCCTGTTCCAGGAGACGGACACCGACACCGCCCCGCTCCGAAGAGGGCCACCGGGCCCAGGCCGCCGCCGGCCCTCCGGCGGCAGCACCTTCCGCCCGGCCGTCGAGACCCTGGACGGCCGCCCCGCCGGCGCCCTCTCCGCCGACCGCGCCGGGCCGTCCCAGCACGGCATCGCCGCCCACCGCAGCCCACCGCCGCAGCGGCCGCGCCGCCCAGGCCCTGCGCCTGCCACCGGGCCGCATGTCCGGCGAGCGCCGCCGCCGCACGTGCGAAGCCCGCATCCTCACCGCCGACACCGCCGCACCGCACCTGCGCCCCGGCTCCACCCGGGAGGGCCTGCTGCGCGACCGCGAACTCTTCGCCGGCCGCCACCACGACACCGCGGCCCCGGGGACCACCGCCCCCGAATTCCACACCGCCGGCCGAAAACCCCGCCCCGGGTGCGCCGGGACACAGCACGCCACCGGAGCGAACGGGCCCGGGCGGCGGTAGCATGCCTTGCACCGCGGGCCGCGTTCGCGAACCCGCCCTTTTCCCTGCACCCTCCCCGCCGCACCGGCTGAAAGGCACACGCGTCACCGTGCTGGACTCACCCGCCCCGCCACCGACGTCCCCCGCGCCCCTACGAACCGCCGAAGGGAACGCGAACCGTGCCACCGGCTGACAACGGCGGCCGCCCCGGCGGCGGCGCCCCCGGGTCCAACACCCGCCACCCCGCGGGCATCCGCATCGTCGCGGCGGTGCTGGCCGTGGCCGCCCTGGTCCTGGGCCCCATCGGCTACCTCAACGCGACCTCCGCGGGCGACGACTCCGCCGCCGAGTGGTACACCCTCGGCTTCGCGGCCTCCGCCGGCCTGCCGCTGCTGGCCGCCGCCGTCACCACCGTCGCCGGCGACCGCCGCGCCGCCCTGTGCTGCCTGGCCCTGCTCGCCTGGCCGCTCATCTACATCACCGCCATCCACCTGGCCCCCGGACCCGCCTGACCCCACCGCGGAGCCCGGCCGACCGGACACCGAGAGGCGGGGGAGCGGCCGCACCCCGGCCGCCGGCCCGCCCAGGGAAGAACACGCATGTCACCCAAGAAGAAGAACAAGAACAAGCGCACCCGCCCCGCGGGGGCCCGGCCCGCCCCGGCCGCCCCCCGCGGCGGCGAGCGGCCCGGCGGGCCGGGCAGAGCGGCCTCCCGCCGCCGCACCCCCGTCCCCCTGGACGGGCCGCCCCGCTGGCCCATCGCCCTGTGGAGCGGCCTGGCCGCGCTCTGGCTCATCGGCTCCGCCCTGTTCTTCATCCTCATCCTCGCCGAGGGCATCGCCCTGATGGGCGAGACCGACCCCGCCCCCGACGCCCTGCGCACCACCGCCCTCTACCTGCTCGGGCTCATCGTGTGCGCGCTGGCCGTGCCCGCCGCCGGCGCCGCCGCGGCGGCCTGGCTGCGCCGCAAGACCGCCGCCGCCCTGTTCGCCCTGGCCACCGCCGCCTCCGCCATCGCCCTGTTCTCCCTGGGCTCCCCGGCCCAGCTCTTCGACGCGCTGCGCGGCGGGCTGGGCTGAGCACCGGACCCGCCACCACCGGCCCCGCCTGCACCGACCCGCCCCCCGGATGCGCCATCATGGTGCACCGTGGGCGAAACGACGCACGAGAGCACCGGCACCCCCGACGGCGACCCCGGTGAGCACCCCGCAGACGGGCCCGGAGCCCTGGCCGTGCCCGCCGAGGTCCGCACCCGCCTGACCCAGGTCACCACCAGCGTCCTGGTCGACACCCGCGCACTGGCCCGGGTGCGCGCCCGCTTCGACGACGACCAGGCCCACGCCCTGGCCCGCTACCTGTCGGCCGCCCAATCGCCCAACACCCTGCGCGCCTACCGCGCCGACTGGACCGCCTTCGCCGCCTGGTGCGCCGCGGAGAACCGCACCAGCCTGCCCGCCGAACCCGTCGACGTCGCCGTCTACCTCGCCGCGGCCGCCGACACCGTCCGCGACGACGACCCCGACCGCTGGGCCCTGTCGCCCTCCACCCTGGAGCGCAAGGCCGCCGCCGTCGCCGCCGTGCACGGCGCCCACGGCCTGGCCTCGCCCACCCGCTCCGAAGTCGTCCGGATGACCCTGCGCGGCATCCGCCGCAGCCGCCGCGCCGCCCCCCGCCGCAAGCGCCCCGTCCTGCTGCACACCCTGACCGCCCTGCTGGAGCAGCGCCCCGACCCCGGCCACCCCTCAGGCGCCGCCCGCGCCCGCGACACCCTGCTCCTGCTCTGCGGCTTCGCCGGAGCCCTGCGCCGCAGCGAGCTGGCCGCCCTCACCTTCGACGACACCGCCCTGGACACCGACCCCCGCACCGGCGACCCGATGCTGGTCCTGCGCCTCAACGCCACCAAGACCGACCAGGAGGCCCGCCACTCCCAGCAGGTCGCCCTGCCCCGCGGCACCCGCCGCCCCACCTGCCCGGTGTGCGCCTACGCCGACTGGGCCGACCTGCTCACCGCCCACCGCGACGGCGGCCCCGCCGCGCTGCGCACCGCCCTGGAGCAGGACCCTCCCCCCACCGGCCCCCGCGCCCCGCACCGCTGCCACACCGCCGCGCCCACCGGCCTGGCCGACGGCGCCGCACGCCCCCTCTTCCCCCCGATCGACCGGCACGGCCGCATCGCCGCCCGCCCGATGTCCGGGCGCGCCGTCTCCGAGCTCGTCAAGCGCTACGCCGCCCGCGCCGGCCTGGACCCCGACGCCTTCGGCGGCCACTCCCTGCGCGCCGGCTTCGCCACCCAGGCCGCCCTGGCCGGCGCCGCCGACCGCGAGATCATGCGCCAGGGCCGCTGGACCAACCCCCGCACCGTCCACGCCTACATCCGCACCGCGAACCCGCTGGAAGACAACGCCGTCACCCGTCTCGGCCTGTGACCACCCCGTGTCTGTTTTATGGAAGGATGCCCGAGTGATCGATGAGTTTCGAGCCGCCTTCCAGGAGCTGATCGACGCCTCCGTCGCCTCCGACACCCACCGGTTCCCCGACGCCGTGCACCGCGTCTACAGCGGGGCCCACCAGGTCCCCGCCGAAGAACGGGAACTGGCGCTGGAGGCCCTGGGCACCCTGCTGCAAGGCGCGCACACCGGCCCCGGCATCACCGCCGACCTGTGCGTCGTCGCCGGCGCCCTGGTCGAATGCGGCACCATGCCCGGCGACGCCGGCACCACCATCGTGCGGCTGCTGCGCACCATGGGCCAGGGCGCCACCGTCTTCCTGCACGCCTGGAACGCCACCGGCCCCGGCGCCCCGCCCGACCCCGACGAGGTCACCGCCGAGGCCGAGCAGCGGGTCTCCGCCCGCCTCGGCGACACCGCGACCACCGCCACCATCTGCTGGTGGACCATCCGCCGCCACGCCCTGGCCGCCGCCACCATGCTCGGCGACCACCGCGTCCGCGCCGCCGTCCGCGGCGACGCCGCCCTCAGCGCCGAGCTCATCGCCATCGCCAACCAGCTCTCCGGCACCCTGCCCGAGTTCGACGAGATGCGCGCCCTGCTGCGGATGACCGGCGCCACCTCCGCCCTGGTCCTGGACCGCGCCACCGGCCGCGGCTTCCAGGTGTTCTTCGAAGGCATCGGCGACAACTTCCAGCTGCACACCCTGCTCGCCGACGCCCTGGTCGGCCCGGAGGGCCAGGGCCTGCCCGGCCACCGCCCCGACCCGCGCTGGACCGCCGCCTTCCGCGACGCCGACCCCGACCCCCAGGCCGGCCCGGTCCGCGGCTGGTGGAACCTGCTCGCCCTGGACGGCTCCTGGGTGTGGAACGACGGCGTACCCGCCGACATCCCCACCCACGACGGCGAGCACGTCCTGGTCCTGGCCGAGCAGCCCTACCCCCGCTCCTGGAACCCCGGCCGCCGCCACCCCCACGTCAGCGGGTGGCTGGAGGTCGCCCACGAGGTCACCGGCGAGGAGCTGGAGCGCTGGTGGCGCCTGGCCGCCCCCGCCCAGACGCCCTCCGGCGCCTTCCCCCGGGTGGCCCCCGCCCCGGACCCCTCCGCGGCGCCCCCCGCCGAGGACCCCGCGGACCAGGAGCTCCTTCCCTGGCCGGGCGAGGCCGCCGCCGAGGCGGACGAGGCCGGCCTGCCCGCGCCGGTGGAGGTCCCCGGGCCGCCGGAAGACGCCGGGGATCCGCTGCCCGCCGCCGACGCGCCCCTGCCCGCCCCGGACGGAGCGGAACCCGGCACCGCCCCCTGGCCGGAGCAGGAGCAGGACCACGCCCCCGAGGCGGAAGGGGCCCCGGACGCCCCCGCCCCGGACGCGGACGCCGAGCACCCCGCAGGGCCCGCCGACGGCGCCCCCTCCGCCTCCGAGGGCTCCGGCCCCGGAGACGGCGGCGGGGACGGCCGCCCCGGTGCGGACCCGGCCTCCGGAGCCCCCGAAGACGCCCCCGGCCCCGAGGCCGGCCCCGCGGAGCGGGAACCGGGCGGCGCCCCCGACGGCGGCCGCGCCGAACCGCCCGCAGACCGCCCCGACCGGGCACCCGGCATCGCCCCCGCCGACGACTGGCAGGCCTACCCCCCGGTCACCGAGCAGATCCCGGTGCTCACCCCGGAGATGCTCAGCGCCTACGACGCCGCCGAGCAGGACGACCGCGAAGAGCCGCGCCGCGCCCCCAAGATGCCGCCGCTGCCGCCCGGCGTCTCCAAGAGCTCCGGCTGGGGCCCCCGCTGGCGCTGACCGCCCCGGCGGCGGGGGAGCGGCCGCCCCGTGGAAGCACCCGGCCCGCCCCGGTCGCACCGCGCCCGGCCGGACGGGAGGGGCCCCACCCGGGCGGGGCCCGGTGGGGCCCTCACACCGCGTGGCGGCGCCGCCCCCGCGGCGCCTGCCCCGGCTCCTCCTCGTAGTCCTCGTCGTAGAGGCCGTCGAAGTACTCCTCCTCGGTGACCCCCGCCGGGTCGTCGGAGACCCAGCGCGCGGGGATCAGCAGCGGCACCACCAGCACCACCGCCACCGGAAGGAACACCCCCAGCTGCGCGAGGAGCACCGCGCCCTCCGCCCCGGGGACGAAGCCGGGCACCCGCTCGGCCAGGGCCGGGCGCACCACCGCCACCGCGCTGGCGGCCAGCAGGCTCAGCCCGGCCACCCCCGGCAGCAGCGGCGTCATCCGCGGGGCCGCCGCCGCGATCCCCACCACCAGCGCCAGCGCGCTCAGCGCGGCCACGGTGACCAGGCCGTCCGCCTGGGTGAACGTCCTCCCGGCCCCCTTCAGCTCGGCCAGGCGGGGCTGGGCCCACCCGGCACCCGCCAAGACCACGGGGGCAAGGAGGAGGCCGACAAAGAATCCGACGACGTGTCGCACGGACATCTCCTCTCGAAGTCGAGAGAGCACCATAGCGACAACTCCGCCGATATGGGCATCTCGGGCACACTGGGTGACCGGAGCCCAGCGTGCCCGGACGCCCGCACACCGCGACCCGCCCCCGCGCACCCGCCGCGGCACACCCGGAAACCCCGGCCCGGAACCTCCCGAACCCGTCACCCTGCGCCACCGGACCCGCCCCGCCCCCTAGGCTCGGCCCCGTGAGCCCCACAGAACCGCCCCCGGGCGACCCCGCCGACGACCCCGGCGTCATCGACCTGGCCACCAGGATCTTCGACCTCGCCCGCCGCGGCGACACCGAGTCCCTGGGCGCCTACCTCGCCGCCGGCGTCCCGGCCGACCTCACCAACGACAAGGGCGACACCCTCGTCATGCTCGCCGCCTACCACGGCCACGCCGACACCGTCGAGGCCCTGTGCACCCGCGGCGCCGACCCCGACCGCCCCAACGACCGCGGCCAGACCCCCCTGGCCGGCGCGGTCTTCAAAGGCGAGGACGCCGTCGTCGAAACCCTCCTCCGCCACGGCGCCGACCCCCGCGCCGGCACCCCCTCGGCCACCGACACCGCCCGCATGTTCGAAAAAGAGCACTACCTGCGCCTCTTCGACCCCGGCCCTCCCGGCCCCACCACCGCCTGACCGCGCCTGCCCCGCCCCCTCCCCGGCCACCGGGAAAGGGCCCCGCCCGCCTCCGCACAAGGCGGACGAAGGCGGGGGAGAGGCCCGGACCGCACCGCTCAGAGACCGTCGGGTGCGCGGCCGGCCGCTCCCGCCGGCGGTGCCCCTTCCCCGTTGGTCTCGGAGTCGCGGGCCCATCAGGGCGCCCTGCTAGGCCCGCAACTCCAAGACCAACGCGAGAGGCAGGGGCGCGCCGGCGGGACGGGCCGCCTCCGCGCGGGGGTCGCGAAGGCCCCGCCGCACCCGCGCCGGGCTCGGCCGCCCCGATGCCCCGGCCGCCCCGAGAAGAACAAGCTCAGGACGAGGCTTCAGGCGCCCGCCCACGAGCCCTGCGCCCTCGCCGCGACCGCCCTCCCCGGACCGAGCGCCCTCGCTCGGGCGGCGCGGCGGCCTCCTCAGCGCCCCGGGCGACTCCCTCGGGACGCTCCCCGCGATCGCCGGCCGCCCTGGGCGCCATCGCCGCAGAGGGCCCGGCGCTCTCCACCGCGATCAGACCGGCCGGCGCGGCCCACCCCGCCCGCGCGGACACCGCGCCCGGCCGCCGAGCGGCCCCGCCGCGGCCGCCCGGCGAAGGACCCCTCGCCGGCGTCTCGGACCCGAAAACGACCGCGTCCTTCGCCGCGGTGCCCCCTCAGTTCGCCGACCGCCAGAGCGGCGCGCTCCCGCCGCGGCCCGCCCTCCTCGCACCGATCCACTCCGCCACCGCACTCACCTGCGGCACCGCCGGGGCGCCCACCGCGGGAACCGCACGGACACGCTTCGCCCGCGCCCCCGAGCGCCGCCGGCGGCGCCATGATGATCGGCCCGGCAGCAACCCCGGCGCCGGCGGACCGCAGCAACCGAGAACCCCGCCTCCCGCCGGTCACCCCTCCCACTCCACCGGGCGGCCGTCCTCCAGATAGGCCACCCGCCCCTCGTCATCGGCGCGCACCGCCCACCCGATCCGGCGCGCCAGCAGCTCCGGCAGCAGCCCCTCCAGCTCCTCCGGACCGACCAGCCGCGCCGCCGACAGCTCCACCCCGTCCGGGCGCAGCCCCGCCGCCTCCGCCGCCGACAGCGGCCCCGCGAACACGTGCACCAGCGCCGGCCGCCCATTGGGGAAGAAACCCCCCGACACCCAGTCCACCGCCACCAGGCCGCGCAGCCGCGGCACCAGACCCAGCTCCTCGACGCACTCCCGCCGGCACGCCGCCAGCGGCGACTCGCCCTCCTCCACCGCACCGCCCGGCACCGACCACCGCGGCTTATAGGTCGGATCCACCACCAGCACCCGCCCCGACCCCTCCTCCCGCAGCAGCGCCGTGGCCGCACCCCGCACCCGCGCCAGACCCTCGTAGAACCCCACCTCGGCCGGATCCCCGCCCGGCCCACCGACACCGCCCGCCCCGCGCACCATGCCACCGACCCTAACCACCGCCCCCGACACCGCCCACCGGTAGGCTCGCCCGCATGCGACCCGTCCCATCATCGGCCCGCCGGACGGCGGCATGACCCCCGCCGCCCCCCGCGACCGCGCCACCGGACTGGGCTACGCCCTGGCCTCCGCACTGGCCTTCGGCGGCTCCGGCATCGCCGCCCGCCCCCTCATCGACGCCGGCGTCGACCCGCTCCACGTCACCTGGCTGCGCGTGGCCGGAGCCGCCCTCCTCCTGCTGCCCCTGGCCGTGCGCCACCGCGCCGCCCTGCACACCCGCCCCGCCCTCCTCCTGGCCTACGGCGTGTTCCCCATGGCCGGCGTCCAGGCCTTCTACTTCGCCGCGATCTCCCGCATCCCCGTCGGCATCGCCCTGCTCATCGAATTCCTCGGCCCCGTCCTCGTCCTGGCCTGGATCCGCCTGGCCCGCCGCCGGCGCATCGCCCGCTCCGCCGCCTGGGGCGTCCTGCTCGCCATCACCGGCCTGGCCCTCCTCGTCGAAGTAGGGGCCGGCATCCGCCTGGACCCCCTCGGCCTCGCCCTCGCCCTGGGCGCCGCCGCCTGCCAGGCCGGCTACTTCCTGCTCTCCGACGCCGCCTCCGACGACGTCGACCCGATGGCCGTCATCTCCTACGGCGCCCTCATCGCCACCGCGCTGCTCACCCCGCTGGCCGCCCCCTGGAACCTGCCCTGGCACACCCTGGCCGGCCCCGTCGAACTCGCCGGCGCGCACCTGCCCGCCCTGCTGCCCACCGCCTGGCTGGCCCTCATCGCCACCGCCCTGGCCTACGCCACCGGCGTCGCCGCGATCCGCCGCCTGTCGCCCACCGTCGCCGGCGCCGTCGCCTACCTGGAGGTCGTCACCGCCATCGTCCTCGCCTGGCTGCTGCTGGGCGAAGCCCTCACCCCCGTCCAGACCCTCGGCGCGGCCATCGTCACCGCCGGCGCCTTCATCGCCCAGCGCGCCGTCCCCGAAGCACCCCGCCCGCCCGCCGCCACCCCCGACCCGGCCCGCACCTGAACCCCGGCACGGCGCACCGCGGGCCCCGCACCCACCCGGGGTGCAGGGCCCGCGCCCACCCTCCGCCGGCGGCTACCCCCCGCCGGAACCGGCCTCGCGCCCGTCGGCACGGGTGTACAGCGGCTCCGAACTCACCGGCGTCCGCCCGAACCGGCGCCGCAGCTCGAAGGCGACCAGCACCACCGCCACCGCGCCCAGCGTCGCCGCCAGCGGCGGACGCTGGTCCGGCAGCACCGCCATCGCCACCAGCACCGCCCCCAGCCCCGCCAGCGTCACCCACGACAGGTAGGGGAACCCCCACATCCGGAACCGCAGCGCCTCGGGCTCCTCCCGCCGCAGCCGCCGCCCCAGCACCAGCTGGGACGCCACGATCGTCAGGAACAGCACCAGCAGGATCGCCCCGATCGAGGCCACCAGGAACGCGAACACCGTGTCCGGCCACAGGTAGTTCCCCACCACCGACGCATACCCCACCGCCGTGCCCAGCAGGATCGCCCGGGAGGGCACCCCCCGCCGGTTCACCTTCGACAGCGCCCGCGGCGCATCCCCCTGCCGGGTCAGCACGTGCAGCATCCGCGAAGAGGTGTACATCGCCGCGTTCAGCACGCTCAGCACCGCGATGAACACCACCACCTCCATGATCAGCGGCGCCGCCGGGACCCCCACCGCCTCCATCACCGACACGAACGGGCTCTTCAGCAGCTGGGCGGTGTTCCACGGCACCACCGCCACCACCACCAGGATCGAGGCGATGTAGAACAGCCCGATCCGCCACAGCACGTTGGTCGTGGCCCGGGCCACCCCCTGCTCCGGCTCATCGCTCTCACCCGCGGCGATCGTCACGATCTCCACACCGCCGAAGGAGAACAGCACCACCACCACGGCGGCCAGCACCGCCGCCCACCCATTGGGC
The DNA here is from genome assembly GCF_048595525.1 of Nocardiopsis oceanisediminis. Lineage (NCBI taxonomy): Bacteria > Bacillati > Actinomycetota > Actinomycetes > Streptosporangiales > Nocardiopsidaceae > Nocardiopsis > Nocardiopsis oceanisediminis. The sequence continues at coordinate 3,436,509 of NZ_JAFMZJ010000001.1, read as the reverse complement.
GCGAAACCCCCGTGCTCCCACAGGTTGGACAGCGTCACCCCCTCGCCGCCCGGCCACAACCCCAGCGCGTACAACCCGCCCAGCACCAGGAAACCCACGATCGTGGCGACCTTCACCAGCGAGAACAGCGACTCGGTCTCACCGAACACCCGCACCGACACCAGGTTCGCCGCCGTCATCACCACCAGCAGCCCCAGCGACAGCACCCACCCGTCCAGGCCCGTCCACTCCGCCAGCATCGCCGCCCCGGCCACCGCCTCGGCCGCCACCAGCACCGCATACATCCACCAGTACAGCCACCCGATGGAGAAACCCGCGCGCGGCCCCAAGGCCAGCCGCGCATAGTCGGAGAACGAACCCGACGCCGGCCGCGCCACCACCATCTCGCCCAGCGCGCGCAGCGTCAGCAGCACCAGCGCCCCGGCCACCGCATACGACACCACCGCCGCCGGGCCCGCGGCGTTGATCACCGCACCCGACCCGATGAACAGCCCGGCACCCACCGAACCGCCGATCGCGATCATCGCCATGTGGCGCCGGCGCAGCGTATGCGCCAACCGCGGGCCCGAGCCCGCCCTGTCTTCGTCGCGCCCCTCCACGGGGGCCCCATCCTGCGAGGTCACGACCACCGAGGCTACGCCCCCGCACCCCGCCGCCCGGCCACCGGGTCGCCCCCCGCCACCACACCGCACGAAATATGACCCACATCACCCCGCCCCGGCGGCGGGATCACCCCTCACCCCCGCACAGCACCCCCAGCGCCCGCTCCGCGTCCTCCTCACTCAGCTCCCCGCCCCGCGCCGCCGAGCACAGCAGCTCCCGCGCCAGCAGAATGTGCTGCCGCGACCGCCCGCCCGGCCGCTCCAACCGCCCCTCCCGCCACAGAGGCCGCAACGCCAGAAAAGCATGGGCATCGCTCACCCGCCCCGGCTCCTCCAGCACCGCCACCAACTCCTCGCACGCACCCACGACCGCCCCTCCTCCACGGCCCCGCACACCGACACCGCCCGCCCCGGCCGAGCCGACCCACCAGAGCGAACCCATCACCGAACGTAGCGACCCCGCGCCCGCCGCGCCCACCGATCAGCCGAACACACGGTGAACACCCCGCCCGATAACCCTTTGCCCCCCACCCCCCGCCCCTGCTCTGCTACCCCCATGCCACCCATCGCCCCCGACGCCTTCCGCACCCAGCCCGTCCTCACCGGCGACCTCACCCGCCTCGAACCCCTCGGCCCCGCCCACGCCGACGCACTCGCCGACCACCTCACCCGCCTGCACCCCGACGTCCGCCGCCTCACCGGCACCCACACCCGCTTCACCCGCCGCGCCGCCCTCGACTGGGCCTCCACCCGCCCCCACCACCACGACCGCGCCGACTGGGCCGTCTGCGACCCCCGCACCCGGCGCCTCATCGGCGACTGCGCCCTCATCGACCTCTCCGCCCCCGACGCCCGCGCCACCTACCGCATCGCCCTCTACGACACCGCCCGCCTGGGCCGCGGCATCGGCACCCAGACCACCCGCCTCGTCCTCGACCACGCCTTCGACACCACCGGACTGCACCGCATCGACCTGCAGGTCTACGAATTCAACACCCGAGCACGCCGCACCTACGCCGCATGCGGCTTCACCGAGGAAGGCCGCCTCCGCGACCACCTCTACTGGGACGGCCGCCACCACGACGCCATCCTCATGTCCGCCCTGTCCACCGACCGCCCCCGCACATGAAAAAGAGCGGAGGGGCACCCCGCCCCTCCGCCCCGCCCCCCGCGGCGGATCACCCCCCGGCAGGCCCCTCCACCGCCGCACCCCGCACCGGGCCCCCGCCCCGCGCCGCACGCAGCTCCCGCATCTCCACCACATCAGCCGCATCCGCCACCAACCGGGTGAAACTCTCCGGCTGATCCAGACTCACCATGTGCCCCGCCCGCGGAACATTCACCAACCGCCCCTCCGCACACGCGTCCAAGAACCGCTTCTCATGGATCCGGAAATGGTCCCGCGCCCCGTTCACCAACCACACCGGACCCGGATAGGACCCCAGAGGCCCCAGCACGTCCATGTCCGCGATCTCATCGATCACCGACCGCGCCGCCTCCATCGCCAGACCCCCGCCCAGCACCGCCTCCGCACCCTCACCCGGCAGCCGCAACCGGTGGAAACGCTCGTTCACCGACGCCCCCTTGTCCGGCAGCACCTCCAGCAGCGCCGCCGGAATCCGGTACACCTGCGCCAGCGCCTGCGCCGGCCGCGCCGTGCAGCTCGCCGCCACCAGCCCCCGCACCCGCGCCGGCCCCGCGGCCGCCGCCGCGATCGACACGAAACCCCCCAGACTCAACCCCACCAGCAGCGCACGGCCCCCCACCCCGTCCACCGCCTCCAGCACCGCGTCCACCGCCGACCCCAGCGTGAACGGCTCACCCCGCCGCGACCCGTGCCCCGGCAGATCCGGCGCCGCCACCCGGCGGCCCTCCTCCCGCAACGCCTCCACCTGCGGGCGCCACATCGACGACGACACCCGAAGCCCGTGCACCAGAACGACGCCGACACCCATCAACGGCTCCCGACCCTCCACACCCACGACCCGACCCATCACGACGCCCCGTACACCACCGACACCGGCGCATGGTCGGACCACCGCAGACCATGCGAAGCGGCCCGCTCCACCCGCGCCTCCCGCGCCCGCGCCGCCAACCCCGGCGTCGCCACCTGGTAGTCGATCCGCCACCCCGAATCGTTGTCAAAGGCCCGCCCCCGATAGGACCACCACGAATACGGCCCCTCGACCCCCGGATGCAGAGCCCGCACCACGTCCACCAGCCCGACCTCGCCGAACACCCGGGACAGCCACGCCCGCTCCTCCGGCAGGAACCCCGAACTCCTCCGGTTGCCCCGCCAGTTCTTCAGATCCGCCTCCCGGTGCGCGATGTTCCAGTCCCCGCACACCACCAGCTCGCGCCCCGCCCCCTCCACCTCGGCGCGCCGCCGCTCCAGATACGGCAGGAACCCGGCCATGAACCGCTCCTTCTCCGCCTGGCGCTCCGTACCCACCTCACCCGAGGGCAGGTACAGGCTCCCCACCGACACCGCCCCCAGATCCACCTCCACATACCGCCCCGAGGCGTCGAACTCCTCCACCCCGAACCCGGTCCGCACCGCATCGGGCTCCGCACGCGAATACACCGCCACCCCCGACCGGCCCTTCACCGACGACGGCACCAGCACCACATGCCACCCCCGCGGCGCCCCCGCCTCCGCCGGCAGCTGCCCCGCCTCGGCCCGCACCTCCTGCAGGCACACCGCATCGGCCCCGCACGAGCCCAACCACTCCACGAACCCCTTGCGCGCCGCGGCCCGCAACCCGTTCACGTTCACCGTCGAAATCTCAAAGGACACGCCGCAACCCTAGTCCGCCCCGGCCTCAACCCGCCGCGGCCTCCCGCGCCCCCTCCCCGCCCGCCAGCCGGCGCAGCACCCCATAGGTCCGGTTCGACCGCGCCGCCTCCCGCTGCGCCGACGCCGTCACATCGATATAGGACTGCGACGACGTGATCGACGAATGCCCCAGCAACCGCATGATCTCGGTGACCGACGCCCCGTCCTCCGCCAACCGCGTCGCGAACGTGTGCCGCAGCGCGTGCACCAGCGACCCCCGCGCCACCCGGTCGCCCACCCCCGCATGCTTGTAGCACTGCTGCACCAGGTACTGCAGCCCGCCCCGCCGCAGCGCACGCCCCCGCGTGTCCACCAGCAGCGCGTCACCCCCCGACAACCGCACCCCGAACCGCGCCTCCCGCGACTCCAGATACGCCCCCACCAGCGCCTCCAGCGGCGCCTCGATCGGCAGCGACCGCTCCCGGCCGCCCTTGCCCACCACCCGCAGCCGCCGCTCACCCGGCCGCCCGCTCAGCGACTCCACCCGCAGCCCCAGCATCTCCGCCGACCGCAGCCCCGTCAGCAGCGCCAGCGCCACCACCGCCATGTCCCGCTCCGGCCACGGATCCCGCGCCCGCCTGCACCCCGCGGCCAAAGCCTCCAGCAACCGCTCCGGGGTGTCCTCGCCCATCAGCGGCTTCGGCCCGCCCGGCCGCGCCCGCGGCCGCCGCACCGCCTGCATCGGATTGCCCTCCAGCACCCCCTCCGCGACCCAGAACCCGAAGAACCCGTTCCACGTCGACCACGCCCGCACCACACTGGAGGGCGCCCGCTCCCCGGCGAACTCCGCGAACGCCCGACGCATCAGCCCCGCGTCCAGATCGGCCAGCACCAGGCCCGACCGCTCGCACCCGGCCGCCCGCGCCGCACACCCCAGCACCCCCAGCAGGTCCCGCCGGTAGGCCGCCACCGTGTGCGGCGACGGCTTCTCCGCCCGCCGCGCCACCAGGTACTCCTCCACGGCCCGATCCGCCCCGACGGCCCCCGCGCCCAGCTCCCGCTCTCCGCTCATGCCCCCACCCTTCCCGATGCGGCCGCCGCCCGCCACACCGGCCCCGCCCCCTTTTCGAACACCCGGCCCACCGCTGTTCGAAACCCCGACCCCCGCCCCGGCCGACAGGGGGCGGGGGAGGGGCGCCGCCCCCCTGCCCCTCGGCCCAACCGGGGGCCGCAGACCCCGGCGGGGGAGCGGCGCACCGCAGGAAGCCCGGGGCAGAGAACCGGAGCAGAGGGCGCCCCCGGCGCAGAAGAAGAGCCGGCCCGGCGCCTCCCGCACCGGACCGGAGCGACGGCGAAGGAAGAGCCAGGGCGGAGGTTCTCGCCTGGGTGCGGCGCCCCACGGGGCGGGGGTTCAGACCGGCGGCGAGGGCGAGGAGGGGGACCGGCCGGCCGGTCGGTCGCCGCGCCTCACGGGGCCCGGGTCCAAGCAGGCGGCGACGGCAGAAGTAGGAGCGGGGTGCAGGCGTCGGCCGAGCGCGGGGCCCACGGGGCCGGGGTTCAAGCGGGCAGCGACGGCAGAGGGGGCGGGGCCGGCCGGTCGGTCGGGTGCGGCGTCTCGCGGGGCGGGGGTTCAGGCGGGCGGCGGGGCGGTGTTCACGGGTCCGCCGCCGGGCGCCCGGTGAAGGGGGGAGCGGTGTTCCGGTGGTGGGTTCGGGCCCGCCGTGCCGGTGGAGGGGGTTGTGTCCGCTTTGCCGGATCGCCGGCGGGGATCGGGCAGGGCGGGGGCGCCCTGCGCATCTCGGTGGCACCCCCGATGACATCTACCGGCGAGTAGCACCCCCGGAAGCCCCGCCGCCCCCTCTCCGGTGACTCAGAGTGGCGGAAGCGGGGCCTCCTGGGGGGATGAATGCGACATCCCGCCCCTTGCTGCCCCTCTGAGGGGTTCCGGCCCCTCGTTTCCGGCCTTCCGGGCGGCACGGATCCCCGGCCGCCGCCCGGATCGGGGCCGTTCGGGCCTGCCGGGGCCCGTTCCGGCCCGGGATGTGTGCCCGGGAATCAGCGGGGTGCTCTCGCGGTGCGCAGGGCGCCCCCCGCCACCATCACTGTCCGTGTTCACCCAGGTCAGGGGGTACCGGTGATCAGTGGGCGGCCCGCCCTGGCGCCGGGGCGGCGCGGGAACGGCGAACCCGCCCCCTCACCCGCCACGACCGTCCCACCGCCCTGCCGCAGGCGATCCGCCGCCCCCGGCCCGCTCCCGCTCTCGCCGCCCGCTTGAACCTCGGCCCCGTGGGGCGCCGCGCCCGACCGACTGGCCGGCACGCCCCCTGGCCTCGCCGCCGGCTTGAGCCTCCGCTCCGCGGGGCGCCGCACCCGACCGACCGTCTCCGCCCCGCCCCTGCCTGCGCCGTCGCCGCCGGCTTGAACCCTCACCCCGCGGGGCGCCGCGCCCGGGCGAGGACCTCCGCCCTGGCCCTGCCTTGGCCGTCGCCGCTGGTCTGTACCCCGACCCCGTGGGACGCCGCGCCCGCCCGCCTGAACCTCCGCCCCGGGGCCGGCGGGCGGTGCCGCACCGCCCGCCGGCGCGGCGCTGCTCAGCGCGCCGCTCAGCGGGTCGGGCCGATGCGGCGGATCGCGTCCAGGTCGCCGCGGAGCAGGTCGGCGTGGGAGAGGGCGAAGTCGCCGTTGGGCAGGCCCCCGGTGTGCCGCTCCCCGATGACCTCGGCCGGGAGGAAGGCCCGCAGCCGCTGCCGGAGCGTCCCGGGGTAGTCCACCGGATGCCCCCACCCGTCCGGCGCCTCGTCGGTCCCGAAGATCGTCCAGTGGTCCACGGGGACCCGCGCGTCCAGGGCCGGCGGCCCGCCGGTGTGCGCGTCCAGCGCCGGGGCCGTCAGCAGGTCGGGGTCGTGCGGCTCGTACCAGAGCAGCAGCGGCTTGGCCCGCCGGGCCTGGGCGTTGTCGAAGCAGCAGACCGCGAAGGTGTGCTCCGGGTAGTGCCCGGCGTAGAACTCCAGCAGCCCGGGGTCGATCCGCGGGCGCTTGTGCGGCGGGACCCGGTGCAGCTCGGCGGGGATCAGCGCGGCGTTCCCGGTGAGCAGCACGGTGTAGACGTCGTGCTCGAACACCTCCACCCCGGACCGGGCCTGCGGCCCGCCCATCCAGTCCATGGTCACGGCGCCGACCGCCCTCGGCGTCACCGCCTCGACCATCCGGGACAGCAGGTCCTGGTGGCGCCCGGTGGAGATGAAGTTCCGCCGCCCCATGGAGCGCGCCGGGACGTGCAGCAGCATCGCGTTGGGCCCGGACGCGAGGTTCACCGCCGAGTTCTGGTAGCCGAGCACGTGCACCAGGCCGTGCTCGGGGTGGCGGAGCCTGCCGGCGTAGAGGGTCGTCCCGGAGAACTCGGCGGGGGCGGCGGAGATGCACATGGCGGCACGGTAGCCGAAGGGGATGACGCCGTCGGCGCGGCGGCCGCGCTTTTCCCACCGGCGGCTTCGGCCATCGCCTTCACCGCCTTGCGCGGCCGGCCGCATACCCGGCGGCCGCTCAGGGGATGCGCTTGGCCGCCCACATCGACACCCAGTGCAGCGGCCCCTCCAGCGGACCCCGCCGCCGCACCAGCAGCCGCCACCCCGTCGCGAACACCAGCGACCCCAGCAGCACCGTCATCGCCAACCGGTCGGAGACGAACGACAGCGGCGTGCCGTCCACCCACCCCGACTCCGCCAGCGCGATCACCAGGATGTGCCCCACATAGGTGGTCAGCGCCAGCGCCCCCACCGACGCCAGCGGGTACACCGCCCACCCCAGGTAGGGCGAGGCCAGCAGGCACAGCCCCAGCACCGCGATCGCCACACCGCCGGCCCCGAACACCTCGAACGGCGTCCCGCTGTGCCCGGTCGGCACCAGCAGCCACGCCCAGTCGTTCACCGGGACCGTCCCCGAGAACCCCTCGTCCAGCGCCTGGGCCACGCTGCCGGCGCCGCCGTGCTCGGCCGCCGCCTCCGGAGTGAACGACGCCTCCAGCCGCTCCCGGCCGCCCAGCACCTCCAGCGCGAACCACGAGGCGGTGTAGGCCACCGCCGCGATGGCCGCGCCCACGCCCACCAGCGCCGCCTGCACCTTCGTCCGCCGCAGCTGCAGCCGCCCGACCGCCAGCCCCGCCAGCACGAACGGCATCCAGGTGATCGCCGGGTAGGCGCCGGTCAGCAGGAAGTTCACCACCCCGTCACCCGACCACGCCACCAGCGGGTCGGCCGAGTTGATCGCCCGGACCGGCCGCTCCAGCGGACCGCCGTCCTCCAGCCGCCGCAGGTAGAACGAGACCACCGGCCCCACCACGCCCAGCACCGCGGCCGTGCCCGCCACGATCTTCCACCGCTCGCTCATCAGCGGCGCGGCCAGCACGAAGAACACCGCGTAGTAGGCCAGGATCACCGAGACCGGGGTGCCCATCATCGTCAGCAGGGTGCCCACCGGCAGCATGATCAGCCCCCGGATCACCACCCGCCACAGCGCCACCCCCATGTCCTTGCCCTCCTTGGGGGAGGGCCCTCCGGACAGCAGCGCGATCGAGACGCCCGCCAGCAGCGCGAACAGCGCCGCCGAACGCCCCGACACCAGCCCGTACAGCGCGTTGTCGCCCGAGGCCAGGGTCCACCCCAGCCCCACGTGCACCACGAACATGCCCAGCACCGCCAGGCCCCGCGCGACGTCGATGCCGACCAGGCGGTCGCCCCCGGACCCGCGCCGCCGCCCGGCGGGGGAGGGGGACCCGGCCGCGGCCGCCGCGGGCGGGTCCCCGCCGCCGGCGCGCTCGGCCGCCCGCTCCGCGGAACCGGCGGAACCGCCCGCGGGGGGCTCGGGCTCGGGGACAGGGCGCGCGGCTTCCACGGCGGTCTCACCGGGGCCGTCGGAGGAACTGGGCATGTTCGACACCCTTCGAGCATCGCGCGCCGGAGCCGCGATTGCAGGGGGACACGCGGCTTGTGACCGCTTGTGGCCGGACATCTACAGGGAATTCCGCATCGGTCAACGGAACCGGGGAGCGGCGCGTCCTATACGACCGGGGCGCGCCCCGGAAACGGTGCGCCCATTCATCCGGATTCGCCATGATTTGCCCCCATTTCATGCATAACACACTTTATGCATGAAAAACCGGGGAGGTGAAGACCCCTCGCCCCTCCATCCGCGCCGGTCAGGACAGGGGACACCCGCCGGCCGACCGCACCCGGCCTCCCGCCCCGCACCCCGTCCGGTCGGGCGCACACCGCGCGGCGGGGCCCGCCGGACGGAGCCCGCGCACCTCGGACCGCACCAGGGGCGGAGCCTCCGATCAACACCGGACGAAGGCGCCCGCGAACACCCGCTCCGGCGGCCGGCACGGCCACCGGAGCCCGCCGGGCGCCCCGCAGAGCCCTCCACAGGACCTCACCGGCGGGCACCCGGCCCGCACGGGCCGAACACCGAGGCGCAACATCCGCCCGCGCGGACACCGCGCCCGGCCGCCGAGCGGCACCGCCGCGGCCGCCCGGCGCGAACCCGAGCCCGACCGCTCGGACGGCGGGCCCGCCGCCGGGCGTCGCGGCCGCGCCCCAAGGGCGCACGGCGGCACCCTCACCACCTCAGCACGAGGACGCACCGGCGGAAAACCGCTCCGCAGCCCCTTCCCCGAACCTCCGCACAGAACGCCGATAATCAGCATTATGTAAAGTAAAGCCGTTCGGGCCCCTCCCCGCACCGCTCCCGCCGCGAACGCCCGATTACAACCGGACCGGGCCCGCCCCGGCCGTCACCGCCGTCGAACCGAGCGCACGCCCGGCGGCCCTGACCCGCCGACGACCGGCCGGCTTCCCCACCGCCACGACCGCCGACTCCGAAGACCGGGACCCCGGAGACGACGCCCCTTCACACGACCACGCCGAAGAACAGCCGCACCAGGACCGAACCCGACGACACCCCGGGACCACCCCGCACCCGCCCCCGGGCCGACACACCCCCTGGCCGCTGCCGGACGACCGGGCACACCGCGCTTCCCCGCGACCCGGACCCCGCCCGCCTATAAGGTTGGGCCATGGTGTGGCAACGAGACGTCGACCTGGTGGTCCCCCTCTGGCAGGGCGGCGACGACATGCGCGTCGCCCCCGGCGCCGCCGCCCTCGCCCGGCTCATCCCCACCGGCGGCAGCAGACTCCACATCTCCGTCACCGACGGACCCCGCACCACCGTCGACGGCATCCTCAACCTCGACATCGTCGCCGAGACCCAGCGCCAGCTCCGCGACCGCCTCACCCGCCGCGACCCCCGCCGCACCCTCACCCTCGGCGGCGACTGCACCAGCGACCTCGCCGCAGTCCAGCACCTCGCCGCCCGCCACCCCGGCATGACCTGCTACTGGGTCGACGCCCACGCCGACCTCAACACCCCCGCCACCTCCCCCAGCGGCCGCGCCCACGGCATGCCCCTGCGCACCCTCCTCGGCGAAGGCCACCCCCGCATGGCCGGCGACCGCCCCGCGGCCCTCCCGCCCGCCGCCGTCACCCTCCTGGCCACCCGCGACTTCGACCCCGCCGAACTCGACTACGTGCGCACCAACCGCATCACCCACATCGGCCCCGACGCCCTGGCCGCCGACCCCGCCTCGGCCACCACCGGCCGCGCCCCCCGCACCCCCGCCTACATCCACCTCGACATCGACGCCTGCGACCCCGCCGACCTGCCCGCCGTCGCCTGCCCCACCCCCGGAGGCCCCGCCGCCCCCGTCCTCGCCGACACCCTGCGCGCCCTCCACGGCCACCACGACATCGTCGGCATCGGCATCTGCGAATACGCACCCGTCATCGAGCACACCCCCGAACGGGTACAGGCCCTACTGGACGCCCTCGCCCTCACCGCCTGACCCCCACCCGCCGACTCACCGCAGCCGCAGCCACCCGGTCCGCACCCGCCACTCCCGGCCCGCCGCCACATGGTCGGCCGCGGCCCGCTCCAACCTGCTCCCCCGCGGCGCCCGCCCCGGATCCACCTCCGGCATCCCCAGCACGAACCGGAACACGTCCGCATCCCCCGGAGCCCCCCGCTCCACCAACCGGAACATCCGCTGGAACGCCAGAATGTTCGACCCCTCCGGCAGGTACTCCGCCAACTGCGGATCCAGCAGCCACGACGAGCACGTCGCCACCGGGTAGTCCACCCCCAGCCACCCCGCGAAGAACGACCGCGCCCGCCCCAGCGACTCGGCCACCTCCCCCTCCCCCAGCGGCCCGCCCGGCGGAATGTGCAGCCGCAGCACCCGCGCCCCCTCCGCCAGCTCCGCCACCCCTGCGGCCTCCCGCCGCTCCCCCTCCGACAACCACCGCACCGCACCCATCTCCCGCAGCACGTTCGGCTCGAACTGCAACCGCCCCAACTGGTAGAAGCCCGACCGGAACAGCAGCGCCACCCACGCCGCCGTCTCCAACCCCGCCCGCCCGAACATCCGCCGGTTCGCCGCCGCCTGCCGCCCCACGTCCAGCAGCGTCGACGCCACCACCTCCCCGGGCACCCCCCGCCCCCGCTGATACTCCTCGAACGCCCGCACCGACACCGCGAACGCGAACAGCGCCGCACACCGCGCCCGGTCGTCCTCCACCCCCGCCAGCCCCGGCCACGCCACCCACACCGGCGCCGGCTCCAGCGCCGCCCCCAGATCCGCCGCCACCCGCGCGGCCATCCGCTCCACCAGCCACGCCGCCTCCCGCGGCCACTCCCCCGCCCACAACCCCGCCAGCTCCGCCGCATCCGCACCGCTCAACCCCAGCGGCGCCAGCAGCTCCCGCGCACCCCGCTCCCCCACCGAGGCCACCTCGCCCGCACCCCACCCCGGCAGCGCCGGCAGCCCCGCCGCCGCCTCCAACCACTCCGCGGCCTGCGCGTCCAACCCGAACCGCCGCACCACCGAACCCGCGTCCAACCCGAACCCCTTCCACCCGCCACCGCCCCCACCGATGAGGGCGCCGTCACACACCAAGGCATACTCTTAAATACCGAAACCCGCCCACACCACCGACCGCGGAAAACGAGGACTCACCCCGATGCCCACCCCGGCGCAGCAAGTGACCGACTGGCTGGCCACCTACGACACACCCGACTCCTCGGTGGCACACCTGCTCTGCGACCGGCACCCCCGCGAGGCCCCCGCCCTCACCGAGATCGCCCCCGACCTCACCCCCACCCACCTCACCTACGGCGACCTCGCCGACCGCTCCACCCGCCTGGCCGCCGGCCTGGCCCAGGCCGGCATCACCGCCGGCGACCGCGTCGCCACCCTCCTCGGCCGCGGAGCCGACCTCGTCGCCACCGCCCTGGCCATCTGGCGCCTGGGCGCCGTGCACGTCCCCCTGTTCACCGCCCTGGCGCCCACCGCCGTCCGCCACCGCCTCACCGGCTCCCGCACCCTCCTGGTCGTCTGCGACGAGCAGCAGCGCCACAAGCTCGACCCCGCCCCCGGCGAGACCGCCCCCTGGCAGGTCGCCACCACCGGCGAGCACCCCGCCCGCCCCGGCGACCACACCCTCGCCCTGCTCGCCGACGCCCCCGGCCCCGCACCGGCCACCGCCGCCCTCGGCGGCGCGGCCCCCTTCCTGCACCTGTTCACCCCCGGCCCCACCGGCCGCCACCACGGCTTCGACGTCCCGGTGCGCGCCCTGGCCGCCTTCCACGCCCACCACCACTACGGCCTGGACGTCACCGACGACGACGTCTACTGGAACACCCACGACCCCAGCTGGACCTACGGCCTCTTCTACGGCCTGATCACCCCGCTGCTCGCCGGGCAGCGCACCCTCCAGCTCCGCGCCGGCTTCGACCCCGAGCTCACCCTCGACGTGCTGGGCATGCACGGCGTCACCAACCTCAGCGCCGCGCCCACCGTCTACCGGACCCTGCGCGCCACCGTGAAGACCCCGCCCCCCGAGATCTCCCTGCGCTGCCTGTCCAGCGCCGGCGAACCGCTGCCCCCCGACGTCGCCGACTGGGCCGACGACGTCTTCGGCATCCCCGTGCACGACCACCACAACCAGGCCGAACTGGGCGCGTGCGTCGGCCGCCACCAGCACCCCGACGTCGCGCCCGAGCCCCGCGCCGCCTCCATCGGCACCCCGCTGCCGGGGTGGAGCCTCACCGTCCTGGACCCCCTCGACGACGCCGAGGCCATGCCCGGCGCCCGCGGCCGGGTGGCCGTCGACACCAAGGCCAGCCCGCTGTTCTGGTTCGAGGGCTACGAGGACGGCGAGGGGTTCACCGGCCCCCGGTTCACCCCCGACGGCCGCTGGTTCCTCACCGGGGTGACCGGCACCCGCGACCGGGAGGGCCACTTCTACTTCTCCGACCGCGACGACGAGGCGATCGCCAGCGGCGGGTACCGCATCGTCCCCGGCGACGTGGAGACCGCCCTGCAGGAGCACCCGGGAGTGGTGGAGGCCGCGGTCTACGGCGCGCCCGACGAGCTCGCCGGGCAGGCGGTGGCCGCCAGCGTGGTCCTCGCCGAGGGGTACGGCGGCGGCGAGGAGCTCGCCGAGGAGCTGCGCGAACTGGTGCGCACCCGCTTCGCCGAGCACGCCTACCCGCGGGTGGTCGAGTTCGTCGCCGAGCTGCCCAAGTCCCCCTCGGGCAAGATCCGCCGCTCCCGCCTGCGCGCCCGGGGCGGCCGGAGCTGACCTTTCCCGGTCCGCCGGGGCCGCGCCGGACGGCGGCGGCGGGGCCCGGCCCCACCGGCCCGCCGGCGGGTTCACCAGGGGGCGTCGGTACGGCGCCGCTGCAGGCACCGCCTTCCCGCAGGGCCGTTCGCGGTGGCCGGAGCCCGGCCGGGGGCGTGCATGCCCGCCCCCGGGCCCCGGTGGAGCAGGGAGAGCCGGCCCGGGAGGGGGCGGGGCCTCCGCCGTGACGCCCGATGGCCTGCCGGGGGCAGGCCGTTCCGGGCGGGGGCCCACGCCGGCGGAGAGCACATGGACCGCCGGCCCGGACATCGGAATCGGCCCCGTCCGCGAGCGGTCCGGGCCGGACGGGGCCGCCACCGCAGGCATCGTCACCGCCCGCCCGCGGCCGGGCGGCGCAGGCTCCGCGAGGAGGGCGGGCTCCCCCTCGCCCCTGTCGCGGAGAGGGCCGCACCGCGGTGGACGGTGCGGTCCTCTCCCCCGTCTCCGCCCCGAGGGCGCCGGGCCCCGCTCCGGAGGCACCGGGGCCGGAGCCCCGGGCGGGCCGGAGACCGCCCGCGAGCGGTCCGGGCGGGCCCCGGTTCAGTCGCCGGCCGGCAGCGCCTCGGCCACCAGGGCGTCGATGCGGGACGCCAGGCTCAGGTCGGCGCCGGTCACCCCGCCGACGGCGTGCGTCGTCTGGTGGAAGGTCAGCCGGTTGTACCGGATGTCGATGTCGGGGTGGTGGCCGGCCTCCTCCGCGGCCTGGGCGACCGCGTCGACCAGGCCGATCGCGGAGATGAAGTCGGGCATCGCGACGGTGCGCCGGATCTCGGCGGCGTCGGGGTGCCACTCCCAGCCGTCCAGCTCGGCCAGTCCCTCGCTGATCTGCCGTTCGTCCAAGAGCGCCATGGTCGTGTCTCGTCTCCGGTCGGGGCCGTGCGGTCTCGCCGGGTGTCCTACCTCGCCGCGGCCGCCGCCAACCGTCACGGCTGGCGGGGAGCGTCGCGCCACCGGGCGAGGCCGCCCTCGCTGTGCAGCACCTGGCCGGTGATCCAGCGCGCCTCGTCGGTGGCCAGCCAGGCGATGAGGCGGGCCGGGTCGTCGGGTTCGCCGATCCGCCCGAAGGGCAGTTTGTGGCGGATGGAGTCGATGGCGGCGTCGGTGAGGTAGCCGGTCTGCACGCCGCCGGGGTTGACGGTGTTGACGGTGATCCGCCGGTCGGCGAGCTCCTCGGCGATGGTGAGGGTGATGGCGGCCAGCGCGCCCTTGGCGGCGGCGTAGGCGATCTCGCCGGGCATCGGCCCCTGCCCTTGGCCGGAGGTGAGCATGACGATCCGCCCGCCGGGGCGGGTGTCGTCGTGCGCGGCGGCGTAGGCCTGGGCGAGGAGGAGGACCGAGCGGGCGTCGACGGCCCAGTGCCCGTCGAGCATGTCCTCGGTGACCTCGGCCAGTGTCCCGTCGCCGCCGGACCGGGCGTGGTTGCAGACGAGGATGTCGATCGGCCCGAGTGCGTCTCGGGCGGCGTCCAGGAGGTCGCGGGGCGCGCCGGGGCGGGCGAGGTCGGCGCCGTGTCCTTCGATCCGGGCGGCGGGGTCGGTGCGGGCGGCGCGGACGCCGTCCAGGACGGCGGTGATGTCGTCTCCGCCCCAGGGCTGTTCGAGGTCGTGGGGGCGGTGGTGGTGGCAGAAGACGGATGCGCCGTAGGCGGCGAGGCGCCGGGCGGTGGCGTATCCGATGCCGTCGCGGCGGCTGGCGCCGGTGACCAGGGCGGTCCGGCCGAGCAGCGGCCGGGGGTCGCGGGTGAGGTCGGCGGGGGCGGTGCCGTGGTGTCCCATGCCGGGGTTCCCTTCCGTCGGAGAGGTCTGCTCCCCCGCTCCGCGCGGCCGCGCCCGTTCGGTGTGGCGAACGGTGACGGGTCGGTCGCGGTTCGGAGCTGGGGATGGCGTGCCGGGTCTGATGATGAGGGCGGCGTAGCCGCTCCTTGAAATGGTTTTTGCTTTTCAGGGGAGCTGAAAACCACCGCCTTTACATTATAGATTTTTAAGTTGTCGCAGGTCGGAGGGGAAATGAAGGGGGGTGGGACAGAGCCGGCGGCCCTTCGCAGGATCCGGCGCGGCAGGGTCGCGGCACCCCGCCCCCGCCCCCTTGGAGGGTCCGGCGGCCGGACCGCGCTCCCCCGCCCCGGCGGGGCGCCCCCGCCCGCGGGGCCCCGCTCCCCTGCCGGCGGGGGCGCCGCTCCACCCGGGTCCGGCGCATGGTCCATCCCGTTGACAACACTCTGTTGACAACAGGATGTTGAAAAGACAGGGTGGGGGCATGACCGGACAGCACGAACACCCCCAGGGCCCCGGCGGCATCCGCGCCTACGAAGGGCTCGCCCGCATCACCGAGCGCCACGCCACCGGCGAGGACCGCGAGCGCTGGGAGGGCCTGCGCCGCCCGATGGCCCCCTACGACGCCCTGCTGCGCGTCTCGGACCTGGCCTCCGGCTCGGCCTTCCCCGACGAAGGCGCCCCCGCCGTCGACGAGCAGGACCTCACCGCGGCCCTCTCCCTGCTCCCCCTGGCCCGCGCCGAATTCGACCAGCTGGAGCTGGGACTGCTGCGGATGGCCAAGGGGCGCGGGCTGACCTGGCAGCAGATCGGCTCCGGCCTGGGGCTGGGCTCCGCCCAGGCCGCCCGGCAGCGCCACGACCGCATCGCCCGCCGCGCCCGAGACGGCGCCTGACCGCTGCGCGGGCCTCCCCCGCCGCCGGCGTCAGGCCAGCGAGCCCGGCCCGCCCGGCAGCTCCTCCAGCTCGTCCTCGTCCAGGGTCGCCTCAGGGGTCCCGTCCGAGGGCTCGGGCGAGGGCGACGGGTCGCCCTCCTCCTCACCCGGGCTCTGCGACGGGGACGGCGACTCCGACGGGCTGGGCTCCTGGGAGGACGACGGGGACCGCGACGGCTCCACCTCGCTCCCCCCGGCCTGCCGGGACAGCATCGACATCCAGAAGTACAGCAGCACGATCAGCAGCACCGCCAGCAGCAGCAGGAGCATCACCCCCACCACCACGCCCCGCTGCGGGGGCGCCTCCGCGGCCCCCGAGCCGCCGTGCCCGCCCGGCCACAGCCAGCGCGCCGACGCCGGACCCGAGCGGACCGACCAGTGCGGGCGCAGCACCGCCGCCGCCCCGGCGCGCACCGGCCCCGCGCCGCCCTCCACCGACCTCAGGTAGGCCGCGGCGCCGGGCCCCGGCCCGCCGTGCGGAACCGCCACCCAGGCCGCGGAGGCCGCCTCGGTGCCGGCCCCCAGCACCCGCTCCCCCTCCGAGGCGCCCCGCCCCTCTGCGACCGCCGCCCGGAACCGCTCCCGGGCGTCGGGGTCGGCGGCCGCGCCCTCGCTGAGCAGGGCGACCTCGACCCGCCGGCCCGACCCGTCCTCACCCAGGTAGACCACCCCGGACGAGCCCCGGGACAGCCTCCCGCTCAACCGGTACCCGCCCAGTTGGCGGGGGTCGCTGTCGTGCAGCGGAGACGACACCGGCCTCACGCCCCCGTTCCCTCGTATCGGTCCGCGCCGCGGCGGCCCCGGCGTCGGCGCCAGGACCCCGCTCGGCGGTAGCATCGCCGATGTGTGAGCATTCCCGACTCTGCGTGCGCCGTCCCGGCGGACGCGCCGGGGCGGTGCACCCCATGCTATTGCGGGCGGCGCCCGCGGCGCGGGGCGCAGGGCCCGGGGGTCGACGAGGCGAGCGGCGCCGGGGGCGCCGAGCGAAAGGCTGGACGCATGCAGGACGCCAACGCCGCGCCGGAGGACGACCGGGAGCCGCGGCGCGCCGCCGAGGGGACCGAGGCCGCGGGGGATCCGACCCGGCTGCTCAGGGCCGCCCTGCAGGAGGTCTCCACGGTCATCGTCGGCCAGGACCAGATGGTGGAGCGCACCATGGTCTGCCTGGTCGCCAAGGGCCACTGCCTGCTGGAGGGGGTGCCCGGGATCGCCAAGACCCTGGCGGTGTCCACCCTGGCGAAGGTGACCGGCGGGTCGTTCTCCCGGGTGCAGTTCACCCCCGACCTGGTGCCCTCCGACATCGTGGGCACCCGCATCTACCGGCCCTCCGCCGAGGCCTTCGACGTGGAGCTGGGGCCGGTCTTCGCCAACTTCGTGCTGGCCGACGAGATCAACCGGGCCCCGGCCAAGGTGCAGTCGTCGCTGCTGGAGGTGATGGCGGAGAAGCAGGTGTCGCTGGGCGGCACCACCTACCCGCTGCCCGACCCGTTCGTGGTGGTGGCCACGCAGAACCCGGTGGAGTCGGAGGGCGTGTACCCGCTGCCCGAGGCCCAGCGGGACCGGTTCCTGATGAAGATCAACGTGCCCCACCCCACCGCCGGCGAGGAGATGGAGATCCTGCGGCGGATGAGCGCCTCCCCGCCCGAGGCCCACCAGGTGCTCGACCCGGTGACCCTGCGCGAGCTGCAGGGCGGCGCCGAGGCGGTGCACGTGCACCAGCTGGTCGCCGACTACGTGGTGCGGCTGGTGATGGCCACCCGCGAACCGGAGCGGTACGGGGTGGGCGACCTGCGGCGGGTGCTGGAGGTGGGGGCCAGCCCGCGGGCGACCCTGGGGCTGGTGGCCGCGGCGCGCGCGCTGGCGCTGATCCGCGGCCGCGACTACGTGCTCCCCGACGACGTGCGGCTGCTGGCCCGCGACGTGATCGCGCACCGCCTGGTGCTGAGCTTCGACGCGCTGGCCGACGGCATCAGCACCGAGCAGGTGGTGGACCGGGTGCTGGCGGCGGTGCCGCCGCCCCGGGTGATCTGGGACGAGCCGTCGGCCGGGTCGGCCGCCGGCGCGGCCGCGGCGGGCTGAGGCGTGCCCTGGCCCGAACGGGCGCCCCTGGCCCTGGACCCCCGGGCCCACCAGGCGCTGCGCCGGCTGGACATGCGCATCGTGCGCCGCCTGGAGGGGCTGCTGCACGGCGAGCACCTGGGGCTGCGGCTGGGGCCGGGCAGCGAGCCCGCCGAAGCCCGCCGCTACCAGCCGGGCGAGGACGACGTGCGGCACATGGACTGGGCGGTGACCGCGCGCACCACCGTGCCGCACGTGCGCGACCTGGTGGCCGACCGGGAGCTGGAGAGCTGGACGCTGCTGGACCTCTCCCCCAGCATGGACTTCGGCACCGCCGAGCGGGACAAGCGCGAGGTGGCCATCGGCGCGCTGGCCGCGGTCAACGTGCTCACCCAGCGGGTGGGCGACCGGTTCGGGGCCTACTTCCTGCACCGCGGGCGGGTGCGGCGGTGGCCGGCCCGCTCCGGGAAGGCGGCGCTGACCACGATGCTGGCCACGGTGCAGGCCGCGCCGCGCGGCGACGGCCCCGGCACGGGCGGCGCCTCCCTGCCCGACGCGCTGACCGACCTGGCGCGCGCCCAGCGGCGGCGCGGGCTGCGCGTGGTGATCTCCGACTTCCTGGACACCCCCTCGGGCGGCGGCGTGCCGCTGGAGGCGCCCTGGGAGCGGCCGCTGCGCCGGCTGTCGGCCCGGCACCAGGTGCTGGCGATCGAGGTGGTCGACCCCCGGGAACTGGACGTCCCGGACATAGGATGGGTGGCGCTGTCCGACCCGGAGACCGGGCGCTCGCGCGAGGTGCGGCTGACCCGCGCGGTGCGGGAGCGCTACCGGGAGGCGGCCCTGGACCAGCGCACGGCGGTCGCCGCGGGGCTGCGCCGGTGCGGCGTGCCGCACCTGGTGCTGCGCACCGATCGCGATTGGATCGTGGACATGGCGCGCTTCGTCGTGGAGCAGCGGCGCACCGCCCACAAGCTGGCCCGGCACACGCCCGCCGCGCCGCACTAGACGCCGGCGGGCGGGCCCGCGGCGGCCCGCGGCGCCGGGCCCTCGATCGAGGAACAGGAGACGACAGGTGAACTTCCTGGCCCCGGGTTGGATGCTGGCGGCGCTGGCGATGCTGGCCGCGCTCATCGCCGGCTACGTCTGGGTGCAGCTGCGGCGGCGCTCCGACGCCGCGCGCTTCACCAACCTGGCGCTGCTGGACCGGGTCGCGCCGCGCCGCCCGGGGTGGCGCCGGCACGTCAGCGCCGGGCTGCTGTTCGCGATGCTGGGGGTGCTGGCCGTCGCGCTGGGCCGGCCGGCGATGCCGGTGGAGGTGCCGCGGGAGCGGGCCACCATCATCGTCGCCATCGACGTGTCGCCGTCCATGGTGGCCAACGACATCGACCCGGACCGGATCAGCTCGGCGAAGAAGGCGGCGGTGGCCTTCGTGGAGTCGCTGCCCGACCGGTTCAACGTGGGGCTGGTGAGCTTCTCGGCGACCGCGGGGGTGGTCTCCTCGCCCAGCCAGGACCACCAGGCGGTCGCCGACTCGGTGCACAACCTGCAGATCTCCCCGGGGACCGCGATCGGCGAGGGGGTGTTCGCCTCGCTGCAGTCCATCCAGTCCTTCGACGACGACGCCGCGGAGGACCCGCCGCCGTCGGCGGTGGTGCTGCTGTCGGACGGCGAGAACACCAGCGGGCGGCCGATCTCCTCGGCGGTGCGGGCCGCCTCCGACGCCCGGGTCCCGGTGTCGACCATCGCGTTCGGCACCGGGGCGGCGCTGGTGGAGATCAACGGCGAGCCGGTGGAGGCCAACATCGACAAGGAGGCCCTGGAGCGGCTGGCCGCCGACACCGGGGGGCACTTCTACGAGGCGGAGTCGGGCTCCGAGCTCAGTGACGTCTACGACGACATCGGGTCCTCGCTGGGCAGTGAGACCGAGTACCAGGAGAACCTGATCTGGTGGGTGCGCGCGGCCGCGGTGCTGGGCGCGGGCGCGGTCCTGGCCGCGCTGGCCTGGTCGCCCCGGCTCCCCTGACCAGGTCCGGCCGCCTGGTCCGGTGGCGCTTCGTCCCTGTTCGACCGGTACCGTAGCCCTGTTTGTCACTGTCCGACGAGCTTGACGAAATAGGAACGATGCCGGATACCGCCACCGCACCCGCGGTGATCTTCTTCGATCTGGACGACACGCTGCTCGACGAGCGAGCGGCGAGCTCCGCAGGCCTGCGCATGCTGATGGAGCGGCTCGGCCACCCCGACTTCAACGCCGCGCGCACGCTGTGGGACGTGCAGACCGAGATCTCCTTCGGCGCGTACCTCAACGGGCGGCTCGGCTTCGCCGAGCAGCGCCGCGAGCGGGTGCGCGCCCTGGCCGTGCAGGCCGGGCACGCCTCCGTCCCCGACCAGGCCTGCGACGACCTGTACCACCAGTACCTGGACGCCCACCGGGCGGCCTGGCAGCCCTTCCCCGACGCCGCCCCCGCGCTGGGCGAGCTGGCCGCCGCCGGGATCGGGCTGGGCGTCATCACCAACGGGGTGGAGGCGCTGCAGCGCGAGAAGCTGGAGCGGATCGGGCTGGCCCGCAGCTTCCCCGTGGTGGTCTGCCCGGACACCGCCGGGGCGGGCAAGCCCGCGCCGCGGATCTTCGAGGCGGCCTGCGCCCAGGCCCGGGTGGCCCCGGAGAACTGCTGGCACGTGGGCGACCAGCTGCACGCCGACGCGCTGGGCGCGATGGGCGCGGGCATGCGCCCGGTGCTGGTGGACCGGGAGGGCCGGCACGCCGAGCGCACCGACCTGACCGTCATCGGCGGCCTGGACCTGCTGCCGTCCCTGGTCCGCGGCGCGGGGCGCCCGCAGGGGGTGCTGTGACACCGCCCGGGCGGCTGCGCCGGGTCACCGTGCACGTCGCCGGGGAGGCGCCGGCCGGGGCCCGCCTGCTGTTCGGCGAGGACCCCGCCGAGGCGGCGCGCCGCGCGGCCGGGCTGGACGCCCGGGCCCCGCTGGAGCCGGTCGAGGTCCGCACCGAGCTGGCCTCGGTCCCCGGGCCCGGCGGCCCGGTCGGGCTCCACATCGACCGGGTGTTCTACCGGGTGCCGGGCTCCCCCGCCGGGCCCTCGGCCGAGGCGGTGCCCGCCGCGGCCGACCTGGTCGCCGAGGAGCCGGCCCGCCCCGGGCCGGCGCTGCGCCGGTTCGCCGCCTACGGGCTGGTCACCGACCCCGGCGGGCGGCTGCTGCTGTCCCTGATCGCGCCCGGCTACCCCGGCGAGGGCACCTGGCACCTGCCCGGCGGGGGCGTCGACGACGGCGAGGACGCCCGTGCCGCGCTGCGCCGCGAGGTGTTCGAGGAGACCGGCCAGCACGCCGGGGCGGGCCGCCTGGTCGGGGTCCGCCACCACCACCGCACCGGGGTGCCGGGGCCGGAGAGCGCCTCCACCGAGATCTACGCGGTGTGGGCGTTCTTCCACGCCCACGTGGCCCGCCCGACCGCCCCGCGGGTGGTCGAGGAGCAGGGCTCCACGGCCGACTGCGCCTGGTTCACCCCCGAGGAGCTTCCGCGGATCCCCCTGTCGGCGACCGCCCGCAAGGGGCTGGACGCGCTGGCGCGGCCGGGGGGCTGAGCGCGGCCCGGACCGGCGCGCCTCCGGGCGGGCGGTCCGGCGCGGGCGGCGGCCGGGCGGGGAGACCCCCGGCCCGGCCGCCGCCCCTTCTTCTTCCGCCATCGTTCCCCCGCCGCGGGCGGGGAGCCGGGGCGGGCCTCCCTCCCCGGGGCCGCCGGCCGTCAGCCGCCGCGGGCGTCCAGGGCGCGGACCAGCAGCCGGCCCAGCGCGCCGGCCGCGATCACCGCGAGGCCGGCGGCCACCAGGTGCAGCGGCAGGCTCAGCGCCAGCACCACGCACCCGCCCAGCCCGCCCAGCGCGATCAGCAGCGGCGGGCGGTTCTCCTCCGGCCCCAGCCGCAGCGCCGAGGCGTTGGCGATCGTGGAGTAGACCAGCGCGCCCAACGCGGCGAGCACGATCGCCGCACCGAGGTCGGCGACCAGCACCAGGACCAGGGCCGCCGCGCCCAGCAGCGGCTCCGCCAGGTAGGGGGCGCCCCTCCCGGTGCGCACCGCGGCCAGCGCGCGGGGCAGGTCTCCGGCCGACGCCATCTCCACCGCGGTGCGCGAGGCCCGCGGCAGCAGCGCCAGCAGGCCGCCCAGGCAGGCCAGGGCGGCGCCGGCCGCGACCACCGGGGCCAGGCCCGGCCGCCCCGAGGCGCGCACCAGGTCCAGCAGGGGCGCGGCGCCGGCCGCGAGCCGCTCGGGCCCCAGCACCGCCAGCGCCGCCAGGCACACCGCCATGTAGACCGCGAGCACCCCGCCGATGGACAGCGCGACCGCGCGGGGGACGGCGGTGCGGGGGTCGCGCACCTCGCCCTCGGGGGCGGCCGCCCGGGAGTAGCCGGTGAAGGCGAAGAACAGCATCCCGGCCGCGCCCAGCAGGCCGAAGGAGCCCGGCCAGGCCCCCAGGGAGAGGTTGCCGGGGTCGGCGGTGCCGCCCGCCGCGGCGGCGGCCACCGCCACGGCCAGCACCGTCACCGTGGCCGCCAGCAGCACCTTCGCGGCCCGGTCGGTGACCCGCAGGCCGAGCATGTTCAGGGCGGTCAGGGCCGCCACGGCGGCGGCCGCCGCCGGGCGCTCCCAGCCGGGGGCGGCGTAGGAGGCGAACGCCAGCGCCATGGCGGCGCAGGAGGCCGCCTTGCCGACCAGGAACGACCAGCCCGCGGTGTGCCCCCACAGCTCGCCCAGCCGCTCCCGGCCCCAGACGTAGGCGCCCTCGGGCTCGGGGTGGCGGGCGGCCAGCCGCGCCGAGCAGGTGGCGTTGCAGTAGGCCACGGCGGCGGCCAGCAGCAGCGCCACCGGCAGCCAGGGGCCGGCCCCGGCGGCCGCCGGGGCGAGCGCCGCGAAGGCACCGGCCCCGATCATGGCGGCCGCGCCGGCCGCGCTGAGGCCGGCGGTGCCCTGCGCGGGCCGGGCCTGCGGTCCGGTCGGAGTGGGCATCGGTCCCTCCTTGTGCGGTCGTCCTCGGACCCCCGTCGCGCCGCGCGGGCCGCCGGGGCCGGCGTGCGCCGGATTCGGGGGGTCTTCGGCCGGGGTGTCGTGCATCCGCCTACCCCGGGACCGCGGTGGCATGGGCGTGGAGTCGGCTGTCGCGCACCGGGTTCTGCACCGTCCTTCGTCGTTCGGTCCGGGCGGGCGCGGCCCCGAACGCAAAAAGCCCCGCCCCTGGGGGACGGGGGCCTCCGACCGGGCGGAGGCCGTGTCATCCGGGTGGCCGCGTCCTATCAGCCGAGTCTGCCCCACCGTGATCACCCGGCAGTGTAGGAGCGCCTTCCCGCGCGCGTCCACATTCGGCCGTTCGCGGAGCGGCGCCCGCCCTTCCGCGGGGCGGTACCGCCGCCGCCACCTGCACTCGCGCTCCCGGGCGCGCCGCGGGGGCCGGGCCGGTCGGCATTTCCCCTGGAGAGGGCGGGCGCCCGCGGGCGTGCACGGACCGTGTCGGGCCGCACCCGGGCGGGTCCGGCCGCCGCAGGCGCGCACCGCTCCGCGCCGCGCCGCCCCGGTCGCGGTCGGCCCCGCCCCCGTTTTTCCTCCTGCCCGGAACCGGCGCCCGGCCGGGCGCCCCCTGCACCGGGCCCCGCTCCGCCCGCGCGGCCGCCGGAGGGGCGGCCCCGGCCACCGCGCGCTCCGGGCAGGGCGGGACAGGGGCCGCCCTGCCCGGCGCCTCGGCGGGCCGACCGGTTGATCGGACGGCCCGGCCGCGGCCCCCCGGTTCCGGGCGCCGCCGCGCCCACCGGGCGGCCCCGCGAGCGGGGCGGGCCCGGCCCCGCCGTGGGAGACCGCGCGCAGTGAGGCGTTCTCCCGCAGCCGGTCGGCGATGCGGATGCGTTCGTTCCCGACCAGGTAGCGGCCGGACTCGTTCGGGGGCGCCCCCTCAGTGACGGGAGGCGCCCCGGAATGTCCGCCCGAGGGCACTCGTCCGTTCAGCCGCCTCCGCCCGGTTCGCCGGTCGACGCCGACGATCCGGCCGGCCTCGCGGACGGTCGTCCCTTTGCGCATGAGCTCAAGGGAGAGCCGGCGCTGTTCGGTTCTTGCCTGTTCGTCCCATCGTGGTTCGGGACCGCTGTTCATCGCTTCCCCAGGAGTCGGGTGCTGCGGCGAACGTTAGAACCCGGGGAGCGGCGGGGCGGCCCCTCGCCATGAAGGGCCCCGTGGGGCGGGCGGGGCCGGACCGGCGCGGATCCTCCCCTCGTTCCGCCGCCGCCTGCGGCCCGGAGGCGGGACCGTGCACATCGGGGCCCGCCCGGCCGGTCCGGGTCGGCGCCGGGGCCGGGGCCGGGGCCGGCGGCGGGCGGGCGCGTTCCGCGGCCCGGCCGCCGCCCCCTCCCCCGTTCCGGATCCGGCGGGGCGGTGCGGCGGCCTGCGGGCACGGGTGCCGCGCGCCGGGGACCGGCGCGCGGGTGCGGTCACCGGGCCCGGGGCGCGGGTGCGCGGCGGGACCGGTCAGGGGCCCGGGTCAGGGGCGCCAGGGAGTGCCGGTGTTGCCGGAGATGTCCTCGGCGGCCACCTGGCGGAGCTGGCGGGCGAGATCGGCCAGGGCCCGGGAGACGGCGAGCTCCTCGCCGATCTCGGGGGCCTCGGGGTCGGCCGGGTGCTTGCGGGCCATGCCCCGGCCGTGCAGGTCGGTTCCGCCCTCGGCGTGCAGACCGGCGTCCGCCCAGGTGTTGGCGGTGTCGCCGTCGGTCTCCTCGGAGAGCAGGATCTCGATGTTCCAGCGCTTCATGGTGTGCATCGTGGACCTCCTGGGACGCCCCGGGACCGGCCCCGGGGAGGATGCGGACTCGTGCGGAACGGGTCGGGGGGCTCGCTCCTGGGGGAGGTTCCGTCCGATGGCGGTGCCGGGCGCGGGGGTGCCGGGGTCCGGGCAGGGACGGGGGGAGGCGCCGCGGTGCGCATCAGGCTCACCCCCGTCGCTCCGAGGGAGGCGGCCGGCCGCCGCGGCCGGCCCTCCGCTCCGGAGCCGTTCGCGTTCTCGCGCGTCCGACCGGGCGCGGGTCCGGGGCCGTGGCCGCGCCGCCCCCGACCGGGGGCGGCCGCCCCGTTCCGGCGGCATCCGGTCGCTCCCATCATCCGTCTCCGCGGTGCCGAATGCAACGGGGGCCGGGGCGGCTCCCCGGCCCCGCCGGGGTGCTACTCCACGCCTGCGCCGAGCGTGCGGCCGCCGTCCAGGGTGTGGGTCTGGCCGGTGACCCAGGAGGCGTCGTCGGAGGCGAGGTAGGCGATGGCCGCGGCGATGTCGGCCGGGTCGCCCAGCCGGCCGAGCGGGTAGCCCTTGGTGACCTCCTCCTCGTTGTCGGCGTAGAGCGCGGTGGCGAAGGCGGTCTTGACGACGGCGGGGGCCACCGCGTTGACCCGGATCGAGGGGGCCAGCTCGTAGGCGAGCTGCTCGGTGAGGTTGATCAGGGCGGCCTTGCTCGCACCGTAGACCCCGATTCCCGGGGAGGGGTGCTGGCCGGCCAGCGAGGCGACGTTGACCACCGCGCCGCCGTGCTCCTTCATCCAGGCGTGGTAGGCGGCGGAGACCCAGGAGGCGGCGGCGATCACGTTGATCTCGAAGATCTTGGCCATGGCGGCGGGGTCGACGTTGACGATCGCGTCGAAGACGGGGTTGATTCCGGTGTTGTTGACCAGTACGTCGATCCGGCCGAAGGTCTCCAGGGTGCGGCGGACGACCTCGGCGCGGTGCTCGGCGTCGTGGGCCTTGCCGGCGATGCCCAGGGCGTGCTCGGGGCCGCCGAGTTCGGCGACGGCCTTCTCCAGGGGCTCGGGCTTGCGGGCGGTGACGACGGCGCGGCCGCCCTCGTCGACGATGCGCCGGGCGGCGGCCAGGCCGATGCCGCGGCTGGCTCCGGTGACGATGGCGACTCTGCCGGTGAAACGCTGCACTGGGCGGTCCTCTCTTGGCGCGCGGGGCGGGCGGGTGGTACCCGCCCCCAACGGTACCGACCGCTCGGTTTGTGGCGTGCGCCTCCCCCGCCCTCCGCGCCTCCGGGCGGGCGCGCACCGGTGCGGCCGGGCGGCTCCGCCCCTGGTGGTAGCGTCTTCGGGTGGCTCAGCACTACTTCGACTCCGACCCCGGGGCCGCCAGCCGCCCGGCGGCCGTCGACCTCGTCCTGCCCGACCTGCACCTGCGCCTGGGCACCGACCGGGGCGTCTTCTCCCCCGGCAAGGTCGACCTGGGCACCCGGGTGCTGCTGGAGTCGGCGCCGGCCCCGCCGGCCGAGGGCCGCCTGCTCGACCTGGGCTGCGGGTACGGGCCGATCGCGCTGACCATGGCCGCGCGGGCGCCCGGCGCCTCGGTGCTGGGCGTCGACGTCAACGGCCGGGCGGTGGCTCTGGCCCGGGCGAATGCCCGAAACAACCACCTTTCCAACGTAGATTTCCGACATGTCGACCCGGAGGGGCGGCCCGCGGACGGCACGCCCCCCGGCCCCGAGCAGGGCCCCTTCGACGCGATCTGGTCCAACCCGCCGATCCGGATCGGCAAGCCCGCCCTGCACGCCCTGCTGACCGCCTGGCTGGACCGGCTCTCCCCCGCCGGCACCGCCCACCTGGTCGTCCAGCGCAACCTGGGCGGCGACTCGCTGCACCGGTGGCTGGAGTCCGAGGGCCGCCCCACCGAGCGCGCCGCCTCCCGGGCCGGCTACCGGGTGCTGCGGGTGCGCCGCGGCTGACCTCCCCTTGCACCGCCCGGCCACCCTGCGGTTATCCTGTCTGGCGAAGCGCCGCGACCCAGCGGCCCCGACCGGCACCGCCGCACGAATACGAGGTACGCACACCAGGTGAGCACGCAGCTGCGCCCCACCGACGTCAAACGTCTCAACCGCCAGTGGCGCAGGCGCACCGAGGGCCGCGTCGCCCTCATCGCGGAATCCGTCACCCAGCCGTTCAACCTCGGCTCCGTGCTGCGAACCGCGGCCGTGTTCGGGGTGGAGACGCTGTGGCTGGCCGGCAACACCGCCGACCCCGCCCACCCCCAGGTCGGCAAGACCGCCCTGGGCTCGGAGCAGAAGATGCGCCTGGAGCGCACCCGCACCGCCGCCGAGGCCGCCGACGCCGCCCGCGCCGCGGGCTACCGGGTGGTCGCCCTCGAACTCGCCCGCGACGCCCTGCCGCTGCACGAGGCCGCGCTGGAGGGCGACGTCTGCCTGGCCATCGGCTCCGAGGACCACGGCTGCTCGCCCGCGCTGCTCGCCGCGGCCGACGCCGCCGCCTACATCCCGCAGATCGGCCGGGTCGGCTCGCTCAACGTCGCCGTCGCCGCCTCCATCGCCATCGCCGAGGTCCGGCGCCGCGAGTGGGCCGCCGCGCCCGCCGGCGACCCCGCCCTTCCCGCACCGGACGCCGCCGCAGGCGTCTGACCCGCTCCGACGCCCCTCCCCGCCCCTCCGGCGGGTGAGGCGTCGGCAAAACCCGGGGCGTTCGCGGTTGGAACCGCCGCTTCCGGGAATTTCCGAGGCCGCACAGGCGTATCTCCGTCGTACCCGATCAGAGAGAGGAACCGTGGACCCGTCCCGAAGTACCGGCAGCGCCCTGGAGATGGCAGGGCGCTGCAGTCCCGACCCCGAAGACCCGCCCTCACCATGGGGCGCGCGCGCCGGACATGACCGCTCCGAGGCCGCGCGCAGCGCCCTGAAGCGGCGGGCCCGCGCCCGCACCGCCCCCGCCTCCGGGGAGCGTGCGCGGTGAGCATCCTGCTGAACATCCTCCTCGGCGCGGTGGTGATCTTCCTGATCACCGTGGCGACGGGGTACTTCGTCGCCCAGGAATTCGGCTACATGGCGGTGGACCGCTCCCGCCTGAAGGCCCGCGCCGCCCAGGGCGACGCCGGAGCCCAGCGCGCCCTGGACATCACCAAGCGCACCTCGTTCATGCTCTCCGGCGCCCAGCTGGGCATCACCGTGACCGGTCTGCTGGTCGGTTCGGTGGCCGAGCCGATGCTCGGCCAGGGCGTGGGCGACCTGCTGGGGATCGCGGGCGTGCCGGCCGGCTTCGGCCTGGCCGTCGGCGCCGCCGTGGCGCTGCTCTTCTCCACCGTGGTCCAGATGGTCTTCGGCGAGCTGTTCCCGAAGAACCTGGCGATCGCCCGGCCCGAGCCGGTCGCCCGCTGGCTGGCCCTGTCCACCGGCATCTACCTGCGCCTGTTCGGCTGGATCATCCGGCTGTTCGACCAGGCCGCGGTGGTGCTGCTCAAGGCCGTGGGCATCCGCCCGGTGGAGGACGTGCAGCACGCCGCCACCCCGGCCGACCTGGAGCGCATCGTCGAGGAGTCGCGGGACAGCGGGGACCTGCCCGCGGAGCTGTCCACGCTGCTCGACCGGACCCTGGACTTCCACGACCGCACGGCCGGGCACGCGATGATCCCGCGCCCGCACGTGGACACCGTCCAGGCCGACGACCCGGTCATCCGGGTGGTGGAGCTGATGGCCGGCGGCCACTCCCGCTTCCCGGTGATGGGCGGCGACGTCGACGACATCGTCGGCGTGGTGTGCCTGCGCGACGTGCTCGCCCAGGGCGACGAGGCCGACCTGGGCACGGTGCGGGTGGCCGACGTGGCCCGCCCGGCGGTGCTGGTCCCGGCCTCCCTGCCGCTGCCCGACGTGCTGGACCGGCTGCGCGACTCCGGTGAGGAGTTCGCCTGCGTGGTCGACGAGTACGGCGGCCTGGCCGGCGTCATCACCACCGAGGACATCGCCGAGGAGCTGGTCGGCGAGATCGCCGACGAGCACGACCCGGCCGACGAGGGCGAGGCCCGCGTCACCGAGGACGGCGCCTGGCTGCTGCCCGGGGCCCTGCACATCGACGAGGTCGAGCGGCTGCTCGGGCACGACCTGCCCGAAGGCGACTACGAGACCGTCGGCGGGCTGGTCATCAGCGGGCTGCGGCGGCTGCCCGAGGACGGCGACCGGATCGAGGTGGCGCTCCCCCGCCACCCCGGCGCCCCCGAGGACGACCCCGAGCGCTCGGTGGCGCTCACCGTCGAGGGGGTCGACCGGCACGTGCCCGAGACGGTCCGCCTGGAGCTGCACGAGGCCCCGGCCGATGAGAGCGAGCAGTCGCGGGAGGTGAGCGCATGAGCGACATGAACCCGCTTCTCGCGATGGTGATCTCGGTCGGGCTGATCGCGCTGAGCGCGTTCTTCGTGGCCATCGAGTTCGCCCTGGTGGCGGCGCGCCGCTACCGGCTGGAGGAGGCCGCCGAGACCAGCATGTCGGCGCGGGCCGCGCTGCGCAGCGCGCGCGACCTGTCGCTGCTGCTGGCCGGCTCCCAGCTGGGCATCACGCTGTGCACGCTGGCGCTGGGCGCCATCACCAAGCCGGCGGTCAAGCACCTGCTGGAGCCGGTGCTGTACGGGTGGATGCCCGACGCGGTCGCCGCGGCGCTGGCGTTCGTGCTGTCGCTGGTGGTCGTCACCTTCCTGCACCTGGTGGTCGGGGAGATGGCGCCGAAGTCGTGGGCGATCTCGCACCCGGAGAAGTCGGCGACGCTGCTGGCGATCCCGATGCGGGCGTTCATGTGGCTGACCCGCCCGCTGCTGGTGGTGCTGAACGGGATGGCCAACTGGTGCCTGCACCGGGTGGGGGTGAACGCGGTCGACGAGGTGGCCTCCGGGCACAACCCCGACGACCTGCGCGAGCTGGTGGACCACTCGGCCAAGGCCGGCGCGCTCGACGAGGAGCGCCGGGACCAGCTGGCCAGCGCCCTGGAGGTCAACTCCCGGCCGCTGCGGGAGATCACCACCCCGCTGGTCGAGCTGGCCGGGGTCGGCCCGGACGCCTCCCTGGGGGACGTCAAGCGGGTCTCCCGGGACTCGGGCCACCTGCGGCTGGTCGTCCTGGACGAGCACCGGCCGCTGGGCGTGGTGCACGTCCGCGATGCGCTGACCAGCCCCGAGGGGACCACCGCCGCCGACCTGATGCGGCCGGTGCCCACCCTGGGGGCCGATACGCCGATCTATGCGGCGCTGAGCATCATGCGGGAGAGCCGCAGCCACCTGGCCCTGGTCGAGGAGGCCGGCGCCGAGCCCGGCGCCGCCGAGCCGCCCCGCGGCCGCCCGTCCCTGGTCGGCCTGGTGACCATGCAGGACATGATGGACCGCCTGCTGCTCATCGAACCGCGCGCCTGACCCGCGCCCGCGAGCGCCCCCGCCCCTTCCCCGGGCGGGGGCGCTCCGCGTTTCCGGGCCCGGAACCGGCACCGGCGGAGGAAGGGCCGGGGCTCGGGAGTCGGCCGGGTACGGCATCCCGCGGGGTCAGGGTCAAAGCAGGCGGCGACGGCAGAGGTGGGAGCGGGGTACAGGCCCCATCCGGGCACAGGGCCCCCACGGGGTGAAGGTTTCAGGCCGGCGGCGACGGCAGAGGTGGGGGCGTGGCCGGGCGCCCCACCCGAGTGCGGCGCCCCACGGGGTGAAGGTTCAAGCGGGCGGCGACGGCGGGAGCGGGCGCGGGCCGGCGGTCGTGTGCGGCGGGGCGGCCAGGCGGCGGGATCGCCGCGCCCGCGTCGCCGCCCCTCCCCCAGGGGCCCGGACCAGGGGGTCGGCCGCGAGCACCGAAACCCCTGACCTGGGCGAACACGCACAGTGAAGGGTGAGGGGGTGCGCCCTGCGCACCTTCGCGCCGCCCGGATGACGCCGGGGCGCGCATCCCGGCCCGGATCGGCCCCTGACGGGCCCGGATCGCCCTGTTCCGGGGGTGCTTCGGGGGTTCGGGGCGCCCGGAAGGCGGGAAAGCGGGTGCCGGAACCCGGAAGCAGGCGGCGAAAGGGCGCAGCACTGCCTCCGTCCCGCCCGAGACCCCGTTTTCACCACTCTGAGTAATCGACAAAGGGGTAGGAAGGGCTTCGGGGCTTGCTACTCGCGCGTAGGCGTCACCCGGGGCGACGCGGAGGCGCGCAGGGCCGCCCATCCCGCCCGCTCGCCACCAGAAACCCGACATATAGGGCATTCCTTCTGCCCGCAGCCCGGGCCCTTCCCGCCCTCGCCGCCCGCTCGAGCCCCCGCCCTGCGAGGCGCCGCGTCCGAGTGGGGCGCCCGACCCCGCCCCCACCGCTGTCGTCGCCGCCGGCCTGAACCCCCGCCCCGCGGGCCCCGCACCCGGCCGGGGCCTGCGCCCCGTCCCTACCTCTGCCGTGCCGCCGGCCTGAAACCTGCACCCCGTGAGGCACCGCGCCCGGCCGAGACGCCCGGCCCCGCTCCCCCGCTGCCGTCGCCGCCGCTTGAGCCTGCACCCTTTGAAGCGCTGCACCCGGCCGATACCCGCCCCCGCGCCCGCCTCCGCCGGCACCGCGCGGAGCCGACCGCGCACCCGCCGACCTCTCGGCCCGGCCGGCCCGACCGACACGGCCGGCTGAGCCACCTGACGCGGCTGAAGGCCGGGATGCGCTTCCGCCGGCCGGGAAGAGCATCCGTCTTCCGCCGGCCGGGGGCGAGGACTTCGCGCATCCGGGCCCGGGGCCTTTCGAGGCGGCCCAGTTCACCGGGAGCACGGTGTGCCCCGTTCGCCGGGAATGGGATGATTCCGGGGTCGTCGGAACAGCGGAAGGACGGGGAACGTGGCCCAGCGCAGCGGGGACCGGATGTGGGCGGTGGCGGCGGCCGCCGGGCTGTGGGGGACGTCCGCGCTGATGCGCGAGCCGCTGTCGGCGGTGATGCCCGCCCCCTCCATCGTCTTCTACGAGCACCTGATCATCGCGCTCTGCCTGTCCCCGTGGGCGGTTCCGGCCTTCCGGGAGCTGGCGCGCTCGGGCGCGCGGACCATCGTCGCGATGGCGGTGGTCGGCGGCGGCTCCTCCGCCCTGGCCACCACCCTGTTCACCCTGGCCTTCACCACCGGCGACCCGATCACCCCGCAGGTGCTGCAGAAGCTCCAGCCGCTCTTCGCGATCCTGCTCGCCGTGCTGCTGCTGGGCGAGCGGCTCCGCCCCCGGTTCGCGCTGTACGCGCTGCCCGCCCTGGCCGGCGCCTGGCTGCTGGCCTTCCCCGACCCCCTCTCGGTGACGCTGGGCAGCGCCAAGGCCGCGGCGCTGGCGCTGGGCGCGGCCGCGCTGTGGGCCGGCGGCACCGTGCTCGGGCGGCTGGCCGGCACCACCATGGCCTTCATGCACGTCACCACCGCGCGGTTCTGCATCGCGCTGCCGGTCGCCCTGGCGATCTCGCTGGCCACCGGCTCCTCCCTGGCCCTGGACCCGGCCCGGATCCCGATGCTGGCCGCCCTGGCCCTGGGCCCCGGCCTGCTGGCGCTCTCCCTGTACTACTGGGGGCTCGGCCGCACCGCCGCCAGCCGCGCGACCCTGGCCGAGCTGGCCTTCCCGCTGGTGTCCGCGCTGGTCGGGGTGGCCTTCCTGGGGGCCGAGCCGGCCTGGTCGCAGTGGCTGGGCGGCGCCGTGGTGCTGGTGTCGGTGACCGCGATGGCGCTGTCCCGGGGCAGCGAGGCGCCCGGCGGGGTGCAGGCCCCTCCCACCGAGCAGGGGGCGCCCGCCTCCCCGGCGCGCTGAGGCCCCGCGGGCGCCCGTTCTGTCGCACCGGGTGCGTAATGTCCGGGGTGTTCGACCGACCGCGCCCCGCCGGGGCCGGTCCGAGGCCGTCCCCCGGACGGATGGAGGCACCCCCATGACCGCTGCCGTGAAGGGCCCGGCGAGCTACTTCCCCTCGATCGAGAAGAAGTACGGGCGCCCGGTCGCAGAGTGGCTGGAGCTCATCCGCTCCTCGCCGCTGACCGGGCACATGGAGCTGGTCTCCTGGCTCAAGAGCGGGCACGGAATGGGGCACGGGCACGCCAACGCCCTGGTGGCGCACGTCCGCGCGGAGGACTCCGGGGCGGCGTGAGGACGGCTCCCCCGCAGGGCCGGGGGGAACCCCCGGGAGGCGCTCCCCTGCCGCCCCTTCACCTGCGGGGCCTCCGCCCTCTCCGCCGTCCCGGCCGGCTGCTCCGGCGGCCTTTCCGCTGATGGTGCCGCCTCCCCTCGCCGGAGCGGTCCTCAGAGGCCGTCGGCTGTCCGGCCGGTCACCCGGGTGATGCCGCCTCGCGCTTCCCCGCCCACCCGGCCGGCCCGCACCCAAGGCGCACGCCACCCGCCACAGGGCCCGCCCCCGCGAAACCTCCCCCGCAGCGGCCCCGGCGGCACCGGGCCCCGGGGCGGCGGGCGACCGCGCGGGCCGCGCGCCGCCCCACTTCCGCGTTGATCTTGGAGTTGCGGGCCCATCAGAGCGCTCTGATGGGCCCGCAACTCCAAGATCAACGGGGCGGTGCCGCAGGCGGCCGGGGAGGCGCGGCGGCGCTCCGCCGGAACCGCCCTTGCGGGGAGCCGGACCGGGCGATCGCCGTCCGCCCCCGGTGGCCCCTCACAGCACCGCGAAACCCACCGCGCCGGCGGCGAGGACCACCGCCCAGGCCGGTGCCCGCCACACCGCCAGCGCCGCGAAGGCCACCGCCGCCACCGCCATGGTCCGGGCGGAGGTGACCCCCTCGGTGAACACCGGGTCGTAGAGGGCGGCGCCGAGCAGTCCGACCACGGCCGCCCCGGCGCCGGCCATCGCGCCCCGTGCCCAGGCCGCCGCGCGCAGCCGCTCCCAGAACGGGAGCACCCCCGCGACCAGCAGGGCCGAGGGGGCGAAGACCGCGAGCAGCGCGATCGCCGCACCGGCCACGGGGCTTCCGGCGACCGGCATCAGCGCGCCGAGGTAGGCGGCGAAGGAGAACATCGGGCCCGGCACCGCCTGGGCCGCGCCGTACCCGGCGAGGAAGGACTCCCGGTCCACCATGCCGGTGCCGGTGAACTCCGCCTGCAGCAGCGGCAGCACCACGTGGCCGCCGCCGAAGACCAGCGCCCCGGACCGGTAGAACCCGTCGGCCAGTCCGATCGCGGGGGCGGGGACCGCCGCGGCCAGCACCGGAAGCCCGCCGAGCAGCAGCGCGAAGGCGCCCAGGCAGGCCAGGGCGGTCCGGCGGCCGACCGGGGACGCCGGACCGCCCTCCGCGCCGCCGGCTCCGGGGGCCTCGGGGGCGCGCAGCCACAGCAGCCCGGCCGCGGCGCCCAGGGCGATCGCCGCGAGCTGGCCGACGGCGGAGGGCAGCAGGAGGGCCGGCACCATGGCGCCCACCGCGACCGCGGCCCGCCGACGGCCCGAGGCCAGGCCGGCGGCCATGCCCAGCAGCGCGTGGGCGACCACCGCGGCGGCGGCCGCCTTCAGTCCGGCGGCCCACCCGGCGCCCTGGACGTCCAGCGCCTGCGCGCCGAGGGCGAAGGCGGTCATCAGCACCGCCGAGGGCAGGGTGAACGCGGCCCAGGCCGCCGCCATCCCGGCGAACCCGGCGCGGCGCAGCCCGATGGCCATGCCGACCTGGCTGGAGGCCGGACCGGGCAGGAACTGGCAGAGCGCGACCAGGTCGGCGTAGGCCTGCTCGCCGATCCAGCCGCGGCGGGCCACGAAGGCGTCCCGGAAGTAGCCCAGGTGCGCCACCGGCCCGCCGAAGGAGGTCAGTCCCAGCCGGAGGAAGGCGGCGAACACCTCGGCTGCGGTGCCCCGCGGCGCTGCGGGGGGCGGGGGCCCGGTTCCGCTCATCCCGGCGCCCTGCGGCGGTGCGGGGGCGGTGCTGGGGTCATCGGCGGGCTCCTCCGGTGCGCCCGCCGCGGGCAGGGGCGGGCCGTTCCGCGAGGCTACCGGTGCCGCGCGGCGCAGAGGTGAACGGACACCGGCGCTCCGCGGACCCTCGGGGGGCGGGCGCGGGCCCCGGCGAGGGTCGGGAGAGGGAGGGGACGGTGCCGGGGTTCGGCGGAGGCGGACGGTGCCGGGGTTCGGCGGAGGCGGGCGGTGCCGGGTCGGCGGTGTGCCGGGGGGCGCTCCGCCGCCGGAGGGCGCGGGCCTCCCCGCCGATGGCGGGCGGGGTCAGCGCCAGCCGACCGCGTCCAGGACCGCGGCGGCGGTCTCGGCGGCGGTGCGGGAGCCCGTCTCCACCTCGCTGCCGGCGATCCCGGCGCGGTCCAGGACGGCGTCGAGCTCCGCGTGCCGGTCCAGGTGCCAGTGGAGGCCGTCCGGGTCGCCGCGGTGGCGGTGGGCCAGCCGGCGGCGGAGCTCACCGGGGCCGGTGCGCAGCCGGCAGACGGCCAGGCCGGTGCCGACCGCCTCGCGGCAGCGCCGCAGCTCCCCGGGGGTCTCCACGACTCCGGCGAGGATCAGCCGCCGGGCCCCGGCCTCCCGGTGGCCGGCGGCGACGCAGCGCAGGTTGCGCATGAGGAGGCCGAAGTTGAACCGGTCGCCGGCGGGGGCGGGCCAGAACCGGCAGAGCTCGTCCAGGTCGATGACGGCGTGCGCGATCCCGGCCTCGGCGAGCAGTCCGCCCGCGGCCTCGGCGGTACTGGTCTTGCCGGCTCCGACGGTGCCGGTGATCAGCAGGGCGGGCGGGACGGGGCGCTCTGCGGAGGGGGCGCCGGGCACGGGGCCTCCCGGTGGTCCGGCGCTCGGTCGGGCGGTCTCCGGCCGGTTCCCCGGTGCCGCGCGCCGGTCTGCGGCGCCGGGGGCCGGCCGGATGCGGGCGCTCCGCATCCGGCCGGAAGGGGCGGGGAGGGTCAGCCGGCCAGCGCGGTGACCGTGACGTCGATGTTGCCGCGGGTGGCCTTGGAGTAGGGGCACATCTGGTGGGCGGCGTCCACCAGCTTCTGCGCGGAGGGCTGGTCCTGGCCGGGGATGGTGACGGTCAGCTCGACCGACAGGCCGAACCCGTCGTCGCCCTTGGCCAGGGAGACCGCGGCGGAGACGGTGGAGTCGGCGGCGTCGACCTTGTTCTGCCGGGCCACGTTCTTCAGCGCGCCGTGGAAGCAGGCCGCGTAGCCGACGGCGAAGAGCTGCTCGGGGTTGGTGCCCGGGCCGTCGTCGCCGCCCATGCCCTTGGGGACCGACAGCTCGACGTCGAGGCGGCCGTCGTCGGTGCTGCCGCGGCCCTTGCGGCCCTCGCCCTGGACGCTGGCCTTCGCGGTGTAGAGAACGCTCATGTTCACTCCTCGTGGCGTGGTGGTCGCGCCGCCTCCGCGGAGGCGGCGCCGGTGAGCGAGGCGGTGATCCCTTCCAGGCGTTCGCGCAGGTCCCGTGCGTCCTCGGCGGACAGGCCGGCCGAGCACAGCAGCCGCTCGGGGATGCCGTCGGCGCGTTCGCGCAGCCGCGCGCCGCGCTCGGTGGGCACCGCCCGGACCACCCGCTCGTCCTCGGTGGAGCGCTCCCTGCGCACCAGGCCGGCCGCCTCCAGGCGGCGCAGCAGCGGCGAGAGGGTGCCCGAGTCCAGGTGCAGGGCGGTGCCCAGCTCCTTGACCGGGACGGCGCCCCGCTCCCACAGCACCAGCATCACCAGGTACTGCGGGTAGGTCAGGCCGAGGTCGGCGAGCAGTTCGCGGTAGAGCCCGGTGAACGCCCGCGACGCCGAGTACAGCGCGAAGCAGAGCTGGTTGTCCAGCGAGAGCGCGTCGCTCCCGTACTCGTCGTGCACGTCAGGGTCCTTCCTCGTTCGCCGATGAACCTAGCATATTAGGTTGTACGCAATCTAGTTGTACAAAACTTGTTTT
The DNA here is from genome assembly GCF_048595525.1 of Nocardiopsis oceanisediminis. Lineage (NCBI taxonomy): Bacteria > Bacillati > Actinomycetota > Actinomycetes > Streptosporangiales > Nocardiopsidaceae > Nocardiopsis > Nocardiopsis oceanisediminis. The sequence goes on along the minus strand of NZ_JAFMZJ010000001.1, from coordinate 3,400,002 downwards.
TCGGGGATCCGCCGCACGGCCGAACGGGAATGAAAACGGTTTTCGTTGGCTTGTAGAGTACGGGCAGACGTCGGGAGACCGACCCCCGACCGGGCGCCGCCGGGCGCCCGCCCAGCGAGGAGGCAGCATGAAGAAGGACATCCACCCCGACTACCAGCCGGTGGTCTTCCGCGACAAGGCCGGCGACTTCGCGTTCCTGACCCGCTCGACCGCCACCTCCGAGGAGCGCATCACCTGGGAGGACGGCCGCAGCTACCCCGTCATCGACGTGGAGGTCTCCAGCGCGTCCCACCCCTTCTACACGGGGAAGGGGCGCGTGGTGGACACCGCAGGGCGCGTCGAGCGGTTCCGGCGCCGCTACGGCGGCTGAGCACCGGCCCGCGCCGGGGCGGGGTCAGATCGCCTTCCACCGCTGCAGCAGGTGGAAGGCGCCCCACCCCGGCAGCACCGGGAACCAGAACGTCAGCACCCGGAACAGCAGCACCGCGGGCAGCCCCACCGCGACCGGCACCCCGGCCACCGTGGTCAGGCCGGTCAGCAGCGCCGCCTCCACCGCGCCCAGCCCGCCCGGGGTCGGCGCGGCCGACCCGATCGCGTTGCCCGCCAGGAACACCACCGCCACCGCGGCGATCCCCGCCTCGCCCCCGAACGCCGCCACCGAGAAGTACAGGGCCAGCACGAAGAAGACGGTCAGCAGCAGCGTGCCGCCCACCCCCATGGCCAGCCGCTGCGGCCGCTGCAGCAGGTCCAGCAGCTGCGGCAGCACCCCGCTGAAGTACGGCCGCACCCGCTCCAGCACGAACGCGCGCAGCGCCGGCACCAGCAGCACCGCCGCCGCCACCGCGACCACCGCCACCACCAGGCCGATCAGCGTCCCCGACGGCGAGAAGTCGGTGAACCGCCCGGTCCCGGTGATGTAGGCGCAGAACAGCAGGATCGGCACGTGCGTGATCAGGCCGACCGCCTGGGACAGCCCCACCGCCGAGACCGCCAGCCCCGGCGAGGCGCCCTGGCAGGCGACGTAGCGGGTGTTCAGCGCCAGCGTGCCCAGCCCGGCCGGCGCCGCGATCCGGATGAACGACCCGGCGTACTGCACCAGCACCGTCATGCCCAGCGGCAGCCGGAACGGGACGAACCCCATGAGCGCCAGCGCGGCCGCGAGCATGCACCCGGTGGCCGCGGCGAACGCCGCCCCCGCCCAGGCCGGGTCGGCCGCGGCGATGGTGGACAGGTCCACGCCGGCCAGCTGGTTGGCGAGCACCAGGCCCACCACGGTGGCCACCGCGAAGCTGAGCACCGTGCGCGGCCGCATCCGCTCCAGGCGGGCCGGGCGGGCCGGCGCCTCCGGCGCCAGCCCGATGATGCGGGTGCGCAGCTCCCCTAGGACCTCCCCGCGGCCCCGCAGCCGGCCGCGCAGCCCGAACGGCAGCGCCGCGGGCTGCAGCAGCGGCAGCACCGCCGCCACCGCCTCCAGGCCCTGCACCCTGACCGCCGCGTCCACCGCCCGCTCGGCGCCCACCCGCAGCGCCAGCAGGGTCAGCAGCGCCGCGCAGTCCAGCGAGGCCTTCAGCGGCGGGGCGGCCACCGCCCCCGAGGACAGGCCGGTGAAGGCCGGGCGCCCGCCCAGCGTCCAGCCCACCGTGTCGCCGTTGAGGGAGCCGTGCGCGATCCGGTGCCGGTGGAGCAGGCCCAGCTCCTCCCAGAGCCCGTCCAGGACCGGTCCGGTGAGCTCACCGGTGTCGGCCTCGTCCAGGGTGCGCAGCCGCATGTGCTCGGTGACCAGCGCCGCGGCGCCCGCCCCCGGCTCGCCGATGGCCGCGATCCGCGGCACCGCCGCCCCCGCGGCCCGCGCCGCGAAGGACATCAGCGCGGCGTGCTCCAGGCGCCGGCCCAGGCTCAGCATCAGCGGCGGGGCGACCGGGCCGCGCAGCAGCGCCACCCGCACCAGGCGCTTGAGCACCCGCGGGGTGTCGTCGGCGCGCAGCAGCACGATGTCCAGCCGGCGGTCCGGCAGGTCGGCGGTGAACCTCAGGTCGCCTTCGCCGTCGGTGCCGGCCGGCTCCAGCGCCAGCGGCTCCAGGCCGAACCGGCGCAGCTCGCGCAGGAGCGCCTCGGCCAGCGAGGCCGGCCGGGAGGCGCCGACCGCGTACCCGGCCAGGGCCGCCCCGGTCGCGCCGACCAGCGCGGTCAGCGCCAGCGCCGGCACCGTGGAGAACCCGGACAGCAGCACCGACAGGGCGGTCACCGCGATCCCGCTCCACAGCGCGGTGCGCAGCCGGCGCACCCGCACCGCGCCCAGCGCGGCGACGTAGCCGATCGCGGCCGCCAGGTAGGCGTGCAGCGGCGAGCTGAGCGGGCCCGCCTCGACCGTCCCGGTGAGCAGCTCCGGGGGCCCGCCGGGCCCCGACACCGCCAGCACCGCGGCGTTGACCGCGCCCGCGCCGCCGTAGCCGAACGCCGCCGCGGCCAGCCCGCGCAGCAGGTCCCGGAAGGCCCCGCGGACCATCCGCTCCACCGCGACCACCGCGGCCAGTACCAGCACCGCGATGTTGGACACCGCCGCCACCAGCGCCAGCAGCGACGGCGGCAGCAGCGCGCGCAGCTCCTCCGGTGCCGCCGGGTCGCTCGGGTCGGCCCCCATCGCGACCACCGCCGGCACCGCCAGCAGCAGGACCGTCCCCGCCGCCGCGACCAGCAGGTCGGCCGGCCTCCGGTTCCCCGCCCGGATCCCCCCCAGCGACTCGCCCGCGCCCCGTCTCGGCCCCTCTGATTCCGCTCTCACTCCCCCAGACTGCCGCACCCCGGAGGAGACCCGCGCCAACGGCCCGCCGCGCGCCCGGCCTGCCGGGGCCCGGCGGCCGGGGACGGCGTTCAGGGCGCCCGCGGCCCGGTCCCGCACCGCCCCATCGCGGCCGGGGGCGCCCCTCCCCGCCGAAGGGCCGGAGGGCGGGCGCTCAGTGCCCGGACAGCGCCGAGATCAGGTCGCCCACGTGCACGACCCCGGCGACCTGGCCGAACTCGTTGACCGCCACCAGGTCGTCGTAGACCCGGTCGCCCGAGGCGCCCGCCTCGCGGAGCGCGACCAGCGCCGGGGCGTGCCGGGGGATCGTCCGCGGCGGGTCGGCCAGGCGCTCGGCCGGGCGGCCCGCGTGCAGGGCGTGCCCGTAGGGCCCGGTCACCGCCAGCAGGAACCTCGACCGGTCCAGCACCGCCGCCGGGCGCTCCCGGTGGTCGATCAGGATGACGCTGTTCAGCGCCGGGTCGTTGGTGAAGACCTCCAGCACCGCCTGCGCCGTGGCGTCCAGGGGCATGTCCGCGGGCGGCCGGATGAACTCGGTGACCCGCGGCCCGGCGTTCAGGTCCGGTCCGCCCTCCCGCACCGGCATCTCCGGGATCTGGCGGACCCGCACCCCCGGCGCCCACCCCTCGTCGGCGAAGAGCGGGCCGCTGCCCAGGCGCACCCCCGCGTCGCGCAGCGCCGCCAGCTGCTCGGCCGTGGACACCCCCGCCGCCAGCGGGAACACCCCGCCGCCGCGGCCGATCCGGGCCAGCCCCTCCACCTTCGCCGTCCGCCGCTCGTCCCCGGGCAGACCGGCCACCGTCTCCGGGGAGAAGCGGAACAGGAACGGCTCCATGTCCAGGATCAGGTCCGGGGAGAGGACGTCGGTGCCGAAGGCGCAGCGGAAACCGGCGCCGCGCACGTGCCGCACCGCGCGCACCACGTCCGGGCGGCCCAGGTCGGCGAGGTCGGCGCCGAGCATCAGGGTGACGTCGCGGGGCCGGCGGCCGGACCGGCGCAGCGCGGTCTCCAGCAGCGCGGGGACCTGCGGGCTCGCCGCGGCGGCCGCGGCGGGCACCGGCAGCACCAGGGGCAGCAGCGGCTCCTGCGCGGCGACCCTGCGCCCCACCGCGGCGAGGCGCTCGGCCTCCGCGGAGGCGTCGAGCGGGCCGCGCGCGGCGGCGGGCAGCGTCGCCTCCACGGCGAGCACCGCCCCGGACTCCAGGTCGATCACGGGGCTCAGTACGGGCGTCTGCGTGGCGTCGGGCGATGCCTGGGCGGACGGCGGAGGTTGCGGCCGTGCATGCGGCAGCGCCGACGGGGGCGGGGTGGACACGCGCCCATCCTCCCCCGGCGCCCCTCCCCCGTCACGGGTCTCCCGGCAGAGTTCAACCGCCCCTGGCCCACTGTTCAACGGCTGCTCAACCCCGTACCTCCGGTGTTTCCGCACCGTATCGCCCTGCCGGCCGGCCGTGGCCGGTTGAGGACACGCTCCGTTCACCGCGGAGGGCGCGGCGGCCCCGCCCCGGACGGCCATTACGGTCATGCCGCCACCGCGCCGCCGAGCGGTCCTTGCCGGACGGGCCCCGGCCGGTGCGTTACCGTTCGCCACGACCGCCGACCGAGCATCGACGGAGGAACCGCGGCGATGGAGGAGACGGGCATGACGGTGTTCCTGGAGACCGAGCGCATGGTGCTGCGCCGGTTCACCGAGAACGACGACGGGCTGCTCTTCGGCCTGGACGCCGACCCCGAGGTGATGCGCTACCTGACCGGAGGCCGCCCCACCCCGCGCGAGGAGGTGCGGGAGCGGATCCTGCCCGCGATGCTGGGCTGGTACGAGCGCTCCTCCGACCGGGGGTTCTGGGCCGCCCAGACCCGGGAGGGCGGCTTCCTCGGCTGGTTCCACCTGCGCGAGCCCACCGGCGCCGACCCCGACCAGCCCGAGCTGGGCTACCGGCTGCGCCGCTCGTCCTGGGGCCGGGGCTACGCCACCGAGGGCTCCCGGGCGCTGGTCTCGGCCGCGTTCGCCGACCCGGCGGTGCCCCGCGTGTTCGCCCGCGCCATGGCGGTCAACGCCGGCTCCCGGCGGGTGATGGAGAAGGCCGGGATGCGCCTGGTCCGCACCTTCAACGAGGGCGGCCACCCCATCGCCGGCTCCGAGCACGGCGACGTGGAGTACGCCATCACCCGGCCGGAGTGGGAGCGGGCCTACCGGCTCTGACCGGGCCCGGCCCCCTCCCCCCCCGATGATCTTGACGTTGCGGGGGTGTCAGAGCGCTCTGACACCCCCGCAACGTCAAGATCATCGCCCTGGGGCGGGACCGCCGCCCACCGCTTCCCCGGGAGCCGGGCTCCGGGCCGGCGCATCGGCGGCCCCTCGGAGCCGCAGGCGTCCGGAACCAGGGTCCCGGGAAGGCACCGCATGGGCGCGTCCGGGGACCGCTCCGGCGCCCGCCGCCCGCCCCTTCCTGACAGCACCTGTCAGGATCCCGCCGCATACTGGGGGCATGCGCGCCGACCGGCTCCTCTCCTTCCTGCTCCTGCTCCAGAACCGGGGCCGGATGACCGCGGCCGAACTCGCCGAGGAGCTGGAGTGCTCCGAGCGCACCGTCTACCGCGACGCCGAGGCGCTGGGCGCCGCAGGCGTGCCGCGATCTACGCCGACCGGGGCACCGGCGGCGGCTACCGGCTGATGGAGGGCTACCGGACCCGGCTCACCGGGCTCACCGAGGGCGAGGCCGACTCGCTCTTCTTCACCGGCCTGCCCGGCCCCGCGGACTCCCTGGGGCTGGGCTCGGAGCTGGCCCTGGTCCGGCTGAAGCTGCTCGCCTCGCTCCCCGGCGAGCTGCGGGAGCGCGCCGAGCGGGTCGGTACGCGCTTCCACCTGGACGCCACCGCCTGGTGGCGCAGCCCCGCCGCCACCCCGCACCTGGCGGCGCTGGCCGCCGCGGTCTGGCGGGAGCGCACCGTGGAGATCGGCTACCGGCGGTTCGACGGGAGCACCGTGCTGCGCACCGTCGACCCGCTGGGCATCGTGCTCAAAGGCGACACCTGGTACGTCCTGGCCCGCCCGGCCCCCGCCGCCGGCCCGGCCGGCTCCCGGGCCGGGGCCGCGCCCGGGGCGGAGCGCGCGGGCGGGCCGCCCGGGCGGCGGAGGACCGGCGAGCAGCGGGATTCGGACCGGCAGGTGCGCACGTACCGCGTCGACCGGATCACCGAGTTCACCGACACCGGGGCGGCCTTCACCCGCCCCGACGGCTTCGACCTTCCCGCCCTGTGGGCCGCCTGGGCCGAGGAGTTCGAGGCCTCCCGGTACACCCTGCGCACCCGGGTCCGCCTCACCGACCGCGGGCTGCGCCTGCTGCCCGCGCTCTCCTCGCAGCGCACCGCCGCGGGCGCCGGGACCGCGCGCCGCTGCGCCGACGGCCGGCACGAGGCCGACCTGGTGGTGGAGTCCGTCCCCATCGCCGTGCACGAGTTCTCCGCCTACGGGGCCGACCTGGAGGTCGTCGACCCGCCGGAGCTGCGCACCGCCCTGGCCGAGCACCTGCGCGCGGCCGCCGCCCGCTACGCCCCCGGCGCGGCCGCCGAGGAGCGCGCCGCCGGGGCCGCACCCCCGGAGCCGCCCCACGGCCGGCCTCCGCCGGACTCCCCCGCCGGCACCCCGGAGAGAGCGGTTTGACCCTCCAGCGACGGGAGGCTCCACAGTGGTCCCCATGGACGCACAGCACGGCCCGGAGGGCCTGCACACCATCGGTGAACTGGCACGGCGCACCGGCCTGAGCGTGAAGACCATCCGGTTCTACGCCGACGAGGGCGTCGTCCCGCCCACCGCCCGCAGCGCCGCGGGCTACCGGCTCTACGACGCCGAGGCGGCCGCGCGCCTGGACCTGGTCCGCACGCTCCGCGAACTCGGCCTCGGCCTGCCGGACATCCGCGGCGTGCTGGACGCGGGGGACGGCCTGGGCCGGGTGGCCGCGGCGCACGCCGAGGCGCTCGACGCCCGCATCCGCATCCTCCGCCTCCGCCGGGCCGTGCTGCGCACCATCGCCCGGAAGGAACCGACCGCAAGGGAGATCTCCCTGATGAACCGCCTCGCCCAGCTGTCCGCCGAAGAGCGGCAGGCGATCCTCGACGACTACCACGAGTACGTGTTCGGCGGGCTGGACACGGCCGAGCAGCCCGCCGCCACGATCCGCTCGATGCGGGTGGAGCTGCCCGACGACCCCACCCCCGAGCAGGTCGACGCCTGGGTGGAACTGGCCGAACTGGTCCAGGACCCCGGGTTCCGGGACCGTGCCCGGCAGATGGCCGAAGAGGGCGCCCGGGCCCGCGCCGCCGACGAGGACCCGCGGCCCGGACCGGAGGCGCAGCAGGCCGCCGGCATCGTCATCGAGACCGGCCGCGCCGCCCTGGAGGCCGGCACCGCGCCCGGCTCCGCCGAGGGCCGCGCCGCGCTCGACGCCGCCATGGCCCGCCTCACCGCGGCCGACCCCTCGGTCGAGGACACCCCGCAGGGCCGGATCCGGCTCGCGGACGGCTACGCCGCCTTCACCGACGCCCGCGTGGAGCGCTACTACCGGCTCCTCGGCAAGGTGAACGGGTGGCCCGCCTTCGAGCCCGGCGTCCCCGCCTTCGAGTGGTTCATCGCGGCCCTGCGCGCCTCGGCCGCCTGATCCCCGACCGGCCCCGCCGGCACCGCCCGGCGGGGCCCGCCCCGGCCCGGGACGCCCCCTGGCCGGGGCCCCGCGCGCCCGGACGCGCTCCGGCGCCGCCTCCCCGGAGGGGCCGCAGGCCGGGCATCGGCGCTCCGCCCGTTCTCGGACGGAGGCCCGGCCCCGGCCGGAAGGAGGGCGGGCCGGGCGCGGGCGCCCGCTTCGCGGCGGTCCGCCCGGCCGGGCCCCGCACCCGCTCAACGGGCGGCCCCCGCTTCCGGGCCGCTCCCGGCGGCGCCGGGCCGGAACCCGGGTGGAGGAGGCGCGCTCCGCCCGCCGCCCGGACGGCGCTCGCCGTGCGCGGATGCGGGCGGAGGCCGGGAACCGGCACCGGACACAGGACCGCCGCCGCCTCCGCGAGCGTGCGGAGGGGCGGCGGCGCCGGCCCGGCGGCCGGATCAGAAGGACTCGAAGAACCCGTAGTAGCTCAGCGCGCCGTTGGTGGCGATGAGCGCGACCGCGGCGAGCATGACCCCCACGATGAAGCCGCTGCGCAGCGAGCGGACCAGGTACTCCAGCGACAGCACGTTGTTCAGCAGGAAGTAGCCGAGCTGCATCGCCAGCACGAACCCGGCGAAGTTGAAGCCGTCCATCAGCTCGGCGCCCCACAGCCCCTCGTAGGACCAGGGCTGCCCGGTCCACACGTCGGTGGCGGTGAACCACTGCCAGGCCTGGGCGGCGCCCCAGCCCAGCGGGATCTGCAGGATCGGGATGACCAGCAGCGGAACGAGCTTGACGAAGCCCCACACGCCCGGACTGGAGGCGCGGCGCGCATCGGAGCGGGCCCGGCGGGCGGCGTCCTCCTCGGCGCGCAGCCGGTCCCGGTGGGCGCGCTCGGCCTCGCGGCGGCGGCGCTCCTCCTCGCGCTGAGCCTCCTGCCGGCGCCGCTCCTCCGCCTGCCGGTAGTGCTCCTCCTCGGCCCGGCGGCGCTGCTCCTCCTGCTGCTGGGCGCGGGTGGCCGAGGCCGTGTCCTGCCCGGAGCCGCGGTACAGGTCGCCGTAGGCGTCGTCGGCGGCCGGCGGCATCGCCGCGGTCGCCCCGGGCCCGCCGGACGGATCGTAGGCGGCGGTGCGCCCGGCGCCCTGCCCGTACTGCGCGGTGGGCTGGTGGCCGGCGGGGGCCTGCCCCGGGTACTGGGCGGTGCGGCCGTCGGCGCCCATCACCGAGGTGGCGTCGCCCCCGCCGGGCCCTCCCATGGCCTGGCCGGCGGCGTAGCCCGCGGCCGCGCCGGCGGCTCCGGCGGCGCCCGCGCCCAGCACCGAGGTGCGGCCGTCCGCCCCGCCCTCGGTGGCCCCGGTCGCGGTCGGGGCGCCGCCCAGCGCGGCGTTGACCTTCTCCACCTGGTCGCGGATGCCCTGCTGGAAGACGGGCGGCAGCCAGGACGCGCCGCCGGGGGCGTCGCCGAGGAAGTCGAGCAGCTGGCCGGGGGTGGGCCGGTTGCGGGCGTCCTTGGCCAGGCAGGCGGCCACCACCCGCTGCAGCGACGCCGGCACCGCGCTGGTGTCCGGCTCGTTCTGGATGATGCGCATGACCATGGTGTGCATGGCGCCCTCGCCGAACGGCCCGGTGCCGGCCGCCGCGTAGACCAGCACCGCGCCGTAGGCGAACATGTCGCTGGCCGGGGTCATGTGCTCGCCCTGGACCTGCTCGGGCGACATGAAGCCCGGCGTGCCGATGATGGACTGGGTGGCGGCCGTGCCGTCGGTGGCGCGGGCGATGCCGAAGTCGATGACGCGCGGCCCGTCCTCGGCGAGCAGCACGTTGCCCGGCTTGAGGTCGCGGTGGATCAGCCCGACCCGGTGGATCTCGCTGAGCGCCTCGGCCAGGCCGGTGGCCAGCACCCGCAGCGAGTACTCGGGCAGCGGGCCGTGCGCCTGGACCGCGTCGTCCAGCGGGAGCGAGGGCACGTAGGAGGTGACCAGCCAGGGCACCTCCCCCTCGGGGTCGGCGTCGATGACCGGCGCGGTGAAGGCGCCGCTGACCTGGCGCGCCGCGGTGACCTCGCGGGCGAACCGCTCCCGGAAGGAGGGGTCGGCGGCCATGTGCGGGTGGATCCGCTTGATCGCGACGGCCCGGCCCCCGGCGGAGCGGCCGAAGTAGACCTGGCCCATGCCTCCCGCGCCCAGTCGGCCGATCAGGCGGTACCGCCCGATGCGCTCCGGGTCGCCGTGCTCCAGTGGGCCCACGTTGAAACCTCCGTTGATCGCCGCCGCGGGGTGGCCGCCCTTTCCCGCGATCGTAGCCGGATCTCCGGGCGCGGCCCGTGTCCTCCGGGGGGCGCGTTCGTCCTTTTTTCCCGGCGCCTCACCCCTCATCGGAAGACGCCCAGTCTAGGGGGTGGGAGTACGTTCAACGCCGACCTTACTGCGTAGATCCTAGTGGGGCGCGCCATCTGCCGCGGCCCGTTCGACCCGCCCTCCCGCGGGGGGCCGGCCTGCGGACCACGGCGCGCCTCCCCCTCCCGAGCAGCGGTTCGCCGCCCTGCCCAGCGCCTACCTCACGGCCTCCGGGCCGATCACCGACCCGGGCGGCCGGGTCCCGCCGGCGGAGCCCGGGCACAGGGGGCACCGGCCCCCGCCGGGCCGCGTGGCGGAGCACGCCGAGGCCCCGCGCCCGTCCGCCGCCCTGGAGGCCCTGCGCACCGGCCGCACCGTCCACATCGCGACCTGACGCCCCGCTCCCTCGGCGCCCTTCTTCAGCGGGCCAGAAAGCGCGCCGTATCCAGGTCGAAGCCGAACGGCTCGGGGACCGCGAGCCGCTTTCCGAAAGCCACGGTCTCCGACTTGCGGTACTCGCCGTTCTCCGGGGCCGTGTAGAGGGTGACGGTCGCCCGGAGCGGGTCGATGAGCAGGTAGGCCGGGATCATCGCCGCCGGGTAGATGCCGAGCTTGAGGTCCCGGTCGTTCTCCGCGTTGGTCGGAGAGACCACTTCCGCGACGAGCAGGACGTCGTCCGGCGGGATATGGCTCGCGTCGGTCGCCAGTACTTCGTACGGTGCGACGAACAGGTCCGGAATGGTGCTGCGTCCGATGTGATGCATCCGGATCTCAAGGTAGGACTCGACATCGTAGCCCTGCGGAAGCACAGGCTTGATCTGCCAGAGCAACTCGAAGACATTGCGCTGGTGCTTGCCCGCGGGGGCGGGCGACATGGTGATCTCTTCCTTGAGGATCTCCACCCGGTATCCCGCCGGGGGGTCGAGGGAATCGAGCGCCTCGAACAGGCCGGCCGCGCACTCGGGTGCGGTCACTGCCATCCGCGGCCTCCGTGCCATGAGGTGCCGTCCCCTCGATCCTGGTGCAACGCCCACCGGCGCCGCACGGTTTTCAGGTTACTCGTCCCCCTTTTCCCAAGGATTCAGCGCACCGGGCGCTCGAGAGAGGACTTCCTGTAGAAGTCCGCGGCTCCGGATGACGGGCGGATCAGGCCGGTTCCGCCGGGGCGACGGTGATGCCCAGGGAGGAGAGCAGCATGCCGGCCTGCTCCGGGGAGATCACGGCGCCGCGCAGCGCGTCCGCCCGCTCCAGGCGGATCTCGCCCAGGTCGGCGCCGCGGAGGTCGGCTCCGCGCAGGTCCGCGCCGGCCAGCAGCGCGCCGCGCAGGCGGCTCTCCCGCCACACCGTGCCGCGCAGGTCGGCCCCTGTCAGGTCCGCCTCGTCCAGCCGGTCGCCGGTGAAGGCCCGGCCGCGCAGCGCCATGCCCTTGAGCGAGGCGAGCATCAGGTTGCACCGGGTGAAGGAGGCGCCGATGCCGCGGGAGGCCTCGAAGCCCGCTCCGGTGAGCCGGCAGCCGGTGAAGGCGGTGTCGGCGAGGACCGCGCCCGCCCACCGGGTGCCGGCCAGGTCGGTGCCGTCGAACACCGCGTCGGCGCACTCCGCGGAGGCGAAGGAGGCGTTCCCGGCCGTGCCGCCCTCGAAGCGGGCGCCGTCCAGGTCGGCCCGGTCGAACCGGGCCCCGTCGGCGGTGCACCGGGTGAGCACGGCCCCGGTCAGAAAGGCGCCGCTCAGGTCTGCGCCGCGCAGGTCGCACTCGGTGAGGGTCAGCGGGCGCCCGGGGACGGCGGACAGCGCGGCGGTGAGGTCCCGCCCGGAGAGGTCGGCGCCGCGGATCTCCCCGCCGGCGGCGAGCTCGTGCAGGTGGTCGGTCATGCGGGCAGGCTAGGGGCCGGGGGCGACAGGGCGGCGGCGGGGGCGCGCATCCGGCGCGGCGGCCCGCCCCGGGCGGGTCCGGGGCCTGCGCCGCCCCTCCGCCCGGGGGCCGTTCGCCCGGGGCGCCGGGCGGGGCCGGCGGCAGGGGGCGGGGTGCGGGCGGCGCGCCGCCCGCACCGGTCTCACTCCACCTTGTCGGGCTCGGTGCCGGGGTCGCCGTCGAGGATCTTCACCAGCCGCGGCGGGAGCTCGTCCAGGGCGTAGTGGAGGCTGAGCAGCGACCCGAAGGAGAGCGCCCCGTTGAGCCGGCTCATCTCCGGCATCTCCAGGACCCGGCCCTCCTCGGCGGTGGCCAGCTTCTTGAAGACGTCCCGGCCGGTGACGCTGTCCTCCGGGGCTCCGTAGAGCCCGACCAGCAGCGCGTCGGCCTCCAGCACCTCCAGGTCCTCCAGGGCGACCTGCTTGGGCTCGCGGTTCTCGTCGGTGAACAGCGCCTCGGCGTCCTCGGGCAGGGAGAAGCCGAGCTGGGCGAGGAAGCCCGGGGCGGGGCCCTCGGCGTAGGCCCAGGCCTCCCCGGTGATGGAGCTGGCCAGCAGCGCGGTGGACTTCGCGAAGTCGGGGTTGTCCTCGCGGATCTCCTCGAAGCGGGCCTCGATGTCGGCGATGAGCGCCTCGGCCTTGTCCTCCTCGTCGAGGGCGGTGCCGACCATGCGGGCGATGTCCTGCCAGGGGGTGCCGTAGTCGGCGTACTCGGCGTGCTGGGCGACGGTCGGAGCCAGCTCGGACAGGGTGGTGTACTCCTCCTCGGTCAGCCCGGAGTTGACGCCCAGGATGAGGTCGGGGCGGAGGCTGCCGATCTGCTCGAAGTTGAGCTCCTCCACCGGGAGCACCTCGGGGGTCTCGGCGTCGCCGAGCGCCTCGGCGGCCCAGGGCCACAGCGCGCCGGGGTGCCCGCCGAACCATTCGCGCACGCCGACCGGGGCGACGCCCAGCGCCAGCGCGTAGTCCTGCTCGGTGAGGCCGACGGTGACCACCCGGGAGGGGGTGCCGGAGATCTCGGTGCTGCCGTACTTGTGCTCGATGGTGCGGCTCGGGCCGCTCCCGCCCTCGCCGCCGGCGGTGCCGCTGCTGCAGCCCGCCGCGCCGAGCGCGGCGATCCCGCCGAGGCCGATGAGGGCGCTGCGCCGCGAGAAGGCGGGGCCGGAGAGAATGCGCCGTGCGCGCCGGGTCCGCCGTGCTGTCCTGGTGTCCACTGTGCCTGCTCTCCTGAACGTCTGCTGCGGCCGGGGCGCGGGGGCGCCCCGGGCACGGCGGCGCCTCCCCTGTTCAGAGGGGATGACCCGCCCATCGATCAGAGATTAGGTTAGCCTAAACTGACATCGCCGCGAGCAGAGGGGGCCGGGGAGGTCCCGGAGGCCGGGGGCGGCCGGCAGGGGCGGCCTTCCGAGCCCTCGGGCGCCGGCGGGCGGGAACGCGGAGGGCGCTCCCCGGACGCGCGGAGGCGGAGGCCTCCGCGGCGATGTCCGCGGGCCTCCCGGGCGGCGCGCTCCCGTGGAAGGGCCGCTCGGACGCCGAAGGCGGGAACGCCCGCGGCGGCGCCCGGAGGCCTTCCAGCGGGCGGCGGTCCCGGCGCCGCTGCCGGGGAGCCGCCGCATCCGGGCGGAGCGGGGCGGCACGCTCTCCCCTCCGCGGGGACGCCCGCCCCGGTGCCGGTCAGACCGGCCAGACGCCGGACGAGCCGCGGCGGTGCGAGCCGAGCAGGTGGGTGTCGATGATGCCGACGGCCTCCATCAGCGCGAACATCGTCGTCGGCCCCACGAACGCGAACCCCTCCCGGCGGAGCGCCTTGGCCAGCGCCAGCGATTCCGGCGACTTTGCGGGGATCTCCGCGAACGTGCGCGGGCGCGGCGTCGTGTCGGGGCGGAAGGACCACACGAACTCCGCCAGGCCGCCTTTGTCCCGGAGCCCGATCGTGGCCTGCGCGTTGGTGATCGCGGCGAGGACCTTCGCCCGGTTGCGCACGATCCCGGCGTCCCCCATCAGCCGCTCCACGTCGTCCCCGCCGTAGCGGGCGACCCGGTCGGGGTCGAAGCCCTCGAACGCGGCCCGGAAGGCGGGGCGCTTGCGCAGGATCGTCGCCCACGACAGGCCGGCCTGGAACGCCTCGAGGCTGATGCGCTCGTACATCCCCTGCTCATCGCGGACCGGCATGCCCCACTCGGTGTCGTAGTAGTCGCGCAGCATCGGGTCGGCCGCCGCCCAGGCGGGGCGGGCGAGCCCGTCGCCGCCGACCACCGTCCCGGGGTCGGCGCCGGTGTCCGGGCCGCTCCCGGAGGCGGGCGCGGTGATCGGGTCTTCGGCGGGCGCGGTGTTCACGTGTCGTGCCTCCCGGTGCTGTCGTCAGGGGCGCGGTTCCGGCCGCCGGGACCGCCCGCGCGCATGGTGGTAGGTGGCGAGTCGGCGGGCGCGGCCGCACAGGTCCGCTCCGGCGCCCCTGGGCCGGCCGCCCGGAAGGGCCGGCCCGCTCACCGAGGGCCCCTTTCGGCCGCGAGCGGGTGCAGCGGTGAGACTCCGCCGCCGGTGATCCGCCACAGCGCCCCGTCCGGGTGCGCACCGCGCATCCCCTCCGCCAGATCCGCCCCGGCGAGGCGCCCGGCCCGGACCGCGGCCGCGCCCAGAGCCAGGGTGCGCCGGGGCGTCCACGGAGTCGACCAGGCCAAGCGGCGGATCATCTGCGCGAGCCCCGCCGCGGCGCCGCCCAGCACCCACAGGTCCGGTTCCGGGCAGGTGAGCCTGCGGGCCTGGCGCAGCCACGAGGCCGCCTCCTCCGGCCAGGACACGGTGTCGAGCACCGCCCCGCCCGCCTCCTCCCACGCCCGTGCGAAGCGTGCGGCGCTCTCCCGCGCGGCCTGGTCGCGGCCGCTGCCCAGCACCACCGACCGCGCCCCCGTCCGGGCGGCGAGGCCGACCAGTGCCGCGAGCTCGGCTCCGGTGGCCGGCGCCGGCGGGGCGGTGTGCCCGGCGGTCGCGCGCCCGGGCAGCCGCGGGGTCGCCGCCCTCACCGCTGCGCCCCCTTCCACGCCCGGTGCTCTTCGGGCAGGCAGGAACCGCACGGGCGGTATCCGGTGGCGACCGCGGTCGCCTCGTCGGCGAAGAACACGCGGTGCTCCGCATAGCCGCCCTTCGCGATCGCGCGGAGCGCCGCCGGGCAGTCCAGGCGCCCGTAGACGCGGCTGCCGCGATGCCCGCCGAGGCGGCCCGGCACCGCGCTCTCATAGGCCCTCGGCCCCGGCCCGAGCAGCGTGTAGGTCTTCCCGTTCACGGCCGCCCCGCTCATGCGGCGTCGTGGAAGACGAGTGCGAGGGTGTGGCGCTGCCCGGAGCGGATCGCCGAGACCCCGTGGCGCACCGGGGCCGCCGACCAGCCGCGCTTGGAGCGCACCGGGCGGTCGCGGGTGGTGAAGAGGTAGCCGTGGCCCTGGGGCAGCAGGAACGCGGTCCCGCGCGACTGGGCTCGGGGCCGCTGCTCCAGCAGCAGGAACTCCCCGCCGGTGTGGTCGACGCCGGGGGCGTTGAGGTTGATGACGACCTGCAGCGGGAACACGAGGTCGCCGTAGAGGTCCCGGTGGAGCGCGTTCCAGTCCTTCTCGCCGTATCTGAGCAGGATCGCGGTCGACTTCACCTGCCCCGCCTCGTGGCACATCCGGAGCCATTCATCGAGGGTGTCGGGCCAGACCGCTTCGCGCCCCAGCTTCTCCCACCAGTCGCGGGCGATGGGCAGCAGCCTCGGGTAGAGCGCCTGCTTCAGCCGCTCGACCGGCTCCGGATAGGGGGCGTTGAAATAGCGGTACTCGCCCTCGCCGAAGCGGTGGCGGCCCATGTCGACCGTGGTGCGGAACGTGTCGCCGCCGGCGCCGTAGAGGCCGCGGATCCCTTCGGCCTCCTCCGGGGTGAGCAGCTGCGGAAGCAGTGCCCCGCCGTACTCGTTCACCTCGCCGGTGATCGCCTCCCAGTCGCCCGAGGCGACCCGGTCGGCGTACACGTCCTTCGTGCTCTTCTCGCTCATGCCGCGTTCTCCAAAGCCAGCAGGGTCGTCTTCGCTTCAAGTCCGCCGATGTAGCCGCCCAGGCCGCCGTCGGTGCGCAGCACCCGGTGGCAGGGGACCACCACCGGCAGCGGATTCGTCGCGCACGCGGTGCCGACCGCGCGCACCGCCTTCGGGTTGCCGACGAGCTCGGCGACCTCCTTGTAGGACCGGGTGCGGCCGTATCCGATCTGCGGCAGGCACCGCTGCACGATCCGGCGGAACCCCGAGGACAGCGCGTGGTCCAGCGGCACGTCGAAGCCGTGCCTGCGGCCGGCGAAGTACTCCTCCAGCTCCGCGGCCGCCGGGTCCAGCCGGGCCGGGGCTTCCAGCACCCGGGGGCTGACCTTCGCGGCGAGCGCCTCCAGCACGGTGTCGAAGCCCTCGCGCTCGAACGCGACGCGCACCAGGCCCCTCGCGGTCGCCGCCAGCAGCAGCGGACCGACGGGGGTGTCCAGGGTGCGGTAGGCGACGTCGAGGACGCCCTCGTCCGCGGCGCGGGCGGCCAGTGCGGTGTGCAGGCGCGCGAGGTCATCGCCGGAGACCGGGAACGCTTCGTGGTTCATCGGGATGCTCCTTTCCGTGGGTCGCCCGCGTGGTGGGTCCGTCTCAGGCTCTTGACGCCGTCCGCCGCGGCCCGGCGCACCGCGTCCGCGCTGCCGCCGATCAGCTCGGCGGCCTCCGCGTACGGCAGCCCGCCGAAGTAGTGGTAGGCGACCGCGAGGCGCTGCCGCTCGGGGAGCGCGGCGACCGCCTCCCAGAGGCCGTGCTCGTCGCCGCCGGGGTTGCCCAGCGGCGAGGGCCGCTCGGGGACGTCCTCGGTGGGGACCGCCCGGCGGGAGCGGGAGCGGGCGGCGTCGATCGCCTTGCGGTGGGCGACGCGCACCAGCCACGCCTCCACGTTGGCGTCCTCCGGCAGCTCCGGCCAGGACCGGAGGGCTGCGAGGAAGGTCTCCGACCAGGCGTCGTCGGCGTCGGGGCCCGGGCCGAGCACGGCACGGCACACCCGCAGCACGGTGGCCCCATGCCGCTTCACGGCCTGCTCGAATGGTTCCTTCATCTTCATCGCACCGTAGACGCGCCGGCCCGGCCGGATGTGAGACACGATTTCTCAGAACAGCCGGGAAGCGGCGGCCTCGGCGGGTTCCTCCAGCTCCAGCAGCCACCGCTTGCGCTCCAGGCCGCCCGCGTACCCGGTCAGGGAGCCGTCCGCCCCGACCACGCGGTGGCAGGGGAGGAAGACGCACAGGGGGTTGCGCCCGACCGCCCGCCCGACCCGCCGGGCCGCCCGCCGGTCGCCGAGCCGCTCGGCCAGCGCCCCGTAGCCGATGGTCCGCCCGTAGGGGATCTCCGCCAGCAGCGCCCAGACCCGTTCGGAGAACGCGTCCCCCCGCGTGCTCAGGGGCACGCCGAAGGAGCGGCGCCGGCCGGCGAGGTACTCCTCCAGCTCGGCCCCGGCCCGCGCGAGCACCCCGTCGGCGCCGGCGTCCACGCGCTCACCGAACGCCGACGCATCGGGAAGGGGCCGGTGCCCCGGGAAGTACAGCCCGGCCAGCCCGCCGCCGTCCGCGACCAGGGTCACCTCGCCCAGCACCGTCCCGATCCGCGTATGCCGCGCCGTCTTCATCCGCATCACCTCTCCTGCTCGCCCGGTAGACGTTTCGGCGGCGCCGAACGTGAGGTCCGCGCGGCGGCATCTGCGAACCGGCGGGAGGGGGCTCGTCGCATGGCGCCGGACAGGGCGCCCCGGCCGCCCGCACGTCCCGGCCGCAAGGCACCTCCGGCGGTCCCCGCCGGCGCGCATGGGCGCAGCGGCCTCTCCCCCCGCTCGCGGCCGCCGGCCGCGCTCCTTCGGAGGACCGGCCCCGGCCACCGGGCCCGGCCCCACCTCGTCGGCCGCGGATCGCGCCGCTGCCGCCCGTCCGGCACGGACACGGTCGTGCAGCCGCCCCGGCTCCGCGAGCCCGGCGGCGGTCCGAGCACCGCGTCACAGGTCGAGGTGTCCGGTGATCAGGGCGGCCAGGGCCCCGGGGTGCTGTGGAAGGAGCGGGCGCGCACCCGGCCGTCCGAGCGGCGCACCCAGGAACCGGCCTGTGATGCCCACACCGCCGAGCACCAGGCCGCCGCCCCGGTGGCGCGCCCCCGCCTCCGTGGCCTGCCTGGAGCCCGGCGGACGGAAGTCGCCGACCTCTCCGAACCGCGGCCCTGGCCGCTGCGGGGAGGGCCCGCTCGATGTGGCTGCCCGGCCTGGCCTGCCTGTTCGAGGGCGTGCCGCATGGTCCCGGATGGACTCGGCCACGGGGAAGACGGGAACCCCGCCCGACCGGATCCGAGACGGCCGGCGGAGACCCCCGACGCCAGTCGCACGGCTAGCCGACGTCCCACAGGCGGACGGTGCCGTCGACGTGGCCGGCGGCGAGGGTGTCGCCGTCCGGGCCGAACGCCACCGATTCCACCCGTTCCTCGCCCGGGAGCACGGTCTTCTCCTGCCAGGTCGCGGTGTCCCACAACCGCACGGCGCCCTCGTGGTCGCCGGCCGCGAGGACGGTGCCGTCGGGGCTGAACGCCACCGATATCGCGCATGCCACCTCCGGGAGCGAGGTGTCCTCCTGCCAGGTGCCGGTGTCCCAGATCCGCACGGTGCCGGTGCACCCGGCGAGGGTACCGCCGTCGGGACTGAACGCCACCGATACGAACGAGGGGCCGTTCTTGACGAGGACGTCGATCTCGTCGCCGGTCCCGGGGTCCCACAGCCGGACGGCCCCGCCGTCGCTGTCCTCGAACACCTCGGCCGTGTCCTCCGCCTCGCCGGTGGCGAGGACGGTGCCGTCCGGGCTGAACGCCACCGAGGTCACGTAGTTGGGAGGGCCCTCCAGGGAGGCGGTCTCCTCCCCGGTGCCGGTGTCCCACAGCCGCACCCTGCCGACGGGGTCGCTCGCGGCGACGGTGTCCCCGTCCGGGCTGAACGCCACCGAGGTGATCCAGTCCTCCTCGACCAGGGCGGCCTTCTCCTCCCAGGTGCCGGTGTCCCACAGCCGGACCGATTCGCCGCCGGTGGCGAGGGCGGTGCCGTCGGGGGCGAACGCCAGCACCGGGGACCCGCTGGTCAGCAGGGAGTCGTCCTCGATGAGGGTGGTGGCCTGCTCCCGGGTGCCGGTGTCCCACAACCGCACGTCGGCCCCCGTGTCGCTGGTGGCGAGGACGGTGCCGTCCGGGCTGAACGCCACCGTGTCCACCGGGTCCTCGTGCCCGGTGAGGATGGAGGCGGGTTCAGGGGTCTCGGGCGCGGAGCCGGGCCCGCCGCCGTCGCCTCCGGTCCGCAGGGCGACGGCGCCCGCGGCGATGCCGATCGCCGCGGAGGCCACGGCGGCGGCCCAGGCCGCTCTCCGCCGCCCTCCCCCGGCCCGGCCGGCCCGCCCTCCCGCCGCGGCGCGGGGCGCGGGGGCCCGGCGTGCGGGCTCGACGAGGGTCGGAGCCGGGGGGTGCGTGGCCGCTTCGGGCCCGCCGGCGGGCGGCCGGGCGGTGCCGGGCGGAGGCCCTGCGGCGCGGGCCTCCGGGGCGCCCAGGCGGGCGAGGACCGCCTCGGGGGTGGGCCGCCGGTCCGGGTCGTGGTTCCAGCACTCGGCGATCAGCGCGCGGGTGCCGGGGTCGATGCCGCCGGGGTCGGGGGGCGGGCCGATGAGGCGGCGGATCGTCGCGGCCATGGAGTCCCCGTTGAAGGGGTTGGTCCCGGTGGCGGCGAAAGCGAGGACGGTCCCGAGGGAGAACATGTCCGAGGCCGGGCCGACGTGGGAGTTCTCGGTCTGCTCGGGCGACATGTAGGGCAGGGTGCCGAACACCGCCTCGCGGGTGGTCAGGCTCTCGGAGTCCAGCGGCCGGGCGATGCCGAAGTCGATGATGCGGGGGCCGTCGCCGCCGAGGATGATGTTGCCCGGTTTGAGGTCGCGGTGGACCAGCCCGCAGGCGTGCACCGCCTTGAGCCCTTCGGCCAGCCCGGCGGCCAGCGCGTGCAGGGCGGGAGGCGCGATGGGCCCCTCCTCCCGGACCGCGTGGTGCAGCGTGGGGCCGGGGATGTAGGCGGTGGCGACCCAGGCGGGGTCCCCCTCCGGGTCGGCGTCGACGACCGGGGCGGTGTGGAATCCCCCGACCCGGCGCGCGGCGTCGATCTCGCGGGAGAAGCGGGCGCGGAAGTCGCCCTCCCGGGCCAGGGCGGGGCGGATGACCTTGACGGCGACGCGGCGCCCCGAAGGCGTGGCGGCGAGGTAGACCCGGCCCATGCCGCCTTCGCCCAGGCGGTGGGTGAGCCGGTAGCCGCCGATGTGTGCGGGATCGGACGGTTCCAGCGGCTCCAGCCCCATCGGCCTCCCTCCAAGGCGCTCGGAGCCGGCCCGGAGCGCGACCATCCCCGCCGCACCCGGCGGAGGGTCCTCACCGTAGCCACAGCGGAACCGGGAACGCACGACATGTCACCGGATCGCAACCGATCATCCGAACCTTCGGACGGATGCGGCGTCCCTGCCGCGGCGGCGCCCCGCACCGCCGCGATGGCAGGACCGGGCCCCCTGGCCATCGGGGTCGGGCTCGGCCCCGGCACCGCCGAGCGCCCCGGCGGCGGCCGGGCCGCCTTCCACGGAGGAGGCCTCGGCCTCCTGACCCCCGCGCCGCATCGGTCCGGGCTCGGGCCGCCGGCCGCTCGCGTTCCGCGGGCCGGTGGAGGCGGGGTGCGGTGCCCCTCGTGCCGGAGCCGGGTGCGGGCCAGGTTCCGACACCCGGTGGCCGATGACCGATCCGGCGGTGGAACGGGGCCGGATGTGATCGGATGGGAGCCGCCCGCGGAAGCGGGCCAGTGGCAGTCCACGACAGACCGGAGGAACCACCATGGCGACCACGCGGACCGCGCACACCGTCTGGGAGGGCGAGCTTCTCAAGGGCGGCGGCACCGTCTCCTTCGACTCGTCCGGTATCGGCTCGCAGCCGGTGTCGTGGCCCTCGCGGGCCGAGCAGGCGAACGGGAAGACCAGCCCCGAGGAGCTGATCGCCGCGGCCCACTCCAGCTGCTTCTCGATGGCCCTCTCACACGGGCTGACCGGCGCCGGCACCCCGCCCACCCGGCTCGAGACCACGGCGGACGTCACGTTCCAGCCGGGCGAGGGCATCACCGGTATCCACCTGCGGGTCAGGGGAGAGGTGCCGGGCCTGGACGGGGAGGGCTTCGCCTCCGCCGCCGAGGACGCCAAGAAGAACTGCCCGGTCAGCCAGGCCCTGGCGGGGACCACCATCACCCTCTCGGCCGAGCTCGCCTGAGGCCGCTGCGCGCTTCGGCGCAGGGTCCGGCCCCGGCCGCGTCCTCTTCTCCGTCACCGCCGGGTGCGACGCCCCCCGGCGGGAGGAGCGCCCCGCCCCCGCCCCTTCCGCGCAGGGGCGGGGCGCATCCGTGCGGAGGCGTCCGCGAGCCGGACACCCCCGACCCGCCCTGACCGGCCCTCCCAGGGGCCGGGGGCGGTTCAGGTCCAGGCGCGCTCGTCGAAGACCGCCCGGTAGTCGCGGGCCCACTCCGCCATGGTGGTGGCCGGGCGCCCCAGCAGTTCGGGCAGCGTCGCGGTCAGGGCGGCGTTCCTGTTCCAGCGCGTGAGCGTGTAGACGATCGCCATGAACCCGACGGTGTCCCAGGACACGCCGCGCCGGAGCAGGCGGGCGGCGAAGCGCGGCGGACTCGGCCTGGTGTAGCGCACCGGCCGCTCCAGGGCCGTTGAGAGCAGGGACGCCGCCTCGTCCATGTCCAGGCTCTCGGGCCCGGTCAGGGTGTAGGTGCGGCCGGCGTGGGCCGCCGGGTCGTCCAGGACGGTGCGGACCGCCTCGGCCACGTCCCGGGCGTCGAGGAAGGCGGTCCGCCCCCGCCCCGCGGGGATGAACACCTCACCGCGCTCGACGATGTCCACCCCGTGCGTGGACACGGCCCGGCACAGGTTCTGCATGAAGAAACCGCAGCGCAGGATCGTGAAGTCGGCGCCGCCGGCCCGGATGCGGTTCTCGACCCGGTTGTGCGGCACGATCGGCCCGGCCTGGGCCCCGGGGACGGAGATGTACACGATGTGGCGGACGCCCGCGGCGACGGCGGCATCGATGAAAGGCTCCATCCGGGTGCGCACGGTGCGCGGACTCGGCAGCGGGAACAGCAGGAACAGGGACGTGGCCCCGTCCAGGACGGCCGGCCAGGTGGACCTGTCGTCGTAGTCGAAGGCCACGGCGGGCAGGTCCCGGCCCAGCCGGGCGCGCAACCGCTCGGGCGAGTGGGCGGCGATCCGGTACGGCGGCGGATCGGCCTCGGCGCTCAGCCGGAGCAGCAGCTCTGTGCCGATGTTGCCCGTGGGGCCGGTCAGGACGATCATGCCCCCACCTTAACCGGAGTGAGCACTCACTCCTGTTAGGGTGCGGTCATGGAACCGCCGTCCTCCCGCTCCCGGGCACCGCAGATGGACCGGGACGCGCGCAGGGAGATGATCGTCTCCCACACCATGGACCTGCTCGCCGAGCACGGCCGCCCGGTCACCACCCGCGAGATCGCCCTGGCCGCGGGCATCGGAGAGGGAACGATCTTCAGGGTCTTCGCCGACAAGGAGGAACTGCTCCGGGAGTGCCTGCTGGAGGCCATGCGCATGAAGGAGGCCACCGCGCAGGTGGAGGCGGTCGGACTCGCGGGCACGCCGGACCGGCGCCTCACCCGGGCCGCGGCCGTCATGCAGGACCACATCACCCGCGCCGGGGCCATCGCCGCCGCGCTGGGAAGGCAGGTGCCCACCGGGCCCGGAACCGACCGCGCCGAGGCCTTCTCCGCCGCCCGCAACGCGCTGGCCCGGCTGATGGAGCCCGAGCGCGACCGGATGTCCCACCCCCCTGAACAGGTCGCCGCGCTCCTGATCGGGCTGCTGTTCGAGCGGTCCTTCGGCCTGGCCTCGGCCACGGGCCTGTCGACGCGGGACCTGGTCTCCATCGTCCTGCACGGCGCCCTCCGCCCGGAGGAGGGGGAGAGCCCGTGACCGGGGCCCCTTCCACCGCCCTCTCCCTGATCCGGGTGCGTGCCGCGACGGTGGTCGCGGCCGCCGCCGCGGCGCTGGCCGTGTGGGCCGTGGCCGACCCGCTCCTGGGCATCCCCCTGATCGCCCAGGGCGCTCCGGGGCGGCCTCCCATGGAGGTCGGCCCCGTTCCCGTTCTCGCGGTCTCGGTCGGCTCGGCCCTGGCCGGGTGGGCCCTGCTGGCCCTGCTGGAGGGTTTCACGGCCCGCGGCCGGACGGTGTGGACGGTGATCGCCGTCGCCGTGGTGCTGCTGTCCCTGGTGCCGGTCCTGGGCGGGCGGGGAACGGCCGTTCAGGTGATCCTGGCCTCGCAGCACGTGCTGGTCGGAGGCATCGTCATCGCCGGATTCACCCGGACCCCGGGCCGCTGACCCCACCGGCGCCGGGCCGGCGCGAGCACGGGGGCGGGCCGGAAGGGGGAGGCCCGCCGCGGCGTCCAGGACGGCGCTCCTCGGACGGGACCGCCGCGCCCGCACCGGGCCGACCAGGCTGCGCGGCCGGGGCGAAGCCGGCCGGGGTCCGGTGGACCGCCCTGCGGCCCCGCTCACAGCACCGGCCGGGAACCGGGCCTCCCCGTGCGGCCCCTTCCCCGGAGCGGAGCCCCGCAGGGGCGGAGGGGGCTCTCACCGGGCCCGGCGGCCGGCCAGGTAGACGGCCGCTCCGGCCATGCCGAAACGCAGTTCGTCAGGGGTGCTCAGGCGCACGGCTTCGGAGGGGTCCTAGTCGCGCAGCCGCAGGGCCAGGAAGAGGTCCACCCGGTGGTCCAGGCGGCCCAGGTCGCGGCCGGTCAGTTCCTCCACCCGGCCGATCCGGTAGCGGAGCGTGTTGACGTGCACGTGCATCGCGTTGGCGCAGCGCTGCCAGGACCCGGAGTGCTCCAGGAACCGCTCCAGGGTCTCCACCAGGTCGGAGCGGTGGTCGCGGTCGTAGGCCAGCAGCGGCCCCAGCAGCCGCTCCCGGTAGGCGTCGCGGATCTCCTCGGGGACCGAGGCCAGCAGCAGCTCGTGGGTGTCGATCTCGTCCCCGGCCACCACCTGGACGCGGCCGCCGCGCAGCCGGGCCAGGCGGCGGGCGTGCCGCGCCTCGGCGGCGGCGCCGCGCAGGTCGCCCAGGGGCCGGGCGGTGCAGCCCACCCCCACCGCCAGCCGGTAGTCGGTCAGCCCGGGTTCCAGGGCGCGCGCGCCGCGCTCCAGCTCGGCGCGGAGCGTCCCTGCCCCCTCGCCGTCGCCGACCGCGGCGACGGCCAGCACGTCGCCGTCGCCGGTGACCACGGTGTCGGGGCGGCCGGCCAGCAGCTCGGTGACCACCCGGCGAGCCAGGTCGGGCAGGCGCGGCTCGGGGACCAGCTCGGCGCTGACCGCCACGTGCAGGGCGCCCTCCGGGTCGGCCATGCCGCCGGCCCGCAGCAGCGCGGCGGCCTCCTCCCTCCGGTGCCCGGTGAGCAGCCTGGGCAGCCCCTCGGCGTGCCGGGCGTCGTTGAGCGCCCGCTCCTCCTCGCGGCTGCGGGCCAGCACCGCGATGGAGGAGAGCTCCGCGGCGGTCTCGTGGGCGTCCTCGGCCCAGGAGCGGTGGTCGCCCGCGCACACCAGCAGCCACCGGGCCAGCGGGTGGGACTCGCGGGTCTGCACCGGCAGCACGGTCAGCACCCGCGGCGGGGCCTCGCCCGGGGCGTGCACCTCGCGCGGGAAGGAGGGCGCGGTCAGCGCCCGGTGCGCGATCTCCAGCCGGGTCTCCTCGCCGAGCTCCGGGCCGGCCGCGGCGACCGCGCGCCCGGTGCTGGAGACCACCCAGGCGTTCACCCCCGCCTGGTCGGCGGCGTGCGCGAACACCTCCGGGAAGTCCGCCCCGGCGGCGACCTCCGCGATGAACCTGCGGTGCCGGTCGTGCCGCTCGGTGATGGTGGTGAAGCGGTTCCGGTTGAGCAGCCGCAGCACCTCCTCGGTGACCGCGCCGAAGGAGGTCTCGGTGGGCACCTCCACCAGCGGGATGCCGTGCCGCTCGCAGGCCCGCACCAGGTCGTCGGGGATCTCGCCCAGGGCGGTGCCGGCGCCCAGCGCGGCCGCCCCGGCCTCGACCAGCGAGGCCACGAAGGTCTCGGAGTCCTCCGGGCGGGTATGCCACATCATGCCGGTGAGCACCAGCTCCCCGCCGGACAGGTAGCGCGCGGGTTCCAGCAGGTCGGTGGTGTAGGCCCAGCGGATCGGCAGGTCCGACTGGTCGCCGCCGCTGAGGACCCGGAGCCTCAGCCGCGGCAGGGAGAGCAGTTCGCCGAGCCGCATGGGCGTCCCTTCGTACCGGCGTGTCGCGGAGTCCGAACGCGGCCCGTACAGCGGACGGGAGCGTCGGTGTGGCGGACACGTTAACTCAAACCCGGCGGTTGTAGGAATCCACCAACCACCGGCCCCGACCAGCAGGTCGGTTCGGCGCTTCACCGGGTGGTCGGCGCCGGTTCCCCGGTGGTCTACTTCACATACACGCACGGCGTAGACCACACGGGAGAGGCGGACACGCTCCGCACCGGGCGAGCGACGAGGACGATCATGGATTTTTTGCGCCCTTCGACCTTGGAGGAAGCGCTCGCCGCCAAGAGCGGGCGCCCCGCCGGGGTGCCCATCATGGGCGGCACCGACGTCATGGTCGAGCTGAACTTCGACAAGCGCCGCCCCGAGGCCCTGATCGACCTCACCCGGATCGCCGAGCTGCGCGAGTGGACCTTCGAGGGCGACGCCGTCCGGCTGGGGGCCGGCGTCCCCTACACCCGGATCATCGACGAGCTGAGCGCGCACGCCCCCGCCCTGGCGCAGGCGTCGCGGTCGGTCGCCTCCCCGCAGATCCGCAACCGGGGCACCGTCGGCGGCAACCTCGGCGGCGCCTCGCCCGCCGGCGAGTGCCACGCGCCGCTGCTGGCCACCGACGCGGTGATCGAGCTGGCGTCGGTGCGCGGCGTGCGCCGGGTCCCCGCCCGCGGGTTCTACCTCGGCCTGCGCAGGACCGCCCGGCAGGACGACGAGCTGATCACCGCGGTGCTGCTGCCCCGCCCGGCCGGCCCGCAGCGGTTCTCCAAGATCGGCACCCGCAACGCGATGGTGATCGCGGTCGCCAACTTCGCCCTGGCGCTGAACGCGGAGAAGCGCACGGTCGGCACCGGCCTGGGGTCGGTGGCGCCCACCCCGGTCCGCGCCGAGGAGGCCGAGGAGTTCCTCGCCGCCGAGTTCGACTGGGACGGCGGCACGCCGCCGGCCGAACCGGTGGTGCGCCGCTTCGGCGAGCTGGTCGCCTCGGTGGCCCGCCCCATCGACGACCAGCGCGGCTCCGCCGAGTACCGCAGGCACGCCGCCGGCGTGATGGCGCGGCGCGCTCTCGGCTGGTCGGCGGCCGAGTACCGCGACGACCTGAGAGGAGACACCCGATGCGCGTGACGTTCACCGTCAACGGGGAGAAGGCCTCCGTCGACGACGTGTGGGCGGGCGAGAGCCTGCTGTACGTGCTGCGCGAGCGGCTCGGGCTCCCCGGCAGCAAGAACGCCTGCGAGCAGGGCGAGTGCGGTTCGTGCACCGTCTACCTGGACGGGGTCACCGCCTGCTCCTGCATGGTGGCCGCCGGCCAGTGCGAGGGCCGCGACGTGCGCACCGTCGAGGGCCTGGCCGAAGAGGGCGGCGAGGGGGCGGAGCGGCGCCTCGGCGCGGTCCAGGAGGCCTTCGTCGAGATGGGCGCGGTGCAGTGCGGCTTCTGCACCCCGGGCCTGGTGGTGCAGACCGACGACCTGATCGCGCGCACCGTCGGCGCGGGCAGGGGCGTGCCCGCCGAGGCCGAGATCCGCGAGGCGCTCGCCGGCAACCTGTGCCGGTGCACCGGCTACGAGAAGATCATCGACGCGGTGCGGGTCGCCGCCGAACGCGAGGCCGCCAAGGCCGGGGAGGCAGTATGAGCACCGGACAGAGCAGCGCGGGCACCGTCGTCATCGACGGCGCCTACATCGCCACCGTCGGCGGCGCCGAGTACCCGGTCGGCCACATGGTCATCGAGGACGGGCGGATCACCCGGGTCGGCTCCGGCGCGGCCCCCGAGGTCCCCGGCGCGCGGCGCATCGACGGCCGCGGCTGCCTGGCCACCCCCGGCCTGGTGAACACGCACAACCACCTCTACCAGTGGGCCACCCAGGGGCTGTTCACCGACGGCACGCTCTTCGAGTGGCTGGTCGGATCCTACGAGATCTGGCACCGGCTGGACGCCGACGTGGTGGCCGGCACCACCACCGCGGGCACCGCCTGGCTGGCGCTGTCCGGCTGCAGCACCGTCTCCGACCACCACTACATCTTCCCCTCCGGGCGGGGCGACATCGCCGCCGCCGAGGTGGAGGCGGCCCGCGCGGTCGGCGTCCGACTGGACCTGGCGCGCGGCTCCATGGACCGCGGGCACTCCCAGGGCGGCCTGCCGCCGGACTCGGTGGTGGAGACCACCGACGGCGCGCTGGCCGGCACCGCCGCGGCCGTCGACACCCACCACGACCCGGCGTTCGACTCGATGACCAGGGTCGCCGCGGCGCCCTGCTCGCCGTTCTCGGTCAGCGCCGAGCTGATGCGCGGCGCCGCCGAACTGGCCCGGGAGAAGGGCGTCCGGCTCCACACCCACCTCGCCGAGACCCTCGACGAGGAGGAGAAGTGCGCCGCCGAGTTCGGCTGCACCCCGGTGGAGTACGCCGAGAAGCTCGGCTGGCTGGGCGAGGACGTGTGGTTCGCGCACGCGGTGCACCTCTCCGACGCCGCCATCGCGCGCATCGCCGAGACCGGCACCGGCATCGCGCACTGCCCCACCTCCAACGCCCGGCTGGGCGCGGGCATCTGCCGCACCACCGAGCTGCTGGCCGCCGGCGTCCCGGTGGGCCTGGGCGTGGACGGGCCGGCCTCCAGCGAGCTGACCCCGCTGTCCGGCGAGATCCACCAGGCGCTGCTGATGGCGCGCGCCCGCAAGGGCCCGCAGGCGCTCACCGCCCGCCAGGCGCTGCACATGGCCACCCTGGGCGGCGCCCGGGTGCTGGGCCGCCACGCCGAGCTGGGGTCGCTGGAGGCCGGCAAGCTCGCCGACGTCGCGCTGTGGCGCGTCGACGGGTTCGGCTACGACGTCATCGACGACCCGGTGGTGGCGCTGGCCTTCGGCCCCACCCCGCCGCTGGAGCACCTGCTCGTCGGCGGCCGCACCGTGGTGGAGCGCGACGAGCTCCGCACCGTCCCGCAGCAGGCCGCGGCCGAGGCCGGCCGCGCCGCGCACCGGAGGCTGACCAAGGAGGTGGACCGGTGACGGCGCCCAGCACCGCCCGGGCCCCGGTCGATCTGTCCAGCACCACCCCCGACGGCATCGGCGCCAGCCCCCGCCGCCCGGACGGCACCCTCAAGGTGACCGGGGAGTTCGCCTACTCCTCCGACATGTGGATGGAGGACATGCTGTGGGGGGCGACCCTGCGCAGCCCCCACCCGCACGCCCGGATCCTCGGCATCGACACCACCGGGGCGGTGGCGCTGCCCGGCGTGTACGCGGTGCTCACCCATGAGGACGTGCCCGGCGAGAAGCGCTACGGCCTGGAGTACCGGGACCAGCCGGTGCTCGCCTTCGGCAAGGTGCGCTACAAGGGCGAGGCGGTGGCGATCGTGGCCGCCGACCACCCGGAGACCGCCCGCCGCGCGCTGGACCGGATCCAGGTCGACTACGAGGTGCTCGACCCGGTCTCCGACTCGCGCGCCGCCGCGTTCGACCCCGGGTGCCCGCTGGTACACGAAGAGGGCTCGCTGGAGATCCACGAGGAGTACAACCAGCGCGGCAACCTGGTCCGGCACCAGCCGATCCGCACCGGGGCGTTCGCCTCCGGCGCCGCGGTGGAGGAGCTGCGCGCCCGGGCCGACGCCGTGGTCGCCTCCGACTACGAGGTCGGCATGCAGGACCAGGCGTTCCTCGGCCCGGAGTCGGGGATGGCGGTGCCCGCCGAGGACGGCGGCGTGGACCTGTACATCGCCACCCAGTGGCTCCACGTCGACCAGCGGCAGATCGCGCCGGCCCTGGGGCTGCCCGAGGACAAGGTGCGGCTGACCCTGGCCGGGGTGGGCGGCGCGTTCGGCGCCCGCGAGGACCTGTCCATGCAGATCCACGCGTGCATGCTGGCGCTGCGCACCGGCAGGCCGGTCAAGATCGTCTACAACCGCGAAGAGTCGTTCTACGGCCACGTGCACCGGCACCCGGCCAGAATGCGCTACGAGCACGGCGCGAAGAGCGACGGCACGCTGCTCTACGCCACCCTGGAGATCGTCCTGGACGGCGGGGCCTACGCCTCGGCGACCCCCGCGGTGGTCGGCGTCGCCTCCTCGCTGGGCATCGGCCCCTACGAGGTGCCCAACGTGCTGGTGGACGCCTACGGGGTGTACACCACCAACCCGCCGTGCGGGGCGATGCGCGGCTTCGGCGCGGTGCAGGCCTGCTTCGGCTACGAGTCGCAGATGGACCGGCTCGCCGCCGAGCTGGGCATGGACCCGGTCGACCTGCGGATCAAGAACTCCATGTCGCAGGGGTCCCGGATCATCACCGGGCAGGAGATCGACATGCCGCTGCCCATGGCGGAGATGCTCCGGCGCTCCAGGGACATGCCGATGCCGCCCGCCCGCGAGGAGCTGGAGGACCCGTCCGACCTGCGGACCCTGCCCGGCGGCACGTCCAACACGACGCACGGCGAGGGCGTGGTGCGCGGGGTGGGCTACGGCGTCGGCCTGAAGAACCTGTGCTTCTCCGAGGGGTTCGACGACTACTCGACCGCGCGGGTGCGGCTGGAGGTCATCGGCGGCGAGCCCGCGGTGCTGGTGCACACCGCCGCCGCCGAGGTCGGCCAGGGCCTGGTCACCGTCAAGGGCCAGATCGCCCGCACCGAGCTGGGCGTGGAGCGGGTGACGATCCACCCCTCCGACACCCGGGTGGGCTCGGCCGGCTCCTCCTCGGCGTCCCGGCAGAGCCACATGACCGGCGGCGCGGTGAAGACCGCGTGCGAGGCGGTCCGCGGCAGGGTGTTCGACCTGGCCCGGGAGCGCGGGGTGATCCCGGCCGGGCACTCCGGCGAAGGGCTCTCCCTGGCCGGCGGGAAGCTCGTCTCCGAGACCGAGGGGGTGCTGGCCTCCCTGGCGGAGCTGCTCGGCGGCACCGCCGTCGAGGAGACCCGGGAGTACCGCCACCGGCCCACCGAGATGCTCGACCCGACCCGGGGCCAGGGCTCCTCGCACACCCAGTTCGGGATGTGCGTGCACCGCGCCGTGGTCGACGTCGACCTGGAGCTGGGCCTGGTGAAGGTGGTGGCGCTGGACGCGGTGCAGGATGTCGGAAGGATCCTGCACCCCCAGCAGCTCGCCGGGCAGATCCAGGGCGGCGCCGCCCAGGGCCTGGGACTGGCGCTGATGGAGGAGGTGCAGGTCGAGGAGGGCCTGATCAGGAACCCGTCGTTCACCGACTACCTCATCCCCACCATCCTGGACACCCCGCCGATGCGCATCGACGTGCTGGAGCACCCCGACCCGCACGCGCCCTACGGGCTGCGCGGGGCGGGCGAGCCCCCGACGCTCTCCTCCACCCCGGCGATCGTGGCCGCGGTGCGCGATGCCACCGGCCGCCCGCTCACCCGCGCTCCGGTCCGCCCGGAGGACATCGTGGGAATCGAGCTGCGGCGGCCGTGATGCGGGGGCGGTGGTGGAGCGGGCCGGCCGGTGCGGTGCCCGGGGGCTTCGGCCCCGGGCTCGGTCGGCCCGGTGTTCCCCTCCTCCACGCTCCGCCCCCGGCGGACCGGGGCGGCCGGGAGCGCGTGCCCGGCCCCCCGTCCGCCGCCCCGCGGGGCCTCCTCCGGAGGCCCCGCGGACAACAGAACCTCCCGCCGGTCCCCTGTCGAGGGGGACCCGGCGGGGCGCAGACCTGCCCGCCCCGGTCCGCCGGCGCCCTCGGTCGCCGGGGCGGGCAGCCATACCGTTTCGACCCCTCCGGACCCAGGAGGAACCAGGGCGCCGGGCACCGGGACACCCCCGGGTGCCCGCACGGCCCCGCCGCACACCGCGGCGCGGACCGCCGGTAAGGTACACCGGCTCCGGACCGGCCCCCATGGGCCGGCCCGCGACGGCACGGCCATGACAGGCCTTGCCGAAGATCGACACGTAAAGTAACGATCCCCCCACTACCGGTGACCGGGCAGGGCAAGCCCGGCTCCGTATCCCTCCAGGAGGGGCAACATGACTCAACTCGACGCGAAGGGGTCCGGGCCGGAGCAGCCGGCCCAGGCCTCCGGGACCGCTCGATCCTGGCTCGACCGGTTCTTCTTCGTATCCGAGCGCGGCTCCAGCTACGGGCAGGAGATCCGCGGTGGCCTGACCACCTTCATGGCGATGGCCTACATCATCGTCCTGAACCCGATCGTGCTCAGCGGCGCGCAGGACATCAACGGCTACGCGCCGACCTTCGCCCAGCTGACCACCATGACGGCGCTGTCCGCGGGCATCGCCACCATCCTCATGGGCGTCGTGGGGCGGGCCCCCATCGCCCTGGCGGCCGCACTCGGCGTGATGGCCGTGGTCGCCTACCAGGCGGTGCCGCTGATGACCTGGCCGCAGGCGATGGGCCTGGTGGTCTGGCAGGGCATCGCGATCATCGTGATGGTCGTCACCGGGGTGCGCACCGCGGTGATGAACGCGATCCCGCACAACCTCAAGCTCGCCATCGGCGTGGGCATCGGCATGTTCGTCGCGCTGATCGGCCTGAAGAACGCCGGGTTCGTCAGCGCAGGCGAGGGCAGCCTGCTCCAGCTGGGCACCACCGGGCACCTGTCCGGCTGGCCCGTGGTGGTGTTCATCATCGGCCTGCTGGTCGCGGCGATCCTGCTGGCCCGCAAGGTGCCCGGCGCGATCTTCTACGGCATCCTGAGCGCCACGGTGATCGCGATCGCCGTGACCTACGCCTTCCGCCTCCCCGACGAGACCTGGGGCGACTCGGTGCCCCGGCTGCCCGACACCCTGTTCGTCGCCCCCGACTTCAGCCTGCTCTTCCAGATCGACCTGTTCGGCGCCTGGTCCCAGGCCGGCGTGGCGAGCAGCGCGGTCATCCTGTTCACCCTGGTGCTGGCCGGCTTCTTCGACGCCCTGGGCACCATCCTGGCGGTGGGCAACAAGGCCGGCCTGACCGACGACAAGGGCCAGATGCCGCGCACCAACCAGATCCTGGCGATGGACGGCACCGGCGCCGTCACCGGCGGCCTGACCAGCTCCTCGGCCACCCTGGTGTTCGTGGAGTCCACGGCCGGCGTCACCGAGGGCGCCCGCACCGGCCTGGCCAGCGTGGTCACCGGCGGCCTGTTCCTGCTGGCGATCCTGTTCTCCCCGGTCTTCGGCATGGTCCCCGGCCAGGCGGCGTCCTGCGCGCTGGTGCTGGTCGGCGCCATGATGATGATGGGCGTCAAGGCCATCGACTGGGACGACATCTCGATCGCGGTCCCGGCGTTCCTCACCATCGCCCTGATGCCGTTCACCTACGACATCGCCACCGGCATCGGCGCCGGCATCATCTCCTACACCGTCATCAAGACGGCGATGGGCCGGTTCCGCGAGGTCGGCTGGCTGATGTGGATCCTGACCGGGGTGTTCCTCATCGACTTCGGCCTGGCCGGGGTCGAGCGGATACTCGGGATCTGACCCCTCCCCTCCCTCCCCCCGCAGCGGCGGCGCCCGCGTCCCTCCCGGACCCGGGCGCCGCCGCTGCGCGTTCCGCCCCCGGCCCCCGGCGCCGCGGACCGCCGGGGCGCCCGGGGAAGAGGGCGGGGCGCGGGCGGCGGGGGCGCTCCCCGCCGCCGCCCCTCCCGGGAGGGTCAGCCGCGGCGCTCCACCCGCAGCGTGGCGATCTCGAACGGGCGCAGCTCCAGCCGGACCGCGCCCTCCTCGGCCGCCGGGGGCGGGGCCGAGTCCAGCGGGCGCTCCAGCAGGTCGACCCGGGACGCCGCGCCGGCCGGGAAGCCGAAGCCGACCCGCACCCGGGCGCGGGCGCCGCGCGCCTCGTACAGCCGCACCACCACGTCGCCCGAGCGGTCCTCGGCGAGCTTGACCGCCTCCACCACCGCGCCCGGGTGGTCGGTCTCCACCAGCGGCGGCACCGACCCGCTCCCCGGCACCCGCCGCTCGGGGAGGTTGATCCGGTAGCCCTCGCGCGCCGCGTCCACCGTCTCCGCGCCGGGGACCAGGGCATAGCCGAACCGGTGGACGCCGTGGTCGGTGCGCGGGTCGGGGAAGCGCGGCGCGCGCAGCAGCGACAGCCGGACCGCGGTGGTGGTGCCCCCGTCCGGGCGCACCCGCCGGGACACGTCGTGGCCGTAGGTGGAGTCGTTGACCAGGGCGTGGCCGTAGTCGGGCTCGGCCACCCGGATCCAGCGGTGCGCGCACGTCTCGAACCGGGCCGCGTCCCAGGAGGTGTTGGTGTGCACCGGGCGGCGCACGTGCCCGAACTGGATCTCCGAGGCGGCGTCCTCGGCCCGCACGTCCAGCGGGAAGGCGGCCTTGAGGAACTTCTCCGCCTCCCGCCAGTCCACCTCGGTGACCAGGTCCACCCGGGCGGCGCCGGGCCGCAGCACCGTCCACTGCACCGCCGAGGACGCCCCGAAGCGGCGGCGCGCCCGGACCGCGACGCCGCCGCCCCCGGCGTCCTCCATCTCGACCTCCTCGGCCTCGGCCAGGTCGCGCACGGTGTTGCGGTAGAAGGAGTCCACGTCCCAGGCGTCCCACATGTTCGGGAAGTCCGGGTGGATCTGGAGCAGGTTGCCGCGCTCGCCCGGGGCCAGCGCCTCCCGGTCGGCGGCCAGGTCGCGCACCGAGGCGAGCAGCCCGCCGGCGTCGACGACCACCCGCAGCACCCCGTTGTCCAGCACGTGCGCGGCGCCGTCCCGGGTGTGCCGCACCGCGGGGCCGGGCCGGGGGGCGGGGGCCGCGCCCAGTGCGGGCACCCCGCCCCGGGCGTGCGGGGCCGCGTTGAACACCAGTTCCGCCCCCGCGCCCCGGTCCCCCCGGCCGGCGCCCGCCGCCAGGGCCCGCTGGGCGCCGCCGATCACCTCCTCCAGCTCCGCGGCGAGGCCGGCGTAGGTCTCGGCGGCCTCCCGGTGCACCCAGGCGATCGAGGTGCCCGGCAGGATGTCGTGGAACTGGTGGAGCAGCACCTGCTTCCAGATCCGCTCCAGCCAGTCGTAGGGGTAGGCGGCGCCGGTGCGCACCGCCGCGGTCGCCGCCCACAGCTCCGCCTCGCGCAGCAGGTGCTCGCTGCGCCGGTTGCCCTGCTTGGTGCGGGCCTGGCTGGTGTAGGTGCCGCGGTGCAGCTCCAGGTAGAGCTCGCCGGCCCAGACCGGCGCCTGCGGGTACTCCTCCTCGGCGGCGGCGAAGAACTCCGCGGGCCGCTCCAGCCGCACCCTCGGCGAGCCCTCCAGGTCGGCCAGCCGGTCGGCGCGGCCCAGCATCTCCCGGGTGGGCCCGCCGCCGCCGTCGCCCCACCCGAACGGCACCAGGGACCGGGTGGCCGCGCCCTTGTCCCGGAAGTTGCGGGCCGCGTGCGCCAGCTCCCCGCCGGACAGCTCGGAGTTGTAGGTGTCGGCCGGCGGGAAGTGGGTGAAGACCCGGGTGCCGTCGATGCCCTCCCACTGGAAGGAGTGGTGCGGGAAGGGGTTGGTGCGGTTCCAGGAGATCTTCTGGGTGAGGAACCAGCGCGCCCCGGCCAGCCGGACGATCTGCGGCAGCGCCGCGGAGTAGCCGAAGGAGTCGGGCAGCCACACCTCGGGGGTGTCCACCCCGAACTCCTCGGCGAAGAACCGCTTGCCGAGCACGAACTGGCGGGCCATCGCCTCACCGCCGGGCATGTTGGTGTCGGCCTCCACCCACATGCCGCCGACCGGCACGAACCGGCCCTCGGCGGCCTTCTCCTTGACCCGGGCGTAGACCTCGGGGCGGTGCTCCTTGATCCACTCCAGCTGCTGGGCCTGGGACATCGCGAAGACCAGCCCCGGGTGGTCGTCCATCAGCGCGGTGACGTTGGCCGCGGTCCGCGCCACCTTGCGCACCGTCTCGCGCAGCGGCCACAGCCAGGCCGAGTCGATGTGGGCGTGGCCCACCGCGGAGACGCGGTGCGCGCTGGCCTCGGCCGGGGCGGCCAGCGCCGGCGCGAGGGCCTCCCGGGCCCGCCCCGCGGTGCCGCCGACGTCCTGCAGGTCGACCGCGTCCAGGGCGCGCTCCAGCGCGCGCACCGCCTGCCAGCGGCGGGCCGAGTCGACCGGCAGCTCCCGCATCAGCTGGTCGAGCACCTCGATGTCGTGCACCAGCTCCCACACGCCGGGGTCGAACAGCGCCAGGTCGACGCGGCCCACCCGGTACAGCGGCCGCTTCGGGGCGGTGGCGGTGTCGCCCAGCTCGGTGGGGCGGAACGGCGGGCGGCCCAGCACCACCGGGTTGGCGGCGGCCTCCACGAAGTACTCCGCCCGCTGCCCGCCGGCGGCCGGCGCGCCCGCCCGCAGCCAGTGGTTGCGCGGGCTGAGCCCCTTCACCACCGCGCCGCCGGCGGTGTAGGCCAGGCCCTCGCACTGGAAGCCGGGCATCTTCTCGTCGAAGCCCAGGTCGACCAGGGCCTCCACGGTGCGCCCGGCCCAGGCGGCGGGGACCTCGCCGCGGATCCGGAACCAGGTGGTGCCCCACGGCGGGCCCCAGGCCTCGCCGGCCCCGGCCGGCCGGTAGGGCGCGGCCAGCCCTTCGGCGACCGGGACCGGTTCGCCCGGGGCGTCCCAGCGGGCGACCTCCATCGGCACCCGCTCCGGGTGCACGGCGGGGCGGATCCGCTCCTCCAGGACCCGGGCGACCCGGTCCTCCACCTGTACGCGGTCGTCGTGCATGTCCACCTCTCCCATCAGGGCCTGCAGCGGTCCTCGGTCACCGGCGGTGGCGCGCCTCCGCCGGAGCGGGGCGCGGTCGGCCGCACCCGGCGGCGCGGGTCCCGGGCCGGCCCGCGGCGGCGGGGGCGGACCGGAGAGGGCCCGGCGGGAGGGAGCGGCCACCGGTGTGCTCCTTCCCCCGCCCGCCCCGTTCCTCCCCTGCCGCCCGGCGGCGGAAGCGGGCCCCCGGGGGGCGCCCAGGGCAGGGGCGGTCACCGGCGGTGCGGCGGGCGGACCGGCCCCGTCCACAGGGGAGGGCGCCGGACCCCCGACTGTCGCCCCCGGCCCCTAATCTGGGACCCCCTGACAGGGGCAGGCGCACGGAGTCAGACACGAGCGCGGCGCGGGGCCGCCCGGGGTGGAAGCCGGGCGGCCCCTTTCCCTCCTTCCCCTCTCCCCTCTCGGCGCATCGCCGCGGCCCCCTCCCCGCCGATGGCGACGCTCCCCGCCCCGGCACGGCTCCGCGCGGCGCGGGTCTGGTTGAATGAGCGGCCGCAGGAACGGAAAGGTGAAAATGGACAGAAAACCCGCCAGGCCGTGGTTCTCCGCCCCCTCCGCGGTCATCTGCTGGACGGTGGCGCTGTTCCTGCTGATCGGGCCGGTCCCCTGGAACGGCGAGGAGTACGGCTCAGGGCCCTCCTGCGAGGTGGGCATGGGCAGGGCCCTGGACGTCAGCCAGAGGTTCTACGACGACCCCGATTACTGCTCGCAGGCGGCGACGCATCAGATGCGCACGGCGCTGCTGTGGATCCTCGCGTCGCTGCCGTTCACGGTGGCCTGGGCCCGCCACCGGGGCGGCTGACCCTTTTCCCGGGCCTCCCCCGCGCGCCTCGGGGCCCGGCGGCGGTCACCGCCTCCCGTCCGGCGGGAGCGCGGCCGCCCGTTCCGCGAGCGCCGCGAAGCCGTGTTCGCCGAGGCCGACGGCGGGGTCGACGCGGTGCAGCAGGGCCGGGCCCGCGCGCTGCGCCTGCCGGGCTCCGCCGCCGGGCCGCCGGTGTGCGCCGTCGCCGTGCGGTCGCCGCTCCCGCTCGGCCGGGTCGGCGCCCTGGTCTGCCCGTCCCGCCCGGAGCCGTGGCGGACGCTCTTCGGCCCGGTCTTCTCCGGCGCAGAGGCGGTGATGCTGTTCCAGGGGGTCCGGCTCGGCCCGCTCGGTGCGCGGGTGAGCGGCAGGGCGGTCGGGATCCGGCGGGGGCGGTGTCCGACGGAGGCGGTGACAGGGGCAAGGCGGCCGCCCTCGCGCCGGTGGCGGAGTACCGCACGCTCGACGGCGGCGTGCGCAGGAGAGCGCGGCTCCGCGAATACGGCTGGTGGGCCGCGCCCTCCGCACCCCGCCTGCGCCGCCTCGCGGGTGTCGCCGTGCGCGGGCGGCCCGGTGCGGTGCTCCGCCCGGAGGTCAGCCGCCCCCGCCGCCGCCTCCGCCGCCCCCGGCTCCGCCACCGCCTCCGGCCCCGCCGGCCCCGCCGCCGCCCATGCCGCCTCTGGAGCGGGGCCCGCCGCGTGCGCCCCGCTCCTTCGCCGCGCGCGCTTCGAGGTTCATCCCGACCGCCCCGAGCACCAGGAAGACGGCCGCGGTGACCACGACGGCGGCCACGACCCCGCCCGCGCCCGGGCCACCGGAGCCCGCGGGCCCCGGGTCCCCGGCCACGGCGATCTCACCGGCCGTACCGGTCACGTCGACGCTGAAGGCCTCGCCCGGCTCGACGCGGTCCTGGGTGAACACCGCCCGGTCCCCGTCGCGTCGCGCGTCCGTGCATCCGGCCCGGGAGCCGGGCGCCCCCGCGTAGCACTCCGCGGACCCGATGCCGCCGGGCATGGCCACCCGGACGCGCACCGACTCCACCGGGACCGTCCAGCCGTCCCCGATGACGTCCTGGAACAGCCGCGGCCGCTCCTCTCCGTCCAGGGTCAGCAGGCCGCCGTACTCGTAGGCGATGACGAAGGTCCTCTCGCCCTTCAGCTCGGGGTCCGCGCCGGGCCGGCCGATGCGGACCTCGGTCCGCCCGCCGGCCTCCCGGACCTCGGTGGCGGCGACGCCGCCGGAGTCCTCCACCCGCACCCGGTCCAGCTCGAACGACCTGGTGCCGCCGCCGTCGATGCTCCCGCTGCCGGGCAGGTCGCGGCGGACCTGCCCGCCGGAGCCCGCGCCCAGGTCGTAGGTGATCTCCTCGCGGACCTCCACC
The DNA here is from genome assembly GCF_048595525.1 of Nocardiopsis oceanisediminis. Classification (NCBI taxonomy): domain Bacteria; kingdom Bacillati; phylum Actinomycetota; class Actinomycetes; order Streptosporangiales; family Nocardiopsidaceae; genus Nocardiopsis; species Nocardiopsis oceanisediminis. The sequence goes on along the minus strand of NZ_JAFMZJ010000001.1, from coordinate 3,362,063 downwards.
ACGCCGCCGGAGGTCACCGAGATGTCGGCGTCGAAGGAGGTGACGGACCGCCCCTCACCTGCCGCCGCCGGCGCGGCCGCCCACGGTCCCCCTGCCAGGAGCACCGCCGCGCCGATCGCCACCGCCCCGCGCACCGCGCGCCGCCGCCCGCCCGCTCCCGCTGAGAACACCATGGCCCCACCCTGCCGGATCCCCGGGAGCCGGCCGCCGCCGGGGCCGCCTCGGCCCCGGCGGCCGGGCGGACCGCTGCGCCGGGTCGGCGCGAGCCGTTCCGGCCCCCCGCCGCGGCCGCGTGGAGCATGATGGGGCGAAGGCGATGGCAAGGGAGACGGCGATGGACCGCATTCCGCTGATCGGCGGGCCGCTCGACGGCGAGACCGTGCACCCCTCCGAGGTCCGCGACGGCCGGTACACGACGGCGCGCGGCATCGATGCCGGCGACGGCCGCGAGCCGCACCGGGAGCAGGTCACCTATCTCCTGCGCAAGGGCTCGACCCCGGTCTTCACCGAGACCTACGCCCAGGTGGTGAAACTGCGCCGCCGGTACCTGGAGGCCGGCGAGCGGGAGCGGGAGGAGATGATGGAAGAGGCCGCCGTCGCGGAGGCCCGGGTCACCGAACTGGCCAGGGTGCGGGAGTGGCTGGAGTGGGTGGCGCCGTGACGTGACCGGAGCGGCCCGGAGCGCCGCCGGCACCGGGCCTGCGCCGTGTTCGGCTCGGGCGGCCCGCCCCCTGCGGGTACGGCGGCACTCGCTCGATGCGTTCGGCCTCCCGGTCCCCGGCCGGGTCCCCGATGCGCTCGGCGGCGCCGCCGGCGGAGCAGACGCGGTGTCCGGAGCCGGAGACGCCCGGGGCGGGCCGGACGCAGAGCGGCCGGCGCAGCGGGCCCGGACCGCCGTCCGCGCGGGGAGCGGTCCCGGTGGCCTGGGAGCGCTGCACCGGCGCCCCGCAGGAACGCATCCGGCCTCCCCGCCCTCCCGGGCGCCGGCGGTCAGCTCTGCGGCCAGCACGCCATCGCGGTCCGGGCGACGGCGGCCAGCTCCTCTGCGTCGGCGCCGTCGCGGGCCTGCTGGGACATGCCCTGCACGACGGCGGCGTAGTAGCGGGCCAGCGCGCGGGGGTCGGTCCCGGGCGGCAGTTCGCCCTCCGCCCGGGCGGTGCGCAGGCGGTCGTTCAGGGCCTCGACGTTGGCGTTGCGCATTCCGCGCAGCAGCTCCTCGATCTCGGCGTCGGCCGGGGCGACGTTGGTGGCGGCGCTGATCACCAGGCATCCGGCCGGGTGCGCGGGGTCGGCGTAGCGGCGGGCGGCCTCGTCGAGGATGCGGGCGAACGCGGCGCGCGCGGTGGCCTCCTCGGCCAGGGCGCGGCCGACGAAGTCGCCTTGGGGGCTGCGCCGGTAGGCCTCCACCGCCTCGGCGAACAGCTTCTTCTTGTCGCCGAAGGCGGCGTACAGGCTGCCGGTGCGGATCCCCATGGCCGCGGTGAGGTCGCTGAGGGAGACCGCCCCGTAGCCGCGCTCCCAGAACAGGCGCACGGCGGCGGCCAGGGCGGCGTCGCGGTCGAAGGCGCGCGGGCGGCCGCGCGGGGTGGTCTTCTCGGCCATGCCCCGATTGTAGAGGGATCGTTCAAGAAACCGTGCTACCGTCTTTCTTGAACGATCCCTCAAAAAATATTGGAAGGGCGGACCCCGCCATGCCCAGACCCCTCGAAGGCAAGAACGCACTGGTCACCGGCGCCAGCCGAGGCATCGGCCGCGCCATCGCCGAACGCCTGGCCGCCGACGGCGCCACCGTCGCCGTCGGCTACGCCAACCGCCCCGACGCCGCCGACCGGGTCGTCGCCGCCATCACCGCCGCAGGCGGCACCGCATTCCCCCTGCCCGCCGCGCTCGGCGCCCACGGCGACGCGGCGGCCCTGTGGGCCGCCTACGACACGGCCATCGCCGACCACACCGACCGGACCGGCGTCGACATCCTCGTCAACAACGCCGCCCTCGGCAACAGCCCGGACCTGGACACCATCACCGAGGCGGAGTTCGACGCCCTGTTCGCCACCAACGTCCGCGCACCGCTCTTCATCGTCCAGCAGGCCCGCGAGCGCCTCCGGGACGGCGGCCGGATCATCAACATCTCCAGCGGCACCGCCCGGCTGGCGATGCCGGGCATCATGGCCTACGGGGCCACCAAGGGCGCCCTGGACACGCTCACCCTCAACCTCGCCCAGCTCCTCGGGCCGCGCGGCATCACCGTCAACTCCCTGGCGCCGGGCATCGTCGACACCGACACCAACGCCGGCTGGCTGCGCGGCGACCCCGACGCCCAGGCCTGGGCCGCCTCACTGGCCGCCCTGGGCCGCGTCGGACGCCCGGACGACATCTCCGGAATCGCCGCCTTCCTGGCCTCCGACGACGCCCGCTGGGTCACCGGCCGCACCATCGACGCGACGGGCGGCGCCCTCCTGGGAGTGTGAGCACGACGGGGGCGACCGGCCAGCCCCCCGAGACGACGCGGACACCCGGCCCCGGGCCGCCGCGTCCGGCCCCACGCCCGCGGGGCCGGACGCGGCCATGCCGGCGGCCCACCGGCACCCCGGCCGTACCGGGGCGACCGCGGCCGCGGAACTGATGGCCGAGGTGGAGCGGGGGACCCGGCTGGACGCCTACCCGGTGGTGGTGCTGCCCTACCGCGACCTGATCCTGGCGGCGGGCGGAAAGCCGTCCCGTGCATCGGGAAGCCTCGCGTGACCCGCGCTGCGGCGTGTCAGGGTCCGGCCGGGGCGAGGGCGGCCGGGTCCGCGCGTTCAGAGCCCTCCGGGGGCGCTCAGGGCACGCGGTCGCCCCTCGACGGCCCAGCGAGTACGCGCGCCTCGCGATCGGATCCGGGGAGACATCCCCGATCCCGCGTTCCACCCGGTCGGGTGCGAGGCGACACGTGAGATTGGTATGACACGCGCCCGACTAGCCCAGCGCGATCGCACATGTCCTTACCCGGCTATCCGGCCTCGCGGTGCCCCATGCTGCCATGGCCGGGCGGCCGGTTCGAACCGGTTATCGCGTCCCCCGGGGCGAGGGACGTTCCGCCGGTGCCGCGGAGGAGGACCTTTCCGCTGCACACCGGGTCGAGAGAGGGGGCCTCGCGCCCGTACACGAGGATCCGCGCGACCCGCAGGTCGACGGCGGCCTCCCGGCCGCGGACGCGGGTGAAGCGGGCGCCCGACGCGGTCCACCGCAGGCAGCGCACCACCGCCTCGACGGCGCCGGGCCCGGCCCGCTCCACCTCGTGCACCAGGAGCTCGGCGCACTCCTCCGGTGGGGCTCCGGCCGGGCCCGGCGCAGAGGTCACGGCCGGTACCGGCGGCCGAGTTCGGCGATCTCGCCGACGGTGCCCGACATCAGGGCCGCGGCGTGCTCGGTGACCGCCTCGACGGGCCAGTCCCACCAGGCGGCGGCGGACATCCGCTCGGCGTCGGCCTCGGAGAAGCGGCGCCGGATCTCCTTGGCGGGGACCCCGCCGACCACGGTGTAGGGGGCGACGTCCCGGTTGACCAGGCTGCCGGTGGCGATGATCGCCCCGTCGCCGATCCGCACCCCGGGCATGACCGTGGCGTCGCGGCCGATCCACACGTCGTTGCCGACCACGGTGTCGCCGCGGGAGGGGTTGTTCGCCAGGAACGCCTCCATGGTGGCCTCCCGCCACGCCCCCGGGAAGATCGTGAACGGGTAGGCGCTGGGCCCGCTGCTGACGTGCTCGCCGCCGAGCAGGAACCTGGTGCCGGCCGCGATCGAGCAGTACCGGCCGATGACCAGCCGCTCGGGACCGTAGGCGTAGAGCATCCGGTCCTGTTCGAAGGTGCCCTCGTCCTCGGAGGCGTCGTAGTAGGTGTACTCGCCGGCCTCCAGCAGCTCCGAGGTGACCGTGGGGCGGATGAAGACGCAGCGGCGGTCGCCGCCGCCGAGCGGGTGCGGGTCGGTGGGGTCGGGGGTCTGCATGGCTTCCGCTGTCTCCTCGAGTCCTTTTCCCGGCGGCGGTCGGCGCCTCGCCTCCGGCGCCGGAGGAGTCTATCCCCGCGCCCCGGCGCGACTCGGCCGCAGGCGGCGCAGCGGTCCAGCGGGAAGCCGCCCCCGGCTCCGGAGGGGAGGCCGGGGGACGCCGGCCCGGCCCGCCCGCGGTGCGATGAAGCCGGTCGACCCGAGGTCCGTGGCCTGGGCGGCGGGCTCACAGGGCCGGGTCGGCCTCCCCGGCCAGGGCCGCGGCCATCTCGTCGGCCACGCGCAGCGCGGCGTAGTGGTTGGAGGCGCCCCACACGTCGTAGTCGACCGCGTAGACCTGCCCGTCCCGGACCGCGTCCAGCTCCGACCAGACGCCGCCGCCGAAGGTCTCGGGCGCTTCGGGATAGCCGCTGCCGGACATCACGAACAGCACGCCGGCGTCGGCGCGCTCCAGGTTCTCGTAGCTCTCGGAGATGAAGTCGCGGCCGGCGTCGGCCTCGGCGTGCCCTTCGGGGCGGGCCAGCCCGATGTCCGCGGCGATCCCCCCGGAGAAGGAGTCCGGGGTCTCGATGCGGACCTCCTGCGCGCTCTGCAGGCGCAGCAGGGAGACCTCCTGCTCCGCCGGGTCACCGGCCGCCTCCTCGATGCGGGCGCGGGCCTCGGCCACCGCGTCGGTGTACTCCCGCTCGGCCCGCTCCGCCTCGTCCTGGCGGCCGAGGACCTCGCCGACCTCGGCGAGGTGGCCGCGCCAGGACTCGGTCCCGGTCCACTCCAGCAGCACGGTGGGGGCGATCGCCTCCAGCTCGGGGAGCATGCCGGCCTGGGCGCCGTTCTCGGTGTCCACTCCGATGATCAGGTCGGGCCGGACCGCGCCGACCTTCTCCAGGTCGATCCCGTCCTCCGCGGAGGAGGTGGAGACGATCTCCAGGCCGGCGCCGTCCTCGCCGGGCGGCAGGAACGGCGCCAGGCCGCCGTCGCCGCCGGGGTCCCCGGCGGTGCCGGCGACCTCCGCCCCCAGCCGCACCGCCGCCGCCAGGGTCGGCCGCCACAGCACCACGACGCGCTGCGGGTCGGCGGGGACCTCGACCTCTCCGCCGGCGCCGGAGACGGTGCGGGTCTCGCCCTCGACGCCCTGCGGGCCGGCGGCCCCGGAGCCGCATCCGGCCAGGGCGGTCAGGGCGGCGGCGCCCGCGGCGAGCGCGGCGGCGGTACGGGGAAGGGGCATCTGCACTCCCGTCGGGCCGGGGGACCGGGGGGACCCGGGTTCGGTTAGGCGAACCTTACCCCGCACCGGGCGGCGCGGTCACGCACCGCCGGCCGGAGCGCGGCCGACCGCCGGGCCCTCCCCCGCGCCGCACCGGCGGGCCGGTCCGGGACCGCCGCCGCGGCCGTCCGCTCAGCGGAACAGCGCGGCGTTCTCCCGGGCCCACTCGGCGAAGGACCGCGCCGGCGCCCCGGTCGGCTCCTGCACCCGCGAGGCGGCCTCGGCCGCGTCCGGGGGCGTCCCGGCCGCGGCCGGCGTCTCCGGCGCGGCCAGGCCGCCGGCCGCGGCTTCGGCCCCCTCGCCCCCTCGCCCCCCTCGGCCCCACCGGTGTTCCCGCGCCGCAGGGGATCCGGGGGACGCCGGGCGGGGGTCAGTCCGGGCCGGCCGCCTCCGGGCCGGTGCGGGCCAAGCGGGCGAGGGCGTCCAGGGCGGATGCCAGCTCCGCCTCCTCCGGGGCGACCAGGGCCAGCCGGACCGCCGGCGGCGCCCCGCCCCGGACCGCGGTGAACGCCGAGGCCGGGCTGACGGCGATGCCGAGCCGGGCGGCCGCGGCGGTGAACGGCTCGTCGCGCCACGGCTCGGGCAGCCGCCACCAGCAGTGGAACGCCCCCGCGTCGGCGGTGACGTCGAAACCCGCGAGCCGCTCGGCCGCGATCGCCTGCCGGCGCGCCGCGACCTCCCGCCGGGCCCCCTCCAGCTCGCCGACGACGCCGTCCGCGATGAGCTCGGCGGCCGCCTCCTGGGCGAACCCGGTCGCCGCCCACGCGCCGGAGCGCAGCGCCGCGGCGACCCGGCCGCGCAGCGCCGGCGGGGCGCAGGCGATGCCGACGGTCAGCCCGGGGCCGACCCGCTTGGACAGGCTGTCGACCAGCACCACGCGCCCGGGCGCCCGCGCCGCCAGCGGCTCCGGCCCCGGCTTGAGGAAGGCGTAGATCGCGTCCTCCACCGCCGGCAGGTCCAGCTCCTCCAGGACCGCGGCGATCCGGGCCCGCCGGTGCGGCGGCATGGTGGCGCCGAGCGGATTGTGCAGGATCGGCTGCAGGTAGACGGCGTCCAGCGGGGCCGACCTGTGCGCGCGGCGGAGCGCCTCGGGGTCCATCCCCTCCGCGTCCACCGCGACCGGAACCAGGACGGCGCCCAGCCGGGCCGCGATGCCCTTGGCAACCGGGTAGGTCAGGCTCTCCACTGCGATCCGCCCGCCCGTCGGGACCAGCGCGGACAGCGCCGCCGCGATGGCCTGGCGCCCGTTCCCGGCGAACAGCACCCCCTCCGGGTCGGGCGCCCAGCCGCCCCGGGCCGCCGTGCCGGCCGCCGCCGCGCGCAGCGCCGGGCCGCCCGCCGCCCCCGCCGGGCGCAGCGCCGCCTCCAGCGCGCCGCGGCGCAGCACCCGGCCCACCGCCTCGGCGATCCGCTCGCCCCACTCCCCCGGCGGCAGGTGGTTGAGCTCCAGGTCGACCAGGGCCCCGCCCGGTTCGGCCAGCGGCGGGTCGGCCGGCGGGCGCCCCGCGCGCACATAGGTGCCCCGCCCCACCTCCCCGGTGACCAGGCCGCGCCGGGCCAGCTCCCGGTAGACGCGGGCCGCCGTGGAGGGGGCGATGCCCCGCTCCCGCGCGAACCGGCGCTGCGGCGGGAGTCGGCGGCCGGGGCGGATCCGCCCCGCCGCGATGTCGGCCGCGACGCCGTCGGCGATCGCCCGGTAGTCCTCCATGCGCCCCTCCCCGGTTCCGTCTCGGCGCGATCTCGCATTGCACCGAGAGCAATCCACACTATTGCACCGAGCCTCCGGGGGCGCCTAGCGTCGCCCCGTACCCACCGCCACCCGGAAGGAGACCCGGCATGCCCACCGCCTCCCTGCGCGGGATCACCCTCGCCTACGACGACCGCGGGCCGCGGAACGGAGCGGCCCCTCCGGTGCTGCTCGTGCACGGCCACCCCTTCGACCGCACCATGTGGCGCCCCCAGGCCGAGCGCCTGGCCGCCGCCGGGCACCGGGTGATCGTCCCCGACCTGCGCGGCTACGGGGAGAGCACGGTCCGCGGCGGCACCTGCCCGCTGTCGGAGTTCGCCCGCGACGCCGCGGCCCTGCTGGACCTGCTCGGCCTCCCCGGCGCCGTCGTCGGCGGCCTGTCCATGGGCGGCCAGATCGCCATGGAGTTCCACCGCCTCTTCCCCGAGCGGGTGCGCGGCCTCGTCCTCGCCGCCACCTCCGCCCCGCCGGAGACCGCCGAAGGGCGCGCCCGCCGGGCCGCCGCGGCCGACCGGCTGCTCGCCGAGGGCATGTCCGGCTACGCCCGCGAGGTCCTCGACTCGATGGTCTCCGCCCGCACCCGCCGCGAGCGCCCCCGCGTCGCCGAGCACGTGCTGGAGATGATGCTGTCCGCGCCGCCCGAGGGGGCCGCCGCGGCGCTGCGCGGCCGGGCGCAGCGCCCGGACCACCGGCCCTCGCTGCGCAAGGCCGCCGTCCCGACCCTGGTCGTCGCCGGAACCGAGGACCCCTTCACCCCGCTCTCCGACGCCCGGCTCATCCGCGACCTGGTCCCCGGCGCCCGCCTGGCCGCCGTTCCGGGCGCGGGCCACCTGCCCAACCTGGAGCGCCCGGAGGACTTCGACCCGCACCTGGAGGCCCTGATCGGGGAGGCGGCCGCCCGCCGCGCCGAGGCGGGCGGGACAATCGCCCCATGAGCAACGACCATCAGCCGACCGTCTTCGTCACCGGCGCCAGCTCCGGGTTCGGCGCCGCGATCGCCCGCCGCTTCGCCGCCGAGGGGGCCCGCATCGTGGCGGCCGCCCGCCGCACCGAGCGCCTGGACGAGCTCCGCAGGGAACTGGGCGAGGAGAACGTCCACCCGGTCCGGTTGGACGTGCGCGACCGCGCCGCCGTGGAGCGGGCGGCGGCCGAACTGCCCGCCCCCTTCGCCGAGGTGGACGTCCTGGTGAACAACGCCGGCCTCGCCCTGGGGCTGGGCCCCGCCCAGGAGGCCGACCCCGACGACTGGCAGCGCATGCTCGACACCAACTGCGCCGGGCTCATGTACTGCACCCGCGCCCTGCTGCCCGGCATGGTCGAGCGGAACCGCGGCCACATCGTCAACATCGGCTCCACCGCCGCCCACTACCCCTACCCCGGCGGCAACGCCTACGGGGCGACCAAGGCGTTCGTGCACCAGTTCAGCCGGAACCTCCGCACCGACCTGCACGGCACGGCCGTCCGCGTCACCTGCGTCGACCCGGGCCTGGTCGGCGGCACCGAGTTCTCCGCGGTCCGCTTCTCCGGCGACGCCGAGCGCGCCGCCGCGCCGTACGAGGACACCGACCCGCTCACCCCCGAGGACGTCGCGGACGCGGTGCACTGGGCGGCCTCCCGCCCGGCCCGGGTGAACATCAACGCCATCGAGCTGATGCCGGTGGCGCAGAGCGCCGGGCCGCTGCGCGTCCACCGCTCCCGGGGCTGACCCGCGCCCGCCGGCCCGCGCGCGGGCCGGCGGGCCGGGCCTCACCCCTCCAGCTTCATGCCCACGAACCCCAGCATCAGCAGGAGGACGTCGATCAGGAAGAACGCCGCCCCGAGCCAGAACCCCCACATCGCCAGGGCCCGGCCGCGCAGCCGCTCCACGTGGGTGACCCGCAGGGCGTAGGCGCCGATCAGCGCCGCCAGCGCGGGCACCAGCGCGAACAGCCCGAACAGCGGCGTCGTCACGACGCTGAGCAGCCCCAGGACGAACGCGGTGACCGCGGAGCCGGAGAGCCGCGCGGAGGGCTGCCGGGGCTGCGGGGACGGGTAGGTGTACACGGGTCTCCAGACGCGGCGAGAGGGCGGCGGGCACGGGCCCCGGGCACCGCGGCGCCCCGGGAGGGCACCGGGAGTACAGGCCGGAAGCCGAAACCGGTCCGTGCGGGGCAGGGAGACCGTACCCCCTCCCGCCCCGCTCCGGAGCCGCACCGGGGCGGCGCCGGCCGGGAGAGGCCCTCCCCGCCCGGCGCCGCCCGCCCCGGCGCACCGCCGGCGGGCTCAGCCCCCGGTGCCCCTCTCCTTGAGGAAGCCGACCAGCAGCTCCGCGACCTCCGACGGCCGCTCCAGGCCGGGGAGGTGCCCCGCCCAGGGCAGTTCGACGTGCTCGGCGCCGGCGATCAGGTCCGGCAGCCGGGCGGCGCTCCGCCGGAAGTCCGGCAGGTCGTGCGCGCCCGAAACGGCGAGGCAGGGGGCCCGGACCGCCGCCGGATCGACCTCGGCCTCCTCCGGCTCGAATTCCTCGGCCGCGGACGCCTGCACCTCGAAGGCGTGCCGCTGCATCCGGCGCACCGCCTCGCGCGCGGACTCGCCGGCCTCCGGCCCCAGCCAGGTCTCGACCATCAGCTCCGTCGCGCCGGCGATGTCGCCCGCGTCGAGCAGCGCCTCCTCCCGCTCACCGACCGAGGCGAGCTCGGCGGAGGGCTCGTGCCCCGGGAAGGCGGAGCAGAGCAGGGCGAGGGCGCTCACCCGGTCCGGCCACCGCGCGGCGACCTCCAGGGCGACCTGCCCGCCGTAGGAGGATCCGACCAGGGCCGCCCGCGCGATGCCCAGGCGGTCCAGGAGGTCCAGCACGTCCTCGGCGTCGCCGTAGGGCCGGTCCGGCGCGGGCGTCCCGCCGAACCCCCGGAAGTCGGGGCGGACCACCCGGTGGCCGGCACCGACCAGGGCCGGCCACTGCGCGTCCCACATCCGCCGATCGCACACCCCGGAGTGCAGGAGCACCACCGCGGGGCCGTCCCCGTCCACATCATGAGAGATCACCATCCGAGGAACCCTATGGGACGGCCGCCCGGGCGGTACACCGCTCCCCCCTCCGGCGCGGAGAGGAGGCGGACCGGCCGTCCCACTTCCCCGTTGATCTTGGAGTCGCGGGGGTGTCAGGGCGCCCTGATACCCCCGCGACTCCAAGACCAACGGGGCGGTCCGCTAGCCGGGCGCTCCGGGCGACCACCCGCACACCCGACAGCCTCTCAGCCCCCGGCGGAACGCCTCCGCCCCGGGGACCGAGCGGGCGCAGGCTCTACCGCGCCTTCGGCGTCGAACCCTCCCCCGGGCCCTGCTCTCCCCGCGCGCCTGGCCCGGCATCGCCCGCGCCGACGACCGGTGGCCGGTCGACGAACTCCTCGCCCTGGCCCGCCGCCGACCCGCGGCGCCCCGCCCCGCGCCCCGTCCCCGCCCGCGGATAGGTTGCCCGGCATGCCGACCGAGAACGACCCCGCCGAGCAGAGCCTGCCCGCGCGCCTCCGCACCCGCCCCTACGGACACCTCCTGCAGACCACCGCCCCCGCCCGCGAAGAGGACCTCCGCGCCGCGGAGCGGGCGGTCCGCTGCCCCCTCCCCGCCGACCTCGCCGCACTGCTGCGGGAGAGCGACGGAATCGACGGCGAGTACGGGCTCGGCCTGGTCTGGAGCGCGCGGCGGATCGCCGAGGAGAACCGGCGGATGCGCTCCCCCGCCCTCGCCGGGCTGTACATGCCCTTCGAACCGCTGCTCTTCTTCGGTGACGCCGGAAACGGGGACCTCTTCGCCCACCGCATCCTGGCCGGCCGCCCCGACCCGGCCGGGGTGTTCGCCTGGAAGCACGAGACCGACGACCGGGTATGGGTCGCCCCCGGCCTGGAGACCTACATCGACTGGTGGCTCACCGGCCGCTTCTCCCTCTGACCCGGCCGCCGGGGCCCCGCAGGCCCCGGCGCCTCACTCCCGGCCCGGCCGCCACGAAGCCGCGACCCGGGCCGAGAGCAGCCCGGCCGCCGCCCCGAAGGCCAGCGCCAGCACCACGGCCCCCAGCGCGATGGAGGCCAGCGTGTCCGGAGGGGCCACCGGCACCTGGCGGTTCTGCTGCACCACCGTGCCCAGCGGCAGGCTCAGCAGCGCCGCCAGGACCGCCGACACCGCCATCGGAGCCGCCAGGAACCCCGAGGCGACCCCCAGGTACCAGCGGCGGCGGCCGGTGAGCGCGCTCAGCGGAGCCGTCGACCGCGCCGCCTCCACGAAGTTGCCGCCCGCCCCGATCAGCCCCGCCGCCGCCAGCAGGGCCATGCCCCAGGTCCCCAGCAGCACCCCCCACTCGGACAGCCGCGCATTGGCCGGGGTCATCTCCAGCGAGGCCAGCCGCTCCACCTGGGTGGTCGGCCCCAGGACCGGCTGCACCGCGTTGTGCACCCCCGGCCTCGTCAGGGGGTCCTCCAGCGGAGAGAGCACCACCAGCCGCTCCAGCTCCCCCTCCTCCGGCGGGACCGGGCCCGCATGGACCAGCGCATCGCCCCCGACCTGCCACGCGCGCAGCTCGGCCAGGCGCACGTCCCCGGCCCCCGGCTCCAGCGGGGCCGGCCGCCCGGGGCACCCCAGGCCCAGGGAGCGCAGGGTCGGGCAAGGGGCCCGCAGCACCGGCGGACCGCCCCCCGCGGTGTCCACGGCCACCAGCCGGGCCCGCTCCGGCAGGGCCCGGCCCGCCTCCGCGATCCGCCCGGCGTCGAGGGCGTGCGCCCTCAGCAGCAGAGCGCCGTCGCCGACGCGCTCATTGGCCAGACGGGCCTCCAACGAGGTCAGCGTCTCCGACGCCAGGAAGTAATGGACGTTGACCAAGGTGACCACACCGATGATCACCGGGGCCACCAGCCGGGCCACCACCCCCGGCCGGTGCTCGCACCAGCGCCCCGCCACGATCCACGCGGGACGGCCCGCGCGCAGCCCCCGGCGGGCCGCCGCGGCACCCGCCCGCGCCGTCGCGGCCGCCATCGCCGACGGGGCCGCCGCCAGCGCGGCGACCAGCCCGGCCGCGTAGACCGGGACCGCCAGACCGCTCCCCGGCGGAAACAGGGCCGCCGCCGAGGCCGCCGCCGCCCCCACCGCGAACAGCGCGATCTTCCAGGTCGCCACCGGCCCCTGCACCGGGCGGGGCCGGACCGCCCCGCGCCGGGCCCGCCGGGCGTGCAGCGCGGCGCACCCCGCCGCGCAGGCGGCGACCGACACCGCCGCCGCCGCGGGCAGCAGCCACCCGTCCCGCCGCACGTCGGCGGCGCGCACGGTGTAGTCGATCCCCGGGACCCGGACGTCGGAGAGCAGCAGCGGGACGGCGGCCAGGGCCGCCCCGGCGGCGCCCGCCAGGATCGGGGGCAGGCAGGAGGACAGCCCCACCAGGAACCGGTGGCGGGTGCCCGCGCCCAGCGCGGTGAGCAGCGCGTCGCGGCGGTCCCGCCCGGCCGCCGCCCAGCGGGCCGCCACCACGAACAGGGCCCCGGCGGGCAGGACCACGAACACCAGGTAGGCCGCGGCCATCAGCCGCGGCGCGGCCGGGGTGAAGGTGATGCCCTCCCCGAACGGATACGAGCCCGGCGGGCCGAACCCGGTGATCGGGTACATCCAGTCCTCGGGGACCGCGGCGTCCTCGGGCAGGCCGACATAGGCCAGGCGCTCGGCGGGGGAGAGCAGCCCCTCGGGGCCGATGTCCCCGGCGTGCCGGCCGTAGCGCCCGGTGATACCGGGCTCGGCGGCGGCCAGTGCCGGGGAGAGGTACGCCTCGCCCGGCGCGGGCCACTCCGGCAGCCCGGGCGGGGGCGGCGCACCGGAGCCGGCTCCGTCGAGGTAGACCACCGAGTGCTGCCAGCGCCCGGCGCTGTCGGGGCGCTCCCCCCAGAAGGCCGCCGCCTGCTCGGCGGAGGCGGCGATGACGGGCTGGCGCTGGGCCTCGCGCAGGGCCCGCCCCTCGAAGGTCGCCGCGATCACCGCGGCGCCCAGCAGCACGGCGGTGAGAGCGGCCGCCGCGGCGGCGAGCACGGCGCGGCGGACCCGCTCCGGGGCCCCGCCGGCCCGGGTGCGCCCCAGGCGGACGAGGACCGCCGCCAGGCCCGGAGGGCCGCCGCGGCTCATCGGTCCGCCTCGCGCAGCCGCCCGCCCTCCAGCCGGAGCACGCTGTCGCCGCGGGCCGCCAGATCCCGGTCGTGGGTGACGACGACCAGCGCGCACCCGCGCCGCCGGGGCAGGGCGAACAGCAGCTCGGCGACCTTGTCCCGGCTGTCCGGATCGAGTGCGCCGGTGGGTTCGTCGGCCAGCACCAGCGAGGGCTCGGTGATCAGGGCCCGGGCCACCGCGGTGCGCTGGTGCTCGCCCCCCGACAGCTCCGCGGTGGTGCGGGCCTCCGTCGCGACGTCCAGTTCGGCCAGCAGGGCGCGGGCCCGCTCGGCGGCCCGCTCCGCGCCGAGGCCGGCCAGCAGCCCGGCCAGGGCGACGTTCTCCACCGGGGTGAGTTCGGGCAGCAGCTCCCCGGCCTGGAAGACCATGCCGATCTCCCGGCCGCGCATCAGGGCCAGGGCCCGCCCGCGCATCCGGGTGACCTCGTTCCCGGCGACGCGGATACTGCCGCCGCCAGGAGCGGTCAGGCCCGTGATGCAGGCCAGCAGGGTGCTCTTGCCGCTCCCGCTGGGGCCGGTGATCACGGTGGAGGTGCCCCGCCGGGCCTCCATCCCGACCCCGTCCAGCAGGAGGCGGCCGCCGACCCGGTGGCTCACCCCGCGGATCTGAAGCGGCACCGGTTCTCCTCCGGTGCCGGCAGGGGCCGGTTCGGCGATGCCGTGCGGCATTCTCGGTTCTCTTCTCAGAACGGGGGCCTTTCCCGCGGGCCCGGTGGTGGTTCGGACGGGAGGCCGGGCCGTCCCGGCGGCGGCCCCGCACGGACCGAAAAAAGGGGGTTTCTCGGAATTCCGCGCGGAGCCGCCGTTCTCTCCGCGGTCAGGCCTTCCAGTCGCTGCAGGAATCGGGCCAGGAACCGATGCTCTCGCAGACGCGGAGCTTGATGATCTTGGACCCGCTTCCGCTGGTCGCGGTCGTCTTGTAACCGCTCTTGTTGTGCAGGGTCCGCTCGGTCCCGGCCGAGGCCTGGCGGTAGTAGTTCCCGTAGACGGTGCGGTTGTCGTCCTCGCCGTCGTAGACGGAGATCTTGGCGCCGCTGGAGGTGGTGTAGGCCTTGTCGTTGCCCTGGGTGGCCGTGATGGCCATGGCGGTACCGCTGAGCAGCGGCAGGGCGGCGAGGGCCGCGATCGCCGTTCCGGCGATGAGCTTGCGCGCGTTCACAGGGGCGGTTCTCCCGATTCTCCATATTCGGTTGGACAGGGGGATCGGCCCGGCCGGGCGGAAGGATCATGGCAAGGAAACCGCCGGTTAACAACCGCGGCTCTCGGTGAACAGAATTAAGAACCGCGTTAAGGCCTGTCGGCGGAGCGTGGCCGGATTCGGACACGGAACCGGTTCCGCATTCCGTGGTGCACTGCAAAAACCCGGAAAGGCCGTTCCGCCGGATTCACGGCATTCCGGACCGGGCCGCCGCCCCGGCGGAGCGGAGCCGCGCGCCCCGGCCCCGCCCGGGGGCGCCGCGATCAGGCGACCGACCCGCCGTCGACCAGGACGGCGGTCCCGGTGATGTTGGCGGCCGCCGGACCGGCCAGGAACGCCACCGTTCCGGCGACCTCCTCGGCGGTGTTGTAGCGCCCCAGCGCGGTCAGGCCCCGCTGGGCGTCGGCGTGGCCGCCGCCGGCCGGGTTCATCTCGGTGTCGGTGGAACCCGGGTGCACCACGTTCGCGGTGATCCCGCGCGGCCCCAGGTCCCGGGCGATCCCCTTGCTGAAGCCGACCAGCGCCGCCTTGCTCATCGAGTACAGGCTCAGCCCCGGGTTGAAGGTGCTCTCCGCCAGGTTGCTGCCGATGCTGACGATCCGGGCCCCCTCCCTCAGGTGCGGCAGCGCCGCCTTGACCGCGACGAACGCCGCGCGGACGTGCACCCCCATCACCCGCTCGTACTCCTCCAGCGTCAGCTCGGCGATGCTCTTCTGGATGTAGATCCCGGCGTTGTTGACCAGGACGTCCAGCCCGCCGAGCTCCTCCGCCGCCCGGTCCACCGCCGCGGTGAGCGCCTCGGGGTCGGCGGCGTCGGCGCGGAGTGCGACCGCGGTGCCGCCCTTCTCCTCGATCCGGCGCACCACCTTCTCCGCCCGCTCCGGCGAGGCGTTGTAGGTCAGCGCCACCGCCGCCCCGTCCGCGGCCAGCCGCTCCGCGATCGCGGCGCCGATGCCCCTGCTGCCCCCGGTGACCAGCGCGGCCCTGCCGTCGAGCCAACCCATGTCCCGTCCTCCGTACGTGTCGGTGCGATCCGCAGAGCTTTTTAAGTAGTGATCGCTACATAATTGGTAGCATCGGGACTCCACGGACCACAAGGAGCGTCCGGCGACCGTGCAGGGGGTCACATGGCGGGCAGGGGACGGCCGCGGCGCTTCGACCGGGACGCGGCGCTGGCCACCGCCATGGAGCTGTTCTGGCGGCACGGCTACGAGGGCGCCTCGCTGACCATGCTGACCTCGGCGATGGGCATCACGCCGACCAGCCTCTACGCGGCGTTCGGCTCCAAGGACGACCTCTTCCGCGAGGCCGTCCGGCTCTACAACTCCCCCGAGCGCTCCGCGATCCCGAAGGCGCTGGCCCTCCCCCGCACCCGCGACGCCGTGGAGGCCCTGCTCCGGGAGAGCGCCGACGCCTACACCGACCCGGCCACCCCGGCCGGCTGCATGGTCTTCACCGCCGCCACCAACCTCGGCGCCGACCGCGGGCACATCGGCCGCCTCCTCGCCGACTGCCGCCGCGACACCCTCGCCGAGATCCGGGAGCGCATCGAACGCGGCACCGCCGAGGGCGACATGCCCGCCGGCGCCGACGCCGCGGCCCTGGCCTGCTACGTCCAGACCGTCATGGAGGGCCTCTCCGCCCAGGCCCGCGACGCCCGCCCCCGCGAGGACCTGGACGCCGTCATCGACATCGCGATGCTCGGCTGGGACGCGGCGGCCGGCGCGGCCGGGGGTTCCTGACGGGTTTCCGGATCAGGCCCGCCCATCGCCTTCCTCCGGTGCCTCTTCGGTCCGGGTTCACCCATGAAGGCGACTTCTACGAAGTAGATTCGTAGTTCCCCGGCCGCCTCCGCCCCGGCGGCCGGATCGTTCGCGGCCCCTCCTCCGCCGAACCGCTACCGCACCCGCCTCACCCGCCGTCTCCTCTCCCCGCCAGGTATTCCGGGAAGGCCCGTTCCCCGAATGGCGCCCCCGGCACCAGGCCGGCGCCCTCCGCGAAGGCCGCGAACGTCCTCCCCGGGACGCTCACCTGCAGGATCGGCTTCCGGGAGCCGGTCGCCCGCTGCCACTGCCTCGCCAGTACCCCGGCCCTGAGCACCTCCGGGCCGCCGATGTCGGGGGCGCGTCCCGCCGGTTCCCCCGACGCCAGTCCGGTGAGGCGGTCCGCGACGTCGGCGACGTCGATCGGCTGGAGCGGGAGGCGCGGCGCGAGCAGCACCGGGAGCGGCCTCTGCACCGCGAAGACCCGGGCGATGAGCGAGTGGAACTGCGTCGCGCGCTGGATGGTGTGCGGCAGGCCGGATCCGATGAGCAGCCGCTCGATCTCCAGCCGCTGCCGGTAGAAGGGCAGCGGGATCCGGTCGATGCCGACGATGCTGATCAGCACCAGGTGGCCGACGCCCGCCCGGTCCGCCTCGGCGAACAGGTTCGCGGCGGCGGTGATGTCGCTCCCGGCGTTGGCCGTGGCGCAGTGCACCACGGTGTCCGCGCCGTCCAGGGCCTGCGGGACCCCCTCCCCGGTGAGCAGGTCGCCGGTGGTCAGGCCCGGTCCGGTGCGGCGGCTGAGGACGCGGACGCGGTGGCCGGCGGCGCGGAGCGCCGCCGCCGTCGGGGTGCCGAGGTCACCGGTGCCGCCGGTGACGAGTGTCGTGGCCATGGAGGATGTGTTCCCTTCCCGTCCTGCGGCCGGACCCGGCCGCACCCATCAGGACAAGGCGGGGCTCCGATATGTGACGGCCTCGCCGCCTCCCTCTCCCCCGGTGCGCGGCGGGGCGCCTCCGGGGAGGGCCCCGCCGCGCACACCGCGCCTACCGCCGCGGGCCGGTCAGGCCCCGGCGCGGCGGATCGGCATCATGGTGGGGACCGGGTCGGCGGTGAGGAAGTCGAGCACCAGGCGGGCGCAGAGCTCCGGCTTCTCCAGGAACAGGACGTGCGAGGCGCCGGGGACGACCGCGAGTTCGGCGCCGGGGATCGACTCGTAGAGGAACCGGGTGTGCTCGGGGCGGACGATGTCGTCGTCGCCGGCCATGACCAGGGTCCGGGCCCGGATCGAGGCCAGGTTCCCGGCGGTCACCGGGGGCTGCGTCTCGAAGAGGTCGACCGTCTTCCGCACCACGACCGGGAAGTGCTCCCGGCCGTCCGGGGAGACCTCGGCGTACATGTCGGTGATCACTTCCGGGGGCTCGCCCTCCGCGCTGGGGCGCATGCCGGGGAGGAGCCCCTCGGCGTCGGCGGCGCCGCTGACCAGGACCAGGCGGGAGACCAGGTCGGGGCGGCGGACCGCCAGGTGCATGGCCAGGCCGGCGCCCTGGCTGTAGGCGACCAGGTGGGCCGGGCCGCCGGCGACCTTCTCCAGGAACGCGGCGGTGTCCCCGACCAGCGCGTCGACCGTGTAGGGCCCGTCCGTGTCGGGGGTGTGCCCGTGTCCGCGGCGCTCGGGGGTGAGCACCCGGAAGTGCTCGGCCAGGGGGGCCAGCGCCGGGCCGAAGTAGCGGGCGTCGCTCAGTCCGCCGTGCATGAGCACCAGCGGTTCGCCCGCTCCGTGCTCGGCGTACCAGGTGCGGACGCCGCCCAGGTCGATGGTGGTCTCCATTGCGGCTCTCTCCGGTCTGTGTCGTCGGTCGTTCGAACATGCAGACGAGCGGCGGCCCGGAAACTCATCGGCGCCCGGCCCGGGCGGAGGGGCGGCCCGGCCGGGCACCGGGGTCAGGCGGGGCCGACCATCTTGGCGTTCAGCCGCTCCGGGTCGGGCCAGCGGACCTTGGTGGCCCAGCCGAGCTTCTCGAAGGCCCAGATCACCCGGGCGGAGATGTCGATCTGGCCCTTGAGCACGCCGTGCCGGGCGCAGGTGGGGTCGGCGTGGTGCAGGTTGTGCCAGGACTCCCCGAAGGAGGGGATCGCCAGCCACCACACGTTCCGGGACCGGTCCCGGACCTCGAAGTTCTCCTCGCCGATGGTGTGGCAGATCGAGTTCACCGACCAGGTCACGTGCTGCTGCAGCACCAGGCGGATCAGGCCGCCCCAGAAGAACGCGGTGAACGCGCCCCACCAGGACATCGTCACCAGCCCGCCGATCGCGGCCGGGGCGAACAGGGCGAACCCGAAGATCGGGACCGCCCACCGGTCGATGCGCGCGATGTCGGGGTCCTTGAGCAGGTCCGGGGCGAAGCGCCGGAGCGAGGTCTTGCGGTCGTCCAGGTAGAGCCAGCCCATGTGCGCGTAGTAGAGCCCCTTGGCCACCGAGCGCCAGTCGTCGCCGAAGCGCCACGGCGAGTGCGGGTCGCCCTCGTGGTCGGCGTACTTGTGGTGCCGGCGGTGGTCGGCCACCCACTTGATCACGCTGCCCTCGAAGGCCAGCGTCCCGGCGACGGCCAGGGCGATGCGCAGCGGCCGGTTGGCCTTGAACGAGCCGTGCGTGAAGTACCGGTGGAAGCCGACGGTGATGCCCAGCCCGCCGATCACGTAGAACACCGCGCCGATGATGATGTCGGTCCAGCTCAGCGCCCACCCCCAGGCGAAGGGCACCGCGGCCGCCAGGGCCAGCAGCGGGATGAGGACGTAGGCGAAGACGGTGATGCGCTCGCCCCGGCCGCGCAGCTCGGGGTCGAGGTCGCCGTCCCGGATCCCGCTCCCGCGCGGCTGCTCCGCCTGCCCCTGCGGGGGTGCGGGGGGTGTCGGTGAGGCTGCGGCCATGGTCCACCTCTCGGCTGTAGGGTCCGGCTTACCTACGACACCGTAACCTACGGGACCGTAGGTTTGTGGGAGACCGGCCCCGCCGAGCCGCACCGGAACCGGCGCACGCTCCGCCGAACCGGCGGGTTCCGGGTCCGCGCGGCCGGATCCGGCCGCGCGGACCGCCGGTCCGCGGCGCCCCGGGCCGGCTCCTGGACCGCCTGCCGCGCGGCGGAGCGGTCCCCCGGAGGGCCCCTCCCGGCCGCGGAGCCGCCGGCGGTGATGTGCGGGCGGCCGTCCGCCCCGGCGGCGACGGCCTCGCCGGTGCACGGCCCGTGGGCGGTGTGCTCGGAGTGCGGCTCGCACGCCGGGGCCCGACCGGCTCCCCTCCGCTCACCGCGGCCCCGGAGCGCCCCGGTCCGTACGCGCAGGCGGCGCTCTCCCCGCCGCCCTCCCGGCGGCGGGCGCCCGCCCCCTCGGAACCCCGGAGCGGGCGGTGCGGAGGGGGTCAGGCCCGCAGGCCGCGGACGACCTCGTCGACGAGGCGGGCGAGGACCTCCTCGGGCTCGCCCCGGACCCGGCCGGCGCCCCCCTCCGCGTGCAGGTGCGCGGAGAGCGTGAAGGTCACCAGGCCGTGCAGGGTGGACCAGGTGAGCAGGGTGAAGTCGGTGGGGTCGCCGGAGCGCACGGCGCCGTCGCGCTGGCCCCGGCCGATGGCCTCGGCCGCGGTGTCGAAGAGCCGCTCGGCGGCGGTGCGCAGCGCGGCGGCCTGCGGGGCGTCCCCGCGCTTCTGGGAGAGCACCCAGTCGCCGAACATCAGGCGGTACTGCTGCGGGTTCTCCAGGGCGAAGGCGATGTAGGCGCGGCAGACCTCGCGGAGCGCGCCGGGGGCGTCCCCGGCGGCCCGGCCGGCCTCGGCGGTCCGGACGCGCAGCAGGTCGAAGGAGCGGACCGCGACCGCGCGGAGCAGCTCCTCCTTGTCCTGGAAGTGCCGGTAGGGGGCGGTCCGCGAGACCCCGGTCCGGCGGCCGACCTCGCGCAGGGTGACGGCCTCGGGGCCGCCCTCGGCGAGCAGCTCCCAGGCGGCGGCGAGCAGCCGCTCCCGGGTCGGCGGCCCGGCCCCGGCGACGGCCGCGTCCACCGGTTCAGGCCCCTGGGCTGCGATCATGCGCCGACCGTAGGACACCCCGTTGACAGCGTCAACTCGGCGTCTTAGGTTGACGGTGTCAACCTCGACCTCGGGAGGCACGCCTTGGACACCACCGTCAACGGCGAACCCGCCGCCGTACCCGACCCCGACGCGCCCGCCGCCGGGCTGATCCGCGAAGGGCTCGGCCTCACCGGCACCAAGGTCGCCTGCGGCCAGGGGGTCTGCGGCGCCTGCACCGTGCTGCTCGACGGCGAGCCCGCCGCCTCCTGCCTGCTGCCCTGCTCCGCCTTGGAGGGGCGCTCGGTCACCACCGTCGAAGGCCTCGGCGGCGACCACCCGGTGCAGCGCGCCTTCGCCGCGCACGACGCGCTGCAGTGCGGCTTCTGCACCCCGGGCTTCGTGGTGGAGGCCGCCGCCTTCACCGACCGCTGGCGCGCCGAGCACGGCGACACCGCCCCCGACCGGGGCGAGATCGCCGACGCGCTCGCCGGCCACCTCTGCCGCTGCGGCGCCTACCAGGGGATCTACGCCGCCGTCGCGGCCGCCTGCACCGGCGCCTTCGATGAGGACACCGGCGCCGAACCGCCCCGGGCCGAGGCGGCGGAGAAGGTCTCCGGCCGGGCCCGGTACGCCACCGACTCCTACCCGGAGGGGTACTGGGAGGCGGTCGTGGTGCGCTCCCCCGTCCCGCACGCCCGGGTCCGCTCCGTGGACACCGGGGCGCTGGAGGGGCTGGGGGCGGTCCACACCGACCTGCTCGGCGGGGACCGCACGGTGCGCTACACCGGCCGGCCGGTGCTGGCGGTCGCCGCGCCGACCCGGGCGGCGGCCCGCGCCGCGGCCGCCGCGGTCCGGGTCGACTACGAGGAGCTCCCGGCCGCCCTCGACACCGAGCAGGCCGGCAAGCCCGACGCGCCGCAGGTCTACCCCGACCCGAAGGCGCGCCGCGCCGCACCGTCCAGCAGCGAGGGGGGAACCCTCCCCGCCCGCTGGCGGGGGAACGTCCGCGGCCCGGCCGGGCTGGGGTTCCGGCGCGGCACCGCCGTACGGCGGATCGACCAGGCGCACGCCCGCGGCGACCGGCTGCTGTTCGCCGCGGAGTTCAGCACCGCGGTGCAGGTGCACACCCCGCTCGAACCGCACGCCTGCACCGCCCGCTGGGACGGCGGCGAACTGTACATCGAGGCCTCCACCCAGACCGTCGACGGGCTGGCCCGGGCCGCCGCGCGGCGCTGGGGCCTGCCCCCGGAGCGGGTGCACGTGCGCGCCCACCACGTCGGCGGGGGGTTCGGCGCCAAGGCGGGGCTGGGCCTGGAGACGGTCGCCGCGGTCGAGCTGGCCCGGCTGGCCGGGGCGCCGGTGCGGCTGGTCTTCGACCGGACCGAGGAGCTCTCCGACGCCGGGAACCGGCCGGGCACCCGCACCCGGCTGGCCATGCTCGCCGGCGCCGACGGCGGGCTGTCCGCGCTGACCGTGGACGCCTGGGGCGACGGCGGCGTCTCCATCGGCTCCGCCGTCGCCGCGATGGCGATGCTGGTCTACGGCCGCGCGCCGCGCCGGGTCCGCGACTACGACGTGGTCACCAACCGGCCGCCGGGCGCGCCGTTCCGCGGCCCCAACGGCGCCCCGCTGGCCTGGGCGCTGGAGCAGGCGGTGGACGAGCTCGCCGACCGGCTGGGCGAGGACCCGGTCGCGCTCCGCCGCCGCTGGGACGGCAACCCCAAGCGGCACGCCCTCTACGACGCCGCCGCGGCCCTGCCGCTCTGGCGGGACCGGCCCCGCGGCCCGCAGACCGGGCGGTTCCGCCGCGGGGTCGGGGTGGCCGCCTCCAACTGGCCCTACCTGATGGACCCCAGCGCGCGGGTGGAGCTGGCGGTGGAGGACGGCCGGGTGGTGGCCCGCACCGCCACCCAGGACATCGGCACCGGGGTGCGCACCGTCATCGCCCGGGTGGTCCGCGAGGAGCTGGGGCTGGAGGCCGACCAGGTCGAGGTGGAGACCGGCGACAGCGGCCCGGTCCCGGGGCCCGGGGCGTTCGGCAGCCGCAGCACCACCTCGGTCGGCCCCGCCGCCCGCGACGCGGCCCGCTCGCTCGCCGCGGAGCTGGGCAGGCGCGGAGCCGGCGGCGTCCCGGTCACCCGGGAGGCGCTGAAGTCCGCCGAGGGGCTGCGCGCCACCGGGCGCCGCGCCCGCGACCGGTACGGCGCCCTCACCCCGGCGGTGAGCGGCGGGGTGGTCGCGATCGGCCGCGGCCTGGCCGGGGCGCTGCACGTGATGGAGGTGGAGGTGGACACCCTCCTCGGGTCGGTGCGGCCGCTGCGCTGCTGGGCCGGGGTGGCCTCCGGGCGGATCTACGCCGAGCGGCCCGCCCGCAACCAGGCCGAGGGCGGCGTGGTGCAGGGCATCGGCTACGCCCTGTTCGAGCAGCGCGTCACCGACCCGGCCACCGGCGCGGTGCTCACCGAGAACCTGGAGGACTACCGGGTCCCCGGGATCGGCGACGTCCCCGACATCGACGTCCACTTCCACCAGGAGGGCTGGGAGCACGTGCCCGGCGGCGGCGTCGGCCTGGGCGAGGTGACCACCGTCGGGGTGGCGGCCTCGGTGGCCAACGCGGTCCGCGCCGCCACCGGCTGGCGCCCGCTGGACCTGCCCATCACCCCGGCCCGGCTGCTGGAAGGGATCGGGTGAGCCCCGGCCGCCCCCTCCGGCCTCCGGCCGGAGGCGCCCGCACCGAGCTTCGACGGAAGGATCCGCGATGAGTGCACCGACCGACGTCGCCGCCGCGGCGGCCCTGCTGGAGCGCGGCGGGGAGGCCCGCGCGGGCGGCACCGATGTGATGGCCCGCGCGGCCGCCGGGGCCGCGCCCGGCCCCTTCACCGACCTGGGCCGGGTGGCGGGGCTGCGCGGCACCGAGTGGGACTCCGCGGGGGCGGCGCGGATCGGGGCGACCACCACCGTCGCCCGGATCGCGGCCGACCCCGCGCTGCGCGAGGCCTACCCGGCGCTGACCGCGACCGCCGCCGCGCTGGCCACCCCGCAGATCCGCGCGGTGGGCACGCTCGGCGGCAACCTGCTGCAGCGCAACCGCTGCTGGTACTTCCGCAACCCGGCGTTCTCCTGCCACCAGGACGGCGGCGCGGGCTGCCCGGCCCGGGAGGGCGACCACCGGCACGGCACCGTCTTCGACACCTCCCCCTGCGTGGCGCCGCACCCGTCGTCGCTGGCGGCGGCGCTGCTGGTCTACGGCGCCCGGGTGGAGGCGGTGCGGTCCGGCGGGCCCTCGGTGCTGCCGGTCGCCGACCTCTACGACCCCGCCGACGGGGCCCGCGACCACGTGCTGGCCGCCGGGGACCTGCTGACCGCGGTACTGCTGCCGCCGCCCGCCGCGGGCGAGACGGCGGCCTACCGGCGGGCCACCGGCCGCTCCCGCGCGGAGTGGCCGATGGTGGAGGCGGTCGCCCGGGTGGTGCGCGACGGCGGCCGGGTGACCGCGGCGGCGGTCGCGGCCGGCGGTGTCGCCCGCGCCCCCGTCCGGCTGCCCGAGGTGGAGGCCGCCCTGGTCGGCGGTGCGGCGGACCCGTCCGCCGCGGCGGAGGCGGTGGCCGGCCTGCCGGGCCGCTGCTCGCCGCTGCCGGGCACCCGGTACAAGGCGACGCTGCTCCGCGACACGGTCCGCGACGCCCTGGAGCAGGCCCTGGCCTGACCGGCCCGCAGGGCGGCCGCCTCTCGAAGGTCCGGCCGCCCCGCCCTGGCGGCCGTCCTGCGCCGGGGTGCCGCTGCGGCGGCCTTCTCCCCCGCCTTCCGCGCGGGGCGGCCGGGCGGTTCCGGCCGCGGGCGGGTTCCGGCGCGCTTCGCGGAGGGGCCGGCGCCCGGGGTCCCCGCCGGACGCGGCGGCGGGACGGCGGGGCGGCGCGGGGGAGGCCGCCTCCCCCGCGCCGCCCCGCGACCGGTGCCGCCCGGCTCAGTCGTCGAGCTCCTCCAGGCCGATCATCTGGCCGCCGCTGCCCACGAAGGGGTCGTCCCGGTCCTCGGTGAGGGTCAGCTCGACCGAGCCGGAGAACGGGACGTACAGCACGGCCGCGACGAACAGGTCGCCGGGGACCTCGTCCGGTTCCAGCCCGGTCCGGGACCGCCCCCCGTCCGCCTCGGTCTCCGGCTCCAGCCGGTTGAAGGCGTCCACCTCGAACCCGGCCTCCGCCAGCCGCTCGCGGACCTCGGCGACCGGGCGGCCCTCCAGGGCCCCGGTGTCGATGACCCCGATGGCGGAGGCGTCGTCCACCGGCGAGGAGCCGTCCCAGTACTCCCCGGGGGCGGCGTCCCGCGACACGTCGATCCGCACCGTGTCCCGGTAGTCCTTGGGGACCTTCAGCACCATGGGGCAGGAGCCCGAGGCGTCGCACTCCGCGCCGGGGTCGAGCTGCACGTCGCGGCCCTCGGGCGGTCCGCTGCGCCAGGACACCCCCAGGATCTCGACGCCCTCCTCCCCCGGCATCCGGGGGATCAGGTTGAGCCGCACATCGACCCCGTACTCGGCGAGCTCCTCGGCGTACTCGGCGGTGTCGGCCCTCGGGTCGACGATCTCGGCGATGACGTAGTGGTCGTCCTCGGTGATCTCCAGGGCACGGGCCTCCCCGGGCCCGAAGAGGGGCAGCCGGTCGGCGCCCCCCGGGGTGAGCACCGCGGCCCCCAGCACGGCGGCGGCCGCCGCGGGGACGACGAAGGCGGTGCGGAGCAGGCGCCGCCGGGACCGGTCCGGGGCGGGTTGGGGGAGGGCGCGGTCCGCGCCGCCCGCGGCGTCCCGGGCGTCGGCCTCGACCAGCGCGAGGACGCCCTCCGCGGAGGACGCGGAGGTCTCCGGCAGCCCGTCGATGCGGGGTTCGATGGCGCGCAGCGCGCGCCCGGTCTCGTCGTTCGCACGCCTCATCGGGTGCCTCCCATTCCATAGGCGTGGACTGCGGTCAGCGGCTCCTCCGGGGCTCCCGGGCCGGGGGCCAGGCCGGCGGCGTGCAGCGCCCTCCTGAACCGCTTGCGGGCGCGGTGCAGCCGGATGCGCACGGCGTTGCGGGAGATCCCGAGGGCGATGGCGATCTCGGCCGCCTCCAGCTCCTCCCACCCGGCCAGGGAGAGCAGTTCGCGGTCGGTCTCCGGGAGGGCGCGGAACACCCGGCCGATGTCGACGAGGCCGGCGCCCGCGGGCGGGGTGACGGCGGTGCCGGCCGCCTCCGCGCGGAGCCGCTCGGCCAGCCGGGTGCGGCGGCGCGTGCCCCGGCCCCGGTTGGCGAGCACGTTGCGGGCGACCCCGTAGAGCCAGGGGAGCCCCTGGTCGCCCGGTGGCAGCGCGTCGATGCGCTGCCAGGCGATGAGGAAGGTGTCGGCCACCGTGTCGGCGGCCTCGTCGGGGTGCTCGGTCCGGCGGAGCGCGTATCTGAGCAGGTCGTCCCGGTAGGCGGCGTAGGCCGCCTCGAAACGCTCGGCGTCCGGGGGCGGACCTGGGTCCTCTGGGGGCAAGGCGGCCTCTTTTCGGCGGGTGGGGTTCTCCGTCCTTCCCCTCTCCATGTCCGGCCGGGCCGCCCGCGTTTCACCGGATCTCCGGCTCTCCCCCGCGCCCGGACGGCGGCACCGCCCTTTCCCGGCCCGCTCCTGCCCGGGAAGGGGACCGCGGCCACCGGCGGGCCGGGCGGATGCAGCGGGCCGGAGCCCGGCGCCGCCGTCCGGGTGCCGCCGTTCACCGGCGCTCCCGGCCGCCTCCCCCGCCGGGTCCGGGCCCGCCTCGGCGCCCTGGCCGCCGCCTGCGCCCGGGTGCTCGGTCCGGGGGGCACCGCGCGGTCCCCGTGCCCTCGGGACCCGCCCCGCCCGGGCGGCCTCTCGGTCCGCCGGGGCGGGGTGCGGGCGCGCCTCCGCTCAGCCGGCCGGCGGGGCGGTGCGGCGCCCGCGGCGGCGGACGAGCAGCGCGGCGGCGGCCGCCGCGCCCGCGGCGAGCAGGCCGGCGGAGACCAGGAACGGGCCGCCGGCGACGCCCATGATGTAGACCGGGCGCGGCACCGCGACGACCTCCCGGTGGGGGGTGTCGGAGGCCGCGGGGGCGAACCGGAAGTCGTCGGTGACCCGGGAGGGGTCGTCGATGTCGTGCTGGAGCACGGTGAGGTAGGCGCCGTCGCCGACCAGCTCGGCGGCCTCCGCGGAGGCCAGGTCCGCGGGGTCGACCGGGCCGGCGAAGTCGACGTGGGCCGGGACGTCGGCCGCCAGCCCGTCGGTCCGCTCCATCCGGTGCTCGCCGAGCAGGTAGAGGCGGACGGTCTGGGGGCGCTCGGCGGCGCCGGTCAGCCGCATCGGGTAGACCGGTTCGTCGGTCTCGAAGTCGACGCGGAGCGGCTGCAGCCCGCCCCGGAGCTCCTCCCCGCCGTCCGGGGCGAGCCGGACCGCGACGTAGTACCAGCCCTCTTCGACGTAGGGGGCCAGCCGCCGCTCGACCTCGGGCTCCAGTTCGAAGCCCTCCTCGTCCAGCCAGCCGGCCAGCGCGCCCTCGTCCGCGGCGCCGAGCACCGCGACGTCCAGCGGGCCCAGCCGGGAGCGCTCCAGCACGTCCACGCCGCCGGGGGCGCCGCCGGCGGCGTCGCCCGCCCCGTACGGCGAGAACAGGTCGTCGGGCCACCAGTCGTCGGCGGGGACCCGCTCCGGGGCGGCGACCCGGTCCAGATCGCCGAAGACCCCGCTCTCCCCGAGGGAGGCCTCCGCGGGGGCGGGCGTGGGCAGCACCAGGGCCGCCTCGGGCGCGGTGCCGCTGAGCCCCAGCCGCATCAGCACGCTCTGCTCGCCGTCGCCGACGCGCACCACCGCCGCCTCGTCGGCGACCTCGGCCTCGGAGACCAGGGCGCCGCAGGCGCAGGCCCAGGACCCGGTGGCGGCGGGCAGGCCGAGCCCGCCCGCCAGTAGCGCCGCCGCCGCGACGGCCCCCGCGCGCGCCGCCCACCGCCCGTGCCCCATGGCCCGCCGCCCTTCCTCGCCCGCCTCCCGGGCCCTGCCGGCCCGGCGGGAGTGGGACGGTGCGCGGCGGCGCCCGGTTCCCCCGGCTCAGCCGCGGAGCAGCGCCCGGTGGGCCAGCTCCCGGCAGGTGATGCCGAAGTCCATGCCGGCGGCCTGGAGGGCCATCGGGAACAGCGAGGTCTCGGTCATCCCGGGGGCGACGTTGGCCTCCAGGAAGACCACCCGCCCGGAGGGCTCGGCGATCATGTCGGTGCGGGACAGGTCGCGCAGGCCCAGCGCGCGGTGCGCGGTGAGCGCGGCGTCCATGGCGGCGCGGGCGGCCGCCCCGTCCAGCCGGGCCGGGGCGAAGAACTCGGTGCGCCCGGCGGTGTAGCGGGCCGAGTAGTCGTAGACGCCGCCGTCCGGCACGATCTCCACCGGCGGCAGCGCCACCGGGCCGTCCCCGGTGTCGACGACGCCGACCGCGATCTCGGTGCCGTCGACGCGCTCCTCCACCATGGCGGTGTCGCCGTAGGCGAAGCTGCTGACCAGGGCGTTGGAGAGCTCGTCGGCGGTGGCCGCGGGGGCGGCGCCGAACGCGGACCCGCCCCGGTCCGGCTTGACGAAGAGCGGCAGGCCCAGCGCGGCGGCGATCCGGTCGACCAGTTCGCGGGCGCCCAGGTCGCGGAAGGCGGTCTTGGGCAGGGTGACGCCGCGCGGGACCGGCACGCCCTCCGCGGCGACCAGGGACTTGGCGATGGGCTTGGAGAACGCGGCCCGGCAGGCGTCGGGGCGCGCCCCGACGTAGGGCACGCCGCTGGTCTCCAGCACCTCGCGGATGGCGCCGTCCTCGCCGGGGGCTCCGTGCAGCACCGGGAAGACGGCCTGCGGCGGGTCGGCGGCCAGCCGGCCCAGCAGGGCGGCGTCGACGTCGGCGGTCTGCACCTCGACGTCGAGCCGTCGCAGGGACTCCGCCACCCGGAGCCCGGAGCGCACGCTCACCTCGTGCTCGGGGGAGAG
This sequence comes from Nocardiopsis oceanisediminis, assembly GCF_048595525.1. Taxonomy (NCBI): domain Bacteria; kingdom Bacillati; phylum Actinomycetota; class Actinomycetes; order Streptosporangiales; family Nocardiopsidaceae; genus Nocardiopsis; species Nocardiopsis oceanisediminis. The sequence goes on along the minus strand of NZ_JAFMZJ010000001.1, from coordinate 3,333,882 downwards.
CCCGCCGGCGAGGACAAGGACCCGGTGGAGGTCGGCCACTGTTCTGCCCACTTTCTGTCGCGCCGCGCGCGCGGACGGCGGCGCCGTCCGCGCGGCGCCGGAGGGCGCCGTGCCCTCCGGCGGGTGTGCTGCTGTCACGTCTGGTTCCGCCTTCTCGAGTCCGGCCCCCGGGACCGCCGCCGGTCCGGGCCCCGGCCGCTAGGGCAGGTCGGGGGTGGGGGCGTCGCCGCCGGGGGCGGGCGGCGCGGGGGTGGTGCCGAAGGTGTCGCGCAGCGCCGCCTCGTTCTCGATGACGCCCACCAGCCGCCGGACGCCCTCGCGGATCTGCTCGGGGGTGGGGTAGCAGAACGACAGCCGCATGTTGCGGTGCCCCTCGTCGGAGGCGAAGAAGCCGGTGCCCGGCACGTAGGCGACCCGCTCGCCGACCGCGCGGGGCAGCATGGCCTTGGCGTCCAGGCCCTCGGGCAGGGTCACCCAGACGAAGAAGCCGCCCTCGGGCCGGGTCCAGGAGGCGCCGGGGGGCATCAGCGCCTCCAGGCTCGCGAGCATGGCGTCGCGCCGCTCGCGGTACATCTCGTTGAACTCCTTGATCTGCTCGCGCCACGGGTGCTCGGCGAGGTAGCGGCCGACCACCAGCTGGTTGAAGGTGGAGTGGCTGAGCATGGCCGATTCGGCGGCCAGGACGAGCTTGGCGCGCACCGCCGAGGGGGCCAGCGCCCACCCGATGCGGAAGCCGGGCGAGAGGGTCTTGGAGAACGAGCCGAGGTAGATGACGTTGTCCGGGGCGTCGGCGCGGAGCGCGCGCTCGGCCTCGCCCTCGTAGCGGAGCAGGCCGTAGGGGTTGTCCTCGAGCACGAGCAGGCCGTGCCTGCGGCAGATCTCCAGGACGCGGCGGCGGCGCCCGGCGGTGAGGGTGACGCCGGCGGGGTTCTGGAAGTTGGGCACGGTGTAGAAGAACTTGGCCCGGCGCCCGGCGGCGGCCAGCGCGGTCAGCCGCTCCTCCAGCGCCTCGGGGAGCACCCCTTCGTCGTCCATGGCGACGTGCTGGATGTCGGCCTGGAAGGCGGCGAAGGTGTTGATCGCGGTGACGTAGGTGGGCGCCTCGGCCAGCACCACGTCGCCCGGGTCGATGAAGACCCTGGTGACGAGGTCGAGGGCCTGCTGGGAGCCGACGGTGACGATGACGTCCTCGGCGGAGGCGTCGATGCCCTCCAGCGCCATGACCTCGCAGATCCGCTCGCGCAGCGCCGGGTCGCCCTGGGCGGAGCCGTACTGCAGCGCGGTGGCGCCCTGCTCGGTGGTGACCCGGCGGACGATGTCGCCCATGTCCTCCAGCGGCAGCGCGCTCACGTTGGGCATCCCGCCGGCCAGCGAGACCACCTCGGGGCGGGAGGCGACGGCGAACAGCGCGCGGACCTCCGATGCCACCATGCCCTGTGCCCGTGCGGCGTAGGCGCCGACGTAGGGGTCGATGCGCGAGCCCTGCGGCGCGGGCTTGCCGGTGGTCTCCCGGGGATCCGTGGTCACGGTCCACCTCCGCTGTTTCGGCTTGGGACAGGTGGGACGCCCGGGGGCGCGCGGTGGTTCTGCCGGGTGCCCCGGACATGCGGACCGGGACGGGCGGGCGCGGACGCCCGGGCGCCCCGGTCGGTCATCGGGCCAGTCTACGTGCGCGCGGCGGCCTCCCGGGGCCGACCCGCGGTATCGGGACGAATCACCCGGAAACCGGGCCGGCGCGCGGCCGGGGCGGCCGTGTGCGCAGGGCTTTCCCGGCCGGGCGGCACCGGCCCGGAACGCGCCGCGGCGCACGCCGGCCCGGGCATGGCCGACATCACCGCCCGCACCGCCGAAAAGGCCCGTCCGGACCGTTCTGACCAGGTTCTTCGGTATGGGAACATGAACCGCCCCGGCGGTGTTCCGGAACGCGCAGCGGCCTCCGCCGCGCCCGCCCGCCGGCGGTCTCTTCTCTTCCTCGATCAGGGTTCAGGGGGTGTGCAGTGCGTATCGCGATCGCGCAGACGGACGCTCGGCTCGGTGACGTCCAGAGCAATCTCGGCGAAGCGCGGCAGAGGATCGCCGAGGCGGCCGAAGACGGCGCCGACCTGGTGGTCTTCCCGGAACTGAGCCTGCACGGGTACGCCCTGGGCTCGGTCGCCGAGGACACCTCGGTGGCGGCCGGCGACCCGCGGCTGGCCGCGCTCTCCGAGGCCGGCCCCGACGTACTGGCCGGCATCTACGAGCGGGCCGGGCTGCGGCACCACAACACCTCGGTCTACCTGTCCGGCGGCCGCGCGGTGCACGTCCAGCGCAAGCTCTACCTGCCGAACTACCTGATGTGGGAGGAGCGCAAGCACTTCTACCCCGGTCAGCGGCTGAACGCGTTCGACACCGCGCACGGCAGGATGGCCTCGCTGATCTGCAACGACGCCTGGCAGCCGATGCTGCCGTGGCTGGCCGCGCAGGACGGCGCGGAGGTGCTGCTGGTCACCGCGAACAGCGCGGCGGTCAGCGACGAGTCCACCGTGGACAACTTCAGCTACTGGCGCGAGCTGCTCCGCTACACCGCGCGGATGCAGCAGTGCTGGGTGGTGTTCGTGAACCGGGTGGGCGACGAGAACGGCGCCTCGTTCTGGGGCGGCTCGCACGTGGTGGACCCGGGCGGCGCGGTGGTGGCCGAGGCCCCGCTGTGGGAGCCGGCCCTGGTGGTGGCCGACGTCGACGTGCACGCGGCCCGGCGGCGGCGGCGCGCCGTCCCGCTCCTCCAGGACCCGCGGTTCGACCTGCTCTCCCGGGAGATCGGCCGGCTGCACTCCGCGGAGACCGGCTGAGCGACGGCCGGGCGGCCGCCTCCGCCCGGCCGGCCGAACGGCCCCCTCCGCTCGGGGATCCGGAGACCAGCCGGCGGCCCCGGCGCCCCTCAGATCGCTGACGGGAAAAGGCCGCGGGCGCAGAAGAACACCCGCCTCCCCGCCCTTCCCCCGCTGATCTCGGAGTTGCGGGGCCGTCGGAGCGCTCCGACGGCCCCGCAACTCCGAGATCAGCGCCCGAGGGGGCTGCTCCCGCGCATCGCCGGCGGGGTTGCCGAGCGGGGCGCGAGAGCGCTCTGCCACGATGAGCGGGTGGAGACGACGCCCGCCCCCGCCCCGACCGCCGCCGCGCTCACCGAACCGGTGGCCTCCCCCGAGGCCCCGGTCCGCTCGGGGGTGCCCGAGCACGGCCGGGTGCCCAAGTACTACGCGGTGAAGACCGCGGTGGAGGAGCTGGTCGGCGGGATGGCCGAGGGCTCGGTGCTGCCCACCGAGCGGGAGCTGGCCGAGCGGTTCGGGGTGGCGCGGGAGACGGTCCGCCAGGCCCTGCGCGACCTGCTGCTGCAGGGGCGGCTGCGCCGCTCCGGCCGGGGCACCGCGGTGGCCGGGCCGAAGCTGGCCCAGCCGCTGTCGCTGCGCAGCTACACCGAGGGGGTGCGGCACCGCGGCCAGGTGCCCGGCCGGACCCTGATCGGGCTGGAGCGCCGCCCGGCCGGCGGCGCCCTCGGCGCGCGGCTGGGCATCGGCGCCGGCGACCAGGTCTGGCACATGGAGCGGGTGCTCTTCGCCGACGAGGAGCGCGTCGGCCTGGAGAGCACCTACGTGCCGGCCGGCCGCTTCCCCGACCTGGACACCGGGTTCGACCCGGACTCCTCGTTCTACTCCTACCTGGGCCGGCACGGGGTGCGGCTGGCCGAGGGCGAGGAGCGGATCGAGACGCTGCTGGCCACCCCGCGCGAGGCGCTGCTCATCGGCACGCCGCCGGCGCTGCCCATGCTGCTGCTGAACCGGCTGTCCCGGGACGCGGACGGCACCCCGGTGGAGCACGTCCGCTCGCTGTACCGGGGCGACCGGTTCAGCTTCACCGCCGCGCTGCGCGAGGAGCCCTGACCTTCCAGCCGCGCGGCGCCGCGCCCGGGTCCGCGGCGGGCGGGGCACCCGCCCAGGTGATCACGGAAAGATAACGGGTCTAGTCCAAGCTTGCCTGCCGCTTCACCCGCGCGTCGGCGGCGGTTCACTGGCGCACCACCCGCGGTGTGGAGTGTTGCCGCCATGAGAGTCATCGTGATCGGTGGCGGGATCCTCGGAACGATGCACGCCTGGGAGGCGGTGCAGCGCGGACACGAGGTCCTGCACCTGGAGAGAGAAGCCGAGGCCCGGGGCGCCTCGGTGCGCAACTTCGGACTGGTCTGGGTCGGCGGGCGCGCCCCCGGCGCGGAGCTGGACGCGGCGCTGCGCGCCCGCGAGCTGTGGGAGCGCATCGGCGCGCGGGTCCCCGGCATCGGGTTCCGCGCCAACGGGTCGCTGACCCCGGTGCGGTCCGCGGCCGAGCAGGCCGTCGCCGAGCAGGTGCTGTCCCGCCCGGACGCCGGGGAGCGCGGCCTCAAATGGCTCTCCCCCGCCGAGGTCCTGCAGGTCAACCCCGCCCTGCGCGGGGAGTTCCGCGGCGCCCTGTGGTGCGGGCGGGACGCCGCGGTGGAGTCCAGGGTGGCGCTGCCCGCGCTCCGCGCGGCGCTGCAGGAGAGCGGCCGCTACACCTTCCTGCCCGGCCGGGAGGTGCGCGAGGCCGGCACCGGCCGGGTGCGCGACGACCGCGGCGAGGCGCACTCCGGCGACGCGGTGCTGCTGGCCCCCGGCGCGGCGCTGTCCGGGCTGGTCCGCGAGCTGGCCCCGGAGGCGCCGGTGCGCAGGGTGCGGCTGCAGATGATGCAGACCGCCCCGCTGGACGAGCCGCTGACCACCTCCGTCGCCGACGGCGACAGCTTCCGCTACTACCCGGCCTACGCCGGGACCGCGCTGGACGCCCTCGGCGAGGCGCAGCCGCAGCCGCCGGTCGCCGCCGAGCACCGCATGCAGCTGCTCATGGTGCAGCGCCTGGACGGCGGCCTGACCATCGGCGACACCCACGAGTACGACGAGCCGTTCGGCTTCGACGTGCAGGAGGCCCCCTACGAGCACCTGCGCGAGACCGCCGAGGCCCTGCTGGGCCGGGCGCTGCCGCCGGTGCGGCGGCGCTGGGCCGGGGTGTACGCCCAGTGCACCGACCCGGGCCGGGTGGTGCACCGCGAGCGGGTCGCCGACGGGGTGTGGCTGGTGACCGGGCCCGGCGGGCGCGGGATGACCTGCTCCCCGGCGATCGCCGAGACGACCGCCGAGGAGCTGGGATGGTGAGCGACGACGTGACCCGCGAGGCGGGCGCCCCCCGCTTCGGCCTGGTGGTGTGCGACATGGCGGGCACCACGGTGGCCGACGACGGGCTGGTGGAGCGGGCGTTCGACGCCGCCGCCGAGGCCTCCGGGATCACCGCGGGGAGCCCGCGGCACCGGGAGATGCGCGCGTACGTCCTGGCCACCATGGGGCAGTCGAAGATCGCGGTCTTCCGCGACCTGTTCGGCGACGAGGAGCGGGCCCGGGCGGCCAACCGGGCCTTCGAGAAGGCCTACGCCGAGCTGGTGGGCGAGGGGCTGTGCGCCCCGCTGCCGGGCGCCGAGGAGGCGCTGCGGACGCTCCGCGCCCAGGGCCGCCGGGTGGTGCTGACCACCGGCTTCGCGCCGGCCACCCGGGACGCGCTGCTGGAGGCGCTGGGCTGGCACGGCCTGGCCGACCTGGTGCTGAGCCCGGCCGACGCGGGCCGCGGCCGCCCCTTCCCGGACCTGGTGCTGACCGCGTTCCTGCGCACCGCCGCGGTTCCCGCGGTGGACCGGGTCGCGGTGGCCGGCGACACCCGCTCCGACGTGCTCAGCGCGCGCCGGGCCGGAGCCGGCCTGGCGGTGGGGGTGCTCACCGGCGCCCACGACCGGGCCGCCCTGGAGGAGGCCGGCGCCCACCGGGTGCTGCCCTCCGTCGCCGGGCTTCCGGCGCTGCTGCGCGCCGAGGAGTCCGGGTGAGCGCGGCCGCCGCCGGAAGGCCGGGCGGGCCCCCCGCCCGGCCCCGCAGAGAACAGCGTCCGCCCCGCCCGAGGGCAGGGGCGCCGAAGGAGGGGTCCCGATGAGTCCAACCCCCCGCACCGCGGCGGCGGGGATCCGGTTCGAGCAGGTCAGCGTCGCCTACGGGGCGTCGACCGTGCTGGACCGGTTCGACCTGGAGGTCCGCAGGGGCGAGGTGGTGGCCCTGCTCGGCCCGTCCGGCTCGGGCAAGACGACGGCGCTGCGCGCGGTGGCCGGGTTCGTCCGGCCCTCGCAGGGCCGGGTCCACCTGGCCGGGCGGGACGTCACCGGCCTCGCCCCGCACCTGCGGGGCGTGGGCATGGTGGTGCAGAGCTACGCGCTCTTCCCGCACATGCGCGTGGAGCAGAACGTGGCCTTCGGGCTGAAGGCGCGCAAGGCCCCGCGCCGGGAGATCCCCGGGCGGGTGGCCGAGGCGCTGGAGATGACCGGGATGGGCGGCTACGCGAAGCGCTACCCCCGGGAGCTGTCCGGCGGGCAGCAGCAGCGGGTCGCCCTCGCCCGGGCGCTGGCGATCCGCCCCGACGTGCTGCTGCTGGACGAGCCGCTCTCCGCGCTCGACGCGCAGCTGCGCTCGGGGATGCTGGCCGAGCTGGCCCGACTGCACCGGGAGCTGCCCGAGGTGACCATGCTCTACGTCACGCACGACCAGGTCGAGGCGCTGACCCTGGCCGACCGGATCGCGGTGCTCAAGGACGCCCGGCTGGTGGACTGCGGCACCCCGGCGGAGCTGTACCGCACCCCGCGCACCGCGTTCACCGCGTCCTTCGTGGGCGGGGCGAACCTGCTGCCGGCGCGCGGCGCCGGGGACGGCGGCGCGCTGTTCGGCGGGGTGCGGCTGCGCGCGGCGCAGGACGCCCCGGAGGGCGCGGTGACGCTGTGCGTGCGGCCGCACCTGGTCGCGCTGGGCGGCGACGGCGGCAACGAGCTGCGCGGGAGCCTGCTCACCGCGCAGTGGCGCGGGTCGGTGCACCGGCTCTTCGTCGACGTCGGCGGGCACGAGGTCCGCGCCGACGTGGCCGAGCTGCGCGACCCGCCGCGCCCCGGCGAGGAGGTCCGGCTGACCTTCTCCCCCGAGGACACCGTGCTGCTCCCGGCCGGGGAGCAGGGCGCCGCCGCCCCGCGCCCGGCCGAGGAGGCCGGGGGCGCGGACGCCGCCGGCGCGCGGACCCCCGCGGAGGTGGCCGGTGGCTGACGTCTTCTCGCGGCCCTCCCGGCCCGCACCGGGAGCGGCCCTCCTCCGGTCGGCGGGGCGCGCCCCGGATCCGTCCGGCGGCCGGGGCGGCCTCCCCCTCGTGCGCCGCTCCGCGGAGCCGGAGAGCGCGCCGGAGGCCGGGGGCCGGACGGCGCCCGTACCCGCCGGCCTGCGCGGCGCCCTCCCGGTGGAACCGGCGCCCGCTCGCGGCGGCGCCGAGGGGCCTGCCGGGCCTCCGCGCCGCCGGGCGGCGCCGGGGAGAGGCGCGCCCGGCGGCCGCCGGGCCGGACGCCCCGCGCCGCCCCCCGCCCGGAACGGAGGCCGGCCATGACCGACGTGCTCGCACCGCCCCCGGCGCCGCCCTCCGGCGGGCCCGGGGCGCAGGCCGCACCGGAGGGGAGGGGGCGCCGGCGGCGCGCGGTCCCCGCGTGGGCGTGGGTGCTGCCGCCGCTGGCCGCCCTGGGGTTCGCCTTCCTCTACCCGCTGGTGCTGGTGGTGGTGGAGTCCTTCACCGCCCCGGACGGGAGCGGGTTCACCCTGGAGGTCTACGCCGAGACCGCCTCCTCGGCGGCGTTCCGGCAGGCGCTGGTGACCACGGTGCTGCTGGCCGTGGGGGCGACCGCCGGGTGCCTGCTGCTCGGGTTCTTCCTGTCGCTGGTCGTCGCGTTCGTGCCGTTCCCCGGGGCGCGGTTCGCCGGAAGGTTCATCAACGTCTTCCTCGCCTTCCCGTCGTTCCTGATCACGCTCTCCCTGGTGTTCGTCTACGGCACCGCGGGCCTGGCCAACGGGCTGTGGACCGGGGCGACGGGGGCGACGGAGGGCCCCTTCGACTTCCTCACCACCCCGTGGGGCGTGCTGCTGGCGCTGATCACCTACTTCACGCCGTTCGTGATGCGCCCGCTGCTGGCGGCGTTCTCCCAGACCGAGACCGCGCAGATCGAGGCGGCGGCGTCGCTGGGCGCCCGGCCGCTGCGCATCATCGGCCGGGTGATCCTGCCCGACGCGCTGCCCTCCCTGGCCGCCGGCGGGTCGCTGGTGCTGGTGCTGTGCATGAACGAGTTCGGAATCATCCTGTTCACCGGGGCCAAGGACGTGGTCACCCTGCCGATGCTGGTCTACACGACCGCCATGCTGAAGTCGGACTACACCGCCGCCTGCGCGGTCGCGGTGGTCAACATCGCCCTGTCGTGCGCCCTGTACGGCCTGTACCGGATGGTCCTGGCGCGCACTTCGGCGGGGAGGGGAGGCGACCGTGCTGGTGCATAGCCGGGGCGCCCGGGCGGCGCTGCACGCCGTCTTCTTCGCGCTGTTCCTGCCGGTCTTCGCACTGCCGTTCGCGGTGGTGCTGGCCGCCTCGTTCGCCGGGAACTGGAGCGGCGCGCTGCCGTCCTCCTGGACCCTGGGCAACTACACCGCCGCGGTGAGCGGGGACTCGCTGCAGGCGCTGAACACCTCGCTGGTGACGGCGGCGGTGGCCAGCGCTGCCGCGCTGACCGCCGGGACCTGGGCGGCGCTGGCCGCGCAGCGCCTGGGCCGGCGGGCGCGCACCGCGGTCGACGCGGTGTTCATGCTGCCGGTGGCGGTCCCCTCGGTGGTGGTGGGGCTGGCGCTGCTGGTGGCGTTCAGCGCCCCGCCGCTGCTGCTCAACGGCACCCGGTGGATCGTGATGCTGGCGCACGCGGTGCTGGTGACCGCCTTCGCCTACCAGTCGCTGACGGCGGCCCTGGCCCGGCTGGACCCGGCCTACGAGCAGGCCGCCGCGGGGCTGGGCGGCCGCCCCGGCTACGTGCTGTGGAAGGTGAAGCTGCCGCTGCTGCTGCCGTCGCTGGGCGCGGCCGCCGGGCTGTGCTTCGCGCTGTCCATGGGCGAGCTGAGCGCCACCATGATGCTCTACCCGCCGGACTGGCTGCCGCTGCCGGTGCGGATCTTCGCCTCCACCGACCGGGGCGCGCTCTACACCGGCGCCGCGCTGGCGGTGCTGCTGATGGCCGCCACCCTGACCGCGCTGGTGCTGCTCTCCCGGGTCCGCTCCCGGGCCGAGCAGCGCTGAACCGCCCCTTCCCCCCCGTCCTCGTCCTCCCTCTTCTCCACCGCCCACCGCACGGAAGGCTGAACAGAACCGCCATGCCCGCGACCGATCGGAACCCGCGCACCGCCGCCCTGGGGGCGGCCGCCCTCGCCCTCGGCCTGACCGCCGCGCTCACCGGATGCTCCGGGGGCACCGCCGACGACCCCGACGTGGTCACCGTCTACTCCGCCGACGGGCTGCGCCTGGAGTCCGGAGACGGCTTCTTCGACAAGGTGTTCGCCGACTTCGAGAAGGAGACCGGCATCCGCGTGGAGTACGTGGAGGGCGGCTCCGGCGAGGTGGTGCAGCGCCTCACCCGCGAGTCCGCCAACACCCAGGCCGACGTGCTGGTCACCCTGCCGCCCTTCATCCAGCAGGCCCAGGGCCGCGGCCTGCTCGCTCCCTACGAGCCCGCGGGGGCGGAGAAGGTCCCCGAGGACGCCAAGGACCCCGACGGGTCCTGGACCGCGGTGGTCGACAACTACCTGTGCTTCATCTACAACACCGAGCAGCTGGAGGAGCCGCCGGAGACCTGGGACGACCTGCTCGCCCCGGAGTACGAGGGGCGGCTGCAGTACTCCACTCCGGGCGTGGCCGGCGACGGCACGGCGGTGATGCTCAAGGCGATGCACGACTTCGGCGGGCTGGAGCCGGCCATGGAGTACCTGGGCGACCTGCAGGCCAACAACGTGGGGCCGTCCTCCTCCACCGGCGCGCTGGCGCCCAAGGTGGACAAGGGCGAGCTGCTGATCGCCAACGGCGACGTGCAGATGAACTTCGCCAACATGGAGTCGATGCCGTCCCAGGGCATCTTCTTCCCCGCGGCCGAGGAGGGCGAGGCGCCGAGCACGCTCTCGCTGCCCTACTCGGCGGGGGTGGTGCAGGGCGCCCCGCACACCGAGAACGCCCGGCTCTTCCTCGACCACCTGCTCTCCAAGGAGGTCCAGGAGCAGGTCAGCGAGGTCGGCGGCGGTTTCCCGGTCCGCACCGACGTGGAGCCGGACGGCGCCAACGCCGACCGGCTCGCCGAGATCATGGACGGCGTCGAGGTGTTCTCCCCGGACTGGGTCGAGGTCGACGAGAACTTCGACGCCTACGTCAGCGCGTGGGAGGAGGCGACGGGCAGCTGAGCCGGCCCCGGGCGGCCGGCCCCTCCCCCGGAGCGGGGGCGGCCCTCGGGGCGGCTTCCGGCGGCGCCCCCGAGAGGTTCTCCGCCCGGCTCGGCGCACCGGTCCGGGGCGCGGGTGAGGCGGCGGCCCGAGTGCTCCCCCAAGCCTCGGGCCGCCGCCTTGGGACGTCCCCCCATGTGCACACTCCCGAAACCCCCCTCAAGGTACGGGCACGGGCGGACGCGGTCTTCGGCCGGCGGATCCCTCCCGCCGACGGGTCCCAGTTCACCGCGGTTCGCACCACCCCGCAAAGGTTGCAACGGGTTGCATGAGAACTACAGAGTGTCACGGTCCGGCCGCGGACGCACGGGCCGCCCGGACCGCCGGAGCCTGCGACTCCGGCAGGAAGAACGCGTCGGCGGTGCCGCGCAGCTCCACCTGGACCCGCTCGCTGAACCGGTAGGGGCGGCTCTCCAGGATGCCGCCCAGCCGCCGGCGCAGCCGGGACATCTCGGCGCGCACCGTGACCACGTGCGCCGGCGAGCCGAACAGGTCCTCCGAGAGCCCGGCGGCGCTCCGCCCCCCGGGGTTGCGGGCCAGCACGAACAGCACCTCGGCGTGGCGCACCGACAGCCGGTGCGCCCACTGCCCGCTGGGGCCGCTGAGGGAGATCTCCGGCGGGCCGGCCAGGTCCAGGACGACCCGGGTGGCGGGCGCGGCCTCACCGCCGCCGGGCCGCACCAGCCAGCCGCCGGGCAGCGGCTCCAGGAGGCATTCGCCCAGTTCCGGAAGCCACACCGAGGAGCCCGGGATGCGGCGGGGCAGCGCGACGCGGCGCACCGGCTCGGTGTGCACGGCCGCCGCGGTCCACCCGTTCTCGTCGACCACCAGCGCCTTCTCCCGCAGGCCGGCGAGGAGCGGGGCGGCGACCGCGCGCAGCCGCTCCAGGTTGTCGTGGTGCCGCTCGCGCAGGTGCGACTCGGCGAGCCGGGCCACCGCGTTGACCAGGGCCAGGGTGGAGGGGTGCGCGGTCGCGGCGGGGCCGGTGACGTCGATCGCGCCGAGCACCCGCCCGTCGCGGGGGTCCCGGACCGGTGCGCAGGCGCAGGTCAGCCGGTGCAGCCCGCGGACGTAGTGCTCGGCCGAGTAGACCTGGACCGGCCGGCCGACGACCAGCGCCGTCCCGATGGCGTTGGTGCCGGTGGCGGCCTCGTCCCAGACCGCGCCCTCGACCAGGCCGGCGCCCTCGGCCAGCCGGCGCATGGGGTCGGAGCCGTCCCGCCACAGGATGCAGCCCCTGGCGTCGGTCACCAGCATGACGTGCCCGGCGTCCTCGGCGGCGCCCAGCAGCGACCCGCTGATCAGCGGGACCACCTCGGCCAGCGGGGACGCCTCGCGGTGGGTGACGAGCTGCTCGTAGCGGAGCTCCGCGGAGGGCCGGCCCCGCTCCGGGTCCACCCCGTGGCCGCGCATCCGCCCCCAGGAGTCCTCGATCACCGGCCGGGGCCGGACCGGCGGGCTCCCCCCGGAGACCGCCGCCTCGTGCACCCGCTTCAGCAGGCGCGCGTGGCGCGCCGGGTCGGTCCCGGCCGGCAGAGCGGTGTCGAGCCGGTCAGCGCGCACCTCTCCCCCTCCCCCCTCTGCGGCGGGCTCCCCCGCGGCCCGCCTCGGAGCACACATCCTTTCCGCCCGCGCCCCGGCTGGCAACCCGGGGTCGCCGCACTGCGCCGGTCGGACCGCCGGGGGCCGCCGGGGGCGCCGTTTCCGCACCTCGGGCGCGCACCGGGCCGCGGGAACGGCGGCGGCTCCTCCGGTTCCACCGGCGGAGCGGGCGGACTTTGCCGGATCCTTCCCGTTTCTTTCGCCGCCACCCCTGCGGCGGACGGCGAGCGGGCCGAAACGCTGCGTGATAGTTGCCGGTGTGCGCCTGTACCGGCCACGTTCGCGAACGGAGGTCCCCGATGCGTGCTCGCCGCCCCCGCCTCCCGGCCTGGACGGCCCCGGCCCTGCTCGCCGCGGCCGCTGCGCTGCCCCTGTCGGGCTGCGCGGCCGCCGGCGACGCGGAGGCCGCGCGGGCCGCGGCGGGCGGGCTCTCCGCCTCCCTGGTCCGGCCGCGCGCCGAGGCCGCCTTCGAGCGGAAGGGCCATCCGATCTCCGGCCGGCTGGAGTGCTCCGCCGCCCCCGAGGAGGAGGGCGTCCTCCGGGTCGACTGCTCCGGCACCACCTTCGAGGAGGAGGACGCCGAGTTCTCCGGCCGGATCGAGTACCAGGCCATCGCCGACCGCCCGCCCGGGGACGACGGCGTCCCGGGCCGCTTCGTCGGCCGGGTCTCCGGCGAGCGGGTCTATGTGATGGACTGCTTCTCCTGCCGCCCCCATCCGCCCTCCGCCCCGGCCGAGGAGGGCGGGCCCCGCGGCGTCGACGCCGAGCCCGGCCCGCGGAAGGGCGGGCGGGAAGAGGGGGCCGGCGGGGGCGGGTGACCGGCGCGGCGCCCCGCCGGCCCGCTCCCCCGCGGGTCCGGGAAGGGGCTCCCGGGGCCGGGTCCGGACCCCCCGGGGGGGTGGTTGCGCCGCGCGGAAAGGCGGGGAAGGAGATAGGGCACCAGCCCCGCGGGCGCGACGCACCGGAAGCCGCCCGGGGGACGTCACCGGGAGGCAAGCGTGTCCGTTCCCCGTCCGGCCGTGATCGCGTTCGACGTCCTGGAGACCCTGGTCCCGATGGACGCGCTGGAGTGGCGGTTCCGGGAGGCCGGGGTGCCCCGGGTGCTGATGCGGCGGTGGAGCGACCACCTGCTGCGGGACGCCTTCGCGCTGGCGGCCGCCGGCGGCCTGCGCACCTTCCGGGAGCTGGCGCTGGCCGCGCTCGACGACGTCACCGGCCACCAGGTGGGGCGGCCCGCGGCCGAGGCCCTGGTGGACGCGGTGGCCGAGCTGGACCCGCGCCCCGACGCCGGGGAGGCGCTGGCCCGCGCGCGCGAGTCGGGGGCGCGGGTGATCGCCCTGGACAACGCGCCGGAGGCGGTGGTGCTCGCGCTGCTGGAGCGCACCGGCCTCGCTTCGGAGGTGGAGGCGGTGGTCAGCGCGGACGCCTCCGGCCGGTGGAAGCCGTCGGCGGGGATCTACCTGCACGCCGCCGACCGCTGCGACACCGATCCGGCGCGCGTCGCGCTGGTGACCGCGCACGGCTGGGACGTGCACGGCGCCCGCCGGGCCGGGCTGTCGGCCGCCTGGTCGGCGCACGTGGAGTCGCGCTTCCCCTCGGCGTTCGACCCGCCGGACGCCTCCGGCCCCGACCCGGTGCGCACCGTGGAGGCCCTGCTCACCTGCGCGGAGGGGGCGCCGCCGGTCCCCGGGCGGTGAGCGGCGCACCCGCGCGGGGCAGGCGCCCGGAGCGGAAGGACGCCGGCCCGGCCCCCGTGCCGTCCGGTACCCCGCCGGATCGCCGGCGGTCCGGATGAGGCCGGCCCTCGCCGGGGCCCGCCGGCACCCCCGCCGCTCCCGATGGCGGTGGTCCGCCGAGCGGGCCCCGCCGGGGAAAGGACCGGCGGAGGCGCCGCGCAGGCGACCGGTACCGCCTGCCGGACGCCGCGGGGCCCGCCGATCAGCCCCGGCGGCGGGCCTCCGGGGAAGGCCGCGCGGCCCGGCGGACCGGCCGCGGACGCCCTCGCCGCGGCCCTTGCGGAAGCGTCCACCGCCGCGATCCCGATCCCCGCAGAAGCGCTCCCCGAGAGCCCCTGCGGCCGCGCCGCCGCAGGCCGCGGCGGACACGCAGGCCGCAGCGGACACGCCGCGGAGGGCCGGGCCGGCCGAGGTGCGGAGGGCGGCGCGGCCGATCCGAGTGCCGAGAGCGCCTCCGGTGAGACGTCCCGCCGCCATCGCCGCCGCGCCTCCCCCGCACCCCTGACTTTCCATGGCGACATCAACTTGCCAAATTGGAAAGTAGTTGCCACTCTTGGAACAATCCGAGAGACGAGGAGCCCCCATGGACCGAGAGCAAGCCCTGAGAGACCTCTCCACCGCCGACGGGATCACCGAGCGGGTCCGCCGCCGGGGAACCTGGTACGCCGGGTTCTGCGCCGAGGCCGCCGTCGCCTCGGTCGCCTGCACCTTCGCCATCGGCATGTCCCCCGCGCCCTGGGGGCCGGGGGTCGCGACCGGGGTCCTGATCGCGGCCTTCCTGGCGCTGACCGTCTACGGTGTCCGGCAGCCGGTCAGCCCGCGCGGCTTCGCCGCCTGGCACACCGGCTCCATGGCCGCCTGGGGCGCGCTGTACGCCACCGCCCTGGCCGTCGGCATGACGGCCTTCCCGGGCGAGGCCTCCTGGTGGCTGCCGGCGGCGGCCGCCACCGCGCTGCCCTTCCTCGCCGCCGGGGCGGCGGCGCTGCGCGCGGCCCGGCGGCCGGCGTGACCCGCCACCCGCGCGCCCGCCTGGACGACGTCATCCACGCCCCGGTGCGGTTCTCCATCGTCGCGGCGCTCGCCTCGGCCCGGGAGGCCGACTTCAGGTTCGTCCGCGACACCGTGGAGGTCTCCGACTCCGCGCTGTCCAAGCAGGTCTCCACCCTGGAGAAGGCCGGCTACGTCACCGTGCGCAAGTCCTCGGTCGGCCGGCGGCCGCGCACCTTCCTCGCGCTGACCGCCGAGGGCCGCACCGCCTTCGCCCGGCACATCGCCGCCCTGCGCGAAATCGCCGAGGGCGGCGCACTCCCCGCCCCCGACGGGGAGTGACCCCTTCCCGCCCCACCCCCCGGGAGACCGCCCATGCCCCCTCTTCCACCGACGCCGCGCCGCCCGCCCGGGTCCTCTGGCGCCCCGTCCTGTTCTTCTGCACCACCGCCTACGCGCTGGGCTGGCTGGCGATGGCCCCCGCCTGGGCCGGCGGCGGCATCGAGGACCCCCGCTACCCCTGGCTGCTGATGGGGATGCAGGCCGCTCCGAGCGCCGCCGTACTGGCCGCCGCCGCCGTGTGGCGGACCGGCGGACTCGCCCGCTCGACCGGCTTGGCCCCGGTCCGCCCGCTGGGCCGGACCGTCGGCTACTGCCTGCTCGGCCTGGTGCTGTTCCCGGCGGTCTCCGCCGCCGCCGTCCCGGTCGCGGCCGCGGCCGACGTCCTCCCCATCGATCCCGGGCTGTCCGGGCTGCGTGCGGCCGTTCCCGGCGGCGACCGGGCACCGGCCTCCTCGCTGGTGCTGCTCTCGCTGGCTTCGGGGGCGCTGTACACCCTGGTCGCGCTGCCGTTCTGCCTGGGCGAGGAGTGGGGGTGGCGCGGTTTCCTGCTGCCCCGGCTGCTGCCCTTGGGCACGGTTCCGGCGGTCCTGGCCTGCGGGCTGGTGTGGGGCCTGTGGCACACGCCGATGGTGCTGCTCGGCCACCTCTACGGCCGCCCCGGTCTCACCGGGATCGCCGCGATGACCGCGCTGTGCGTCCTGGCCGGCGCGCTGCTGTCCTGGCTGCGGCTCCGCTCGGGGACGGTCTGGCCGGCCGCGGTCGGCCACGCCTCGCTCAACCACCTGGCCCTGACCGTCGGCCTGCTGCCCGCCGCCGCGGAACCGCGCACCGACCCGCTCGACGCGGCCGCGACCGGGTGGCCCGGCTGGGCGGTGATGGCCGCGCTGATCGCCGCGGGTGCGGGGGCCGCCGCGCTGCGCCGCGCCCGCACCCCGGCACGCCGCCCCTGACCTCCCCGCCGTGCGCGGGCGCCGGGCCCTGGTCCGGACTCGCCGACGGGGGCGCGGGCCCGGGGCCGCGCGCGGCAGGAGAGGACACGGGGGATCGCGTTGCACGTCGCCGTCATCGGGGCCGGAGCCGTCGGGCCGGCCGCCGACCGGGAGTTCGCCGTCCGGGGGACCCGGGCGACCGCCGTCGAGGCGTCTCGGCCGGGCGCCGGACCACCGGGACCACGTTCGCCCGGGTCAACGCGCACGGCAAGGAGCCGCAGAGCCACTTCGAGCTCAACCCGGCCGGGCTCCGCGCCCAGCACGAGCTGGACGCGGAGCTGAGCGGCGGCCCGCGGTGGTTCCGCGCCACCGGGCACCTGAAGTGGGCCGCCGAGCCCGGCCGCACCGAGGCGCTGCGCGCCAGGGCGGGGCACCCGGTGCCGATGGCCGACCCGGACGCCCCGGGTCGGCAGCGGTGGGCTCCTCGGCTACACCGCCCCGGCGCCGACCCGGCGGCCGGGGCGCTGCGCGAGCGGCTGGGCGAGGTGCTGGTCGGCGGCGAGTTCGCCGAGGTGGCCGAGGTCCGGGCGGGGCGGCGCGCGCCGCCCGCCGACGGGCTGACGGTGTGCGGGTTCGCCGACCCGGGGGCCCGGCTGTACACGATCGCGACGCACAGCGGCATCACCCCGGCCCCGATCCCGGCCAGGTGGGCGGCCGAGGAGATCCTGGACGGCGCCGAGCAGCCGGCCCGGCGTGCGCCTCTCCCCGGCGCGCCTGCCCGGGCGGCGGACACGGCCCGCCCTCCGGCGGAGAGGGCCTCCCCCGCGGCGCCCGCGGAACGTATCCTTCGCCCTGTGCGGCCGGAGGCCGCAGCAGGAAGGGGAACCCGGCCGGGCCGGCCCGCGTCCGCCGCGCCGGGGAGCAGAGGGCCCGCCGCCTCCCGGCGCCGCTCCGGGGGCCGTCCCGAGGAGTTCCGATGAAGCGAGTGGTCCGTGCGGGGTTCGGCGGGACCGGGCCCGGGGCGATCACCCCCGACGGGTGCGCCGTCGAGCTGTACGCCCGGCTCCCCGCGGAGAGCGAGCCGGACGTCATCGCCTCGGCCGTGCCGACCGGGGCGCGCCTGCTGGAGCTGGGCTGCGGGACCGGCCGCGTCACCCGCCCGCTGGTGGAGCGCGGCTTCGCGGTGACCGCCGTCGACGAGTCCCCGGAGATGCTGGAGCGGGTGGCCGGGGCGGCGACGGTCTGCTCCCCGATCGAGGACCTCGACCTGGGGGAGCGCTTCGACGCGGTGCTGCTCTGCTCCTTCCTGGTGCACAGCGGAGACCCGGGGGTCGCCCGCGGGATGCTGGACGCCTGCCGCCGCCACGTCGCCGACGGCGGCTGCGTGCTCCTCCAGCGCGAGCCCTACGACGCCCACACCTCGGTTCCCAGGACCAGGGAGTTCGGCGGCGGGAGGGTGCGGATCGCGTCCAGCTCCCCGGTCTCGCCCGGCGTCCACCGGGTCTTCGCCGAGTACGAGTTCCCCGACGCGCGGTGGACGCAGACGTTCCTGTCCCGGCCGCTGACCCGGGAGGCGTTCGAGGCGGCGCTGGCCGAGGCCGGGCTGGCGGTGGACGCCTACCTCACCGGCGACCACGTGTGGGTGCGGGCGGTCCCGGCCGGGTGACCGGCCCCGGACGGCGGACGGGGCCGGTGCACAATGGGGGTGTGGACGCCGGACTCCTCTACTCCACCGGTTGCCCGAGCCGGTACGCCGCCGAGGAGCGCCTCGCGGAGGCCGCGGCGGCCGCGGGGCTGCCGCTGAACGCGGCGGCGCGCGCGGTGGACACCGCGGAGGAGGCCCGGGAGCCGGGCTTCCCCGGTTCGCCCACGTTCCGCGCCGGCGGGCGCGGCCTCTTCCCCGGCGGGACCCTCTCCCCGGTCCTGTCCTGCCGCCTCTATCCGGCGCCGGAGGGCCCACGAGGGGTGCCCGACACCGCGGCGCCCGCACGGGCGCTCGGCCGGCACCGCGGCTGACGGGCCGGGGCGCTTCCCCCGGAGGGGTCACTCCTCGGCGGGCTCCTCCAGGCGCTTCATGGCCGCGCGGGGCGACCGGGAGCGGCGGGCGAAGTCCTTCCACGGGTCGGCGGAGGCGCGGCGGCCGAAGGTCCGGACCGTCCAGGCCCGGGAGCCGGAGATGGTGCCCAGCTCCTCCCAGGAGATCGGGGTGGCGACGGGCGCCCCGGGGGCGGCGCGCACCGCGTAGGGGGCCACCGCGAGCTGGGCGTAGCCGTTGCGCAGGTAGTCGACGAAGAGCCGGCCCCGGCGCCGGTCCTTGCGCTGCTCCACGGTGAGCTCGTCGGAGCGGCGGGCCGCGACCCGCTCGGCGACGGCGCGGGCGAAGTCCTTGGCGTCGTCGGCGTCGACCTCGCGGCGGATCGGGCAGACCACGTGCACACCGCGCGACCCGGTGGTCATCGGGTAGCCGATCAGCCCCAGGTCGTCCAGTTCGGCGCGGATGTCGCGGGCCGCGGCGCGCACCGCGTCGAAGGCGGCGGAACCGTCCGGGGCGGAGCCCTCCGGCGGGTCCAGGTCGAAGACGATCCGGTCCGGCCTGCGCGGCCGGTCGACCCGGCTGAGCCACATGTGCAGCGGGAAGGCGTCCTGGTCGGCGAGCCAGGCCAGGGTGGCCGAGTCGTCGCACATCAGGACGTCCGCGTCGTCGTCGCCGCTCTCCCTCGGCACCCGGGCCGAGTGCACCCAGTCGGGCGTGCCGGGCTGCCGGTTCTTCACGAAGAACCCGCCGCCGTCCTCGATGCCGTGCGGCCAGCGCTGCACGGCGATCGGGCGCCCGCGCAGGTGGCGCAGCATGACCGGGGCCGCGTGCAGGTAGTGGTCGGCCAGTTCGCGCTTGGTCACCCCGCCCTTGCCGAACAGCTCCTTGTCGGGGTGGTGCAGTTCGACGACCGATCCGCCGGCCCGAGGCGACCGCCTTCCTCCGGACATATCCCCCTTGTACCCGCCTTGTCGCCTATCGCCACATCCGCCTCGCGGGGGCCGCCCCGGCCGGGCGGCCCTGCGGCCGCATGTCACCCGGGGGCGACAGGAGTATCACCCTTTTTGCAGCGCACAATTGGACCGCATTGACCGAAGGGGCGGTCCCCGAGCAGACCGGACCTCGGCCGGAAAGGGAGGAAGCCCCGCTCCGCAGCGCTTCCGAGAATTCCTGCCGGGCGATACCAGTCGCCCATCAGGCCATTCTCCGCCGCGACCGGTGAAATTTTCGCCATATTTCTCTGCGATGTTCGCGCCATTCCCCCTTGACCGCTTGTGGCCGCCTCATTACGGTCTAGACCAATCGAAGGACGCGAACCCGCTCTCGCCCCCTTCCATTGCCGCCTACCCCCTTGCGACCGGCGGGAACGCGCGCCTTCGACAGTCCGGGCGCACGCTTCGCGGCGCCCTGCGGCCGGCCGCTTCCGCATGCCCGCGGCCTCTCCTGCGGGCGCACCGGAAGCACCGCTGCGGGGCTTCCGATCGGCCCCGGGCCGCGATCCCTCATTCCCGCTACCGCGCACCTCCGGACGGCCGACGGCCGCGCAGCCTCGAATCACCGGCCGGCCCGGAAACGCGGAACACCTCGGAAGGGCCGAACATGAGCCTGAAAAGAAAAGCCGTCTCCGCCGCGACCGTCGCCGCCGCCACACCGCTGCTGTTCGCACTGCTGCCCGCGGCGGCCGCCAACGCCCACGGATACGTCTCCGCCCCGGCCAGCCGGCAGGCCCAGTGCGCCGCCGGCACGGTGGAGTGCGGCGGCATCAAGTGGGAGCCGCAGAGCGTCGAGGGCCCCAAGGGGCTGAGCAGCTGCAGCGGCGGCAACTCCCGCTTCGCCGAGCTGGACGACGACTCCAAGGGCTGGGAGGTCCACCCGGTCGGCAGCTCCCTCGACTTCACCTGGACGATCACCGCCCGGCACGCCACCAGCACCTGGGAGTACTTCGCCGACGGCCAGCGGGTCGCCGTGATCGACGACGGCGGGGCCCGCCCCGGCTCGTCGGTCACGCACAACGTCGACCTCAGCGGGCAGAGCGGCCCGACGAAGATCCTCGCGGTGTGGAACATCGCCGACACCGCGAACGCCTTCTACGCCTGCATCGACGTCAACGTCGGCGCCGCCTGACCCGCGGCGGCCCCGCCCCCTCCCTGACGGCGCCCCGCCCCCGCCTGCCCCCCGGGGGCGGGGCGCCGGCGCGTCCCCCGCTCCCCCGGGCCGGTCCCGGCGGGCCGTCCGCACGGGCGGCGACCGGGGCGGCGGCGCCGCCGGGACCGGCGGGGAAGGGCGCCGGAGGCGCCCGTCAGCGGGCCGGGCCGCCGGCTCCGCCCGGGGCCAGGCGGCGGAGCGCCGCGTGCACCCGTTCCGGATCGGTCGGCCCCTCTTCGACGAACGTCCGCATCATCAGGCCGTCCACGGCCGCCGTGAACGCGGCCCGGCCGGCCGGGTCGGGGCCGGCGCAGCGCAGCGCGAGCACGTCCAGGCACCCGTTCCACCGGTGCAGTTCCGCGCGGAGCGCGGGACGGCGGGCGGCCATCAGGTAGAGCTCGTACTCGGCGAGCGCCGCGGCGCGCTCCTTGTCGGCGGCCTCCGCGATCAGCTCGGCCAGGCCGCGCAGCGCCGCTCCGGGCTCCTCGGGCAGCGCCCGCACCCGCTCGATGTAGTCGTCGTTGACCCTGGCCAGGGCGGCGACCAGCAGCTCGTCCACGGTGGCGAAGTAGTAGAGCACCGCGCTCGGCGGCACCCCGGCCTCCTTGGCCACCGCCCGCTGGGTGACCGCGGCGACGCCGTCGCGCACGATGACCCGCAGCACGGCCTCCAGCAGCTCCCGCCGGCGCCGCTCGCCCTTGCGCCGGCGCCCGTCGGTGATCCGCTCCGCCTCCTCCCGCTCAGGCATGCCCGGCCTGCCCGCCCATCTCCAGGGCCAGCACCCCGCCGACGACCAGCAGCACCCCGCCGATCTGCACCCAGGTCAGCGGTTCCCCGAGGAAGAGCGCGCCGATCAGCGCGAGCAGGGCCACCCCGGAGGCCGCCCAGACGCCGTAGGCCACGCCGAGCGCCATCCCCCGGGACAGCGCCTGGGAGAGCAGGTAGAAGGCGGTCCCGTAGAAGAGCACCACCAGCGCCGACGGCAGCAGCCGGGTGAACCCGCCGGTGAACTTCAACGAGACCGTCGCCGCCACCTCGGCGGCGATCGCCCCGACCAGCCAGAGCCACGGCATCGCGCACACCCCCATCCGAAAAAACCTGAGCAATTGCTCCAGATTCTAGGCCCGAGCGGCCTCCCCCCGTCAAGTCCGGCCGCGCGGAGACCGGCCCGGAGCCCCGCGGCGGCACCGCCGACCGGGGCCGGCGGACATCCGCCCGGCCCGATCGCGTTAGCCGCCCACCGCCGCGGGCACGCTCAATGACATGGGTTTACTTCTGCTGATCCTCGGAATCGTCCTCATCGTCGCCGGCGTCGCGGCCCTGCTCCGCCGCCAGATGCTGTGGGGCATCGTGCTGATCGTCGTCGGCGTGATCCTGGCGCCCAGCGGCGGCTTCGTCGGGCTCTGAGGCCCTTCTCCGCAAGGCCTCCCCGCCACGGGCGGAGGCCTTCGACCGGCGCCTGCGCGACGGCCCTCCGCCCCGCGCCGCTCCTCCCGGCGGCGCCGCTGAGCCGGCTCCGCCCCCTCCGATCACGGACACTCCCGCCGGGGCGCACCCGGTCCCGGAGCGGGGCGCGTACCCTCTCCCCGTGGCCCCGCGGCGGAAGAGCGGGGCCCCGGCCGGTCCCCGACCGGCGGAGCGACGACGAGCAGGAGAGGCCGATTCTTGGTGACCTCGATCGACACCGTCCCCGGGTGGTTCTCCGACGACGAGCTGGACTGGGTCCGCGACCGGCTGCCCATCCTGTACGTCAACGCGGTCCCGGTCCGGGTGGACAACACCGGGGCGGTGACCAGCGTCGGCCTGCTGCTGCAGGCCGGGCCCGACCAGACGATCAGCCGGGCGGTGGTCTCCGGGCGGGTGCTCTACCACGAGCGGATCCGCGACGCCCTCCTGCGCCACCTGGAGAAGGACCTCGGGCCGATGGCCCTGCCCGGCATCCCCGCGACGCCGCAGCCCTTCACCGTCGCGGAGTACTTCCCCACCCCCGGGACCACCCCCTACCACGACCCCCGCCAGCACGCCGTCGCACTGGCCTACGTGGTGCCGGTGACCGGCGACTGCCGCCCCCGCCAGGACGCCCTCGACCTGGTCTGGTTCACCCCCGAGGAGGCGGCCGGCCCGGACGTGCAGCAGGAGATGGCGGCCGGCCAGGGCGTCCTGGTCCGCCAGGCGCTCGCGCACACCGGCCGGCTGCCCTGACGGCGGGGCGGGCGCGCCGCGCGGCGCGCCCGCCCCAAGGGACGTTGGTCCGCGGCGCACCGTGGCTTGACCCGGGTACGGGTAGACAGGTGCAGACGTGCCCCGAGCGCCGCCCTCCCCGGGGCGGCGCCCGCGCGCATGCCGCCCGACCAAGCGCGTCCACCCGCTCCGAGGGGGAGAGCCACAGATGACCGAGGGATACGGAAGGCCCCAGAACGGAAACCCGATCACCACCACCACCGCGGGCGCCCCCGCGCCCAGCGACGAGCAGTCGCTCTCGGTGGGGCGCGACGGCCCCATCGTGCTGCACGACATCTACCTCATCGAGAAGATGGCGCAGTTCAACCGGGAACGCGTACCGGAGCGCGTGGTGCACGCCAAGGGCGCCGGCGCCTACGGCGCCTTCCGGGTCACCAACGACGTCTCCGAGTACACCTGCGCGGACGTGTTCCAGCCCGGCCGGGAGACGCCGATGCTGGCCCGGTTCTCCACCGTCGCCGGCGAGCAGGGCAGCCCGGACACCTGGCGCGACCCGCGCGGCTTCGCGCTGAAGTTCTACAGCCGGGACGGCAACTACGACCTGGTCGGCAACAACACGCCGGTGTTCTTCATGCGCGACCCGCAGAAGTTCCAGGACTTCATCCGCTCGCAGAAGCGCGACCCGCGCACCGGGCTGCGCGACCACACCATGCAGTGGGACTACTGGTCGCTGTCGCCGGAGTCGGCGCACCAGGTGACCTGGCTGATGGGCGACCGCGGCATCCCGCGGACCTGGCGCAACATGGACGGCTTCAGCTCGCACACCTACATGTGGGTCAACGCCGCCGGGCGCCGGGTGTGGGTCAAGTACCACTTCCTGACCGACCAGGGCAACGAGTTCCTCACCCAGGCCGAGGCCGACGCGCTGGCCGGCGAGGACGCCGACCACCACCGGCGCGACCTGTACGCCGCCATCGACCGGGGCGAGTACCCGTCCTGGACGCTCAAGGTGCAGATCATGCCGCTGGAGGAGGCCGCGGACTACCGGTTCAACCCGTTCGACCTGACCAAGGTCTGGCCGCACGGCGACTACCCGCTGATCGAGGTCGGCCGGATGACGCTGAACCGGGTGCCCGAGGACTTCTTCATCCACGTGGAGCAGGCCGCGTTCGAGCCGTCCAACCTGGTCCCCGGGGTCGGACCGTCGCCGGACAAGATGCTGCTGGCCCGGATGTTCTCCTACGCCGACACGCACCGCTACCGGATCGGGGTCAACTACAACGAGCTGCCGCCGAACCGGCCGCAGGTGCCGGTCCGCTCCTACTCCAAGGACGGGAGCATGCGCTCCCACCCGCCGGACACCGGGGCGGTGTACCACCCCAACTCCTACGGCGGGCCCGACGCCGCGGTGCAGGAGGGCACCGACCCGGCCTCCTGGGCCGTGCACGCCGGCGAGATCGTCCGGGAGGCCTACAGCGCGCACCGCGACGACGACGACTTCGTCCAGCCCCGGACCCTGATCCGGGACGTGCTGGACGGTGCCGCCCGCGACCGGCTGGTCTCCAACATCGCCGGGCACATCGGCGCGGTCACCGACGGCAAGGTGGCCGACCGGGCCCTGGAGTACTGGCGCGGCATCGACCGGGAGACCGGCGACCGGGTCGCCGACGCCCTCCGCGGCGGCTGACCGGCGCTCCGCGAGGAAGGGCCCGGGGACTCCGCGGTGAATTCCAGGGGTCGTCGCAGCACCGCTGCCGGTTGCCGTGCCCTGCCAGGCGCTCGGCTGGGGTGTCCCAGCCGAGCGTTCTGCGTGGCCGCGGGCCGAGCTCGGCGGCCGCGGCCTCCAGCTCCTCGGCCAAGTGCGCCGAGAGGCCGGTCCCCTTGGGGAAGTACTGCCTGAGCAGGCCGTCGACGCTTCTATGGCAAGCAGCGAGATGGCACTGAGTGATCCGGTGACCCCAGGAAGCGCGATCCGAGAGCATCGCCCGGTGGATGACGTCGATCAGACGGCGCTGGAGAATCCGTCGAGCTCCGCGAGCCCCCTTGGCCGGTTCGTGCCGCGCAAGCAGCTCTCGCGCGCCAGAGTGGAAGCGTTTCCGCACGAGGGCAGCCGTGCAGAGCACGCTGTTCAACCGCCGATTACCGCCTCGGTGTAGCCGATGGCGCTCCCTGTCCGAGGAGTAGACCGGGATCGGCCGCACCCGCACTTGAGCGATCGCTCAAATCCGCGTACGGTTCTTTTGAGCGACCGCTCAAATCGGGCGGCGGGAAGGGGCGGCGCATGGGGATCTACATCGAGGCGCGCATCCGGGCCGGCCTCGGCCTGCTCTGGGAGCGGACCCAGGACCCCGCCGAGCACTGCCGCTGGGACCTGCGGTTCACCGAGATCCGCCCGCTGCCCCGGCTGCTCAGCGAACCGGCGCGGTTCCGCTACGCCACCCGCGTCGCCCCCTTCGTCCGCGTCACCGGCACCGGGGTGAGCGCCGGCGAGCGGCGCCGCCCGGACGGCACCCGCACCTCCGCCCTGCGCTTCGCCTCGTCCCACCCGCTCTCCCTGATCGCCGAGGGGCGCGGATACTGGCGCTACATCCCCGCTTCCGGCGGGGTGCGCTTCCTGACCGGCTACGACTACCGGCCGCGCTGGGGCCGGGCCGGCCGGCTCGCCGACCGGTTCGCCTTCCGCCCGCTGATGGGCTGGGCCACCGCCTGGTCCTTCGACCGGCTGCGGCTCTGGTGCGAGCGCGGGATCAGCCCGGAGTCCGCGCTGCGCCGGGCGCTGGCCGAGGCGGCGGTGCGCGCGGCGGCGGCCGCCGCCGCACTGGCGGCCGCGCCCCCGCCCGCCGCGGCGGCGGTCTGCGCCGCCGCCCTGCTGCTGCCCCCGCTGCCCGCCACCCCGGCCGCCCGGCGCTGCCTGCGCCGGCCTCCGGAGCGGACCGCGCCCGCCCCTCCCGCGCTCCTCGGCCTCCTGGAGCGCGCCGCGGACACCCCGGCGCAGGCGCCCTCCGCCCGCCGCCGGCCACCGTTCCGAACCGGAAGGACCCGACCGTGACCTCCCTGTTCCAGCGCGCGATGGGCGACGGCTTCGACCGGCTCCACCCGCGGCTGCGGCAGCGCTTCTCCGCCGGGCTCGACTCGGGGGCCTCCTGCATCGGCCGCGGCACGATGGACCGGATCTGGCACGGCGGCGCGGCCGTGCGCCCGTTCCTCGCACTCGGCGCGGTGCGCAACGTCCTGGTGCCGAGGGCCGGGCGGGACGTGCCCTTCACCATCGAGAACGTGCCCTACACCGATGCCCGCGGGCGCGAGGCGGTGACCTTCGTGCGGACCTTCCTGCTGCCCGGGCGCCCCCGGCGGTTCGACGCCGCCATGGTCTACAGCCCCGAGCGGGGCTGCATCGTGGACTACCTGGGCACCCACCAGCACCTGGCCTGCGACCTGTTCCCGGAGCCGGACGGCCGGGGCGGCCTGGTGATCCGGTCCGGTCCGCTGCGGTTCCGCGAGGGCCCGCTGGACGCCGGGGTCCCCGCGCCGCTCGGCGGGGCGGCCGAGGTCCGGGAGCACTACGACGAGCGGGACGGCCGGTTCCGGATCAGCGTGCGCGTCACCAACCCGCTGCTCGGCCCGGTCTTCGGCTACCGGGGGTCGTTCACCGCCGAGCACCCCCGCACCGGCGGCCGCCCGCTCCCCGCGCACCTGCGCCCGGCCCGCGAGGAGGCCCGCGACTGACCGCGCCCCGGCGCGGACGGCCCCGGCCGGCCCGCCGATGGGCCGGGTGCCGCCCCAGGGGCGATGATCTTGACGTTGCGGGGGTGTGAGGGTGCTCTGACACCCCCGCAACGTCAAGATCGCCAGGGAGGGGCGGGGGCGGCGGCGCCGTTCAGAGCGGGTCGCCGCCGAACCCGGTCTCGTTGCCGTCCGGGTCGTGGAAGACCGCCTTGCGGACGCCGTTCTCGCAGGCCTCCCGGTGCGCGGGCTCCAGCCCCCGCTCGGCGATCCGGGCGAGGCGGGCGTCGAAGTCGTCGACGAACACCGTCTGCATCGCGTGGCCGGCGTGCCCGGGCCGCACCTCGATGTAGATCCACCTGCCCTCCCCGAGCCCCCACACCGCCTCGGTGTCGTTGGGGAGGAGCGCCGGCGGCGCGCCGAGCAGTTTCTCGTACCAGGCCAGCGCGGCGCCGTAGTCGGTGACGGGGACGCCTGCGAACGGCTCCACGGTCATGGTCGCCCCTCCACGGGTCGGCGGATCCTCCGCTCCCGTCCTCTGCCGTACCCGCGACGTTCCCGCCGCACCGGGGCCGGCCCGGGCGGCGGGAAGCGCGGCGGGTCCCGCTCCGGGTCCCGGGCCCCGGAAAACCGGTTCCCCCGCCGCGCCTCCCGCCGCTAGGGTCGTGCCATGCTCTGACCCCTGCCCGGTGCCCGGGCACCTCCGCGGCCTCCTTCGCCCGCCGCATCCCGATCCGGAAACCCGCGAAGGAGTCCTCCGCCATGACCGCACCGACCCCGATCGACGTCCCGGACGCGTTCACCGCGTCCTACCCCGAGCAGGGCGCCGAGGCCCGCGCCTGGCTCGCCTCCCTCCCGCGCACCGGCGCCGAGCTGCTGGAGCGCTGGGACCTGCGCCCCGACGGCCCGACCGCGCACGGCATGGCCTCGATCGTGCTCCCGGTGCGCCGGGCCGACGGCTCGCCCGCCGCCCTCAGGCTCCAGCAGCCCCGGGAGGAGGCCACCGCCGCCTCCATCGGCCTGCGGACCTGGCGGGGCGACGGCATCGTGCGGCTGCTCGACGGCGACGACGCGATCGGCGGCCAGCTGCTGGAGCGGCTGGACGCGTCCCGCCCGCTGTCCTCGGTGGCCGACGACGGCGCCGCCGTGCAGGTCCTGGCCGAGCTGCTGGCCCGGCTGACCTCGGTGCCCGCCCCCGCAGGCCTGCGCTCGCTGGCCGGCGTCGCCGGCGCCATGCTCGACCGGGCACCCGGGGCCGCTTCCGCGCTGCGCGACCCCGCGGACCGCCGGCTGGTGCGGACCTGCGCGTCCGCCGTGGCCGAACTGGTCGCCGAGCCCGGCGACCGGCTGCTCCACTGGGACCTGCACTACGGCAACGTCCTCGCCGCGGAGCGGGAGCCCTGGCTGGCCATCGACCCCGAGCCGCTGGCCGGCGACCCCGGCTTCGACCTGCTTCCGGCGCTGGACAACCGGTGGGACGAGGCGGTGGCGACCGGCGACCCCGGCCGGGCGGTACTCGGCCGGTTCGACCGGCTGACCGAGGTCCTCGGGCTGGACCGGGGGCGGGCGACCGGCTGGACGCTCGGCCGCGTGCTGCAGAACGCGCTGTGGGACGTCGAGGACGGGAAGACCGCCCTGGACCCGGCCCAGGTCGCCATCGCCGGGGCCCTGCTGGGCCGCTCCGCCCCCGCGGCGGCCCGCTCCGCCGAGCGGCTCTGACCTGCGGGAGGCCGCACTCCCGCCGGAGCGGCGCCCCGGTCCTCCCCCGCTCTTTCCGGCGGAGGGCCGGAGGCCGCCGCCCGGCCGGCGGCCTCCCCGCGCCCCTGTCGTCCCATGCGGCCGAACGGGGGCCGCCGCGACGGCCCCGGCACCACGCCCCGGAGGAGAGCGGCGGGGAAGAAACCGCTCCCCGCCCGATCGGACCCGGGCCTCCACCGTTCTTCCCACCGGCTTCCCACCGGAGAGGGCGGGGGCAGCGCCCCGCCGTCCCGGGCGGCGGGGCTCGCCGGCCCCGGTGCGGGCGTTCCGCCCTCCCTCCTCTCCTGCGGCGACCGGAGCCGGCCCCGGCGGACACCCCGCGCCGTCCCCCCGGCCCGGCGCGGCCGCCCCGCGAGGTCCCATATCCTGCCGGGGAGCTGTAGGCCACGCGGCAGGAAGGGAGAGGGCGCCCCGCACCCGCGAGGACGGCCGCGCCCGTACATCTGATGAGCGAGGACACCCGGACCAAGCTCCTCGCCGGAGCCCTCGAAGCGCTGGTGCGCAACGGCATCGCCAAGACCTCGGCGCGCAGCATCGCGGCCGCCGCCGGGGTGAACCAGGGGCTCGTCTTCTACCACTTCGGCAGCGTGGACGAGCTGCTGGCGGCGGCCTGCCGGTACGGAGCCGAGCAGCGGGTGGCCCACTACCGGCCGCGCTTCGCCGAGGTGGGGTCCTTCGCCGAGCTGGTGCGGCTCGGGCGCGACCTGCACGCCGAGGAGCGCGACGCGGGCCATGTCGCCACGCTCGCCCAGCTGCTGGCGGGGGCGCAGACCCGCTCGTGGCTCGCGCCGGCGACCGCCGCCGGGCTGGAGCTGTGGGCGGCCGAGCTGGAGGGGGTGCTGGACCGGGTGGTGCCCGGTACCCCGATCGAGGGCCTGGTCGACACCCGCGGGCTGGCCAGGGTGCTGGCCTCGGGTTTCATCGGCCTGGAGCTGTACGAGGGGGTGGACCACGAGGGGGCCGAGCGGGCCCTGGAGGCCCTGGAGCGCCTGGGCGACCTGGTCGCCGTGCTCGACGACCTCGGACCCGTCACCCGCCGGGCCGTCCGCGCCCGGCTGCGCGGTGCGGCCGGCGGTGCGCAGGGGAGGTCTTCCGCCCGGCGCCCCGCCTCCCCCGGCGGCGACGGCGGGGAGGCGCCGGCCGCGCCCTGACCCTGCCCGCCGCGGAGGCGGAGGCGCCCCGGGGCGGCCCTCCCCATCGGAAGGGCCGCCCCGGGGCCGCGGCTCAGCTTGTTTTCAACCTCGGGGGCGGCCGGAGCACCGAGGCGGCCGACCGGTGGGCGTGGCTCGTGATCGCCGCCCGCACCCGGCTCCGCCCGCCCCGGCCGCCGAGGACCTGCCCCGCCCCTGGGAGCCGCCCCGGCTACCGGGGCGGTCGAGCCCGGCGCGGGCGCGGGCGGGGCTTTCGCGACGCCCGCGCGGAGGCGGCCCGTCCCGCCGGTGCCCCCGAACCCCCGACTCCGGGCCCCGGGCACCCCCCGAGGGGCGAAGAACCGGCGCCGGGCACCGCACCATGACGCGGGAAAGACGGCCGAACGCGCCATGAGCCTGAAGCAGCACCACGCCCGCCCAGGTTGAAGAACAAGCTCAGAGGGTGACGATCTGGATCAGGTTGCCGCAGGTGTCGTCGAGGACCGCGGCGGTGATGCCGCCCATCTCCGCCGGCTCCTGGGTGAAGCGGACGCCCAGTGCGCTGAGCCGCTCGTGCTCGGCCCGCACGTCGCCGACCGCGAACGAGGCGGCGGGGATGCCGTCGGCGACGAGCGCCCGCTTGTACGGGCCGACCGCGGGGTGGCCGTCCGGCTCCAGCAGCAGCTCGGTGCCGTCCTCGTCCTCGGGCGAGACGACGGTCAGCCACCTCGCCCCGCCCACCGGGACGTCGTTCTTCTTCTCGAAGCCGAGCACGCGGGTGTAGAAGTCCAGCGCCTTGGCCTGGTCGTCGACGAAAACGCTGGTCACATAGATCCTCATCGGGCCTCCTCGGTACGCGGTCCCGGCCTCCGGCCGGGCCTGGGGATCAGGGTCTTCAGGGCGGGCCCGCCGGTGCGCGGCCGGCCCCTCGGGCGCGGGGTCAGGGCCCCTCCCCGCCGCCGCGGAGCGGCCAGCGCTCGGCGATCGCGCGCAGCGGCGAGGTGTCGATGGTGTGGAACTTGTACCTGCCCTCGCGCTCCACCCCGATCAGCCCGGCCGCGGCCAGGACGTCGAGGTGCTGGGAGATCGCCTGCCGGGACGAGCTCAGGCCGTGCTTCATGGTGAGCCGGCCGCACAGTTCGAACAGCGTCTGGCGGTCGCGCTCGCACAGCTCGTCGAGGATCGCCCGGCGGGTCGGGTCGGCCAGGGCCTTGTAGATGTCACCCACACCGGCGAGCATATGCAAGTAGTCACTTGCCTGTCAAAGTTCGCGCAGCTCGGCGAGGCGCCTCAGAAGTGCACGCGATTCGGGTCGTAGGGGTTCCCTTCGGCCGCCCCACCGCGGGGCGCCGAGGCGCTACCGTCCATCCATGACCTGTGGTCCCCGGCCGCCGCGCGGCGCGTCCCGGCACACCGCGCGCTCGCGGATCGCCGACGCCGCCGCCCGGCTGGTGGTGCGCCGCGGCTGCGCGGCCGCCCGGGCCGAGGCGATCGCGGCCGAGGCCGGCGTGCGCACCGAGGAGGTGCGCCGCGCGTTCGCCACCCGGGCGGCCGCGCTCACCGCCGCGCTGGAGCGGGCGGGCGCCGGCGCCCCGGCGGGCGTCGGAGCGCCCTGGGTCCGCGCCGCCCTGGCCGCCGGCTCGGCCGCCGAGCAGCTGCGCATCCAGGTCGCGGGGACCGGCCGCGTGCTCGCCCGGGCGGCCCCGCTGCTGGAGTCGGTCCGGCTGGCCGCCCCCGAGGACACCGACGCCGCCCGGGTATGGCGCGCCGACCTGGAGCGGCGCCGCCGCGTCCAGCTCGAACTGCTCTCCGCCCTGGCCGCCAAGGCCCCGCTGCGGCCGGACATGACCGTGCGGCGCGCCGCCGACGTCGCCCTGGCCCTGCACGGCCCCGAGACCTACACGCTGCTCACCCGCGACCGCGGGTGGAGCGTCGAGCGGTGGAGGTCCTGGGCCGCTTCGGCACTGCCCCGGCTCGTCTGCCGGCCTCCCGCCGCGGGCCGGGCCTGATCAGGCCGCGGCGGAGCGGACGAAGCGGCGGTCGCCCCCGCGCAGCTCCCGCCGCGGGCCGGCCGAGCGCAGCACCACGTCCAGCACCCGGTCCGGGTCGGCGGCGTAGCAGCCGCTGAACCAGGCCATGTTCGCCTCGACGACCGCCCACTGCTCGGCGGCATCGCCGTCCGGCCGCATCAGGCCGACGTCGAGGACGGTGGCGCTGGGCAGCGTCACGGCGTGCTCGGCCAGCAGCCGGCCCGCGAAGGCGAGCGCCCCGGACCCGAGCGGGTCGCGGTGCAGCGGCACGGCGTCCAGCCGGCCGAACGAGGCGTAGCGGCCGCCGGCCCGCACCTCCCCGTCGAGCAGGAAGAGGCGGAGCTCGGCGACCCAGACCACAGGGTCGGCGATGAGCACCGGCGACTCGGGCGGCAGGCCGCCGGGCAGGGCGCGCCCGTCCGGGTAGACCCGCGCCGGGAACTCCTTGCCGCCGGCGGGCTTGACGAACGCGGGGCGGGTCAGCGTACGCGCCTCGTCCAGCACCGACGCCCGGACCCGGCGGGGCAGCGCGGCCGGCCGGTCCCCCGGCGGGTCGAGCAGGGCGAGCTCCAGCGGGCCGGCGACCTGATCGGCGAAGAGCGGCCCGCCTTGGTAGTGGCAGCCGCCGGGCGGCGCCGCGCCGATGTCCTGCGGGAGGGCCGCCACCCGCATACCGCGCCGCCGCGCGGCGGCGGCGAGCAGCGCACCGGTTCCGGTGGGGCGCGGCCCCAGCGCGAGGACCTGCGGCCGGGGCGTTCCGCCCTCCGCGGTGCCCGCCGGCCGCCGGCGGCCGGCGGGGGCGTCCGCGCCGGACCGGGGGTGTCCGGGAGTCACTCCTCCAGGTCGATCTTGCGCTGCAGGAACTCCTCGCGGCCGATCTCGCCCTCGGCGTAGCGGCGGCGCAGCTCCTCCATGGCCGGGTCCCGCCGCGGCTCCTCCGGAGGCGGTGCGGAGGGGGTGCGCTCGGCCGCGATGGCCACCGCCACGACCAGCACCACCGCGATGACGGCGACCGCGGCCACGAAGACGGCCATCATCGGCATCCCACTCACCTCCCCGGCGCGGGCGGCCGCTCCGTCCGCGCCGTCCGCCCTCCAGCCTATTCCCCCCGGCCGCCCCGGTGGAGGCCCCGATCCCGCGGCCCGGGCCCGGATGCGCGCTCCGGTCCGGGTTCGCGGGGCGCCCCGGCCGCGACCGGCGGGCGGGCCTACCATGGTGCCGTGGACACTTCCCTGCCGCTGCTCCGCGAGGTGCGGCCCGCGCTCGCCGCCGACCTGGAGGAGCTGCTCCGCGACGCGGGCGAGGAGCGGCTGGCGCGCTCCGTGCCCGGGCTGCGGGTGCACGGGCCCTGCCGGTGCGGCGAAACCGGCTGCGCGAGCCTGTACACCGCCCCGCCGCCGGAGGGCGGCCACGGGCCCGGCCACCGGAACCTGTCCCTCCCGTGGGGGCCGGGGATGCTGGTGCTGGACGTGGCCGGCGGGCGGATCGCCTTCCTGGAGGTGCTCCCGGACGACTGACCGCCGGGGTCAGCGGCGGCGGGGCAGCCGCTCGTCCACGGCCAGGGAGGCGGAGATGTAGGCCGCGATCGCCGCGGCGCTGTTCGGTCCGCGCAGGGCCTCCGCCCGGGCGGTGTAGCCGGGCAGGTCGTGGTGGCGCCCGTTGGCGACGGCGGCCGCGGCGAGCAGCCCGGCGAAGCGGAACCGGTCCAGGAAGCTGTGCCCGGAGTCGGCGAAGGGGACCAGTTCGGCGTCGGGGATGCGCTCGGCGGTGCGCTCGGCCACCGGGCGGACGGCGCGCAGGTCGCGGGCGCCGCTGAGCACCGCGGTGGGCCAGGCGAAGTCCGGCCGGGCGGCGTCCAGGTCGACCGTCTCCCCCTCGAAGGCGGGGAAGCGCTCCGCCATGTCGGCGAAGTCGACGGCCGGGTCGAGCGGGCCGCCGTCCGGCACCATCCGGTGCAGGTTCCGGAACAGGATCGCCCCGGCCAGGTCGTACTCCAGGATGAACGGGGAGGTCTCCGCGGTCTCCCGGCCGGCGAGGCGCTCCACCCGGTTCCAGGTGCCGGTCCGCCCGCGGGCCGCGGCCTCCAGCAGCCGGTCGACCGCCCGCACCCCGCCGAACTCGTAGACCACCGGGACCACCCGGCCGGTCCGCTCGGCGGTGACCGCGCCGTCGGCCACCAGTTTGCGCAGCTTCCCGGCGGCCTCGGCGGTCTCGTCGGTGGAGCCGTCCCACAGCAGCCGGCGGATGTGCTCGCGGGCCGCCTCGCCGTCCGCCGCGGAGCCGATCGCGCTGTCCAGCACCATGCCCGCCACCCGGTCGCCGTGCCGGGCGGCGAAGACCTGGGCCAGGTAGCCGCCGTAGGAGGAGCCCCAGACCACGGCCCGGCCCAGGCCGCAGTCGTCCAGCACCGCGGCGATGTCGTCGGCGGCGGCCTCCACGGTGATCGCGTCCACCGGCAGGTCGGTGCCGTCGCGGCGGCGCCGGGACAGGCCCACGCCGCGGTGCTCGACCATGACGGTGTCGAACCCCCGCTTGCCGGCGTCCCGGCGCATCATCCGGTAGGGCAGCACCGAGGCCAGGCCGGGGCCTCCGGGGACGACCAGCAGCGGGACGCCCCCGGGGGTGCCCTCCCGGGCGTAGCCGAGGTCGAACACCTCGTCGCCGTCGGGGTGCACCGGGCGGGGCACGGTTCGGACACCGGGCAGGCGGAGCAGGCTCTCGGCCTGCCTGAGGGGCTGCTTCATCGGCACATCATGCCCGTTTCGCGGCGGTCCATGCGAAGACCGCCGGGTGCGCAGCGGGCCGAATCCGGCCCGCCCGCCGGCCCGGAAGCGGCGGTGCGCGGCGGAGGCGGACCGGGGCCGCCCCGGCCGGGGAAGAGCGGCGCGGCCCCGGTCCGGGTCAGCCGGTGCGGCGGGACGCGGTGCGCTCCTGGGTCGGGTAGGGCAGCAGCGCCATCTCCCGGGCGTTCTTGATCGCGGCGGCGATGAGCCGCTGCTGCCGGGCGGTCACCCCGGTGACCCGGCGGCTGCGGATCTTTCCCCGGTCGGAGATGAACTTGCGGAGCAGGTCGGTGTCCTTGTAGTCGATGTAGTCGACGCCCTTCAGCGGGTCGGACTTGCGGCGGCGGGGGATTCGGCGGTTCGCGGGCACGGCGGTTCCTTCTCTCTCGCTTCCGGTGCGGCGGTCGGGGTGCGGGGCGGGCTCAGCGGGAGGCGGCGATGATGTCGTCGAACGGGTCGTCGGAGCCGCCCGGGGCGTAGCCGGCCGCCATCTCCTCGTCGGTGAGCAGGCAGGAGTCGAGCAGCGCGGTGAGCCGCTCGGCGTCCAGGCCCGGGCCGGTGAAGCTGAGGCACTGGCAGCGGTCGCCGTGCTCGGGCCGCCAGTCCAGGGAGGCGGCGGCCTTGCGGTGCTCGGAGACCAGCTCCCAGGCGGCGTCGGGGAGCGCGGCGAGCCAGGGGCCGTTGGGCTCGATGGCGACCGCGCCGCCCGCCCCGTCCCAGGCGAGCATGGTGTCGGGGTGGCTGGCCAGCCAGAACCGGCCCCGGCTCCGCACCGAGCAGGAGATCACGTCGTCCAGGGCGCCGTGCAGCCGGCCGGGGTGCAGCGGGCGGGAGCGGCGCCAGGTGACGGTGCGGACCCCGCCGGCCTCGTGGAAGTCCGGCGGCTGGGCGGTGGCCGGGTCGGTGCGCGCGGCGGCCGCCTCCGGGTCGAACCCGGCGTCGGCCATGACCCGCAGCGCGTCGCCCTCGGGGGGCGCGACGACCGCCGCCGGGTTGAGCTGGACCAGCATGGCCGAGCAGCGGTCGCGCTCCTCGGCGGTGCACCCCTCCGCGTCCAGCACCACGGATCCGGGGTACTCCACCTGCTCCACCAGGACCTCGGCGACGCCCCGGGCGTCCTCCTCGGCGACGTCGAGCCCCCGGTCGGCCAGCGCGTCCTCGGTGGCGAGGTCATCCAGCAGGCGGTCGGCGGCGACCGCGCCGATGACGCCGGAGAGGCGGAGCAGGTCGGTCACCGGCCGGTCGCCGACCATGCTCATGGTCAGCGCCTCCGCGATGGCGCGGGGCGGCACCGAGTCCCAGCCCTCGACCACGTAGAGCGGGTGCTCGCCGCGCTCGGCCAGCCGGCACAGCAGCGGGATCAGGTCCAGCCGCATGGTGCAGGAGACGCAGGAGTGCACCAGCTCGACCCGGGTCCGCTCGATGACCCCCCAGCGGTCGCGCACCACCCGGTGCACCTCGCCCCGGGCGATGCGGCTCATGTCGTGGTGGACGGCGATCGCGCCGGGCTCGGCCATCAGCAGCCGGTCGACCGCGCGGGTGCGCGCGCCGCCGTGCAGGCCGGTCACCAGCGCGACGCGCGCGGGCAGGGCGTAGTCCATGTCGGGGAACCTCGTCTCTCCTCACCCGAACTTTGAAAATGATTATCATTACTGTACAACGGCCGGCGGGATGCTCCGCACCGGCACGGCGATCGCGCCGGGCGTGTCCGGGGAGGGGGCGGGCCGCACAGGCAGGACCGGGGCGGCGCGCCGGTGGCCGCGAGGGCGGCGCCGGCGCGGACGGTCCCGGCCGAGGCCGGCGACCGAGGGGCGGATCGCCCCTCGGCCCAGGGGCGCGGTGAGGGCCCGCCCGGCGGCGGGCGGGAAGGGGCGGCGCGCCGGCCGCCCTCCGGTCAGCCCCCGCCGGCCACCGGTCCGGCCAGCACGAAGGCGTTGCCGTCCGGGTCGCTGAAGCCCGCCTCGCGCCCCCAGGGGTGCTCGTCGGGGCCCTCCACCTCGACGCCGGCGGCGGCCAGCCGGGCGCAGTCTCCGTCCAGGTCGTCGCTCTCCAGGGTGATGCCCCGGGTGCCGTACGGCGTGAAGCCCTGCTCCACCACGGTCAGCAGGAACCCGGTGCCCGCCCCGGGCGGCGCCACCTGGAGCCATCGGACGTGCCCCATCGTGCGGTCGGCCAGCACGGTGAACCCGAGGACGCCGACGTAGAAGTCCCTGGCCCGGTCCTGGTCGACGACGGGGAGGGCGATCAGCCTGGCGTGCGTGATGGCCATACCACCATGGTCGGGACGGAACGGTCGCCGCGCCAGGGCGACACGCAGGCGGCGCCCCCTCCCGCCGCCGCACGGCCCGGTGCGGCGGCCGGTGCGCCGGGCCGGAGGCCGTTGACTTTCCGGGGCGCACCGCTGATGCTCCGTAGGAGAGAGGGAGGTGACACCCCGATGAGTGGATGCTCCTGCGGGCACGGCTCCTCGTGCTCCTGCTCGGCCGGCTGCTCCTGCGGCTGCAACGGCTGACGTCCCCCGTCCCCGATGAGCCGGCCCCCGGCTCCCGGCGAGCGGCGCCTCCCCCCGGAGCGCCGCTCCGCCCGGCGTCCGCCCGCCGCCCCTCCCTCGGACCGCCGCCCCCGCCGGACCTCCGGCGCCGCCCCCGGCCGGCCGCTGCTCCGCGGTGACCGGGAGAGGCCCGGCACGTCCGCCGCGCCGGCACCGCGCGCACGCTCCCGGTGGGATCGGATCCGCTCCGGGCCGGCGGCCGGAATGCCCCCTGCGGCCCCTCCCCCGTGTCCGGCCTCAAGCCCGAGGACCCGCGCCGGATCGGCGGCTCGGCTCCGGTGCGGGCTCGGCGCCGGCGGGACGGGCGCGGGCTTCGGGGCGGCCCCGGCGGGGAGCGGGCCGCGGCCACGGTGGTCCGCGCCGACCTGGGCGGACCGGC
This sequence comes from Nocardiopsis oceanisediminis, assembly GCF_048595525.1. NCBI lineage: Bacteria > Bacillati > Actinomycetota > Actinomycetes > Streptosporangiales > Nocardiopsidaceae > Nocardiopsis > Nocardiopsis oceanisediminis. The sequence continues at coordinate 3,297,168 of NZ_JAFMZJ010000001.1, read as the reverse complement.
GCGAGGCCTGGGGGCAGGGGAAAGGCCGGCGCCCGGCGGTGCCGACCCCCTCCTCGGCGGCGCGGGGCGGTGCGCGGCCGGCGGAGCTTTACCCGAACATGGCGGGGAGCCGATCGAGTCGTTCCTCCGGTCACCGGCAGGGTGGGGGGCTGAGGCCGATGCCGACGCGCCCCGGGCCGCACCGGCCCCGGGCACCGAAGGGGGCACCGATGGTGAACGGGCGGCCGAGCGGATGGCGGGTCTTCGCCGCCTGCCTGCTGGTCTTCGCCGGTGCGGCCAACCTCGTCCAGGGGGCGGTGGCCGGGTTCGTCCCGGAGTACTACCTGGCCGCGGAGGGGCAGCCGCTGGTGAGCGGGTACGCCGTGTGGGGGGTGCTGCTGGCGGCGTGGGGCGCCGTCCTCATCGCGGCCGGCGCCGCCGCCGCGTACGGCCGGATGTGGGCCAGGGTGCTCGGCGTGGCGGCCGCCGGGCTGAACGCCGTCGCCCAGATGCTCTTCCTGGACGCCTACCCCGTCTGGTCGGTGCTGGTGATCCTCGCCGACGGGGTGGTGGTCTACGGCCTGACCGCCGGGTGGTCCGACGGAGCCGCGCCCGCCGGCCCGGTTCCCGAGGCCCGCCGGGAGGCCTACCTGGCCGGGCACCGCGACGCCGACCAGGCCCCGGTCCCCGGCGACGAGCGGAGGGAGCCGCAGCGGCCGCTGCACTTCGGCAGGCACGAGCGGTCCCTGGACTGACCCCGGGCGGCCCCGGGCGGCGGGCACCGCCGGCCGCCGCGCGGAGCACCGGCGCAGGCCGCCGGACGGGGCGCGGGTCAGCCCGCGGCGGCCCCGTCCGCGCCTCCGCGCTCCGCCGCGGGGCGCGCGGGGGCTCCCGGCACGGCCTCGGTGAACCGGGAGCGGAGGCGGTCGCGGACCTCGTCGGGGGTGTAGGCGCGCCTGCGGCGCTCGGCGCGGGCGATGAGCACCCCGGTCGCGGCGACGCCCGCGAGGCCCGCCAGTCCTATTGCCTTCCAGCGACGCATGGCCCCTAGGCTACAGCCGTGACCGATATGCGCATCAGTCTGGACGAGGCCGTCGAACTCACCCGGACCGGCGACGTGTGGCTGTTCCGCGGGCGCTCGGCGCCCGACCGCGCCATCCAGTGGACGACCAACAGCCCCGTCAACCACGTCGGCATGTCCGTCGTCCTGGACGACCTGCCGCCGCTGATGTGGCACGCCGAGCTCGGCAGGTCGCTGCCGGACATGTGGACCGGCGGCCACCACCGCGGGGTCCAGCTGCACGACCTCCGCGACGCGGTGGTCGTCTGGGCCACCAAGTACGGGCAGCGCGCCTGGCTCCGCCAGCTCGACCACCCGGTCGGGCGGGAGGCCGAGGACGCCGTGCTGCGCACCGTCGCCCGGCTGGACGGGACCCCCTTCCCCTCCACCGCCCGGCTCGCCGGGCGGTGGCTGCGCGGCCGGGTCCCGCCGCTGCTGAGGCGGCGCGGCCGCGCCGAGGCGGCCCTGGAGACCGCCTACTGCGCCGAGGTCGTCGCGCTCACCTACGAGGCGATGGGGCTGCTGCCGGGCGGGCGGCGGCCCGACTGGTACGACCCCGGCCGGTTCTGGAGCGGCGACGGCCTGGACCTGGAGGGCGGCGCCCGGCTGGGCGGGGAGATCGCGGTGGACATCCCGCCCGGCGCCCGCCCCTCCTCGGCGCCCTGACCCGGCTCCGCGCCGGGCGGCGGGCGCGGCGCGCCCCGTCCGCGTCCCGCTCAGAGGCTGCCGGGTGCGCGAGCGGTCGCCCGGAGCGTCCGGGCGCGGGGCGGCCCCAGCGGGCGACCGTCCGGACACCCGACGGCCTCTCAGGGCCGGGCCGCCCAGCCGGTCAGAGCCCCAGCCCCGGAACGACGCCCTTCCGCCCGCCGCGCTGCCCGGGGACCTCCCGGGGCCCGCTCCGGAGGCCCTGGTCGGTGACCTCGAAGACCTGCCCGTCCTCGGGGAAGACGATGTTGGGGCGCGAGGAGTGCGTGACGTCGTCGCCGAGGTGGGTGGGGATGAGCCGCAGGTCCGGCCACTGGTCGGCCACCGCCTCCACGTCGTCGAGGCCCATGTGGCCCACCCGGCCCTGCTTCGGGAAGGAGGCGTCCAGCACCAGCACCGGGGCGTCGGCGGCGAGTTCGTCGACCGACGGGCAGCGGACGGTGTCGCCGGTGTAGCCCAGGCGGGCGCCGTCCCCGTCCGCGATGAGGTAGCCCAGCGCCGGGACCGCGTGCTCCATCGGGAGGGCGCGGACGGTGTAGCCGCCTTCGGAGCACACGCCGCCCTCGCCCGGGTCGAACTCCACGTAGCGGGGGCGGACCTTGCCCCTGATGTCCTCCCAGACCCCGGGGTAGCCCAGATCGAAGAGGCGGTCCACCCGGTCGGCGAAGCCGGTGGGGCCGATCAGCACCAGGTCGCGCTCCCGGGGCCGCTGGAGCCCCTGCTCCAGGAGCAGGAAGACGATGTCGAAGAAGTGGTCCGCGTGGAAGTGCGTGATCAGGCAGAGGTCGACGGAGCAGGGGTCGAGCCCGGCCCGGCGCATCGCCTTCATCGACCCGTTCGGCGCGTCGATGAGGAGCCTGTCGTCGATGAGCGCCGACGCGCTCATCCGGGCGGTCAGGATCGATCCGGTCCCGACGAGTTGCAGCTTCACCGCGGGCTTCCTTCCTCCTCGGGGCCGCCCCCCGGAGCGGCCGCCACTTTCGGTCGTCGAGCGACAACGCTACGCCACCGCGGGGGCGCGGGTCCTCCGACTTCCCGGGACGCCTTTCCCGGGCCCCGGCCGCCGGGGCCCGGGCGGGGCGGAGGGCCGCACGGCGGTGTCCGGAAGGCCCTCGCGGCCTCCGGCCCCGCGTATCGCCCGCGCGGGTGGCCGTCGGCCCCGGCGCGGTTCCGGAGGGGGCTCGCGGCCTCCCCGGCCCGCCGGGGGCGGCCGCGCGGCCGTGCGGGCGCTACCCGGGGCCCGGTTCCGGCCCGCCCCGGGGGGCCTCCTCCGCCGGCCCCCCTCGGCCGCCGGCCGCACCGCCGACCGCCTCCCGGCAGCAGCGGACGAAGTCCTGGACGACCGGGTCGGTGTCGGCCGCCGGCGGCCAGACCACGGCGACCCTGCTGGGGGCGACCCCGGTGACGGGGCGGTAGACGACGCCGGGCCGCGCGTAGAAGCGCGCCGCGGACTCGGGGGCCAGGGCGATGCCGTAGCCGTTGGCGATCGCCTGCAGCCAGGCGTCGGGCTGGTCGGTGACGGCCCCGATGCGCGGCGGGACGCCGCCGCGCTCGTCCGCGGCCAGCCAGTAGTCGCGCCACCGCCCGGTCTCGGCCGGCGCGGCGACGAACGGCTCGTCCCGCAGCTCCCGGAAGTCGATCCGGTCGTGCCCGGCGAGCGGGTGGGCGGCGGGCAGCGCCACCCGGCGCTCCTCGGTGAGCAGGACCTCCGCCCGCAGCGCCCCGGCGCCGGGGAAGGGCAGCCGCAGCAGCGCGACCTCCACCTCGCCGTCGACGAGCCCGGCGGTCGGGTTCGACCAGGCCGCCTGGCGCATCTCCACCCTCCACCCCGGCCGGCGGCGGCCGAAGCCGGCGATGATGTCCTGGGTGGCCTCGTTGGCGGCGCTGGCCAGGAAGCCGACCCGCAGCACCCGGGCGGCCCGGCTCGCCGCGCCCTTGGTCTCCCGCAGCGCCCGGTCGCAGGCGGCCAGCAGCTCCGGGGCCTGCTCGGCCAGGGTCCGCCCGGCCTCGGTGAGCGCCATGCCGCTCCGCGACCGGGTGAACAGCTCCACTCCCAGCCCGGTCTCCAGGCTCCGGATCTGCTTGGTCAGCGCCGGCTGGGAGACGAACAGGCGCCGGGCCGCCCGGGTGAGGCTGCCCTCTTCGGCGACCGCGGCGAAGTAGCGCAGCAGGCGCGTATCCACATCCATTCCAACAGGTTATAGAGACATGTATTGGACGCCCGCCCAGGGCGCCGGGCAGGGTCGGGGCATCGATCGCTCCGGGAAGGGAGTCCACGTGTTCACCGCTTATGTCGTGGCGGCGGTCGCGACCGCGGCCGCGAACGCCGCGGCCGCCATCGCCGATTTCGCCCGCTCCGGGTGGATCCTCGGGAACATGACCGCCTACGGGGTGCCGCACTCCTGGCTGTACCCGCTGGGCGCGGCGAAGGCCGCGGGCGCGGTCGGCCTCCTGGCGGGCCTGGCCGTCCCACCGGTCGGGATCGCCGCGGCCGGCTGCCTGCTGCTGTACTTCACCGGCGCCACCGCCACCGTCCTGCGCGCCCGCGCCTACTCCCACCTGGTCTTCCCCGGTGTGTTCCTGCTGCTGGCCGCGGTCACGCTCGGGCTGCAGCTCGCCGTCGCCTAGCGCGGCGGGCCCGCCCGGGCCCCGGAAGGGCCGCGGGCCGGCTCCCCGTTCCCCGGGGCGAGCAGTCCGCCGGCGGTGCCGCACCGCGGACACGGGTCTCCTCCGCCGGCCGGGAACCCGGCCTCGCCCGGCAGGTCGCCCGGCTCACCGGGCGGGCCGGCGGAGGAGGCCGCCCGCGGCCGAGGCCGCCTCGGAAGCCGGCTCCGAGCCCGACGGCGCAGGCCCGAAGCCCGGGCACCCGCCCGCCGACCGGACATCGCGGTCGAGCACCGCGGCCGCTCGGCCCGCTCCGGCCCGGAGCGCATCGAGGCCGCCGCCGGTGCCGGGCCGCTCGTCGGGCAGGCCGACCGCCTCCGCGGTCTCTTCCAGCGGCTCCGGCGTTGCGGCCCCCTGCTCACCGCGCTCGTGCCGCGCCGGTGGATTCCGGCGGAATCCGCCGTCCGCGATCCCCCTTCGCGCCTTCGAGCACCGGAAAGCGGCCCTGGAAAAGGCGCCGCCAAGACCGCTTTCGGGTGAAGACGGGTCCCATGCCGCCCGAAGCGAATGCGGGCACCGCACTCACCTGTACGGACAGCGCGGAGAACGTTTCCGGGGAGCGCACTCCCGCCCTTTTTCCGTCCGGGTTCGCCCGTCGGCCGGATTCGGACGGAATCGCGCCCGGAACCGGCCGCCCGGACCTCCGGTGACGAATACGGCCGCGCTCTCCCTCGAGCGGGGATTCCTCCCCGTCACCCGAAAGCGCCGCCCGGAAGGAGGCGGCGGGAGGAGCCGCCGGAGCCGCCCAGGTGAGTAGTGAAGCCTTGCCTAAGTTAGGCTTGGCCTCCGCCGATGGCTCCGGCGGCGCCCCCGCCGCCCTCCCCCGAGATCGAAAGGCCCAGGCATGACCGTCCCGATGCGCGCCGAGAGCGTGCGGCTCGCCCACGGCGGCGAACCGATCTGCCGGGATGTCTCCCTCGACCTCCCGCACGCCGAGGTCACCGCCCTCGTCGGGCCGAACGGATCGGGCAAGTCGACGCTGCTGCGCACCCTGGCCCGGCTGCACCGCCCCGAGGCCGGCCGGGTCCTGCTGGACGGCCGCGAGGCGGCCTCCTACCCGCCGCGCGAACTGGCGCGCCGGCTCGCCTTCCTCACCCAGACGCCGACCGTCCCCGCCGGCATCACCGTCGCCGAGCTGGTGGCCTACGGCCGCCACCCGCACCAGGGGCTGCTCTCCCGGTCCGCGGGCGGCGACGACCGGGACACCGTCGAGTGGGCGCTCCAGGCCACCGGCATGCTGCCGCTCCGCGACCGCCCGCTGGACCGGCTCTCCGGCGGCGAGCGCCAGCGCGCCTGGATCGCCATGGCCCTGGCCCAGCGCGCCGGGGTGCTCCTCCTCGACGAGCCCACCACCTACCTGGACATCCGCTACCAGGTGGAGGTGCTGCGGCTGGTCCGCTCGCTGGCCGACGAGCACGGCATCACCGTCGCCGTGGTCCTGCACGACCTCAACCAGGCGGCCGCGTTCGCCGACACCATGGCGGTGCTGGCCGGCGGGCGGATCGTCGCCCGCGGCCGCCCCGCCGAGGTGATGACCGAGGAGGTGGTCCGCACCGCCTTCGGCATCGACACCACCGTCATCACCGACCCGCACACCGGCCTGCCGACCTGCCTGCCCTACCGGCGGGGCGGCGGCCCCGGAGCCTCCTCCGACTGACCTCCCCCCGCCGTCCCCACCGCCCCGGAAGACCAAGGAACACCTCCCCCATGAACAGACCCCTCACCGCCTCCGCCGCCGTGCTCTCCCTCGCCCTCGCCGCGACCGGCTGCGGCGCCGCCGGCGACCGGGCCGGGACCTCCGGGAGCGCCGGCGGCGGCGCGATCACCCTGGAGCACACCCTCGGCGAACTGGAGCTGGACGCCCCGGCCGAGAAGGTCGTCGCGCTGGAGTGGACCTACGCCGAGGACCTGCTCGCCCTCGGCGTCTCCCCGGCCGGCGTCGCCGACACCGAGGGCTACGGCGCCTGGGTCACCGCCGGCCCCCGCTTCGAGGAGGGCGTGCGCGACGTCGGCCTGCGCGACGCCCCCAGCCTGGAGTCGATCCGCGCGCTCGACCCGGACCTGATCATCACCTCGGAGCTCCGCTCCGGCGAGAACCTCGAACAGCTCCAGGAGATCGCCCCCACCCTGGTCTTCGACCCCTACGCCGAGGAGGGCGAGTACGCCGAGATGCGCACCACCTTCTCCACCATCGCCACCGCGGTGGGCGAGGAGGAGACCGGCGAGCAGGTCCTCGCCGACCTCGACGCCGAGCTGGCCGGGATGAAGGAGGAGCTGGCCGAGGCGGGCGCCGACGGCACGGAGGTGACGGTGGCCCGCGGCTACACCGGCGACGGGGCCGCCGTGGTCGAGGTGCTCACCGGCAGCACCATCCCCGGCGCGCTCCTGGGCGAGCTGGGGCTCGCCAACGCCTGGGAGGCCGAGGCCGACGCCTACGGCATGAGCAAGGTCGACGTCGAGGGCCTGGAGCCGGTCCAGGACTCCCACCTGGTCTACGTCGCCGCCGAGGACGACGACGTGTTCACCGGCGACTTCGCCGACAACGCCCTGTGGAAGGGCCTGGAGTTCGTCGAGGAGGACCGGGTGCACGCGCTCGACCCGGGGACCTGGTACTTCGGCGGGCCCTACTCGGCGCGGCAGGTGGCCGACGAGATCACCGGCGCGCTCACCGCATGAGCACGCGCGCCCCGGCCCCCGGGGCGCTCGGCGGGTCCGCCGGGCGCCCCTCCCCTGCGGCGGAACCCCCGAGGCGGCGGCCCGCCCCCGCCGCTTCGGCCGCCGCGGTCCTCCTCGGCGGCCTGCTGGCGCTGGCCGCCGTCGCCCTGCTGCACCTGGGGTACGGCCGCACCGGCGTCGGTCTGGCCGACCTCCCGGCCCTGTTCGGCGGGGACGAGCACGCCCGCGCGGTGCTGCTGGGCGCGCGGCTGCCGCGCACTCTCGCCGGGCTGGTGGCCGGCGCCGCGCTGGCGGTCTCCGGCGCGCTGCTGCAGTCCTGCGTCCGCAACCCGCTCGCCTCCCCGGACACGCTCGGTGTGACCGCCGGCGGCTACCTGGCGGTGGTGCTGGCCGGCGTCACCGGGGCCTCCTTCGGCGACCTGCCCCGGGGCGCGCTCGCGTTCCTCGGCGGGCTGGCCGCGGCCGCGCTGGTGCACGCCGTCGCCGGCGGCCGGAGCGCCCCCTCGCACCTGGTGCTGGCCGGGGTGGCGGTGTCGCTGGCGCTGTCCAGCGTGTCGGCGGTGCTGGTGCTGCTCTTCCAGGAGGAGACCGGCGCCGTGTTCTTCTGGGGGCACGGCTCGCTGGCCGTGGCCGACAGCGGCCGGTCGCTGTCGCTGCTGCCGCTGCTGGCCGCGGGGCTCATCGGCGGCCTGCTGCTCGCCCGCGGCCTGGACATCCTGGCCACCGGCGACGACACCGCCCGCGGGCTGGGGGTCTCCGTCGGGCGGCTGCGGCTGTCGGCGGTGCTGCTCTCGGTGCTGCTCGCCGCCGCCGCGGTCGCGATCACCGGCCCGATCGGGTTCATCGGGCTGGCCGCGCCGCACATCGTGCGGCTGTGCGGGGTGCGCGGGCACCGGGTGCTGCTGCCCGCCGCCGCGCTGTGGGGCGGCGCCCTGCTGCTCGGCGCCGACCTGCTGGCCCGGGTCACCTCGCCCACCGGCAACGAGGTGCCGGCCGGCGTGGTGGCGGCGCTGTTCGGCGCCCCGCTGTTCCTGCTGCTGGCCCGGAGGCTGCCGGCGGAGCCCCCGGCGCCGCCGGGGGTGCCGGGCGCGCGCGGCGGCCGCCGGGTCCCGCTGCCCCTGGTGTCGGCCGCCGGCTCCCTGGGGCTGGCCGCCCTGGTCGCGGCCGGGCTGCTGGCCGGCGACGTGCCGGTGCCTCCGGGGGAGCTGCTCTCGCTCGCCACCGGGGGCGGCTCCGAGCTGGCCCGCAACGTGGTGGCCGAGTACCGGCTGCCCCGGCTGCTGGTCGCGGCGCTGGCCGGCGCGCTGCTGGCCGTGGCGGGCGGGATCGTGCAGACGGTGTCCCGCAACCCGCTGGCCGACCTCACCGTCATGGGGGTGAGCGGCGGCGCGGGGCTGGGGGCGGCCGTGGTGCTGGTGGCGCTGCCGGCGCTGCCCTACGCGCTGCTGCCGGCGGCGGCCTTCGCCGGCGCGGCGGCGGCGTTCCTGCTCGCCTACGGGCTGTCCCGGCACCGCGGCTCGGTGGCGCCGGAGCGCCTGGTGCTGGTGGGCATCGGCGTCTTCGCGCTGACCACGGCGGCCACCAACTACCTGGTCACCGGGGCGCGGTTCCGCACGGCCCAGGCGCTGACCTGGCTGTCGGGCAGCACCTACGCGCGCGACCACACCGACCTGCTGGTCCTGGCCGCCGCCGCGGCGGCGGGGGCGGTCCTGCTGGTGCCGGCGCTGCGCCGGATCGACCTGCTCGCGCTGGGCGAGGACACGCCGCGGACGCTCGGCCTGCCGCTGGAGCGCACCCGGCTCGCCGTGCTGATACTGGCGGTGGCGCTGGCCGCGTGCGCGGTCGCGGTGGTCGGCACGGTGGCCTTCATCGGCCTGGTCGCCCCGCACGCCGCCCGGATGGCGGCGGGGCCGCGGGCGCACCGGATGCTGCCGGTGGCCGCCCTGTTCGGCGCGGCGCTGCTGGTGGCCGCCGACACCCTGGGCCGGGTGCTCATCGCCCCGGCGGAGATCCCGTCCGGCCTGCTCGCCGCGCTGATCGGCACGCCCTACTTCGTGTGGCGGCTGCGCCGCGGCTGACGGCCCCCGCCGCGGCGCCCGGCTCCCGGGCCGGGCGGGCGGGGCATCGCGGCCCGCCTCCGGAGCGGACCGCCGCCCGGTGGAGACCCGGGCCGGCCCCGGCCCGGGTCTCCGCCCTCCCGCCGGGCTCCGGCCGGAGAGGCCCGCCCCGGGCCGCTGCAGTGCGGCGACCGCGCGGAGGGGCGGCCACCGGCCGCTGAAGTCCCCCTGCGCCGGAGCGTCCTACGGCCCGTGGCGGATGCACCGTCCCGACCAGCCCGACGGCGGGCGCCCGGAGCACTCCGACGACCGGTCCTCGCTGATCTGGACGGCGGCGGCCGGGGGCACCCTGTACGCCGCCGTCCGGTGGGAGGACGGCTCCCCCGCGAGCTGCGGGACCGGTTCGTGCGCGGCCCGCTCGGGCCGTCCGGCGGCGCCGACCACCGGCCGCCCTCCCCGGGGATGCGGTGCTTCACCGGGGTGCACGGGACCCTCGCCTCCCCGGGCACCCCGCCGGGGGTGATGGTCGGACACACCGGGAAGGGCGCCGCGCCCGTGCCGCACGGCCGGTTCAAACTGGTCATCGGCCCGGTGGCGGAGCCGTGGGGCCGCCGCCGGCGCGGACGGGGCGCGGCGGCAGGCGGGAGGGGCGGCGGATGACCGGGCTGACCAGGGCGGTCGACACCGACTTCGGCGGCGGTGGCCCGCCCCGGGAGCGGGCCTGGTTCGACCGCCTCCGCGACCTGGGGTACGGCGGGTTCATCACCACCGCGCACACCTTCTGGGGCGGGGTCCCGAGGCGCAACGGCCACGCCGCGGCGGCGCTGGAGCGGGCCCTGGAGGCCGGGCTGTGGGTCGGCTGCTACTCCCGGCCGGTGCACCTGTGGGAGCGGGGGGTGCGCGCGCTGCCCGCGGAGATCCGGGCCGAGCTGAGGTTCTTCGTGCTGGACGTGGAGCCCGAACCGGGCGGGCCCTACCCGCTGCGGCGGGAGTACGTGGACGGGGTCCGCTCCCTCGGGCTGCGGCCCGCCGTCTACACCGGGCGCGGCATGTGGGGGGACGTGATGGGCCCCGGCGCCCCGGGCTTCGGCGACGTCGCGCTGCACGAGTTCGCGGGCGACACCGCGGGCTGGCCGGCGTCGATCGGCGAGGAGCCGCGGTTCTCCTTCGGCGGCTGGAACCGGCCGGGCCTGCCCGCGACGGTGCGGTCCGGGTGGCAGGTGCGGATGGCGGACCCGCCGTCGGTGGACGGCACCCCGGTCGACGACAGCGTGTTCACCGAGGAGTTCGTGCACGGCGCCGAGGACGCGTTCGTCTCCGCGTCGCAGGCCGGCGGGTACGCCCGCACCGTCACCGTGCCGACGCCCGACGGGGCGGCGGACGGGCACCGGCTGCTGCTGCACGCCTGCGCCAACGACCGGGACCGGCCGGCCGCGCCGGAGGGGTGGTCCCCGCTCCGCCGCGAGCAGGTCGGCGACGGGGTGGCGGTGTGGCTGTTCGAGCGGGCGGCCGCCGGCGCCCCCGCGGCCCACCGGCTCTCCTTCGACGGGAAGCACTGGCACTTCGCCGCGGTCACCGCCTGGCGCGGCACGGGCCCGGTGGCCGCGCACACCGCCGCCTCCCACTGGGACGCCGCCCGGGTCGCCGCGGCGCCCCCGCCCGGCGCGGCCGCCGGGGTGCGCGTGGTCGCCGGCTTCCACTGGGGCGAGACCCCGAAGTCGCTGCCCGGGGTGCGGACCGTGGTGCACCAGCCGCGCGGCCTGGCGGTCGGCTACCGGATGCCCTCCCCCGGCGGGGAGGCGCCCCCGGTCCGGGTCGCCGCCGGCGCCCCGGGCCACATGGCCGCCGTGGAGGCGGTCCTGCCGATCGCGCGCTGACCCTGCCGCGCCGGCGGGGTGAGCGCGCCCGGCCCGGCCGACGCGGAAAGCGGCCGCCTGGCCGGCGACGGCGGCCGGCCCGCCCTGGGCGGGAGCCCGTTCGGCACCGGCACCGCCCCCGGTGCGGCCTGATCCCGGGGTCCCGCACCGCCCGGGGCCGCGCGGCCCCGGGGCGCCGCCTCCGGTCAGCGCATGACGAACCGCCGCGGCGCGCCCCTCCGGAGGAGGAGGTACCAGGCGGCCGCGGCGCCGGCCCCGAAGCACAGGGCCTGCGCCGCCGTGATGTAGGCGGGCAGGCGGGCGTCCGCGGCCAGAACGGCCGTGGCGATCAGGCCGAGGAGGGCGGAGGCGGGAACGAGCTGCGTCGGCCGCTCCCGCAGGCGTGCGCGGCCGTAGGCGCCGACGGCCGCCGCCACCGCCGCGGACCCGAGCGGGAGCTGCGGAAGCGCCCACCAGGCGAGGCGGCCGGGGGCCCCGGAGAGAAGCTGCTCGTAGGGGGCGGCCGCGGGGACGCCCCAGACGATCGAGGCCGCGCCGGCCGCCCACACCGCGGCGGACGCGGCCAGTGCCAGGACGGTCCTCATCCGGTCTTCCTCCTCCTGCTCGTCCCGTCCGCCCCGCGGCCGGGGCGGGGGCCTCCCGGCGGGAGGCGCCTCACTCGACCTCGACGGCGCTGACGTACACGGCCGCCTCGTCCTGGCCCGGGTAGAGGACCAGGACGTCGCGCTGCACCCGCCCCTCGTCGGGCTCGGTGCCGCGGCACGTCGCGGAGCCGTCGACGGTCTCCTCCTCGGCCCCGTGGGCCTCGCGGTCCTCCTCCGACGGCCCCTCGGGGTCCCGGTAGACGCCCAGGTTCTCGGCGTCGCAGAAGGCCTCAGCCCCGGCCCGGTCGGTGCGGAAGAAGGCCCGGAGGAGCAGGCGGCCGTCGTCGGTGTACTCGGTCTCCGCGCTGAGGTCCTCGGCCGACTCCGGCGGGGCCAGGCCGGTGACCTCGGCGATCACCTGCTCCGGCGGGCCGGACGGGCTCGGCCGGGGCGCCGGCTCGGAGGGGCCGCCCGGGTCGGCGGGGGTCCCCCCTCCGGCGCAGCCGGCCAGCAGCAGCGCGGCGGCCGCCGGGAGGAGGAGCTGCGGCGTCCGCTTCATAGGGTTCCCTCGGTGTGCGTCGGGGAGGTGTTGCCCACGGCCCAGAACTCCTGCGCCAGGCCGGTCCTGTGCATCTCGGACAGGTCGCGCTCGCTGAACGGGGAGTCGATCGGGCCCGCGCCGACCGCCGGGCCCGTCTTGTCCCGGTCCCAGTCGTAGTACTTCTTGACGTGGGTCATCGTGCTCATCTCATAGGTCCACTCCCCGCCCGGCTCGTCGGGCGGGAAGACCGTCACCTCGCCCGTCTCGGAGTGGTTCCAGCTGCCCAGGGTGTTGATCCAGTCCGGGTCGTCGTACACGTACTTCCCGTCGGGACCGTACCCGAAGGCGTTCCACTCGCTGCTGACGGGGAAGGTGAGCGTCCCCTTCGCGCCGCTCTCCTTGGCCCGGTTCACCGCCTCCCGGGCGATGTCCTCGCGGTGCTTCTCGACGGCCTCGCGGAACTCGGGGACGTCCTCCATGATCTCGTCCGCGTCGACCTCGAAGTCGTCGCCGGAGCCGTCGAGGAAGTGCAGCAGGGCCCGGCGCGCGGTCCACAGGCCCTTCAGTGAGCCGCCGTTGGCCCAGATGTAGGCGTCCTGCTCCTTGCTCTCGAGGACGGTCCAGGGCCAGGTGAAGAGCGTCTTGTGCGAGACGTCGTCCACGTCGGCGCTGTCGTGGGCCATGATCGACTTGATGGCGATGGCGTCCTCGGGGTGGTCCGCGCGGGGGTCCGGCCACTGGACGAACGGGGTCCAGCCGGGGTTCGGCTCGCACAGCGGGTCGCAGATCGGCTCCGCGGGCGCGGGAGGCGGCGGCAGATGCCGGGTCTCCAGGTCGTCTCCGGACGGGTTCCCGGGGCCGGCGCAGTCCTCTCCCTGGCCGATGCGGCAGAAGGCCTCTTCGTAGAGCGATCGGGTGCTCCCGGCGACGTCGACGGCGAACACGGCCGCCACCAGTGCGGCGGTGAGCAGGACGACCGCTCCGTACTCGATCTTCCCGGCACCGGCGTCCGGCGGCCGGAGGCGGATGCCTTCTCTACTGCGGGGGGAGGGGGGCACTGTGGGTTCCTAGGGAGGGGGGAGCACCGGGGGGTTCCAGCGCCCTGAGGAGGATATAAGTCCCGGTTTCGCCCGGTCTGGGGTCCTGGGACCCAAATTCTCCGGGCCCTCCCGGCTGGGCCCCGGGGCGCTACCCGCTCAGCAGCGAGCGGACCAACCGGCCGAAGACGATCCGCCCGGCCCGGGCGGTGGGGGCGTCGAGCAGCCGGGGGAGCGGGCCGATCCGGGCGTCCTCCTCCCAGAGGAGCAGGGAGCCGCCGGGGACCGCGCGGACCTCGATCTCGGCCCAGCCGGTGATCGCGGCTCCGCGCTTCTCCAGGCGGCAGCGGCCGGGGCGGCCGCCGGCGGGCGGCTCCCAGCGGACCACCTCCATCGGGTCGTCGAAGCCGAGGGGGCCCAGGCCGGTGCGGGCGCGCAGCAGCGTGCCCGGCCGCGTCGGCCCGGCCGGCTCGACCTCGACCCGGGTGAGCGGGACGTGCTCGCCGTGCCGCCGCCAGTCGGTCACCCGGCGCCAGGCCTCCGCGGCGGACAGCGGAGAGCGGCGCACGACCCGGAAGAGTGCCATGGCCGCATGCTAGACCGGGCCGCGCCGGGCACCGGCGCGGCACCCGCTCAGCCGGCCAGGAAGGCCCCGAGGCGGTCGGCCACCTCCGCGGGGCGCTCCTCCTGGAGGAGGTGGCCGCAGGGCAGGGCCTCCCCTTCGACCGGCCCGTTCGCCACCTCGCGCCAGGTCGCGGGGACGTCGTAGAGCATTCCGACGGTGCCGAGCGCGCCCCACAGCGCCAGCAGCGGCCGCTCCAGGAGCCGGCCGGCCGCGGTGTCGGCCCGGTCGTGCTCCAGGTCGATGCCGGCCGCGGCCCGGTAGTCCTCGCAGACCGCGTGGACCGTGGCCGGGTCCCGGTAGCAGCGCAGGTACTCCTGGACCAGGTCCTCCCGGGGGACCCCCTCGGTGCGGCTCTGCCCGCGCAGGTGCGCGCGGAGGTAGGGCTCGGTGGCGCCGGCGATCATCGCCTCCGGCAGCGGTGCGGGCTGGATCAGGAAGAACCACCAGAAGTACCGGGTCGCGAAGGCGCGGTCGGTCCGGTCGTACATGGCGGAGGTGGGGGCGATGTCGAGCACCGCCAGCCTGTCGACCGCCCCGGGGTGGTCCAGGGCCATGCGGTGCGCGACCCGGCCGCCGCGGTCGTGGCCGACCACGGCGAACCGCTCGTGGCCGAGCTCGCGCATCACCCGCACCTGGTCGCGGGCCATCTCCCGCTTGGCGTAGCGGGCGTGGCCGGGGCCGCCGCCGGGTTTGCCGGAGTCGCCGTAGCCGCGCAGGTCCGCCGCGACGACGGTGTGCCGCTCGGCGAGCACCGGCGCGACCTCCCGCCAGGTCGCGTGCGTCTGGGGGTGCCCGTGCAGGAGCAGCACGGGCGGCCCGTCGCCGCCGGTGGCGACGCGGATGGCGACCCCGTCCTCGCCGGCCGCGTCGGCGGCCTCGAAGCCGGGGATCAGGGTGTCGGGCACCGCGGTCCTCCCGTGCCGCCGGCGGGGGTCAGGGCCGCACCCGCGCCTCGGCGGCGACCGCCTCGGCCACCGCCCGGCCGAGCGAGGCGGTGCCGCCCTTGCCGCCCAGGTCGGGGGTGAGCTCGGCGCGCTCCCCGGCCAGCACCTTCTCGATGGCGCGCAGCACGGCGGCCGCGGCCTCCGGTTCACCCAGGTGGTCGAGCATCATCGAGGCGCTCCAGATCTGGCCGACGGGGTTGGCGACCCCCTGGCCGGCGATGTCCGGCGCGGAGCCGTGCACCGGCTCGAACAGGCTGGGGTGGCGGCGCTCGGGGTTGATGTTGGCGCTGGGCGCGATGCCGATCGTGCCGGCGCAGGCCGGGCCGAGGTCGGAGAGGATGTCGCCGAACAGGTTGCTGGCCACGACCACGTCGAACCGGTCCGGGTTGAGCACGAAGTGCGCGGTGAGGATGTCGATGTGGTACTGGTCGACGGCCACGTCGGGGTACTCGGCGGCCATCCGGGCCACCCGCTCGTCCCAGTAGGGCATGGTCTGGGAGATGCCGTTGCTCTTGGTGGCCGAGGTGAGCCGCCGGCGGTCGCGGGTCCGGGCCAGCTCGAAGGCGTAGCGCAGGATCCGGTCGACGCCGGTGCGGGTCATCACGGTCTCCTGGACGACCGCCTCGCGGTCGGTGTCCTCGAAGATCCGGCCGCCGATGGAGCTGTACTCGCCCTCGGTGTTCTCCCGGACCACGTAGAAGTCGATGTCGCCGGGGCCGCGCCCGGCGAGCGGGCTGGTCACCCCGGGCATGAGGCGGACCGGGCGGACGTTGGCGTACTGGTCGAAGCGGCGGCGGAACTGCAGCAGGCTGCCCCAGAGCGACACGTGGTCGGGGACGGTCTCCGGCCAGCCGACGGCGCCGAGGAGGATCGCGTCGTGGCCGGACAGCTCGTCGAACCAGTCATCGGGGAGCATCCGGCCGTGCTCGGTCCAGTACTCGGCCGAGGCGAAGCCGTACTCGACCAGGTCGAGCCGGAATCCGAAGGCGTCGGCCGCGGTGCGCAGCGCGCGGACGCCCTCGGGGACGACCTCCTTGCCGATTCCGTCCCCCGGGATCACGGCGATCCTGTACGAGCGGGTCATTCGGGCTCTCCTCCCCGGTGCCGGTGCGCTTCCGTCGGACGAAACTACAGCGCAACAAAGCGTGGAAGAATGCCTCCGACCGCAACGCACCCTTGCACCGGACGCAAGGAAGGACCGATGCCGCCCCTTTCCGACCTGGACGACCTGGACTTCTTCGCCGCGGTCGCGCGGGCGCCGAGCCTGACCGCGGCGGCGCGCGAGTGGGGGGTGTCCCTGGCCGCGGTGAGCCGGCGGCTCACCCGGCTGGAGGACCGGCTCGCCACCCAGCTGGTGCGGCGGAGCACCCGGCGGCTGGCGCTGACCGAGGCCGGCGAGCTGTACGCGGCCGGCGCCCGGGGGCTGCTGCAGGACCGGGCCGACCTGGAGGAGCGGGTCAGCCGCTCCTCCGACCGGCTGCAGGGCCCGGTGGCGGTGTACTGCACGCTCGGCCTGGGCCGGCACCACATCGGGCCGCTGCTTCGGGAGTTCGCCGACGCCAACCCGGAGGTGAGCGTGGAGCTGACGCTCTCCGAGCACGCCTTCAACATCGCCGGGTCCGGCTACGACGTCGCGGTGCGCGTCGGCCCGCCGCCCGACGCCCGGCTGCGCCTGCGGCGGCTGCTCCCCAACCGGCGGATCGTCTGCGCCGCCCCGTCCTACCTGGCCGCCCGCGGGGCCCCGCGGACCATCGCCGACCTGGCCGGGCACAACTGCCTGGTGCTGAAGGAGAACGACGCCGACTTCGGGGTCTGGCGGTTCGGCACCGGCCCGGACGACGAGACGGCGGTGCGGGTCGGCGGCGACATGGCCGGCAACGACGGCGAGGTGATCGCCGACTGGTGCCTGGCCGGGCGCGGCCTGATGATGCGCTCGGCCTGGCACGCGCTGCCGCTGGTCCGCCAGGGACGCCTGGTCCGGGTGCTGGAGGACGTGCCGACGCCCCAGGCCGACATCCTCGCGGTCACCGACCCCACCGCCCACCTCCCGCACCGCACCCGGGCCCTGCTGGACCACCTGGCCGAGGGGCTGTCCGCCCGGATCCCCGCCCCCGGCGGCGGGTAGGCGTCCGGCCGGCCGGGCGGTGCGGCCGCCTGTTCCGCGCCGGTGTCCGCTGCCATAATCGGCGGGTCGCCCACCCGACCCCCCGTTCCCGGGTAGAAGGGCAAGACGTGCAACCGCTGCTGCCCAGCGACCCCCCGCGCATCGGCGGGTACCGGCCGGTCTCTCGCCTGGGCGAGGGCGGCATGGGCCGGGTCTACCTCGCCGAGTCCCGGTCCGGGCTCCTGGTCGCGGTCAAGGTGATCCGCCCCGAGTTCGCCGACGAGGAGGGGTTCCGCGCCCGCTTCGCCCGCGAGGCCGACGCCGCGCGCCGGGTCGGCGGACCCCGCGCCGCCCGGGTCGTGGACGCCGACCCCGCGGCCGAGACTCCGTG
Source organism: Nocardiopsis oceanisediminis (assembly GCF_048595525.1). NCBI lineage: Bacteria > Bacillati > Actinomycetota > Actinomycetes > Streptosporangiales > Nocardiopsidaceae > Nocardiopsis > Nocardiopsis oceanisediminis. The sequence goes on along the minus strand of NZ_JAFMZJ010000001.1, from coordinate 3,279,924 downwards.
GATCGCCACCGCCCACGTCCCCGGCCCCACCCTCGCCCGGGCGGTCCGGGACCGCGGCCCCATCGCCCCGCCCGCCCTGCACGCGCTGGCCCTCGGGCTGGCCGAAGGGCTCAAGGCGGTGCACGCCGGCGGCCTGGTCCACCGCGACCTCAAACCGGACAACATCATCCTGGCCGAGGACGGGCCCTGCATCATCGACTTCGGCATCGCCCGGCCGCTGGACGCCGACAGCCTCACCACCCGCGGGGCGGTCTTCGGCACCCTGCCCTACATGTCGCCGGAGCAGACCGACGGCTCCCGGGTGGGCCCGGCCTCCGACGTGTTCTCGCTGAGCACGGTGCTGTCCTACGCCGCCTCCGGCACCGGCCCGTTCACCGGCGCCACCATGGCCGAGACGCTGCGCCGCCTCATCGGCCCGCCGCCCGACCCGGGCGGCACCGACCCCGTCGTCCGCGCACTGATCTCCGAGGGGTGGAACCACGACCCCGGGCGGCGCCCCGTCCCGGACGAGATCATCGCCCGCCTCGCCGGGCTCGACCTCCGGGGCGCGTGGCCGCCGCCGCACGTCCGGGACGCACCCCCGCCCGGACCGCCCGGCGGTCCCCCGGCCGCCGGCGGGGACCCCGCCACCGAGCCCGACGCCACCCTGGCGCGCACCCGGGCCGCCGGACCGGGGCCCGGTCCGGCGGCCCCGGTCCGCCCCCGGCCCGAGGGGCGGCCCCGGAAGTCCCGGAAGAGGGCGGTGGGGGCCGCCGCCTCCGCCGTCGTCCTGGCCGCCGCCGGCGCCCTCGCCGCCGCGCTGTGGCCCCCGCCCGCCCCCGACGCCGTGCTCACCGGGCACCGGGACACGGTGATCGCGCTGGCGTTCAGCCCCGACGGGGAGACGCTCGCCACCGGGAGCCTCGACTCCACCGCCCGGTTGTGGGACACCGGCACCGGCGCGGCGCTCGGCACCCTCACCGGTCACGGGGACTGGGTGGACGGCCTGCGCTTCAGCCCGGACGGCGCCCTGCTCGCCACCGTGGGCGAGGACTTCGACACCCACCTGTGGGAGACCGGCACCGGGGAGGAGGTCGCCGTGCTCTCCGGCGCGGGCGACGTGAACGAGGACCTGGTGTTCAGCGCCGACGGGACCAGGGTCGCCGCCAACTCCAACGGCCCCGCCTCGGTGCAGGTGTGGGACACCGCCACCGGGGAGCGGACCGCCGCCCTGCCGAGGCAGGAGGAGAACGTGTTCACCCTGGCGTTCAGCCCGGACGGCGCCCTGCTCGCCACCGGCGGCTACGACGACGCCGTGCGGCTGTGGGACGCCCGGACCGGGGAGGACAAGGGCGTCCTCGCCGTGTACGAGGAGGCCGTGACCCAGGTGGTGTTCGGCCCCGACGGCACGCTCGCCACCGGGAGCCGGGACGGCGTGGTCCGGCTCTGGGACGTCGCCGCCGAAGAGGAGGTCGCCGCCCTGCCCGGGCATCCGGACGAGGGGGACCGGATCGAGTTCAGCCCGGACGGGGAGACGCTCGCCACCGGCGGCGCCGACGGCTCCGTGCGGCTGTGGGACGCCCGGACCGGGGAGGAGAGGGCCGTCCTCGGCGAGTACGAGGACGGGGTCGGCCAGATGGTGTTCAGCGCCGACGGCGGGACGCTCGCCACCACCGGCGGCGACGGCGCCGAGGGCACCGCGCGGTCGTGGGACGTCGCCACCGGGGAGGAGACCGCCTCCCTCCGGGTCGGCGAGGTGCGGAGCATCGCGGTGAGCCGGGACGGGGGCATGCTCGCCGCCTCCGACTACGACGGCGCCGCGTACCTGTGGGAGATCCCCTGAGCCGGCCGCCGCTCCCCGCTCTCCAGGCCCCGTCGGCACCGTGACCGGGACCGGAGCCCCCGGGCGGCCCGGCCGCGGAGAGCAGGGCGCCGCGCCGGTCCCCGTTCTCCAAACCCTGATCCGCGCCGGAACCGGGGTGGAGCACCCGGGGCGGCTCAGCGGTGGAGGGCGCCGCGCCGGCCGTCCCTCACCCGGTCACCGGGCCCCGGCCCGTCCCGTGCCGGGGCCGGGGCGGAACGCGCGGACGAGGCCGACGGCGATGAGCGCGGCGCCGGCCGCCGCGGCGAGGCACAGGGCGAGGGCGGTGTCGGGGAGCCAGGCCGCCAGCGGGCCCGGGCCCATCCGGGCGGCGGCCGCGGCCAGGGCGGCGCAGGGCACCGCGCCGGGCAGGACGTGCAGGGCGGCCCCGGCGGCGCGGCGCCGCCGGGAGGCGGCCGGGGCCGGGCGGCGCAGCGGCAGGGCCGACCGCACCGCCGCCAGCGCCAGGGCCGCGGCCAGCGCGGTGCAGCCCCACACCGCCGCGTGGTACCCGGCCGCCGAGGGGGCGCCGGCGGGCGCGGACCCGCCGGCCAGGATCCGGGCGGCGCCGAAGCCGGCCTCCATCACCGCGCCGTCCTGGAGGAGCCCGTGCAGGTTCTGCTGGAGGACCAGTGCGGTGCCCTGCTCGGGCAGCAGGAACATCATGGCCGAGTACCCGGGTGAGGCCCCGGTGTGCCAGATGGCGCCGTCCAGCGGCGCGTCCAGGCCGCCGACCCGCCAGCCCAGCCCGTAGCCGGTCCCCTCGCCGGAGGGGGCGAGCTCGCCCTCGGTGCGCATCAGCCGCACGGACTCCGGGGCGAGGACGGCCTCTCCCCCAGCGGTCCTCCCGGAGCGGAGCTGGAAGGCGGCGAAGGCGGCCAGGTCGTCCAGGTCCCCGCCGAGGTAGCCGTAGGCCGCGCCGTCGTCGTCCACCCCGTCGGCGATCGGGGCCGGCACGCCCCACATCGGCTGGTGGCCCGGGGCCAGGCCGCGTTCGGCGGCCGAGGCCCGGTCGGCGATGGCGCCGGGCAGGCCCGCCGGTTCCAGGACGGTCTCCTCGAGGTGGTCGGCGAAGGGGCGGCCGGTGGCCGACTCGACCACTGCGGCCAGGACCAGGTAGTTGGCGCTGGTGTAGGCGTATGCGGTGCCGGGCGGGCCGAGCGGGCGCACGTCGTCCAGGGCGCCGATCCGCTCGGCGGGGCCGGGGCAGTCCGGGCCGAGGCAGTCGGCGACCGCGAAGGTGGCGGAGGCGGGGATGCCCGCGGTCTGGGCGAGCAGGTGGCCGACGGTGACCCGGGAGGCGTGCCCGGGGCCGCCGAACCGGAAGTCCGGCAGGTGGTCGGTGACCGGGTCCTCCAGGCCGAGCCGCCCTTCCTGGGCGAGGACCAGGACGCTGCTCGCGGCGACCGGCTTGGCCACCGACCCCCACAGGAACGGGGTGTCGGCGGTGACGGGTCCGCCCCGGCCGTCGGTCCCCCAGGCCCGGCTGTGGATCGGGCCGTCCGGTCCGACGACGGCGTAGGCGAGCCCGGGGGTGCCGGTGGCCCGCATCCGGTCGCGGACGTAGGCGTCGAGGCCGGCGTAGCGGCCGTCCCCGGTGGAGGCCTCGGCGGGCGGCGCCGCAGGCGGGCCGGAGAGCAGGAAGAGCGGCAGGGCCGCGGCGACGGCGGCGATGCGCCGCAGGCGGGTGCGCATGGGGTCTCCTCGGGTGGTGGCGGAGGGCGGGACGGATAACCGTATGCCCATACGGTTTTTACCGTATGCTGGTACGGTCATCAAGTGCCGAGAATCGCCGATCACGAAGAGCGGCGGCGCCAGATCGCCGCCGCCGTCTGCGGGCTCATCTCCGAACACGGGCTCGACGCCGTCACCGTCGCCCGCACGGCCGCCGCCGCGGGCATGTCGGTGGGGCTGGTGCAGCACTACTTCCGCACCAAGGACGACATGCTGCTGCACGCGTTCAAGGAGGTCAGCGCCGGCATCCGGGGCCGCGCCGAGGAGCGGATCCGGGCCGGCACCGAGCACCGGCGGCCGATCGCGCGGGTCATGGCCGAGGTGATGGCCGAGTTCGTCCCGCTGGACGAGGCGCGGCGCACCGAGTTCCGGGTCTCCCGGGCGTTCGCCGGCCGCGCCCTGGACGCCCCCGCCCTCGCCCTGGTCGACGCGGAGACCGCCGGCCGGATGCGGGAGGACTTCGCCCGCGCCGTGCACAACGGCAAGGAGTGCGGCGAGGTCGAACCGGACCTGGACCCCTGGCCCGCGGCGGTCCGCCTCACCGCCGTCACCGAGGGGCTCGCGGTGCAGGTCTACCGGGACTCCGCAGGCCCCGGCGCGGCCGGCGCCGCCGGCCTCTCCGCCTCGGTCATCGAGGCCGAGCTCGGCGCGGTCTTCACCGGCGAGTGCCACCAGTACACCGGGCGGTCCGAGCCCTGACCTGCGGCGGGGAGAGGGCGGTGACCGGACCGCTCCGGCGCTTCTCCCAGCGGGGCCGGGGCGCCCCGCGGCCTCCGGCGGGAGAGCGCGGAAGGCGCCGCCGCAGAGCACGGCGGAGAGCCTGCGCGGTCCGCGCGGACCCCGCGCTCCGCGCTCCGGGCGCCCGTTGTCGGACCCTCCGGATAGGGATGGCCCCCGCCCCCTGTCGACGGAGACCGAGGAGTCCCATGAACGGCGCCTACTCCCCTGTTCCCGAGTTGAACGCGCTCAGAGAGTTCGAAGACGGCCTCGGAGGCGGGTTCTTCTCACCCGGCTTCGAGCTGTTCGAGTACGGCAAGGACGTGGACTGGTTCTGCGGCGACGCGCCCGACGCCTACCTGGACCGGCTGATCCCGTTCGCGTACGCGACGTCCTCCGGCTCGTACTACGCCCTGTGGCGCCTGGACGACCGCACCGACCTCGCCGCCCTGCCCGTCGTCTTCTTCGGCGACGAGGGCGACCTGCGGATCGAGGCCTGCGGCCTGCGCGAGCTCTTCCGGCTGCTCGGCGCCGAACCGGAGGACCCCGAGGACCGCGCCCGCCTCGCCCCCGCACGCCGGGAGTACCTCGCCTGGCTGGACCGGGCCTTCGGGCTCGCGCCGCTCGGCGGCGCGGACGACGTCGACGGGGCGGCCTTGGAGGAGCACACCCGGCGGTTCGCCGAGTGGGTCGCGGAGTTCGCCTCCGAAGACCTCCTCGACCACGTGCTCGACGCGCTCGGCCTGGAGCCGCCGGCCCCCTGACCCCGGCGCGGCGGGGTCCGGCGCCGGAATCCGGGGCCCGCGGGCCGTAGCCCCGCCGGCGACCGGGTAGTGGTGGAGGAGGCGCCATCCCGGTCGCGGACCGGAACGCCGGCCGGCCTCCGGCCGCCGCGGCGGCCCGTCCCGGAGAAAAATCCGGGAATCCGCGGCCGCCGATGTCGAGAACGCCCGGCCGGCTCCGTCCCAGGGGCACGGGCGGCCGCGGAGGCGCCGCCCGAGGACACCGCCGAAGGAGCGATCACCATGCAGCCGACCGAGATCACCGAGGTCCTGAACCGGCCGCACAGCCGGGAGCTGCTGGCCCGCGACGTGACCCGCCTGGCCTACGTCGCCGCGGACGGCACTCCGCGCTGCGTCCCGATCGCGTTCACCTGGAACGGCTCCGAGATCGTCCTGTGCACCACGGAGAACGCCCCGAAGCTGCGCTCGCTGCGCGAGAACCCGATGGTCGCCCTGACCATCGACACCGAGGTCCACCCGCCCAAGATCCTGCTCATCCGCGGGCGCGCCGAGCTGGACGTCGTCGACGGCATCCCGGACGAGTACCTGCAGATGAACGGCAGCTACGAGATGACGCCCGAGCAGCGGGTGGAGTGGGAGGCCGAGGTCCGCTCGCTCTACGACCGCATGGTGCGGATCGTCATCACCCCGACCTGGGCCAAGCTCATCGACTTCGAAACGACCCTGCCCACCCCGGTCGAAGAGCTGATCCGGCGGCGGGACGAGCGCGAGCGCGCCTGAGGCCGGAACGGCGCCCATCCACTCCGAGGAGAGAACAATGGCCAAATACCTGCTGCTCAAGCACTACCGGGGCGCACCGGCGTCCGTCAACGACATACCGATGGACCGGTGGACCCCGGAGGAGGTCTCGGCCCATGTGCAGTACATGCAGGACTTCGCCGCGCGGCTCGAGGCCTCCGGCGAGTTCGTCGACAGCCAGGCGCTCTCCCCGGAGGGCGTGTTCGTCCGCTCGGACGGCGAGGGCCGCCCGCCGGTCACCGACGGCCCGTTCGCGGAGACGAAGGACCTGATCGCCGGCTGGATGGTGATCGACGTCGAGAGCCACGAGCGCGCGCTCGAACTGGCCGCCGAGCTGTCCGCGGCGCCCGGCGCGGGCGGGGAGCCGGTCCGGGAGTGGCTCGAGGTGCGGCCCTTCCTCACCGCGGCGCCCTCGGTGACCGAGTGAACGAGGCGCTGCTGCGGGAGCTCGTGCCCGCGGTGATCGGCGTCCTCGTCCGGCGCGGGGCCGACTTCGCCTCGGCCGAGGACGCCGTGCAGGAGGCCCTGGTCGGCGCGGTGCGGACCTGGCCGGACGATCCGCCGCGCGACGCGAAGGCCTGGCTCGTCGCGGCCGCCTGGCACAGGTTCCTCGACGCCGCCCGCGCCGAGGCCTCCCGGCGCGGGCGGGAGACCGCCGTGCAGGCCGAGCCGCCGGCCGGCCCGGTGCCGGGCGCGGACGACTCGCTGTGGCTCTACTTCCTGTGCGCGCACCCGTCGCTCTCCCCCGCTTCGGCCGCCGCGCTGACGCTGCGCGCGGTCGGCGGCCTGACGACGCGGCAGATCGCGGCGGCGTACCTGGTGCCCGAAGCGACCATGGCGCAGCGGATCAGCCGGGCCAAGCGGCGCATCGCGGGGCTGCCGCTCGACCGGCCCGGCGACCCGGCGACGGTGCTGCGCGTCCTCTACCTCGTCTTCAACGAGGGCTACGGCGGTGACGTCGATCTGGCGGCCGAGGCGATCCGCCTCACCCGGCAGCTGGCCGGGGCGACCGGCGACCCCGAGGCCGCGGGCCTGCTGGCGCTCATGCTGCTGCACCACGCCCGCCGCGCGTCCCGCACCGGCCCGGGCGGCCGCCTGGTGCCGCTCGGCGAGCAGGACCGGTCCCGCTGGGACACCGCCCTCATCTCCGAAGGGGTGGCGGTGCTGCAGGCGGCGCTGGCCCGCGACCGGCTGGGCGAATACCAGGCGCAGGCCGCGATCGCCGCGCTGCACGCGGACGCCCCGAGCGCCGCCGAGACCGACTGGGCGCAGATCGCGGAGTGGTACGACGAGCTGCTGCGCCTCACCGGCAGCCCGGTGGTGCGGCTCAACCGCGCGGTCGCGGTCGGCGAGGCCGACGGGCCGCAGGCCGGCCTGGCGGCGCTGGAGGGGGTGGATCCCGGCCTGCCCCGCTATGCCGCGGTCCGCGCCCGCCTCCTGGAGCGCGCCGGCGACCTGGAGCGGGCCGCCGAGCTGTACGCCGAGGCGTCCCGCGCGGCCGCCAGCGTGCCGGAGCGCGACCACCTCATCCGCGAGGCGGCGCGGGTGAGGCGGTCGCCGCACCGGTGAGCACCGGGGTCCCGGCCTCCCGCGCGGCGGCCCGCCGGGAGGAGGCCGGCCGCGCCGGGCGGATGCTCCGCGGAACACGGCCCACCGGTTCTGCGGCGGCGGGCGGCGCCTCTCCGGCCGGGCCCGCCGGCGGGTCCGGCCGCGCTGGTACGGTGCCGCGATGGCCGGATACATGATCCGCACGGCCGACGGCGATGACTGGCCGGTCGTGCACCGCAGGGATTTCGAGGCGGTCCTCCGGCCCCGCTCACGGGAGTGCGGGGCCGCCGAGGCGGAGGGCGACCACGCGTTCCGCACGGGCGGCGCGGTGGTCTCCGCGTCGTGGGAGCTCGCCGACGTCTGGTCCGTGCACGTCGAGGGCGCGGCGACGCCGGAGGAGGCCGATTCGATCGTCGCGGAGATGGCCCGCCAGCTCGGCGAAGCGGCGGGGGAGACCGCCGAATACCACCGGCTGATCGGCGACTGAGCCTTCCGCCGCCCGGCCGTCCCGCCCGAGGGGGAGGGCCCGCGCGGCGAGGTCTGCGCCCTGGACGTCGCCGGCGGCGCCGACGGCGTCATCGCCTGCCGGGCGGCCGTGCCCCGCGGCGTCCTCCGCGCCGCGGCCGCCGCGATCCGGCCGCCGTCCACCGGGGACCGGGTGCCCTGCGGCCGGGCTGCCCGGCACCGGGTACTGCACCGCGCGCGACTGCGCCGGCCTCCAGGCCTGCGCCGCGGAGCGGTAGGCGGCCCTGCTCCCCGAGATCGACCGGCCGGGCGCCGCTGCCCCGCCCGAGCAGGCCGGGGCGCCCAGGCCGCCCGGACCGCCGCCGGAGGCCGGCCGCCCGCGGCCGCGCCAGGGGCGGCCGCGGGCTCACCGCCTTCCGCAGCACCGAGGTCGCCTGGTGTGAGCGGCGGCGGAGGCGGCCCCCTCCGTCAGCGGCCGACGGTGTAGACGGACTGGGTGCAGCCGGCGCCGAGCATCCTCGTCGAGACGTGGGTGAGCTCGACGTCGGCCTCCAGCGGCCCGAAGAGCGGGATCCCGGTGCCGATGAGGACGGGGACCCGGGTGATCGTGACGTCCTCGACGAGGCCGGCCCGCAGGAACGCCTGGACCACCTGCCCGCCGTCGGCGTAGACGCGCTCGGTGCCGCGCGCGGCGAGGTCGGCCACCAGACCGTCGAGGTCGCGGTGGACGCCGACCCGCTCGTCGGCGTCCTCGGCCATGCGGGTGCTCAGCACCGCGACCCGCTTGCCCGCATAGGGCCAGGCCTCCGGGCCGAACCCGACGAGGGTCTCGTAGGTGGCGCGGCCCATGACCACGGTGTCGACGCGGGCCATGAACTCCTCGTAGCCGGCCTCCCCGGCGTCGTGGGCGGTGAGCCAGTCGAGGTCGCCGCCGGGGCGGGCGATGAACCCGTCGAGGCTGGTGGCGATGTAGACGGATGCGGTGAAGGGGCGCTCGGACGCCATGGGTCTCCCTACCTCGTTCTCAAGAGTCCGCTCCCGGCCGCCCGCAGGGCCGGAAGGACCCGGGGGCGCCGGGTGCGGCGGTCACGGGCCCGCCGCCCGGGCGGCCGGGAAGGATCGGCCGGCCGGCGCTCCGCGGGGCCCCGGCCGCCGACCGGGACGGGCGGGCGGGTCCTTCCGGTTCCGGCGGGCGGCGGGGTGTCGTACAGGTCAGGTGCGGTGGGGCCGCAGGACGCGGTCGAGTTCGGCGCGGAGCGGGCCGCCGCCCCCGCCGCCCTCGACCGCCCACAGCAGCAGGGCCCCGTTGTAGGCGACCTGAACGGTGCGGGCGAGGTCCTCGGCGTCGGTTCCGGGGGCGAGTTCGCCGGCCGCCGCGGCGTCGCCGAGCAGCGCGGCGAGCTCCGCGCGCATCCGGCCCGCCTGCGCGGCGGCGCAGGCGCGGAACTCCGGGTCGGTGAGGTCCAGCTGCAGGAAGCCGAGGTTGCCCGCCATCTCCTCAGGGGTGCGGACCCCCGAGGCCAGGTCCGCCGCCGCGGCGTGCAGCGCGGTCACCGGCGGCCGGCCGTGTGCGCCGGGCCACCCCCGCCGTGTACGGAATCGATCACTGACCGGCCCTCCCGGGCCCCAGCATGGCGGCACGATCCCACACCGACCACAGGAGCACCCATGGCACGCGACTCCTCCGGGAAGTTCTCCTCCTGGCCGACCGACTTCGCGCTGATCGTCATCGGCCTGCTGCTGATCGTGGCCTGCGAGCACATCGGCTGAGCGGCGGCGGGCGCCCCTCCCCCGCCTCTCCCCGATGATCTTGACGCTGCGGGGGTGTCAGGACGCTCTGACACCCCCGCAACGTCAAGATCATCGCCCTGGGGCGGGTTCCCGGTCTAGGCCCGGTGGCCGCGGAGCCGGTCGGCGACCCAGCCGGGGCCGATCTCGCCGTCGCCGCGGCCCAGGGCCACGTACAGGTCCTCCAGGTCGATGTGGCCGGCCGCACGGGCGACGCCGGTCATCTCCCCGGACGCCTCGGCGTCGATCAGCGGGCCGCGCCCGATGATCCCGGCCAGCAGGGAGCGGCCGGCCTCCTCGTCCTCCTCGCGCCGGCGCTCCCGGTGCCAGGTGGTGACGCCCATCCGCGCCTCGCCGGTCTTGGCCGACTCCAGCCACGCCTCGTCCGGGCCGGGGAAGGCCTTGGTGATGACCTGCACGGTGTCGCCGTCGCGCAGCGCGTGCGAGGGCGGCACGAACCGCCCGGCGATCATCGCCGCCGAGAACCGGTTGCCCACCTCGGGCCCCAGGGCGTAGGCCGCGTCGACCGGGGTGGAGTGCTCGGGCAGGGTGAGCACCCGGCCGTCGGTGGTCACCACGGTGATGCTGCCGACCAGGTCGGTGCGCATGCCGCGGAGCAGCTCCTGGGCGTCGGCCTGGTCCTGCCAGCCGAGCAGCCGGGTCAGCCAGTCGGGGTCGTTGGTGCGCTCCCGGGTCAGCCGGCCGTCCCGCCCGGTCCACCGGCGGATCTCGGCCACGATGCCCAGGTCCGATACCAGCTGGGAGTGGGTGTCGCAGATGATGACCTGCATCGGCCCGGACCCGGTGTGCACGCTGGTGTGCAGCGCCTTGTACAGGTTGAACTTCGGGACGGCGATGAAGTCGCGGAACCTGCTGCGCTGGGGCTGCCAGCGCCGGTGCACCGCCCCCAGCGCGAGGTAGGCGTCGGACTCCTGGCGGACCACGACCAGGAAGCGCACGGTGTCCAGCGGGGCGATCCGCTCGCCGAACCCGGAGGTGTGCACCGAGTACAGGTGGCGGTCGCGCACCTCCACGTCGGCGCGGACCCGGAACTCCGACAGCGCGTCGCGCAGGTTGCGGCGGACCGTGTGCACCCCGCCCAGTTCCTCGCCCTCGTAGCGGACCTTCTCCACCCGGGCCCTGGCGGCCTCGTGCGCCTCCGGCTCCAGGTAGGCGAAGCACAGGTCCTCCAGCTCCCGCTTGATCCGGTAGACGCCCAGCCGCTCGGCCAGCGGGATGAGCAGGTGCCGGGTCTCCTCGGAGATGCGGATCCGCTTGTGCGGGGGCTGGAACTGCAGGGTGCGCAGGTTGTGCAGCCGGTCGGCGAGCTTGATCAGCAGGACCCGCAGGTCCTCGCGGGCGCCCAGGACCATCTTGCGGATGGTCTCGCCCTTGGCGGCCTCGCCGTACTCGACCTTGTCCACCTTGGTCACCCCGTCGACCATGACCGCCACCTCGGGGCCGAACTCCGCGCCCAGGTGGGGGAGGCTGAACGGGGTGTCCTCCACGGTGTCGTGCAGCAGCGCGGCGACCAGGGTGGCGGTGTCCAGGCCCATTTCGGCCAGGATCATCGCCACCGCCAGCGGGTGGGTGATGTAGGGCTCGCCGCTCTTGCGCCGCTGCTCGCGGTGGAGGTACTCGGCCACCGAGTAGGCGCGTCCGAGCAGCGCCGCATCGGCCCGGGGGTACCAGCGCAGGTGCTCGGCCACCAGCCGTCGGGCCCCGGGGTCGGCGGGGCCGCGGGCCGCGAACGCGGCGTTGAGCCCGCGCCACCACTCCGACGACGCGGTCAGATCGGTGCTCGCCATGGGCCGATGCTACTCCCGGCCCCCGACCCGGGTGGGGCCGATCCCGTAGGACAGGCCCCGGCCGCCCCGGCCGAAGGGCCGCCCGTTCTCCACGACACGCCCCCTGACCGGTGCTTTCGCGCCCGCGGAGCACCATCATGGGCGCATGGCCGCCGACTCCACCGCACCTCCGTGGCGGGGCATCGCCCGCCACCCGGACCGCCGCTCCGAGGTCGGGCCGGTCGAGCTCTTCTTCGACCTGGTCTACGTCTTCGCCGTCATCCAGCTCTCGCACCTGCTCATCGACCACCTCAGCTGGCAGGGATTCGCGCAGACCGCGATCGTCTTCGCCGCCGTGTGGTGGGGGTGGAACTACACCGCCTGGGCGATGAACTGGCTGAACCCGTCCAACACCCTGGTCCAGCTGCTCAACGCGGTGCTGATGCTGGCCTCGCTGGGCATGGCGGTGGCCATCCCCTACGCCTTCGGCGACTCCGGACTGCTCTTCGCCGGGTGCTTCGTGTTCATGGGGGTGGTGCGGCCGCTCTTCATGATCGCCGCCTTCCGGGGCCGGACGACGGCCGCGAACTACACCGCGCTGCTGGCCTGGTCGGCGCTGGCCGGGGTGCTCTGGATCGCCGGCGCGCTGCTGCCGCCGGAGGTGCGGCCGTGGGTGTGGCTGGCGGCGGTGGCCGTCGACTACGCGGCGCCGCTGCTGAACTTCCGGATCCCGGGGCTGGTCAGCGCGCCGATGGAGCGCTGGGACACCGACCCCGGCCACCTCGCCGAGCGAAACCGGCTGGTCTTCATCATCGCCCTGGGCGAGTCGATCCTGCTGATGGGCGGCGCCCTGGCCGAGGAGGGGGCGGCCGGCGCCGGGGTGCTGCTCGCCCTGGTGCTGGGGTTCGCGGCGCTGACCGTGCTGTGGTGGAACTACTTCGCGCTGGCCGGCCACGACGTCACCGGGGGCGAGGGCGGGACGGGGGCGCTGCGGTTCGCGTTCGCCTACGCCCACGCCCTGATGGTCTTCGGCGCGATCCTGGTCGCGGTCTCCATGGAGCTGCGCCTCACCCACGACCACCTCACGCCGGCGGTCGTGCTGGTGACGGTCGGCGGCCCGCTCGTCTACCTGGCGGGCAACCTGCTGTTCCTGCGCTCCCGGTTCGGCCGGATCGCCCGCTCCCGGCTGGTCGCCGCCGCGCTGCTCGCCGCGATCGGCGCGGCGGCGCTGCTCTGGCCCGGCCCGCTGCCGGTGGCCGCCGCCACCCTGCCGGTGCTGCTGGTGATGGCGTCGCTGGCGGTCCTCACCGCACGCTCCCGGGCGGCCGGCGGCGGCCCGGCGGGCGCCCCGGCCCGCAGCTGAGCGGACCGCCCCGCCGGGGCGGGGCCGGCCCGGCCCCGCCCGATCCGGCCCCCGTTCCGGCCCCGCCCGGGTTCAGCCCTGCCCGGGCGGCCCGTCCCAGCGGGCCACCCCGCCCAGGCCGGAGACCTGCTCGGAGGTGTAGTGCGGCTGGTCGGCGCGCGGGCGCCAGTCGGCCAGGTGCACCACGCCGGGCGGCACCGGTGCGACGTCGGCGAAGAGCCCCTTGATCTCCTCCTGGGTGCGGACCCGCAGGTTCCCGCTGGTGGAGCGGTAGGCCTTGCTCGCGTAGCCGGCCCGCTCCGGGTGGGTGTCCGACTCGGCGTGGGTGATCGCCAGGTGCGACCCGGGCGCGAGGAAGCCCAGGTGGCGGCGGAGCAGCGCGCGCGGTTCCTTGTCGTCGGTGACGAAGTGCAGGACGGCGAGCATCAGCAGCCCCACCGGGCGGTCCAGGTCGATCCGGGAGACCAGGTCCGGGTGGGTGTAGATCGCCTCGGGGTCCAGCATGTCGGCCTGGACCACGCCGGTCAGCTCGGGGTCGTCGGCCAGCAGCGCCTCGGCGTGCACCCGCACCGCGGGGTCGTGGTCGACGTAGACGACCCGGGCGCGCGGGTGGCGGCGGCGGGCCACCTCGTGCACCGGGTCCTGGGTGGGCAGGCCCGACCCGATGTCCACGAACTGGTCGATGCCCTGTTCGCAGAGGTACTCCACGGCCCGGACCAGGAACATCCGGTTGGCCACGGCGCTCTGCCGGGTCTCCGGCAGGGCCTGCATGATCCGGTCGCCCATCTCCCGGTCGACCGCGTAGTTGTTCTTGCCGCCCAGGTAGTAGTCGTAGAGCCGGGCGGGGCTGGGCACGGTGGTGTCGATGCCGTCGGGGGCGCCCGGCTGCGGCGGGGGCGTCTGGGTCATGGCGGGCCCGTTTCCGTGTGGGGGGCGGTCCGGGGCGGTGCGCCCCGGATCACCGCCACTGTAGGGGGAGCGGGCGCCCGGCGCACCGGCCGCGGCGCCCCCGGGTCACCGCACCCGCCCGCGCGCCCGCTTCGCCTCCCGGTCGAGGGCCCAGGCGTCGGCGACCGGGCCGAGGTGGCCGAGCTTGTCGGGGTTGTTCACCCCGCGGACGGTCTGGATCCGCCCACCGAGCACGTCGAGGACGACGACGTGGAGCACCCTGCCGTCCCGGTCCCGGAAGAGCGCGCCGGGCTGGCCGTTGATCTCGCGCTCCTCGACGGCGATCCCCATCCCGAGCACCCGGGGGAAGAACCCGCCCAGCACCCGGGCCACCTTCTCCGCGCCCACCACGGTCCTGGGCAGCTGCGGGGCCTTGCCGCCGCTGTCCCCGACCAGCCGCACGTCGGCGGCGAGCAGGTCCTGCAGCCCGTCCACGTCGCCGTCCTGCAGGGCGCCGAAGAACCGGGCCGCCAGCTCCCGCTGGTCCCGGCGGTCCGCCTCGAACCGGGGCCGCCCGGCCTCCATGTGCCGCCGCGCCCGCACCAGCAGCTGCCGGCAGGCCGCCTCCGAGCGCCCCACCGCCTCGGCGACCTCGCCGTAGCCGAAGCCGAACACCTCCCGCAGCAGGAAGACCGCCCGCTCCAGCGGGCTGAGCCGCTCCAGCAGCAGCAGCGCCGCCATCGACACCGAGTCGGCCAGCTCCGCCGAGCGCGCCGGGTCCTGGTAGGGGTCGCTCAGCAGCGGCTCGGGGAACCACGGGCCGACGTACTCCTCCCGCCGCACCCGCGCGGAGCGCAGCACGTCGATCGAGATCCGGGTCACCGCGGCCGACAGGAAGGCCTTGACGGAGTCGGGCCGGGTCCGCGACCGGTCGAAGCGCAGCCATGTCTCCTGCACGGCGTCCTCCGCCTCGGCGACGCTGCCCAGGATCCGGTAGGCGATGGAGAACAGCAGCGGCCGCAGCTCCTCGAACTCCTCGACCTTGTCCATTCCGCTCCCCTTTCCCGGGACGTGCTCCAGGCCGTTCCTACCCGGCGGGCCCGGGGCCGCAGCGCCGGCCCCGGGCCCGCCGGACGCACCGCTCAGTGCTGGAACCGCCCGACCTCGTAGGAGCCGGCCGGCTGCCGGGTGATGACGTTCAGCCGGTTCGCCGTGTTCATGAAGGCCACCAGGGACACCAGGGAGATGAGCTCCTCCTCGGCGTAGTGCTTCGCCGCACGCTCCCACACCTCGTCGCTCACCCCGCCGGCCGCGTCCGCGATCCGGGTGCCCTCCTCGGCCAGCTCCAGCGCTGCCCGCTCGGCCTCGGTGAAGACGGTCGCCTCCCGCCAGGTGGCGACCAGGTTCAGCCGGACGGCGCTCTCGCCGGCCGCGGCGGCCTCCTTGGTGTGCATCTCGACGCAGACGGCGCAGGCGTTGATCTGGCTGACCCGCAGCGCCACCAGCTCCTGCACCGCGGCGGGCAGCGGCGATTCCTTGATCTCCCTGCCCGCCGCCACGAAGTGCTTGGCGATCCGGCCCGCGGTCGGGGTGGCGAAGTAGTCGAGTCGCGCTTCCATGGTCGCTCCTTGCTCGTCGTCGGTTGCCTTCACCCCCGAGACGAGGCGGCCCGGCCCCCTGTGACACGGGCCGGCGTGACCCGCGTCTCCCCTCCCGGGGTGCGCGCCCCGTCCGGGGCCGGGCCGGCCGCCGCCCTCACCGGCTCCGCGCCGGTGCGCGGCCGCATCCGCGCACCTCCCGACCGGCCGGCTCAGGAGGACCCGGTCGCCTCCGACCACAGGGCCGGCGCGTCGGCGAAGGCCGCCGGCGGTTCCCCGTCGACCAGGGCGGCCCGCACGTCGTGGAGGACCCACCACGCGCTGAGGACGTCGTTGTTGTACCAGCCGGAGGACTCGGCCTCCAGGGTGGTCGCCCCGGATGTGTCCAGCATGGGGTGGTCGAGCACGGACCGCCCCTCTGCGTAGGCGTCATCGACGAGCGCGACCACCACCTCGGCTTCGTGGTCCTCCAGGTTCTCCTCGGAGACCTCGGTGTAGCCCCATTCGGAGCCGCCGGACTGCGCCTCGGGCCGGTCCAGTCCGAGGTCGGCCAGGAGCCCGCTGAACTGGGTGCCGCTGTCATAGGCGTAGATCACGGGCGGATACTCCTGCAGTACCGACACCTCCTGCCCGGCGCGCCCCGCCTCCTCGATCCGGGCCGCCAGCGCGGAGACCGCCGCGTCGAGGCGGCCGACGACGCCGGCGGCCTCGGCCGAGCGGCCGGTCACCGCGCCGAGCAGCTCCATCTGCGCCTCCACTCCGGTGCCCTCCTCGATGAGTACGACGGGGGCGATCGCCTCGAGCAGGCCGAGGAGGGGGCGGTGCTCGGGGTGGTCGATCCCGATGATCAGGGACGGCTCGGCGGCGGCGGCCAGCTCGGGCTCGTGCCCCTCGACGATCTCCACCCCCGCGCCGGCGGCGATCTCTTCGCGGGCCTCCTGGCCTTCGTGGGTGCGGGCCGCGTGGTCCGGTGCGGCGCCGACGGCCGCGAGGTTCAGCGCCGTGTACACGTCCAGCGCCCATATGCCCTCATCGGTCACGGGTGCATCGACCTCGCCGTTCGCGGCCTGCACCGTCACGGTCTCCCCGGGCGGCCCGGGTGCGGCGGGCGGCGGGGCGCCGCAGGCTGTGAGCAGGGCCGCCGTCGCGGCGATGGCGAGGGACTGCGGAAACTTCTCCACGGAGGCCTTTCGGGTCGGGTCGGGGATGTCCCGGCGGAAGGGCGGGGCCACGGCCCTCCGCCGGAGGCGGGCGGGGCCGGCGCCGGTGCCCCGAGCGGGGCGCGCGGGCGCCGGCTCAGGCGGAGGCGCCTTCCTCCCAGTTCCGCCGGAGGCGGGCGTAGACGCCGCCGGATGCGATGAGCTCGGCCTCGGTCCCCGTTTCGGCGAGGATCCCGTCGGAGAAGACCCCGATCGGCCCGCCGCTCCGGCCCGCACCGGGCCGGGAGGGGAACGCCACGACGGCGGTTCCGCGGGTCAGGTCGGCCAGCGCGCGGCCGATCCGGTGTCCGGGCGGTTCGAAGGCGGTCAGCACGAGGGCGGTGCCCGGCAGGCGCGGCCACACGATGAACGGGCGCCGGTAGGTCATGGGGGTGTTCTCCTCACTGGTCGCTCGCGCCCCGGGGGGCGCATGTCGGTGCGGCCTCAGCGGCCGGGCCGGCCTTCTCGCCTCCCCTGGGGCGCCGGTGCCGGCGTTCTCGGCCGCGGTCTCACGTGCCGGCGATGCGCCAGCGCCGCGCCCGCTCGTACTGCCGGCCGAGGCGCGCGAACACCCCTCCCCCGTGCAGCAGCTCCTCGGGGGTGCCGGTCTCCACGACCCGGCCGCCGTCGAGCGAGACCACGCGGTCCGCCGTGGCCAGGGTGGCGGGGCTGTGGGCGATCACGATCACCGTCCGCCCGGGGTCGTCGCCGAGGTCGGCTATGGCCTGCGAGACCGCGGCCTCGTTCACCGGGTCGAGCGCGGAGGCGGCCTCGTCGACGAGGACGATGCGCGCCCGCTTGAGCACCGCCCGGGCGATGGCGACGCGCTGGCGCTCACCGCCCGACAGCTGGGCGCCGGCCTCGCCGACGCGTGTGCGCCAGCCTCCGGGGAGGCGCTCGATCACCTCGTCGAGCCGCGCCGCGGCGGCCGCCTCCTCGAGCTCGTCCCAGGTCGCGTCCTGCCGGGCCAGGCGCAGGTTGTTCTCGATGGTGTCGTCGAACAGGTAGACGTCCTGGAAGACGACGGCGATCTCGTCGAGCAGGGCGGCCGGGTCGAGCTCGCGGACGTCGGCCCCGCCGACCCGCACCCGTCCCGTGTCGGCGTCGAAGAACCGGGCGATGAGCCGGGTCACCGTCGTCTTCCCGGAGCCCGACGGCCCGACCAGCGCGGTGGTGGTGCCCGGGCGGAAGCGCAGTGACACGTCGCTCAGCGCGGGGGCGCCGCCGCCCGGGTAGGTGAAACCGACCCGGGAGAACTCGATCCCCGCCTCGCCGATCCCGCGCACCGGGCCGGCCGGTACCGGCAGTGCCGGGGCGGCCAGCAGTTCCTCGACGCGCGCGATCTTGTTCGTCATCGCGCGCAGGGCCCCGATGAGGTCGATGAGGTTGCCGAGCGGCTCCAGGAAGCGGGCGGCCAGCACGAGCAGCGCGACCGCCTCGGCGACCCCGATGTGCCCGCCGAGCGCGAGCACCGCTGCCAGCGCGAGCACCGCGACGAACCCGCCCGTGATCACGCCGGTGTAGACGAAGAACGGGCGCCGTGCGCGGCGCATGCCGTCCCGGTAGGTCTCCCGGTGGTCCGCGAGCGCGGCGCGCATCCGGGGGGTGCCGCCGGCCTGGCCGGCCGCCCGCAGGACCGGCTGCGCCTGGCCGAGCTCGATGGCCCGGCCGGCGACCTCGGCCGCGGCCCGCTCCAGTTCGGTCTCGGCGGCCTCCGTGATCCGGGCGGCGCGCCGCAGCGCCCAGAGGGCGGCCAGCGCGATCGCGCACAGCAGCAGCGCCATCCTCCAGTCGACCGCGAACGCCACGGCGACGACCGTCGCCGGCAGCAGTGTCGAGGTGATCGCGGGCCCGGCCACGGTGACGGCCAGCTGCGCGGCGTCGCCCACGTCCGCGGTCACCGCCCGCGCGAGCCGCGCCTTGTGCTCGGCGGTGAACCATCCCAGCGGCAGGGTGCTCACGTGGCGTATCAGCCGCCGCCGCAGCTGCGCCGCGAGTACGCCCGCCGCCTTGAACCCCACCGGTGTGGCGATGATGCAGAGCACCGCGTACGCGGACGCGCCGGCCGCACCGAGGGCGAGCCAGGGGGCGGCCGCGGCGAGGTCGGGCTCAGGGCGCACGAAGGCGTCCAGGACGGGGACGAGCAGGCCGAGGAGGAGTCCTTGCAGGACGGCCTGGGCCGCCGTGAGCAGCCACAGGCGGGCCAGCAGCCTCGGCTCCGGCCACAGGCGGTACAGTCGGCGGATCATGCGGGCACCCCTTCCTGGGCGGCCCACATCCGGGCGTACGGCCCTCCGTTCGCGAGCAGCTCCTCGTGGCGGCCCCGCTCGGCCAGCCGCCCGCCGTCCAGTACGAGGATCTGGTCGGCGCCGGCGATGGTGTGCAGCCGGTGCGCGATCACGATCACCGTCTTGCCGACCGCCAGGGCGGCCAGCGCGTCCTGGACCGCCGCCTCGCTGTCGGCGTCCAGCGCGGCGGTCGCCTCGTCCAGGACCACGATCGGCGCCTCGGACAGGATGGCCCGCGCGATCGTCAGCCGCTGGCGCTCGCCGCCGGACAGGCCGCCCCCGCTCGCGTCGAGCACCGTTCCGTACCCGTCGGGCAGGCGCTCGATCACGTCGTGGACGCATGCGGCGGCGGCCGCCCGGCGGACCTCTTCGTCGGAGGCCCCGGGCCGGCCGATCCGGATGTTCTCCGCCACGCTGTCCCGCAGCAGTACGACGTCCTGGAACACCAGCGACATCAGCGCCAGCAGCCTGCGCGACGGGATCGAGCGCACGTCGGCGCCGCCGATCCGGACCGCCCCGCCCGTCACGTCGTAGAAGCGCGGAAGCAGGCCGGCGAGCGTCGTCTTGCCGGCGCCCGAGGGGCCGACGATCGCGGTCACCCGGCCCGGCCGGCAGACGGCGCTGACGTCCGCGACGGCGTCGGTCACCCCGTCGTAGGAGAAGGCGACCCGGTCGAACTCCACGCTGTGGCCGACCGGCGTCCGCGGCCGCTCCGGTTCGGGCAGCGGGGGGTGGGAGAGCAGCCGCTCGATGTTGGCCGCGCCCATCCGGCCCTTGCGCACGCCCTGGGAGGCGGTCACCGCCGGGAGGATCGAGTTCGGCAGCCCGACCGCGACGACCAGGAACGCCACGAGGTCCGCGGTGCCGAGCGCCCCGCGGGCGACGAGGGCCGCCCCTGCGGCCGCCACGGCCGTGAGGACCGCCATCTCCGATCCGAACAGCCGGGACGCCGCTGAGCTGTAGCGGACCTCGGAGACCCAGGCGGCGAACGCCCGGGTGTGCTCGTCCACGGCCTCGTCGAAGCGGCGGAGGACGCGGCCGCCGGCTCCGAACGCCTTGACCACCTGGATCCCGTCGGCGTATTCGACACCGGCGGCGCTGATCCGCGCGTCGGCGGCGGTCAGCCGGTCCATGTGGGTCGTCATGGACCGCATCGAGACGCGGTGGCAGACCGCCGTCAGGCCGAGCACGCCCAGCACGACCAGTGCCATGCGGACGTCGACGGAGAGCAGGTAGCCCACGCCGGCGGCGGTCACCGCGACCGCGCCGGTGAGCTGCCCCAGGGCGTGCGCGATGACTTCGTGCATCTCCTCCAGGTCGCCCGTCATCGCCCTTTTGACCCGGCCCGACCCCGAGGCCCGGAACCAGCCCAGCGGAAGCGCGCCGAGGTGGCGCACGATCCGTACGCGCAGGTCGTGCAGGATCGCCGCGTCCGCGTAGTGCCCTACCCGGGAGGACTGCACGAGCAGGAGCAGCCAGGCGCCGGCGCCCGCGGCGCCGATGCCGACCCAGGTCCAGACGGCCGTGTGCGCCCCTGGAGCGCCGTCGAGCATGATCCGCGCGATCTCGGCGACGGCGATGTAGGGGACGACCCCCGCCCCCGCGCTCAGGGCCGAGAGGACCGCGCAGACGGCGAGGTGCGTCCGGATCGGGGCGAGTAGCCGCGCCAGGGCCCCGGCGCCCGCGAGCCCGGCCGGCCGGTCGGCGCCTGCTCGGGGTTCCGGCGCGGCGACCGCGCGGCTCTCCGCAGTCGTGCTCATGTCTCTGGTTCCTCCTGAGGGGTCGCCGCTGCACCGGAGGCGCGGCCCGATCGATAAGGTATGCCTAACCTTTCTTTGATCTTGGCTCTTCAAGGAGGCTTGATGTCAAACGGGGAAACGGGCGATCGCCCGGGGGTCCCGATCGGCCGGGCCGCGGCCCTCTTCGGCCTCGCCCCCTCGACACTGCGCTGGTGGGAGTCCCGCCGGGTGCTCCCCGAGCCGCCGCGGGCGAACGGGCGCCGGGTCTACACCGAAGCCGAACTCCGCCGTATCGGCCTCGCCTACCTGTGCTGCGTCATCGGGTCGATGCCCCTCGAGCAGGCGTCCACCGTGATCTCGGGGAAGGGGAACCGGGAGTGGAGGGGCACCGTCGAGCACCGCGTCGAGCTGATCGAAGAGGAGATCCGGCGGCTGCGGAGCGCCCAGGGCTACCTGCTGCACCTCCTGCGCTGCCCGGACGACGACATCGCCGAGCAGTGCCCGGACCTCGACGGCGAGCTGATGAGCCGCACCCCGCGCGGGCTCGTCGCCGAGCAGTGCCTCGTCGCCGCGGCCCGGTCGGCCCCCCAGGGCGCACCGCCCCGCCCGCGTGACGGAACAGGCCGGGGGCGTGATGAAAACACCCCGGCTCCGGATCGGTGCGCCGTCTGCGCGAGGGCGCTCGCCCAACCCGGGCGGGGGCGCCGCCGCACGTACTGCTCGCGCGCCTGCCGGCAGCGGCGGTACCGGCAGAACGCGGGCCGCCGGCCGGCGTAGCCGCACCGCCGGCCCGGCGGACCGGCACCGCCCGCCATGTTCCCGGCCCCTCGATCGCGTCGCGGGGTTCCGGCTTCGCAGGCGCCCCCACGGGAAACGACGGGGAAACAGGTGCGCCCCGGCGCGGCACCGAGGGCCGATCGGCCACGGCCCTCGCCCTTCCCACGGCGGCGCAGGCGCCTCCCCGCGGTGGAAACCTCCAGGGAAACCGCCCCGAATGGAGCGAAAAAACCGTGGCCGAATACGGAAAACGACTCCTTTTTCCTGCCTGATGCGCGTCTACTTTGCTTTACCACCGCCCGCACCGAAAGGGCGGTATCTCCTTGACAGGCAGGAGGCCGCCATGGCCGCACCCCCTACTCCCCCGCCGCCTGCACCCGCCCCGCAGCGGCCGGCCGGCGCACCGCGCTGGCTCCTGCCGGCCGCCATCGGCGTCATCGCGGGCCTGCTCATCGGGTTCACCGCCGGCTGGTTCGGATTCCGCTCCCATCTCACCGCGAGCATGAACGCCGCCGTCGAGGAGGTCGAGGCAGACCTGGCCGGTGCGACGCCCCTGGAGGAGACCGGGCCGGTCGAAGAGGAAGAGGGGGTGCCCGCCGGTCCGCCGGCCGCCGATTCCCCCGACGACGGGCTGTTCGAATACACCGCCACCGGTTCGGAGCGCAAGACCACCTATAACGACTCCGAATGCGGACAGACCTATCGGGCCGAAGGGGAGTTCATCGTGATCGGCCTGAAGGCGGAGAACGTCGGCAGCGCCCCGGGAATGCCCGCGGTGTCGATGGGCGAGGTCACCGCCTATGACACGGCCGGCGCCGCCTACTCCACCTTCGACGACATCTGCTCGTTCACCGAGGAGGTCAACCCGGGCGGGTCCACCGACTACGAGGTCGTCATCGAGGCGCCCGAGGGGACCGAGTTCGCGGTACTGGAGCTGGCCGGTTACGAGGCGCCCGGCATCGCGGTGATCGGCGTGGAGGAGTAGGGCCGGAGCCCGAGGGCCGCCCCGCTCCCGGAGAAGCGGGGTCGGCCCTCCACCGAGAACACTCCGGAGATACGCCCCCGGATCGCCACCGCTCCGGCCGGGCATCGGGCCGCTGCGCTCTCCACCCGCAGGAACCGGCCGCGCCCCTTGTGCGCCCCCGCTGCCCACCGGGGTCCCCGTCACTCCTCAGCAGAAGGAACACCTCATGGACAAGAACGGCAAGGGCCTGCTCAGCGGCTGCCTCACGGCCCCGATACTCGTGATCGCACTGATCGGCTGCGGCGCTCTCCTCTCCGCCACCGGTCCCGATGAAGGCCAGGGCGATGGCGGGGGCCCGGACGTGGTCGGGATGTCCCTCCCTGAAGCCGTGGACGCCCTGCACGGAGCAGGGCTCGAAGAAGGGAGCCTCCGCCTGCTCGCGGCCGACGAGGATGCGCCGTGGATCAGGTCTGCCATGGAGGTCTGCGACCAGGAGAAGGCCGAGGGCGCGGTCGACCTCGCGCTGGTCCAGGAGGGAACCGACTGCCCCGGGGAGCCCGGGAAGGCGGCAGAGTGGCCTGAGCTTCCGGACTTCGCCGATGGCACGGTCTCCGAGGCCCTGAAGTGGCTCGACGGCGCAGGCCTCACCGAAGTGCGGGTGAAGGCCGCTTTCGGCGATGCCGACGATCCCGGAAAGGACGCGGCAGGCGATCATGGCGTGTGCGCGCAGAAGCACGCGGAGTCCAGAGCGCCCTTCGCCGACGACCTCCGGGTCAGCCTGTACGTGGTGGCCCCGGGCTCGGAATGCCCCGAGGCCGTCGGCGACCCCGCTCCTGCCCCGGAGCCGGAAGCCGAACCGGAGCCCGCTCCGCAGACCGAGGGGGAGCAGTCCGAGGCCGACGGCTCCGACGACTCCGGAGGGACCGGATCCGGCGGCGGCTCCGACCAGGGCGGAGTCCAGGGGGTGCACCCGGGCGCGTTCTGCGACGAGCACTGGCAGTATGGCCATACAGCCAAGGGAACGCTGATGCAGTGCACCCCCAAGGCGGGTGACGACCGATTCCGCTGGCGGGCCGCCTGACCTCCGGAGGCCGGTGCAGCGCACCGGCTCCCGGCATCGCGGCGCACATGTTCTGCTCGACCGCCTTGAATCAGGAGGAATCGCGTCGGGAAGAATCGAATCTCACGCCGGCTCCGTTCGCCGGTGCTCCGCAGCCGCCCGCCGAAAGCTCCGGGCCACGCACTCGAACGGGACGTCCTTCAGCACCGCCGCCGGTATCGACGCATAGTCCTCGCCGAGTTCGGCGCGGAACTCGGCGGCGAACGACAGGCCCAGCCGGTAGTACTCGCCGACGAACTCCATGTCCGGCAGCCTGAAGTCGTCCGGAACCCGCAGACCGAGCCGGGGCAATGTGTATTCCAGAAAGCCGACGACGCTGGGGACGGTCACCTCCCAGATCTCCTCCAGGCTCGGCACCCGGCCGGTCGCGGTCGGGCCGTCCCCGCTCACGGACCGCGCGGACACGCGGCTGTCCCTGGTCAAGACCGCCTGGACGACGGCGGCGCAATACTCGTCCTCGAATCTGAAAGCGACCGGCCACTCTCTATCGATCAAGAGAACATGCAGGAGATCGTGCTTCAACACCCTGTCTTTCACCGTTCCGGTCGGCGAGAGATACGCGATATCGAACGCGGGAAGCGCCCCCATCGACGACATCAATACTTCGAGAACACTAGGGGTGGCCTCTGGCATACGCTCAGTAGAGGACGGACTCCCCGATGGCGTCAAGTCCTTGAGCAAGGAACGACGGCGAAATCGACCAGAAAACCGACCCCCCGGCATTGGGGCGGCCCTGAAATCAGGTTCGGCGCTCGAACACATATCGGCACCCATCAGAGATCGCCGCACGCGGCACGATTCCGGCCGCGGGTGCCGAGCGGACGGGAAGAAGGGCCGCCGGCGGGCAGCCCGCCGCAGGCCTGCGGCTCCCCTGCGGAGAGCACCTCGGCCATGGCGCCCGTCGGCGGAGGCGAACGTCCCGGGCAGGGCGGGCGGCGGGAGCGGGAAGGCCGGGGCGGCCCCCGCCCTGCGCCCGGGGGCGGCCGAGGCCGACCGGGCCACCGGGCAGGGCCGCGGTCGGCCTTGCCCGAGAGGGGCGGCGGAGGGAGCCCGCGCGGAGGCCGGGGCGCTCCGGATTTCGACCCGGTACAACGGAGGATTTGACCTCAATCAATGTTGAGGTCATAGTTTCGCCCCCGTGCCCCCCGGACCGCCGGGCGGGCCCCTCCACCGACCCTTCGAAGGACCTCCCCATGGAAACCGCACGAACGCCCGAGCAGTCCGGCTCCTCCCCGCCGCCCGGGGACGCGGCCCCGCCGCGGCGCTCCCTGGCGCCCGACCTCGCCCGCGGGGTCATGCTGCTCGTCATCGCCACCGCGCACGCGCACATGTTCGCCCAGATGTCGGGCGCCCCGGGCGGCGGCATCGCCGATGCCTGGGACCGGATCGCCACCGGCACCATGGCCCTCTTCGCCGACCTGCGCGGATACCCCATGTTCGCCGCGCTGTTCGGGTACGGGCTGGCCCGGATCCACCGGCGCCGGACCGAGCAGGGCCAGGACTGGCCGCGGACGCGGAGGCTGCTGCGCCGCCGCGGGCTCTGGATGGCCGCCTTCGGCGCCGTCCACGCGGTGCTGCTCTTCTTCGGTGACATCCTGGCCGTCTACGGGGTGCTCGCGCTCGTCTTCACCGGCGCGCTGCGCCTGTCCGACCGGGGGCTGCTCCGGGCCGCCTGGGCGGCGCTGGCCGTCGTCACGGCCTCCCTGCTCGCCTTCGGCCTGGCGTTGCCCGCCGGCGCCAAACCGGAGATCCCTGAGGGCGTCACCGCGGAGCTCTTCTTCCGGCTGTCGATGTGGCCGTTCCTGCTGGTGTTCATGCTGTTCGCCACCGCCTTCCCGTTCCTGGTCGGGATGTGGGCCGGGCGCCGGCGCCTGCTGGAGCGCCCCGGACCGTACCTGCCGCTGCTGCGCCGCACCGCGGCCATCGGCGTCCCGGTGGCGGTCGCGGGCGGGCTTCCCCAGGCGCTCGTCCTCACCGGCGCATGGACGCCCCCCTCACTCCCGGTCGCCGCCCTCGTGAGCACGCTGCACCAGGTCAGCGGTTTCGCAGGCGGGTTCGGCTACGCGGCGCTCATCGCCCTGGCGGCGGCGCGGATCTCCGCCCGCGGCCCCGGCCCGGTCACGACCGCGCTGGCCGCGCTGGGCCGGCGGTCGCTCACCTTCTACCTGCTGCAGTCGGTGGCCTGGGCGGCGCTGTTCGCCTCCTACGGCTTCGGCCTGGAGGTGTCCACCGCCGCCGGCGTGGCCATCGGGGCGGCGGTCTGGGCGGTGACGGTCGCCCTGGCCGGCCTGATGCACCGCGCCGGGATGAGCGGCCCCGCGGAGACCGCGCTGCGCCGCCTCGCCTACGGCCCCTCCGGGCGCGCGGACTGAGCGGCGGCGGGCCCCCGGGGGCGGGCGCCGCTCCGCCCCCGGTGGTGCCCGACCGCGCTCCGCCGGCCGGCGGAGCGCCCGCGCGCCCTCCGGGGGCGGCCCCGCTCCGGCGCCCTCCCCGGAGCGCCGGGCCGGGGGCCCGTCAGGGGGTGACGATCGGGAAGTCCGGGTCCGGGCCGTCCATCACCGCCGTCAGCCGCTGCAGGACCGCCCGGTCGCCCTCGGTCCGCAGTCCGGCCCCCTCCCCCTCGGTGAGCAGGGCGGACAGCTCCGCCTTGGTGAGCGTCACGACCAGGTCCGCGGCGGGACCGCCGCCCTGCGCCCTCCGGTGCGTCAGCGCCCCGTTGGCCAGCGTCATCCGGTGGCGCTCCCCGGTGTCGGTGAGGTTCCAGTCGACGGTGAGGCGCTCCTCCCAGGCCTTCGGCCCGTTGACGCGGACGGCCATCGAGTCGAAGAGCTGCTCCGCGCTCAGCCCGGCGGCCATGCCTTCGGCGAACCCGAACGGGTTGGGCGTGATCCCGTCGCGCAGCTCCTTGGCGCCCATCAGGTAGAAGTTGCGCCAGGTGCCGCACTCGGCGCCCTCACCGAGGCCCTGGTAGACGCCGGCCAGCGCGCTCTTGGCGCCGGCGTGGCCGGGGTCGGCGAACACGGCGTGGTCGAGCAGCGTCGCGGCGAACCGCAGGTCGCCGTCGCGGGCGTAGGCGCCGGCCTTCTCCACCACGGCGTCGGTGCCGCCCATGCAGTCCACGTAGCGCCGGGCGAGTTCGGCCGGCGGGTGCTCCCACAGGTGGGCGGGGTTGCCGTCGAACCACCCCATGTAGCGCTGGTAGACGGCCTTCACGTTGTGCGAGACCGACCCGTAGTAGCCGCGGGCGTGCCAGGCCTTGGCCAGGGCCGGGGGGAGTTCGATCCGCTCGGCGATCTCAGCGCCGGTCAGGCCCTGGTTGAGCATGCGGAGCGTCTGGTCGTGCAGGTAGGCGTAGAGGTCGCGCTGCTCGGTCAGGAAGCGGGCGATGTTCTCCGCGCCCCAGGTGGGCCAGTGGTGGGAGCCGAAGGAGACGTCGCTGCCCTCGGCGAACAGGGCGGCGGCCTCGTCCAGGTAGCGGGACCACACCCGGGCGTCGCGCACCAGCGCGCCGCGGAGCGTGAGGATGTTGTGCAGGTTGTGGCTGGCGTTCTCGGCCATGCACAGCGCCCGCAGGTCCGGGAAGTGGAAGTTCATCTCCGCCGGGGCCTCGGTGCCCGGCGTGACCTGGAAGACGATCCGGACGCCGTCGACGGTCTCCTGCTGGCCGGTGCGGGTGACGTCGAGGGTGGGCGGGATCAGCGAGACCGTCCCGGTCGAGGCGGTCTGGCCCAGCCCGGTGCCGATCATCCCCTCGGGGCCGCGGTGCAGCGCCGCGCCGGTGTGGTACATCCCGCGGCGGGCCATGGCGGTGCCGGCGTAGACGTTCTCCGAGACGGCGTGCTCGGTGAAGCCCTCGGGGGCCAGGATCGGGACGCCGGCCGGGTTGTCCGCGGGGAGGATCCCCTCCGCGCCGCCGAAGTGGTCCACGTGGGAGTGGGTGTAGATCATCCCGGTGACGGGGCGGTCGCCGCGGTGCGCCCGGTACAGGGCGAGCGCGGCGGCGGCCGGCTCGTTCGACACCAGGGGGTCGATGACGATGACCCCGGTGTCGCCCTCGACCAGGGTCATGTTGGACAGGTCGAGGCCGCGCACCTGGTAGACGCCCTCGGTGACCCGGTACAGGCCCTGTCTGGCGCACAGCCGCGACTGGCGCCACAGCGAGGGGTTCGCGGTCGGAGGGCACTCGCCCTGCAGGAAGGAGAAGGCGTCGTTGTCCCAGACGACCCGACCGTGCGCGTCCTCGACCACCCCCGGGGTGAGGGAGGCGATGAAGCCGCGGTCGGCGTCGTCGAAGTCGGCGCGGTCGCCGAAGTCGAGATGGGTCATGGTGGGGACGGTCGCCATGGGCGGGGCGGGGGAAAACCCGCGGCGGGTCAAATCTTCTTCCGGCCCGGGCCCGCGGGAGGGCCGAAGCGCCGCTCCCGCCCAGGTTCTCCCCCGGGTTCGGCAATGCCCGACGTGTCCTGCGCGGCGCCGGGCCGGGGCGGGGCGACACTCGGGCCCATGCTCAGCGGATTCATCGGGAGCGTCCTGCCCGCCGAGAAGCTCCGCGCCCCGCACGAGATGGCGGAGGAGCTGGACCCGTCCTCGGGCGACAGGCGGGGCAAGCGCTCGGCGTTCTGGACGATGCTGTCCCTGTCCGCGGTCATCGCCGCCGCGGGGGTGTTCACCGATTCGACGGCCACGGTGATCGGGGCGATGATCATCGCCCCGCTCTCCACCCCCATCATGGGGATCGCCCTCGGGATCGTGCGGCGGCGCCGGACCCGGGCGGTCGGCGTGGTCGTCTGCGGCTGCCTGCTGGTGATCGGCGTCGGCGTGCTGTTCTCGGCGCTCGTCCCCGGCGGCTACGACCTGCTCTCCAACAGCCAGGTCGCGGGGCGGACGTCGCCGGGCGTGATGGACCTGGTCGCCGCCATGGCGACGGGGCTGGCGGGAGCGGTGGCGCTGTCCCGCCGCGACGTGGCGGCGGTGCTGCCCGGGGTGGCGATCGCCATCTCCCTGGTCCCGCCGCTGGTGGTGGCCGGCGTCTGCCTGGGGCGGCTCGCCGGGTGGCTGGCGCTCGGCGCGCTGGTGCTCTTCCTGTCCAACCTGCTGGCGCTGGTCTTCGCCGGCATGGTGGTCTTCGCCGCCGCCGGGTACGGGGCCCGGGCCGACCGGGAGAGGGGGGTCGCCCTCCGCCGGACGTACACGGTCCTGGGCATGCTGTTCGCGGTCGTCTTCGTGCCGCTGGCCGCCAACACCGCGTTCACGCTGATGATCGGCGTCTGGACGGACCGGGCGGAGGACCAGGCCGAGCAGTGGCTCTCCGGGCGCGAGGGGGCCTCGGTGACACGGGTGTACATGGCGTCCAGGACGATGCACATCGAGGTCCGGCTGCCGGGGGACCCGCCGCCGGTGGACGAGCTGGTCGCCGCCCTGGACGGCCGGGTCCCCGACGGCCTCCCGGTCGTGGTCGAGACCGCGCACGGCGAGCGGATCGACGCCGGCCGGACCGGCGGCTGACCGGGCGCCCTCAGGAGAGGAGCACCCGCGCCCCCTTGGCTGCGAAGACCGCCCCGAAGACGAGGAGCAGGGTCACCGTCGTCGCGTCGTTGTTCGCGATCAGCCAGGCCCGGGCCCGCCGCAGCGCCTCCGCGCCCCGCCGCCCCGCGGCGGCGGCCGCGGCGATCGGGACCAGCAGCCCCAGGCTGCCCAGGAGGGCGAAGGCGAGCGCGCCGAGCGCGGTCGCCCCCGGGTCCGCCCCGGCGGAGCCGAGCGCGGCCCCCGCCCCCAGCAGCATCGCCAGGTTCTTGGGGTTGACGCAGACCAGCGCGGCGGCCGCCCCCACCGTCCGGGCGGGGGTGAAGGAGTCGACCGCGGTGAGCCAGGCGGGCGGCTCGGAGCCGGCGCCGGGCGGCCGGAGCAGGTGCGCGCGGAGGCTCCGGAGCCCGAGCAGCAGCAGCCCGGCACCGATGAGCAGCTGGAGCCATCCGACCCAGGCGGGCGGCCCTCCCTCGGCCCCGGCGCCCCCGGCTCCGGCGAGCAGGGCGACGGCCGCGGCGGCCAGGGCCGCCGAGGCGAACCAGGTGGCGGCGAAGGCGAGCGCCTTGGCGCGCCCGCCCTCCGCCATCAGCAGCAGGATCACCGCGGCCACGGCCATCGGCGCGGCCGCCAGGCCCACGGCGTAGGGGACGGTGTCGGCGAGGGCGCCGGGCATCGGCGTGCTCCTTTCCCTGGTCTCGGCGGCCGGGGTCAGTCCCCGGCCCCTTCCGGGGGTCCGGTGTGCGGCGGGGGTTCGGCCAGCAGCGCGCGGACCCCCGAGCGGACCGACCAGAACATGCGGTCGCGGCCGATCTCGTCGAGCAGCCCGGTCCGCTCCAGCACCGCCCTGACCGGCGCCTTGGTGCGGGCCAGCGCCAGCGCGGTGCCGTGCGCGGCCAGCTCCGAGCGCAGGTCCCGGAGCATGTCCGCGGCGGTGGCGTCGACGTGGGTGACGGCCTCCATGTTGACCAGCAGGAAGCGGACCGGCCCGTCGGCCCCGTCGACGAGCCCGCGCGCCCGCGCCGCGAAGTAGGGGGCGTTGGCGAAGAACAGCGGGGCGTCGAAGCGGTAGACGATCAGCCCCTCGTGGGTGTCGGCCCCGTGCACGGAGACGTCCCGGTAGCCGTCGATGCCCTCCGCCGTGCCCAGGACCGCGTCGTGCGGGCGCACCGCCCGGTAGACGAACACCCCCAGGGAGAGCAGGACGGCCACGCCCACCCCGGGGAGGACGCCCAGGGCGAGGACGGCGGCGAAGGCGCAGACCGCCAGGGCGGCCTCGGCGTCGCCGGCCCGGCGCAGCCGCAGCAGCGAGGCCGCGTCGAGCAGGCTCAGCGAGGCCGCGATGATGACCACGCCCAGGGCGGCGGTGGGCAGCGGCCGCAGCAGCGGCATCGCCAGGGCGGCGAGGAGTGCCACGACCGCGGCCGCGGTCACCCCTGTCACCTGGGACGACGCGCCGGTGGAGACGCCGAGCGCGGTCCGCGAGGCGCTGGAGCCGACCGGGAAGGCCTGGGTGAGGCCGGCGGACAGGTTCGCCGCCCCCAGGGCGGTCAGCTCCCGGTTCGGGTCGATCGGGTAGCCGGACCGGCGCGCGTACCCCCGGGAGATCGCGGCGGCGTCGGCGAAGCCGACCAGGGCCAGGCCCAGGGCGGGGACGACCAGGTCGGCGAGGTCCGGCAGGGCGGCCCAGGGCAGGGCGACCGGGGGCAGGCCGCCGTCGACGGGGCCGACCACGGCCACCCCCAGGTCCTCCAGGTCCAGCAGGGCGGAGGCCGCAGTGGCGGCGGCGACCACGGCCAGGGTGGCGGGCAGCACCGGCGCCCAGCGGCGCAGCGCCAGCGCGAGGCCGAGCAGCAGCGCGCTGAGGACCAGCGTCGGCGGGTGCGTCCGGCCGATGCCGGCGGCCAGCCGCCACAGCGTCGGGAAGAACCCGGAGAACGCGACCGGGATGCCGAACACCTTGCCGAGCTGCCCGGCGATGATGATCAGCGCGGTCCCGTTGACGAAGCCGAGCAGGACCGGCTTGGACAGGAAGTCGGCCATGAAGCCGAGCCTGAGCAGCCCCGCGGCGATGTACACCGTCCCCGTCATCAGGGCCAGCGCGGCGGCCAGCACCGCGTACCGCCCGGGGTCGCCCTGCGCGAGCGGGGCGACGATGCTCAGGGTCAGCGCGGCGAGCACGCTCTCGGGGCCGACGACCAGGTGCCGGGAGGAGCCGAGCAGGGCGTACACGGCCAGGGGCAGCAGGGTGGCGTAGACCCCGGCCATCGGCGGCAGCCCCGCCAGCTCGCTCATGGCCAGGCCGGCGGGGACCGCCACCGCCCCCACGGTCACCCCGGCGACCAGGTCCCGGACCAGCCGCGCCCGGCCGTACCCGGCGGGCCCGCCCATGCCCGGCGGGACGAGGCGCCGCCACCGGCGCCCGCGCTCACCCCGCACCGCTCACCCCGCTCCCGCCGCACCGGGCCTTCGCCCCGGCCGGGCCGCGGGGCGCCCCGGCGCTGCCGGCGGGGCTCATTCCCGCCCCTCGGCGCGGGGCGCGTCGCGCAGTGCGGTGTCGATGTCGGTGCAGAGGCCCTCGTCGGCCCCGAGCAGGTCGCGGACCTGGCCTGTCGCGGGCGACGGCCGGCACCGCGCCCTCCACGCGGAGCCGCCGGTCCGGTTCGCGGAGCATGCGCACGGCCGCGGCGTCCGCGGACGGGACCGTCTTCGCGTCCGGAACGGCCGTGCGGGCGCCGCGCTCCCGGGCCATGGCCGGGATGCGCTCGCGGACGCGGTCGCCGTCGGCGGAGAACAGGCCGCCCTCCACCAGGGCGCCGGGCGCGGGCTCGTCGCCGGGGGCGCGGGAGAGGTCGGTCCACCGGCCGCCCCGGGGGTTCCGGCCGAGTTCGGCGATGTCGGGCCGGGAGGCCCGGTAGGGCAGGAGCAGCGAGGCGGCGATGCCGAGGAGCAGGCCGCGCAGGGTGCCCAGGGCCAGGACGCCCGGCGGGGCGGCGACGGCGGCGAGGAGGTCGGCGCGGGCCGCGGGCCCGTAGGCGGAGACGGGCCCGGGGGCGGCCAGGCGGTAGAGGTCGCGGAAGGCGCGGACGCCGATCAGCTCCAGGACGGCGGCGACGGCGATGGGCTCGGGGGCCAGGACCGCCCGCACCGTGGCGCCGGCGAGGACGCCGCCGCGGAGCAGGCCGGGCCGGTACCCGCGCGGTGTCGGCGGGACGAGGGCGGACGCCGGGTGGGCGCTCCGGCCGCCGCGGTCCTTGCTCGGTCTCACCCGGGCCGCTCCTTCGGGCGGTGGCGGTGGTGGCCGCGGCGGCCCGGTGCCCGCTCAAGCGGGAGCGGGCACCGGGCCGCCGCGCGGGCGCGCCCCGGCCGGGGAGGCACCGGGCGGCGGAGATCCGGGCCGGCCCCTCCCCGGGGAGGAGCGGTCAGGAGCGCAGGGCCTCGACCAGCGCCTGCTCGTCGTCCTTGGTGAGGTTGGTCTGGATGACCACGGGGTTCAGCGGCTTGAACGCCTCGACGACCCGGTCCCGGGTGGCGGAGCGGGCGAGGAGGAAGACGGCGGCGCGGCCCTGCTCGAGTTCGGCGCCGATCCGCTTGATCATGTTGTCGTCGATGCCGATGTCGCCGAGCTTGCCGGCGATGGCCCCGGAGGCCGCGCCGGCGGCCAGGCCCAGCACCGGGGCGAAGAAGAGCAGTCCGATGAGGGTGCCCCAGAGCGCGCCCGAGGCGGCGCCCGCGCCGGCGAGGTTGACGGTCTGGTGGATCCGCGGGCGCCCCTTGGCGTCCTTGTAGACGTAGGCGGCGTCCTCCAGCTGCAGCAGCTCCTGCCGGCCCAGCTCGCCCGCGATGTCCAGGGCCTGTTCGGCGGTCTCGGTGTCGGCGACGCCGAGCACGACCAGGTGCGACATGCGATTCCTCCTTTACTCGGGTGGGGGCCGCCCGGCCCCGGTCCCGGGGAGT
Source organism: Nocardiopsis oceanisediminis (assembly GCF_048595525.1). Lineage (NCBI taxonomy): Bacteria > Bacillati > Actinomycetota > Actinomycetes > Streptosporangiales > Nocardiopsidaceae > Nocardiopsis > Nocardiopsis oceanisediminis. The sequence continues at coordinate 3,247,088 of NZ_JAFMZJ010000001.1, read as the reverse complement.
TCCCGAGCTTTTCCCGCCTTAATGCCATGCGCAGGGAAAACAGCGGCACTCCGGGGCCGCGCCGCGCCGCTCTCGGCGCCGCGGCGAGGAGCCCGGCAGGGGCGGCCCGGCCCCGGGCGGCCCCGCGGTTCACCGCTTCTGCCGCTTCTTCCGGGCCGAGGGGCGCAGCAGCCACCCGATCACCAGGCCGGCCGCGACGGCCGCGACCAGGGTGGCCCAGAGCGGAGCCACCACCGAGATGAGCAGGACCTGGATCTGCGTGGGGTCCCGGTTCTGCAGCACGAAGACGGCCACGACGGCCAGGAGGGCCAGCGCCACCCAGGTCCGGGGCGGAACGCTCCACCCGGAGGCGCCCTTCTTCTCTTCCGCGGTGCCGCCGGCCATCGCGTCCTCCGCTCCTTCGGCCGCGGCCGCGGGTGGGGGCTGCCCGCCCCGCGGTCCCGGTCTCCTCCGCGGCGCCGCCTCCGGCGGGTCCGGAGGGGCGCCCTTCGGTGACCTCTTCCCCCGCCGGGAGGGGGCCGGGGTAGAGGGAAGGCCAATTCCCCGCCTGGTTTCGACAGCCGCTCCGGCGGCCGCACCGCCGGGCCGGGGCGCCCCGGCCCGGCGCCGGGATCAGCCGGCCGCGGCCCCGGCGGTGCGGAGGAGCTCGCCGAGGGTGCCGCGGAAGCCGGGGAGCATGCGCAGCGCCAGCACCCAGGCGTCGGGCGAGGAGCCGAGGTGCTCGCGGAGCGCGGCGGCCAGCGCGTCCTCCGCGCCCGTGCCGCCGCCCCACATCCACCTCAGCACCGAGACCGCGGACGGGGCGTGCTCGATGACGTCCTCGGGGGCGACGGCGCCCTGCCCGATCGCGGGGGCCAGCCAGTCGGAGAGCTCCACCTCCCCGTCGGGGGAGACGGGCCGGGAGCGGAGGATCCGCTCCCCCGTCCAGTCCGGTCCGATCCGGAACCCGGCCATCTCCTCCTTGGCCTCCTCCTCCCTCTCCGCGAAGGAGACCCCGGGGCGGGCGAACCGGGTCAGCGTCCTGAAGGCCGCGTGGTCGGCCTCGGACCGCCACACCGCGCCCTCCGCCTCGCCGCGGAGCTCCTCCGGGAGGCCGGGGTGCGCGGCCAGTCCGGCCAGGGCCGCGCTGGGCAGCGGGTCCCGCAGGTTCTCCGCCCGGATCTCGTCCCAGTGCCAGGCGTGCGAGTGGCGGAACAGCTCGGCGCCGGGGAAGTACTGCCTGCGCAGCGCGCGGATCTGCGTGCGGGCCGACTCTCCCTCGGCCGTCTGGGCGCGCAGTTCCTCCAGGGCCTTCTCCGGGTCCTCCCCGCCCAGCAGCCCTTCGACGGTGCTCTGCACCTCCCGGCGGAAGATCCGGGTGGTGAAGGCGGCCGGTTCGAGGTCCTCGCCGAGCAGTTCGGCGACGGCCTCCGGGCCGCGCCGCTCCCACAGGTTGAGCAGCAGCCGCAGCTGCGGGGCCCGTCCGCGCACCCGGACGTGCCGCAGCAGGTGCCGCTGGAGGGCGGGGTCGGCGCAGTCCACGGCGTCGCGGCCGCTGAACCCGCCCTTGCGCTGCAGCAGCCGCTCCACCAGCCCGGGGTCCAGCGGGATCCCGCCGGTGGCGCCGGGGCGGCAGGGGCGTCCGGAGAGCAGCCGCTCGCGCTGGAGCGGGGTGGTCCCGGGGCGGAGGAAGAGCCGCGCGTTGACCCCGGGGTCGTCCAGTTCCATCAGCCGCTGGACGCCGTCGGCGCCCAGGGCGGGGCGGGAGGCCAGGGCGGTGCGGTAGCGCGGGTCGCCGCCGGCCGCGAGGGCGAACCAGCCGTCCCGGAGCCGGCCGTGCCCGAGCAGGTCGTAGACGGTGCGGTCGTCCAGGTGCGGCAGCAGGGCGGCGCAGACCGGGTCGGCGGCGGCGTCCAGGAGCGCGATGAACGCCCCGCGGGTCCCGGCGGGGTCGGGCACCCGGTCCCCGGCGGGCGCCGCGGCCGCCCCCGGCCAGGCCCCGCCGCGCTTCGCCCGGACCGGGGGCTCGGCGGCGAGCAGCTCCGGGACGGTCCCGGTGAAGCCGGGCAGCAGGGCGCGGACCGCCCGCCACCGCTCGGCGTCGCCGCCCAGGTGCTCGGCGACCAGCCCGGCCAGCCCCTCGGTGAACTCCTCCCACGCCGCCAGCCCTTCGGGGTGCTCCGGCGGGCGCCGGGCGGCGGCCAGGACCGCGGCGGCCGGGCGGGCGGTGCGCAGCAGCTCGGCGCCGCCGATGCCGCGCCCCAGTCCGCGCCGGCAGAGGACGAGCATCACCCGGGCGGCGCCGCGCTTGTCCGGTGCGGTGGCGAGCAGGCGGGCGTCCAGGTGCGCGGCGTGCTCGGCCACCGGCAGCGGCCGCCGGGCGTACAGGGCGCCGCGCGCCTCGGCGGTGCAGTCGGGGCGGGCCGCCAGCAGCGCGACGGCGGCGTCGTCGAAGGGGTGCCGCGCGTCGGCCTCGGCGACGGCGGCCCAGTCCAGCTCGGCGCGGAGCTCCAGCTGCTCCGCGCGGTCGGCGAGCGCGGTGTCGTAGAGCTCCTCGATCGCGCCCCCGGTGCCCTCGGCCCGCTCGGCGGCGGCGCGCAGCGGCTCCGGCCCGCCCGCCTCCAGCGCCTTGCGGGCCTCGGCCGCGGCCTCCGGGGAGAGCCGCTCCTCGCCGACGGCGGCCAGCACCTCCTCCAGGGCGGCCGGCCCGCCGTCGTGCTCGTACACGGTGAGCAGGGCGCGCAGCCGCTCGGCGCGGGTCAGCTCGGCGGCGGCGCCCTCCAGCGCGGCGCGCGCCATGCCCGGCAGCGGGCAGGCCACGGCGGCCCGCAGGTAGCGCACGTCCTTCTTGCCGAGCACTTCGTGCAGCTCCCCGCCGGGGGGCCAGGCGTCCGGCCGGGCGGCGGCCAGCACCGCCCGACGCACCCGCAGCGGCCACGGGGACTTCCCGCTCCTCCCGTCGGCGGGGACGGCGTGCGGGGAGAGCAGCGGCCGCCCCGCCGCGGCGCCGCCGGTGGCGATCAGCCGGTCCCGCAGGTCCGGCCGGGAGAGGATCATCCGCCGGTTGCCGGCCAGCTCCTCCAGCCACTTCACGCGGCCGTCGGCCAGGACCGCGTCGAACAGCCCGTCGGAGACCGGGAGCCGGGACAGGAGCGGCTCCACGACGTCGGGGACCGACGCGAGCAGCCGGGGCCAGTCCCCGGGGTCCCCGGCGCTCAGCAGCGGGTGGGCGGCCATGTGTTCCGTGCGCATGGGGGGCTGTTCTCCTCGTCGGGTCGGCGTGCGTCCTCCGGCCGCCCCGGGCGGCCGCCCTCACTCGGGAAAAGGATCATGGCAGCCGGCGCCGACACCGCCGCCCCCGGGCGGCCCCGCCGCACCGCCGGCCGGACGGGTTCCGCCGCGGCCGATGAGATCCGCGCCGCGGGCCGGTCGGACAGGGGGACGGCAGACCTCTGAGCGAAAGGGCCCCAGGCCATGAAACTGACGACCGTCACGAACGTCTCCGTCGACGGGGTGATCCAGGGGCTCGGCGGTGCGGACGAGGACCGCCGAGGCGGGTTCGAGCGCGGCGGCTGGGCCCTGCCGCTGTTCGGCGGTGAGGCCGAGGAGTTCCTGGGCCGGGTCTACCAGCGCGCCGACGCGTTCCTGTTCGGGCGGCGGACCTACGAGATCTTCGCCGGCTCCTGGGGGAGGATGGCGGACCCGGAGAGCAGCCCCATCGGGGACGCTCTGAACAAGCGGCCCAAGTACGTCGCGTCGACCACGCTCACCGACCCGCAGTGGGCGGACACGACCGTCCTCTCCGGGGACCTCGCGTCCGCCGTCGGCGGGCTGAAGGCCGAGCCCGCCGGCGAGCTGCAGGTGCACGGCAGCGGCGCCCTGGTCCGCCGACTGCTGGAGGACCGCCTGGTCGACGAGATCACCCTGTTCACCTACCCGGTGGTCGTCGGCCAGGGCACCCGCCTGTTCCCCGACGCCGGCCCGGACGCGGCACTCGACCTGGTCGACTCGCGCGCCTTCGCGGGCGGCATCACGATGCAGGTCTACCGCCCCGCCGGACGCCCGCAGTACGCGGCCTCCGCCCCCATCCCGGGCACCTGAGCCGGGCCCGCGGCCGGTAATGGAGTCGGCCGCGGGCGCACGGACGGCGCCGTCGCGACGCCCCTGCGGGCGCCTTCCCCGCCCGGCCCGGGGCACGGAGGGCGGCACGCGCCGTCCCGCCGTTCCCGCTCGGGCATGGGGGCGGGTTGCGGCGCCGACGCTCTGCCCGGCCGGGGCGCGAGGAACGTCCGATGCAGGAAGGGCGACCGAGGCCGACGGACACTCCCCCGCACGGGGCCATCCTTCCCACCGGGGCGGTACAGTTCTCCCTCCGCCCCGGCGGGCACCGCCGCCTGTCGCCCCGCGCCGAGCCGCCGCGCAGGGTCCGGCCCGGCTCCGGTGCGGGCCGGGTGCTCAGCCGCGGCACGCCTCCTCGGCGGTCATCCCCTCGGGGGCCAGGTCCTCCTCGGTGTAGCCGAACGGCTCGACGATCTCCAGCAGCCTGCCGTCGGCCCGCATCTCCGCCAGCACCCGGTCGACCTCCTCCACCAGCTCCCGGTCCCGCTCGGCGAAGGCGAACCCGGAGACCGGCGGCTCCGCCTGCCCCTCGGGGAGGAAGCCGCCGGCGACCCGGTAGCCGCTCAGGTCCTCCTCCGCCATCCAGCGGAGCGATGCCGCTCCGCCCCCGATGGCGTCCACCCGGCCGCTCTCCAGCGCCGTCCGGGCCTCCGCCATCGAGCCGAAGGGGACGATGTCCTCACCGTCGATCCCGGCCTCGGCCGCGTACTCCTGGCTCGCCGAGGCGTTGAGCACCCCGATCCGCCTCCCCTCCTCGGCGACGGAGGCGTAGTCGGCCAGTTTCCCGCTCTCCTCATCGGCCGCCAGCACCCCCTCCAGGTTGGCCATGTCGGGGGCGGCAAAGACCACGTCCTCGCAGCGCTCCGGGGTGATGTACATGCCGGCGGCGACGGCATCGTACTTGCCGCTGTTCAAGCCCGACAGAAGCGCGTCCCAGGCGACGGATTCGGCGCGGACCTCCTCGACGCCCAGTTCCGCGAAGACCACCCTCGCCAGTTCGGCGTGGTAGCCCGTCGTCTCACCCTGCTCGTCGATGTACCCGAAGGGCGGTTCGTTGCCGATGGCGATCTCCGCGTATCCCTGCTCGCGCAGCTCCTGCAGCGCGGCGGGGACGCCTCCCCCGGGGCCGCCCTCCCGGTCCGCCGAGGCCGCGTCGATCAGCAGGGGCGCCCCCGCGATCGCGAGCGCCCCGCCGACCAGCAGGGCGGCGGCCGCCGCGCCGATCTTCAGCCCCCGCCGCAGGCCCGGCCTCCCCGGCGCGGCGGGGCCCGGCCCGGGGCCGCTGCCCGGACCGGGCGGGGGTGCGACCCCGCCCGGCGGGGCGGTTCCCCGGGGCGCTGCGGGCGGAGGGGCCTGCGGAGGCGCGCCGCCCGCGGCGGCCGGCGCCGGTGGGCCGCCCGCCGGGCGGGGAGCCCATTCCCGCGCGACCACGGTGGCGACGATCGTCGCGTCGTCCTCTCCGCGGTCCGTGCCGCCGCCCCCGCCCCAGGCGACCTGCCGGAGGAGTCGCTCGGCGGCGGGCCTGTCCGCGGGGTCCCGGGCCAGCGCGAGGCGGACCGGGTCGACCAGTTCGCCGGGGACCCCGGAGAGGTCCGGTTCCTCGTTGAGGACCCGGTACATCAGCGCCTCGGCGCTGCCCCGGCCGTAGGGCGGCCGACCCGCCGACGCGTAGGCGACCAGTGCGCCCCAGGCGAACACGTCGTCCTCGGGGCCGCTGACGCCTCTGAACCGCTCGGGGCTCATCCAGCCGGGCGACCCGATGAGCCCGCCGGTCCGGGTGATCCCGGTTTCGTCCAGGGCCCGCGCGATGCCGAAGTCGACGACCTTCGGGCCGTCGGGCGCCAGGATGACGTTGGCCGGTTTGAGGTCGCGGTGCACGATCCCCGCCGCGTGGATCCCGGCGATCGCCTCGGCCATGCCGACCGCGAGCGCCCTGGCCTGCCCGAGCGGCATCGCCCCGCCCCGGCTCACCCGCTGCGCCAGCGTCGGGCCGGGCACGTAGGCGGTCGCGTACCAGGGCTCGGGGTCATCGGCCCCCGCCGCGACGAGGGGGGCGATGCTGCGCGCCCGCACCCGTTCCATCAGCCGGATCTCGCGTCCGAACCGCGCCCGGAACTCCGCGTCCTCGGCGTACTCCGCCCGGACGACCTTGAGCGCCGCCCAGCCCCCGTCCGGCCCGGTGGCCCCGTAGACGACGCCCATCCCGCCGGCGCCGATCCGGCCGTGCACCTGGAACGGCCCGACCCTGCGCCGGTCCTCGGGGCTCAGATCCGACAGGGCGGGGCGCGGCGGGACGGGGGGACGGCTCATGAAGAGGCGCCTTTCTACCGGCCCGGCGGACCGGGTTCCGAGGGGGGACCCTCCGTAGCCCAGCAGCGCCGGTGAGCGGCTGTCAAACCTCGCGGGGGTTCCGGCCGGTTCAGGCCACCCGCCGCCCGCCGCCCGCGGACCGGGCGACCGGCGGGGAGCGGCGGTGGGCGCTCCCCTGGACGGCCGAGCGCTTCCGGGAAGAGAGGTCCGGCCCCGTTCCGCCGCAGGACCGGGCGTGCGGACGGTGGGCGTCACCGCGGCTCCCGGGTGAGGAAGTGCCGGATGCCGACCGCCAGGGAGGCCATCTGCTCGCCGGCCTCCAGCCAGGTGGTCACCGATGCGCTCCACCCGCCGGCGGCCTTCGGCCACGGCCGCAGGGTCCAGGTCAGCCCGACGTATCCCCCGGAGCGGAAGACCGCCGACACCGCCAGGTCCCGGTCGTCGGTCCGCCAGTGCCGTTCGCCGCCCCATCCCCGGTAGTCGGCGGCGAGCCCTTCCAGGAACGAGGCGAGACCGCCGTCGTGGACCCAGGCGACGACCTCGTCGACCCGGGCGGTCAGGCCCGGGGCGCGCAGCTCGACGGCGTAGTGCACGGAGTCCGGGTCGGAGCCGGAGCGGTCGCGGAACGCCACACCCACGGATGCGTCGTCCTGGCAGCGGATGCTCAGGCCGGGCTCGTCGTCGGTGGCGTCGATCGAGGAGGACATGGGCGGAACACTAGACCGGCACCGCGCGAACAGGATTCACCGACCGGCTCTTCACCTCCCCGCCGGTCCCCGCCCCTCAGGACGCGGGCCGAGCCGGGGAGCGGCGGGACGCGGCGGTGCGGCGCTACCCTGGACGGCCCAGCACTTCCGAGGAGAGAGGGCCGGCATCGTGGTCGACGGGCAGGACGGCGCGGACCGGGTCGAGCAGGCCGCCGTGGGCGGGGTCCCGGTACACGACGGGCCGGTCGTGGTCGCGGAGTACGACCCGGAGTGGCCCCGGCTCTTCGCGCGGGAGGCGGAGCGGATCAGGGGCGCGCTGGGCGGCCGGGCCCTGCTGGTCGAGCACGCCGGGTCGACGTCGGTCCCCGGGCTGCCGGCCAAGCCGGTCATCGACGTCGTGCTCGAGGTCGCGGACCCCGCCGACGAGCCGTCCTACCTGCCGGCGCTCGAAGCCGCCGGATACGTGCTCCGGTTCCGGGAGCCGGACTGGTTCAAGCACCGGCTCCTCAACGGCCCCGGCACCGAGGTCAACCTGCACGTCTTCCCGGCCGGTTGCGAGGAGACCGCCCGGATGCTCCGCTTCCGCGACCACCTGCGCACCCACCCGGCCGACCGGGAGCGCTACGCCGCCGCCAAACGGGAGCTGGCCCGCCGCACCTGGCGGTACGTCCAGGACTACGCCGACGCCAAGACCGGCATCGTCCAGGAGATCATGCGCCGCGCGACCGCGCCCGGCGGCTAGATGAGTAATTCCAAGGGGTCAGTGATCACAAGCCGCCAGGGAGCGCAGGACCGGCCGGCCGGTGCGCTCGTTGTGCCGAATCGCGGCGGTCGGCGCCAGGGCCCGCTGGACTACCCGGGCGGCCGCCCCACCCGGGGTGCGCCCGTCGTGCCGCTCCGGATCGAGCCGGCCCTTGAAGGTCTGGTCGATCGACTCGATCACCTGCCGCAGCGGCCTGAAAAGGCGTGCTCCGGCCCGTGGGGGCTCGTCCTTGCGGGCCGGGCGCAGCAGCGCCGGCGAACCTGGCCGCGCTGCGCAGCCTGACCGCCTACCTGCTGCGCGCTCTGGGGCGCCCGATGGTCCCCGACGCGATCTGGTGGATGTCCTACGGGTGCTTCAGCCGCCCGCTTGACCTGATCGGACTTGCCTGACTCCTGAGGCTTGAGCTCATCTCGTTTGGTGAGTCTGCGGTAGCAGATCAGCGTGCAGGCGATGCCGACGAAGGCCAGGAAGTGCTCGGCCTTGCGCTCGTACCTGCGGTGCAGGCGGCGGCATCCGGCCGGCCAGGCCATGGTGCGCTCCACCTGCCACCGGTGTCGCCCCAACCGCTGCGAGGACTCCACCCCCTTGCGGGCCAGGCGGTGCGCGATCCCGCGTTCGCGCAGCCACCGGTGCAGGTGGTTGTAGTCGTAGCCCTTGTCGCCGTGCAGCTTGGCAGGCTTGCGCCTGCGGGGTCCACGGCGGGGCCGAATCGGAGGGATCCCCCGCACCAGGGGTTGCAGGGCCCGGCTGTCGCGGGTGTCGGCCCCGGAGATCGCCACCGGCAGGGGCAGGCCGGCCCGGTCGGTGATCAGGTGGACCTTCGGCCCCTTCTTGCCCCGATCCACAGGATCGGGACCCGTCAGCTCCCCTCTTTGAGGGCGCGCATGTTGACCGAGTCGATCGCGCACCGCGACCAGTCCAACTCACCGCGGGAGCCGAGCTCGTCCATCACCAGCCGTTCCACCATCGACACGCGGCCAGGCTGCCGAGAATCCAAATGAGACGAGCTCTTATGCACCCCCGGGCCCCTCGGGTTTGCTTTTGGAGTCCGTGCAGGACCAGGGCGGCTTTGACGGGATCGCCGATCCTGGAGGGGCTTTTGGCGGTGCGGCGCAGCAGGCGCCACCGGCCCACCAGCAGCGCCATCGCGCGCTCGCCGAGGCCGCGCATGGTGCGCAGCAGCAGGTCGGCGGCCCTGGTGCCGGCGCGCAAGCGCTCCCAGGCGATACGGCCCCCCGCCTGCGAGCCGGCCGGCCGGGCAACCACCTCCACACGGCCGACAACCCCGCCGAGACCTTCGCCGATCTGCTGCACCTCGCCGGTATCCGCGACTTGACTGGCCTCCATGACACCTGCGAAGCCGGCCTCGCCCCGGCCCGACTGGCGCATTATCGGGATGTTCTGGAACGAGGAGCACCCTGCCCTGGTCGCCTCGGCTCCCGGACAGCCCGACCACCGCCTCCGCATCGAACCGGGGCAGAGCGTGCGGCTGGGCCTGGGCGCCCCGCGCACCTGCATCGGAGTGTGGGACCACCACCGCGGCCGGCGCACCCACTGCTCCGCGCCGATCGACGCTCAGGGCACCGACGCCCAGTGCGCCCGCTGCGCCTTCCGCGACCGCGGCCGCGCCCTGGCCCGCGACGCCTACACCGACGACCGCGACTACACCGCCTACCTCGCCTACTTCGGCCCCGGCCCGCTCAAGGTCGGCCTCACCGCCACCGAGCGCGGCCACCGGCGCCTGCTGGAGCAGGGCGCCATCACCTACACCCTCCTGGCGCACGGCCCGCTGGAGGCCGTCCGCGCCGCAGAGAAGGCCATCGCCCGCGCGGGCCTGGCCACCGAGCGCATCCGCGCCACCGCCAAGGCCGCCGCGTGGTGGAGCCTTCCTCCGGCCGAAGAGCGCAGCACCGCCCTACTGGCCGCACGGCGCGCGGTGGAGCGCTCCGGCCTGCTCCCCGGAACCGCCCGGCTGGAGGAGCGGGTGCACGACAACACCGCCGCCTACAACCTCACCGCCGCACCCCCCGAGGCCTACGACGCCCTGACCGGCCTGGACGACGACGCCGTCCTGGCCGTGAGCGTGCGCGCCGTACCCGGCCGGCTCCTTCTCGCCGACGACCTGGACACCGGCCGGGTGCTGCTCATCGACTCCCGGCTGCTCGCCGGGCGCCCCGCCGCCCCGGCCACCGGTCCTTGCCGGGGCCTTCACACGACCCGCCGTATCCGCCCGCCCGGAGGCGCCCATGAACAGCGCACCCTTTTCTGAAACCACGGCGCCACACCAGGACCCGCCGGCGCCGGGGCGCCTGGCGGTCCTGGAAGGACTGCCCGGCGCCGGCAAGACGACCGCCGCCCGAACCCTGGAGGGCGCCTTCCCCCTCGTCGCCGAATACACCACGCCCGCAGGAACGCCCCTCGCCCAGCACGGCCACCCGCCGGTGCACGACGGCGGCGCCCTGCGCACCGCCGGCCTGACCCGACGCGCAGACCGCCTGAGCCCCCAGGCGCCGAAGCCATCGGCCACGCCCTCTAGGAGCGGCCGTCCGCGCCGCGACCGCCCAGAGCACCGGCCGCCTGCGTACCGAAGCGGCGGACAGGCCGCCGAACGTTGAGCCGTCGCGCTCCCGGGCAGCGGCCTGCCTGGTACTCGTCCCTCGCCCGACTCGCGGTTCGGCTTCCCCGAGCCGCTGCGGGGTCTGGTCGCCGCCATCGGCCCTATGAGGGATGGGGCTTCCCCGGGGCTCCCTCGCCTCACCCGGCTCGATTCTTCATGAGCCCGGCCAGCAGCACACGCACACCGTCGGTCGCAGCCCGGCCTGCAGCGGTGGGGGCGCGCCCCTTGCCCCGCCGGGGAAGCACCGGGGCGCCCTGGTCGAGCCTCGCGGCTTCCAGCGAGGCGCGCATGCGTTCCAGCTCGGCGGTGCCGCCGGGGGGACCCTTCTCGGTTTCGGGGGTGCCGCCGTCTCCGGCGGGTGGTTCCAGAGCCGGAGCACGGGGAGCTCCGGCCGGCCGGTCGGCGCAGATCGGGCAGCCGCCGGCGCCCATCCGCACGGAGACATGCACGGCGCAGTACCCGGGGGCCAGGTCACCGGCCGGGGTGTCCCGCGAGGTGCCGAAGGGGTCGTGGGCGGACCTTGCGCCGGTGCGGAAACCGCTCGGGGCCGGTGGGGGCGCGCTTCCCGCCCCGGTTCCCAGGGCCTTGCCGTTCCACGCCCGCACGGACTGCGGAGAGGCCAGGCGGGCGCGCAGCGCAGGGTAGGGCCGGTCCGCGGTATCGGCGCCGGCGAGTGCCTGTGCGAGTTCGTGGCGGGCGACCCCGGCGGCGTCGAGGGCCTGGAGCCGCCGAGCGAGCGCGGCGCGGTCTGCGCGGGGCCGAGACAGCGCGGCGTCGGGGATCGGCGCCAGCAGGGCCGGCGCCCACCCGGCGGGCTCCGCCGAGGCGTCCCCCCGGCCGGTGTCGTCCGTCCGGTCCGCCGCGCCGCGGGCGGCACCGCCGCCCTGCGGCTGCGCGCCTGCGGACGGAGCGGAACCTCTTCCCTCTCTTGCTTCCAGGGCGCTTGCTTCTAGGGGCCCCGCCTGCGGCGACTCGCCCGCCGCCGATGGCGGCTCATTGGACAGATTTGTCATCCGCCGCCCGCGAGAAGAGACCCCGGCGGCCCGGCGGGCCCGGTTCAGCGCGTCCCACGGAGACACCGGCCCGCCGTAGTCCGCGGGCGGGGCATCGCAGAGGCGGTAGGTGTGGACGGTGCGGAACACCGGGCCGGCCGGGGTGTGCTCGGTGTAGGTCGCCGACCGCGCGACTTCGACGATGCCGTGCGCCTGCAGCTCCTTGCGGCCGCGCTGCGCGGTGCGCGCCGACTTGCCCATGAGCCAGCCCAGTTCGGTGTCGGTGAGGCGGACGACCGGTTCGTCGCGGTTCTCCAAGACCATGGACCGCATGGCGCGGTGCGCCGACTTCGCGGTGTCGCTCAGCGACGGGTGCAGGGCGATCCAGTCCACCATGACGGTGAAGGACGCGCGAGGGGAGTCCTCGTCGGGCGCCGGGGAGGTGCGGTGTGCATCCTCCGGACGCCGAACGGTAAAGTTCGGCATAGCCGCCTTCCTGGTGCTACAGGTCGGGGGTCAGGGCCTGTCCGGTGTTGGTAGCACCGGGTGGGCCCGTCTGTTTTGCTGGATCCTACCCCGGCCCGGAGGCGGCCCGCTCCCCAGTTCTCCCGTCCGCTCCGATGGCGATCCGCCCCCGCTCCGCAGTACCGGGTGCCAGCATGGCCGGATGGCCGATCTGCTCTGGGACGACGTGAAGGACCTGTTCGACCCCCGCACCACGGGCTCATTGCCGGACCTGCGGGTCCCCGACACCGCGGTGAGCGACTGGCAGGCCCTGCTCGACCTGGTCGTCGAGCGCGGATGGAGGCACCGCTACGCCGAAGGCGGCGCCGCGGCGCCCCTGCCCCGGGCGCAGGCCGCGCTGTCCCGCCCCGCCGGCGCCGAGTTGCGGGTGTGGCCGAGTGGCGGGGTGCTCGCGATCTTCCGCTTCTGCGCCCCGGAGGAGATCGACTTCGACGTGGACCTGCGCGAGCTCCAGGGGCAGGAGCGGTTGGACATCCTGTGCGGCTTCCTCGCAGCGATCGGCCGGCGCCTGGGCAAACCCGTCCTGATGGATCCCGAAGGCGACCGCGGCCGTCCGGTCCTGGGGTTCGACGTCCGCACGGACCGCGTCATCCGCCTGGCCGAACCGTGGTGACCGGGCCGCCCTGTCCTCCGGTCAGCGCGGCCCTCCTGCGCGGACGGCGGCCTCATGCTCGGCGTGCGGCCCCAGCCCGGCGGCCGCCCGGCGCTCGTCCAGCCGGTCCGGATCCTCCACCGGCTGCAGCCGCGGAGGGCCTCCGCCTTCGCTGATGTACTGGGTGCCGTACCGCTGGGGCAGACCTCGCCGGCACCGCACCCGGTCCTCCAGGTAGGCCAGGTGCCACGGCTCGGCCTCACCGGCGGCGACGGCGGCCTCCAGCAGGGGAAGACAGCGCTCCTGGGTCTCGAGCTCGCAGTGCTGGACCAGGAGCCAGGCCGCCTCGGCGCCGCCGGTTCCGACAAGGGATCTGCCGGGCCAGCCCAGCCGGTCGATGACTCCCCTGACCCAGGCGCGGTTCTCGCGGTCGACGGGTGCGGCGATCCGCTCCCATTCCTGGGCGGTGCGGCCCGGCGGGAGGGCTCGGCGGGCCTCCTGGTCGCGCTCGGCCCGGCGATGGAGTTCGGCCGCGGTCTCGGGCTCCTGCATGTGCGCTCCTGCTGTCCGGCGATGCGCTCTGGGATGGTTCTGCCCGGCCCCCGGGGCGGGGACCGCGCGGCGAGCGGGGGAGGCCGCTGGGCCGCTTACCGGCCGAGAACCACTGTTGCGAGTTCGAGCAGCGCAATACCGATGATCACGGCAGCGAAGAGCAGGACGAACCAGGTGACCGGACCTCCGTTGTAGCCGCGGAGCGCTGCGCGGTCGTCGGGATCGGCCGGGTCGTAGTAGATCACCACACGCCTGCCCACCCGGAAGCGCCCCTTCCCCGAATTTCTCCAGCTGGGGCAGTATTCGCGCTTGCGCCCGTCAGGAGTCCGCCAGGCGACCACTGGAGCGTAGGTCGTATTCCCGTTCGAGCTCTCGCCGATGCTGTGACGGACGACCTCGCCGTCCGCCCTGGCTCCGGTCCGCCGCAGATTCCTGGTCCGGAGTATCTCTCGTACCTGACCGGCCGCAAGGACCACACCCACGAGCAGAACCAGGAGATAACCGATCCAGGCGTAGGGGGTGTTCGTAAGGTCCATGGCGAAGAAACGTGCTTCTCCCGCACCGAGTTCCGATATCGATGAGTGCGCGGAAGAGAGATGCCGGCTCCGCCGCAGCGGGCGGCTGTTCAGGTCGGCGCACCGCCGGCCGCGGTCACAAGAAGACCTCCTGAAAGACCCCGAGAAGACCTCTGGAAAGGCTCTCGAACAGACCCGGAAACAGACCGCGGAGAAGACCCCGCGAAGCCCGCAGGGGCCGTGTCCCGTCCCTGGGGGGTGGCCCCATGGGCCGCCAGGAGGAGCTGTGCGAGGTGACCGCGGGCGCCTGCGACGGCCGGACGGCCGCCGGCGCGGTCCCCACCCCACGGTTTATGACGCTCTCCTGTACCCGGCCGGCGGGGCCGGTCATAGCTCACAGGACGAGCATGAGCTTTCCCCCGGGCCGGCGGGATCGGCTGAGTTCGGCCGCTTCCCGGATCTGGTCGAGGGTGTAGGTGCGGGCGACCGGTACGACCAGGATGCCGTCGCCGGCGAGCCGAGCGAACTCCTCCATCCGGTCGTAGCGGATCTCGGTGGCGACCCGGACGCCCGACTCGGCCGCAGCGGCGAAGTCCGAGACGGTGAGGACACGGTCGGGATCCCCGGTCAGCTCGATCAGGGTCGGCAGCGAGCCGCCGGCCGGGCTGGGCTGGTCGGCGCGGTCGATCCGGCCCCCGGTCGGCGCCGTGTCCAGGGCTCGGTCGACGTGGCCTCCGGCCAGTGCGCCGACGCGTCCGTCCATGCCCTCGCCGTAGGCGGTCACCTGGGCGCCGATCGCTTCCAGGGCTGCTGCCCGGGTCTGTCCGGCGGTGGCGATCACCCGAATACCCCGGTGCAGCGCGAAGCGCACCGCCGCCTCACCCACGGTGGTTCCCGCGCCGTGGACGAGCAGCAGCTCACCCGGCTGGACACCGAGGCCGTCGAGCGCGCGCCACGCCGTCTCGGCCGCCATCGGCAGCGCGGCGGCCTGCTCGGCGCCGATATGGTGGTTGGGCCGACGGGTCCTCAGCGCTGAACGTCTACTTCGATGACGGCGATCGATGGGACGACAACCCGCTCACCGGGATCGGACTTTGAGATTCAGAGGGGACGGTGCGAGGTTCTACGCTGAAGGCTGAACGTTGCACGAGACGGCGGGGGCGGGTTCTGTGGGGCGATCTCGTAGGATTCGGGCCGGTATCGGGGTTTTTAGGTCTTGTATCACGCTGGACGATTGTCAACTTTTGATAACGGTCCGCGTCTCTGCAGTTCGCGAAGGGTGCTCCCCGCGTCCGCGGGGGTGAGTCGCCCCGCTTATCGGCGGTGAGAAACAAGCAACTGTGCTCCCCGCGTCCGCGGGGGTGAGTCGGAGCAGATGGCCCAGGCCGGCCGCCCTGACGAGTGCTCCCCGCGTCCGCGGGGGTGAGTCGGAGCAGATGGCCCAGGCCGGCCGCCCTGACGAGTGCTCCCCGCGTCCGCGGGGGTGAGTCGCCGGGTCGGTGCTGCGGAACACCCCGTGGTGGGTGCTCCCCGCGTCCGCGGGGGTGAGTCGCAGATCGATGCCGACCAGGCGCGCATCCGCGCGTGCTCCCCGCGTCCGCGGGGGTGAGTCGGGCATGCTCGGAAAGCTCGGGGAGACCGGTCCGTGCTCCCCGCGTCCGCGGGGGTGAGTCGGGCATGCTCGGAAAGCTCGGGGAGACCGGTCCGTGCTCCCCGCGTCCGCGGGGGTGAGTCCGTCGGCGAACTCGTCGCGACCTTGGACGTCGAGTGCTCCCCGCGTCCGCGGGGGTGAGTCGCGTGCCGGCCTCGATGCCAGCACTCTCAGCCGGTGCTCCCCGCGTCCGCGGGGGTGAGTCCCGTAGTCAGTAGGTGACGCCGAGGAGGAGCGGTTGCCGGAACAGGCCACCCTCCCCGAGGGCGCCGGCCGCTCAGGGCCGACGGCGCTGCGGGCCTTCCCCCCTGCCGGGCCGGCGCCCCCCGGGCAGGTTCGGCGCGTTTCCGCAGCGCACGAGGCGGTTCCGCCGATCATGGCCGCGTGGCGAAGTGGGAGGTGCGCGATGCGGTGGAAGCCTACGAGCAGGCGAGTGCGGAGACGCGGGCCGGGCTGGAGGTGGCGGTGCGGACGGTGGCGCGCGCCTACGCCGGCTGGCGCGGGTGGCAGCTGGAGTGGGAGGCCCCCGCCCCGGCTGGACGGGTGACCCCACAAGGGCCCGGCGCCCGGGGCACCGTGATGGGGCATGGGCAAGGAGCTGCCGGGCTGGTGTTTCTACTGAGCTACGGCTTCAGCCCGGTCCAGCGCCAGCTTCCAGGGGAACTCCACCCCCGCACCGGTCTTGGGCGGATGCGGGACGAACTCCCCCGGCCCCAGCAGGATCTCCGCGCCTTCGGAGCGCAGTGACTCGACACTGCGGCGGAATGGCGCCCGGGCGGCGTAGGCGGAGTTCACGAACGGCAGCACCACCACCGGCACGCCGATGCCCAACGACTCGCCCACCACGTCCATGGCGTAGTTGTCGGCGATCCCGGCCGCGAGCTTGTTGATCGTGTTGAACGACGCGGGTGCGACCACGATCACGTTCGCCTTCGGGCTGCGCTGCTGCCCCGGCTCCCGGTGGCGGCTGCGCACCGGCCGACCGGTCTGTTCTTCCAGGGCGGCCTCGTCGATGAAGGCGGTGGCCGCCAGGGTAGCGATGACCTGGACCGTCCAGCCGCGCTCCTGCGCCTGGTCCACCAGTTCGGTGACCTGTGCGGCGGGTCCGGCCGCGCACACCACCACGTACAGCACGCGTTCGCTCACTGGGGCGTCGCCGTCCTCTCCGCCAGTTCAGTGATCCGGGTGTGCAGGTGTCCCGAGGAGCGGGCTCCCAGTTCGGCCAGCAGCTCGCGTGCGACCGGGCGGGTGGCCAGCTCCTCGGGGGCGATCTGCTCAGCGGTCGCCAGCGCCTCATAGGCCCGCCCCGTTTTGCCCCATTGGGTGTAGGCGCGCCCGGTGTCGATGAGCAGCGCGGCGCGACGCTCCGCCACGTCGATGCGTCCCAGGTCGATGCGACGTGCCCGCTCCACGGCCGCTCCGGCGTCGCCGAGCTCGACGTCGGTGCTGACCCGGTGCAGTTCGACGTTGGTGGGACCGAACGCCGTCCAGTGGTGGTTGAAGTCGCCCCCGAGGCGACGGCCAGCGCCGACCGCTTCGTCAAGCAGAGTGGTGACCGTGTCGCGGTCTTCGGCCTTGGCCGCGGCGGTCGCCCCGCTGAGCAGAAGTGCCCCGTACACCGACAGTGCCTCGGGGGTGTTCGGAGTGATTCGCTGGGCGGAGTCGATGGCCAGGGTCGCGGCGGTGCGGTGGTGGCCGTCGCGCACGAGCGCGCGCACCAGCACCCGGGTGGTGGTGCCCACCGTGACGGGGTCGCCGCTGCATTCGGCGGCGCGCCTGGACCGGTCGGCGGCCAGCCTGGCCAGACCGCCCTGCCCGCCCTTCAGAAGGACGCTCGCAGCGACGTGGTAAGCGGTGGCCAGGGCCGTGTGCAGCCGCTGGTCGGCATCGGCCTGTTCGAGCTCGGCCAGCAGCCTGGGTAGCCCGGCGGAGACCTTGGCGTAGCGGCACCCCTGGTAGTCGGCCTTCATCGCGGACGCCGCCTTGGCGAGCACCCCGACGGGCCGCGGCTCGACCTCGGGTGGTAGGGCGCCGTAGCCGGTGAGGGCGCTCGCGATACCCGACAGGCCCAGCGCGGCTCCGGCTCCGGCCAGTCCGATGAATTCTCGGCGTCGCACTCGCCCTCCTCCGTCGGAGGTGAGCGTAGAGGACACCGGCCGGGGCGCGGGGGGCGTTGCTGAAACCGGGGGCGGGATCACGCGCGGGGCGAGGCCGAAGCGCATCCTTGCGGTGTCGGGCATGCCGATTCCATCAGCGATGCGCTCGATGACGTCGAAGGCGGTCACGGTCTTGCGGCCGTTCAAGATCTCGCTGATCCGCCCTTGGGATATTCCGGTGGCTGAGGCGATACGAGTCTGGGAGGCGCCGCCGTACTGCTGGACGAACCGCAGGACGGAGGGGATATCGCGGCGGGCGAGGGCTTCTCGGATGTCGGCGCGCTCCCAGGCCCATGGGGGAACGGTGATGGGGTCGGTCGAGCGTGCTGACATCGCGGCCTCCTATGGGGGCGGTTCGGCCGTCGCGATTATCTCTTCTTGGGATATCCCCGCGGGATGGGTTCTTCAGAACGGGACCGGAATTGTCGGTGGTGAACGAGTTGACCCCCGCAGCGCGACCAAGCGCCCGGGGGCATGGCCACCAGCCTCTGAGGAGCTGATGACATGACAGACCCTAGCCCGACTGCCGTTGCCCTGACGACACCTTCTCTGCTTGATCCTGCCGAGACGCTGGCCGCTAACTTCCCGGAATGGCACGTCTTCCGGGACCTCCTCGACGGCCCCGGCCACTGGCGGGCCGTGCGAGAGGACCGTGCGGTGTCCGCTCCGAGCATCGCCGAGCTACGCGAACGGCTGGCCCGCGTCGAGCTGGCGGAGGCGGACCGGTGAGCCCGGCGGCCGACCCCGACGCCCACGCCGACGACCTGGTGTGGCTGCAGGCGAAGTTCCCCGCGTGGCGGATCTGGCGGACGCACGACGAGCACGGCCGCCACGACGGGTGGATCGCAACGAGGCGCGTCGAGGACGACATCGAGCCGACCGTCGTCGCCGACACCGCCGCGGAGTTGGCCGCCAGGCTGATCCGCCCGGCGAAGCGCGTCGGCCGCGGCCTGACCCGTGAGCAGCTGGCCGCGCTGGAGCAGAGCCAGGAGCAGGAGCAGGCCGCGGCCGGCGGGGGCGGGCGGTGAGCGGGTACCGGCCCGTGCGGCTGCCCCGCGCCGCCCGCTCCGAGCCCGAGCGGCCGCGGGCCGTGCCGGCCTGGCGGGCGTGGTGCGTGGGCAAGCTGGTCTACCTCGGCAGCGATCACACCGAGCTGTTCGCCGTCATCGGGCACGAGGGGACCCGAGTGGTGGTGGAGAGCCTGGACACCGGCGACCGGAAGACCATCGGCCCCAGCCGGCTCACCGAAGCCGCGGGCGGCGACGCCGCGGTGCTGCGCCACGCCTGGCCGCTGGGGACGGAAGTCCACTACTGGAGCGCGCTGCACGAGGTCGTCGGACACGTGGCGTGCCCGGGCCTGTGGTTCGGGCGGCTGCGCCTGCGCCCCCTCGGCGGCGGCGAGGAGATCTGCACCACCACCGATGCGGTCGCGCCGCGGATGCGCGCACCGCACTGGATGCGCCCCCGCACCTGAAGGCTCCGCGCCGGGCGCCCCTCCCCGCGTGTGCACCCGGCGGGGAGGGGCCCCTCCACACCCTCTGACACGGAAAGGCCTGTACATGGGCTGGTTCACCAAGGACGGCTATGTGGTGACCGACAAGGAGAAGCGCGAGCGCCTCGAAAAGGAGCTGCAGAAGGCCAGGAAAGAGCTCGAAGAGGCCGAGCGCGCCGAGAAGGAGAAGAAAAAGGACTGAAGGCTCCCGCGCCGACCCGACGGGGAAGAAGGGGAGGCGCGGGAACGCCGCCCGCCCGGGAGGACTGCTCCGGGCGGGCGGCCCAGGGCCGGCCCTCCTGAGGGGGATGGGGTCGGCCGCGCCCGCCCGGGGCGTTCCCCACGTCCCCGGGCGGGCGCCCCTCGGCCGAACCCGGACGCACCCGATCCGGTGACGTACAGCGACCAGCGGGATACCGTCAACGCATCCACATGAGGAGGCCCTGATGGGCGACGGAAAGCACGGCAAGCCCGGCAGCGAGGACCAGGGGCGCGGCGGCAGCACCCACACCGACGGCAAGGAAGGCCAGGGCCACGGCGGCGGCGAGCGCGTGGAGCCCTCCCAGGACGGCCAGGAGGGCAAGTGACCGTCGGTCTGGAGAAGGGGCCCCGGCGGCTCGCCGAGGCCCTGGCCGCCGCCGGGGTGCTCACCGACCCCGCGTGGGAGGCGGCGGTGCGCGCAGTGCCCCGGCACCGCTTCCTGCCCGACACCGTGTGGCCGCGCGATACCGAAGACCCGGCCTGGCGCTCCCCCCTGGGCCGGGACGACCCGGCGTGGGCGCGCTGGGCCTACGAGGACGTCGCCGTGGTCACCCAGGTCGACGACGGCACCCCCGCCGGGCCGGACGGGCGCGGGCGGGAGGCCACCAGCTCCATCTCCCAGCCGTCCCTGGTGGTGGCGATGCTGCAGGCCCTGGACGTCGCCGGCGGCGACCGGGTCCTGGAGATCGGCACCGGCACCGGGTACAACACCGCTCTGCTGTGCGAGCGCCTCGGACCGGAGAACGTGGTCTCCGTCGAGGTGGACCCGGTCATCGCCGAGCGGGCCCGGCGCACCCTGGCCGAACTCGGCTACAAGCCGACCGTCATCGCCGGCGACGGCGCTCTGGGCGCCCCCGGGCACGGCCCGTTCGACCGGGTGCTGGCCACCGTCGCCGCCCGCCGCGTCCCGCCGGCGTGGGCCGCCCAGACCCGGCCCGGCGGCGCGGTGGTCACCCCGTGGGGCACCGGGTTCACCCCGCCGGTGCTGCTGCGCCTGGCCGCGGATGGCGCCGGGGCCGCGCGCGGGCGCATCGTCGGGGAGGCGCCGTTCATGTGGCTGCGCGAGCAGCGCGGCGTCCGCGGCGGACCGGCCGCGTTCGTCGACACCGAGGAGCCGACCGAGCCCACCCCCATCGAGGTGAGCCCCCGCGTGGTCGCCGAGCCCGACGCCGGGTGGGAGACCGCGCTCGGGCACCTGGTGCCGGGCCTGGACTACGCGGTCTACGAGGCCACCGACGACTCCGGCGAGGCCAGCATCTACGTGTTCGACCGGAGCGAGAGCGGGTCGTGGGCGCTGGGCGAGTACACCCCCGCGGGCCCGCCCTACGAGGCGCAGATCAGGGGGCCGCGGGACCTGTGGGCCGAGGTCGCCGCCGCCCGGGAGGCGTGGGAGGGGGCCGGGCGGCCGGGGCGGGACCGGCTCGGCCTCACCGTGCGCCCCGACGGCGGCCAAGTGCTGTGGGCCGATTCCCCGGACACCGTGCTGGGCTGAAGCGAGCAGACAGGAAAATCCGGAAACGGCGGCAACGCCCCACCCGCCTGAGGCCGGGGCGTTGTCGCTGCTCACACCCCCTTCAGCCGACAGCCCTCAAAGCGCGGGTCCCCCTGTCGGAAACCGCCGAGGAAACCCGGGCGGGCGGAGCTGAAAAACTCTTGGCCGAATGCGGAAAACGGCCCCCATTTCCCGTTCGGGAGGCGTCTACTTTTCGTCACCACCGCCCCTCGCCCCGGGCGGGACCCCCTTACAAGCAGGAGGCCCCATGGCCACGGACACCCCCACCCCTCCGGCTCCCGCACCGCAGCGCCCGCCCGGCGCTCCCCGCTGGATCCTGCCCACCGCCGTCGGCACCGCCGCCCTGCTCGTCGGATTCGCCGCCGGATGGCTCGGCCACCAGGCCTACCTCGTCTCCACCATCGAGCAGGCGTTCGGCGAAATGGGCGAGACGATCTCAGAGGGGGCGCCGGCCGAGGACGGCGAGCCGGGCGAGGACGGCGAGCCGGGCGAGGACCTCGCGGAGGAGGGGCCCACCGCGCCGACCGAGGAGTCGGTCACCGACGGGGTGCACGAGTACAGCGGTGCCTCCCTCGGCGAGGGGGAGGCCGCCTTCACCGACACCTCGACCGACACCTCCTATGAGGCCCAGGAGGGGGCGGTCTACGTCCCGGTGACGGTGACCGCGGAGAACACCACCACCGCGGAGACGATCCCGGGCTATGAGGACGTGTACGCCTACGACGCCGACGGGGTGCAGTACACCTCGGGCGTGACGACCGGCGAAGGGGCCGGCTACGGGCTGAGCCCCGGCCTGTCGGTGTCGCTGACCTACCACTTCGAGCTGCCCGAGGGCACGGACCTGGAATGGATCACGATCCAGGACGCAGACGCGGCGATGGAGGGCGGCACCGAGGTGGCCGCGCTCAAGCTGCCCTGACCCCGGACACAGCGAAAGCGCCCCGCTCCCGGTGAAGTCCAACGGTCGTCGCAACACATGAGGTCAGTCGGTTGCGGCGAGGTGCCCGGCCGGGGCCTCCCAGCCGAGTTTTCTGCGTGGGCGGGCACAACACTCACGCATCGAACTCGTGGCGCCACTTCATCCGATCCACCCCGCGCACCGGGTCCACGAAAGTCACCTCTTCGCCCTTCCGCGGCACCGTGACGACCAGATCTTCCGGATAGGTCGGTTCAGAAAACTCACAGCCGATCTCCATGGTCATACCGAGGGTTCCCTCTCCTGGTTCCAGGCCGCTCGGGTACTCCCCTCTCGCCTCCTCCCGGGAGAGGACCAGATCCTCTTCCCTTCCGTTACCGCACCTGACATCCGGGTAGAGGTCTTCGACGTGGCGATCGGCGTTGTTCACAATACCCAGAGTGAGGGTGGAATTCCTCGCCCCTTCCTCGCCGCCGTCTTCCGTCCCCACCGACGTGATGGTGTAGGAGATCCTCTCCTCCGGCCTGTCCATCCACTCGCTCCGCATGTCGAAAACATCGCCGAAGTGGTTCTCCGACAGGTGCCGTCACTGCGTTCTCTTCCTCTGCCGAGCGCAGCGCCGAACAGGATCCGCCTACAACGACCAGGCAAGAAACGGCGCCGGAGGTGAAACCCGCTGCGAAACCCTTGACCGTGAACCGCTCCCTCATAGAAACCCTGCTCACATCAGCACTTTGTTTCGCCAACGCTACGCGGTGCCCCAGCAGCCGGCCGATGGTGTCGTAGCGTGCGCCGGCGAGGGAGTTCCGGTCTTGCGTCACAACATGGCCATGGGCTCCCTCGTCTCATGCTCAGACCAGGCGCCCCCTTGGAATCACTCGTCTAGGCCCCGCCCGGACCTCCCGCTCCGGGGGCCTGAGGGGGTGCCGGGCCGGTCGCCGTCCGCGCCCGAGGACCCGAGGGGGCAGGGGCCCGCCGGCTCTGAGGCCGCAGCGGCCGGTGGTGCCGCCTCGAGCGGTGACCGCAGGAGGCGGTGGGCGACGGCGGCGATCCAGCCGAGGCCGATGGCCAGGTTGATGCGCTGCCACAGGCCGTGGAAGGTGCCCGATGCGGCGTCCGGGTCGTGCAGGGCGGCCGCGATCGCGAAGGTCACCGGGACCGCGGCGGCGGTGGCCGCGCAGTACAGCGCCCACGGGCGCCCGCCGGGCTCGGCGGCGAAGCGGCGGGCCAGCACGCATGCCAGGGCCGTCAGCGACAGGTAGAACGGCACCGGGTTGGCGTCGTGGACCATGCCGTGCAGCGTGGGCTCGGCCGGGACGGCGGCGCCTTCCGGGTAGCCGGGCTCGGGGTCGGTGGTGAAGAGGCCGCCGGTGATCAGGCAGAGCCCGAACAGGGCGGCCAGGGCGGGGGCGGCCGCGCCTCCGGGGCCGCCGGCCAGTGCGCGCCGCAGCCCCAGGGCGAAGCCCAGGGCCAGGACGCCGGTGGCGATGAAGTTCGCGGTCATCACCCAGCCCCGCTCCCCCAGGGCCAGTTCGCTGCCGAACCGGTGCAGCGGCTCGTAGCCGGGGCGCAGCGCCCCTTCCGCGAGGACCACTCCGAGGAACAGCGCCGGGACGGCCAGGCCGCAGGCGAGCAGGAACCTGGTCGGACGTGGGCGCATCCCCAACTCCTTATCTTTGATAAGCGGCGTGCCGGAAACACTGCCTTACCATTGATAAGGAGTCAATGGGGGGAGCGTGCGGTGGACCGCCCGACGATCGTGAGCGCGGCGCTGGAGCTGCTGGAGGAGACCGGCCTGGACGGGCTGACCACGCGGCGCCTGGCCGCCCGGTTGCAGGTCAAGTCCCCCGCGCTCTACTGGCACTTCCGCAGCAAGCAGGAGCTGCTGGACGAGATGGCCGGCGCCGTCCAGGAGAGGCAGGACCTCGGGCCCCCGCGCGAGGGCGAGCACTGGCGCGACTGGCTCGCCCGGCGCGCCCGGGAGCGCCGCAGGGTCCTGCTGTCCCACCGCGACGGCGCCCGCCTGGTCGCCGGGTCCAGCGCGGGGCCCGAGGCCGTCGCCGCCTTCGAGCGGGAGCTGGCCGCACTGGCGGAGCGGGGGTTCACCCCCCTGCAGGCGATGCGCGCGATCACCGCACTGGGCGCGTTCGTGTCCGGCTTCGTACTGGAGGAGCAGGCGCGCCTCGGCCGCGGGCACCCTCCCGGACCCGGGCGGGCGGAGGCCTCCCCCGTACTGGCCGCGGCCATCGGCGAGGGCGGCTCCCCGGACGGCCCGGAGGCCTTCGAGGACGGGCTCGCCTACCTCCTGGACGGCATCGGGGCCGCCCTCTCCGCCGGCGCCCCCGGGCGGCCGCCGGAGCGCTGAGCGCCGCCGCGGCGGGGTCCCCCGGTCCCTCTCCGGCCCGCGGCCGCCCGCCCGTCCGGAGGGGCCGGGCCGGCGGCGGGGAGGGGCGGACCGGATCGGCCGGACGCGGGCCTATCCGGCCTCGGGGGCGGGGTGGATCAGCTCGACCCGGTCGCGCTCGGTGTACATCTCCCAGTACCGGTCGGCGAGGTCGTCGGGGTCGACCACCGGGATCTCGGCGGGCGGCCGCTCACCGCCGCCGGCGGCGGTGATCCGCTCGCCCATCTCGCTGCGGGCGATCATCGCCCCGACCACGAGGGAGCCCGCGTAGATGCCGGCGGGGGCCAGTTCGGCGCTGAGGGAGTGCAGGTAGTTGCGGGCGGCGGCCCCGACGGGGCCCGGGCCGCTGAGGCCGGGGGCGGGGTGGACCGCGGTGGTGCCGCCGGTCATGAGGAAGGCGCCGTCGCCGCGCCCGGTCCACTCCGGCAGCACGGCGCGGACCACCTCCACCGGTGTGAGCAGGAACAGCGGGATGTACTCCCGCAGGAGGGCGGCGTCCACCCGGGCGGCCGGGGTGAAGCCCTGCCCACCGCCGACGGGCCCGTACTCGACCACGTCGATGCGGCCGAAGCGGTCGCGGATGTCCGCGATCAGGCCCGGCACCTCGGCGGGGCGGGAGAGGTCTGCGGTGAAGGCGGCCGCTTCGACGCCCTCGGCCCCGAGCCGGTCGACGAGCGCGTCCAGGCGCGGCCTGCGGCGGGCCACCAGGGCGACGCGGAAGCCCTCGCGGCCGAACCGGCGCGCGACGGAGGCGCCGAGGCCGGTGCCGGCGCCGAAGACGGCGATCACTTTGGACATGGGGCGGCGCTCCTCGCTCCAGAGATCTTGACCCCGGGGTCAACTTGTGTCGCGACGGTAGCACACACGTTGACCCCGGGGTCGAGTTGCATCGGCCGCAGGGGATGCGACGATGGGGCGTCAGAGCCGGGACCGGGAGGAACGAAGCGGATGCGGGCCGACGCGCAACGGAACGCGGAGAAGCTGCGGGCGGCCGCCGCCGAGCTCTTCCGGGAGCGCGGCCTGCAGGTGCCGCTGAAGGAGATCGCCCGGCGGGCCGGGGTGAGCCACGGCACGCTCTACAACCTCTTCGGCGGCCGCGAGGCCCTCATCGACGAGGTGGTGGCCGACCTGGCCTCCGACCGCCTCGACGAGGCCGCCCGCCGGGCCCTGGCCTTCGAGGACGCCTGGGAGGGGTTCGCCCACTACGTGGAGGGGCTCTGCGAGCTCCAGGCCACCGACCCCGCGGTCGCCGACGTCGTCGGCGGGCGCCACCCGGGCTCGGAGCGCCTCATGGCCGTCTGCGGCCGGGCGATGGAGGCCGCCGAGCGGATCATCGCCCGGGCCCACGAGGCCGGCGCCCTGCGCCCCGACTTCACCGGCGCGGACCTCGTGTTCACCCTCGGGGCCAACGCCGCGCTGGCCCGCGCAACCGCCGGCGCCGCCCCGGACGCCTGGCGCCGCGGCATCGCCTTCCTCCTCGACGGCCTGCGCACCGAGGCCGCCCGCGGCCCGCTGCCCTCCGCTCCGCCGACCCCGCAGCAGGTCCACGACGCGCTGGCGGGCCTCACCGACGAGGCGTAGCGGCCACTCCCCGGGGGCGTGCGGCCGGCGCCCGGAAGGGCGCACGGCGGGCCGGGGGGGCGAGGCGCGGGGGCGCCCGCCCTCCCCGCCGCGGCCTCGGCGCCCAGGGGCGGCCCCGGCCGGCCCCGGTCAGTCCCGGTCGGGTTCGGCCAGGTCGAGGCGGTAGCCGAGGGTCACCGCCTTCCGGCCGCTGGGGGCCGTCGTCTCCTCGGGGTCCCCGGTCCGGGTGAAGCCGGCCGCGGCGAGCGTGCGCCGGGAGGCGCGGTTGTCCTCGGCGGTCCGCGCGACGAGGGCGGTCAGCCCCAGCGCGCGGGCGGAGGAGGCGGCCGCGGCGACGGCGCGCACCGCGACCCCGCGGCCGCGCGCGCCGGGGGCGAGCCAGAAGCCGACCTCGGCCTGGTGCTCGGTGATGTCGAACAGGACGAGGCTGCCCAGGAAGCCGCCGCCGTCCGCGTCGACGATGGACAGCACCGCGAGGTCGCCGGAGTCGAGCCCCTTGGACACCTCCCAGGCGGCGATCCGGCGCACGGTGTCGGGGGTGTACTCGGGCAGCGGGAGGTGGGCGAAGCGCGCCACCTCCGGATCGCGCGTCCCCGCGGCGTACTCCTCGGCGTCCCCGGCGTCGAGGGGCCTGAGCACGACCCCTCGGTGCTCCCTGGGGAAGAGCCCGCGCAGTGCGGTCCGCTCCGCCATGACCCGCCTCCTTAAGCGAACGATGATCGCTTAAGCTACCATGGCGGCGCCATCGACCATCCGGAGGTTCCGTGTCCTACTGGGTCAGCCCGTCGGCGCAGCAGCGGGAGCGGCGGTTGAGCGTGCCGGGGATCGCGCGCGCGGCCGCCCGCGTCCTCGACCGGGGAGGGGAGGAGGCGCTCTCCGTCCGCAGCGTCGCCGAAGAGCTGGGGGCGGCCCCGTCCAGCCTGTACCGGCACGTCCGGACCAAGGACCACCTCCTCGACCTCGCGCTCGACGAGGTGCTCGCCCGCGACCTGGACCGGGTCGCCGGCGGCGGGCGGGACGCGCCGCAGCTGCTCACCCGGTGGTTCGGCCACCTGACCGAGCACCCGTGGGCGGCCCCGGCGGTGCTGGCGCGCACCCCTCTCGGCCCGGCCTACCTGCGGCTGGCCGACGCGCTGTGCCGGGCGCTCGGCGAGGCCGGCGTCCCGGAGGAGGAGGTCCTCGCCCGCTCCTACTCGCTCACCGCGCTCGTGGCCGGGCTGGCCATCGCGCACGCCCGCCACCGGGACGCGCCGGCACCGGAGGCCGGCTACCCGGTCGCCCTCGGCTCCGCCCCGCACCTGGCGGGGGCGGTCGCCGCCGCCCGCCTGGGCTGGGAGCGGACCGTCCGGGACAGCGTCGCCCGCCTGGCCGGAGCGCCCTGACCCCGGGCCCGCCTCCCCGGTGCGGCCGGGCGGGGCCCGCCGGGCGCCGAGGGCCCGGACGGAGCGGACGCCGCCGGCCCGCTCGTGCTCACCGCCGTCCCGCTCCCGTTCATCCCGGGCGGTCCGGTCGGCGGTGGTTCTCCCCGGCTCTGCGGTCTGCGCGGCGACGCTGCGGGCCGGCGTCGCCCGGGGCCGGCGCACCGCCCCGGGGCCCGGGGCCGCCTCGGTGCGCTCGCGCGCACGCCCGCCGAGGGGCGGCGGCTCCCGGAGGCGCCGGAAGGCCCGGGGTCAGCCCGCGGGCTGCTCGTCGACCTCGACGTCGAAGTTCACGTCGCTCCCCTCGGCCGAAGTGGTGGTGACGGTGACCCCGAGGGTCTCGCCGCCCGCGGTGAGCTCGCACCGGATCGAGGAGCCCACCTCGGCCGGAAGGTCCTCGGGGCAGGTGAGGTCGTCCGGCGCCTGGCCGACCTGCTCCTCCAGGACCGCGGCGGCCTCCTTCGCCACCTCGTCCGCCGGGACCGCGGCGGCGCCGCCGATACTGGCGTTGAAGGAGCAGCCGGCGGTGAGCAGCACCGCCAGCGCGCCGAGCCCTGTCCCCGCGACCGCCCGGTTCCGGCTCTGGGTTCCCATTCCGATTCCCTCGTTTCATCCGATGACGTGATTCCTCGGCCTGGGACGCGGGGGCCCTCTCCCCGGTTCCCGGGGATCGGCGGCCGTCCGCGGGCGGGGCGGGCCCGCCGCCGCTCCCCTACTCCGGGGCCGGGCGGGGCGACGGGCGGTAGGTCAGCCTGCGCAGCAGGGCCTCCGCCGGGCCGCGCACGCCGGCGCGGTCCATCAGGGACGCCGCCGCCACGGTGAGCAGCCAGGTGCCGAGGGCCACCAGCGCCGCCGACCAGCTCGACAGGAGCGCGCCCAGACCCAGGCCCCAGGCGGCCAGGAGCGGGGCGAACACCAGCGACTGGGCGAGGTAGCCGCTGAGGGAGCGGCGGCCCAGGGCCGCCAGCGCCCGTACCGGCGGCAGGTCCCGGGCGCCGCGCGCGGTGATGCGGTGCGCGATGAGGCCGAAGAGGGCGGCGTAGCCCACCCCGGTGAAGATCCCGGTGTAGAAGTGCAGCCCGGACAGGGCCGCCTCGGGGGCGACGTCGAGGACGCCGGTGTGCTGCAGGGCGAGCGCCGCGCCGGTGGTCCACCCCGCGGCGATGCCCGGAACCGCGACCCGGCGCAGCAGCCGCAGGTGCCGGGACGGCTCTTCGAGGATGCGGTGCCGCGCCGCGAGGAGGCCGATGAGGAACGCCGTCGGCAGGGCCAGGGTGAACACCCCGGAGAACAGGGCGTACAGCCAGGTCGGGAAGCGGATCGCGGCGGAGGCCGGGTAGCCCGTCTCGGCGATGCTGAGCCGCTGCAGGTCGGCCGCGGCGGTCGCGGCCGCGCCCGGGGCCGCCAGGGACGCGGCCGCCGAGACGGCGGTGAACAGGGCGCCCAGGACCAGCAGGACGGCCGCCCAGGCCTTGAGGGTGCGGTCGGTGCGGCCGAGGAACAGCGGCACCATGATGAGCCCGATGAGGCCGTAGACCCCGATGATGTCGCCCTGCCACAGCAGGACGGCGTGGACCGCGCCGAAGGCGAGCATCCACAGGTGCCGGCGGCGCAGCAGCCGGCGGGCCTCCCTCGGGGCCGTGCCGCGCGACGCCTGCCGGGCGTACATCTGCCCGATGCCGTAGGCGAAGAGGAAACCGAACATGGTGTGGGTCCGGGCGTCCACGACGACCAGGGTCAGGGCCTGGGCGACCCGGTCCGCGAGGCCGCCCTCGGCGGGGTGCAGCAGGGCCGCGCCCGCCGGCGCCTCGTAGAGGAACCACGGCACATGGGCCAGGGCGATCAGCAGCAGCATCATGCCGCGGGCGAGGTCCGGTGCGAGGACCCGCTCCGAGACCGGGGTGGGGCGCACCGGGGGTCCGGTGGCGGTCTCCGCGGGCGGGGCGCCGGTGCGGTCGGTCGTCATGGCGGTGGGCTCCCGGTGCTGGTCGTGGCGGTCGGCGGGGCCCGGCCGGAGGCGGCCGCGCGGGCCGGCCCGGGGGCGCGGTGCCACCTTCGCCCGCCGGGGCCGGTCCGGGGCAGTGCGGCCGCGTCACCGGTCTCCCGTGACGTCCGCACGGGCGGACCCGTGACGCCGTGTCACTGGTGGGCGCGGCGGGAGGTGAGCAGACTGGGGGCACGCCCCCGGCGGCCGGCCCCGCGGGCCCCGTGCACGGGTGCGGGCGGGACCGCCTCCGTACGAGGCGCCTCTCCCCGGCCGGCCCGCGGCGGGGCGGCGCGCGCGGCGGCCGCGCAGACGACCCGGAAAGGACACGCGTGACGTCCGAGCAGACCGAGAACACGCAGGGCCGGCTGCGCAGGCTCAACCTCGAGATCGTGACCGGCGCGGTCTCCGCCATCGGGGCGCTGCTGGTGGCGACCGACTCCGACTCCTGGTGGGACGCGGCCCTCCTGGGCTCGGGCCTGGTGGTGACCCTGGTGGCCCTCAACCGGTGGGCCGCGGGCGGCTTCTCCCGGATCGCGGTCCCCGCCCTGGCCGCCACCGCGGCCGTATGGGCCGCCGGGGTGCTGGTCGCGGACGCCTCGACCGCCTCCTACTGCTTCGCCGTCGTGGCCACCGTCACCGTGCTCGAGCTGCCGCGCCGCCGCCGGGCCGCGATCGCGGGGCTCGCCGCCTTCGCCGCCGCCGTGATCGCGGCGAAGCTGGCGGTGGCTTGGGAGGACGCGGTGGAGGTCCTGCTCCAGTACGTCCTCGTCTCGCTCTGCGTGGCCGTGGGCGGAGCCGTCCTGGCGGTCCTCGGCTACGCGGTCCAGGACCTGCTGGGAGAGCTGGAGAAGGCCCGGGAGCGGGAGGCGGAGATGGCCGTCATGCGGGAGCGGGTGCGCTTCGCCGGCGACCTGCACGACATCCAGGGGCACACCCTGCACGTGGTGAAATTGAAGGTGACCCTGGCCAAGAAGCTGCTGCACGGCGACGCCGCGCAGGTGGAGCGGGAGCTGGAGGAGGTGCGCACCCTGGTCGGCGACACCATCGCCCAGACCAAGGAGCTCGCCTACGCCCAGCGGCGCCTCAACCTGTCCGCGGAGCTGGAGAACGCCAAGAACCTCTTCGAGGCCGCCGGCATCGGCGTGCACGTCGACCGCGGGGCCGACGCCCCCGCCGGCGAGCTGCTCGGCCAGGTCCTCCGGGAGGCCACCACCAACATCCTCCGCCACGCCCAGGCCGGGCAGGTGTGGATCACCCTCACCGGGGAGGGCATCACCGTCGTCAACGACGGCGCCCCGGAGGGCCGCGCCCCCCGGCTCAGCGGGCTCGCCGCCCTCCGGGACCGGGTGGCGGACGAGGGGGGCGAGCTGGCGGTGGAGCAGCGGGACGGCCTCTTCCGGACGGCCGCGACATTCCCCCACCGGCGCTCCGGCGCCGCCCCGACCACGCGGAAGGACGACCGATGACCACCGTGGTGCTC
Source organism: Nocardiopsis oceanisediminis (assembly GCF_048595525.1). Lineage (NCBI taxonomy): Bacteria > Bacillati > Actinomycetota > Actinomycetes > Streptosporangiales > Nocardiopsidaceae > Nocardiopsis > Nocardiopsis oceanisediminis. The sequence continues at coordinate 3,216,558 of NZ_JAFMZJ010000001.1, read as the reverse complement.
GCCGACGACGAGGCCCTGCTCCGCAAGGCCATGGCCGCGCTGCTCCCCCTCGAGGGGGACGTCACCGTGCTCGCCGAGGCCGAAGACGGGGACGCCGCGGCGCGGGCCGTCCTGGAGCACCGGCCCGACGTGCTCGTCATCGACCTGGAGATGCCCGGCACCGACGGCCTGGGCGCCGTGGCCGAGATCCGCCGCACCCTGCCGGACCAGGTCGTCCTGATGCTCACCCGGCACGCCCGGCCCGGCGTGCTGCGCAAGGCCCTCAAACTCGGCGTCCAGGGCTTCGTCAGCAAGTCCGCCGACCCCTCGCACATCACCGAGGTCATCGCCGCCCTGCACGCGGGCAGGCGCTGGATCGACCCCGACGTCTCCGCGCTCGCCCTGATCGACGACTGCCCGCTCACCGACCGCGAGATCGACGTGCTGCGCGAGACCGGCCAGGGCTACTCGGTCGCCGACATCGCCGCCCGGATCCACCTGGCGGAGGGGACGGTGCGCAACTACCTCTCCAACGCGATGCAGAAGACCCAGACCAGGACCAGGCACGAGGCGGCCCGGTACGCGCGCGAGCACGACTGGCTGTAGGCGCCGGCCGCGGAAGGCGGGCCGGCGCCCCCGGTCGCACCTGCTCCGGACGGCGCTCCGGCCGGGCCCGCCGGGGCGGTCAGGCCGAGGAGTCCTCCCAGTGCCCCTCGGCGGCGGTGCACGGGCGGCCGGGGTGGACGAGCAGGCGCGGGGAGGCGAGGTCCAGGGCGATCACGGCGAGGGTGTCCCACCGCTCGTGGAAGGGGGCGGCGGGGTCGCCGTGGACGCAGACGAGGCCGCCGCCGTCGCCGCCGTGGCCGGCGAGGGCGGCCGCGCGGTCGGCCGGGTGCCCGGCGGCGAGCCCGTCCGGGCAGGCGCGGACCTGGTCCAGGCGGCCGCGGGTGGTGGAGTCGTCGGCGGCGCGCTCGCCGCGGGCCGGCACCGGGTCGAGGAAGTGGTTGGTGTGCGCGAGGCGGCCGTCCCGGGGCCCGATCTCGGCCACGCCCGCCGGGGAGAGCTCCAGGCAGCGCGCGTCGCCGCGCTCGCCGTCGAAGGAGACGACCGTGACGGCCGAGGAGGCCGAGTAGCGGGCCGAGCGGGCGATCTCGGCGGCCTCGGAGACGGTGGCCGCCTCGTCGAGGATGCGGCGGGCCGCGATGTGCACGGGCACCCCGGTTCCGGGGCCGTCCGCGATGTGCTTCAGGGCGTTGAAGTGCACGCCGAGCCCGGCGCTGTTCACCCCGATCTTGCCGGCGATGCCCGCCTCGGTGAAGGTGTGCACGCGGTGCCCCGGCCGCGGCTCCAGGGTCCACAGCAGCATGCCCCCGGCGAGGAAGGCGTGCCAGTCCCAGGTCTGCAGGGTGCGCGGGGGCGCGCCGCCGCCGGGCAGCACGACGGAGGTGGAGCACTCCCCTCCCCCGCCGGCCGCGGCGGCGCCGAGCACCTCGGTCCGCGCGTTGAGCGCGCCGAGCCGCCACGGTTCGAGCCCGGCTCCCTCGGCCAGGCCGGCGGCCTCCTCGGCCAGGGCCGGCGCCCAGGCCGCGATGGCCTCCAGAGCGCGCTCGCCGCAGGCGCGGACCTGGTCGGGGCGGGCCCCGTTCGCGGCGAACAGCCGGTCGTACCCGTCGGCGGCGGCGCCGACGGCCGGGGCGAGGGCGGCGCCCAGGGCGCGTCCGCGGTCGGCGGGGGCGGTCTCGGCGGAGGCGTGGCGGAGCAGGCGGTGGACGGAAGGCATGCGACTCCTGTTCGGTGGTGCGGCGGCGCCCGCCCGCGCGGCCGCGCCTCCGCCGCGCTGAGCACGGCGTCCCGGGCGGCCTCCGGGGCGAGTGCGCCGATCCCGGTGGCGGTGATCCCCTCCAGGTCGGCCTCGTCGGTGGTGACGGTGAACAGGATGTCGCCGTCGATCCCGGTGCGGAAGGGCCGGATCGCCCGGTGCATGGAGCCGCGCGCCTGGGCGCCGAGCCGGCGCGGCGACCACTCGGGCAGGCGCGCGTCGGCGACCGGCGCGGTGAGCGCGGTGCTCCCGGCGAGCAGCCGCGGGCGCGCCGCCGCCCGTCGGGCGGGGGTCGCCGCGGACCGCCCTCGCCCCCGTCCGCCGCCGTCGGCCCGGAGCCGGCCGGCCCGGCCGCCCCGGGCGCGGCCGTCCGGGTCCCCGCGGGCCGGACCGGGGGCGCCGCGCGGCACGCCCGGTCCGGCGGCCGCTCAGCCCTCCGGGGCGGGGGTGCGCGGCCCCGAGGCGAGGTAGACGGTGTTGGAGGACTCGCCGCCCCGGAGCGGGTTGGGGAAGGAGACGACCTCGGCGCGGGCGGCGGTGAACACCTCCCGGAGCACCCCGGTGAACGCCTCCTCCGGGGGGTCGTCGGACCACAGCGCGAAGACGCCGTCCCGGCCGAGCATGCGCGCGGTGAAGGCGCGCAGCCCTTCGGGGGTGTAGAAGCCGCCGTGGCCGGGGGCGAGCAGGTGGCGGGGCGAGTGGTCGATGTCGAGGAGCACCGCGTGGAAGGGGCCGCCCCGGCCCGCCGCGAACGCCTCCTCTCCGCGGGCGAGGGCGAAGAAGTCGCCGTGCAGGAGCGTGCAGCGGGGATCGGCGGCCAGCTCGGCGCCGGCCGGGATCAGCCCTTCGCGGTGCCACCCGATCACCTCGGCCAGCGCCTCGACCACGGTCAGCTCCGCGACGCGGGGGTCCTGCAGGGCGGTCCGCGCGGTGAAGCCGAGCCCCAGACCGCCGACGGCGACGCGCACCCCCTCGGCGGGGATCCCCGGTTCGGCCAGGGCCAGCCGGGCCATCTCCTCCTCGGCCGCGGTGAACGCGCTCGACATGAGGAACTCCTCGCCGAGCTTGACCTCGTGGACCTCTCGGCCGAGCACGGGGTCCAGCCTGCGCCGCAGGCTGATGTCGCCCATGCGCGTGGGGCGCAGGTCCAGTATCCGGAAACGGGTGCTCATCGCGGTCCTGTCGTCGTCGTGCCGTCGTCGGGGCCGCGCCCTGCGGGCGGCGCGCCCCCTCACCCGGTGACGGTGCCCACCGCGGCCCGCTTCTCACCGGATCCGCCGCCCGCGCCGCAGGCGGGCGGCCCGGACCGCGCGGCATGGCACACTCCCTGACGGACGGACGGTCCGACCTCTCGCCGAGAACGGGGCGGCCCCGGCTCCGACGTCGAAGTGGATCCACTCGAGGAGGTGCTCCCGGCATGGGTGCCGAGCGCATGCAGATCGGCGAGGTCGCCGAGCGGACCGGGTTGTCGCTGCGGACCATCCGCTACTACGGCGAGGTGGGCATCGCACCGCCGTCGGCACGCTCCCAGGGGGGCTTCCGCCTCTACACCGAGGACGACGTCGAGCGGCTGCTGCTGGTCAAGCGGATGAAGCCGCTGGAGTTCTCACTGGAGGACATCCGGGCCCTGATCGACGTCCTGGACCGGCTGGCCGCCGGGGGCGGCGACGACGCGACCCGCCGCGACCTGCTGGAGCGGCTGGACGGCTATCGGACGGCGGTCGAGGTGCGCAGCGCCGCGCTGCGCGCGCAGCTGGAGGCGTGCGAGGACTTCACCGCGCGGTTGAGCGGCGTCCGCGCCGAGCACCGCGCCTAGAACTCCGGGAACGCGGGGAGGCGCCGCCCCCGGAGGGGTGTGAGTCCTCTCTCACCCCCGCGGCCCCGAATCGACTCTTACGTAACTGTAGAGTTCGGGGCGCGCCGAGCCGCATGCCCCGCGTGCGCTTCGAAGTGCATTGCGCCCCGGCCGCCCGCCGGGCCGGATCCGCGGCAGCGCCGCCGCGCGGACGGGACCGGGGCCGCATCGCGCCCCGGCGCAGCGCCGCCGGAGCGGCCCTGCCCGCCGAAGACCTCTGCTCGACGCGAACGGCCCCTGCACGGCCTCTGACCGAGATCGGAACCATGACCCTCCTGACGACGCTCGCGCGCCGGCGCCCCGCGCTGCCCCCGCTGCGGGTGCTGCGCACCGAAGTACTGGCCGGCCTGGTGGTCGCGCTCGCCCTGATCCCCGAGGCGATCTCCTTCTCCATCATCGCCGGGGTCGACCCGGCCGTGGGGCTGTACGCCTCCTTCACCATGGCCGTGGTGATCTCGATCGCGGGCGGCCGCCGCGCGATGATCTCCGCGGCCACCGGCGCGATCGCGCTGGTCGTGGCGCCGCTGTCGATCAACCACGGCCTGGGGCACCTGGTCGCGGCGGTGATCCTGGGCGGCGTCCTCCAGGTCGCGCTGGGCGCCCTGGGGGTGGCCCGGCTGATGCGGTTCGTGCCCCGCTCGGTCATGGTCGGCTTCGTCAACGCCCTGGCCATCCTGATCTTCATGGCCCAGGTCCCCGAGCTGGTCGACGTGCCCTGGATCGTCTACCCGCTCTTCGCCCTGGCCCTGGCGGTCATCGTCGCCCTCCCCCGGCTCACCAGGGCCGTCCCCGCGCCGCTGGTCTCCATCGTCGCGCTGACCGCGCTGACCCTGGGCGCCGGGCTGGCGGTGCCCACCGTCGGCGACAAGGGCGCGCTGCCCTCCTCGCTGCCGGTCCCCGGCATCCCGGACGTGCCCCTCACCCTGGACACCCTCACCCTCATCGCCCCCTACTCGCTGGCCTTCGCCCTGGTGGGGCTGATGGAGTCGCTGATGACGGCCAAGCTGGTCGACGACATCACCGACACCCGCTCCGACAAGACGCGGGAGTCCATCGGCCAGGGCATCGCCAACATCGTCACCGGCTTCTTCGGCGGCATGGGCGGCTGCGCGATGATCGGCCAGACCATGATCAACGTCAAGGTCTCCGGAGCGCGCACCCGCCTCTCCACCTTCCTGGCCGGGGTGTTCCTGATGGTGCTCTGCATCGCCTTCGGCCCCTGGGTCTCCCAGATCCCGATGGCCGCCCTGGTCGCGGTGATGGTCATCGTGTCGGTCTCCACCTTCGACTGGCACTCGGTGTCCCCGGCCGCGCTCAAGCGGATGCCGGTGGGCGAGACCCTGGTCATGGCGGTCACCGTGGTCGCGGTGGTGGCCACGCACAACCTGGCCGTCGGCGTGGTCGCCGGGTCCCTGACCGCCTTCGTCGCCTTCGCCCGGCGGGTGGCCCGCCTGGTGAGCGTCTCCTCCGTGACCGACCCCGACGGCGGTCAGGCGGTCTATGTGGTCGAGGGCGAGCTCTTCTTCGCCTCCAGCAACGATCTCGTCCACCGGTTCGACTACGGCGGCGACCCCGAGCACGTGGTCATCGACCTGACCCGCGCCCACATCTGGGACGCCTCGACGGTGGCGGTGCTGGACGCCGTCACCGCCAAGTACGCGGCCAGGCGGAAGACCGTGGAGATCATCGGGCTCAACGAGTACAGCGCCGCGATGCACGGCCGGCTCAGCGGAGAGCTCGCCGGCGGCCACTGAGGCAGTCCCGGCGGATTCCGGGGAGGAACCCGGGGGCCGGGGCGGGGGCGGGGCAGAGGTCCTCGCCCGGGTGCGGCGTCTCGCGGAGCGAAGGTTCAAACGGGCGGCGACGGCGAAGGAAGGGGCGGGGTCGGGCGCCCCGGCCGGGCGCGGCGCCCCACGGGGCGGGGGTTCATGCGGGCGGCGAGGGCAGGGAGGGGACCGGCCGGTCGGTCGGGTGCGGCAGGGCGGGCCGGGGGCGGGGGCGCCGCGCCCGCGCCCCTCCGGGGGCGGGGGCGCCGCGCCCGCGCCCCTCCGGGGGCGGCGGGGGCCGGCCGCCCGAAAACCACCACCCTCTGACCTGGGCGGATACTCAGGGTGACGGCGCTGGGGGGCGCCCTGCGCACCGCGAGAGCATCCCGGTGATTTCTGGGCGCGCATCCCGGGCCGGATCGGGCCCCCGAGGACCCGAATCGCCTTGGTCGGGCCGGCGATCGCGGGTTCGAGCGGCCAGCAGGGCGGAGAACCGGAGGGCCGGAACCCGGGCAGGGCAGACGCGGGGGCGAAATGCCGCGCCCATCCCCCCGAAAGCCCCGCTTTGGCCACTCTGCGTGACCGGCGAGGGGGCGGCGGGGGTTCCGGGGCCTACTACTCGCCGGTAGATGTCGTTGGGCCTGCCGCAGGGGCGCGCAGGGCGCGCCCAGGCGGCCCGCCCCCTGCCCCCGGCCCGGCATAAGGGGCATGGCCTCTGCCTGGGCGCCGGAGGCCCGACAGGGCGGGTCCGGTGATCACGGCGCCCGCCCACTCCCGCCTTCGCCGCCGGTCTGAACCCCGACCCCGCGAGACGCCGCACCCGGACAGAACGCCCGCACCCGCCCCTACCTGCACCGTCGCCGCCCGCCTGAACCCTCACCCCGTGGGGCGCCGCACCCGGCCGACCAGCCGGTCCCCCTCCCCTCGCCCTCGCCGCCGGCCTGAACCCCCGCCCCGCGAGACGCCGCACCCGGGCGAGGACCTCCGCCCCGGCCCTGCTTCGGCCGTCGCCTCCTGCGGGCCCGGGCTCCGGTCAGGGGTCGCGGCGCAGGCCGGCGAGGAGGACGTCGACGAAGAGGCCGCGCTCGTCCCCGTCGGTGAGGCGGACGGCGTACTCGATCCCGCAGACGAGCCGCTCCACCTGGTCGCCGGTGAGGTCGGCCCGGACGGCCCCCGCCCGCTGGGCGCGCTCGAGCACCTCGCGCAGGCCGTCGAGGGTCTCGGCCTTGAGCGCGGCCACCTCCGGACTGGCGTCGTGCGCGGCGAGCAGGACGGCCTGGAGCCCGCCCGACTCCAGGTGGAGGTCGACCACGGCGCGCAGTCCCGCTTCGAAGGCGCGCCCGGGGTCGGGGTCGGCGGCGGCCTCGCGCGCGATCGCGTTCAGGCGCCCCAGGGCCTCGCGGGTGAGCTCCTCCACGAGGGCGTGCGCCGTGGCGAAGTGCCGGTAGACGGTGCCCACGCCCACGCCCGCCTCGCGGGCCACCTCGTTGAGGCGCAGGTCCTTGGGGTCGGCCCGGCGGGCGGCCGCCAGGATGCGCTCGCGGCTGCGGGCCGCGTCGGCGCGGAGCGGGGGCGGGGTCATGGCAGGAATCCTATCCGGACGCCCGGCAGGCGGGCGGGCCCGTCCGGCGGCGCGGGAGGCCCCGCCCAAAAAACGGATAGCTCATCCGGTTAGTGCTAGGGTCGACTCAACCGGATTAGTTATCCGTTTTTCTGCGAGCGAGGAGACGGCCATGGAGCGCACACCGCCGAACACGCCCGGAGCGGCAGGGGACCCGGGCCCGTGGAACCCGGCCCGCCTGCCCGACCAGAGCGGGCGCACCATGGTGGTCACCGGCGCGACCTCGGGCATCGGCTACTTCGCCGCCGAGCAGCTGGCCGGCGCCGGGGCCCGCGTGGTGCTCGCCGGGCGCTCGCCCGAGCGGCTGCGGACCGCCGAGGCCGCGATCCGCTCCCAGGTCCCCGGAGCCGCCCTGGACCGGCTCGTCGTCGACCTCGCCGAGGCGGCGTCGGTGGCGGCCGCCTCCGCCGCGCTGGCCGGACTCGACCGGATCGACGGCCTGCTCCTCAACGGCGGCTCCATGGCGATGAAGGCCGCCGAGACCACCGCGGAGGGCCTCCCGATGCAGCTCGGCACCCACCTCGTCGCCAACGTGGCGCTCACCGCCGGTGCGCTGCCCGCACTGGCGCGCACCGGGGAGCAGAGCGGCGCCCCCGCGCGGGTCGTGCACACCTCCACGGGCTTCGTCGACCTGCTCCGCCGGCCCGTCACCGACCCGCTGCGCACCTCCGGGATCGGCGTGGTCGCCTACACCAGGGCCAAGGCCCTCACGGAGGTGTTCGGCTCCGAACTCGACCGGCGGCTGCGCGCGGCGGAGGTCCCCGTGCTCTCCCTGGTGGTGCGGCCCGGCATCGGCGTGGACGCCCGCACGCCCCACCGCCCGGGCGTCCGCGACCGCACCGTTCCGCTGCGGCGCAACCCGTACACCCCCTGGGCGCAGGGCAAGGACGCCGCCGCCTGGCCCGCGGTCCGGGCCCTCACCGACCCGCGCGCGCAGGGCGGGGAGTTCTACGCACCCCGGAACGGCGTCCGCGGCCTGCCGGTGCGCTCCGGACCCCGGCGGCCGGCCCCGCCGGAGCACGTCGACGCCCTGTGGCAGCGGTTCGAGGAGCTGGCCGGGGTCGCGGTCCCCGTCCCGGCGGCCGTGCGCCCGGACTGACCCGCCGGGCCCCCACCCGCGCCCGTCAGTGGGCGGGCACCGACACGCAGACCATCGTGGTGTCCTCGAGGGCCTCCACGGTCCCGGGGGCCTCTTCGGGGACGTGCACGAAGTCGCCCGCGCGCACCGTCACGGCGTCCTCGCCGGCGCCCACCCGCAGCGCTCCGCCGAGCACCACCCACACCTCGGCGTAGGGGGCCGGCAGGTCGGCGCGCGCCCCGGCGCCGAGGAACGACGTGTAGGCGCTCATCGGCCCGCCGGCCTCTTCTGCCAGGGCGGGCGCGATGACGATCCGGTCGTTGAGGCGGACGGCGTCCTCCCCGATCTGCGAGCTGAACCTGCGGGCCCGCGGGGATGCATCGGCCATGGGGAACCTCTTTTCATGTGCGGTGGCCAGGCGTCCGGCCCGGCCGCGGCGTGCACGGGCGGCTCCCGGACCCCGAGTTCGCGGGCGATCGCCGGGACCTCGGGACCGGAGGCCCTGGCGACGGTGGTGACCATGGCCCGCTCCCCGGTGCCGGGGAGGCCCTCTCATCGGTCGACCGGAATCGTAGGACTTCGACTTAACTGGAGGTCAAGCGCCGGCGGCCCCGGGGAGCCGCCCGGGCGATGGAATACCATCCTTCCCCGTCACCGTGCTCGGACCGCGACCGAGGACGCCCCCGACGGAAGAGCAGGAACCGCCCATGCATCGGAAGACCGACCTCCCCCTCCGCCGGGACCGGGCCGCCGGAGTGCTGCTCGGCGCCGCGGCCGGCGACGCCCTCGGCGTGCCCTACGAGTTCGCGCCGCGCCTCGGCGGGCACGAGGAGCCGCGGATGAAGGGCGGCGGGCTGGGCCCCTACGCACCCGGCGAGTACAGCGACGACACCCAGATGGCGGTGTGCCTGGCCGAGACCGCGCTGCACTTCCCCGACGTGCGCGGCGGCGAGGCCCGCCGGTACGCCGCCGAGGCCTGGCTGCGCTGGTACCGCGAGGGCGCCACCGACATCGGCAACCAGACCGCGAGCGTCCTCGCGGCGGCCGCTCCCCTCTCCGGCACCGGCGCGGTGGCCGAGAAGATGGCCGGGACCGCCCTGGACCGGTACCGGTCCGGCATCCCCAGCGCGGGCAACGGGTCCCTCATGCGCACGGCGCCCCTCGCACTGGCCTACCTCGGCGACCCCGGGGCCCTGGCGGAGGCCGCCTGGGACTACAGCGCGATGACCCATGCCGACCCCCTGGCCTGCGAGGCCTGTGTGCTGTGGTGCGAGGGCGTCCGCCATGCCGTGGTGCACGGCACGTTCGACGGCGTGCGGGCGGGCCTGGACCTGATCGGCGCGGAGGGCCGCGACCGGTGGCGGACCTGGCTGGACGAGGCCGAGGCCGAACCGCCGGGCCGCTTCTCCCCCAACGGCTTCGTCGTCCCCGCGCTGCAGGCCGCCTGGTCGGCCGTCCGCCGCACCCCGGTCCCCGAAGGGGAATCCTCCTCCGGCCACCTGCGCCTCGCACTGGAGGCCGCCGTGCGCGCCGGGGACGACACCGACACCGTCGCCGCGATCGCCGGGGCCCTGCTCGGCGCCTGCTGGGGGGCTTCGGCCGTCCCGGCCCGCTGGCGGCGGGCCGTGCACGGCTGGCCCGGCCACCGGGCCGAGGACCTGGCCGCGATGGGCGTCCGCATCGCCTTCGGAACCGGCCGGAACGAGGCGGGGGATCCCCCTCGGAGCTCGGACGCCTGACGCCGGGCGGGCGAGGCCGGTCCGGGCAGGGGCCGCGTTCGACGGCGGCGCGCTCGGGCCGGTCCGGCCGCGCCCTTCAGGGACGGCTCACCGGGCCTCCCCCCGGCCGCGGAGCCCATCGCCCCCGTCCTGCCCGCCGCCCGGCCGGAGGGCCCGCCCCGGGGCGCGCAGCTCCGACCAAGCGCCGCGGACCAGCTCCAGCTCGCGCCCGAAGAGCAGCTGGTACTCGTCGAAGTGGAGCAGCCGGATGCGCCCGCCGCCGCGGCGGTAGGCGAAGGCGAGGAGGCCCGGCGGGCCCAGCGGCGGCGTGGCGTCGGAGTTGCGCTCGGTGCGGATGTCGGTGATCTCCTCCCAGCTCAGCCGCCGGACGCGGAGGACGCCGCGGACCCGGACCCCCCGCAGGTCGACCGAGGTCCCCGAGCGCCGCAGCGCCCACACCAGCCAGCCGAAGACGCCCAGGCCGACGCAGCTCGCCAGCGGCGGAGCCCACCCGGGCGCGGAGTCCTCCGGCGCCGCCCACGGCCCCAGCACCGGCAGGCAGAACCACAGGGCCAGCGCGGCGGTCGCGATCCGCCTCTGGCGCGGCATCATCCGGTACTCCCGCGGCAGCGCCTCCGTCGCGTCCATGCCCACCTCCCGGGCAGAGGGTAGGAGGCCGAGGGAAACGGCGGGGGAACCGGCCGTGGCCGCAAAGCGCCGCCGGGGCCCGGGGCCGGCCGATGCTCCGCCTCCCCCGCCCCCGGAATTCACATATTCACCCGCTTTTCCGCGGTAAAGGCCCCGTTCACCTCCCGGGCCCGCAAAGGACGGCGAGGACGGGGCATTCCCCGCGGTGGACGCGGTTCGGGCACCGCCGAGAGCGGCGAACCCCCGAGAACTCCGCCCGGGTTACCGACGCCCCAATCGGAAAGGAACTCTCCTCGGCGGGGATTGACGCGGACCGGGACGGAATGCTCAATGGTGTACATGCGATTTTCCCCGCTCATCTCGCGTATCGGCGGTTCCGCCGCACTCGTCGCCGCATTCCTCTTCGGCGGCGCGACCGCCCCGGCCCAGGCCGACGTCGGAAGCATCTGCTACACCGGCCTGCCCTCCCAGGCGCACGACACCCTCGACCTGATCGAGGCCGGCGGCCCCTTCCCCTACCCGCAGGACGGCTCGACCTTCCACAACCGGGAAGGCCTCCTCCCGCCCCAGGACACCGGCTACTACAAGGAGTACACCGTCGAGACCCCGGGCTCCCCCGACCGCGGGGCGCGCCGCATCGTCACCGGCGACTCCCACCAGGAGGACTACTACACCGCCGACCACTACGCCTCGTTCGACCTGGTCGACTACGGCTGCTGACCCCGGCAGGGTACCCTCCCGCCCATGACGGCGACCTACGTGATCGAAGGCCGCGAGGTGACCAGCCTCGAGCGCTTCTGGGAGGTCATCGGCGAGGCCGTGAACGGCCCCGGCGGCTACTTCGGTTCGAACCTGGACGCGTTCGCCGACTGCCTGAGGGGAGGGTACGGCACCCCCGGCGACGGCGACTTCGTCATCGAGTGGCGCGACCACGAGGCCTCCCGCGAGGCACTCGGCCACGCCGAGACCGTGCGCCGGCTCCGGGCCCGCCGGGACCGCGCCCACCCCGCCAACCGGGCGGCGGTCCAGGCCGAACTCGACCGCGCCGCGGCCGGCCTGGGCCCGACCGTGTTCGACTGGCTGGTCGAGGTGATCGAGACGGAGGCCCCGGGCCGGCTCCGGCTGGTCTGACCCGGCGGACGGCCGGGGAGGCGGAGCGATCGGGCCCGCCTCCCCGGCCGCACCCGTGTGCGGGGCCCCTGCTGAGCGCCCGCTCCCGCCGGCGCCGGCCGACCCGGCTTCATCAGGGCGGACCTGCCCGGCGTCGCCGCGACCCGGGCCGCGATCGGCCGCGGCCCGGTCCTCCCGCTCGGCTTCCCGCCCCGGATGACCGACCGGCAGGGGCCCGGCCGGCGCAGGATCCCGGGGGCGGCGGCGCCGGTGAGCCCGCCGCGCCCGGCGGGACACCGCGCCGAGCGAAGCCGGCGCTCACCGGCCCCGCGATGCCCCTGCCGGTCCCGCGCACGGGACCCGGGCGACCCTCGGGCCGGCGGATGCTCCGGTCACGGTGCGGTGGAGGACCCGACGCCCGCCCCCGCCCCGCCCGCCACGGGCTCAGCCGCGCGGCGGGTTCCGGCGCGGGCGGATGGTCGCGTTGGGCAGGCCGGGCGCGGGGAGCCGGTCGCCGTCGTAGCCGTCGACGGCGCCGAACCGGTCGGATGCGCGCCGCCACTCCTCGCGGGCCCGGACGATGTCCTCGTGGCTGCGGCCGACGAAGTTCCACCACATGACGATCTCCTCCTCGAACGGCGCACCGCCGAGCAGCAGCAGCCGCGCCGGGCCGTCGGAGTCGTTGGCCAGCGCCAGCGTGTCCCGCCCGGGGCCGAGGTAGCCCAGCTCCGCCCGGCGCACCGGGGTCCCGCACAGGCGGACGTCGCCCTGGTCGACCAGGACCCCGTGCTCGAAGGCGGGGTCCACCGGCAGCTCCGCGGCCGCGCCGGGGCCGAGCAGGAGTTCGGCGCCGAGCAGCGGGGTGAAGGTCGGCACCGGGGAGGCCTGCCCGGCCAGCTCGCCCAGGAAGACCCGGGCCTCGGCGCCGCCGACCCGGACCGGCTCGGGGACGTGGTGCCGGAAGTCGCGGCCGGCGTCCCGGGCCTCCTCCGGCAGCGCCACCCACAGCTGGGCCCCGTGCAGGACGGTGGTCCCCGGGGTGGAGACCTCCGAGTGGCTGATGCCGTGCCCGCCGGTCATCAGGTTGAGCTCACCGGGCCGGACGAACGCGTGGCTGCCCAGGCTGTCCCGGTGCTCGATCTCCCCGCTGAACAGCCAGGACACCGTCTGCAGACCGGTGTGCGGGTGCGGCGGGACGCGCATGCCGCCGGTCGCGGCGACGTCGTCGGGGCCGTAGTGGTCGGCGAAGCACCAGGCGCCGATCAGGGTCCGGGCCCGCTGCGGCAGGGTGCGCCGCACCGTCATCGCCCTCGGCCCGCCCAGCGGCACCTCGCGCGCGGACAGCACCTCGACCCGCGGCTCCCCGCCCGGCCCGCCGTGCGCCGAGGCCGCGCACCGCACCTCGGCCGGATCCGTCTCGACGTTGCTCACCCTCGCCGCCCTCCCCCGTGGCCCCGCGGCCGCGGCGCTCCCGCCGCCGTGCCCGGATCATAGGCCACCCCGCCCCAGGGGGCCCAGGCCGGAGGGGCGCCGGGGCCCTTCCCGCCCGTCCCCCGCGCCGCCCCGGTGCCCCGGCAGGAGGCCGGCGCGGCGTCCACCGGGCATGCGGCCGGGACCCCGGCCCTACCCCGCCTGGGCCGCCCCGACGGGCCCGGGTCCCCGCCGGGGCAGAGGCGGCGGCACCGGGAGCGGCGGGGCGGACACGCCGCCGGCCGGGCGACCGCCTGCGCGCCCGCCCGCGCTCGGGGAGGCGCCCTCCCCCGGCCGGACGGCGCCTCTCATCGCGGCCGGCCCCGCCCTTTCCGCGGCTTCTCCGGGGCACCGCGGGCCGGTGCCCGTTCCGGGTTCGCCCCGCCGACCGCGTCGCGCACCGACGCCGCGGGGCCGAGCGGAGGCGCCGCGCCCGGCGCCGGACCACCGCCGCGCCCGACGGCCGCCCCCTGCCCTTCCGGGTCGGCCGGGACGTACCCGCCGACCGTCCCGGTCTTCTCGGACGGTTCCTGCGGCGGTTCGAAGCCCCCGCGGGCCTCGGGCCGCTCCGCGGCGGGAGCGCGGCCTCCTCGATGCGCGGCCTCCTCGGCGCCCAGCGGCTCATGGCCGCCCACCATACGGTCCGCCTGGACCGACAGCGGGGCGAAGCGCTCGGGCCGGTCCCCCTCGCCGAGGAGCCGCGGCGCGAGCCCTTCGGGCAGCCGCTCGTAGGCCTCCCGGGCCGCCCCTCGCAGGCGGCCCGACCGCTCCCCTCTTCGGGCCGCGGCGAGGTCGCGGAACGCCTCCACCGAGGCGCGCCCCGTGCCATAGGTGCAGATCCCGAGGGCGAAGACCCCGATGAGGCCGCCCGTCCCGGCGACGGCCGCGGTACCCGTCATGGCCGCGAGCACCATCCACAGGGGAGCGATGCTCCGATTCGCGCGGCGGCCCATCTCGCTCTCGTCCAGCTGCTCCACCGCTTGCACGAAGTCCTGGACCCGCTCGGCGTCGGCGGCGGAGCGCCCGGCGGAGGCGCGGCGCACTCCCTCCAGATAGTCCAGGACCCTCCTCCCCCGCTCGATCTGGCGCGACCGCATCCCCGGCTGAAGGAGGAAGCCGGCCGCGAACACCCCCGCGATCGATGCCGCGGAGAGCAGCAGCGCGGAGAGGAGGCCCGAGGCCGAGACCCCCGCCACGACCGCGACGGCGGTGGCGGCCCCGAAGACCCCCATGGCGGTCCAGGGGCTCCCGGCGCCGGCGTGCTCGAGGCCGGCGAGGCGCTCCGCGCGCCGCCGGATCATCCCATCGACGGTCTCCCGGAACTCATCGCGGTCGTCCACTGAAAAGAACTCCTGAATATCCCGCCGCCGCTCACCGCGCGCCCGCACTGCGCCGTGAATCCGCCCTCTCCGCCTATCGGGACCTCCCGTTTCCCTGCTTCTTCCGAAATTCGGCGACCCGGTGGGGGAGCACGGACCTCTCGGCCCGCTCCCGGTGGACCGTCGTGTCGCCTCTTTTGAGGCCCGTTCCCGGGTCGTCCCGGAGGATGAGCGCCACGCTCTTCGACCTCCGCCCCTCTTTCTCCTGCACGTGTTCTCCTTCCCGGCGCGGATCCCGGTCTCCCGGGCCTCTCCGCCGATGTCCGTGCCCGCCTCCCGCCCCGTTCGGAAGAAGCGGCTCCCCGGCGGTTCGGCGGACCGGAGACTACTTCACCCGTTCGACCGCATCGAGACCCCGGCAGGGATTCTTTATCCACCGCGATCGAAAATCGGCCCGGACCGCCACTCCGAGGTGGCGTCCCGGACCACGTGCGAATTCCCTCCGGTGCGCGGGCGGCGGCGCGCGGGACCGCGGTGAATCGGACCGGGGGGACTGAACGGGATCGCCGACGCGGTGGCGGGCACCCGCCCGCCGCGGACGCGCACCGGGCGCGAGGCCGTCGGGCGCGGGCTCCCGCCGCTCGGGCCGGAGCGGGCCCTGCGCCCCTCGGCGGAGGCGGGGGCTCGGCGCCGGACGGGCCCCGGCCGGCGATCGGTCAACCGGGCGGGACCCGGGCCCCGCCGAGGCGGTCGGCCAGGTCGGCCAGGCCGTCGGCGTGCAGGTCGAACCGGTCCGAGGGGGCGGGCGGGTCGCCGACCGGGCGGGCGACGTAGGCGGTGCGCAGGCCGAGGCGCTGCGCGGCCCGGAGGTCCCAGGCGTGTGCGGCGACCATCAGCAGCCGCTCCGGCGGGCGCCCGGAGGCGTCGACGGCCAGCCGGTAGACCGCGGGGTCCGGCTTGTAGGTGCGGGCGTCCTCGGCGGAGAGGGCCAGGTGCCAGCGGAGTCCGGCGCGGGCGTTGATCTCCAGCAGCGCCGTCCGGCTCGCGTTGGAGAGCCCGATCAGCGGGAAGTGCTCGGCGAGCCGGGCGAGGCCGGCCGCGGCGTCGGGCCACGGCGGGGGCGTGCGGGCGGAGAGGGCCAGTTCCTCGGCGGCGGCCGGGGCTCCGGCGGCGCCGGCGACGAGCCGGGCGGCTTCCAGGTCGATGGTGTCACTGGCGCGGTAGGGCCGCTCCCCGTCGAGGATGCGGCGCTGCTCGCGGTCGACGTGCCGCCGCCACAGCTCCAGCAGCCGCTCGGTCCCGGGGCCGTCCGGCGGCGGGTCGAGCGCGCGGATGCCGGCGCGGATGCCGGCGGGTTCGTCGACGAGCGTGCCGAGCACGTCGAAGACGAGGGCGTCGATGTCCGGCTCCGGCATGGGCTGGTCCTCCTCGCGGGAGACGGGGCGCGGCGGCCGCCCCCTCCGCTCGCACGGCCGGAGCCGGAGCGGGCCGCCACCCCGAAAATGTAAGGGGCTAAAATCACTTTTAGTTGAACGTAGTGGAGGCAGGTAAGGGATGCAAGTCGGTTTCAACGATTACACCTGGGCCGCGAACATCGCGACCGAGCTGGTCAACACCACCGCAGAGGTCTGGCGCGGCGACGACCGCCTGCCCGACCCGGCCGCCCTCGCCGCCTTCGCCGACCTGCACGGCGGCCCGCCCGGGGGCGACGGCGGCGCCTCCGGCTCCCTGTCCGGGCTGGCCCGGCGGGCCGGCCCGACCGAGCTGCACGCCGTGCACCGGCTCCGCGCCACCGTGCGGGAACTGATCGACCGCCCCGACCGCGGGCTCCTCATCGCCGGGGCCACCGCGCTCACCGCGCCCGCCCGGGGCGCCACGCTGCTCCCCGACCCCGCGCACGAGGGGCGCACCCGCTGGGCCGCCCCGCTCCCCGAGGGCGCGACCGCCGCCGACGCCCTTTCGCTGATCTGCGGCGTCGGCATCCTCGGAACGGTGCACAGCCTCGGCGAGCGGCGGTTCCGCCAGTGCTCCGCGCCCGCCTGCCGGGGGGCCTTCATCGACACCACCCGGCCCGGCCGCCGCCGCTACTGCATGCCCGACCTGTGCGGCAACCGGGTCAACGTCGCCAACCACCGCGCCCGCCGGGCCGCGGCGCGCGACCGGCCCGCCGGCCCGGAGTAGGGCCCCGGACGGCGGCGGCCGCAGCGGCCCCGGGGCGCCCCGCCCCGCCGAGGGCCGTCCGGCTCCGCGGAGGCCGGCGGCTATCCTCTCCCCCATGTCCGAACCCGACGCCCCCGGGCCCGCACGGGCGCCCGGCACTCCCCCGACGTCCGGACGCCGGCCGATCGGCGCCCTCTTGGTCCCGATCGCGGCGACCCTGCTCACCCTGCTGACGCTGCCTTTCATGGCGTTCGAAGCGCTCCTCAGCACCGAACCGCCGGAATGCTTCCTGACCTTCACCGACGTCGCTCAGGCGCAGTGCGACGCGGCGCTCAGCGACGGACACGACCTGAGCCCCGCGATCCTCCTCGGGGCGGCGGCCGCGGTGGAGTTCGCCGCCTTCGTCGCGCTATGGGCGCTGCGCCGCCGGACGGTTCCGCGCTGGACGCTGTTCGGAGTGGTCGTCGCGGCGGCGCTGTTCTTCTTCCTGTTCCCCCGCCCGGTCTGACCTTGGTGCCAGGGGCCGCTCCGAGCGCTGCGAGTCGTATCCGATACCCGGCTCGTACAACGTAGATCTGGTTTTGTCCGGCTATGCGGGCCGATGCCCGGAAGCTTCCGCTCCTCCCGTTCGGGGCCGGCCGCCCCCTCGCGGGGCCCGACCGCCGGGGCGGCCGGCCGTGCCGGCCCACACGGCGAGCCCGAGCAGGGCGTACGAGGCGCCGGCCAGGCAGGAGGCCCACCACCCCCAGGAGGCGTAGGCCCAGGCCGAGGTGACCGCGCCGAGGGCGGACCCCAGGGAGTAGAACGCCATGTAGGCGCCGATGACGCCGCTCGCGCGGTCCGCGTGCGCGGTGGCCAGCAGGTGCTGGCTGCTGACGTGGACGGCCTGGACCGCGAAGTCCAGCAGCACGACGCCGGCGATGAGGGGCCACAGCACCGGCTCCGTCCAGGCGATGAGCGGCCAGGACGCGGTCAGCAGCACGAGGGACCGGCCGCTGACCGCCTCGGCGCGGCCGCGGTCGGCCCACCGCCCCGCGCGGGCCGCCCCGAGCGCCCCGGCCAGGCCCGCCAGTCCGAAGAGGCCGATCTCGGCGGTGCCGAGCGACCACGGCTCGGCGCCGAGCGGGAGTGCCAGTCCGCCCCAGAGCGTGCCGAATGAGGCGAAGAGGAAGAGCGCGATGAGGCCCCGGCCGAGGAGCAGCCGGTCCGTGGCGGCCAGCCGCACCGTCGAGCCGACCGCCCGCGCGTACCGCACCCGGGCGGTCCTGGGGTCCGGGCGGAGGGCCGCGCGGGCGGTGGCGGCGAGCGCGAGGCAGAGCAGCGCGAGCACGAGGTAGACGGCGCGCCAGCCGGCCGCGCCGGCCAGGGCGCCCGCCAGGACGCGGACGCCGAGGATGCCGACCACCACCCCCGACGTGACCGCGCCGATGCTGCGCCCCCGCTCGCCCGGCGCGGAGACGGCGGCGGCGTAGGCCACCGCGATCTGCACCACGACCGCGAAGAGGCCGGCGGCGGCCAGCCCCGCCGCCGCGACCGGCCCGCTCGGGGCGAGGGCCGCGGTCCCGGCCCCCGCGGCGACCAGCACCAGGTGCGCGGTGATGAGCCGGCGCCGGTCCAGCACGTCGCCGAGGGGGACCAGCAGGACCAGGCCGGCGAGGTAGCCGAACTGCCCCGCGGCCGCCAGCCACCCCAGCGACTCCGGCGCCAGGCCCAGTTCGGCGCCCGCGGGCTCCAGCACCGGCTGGATCGCGTACACCGTGGACACCGCCGCGGCGCACACCGCGGCCAGGACGGCGCGCTGCGCACTCGTCACGCCCACCGCCACACCCCCATTCAGTTTCAAAATGAAACCATTGAAGGGTAGGGCACAATGGTTTCAAAGAGCAACCGATGGAAGGAGAGGGCCCGATGGCGGACACGCAGCCCGGCCGCGACTGGACCGATCCCGACTGCCCGGTCGCCCGGACGGTCGATCTCGTCGGCGACCGGTGGAGCCTGCTCATCGTGCGCGACGCCATGGACGGCCCGGCGTCCTTCACCGGGCTCCGCCAGGGGCTCGGGATCGCCCGCAACATCCTCAGCGACCGGCTCCGCAGGCTCGTCGAGCACGGCGTACTGCGCACCAGCCCCAGCGGCAGGCGGCACGTGTACGAGCTGACCCCGGCCGGAAAGGACCTGTTCACCGCCATCGTGGCGCTGAGGCAGTGGGGCGAGCGGCACGCGTTCGCCGACGGCGAGCCCCGGTCGCGCCTCCTCGACGCCGAAGGCCGGCCGGTCGCCGAACTCCGCCCGCAGAGCCGGGACGGCGCCCCTCTGAGCAGCGACACGACCCGGGTGGAGAGGGCCGGCCGGGACCGCTGAGGGGGCGGGGCCGACCGCCCGGACCGCTCCCCGCTCCGCGCGCCGCCGCGCAGGCCCACCGGGCCGGACGGGGGCTCCGCGCGCCCGGCCGCTCGCCGGAGGGGCGGGAGCCCCCCGGGCCGCCGGCCTGCGGCGCCGTCCGCGCGCAGGCGGCCGGGGGGCTCGCCGGGCGCATGCTCAGCACCCCGCGGAAGGGGCCCGCGGGGAGGTGTCCCCGACCGCGGGCCGGTGGGTCGACCGGGAGCGTCCGCCGGGACGGCGGTCAGGCCGCGAGATCGGCTGGGCGGCCTCCCCCGCCGCACACCCTTCTCGCTGCGCGCCCGGGACCGCTCGCGCCGCCGCCGGGCGAGCACGCCCGGGGCCCGGGCGTCGGCGTCGCGCCGCCGGAGGCAGGCGTGCAGAGCCCGTGCCCGCGCCGTGTGGCGGGGATGGCTCGAGTCGGCGATGGCGAACCGGCGCAGCGCCCCGACGTGCGCCTCGATCGGGTCGGCCCAGCAGGCGCGGGCGGGGGCGGAGCACGGCCCGGGCTTGTGCCGGCGCTCCCGGGCGCGGACCCGCGGGGTCTTGCGGGCGGACAGGTCGTCCATGGTCACGTAGACCGGGGCACCGTCCGGGCGTGCGGCCCGAATCGATTCGAGCGCGGTCGACGCGCCGGCCTCTCCCGCCCTGTCCGGGATCACGGGCCCGGCGAGCGTTCCGGTCAGCCCACTAGGTCCTGTCTGGAGTTCGGATCACCAGTTCGGCAGATCGCCTGCGCACCGGGAGAGGGCCTTGATAGAGCATCTGCCATGGCACGAGGCGACCTCACCGACGAACAATGGGCCCTGATCGAGCCCCATCTCCCGATCGCCGCGGTCGGCCCGGTCCCCGACCTGCGCAAACACTTCAACGCGGTGATGTGGCGGTTCCGCGCCGGCGCCCCCTGGCGCGACCTGCCCGCTGAGTTCGGGCCCTGGCAGAGCGCCTATGACCGCTTCCGCATCTGGGCGCGGCAGGGCGTCTTCCAGCAGCTGATGGAGGCGGTGATCGCCCAGGCCGCCGCACGCGGCCAGACCGATCTGGGCCTGGTCAGCGTGGACTCCTCAACCGCCCGGGCCCACCACCACGCCGCCGGGATGGCCCTGGCCCCCGAGCAGCTGGCGGCCCTGGAAGCGGCCGCCGAGGCCGAAAAGGGGGCGGGGCGAAGGGACAACAGCCCCAAGACGGACAGGCGGGCGCCGAGCGCCGGCGCCTGCGCCGACGGCGCAGGGCCCGTTTGAAAGCCGCAGGGCTGGGGCGTTCCCGGGGCGGGCTGACCAGCAAGATCCATCTGGCCGCCGACCGGCGCTGCCGCCCGCTCTGCTTCGTCCTCACCCCCGGCCAGGCCGGCGACAGCCCGCAGTTCGTCCCGGTCCTGGGGCGGGTGAAGGTGCGCGGACCCCTCGGGCGCCCCCGGACCCGGCCGGGCGCGGTGGCCGCCGACAAGGCCTACTCCTCCCGGCGCAACCGCGGCTACCTGCGGCGGCGCGGCATCCGGGCTGTGATCCCGGAGAAGGACGACCAGTCCGCCGGCCGCAAGAGGCGCGGCAGCGCCGGCGGGCGGCCGGTCTCCTGCGACGGCGCCCTTTATGCCGAGCGCAACACGGTCGAGCGGTGCATCAACCGGCTCCGGAACCGGCGCGGTATCGCGTTCCGCTTCGACAAGACCCCGCAGAGCTATGAGGCCGGGCTGCACCTGTGCGGTGCGATGCTGTGGATCCGCAGCATCACACCGCGTTCATGACCCGAACTCCAGACAGGACCTAGTACTGCAACGACACTCCGTGATGCGGGGGACGTGGCATCGTTGACCGCATCGTGGTGAAGCAGACAATCGAAGGCCGGTCAGATGCGTTTCTTGACTTCACGGCCCGGTTCGCGGGACGTTTCGGGCGGGTGGAGCCCCGGCGGCGGATGGTGTCCTACCTGCGGGGGCTGCTGAGCGAGACAGAGCGGAAGAACGGCTGGACCCTGGCGGAGGCCGCGGGGGACGACGGCCCCCAGGGCATGCAGCGGCTGCTGAACCACTACCTGTGGGACGCAGACGCGTTGCGCGATGATGTCCGCGATGCGGTGATGGAGCATATCGGCGACCCCGAACGAGGAGTCCTCATTCTCGACGAGACGGGATTCCTCAAGAAAGGGGTCCGGTCCGCCGGCGTGGCGCGCCAGTACTCAGGGACGGCCGGCCGGATCGAGAATTCCCAGATCGGAGTGTTCCTGGCCTATGGGTCGGACCGGGGGCGAGCGCTGATCGACCGGGAACTCTACCTTCCCAAGTCCTGGACCGAGGACCGGGAGCGCTGCCGGGCCGCCGGAATCGGCGATGACATCGATTTCGCCACCAAGCCGGACATGGGCCTACGCATGCTCCAGCGCGCGGCGGGGGCGGGAATCCCGTTCGGATGGGTGACCGCGGATGAACTCTATGGCCAGACGAGCCGTATCCGGGTGTGGCTGGAATCCCACGACATCCCCCATGTCCTGGCCGTCCCGAAATCGCAGATGGTCATCACGATGGAATTCTTCGGCCAGGCCCGTGCGCACCAGTTGGTCAGCGACTTGCCTGACGAGGCATGGGAGCGTCTGAGCTGCGGCGACGGCGCCCGCGGCCCGCGCGTCTACGACTGGGCCGCAGCTGCGGTCCGGCCCTTCAGGCGTGAAGGATGGGACCATTGGCTGCTGGCGCGGCGCAGCATCGCCGACCCCGCGGACATCGCCTACTACATCTGCTTCTGCCCGGCGGGGACGGCGCTGGAAGAGATTGCGCGGGTCGCGGGATCGCGGTGGATGGTCGAGGAGTGTTTCCAGGCCGCGAAGAATGAAACCGGACTCGGCCACTACCAGGTCCGCGGCTACACCGCATGGTATCGGCATATAACCCTGTCCATGGCCGCCCTCGCCTTTCTCGCCATCCTGCGAGCGGAGGCAAAAAGGGGGATGCGGAGACTGTAGCCGGCCATCCCCTGGCGCCCGTGACGATGAACGAGGCCCGGCGGCTCTTCAACCGCATCACCTTTCCGGTTCGCAACGGTTCCCGGCACGCCCTTGCCTGGTCCCAGTGGCGAAGAAGAAGCCAGGCCCGAGCTCGCAGCAGCCATTACAGACGCAGAGTGCATCACGAAGTGTCGTTGCAGTACTAGTCGTCCTCGTCCTCCTGGTGGTGGTCGAGGTTGACCGTCCCCCGGCGCCAGTAGCCGTCCACCTCGAAGGACTCGCCCTTGGCCAGGCCGCGCTCCTTGAACAGGCGGCGGATCGGCTTGAGCACACCGGCCTCCCCCGCGGCCCAGGCGAACACGTCGCCCTCGGGGAACTCCAGCGCCTCGACGGCGCGGAGCAGCAGGTCGGTCGTGCCGGGCTCGCGCCCGCCCCGGTGCAGCCAGGTGACCGAGGCCCGCTCCGGCAGGTCGATCTCCTGCTCCTCCTCCGGGCCGGCGACCTCGAGGAAGGCGTGCACCCGGGCGTCGCGGGGCAGCTCCTCCAGCCGGCGGGCGGCGGCGGGCAGCGCGGTCTCGTCCGCGGCGATCAGGTAGTGGCCGAAGCCGGAGGGGACGTGCTCGGTGCCGCGCGGCCCCAGGACGCCGAGGCGGTCGCCGGGCCGGGCGCGCATCGCCCACCGGCCCGCCGGCCCGTGGTCGTGCGCGACGAAGTCGATGACGAGCCGGCCCGCCTCCGCGTCGTAGGCGCGCACGGTGTAGTCCCGGATGACCGCGCCCGGGTCCCGGAAGTTGACCGGCCGGTCGTTCTCCACCCGCGGCAGCACGTGCTCGCCGGTCTCCTCGTTCGGGAACCACAGCTTCACGTGGTCGGCGAAGTTGTCGGTGCGGAACCCCTCCAGGTCGGGGCCGGTGAAGACCACCCGCACCATGCGGGGCGTGACCCGGGCGACCTCGGCGGCCTCCAGGACCCGGGGCCGGAGCGGGTAGATCTCGAGGCGCGTCCCGCGCACCGGCAGAGCCATCGGTTCACTCCCCGTCGTCACGTCCATGAGGCGAGCCTGACCTTACCACCGCGGTCTCCGCCCGCCCCCTCCCCGGCACTGCCCCGAGGGCCCGTGCGACCGCGCGGACGCGGCGACCGCGCAGGTCAGCCTGCCCGCACCGCGATGAGCGCCACCGTGGCGCAGTCCGCGCGGAGGTCTCCCCCGGTCTCCTCGGCGGCGGCGCCGACCTCCTCCAGCACCCGGGCCGCCCGCTCCTGCGGCAGCCGGGTCAGCGCGCCCGAGGAGGCCATCCGGTCGAGCCACTCCTCCCGGGTGCCGGAGCGCTCCCAGTCGAACCGGAGCCGCTCCGCCGCGCCGAACCCGCCGGCGGCGCGGATCCCGCCGGCGGCCGCGTCGAGCAGCGACCACTGGGCGCCGGCCTCCCGGTCCCGGACCGCGCCGACGTCGAACGGGGCGTCGGGGGCCGCTCTGCGGCAGGCCTCGGCGAAGGCCTCCGCGATGCCGGGCGGGAGCCGGAAGACGTGCCAGAAGAGCGCCAGCAGGCCGCCGGGCCGCAGCACCCGCGCCGCCTTGGCGGCGCCGGCCTCCGGGTCCACCCAGTGCCAGGCGGTCCCGGAGGCGACCGCGTCGAACCGCCGCCCGGCTGGGTCCCAGTCCTCGAACGCGGCCGTCTCGACGCCGATCCCGGTGCGCAGGGCGAAGGCGGCCATCCGCTCGTCGGGCTCGACGCCGAGGACGCGGTGGCCGGCCGCCCGGAACTGCCGGGACGCGATGCCGGTGCCGCAGCCGACGTCGAGGAGGTCGGGCCCGGGTGCGCCGGCGGTGATCCGCTCCACCAGGGCGTCGGGGTAGCGGGGCCGGGACCGGTCGTAGCGCTCGGGATCCGCGCCGAACGACTCGGCCGTCCGCCGGTCCCGGTGGGCCCGGTCCGCGGAGCCGTCCGGCCGCTCCGGAGGTAGAGTGGGCATGCGCCCACCTTAGTGGGCACGTGCCCACTCGACAACCGGGGCCGCCCCGGCGAAAGGGACCGAAGAGAAGGGGAGGGCGCACCGTGCCGACCGGGGTGCACATCCGCGACGTGCGCGAGCAGCTGTTCGGCGCCGCCGAGCGCGTCCTGCTCCGCGACGGGGCGAACACGCTGACCAGCAGGGCTGTCACCGCGGAGGCGGGCTGCGCCAAAGGCGTGCTGCACCGGCACTTCGCCGACTTCGACGCCTTCCTCGCCGAACTGGTGCTCGACCGCATCGGCCGGCTCGGCGCCTGGTCCGACGCCCTGCGCGGCTCCGCCGGGACCGGCACCGTCGCCGGCAACCTCGCCGGCGCGCTGACCGAGCTGTTCGGGCCGGTCGCCGTGGCCGTCGTGGCGCTCGCCGTGTTCCGCGACGGGCTCCGCGCCCGGCTGCGCGAGGCCGGCTCGGCCGGCGTCCCGCTGCTCACCGAGGCCGCCGGGATGGTCGCCGGCTACCTCGCCGCCGAGCGGGAGCGGGGCCGCATCGCGGCCGGCGCCGACGTCGGCGCCCTCGCCCCGGCCCTGGTCGGCGCCGCCCACCTGCTCTTCGCCGCCCGGGGAAGCGCACCGCCGGACGCCGAGGAGGTCCGCAGGGCCGTCGCCGCGGTCCTCGCCGGGGCGCTGCCGGAGCGGCCCCCGTCCGGGCCCGCCGGACCGGCGGGCCCGTAGTCACCGGGGCCCGGTACCGTCCGCGGCGGGCCTCCCCCCGGGGGGCCGCACCGCCGAGAGGCCCCCGAGCGAGGAGGAGCGGAATGACCGGCCCGGAGCGGCACGTCCAGGACATCATCGACTTCACCGGCCCCTACGCACCGGTCTACTGGTCCCTGGACTGGGCCGTGATCGAAAAGGCCCTCGGCCACCCGCTGCCGAACGACTACAAGGCGCTGTGCGCGTCGGTTCCCCCGGAACGTTCTCCGACTTCTTCTCGGTGCCCCACCCCCTGGGGATCGGGAACGCGAACCTCCTCCGCGCCGACCGGTTCTTCCGCGGCGTCCTCGCGGAACTGATCGGCATCTACTCGGACGAGGACCTTCCCGAGTACGTCGACGAATCGCGCCTGTTCCCCTGCCTGCTGACCGACAACGGCGACGTGGGCTACTGGGTGGCCGACACCGGCGACCCCGACGGCTGGACGGTGGCGGTCAACGCGGCGCGCAGCCCCGACCGGCGCCGCACCGGCCGCTCGCTGAGCGCCCTGCTCCACTCCCACGTCACCGCCGAGGAGATCCAGGACGGGCCCTTCGGATCGGTCTTCGAGGAGGGCGACAGAGCGGAGTTCTCCTCCGACTTCTGAGCGCTCGCAGAGCGGTCCCGCGCCCTCCGGGGGCACCGGCCCCGGCTCAGCGCGACGGCGCCGCCGCAGCGGCCTCTTCCGGCCGGGGCCCGGCCACCGCCGCCAGCCGGGCGGCGGCCTCCGCCGCGCCCCGCTCGTAGGAGCGCTCCGCGGCGAGGCGGAGCGCCCGCCCGTAGAGGCCCCGCGCGGCCGCCGCGTCGCCCCGGTCCGCGGCCGCGTGCCCCAGGCAGAGCAGCACCTCGACCGCCTCGCCCCACAGCCCCAGCTCCTCGGCGCCGCGCAGGCCCTCCTCGAGCAGGGCCGCGGCGGCGGCGCGGTCCCGCTCCGTCCCCGCGGCGCGGGCCAGCGAACCGCCGGCCCGCAGCCGCCCCCACCGGTCCCCGGCGGCGCCGAAGAGCTCGGCGCTGCGCCGGGCGTCCGCCCGTGCGGCGGCGGACTCCCCCGCGTCGGCCCGGTGGTCGGCGCGCTCCGCCAGCGCGGCGGCCTCGGCCCACCGGTCGCCGGCCGCGCGGGCGGCGGCCAGCGCCTCCTCGACGAAGCGGAGCGCCGCGCCCCGGTCGCCCTCCCGGTAGAGGGCGGTCCCCACCGCGCAGAGCAGCCGGGCGCGGAGCGCCGGGCCGGCCGCGTCGGCCCGGTCCGGGCGCCCCTCGAAGGAGGCCAGCCAGGCCCCGGCGACGGCGCGCGCGTCCGGCGGGCCGCCCGGGAGCGCGAGCGCGGCGGCCAGCGAGCGCCGCGCCTCGCTCCGCCGGCTGCGCAGCGTCCAGTACCAGGCCAGCGCGTTGGCCAGGCGCAGCGCCGGCCCGGCGTCCGCCCGGCGCAGCGCCAGCTCCAGGGCGCGGCGCAGGTTGACCGTCTCGGCGTCCAGCTCCGCCAGGGCGCGGCGCTGCCCCGCTCCGCGCAGCCGCTCGTCCGCCGACTCCGCCCGCTCGGTGTGGAAGCCGGTGAACCGGAGGCGCGCCTCCTCGGCCTCCCCCGCCTCCGCCAACCGCTCGGCGCTGTAGGCGGCGACCGACTCCAGCAGCCGGAACCGGTCGCCGTTCCGGACCACCAGCGACCGGTCGACCAGGCGGGAGAGCACGTCGAGCACGCCGCCGCCCGGGGGCCCGCCGGCGCAGAGGGCCCGGGCGGCCTCCAGGGTGGCCCCGTCCGGGCTCACCGCCAGGCGGCGCAGGACGGCGCGCTCCTCGCCGGCCAGCAGCCCCCAGCTCCAGTCGATCATCGCGCGCAGCGTCTGCTGCCGGGTGGGGCGGCCGCGGCCCGGGCCGGTGGGCAGGGCGAAGCGGTCGTCCAGCCCGGCGGCGATCCGCTCGGGGGCGAGCGCGCGGATCCGGGCCGCCACCAGCTCGATGGCGAGCGGAATGCCGTCCAGCCGGCGGCAGATCGCGGCGACGGCGGGGGCGTTCTCCCCGGTCAGCTCGAACCCCGGGGAGGCGGCCCGGGCCCGCTCGGTGAAGAGCCGCACCGCGCTCGCGGCGGCGATCCGCTCCGCGCCCCCGCCGGGGGAGTCCGCCGGCAGGGCCAGCGGCGGAAGCGGCAGCACCGTCTCGCCGGGAACGTCCAGGGCCTCCTGGGTGGTGACCACGGTGCGCACCTCGGGGGCGGCGGCCTGCAGCGCGCCGGCCACCTCGGCGACCTGCGCCACCACGTGCTCGCAGTTGTCCAGCAGCAGGACCAGCCGCTGCTCGGCGAGCGCGCCGCAGAGCCACTCCACCATCCCGGCCGGCTCCGCGCCGGCGGCGCCCTCGCACAGCCCCAGCACGGTGACGACCCGCTCGGCGATGTCGGCGGCCGTGCAGCGGCGGTCCACCCCGGCGAGTTCGACCAGCCAGGCGCCGCCGGGGAACTCCGGGCGCAGCGAGCGCACCGCGGCCACCGCCAGCCGGGTCTTGCCGACGCCGCCGGGGCCGGTCACGGTCAGCAGGCGGCCGCCGTCCGGGGCGCGGAGCGCCCGGTGCAGCCGGCCGACCTCCTCCTCCCGGCCGATCAGCGGGGTGGCCGGTGCGGGCAGGTTGCTGCGCGGGCGCTCCTCCGGGCGGGGCGGCGGGGCCGGGCGCGCGGCCTCCCCGCGCAGGATCGCGGTGTGGACCTCGCCGACCTGCGGGCCGGGGTCGACGCCGAGCTCGTCGCGGAGCCGGTCCCGCAGTGCGCGGAAGGCGTCCAGGGCCTCCCGCCTGCGGCCGGCCTGGTACAGGGCCCGCATGTGCAGGG
The DNA here is from genome assembly GCF_048595525.1 of Nocardiopsis oceanisediminis. Taxonomy (NCBI): domain Bacteria; kingdom Bacillati; phylum Actinomycetota; class Actinomycetes; order Streptosporangiales; family Nocardiopsidaceae; genus Nocardiopsis; species Nocardiopsis oceanisediminis. The sequence goes on along the minus strand of NZ_JAFMZJ010000001.1, from coordinate 3,189,182 downwards.
CGTGCAGCCGCTCCCGCAGCGGGTGCCCGCCGACCAGTTCCCGCAGGTCGGGGAGGGCGCCGTCGGCGTCGCCGAGTTCGATGCGCGCCTCGGCCAGGCACTCGGCCGCGTCCAGGCGCAGCTCCTCCAGACGGGCGGCCTCGGCCCGGGTGAACGCCGCGTCGGCGAGGTCCGCGTAGGCCGGGCCCCGCCACAGCCGGAGCGCCCCGGTGAGCAGCCGGGCCCGCTCGCTCGGGCCGCCGGCGCGGTGCGCCTCCTCGGCGGCGCGCCGGAACCGGTCCGCGTCGAGCCGGCCCTCCTCCAGGCGGATCCGGTAGCCGGCCGGGGTGTGTACCACCTGGTCGGCGCCGAGGACCCGGCGGAGCTGGGAGATCTTGGTCTGCAGGGTGTTGCGCGGGTTCCCGGGCGGGCGCCCCTCCCAGAGGTCCTCGATCAGCCGGTCGGCGGAGACCGGGGCGCCCCCGTGCACCAGCAGGACGGCCAGGACGGCCCGGACCTTCGCCTCCGGGACCGCCACCCGCCGGCCGCCGGAATCCCGCACCTCCAGCGGACCGAGCACCCCGTAACGCATGCGCCCAGCCTAGACGCCCCGGCCGCTCCCCGGTTCCGGCGGTCCGGGGCGCTCTCCGCCGCGGCCGCCGGTGCGCTCCGCGGCGGTGGACCCGTGCCGCCCGCAGAAGCGCCCGGCCGGACCGCCGGTCGGGAACGCCCACGGCTCCGGCCCGGTCGGCGCCGCCCGGCCGGGTGCGCGGAGCGGCCGCCGAGGCCCCGGCCCCGCCAGGCCGCACCGGAGCGCGGCCGGCGCCGGCCGCGCGGCGAAGAACCGGTTCATCGGCGTGCGGGGGAACGGATGACCGCAGGCCCGAGGGCGGCCGCATCCGGTTCTCCGCGGCCTTCGCCCGCCGCCCCCAGCCGTCCGTGCGCGCCCCGTGCGCGGCCCTTCCCAGGCTGAAGGCTCCTCGACGACGAAGGGATCCTTCATGACCGACCGGAACGGGCTCCGGGCCGGGCCCGCGGAGTGGGCGGGCCTGGCCGTCCTCGCCCTGCCGACCGTGCTGCTGGGGCTGGACCTCACCGTGCTGCACCTGGCGCTGCCCTCGCTCGCGGTGGACCTGCGCCCCAGCGGGACCCAGGAGCTGTGGATCGTGGACGCCTACGGGTTCCTGATCGCCGGCCTGCTCATCACCATGGGGACGCTGGGCGACCGGATCGGGCGGCGGCGCCTGCTGATGATCGGCGGCACCGGTTTCATGGCGGCCTCGGTGGCGGCCGCCTACGCGCCCACCCCGGAGCTGCTCATCGCCGCCCGCGCCGTGCTGGGCGCGGCCGGCGCCACCCTGATGCCGTCCACCCTGGCGCTGATCGGCGACATGTTCCGCGACCCGCGGCAGCGGGCGCTGGCCATCGGGCTGTGGACCACGTTCTTCGCCGGCGGGATGGCCGCCGGGCCGCTGGTCGGCGGCGCGCTCCTGGAGCGCTTCTGGTGGGGTTCGGCCTTCCTGCTCGCGGTCCCGGTGATCGGGGCGATGCTGGCGCTGGCCCCGTTCCTGCTGCCGGAGCAGCGCGCCGTCCGGCGCGGCCGGTTCGACCTGCCCAGCGTCGCCCTGTCCCTGGCCGCGGTCCTGCCGGCGGTCTACGCGGTCAAGGGGTTCGCCAAGGAGGGGGCGTCCCCGGCGGTGCTCGCCGCGGCGGCGGCCGCCGCGGTCTTCGCCGTGCTGTTCGCGCGCCGGCAGCGCTCCCTGGACGACCCGCTGCTGGACCTCTCCCTCTTCGGTGGCCGCGCCTTCACCACGGCCCTGGCCGTGATGCTGGTCGGCCTGGTGGGCGTGGGCGGGACCATGCTGCTCACCACGCAGTACCTGCAGCTGGTGGAGGGGCTGTCCCCGATGGCGGCCGGCCTCTGGTTCGGGCCGCCCGCGCTGATGATGGTGGTCTCGGCGATCGCGGCGCCGGTGCTGACCCGGTGGGTCCGGCCGGGGTCGGTGCTGGCGGGGGTGCTGGTGCTCTCCGCGGTCGGCTACGCCCTGCTGGGGGCGGTCGGGCCCGGCGCCGGCCCGGGCCCGGTGGTGGCCGCGTTCTCCCTGGTCTACCTGGGGCTGGGGGCGATCGCGGCACTCGGCACCGACCTGGTGGTCGGCGCCGCGCCGCCGGAGAAGGCCGGTTCGGCCTCGGCCGTCTCGGAGATGGTGCAGGAGCTCGGCCTGGCGGCGGGCGTCGCCCTGGTGGGCAGCCTCGCCGGAGCCGTCTACTCCGCCCGGATGGGCCCCGAGGCCCTGGCCGGCCTGCCCGCCTCCACCGCCCGGGCGGTGGAGGGCAGCCTGGCCGGGGCCGCCTCCGTGGCCGGCGAGGTCCCCGGCGGGGTGCTGGTCCGGGCCGAGGAGGCGTTCATGGCGGGGCTGAACACCGCCGGCTGGGCCGGGGCGGCGGCCGCCCTCGCACTGGCCGGGGCGGCGGCGGTGGCGCTGCGCGGCTCCGCGCCGGAGGGCGGGCCGCCCGGCGGCTCCTCGGAGCATCCGGAGCGTCCCGCGCACAGCGCGCACTGAGCGCCGCGCCGGTGCAGGTTCCTCCCGGCCGGCGGGCGGGCCGGGAGGTCCGCGGCCGCAGCGGCGGCGGAGCCGGGCGCCGGTATTCCGCCGGCCGGGACCGGGCGGCCCCCGGGAGCGGTCCGGCCGACCGTGGTCCGGAGCGCGGGCGGCGGCGCGCTCGGCGAGGAGGAGCCAGGGCGGGTATCGCCGGGCGGCCGCGCGCGGCCGGCACGCCCGCCAGGAGGGGCAGGCCGCCGCCGGGGTTCGGGCGATGGGCGGCGGCGGACGCTCCGCCCGGCCGGAAGGGGGCTCCCGGGAGCCCCCTTCCCCTCCTTAGCGGTCCGCCGAAAAACGCCTTTCACCCCCACCGCTTCACGGGAACAGCGGCCGCATACAAAACTCATTCACGACATTAAGGGCAAATAACTTCCGAAGTGTGAAAGTGCACCCCTCGATCGCCACATAGGGTTTCGAACCGGTCGCAGTGCGGTGAAGCACGTGGTATCCCTTTTCGCGACCGGAAAAGCGGAAATCCGCGGCCGGCTCCCGCTCCGCTCGGCCCTCCCCGGTCCGGTCACCGCCATCGCTCCGAGATTGGGACCCCTCCCGTGCCCGTACGCCCCTCCACCCGACGAGACCCGGACGCCTCCCACCGCCGTGCCCGTGCGGCGGAGCGCCCCCTCTCCGGGGCCGCCGACCCGCCCTCAGCGGGAAGGGGGGCCGCCCCGCCCCCGCCGGCCCCCGGCGCGGTGCCCGCCTGCCACCCGCCGGACGGCGCCGAGGGCGACTTCCACCGCACGCTCGCCCATGTCTCGCTCCCCCCGGACACCCTGGACGGCGGCCGGGGGCGCGCGCCGCGACTCGCGCTGCTCGTCTTCGCCGAGGGCGAGCTCCCCGAGGACCCCGGCGCGACCGGGCGAGCCGCCGAACGCACCGTGCGCGACCTGCTCCACCCGGCCGAGGAGGGGGTGGCCGGCCCCGCCCCGGAGGCGCCCGGCGCCCCGGACTCCCCCTGCCGGACCGTGGACGTGCCGGCCGCGCTGTTCGCCGCGGTCGCCCCGAAGAGCGGCGAAGCGCCCTACCTGACGCACACCCGGCCCACCGCGGGACAGCCCGGGGAGGGCCAGACCGTGGTCACCGCCAACCGGTTCCCCTCCGGGCCCGGCCGCTACACCGCCCACCTGGTCTCCCTCGACGGCCACCCGCTGCCCCCGGAGGGGCCGGGCGCCGTGCGGGCCGTCCGGCTGCACAGCCTGGTGTCGTGGTCCTTCCGGCACGGCGGACCCGCCGGCGGCGCACCCGGCCCGGAGCCGGCCCGCCGGAGCAGACCCGCCCTGCGGGGCGCGTCGCTGCGGCTCCCGCCGCCCGAAGGGGCGCCGGACGGAACCGCCGACCGGCTCCGCCGGGGCTACGTCCCGGTACCGCACCGCCTGCCCTCCGGGGAGCGGACCCACGCCTGGTACCGGGGGCCCGCCGTCCCCGCCGAGACCCCCCTCCCCGCACCGGAGGAGGCCGCCGCCCCGCACACCGCCGAGGAGGCGCTGCTCCGCGGCGAGGACGGCGCGTTCGACGTCTCCCTGGCCGCCGCCTGGCGGCTGGGGCAGGACGCCGCCCGGTCCTGCCCCGAGCAGACCCGGGCCCTCGCCCGCGCCCGCCGGAGGCTGGCCGCCCGGGCCGCCGGGATCACCGAGCGGAGCCCCCGCCCGGGCGCCCCGCTCCCGTCCGGCCTCGCCGCCGAGGAGTTCGGCCGCATCCTGGCCGAGGGGGCGCCGCCTCCGGCCGAGCCCTTCGACCGGCTGCTGGCCCGGGCCGAGGCCGCCACGGCCCTGGACCGGCCGGGGGGCGGGGCCGCCCTGGCCGGGGCCGCCGAGCACGCCGCCGCGGCGCTCGCCCCGCACCTGGAGCGGCTCGCCCTGCTGCACGGCGTCCCGCTGCGCTACCTGGTACCGCACCCGGACATGCTCCCCCCGGAGAGCCTGTGCCCGTTCCGCACCGACCACGCCTGGATCGACGCCCTGCTGGCCGGCGCCGCCTGCCCCGGCCTCCCGGGCGGCCCCGGTGCCCCCGAGGACCGGATCGACGCGGCGCTGCGCACCGCCGCGGTCCGGGCCGGACGGGCGCACCGCCCCGAGGCGGGCCTGCTCATCCGCTCACACCTGGTCGAGACCGGACCGGAGCCGCAGGTCACCGCCTACGCAGGCGGGGGCCGCGGCTCCGTGCGGGAGCTGCGCCGCGACCGCCTCGCCCCGGACGTGCTGCTGGTCCTCTTCGACGCGCTGCCCGAGGTGGTCGAGGTCGGCGGCTCCGGCCGCGGCTCCTGGTTCGGGCTGGGCCGCGGCGACGCGTTCTCCCTGCGCGTGCTGGCCCCCGGCCCCCGGTTCGGCCGCCCCCGCCCGGACGGGGCCGCCTTCCCCGACCGCGACGACCCGGCCGCAGGCACGGTGCTGACCCGCTTCATGCGCGAGGACGCCCCCGAGCGCCGGGTCCTGCGCCTGGCCGGAGCCGGCGGCCTGGTCCGCGCCCTGGCCGACGCCCTCGGCCGGGACGCCCTCACCCCCGACGAGTTCGCCCTCCACCTGGCCGCCACCGGCCACCAGCACAGCCTCCGCCCCCGGGCCGTCCCCTGACCGTCCCCTGACCGTCCCCGCACGATGCGCGGTTCCCCGGTGAAATGCGGTAGAGTCTCTCTCCGTCGGCAGGCGGCGCACGGCGCCGCAGCGGACACACGGGACGTAGCGCAGTTTGGCAGCGCACTTGACTGGGGGTCAAGGGGTCGTGGGTTCAAATCCCGCCGTCCCGACGCGGCTCAGAGAGGGGATCCGGGTTTCCCGGGTCCCCTTTCCGCATCCGGCGGGCCGCCTCCCGTGCGCACTCCGCCCAGCGGCCGGAGGCGGGAACTTTCCTCTATTTCCGCCGCATATCGCGTCATAGGCCGTCCTCGCCCGCGTCGTCATGGATGAGGGTCCGCATCAGGGCGGGCCGGGAACCCCTCGGGGATTGCAGGAGAGTGACAGCAATGACCTTGCCGAGCCGCACGGAGACCGCTGCCATGGTCCGCTCGGAGGCCTTCGCCGCGGGCCCGGACGCGGGCGAGAACCGTGATCTGCGGGAGCCCCCCGCGCAGCCGGTTCCGGACCGCGCACGGCACAGGCTCATCTCCGCGAGCCTGCGCCGCACGAAGGCGGTCCGGCCGCTCGGGTGAGCGCGGCGCCGGCGGCAGCGCCTCGGGCCCGCCCACCGGCGGGCGGGCCCGAACGGAGGCGCCCGGGCCCGTCCGCAGGGAACGTCCGCGGGCGCCGATAGTGTGCACGCCGTTACCACGCGGCCCAGAGGACGGAGAGCGGAAACGTGCAGCGGATCGAGCGCCACGGTGTCGGCGAAGACCGGATCACCCGGGCCCTGGCGGACATTGAAAAGCGGGCCGACCGCCACTACATCGGCCTGAGGTACAACTCGTCGGGGCTGCAGGCGATGCGGGCGATGGGGCGCGACCTCTTCGACCACGTGGCCGCCCGCTCCGTGGAGGACCCCGCGCTCGCCTCCGACCCCGCCTTCACCCGGAAGGTGCTGGCCACCGCGGCCGAGGCCTGCTTCGGCGCACTGGACCGGAGCCTCTTCCCCGACGGCGACTTCGACATCCCCTTCCCGCTCGTCTACGGCCGGCTCACCAACATGGACGACGACTCCGAGGAGAACATCACCCTCGAATACGGCATCGACCTGGCCCCCAGCCCCGGTCTCTGGGCCGAGGCGTTCGCGATGTGCCTGGTCGGCCGCGTCCTCTGGGAACCGGGCCGGATGATCGGACCGCTGCTGCGCGAAGACTTCGCGCCCCAGTTCCACGAGGGGCTGCCCTACGCGCGGATGAAGCCCGAACCGGACCCGGCCGACCTGGCGCAGATCGACGCGCTCCGCATCTACCTGAACGGCGGCGGCCCCCGCCCCGGCCACCCCCGGAGCGTGCTGTGCAGGCCCGGCGCCGAAGAGCGCGCCCGGGCCGCCCGGGGGCTGGACTCCGCCGGCGGGCTGAGCCCCGAGCAGCGCCTGCTGCGCGTGCTGCTGGAGGACGACCAGGCCGCGTTCGAGCGGGCACTGGCCGAGCACCTGGTGCGCCACCGCGAAGCGATGGAGGCCGACGGAGACGCCGCACCCGGGACCCTGCTCCCGGTCGGGGTGATCGCACTGGCCGCCCTGGCGGTCCAGGCGCACGGCTGGCGGCTCGAAGTCACCTCCGACTACCTCCCCGAGGCGCTGCTGCACGCCCCCGAAGGCGCCTCCGAGGTCCCGGCCCGCTGACCGCCGGCCCCGCGCGGGGCGGCGCCGCTCGGCGGCTCAGCGGTGGCCGAAGGCGGCGAGGGGGTCCGGTTCGGGGGTCGGGCGGGTGGGCGGGGGGTAGTCCTTGGCGACGAAGCGCTTGAGGTAGGCGGCGCCCTCGGTGCCTCCGGAGCCCTCGACGTCGGCGAGGTAGCGGCGGCCGAAGCCGTAGTGGCGGCCGCGCCAGGTGAGCAGCGGGCGCTCGGCCGCCGCGTGCGCCGCGGCCAGTTCCGCGCCGCCGTCCGCCGCGACCGCGGCGCGCAGCGGGAAGGCGTCCCGCAGCGGCGGCTCGGCCAGCGGCCTCAGGTGCTCGAAGCGGCGCAGCACCTCCTCCTTCTCCGGGTCGAACCCGTACAGCACCAGTTCCATCAGGTGGTAGTTGAGCGACTGCACGGCGCTGGCGTCGCCGGTGGCCTCCCGGAACTCCATGAACGACGCGGGGGTGAGGGTGCGCAGCACCGCGAAGATCCGGTTGGGCAGTTCGGCGTAGCGGCCCAGGGCGCCGAGCCAGTGCAGCGCCTCCTTCCGGTCGGCGCCGGGCGCCGCGATCGCCCGGACCGCGTGCAGCGCGGCCCGGCGGATCAGGAAGAACACCAGCTCGCAGGCGTGCACCGAGCGGAGGAAGACGTGCTCGTCGTGCCGGTCCGACATGGGGAAGCCGGTGCCGCGGCGCAGCACGTCCAGCCCGAGCGCGGTCCGGGGGTCGGCCGCGGCGGCCGCGGCGGCGCCGGACAGCGTCGCCCCGGCGCCCGGGTCCACCGGGAGGTCGGCGATCCAGGCGCGCAGCTCGGCCAGGAGGGCGATGCGCTCCGCGATGACCTCGGGCACCGGCGCCGCCTCCCGGGCGTGGCGCTCCTCGATGCCGGCCAGCTCCGCCAGCACCGCGTCCAGCGCCACCGCCGCCGCGGGCACCGGGTCCCCGTGCCGGCGCAGGAACCAGTCGAAGGCGTGCAGGTCGGTGTAGCGGTAGTAGGCGGGGATCGGCCGCCCGGTGCGGAACGAGCGGGTCAGCAGGGCCAGGACCTCGTCGTCCTCGCCGGTGCCGGCCGACGCGGCCGCGTGCAGCAGGGCCAGGCGCCGCCGGTCGCGCCCGCTCAGGGCGAGGCGGCCGCCGGCCGCCTGGAGCCGGATGGCCTCTTCGCATTCGTCGGACAGGGACCGCGGGGCACGGATCCGTTCCATGGTTCACTCACCGCCGTATCGGGTGGGGTGTCTCGGGGGTCGTGCGGAGCGGGGGACGCGTCTCAGGGCCGGGTCTTGTACCCGACCACCAGGTGCTTGTCCTGGCTGGAGCGGAGCACCCGGCAGTCGCCGAACCCGGCCTCGGACAGCAGGTCCGCGTACTCGCCGGCGGTGCGGTGCCGCCCCTCGGTCTCGACGTGCATCGACAGGTTCATCACCGAGGTCGCGAGCGGGCCGCGCCGCCCCTCGTCGAACAGCCGCTCCATGACCAGCACCCGGCCGCCGTCGGCGCACGCCCGGTGGGCCTTGGCGAGCAGCTCCCGGCAGGTGTCGTCGGTCCAGTCGGAGAGGATGTAGCCGAAGGCCAGGCAGTCGGCCTCGGGCAGCTCCGCCGCCCGGAAGAAGTCACCGGGGGCGAACTCCAGCCGCCCGGCCAGGCCGTACTCCTCGGTGCGCTCGGCCAGGTAGGGGCCGACCTGCGGCAGGTCGTACACGGTCGCGGCGAGCCCGGGGTGGGCGCGCAGCGCGCTGACGCAGAACGCGCCGCTCGCGCCGCCGACGTCGACCAGGTGCCGCACCCCGCCCAGGTCGGCCAGGCGCACCAGTTCGGCGGAGACGTCGAAGCCGATCTGCCACATGGCGTCCAGGAACTCCCGGGTCGACTCCGGGGTGGCGTAGATGACGTCGAAGGGCGCGGGGAGGTCGGCGTCGACCCCCGCCTTGCCGCGGGTCAGGTAGGCGTCGAGGCGGCCCAGTTGGGCGGCGGCGCCGTTGACCATGTGCGCGCTCATCGCGCCGATGTGCCGGTCCCCGCCGCGGTCCAGGTAGGGGGCCAGTTCGGTGGGGAGCCCGTAGCGGTTCCGGTCGTCGCGCTCGACGAGTTCGAACGCCTCCAGGACCAGCAGCAGCCGCTCCAGGGTGTCCGGGTCGAGGCCGAGCGCGGCCGCCGTCTCGGCGGCGGTGGCCGGTCCGGCGGCGAGGTGCGCGAACACGCCGTGCCGGTCGGCCATGTGCAGTACGTGGGTGGCGTAGAGGCCGTAGAGGGCGTTGGTCAGCGGTCGGGGAAGGATGGCGTTCTCCCAGCGTGAGGGCGTGGTGGGGTGGGGTGGGAACGGGCGGGGCCGGGCGGGCCGCCGCGCGGGCGGCCCGCCCGGTGCTCAGCTCCGGCCGTCGGCGCGGTCGAGGGCGTCCGCGACCATCGGGCCGATGTCGCGCAGCGGTTCGGGCTGCAGCATCCGCGCGTGCGGCCAGTGGACGGCGCGGAATTCGGTCCGGCCGGTCAGCAGCTCCCGCCACGAATCGGGGGTGAGCACCCGGTCCGGCCCCTCGCCGGCGGCGACGATCAGCGCCGGGGCCGCGACCTGCGCCTCCGGGAATTCCGCACCCACCCGGATGTTGTTCATCATCACCGCGATCTGGGTCTCGACCTGCTCGCGGTCCAGGCTGCGCAGCGCCGTGTTCCGGGTGCGCAGCAGGTCCAGGAAGCGGTCGTGGTCGAGGTCGCCCTCGCCGATCTCCGCGGCGTCGATGTCGAACAGCTGGAGCAGCTCCCGGTAGAGGACGGACGGCTCGGTGACCGGCGCGTGCTCGGCGAGCACCCGCTCCGCCTCGCGCGGCGGGTAGGCGTCGAGCAGGATGAGCAGGCCGACCTCCGCGCCCTCCGCCTCCAGCCGCGCGGCGATGGCGTGCGCCACCAGGCCGCCGAACGACCAGCCGAGCAGGTGGTAGGGGCCGTCCGGGCGGACCCGGCGGATCTGCTCGACGTAGTCGCCGACCATCTCCTCCAGGGTCTCTGGGAGCGGGTCCCGGCCGTCGAGGTGCCGCGACTGCAGCCCGTAGACCGGCACGTCCCGGTCCACGTACGGCAGCAGGCCGGTGTAGGGCCAGCTCATCCCGCCCGCCGGGTGCACGCAGAACAGCGGCGCCCGGTCGCCGTGCGCGCGCAGCGGCAGTAGCACGTCGAACGCGCTCTCCTGGCCGTCGACCTCCAGCCGGCGGGCGATCCCGGCGACCGTGGGGGCCTCGAACAGCACCCGGATGGGCAGCTCCACGCCGAGCACCGCGGCGATCCGGCCGACCAGCCGGGTGGCGAGCAGCGAGTGCCCGCCCAGGTCGAAGAAGCCGTCGTCGACGCCGACCTGCCGCACCCCGAGGACCTCGGCGAACAGGTCGCACAGCAGCTCCTCCTGCGGGGTGCGCGGCGCCCGGCCGGCGGCCGGGCCCGCCCCCGCGGGCGCGGGCAGCGCCCGCTTGTCGAGCTTGCCGTTCACGGTGAGCGGCAGCGCGTCCAGTCCGACGACGGCGGAGGGCACCATGTACTGCGGCAGCCGCGCCCGCAGCGCCTGCCGCGCCTCCTCGGCCAGCCGGTCCAGGTCGGCGCCGCCGCGCCGCTCCGGCACCACGTATCCGACCAGCCGCCGGTCGCCCGGCTCGTCCTCGCGCACCACCGCCACGGCCTCGGCGACGTCCGGGTGGGCCAGCAGCCCCGCCTCGACCTCGCCGAGTTCGATCCGGAAACCGCGCAGCTTCACCTGGTCGTCGCCGCGCCCGACGAACTCCAGTTCACCGCCGGCGTTCCACCGGGCCAGGTCGCCGGAGCGGTACATCCGCTCGCCGGGGGCGCCGAACGGGTCGGCGACGAAGCGTTCGGCGGTCAGCCCGGGACGGCCCATGTAGCCGCGGGTCACCCCCGGGCCGGCCACGTACAGCTCGCCGGGGGCGCCGTCGGGGACCGGCCGCAGCCGCTCGTCCAGCAGGTACACCCGGACGCCGGGGAAGGCCCGGCCGATCGCCGCGACCCCGGTCGTGTCGCCCGGCTCCCGCCGGTACCCGGTGTCGATCACCGTGGTCTCGGTGATGCCGTACACGCTGACCAGCCGGGTCCGGTCGGCCGGGTGCCGGGCGTACCAGTCGGCCAGCCGCGCCGAGTCCAGCGGTTCGCCGCCGAAGACGACGGTGCGCAGCCGCAGGCCGGGGGTGCCGTCCTCGGGTTCGGCGGCGAGCAGCTGGTAGAGGGCCGACGGCGTCTGGTTGAGCACCGTCACCCCCTGCTCGACCAGCAGTTCCAGCAGCCGCGCGGGGGCCCGGCTGACGTCGAAGGGGACCACGGCGAGCCGGCCGCCGCGGGACAGCGCGCCCCAGATCTCCCACACCGAGAAGTCGAACGCGGTGGAGTGGAACAGCGCCCACACGTCGGTGCCGTCGAAGTCGAACCAGCGGTGCGCCGTCTCCAGCAGCGCGGTGACGTTGCGGTGCGAGACCACGACGCCCTTGGGGGTGCCGGTCGACCCCGAGGTGTAGATGACGTAGGCGGCGTTGTCCGGTGCGCACCGCTCCCCCGGGTCGCCGTCGGGCAGCCCGTCGGGGAGGGAGCGCAGCGCCTCCTCGTCCAGTACCAGCGCGGGTGCGGCGTCGGCGCGGATGAACGCGATCCGCTCCTCGGGGTAGGAGGGGTCGATGGGCACGTAGACGCCGCCGGCCTTGAGCACCGCGAGGATCGCCACCACCAGGTCGGCGGTGCGCGGCAGGGACAGGCCGACCCGCCGCTCGGGGCCGATGCCCCGGCCGATCAGCCAGTGCGCGAGCCGGTTGGCGCGCGCGTCCAGTTCGGCGTAGGTCAGGTCGGCGCCGTCCGCGGTGAGCGCGACCGCCCCGGGGGCGCTGCGCACCTGGTCCCGGAAGACCCCGGCCAGGGTGGTGGCGGCGGCCCGCGGTTCGGCGCCCCGCCCCGCCGCCAGCACCCGGTCCGCCTCGCCGCCCTCCAGGACGTCGAGGTGGCCGATGGGCCGGGCGGGGTCGGCCACGGCGGCGCGCAGCAGCCGGGCCCAGCGGGCCATCAGCCGCTCCACGGTGGCCCGGTCGAACAGGTCGGTGGAGTACTCCACGGTCGCGGTCAGCCCGCCGGGGGCGCCGTCCGCGCCGTGCCGCTCGCCGACGAGGACGGTGAGGTCGACCCGGGACACCCCGGTGCTGACCCCTTCGCCGCCGACCCGCAGCCCGGGCAGCTCGAACCGGGCCTCGTCCACGTTCTGCAGTGCGAAGCTCACCTGGTAGAGCGGGTGGTGGGCGGCGGAGCGGCGCGGGTTGAGGTCCTCCACCAGGTATTCGAAGGGCACGTCCTGGTGGGCGTAGGCCTCCAGGGCGGTCTCCTTGACCCGGGCCACCAGTTCGGCGAACGGCGGGTTCCCGGAGGTGTCGGTGCGCAGCACCAGGGTGTTGACGAAGAACCCGACCAGGTCGTCCAAGGCCTGGTCGGTGCGGCCCGCGACGGGCGCGCCGAGCGGGATGTCGGTGCCCGCCCCCATCCGGGTGAGCAGCGCCGCCATGGCGGCCTGCAGCACCATGAACACGGTGGCGCCGGAGGCGCGCGCGAACTCGGCCGCCGCGCGGTGCACGTCGGCCCCGACCTCCACTTCCAGGTGCGAACCGCGGTAGGTGGCGGTGGCCGGGCGGGGCCGGTCGGCGGGCAGCGCGATCTGCTCGGGCAGCCCGTCGAGCCTGGTCCGCCAGTAGCCGAGCTGGGCGTTGAGCAGGCTCTCCGGGTCGGATTCGGCGCCGAGCAGCTCGCGCTGCCACAGGGCGTAGTCGGCGTACTGGACGGGGAGCGGCGCCCACTCCGGGACCGCGCCGCGGGTCCGCGCCGTGTAGGCGGCCACCAGGTCGCGGGCGAGCGGCCCCATCGACCAGCCGTCGCCGGCGATGTGGTGCATCAGCACCAGCAGCACCGACTCCTCCGCGCCGATCCGCAGCAGCTCGGCCCGGACCGGGATCTCCGCGGCCAGGTCGAAGGGGTGGCCGGCGGCCTCCTCCAGCAGGCGGCCGAGTTCCGCCTCGGCGGCCTCCCGGGTCCGCCAGGCGATCCGCGCCTCATCGGCGGGGACTACCCGCTGCTGCGGTTCGCCGTCGCGCTCGGGGAAGACGGTGCGCAGCGACTCGTGCCGGCCGACGACGTCGTCCAGCGCGGCGCGCAGCGCCTCGGCGTCCACCCGGCCGGACAGGCGCAGCGCCAGCGGCATGTTGTAGGTGGCCGAGGGGCCTTCCAGTTTGTACAGGAACCACAGCCGGCGCTGGGCGAAGGAGAGCGGCACCGCCTCCGGGCGGGGGCGCGGCGCGACCGCGGTGCGGACCGCCCCGCCCGCGCCGCCGCCCAGTTCGGCGGCGAGGGCCGCGGGGGTGGGGTGCTCGAACAGCACCCGCACCGGCACCTCGGTGCCGAGTACCGCGCGGATCCGGCCGGCCAGCCGGGTGGCGAGCAGCGAGTGGCCGCCCAGGTCGAAGAAGCCGTCGTCGGCGCCGACCCGGGACAGCCCCAGCACCTCGGCGAAGAGCCCGCACAGCACCTCCTCCTGCGGGGTGCGCGGCGCCCGGCCCGAGACCGGGGCGGCGTAGTCCGGCACCGGCAGCGCGCGCCGGTCCAGCTTTCCGCTGGAGGTCAGCGGGATCTCCCCGATGCCGACGATCACCGACGGCACCATGTAGTCGGGGAGCAGGTCCTGGGCGAACTCGCGGAGCGCGGACGTCAGTGCGCCGATGCGGCGGGAGCCGACGGGGTCGTTGGCCAGCCGCCGCCCGTCCCGGGCCGGGCGGTACACCCCGGCCAGGGGCGCGGTCGCATCGAGCGGCAGCAGCACCGCCTCGAACCGGTCGGGCGCCTCCGGCGACCAGGTCGGCACCGCCCGCACCCCGGCCTCCTCCGACCGGACCCGCAGCTCCTCGGGGTCGACCGCTTCGGCGGTGTCCGCTCCGGACTCGGCCAGCAGCCGGGCGTTGGGCAGTCCGGTGACGCGCACCGGGCCGTCCCCGCCCGCCGCCCGCGCGGCCAGACCCTCCAGGTCGGCGACGTCGCGGCCCCAGACCAGGCGCGGCGCATCGGCGACGTCGAGGATCTCCGCAGTGTCCGCGCCGCCGTCCGCGCGGTGCAGCACCGCCTCGTAGCGGTGCCGGGTCAGCTCGTTGTGCGCCCGGCCCGGTTTGAGCACCACCTCCACGGCGGCCACCCGGCCGTCGCGCCCGGCCCACTCGGTGAAGAAGCCGGGGTCGAGGACCAGTTCCTTCTCCATGAGCATCGCGTGCTCGACGCCGGCCCGGGTCGCCGCGGGGCCCGCTTCAGGGTTCCGCGCGCGCTGGACCGCGGTGTGGAACATCCGCAGGGTGGCGGCGTTGCGCACGTCGCCCACGATCAGCCGGCCGCCCGGCGCCAGCAGCCCCAGCGCCCGGTCCAGCACCTTCGAGAGGTACTCGGCGTCCGGGAAGTACTGCACCACCGAGTTGATCACCACGGTGTCGAAGGAGCCCTCGGGCAGCCCGGAGGCGTCGTCGGCGGGCTGCTCCCGCAGCACCACGCGGCCCTCCAGGCCCGCCGCGCGGACCTGGCCGCGCAGCCGGGCGATGACCGCCCCGGAGAAGTCGGTGGCCCAGTAGGACTCCACCTTCCCCGCGACGTGCGCCATGAGCAGGCCGGAACCGACGCCGATCTCCAGCACCCGCCGCGGCGAGCCCGCCAGGATCCGCGCAACCGCCGACCCCCGCCACTCGCGCATCTCGTCCCGGTCGATCGGACCACCGGCATAGCTGGAGTCCCAGCCCTCGAAGTCCTCGCCGAACGGGGCCTGGGCCGTCTGCGCGTACGCCGACTCGTACAGGTCCCGCCATTCGCCGACCTGCTCGGCCGCCGCCGACGGCTCCGCCCCGGCGGCCGGGAGCGCACCGGTGTCGGCCGCCGGGACGACGTAGCCGACCAGCCGCTGGTCGCCGGCCTGGTCCTCGCGGAGCACCACGGCGGCGTCGGACACCCCCGGGTGCTTGCGCAGCACCGCCTCGATCTCGCCCGGTTCGACCCGGAAGCCGCGCACCTTGACCTGGTCGTCGGCGCGGCCGGCGAACTCCAGCTCGCCGTCGGCGTTCCACCGGGCCAGGTCGCCGGTACGGTACATCCGCTCGCCGGGGGCGCCGAACGGGTCGGCGGTGAACCGCTCGGCCGTCATCGACGTGCGCCCCAGGTAGCCGCGGGCCACGCCGCGGCCGGCCACGTACAGCTCGCCGGGCACCCCCGGCGGCACCGGGCGCAGCCGCTCGTCCAGCACGTACACCCGGGTGTTCACCACCGGCCGCCCGATCGGCGTGCGGCCGCCGCCGGTCAGCGCGCCGCTGGTGGCCACCGACACGGTGCACTCGGTGGGGCCGTAGGCGTTGACCACCCGCCGGCCGGCGGCCCAGGTCCGCAGCAGGTCCGGCGGGCACGGCTCGCCGCCGATGATGAGGTGCGACAGGTCCGGCAGCAGCGGGCCCGGCCCGCCGGTGGGAACGGTGCCCAGGATCGACGGGGCGATCAGCAGGTGGGTGATCCGCTCCTCGGCCAGCACGCCGCCCAGCACCTCGCCGACCAGCGGCGACACCCTCGGCAGCACCAGCGTCCCGCCGGCCAGCAGGGCCGCGGAGATCTCCGCGAAGGACACGTCGAAGCTGGGCGAGGAGAACTGCAGCACCCTGCTGCCCGGGCCGGTGCCGAACCGCTCGATCTGTGCGGCCGCCAGCCCGGCGATCCCGGCGTGGGTGAGCACCACGCCCTTGGGGACGCCGGTCGATCCGGAGGTGTGGATGACGTAGGCGGCATCGCGCACCGACGCCCGGGGGGCGGGGTCCTCGGCGGGGCAGGCCCGCCAGGCGTCCCGCACCCGCGGGTCGTCCATCATCCGCACGACCGCCGGGTCCAGCTCCGCGGGCAGCCGGTCGGCCGCCTCCGCGCTGGTCAGCACCAGGTCCGGGGCGACGTTGCCGACCATCTGGGCGATCCGGTCCGCCGGGTGGGCGGGGTCGAGCGGCGCGTAGGCGCCGCCGGCCTTGAGCACGGCGACGATCGCGGTCATCAGCTCCGCCGACTTCGGCAGCGCCAGGCCGACCCGCCGCTCGGGGCCGATGCCCTGGCCGATCAGCCAGTGCGCGAGCCGGTTGGCGCGCGCGTTCAGCTCGGCGTAGGTCAGGTCGGCGCCGTCCGCGGTGAGCGCGACCGCGCCGGGTGCGCTGCGCACCTGCTCTTCGAACAGCTCGGCCCAGGCGGCCTCGGGCAGCGCGGAGGCGGTGGCGTTCCACTCCTCCAGCACCCGGTCCCGCTCGTCGCCGGCGAGGATCTCGATGTCGCCGATGGGTCGGGCGGGGTCGGCCACGGCGGCGCGCAGCAGCCGCACCCAGCGGTCGAACAGCCCCTGCACCGTGGCGCCGTCGAACAGGTCGGTGGTGTACTCGATCTGGCCGTGCACGCCCGCCGGGGCGCCGTCCCGCCCGTGCTCCTCGCTGAACATGAACAGCAGGTCGATCCGGGAGGTGCGGGTGAGCGCGGTCTCCCGGGAGGTGCTGAGGTCGGGCAGCTCGAACCGCGCCCGGTCGGTGTTGAGCAGCGCGAACCCGACCTGGAACAGCGGGTGGTGGGCGGCGGAGCGGCGCGGGTTGAGCTCCTCCACCAGGTGCTCGAAGGGCACGTCCTGGTGGGCGTAGCCTTCCACGCTGGTCGCGCGGACCTGGGCGACCAGCTCGGCGAAGGACGGGTCGCCGGAGGTGTCGGTGCGCAGCACCAGGGTGTTGACGAAGAACCCGACGAGGTCGTCCAAGGCCTGGTCGGTGCGGCCGGCCACGCCGGTGCCGAGCGGGATGTCGGTGCCCGCGCCCATCCGGGTGAGCAGCGCGGCCATGGCCGCCTGCAGCACCATGAACACGGTGGCGCCGGAGGCGCGCGCGAACTCCGCGACGGCGGCGTGCAGGCCGGCGTCGACGTCCACCTCCAGCAGGTCGCCCCGGTAGGAGGCGACCGGCGGGCGGGGCCGGTCGGCGGGCAGCGCGATCTGCTCGGGCAGCCCGTCGAGCCTGGTCCGCCAGTAGTCGAGCTGGGCGTTGAGCAGGCTCTGCGGGTCGGACTCCGTCCCCAGCAGCTCGCGCTGCCAGAGCGTGTAGTCGGCGTACTGGACCGGCAGCGGGGCCCAGTCGGGTGCGGTCCCCTGGACGCGCGCGCCGTAGGCGGCGGCCAGGTCGCGGGCGAGCGGCCCCATGGACCAGCCGTCGGCGGCGATGTGGTGCATCAGCACCAGCAGTACGCACTCCCGCTCCGCCACCCGGAACAGCCATCCGCGCACCGGGATCTCCGAGGCCAGGTCGAAGGCGTAGCCGGCGGCCTCTTCCAGTACGGCACCGAGTTCCGCCTCGGTGACGTCGCGGGTCCGCCAGGCGATCCGCGCCTCATCGGCGGGGATGACCCGCTGGTGCGGTTCGCCGTCGTGTTCGGGGAAGACGGTGCGCAGCGACTCGTGTCGGCCGACGACGTCATCGAGGGCCGCGCGGAGGGCGGTCTCGTCCGCGCTCCCCTTCAGCCGCAGCGCCAGCGGCATGTTGTAGGAGGCCGAGGGTCCTTCCAGTTTGTTGACGAACCACAGCCGGCGCTGGGCGAAGGAGAGCGGGACCGCCTCCGGGCGGGGGCGCGGGGCGGGGGCGGAGCGGATCCGCTCGCCCTCGTCCAGCCGCTCGGCCAGGCCGGCGACCGTGGGGTGCTCGAAGAGCAGCCGCACCGGGACTTCGACGCCGAGGGCGGCGCGGATCCGGCTGACCAGCCGGGTGGCGAGCAGGGAGTGGCCGCCCAGGTCGAAGAAGCCGTCATCGATACCGACCCGGGTGAGGCCGAGCACTTCGGCGAACAGGGCGCAGAGCGCCTCCTCGCGTTCGGTGCGCGGTGCTCCGCCGGTGGTCAGCGCGTCGAAGTCGGGGGCGGGCAGTGCGGCGTAGTCGATCTTGTTGTGCGGGGTGAGCGGTACGGCGTCCACGGCCAGGACGGCCGAGGGCACCATGTACTCCGGCAGCACCTGCCGTGCGTGCTCGCGCACCGAGGAGACCAGTGCGCCGATGCGGCGGGAGCCGACGGGGTCGTTGGCCAGCCGCCGCCCGTCCCGGGCCGGGCGGTACACCCCGGCCAGGGGCGCGGTCGCGTCGAGCGGCAGCAGCACCGCCTCGAACCGGTCGGGCGCCTCCGGCGACCAGGTCGGCACCGCCCGCACCCCGGCCTCCTCCGACCGGACCCGCAGCTCCTCGGGGTCGACGGGGGTGCCGGTGAGCGCGGCGCCCTCCTCGGTGGCCAGCCGGGCGTTGGGCAGTCCGGTGACGCGCACCGGGCCGTCCCCGCCCGCCGCCCGCGCGGCCAGACCCTCCAGGTCGGCGACGTCGCGGCCCCAGACCAGGCGCGGCGCATCGGCGACGTCGAGGGTCTCCGCAGTGTCCGCGCCACCGTCCGCTCCGCCGTCCGCGCGGTGCAGCACCGCCTCGTAGCGGTGCCGGGTCAGCTCGTTGTGCGCCCGGCCCGGTTTGAGCACCACCTCCACGGCGGCCACCCGGCCGTCGCGCCCGGCCCACTCGGTGAAGAAGCCGGGGTCGAGGACCAGTTCCTTCTCCATCAGTACGGCCTGTTCGACGCCCGCGCGGACCGCGGCCTCGTCGGCGTCCGGGTTCTGGGTGCGGTACACGGCGGTGTGGAACATCCGCAGGGTGGCGGCGTTGCGCACGTCGCCCACGATCAGCCGGCCGCCCGGCGCCAGCAGCCCCAGCGCCCGGTCCAGCACCCGGCGCAGGTAGTCGGCGTCCGGGAAGTACTGCACCACCGAGTTGATCACCACGGTGTCGAAGGAGCCCTCGGGCAGCCCGGAGGCGTCGTCGGCGGGCTGCTCCCGCAGCACCACGCGGCCCTCCAAACCGGCCGCTCGCACCTGGCCGCGCAGCCGGGCGATGACCGCCCCGGAGAAGTCGGTGGCCCAATAGGACTCCACCTTCCCCGCCACGTGCGCCATGAGCAGGCCGGAACCGACGCCGATCTCCAGCACCCGCCGCGGCGAGCCCGCCAGGATCCGCGCAACCGCCGCCCCCCGCCACTCGCGCATCTCGCCCCGGTCGATCGGACCACCGGCATAGCTGGAGTCCCAGCCCTCGAAGTCCTCGCCGAAGGCGGCGGCGCCCGCCGCGCTCTCGGCGTAGACCGAGTCGTAGATGCCGCGCCACTCGTCGACCTGGGCGTCCCCGGCCGCGTCGGATCCCGCGCCGCCCCCGGGGACGACGTAGGCGACCAGCCGCCGCTCCGCGCCGTCGCCGTGCGGGACGACGACCGCGCGGCCCACGTCCGGGTGGCCGACCAGGGCGGCCTCGACCTCGGCCGGTTCGATCCGGAAGCCGCGCACCTTGACCTGGTCGTCGGCGCGGCCGGCGAACTCCAGCTCGCCGTCGGCGTTCCACCGGGCCAGGTCGCCGCTGCGGTACATCCGCGATCCGGGCGGACCGAACGGGTCGGCGGTGAACCGCTCCGCGGTCAGGTCCGGTCGGCCGAGGTAGCCCCGGGCCACACCCGGACCCGCGATGTAGAGCTCGCCCACCACACCCGGCGGAACCGGACGCAACCGCTCGTCGAGCAGGCGGCAGCGGCCGTCCTCGACCGGGCGGCCGATGGGGGCGGCGCCGCCGGTCAGCGGGTCGCTCGCGGTCGCCATGACGGTGATCTCGGTGGGGCCGTAGGCGTTGATCATCCGCCGGCCGGCGCGCCACCGGTCGACCAGGTCCACCGAGGCCGCCTCGCCGCCCACCACCAGCGTCTCCACGCCGGTGGTCCTGTGCTCGGCGCCGTCGGGGAGCGCGGCCAGCACCGACGGCGGGACCAGGGTGTGGGTGATCCGCTCCTCGGCGATCACCCGCTCCAGTTCGGCGCCGGCCAGGCGGTGCTCGGCCGGGACCACCAGCCGCCCGCCGGTGCCGAAGGCCCAGAGCATCTCCAGGATGGAGACGTCGAAGCTGGGCGAGGCGAGCTGGAGCACCCGCGATTCGGCGGAGCCGCCGAAGCGGCGCCGGATCGTCTCGGCGAGCGCGTGCACGCCGGTGTGCGCGACCTCGACGCCCTTGGGGACGCCGGTCGATCCCGAGGTGTAGATGACCCAGGCGCGGTGGCCGGGCAGGAGTGCGCCGCCGCGGTCGGCCGCCGTGGGTGCGGTGGCCGGGCCGGTCTCCCAGGCCCGGGCCGTCGCCGGATCGTCCACCGCGACCACCGGAGCGCCCCCGAAGGCGCCGGCCAGCCGGGCGCCGGTCGCCCGGTCGGTCAGCACCAGCCTCGGACGCGCCCCCGCCATGATCGAGGAGACCCGCTCGGCCGGATGATCCGGATCGACCGGAACCCACGCCGCACCCGCCTTGGCGATGCCCAGCACCACCGCCACCAGATCGGCGGAGCGCGGCAGCACCACGCCCACCAGGTCCTCCACGCCCGTGCCGCGCCCGATCAGCCAGTGCGCGACCCGGTCGGCCCGCTCCTCCAGCCCCGCATAGGTCCACTCCACGCCCGGGCCCGACAGCGCCACCGCATCCGGGGTGCGGCGCGCCTGTGCCTCGAACAGTTCGGGGAGAGTGCGCGGTTCCACGGCGGGCGCGGTGTCCGCGCCGGCCGACAGCCGGGCCCGCTCCTCGCCGCTGAGCAGGTCGATGTCGCCGATGGGTCGGGCGGGGTCGGCCACGGCGGCGCGGAGCAGCCGGACCCAGCGGTCGAACAGGGCGCGCACGGTGGCCCGGTCGAACAGGTCGGTGGCGAACTCCACCAGCCCTTCGATGCCCTCGGGGTCGCTCTCCCCGGCGTGCGCGTCCTGCCGCTCGGTCAGCGAGATGAGCAGGTCGAACCGGGAGGTCCCGGTTCCGGGGGTGGACGTGCGGACCCGGGTGCCGGGCAGCTCGAAGTCCGCGGCCGGTGCGTTCTGCAGTGCGAACGCCACCTGGAACAGCGGGTGGTGGGCGGCGGAGCGGCGCGGGTTGAGCTCCTCCACCAGGTGCTCGAAGGGGACGTCCTGGTGGGCGTAGGCCTCCAGGCTCGTCTCCCGGACCTGGGCGACCAGGTCGGCGAAGGAGGGGTTCCCGGAGGTGTCGGTGCGCAGCACCAGGGTGTTGACGAACAGTCCGACGAGGTCGTCCAGGGCCTGGTCGGTGCGGCCGGCCAGGGCCGTGCCCAGGGGGATGTCGGTGCCGGCGCCCATCCGGGTGAGCAGCGCGGCCATGGCCGCCTGCAGCACCATGAACACGGTGGCGCCGGAGTCGCGGGCGAGCCCGGCGACGGCCCGGTGCAGTTCGGCGTCGACCTCGAAGCCGAGCAGGTCGCCCCGGTAGGAGGCGACCGGCGGGCGGGGCCGGTCGGCGGGCAGCGCGATCTGCTCGGGCAGCCCGTCCAGCCGCCGTCGCCAGTACGCCGTCTGCCGGTTCAGCGGGGCGTCCGGGTCGGATGCGGCGCCGAGCAGTTCGCGCTGCCAGAGCGTGTAGTCGGCGTACTGCAGCGGCAGCGGGGCCCAGTCGGGTGCGGTCCCCTGGACGCGCGCGCCGTAGGCGGCCACCAGGTCGCGGGCGAGCGGGGCCAGCGACCAGCCGTCGCCGGCGATGTGGTGGACCAGGACCAGCAGCACCGATTCGTCCGGGGCGAGCCGGAGCAGCAGGCCGCGCACGGGGACGTCGGCCGCCAGGTCGAACTCGTGCCGCGCGGCCCGCGCGACCGCGGCGTCCAGCTCCTCCTCGGCCGCCTCGGCCGCGTCCCATCCGGCGCGGGCCTCGCCGGCGGGGACCACCCGCTGGTGCGGTTCGCCGTCGCGCTCGGGAAAGACGGTGCGCAGCGACTCGTGCCGGCCGACGACGTCGTCCAGCGCGGCGCGCAGCGCTTCCGCGTCCACGCACCCCTTCAGCCGCAGCGCCAGCGGCATGTTATAGGAGGCCGAAGGCCCTTCCAGCTTGTTGACGAACCACAGCCGGCGCTGGGCGAAGGAGAGCGGCACCGCCTCCGGGCGGGGGCGCGGGCCCGGTGCCGGCCGGGTCTGCGCGTCCCCGCCGATGCGCGCGGCCAGCCCGGCCACCGTGGGGTGGTCGAAGAGCAGCCGCACCGGCACTTCGATCCCCAGTTCGGCGCGGATCCGGCCGACCAGCCGGGTGGCGAGCAGGGAGTGGCCGCCCAGGTCGAAGAAGCCGTCGTCGATACCGACCCGGGTGAGGCCGAGCACCTCGGCGAAGAGCCCGCAGAGCGCCTCTTCGCGCGGGGTGCGCGGCGCCCGGCCCGAGACCGGGGCGGCGTAGTCGGGGGCGGGCAGTGCGCGCCGGTCCAGCTTGCCGTTGCCGGTCAGCGGGATCTCCGGGAGCGCGACGAGCGCCGAGGGCACCATGTAGTCGGGCAGGGCCGCGCGCAGCCCGTCGCGGATCCGGGCCGGGTCGCCGTCGGCGGACCCGCTGCCCTCCGCGACGATGTAGCCGACCAGCCGCCGGTCGCCCGGTTCGTCCTCGCGCAGCACCACCACGGCCTGCGCGACGCCGGGGTGTTCGAGCAGCGCCGCTTCGATCTCGCCCGGTTCGATCCGGAAGCCGCGGACCTTGACCTGGTCGTCGGCGCGGCCGGCGAACTCCAGCTCGCCGTCGGCGTTCCACCGGGCCAGGTCGCCGCTGCGGTACATCCGCGATCCGGGCGGACCGAACGGGTCGGCGGTGAACCGCTCCGCGGTCAGGCCGGGCCGGCCCAGGTAGCCCCGGGCCACACCCGGACCCGCGATGTAGAGCTCGCCCACCACACCCGGCGGAACCGGGCGCAACCGCTCGTCCAGCACGTAGCCGGCCAGGTCGGCCAGGGCCCGCCCGATCGGGCTGAGCGAGCCGGCCCGGGCGGCGGACTCCGCGGTCAGCGCGTGGTGCGTGGCGTGCACGGTGATCTCGGTGATGCCGTACATGTTCACCAGCGCGCAGCCGCCGCCGGGGTGGCGCGCGTACCAGTCGGCCAGCCGGGCCGGGTCCAGCGCCTCCCCGCCGAAGACGACGGTGCGCAGCGCCAGCCGCCGCCCGGTCTCCGGCGCCGCCCGCTCGGCGTCGAGCAGCTGGTAGAAGGCGGAGGGCGTCTGGTTGAGGACGGTCACGCCCCCGTCCGCGAGCAGTTCCAGGAACCGGTCCGGGGAGCGGGAGACGTCGAAGGGCACGACGACGAGTCGGCCGCCCCAGGCGAGCGCACCCCACAGCTCCCAGACGGAGAAGTCGAACGCGGCGGAGTGGAACATCGTCCACACGTCGGCGGGACCGAACCCGAAGTCGCCCCAGGTGGCGGCGAGCAGCCTGACCACGCTGCGGTGGGCCACCTCCACGCCCTTGGGGGTACCGGTGGACCCGGAGGTGTAGATGACGTAGGCGCGCTGGTCCGGGCGGAGTGCTCCGCGTTCGGCCGGGCCGGGGTCGGTGGCGGGGCACGCGCCGCACGCGGCCGCCGTCTCGGGGGCGTCCAGCGGAACCGCCTCGACGTCGGCCGCGCGCAGCGCGGCGAGCAGCTCCGGCGGGGCGTCCGCCGAGGTCAGCACCAGGGAGGGGGCGGCGTCGGCGGCGATGTGCGCCACCCGCTCGGCCGGGTGGTCGGGGTCGATGGGCAGGTAGCCGGCGCCGGCCTTGCCGACGGCGAGGACCGCCGCCACCAGGTCGGCGGAGCGCGGCAGGGCCAGGCCGACGAGGTGTTCGGCGCCCACGCCGCGCCGGATCAGCCAGTGCGCGAGCCGGTTGGCGCGCGCGTTCAGCTCGGCGTAGGTCAGTTCGGTGCCGTCCGCGGTGAGCGCGGTGGCTCCAGGGGCGCTGCGCACCCGCTCCTCGAACAGCTCGGGCAGGGTCGCGCCGGCCGTCGGGGCGGCCTCGGCGGACGCGGCCGGCCCGGTGGTGAGCCGGGCGCGCTCGGCGCCGTCGAGCAGGTCCAGGTCGCCGATGCGGCGGGCGGGGTCGGCCACGGCGGCGCGGAGCAGCCGGATCCAGCGGTCGAACAGGGCGCGCACGGTGCCGCCGTCGAACAGGTCGGTGGCGTATTCGACCTGGCCGTGCAGGCCCGCGGGGGCGCCGTCCGGGCCGTGCTCCTCGGTCATCAGGAACAGCAGGTCGAAGCGGGCGGCGCCGGTGGCGACCGCGGCGGGCAGCCCGGTCGCGCCGGGCAGCCGGACCTCCGGCGCCGGCGCGTTCAGCGCGAGGACCACTTGGAACAGCGGGTGGTGGGCGGTGGAGCGGCGCGGGTTGAGGTCCTCCACCAGGTATTCGAAGGGGACGTCCTGGTGGGCGTAGGCCTCCAGGCTCGTCTCCCGGACCTGGGCGACCAGGTCGGCGAACGGCGGGTTCCCGGAGGTGTCGGTGCGCAGCACCAGGGTGTTGACGAAGAACCCGACCAGGTCGTCCAGCGCCTGGTCGGTGCGGCCCGCGACGGGCGCGCCGAGCGGGATGTCGGTGCCGGCGCCGAGCCGGGTGAGCAGCGCGGCCATGGCGGCCTGCAGCACCATGAACACCGTCGCCTCCCTGGCCTGGGCGAAGTCGGCGACGGCCCGGTGCAGTTCGGCGTCGATGCCGGCCTCGACCAGGTCGCCGGCGCCGGAGGCGGCCGCCGGGCGCGGCCGGTCGGTGGGCAGCTCCAGTCGGTCCGGCAGCCCGTCGAGCCTGGTCCGCCAGTAGTCGAGCTGGGCGTTGAGCAGGCTCTGCGGGTCGGTCCTGTCGCCGAGGAGTTCGCGCTGCCAGAGCGTGTAGTCGGCGTACTGGACCGGCAGCGGGGCCCGGTCGGGGGCGGCGCCCTCGACGCGCGCGCGGTAGGCGGCGGCCAGGTCGCGGGCGAGCGGCCCCATGGACCAGCCGTCCGCGGCGATGTGGTGCATCAGCACCAGCAACACCGATTCCTCGGCGTGCACGCGCAGCAGCTCGGCCCGGACCGGGATCTCCGCGGCCAGGTCGAAGGGGTGGCCGGCGGCCTCCTCCAGCAGGCGGCCGAGTTCCGCCTCGGCGGCCTCCCGGGTCCGCCAGGCGACCCGCGCCTCACCGGCCGACAGCACCCGCTGGTAGGGCTCGCCGTCGCGTTCGGGGAAGACGGTGCGCAGCGACTCGTGCCGGCCGACGACGTCGTCCAGCGCGGCGCGCAGCGCTTCCGCGTCCACGCGCCCCTTCAGCCGCAGCGCCAGCGGGACGTTGTAGGCGGCGGAGGCGCCTTCGAGCCGGTGCAGGAACCACAGCCGGCGCTGGGCGAAGGAGAGCGGCACCGCCTCCGGGCGGGGGCGCGGCGCGACCGCGGTGCGCGCCGCCTCCTGGTCGGCGCGGCCCAGTTCGGCGGCGAGGGCCGCGGCGGTGGGGTGGTCGAACAGCACCCGCACCGGCACCTCGATGCCCAGTTCGGCGCGGATCCGCCCGGCCAGCCGGGTGGCGAGCAGCGAGTGGCCGCCCAGGTCGAAGAAGCGGTCGTCGGCGCCGACCCGGGACAGCCCCAGCACCTCGGCGAACAGGGCGCACAGCGCCTCCTCGCGCTCGGTGCGCGGCGCCCCGCCGGTGGCCAGCGCCTCGAAGTCGGGATCGGGCAGGGCGGCGTGGTCGACCTTGCCGTGCGGGGTGAGCGGCACCGCGTCCACGGCGGTCAGCACCGACGGGACCATGTACTCCGGCAGCCGGCCGCGGAGCTCCTCGCGGAGCCGGGAGGCCGGGGCGGTGCCGCCGGTGACGACGTAGCCGACCAGCCGCCGGTCCGCGCCGTCGCCGTGCGGGACGACGACGGCCTGCTCGACGCCGGCGCACGCGCGCAGCGCGGCCTCGACCTCGCCCGGTTCGATCCGGACGCCGCGCACCTTGACCTGGTCGTCGGCGCGGCCGGCGAACTCCAGCTCGCCGGTTCCGGTCCGGCGGGCCAGGTCGCCGGTGCGGTACATCCGCGATCCGGGCGGACCGAACGGGTCGGCGGTGAACCGCTCCGCGGTCAGGTCCGGCCGGCCCAGGTAGCCGCGGGCCACGCCGGGCCCGGACACGTAGAGCTCGCCCACCGCGCCCTCGGGCACCGGGCGCAACCGCTCGTCCAGGACGTGCACGCCGGTGCCCGCCACCGGCCGGCCCATCGGGAGCGGCGGGGCGCCCTCGGGGCGGTCGCCGAGGGGGCCGCTGACGGTGGCGGCGACGGTGGTCTCGGTGGGGCCGTAGGCGTTGATCATCCGGCGGCAGGGGGACCACCGGTCGATCAGGTCGGCGGGGGCGGCCTCGCCGCCGACGATCAGCGTCTCCAGACCGGTCAGCCGGGTCTCCGCGCCGCCGGGGAGGGTGGCCAGCACCGACGGCGGGATGAGCGCGTGGGTGACCCGCTGCTCGGTGATCACCCGCTCCAGTTCGGCGCCGGAGGGGCGGTGCTCGGCCGGGACCACCAGCCGCCCGCCGGTGCCCAGGGCCAGCAGCAGCTCCAGCACGGAGGCGTCGAAGCCGGCCGAGGCGAGCTGCAGCACCCGGGTGTCCCGGGTGCGGGTGCACCGCTCCACCAGGGTGGCCGCCAGCGCCCCCAGGCCGGCGTGGGTGACCTGCACGCCCTTGGGCGCGCCCGTCGACCCCGAGGTGTGGATCAGGTAGGCCCGGTGCGCCGGGCCGACGGCCGTCTCCGGTGCGGTGGCCGGGCCGGTCTCCCAGGCCCGGACCGTCGCCGGATCGTCCACCGCGACCACCGGAGCGCCCCCGAAGGCACCCTCCAGCCGGGCGCCGGTCGCCCGGTCGGTCAGCACCAGCCTCGGACACGCCCCCGCCATGATCGACGAGACCCGCTCGGCCGGATGATCCGGATCCACCGGAACCCACGCCGCACCCGCCTTGGCGATGCCCAGCACCACCGCCACCAGATCGGCGGAGCGCGGCAGCACCACCCCCACCAGGTCCTCCACGCCCGCGCCGCGCCCGATCAGCCAGTGCGCGACCCGGTCGGCCCGCTCCTCCAGCCCCGCATAGGTCCACTCCACACCCGGGCCCGACAGCGCCACCGCATCCGGGGTGCGGCGCGCCTGTGCCCGGAGCAGCTCCGGCAGCGTCATTCCGATGAGCGGGGTCCCGTCGATGGTCAGGTCATTGACCGAAGAAGCCGACACAGCGAAGCCACTCCTCTGCAGGTGGGGCCGTCGAAATTCGGGAGGGCGCACGCGGGTTCCGGGCATGCGAAAGGCAGGAGCGCAGGCTCGCGCGAGGCCGGGCGCGTTCGGCATCCGTCCTGGACGAGCGGGCGATAAAACAGCAAAGAGAATGAAAAGTTGATTATTGAATCACTCGATGGAGGCAGCGATTCGCGGTGGCCGCGGGGAGGCGCCGAAGGGCGTTCGAGGCGGCGCTCGCATTACGTCGAACCCATGCTCCACATTCCCCCGGTTTCGTGATGATCAACTGCACTGCCGGAACAAGATAGGCAACGATCACCGCCAAGGCAAGCGCGACCGGATCATCCGCTGTTTCAGCAGGTCGAGCCGGGCGCCGGGAAAAGTGGTCGGACCAGGGCCCCTGAAAAATGAGAAAACCCGACTTTCCCTCACACTGGGACCCATCCTCGAAGATCCTCATACTCGCAGGTCAGAGCGGCTTCGGCGATTTTTCCGACCGAAGCCGACGACCAGGAACTCTTCCGCATCACCGCAGTTCCGAAGGGGAGTGGCCGGACCCCGCGGCGGCGCGAAAACATGTTGACTCCCGGTAGCGGTGTGGCATGCTGATCACCGTCCGGCGTCCGCAGAACGGCCCTCCCGCACCCGTTCCCGCCGGCTCGAAGCAGGAGGTGGCGTCATCATGTCCGTCGGCCTGTCACCCTTCCCGAGCGCTCGCCGCGAACCCGGAAATCCCCCCTGGTGATACCGGGCCGAAAGGCCCCCGCCACGCCGCTTCGCACGTTCTCCCGGCGCCCCTGACCGCCTCGGCGCCGATCATTCACCGACCGAAATTCCGTACCCCGCCGCGCCTTCGCAATGGCGCCGCCGTACGCTCTCGTCATGCCGCGCACCGTTCCGGATGCGCCCGCCGTGAATTCGGCGCGCCCGGATCCGATGGCGGCGATTCGAGTACCGCCGAAAGGACAGGGAATTCCCATGGCCAATCCGTTCGAGGACCCCGAGGGCCGTTTTCTCGTTCTGGTGAACGACGAGGGCCAGCACTCCCTCTGGCCGGCCTTCGCCGACGTCCCCCAGGGCTGGACCACCGTCCACGGTGAGGAGACCCGCGAGTCCTGCCTCCGCTACATCGACGAGCACTGGACCGACCTGCGCCCCCGCTCCCTGGTGGAGGCCATGGCCGAGGGCTGAGCGGCGCCGGGATACGGAGGGGCCCCGGGCCGGGACCGGTGCCGAGAGGATTCCCGCGTTCCCGGATCGCCCGGTACGCCCCGAGCGCTCGCACCTCGTGCGGCGAACCCGGAGGCGGCGGAGCTCGGCTCCCCGCCTCCGCACACCGGGATCCCGTACGCCCCGACCGGCCCCTTTTCGAACTGGCCCCCTGCGCGCTTGGAGCGGCATGCCGTTGGGAGAAGTCCTCTACGCCTCGGTGGTCGCCGTTCTCTGCATCGCCCTGGGAGGCGTCCTCCTGTTCGCCTTCGACGCATTCGTCTCCGCCACGACCAGAGGAAACGGCGGCGAAGAGGGAAGAGCACACGGAAGGGCGGAGTACTTCGGGCTGCGCTACCTCCTCGGGGGAGGCCTGATCCTGTTCGGCGCCCTCGCCGGAGCCTCTTGCATCGAAGAGGCCCTTTCCCTCTTCTGAAGAGGGGCGCTCGAGCTCTTCACCCTCCCGGCGACGCCCTCTCCCGGTCCCGGGAAGGCCGGAATCACCGGTCCGCTTCGCCAGAGGGAGAACGGAGGTCCGGACGGAAACGGCGATCGAGGCCTCGCTCGGTCCTCCGCCGATCCGGAGGCGGCCCCGTCCGTGACCCGGGTCTCCCCAAGAGCACTGTTGACTTCTCTCATCCTTCATTCGAGACTTGCCGCAACAAATTAGGGAAGGCTGACCTAAGTCACCAGTCGGGAGGGGGTGGGTATACACGACCGCGTCTCGGCCGCTCTGGCGGCGCTCCCCTCAGCTCCGGCCGCGCTTGGCCCGAACCGCCCACGCCGAGGAGAATCCGACCGTGCTCGCACCGCCCCGGCTCATGCCCCCGCCCTGGCCCTCAGCGGCGTACTGGCGCTCACCGCCTGCGCGTCGCCCCGGGAGGAGGAGGGCGGCGGCGCACCGTCCGCGGGCTTCCCCGCCTCCGTGGACACCCACTTCGGGAAGGTCTCCGTGCCCGATGCGCCCGAGCGCGTGGTCTCGCTGCTCGCCTCCTACACCGACACGGCCGCGGCGCTGGACGCCGATGTCGTCGGTATCGCCGACTTCTCCGGGGACGGCACCCTGTTCCCCTGGCTGGAGGGGGAGATCGACCTGGAGGGCGGCACCGTGACCGACCTGGGCAACGCCTATGAGCCGATCGGCATCGAGTCCATCGCCGCGCTCGAACCCGACCTCATCCTCGCCAGCCAGTACCAGGTGCCCGACGAGGAGGCCTACGAGCGGCTCTCCGGCATCGCGCCGACCTACGTCTCGCTCGGCCCGACCTCCGACAGCGACCCCTGGCAGGACACCACCCGGGCGATCGGGACGCTGCTGGGCGCCGAGGAGAAGGCGGAGCAGGCGATCGCCGATACCGAGGAGGCCATCGCCGGAACCGCCGAGCGCCGCCCCGCCGCCGACGGCGCCACCGCGGTCTACGCCGGGGTCACCGCCGACGGCTACCGCCCGGTCACCGACCCCGAGGGCCCGACCATGGCGCTGCTGGGAGGACTCGGGTTCACCCTTCCCGAACGGCTCGAGGGCGAGGAGAACATGGCGGTGGTCTCGCCCGAGCTGCTGGAGGACCTGGACGCCGACGCGGTCTTCTACGTCAGCCAGGACGGCACCGCGGTCGAGGAGCTGCCCGGGTGGGACGACCTCTCGGCCGTCGAGCGGGGCACGGCCCAGGAGCTCGACCTGGCCGCCTCCAACGCGCTCATCTCCCCCAGCGTGCTCAACGTGCCCTACGTGCTGGAGGCCATCGACCCCACCCTCGAGGCGCTGGAGGCCTCCTCGTGAACGCCGGCTCCCCCGCCACCCCACCGAGCAGAGGACGGACGGCCATGACCACCCGGCAGATCGGCGGCCTGGCCGCGACCGTCGAGGTCGGCCGCGTCGAGACCCTCACACCGCTGATGCGCCGGATCACGGTGACCGGGGCGGGGCTGCGCGCCTTCGCCGACGTCCACCTCCCCGGCGACGCCGTCAAGGTCGCGCTCACCGCGCAGGGCCGCTCGGCGGAGCTGGACCCCGACGACCGCAGCGCGCCCCTGCACGAACGGCTGGCCGCGGCCGGCCTGGTCACCCGCGTGTACACGCTGCGCGACCTGGCCGGCGACACCGCGTTCCTCGACGTCCTGCTGCACGCACAGGGCCCCGGCGCCGCTTGGGGCGTCCTCGCCCGGCCCGGCGACCGGGTCACGATCGCGGGTCCCGCCTACGGGCACGCCGCCGACCCCGGGGCCGGCGAGTTCGTGCTCATCGCCGACCACGCCGCGCTGCCCGCGCTCGCGGAGACCGCCCGCGCGCTGCCGGCCGGCGCCACCGCCCACGCCTACGTGGCCCTCAGCGGCCCCGGCGAGGCGCAGAAGGTGGTCTCGCCCGCCCGCGTTCGGGCGCACTGGATCACCCCCGCCGACCCGGGCAGTGTCGAGGAGCGCACCCGCGCCCTGCTGGAGGCGGTGCGCGCGGCCCCGTGGAGGGTGCCCGGCACCCGGGTGTGGGCGGCGGGCGAGACCGGCTTGGTCAAGGCGCTGCGCCGGTACATCCGCCGCGACCTCGGCGTGCCCCGGGAGCACGCCCGCTTCTCCGGCTACTGGACCCGCGGCAAGGACCTCGACGCCGCCGACCTGGCGGCCGTCCCCGAGGAGCTGCGGGCCGCCTACGAGGCCTTCGGCTACACCGACAACCACGTGATCGAGGACATCGAGCCGTCGGTGGACCTGGTCTGACCGGCGGCGGAGGGCCGCGCCCCCGCCCCGCCGGGACACCGCCGGGCCACGGGCGGCCCCGGCGGGCCCAGGGCCGGTCCGGCCGTCGCCGGTGCCGCGCGGGCGGCGTGTGCCTTCCGGGGGGGGAGCGTTCCGGTGTCGGCGGCGGGACCGCCGGCCTGCCGCTGCGCGGCGTGCACGCCGCCGGTGCGGGCGCCGCGGTCCGGCCGGCGGCGGCGGCCGCCGCGCCGCGCCGTCGGTGCGTCGGTGCGCGCCGGGGCGGTGCGCTATGCGGCGGCGGCCTGGGCGATGGCCTGGGCGCGGACGTGCAGGCCCTTCCGGTTGATCCAGCGCACGAAGCGGTTGGCGAGCCGGTTGCGCACGGCGGTCTCCCAGCGCATCTCCAGCCGCAGCCGGGCG
This sequence comes from Nocardiopsis oceanisediminis, assembly GCF_048595525.1. Classification (NCBI taxonomy): domain Bacteria; kingdom Bacillati; phylum Actinomycetota; class Actinomycetes; order Streptosporangiales; family Nocardiopsidaceae; genus Nocardiopsis; species Nocardiopsis oceanisediminis. The sequence continues at coordinate 3,157,936 of NZ_JAFMZJ010000001.1, read as the reverse complement.
CGGCCGCCGAGGGGCTCGACGGTGACGCGGAGCGTGCGGGGGGTGGGGACGCCCTCGTCCTCCCGGGCCCAGGTGACCTCGCGGCCGGGGACGCTGTGCACGATCCGCTCCCGGACCGCTGCCCCTTCGTCGTCGGTCAGCTCCACGGCGCCGCCGTCGAGCCGGCGCGACGACGCGGCCGCCGGCAGCTCCCACTCGCCGCGCCGGTCCGGGTCGGCGACCAGGGCCCACAGGTGCTCGGCGGGCACGGGCACCTCCAGTTCGCAGGCGATGCGCTCGCCCCCTTCGGGACCGCGGGCCTCCCCGCCGGGCGCGCCGCCCTCCTTCCCGGGCGGTGCCGGGGCCGCCGCGTCGAGGGCGGCGCGGATCCGGTCGGGGTCGGCCCCCACCCGGTCCAGCAGCCGCCGCGCCCTGCCGCCCTCGTCGTCGATCAGCGCGGCGAGCAGGGCGCGGTCGCCTCCGGCCGAGGGGCAGTCCTCTTCGAGTTCGCGCAGGCGCGGGGTGAGCGGGAGCAGCTGGGGCCCCTCGCCTCCGGGCGGGTCGGAGGGGGCGGGCAGCGGCGCCTCGATCCCCAGCAGGGCGAGGTCCTCCTTGAGGAGCGCGTCGATCGCCGAGCGCGCCTCGGCCAGCCCCACCCCGGCGTCCATCATCAGGCGTGCCGCCGGGCCGCCGTTCATGAGCACGCCGAGCAGCATGTGCTCGAACCCGACCTCGGTCCGGCCGGTGCGCATCGCCTCGCGGCTCGCCGCCCCCTGGATGAGGGTGCGGTCGAATCCGTTGCCGAAGGCGGGTTTCGCGGAGGGTCCGGGCATCATTGGCCTTTCTCGGTCGTGCCGATGTGTCGGAGTCGTTTCCCGTACTTCTTGTGCACGGCCTGGCGGGTCACTCCCAGCGCGGCGGCGATGGAGGACCACGATTCCCCCGCCCGCAGGGCCTGTTCGACCTGGAGCAGTTCCAGGGTGTCGACCAGCGTGCGCAGTGAGGAGACCGCGCGCAGCCCTTCGACGGGAGCGGAGGTGTCCGAGGCGGTGGCCGCCAGCTGTACCGCGTCCATGGTGTCAACCTAGGTTGCGCACACTCGGAGTGTCAACCCGGGTTGCTCCCTCTCGCTCCGGGGCGGATCGGGAAACATGGAGAGGGGAGGGGCGGGAGGGGCGCGCCGCCCTCTGTGTCGCGCCTCTCACCGTCCGGTCGGGAATGGATACTGGAGGGGGTATGTTGGTGCCGAGTGAGGTGATGAAGATGCAGATGACCCCCGAGCTCGTCGGGGACGCCCTCAACCGGCTGAAGCGGGCGCAGGGGCAGCTCTCCGGAGTGATCTCGATGATCGAGGAGGGCGAGGACTGCGCCCAGGTCCTGCAGCAGCTCGCCGCGGTCTCCCGGGCGCTGGACCGGGCCGGGTTCAAGATCGTGGCCAGTGGGATGCGGCACTGCAACTCCGCACGCGAGCGCGGCGAGGAGCCGCCGCTGACCGAGGCCGAGCTGGAGAAGCTCTTCCTGGCCCTGGCCTGACCCCTCCCCCGCAGGCGGCTGCGGGGAGGTCCATCCACCGGGTACCCCCCGGTGTATCCTCCGGATACTCCCCCCTGTATCCGGTCGATACTCCCCGGAGTATCCGGACGGCCGGCGGACCCTCCGCCGGCCCAGCGACGAGAAAGGCGGACGACGTGTACCTCGCCCAGTACTACCTGGACTGCCTGTCCCAGGCCTCCTACATGGTCGCCGACGAGACCACCGGCAGGGCGGTGGTCGTCGACCCCCGCATCGACGTGCAGGAGTACCTCGACGACGCGGCCGAGCGCGGCTTCACCGTCGAGGGCGTCATCAACACCCATCTGCACGCCGACTTCATCTCCGGCCACTTCGAGATCGCCCGGCGCACCGGCGCCTGGATCGGCTACGGGGACAGGGCCGAGGCCCGCTTCCCGTTCCGCCCGCTGGCCGACGGCGAGCGCATCTCCCTGGGAGAGGTGGTCCTGGAGGTCATGCACACCCCGGGGCACACCCCCGAGTCGATCAGCATCGTGGTCCACGAGCGCCCCGGCGACGCCGCCCCCTACGGCGTGCTCACCGGCGACGCGCTGTTCATCGGCGACGTGGGCCGGCCCGACCTGGCCGCCTCCTTCGGCCACTCCCCCGAGCGGCTCGCCCCCATGCTCTACGACTCGGTGCACAACCGGCTCATGGGCCTGCCCGACGCCACCCGGCTCTTCCCCGGCCACGGCGCCGGATCGGCCTGCGGCAAGAACCTGTCCACCGAGAAGTGGTCCACCATCGGCGAGCAGCGCCTGAGCAACTACGCGGTACAGCCGATGGACGTGGAGACCTTCACCGAGCTGGTCACCGAGGGCCAGGAGGCCGTCCCCGCCTACTTCGCCCACGACGCCGGGCGCAACCGCGAGGCCCGCGAGCCCGTCGACATCGATGCGCTGGCCCGCCCACTGGAGCCGGAGGAGTTCCTGGCCCGGCGCGCCGCGGGCGCCGTCGTGGTCGACTCCCGCGACCAGCTCGCCTTCTCCGCCGGCCACCTGCGCGGCTCGGTCAACATCGGCACCGAGGGCCGGTTCGCCGAGACCTCCGGCATGGTGGTGGAGCCCGACCGGGAGATCCTGATCGTGGCCGCCGAGGGGAGCGAGCGCGAGACCGCGATGCGCCTGGCCCGGGTGGGGCTGGACCGCATCGCCGGCCACCTGGCCCGCCCCGAGGCGTCGCTGGCCGGGATGGCCGACCTGGTCGAGCGGGCGCCCAGGGTCGGGGCCGAGGAGCTGCGCGCGTCGCTGGCCGGCCCGGAGCGGCCGGTGGTGGTGGACGTGCGCGGCGCCGCCGAGCGCGACCGGGAGGGCACCGTCCCCGGGGCGGTGCACATCCCGCTGGCGGCCCTGCCCTCCCGGGCCGGTGAGATCCCCGCCGACCGCCCCGTGGTGGTGCACTGCGCCGGCGGCTACCGGTCCAGCGTGGCCGCCAGCTACCTGCGCTCCCTGGGCCGGGAGAACGTGTCCGACCTGGTCGGCGGATACGGCGCCTACCGGCTGACCGCCGCCTGACCCCCTCCCCCTCCGCGCCCGCGGGACGGGTCGACCCCCGTCCCGCGGGTACTCCCCCCCGTATCCCCCTCCCCGCAACCCGATTCCACAGGAGCCCTGACCGTGTCCCACACCTCCGTCGACGTGCACGCCGTGCGCACCCTGACCGAGACCGACCCCGACACCCTGCTGGTGGACGTGCGAACCCCGGCCGAGTACGAGAGCGCGCGCATCCCCGGCGCCGTCAACCTCCCCCTGCAAGCGGTCGACGCGCACCTGGAGCGCATCGCCTCCCGCACCGGGGGCCGCCTGGTCATCGTCTGCCAGTCCGGCGCCCGCGCCCTCCGGTTCCAGGAGAAGCTGGCCGGGGCGGGCGCGGCGGACACCGCCGTGCTCACCGGCGGGATGAACGCCTGGCGGGCCGCGGGCGGCCCGGTGGTCGAGGGCCGCCGCACCTGGGCCCTGGAGCGGCAGGTCCGCCTGGTCGCCGGGGGCATCGTGCTGGCCTCGGTGCTGGCCTCGGTGTGGTGGCCGCCCGCGGTGTGGGTCGCCGGGTTCATCGGCGCCGGGCTGACCTTCGCCGCGATCACCGACACCTGCGCGATGGGCATGGCGCTGGCGAAGCTGCCCTACAACCGGCCGCGCGGCGTCCTCGACATCGAGGGCTCCCTGGCGCGCGTCGCGCCGCGCGCCTGAGCCGCGCGCCTGGCCGGCCGCCGCAGGCGCTCCGGCGGGCGCGCCGCGGCCCCGGGCCGGTGCCCGGGGCCGCCTCCGGCGTGCGCTCCGGCGGGTCAGGCGGGCCCGGTGTAGCCGGTGGCCAGCACCAGCAGCGGCAGGGCCAGGTTGTTGACGACGTGGACCGCCACCGCGGGCCAGATCGACCCGCTGCGGCGCATCAGCTCGGCGGCGATGGCGCCCACCACGACCGCCGCGGGCAGGATGATGTTGATGCCGTGGAAGAGGGCGAAGACCACCGAGCTGGACAGCACGCCGATGACGGGCCCGTAGCGGAGCAGGGCGTTGGCGACGACCCCGCGGAAGAGGAACTCCTCGCCGATGGGGGTGAGCACGGACAGGAACAGCATGGTCAGGATCAGCGGCAGCACACCGCCGCCGGCCGCGTCGTAGTACATGCCCTGGGGGTCGGACTCGAGGCCGGTCAGGATCGTGACGGCGTAGGTCAGGATCCCCTTGGCGAACAGGGCGACCAGCCCGCCGAGGACGCCGATGAGCATCCAGCGCCAGGTGGTGCGGCGCACGCTGAAGGCGGCGAGCGAGCGGATGCGCAGCAGCGCGGCCGCGGCGAAGCCGGCCAGGCCGGCCACCCCGGACCAGGCCGCGACGACCAGCCCGTAGGGCACCGGGTCGAGGTCCATCCCCATCGGCCCGAAGAGCAGCAGTGCGGCCGTCGCGGCCACCAGGGCGAGCAGGCCGACGGCGATCTCGGGCCAGCCGGGGCGCGGGGGCGTGCCGGCCCCGGCGGGGGCCGGCCGCTGCGAGTGGTCGGGGCGGGCGGTCGACATGGCGGACTCCTTGCCTCATCCGTATCGGTCGGTCTCATCGGGTGCCGCCGGGCGCGGCCGGACCGGTCGCGCGCTCCGCGGCGGCGCCGCGGCGAAGGCGCCGGCCCCGGCGGCCCGGCTAGGCGGACCTGCTGTGCGCGACGGCCATGCGGACCGCCCTGCGGAGGCCGGGGAACTCCGCGTCGAACCGGTCCCGGAGCGCCCGGAGCGCCTTCCGGTGCTCCCTGCGCTCCTTCGGGGCGATCAGGGTCCAGACGTCGCCTTCGACCGCGAGCACGGCCAGGACCGCGTCCTCGACGGGGACGGCCGCCCCGCCGTGCTCCGCCAGCACCGCCCGGCGGGTCCGCTCGCGCATCCGGCGGAGCCGCCCGGGGTCGCGCGGGGCCACCTCGGTGGTGCGGAACACCCCCAGGACCCGGCCGCGCTCGACCGTGATCGCCCCGTCCTCGGCGAGCCGTCCGCGCACGGCCCGCTCGGCCTCGGCCATCCGGCTCATGACGGCGCCGACCCAGCGGAGCGGGCGGTCCCGGACCACCCCGGCCAGCACTTCGGCCAGGAACGGGTCGTCCGGTGCTCCGGCGCCGCCGCCCACCGCCCTGCCGTCCCGGTCGTGCAGCCGCCCGCCGATGATCAGCTCGGCCAGCGCGGCGGCGGTCAGCAGGTGGTCGCGGCAGGCGGCGCTGACCGGGTCCAGCCGGTTCCGGTCGAGGTCGTAGCTGAGCAGGTAGAGCCGTTCCGGCAGGGTCAGGGCCATGTCGCTCTCCTCGGCGCCGCCCTCTCGGGGCCGGGGCGGCGGGTCGACGACCGGTGCAGCGGGCATGCCCCCATTCCAGCCCCTGACACGCACGCCCGGCAGTGCGGCCGTGTCACCGCCCGCCCATGACGTTTCCGCGAGGGGGCCCATGACGCGGCGTCACCCGCGGCGGCGAGGCGGGGCGCCCTGGACGGAATCCGCGCGGGGCGCCGGCCCCGGGCGCCCCGCTTTCGCGCGCCCCGCCGCCGGCCGGCGCCCGCCTGCTCCGGGCCGGCGCGCTACCCGGCCCGCGCGACCAGCAGCGACATCTCGGAGGCCAGCCCGCGCGCCTCTTCCAGGCGCAGTCCGGCGGCGGCCAGCAGCCGCCGGTACTCGGCCAGGGTGCGCTCCCGCCCCCCGGTCATCACCATCATGTGCAGGTCGAAGGCGAGCGAGAGCGGCGGGTGGCCGTGGTCGGGCAGCACCCGCTCCAGGATGAGCACCGCCCCGCCGCCGGCCATCGCCCGCGCGCACCGGGACAGCAGCGCCCGGCAGGCCTCGTCGTCCCAGTTGTGCAGCACCCGGCAGAGCAGGTAGGCGTCGCCGCGCTCCGGGACGGCCTCGGTGAAGTCGCCGACCGCCACCTCGCAGCGGCCCTGCCCGACCAGGTCGGACAGGGCCTCGCGTGCTTCGGCGGCGGCCGCCGGGAGTTCCAGCAGGACGCCGGTGGCCGCCGGGTGGGCGCGCAGCACCGAGGCCAGCAGGCCGCCGTCGCCGCCGCCGACGTCGACCACCCGGGCCTTGTCCGGGAAGGCGAAGGCGCCGGAGACCTCGCTCAGGAAGGCGCTGCCCGCCGCGATGCCCTCGGTGTAGCGGGCCGCCTCCTCCGGGCGGGCGGCCAGGTAGTCGAAGACGCCCGTCCCGTGGGCCAGTTCGAAGGCCTGGTCGCCGGTGCGCACCGCCTCGGCCAGCCGCTCCCAGGCGTCGGCGAAGTAGCGCTCGGAGTAGAGCAGCACCAGCGGCCGCAGCGAGCCGGGGGCGTCGCGGCGGAGCAGTGCGCCCTGCCCGGTCAGGGCGAAGGCGCCCGGGGCGCCGCGGCCGTCCTCCTCCAGCACGCCGGCCGCGGCCAGGACCCGGAGCAGGCGGTGGAGCGACTCCGCGTCGGCCTGCACCTTCGCGGCCAGCTCCCGGGCGGTGCGCGGCCCCTCGGCGAGCAGGTCGGGCACGCCCAGCCGGACCGCGGCGCCCACCGCGCCGAACAGCCACGGCCCCACCAGGAGCCGCATCAGGCCGTCGCGCGGATCCTCGGCGCCGGGTCCGCCGGGGCGGCTCTGCTCAGGGGGGTTTCGGTTCACGGGTGCCTCGCTTCCCATGGTCGGCGACATCGGTGGGCCCGCTCGGCGCCCGCGCCGCGGCCGGTTCCTCCGTCCGCCCGCGGGCCGGGGCCCGCTCCTCCCCGTCCTCGGCCGGACCGGTGCCCCGCCTCCTGGCGGCCGACCGGACCGGGCCGCCGCGCGGACCGGTTCCGGCGGCCGCGCCCACAGCATCAGAGTGCCCGGTGCGGAGGACCGGAACGCCTCGATCGTTGACGGGAGAGGGCGGCGGGCGCAGAAGAGCACCCGGCTCCCCCGCCCTTCCCCGTCGGCCTTGACGCTGCGGCCCTGTCGGAGCGCTCCGACAGGGCCGCAGCGTCAAGGCCGACGCCCGGGGGCGGGCCTCTCCCGCCGGCGGTCTCGGACGCGCGGGCCGGGGAGTTCTCCGCGCCCGGCCGGGACGGCCCGTCCGCCGCGGCCGGGGTCAGGGCTCCCAGTGGGCGAGCCGGTGCAGTGCGGCGGCGGTCCGGGCGAAGCCGTCGTCACCGAGCAGGGCGCGGAGTTCGGCGTTGAACCGGTCGACCGCGGGGCGGGCGGCGCGCAGGGCGGCGTCGCCCTCCTCGGTCAGCTCCAGGAGGACGGCGCGGTGCTCGTCGGGGTGGGCCCGCCGGGTGATCAGGCCGGCCTCGGCCAGCCGGCGGACCAGCGCGGTGACCGCGGACTCGCGCAGGTCCAGGGCGGCGGCGAGGCGCCGCTGGGTGAGGGCCGAGCCGTCGCGTATCGCGAACAGCGCGGCGAGCTGGGCGGTGGTGACCCCCGCGGCGTCCAGGCAGCGGCGGTCCGCGGTGGTGCGCAGCCGGTGGGCGGCCCGCTGCAGCAGGAAGAAGAGGCGCTGGTCCGGGTCGGGCATGAGCCGATCTTGACAGACCCGGGGGCGCCCCGCCATTCTCACTTCACTAGTGAAGCGAGGTGAGCACGGACCATGAGCGCCCCCGATCTGGCCCTGGCCCGGAAGGTCCTGGCGGCCCAGCCGTTCAGCGCCCTCCTCGGCACCCGGCTGACCGCCTTCGGCGGCGGCGAGGCCGTACTGGAGCTGGACATCCGCGACGAGCTGCGCCAGCAGAACGGATTCGTGCACGGCGGCGTGCTCGGCTACCTGGCGGACAACGCCCTGACCTTCGCCGCCGGCACCGCGGCCGGCACCGACCTGATCACGGCCGGCTTCTCCGTCGACTACCTGCGCCCGGCCGACGGGGTCCTGCTGCGGGCCCGCGCCCGGGTCGTCCGCGCCGGGCGGACCCGCGTCGTGTGCCGCTGCGACATCTCCACCGAGGACGCCGGGGGCGCCGAGGCGCTGTGCGCCGTCGCCCAGGGCGCCATCGCGGTCTCCGCACCGCCGGGCGGCGCCCCCGACCCGGGCGCCTGACCGCACCCCCGACCCGCGCCCGGCCTCCGCCGCACACGGAAGCGATCGGCGCTCCCCGCCCGGCGGGCGGAATCCCCCTTGCGCTTCACTGACCATTCGGTCAGACTGCTGACCAAGTGGTCAGTGACATGCGGGCGGAGGGGGCGATCGCGCCATGGGCGAGGAAGAGGCGGCGGCCGGGCGGGACCGGGCGGGCCCCGCGGAGGCGCCGGCCCGGCGGCCGCGGCGCCGGCGGCTGCTCCGGTGGGCGGCGGCCGGCCTGGCGGTCGCCCTGCTCGCCGGCTGGGCGCACGCCCGCGGCGGCGCCCCGGTGGGCCACTTCACCTCCGCCGAGGGGTACGACCACTACGCCGCCGCCTACGAGCGGGCGATGGAGGAGCTCCCGGAGCCCGACGCGGTGCTGGACGTGCGGACCGACTACGGGGTGGTCCGGATGTACCGGTTCGACGGCGCCGAGCCGGACAAGGCCCCGCTGGTGCTGCTGCCGGGCCGGGCCTCGGGGGCCGCGATGTTCGCCGGCAACCTCGCGCCGCTGCGGAAGGTGCGCACCGTCTACACGGTCGACCTGCTCGGCGAGCCCGGGGCCAGCGTCCAGACCCGCCCGATCACCGATGACGGGAGCCAGGCCCGCTGGCTGCACCAGGCGCTCTCCGAGCTGCCCGAGCCCCGGGTGCACCTGCTCGGCGTCTCGATCGGCGGCTGGACCGCGATGAACCTCGCCACCAGGACACCGGACGCCCTGGCCGGCATGGTCCTGATCGATCCCGCGATGACCTTCGCCGACATGCCGGCGGAGACGGTGCTGCGGTCCGTCCCGGCCTCGGTCCCCTGGTTCCCGAAGAGCTGGCGGGACGGATTCAACTCCTGGACCGCCGGCGGCACACCGGTGGAGGACGTCCCGGTGGCGGACATGATCGAGTCGGGCATGCGGAACTACGCGCTGCGGCTGCCGGCGCCGTCCCGGTTCCCCGCCGAGCGGATCGCCGCGGTCGACCTGCCGGTGCTGGCGATCATCGCCGGCGAGTCCGTGATGCACGACCCGGCGGAGGCCGTGCGCCGGGCGGAGGCCTCCCTGTCCCGGGGCACCGTGCTGACCTACCCGGACGCCTCGCACGCGATCAGCGGCGAGTACCCGGAGGAGATCGCCGCCGACGTCGCGGACTTCCTCGCCGGGGCGGAGTGAGGGGCGGGCGGGCGCTCCGGCCCGGCCCCGGCGGGCCGCGCCGCCCGCGCGGCATGCGGAAGGATGGAGCGCGGCGGCGGCCGCCGCCGCACCGTCGCAGGAAGGTCGAACAGCAGTGCCCACCAGCCCCCGCAGCGCCGGCGGCGCGCCGGACCGGCGGCCGACCCTCACCGAGCAGGCCCGGCGCGCCCAGCTGATCTCCGCCACCATCGGCATCGTCGCCGCCCGCGGCCACGCCGGCTGCTCCCTGCAGCGCATCGCCGACGCCGCCGGCATCACCAAGGGCGCGGTCATCTACCACTTCGCGTCGAAGGACGCGGTGATCCGCGCCGCCTACGAGTCGGTCATCGGCGCCCTCACCGGGCGGGTCGAGGCCGCGCTGGCGCGGGCCGCCGGCCCGGCGGACGCGGTGGACGCCTACGTCGAGTCGGTGATCGGCCACATGGCGGAGAACCCGGCCCACGTGCGCATGCTCGTCGAAGCGCTCGCCCCCGGCAGCGGCACCGGCATCGAGGACGGCCCCGGGTCGGCCGCGCGCCGGCGGCCGCTCGCCGACCTGATCGGCGCGGCGGTGCGGGCCGGGGAGTACCGGCCGGAGCTGGACGCCGAGACCATGGCGGTCATCCTCAACGGCGCGATCGACGCGGTCGTGGCGCGCGGCCTGGAGGAGGCGGACGCCGACCTCTCCGCCGGGACCGCCGCCGTCCTCGACATGCTGCACCGCACCGCCCTGCGCACGCCCGGCCGCTGACCCCGGGCCGCCCGCCCCCGGGAACACCGCGGAAACGGGCCGCGCCGCCGGGGGCGCCGCCCCGCGGCCGCGCGGGAGGGGGCGCCGGGATCCGCCTCCGGTGCGGAAGGCGGACGGTGGCCCGCTCCCAGAGCGGAGGCGGCCCCGTCCTGGCCGCCGACCGCGTCTGGGGCGGGCCGCTCGAAAGGCCCCGCCCGCCTGCCGGGCCCCGGCAGGCCCTTGCGGCGCACCGCGCCGAGAGGGGCGGTGCTCCCCGCCGGGCAGGCCGCCCGCGCCCCGGGGGCCGGGCGGCCGCCCCTTCCCGGCGTCCGGGCGGGCGCCGCCCCCGCGGCCGCCCGCACCGGATCCCTCCGCCCCGCGGCCCCCGGCGGGCGCTCCGGTGAGGCCGCCGCCGCAGGAGGGGAGAGCGGGCCGCACCGCATCGCGGGCGAGGCCCGCCCCCTCCCCCTCCTCGGCGGATCAGGGTCCCACCGGCAAGAGAACCTTCGTTCTCCACCGGAGAGCGTACGATCGAGAATGGATGTTCTCAAGGGGCGAGCGGAAAAGAGGCCGGATTTGGACACGATCGCGACCGACCGGGCACGGGTGCTGGAGGCCGCCGACGCCCTGTTCTACGCGCACGGCATCCAGGCGGTGGGGATGGACCGCATCCGCGACGCCGCCCGGGTGCCCCTCAAGCGCCTCTACCGGGCCTTCCCCTCCAAGACCGCGCTGGTCGAGGCCTACCTGCGGTACCGCGACACCCGGTCCCGCGCGGCCCTGCGCGAGCACACCGACGGCGTCCCCGACCCCCGGGAGCGCATCCTGGCGGTGTTCGACTGGCTGCAGGCGTGGTGCGGGCAGCCGGAGTTCCGCGGGTGCGCGTTCAGCAACGCCTACGGCGAGCTGGGCGAAGACGCGGATCCGGTCTACCGGGCCGTGCGCGACCACATGGACGCCGTCGGCGAGCAGCTGCACGCCCTGGCCGCCGCCACCACCGCGCCCGACCCGGACGCCCTCGCCCGGCAGCTGCACATCCTGGTGGCCGGCACCCTCTCCCTCTCCGCCGTCCAGCAGAGCTCCGAGCCCGCCGTCCAGGCCCGCGCCGCCGCCCGGGCCATCCTGGAGGCCCTCCCCGGGGAGCCCGCTCCGGCGGAGCACCGGGCGCCGGCCTTCCGCTCCCCGGGGGCGTAGCCCCGGCACCCCGCGCCGGAGCGCGGCCGACCGGGCCCCGGAAGCAGAGAAGGCAGGGAGAAGAGAGCTCCCTGCCACTCTCAACGTATAGCGCACCCGGGGGCTTGCGGCAAGACCCGGGTCGTGCCGGAGAATCGGCGCCCACGGCCGGTCCCACCGGCGCGGACACCCTGGAGCGCGCACGCCCTCGCCTGCGCGGCCGCGGTGCGCGCCGCCGGGCCGCGCGGACCGGCCGACCGGGCACCGGCTTGTCTTATGGGGGTCTCATGAACGACGTGATCATCGCCGGCGGCGGACCGACCGGCATGATGCTCGCCGCCGAGCTGCGGCTGCACGGGGTGGACGTGCTCGTGCTGGAGAAGGAGGAGGAGCCGGTCGGGTACGTCCGCGCGCTCGGCCTGCACGTGCGCAGCATCGAGGTGATGGAGCAGCGCGGGCTGCTGGAGCGCTTCCTCGAGCACGGGCGGAAGTACCCGCTCGGCGGCTTCTTCGCGGGCATCTCCAAGCCGCAGCCCGAGGGGCTGGACACCGCGCACGCCTACGTCCTCGCCATCCCGCAGCCCGTCACCGACCGCCTGCTGGCCGAGCGCGCCGCCGAGCTCGGCGCCGAGATCCGGCGCGGCCGCGAGCTGGTCGGGCTGGAGCAGGACGACGAGGGGGTGACCGCCGAGCTGGCCGACGGCACCCGGCTGCGCTCGCGCTACCTGGTCGGCTGCGACGGCGGCCGCAGCACGGTGCGCAGACTGCTCGGCGTCGGCTTCCCCGGCGAGCCCAGCCGCAACGAGACCCTGCTGGGCGAGATGCTGGTGACCGCGCCGCCGGAGGAGTTGGCCTCCGCGACGGCCGAGGTCCGCAAGACCCAGCTGCGGTTCGGCATCGGGCCCTTCGGGGACGACGGGACGCACCGCGTCGTCGTGCCCGCCGAGGGGGTGGCCGCGGACCGCTCGGTCCCGCCGACCCTGGACGAGTTCAAGCGGCGGCTGCGGGCGGTGGCCGGAACCGACTTCGGCGTGCACTCGCCGCGCTGGATGTCCCGCTTCGGCGACGCCACCCGGCTGGCCGAGCGCTACCGGGTCGGCCGGGTGCTGCTGGCCGGCGACGCGGCGCACGTCCACCCGCCGGTCGGCGGCCAGGGGCTCAACCTCGGCGTCCAGGACGCGTTCAACCTCGGCTGGAAGCTGGCCGCCGAGGTCGCCGGGTGGGCGCCGGAGGGGCTGCTCGACGGCTACCAGGACGAGCGGCGCCCGGTCGCCGCCGACGTGCTGGACAACACCCGCGCGCAGATGGAGCTGATGTCCACCGAGCCGGGCCCCCGGGCGGTGCGCCGGCTGCTGACGGAGCTGATGGACATCGAGGAGGTGAACCGGCGCCTGATCGAGAAGATCATCGCGATCGGGATCCGCTACGACCTGGGCGGGGGCCACGAGCTGGTCGGCAGGCGGATGCCCGACATCGCGCTGGAGCGGGGCCGCCTCTACGGCCTGATGCACGGCGGCCGCGGGCTGCTCCTGGACCGGACCGGGCGGCTCTCGGTGGAGGGCTGGGCGGACCGGGTCGACCACGTCGTCGACGGCGGCGGGGAGCCGGACGCGCCCGCCGTGCTGCTGCGGCCGGACGGGCACGTGGCGTGGGTCGGCGAAGACCTGCAGGAGCTCCGCCCCCGCCTGGCGGAGTGGTTCGGCTCCCCCACCGGCTGAGCACGGCGGACGCGGCCGGGACCGCCCCCGGGGCCGCCGCTCCGAAAGCGGCGTCCGGTGGCGCGGTCCCGGCCGCGTCCGCGTGCCCGCGGTGCGGGCCGGCTCGAACAGGTGGTCCCGCCCCGCCCAGGCGCAGCGCGCCCGCGATCGCGTGCAGGACCTCCTCGGAGGCCCCGGCCGGGGTCTCACTCCTCGGGGAAGTGCTCGGAGATCGCCGCGGCCGCCGTCTCCAGGACGGGGCGCAGCGCCTCTCCCCGCTCCCCGGGGTCCATGCCCGGGGTCCCCCGGTACTGGACGTGCACGATGACGTTGCGCACGGAGAAGTGCCCCGCGCTCCAGTCCTCCATGCCCAGTGCGTCCGGTGCCGTGTAGGAGGCCGTCCAGCCGCCGTCCCCGATGTCCGGCAGGTCGGTGGCGACCAGGTCCGCCTCGTGCTCCTCGGTACCGCTGGAGCCGGCCGTGGAGGAGGTGATGGTGGTGCTCCCCCGGCCCTCGCCGTCGGTCTCCGGCCGCGACGCGGCGATGTGCTCCCGCAGGACCGCGTAGCGGTCGCCCCGCAGCTCCGGAGAGTAGAGGGCGATGCGGATGGACAGCGCCGTCGCCTCCCCGCCCTCGCCCGTGGTGCAGTACTGGGCGGCCAGGGCCTTCGCGGGGATCTCCCTGTTCTCGTACTCGGTCTGCACGGTGGAGAGCTCGAGCCCCTCGGTGCCGGGGACGCGCGCGAACTCGGCCGCGGGAAGGATGCGGGCGCAATCCGCCAGGGAAGTGAACGCCGGCGGCACGCGCACCGCCACGGCGACGAGGGCGGCGACCAGGACCGCGCAGAGCGCTCCGGCCACGGCGAGCACGATGCCGGTCCGGCGGGAGAGGCCGCGGCTCGGGGGCGCCGATGCCGCGGGAGGGGGCGGTGAGGGGTGCATTCTCATCTCTTCGCTTGTCGGGGGGGTGGGGTTCGGGCGGCCCGCGCGTCTCACACGGGCCGCCCGACCCGTGCCGTCCGGACCGGCGCGGGGGCCGGTCCGGCCTCGCCTGGTCTCATCGCGCCCGGCGGTCCGGAGTCTCGGCCTCCGCCCCGAGGAAGGCGCGGGCCTTCTCGGTGAAGAGCGCGTTCATGAGCCGGGTTCCGGGGCCGGCCCACTCTATCCTCAGGCGGATCTCCGTGCCCGTCCCGACGGCGCGCTCCTCCCCGGCGCCTGGACCGGCGGACCGGAGCGGCCGGTCGCGGGGACGGCAGGGGGCGCCCCGCCGGAGCGGACCGGCATCGGAGCGGTTCTCCGCCGGTCCGCTCCGGCCGATGTCAGTCGCGCGGCCGCTTCACGATGGCGCCGACCCCGACCGCCTGCCCCTGCCCGGGGCGATGGCGCCGGCCGTCTCCCGGCCCTGGCCGCCGAGGCCGTTGCGGCCGCGCTGGGTCTGCTCGTGGCCGAAGCCCTTCATCCGCAGACTGCAGGCCGGCACCCTGTGCTCCCGCCCGGTGGCCATGGGCGCTCCCTGCCGGGGGTGGTCCGGGGGCGGCTCCGGCCCCCGGGTCCCGGCCCGGGGCGGGGAGGCCGCTCCCGCCCCGGGACCGGGCGGTCAGGCGCTGATCCGGCGGTACCGGTCCAGGCGCCGGAGGCCGTCGGCGGCGGGGCCTTCCGGGGCGGGGCGGAGCGCCTCCTCCAGCCGGCGCCGGACGGCGGGCGGGTCCAGGTGCATGCCGATGGCGACGAGGCCGTCCGCACCGGAGCGGCCGGTGTGCGGGGCGACGTGGATCTGCCGCCCGACGAGGTTGACCGCGTAGCGGCGGGTCCGCCCGCCCGATGCCACCGCGACCGCGCCCTTCATCCGGTACACGCCTTCCGGCGGGTCCTCGATCAGGTCGACGACCCGGCCGGGGTCGATCGGGCCGTCCGCGCCGACGGTCACCGCGTCCGCGTGCACGTGCGGCGCCGCGTCGCCCTGCTCCAGCTCGGCGAAGGGGAGCTCGGGCTGGGCGGCCTGCTCCGCGGCGGCGTCGAAGACCAGGGCGGGGTCGATGCGGCCGTGCTCGGTGGCGATGACCTGCGCCCGGGGGTTGAGCTCCCGCACCCGGTCGACGATCCGCGCCCGCACCGCGTCCCGATCCGGGGCGGGGATGCGGTCGGTCTTGTTGACGACGATCAGGGTGGCCGTCGCGTACCGCTCGGGCGGGAGGGTTCCGGTGTCGACGGTGTCGAAGTGCTCCGAGGCGTCGATCACGTCGATGACGCCGCCGGGGCGGATCCCGCCGACCTCGCTGAACCGGATGAGCCGGGCCAGGGCGGGCGGGTCGGCGATGCCGCTGGCCTCGACGATCACCGCGTCCAGGCGCAGCCGCGGCTGGGCGAGCTTCTCCAGGGCGGCGTCCAGGCCGCCGGCGTCGGGCAGGCAGCACACGCAGCCGCCGCTGATCGCCTCGGCGTCGTCGACCTGCCCCATCACCAGCCCCGCGTCGACGTTGATGGCGCCGAAGTCGTTGACGACCACGCCGATCCTCGCCCCGGGGGCACGCAGCAACCTGTTGAGCAGGGTCGTCTTTCCGGCACCCAGGTGTCCGGTCAGCGCGATGACAGGGAGCTGCGGCATGGTGTCAGGCCTCTTGCACGGTCGGGCGGGCGGCTGGGCGCCCGGTCGGACGGTCCGGATGGCATCGTGCCAGATTCCGGTGGGCCGCCGGGCGGGGTGCGGCCCCGGGCGGCCGCCGCGCCGCGCCCCGCACCGCTCCGGGGCCGCGGCGTCCGGGCGCCCGCCGGTCCTCCCCCGCCGGCCCGCTCCGGGGCCCGTCCCGGCTCAGCCCGGGGCCTGCCCGGTGCCCGCCTCCAGGAATCGGTCGGCGGTCAGCGGCAGGTCGCGCACCCGGACGCCGGTGGCGTGGAAGGCGGCGTTGGCGATGGCCGCGGCGGTGCCGACGATGCCGATCTCGCCGGCGCCGCGGGACCCGGTGGGGCCGGCCAGGGGGTCGGGGCCCTCCAGCCAGGCGGCGTCGATCCGCCCGACGTCGGCGTTGGCGGCGATGTGGTACTCGGCCAGGTCGCCGTTGACGACGTGGCCGAAGCGCGGGTCGAGCACGCTCTGCTCGTGCAGGGCCATCGACAGCCCCATGGTCATGCCGCCGATGAACTGCGAGCGGACCGTCCGCGGGTTGACGACCCGGCCGATGGAGAAGACGCCGAGCAGGCGCGGCACCCGGATCTCGCCGGTGTCGGCGTCCACCCGGACCTCCGCGAAGTGGGCGCCGAAGGAGGACATGGCGTAGCGCTCGGCCTCGGGGTTGGGCGGGGTGCCGGCGCGCGCCTCGGCGCCGGCGGCCGGGTCGCGGCCGTGCAGCCGGCGGAGCTCCTCCGCGGCCGCGGTGATCGCGGCCCCCCACGACGTGGTCCCGGTGGACCCGCCGGCGACGCTGGCCGGGGGCAGGTCGGTGTCGCCGATGCGGAGGTCGACGTCGCCGATCGGGCGCCCGAGCGCCTCGGCCGCGATCTGGGTGAGCGCCGTGCGGGCGCCGGTGCCGATGTCGGCGGCGCCGATCGCCACCGTGTAGCGGCCCCGGCCGCCGTGGCGGATCGAGGCCACCGATCCGGGCAGGGTGAGGTGGGGGTAGACCGCGGAGGCCACCCCGGTACCGGTCAGCCACCGGCCGGAGCGGTGCGGGCCGGGGGCGGGGTCCCGGTCGGCCCAGCCGAACCGGCGGGCCCCCTCCCGCAGGCATTCGACCAGGCGGCGGTCGGCCCAGGGCAGGCCGCTGTCCGGCGCCACCTCGGGTTCGTTGCGGATGCGCAGCTCGACGGGGTCCAGGCCGCAGGCGTGGGCGAGCTCGTCCATCGCCGACTCCAGGGCGAACATGCCCGGCGCCTCCCCCGGCGCGCGCATCCAGAACGGGGCGGGCACGTCCAGGGCGGCCAGCCGGTGCCGGGTGCGCCGGTGCGGGGCGGCGTACATCTTCCGCGAGCACACCGCGCTCATCTCGGGGAACTCCTTGACCGTGGCGGTCTGCTCGACCGACTCGTGGGAGAGGGCCAGCAGGCGCCCGTCGGTGCCGGCGCCGAGCCGGACCCGCTGCACGGTGGGGGTGCGGTAGCCGGTCAGGGCGAACATCTGGCGGCGGGTCAGCGCGAGCTTGACCCAGCGGCCGGGCAGGGCGCGGGCGGCCAGCGCGGCCAGCACGTTGTGCGGGTGGGGTTCGCCCTTGGACCCGAAGCCCCCTCCGACGTGCGGGGCCAGCACCCGGATCCGCTCCGGGTCCAGGCCCAGGACCGGGGCCAGGACGGCGCGCACGGTGTGCGGGCCCTGGGTGGAGTCGTGCAGGGTGAGCCGGTCGGGGCCGCGCTCCCACAGGGCGGCGGTGGTGTGCGGCTCCATGGGGTTGTTGTGCTCCATGGGCGTGGTGTAGGTGTGCTCGACCCGGACGGGGGCCGCGGCCAGGGCGGCGTCGACGTCGCCGGCCTCGGTGTCGGCCTCCTCCTCATCCGGGCGGTACAGGTCGGCGCGGTCGGCGGTGAGCACGGTGTCGTGGAGGTGCTCGTCGTACTCGACCCGGACGAGGGAGGCCGCCTCCCGCGCGGCCTCGGGGGTGGTCGCCACGACCGCGGCCACGATCTGGCCGCGGAAGGCCACCTCGGGCGATTGCAGGACGGCGAACCGGCGGTCGCCGGCGCCGGGCAGGCGCGGCGCGTCGAAGGGGGTGAGCACGGCCCGCACCCCCTCGACCGCCTCCGCCCCGGCGGTGTCGACGGCCAGCACCGCCCCTCGGGCGATGGTCGCCTGGACGGCGTGCGCGAACCAGGGGTCGGGCACCGGGTGCTCGTAGGCGTAGGGGGCGGTACCGGTCGCCTTGGCCGCGGCCTCCAGGCGCGGGACGGGGGCGCCGACGGCCTGCTGCGTCATGTCTCCTCCGAGGTCAGCTCGCGCAGGACGGCGGCCAGTGCGCCGACCGCCATGGCCGGTTTGGCGGCCGTTCCGGGCCCCGTCTCGGCGCCGGCCGTCTCCGCGCGGCCGGCCGCGCGGAAGCTCTCCTCGACGGCCGGGGCGCCGATCAGGGCCTCTTCGGCCCGGCGGGCGCGGAGGGGGCCGTGGGCCAGGCCGCCGAAGGCGATCCGGGCACCGGTGACCACCCCGTCCTCGGTGGCGATCGCCGCGGCCACCGAGACCAGGGCGAAGGCGTAGGAGGCGCGGTCGCGGACCTTGCGGTAGGCGGAGCGCGCGGCCATCGGGAGTGCGGGGACGTCGACGGCGGTCACCAGCTCGCCGTGGCCGAGGACCGTGTCGCGCTGCGGCTCGGCTCCGGGGTCCCGGTACAGGCCGGTGACGGGCACGGTCCGCTCGCCTTCGGGCCCCAGCAGGCGCACCCGGGCGTCCAGCGCCGCCAGGGCCACCGCCATGTCGGAGGGGTGCACGGCGACGCACTCGCCGGATGTGCCGAAGACGGCGTTGTACCGGTCGTGGCCGTCCCGGGCCGGGCAGCCGGTCCCGGGGGCGCGCTTGTTGCAGGGGGCGGTCGCGTCCTGGAAGTAGACGCAGCGGGTGCGCTGCAGCAGGTTGCCCGCGGTGGTGGCGAGGTTGCGGATCTGGGCGGAGGCGCCGGACAGCACCGCCGAGGCCAGCACCGGGTACTCGCTCCGGACGGCGGGGTGGGCGGCCAGGTCCGCGTTGGACAGCGACGCGCCGATGCGCAGCCCGCCGGCGGGCAGCCGCTCGACGCCGCCGGTGTCGAGCCGGGAGACGTCGACCAGCGCGGTCGGTGCGGCGATACCGAGTTTGAGGTGGTCGACGAGGTTGGTCCCGCCGCCGAGGAAGGCGGCCCCGGGGTCGGCGGCGACGGCGGCGACGGCCGCGGCGGGGTCGCTCTCCCGCCGGTAGTCGAAGGGCCTCATCGGGCGGCCTCCCGGACGGCGGCGACGATGGCGGTGTAGGCGCCGCAGCGGCACAGGTTGCCGCTCATCCGCTCGCGGATCTCCTCGTCGGTGGCCTCGACCGGGCCGTTGGGGTCGCCGGCGTGGCTGGGCCGGCCCTCTTTGATCTCCTCCAGGAGCGCCACCGCGGAGCAGATCTGGCCGGGCGTGCAGTAGCCGCACTGCAGGGCGTCGTGGTCGATGAACGCGCGGGCCACCGGGTGGAGCTCTCCGGGCGGCGCGAGCCCTTGTGCGGTGGTGATCGCGGCGCCGTCGTGGGCCACCGCCAGGGGCAGGCAGGAGACGATCCGGCGGCCTTCCAGCAGCACCGTGCACGATCCGCACTGCCCGTGGTCGCAGCCCTTCTTCGGCGACATCACCCCCAGCCGGTCCCGCAGCGCGTCCAGCAGCGTCGTGCGCGTGTCCACGGTCGTCTTCAGCTGGCGGCCGTCCACGACCAGGGTGATCTCGGCTTCCACGGCGCCCTCCTCGGCCCGCCCGGGTCGTCCCGGTGGTCTCTTGGGCCTCGTTACCGCGCAGGCCCCGCCCTAAACGGAGCCGCGGGGCCGCGGCCCCCGCCGGCCGGGAGCGCCGTTCGGGCCGGGCCCGTGCGGAGGGCCGCCGCGGTCCGGGCCGGTGAGGGGCCGCCTCATCCGGCGGTGCGGCGGAACCGGTACCACTTGGGGGAGGTCCGGTTCATCGGCCAGCCCAGGCCGGCGGTCTCCGCGTCCTGGGTGGCGATGAGCTCCCATCCGGGGAAGGCCGCCTCGATCTCCGCCTGCGACACCCCTTCGACGAGCCGCTGGTACTTCGACGGCCCGAAGGCGAGTATCAGCAGGGTGGCGTCCGGGGCGGCGAGCGCCGTGACGCCCCGCCCTTCGGCGGCCCGCAGGCCGGGTTCGAGGCCCTGGAAGCAGCCGATGTCGAGGAAGAGGTCGAAGGTGCCCAGGCCGGCCGATTCGAGGTCGGTCACGTCGGCCACGGTGTAGGTGATCTCCGCCTGCCCCTTGCCGCGGGCGGCCTCGATCGCCGCCGGGACGATGTCGACGCCCGTCGCCTCCCAGCCGCGCCGGGCCAGCTCGGGGGTGAACTGGCCGCGCCCGCAACCGATGTCCAGCGCCCGCCCGGGGCCGGACGGGCGCTCTTCGCCCTCGCGGTCGAGGAGGGCGCCGAGCTGCGCCCCGACCCCGTCTCCGTAGCGCTCCCACGGGGTGAAACCGAGGCGGTACATCAACGCGTATTTCGTCATGGGCTCACGGTAAGGCGGCTCCGCGGGAGGCTCCGGCCACCCCCCGGGATTGACCGCGGCCGGAATTTCCCCGCCCCGAGAAAACGCTCATATATGCATTTGAACGGCGAAACAGGATTTCATTCCTGGCGGCGGGGGCGGCGAATTCCTTCCGCTCCGGCGGCGTCCCGGCCCGCCCCGGGCCGGGGCCGCCGGCCGGGCCGCCCTCCGGAGGGGGGAAGGGCGGCCCGGGCGGTCCGGGTCAGCGGCCGCCGGCCGCGTCCGCGGGCTCGGCCGGGTCCGGGGCGGGGGACTCCCCACCGGCCCGGGGGCCGCCGGCGGCGCCGGCGCGGTGGCGGCGCTCCAGGGCGGAGCCCTCCACGTCGACGTCGGGCAGGATCCGCTCCAGCCACCGGGGCAGCCGCCAGGCCGCGTCCCCGGCCAGCCGCATGAGCGCGGGGATCAGCAGCATCCGCACCGCGAAGGCGTCGAGCAGGACCCCGAAGGCGAGGGCGAACCCCATCGAGCTGATCATCACGGTCTCGGAGAAGACGAACCCGCCGAAGACCGAGATCATGATGATCGCCGCCGCGGTGACCACCGCCCGCCCGGCCCGGAGGCCCTGGGCGACGGCGAACCGGGCCGGGGCGCCGTGCACGTAGGCCTCGCGCATGCCGGTGCCGATGAACAGCATGTAGTCCATGGCCAGGCCGAACAGGATGCCGGCCAGGAGCGTGGGCAGGAAGTTCAGCACCGGACCGGGGTCGTCCGGCCCGATCAGGCCGCCCAGCCAACCCCACTGGTAGACGGCGACCACGCCGCCCAGCGCGCCGAAGTAGGACAGGATGAATCCGAGGGTGGCGATGACCGGAACGTAGAGCGACCGGAACACCAGCAGCAGGATGACCAGCGACAGGCCGACGACCACGGTGAGGTAGACCGGCAGCGCGTCGCTGAGCGTCTCGGAGATGTCGATGTTGCCGCTGGCCATGCCGGCCACGCCGAGCGGGCCGATGCCGTAGACGGGCTCCAGGCCGCGCAGGGTGTGCACCAGCTCCTCGGTGGAGGCGCTGGACGGCCCCTCCTCCGGGACGACCTGGAAGATGGCGAGGGTGCGGTCGTCGGAGACGCCGATCGGCGCCACCGCGGCGACGTCCTCGTGCGCGTAGAGCTTCTCGGCGACCTCGAACCGGTGCTTCTCCGCGTTGGCCTCGGCGGTCTCCTCGGTCGGGCCGCCGGGCAGCTCGGCGGCGACCAGCAGCGGCCCGTTCCGGCCCTCGCCGAACTCCTCGGCCACCGCGGTGTAGGCCCGGTGCTGGGTGGACTCGGCGGGCTCGGAGGAGCCGTCCGGCATGCCCGCCCGGAGCTCCAGGGCGGGCAGCGCGATGATCCCGAGGGCGAGCACCGCGGCGGCCGCGCGGCCCAGCGCCGACCCGACCGACATGGGGCGGATCCGCGGTCCGGCGGCGCGCTCCGGGGCGCCGTCCCGCGCGCCCCGCCGCAGGCGGTCGCGCTCGCGCCGGCTCAGGACGCGCTCTCCCGCCAGCGCCAGCAGCGCCGGCACCAGGGTCACCGCGACCAGCACCGCGACGGTGACGGCCATGGCGCCCACGCTCCCCATCAGGCCGAGGAAGCCGATCCCGGTCAGGTTCAGCCCCAGCAGCGCGATCAGCACGGTCAGCCCGGCGAAGACCACGGCGTTGCCCGCGGTCCCGTTGGCCAGGCCGATGGACTCGGCCGCCCCGACGCCCTCCTTGAGCTGGCGGCGGTGGCGGTCGACGATGAACAGCGCGTAGTCGATGCCGACGGCCAGGCCGAGCATCAGGCCGAGGATCGGCGTCACCGAGGCCATCGCCAGGACGTCGGAGAGCGACATCGCGGCGAGCACGGCGATGCCGACGCCGAGCAGCGCGGTCAGGATGGGCAGGCCGGCCCCGACCAGGGTGCCGAGCATGACCACCAGGACCACGCCCGCCACGATCAGGCCGATCACCTCGGCGGCGCTGACCAGGGTGGGCATGCCCATGGCGATGTCGTTGCCGAAGTCGACCGAGGTGCCGGGGACGGGGTCGTCGTCGAAGACGGCCATCACCGCGTCGCGGGTCTCCTGGGAGACCTCCTCCTGGCTCTCGGTGAAGGCGATGTTGACCAGGGCGGTGCCGCCGCCCTCGGAGACCTGGCGGACCCCCTCGGACATCTCCATCAGGGCCTCGCCCTGCTCGATCTCCCGGGCGCCCTCGTCCAGCTCCTCCTCGCCCGCGTCGATCTCGGCCTGCCGGGCGTCCAGCCCCTCCTCCAGCCGGTCGAGCAGGCCGGCGGCCTCGGCCTGCTCCCGGCCGGCGTCCAGCCGCTCCTGGCCGGATTCGAGTTCGGCGCGGCCGTCCTCGATCTCCGCACGGCCGTCCTCCAGCGCCTCCGCCTGTTCGGACCGCTCCTGCTCGGTGGCGAACGGGTCCACGGCGGCCTCGACGCCGTCGATCCGGGAGGCGCGCTCGGCGCGGTCGGCGACGGCCTCCCGCTGCTCCTCGGTGAAGGCCGAGCCGTCCTCGGTGCGGTACACGACGGTGCCCGCGCCGCCGCCCATCCCGGGGAACTCCCGCTTCAGGGTCTGGTTCACCTCGTCGGTGGGGGTGCCCGGGATGGAGAAGCTGTCCTCCAGGTCGCCGGAGAAGAGGAGGAACGCGGTGCCGGCCGCCGCCAGGAGGGCCAGCCAGACCGCGATGACGGTCTTGGCGCGGCGCGCCGATGCGCGCCCGAGCCGGTAGAGAAGTTCAGCCATGGTCCGCCTGCAAACGTAGGGGTGTGGGGAGCGCGTGCGCTCAGGTCGTGCCGGCGCCGGGCGCGTGGACGCCGTAGCCGGTGCGGACCGCGGAGACCATGCGCGCCAGGAGGTCGTCCCAGACCCGGCGGGACTCCGCGGTGTCGACCCCGCCGGTGGCCTCCTGCCAGCGCCGGACGACCACCAGGCCGCCGCTGACCAGGGCGCTGCACATCAGGTCCACGGTGAAGGCGTCGGCCTCGGGGTGGTGGCGCCGCACGATCGCGGCCATCCGCGCGCTCAGATCGGTGAACGCGCGCTCGAACAGCACCGCCTCGCCGTGCGCGGAGGCCGGTGACGGCTCGCCGAGGGCCCGGGTCAGCCGGACGATCGGGGCCACCAGGTCGGTGCCGCGCAGCGCGGCGGCCAGCCGGTCGAACACCGGTGCCTCCGCGGCCCGGTCCGCGGGCGCGGCGGCGAGGTCGGCGTCGATGCCGTCGACGATCGTCTCCAGCCCCCGGCCGAGCACTTCGAGGACGACCTCGTCGAGCGAGCCGAAGTGGTTGAAGACGGTCCGCCGCGACACGTCGGCCCGCTCGGCCAGCCGGTCGACGGTGAAGTGCGCGCCTTCGAGCTCGTTCATCAGCTCCGACGCGGCGTCGATGATCGCGCCGCGGTGCCGGGCCTTGAGCGCCTCGCGCCGGCCGGGCCGGGCGGGCGTCCGCTGCTCGTGCATGGCGCAAGAGTACGCAGTTCGGTGCACTCGGTGCAACCACGCACCGAGTGCACCAAAGGCGGCGGGCCCCGCGATCGCCCCCATCTGCGAAAACCCCCTTTCTTTCTCCGGGCGATCCCCGCCGGGGAGGCGCGCGGGGCCGGGGCGGACCGGGCCGGCGACGCGAAAAACCGGCCGGTTCTCTCGCGGTTGCCCTCCCCCGCGGCCGAGGGTGAATAATGCGCCTTCTGCGGCGGTATCGGCAGCCCGTCGCAGCGGTCGCCCTGAGCCCGCGATGCCGCATCTCCCCGCTCTTCCCCGGAGGTCCCTTGTCTCCCCTGCTCAGCCGCCGCGGCATGCTCAAGCTGACCGGAGCCGGCGGTGTCGCCGCCGCGGCCGCCTCGCTCCCCTCCGCCGCGTCCGCCGCCGCCCGCACCTGGCGGGCCACCGGCGAGGAGGTGAAGCCCCTCGCCCACTTCGACGGCGTGATGAAGGAGTACATGCAGGCCCGCGACATCTCCGCGGGCTCCCTCGCGGTGGCCCGCGGCGGGAGGCTGCTGCTGGCCCGCGGCTACACCTGGGGCGACGACTCGGTCGCCGCCACCGGGCCGACCGACGTCTTCCGCATCGCCAGCCTGAGCAAGCCCGTCGCCGGCACCGCCGCGATGCGCCTGGCCCAGGAGGGCGGGCTGGACCTGGACGCGCCCCTGGCCGAGCTGGTCGACCTGGAGCCGCTGCCAGGCGGCACCGCCGACCCGCGGCTCAAGGACGTCACCGTGCGCCGGGCCCTGCAGCACATCGGCGGCTGGGACCGCGAGGCCTCCCTCGACCCGCTGTGGAGCACCATCCAGATCTCCCAGGAGGCCGGCCTCGACCTGCCGCTGAGCGAGAAGGACGTCATCGCCTACACCAGCGGGATGGAGCTGGACCACGCCCCGGCGACCGAGTACGCCTACAGCAACTACGGCTACCTGCTGGTCGGCGAGGCGATCGCGAAGGCCGCCGGGAAGTCCTACGAGGACTACGCGGTCTCCGACGTCCTCGGGCCGCTCGGCATCGCG
Source organism: Nocardiopsis oceanisediminis (assembly GCF_048595525.1). Lineage (NCBI taxonomy): Bacteria > Bacillati > Actinomycetota > Actinomycetes > Streptosporangiales > Nocardiopsidaceae > Nocardiopsis > Nocardiopsis oceanisediminis. The sequence continues at coordinate 3,133,470 of NZ_JAFMZJ010000001.1, read as the reverse complement.
CGGATGCGCGCCGGCCGCTCGCTGGCCGCGGACCAGGAGGGCGAGGTCCGCTACGAGTCGAAGTACACCGCGACCACCGTCCTCGACGGCTCCGGCGACAAGGTCCCCTACCCCTACGGCGGGTTCAACCTGGAGATCCAGCTGGGCAACGGCGGCTGGGTCGCCTCCGCCGCCGACCTCGCCCGGTTCTGCGCGATCTACGACGCCCCGGACGACGCCGGGATCCTCACCGGGAAGTCCATCGACACGGTGTTCGCCGCACCCGAGACCGGCGGCGGCGCCACCCACTACGGCCTGGGCTGGTCCGTGCGCCCGGTCGGCGACCGGGTCAACACCTGGCACACCGGCAGCATGCCCGGCACCTACACCTTCCTGGCCCGCAGCGGCGGCACCACCCTGGTCGCCCTGTTCAACCGGCGCAGCGAGGGCGACGGCCTGGACTGGTCGGAGATCGACCCGAAGCTGTGGGACGCCGCGAACCGGGTCGGCACCTGGCCCACCGAGGACCTCACCCCGATCTACTTCTGACCGGCGCCCGGGGCCGCCGGGCCCCGTCTCGGACGGAGCCCGGCGCCGCGCTCCCGGCCCCGCCGGACCGCCCGGGCGGTCCGGCGGGGCCGGCCCTCACCCCCTCCCGACGAAGGGCATGGCGGTGGGGAGCACCGTGAGGTACTGGACGTTGCTGTCGGTCGGCATGGACGCCATCATCAGCAGCGCCTCGGTGAACCGCTCCACCGGGATCGCGGCCTCCACCGCCATGGAGCCGTCGGCCTGCATCGCGGGCGGCTGCGGGCTCCCGTCCGCCGGGGCCACGTTGCCGACGTCGATCTGCCCGCAGGCGATCCCGTGCGCGCGGCCGTCCAGCGCCAGGGAGCGGGTCAGCCCGAGCAGCGCGTGCTTGGCGGTGGTGTAGGCGATCGCGTTGGGGCGCGGGGCGTAGGCGGAGGGGGCGCCGTTGTTGATGATCCGCCCGCCCGGCGGCGACTGGCCGCGCATCGCCCGGAAGGCCTCCCGGGAGCAGAGGAAGGCCCCGGTGACGATGGTGCCCAGGACCCGCTCCCAGTCCCCGTCGTCCACCTCCTCGATCGGCCGGCGCGGGGCCGGCGCGCCCGCGTTGTTGAACAGCAGGTCCACCCGGCCGAAGCGGTCCCGCACCGCGGCGAACAGGGCGGCGACCGCGGCGGGGTCGCGGATGTCGGTGGGGGCGCACAGCGCCCGGGCGGCATCGGGGCCGGCCAGCTCCGCGGTCTCCTCCAGCGCCTCCTCGCGCCGCCCGGCCAGCGCCACCGCCCACCCGTCGCGCAGCAGCGCCAGCGCACTGGCCCGGCCGATGCCGCTGCCGCCGCCGGTGACCACCGCGACCCGGGGGCCGCCGTCCGCGCCGCCGCTCACATGGCCTCCGTGCTCATCCACAGCCGCAGCATGCGGCGGGCCCGCGGGCCGGGTTCGTCGGTGTAGGGGGAGCGCCCGTGCAGGACCCGGCTGTTCTTGATGACCAGCAGCTCGCCGGCGCGCATCGGCAGCCCGAAGGCGATCTCGGGCCGGTAGAGGACTTCGTCGAGGACGCCGAGGGCTTCCCACTGCCCCGGGCTCAGCGGCCGCCCGGACTTCTCGGCGGAGGCGCGCACCGTGCGGGTCTGGTAGTAGCAGCCGATCGTCCCGTCCTCCTGGGTGAACAGGATCGGGGAGACGATGAGCTGCGGGCCGGCCCGCCCGGTCCGGTCGAAGGTCCACTCCTCCCTGAGCAGGGCGAGCGCCCCGGGGTCCTCCCGCTCGATGATGTCGTGCACCCGGCGGGCGCTGGCCAGCTTGGTGAGCCCGCCGCCCCGGGCGGCCGGCCGCAGGCAGAGCAGGACCAGCAGGTCGCAGGTGTCGCAGTGGAAGCCGAGCTCGGTGGCGCCGTCCCCGTCCCGGTCGCGCAGCACCTGGGTCAGGTCCCCCGCGCCGTTCTGCGGGACGACCTCGCCGAACTCCCGGAGCAGGAACATCAGGGCCGCGGTGACGGCCTCTTCGGGCTCGGCCGGGTCGACCAGGCCGCGGACGTGCGCGAACCCGACCGCGCCGACGGCCTCCGGGACGAAGGCGCGCAGCCGGTCCCGCACCCCGCCGGCGGCGCCCCACCGGCCGGCGGAGGCGTCCTTCCAGAGCAGCCGCCGCTCGTCCGCGGTGAGCGGCAGCGACCACAGGCCGCGCCGCGCCTCCAGGTAAGCGGTGTCCCACCCGACGTCGGTCGCCGTGCCATCGGACATGTCGTCTTCCTTCCCTTCATCGGCGATGCCCGGCGCCGGGCGGTCGGCGGCGCCGGCCGGAACCTTCGGGGGGCGGGAGGAAACCGGCGCCGACCGCCCAGGACAGCGCGGAGCCCCACCACTGCGGTGTAGGGGGCGCGAAGCGCACCCCGAGGCGCTCCAGCGCGGACACCGTGCGGCTCCGGTCCACGGCGACGTTGCGCGCCGCGGCCTGGGACCAGGCGGCGGCCAGCCGCGCCTCGACCGGGCGGGTCCGCTCCGCCCGGGCCGTCGCCGCCGCGAACCCGTCATCGCCGGTCAGCTCGATCGGGTAGCCGAACGCGGCCGTCCAGGCCACCAGCTCGTCGTGCGGCACCGTGTGCGGGGTCTCCACGTGGTAGGCGCCGGGCGCCGCGTGCGGGTGGAGGGCGAGCGCGGCGATGCCCGCGGCCACCGTGTCGGCGTGCGAGAAGGCGAACTCCTCCTCGGGGCGGCGCGGCGCGGCGCCGGCCAGCACGTAGCCGCGGATCAGCTGGTAGACCCGGTTGTCGGCGATGTTGTGCTGGAAGGCCCCGGTGCGGCTGTGCGCCGCGACGTGGCCGCTGCGGTGCACGTAGCAGCGGCGGCCGGACGCGGCCCAGGCGCGCACCGCCTCCTCCGCCTCGAACTTGGTCCGCTCGTAGGGGGTGCGGAAGCTCTGGCCGATCCGCAGGTCGACCTCGGCGAACCGGCGGGGCGGGCCGTCCACGGCGCCGGAGACGGCCAGCGTGGACAGGTGGTGCAGGGCCGCGCCGGGGATCTCTGCGTCGATCCAGGCGAGCAGGCGGCGCACCGCCGCGGTGTTGGTGCGCTCCAGTTCGGCGGGCGGGGCCACCAGGCGGACGTCGGCGGCGGCGTGCACCACGCACTGCACGTCGCGGAGGCCGGCCAGGGCCTCCGGGGAGAGCCCGAGGCCCTCGCGGTCGATGTCGCCGGCGACCGCGTCGGTTCCGGCCCGGACGCCGCCGATCCGGCGGGCGGCGTCGGCGTCGCGCTCCCCGCGTACCAGGCAGGTGACCCGCGCGCCGCGCTCGGTGAGCGCGTCGAGCAGGTGCCCGCCGAGGTAGCCGGTGGCACCGGTGAGCAGCACCCGGGGCGCCTCGCGGACGGCCTGGTGCGCCGCCCGGGGGCGGCCAGAGGGGCCGGCGGCCCGCAAGGCCTCGTCCGAGGACGGTGGCGGGCGGCGGGCAGAGAGGTCAGCGCCTCCAAGGGCCTCCTCTGAGGACGCCTGTGAGCGACGGGCGGACCGGTCAGCAGCCCGGAGGCCCTCGCTTGAGGGACCCTGTGCTCGGCGGGCAGGCCGGACGGCGCCTCCGAAGACCTCGTCAGAGGAAGGCTGTGGGCGACGGGCAGAGGAATCAGCGGCCCGCAGGGCCTCCGTTGAGGGCGGTGGTGGGCGACGGGCAGAGGGATCAGCGGCCCGCAGGGCCTCCGTTGAGGGTGGTGGTGGGCGACGGGCAGAAGAATCAGCGGCCCGCAGGGCCTCCGTTGAGGGTGGTGGTGGGCGACGGGCAGAGGAATCAGCGGCCCGCAGGGCCTCCGTTGAGGGTGGTGGTGGGCGACGGGCTGGGCCGGTGAGCATCACCTGGCCGGAGGTGGAGGCCCCGGAGCGGGCGTGTGCGGGGGCCTCGGCACCGGCTTCGGCCGCCACGGCCGCGGCGAAGGCGGCCATGATCCGGTCGGCGCCGGGGTGGGACGTCCCCGGCCAGGCATAGACCAGGTCGGCCACGAGTCGGCCGCCGACGATGCGGGCGGTCATCCGGAGCCGCTGCAGCAGGTCGCCGGCGGGGGGACGCGCCGTCCCGGCATGCTCGCGGGCCGGCGTCCACTCCAGTGCCGGTTCGTCCGGCGGGTTGAACGCGCCGAGGAAGTTGAACCCGGTCTCGGGGCGCGGGCCGGGGGTGTCCATCGGCAGTTCGGGGGCCTCGCGCACGGCTCGCTCGGCCGCGCGGGCCCGGTCGCCGGTGCCGCGCTCCAGCAGCACCCGCTTGACCGCGGTGAACCAGCCGACGGTGTCCGGGTGGTCGCCGCCGCCCTGCGCGGCGCCGCGGCCGTGCGTCTCCACCTCGATCCCGACCGCGTCCAGCCCGGTCCGGTCCGCGACGGCCGCGGCGAACGCCGACAGCAGGACCGCTTCGAGCCGCTGCCCGCGGCCGTGCCGGGCGGTGAGCCGGGCGGTGGCGTCCGCCCCGAGCTCCCAGACCAGCGCGGCCGGCTCGGGGTCGCCGCCGGCGCCCTCCACCGGGAGGGCGGGGCCGGCCGCGGCGGCCGCCCCCGGGGCGCCGTCCGCCGGGCCGGGAACCGCCGGGGTGCCGTCCGCCTGGCCAGGAGCCGCCGAGGCACCGTCCGCCGGGGCGGGGGCCGCCGTGGCGCCGTCCGCCGGGCCGGGAACCGCCGGAGTGCCGTCCGCCTGGCCAGGAGCCGCCGAGGCACCGTCCGCCGGACCAGAAGTCCCCGAGGCGCCGACCGCCGGGGCGGGAGCCACCGTGGCGCCCTCCGCCGGGGCTCCGTCGGCCGGGTCGGAGGCCTGCGGGGCGGCGTCGGCCGGGTCGGGGGTCGGGGGCCGGTCCGCGGCCCACCGGTAGAAGTCGGCCGTCGGGGGCAGGCCGGCCTCCTCGCCGCGGAGCGCGGCCCGGTAGGCGGCGGCCAGGTCGTCCAGGAGGATCCGCCAGGAGACGCCGTCGACGGCCAGGTGGTGCGCGATCAGCGCGATCCGGTCGCGGACACCGGGTCCGCCGGAGAACAGGTGCACCCGGAGCAGCAGCCCGGACTCGGGGTCGAGGGCGCGGTGCAGCTCGGCGCAGGTGCCCTCGACGGTCTCGGCGACGGCGTCCGCCGCTCCGCGGACCGGGGAGAACGTCACCGCCTCCAGGTCCTCGGCGGGACGCGGCTCCCCGGGACCCTGCGGGCCGATCGGCCGGCGCAGCGCGGGGTGGCGCCGGAGCACCTCGCGCACGGCGGCCGAGAGCGCCGCCGGGTCCACCCGCACCCCGCAGGCGAGCAGCGCGGACTGGTTCCAGTGCCGCGGGTCCGGCACGGTGCGGAAGAGCCACCGCTGCGCCGGGGCCGGGCGCGCCTCCCCGGAGCGGACCGGGGCGGCCGGGCGCTCCGCGGGGCGCGCCTCGTGCACCGCGGCGGCCAGCCCGCTCGGCGTCGGGTTCCGGTAGAAGTCGTCGAAGGCGGCGGTATGGCCGCGCCTGCGCAGGAACGCGATGGTGTACATCGCGAGGATCGAGTCGCCGCCCAGTTCCAGCACGTCGGCGTGGGGGTCGACGCCGGGCAGGCCGAGCGCGTCCGCCCACAGCCGCGCGATGGCGCGGGCGGTCGGCTCCCGGTCCGCTCCGCCCGGTCCGGCGCCCCGCTCCGCCTCCGGGCGGAAGGCCCGCTCTTCGAGGGCGCCGTCCACGATCGCGCCGAGCCGCTCGGCGTCGACCTTCCCGTTCGGGCCGAGCGGAAGCTCGCGCAGCGCGAGCAGGGGGCGCGGCACGGCGTACTCCGGGAGCCGGTCGTGCAGGTGCGCGCGGAGCGCGGCGAGCGCGTCCTCCTCCGCGCGGCCGTCGGTGAGGCGCACCGCGGCGGCCGGGCGGGCGCCCGCGGGGGTGGTGCGCAGCACCACCGCGGCCCGGCCGACCCCGGGGAACTCCTCGATCGCCCGCTCGACCCCGGCGAGGTCGACGCGGAACCCGCGGATCTTCACCTGGCGGTCGGCGCGGCCCAGGAAGACCAGGTCGCCCTCGGGGCGGCGGCGGCACAGGTCGCCGGTGCGGTAGACCCGCTCCCCCCGGTGGTCGAAGAAGCGGCGCCCGGTCTCCTCGGGGCGGCCGTGGTAGCCGGCGCTGACGCCGCGGCCCCCGATGTGCAGCTCGCCCGCGGCGCCGTCGGGGACCGGCTCCCCGGCGGCGTCCAGCAGGTGCAGCGCGCCCCCGCCGATGGCGGTGCCGATGGGGACCGTCGCCTCGTCCTCGGGCAGCTCGGCGGAGGCCCCGGCGAGGAAGCAGGCGGCGCCGATGGTCGTCTCGGTCGGGCCGTAGTGGTTGGCCACCCGCTCCGCGACGCCCTCGTCGAGCAGGCGGGCGGCGAGCGAGCGGGTCAGCGTCTCGCCGCCGAGGATGAGCGCGCGCAGCGCGGGGGCGCCCGGCGGCCGCCCCTCCAGCAGGGCCGCCAGGTGCGAGGGGGTCGTCTTCAGCACCGACACGCCGGTCCGGTGCAGCTCGGCCCAGAACCCCTCGGGGTCGCGCACCAGCCGGTCCGGGAGGACCTGCACGGACCCCGCGGTCACCGGGGCGAGCAGCCAGGAGGTGTGCCCGAGGTCGGCGGCGAGCGTGGTGACGTGGGCGATGCGCGGCGCCTCGGCCTCCCCCCAGCCGAGGCGGCGGCGGAGCGAGAGGGCGTAGTGGGCCGCGTTGGCGTGGGTGACGGCGACGGCCTTGGGCTCGCCGTTGGAGCCCGAGGTGAAGGAGAGGTAGGCCGGGTCCTGGGGGCGGGGGCCCGCGCCCGGGGGCGGCTCCCCGGGGGCGCCGGCGTGCGCCGCCTCCTCCGCGTCGAGGTCGACGGTCTCGGTGGGGCAGGCGGCGGGGGCGGGGGCCGCGTCGTCGGCGGTCAGGGCGAGGGCCGCCTGCACCGTTCTGAGGCGGCGCTCGGTGTCGGCGGCGCTCCATCCGGGGTCGACCGGCACCGCCGCCGCGCCGGAGCGCAGTACGCCGTGGAGCAGCGCGATCAGCCGGGCGTCGCGGGGGCCGAGCACCGCGACCCGGTCGCCGCGGGCGATGCCGAGGCGGTGCAGGCGGTCCGCGATCCGCGCCGCGGCCGCGTCGAGCCGGCGGTGGTCGTAGCGGCGGGCGCCGTCGGCCAGCGCCGGGAGGTGCGGGTGGGCCGCGGCCGCGCGGGACAGCAGGTCGGGCAGGACCGGGGCGGCCGGAGGGGGCGGGTCGGGAGAGGGGGAAGGAGAGTGTATGCGCGTCGCGCGCGTCATGTACGGCTGCCTCCGGTCGGTGCGTGCGGGGTCGCTGCGGCCGTTCCGCCCTCCGCCGGGACGTGGGGCCGCGCCCGGCCGGCGTCGCCCGCGATGTAGGCCTCCAGGCCCTCCTCCCGCCGCAGGCGGCCGGTGAGGCCCCAGGCGAGCATGCGGTGCAGCCCGTCCAGGTGGGTGAGGGCGGTGCGGACGCGCAGGCCCTCGTAGTCGACGTGGTCCACGGGCCGGGTGCTCAGGTAGACGGGGGTGGCCGGGGAGCGGCCCATCAGCTCCAGTTTCTCCGTGCAGACCGGGTTCAGCTCGGCGATCCGGTCCCGGTCCTCCCGCAGCCGCCGCACCGCCTGCCCCACCGTCAGCCCGGACCGGGGCACCAGCTCGTAGCCGCCGCCCTCGGAGAGGTGCCAGGGGAGCATGACGCCGAGGGCCTCCTCCTCGGTGAGCCGCACCCGCCACCAGGTGCCGAGCAGGTCCTCGGCGCGGCGCAGGTTCTCCTCGCCGTCCCGGTTGGTGTTGGCCTCATGGGCCCGCTCGGCCGGGTGGTCGCGCAGGTAGACCCGCCGGACCTCGGTGTACGCGACCGGTTCGACGATCTCCATCCGGGGGTCCCTTCATGCCGTCTCGGCGTATTCGGTGAAGTGCCGCTCGTCGAACAGGTCGGGCCAGCGGCCCCGGCCGAGGTCGAGTTCGCGCGCTCTGGCGAGCATGTGCCTCCAGTAGGGTTTCACAGGCCTCCAGCGGGCCCCGGTCTGGCAGTAGGAGGCGTCGACGAAGTAGCGGGGGCGGCCGCCGCCTCCCGGGGCGGGCCTGCGGGCGTGGAAGAGCGCCGAGTTGATGAGCACGGTCGAGCCCGGGGGCAGCCCTCCGACCACCTCCTCCCCCGGCAGCTCGGCGGTGCCGAGGTGGGCGCGGGCGTCCTTGCCGGCCGGTTCGCGGTGCGATCCGGGCAGGACCACCAGGCTTCCCATCGTCTCGTCGAGGCCGCCGAGGTAGTGCAGCGCGTGCACCATGAGCAGGGACCGGTCCGCGCCGCTGTTGGGCTCGTAGTCGTGGTGCCAGGGCTTGCCCGCGCCCTGCGCGTCGTGCCGGTCGCTGTGCAGGTGGTGGAAGGCGAACGGTCCGCCCATGAGCTCGGAGAGGACGCCCATCAGCGGCGGGAGGGCGAGCAGCTCGCCGTGGGCCTCCAGCTCCAGTTCCAGCAGCGGGGGCAGGCCGTTGGCGGCCGGGTCGACGCTGCACGCGATCGAGCGCGCCCGCAGCCCCTCGTCCACCCAGCGGTCGACCTCGGGAAGGAGCCGGTCCAGCAGGGAGTCGGGCAGGAGGCCGGGGAGGACCAGGTAGCCCGACTCGTCGAACGTGTTCTGCCTCTCGGCGGTGTCCGCCCGCCCGGGCGACGGCCGCATCAGTGCCGACCGGCCTCTCCGCGCGGCGACGGTGCTCCGCAGGCGCCTCCGGGAGGGGGCGCCTGCGCAGGCCCGCGCGGGGCGGTCCGGCGCGGGGCGGGGTGCTCCCGGGGGGCGGTTCTTCTCTCATCGATCCGGGCCGCCATACCTGACCTCCGTGATCGCAGAGCGGAATCAAGTAGGCGTGCATCGTAACCGGGTGTGCCGGAGGGGAGGCAAGGGGTTACCACGGGTAGTGGCCGGAAGCGGCAGGGGCACTGGACAGGGCGGCGGATCTGGCCGACCCTGGTTCCCCCGCCCCGCCGCTCCGCGCGGGAAAGCCCTGGCCGGGCCGGTGGGCGCCCGCCCCTTCGGGCTCCCCCTCCGCCGGTGTCCGCATCCGGCCCCGGAGAGGCGGCGCCGCCCGCCTGGAGGCCGCGTGCGGCCGCTCCGGCGGCGCGGCCCGTATCATGCCCCGATGGTCCCCCGGCGCCCCCTCGCCCGCGCGCTCCTCGCCGCCTTCCTGCTCCTGGCCGCGGTCCACCTGGCCGTCCTGCTCCTCGGGGCCGGGGCCTGGGACCGGCCGACCCAGGTCCTCCTCATGCCGGCCCTGGCCCTGGCGGTGCTCGCCGCCGCGGAGCGGCCCCGGAGCCGCCCGGTGGCGCTGCTGGCGGCCGCCCTGTTCTTCTCCTGGCTCGGCGACGCCCTTCCCGCCCTGGCCTCCGGCGACACCGCGTTCCTGCTGATGGTGGGTGGTTTCCTGGCCGCCCAGCTGGTGTACGTACTGCTGTTCTGGCCGTACCGGGACCGGAGCGTGCTGCTGCGCCGCCGGTGGCTGCTGGCGCCCTACGCCGGGGCCGTCGCGGCCCTGGTCTGGCTGTGCGCACCGCACGCCGGCGGCCTGCTGGTCCCCGTCCTCGCCTACGGGGCGGTGCTGGGGCTGATGGCGGTGCTGGCCACCGGGGCCGGCCCCTGGACGGCGGCGGGCGGGGCGCTGTTCCTGGCCTCCGACGGCCTCATCGCGCTGCGCGCCTTCGTCCCGGGCTTCGCGCCGCCGCTGGACGGCTTCTGGGTGATGGCCTCCTACTGCGCGGCGCAGGCCCTGATCGCGCTGGGCGCCCTGAAGCGGGCGGAGGCCCCGCCCGCCGGTGCGGCGGGCGGGGCGCGGGCGCGCCGGAGGGGCGGGCCGCCCGGGGTCAGCCGGCGGGCGCGGGGGCGTGGTGCCGCCCCAGGGGGAGCATCAGCGGGCGGCCCGAGACCGGGTCGGTGATGACCTCGCTGCGCAGCCCGAACACGGCGCGCACCGTCTCGGGGGTGAGCACCCGCTCGGGCGGGCCCGCCGCGTGCAGGCCTCCGGAGGCGAGCGCGATGAGGTGGTCGGCGTAGCGCGCGGCGAGGTTGAGGTCGTGCAGGACCAGCACGATGGTGGTGCCGAGCGAGAGGTTCAGGTCGGTGAGCAGGTCGAGGACCTCGATCTGGTGGCTGACGTCGAGGAAGGTGGTCGGCTCGTCGAGCAGCAGCAGGTCGGTCCGCTGGGCCAGGACCATCGCGATCCAGACCCGCTGGCGCTGCCCTCCGGAGAGCTCGTCGACCGGCCGGTCGGCGAGCTCGGCGGTCCCCGTCGCGTCCAGGGCGGCGGCGACCGCCTCGTCGTCCTCCCTGCGCCGGCGGGAGAGCGCCCCGTGGTGCGGGTGGCGGCCGCGGCCCACCAGGTCGCTCACGGTGATCCCCTCCGGGGCGACCGGCGACTGCGGGAGCAGGCCCAGCGTCCGGGCGAGCCGCTTCGGCGGGGTCCGGTGCACCTCCCCGCCGTCCAGCAGCACCCGCCCGCCCTTGGGCGCCAGCAGCCGGGACATCGAGCGGAGCAGGGTGGACTTGCCGCACGCGTTGGCGCCGACGATCGCGGTGATCCTCCCCGGCGGGACCTCGAGGTCGAGGGAGTCGATGACGGTGCGGTCCTTGTAGCCGAGGGTCAGCTCCTCGGCGGTCAGCGTGTGGTCCGTGGTCACAGGGAGCCCCCGGCGCGGTTGGTTCGGACGAGCAGGTAGACGAGGTAGGGCGCGCCGAGCACGCCGGTGACGACCCCGACCGGGTAGCGGGTCGGGAAGAGGAACTGCGCGCAGAGGTCGGCCGCCTGCACCAGGAGCGCCCCCACCAGGGCGGCGGGGACGAGCAGGGAGCCGTCCCGGCCCGTGATCCGCGCCGCGATCGGCCCGGAGAGGAAGGCGACGAAGGCCACCGGTCCCGCCGCGGCGGTGGCGAACGCGATGAGGCCGACCGCGGCGATGATGGCGGCGAACCGGGTGCGGTCCACGCGCACCCCCAGCGCGGAGGCGGTGTCGTCGCCCAGCCGGAGCAGGGAGAGCTCGCCCGAGCGGTGCAGCAGCACCGGCCCGGCGACCAGCAGCGCGGCCAGGACCGGCCAGACGTCGCCCCAGGCGGCGCCGTTGAGGCTCCCGGTCAGCCAGCGCATCGCCTCCTGGAGGTCCCATTCGGCCGCCCGGTCCAGGATGTGGGCGGTGGCGGCGTCCAGCATGGCCGCGACGCCGATGCCGATCAGGACCAGCCGGGTCCCGGCGACCCCGTCCTTGAAGGAGAGCAGGTAGATCAGGACCGCCACGGCCAGCCCGGCGGCGATCGCGAAGGCCGACACCGCGGCCCCGCCGAGCGAGAGCACCACGATCGCGAAGGTCGCGGCCGCCCCGGCGCCGGAGCTGATGCCGATGACGTCCGGGCTGGCGAGCGGGTTGCGGAGCATGGTCTGGAAGGTGACGCCGCCCAGCCCGAAGCAGAGCCCCACCGCCACCGCGAGCGCGGCCCGGGGCAGCCGGAGCCGCCCGACGGTGAACGAGGCCCCCGGCACGTCCCGGCCGAGGACCGCCCCGAGCACGTCGCCGGGCGGGTAGAAGGTCCGCCCGGCCATGAGGGCCGCCGCGAAGGCGAGGACGATCAGGGCGGCGAGGACGGCGATCACGGTGCGCCGCCGGCGGGACCGCCGCCTCCGGCCGCGGATCACCGCCTCGACGGTGGAGGTGTTCACAGTTCGCGGACTTTCCGACGGCGGACGATGTGGATGAAGAACGGCGCCCCGATCAGCGCGGTCACGATGCCCACGTCGATCTCGGCCGGGCGCACCGCGATCCGGCCGACCACGTCCGCCGCGGTCAGCAGGGCGGCGCCGGTGAGCGCGGAGAGCGGCAGCAGCCAGCGGTGCCCGCCGCCGACGAGCAGCCGGACCGCGTGCGGCACGACCAGCCCGACGAAGGCGATCGGCCCGGTGAGGGCGGTGGTGGCGCCGCAGAGCACGACGGCCCCCAGGGAGGCGGCCGCGCGGGCGGCCGCGACCCGCGCCCCCAGGCCGGCGGCCAGGTCGTCGCCGAGCGCCAGCAGGTCGAGCCCGCGCGCCGACAGCAGGCAGACCACCGCTCCGGCCAGGATGAACGGGAGCACCTGGGCGACGCCCTCGAAGGTGCCGCCGCCCACCCCGCCGATCTGCCAGGAGCGGACCCCTCCGGCGATGTCGTTGCGCGGCAGGACGACGGCGCTGATGAAGGAGGCCAGCGCCGCGGAGGTGGCCGCCCCGGCGAGGGCGAGCTTGAGCGGTGTCGCGCCGCCCCGCCCCAGCGAGCCGACCGCGTAGACGAACGCCGCGGTGGCGCCGGCGCCGGCGATCGCGGCCCAGACGAAGCCGGTCGCGGAGGTGAGTCCGAAGAAGGCGATGCCGGCGACCACGGCGAGCGAGGCCCCCATGTTGACGCCGAGGATGCCGGGGTCGGCCAGCGGGTTGCGGGTCACCCCCTGCATGACCGCCCCGGACAGGCCGAGGGCGGCGCCGGCGAGGACGGCGAGCAGGGTGCGGGGGACCCGCTTGGCGACCGCCGCCTGGTCGAAGCCGTCCACCGGGCCGCCGAACGCCGCGGTCAGGGCCGACCAGGGCACCTCGCGGGAGCCGACGGCGATCGAGGCGAACATCAGCGCGAGCAGCGCGGCCGCCGCCGCGAGCAGCCAGAGGGGTCTGCCGCGCCCCGTCCGCCGCGCGGCGGACGGGGCGGGCGGGGCCGCGGGTCCGGCCGTCACTTCGCCCCGTCGGCGGCCGTCTCCAGGAGCGACAGGTAGTCGTCCAGGACCCAGGAGATGGAGAGCGGGGTGGGGTTCGCGGCGGTGCCCAGCGGGCCGTCCCCGGGGAGGTTGACGACGGCGCCGTTCTCCACCGCCGGCATCCGGGAGAGCAGCGGGTCGCCCTCCAGGGTCTCCACCAGCTCGTCGCCGCCGTAGGTGACGATGACGTCGACGTCGTCGAAGGCGTCCGCCTTCTCCGCGCTGCGGGTCAGGGAGAACTTGTCGGTCTCCTCCGAGGCGGACGCCAGGCTCTCCGGGATCTCCATCCCGAGGTCCTCGAAGAACATGGTGCGGGTGTCGTGCGTGGTGTAGAAGCTGACCTCGCTGAGGTCGGTGGTGTCCACGTGGGTCAGGAACATCACCGAGCGGCCCTCGATCCCCGGGTGGCCTGCGGCCGCCTCGCCGATCTCCTTCTCCAGGCCGGCGATGAGCTCCCCGCCCTCGTCCTCCCGGCCCAGGGCGCGGCTGTTCATCCGGATCATCTCCCGCCAGGAGGCGCCCCAGGCGGTCTCCGGGTAGGCCACGACGGGGGCGATCTCGCTGAGGGTGTCGTAGTCCTCCCGGGTCAGCCCGGAGTAGGCGGCGAGGATCACGTCCGGCCGGGTGTCGGCGACCGCCTCGAAGTCGATGCCGTCGGTCTCGTCGAACAGCACCGGCGTCTCGGCGTCCAGCTCTTCGAGCCTCTCCTCGACCCAGGGGAGGACGCCGTCGCCGTCGTCGTCGCCGAAGTTCGCTGCGGCCATGCCGACCGGCACGGTCCCCAGGGCCAGCGGGACCTCGTGGTTGGCCCAGTTCACCGTGGCGACCCGCTCGGGCTTCGCGTCGATGGCCGTCTCGCCGAACGCGTGCTCGACGGTGACCGGGGTCCAGTCGCCGGAGCCGCCCTCCCCTTCCTCGGGGGCTGAGGGAGAGCAGGCCGCGAGCCCGAGGGCGAGCAGCGCGGCGCCGGGGAGCGCGAACGGGCGTGAAACGCGGGGCATGGCTTCCTTCCGGTCGTCGCCGTGCGGACCCGGACCGGCGGGGGCCCTGAGGGGGCGGGGGCGGCGCGTCCCGGGGTCCGGCCGGGGCGGTCCGGGGGCGCGGGGGTGCGCGGGCCCTGGCCGCAGCGACGGCAGTGGCTTAGGTTTGCCTAACCGAATTTAGGTTGCACTGACCTGAGGCGCAATCGCGCGGAAGGGACTCCCCGTGTCGCGGAACGGACATCCGGAGCCCGGGGAGGCGCCGGTCCGACCGGCGGTCACTGCGCGCGGAACCGCCCCGGGCTCAGCCCCGTGACCCGCCGGAAGGCCACCCCGAAGGCGCTCGCCGAGCGGTATCCCACGCAGGCGGCGACCTCCTCGACCTCCTCTCCGCGGGCGAGCATCTCGGCCGCCCGCTGCACCCGCGCGGCCGCCGTCCAGCCGCCGAAGCCCAGGCCCGTCTCGGCGCGGAACGCCCGGGTGAGGGTGCGGGTGCTCACACCGAGCCGCTCGGCCCACACCGCCAGCGTGGTGGCGTCGCCGGGGTCCTCGCGCACCGCCTCGACGATGGGCGCCAGCAGCGGCGACTCGGGGATCTGCAGGATCAGCTCGCGCCGGGACGGGGCGAGCAGGTCCAGCACCATCGCCTCGGTCCTGGACCGCTCCCCCGCGCCGAGGCCGCCGCCGTCGAGCCGGTCCAGCAGGAGCCGCAGCAGCGGAGTGACCTCCACCGCGACGGCCCGCTCGGAGACCGCGGGCGCCGCGTGGATGCTGAACTGCGCGGCGCGGTGCCGCGTCCCCGCCGGCGTCCACCCGGAATGCGGCGTACCGGCCGGGACCCACAGGCCCACCGCCGGGGTGATGGTCCAGACGCGCTTGCCGACCGACGCCGAGGAGGCGCCCCGCTCGTTCCAGAGCAGCTCGTGGGTGGGGTGCGAGTGCTCCTCCCAGAAGGTGTCCCGGGGGATGTCCTCGGCCCTGCCCGCGATCACGAACGGCACGTCGATCTCACCGGCGGCGTACCGCGGCAGCCTGCGGCTGTCGGCGCCGCCGGGGCCCGGTCGGGTGTCTGGTTCGGCCACGCCGCCCAGGTTAGGCGGCCCGCGGGCGGCCTCGCCGCAGGCCGGGGCGGAAAGCCGCCCTCCACCGCCGGCGGTCCGCCTCCCGGAGGGGACCGGAGACCGGCGTGGAAAGGCCTCGAAAAGCGCACGCTCTCCTAAGGTCTCTGGCATGACCATCGAGGACACCCTCCGCCTGTGGAGCCGCACCCACCGCGGCCGTGACTCCCTGGTCCGCCGCGCCCACGCCGCCGGCCTGGACGAGGAGCGCATCGCCGACCTGATGGGCATCGGCCGCCGCACCGTCTCCGCCGTGCTCCTGGGCGGCGCCCCCGCCCCCTTCGACCTGGAGGCCTTCGAGGCCCAGCGCGCCGGGATCGAGAGCGCCCGCAAGCGGTTCTGGGAGGAGGAGGCCTCAGGCCTGCCCCCCGGTTCCCTGGCCCTCTCCTGGCATGCGACGGCGGTCGCCGCCTGCTGGGAGGTCCCCGGGCAGCCCTACGGGTGGGGCACCGGGGCGGTGGCCTCGGCGGCGCTGCGGACCATGGCCGACCTGCTCCCCGGACCGCTGCTGCTGCGCGGCGTCTCCGCCCCCCGGGCGCTGGAGCTGGGATTCCCGCTGGACGGCGGCGGCGAGGCCGTCGTGGGCGTGCGCTACGAGCTCCCGGTGCTGAAGGGGTACCGCCGCCTCCCCGCGCGCACCGCCGCGGACCCGGCGCGGGCGGTCCCCGCGCAGCAGGCCGCCGCTCCGCCGTGGATCCCCGTCGGACCGGAGGAGGACGCGATGCGCGGGGTGCTGGAAGAGCTGGTGGGGCACTGGGTGACGGTCACCTGCCTCCGCCCCCGCCGGGAGCCCCGCGCCTCCGCACCCCGGCGCGCGGCGCCCGAGACGGCGACGGGCCGGCTCGCCCCGCACCCCGGCGGGCGCCGCTTCGAGGTGGCCGCCGAGGCGGGCGGCGGAGAGGCGGTGTGGCCGCGGGAGGTCGTCGAAGTCCTGGACCACGGGCGGCCCTGACCCCGCGGGGCGGGGCCGCCGGCCCCCGGCCTCCCCGGAGGCACCGCTCTCCCCGCCGGGTACCGGCGAGGGCCCGGGCGGTCCCCGGCGCGGGATTCGAAAGGTTCCAGGGATTCCGGAGATTGCAGAGGAGGGTTCGCGAAATGCCGGATGAGCAGGAGGACCGCTGGAGGCGGGAGACCGGCGGGAGCGGGTTCCCGGAACGGGCCCGGCGCCGGCTCCGCAGGCTGCGGGACTCCCGGAGCCGGGAGCGGGCCGAGGTCGTCCTGCTGGTCAAGTGCACGGTGGCCGCCGGGCTGTCCTGGTTCATCGCCTCGACCCTGATGCAGGCCGCGTCGCCCGCCTTCGCCCCCTTCACCGCGGTGATGATGGTGCAGGCGACGATCTACCGCTCCATCGCGGCCTCCTGGCGCTACGTCGCCGCCGTGACCGCGGGGGTGGTGGTCCAGGGCGCCCTGGGCTTCCTCTTCGGTCCCGCCTTCCCCACGTTCCTGCTGGTCGCGCTGGTGGCGCTGGCACTGAGCAGGCTGCCGGCCCTGGGGGCGCAGCGGACGTCGGTGGCCACCGCGGCGTTCTTCGCGTTCTCCCAGTTCACCATGGCCACCGACACCGCCGGCCGGGTGCAGGGGCTGGTGGAGATCGTGCTGCTGGTCCTGGTCGGCTGCCTGTCCGGGGTGGCGGTCAACCTGGTCCTGTTCCCGCCGCTGCGCTACCGCAGCGCCGACGAGGGGCTGGCGGTGCTCGCCTCCTCGGTCGCCGACCTCCTCCAGGACATGGGGACCGCGCTGTGCTCGGGAGAGGCCGGCTCCGACGACGCGCACCGGTGGCGGCGGCGCGCCAACGGCCTGGCCGACATGGTCTCCCAGGCCCGGACCGGGGTGGAGACGGCACGGGAGAGCCTGCGGCTGAACCCGGTGTTCTTCCTGCGCAGGCACCGGGACCGCACCTCACTGGAGACCCAGCGGAACGTGGTCGGCGCCCTGGACCGGGTCGGCGGGCTGGCCTCCTCCCTGGCCCGCGGCCTGGCGGAGCGCGACGGCGGGGAAGCGGCCGCGCCCTCCCCCGCGGAGCTGGGCGCGCTGCTGTCCTCGCTGTCGGACGCGGCCCGCTCCTTGCAGGACATCGGCGAGGGGCCGCTGCGGCAGCGCATCGGCGAACTCGACGGGCGCCTCGACGACGTGCGGCTGCGCCTGTCCCGGCTGGAGGAGGACCGGTCCGGCGACGCGGTGCGGACGGCCGTGTACACCGACGCGGCCCGGCTGGAGGAGGAGTTCCGCACGCTGCGCGACGCCCTCCGCGAGGAGACCGGGGAGGCGCCGCCGCACTGAGGGGCCGGGCCGCCCGCTCAGCGCTCCCGGTCGCCGCCCCGTTCCCGGAGCGCCGCCTCCGGGGCCCGCCGGGTCGGCGGCGGTGCCCTGGTCGGCGTCGCGCCGCACCCCCTCGTGCGGGTCGGCGATCCCCGGCGCCCGGCCGTCCCCGCCGGACCCGCCAGCGCCTCGCCCAGCGGCTCTCCCGCCTCCTTCTCCGTTCCGGTCGCCCCCACCTCGTCCGGGGCGGGCAGGGGCCCGTCCTCGGTGCCGTCCCCCTGGGCGGGCGGCCCGGCCTCCTCCCGGTCCCGGGCGCCCGGGTCGACCGGGTCCTCCCGCCGGTTCGGGCCGCTGTCGTCCCTGTCCCCGTCCTCACCGGCCGGAGGGGTCCCATGCGTTCCGCCCCGGTTCCGGATCAGCCGATGCCGGCGCGGCGGTGCAGGGCGCCGCGGTCCAGGATGTCGATGGCGGAGTAGTGCAGGGCGATCAGGCCCTCCCGCTCCAGCTCCTTGAGGACCTTGTTGATCGAGGGGCGCTGCACGCCCAGCATCGCGGCGAGGGTCCGCTGCGGCAGGACCAGGCTGTCGCCGTCGGCCTCCTCCAGCAGCAGCCGGGCGGTCTGCTGGTGCAGGGACTTGCCGAGCAGCTCCAGGATCCGCGCCTGGCTCGCGGTGAGCCGGCCGGCCACGCTGGACAGCCAGCGGCGGGCGATCTGGGGGTGCTGGGAGAGCAGCTGCTCGAAGTCGCCGCGGTCGAAGTGGAGCAGCTCGGTGTCGTCCAGGGCCCGCGCGCTGTAGGGCACCTCCACTCCCAGCAGCGCCTGGATGTCGCCGTCGACGTCGCCGGTGCGCAGGATCTGCACCACCACCTGGTCGGCGCCGCGCCCCGAGACCAGTTCCAGCCTGCCGGAGCGGACGATCCACACCCCCGGGCGGGCCGTCCGGCCGCCGAAGGCGAACGCCCCCCGGGGGACGGAGCGGCGCTGCAGGCTGGTGGCGAGCGCGGTGATGTCCTCCGGTGACAGCGGCACCGAGTCCCCCCGGCCCACGCAGCGCGCCACCCATGCCGCGTGCTGCACCCTCAGGTCGCCGTTCCCGTCCGGGTCCCCCGGTGCGTGTTCCGTCGGCCGCATCCCCACTCCCCCCGTCTCGCCGGACCGGACCGGGGGCGGGACCGCCGCCGGGCGGTGCGCGCTCCCCCGGTCCGGCGCCTGAGGCGACTGGCTAACGAAAGTAGCGGACGAGTCCGCGGGGGCGGCGGAAACGCGCGGGGCCGGCGCCGGACTCCGGACACGGCGGCGGCGCCGCACCGGGGCCGTCCGGCCGCCGGCGCGGCGCCGCTGTCCGCGGGGTCCGTCCTCAGCGGATGCTGATCTTCACAAAGCCCAGCCAGGAACCGTAGTGGTGGTTGTAGTGGTGGTCGTGGTCCTTGTCCTTGCACCACTTGCCGTGCCCGTGGCCGTGGTAGGTGTAGCTGTAGCCGTGGTCGCAGTGGCGGTCGCAGTCGTCGTCGTAGCCGGACGCCGACGCCGGCGCCGCGGCGCCCAGCAGCAGGGCCCCCGACATGGCGGCCGTCGCGGCCGCGCCGGCCAGCACGGTGCGCAGCTTCCTCGCCATGGTCTTCCTCCGTTCGGACATATCGGGCCTTTTCCGATGACGCAACCCTCTGCCTGAAAGCGGTCACCCGCCAACGCAGTGTCATTCTCATGACATGTTTCACGTTTCAATTTTGTACATCGCGGGAACAAGGAACCGTTCTGTGTCGCGGGCCGCGGCAACCCCCTGCGCACCGGCCGAGCGGCCGCGGCGCCCGGCGGCCCCGCCCCGCCCGCGCGGGAGGGCCGGGGAACACGGGGCTCCCGGGGATTGCGCGGCGGAGGAGGCGCGGGTTAGAACGTCCCGGTAAGTGTCCGCCGGGACACGCACCGACAACGGCGAGGTAGGCATGGGACACCCGTCATCCCCCGTTCCCCCCGTCCCCGAGCCGGCCCCCGGCTCCGCTCCCCCGGGCGCCCTCAGCAGAAGAGGCCTGTTCGCGCAGGGCGGCAGGGCCGCCGTCGCGGGCGGCGCCGCATGGCTCATGCCCCCCGCGCAGCAGGCCGCCGCCGCGGCCGCCCCGGCCGAGGAGGGCGGCGCGCCGGAGGCCACCGTCACCCAGGGGACCAACATCTCCGCCGCCCCCTCCCCCGACGGGAAGTGGATCGCCTTCGACCTCTACACCGCGATCTGGCTGGTGCCCGCCGGGGGCGGCGAGGCCCGCAGGCTCACCGGCGACCTGGCCGACGCCACCCGGCCGCGGTTCTCCCCCGACTCCGGGCGGATCGCCTTCCAGGCCTACGCCGAGGGCAACTACCACGTCTACGTCCTCGACCTCCCGGACGGGAGGCCGCGCCGGCTCACCTCCGGGCCGCACGACCACCGCGAGCCCGCGTTCTCCCCCGACGGCACCCGGATCGCGCTGGCCTCCGACCGCGGCGACGGCTACGGGATCTGGCTCTACGACCTGGAGAGCGAGGAGCTCACCGCGGTCACCGACACCGGCGCCGACGAGGCCGAGCCCGCCTGGACCCCCGACGGCGAGCGCATCGTGCACGTCTCCGACCGCTCCAGCGTGCGCTCCACCGACCTGGACGGCCGCACCGAGGAGCTGGTCCCCGCCGCCGAGCACACCACCCTCTACTCGCCCGCCCCCGGCCCCGGCGGCCGGCTCGCGCACATCGCGGCGCACGCCGACACCGTGCGGCTGATCGTCGACGGGGAGCCGGCCTCCGGCGGCGACGAGGACGTCTTCCCCGGCACCGTCACCTGGACCGGCGAGAACCGGCTGCTCCACACCGCCGACGGCGCGATCCGCAGCCGCACCCTCGGGGGCGGCGCCGAGGACGTCGCGTTCAGCGCCACCGTGCCCTACCTGCGCCGCGAGCCGCGCCGGGCGCGGCGCGACATCGACGACACCGATGAGCACCCGGTGCGCGGCATCGCGGGCCCGGTGCTCTCCCCCGACGGCCGCAGCGTCGCCTTCCGCGCCCTGGGGGCGCTGTGGGTGATGCGGATCGGGAAGAAGCCGAGGGCCGTCGCCGACGACGGGGCCTTCTCCTCCGACCCCGACTGGCACCCCGACGGCACCTCCCTGGTCTACAGCAGCGACCGCGAGGGCTCCCCCGCGCTCTGGCGGCACGACCTCGAATCCGGCACCGACGAGCGGATCACCCGCCTGGACGGCGCGCAGGTCTTCCCGCGCTGGTCACCCGATGGGAGGCGCATCGCCTACCAGGACCAGGACGGCGCGACCTGGGTCTACGACACCGGCTCGGACACCGCCCGCCAGGTGCTGCCCGAGCTGTTCCAGCCCGGGCGCCCCACCTGGTCCCCCGACGGCCGCACCCTGGCCCTGGCCGCGGTCCGGCCGCGCTCCCGCCGGTTCCGCGAGGGCTCCAGCCAGATCCTCACCGTCGACCTGGAGACCGGGAAGACCTCCTACACCGAGCCCGCACCGCACCGCTCGCTCTCCACCCGCGGCGACGACGGCCCGGTCTGGTCGCCCGACGGCCGGCACCTGGCCTTCGTGATGGAGAGCCTGCTGTGGGTGGTGCCGGTGGACGGGCGCGGCGCGTTCACCGGCGAGCCGCGCAGGCTGACCTCCGAGCCGACCGACGCCCCCAGCTGGAGCGGGGACTCCGCCTCGCTGCTCTACCTGGGCAACGGCCGGCTGCGCCGCGTCTCCCTGGAGGGCGGCCGCCCCGAGACCGTCCGGACGCCGCTCACCTGGCGGCGCAAGGCCCCCTCCGGGCGGGTGGTGGTCCAGGCCGGGGCGGTCTGGGACGGCAGGTCCGACGAGCTCCGCCGGGACGTGGACATCGTCATCGAGGGCAACCGGATCACCTCGGTGGAGAAGCGCCGCAAGCGCGCCGAGGAGGAGGGCACCACCCTGGTCGACGCCACCGGGCTGACCGTCATCCCCGGGCTGATCGACGCGCACAACCACTGGCACCTGCGCGGACGGGAGTGGGGGTCCCGGCAGGGACCGCTCTGGCTGGCCTACGGGGTGACCACCACCCGCTCCCCCGGCGACCCCGCCTACCAGATGCTGGAGACCCGGGAGGCGCTGGACTCCGGCGCGATCACCGGACCACGCTACCTGGCCACCGGGGAGGCGGTGGACGGCTCCCGGATCTACTACGACTTCATGCGCACCACCTACGACGCCGAGGGGGTGGAGCGGGAGCTGGAGCGCGCGTTCGAGCTCGACTACGACCTGGTCAAGACCTATGTGCGGCTGCCGGTGCGCTCCCAGCGCACCGCCGTGGACCGGGCGCACGCCGTCGACCTGCCGCTGACCTCGCACTACCTCTACCCGGCGGTGCACCTGGGCATGGACGGCATGGAGCACACCGGCGCCACCAACCGGCTCGGCTACTCGCAGACCGTCAGCCTGCTCGGCCGGTCCTACGAGGACGCCGTCACCCTGTTCGCGAAGTCCGGGATGTCGCTCACCCCGACCCTGTTCACCTCCGCCGCCCTCTACGCCGAGGACCGGTCCCTGGTGGAGGACGAGCGCACCGAGGTGCTCTTCCCCGCCTGGGAGTACCGGTCCCTGGTGGACAAGGCCGACGAGGCCGGCTCCGACGCGCCCGACGCCCGGCGGACCCGCGCGGCGCTCCCCGGCCACGTCGCCATGGTGCGCGCCGTGCACGAGGGCGGCGGCACCGTCCTCGGCGGCACCGACGCCCCGCTGGACAACGTGGCGATCAGCCTGCACCAGAACATGCGGGCGCTGGTGAAGTACGGCTTCACCCCGCGCGCGGCGCTGACCGTCACCACCTCCACCACCGCCGAATGGCTCGGTCTGGGCGAGCACCTGGGCACCGTGGAGCCCGGACGGCTCGCCGACCTGGCCGCGGTGGAGGGCGACCCGCTGGACGACATCACCGCCGCCGCGAACGTGCGGATCACCATCGCCAACGGCACCGTGCACACCAGAGATGACCTGCTGGAACCGTTCCGGGAGCGGAGCCCGCTGCGCTCCTCCGAAGAGCCGACCGCCCTGGGCGACCCGCTCCCCTCGGCCACCGCGGACGGCCCCTGGTGGCACGGCGAATCGGAGCGCACCGCCCCGCACCGCTGCTGACCCGGGGCCGCGCGGACCGCCGGGCGGCGGTCCGCGCGGCATGCGGCCGGGCGCCGCCCGCCCCGGACCGGGCCGCCGCCCCGGGAGGCCGGCCGGCGGACGGGGAGGCCTCCGCCGGCTTCCCCGCTCTCCCGGGAGGCGCCGGCCGCGCTCCCCCGCGCGGCCGGCGCCTCCGCGGGCACCCGCGCCCCCAGGCGGCGGGTGCCCTCGCCACCGGATCTTCCACGGCGGACGACCGTCCGGCGGGCGCGGGAGGCCTCCACCGGTCCCCGCTCCTCCGCGGAGCCGGGGTGCGGTCCCTGGCCGGTCACCGCCTCCGCCGGCACCCGCGCCTCCGGGCGCCGGGGGCCGGCCGGCGGCCCCGGGCGGCACGGCCGCGAGGGCGGAGCGGAACGCCGGCCTCCGGCCGGGCGGCCCTCGGGCCGGGGTACGGGCGCCCCCGCGGACCGGTTCCGCTCCTTCTTCCCGGTCTCGCTTCCCGGTCTCGGAGAACCGTCCGCCGGGCCGCTCCGCCGGCGGTCCGGGCGGCGGGCGCCCCTCTCTCTCAGGTTCCGGCCGTCACCAGCTGGACTTGGTGATCCCGGGCAGCTCGCCCCGGTGGGCCATCTCGCGGAAGCGGATCCGGGAGAGCCCGGCCTTGCGGATGTAGCCGCGCGGGCGGCCGTCCACCGCGTCCCGGTTGCGGTACCGGGTGGGGCTGGCGTCGCGCGGCTGGCGGCCCAGTTCGCGGAGGGCGGCGGCGCGCTCCTCGGCGGAGGCGTCCGGGCGGGAGACGATCCGCTTGAGCTCGGCGCGGCGCTCGGCGTAGCGGGCCGCGATGCGGGCGCGCTTCTCGTTCTTGGCGATCTTGCTCTTCTTGGCCACGGCTCAGACCTTCTCCCCTCGGGCGCGGATGTCGGCGACGACGCGCTCGATGCCGAGCCGGTCGACCGTCCTCATCCCCTTGGCGCTGACCCGCAGCCGGACCCACCGGTTCTCCGAGGGCAGCCAGTAGCGCTTGCGCTGGATGTTGGGGTCGAAGCGGCGGCGGGTGCGCCGGTGCGAGTGCGAGACGGCGTTGCCGAACGCCGGCCGCCTCCCGGTGACCTGGCAGACGCGGGACACGGTGCTCCTCTCGGTCGGTGCTGCTGGCCCGTCCCACGATACACCGGAATGATAATCGTTTTCACTCGATGCCGGCGCCGTCCTCCGCCGGGGGCGCGGCGACCGCCCGCGCCAGCAGCTCCGGGTCGACGTTCCCCCCGGAGACCACCGCCACCGCGCACCCGCCGCCGGCCCGCCCGGCCAGGTGCGCCGCCACCGCCAGCGCCCCGCTGGGCTCGGCCACCACCCGCGCCCGGCGCGCGATCACCCCCATCGCCGCCGTGATCTCCTCCTCCGTGACCGTGACGATCCCGTCCAGCCGGGCCGCCATGTGCGCGAAGGTCAGGTCGGAGGGGCCCACCCGCACCCCGTCCGCGACCGTCCGGTGGGTCCGCTCCGGGGACCAGGAGACCCTGCGCCCCTCCGCCAGCCCCTCGGCCGCCTCGGCGGCCAGCTCCGGCTCCACCCCGACCACCGCCACGTCCGGCCGCAGCCCTTTGACGGCGGTGGCCACCCCGGAGGCCAGGCCGCCCCCGCCCACCGGCACCAGCACCGCGTCCACCCCGGCCAGGTCCTCCACGACCTCCAGGCCGATCGTGCCCTGCCCGGCGATCACCTCCCGGTCGTCGAACGGCGGCACCAGGACCATCCCGCGCCGCTCGGCCAGGCGCACCGCGGTCCGCTCCCGGTCGGCCGGGGCCACCGGCACCAGCTCCGCGCCCAGCCGCCGCATCGCGGCCAGTTTCACCTCCGGCGCCCCCTCCGGGACGACCACCGTGCACCGCACCTCCTCGGCGCGGGCCGCGTACGCCAGCGCCTGGCCGTGGTTGCCCGAGGAGTGCGTGACCACCCCGGCGGCCCGGCGCCGCTCCGGCAGGGCGCGCAGCGCGTTGGTCGCGCCGCGGATCTTGAACGCCCCGACCGGCTGCAGGTTCTCCGGCTTCAGCCACAGCCGCCCCTCCGCCCACGGGCAGGAGAGCAGCGGCGTGCGCACCGCGCGGCGCCGGATCCGCCCGGCGGCGGCCTGGACGTCGGCGAGTGAGATCAGCTCCATCCCGGTGGTGTTCCCCGCCCCGCGCCGCGCCACCCGCCGCCCCGGAGGCGGCGGGCGGATCCGATAATGGCGGGGTGACACGCACTGAACTGACCCCCGACGACCTGCCCGGACGCGCCTTCTACCGGCTGCTCGCCTCGGTCGTGGTCCCCCGCCCCATCGCGTGGGTCTCCACGGTCTCGGCCGCCGGCGCCGACAACCTCGCCCCGCACTCGTTCTTCACCGTCGCCTGCGCCGACCCCGCGATCGTGCAGTTCACCTCCACCGGCCGCAAGGACACCCTGCGCAACGTGGAGGAGACCCGGGAGTTCACCGTCAACTTCGCGCCGGAGCGGCTGCAGGCCGAGATCAACGCGACCTCGGCCCCGTTCCCGCCGGGCGTCAGCGAGTTCGACGCGGTCGGCCTGGAGCGGGAGCCCGGCACGGCGGTGAAGGCACCCCGGGTGGCCGCCAGCCCGGTCGCCCTGGAGTGCCGGCTCCACTCCACCGTGCTGCTCGGCGACTCCACCGTGGTCTTCGGCCGCGTGGTGCACGCCGCCGTGGACGAGGCGGTGCTGGTCGACGGCCACCCGGAGGTCTCCCTGCTGCGCCCGATCTCCCGGCTGGGCCGGAACGAGTGGGGGGCGCTGGGCGAGGTCACCGCGGTGGACCGGCCGCGCACGGGCGGGCCGCCGCGCGGCTGACCCCGGTCGGAGCCGCGCCCGCCCCGGGCCGCACCGGACCGTCCGACCTTGACCTCCAGCTAACTTGAGGTTCTACTCTTCCGAGCCATGGACCGAAAGATCCCGGTAGAGGTCGGTGGTTGGCGATGAGCATGGAGATGGCCGCGTGGTCGTCGATGTACAACGCGATGCACGCGAAGGAGGACAGCCGGCCGTTCTCCCGCGCCGTGCTGCGGCGCATCGCCGGGTTCGCGCGGCCGCACCGAGCGCGGCTCTCCTGGTTCCTGGCCTCCAGCACCGTGCTGGCCGTGCTCACCGTGGCCACCCCGGTGCTGGCCGGCGAGGCGGTCAACGCGATCATCGCCGGCGACGACCTGGGCCTGGTCGTCGGGCTGGCCGCGCTGATCGCCGGGATCGCCCTGGCCGAAGCCGGGTTCGGCCTGGTCACCCGCTGGTTCTCCGCCTCCATCGGCGAAGGGCTCATCCTCGACCTGCGCACCGCCGTCTACGACCACGTGCAGCGGATGCCGGTCGCCTTCTTCACCCGCACCCGCACCGGCGCCCTGGTCAGCCGGTTGAACAACGACGTCATCGGCGCCCAGCGCGCGTTCAGCGACGTGCTGTCCGGGGTGGTCAGCAACACCGTGACGCTGCTGCTCACCCTGGTCGTCATGGTCGGGATCTCCTGGCAGATCACCCTGCTGGCGCTGGTGCTGCTCCCGGTGTTCGTGCTGCCCGCCCGGCGGATGGGCGGCCGGCTGGCCCGGCTGGAGCGGGAGGCCACCGAGCACGACGCGGCGATGGGCACCCGGATGACCGAGCGGTTCTCCGCCCCCGGCGCCACCCTGGTCAAGCTGTTCGGCCGGCCCCGCGAGGAGTCCGCCGAGTTCTCCTTCCGCGCCCGGCGGGTCCGCGACATCGGGGTGCGCACCGCCATGGTGCAGGAGGTGTTCATCACCGCGCTCACCCTGGTCTCCGCGCTGGCGCTGGCGCTCGTCTACGGCCTGGGCGGGTACTTCGTGTTCACCGGCGGGCTGGACTCCGGCTCGGTGGTCGCGCTGGCCCTGCTGCTCAGCCGGCTGTACGCGCCGCTGACCTCGCTGGCCAGCGCCCGGGTCGAGGTGATGAGCGCGATGGTCAGCTTCAGCCGGGTCTTCGAGGTCCTCGACCTGGAGCCGCTGGTCAAGGAGCGCCCGGACGCCCGCCCGGTGCCCGAGGGCCCGGTGTCGGTGGAGTTCGACCGGGTCGGGTTCGGCTACCCCTCCGCCGACCGGTTCTCGCTGGCCTCCCTGGAGGAGGTGGTCACGCTGGACGACCGCGAGGGCGGCCCGGTGCTGCACGGCATCGACTTCACCGCGGCCCCCGGGGAGACGGTGGCGCTGGTCGGCTCCTCCGGCGCCGGCAAGTCCACCATCGCGCAGCTGGTCCCCCGGCTGTACGACGTGGACTCCGGGGCGGTGCGGATCTCCGGGGTGGACGTGCGCGATCTGACCGCGGCCTCGCTGCGCTCCGCCGTCGGCATGGTCACCCAGGACGGCCACCTCTTCCACGAGACCATCCGGGCCAACCTGCTGCTCGCCCGCCCCGGGGCCGCCGACGAGCAGCTCTGGGACGTGCTGCGCCGGGCCCGGCTGGACGGCCTGGTCGCGGCGCTGCCCGACGGCCTGGACACCATGGTCGGCGAGCGCGGCTACCGGTTCTCCGGCGGCGAGCGGCAGCGGCTGACCATCGCCCGGCTGCTGCTGGCCTCCCCCGGCCTGGTGATCCTGGACGAGGCCACCTCCAGCCTGGACGCCACCTCCGAGGCCGCGGTGCAGGAGGCGCTGGCCGAGGCGCTGCGCGGGCGGACCGCCATCGTCATCGCGCACCGGCTCTCCACCATCCGCTCCGCCGACCGGATCCTGGTGATCGAGGAGGGGCGCATCGTCGAGCAGGGCAGCCACGAGGAGCTGCTGGCCGCGCACGGCCGCTACGAGGAGCTGTACCGGACCCAGTTCGCCGGCTCCTCCGGGGAGGACGCCGCGGCCGAACCCGGGCCGTGCAGCACCGCCCCCGCGGCGGCCGGCTGACCGCCGGCGGGCCGCGGCCGCTCTCCGGGCACGCCGGCCGCCTCCCCGCGCCCGAGCGGAGAGGACCGGGCCGGAGCGGGCGGCGGCCCGCGCGGCGCGGGCCGCCCGGCTCTGGTCAGGGCGGCCCCGGACGGGCAGAATCAGGCGCACTGATCGCAGACGTCCACCAGAGCAATGGAGCACTCGGTGACCCAGACCACGCCTGACGACCTCCGTTCCGTGATCGCCGGACAGCGGCTCGACCGCGCCGACAAACCGCTGATCAGCACCAACCCATCGCGCACCGGCGACGTGCTGGCCGAGGTGAGCCTGGCCGGCCGGGCCGAGTTCACCGCCGCCTGCCGGGCCGCCAAGGAGGCCCAGCGCGCCTGGGCGGCGGTGCCCGCGCCGATCCGCGGCCAGGTGATCGGCAACATCGGCGACCTGGTCGCCGCGAACAAGGAGGCCCTGGCGCGCGCCGTCACCCGCGACATCGGCAAGACCCTCGGCGAGGCCCGCGGCGAGGTGCAGGAGATCATCGACACCTGCGAGTTCTTCCGCGGCGAGGGGCGCCGGCTCTACGGGCAGACCGTGCCCTCGGAGATGCCCGACAAGCAGCTGTTCACCTTCCGCAACCCGCTGGGCACCGCCGCGATCATCACCGCGGGCAACTTCCCGGTGGCCGTGCCCAGCTGGTACATCGTGCCCGCGCTGCTGACCGGCAACACCGTGGTGTGGAAGCCCGCCGAGTACGCCGCCTCCTGCTCGTGGGCGTTCTACGAGCTGTTCTCCCGCGCCGGGCTGCCCGAGGGCGTGCTCAACCTGGTCTACGCCGACGGCGAGGAGACCTTCGCCGGGCTGGAGCAGGCGCTCGGCGAGGGGCTGGTGGACAAGGTCGGCTTCACCGGCTCCAGCGCGGTGGGCGCCCGGATCGGCGAACTGTGCGGGCGCCACCTGCAGACCCCCTGCCTGGAGCTGGGCGGCAAGAACCCGATGGTGGTCACCGAGGACGCCGACCTCGACCTGGCGGTGGAGGGGGCGCTGTTCTCCGGTTTCGGCACCGCCGGGCAGCGCTGCACCTCGCTGGGGAACGCCATCGTGCACGAGTCGGTGCACGAGGCCTTCCTGGAGCGGTTCGCCGCCGCCACCGCCGCCGCCGCGGTCGGCGACCCGACCCGGGACGTGCTCTACGGGCCGATGATCAGCGAGCGGTTCGCCGACCGCTACGAGGGCTACCTGGACTGGATCTCCGGCCACCACCGGGTGCTCGGCTCCACCGCGACCGGCCGGATCACCGCGGCCTCGCCCCGCGCCGGCTTCGTCGGCGACCCCGCCGACGGGCTCTTCTACCACCCGGTCATCCTCGCCGGGGTGCGCCCCGAGGACCGGGTCTTCACCGAGGAGACCTTCGGCCCGATCGTCGGCGTGGCCTCCTACCGGCACCTGGAGGAGGCGGTCGAACTCGCCGACCTGCCCGGCTACGGGCTGTCCTGCTCGATCTACACCACCGACCCGAAGAAGGCCTTCGCGTTCCGCTCCGGGATCGGCGCCGGCATGGTCAGCGTGAACAACTCGACCTCCGGCGCCGAGGCCCACCTGCCGTTCGGCGGCAACGGCCGCTCCGGCAACGGCGGCCGGCTCTCCGGCATGTGGGTGCTGGACCAGTTCACCCGCTGGCAGTCGATGAACTGGGACTACTCCGGGCGGCTGCAGAAGGCCCAGATGGACGTCGTGGAGATCGACGCCGACCTGGGCTTCCGGCTGGACTGACCGGCCGGGGCGGGGGCGGCGGCACCGGGACACGCTGCGGGGCAGCCGAAACCGGCACCGGGGACATGTAAACTCACGCCCCGGTCACGCACGCCCCCGCCGTCGAACCCGGATCGGAGCCATGGATTCCACCGCCGCCACCCCCGAGGAGGAACGAGCCGGACTGGAGGCCCCGCGCACGCTGCTCCGCCGGTCCGGGTTCGCCGCGGCCGTACCCCTGTTCTCCGCCGACCTGGCCGGCGCCGGCGACGCCGCGGAGGCCGCCCGGGTGGTCACCTCGCACGGCCACCGGCTGTGGACCGAGGCGGCCTCCCGGCGGGACCGGGTCGGCGACGACCGCCCGCTGTACTGGGCCCGGCTCACCCTCAGCTCGCTGCTGCGCTCCTGGCGGCCGTCGTTCCCGCTGGCCGGCGAGGAGCGCGCCGCGCTGCTGGCCCGCCTGGAGCAGGCCTCGCGCGGCCACGACGACCTGGTTTTCGCCCCCGACGACCGGCAGCTGCGCGTCATCGTCACCGGGTTCGACCCCTTCGAGCTCGACGACGACGTGCGCCGCTCCAACCCCTCGGGGGTGGCGGCGCTGGCGCTGCACGGGGAGACCTTCGAGGCGCACGGCAGGACCGCGGTGGTGCGCGCGGCGCTGTTCCCGGTCCGCTGGCGCGACTTCACCGGCGGCATGGTGGAGCGCTGCCTGCTGCCGCACTACACCGGCACCGCGGCGCCGGCCGACGCGGTGATCACCCTCAGCCGGGGCCGGTCGGACCGGTTCGAGCTGGAGGCGCGCAGCGCCGCCTGGCGCGGCGGCGCCCCGGACAACGAGCGCGCCTGCGCACCCGGCCCGATCCCCCCGCCCGACCTGCCGGAACTCCCCTCGCCCCTGCCGCAGTGGGGTTCTTCGACCCTGCCCCGCCAGGCCGTCCGGGCGCAGGCCGGCGGGCGCTTCCCGGTGCACGACGACACCCGGGTCACCGAGGTCCCGGCCGGCTCCGCCGAGCCGGTGGTGCGCGAGGACGGGCCCACCCCCGGGTCCCTGGCGCGCGCCGGCGGCGGCGGGGACCACCTGGCCAACGAGCTCGCCTACCGCAACACCCTGCTGCGCGAGGCCACCGGCCGGGACATCCCCGCCGGGCACGTGCGCACCCCGCTCCTGGAGCCGGGCACCGGCGATCCGGACGCGCTCACCGACCCCGGCTTCGAACGGGACC
Source organism: Nocardiopsis oceanisediminis (assembly GCF_048595525.1). Classification (NCBI taxonomy): domain Bacteria; kingdom Bacillati; phylum Actinomycetota; class Actinomycetes; order Streptosporangiales; family Nocardiopsidaceae; genus Nocardiopsis; species Nocardiopsis oceanisediminis. The sequence continues at coordinate 3,103,451 of NZ_JAFMZJ010000001.1, read as the reverse complement.
GCGCCGACATCACCGAGCAGCTGCGCGCCATCGTGGCCGCCGCGGTCCGCGCCGCCCCGCTCCGCTGACCCCGGGCGCACCGCCGGGACCGCCCGCCCGGGGAAGGCGGCCGCGGCGGAGCGCCCCGCTCCGCCCGCCTCCCGGACCCGGCCGGGGCCGGGACGGCCGCGCCCCTGGGCACCGGACGGGTCCCGGGCGGCGGCCGGGCCTGAGATCGTTGACGGGAGAAGCCCGCTCCCCCCCGATGATCTTGGGGCTATCAGAGCGCTCTGATAGCCCCAAGATCATCGGGGGAAGGGCGGGGGGCGGGGTGTTCTTCTGCGCCTACCGCCCTTTTCCCATCAGCGACCTGAGGCCCGCGGCAGCGCCCGCGCCGGCAAGAGGCCCCGTCGGCGCGGGGACGGCCCGGGCGGCTCAGTCCCGCTCGTCCATCAGGCCGCCGCGGTAGGCCCAGGCCGCGATCTCCACCCGGTTCCGGGCGCCGAGCTTCGCCTGGACGCTGGCCAGGTGGGTCTTGACCGTGCTGAGCGAGACGAACAGCCGCTCGGCCGCCTCGACGTTGGTCAGCCCCTCGGCGACCGCCCGCACCGTCTCCTTCTCCCGCTCGGTCAGGCCGCGGTCCTCCGGCTCGCCCCGCCGCACGGTCCGCTGCCGGGTGAACCGGCTGAGCAGCCGCACCGTGATCTTCGGCGAGACCAGGGCGTCGCCGCGCACGGCGGCGCGCACCGCCTCGATGAGCAGTGCCGGCCCGGCGTCCTTGAGCAGGAATCCGACGGCGCCGCCCTCCAGCGCGGAGTAGACGTACTCGTCCAGGTCGAAGGTGGTCACCACGACCACCTTGACCGGGTCGGCCACCCCGGGGCCGGCCAGCCGGCGGGTGGCCTCCAGCCCGTCGATGCCGGGCATCCGGATGTCCAGCAGGGCGACGTCGGGGCGGAGTTCGCGGGCCAGCCGCAGCGCCTCCAGTCCGTCCCCCGCCTCGCCGACCACCTCGATGTCGCCCTCGGCCTCCAGCATGTACCGGAACCCGGTCCGCACCATCTCCTGGTCGTCGGCCAGCACCACCCGGATCGTCACCGCGCACCTCCTTCGTCCTCCGCGGGCTCGGCGGGCAGCTCCGCCCGCACCAGCCACCCCGGGCCGCCGGGGACCGGCCCCGCGTCGAACTCGCCGCCCAGGAGCCGGACCCGCTCTGCCATGCCGATCAGACCGTATCCGCCCTCCCCCGCGTGGACCGCCCCGGCGCCCCGGCCGTCGTCCCGCACCTCCAGAACGGCGCGCCCGCCCCCGGTGCGCAGCCGGACCAGTACCCGGGTGGCGCCCCGGGCGTGCCTGCGCGCGTTGGTCACGCCCTCCTGGGCCATCCGCAGCACGGCGGCCGAGGCCTCCGAGGGCAGCGCTGCGGCGCCCCCGTCGAGGTCCACCTCCACCCGGGGCCGCCCCATGTCGCCCTGGGCCTCCAGCGAGCGCAGCGCGGCGGGCAGGTCGTGGGAGTCCAGCGGGGCGGGCTCGTCCTCCTCGCGGAGCGCACCGACCATGCGCCGCATCGCGGCCAGCGCGCTGCTGCCGGCCCGCTCGATGTCGGGCAGCGCGGCGGCCACCCGCTCCGGGTCCCGGTCGGCGATGTGGCGCAGCGCCTGGACCTGCACCACGATCCCGGAGACCTGGTGCGCGACGACGTCGTGCAGGTCGCGGGCGAGGACCAGGCGCTCCTCGCGGCGGATCTCCTCCACCCGCCAGGTCCGCTCGTGGTCGCGCCAGCGGATGTACAGCCCCGGGGTGAACATCACCATCCCGGCGAAGAGCAGCCAGCCGGACTCGCCGATGCCCCAGCCCGGCGAGCGGAGCGGCATGGTGAGGAAGGCCGCGGCGACCGCCGCCGCCATGACGGCCAGGGAGGTCCGGGAGGCGCGCGAGGCGACCGCGGTCACCGCCAGGAAGATCCCGAGCAGCTCGGTCATGCCCATCGAGTAGCCGTAGGCGCCGAACTCGCCGGTGGACAGCACCAGGCTGGTGGCGAACACCGCGGCCGGGGCGAGCGGGGCGACCAGCTCGACCCGCCGCACCGGTGCTCCGGGCGGCAGGGCGACCAGCCCCGCCAGGCAGGCCAGCAGCCCGGAGGCGGGGATCACCGCATCCCGGAAGGAGGGCTCGGGGCCGTAGTAGTCCGGGCCGGGGGGCGGCTGGCTCAGCCAGGCCTGGAAATCGATCAGGAAGGCGACGCCCATCAGCGCCAGGGCGCCGGCGATCGGCAGCGCCCCCAGCCTCCCCAGGGCCGACCGCCCCGCCGCCTCGGCCGCCCGCCCGCTCCCCCTGCTTCGCATAAGCCAAGGTTAGGGCCGGGAACAGCGGCGCCGCCTCGGCCGATCGGCCGAGGCGGCGGTGTGCTCCGGGCGCGGGGAGGCCCGCGGGCCCGCTAGTAGCTCGTCGTGTCGTAGGAGCCGGAGCCGGACTCGGAGAGCACGGACAGCAGCCCGAACCCGCCGTAGAGGACGAAGAGCAGGATCGTGAGGAGCAGGCCGATACCGGCCATGATCCAGCCGATCAGCGCGCAGGTCTTGGAGGCCTTCGGGTTGGAGGTCGTCATCACCGCGGAGACGATCCCCAGCACCAGGCCGACGATCGCGAGCGGCCAGCACATGCAGAAGCTGAGCACCGAGGCGACGATCACGCCGACCGCGTTGCCCATGCTGGCCGGCGGCTCGCCGTGCCCCATCGGCGGCGGAGGCGGGGGCGGGCCCCCATGCCGCCGCCGTAGCCCCCTCCGGGAGGCGGGGGCGGACCGTAGCCGCCCGGGCCCTGCGGGGGAGGCGGACCGTACCCGCCGGTTCCGTAACTCATGCTCGCCTTCTCCAGCTTCGGTCTGTATCCGCCGGAAGGGGATCCTCCCGGCTCGCGCCGCTCGGCCCCGGCGGGCGATCGGATCCTGGGCGATCGTTCCGGGCGGTCCGGGGCAGGCCGGACGGAGCGGGGGTCACCGGGAGAGCGGGCCGTCTCGAACGCGGCTCTGCGCGCGGCGACCCTACCACCCGGCGACCGGAACGGGGCCGCCCCGACCGGGTCCGGTCGGGGCGGCTCCAGGCGCTGCGGGACGGGCCCGCTAATAGGTGGTGGGCGTCGATGCCGCGATGAAGAAGGAGAAGATGATGTAGGCGATCGACAGCACCAGGCCGATGCCGAACAGGATCCACCCGATCAGCGAGCAGGTCTTGGACGCCTTCGGGTTGCTGTCCACCATGACCAGGGAGACGATCCCCAGCACCAGCGTCAGCACGTTGCAGCAGAGGACGCCGACGACGATCAGGCCGATCGCGCTGCCCTTGCTGGCGGGCGGCTCGCCGTGCCCCATCGGCGGCGGAGGCGGAGGGGGACCCCCCATCCCTCCACCGAAGCCTCCCGGCGGGGGAGGGCCCTGCCCGGGAGGCGGGGGCGGCGGAGGCGGCCCGTACCCGCCCGTTCCATAACTCATACTCGCCTTCTCCAGCCATGAGTGAGGGTTGCCAGAACCGGCCCGGTGAATTTTCACGAGCGGCCTGCAGATGTTCTCACCTCTGATGCGCGTCCGGTGCTCCCGGTTCCAGGTCCGGGCGGATTCGTTACCGGCCCGTTCCCATTGCCGCCGCGGCGCGGCTTGTGCCGTGATCGCCCGATTGCGTCCCGAAGCGCACCACCGTATGTTCACGGTGCGGCCCGGAGCCCCTCCCCTCCGCGCCGGCCGCCGCGATCGCCGCTCCGGCGCCCGCCCCTGTCCCCTCCTAGCCCGGATGAGCCCCACGTTGGAGATCCCGTTCCGGTTCCGCCGTCCCGATATCGCCCGCCTGCGGGTGCCCGACCCGCTCCGGCGCGCCTCCCCGCGGCACGCCCTGGCCGGCCTCACCGCCCTGGCGCTGCTCGCCGTGCCGGCCGCGGCCGCGGTGCGCACCGCGCCGGCCGCCGCGCCGGCCGAGGCGGTCCCGGAGTCCGTCGCCGGGGCGGAGACCGTCGAGTACCGCGTCGAGCAGGGCGATGTGGCGGTCTCCGCCTCCTATCCGGAGGTCCCCGGCGCCCCCGCGTTCGGCGGCGAGGTGCGCACCGCCATGGCCGAGGCGCAGACCGCGTTCCTCGCCGAGCACGGCTCCGGGGACGGGCCGGCCTCGCTGGAGCAGCGCTCCGAGTTCCTCGCCGCCTCCGGGAAGGTGCTGGGCGCCCGCATCGTCCGGGAGACCTCGGTGGGCGGCGACACCCGGGTGGAGACCACCACCCGCTGGTTCGACGGCTCCGCCGGGCGGGCCCTGCCGTGGACCGCGCTGTTCGGCGGCGCCGACCAGGTCGCCGCGCTGGACGCCGCGGTGGCCCGGGCGCTGCGCGAGGAGGCCGGGGTCGCCCCCGGGGACATGCCGGCCGGCCTGGTCTCCGACGGCGGCACCGAGCCGCCCGCCGGCTCCGGGGGCGGGGAGGCGCCGCCGGTCGACGCGGAGGCGGCCCGCGCCCTGGCCGAGGAGTACGCCGGCTCGCCGCTGCAGGACGTCGCCTTCGACACCGCCGGCGGCCTGGTGGTCACGGTCGCCCGGGGCGCCTCCGGGGAGCTGCACGTGCCGGTCGACGGCGATCGGGCCGCCCCGCTGCTGTCCGAGTTCGGGGTGCGGGCCCGCGATGCGGTCGCCGCAGGCGCACCGCTGGACCTGGAGGACTCCGGCGGCGCGCCGGGCGCCTCCCTGGACTGCGCCCGGGTGCCGTGCGTCGCACTGACCTTCGACGACGGCCCCGGGGAGCACACCGCGCGGCTCCTGGACGAACTGGACGCCTACTCCGCGAAGGCCACCTTCTACCTGCTGGGGCAGCTCGTCGGGGAGGACCCGGAGGTGGTCCGGCGCATCCACGACGAGGGGCACGAGCTGGGCAACCACTCCTGGAAGCACGACGACCTGGCGAACAAGTCCGGCGGCGCGGTCGCCGACGACCTGGAACGCACCGCCGAGGCCATCGAGGAGGCCGCCGGGGCGCCGCCGCTGACCATGCGCCCGCCCTACGGGTCCTTCAACGGCACCACCCTGGAGAACGCCGGCGCGCCGGTGCTGCTCTGGGACGTCGACACCCTGGACTGGCAGTCCCGGGACAGCGGCAAGGTCGCCGACACCGCGGTGGAGGGCACCCGCCCGGGGAGCGTGGTGCTGATGCACGACATCCACGCCTCCACGGTCGACGCGGTTCCCGAGATCCTCCGCCGGCTGCACGCCGAGGGGTTCCACTTCGTCACCGTGCAGGAGCTCTTCGCCGGCACCGGGCTGGAGGACGGCACCGCCTACCACAGCCGCCCGGACCCCGCGGACCAGGGCTAGATCGTTGACGGGAAGAGGCGGCGGGCGCAGAAGGACACCCGCCTCCCCGCCCTCCCCCCGATGATCTTGGAGTTGCGGGGCCGTCAGAGCGCTCTGTCGGCCCCGCAACTCCAAGATCATCGCCCGAGGCGGGCTTCTCCCCTCTGCGGCTCCTGGCTCCCCGCAGGGGGCGCCCCCTGCTCCGCGGATCGCCGCGCCCCGGAGCCCGTTCCCGGCCGCCGCACGGCCCTCCGGCGGCGCGCGAATTTTTTCACCGCACCTGAAGTGGCAGAACGTCGCTATTCCCGAACTAAGGGTTGTCAGGGCGATGACCGGACGCCTATAACTGTCTAGTGGCCCGCACGGTACGGAAGAATTATGGGCGGAGGGGAACCTCTTCTTCCAAGGGCCCACCCCCTTCTCTTCCGCCGCTCGCGCTCTAATGATCCCCCGCAGCCCTGCGCCGTGCGTGCCGTCGAACAGATTTTGCGAATGAATCACCGATTAATTCTCGGCAACAGCACGAAGTGACACGGAAGGATTTTCCGATCACCAGCCGGAGAACAGAATACGTTCTCGTTTTCGGGAGGATCGTTTGACGCTCCCCGACCAGTCACTCGACTTCACGCGCGTCCTGCTCGGCAGGAGCGCCGTCAGGGACTTCACGAAGCAGCCGGTCGAGCCGGAGGTGCTGCAGCGGCTGCTGGACGCCATGGTCGCCGCCCCGTCCGCCGGCAACGTCCAGGCCTGGGCCTTCGTGGCCGTCCAGGAGCCGCGCAACCTGAAGCTCCTCCGGGCCTTCGCGCCCGGCATCATCCAGCCGGCGCCGCTGATCGTCGCCGCCTGCTTCGACCGGTCCCGCGCCGTCAAGGACGACGGCGAATTCTGGGACGAGGGACTGCTGTGCGTGGCCATGGCGGTGGAGAACCTTCTTCTCGCCGCGCATTCCGCGGGGCTCGGCGGATGCCCGGTCGCCAGCTTCCGCCGCGAATCCGTACAGGAAATCCTTGAACTGCCGAAACACCTGGAGCCCATCCTCCTGGTGTCCATCGGCCATCCGGCGCGCCCTCTGGCGTCGCCGCCCCGCCGCGACCGCGGCGAGGTGATCAGACATGAAACCTGGGGGAACCGTGACGCAGACCACAACTGAGGAAGTGACCGAGGAATTGGTCCTCCTCGCGACGCATCTGCTCAATTGTGCACGCGGCCTTTTCAACGAGCCCCAGGCCTACGGCCCCATACGCTGCCTGGACGCGGCACGCAGGACTTTCGTCATCGCCGAGAAGGCCGGCCTCCGCGACGAGAGGCTCGCCGACATCCGAGCACGATTGGACGACTTCATGTGCGGCCCCATGGAATACCACGACCTCGCCGCCTTCCTGGACGAGCTCTGCGCGACCCTGCTCACCGCGCTGAAGGAGTCGGACGTCCTCTCCTCGACCGGCGGGGAGCGGGGATGAGCCGCAACTGCACCCCCCAGGAGGCCGAAGCCGGGGCCGCCGCGCACCATGGGAGCGATACCACCCGCACGCCCGCAGACGGCGCCCTCGGCGGGGCCGCGTTCGAGGTGGACGCGGCCACGCCCTCCTGCCGGCGGATCTTCGAGCGCGGGGAGCACCTGCTGGTCGGGGTGAGCGCGGGGAACTCCTACTTCAGCGCGGAGCGGGTGGGCGCCCTGCTCTCCTGGGCCGTCCCGCGCTTCGAGCGGATCGACGTCGTGTACGTCGACACGCACATGGACACCATGCTGGAGGCCCTGGGCTACCCGCCGGCCTCGGTGCGCAAGCGGGTCAAGGCCCAGCTGAAGGACGTGCGCCGCAGGCTCCGCCGGGGCGTGGAGGCCGCACCGGGCGCCGCCGATTCCGTCGTGGTCCGCCCGCTCTCCGAGTACGTCCCCCTCCCCGCGTACGCCGAGGCGCTGCGCTCGGTCGACCGGCTGCTCGGCGAGGACGAGGAGCTCATGCACGCCTGCGAGGAGCAGGTCACCGACTTCTACAAGGACCGGGCGGACGGCACCGCGCTGGTCTCCTCCGAGTCGGAGATGTTCGAGGCGGGGATGGCCTACGTCCGGGCCGAGTTCCCCTTCTTCCTGAACACCCCGGAGATGACGGGGGCCCGCTCCTCGGTGACCTGCTACCACAAGATGATGCCGATCGCGAAGGCCCTCTTCCGGGAGGGGTCCCCGATCCCCCGCCACCCGGAGCAGGGCTTCATCGTGGTCCGCCCGACCGGGCCCGGTACCGAAGAGGGGGAGGTGGCCGGTGCTCCAGGAGTATGACGCGGTCGCGGAGAGGCACCTCGACGTGGAGCGGGTGTTCGGGACCTACCGGCACCTCGTGGAGATCCCCTCCCTGCTCCGGGCGCTCGGCGCGGTCGAAGGGCTCTCGGTGCTCGACGCCGGCTGCGGCACCGGCGACCACACCCGGCTGGTCGGGCGGCTGGGCGCGGCGCGGGCGCTGGGGGTGGACTCCTCTCCGGCCATGATCGAGGTGGCGCGGCGGAGCGAGCGGAGCGACCCCTCGGGGGCCGAGTTCGAGGTGCACGACATCACGGACATGCCGGTGCTCGGCTCCTTCGACGCCGTGCTCGCCCTGGCCGTGCTGCACTACGCCGAGGACGCGGCGGCGCTCCGGCGGATGTGCGAGCGCGCCCACGCGAACCTCGCGGCCGGGGGCCGCCTGCTGGCCTACGTCGCCAACCCCGAGCTGCCCGTGGGCGCGGTCCAGTTCAACGGGCTGGTGGTGGACCGCTCCGAGGACCCGGCCGACGGCGCCCCGTACCGCCTCACCTTCCCGACCGTCCCGCCGACCACGGTGCCCGCCCGGTACTGGAGCCGGCGGAGCATCGAGGAGGCGCTCCGGGCGGTCGGCTTCTCCACCGTCACCTGGGAGCCCCTCGAGGGGATCCCGGGCGGCGTCCACTCTCCCATCAATCTGCTGGTCAGCGCGGCGAAGGGCTGACCAGGAACGGGGCCGGAGGGCGGTTCCGCCCGCCCGCCGGCCCCGGCGGAGCCCGCAGCCGGGCCGCCCCGGGATGCGGCACCGCGTCCGGTGGGCGGCGTCCGCCGGCCGGGCTCACAGCGCCCGGGAGGGCTCTCCCTCCTCCCGGTCGGCGGGGTCCTCCCCGTGGTCGCGGTAGGCGCGCCGGGTGCGCTCGGTGTGCTCGCCCATCAGCCGGGCGGCCAGGGCGCCGTCGCCGGCCTCGATGGCGTCGATGATGCCGGCGTGCTCGTCCCAGGAGGCCGCGCCGCGGCGGCGGGCGATGGGGGCGTAGTACCAGCGGACCCTGCGGTCGACGCGGGCGGCCAGCTCGGCGAGGACGCCGTTGCCGGAGGCCTCGGTGAGGGCGCGGTGGAAGCCGGCGTTGGCGGTGACCGCGCCATCGACGCCGTCGCGCGCGGCGGCCCGGGCCCCGTCCCTGCACAGCGCGCGCAGCCGGGCGACGTCCTCGGGGCCGGCGTGCCGCGCGGCGAGCCGGGCCGACTCGGTCTCCAGCAGGGCGCGGACGGCCAGCAGCTGGTCGGCCTCGCTCTCGGTGGGGGTGTGCACGAACGCCCCGTAGCCGGGCCGGAGCTCGACCCAGGCCTCGTTGCTGAGGCGCTGCAGGGCCTCGCGCACCGGCTGGCGCGAGACGCCGAGGTACTCGGCGAGCTCGGTCTCCACCAGGTGCCTGCCGGGCGGCAGGGCGCGGGTGGTGATCAGGTCGAGCAGGGACTCGTAGACCGCTTCGCGCAGCGGCACCGGCCGGCGCAGCCGCCCGGCGGGGCGGTGGTCGGTCGACTGGGGGGACATGCGGGGCCTCCGGTTCCTCGGCCGAGCCGGTCTGCGGGACGCGTGGGCTCTGTAGACAGTGTACGAAATGCGCTTCCCCTTCACCCCTCCGTCCCGGAGCCGGAAAGAAGCGGAGAAGTTCGCCTCCGAGCGGGTTCCCCGTTCCTTCTCCCCCTGGGCGGTGGCGGCGGCCGCACCGCTTTCTCAGAATACTGTATACAGTATCTCTTCCGACGGGAGAAGGGACCGCCCATGAGAATCGCCGTCCTCGGAGCCGGCGCCATCGGCGCCTACGCCGGCGCCGCCCTGCACCGCGGGGGCGCCGAAGTGCACCTCATCGCCCGCGGCCCGCACCTGGAGGCGCTGCGCGCCGACGGCGTCCGGGTGCTCAGCCCGCGCGGCGACTTCACCGCGCACCCGCCGGCCACCGACGACCCCGCCGAGGTCGGACCGGTCGACTACGTGCTGCTCGGCCTCAAGGCCCAGCACTACGCGGGTTGCGGCCCGCTGCTCGCCCCGCTGCTCGGCCCGGACACCGCCGTGGTCGCCGCGCAGAACGGCATCCCCTGGTGGTACTTCCACGGGTTCGACGGGCCGCTGGCCGGCCGGCGGGTGGAGGCCGCCGACCCCGGCGGCGCGGTCAGCGCGACCGTCCCGCCCGAGCGCGCCATCGGCTGCGTGGTCTACGCCGCCACCGAGATCGAGCGCCCCGGCGTGATCCGGCACATGGAGGGGACCCGCTTCTCCATCGGCGAGCCGGACCGCACGGTCTCCCGGCGCTGCCTGGACTTCTCCGCCGCGATGACCGCCGGCGGCCTCAAGTGCCCGGTGGAGCCGGACATCCGCGAAGACGTCTGGGTGAAGCTGATGGGCAACGTCGTCTTCAACCCGCTCAGCGCGCTGACCCGGTCGACCATGGCGCAGATCTGCGCGGCCGGGGGCGCCGCGGCGACGGCGCGGGCCATGATGCGGGAGACCCTGGACGTCGCCGCGCGGCTCGGCGTGCACCCCTCGGTCTCCATCGACCGGCGGATGGCCGGCGCCGCGCGCGCCGGCGACCACCGCACCTCCACCCTGCACGACGTGGAGCGCGGCCGCCCGATGGAACTGGACGTGATCCTGTCCGCCGTGGTCGAGCTGGCAGAGGCGACCGGCGCCGAGGTGCCGGCGCTGCGCACCGTCGACGCGCTCGCCCGGCTGCTCAACGACCGGCTGCGGGAGGGGGCGGTGGCACCGGCCGCGCGGCCCCGGACCGCCGCGCCGGCGGGCTGAGCCCGGCGCTCCCCGCCCCGCGGCGCGGCCTTGCCCCGCGGCACAGCGGATGAATACTGTAGACAGTATCGTCCAGCGCCGACCTCCCGAACCGGAACCGGCGGGCCCTCCGGCCCCCTGGAGAACGACCCCCTGCGAGGACACGATGCGATCGGACCGGCGGACCACCGCCTACGAACGACTCACCGCGCCCCTCGTCCGCGAAGGCGGCGAGCTGCGCCCGGCGACCTGGGAGGAGGCGCTCGACCGCGCGGCCGCAGGGTTCCGCGGGGCCGTCGACCGGCACGGCCCCGACTCCTTCGCCATGCTCTCCTGCGCCCGCTCCACCAACGAGATGAACTTCGTGGCCCAGAAGTTCACCCGCGTCGTCATCGGCACCAACAACGTCGACTCCTGCAACCGCACCTGCCACGCCCCCAGCGTCGCCGGACTGTCCGCGGCGTTCGGCTCCGGCGGCGGCACCTCCTCCTACCGCGAGGTGGAGGAGACCGACCTGATCGTCGTCTGGGGCGGCAACCCGAGGGCGGCCCACCCGATCTTCTTCCAGCACGTGCTCAAGGGGGTGCACCGGGGCGCCCGGCTGTTCGTGGTCGACCCCCGGCGCACCGCGACCGCGGAGTGGGCCGACCGCTGGCTCGGCCTCAACGTCGGCACCGACATCCCGCTGGCGCACGCGGTGGGCCGCGAGATCATCCGCGCCGGCCTGGTCAACGAGGCGTTCGTACGCCGGGCCACCACCGGCTTCGAGGAGTACCGGAGGCTGGTGGAGCCGTGGACGCCCACCGCGGCCGAGCGGGTGACCGGGGTGCCCGCCGAGGCCGTCCGCGAGCTGGCGCACGCCTACGCCCTGGCCGAGCGGGCCCAGCTCTCCTGGACGCTGGGCATCACCGAGCACCACAACGCCACCGACAACGTGCGCGCGCTGATCAACCTGGCGCTGCTCACCGGGCACGTCGGGCGGTACGGCTCGGGGCTGCAGCCGCTGCGCGGGCAGAACAACGTGCAGGGCGGCGGCGACATGGGCGCCATCCCGGACCGGCTGGCCGGCTTCCAGGACATCCTCGACGCCGATCTGCGCCGCACCTTCGAGGACGCCTGGGGGGTGCCGATCAGGCCCTACAGGGGCCGCAACCTCACCCAGATGTTCGAGGGCATGGAGGAGGGCGCGGTCAAGGCGCTCTACGTGATCGGCGAGAACCCGGTCCAGTCCGAGCCGGAGACCGAGACGACCCTGCGCCGGCTGCGCGAACTGGACCACATGGTCGTCCAGGACATCTTCCTGACCCGCACGGCGGAGCAGGCCGACGTGGTGCTGCCTGCCAGCGCCGCCTGGTGCGAGTCGGACGGCACCTTCACCAACAGCGAGCGCCGCGTGCAGCTGGTCCGCAAGGCGGTGGACCCGCCGGCGGGCGCCCGGGACGACATCGAGATCATGTGCGAGCTGGCCGCGCGCCTCGGCCACCCGTGGCAGCGGCCCAGCTCCGAGGAGGTCTGGGACGAGCTGCGCTCGCTCTCCCCGATCCACCGCGGGATGACCTACAAGCGGCTGGAGGAGAACCAGGGCATCCAGTGGCCCTGCTTCTCCGAGGACTCCCTGGAGCCGAGCTACCTGCACGGGCGGCTCTGGGCCGAGGACCCGGCCGACCGCGGTGAGCCGGCCCCGTTCGGCCTGGTCGGCCACTCCCCTCCGGTCGACCTGCTGGACGAGGACTTCCCGTTCCGCCTGACCACCGGCCGCCGCCTGGACGACTACAACACCGGCGTGCAGACCAGGGGGTTCTCCTCCCCGCTGCGCCGCGGGGAGCTGCTGGACATCTCCCCCGAGGACGCCGCCGCCCTGGACGTCGCCGACGGCGAGACGGTGCGGGTCTCCTCCCGCCGGGGCTCGGTTCTGGTCCCCGCCTCCGTCTCCCCCGAGCTGCGGCCGGGCCTGGTCTTCATGACCTTCCACTTCCCCGACCAGGTCGACACCCAGCTCCTCACCATCGACGCCACCGACCCGCTGGCCGGCACCGCCGAGTACAAGGCCGCCGCGGTCCGCGTGGAGAAGGTCCGCCCTGAGGCCGCCCCTCAGGCCGCGACCGGCTGACCGCCCCGCCCGGGGCCCGGGGCCCGCCGGACGAGCGGGCCCCGGGAGCGGGAACAGGCTCAGGGGAGGGAGGCGGGATGGACTGAAGCTCTCCACCCGGGCGCGGCGCCTTACGGGGCGAGGGTTCAGGCCGGCGGCGACGGCACAGGTAGGGGCAGGGCCGGGCGCCCCGGCCGGGCGCGGCACCCCACGGAGTGAAGGTTCAGACCGGCGGCGACGGCGAGGGTAGGGCCGGGGCGAAGGCCCCACCCGAGCGCGGCGCCTCGCGGAGTGAAGGCGCAAACCGGCAGCGACGGCGCAGGCAGGGGCGGGGCCGGGCGTCCCGGCCGGGTGCGGAACCCCACGGGGTGGGGGTTCAGACGGGCGGCGAGGGCGGGAGTGGGCCGGGGCGGTGTTCACCGGTCCGCCCCGGGCGCCCGGCGGGGGAAGCGGCGTTCCGGGGAAGGGCGCGGGCCCTCCGTGCCGGTGGAGGGGGGTGTGTCCGCTTTGCCGGATCGCGGGCGGGGTCGGGCGGGGCGGGGGCGCCCTGCGCACCCCCGCAGCAGGCCCGATGACATCTACCGGCGAGTAGCAGCCCCGGAAGCCCCCATCACCCCTCGTCGGTCACTCAGAGTGACCGAAGCGGGGCCCGCCGGGGGGATAAATGCGGCATCCCGCCCCCTCGCCGCCCCTCCACGGGGTTCCGGCCCCGCCCTTCCGGCCTTCCCGGCGGCACGGATCCCCGGCCGCCGCCCCGATCAGGGCCGTTCCGACCTTCCGGGGCCCGTTCCGGCCCGGGATGCGCACCCGGGAATCACCGGGGTGCTCTCGCGGTGCGCAGGCCGCCCCCCACCACCGTCACTGCCCGTGTTCACCCAGGTCAGGGTGGTGTCGGTGGTCGCCGGGCGGCCCGCCCCGCCACCGGGGCGACGCGGGCGCGGCGATCCCGCCCCCTCACCCGCCACCACCGGCCAGAACCGCTCTGCCGCACGCGCCCCGCCGCCCCTCGGCCCGTTCCCGCTCTCGCCGCCTGCTTGAACCTTCGCCTCGTGGGGCGCCGCGCCCGACCGACCGGCCGGCACGCCCCCTGGCCTCGCCGCCGGTTTGAACCTCCGCTCCGTGGGGCGCCGCGCCCGGCCGGGACGCCCGGCCCCGCCCCTACCTCCGCCGTCGCCGCCCGCCTGAACCCCCGCCCTGTGGGGCGCCGCACCCGGGCGACGCCTGAACCCCGTCCCCACCCGCGCCGCCGCCACAGTCCTCGAACCACTCCCCCGGCAAGGGAGACCGAAGCCGGGAAGCCCGACAGAAGAGAGAGCCCCGGGCGCGCCCCCTGGGCCGGCGGAGGCCCATCACGTGCGCCCGGGGCCCGGTCCGGCGGGATTCCGGCGGAGGCGCGCGGAGGCGCCCCGAACATCGGAGACGAATTCACCGGAATCGGGGGTTGCCGACCAACCGACACTCAGCATACTGTAGCCGGTATACAAAATCCTGTGATGTGGCTAACACGTCGATACCTGCTCTTTCGGACACGGAGAGGTGAGCGGGGAACGTGGATCTTCAGCACCTGGAAGCGCCGCCGACCGACACCGAGCGCGCCGCGGTCGACGCACTCCTCGGACCGGCCGGGTCCGCCTGGGAAGGCGGCGACCGCACCGAAGGCGACCTGCGCCGCGCCGACGGCGGGCACGCCGCGCGCGCCCGGCGGGACCTCCTCCTCCCCGCGCTGCACGCGGTCAACGACCGGATCGGCTGGGTCAGTGAGGAGGCCCTGGGCTACATCTGCCGGCGGCTGACCGTGCCGCCCGCCGAGGCGTACGGCGTCGCGACGTTCTACTCGATGCTCTCCCTGCGCGAGCGGCCCCGCCGGCAGGTGCACGTGTGCACCGACATCGCCTGCACCGCCCGCGGTGCGCGGCGGCTGCGCGCCGAGGTCGCCGAGCGCCTGGGCGGGCCCGGCCACGCGCCGCGCTCCGGGCCGCCGGAGGGGGCGGCCCGGCCCGGCGGCGCGGAAGGCCCGGATGCGACCTGGGCGGAGAGCCCCTGCCTGGGGCTGTGCGAGCGGGCTCCGGCCGCGCTCGTGCTGGAGGCCGGGGAACGGCCGCGCTACGCGGTCGCCGCGCCCGCCACCGCCGAGGAGGTGTGCGGGCCGGCCCTCCCGGAGGCGGCCCCCGGCGCCTCCGCCGATCCCGCCGGCACGGACCGCGCCGGCCGGACGGACCGCCCGAACGGCGCCCCGCCCGGTGGCGGCCGGGCCGCGCCCCGTACCACCTTCTCCCCCGACCCGCTGCCCGGCCCCGCGCCCGAGCCGCCCCCGGAGGCGTCGGTCCCCCAGGCCGGGGACCCCGGTCTGGTGCTGCTCCGGCGGATCGGCACCGCCGACCCCGAGGACCTGGACTCCTACCGCGCCCACGGCGGGTACACGGCGCTCCGCCGGGCGCTGCTGCTGGGCCCCTCCGGGGTGATCCGGGAAGTGACCGACGCCGGCCTGGCCGGGCGCGGCGGCGCGGCCTTCCCCACCGGACGCAAGTGGGCGGCCACCGCCCAGCGCCCGGAGATCCCGCGCTACCTGGTGTGCAACGCCGACGAGAGCGAGCCCGGCACCTTCAAGGACCGGGTGGTCATGGAGGGCGACCCGTTCTCCCTGGTCGAGGCCATGACCATCGCCGGGTACGCCATCGGCGCGCGGACCGGCTACCTCTACATCCGCGGCGAGTACCCGCGGGCGCTCTCCCGGCTGGAGAACGCGATCGCCCAGGCCCGCGCCCGCGGCCTGCTCGGTCCGGACGTGCTGGGCTCGGGGTTCTCCTTCGACATCGAGATCCGCCGCGGCGCGGGCGCCTACATCTGCGGCGAGGAGACCGCGATCTTCAACTCGATCGAGGGGCTGCGCGGCGAACCGCGCAGCAAACCCCCGTTCCCGGTGGAGTACGGCCTGTTCGGCCGCCCCACCGCGGTGAACAACGTCGAGACGCTGGTGAACGTGCTGCCGATCCTGGAGACGGGCGGCCCCGCCTACGCGTCGATCGGGGTGCCCGGCTCCACCGGCCCCAAGCTGTACTGCGTCTCGGGGACGGTGGCCCGCCCCGGCGTCTACGAGCTGCCGTTCGGGGCGACCCTGCGCGAGCTGCTGGACCTGGCCGGGGGCCGCCCGGCCGGCCGGGATCCCCGCGCGGTGCTGCTCGGCGGGGCGGCCGGCGGCTTCGTCCGCGGCGACGAGGCGGACTTCCCGCTGACGGTGCAGGGCGCCCGCGACGCCGGGACCACCCTCGGCTCGGGTGTGGTGCTAGTCTTCGACGACACCGTGGACCTGCCCGCCGTGCTGGTGCGCATCGCCGCGTTCTTCCGGGACGAGTCCTGCGGGCAGTGCGTCCCGTGCCGGGTGGGCACCGTCCGCCAGGAGGAGGCGCTGGTCCGGCTCTCCGGCGGAGCCGGTACCGGCACCGAGCTGCCGCTGCTGCGCGAGGTCGGCGAGGCCATGCGCGACGCGTCCATCTGCGGGCTCGGCCAGACCGCGTGGAACGCCGTGGAGTCGGCGATCGACCGGCTGGGCGTGTTCGCGGAGACCGCCCCCGCTTCCCCCACCGCTCCCGAGGAGGCCCCGTGAGCACGGCCCGAACCCGCGTCGCCCCGGTCCCGCTGGGCCTGCCCCGGCGGCTGGTCGACATCACCCTGGACGGCGAGCAGGTCCGCGTCCCGGAGGACTCCACCGTCCTGGACGCCTGCGGCGCGGTCGGCACCGAGGTGCCCACCCTGTGCTACGGCGACACGCTCACCCCGCGCAACGCCTGCCGGGTGTGCGTGGTGGAGGTGGAGGGGGCCCGCACCCTGGTGCCGGCCTGCTCGCGCAAGGTCGAGGAGGGGATGGAGGTGCGCACCGACTCCCCCCGGGTCCGGCACAGCCGCCGGCTGGTGCTGGAGCTGCTCGGCTCCTCGGTGGACCTGTCCACCACCCCGGGCGCGGCGGAGTGGAACGAGCGGTACGGGGCCGACCCGGACCGGTTCGGGCCGCGTGCCGAGCCCGCGCCGCTGGGCGAGCGGGACGCCCGGCACGCCGGCGAGCACGAGGCGGGCGACGGGTCGGCCGCCGCCACCGTGGAGCAGCCGGCCAAGGACGACAACGACCTCTACGTGCGCGACTACGCCAAGTGCATCATGTGCTACAAGTGCGTGGACGCCTGCGGCGAGCAGTGGCAGAACACCTTCGCGATCGGTGTGGCCGGGCGCGGCTTCGACGCCCGCATCTCCACCGAGCACGACGTGCCCCTGCCCGATTCGGCCTGCGTGTACTGCGGGAACTGCATCGAGGTCTGCCCGACCGGGGCGCTCTCCTTCACCACCGAGTTCGACATGCGCGCCGAGGGCACCTGGGACGAGTCGCGGCAGACGCGGACGACCACGGTGTGCACCTACTGCGGGGTGGGGTGCAACGTGACGCTGCACGTCCAGGAGAACGAGATCGTCAAGGTGACCTCCCCGCACGACAACCCGGTCACCCACGGCAACCTGTGCATCAAGGGCCGGTTCGGCTTCCAGCACGTGCAGCGGGACGGCGAGCGGGCCGACCGCAGGGGGCGGAGCGGCGGAGGACCCGGGAGAATGGGATGAGCCGCACACGGGCGCGCCGGTTCCGTGGCGGGCAGAGCACCGGGGAGGCGGAGGCCTTATGGGACGCGTGACGACCCGCGAGAAGGTGCTGCGGATCAGGGACGGATCCGCCGGCGACCGCGCGGACACCCTCGTCGTCGAGGAGCCGATGGAGATCCGGTTCGGCGGGGCCCCGCTCACCGTCACCATGCGCACCCCCGGCCACGACTTCGACCTGGCGGCGGGGTTCCTGGCCGGCGAGGGGGCGGTGGCGGCGGCGCGCGACATCACCGCGATCCGCTACTGCCTGGGCACCGCGGCGGACGGCTCCAACACCTACAACGTGGTGGACGTGGCGGCCGCGCCGCACGTGCCGCCGCCCGCCGCGTCGCTGGAGCGGAACTTCTACACCACCTCCTCCTGCGGGCTGTGCGGCAAATCGAGCATCGACGCGGTGCACACCGCGGTCCGCTGGGAGGTCGCCGAGGACCCGCTGCGGCTCACCCCGGAGGAGCTGTCGGCCCTGCCGGACCGGCTGCGCTCGGCCCAGCGGGTGTTCGACCGCACCGGCGGGCTGCACGCCGCCGGCCTGTTCGACGCCGGCGGCGAGCTGCTCTGCCTGCGCGAGGACGTCGGCCGGCACAACGCGGTGGACAAGGTGGTCGGCTGGGCGCTGCGCGAGGACCGGCTGCCGCTGCGCCGCACGGTCCTGATGGTCTCCGGGCGCGCCTCCTTCGAGCTGGTGCAGAAGGCGCTGATGGCCGGGATCCCCGCCCTGGCCGCGGTGTCGGCGCCCTCCTCCCTCGCCGTCGAGCTGGCCCGCGCCCACGGCCTGACCCTGGTCGGGTTCCTCCGGGGCGCCTCCATGAACGTCTACGCCGGCCGGCACCGGATCACCCTGGAGGCGGCGTCTCCGACGCCGATGGCGGCCCAGCGGTGACCCCGGCCGGGCCGTAGGCGCGGGACCGGCCGGCGCTCACCGAGCCCCCGGCGCCGACCGGTCCCGACACCCCGGTGCGCTTCACCGGTGAGGCGTTCTGGTGACCTTTCCCCACGCGGATTAGGCTGGTTCCCGCAAGGTGTTTCGAAAATCGATCATTCGCCGGACAGAGGGGCGGGGTGCTTTCTACGATGGCCGGGGACCGCAAAGGAGCACCGATGTCCGCCACCGCGCCGGAACTGCCCGACGTCTTCAAGGCCGCCCCCGAGGAACCCCTGCGGAGCGTGGCCGGTCGGATGGCCGAGATGCTCCCCCCCGGCTACCGGGTGGAGATCCTCGGAGGAGAACTGGTCGTGTCCCCCACCCCCTCGTACGGCCACAACCGGCACATCACCCTGATCCGCAGGCAGATCGAGGCGCAGCTGCCCGACTCCCTGCTCGCCATGGAGGTCCTCTCCACCGGGCTGAGCGGCAACAGCGGCGACCTGGCCACCCCCGACCTGATCGTCGTGCCCGACACCGATTCAGACCGCCTTGACCGGGAATGGCTCCTGGCTCCGGACGCCGTCGAGTTCGTCATGGAGGTCGTCTCCCCGGGGAGCAGCAAGACCGACACGGTCGCCAAGGTCGACCGGTACGCCTCCTGGGCCATCCCGATCTACCTGCTGGTCGACCCGCGCGACGGCACGATCGTCTGCCGGTCGGATCCCCGGGACGGGGAGTACCGGGCGGTCTGCCGGTTCGCCTTCGGTGACATGGTGAAGCTCCCCTCCCCGCTGGAGGGCGTGCGCATCGACACCGCCCGGCTCCGCCGCTACCCCTGAGCCGCCGCCCCTGACGCCCCGGACCGCCGCCCCCTCCCGGTGCCATCGGTGTCGCGGACCTGTCGGCGCGCCTCGCCGGGGCCGCGGCGCCGAGGGCGCCGGGTAAGGGCGGGCCGGCCGCCGAACGGCCCTCCGCCCCGCCCCTACCCGCAGAGCAGCGCGTCGGCGCAGAAGTCCGCCGCGGCGGCGGCGTGCACCTCGGCGACGGCGCCCCGGTCGTACTCCGGCCCCGCCGAGATGATCACGTGGACGGGGTCGGCTCCGAACGCGCTCCCCATGACGTAGCGGGGGCCGTGCACGGTGTTGTCGTAGGAGTACTCGAACTCGACGGCGTCGCCGCCGCCCGAGAAGGAGAGCTCCTCGTAGTCCGAGCGGCCGGACGCGTCGGCGAGGATCGCCTCCGCCTCCTCCCGCGCTCCGACGGCGGGATCCTCCTGCCACAGCACCTGAAGGCGGTAGCGGGGGTCGCCGGCCACATAGACCGCGCCCGCCCCCTCCTCCCCTGTGGGGTCGCGCTCCCATCCGTCGGGGACGGAGAGGGCGAAGCCCTCGGGCTCCTCGACCCGGGTGTAGCCGTCCGCGGCCGGCTCGTCCGGCTCGGTGCCGCCGCCCTCTCCGGGAAGGTCGTCCCAGGGCCGCTCCTCGTCCGGCAGGGGGCCGGGCGCCTCCGGGCCCTCCTCGCCGCCCGCGTCGGCGCCGGCCCCCGGATCCTCGCCCGCGACGGTCTCCACCCCGTCCTCCTCCCCGCTCCAGGCGGCGAAGACCGCCACCGGGACTCCGACCACGAGGATGAGGACGAGGGCGGCCAGCGCGACCACCGCCGCCTTCCCCTCCGGGCCGGACGGCCAGACGCCCTGCGGGGCGAGCGCCCCGCCCGGCTGCGCCGGCCGCCCCGATGGGATCCAGCGCTGCTGCTCCGGGTCCCATTCCAGGTGCCCGCCGGCCATACCGCTTCCGCCCATCAGTCGCCCTCCGCCCCTCCGGCGCCCCCGGGGGCCAGGTCCACGAACCTCTTCAGGGCGTCCAGCACCTCCGCGGCTCCGGCGGCGCCGCGCAGTACGGTGCTGCCCCCGGTGAACAGGCGGGCCAGCCGCTCCACCGCCTCGCGCCCGGGGCCGCCCTCCTCTGCGATCTCCCGTTCGGCGCGGGCGAGCTCGCCGTCCACCGCGGCGATCTCCACGGTGCGCTCCCGCCCGGCCAGCTCCCTGCGGACGCCCGCCAGCGCCCCGGCCAGCCCTCTGCGGGCCGTACCGGTGTGCACCGAGGCGTCGACGGCCTTGCTGCGCGGCCCGACCGCCGCGGCTCCGCCCGCGACGTGGCCGCCGATGACGACCTGCCCGGGCGGGGCGGCGGTCGGGCGCACCGTCGGCGCGGGGAGGGCGGCGGGGTCCGGGCCGTCCTCCCTGCGGGCGCGGTCCTCGGCGTAGGCCTCGGTGCCGGTGGCGATCGCGCCGCCGAGCATCGAGCCCGCGATGTAGAGTCCCGCTCCCTGCTCGCCGCCGGTGGTCTCCGGCTCTTCGGGGTCGTAGTGCGTCATGCCTTCTCTCCTGTATCGGCCGATTCCGCCCCCCGGGGCCGACTCCGGTCCCGATCGGCCCTGCTCTTTCCGTCTCCGCTCTCCGCCCGCGCCCCCTCGCCCGAGGCGATGGCCCCGCCGCTGACCGATCCTCCGACGAAGACCCCGCCGGCGCCGATGTTGACGATGTGCCGCTGGAATTCGTCGCTCTGGTAGCCGGCGTCGACCAGGCTCCGCCGGACCGCGGAGCCGATCCGGTCGTGCAGGGTCTGGGTGTAGCGCGCCACGTCCATGTCCTGGAAGAGCGAGATCCGCCCTTTGTCGGCGGCCAGCTCCCGCAGGCTCGTCCGGGGCGGTTCGACCCTGGAGGCCTCGCGGGCGGCGAAGTGCACCCGGATCCCGGACGCCGCCGTCGAGAGCAGCGCGGCCACCGCCATGAGCGAGGCCGCCGGCGCCAGGAGCACTGCGGTGCACGCCCTGCCGAACGGACCGCGGGCGGCGACCCAGGCCGGGAGGGCGTCGACCCTCTGGAACCGGTCCGCGATCGGCGCCAGCACGTGCGGCGCCACCTCCAGCAGCAGCATCCGGCCCTGGCAGTGCGCCCGGACGTAGACGGTGGTCACCACCTCCTCCTCCCAGCCGCCGACGCGGAGGCGGAGGAAGTGCCTGCGCTGCTCACCGCCCTCCTGGACCGCCGCGGCGACGTGCCGCCGCGCCGGGTCCCGGTCCTCCGGGCCGGTGGGCAGCTGCTCCCGGGTGCTGCCGTAGGGCAGCGGCCCCGGAAGGAACACCTGCTCGCGCACTTCCAGGCCGGTGAGGCGGTCCCGGCTCTCCTCGTCCGCGCGCTCGGTGAGGGCCTCGACCCGCTTCCGGATGACGTCGACCAGGCGGCGGCCGGTGAGCCGCCGCTCCGCCCCGCTCCCGGGCTCGGGCCGGAGCTCCAGGGCGAGGAGCCACGGGCTCCGCGGCTCCCCCGCCCCTCGGAAGGGGGCCTCGGGGGCGTACAGGACGACGGAGGAGTACTGCTCGGCGGCGATCGCCCGGAGCAGCGGCTCGTACCCGGGGTGCACCTCCGGCCCGGCGCCGGTGAACCCGGAGGGGGTGAGGTCGGTGAGGAGGATGCCGTCCACCCGCGACCGGTGCCGCTGCACGACCCCGGCGATCAGGGCCGGCCAGGCCCCGCAGACGAGGAGCAGGACGGCGGCCAGGGCCGGGCCGCCCGTCTCCCACCCGTAGAACCAGACCATCCCCAGCAGCGCCGGCCAGAGGACGGCCGACATGGTCCAGACGACGGCGGTGAACGCCAGGCCCGGCCAGGCGCGGCCGCCGCTCCGGAGCCGCTGCTTGTCCTGATCCGCCAGGTAGAAGCCGGTGGGGCTCCCGGCCACCCGCCGCTGCGCCGTCCCGATCAGGCACAGGACGGCGAAGCCCGCCATGAAGAGCAGGGTGGTGACGAGCGCTCCCATGGTGATCTCCCCGCCTTCCTCCCCGCTGAGCAGCTCGACGAGGAGGCCTGCGAGGAGGGCGGTGAGCGGCCAGGCCAGCCAGAGCAGCACCAGCCGCCCGCCGGCCTCGGTCTCCAGCCTGCGGGCGTGCAGGCAGTGCCGGAGCACCGGCACCGCGTCGAACCCCAGGGAGGGCGCGACCGCGCGTTCCGGCCGCTCGACCAGTTCGGCGATGACGGCGCGGCGGAACCCGCGGTCCAGGTAGGCGCCTGCGCACATCAGCCGGGTGGGCTCGCTGCGCGACGGGTCGGCCGGGCCGCTCACCGCCGCTCCTCTCCGACCGCCTCGAACAGGACGGCACCGGTTCTGCCCCGCGGGCGCGCATCCGGGCCGCCGGGGGCGGCGCCGGATCCGTCCTGCGCGCCCGGGGGCCGCTTGGATGGCTGGGGGATGTAGAGGTAGGCGTCGCCGGGGCTCCCGCCGCCCCCGGCGGGCGGGAGGGCGGCCGGCGCCCGGTGGAACCGCCGCGGGTTCAGGCCGACGTAGCCGCCGAGGACCGCGTCCTGGTGGACCCGGGCGGTCAGCCCGGCGGCCAGGAAGGTGATGTCGGGGTCGGACTCGGCGAGCGCCCTCTTCAGCGCCGGGGAGTCCAGCAGCCGGCGCGTCTCGGCCATGGCGCTGCCGACGCCGTCGCCGCGCTCCTCGCCGCCGGTGTCCGGCAGCGGGCCCAGGCCGACGGCGGCGCGCAGCCGCAGCCGCAGCGACCGGTCCTCGAAGGCCAGGCCGGGCTGCATGTCGCCGAGGACCTCCTGCACCTCGCCCAGCAGCGGGTGCAGGAGGAGCGGCAGGTACTCGGGGCCGACCCCCACCGCGTATCCGTCACCGGTGCTCCGCGGGAAGGAGGCGGTGCGCCACACCTCCTCCAGGCCGCTGTCGGCGAACGCCTGCTCCAGCGCGTCGCGGACCGTGTTGTGCAGGATCCGCTGGTTGTAGGAGGACGCCAGGGAGTACTCCTCGGCGTCCACCGCGAGGACGGCCCGGTAGGGCGGCATGCGTCTGCTCGCGCGCCGGCCGCCGGGCGAAGGCTCCGCCATGGTCGGTTCTCCTGGGGGGTCGGGGCCGGGTTCCGGCCGCCGGGTTCCGGGGGTCCCTACTCTGCCCGGAAAGGGGCCGCCTCTGTGCCCGAATCCGAACACAGCGGACCGGCGGGGTCCCGGTCGGCGCAGACCGCCCGTGCGCCACCGGCGCCCCGGCTCACTCCTCGCCCACCGCCACCTTGTGCAGCCGGTCCACGTCGCGCACGGCGATGTACTGCCGCCCGGTGCTGATCACGCCCATCGACCGCAGCCGGGCGAACTCGGCGGCCACCGAGGTCCGGGAGAGTCCGATGGAGTCCCCGAGCTCCTGCTGGGTCAGCCCGAACCTGAGGACCGTGCCGCGCCCGCCGCTCCCGCCGTGGACGGTGTCGGCGCCGAGCAGCGAGGCGAGCCGGAGCAGCAGCGCCGCCAGCCGCTGGCCGGCGGGCAGCGCGGCCATCTCCGCGCGCAGCGAGTCGCTCTCGCTCTGCCGGAGCACGACGTGCTCCCAGAGCGCGCCCTCCAGCGCCATGCTCTTGACCAGCAGCCGGAACTGCGGCCCGCTGAGCACCCGGGTGAGGCAGGGCCCGCCGGAGGCCGCCACCGTCGCGGTCCGCGCCAGCCCGGACAGCGCCGACAGCTCGCCGAGCGCCTCGCCCGGACCGCGCAGCGCCAGCAGCGCCTCCGCTCCGTCGGCCCGCACCATGGACACCTTCACCGTGCCCTCGGCGAGCATGTAGACCGCATCGCCGCGCTCGCCCTGGCGCACGATCCGCTCGCCGGGGGCGAAGCGCCGCGTCGCCCCGGCCCGGAGGAACCGCGCCCACTGCTCGTCCGAGACGAGCGCACCGAAACCCTGTCTGCCCATCTCCGCTCCATTCCGGACCCGCTCCCCCCGGGGGTACAGCGTTATCCCAGGCGGGCCCTTCCGGAGCCGTTTCCCCCCGCCTCTGACCGGATCCGGCCACCCGGGCCGGGGGCGCCGCAGGCGCCGCCCGGGCCCCGCTCAGGCCCCGTAGGCCTCGGCCAGGGCGGTGAGGACGGGGGTGCAGCCGCCGTCGACGTTGAGGTCGGCCAGCGGGGCGCCGCGGGTCTCGCCGCGGTTGAGGATCACCACCGGCCTGCCCGCTCCGGCGGCCTGCTTGACGAAGCGCCTCCCGGAGAGGACGGTCAGCGAGGAGCCCGCGACCAGCAGGGCGGAGGACTCCTCGACGAGCGCGTAGGCGCGCAGGACGCGCTCCTTGGGCACGTTCTCGCCGAAGTAGACGATGTCGGGCTTGAGCATGCCGCCGCAGGACTCGCAGTCGGCGACCCGGAACCCCTCGGTGGAGGCGAGCACCGCGTCGGCGTCCGGGGCGACCTCGACGTCGGCGACGCTGTCGGCGAAGTGCGGGTTGAGCTCGGTCAGCCGCTCGGCGAGCCGCTGCCGCGTGACCGCGCGGCCGCAGGAGAGGCAGACCACCCGGTCGTAGCGGCCGTGCAGGTCGATGACGCGCCTGCTGCCCGCCTCCCCGTGCAGCGTGTCGACGTTCTGGGTGATGACGCCGCCGACCACGCCGGCCGCCTCCAGGCGGGCCAGTGCCAGGTGCCCGCCGTTGGGCCGGGTGCGGTGCACGTGGCCCCACCCGACGTGGTTCCGGGCCCAGTAGTGCCGGCGGAACGCGGGGTCGCCGACGAACTGCTGGTAGGTCATGGGCGTCCGGGGCGGTGATCCCGGGCCCCGGTAGTCGGGGATCCCGGAGTCGGTGGACAGGCCCGCACCGGTGAGCACGGCCACCGGTCCGCTCCCGAGCACGTCGCGGATGCGCGCCGCCGCAGCGGCCGGGCTCTCGGCCTCCAGCATGTTCGTCACGCCCTCGAGGGTATGCGCCCCGGTCCGAGGTGGCCGCCGGCGCCCCGGCACCCTTTTCGAGGGGAAATGCGGCAATACCCGGAAGGAGTATGGAAGCCGTTCGTGAAAACTTTCCCAAAGTTTTCGAATTTCTCTCCGTGAAACCGAACGGCGTATGTGATGAGAACCACTTTTTGGACCGCTCCCCCTCTCCTCCGGGCCGCCGGACCCGACATAACCGCACGTCCGACCGGAAGATCCGGAACCGAGTACGAGATTGGTACCGAATTCAACGAAGGACGCCCGCAGCCGCCCCGCCGGCCATGGCGCCCGCACCACCTGGGAACACTTCACTGAACGTAATCGACGCTTCTGTCAACCCCCACCGAAATTCACTCGTAATCACCCCGATACTTTGCGTGCTAACTTCGTTGGCGTCCTTTGCAATCAAAAGTTGGAAGGATTCGGCCATGAACCGCGTCACCATCGCGACCGCCGTCTTCGCCGCTGCCACGAGCATCGGTTTCGCTTTTCCCGCCCTCGCCTCCGCCGATCAGCACGGCGCCGGCCCGTCCGGCTCCGCCGCGCAGCACTGCATCGGAAAGCAGAGCTGGCCCGAGCTGGTGGGCGTGCCCACCGAGATCGCGATCCGCACCATCGAAGAGCAGAACCCCTTCGTCACCGTGCTGGAGGTCCCCGAGGACACCGCGGTGACCACCGACTTCCGCTGCGACCGGGTGCGCATCTTCCACTCCCCCTCCGATGGCTCCGAGACGTCCCCCCTGCTGGTGACGCGTATACCGAGCATCGGCTGAACCCCGGCCCCGGGGACCCCCCTCCCCGGGGCCGGCCTGACCGGGCCGCCGTGAGTAGCGGGGCCCCTCGGCAAGCGCGGCCCGAGGGGCGCGGCGCCCCGGTCCCCCGCCCGGCGGTGGTGCGACACCGCCGGGCGGGCTCTTTCCTGTCCCGGACACCGGAATACCGGCATTTCCGAGGAGCACCCCAGGAGCGGGAACCGTTTTCCCGGCCCCCTCCGGACGCCCCTCCCCCGAAGAAAGTCCGGGAATTCCGCCGGCTCCCTTTTTCTCCTCCTCCGGCATTCCACCGGATAGCGGGCCCTCCATCCGGCCGCCCCTTCCCGCCGCTCCCCGGAGAACGGTCCGGGCGAACCGGATATTCTCTCCCCTTTTCTCACATCTCCGGGCGCACCGCCCGACCTTCCGTTCCGGATACGGTATCCACTCGGGAATCCCCCTTCCGAGAACGCCCCGTATGAAGCGGTCCCGGGATCCGCACCGCCGGCCGCCGAACGGAGGGCGGGGACCCGGCGGCCCCGCACCGTCCGTTCCGGGAGGGGCCCGCGCCGCCGCTCATGCCGGCGGGGCCGTCACGCCTCCTCCTCCGGATCCTGGTCGGGGAAGTCGTTGTACTGGGTGCCGCCGATGTTGACCGGTCCCCGGGTCCCGGCCACCGCGGTGCCGACGTCGCCGCCGATCGGCCCGATGCCGCCGTGCTGGACGGAGGTGCGGGTGTCTCCGTTGTACACGTCGCCGTGGACGGTGCGGGCCTGGAAGGTGTTCTTGGAGTCGCCGCCGACGCTGTTCGCGACCTCTGCGGCCGCACCGACGGGGGCGCTCCTCCGCCGCGTCCGCGGGGCGCCGGCGGCCGCGTCCGCGGGTGCGGGCGGGCCGCCGGAGCCGTTTCCGGCCGGGGCGGCGGACTCCCCCGGGCCCTCCGGCGCCGGGCCGCCCGGGTTGATCGAGGGCTGCGGGACGTAGATGTAGGACTCGGCCCGGTACTCCTTGTCCGGCAGGTCCACCGTGACGCCCCGGAAGAGCCGCTGCTTGACCGCGACGTAGCCGCCGAGCACGGCGTCCTCGTAGGCCCGGCGGGTCAGCCCGGCGGCCAGGAAGGTGATGTCGGGGTCGGACTCGGCGAGCGCCTTCTTCAGCGCCGGGGAGTCCAGCACCCGGTGGGTCTCGTTCATCGCGGTGCCGATGCCGTCGCCGCGCTCCTCGCCGCCGGTGTCCGGCAGCGGGCCCAGGCCGATGGCGGCGCGCAGCCGCAGCCGCAGCGACCGGTCCTCCGAGGCCAGCGCGGGCTGCATGTCGTCCAGGACGTCCTGCAGCTCCGGCAGCAGCGGGTGGATCAGCCTGGGCAGGTACTCGGTGGGCACGCCGACCAGGTAGCCGTCCCCGGTGCTCTGCGGGAACGAGGCCGTGCGCCACACCTCCTCCAGGCCGCTGTCGGCGAACGCCTGCTCCAGCGCGTCGCGCACCGTGTTGCTGAGCAGCTGCTGCTGGGCCGAGGTGGTGCGGCTGTACTTCTCCACGTCGACGGCGAGGACGGCGCGGTAGGGCGGCATGTTCGAGCTGGTGCGCCGGGCGCGTCCGCGGTACTCCGCCATGCGGTCTCTCCTCCGGGGTCGGGGCGGCCGGCGGCCTCCGCGGCCGCCTCCCCCGACTCTGGCCCGGAGCGGCGCGGCGCAGTGTCGATTCCTGGACACAGCGGGGCCGTCCGCCCCGCCGCCGCGCGGAGAAGGCCCGCCCGGCGCTCCCGGCCGGCGGTGCTCAGCCGAGGGGCCCGCCCGCGGCGGTCCGGCGCAGCCGGTCCACGTCGAGCACCGCGATGTACCGCCGCCCGGTGCGGATGACGCCGCCGTCCCGGAGCCGGCGGAACTCCGCGGCGACCGAGGCGCGGGAGAGCCCGACCCAGTCGCCGATCTCCCGCTGGGACAGGCCGAGCCGGAGCACCACGCCGCGCCGCCCGCCGGGCGCGGTCCCGACGTCGGTCCCGGTCAGCGCGGCGAGCCGGAGCAGGGCCGCGGCGATCCGCTGCGCCGACGGCAGCACCGTGATCTCGGTCCGCACCGATTCCCCTTCGGCCTGCCGGAGCACCAGGTGCTCCAGCAGCGCGCCGTCCAGCCCCTGGCGGCGGAGGAGCAGCCGGAACTGGGCTCCGCTGAGCACCCGGGTGAGGCAGGGCCCGCCGGAGGCCGCCACCGTCGCGGTCCGCGCCAGCCCGGACAGCGCGGACATCTCGCCGAGCGCCTCACCCGGGCCGCGCAGCGCCAGCAGCACCTCGATCCCGTCCGGCCGCACCGCGGTCACCTTGACCGTCCCCTCGGCGAGCATGTGGACCGCGTCCTCGTGCTCGCCCTGGCGGATGATCGGCTCCCCGTCGGCGAACCGCCGCGTGCTCCCCGCCTTCAGGAAGAGCGCCCACTGGTCGTCCGAGACCAGCGCCCCGAAACCCTGCCTGCCCACCCGGTCCCTCTCCGCCCGTCCGCCCCTTCCACACCAGCGGTTCCCCTGCGGGCCGGGCGGAAGCCCGCGGCGCGGCCGATGGCCGCTTCCGGCCGCCGGGAGAAGGGCCGGGGGCGCCGGCCCCGCCCTTCGGAGGGCCGGCCGGGGCGGGGCGCGGGGAAGCGCCCCGCCCGCCCTCCCCGGCGGGCGCCGGGGAACGCGCTTCCTCCGACGGCCTCAGAGCAGGCCGCCGTCGGCCCGGATGTTCTGCCCGGTGACCCAGGCCGCGTCCGGGCCGGCCAGGTAGGCCGCCACCGCTGCGACGTCCTCGGGGCGTCCGAGCCGGCCCAGCGGTGTCATCGCGGCGACGGCCTCCCGGGCCTCGGCGGGGACCGCGTCGCGCAGCAGGTCGGTGTCGGTCGTCCCGGGCGAGACGGTGTTGACCGTGATGCCGCGCGGCCCCAGCGCCCGGGAGGCCACCCGGGACAGCTGCTCCAGCGCCCCCTTGCTCGCGGCGTACAGCGCCTCGTCCGCGCCGGGCCAGCCGGTGCTGACCGAGGAGACGTTGATGATCCGCCCACCGCGCTCCATCCGCCGCGCCGCGTGCCGCATGGCCAGCAGCGCGGCGCGCGCGTTGACCGCCATCACCCGGTCGAACTCCTCCGCTCCGGCGTCGTCGAACGCCGTCCGGCCGGGGATCGCGGCGTTGTTCACCAGGACGCCCAGCCGGCCGCCCAGGTGCCCGTCGGCCGCGGCGAACAGCCGATCGACCCCGTCCGGTTCGCCCAGGTCGGCCCGGACCGCCCAGGCCCTGCCGCCCCCGGCGCGGACCGCGCCGACGACCTCCTCGGCCCGGGAGCGCTCGGAGACGTATCCGAACACCACCGGGGCCCCGTCCGCGGCGAACCGCTCCACGATCGCCCGGCCGATCCCCCGCGACCCGCCGGTGACCACCGCCGGCGCCGCTTCCCGCACGTCCATGCCCCTGTTCCTCTCCGGTTCGCGTTCTCGGAGCGGCCATGGTGGCGGGGGTTCCGGCCGGATCCCGGCCGCTTCTTCCGGCCACGGGCACGGTTTCCGCGGGCGGAGCGGTGCCCGGAACGGGGCCGCGACCGCACCCCTGGCCGGGCGGTCCCCGGCCAGGGCCGGGAAAAGGGCTTCCGGGCCGCCGGCCCCGGGGAGAGGGATCGCGCCGGGCCCGGGCGCCCGCTCAGCCCGCCGCCGAGGCTCCGGTGCCGCCGGAGTGCCCGGAGGCGTCCTCCGGCTCCCCGTCCTCTTCTCCCTCCGGTCCGACGTAGGGGTCGGGCTCGAAGTCGGAGGCGGAGCCGAAGACGGACGGGAAGCCGGGCCCCAGCCCGTAGGCGTCGCGGATGCGGGAGGCGCCGTCGGTGTAGCCGTTGGACTTGAGGAAGACCGCGAAGCGCTGGAGGAAGCCCTCGTACTCCTCCTCGTCCTCCCAGTCGCCGGCGGCGACGGCCGCGGCGTGCAGCCACGGGTCCTGGTCGGAGCGGCGCGCGTCGGCCGGGTGGGCGGGGGCGGGGCGGGGCTCCTCCGGTCCGCCGTCCTCCGGGATGTAGCCGTAGACCTGGCCCGCGTAGGGCTCGGCGTGCGGGAACGGGGGCGCGGGGCGGGGGTCCGGCGCCCCGGTGCGCGCCGCCGGCTCCCGCTCCGCCCCGGCGGCGCCGACCGCCTCGGTGAGCTCCCGGTAGACGTCGGGGAGCCGGCGCCCGGTGGCCGCCGAGGAGAGCCGGGTGAGCGTTCCGATCCGGGCGACCGCCTCCTCGACCCGCTCGGGGTGGCGGGCCAGCCACCAGACCACGGCCCGGCCCGGGTCGGAGAGGACCTCGCCGCCCAGGTACTCCTGCTCCAGCCGCTCCAGCTCGCGCTCCTCCTCCCGGGCGGCCTTGGTCTTGCGCAGTTCGCGGAGGCGGGCGAGGCGCTCCTCGTCGTCGGCGGAGATCTCCAGCCGGACCTCTTCGGCCCAGGCCTCGTCGACGCCGGGGTGGCGGCACGGCTCCGGGCCGAGCGCCGCGGTCAGCCGGAAGCCCGCCGCGCCGTGCTCCTCCGGCCGCTCGGCCGCGCAGAGCGCGCGGGCGCGCCCCTCGATCGCGCAGACCGCGGCGCCCTCGGCGGCGCTCTCCGCCGCGGCGGCGCCCCGCCAGCAGACGACCGCGGAGAAGAGGAAGGGGTAGTCCCTGCGGGCGCTGGGCAGCTCCAGCCGGAACACGTGCTTGCGCCGGTAGGGTGCTTCGGCCTCCTCCAGGGCGCCGGCGGCGGCCGCACCGGGGCGCCCGTCCCGCGCCCGCGACCCCGCGGCCAGCAGGACCGCGAGGGCGAGAGCGGCGAGCAGCGCGGCCGCGCCGGCGGCCGCGAGCGGCGCCGCGTCCGGTCCGGGCAGCAGCCTGCCCAGGTCCCAGGCGCGGTAGGCCCACCATCCGAGGAGGACGAGGGCGGCCACGGCCGCGCCCGCCGAGAGCACCGCCAGCAGGGCGCGGCTTGTCCTGGTCATCACCTGTTCGGGCACGCTCCCGCGCGGGAGGCGCCCCCTCCTTCCTGCGGACGGTGCGGCCGGTGCGGCCTCTCCGGTGCACGCGGCTCGGACCGGCGGCGCACCGCGCCGGATCGCCCCGGGCCCGTCCCGCGCCGGAGTCGGGGGACGGCGCGGGCGGCCCGGCCGCGAGCGGTGCGTGCGGACCTGATCGCGGCACGATCCGTCGCGTTCCCGGCGCTCCGGCCTGCGGGAGGCCCGCCGGTGCGCGGATCCCCGCGCCCGCCGATGATCATGCCTGTGCGGGAGGCTACTCCTTCCGCGCGGGCCGGAAGACCGCTTCCGGTCTCAGAACGCGAACGAAACCGGCCCCGTGGCCGGATCCGGCCATCCGTGGGCCTTGCGGGGCCTCCCGGGCGGCGCCCTCGGCGGAACCGCCGGACGGTCGCGGATCCGCCTTCCCCACCGCGCCCACCGCCCTACTCCGTCCGGACCGGAACCCGCCCACGCCTCGGAGAACCCGGGGGATCAGGAGCGGCGGCGCTCTCGGAACCGAGCACCCGTCCGGGCGGGAGGGCCGCCGGGCGCTGGAGCCGGGGCGGGCGCCCGGCCGGCAGCGGAGACTGGTGACCGGATGCGGAAAGCACCGTCGCCGGGCCCGGCGCTCCGAGCCGCCCGGCCGAGCCGGAGCCCGTCCGCATCCGGGAAGACCCGGTGTTCCAGGCGGGCGGAGCCCCCGGGGCCGAGCGGAATCCGCGCCGGGAAGGCCGCCGAGCGTTTCGGCCTGGGCGGACCGCGTCGGGGCCCCTCCGGCCGGTCCCGCGGGCGGATGCGGGAAGCACCACCGCCGTACCCGGTCGGCACTCCCGTCCGGTGGGCGCCGCCTGACGCACGCGGCTCGCAGCCGCACCGCAGAAGGAGAGCGGGAGCCGGCGCCCCCGAGAACGGTGGCCCGGGCGGGCGGAGGGGCGGGACCGCTCCCCTTCCGGTCGGTCCGTGCGGGTCTCCGGACAGGACGGCGCCGGGCCCCTGCCGCGAGGGGGCCGGGCTTGCTACGGTGAATTCTAACAAGTGTTTGGTTGGAGGAATGGTCATGGCTGTCTCCACCACACGGCACCCGGACGGGGTCGCCGAGATCGTCGTGGACGCGCCGCCGGTGAACGCGCTCACCGTGCAGGGCTGGCACGACCTGGCCGGCGAGCTGCTGGCCGCCGGGCGCGACCCCGGCACCCGCGCCGTACTGCTCCGCGCGGAGGGGCGCGGGTTCAACGCCGGCGTCGACATCAAGGAGATGCAGCGCGACCCCGGCCACACCGCGCTCCTCGGCGCCAACCGCGGCTGCGCCGCCGCGTTCTCCGCGGTCTACGACTGCCCGGTCCCGGTGGTCGCCGCGGTGCACGGGTTCTGCCTCGGCGGGGGCGTCGGGCTGGCCGGCAACGCCGACGTGGTGGTCGCCTCCGACGACGCCCGCTTCGGCCTGCCCGAGGCGGACCGGGGCGCCCTGGGCGCCGCCACCCACCTGGCCCGGCTGGTCCCGCACCACCTGATGCGGGCCATGGTCTACACCTGCCGCACCGCCACCGCCGCCGAGCTGCACGCCTTCGGCTCGGTGCTGTCCGTGGTCCCCCGCGAGCAGCTGCGCGGCGAGGCGCTCGGCACCGCGCGGTCGATCGCGGCCAAGGACCCCCGCGTCATCCGGTGCGCCAAGGAGTCCCTCAACGGCATCGACCCGGTGGACGTCCACCGCTCCTACCGGTTCGAGCAGGGGTTCACCTTCGAGCTCACCCTGGCCGGGGCGGGCGACGAGCACCGGGCGGCGTTCGCCCGCGGAGCGGAGCGGTGATGGGCAAGGTGACGACGCCGGACGCGATCGCCGCGTCGCTGGCCGACGGGATGGTGCTCGGCATCGGCGGCTGGGGGTCGCGGCGCAAGCCGATGGAGCTGGTCCGCGCGGTCTGCCGGTCCCCGGTCCGCGACCTCACCGTGGTCTCCTGCGGCGGCCCGGACGTGGGCATGCTCTGCGCGCACGGCAAGGTCCGGCGGGTGGTGGCCCCCTTCGTCACGCTCGATTCGATCCCGCTGGAGCCGTACTTCCGCGCCGCCCGGGAGAGCGGTGCGGTCGCGCTCACCGAGTACGACGAGGGCATGTTCATGTTCGGGCTGCTGGCCGCCGCGCACCGGCTGCCGTTCCTGCCCACCCCGGCCGGCCTCGGCTCCGACGTGCTGCGGGTCAACCCCGGGCTGCGCACCGTCCGCTCCCCCTACCCCGCCGAGGGGGAGGGCCCGCTGGTCGCGGTGCCCCCGCTGCGGCTGGACGCGGCGCTGGTGCACGTGAACCGGGCCGATGACCGCGGCAACGGGCAGTACCTGGGCCCCGACCCCTACCTGGACGACCTGTTCGCCAAGGCCGCCGACCGCTGCTACCTCTCCTGCGAGCGGCTGGTCGGCTCCTTCACCGGGCCGCCGCAGTCGCTTCTGGTCAGCAGGGCGATGGTGGCGGGCGTGGCGGAGACCCCCGGCGGCGCGCTCTTCACCTCGTGCGAACCGGACTACGGGCGCGACGAGGAGGCGCAGCGGCGCTACGCGGCCTCCGCGTCCGACCCGGCGCTGCGCGCGGAGTTCTTCGGGCCCGGCCCGGGCCCCGGCCGGACGGAGGCGGCGTGATGGCGGCGACCAGGGCCGAGGTCTGCGCGGTGGCGTGCGCCGAGGCGTGGCGGGGCGACGGGGAGGTGCTGGCCGCCGCGATGGGCACCTGCTCGGTGCTGGGCGCGCGGCTGGCCCGGATGACGTTCGAGCCGGGCCTGCTCACCACCGACGGCGGCGCGCTGCTCACCCGGGAGGCGCTCCCGCTGGGCCGGGCCGCCGGCCCGGAGGACGCCGAGGGGTGGCTGCCCTTCCGCGACCACCTGTGGCTGGTGCTGCACGGGCGCCGGCACGTGATGATGGGCGCCTCCCAGCTGGACCGGTTCGGCCGGAGCAACATCTCCGCGATCGGCCCGTGGGAGCGCCCCGACCGGCAGCTGCTGGGGGTGCGCGGCGCACCGGGCAACACCCGGTCCAACCCGACCAGCTACTGGGTCCCGCGCCACTCCCGCCGGGTGTTCGTGCCGGAGGTGGACATGGTCAGCGGGGTGGCCGCCGCCGACGCGCACGGGCTGCGCCGCGTCGTCACCGACCTGGCGGTGCTGGACTTCGGCGGCCCCGGCGGGACCGCGCGGCTGGTCTCGGTGCACCCGGGGGCGACGGTGCGGGAGGTCCTCGACCGCACCGGGTTCGACCTGGCCGGGGCGGACGGCGAGGTGCCGGTGACCCGCGAGCCGACCGGGGAGGAGCTGCGGCTGCTGCGCGAGGTGCTCGATCCCGGCGGGCTGCGCGACCGGGAGGTGCCGGCGTGAGCACCGGGCCGCTGCGCACCGCCCTCACCGACCTGGTGGGCTGCCGCCACCCGGTGGTGCAGACCGGCATGGGGTGGGTGGCCGGGCCGCGCCTGGTGTCGGCGACCGCGAACGCGGGCGGGCTGGGCGTGCTGGCGTCGGCGACGATGCCGGTCGACCGGCTCGCCGCGGCGATCCGGGAGGTCCGCGAGCGCACCGACCGGCCGTTCGGGGTGAACCTGCGCGCCGACGCCGGCGACGCCGAGGAGCGCGTCGAGCTGCTGATCTCCGAGCGGGTCCGGGTCGCCTCGTTCGCGCTGGCGCCCCGGCCGGAGCTGATCGCCCGGCTGAAGGAGGCCGGGGTGGTGGTGATCCCCTCGGTCGGCGCGCGGCGGCACGCGGAGAAGGTCGCGGCGTGGGGCGCCGACGCGGTTCTGGTGCAGGGCGGCGAGGGCGGCGGGCACACCGGGCCGCTCGCCACCACGCTGCTGCTGCCGCAGGTGGTGGACGCGGTGCGGATTCCGGTGATCGCGGCCGGCGGGTTCTTCGACGGGCGCGGGCTGGCGGCGGCGCTGGCCTACGGGGCCGCCGGGGTGGCGATGGGCACCCGGTTCCTGCTCACCTCGGACAGCCCGGTGCCCGACGCGGTCAAGCGCGCCTACCTGGAGGCGGCGGAGACGGTGGTGACCCGGGAGGTGGACGGCGTGCCGCACCGGGTGCTGCGCACCCCGGCGGTGGACGCGCTGGAGCGCTCCGGCCCGGTGTCCCGGCTGTCCGTGGCGGTGCGCAGCGCGGCGGCGCTGCGCCGGGAGACCGGCCTGTCCTGGGGGTCGCTGCTCCGCGACGGCGCCGCGATGCGGCGGGCCCGGGGGCTCTCCTGGTCCCAGGTGCTGATGGCGGCCAACACGCCGGTGCTGCTGAAGGCCGCGATGGTGGACGGCCGCGCCGACCTGGGCGTGATGGCCGCGGGCCAGGCCGTCGCGGCCGTGGACGACCTGCCCGGCTGCGCGGAGCTGATCGAGGGAATCGTCGCCGACGCGGTACGCGCCCTGGACCGCTTGGAGGGCCTGCGCCGGGCCGGGGACTGACCGGTCCCGCCCGTCCCGGTGAACCAGGGCCGACGCGGGACGCCGAGGGTCCGGCCGGCGCGCTCCCCCGCCCGCCGGGAGGAACCCGCGGCACTCCGCGGAGCAGCAGACGC
Organism: Nocardiopsis oceanisediminis; assembly: GCF_048595525.1. Lineage (NCBI taxonomy): Bacteria > Bacillati > Actinomycetota > Actinomycetes > Streptosporangiales > Nocardiopsidaceae > Nocardiopsis > Nocardiopsis oceanisediminis. The sequence goes on along the minus strand of NZ_JAFMZJ010000001.1, from coordinate 3,068,520 downwards.
CCCGACCGGTCCGCGCCCCGGACCGCTCGCGCACCGCCCGCGGAAACAGCGACGGCCCTCGAAGCGCGCCAGATGCCCGCACGACCCCGGCGGCCGGAACGCAGCCCCGGGGACGGCCGGGGACCGCCCACCGGGACGGACCCGCAGCGCTCCACGGGCCGACCGGCACCCGGGCACCCCGGCCGGCGCCGGGCCGCCAGGGGGAACGGCGACAGACCCCGAAGCGCACCCGGCGCCCGGTCGGCTCCCCGTCCGAGGTGCCGCGGCCCGACCGGCGCCCTCCCCGGGTCGGCCGTCAGGGGCGCGGCCCCCGGCGGGATCAGGCGGGGGCGCCGGCCTTCCGGGGCTCGGTGCGCCGGTCCGGGGCCCATCCGTGGTAGGCGAGCCAGAGGCCGAACAGGGCCATCACCCCGAACAGCACCCGGGCGACGGCGAGCGGCCCCGGTTGCCCGACCACCGCGTCGACGCCGCTCTGCATCGGGGAGGTGAGGACGATCAGTCCGATCCCCCGCAGGCCCACGAACCAGCCGAACAGGGAGATCGCGACCGCCGCCGGCCCGCGCCAGTTGCGGTGCCCGCCGATGACGACCAGCCCGCCGGCGATCATCAGCGCGCCGAGTATCCAGAGGTTGAACGGGTCGGCGAACGGGTCGCCGACCAGGGATTCCATTTCGGGCAGGCGGAGCGCGATCACCCCGGTGAAGATCGTCATGTAGGGGCCGATGACTCGGGCGAACACCTTGGTGCGAAGCCGGGCCGCTTCCTCCTCGGACACCGATTCCTGGGACACCTGCGCCTCCCTCTATTCACAAACCGACGGTCGGTTTATTTTCAAGGTACACTTGCCGCCCGGGTCCGGCAACGGCCCCGGGCGGACCATCGGAGGGAGCGGAATGGCGCGGCGGGTCAGGCCCGAGGAGTACGCGGCCCGGCGGGCGCGGATCATCGCCGCCGCCCTGGACCTGATCCGGGAGAAGGGCTACCAGGAGATGACCATCGCCGACCTCCTGGACAGACTGGACATCTCCAAGGGCGCCTTCTACCACTACTTCCGCTCCAAGCGGGCGGTGCTCGACGGGATCGTGGAGGACCTGACCCGCGACGCGCGCGCCGCCCTGGAGTCGGCCGCCGATCCGTCCCGGGACGCCGTGGCCCGGCTGCGGGGCCACCTCTCCGCCGCGATCGCGTGGAAGGCCGCGCACACCGACGAGCTCTCGGCGGTCGCCCGGATGTGGAGGCACGAGAACAACGCGCTGCTCAAGCAGCGGATCAGCGAGGCGTCCGTGCAGGCCCAGGCGCCCCTGCTGGCCGCCGTGGTCCGCCAGGGCCGCGACGAGGGGGTCTTCGACGCCTCCCACCCGGAGGAGGCCGCGGTGATCATCGCCGGGATGGGCCTCCACCTGGGCGACGCCCTGATCGACGCCTACCTCGAACCGGCCGGAGGGGAGGGCGGGCCGCGCCGCCGCGAGGTGCTGGTCCGGGCGCACCTGGAGGCCGTCGAGCGGATCCTCGGCGCCCGCGCGGGCTCCCTGACCGACCTGGTCCCGCTGATCGCCGGAACGGAGATGCGCCCCGACCGGCCCCCGGCCCCGCCTCCCGGCGCACCGGCCTGACCCGCCGCTCCGGCCCCGGCCGGCCCCGGAGGCCGCCCCGCCTCCGGCTCACGCCGGCGCGCTCCACCCGCACCGGGGCGAGCGGACCGCCGGAGAAGCCGGCCGAAAGCGAGCGGACCAGACGGGAGCCGGGCGGACCCGGGAGGCGGGGCGGCGGGAGCCCGGACCGCCTTCACGGCCTGAGCGGGCACGGCGCCGCCGGCGGCGGCGACGGGTGGAGGGGGCCGCGTTCCAGGGGCCTCCGGAGGCCGGACCTCTCCCCCGCCGCCCCTTTCCGGCCCCGCCTGCCCGCCGGTGCGGGCACGCGGCGGCGGAACCGGTGCCGGTCACTGCTCCAGGCGGTCTGCGGCGCCGCAGCGGATCCGGACGCGCCGGGCCGCGCCTCCCCTGCCCCCGGTCGCGGGCGTGCAGGCCGGGCCGCCGGGCATCGCGCGCGGACGCACCGGCGGTGGCGGCGGGCCGGCCCGGCCGGTGACCGCGTGCCGCCGAACCGCACGCCATGGCCGCCGGCGGGGCCGCGGTCCGCGAGCGGGCCGCGGCCCCTTCCCTCTCCCTCGGCAACGGCGCCGAGCGGGCCGAACGCCGGGAACGGCCGTCCGCCCCGCCGCCGCCCGGTCCGGCGAGGGCGCCGCGCGGGCCGGGCGGGCGCCGCGGCCGCTCTGCGACGCCCGCGGGCCGGGCGGGCGGGTCAGAGGCGCTCGATCACGGTGACGTTGGCCTGGCCGCCGCCCTCGCACATGGTCTGCAGGCCGTAGCGGCCGCCGGTGCGCTCCAGTTCGTGCAGGAGGGTGGTCATCATCCGGGCGCCGGTGGCGCCCAGCGGGTGGCCCAGGGCGATGGCGCCGCCGTTCGGGTTGACCCGGGCGGGGTCGGCGCCGGTCTCGTCCAGCCATGCCAGGACCACCGAGGCGAACGCCTCGTTGACCTCGAAGACGTCGATGTCGGCGACGGACAGTCCGGTCCGGTGCAGTGCGCGGGCGGTGGCCGGGATGGGCGCGGTGAGCATCCGGATCGGGTCCTCGCCGCGTGCGGAGAGGTGGTGGACGCGGGCGCGCGGGGTGAGGCCGTGCTCGGCCACCGCCCGCTCCGAGGCGATGAGCAGCGCGGCCGCGGCGTCGGAGAGCTGTGAGGCCAGCGCGGCGGTGAGCCGCCCGCCGGGGACCAGCTCCGGCAGCGCGGCCATCCGCTCCCGGGTGGTGTCCCGGCGCGGGCCCTCGTCGGCGGCCAGCCCGGCGCAGGGCGCGGTCTCGGCGGCGAAGCGCCCGGCGTCGGCGGCCGCGGCGGCCCTGCGGTGCGACTCCAGGGCGTAGGCCTCCATCCGCTCCCGGGTCAGCCCCCACTGCTCGGCGATCATCTCCGCGCCGCGGAACTGGTCGACCGCGCCGGTCCCGTAGCGCCGCACCCAGCCGCGGGAGCCGAGGAACGGCCCGCCGGCGTGCCCGAACGCCTCGCCGGCGGTCATCGCGGCGCCGATCGGGACCTGCGACATGCTCTGCACTCCCCCGGCGGCCACCAGGTCCGCGGTGCCGGAGAGCACCGCCTGCGCGGCGAAGTGCACCGCCTGCTGGGAGGAGCCGCACTGCCGGTCGACGGTGACGCCGGGCACCTCCTCGGGCAGCCCGGCGGCCAGCCAGGCGGTGCGGGCGACGTCCCCGGCCTGCGGGCCGAGGGTGTCCACGCAGCCGAGGACCACGTCGTCGACGGCGGAGGGGTCGGCGCCGGACCGGTCGATCAGTGCGCTCAGCGCGTGCGCGCCCAGGTCGGCGGGGTGGACTCCGGCGAGCCCGCCGCCGCGCCTGCCGACGGGGGTGCGGACCGCCTCCACGATGTAGGCCTCGGCCACCTGACTCCTCCTTCGCTGGTCAGCACCCTTGGATCCCCTCCAGGACCAGGGCCTGGTACTGCCGGGCGACCTCGTCCGCGCCGAGCCGCCCGCCCGGCCGGTACCAGCCCGCGGCCAGCCACACGGTGTCGCGGATGAACCGGTAGACGACCGGGGCGTCCAGGTCGGCGCGGAAGGACCCGTCGCGGACGCCCTGCTCCAGCAGGCCCACCCACATGTCGCGGAAGCGCCCCCGGGACTCGTCCAGGTAGCCGAAGCGGGGGTTGGGGGCGAGGTGCTTGGCCTCGTTCTGGTAGAGCACGACCGCGGCGCGGTCCCGGTCGATCGCCTGGAACGAGGCGGCGACCAGGCCGCGCAGCGTCCGCTCGGCGCCGCCGCCGCGCGCCAGGACCGCGTCGTAGTCCCGCCACAGCGCGGTGAGGAACCCGGAGAGGATCTCGTCGATCATCGACTCCTTGGAGTCGAAGTGGTAGTAGAGGCTGCCGCCGAGCATGCCCGCCGCGTCGGCGACCTCGCGGACCGTGGTGGCGGCGTACCCGCGCTCGGCGAAGACCTCCGCCGCGGTGCCGAGCAGTTCGGTGCGCCGGGCCGCGCGGGCCGCGGCCGCGCCCTCCGCATCGCGTCGCCGTGGGCTCATCGTCAACGTCACGCTCTCCGACTCGAAACCGAAACGACCTCCCCGGTCATGTACGAGGAGTAGTCACTGGCCAGGAAGACGATAACGTTCGCGACCTCCCACGGCTCGGCGTGCCGGCCGAAGGCCTCCCGGGCGGCGAGCTCGGCGAGCAGCTCCTCGGAGGCGGCCTTGGCCAGGTTGGGGTGGACCGCCAGGCTGGGCGCGACGGCGTTCACCCGGATCCCGTCGCCGGCCGCCTCCACCGCGGCGCACCTGGTCAGCGCCATCACCCCGGCCTTGGCCGCGGCGTAGTGCGCCTGCCCCTCCTGGGCGCGCCAGCCCAGGACCGAGGCGTTGTTGACGATCGCGCCGCCCCCGCCGCCGGCCATCAGCCGCAGCGCGGCCCGGGTGCAGCGCATGGTCCCGGTGAGGGTGACGTCCAGCACCCGGCTCCACTGCGCGTCGGTCATCTCGGTGAGCCGGGCCGTGCCGCCGAGCCCGGCGTTGTTGACCACCGCGTCGATCCGGCCGAAGCGCTCCAGCGCCGCGTCGAACATGGCGGCGACCTGGTCCTCGTCGGTGACGTCGCAGGGCACCGAGGCGACCGCGGAGGCGCCGAACTCGGCGGCCAGTCCGGCGGCTGTGCCCTCCAGGCGGCGCCGGTGGGCGTCGCTCAGCAGCACCCGGGCGCCCTCCTCCAGCAGGCGGCGGGCGGCGGCGCCGCCGATGCCGGTGCCCGCGGCGGCGGTGACCACGGCGGTGCGGCCGCGCATCAGTCCGTGGCCGGGAACGTAGGGCGGCACCGCGTTCATCGGGGGACCTTCCGCTCGGGGCGCGCGGCCTGGGCCGCCGGTCGCTCGCATGCTACCCTACCAAACACTTGTTAGAAAACAGGAGCATCCGTACGCCGTCGGCCGGACCGAGGAGCGAGGAGGCCCGCATGGACGACGTCGTCCGCTACGAGCGGCGCGGCGCGGAGGAGTCCGTCGCCGTCATCACGATGAACCGGCCCGAGTACCGCAACGCGCAGAACTCCGCGATGACCTACGCCCTGGACGCCGCCTTCTACCGGGCGGCCGAGGAGGACGGCGTCGCCGCGGTCGTACTGGCCGGCGCCGGCCGGCACTTCTCGGCCGGCCACGACATCGGCAGCCCCGGCCGCGACGCCGACCGGCCCTTCGAGCGCCGCGCCGGCCTGTGGTGGGACCACTCCGACAAGGCCGGCGGCGAGCGCCGGTTCGCCCGCGAGGCAGAGGTCTACCTGGGCATGTGCCGGCGCTGGCGGGAGCTGCCCAAGCCGACCGTGGCCATGGTGCAGGGCGCCTGCGTGGCCGGCGGCCTGATGCTGGCCTGGTGCTGCGACCTGATCGTCGCCTCCGACGACGCGTTCTTCAGCGACCCGGTGCTGCGGATGGGCGTGCCCGGCGTGGAGTACTTCGCCCACCCCTGGGTGATGCCGCCCCGGGTGGCCAAGGAGTTCCTGTTCACCGGGGACCGGATGGACGCGCACCGGGCCCGCGAGGTCGGCATGGTCAACCGGGTGGTGCCCCGGGACGGCCTGGAGCGGGAGGCGCTCGCGCTGGCCGAGCGGATCGGCCGGATGCCCCGGTTCGGGCTGGCGCTGGCCAAGCGCGCCGTCAACCAGGCCGAGGACCTGCAGGGGATGCGCGCCGGCATGGACGCCGCGTTCGGCCTGCACCACCTCGCGCACGCGCACAACGCCGAGACCGGCACCGACGCGCTGGCCGGGATGGACCCGCGGAGCATGAAGAGGGCGGCCTCCGATGGATCTTGACTTCACCGAGGCCGAGCAGGCGTTCCGCGCCGAGGTGCGGGCGTGGCTGCGCGAGCACGTGCCCGCGGAGCCGCTGCCGTCGCTGGAGACCCGGGAGGGCTTCGCCGCGCACCGGGAGTGGGAGCGCGAGCTGCACTCGGCCCGGCTGTCCGCGGTCTCCTGGCCCGAGGAGTACGGCGGGCGCGGCGCCGCCCCGCTGGAGTGGCTGGTCTTCGAGGAGGAGTACCACGCCGCGGGCGGGCCGGGCCGGGTCAACCAGGGCGGGATCAACCTGCTGGCCCCCGCGCTCTTCACGCACGGCACCGCCGAGCAGCGCGCCCGGGTGCTGCCGCCGATGGCCGCCGGGGCGGAGATCTGGGCACAGGCCTGGTCCGAGCCGGGCGCCGGGAGCGACCTGGCCGGGATCCGCTCCACCGCGTCGCGCACCGACGGCGGCTGGCTGCTGTCCGGGCAGAAGATCTGGAGCTCCCGGGGGCCGTTCGCCGACCGCGCGTTCGGCATCTTCCGCTCCTCCGGCGAACGGCACCGCGGCCTGACGTACCTGATGTTCCCGCTGGACGCCGAGGGCCTGACGGTCCGCCCCATCGGCCGGCTGGACGGCAAGCCGGCCTTCGCCGAGCTCTTCTTCGACGGGGTGTTCGTGCCCGACGCCGACGTCATCGGCGAGCCGGGCGACGGCTGGCGGGTCGCGATGAGCACCGCGGGCAACGAGCGCGGGCTGACCCTGCGCAGCCCGGGGCGGTTCACCGCCGCCGCCGACCGGCTGGTCCGGCTCTGGGCCGAGCGCGGCGACCCGGCCGACACCGCGCTGCGGGACCGGGTCGCCGACGCCTGGATCCGGGCGCGCGCCTACCGGATGCACGGGTACGCGGTGCTCTCCCGGATGCACGACGCCGGGTCGGAGGCCAGCATGTACAAGGTCTTCTGGTCGGAGCTGGACGTGGCTCTCACCGAGACCGCGCTCGACCTGCTCGGCCCGGACGGCGAACTGGACGGCCCCTGGCTGGAGGACTACGTGTTCGCCCTGGCCGGGCCGATCTACGCGGGCACCAACGAGATCCAGCGCAACGTGGTGGCCGAGCGCGTCCTCGGCCTCCCCCGCGCGGGAAGGGGCGGCAGGTGAGGTTCACCCTCGACTCCGAGCAGCGGCTGTTCGCCGAGACCGTGCGCGGCCTGCTGTCCGGCGCCGACGCGTGCGGCGCCGCGCGGGCCTGGGGCCGCGGCGACCGCGCGCCCGGCCGGGCGCTGTGGCGGGCGCTGGCCGATGCGGGCGTCTTCGCGCTCGCCGTGCCGGAGGAGCACGGCGGCGCCGGCGTCCGCCCGGTGGAGCTGGTCGCCGCGCTGATCGAGGTCGGGCGGCACGGCGTGCCCGGCCCGGTGGTGGAGACCCTGGCCGCCGCCCGGGTGCTGGGCGATCCGGAGGCCCTGGCCGGCATCGCCGACGGCTCCTTGTCCGCGACCCTGGCGCTGCCCCCGGTGGTGCCCTACGCGCTGGACGCCGACGCCGCCGACCTGGTGCTGGCCGTGCACGGCGGCGCGCTGCACCGGGCCGGGCCCGACGGCGGGCCGCGCCGCTCCCTGGACCCGGCCCGGCGGCTGTTCTCCTGGTCCCCCGCCGGGGAGGTCCCCTGCGCGGCCGCCTCCCCGGCCGCGGCCGCCGCGGAGTTCGGCGCGCTGGCCTGCGCCGCCCAGGCCCTGGGCGCCGGCCGCCGGCTGCTGGACGCCACCGCGGAGCACGTCCGGACCCGCGAGCAGTTCGGCCGCCCGATCGGGGCGTTCCAGGCGGTCCAGCACCGGCTGGCCGACACCCTGATCGAGCTGGAGTTCGCCGGCTCGCTGGTGTACGGCGCGGCGGTCGCGCACGGCGGCCCCGACGCCGCCCGGGACGCCTCCGCGGCGAAGGCCGCCGCCTCCGAGGCCGCCTACCGGGCCGCCCGCACCGCGCTCCAGCTGCACGGCGCGATCGGCTACACCGACGAGTTCGACCTGTCGCTGTGGATCCGCAAGGCCCGCGCCCTGCACACCGCCTGGGGCTCCCCCGCCCACCACCGCGGCCGCGTGATGGCCGCCCTCACCGGTGAGTGAACGACGCCCCGCCCCCGCGATGATCTCGGCGTTCCGGGGGCATCGACGGGTGCTGACGGCCCCGGAACGCCGGGATCATCGCGGGGGCGGCGGGGAGAGCCGATGGTCGGGAAGGTGGAGGAGATGACCGCAGCGGCCGATTTCCGTGGCCGAAGTGTGCTGGTCACCGGGGGGACCCGGGGCATCGGGCGGGTGATCGCCGAGGCGTTCCTGGCGGCCGGGGCCGAGGTGGCCGTCGGCGGGCGGACCCCGCCCGGGGTTCCGCCGTCCGCCGGCGGGCGGACCGCACGCTTCCTCGCGGCCGACGTGCGCGACCCGGACCAGGCGGCCGGGCTGGTGGAGGCGGCGGCGGAGCCGCTGGGCCGGCTCGACGTGCTGGTCAACAACGCCGGCGGGGCGCCGAGCGCGGAGGCGGCCGAGGTCTCGCCCCGGTTCGTGGCCAAGGTCGTCGGCCTCAACCTGCTGGCGCCGTTCCACACCGCCCAGCCGGCCAACCGGATCATGCGGCGGCAGCGGGAGGGCGGCTGGATCGTCAACATCGGCAGCGTGGCGGCGCACGACCCGCAGCCGGGGACGGCCGCCTACACCGCGGCCAAGGCCGGGCTGCTCGGCCTGACCCGGGCGCTGGCCCTGGAGTGGGGGCCGGAGGTGCGGGTCAACCACGTCACCGCGGGCCCGGTCCGCACCGAGGCCGCGGACGAGGTGTTCGGCCCCGCCGGCGCCGACGGGGTCGACCGGGTGATCCCGATGCGCCGGATGGCCGAGCCCGCCGACATCGCCCGCGCCTGCCTCTTCCTCGCCTCCGACCCCTACATCACCGGCGCCGACCTCGCCGTCCACGGCGGCGGCGAGGTCCCGGCCCGCTACCTGGCGATGCCGGACCCGCCGGTCTCGGGGAGATAGGGCGTGCGGGCGCGGCGCACCGGGGGGGGCGCCCCGGAGCGCCCGGCTGAAAAAGAAAAAAGAAAACGAGCCCCATAAGTCCCTTGAAGGCGGAAAACTCTTCCTCCGCACCACTCCGCCGCACTTCCGCGGGTATATTCACCTCCACCCCCGGCGAGGCGGCCGCGCGCGAAAGGCACCGATCGCCGCGAAAGGAGGATCGAGGCCTCGTTGAACGGATCCCCCTCGGAGAACCCCCCTGTCCCGGACGATCTGCGCGAGGTCGCCGCGCTCATCGGGCACTTCTTCTGCGATCCCGAGACCGCCATCGGCCATTACGCGACGCCCGCCGATCGGCCGGTCACCGAGAAGTGCCACACGATCATCCCCGGCGTCCTCTACCGGTGCCCCCTGGTCGACTCCCGGAAGCAGCCGGTCACCCTGCACCTGTACCGGGGCGTGGGCAGGCTCGGCGGCAACCTGTGGGAGCGCCAGGTCCGCGTCCTGCTCCGCGCCGCCTCCTACGGCCACCCCGCCCTGCCGGAGATCCTGGAGGGCGGCCACCGCGACGACGAGTACGTCCGCGGCCAGGGGATCGGCACGGAGGGGTTCGCCTACGTCGTCACCCGCCGGCACGGCCACGCCCTCACCGCCTTCTGGGACGACCTGCGCGGCGACCCGCCCTCATCGCTGCGCCAGTTCCTCGTCCTGGCCGACGGGCTGCAGGAGCTGCACGGGCAGCGGATGGTGCACCGCAGCATCTCCCGGGGCAGCATCGGCGCGGTCCTCTCCGACGCCCCGGATTCCGGCACCGGCCAGATCGGGCTCCAGCTGACCCGGTTCGAGATGAGCACCCTCACCAACGACCTGCTCCGCTTCGCCGTCGCCGAGCACGACCGCGACCCCGCGCAGATCCTGCGCGAACTGCACGGCGCCGACCTGTACTACTGCGCCCCGGAGATGCTCGAATTCCTCGACCTCGGGCTCCAGCGGATCCCGCAGGTCGGCGAGTGGTCGGACGTGTACAGCCTGGGGCTGGTGGCGGCGGGGCTGCTGGCCGAGGACGCCCCCGCCCCGCCCGCCGATGCCGGTCCCCCCGGCCGCGACGAGGTCCTCACCTGGCAGCACCGGGTCGTCCAGTCGGTCCGCGACTCCCGGAGACTGCCCAAGGCCCTCAAGGACCTGCTCGCGGCCATGCTGCACGGGCACACCAGGTCGCGCCCGTCCAGCGGGCAGGTGGTGGGCAGGCTCCGGAAGAAGTTCGACGAGATCATGTGGTACTGGGACGATCCGGCCAAGGACGAGCGGCCGCACCTGCTCATCTACGCCCCCTCCGAGTACCGCGACACCCTGCTGGCCTGGGGGGAGATCCGGCACGACCCGGTGGAGACGCAGGAGGGCGCCAAGGAGCTGGCCGACCGCATCGAGGCGGACCTGCGCGGGGCGCGGCTGTACCACGCCCCCTCCGGGGCCGCCCCCTACATGGCCTCCCGCACCGCGCAGCAGCTGCGGGACAAGGAGAAGTCCGAGTACCTGCTGTTCGGCAGGAGAATGGCCTGGTTCTGCCGGGAGTTCCGCCCCCGCCAGGGCCTGTCCGGGTACGGCGACCCCTACCCGGACGTCCTGATCATCAAGTACGTGGTGAACCTGCAGGCGGCACCCGGCCGGCGGCTCCGGGAGGCGCTGATCGGCAAGGAGTCGGCCCCCTCCACCGGCAAGGAGCTGAGCCGGGAGATCGGCTCGGTCGAGGCCCTCCCCCTCACCGTCGACCCCGAGGAGCTGGAGCACCAGCGCACCGGCCGCCCGGTCTGGTCCAGGCTGCTGGACAGCATCAAGATCTCGGCCGGCAAGTCCCAGGCCTACCGCGAATTCGAAGAGGCCATGAAGTGGCTGCTGCAGTACCAGCGGATCGAGTTCCAGGCCCGGCACTACCCCTACATCGCCGAGGGCACCGGCGACCGGACGGTGCTCCGGCTCGACGAGGAGCGGGACCGCAAGGTCCGCTACGACGACGCGCTCACCGCCCACTACTACGGCACCCCGCGGCTCCGGCCGGGCATGGGCGACTTCTTCGACTCGGTGGCCGGCGGCGGCGAGCACCGCAGGGTGGTCGAGGTGCTCCCGGACAGCGGCGGCCGCCCCGGCCGCGACCCGGTCAAGGTGGACTTCGTCGAGCGGGGCGGCGAGGACGGCATCACCGTCCGCCAGGGGCCGCACCGGCCCCGGATCCCGGAGAGGGGGTGGGTGCGGCCGGAGAACGAGACCGGCAGCGAGATCGCGCTGCGCCGCCAGAGCGACGCCCTGCCCACCCTGCTCGACAACCGGATGCTGGTCGGCCAGCTGCTGAACCCGACCACCATCCGCGGCCTGGTCCACCCGTGGAAGAAGGAGGCGGGCAGCGGGCTGATCGGCGGGGTGATCGCCACCGAGATGCTGGTCTGCGAGCCGTTCTTCGCCCTGCACGGCCCGCCCGGCACCGGCAAGACCCGGGTCTCCGCCCAGGCGATCGCGGCCTACCTGCGCAACAACCCGGGCCGCCGGGTGCTGGTGTCGGCCCAGTCCAACTACGCGCTGGACAACCTCGCCGCCGTGCTGCTGGAGCGGCTGGACCTGCTGGGCGGCGACGGGGCCGAGGAGCGGGCCGGCGAGGACGAGTCCGGGCGCGTCATCGCGCTGCGGCTGGCCACGCACGGCCACGAGGACCGGGTGGACCCCCGGCTGCGCGACCGGTTCGTGCCCGAGCAGCTGGCCCAGCGGCGGGTGGAACTGCTCCACGGGCTGATGCCGCAGCGGGCGCGCGCCGAGGAGGTGCGCCGCAAGCCCCGGCTCGCCGAGCTGCTGGCGGAATGGCCCTCGGTGGTGGAGCACGACGAGATGGAGCTGGTGGACCGGGTGCGCCGGTCGGCCAACCTGGTCTTCGCCACCTGCTCGGCGGCCGGGCGGACCGCCGACGCCACCGGGCGCGGCGGCGACCTGTTCGACTGGGTGGTGATCGAGGAGGCCGCCAAGGCGTGGCCCACCGAGCTGGTCATCCCGCTGACCCAGGGCATCCGGTGGACGCTCATCGGCGACCACAAGCAGCTGCCCGCCCACCGGCGCAGCGACGTCGAGCGGTTCCTCGCCGGGTGCGCGGAGAGCGACGACGAGGAGCTCAGCGAGCACGCCCGGCGGGGCGAGCAGTACATGCGGGCGTTCAACCTCTTCGGGTCGCTCTTCTCCAAGGTCGACCCGTCCGCCTCGCCCGCCCTGGAGCGGGTGGAGCAGCTGCAGGGGGCCGCCGACCCGCCGGTGCGCCACCTGAGCACGCAGTTCCGGATGAACCGGGCCATCGGCGACCTGGTCAGCGATGTCTTCTACACCGACCCGCGCTCCACCGACCCCGCGCCGGGCCGGGGCGGGCTGGTGCGCAACGGCCTCCCGGACGAGCCGCACGGCCTGGCCGAGCCGTCCTGGCTGCAAGGGCTCTCCCTGCTCTGGCTGGACACCGCCGACGCGGCCGACTGCGCGGACGAGCCCAGCTGGTACAACCGGGGCGAGGCCGAGGTGGTCGCCCGGTTCATCGAGGCGCTGCGCCCGCACCCGCTCCACGGCGACCCGGAGGAGGCCGCCGAGCGGCTCGCCGTGCTCAGCCCCTACCGGAAGCAGCTCGACATCCTGCGCGGGAAGGACCGGCTCGCCCCGTTCGCGCACACCGTCCACTCCTTCCAGGGGCGCGAGGCCGACATCGTCGTCATCTCCCTGGTCCGCGACCGCGAGCGGGGCAGCTGGGAGCGGCCGTGGCTCAACATCGGCCACCTCACCCAGCCGGAGCTGGTGAACGTGATGTGCTCGCGCGCCAGGAGGCTGCTGGTCATGGTGGGCGACCACGGGTTCTTCGCGAAGAACGAGGGAGGGTTCTGGCCGCGCGTGTGCAGGCGGTTCGAGGAGGACGGGCGCGTGGTCACCGCACGCGCCCTGGTGTGAGCCCCCGGCCGGCCGGGACGACGACGGTGACGGTGAGGGAGGAACACTGAGCACGACCCGCCTGGCGATCCCCTGCGAGCTGCTTCCGGTCCGGGTGCGGCTCGGCTACGACCGGGTGCTGTCCCGGATGGAGCAGACGGTGCTGGCCGTGGTGGCCCTGGGGCCGCCGGAGGCCGAGCCCTACGCCCCTGACGCCCGCTACTACCTTCCCGACCTGGTGGAACTGCTCGGCATCGGCGAGCGGGTCACCGTGGACCTGGTGGACGACCTGTGGCACAAGGGCTACCTCGCGGTGGACATGCGGGCCGCCACCGTGGCCGTCACCGACGAGGTCCGCAAGCACGCCCGGGACGGAACGCTGGACCGGCTGGACGCCGCCCAGGTGGACACCCAGGAGTGGCGCGTCATGGTGGACGGCCTCACCGGGGCGCTGCTGCCGGAGGGCGGCCCCTTCGCCCCGCCGGAGGGCAGCGTCGAGGTCCCCGCCGACCTCGTCTCCTCCACCGCGTTCTCCCAGGTGGACCTGTTGCGGGCGACCCGGGCCACCGCCGAGGACCGGGCCCGCCGGGGCGCCCCCGGGTCGGCGCTCCGGCACGTCCTGGGCGCGCACGTCCCCGAGAGCGGCCGGAGCGGGCTGCACCGCCGCCGCTGGCGCACCGTGGAGGCCGCCCTGGGCTGGGACGAGGCGGCCGACCGGCTGATCGTCGAGCTGGACGACCGCGACCTGTCCGCGGCCGACCGGGAGCGGGCCGAGCTGCGCATCGCCGAACTGGTGGAGTCCGCCCCGCAGAGCGAATTCTCCAGGAAGGTCCGGGGCAGGGTCGACCACGGGTTCACCGGGTCGGTCCCGCTGCCCGAGCGGATCGCGCGGTTCCGGGAGGACGCCGCCGCCCTCGCCGGCACCGCCCCGCAGTCCTGGGAGCAGCGGCACGAGGGGATGCGCGAGGAGGCCCGGGGGATCGCCGGCCGGCTGCGCGGGCTGGCGATGACCCGGGTGCGGGTGGAGGCGCTCGACTCCGCCGAGGAGCACCACCGCGCCCTGGGCGACCTGTTCGACCAGGCCCGCGACCAGCTCGTGCTGGTCTGGCCGGCGCTGCGCTACGACGGGCTGAGCCGGTGGTTCGACGCGCTCCGCCTGGTCCTGGAGCGGCAGGTGCGGGTGGTCCTGCTGTGGGGCGCCCAGCACGACGCCACCCTGGAGTCCAGGGCCTGGAACATGCTCATCGACCTGCGCCGCTCCCACCCCGGCCGGTTCGAGTTCGGCCGCAGGTCCAGCCGGGTCAACACCACCGCGGCCATCGCCGACGACCGCGCCGCCCTGGTGACCGGCTGCCCGCTGCCGCAGCGGCCGCAGGAGGGGGTGCGCCAGGCCGGGGTGGTGCTGTCCGCCCCGCCGGCGGGCCCGTGCCCGCCGATCGAGTCGCTGCTGTCCTGGGCCGCCACCGTCGTCCCCGACCACCGGGTCGGCGGGACCCTGTCCACCCGGCGCCACGACTTCGCCCCGGGGGGCGACGGGGAGGAGCCGTGGGAGCCGGCCCTGCCGCCCGAACCCGCCCAGCCCGGCAACGGCCTGCTGTGGCAGGACGCCTGGACCTCCTACGCCGACGCCCTGCGGCGCTCCTACGACGCGCTGCCCTCCCCGCGCGCCTCGGTGGTGCTGGACGGCCAGCACCGCGACATGCTCTGGAAGGCGCTGCGCGGCGCGCGCCGGCAGCTGGTCATCGGCTGCTCCCGGCTGGACGCCCGGACCCTGGACCACGCCCTGCTGGAGGAGCTGCGGGCGCGCCACCAGGACGGCGCGCTGGTCACCCTGGTCCACCCCGGCCCGGCGGACAACCGCAGCGAGGCGGGCAAGCAGGCCAACCGCGCGCTGCAGGACTGCCGGCGCTATGTCCACGCGCTCAAGCAGCGCAGCAACGCGCGGTTCGTCGCCTTCGACGACGAGCTGCTGGTGGGCGGGTTCGACCCGCTGACCGACCAGCGCACCTCGGCGGGGGCCAGGCACCTGCGCCGGTTCGGCGTGGGCGTGCGGATCACCGGCCGGGAGGCCGTGGACGCGTTCGTGGAGAACCTCACCCGGCGGCTCCCCCCGCTGCCGCCGCCCGGCTCCGGAGCCGCGCCCGCCGAGGAAACCGCCGGGTTCGGCACCGACGGCTCCCGGCTCGACCACGACCTGTCCCGGCTCGGCACCGGCGAGCCCGCCGCCCGCGCCCGGCTGGTCCGGGACCGGATCGCCGAGCTGCGGGAGAGCGGGAGCGACCGCCTCCTGGCCCTGCTGGCGCAGCTGCACACCGCCGGCTTCCCGGCCGCGGACATGCACGTCGCGGTGGCCGAGGTGCTGCGCGGCACGGCGCCGGAGGAGCGCGGCACCCCCCGGTTCCGCCCGTGGTGGGAGTGGCTCCTGCGCCACCTGTGGGAGCGGGGGGACTTCCCCGCGGCCGCCGTGCTCCGCGCCGGCCTGGCCGACCCCGACCTGCGCCCCGGCCCGGTCGCCGCGGCCCTGGCGGCGCTGCGCGGCACCCCCCTGTTCGAGGAGCACGCGGTCACCGCCGCGCTCACCGCGGAGGAGGCGCTGGAGCCGGGCGCCGCCCCGCTGCCCGGAGGGCGGGACGAACTGGTCGCGCTCGGCGTGCTGCTCTCCGCCGAGCTGCTGTTCGGCGCGGGTGCCGGGGAGGCCAGGGAGGCGCTCGGCGCGCTCGCCGAGCACCTCGGCCCGCCCTGGCGCGAGCTGGCCGACCGCGCGCTGGAGCACCGGCAGGCCGAGCGCGACTCCGGGCCGGTCCCGGTGGACGAGCTGCGGTCGGCCGTCGCGGTCCTGCGCGCCCGCGCCGAGGTCGATGAGGACTGGACCCGCCTGCTCGAACTGCTGGAATCGACCTCCCTGGTGCACCTGGACTTCACCTCCGGCAGGCGCACCCACCAGGCGCTGTTCCGCTCCGACGGCGCCTTCGGGCTGCTGCTGGAGGCGGTCCGCGCGCACGACGGCGCCGCCGTGGCCGCCTGGGCCCGGGAGCACCCCGAGGACGCGGTGGACGACCTGGTGGACCGCACCACCCGGGACCTGCCCGGCACCAAGGCCATGCCCAGGATCGACGCGGCCCGCCGGCGCGGCTACGTGGACGACAAGCTCAAGGTGATCAGCCGGCTGGCCGCGCGGGTGGCGGCGGAGGACCGGGCCGCGCCCCCGGTCCCCGGGCTCGCCCCGCGGCACGGGGAGACCGCGCGCCGCCTGGCCGGCGGCGCGGAGCGGTGGCTCGGCGCGGCGGAGGAGATCGCCGAGCCGGAGCGGCACCTCGTCCGCCGCGCCCTGGACCCGCTGGAGCTGATACGGGAATGGAGCAGCAGGTGACCCCACCTCCCCCCGAGATCCTTGCGGCCCTGCGGGCCTGGCCCGACCGGTGGCGGTTCCCCGGCCTGCTGCCGCTGCTCTCCGGCGACGCCGGCGAGCCGGCCGCCGGCGAGCTGGTCGAGGCGGTCCTGGAGGGCTACACCGACCCGGTGGCCGACCCCGAGGAGAGCGTGCGGCGCCTGCTCTGCCAGGGCGACCACCGGGCCGCCCGGGAGGCGGCGCCGGCCGGCGGCCCCGGCGCGCTCCGCCTGGTCGAGGAGCACGTGGAAGCCGAACGGGTCCGGCTGGACCGCCGGATCGGCCGGCTGCTCCGGCGCTCGCGCAAGGCCCGGATCGCCTCGGAGCGGGTGCCCTTCGCCCCGGAGGAGGTCCTCGCACCGGGCCGCGGCGCGGCCGACGCGGCGCTGCGGGACTGGGAGGCGCGCATCGCCGAGCAGGAGGAGCTGCTGCGCGAGCGGCTGCGCGCCCGAGCCGAGGAGCGCTTCGCCGGCGGCGGCCCGCAGAACGAGGAGCTGCTCGAAGCCGCCCGGAGCTGCCTGGAGGGCGGCGAGTTCGACGCCGCCGAGCGGCTGATCGGGCTGCCCCCCGGCACGCACTCCTACGAATGGCCCGACTACGTCCGCCCCTGGCGGTGGAACGGCCTCCTGCAGTCGAGGCCGGTGCCCGAGGCGCTGGCGATGTACCGGGAGGGCGCCCTGGTCCCGACCGGGTTCGTGGGCCAGTGGTGGCCGGAGACCGACACCGGGCGGGAGCTGGTCGAGGCGCTGCGGGGGGCGCAGGAGGCGCCGAGCGGGGAGGCGGTGCGCGCGCTGGCCCTGGCCTGGGACGCCCACCTGGGCGCGGACGCCCCGAGTGGCCGCGCGGTACAGGAGGTCGGCGAGGGATGGCGCACCGAGCTGCTCGGGGCGGCCGAGGAGCGGTTCCCCTGGCTCCCGCTGCCCCGGCCGCTGCCGCTGTGGGTCGGCCCGCCCGGCTGGCGGCCGCCCCGGGGCGCGCCGGGGATCCGCCTGGTGCTGGAGGAGGCGCCCCCGGGCGCGGAGGAGGAGTCCCCCGGGCCCGTCCCCGTGGACGCGCGGCGGCTGCTCTGCTCCGCCGCGCCCGGCGGCCCCGGGACCGCGGTCTTCCAGCGGGTCAACCTGCTGCGGGAGATCTGCCGCCGGCTCTCCCCCGCCCAGGTGACCGGCGCCGACTCCCCCTACGTGGCGGCGGGGGAGCGCCCGCCGACGCTCGCCGTCCGCAACGAGCTGGCCTGGTGGTTCGACCTGCTCGGCGTCGGCGTCGACCCGGGGGTGCTGGACACCCTCCTGGACGAGGCCGACGAGCACCCGGTGGCGCTGCGGGCCGCGGTGGACTTCCTGGTCCGCGAGGCGCGGGCCGGCACCGGGCGGCTGCGGATCGAGGACGTGGAGCGCTGGCGGGAGGACCCGGGCGCGCTGCTGGCCTGCCACGAGCGGGTGCTCGGCGCCGAGCGGCTGACCGGCGAGGCGGCGCTGGTGCTCCGCGCGCTCCTGCTGTTCGGCGAGGCGCTGGACGGCCTGATCGGCCCGGCCGAGGTCTCCGCGGCGTTCGAGTACGCCGACGCCGCCGAGCCGTTCGCGCAGAGCACCCCGGAGCAGCTGCTGGCCCGGATGGAGCGGTTCGGGGTGCTGCGCAGGGCGGACGGCTCCCCCGGCGCCTACCGCTGGGCCTCGCCCCGGCTGACCGGGCTGCTGGCCTCGGTCGGCGAGGAGCACCTGCGGCGGGCCGTCGCCGAGGGGGTGCGGCGCACGCTGGAGCGGCGCGAGCGCACGGTCGCCGCGCTCCGCCCCCGCCTGGCGGACATGTACGAGGAGATCTGGCGGCACAACGAGAAGTCCCGGCAGGCCGGGCAGGACCGCCCGCCGATCGGCAAGGACGAGTACCGGGAGGCGCGGATCGGGCGGATCGGCAGGGGCGAGAGGAGCAGGCTGGACCTCCCGCTCTTCCTCGGCCGGTGCCGGAACGGGCTCGGCTTCTCCCTCCCTGCGGAGGTGCGGGTCGACCGGCTGGAGGTGGAGGAGCCGGAGGCGGGCGCGTGGGTGTGGGCCAATGAGGACATGCTCCGGGTGGCCGTGGACGCCCTGCTGGACAACGCGGTCCAGGCGGTGCGCGCCGCGGGGGGCGGCCGGGTGCGGATGGCGCTGCGGCGCATCCGCTACCCCGGGCACGATGCCCCGTCCGGGGTCGATGTGCACATCGAGGACTCCGGCGGCGGCCTCGATGAGGAGCGGATCCGGCTCTTCAACGACCACGGCTGGGAGGAGATCTGGAACGACGACAGCGGCCTGTCCGGCCGGGGCGTGGCCATCGGTAAGGCCGGGGTGCTGTTCAACGACGGCAACGTGCAGTACTTCCCGCGCTCGGAGGAGCTGGGCGGGGCCCGGGTGCGGCTGCGGTTCCCGCTCGCCCGGGAGCTGCCGGGGGAGGATCAGCGCGCGGTGTAGCGGCGGACCACCTGCCGCAGCAGGTTCAGTCCCTCCGGCCTCTGGCGGTTCCGGTCCTTCTGCACGATGGTGCTCACCCCGTAGCGCCGCTTGATCTCCTCGCTGTCGTACTCCTCGGGGATCTCCACGGTCATCAGCACCCGGGGGAAGGTGCAGCCCATGTCCAGCATCTCCTCCAGGATGCCCAGGCCGTCGGAGTCGTCGGACTCCTCGGTCAGGTGGCGGTCGACCAGCGCCAGATCGAAGTCGAGCCCCGGTTCCCCCGCTTTGAGGGCGTGCCATTCCGCCAGTGACCGGACCACGACGCAGTCGTATCCGGCCAGCCGCTCGCGGTACCAGTCGTGGAACCGGTCCTCCACCAGCAGGATCCGGCGGCTCTCCGCGGCCCGCTGCGGAGCGGCGCGCCCCTCGTCCAGCCGCCGGGCCGCGCCGCTCCGCAGGAAGCCCGGGTCCAGCTCGAAGCAGGAGCGGAAACCGGGCCACGCCTCGACCTCCCCGCCGCCGGCGGCCAGGCGGGCGGCGGCCTCGGCCAGCCGGTCCCGGCTCCGGTAGAGCTCGCCCCAGAGCCCCTGGTCCAGGAGCCGCCGGTACTGCTCGCGCGGGTCCCCCGTCCACATGCGCAGCAGCCGGTCGACCTCCCCCGGATCGGGAGCGGCGGGGGGCCGGGGGAGCCTTTTCACGCCCTCGGTGAAGTCCCGGGCGTCGACGCCGAACGCCTCCGGGGCGAGGCGGTAGCCGAGCGTTCCGCCCTGTCCCTTGGTCTCCAGCACCTCCGGCTCGGCGTCGAGGGCGTTGCGCACTTGGCTGACGTACTTCCTGGCGAGCCCGCGGAGGTCGCCGCTGGCCGAGGTCGTCTGGAGCGTTCTCTGCAGGCGCTCGATATGCACGAATTCGCCGTTGGCCAGCATCAGCCGGAGAAAGACGGCGCGCGGGCCCGTTCCTTCCCCCAGCGGCACCGGTTCCCCGTCGGAGACCCGGTGCACCTGGAGTTCTCCCAGCATTCGAACGGTGAACACGCGATCGGTACCCGCTGCCATACAGGGATTGTAGCCGCGCCGGCCCGGTCCGCCCCGGGTGGCGGCCGGGCGGGCGGCGCCGCTGCGGAACGCCGGCGGAACCGCCGAGGAAAGGCCGCGGAACCGCGGCGGAGGATCCGTTCCACGGGTCCGCCGGACTTCTCCGCACCGGCACCGGAAACGCATACGCGAATTCCACCGGGATCGGTTTCATGGTGGCAGCGGAAGAAATCCGGGACAGCTCGAGAAAGGTGCACCGCCATGAAGCTCCCCCTCCACTGGGCCGTGATCGGCCTCGCCGGCTGCTTCGCCGCCCTCCTCGTCGGCGGGCTCACCCTCGCCACCGCCGCCTCGTGGCCGGCCGCCCTGCTGGCCGCGGTGGGCGCCGGCGGGGCCGCGGTGATGGGCTCGGCGACCCTCATCGGCCAACAGATCGAATAGCCCCGCGCCCCGGGAGGCGGACGGCGACCGTCCGCCTCCCGGGCGCGTCTCCGGACTCAGGCGTGCCCCTCCGGGATCAGGGTGTAGTCGGGGAAGTTGCCCGGGACGCGCTCGCCCTCCGGGCCGCGGGTGACGGCGCGGACGAGGAGGGGGCCGCCGACGAAGGCGCCGCGCCAGGAGGCGCCCCACCCGCCGAACAGCTCCTCCCGGTCGCCCCGGGAGCGGGGGGCGTTGATGCCGACCTTGAAGGCGCGGACCTCGGCCGCCAGGCGGCGGGCGGTGTCGGGGTCGTCGCAGGAGACGGTGGAGACCAGCGCCCCGTTGCTGGCGTTCATCGCCGCCAGCAGCTCGGCCTCGGTGTCGACCAGCACGAAGGTGTCCACCGGGCCGAACGGTTCGGCGTGGAAGAGCGGGGAGGAGCGCGGCGGTTCCAGCAGGGCGGCCGGGGCCATGTAGGCGTCGGCGTTCTGGCCGGGGATGAGCCGGGCGGCGGCCGGCGAGCCGCGGTGGATCGGCACCGCGCCGCCGGCCACCGCCTCGTCGACCTGGGCGGCGAGGTCCTTGGCCTTGGCCGCCCCGATGAGCGGCCCGAAGTCCAGCTCCGGCAGGTCGTCGCCGGGGTCGGCGACGGCCAGCGGGTGGCCGAACCGGACCGAGGAGACCGCGGGCAGGTAGGCGGCGAGGAACCGGTCGAACAGGCCGCGCTGGACGACGAACCGGGGGTAGGCGGTGCAGCGCTGCTTGGCGTAGTCGAACGTCTTGCGGATCTGCCCGGACAGCGCCTCCCAGTCGCCGAACTCCCACACGCCCCAGCAGTTCAGCCCCTCCTGCTCCAGGATGTGCCGGCGCCCCAGGTCGGCCAGGTCCGCGGCGACCTGCCCGCCGGTGTCCCGGCCGCCGACGAACGACACGCAGCCGATCTCCGGGCCGCGCACCAGCGCCGGGGACAGCTCCCGGCCGCCGCCGCTGACCAGGGTGAACGGCAGCCCTTCCCGGACGGCCAGGGCGATGGCCAGGGTGAGGCAGACCAGCCCGCCGTCGGTGGGGGTCTTGGCGACGGCGGCGTTCCCGGCCAGCGCCTGCACGCACATCGCGTGCGCCAGCACGCTCATCGGGTAGTTCCAGCTGGCGATGTTGGAGACCGGGCCGTCCAGCGGGGCGCGGCCCTCCAGCATCCCGTCGATCTCGTCCAGGTACCACTCCACCCCGGAGACGGCCCGGTCCACGTCCTGGCGGGCCAGCCGCCACGGCTTGCCGATCTCCCAGACCAGGGCGAGGGCCAGGGTGTCCCGGTGCCGCTTCCACGCGTCCGCCGCCGCGCGCACCCGGGCCCTGCGCTCGGGCAGGGGGACCCGGCGCCAGGCGCGGTGCTCGTCGGCGGCGGCGCGCACCGCCCCCTCCGCGGTGCCGGCGCCGACCAGCGGCGGCCCGGCGATCTCGGTGCCGTCCACCGGCGAGTGCGCGGGCCGCGGCTCCCCGTCGGCGCGCCAGGCCCCGCCCCAGCGGTTGCGGACCCGGTCGGCGCCGAACGCCTCGGGGGCGGCGTCCCGGCAGCGGCCGTACAGGGCGTCCCACTCGGTCCCCGGTTTGACGCGCAGCCCGCTCACCGGCCCCTCCCCGCCGCCGCGCCCGCCGGGGCGGCCTCCGCGCCGAGCACGGCGACGGTGTGCCGGGCCAGTTCGGCGGTGGCGCTCGGGGTGCGGCCGACCTGCACACCGGCCGCTTCCAGGGCCTCCTTCTTGGCCTGGGCGGTGCCCGAGGACCCGGACACGATCGCGCCCGCGTGCCCCATCGTCTTGCCCTCCGGCGCGGTGAACCCCGCCAGGTAGCCCACCACGGGCTTGGTGACGTTGGCCTTGATGAACTCCGCGGCCCGCTCCTCGGCGTCCCCGCCGATCTCGCCGATCATCACGATCGCGTCGGTGTCGGCATCGGCCTCGAAGGCCGCCAGGGCGTCGATGTGGGTGGTCCCGATGATCGGGTCCCCGCCGATGCCCACGCAGGTGGAGAAGCCGATGTCGCGCAGCTCGTACATCATCTGATACGTCAGCGTGCCCGACTTCGACACCAGCCCGATCCGGCCCGGCTTGGTGATGTCGGCCGGGATGATCCCGGCGTTGGAGGCGCCCGGGGTGATCAGGCCGGGGCAGTTGGGCCCGATGATCCGGGTCCTGTTGCCCTTCTCGGTGGCATAGGCCCAGAAGTAGGCGGTGTCGTGCACCGGCACGCCCTCGGTGATGACCACCGCCAGCCCGATGCCGGCGTCGACCGCCTCGATCACGGCGTCCTTGGTGAACTTCGGCGGAACGAAGATCACCGTGGTGTCGGCGCCGGTGGCGGCCATGCCCTCGGCCACCGACCCGAACACCGGCACCTCGGTGCCGTCGAAGTCCACCGCGGTGCCGGCCTTGCGCGGGTTGACCCCGCCCACCACCTGGGTGCCGGCGGCCAGCATGCGCCGGGTGTGCTTGGTGCCCTCAGAGCCGGTCATGCCCTGGACCAGCACCTTGCTGTCCTTGGTCAGGAAGATCGCCACGTGTCTCGCCCCTTCTACTTCGCCGCGGCCAGCTGCGCGGCCTGCGCGGCGGCGCCGTCCATGGTCTCCACCTGGCGCACCGCGGGGTGGGCCCGCTCGGTCAGGATGGAGCGGCCCAGCTCGGCGCTGTTGCCGTCCAGGCGCACCACCAGCGGCTTGGTCACGTCGTCGCCGCGCGACTCCAGCAGCTCCAGGGCCTGCACGATGCCGTTGGCCACCGCGTCGCAGGCGGTGATCCCGCCGAACACGTTGACGAACACCGAGCGCACGTCGGCGTCGCCCAGGATGATCTCCAGGCCGTTGGCCATCACCTCGGCCGAGGCGCCGCCGCCGATGTCGAGGAAGTTGGCGGGCTTGACCCCGCCGTGGGCCTCGCCGGCGTAGGCGACCACGTCCAGGGTGGACATGACCAGGCCCGCGCCGTTGCCGATGATGCCGACCTGACCGTCGAGCTTGACGTAGTTCAGGCCCTTTGCCCGGGCCGCCTCTTCGCGTCCGCCCCCGCCGTCGCCGTTGCGGAACGGGGTGCGCTCCGGGTGCCGGAACCCGGCGCCGTCGTCCAGGGTGACCTTGCCGTCCAGTGCCAGGATCCGCCCGTCTGCGGTGCGCACCAGCGGGTTCACCTCGACCAGGGTGGCGTCCTCCTGGACGGCGACCTCCCACAGCCGCCGCATGGCGGAGGCCGCGGGGGCGCGGACCTCCTCGGGCAGCCCGGCCTCGGCGCAGATCCGCCCGGCGGTGGCGGCGTCCAGCCCGGTGCGGACCGGGACAGGGGTACGCACCACCGCCTCGGGGCGCTCGGCGGCGACCTGCTCGATGTCCACGCCGCCCTCGGCGGAGCAGATCGCCAGGAAGGACCGGTCGGCGCGGTCCAGCAGCACCGAGAAGTAGTACTCCTCGGCGATGTCGGTCGCCTGCTCGACGAGCACGCTCCGCACGGTGTGGCCCCTGATGTCCATGCCCAGGATCCGCTCGGCGTGCCGGCCGGCCTCCTCCGCGTCCGCGGCGACCTTCACACCGCCGGCCTTGCCGCGGCCACCGGTCTTGACCTGCGCCTTGACGGCGACGCGGCCGCCGAGCCGGGCCGCGCTGAACACGGCCTGCTCCGGGGTCCGGGCGAGCTGCCGCTCGGCGAGCGGCACACCGTGCTCGCCGAAGAGCTGCTTCGCCTCGTGTTCGTAGAGATCCACCGGCCCTCCTCGGGTCTGGTAAGCCCCCTCGGAACAGTCTTAGCGAGATTGTATGCAGTATTCAATATCGCGGCCCGAATTCCCTCCCGCCCGCTCGAGCCGCCCGGCCGCGCCGCCGCCCCGCTCCACCACGGCCCGAGCTGCGGGAAACCGCCACCGCCGGAGCCGCCCTCTTCCGGGAGGCGGCGGAGAATGCGACCGCACCGGCAGGCGCCCGGCGGGCCGGGCACCGCGCGGAGCGGCCCCTGGACCGCCCCGGGGAAGGCGCGGGGCGCCGAACCGGCACCCCGCCCCCTTCGGTCCGCTCGGGGCTCCGACCGGAAACGGGCCCCGAACGGAAGCCGGCAGGACGCACGTCGCGGACCGACTGGGCGGGGCCCATCGGCACCCCGGGCTTCGCACGCCCCGCCCGCCTGCACCGGACGGGGTCCACACCCGCCGGACCCGGCCGGGGCGGACAGGCCGCCCGGGACCCGACCGGCGGCAGGCTTCCCGAACGGGAACCGAGCGGGTCGCGCGCTGCGGGCCGGCCGACCAGGGGCCCGCCGGCGCCCCGGCCGCACGCCGGCGGAGCGCCGGTGAACGACCCCCTGGGCAGAGTCGGCCATTTCATGGATACTGTATGCAATTTTTCTGGAGCCTCGGAGGTGATCGGCCGTGACCACCGCACACCGCCCACCCGAACCGCCGGACCGGCCCGCGCCCGGTGCCGGGCCGGCCTCGCCGTACGCGCCGCGGGCCGGCGAGTACCGGGACTGGTCCGGGCGTCGCTACACCGTCGGCCCGAGCGCCCGCGCGCTCACCGGCCGGGACCGGTCGCACCTGCTCGGCCGCGCCGCGCTGGCGCTGGCCGCCGTGGGCGTGCTGCAGTTCGGCTACGGGGCGGCCGTCCCGCTGCTGATCGCCGCGCACGGCTGGAGCCCGGTCCAGGCGCTGCTCCCGTTCGCGGTGTGGGCGCTGGTCCAGGCCGGCTCGGCGGCGCCGGTGGCGCGGCTCCGCGAGCGCGGCGCCCTGCCGCCCTCCCTGGCCGTCCCGCTCGGCTCGGTCCTGGCCGCGGCCGGCCCGGCCTCGCTGCCCTGGGCCGCCGACCCGCTCTGGGCGGTGCTCGGCCACGGCCTGCTCGGCGGGGCCGGCGCCGGGCTGGTCTACCACTCCTGCGTGCACCTGGCCGCGGCCTGGTACCCCGAGCGGCCCGCGCTGCACACCGCGTTCACCGGCGCCGCGTTCGCGCTCGGCTCGGTCCCGCTGGTCGCGGCGGCCGGGCTGGGCCCTCCGCCGGAGGTGCTCGCCCCCGCCGCCCTGGCGCTGGCGGTCCTGGTCGGCGCGGTCGGCGCGGCCTGCGGGCTCCGGCTGGCCGAACCGCCGCCGCGCTGGTGGCCGCCGGAGACCGATCCGCGCGGCTGGGCGCTGCGCCCCCGAACCGCACCGCCCGCCTCGCGCGACCACTCCCCCGCCGAGGCCTGGCGCAGCGGGGCGCTGCCCCGGCTGCACCTGGTGGTCGCCGCCTCCGGGGCCGCTGCGCTGTTCGATGCCGCGGTGCTGCCGCTGCTGCTGACCCGGGCCGACTTCCCGCCCGGCGCGGTCGCCGCCGCGGCGGCCGCGGTGGTCGCCGGGAGCGGCCTGGGCCGGATCGCCGCCGGCGGGTGGGCCGAGCGGGGCGATCGCCGCACCGTGCTGGCGGCCGCGCTGGCCTGCGGGGCGGTGGCGCATGCCGGGCTGGCCGCGGCGGTCGCGGCCGGGGCCGCGCCCGCGCTGGTCTGCTTCGCCGCCGCGGCCGGGATCGGCGGCGGATCGTGCTACCCGCTCACCCGGGAGCTGGCGGTGGACTTCTTCGGGGTGCGCGATTCCGCGCGCATCCAGGGGCTGGTCTACAGCGCCAAGGGAGTGGGCGGGCTGGTCGGGGTGGGCGGGGCGGCGGCCCTGCTCGCCCTGGCCCCGGCCGCCTGGACGGTGGCGGCTCCAGCGGCGGCCGGGGCCGCGGCGGGGGCCGCCGCGCTCGCCGCCGCCCGGCTGCGCCGCCCGCTGTCGGCCCGCACCCTGCCGCTCCCCTCCACCTGAGAGGGAGGACTGCCGGGCATGCAGCCGACTCCGCGAGGCGGCGGGCGGGGCGGGGCCGGGCGCCTCACCCGACTGCGGCGTCTCGCGGAGTGGGGGTTCAGGCAGGCGGTGAGGGCAGGAAGCGTGCCGGCCGGTCGGGCGCGGCGCCTCGCAGAGCAGGGGTTCAAACCTGCGGCAACGGCAAGGGGAGGGGTGAGGCAGAGCGTCCCAGCCGGGTGCGGCGCCCCACGGAGTGAAGGCTCAGACCGGCAGCGACGGCGCCGGCAGGGGCGGGACAGAGCGTCCCGGCCGGGTGCGGCGCCTCGCGGAGCGAAGGTCCAAACCGGCAGCGACGGCGCCGGCAGGGGCAGGGAACGGGTGTCGCCCGAGCGCGGCGCCCCACAGGGCGGGGGTTCAAGCAGGCGGCAGCGGCAAAGGTAGGGGCAGAGCACGGGTGTCGGCCGGGCGCGGCGTCTCGCGGAGCGAATGTTCAAGCGGGCGGGGACGGCGCAGGTAGGGGCGTGTCGGCTGCTCGGTCGGGCGCGGCGTCTCGCGGGGCGGGGGTTCAGGCGGGCGGCGAGGGCGGGAGTGGGCCGGGGCGGCGTTCACGGGTCCGCAACCAGGCGCCCGACAGGGAAGCGGTGTTCCGGCGGCGGGCCCGGAGTCACCTTGCCGGCGGAGGGGGTTATGTCCGCTATGCCGGATCGCCGGCGGGGATCGGGCGGGCCGGGGGCGCCCTGCACACCCCCGCAGCATGCCCGATGACATCTACCGGCGAGTAGTAAGTCCTGAAGCCCCGCCACCACCTTCCCGGTCACCCAGAGTGGCCGAAGCGGGGCCCGCCGGGAGGACGAATGCGACATCCCGCCCCCTCCCCGCCCCTCCAAGGGGTTCCGGCCCGGCCTTTCGGGCCTTCCGGGCGGCACGGATCCCCGGCCGCCGCCCGGATCGGGGCCGTTCGGGCCCCGGGAGGCCCGTTCCGGCCCGGGATGTGCGCCCGGGAATCACCGGGGTGCTCTCGCGGTGCGCAGGGCGCCCCCCACTACCGTCACCCTCCGTATTCATACAGTTCAGGGAGGTGTCGGCGGTCGCCGGGCGGCCCGCCCCACCACCGGGGCGACGCGGGAACGGCGAACCCGCCCCCTCACCCACCCCACCGCCCTGCCGCAGGCGACCCGCCGACCCCGGCCCACTCCCGCCCTCGCCGCCCGCCTGAACCCCGGCCCCGCGAGACGCCGCGCCCGACCGACCGGCCGGCACGCCCCCTGGCCTCGCCGCTCGCTTGAACCTTCGCTCCGCGAGGCGCCGCGCCCGACCGGCTGGCCGACACACCCCCTGGCCTCGCCGCTCGCTTGAACCTTCGCTCCGCGAGGCGCCGCGCCCGGCCGACACCCGCACCCCGCCCCTACCTCCGCCGTCGCCGCCCGCCTGAACCCCGCCCCGCGAGACGCCGCGCCCGACCGACACCCGCGCCCCGCACCTTCCTCCGCCGTCGCCGCCTGGTTGAGCCTTCACCCCGTGGGGCGCCGCGCCCTACCGGCTGGCCGGCACGCCCCCTGGCCTCGCCGCTCGCTTGAACCTCCGCTCCGCGAGACGCCGCACCCGGCCCGCCCCCACCGCCACCGCGCGCATATCCGGCAGCCCCTGAGCCGGCCCCGGGGGTCTGGACACCCGGGCGGGGCTGAGGTAGCAATGAAGACCCATACTGTATGCAGTATTCGACGAACACCGCTGAGCGGAACCGAACGGCACCGGACCGCACCGATGAGCAGCGCGACGAGCGAGGAGACGCACCTGCCATGAGCAACGGAACCGGCGAGGACACCTCGATCTCCGGCGGCCACCTGGTCGCCAAGGCACTGAAGGCCGAAGGCGTCGACGTGGTCTTCACCCTCTGCGGCGGACACATCATCGACATCTACGACGGCTGCGCCGACGAGGGCATCGACATCATCGACGTCCGGCACGAGCAGGTGGCGGCGCACGCCGCGGACGGCTACTCCCGGATCACCGGCAAGCCCGGCTGCGCGGTGGTCACCGCCGGCCCCGGCACCACCGACGCCGTCACCGGCATCGCCAACGCCTACCGCGCCGAGAGCCCGATGCTGCTCATCGGCGGCCAGGGCGCCCTCAGCCAGCACAAGATGGGCTCGCTGCAGGACCTGCCGCACGTCGACATGATCACCCCGATCTCGAAGTTCGCGGCGACCGTCCCGCACACCGAGCGGGTCGCCGACATGGTCTCGATGGCCTTCCGCGAGGCGTCCAGCGGCGCCCCCGGCCCGTCCTTCCTGGAGATCCCGCGCGACGTACTGGACGCCCGGGTGCCGGTGGAGCGGGCCCGGATCCCCCGGCCCGGCGGGTACCGCGCCTCCACCCGGCAGGCCGGCGACCCCGCGGCGATCGAGCGCCTGGCCGAGCTGCTGGTCCGCTCCGAGCGGCCGAGCATCCTGCTCGGCGGGCAGGTGTGGACCACCCGCGCCACCGGCACCGCGGTCGAGCTGGTGCGCGCGCTCAACGTGCCGGCCTTCATGAACGGCGCCGGCCGGGGCACCCTTCCCCCCGGCGACCCGCACCACTTCCAGCTCTCCCGGCGGCACGCCTTCGCCGAGTCCGACCTGATCATCATC
Organism: Nocardiopsis oceanisediminis; assembly: GCF_048595525.1. Lineage (NCBI taxonomy): Bacteria > Bacillati > Actinomycetota > Actinomycetes > Streptosporangiales > Nocardiopsidaceae > Nocardiopsis > Nocardiopsis oceanisediminis. The sequence continues at coordinate 3,040,062 of NZ_JAFMZJ010000001.1, read as the reverse complement.
GTCGGCACCCCGTTCGACTTCCGGATGGGCTACGGCAAGCGGCTCTCCCCCGAGGCGACCGTGGTCCAGATCGACCTGTCCTACGCCACCGTCGGCAAGAACCGCGACATCGACCTGGGCATCGTCGGCGACGCCGACACCGTGCTCCGCGGGGTGCTGCAGGCCGCCTCCGGCTTCGGCGACACCGGCGCGCAGAGCCGCAAGCCCTGGCTGGAGGAGCTGCGCGCGGTGGAGGCCAAGGCCCGCGACAAGCGCTCCGCGCTGCTCTCCTCCGACGCCTCCCCGATCCACCCCTACCGGCTGGTCTCCGAGATCAACGACTTCCTCACCGAGGACTCGATCTACATCGGCGACGGCGGCGACATCGTCACCTTCTCCGGGCAGGTCGTCCAGCCCAAGTCGCCCGGCCACTGGATGGACCCCGGGCCGCTGGGCACGCTCGGCGTCGGCGTCCCGTTCGCGATGGCCGCCAAGTACGCCCGGCCGGACAAGGAGGTCGTCGCGCTCTTCGGCGACGGCGCGTTCAGCCTCACCGGATGGGACTTCGAGACGCTGGTCCGCTTCGGCATGCCCTTCGTCGGCATCGTCGGCAACAACTCCTCGATGAACCAGATCCGCTACGGCCAGATCGCCAAGTACGGCGCGGACCGCGGCGAGCTCGGCAACACCCTGGGCGACGTGCGCTACTCGGAGTTCGCGCAGATGCTCGGCGGGCACGGCGAGGAGGTCCGCGAGGCCTCCGAGATCGGCCCGGCGCTGCGGCGGGCCCGCGAGTCCGGCAGGCCGTCGCTGGTCAACGTCTGGATCGACCCGGACGCCTACGCCCCCGGAACCATGAACCAGACCATGTACAAGTGACCGGCCGGCGCGAAGAAGACGGGAGCAGAGCCATGGCGAAGGCCCTCGACGGCGTCCGCGTCCTCGACATGACCCACGTGCAGTCCGGCCCCTCGGCCACCCAGATCCTGGCCTGGCTCGGCGCCGACGTGGTCAAGCTCGAAGCGCCCACCGGGGACATCACCCGGCGGCAGCTGCGCGACCTCCCCGACGCCGACAGCCTCTATTTCACGATGCTCAACTCCAACAAGCGCAGCGTCACCCTGAACACCAAGAGCGAGCAGGGCAAGCGGATCTTCTTCGACCTGGTGCGCGGCAGCGACGTGCTGGTGGAGAACTTCGCCCCCGGCGCCCTGGACCGGATGGGGTTCACCTGGGAGGTGCTGCACGAGGCCAACCCGAGGCTGGTCTACGCCTCGATCAAGGGCTTCGGGCCCGGCGCCTACGCCGACTTCAAGGCCTACGAGGTCATCGCGCAGGCGATGGGCGGGTCGATGAGCACCACCGGGTTCGACACCGGGCCGCCGCTGGCCACCGGTGCGCAGATCGGCGACTCCGGCACCGGCATGCACCTGGTGGCCGGGGTGCTGGCCGCGCTGCTGCAGCGCGCCCGCACCGGGCTCGGCCAGCGGGTCGAGGTGGCCATGCAGGAGGCGGTGCTCAACCTGTGCCGGGTGAAGCTCCGCGACCAGCAGCGGCTGGCGCACGGCCCGCTGGCGGAGTACCCCAACGACGAGTTCGGCGACGAGGTGCCGCGCTCGGGCAACGCCTCCGGCGGCGGGCAGCCCGGCTGGGCGGTGCGCACCGCCCCCGGCGGCCCCAACGACTACGTCTACGTGATCATCCAGCCGCCCGGCTGGCCGCACCTGGCGGAGCTGGCCGGCCGGCCCGAGCTGGCCTCCGATCCGGAGTGGGCCACCCCCGAGGCGCGCCTGGACAAGCTGGACAAGGCGTTCTCGCTGATCGAGGAGTGGTCCTCCAAGCTGCCCAAGTGGGAGGTGCTGGCCCGGCTGAACGAGCGGAACATCCCCTGCGGGCCGATCCTGTCCACCAGGGAGATCATCCAGGACGAGACGCTGCGCGCCGGCGGCATCGTGACCGACGTCGAGCACCCGCAGCGCGGCTCCTACACCACCGTCGGCCTGCCGATCCGGCTCTCCGACTCCCCCGCCGACGTGCGCCGCTCCCCCCTGCTGGGCGAGCACAACACCGAGATCTACGGCGGCGAGCTGGGCCTGTCCGACGGCGAAATCGCCGACCTCGCAGCGAACGGAGTGATCTGACCGATGCCCCCCGCCGACACCACCGCATCCCCCGCGGGCGACCGCGGCCGCGACCGGGACGCGGTCCGCGCGGTCCTGGACCGGGCCCGCGCCGAGGGCCGCACCGCGCTCACCGCCCCCGAGGGCAAGGCCCTCGCCGACGCCTACGGCATCCCGGTGCCCGGCGAGGCGCTGGCGGCCTCCGCGGACGAGGCCGTCTCCGCCGCCGTGGAGCTGGGCCTGCCCGTGGCGGCCAAGATCGTCTCCCCCGACATCCTGCACAAGACCGACGCCGGCGGCGTGGCGATCGGCCTCGACTCGCCGCAGGCGGTGCGGGACGCCTACGAGCGGATCACCGCCGGCGCCCGCGCGCACGACCCCGGCGCCCGGATCGACGGCGTGCAGGTCCAGCGGATGGTCGGCGGCGGCACCGAGGTGCTCGTCGGCGCCGCGACCGACCCCACCTTCGGCAAGATCGTGGTGTTCGGGCTGGGCGGCGTCCTGGTCGAGGTGCTCAAGGACGTGTCCTTCCGGCTGGCCCCGGTGGACCGGGAGGAGGCGCTGGACCAGATCGGCTCGATCCGGGCCGCCGAGGTGCTGGACGGGGTGCGCGGCGGCGAGGCGGTGGACCGGGGCGCCCTGGCCGACCTCCTGGTGCGCCTCTCCGAGCTGGTCACCGACTTCCCCGAGATCGCCGAGGCGGACCTGAACCCGGTGTTCGCCTCCGCGGGCGGCGCCGTCGCCGCCGACCTGCGGTTCGTGCTGGACTTCGCGCCGGCGCCGGGGCCGAAGCGGTTCGGGCGGGAGGAGATCCTCACCGCGATGGAGCGGATCTTCCGGCCGCGCTCCATCGCCGTCATCGGCGCCTCCAACGAGGCCGGGAAGATCGGCAACTCGGTCATCCGCAACATCGTCGACGGCGGCTACGAGGGCGAGGTGTACCCGGTCAACCCCAAGGCCTCCGAGGTCTACGGGCGCACCGCCTACCGCGGCGTCGCCGACATCCCCAGCGAGGTCGACGTCGCGGTCTTCGCCATCCCGGCGAAGTTCGTGGCCGGCGCGCTGGAGGAGGTCGGCGCGAAGGGCGCGGCGGGCGCGGTGCTCATCCCGTCGGGCTTCGCCGAGACCGGGGAGCAGGAGCTCCAGGACGAGGTGCTGGCCGTGGCGCGCAAGCACGGCGTGCGGCTGCTCGGCCCCAACATCTACGGCTACTACTACACCCCGCAGAAGCTCTCGGCGACCTTCTGCACCCCCTACGACGTGGCCGGCGGCACCGCGCTGACCTCGCAGTCCGGCGGGATCGGGATGGCGATCCTGGGCCACAGCCGCAGCACCCGCACCGGCGTCTCGGCGATCGTGGGGGTGGGCAACAAGGCCGACATCGACGAGGACGACCTGCTCACCTTCTTCGGCCAGGACGGCAGCACCGACGCGATCGCCATGCACCTGGAGGACCTCAAGGACGGCCGGGCCTTCGTGGAGGCCGCCCGCGAGGTGGTGCCGCGCAAGCCGGTGGTGGTGCTCAAGGCCGGGCGGACCTCGGCCGGGGCGCGCGCCGCCGGGTCGCACACCGGCGCGCTGGCCGGCGACGACAAGGTCTACGACGACATCCTGCGCCAGGCCGGCGTGGTGCGCGCGCCCGGCCTGGGCGAGCTGCTGGAGTACGGCAGGGCGCTGCCGGTGCTGCCCGCCCCCGCCGGGGAGAACGTCGTCATCATCACCGGCGCCGGCGGGTCCGGCGTGCTCCTCTCCGACGCGGTGGTCGACAACGGCATGTCGCTGATGGAGATCCCGCCCGATCTGGACGAGGCGTTCCGGGCGTTCATCCCTCCGTTCGGCGCCGCGGGCAACCCGGTGGACATCACCGGCGGGGAGCCGCCGTCCACCTACGAGAAGACGATCCGCCTCGGTCTGGAGGACCCGCGGGTGCACGCGCTGATCCTGGGCTACTGGCACACCATCGTCACCCCGCCGATGGTCTTCGCCGAGCTGGTCGCCGGCGTGGTGGAGCAGGCGCGGGCGGAGGGCATCGACAAGCCGGTGGTGGCCTCGCTGTCCGGGGACACCGAGGTGGAGGCCGCCGCCGAGCACCTGTTCGAGCACGGGGTGGTGGCCTACCCCTACACCACGGAGCGGCCGGTGCAGGTGCTCGGCGCGAAGTATCGCTGGGCGCGCGCCGCCGGACTATTGTGACCCGGGACACGTAACGGGGGGCGCATCTGCGCCCCGGGCCCCGCCCGCCCCGGGCGGAGCTCCCGACCCGAGCCACCCTCCACCGCACGCATCGCCCGGACGGCCCCCCAGACCCGTCCGGAGCAACCGAACCCGGCGGCCGGCCGGTCCGCCATCCGGCCGGCCCCGGGTGCACCGCGGCCTCCGCGCTCCGCCGGCGCGGTGCGCCGCGCCGGCCACGACCGCTCTGCGAGCCGCAGATAGGAGGCGGTATCCACTCCCCGGGGGCGTATGAGGGGCGAACTCGCATCCGTGACCTGCAAGGGAGAGATCCCGTCCATGGATTCCCCAGACCTTGAATCCGGCCGCCCCGCGAAGCGGGACGAACCCGTCTCCACCGGCCCCGAGGCCGCCGGCGCGGCCTCCGTCCCCCGCCAGCGCAGGCCCCCGGCCCAGGAGCAGGCCTCCGGCGCTTCCGGGCCCGAGGCCCCCGCCGAGCGCTTCTGGCGCGCCGGCCGGCTGGAGCCGATGCCCATCCGCAAGCTGCCCAAGGCCCCGCCGTCCATCCACATCCTCGGCCCCACCGTGTTCCTGGTGGCGCTGGGCGTGGGCATGGGCGAGTCCTACATGTGGCCCCGGCTGGTCCTGGTCTTCGGGCCGGAGATCCGGTGGCTGTTCCTGATCGGCGTGACCCTGCAGGCCGTCGTCATGCTGGAGATGGCCCGGTACGCCATGGCGACCGGCGAGAGCATCTTCTTCGGCGCCGCGCGGGTGTTCAAGCCGCTGATGTGGTTCTTCTTCATCACCGCGATCGCGGTCTACATCTGGCCGGGACACCTCTCCGCGGGGGCCTCGGCGCTCGAGCGGGTGACCGGGATCCCCTGGCAGGCCACGGCGGTCGCCGGGATGCTCCTGGTCGGGGTGGTGTTCACCCTGGCCAAGGTGGTCTACAACCTGCTGGAGAACGTGCTGTCGATCTGCATCGGGCTGCTGGTGGCCGGCACCGCGGTGGTCGCCGCGATGGTGGGCAGCTTCGCCGACCTCTCCTCCACCGTCACCGGGATGTTCGCCTTCGGCTACATGCCGGAGGAGGCGCTCTCCCCGGCCTGGTTCCCGATCATCGTCGGGTCGATCGCGTTCGCCGGCCCCTCCGGCATGCAGCAGATGTGGTACACGCTGCACCTGCGCGACAAGGGCGCCGGGATGGGCGCGCACATCCCGCAGGTGCGCGGCCTGCGGCACGCCGGCGAGCAGGAGGAGATGCCCTCCCGCGGCTTCATGTTCGACACCTCCGACTCCGCCGAGATGGGCAAGTGGAGGGGGTGGCGGCGCTGGGTCGCCTTCGACGCCCTGCTGCTCTTCTGGGGCATCACCATGCTGGTCACCGTCTCCTTCACGGTGCTGGCGCAGGCCTCGGCGCGGCTGGACCCCGGCGTCACCGAGGTGATCCGGGACGGTGAGCGGGACGCCGCCCTGGACGCCATGGCCGGCGCCTTCTCCGCCGCCGGCAGCCCCGTCCTGGGCACGGTCTTCTTCCTGTTCATCGCGTTGATCGGGCTGAACGCCACGCTCGGGCTGTTCGACTCGTTCTCCCGCGGCCAGGCCGACATGGCCTACCACTTCGTGCCGGGCGCCAAGCGGTTCAGCGTCTCCAAGCTCTACGCGTTCTTCCTGTGGGGGCTGATCCTGTTCGGCATCGGCGTGCTGCTGTTCGGCCCGGCCGACGGCCCCGCCTCGATCCTGGACGTGCTGGCCTTCCTGTCCACCTTCGCGATGGGCGCCTACTGCGTGGTGCTGCTGCTGGTGAACAACCTGACGCTGCCCAAGCCGATCCGCCCGGGGATCGTGTCCAACGCGCTGATCGGCTTCGCCGCGCTGTTCTACCTGGGCGCGCTCTTCTACTCGCTGTTCGCCTTCGGCGTGGTGGTGAGCTGATGGGCCCGCGCACGGCGGCCCCGGCGCCGGCCGGGGGCGTGCTGCACTACGCCGAGGCGGCGCTGCCCGGCGCCGCGATCGGCCTGGCGGCGGGCTCGTTCGGGGCGGTGACCGCCGCCCTGGCCGGGCTGGGCGCCGGGCTGACCGGGGCGATCGCGGCCGGGATGGGCGCCCCGCTGGCACTGCTGGGCGGGGTGTACGGGGTGCTGGTCGGCAGGGGCCTGGTCGCGCCGGGCGCGATCGGCCCGGCCGCGCTGTTCTGGGTCGTCGGCTTCCCGGCCGCCCGGCTCGCCGAGGAGGCGTTCGTCGCGGCGGCGGTCGGCCACGGCGCCGTGCTGCGCGAGCCGCTGCCCTCGTTCCTGCTGTTCCAGGCGATGCTGAGCCTGGGCTTCGCGATCGGCTTCCTCTGGCTGCACGAGCGGCTGGCCCCGCGCTGGTTCCGCCGGATCCGGTCCCGCAACCCCGTCGCGGCGGCCCTGTCGTCGCACTACGCCCCGCCGCCCGGCCGCCCGCGCGGGAGCTGACCTCCCCGCTCTCGCCGGCCCCCTCCCGCTCCGCTGCTATCCTCCCCCGGGCGCGACCGCGCCCGGGGGCAGGCCGACCCGCGCCTGAAGAGACCTGGAGTATCCGCACGTGGACATCGCACCCTGGATCTGGGCCGTCACGATCACCGTCCTGTTAGGCGTGATCGCGGTCGATTTCGTCATCACCGCCCGCACCCCGCACGAGCCGTCGATGCGCGAGGCCGGCATCTGGATCGGCGTCTACGTCTCGCTGGCGGTCCTGTTCGGCATCGGGCTGGCCGCCTTCACCGACGGGCAGGCGGTGGACTTCTTCACCGGATGGATCGTCGAGTACTCGATGAGCATGGACAACCTGTTCGTGTTCATCCTGATCCTGGGCGCGTTCGCGGTCCCGCCCGAGCACCGCCAGCGCGTACTGCTGGTCGGCATCGCCCTGGCCCTGCTCTTCCGCGGCCTGTTCATCGCCCTGGGCGCGGCGGCGGTCAGCGCCTTCGCCGGGGTGTTCTACCTGTTCGGCGCGTTCCTGCTGTTCACCGCCTGGAAGCTGATCGCCGGCGGCGACGAGGACGAGGAGTTCAAGGAGAACGCGGCCCTGCGCGCGATCCGCAAGGTCCTGCCGACCACCGACGACTACCACGGCTCCCGGCTGACCGCCCGGATCGACGGCAGGCGCATGGTCACCCCGATGCTGATGGTGATGATCGCCGTCGGCATGACCGACATCCTGTTCGCCCTGGACTCCATCCCGGCGATCTTCGGCATCACCCAGGAGCCCTACCTGGTCTTCACCGCCAACGCCTTCGCGCTGATGGGCCTGCGCCAGCTCTACTTCCTCATCGGCGGCCTCCTGGACCGCCTGGTCTACCTCAGCCACGGCCTGGCCGTGATCCTCGGCTTCATCGGCGTGAAGCTGATCCTGCACGCCGTGCACGAGACCACCACCTGGCCGGTCCCGGAGATCCCCACCCTGCTCTCCCTGGTCGTCATCCTCCTCACCCTGCTGGTCACCGCCGCCGCCAGCCTCCTCAAGAGCCGCCGCACCGCAGCGGCCACCGCCCAGGCGACCGCCGCCCAGGCGACCGCCGAGGCACAGCCCTCCGCCCCGGCCCACGAAACCCCGGGCGACCCCGACGGCGGCGGCGACGCCGACCGCCTCAAGGTCTAGCCGCCCCACACCGGAGAGAAGAAAAGGGCCGGGCACCCGCGCGGGTGCCCGGCCCTCAGCTCATGAGACCGAGCGCTCTCTCCGGCGCCTGACCGGATACGGCCATCTCCCGGAAAGCCGCCTGTGCAGGCTCCCATGAGATGCGGGCCCTGTCTCCAGCCCCTTTGAAACCAGACGTTCTGGAGGCCGGAGACTCCTGTTGCGTTATCAGGCGGCCCGCTAACCCGTTTGCGGAACCGCGCCCCTTGCAGGCAGGCATTTCCCAACGGATAATCTCCGACACGGCCCGCATCACCCCCCACGGGCCGATGGGAGCGATTTTGGCGAAACCAGAAAAAGTTCTCGAAGACCTCGTGAAAGAAGCGGCCGTCGCAATCCATTCGTCCTCTGCTCTGGCCGGGAAGGTGGAGAAAGCGGCGGCGAAGGACGATGAGAAGAGAGAGGAGAAGCGGAAGGAATCCGGCCGCGGAACCGGTGCCCTGCGCAGGAAACCCGGCCTGTCCCCGGTCCCCGGGGCGAGCGGCGGCCTGGTGACGACGCCGTGGAGCGTCCTGCACGCGCTCGCCCGCTCTCTCACTCTGACCCGGAAGGGGGCCGCACGCGGCCTGTCCGAGCACTGGGGCGGCCTGAAATACGGCCTGGACCTCTCTCCCGATTCCGCGCGAACGCGGGGGAGCATGGTTCTCTCCTCCGCCTCCCAGAGGGTGGCCTCCGCCTACTACAAGCGACTCCGCTCCGATGAGCTGGGCACCGGGTTCGGAATCGTCCTGGCCGAGCACATCCTGCGGGAACGCTACCCCGGGCACATGGTCTCGCTCATCCCCGCCGATACCGCCCTGCAGGCCGGATGGGCCCTGAGCGCCGACGACGGGAGGCACCGGAAAGGCCAGGGGAGCCTGTCGGGCCGCAAGCAGCGCCTCGCCTGCTTCTTCGAGGTCTGGAAGCCCGGGGAACCCTCGCGGGTGTTCCCCGCCGATTTCCGCGGCAACCACAGCACCCCTGCCAGTGCCCACCGGCAGCTGGCGGACTCCTCCGCCCGGGTCGAGGCCGTGCACATCGGCCCGTGGAACCGGACCCCGTGCATGGCGTTCAGCACCGCGCTGGACACGGAGCGGCCCATCACGGTCTACGCCTTGGAGGCCTCAGGTTCGGACCGGCCCCTGGGCCCTCCGAGCGGGAACCTGGACCGCAGAGTCGAATCCCGCAATGAATTCCCGGGAATCGACCGCCCGGATCCACGGGGCGGGCCCGCAGAGAACGTCCCCGGATTCCATATCGAACCGGAGAACGGCGAATGGTTCCAGCGGGTGCTGGCGCACACCGCCATGGCCGGCCTGGCCGCCTTCACCGGCGACGGCGAAGTCGCCTCCGGCTACCTCACCGAAGGCCAAGGAAAGAAATACTTCTCCGCCTTCGCCCACTCCGTCACCGGAAGCATCCGCAACGTCCACGGCGAGGAATTCTTCGGTCTCCCCTTCACCGGCACGGACCACGTGTTCCGGCTGGGCGATAATCGCCTGGACGCCTTCTCTGGAATCCCGAAATACCTGTTCGACCTCGTGGAAGAGAGAAAGGTGGAGCAGTACCGCCGCGAGGTCCACGCCCGGATGGCCGAGTGGTCCGAGAAGCCCGTCATCTGGGACGAGCGGTGGGGCGGCCCCGTCTCCCGGCACCCGGACGGCTCCGTCCTGGCGATACGCCCACTGCACCGGAGCACCTGAACGTTTCCCCTCTCCCGCGCCCGGACGCCCACCGGCTCTTCGGCCTCGGCAGCCTCGCGGCCGGCACCGACCTGAAGATGAAGGTCGGCCCGGTGCCGGCCGCTTCCCGGGCGGCGGGGGCCGCCCCGCGCCTCAGCCCTTCTTCTTGGCGGCTGCCTTGGCGGCCTTCTTGAAGTCGCGGACCTCGGTGAGGGTCTGCTCGTCGACGACGTCGGCGATGGAGCGGCGGGCGTCCTCCTCGCCGTAGGCGCCGGCGGCCTGGCGCCAGCCGGCGGGGTGGACGCCCATCTGCTTGCCGAGGAGGGCGATGAAGATGCGGGCCTTCTGGTCGCCGTAGCCGGGGAGGGCCTTGAGGCGGCGGAGGAGTTCGCGGCCGTCCGGGGCGCCCTCGGTCCAGACGGCTTCGGCGCGGCCCCCGTAGTCGGCGGCCAGGGCGGCGCAGAGCGCCTGGACCCGCTTGGCCATCGAGGAGGGGAAGCGGTGCACCGCGGGGGTCTGCGCGAAGACCTCGGCGAGCTCCTCGGGGTCGCGGGCGGCGATGTCGGCGGCGTCCAGGGAGCCGAGGCGGTCGGCGATCTTCTTCGGGCCGGCGAAGGCGACCTCCATCGCGATCTGCTGGTCCAGGAGCATTCCCAGCATGAGAGCGAGGGGCTCCTCGGCGAGGAGGGCGTCGGCCCCGGGGTCTCCGGTCAGGTGAAGCGTGCGTTCCATGCCTTGATCCTGCCACCGGTCGGGGTGCGGGGCGGCCTCCGGAGGCCGCGCGTTCCGCGCCGGTGCGTCCGGTGCGGGTCCGTTCCGCGCGGGCGGCCGCGGTGCGGGCGCGTCCTGCGTGCGCGCGTCCGGGGTCCGGGCGCCGGTCAGGCCGGCGACCAGGAGGTCGACGATGCGGGCGCGCTCTTCGGGGCCGGGGAGGTCGCGGCGGCTCATCAGGCGCAGCGCCAGCATCCCGGAGACCAGGTCGGCGACGATGAGGGGGTCGGTCTCCGGGGGGAGTTCGCCGGTCGCGACGTGCCGGCCGAGCACCTCGGCGAAGATCTCGGTGCGCCGGTCCAGCAGGGTGCGGAACAGCTCGGCGAAGGCGGGGTCCCGGGCGGACTCGGCGGCCATGGCGCGGACCAGGCCGGAGCGGGCGGGCTCGCCGAAGACCTCCATGGCGATGGCGGCCAGCGCCTCCAGGTCGCCGCGGAGCGTCCCGGTGGCGGGCGGGTGGATCAGCCCGGTGCTCTGCGAGGCCGCCGCGGACAGGATCAGGTCCCGCTTGGTGGGGAAGCGGCGGAACACGGTGGCGCGGCCGACCCCGGCGCGCGCGGCGACCTCGTCGAAGGTCATGTCGGCGCCGCGCTCGGCGAGCAGGCCGAGCACCGCGGCGCGGATCGCATCGTCGACCCCGGGGTCCGGTGCCCGCCCCCGCCGCGCGGTCGCCCCACTCATCCCGATCCCTCCAAGGAAGCGCTCCGAAACGATCATCTTTTCTGGGATTGACAGTATCAGATACCGGGAGTATCACTTGAGTTGTGATACTTCGAGTCTCAGGAAAGTGATCCGAGGAGGATCGGATGAGCGTCGTCATCGTCGGAGCCGGCCCCACCGGGCTGCTGCTCGCCGGGGACCTGGCCGAAGCGGGCGTCCCCGTCACCGTGCTGGAGCGCCGCACCGAGGAGTCCAACCTGACCAGGGCGTTCGGCCTGCACGCCCGCTCACTGGAGCTGCTGGACATGCGCGGCCTGGCCGACCGCCTGGTCGCCGAGGGGACCGGGCTGCCCGAGGTCCGGGTACGCGTCGGGAACGCCTCGGCCGCGCTCGACCTGCGCCATCCGGAGAGCCGGTTCCCCTTCGTCCTCATCCTCAAGCAGGCGCGCACCGAGGCGGCGCTGCTGGAGCGCGCCCTGGACCTCGGCGCGGAGGTCGTGCACGGCGCCGAGGTCACCGGGCTGGAGCAGGACGCCCGCGGCGCCGCGGTGACCACCGCCGACGGCCGGGTCTTCACCGCCGACCACGTGGTCGGCTGCGACGGCGCGCACAGCGCGGTGCGCGACCTCATCGGCGCCGGGTTCCCCGGGCGCAGCTACCCCGACCGGATCCTCCTGGCCGACGTGCTGCTCAAGGCGGACCTGGAGGGCGCGCTCAACCCGTTCATGGCCGACGCCGGGGTGGGCCTGCTGGCGCCCTACGGAGACGGCTGGTTCCGCGCGGTCATCTGGGACCGCACCGTGCAGGACGTGCCCGCCGACGCCTCGCTCACCCTGGAGCAGGTCCGCGAGTCGCTGCGCCGGATCGCCGGCGACGACTTCGGCGCGGCGGAGATCGGCTGGTCCACCCGCTTCCTCAGCGAGCGCCGCCAGGCCGACCGGTACCGCTCCGGGCGGGTCTTCCTCGCCGGCGACGCCGCGCACGTGCACTCGCCGCTGGGCGCGATGGGCATGAACACCGGCATCCAGGACGCCGCCAACCTCTCCTGGAAGCTCATCGCCGCGCACCGCGGCCGGGCCCCGGAGTGGCTGCTCGACACCTACCAGGCCGAGCGGCACCCGGCGGGGCGCACCGCGCTGCGGCTGACCGACACCATCCTGCGGGTCGCCACCGCCCCCGCGCCGGTGCGGCCCTTCCGCCCCTACATGCTGCCCGCCCTGCTGGACCGGCCCGCCGTGCGGCGGCGCGTGCGCCGCACCGTCTCCGCTCTGAACGTGCGCTACCCTGCCCCGCCCGGCATCGAGGAGACCCCTTCGATCGGCCACCGCGTCCCCGACCTGCCGCTGCCCGAGGAGTCCGGCGGCCGGCTGCACGCCCGCGCTCACCGCGACCGGTTCACCCTGGTCGACGCCTCCCCGGACGGCGCGGCCGCCGCGCAGGCCGCGGAGTGGTCCGACCGCGTCGACGCGGTCCGCGCCGACGGCCTGGGCCTGTCCACCATGGATGTGCTGCTGGTCCGCCCGGACGGCTACCTGGCCTGGAGCGGCCTGGGACCGGAGCCGCAGCGGGTCCGCGCCGCACTGCGCGACTGGTGCGGCGCCCCGGACTGAGGGCCGGGCCCGCCCCGGCGGGAGGGGCCGGTTCCGCGGCCCTCTCCCGTCGCCCCGTCCGAGGCCGGCCCGTTCCCGGTGCGGGGGCGTGCGCGCCTCCCGGCGGGCCGAGCGGCGCGGCGGGCCGGGACCGGGCGGAGTCCGCGGGGCCGGCTCCGCCCGCCCGGGGGGAGGGAGGGGCGGGCTCCCTGCGCTGCGGAGGAGGCCGGCGGACCGGGGAGCGGGGCTCCGCCGCGGCGGGCCGGTCGGGCCCCGGCGGTAGCATCGTCGTCCGGCGCACCCAGGAGGGGCGCCGCTCCCGCTCTTCACAGCCCCGGAGGCCCGATGCCCCCAATACTCATGCAGGTGTTCAGCGTGGCGCCGCTCACCATCGCCGCGGTGGTCGGGCTCGCCCTGATCGCCAAGGTCCCCAAGGCGGCCCGGGGGACGGCCCTGACCGGCCTGGTCCTGATGCTCGGCGCGCAGCTGGTCTTCCTGGTCAACATGTTCGTGATCGGCAACCTGTACGGGACCCTCGACGAGGAGCTGCTCACCCCGCTGTCCCAGCTGGTCGGCCTGCTCGGAGTGCTGCTGGAGGGGGTCGGGTTCCTGCTGCTCGGCCTGGCCGCCACCCGGCGCGCCAAGCGGCCCGCGCCCGCGCCCGCGATGGCCGGCGCCCCGGCGCCGCAGCCGGGCGGCCCGGGCCCCTTCCCGCCGCACCCCGGACCGAACGGAGTCCGCCACTAGTGTTCGCCTACATCCTCAGCGGCCTCGGAGCCGCCCTCTCCGCCCTGGCGGGCGTGGCGGGCCTGGTCGTCCTGATCCGCGCCGGCCGGGCGCAGAACTCCCGCGGGCTCATCGCCGCCGCGGGGGTCCTGTTCATCGTGTACGCGCTGCTCTCCGCGGCGATCCGGGTCTACTACGCCTTCTTCGCCTACAGCCTGGGCTTCACCCCCGGTCCCCCCTCGTCCTTCTCCGCGCTGATGCAGGACGTGCTGATGCCGGTGTGGAACTTCGCAGGCCCGCTGCTGCCGGCCGCGGCGGTGGTGATGCTGCTGATCGCCGTGTTCGGCGCCCCCCGCGAGCAGGGCCCCGCGGCGCCTCCGGTCCTGCACGCCCACCCGCCGCAGCCTCCGAACCGGCCGCACCCGCCGTACGCGCCCCCGATGCCGGGCGGCCCGCGGCCCGCGGGTCCGCCGCCGGGACCGCCGGCGCCGCCCGCACCGCCGGCCGGCGGTCCGCTCGGCGGTCCGCCCGGCGCGGGCTGATCACCTCCGGCCGCCTCCGTCCACAGGCTGGCACGGCGCCCTTGACGCCCGCCCCCGCGGCGGGTGAGGCTCCTCACATCCGTACCGCGAGTGAGAGGAGACGCCGATGGGCGGAGGCGGTCACCGGGTCGGCGGGGGCCCGCACCCCGTGGTGGCGCTGCACGGCTGGTTCGGTTCGGGGGCGTCCTGGGCGCCGCTCTGGCCGCACCTGGACGGCGGCGCCTTCAGCTACGTCTTCCCCGACTACCGGGGCTACGGGGAGCGCCGGTCGGAACCGGGCGACTACACCCTGGCCGAGGCCGCGGCGGACGTCCTGGCACTCGCCGACTCGCTCGGCTGGGAGCGGTTCTCCATGGTCGGGCACTCCATGGGCGGCAGCGTGATGCAGCGGGTGCTGGCCGACGCCCCGGAGCGGGTCCGCGGGCTGGTCGGCATCTCGCCGGTGCCGGCCGGCGGGGTGCCGTTCGACGCCGAGACCCGGGCGCTGTTCGACGGCGCCGCGGACGACCCGGCCAAGCGCCGCGCCATCATCGACATGACCACCGGCAACCGGCTCACCGGGGTGTGGCTGGACGCCATGGTGGCCCACTCGGTCTCCGCCTCCGACCGGGACGCCTTCGCCGCCTACCTGAAGGCCTGGGCCGACACCGATTTCCACGGCGAGATCGAGGGCAGCCCGGTGCCGGTGCGGCTGATCGTCGGCGGGCACGACCCGGCCCTCGGCGCGCCGGCCATGGCCGGCACCTTCCAGCAGTGGTACCCCGACTCCGAGATCGAGGTGCTGGGCGACGCCGGGCACTACGCCGTCGACGAGACCCCGGTGGCGGTGGCCACGCTCATCGAGCGGCACCTGGCGGGGGTCGCGTGAGCACCGGCGCCCCGGCGGGCGCCGCCCCGGACGTCTTCGACCCGCGGGTGTTCGCCGAAGGGCTGCCGCACCGGGCGCTGCGGCTGCTCCGCGACACCGACCCGGTGTCCTGGCAGGAGGAGCACGAGGTGGGGCCGTGGCCGGCCGGGCCCGGCTTCTGGGCGGTCACCCGGCACGCCGACGTGCGGCACGTCCTGCGCACCCCGGAGGTGTTCTCCTCGCACGCCGGCGCCACCCAGATCCGCGACCCGGACCCCGGTGACCTGCCGTTCCTGAGACGCACCATCCTCAACATGGACCCGCCCGAGCACATGCGGCTGCGCCGGGTGGCGAGCTCGGTGTTCACCCGGCGGCGGCTGGAGCGGTTCGGCGCCGCGGTCTCCGCGCGGGCCCGCGCGCTGCTGGAGGAGGCGGCCCGGCGCGGGCGCTGCGACCTGCCGGCCGACGTCACCGACGACTTCCCGCTGGCCAACCTGGGCGAGCTGCTCGGCGTCCCACCCGGGGACCGGCATCTGATGCTGGCCTGGACCAACCGCGTCATCGGCTACCAGGACGCCGAGCACGCCCACCTGGTGACCGGCTCCGACGGCCGCCCGGTCAACCCGCGCTCGCCGCGGATGCTGGGCGACATGTTCGACTACGCCTCCGAGCTGGCCGGGGAGAAGCGCCGCCGCCCCGCCGAGGACCTGATGACCGCCCTGGTCCAGGCCGAGGTGGACGGCCGCCGGCTGGACGACTCCGAGCTGCGGATGTTCTTCTTCCTGCTGGTCGTCGCCGGGAACGACACGGTGCGCAGCGCCCTGCCCGGCGGGCTGCTGGCGCTGCTGGAGCACCCGGGCGAGCTCGCCCGGCTGGAGGCCGACCCGTCGCTGCTCCCCTCGGCGGTGGAGGAGATGCTGCGCTGGCACCCGCCGGTGCTGACCTTCCGCCGGACCGCGGTCCGGGACACCGAGCTGGCCGGGCGGCGCATCGCGGCGGGCGACAAGGTGGTCGTCTACCACTGCTCGGCCCACTTCGACGAGCGCGCCCTCCCCGACCCGCACCGGTTCGACGTCGCCCGCTCCCCCAACCCCCACCTCGCCTTCGGGGACGGCCCGCACCTGTGCATGGGGGCGCACTTCGCCCGGATGCAGATGCACGCGTTCTTCACCGAGCTGCTCCGGCTGGCGCACCGCCCCGAACCCGACGGCCCGCCGACCCGTCTGACCTCCAACTTCATCAACGGCATCAGCCACCTGCCGCTGCGCTGGCGCCCCCGCTGACCCTCCGGGCCGGGCGCCGGGCGGAGTCGGCCGCGCCTCCGCGCGGCGGCCGCTCGGGGCCGCTGGCGGGAAAGGGGCGCGGGCGCGGAAGGGCGCCCGCTCACCCCGTTCCCCGGCGGCGGTCTCAGGCGGGTTCGGGGCGGGGGGCCTGCTCCGCTCCGCCCGGACGGGTCCCCTTTTCGCGGTGGAGGTCGCAGCGGAGCCAGCGCTCGACCTCCATCACGTGCATGGTGGCGGCGGCGCGGGCGGCGTCCGGGTCCCGGGCGAGCAGGGCCTGGTAGATGCGCTGGTGGTCGTCGCGGAGCCGGGCGGTCTGCCCGGCCTCGCGGTGGCCGCTCCACACCCGGGCGTTGAAGGTGCGCGAGGAGAGCCCGTCGTTGATCGCGGCCAGCGTCGCGTTCCCGGTGGTCTGCACGATCGCCTGGTGGAAGGTGAGGTCGGCGGCGACGGCCTCGCGCTCGCCGCCGCCCTCCGCCATCCGCTCCAGGATGGCGCCGATCCGCCGCAGCTGCTCGTCGGTGGCGCGGGCGGCGGCCAGCGCGGTGGCGGCCGGCTCCAGCATCCGGCGCACCTGGAGCACCTCGATCAGGGTGTCGCCCTGGGAGATCTCGGCCAGCACCGAGAAGGTCTCCAGCAGGTCGACCGGGCGCAGGCCGGTGACGTAGACGCCGGCGCCGTGCCGCACCTCCAGCACGCCCAGGGTGGTCAGGGTGCGCACCGCCTCGCGCAGCGAGCTGCGCGAGACCCCGAACGCCGCGGACAGCTCCCGCTCGGTGGGCAGCCGGTCGCCGGGGCTCAGCTCGCCCTCGGCGATCATCTCCTTGATCCGCTCGACCGGTCGCCGGGTCACCGGCATCCGCGCCGCGGCGCCTTGCAGGCCGTCAGGGGTGGTCACGCAGGGTCCTTCCGCTCCGGCGGGCCGGGGGCGCGGGGCCGCCGGGGTTCTCGTCCGCTTCTCTTTCGCACACCATCTTGACACCACTCTCGCACTGCACGTAGAAGAGATCAGA
Source organism: Nocardiopsis oceanisediminis (assembly GCF_048595525.1). Lineage (NCBI taxonomy): Bacteria > Bacillati > Actinomycetota > Actinomycetes > Streptosporangiales > Nocardiopsidaceae > Nocardiopsis > Nocardiopsis oceanisediminis. Next base: position 3,023,039 of record NZ_JAFMZJ010000001.1, on the reverse strand, counting down.
CCACTCACTCGACCCCTCTCGGGTGAAACCGAGGCGAACCGGCTATTCAACGTCGATCGGCCGACAGCCACGAACGACTCATCAGACCAATCGACGCGATCTCGGTGCGGCCCGCCGCCCGAGAGCCGCCGCTGGACGGGAGAACGCCTTGAAATTCCTGCGCATCGGTGCGCCCGGAGCGGAGCGCCCCGCGGTGCTCTCCGCCGACGGGACCCCGCTGGACATCTCCGGCATCACCCCCGACGTCGACGGGGCCTTCCTCTCCGGGGACGGCCCGGACCGGGTCCGCGCCGCCCTCGCCGGGGGCGCGCTGCCCCCGCTGGAGGGCGCGGCCGGCGCCGGGCGGGAGGGCGGGCCCCGGATCGGCCCGCCGGTCTCCCCGAACGGCAAGCTGATCGGTATCGGCACCAACTACTCCGACTACGCGGCGGCCACCGGAGCCGAGCCGCCGGAGCGCCCCATCGTGTTCATCAAGCCCACCGACACCGTGGTGGGCCCCCGCGACCGGGTGCTCATCCCGCGCGGGTGCTCCGCCACCGACCACGAGGTGGAGCTGGCCGTGGTGATCGGCCGGCACGCCCGCTACCTGGCCTCGGAGAAGGAGGCCGCGGCCGCCGTCGCCGGCTTCACCATCGCCAACGACGTCACCGAGCGGGAGCACCAGTTCGGCCACGGCGGCCAGTGGGGCAAGGGCAAGTCCTTCGAGACCTTCACCCCGCTGGGCCCCTGGCTGGTCACCCCGGACGAGCTGGACGGCGGCGGCACCGCGCCGCTGGGGCTGCGGCTCCGCGTCAACGGCTCCCTGGTCCAGGAGGGCAGCACCGGGGCGATGCTGTTCGGCGTCGCCTACCTGGTCCACCACCTCAGCCACTTCATGGCGCTGCGCCCGGGCGACGTCATCATCACCGGCACCCCCGCCGGCCCGGCGATGACCCGGCCGGGCACCCCCTACCTGCGGGAGGGCGACGTGATGGAGCTGGAGATCGACGGGCTGGGCACGCAGCGGCAGCTGCTGGCCGCGGCCTGAGCCGCAGGGAGGGGCGCGAGCGGTTCCCGTCCGCGCCCCTCCCCCGGTGCCCCGGTGCCGCGAGCCGCCGGCGGACCCCGGCGGCCCCGCGGCGCCGCGGGGGCACCGCCGGGGGCGGCGGGGCGGTGCGCCGACACGCTCCCCCGGAGCCGGGGCGCCGCCGCGCCCCGGTCCTAGAGTCGTCACCGACCGGTCCCGCGCCCCCACCGGGGACGGGGCCGGGCCGGCCCGCACCGGCCGAGGCGGGCCACGAGCGCACGGACGAGGGAGCGCATGCGGATCGCCCTGTTCATCACCTGTGTCAACGACACGCTCTATCCGGACACCGGGCGCGCCGTCGTCCGGCTGCTGGAGCGGCTGGGCCACGAGGTGGTCTTCCCCGAGGCGCAGACCTGCTGCGGGCAGATGCACTACAACACCGGCTACCGGCGCGACGCCCAGCGGCTGGCGGTCCGGTTCGCCACCGCCTTCGCCGGCACCGGGGCCGACGCGGTGCTCGCCCCCTCCGCCTCCTGCGCCGCGATGATCCGGGACAACCACCCCCGGCTCGCCGAGGAGGGCAGCCGGCTGGCCCGCGCCGCCGCCGAGCTCGCGCCCCGGGTCCACGACCTGTCCGAGCTGCTGGTGGACGTGCTCGGGGTGACCGACGTCGGCGCGTACTTCCCGCACACCGTCACCTACCACCCGACCTGCCACGGCCTGCGCCTGCTCCGCCTGGGCGACCGCCCCTACCGGCTGCTGCGCGAAGTGCGCGGCCTGGAGCTGAAGGAGCTGCCCGGCGCGGAGGAGTGCTGCGGCTTCGGCGGCACCTTCGCGGTGAAGAACCCCGACGTCTCCGCCGCGATGGGCTCGGACAAGGCCCGCGGCATCGCCTCCACCGGCGCGGAGGTGGTGTGCGCGGTGGACAACTCCTGCCTGATGCACATCGGCGGCACCCTGCGGCGGGAGCGGGCCGGTGTGAAGACCGTGCACCTCGCGGAGATCCTCGCCTCGACCGAACAGGAGCCGGCCCGGGTATGAGCGGCACTTTCATCGGCATGCCGTCGTTTCCGGCGGCGGCCCGGCGGGCCGTGCAGGACGCCCAGCTCCGGCACAACCTGCGCAAGGCCACGCACACCATCCGCGGCAAGCGCGGCGAGGCCGTCGGCGAGCTGGACGACTGGGCGGAGCTGCGCGCCGCCGGCCGGGCGATCAAGGACCGCACCCTGCGGCACCTGGACCGCTACCTGGAGCAGCTGGAGGAGAGGGCGACCGCGGCCGGCGCCACCGTGCACTGGGCCGCCGACGCCGCGGAGGCCAACGCCATCGTGACCCGGCTGGTGCGCGCCACCGGCGAGCGCGAGGTGGTCAAGGTCAAATCGATGGCCACCCAGGAGATCGGGCTGAACGAAGCGCTCGCCCGCGCCGGCGTCACCGCCTACGAGACCGACCTGGCCGAGCTGATCGTGCAGCTCAGCGACGACTTCCCGTCGCACATCCTGGTGCCGGCGATCCACCGCAACCGCGCGGAGATCCGGGAGATCTTCGCGCGGCGGATGGCCGAGTGGGGGGTGCCGGCGCCGGAGGGGCTCGGCGACGACCCGCGCGAGCTGGCCGAGGCGGCCCGGGTGCACCTGCGGGAGAAGTTCCTGAACGCCCGGGTCGCGGTCTCCGGCGCCAATTTCGCGGTCGCCGAGACCGGGAGCCTGGTGGTGCTGGAGTCGGAGGGCAACGGCCGGATGTGCCTGACCCTGCCGGAGACGCTCATCTCCGTGGTCGGCATCGAGAAGCTCGTGCCGACCTGGGCCGACCTGGAGGTGTTCATGCAGCTGCTGCCGCGCTCCTCCACCGGGGAGCGGATGAACCCCTACAGCTCGGTGTGGACCGGGGCCGCCCCCGGCGACGGCCCGCAGGACGTGCACCTGGTGCTGCTGGACAACGGCCGCACCGACACCCTGGCCGACCGGGTGGGCCGCCAGGCGCTGCGCTGCATCCGCTGCTCGGCCTGCCTGAACATCTGCCCGGTCTACGAGCGCTCCGGCGGGCACGCCTACGGCTCGGTCTACCCCGGCCCGATCGGCGCGGTCCTCACCCCGCAGCTGCGCGGCGTGCAGGGGCCGATGGAGGCGTCGCTGCCCTACGCCTCGTCGCTCTGCGGCGCCTGCTACGAGGTGTGCCCGGTGGCGATCGACATCCCGGAGATCCTGGTGCACCTGCGCGAGCGGGTCGCGTCCGGGCCCGGACACGCCGCGGAGCGGGCCGCGATGTCCGCGGCCGAGGCGGTGCTCGGCGACCACCGGCTGCTGAACATGGCGCAGCGCGCCGCGTCGGCGGCGCGCGGCGCGGTGCCCCGCCGGCTGCCCGGCCCCGCCGCCGGGTGGACCGACACCCGCGACCTCCCCGACATCCCGCCCCGCCCGTTCCGGGACTGGTGGCGCGAGCACGAGCGGGAGCGCGCCCGGGGGAGCGGCCCCGGCGCCGCCGGCGGGCGCGCGGACCGCGAGGGAGGGGAGCGGTGACCGGTTCGAGGGAGAGGATCCTGGCCCGGGTGCGCGCCGCCCTGTCCGACGTGCCGCGCGGCGAGGCCGCCGAGGACGTCGAGGTGCCGCGCGGCTACCGGCGCGCGCACGGCCAGGGGCCCGCGCCGGACCTGCTGGCGGACCGGTTGGCGGACTACCGGGCGCTGGTGCGCCGGGTGCCCGCCGCCGGGGTCGGCGAGGCGGTCGCCGAGGCGCTGCGGCGGCGCGGCGCGGCCCGGGTCGCCGCCCCCGCCGACGCCCCCGGGGAGTGGTTCGCCTCCTGCCCGGCGGAGGTGGTCCGGGACGCCCCGCCCGGCGGCGGCCCGGTGCTCGGCGTGGCCGAGCTGGACGCGGTGGACGGCGTGGTCACCGGCTGCTCGGTGGCGATCGCCGAGACCGGCACCATCGTCCTGGACACCGGTGAGCGCCAGGGGCGCCGCGCCCTCACCCTGGTCCCCGACTACCACCTGTGCGTGGTCCGGGCCGACCAGGTGGTCGACTCGGTGCCGGAGGCGGTGGCCCGGCTCTCCCCGGCCCTGCCCCAGACCTGGATCAGCGGCCCCTCGGCCACCAGCGACATCGAACTGCAGCGGGTGGAGGGCGTGCACGGCCCGCGCACCCTGGAGGTGCTGATCGCCGAATGAGCGGGCGCCCGGGGCCGGGCCGGGCGGAACGGGCGGCCCGCGCGGGCGGGCGCGCCGCCTCCGGCGGACCGCCGCACGGAGAACCCGGCCGGCGGCCGTCCCGGATGAGGTCCGCTTCCCGGACCGGGCGGAAGGAACGGGTGCGGCGGCGCCCGGTCCGGGAAGCGGACCAGCGGCCCCGGCGCCCCCACGCGGGCGGCGGCCGGCGGGCAGAGGTCCCGGCCGCCGGCCGCGCCGCGAGCCGCCGGCGGACCGGACGGGAGAACCGGGGACGGCCCCCGGCCCGGGGAGCCGCCCCAGGGCCCCGGTCCCCGGGGGCGTCCGCCGGTACGGGGCGCCGCCGGCGCGGAAGCCCCGGCGGCCGCCCGCGGGCGGTCCGGGGGCCGTTGACCCGATCGGCCCCGGGCCGTGAGACTGTGCCCGGCAAGCGACCCGGGTCTCATTCCGGAGGCGGTGGCGAGGTCCCCTTCCGTCGCCGTGGCCCCTCCCCGAGCCGCGGCTCGGGCCGAACACGGATGAGAGCGTGAGCGATGACCCCTGCCGGAGCCCCCGCCGACCTGTGGAACACCCCGGAGCGCACCGCCCTCCGGGAGACCGTGCGCGCCTTCGCGGCCAAGGAGATCCTGCCGCACGTGGAGGAGTGGGAGGACGCCGGCGAGCTGCCGCGGTCGCTGCACCGCGCCGCGGGCGCCCTGGGCCTGCTCGGCCTGGGCCAGCCCGAGCGGGTCGGCGGGGCCGGGGAGTCCTTGGACCAGCTCGTCGCCTCCGAGGAGCTGATCCTGTCCGGTGTCCCCAGCGGGGTGCTGGCCTCCCTGTTCACCTGCTCCATCGCGCTGCCCGCCCTGGTCCGCAGCGGGCGCGAGGACCTCGCCCGCGACTACGTCCGGCCCGCGCTGGCCGGGGAGAAGGTCAGCGCGCTCGGGATCACCGAGCCGGACGCCGGCTCCGACGTGGCCGGGCTGCGCACCCGCGCGGTCCGCGACGGCGACCACTGGGTGATCAACGGGTCCAAGACGTTCATCACCTCCGGCCACCGGGCCGACTTCGTCACCGTGGCGGCCCGGACCTCCGGCGCCGGGCACCGGGGCATCTCGCTGTTCGTGGTCGACCGGGGGACGCCCGGCTTCTCCGCCGTGCGCAGGCTCGACAAGATGGGGTGGCGCTGCTCCGACACAGCGGAGCTGTCCTTCGCCGACGTGCGGGTGCCGGCCGACCGCCTCGTCGGCGAGCAGGACACGGGGTTCTTCCAGATCATGCACCAGTTCGCGGCGGAGCGGATCGGCATGGCCGTGCAGGCGTGCGCCATCGCCCAGCGCTGCGTCGAGCTCAGCGCGCGCCGGATGCGCGAGCGGACCGCGTTCGGCGAGCCGCTCGCCCGCCGCCAGGTGCTGCGCCACCGGCTCGCCGAGATGCACCGGCGCACCCGGGTGGCGCGGTCCTACGTGCGCTGGATCGCCGAGCGCGCCCAGGCCGGCGAGGAGCCGGTCGCCGAGGTCGCGATGGCCAAGAACACCGCCACCGAGGCGCTCGACCAGGTGGTCGACGGCGCCGTCCAGCTGCACGGCGGCGAGGGGTTCCTCCGCGGCAGCGAGGTCGAGCGGCACTACCGCGACGCCCGGGTGTTCAGCATCGGCGGCGGGACCTACGAGGTGATGAACGAGGTCATCGCCAAGCACCTGCCGCTGCACTGAGCCGGCCACCGGGAACCGGACGGCCGGTCGGTCAAGCGCGGCGCCCCACGGGGTGCAGGTACAAGCGGGCGGCGACGGCAGGGAGAGGGACCGGCCGGTCGGTCCGGCGCGGCGCCCCGCGGAGCGGAGGTACAAGCCGACGGCGACGGCGCAGGCTGGGACGTGGTCGGGCGCCCCAGTCGGGCGCGGCGCCTCGCGGAGCGGAGGTAGCGGGCAGCGAAGGCGGCGGTGGAGACCTGCCGGTCGGTCGAGTGCGGCAGAGCAGGGCGGGGCGTCGGGGCGGGCAGAGGGGGCGGGATCGCCGTGCCCGCGCCGCTTCGGTGCCGGGGGCGGCCGCCCCTGAAACCACTGCACCTCTCTGACCTGAGTGAATACGCGGAGTGATGGTGAGGTGGGGCTCCCTGCGCACCGCGAGAGCACCCCGGTGATTCCCGGGCGCGCATCCTGGGTCGGATCGGGCCTCTGAGGGCCTGATTCGCCCTGTTCGGGCCGGTGATCGGGGGTTCAAGCCGCCCGCGAGGCCGCAAAGCAGGGGGCCGGAATCCGAGCAGGGGCGGCACGGGGGCGAGATGTCGCTTTCGTTCTCCCGAGAGGCCCTGCTTGACCACTCTGGGTAACCGGCGAGAGGCGGGCGGAGGCCTCAGGGCTTACTACTCGCCGGTAGATGCAATCGGGGTGCCGCCGAGGTGCGCAGGGCGCCCCCACTCCCGCCGCAAACCGGGCATACAGGGATAAGGCGCCCTGGGGGTGCGGGCGGGCCCGCGAGGCGCCGCACTCGACCGACCGGTCGGTGCCCCTCCTCGCCCTCGCCGCCCGCTTGAACCCCCGCTCCGCGAGGCGCCGCGCCCGGGCGATCGCCTGGACCCCGGCCTTACCCTCGCCGTCGCTGCTGGTCCGAACCTCGGCTCTGCGGGGCGCCGCGCCCGGTCGGGGTGCCTCCCGCCCCTCGGCCCTCCTCGAGTTCCTCGTTTTCCTCGTTGCAACGGCCATTTGACGACGGGGCGTTCGGACAGGGCCTCAGCGTCGAGATCATCGCCCGGGGCTTCTCCCTCCGGCGGTCTAAGGGATGCGGGCGGTCCAGTCGCGGGAGCCGAACTTGGTGACCGCGAGCTCCTGGGCCAGGGCCAGCTCCCCGGCGGTGATCTCGTCGTCGACCAGGCCGTGCCGGGCGCGGAACACGCCGGTCATGGCGTCCATGACCTTCTCCCGGGGCAGACCGGTCTGCCGGCGGAGCGGGTCGACCCGCTTCTGGGCGCTCTTGGTGCCCTTGTCCGACATCTTCTCCCGGCCGATGCGCAGCACCTCGGTCATCTTCTCGGCGTCGATGTCGTAGGCCATCATCGTGTGGTGCAGGACCGCGGAGCCGTGCGCGGTGATCCGCTTCTGCGCGGCGCCGGCGATCTTGCCGCCCTTGGAGGTGATGTCGTTCAGCGGCTGGTACCAGGCCTCCACGCCGACCTCGGCCAGGGCGCCCAGCACCCAGTCGTCCAGGAACGCGTAGCTGTCGGCGAACGGCATGCCCTGCACCAGCGCGGCCGGGGCGTACAGCGAGTAGGTGATGCTGTTGCCGGGCTCCTGGAACATGGCGCCGCCGCCGCTGATCCGGCGCACCACGGTCACGCCGTGCCGGCGGGCGCCGTCCGGGTCGACCTCGTTGCGCAGCGACTGGAAGCTGCCGATCACCACCGAGGGGCGGTCCCACTCCCAGAAGCGCAGCGTCGGCGGGCGGCGGCGCTCGGCGACCTCGCGGATGAGCACCTCGTCCAGGGCCATGTGCACCTCGGGCGGGTGCGGGCCGTCCTGGATCAGCCGCCACTCGTAGTCCCGCCAGGTGGTGGCGCGGCTCAGCGCGCGGCGCACCGCGACGCCGACCGCCTCCGCGGAGAAGCCGACCATCATGGTCTCCTCGGGGAGCGCGGCCTCGATCCGGCGGCCCAGCGCGCGGGCGTCGGTGTCGGTCGGCGCCCCCTCCAGCGCGCGGTCGATGGCCTCCAGCGCCTCGTCCGGCTCCAGGAAGAAGTCCCCGGCGACGCGGACGTTGCGCAGCGCGCCGTCCACCGCGTCGAAGTCGACGACGACCAGCTTCCCTCCGGGGACCTTGTACTCTCCGTGCACGCCGATCTCCTGTCGTCCCGGGGCCGCCCCGTTGCGGGCCCCGCGAAACCGACGCCAGCCTATGCGCCGGAGGCCCTCCCGGCCGGGGCCGCGCGGGGTGAGCTTCCTCGCCCGCCCCCCGCGGATGAAACGGCCGCCCCGGGCGGTTCGGCGCCCAGGCAGGACAGCACGGCCGCGGCCTTGAGCAGCGTCTCCCGGTACTCCTCCTCCGGGTCGGAGAGGGCGGTGATCGCGCCGCCGGTGCCCAGCCGGGCGCCGGCGGGGTCGCAGACCAGGGTGCGGATGACGATGCTCAGGTCCGCGGTGCCGTTGAAGCCCAGGTAGCCCAGGCAGCCGGCGTAGGGGCCGCGCGGTTCGGCCTCCAGCGCGTCCAGCAGCGCCACGGTGCGCTCCTTGGGCGCGCCGGTCATCGAGCCGCCGGGGAACAGCGCGCGCAGGCAGTCCAGCGCGTCCCGGTCGGCGCGGAGCCGCCCCTGCACCGAGGTGACCAGCTGGTGCACGGTGGCGTAGGACTCCACGCCCATCAGCCGGGGCACCTGCACGGTCCCGGGTTCGCAGACCCGGCCGAGGTCGTTGCGGATCAGGTCGGCGATCATCAGGTTCTCGCCGTGCGTCTTGGCGTCGGCGGGCAGCCGCTCGGCCTCGGCCGCGTCCAGCAGCGGGTCGGAGCGGCGCGGTGCGGTGCCCTTGATCGGCTTGCTGTGCGCCCAGCCGGCGCCGTCCACGGTGAGGAACCGCTCCGGGGAGGCGCTGAGCAGGGTGCGCGCGCCGGTGCGCAGATAGGCGCCGTAGGGCGCGGGGTTGTCCCGGCGCAGCCGGCGGTAGGCGGCGAACAGGCCCTCCGGGGTGCGCGGCGCCCGGACGCCGATCCCGTAGGTGTAGCAGGCCTCGTAGCTCTCCCCGTCCAGCAGCCAGCGCCGCACCTCGGCCAGGTCGCGCAGGTAGGTGCGGCGGTCGACGCCGGGGCGCGCCGCCGCGCCGGGCGGCTCCGGTGCGGGCGGCAGCGGGGCGGCGCCGCGCAGCCGCGCCAGGTAGCCGTCGAACCACTCCCCCGCCTCGGCCGCGGTGCCGCCGGCGTGCACCAGCCAGGCGGCTCCGGTGAGGTGGTCGACGGCGAGGAAGCGGCGGACGGTGAGGAAGGCGGCGTCGGGGCCGCGCGGGTCGGGGCGGACCGGTCCGGCCCCGGCGCCGTCCGGTCCGGCGCCGCGGGCCGCGCCGTAGCCGAGGTAGCCGACCAGGCCGCCGAGGAACGGCAGCGGGAAGGCGGCGGGGTCGACCCGGTCCGCCTCCAGCCGGCGGCGCAGCTCGCCGAGGAGGTCGCCGCCGAGCGCCCGAACCTCGGTGCCGCGCACCTCCTCCAGGCGCGGGGCGCCGGGGCCGGCCGTGTAGCGCAGCAGCGGGTCGCGGCGGGTGTCCACCGAGCCGAGGAGGCTGTACCGGCCCATCCCGTAGGCGGTGCGGGCGCTGTCCAGCCAGAACGCGTGCTCGTCGGCGGCGTGCAGCGCGCCGAAGACGTCCTCGGCGGTGCCGGGCAGCCGCACCGGCAGGGTGTGCACCGGCGCGGAGGCGGGCCGGGGCCGGCGGGCCCCGGCGGCGGGGCGGCTCCGGGCGGGCCGCGGTTCCGCCGCGTCCGCCGCGCGCGGGGGCGCGCCCTGCCGGAGGAAGTTGGCGATCAGCTCGCGGCCGTGCTCGGTCTCCACCGACTCGGGGTGGAACTGGACGCCGTGCAGCGGCCGGGTGCGGTGCCGCAGCCCCATGACGACGCCGTCGGAGGCGCGGGCGGTGACCTCCAGCTCGGCGGGGAGCGGCTCGGGGACGGCCAGCGAGTGGTAGCGGACGCAGCGGAAGCCCTGCGGCAGGCCGGCGAAGACGCCCGCGCCGTCGTGCGCGACCTCGTCGACCCTGCCGTGCATGGCTTCGGGGGCGCGCTCGACGGCGCCGCCGAAGGCGGCGGCGAGGGCCTGGTGGCCCAGGCAGACGCCGAGCACCGGGCCGGGGAAGGCGGCGAGGAGTTCGGGGACGCGGCCGATGTCGCCGCCGCGCAGCGGGGTGCCGGGGCCCGGGGAGACCACCAGGTGGGTGTGGCCGGCGGCGAGGGCGGCGGCCGGGTCCACCTCGTCGTTGCGGACCGTGACCGGCTCGACCCCGGCGACCTGCCAGATCAGCTGGTGCAGGTTCCAGGTGTAGGAGTCGTGGTTGTCCACGAGGAGCACGCGCGGGCGCGCGCCTGAGGGGTGGGCCCCGCTGCCGAGCGGGTCGTCATGCATGCGTCGCCTCTCACCGACCAGCGGACCGACAGGTGGACAAAGGGGGCGGACCCACCTTATCCACCCTGGTCCCGGCCGTCGGCGGCGCGGGTCCGGACCGGCCGGGGCGCGGGCGGAACGGGACGGCGCCCGCCCTCCCTCCTGCGGGGCGGACGGGCGCGCGGACCGGCTCCGGGCTAGATCAGCGTGGAGGCCTCGCTCAGCACCGAGCGCAGGATCTGCTCGATCTCGTCGAACACCGGCTGGTCGGCGGTGAGCGGCGGGGAGAGCTGGATGACCGGGTCGCCGCGGTCGTCGGCGCGGCAGTACAGGCCCGCGTCGAACAGCGCGCCGGAGACGAAGCCGCGCAGGATCCGCTCGGCCTCCTCGGCGTTGAAGGTCTGCTTGGTCTCGCGGTCCTTGACCAGCTCGATGCCGTAGAAGTAGCCGTCGCCGCGGACGTCGCCGACGATCGGCAGGTCCTTGAGCCGCTCCAGGGTGGAGCGGAACGCCGCCTCGTTCTTGCGGACGTTCTCGTTCAGGCCCTCGCGCTCGAAGACGTCGAGGTTGGCCAGGGCGACCGCGGAGGAGACCGGGTGCCCGCCGAAGGTGTAGCCGTGGTAGAAGGTGTTGTCCCCGTGGCGGAACGGCTCGAAGACCCGGTCGGAGGCGATCGCCGCGCCGATCGGGGCGTAGCCGGAGGTCATGCCCTTGGCGCAGGTGATGATGTCCGGGGTGTAGCCGTAGCGGGTGCAGGCGAACATCTCGCCGACCCGGCCGAAGGCGCAGATCACCTCGTCGGAGACGAGCAGCACGTCGTGCCGGTCGCAGATCTCGCGGACGGCGGCGAAGTAGCCGGGGGGCGGCGGGAAGCAGCCGCCGGAGTTCTGCACCGGCTCGAGGAAGACCGCGGCGACGGTCTCCGGACCCTCGGCGAGGATGGCCAGCTCGACCTGGTGCGCGGCCCAGCGGCCGAACGCCTCGGGGTCCTCGGCCATGCCGGGGACGCCGGTGATCTCGTCGGCCCGGTACAGGTTGGTGTTGGCCACCTTGAAGGCGCCCGGCACCAGCGGCTCGAAGACCTTCTTCAGGTCCGGCACGCCGGTGATGGACAGGGCGCCCTGGGTGGTGCCGTGGTAGGCCACCGAGCGGCTGATCACCTTGCGCTTCTCCGGGCGGCCGGTGAGCGCGAAGTACTGCTTGGCCAGCTTCCAGGCGGTCTCCACCGCCTCGCTGCCGCTGTTGGTGAAGAAGACCCGGTTCAGGTCGCCCGGGGTGTGGGTGCTGATCCGCTCGGCCAGCTCGATCGCGGCCGGGTGGGCGTAGCTCCACAGCGGGAAGTAGGCGAGCTCGGACGCCTGCCGGGTGGCGGCCTCGGCGATGTCGCGGCGGCCGTGGCCGGCCTGGACGACGAAGAGCCCGCCGAGCCCGTCGATGTAGCGGCGGCCCTCGGCGTCCCAGATGTGGACGCCCTCGCCCTTGGTGATCACCGGCACCTTCGCCCCGCTCTCGTAGGGGGAGTGCCGGGTGAAGTGCATCCAGAGGTGGTCGCGGGCGGCGTCGGAGAGTCGCTGGACGTCGTCGCGAGCGGCTGCCTTCTCTGCGTTCGTGCTCATGGCCCCTTGCCCGTTGCAGTCAACGTTGTGCGGTGCCCCATGATCAGCACCCTCTCCCGGAAAAGTCAACTGTTTCACGCGCAAATCTTATTGATGACAACCGATAGCGCAGTGATCATCAATCTTCTCCACGGTTTTCGCAGTCGCATCCGTCGGTCTCACCGGCCGTCTCCAGCACCGCGAAGGAGTGACCGGGCAGGTGCAGCGCGCGGCCGTCCGCCTCGACCCCGCCGCGGGCCAGCAGCACCGCGCCGGCCGGGGCGTCCAGCTCCGCCTCGGCCGGCCGGGGCCGCAGGTTGCAGGCCAGGCGGAGCCGCCCCCGGTGCAGCACCAGCACCCGCCCGTCGGCCGAGGCGCGCACCTCGAACCGGTCCAGCCTCGGGTCGGCCAGCTCGGGCCGGGCCCGCCGGAGCGCGATCAGGTCGCGGTAGGCGGCCAGCACCGAGCGGTGCGGCTCGTCGCCCGGCTCGGCCCAGTCCAGCACCGAGGCGTCCCGGGTGGCCGGGTCCATCGGGTCGGGGACCTCCGGCCCGCCGCCCTCCCCGGCCCAGACGCTCGCGCCGAACTCGCGGGCCCGGCCGCGGCGGACCGCCTCGGCCAGCTCCGGGTCGGTGAAGGAGGCGAAGAACCGCCACGGGGTGGAGGCCGCCCACTCCTCCCCCATGAACAGCATCGGGGTGTAGGGCGAGCAGAGCACCAGTGCCGCCCCGCAGCACAGCAGGGCGGGCGGGGCCGAGGCCGAGATCCGGTCCCCCCGCGCGCGGTTGCCGACCTGGTCGTGGGTCTGCAGGTAGCCCAGGTAGCGGGCGCCGGAGGAGGTGCGCGGGTCCACCGGCGCCCCGTGCGACCGGCCGCGGAACGAGGAGTACCGGCCGTCGTGCAGGAAGACCCGGCGCAGCGTGCGCGGGAGCGCGTCGGGAGCGGCGAAGTCGGCGTAGTAGCCGTGCGCCTCCCCGGTCAGCGCGGCGTGCAGCGCGTGGTGCAGGTCGTCGGACCACTGCGCGGTCATGCCCTGCCCGCCGGCCTCGCGCGGCGCGGTGGTGCGCGGGTCGTTCCGGTCGGACTCGGCGATCAGCGAGAGCGGCCGGCGCACCCCGGCGGCCAGCGCCTCCACCTCCGCGGAGAGCTCGGTGAGCAGGTCGGCGGCCCGGCCGTCGCGCAGCGCGTGCACCGCGTCCAGCCGCAGCCCGTCCAGGTGGAAGTCGCGCAGCCAGCCCAGCGCGTTGCCGACCACGTAGCGCCGCACCTCGTCGGAGCCGGGCCCGTCCAGGTTGAGCGAGGGCCCCCAGGCGGTCTCGCCGCCGGTGAAGTAGGGGCCGAACCGCGGCAGGCAGGCGCCGGCCGGGCCGAGGTGGTTGTAGACCACGTCGAGCAGGACCCCCAGGCCCCGCGCGTGGCAGGCGTCCACGAACCGCTTGAGCCCGTCGGGCCCGCCGTAGGGCTCGTGCACCGCGTACCACAGCACGCCGTCGTAGCCCCAGCCGTGCACGCCCTCGAAGGCGTTGACCGGCATCAGCTGGACCATGTCGGCGCCGAGCCGGACCAGGTGGTCCAGCCGGCCGATCGCGGCGTCGAAGGTGCCCTCGGCGGTGAAGGTGCCCACGTGCAGCTCGTAGAGGACCGACCCGGGCAGCGCCCGCCCGGTCCAGCCGCCGTCCGCCCACCGGTACGCCGCGTGGTCGTAGACCCGCGACGGCCCGAGCACCCCGCCGGGCTGCCAGACCGCCCGCGGATCGGGGCGGGGCTCCGGGTCGTCGTCGAGCAGGAACGCGTAATCGGTGCCGGGCGCGCCCGCCTCCGCGGCGGCCAGCGACCACCACCCTCCGCCCCGCTCCCCCATGTCCCGGTCCCGCCCGCCGACCCGGACCCGCACCCGCTCCCGCCCAGGAGCCCACACCGAGAAGCACCCGCCACCGTTCACGGAGGGTCACCTACCCCGGCCCGTCCCCGGCCACGCCCGGCACCCCGGCCCTTCCGGCACCGGAGGACGCCGGCACGGGCCGGTGCAGCGCCCCTGCGGAACCTCCGCGACCGATCCGCCCGTTCGCCCGCCTCGGAGCCCCGCCTCCGGCTACCTTGTCGACCGTCCGCCGGCCTCGGCGGGGAGAGACGACCTGGGAGGCGGAAGGCAATGGACCGGTTCCGCTACGGGGCCCGCTGCGAACGGGACGGACGCGCCTGGACCGTGGACGTACCCGAGCTGCGCATCCATACTTTCGGCGCCACCCTGGCCGATGCGGAGGAGATGGCCCGCGACGCCATCGCCCTGGTGCTGGATGCACCGGTGGAGCGGGTGAGCGTGGCTCTGGAAGTGGTCGGGACGCCCGGAGCCCCGCACGGGTCCGCCGGAGCGGGAAAGGCGGGCGGGGAGGCGGAGCAGCGGCCGCACCGCGCCCGGTAGGAGGCGGCGGACACAGTTCCCGGTGCCGGCGGCGCGGCCCGCCCGCCGGGTCCGTCCCATCGGCGGCGGACCGCGTGTGGAACCGGGCCGGACCGGAGGAATCCGGGCGGGCCCGGCCGCTCCGTCAGGCCGGGGGCCGGGGGCGGAACAGGGAGAGCCGGAAGGAGGCGGTGACCTCGACCGGGTCGGGGAGGGCGGAGAGCCGGGCGGTGCGCTCCTCGGTGGAGAGGTGGTGGGCGCTGGGGCCCATGGCGGCGGCGGTGCCGGCGGCGGGGTGCGGCAGCAGCATGCGGTACTCCAGCTCCCCGGTCCGGTCCCGGGTGAAGCGGTCGGACAGGGCCGACTCCAGGCGCTCCTCCTTGCGGGCGTCCACCGAGACCATGCCCAGGGCGGACACCAGCTCGCCCAGGTGGCCCGGGCCGGGGGTGACCACGAGGAGGGCGCCGCCGGGGCGGAGGACCCGGTGGAACTCGCCGGCGTCGCGCGGCGCGAACACGTTGAGCAGCAGCGCCGCCGAGCCGTCGCGCAGCGGCAGCCCGCGCCAGGCGTCGCAGGCCGCCGCGCCGGAGCGCGGGTGCGCCTTGGCCGCGCGGCGCAGCGCGTACTTCGACAGGTCCAGGGCCAGCCCGGTCGCGCCGGGCGCGGCGTCCAGCACCCGGGCCAGGTAGTAACCGGTGCCCGCGCCGACGTCGGCGACCAGCCCCTCCGCGCCGCCGAGGGCCTCGGCGGCGAGTCCGGCCAGCCGGCCGGCGAGCGGGGCGTAGTGCCCGGCCTCCTGGAACTCCTGGCGGGCCCGGACCATCTCCGCGGTATCGGCCGTACCGACCGGCCGGGCCCCGGTGAGCAGGCCGGCGTACCCCTCCTTGGCCACGTCGAAGGAGTGCCCGGCGGCGCAGGCCAGCGCGTTGCCCGCGGGCCCGACCCCCGCCCCGCAGTGCGGGCAGGCCAGCGCGGCCAGGACCGATTCGGGCATGCGGAGCCGCCGGAGAACGGGCGGGCGTCCGCCCTCGTGCGTGGTAGCCATGATCGCGGCCCAGCGTAGCGCGCCGCCGCGCC
The DNA here is from genome assembly GCF_048595525.1 of Nocardiopsis oceanisediminis. NCBI lineage: Bacteria > Bacillati > Actinomycetota > Actinomycetes > Streptosporangiales > Nocardiopsidaceae > Nocardiopsis > Nocardiopsis oceanisediminis. Next base: position 3,007,745 of record NZ_JAFMZJ010000001.1, on the reverse strand, counting down.
CGCACCGCCCGCCCCGGGGTCAGCCCTGATCCGGGGCGGGCTCGCGGACCAGGAGGGCGACCGGGTAGCGGGAGAGCAGGTCGCCCAGGCGGGGCGCGGCCGGGGCCTCGGGCGGGCCGGCCGGGAAGGAGCGGCCGGAGAGCAGGTCGCGCCAGGAGCCCCGCCCCCAGGGCAGCGGGAGGACGGTGCTCCGCCAGCCGCCCGACGCCGCCAGGCCGACCGGGAGCCGGGTGGCCACCGCCACCGCCCCGGCCCGGGGGCCGCGGGCGAAGGCGACGGCGTGCCGGGCGGCCGGCCCCGCGGCCGGCAGCGGCAGGTAGCCGCGCAGGTCGGCGCGGCGGCGCAGGTGCAGGGCCTGGCGGACGACGTGCATCTTGGCCTCCCCGGTGGCGTCCACCGGCGGGCGGCGGCCGGACTCCAGCCGCTCCAGCAGGACGTCCCGGGCGGTGAAGTCCACGGGGCGCCGGTTGTCCGGGTCGACCAGGGACAGGTCCCACAGCTCGGTCCCCTGGTAGACGTCGGGCACCCCGGGCATGGTGAGCTGGAGCAGCTTCTGCCCCAGCGCGTTGCTCCAGCCCGGCCGGCGCACCCGGTCGACGAACCCGGCCACGTCGGCGGCGAGCCGCTCGTCGCCGAGGACCCGCTCCGGCCAGGCCAGCACCTCCTCCTCGAAGGCGGGGTCCGGGTCGGTCCAGGAGGTGCGGAGCTTGGCCTCCCGGGCGGCCTTGAGCAGGTAGCAGCGGAGCCGTTCGGCGCTGACCGGCCAGGTGCCGACCAGCGTCTGCCAGGCCAGCAGGTCGAGCGAGGGCTCGGAGAGGCCGCTGCGCCGGCTCCAGCCGCGCACCGCCCCCGCGAACTCCTCGGCCATCTCCGACAGCACCGCGAGCCGCGCCCGGACGTCCTCCGAGCGCTTGGTGTCGTGGGTCGACAGGGTGGTCATCGACGCCGGGCGGACCGCCTCCCGGCGGGCGGCCGCCGCGTGGAACTCCTCGGGCCCCACCCCGAAGGCGCCCGGGTCGCCGCCGACCTCGTTCAGCGCGACGAACCGGGTGGCCCGGTAGAACGCGGTGTCCTCGACGCCCTTGGCCGTCACCATCCCGCTGGTCTGCTGGATCCGGACGGCGAGCTCCCCGGCGGGGTCCTCGCGCACCCGCCGGCCGATCTCCTCGAGCGCGGCGAGCGCCTCGGCGGAACCGCCCGGCGCGGCGGGGTGCGGTCCCCGCTCTGCGGCGGCCTCCTCAAGGGGGCCGGCGGAGTCCGCCCCCCGCTGGGGACGGCGGCCCGCGTCCTCGGGCCGCGCCCCCTCCTCCGTCCGGCCGGCCCCCTGCGGCGGAGGGTGCCCGGCCGCCGCGCCCCTGCCGCCCGCGCCGGCTCCGGGCGAGGGCCGCGCCGCGCCCTCCGGCGGGACCGCTCCCCCCGGGCCGGCCTGCGCCGGGGGGCGACCGCTCCCTTCCGCCTGCCCGCCCCCGCCGCCCGGCGGCTCGGGGACGCTCCGCCCGCTGCCGGAGCGGGCGGCTCCGGCGGCCGTGCTCCCGCCGTCCCCGCCGGGGCCCGGGGGCGGGTCGAGCGGGCTCCGCGCGTCGTCGGGGAGGCCGGAGAGGCGGTGCCGGGCGCGGGCCAGGGCGCGGGCCCAGTCCCGCTCCCCCTCGGGCAGGTAGGTGCGGTAGACGGGGAACGAGGCGAGCAGGGCGGCGACCGCGCGGCGGGCCGCGGGGTCCGGGCGGCCGCCGGTGAGGACCCGGGCGATCCGGTCGGTCTCGGCGGCCAGCAGGGCGCCCGCGGCCTGCTCCTTGGCGGTGCGCTCCAGATGCGGCAGGTCGGTGGGCACGCCCAGGGAGTCGGCCAGCCGGGTCAGCGGGGCCTCGCCGCCGGGGTCGACGAACAGCCCGCACACCTCGCGCAGCGCGTCGTAGCCGGTGGTGCCGTCGACCGGCCAGGAGGCGGGCGGCTCCTCCCCGGGGTGCAGGATCTTCTCCGCGACGATCCACCCGGGGAAGCGGTCGCGCAGCCGGCGCAGGTAGCCGCCGGGGTCGGCGAGGCCGTCCGGGTGGTCGACGCGCAGGCCGGCGAGTTCGCCGCGCTCCGCCCAGCGCAGCACCTCGGCGTGGAGCGCGTCGAACACCTCGGGGTCCTCGGTGCGGACCGCGGCCAGCTCGGTCACGTCGAAGAAGCGGCGGTAGGACATCGACTCGGCCGCGCGCCGCCAGGACACCAGCCGGTAGTGCTGGGCCGCGTGCACCTCGGCGGGGGCGGCGCCGGGCGGGGCGGTGCCGGGCGGGGCGGTGCCGGGCGGGGCGGTGCCGGGCGGGGCGGTGCCGGGGGCGACCGGGTAGCGGCGGCCGTCCAGGACCAGCGCGCCGTCCTCCAGCTCCAGCCGGTCCAGCGCCGCGCCGCCGCTGTCGCCGTCGTCGGGCAGCACCGGCAGCTCGATCGGGCCGCGGGTCCAGTCGATGTCGAAGTGGCCGGCGCGCCCGGACCCCGGCCCGTCCCGCAGCACCTCCCACCACCACGGGTTGGCCTCCGGGAGCGCCACCGACATGTGGTTGGGCACGATGTCGGCGACCAGCCCCATGCCGAGTCCGCGCAGGCGCTCGGCCAGTTCCAGGCGGGCCTGCTCGCCGCCGAGCTCCGGGCAGACGGCGCTCGGGTCGACCCCGTCGTAGCCGTGCGACGACCCGGGGGCGGCGGTGAGCAGCGGCGCGGTGTACAGCGCGCCGGCGCCGAGCCGGTCCAGGTAGCCGGCGAGGGCGCGGGCATCGCCCAGCCCGCCTCCCGGGCGGAGCTGCATCCGGTAGGTCGATGTCGGGACCGGGGGCGCGCCTTCGCGGCGGGGCTTCTCGCTCATCCGACCACGGTCCTGCCCGCGGCCCGGCCGGCTCTAACCCCGGCCGCGGCTCCCCCGCCGGGCCGCGGGGCGGGCGGCCTCCTCCGCTCCCCCGCCCGGTGCGCTCCCGGTGCTCCCAGCGGTCCCGGACGGGCGGAGACCGGTGCCCGGCGCAGCGGTACCGGCCCCGGCGCCTTCCCCGCCCGGCCGAGGGCGGCCGGGACCGGCCGCGCCGGGGCGGCGGGGGGCGGAGCGGGGCGGTCCCCGCACAGCGGCCGAGCGGGGACCTCGGCGGACGCCCTAAGCTGGGCGGCGCCGGCCGCCCGAGCGCCCGCGGCCGGATCCGATCCGCACGGAAGGCCCGCCCGTTGTCCCACGACTCCTCCGCTCGCCCGACCGTCCTGCTGCTCAACGGCCCCAACCTGAACCTGCTCGGCCACCGCGACCCCGCGCAGTACGGGACCGCGTCGCTGGCCGACATCGAGCGCCGGGTCACCGAGCTGGGCGCGGAGCTCGGGGCCGATGTGGAGTGCGCGCAGAGCAACCACGAGGGCGTCCTGGTCGAGCACGTCCACCGCGCCCGGGACCTCGACGGCGTGGTCATCAACCCCGGCGCGTTCGCCCACTACAGCATCGCGCTGCGGGACGCCGTGGACGCGGTCGACACCCCGTGTGTCGAGGTCCACATCTCCAATGTGTACGCGCGCGAGGAGTTCCGGCACACCTCGGTCACCGCTCCCGTGATGCAGGGCTATATCGCCGGGTGCGGTGTGGCAGGCTACGAGCTGGGGCTCCGCGCGGTGCTGGCGCGGATCTCCGAGCGCGGGGGCGCCGGGGGCTGAGTCCGGGCCTCCGGGGGCGTGCCGGGTTCGGCCCACTTGTCACCGGTTGTTAAATTCGTCGTCGGCGCCCGTTCAGCGGCGCCGAGGTCCGGGCCGGTCGCGGGAGCGGCGGCGCTCGGAGCGCCCGCGCACGCACCGCCTCGCCAGGCGCCCAACAGGGGGAGAACCACACAGACATGCGCCCGTCCACGTATCGCACGCTGTCCGCGGCCGCCCTCGCGACCGCCGTCGCCCTGACGACCGCGTGCGGCAGCGACGACGCCGTCCGCGGCCGCGACCGGATCCCCGTCCCCGCGGACCTGTCCTGCTTCGGCGGAAACCTCGCCGGCTCGGGCTCCAGCGCCCAGGAGAACGCGATGACCACGTGGATCGCGGGCTACCAGACGGAGTGCGAGGACGCCCTGGTGTTCTACGACGCGATCGGCTCGGGCGGCGGCCGCAGCCAGTTCCTGGACGGCGCGGTGGACTTCGCCGGGTCGGACGCGGCGCTGGACGAGACCGAGGCCGCCGAGGCCGTCGAGCGGTGCGAGGGCTCCCCGGCCGTGAACATCCCGGCCTACGTGGTGCCGATCGCGGTGGTGTTCAACCTGGAGGGCGTGGACGGGCTCAACCTCGCGCCGGAGACGATCGCGGGCATCTTCCGCGGCGAGATCAAGCGCTGGAACGACCCGGCGATCGCGGACGACAACCCCGACGCCGACCTGCCGGACCGGCGGATCACCCCGGTTTCGCGCTCGGACGAGTCCGGCACCACCGAGAACTTCACCGCCTACCTGCACGCCGCCGCCCCCGAGGCGTGGCCGGACGAGGCGGACGGGCAGTGGCCGGTGCCCCCGGTGGAGGCCGCCCAGGGCAACAGCGGCATCGCCGAGGCGGTCAGCGGCGGCGAGGGCACCATCGGCTACGTCGAGGCGTCCCACGTGGGGCACATGTCGGCCGCGGCGGTGGGCGTCGGCGGCGAGTTCGTCGAGGTGTCCCCGGAGTCGGCGGCCTCCGTGGTCGCCGCCTCCCCCAAGCGGAAGGGCGGCGGCGAGTACGACCACGCCATCGACATCGACTACGGCACCACCGAGCCCGGCGTCTACCCGATCGTCCTGGTCAGCTACCAGATCGCCTGCATGGACTACGGGGACGGGCCGGAGAACGGCAGGATCCGCGACTTCCTGTCCTACGTGATCAGCCCGGAGGGCCAGGAGGCCGCCTCCGAGGAGACCGGGTCGGCCCCGCTGCCCGAGGAGATCCGGGGCGACCTGCAGAAGACCCTGGACGCCATCGGCACCGGCGCGGCCCGGGGCTGACCCCCGGCGCACCTTTCACGGCGGGCCGCCCGCGGAGCGCTCCGCGGGCGGCCCGCCGTTTCCGGCACCGCCTCACCCGGGGTAGGGTCGGCATGGCGGAGTGTCATGACCGCGCAGCGGGCCGGGACCGGCCTCCCCACCCGGTCGTTGTCTTCCCCCATCGACCGGGCGACGCCGGCTTCCGGCCCCTGCCCGGCCCTGCGGCGCCCCTCCGGAATCGGCCCCGGCGGCAGCGCGCGCAGGCGGGCGGGGCGGATCCGCGCGGCCGAAGGCCCGTCCCCGCCGGGGACCGGGGCCGCCCTCCGCTATTCGGCGCCCCCGCGGCGCGGCGGCGCCGCGCAGGCCGGGGACCCCTCCCCCGGGCCGGGCGGCCGCGGCCCGCGGGCTGCCCGGTGTCGCCGGGCGGGGCCGGCTGCGGGACCGCCGCCGGCTTGGCGCGCGGGACCGCCGAGCGGTACCGGCGCGCCTCCGGGTCGGTGAGGTCGGTCAGCGCACCGGGGCCGCACTGGATCCGGTAGCGGCCGTACACCGACTCCACCGCCTCCGCCAGCCCCTCCTCCTCCCGCCGGTCGCGCATGCCGCGCAGCAGGGCCCGGGTGCGCCACAGCCGGACGCCGGCGTCGTTGCCGCCGCCGGGGTCGGGGATCAGCTCGACCAGGCCGGCCCGGGCCCGCTCGGCGCGGGCGACCATCACCGCCAGGGTGTCCGGGGCGACCCCCCAGACGACCGGGAGGCGGAGCACGAACGGCGCCGGGAAGCCGGTGCCCGGCGGCCGCGCGGTGAAGCCGACCCGGGGGTCGGTGAGGTAGGCGGCCTGGAGCAGGCGCAGGTCCATCGGGTCGCCGCCGGGCTCCTCCCGGGCGTCCCAGTCGGCGGCGAGCGCCACGTCGAGGTCGGACTCGGTGCCGTCGAGGAGCCGGTCGACGCAGGCGCGGACCATGTCGTAGGGGGCGCCCTCGACGTCGATCACCGCGCGGACCAGCGGCTGAGCGGTGCCGCGGCCGCCCGTGCGCCCGGGGTCGGACCACGGGGCGGCCCTTCCCCCGCCCTGGGCGCCGGTGCGCCAGGCCGGGGCGTCGCGGTCCGGGACGAACAGCGCCCCGGCGTGCCAGAGCCGGCGGCCGAGTTCGTGGTCGTCCTTGGTCTCCGGGCCGCCGATGCCCTCGTAGAGGGTGCGGCGGACCGCGGTGGCGGCCGAGGTGAAGGCCCGGTACCCGTCCTCGGCGGCCTCGGCGAGGTCGGCGGTGGCCTCCAGCAGGGCGTCGCGCGGCGGGCTGGCCCCGTCGGCGCCCAGCTCGTCGACCATGCCGCCGGACATCGCCAGCGCCCCGGCGCCGGTCGGGCCGTCCGGGGCCCGGCGCGCCCGCAGCAGGTCGGCGAAGGTGACGCACTCCGGGCGGAGGTGGTGCCAGCGCGCGTGGACCTCGACGAAGAACGGGTCCACCAGCGTTCCGGCGTCCAGCCAGCAGACGACCTCCCCGGACGCGGCGCGGGCCCCGGCGGCGCGGGCCCGGGCCGGGCCGGCGTGCGCGGGGGCCCGCTCCACGTGCAGCCGGTCGGGCAGCATCTCCCCGGAGAGCGGTAGCCGCAGCCCCTGCGGGGCGACCACCACCACGTCCAGCAGGTGCGCCGGGTAGGTCTGCACGGACAGCGCGGCGAGCGTCAGCTCCAGCCGGTCTCCGGGGAACGCCGGGACGACCACGCTGACCGCGAGTTCGGGCCGCCAGGAGGCGGGTTCCGGCGGTACCAGCGCCGTCCAGTCGTTGCGGAAGACCCGCGTGCGGGACGGCTGCACGCGGCGGTCGGCTGGGGAGCCGCCCTCGGGCGACCCCGAGTGGCATTGCGACAACACATCGACACTATAACGTTACGGAAAGCGATACCCGGGTTTCCGGGCCCACCAGCGCGCCGGTGTCGGCTTCCGCTCCGACCTGCGGTTTCGCATCCACTCTGCCGGGGGCGCGGCGGGCGCCGGCCGGAGGCGCCCCGCCCCGCGCGGCCGCCTCCGGAGAGCACCGCTCCGGCCCCGGGGGCACGACGGCCCTCCCGAGCGGCTCTGCGGGCCGCCGCTCGGACGCCCGGCGGCGCGGCGCGCCGAGGAGGGCCGGCTCCCGCCCCGGGGCCTTCCCGGGCCGACGGACCGGTCGGCGCCCGCCGCCGCGCCGGGCGCGCCGCCCCGGCCGGACCGGAGGCGAGGCCGGTGCCCCGCGGCGCGCCCGCGCCCGGCCCTCCGGCGGCGCGGCGGCCCCGGCGGGCGGACCCTGCGGAGCGGTCCGGCCCGCCTGTCCAGCGGGCCGGACGCGTGGAGGGCCCCGGACGAGCGGACCTGAGGCGAAGCCGGTGCCCCGCAGCGCGCCCGCGTTCAGCGCCCCCGGCGGGCGCACCGCCGGCGGGCGGGCCGGTGCGGAGGGCGTGCGCGCGGCGCCGGCCCGGCCCTCCCCACCGCGTCAGGCCCGGATGTCCTTGACGGTGCGCCCCTCCTGGACCACCAGGACGATGTTGTCCGGGTCGGCGGGCAGGGCGATGTCGGCCAGCGGGTCGCCCTCGCACACCACCAGGTCGGCCAGCATGCCCTCGCGCACGGTGCCCACCCGGTCGGCGAGGCCGAGCAGCTCGGCGGCGTTGCGGGTGGCCGCGGTGATCGCCTCCATCGGGGAGAGCCCGACCCGGGTCAGGTGCCCCAGCTCGGCCAGGTTGCCGCCGTGCGGGGAGATCCCGGCGTCGGTGCCCATCGCCACCTTGACCCCGCGCCGCACCGCCTCGGAGATCCGCTCGAAGGTCCGCCCGGCCAGCTCCCGCTTGGTCCGCACCGCCTTCTCCGTCATGAGGTGGACGCGGTCCTCGAAGTCGAAGGTGGCCAGGGTCGGCACCAGGTAGGTCCCGTGCTCCAGCATCAGGTCGATGCCCTCGCCGTCGACGAGGTAGCCGTGCTCGATGCTGGCCGCCCCGCCGCGCACCGCGTTGCGGATGCCGGCCGCGCCCTGGGCGTGCGCGGCGACGGGCCGGCCGCCGTGCCGGGCGGCCTCGGCCGCCATGGCCGCGATCTCCTCGGAGGTGAGCCCCTCGTCGTCGGGGGTGTCCGAGGGGCTGGAGACGCCGCCGGTGGCGCAGACCTTGATCACGTCGGCGCCGTCCCGCATCAGCCGCCGCGCCGCGACCCGGGCCTCCTGCACCGAGTCGGCGATCTCCGACATCGAGTTGCCGCCGCAGGTGTGCAGGTCGACGCCGGTCGGCAGGGTGAAGTCGGCGTGCCCGCCGGTATGGCTGACCAGGCGCAGGGCCAGGCTCAGCCGGGGGCCGGAGAGCAGTCCCCGCTGCTGGGCGGTGCGGAAGCCCGCGTCGGTTCCGCCGAGGTCGCGGGCGGTGGTGACGCCGGCCTCCAGGGTGCGGCGCATCCGCTCGGCCGTCTCGAAGGCGTGCAGGCTGCGCGGGATCTCCGCGTTGTTGAACAGGATCTGGCGGCTGTCGCCGATGCCGAAGTGCACGTGGGCGTCGATGAAGCCGGGCAGGAGGGTGCGGCCGCCGAGGTCCTCCACGGTGTCGCCGGGGGCGGGCCCGGGCGCCCCCGCGGCGGGCCCGGCGTAGCCGATCACCCCGTCGGCCACCGCGACGACGGCGTCGGCCACCGGGGCGGCCCCGGTGCCGTCGATCAGGGTCGCGTTCCGGTAGAGGGTCCTGCGGGCGGTCATGTGTGCTCCTCACGGGTGCGTGCGGACGGGCTGTCGCGGGGTCCGCGCCGCGCCCGGGACGGGCGCGGCGCGGACCGGGTCAGATGCGGGCCTCCATGCCGGGGCCGACCGGGATGCCGGCGAAGAAGAAGACCGCCAGCACCAGTGTCCACAGCACCAGGAAGACCAGGGAGAAGGGGAGCGACCGCGCGATGACGGTGCCGATCCCCGCCTTGGGCTCGTAGGCCCGCAGGAAGCCGAGGATGATCACCACGTAGGGGCTGAGCGGGGAGAGCACGTTGGAGGTGGAGTCGCCGACCCGGAACGCCGCCTGGATGAAGCCCGGCTCGTATCCGAGCAGCGCGAACATCGGCACGAACACCGCGGCGAACAGCGCCCACTGCGCCGACCCGGAGATGATGAACAGGTTGATCAGGAAGGCCAGCAGGATGAAGCAGACGACGGCGGGGAACCCGGTGAACCCGGTGGCCTCCAGCCCCTCCGCGCCCTGCACCGCGATCCAGGTGGACAGGTTGGTCCAGTTGAACAGCTCCAGGAACTGGGCCATCACGAAGGCCAGCACGATGAAGCCGGACATCTCCTTGATCGTGTGGCCCATCATCCGCGCGACGTCGGCCCCCGCGGTGATGGAGCGGGTGACCAGGCCGTAGACCACGCCGGGGAGCGCGAGCACCAGGAAGACCAGGAAGACCACCGAGCTGAGCAGCGGGGACTCGGGCAGGAACGCCCCGTCCTCGTTGCGCATCGGCGCGCCCTCCGGCAGGCAGACCGCCAGCACCGCGGCGACCAGGACGAGCAGCGTCACCCCGGCCCAGCGCAGCCCGCGCCGCTCCTCCGGGGAGAGCTCCGGGTCCATCCGGGTGTCCGGCCCCTCCTCGGCGCGGCCCGCGTCCTCGGCGGCGACCCGCTCCCGGGTGACCTTCGCCCGCTCCAGGGAGGGCTCCAGCACCCGGTCGATGAGCAGGCCGCCGACCAGGCTGAGCAGGATCGCGATGGTGAAGGTGAGGAAGTGGTTGGAGACCGGGCTGACGTGGGTGCCCAGGTCGACCCCGGCGGCCGCGGTGTTGGTGATGCCGGACAGCAGCGCGTCGGTGCTGGTGATGAAGGGGCTGCAGCTGAAGGCGGCGGTGGCGACGGCGAACCCGCCCATCAGCCCGGCGACCGGGTGCCGGCCGGCGGCCTTGAACACCATGGCGGCCAGCGGCGGGACGACCACCATGGAGGCGTCGCTCATGATGCTCGCCGAGACCGCGACCAGCGCCACCACGTAGGGCAGCAGCCAGCGCGGGGCGCTGCCGAAGGCCCGGCGGACCAGGGCCATCAGCAGGCCGGTCCGCTGCGCCACGCCGACGCCCAGCAGCACGGTGAGCACCACGCCCAGCGGCGGGAAGCCGATGAAGTTGCTCACCAGCGAGGTCGTCAGCCAGGTCAGCCCCTCCGCGGTGAAGAAGCTGCGGATCGGCTGCGGGCCGTCCTCACCGCCGGGGACCTCGACCTGCGCGCCCTGCGCCGCCATGGCCGCGGAGACCACGGCGACCAGGGCGAACAGGATGAGGAACAGCACGAACGGATCGGGGATCCGGTTGCCGACGCGTTCGATGCCGTCGAGCAACCGGGCGATGCGCCCGGGGGCCGGCGGGGCGGAGGCGCGCTCGCTCTTGCGGCTCGGCGTGGTCATGGGTCACCTCACCAGGGGGAAGGGGAAAGGGGATCAGTCTTCGGCGCCCGGGGCGGCCCGGAGCGCTCCGGTGGTGTCCTTGCGGACGGTGCCGTCCATCAGGACCGCGGTGATGTTGTCCGGGTCGCCGGGGAGCGCGATGTCGGCCAGCGGGTCGCCGGCGCAGACCACGACGTCGGCCCGCTTGCCGGGCTCCAGGGTGCCGACCTCCGCGTCGGTGCCGAGCAGCTCGGCGGCGTTGCGGGTGCCGGCCAGCAGGGCGCCCATCGGGGTCATCCCGTGCTGCACCAGCAGCTCCAGTTCGCGCAGGTTGCGGCCGTGCGGGCAGATGCCGGCGTCGGTGCCCAGCGCGACCTTGACCCCGGCGGCGATGGCGGCGGAGATGTTCTCGCTCAGGTGCTCCTGGAGCTTGAGCTTCTTGGCCACCGCGTAGGGGGCCGACCTCTCCGGGTCGGGCGGGGTGGTCGCGGTGGACAGCGTCGGCACCAGGAAGGCCCCGCTCTCGCCGAGCATGTCGATGCCCCGGGCGTCGATCTCGTAGCCGTGCTCGACGCTGGTCACCCCGGCGGCCAGGGCGTTGCGGATGCTCCGCGCGCTCTGCGCGTGCGCGGCGACCGGGACGCCGTGCCCGGCGGCCTCCCGGACGATCGCGGTCATCTCCTCCACGTTGAGCCCGTCGTGCCAGGGGGTGTCCCGCGGGCTCCACACGCCGCCGCTGGCCATCACCTTGATCACGCCGGCGCCGCGGCGCATCGCCTCGCGGGTGTTGCGCAGCGCCTCGTCGACGCCGTCGGTGAGCATCGAGATGCCGCCGTCGGGGCCGAGCACCGTGCCGGAGTCGAAGCCGCAGCAGGTGCGGAAGTCGCCGTGCCCGCCGGTGGGGCCGAGCGCCCGGTAGGCGATGGTGAGCCGGGGGCCGTCGACGACGCCCTCGTCCACCGCCTTCTGCACCGCCATGTCCATCCCGGCGAGGTCGCGGGCGCCGGTGACGCCCGCCTCCAGGGTGGCGCGCAGGATCGGGATCGCCCGGTAGTAGCCGTAGTGCGGGGGGTCGTCGAGCAGGTGGGCGGGGTTGATCCCGCCGGCCGGCATGGTCAGGTGCACGTGGGCGTCGATGAAACCGGGCAGGATCGTGCCGCCGCGGGCGTCGAGCACCCGGTGGCCGGCGCCGATCCGGGGCAGTTCGGCGGCCGGGCCCGTCCAGTCGATGCGCCCGCCCCGGACCACGACCGCCCAGTCCGGGCGCGGGCCGGCCCCGGTCCCGTCGATGACGGCTCCGTTGCGGACGACGATCGTGTCCTGCGAGGACATCGGGTGCCACCTTTCCGTGTCGCCGGCCGCACGGGCCGGCCTCGGCCCGGCCGCGTTCCACGGGGCGGAAGCGCGTCCGAGCGGGTCCGTAACCTTCCGGAAACCCCCAGCTCAGGGCCTTGCTCCGGCTCTGCGGAAACCTACGGTGTGATAAAGGTGAACATCGAGAATCGCCGGAAAAGATTTTCCCTCGGGGGTCCGATGCAGGAATCCAGCAGCTTGCACGAGTTCGATCTGTCCCTGATCAACGCGCTGCAGCTGGCCCCGCGCGCCGCGTGGTCGGACCTGGCCCCGATCCTGGACGCGGACGCGACCACCCTGGCCCGCCGGTGGCGGCGGCTGGAGGAGTCCGGGCTGGCCCGGATCACCGTCTTCCCCCGGGAGCGGCTGACCACCCGGCGGAACATGGCCTATCTGGAGCTGACCTGCCGCAACGGCACCGTCGAGCAGGTCGCCTCCGCGCTGGCCGAGGACCCCGGGACGCTCAGCATCCAGTTCACCGCCGGCTCCCACCAGCTGCTGCTCACCGTCGCGCCGGGCCAGGGGATGGCCGACTACCTGATGGACTGGATCGGCGCCTTCCCCGACGTGGTCTCCTACCGGGTGCACATGGTCACCCGGGTGGTCTCCGAGGCGCACCGCTGGCAGGTCCGCGCGCTCTCCCCGGAGCAGCGCCGCAGGCTGCGCGGGCTGTCCCCGCGGACCGAGGAGGACGGCGGCGACGACCGGGTCACCGAGCTGGACCAGCGCATCGCGGACCTGCTCTGCACCGACGGCCGGATGGGCTACCAGCGGATCGCCGAGCGGCTGGACATCGCGCCGACCACCGCCGCGCGCCGGCTCAACCGGCTGATCCGCTCCGGGATCATCGGGCTGCGCTGCGACATCGCCCGCGCCGAGATGGGCTGGCCGACCGCGGCCGTGCTCTGGGGGACGGTGGACCCGCAGGTGCTGGAGCGCACCGAGGACCTCGGCGAGCGGGTTCCGGAGCTCCGGCTGTGCAGCACCATCGCCGGCCCGGAGAACACCCACTTCATCGTCTGGCTGCGCACCGTCCCCGACCTGACCCGGGTGGAGCACCGGCTGCTGGAGGCCCTTCCCGGGCTGCGCGTCTCCGACCGGCGGATGGTGCTGCACACCTTCAAGTTCATGGGCAACGTCCTGGACCGCGCGCAGCGCTACGTGCGCACCGTCCCGCTCCGGCTGCACCTGCCGGAGGCCTCCCCGCGCTGACCGCCGCCCCGGGGGGGCTCTCCCCCCGGGAGGGGCTCCGGCGGCGGGGACGGGGGCGCGTTCCGCCGTGTCCGCCGGTTCCGGGAGGTCCGGCGCATCGGCCCCTCCCCTGCCGGCCCGCCCGTCCCCCCGCGCCGAGGGCGGGGAGCGCTCCCCGTCCGGCCCCGCCGGCCGCAGCGGCAGGAGGACCAGAGGGCGCGGGCCGGGCGGGCCTTGGCTCCGCCGTGTCCGCCGGTTCCGGGAGGGCCGGCGCGGTCCTGCTCCGGCCGGACGCGGGAGGCGCCTCCGCAGAAGGCAAGGGCCTCCCCGCGGCCGGAGCGGTCCCGGTGCTCCGCACCGGGGCCGGGGCCTCTCCGGGGTCAGCAGCGCCCGAAGTCGCCCTCGATGTGGGTGCACAGCCAGCCGCCGGGGTGGTCGGCGACCCGGATGGCCAGGGCGCGGCGGCGGGCGCCGACCTCGACGACCGCGCCCAGCTCGGCCACGCCGGGGCCGGCCGGGCGCAGCCAGGCGCTGCGGACCCGGGGGCGGTTGCGGCACCGGTAGGCGCCGACGCGGCGGCGGAGCAGCGCGTAGGCGCGCGGCGCGACCAGGCCGGCGACCTGGTCGGGGGCGCGCTCGCCGGCCAGCACCTCGGCGGTGATCTGGGCCAGGCGGGCGGCCTGGACGGGGCAGCGGGGGGCGTGCAGTCGGGGGCGGCGGGAACGGCAGGGTCGGGGGTGCACTGCGGTCTCCTTCCGGGCTGCGCCGGGCGCCGCTGCGTCCGGCACCTGGACAGAACCGGACCGGCCGCTCCCCGGTCACCCGGAATTCCAGCTTTCTCCCCGAATCTGTCGTCCCCGGTGGATCCGGCGGCCTGTGACGCCCGGCATACTGCTGATGTGACTCACCGGTATCTCGACTCCCCCGTCCCCATCGGCCTCGCCCACCGGGGCGGCTGGCCCCTCGACGCCTCCGGGCGCCCCCGCACCGGGCTGGAGAACACCGCGGCGGCGTTCCAGCACGCGATCGACCTGGGCTACCGCTATCTGGAGACGGACGTGCACGCCACCCGGGACGGCGTGCTGCTGGCCTTCCACGACGAGACCCTGGACCGGGCGACCGACATGCCCGGCGCCATCGCCGAGCTGCCCTACAGCGAGGTCAAGCGGGCGAGGGTCGGCGGCGAGGAGCCGGTACCGGTGCTGGAGGAGATGCTGGGCTCCTGGCCGGAGGCCCGGTTCAACATCGACGTCAAGTCCGACGGCGCGGTCGAGCCGCTGATCGAGGTGCTGCGCCGCACCGATGCCTGGGACCGGGTCTGCCTGGGCTCGTTCGACCAGCGCCGGCTGGACCGGGTCCGCCGCCTCTCCGACCGGCGCACCGCGCTCTCCTGCGGCCCCTGGGACGTGGCCCGGCTGCGGTTCGCCTCACTGGTCCCGCCGCTGCTGCCGCTGGTCCGGCGCGGGGTGGACTGCGTGCAGATCCCCACCGAGATGAACGGCTTCCCGGTGCTCAGCCGGGACCTCATCGCCACCGCGCACCGGTTCGGCATGCAGGTGCACGTGTGGACGGTCAACGACACCGCGGTGATGGAGCGGCTGCTCGACGCCGGCGTGGACGGCATCGTCACCGACGACACCGCCGGGCTGCGCGACGTGCTCGCCGCCCGCGGCGCCTGGCCCGGGGCGGGGCGGTGACCGGCGCGGCCGCCGCCGGCGGCCCGCCCCGCACGCCCCCGGCCGGCCCCTCCCCGGCCTGCTCCCCCGGACCCCAGGACGGACGGCGCTCCCCATGACCCCCGCGGCCCCGAAGCCCGACCCCGGCAACGCCCCCTCGCCCGACCCCGCGCAGCGCCGCAGGGAGCAGCGCGGCTGGTACCTCTACGAGTGGTCCAACCAGGTCTTCTTCACCTCGGTGATCACCGTGCTGATCGGCCCCTACCTGAGCGGCCTGGCCTGCGCGGAGGCCGGTGCGCCCGACACCGCGGCCTGCACCGGCGGCGCCTACTACGTGTACCCGCTCGGCATCGAGGTGCACGCGAACGCGCTGTACCCGGCCGCCACCGTGGTCGCGATCCTGCTGCAGATCCTGCTGCTGCCGATCGTGGGGTCGCTGGCCGACCGGTCCAGGAACAAGAAGGGCTGGCTGTTCTCGCTCGCCCTGACCGGCGCGCTCGCGGTGAGCGCCCTGTACCTGACCACCGACGGCTACCTGCTCTCCACACTGCTGTTCCTGACCGCCAACGTGGCCTACGGCGCCGCCGAGGTGGTCTACAACGCCTTCCTGCTGGAGATCGCCACCCCGGACGAGCGGGACCGGGTCTCCAGCACCGGGTGGGCCGTCGGCTACCTGGGCGGGGCGGTCCTGCTCGCCGCGCACCTCGGGCTGGTCATGGCCGCCCCGTCGCTGGGGCTGGAGCAGGGCGAGGCGGTGCGCATCGCGTTCGCCTCGGTCGGCGTCTGGTGGGTCGGCTTCATGCTGCTGGCGCTCAGGCCGCTGCGCAACCGGTACAGCGCTGCGGCCGCGCAGGGCCCGCGGCTGCGCCCGGGGGCGACGGTCGGCCAGTTCGTGCACACCGTCAGGGGCATGCGGCGCTACCCGCAGACGCTGCTGTTCCTGCTGGCGTTCATCCTGTTCAACGACGGCATCCAGGCGGCGCTGCGGTACGCGGCGCCGTTCGCCACCCAGGACCTGCGGATCTCCCAGGAGGTGCTGATGGGCACCATCCTGATGATCCAGTTCGTCGCCTTCGGCGGGGCGCTGGCGGTGGGCGCGCTGGCCCGCCGGATCGGACCGAAGAACGCGGTGCTGTGCACCCTGGGCGTGTGGTGCGTCCTGGTCGGCCTGGGCTACCTGCTGCCGGCCGGCGAGCCGCTGCTCTTCGTCGCCCTGGCGGTGGGCATCGCCCTGGTCCTCGGCGGCTCCCAGGCGCTCTCCCGGGCGCTGTTCTCGCAGCTCATCCCGCGCGGCCGGGAGGCGGAGTACTTCGCCGTCTACCAGATCAGCGACAAGGGGTCGTCGCTGCTCGGCTCGCTCGCGGTGACCCTGGCGGTCACCTGGACCGGCGGGTACCGGGTGGCGATCCTCTCGCTGATCGTGTTCTTCGTGGTCGGCGGCTTCCTGCTGTGGCGGACCGACATCCGCAAGGGCATCCGCGACGTCGGCAACGAGGCCCCGGAGAAGGTGTGACCGGAGGGGCGGGCGCCCGCGTGGCGCCCGCCCCTCCGGGGTAGGACTCACCGGCGGCGTCCGCCGCGCCCGAGTACCGGAGAGGTTCCGCAGGGGGGACGATGCTGTTCGGCAAGGAGCACGTGCGCAGGTACCAGGAGACCGACGGCGCCGAGGGGCACGACTGGAACGGCACCACGGTGCTGATCCTCACCACCACCGGCCGCTCCTCGGGGCTGCCCCGCAGCACCCCGCTGATCTACCGGCGGGACGGCGGCTCCTACGTGGTGGTGGCCTCCAAGGGCGGGGCGGACGAGCACCCGCAGTGGTACCGGAACATCCTCGCCGACCCCGAGGTCGGCGTGCAGGTCAGGGACGACCGGTTCACCGCGCGGGCGCGCACCGCCTCGGCGGAGGAGAAGCGGCGGCTGTGGCCGGTGATGGCCGCGACCTGGCCGCAGTACGACGAGTACCAGGCCAAGACCGAGCGGGACATCCCGGTGGTGGTGCTGGACCGGGTCGGCTGAGCCCGGCGGCGCCGGCGGCCGGGCCGGGGCGCCCCGGCGGTCAGCCCCGCTCCGGCCCGCCGGCCCGCGCCTCCCGGCGCAGCAGGGCGCCGGCCGCCTGCGGCAGCACCAGCACGCTGAGCATGCCGGCGCCCACCAGGGCGGCCGCCACCGCGCCGTCCAGCGCTCCGGACTCGGTGCCGATCGCGGTCAGCACCACCAGCAGCGGCAGCGCGGTGGCGGAGAACAGCGCCAGCGCGGGGCGCTCGGCCCCGGTCAGCTCGCCCCGGGACAGCAGGTACTCCGGCCCGCCCCGGACCACCAGCAGCGCGACCAGGAAGAGCGGGACCAGCAGCAGGGCGAGCGGGTCGGCGAGCAGCGCCGGGAGGTCGAAGCGGACCCCTGTGACCACGAAGAAGAGCGGGATGAGGAAGCCGAAGCCGACGGCGTCCATCTTCGACTCCACCACCTCCGCCTCCTCCGGGTGGTTGGTGGCCAGCATCAGCCGCACGATCACCCCGGCCGCGAACGCCCCCAGCAGCGCGTCCAGCCGCATGCTGGAGGCGACCCACACCAGGAGCACCACCAGCAGCATGCAGAGCCGGACCGCGAGCTGGGCGCTGGATCCCAGGGTGGCGCGGAGCAGCCGGCCCAGCCGCTCCGAGGGCGGCCGGGTGGCGCGCCAGGCCGCCAGCCCGGCCAGCGCGAAGAAGACCGCCAGCAGCACCGTCCCCTCGATCGGGCGGTAGCCGCTGAGCAGGAGGGCGATGAGCACGATCGGCCCGAACTCGCCCACCGTGCCCGAGGCGAGGAACCGCGTCCCGAACGCGCCGCCGAGCGCCCCGGAGTCGCGCAGGATCGGCAGCACCGTGCCCAGCGCGGTGGTGGTCAGCGCCAGGCCGATGATCAGCGCCGTCTGCGAGGCGCCGAAGAAGAGGACCCCGGCCGCCGCCCCCAGCGCGACCGAGCAGAGCCAGGCCAGCAGGGCCCGGCGGAGCGGCCGCCCCTTGATCCGGTCGAAGTCGATCTCGTAGCCGGCCATGAACATCAGCAGGGCCAGCCCGAGCTCGGAGAGCATCGCCACCGCCTCGGTCTCCCGGACCAGCCCGGCGCCCGCCGGGCCCAGCGCGATGCCGAACAGGATCTCCAGCACCGTGGCCGGGACCACCACCCAGCGGGCGATCCGGTCGCTCACCAGCGGCGCCAGGAACGCCGCGGTGAGGATGACCAGCAGCATCCTCAGCGTCTCCGCCGACTCCCCCTCCACGGCGCCCCCTCAAGCCCCCGTGCCGCCTCCCCGTCGGCGGCACCCTATGCAGGGGCGCCGCGGTCCAAGGGCCGCGACACGCGGCCGGCCCTTCCGAGGGGCCCGCGCGGCGGGGCGGGCGGTTCCGCCGGGGCCGCCTCCGGACGGAAACCGGCCGGCCGGCCCGAACCCGGGGGGCCGGTGTTCCCGGAGTGGTCCGGTACCGGAAAAGGCGGGAAAGGCCGGTGGCCCGGGAATCCGGCGGGTGCGGGGGGCGTTGCACCCGATCCGGGGGTCATGATCGCCGCGCGTACGGCCTTGGCGTGAGCCGACGCGACCAGGGGCGGCCCCCGAGGAGAACGCGCACGGTGCGGCCCGGGGCCCGAGCGGCAGGACATTATCGCACGGTTGGATCACCGTCGCCCGGGGAATCTTGACACGGACCGGCACGTTACATCCACGAAGACCGCTAGAGCGCCTGGAGGCATGCAGACGATGGCCGAGCGAGCACTTCGCGGTACCCGGCTCGGGGCGACGAGCTACGAGAACGACCGCAACACCGACCTGGCCCCGCGCCAGGAGGTCACCTACGACTGCCCTCGGGGTCATCGCTTCTCCGTCACCTTCGCGACCGAGGCCGAGACTCCGCCCAACTGGGAATGCCGCTTCTGCGGCGACAACGCCCTGATGGTCAACGGCCAGGAGCCCCAGGAGAAGAAGGCCAAGCCCGCCCGCACCCACTGGGACATGCTGCTGGAGCGGCGGAGCATGGAAGAGCTGGAGGAGGTCCTCGCCGAGCGCCTCCAGCTCCTGCGCGACCGGCGCAGGGAGGAGCGGGAGCACATGGAGGCCATCGCGGCCCAGCGCAAGAGCGCCTGATCCGGGGGGAGGCGGATCCGGGCGCCCCGCACTCGCGGGAAGCGGTGGTCGATATCGGGCGGCGGCCCTGCCGGGGCCGCCGCCCGCCGCCGTCCCGGGGCCCGTCAGGGCCGCCCCGGGGCGGCGCGCCCGCCTCCGGGGAGGGGCGGGGCCGGACCGGTCCTCCCGCGGCGCGCTAGGCGTTCTCCGCCGCCGCGGCGGTGCCGAACGGGTCGCGGGTGGTGCCCACCAGGTCCGCGACGGAGTCCAGGACCTTGGTGGGGCGGTAGGGGAAGAGGTCCGCGGTGTCCCGGTCGGAGATGCCGGAGAGCACCAGGATGGTCTGCAGCCCGGCCTCCAGGCCCGAGCGGACGTCGGTGTCCATCCGGTCGCCGATCATCAGGGTGCTCTCGGAGTGGGCGCCCAGGGTGCGCAGGGCCGAGCGCATCATCAGCGGGTTGGGCTTGCCGACGTAGTAGGGGGCGCGGCCGGTGACCCGCTCGATCAGCGCGGCGACGGCGCCGGTGGCCGGGAGGGAGCCCTCGCGGCTCGGCCCCTTCTCGTCGGGGTTGGTCGCGATGAACCGGGCCCCGTTCTCCACCAGGCGGATGGCCCGGGTGATCGCCTCGAAGCTGTAGGTGCGGGTCTCGCCGAGCACCACGTAGTCGGGGTCGCGGTCGGTCAGCACGTAGCCGATGTTGTGCAGCGCCGTGGTCAGCCCGGACTCGCCGACGACGTAGGCCGACCCGCCGGGGCGCTGCTCGTCCAGGAACCGGGCGGTGGCCAGCGCCGAGGTCCAGATGGAGCCCTCGGGGATCTCCAGCCCGGTCCGCTTGAGGCGCGCCTGGAGGTCGCGCGGGGTGTAGATCGAGTTGTTGGTCAGCACCATGAAGCCGATCCCGTTGTCGCGCAGCTCGGCGACGAACGCGTCGGCCCCCGGGACCAGGTGCTCCTCGCGCACCAGGACCCCGTCCATGTCCATCAGGAAGTTCCAGCCCGATTCATTGCTCACGTCTCGATTGTCCCCTGAGTCACGGGTGGAAACGACACCGGCGCACCGGAAGGGACCGAGCGCACAGCGGCCCCGGGCACGGGAACGGCCGATGGCCGTGGCGCGGCGGCCTGCCAGAGCGCTCTGGCTGGGCCGCTGCGCCACGGCCATCGGGAGAGGGGGCGAGGGTCTCAGGCGGGGGCGCCGGGCTCCCCGGGGGAGTCGGTGAAGCGGCCCTGGATGACCTTGCCGCGGCCGGGTGCCCCGCGCTCGGAGCCGCCCCGCTGGCCGGGGACGCCGGAGCCGTCCGGGAAGGCGCCGTGCACGGTGACGCCCATCTTCTTGATCCGCCGCTCGGCCCAGGAGGCGAACGCCCAGCGCAGCAGGGGCCGGGTGAAGGGCAGCGCGAGGACGGCGCCGACCGCGGCGGTGAGGAAGCCGGGGACGGCCAGCAGGATGCCGCCGACCATCAGCATCAGGGTGCCCAGCAGGCCGCCCTGGGGCGGGGTGCCGGTGCGCATCGCGGCGTCGGCCTCGCGGAACGCCTTGGTCCCGGCGCGGCGCAGCACCAGCACGCCGGCGGCCGAGAGCAGGAAGAGCAGGGCGATGGTCCACGGCGCTCCGATCCAGGAGCCGACCGCGATCATCAGTGCGATCTCGGCGAAGGGCAGCGCCAGCAGCGCCAGGACGATCAGCAGCGGCATGGGCACCATCCTCGAACGATTCCGCTTCCCACCGTGTTGAACGCGCCGCGAGCGCGCGGCGTTCCCGGACCGGCCGATCCTCACCCGGTTCTCACCTCCGCCGCCGGGCGGTTCACCCGGTGCGGCGGGCCCGGCGGGCGGAGACCAGGGCCGCGCCCAGGGCGCCCAGGGCGGCGGCGCACAGCAGCGCCTCGGGCACCGGGCCGAGCCGGGTGGCCGGGGTGAAGCCCGTCTTGGCCGGCAGCTCGGCGACGTGCCAGTCCCGCTCGGCCTCCGGGGAGCGGTACAGCACCTCGCCGCGCTCGTCGACGAAGGCGCTGACCCCGCTGGTGGAGGCGACCACCGCGGGGCGGCCGTGCTCGACCGCGCGCAGCCGGGTGATGGCCAGCTGCTGGTCGGACTGGCCGGTGAAGTTGTAGTTGGCGTTGTTGGTGGGGACCGCGATGATCTGGCCGCCGGCCAGCACCGATTCGCGGACCGGGGCGTCGAAGGCGACGTCGAAGCAGATCGCGGCGCCCAGAGTGGTGCCGCCGAGGTCCAGGGCTCCGGGCTCGGTGCCGGGCACCGCGTCGCTGCCGACCCGCTCCAGCCGGGAGACGAACCGGGTGAAGAAGTCCCGGTAGGGGACGTACTCGCCGAAGGGCACCAGGAAGCGCTTGGTGTAGTGCTCGCCGGGGCCGGTCTCGGGGTCCCAGACCACGCTGCGGACCTCCCGCTCGGTGCCGTCCTCGCTGTAGCGGGTGATGCCGAAGAGCAGCGGGGCGCCGATGTCCCGGGCGGCGGCGGTGATCAGCCCGGCGGCCTCGGGGTCGGTGTAGGCGTCGATGTCGCTGGCGTTCTCCGGGAGCACCACCAGGTCGGGCCGCTCGGCCTCGCCGGCCCGCACCGCCTCGGCCAGCTCGTGCACCGCCTCGGTGTGGTTGCGCAGCACCTGCATCCGCTCGCCGAGGATGTCCATCTCGCCGGCGTTGGGCACGTCGCCCTGGATCATCGCGACGGCGGCGGTGTGGTCGGTGGCGGGCGCGCCGATCCGGGGGGCGAGGGCGCCCGCGCCGGTCACCGCGACCGCGCCGGCCAGCAGGCCCGCGGCGGCGCCCAGGGCGCGGCCGCTGCGCGGCGCGGAGGCGGCCTTGAGGACCGCGGCCAGCAGCAGGGTGCCGGTCAGCGCCACGGCGAAGGAGGCCAGCGCGGAGGAGCCCCAGGCGGCGTAGCCGCCGAGCGGCGTGTCCGGCTGGGCGAAGGCGAGCTTGCCCCAGGGGAAGCCGCCGAGCGGGAAGCGGGCCCGGACGGCCTCCTGGAGGACCCAGACGGCCGCGGTCCACAGCGGCCACCAGCGGAACCGGTAGAGCAGGGAGAGGCCCATCGCCATCGGGACGAAGTAGGCGGTCTCCGCGGCGGCGATGATCAGCCACACGTCGGCGCCGAACACGTCCTGCCACTGGAGCAGCGGGACCATCAGCACCGCGCCGGAGAGCAGGCCGAGCCAGGCGGCGCGGCGGGGGCGCACCCCGTACAGCGCCCAGCCGAGCAGGGCCACGCCGATCGGGCCGAGCCACCACAGGCCGTACGGCGGGAGCGCGAAGAGCTGGGCCAGCCCGGAGCCGACCGCCGCGGCGGCGCTCGGCAGAGCGGACCGGCCGGGCAGGCGGAAGCGGCTCCGGGGGGTGGAGGCGGTCGGTTCCTCTCCGGCGTCGCCGGTGTCGGGAAGGGCGCCCTGGGCTACCACGTTCGACTCGCTTTCCACCGTTTGCCACCGCCCCGCGCCGAGCGGGGCGGTATGGGGGGACGCGGAAAAGGCCCGAAGCACCCTTCGGACCGGATCCGTCTCGTCGGCGGCGAGCGCGGAGACCGTTGTCTACTGGATGTTCGGGCCTTTTCCGGGTCCAACCCCCCGCCCGGTCGCGGCACCCCGGTCCTTACCCGGCCCCCGGCCGCACCTGGTGCGTGGCGCGGCGGCCGGCGAGGCAAGTCCCGGACCGCTCAACCGGTCCGTCCAGTGCTGGACTGGTTCGCTAGATTACCCAGACTCCCGAGTGTCCGCTGCAACCCCCGGCGCCCGTGTCGGACCCGGCCGCACCGGCCCGGCACGGAACCGGGCCGATCGGGCCCGGCATGCGCCGACGGGCGCACACGGCGCCCCGGAATCGGATAACCGCCGACAGGCTAACAGCACCCACCGATTCCACGCCACTCGTGGAACGGGATGGAAACCAGAGGTGAACGAGGCGGTCACCGCCTCCGCCCGGACCCCGCCCGGAACCGCCCGCGTGACCGAAACCGGATCGAAACCGGGCGGCGCATCGACAGAACGCGTCCGATGATGTTCGATGTGATCGACACAACGCTCAAGATCGATCAGCGATCGATCAGGTATGGACACGGGAGCTGGTCCCATGGCGAAGATCGCCCTCAGCGGCGTCGACAAGGTCTACTCGGGCGGCGGCAAGGGCTCGACCGGTGTGAAGGCCGTCGACGGCCTCGACCTGGAGATCGCCGACGGCGAGTTCATGGTGCTGGTCGGCCCCTCCGGGTGCGGCAAGTCCACCGCGCTGCGGATGATCGCCGGCCTGGAGGAGATCAGCGCCGGCGAGCTGCGGATCGGCGACGAGGTGGTCAACGACCGGCCGCCGAAGGACCGCGACATCGCCATGGTCTTCCAGAACTACGCGCTCTACCCGCACATGACCGTCGAGCAGAACCTGGCCTTCGGCCTGAAGCTGCGCAAGATCGCCAAGCCGGAGATCCAGCGCCGGGTCGCCGAGGCCGCCGCCATGCTCGGCCTGGAGACCTACCTCAAGCGCAAGCCGGCCGCGCTCTCCGGCGGCCAGCGGCAGCGGGTCGCCATGGGCAGGGCCATCGTCCGCGAGCCGCAGGCGTTCCTGATGGACGAGCCGCTGTCCAACCTGGACGCCAAGCTCCGGGTGCAGATGCGCGCCTCGCTCAACCAGCTGCACGAGCGGCTCGGCGTCACCACCGTCTACGTCACCCACGACCAGGTGGAGGCGATGACCCTGGGCGACCGGGTCGCGGTGCTGCGCGACGGCCGGCTGCAGCAGGTGGACACCCCCAAGAACCTGTTCCGCAACCCGGTGAACCTGTTCGTGGCCGGCTTCATCGGCTCCCCCGCGATGAACTTCGTCGGCGCCGAGCTGCAGCGCGACGGCGACGCCGGGGTGCTCTCCTTCGCCTCGCACAAGCTGCCGGTCCCCGCCGAGGTGCTCGACTCCCGCGAGGGGCTGCGCGACTACTTCGGCCGCTCGCTCATCCTCGGCATCCGCCCCTCCGACTTCGACGACGCCGCCCTGGCCGCGCACGACGCCGCGACGATCCAGGTCACCGCGGACGTCACCGAGGAGCTGGGCACCGAGATCAACGTCATCTTCGGGGTGGACGCCCCGCCGGTGCAGCACGAGGACGCCGCGGCGCTGGCCGCCGACGCGTCCGGCGGCGGCGAGGACGACGAGGGCGCCGCCTCGCTGCCGCTCTCCGGCGACCGCTCGGTGTTCACCGCCCGGGTCAACCCGCG
Source organism: Nocardiopsis oceanisediminis (assembly GCF_048595525.1). Lineage (NCBI taxonomy): Bacteria > Bacillati > Actinomycetota > Actinomycetes > Streptosporangiales > Nocardiopsidaceae > Nocardiopsis > Nocardiopsis oceanisediminis. The sequence goes on along the minus strand of NZ_JAFMZJ010000001.1, from coordinate 2,983,892 downwards.
CAGCGAGGTCTCCCCCGGCAAGGCCCTCACCCTCGCCGTGGACGTCACCCAGCTGCACTTCTTCGACAAGGAGAGCGGCCTGGCCATCGGCCACCCGGCCAACGCCTGATCCGCCGGCCCCCGGCGCTCCGGGCCCCGGGCGCGCCGCGCCCGGGGCCCGGCCCGCTGCCGGGGCGGGGCGCGGAGGCGGCGCCGCGCGCCCTCCCTCCGCGTCGGAGGGCCCGCGGCGCCGGGTCCCGGCGGCTACTTCACCGCGCCCGCCATGACGCCCTGGACGAAGTAGCGCTGGAAGGCGAAGAAGACCACCAGCGGCACCAGCATCGAGATGAACGCCCCGGAGGAGATGATGTCGATGTTCGCCCCGAACTGGCGCATCTCCGCCTGCAGCGCCTTGGTCATCGGCTGGTTGGCGGCGTCGGCGAAGACCAGCGCGACCAGCAGGTCGTTCCAGACCCACAGGAACTGGAAGATGGTGAGCGAGGCGATCGCCGGGCCGCCCAGCGGCAGGATGACCCGGCGGAAGATGGTGAACTCCTTGCCGCCGTCCATCCGGGCCGCCTCCAGCAGGTCGCGCGGGATGGCGGCGAAGAAGTTGCGGAGCAGGAAGATCGCGAACGGCAGGCCGAAGCCGACGTGGAACAGCACCACCCCGGCGATCGACCCGTAGATGCCCAGCCCGCCGTAGAGCTGCGCGATCGGCACCAGCGCCACCTGCAGCGGGACCACCAGCAGCCCCACCACGCCGAGGAAGAGCCAGTCCCGGCCGGGGAACTCCAGCCAGGCGAAGGCGTAGGCGGCCAGCGCGGCGATGACCACGATGAGCAGCGTGGAGGGCACCGTGATCAGGATCGTGTTCAGGAACGATCCGGTGAAGACCGCGTTGTCCAGCAGCTGGGCGTAGTTCTCCATGGTGAGCTGGGCCGGCTCCAGCAGCGCCGTCCACCAGCCGGAGGCGGCGTTGTCGGCCGGGGTGCGCAGGCTGGACACGAACAGGCCCAGCGTGGGCACCAGCCAGAACAGCGCGATCAGCACCAGCAGCAGCTGCACCAGCCCCGAGCCCAGCACACCGACCAGCCGGCCCGCCACCGTCCTGCGCGGCGCCCCCTCCGCCCCCGGCTCCGGCCCGCCGCCCGCGGCGGGCGCGGCCTCCGTCGTCGCGGCGTCGTCGCTCATGACCCCTCCCGGCGGAACCGTCGGATCTGGAAGATCATCGCGGGGATGACCAGGACCAGCAGGAAGACCGCCAGGGCGCTGCCCAGCCCCTGGTCGTTGATGCCGAACGCGACCCGCCACATCTCCAGGGCGAGCACGTTGGCGTCGGCCTGCACCGACCCCGGGGCGATCACGAACACCAGGTCGAAGATCTTCAGCACGTAGATCATCAGGGTGACGAAGACGACCATCAGCACCGGGGAGAGCAGCGGCACGGTGACCCGGCGGAACACCTGCCACTCGGTGGCGCCGTCCACCCGGGCGGCCTCCAGCGCGTCGCGCGGGATGGCGGCCAGCCCCGCGGCGATGAGGACCATGGCGAACCCGGCCCACACCCACAGGTAGGCGCCGATGACGGCCGGGGTGACCAGGGCGGGCCCCAGCCAGGTCACCCCGGCGTAGGGCGGGGTGAAGTTCCGCTCGGAGAGCTGGACGGTGTAGGGGCCGGAGCCGACGCCCTCGAAGGCGAAGGAGCCGTCCGGCCCGGCACTGGCGGTGGCCTCGACCCGGCCCTCGGAGACCAGCCGCACCTCCATCCCGGGCAGCCCCTTCTCCCCGGTGTCGACGGCGCCCTCCTCTCCCCCTCCGCCGGGGGTGAAGTCCAGCCAGACCGTGCCGGTGACCGCGTCCGGCCCGCCCGGCCGGGGCGCCGCGGCCGGCGCGGCGTCCCCGGGCAGGTCGTCGGGGGCGACGCCGACCAGGCCGATCGCGACGCTCTCCCCGGCGGAGACCTCCCCGGGCACCTCGTAGCCGCCGCCGGGCAGGGCCGGCAGGTCGCCCTCCTCGCGCGGCCGGGCGTCCGGGTAGGCGCCGGCGGGCGAGACCGTGTCCTGCACGGTGGTGATCACCGCGTTGGCCAGGCCGCGCTCCGGGTCCTGCTCGTAGACGAGCCGGAAGATCACGCCGGAGGCCAGGAAGGAGACGGCCATCGGCATGAACACGACGAGTTTGAACGCGGTGGCCCACCTGATCCGCTCGGTGAGCACCGCGAAGATCAGCCCGGCGACGGTGACCACGATGGGGGCCACCACCACCCACACCGCGTTGTTGCGCAGCGCGATGAAGGTGCCCGGGCTGGTGAACATCTCGACGTAGTTGTCGAACCAGACGAACTGGGTCCCCGCCGCGTCCCACAGGCTCCGGTACACCGAGAAGAGGATCGGATAGACCATGTAGGCGCCCAGGAAGAGCAGGGCGGGCAGCAGGAAGACCAGGGAGAGCCACCGGGGCGGCCCCAGCGTCCCGGCGCGGTCCTCGTCCTTGCCGCCCGGCGGCGCGCCCTGGGCGGCGCCGGGCGGCGGCTGTGGGGTGTCGGCCATCCCGGTTCGGCGCGGCGCCTCCCGGTCCCCGCGGACCGTCGGCCGCGCCCCTCCTCTCCGTCTCGCTCTCCGCCTGGGCCCGGCGGCCCCGGGGTGCGGGGGCCGCCGGGCGCGCTCAGGGCAGGGTCAGGAGGCCTCCTTCGCGGCGGCCTCCAGGTCCTCCGCGGTCGCCTCGGGGTCGCTCGGGTCGCGCAGGAAGTCCTGCAGGATCGACCACATGCCGCGCCCCTCGGTCGCGCCGAACCCGCTGGGCACCTGGTCGGACATGTCGTAGCGGACGTTCTCGCCGGCCTCCAGGATGGTCTGCGAGAGCTCCTGGGTGAACTCGTCGGCGTAGGCCGAGGACTCCACCTGGGAGTTGGCCGACAGGTAGCCGCCGAGCCCGGCCCAGGTGGACTGGGCCTCCGGCGAGGCGAGGTAGGCGAGCAGCTCCTGGGTGCCCTCGTTCTCGCTCATCGCCACCGCGATGTCGCCGCCGACCACGACCGGCGGCTCCTCGCCCACCGCGGGGAAGGGGAACGCCCGGGCGTCCTCGCCGACGGTGGCGCCGGCCTCGGCCGCGTTGGCGGCGACGAAGTCGGCCTCGAAGACCATGGCCGCGTCCTGCTGGCCGTAGACCTGGCTGACGCAGGTGGGGAAGTCGGTCTGGACCGCGCCGTCGGTGCCGCCGGCCATGAAGTCCTTCTCGCCCCAGACGTCGGCCAGCGTCTCCAGGGTCTGCACCACGCTCTCGTCGGTCCACGGGATCTCGTGCGCGGTGAGCCGGTCGTACTTCTCCGGCCCGGCGTGCGAGAGGTAGACGTTCTCGAACCAGTCGGTGAGCGTCCAGCCGGAGGCGCCGCACATCGCGAACGGGACGGTGCCGGAGTCCGACAGCGTGCTCGCCGTGGTGCCGACCATGTCGTCCCAGGTGCTCGGGGGCTGGACGCCGGCGGCGTCGAAGGCGTCCGGCCGGTACCAGACGATGGACTTGTGCGCGGCCTTGAGCAGGATGCCGTAGGCCTCGCCGTCCACCGAGCCCAGCTCGCGCCAGTAGTCGGTGTAGTTCTCCTCCAGCGCGGCCGCGGCGTCGCCCTCCAGCGGGACCAGGGCGCCCTGCGCGGCGTACTCGGCGAGCAGGCCGGGCTGCGGGAGCAGCGCGACGTCCGGCGGCTCGCCCGCCTCGATCTTGGGGCCGAGGTAGGCGCCGGTGTCCTCCCCGGTGGGCTCGTAGGAGACGGTGGCCCCGGTCTGCTCCTCGAAGGCGGCCAGCACCTCCTCGAAGTTGTCCTGCTCGACGCCGGTCCACTTGGCGGCGACCTTGAGCTGGACGCCGGCCAGGTCGCCGCCGCCCGCCGGCCCCTCGCCGCCGCCGGGGGCGCAGCCCGCCGCGACCAGCAGCCCCGCCGCCGCCGCGGCGGCGGCGCCGCGGGCCCTCCTCCTGTGCTCAGCCATGGCTTCCCTCTCGTCGCTGTTCCGCTCCGGGCTCCCCCCAGATGCCCGCGCCGGTCTCGGGGTCGAAGAAGTAGAGCCGCGCGGTGTCCACCCGGATCCGCACCGGCCGCCCCTCGCCGGTCTGCGAGCGGGGGCTGAACTTCGCGATCATCGGGCTGCGCCCGCCGGCCGCGCCGATGTCGTCGGCGCCGGCGTCCCGGGCGAGCTCCCTGGTGTCCTCGGTGACCACCGGCGGCGCGCCGATGGTGAAGTGCACGAGCAGCTCCGAGCCGAGCGCCTCGACCAGTTCGGTCTCCGACTCCAGCACGGCGCCCTCGGCCGCCCCGCCGGGCAGGTCGGCGTCGTCCATGTCCTCGGGGCGGACGCCCACCGCGACGTCGCGGCCGAGCATCCCGCGCAGCCCGGGGCGCTCGGCGATCAGCCCGGCGGGCACCGCGAGCCGCTGGTCGCCCAGGGAGAGCAGGGCGCCGTCGCCGTCGGCCTCCAGCCGACCCTGGACCAGGTTCATCGCCGGGGAGCCGATGAACCCGGCGACGAAGAGGTTGCCGGGCCGCTCGTAGAGCTCCTGCGGCGGGGCGACCTGCTGCAGCACGCCCTTCTTCATCACCGCGACCCGGTCGCCCAGGGTCATCGCCTCCACCTGGTCGTGGGTGACGTAGACGGTGGTGACGCCGAGGTCGCGCTGGAGGCGGGAGATCTCCGCGCGCATCTGCACCCGGAGCTTGGCGTCCAGGTTGGACAGCGGCTCGTCCATCAGGAACGCCTGCGGCTCGCGGACGATGGCCCTGCCCATGGCGACCCGCTGCCGCTGGCCGCCGGAGAGGTTGCGCGGCTTGCGCTTGAGGTGGTCGGTCAGGCCCAGGGTGGCGGCGGCCTTCGCGACGCGCTCGGCGACCTGCGCCTTGGGCATCTTGCGCAGCTGCAGGCCGAAGCCGATGTTGTCCTCCACCGACAGGTGCGGGTAGAGGGCGTAGCTCTGGAAGACCATGGCGACGTCGCGGTCGCGGGCCGGGACCCGGTTGACCGTCCGGTCGCCGATGGCGACGGTGCCCTTGCTGATCTCCTCCAGCCCGGCGATCATCCGCAGCGCGGTGGTCTTGCCGCACCCGGAGGGGCCGACCAGCACCAGGAACTCGCCGTCGGCGATCTCCAGGTTCAGGTCGTTCACCGCGCTGGTGCCGTCCGGGTAGATCTTGTAGACCCCGTCCAGCCGGACATCCGCCACGATCAGCCACCACCCGTCTTCGCCGCTCGGCATCGGGGAGCCGGTCCCGCGGCCCCGTGGCGGGCGCCGCGCCGCGGTGCGGCCGCGGTCCGGGCCCGCGGCACTGTGCCGTGGGCCACACCGAACTCTCGCCCCTTGTCGTACCAGCGTTTGTCCCGGCATAACAGTGGGCGACGCCCCCTGTTACTGATCTGTTTCCCGCCTTTGGCGGCGTTCGAGGGACGGCGACCGGAAAGCCCCCGGTGGCGGCGTTTCGGCCCGTTCGGAAGGGGGCGGCGGGCGGCGGAAGGGCGCGGGGCGGCGCCGGTCCCCGGCACCGCCCCGCCCGCCGCGTCCGGGTGCTACCCGGCCTGCTCCTCCCGGGCCAGGTGGCGGCCGATCACCATGCGCTGGATCTGGTTGGTGCCCTCCACGATCTGCAGCACCTTGGCCTCGCGCATGAACCGCTCGACGGGGAAGTCGCGGGTGTAGCCGGCGCCGCCGAGGACCTGGACCGCGTCGGTGGCCGCCTTCATCGCGGTGTCGGTGGCGAAGAGCTTGGCCATCGCGGCCTGCTTGGCGAACGGCCGCCCGGCGTCGCGCCGCCGGGCGGCGGCCAGGTAGAGCTCGCGGGCCGCCTCCACCTGGGTGGCCATGTCGGCGAGGAGGAAGGAGAGGCCCTGGTGCTCGATGATCGGGCGGCCGAACTGGCTGCGCTCCGCGGCGTAGCCGACGGCGGCGTCCAGCGCGGCCCGGGCCACGCCCACCGCGCAGGCGGCGATGCCGAGCCGGCCGGAGTCCAGGGCGGACAGCGCGATGGCGAAGCCCTTGTCCTCCTCGCCGATGAGCGCGTCCGCGCCGACCTCGGCGCCGTCGAAGCGGACCGCGGCGGTGGGCGAGGCGCTCATGCCCATCTTCCGCTCGGGGGCGTCGGCGGCGACCCCGGCGGTCTCGGCGGGGACGTGCAGGCAGCCGATGCCGCCCGCCCCGGAGTCGGGGGCGCCGGTGCGGGCGAAGAGGGTGTAGAAGTCGGCGACGCCGCCGTGGGTGATCCAGGACTTGGCGCCGTCGATGCGGTAGCCGGTGCCGGTCCTGGCGGCCCGGGTGGCCAGGGCGGCGGCGTCGGATCCGGAGTGCGCCTCGGAGAGGCAGTAGGCGCCGAGCAGCCGGCCGCCGAGCATGTCCGGGAGGAGGCGCTCCTTCTGCTCGGCGGAGCCGAAGGAGGCCACCGGGTAGCAGGCCAGGGTGTGCACGCTCAGCCCGAGCCCGACGGCCAGCCAGCCGGCCGCCAGCTCCTCGACGACCTGGAGGTAGACCTCGTAGGGCTGGTCCCCGCCGCCGTACTCGGCCGGGTAGGGCAGGGAGAGCAGCCCGGCCTCCCCGAGCAGGGCGAACAGGTCGCGGGGGAACGCGGCGCTCTCCTCGCCTGGGGCCGCCCTGGGCCGGACCTCCTTGTCCACCAGGTCCCGGACCAGCTCCAGGAGGTCCGCGGCCTCCGGAGTCGGAAGAGTGCGCTCAACGCCCATGCCATTCCCTCAGGTAGTACCGGCAGGTCATGCCGGTGGACGGCCTCGTCAGAGGTATTTACTCGGTCGTCCAACTACATGGTGACATGGGGCACTTTAACCCATCCCGCCGCCCCGCCCGCGGACCGGACGGCGGGACGGGAGGGGACTACAGCTCGCCGCGCTTCACCGAGTCGAGGAAGCCCTGCCACTCGGCACAGGGGAAGGCCAGATGGCCGCGCTCGCGGTTCTGGGTGTCCCGCATCTTCACCGCTTGCGGCGCCTCGGCGACCTCGACGCAGGCGCCGCCGTTGCCGTGGCTATAGCTGCTCTTCTTCCACGTCTCCATAGCGGTTCTCCATGATCTTGCGTATCGACGTGACGGACTGTGAGGGCGGCAGGGACTCGGCCTGGAGCTGCCCGAACAGCGTCCGGAACTCCTCCACCTCTGCGGGGGTGTCGACGACCTCCCCGCCCTTCGCATGCTCCGCGTAGGCGATCGTCCTCGTCTGGTCGAGCCTGTACATCCAGAACGGAAGACAGAGTCCGATGCTGGTGCGGGCGTCGGCCGGCAGGAGCTGCAATCTGATGACGCCGCTCTCCGAGAGTTCGGCCATGTGTCCCAGCTCTCGGTGCATGATCCTCTCACTCCCCACCACGTCCAACAACACGGTCTCTTTGACGATGAACCACATCAGCGGACGCCCCTGTTCGAGAACGGCGCCGAGCCGTTTGGAACGCGTGTCGACGATTTCGTCTATTTCATCCGGAGTGGCGGTGATCATCCGGTCTTCAGCGAGCGCGCGCGTGTACTCGGAGATCTGCAGAATCCCGGGAATGACCGTCGATTCATAGGCGTGAATCTCCTGGGCACGGCGTTCTATCGAAAGAACGCTCTTGAACCAGTCCGGAACGTTTCCCTGACGGGAGGTCTCCTGCCAGAGACGGGACAGGGTCCCACCTGTCTCCAGGATGGCGTCCAGTTCCTCCGCATGCTCCCGTTGCGGGGTCCGCTCGGCGCGCTCGATCTTCCCCAGCATGGTGTAGTGCATCGTCAGCCGCCCCGCCAGCTGGCGCTGCGTCATACCTGATGACGAGCGCACACGCCGCAACTCTCGCCCGAACCGAACCCACTTCTCATGCACTTGATCCGCCATGGAGACAGGCTGTCATTTCTGGAGACACGTGGTGACGAGAAAGCCAAAAGGAGCCAGAAATGTATCCCTGATGGAAGTGGGGGCGTCATCTCGGCATGCTCAGGACCACGAAAGACGCAGAAGACCCCGGCGGCCGCTGCGAGGCCCCGGGGCGCGGCCTCCACCTAACTACGAGGTGAAGACATGGATCAGTTTATCCCTCCAACTCGCCCACCGATCCACCCGTTCGCCCTCGATGTCGGCGAAGAACTCCCCTGCACCGAAAGCGGGCTCCGGCGGGCGCGGTCGCTCACCCGGGTCAGGCTGCGGCCGCTCTGGGCCGACACCCTGGTGGACGACGCTGAGATCTGCGTGGACGAGGCGTTCTGCAACGCCTGGCGGCACACCCGCAGCGGCCTGGCGGGCGGCGCCGTCTCGCTCCGCCTCTACGCCCTGGCCGACGGCCCGCTCTACATCGACGTCGGCGACGGCGGGCCGCTCCGCCCCGGCGACCGCCCCCGCGTCGCCCGCCGCGCGCTCGACCTGGACACCGAGACCGGGCGGGGCATGCTGCTCATCGACGCCATCGCCGCGCACTGGCTCTACGTCCCCGGCCGCCGCGGCGGACGGCTCTGCATGACCCTGCTGACCCCCGACCGGACCCCGCTCCCGGCCCGCGCCGGGAGCACCGGCTGAGGCCCGGCGCGGAGAGGCCCGGAGTCCGGTGCCCCGTGCCGTCCGGACGGCACGGGGCACCGGACTCCCATTCGGCCGCCCCTCCGGTCAGCCCACCGAGGTGTAGGCGACCACGCCCCGCCGGACCAGGTCGACCGCCTTGCGGGCGGTGGAGCGGACCCCGCCGTCCTCCGGCGCCGCCGCGGCGATCTGCTCCATCAGGTCGATCAGCTGCTTGGCGGTGCGGACGAAGTCGCCCGCCGGCATGTCCGCGTCGGCGAGGATCCGGTCGAGCCGGTCGCCGCGCGCCCAGCGGTGCGCCAGCCACACGAAGCCCATGTCCGGGCGGCGCAGGAAGGAGACCCTGTTGTCCCGCTCCACCTCGTGCAGCTCGCCCCAGAGCCGCTCCATCTCGGTCAGCACGTCCTCGACCCGCCCCTCGGGCACCCGCGGGTAGGGGTCGTCGTTCCGGCGCGACTCGTAGACCATCGACGCCACGCAGGAGGCCAGCTCCTGCGGGGTGAGGTCGTCCCACAGGCCGCGGCGGAGCGACTCGGCGACCAGCAGGTCCAGCTCGGAGTAGATCCGGGCGAGCACCGCGCCGTCCGGGGTGACCGCGTCGCCGTCCTCCGGGGCCAGGTAGCCCAGCGACTGCAGCACCCCGCACACCCGGTCGAAGGTGCGCGCGATGACGTGCGAGCGCCCCTCCACCCGGCGGCGCAGCCCGTCGGTCTCCTTCTTCAGCCGGAAGTACCGCTCGGCCCAGCGGGCGTGCTCCTCCCGGTCGGCGCAGCCGTGGCAGGGGTGCGCCTTCATCTCCGCGCGCAGCCGGGCGATCTCCGGGTCCTCCTCCTTGGCGCCGTGCCGCGCCTTGACCACCCGGGTGTCGACCGTCCCGTCGTTGATCTTGTTCCGCAGCGTGGAGGCGAGGTCCTGCCGGGACTTGGCCGAGCGCGCAGAGAACCCCTTGGGGACGCGCAGCCGCCCGGCCGGCTCCACCGGGACCGGGAAGTCGGCCGCGTTGACCCGCTTGACCTGCTTGTCCACCGTGAGCACCAGCGGCGCGGGCAGGGCGTCGCGCAGCCCCGGGTCGAGCACCACGGCGAAGCCGGTGTGCCGGCCGGCGGGGATGCGGATCACGTCGCCGGGGCGGAGCCGGCCCAGCGACTCCACCGCCTCGTCCCGGCGGCGCGCGCCGCGCCGCTTGGACTGCTCGCCCTCCCGGTCGCTGAGCCTCCTGCGCAGCGCGGCGTACTCCATGAAGTCGCCCAGGTGGCAGTCGGCGGCGTCGGCGTAGCCGGCCAGCGCCTCCTCGTGCTTGCGCAGCTGCTTGACCAGGCCCACCACCGCGCGATCGGCCTGGAACTGGGCGAAGGACGCCTCCAGCATGTTGCGGCTGCGCTCCCGGCCGACCTGGCCGACCAGGTTGACCGCCATGTTGTAGGACGGCTGGAAGCTGGAGTCCAGCGGGTAGGTCCGGGTGCTGGCCAGGCCGGCGACCGCCTCCGGGTCGGTGCCGGCCTGCCAGATCACCACGGCGTGGCCCTCGACGTCGATGCCGCGCCGCCCGGCGCGCCCGGTGAGCTGGGTGTACTCGCCGGCGGTGAGCGGGGCGTGGGTCTCCCCGTTCCACTTGTCCAGCTTCTCGATGACCACGGTGCGGGCGGGCATGTTGATGCCCAGCGCCAGCGTCTCGGTGGCGAACACGGCGCGGATCAGGCCCCGGGAGAACAGCTTCTCCACGATCTCCTTGAACGCCGGGAGCAGGCCCGCGTGGTGCGCGGCGACGCCGCAGGTCAGCGCGCGCAGCCAGTCGTGGTAGCCGAGCACGGCGAGGTCGGCCTGCGGGATGTCGGCGCACTGCCGCTCCGCGTACTCGCGGATCTCCGCGGCCTCCTCGTCGGTGGTGAGGACCAGCCCGGCGGCCAGGCACTCGCGCACCGCGGCCTCGCAGCCGGCCCGGCTGAAGATGAAGGTGATCGCGGGCAGCAGGCCGTCCCGGTCCAGCTCGTCGACGATCTGCACCCGGCTGGGCGGGAAGTGCTTGGTGCGCGGGCGCGGGGCGCTGCGCGCGCGGGACTGCGGGTGGCGGCGCCGGTGCGCCAGCTGGGTGACCCGGTCGTCCTCCACCGCCATCCGCATCAGCCTGGGGTTGATCAGCATCTTCTCGCCGCCGACCGACATCTCGACCGGCTTGGCCAGGCCGCTGCGGTCCCGGTCCCGCTTGCGGCTGCGCTTGCGCCCGCCGCCCTGGGCCTCCGCATCCTCGCCGCCGTCGGCGCCCTCGACCGGCACGAACAGGTCGTGCAGCCTGCGGCCGACCATGACGTGCTGCCAGAGCGGCACCGGCCGCTTCTCGTCCACGATGACGGTGGTGTCGCCGCGCACCTCCTGCAGCCACTCGCCGAACTCCTCGGCGTTGCTGACCGTGGCCGACAGCGCGGCGATCCGCACCGACTCGGGGAGGTGGATGATGACCTCCTCCCACACCGCGCCGCGGAACCGGTCGGCGAGGTAGTGGACCTCGTCCATCACCACGAACGCCAGGCCGGAGAGGGTCTGCGAGCCCGCGTAGAGCATGTTGCGCAGCACCTCGGTGGTCATCACCACCACGGGCGCCTCGCCGTTGACGCTGTTGTCCCCGGTGAGCAGGCCGACCTTCTCCGCGCCGTAGCGGGCGACGAGGTCGTTGTACTTCTGGTTGGACAGCGCCTTGATCGGCGTGGTGTAGAAGCACTTCGCGCCGTCGCGCAGGGCCAGGTGGACGGCGAACTCGCCGACGATGGTCTTGCCCGACCCGGTGGGCGCGGCGACGAGGACCCCCTCGCCGTCTTCGAGCGCCTTGCACGCCCGCACCTGGAACGGGTCGAAGTCGAAGCCGTAGAGCCCCTTGAACTCCTCGATCGCGGTGCTCGTCTGGGACTGGCGCCGGCGGAAGGCGGCGTAGGAGGCGGCGTGGTTATTCATCGCCTCCAGACTATGGCGTCGGAGCGACGTCCTGGAATGCGCAGGCCCGGCCGCCTCCCCGGGGCGGCGGGGCGCAGCGGCGGCTACATCAGCACGCGCACCGACTTCGGGGCGATCTCGCAGGTCAGCGGGGTCTCACCGACGGGCTCGCCGTCCGCGTAGCCGACCACCGGGGCGCCGCCGCCGGTGGTGATGGAGACGCGGCGGCCGCGCAGCACCGCGACCTCGTCCAGCCCGGTGTGGGTGCCGCTGAACACCCGCGGGAAGAAGCGGACGAAGTCGGAGACCGCGACGGCGTGCACGAACACCACTTCGAGCAGCCCGTCGTCGTAGCGCGCGCCGGGGCAGACCTTCATGCCGCCGCCGTAGCAGCGGGTGTTGCCGACCGCGGCGAGCATCCCCTCGGCCTCCAGGACCTCCCCGTCCACCTCGATCCGGTACGGGATGGGGCGGAAGGAGCGCAGCTCGGCGGCGAGGCCGACCAGGTAGCCGGCGCGGCCCAGGGAGAGGCCGAGGCCGTTCACCCGCTCGTTCACCCGGGAGTCGAAGCCGCAGGCCAGCACGCTGAGGTAGTGCCGGTCCACGCCCCGGCCGGTGCAGTGCACGGTGTCGGCGGGGACGGTGTAGCCGCGGGCGATCCGCTCCGCGGCCTCGGTGGCCGAGCGGCCGATGCCCAGTTCCCGGGCGATGTCGTTGCCGGTCCCGGCGGGCACCACGCCCAGCGGGACGTCGGTCCCGGCGACCGCCTGCAGCGCGGTGTGCACCAGGCCGTCGCCGCCCACCGCGACCAGCGCGCCCGTCTTCTTCCGCACCGCCTCCCGGGCCAGCCGGGCGCTGTCCGCGGCGGAGCGGCCGATCAGCACCGTCGGCTCGGAGCCCAGCGCGCGCAGACCGGTGAGCAGCCGACCGGCGGCCACTGCGGCGCGGCCGCTTCCGGAGGCGGGGTTGACGAGGAGGGAGACGGAGGAGGGCATGGGGGGGTTCCGTTCAGGGGCGGGGACGGCCTGCCCGGGGTCGGGGCCCGGAGTGGGTCGAGGATACCGCCGGGTAGAACCGGTTGCACCCCGGGCTCTCCGCGCCCCCGGCCGGGCCGGGCGCACCGGGAGGCGGCGCACCCCGCCCTGGCGGCGTCAGTCCGCCGCTCCCCCGTCGCGCTTCTTGTTCAGCGGGGACGGAACGGCGTGCACCTCGACCTCGCCGCGCTGGATCCGCGCCTCCTCCTCGGTGAGGTACTCCTCCGGGATGTCGAACTCGCCGTCCTTGGCGCCCAGCACGAAGGCCTCCCACTCCTGCGGGGTGAAGAAGAGGATGCCCTTCTCCGGGTTCTTGCCGTCGCGGACCGCGCGGAACCCGTCGTCGAACTTGGCGACCTCGACGATGGCCTCGGAGTCCTCACTGGAGAGCGAGGAGCGCATCCACACCGCGTCGGTGGTGTCGTGCCACTTCTCGTTGCCCATCGCCTCGGGCGGAAGCTCGCGCTTCTTCTCGTCACTCATGCGCCTGCCTCGTCCTTTCGTCTCCGCTTCCCGTTCCGTCGGGAAGGGCGGTCGGGAGAGACCTTAGCGGTTGAGCTCCGCCTCGGAGGGGCCGTCGTCGTCGATCGGGGAGATCTCGTCGTCGTCCAGGTCCGTGTAGGGGTCGGCGTTCCTGCGGCGGCGGTCGTTGAAGTAGCAGAACAGCTCGGCGAGCTCGAAGAGCACGATCAGCGGGACCGCCAGGGCCAGCATGGACAGCGGCTCGGCCGGGGTGACCACCGCGGCGACCACGAAGATGACGAACAGGATGAGCCGGCGGTGCTTGGCGATGGCGGCCTGGCTGACCACGCCCATCAGGTTGAGCAGCACCACGACCAGGGGGGCCACGAACCCCGCCCCGAACACGATGATCATGAGGAGCATGTAGTTCAGGTAGTTGGTGATCGTGATCATCGCGGTCATCTGCTCGGTGGCGAAGCCGAACAGGACCTGCATGGCCAGACCGGTGATGTAGTAGCCCAGCGACGCGCCGGCCAGGAAGAGCGGCACCGCGGCGGCGAGGAAGTAGTAGGTGTAGCGCTTCTCCCGGCCGTTGAGCGCGGGGGCCACGAACGCCCACAGCTGGTAGAGCCAGAACGGGCAGGCGAGCAGCAGGCCGACCACGATGGCGACCTTGAACTGCAGCACGAACGGGTCGAAGATCCCGGTGAAGACCAGCTCGCAGCCCTCGCCGCCGGTCCGCACCGAGCTGGGCAGGTCGCAGTAGGGGCGCTGCAGGAAGTTCCAGACCGGCTGGTAGACGAAGAAGCCGGCCACGACGCCGGCGGCGACTCCGAGGAACGCCCGGAACAGCCGCTTGCGCAGCTCCCGCAGGTGGTCCATCAACGGCATGCGCGCCTCGGGGTTCCCGCTCGACCGTCCCAGCTGCATGGTCCGCTTACGCTCCTCGCACCGGGCCGGTGGCCCCGGCCCGCTTTCCTCGTCCCCGGTTCACCGGGCACATCTCCGCCCGGCGGGGCCGCCCCCACCGGGTCCGCCCCGGGCGGATCGGGTCCGGCCGGGGTCGGTCCTCCTCGGTCTCAGTCCTCGTAGGGGCGGACCGCTTCGCCCTTCTCGTTCACGATCCGCTGCCCCGGAGGAAGATCCGGGTAGGAGGGCCTCCGCTGCTCCTGCTGCTGGTACGGCTGCTGCTGCGGCTGCTCCTCCTGAGCCTGGGCTCCCCGACCGGAGTCGTCATCGCCGCCGTCCTCGTCGGCCAGGCCCTTGGCCTCGGCCTTGAGGATCCGGGCGCTGCGCCCCAGGGAGCGCGCGAGCTGGGGGAGCCGCGACGCGCCGAACAGGATCAGCGCGATCAGCAGCAGGATAAGGAGGGTCCGCCCGTCCATCCCCATTGTCTCAAAACCTCTCTTCAGGCGCCGTGCGCCCCACGATCGTACGCCCGGTCCCCCGCGCGTTCACGGGCCCTGCGTTCGGGCGTTCCGGGTTCGCGCGCGGTAGGCGCGGTATGCGGGTCCCACCTCGGCCCGGGTGCGCTCCACCTGCACCTCCAGGCGGCGCAGCTCGGCAACCGCCCGGGCGGCGAGCACCCCCAGGACCAGCAGGCCGACGATGGTGACGGCGGCAAGACCAAGGAACGGAACCACAGAGACAACCTTACTCGGTCGCACATGAAACCCATCCGCACCCCGGATGACCCGGAGCGGTCCGAACCGTCACGATCCGGACGCACCCCTTGCGGCGCGCGCTCTTCCGGCACGCAGGCGGGCGCGGAACCGCGTCCTCCCGGACCGCCCGCCCTCCCCGCGGACCGGGCGTCCCGGCCGCGTGCCCGGAACGGGCGCCCCGGAGGCGGGCCCCGCAGAGGCGCGCTCCGCGGGGCCCGTAGCCGTTCGAGGGGTCAGGGGGCGGCGTAGGCGTCCAGGGCGCGGCGGGCGTCCTCGCGGACGCGTTCGGCGACGTCGGCGGGGGCGATGACGCGGGCGCCGGGGCCCAGGCGCAGGACCAGGCGGCGGACCCAGCGCGGGGCCGGGGTGCGCAGGGTCACGCGGAGCCGACCGCCGGGCAGCTCCCGGACGTCGGTGCAGATGTAGTCCTCGGAGATCCACCGGGCCGCCGGCTCCAGCTCCAGGGTGACCCGCAGGTCGTCCTCGGAGAACTGCACCAGGCCGCCGCTGATGTCCCGGCGGCGGGCGGCGCTGGGCACCCGGGCCGGCTCGGGCAGCACGGTCAGGTCGAGCACCCGGTCCAGCCGGAACAGCCGGACCCCGTCGCGCAGCCGGCACCAGCCCTCCAGGAACGCGTGGCCGTCCTGGACCACCAGCCCCATCGGGTCGACGTCGCGCTCGGTCACCTCGTCCACGTACCCGGAGAGGTAGCGCAGGTGCACCGCCTGGCCGGCGTCGAGCGCCTCCTTGCAGCGCCGCTGCTTCTCCCGCTCCTCCTCGTCCAGGTCGACCCGGACCGCCACCGCGGCGGCGACCTCCTCGGCGGCGGCGCCCGCCGCGGCGCGCAGCTTCTCCCCCACCCGCTTCAGCGCGTCGCCGCCGGCCGTGCCGGGCAGCTCGCCCAGCAGCTCCAGCCCGACGATGAGGCTGGCCGCCTCGTCGGCGGTGAGCGCCAGCGGCCGGGCCAGGGTGTCGGCGTTGCCGATGATGATCTCCCCGGTGGACTCGGCGGCCTCCAGGTCGACCTCGATCAGGTCGCCCGGGGTG
Source organism: Nocardiopsis oceanisediminis (assembly GCF_048595525.1). Classification (NCBI taxonomy): domain Bacteria; kingdom Bacillati; phylum Actinomycetota; class Actinomycetes; order Streptosporangiales; family Nocardiopsidaceae; genus Nocardiopsis; species Nocardiopsis oceanisediminis. Next base: position 2,968,254 of record NZ_JAFMZJ010000001.1, on the reverse strand, counting down.
TAGCCGGGCAGGCCGCACATCCACAGCAGGGCGAGGTCCTTGAGCACCTGCTTCTCGGTCAGCCCGAAGTGCGCGGCGACCTCGGGCACCCGCACGTCGTGGCTGAGCGCGTAGGGCACCAGCATCAGCAGCCGGCGCAGCTGCTCGGCGGAGGCGGCGGCGCGCCGCTCCCCCCGGACGCCCTCCCCTTCCGCGGGCAGGGCCTCCGGCTCCGGTTCCGGCTCCCGCTCGGCGACCGCCCGCAGGTGCTCGACGACCGCGGCGCGCGCCTCGGCCGGCTCCTCGATCACCACCCGGTCGCCGAACCGGGCGGCCATGCCCACCAGGTCCGGCAGGTCGGTGTAGGGCAGGTCGACCTGGTCCCAGCGGTCCTCCGGGGCGGCGTCGCCGCCGGGGATGATCCGCAGCGCGGCGCGGCGCAGCTCGTGCGCGGAGTCGCCGCGGACCCGCAGCCGGGCGGTGTGCTCCGGCTCGGGCCGCTGCGCCCGCACCAGCGAGCGGACGTCCACGCCCTCCGGGACCCCCACCGGCGGGCCGGAGGAGACCACCTTGACCCCGCCGGCGATGCGGCCCAGCCGGAACACCCGGCGCTCGCCGCGGACCCGGTCGTGGCCGCCCACGTACCAGTGGCCGCGCACGTTCACCACGCCCCACGGCTCCAGCACCCGGCGCTCGGCCTGCTCGGCGCCGGGCTTGCGGTAGTCGAACTCGATCGGGCGGCGGTCCCGCACCGCCTGCCAGATCGGCAGGAACGCCGGCTCGTCGGCGTCCAGCACCGGGGTGATGGCCGGCGCGGCGTCGGAGTCGACCGGGACGCCGGCCGCGCGCAGCTTCATCATCGCCCCGGCCGCCGCCTCGCCCAGCGCGGCGTGCCGCCAGGCGCGCGCCGCCAGGCCCAGCACCGCGGCCTCGTCCGGCAGCAGCTCGATGTCGGGCAGGGTGTAGGCGGCCCGGGAGATCCGGTAGCCCTCCTCGTCGCTCCACACGTCGCCGCCGCCGGTCTCGATCGGGATGCCGCTGTCCCGCAGCTCCTTCTTGTCCCGCTCGAACATCCGCTTGAAGGCGCTGTCGCTCTCCGCCTCCTCGTAGCCCGCCACCGTCGCCCGGATCTCCCTGGCGGTGAGGAAGCGCCGGGTCGCCAGCAGGCAGATGACCAGGTTCAACTGGCGTTCCGTCTTCTTCCTGGACATCTTTCTCCGTCCTCCCGCTGCACGCGCCGCCCCCGCTGGGAGCGGTCGCGGACCCGGCGGCCCTCCGCCGGCGCCTGCTCCGGTCATCCGGCGGCGCGCCGTCGCAGCGCCGCCTCACGCCCCGACGGTACCGTGCTTCCCGTGATCCGATGGCGAGCTGGACGAGTGGCCGCGGTCCGCCGCGCATGGCCGGGCGCGGTGGAGGTCGACGCCGAGCTGGACGACCGGCCCGAGGCGCCTCCCGGAGGGGCCGGACCGGTCCCGGAGCAGGGGTGCGGAGCGGGCATCGGAGGGGCCGGCGGCGCACCGCCGGAGCCCGGTCGGCAGGAGGCCGAAGGGGACCCCGCGGCGGGGGCCGTCGCCGCCCCGGCCGAGCCCGCCGAGCGCCGGGTCCGGGTCTGCCGGGCGCTGGCCTACACCGACCTGGTCGGCACCCCGGCCCCCGGTGACCGGGTGCTGCTCAACACCACCGCCCTCGACCTGGGCCTGGGCACCGGCGGGTACGCGATGGTGGCCGCCCTGCCGGACCGGCTGCCCGACGACGCCCCGGTCCGCGGGCACCTGGTCAAGGCGCGCTACACGCCGCTGCAGACCACCGTGCTGGGCGCCGACGGGCAGGACTCCCCGCACCACTCCGTGCTCCGCGACGCCGAGGGCCTGGACGGCATGCCGGTGGTCACCGCGGACCTGCACTCGGCGCTGCCCGCGGTGCTGGCCGGGGCGGACGCGGACCGGCCCGGGGTGCGGGCCGCCTACGTGATGCTCGACGGCGGCGCGCTGCCGGCCGCGTTCTCCCGGACCGCCGCGGCGCTGCGCGAGGCCGGGCTGCTGGCCGGGGTGGTCACCACCGGCCAGGCCTTCGGCGGGGACCTGGAGGCGGTGACGGTGCACAGCGGCCTGCTCGCCGCCCGGCACGTGCTCGGCGCGGAGCTGGCGGTGGTCGCGCAGGGGCCGGGCAACCTGGGCACCGGCACCCCGTGGGGGTTCTCCGGGGTGGCCGCCGGGGAGGCGGTGAACGCCGCCTCGGTGCTGGGCGGACGCCCGGTCGCCGCGCTGCGGGTGAGCGACGCCGACCCGCGCGAGCGGCACCGCGGGGTCTCCCACCACAGCCTGACCGCCTACGGGAAGGTCGCCCTGGCCCGCGCCGACGTGCCGGTCCCGGCGTTGCGCGGCTCGTTCGGCGCCCGGGTGGCGAGGGACGCGGCGCTGCTGGCCGAGCGGCACCGCCTGGTCCACGTCGATCTGGACGGGCTGGAGGACGCGCTGTACGCGCTGCCGGTGCGGCTGTCCAGCATGGGCCGCTCCCTGGAGGAGGACACCGCCTGCTTCCTGAGCGCCGCGGCGGCGGGCCGGCACGCGGCGGCCCTGCTCAACGCCTGACCGGCGCCGGGCGGGCTCCGGACGGCCCCGCCCGGGGGCGGCCGAAGGCGCCTCGGCCCGGTACGCCCGCTCCGCGGTCCGGGGGACCCGGATGCGCCGGGGCGCGCCGCCCCGGGGGCCGGCCCCTGGGGCGGCGCCGGCGGCCACGGTGTTCCGGCACAGGGCTGCGGTACCGTCCGGCCCGCCGGATCCGCCGCCTCGGCGCCGGCGCGCCTCTCCACGGCACCGGCCGACTCCACCGAGAAAGGGAAACCGGACGCATCGGGGCGTACCGCCCCACCGGCCCCCCGGCCGGCGGGCGGTGCGCCTGCCGATTCCGCGGGGAGGGGGAACGGGAACCATCGGGACGCGCCGCTCCGCCGGCTCCGGCGGGCCTCTCCTCGGACACGGCGGCGCCCCGGGGGCGGCGGTGCGCCGCCCCCAGGGCGCCGGGGTCCCGAACCGGGAGGGCTAGCCCTCGGAGCCCTTCTCCTCGGAGTCCTTGGACTCCTTGTCACCGGAGCCCTCGCCCTCCTCGGACTTCTCCTCCTCCGGGGGCGGCGGCGGGTTGACCGCGCCCAGCACGTCGACGACGAAGACCAGGGTGCCGGCCGGCTGGCCGCTCTCCTCGGCCTCCTTGCCGTAGGCCTGCTCCTCGGGGATGACCAGCATGACCCGGGAGCCGACCTTCACGCCCTCCAGGCCCTTGTCCCAGCCCTCGATGACCTGGCCCTGGCCGAGCGGGAAGGTGAACGGGGTGCCGCCCTGCTTCCAGGAGGAGTCGAACACCTTGCCGTCGTCCCACCGGACCCCGGTGTACTGGACGACGAGCTGCTGCTCCTTCTCCGTCTCGGGGCCGTCGCCCTCGATCAGCTCGACCTTCTCCAGCTTCTTCGGCGGGTCGGTGCCCTCGGGGATCTCGATGTCGGGGGCGGCCGAGCCGGCGTCGGCCGCGACGGGCAGGCCGTCGCCGCCGTCGGTCTGCTGCTCGCCCGGGACGGTGTCGCCCTTGCCGTAGCGGTCGCGCACCTCGACGATGGAGACGGTGTCGCCCTTCTGCGGCTCCATGCCCTGCGCCTGTGCCTGCGCCGGGTCCGGGCCGGGCAGCACGAACGCCACCTGCGCGCCGACCGCCTGGTTCACCAGGGCGCCGCTGAGCTCCTCCTGCACCTGGTTGAGCTGGAGCAGGAACGGCGTGTCGGTCTCGTAGGTGGAGTTGGTCTTCTCCGTCTTGCCCTTGCCGGTCCACTGGTAGTCGACGATGTCGACGAGGAGCGTGTCCTCGGCCCGGATGATCTCCTCGTCCTCCCCGGGGCGGACCACGCCGGAGATCTGCTCGCCGGGCGGGGCGATGTCGGGGAAGGCCACCTCGGGCTCTTCGCCGGGCTTGCCCTCGACGGTGGGCAGGCGCTCGTCGATCTCCTGCTCGTCCATCCGCATGAAGGCGGGGACCTGGTACTTCTCCGGGATCGCACCGCAGGCGGACGACGCCAGCAGCACGACCGAGAACGGCACCGCGAGGGCGGCGGCACGTCGTCGCATAGGGCACTACCTCAATATCCGGCTCGGGTCCCAGACACACTACCGAAAAGGGCATGGTGCCGTATCCGGGTAAGAGCCGGTTGAGAGAGAGGGAGGGGCCGGGCGCGGCCCCTCCCCCGCCGCCGGGTCACATCCCGGCGATCAGCTTCTCCACCCGCTCGTCCACCGCCTTGAACGGGTCCTTGCACAGCACGGTGCGCTGCGCCTGGTCGTTGAGCTTGAGGTGGACCCAGTCCACGGTGAAGTCGCGGCGCTTCTCCTGGGCCTTGCGGATGAACTCGCCGCGCAGCCGGGCCCGGGTGGTCTGCGGCGGAACCGACTTGGCCCGGAAGATCCGCAGGTCGCCGACGACCCGGTCCATCTGCCCCTTCCGCTGCATCAGGTAGAACAGGCCGCGGTCGCGGTGGATGTCGTGGTAGGTCAGGTCGAGCTGGGCGATGCGCGGCGAGGAGAGCGACAGCCCGTGCTTGGACCGGTACCGCTCCAGCAGCTTGTACTTGGCGACCCAGTCGATCTCCCGCTCCACCAGGGAGAGGTTCTGCGTCTCCACCGCCTCCAGGGTGCGCGCCCACAGCTCCAGCACCCGCTTGCCGGTGGCGTCGGTGCCGTTGCGGTCCACGTAGGCCTGGACCTTCTCCAGGTACTCGCGCTGGATCTCCAGGGCGCTGGCCTCGCGCCCGTTGGCCAGCCGCACCTTGCGCCGCCCGGTCATGTCGTGGCTGACCTCCCGGATCGCCCGGATCGGGTTCTCCAGGGTGTAGTCGCGCATCACCACGCCGGTCTCGATCATCCGCAGCACCAGGTCGGTGGAGGCCAGCTTGAGCAGGGTGGTCACCTCGCTCATGTTGGAGTCGCCGACGATGACGTGCAGCCTGCGGAACCGCTCGGCGTCGGCGTGCGGCTCGTCGCGGGTGTTGATGATCGGCCGGGAGCGGGTGGTCGCCGAGGAGACGCCCTCCCAGATGTGCTCGGCGCGCTGGCTGACGCAGTACAGCGCACCGCGCGGGGTCTGCAGCACCTTGCCGGCGCCGCAGATGATCTGCCGGGTGACCAGGAAGGGGATCAGGATGTCGGCGAGCCGGCCGAACTCGCCGTGCCGGCCGACCAGGTAGTTCTCGTGGCAGCCGTAGGAGTTCCCGGCCGAGTCGGTGTTGTTCTTGAACAGGTAGATCTCCCCGGCGATGCCCTCCTCGTGCAGCCGCTGCTCCGCGTCGACCTGCAGGCCCTCCAGGATGCGCTCGCCCGCCTTGTCGTGCGCGACGAGGTCGGCCAGGTCGTCGCACTCGGGCGTGGCGTACTCGGGGTGGCTTCCGACGTCGAGGTAGAGGCGGGCGCCGTTGCGCAGGAAGACGTTGCTGCTGCGCCCCCACGACACGACGCGGCGGAACAGGTAGCGCGCCACCTCGTCCGGCGACAGCCGGCGCTGTCCCCGGAACGTGCAGGTGACGCCGTACTCGTTCTCCAGTCCGAAAATGCGTCGTTCCACGCGGCCTCACCATTTCCCGTCCCGTGGCAGCCGCGCGGGCCCGGTTCGGCCGGGGGCCCGGCCGGAGCCCCGCTGCGCTGCCGACGACTCCACCTTGTTTATCGGCACCGGCCCGGCTCGGGAAACCGGTCGGCCCGCCCTGATGCGGCGGGGCCGACCGGCCTGGCCTCAGGCCCCGTTCCCCGCGTCCTCCGCGCCGCCCCCGGCGGAGGAGCCGCCCGAGCCGGAGGAGGACGCCCCGTCGGCGGCGCGCGCCTCCTCGATCAGCCGCTCCAGGCGGGCGCCGCGGATCCGGCGGAACTTGCGGTGCTCGCGGGCCCGCTCCAGGACCGCCACCTCCAGGTTGGCGGCGTCCAGCTCGCGGCGCTCGTGCTGCTCGTGGGAGAGCGCGTACATCGCCGCGGAGAGCGCCTCGCTGAGCGGGGCGGCCGGGTCGAACCGCTCCTTGAGCGCGTTGGTCACCGCCTCGGCGGAGCCGCCCATGCCCACCAGGCCCTTCTCGTCGGCGACCGAGCCGTCGAAGGTGATCCGGTAGATCTGGTCGGAGTCGGCGTCGTCGCCGACCTCGGCCACGACGATCTCCACCTCCCAGGGCTTGTTGCTCTCGCTGAAGACCGTGCCCAGGGTCTGGGCGTAGGCGTTGGCCAGCATCCGGCCGGTGACGTCGCGCCGGTCGTAGGCGTAGCCGTGCGCGTCGGCGTAGCGGACGCCGCCCAGGCGCAGGTTCTCGAACTCGTTGCCGCGGCCGACGGCGGCGAACGCCACCCGGTCGTAGAGCTCGCTGATCTTGTGCAGGGTGCGGGACATGTTGTCCGCGACGAGCAGGATGCCGCCGTCGTACTGCAGTACCACGGCGCTGCGGCCGCGCGCGATCCCCTTGCGCGCGTAGTCCGCCTTGTCCTTCATGCTCTGCTCGGGCGAGACGTAGAACGGCATCGACACCGCTGATCGTTCCTTTGCTGTTCGTGCTGCGGGGAGCTGGTCGGGCCGCGCCGCCGCGGGGGCGGCGCGGAACCGGTCAGGAGAGCGGGGCGATGGGGCCGTCCGGGCGCTCGGCGCGCCCGGCCACGACCGTCTCGGCCACCCGCGCGACCTCCTCGGTCGGCAGCCGCCGGTAGCCCTCCTCAGTGACGATGTCGACCAGCGGGTAGATCTTGCGGTGCAGGTCCGGGCCGCCGGTGGCGGAGTCGTCCTCGGCGGCGTCGTAGAGCGACTGCACCGCCGCCTCGACCGCCTGCCCCTCGGTGAGGTCGTCGGTGAACAGCTTCTTCAGCGACCCCTTGGCGAAGACCGAGCCGGAGCCGATCGAGTGGTAGCGCTGCTCCTCGTAGCGGCCGCCCACCGGGTCGTAGCTGAAGATGCGGCCGATGTCGCGCGCCTCGTCGTAGCCGACCAGCAGCGGCACCACGACGAAGCCCTGCATGGCCAGCCCCAGGTTGCCGCGGAGCATGTTGGCCAGCCGGTTGGCCTTACCTTCCAGGGAGAGCGGCCGGCTCTCCCGCTTCTCGTAGTGCTCCAGCTCGACCTGGTAGAGCCGGGCGAGTTCGATGCCGATGCCGGCCGATCCGGCGATCGCCACCGCGGAGAACTCGTCGGCGCGGAAGAGCTTCTCCATGTCCCGGTTGGCGATGACGTTGCCCGCGGTCGCCCGCCGGTCGCCGGCCAGCACCACGCCGCCGGGGAAGGTCAGCGCGACGATGGTGGTGGCATCGGGGGTGAGGTGGTGCGCCCCGGAGGCCTGCGGGAGGTCCCGCCAGTTGGGCAGCAGGTCGGGATGGACCGCGCCGAGGAACTCGGTGAAGGACGACATCCCCGGGTTCATGTACGCGGCGGGCAGCCGTCCGCCCTCGAACGCTTCAGACACGCGACTCCCTTCGATGGCGCCCCGCCTGTGGTCGCGTCGCCGAAGGGGCGGCGGGGCGCGTGCGACGATTGACGTTTCCTGGTGTCGACCCTACTGATCCCGGGGGAACCGGGGGTAGCGACCGGTGGCCGCTCCGCTGAGGGCGAACCCGGCGGGGGCGCCGGGCCCCGGGCGCCCCGGAACGGGCGGGGCCGGGCCGCCCCGGGAGGCGGCCCGGCCCCGGTGCTCCGCGGCCCCGGAGGCGGCGGTCCGCGTCACTGCCCGCCCTTCTGCACGAACTGGCGGACGAAGTCCTCGGCGTTGGACTCGAGGACCTCATCGATCTCGTCCAGGATGTCGTCGACGTCGGAGTCCAGCTCTTCGTTGCGCGCGGCGGTCTCGGCGGAGGCCTCGGTCTCCTCGACCTCCTCGTCCCGCCGAGTGCCGTGCTTCTGCCCGCCGGTGTCCTTGGTCGCCATCCCACAACCTCCTCGATCGGGGCTCTCGCCCTTATCTTGGCCCGCCGGGCCCCGCCTCAACCTCGATCACGGGTCCCGTTGTGTGCACGTTACCCACTTCCCGCCGGATTGTCCGTACATCCGTGCGAACGGCGGGTCACCGGAGCGTGTTCCCGCCGGCGCCGGGAGGCGCGCCGGCCGGAGGGGCGGGGCCGGGCGGGTCAGCCCCGGCCGCCGGTGAGCACCGCGACCAGGTCGGCGGCGGTGTCGGAGGAGTCGAGGAGGGCGCCGACGTGCTCCCTGGTGCCGCGCCGCGGCTCCAGGGTGGGGACCCGCTGCAGGGAGTCGTAGCCGGGGAGGTCGAAGATCACCGAGTCCCAGGAGGCGGCGGCCACCGAGTCGGCGTACTTGGCCAGGCAGCGGCCGCGGAAGTAGGCGCGGGTGTCCTCCGGCGGCTCGGTGATGGAGCGCTGCACCTCGGCCTCGTCCAGCAGGCGTTTCATCCGGCCCCGGGACACCAGCCGGTTGTACAGGCCCTTCTCCTGGCGGACGTCGGAGTACTGCAGGTCGACCAGCTGGAGCCGGTGGTGGTCCCAGTCGATGCCGTCCCGGTCGCGGTAGCCCTCCAGCAGCTTGAGCTTGGCCACCCAGTCCAGCTCGCCGGCGAGCCCCATCGGGTCCTCGGCGAGCCGGTCCAGCACCGACTCCCAGCGCCGCAGCACGTCGGCGGTGTCGGCGTCGGGCTCGCTGCCGTAGCGGTCCTGCACGTACTTCTGGGCCAGCTCCAGGTACTCGCGCTGGATCTGCAGCGCGGTCATCCGGCGGCCGTCGCGCAGCCGGGCCTGGTGGGTGAGGGACGGGTCGTGGGAGATGGCGCGCAGGTCGGCGACGGGGGTGTCCAGGGTGAGGTCCACCCCGATGAAGCCGTCCTCGATCATCGCCAGCACCAGCGAGGTGGTGCCCAGCTTGAGGTAGGTGGACAGCTCGCTCATGTTGGCGTCGCCGATGATGACGTGCAGCCGGCGGTACTTGTCCGGGTCGGCGTGCGGCTCGTCCCGGGTGTTGATGATGGGGCGCTTCAGGGTGGTCTCCAGCCCCACCTCGACCTCGAAGAAGTCGGCGCGCTGGCTGATCTGGAAGCCGGCGTCGCGGGCGTCGGAGCCGATGCCGACCCGGCCCGCGCCGCAGATCACCTGGCGGGAGGTGAAGAACGGGATCAGGTGGCGGACGATGTCGCCGAACGCGGTGGAGCGGCGCATCAGGTAGTTCTCGTGGCACCCGTAGGAGGCGCCCTTGTTGTCCGTGTTGTTCTTGTAGAGCTGGATCGGCTCCACCCCCGGCACGGCGGAGGCGCGGCCGGCCGCGTCCGCCATCACCCGCTCGCCGGCCTTGTCCCACAGCACGGCGTCGCGCGGGTTGGTGACCTCCGGCGCGGAGTACTCGGGGTGGGCGTGGTCGACGTAGAGCCGCGCCCCGTTGGTGAGGATGACGTTGGCCAGCCCCAGGTCCTCGTCGGTGAGCTGGGTGGGGTCGGCGACCTCCCGGGCCAGGTCGAACCCCCGCGCGTCGCGCAGCGGGTTCTCCTCCTCGAAGTCCCAGCGGGCCTTGCGGGCCCGCGCGGCCGAGGCCGCCAGGTAGGCGTTGACCACCTGGGTCGAGGTCACCATCGCGTTGGCACCGGGGTTGCCGGGCACGGAGATGCCGTACTCGGTCTCGATGCCCATAATCCGCCGCACAGTCATGTTGGAAGGTTATCCACCGATACCGCGTCTTGAACTCCGCGCCGCGAATTGCCGCCGGACCGTCTCCGCGCCGCCTCCCCACCCGCCCCGGGGCCGGACCCCCGGACCCCCTTCCCCCGGCGGCCCCGGGGGCGCCGCCCCGCCCCGGGCGTGTCGGAGGGGGCGCGGCGCCCCGGGCACCGGCGCGGTCAGCCGGCCGCGGCGGCAGCGGCGTCCCGGGCGGACAGCCGCCCGTCGCGCATCTCCCAGACCGCGCCGGCCCGGTCCAGGTACTCGGTGTCGTGCGTGACCACCAGGGTGGCGGTGCCGAACTCCGCGGTGACCTCGGCGAGCAGGTCCATGATCCCGGCGCCGCGCTCGTGGTCCAGGGCGGCGGTCGGCTCGTCGACCACCAGCACCCGCGGCGACCCGGTGAGCGCCCGGGCGATGTTGACCCGCTGCCGCTCGCCGCCGGAGAGCCGCGCCGGCCGGCGGTGCTCCCGGCCCGCCAGGCCGACCGCGGCCAGCATCCGCCCGGCCGCGGCGCGCCGCGAGCGCACCGGGCGGCCGCGCATGTGCTCCACCGCCAGCAGCTGCTCGGCGGCGGTGAGCGAGGAGACCAGGTTGGGCTGCTGGAAGACGATGCCGACCCGGTGCATGCGCAGCCGGCTCAGCTCCGCCGGGGACAGCCCGGCGGCCTCCTGCCCGTCGATGCGGACGCCGCCGGAGTCCGGGCGGATCAGCGCGGAGGCGACCGCCAGCAGGCTCGACTTGCCCGACCCGGAGGGGCCCACCACGGCGTGCAGCTCGCCGGGGCCGGCCGCCAGCGAGACCCGGTCCAGCGCGGTCACCCGGGAGTCGCCGTCCGGGTAGGTCAGGGTGATGTCGGTGAGTTCGATGCTCATCGGACGCCTCCAAGGGCGGTCAGCGGGTCGACGGAGGTGATGCGGCGGACCGCCAGGACCGCCCCGAGCATGCCCAGGGCCACCATGGCGGCCACCGGGAGCAGGGTGGTGGCGGCGCTCATCGAGAACGGGACCGCGGAGGCCGCGGCGGCGCCCAGGACCGCGCCGGCCGCTCCCCCCAACAGGGAGCCGGCCGCCAGCACCGCCAGCGCCTGGGCCAGCGCGTCGCGCAGCAGGTAGCCGGTGGAGCCGCCGAGCGCCTTGAGGATGGCGATGTCGCCGGTGCGCTGGATCGTCCACACGGTCAGGAACGCCCCGGCCACCAGGGCGGAGATGGCGTACAGGAAGCCCTGGATCATCATCAGCGACCCGTTCTCCGAGGAGTAGGCGCCGATCGCCGCCAGGCTCCCCGAGCGGGTCGCGGAGGCGGTCCCCGCGGCCTCGTCGGCCGCGGCCGCGGCGTCCCCGCCGGCCTCGGCGGCGACCACCGTGCCCGCCGGGACCTCCGCGGCGCCGTCCGGCGCCATGCCGCGCCAGGACGCCAGGGAGGTCCAGACGGCGGGGGTGTGGCTGTAGGAGTCGTCGCCGGCGACCCGGTCCACGGTGAAGTCGCGCCCGGCGAGGACCACGGTGTCGCCGGCCGCCAGGCCCTCCTCCTCGGCCAGCGGCTCGGAGACGACCAGGGCGCCGTCGCCGACGCCCTCCGGGGCGAGGCGCCCGCCGGGCTCGGCGGCGAGCACCGTCGCGGCGGCGGTGGAGCCGTCGGCCAGCTCCAGCCGGCCGGGGGTGACGGCCAGCGCCTCGGCCCAGGCCACCCCGTCGGTGTCGGCCCAGGCCCGCAGCTGCTCACCGGTGACCGAGCTGTCGGCGAAGGACTCTTCGGGGTCGGCGCCGCCGGCCGCCCCGAAGGCGATCCTGGTGGCGGGCAGGCGGTCGATCGCGGAGACGGACTCGTCGGCCAGCCCCGCGGTGAGCCCGGAGAGCAGGACCACCAGCAGGGTGATGAGGGCGACGACGGAGCCCATCAGCGCGAACCGCCCCTTGGCGAAGCGGATGTCGCGGACGGCCACGAACACGGCAGGGCCTCCTGGGAGGAGTAGGGGTGCGCGGGTGCCGGGACCGGCCCCGCGGCGCGGTTCCGCCGCGCACTCTCCACCCTCGCCGCCCGGGCCCCGGATTCCATCGGGCGGCCGGGCGGTTCCGCGGAGCGGAAGGGCTGAGCCCGGCATCCCCCGTTCGGTCGATGCGGGCGGGACCCCCGCGGCCTAACGTGGAGTGAATGCACTCCGCTCACCGGGCGCCCTTCGCCTCGCTCTCGGCGGGGACCGCGACCGTGCTCGCCGTCCTCCGCGGCTGCCTGCACGCCGCGTTCTTCCTGCTGCTGGCGGTGGCCGCGGCCCGGCTGCTCGCCGGCGGCACCGGCCCCGCGGACCGGGCGGCCCTGGCCGGCGCCGCGCTGCTCGGCGCGGTCTACGCCTGCGGCCCGCCGCTGCTCCGGCGGCTTCCCGGCCGACGCACCGCCCTGTCCTGGCTCGCCCTGGTCACCGCCCTGTGGGCGGGGCTGCTGCTGCTCAGCCCGGACTTCTCCTGGGTCGCCTTCCCGCTGTTCTTCCTCCACCTGCACCTGCTGCGCCGGCTCCACGCGGTGGCCGCGGTCGCCGCGGTCACCGCGGCGGTCGTCGCCTCCCAGGCGCTGCACTCCCGCGACCTGGGCATCGCCATGCTGCTCGGCCCGGCGCTGGGGGCCGCCTTCGCGGTGGTGATCGCGCTGGGCTACGCCGCCCTGTACACCGAGAGCGAGCAGCGCCGCCGGCTGATCGAGGACCTGGAGCGCACCCGCGGCGAGCTGGCCGAGACCCAGCACCGGGCCGGCGCCCTCGCCGAGCGGGAGCGGCTCTCCCGGGAGATCCACGACACCCTGGCCCAGGGCCTGTCCAGCATCGTGCTGCTGCTCCGCGCCGCGGAGGGGGCGGTGCGCACCGACCCGGGCGCCGCGGCCGCGCGGATCGCCGACGCCCGGGACACCGCGGCGGAGAACCTCGCCGAGGCCCGCCGGTTCGTCCGCGCCCTGGCGCCGCCCGCGCTCTCCTCCGGCTCGCTCGCCGACGCCCTGGGCCGGCTCTGCTCGCGCACCGCCGCCGAGAGCGGCACCGACTGCCGGTTCCGCCTGGAGGGCGACCCGGTTCCGCTGCCGGCCGGCTTCGAGGTGGCGCTGCTCCGCGCCGGGCAGGTCGGCCTGGCCAACGTCGCGGCGCACTCCGGCGCGCGCACCGCCGTGGTCACCCTGGCCTACCTGGACGGCGAGGTCGCCCTCGACGTCTACGACGACGGGCGCGGCTTCGACCCGGCCGGGGCGGAGCGCGGCCGCGCCGACGGCACCGGCTACGGCATCCGCGGGCTGGCCGGCCGCGTCGCCGAGCTCGGCGGCCGCCTCCAGCTGGAGTCCGCCCCCGGGGAGGGCACCGCCCTCGCCGCGACCCTGCCGCTGGGCGCGGAGCCCGCCGGCGCCGAGGAGGAGACGTGACCGACCGGCCGCTGCGCCTGCTGCTCGTCGACGACCACCCGGTGGTCCGGCGCGGGCTGCGCGCCATGTTCGACGAGCGCGCGGACATGGAGGTGGTGGCCGAGGCCGCCGACGGCCGGGAGGCGCTGGGCGTGCTGGCCGGCACCGCCGTCGACGTGGTCCTGATGGACCTGCGGATGGGCGGCATGGACGGCGCCGACGCCACCCGGGCGATCGGCGGGCTCCCGGACGCTCCCCCGGTGCTGGTGCTGACCACCTACGACAGCGACGCCGACATCCTCGCCGCGGTGGAGGCCGGGGCCGCCGGCTACATGCTCAAGGACGCCCCGCCGGACCGGCTGTGCGAGGCGGTGGCCGCGGCGGCGCGCGGCGAGACCGCGCTCTCCCCCGGGGTCGCCGCCCGGCTGGTGGGCCGGCTGCGCGCCCCGCGCACCGCGCTCAGCCCGCGGGAGACCGAGATCCTGCACCTGCTGGCCCGCGGCCTGTCCAACAGGGCGCTCTCCCGGGAGCTGTTCGTCAGCGAGGCCACCGTCAAGACGCACCTCGGGCACATCTACGACAAGCTCGGGGTGGACAACCGGACCGCGGCGATCTCGGTCGCGATGGAGCGCGGCATCCTGCGCCCGCGCTGAGCGGCCCGCCCGGCCGGGCGGGCCGGTCGGCGCGGGGCGCCCCCGTCCCCCGGCCGAGGCGCCCCGGGCGGGGAGGAGGGCCCCTCCGGCCCGCCGCCGGGGCCCGGAGGGGTCCGGGAGCGGCGGGGGCCCGCCGGAGGTCCGGCGGGCCCCTTCATGCCGCGTTCCTACAGGTACTGGCCGGTGTTGGCCACGGTGTCGATGGACCGGCCGGAGTCGGCGCCCTTCTTACCGGAGACCAGCGTGCGGATGTAGACGATCCGCTCGCCCTTCTTGCCGGAGATGCGGGCCCAGTCGTCCGGGTTGGTGGTGTTGGGCAGGTCCTCGTTCTCGCTGAACTCGTCGACGCAGGCCTGCATCAGGTGCGCCACCCGGATGCCCTTGGACTTGTTGTCGATGAAGTCCTTGATGGCCATCTTCTTGGCCCGGTCCACGATGTTCTGGATCATCGCCCCGGAGTTGAAGTCCTTGAAGTAGAGGACCTCCTTGTCACCGTTGGCGTAGGTGACCTCCAGGAAGCGGTTCTCCTCCGTCTCGGTGTACATCCGCTCGACGACGCGCTGGATCATCGCGTCCACGGTGGCCTTGGTGGAGCCGCCGTGCTCGGCGAGGTCGTCCTCGTGCAGCGGGAGGCCGTCGGTGATGTACTTGGAGAAGATGTCCCGGGCGGCCTCGGCGTCGGGCCGCTCGATCTTGATCTTCACGTCCAGCCGGCCCGGGCGCAGGATCGCCGGGTCGATCATGTCCTCCCGGTTGGAGGCGCCGATGACGATGACGTTCTCCAGCCCCTCCACGCCGTCGATCTCGCTGAGCAGCTGGGGGACGATGGTGTTCTCCACGTCGCTGGAGACGCCGGAGCCGCGGGTGCGGAAGATCGAGTCCATCTCGTCGAAGAACACGATCACCGGGGTGCCCTCGCCGGCCTTCTCCCGGGCCCGCTGGAAGACCAGGCGGATGTGCCGCTCGGTCTCGCCGACGTACTTGTTCAGCAGCTCGGGGCCCTTGATGTTGAGGAAGAAGCTCTTGCCGACGTCCTGGCCGGTGCGCTCGGCGACCTGCTTGGCCAGCGAGTTGGCGACCGCCTTGGCGATCAGCGTCTTCCCGCACCCGGGCGGGCCGTAGAGCAGCACGCCCTTGGGCGGGCGCAGCCGGTGCTCGTAGAAGAGGTCCTTGTGCAGGTAGGGCAGCTCGACCGCGTCGCGGATCATCTCGATCTGCCCGCTGAGGCCGCCGATGTCGGTGTAGGCGATGTCGGGGACCTCTTCGAGGATGAGCTCCTCGACCTCCGACTTGGGGATGCGCTCGTAGACGTAGCCCGAGCGCGACTCCAGCAGCAGCGAGTCGCCGGGGCGGATGGCCTCCTCGCGCAGCGGCTCGGCCAGCCGGACGATCCGCTCCTCGTCGTGGTTGGAGATCACCAGCACCCGGTCGTCGCCGAGCGCCTCCTTCAGCATCACGACCTCGCCGACGGTCTCGAAGGACTGCGCCTCGACGACGTTGAACGCCTCGTTGAGCATGACCTCCTGACCGGGGCTGAGCTCCTCCGCCTCGACCGACGGGCTGACGTTCACCCGCATCTTCCGGCCGTTGGTGAAGATCTCGACGGTCCCGTCCTCGCGGGCCTCCAGGAACACCCCGAAGCCGGACGGCGGCTGGGCCAGCCGGTCGACCTCCTCCTTGAGGGCGACGATCTGGTCCCGCGCCTCCTTCAGCGTGGAGACCAGCCGCTCGTTCTGGCCGTTCGCCGCGGCGAGGTTGGCCTGCGCCTCACGCAGTCGGTCCTCCAGGAGCCGCACATGGCGGGGGGAATCGGCGAGCTTGCGCCGGACTACGCTGAGCTCCTTTTCCAAGTAGGAGACTTGAGCCGTGAGCTCTTCGACTTCTCGGTCGCGCTCCGCCTGACGCTCGTCGTCGCGATCGGCCACGTCCGCCACCTCCTATAAGAGGACGACTACTCGGAACCCTACCTACCCATGGACTATTCCTAACCTCCGGTGCTCCGCAAGTGTTTGAGGACTCACTTTTCGATCTTGTGAAAGCCTAGGTCAGACTGGTAATGAGGCACCCGTCGTAATGAGAAAGTAACGTCCTCGCCTAGTCCCCGGCGGGTTCCGGAGCGCCGTTGCCGGCCCCTTCCGCAGCACTTTCTCCGGCGCTTCCCGATCCGCGCCCTTCGCGCGTTCTGGCCCAGTCCTCCCCATAAGCACCCTTGGCCGGGCGGCGGCGCCGCTCGGGGGCCTCCGCGCCGTCCGCCAGCCGGCGGGCGGTGACCAGGAAACCGGTGTGCCCGATCATCCGGTGGTCCGGGCGGACCGCCAGTCCCTCCACGTGCCAATTGCGCACCATGGTCTCCCAGGCGTGCGGCTCGTAGAAGGAGCCGTGCTCGCGCAGCTCCTCCACCACCCGGGAGACCTGGGTGGTGGTGGCGACGTAGGCGCAGAACAGCCCGCCGGGGATGAGCGCCTCGGCCACCGGGCCGACGCACTCCCAGGGGGCCAGCATGTCCAGCACCACCCGGTCGACCTCGGTCGGCGCGTCCGGGCCGGCCAGCGCCTCGTTGAGGTCGCCCACGGTCAGCTCCCAGGCCTCGGGCACCTCGCCGAAGTAGCGGCGCACGTTCTCCCGGGCGATCGCCGCGAAGTCCTCGCGCCGCTCGAAGGAGTACACCTTCCCCCTGTCGCCGACCGCGCGCAGCAGCCAGCTGGACAGCGAGCCGGAGCCGGCCCCCGCCTCGATCACCCGGGCGCCGGCGAAGACGTCGGCCTGGGCCACGATCTGCGCCGCGTCCTTGGGGTAGACGATGGTCGCACCGCGCTTCATGGACAGGGTGAAGTCCAGCAGCAGCGGGCGGAGCGCGACGTAGGCGGTGCCCGAGGTGGAGCGGACCACGCTGCCCTCGGGGCTGCCGATCAGGTCGTCGTGGTCGAGCCGCCCGCGGTGGGTGTGGAACGCCGAACCGGCCTTCAGGGTGATGGTGTGCATCCGCCCCTTGGGGTCGGTCAGCTGCACGATGTCGCCGTCGCCGAAGGGTCCTCGGCGGCCGTGGATGCCGGTCACTGGTGCTCGTCTCTCCGGGGTCGTACGTGGCGCGGGAACGGGGCGCGCCGCCCCTTCCGGGCGCCCGCCCCTCCCGCCGGACTGCGCGAGCGCCCAGGCTATCCGCCGTGGTCGGACACGGCGTAATCGGCGGGCGAGGGGGCATCTCACACAGTGCGGATCGGCCGGATCCGCGGCACCGACTGCACCGGAGAGGGCGGATCATGGCGAGTGACGGCGCGGCCGCGGCGCACGGCGTGGGGCTGGGCATCGACATCGGCGGCAGCGGCATCAAGGGCGCCCCGGTCGACCTGGGCACGGGGGCGTTCACCACGGACCGGGTCAAGATCCACACGCCGCACCCGTCCACCCCCGCGGCGGTGGCCCGGGTGGTGGCGGAGATCGCCGAGCGGATCGGCGCGCACGCCGGCGAGGGCGCCCCGGTCGGGGTGACCTTCCCGGGGGTGGTGCGCGGCGGGGTCGTCGGCACCGCCGCCAACGTGGACGACGCCTGGGTCGGCGCGGACGCGGAGAAGCTGTGCGGGGCGGCGGCCGGCCGCCCGGTCGCGGTGGTCAACGACGCCGACGCCGCGGCGGTCGCCGAGCACCGCTACGGCGCGGCCCGCGGGGTGCGCGGGGTGGTGCTGCTGACCACCCTGGGCACCGGCATCGGCACCGCCCTGCTGACCGGGGGGCACCTGGTGCCCAACACCGAGTTCGGGCACCTGGAGATCGACGGGCACGACGCGGAGACCCGCGCCTCATCGGCCGCCAAGGAGCGCGAGGGGCTGTCCTACGAGGAGTGGGCGACCGAGCGGCTGCAGCGCTACTACGACGAGGTGGAGAAGCTGCTCTCGCCGGACCTGATCGTGGTCGGCGGCGGGGTCAGCCGCAAGGCCGACAAGTTCCTCCCGCGCGTGCGCACCCGCGCGGAGCTCGTCCCGGCCCGGCTGCGCAACTCGGCGGGCATCGTCGGCGCGGCGCTGCTGGCCGCCGAGCGCTTCCCGCGCTGAGCGCCGCCCCCTCCGCCTCTCCGCGGAGCCTCCGGCCCCTTCCGCCCCGGGCCGGCGGGGGACGCGGCCGGGCCGCCCGGCGGGCCGGTCCGGCCGCGTCCCGGCCCCCTCCGGCACCGGGACCGGGCCGGCGCGGGCCCGCGGGCCCCTCTTCTTCTCCGGCCCCTCTGCACCGCGCCGCCGAGGGAGGGCGGGGCCGGCCCGCGAGGGGAGGGTGCGGGCGGCCCCGCCCGGCATCGGTCCGCGCCCCGGTCTCCCGTGCGGGAGCGGGCGCGGGTCCGCCCGACCGCACCCCTCCTTCCGCCGCGGACGGGTCCGCGGCGGAAGGAGGGGCGGGCGTGCCCGCCGCGCGCCGGGGATTGCGCGGAGGGCACTGCGGGGGGGGCGGGTAGGGAGTGGTCTCTAGCCGATCCCGGTGCGGACCGGGCCCATCACGCCGGCGATCCTGCGCGCCGCGTCGCCGGTGCGGGCGGCGGGGGTGAGGGGGGCGTGCCGCATCGCGCACCCGGCGCCGGCGGCCTCCTCCTCCCAGCGGAGCCACCACCACAGCCGGCCGCGGTGCGGGCGGAGCACCGCCCGCTGGGTGCGCCGGGAGGCCCCCTCGACGGTCGCCTCGACGACGCCGGTGCGCCCGTCGATGCCGACGTCCAGGCCCCGGGAGCGGAGTTCTGCGGTGAGCCCGCTGAGCGCGCGCGCCCATCCGGGGTCGGCGCCCCGGTCAAGCTCATGACCGCTTCCGGCCAGACAGGGCTTTTCGGGCCCGCGGTTCTCCCCTCTCATCCACCCTCCTGATTGTGTTCGGAATCCCTGCGACACAGGGACTTCAGTCCCTTGACTCTGCACCACCGACGACTTCGGGGACAGCGATATGCGCGCTACGCATAGCATCATTTCTCTCACACATAGCCACCAACCCCAGGTGGCGACCCTAACCTAGGCTCATGCCCCAGCGAGACGGCGCTCTGCCGCCGGAGTTTTGGACGCGCCCGGCCACCGCAGCGGCACTGGCCACCTGTGACATCGCCACGATCGTCGAGGACATCCGCCGCACGCGGGGCTGGTCCCAGGGAGAGCTGGCCAAAGCGGTCGGCTACTCCCAGAGCTGGGTGTCACGCGTGGTCAACGGCCAGCAGTCACTCACCATCGACCAGGTCCGCGACCTCGCAGGCCGCCTCGGGATCCCGCTCCACCTGCTCCGGTTCGGCGGCGCCGCCGAACCGGCTAAGGGGGCTGATCCCACGCGACGCAGGGAATTCGGCAAGGCCGTGACCGTCTCCGCGCTCACGCTGCCGCTCGCATCGGCGCAGCGGCGCGGCGGCACGGCCCCAGCCGACAGCGAGATCCATGAGCAGACCGCCGCCACGCTCCGCGCCATCACCGGCGGGCAGAGGCGCCTGGACGCCTCCTCCCCCGCCCGCGACCTCGCCCGGGGCGCGGTGGCCCACGTCGAACTGGCCGGGCGCACCCTGAAGCGCGCCCAGGGCACGCCGTTCGCCGCCGACGTCGCCGCGGCCGCGAGCGAGGCCGCCGGGTTCGCCGCCTGGCTCCACGCCGACATGGGCGACGCCGGGTCGGCCCGCGCCTTCTACCGGGCCTCGGTGGACCGGGCCCGCCGCGCCGGGCAGCGCCTGCTCGACGTCTACATGCTCGGCAGCCTCGCCGCGTTCGAGATCGACGCCGACGACCCGGCGCTGGGGCTGTCGCTGGCGCACGAGGCCGGCCGGCGGCTCGGCCCCGGCGCCCACCCCACCGCCACCGCCTGGCTGGCCTGCGTGCGGGCGCTCGGCCACGCGGGCATGGGCGCCGCCGCCGAGGCCGACCACGAGATCGCCCTGGCCGAGCAGGCGGTGAACCGCTCCGACAACGCCGAACCCCCCTGGCCCTGGGTGTTCGCCTTCGACCACGCCAAGGTCGCCGGCTACCGCGCCCTGGCCGGCGTCCGGCTGCACCGGCCCCGCCAGGCCCACGACGCCTTCGCCGAGGCCTTCGCCGGCGCCCGCCCGGGGCCCAAGCAGAGCGCGATCCTCCAGGTGGAGCTGGCCAAGGCCTACGCCGACGCGGGCGACGGGGACGAGGCGCTCCGGCTGGCCGCCGACGCGCTGGCCGTCGGCGTCCGGCTGCGGTCCGAGCGGGTGGTGGACCGGGTCCGCGGCTTCCGCCGCTCCTACCGGGCGCGCGGCCCCGGCGCCGACCGGCTGGACGACCAGCTCACCGCCGCCCTGACGGGGGGCCTGCCGCCGCTGCCGTGAGGCGCCGCGCCGCGCGTCCCGCGCGCTCCGCGCCTCCGGCGCACCGCCCGGAGCCGCACCCCGGCCGACCGGGTATTCCCAGGACAAGGCCTGTCTCCCGGGTCCGGGCGCGGCCGCGCCCGCTCGGGCGGGGCCGGGCCCCGCGCCCCCGAAGCACAGGCCCGAACCACAGGAGGGGAGCGTCACCGTGCGACGCATCGCCATCACCGGCCACCGCGGCCTGCCCCCGGACGCGGAGGCCCGCATCGACCGCGCGGTCCGCGCCCGGCTGGAGCCGCTGCGGGGCCGCCTGATCGGGCTGTCCTGCCTGGCCGACGGCGCCGACGCGCTGTTCGCCCGGGCGGTGCTGGACCTGGGCGCGCCGCTGGAGGCGGTCGTGCCCGCCGAGCGGTACCGGGACGGCCTGCCCTCCGCCCACCACCCGGTCTACGACGCCCTGCTGGCCCGCGCCCGCCTGGTGCACCGGCTGCCGCACATCGACTCCACCGCCCGGGCCCACCTGGAGGCCGGCCGCTACATGGTGGACCACTGCGACGAGCTGATCGCGGTCTGGGACGGCCGCCCGGCCCGCGGGCCGGGCGGCACCGCCGACATCGTCGGCTACGCGCACGCCGCCGAACGGCCCACCGCCGTCATATGGCCGGAGGGCGCCCGCCGCTGAGGCCGCCCGCGGGCGGGGGCGGGAAGGGGGCCGGTCAGATCCCGGCGAAGGCGTCGT
The DNA here is from genome assembly GCF_048595525.1 of Nocardiopsis oceanisediminis. Taxonomy (NCBI): domain Bacteria; kingdom Bacillati; phylum Actinomycetota; class Actinomycetes; order Streptosporangiales; family Nocardiopsidaceae; genus Nocardiopsis; species Nocardiopsis oceanisediminis. The sequence goes on along the minus strand of NZ_JAFMZJ010000001.1, from coordinate 2,947,578 downwards.
CGACGTCCTTGGTGCGCAGCACCCCGAAGACGCCGCCGTCCTCACGGACCACCAGGTACTCGGCGGCCGGGTGGGCCCGCATCGCGGCGAGCAGCCGCTCGCCCTCCAGGTCGGCGGGGATGACGGCGCCGGCCGTCACCGCACGGGAGACGTGGTCCACCGAGATCCACGGCCGGCGGTCCTCCGGCACCGCCCCGGCGGCGTCGTCCGAGACGATCGAGACCGGGGCACCGGAGGAGTCGGTCACCAGGACCGCGCCGGCGTCGGCCTCGGCCATCCGGCGGTCCGCCTCGGCCAGCGGGGTCCCGGAGGGCACCGCGGCGGCGCGCCGGGCCAGCAGCCGCACCCGCAGCCGGGGGACGCGCTCCCGGAACCGGGCGCCGCGCAGCGCGGACCCGGCCCCCATCCACATGAAGCCGCCGAGCAGCACCCCCAGCAGCACCATGAAGACGCTCGGCATCCGCCCGGAGGGCAGGTAGAGCAGGAACGGCATCCCGATGACGAACACCGCCAGCACCCGGCCGCCCCACGCGGCCACCACGGTGCCCGCGTTCGGCCTGCGGGTCAGCGCCCACACCGCCGAGCGCACCACCTTGCCGCCGTCCAGCGGCAGCCCCGGCATCAGGTTGAAGACGCCCACCAGCAGGTTGGCCACGAACAGCTGCCACAGCAGCACCCCGGGCACCGTGTCCGGCGGGACGAACCACTGGGCCGCCCACCCGATCGCCGCCAGCACCAGGGAGAGCAGCGGCCCGGCGAAGGCGATCAGGAACTCCCGGCCCGGGGTGCGCGCCTCGCCCCGCATCTCGGTGACGCCGCCGAGCATGAACAGCGTGATCCGCTCCACCGGGATGCCGAACCTCCGCGCCACCACGGCGTGCGCCAGCTCGTGCACCAGCACCGAGGCGTACAGCAGCACCGCGAACACGAACGCGACGAGGTAGGAGGCCGGGCCCAGGCGGAGCAGCGACTCCACCACGGGCTCGTACAGGATGGTGATGATGGCGGCGATGACCAGCCAGGAAGGGGTCACGTAGATGGGGATCCCGTAGGGGCGGGCCATGAGCCAGCCCGACCTCCGGCCGCCGCTGCCGCGCGCCGCCGGCCCCTGGGAGGCGTTGCCGTCGTCCGTCGTCACACTGCCAGGCTACGCGGTTCCGGGAAGGGCGGAACCGCGGCGGGCGCGGGCCTATCGTTGGAACATGGACACCGCCCGCCCGGCCCTTCCGGCACTCCTACCGGCCCTGTCCCCCTCCCGGGCCGCCGACTTCCTGCAGTGCCCGCTGCTGTACCGGTTCCGCGTGATCGACCGCCTCCCGGAGAAGCCCAGTTCGGCCGCGCTGCGCGGCACCCTGGTCCACGCCGTCCTGGAGCGGCTGTTCGAGCTGCCGGCCGAGGCGCGCACCCCGCGCACCGCCCGGTCGCTGGTCGACCCGCAGTGGGAGCGGCTGCGCACCTCCCGCCCGGAAAGCGAGCAGCTGTTCGCCGGCGAGGGGGCCGAGGACCTGGACGCCTGGCTGGAGTCGGCCCGCTCCCTGGTGGAGCGCTACTTCGACATGGAGCGCCCGGAGAGCCTGGAGCCGCGCGACCGGGAGCTGCGGCTGGACGTCACCCTGGAGTCGGGGCTGCGGCTGCGCGGCTACGTCGACCGGCTCGACGTGGCCCCCGCCGGGCAGATCCGCGTGGTCGACTACAAGACCGGCAAGTCGCCCAAGCCGCGCTACGAGGACAAGGCCAAGTTCCAGATCTTCTTCTACGGCGTGATGCTCTGGCGCGAACTGGGCGAGGTGCCGACCCGGCTGCAGCTGATGTACCTGGCCGACGGCGTGACCCGCTGGTACGACCCCACCGAGCAGGAGCTGCGCGCCGCGGAGGCGGAGATCCTCGCCATCTGGCACGACATCGAGGCGACCGCGCGCAGCGGCGAGTGGCGGCCGCGCCGCACCCCGCTCTGCGGCTGGTGCGACCACCAGGCCGTCTGCCCCGAGTTCGGCGGCACCCCGCCGCCCCTCCCGGAGATCTCCCCCCGCCGCTAGCCCCGGGCCGCCCCCGGCCGCAGGGGCAGGCCCGTGAGGCCCCGGCGCCGCGGACCGCCCCCGCGGCCGCCCGGGAGCGGCCCGCTCCACGGCGGCGGGGCCCGCCGCCCTTCCCGGCCCCGGAGGGCGAGGAGCCGCAGGCCCCGGCGGGGACCCCCGCCGCCGACCGCGGTGGAGCGGCCGGCCCCGCTCGTCCGGAGGGATGAGGGCGGATCCGCCCCGGGAAGGTCACCCCGGGAAGCGGCCCGGCCTAGTTTGGGGAGGTGACCGAAACCGCCTCGACGGCGCCTCCTGAACCCGGGCGACAGCGGCGGTCCCGGGCCCGCGCCCGGACCGCGGTCCGGAACCTGGCCGCCCTGCTGCCCTCGGCCCGGCCGCGCCCCCCGGAGCGCCGCCGCGACCGGATCACCGACGCCCTCCTCGTACTGGGTCCGGCCGCACTGAACTCCGCGGTCCTGCTGACCGCCGCCGGCACCCCCGAATGGGCCGCGACCTGGCCCCGCGACACCGCCGGGCACGCCGCCGGCGCCGCGCTCGCGCTCCTCCTGCCGCTGCGCCGCGGCCGCCCCCTCACCGTGCTCCTGCTGCTCATCGCGGGCGGAACCGCCGCCGAGCAGGCCGGCGCCTTCACCTGGGGCGCCGCCTCCGCCGGCATCGTGATCGCCTCCTACTCCATCGGCCGCTACCTACCGCTGGCCCGCTCACTGGCGTCGATCGCACTGGCCGGGGCCGCCGACGCCGCCGCGCTGCACGCCGCCTCGGCGCCGCCCGACCCGGCCCGGCCCTGGTGGGCGCCGTACGCCTTCGCACTGGGCTCCATGGCCTTCGCCTGGTGGCTGGGCCGCCTGGTGCGGCTGCGCGCCTTCGACACCGCCGAGGTCCGCGAGCACGCCCGCCGGGTCGAGCGCGCCCGGGACGCCCACGCCCGCGCCGTGCTCGCCGAGGAGCGCTCCCGCATCGCCCGCGAGCTGCACGACGTGGTCGCCCACCACGTCAGCGTGATGACGGTGCAGGCCACCGCGGGCCGCCGGGTCATCGGCCGCTCCCCGGAGCGGGCCGAGCAGGCGCTCGCCGAGATCGAGCGCACCGGCCGGGAGACCCTCGCCGAGATGCGCCGGATCGTGGGCGTGCTGCGCATGTCGGAACCGGACCGCGACGACCGCGCCGCGCGCAGCCCCCAGCCCGGCGTCGCCGACATCGGCGCGCTCCTGGGCCACCTGCGCGACGCCGGGGTGGACGCCGAGCTCCGCGTCTCCGGCGCCGCCCGCGACCTGCCCCCGGTGCAGGGCCTCACCGTCTACCGGGTGGTGCAGGAGTCGCTGACCAACGTGCTCAAGCACGCCGGACCGGGCGCCCGCGCCCGGGTCGGGCTGGACTACCGCCCCGGCGAGATCGCGGTGGAGGTCACCGACGACGGCGCCGGCCGCCGCCCCGCCCCCGGCCCCCCGGCCGGGGACGCCGACGAACCCGGCCACGGCATCCTCGGCATGCGCGAGCGGACCGCCATGTTCGGCGGAGAGCTGGACACCGGCCCGCTGCCGGACGGCGGCTTCCGGGTCAGCGCCCGGATCCCGCTGCACGACCGCGGCTGACCCCGGCCCGCACCCGCCGGGGGCGGAGGTGCGGCCGGGGGCGCGGATCGGGAAGAATCCCCCCATGCCCATCCGTGTTCTGCTCGTCGACGACCAGCCGCTGCTGCGCACCGGCTTCCGCCTCATCCTGGAGGCGGAGGAGGAGATCTCCATCGTCGGCGAGGCCTCCGACGGCCACGGCGCCGTCTCCTCCGCCAAGCGCCTCCTGCCCGACGTGGTCCTGATGGACATCCGGATGCCCGGCAAGGACGGCATCGAGGCGACCCGGGAGGTCCTCTCCTGGGCGCGGGGGGCCGGCCACTCCATGCGGGTGCTCGTGCTGACCACCTTCGACCTGGACGAGTACGTCGTCGAGGCGCTGCGCGCGGGCGCCAGCGGCTTCCTGCTCAAGGACGTCCCGCCGGACGAGCTGGCCGGCGCCATCCGGGTGGTCGCCGACGGCGCCGCCATCGTCGCGCCCACCATCACCCGCCGGCTGCTCGACCGGTTCGCCGACAAGCTGCCCAGCACCCGCGAGGCCGCCTCCCCCGGCCTGGACCGCCTCACCGAGCGGGAGCGGGAGGTGCTCCGGCTGCTCGCCCGGGGCATGTCCAACTCCGAGATCGCCGGACGCCTCGTGGTCAGCGAGACCACCGTCAAGACGCACGTCGGCAACGTGCTCACCAAACTCGGCCTGCGCGACCGCGTCCAGGCGGTGGTGCACGCCTACGAGACCGGGATCGTCCGCCCCGGCGGAGCGGACTGACCCGCCCCCGGGGCACGGGCCGACACCCGCCCCGGATCACGCCGGATCACCCCGTTTCCGCCGGTCGGCTGGGACGATGGGAGCCGTGACCGACCTCACCGGCCGGTCCGCCACACGGGCGCCAACCGGCCGCCCGGACGCGGCGTCCCACCCCTGGCCGGAGCGGCGCGAACCGCCGTCCGGCCGACCCGACCGCAGCACCCACGATCGCGAAGTAGCGAGAACCGCCCATGGCCGAGAACCCGCCGCAGCGGCCGGAGCCCTCCGACGAGGACAACCTCCTCAGCCGGCTCCGCGACTGGCGCTCCTCCCGGGAGGCCGACCCGCACGCCGACGGCTCCGACGACGACACCGACGAGACCCTGCCCGACCCGCGCGCCATCGACCTGGTGCTGCGCGTCGGCGAGCTGATGCTGGCCAGCGGGGAGAGCACCGAGGCCGTCAGCGAGGCGATGCTGAGCCTGTCGGTCGCCTTCGAACTCCCCCGCACCGAGGTGTCGGTGACCTTCACCGTCATCTCGCTCTCCACCCACCCCGGCGGCGACAGCCCGCCGATCACCGGGGAGCGCGTCGTCCGCCGGCGCACCCTGGACTACCACCGGGTCAACGAGCTGCACACACTGGTGCAGGACGCCGCGCTGGGCCTGACCGAGCTGGAGGGCGCCATCGCCCGCCTCCGGTCCATCAAGCGCTCCCGCTCGCCCTACCCCAACTGGGTCATCATCACCGGGTTCGGCCTCATCGCCTCCAGCGCCGGCCTGATGGTGGGCGGCGGGTTCATCGTCGCCGCCGCCGCGTTCATCGCCACCGTGCTCGGCGACCGCGCCGCCGTCTTCCTGGCCAACCGGGGGATCGCCGAGTTCTACCAGATGGCGGTGGCCTCGGCGACCGCCTCGGTGATCGGCGTGGGGCTGCTGTGGGCCAGCAGCCAGCTCGACCTGGGCCTGCAGGCCGGCGCGATCATCACCGGCAACATCATGGCGCTGCTGCCCGGGCGCCCGCTCGTCTCCAGCCTCCAGGACGGCATCAGCGGCAGCTACGTCTCCTCCTCCGCACGGCTGCTGGAGGTCTTCTTCACCCTCGGCGCGATCATCTCCGGGGTCGGCGCCATCGCCTACGCCGCGATCCGGCTGGGCGTCAACATGGACCTGGAGAACCTCCCCTCCGCCGGGACCACCGTCGACCCGTGGGTGCTCATCGGCGCGGCCGGCATCGCCATGGCGTTCGCGGTCTCGCTCACCGTGCCGCCGCGGATGCTGCCCGCCATCGGGGCGATGGGCGTGGTCATCTGGCTGATCTACGCCGGCGCGCGGATCGCCTTCGACGCCCCCGCGGTGGTCGGCGCGGTCGCCGGCGCGGTCGTCATCGGCATGATCGGCCACTGGCTGGCCCGCCGCAGCCGGCGCCCCGTCCTGCCCTACGTCATCCCCGCCATCGCCCCGCTGCTCCCCGGCAGCATCCTCTACCGGGGCCTGCTGGAGATCACCATGGGCCACCCCGCCGACGGGCTGCTCACCATCAGCGAGGCGGTCGCCGTCGGCCTGGCCCTCGGCGCCGGGGTCAACCTCGGCGGCGAGCTGGTCCGCGCCTTCCAGCGCGGCGGGCTGGCCGGCGCCGGCCGCCGGCACCGCCCGGCCGCCCGGCGCACCCGCGGCGGCAGCTGAGGCCCCGCCCGCGCGGCCGCCCGCCCCGCGCGGGCGGCACGCCGGCCGGCGGGAACCGCCGCCCAGGGCCGCGCCCCGGGCACCGGGAGAAGGGGGGGCGGGCGGCGGCCCCCGCCCCTCCCCCGCCGCCTCCCGGGGCCCGCGCCGCAGGCCGCCCCCGGGAACCGGCCGCACCGCGCCCCTCAGTCCACCAGCACCACGTCGATCCGGTCCGGGCCGTGCACACCGCGCACCTCCGCCGCGCCCACCGCGGCCGACCGGGTCGTCCCGGTGACCCAGGTGGTGGGCCGGAGCGGGTCGAGGGCGGCCAGCGCGGCCCGCATGTCCCAGACGACCTGCCCGGCCTCCACCACGCACAGGTGGTGGCCGGGCAGTGCGGACAGCAGCCGGGGCCCCTGCCCCACCCCGCCGTCGAAGACCAGCGTCCCGGTCTCGGCGACCGCCAGCGCGCACCGGGTGACCGCCGCGTCCGCGCCCTCCAGCTCGCGCACCGGCAGCGGCGCGTGCGGCGGGTCGTCCCGCACCACCCGCACCCCGTCCAGCTCCGCCAGCCACGAGGCGGGCAGCCCCTTGGGCACCGCCACCCGGGCGGCCCCGCTCGCCCACAGCGCCGAGGCGACCATCCGGGGCAGGTCCTCGGCGCCGGTCACGTGCTGCACCCCCACCCCCAGCGCGGCCAGCCGCTCGGTGAACACCTCCTCCGGCGCCCGGACGCCGGGGCCCCGCCCCGCCTCCCCGGGCACCGCCGCCTCCGCGGCCGGCGCGCCCGCCGCCACCTGGGCCTGCCGCACCCGCGCGAGGATCTCGTCCCGCGCCGCGTCGCCCCCGGAACCGCTCATCCGCGCCCTCCGCCCGCCCCGCCCCGGCCTCCCCGCCGCCCCGCGCCCACCGCCCCGGCCCCGCGCACGGGAACGCCCGCGGCCGGGCGCGGCCGGCCCGGAACGGGCGCGCCGCCGCCCCCCGGCGGGCGGCTCACCGCCCCTCCCCCTCCGCGGACCCCCCGCCGGCCCACCACTCCCGGAAGGAGCGCCGCGGCGGGGCGGGCAGGTCGCGCGCCTCGGTCCAGCGGCCCAGCAGGCCCGGCAGCCGGCGGATCCGCCCGCCCCGGGCCGCCACCCGCGCCCACCGCTCCCAGGCCCGCTGCGCCCGCCGGTACCGCCGCTCATCCGACATGACCCACTCCGCGCTCTGCGCCGCCACCTTCTCCGGCGGCGGCACCGGGGCGGCCCGCCGCTCGTCCACCACCCGGGCCCGCAGCTCCAGCAGCACCGCCGGGATGTCCACCCCGACCGGGCACACCTGCCCGCAGGCACCGCACAGCGTCGAGGCGAACGGCAGCGACGCCTCCCTCGCCGACCGCGTCCCGCGCAGCTGCGGGACGAGCGCCGCGCCGATCGGGCCGGTGTGCACCGCCCCGTAGGGCGCGTCCCCGGTCCGCTCGTAGACCGGGCAGACGTCCATGCAGGCGGTGCACCGGATGCAGCGCAGGGCCTGGCGGCCGGTGCGGTCGGCGAGCGCCCGGGTCCGCCCCGCGTCGACCAGCACCACGTGCACCTCCTGCGGGCCGTCGCCCGCGGCCGCACCGGTCCAGGTGGACAGCACCGGCGGCATCGGCCCCCCGGTCGCCGAGCGCGACCAGGCCCGGACCAGCACCGCCAGGTCCGACCAGGCCGGCACCGCCTTGTCGATCCCGGCGACGCTCACCAGGGTGCGCGGCGCCGCCGCCCCCAGCCGGACGTTCCCCTCACTCTCCAGTGCCACGACGCTGCCGGTCTCGGCCACCAGCGCGTTCGCCCCGGTCAGCGAGGCCCGAGCGGACAGCAGCACCTCCCGCAGGTGGTCCCGGGCCGCCCCGACCAGCGCCCCGGGGTCGGCGGGCAGCTCCTCCTGCGCACCGGGAAGCACCCCGGCCAGAGCGGCCCGCGCCCGGGCCCGGCCGTGGCCGCGCGGCGCACCGCCCCCGGCGCCCCGCGCCTCGGCGATCAGATCGGCCACCGCCGCGGCGCGCACCTCGGCACCGCCGCCGCGCAGCGCCTCGTCGATGCGGAGCTCGCCGAGGGTCGCCGAGGAGGAGCGGGCCACCGCCCCCGGCCCCGCCCCGAGGATCCCCGCCACCACCCGGCCGGCCTCCGCGGCGTCGCGCGCCCAGTGCACCCGCGCCCCGGCCGCGGTGGCGTTCTTCTCGAACGCGACGAGCAGCCGCTCCAGGTCGCCCAGGGACCTGGCCCGGACGTCCGCGGCGCGCCGCCGCAGCCCCTCCCAGTCCCCCTCGGCCGCCCTGCCCCGGGCGGCGGCCGCCCGGCGGGCCTCCGCAGCCGCGGCCCGGGACCGGCGCGCGTCGGCGTCGGCCAGGGCCTCGCGGGCGGCGTCGGCGAACCGCGGCGGCCCCGCCCCGCCACCGGTGCCGCCGCCCCGGCGCGCCCCGCCGCGGAGCAGCCGCGCCCAGGGCAGGCCCGGCCCCGTCTGCGGGCTCACCGCCGCGCCCGCCCCGGCGCCGGCGCGGTCTCCGCGAGGATCTCCGCCAGGTGCACCGCGCGCACCCCGCCGCGCAGCCGGGACAGCGCCCCGCCGATCTGCATCAGGCACGCGTCGTCGTCGGAGCAGACCACCTCGGCCCCGCTCCCGCCGATCCGCCGCACCTTGTCGGCGACCATCGCCACCGAGGTGTCCGCGTTCTTCCAGGCGAACGCCCCGCCGAAACCGCAGCACTCCTCGGCTCCGGGCAGCTCGACCAGCTCCAGGCCGCGCACCTCGCGCAGCAGCCGGAGCGGGCGGTCCCCGGTGCGCAGCGACCGGAGCGCCTGGCAGGCCGGGTGGTAGGCGACCCGGTGCGGGAAGGACGCGCCCACGTCGACCGCCCCGAGCACGTCGACGAGGAACTCGGTCAACTCCAGGGTCCGCGGCGCCCGGGCGATCCGCGGCTCCCGCCCGGCCAGGGCCGGGTAGTGGTCGCGGACCATCGCGGCGCACGACGCCGAAGGCGTCACCACCAGCTCGCACCCGTCGAACACCTCGGCGAACCGCGCCGCCAGGCCGGTCGCCTCGCGCCGGTAGCCGGAGGTGTGGTGCGCCTGCCCGCAGCAGGTCTGCTCCTGCGGATAGACCACGGCGCACCCCAGCCGGCGCAGCAGCCGCACCGCGGCCCGCCCCGTCTCCGGGAAGACCGCGTCGGTGAGGCAAGCGACGAACAACCCGACCCGCACCCGTCCTCCCCAGCGACCTCCGTGAGCGCACCGGACACAGAAAACACGGCCATACTAAACACCGCGATTCCGCCTCCGCAGGCGTTCCGGCGGGTTTCCGAGACGATCCGGGCGGCCGCCTCCGGCCATCCCCCGGCCCCGGCGCCCCTCCCCGGAGACGCCCGGCCCTCCCATCCGAAGTCTCCGGCCCGCCTCACCGACGGGGCACTGCCCGCGAGGCGCCGCCCGGCCCCACCGCGTCCCGCCCCCGGGCCGGCCGACCGGAACGCGGGCGCCCCGGAGCGCGGAACGGCGGTCCTCCGGAACGTGCGGCCCGGACCGGCCGGAGGCCCCGCTCCGCCGCCTGCCCGGGACGCCGCCCCTCATCCGCGCACCGGCCCCGGCGTACTAGGGTTCTCCGCCATGACCGCCCTTCCCTCCCGCGCCGACGACCCCGGGCTCTGGCCCTCCGACCCGGACCGGGCCCGCGCCCTGCAGGCCCGGCTCGCCCGCGAGGTCCGGCAGGACCCGCTGGACGCCGCCGGGGTGCGGCTCGCCGCCGGACTGGACGTCTCCTACGACCGGAACGACGAGCGGCTGGTCGCCGCGGCCGTGGTGCTCTCCCTGCCCGGCCTGGAGGTCGTCGACTCCGCCACCGCGCACGCCGCCCCCTCCTTCCCCTACCTCCCCGGCCTGTTCGCCTTCCGGGAGCTGCCCCCGCTGCTGGAGGCCGTCCGCGGCCTCTCCACCGAGCCCGACGTCTACGTCTGCGACGGCTTCGGCCTGGCCCACCCGCGCCGCTTCGGGCTCGCCTGCCACCTCGGCTGGCTGCTGGACCGGCCCGCGATCGGGGTCGGCAAGTCGCCCTTCACCGGCCGCGCCGAGGAGCCCGGCCCGCGGCGGGGCGACTGGAGCCCCCTCCTCGCGGAGAGCGGGTCCGGCGCGGAGGAGGTGGTCGGCCGCGCGCTGCGCACCCGCACCGGCGTCCGCCCGGTCTACGTCTCGGTGGGGCACCGGGCCGACCTGGACGGCGCCACCGGCCTGGTGCTCCGGCTCACCCCCGAGTTCCGGCTGCCCGAGACGGTGCGCCGCGCCGACCGGCTCTCCCGCGACGCCCTGGCCGGGCTCTCCGGCACCTGAGCGCCCGCCCCGCGACCGCCCGGAGGGACACGCCGCGCACCGTGCGATGTTTTTTCCGGCCGATGCCGGATCCTGGGAAACGGGCCCCCGGATTGTCGTAGGCGCCGGTGAGAATCAGGAGTGAATCGACCGGAATCCGATCGATCCAAACCGGCTCCGAGTGCGTCTGAATATGCGAGAACACACAGCAGGGTGTGGTTCAGGCCACTATGGTTCCGATGGGGCCGAGGTCAGGCTCCGCACGTACGACCGAAACGGGAGGCGCGCCATGTGCCGTCACGAACCCGAATGCCCGTCCTACGACGCCGTCGACCGTGAGGCTGCCCGAGTCATCGCCGACCACCACGAGCAGGGCTGGAGCCTGCTGTGCAACGGGGTCGTGCTGTTCGAGGACACCGGTGAGCTGCTGCCCGACGGCCGGATCGTCGCGCCGCACCGCCCCGGCGTGGTGCGCGCCGCCGCCTGAGGCACCGCTCCCCGGCCCTCCGGGCCCCGCGCCGAGCCCGGACGCGCCCGCCCATGAGCGCCGAGGATGGGCGGGCGCGCCCGTGCTCGGCCGACCGGGGCCGGGGGGCCGCCGCGGCGGCTCCGGAGCGCCCGCTCAGCCGGCGGGGAAGCGCCGGTCCAGCCACCCGGCCACGAGCCGGCCCACCGCCGCCGGGTCCTTCGCCAGCTCGTGCCGCTCCCCCGGGAGCACCTCCAGGGTGTCGGCGTCGGCGGCGTCCGGCACCCCGAAGGGGTCCCGGTCCCCGTTGACCACCAGCACCGGGACGCCCGCCCCGCGCAGCTCGCCGGCGCGCGACCGCTCCGGCCGCTTCGGCGGGTGCAGCGGGAAGGCCAGCGCCACGACGGCCTCCGCCCCCACCGCGGCGGCCGTCCGGCACGCCACCCGCGCCCCGTTGCTCCGCCCGCCCTGCACCAGCGGCAGGCCGGCCGCGCCGGACCCGGTCCGCACCTTCTCGATCAGCACCCGCCACGCCTCGTCCTGCGGCCCCGTCGCCGCCCCCGGCATCCGCTTCCCGGCCACCCGGTACGGCTGGGTGACCCGGGCGACCGCCCCGCCCGCGGCGAGCACCGCATCGCGCACCGCCGCGATGTCCGGGGCGTCCACTCCCCCGCCCGCACCGTGGGTGATCGCGAGCAGGTACCGCGCCTCCCCCTCCGGCAGCTCCACATCGGCCCGCCCGGGCCCCCTCGGCGTGTCGATCTCGATCTCCATGCCCTCAACCTAGCGCCGCGGCCGCCCGCCTCCCGGGCCGGCGGTGCGGCCGCCGGAAAAGGGCCGGGATCAGTCCGCCCGCCGCTCCCCGTGCTCCGGCCAGCCCTCGGGGAGCACGTCCTCGCGGGAGCCGGAGGCCAGGCGGAGCCGCTCGCGGAAGTCGTCGTGCAGGGCGCGCCCCCAGACGTAGGGGCCGGGGACACGCACCGCCTCCTCCAGCGCGGTGCGCAGCGCGGCGACCCGCGCCTCCCCCTCGGCCAGCGGCAGCGCCGCCCGGGCGTGCATCTCGCCCAGGGCCGCGAAGAGCTCCCCGGCCAGCATCGGCGTGCTGCCCTCGGCGGCGGCCGCCTCCAGGTAGGGGTCCCACCACGGGACCGCCCCGGCCTCCGCCGCGTCCGGGTCGGGCTCCAGGAACCCCCGGCGCAGCCGGCCGTGCACGTCCGCGGCGACCTCCGGGTCCCGGTGCGCCAGGCCCTGCTCCCAGGCCCGGCCCGCGCCGTCGGGGTCGCCGCGCAGCAGGAGCAGCCGGGCCAGCAGCTCGACCGCGGTGGCCGCGGCGCCCGGCGGGGCCGGGGCCGCCCCTCCGCCGCCGGGTTCGGCGGCCCCGGCCACCGCGCCGAACTCGGCGATGGCCCGCTCCACGTGCACCGCCCCCAGCAGCAGGCGCAGCTCCGGGTCCTCGCCGAAGTCCAGCCCGCGCCGGAGCACCTCCTCCGCGCGGCCGGGCTCGCCGCGGGCCAGCAGCCGCTCGGCGTAGTCCCGGGCCGCCTCCGGAACCGTGTCGGCGCCGCCGTCCAGCGCGCCCTCCCAGTGGCCGCGGGCGGCCTCTCCGTCGCCGCGCTCCTCGGCGATCCGGGCCAGTCCGTGGTGGGCGGCGGCCGCGTAGCGCTCGTTGCCGGAGTCCAGCGCCCGGAGCCAGGCGCGCTCGGCCTCCCCGCCGAGCCCTTCCTCCTCATAGGAGAGGGCGAGGTGGCAGGCGGCCCGCGGGGCGAACTCCGGGTGGCCGGTCCCGATGGCGGTATGCGCCGCCTCCCGCGCCGCGCGCACCTTCCCCTCGCCGTGCCGCGCCACCGCGAGGCCCATCGCGGCCCGCGCCCGGTGCGCCCGCGATCCGCCGTCCAGCACCTGCTCGTAGACCTGGGCCGCCCGCGCGAAATGCCCGGTCTCCGCCAGGTCGCGGGCCTGCTCGCAGAGGTCGGCGAATTCGGGCTCCTCATCGGGTGCGCCGGTGGCGGGGGTTCCGGTCGTCGCTGTCATCCCGTGCAACTCTCCGAGGGGGCGGGGATCCCGCCGCGCGCGGCGGCGGCTGCTCTGTCCCTCGGAGACTAACGGTTCCTACTAAGGGGCTCCGTACGTTGCGGCGCCTTCTCCGGGGAAAGCGCGAAAACAATCACCTTTATGTCGTAGATTTCCGATTTGCCCCTACGTGCGGGGCGGTCGGCGGCGGGCCCCGTCACTCATAAGGGAGGAAGTTCGAGGTGTCCAGCTGGATGTTGAAGGGGTCGGGCAGTTCGATCTTCGCCCCGAAAGGCTCTTTCCGCTGGCTCTGGAACCGCTTCCCGTCCGGTCGGGCGTACAGCGTGCCACTCCCCTCGATCGGGTCGACCAGCAGGTACAGCTCGACCATCGCCTTGGCGTAGATCTCCGGCTTGAGCACCCGGTCGGCCTTGCGGCTTCCGGGAGAGACGACCTCGGCCACGAAGAGGACGTCGTCCGGGGCGATGCTGTGGTCACCGGTACGCAGTACCGACCGGGGCGCCACGAACAGGTCCGGGACCACGCTGCGCGCGATCTCGGGGATCCGGATCTGGAGGTTCGACTCGCACCTGTGTCCGTCGGGAAGGCCCGGCCGCAGGGATTCAGCCAGGATGTAGACGTTCTCCTGGTGCAGGCCGATAGGGGTAGGCGACAAGGTGATGGTCTCCCCATCCAGGATCTCCGCCCGCCAGAGCTTCGTTTCGGGCAGGCTGTCGAGGATCTCGAACAGGTCCGCCTCTGGAGTTGCGGCCTCTGGCAACACATCCCAGGCAGGCTCCACGGCGAGTGCCGTCATGGTCGACTCCTCGTTGTCGGACATCTGACGGTCACATCCTGTCACGACTCGACGACGTTCCTCCGGGGTTTCCCTCATCCCCATTCCACCGCATGCGCACGGACCGGCACCAGCACCCCGGCCGTAGGGGCCGGGGGCGGGGCGCACGGCGGGTACGGCGGCCGAGCGCGCCCGCCGGGCCACCGAGCGAATCGGAAGGAAGCGCCGCGGCCCGCCCCACCTGCCCGCAGCGGGCCAGGGAAGCGCGCGGGCCCGCCGCACCGCGCGGGTGCGGCGGGCCCGGGGCGCACCGGCGGCCTACTCCTCGAACGCCTCCGGCGGCGGGCAGGAGCAGACCAGGTTGCGGTCGCCGTAGGCCTGGTCGATGCGGCCCACCGGGGACCAGTACTTCTCCTGGCGCAGCCGGGCCACCGGGTAGGCGCCCTCGCTGCGCGGGTAGGAGTGCTTCCAGTCGTCGGCGGTGAGCGCCTCGGCGGTGTGCGGGGCGTTCTTCAGCGGGTTGTCCTCGGCGTCGTAGCCGCCCTCGGCCACCCGGTCGATCTCGCCGCGGATCGCGATCATCGCGTCGATGAACCGGTCCAGCTCGGCCAGGTCCTCGCTCTCCGTGGGCTCCACCATCAGGGTCCCGGCGACCGGGAAGGACATCGTCGGCGCGTGGAAGCCGTAGTCGATCAGGCGCTTGGCGATGTCCTCGTTGGTGATCCCGGTCTTCTTCGCCAGGCCGCGGACGTCGATGATGCACTCGTGCGCGACCAGGCCGCCCGCGCCGGTGTAGAGCACCGGGTAGTACGGCTCCAGCCGCTTGGCCACGTAGTTGGCGCTGAGCACCGCGGTCTCGGTCGCGGCGCGCAGGCCGTCCCCGCCCATCATCCGGATGTAGGCCCAGGAGATCTGCAGGATGCCCGCCGAGCCGAACGGGGCCGCGGAGACCGGGCCGACGCCGGTGTGCGGGCCGGCGTCCGGCTGGCCCGGGTGGTTGGGCAGGAAGCCCGCCAGGTGCGAGCGGACCGCCACCGGGCCGACGCCGGGGCCGCCGCCGCCGTGCGGGATGCAGAACGTCTTGTGCAGGTTGAGGTGGCTGACGTCGGCGCCGAACTTCCCCGGCTTGGCCCAGCCGAGCAGCGCGTTGAAGTTGGCGCCGTCCACGTAGACCTGGCCGCCGGCCTCGTGCACCAGGCGGCAGACCTCGGTGATGGTCTCCTCGAAGACGCCGTGCGTGGAGGGGTAGGTGACCATGATCGCGGCGACCGATCCCTCGTGCTTGGCCAGCTTGGCGCGGAGGTCGTCCAGGTCGACGTTGCCCCCGTCGTCGCAGGCGACCACAGCGACCCGCATGCCGGCCATCACCGCGCTGGCCGCGTTGGTGCCGTGCGCGGAGCTGGGGATCAGGCAGACGTCGCGGTCCGCATCGCCGCGGCTGCGGTGGTAGCCGCGGATCGCCAGCAGGCCGGCCAGCTCGCCCTGGGAGCCGGCGTTGGGCTGGAGCGAGACGGCGTCGTAGCCGGTCACCTCGGCCAGCCACTTCTCCAGGTCGCGGATGAGGGCGACGCTGCCGGCCGCCTGCTCCAGCGGGGCGAGCGGGTGCAGGCGGGAGAACTCCGGCCAGGTGACCGACTCCATCTCCGCGGTGGCGTTGAGCTTCATGGTGCACGAGCCCAGCGGGATCATGCTGCGGTCCAGCGCGAGGTCCTTGTCGGAGAGCCGGCGCATGTAGCGCAGCAGCGAGGTCTCGCTGCGGTGGCTGCTGAAGACCTCGTGGTCCAGGTAGTCGACGCCGCGGCGGAGCCCTTCCGGCAGCGCCTCCAGGCCCCGGGCGGGGGCCTGCTCGGCGGCGTCCTTGCCGGAGAAGGCGGCGATCACCGCGGCGACGTGCGCGCCGGTGGTCGTCTCGTCGCAGCTGATGCCGACCGTGTCGGCGTCCACCCGGAGCAGGTTGATCCCGCGCGCGGCGGCCGCCTCGAGCTTGGCCTCGGCGCCGGCGGGCACCCGGACCCGCAGCGTGTCGAAGAAGGAGCCGTGCAGCACCTGGAAGCCGCGGGAGCGGAGCCCCTCGGCGAGCCGTGCGGTGTGCCCGTGCACCCGCTCGGCGATCTCGCGCAGCCCGCGGGGGCCGTGGTAGACCGCGTACATGCCGGCCATGACCGCCAGCAGCACCTGGGCGGTGCAGATGTTGCTGGTCGCCTTCTCCCGGCGGATGTGCTGCTCGCGGGTCTGCAGGGCGAGCCGGTAGGCGGGCCTGCCCGCGTTGTCCACCGAGACGCCGACCAGCCGGCCGGGCATCTGGCGCTGCAGGCCCTCGCGGACCGACATGTAGCCGGCGTGCGGGCCGCCGAAGCCCATCGGGACGCCGAACCGCTGGGTGGAGCCGACCGCGATGTCGGCGCCGAGCTCGCCCGGGCTGCGCAGCACGGTCAGCGCGAGGATGTCCGCGGCGACGACGGCCAGGGCGCCGGCCTCGTGCGCGGCGTCGATGACCGGCTTGGGGTCGCGCACCGCGCCGGAGGCGCCCGGGTACTGCACCAGCACGCCGAACGCGTCGCCCTCGGGCAGCCCCTCGGCCAGGTCGGCGACGACGATCTCGATGCCGAGCGGCTCGGCGCGGGTGCGCAGCACGTCCAGGGTCTGCGGGAAGACGTCGGCGTCCACCACGAAGGTGGCGGTCTTGGCCTTGGTCGCCCGCCGGGCCAGGGTCATCGCCTCGGCGGCGGCGGTGGCCTCGTCCAGCAGCGAGGCGCCGGAGACGGCCAGCCCGGTCAGGTCGGAGACCATGGTCTGGAAGTTGAGCAGCGCCTCCAGCCGGCCCTGGGAGATCTCCGGCTGGTACGGCGTGTAGGCCGTGTACCAGGCGGGGTTCTCCATGATGTTGCGCAGGATGACCGGCGGGGTGACGGTGTCGTAGTAGCCGAGGCCGATCATCGAGGTGCGCACGGTGTTCCGGTCGGCCAGGGCGCGCAGCTCGGCCAGGGCCTCGGTCTCGCCGGCCGGGGCGGGCAGGGCGAGCTCGGCCGGGGTGCCGGGGGCGGTGAGGATCGACTCCGGGACCGCCGCCGCCATCAGGGCCGAGGTGGAGTCGTACCCGACCGCCTTCAGCATCTCGGTGATCGCGGAGGGGTCCGGGCCGATGTGCCGGTCGGCGAATTCACGGGCCGGCGCCCCTGCTGCGGCGGGTTTCGGGGTCGGCTGCTCCGGCATGGAGACCTCCTGGTCGCATCGGCCGCGGACGCGGCTGCTCTCCTCGGTGTCTCCCCCTCTGTCGCTCGCTGCCGTGCCGGCCGCGCGACCGTGCGGGCGTGGCGCGTACCGCACGTCCGCAGCTTCAGAGTGGCCTTCTCCGCGCGGTCCCTGGTGCCTGAGAGGTTACTGGGGAGTATTGCCCCGTCGGCGCCCCTGCCGGGGTCTCTCCCGCGCGGTATCAACGGCCGGTGATGAACTTTTCCCTGCAATTATCCACCGAATCGCCCGTTTCGTGCACCACGTCACGTGCACGGACGCGGTCCGGGGCGCCGCCCGCCCGCGGGCGCGCGGCCCCGGGCGGACCCGGTGGACGGATTCCCGACCGTACTCGATGCCGCTCCGCCGCGCATGCCCGGCCCCGCCCCGCGGCGGCCGGGCCGGCGCCGGTCAGCCCGTCCGGCGCTCCCGGCGCCGCCGGGCCAGCTCGTCGCCGGGGTGCGGCTCGTCCGGCAGCGGCTCGGCCAGCCGCTCCCCCGGCAGCTGCCCCAGGGCGCCCTCCAGCTCCCGCCAGACCCGCCCCAGGGCGATGCCGAACATGCCCTGGCCGCCCTGCATGAGCTCGACGACCTCGGTCGGCGAGGTGCACTCGTAGACGCTGACCCCGTCGCTCATCAGGGTGATGTGCGGCAGGTCGGAGGTGTCCCGGCCGCGCAGGTGCTCCACCGCGGTCCGGATCTGCTGCAGCGAGATCCCGGTGTCCAGCAGCCTCTTGACCACTTTGAGCATGAGGATGTCGCGGAAGCTGTAGAGCGGGACGGAGGCCGCGCCGGGTTCGGGCAGCACGCTCGGCCCGACCAGCCGGGTCCGCGCCCAGTAGTCGAGCTGGCGGTAGGTCACACCGGCCGCCGCACACGCCGTGGGACCGCGATAGCCGATGTCCATGGGCAGCGCCACCACGTCCTCTTCACACAGCAGACCCTGCTCCCCCGCTCGCCGTATCGCCGCTCGCCCGGGGAGGGAGGCCCGCTGATTGCCGCTCGTAACCGCCACGCCGAACCTCCGGCTCCTCGGCCCACGGCGGTTGACAGGGGGTTGCGAAGGGTGCGCCGCGGGTGCTTCGACATTGAAGGTAAGCCGGTCCGGCGGAGAGCGTCAACGACACTCATCGGCGCGTCGCGGAACCTTTCGACGAGCACGCGCTGAACACCGTTCCGGCGGCCTTTTCGGCAGCTCACGACCATGTTAAGCACACACCGGGGTGCTCGCGGACACGACACGCCAAGGATTCGGGCACGGGAGGCGGCCGCCCGAATCGGCGCTCACCCCCCGTCACCGGCTGTGATCCTCGCCACGGTCACGGAGCGTCCCCGGTCCCGGTCCGGGCCCGCCGGGGCCGCGCCCCTCCCTCCGGCGTGAAAAACCGCGCAAAGCTCCGCCAAGTCGGCGGACGCCCCGGGGCGCGCCCCGCACGGCGGTGCTTGGCTGGTCGGAGAGGCCCGCAGACCGTGCGGGGACGGCACCGCACCGGACCGGCGAGGGGGAGCGATGGCTCGGCAGGGCGAGGAGCGGGGCCCGGCGCCCCGCGGGCGCGGCGGCGGATGGCTCCCGCTCGGGGCGGCGGCCGGCACGGTCGTCCTGCTCACCGCGGGCTGGCCCGCGCTGGACGCCGCCGTGGCGGGCACCGCCCCCGTCGATCCCGGGCGCCCGGTGCAGGTGGGGACCGGGCACGGGCACACCGCCTCGGTCGAGTTCGGTCCGGGCTGGACGCTGGACGAGGGGCGGAGCCGGGACGGCCGGAGCTACCTGTTCACCCGGGGCCCGGTGGAGCTGCGGCTGGCGGCGGTGGGCCCGGCCGGCCCGGCCGCCCCCGACGAGCTCTGGGAGGGGCTGCGCCGGATCGTCCGGGTCGACGACCCGACCGCCCGGCTGGGCGAGCCGCGGCCGGTCACCTCGGAGCACGGCGCCGAGGGGCGGACCGGCCCGATGCGCGGCGACGCCGCCTCCGGGAGCGCCGCGGTGTTCAGCGCCCCCGGCGGCGAGCTGGCCGTGGAGATGGTGCTGGCGGCCGGCCCCGGCGCCCCCGCGGAGCGGCTGGAGGAGGCGGAGCGGGTGTTCGACACGGTGGCGTTCGGCGAGGACTCCGGGGAGGCGCCGTGAACCGGGCGTCCCCGGAGCGGAGGAGCACCGGGGCCGGGCCGGAGCGGGCCGGCGTCCCGCGCCCGCGGCGGTCCGCCCGGCACGCGACCGGGCGCGATCCGGGCCTGCGCGGGCCCGGGCGGCGCCCCGAGGTGACCGCCTCGCTCGCCGCGGCCGCGGTCTTCGCGCTGCTCTGCGCCGCGGGGACGGTCTCCACCGCCGTGCGCGCCGGCGGTCTGGTCCGGGTCTTCCCGGTCGAGGCGCTGCTGGCCGCGGCGGTCCTCGCCGCGGTACTGGCCGCCGGGTACTGGGCGCTGCGCCGGATCCGCCCGGTGCGCCCGCCGGGGGCGGCCGCGGCCGCCGCCGCGCTGCTCTGGGGCGCCGCGGCCGCGACCGGCCTGGCCCTGATCGCCAACGCCGCCCTGCTGTCGGTGTGGAACTCGGTGCTGGGCGTACCGGCCGGCACCTCCTGGGGGCCGTCGCTGACCGCCCCGGTCAACGAGGAGCTGATCAAGGCGGCCGGGGTGGTGATCCTGGCGGTCGCCGCCCCCTCCGCGCTGCGCGGGCCGATGGACGGCTTCGTCCTCGGCGCCCTGGCCGGCCTGGGCTTCCAGCTGGCGGAGAACGCGATCTACGCGCTGGAGACCATCGTCATGCAGGGGGCGACCGCGGGCGGCGCCTCGGTCCTGGGCTCGCTGGCGCTGCGCGTCGGGCTGACCGGAGCGGGCTCGCACTGGGCGATGACCGCGGTCGCCGGGACCGCGGTCGGCCTGCTGGCCGCGGCCCGGTGGCGGCCCGGCCCGCGCCGCGCCTGGGCCGCCGGCCTGCTGATGCTGTTCGCGATGGCGCTGCACGCGCTCTTCAACGCGCCGGTGCTGGTCTCGCTGCCCGGCACGGCGGCCAAGACCGCCGCCGTCTTCACCGCCGCGCTCCTGGTCTACCTGCCGGTCCGCGCCGCCTACCGGCGCCGGCTGCGGAACGCGCTGGAGGCCGAGGGGCAGGCGGTCGACCTGCGCCGGTCCGACGCCCGCGAGCTGGCCACCCGGCACGGCCGGCGGAACGCGCTGCAGCGGATCCCGGCCCCGGACCGCCCGGCCGCGGCCCGCCGCCAGCTCCGCCTGCTGAAGGCGGCCGAGCGGCGGCTCGACGGGCCGCCCGGCGCACCGGAGTGACCGGTCCCGGCGCCCTCCCGCCGCGCCCCGGCGCGGCGGGACGGGGACTCCGCCGCACGCCCGCCGAACGGCCGGGGGCGGCTCGGGGCGGAGCCCCCCGGAACGCCTCCGGCCTGCGGCGGAACGGCGTCAGGTGGTGCGCCCGAAGTCCTCCGGGGTGATGTTGTCGAGGAAGGCCCGGAACTTCTCGACCTCGTCCTCCTGCTCGTCCGGGATGGGCACGCCCGCCTCGTCGATGACGCCCTCGTCGGCGTAGATCGTCGCGCCGGTGCGCAGCGCCAGCGCGATGGAGTCGGAGGGGCGGGCGCTGACCTCGATCCCGTTGGAGAAGACCAGTTCGGCGTAGAAGATGCCGTCGCTGAGCGCGGTGATGTTCACCGTGTCCAGGGTGGCGTCCAGCGCCTCCAGGACGTCGCGGAAAAGGTCGTGGGTGAGCGGGCGGGCCGGGGTGACGCCCTGCTGGGCCAGGGCGATCGCGGTGGCCTCCACCGCACCGATCCAGATGGGCAGGTAGCGCTCGCCGGCGGTCTCCTTGAGCAAGACGATCGGCTGGTTCGAGGGCATCTCGACCCGGACCCCGACGACCTCCATGTGCTTCACTGCGGCTCCGTCCCACGACTTCCCGTGCCGAATGGGCACCCGCCCGGCTGTGCTCGGCCGTACTCTCCGATTCTGCACCCCGTCGTCGGCCCCTCGGAAGGGGGTGGCCGACGGCCTGAGCCGGTCTTCGTTACAAGGCTGTCCGGTAGGGGGCGGGCGCAAACCTGATGCCTCCCGCCCCCGGCGCCCGGAACCGGTCAGCGGCGCGGCTTGGTGAGCAGGACCAGGCGGAACTTGCCGATCTGCACCTCGTCGCCGCCGCCCAGCTCGGCCTCGTCGATCCGCTCCCGGTTGACGTAGGTGCCGTTCAGGCTGCCGACGTCGCGGACGCCGAAGCCGTCGCCGCGGCGGAAGAACTCCACATGCCGCCGGGACACGGTCACGTCGTCCAGGAAGATGTCGCTGTTGGGGTGGCGCCCCGCGGTGGTCACGTCGGAGTCCAGGAGGAACCGGCTGCCGGCGTTGGGGCCGCGCTTGACGACCAGCAGCGCCGTTCCGGTCGGCAGCGCCTCGACGCTGGTGGCGTCGGCGCCCACCTCCTCGGCCGCGTCCGCCTCGGCCTCGAGGGCCTGGATGCCGGCGATGGAGATGGTGGACGTGGTCTCGCCGACGGAGTCGCGGCGCTCGCCGGCCCGGGGGGCCTCTTGTCCGCTCCGGACGATCGGGGACCCACAGTTGGAGCAGAAACGGGCATCATCCGCAACGGCGTGACCGCACTGCGTGCAGTTAACGCTCGACATAGGTCGGCTCGGCCTCCTACCGCACGGGGGCGGTGCTCAGATATCGGCTGGGTGGTCGTGTTCAGTGCCTGGTTGCCGGAGACGCTCACCTCCTAGGCAATCCCTCTCTGGCAACGAAGGGCGCACGCCCCGGTGTTCCCGATCCGGCCGCGCGGGCGGCGCCGGGCCGCCGCGATCGGTTCCTGTCACTCCCGCGTGTACCAGGCGTTGCGGGAACACTCGACTCTAAACCATATCCAGCGCCGGACGGCGCCCCCAGGCCCTTGATCCGCAAGGGAATTCGGCCGACTTCGGCCGCCCGCGCGGAGCCGGTCCGCGGGGCCCGGACGGCCCGGGTCCCGCGGACCGGCCCGGCTCAGCCCTCGGCCCGCTCCACCACGGCCGCCCAGGAGTCGAGCAGCCGCTGAGCGGCGTCGGAATCGGGACCTTCGGCCCAGATGTGCGTGACGGCCTCGGCGGTGTCCGGCAGCACCAGCGCCCAGCTGCCGTCCGCCTCCACCACGCGCACCCCGTCGGTGGTGTCCACCTCGCGGTCGCCGGCCGCCTCCACCACGGCCCGCATCACGCTGCCCTTGACCGCCCAGGGGGTCGGCACCGAGCGGCGCAGCTGGTGCGCCTGCGGGATGCGGCGGTCGATCTGGCCGAGCGAGAGCCGGGTCCGGGCCACCAGGCCGAGCAGCCGGACGAAGGCCGCGATGCCGTCGGAGGTGCGGGAGAACTCGGGCAGGATGTAGCCGCCGCGCCCGTCGCCGGCGAACACGATGTCCTCGGCCTTGGCGGCCTTGGTGAGCTCGTCGGTGGCGGTGGGCGTCCACTGCACCTCCACCCCGTGGAACCCGGCCACCTGCTCGGCGACCCGGGTGGTGGTCACCGGCAGCGCGACCCGGCCGCCCTGCCGCTCCGCGGCGACCAGGTCCAGCACGACGAGCAGGGCGCGCTCGTTGTCGATCAGCTCGCCCTTCTCGTCCACGATGGACAGCCGCTCGGCGACCGGGTCGAAGCGCACCCCGAAGTCCGCCCCGGAGGAGGAGACCAGCTCGCCCAGGCGCTGCAGATCGCGCATCTGCTTGGCCAGGGTGTCGGTGGGCGAGACCTCGTCCAGCCGGTTGTTCAGGGTGAGCACGTCGGCGCCGATCCGGCCGAGCAGCGAGGGCAGGATGAGCGCCCCGGTGCCGCCGGCCGCGTCCAGCACGACCTTCATCTCCGCCTCGGCCACCCCGGAGGTGTCGATCCGCCGGAGCAGCTCGTGGGCGTAGCCCTCCACGGTGCGCGAGGGGAAGGACAGCTCGGCGATCTCGCCGGGGAACGCGCGGCGGAACTCCGCCCGCGAGTAGACCCGCTCCAGCTTGCGCTGGCCCCCGGGGGACAGGTCGGCCCCGCTGTCGTCCAGGAAGACCAGGTCGACCGATTGCGGGTCGCCGGGGGTGGTGCGGATGGCGATGCCTCCGCTGACCCCGCTCTGCGAGGTGGAGAACCGGGCGACCGGCATCGGCACCGCCTCCAGGTCGCGGACGTCGATGGCGCCCGCGGTGAGGGCGCTGACCACGGCGCGCTTGAGGGTGCGCGCGGCGCGGGAGACGTCCCGGGAGGTGGTGACCACCGACCCCTTCTTCAGGGTGGTGGCGTAGGCGCTGGCCAGCCGGACCGCCAGTTCGGGGGTGATCTCGACGTTGATCAGGCCGGACACGCCGCGGGGCCCGAACAGCGAGCGCTGCCCGCGGGACTCCCAGATGACGTTGGTGTTGACGACCGCGCCGGCCTCGATGGTCTTGAAGGGGTAGACCTTGACGTCGTTGGAGAGGTACGCCTCGGACTCGATGACGCATTCCTCGCCGATGATGGCGCCCTCTTCGATCCGGGCGCCCGACATCACGTCGGTGTTCTTGCCGACGACGCAGCCGCGCAGGTTGGTGCTGGCGCCGATGTAGACGTTGTCGTGCACCACCGTGCGGTGCAGGAACGCCTCGGAGCGGACCACCGCGTTGCTGCCCAGCACGGTGTACTCGCGCAGCTCCGCGCCGGCCTCGACCTTGGCGTAGTCGCCGATGTAGAGCGGGCCCTTGAGCACCGCCTCCGGGTCGACCTCGGCGCCCTCGGCCACCCACACCCCGGGCGACATCTCGAAGCCGTCGATCTCCACGTCGACCAGGCCCTTGAGCACGTCCGCCTGGGCGCTGAGGTAGGACTCGTGGGTGCCGACGTCCTCCCAGTAGCCCTCGGCGATGTAGCCGTAGACCGGCTCGCCGTCCTCGACCAGCCCGGGGAACACGTCGCCGGACCAGTCCACCACCTCTCCGGCGGCGACCCGGTCCAGGACCTCGGGCTCCATGATGTAGATGCCGGTGTTGACGGTGTCCGAGAAGACCTGCCCCCAGGTGGGCTTCTCCAGGAAGCGCTGCACCCGGCCCTGCTCGTCCACGATGATGATGCCGAACTCCAGCGGGTTGGCGACCCGCTTGAGCCCGATGGTGACCATGGCCCCGTTCTCCCGGTGGAAGCGGAGCATGTCGGTCAGGTCGATGTCGGTGAGCGCGTCGCCGGAGATGACGATGAACGGCTCCCCGCGCAGGTGCTCCTCGGCGTTCTTCACGCTGCCGGCGGTGCCCAGCGGCACCTCCTCGGCGACGTAGTGCAGGTTCATGCCGAGCTCTTCGCCGTCGCCGAAGTAGTTGCGGATCAGCGTGGCGAGGAACTGGACGGTCACCACCGTCTCGTCGAACCCGTGCCGCTTGAGCAGCCGCAGCACGTGCTCCATGATCGGCTTGTTGACCACCGGGAGCAGCGGCTTGGGCTGGTTGGCGGTCATCGGGCGCAGGCGGGTCCCCTCACCGCCGGCCATGACGACCGCCTTCATCGGGGCCTCCTCGGCTCGGCGGCCGTGCGGGGTCCGCCCGGGTCGGTTCCGGCGGCCGTGCGGTTCCGGGCTCCGGGCAGGTGTCGTCGAAGGGCCCTGGGGCGTGCTCTCATGGCGGGGACGTCGCTCCCTTCTTGTCATCACGCGGTGGCCCGGAGTCGCCGGAGGACGGGGCGGCCGGCCTCGGCGCCGTGCGCTCCGCTCCGGCGGCTCCGGGGTCGCCGGGCGCGCCCGCTCCGCCCGCGGGGCCGGTGCCCTCAGCGGCGCGGTCGGCGCGCCGGGCCTGCCTGATCAGGCGCAGGCCCTGGACCGCGTACAGCAGTCCGGCCCACCAGTAGATAGCCGTTCCCCAGATCGCGAACGCCCAACCCACGATTCGTGCGATATCGCCCAGCACGCCGCCGTATCCGGCGATGAACAGCAGCGGGAAGGAGTAGAGCAGGCACAGCGTCGCCGCCTTGCCCGCGAAGTTGACCGGAAGCGGCCCGTAGCCGTAGTGCCGCAGCAGCGGGAGCGCGCCGACCATCAGCAGGTCGCGCAGGACCAGCACCGCCATCAGCCACCACGGGACGTCGCCGCGGACCGCCAGCCCGAGCAGCGCGGCGAAGATGTAGAGCCGGTCGGCCATCGGGTCGAGCACCGCGCCCAGCCGGCTGGTCTGGTTCCAGGCACGGGCGATCTTGCCGTCGAGCCAGTCGGACAGGCCGGCGAAGGCGAGCACGAGCAGCGCCCACCAGTCCGCCTTCGGGCCCAGGACCAGCCACAGGAACAGAGGCACCCCGAGCAGGCGCAGCACGCTGAGCAGATTCGGAATCGTCCACACGCGGTCGCCCGGCCCGTTCGTTCCGTTCGCCACCCCACCTCCAGTGTTCCCTGCCATGAGCCTACCGGTCCGCGCTTCTCCGGACCCGCCCCGGCGCCGGCGACGGGCGGCGCTCGCAGGGGGAACGCGCGGACGGCCGGCGGGGTGCCCGGGGCCGGCCGCATGTGAGGAGGGGAACGCCGCGGCGGTTCCGCGCGTCCCACCGGGGACCGTTCCCGCCCACCGCACGGAGAGCCGATGCCGACCCCGGAATTCGCCGGTGACTTCGAGACCCACCTGACCCTGGACGCCGCCGGCCCGGAGCGCGTCGAGGAGGCCGCGCGGTGGGCCGCGGAGAACGGGCTCAAGTTCACCCACATCGAGCTGGACGCGGGCGAGGCGCCCTCCCAGCCGATGGTGACCTACCACGGGTACGGCACGCTCAGCGGCGAGCTGGCCACCGCCCGGGCCCGGGCGGAGCGGCTGGCCGGGGCGGGCCTCCCGGTGCTGCGCACCAAGATCGAGGCGGCACCGGTCAACGGCGGCGTCCCGGCCGACCGCGCGGCCGCCGAGGCGCTGCCGGAGTGGTGCTACTTCGAGCACCACGTCAAGCTGGTGCTGCCGGGCGACGCCGACCTGGCCGCGATCGCGGCGCTGGTGGAGCCGCACTCCGCCCGGCTCTCCCGGAACGCCCGCAAGGTCCGCGAGGACGGCGCGCAGGAGCGGTTCGTCACCCAGCGCTGCTCCCGGGTGGGCAGGCCGCACGCCGACGGAATGCTCGGCCGGCTCCGCGCCGCCCTGGAGGAGCACGGCCTGCCCTGGATCACCTCCTGGAGGCCGGGCTTCGGCATCGTCTCCGAGGAGCGGGAGTTCGTGGTGTACGACAGCGCCCTGTCGCTGGACGCCGGGTGGATGGACGCCGCGCCGGTGGAGGCCGGCCCCGACGCCCCGGTCCGGAGCCGCGCGGACCACAGCGGCTACCCCGCCTCCCACCTGCCGGTCACCGTCGGGCCGCACGCCCGGCAGGAGAAGGTGTTCGACCCGGCCCTGAAGCACTTCACGCACGCCTACCGGCCGGGCGATCCGGTCTTCGCCGACCCGGGGCTGGGCGAGCGGTGGTGGGCGGCGCAGCGGCGGGCCATGGAGCACGTGCTGGCCGCCGTCGCCGCGGGTCCGTGGGCGGACCGGCTCATGCTGCGCGGCAGCATGGTGATGCCGCTGTGGGCGGGCGAGGAGGCCCGGCGCCCCCGCGACCTGGACTGGGTGGTGCTCGGCGGGGAGGGGGAGGCGGACGCCTTCGGCGCCGAGGGGTCCCGGCTGCTGGAGGAGGTGGTGGCCGCGATCGGCGGGACCGACCCCGGCCCCGGCCTGTCCTTCGACACCGGGGCGGCCCGGTACGACGGGATCTGGACCTACGACCGGGTCCCCGGCCGCCGCGTCGTCGTCCCGTGGCGCGGCGGGGAGGGGCTGCCGCCCGGGACCGTCCAGCTGGACGTGGTGTTCGGCGAGGAGCTTCCGCTGCCGCCGGTGCGCGCCGCGATCCCGGTCGACGGCGGCGCCCGCACCGTGCGGCTGCCGACCGCGGGCGCCGGCCTCTCCCTGGCGTGGAAGGTCCAGTGGCTGTTCACGGACATGTACCCGCAGGGCAAGGACCTCTACGACGCGGTGCTGCTCGGCGAGCGGACCCGGGTGCCGCGCTCCGTCCTGGCCGGCCTGCTCCGCCCGGAGCTCGGCGCGGAGGCCGACCGGGTGGACGAGCGGTACCTGCGCGCGCAGGACTACATGGACGAGGAGGAGTGGGGGCACTTCACCCGGGACTGCCCGTGGGTCCGGGGCTCGTTCGACGAGTGGCTGTCCCGCTTCGAGCGGGCCCTGGCCCCGTCCTTCGCGGACGGGTGAGGCCGCGGGGCGCGGCCCGCGTGCGGGGCCGGGAGCCGGACGGCTCGAACCTCCCGCCCCCGCCCCCGCCCCCGCCCGCGCGTGCGGGGCGGGCGGCGCCCGGCACCGGCGCGGACCCGCGGAGCGGGCCGTCCACTCGGCCCCGGGACCGGAGAGCGGGCGCTCGGCCGCCGGCGCCTCCGGCCGCCCGGCCGCCCCCCTCGGCGCCCGGGCCCGCTCTGCTCACCGCCCCCGCCCGCGCCGGGACGGCGGGGAAGACCGCCTCCCCGTCTCCCGGGGGCGGGACCGCCGCTCCCCTTCCCCCTCCGCCGGCCGGGCGCCTCAGATCTCGAAGGGCAGGCGGGGTTCGGCGCGCTCCAGGATCATGTCGGTGCGCGGCTGCAGCCCCGGATCGAGCTGCTCGGGCTGCGGCACCACCCAGTACCGCCCCTCGGCCACCTGGTCGAAGACCCGGCGGGCGTGCTCCTCGGCGGTCAGCCCGGAGTTCTCCGCCCGCTCGTGCAGCAGGGCTCCGAACCGCTCGGCCTCCGGTGCGGCCCCCGCCGCGCCGGAGGCGGCGCGGAAGATGTCGCTCTTCACCGAGCCGGGCGTCACCACCGAGACCTGGATCGGGGCGCCGCGCATGTCCAGCTCGTACTTGAGGCTCTCGGTCAGCGCCAGGACCGCGAACTTGGTGGCGCTGTAGGGGGCCATGAGCGGGGCGGGCAGCAGGCCGCCCACCGACGAGACGTCGACGATCCAGGCCCTGGTGCCCCGGTCGAGCATCCGCGGCACGAAGGCGCGCAGCCCGTTGGCCGTACCGCCGACGTTGATCCGCAGGGCCGCGTCCCAGGTCTCCGCGGGGATCTCCCAGGAGTAGCCCATCGCCATGATCCCGGCGTTGTTGACCAGCATGTCCGCGCCGCCGAACCGCTCGTCGGCCCGGACCGCCACGGCCTCGACCGCCGCCGGGTCGGTGACGTCGGCCGGGACCGGTTCGACCTCGGCCCCTCCGGCGGCCAGCTCCTCGGCCAGCGCCGCCAGCCGGTCGGCCGCGACGTCGGTCGGCACCAGCCGCATCCCCAGGGCGGCGGCGTGCCGGGCGAACCCGGCTCCGATGCCGCTGGAGGCGCCGGTGATCACCGCGGTCCGGCCGCGGAACAGGTGCCGCGCGTCCGCCGTGCCCGTGCTCCCCTGCTCCGCTCCGCCCGGCGCCGTCACCGCCCCATCACGTACCCGACGGTGGGGCCGGTGGTCCAGCCGCCGTCCACCGCGAGCTCGGCGCCGGTGACGTAGGAGGCGGCGTCGGAGAGGAGGAAGACGACGGCGTCGGCGATCTCGCCCGGCTCGCCGACCCGGCCCATCGGGGTGTTGGGGTAGTTGCCCTCGCCGGGGCGGATGCCGGTCTCCGCGGTCATCGGGGTGTAGGTCATGCCCGGGTGGACCGAGTTGACCCGGATCCGCTCGGTGCCCAGCTCGACCGCGGCGATCTTGGTCAGCCCGCGCACGCCCCACTTGGAGGCACCGTAGCCGGCGGTCAGCGCCAGGCCCATCAGCCCGGCGGCCGAGGAGATGTTGACGATGGAGCCGGCGCCGCGCTCGCGCATCGC
Organism: Nocardiopsis oceanisediminis; assembly: GCF_048595525.1. NCBI lineage: Bacteria > Bacillati > Actinomycetota > Actinomycetes > Streptosporangiales > Nocardiopsidaceae > Nocardiopsis > Nocardiopsis oceanisediminis. Next base: position 2,918,981 of record NZ_JAFMZJ010000001.1, on the reverse strand, counting down.
CGGGACGGCGGTCTTCATCCCGATGAACACGCCGGTCAGGTTGATCTCCAGGACCTTGCGGAAGTGCTCGGCCGACTCCTCGACCAGCGGCGTCCCGGTGGAGATGCCGGCGTTGTTGACCAGCCCGTCCAGGCCGCCGAACTCCTCGGCGGCGCGGCCGACGGCGCGCTCCCAGTCCCGCTCGGAGGTGACGTCGTGGTGCAGGTAGCGGGCGGCGGCGCCGATCGCGCGCGCGGTCTCCTCCCCCTCGGCGTCGAGGACGTCGGTGATCACCACGCGGGCCCCGGCCGCCGCCGCGCGGCGGGCCGCCTCGGCCCCCAGTCCGCGCGCTCCCCCGGTCACCAGGACGGTCTTGCCTTCGAGGCTGCTCATGGGCCTTCTCCTTCTGCGCTGCACGGCCCGGTCCGCTGCACGGGGGCCGCCCGCCGGGTCTCGAACGCCCCTTTTCGTGCATGGTATGTCGAAATGGCACAACGTGCCAATATGGCGCATGCCCTACGCTGGACACCGACGATCACCCCGCGAGCAGGAAGAACACCGTGTCGACCCAGACCCGACCGAACGGGGCGCGCGCCCCGCGCTCCCCCCTCACCGAGCGCCGCAAGGCGGAGACCCGCCGCACCATCGCCCGGTCCGCCTGCGAGCTGTTCGCCGAACGGGGGGCCGCCGGAACCACCGCGGAGGAGATCGCCGCGACCGCCGGGGTGGGGCTGCGCACCTTCTACCGCTACTTCCGGTACAAGGAGGACGCGGTCGAGCCGGTGCTCGCCGAGGGGGCCAACCGGTGGCTGGACCTGGTGGCGGCGGGACCGCCCGGGCTGCCGGACGCCGCCGCCCTGGAATCGGTGGCGGTGCGCGCACTGTCCCCGGACGACGCCGAGGGCGTGGAGGCCATGGAGCGCACCGGCGGCCTGCTCCGCGCCGCCGCCGCCGACCCGGCCCTGGAGGCCGTCTGGGCCAGGGTCAACCTCGGCGCCGAACGCCGGCTCGCCGCCGCGCTCACCGCCCTGGCCCCCGACGCCGACCCGCTCCGCATCCGCACCCTGTCCGCCGGCGCCGCCACCGCCATCCGGACCGCCATCGAGCACTGGTCCACCGCCCCCGACGGCCCCGTCTCGGGCCCCGGCTCCCCGGCCGACCTGGTCGCAACCACCATGCGCACGCTCGCCGGCGGCACCCCGGGCGCTCCGGAGCGCTGACCCGGGCCGGGCGCCCCGCCCCGCCGGCCGCCGGTCGCTTCCGGCGGGCCGGCCGCTCCTCCGGCGCCTCCCGGTCGGCCGTCCGCCCTTCTCCCGCGAGCGCGGCACAAGGGAGCGATGCCGCAGACGCCCCGCTGACCACGGCGTACCGGACATGCGGGCGCCGATACGCTCCCAGGCCGGCTCGGCGGCCCCCGCAGGCGGGCGGTCGTCCCGGTGGCGGCCGCCCGCAGCGGCCGCGCGGGCTCCGTGAGCCGCGCGGACCGCGGTGTCGACCGGCACCGCGATGCCCGGCGCGCAGCGGATCCCGCTCTCGGCCCGCACCGCCTCGGCGAGAGAGCGGCGCACCGCGCCCCGAACCGGCTCCGGCCCCGCCGTGTGCACGCCGCCCGCGGAACCGCCCGCCTCTCGCACCCCGTTCGCACACGGCCCCGTGCGGCCGCGCCCGGTGGGGAACGGCCCGCCGGAACCCCGCCGTCCAGTACCCCGGGTGCGGGCGGTGCGCCGGTCCCGCTCCCCTGAGGCCGTCTTACCGCCGCTCCGCTCCGTACCGCTCCGCCTCGGCGACCAGCGCGGTCAGACGGTCCCGGTTCTCCACCTCCGCACGGAGCCCTCCCAGACGGGACTGCAGCGGGCCGCAGGGGCCGTCGCCGTCGCGCAGCTCGCGCATCCGGGGCAGCAAGGGGCGTGCCGCGGCGCCCAGCGAGCGGACCGCTTCCGGCAGCTCCGGGCCGCAGCGGCCGTGGCCGAGTTCGGTGCGGACCGCTTCCAGCAGCGGTTCCGGCTCTCCGGTGACGCGGTGCAGCGCCAGACCGAGGGGGATCCGGTTGAAGTCGTACACCGGCACCGAGCGGAGCACCGGGGCCACCTCCGCAGCGGCGGGCCCGATCCTCCCCGCCAGGGCGATCGCCTCCTGGAAGAGGGGGTTGCCGTCCAGTTCCCGGCGCAGCACCGCCAGCGGCGCGGCGGTCTCACCGGTGAGCCGGTGCAGCTCCCCGGCGGCCCCGAGCGCTCCGGGGGCGGCGCGGCCCGCCGGACCCCCGGTGCTGAGCAGGGCGCGGAGGCGCGCGGCGATCGGCTCCCGGGCGACCCCGTACTCCGCGGCGAACCCCGCCACGCGCAGCGCGTCCTGCGGGTCGGCCCCGGCCGCCAGGGCTTCCGCGGGTCCGTGCTCTCCGGTGGCGGCGGCCAGCGCGATCGCGAACCGCATCCGCACCGCCATCGGCACCGCCGCGTCGGCGGCCCGCGCCGCCAGCGCCGGGGCGATCCGCTCCGCCACCGCAGCGGAGCGCACCGCCGGGCCGGCCAGGGCCTCCACCACCCGGTACCCGGTGTGCCCGGCGGCCCGCAGCAGGTCGTCGAGGGCCGGAGAGCAGCGCTCGTCCCAGGAGGCCAGCAGCCGCACCACCTCGACCATCCCGGGCACCTCGTATTCGGTGCCGGCGGTCGGCGCCGAGCGGTCCAGCATCAGCCGCAGGCCCGCCCGGGCGGCGTCGAGCAGCTCCTCGTCGAAGCAGGGGCGGGCGGCGAGCACGGAGTCCAGTACCGGGACCGGGCCGAGGCGCAGCCCGCGCGCGACGGGCGGCCGCCACCGCGGGTCGCCGACCCGCAGCAGCGCGAGGACGGCCGCCCAGTGGGTGCGCGGCTCCCCCTCCAGGAACGCCTCGCCATAGGGGAAGGGCGCCCCGGGTCGACCGGGCGGCGGGGCTCCGGCGGTCAGCGCCGCCAGATCGTCGGCGGCAGCCCGGGTCGCACCGGGAAGCGCCGCGGTGATCAGCACGGCCGACTCGCGCACCTCGGCGTCAGGGTGTGTGACGGCGGCGGCCGCCGCGGGGGCGAGCCGCTCCCGCGACGCCCGCGACCCGGTGCACAGGTCGTGCACCGCGGAGAGCGCATTGACCGCCGCCTCAGGCCCCCCGCCGAGCAGGGCGTCCAGCAGCCGGGCGCCGTCCGGGGTGCCGTCCAGGGCGGTGAGCACGTCGCTGAGGCAGTCCTCCGTCCAGCGCCATTCCTCGGCGGGGAACGGGTCGCCCGGTTCCGCTCCGGCGGCCGGCCGCTCGCCGCGGCCGCCCCAGACCTGGAGCACGGCGCGTTCGGCCGCCTCGGTCCAGGGGCAGGGGGAGCGGGCCACCACCCACGCGGCGGCGGCGCGCACCCGGGCCGGCCGGTCGGGGCCGAGCCAGGCGCCGACCCACCCGGTCCGCTCGGGGTCCACCAGGCCCAGCGCGGCGACCAGGCCGGCGGTCTCCGCCGCGGCACCGGGCTCCGGCGCTCCGGACAGGTCCCGGAGGCGGTCGCGCAGCGCCGCGGCCGCGGGGCCGGGCTCATCGGGGCGGAGGTGCCCCAGGGCGAACGCGGCGGAGCGCCGCACCTCCTCCTCGGGATCGGCGAGCAGCGCGATCAGCCGGGGCAGCTCGGCGGTGAGCGCGGCGCGCACCTCGGTCCGCACCTCGGGGTGGCGGTCGGCGGCCTCGGCGATCTCCCCGACCAGCGCGATCAGCCCGCCGCGATCCCGGGTCCGGGGATCGGCCCCCAGGGCGACCAGGAACGGGACCGCGGGCGCGGTGGCCGAGTAGAGCGTCCCCTGGTGCCAGACGGTACCGAACAGCTCGTAGACCGCCTCCTCCGCCTCCTCCGGGTCGGCGGACCCGGCCGCCGCCAGCAGCGCGGGCAGGTCCTCGGCGGTGCCGTAGGCGTGGCCGAGCGAGGCCCAGTCGACGGCGTCCAGGCCTGCGAGAGCCGGATGGTTCACGGGGACGTCCTCCAGGGGCGGTGCGGTGCGGTCCGGCCCGGTTCCGGGACCGGGCCCGCCCCATCCTGCCGCCCCGGTCGGACATCCGTCCTTCGGCCGGGGCGGTCCCCGGAAGGCCTCTGCCGGGACCGGCGGGGCCGGGTCAGACCTTGCGCCAGCCGGGGACCCAGGTGCCGTCGGCGTCGACGGTGTAGTCGCCGAAGAGGGAGGGGGCCTCCTTCTTCAGGAGTTCGCCGATCTTGCCGAAGAGGAGGCGGATCTCCTCCTCGGCGCCGGGGGCGGTGCGGGCCTCCAGGGTGTGGCGGAGGGTGCGGGCGTTGGCGGTCCAGACCAGGCCGGTGGCGACGCCCTCGGGGGCGAAGCGGCGCATGAAGGAGGTGCGGTGCTTCTTCTCCGCGAACTTCTTGCCCTCTTCGTCGAGGCCGAAGTGGTCGGCCATCCAGAGCTGGAACTCCTCCATCCTCTCCAGCATCTCGGTGGCGCGGGACATCAGCTCGGGGTCCTCCTGCGCCCAGTCCGGGAACCAGAACGGCAGGTCGGTGAGGCGGACGAAGCGCAGCGACTCCTGGGAGACGGCGACGCCGGGGCGGTGCCGGATCAGCTCGTGGGTGAGCACCCGGCTGACGTTGTGCAGCACGAAGCTGAAGCTGACGTGCTCCAGGACCGAGCCGTGCAGGCTGCGCAGGATGTTGGTGAGGTAGGCGTCCTGGTCGGTGCGGACCCGGGTGACGTTGGGGTTGAGGCCCGGCTCCCAGGAGCGGTAGCAGAGCCGGCCGGCGAACTCGGCGAGGTTCTGCGGGTCGTTGAGGTGCGCGTCGAGCTCGCCCCGGTCGAACCGCTCCAGCCACTTCTCGCCGCCGACGTCGGCGAGGTAGCGGGCGATCTCGTCGTAGTCCAGCTGCGGCTTGGCGACCAGGTGGACCTCAGGTTCGACGTGCTTCACGGTGCTTCCATCTCCATGTCTCGGGCTCCCCCGGCTCCCGGGCCGAGACGACATTACACGCCCGGCGGCCGGTGCCGGACCGGCGCCGGGGAGCGCCCGCGCCGCCCCGGATCGGCGGCCGGGGTCCGGCGGGTGCGGCGGCGGGGGCACAGGGCCCGGCGCAGGCGCCGCCCTGCGGTCCGGCGTCCCGGAGCGGGTCGCCGCCGGGGATCTCCGCGGCGAACGCGCCGGCGCCGTCGAGCGGACGGTACCCCGGCGCGGCCCCGCCGGCGGAGAGGTCCCGGAACCTCCGGGTGTCGGCGGAGACGGCGCAGGCCGCGACGAACGTCACCCCCGGGGCGGTGGCGGCCTGACGGGAGCCCCGCCCGCCCCGCGCCGGGGCGGGCGGGGCGGGCGGCGGGTCAGCGCGCCAGGCGGAGGACCCGCTCCACGATGCCCTCGCCGACGGCGGCGGTGAGGATCGACTCCGGGTGGAACTGGACCGCCCAGCGGCGCGCGGCCGGGTCCTCGATCGCCATCACCACCGGCTCGGGGCCGCCCTCGGTGACCGCGGTGACGGCGTAGCCCTTCACCCGCTCCGGGGTGGTGTAGACGGAGTGGTAGCGGGCGGCCGCGAAGTCCCCGCCGGTCCCGGTGAGCAGCTCGCCGCCGGCGACCCGGACCCGGCCGGGCTTGCCGTGCACCGGCTCGTCCAGGGTGAGCAGCTCGCCGCCGGCGTGCTCGACCATGGCCTGCAGGCCGAGGCAGACGCCGAACACCGGCAGGCCGCGCGCCTCCAGGGCGTCCAGCAGGGCGCCGGTGCCGAAGTCGGAGGGCAGGCCCGGCCCGGGCGAGAGCACCACCAGGTCCGGGGCGAGCTCGTCGAGCAGGGACTCGTCGAAGCCGTAGCGGACGGTGGTGACCTCGGCGCCGTGCCGGCGGACGTAGTCGGCGAGGGTGTTGACGAAGGAGTCCTCGTGGTCGACGAGGAGGACCCTCATCCCCGCGCCGGCCGGTTCGGCGGGGGCGGCGGGGGCGGCCGGCGCCGGCCGGTCCTCCGCGGCGGCCTCCTCTTCCAGGGCGAGGGTCTCCAGCAGGGCGCGGGCCTTGAGGAAGGTCTCCTTCTCCTCGGCCTCGGGGTCGGAGTCGTAGAGCAGGGTGGCGCCGACCCGCACGGTCGCCACGCCGTCCTTGATCTGCGCGGTGCGCAGGGTCAGCCCGGTGTTCATCGAGCCGTCGAAGCCGATGAACCCGACGGCGCCGCCGTACCAGCGGCGGGGCGAGCCCTCGTGCCGCTCGATGAAGCGCATCGCCCAGGTCTTGGGGGCTCCGGTGACGGTGACCGCCCACATGTGGGTGAGGAAGGCGTCCAGCGCGTCGAACTCCGGGCGCAGCACCCCCTCGATGTGGTCGACGGTGTGGATCAGCCTGCTGTACATCTCGATCTGGCGGCGGCCGATCACCTTGACGCTGCCCGGTTCGCAGACCCGCGACTTGTCGTTGCGGTCCACGTCGGTGCACATGGTCAGCTCGGACTCCTCCTTGGCGGAGGTGAGCAGGGCGCGGATGTTCTCGGCGTCCTCCAGCGGGTCGGCGCCGCGCTTGATGGTTCCGGAGATCGGGCAGGTCTCGACCCGCTGCCCGCTCCCCGGCTCGCCGGTGACCCGGACGAACATCTCCGGGGAGGCGCCGACCAGGTACTCGCCCTCGCCGAGGTTGAAGAAGAACTCGTAGGGGGCGGGGTTGCGCTCGCGCAGCCGCTCGTAGAAGCGGGCCGGGGAGGCGCACGCCCCGTAGGTGCGGTGGCCGGGCACGACCTCGAACAGGTCGCCGCGGCGGAACCGCTCCTTGGCCTCGGCGACGACCGCGGCGTAGGAGCCCGGCTCGGGCTGGGCGGGGACCTCGGCGGCGACCACCGGCGGGGTGGGCCCGGTGGCGCGGGGCAGGCCGTCGGTGGAGGCCTCGGCGCCGTCCGGTCCGGGCACGGTGAACTCGTAGCCGTAGCGGACGCAGGTCTCCCGCTTGCGGTCGCGCACCACCACCGCGTCGGGCAGGTGCAGCACCAGGTCCCGGTCGCCGGGGTCGCGCTCCAGGACCTGCTCCACCGGTTCGAACTGGAACGCCAGGTCGTAGCCGAAGGCGCCGTACAGGCCGAGGTGCGGGTCGGTGTCGCAGGCGAACAGCGCGATCACCGAGCGGAGCGCGGAGAAGACGCTGGGGCGGCGGCTCCGCTGCTCCTCGGTGTAGAAGGCGGAGGCGTCCGGCTCGGGAACGGTGACGGCGACGGCCGCGCCGTCCGGCCGCCCGCCGTCCTGCAGCGGGCCGTGCTCGGCCAGGGCTCGGGCGACGGCCGGCAGCAGCACCCGGCCGCGCCCGTTCAGCGCGGTGGCGGTGACCCGGCGGCCGCGCGCGGCGATCTCCAGGCAGGGGTCGACGTAGCCGAGGTGCCAGCGGCTGTACCGGCCCGGGTACTCCATACCGGAGGAGAGGACGCCGCCGCGGCGCCCCTCCACGTCGCGGACGAGGGCGGTGAGGACCTCCGGGTCGCAGGGCTCGGAGCTGCGGCGGACGGTGATCCCGCCCGCGGTGCGGAAGGCGGCGGGTCGGGCGTCGGTACTGGAATCCACTGGGGGTCCTTTTCGCGCTGGGCCGGTGTCGGACGATGATCCGGCGGCCGCGCCGCGAACGCGAAACGACCGCCGATCGGCGGTCGCTGTGGGTAGAGCAGAACCTCGGTGCGCCGCCTAGGAGCGGCGCCACCACTGGCGGGGCGCTGGGGCACTGACCGGGGTTCGCATGTGCCGAAGTGTAGCGCGGCCGAGCGGCGCGCGGGAGCCCGCGGCGGTCGGATCCGGGCCCGCGGCAGAAAAAAAGCGCCCGGCCGACTGGCGGCCGCTCGGGCGCACGTGCTAGCTTGAACGACTTGCGAGCGGTTTTCGCGCACAACTCTTAGAGACATCCACATAGTAACCAAGGGATGGGCATGAGTCAACACCAGGCCACAAGTCAAGCCCGCCGGCGCTCCATGCAGGCGGAGCAGGCCTACGTGTCCGCGCTCTACGAACGCCTCGACGCCGCCCGGGCCCTGGCGGAGGAGACCCTGCGCGAGGCGGAGGCGCGCGGGGGCGGCAGCGGGTACGCCGGGCTGGTGGAGCGCCAGGCCGTGGTCGACGAGCAGGCGGGCCTGTCCCGGCGGCTGGCCGCCGTCGAAGAGGGGCTCTGCTTCGGCAGGATCGACCACCGCGACGTGCCCGGCACCCCCGGCGACCCGCTCTACATCGGCCGGATCGGTCTGCGCGACGCCGACCACGAGGCGGTGCTGGTGGACTGGCGCGCCCCGGCGGCCCGCCCGTTCTACGCGGCCACCCCGCAGTCCCCGGCCGGCCTGGTGCGCCGCCGCCACCTGCACACCCGCGGCCGCACCGTGGTCGGCCTGGACGACGAGGTGTTCGACCTGGACGGCCTCGACGAGGAGCAGCGCAGCGGCCTGTCCGGCGAGGCGGCGCTGCTGGCGGCGCTGCGCGCCGGCCGGACCGGGCGGATGCACGACATCGTCTCCACCATCCAGGGCGAGCAGGACCGGGTGATCCGCTCCGGGCTGCAGGGGATGCTGGTGGTCCAGGGCGGCCCCGGCACCGGCAAGACCGTCGCCGCGCTGCACCGCGCGGCCTACCTGCTCTACACCCACCGCTCGGTGCTGGAGCGGCGCGGCGTGCTGGTCGTCGGCCCCAACGCGACCTTCCTGCGCTACATCTCCCAGGTACTGCCCTCGCTCGGCGAGACCGACGTGGTGCTGACCACCGTCGGCGGGCTCTTCCCCGGGGTGCGGGCCGAGGCGCGCGACGCCCCGGAGGCCGCGGTCCTGAAGGGGTCGCTGCGGATGGCCGGGATGATCGCGGCCGCCGTCCGGGAGCGGCAGCGGGTGCCCCGCGGCGGCCTGCGGATCGAGGCGCAGGGCATGGAGCTGGAGGTGGACGAGCGGACCTGCCGGGGCATCCGGGACCTCGCCCGGGAGCTGGGCATCCGGCACAACGCGGCGCGCCCGTTCTTCGTCCGGGAGATGCTCGGCGCGCTCGCCCTGGACCAGCAGCGGCGGCTGGAGGAATCGGTGCGCGAGGCCGAGGAGGACGCGGGCCTGACCACCGGCGCCGTGCCCGAGCTGGAGGACCCCGACGCCCCGCTGTGGACCGAGGAGGACACCGAGGTCGCGGTGGAGACGCTGTGGGGCGACGGGGCGGTGCGGGAGGCCCTGGACGCGCTGTGGCCGCACCTCTCCCCGGAGCGGCTGGTCGGGGAGGTGCTCACCGACGCCGGCCTGATGGCGGCCGCCGCGCGGGAGGCCGCCCGGGAACCGGACGAGGGGGTGCTGGCCGAGCACGAGTGGCGCGCCCTGCTCCGCCCGCCCGGCTCGGAGTGGACGGTGGACGACGTCCCGCTGCTGGACGAGGCCGCCGAACTGCTCGGCGAGGAGGCCGGCGAGCGGCGGGCCCGGGACCGCGCGGCCGAGCGGAAGCGGCGCGAGCGGGAGCGCTACGCCCTGGGCGTGCTGCAGATCTCCGGCCTGTTCGAGGGCGACCGGGAGGGGGCCGCCGCCGCGCTGGCCGAGCGGCAGGCCGACGAGGGGCCGGCGCCGACCACGGCCGAGCGCGCGGAGTCCGACCGGACCTGGGCCTACGGGCACGTCATCGTGGACGAGGCCCAGGAGCTGTCCGAGATGGCCTGGCGCACCGTGATGCGCCGCATCCCCACCCGCTCGCTGACCGTGGTCGGCGACACCGCCCAGACCGGCAGCGCGGCGGGCGCCTCCTCCTGGGAGGCGATGCTCGGCGGGTACGCCGGCGGGCGGCTGCACGAGGAGCGGCTGCTGGTGAACTACCGGACCCCGGTGGAGATCATGGACGTCGCGGCGGACGTGCTCAAGGAGGTCGCCCCGGAGCAGTCGCCCCCGGAGTCGGTCCGCGAGGGCGGCGAGCGGCCGCGCGCGGTGCGCGTCGGACCGGCCGACTGGGCCGGGCTGCTGCCCGCGCTGGTCGACGGGGAGCTGCGCGCCGTCGGCGCCGGTCCGGGCCCCGCGGCCCCCGAGGGGGCGGAGAGCGGCGGGCGGGTCGCCGTCATCGTCCCCGACGACCGGCACGCGGAGTTCGCGGCGCTGCTGCCGGAGGCCGCCGCGGACGCCTCCCCGGCCGTGCTCGACTCCCCGGTGGCCGTGCTGACCTGCACTCTGGCCAAGGGGCTGGAGTTCGACTCGGTGCTCATCGCCGAGCCGGACCGGATCCTGGCCGGCTCGCCCCAGGGCGGCCGCGACCTCTACGTCGCGGTCACCCGCGCCACCCGCCGGCTGACCGTCCTGCACGAGCGGCCGCTGCCCGGGATGCTGTCCGGCCTGGCCCGCGCGGACTGACCGGCTCCTCCCCCGCGCCGGCTCCCGCTCGGGGCGGGGCCGCCGGGGCGCCGTTCCCCGCGCCTCGAGGGGAGGCGCGGGCGGCGGTGCCGGCCCCCGCCGGCCTGCGGGGTCGGCGGTGCCCGGGGAGCCGGGGGCCGGCGCGGTCGGTGGTTCAGCGCCGCGCGGTCCGCCCCGCCCCGCGGGGGTCCGGAGACGCCGTGATCCGCGCTCCCGGCCTCCGCCGCCGGGCGCCTCTCCCCGCCGCTCCCCGGGCCGGGCGGCGGCGTGCACCGCGTGCGCGCGGGAAGGCGCGTCATCCCCCGGTGCGGAGCCGACCGGGCGGTCCGGCCGTGGGCTCGGGCGCCCGGCGGGGCCGCGGAGCGGGCTCTCCGGCCGGCGGCCCGGCGAAATTGTCGGCGGCGGGGCGTAGCGTCGTGGTCATGTGCCGCAACATTCGCCGGCTGCACAACATGGCGCCGCCGGCCGACGAGGACGAGATCCGCGACGCCGCTCTGCAGTACGTGCGCAAGATCAGCGGCGGCACCAGGCCGTCGGCGGCCAACCGGGAGGCGTTCGACGAGGCGGTGGAGGCCGTTGCGGCCGCCACCTCGCGGCTCCTCGCCGAGCTGGTCAGCCCGGCCCCGCCGCGCTCGCGCGAGGCGGAGGCGGAGCGGGCCCGGCGCAGTGCGCTGCGCCGGGCCGGTGCGGCCGCCGCCGAATGAGACCCCCGGGCGGCGGGAGGACGGCCCGCCGCCCGGGCGCAAGGCCCCTCAGTCCACCCGGAACCCCTCCAGGGTGACCTGGAACGGGTCCAGGACGGGGGCCGCGCCGGGCGCGCCCTCGGACACGAAGCCGAACAGGGCGCACAGCGCGGCCTCCCCGAAGGCCATCGGGTGGAAGGGCAGCCCCGCGACGGCCCCGTCGCGGTACTCCCCCGCCCACCATGGCGCCTCGAACGGGAAGGGTTCCCCCACCAGCCAGGGCCGGTGCTCCGGCGAGACGCCGACCGCGCGGAGCAGCTCGCCGTCGCGCCACACCCCGAACATCGCGGTGTCCACCGCGCTCTGCATGGTGTGCAGGTAGACGCCCTTGCGCTCGCTCTTCCAGGGCGGGGCGCCGAAATCGGCGGGGAGGTCCTGCACGACGGGGCCGCCGCAGACGATCTCCAGACCGGAGAAGGCCCCCGCGTACACGTACGCACCGGGGAGCACGGCGTCGGCCAGGTACCCGGGGCCGACCGAGCCTCCGACGCGTCCGGGGAAGAGGCGCTCGACGAGCTCGCGGGCGGCGGCGGGCTCGGCGGCGTCCCCCGCGCGCAGCACGAACGCGGGGTCGGTGTCGCAGAAGGCGACGACGGCGGTCTTGGCTCCCATGGTTCCTCCCGAAGCGGCGGGCAGACGCTGACTACGCCGGACGCTACCGATCGCGGGCGGGCGGCAGCGGATGGCGCGGCCGAAGGGTGCGGAAAGGACCGCCCCGATCACCCCGCCCGGCGCGGCACCCCTCCCGATCCGGGAATATCGTCACCATTCATCCCCCTGGGGCGCGGGAGGCCGCCGGCTGGGACACGGGAGCCCGCCGGTCGGGACGCGGAGCCCTCCGGGCATACCGTCCGGTAGGGCGCAGAGGTACGGCCCGGCACGCGGCGGGGACGCGGTGCCCCGGCCCCGCCCTGGGGCCGCGCCGCGTGCGCGGCCGGGGACCGGGGGGATCGACTCGAGCACCGGTCGCGGCTCAAAGGCCGCCGGGCCTCCCGAGCGGGGCGCAGGCGCCGGCCGGGCGCGGCGCCTCGCGGAGCGGAGGTTCAAACAGGCGGCGACGGCGGAGGAAGGGACGGGGTGCAGGCGTCGCCCGAGCGCGGCACTTCGTCGGGTCGGGGTTCAGACCAGCGGCGACGACTCAGGCAGAGGCGGGGCCCGGAGCCCCGGCCGGGCGCGGCGCCCCACGGAGCGGAGGTTCAAACCGGCGGCGAGGCCAAGGGGCGTGCCGGCCGGTCGGTCGGGCGCGGCGCCCCACAGGGCGGGGGTTCAAGCGGGCGGCGACGGCCGAGGTGGGGACGGGGCGGAGACGGTTGTCCGAGCGCGGCGCCCCACGGAGCGAAGGTTCAAACCGGCGGCGAGGCCAGGGGGCGTGCCGGCCGGTCGGTCGGGCGCGGCGCCCCACGGGGCCGGGGTTCAAGCGGGCGGCGAGGGCGGGAGCGGGCCGAGGGGCGGCGGGTTCGCCGCGCCCGCGTCGCCCCGGTGGCGGGGCGGGCCGCCCGGCGGCCACCGGCACCTCCCTGACCTGGGTGAACACGGGCAGTGACGGCGGCTGGGGGCGGCCTGCGCACCGCGAGAGCACCCCGATGATTCCCGGGCGCGCATCCCGGGCCGGAACGGGCCCCGGAAGGTCGGAACGGCCCTGATCGGGGCGGCGGCCGGGGATCCGTGCCGCCCGGAAGGCCGGAAGGGCGGGGCCGGAACCCCGTGGAGGGGCGGCGAGGGGGCGGGATGCCGCATTCATCCCCCCGGCGGGCCCCGCCTCGGTCACTCTGAGTGACCGGGGAGGGGTGGTGGGGGCTTCCGGGGGTGCTACTCGCCGGTAGATGTCATCGGGCCTGCTGCAGGGGTGCGCAGGGCGCCCCCACCCCGCCGGCGATCCGGCACAGCGGACACAACCCCCTCCACCGGCACGGAGGGCCCGCGCCCTTCCCCGGAACGCCGCTTTCCCCTTCGCCGGGCGCCCGGGGCGGACCGGTGAACGCCGCCCCGGCCCACTCCCGCCCTCGCCGCCCGTCTGAACCTTCGCCCCGTGGGGTGCCGCGCCCGGCCGGGGCGCCCGGCCCCGCCCCTGCTTCCGCCGTCGCTGCCGGTTTGCGCCTTCACTCCGTGGGGCGCCGCGCCCGGCCGATTGCCTACGCCCCGCCCCTGCCTGCGCCGTCGCCGCTCGCTTGAACCTTCACTCCGCGAGACGCCGCACCCAACCGACCGGCCGGCACGCCCCCTGGCCTCGCCGCACGCCTGAACCTTCACTCCGCGAGACGCCGCGCCCGGCCGGGGTGCCCGGCCCCGCCCCTGCCTGCGCCGTCGCCGCCGGTTTGGGCCCTGGCCCGGTGATACGCCGCGCCCGGCCGACCGGCCGGCACGCCCTCTGCCCTCGCCGCACGCCTGAACCTTGACCCCGTGGGAGCCGCGCCCGAGTGGGGCCGCCCACCCCGGCCCTTCTTTCGCCGCCGGTCGGGCCCTCGCTCCGCGAGGCGCCCCGTCCGGGCGAGAGGCCGTCGGCCCCGCGGGTGAACGCCCGGCGACCGATCCGCCCCGAAGACCATCATCGCGCGGGGGCCGACCGCTTGACCGGTGGCCGCTCAGCCGTCCGAGTCGTCCGCGCGGGAGACCAGCTCGTCGAGGTAGCAGGCGGCCTCCTGGAGGGCGCGGCCCGCGTCGCCGTCGCGGATCGCCGCGCCCAGCCGGTCGTGGTCGAGGTCGTCCTGGGTGGGCTCGATGTGGGCGCTGTGCGCGATGCTGTCGTAGACCACCGAGGCGATGTCGTCGTAGAGCTCGATCAGCAGCGGGTTGTGCGTGGCGTGCACCACCGCGCGGTGGAAGGCGAAGTCGGTCTCCACGAAAGTGCCCATGTCCTGGGTGCGCCAGGCCTCGTCGCGCAGGGCCAGGGCGCGCTCGATCTCGGCCAGGTCCCCCTCGGTGCGGCGCAGCGCGGCCAGCCGGGCGGCCTCCATCTCCAGGGCCCGGCGCACCTCGAGGTTCTCCCGCAGGCGGGAGCGCTCCAGGCGGCGGCGGAGCGCACCGCCGAGCTCGCTGGAGGCGCGCACGAAGGTGCCCGCGCCCTGGCGGATCTCCAGCAGACCCGCGTGGGCGAGGGCGCGGACCGCCTCCCGGACGGTGTTGCGCCCGACCTCCAGCTGGTCGGAGAGCTCCGACTCGGTGGGGATGCGGTCGCCGATTCCCCACTCGCCCGAGTCGATCTGTGCTCTGAGCTGGCTGATGACCTGGTCGACCAGGCCTGTCCGGCGCGTCGAGGCGAGGGGCACTCGCTTTACCTCCTACAGATGTCGGCCGCCGTTCGTGGCCGGCCCGGGAGAGTCGGTCAGGGTGGCAGCCTAGACCAGCCTCGGCGCGGAATAGCCTCTCCCCGCGAATGCGTTACGCTGTCGATGTAGATCCTGTCATCCTATGTTTTTGGAGGGGTGTGTGGCAAGCGTCACCGAGACGCGCTCCGAGAGCGCGGAGACCGACCGCGCGGCCGGGCGCGGTCGCGGCGTCGTATGGCTCCTGGTCGCCGGCGTGGCGCTCGCCGCCGTCAACCTGCGCACCGCGATCACCAGCGTCGGGCCGGTGCTCGACGAGGTGACCGCGGGCCTGGGCATGTCCTCCACCGTCGCCGGGGTGCTCACCACGCTGCCGGTGCTCTGCTTCGCCGCCTTCGGCGCGGCCACCCCGTCCCTGATCCGCCGGTTCGGCGAGCACCACGTGCTGGTCGCCGCGCTGATCGCGCTCACCGTCGGACTGGCGACCCGCCCCCTGGTCGGCGACCCGCTGCCCTTCCTCGCGCTGAGCGCCGTGGCGCTGTCCGGCGGCGCGATCGGCAACGTCCTGCTGCCCACCCTGGTCAAGGAGCACTTCCCGGACCGGGTCGGCACCATGACCACGCTCTACACCACCTTCCTGGCGCTGGGCACCACCATCGCCGCGGCGGGCACCGTGCCGATGGTGCAGGCCACCGGGGACTGGCGCGTCGCACTCGGCGCCTTCGCCGCGTTCGGCGTGGTCGCGGTGGTGCCCTGGCTGCTGGTGCTCAAGCACGAGCCGCCGCGCAAGGACCCCTCCTCCGCGCTCTCGCTGCGCCGGGTGCTGAGCACCGGGATGGGGTGGCAGTCGGTGCTCTTCTTCGGCACCCAGTGCACCGTCGCCTACATCCTCTTCGGCTGGTACGCCCAGATGCTGCGGGACCAGGGGATGAGCGCGGGCATGGCGGGGCTGGCGCTGTCCGTGCTGACCGCGCTGGCCGTGCCCACCTCGCTGGTGCTGCCCGGCATGATGGCCAGGGCCCGGGACCACCGCGGCTTCGTGCTGTTCTTCTTCGCCTGCTACGCGGTCGGGCTGGCCGGCATCTGGTTCTGGCCGCTGCAGGGGATCTGGGTGTGGACCGTCCTGCTCGGCCTGGGCATGGGCACCTTCACCCTGGCGCTGACCTTCTTCGCGGTGCGCACCCGCACCTCGGCGGCGACGGCCGCGATGTCGGCCTCCAGCCAGAGCGTGGGCTACCTGATGGGCGGCCTGGGCCCGTTCCTCTTCGGCTTCCTGCACCAGGTCTCCGGCGGCTGGCACGCGCCGATCGCCCTGGTCGCGGTGCTGGTGACGGTCAACATGGCCGTCGGCATGCTGCTCGGGCGGCCGCGCTACCTGGAGGACGCGCTGGAGGCGCGCGCCGCCCGGTCCTGACCCCTCAGCCCGGCAGCCAGCCGACCTTCCCGATCAGCAGCACCGACCCGGCGAACGCCGCGATGTCGATCAGCGAGTGCGCGGCGACCAGCGGGCCGACCCGCCCCCAGCGCCGGTAGAACCAGCAGAACACCACGCCCATCACCAGGTTGCCGAAGAACATGCCCGCCCCCTGGTAGAGGTGGTAGAAGGCGCGCAGCACCGCGCTGGCCGCGATGATCCGCACCGGCGACCACCCCATCTGCCCCAGCCGGAGCATGAGGTAGCCGACCACGATCACCTCCTCCAGCACCCCGTTCTTCACCGCCTGCAGGACCAGGACGGGGTACTGCCACCAGTGCTGCTCCAGCGAGCTGGGCGCCACCGTCACGGTGAGCCCCAGCCGCCAGGAGACCAGGTAGACGACGAGGCCGCCGCAGCCGATCAGCGCGGCCAGGCCGGCGCCCGCGGCCAGGTCGAAACCGGGGCGGCGCAGGTCGAAGCCGATGGTGCGGGCCGACTCCCGGGTGCGGTGCAGCAGGTGGACCACGAGCAGCACCGGCGCCATCGCGAACACCAGCGAGTAGAGCTGCCGGGAGAGGTCCAGCCAGGGCCGCTCGGCCTCGGCGCGCGGCACGACGAGGTTGGCCGTCTGCTCGGCCAGCCCGCCCGGGGCGGTGAGCGCCCCGGTGAAGGAGATCACCGCGGAGACCGCCGAGGCGCCCAGCGACAGGGCCAGGACGCAGGCGACCTCCCAGCCGAGCAGCCGCGCGGTGAGCGGGGCGGGCACCGGCAGGGAGGGGGCGGCGGGCGCGGCGGCCGGCTCCGGCCGCGGTTCCGGTCCGGGCGCGGCGGCCCGCGGGGTGGTGGGCTCGGACATGCGGCCGATCATCGCACGTCCGGGCGGGCGGCCGGAGCGGGGAGGGGCGGAGCGCACCGCGGCGGCGCCCGAGAGGTCCGCGGGCGCCGCCGCAGCGGAAAGGCCGCCGGATCCGCGGGTGACACGAGAACCGCGGATCCGGCGGCGGTGACGGCCGTCCCGCCGCGCCCCAGCCACGAAAGCGGGGCGGGCGGCCGTCCGGGAGGAGGAGCCGGTGCCAGTGAGCCGCTGGGCGTTCCGGTCCTCTCCTCTCCATCAACATGGTCTCAGGGCCGCCGGGCCCGCGGGTGACACGAGAACCGCGGGCCCGGCGGCGGTGACGGCCCTCCCGCCGCGCCCCAGCCACGAAAGCGGGGCGGGCGGCCGCCGGGGACGAGGAGCCGGCCTCAGTGAGCCGCTGAGAACTGGTCCTCTTCGGTGGAGCCGGTGAGAGCGGTGGTGGAGGCGTCCGGGGTGATCGCCGTGGAGATCAGGTCGAAGTAGCCGGTGCCGACCTCGCGCTGGTGCCGGGTGGCGGTGTAGCCCTTCGGCTCGGCGCCGAACTCGTCCTCCTGCAGCTCGACGTAGGCGGTCATGCCGCTCTCCGCGTAGCCCTTGGCCAGGTTGAACATCGAGTAGTTCAGGCTGTGGAAGCCGGCCAGGGTGATGAACTGGAACTTGTACCCCATGTGGCCCAGCTCGCGCTGGAACTTGGCGATGGTGGCGTCGTCCAGGTGCCGCTTCCAGTTGAAGGACGGCGAGCAGTTGTAGGCGAGCATCTGGTCGGGGTACTCGGCCTTGATCCGCTCGGCGAACTGGCGGGCCACCTCCAGGTCCGGGGTGGAGGTCTCCATCCAGAGCAGGTCGGCGTGGGGCGCGTAGGCCAGGCCGCGGGCGACGCAGGCCTCCAGGCCGTTGCGGACCCGGTAGAAGCCCTCGGCGGTGCGCTCGCCGGTGACGAAGGGCCGGTCGCGCTCGTCGATGTCGCTGGTGATCAGCGTCGCCGCCTGGGCGTCGGTGCGGGCGATGACCAGCGAGGGGACGCCGGCCACGTCGGCCGCCAGGCGGGCCGAGTTCAGCGTCTTGACGTGCTGCCCGGTGGGGATGAGCACCTTGCCGCCGAGGTGGCCGCACTTCTTCTCGGAGGCCAGCTGGTCCTCCCAGTGCACGCCCGCGGCGCCGGCCGCGATCATGCCCTTCATCAGCTCGTAGGCGTTGAGGACGCCGCCGAAGCCGGCCTCGGCGTCGGCCACGATCGGGGCGAGCCAGTGCGGGGCGCTCTCGTCCCCCTCCGACCAGGTGATCTGGTCGGCGCGGAGCAGGGCGTTGTTGATCCGGCGGACCACGGCCGGGACCGAGTTGGCCGGGTAGAGGCTCTGGTCCGGGTAGGTCTGGCCGCCGAGGTTGGCGTCGGCCGCGACCTGCCAGCCGGACAGGTAGATGGCCTTGAGGCCGGCGCGGACCTGCTGCACGGCCTGGTTCCCGGTGAGGGCGCCGAGGGAGTTGACGTAGGCCTCGTCGTGCAGGAGGCTCCACAGCCGCTCCGCGCCGAGCCGGGCCAGCGTGTGCTCCTCGGTGACCGACCCGCGCAGGCGGATCACGTCCTCGGCGGAGTAGGTGCGCTCGGTGCCCTTCCAGCGGGGGTCGCTCTCCCACTCCTGCTGCAGCGCCGCTGCGGCTTCCTTCTGACGGCCGCTGATGCTCATCTGGCTACCCGCCTTCTCAGTTCCCCTGGTCGTTGTACCGGCTGGAGACGTGGCCCGCTCGGCCTTCCGGCCTTGCGGGGACCGTGTTCCCCGCCGGTGACTACGATTCTTCGCAAAGTTCCAGGGTTTTTCGAGCCGATTCCAGGTGAAGATCTTCGAATCTTTCCCTAAGATGAAGCCATGACGTACTTTGGTACTGAAGAAATCCCGTCTTTGCCGGGTGACCTGGATCTCGTCACCTTTGGCCAGCGCCTCCGGCACCTCCGCCGGAACCGCGGGATGACCCTCTCCGACCTGGGGGAGCGCGTCGGCCGGGCGCCCTCCCAGCTCTCCCTGCTGGAGAACGGGAAGCGCGAGCCGAAGCTGTCGCTGCTCACCGCGCTGGCCCAGGCGCTCGGCGTCTCGGTGGAGGAGCTGCTCTCCCGGCAGCCCCCCAGCCGCCGCGCCCAGCTGGAGATCGCCCTGGAGGAGGCCCAGCGCGACCCGGTGTACCAGGGCCTCAACCTCTCCCACCTCAAGGTGGGCAAGCGGGTCCCCAACGACGTGCTGGAGCACATCGTCGGCCTCTACGACGAGCTGAAGCGGCGCAGCGTCAAGCCCACCGCCAGCCCGGAGGAGGCCCGCCGGGCCAACGCCGACCTGCGCCGGCAGATGCGCGAGCGGGGCAACTACTTCGAGCTGATCGAGAAGGCCGCCAAGGAGACGCTGGGCGCGATCGGCTACAGCGGCGGAGCGCTCTCCCAGGGGCAGATCCTGGCCATCGTCACCCACCACGGCTTCACCCTGCGCTACGTGCAGGACCTGCCTCGGTCGGTGCGCTCGGTCACCGACACCCGCAACCGCCGGCTCTACCTCAAGCGCGAGTCGCTGGGCATGCACAGCCCGCGGACGATCCTGCTGCAGACGCTCGGCCACTTCGTGCTCGGCCACGACCACCCGCGCGACTTCGCCGACTTCCTCCGCCAGCGGGTGGAGGCCAACTACTTCGCCGCGGCCGTGCTGATGCCGGAGGAGCCCGCGGTGGCCTACCTGCAGGAGGCCAAGAAGGCCCGCGACCTGTCGGTGGAGGACCTGCGGGACGTCTTCTCGGTCTCCTACGAGATGGCCGCGCACCGGTTCACCAACC
Organism: Nocardiopsis oceanisediminis; assembly: GCF_048595525.1. Taxonomy (NCBI): domain Bacteria; kingdom Bacillati; phylum Actinomycetota; class Actinomycetes; order Streptosporangiales; family Nocardiopsidaceae; genus Nocardiopsis; species Nocardiopsis oceanisediminis. The sequence continues at coordinate 2,899,617 of NZ_JAFMZJ010000001.1, read as the reverse complement.
TGGCCTACCGCCACCTGGACCTGGTCTGCCACTTCATCCGGAACGACGAGACCGGCATCATCTACAAGGCCTACGAGAACGACGGCCTGGTCTTCCCCACCGACGAGAGCGGCGCCATCGAGGGCCAGCGGATGTGCCGGTACTGGTCCGGCCGGCAGGTCTTCGCCTCCCCCGACCGGTACTCGCTGTACTACCAGTACACCGACAAGCCCAACGGGACGCACTGGTGCGTGGCGCACGTCGACCCCAGCCGGGAGCGGAACTTCGCCATCACCCTCGGCGTGCCCTACAAGGAGTCCCGCTGGTTCCGCGGCCGGGAGACCACCAACCGCACCAAGTCCAACTGCCCGAACGGGGAGTGCTGCGTGCGGCCGCCGGGCGAGCTGGCCGCCCGCTGGGAGGGGAACGTCTGGCCGTCGGCCCGCGCCCACTCGCACGTGCTGTCCGCGCTGCCCTCGGGCACCTTCCCCGGCGTCGACGAGACCGACGTCTACACCTTCCTGGAGCGGCACGAGGCCGAGTAGCCGCACCGGCGCGGGGCGGGCGGGGACGGGCGCACCGCCCCGCCCCGCGCCTGGCGCGCTCCGGCGCCGCGGCGGGATACTCGGCGCATGGACGCCCAGCCGCCGACCGCCTCCGCCGAGACCGCCGCCCGGGTCCCGCACCCGGCGGTCCGCCGGCACGTGCCGCTCTACCGCGGCTACCGCTACTCCGCGGGCGCCGCGGTGTGGCGCCGGGAGCCGCCCTCCGGGGCGGTCACGGTCATCGTCAACCTGGGCGGGCCGTTCACCGCCGGCTGGATCGGCTCCTCCGGGCCGGCCTTCGAGGTCGCGCCCGCCTCCTCGTTCATCGCCGGGATGCACGACCGCGCCGCCTACACCCTGGACTCCGGCGAGCAGTTCGGGGTGGAGTTCGAACCGACCCCGCTCGGCGCCTACGCCCTGCTCGGGCTGCCGCTGCGCGAGCTGGCGGGGGAGCTCGTCGCCCTGGAGGAGGTGCTCGGCCCCGGGGCCCGGGGGCTGGTGGAGCGGATGGCCGCGGCGCCCGGCTGGGCCGAGCGGTTCGACCTGCTCGACGCCGCCCTGCTGGAGCGGGCCCGCGAACCGGCCGCGGCGCACCCGATGGTGGCCCGCGCCTGGGAGGTGCTGGCCGCCTCGCGCGGCCGCGCCACCGTCGCCGACCTGTCCCGGGAGACCGGGTACAGCCGCCGCCACCTCAGCGCCCGCTTCCACGAGCAGCTCGGCCTGGCGCCCAAGGCCGCCGCCCGGGTGCTGCGCTTCCGGGCCGCGCTCGGCCTGGTCCTGTCCGGCGGGACGCTCGCCGAGGCCGCCGCCGAATCCGGCTACCACGACCAGGCCCACCTCACCCGGGACTGGCAGGGCCTCGCCGGATGCACCCCCGCGGAGCTGCGCGGCGAGATGCTGGCCGGCTTCGCCGCGCCCGCCGCCCGGTGAAGCGGTTCCCATACCTACAAGACCCCGCGGCCCCCTCCGCCTAGGGTCTCCCCGACGCCTCTCCGCGGACGGGCGGGGGGCGGCCGAGAGCGAGGGAGGAGCCATGGCCGACGAGGAGAAGGCCGGCCGGCCGGCGGTGTTCCCGGTACTGCGCTACCGGGAGGCGGACAAGGCGATCCGCTTCCTGACCGAGGCGTTCGGCTTCGAGGCCGAGGTGCGCCACCCGCCCGAGGGGGAGTTCGTCGCGCACGCGGAGCTGCGCCTCGGCCGGGGCGTGGTGATGGTGGGCTCCGAGCGCGGACCGGACGCCGGGCCGACTGCGGTCCCGGCCGCTCCGCAGCTGCTGTACGTGTCCGTGGAGGACCCCGACGCGCACTGCGCCCGGGCGCGCGCGGCCGGCGCGGAGATCGTCGCCGAGCCCTCGGACATGGGCTACGGGGCCCGGGAGTACGCCGCCCGGGACCCGGAGGGCAGCGTGTGGACCTTCGGCACCGACTGGCGGGACTCTGCGGAGGGGCGGGGGTAGCGCCCGGCCCCGCGGAGGGGCCGGAGAGGACGGGGCGGGGGCACCCGCACGCGCGGCCGCCGGTGTGGACGGCGCCGCGGACCGCGCGCCGGGCGCTGCGGGGCGATCGCGCCCTGCGGCGCCGGCTCCGCCTCCCCACCGGGGCGGGCGCCGCGGCGCCCGCCCCCTTCCTGTGCCCCGAACCCACATGTTACCGTTGGTAACACTTTGGGGCGGCGGCCCTCCCCGTGCCGTTGCCTCCCCTTCCCGGAGCCCGACGCATTCCTCCTCCCGGTGCCCGCCGGGACGATCGAAGGACGTGTGAAGATGACCGATTCCGGCGCCGCCGGCGCACCCGCGTTCAGCCTGGAGCTCAGCGAGGACATCCGCGAGGTCCGGGACTGGGTCCACGGGTTCGCCCGCGACGTCGTCCGCCCGGCCGCCGCCGAGTGGGACGAGCGCGAAGAGACCCCCTGGCCGATCCTGCAGGAGGCCGCCAAGATCGGCCTGTACTCCCTCGACTTCTTCGCCAACCAGTGGCTGGAGCCCAGCGGCGTGGGCATCCCGGTCGCCTTCGAGGAGCTGTACTGGGGCGACCCGGGGATCGCGCTGGCGCTGACCGGGACCGGCCTGGCCGCCGTCTCGGTCGCCGCCAACGGCACCCAGGAGCAGCTCTTCGAGTGGGTGCCGCAGATGTTCGGCACCGCCGGCGACATCAAGCTCGGCGCGTTCTGCTCCTCCGAGCCCGACGCGGGCAGCGACGTCTCCGCCATCCGCACCCGCGCCGTCTACGACCAGGCCTCCGACGAGTGGGTGCTCAACGGCACCAAGACCTGGGCCACCAACGGCGGCATCGCCGACGTGCACGTGGTGGTCGCCTCGGTCGACCCCGAGCTGGGCTCGCGCGGCCAGGCCAGCTTCATCGTCCCGCCGAACACCCCCGGGCTGTCCCAGGGACAGAAGTTCGCCAAGCACGGCATCCGCGCCTCGCACACCGCCGAAGTGGTCCTGGAGGACGTCCGCGTCCCCGGCGCGTGCCTGCTGGGCGGCAAGGAGAAGCTGGACGAGCGGCTGGCCCGCGCCCGTGAGGGCCGGCGCTCCGGCGGCCAGGCCGCGATGAAGACCTTCGAGGCCTCCCGCCCCACCGTCGGGGCGATGGCGGTCGGCTGCGCCCGCGCCGCCTACGAGTACGCCCGCGACTACGCGGCCCAGCGCGAGCAGTTCGGCCGGCCGATCGCCGAGAACCAGTCGGTCGCCTTCACCCTGGCCGACATGGCCACCCGGATCGACGCCTCCCGCCTGCTGGTCTGGCGCGCCGCCTGGATGGCCCGCAACGACAAGGACTTCGCCCAGGCCGAAGGGTCGATGAGCAAGCTCTTCGCCAGCGAGACCGCGACCTGGACGACCCAGAACGCCCTGCGCATCCTCGGCGGCAACGGCTACACCCGCGAATACCCGGTGGAGCGCTGGCACCGCGACGCCACCATCTTCACCATCTTCGAGGGCGCGAGCGAGATCCAGCGCCTGATCATCGGCCGCGCCGTCACCGGCCTGCCGGTGAAGTGAGCGTTCCGCCGGCGGGAACGGGAGGAGGGGGCCGCGGCCCCCTCCTCTCCCTTCGCCGGGGCGGTCCGGCGCCCGGCCTCAGAGCGGGGCGCCGTCCAGGTCGTCCAGGAAGAGCAGCCGGGTGCTGCCGGGGACCACTCCGCCCTTGCGGTGCGCCTCCTCCAGCTGCGGGGAGGGGAAGTGCGCGCGGACCCGCTCCGCGTCCTCGAAGGCGAACAGCACCACGGCCTCGTCCGGTTCGTCGGCGTCCCGCGCGACCAGCAGGGTGCTCAGCCCCAGCCCGGCGCGGCGCTCGGCCAGCGAGTCGAACGCCGCGCGCCAGCGGTCGTATTCGGTGAACCGCTGGCGGATCAGCAGGTACGGCATGAGGGGCTCCATCCGTGCTCGAAACGGTGCGGACGGCGCCCCGCCTCCGCGGTACGGCGCCGCCGGTACCCGTTCTACCCCGCCCGCGGGGCACCGCGTCGGCGGGTCCCCTCCTCCGCCCGCCCCCTGCCGGGGCTCAGCGCAGCAGGGCGAAGAGCAGCAGGGCCGCGGCCCCGATCAGCGCGCCGCCCAGCACCTGGGGCGGGGTGTGGTGGCGCAGGCGCACCCGGGACCAGGCGACCAGGGCGGTGAGCGGGAGCGCCGCCGCCGCGCCCGCGGCGCCGAAGTAGGCGGCGGTGACCCCGGAGGCGACGACCGCGATGAGCGTGTGCACGCTCGGCTTGGTCCCGAGCGGATCGGTGAAGGCCCACAGCGCCAGCGCCCCGGCGCACATCACCGCACCGAGCAGCAGCAGGTCCCGCGGTCCGCCCAGAGCGGCTCCGAGGGCGGTCCCCGCCGCCGTGGACGCCAGGCAGACCAGCAGCGGCAGGCGCCGCTTGCGGCCGTCCCGGACGTGCCGGTCCTCCCACCACCCGCGCCGGACGCCCACCGCGATGAAGGACGCCGGCACCACCGCGCCGAACAGGGCGGCCAGCAGCCCCCACAGCAGCGCCTCCGGCACGGATCCGGTGGAGTGCAGCGCGGTGACCGCGACGATGTAGACGACCACCTGGGCCGGGGCGAGCAGGCCGGTGGCCGCGCGGGCCAGCCGGGACGCGGCGGAGGCCGGCGCTTCGGCCGATGGGGTCATGGGACGGCTCCGACGGTTCCAGGCGCGGTCTCACCCTGCTCGGGGAGCCGCTCCCGCACCGGCACGGCGGCCCGGCGCGGAAGTCTACAGCGACGCCCCCGCGCGGCCGCCCCGCGCCCCCGAGAGGCCAGCGGATACGCGGCCGGCCGCCCGGATCCTCCGTCCTCGAGCCGCCCCGCTCTCCCATGGGTCTCGGCGCTGCGAGAGGCGTACCGGGGCGGAGGGGGCGCCTCGCGGGGCGAACCGCGCGGCCGCCCGCATACCCGGCGGTCTCTGAGTGGGGTCGAGGTCCCGGCCGGCCTCGGCTTCCCCGGCACGCCGACCGGGGACCGGACCTTCCGGGCCCGACCGCCCGCCAAGGCCGTGCGCGGCATCGCCCCGGGGCTCTTCGCCTTCATCCTGATCGCCGGGGCCGCGTCCCGCCCGCCGGCCGGCCCATGCCGACCGCCACCGCCGTCCTCGCCGGCGACGCGCCGGCCGTGCCGCGCGGCAACGGCCCCGGACCGCCGCGGTGACGCCGGCGATCAGCGCGCTCCTCCTCATCACGCGACCGCACGCCGCGCCGCCCTGCGCGGTCCTGCCCCGGGGCCGTCTCCGCACCGCCGCCCGGTTCGCCTCCCGGGCGCTCCCGGTCGGCGCACCGGGCGGACCGCGGACGGCCTGGGCGGAGGCGGGGGCGGCCCCGCCGCGGGCCGGGTGCGGGGCGGAAGGCGCCGCGGGAAGGGCGGTTGAGCCGCAGTGTAACGAAGTGGTATCGATAGGGGATGCGCGTCGACGACATCCGCGCGGACGGGGGTGCGGCAGCGCCGCGGCCTGCGTCCGGCGGCCCCGCTCCTCCGTCCGCCGCCCCTGCGCCCCCTCGGCCCTCGACCGACTGGATCGACTTCGCCCGGGTGTGCGCCATGGGCGCCGTGGTGCTGGTGCACGCGGTGGCGCCGCTGGTGACCGCCTCGCACACCGAGCTCGGAACGGCCCCGTGGTGGGCGGCCAACACGCTGGACGCCGCGCTGCGCTGGTGCGTCCCGGTGTTCGTGATGATCAGCGGAGCGCTGCTGCTGGCCCCCAAGGCGGAGGCGCCCCGGGAGTTCTACCGCAAGCGGTGGGCGCGCATCGGCCTGCCCCTGGTCGCCTGGACCGCCGCCTACCTGCTCTGGGAGGTCTGGCGGCACGGGATGGACACCGAGACCGCCTGGCGGCAGGCGGCCTCCGGCGCGCCCAGCATCCACCTGTACTTCCTGTACGTCATCGCCGGGCTCTACCTGCTCACCCCGTTCCTGCGCACGGTGGTGGAGCACACCCCCCGGTCCGGGCTGTGGTGGTTCGCGGGGACGACCACCGCGCTGGGCGTCGCCGACCAGGCGCTCACCCTGGTGGAGGGGGCCGGCGGGGCCAGCGCCGCCACCCGGTTCCTCCCGTTCCTCGGCTACTACCTGCTGGGGTGGCTGCTGCACACCGCCGCCCCGGGGGCCCGCACCGCGCGCCCGGCCGCCGCGGCGCTGCTCGCCGGCACCGCCGCGACCGCCGGGGCCGCCTGGGCCCTCGCCGACGCCGCCGGCGCCTGGGAGGCCGGGGCCGACTACGTCTACGACTACCTCTCCCCCGCCGTGCTGCTCAGCTCGGTCGGCGCGTTCCTGGTGCTGCGCGCGGCCGGGCTGCGCCTCGCCCGCACGCAGGGGCGGGCCGCCGGGGCGGTGCGGCGCGCGGTCGGCCGGATCTCCGCGCTGAGCTTCGGCGTCTACCTGGTGCACGTGATGGTCCTGCGCGAGCTGCGCGACCTGCTCGGCGCCCCGGACGGCTGGGAGGCGGTGGGCGCCGCGCTCGGATACGCGGCCGCGGCGGCGCTGCTCAGCCTCGCGGCGGTGGCGGTGGTGCGCCGGATCCCCGGGGCGCGGGCGCTGCTGCTCTGAACGGCTCCGAGCGGCGCCCGCCCCGGACCCGGCTCCGGTGGAGGGCCCGCCCGGCCGGGGGCGGGCGGTGCCCTCAGCTCCGCTTGAAAGCGACCCCGGAGTGCTCCCAGAGCTTCTTGTCCGGCAGCGGGACCGGCTGCACGTCGCCGTTGCGCCAGGTGGGGCAGTCCACCGGGATCGGCGGCATCGAGCCGTCCGAGGCGGGCGAGACGAGCTCCAGGCCGTCGAAGACCTCTGAGCACTCCTCGGGCGAGCGGACCCGGCCCCAGTCCATCCCGAAGTCGTGGCACTTCTTGGTGAAGGTGCGGGCGAAATCCTCGTCGTCGGAGCAGAGGTGGGAGTAGACCAGCGCCGAACCGGCGGGGAGCCGCTCGAAGTACCGCCGGACCAGGCCGAACGGGTCGTCCTCGTCGCGGATGCAGTGCAGCAGGCTGACCAGCATGATGCAGACCGGCTCGGCGAAGTCGATCAGGCGCCGCGTATCCGGCTCGGAGAGCACCTGGTCGACGTCGCGCAGGTCCGCGGTGATCACCGTGGTCTGCGGCGAGTCCACGAGGATCGCGCGGCCGTGCGCCAGGACGATCGGGTCGATGTCGACGTAGACCACGGCGGCGTCCGGGGTCGCCCGCTGCGCGACCTGGTGGGTGTTCTCCACCGTCGGCAGCCCGGAGCCGAGGTCGATGAACTGGCGGACGCCCTGCTCGGCGACGTAGCGGACGCCCCGGGAGAGGAAGCCGCGGTTGTCCTTGGAGAGCCGGACGATCCCGGGGCTCAGCTCCTCGAAGGCGGCGGCCGCCTCCCTGTCGGCCTGGAAGTTGTCCTTCCCGCCGAGGAGGGCGTCGTAGGTCCGGGCCACCGTGGGCACGGACATGTCCAGCTGCGGCATGGCGGAAACGGTCCAGTCCGTTCCTTTCGCGGAGCGCTCGCTCACGTTCGACTCCCGGTCTGATCGGTGCGGAGGGTAAGGGGGGTACTGCCAGGAGGAGAGGGGCCGCCATCGTACATCGACGGAGGGTAGCGGGGCGGGTGGTTCGGGGCATCGCCCGGCGCCGCCGGGAGGGGCGGCCCGAGCGGGCTTCCGAGGGGGATTCCTACCCGGTGGGGCGGGGTGCGCAACCGCCCGGAGGCGGACCGTTTCCGCACTGCGAGACGGAAAAGGGTCGGCGGCGCCCCGCCCCGCCGACCGGTTCCGCCCCCGCCGCACGGTTCGTCCCGGTTCCATGTCCGGAGCGGTGCCCGGCCGGAGCGGCCGCGCACGGGGTGCGGAACGGCGCTCCCCGGGCCGTCTGCGGCCGGGGCCGCACGCGGTCCGCCCGCCGCCGTCAGGCGTCCAGGTAGGCCAGGACCGCGCGGACCCTGCGGTGGCCTCCGTCGTCGGGGGCCAGACCGAGCTTGGCGAAGATGTTCCCGACGTGCTTGTGCACGGCCCGCTCGGTGACCACCAGCCGGGCCGCGATCTCGGTGTTGCCCAGCCCCTGGGCCATCAGCTCCAGCACCTCCCGCTCGCGCGGGGTCAGCCCGCCCAGCGGGTCGGAGCGGCGGGTGAGCAGCTGGGAGACGACCTCCGGGTCCAGCGCGGTGCCGCCGCCGGCCACCCGGCGCAGCGCGTCCAGGAAGTCGTCCACCCGCGCCACCCGGTCCTTGAGCAGGTAGCCCACCCCGCCCGCGCCGTCGGAGAGCAGGTCGCGGGCGTAGACCCGCTCCACGTACTGGGAGAAGACCAGCACCGGCAGGGCCGGGACGATCCTCCTGGCGGCCAGGGCCGCGTGCACGCCCTCGTCGGTGAAGGACGGGGGCAGCCGCACGTCGACCACGGCCGCGTCGGGCCGGTGCTCGGCCACCGCGGCCAGGAACGACTCCGCGTCCCCGGTCACCGCCGCCACCTCCAGCCCCGAGGAGGTGAGCAGCAGCTCCAGCCCTTCCGCGAGGATCGCGCTGTCCTCGACGATCACCACCCGCACCGCTGCCCCGCCCTCCATGCCCGCCCGTCACCGCCCGCCGCGGATCCCTTTGCCGCCGGGCCCTCCGCCTTCCTCGCGCCGCGCACCGCCGTCCCGCGCGGATCGGCGGGGGCGGCCCGGGGCTCCGGGCGGGGCGGTGCATACGCTGGCCCCATGACCGACATTCCGGGCATCGACGCCTCCGACAAGCTGACCGTGGACCGCCGCTTCAACGGGCCCCCGGGGTCCGCCAACGGCGGGCACATCGGCGGACTGCTGGCCGCCCGCCTCGGCGCGCCCGCGGTGCGGGTGACGCTGCGAAAGCCGCCGCCGCTGGACACCGCGATGGCGCTGGAGTCCGCGGACGGGCCGGGGCTGCGGCTGCGGGACGGGGCCGAGACCGTGGCCGAGGCGGAGCCGGCGCCGGCCGGGTCGGTGCGGGTCCGGGCCGAGCGGGTCGCCGCACCGCTCGCCCGGGAGGCGTCCCGGGCCTACCGGGGGTTCTCCGGCCACCCGTTCGGCACCTGCTTCGTGTGCGGGCCGGACCGGGACCCCGGCGACGGCCTGCGGATCTTCGCCGGCCCGGTGCCCGGTTCGGACGGGGGCCTGGTCGCGGCCGCCTGGACGCCCGACGCCTCGCTGGCTGTACCGGGGACGCGCTACGCGGGCCCCGAGGCCGCCTGGGCGGCGCTGGACTGCCCCGGCGGCTGGTCCAGCGACATCCTGGAGCGGCCGATGCTGCTCGGCCGGATGACCGCCGAGGTGCTGCGCCCGCCGCAGGTGGGCCGCGAGCACGTGGTCACCGGCCGGCTGCTCGGCTCCGAGGGCCGCAAGGTCTTCACCGCCACGGCGCTGTACGACCACGAGGGCGCGCGGATCGCCGCCGCCGAGGCCGTCTGGATCACCGTGGACGTCGCGGCGTTCACCGCCGCGGGGTAGCGCCCGGCCCGCGGCCGCCGCCGGGTGCGCTCCCGGTGGCGGCCCGGTTAACGTGGTTCGCTGTGGCCCTCGAACCCGCACAGCAGACCAAGCCCGCCCGCGGCCGCAGCCCGGAGCGGCGCCGCGCCATCCTGGACGCCGCCGACCGGGTGATCCAGCGCGACGGACCGGACGCGCCGATGTCCGCGATCGCCGCGGAGGCCGGGATCAGCAAGCCCATCCTCTACCGCCACTTCGGCGACAAGGGCGGGCTGTACCGCTCGCTGGCCGAGCGGCACGTCGACCCGCTCATCGAGCGGATCCGCTCCGAGCTGCACGGCCGCGAGACGCTGCGGCTGCGCGCCCGCGCCACCGTCGGCGCCTACCTGCAGATGATCGGCCGGAACCTGAACCTCTACCGGTTCCTGATGGACCGGGCCACCTCCGAGGACCCGCGGACCCGCGGCGACGTGGGGATGATGGTCCGCCGCCTCGGCGAGGAGCTGGCCGCGATGCTCGTCGCCGAGGGGCACATCGCCGACCCGCTGCGCGCGCAGATCACCGCGCACGCGGTGGTGGGGATGGTCCAGGCCTCCGGCGAGTGGTGGCTGGACCACCCCGAGGTCCCCGAGGAGGTCGTCGTCGACGGCCTGACCGGCTCCGTGGTGGGCGCGATCGCCCAGGGGGGCGCGCGGAACTGACCCCGGGCCACCGCGGCCGGTGCGCCCGTCCGCCGTCCGGTGCGGGCCGGACCCCGTCGGCCGGACGGGCACGCCGGCCGAGGCCGCGGTGGCCCCGCCCCATCCGCGTCCCGCTCAGAGACCGTCGGGTGTGCGAACGGCCGCCCGGAGTGTCCGGGCGCGGGCCGGGGGAGGAGCGGCGGTCCGGGGCCCGGTGCCGCCGCGGCCGCTGCGGGGGAGGTTTCGCGGGGGCGGGCCCCGCGGCGGGCGGCGTCCGCGCCGCCCGGCGGCGCGGACGCGCCCGTACGCCCCGGCGGGCCTCGGGCGGGCAGGCGGGCCGGGCGTATCGGTGCGCGTTCCGGCGCGGGGCCGGGGGAGCCGCGGCCGCGGCTCCCGACCGCCCCCGGGTCAGACCTCGCCGGCGGCGGGGGCGGCGTGCAGGCGGCCGGGGCCGCCCTCCCAGCCGGCCACCCGGGACGGGTCCAGGTGGAGCAGGTCGATGGTGCTGGCGCCGGCGCAGACCGCGTCGACCAGCTCCTGGTCGGCGCGGACGCCGCGGAGCGCGTCGGCGACGATGTCGGCGGCCTTGCCCCGGGGCAGGCAGGCGACGCCGTCGTCGTCGGCGACCACCCAGTCGCCCCGGCGCACCGGGGTGGGCGCCGAGTCGGCCGAGTTCATCAGGATGTCCTGGCCGACCGCCCCGCCGGCGTCGTGGCCCGGGGAGCGCAGCGCCACCCCGGAGCTGACCACCGGCAGGCCGGCGCGGGCGATCGCGGCGAGGTCGCGGACGCAGCCGTCGATGACGATGCCGGCCAGTCCGCGGTTGCGCGCGGCGACCGCCAGGATCTCGTCGACGTAGCCGTACTCGGGTTCGGCGGCGGCGTCGACCACCAGTGCGGTCCCGGGGGCCGCCTGGGCGACCGCGGCGTGCAGCGCCAGGTTGTCGCCGGGGGCGCAGCGCACCGGGAATACCGTGGCCGCCAGGCCCGGCCCGGGCTGGACCGGGAACAGGTGGGCGCCGAGGGGGCGCGCCCCGCTCCTGGTCAGCGCCGCCGTTCCGAGCGCCGTCAAGGTGTCCGCAAGCGCCACGTCTGCCTCCAATACACGCGCCTGAGCGGGCCGCCGCACCCCGTGGAGGGGGCCGGCGGCCCGACCCCCTCATACTCACGGGTAACTTCACCGCGACGCAAGACGTCCGGCACGGAAAAGAGCAAAAAACGCTACCGGCGGTTACACGTTCGGGCCTGCGGATCCGCTCCGACCGGCGGTCTCCTCCGCGGGCGGGGCCACCGCCGCCACCGCGTCCAGGGCGGCCCGCGCGGCCCCGACGTCGTGCACCCGGAACACCCGTGCGCCCTCCCAGGCCGAGACGGCCAGCACCGCGAGCGTCCCGGCCAGCCGGTCGGTGAGCGGGGCGTCCAGCGCCTCCCCGATGAAGTCCTTGTTCGAGACCGCCACCAGGACCGGCCAGCCGGTGTCGGCCAGCTCTCCCAGCCGCCGGGTGAGCTCCAGCGAGTGGTAGGTGTTCTTGCCGAAGTCGTGGGTGGGGTCGATGAGCACCCGGTCCGGGGCGACGCCCAGCCCGACGGCACGCTCGGCCAGCCCGGTCACCGTGGCGACGACGTCGGCCGCCACGTCGGCGTAGTGCGCCCGGTGCGGGTCGGTCCGCGGCCCCAGTCCGCCGCTGTGGCTGCAGACCAGGCCCGCGCCGCCCTCGGCGGCCACCCGGGCCAGGTCCGGGTCGGCGCCGGCCCAGGTGTCGTTGATCAGGTCCGCCCCGGCGCGCAGGCACTCCTCCCCCACCCGCGCCCGCCAGGTGTCCACCGAGATCACCACCCCGGGGTGGCGGGCGCGCAGCTCGGCGACGAACGGCGCGGTGCGGCCGATCTCCTCCTCGGGGGAGACCTCGTCGCCGTACCCGGCCTTCACCCCGCCGACGTCGATGATGTCCGCGCCGTTGCGCACCGCCGCGTCGGCCGCGCGCAGCGCCGCCTCGAAGGCGAAGGTCGCCCCCTGGTCGTAGAAGGAGTCGGGGGTCCGGTTGACCACGCCCATCACCGCGTGCCGCCCCGGCCCGAAGACCCGGCCGCGCAGCCGCAGCACCCCGCCGGGCCGGGGGCCCGCCTCTCCCGCGGTTCCGCTCACGCAGCGACCCCTTTCCGCTCCCTGGGCGGCGCGGGGGCGGAGCCGTCGCCGCGCAGCCGCTCCTTGGCCACCCGCAGATGCTCCCATGTCTCCAGGATCCCGACGTCCGGACAGGAGCGGACCGCCTCCACCGCGTCCACCAGCCCGGACCGGTCCGCGGCCGCCACCGCGCCCACCAGGTCGTAGCGGCCGAAGCCGGCGGCGAGGAAGGAGACGCCGGCGACGCCGGCCAGCCGGGAGGCCAGCGCCGCGGAGCCGCCGCGGCAGCGCACCCCGAACCCCAGCCGCTCGTCCGCGCCCACGGCGGAGCGCTCCACCACGGCCGTCACGTGCACCACCCCGGACTCGATCAGCCGCACCACCCGGGAGCGCGCCGCCGCCTGGGAGAGCCCCACGCTCCGGGCCAGCTCGGCGTAGGAGGCCCGGCCGTCCCGCTGCAGGTGCCGGACCAGCCGCCAGTCCAGCGGGTCGAGCGGGGTGTCGCGCAGCTCCCGGACGCCGCTGTCGGCATCCTTGACCACGGTGCCGGCCCGGAACACCTCGGCGCCGGTCACCCCGGGCAGGGCGCGCAGCACCGCGGTCTCCTCGGCCAGCGCCTCGTCGTCGCGGACCCGGACCTGGGCCACGGCGGGGAAGCGCCCCGCCGTCTGCGCGGCGAAGACCACCGCCTCCCGCTCCGCCAGCTCGGCCAGGAGCGGGCCGACCGGACCCGAAACGGTGAATGAGATATGCCCGAAAACCTCCCTGCCGAGGACCCCCGCGTGCAGGACCCCCACGATGCGGATGGCTCCGACCGACACCAGCCGGCGCACCCGCGCGCGCACCGCCGTGCGCGACAGCCCCACCCCGTCGGCGAGGGCCTGATAGGTCGCTCTTCCGTCCCCCTGCAGCGCGCGCATCAGCGCCACGTCGACCGCGTCGAGCACGATATGTTCGCCTTTCGTTCATCGGCGGCCCCCATGCTCCCCCGGGGCGCCGCCCCCTCCTGCGGCCAGATCATGGCAGTTGCGGCGTTCCTTAACTACTGATCACGAAATAAACAAGCCCGTCTTCGACCACGGATGGCATCGGTACCAGGCAAACGGGCATTCTCTGCTACATCACGGGCATGCGGTCGGAGTGCCTTCCGACCGACTCCGCGTACGAACAACTCCGGCAAAGCGAGACACTGTTGTCCGGCATGATCGTCGCCGGCGCCGGGGGCACCGGGGGCGGCGCGCCCCCCGCCCCGGCGGCCCCCGGGGACACGCACCGGCGGGGACGGCGCACCGAGGGACGGACACGGGCATCTAGAAGGGACCCCGATGGCGAACGAAGGGGCAGACGAGCGGCCGGAGGCGGACGGAAAAGAGTCCGACCGAAACCGGTCGGGCACGGGGCGCGCGCTGCTGCTCACCGCGGCCTCGGTGGTCCTGCCCGGAATCGCCCACCTGCGCTCGGGGCGGCGCGCGGCCGGAATCACGATCCTGTCGCTCTACGCGCTGCTGATCGCCGGGGCGGTGGCGGCCGCGTTCGTGCTCGCCGGGAACATCGCGCGCGGCGCCCGGATGGCGGTGCAGAGCGAGTGGCTGCTCACCGCGGGCGCGGCGGCCTTCGTGCTGGCGGTGCTCTGGATGACCGTGGTGGTGCACTCCTGGGTGATCACCCGCCCGCGGCCGGCCGGCGCCGGGGCGAGGATCGGCGGAGCCGCCCTCGTCCTGCTGCTCTGCCTGTGCATCGCCGCCCCGGCCGGCGCGGTGATGCACACCAGCTACACCGCCTACGACACCCTCAGCTCGGTGTTCGGCGACGACGACCTGGACGGCAAGCCGCACGACGACGCCGACCCGTGGAACGGCCGGGACCGCATCGAGGTGCTGCTCATCGGCGGGGACTCCGGCAGCAACCGGTACGGCATGCGCACCGACTCGACCATGCTGGCCAGCATCGACGTGCACGACGGCGACACGGTCCTGATCAGCCTGCCGCGCAACCTCGAGGACGTGCAGTTCCCCGAGGACTCCAAGATGGCCGAGGCCTACCCGCCGCCCTACGGGTTCGACGACATCTTCAACGAGATCTACCAGACCGTCGCCGAGGACCCCGAGCGACTGGCGGAGAACCCCCAGGCCACGGACCCGGCCGCGGACACCCTCAAGGGCGTCGTCGGGCACATCACCGGCCTGGAGCCGGAGTACTACGCCCTGGTGGACATGAAGGGCTTCGAGGCCGTCATCGACGCCATCGGCGGCATCGACGTCCACATCGACCAGCCGATCCCCTACGGCCAGGAGGGCGCCGTGCTGGAGGCCGGCGACCAGCACCTAGACGGCAACCAGGCGCTCTGGTACGGCCGCAGCCGGGTGAACAGCGACGACTACACCCGGATGGGCCGGCAGGGCTGCCTGGTCAAGTACGTGGTGGAGCAGGCCGACCCGGCCACCGTGCTGACCAGCTTCCAGGACCTCGCCGGCGCCACCAAGAAGACCCTGCGCACCGACATCCCGCAGGCCAAGCTGCCCGCCTTCATCGAGCTCGCCGAGACCGTCGCCGAGGACGGCGGGATGAAGGCGCTCCAGCTCTCCCCGCCCCAGGTGAACCCGGCCTACCCGGACTGGAAGGAGATCCGCGGCCTGGTCGCCGACGCGGTCTCCGCGCAGCAGGACGACGGCGGCGAGGGCGACCAGGCGGGCGAGCCGGAGCCGAGCGCCTCGGCGCCGTCCCCCTCCCCCTCCGAGGAGGGCGCCGGGGAAGGCGGCGGAGAGGGCGACAGCACCGAGTGGCAGGACTACACCGGCCTGCCCGAGCCCTCCCCCACCACCCCGGGCCGCCAGGTCGGCGACGACGCCACCTCGCTGGACGCCATCTGCCCCTGAGCACCCGGCCGAGACGCCCTTCGGGGCGGTCCCGCCCCGGCGGGACGGGCGCCCGCACCCCGGCCGCACCGCCGGGGCGCGGGCGCCTCCGCGTCCGCACCCGCGGGCGCCCGCCCCCGGTGGGGGCCGTCCGGAACCGGCCAGTCCGCCTCCGGCCCGGAACCGCGCGGGCACGCTCCGCGTCTTCCCGGCCGCATCCCCTTTCCCCTGAACCACGGAGGAGCACCGACGTGCGCCCGTTCTTCAAGGCGGCCGCCCCCGCCATCGCCCTCGCCCTGCTCCTGGCCGGCTGCTCCGGCGGCGGCGAGGACGCGCGGGACGGCTCCGACGCGCAGGGCGGCCAGGGGGCCTCCCCCGGGCAGCCCTCGACCGAGGACGTCATCGCGGAGGGCACCTTCCCCTACCGCGAGCACGAGGGCGAGGCCGCCTTCGAGATCCACGCGCTGACCGTGCGCGGCGAGCTGATGCAGCTCGACTACACGATCACCCCCGGCACCCCCGAGTCCGACGCCGAATCCGACCCGGAGATCTGGACGCTGTTCGGCGTCTCCCTCACCGAGCCCCACATCGACCTGGTCGACATGGAGAACCTGCGCCGCTACACCGTCGTCGAGGACGAGAACGGGGACCTCCTCCAGCCCCACCCCACGACCGTGCTCGCCTACGACGAGCCCAACTCCTTCACCGCGTTCTTCGCGGCCCCGCGCGACGGCGCCGACACCTTCGACGTCTACCTGTACGGCATGCAGCCGATCATGGACGTGCCGGTCGAGGAGGAGCGGTGACCCCCTCCGCCCGCCGCGCCGGGCTGCTCGCCGGGGCGCTCCCGCTCCTGCTGCTGGCCCCGGTCGCCGCCGCGGCCGACGAGGAGGGTCCGCTGCACGGCGATCCCGACCGGGTCTCCCAGGCCGCCGTCGACTCGTCCGTCGCCGCCATCGACCCGTCCTCCCGCGTCATCGGCATCGACCCCGCCGGATCGGTCGAGGAGCTGGAGACGGAGGAGATCCAGGGCTCCAGTACGACCGTGACCATCTCCGCCGACGTGCTGTTCGCCTTCGACGAGGCCGAGCCGGCCGAGGCGGCCCGGAGCACCATCGCCGACCTGGCCGGCCGGCTGGAGGGCGCCTCCGGCACCGTCCAGGTGGTGGGCCACTCCGACGGCATCGGGGAGGACTCCTACAACCAGGAGCTCTCCGAGCGGCGCGCCGAGGCGGTCAAGGAGGCGATCGAGGAGGAGCTCGGCGCGGACGCCCCCGAGATCGAGGCCGAGGGGCGCGGCTCCGACGAGCCGCTCGCCGAGGAGACCGACTCCGACGGCGCCGACATCCCCTCCGCCCGGGCGCAGAACCGCCGGGTGGAGATCACCTTCGAAGGCGGCTGACCCGCGGGCGGCCCCCGGAGCGGCGCGCCGCGGCCGCGGTGCCGCCCGTGCCCCGCTCCGAGCGGGCCGGGACCGCCGGCCGTCCGCCGGAG
Organism: Nocardiopsis oceanisediminis; assembly: GCF_048595525.1. Classification (NCBI taxonomy): domain Bacteria; kingdom Bacillati; phylum Actinomycetota; class Actinomycetes; order Streptosporangiales; family Nocardiopsidaceae; genus Nocardiopsis; species Nocardiopsis oceanisediminis. The sequence goes on along the minus strand of NZ_JAFMZJ010000001.1, from coordinate 2,883,057 downwards.
GAGCGGCCCTCCGGGGCGGTGATCCCGGCGTTGCGGGACCTGCGGCGCGCACCGGTGGCCCCGCGACGCCGGGGCCGCCGCGGAGGAGAGGGGGCTGGCCGCCCTTCGCGGCCCTTTTTCCGCTCCGCCCGTGCGCTCAGTCCTCGCGGGCGGTGAAGGAGCCGTAGCGGCCCCGGTGGTAGAGGAGCGGGCCCGGGGAGGACCCCGGGGCGGCGTCGGGGGCGCTCTGGACGCCGAGCACGTGCTGCTCGCCGGCGACGGCGGTCGCCGCCACCCGGCCCACGACCAGCCAGTGGTCGCCGACGGCGAGCACGTCGTGGCGGCGGCAGACCACGTGCCCGGAGGCGCCGTGCAGCAGCGGCACCCCGGCGGGCCCGTGCCACCAGCGGGTGGGCGGCGCGAAGCGGTCCACGCCCCGGGACGCGAACCGCGCGGCGACGCCGTGCTGGTCTTCGGCGAGCAGGTTGACCGCGAACGCCTGGGCGTCGCGGATGCCCGGCCAGCTGGAGGCCCGGCCGTCGATGTAGAACGAGACCAGCGGCGGCTCCAGGCTGACGCTGGTGAACGAGGTGGCGGTGAGCCCCACCGGCCCCTGGTCCGGGGCAGCGGTGACCACCACGACGCCCGCCGGGTGCCTGCCCATGACCTGGCGGAACCGTTCGGCCCCGATGTCGGCGCCGGCCCGCTCCCCGCCCGGCGGCCGCTCCCCGGAGCCGCTCCACTGGTGCCGGGACCGCGGTTCGCCGCCGGCCTGCGCTGCCGGACCGCTCGGGGGTGTCCGCACGGGTCGCCTCGCCTTCCCTGGTTCCTCATCGACGTCCTCGCCGGGTCGCGGCCGCATGGGCCGCCGTCCAGGAACAGCCCCGGTCGGGCTGCGGCTATTCCGCGCGGCGGCCCCGGAGGCGCCCGGTGCGCTCCGGATCACCCTGCTCCCGCCCGGCTCGGCCGGCCCTCGCCCCTCCGGCCGCGGAGGCCGGCGGCCACCGGAACACAGGGTGGACTCGGACCGCCCGCTCGCGCAAGGCCGCCCTCCGCGGACCGGGCGGGACGGCCCCGGACTCCGCGCGGGGCGGGCGGGCCGGCGCCTCGCGGAGCGGTGCCCCGGATCGGCGGCACCGCCCGGAGAAGACCCGGCGGCCGGCGCCCGGGGCTGGCCGGTCCCGGTCACCTGGTCGCTCCCCGTTGATCATGCCATCGCGCCGTGTGACGCTCGCGGTGGCCCGCCCGGCGGCCGCCCCGAGGTGATCGGAGGGATCCGTTGCCGTCTCCCCGCCCGGCCGCGGCGCACGCGGACGGCCCGCACCGGACCGCGCGCCGCCCGCCCCAGGAGGAGGCCGCCCTGGCCCCTGCTCCCCCGCACCGCCCCCGCTCCCCCGCTCCCGGGGCCCCGCCGCGCACCGCGCGCGGGCCCGCGGCCCCGGTCCGCGATCCCCTCTCCCGGGCCGCCCCGCCCCCGGGGCCCGCCGAGGCGGGGGCCGGACCGGAGGCCCGCGGCGCCGGGGCACCGCCGCCCGGAGGCGCGCACCGGCCGCCCGGCCCGGCCGGCGGCGGAGGAGGAGGATCCCCCGCCCTCCGGAGGAGACCGCGCCCCGCCTCCGGTGCCCGTGCCGCCTCCCCGCCGCGAACGGGCGGGGAACGGGCGGGCACCGCGGAGCCGGAGCACCGGGGAGGGCACCGCGGAGCGGGCCGCGCCGTACCGGAGCGGGCCGCGCCCCTCCCGCTCACCGCCCCCGCCATGGCGGTTCCCCGGTGACCGGCGCCCAGCTGTGGGCCCTGATCGGCCTGGGGGTCTTCCACGGCGCCAACCCGGGCATGGGCTGGCTGCTCGCCCTGTCCCGGGGGCTGCAGGAGGGCGGCCGCGGCGCGCTGATCCGGTCGCTGCCGGCACTGGCCGCCGGGCACGCCGCCTCGGTGGCGGCGGTCGCGGTGATCATCACCGCCACCGGCTCGCTCACCGCCTCGCACTGGGTGCCCGCGGCCGGGGGCGCCCTGCTCGCCGCGGCCGGGTCGTGGCTGCTGCTCTCCCGGGCCCACGCGCACCGCGCCGACGTGCGGATGTCCCTGCCCCAGCTGGGCGTCTGGTCGTTCCTGATGGCCTCGGTGCACGGCGCCGGGCTGATGCTGCTGCCCGTCCTCGCCGGCGACCTGGGCCCGGAGGGCGGCGGGGCGGGCGGACACGGCGGGCACCACGCGCACGGCGCCGCGCCTGCCCCGGCGGCCGCCCGGGCGGAGCCGGCCGCCGCGGCGCCGGCCTGGGAGCTGTTCGACACCACCCTGATCGGGCTCACCGCGACCGCGGTGCACACCGCGGCGATGTTCGCCGCGACGGGCGTCGTCGCCCTGCTCGCCTACGACTTCCTCGGCGTGCACGCGATGCGGCTGCGCTGGGTGACCATGGACCGGGTCTGGGCGTTCGCGCTGATCGCCGGGGGCGCCTTCGTGCTGTGGAGCGCGCTCTGACCCGCCGCCGGGTCCCAGGCCCCACCGCTCCGGGAACCCCTGCGGCGCCCCGGCCGTCCTACGTTCCGTGACCACACGTGGAGAAGAGGGGCCCCAGGACCGAGAGCCGAGCGGCGGGGGGCCGGGCCGCAGGCGCGGCGCCCGGAGGCGGAAGCGGCGCGGCGGCTGCCTCGCCGGCTGCCTGCTGCTGCCGCTGGCCCTGATCGTGCTGGTGACCGGAGGGCTCGTGGTGTTCGCCCCGCGGCTGGGCCTGGACGAGACCGCCCTCCCCTGGGGGCCCGAGTGCTCGGTGCGGACCGGGGACGGCTCGATCGCCCTCACCGCCGAGCAGGCCCGCACCGCCACCACCGCCGTCGCGCTGCAGGCCCGCGGCGAGGAGGGCCCGGACACCTCCGGCATCGACCCGGCCGCGCTGGAGCGCCTCGCCGAAGGGCCCCCGGACGACGCGGGCCCCAGCCTGACCTGCCGGGTCTCACCCGCATCCGGGCTGGAGCGCGAAGAGCTCACCGAGACCGGGCTGACCCCGCGCGCCCAGCGGGTGCTGGAGGAGATGGGCGAGGTCTTCGGCGAGCAGAGCCTCGGAGGCTACGAGCCCGGCGGCGTGGACGCCGGCCACGGCGCCGACTCCGCGCACTACGACGGCCGCGCCGTCGACGTCTTCTACCGGCCGGTCAGCGAGGAGAACCGGCGCGAGGGCTGGCTGCTGGCGCACTGGCTGGTCGCGCACGCCGAGGAGCTGGACGTGGCCAACGTGATCTTCGACGACAAGATCTGGAACGCCCGCGGCTCCGCGCGCGGCTGGTGGGACTACATGGCGCCCGACCCCGGCAACGAGATCCTCCGCCACCTGGACCACGTCCACGTCGACGTCCAGCGCGGCGGCTGACCCGGCACGTCCCCCTGGCCCGGGAGGGGCGGGGCGAAGTAGGTTGGCCCGCGTGCCTGACATAGATCCGGATTTCCTCGCCCTTCCCCTGCGCGAGCTCGCCGACGCCGCTCTCGGGCGGGCCGCCGAGCTCGGCGCCGAGCACGCCGACTTCCGCCTGGAGCGGATCCGCGACCGGACGCTGGCCGTCTCCGACGGAGCCGTGGAGACCGCCGCCGAGGGCGACGCGCTCGGCTTCGCCGTGCGGGTGGTGCACCGCGGCGTGTGGGGGTTCGCCTCCGCCGACGCGCTGACCCCCGACGCGGCGGCGCGCACCGCCGAGCGGGCGGTCGCCGTCGCGGAGGTCGCCGCCCCGCTCGCCACCGACCGCGTCGAGCTGGCCCCCGAGCCCGTCCACACCGACCGGGTATGGGTCTCCTCCTACGAGGAGGACCCGTTCGAGGTGGCGATGCGGGCGCAGGCGGCGCTGCTCTCCGGCTGGTGCCGGCGGCTGATGGAGGACGGCCGCGTCGACCACGTCGACGCCTCCCTCCTCCAGGCCAAGGAGCAGAAGTTCTACGCCGACACCGCCGGGACCAGCACCACCCAGCAGCGGGTCCGCATCGCCCCCGAGGTGGAGGTGGTGGCCAACCGCGGCGGCCTGCTGGACAGCATGCGCACCCTCTCCCCGCCCGCCGGGCGCGGCTGGGAGTACCTGCCGACCGTCGAGGCCGAGCTGGCCGACCTGCCCGCGCTGCTGGACGAGAAGCTGCGCGCCCCCTCGGTCGAGCCGGGCCGCTACGACCTGGTGATCGACCCCTCCCAGCTGTGGCTGACCATCCACGAGAGCATCGGGCACGCCACCGAGCTGGACCGCGCCCTGGGCTACGAGGCGGCCTACGCCGGCACCTCCTTCGCCACCCCCGACCTCCTCGGCGAGCTGCGCTACGGCGCGCCGTCGATGCACGTCACCGGGGACCGCACCGCCGAGCACGGGCTGGCCACCATCGGCTTCGACGACGAGGGCGTCGCCACCTCCTCCTTCGACCTGGTCCGCGACGGGGTGCTCACCGGCTACCAGCGGGACCGCCGGATCTCCGCGGCCCAGGGGCTGCGCTCCTCCAACGGCTGCGCGTTCGCCGACTCCCCCGGCCACATGCCGATCCAGCGGATGGCCAACGTGTCGCTGGCCGCCGACCCGACCGGCCCCGATACCGAGGGGCTGATCGCCGGCGTGGAGGACGGCGTCTACGTCGTCGGCGACCGGAGCTGGTCCATCGACATGCAGCGGTACAACTTCCAGTTCACCGGGCAGCGGTTCTACCGGATCCGCGGCGGGCGCCTGGACGGGATGCTGCGCGACGTCGCCTACCAGGCCAGCACCACCGAGTTCTGGAACTCGATGGCCGCGGTGGGCGGCCCGGCCTCCTACGTGCTGGGCGGCACGTTCCGCTGCGGCAAGGGCCAGCCCGGCCAGGTCGCGGCGGTCAGCCACGGCTGCCCGTCGGCGGCCTTCACCGATGTCCGCGTCCTCAACACCGCGCAGGAGGCAGGAAAGTGAGCGGGTCCTCCCCTCAGGCAGTGGTCGAGCGGGCACTGGAGCTCTCCCGCTCCTCGTCCTGCATGGTGCTGGTGCGCGAGCGCAGCACCGCCGACCTCCGCTGGGCCGGCAGTTCGCTGACGACCAACGGGGTCGCCCGGAGCCGGACGGTGACCGTCATCGCGCTCACCGACGGCCCGTCGGGCACCTCGGTCGGCGTGATGGCCCGCAGCGGCCTGCGCGACGACGAACTGGAGGAGCTGGTGCGCGCCGCCGAGGCGGCGAGCGGGTCGGCGCTGCCCAGCGAGGAGGCGGCGCCGCTGCTCGGCCCGGCCGAGGCGGGCTCCGGCGGCGCCTGGGACGCCCCGCCCGCCGCCACCGGCGTGGACGTCTTCTCCGCCGCCGCCACCGGGCTGGGCCGGGCGTTCCGCGCCTCCGCGGACTCGGGCCGGCTGCACTACGGCTACGCCGAGCACACCGTGGAGTCGGTGTTCCTCGGCACCTCCACCGGGGTGCGGCTCCGGCACGACCAGCCCACCGGGACCATCGAGATGAACACCCGGGGGAACTCCGCGGGCGGCGCCGACCCGCGCTCGGCGTGGGTGGGCCGGGCCACCCGGGACTTCACCGACGTCGACCCGGACGCGCTCGACGCGGAGCTGGCCCGGCGCGCCGAGTGGGCGCGCACCCCGGTCGAACTGCCGGCCGGGCGGTACGAGACGGTCCTGCCGCCCACCGCGGTGGCCGACATGATGGTGCCGATGTACTTCGACTCCGGGGCCCGGGACGCCTCAGAGGGCCGCAGCGCGTTCTCCGACGGCGAGGGCGGGGTGCGGATCGGCGAGCGGATCGCCGGCCTCCCGCTGACCCTGCTGAGCGACCCGGCCCGCCCCGGCCTGGAGTGCGCGCCGTTCGTCGCCGCCGACGCCCCGGGCCGGGACGTCAGCGCCTTCGACAACGGGCTCCCGCTGCGGCGGACCGAGTGGGTCTCGAACGGGGTGCTGTCCGCGCTGGGGCAGACCCGGGCCACCGCGGCCCGGCTGGGCACGCCGCCCGCCGGGTTCGTGGACAACCTGGTGCTGGAGCAGGAGGGCGCCGCCGGCGGCACCGACGACCTGGTGGCCTCCACCGAGCGCGGCCTGCTGCTGACCTGCCTGTGGTACATCCGGATGGTCGATCCGCAGACGATGCTGCTGACCGGCCTCACCCGGGACGGGGTCTACCTGATCGAGGACGGCCGGATCGCCGGCGCGGTGAACAACTTCCGGTTCAACGAGTCCCCGGTGGGCCTGCTGCGGCGGGCCACCGAGGCGGGGGCGCCGGTGCCGGCGCTCTCCCGGGAGATGGGCGACTACTTCCCGCGCACGGAGATGCCCGCGCTGCGCATCCCGGACTTCAACATGTCCACGGTGAGCAAGGCGTCCTGAGGCGCTCCGCGGCCGGCCCCGGCGCACCGGGCGGTGCGCCGGGGCCGGAGCGGCCCGCGGGACGCAGGGGGGCGGGGGCGGGGGAGCCGGGAGCCGGCTCCCCCGCCCGGCCCTCCTCCGCGCGGCGCTCAGCCTCCGGTGGCCTCCAGGCGGAAGCCGACCTTCATCCCCACCTGGTAGTGGGCGATCTCCCCGTTCTCCAAATGGCCGCGCACCTGGGTGACCTCGAACCAGTCCAGCCCGCGCAGCGTCTCGCCGGCCCGGGCGATCCCGTTGCGGATCGCCGCGTCGACGCCCTCCGTAGAGGTGCCCACGATCTCGGTGACGCGGTAGGTGTGGTCGGTCATGCCGCCTCCTCGGTCGTACCGTTCTCTCCCCGACCGGGAAGAGATGTGTCGTACACCACATTCCCTTTCCGTCTCCGCCTCGTTCCCACTCGGGAAGACCGGCAATCCGCCCACCACGCCTGCTTTCCCGCCCCTTTACCGGACCCTCTGCAGTGCCATAGGTCCCTTGCCAGACAATTCGCCATTCATCGACAAAAGCGCACTTCGCTGGACTGTCCCGAGATCACGTCGTAACCGACTCTTGACGTACCGGAGGGGGTCGCGGTGTACATTGGTTTTCGGCGCTTCGGTCCCCCGTCGAAGCGCTTGGCCAGTGTTTCGAGCCCCCGTCGGAACACTGCGCGCGACGTCGGGTGGTTTGCCCCCGTAGCCACCCGGCGTCGCCTTTTTCTCGCCCCGATCCCGGCCGCGCCGCACCGGTGCCCCTCCGCCCCTCCCGAGCGCGGACCGCACGAGCCGCACCAGGAAAGTCCCGAGTTGAACGACGACGCAGCCGCCGCCCCCGCAGAGCCCCCCGTGTGCTCCCGCAAGGGGTGCCGGGCCGCAGCCCGCTGGGCCCTGGTGTGGAACAACCCGAAGGTGCACACCCCCGACCGCCGCAAGACCTGGCTGGCCTGCAACGAGCACCGGGAGTACCTCGCCGGCTTCCTCGACCTCCGCGGCTTCCTCCGGGAGACCGTCCCCTTCGACGAGTTCGAGGGCTGACCCCGCCGCTTCCGGGAGCGGCACCGGACCGGGAGACCGCGGGGCTCAGCGGGCGCGGCGCCGGGCGGCGTCCAGCACCTCGCGGGCGCGGGCCAGCTGCTCGGGGGTGTCGCAGTCGAACGCGGTCAGGTCCTGCTCGCCGGCCGGCGGGACCGGCACCGGCCGCAGCGGGCCGAGCAGCCCGCGCAGGGAGCCGCCGGAGTAGCCGCCCAGGGCGGTTCGGAGCGCGTCCGTGCGCCAGACGCCCAGCAGCCACTGCTCCCGGCCCCCGCCGTCCAGCAGCACCGCGCCGGAGCGGCCCTCGGCGGCGGCGCGCAGCGCGTCGATCCGCTCGGGGCGCAGGAACGGCAGGTCCCCGGCGAGCAGCGCGGTCCAGGGCGCGCCGACCTCGGCCAGCCCGGCGCGCAGCGCGGGTACCGGGCCCGCGCCCGGCGGATCCTCCCGCACGTAGAGCGCGCGCGGCCGCTCCCGCTCCGGCCCCACGACCACGACCCGCCCCGGCGCAGCGGCGGCCACCCGCTCCAGCAGCGTCGCCCCGCCGGCCTCCAGGCCCGGCTTGTCCCGCCCGCCCATCCGGTCGGCCCGCCCGCCGGCCAGGATCACGCTGTCGCAGGCCTCGCGCACGCCCATCGCCGCCCTCCCGGCTTCCGCGCGGCCGGGCGGCCGCGCCCTGCCCCCAGTATGCGGACGGGACGCGCCGGAGCGCGGCACCGGGCCCTCGGGGCGGCCGCCGCCCCCGCCCGGGCGGTCAGCCGGACCGGGCGGGCCGCCGCTCCAGGTGGTCCAGGTGGTCCAGGACCGCGGCGGTGAAGGCCTCCGGCGCCTCGAAGGGCAGGGCGTGGCCGCCGGGCAGCCGGAGCAGTTCGGCCTGCGGGATGAGCCGGGCCTGCTCCTCCTGGTGCCGGGGCGGGACGATGCGGTCGCCGGTTCCGGAGATCAGCAGGGTGGGCGCGGTGATCGCGGGGAGCAGCCCGGCGACGTCCACCGCGAGGTCCGCCTCGACCTGGCGGACGAAGCCGTCCGCGGCGCCGCGCAGCAGGGCGGCGAACCCGGCCGCGGCCGCCTCGAAGTCGGCGGCGGTGCGCGAGCGCAGCGTCTCCTCGCCCATCGCGGTGGCCTGCAGCAGCCGGGCCTGGAGTTCCGGGTCGGTGCGCATCAGCCGCAGCCACAGGTCGAACTGGAAGGCCAGGTGCGGGTCGGTCCGGACCCACCCGGCGTGCGCGGTCAGCGACAGCGCCCGGTCCGGGGCCGTACCGGCGGCGGCGGTGGCGACGACCGCGCCGAGGGAGTGGCCGACCAGGTGGAACCGGTCCAGCCCGGCGTGCCCGGCCGCGCCCAGCACCTCGGCCACCAGGTCGTCGACGGTGATCGGACCGCCGGGGTCGGTGGTCGCCCCCGAGCCCGACAGGTCCGGGGCGACCACGGTGAACCGGTCCGCGGCGGCCTCGATGAGCGGCGCCCAGTTGCCCTCGGCGGTCGCACCGGTGCCGTGCACCAGCACCAGCCCGGGCCCGGTTCCGGCGCGCAGGTAGTGCACTCTGCCGCCGCCGGCGGAAAGGGGGACGTCTGCGATCGGCATCGCCGATTCTCCTCGCTGATCGGTATCGGGGGGCGGTCTCGGGTCGGCGCGGCGGAGGGCGGCCGGCAGGGGCGGGCGCCGGAGCGTGCGCGCCTCTCGGCCCGCCCGCCGCGGAGACCGATGCATTCGAACTCTGATTACCATCAGAGCCCTTATACACATCAGAGCTTGCACGAAGGGCGGGGCCGCGTCAACCTGACTGGTAGGGTCCATGGGCACATCAGGGCCCTGATGGTCCGGCGGGAGGAGGCGGCATGGCGGAACACGGCGCCGCGGAGGAAGAGAAGGTCCGCGCCTCGGTGGCCTGGCGGCCGGGCAGCGCGATCAAGCAGGCCGAGCAGGCGCTGATCGCCGAGAAGACCCGGGTACTGCGCCCGTTCGGGCTGACCGTCCCGCAGTACGCCGCGCTCTACGCGCTGTCGCTCGCTCCCGGCGCCTCGGGAGCACGGCTGGCGCGGCTCTGCTCGGTCACCCCGCAGAGCATGACCACGGTCCTCAAGACCCTGGAGTCGCGCGGCCTGATCGAGCGGCACCCCTCCCCGGACCACGCCCAGGTCCTGGTCACCCGGCTGACCGAGGACGGCTCGGCGCTCCTCGCCGAGGCCGACGGCGCCGCGGTCGCGGTGGAGCGCCGCCTCCTCGGCGCGTTCACCCCCGAGGAGGCCGACCGGCTCCGCTCCCTGCTGGAGCGCGCCGCCGAGGCGCTGGCCGCCCGGGGCTCCTAGCTCCCCGGGGCCGGCGGCGGGGGCCGCGGCTTCCGCCGGGGCCGCCCCCGCGCTCCCGGGTCAGGGCTTGCGGGCCAGGCCGCAGTACTGCTCGACGTCGGCTCCGGCACCGGACTCGGGGCGCCAGCGGTTGGCCGGGACCACGCCGGGGTCCAGCAGTTCCAGGCCGTCGAAGTAGGAGGCGATCTCCGCCGGGGTGTGCGCCCGGTAGGGCAGCGCGGCGCCGGCGTTCCAGCGCTCCAGGGCCTCGGCGCTGGCCGGGTCCTCCGGCAGCACCAGGTCGCACAGGGCGAGGAGGCTCCCCGAGGGCAGCGCGTCCACGTAGCGGCCGATGAGGGCCCGGGCCTCCGCGAAGTCGGGGATGTGCCCGATGGTGCCGAGCACGGTCAGCCCGATCGGGCGGTCGAAGTCGAGCAGGCGGCCCGCCGCCTCCAGGACCTTCTCCGGTTCGCGCAGGTCGGCGTCGACGAACTCGGTGGCGCCCTCCTCGGTGCCGGCCAGCAGGGCGCGGGCGTGCACCAGCACCATCGGGTCGTTGTCCACGTAGACCACCCTGGCGTCCGGCGCGGCCTCCTGGGCCACCTCGTGCGTGTTGCCGTGGGTGGGCAGCCCGGTGCCGATGTCCAGGAACTGCCGGACGCCCTCCTCCCGGGCCATGCAGCCGACGGAGCGGACCAGGAAGCCCCGGTCGGCGCGGGCGCCCTGGACGATCTGCGGGTAGACGTCCATGATGCGGTCGCCGAGCTCCCGGTCGACCGGGTAGTTGTCCTTGCCCCCCAGCCAGTAGTTCCACACCCGCGCCGAATGCGCCACCGTGGTGTCCACGCCCGAGGGGGCGCCGTCGCCGGAAGGCGTGCCGGTCATCTGCGTCACTTCCCATCGGGCCGGGAGCGCGGCGCCGGGGCGGCGGCCGCTGCGCGCATTCTCGTGTCCCCCGGCGAAGCACCGCAACCGGCGGGCGCCCCGGCCCCCTCGCGCCCCAGGGGTTTCCTGCGGTCACGGCGGTGGCGGGCGCCCGGCCGCGGCCTCATCCGGCCACCGCGCCCCGGGGCGGGGCTCAGCCCCGCGCCTCCAGGGCCCGCAGGCGGGCGGCGGCCGCGCCGATCTCGTCCTCGGTGAAGACGGCGATGCCGGCGTCGGCCAGCAGGCGGGCGGTGACGCCCGGTCCGGGTGCGGTGGAACCGGTGAACGAGCCGTCGTAGACGCGGTGCAGCCCGCAGCTGGGGCTGCCCTCCTTGAGCACCGCGACGGCGACGCCGTGCTCGCGGGCGGCGGCCAGGGCCGCCCGGGCGCCGTCCGTGAAGTACCGGGTGACGTCGGTGCCGTCCGCGGTGCGGATGGCGGCGGCGCCGTCCAGGACCGCGCGGGCGCCGGCGCCCGCCTCGATCTCGGCGGGCGGGCGCGGCACCGGCAGGCCGCCGGAGACCTCCGGGCAGAAGACCACCAGGCGCCGCTCGGCCCGCCAGCGCGCCAGGACCGGGTGCTCCGACGTCTTGGCCCGGCCGTCGTAGCGCACCGGCCGCCCCATCAGGCAGGCGCTGACCATGACCTTGTGCACGGCTCGGCTCCCTCCCCCGTGCGGCGGCCCGGTCGGGGACGCCGCGGGCGGAGCGGCCCCCGGCCGCCCCGCCCTTCCGATCCTACGCACCGGTGCGCCCCGCGCCGGGGCGCGGGCGCCTCAGCGGTGCCAGTCCTTGCGGACGCTGCCCTTGGAGGCCCGGGTGCCGCCCTTCTTCTCCCGGATGCGCATGCTGACCTTCACCGGGGTGCCCTCGAAGCCGAACTCCTCGCGCAGCCGGCGCTCCACGAAGCGCCGGTAGTTGTCCTCCAGGAACCCGGTGGTGAACAGCACGAAGTGCGGCGGCCGGGTGTCGGCCTGGGTGGCGAAGAGGATCTTGGGCTGCTTGCCGCCGCGCACCGGCGGCGGGGTGGCCGCGATCAGGTCCTTCAGCCAGCTGTTCAGCCGCCCGGTGGAGATCCGGGTGTCCCAGCCCTCCAGGCCGGTCTCGATCGCCGGGACGAGCTTCTCCACGTTCCGGCCGGTCTTGGCGGAGATGTTCACCCGCGGCGCCCAGGCGACCCGGGAGAGCTGCCGGTCGATCTCCTTCTCCAGGTAGTAGCGGCGGTCCTCGTCGAGCGTGTCCCACTTGTTGAAGGCGAGCACCAGCGCCCGGCCGGACTCGACCACCTGCTCCACGACCCGGATGTCCTGCTCGGCCAGCGGCTCGGAGACGTCCATCAGCACCACCGCGACCTCGGCCCGCTCCAGCGCCGAGGAGGTGCGCACGGTCGCGTAGTAGTCGGCGCCCTGCAGCTGGCGGAACCGGCGCCGGATTCCCGCGGTGTCGATGAACTTCCAGGTGATGCCGCCCAGATCGATGAGTTCGTCGACCGCGTCCCGGGTGGTCCCGGCCACCGAGTCGACGACCACCCGGTCCTCGCCGGCGAGCCGGTTCAGCAGGCTGGACTTGCCGACGTTGGGCCGCCCGACCAGGGCGATCCGGCGCGGGCCCCCCTCCTCGGCCTCCGGGCTCCCGCCGGCCTGCTCCGGGAACGCCCCGACGACCGCGTCCAGCAGGTCGCCGGTGCCCCGGCCGTGCAGCGCGGAGATCGGGAACGGCTCGCCCACGCCCAGGTTCCACAGCACCATGGCGTCGGCTTCCTGCAGCTCGCCGTCGACCTTGTTGGCGGCCAGCACCACCGGGCGGCGGGTGGCCCGCAGCACCCGGGTGACGGCCGCGTCGGGGTCGGTGATGCCGACGGTGGCGTCCACCACGAACAGGATGACGTCGGCGGTCTGCGCCGCGTACTCGGCCTGCCGGGCGACCATCGCGGCCAGGCCCTCGGCGCCGGTCTCCCAGCCGCCGGTGTCGACGAGCGTGAACGCCCGCCCCTGCCAGGAGGCGTCGTAGGCCACCCGGTCCCGGGTGACCCCCGGAACGTCCTCCACGACCGCTTCGCGGCGCCCGATGATCCTGTTGACCAGCGACGACTTGCCGACGTTGGGTCGTCCGACGACCGCGACGACGGGCTTGACAGCCACCTCTTCGCCTTCGGCCGCCTCGGCTTCGAAGGCTTCGGTGTTCTCACTCATGCGAAATCCAATCCCGGTACATCGCCCCCACGCGCCCAGGCCGCGTGCCGTGAGGACGGCAGTGTCGGCGCCCGGCCGGACCGGCCGGGCGCCCGTTCCGCGCGGCCCCGTGCGGGCCGCGCCGGCTCATCCGGCCGCGGGGCTCGCCTCCGCGGCGGCGGCCTCGTCGGCCAGGCCGGACACGAGGTCGACGACCTCCTGCAGGCCGAGGCCGGTGGTCTCCAGCTCCACCGCGTCCGCGGTGCGGGTCAGCGGGGAGACGGCGCGCGAGGAGTCCAGCCGGTCCCGGCGGGCCAGCGCCTCCTGGGTGCCGGCCACGTCGTCGCTGCTGTTCTCCTTGCTGCGCCGCTGGGCGCGCGCCTCGGCGCTGGCGGTGAGGAAGATCTTCACCTCCGCGTCGGGGGCGACGACGGTGGTGATGTCGCGCCCCTCGACCACGATCCCGCCGGACTCGCGCCGGGCCCGCGCGATCGTGTCGCGCTGCATGGCCACGAGCCGCTCGCGCACCGCCGGCACGGCGCTGACCGCACTGACGGACGAGGTGACCTCCTGGGTCCTGATCTCACGGGCGACGTCGGTGCCGTCCACCTGGACGGTGGGGGCCGACGGGTCGGTGCCCATGGTGATGACCGGCTTCGATGCGGCGTCCGCGACGGCCACCGCGTCCTCCGCCCCGATGCCGTTCCGCAGCATCCACCAGGTGATGGCGCGGTACATCGCCCCCGTGTCCAGGTACGCGAGGCCGCGCGCCTTGGCGACGCCCTTGGACGTGCTGGACTTGCCCGAACCGGACGGCCCGTCGATGGCGATGACGATGCCCGGCCCGGCCGTGCCCTCCACGCCTTCCCCGGCGTTGCCCTGCGCGCTCACGTCGGTCCTCTCCCCAGGGGTCTGATTCCATCTCATCTCAACGACCCAGGGTACAGCCGCACATCCCCTGCTCCGCCCGCGTCCCGGCGGGCCGGGAGGGCCGCTCAGCCGTGCACCGACCAGCCCTGCTCCTTGAGGGAGGCGGCCAGCGGCCCGGCCGCCTCAGGGAGCACGGAGAGCTGGGCCAGACCCAGCGGCTGGCCGGGCGAGTGGTCCATCCGGACGTCCTCGATGTTCACCCCGGCCGCACCGACCTCGGCGAACAGCCGGCCCAGCGCCCCCGGTTCATCCGGGAGGACCACGGCCAGCTCGGTGTAGCGGGGGGCGGCCCGCTCCGGCTCGCCGTGCTTGCCGGGGATGCGGTCGCGGCCGGCGCGGCCGCGCTCCAGGATGTCGCGGATCCCGCCGCCGGTGCCGCGCTGCTCGGCGCGGAGCCGCTCGGCGGCGCCGGCCAGGTCGGCCGCCATGGCCTCCAGGACGTCGGCCACCGGGCCCGGGTTGTGCCGGAGGATCTCGGTCCACAGGCCGGGGTCCCCGCCGGCGATCCGGGTGACGTCGCGCACCCCCTGGCCGGACAGGCGCAGCGCCTCCGCCTCGCCCTCGACCAGCCGCGCCGCGACCGCGGAGGAGGCCACGTGCGGGGCGTGCGACACCAGCGCGACCGCCCGGTCGTGGGCGCCGGGGGCCATGGCCACCGGTTCGCCGCCGCACAGCCGGGCCAGCTCGGTGACGGCCGCGACGGCCTTCGGCCCGGCCTCGGCGGTCGGGCAGAGCACCCAGGAGCGGCCGAGGAAGAGGTCGGAGCGGGCGGCGGCGGGGCCGCTCTTCTCCCGGCCCCCCATCGGGTGTCCGGGGACGTAGCTCGCCATGTCGCAGCCGATCCGGGCGGCCTCGGCGACCACCCCGGCCTTGACGCTGGCCGCGTCGGTGTAGACGTGCGCCAGCCCGGCCCGCTGGGCGGCGAGCAGCGCGCGGGGCACCACCGCCGGGGGCGCGGCGACCACCGCGACGTCGGCCGGCGGCCCCGGGTCGGCCGGGTCGACCGCCTCACCGGCGCCGATGTCGCAGGCCAGGCGGAGGTTGCGCGCGTCGGGGTCGTACAGCCCCACCCGCACCCCGTGCTCCCGCAGCGCGAGCGCGATCGACGTCCCGATCAGCCCTGCGCCCACGACCACGGCGCGGTCGATCATCCCCCCACGGCCCCTTCCCTCCGGTCCTCACCCCGCTGATCAGCGGAGACCCCAAGCGTACCGGGGAAACCGACCCGCTCGGGGGAGCAATCGGCCCGCGGGGGTCAGTCCCCCGCCGCTCCGGGCGCCGCGAGCCCCGGCGAGCGGACCGGGTCCAGCATCTCCCCCGGTAGAGCCTTCCCGGGGCGGCGATGAGCGGGCCCAGGCGGCCATGGACCTCCAGGGCGAGCAGGCCGTGCATCCGCCCCCGGATGCGCAGGGCGCGGGCCACCGCGTCCGGCGGCGGTCCGGGGACTCCTCCCGGACGTGCCCGGCCGGGTCGGCGTCCGGGTCCGACCAGGCGGACCCGCCGACCGGGTGGTTCCCGGCGGGCCGGGCCGCGGCGACCAGCCCGGTCAGGCCGGCGCAGGCGCGCCGCTCGGCCTCCGCCGCCGGGCCGCCCTCCGGCGGCCGGTAGCCGGGGACCGGGTCGCCGTAGATCAGCCGGAAGCCCTGCGGGTTCGCCGGCGGCCAGGGGCGGAGCGCTTCGGCCCGGGCCAGGATCCGGCCTGCCGGGTCATCGGCCGGGCGGGCCCGCCCGGAGACGGGAACGGCCCCCGCCGGGAGCGGCGGGGGCCGCGCCGGCCCGGCCCGGGGCCCTCCGCCGGCGGAGGGGCGCCCGGGCGGGCGGGGTCACTGCGCGATGTCCAGCCGGAGCGCCTGGGCGCCGCGCAGGTAGACGTGGTGCAGCTCGGCGCGGGGCCGGTCGGTCTCCACGTGGGCCATCAGCCGGACGACCCGGGGCAGCCCGTGCGGGACGGCGATCTCGCTCGCGCACATCAGCGGCACGTCGGAGAAGCCGAGCTTGCGGGCGGCCAGGGCCGGGAACTCCGAGGTGAGGTCGGTGGTCGCGGTGAACAGCACGCTGATCACGTCGTCGGTGTGCAGCCCGTTGCGCCGCATCACCTCCGAGACCAGCTCCGCGGTGGCCTCCAGGACGAGCTCCCGCTCGTCCGCGTCCACCTGCACCGCACCACGGATCGCTCGAACTGCCACTGTGGTTCCGTTCCTCTACTGGCCGTCGTTCCTCTGCCCGCACCACTGTGCACCATCCGGCCGGGGCGCGGGTATTCCGCGCCCCGACCGGTCCGGGCTACATTCCGGCGGCCGCGTACAGCTCGCCGATCTCGCGCGCGGTGAGCGCGCGCATGGTGCCCGGCTTGAGCACGTTCAGGTCGATCGGGCCGACCTGGGTGCGCGCGAGGTCGGAGACCGGGTGGCCCACCGCCTCCATCAGCCGGCGCACGATGTGCTTGCGCCCCTCGTGCAGGCGGATCTCCACCAGCGCCTTGGGCTCCAGGTTCTCCACCACCCGGAAGGAGTCCACCTCCACCGGGCCGTCCTCCAGCTCGACGCCGTCGCGGATCTCCCGCGCGACCTCGCGCGACACCGGGCCCGGCACCTTCGCGATGTAGGTCTTGATGACCTTGTAGCGGGGGTGGGTGAGCCGGTTGGCGAGCTCGCCGTCGTTGGTGAGCAGGATCAGGCCCTCGGTCTCGGTGTCCAGCCGGCCGACGTGGAACAGCCGCTCCTCGGTCTGGCCCGCGTAGTCGGCCAGGGTGGGCCGGCCCTCCGGGTCCGACATGGTGCTGACCACGCCGCGCGGCTTGTTCAGCGCGAAGTAGAGCCGGTCCGGGGAGGCCGCCACGAGCATCCCGTCCACCCGGATCTCCGAGGTCTCCGCGTCGACCCGGGCGCCGAAGCGGCGCACCACCTGGCCGTCCACGGTCACCCTGCCGTCGGAGATCAGCTCCTCGCAGGCCCGCCGGCTGGCCACCCCGGCCTGCGCCAGGGCCTTCTGCAGCCGGATGCCGCCGGGGACGTTCTGGTAGGTGTCCCGAGGACCGCCGTCGGAGCGGTCCTCGTCGGCCGGGTCGTACTCCGAGCGCAGCGCCTTCAGCCGGGCGCGCGCCGCCGGGGACAGCTCGCGCTCGCTGCGCGCACCGCCCTGGTCCGGTGCGGGGGCGGAGGACCGCTCGGCGGCCCGGCCGCCGGCGCCGCCGGGGCGGCGGTCCCGGTCCCCGTGGGAGCGGCCGCGGTCGCCGCGCGCGTCCCCGCGCCGGTCGTCCCGGCGCTCGTCGCGGCGGTCGTCGCGGGGCCGGTCGTCCCTGCGGTCGAAGCGGCGCTCGCCCCGGGGGGCGTCCCGCCGGTCGTCGCGGCGGTCCTCACGGCCGCGGTCGCGGTCGCCGTAGGGGCGCCGGTCCCCCCGGTCCCGGTCGCCCTGCGGGCGGCGGTCCCGGTCGCCGAACGGGCGGCCCCGGTCCTCCCCCCGCTCCGCACGGGGACCACGGCGGTCGTCGCGGGGACCACGGCGGTCGTCGCGACGGTCGTCACGGGGACCGCGCCGGTCGTCACGACGGTCGTCACGGGGACCGCGCCGGTCGTCACGACGGTCGTCACGGGGACCGCGCCGGTCGTCACGACGGTCGTCACGGGAACCGCCTCGGCGGTCGTCCCTGCGGTCGTCGCGGAAGCCCCCGCGGCGCTCGTCGCGGTCGCGGTCGCCGTAAGGGCGCCGGTCCCGGTCCCCGTAGGAGCGGCCCCGGTCGCCGCGCGCGTCCCCGCGCCGGTCGTCCCGGAAACCGCCCCGGCGGTCGTCCCTGCGGTCGTCCCGGAAACCCCCGCGCCGGTCGTCCCGCCGGTCGTCGCGGCGGTCGTCGCGGCGGTCGTCGCGGCGGTCGCGGTCGCCGTAGGGGCGCCGGTCCCCCCGGTCCCGATCGCCCTGCGGGCGGCGGTCCCGGTCGCCGAACGGGCGGCCCCGGTCCTCCCCCCGCTCCGCACGGGGACCACGGCGGTCGTCGCGGCGGTCGTCACGGCCGTAGCCGCGCTCGGAGCGCCGCTCGTCGCGGAAGCCCCCGCGCCGATCGTCCCGGCGGTCCTCGCGGCGGTCGTCCCGGCGGTCGTCCCGGCGGTCGTCGCGCCGGAAGGGGCGCTCGGAGCGGTGGGAGTCGCCGCGCTCACCGCGCGGGGCGCCTCGTCCGCGCTCACCGCGCGGTCGGAAGGAGTCCCGCTCACCGCGGGACCTGTCGTTTCTATGTGGCGTGTTCACCGGTGTCGTCAATACCTTCGATGTCGTCAGGCAGGAACGGGGCGAGATCCGGGAGGTCGTCGAGGCTCATCAGCCCCAGACGCTCCAGGAAGTAGCTCGTCGTGCGATACAGGATGGCGCCGGACTCCCGGTCCTGGCCCGCCTCCTCGATCAGCCCCCGCAGTACGAGGGTACGCATAACTCCGTCGCAGTTGACACCGCGGACCGCCGAGACCCGGCCCCGGGAGACCGGCTGCCGGTAGGCGACCACCGCGAGCGTTTCGAGAGCGGCCTGGGTGAGCCGGACCTCCTGCCCCTCTTTGAGGAAATGCTCGACGACCTCCGCGCATTCCGGGCGGGTGTAGATCCGCCACCCCTCGGCCACTCTGCGCAGGTCGAAGCCGCGCCCCTCGGCGGTGTACTCGGCGGACAGCTCCTCCAGCGCGTCGGCCACGTCGCCGACCGGGCGGCCCAGCCCCCGGGCCAGCTCGAAGGCCTCCACCGGCTGGTCCACCACCATCAGCACGGCCTCCAGGTCGCGCCGCAGGGCATGGTCGGCGGCCCGTCCCGCCTCGGGGGCGGCCCCCGGGGCGTCCTCTCCCACGGTCACGCGCCCTCCCTCCCGCCGCTCTCCGCCTCGCGCGGTGCGGCGTCGTCGTAGTCGTCCTCCACGGCCACCTCGCCGACGGTGTCACCGGTCCAGCTCACCAGCAGCTCACCGAGCGGCTCGGGCTGGTCGAAGCCGACGTTGGCGGCCCGGTACAGCTCCAGCAGCGCCAGGAACCGGGCGACCACCTCGAAGGTACCGGTGCAGTCCTCGGTCAGCTCGGCGAACGTGAGGCTGCCGTGCTCCCGCAGCGCCTCCACCACCAGCGCCCCCTGCTCGCGCACCGACGTCTTGGCCTGGTGGATGTGGGTGACCGGCACGCTGGGCGGCTCCCGGGGGGTGAACACCCGGCCGGCCAGCGCCGCGAACTCCTGCGGCCCCAGCCGGATCAGCACGTCCGGGCGGGACTCGGCGAACCGGTCCTCCAGCCGCACGGCCCGCGCGAAGCGCCGCCCCTGGGAGGCCATCCGCTCCGACAGCACCGCGGCGACCTGCTTGTAGGCGCGGTACTGCAGCAGCCGGGCGAAGAGCAGGTCGCGCTCCTCCAGCAGGGCCAGGTCGTCCTCGTCCTCGACGTCGCCGCGCGGCAGCAGCCGCGCCGCCTTGAGGTCCAGCAGGGTGGCCGCCACCAGCAGGAAGTGGCTGGCCTGGTCGAGGTCCCAGGATTCGCCGTGCGCCTTGATGTAGGCGATGAACTCGTCGGTGACCTTCGACAGCGACACCTCGGTGATGTCCAGCTTGTGCTTGGAGATCAGCCCGAGGAGAAGGTCGAAGGGCCCCTCGAAGTTGTCCAGGTGGACCCGGAAGCCGCCGCCCCCGCTCTCCTCCCCGGCCTCGCCCCCGGTGCCGTCTTCTGTCATTCCTCTAGGTTGGCACCGCCGCGCCGGTGGTCGGACCGGGCGCGCCCGGCGCGCCGGGGCCGCGGATCAGCCGCTCAGCCGGCGGACCAGCAGGCTGGTGTCGCCGTTCTCCTCGAAGTCGGCGAGCAGCACGCCGACCGCCTCCCGGACGATGCGGCCCCGGTCGGCGCTGAGGCCGTACTCGGCGCGGAGCGCCAGCCGGGTCTGCTCCAGCGCGAGCAGCTCCGCGGCGGAGACGTAGACGGTGATCTTCTCGTCGTGCCGCTCCCGGCCGCTCGGCTCGGGCGCGCGGCGGCGGGCCGGCCTCTTCCGCTCGGCGGGGGCGGCCTCAGGCGCGCCGGCGCCGGCCGGAGCGGCGGGCTCCGGCTCGGCCCCGGCCGAATCCGCGGAGCGGAAGAACATCTCGTCCGCCCCCGGCAGCGTCACCCGGCGAGGCCGCTGCTTGGCCATCTGGCCAGCACCTCCTTCGCGAGGTCGCGGTAGGCCGCGGCGCCCGCGGACGAGCTGTCGAACCGGGTGATCGGCTCCCCCGCCACCGTCGCGTCCGGGAACCGGACGGTCCGGTTGATGACCGTGCCGTACACCTTGTCGCCGAAGCCGTCGATGATGGTGGACAGCACCTCGCGGGCGTGCAGCGTGCGCGGGTCGTACATGGTGCCGAGGAACCCGTCGATGACCAGGCGCTCGTTGAGCCGCTCCTGGACCTTCTCGATGGTGTCCATCAGCAGCGCCACCCCGCGCAGCGCGAAGAACTCGCACTCCAGCGGCACGATGACCCCGTCTGCCGCGGTGAGCGCGTTCACCGTGAGCAGGCCCAGCGAGGGCTGGCAGTCGATGAGCACGACGTCGTACTCGTCGATCACCGGGCGCAGCGCGCGGGCCAGCATCTGCTCCCGGGCGACCTCGCCGACCAGCTGCACCTCGGCCGCGGACAGGTCGATGTTGCTCGGGATCAGGTCGAGCCCGTCGACGTCGGTCTTGAGCAGGACGTCGCCGACCGTCACGTCCCGCTGCATGAGCAGGTTGTAGACGGTCAGGTCGAGCTCCCGGGGGTCGAGCCGCCCCAGCCCGACCGAGAGCGCGCCCTGCGGGTCGAAGTCGACGAGCAGCACCCGCCGCCCGAACTCCGCGATCGCCGCGCCGAGGTTGATGGTGGTGGTCGTCTTACCGACGCCACCCTTCTGGTTGCACAGTGCTACGATCCGTGCCGGACCGTGGCGCTCCACCGGAGCGGGCTCCGGATAGCCGGCCTGCTGTGATCTCCCGGTCTGCAGTTCGTCCCCCGTGCTGCGTGGTTCTCCCCATGGGTCGTGCGCCGATCCGCCCTGCACTCCCCCGTCGGCCGGGGCCTGCGCCTCCGCGCCGTCGTATCGAGACCAGCTCACAACCCTTTGACCTCCCTACGGACCGGCCATGGCCGGACCTGGCGGATCCGCCCGTCGGCCGGCCGTCGGAAAAAACTCAATATGTCGACAGCGACCTACCGTCGTGCGGCGACTCTAGAACGACCGCACGGGGTGATTCAACGCGACACTCTACGCGCTCGGAACGCCCCCTTGCGGCACTTGTCCGGCTCCGGATCCGCTCCGCGGCCCCGCCCGGCGCCGCGATCCCCTGCGGGGTCACGCCTGGCGCACCGAGCGGGCCCGGGGGTGGCTGGCGGCGTAGACCTCGCGCAGCCGGTCCACCGTGACCAGCGTGTAGATCTGGGTGGTGCTGACCGAGGCGTGGCCGAGCAGCTCCTGGACGACCCGGACGTCGGCGCCGCCGTCGATGAGGTGCGTGGCGAAGGAGTGCCGCAGGGTGTGCGGGGAGACCTCGTCCAGGCCGGCCCGGGCCGCCGCGGCGCGCAGCACCGCCCACGCGCCCTGCCGGGTCAGCCGTCCGCCCCGCGCGTTGAGGAACAGCGCCGGGACGCCCCGGCCGGAGGCGGCCAGCGCCGGCCTCCCGCGCACCAGGTAGGCCTCCAGCGCCTCCTGCGCGAACCGGCCGATCGGCACCGCCCGCTCCTTGCCGCCCTTGCCCCGGAACCGGACCACCCCGGCGGAGTCCCCGGCCACGTCGTCCACGTCCAGGCCCACCGCCTCGGAGATCCGCGCCCCGGTGCCGTACAGCAGCTCCAGCAGGGCCCGGTCGCGCAGCCCGCGCTCGTCGCCGGAGACCCCGGCCGCGGCAAGCAGCGCCTCGATGTCGGAGAGCGGCACCGCCTTGGGCAGCCGGCGGCGCGGCCGCGGCGGGCTGATCTCCTCGGCCGGGTCGGTCCGGGCGATGCCCTCGCGCAGCGCGAACCGGTGCAGGCCGCGCACCGCCACCACCGCGCGCCCGGCCGAGTTGCTGCCCAGCGGGGGGTGGTCGGCGTCGCCCTCGCGCAGCCGGCGCAGGAACGCCGCGACGTCCTCCGGCCCCACCCCGGCGAGCGAGCCGATGCCGCGCTCGGCCAGGAACTCGGCGTAGCGCCGCAGATCGCGGCGGTAGGAGGCGAGGGTGTTCGCGGCGAGCCCGCGCTCCACCGCGAGGTGGTCCAGGTACCCGCGCACCTCGGCGCAGGCCAGCGCCGCCTCCGCGGCCGCCGCACCGCGCCCGTCCCGCTCCGCTGCCGTCGCCATCACCCGGCTCTCCGTCGTTTCCGCAGAGATCATGCCACAACCGAGCGGTTCGACCGGGCCGCCGCCGCACCGCGCCGCCCGGCGTTTCACACGGAGATCGGACACCCCGCCGGGGTACGGGCGGTATCCGCCGGGTTCCGCCCGCGTCGGCACGACCGCTCCTGAAGGCCGGGCTGGAGACCGAGGCGGCTCACTGCTCCCCGCGTGCGCGGGGCCGATTGCCGGAACAGGCCGTACAGGAAACCCTGCGCCGGACCATCCCCGCGCACGCGGGGCCGATCAAAGTGGCGTGGTTGCATGGGCGCTGTTCATCGGACCATCCCCGCGCACGCGGGGCCGATACTTCCTGACCTGGGATCCTGTCGGCCGGGGAGGCCGTTTTCATTCGGTTCCGAACCGCGCCGGACACGGGTGAGGGTAGCAGTGCCTCTGCGGGGCCGGGCGGGTCCGGAGACGGCAGCGGCGCCGCGCCCCGGTGCGGGGGTGCGGCGCCGGTGCCGGGCCTGCTCAGCCGGCGGGCCGCAGCGAGGCGTAGCCGTCGCGCCGGGCGGTGGCCGCGGCCAGCACTCCGATGGCGGTCGCCCCGTTGCGCATCCGCCCGGACAGCACCGCCTCCAGGGCGTCGTCCAGCGGGATCCACTCAACGGCCATGTCGGCCTCCTCGTGGATCCGCCGGTAGTCGAACCGCTCCGGCGGGACCTCGGTGACGCCGCGGGCCAGGAAGACCTGGATCCGCTCGGTGGAGAAGCCCGCCGACGGGTAGAAGTCGGCCAGCTCGAACCAGTGCTCGGCGCGGTGGCCGGTCTCCTCCAGCAGCTCCCGCTCCGCGGTGCGCAGCGGCGGCTCGCCCTCCTCGTCGCGGACCCCGGCGGGCAGCTCCCAGAGCCGGGCGCCGACCGCGTGCCGGTACTGGTGCACCATCAGCACCCGGTCCCGCTCGTCCAGGGCGAGCGCGGCGACCGCGCCGGGGTGCACCATGTACTCCCGGGCCACCAGCTCGGGTCCGTCCTCACCCGGCAGCATGAAGCGGTCCACCCGCATCGCGGTCTTGGCGCCGCGGAACGGCTCCTCCCGCTCGACGACCTCGGCGGACTCCTGCGAGTCGGAGACCGCCCCGGTCCGCTGCGCGCCGGTCACCCGCGGCCGCCGGCGTCGTGCTTGAGCGCGGCGGCGACCAGGCCGGAGAAGAGCGGGTGCGAGCGGGTCGGGCGGGACCGCAGCTCCGGGTGGGCCTGGGTGGCGATGAAGAACGGGTGCTCCTCGCGGGGCAGCTCGGCGTACTCCACCAGCCGCCCGTCCGGCGACAGGCCGGAGAAGACCAGGCCGGCCTCCTCCAGGCGGGCGCGGTAGGCGTTGTTCACCTCGAAGCGGTGCCGGTGCCGCTCGGAGACCTGGGGAGCGCCGTACAGCTCGCGCGCCAGGGAGTCCTCGGCCAGGTCGGCCGGGTACATGCCCAGGCGCATGGTGCCGCCCATGTCCCGCTCGCCGGAGACCACGTCGGCCTGGTCGGCCATGGTGGCGATGACCGGCTCGGCCGCCTTGTCGTCGAACTCGGCGCTGTTCGCGCCCTCGATGCCGGCCACGCCCCGGGCGAACTCGATGACCAGGCACTGCAGGCCCAGGCAGATGCCGAGCAGCGGGATGCGGTTCTGCCGGGCGTGGCGGATCGCGCCGAGCTTGCCCTCGATGCCGCGGACCCCGAACCCGCCGGGGACCAGCACGCCCTGCACCCCGGCCAGCTCGCGCCGGGCGCCCTCCTCGGTGGCGCAGTCGTCGGAGGCGACCCAGCGGATCTTGACCCGGGTGTTCTCCGCGAAGCCGCCGGCGCGCAGCGCCTCGGTGACCGACAGGTAGGCGTCGGGCAGGTCGATGTACTTGCCGACCAGGGCGATGGTGACCTCGTGCGCGGGCTCGTGCACCCGGCGGAGCAGCTCGTCCCACTCGGTCCAGTCCACGTCGCGGAAGGCCAGGCCCAGCCGGCGGACCACGTAGGCGTCCAGGCCCTCGCGGTGCACGACCTTGGGGATGTCGTAGATGGACGGGGCGTCCGGGCAGGAGATCACGCCGCCCTCGTCCACATCGCACATCAGGCTGATCTTGGACTTCATCGCCTGCGGGATGGGCCGGTCGGAGCGGCAGACCAGCGCGTCGGGCTGGATGCCGATGCTGCGCAGCGCGGCCACCGAGTGCTGGGTCGGCTTGGTCTTCAGCTCGCCGGAGGGCGCCAGGTAGGGCACCAGCGAGACGTGCAGGAAGAAGCAGTTGTCCCGGCCGATCTCGTGCCGGATCTGCCGCACCGCCTCCAGGAAGGGCTGCGACTCGATGTCGCCGACGGTGCCGCCGATCTCGGTGATGACGACGTCGACGTCGGCGCTCTCCATCGCGTAGATGCGCGCCTTGATCTCGTTGGTGATGTGCGGGATGACCTGGACGGTGTCGCCCAGGTAGGCGCCCTGCCGCTCCTTGGCGATCACACTGGAGTAGATCTGCCCGGTGGTGACGTTGGCCGAACCGGAGAGCTCGGTGTCCAGGAAGCGCTCGTAGTGGCCGATGTCGAGATCGGTCTCCGCCCCGTCGTCGGTGACGAACACCTCGCCGTGCTGGAAGGGGTTCATCGTCCCCGGGTCGACGTTGAGGTAGGGGTCCAGCTTCTGCATGGTGACCCGAAGGCCTCGCGACTTCAGCAGCCGGCCGAGGCTGGAGGCCGTGAGGCCCTTCCCGAGGCTGGAGGCGACCCCGCCGGTGACGAAGAGGTGTTTGGTGCTCGCGGCGGATGCCAAGTGTTGCTCCCGTGGTCGAATGGCTACGGATCGCCCGAACGCGGACGGGCGGCCGTGCGGCGCCCTCGCGGACCCTGCGGTGATCCCGCTCCGGGCCTCGGACTCCACGGGCCACCAGGATAACAGGCACGGCGCCCCGCGGGGCCCGGACCGCTCCCCGCGCCCCGCCGCGCGGCACCCCCGCGCCCTCGCCCGCACCCTCGCTGACCAGCGCCGGGACCGGTCCCGCCGACCCTCGCGGCGGGGCGGGGCGGCCGCTCGCGCCACCCCGCGTGTCCCTGGTCTCCCTCCGGGCGCCGGCGGTCCCGGGCGCCGGCCCCGGGCGGGTTCCGAAGGGCGCGACCCCCGGCGGGGCTCAGCCTCCTGCGGGACTCAGCCCCCGGCGGGGCTCAGCCTCCGGCGGGGAAGGCGCCGGCCCGGCTCAGCTGCGCCGGCGGCGTCTTGCCGAGCCGGGAGCCGAGCCACTCGGCGGCGGCCGAGGTCTCCGCCAGCGCCACACCGGTGCCCGATCCGCCCCGCTCCAGCATGTACACCAGGTCCTCGGTGCCGATGTTGCCGGTGGCCGCCGGCGCGAACGGGCAGCCGCCGAACCCGCCGACGCTGGAGTCGAGCACGGTGACGCCCTGCTCCACCGCGGTCAGCGCATTGGCGTAGCCGGTGTTGCGGGTGTTGTGGAAGTGGCAGCGCAGCACCGCCTCGGGCGCGGCCGCGCGGACCCGGCCCACCAGGTCGGCCACCTGCCGGGGCACGCCCACCCCGATGGTGTCGGCGATCGCGACCTCCCAGGCGCCGGCGGCCGCCGCGCGCCGGGCGATCTCGGCGACCCGCTCCGGCGGCGTCTCCCCGTCGAAGGGGCAGCCGAACGCGGTGGAGACGGTGACGCTGACCGGGGTGCCGGCCTCCAGGCAGGCCGCGGCGATCCCGTCGAAGGCGTCCATCATCTCCTCGACCGTGCAGCCCTGGTTGCGGACGCAGAAGCCGTCGGTGGCCGGCACGGCCACGTTCACCTCGTCCACGCCGGCGGCCAGCGCCCGGTCCAGGCCCCGGCGGTTCAGCGCCAGGCCGATGTAGGAGACCCCGGGCAGCCGCTCCACCCCGGCCATGACCTCCTCGGCGCCGGCCATCTGCGGCACCCGGCGGGGGTTGACGAAGCTGACCGCCTCGATCCGGCGCAGCCCGGCCGCCACCAGCCGCCGGATCAGCTCCACCTTCTCCTCGACGGTGAGGGTCTTCTCCTCGTTCTGCAGGCCGTCGCGCGGCCCGACCTCGACGATCTCCACGCCCCGGCCGCGCGCCTCTCGCTCCGCCACGCCGCACTCCCTTCACCGTCCGGGGCCGGCCCAGCGGACCCCGGCGTCCGTACAGGTAGGGCCGACCCTAGCCGGAGGGCGGCGGCCCCGGGGCGGCCGGGGTGGCGGGGCGGGCCTCAGCGCAGGGCGAGGGCCGGGCGCGCCTCCCAGGTGGTCCAGAGCGGGCGGTAGCCCATCCGGTGCCAGAACGGCCCGGAGACCGGGTTCATCAGGGAGTAGTCGAGCAGGGCGGCCGGGGCCCCGTTGCTGTCCAGGGCCTGGTGCGCCTGCTCCACCAGGGCGGTGCCGATCCCCGCTCCGCGCTCGTCCTCGGTGACCACGCCGTAGCCGATGTGCGCCGGGGAGGACCCGGAGACCAGCGGCGCGGCCCAGCGGGCGCGCTGCGGCGGGGAGACCCAGACCAGGCCGACCAGGCGGCCGCGGCGCTCGGCCACCCAGATCCAGGAGGGGCGGCGGGAGAGCGCGCGGGCCAGTATCCCGCGGGTCTGCTCGGCGGTCTCGGTCTGCACGAACACCCCGCCGAAGTGCTCCTCGAAGCGGTGCTGCTCCATCAGCAGGGAGACCGCCTCGGTCAGGTCGCCGCGGTCGGCGAGCCGGATGACCACGTCGCGCGGCGGCAGCACCGGGGGGACGCCCCTGCCGCGCCGCCGGACCGCGAGCACGCTGTAGGGCTGCAGGCCGTGCCGCTGCAGCGGCACCACCCCGCAGAGGTCCCGGGCGGGCCAGGTGAGCAGCGCCGAGGACTCCGACCCGGTGCCGGTCGGCAGCGCCTCCAGCTGCTCGCGCCAGCTGGTGAGCAGGGAGTCCAGCGCCCGCCCCGGCTCGGGGCCGCCGACCAGGGGCGTCAGCCAGTGCTGGTCCGGCATTCCCCAGGTGCGGCCGACCTCGCCGGGCTGGTACCAGGAGTAGCGCATGGTGCCGGCGGCCACCGGCCGCCCGGCCTCGTCGGAGACGGTCAGCAGCGTGTCGCCGCTGCGCCGGGGGCGCGGCGGCACGGGCAGCAGCGGGTCGACCGAGGCCCAGCGCCGTGCGGCGGACTCCATCAGCCGCTCGAACTCGGTCCCGCCGCCGGGCAGGTCGCCGCGGCGCACACGGGCCACGTAGCCGCTCATCCTCCCCCTCCCTGGCCGGGTCGCACCCGGCCGCGCAGCGAGCGGGACCGGGGAGCGGCTCGGCCCCGCGGTGCGCCGCGGGGTGCCGCATACCGTGACCGTACGTTCCCCGCCGGTCACGGCCGAGCGTACCGGCCGACCCGCCGGGCGGTCGGTCGAATCGGACCGATGGCATGAATTCGTTTCGAAATCGACGCCATGCAATCCCTTATAAGACGCTTTATCGCCCGGCCTACGGTATCCGACGCCCTCCGGAGCCGAAACGCCGGGACCGCCCGGGAGTGCTCCCAGGCGGTCCCGGCGGCCGCGCGCGCTCACTCCACGCCGGCCGCGTCCATTCCGCGCAGCTCCCGCTTGAGCTCCTTGATCTCGTCCCGCAACCGGGCCGCCAGCTCGAACTGGAGGTCCGCGGCGGCCTGGTGCATCTGCTCGTCCAGCTGCTGGATCAGGGCGGCCAGCTCGGCCCGGGGCATCCCGGCGGCGTCCTGGCGGCCCCCCTCTCCCGGCCGGCCGGGCACCGGGGCGCGCTCCGGCTGCGCCCGGTACCCCGAGCCGAGCAGCTCCGCGGTGTCCACGTCCTCCCGGGCCAGCGAGTCCAGGATGTCGGCGATCTTCTTCCGCAGCGGCTGCGGGTCGATGCCGTGCTCGGCGTTGTAGGCGAGCTGCTTCTCCCGCCGCCGGTTGGTCTCGTCGATCGCCGCGCGCATCGAGTCGGTGACCCGGTCGGCGTACATGTGCACCTGCCCGGCCACGTTGCGCGCCGCCCGGCCGATGGTCTGGATCAGCGACGTCTCGGAGCGCAGGAAGCCCTCCTTGTCCGCGTCCAGGATCGCCACCAGCGACACCTCGGGCAGGTCCAGGCCCTCGCGCAGCAGGTTGATGCCGACCAGCACGTCGAACTCGCCGGTGCGCAGCTCGCGCAGGAGCTCCACCCGGCGCAGCGTGTCCACCTCGGAGTGCAGGTAGCGCACCCGGATGTCCAGCTCGGCGAAGTAGTCGGTGAGGTCCTCGGCCATCTTCTTGGTGAGCGTGGTGACCAGCACCCGCTCGTCCCGCTCGGCCCGCACCCGGATCTCGTGCACCAGGTCGTCGATCTGCCCCTCGGTCGGCTTGACCACCACCTCCGGGTCGACCAGGCCGGTGGGCCGGATGACCTGCTCCACCACGTCGCCGCCGCTCCGCTCCAGCTCATAGGAGCCCGGGGTGGCCGACAGGTACACCGTCTGCCCGATCCGCTCGGTGAACTCCGCCCACTTCAGCGGCCGGTTGTCCAGCGCCGACGGCAGCCGGAACCCGTGGTCGACCAGGGTCCGCTTGCGCGAGGCGTCCCCCTCGTACATGCCGCCGATCTGCGGGACCGTCACATGCGACTCGTCCACGACCAGCAGGAAGTCCTCGGGGAAGTAGTCCAGCAGCGTGTTGGGGGCGCTGCCCGGCTCCCGCTCGTCGAAGTGCCGGGAGTAGTTCTCCACCCCCGAGCAGCTGCCGACCTGGCGGAGCATCTCGATGTCGTAGGTGGTGCGCATCCGCAGCCGCTGCGCCTCCAGCAGCTTGCCCTGCGCCTCCAGCTCGCCCAGCCGCTCGCCGAGCTCCCGCTCGATCCGGCCGACCGCGCGCTCCAACCGCTCCGGCCCGGCCACGTAGTGCGAGGCCGGGAAGATGAACACCTCGTCGTCCTCGCCGAGCACCTCACCGGTGAGCGGGTGCAGCGTCATCAGCCGCTCGACCTCGTCGCCGAACATCTCGATCCGGATCGCGAGCTCTTCGTAGACCGGGATGATCTCGACGGTGTCCCCGCGGACCCGGAACGTGCCCCGGGTGAACGCGATGTCGTTCCGGGTGTACTGCATCTCGACCAGGCGGCGGAGCAGCTCGTCCCGGTCGACCTCCATGCCGACCCGCAGCTGCGCCATCCGGTCCACGTACTCCTGCGGGGTGCCCAGGCCGTAGATGCACGACACCGAGGCGACCACCACCGCGTCCCGCCGGGTGAGCAGGGAGTTGGTGGCGGAGTGGCGGAGCCGCTCCACCTCGTCGTTGATCGAGGAGTCCTTCTCGATATAGGTATCGGTCTGCGGGACGTAGGCCTCGGGCTGGTAGTAGTCGTAGTAGGAGACGAAGTACTCCACCGCGTTGTTCGGCAGCATCTCCCGCAGCTCGTTGGCGAACTGCGCGGCCAGCGTCTTGTTCGGCTGCATCACCAGGGTGGGCCGCTGCACCTGCTCCACCAGCCAGGCCACCGTCGCCGTCTTGCCGGTACCGGTCGCACCGAGCAGCACGGTGTCGGGGTCGCCGGCCTGCACCCGCCTGGTGAGCTCGGCGATGGCCGCCGGCTGGTCGCCCGCCGGCGTCATGTCCGAGACGACCTCGAACGACGCCTCCCTGCGCTGGATGCCGCTGACCGGCCGCATGAGTCCCCACTCTCCCCGATGCCGCAACCGGGCGACGCGCCCGGGCTGCCGCCCACCGTACAGCCGCCCTGCGACAGGCGCCGCCGATCCGCCGCGCCCCGGGGCCGCCTCCCCGTGCAACCCGGCCCGGACCCCGCTGATTCCGCCCCCGCCTCGGCGCGGAGAGCGGCGCGGGAGGCGCGGGGCGGCCCCCGATGCCTCGCCGCCGCGGGGTCGCTGCGGGGGCGGCGGGGCGCCCCCGCGCCGGGTCAGCCCCGGGGCGCCCCGTCGCCGGCCTCTTCGGCGCGCTTGACCGCGGCGCGCAGCTCCAGCTCCTGCCAGAGCCCGGCGACCCGGGCGTCCAGCTCCTCCCGGGTCCCGGAGTTGTCCACCACGATGTCGGCGGCGGCCAGGCGCTCCTCCCGGGAGGCCTGGGCGGCGATCCGGGCGCGGGCCTGGTCCTCGGGCATGCCCCGGTTCCCGGTGAGCCGCCGGACCCGGTCCTCCTCCGGGGCGTCGACCACCACGACCACGTCGTACAGCTCCTGGAGGCCGTTCTCCACCAGCAGCGGGACGTCGTAGACCAGCACCGCCTCCGGCGGCGCCGCCGCCATCAGCTCCTCGCTGCGCGCCCCCACCCTCGGGTGCACGATCGCGTTGAGCCGGGCCAGCCGGTCCGGGTCGGAGAAGACGATCTCGCCGAGGCGGGGGCGGTCCAGCGCCCCCTCGGCGGTGAGGACCTCCTCGCCGAACTCCGCGACCACCTCGGCCAGCCCGGGCGTACCCGGCTCGACGACCTCGCGGGCCAGGGCGTCGGCGTCGATGACGACCGCCCCGCGGGCGGCCAGCCGGCCCGACACCTCGCTCTTTCCGGAGCCGATGCCCCCGGTGAGTCCTACGCGCAGCATGGCGCCGAGCCTACGGGACGCGCTCCTGCACCGGCTCACCGGGCCCGCCGGCCCGGGGCCGCCGGACCTCCGCGGCCTCCCCGGCCTCCTTGCGGAAGTGCAGCAGGGTGAGGTGGTCGTGCAGCGCCTCGCGGTGGGTCTGCCGGTAGCCGGCGGCGAGCAGCAGCTCCGGGGCGGCCCGGCCGCCGTGCCCGGTGGACAGGGTGATCGCGGCCGGCGGCGGGTCGGCGGCGAGCAGCCGCCGCTCCATCTCGGCCAGCAGGGCGGCGCCGATGCCCTCCCGGCGGCGGTCCGGGGCGACGAACAGCCGCGCCACGGTGGCCGCGCTGCCCACCGCCTTGCCCCGCGCCCCGCCCACGATCCGCCCGCCGGCCACCGCCTTGAGCAGCACCGCGCCGCCGTCGACGGCGCGCAGCAGCTGGCCGCGGCTCTCGGTGAGCGGGAGGACGAACGGGTCCCCGTAGATCTGGGCCTCATCGACGTAGGCGGCGCGCTGCACCGCCCACAGCTCCCCGATGTCGTCCCGCTCCGCCTCGGTGACGGCGACGCCCGATGGCGCGCCGCCCCGCTCCGGTGCCGCCATGACCCTCCTCGCAGCCGGTCCGGACCGCCTGCGGCCGACGATACCCCGCGCGGCCCCGCCGCGCCGCCGAATCGCCGCGGAGGGCCCGATTCCCGTTCGGCGGCGCCGGGCCCCTCCGGCCGCCCCGATGCGCGCGGGCGGCGGCCGGGGGCGAGCGGTTCGGGCGCCGGGGCCGGGCCGCGCCGCCGCGGCCCGGCCCCGGGCACGGCGAAGGGCCGCCCCCCTTCCGGGGAGCGGCCCTCGGGTACTGCTGCTACCGGGTGCCGGTGAGCGCTACTCGCCGCCGCCGGCGAGCTTCTCCCGCAGCGCGGCCAGGGCCTCGTCGGAGGCCAGGGCGCCGCCGGTGCTCTCCGAGGCGCTGCTGGAGCCGCCCGAGGAGGAGGAACCGGCCTCGGACTCGCCCTCGTAGGAGGCGGGCGCCGCGGCGGCCTCGGCCTCGGCGGCCTGGGCCTCCTCGACCTGCTTGCGGTGCGCCTCGAAGCGGGACTGCGCCATGGCGTACTGGCGCTCCCACTCGTCGCGCTGGGCCTCGAAGCCCTCCATCCACTCGCCGGTCTCCGCGTCGAAGCCCTCGGGGTACTTGTAGTTCCCCTGCTCGTCGTACTCGGCGGCCATGCCGTAGAGGGTCGGGTCGAACTCCTCCTGGTCCGGCGAGACGCTCTCGTTGGCCTGCTTCAGCGAGAGGCTGATCCGGCGCCGGTCGAGGTCGATGTCGATGATCTTGACGAAGATCTCGGTACCGACCTGGACGACCTGCTCGGGGATCTCCACGTGGCGCTCGGCCAGCTCGGAGATGTGCACCAGGCCCTCGATGCCCTCCTCGACGCGGACGAACGCGCCGAACGGAACCAGCTTGGTGACCTTGCCGGGAACGACCTGGCCGATCTGGTGCGTGCGGGCGAACTGCTGCCAGGGGTCTTCCTGGGTGGCCTTGAGGGACAGGGAGACGCGCTCGCGCTCCATGTCGACGTCGAGAACCTCGACGGTGACCTCCTGGCCGACCTCGACGACCTCGCTCGGGTGGTCGATGTGCTTCCAGGACAGCTCGGAGACGTGCACCAGGCCGTCCACGCCGCCCAGGTCCACGAACGCACCGAAGTTGACGATCGAGGAGACGACGCCCTTGCGGATCTGGCCCTTCTGCAGGGTGTTGAGGAAGGTCTGGCGGACCTCCGACTGGGTCTGCTCCAGCCAGGCGCGGCGGGACAGGACCACGTTGTTGCGGTTCTTGTCCAGCTCGATGATCTTGGCCTCGAGCTCGCGGCCCACGTAGGGCTGCAGGTCGCGGACGCGGCGCATCTCGACCAGGGAGGCCGGGAGGAAGCCGCGCAGGCCGATGTCGAGGATGAGACCGCCCTTGACGACCTCGATGACGGTGCCGGTGACGACGCCGTCCTCTTCCTTGATCTTCTCGATCGTGCCCCAGGCGCGCTCGTACTGCGCGCGCTTCTTGGACAGGATGAGACGCCCTTCCTTGTCCTCCTTCTGGAGGACCAGGGCTTCGACGTGGTCGCCGACGGCCACGACCTCGCCCGGGTCGACGTCGTGCTTGATCGACAGTTCCCGGGAGGGGATCACCCCTTCGGTCTTGTAGCCGATGTCGAGCAAGACCTCGTCTCGATCGACCTTCACGATGGTGCCCTCGACAATGTCACCGTCGTTGAAGTACTTGATGGTCTCGTCGATCGCCGCGAGGAAGGCTTCCTCGGACCCGATGTCGTTGACCGCTACCTGGGGTGTCGAGGTGGCCTCGGTGCTGCTCGTCATGTGTGGGTGGACTCCGGATACGGACATTGGCAGAAAGTTGTAACACCGAGAGCGCACACGTCCGCCCGGATCAGAGCAAGGGCTGTGAAGACGACAGAAGCAGGAACGGAAGGACCGTCCCTGACACCGCCCGCCGCACGACCCCCGTCTCACCGGGGCGCCCGCCGCGCGCCCCGCCCCTCGGTACCGTCTGTGGGGCCGGACAGCGCATGCGCGTTCTCAATGCTCCGGCCAGAATATGAGACGCGGGCGTCCTGGTCAATCGGAATCCGGGCGGCGAATGCGACCAAGACCGTATTCCGCGCATGCTACACGCGCCCGCGACCGCTCCCCGGG
Source organism: Nocardiopsis oceanisediminis (assembly GCF_048595525.1). Classification (NCBI taxonomy): domain Bacteria; kingdom Bacillati; phylum Actinomycetota; class Actinomycetes; order Streptosporangiales; family Nocardiopsidaceae; genus Nocardiopsis; species Nocardiopsis oceanisediminis. The sequence goes on along the minus strand of NZ_JAFMZJ010000001.1, from coordinate 2,849,929 downwards.
CGGGGACGCCCTCCCCGACCGCCCCGGCGCCGGGTATTCGGTCAGTCCTCGAACCTTCGGGAGCGCGTCCGCTTCAGCTGGGAGCGGCGGTGCTTGCCGTCCAGCCGCCGCTGCCGGGCCGCCCGGCTCGGCCGGGTCGCCCGGCGCGCCTTGGGCGGCGGCGCGCACGCCCCGCGCACCAGCTCGGCCAGGCGCTCCCGGGCCAGCTCCCGGTTGCGCGCCTGGGAGCGGCTGTCCGAGGCGGTCACGGTGAGCACCCCGCCGCGCAGCCGGCCGGCCAGCCGCTCCAGCGCGCGCTCCCGCTCCCGCTCGGTCAGCGCCGAGGTGGCGGCCAGGTCCAGCGAGACCGACACCCGGGTGTCGGAGGTGTTGACGTGCTGCCCGCCCGGCCCGCTCGACCGGGAGAACCGCCAGACCAGCTCGGCCTCGGGCAGCTCCGGGCCGGCGCCCGGTGGCGTCCCGCTCCCGCCCATCGCCGGCCCCTCCCATCGCCTCGTCCGCGCGGACCCGCCGCGCCCCTAGTGCGCGGCGTCGCGCCAGTTCTCACCCACGCCGACCGACACGGCCAGCGGCACACGCAGATCATAGGCGGCCGCCATCTTCTCCGAAACCAGTTTCCGGACGTCCTCCACCTCCCCGGAGGGCACCTCCAGCACCAGTTCGTCGTGGACCTGCAGCAGCGCCCGCGCCCGGAGGCCGCTCTCGCCCAGCGCCCGGTCCACGTCGATCATCGCCGCCTTGATGATGTCGGCCGCCGACCCCTGGATCGGCGCGTTCAGCGCCATCCGCTCCGCCATCTGCCGGCGCTGCCGGTTGTCGCTGGTCAGGTCGGGCAGGTAGCGGCGGCGGCCGAGGATCGTCTCGGTGTAGCCGTCCCGCCGGGCCTGCTCCACCACCTCGTGCAGGTAGTCGCGGACGCCGCCGAAGACGAGGAAGAAGTCGTCCATCAGCGCCCGCGCCTCCTTGGGCGTGACGCCCAGCTGCTGGGAGAGCCCGTACTCGCTGAGCCCGTAGGCCAGGCCGTAGTTCATCGCCTTGATCCGGGCCCGCTCCTCGGCGCTGACCTCGCCGACCCCGGTGCCGAACACCCGCGCCGCGATCTCGGCGTGGAAGTCGTGCCCGGTCGCGAACGCCTCGATCAGCGTCTCGTCCTGCGACAGGTGCGCCATGATGCGCAGCTCGATCTGGCTGTAGTCGGCGGTGAGCAGGGCGTCGTACCCCTCCCCCACCACGAACGCCCGCCGGATGCGCCGGCCCGCGTCGGTGCGCACCGGGATGTTCTGCAGGTTCGGCTCGGTCGAGCTGAGCCGGCCGGTGGCCGCCACCGTCTGGTTGAACGTGGTGTGGATCCGGCCGTCCTCGGCGATCGTCTTGACCAGCCCCTCCACCGTGGTGCGCAGCCGGGTCTGGTCCCGGTGCCGGAGCAGGATCGCGGGCAGCTCGTTGTCGGTCTGGGCGGCCAGCCAGGCCAGCGCGTCGGCGTCGGTGGTGTAGCCGGTCTTGATCTTCTTCGTCCGGGGCAGCCCCAGCTCCTCGAAAAGGACCTGCTGCAGCTGCTTGGGCGAGCCCAGGTTGAACTCGCGGCCCACCACCCGGTGCGCCTCCTCCACCGCCCGCCGCTGCTCGACGGCGAACTCGCCCTCCAGGCCGTCCAGGTAGGCCCGGTCCGCGGCGATGCCGGTCCGCTCCATCCCGGCGAGCACCCGCACCAGCGGCAGCTCCATGTCGCGCAGCAGCCCCGCCGCACCCCGCTGCTCCAGCAGCACGTCCAGCCGGTCCGCCAGCTCCGCGGTGGCGCGGGCGGCCACCGCCAGATCGGCGCGGGCCGCCTCCGCGGCGTCCGCCCCCTCCCCGCCGAGGTCCAGCGAGAGCTGCCCGCCGTCCTCCTGCCGGCGCTCCAGCTCCTTGTTCAGGTGGCTGCGGCACAGGTCGACCAGACCCGCCTTGCGCTGCCCCGGCTGGACCAGGTAGGCCGCGATCGCGGTGTCGGCGGTGACCCCGGCCAGGTCCCAGCCGTGCGCGGCGGCGGCCAGCAGCGGCCCCTTGCCGTCGTGCACCGCCTTGGGGCGGTCCGCGTCGGCCAGCCAGGCGGCCAGCGCCCGCTCGTCCTCCTCGCCCAGGGCCGCGGGATCGATGTGGACCGCCGCGCCGTCCGCGGCGGCCGCCGCGATCCCGGAGAGCCGGCCCGTGCCCCGGCCCCACTCGCCGTCGAACGCCAGACCGGTGCGGCCCCGCGCGGTGTGCTCGGCCAGCCAGGCACCCAGCCCGCCCGGCTCGGCCGCCTCCACCTCGTCGGAGAACCCCTCGGCCTCCGCGGCGGCGGCCTCCGCGCCGCCCTCCGCCTCCTCGCCGAAGACCGCGAACAGCCGGTCCCGGAGCGTGGAGGCGAACTCCAGGTCGTCGAAGAGGGTGTCGACGCCCTGCCGGTCGGCCGCGCCGCGCACCAGGTCGGCCACGCCCACCTCGAGCGGCACGTCCGGCGCGAGCAGGTTGAGCCGCTGGTTGCGCAGCACGTCGTCGAGGTGGTCGCGGAAGTTCTGCCCGGCCTTGCCGGTGAGCTCGTCGGCGCGCGCCACCAGCTCGTCCAGCGACCCGTACTTCAGGATCCACTTCGCCGCGGTCTTGGGGCCCACCCCCGGAACGCCCGGCAGGTTGTCGGCCTTCTCCCCGACCAGCGCGGCCAGGTCCCGGTAGCGCTCCGGCGGAACCCCGTACTTCTCCTCGATCCGCTCCGGCGTCATCCGGGTCAGGTCCGACAGGCTCTTGCCCGGGTAGAGCACCGTGCAGCCGCCGTTGACCAGCTGGAAGGCGTCCCGGTCGCCCGAGGCGATCAGCACCTCCATGCCGGCCCCGCCCCCCTGGGCGGCCAGCGTGGCGATCACGTCGTCGGCCTCGAACCCCTCCGCCGACACCGACACCACACCCAGCAGCCGCAGCAGCTCCTGGGTCAGCTCCACCTGGGAGGGGAACTCCGGCGGCGTCTCCGCCCGGCCCGCCTTGTAGTCGGCGTAGGAGTCGTGGCGGAACGTCGGCCCGGACAGGTCCCAGGCGACCGCGATGTGCGTGGGCCGCTCGTCCCGGAGCAGCTTGATCAGCATCGAGGTGAAGCCGTAGACCACGTTGGTGGTCTGCCCGGTGCTGGTGCCGAACTTGTCCGCCGGCAGCGCGAAGAACGCGCGGAAGGCCATGGAGTGGCCGTCCAGCAGCAGCAGGCGGCCTCCACCCCCCTCTGCCGGGGCCGAGGGCGTGCTGTTCTGTGCGGGGGTCTGCTGAGTCTTCGCCACATGGGGAATCCTAGGATGCGGGGCGGACTTTTTCGCGCGGCCCGGCGGACCCGCCCCGCGCACGACCCCTGAAGGGACGGACCCCGATGAGCGTGGACACCGAACGGCTCGCCGAGATCATGGGCTCCACCGCCGGAGGCGGCAGCCTCGGCGAGCGGATGGGCATCGAGCTCACCGAGGCCTCCCCCGAGCGCGTGGCCGGCCGGATGCCGGTCGCCGGCAACACCCAGCCCTACGGCCTGCTGCACGGCGGCGCCTCCTGCGTGCTCGCCGAGACACTCGGCTCGGTCGGCTCCGCCCTGATCGCCGGGGAGGGCCGGATCGCCGTCGGCATCGAGATCAGCGCCACCCACCACCGCAGCGCCACCGAGGGCCACATCACCGGCGTCGCCGTGCCCGTGCACGCCGGCCGCACCCTGGCCACCTGGGAGATCGAGATCACCCGCGAGGACGGCAAGCGCGTCTGCACCTCCCGGCTCACCTGCATGCTGCGCGACGCCTGACCCGCCGCGCACCGGGCCCGGCGGGACCCCTCCCGCCGGGCCCCGCCATACCCGCACCGCCCCGGCGCGCGCGGCGTCCTCGCAGGTCAGCCGAGAACCCCCGGAACATTCGCAAAGCACCCCAGACTTCACTACGACCCGGTAACGGCATGAACCCGACTCGGCAGCAACCCCTCCCGCCTCCTTCCGCAACCCGCCGCCCGCGAATTAAGCTCCGCTAACGCCATCGGTTAAGCGCGGCGCAGCACGCCGCCTTCCCGCGGACCGAGCGCGCAGAAGCCACACCGATCCAGCCGGCTTGAACGGAGACACCTCAGATGCCGAGCAGAAAGGCCATCAGCCTCACAGCTGCGGCTGCGGCCCTGACCCTGGGACTGACCGCCTGCGGCGGTGGAGGGGAAGACGGAGGCGGCGGGGACGGCGAAGCCCTGCAGTACGGCTACGTCCTGCCGCAGACCGGCGACCTCGCGCACCTCGGCCCGCCCCAGGAACAGGCCGCCAAGTACGCCCTGCAGCAGATCAACGACGCCGGCGGCGTCAACGGCGCCGACCTGCCCGACTTCCTCGAAGGCGACGAGGCCAACGACGCCGCGCAGGCCAACGACGCCGCGACCCGCCTGATCGACGGCGGGGCCAACGTCATCATCGGCGCCGCCGCCTCGGGCATGACCCAGGCCATCATGGACAACGTCACCACCAACGAGGTCGTCCAGTGCTCGGGCTCCAACACCGCCCCGGGCCTGGCCGAAGAGGACGAGACCGGCTACTACTGGCGGACCGCCCCCAGCGACCTCCTCCAGGGCCCCGTGCTCGCCGAGAAGATCGCCTCCGACGGCCACCAGAGCGTCGCCATCACCTACCGCGCCGACGACTACGGCGAAGGCCTCGCCAACGCCACCGCCGACGCGCTGGAAGAGAACGGCATCTCCGTCGACTACAACGAGGGCTACGACCCCAACGCCCCCAACTTCGACGCCGTCGTCGGCGAGATCGCCAACGCCGAGAGCGACGCCGTCGTCATGGTCTCCTTCGAAGAAGGCGTCCAGATCATCACCGGCCTCATCGAGGAAGGCGTCACCGCCGACCAGATGTACGCCACCGACGGCCTGAACGACGAGACCCTCGGCGAGAAGGTCGACTCCGACGACGCCGGCACCATCGCCGGCTTCCAGGGCACCGCCCCCGACGTCGGCGAGGACGCGTTCATGGACGGGCTCCGCGAGTTCGCCCCCGAACTCGAGGTCTTCCAGTTCGCCGGCCAGGTCTACGACTGCATGATGGTCACCGCGCTCGCCGCCGAGCAGGCCGGCAGCAACGTGCCCGGCGAATTCGTCGGCGAAATGGAGGCCGTCTCCAAGGACGGCACCGAATGCACCGCCTTCGAAGAGTGCAAGCAGCTCATCGCCGACGGAGAGGACATCGACTACCAGGGCGTGAGCGGCCCGATCAACTTCGACGAGAACGGCGACGTCACCCAGGCCACCTTCCAGGTCTACGGCTTCGACGACAAGGGCGCGCACAGCAAGGTCGACGCCATCACCGTTCCCTGACCCCCTGAGGCCGCCGGGAGACCGGCGGCCCCCGAGGGCCCGAGCACACCGGAGGCCCCCGCGCGGACGACCCCGCGCGGGGGCCTCCCCCATGCCCGGGAGGCACCCCCCGCCAGGCGGCCCCCCGGCCCCCGGCGCCGCGGCCCCGCCCGAGCGCCGCGGACACGGCGCAGAGAAGCCGGGCGCCGCCCCTCCCCCGCCGCCCCCGCAGAGGACCCGACGCCGCACCCCGCAACCTCCAGGCCCCGCCCCCCCCCGCACACCGCGGAGCGGGGCGGCGCCCCCGTCGGACACCGCCCCGCTCCCCGCCGCACCGCGCCGAGACCCGGCGCGGCAGCCCTCAGTCCGCCTTCGCCAGCGTGCCCAGGTACAGCTCGATCACGTTCGGATCGGACAGCAGCTCCCGCCCGGTGCCCGTATAGGCGTTCCGGCCCTGGTCCAACACATAGCCCCGATCGCAGATCTGCAGGCAGCGGCGGGCGTTCTGCTCCACCATGACCACCGACACCCCGGTCGAGTTGATCTGCTTGACCCGGTGGAACACCTCGTCCTGGAAGATCGGCGACAGACCCGCCGTCGGCTCGTCCAGCAGCAGCACCGACGGCTCCATCATCAGCGCCCTGCCCATCGCGACCATCTGCCGCTCACCACCGGACAGCGCCCCCGCCTTCTGCCGGCGGCGCTCCGCCAGCAGCGGGAACAGCTCCGCCACCTTCTCGAACCGGCCCCGGAACGCCTTCGGGCGCAGGAACACGCCCATCTCCAGGTTCTCCTCCACCGTCAGCGTCGGGAACACGTTCTGCGTCTGCGGGACATAGCCCACCCCACGCGACACCAGCTCGTGCGCGCTCAGGTTCGCAATGCTCCTCCCGCGCAGCACCAACTCCCCCGAACGGACCGGAAGCAGCCCGAACACCGTCTTCACCAGCGTCGACTTCCCCGCGCCGTTCGGCCCGATGATGCCCACGACCTCGCCCTCGGCCAGCGTCAGCGTGCACCCGTTGAGGATGTTCACCTCCGGGATGTACCCCGCCACCACCTCATCGGCGACCAGCAGGTACTCCCCGTAGTCCCGCACCGGCCCCGCACCCGCGTGCTCCAGCACCTCCTCCCGGGCGTCCTGCAGCGACGCCGCGCCCTCAGCGGCCGCCGCAGCCTCCCCGGCCCCGCGCTCGACGTCGCCCATCAGGCCTCCTCCTCCGCGTCCCGCGCGGCCTCGCCGCCCCCGCCCGGCCCGTCGTGCCGGGTCCCCAGATAGGCGTCGATCACCCGCTCGTCGGAGCGGATGTCCTCCGGCCGCCCCTCCGCGATGACCCGCCCCTGCGCCAGCACCACGATCCAATCGCTGATCCCCATGATCACGTCCATGTCGTGCTCGACGAAGAGCACCGTCATGCCCTCGTCCCGCAGCGCGGTGATATGCCCCAGCAGCGACTGCACCAGCGCCGGGTTCACCCCCGCCATCGGCTCGTCCAGCATCACCATCGACGGATCCACCATCAGCGAGCGCGCCATCTCCAGCAGCTTGCGCTGACCGCCCGAGAGGCTGCCCGCCAGATCGTCCTTCTTCGCGTCCAGCTTGAACCTGCGCAGCAGGTCCATCGCCCGCTCCCGCTGGACCGCCTCCTGCCGGCGCCACGCCGGCGGATACAGCGCCCCCAGGAAGCGCTCCCCCACCTGCCCCGGCGCCGCCAGCAGCATGTTGTCCAGCACCGTCAACCGGGTCAGCGCCTTGGTCAGCTGGAACGTGCGCACCATGCCCTGCCGGGCCACCCGGTGCCCGCCCAGCCCGTTCAGCCGGCGCCCCTCGAACGACCACTCGCCCGCATCCACCCGGTCGAACCCGGTCAGCAGGTTGAACAGCGTCGACTTACCCGCGCCGTTCGGACCGATCAGCGCCGTGATCGTGCCCCGCTGCACCTCCAAGTGCTCCACGTCCACCGCCGTCAGGCCGCCGAACGTGCGCCGCACCCCGCTCGCCTTCAGAATCGGATCCGGCTTGGGCACACCCGGCACCGGCTCCACACCGGCCATGCGGTCCGCGGCCCGCGCCGCGCTCGCCTCACTTGACATTGACCAGCATCTCCTTGCGGTTGCCGATGAGCCCTTGCGGCCGGTACACGATCAGCAGCACCAGCGCCAACCCCACGAACGCATGCCGCAGCGCACCGATGTCCCCGCCGTCCAGGAACGGCAGCGCACCGATCGTCAGCAGCGAGCGCAGCGTCTCGTCGAACGCCGTCAGCAGGAACCACAGCACCATCGGCCCCAGCACCGCGCCGAACGTCCGCGCGGCACCGCCCAGCAGCAGCATCGCCCACAGGTAGAACGTCACCTGCGGCATGAACTGGTCCGGCGTGATGTTCTGCTGGTGGATCGCCAGCAGCGCGCCGGCCACACCGCCCAGCACACCGCCCAGCACCAGGCTCTGCATCTTGTAGACGAACACGTCCTTGCCCAGACTGCGGACCGCGTCCTCATCCTCCCGGATGCCCTTGATCACCCGGCCCCACGGGCTGTGCATCAGCGCCCAGGTCAGCAGCAGCGCCACCGCCACCAGAGCCCACGCCACCAGCATCGTCCACAGCTGGTTCGCGCTGAACTCCACACCCGCCACGCCGTACCGGCCCGACGGGATCGGGTTGGCCCCGATGAACCCCGCGGCCAGGCTCTGCCTCCCGTACACGCCGCCGGTCAGCGGCCGCGCGAACTCCGCCCGGTACAGCAGCCGGAGCGCCTCCGCCACCGCGATCGTCGAGATCGCCAGATAGTCCGCCCGCAACCGCAGCGTCGGAACGCCCAGCAGCAGCGCCAGCACCGCCGCACACGCCACGCTCAGCAGCAGCGCCGCCCACAGCGACAGGCCGAACGTGCCCACACCGATGCCCACGCCGTACGCGCCCACCAGCATGAAGCCCACCTGGCCGAAGTTGAGCAGCCCGGTGTAGCCGAAATGCATGTTCAAGCCGATCGCGGCCAGCACGTAGATCGCCGCGATCGGGCCGATGGCCGTCGTCAGGGAGGTCGAGATGATGTTCCAGAAGTCCATCGCCGTATCTCCCCTAGCCCACTCGCTCGCGGCGGCCCAAGATGCCCTGCGGCCGGACCAGCAGCACCAGGATCATGATCCCCAGCGCCCAGACGTTCATCAGCTGCGGCGAGAACCACAGCGTGGACAGCATGGCCACCAGGCCCACCACCAGGCCGCCGACCATCGCCCCGTACGCGGTGCCCAGACCGCCCAGGATCACCCCGGCGAACATCAGCAGCAGCAGATGGAAGCCCATCTGCCAGTGCACCGTCTGGTTCAGCCCGTAGAAGACGCCGCCCAGGGCCGACAGCGAACCGCCCAGCCCCCACACGTACAGCGTCACCCGGTCCACGTCGATCCCCGACGACTCCGCCAGATCCCGGTTGTCCGCCACCGCCCGCATCGCCTTCCCGATCCGGGTGAACTGCAGCATGCTCGCCACCAGGACCAGCACCGCCACCGACAGCAGCAGGATCGCCAGATCCCGCGGGGTGATCGAGACCGGCCCCAGCTCCAGCGGCTGCTGGATCCGGAACTGCTCGTACTTCTCCCGGCGGGCGCCGAAGAGCACCAGCAGCACATGGCGCAGGATCAGCGAGACGCCGATGGTCACGATGAACATCTGGATCAGCGCCACGTGCCGCTTGCGCAGCGGGCGCCACAGGAAGCGCTCCAGGAACATGCCGAGCCCGCCGCCCAGCACCACCGCCAGGACCAGCCCCACCACCAGCGGGTTGAGCAGGAAGCCCAGGACCGGCACGCCCGCCACCGACTCGTGCAGCGACGAGAAGAGCGTCATCGTGCTGAACATCATCGCCATGAAGGCGCCGAAGGTGACCATGTCGCCGTGGGCGAAGTTGATCATCTTCGTGGTGCCGAAGATCAGCGACAGCCCCACCGAGGAGATCGCGATGATCAGACCGAAGATCACGCCCGAGACGGCGAGCTGGACGAACTTGTCGCCGAACGAGGCTCCCGCGTCGACGCCGGGCACCTCCTCGGCGCCCTCCTCCTCGGCCGCACCGCCATCGCCGGCGCCGGTACCGCCCTCGGCGCCGTCCTCCGCGCTCGGCGAGGCCGACTCCTCGGCGGCCTCCTCCGGGGTCTGCAACCGGAAGACCACGGTCCGCTGCTGGTCGGGCCGGACCTCGACATCGAGCTCGCTGCCGGGCTTCTCCGGCACCACGTACTCGTCGGGGACCGACTCCTCGTCCAGGACGACCCGGTAGTCGCCCGGACCGGGCAACTCGACTTCCCATCTTCCCTCAGAGTCGGTGGTCGCCTCACCGATCACCTCGTCGCCTTCCGTACCTTCGTAGACCGTGATCTCCAGGCCTTCGACGGTGGTGGGCTGACGAATCTGACCGTTGAGGTTCTCACCGCCCTGGGCGTCTGCCGCTGCCGCCCCTGGGATCACCATGAAAGCGGCGATCACGGCGAGCAGCACAGTCACGAGGCGTGTGCGCACGCGCGCTCCTTGCGCATCTGAGAACTGACGGTTCCAGACGGTTCGTCCGGAACCGGGAGGTATCCATCGGTGGCGCGAGTTTAGCCCGGTTTATCGGAGCCTTTCAGCATCGCTAATGCGACGTGATGCAACCGGTACCCCTTCGTGTGAATCCGTGACCGGATCGCAACACACTCCACTCCTGCACCCAGCGCCCCCTCTTGACCTGCACACTTCCAACATGAGAAGAGCACCGGCGCCGGTGCGGCGAGGCCCGGAGCGCCTCGGCCGGGGCGCTCCGGCCGAGCGCACGGCTCCGCTCCGCACACGGCGGCCCCGCGTACGGCCCCGCACGCAGAACGCCCCCGGCCGGTTCCGGCCGGGGGCGTCGCGCGCCTCGGGGCGCCTTCGGAGCGGGCAGGGCGGAGCAGGGCCCGGGAGGCCCGGGGCCGCCGCCCGCCCGGGCGGCTACCCCTCCTGCTCCAGGGTCTCGACCACGGTCTCGGCCACCTTGCGCATGGTCAGCCGGCGGTCCATGGAGTTCTTCTGGATCCAGCGGAACGCCTCGGGCTCGCTCAGCCCGTGCCGGCTCTGCAGCAGGCCCTTGGCCCGCTCCACCAGCTTGCGCGTCTCCAGCCGGTCCTGCAGCCCGCTGACCTCGGCCTCCAGCGCGGACAGCTCGGCGTACCGGCTGACCGCCATCTCGATGGCCGGCACCAGGTCGGTCTTGCTGAACGGCTTGACCAGGTAGGCCATCGCCCCGGCGTCCCGCGCCCGCTCCACCAGGTCCCGCTGGGAGAACGCGGTCAGGATGACGACCGGAGCGATCCGCTCGGCCGCGATCCGCTCGGCCGCCGACAGGCCGTCCAGCACCGGCATCTTGATGTCGAGGATGACGAGGTCGGGTTTGAGCTCACCGGCGAGCCGCACCGCGGTCTCACCGTCGCCCGCCTCCCCCACCACGGCATAGCCGTCCTCCTCAAGCATCTCCTTGAGGTCCAGCCGGATCAGGGCCTCGTCTTCCGCGATCACCACGCGGCTCTGCGTCGTCGTCACGGACACGAGGGTACCGAGAACGTGTAGACTCCGGGACGTCGGCTTCCCTGCTACGGAGAGCCACACCCCCAAAAACCGGACATCTTACGCAATTTAGATGATGTCAGGAAATAGGGCCGGAATGGCGGAATGGCAGACGCAATTGCCTCAAAAGCAATTGTCCTTCGGGGCGTGTGGGTTCGAGTCCCACTTCCGGCACCAGGAAAGTCATCCACAGAAAACCTCGAGGCGCGTCAGCGCCTCTTCTTTTTTTCCTGTGGAAATCGAACTCAAGTTCGACTCGATGGGCGATCCTTGCCCCATGTACCCCCGTGAAACCGTGAACGAAGCCCTCCTGCTGCACACGCTCGGCTGGACCGACCGAGAAGTCGCCACCGCGCTCGACGTCTCCATCCAATCAGTACGCCATTGGCGCACCGGCCGCCGACGCGCCCCCGGCACCGAACTGCGTCGCGCAGAACGGACCGCCTACTGCCCCATCTGCTCGAAAGCCGCCCTGGACCGGTCCGCCTACTCCTATCTGCTCGGGCTCTATCTGGGAGACGGCCACATCACCCGCCATCGGCGCGGTGTCCACTACCTCTCCGTCTTCTGCACCGACTCCTACCCTTCACTCATCCGCCAGTGCGAGGAGAGCATGGGGAAGGTCTTCCCGTGCACACCTTTCCGCGTCCGGCGAGTCGGCTGCACCGAGGTGAAGGCGGCCTCGAAGCACTGGCCCTGCGTGTTCCCTCAGCACGGTCCCGGCAAGAAGCACAGCCGACGAATCCTCCTGGCAGGATGGCAAGAGGAAATAGTCGGCGAATGCCCTCAGGAGCTCGCTCGCGGCCTGTTCCATTCCGACGGATGCCGGATCAACAACCGGGTCCGCCGGAAGGTCCGGGGCGAGTGGAAGTACTACGACTACCCCCGGTACTTCTTCAGCAACACCTCCCCCGACATCCACGCCATCCTCACCCGCTCCCTGGACCTCATCGGGGTCGAGTGGACCCTGCGCTGGCAGAAGCTGAAGAACGAAAAGCACCGCGACGCCGGCATCCTCTCCGTCGCCAAGCGGGATTCCGTCGCTCTACTGGACACCTTCATCGGGCCGAAAAGCTGATTGCGGAGGGCTCAGATCCCCCGGTGCTCCCGGCGGTCACATCACGGCTACAACCTGGGCACAACCCGTGAGTTTGGTCGCCACAAGGGCCCGAGGTCCCTGATCCTGGAATTCGAGGGGGTGCCGCGGAACGACTTCGTCGGCCGCCGGTACCCGGTGGCGAAGGGAGTTGACGGTGCTGACCGCGGTGGCCGGGATCGTCGGGGTGCTGGTGATCGGCGCCTGGGCGGTCGTGGCCTGGGGTTCCAAGCGGCGGCAGCCGTGGCTGATGGCCCCGCTGGCGCTGCTCGCGGTCGTGCTGGTGGTGCTGGGGCAGCCCGGTTGGGCCTTCCTCCCCATCGCGGCGCTGCTCGCCGGCTCCTTCGCCGAGCTGGTCATCGGCGCCCGGGAGGCGCCGACCCTGCGCACCAAGGACCCGGACGGGCCGCTGAGCACCGAGCGGTGGGCGGCCGCGGTCGCCGCGCCGTTCCGGGTCGCGGTGGCCGAGCCGTGGGACGTGGTGGTCCGGCCGCAGCTGCGCCGGCGCTACCGCAAGGTCCTGCAGGCCGAGTGGGGCGTGGCCGACCGGGCCGGGCTGCTCGCCGCGGTCGACCGGCTCTGGTCCGAGCTGCACGCCGGCCCCTCCGCCGATCTGGTGGTGGACCTGCGCACCGGGACGGCGCGCACCCGGGTTCCGGAGGGGGCTCCGGCGGGCGCCGGGGAGCAGCGGGTGCTGCTCACGCCCGAGCAGGTGGGGCGGATGCGCGAGGTGACCGGTGCCGACGACCGGGCCGAGACGGTGGTCATCGGCGCCTACGAGTGGTGGAAGTCGGCGCACCTGGTCCGGTTGGCGTGCGGGGGCGCGACGCTGGACTGGCTGAGCCAGGCCGAGACGCAGAACCTGCTCCGCCGGGTCGCCTCGGATCTGCAGCGGCGCTATTCGGGCTGGCAGCAGCTGGCGGAGGCGTTCCACGCCGGGTACCTGCTGTGGCACGGCGGGGGTCCGGACGGGGACGTGGTGGACCGGGTGTGGGTGGCGCTGGGGCTGCTGGATTCCGCGCCGGACAGCCCGTGGAACCTGCTGCCGTGGGACATGCCGCTGGAGCGGGCGCCTTATGAGGCTGCGCCGGGGTCGGCGGCGGAGTCGGCGGGGGCGAGCGACGGCCGGCGGGGGGAGGCCGCGTCGGGGCCGGAGGGGGCCGTGGGGGGTGCGCCGCCGCAGGCGCGGCATCCCTGAGGGGCCGGGGGCGCTGCGGGGGTCCTTCTCCCGCCCGGTCCGCTGGTCCGTTCGGGCGGTGTCCCGGTCGGTCTGCGGTCCGCGTGTTCCGCTGCGGGGCGGCGGGTGCCTCCGGGGGGCGTTCCTTCTCGCGGTTCTCCGCGTCCTCCCGGGGCGGGAGCGGTCGCGGCGGTCCGGTGGGGCGGCGCGGTTCCGCGGCCGGGGTTCTCGCCCTGTGTCCGCCGGGGCGTCTTCGGGGCGGTCCTCCGCGGTGTGCCGCCTTCACGGTGTGCCGCCTTCGCGGTGTGCGGTCGGGGGGGCCGCGGGGGCCAGGGAGCGGGCGGCGGGCGCTGGGCGCCCGTTGGCCGATCCGCCGCTCCCCGTGCCCCGCCCGGGGTGGCGCGGGGTCGCGCTTCCCGGGGCCGGGGCTGGTGGCCGGGGTGTCGGTGGGGCGGTGGCTGGTCGCCCCGTTCCGGTTCCCGTGCCGTTTCGGTGCCGTTCTTCAGCGGTTCCGGTTCATCGGTTCCGCCGGCGGCGGGTCACTTCCCGTGCGTGATGGCGTCACCGATGCGGTGCACGCGCAGGGAGTTGGTGGAGCCGGGGGTCCCGGGCGGGCTCCCGGCGACGACGACGACCTTGTCGCCCTTCTGGTAGATGCCCATGTCGAGGAGTTCGGTCTCGACCTGGCGGACCATTTCGTCGGTGTGGTCGACCCAGGGCACGCAGTAGGCGTCCACGCCCCACTGGAGGGAGAGGCGCCCCTTGGTGGTGGTCTGGGTGGTGAAGGCGATCAGCGGGATGGGCGACCGGTAGCGGGCCAGCCGGCGGGCGGTCTCGCCGGACATGGTGAAGGCGACCAGGGCCTTGGCGCCGACGGTGGCGCCGACCTCGGCCGCGGCGCGGGCGATGGCGCCGCCGGTGGTCTCGGGGACCCGGTTGAGGATGTGCGAGGCGCGCAGGGATTCCTGCTCTGCGGCGACGACGATCCGGTCCATGGTGCGGACGGTCTCGACCGGGTATTTGCCCACGCTGGTCTCGCCGGAGAGCATGACGGCGTCGGCGCCGTCGAGGACGGCGTTGGCGACGTCGGAGGTCTCGGCGCGGGTGGGGCGGGGTGCGCTGATCATGGATTCGAGCATCTGGGTGGCGACGATGACCGGTTTGGCCTTGTCGCGGCAGCGCTCGATGGCCCGCTTCTGGACCATCGGGACGTTCTCCAGGGGGAGTTCGACGCCGAGGTCGCCGCGGGCGACCATGACGCCGTCGAAGACTTCGATGATGTCCTGGAGGCGCTCGACGGCCTGGGGCTTCTCGATCTTGGCGATGAGGGGGACGCGGACGCCCGCCTCGTCCATGATGCGGTGGACCTCGTCGGCGTCGGCGGGGCTGCGCACGAAGGAGAGGGCGACCATGTCGACGCCCTGGGCGAGGGCCCAGCGCAGGTCGCGCTCGTCCTTGTCGGTGAGTGCGGGGACGCTGACGGCGACGCCGGGGAGGTTGAGCCCCTTGTGGTTGGAGACCGGGCCGCCGATGATGACGCGGGTGTGGACGTCGGTCCCGGTGGTCTTGGTGCATTCGAGGACGACCCGGCCGTCGTCGATGAGGACGCGGTCGCCGGGGCGGACGTCTCCGGGGAGGCCCTTGTAGGTGGTGGACACCTTGCGGGCGTCGCCGGGGACCTCCTCGGTGGTGATGGTGAAGGGGTCGCCCGGGGTCAGGTCGACCGGTCCGTCGGCGAAGGTGCCGAGGCGGATCTTGGGGCCCTGCAGGTCGGCGAGGATGCCGACGTTGCGTCCTTTCTCCTTGGCCGCCGCGCGGACGTTCTCGTAGTTCGCGCGGTGGTCGTCGTGGGTTCCGTGGCTGAGGTTGAGCCGCGCCACATCGAGCCCTGCGTCGACGAGTTCGCGGAGGGTCTCCGGACTCGAGGTGGCAGGGCCGAGGGTCGCGACGATTTTCGCTCGACGTGTCACTCTTCCCACTCTAGAGCTTTTCGGGGCCGGAGTGGTCTAAACCAGGTTGCGAGTGGGCGTATGATCGGCGGCTTTCTCGGTATGTGGACGCGGCCGCGGGGGGAAGGGGGCGGGGTGTGACCCTCCGGGGTCGCGCCGTGCGCGTGCGGATACCGGCGCTGGTCTCGGCGGTGCGGGTGCGGGGGCGCTCCGGTGCCCCGCGTCGCCGGGGCGGTCGGCTCGGGGCGGGCGGCCGGGGGCCGTCCGCCCGGTGCGCGGCGGGTCGTGCCCGGTTCAGGGGCCGTCGGCGCGGCCGGGGATGCGGCCGTAGGCGCGGAGTATGAGGAGGCGGCGGATAGTGGCCATGCCGCGCCAGTCGTCGCGGGCGCGCTCGGTCCAGTAGGGGCGGGCGGTGGGCCAGCCGCCGTCCGGTTGCTGGGTGCGTTCCAGGAGGTCGAGGTTGGCGTCGATCTCGGCGTCGGTGAACATGCGCCGGGCCAGGGATTCGGGGGTGGGTGCGAGGTCGAGGGGCCTGCGGACGGCTCCGGGGCGGTCGGCGTCGAGTTCGATGGCGGCGCGGATCATGGGGGCGAGCCGGTCGGCTTCGGCGGCGGCGCGGGCCTGGTCGGGGGCGTGGTGCAGGAAGGTGCACACGGCCATGGCCTCGTCGGGGTCGGTCCAGTGCAGGGCGGCGATGCGGGTCCAGCAGAAGGCGGTGGCGCGGTCGCGCCAGGGGCCGGTGACGTGGCCGCGGTGGAGGAGGCCGGTGATGGCGGCGGTGGGGCGCAGGGCGCCGCGGGGGCCGATGTCGGCATTGCGCCAGTGCGGGGCGGCTTCGGTGTAGCGGGTGCCGTGGGTGACGGGTGGTACGCCGCCGTCGCGGCCGGTGACGGAGGTGAGGTAGGTGGTGATGCCGGTGGCGGTTTCGGGCGGGATGGGGCCGAGTTCGAGGAGGTGGCGGAGGGCGTATTCGACGGCGAGCGGTTCGCTCCGGTGTCCGCGCAGGTCGGGGTAGAGGCCGTTGCCGTAGCCTCCGTCGATGTTGCGGTAGGCGTCCAGGGCGGTGCGGACGGGTTCGGTGGGGCCGGAGGCGAACAGGTGGTCGTAGCGGCGCCGGTCGAGGAGTCGGGCGGTGCGGCTGATGAAGTGCTCTGCGGCGTGTAACGCGTCGGCGGTGACCGTCTTCATGCCTCGGAATCTACGCCTGGGGACCGCCCCGCAAACCTGACCGACTTGCACGCTATGCCGGTTTTTGCCACTTCTATAACCAGGCAAAGAGGATGAACGGCGACGAACGCCGCCGAAAGATGCTCACGCATCCTTAACGCCTCCGGGCGGCCGGGCGCTCCGGCCGCCCGCCGCGCGGCGCCGGCGGCGGGCCAGGACCAGCGCCCCGGCCCAGGAGCAGAGCACCGCCGCGGCGGCCGCGAGCCGGACCTCCGTCAGGTACTCCGCCGGGTAGACCACGCCGGTCAGGTAGTGCTCGACGAACCCGCCCGGCGGCAGGCCGCTCTCCCCCGCGCGCAGCCGCGCCCACTGCTCCACGTGGGTGAGCGGGCAGTCCCAGCCGATCGCGATGATGCCCAGCCCGTAGCAGGCCGCCGCGGCGTGCGGCCACAGCGCGGCCGGCCACCGCCAGGCGAGGAACCCGCCGGCGACGACGTAGCCGAGGAAGGCGAAGTGCACCAGCATCGCCGCCTCGGCGAGCAGCCGGTAGCCCATGCCCGGACCGTACCCCGGGCGGGCCGCCCCGCCCAGGGCCGCGAAGGGTCCGGGCGGCGGGCCCGGAGATCCCGCCCCTGTCCGCGGCCGCTCCGGGCCGGCCCCGCGACCGGGTCCGCCCGCCGGCCCGGGGCGGGGCGCCCCGGGCCGGCGGGCGGTGTGCGCCGGCGCCGGCCTCCGGTCAGACCAGCGGGCGGGCGGTCGGCGGGATCGCGGTGGGCAGCGAGGACGGGGCCCCGGCGCCCAGGTAGCGGTCGACGCCGGCGGCCGCGGAGCGGCCCTCGGCGATGGCCCAGACGATGAGGGACTGGCCGCGCCCCATGTCGCCGGCGCAGAACACGCCCTCGACGCCGGTGGCGTACTCCTCGTCGCGGCGCACGTTGCCGCGGCCGTCGAACTCGACGCCCAGCTGCTCCAGCAGGCCCTCCTTCTGCGGCCCGGTGAAGCCCATGGCCAGGGTGACCAGTTCGGCGGGGATCTCCCGCTCGCTGCCGGGGACCGGCTCGAAGCCCTTGTCGGTCCGCTCGACGTCGACCAGCTTGAGCGCGCGCACCCGGCCCTGGTCGTCGCCGAGGAACTCCAGGGTGTTCACCGAGTAGACGCGCTTGCCGCCCTCCTCGTGGGCGCTGGTGACCTTGTACAGCGTCGGCATGGTCGGCCAGGGCTGGGAGCCGGGCCGCTTCGCCGGCGGCTTGGGCATGATCTCCAGCTGGGTGACGGAGGCGGCGCCCTGGCGGTGGGCGGTGCCGACGCAGTCGGCGCCGGTGTCGCCGCCGCCGATGACCACGACGTGCTTGCCCTCGGCGGTGATCGCCGGGGTGTCGGTGTCGCCCTCCTGCACCCTGTTGGCCTCGGGGAGGTAGTCCATGGCCTGGTGCACGCCGTCCAGCTCGCGGCCGGGGACGGGCAGGTCGCGGGTGATGGTGGCGCCGCCGGCGAGCACCACGGCGTCGTTGTTCGCGCGCAGCTCGCGGGCGGTGATGTCGGTGCCGATGTCCAGCCCGGTGCGGAACCGGGTGCCTTCGGCGGCCATCTGCGCCAGGCGCCGGTCGAGGTGGCGCTTCTCCATCTTGAACTCGGGGATGCCGTAGCGGAGCAGGCCGCCGATGCGGTCGGCGCGCTCGTAGACGGTGACGTCGTGCCCGGCGCGGGTGAGCTGCTGGGCGGCGGCGAGGCCGGCCGGGCCGGAGCCGATGACCGCGACCTTCTTCCCGGTGCGCACGGCGGGCGGCTGCGGGCGGACCCAGCCCTCCTCCCAGGCCCGGTCGATGATGGAGACCTCGACGTTCTTGATGGTCACGGCGGGCTGGTCGATGCCGAGCACGCACGCCGACTCGCACGGGGCGGGGCAGAGCCGCCCGGTGAACTCGGGGAAGTTGTTGGTGGCGTGCAGGCGCTCGATCGCCTCGCCCCAGTCGTGCCGGTGGACCAGGTCGTTCCACTCCGGGATGAGGTTCCCGAGCGGGCAGCCGTTGTGGCAGAACGGGATGCCGCAGTCCATGCAGCGGGACGCCTGCTTGGTGACGGTGCCGCGGTCGAAGTCCTCGTAGACCTCGCGCCAGTCGCTGATGCGGACGTCGACGGGGCGGTGCGCGGGCAGCTCCCGCTCGGTGATCTTGAGGAAGCCCTTGGGGTCGGCCATGTTTCTGATCCCTCCTTTCGGCGCGGGGCCCTATGCCTGGGCGGCGGCCATGACGGCCTGGTCGACGTCGGTCCCGTTCGCCTCGGCCTCGGCCTGGGCGGCGAGGACGCGCTTGTAGTCGCGCGGCATGACCTTGGTGAAGCGGGGCCAGGCGGCGCCGGGGTCGGCGAGCAGCCGGGCGGCGACGGCGGAACCGGTCTGCTCGGCGTGCCGGGTGAGCACGTCGAGGAGGAATTCGCGGTCCTCGGTGTCGAGCGGGTCGAGGTCGACCATCTCGGGGTTGACCCGGTGCGGGTCGAGGTCGAGGACGTAGGCGATGCCGCCGGACATGCCGGCCGCGAAGTTGCGGCCGGTGCGGCCGAGGACGACGGCGCGGCCGCCGGTCATGTACTCGCAGCCGTGGTCGCCGACGCCTTCGGCGACGGCCAGGGCGCCGGAGTTGCGGACGCAGAACCGCTCGCCGACGATGCCGCGGAGGAACACCTCGCCGGAGGTGGCGCCGTAGGCGATGACGTTGCCGGCGATGATGTGCTCTTCGGCGGTGATCGGGGCCTGCTCGGGCGGGCGGACGGTGATCCGGCCGCCGGACAGGCCCTTGCCGACGTAGTCGTTGGCGTCGCCGACGAGGCGCAGCGTGACGCCGCGCGGGACGAACGCGCCGAACGACTGGCCGGCGGCGCCGGTGAAGGTGATGTCGATGGTGTCGTCGGGCAGGCCGTCGGCGCCGTGCCGCTTGGTGACCTCGTGGCCGAGCATGGTGCCGACGGTGCGGTTGACGTTGCGCACCGGCAGGTCCAGGGAGACCTTCTGGCCGTAGTCCAGGGCGCCTTCGCTGAGCTGGATCAGGGTGTTGTCCAGGGCCTTGGCCAGGCCGTGGTCCTGGGTGCGGCTCTGCTTGGCGTGGTCGCCCTCCCAGGGGTCGACCTTGTGCAGGACGGGGGCGAGGTCGAGCCCGGCGGCCTTCCAGTGGTCGACGGCCTCGGCGGTGTCGAGCAGCTCCACGGCGCCGATGGCCTCGTCCAGGCTGCGGAAGCCCAGGGCGGCGAGGTATTCGCGGACCTCTTCGGCGATGAACTCGAAGAAGTTGACCACGAACTCGGCCTTGCCCGAGTAGCGCTTGCGCAGCTCGGGGTTCTGGGTGGCGACGCCGACCGGGCAGGTGTCCAGGTGGCAGACGCGCATCATGACGCAGCCGGAGACGACCAGCGGGGCGGTGGCGAAGCCGAACTCCTCGGCGCCGAGGAGGGCGGCGACGATGACGTCGCGGCCGGTCTTGAGCTGGCCGTCGGCCTGGACCGTGATGCGGTCGCGCAGCCCGTTGCGGAGCAGGGTCTGCTGGGTCTCGGCGAGGCCGAGCTCCCAGGGGGTGCCCGCGTGCTTGAGCGAGGTCAGCGGGGACGCGCCGGTGCCGCCGTCGTGGCCGGAGATGAGCACCACGTCGGCGTGGGCCTTGGAGACGCCGGCGGCGACGGTGCCCACGCCGGCCTCGGATACCAGCTTGACGTGCACCCGGGCCTGCGGGTTGGCGTTCTTCAGGTCGTGGATGAGCTGGGCGAGGTCTTCGATGGAGTAGATGTCGTGGTGGGGCGGCGGCGAGATGAGGCCGACGCCCGGGGTGGAGTGCCGGGTCTGGGCGACCCAGGGGTAGACCTTGTGGCCGGGCAGCTGGCCGCCCTCGCCGGGCTTGGCGCCCTGGGCCATCTTGATCTGGATGTCGTCGGCGTTGGTGAGGTAGTGCGAGGTGACGCCGAACCGGCCGGAGGCGACCTGCTTGATGGCGCTGCGCCGGAGGTCCCCGTCGGGGTCGGGGGTGAAGCGGCGCGGGTCCTCGCCGCCCTCGCCGGTGTTGGACTTGCCGCCGAGGCGGTTCATCGCGATGGCGAGGGTCTCGTGGGCCTCGGCGGAGATGGAGCCGTAGGACATGGCGCCGGTGGAGAAGCGCTTGACGATGGCGGAGACCGGCTCGACCTCGTCGATGGGGACCGGTTCGCGCACGCCCTCCTTGAGCCGGAGCAGCCCGCGCAGGGTCATCAGCTCGCCGGCGCGGCGGTCGATCTTGGAAGTGTACTCCTTGAAGATCTCGTAGCGCCGGGTGCGGGTGGAGTGCTGGAGCTTGAAGACGGTCTCGGGGTCGAACAGGTGCGGTTCGCCCTCGCGGCGCCACTGGTACTCGCCGCCGACGGGCAGCCGGCGGTGGTCGGCCGGGTTGGCGGCGTGCGCGGCGGCGTGCCGCATCCGCACCTCTTCGGCGAGCACGTCGAAGCCGACGCCGCCGAGCCGGGAGGTGGTGCCGGTGAAGCAGTGGTCGACGACCTCGGGGCCGATGCCGACGGCCTCGAAGATCTGCGCGCCGGTGTAGGAGCTCACCGTGGACACGCCGATCTTGGACATGACCTTCAGGACGCCCTTGCCGTAGGCCTTGACGGTGTTGCGCACCGCGGTGCCGGCGTCGATGCCGCCGATGACGCCGCGCTCGGCGAGGTCGCGCACGGTGGCCAGGGCCAGGTAGGGGTTGACGGCGGAGGCGCCGTAGCCGAGCAGGAGCGCCATGTGGTGGCATTCGCGGGCGTCGCCGGCCTCGGCGACCAGGCCGACCTGGTTGCGGGTCTTCTCCCGGACCAGGTGGTGGTGGACGGCGCCGGTGAGCATGAGCGAGGGCACCGGGGCGCGGCCGGGGCCGGAGCCGCGGTCGCTGAGCACCAGGATGCGGGCGCCGTCGGCGATGGCGCGGTCGGCTTCGGCGCAGATCTCGGCGAGGCGCCGGGAGAGCGCGGTGCCGCCGCCGTCGACCTCGTAGGTGCCGTTGAGGACGTGCACCCGGAAGGCGGGGTCGCCGTCGGCGGTGCCGGCGGCGCGGATCGCGGCGAGTTCGGCGTCGTCCAGGATCGGGGTGGGCAGCACGATCCGGCGGCAGTCCTCCGGGGTGCCGGCCAGGACGTTCTCCTCGGCGCCGAGGGCGACGCCGAGGCTGGTGACCAGCTCTTCGCGGATGGCGTCCAGCGGCGGGTTGGTGACCTGGGCGAAGCCCTGGGTGAAGTAGTCGAAGAGCTGCCGGGAGCGCTTGGAGAGCGCGGCGACCGGGGTGTCGGTGCCCATGGAGCCGATGGGTTCGGCGCCGGTGCGGGCCATCGGGGTGAGGATGATCCGGAGTTCTTCCTCGGTGTAGCCGAAGACCTGCTGGCCGCGGAGGAGGTCGTCGCCGGCGGCGGGTTCGGCCGGGGCGGCGGGCAGGTCGGCGAGGCGGACCACGCCCTGGGCGAGCCATTCGGCGTAGGGCTGCTCGGCGGCGAGTTCGGCCTTGACCTCCTCGTCCTCGACGATGCGCCCCTGGGCGGTGTCGACGACGAAGATGCGGCCGGGCTGCAGGCGGCCCTTGCGGACGACGGTGGCGGGGTCGATGTCGAGCACGCCGGCCTCGCTGGCGAGGACGACGAGGCCGTCCTCGGTGACCCAGTAGCGGCCGGGGCGGAGCCCGTTGCGGTCCAGGACGGCGCCGACGAGGGTGCCGTCGGTGAAGGAGACCGAGGCGGGGCCGTCCCAGGGCTCCATGAGCATGGAGTGGAACTCGTAGAAGGCCCGCACCTGCGGGTCCATCTCGGTGTGGTTCTCCCAGGGCTCCGGGATCATCATCAGCACGGCGTGCGGCAGGGACCGGCCGCCGAGGTGGAGGAGTTCCAGGGCGGCGTCGAAGGACGCGGTGTCGGAGTCCTCGGGGTCGACGATCGGGAAGAGCCGGGACAGGTCGCCGGGGAGCACGTCGCTGGCGAGGGTGGCCTCGCGGGCCCGCATCATGTTGCGGTTGCCCTTGACGGTGTTGATCTCGCCGTTGTGCGCGACGTAGCGGAACGGGTGGGCCAGCGGCCAGGACGGGAAGGTGTTGGTGGAGAACCGGGAGTGGACCAGGGCCAGCGCGGAGGTGTAGCGCCGGTCGGACAGGTCGGGGAAGAACGGCTCCAGCTGCGGCGTGGTGAGCATGCCCTTGTAGGCGATGGTGCGCGGCGACAGGCTGGGGAAGTAGACGCCGGTCTCGTGCTCGGCGCGCTTGCGCACGCAGTAGGCGTACCGTTCCAGGTCGATGCCGGTGAGCCCGGCGGCGGGGCCGCCGGCGGCGCCGGCGAGGAACGGCTGGGCGAAGTGCGGCATGGCCTCGCGGGCGGCGGGGCCGCAGTAGCGCGGCTCCACCGGGAGGTCGCGCCAGCCGAGGACGGTCAGGCCCTCGTCGGCGGCGATGGCCTCGATGCGGGCGACGGCGGCGGCCCGGTCGGCTTCGCCGGCGGGCAGGAACGCGATGCCGGTGGCGTAGGCGCCCGCCTCCGGCAGGTCGAAGCCGGCGGTGGCGCGGTAGAGCTCGTCGGGGATCTGGGTGAGGATCCCGGCGCCGTCGCCGTCGTCGGGGTCGGCGCCGGAGGCGCCGCGGTGGTCCAGGTTGCGCAGGACGGTGAGGGCCTTGCCCACGGTGTCGTGGGTGCGCCGGCCGGTGAGGTCGGCGACGAACCCGACGCCGCAGGCGTCGTGCTCGAAGGAACGGTCGTAGAGGCCCTGGTCGGAGCCGGGGCGGGTGGCCGCGTTGCGGGTGGGTTCCGCGTCCGTGCGGTCGAGCGGACGCTGCACCTGGCCAGCAGGCATCTACCCTCCATGTCGTCGTGCGTATGGGCTTCGTTGAAAGCGCATCCGGGACGACATTGGCCCTGCTGCGGTGTGTTCGGTTCGGTTGTGTCCGGCTGCGGTGCCGGGGGCGGGCGGGCCGCTGCCCGCTCCGCTCGGTCCAGGGGGTACACGTCCTCGTGGTGACCGCCGCGGAGCGCGCCTGGTCGGGCCCGCTCGGGTGATTCAGGTTATACAACGTGGTCGGGGCGGTACGCGAATCCCAGGTCTCGGCCGCGGGCCGCCACGGTGCGGCCCGGTTCGCTGCGCCGGCTCCCCGCCTCGGCAAGGATACGACGGTCGCCCCCTCCCGGTGGTACCGGGTTGGCGGAGGTGTTTCCAGCGGCCCGGGGGGCCAAACATCGACACACCGGGCGAAGCGTTCTCTTGGCAGCGTAACAAGGCGTTGACGAGGGTGTTTCCACCGGGTTCCGGTGGCCGCGGGGCGCCCCGGCCCGGTCGGGCCCGCGCGGGCCGGACCGGGCCGGGGGGCCGTTCCCCCCGGGGTGCGCTCCGCCCTGCGGGGGGCGGGCCGGCGGGCGGGGCGCGGGTGGGAGATGTCACTCCGCCCGGGGGGCCGGGCGGCCCCCCGGGCGCGGCGGCCGCGGGCGCCCGGGGTGGGAGGATCGTGGGGTGAGCGATCTTCCTTCCGACCTTTCCGCACTCCTGGACGAGCAGGGTGCCGATGCGGCCCTCATCCACCGCGTGCTCGGCGCGCTGGCGGGCGGGGAGCCGTGGAGCGCCCGGGAGCTGGTGCGGGCCACCGCGGTGCCGCACCGGCTGGTCGCGGCCGCGCTCGACGCGCTCGGCGGCGACCTGGAGCGGGGGGACGGCGGGCCCGAGGAGCGGGTGCGGCTGGCCCGGCCCGGGGAGTACGCGGGGTTCCGGGGGGCGGCGGGCGGTCCGCCGGCCGACCCGGGCGAGGCGGCGGGCCGGTACCCGCGGGCCGCGGAGGAGCTGCGCCGGCTGGTGGCGGAGGCGCCGCCGTCGCGGACCGATCTGGACCATGTCGCGGCGACGCCGGGGACCGCGCTGCGGCGCGGGGCCTACCTGGCCGACCGGTTCGCGATGCCGGGGCGGCGGCTGCTGTGCGTGGGCGACCACGATCTGACGTCGCTGGCCGCGCTGCTGGTCTGCCCGGAGGCGGAGGCCGCCGTGGTGGACGTGGACGAGCGGATGCTGGAGTACATCGACGGCGCGGCGGGCCGGCTCGGCCTGTCGGTGCGCTGCCACTTCGCCGACCTGCGGGCGGGGCTGCCCGCGTCGGTGGCGGGCTGGGGCGACCTGGTCTTCACCGACCCTCCGTACACCCCGGAGGGGGTGGAGCTGTTCGTCCGGCGGGGCTTGGAGGGGATGGCCGATCCGCGGCGCGGCCGGGTGCTGGTGGCCTACGGCGCCAGCGGGGCGACCCCGGGCCTGGTGGCCAGGACGCAGGCCCGGCTGGCCCGGTTGGACCTGGTGTTCGAGGCGGTGCTGCCGGACTTCAACCGCTACCTCGGCGCGGAGGCGATCGGCGCCGCCAGCGACCTGTACGTGCTGCGCCCGATGTCGCGGACCGCGCCGGGCGGCGGCGCGGAGCAGGCCCGGATCTACAGCCAGGGCGGCAACGCGAAGGAGGCGGCGGGCGCCGCGGGGGCCGCGGGCGCGGCGGAGCTGCTCGGCGGCGGTACGGCGGTGGGCGACTGGCCGGCGGCGGCGCTGCCCGAGGGGGCCCGCCGGGTTCGGCTGGCGACCTGGCTGGCGTCGCCGGTGCCGGCGGAGGATCCGGTGCTGCTGCTGACCGGCGGGTGGGAGGCGCTGCTGGGCCGCGCCCTGCTGGCCGGTACGGCGCCGCGGATCCGCGCGGTGGTGCCGTCGTCGGCGCCGGAGGTGCGGGACGCCGCCGGGCAGCGGGCGCTGCGCGCGCTGCTGGAGCCGCGGTTCCGGGTGCGGTTCCTCAAGGGCCGCCCGGGGCCCCGGGAGACGGTGGTGGAGGTGTCCGCCGCTCCTCTGGGGGACGGCGCCCCGGCGGCGGAGCGGCTGCTGGCCTACTGCCAGGAGCGCGCGCACGGCCCGCTCCCCCGCACCCTGCGCGAGGGGCTGATCGCGGTCACCGGGCGGGACGGCGCCCCGGTGAACAAGCGCACCGCCCGGTCCCTGGTGGCCGGGTGGGCGCCGTGGGCCCCGGGCCGCACTCTGCTGGACCTGCCCGGCCACCGCTTCGCGGAGCTGCGGGCGGCCGCCGAGGGGATGACCGCGGCGGCCGCGGATCTCGCGGCGGAGGACTGACCGGGCCGCCCGGCCGCCCCGGCTCGCTCGATCCGCGCGGTCCCCATTCCGGCCGTGCGGCTTCGCCCGGTGCCTCAGCCGGTCCGGGCGGTCCGACGCGCGGTGGCGCCGCCGCGGCGGCCCGACGCGGGGCCGCCGGGGTCAGCCGGCGGGCTGGCCGGTTCCGGTTCCGGCGCCCGCGCCGGCCCCGGTGTCCGTTCCGGAGCCGCCCGCGCCGGCACCGGTTCCGGCACCGCCCTCGGTGCCCGTCCCGGCTCCGGCGCCCGCCCCGGCACCGCCCTCGGTTCCGGTCTGGCCGCCGCCCTGGAACTCCATGTTGCTCTCCACTTCGCCCAGGCGGCGGTAGAGCGGGTCCTTGAAGGAGTTGAGGGCGATCAGCGGCGAGGTGAGGTCCTGGTGCTCGGTCGGGTCCTCGGAGGACTTGTCCTGGGCCCAGACCACCATCAGGTAGTGGCCGTTGACCGAGGCCTCCGCCCGGCTGTAGCCGGTGCCGAGCCGGGTGAGCGGGTCCTCGCCGCCGGGGTTGGCGATGAACCCGGGGCCCTTGTCCTCCGGGCTCTTCGGCTGCTCCAGGGCTTCGGCGACGGCCTGCGCCGCCTCGGCGTCGCGCAGGTTGAACAGGGCCGCCACCCCGACGTAGTCCTCGGAGTCGTAGGCGGCCCGGGCGGCCTGGGTGCAGCCGGCGTCGGAGAGCGCGGCGGCGGCCTCGTCGCCCCAGACCGCGGCCGAGCAGTCGTCCTCCAGGGACGTGGCCTTGAGGGCGAAGGTGATGCCCTGGCTCTCGATCTCCTTGTTGTCCCGCTCGAACATCTCGCCTTCGGCGAGCGGGCGGGAGTCGACCTCCTGGTCGGAGAGGACCTCGCTCATCCGCTCGGACTCGTAGACGATGGTGTAGGAGGAGGGGCGGGCGTCCTCGGGGGCCTCGGGGCCCGAGGAGGTGAACTGGAGGACGAGCACGACCGCCAGCGCGGCCACGGCCAGGCCGAGGGCGCCGAGCAGGATCGGCAGGGCCTTGCCGCGCTTCTTGCCGCCGTCCTCCGCGCCGCCCCGCTCGGGCCTGCGGCGGGAGCCCGCCGAGCGCCGACCGGGCGCCGGGGAGCCCTCGGCCTCGTCGGTTTTCCTCCGCCGGCCGCCCTTCCGGGGGGCCGCGCCTGACGAATCAGAAGAAGACACCGGAACCTCTCGGTCGCTGAATCGGGATGCTCACGTGGACCACCGGGGCGCAGGCGTCCCTCGGGCCCCGGCGGGAGAATCCTAGCCGGAACCGCGGAACGGGCGGCCCCGCGGTTCACTCGCCTCCGTCGTCCTTGGCGCGGCTGACTTCCTCGTAGACCCAGACCGCTGCGTCCATCGCGACGACGCCCGCGGTGGCCATGGAGGTGTCCTTGTCGGGTTCCTCGCCGCTGGTGCGGGCGACCCAGAACACCGCCAGGTAGTGGCCCATGACCTGGACGGAGGCCTGGCTGTAGCCCTCGTGCAGGCCCTTGGTGCCCTCCTGCATCGGCACCAGGAAGCCGGGGTCGGACTCCAGGTTGCGCGGGTCGAGCGTCTCGGCCACGGCGGCGGAGGAGTCGGCGTCGGCGAGGTCGAACAGGGTGAACTGCGCCACGTAGTCGCCCTTCTCGTCCTGGTAGACGCCGCGGGCCGCGGAGGTGCAGCCGGCGTCGACCAGGGACTGGCCGAGGTCCTCGCCCCAGACCCACTGGGTGCAGGTGTCGGTGGCCTCGGAGTCCTCCAGGACGAAGGTGAAGTCGTCCTTCTCCAGCTTCTCCACGTCGGATCCGAAGACCTTCTCCGCCTCCAGGGGCGGTGCGTCCTCGGCCCGGGTGGCGATGGGGTCGAAGATCTCCTGCTCTTCGCTGGAGCCCTGGTAGACGGTGGGCAGCAGGGTGGAGTGGCCGTCCTCGGGCATCTCCAGCCTGGGCTCGTCGCCGCCGCCGATCGGCGAGTCGGAGACGAGCAGGTAGGCGAGGACGCCCAGCAGGGCGACCAGGGCCACGCCGAAGAGGGCGAGCAGGACGCCGAGGACGACCGTGCCGCGCTTGCGGACGCTCTGCTCGGCGAGGTTGTTGACCACCTGGTTGGGGCGGTCGCCGAGGACGCTCACCTTGCGCAGCGCGGAGGCGGAGAAGCGGGAGACGGGGTCGGCGGCGGCCGGTGCGGCCGCGGCGCGGCGGCCGCGGCGCGGGGACCGGCCGGCGCTCTTGCCGCGCTTCTCCTCCCGCTTCCGGCGCTTCTTCTCGGCGCGCCTCTCGGCCTTGGAGAGCGGTTCCGCCCCGGCGGGGGCGCCGTCCTCCTCCGGCCCGTCGTCGTAGGACCCGTCATCGTAGGGCCCGTCGTCGTAGGCGTCGCCGTAGGGCTCTCCGGGGTAGGGCTCCTCGGCGGGCCGCTCGGCGTAGGAGTCCGGGTAGGGCTCCCCTCCGCGGGGGTCACCGCCGTAACCGCGCTCCTCGTCCTCCTGGTAGGCGACGCCGGCGGCGGGGGCGGCGTCGCGGTGGCGCCGGCCGCGGCTCGCCCGGCGGCGCCCCGCTCGTCCCGCGGAGTCGGATCTGCTCACCTGGGTTCTCACTCATCCTCGTCGGCGCCGCCGGGCCCCCCGCGTCCTGTCCGCGGCGGCGCCGGCGCCTATTCGTCGCGTTCGGTTCCGGAGGCCCCGGCGGCGGTCCCGTTCGCGGTGGTCTCCGCGTCCTCGGTGCCGCTCTCCGCGGTCTCGGCCTCCTCCGCCCCGCCGGGCTTCTCCCCGGCGGCGGAGGGGCGCTCCTCGGCGGGCTCCCGCTCCTCGGGCTCCTCCCCGCCGGTGGAGGAACGCTCCTCGTCCCGGTTTGAGTCCCCGGCCGGGGGCTCGGTCCGGTCGGAGGCGTCCGCTCCCGGAGCGGTGCCGCCGCCGTCCCGGTCTCCGGAGGCGGGGTCGGTGTCGAACACCTGGGTGCCCGCCTCCCTGCCGACGGGCACGACCCGGGTGGAGAAGCGGTCCAGCCGCTGCCCGGCCCACACGAAGTAGGCCAGGGCCAGCAGGAAGACCAGGATCGACGTCCAGTTGTTCAGGCGCAGGCCGAGGATGTCGTGGGCCGGGTCCACCCGGAGGTATTCGATCCAGAACCGCCCCACACAGTAGCCCATGACGTACACCGCGAAGAGCCGCCCGCCGCCCAGCCGGTCGGTGTGGCGCCGGCCCAGCCAGGCGAGCAGGGCGGCCAGCCCGAGGCACCACAGCGACTCGTAGAGGAAGGTGGGGTGGTAGGTGGTCTCACCGGGGATGTAGCCGGCCGGGATGCCGTTGTCGGCGGAGACGTGCAGCGCCCAGGGCAGGTCGGTGGGGGCGCCGAAGAGCTCCTGGTTGAAGTAGTTGCCCCAGCGGCCGAAGGCCTGGGCCAGCGGGAGGGCCGGCGCGATGGCGAAGGAGAGCTTGGACATGGACAGGCCGCGCTGCCGGGCGACCAGCCACACGCCGAGCGCGCCGAGCGGGACGGCGCCCCAGATGCCGAGACCGCCCTCCCAGATGAACAGGGCGCGGATCGGTTCCCGGCCCTCGCCGAAGTAGAGCTGGTAGTCGGTGATGACGTGGTAGATCCGGCCGCCGATGAGGCCGAGGATCACGGCGGGCACCGCCAGGTCCATGATGGTGCCCTTCTCGCCTCCCATCGCGGCCCAGCGGCGCTCGCTCCAGGCGACGGCGGCGATGACGCCCGCCAGGATGCACAGCGCGTAGAAGTGGATGGTGAGGGGGCCGATCTCGATGCCGCTCATCGGCGGGCTGGGGATCGCCGCGAGGGTGCGGCCGGCCCCGGCCGCCCCCTCGGCGGCCGCGTGGGGCAGGGTGGTCACAGGGGTGGTCATCTCTGCTGGCTATTCCTTGGCCTCGGGGGATGCGGATGCGTTCTCGTCCTCGGCGGCGTCGCCGTCCTTCTTCCCGCCGTCCTTGCCGTCCTCCTCGGCCGCCGCCCCGTCGCCGCTCTCCAGCGGCTCGCTCTGCACCTCGCCCGGACCGGCCGCGGCGACGGCGTCGCGCAGGCCGGAGGCGGAGTACATCTCGTCGCCCATCTTCTGGCCGTTGAGGTAGACGGTGGGGGTGCCGCTGAACGCGTTGGCGCCGGAGTAGCGGCCGTTGACGTCGGTGGTGGCCTGGAGGACCTGCTGGACGTAGGTGTCGTCCAGGAAGGAGGAGTCGTGGCCGTTCTCGTCGCCCCAGGCGATGAGGTCGGTGACCGGCATGGCGCCGATCTGCTGGTCGGACATCTGCTTCCGGGCGTCCTCGACCAGGGCGGGCGCGTACTCCTTGGCGAACCGCTCGGCGGCGGCGGCCTCGGCGTCGACCCGCTCGGCGAAGGCGGGGTCGGTGATGCCCGCCTCCTCGCCCCACTTCTTGAGGTCCTCGACCGCGAAGCCGGGCCTGCCCTCGACCGGCTGGTTCTCGAAGAGGATGTCGTTGTACTCGACGAACTTCCCGGCGTCGGCCGCGGCCCGGGCGGCGGCGGCGCCGCGCAGCGAGTTGGTGCTGATCGGGTCGGGCTGGAGGGCGAAGATGCTCACCGGCCGGTAGTGCACCACGGCCTCGCCCGCGGCGGCCAGCTCCTGCAGGGTGGAGCCGCTCGCGGTCTCGAACTGCTTGCAGGCCGGGCACTGGAAGTCGGCGTAGACCTCGACGACCGGGGCCTGGGCGCCCTCCTTGGCCAGCACCACGCTGCCGTCCTGCTGGAGGGTCTGCGGGGGCAGGG
The DNA here is from genome assembly GCF_048595525.1 of Nocardiopsis oceanisediminis. Taxonomy (NCBI): domain Bacteria; kingdom Bacillati; phylum Actinomycetota; class Actinomycetes; order Streptosporangiales; family Nocardiopsidaceae; genus Nocardiopsis; species Nocardiopsis oceanisediminis. The sequence continues at coordinate 2,819,821 of NZ_JAFMZJ010000001.1, read as the reverse complement.
CGACCTCGGTGTCCCCGCCGTCCCGGTCGGAGGCGAACCAGAAGTAGCCGCCGCCCAGGATCAGCGCGACGACGACCACCGCCGCGCCGATGACCAGGACCTTGTTCCGCTTGCGCTTGCGCTCCTCCGCGAGCCGCTGCTGTTTGATCCGTTCGCGGGCCTCGCGCCGCGCCGCCTTGCTCATCAGCCGTTCACCGTTCTACGTCGGGTTCGATGCCGGCCCCGCGGCTGCGGGGCGCCGTGTGGGTGTGCTCGCTGCCCGGGGCCCGTGCGGGCGCGGCCGGGCCGCCGGTCCGCTCAGCGGTAGAGTCCGGCGAACCGGTCGAGGGAGAGCGGCGAGCGCGGCCAGACCATGACGATACCGGCTAGGGCCATGAAGCCGATATCGCGCGCGATGTCGACGCCGTAGGCGGTCTCCCCGGGGGCGACCGGGCCCCCGGTGCCGAAGCAGCCGCAGTCGATGTTGAGGCCGCGGGCCCAGGCCGAGACGATGCCGACGATGAAGACCGCCATGAGCAGCCCGGTGGCCGCGCCGGCGTACCGGGTGGCCAGGCCGGCCAGCAGGAGCAGCGCCAGGGCGAACTCCAGCAGCGGCAGGGTGATGCCGATGAACTCGTTGACCGGGTCGGGGAAGAGGTCGTAGGCCTCGACGGACTGGATGGAGAGCGCGACCGGCAGTTTGGAGTAGGCCGCGTAGCCGAGGATGCCGGCCAGGGCGACGCGGGCCGCGAGGGTGACCCAGGGCTGGACGGCCGCCCAGCGCGACCGCGGGGCGGGGGCGTCCCCGGCGGGGCCGCCGGGCGCTGTCTCGGTCGGGTTATCGGTGGAGTCCATGTCAACTTCCCTGAGGGCGGGCGGTGCTCGGCGGCCGGCGGCGGACCGCCGGGCCGGGGGTCGAAGCGGAGCCTACTTTATGTGACCGCGCCGCGACCCCCGGTCCCGCCGTCCTGTGCACGGCGGATCGGGCCGCGCACCGGCCGGCCCGTCGCGCCGCCGGTGCGCCGCGGCGTCTCGAACCCTAGCGCCACCGGCCGCCCGGAGCATTCCTCTTCCCAGGAAGAAAACGCCTCTCTTACCCGATTCTCACCGGGTGTCCGCCTTCCCCGCCGAGCGCACCCCCTCCGCGAGCTCCTCGGCGAAGGACCGGACCGCGGCGCAGGCCGCGTCCAGGTCCGGGGCGTCCAGGACCCGCTTGCAGAACCCGGCTCCGACGATGACCCCGTCGGCGTAGCCGGCCACCTCGGCGGCCTGCGCCCCGGTGGAGATGCCCAGGCCCACGCAGACCGGCAGCCCGGTGCCGCCGATCGCCTCGCGGGTGCGCAGCACCAGCTTCTCCGCGGTGCCCGCGACCTGCGCCCGGGTACCGGTCACCCCCATCAGCGAGGCGGCGTAGACGAAGCCGCTGGAGGCGGCGGTGGTCAGCCGCAGCCGCTCGTCGGTGGAGGAGGGCGCGACCAGGAAGATCCGGTCCAGGCCGTGCGCGTCGGTGGCCGCGGTCCACTCCCCCGCCTCCTCGGGGAGGAGGTCGGGGGTGATGACGCCGGCCCCGCCGGCGGCGGCCAGGTCGGCGGCGAACCGGTCGGCCCCGTACCGCTCGATCGGGTTCCAGTAGGACATCACCAGCGCCGCGGCGCCGGTGTCCGCGGTGGCCTGGACCACGCGCAGCACGTCGGCCGGGGTGGTCCCGGCGGCCAGCGCGGTGTCCGCGGCCCGCTGGATGGTGGGGCCGTCCATCATCGGGTCGGAGTAGGGCAGCCCGACCTCGACCACGTCGCAGCCGCCCTCGACCATCGCGCGGATGACCCGCACCGAGGAGTCCGGGTCGGGGAAGCCGGCGGGGAGGTAGCCGACCAGCGCGGCGCGGCCGGCCGCGCGGGTCTCGGCCAGCCTGGTCTGCAGTGCGGTGGTCACGCCTGTCCCTCCTCGTCCACGAGGCCGAAGTAGGCGGCCGCGGTGTCCACGTCCTTGTCGCCGCGCCCGGAGAGGTTCACCAGGACCACGGCGTCGGGGCCGAGCCTCTCGCCGAGCCGGCGTGCGCCGGCCAGGGCGTGCGCGCTCTCGATCGCCGGGATGATGCCCTCGGTGCGGCAGAGCAGCCGGAAGGCCTCCATCGCCTCGGCGTCGGTGACCGGCTCGTAGCGGGCCCGGCCGGTGTCGGCGAGGTGGGCGTGCTCGGGGCCGACGGCGGGGTAGTCCAGCCCGGCGGAGATGGAGTGGCTGGGCAGGGTCTGGCCGTGCTCGTCCTGGAGGACGTAGGTGCGGGCGCCGTGGAACACGCCGGGGGATCCGGCGGTGATGGAGGCGGCGGTGCGGCCGGTCTCCGCCCCGTCGCCGCCGGCCTCGAAGCCGTACAGGGCGACGTCGGCGTCGGGGATGAAGGCGGCGAAGATCGCCATCGCGTTGGAGCCGCCGCCGACGCAGGCCGCGACCGCGTCGGGGAGCCGGCCGGTGCGCTGGAGGACCTGCTCGCGGGCCTCGGCGCCGACCACGAAGTGCAGGTCGCGGACGAGGGCCGGGAAGGGGTGCGGCCCGGCGACGGTGCCGAACAGGTAGTGCGTGCGGTCGACGTTGGCCACCCAGTCACGGAACGCCTCGTTGATCGCGTCCTTGAGGGTGCGGCTGCCGATGGTGACCGGGACGACCTCGGCGCCGAGCATGCGCATCCGGGCGACGTTGAGCGCCTGCCGGCGGGTGTCCTCCTCGCCCATGTAGATGACGCACTCCAGGCCGAGCAGGGCGCAGGCGGTGGCGGTGGCCACGCCGTGCTGCCCGGCGCCGGTCTCGGCGATCACCCGGGTCTTGCCCATCCGCTTGGTGAGCAGCGCCTGGCCCAGCACGTTGTTGATCTTGTGCGAGCCGGTGTGGTTGAGGTCTTCGCGCTTGAGCAGGATGCGGGCGCCGCCGGCGTGCTCGGCGAAGTTGCGGGCCTCGGTGAGCGGGCTGGGCCGGCCGGTGTAGTCGCGCAGCAGGTCGGCGAGCTCCCGCTGGAAGGCGGCGTCGGTGCGGGCCTTCTCCCAGGCCTCGGCGACCTCGTCCAGGGCGGCGACGAGCGCCTCGGGTGCGAAGCGGCCGCCGTAGCGGCCGAAGTGCCCGAGGGCGTCGGGCTGCGCCGGCGCCGCCTCGGGGCGGTCGGATGCGGTTGTCATGTCGTTCTCCTGGCCGGGTTCGCCCGGCCGAGCCGTGTTCGTGATCGTGGGCGGATCGGTGGCGGGAGGCCGCGGGCGCGGACTCCCTAGGGCCATCGCCTGCGCCGTCCCCACCCCGCCCGCTCCGGCGGCCGCATCGGCTCCTCCCCCTGGCTCAGCGCCGGTCCCGCAGCGCCGGGTGCGCGCCCGCGGTGACCAGGTCGGCGACGGCGGCGCGCGGGTGGCGCCCGATGACCAGGCTCTCACCGACGAGGACCGCGTCGGCTCCGGAGCCGGCGTAGGCGAGCAGGTCGTGCGGGCCGCGCACGCCGGACTCGGCGATCTTGACCGCGGAGTCCGGGATGGCGGGGGCGACCCGGGCGAAGGTGCCCCGGTCGACCTTGAGGGTGGTCAGGTCGCGGGCGTTGACGCCGATGACGGTGGCGCCGGCGGCCACCGCGCGCTCCACCTCGGCCTCGGTGTGCACCTCGACCAGCGGGGTCAGGCCGAGCGATCCGGCGCGCTCCACCAGCGAGACGAGGGCGTCCTGCTCCAGGGCGGCGACGATGAGCAGCACGGCGTCGGCGCCGTGCACCAGCGCCTCCCAGAGCTGGTAGGAGCTGACCACGAAGTCCTTGCGGAGCAGCGGGGTGGGGACCGCGGCGCGCACCGCGGCCAGGTCCTCCAGGCTGCCGGCGAACCGGCGGCGCTCGGTCAGCACGCTGATCAGGGCGGCGCCGCCGTCGGCGTAGTCGCGGGCGAGCGCCGCCGGGTCGGCGATGGCGGACAGGGCGCCCTTGGACGGGCTGGCGCGCTTCACCTCTGCGATGACCTGGACGCCGGGGCGGCGCAGGGCCGCGGCGACGTCCTGCGGCCGGGGGACGGACTCCGCCTTCTCCTTCAGGCTCTCCAGCGGCGTGGCCGCCTGCCGTGCGGCGAGGTCTTCGCGCACCCCGTCGAGGATCTCGTCGAGCACGCTCACGTGGGCCTGCCCCCTCCAGGTAGTCGTGGTTCCGGCGCCGGTGCGCCCCGCCGCCCGCGGCTCAGGGCGGTCGGGTGCCCGCGGCGCGGGCCGGCCGGCGCCGGGCTGCTGCGGCGGCGGCCCCGATTCCGTCCGATCGTATCCACCCCGGGTCGCGGAGCGGCCACCGCCCTGCGGTTCCGCGGCGGGGGTCCGCGGTTCCCCGGGGCGCGTTCCTACCCGGACAGGGGCGAAACGGCCGGCTCTCCGCCGGGGGCGAGGAAGAGCCCGATCGGGGTGTTGCGGAGGACCCAGAAGGCGATGATCCCGACGAGCAGGAACCAGAGCCAGGCGGCGTTGAGGATGCGGCGCCCGCGGGTCCACGGCCGGGGCGGCCGGGTGCGCGGGCGGAACGCCCCGTAGAGCCAGGTGGCGTAGTGGTAGAGCAGGTAGGGCACCATCGCGACCAGGAAGACGTTCATCTCCAGGGCGCCGGCGATGTCGAAGTTGCTCAGCGCGTGCACGGCGCGCATGGTGCCGCAGCCGGGGCACCAGGTCCCGGTGACGGTGAGCCAGGGGCAGGTGGGGTAGTGGCCCGGCTCGTTGGGGTCGACGAAGTGCACCATGACGGTCCCGGCCAGGCCGGCGGCGCCGAGCAGGAGCGGCCAGGTCGCGGGGTGTACCCGGCCGATGAGGGCCCGGGTGCGCGGGAACGGCCCCGCGGGGGCGCCCTGCGGGGGGTGCGGTTCGGTTCTGTTCGCCGTCTCGTCCACGGCCTCCACCTTAGGTCAGGGTCTCCGGTACCGGGGCCCGGCCGGGCCCCGGTACCGGAAGGGGAAAGCGCGCGGCGCCGCACACCGGGTGTGCGGCGCCGTGCCGACCGGTTCCGCCCGCGCCGCGGCGGGCGGGGCGCCGATCAGTATTCGCCGGAGGTCTCGAGGTCCTGCAGGTCCTGCTCGAGGTCCTCGTTCAGCTGGTCCAGGTCCTCGTTCATCTGGTCGAGGTCCTCGGTGTTGTAGTCCCCGTAGCTCTCCTGCATCTGCTCGAGCTCCTGGATGTCCTCGTTGGCGGAGGTGGCCGCCGCGCCGAGGACGAAGACGGAGATGATCCAGATGATGAGGCTGAGCCCGTAGGAGATGCTGCCGAGGATGAAGGCGATGTTGCGGAACTTCTTCGCCTTGTCCGCGGACTCCTGGGCGCCCTGGAAGTCGCCCTGGCCCCACTGGTTGTCGATCTTCAGCTGGAAGACCAGCGCCGGGATGCCCAGCGGCCAGCAGCAGAGCAGGGAGAAGATGACACCGGCGATTCCGACATCGGGCTTCTCGCCCATCGGCTGACCGCCCTGCGGGGGGCCGTAACCGCCACCGGGGGGCGGTCCGGGGGGAGGTCCATAGCTCATGTCAGCGTACAACTTTCTGAAGACGGCAATGAAAAACCGCGGCGCCGCGCAGCGGCGGGGGCGGCTCGGGAGCCAGCGGTTTTCAGGGCCGGGGGTGGCTCGCCTCAATGCGCCGCAGAACGGACAGCATCATGCCAGATATGCGGCCCTCTGCGCGCATCTTTGCACCCTCGGTACGAAAAAACCGCGTCGCAGACCGTTTCGACGGTCTGCGACGCGGTTCGGTTCCGCCTTTTTCGGACGCCTTCGACGGGTTCTGTTCCGGGCGGCGTCCGGGGAGGCGGAGGGAGGCTACTTGGCTCCGGCCGGGGCGGGCTCGCCCTTCTCCGCGCCGGCCTCGGCGGCGGAGGAGGTGCGGGCGGCCTCCCACTCCTCGCGGGTCGGCGGGACCGGGCGGGGCTCCTTGCGGCCGAGGCCCGCCTTCTTCATCACACCGGCGATCACCGCGAGGACGACGCTGGCCCCCAGGGCGATGCCGGTCCACGCGGCCATGTCCCCGCCGATCATGATGCCCACGGCCGCAACGGACCAGGCCACGATCCAGGAGATGGTGAGGAACCACGCGGCGACGGTGTTGCCGTGGTCCTCGTGCTCCTCGTGGTGTGCGTCGGCCATCAGGGCTCCTTCTGTGCTGCCTGGGCGCCCGTGACGCGGGCGCGGTCGTGCTCTGCTGTTTCAGGGTCGGCGGGCCCCCGGCCGGCGGCGGCCCCGGCCGCTCCGGGCGCGGGGTCCAGGGTGGGGTCGTCGCCTCCGTCGAGCGACTTCCACAGGTCCGCGGGGTCGGCCGGGCCGCTGCGCGGCCCCCTCGCGGGGGCGCTGTGGCGATCGTACCTGCTGCTCATTCCGGGCCACGACGGGCCCCGGAGCGCGGTCGCCGCCCCCGCGGCGGCGAGCAGCGCGGCACCGGCCGCGGCCACCGCGGGCCAGGTCCACAGCGGGTGCGGGGCGGCCGCGCCGCCGGTGGCGGCGGCCTGCTCGGCGACGGCGGCGGCGAGCCGGCCGGGGCGGGTCCCGGTCCACAGCACGGCGAGCGCCGCACCGCCGAAGAGCGCCATGAGCGCGCCGACGGCGATCCGGGCGCGCCCGGCGGTGGCGGCGACCGCGGCGAGTGCGGCCAGCCCGGCCCAGCCCAGGGCCGCGGCGGCCGGGGCCAGCCCGGTGCCGGTGAGGCGCACGGAGACGTCGGCGACCGGGCCGGGCATGGCGACGGTGCCCTCGGCCCAGGTCTGCCCGGTGGCGGCGATCAGGCCGGCCGCGCCGGCGGCCGCGGCGAGCGCGGTGAGCGCGTACTCGCGCCGGGGCGCGCGGGCCGCCCCGGTCACCGCGGGCCCCCGGTGCCGTCCAGCGGCAGCGGGTCGGCGTCGAAGCAGGTCCGGTCGCCGGTGTGGCAGGCGCCGCCGGCCTGGTCGACCTTGACCAGCAGGGTGTCCCCGTCGCAGTCGAGGGCGACGGAGACGACCCGCTGCACGTTGCCGGAGGTGGCGCCCTTGACCCAGTACTCGCCGCGGCTGCGGGACCAGTAGGTGCCGGCGCGGGTGCGCAGGGTGCGGGCGAGGGCCTCGTCGTCCATCCAGGCCAGCATCAGCACCTCGCCGGTGTCGTGCTGCTGGACCACGGCCGGGACGAGGCCGTCGGGGTTGCGCTTGAGGCGGGCGGCGATGCCGGGGTCCAGCCCGGTGCCGCTCGCCGCTTCCTCGGTGGGTGGGCGGCCGCTCATGGTCACAGCCTATGGCCGCTCTCCGGCGCCGCTCCGCCGGGTCGCCCCCGCGCGCGCGGGCGGGCGCGGTGAGAATGGCCATAGCCGGCGCGGGGCCCGGGTGCGGCGGGCGTCGGCGCCGGTCCGCCGGGCTGAGTATCGTCGGGTCGATGCCGCCGCCCGACGAAGGAGCTCCGTGACCGCCCAGCTGCTCTCCGCCGATCTCGCGGGCAAGCCCGCCGCGCTGAACGCGCTCGCCGACCGCCTGGACCGCCACGACCCGTTCGCGGCGCTGCCGGCCCTGGTGGAGGACGAGCCCGCGGGGATACTGCTGCTGGGCACCGGGTCGGCGCGCCAGGCGTGCGCCGCGGCGGCGTTCCGGATGCGGCTGGCCGGGCTGAGCGCGGTGGCGGAGTTCCCCTCGGCCGAGGCGACCCTGCCGCCGGGTCCGGCGACGCTGGTGGTGGCGGTGGACGTCGGCGGGGGCCGGCGGGAGCTGTGCACCGCGCTCGACCGCTACGTGGGCGCCTCGGCGATCATCGTGGTGACCGACGACGCGGCCTCGCCCGCGGCCCGCTACGCCGACGTGCTGGCGCCGCTGGGGGCGGAGCGGGAGAGGAGCGGGCTGGCCTGCCGCGGCCACCAGCTGGCGCTGGCGCTCCTGCTGCACCTGGGGTACCGGCTGGGCGCCCCGCCGCTGGGGAGTTCGGCGACGCTGGCGCCGACGCTGCGCCGTGCCTCGAACGCCTGCGCGCAGCTGCTGGAGGGCGCCCGGTCCTGGGTGCCCGCGGCCGCCGCGGCGCTGGCCTGCGATTCGGGTGCGGTGCACATGGTGGCGCCGGCCGGGCGCGTCGCGTCGGCGGAGCAGGCCGCGCTGGCGCTGCGGCAGGGCCCGGTGCTGGCCTCCTCGGCCTATGAGACGGCGGAGTGGTCGCACACCGGGCGGCACCTGGCGGCGGTCTCCGACTACCGGGCGGTGCTGTTCGCCGGCTCGCACTACGACGAGCGGTTCGCCGAGCACCTGCTGCAGCTGCGCGGGCGGTTCGTGGCGGTGGGGCGCCCGGTGGACGGCGCCGCCGAGGTGGTGCGCTACCTCGGCGACACCGATCCCGACGTCGCGCTGCTGACCGAGCCGCTGGTCGCGGAGGTCCTGGCCGCGCACTGGTGGGCCGCCCGCGAGCGCTGACCCGCGGGGCCGCCCCGCACGGGCGGCCCCTCCCCTGCCGCTTTCACCGGGGTCAGGCGGAGCTGCGCACCCAGGAGGCGTACAGGTCGGCGTAGACGCCCGGTTCGGCGACCAGCCGGGCGTGCGGGCCGCGCTGGACGATCCGCCCGGCGTCGAAGACCAGCACCTCGTCGGCGGCCTCGGCGGTGGAGAGGCGGTGCGCGATCGCGACCGAGGTGCGGCCGCGGGTGAGCCGGTCCAGGGCCCGCTGGATGCGGACCTCGGTGTGCGGGTCGACCGCCGAGGTGGCCTCGTCCAGGACGAGCAGGTCGGGGTCGGCGACGTAGGCGCGGACCAGGGCGACGAGCTGGCGCTCGCCGGCCGACAGCGATTCGCCCCGCTGCCCGACCGGGGTGTCCAGGCCGTGCGCGAGGCCGGCGAGCCACTCCCCCAGGCCGAGTTCGGCGATGGCGGCCTCCAGCTCGGCGTCGGTGGCCTCGGGCCGGGCGAACCGGATGTTGTCGCCGAGCGAGCTGTCGAAGAGGAAGCCCTCCTGGGGGACCATCACCACGCGGCGGCGGAGCGAGGAGAAGGCGACCTCGCGCAGGTCCACGCCGTCCAGCCGGACCCGGCCGGCGTCGGGGTCCATCAGCCGGGTGAGCAGCTTGACGAAGGTGGTCTTCCCGGAGCCGGTCTCGCCGACCACGGCGAGCCGGGTGCCGGGGGCGATCTCCTCGTCGACGCCGTCCAGCACCACCGGCCCCTCGGGGTAGGAGTAGCGGACCTCCTCGAAGCGGACCTCGACCGGGCCGCGCGGCAGCTCCCGGCCGGCCTCGCCGGGGTCGGCGATGTCCGGGACGGTGTCCAGCACGCCCAGCACCCGGCGCCAGCCGGCGATGGCGTTCTGCGCCTCGTTGAAGATCTCGGTGGCCATCATCATCGGCTGGATGAAGAGGGTGACCAGGAAGAGGAAGGCGACGAGCTCGCCGGGGGTGAGCTGGCCGCCGACGCCCAGCAGCACGCCGACCACGATCACCGCGGCGTTGCCGACCGCGGCGACCATCTCGGCGAACGGGGAGACCGCCATGGACAGCCGCTGCGCCCTGACCTGGGCGGCGCGGTTGGCGAGCACGGTCTCGTCGATGCGGCGGGCGGTGCGCTCCTCGGTGCCGTAGGCGCGGATGACGGCGGCGCCGGTGACGGTCTCCCCGACCGCGCCGAGCATGTCGCCGGTGCGCTCCCGCACCTTGAGGTAGGCCTTGGAGAGCAGGCCCTGCAGCCAGCGCGCGCCGTAGAGCAGCGGCAGGAAGCAGATCCACACCACCAGGGTCAGCTGCCAGGAGTAGACGGCCATCAGCACGGTGGCGATGACCAGCTGGCCGGAGCTGACGATGAGCAGCAGGCCGCCCCACTGCATGAAGGTGCTGATCTGGTCGACGTCGGCGGTGACCCGGGAGACCAGGGCGCCCTTGCGCTCGCTGTTCTGGGTCAGCACGGACAGGTCGTGGACGTGCCGGAACGCCTTGCGGCGCAGGGTGGCCAGGCCGGACTCGGTGGCCCGGTAGAGCCGGACGTTCATCAGGTAGGAGCAGACCGCGGTGACGGCCAGCGCCGCGGTGCACAGCCCGACGGCGGTGGCGACGAACCGCATGTCGGGGCCGCTGCCGCCGGTGCCGACGCCGTTGTCGATGATCTGCTGGACGGCCAGCGGCACGACCACCTTGCCGGCGGTGGCGACCACCGCGAACAGCAGGGTCCAGCCCAGGCCCCGGGTGAACTCCGGGGAGAGCTCCAGTCCGCGCCGGATGGTGCCGAGCGCGGAGTCGGTGGAGCGGTGCAGGGCGGGGGCGGCGCCGCGCGGCCCCTCCCCGCCGCCGTCGCGGGCGGGGCGCCCCTTCCGGGTGGTGGACGGGGCGGTCATCGGGCGGCCTCCTCGGTCTCGGCGAAGGTCTCGGTCTGCGCGGCGGCGGCGCGCTCGGCCGCGGCCCGCTCGTAGGCGGTCACCAGGCGCTCGTAGCCGGGCGAGCGGGCCAGCAGCTCGTCGTGGGTGCCGCGGTCGGTGACGGTGCCGCGGTCCAGGAAGACCACCTCGTCGGCGAGCTCGATGGTGGCTCTGCGGTAGGCGACCACGACCACGGTCGCGGCCAGCTCGGTGTCCCGCAGCCCGGCCAGGATCTCGGCTTCGACCTGCGGGTCGACCGCGGAGGTGGCGTCGTCCAGGATGAGCAGCCGGGGGCGGCGGACCACGGCCCTGGCCAGGGCGAGGCGCTGCCGCTGGCCGCCGGAGAGGCTGGTGCCGCGCTCGCCGAGCCGGGTGTCCAGGCCCGCGGGGAGGGCGGCGACGAAGGAGTCGGCGCGGGCGAGCCGCAGCGCGGCCCACACGTCGTCGTCGGAGACGTCGGCGCCGAGCGCGACGTTGTCCCGGATGGTGTCCTCGAAGACGAAGGTGGTCTGCGGGACGAGGGCGGCGACGCCGGAGATCGCGCCCTTGGCGAGGCCGCGCACGTCCGCGCCGTCGTAGCGGACGGTGCCGGCGTCCGGGTCGACCAGCCGCGTCAGCAGGGTGGTCAGGGTGGACTTGCCGGAGCCGGTGGGGCCGACGATCGCGACGGTGCGGCCGGGGGCGATCTCCAGGTCGACGTCGTGCAGGACGGTGGTGCGGGCGCGCTCGCCTGCGGCCTCCGGGGCGTCGGCCAGGTCGCTGCCGGCGCCGTCGGCGGTGTAGCCGTCCTCGTAGGAGAAGGAGAGCCCTTCGGTGGCGAGCCGGATGCCGCCGGTGCCGCCCAGGGCGCCGTCGCCGTGCGGCATGGCGCCCTTCGCGGCGAGGACGGCCTGCACCCGGTCCCAGCCGACGACGCTGCGCGGCAGGTCGCCCAGGAGCCAGCCGAAGGAGCGGATGGGCAGCGAGAGCAGGGTGAACAGGTAGGCCATCTGGACCAGCTCGCCGGGGTCGATCGCGCCGGTGGACAGCCGCCACATGCCGACCAGCAGCACGGCGAGCACGCCCAGGTTGGGCAGGGCCTCCATGACGGGGTCGAACATGCCGCGCATCCGGCCGACCCGGATCTGGGCGTCGCGGAGGCGGTGCGCGGCGGCGGTGAACCGCTCGGTCTCGGTGTCCTCCCGGCCGAGGGTCTTGACCACCAGGGCGCCGTCGAAGGATTCGTGCGCCACTTCGCTGACCTGGGCGCGCAGCGCCTGGGCGCGGGTGGCCACCGGGGACACCTTGCGCTGGAAGACGACGTTGATCGCGAACAGCAGCGGGAAGACGACGAAGCCGACCAGGGCCAGCACCGGGTCGGTGATGAGCATCGCGACCGCGGCGATCAGCAGCATGAACAGGCTGCCGACCACCATCGGCAGCGGGGCCAGCGGCTGCCAGGCGGCCTCGACGTCGGCGTTGGCGTTGGAGAGCAGCTGCCCGGTGGGGTGGCGGTGGTGCCAGGAGAGCGGCAGCCTGAGGTACTTGCGGGCGACCGCGCGGCGGTAGCGGGCCTGCATGCGGAACTGCATGAGGCCGGCGTAGAGCCGGCGCAGGGCGAGGCCGATCGCCTTGAACAGGCCGACGGCGAGCATCGCGGCGGCGGCCGCGGTGAGCGCGGCGGCGGTGGTGCGCCCGTCGGCGAACGCCGGCAGGATCACCTGGTCGGTGATGCGGCCCAGCACCCAGGAGGAGGCCACGGTGATCGCGGCGTGCAGGGAGGCGCCGAAGACGGCGACGCCGAACACCGCGGGTTCGCCGCGCATCGCGACCCACAGCACCTTGAGACCGCGCAGGAAGACCTTCCGGTTCCTGTCCGGCCCCCCTGCCCCGGCGTCGTCGGGACTTTCCTGCGGCATGCGGCCCCCTGTCGTGTCGCGCCGACCGGTCGGATCATCGGTCGCCCCGGCGGCGGCATACGCCCGAAAAAGCACATGCCATCCGGGTTGGGGACGGCATGTGCTCGATCAACCTACTGCGCTGCGCGGCACCGGGACAGCGCTTTATTCAGCACCCGGGCACAGTGGACTATTCCTCCCTGATCACGGCGGGTCCCCCCGGTCCGCTGCATACCGCCCTCCCAGGGATCTTCCCCGCGGACCGGCCCTTCACCGCCCCGCGCGCGGCGGAGGGCCGGCACCCCCGGATCGAGGTGCCGGCCCTCCGCCGCTCCGCCGGACCCGCTCAGACCAGCCCGAGCCGGTGGCAGGTGGCTCCGGTGACCAGCGCCCGGAAGGTGATGGTGCCGACGATGCCGTCCGCGTCGATGCCGACCTTCTTCTGGAACGCGATCACGGCCTTCCTGGTCTTCGGACCGAAGATGCCGTCCGGATCGGTGGCGGCCCGGGTCTCGTACCCGTAGGACTGCAGCGCCTTCTGCACCGCCCTGACCTTGTCGCCCTGGTCGCCCTGCTTGGCCAGGCCGAAGCCGGAGCGCAGCGCGGCCCAGGTCTCGGTGTCGAGCCGGCCCGTGCTCGGGATGTCGCGCTTCTTCTGGTACTTCTTCAGCGCCCGCTCCAGCTTCCCGCCGAAGCGGTCCCCGTGGCCGCCGGGATCGTACCCGTAGGCGCTCAGCAGGTATCCGGCGAAGGACACCTGCCAGGCCCGGTCGCCCTTCTTGTACTTCGGCCAGGCGCAGGACTCCACCTCGGCCTTGACCCCGGGCGGCGTGTTCGGGCCGTCGGCCAGTGCCGCCGGCGCCCCGCTGAGGCCGATCGACAGCGCCAGCGCCCCCGAAGCCAGTACGGCCGCCGCCCTGCTCATCACAGACATGACGTGATCCCCCCGTTTTCCCTGGTCCCCCCGCATCGGACGGTCGTCCGCGCGGTCGTCCGCGTTCCCATGAGAAGGGACGCCCCGCTCGGGCCGGGAGTTCAGCGCTCCGCGTTAAACACCCCGTCCCCTTCTGACCGGGATCACTTTCCCTTCGGCCGGTGAACCCGGGCGCCGCGCTGCGCGTCCGCGCGGCGACGCTCGGCGAACCGCCGGTGAACGCAGGTGTTCGGTCCGGGGAATTCACCGGGAGGAAGACGGGTGCGGGGTCCCGCCCGGGCACCGGTGGGAGCAGACTCGGCAAGGTGCCCGACCGACGCTCCCCCACCCAGACCAGCCGCCCCGCAGCGCCGCGGCGCCCTGCGGCCGAGGCCGCGTCCGCGCAGGCCGCGGCGGCCCCTTCGCTCGCCGACCGGATCCGGGACGGCGCCGCCCGGGCCGGGCTGCGGACCGCCCGCCGCCTCTCCCCCGGACTGGCCGAGCGGGTGCGCCGGTTCGCCGACCCGGAGGGCGGCCCGGACGCGCCGGCCGACCGGCGGCCCCGCCGCCCCGCGCTGGCCCTGCTGCTGCTCGCCGCCGGCGAGGAGGTGGACGAGGCCCGGCGGCGGATGCCGGGGCTGACCGGGGAGGCGGGCGAGCCCACCCGGCGCGGCCTGCGCGCGGCGCGCCGGATCGCCGCGGTGCTGTCCGCCGCGGAGCGGCCCCGGATGACCGAGTCGGCGCTGCGCGCCCTCCCCGCGCTGCCGCCGCCCTACGCGGTGTCGCTGGGCGGCGCGGTCGGGGTGCGCCGCGCCCGGCTCCTGTTCGAGCAGGGCAGGATGGCCGAGGCCGAGGCCGAGGTGCGCCCGTTCACCGCCGGCCACGGCACCGCCGCGCTGCTGTACGAGCGGCTGCGCGGGGAGCGGCGCGCGCTCGGTCCGCTGCCGGAGCTCCCCGCCCGGGAGGGGCCGCCGCTGGACGCGGTCCCCGGGCGGGTGCTGCACGTGGTCTCCAACGCGCTGCCGAAGACCTCGGCCGGCTACACGGTGCGCACGCACCGGATCGTCACCGCGCAGCGCGACGCCGGGCTCGACCCGAGCGTGGTGGCCTTCCCCGGGTGGCCGCTGGACGCTCCGCCGGGGACCCCCGACCGCTACGAGCTGGACGGCATCGGCCACCACCGGGTGCACCCGGGCCGGGAGCTGCCGGGCGGGCTGGCCGGGCAGATCGACGCGGGCGCCGACGCGGTGTGCGCGCTCGCCCGCGAGCTGCGGCCGTCGGTGCTGCACGCCGCGACCGACCACCGCAACGGTTCGATCGCGGTGGCCGCCGGGGCCCGGCTGGGGCTGCCCGTGGTCTATGAGGTGCGCGGGTTCCTGGAGGAGACCTGGCTGTCGGCGGCCGGGGAGGCGGCGCGCGGCGGCGAGCGGCACCGGCTCATCGTGGAGCGCGAGTCGGCGCTGGTCCGCGCGGCCGACGCGGTGGTGACGCTGTCCGAGACGATGCGGGCCGAGCTGGTGGCGCGCGGCGCCGACGAGGACCGGATCGTGCTGGCGCCCAACGCGGTGGACCCGGCGCTGCTGGACGCCCGCCCCGACGGCGACGCGTTCCGCTGCGCGCACGGCCTGGAGGCCGGCGACTTCGTGGTGGGCTCGGTCTCCAGCATCGTCGGCTACGAGGGCTTCACCTCCCTGGTGCGGGCGGTGGCGCTCCTCCGCGACCGGGGCGTCCCGGCCCACCTGCTGCTGGTGGGGGACGGCAGGGCCCGGCCGGAGGTGGAGGCGACCGTGCGCGAGCTGGGCCTGTCCGAGCTGTGCGTGCTGCCCGGCCGGGTGGACCGGGACGAGGCGCTGCGCGCCCAGGCGGCGCTGGACGTGCTGGTGGTGCCCCGGTCCGACGAGCGGGTCTGCCGGCTGGTGACGCCGCTGAAGCCGGTGGAGGCGATGGCCCTGGGAACGCCGGTGGTCGCCAGCGACCTGCCCGCGCTGCGCGAGCTGCTCTGCGGCGGCGAGGCCGGGCTGATGGTGCCGCCGGGCGACCCCGGGGCGCTGGCCGACGCGCTGCAGCGGCTCCGCGAGGACGGCGGGCTCCGCGCGGCCCTGTCCGCGGCGGGCCGCGCCGAGGTGGCCGAGCGCCGCACCTGGCCCCGGGTGGCCGCGGTCTACCGGGACCTCTACACCCGCCTGTCCGGCTGACCCGGTCCGGCCGGGCGGACCGTACCGCTTCGGCCGTCTCGACCGGCGGTCCGGTCCCGGTCCGCCCGTCCGACCGGGCTGCGGGGCGGGCGGGACGGCCTCGGTGCCCCGGCCGGGGCGGTGCCGGCCTCCGAGTGCTCCGAGCGGGGCCGCTGGGCTCCCGGCGGTGTCCTCCGCGGACCGGCCGGTCGGGCCGAGCGGTCCCGGCGACGACTCCGGCCGGAACACCACCCGGAAACCGGCCCGCGCTCGCCCCCGGGCACGGCCGGAGAGACCTCCACGGGGTCCCCTCCCGACCGGGGCGGGAAGGCGGGAACCGCTGCGCTCCCGGCGGTGCCTGTGCGGGCCCGTCCGCGTTCGCCCCGGGCACGGCCGCAGGGGCGTCCGGCGGTCTCCGAACGGGTTCTCCAGGCCGTCCCGTCTCCGCTCGAGGCTGCGGCCGGTCCTCTGCCGGCCCTGGTCCTCTCCCTGTGGAGCGGGAACCCGCGGCCCGGCGGGCGAGGAGTCGGCGCTCCGCCGGAGCGCCTGCTTGCGGGCGGGTGCGGGCCGGGCCCCGGCCGGGAAGGGGGCGGGCGGGGTGTTCCGCCCGCCCCCGGGGCGGGCGGGCGGCGCGGCCTCACCGCCGGCCGGGGCCGCCCGGGTGCTCTTCTTCCGAAGAGGAGCGGGTCAGCGGACCGGGTTGCCGTGCCGGGAGAGTTCGGCCTTGACGTCGGCGATGGTGAAGTCGCGGAAGTGGAAGACCGAGGCGGCCAGGACCGCGTCGGCGCCGGCCTCGACCGCCGGGGGGAAGTGGCCGACCTCGCCGGCGCCGCCGCTGGCGATCAGCGGGACGTCGACGACCGCGCGGGCGGCCCGGATCAGCTCCAGGTCGAACCCGGCCCTGGTGCCGTCCGCGTCCATCGAGTTGAGCAGGATCTCGCCGGCGCCGAGCTCCGCGGCGCGCTGCACCCACTCCACCGCGTCGATGCCGGTGCCGCGGCGCCCGCCGTGCGTGGTGACCTCGAAGCCGCTGGGGGTGGGCTCGCCGGCGGTCCGCCGGACGTCGGCGGAGAGCACCAGCACCTGGTTGCCGAAGCGCTCGGCGATCTCCCGGATGAGTTCGGGGCGGGCGATCGCGGCGGTGTTCACCCCGACCTTGTCCGCGCCGGCGCGCAGCAGCCGGTCGACGTCCTCGGGGGTGCGCACCCCGCCGCCGACGGTGAGCGGGATGAACACCTGCTCGGCGGTGCGGCGCACCACGTCGTAGGTGGTCTCCCGGTCGCCGCTGGAGGCGGTGACGTCGAGGAAGGTGAGCTCGTCGGCGCCTTCGGCGTCGTAGCGGGCGGCCAGCTCGACCGGGTCGCCGGCGTCCCGGAGGTTCTGGAAGTTGACGCCTTTGACCACCCGGCCGGCGTCGACGTCCAGGCAGGGGATGACGCGGACCGCGATGCTCACGCCCGGCCCGCCTCTCCGACCGCGGCCAGCGCCTCGGGCAGGGTGAACGCGCCCTCGTACAGCGCGGTGCCCATGATGGCGCCCTCGACGCCCTCGGGCACCAGCCCGGCGATGGCGCGCAGGTCGTCCAGGCTGGACACGCCGCCGCTGGCCACCACCGGCCGGTCGGTGTGCGCGCACACGGTGCGCAGCAGGTCCAGGTTGGGGCCCTTGAGGGTGCCGTCCTTGTTGACGTCGGTGACGACGTAGCGGGCGCAGCCCTCGGCCTCCAGCCGCTGCAGGGTGGTCATCAGGTCGCCGCCGTCGCGGGTCCAGCCGCGCGCGGCGAGCGTGCTGCCGCGCACGTCCAGGCCGATGGCGATCCGGTCGCCGTGCTCGGCGATGATCTTGGCGCACCACTCCGGGTCCTCCAGCGCGGCGGTGCCGATGTTGACCCGGGTGCAGCCGGTGGCCAGCGCGGCCGCCAGCGACTCGTCGTCGCGGATGCCGCCGGACAGCTCCACCTTGACGTCGAGCCGGCCGACGATGCCGGTGAGCAGCTCGCGGTTGTTCCCGCGGCCGAAGGCGGCGTCCAGGTCGACCAGGTGGATCCATTCCGCGCCGTCGTTCTGCCAGGCCAGCGCGGCCTGCATCGGGTCGCCGTAGCGGCCGCCGGAGCCGGCCTTGCCCTGGACGAGCTGGACGGCCTGGCCGCCGGCGACGTCGACGGCGGGCAGCAGTTCGAGGGTGGAGGACATCGCTTTCGGTGACCTTGCCTTCCGGGTCGGGTGGAGCGGTTCGGGGCGGCCCCTCCCCCGGTGCGGGGAGGGGCGGGTACTACAGCGTGCGCACCCAGTTGGCGAGCACCCGGGCGCCGGCGTCGCCGGACTTCTCCGGGTGGAACTGGGTGGCCGACAGCGGGCCGTTCTCCACCGCGGCGACGAACGGCTCGCCGTGCACCGCGTAGGTGACCAGCGGTGCCGCGATGTGCGGGGAGGTGACCTCCAGCTCCCAGTCGAGCACGCCGTAGGAGTGCACGAAGTAGAAGCGCTCCTGCGGGTCGACACCGTCGAAGAGGCGGCTGCCCGCGGGCGTCTCCAGGGTGTTCCAGCCCATGTGCGGGACGACCGGGGCGCGCAGGCGCTCCACGGTGCCGGGCCACTCGCCGCAGCCCTCGGTGGTGGTGCCGTGCTCGACGCCGCGCTCGAAGAGCACCTGCATGCCGACGCAGATGCCCAGCACCGGGCGGCCGCCGGCCAGGCGCTTGCCGATGATCCGCTCGCCGCCGACGCCCCGCAGGCCCGCCATGCAGGCGGCGAAGGCGCCGACGCCCGGGACGACCAGGCCGTCGGCGTCCAGGGCGGCGTGCGGGTCGGAGGTCACCTCCACGGCGGCGCCGGTGCGCTCCAGGGCGCGCTGCGCGGAGCGGAGGTTTCCGGACCCGTAGTCCAAGATGGCGACTCGTGGCTGCACGTTCGACCGTGCCCTTTCTCAGTCGGTCGCGGCGGCGGCCCGGCGGGCCGTCAGCCGCTGAAGTAGCCCAGCCGCAGCACGCCGGAGGCGACGGCGAGCACCGCGCACACGGCCAGCGCCGCGGCGAGCAGGCGGAGGTTCTTCCAGGTGGAGACCGCGCCGCCGAGGAGCAGCCCGCCCAGCGCGATGAGCAGCACGGCCCACAGGTCCTGCATCAGAGGGCGCCCTTGGTGGAGGGCACCCAGCTGACCCGGGGGTCCCGCTCGCAGGCGAAGCGGAGCGCCCGCGCGAACGCCTTGAACTGGCACTCCACGATGTGGTGGGCGTTGCGGCCGTAGGGGACGTGCACGTGCAGCGCGACCTGGGCCTGGGCGACGAACGACTCGAAGATGTGCCGGGTCATCGTGGTGTCGTAGTCGCGGCCGATCACCGGGGCCATGCCCGCGGGCTCGGTGTGCACCAGGTAGGGGCGGCCGGAGACGTCCACGGTGACCTCGGCCAGCGCCTCGTCCAGCGGCACCTTGGCGTCGGCGAAGCGGCGGATGCCGGCCTTGTCGCCGAGCGCCTGGCGGAACGCCGCGCCGAGCGCCAGCGCGGTGTCCTCCATCGTGTGGTGGGAGTCGATGTGCAGGTCGCCCTCGGTCCGCACGGTCAGGTCGAACAGCCCGTGCTTGGCGAGCTGGTCGAGCATGTGGTCGTAGAAGCCGACGCCGGTGGAGACGTCGGCGACCCCGGTCCCGTCGAGGTCGACCTCGACCAGGACCTTGGTCTCCTTGGTGGTGCGTTCGATGCGGCCGGTGCGGCTCATGGCGGTGGGGTTCTCCGGTGCTGGCTGGGATGGTCGGGTGGTGCGGCCCGGCGCGGGCGGGCCGGGCGGGGTGGCGCGGACCGGGGTCCGGCCGGTTCCGGGGCTCACCCCGTCACCTGGAGCAACGCCTCCCGGAAGGCGGACATTTCCTCGGGGGTCCCGATGGTGGCGCGCAGCCACTCGGGCGGGCCGACCTCGCGGATCAGCACGCCCCGCTCCAGCATGCCGCGGAAGACCGCGGTGCGGTCGGGGAACTCCCCGAACATGACGAAGTTCGCGTCGGAGTCGGCCACCCGGAAGCCGTGCCCGCGGAGCCACTCGACCAGGGCGTCGCGCTCCTCGCGGAGCTGCTTGACACCGCCGAGGAGCTCGTCGGAGAACTCCAGCGCGACCCCGGCGACGGCCTGGGTGACCGCGGACAGGTGGTAGGGCAGCCGGACCAGCTTCAGCGCGTCGATCACCGCGGGGTGCGCGGCGAGGTAGCCGACCCGCGCCCCGGCCAGCGCGAACGCCTTGGACATGGTGCGGCTGACGATGACCCGCGGGTGGTCGGCGAGCAGGGTGAGCGCGCTGGGGGTGCCCTCCCGGCGGAACTCGGCGTAGGCCTCGTCGACCACCACGACGCCCGGGGCGGCCGCGGCGATCCGCTCCACGGTCTCCAGCGGCAGCGCGGTGCCGGTCGGGTTGTTCGGCGAGGTCAGGAAGACGACGTCGGGCCGGTGCTCCTCGATGGCGGCGAGCGCGGCGCCGGTCTCGATGGAGAAGTCCCCGCCGCGCCGGGCGGCGACCCACCGGGTCCCGGTGACCTCGGAGATGACCGGGTGCATCGAGTAGGAGGGCTCGAAGCCCATGGCGGTCCGGCCGGGGCCGCCGAAGGCCTGCAGGATCTGCTGCAGCACCTCGTTGGAGCCGTTGGCGGCCCACACCCGGGAGGCGTCCAGGCCGTGCCCGAGGTAGCGGGCGAGGCCCTCGCGGAGCCGGACGGCGTCGCGGTCGGGGTAGCGGTTCAGGCCGCGGGCGGCGGCCGACACCGCCTCGGCGAGCGCCGCGACCAGGCGCTCCGAGGGCGGGTAGGGGTTCTCGTTGGTGTTCAGCGCGACCGGGACGTCCAGCTGGGGCGCACCGTAGGGGGTGCGTCCGCGCAGGTCGTCGCGGAGCGGCAGGTCGTGCAGGCCGAATTCGCTCACTGTGTCGTCAATCCGTTCCGGCGGTCTCTCGGCGGTGCGGCGGGGGCGCTGCGCGGCGCCCGGGGTCAGCCGCGATGCCCGGCGGGCCGGCCGACCCGCGCGGTGACGGCCTCGCCGTGCGCGGGCAGGTCCTCGGCCTCGGCGAGCGCCACCACGTGCGGCGCGGCCTCGGCGAGGGCGTCCCGGTCGTAGTGCACGACGTGGATTCCGCGCAGGAAGGTCTGCACGCTCAGCCCGGAGGAGTGGCAGGCGCAGCCGCCGGTGGGCAGCACGTGGTTGGAGCCGGCGAGGTAGTCGCCGAGGGAGACCGGGCTGTGGTCGCCGACGAACACCGCGCCGGCGTTGCGCACCCGCGCCGCGGTGGCGTGCGGGTCGCGGACCATGATCTCCAGGTGCTCGGCGGCGTAGGCGTCGACCACCGCCAGGCCGTGGTCGACGTCGTCGACCAGCACGATGCCGGACTGCGGGCCGGACAGCGCCTCGGCGACGCGCTCGGCGTGCTTGGTGGCGGGCACCCGGGTGCGCAGCTCGGCCTCGACCGCGTCGGCCAGCCCGGTGGAGGGGGTGACCAGCACCGAGGCGGCGACCACGTCGTGCTCGGCCTGGCTGATCAGGTCGGCGGCGATGTAGCCGGGGTCGGCGGTGTCGTCGGCGAGCACCGCGATCTCGGTGGGGCCGGCCTCGGCGTCGATGCCGATGACCCCCTTGAGCAGGCGCTTGGCGGCGGCGACCCAGATGTTGCCGGGGCCGGTGACCATGTCGGCGCGGGCGCACTCGCCGGCACCGTAGGCGAACATCGCGACCGCCTGGGCGCCGCCGACGGCGTACACCTCGTCGACGCCGAGCAGCGCGCAGGCGGCCAGCACGGTGGGGTGCGGGAGGCCGCCGAACTCGGCCTGCGGCGGGGAGGCCACGGCGAGCGAGCCGACCCCGGCCTCCTGGGCGGGGACGGTGTTCATCACGACGCTGGAGGGGTAGACGGCGCGGCCGCCGGGCACGTACAGCCCGACCCGGCCGACCGGCACCCAGCGCTCGGTGACGGTGCCGCCCGGGACGACCCGGGTGGTGGTGTCGGTGCGCCGCTGGTCCCGGTGGACCAGGCGGGTGCGGCGGATCGCCTCCTCCAGGGCGGCGCGCACCGCGGGGTCCAGGTCGCGCAGGGCGGCGGTGATCTCCTCGGCGGGGACTCTGATGCCGTCGAGGTCGACCCCGTCGAAGCGCTTCCCGTACTCGATCAGCGCCTCGACGCCGCGATGGCGGACGTCCTCGCAGATCGGGCGGACTTTCTGCACGGCGGCCTCGACGTCGGTCTCGGCGCGGGGCAGTGCGTCCCGCGGGTCGCCGGTGGTGCCTCGGAGGTCGATTCGGGAGATCACGCACCCATTCTAGGGGCCCGCCGCCCCGCACTCCCCTCCGGTCGCCCCGTTCACCTGGGGCGCGCCGCGGAGGGGCGGTGCGCACCCGGCGCCGGCGGCGGGAGGGGCCGGCCGCCCGGGGCGGGGCCCGCCCCCTCCCGACCCGGTGCGCACCTTTTTAGGGAAGCCTCACCATAAAAGGACTGAATTAGCGCGCCCTTACTTTGGGAGGCCTAACCTAAATTGATTTCGCAAAGGCTTTCCTAAGTGACGAGAATTGCCAGCGCCATTGTTCGACAATTGATTTGCCGGACGTTACCGTGGGGGCATGGCTTCTACGACACACAGCGCCGAGCACGGCCTTTCCAAGTTCCACCGCCTCCTGCTGGACCAGGTCCGGCACGAGTTCACCGCCTCGCACCAGTACGTCGCCCTGGCCACCTGGTACGACGACCGCCACCTGCCGCAGTTCGCGCGGATCTTCTACCGGCAGGCCCTGGAGGAGCGCGATCACGCGATGATGATCGTGCGCTACCTCATCGACCGCGACGTGCCGGTCTCCATTCCGCGCCCGGACGAGATCCAGAACGAGTTCCAGTCGCCGCGCGAGCCGGTCGCGCTCGCGCTCTCCCAGGAGCAGCGCGTCACCGAGCAGTTCCACGTGCTCTCCCGGGTCGCCCGCGAGGAGAACGACTACACCGGTGAGCAGTTCCTCCAGTGGTTCCTCAAGGAGCAGGTCGAGGAGGAGCACAAGATGTCCACCATCCTGGACGTCCTCGACCGGGCCGCCGGCGGCTCCCTGTTCGAGGTGGAGACGTGGCTCGCCCGCGAGATGCCCGACGAGACCGGCGGCGACGCCGACGCCCCGGAGACCGCGGGGCCCGCGCTGACGGTCTGAGTTCCGCGGAGCTCGGCGGGAGCCTGCCCTCCGGCCGCCCGGCCTTCCCGGCCGGGCGGCCGCCGCTATTCTGGGCCCCGTCCCACGGAACCGGAGAAGAGGCGTCCCTCAGCATGAGCGCCAAGGGCGGAAAGGGCGGGAAGGGAACCCCCGCCACGGTCGCCGCGTCCCGAGCGAAGATCGACTTCACCCTGCACCCCTACGAGGCCGCCGGGGACGGCGGCTCGTCCTACGGCGAGGAGGCGGCCGACGCGCTCGGCGTCCCGCACGACCGGGTCTTCAAGACGCTGGTCACCGAGGTGGACGGCGCCCTCACCGTGGCGGTGGTGCCGGTCGGCGCACCGCTGAGCCTCAAGGCCCTGGCCGCGGCCGCGGGCGGCAAGAAGGCCGCCATGGCCGACCCGGCCGCCGCCGAGCGCAGCACCGGCTACGTGCGCGGCGGCATCAGCCCGCTCGGCCAGCGCAAGCGGCTGCCCACCGTGGTGGACTCCTCCGCCGCCGACCACGGCACCGTCTACGTCTCGGCCGGCCGCCGCGGCCTGCAGATGGAGCTCTCCCCCGCCGACCTGGTCCGCCTGACCGGAGCCGCCACCGGCCCGATCGCCGAGCGGCGACGGCGGCGATAGAGGCGGAACCGGGCGCCCCGGTCGGGCGCGGCGCCTCACGGGGCGAGGCTTCAAACGGGCGGCAACGGCAGAGGTGGGGCCGGGGCGGAGGCGGTCGCCCGAGTACGGCGCCCCGCAATGCCAGGGCTCAAACCAGCAGCGACGGCGGAAGAAGGGACGGGGCACAGGCCCCAGCCGGGCACAGCGCCTCACGGGGCGGGCTTCACGCAGGCGGCGACGGCACGGGTGGGGTCGGGGCGGAGGCGGTCGCCCGAGTACGGCGCCTCACGGGGCGGGGTTCAAGCGGGCGGCGACGGCACGGGTGGAGCCGGGGCGGAGGCGGTCGCCCGAGTACGGCGCCTCACGGGGCGGGGGCGGCCGAAGGCTCGGGCCCGCCCCACCACGAGAGGGGCTATGCCCGATATGTCGGATCGTCGGTGGAGAGCGGGCGGGACGGAGCGACCTGCACACCCCTGCGGCAGGCCGAACTACATCTACCAGCGAGTAGTAAGCCCTGGACCCCACCCCTCCCCCCATCGGTTACCCAGAGTGGCGATGGCGGGGCCCACCGGGAAGGCAAAAGCGACATCTCGCCCCTTCACCACCCCTCCCCGGTTCCCCGCCCTCTCTTTCCCGCCTTCCGGGCGGCCGGAACCCCCCGATCACCGCCCCGATCAGGGCTGTTCGGGCCCCGAACGGCCCGATCCACCCCGGGATGCACTCCCAGAAATCCCCGGGGTGCTCTCGCCGTGTGCAGGGCACTCCCCCTCACCATCACTTTCCGTGTTCACCCAGGTCAGGGGAGTTCCACTGCTCTCTGAGCGACCGGTCTCAACGGCGGGGCAACGCGGGCGCGGTGAACCCGCCGCCCCTGCCCGCCCCGACCGCCCTACCGCACCCGACCTGCCGCCCCGCCCCGCTCCCGCCCTCGCCGCCCGCCTGAACCCCCGCCCCGCGAGACGCCGCACCCGGGTGTCCGCCTCCGCCCCGGCCCCACCCGTGCCGTCGCCGCCCGCCTGAACCCCGCCCCGCGAGACGCCGCACCCGGGTGTCCGCCTCCGCCCCGGCCCCACCCGTGCCGTCGCCGCCCGCTTGAACCCCGCCCCGCGAGACGCCGCGCCCGGCCGACACCCGCGCCCCGCCCTTCCCTACGCCGTCGCCGCCTGCCCGAACCCCCACCCCGCGAGGCGCTGTACTCGGGCGACCACCTCCGCCCCGACCCCACCTCTGCCGTCGCCGCCTGCCTGCCCCGCCCCACGAGGCGCCGCGCCCTGTGAGGCGTCCGGCCGATACCCGCGCCCCGGCCCGTTCTCCGAACGGGTCCGCGCCCGCTGCGGTTCTGCGGCGCAGCACATCGCCGCTTACGTCACCCTCCGTACCGAATTCGCGGCGATCTGTTTCCAGCGGGCACTTTTCAGCGCGCGCCGACGGCTTTAACGTGGTCTGCATCACAACACGGTGCGGGGCGCGTGAAGGAGGCGCGATGATCCCGGCGATCCTGCTCGGCACGGTTCTCCTGCACGTGCTCACCCTGCTCGGTTTCCTCGCCTCGCGCCACGCCCACACCCGGCTGCGCCGGTCCGGTCCGCGCCGCCCCGTCCTCGGCGCGGACGAGCTCGCCCCGATTGAGCTGGGCACGCTCGCCGGCGGCCTGCAGCGGATGGGCGAGGTCGCGCTGGCCGAGCTCTACCTCGGCGGCCGGGTGATCGCCCGCGGCCACGGCTCGGTGGCCCGCCCCGACCCCGAGCCGTCCGCCGCGGCCCGGCTGATCCGCACCCTCAGCCCGCCGGCCCGCGTGATGGCCGACCGGCTGCGCCCCAAGCGCAGCATGTGCGCCGAGGAGCTGGTGAACACCGCCGCCCGGAGCGACCAGGCGACCGTGGTGCTGTGGCGGCTCCGCCGCCTCGGGCTGTTCTTCCCGCCGCAGCGGATGCGCGGGGTGCGGCGGGCCAGGTGCACCGCCGTCGGCCTGCACACCGTGCTGGGGGTGGCCGCCGCCGTGCTCGGCCCGGCGCTGCTGGTGGTGGGGATGCACCCGTCCTCCGGCCCGGAGGGGGTCTGGTCGGTGCTCTGCGCCGGGCTGCTCCTGACCTACCCGTTCCACCTGCACCTGTCCCGCCGCGCGGTGGGCGCGCTCAGCGGCCCGGTGCTGTGCGGCGCCGTCGCCGCCGGCACCGCCCTGGCCGCGGTGCCCTCGCCCCGGGTCGCCCCGGTCGCCCTCGTGCTGTACGCCGGCTGGTTCACCGTGCACGGCGCCTACCGGGCCACCGGCGGGCGGCTCGGCCCGCGCACCCTCGCCGGGGACGCGCTGCTGGCCGAGGCGGGCCGCGCCGGTCCGGAGGGCGGCCCCGTGTCGGCGCTGCGCTCCACCGCCCTGCTGGGCTTCCGGTCACTGCGCCGCCGCGCCGACGCCCCGGACCCGCCGGAGCTGCGCGAGCTGGCGCTGGTCCGCTCGTTCGCCGCGGCCGTCGGACGCGGCTTCGGCCGGCCCGACAGCGGCCTGGGCGGCGATTTCTCCGGGGACGGCGGGAGCGGGACCTGGCGCGGCGACGGCGACCCGACCACCGCGTCCCGGCACCGCCCGCACTGAAAGACTGTCGGGTATGCAGGTGGTCGCCCGGAGCGCTCGGCGGCGGACCGCCCTGTTGATCTTGGAGTTGCGGGGGTATCAGGGCGCCCTGATACCCCCGCGACTCCAAGATCAACGGGGAAGTGGGACGGCGGCCCGGCGGCGCGCGGCCCGCAGCGGCCGCGGCGGCGCCGGGCCCCCGAACCCCGCCTCTCCCGACCCGCGGCCGGACGCTCCAGCCGACCGGCCGCAGGCCCGACAGCCTCTGAGCTTGTTCTTCGACCTCGGGGGCGGCCGGAGCATCGAGGCGGCCGACCGGTGGACCTGGCCTGTGATCGCCACCCGCCCCCGGCTTCGCCCGGCCCGCACCTGGGAGCGGCCCCGGCCGCCGGGGCGGTGGGTGCGGCGGGGCTTTCGCAACGCCCGCGCGAAGGCGGCCCGTCCCGCCGGTGCACCCGAACCCCCGGCTCCGGGCCCCGGACGCCCCCCCGGGGGCGAAGAACCGGCGTCGGGCACCACGCCATGACGGGGGGAAGGCAGCCGAACGCGCCATGAGCCTGAAAGAGCACCACGCCCGCCCAGGTTGAAGAACAAGCTGAGCGTCCCGGGAGGCCTGGGCGCGGACGCATCGGCGCCCCTGCGGTGCCGCGCCCCTTCCTCTGCCGGCGGTCCGGGGCCCGGTTCCGGCCGCGCCGGCCGGTCGAGGCGCGCCGAGGCGGGAACGGAGCGGGGGCATCGGAACGGCGCGCCCTTCTCCGGGGGCGGTCCGCCCCGTGCAGCGGCGGAAGAGGCGACCGGGCCCGGCCGGTCGGGAAGGGCGTTCGGCGGCGGTCTCCCGGGCGGGCCGATACGCCTCCCCGGTCCCGCCGGGGCGGGGAGGCGGCTGCGGGGACCGCCGGTTCCGCCGGCCAGACGAGGCGACCGGGCCCGGCGGGTCAGGAGGAGGAGCGTTCGGCCCCGGTCTCGGCGGCGGGTTCCGCGGGCGGGCCGGGCGCCTCGGGCTCCTCCCCGGCGGCGGGTTCCGCGGCCGGGACGGCGGGCTCCTCCGGCGCGGGCGGCGGCGCGGAGACCCCGTCCGTGGGCAGGTCGCGGCGCCAGATGCTGACCGCGTCGAAGAGCCCGTACTGCAGCACCGCGACGAACGGCCAGACCACCAGCGCGCCCAGCGCGTCCAGGCGGATCCGGTCGGTGACCGCGTCGCCGGGCTCGGCGGCGGCCAGGGCCCGTTCGAGGGTGTTCCCGTCCAGGAGGACCCCGGTCCCCCAGAGCAGCAGCGCCCCGGCGGCCGACCCGGCGGTCAGGCCGATGAGGCAGGCCATCCGCAGGTCCGGCACGGGGCCGCCGCCCGGCCGCTCGGCCGCGCGCCGCGCCAGGCGGTACTGGGCCAGGTAGGAGCAGTAGCCGGTGACCATCCCGGCGCCGGCCGCGATGAGCGCGTAGCGGCCCTGGACCGCGAAGGAGGCCTCGGTGGCCGGGTAGGGCAGCACCGTCCCGCCGTCACCGACGGTGACCTCGGGCCGCGGGGAGATCCCCCACCACAGCGCCCCGAGGGGGATGCCGAGAAGCGCGACCGCCGCCAGGACCGCGGCTCCCGCGGTCCACCGTCTGCGCACCATCGGCCGGTGCCCCCTTCCGTTCCGCTCCATCGAATCTATCCCGGCCCGCGACCGGGAAAACCAGTGGTCCCCGCCGGGGGCGGTGTTCACAATGACCGCATGAACACACCGGTGGACAGCAATGTGAGGCCTCTCCGACCGAACCCCGCCGCCCGGCGCCGGGCGCGCCGCTCCGCGCTGCCGTCGGCCGCGGACGAGGCGACCATGGTCTCGGCCTATCTGGACCGGCAGCGCGCCGCGGTCCGCGCGCTCTGCGCGGAGCTGGGCGAGCAGCCTCCGGCGCATCCGGCGCCGCTCTCCCCGCACGCCGTGGCGGCCCATCTCACCTGGGTGGAGCACCACTGGTTCGAGGTGGTGATGCTGGGCCGCCCGGACCGGGTCCCGCGCCCGGCGGAGGGGTGCGCGGGCGGCGGGCGGGCGGACGGCCCGCCGCGCCCGCTCGCGGTCCTGCTGGACGAGTACGACGCGCAGTGCGCGCGCTCACGGGCGGTCACCGCCAGGTTGGAGCAGCGCGCCGGGGCCCGGGTGGTGCAGCCGGGCGGCTCCCGGGTGACGCTCCGCTGGGTGCTGCTGCACGTGCTGGAGGAGACCGCCCGGCAGGGCGGCCGGCTCGATCTCCTCCGCTCCTGGCCGCAGGGGGCCGCCGTGTCCGGCTGACCCCTGCGGCGCGGCGGTGCCCGCCCCGCGGGGGCGGAGCGGGCACCGCGGTCAGACGCCGCCCAGGCAGTTGGAGCCGAGCAGCGCCTTGAGCTCGCCCATCAGCGCCGGGGACGGGCTGACCCGCAGCCCTTCGTCCAGGGCGAAGACCGTGGTGCGCGGGCCGTTGTGCACCTGGAGGTGGACCTGGGTCTGGCCGCGGTTGCGGTCCAGGATGTCGCGGAACTCCCCGATGGTGTTCTTCTCCACCCGGGAGATCGGCATCGAGACCACCACCGGCTGCTCCTTGCCGACCTGGGAGAGGTCGGGCTGGATGACCTCCATCGCGATGAGCTTGGGGACGTCCTCGCGGCGGTCCAGCCGGCCCTTGACGAACAGCACCGCGTCCTCGGCCAGCACCTGGGAGCAGAGCTGGTAGGTGTTGGGGAAGATCATGCAGTCCACGGCGCCGCCGAGGTCCTCCAGCTGGGCCATCGCCCAGCTGTTGCCCTGCTTGGTGATCTTCCGGGTCAACCCGGAGAGCAGGCCGCCGACGGTGACCGTGGTCCCGTCGGGGCGCTCGGCGAGGTCGGCGACGGAGCAGTCGGTGTTGGACGCCAGCATGCTCTCCAGGCCGAGCAGCGGGTGGTCGGAGACGTAGAGGCCGAGCATCTCGCGCTCGAACGCGAGCAGGGTGGTCTTGTCCCACTCGCCCTCTGGGATGTCCGGGACCACCTGGATGCCCGACTCCGGCTCGGCGATGCCGCCGAACAGCGAGTCCTGGCCGGCCGCCTCGGCCCGCTTGTGCCCGATGATCGCGTCGATGGCCTGCTCGTGCACGAGGACCAGGCCCTTGCGCGGCTGGCCGAACTCGTCGAAGCCGCCGGCCTTGATCAGCGACTCCACCACCCGCTTGTTGCAGACCTGCTGGGGGACCTTGTCCAGGAAGTCGGCGAAGCCGGTGAAGCGGCCCTTCTCGGTGCGGGCCTTGACGATGCCGTCGACGACGTTGCCGCCGACGTTGCGGATCGCCTCCAGCCCGAAGCGGATCTCGCTGTCCCCGCGCGGGGTGAAGGTCGCGTCCGACTCGTTGACGTCGGGCGGCAGCACCTTGATGCCCATCCGGCGGCACTCGTTGAGGTAGAGCGCGCTCTTGTCCTTGTCGTCGCCGACCGAGGTGAGCACGGCCGCCATGTACTCGGCCGGGTAGTTGGCCTTGAGGTAGGCGGTCCAGTAGGAGACCAGGCCGTAGGCGGCGCTGTGCGCCTTGTTGAAGGCGTAGTCGGAGAAGGGGACCAGGATGTCCCAGAGGGTCTTGACCGCCTCCGCGGAGTAGCCCTCCTTCTTCATGCCTTCGCTGAACGGCTTGAACTCCTTGTCCAGGACCTCCTTCTTCTTCTTGCCCATGGCGCGGCGGAGCAGGTCGGCTTCGCCGAGCGAGTACCCGGCGACCTTCTGGGCGATCTGCATGACCTGCTCCTGGTACACGATCAGGCCGTAGGTCGTGCCCAGGATGTCCTTGAGCGGCTCTTCGAGCTCGGGGTGGATCGGGGTGATCTCCTGCTGCCCGTTCTTGCGCAGCGCGTAGTTGATGTGGGAGTTGGCGCCCATCGGGCCGGGCCGGTAGAGGGCGCCGACCGCGGAGATGTCCTCGAAGTGGTCGGGCTTCATCTGGCGGAGCAGGGCCCGCATCGGGCCGCCGTCGAACTGGAAGACCGCCAGGGTGTCGCCGCGCTGCAGCAGTTCGAACGTGGGCCCGTCGTCCA
Source organism: Nocardiopsis oceanisediminis (assembly GCF_048595525.1). Lineage (NCBI taxonomy): Bacteria > Bacillati > Actinomycetota > Actinomycetes > Streptosporangiales > Nocardiopsidaceae > Nocardiopsis > Nocardiopsis oceanisediminis. The sequence continues at coordinate 2,790,222 of NZ_JAFMZJ010000001.1, read as the reverse complement.
GGGCGAGGCCGAGCAGGTCGACCTTCTCGCCCCGGTTGGCCTCGATGTTCTTGATGCAGTCGTCCATGATCGTGAGGTTGCGCAGCCCGAGGAAGTCCATCTTCATCAGGCCGAGCGACTCACAGGTCGGGTAGTCGAACTGGGTGATGATCACCCCGTCGGAGTCGCGCATCATCACCGGGATGTGGTCGGTGATGGGTTCGGAGCTCATGATCACGCCCGCGGCGTGCACACCGGTCTGCCGGATCAGCCCCTCCAGGCCCTGGGCCAGGTCCATGACCTGCTTGACCTCGGTGTCGTCGGTGTAGAGCTGGCGCAGCTCGCCGGCCTCGTTGTAGCGCGGGTGCTTCTCGTCGAAGATCCCGGAGAGCGGGATGTCCTTGCCCATGACGGTGGGCGGGAACGCCTTGGAGATGCGGTCGCCCAGCGCGTAGGGGAAGCCCAGGACGCGGGAGGCGTCCTTGACGGCGGCCTTCGCCTTAATGGTGCCGAAGGTCGCGATCATGGCGACCTTGTCCTCGCCGTACTTCTCGGTGACGTAGCGGATGACGTCGCCGCGCCGGCGCTCGTCGAAGTCGATGTCGATGTCGGGCGGGGACTCGCGCTCGGGGTTGAGGAACCGCTCGAAGATCAGGCTGTGCGGGATGGGGTCGAGGTCGGTGATGCCCAGCGCGTAGGCGAGCAGCGACCCCGCGGCGGAGCCTCGGCCCGGGCCCACCGCGATGCCGTTCTCCTTGGCCCAGTTGATGAAGTCGGCGACCACCAGGAAGTAGGACGGGTAGCCCTTCTGGAGGATGACGCCGACCTCGTACTCGGCCTGGGTGACGTAGCTGTCCGGGACGCCCTCGGGGAAGCGGCGCTCCAGGCCCTGCATGACCTGCTTGTGGAAGTAGCTCTCCTCGGTCTCCCCCTCCGGCCAGGGGAGCTGCGGCATGAGGTTGTAGTAGTCGAACATGCCGGAGGTGTCGACCATCTCGGCGATGGCCAGGGTGTTCCGGCACCCCTCCTGCCAGGCCTCGGAGGTGTCGATGGCGCGCATCTCCTCGGCGCTCTTCAGGAAGTAGCCCGAGCCGCCGAAGCGGAACCGGTTCTCGTCGGCGATCTTCGAGCCGGTCTGGATGCAGAGCAGGGCGTCGTGCGCGTCGCGCTCGCGCTCGTAGGTGTAGTGCGAGTCGTTGGTCACCACGAAGCGCAGGTCGAGCTCCTTGGCGATGTGCAGCAGCCCTTCGCGCACCCGCCGCTCGATGTCCAGGCCGTGGTCCATCAGCTCGACGAAGAAGTTCTCCTTGCCGAAGATGTCCCGGTAGGCGGCGGCGACCTCCATCGCCTCGGCCTCCTGGCCCAGGCGGAGCCGGGTCTGCACCGCGCCGGAGGGGCAGCCGGTGGTGGCGATGATGCCCCGGGCGTGCTCGGAGATGAGCTCCTTGTCCATCCGGGGCTTGCGGAAGAAGCCCTCGGTGGAGGCGCGGGAGTTGAGCTTGAAGAGGTTGTGCAGCCCCTCCTTGTTCTGCGCCCACATCGTCATGTGGTTGAACGCGCCGCCGCCGGAGACGTCGTCGCTGCGCTGGCCGGGGTCGCCCCAGCGGACCGGCTTCTTGTGGAACCGCGATTCGGGCGCCACGTAGGCCTCGACGCCGATGACCGGGGTGACCCCGGCGGCCTTGGCCTGCTTGTAGAAGTCGTTGGCCCCGTGCATGTTGCCGTGGTCGGTCATCGCGACCGCCGGCATCTTCTCCTGCTGGGCGACTTCGAACAGGTTCTTCAACTTCGCCGCCCCGTCCAGCATCGAGTACTCGGTGTGGACGTGCAGATGGACGAAGGAGTCGGCCATGGCTCGGTTACCCCGTTATGCGGCTCGGTGGGACAGAGGATGCCTCACGAGCCTACGCCGCTCCCGGCGGTGGATCGGCGTGTTCGCAGCGCGGGTCCCGGTCGCGGCGGCCACATTCTCCGGCGGCCGGTCCGCGCCGGGCCGCAGGGCAGAACCGGTTCGGGCGGACGGCGGCGGAGCGGCCCTGGCAGGTTCCGCCCCTCCGAGGCAAACTGAAACCTGTTCTCGTTCTGCTTTGGAGGCCTGATGCGCGAACACGACCGGCTCTACATCGGCGGCGAGTGGACCGAGCCCGCCTCCGCCGAAACGATCGAGGTCGCCTCACCGCACAGCGGGGAGGCGGTCGGCCGGGCCCCGGAGGGGACCGCGGCGGACATGGACCGGGCCGTGGCGGCCGCCCGGCGGGCGTTCGACACCGGCCCCTGGCCGCGGACGGACCCCGCGGAGCGGGCCGCGGTCCTGGCCCGCCTGGCCGAGGGGTACCTGGGCCGCTCGGATGAGCTCGCGGAGCTGATCACCGCCGAGATGGGCTGCCCGATCTCCTTCTCCCGGCTGGCCCAGGTGCCGGTCCCGCAGCAGACCCTGGCCTACTACGCGGGGCTGGCCGAGGGGTTCACCTGGCGGGAGACCCGGCAGGGGCTGCTCGGCCCGGTGCACGTCGAGCGGGAGCCGGTCGGCGTGGTGGCGGCGGTGGTGCCGTGGAACGTCCCGCAGTTCCTGATCATGGCGAAGGTGGCGCCGGCGCTGCTCGCCGGGTGCAGCGTGGTGGTCAAGCCGGCCCCCGAGACCGCGCTGGACCCCTACCCGCTCGCCGAGCTGGCCGAGGCGGCCGGGGTCCCGCCGGGCGTGCTCAACATCGTCGCGGCCGGGCGGGAGGCCGGGGAGCACCTGGTCGCCCACCCCGGGGTGGACCACGTGGCCTTCACCGGGTCCACCGCGGCCGGGCGGCGGATCGGGGCGCTCTGCGGCGAAGCGCTCAAGGGGTGCAGCCTGGAGCTGGGCGGCAAGTCCGCCGCGATCCTCCTGGACGACGCCGACCTGGCCGGCTACACCGCGATGCTGCCGCTGACCGCGCTCCTCAACAACGGCGAGGCGTGCATCGCCCAGGCCCGGATCCTCGCCCCGCGGTCCCGCTACGCCGAGGTGGTCGAAGCGGTCACCGAGCGGGTCGCCGCGCTGGCCGTGGGGGACCCCGCCGACCCGGCGACCGAGATCGGGCCGCTGGTCTCGGAGCGGCAGCGCGAGCGGGTGGAGGGCTACATCGCCTCGGGGCTCGCCGAGGGCGCCCGGATCACCGTCGGCGGCGGCCGCCCGGACGGCCTGGACCGGGGCCACTACGTCGAGCCGACGGTCTTCGCCGACGCGCACAACGGGATGCGCATCGCCCGGGAGGAGATCTTCGGCCCGGTGCTGGCGGTGATCCCCTACGACGGCGAGGAGGAGGCGGTCCGGCTGGCGGAGGAGAGCGAATACGGGCTGGCCGGCTCGGTCTGGACCGCCGACCCCGAGCGCGGCCTGGCCCTGGCCCGCCGGATCCGCGCCGGGACGTTCGGGGTGAACGTCTTCAACATCGACGTGAACACCCCGTTCGGCGGCTACAAGGCCAGCGGCCTGGGACGCGAGTTCGGCCCCGAGGGCCTCGGCGAGTACCTGGAGCACAAGTCCATCGTGACCCTGGGCTGACCGGAGCGGCCCCGGACCCCCGGCCGGACGCGCGGGGCCCGCAGCGGGCGCGCCCCCGTTCCGGGAACCGCCCCTCGAACCCGGCCGGCCTGGGCGGGGGGGGTCGGCCCTTCCCGGAGAGCGCCGCGTCCTGAGCGTCCGGAACCGCCCGCCGGAGCGGGCGGGGAGCGCCGTCCGGGGCGGACGGGCCGCCCTCCGGCGCCGCGCGGCGGTACGGCACCGGGGCGGAGCGCCCCCGGCCGCCGGTGCCGGGCGGATCCTCCGGGACCCCGGCCCCGGCGGGGCCGGGCCCGCGCCCAGCGCGCGGGGGCGGGGCCGCTGGGCGCCCGGGCGGGGCGCCGTCGCATGTCAGTGGTGAATTTCTGGTGATGACGCCCCTACATAGCGTATTCATCACCAACGGCGGGAACAATTAGGAGCCAACCGAATCACCCCCGACAACCGAAGAAAGTGACCGCTCAACGGTGGCCTCTCCTTCTCCCACCCTCCGTTCCTCACCTCTGCCCTCCCCCGCCTGGCAGGTGCGGATCCCGGCCGTCGACGGGACGGTCGCGGGCGGCGGCGTCGCCCTGCCCGGAGGCGCGATCCTCACCTGCGCGCACGTGGTCGACGCCGCGCTGCTCCGGCCGCGGGGGGCCGGTGCGCCCGCGGACGGCACCGCGCTGGAGGTGGACGTCCCCGGCCCCTGCGGCTTCACCCGGCGCACCGCGCACCTGATCGGGGAGGCCTGGGACGCGGCCGGGGACACCGCCCTGCTCCGGCTCGCCCCCGGCGCCGGCGCCGACCCCGAGCCCGCCCGGCTGCTCACCCGGATGTCCCGGATCGAGCGGACCGGGCGGCCGCTGCCGGTGCGGATCCGCGGCCACCCCGCCCTCCTCGGCGACCAGGCCCCGCACGGGCTGGTCGCCGCGGCCCGGGTGGTCGGCTACGGCGTGTTCGAGGGGGCCGCGCAGCTGAACCTGGCCCCGGACCAGCCGGTCCGGATCACCCAGGGGTTCAGCGGGTGCGGTGTGCGCGCCGACGACGACGGCGGGGTGGTGGGCATCGTGCGCAGCTCGCTGTTCGGCGCGGGCCCCGGCGCCGACGGGCTGCTCGCCGCGATGACCCCGGTGGAGTCCATCCCGTCCATCTCCCACCTGGTCGCCGACGCCGAGCTGGCCGAGGCGGAGTCCTTCCTGGGCCGCACGCCCTTCGCCGGGGTGCTGCCGGCCTACCGGTCGGCGACCCGGGAGCGCCCGCTGGAGCCGGTCGGCTTCCGCACCGCGCTGGAGGCCTTCGACCACCTCAGGGAGCTGGCGCCCGGTCCGGACGGGCTTCCGCCGGAGGTGGTCTTCACCGAGGAGGTCGCCAAGCTCCGGCCCGCCGCGCGGGGCCCGCTGCGCGGCTACGCCGACTCGCGCGGCCCGGAGGAGGTGCCCGGGGAGGCGCTGCGGCGGCTGCGCGCCCGGCCCGCGTCCCGCCCGCCGGCCGCGGCCCGGCTGGAGATCGTCGCCGAGCCGCTGCCCGGCGGCCGCGGGCCCCGCTACGAGCTGCGCTCCCGGCTCCGGGCGGGCGGTTCCTCCACCCCGGCGCGGACCGTGCGCGTCGGCGAGGCGGAGCTGCCCGGCGAGGCGCTGGAGATCATCCGGGAGGCCGAGGCCCTCCTCGCCCGCGGGACTTATCCGCCCCCGGTGCCGATGACGCTGGATTTCTACCTTCCGCTCCCTCTGCTGCTTTCCGGAGGAATTGCGCGCTGGCGGGTCCGGACCCCCGCCAGTCCGCACGGGGAGCGGCTCGGCAGCGCTTACCGCATCGTCCTGCATTCCTATGAGAGATCATTCGCGCCGCATTGGAGCGGGGCGCGGCTGCGAATGCGGCGCCGGCTGGAGCAGGCCGCCCGGCGGGGGGCGGGGATGGTGCGCGGCCTGCCCCCGGCGGCGCCGCCGGGCCGCGCGCACGACGCCCTGGCCGACCCGCGGATCGCGGTGTGCGCGGTGGGCGCCGGTGCGGACGGGGCCGGTGCGGCGCATGCCCTGATCGCCGCGCTGGAGGCGGGGGTGCCGACGCTGGTGTGGCGGACCGCCCGGCCCGGTGCCGGGCCGGGCCGGGCGGGGGCGGGCCGGGAGGGCTCCCGGGAAAGGCGTGGCGGAGGTGGCGGGAAAGAGCCGCTGCTCCCATGGAACGGGCCGCCGATTTTCGATAAGTTGTTTTACCGCGGCGACCTTTCACTGAGCGTTGCGGAGATCGGTGATCTTCCGCGGCGTTTGCACGAGTGGCGCATCGATTCCACCGACACCGACATTTCCGACCCAATGCACACCGGGCACGACGACCCCTTCGACATCGCCCTGCTCACCGATCACGCCGCGCCGCCCACCGCCGCGCGGCGCCCCGCCCCCGCCGGTTCTGACGTCATCCCCCCACCGCGCGCCGGGCGGAGCGGCCCTGCCCCCGCCGCGCCGCCGCCCCGGCGCGCGCCGCTCCCCGGGGCGGCGCCCATCTCCGCCCCAGACGAGCTCCTGGACAGCGAATAGGGAGGTCCCGCCGATGACGTCCGACCCGGGGAGCGGCCCCGGCACGCCGGATGGCGCCGCCGCGGCGCCCTCCTGGTGGATCTACCGGGGCACCGGGACGCCCAGCCCCTACGCCCCGCCGCTGCGCGAGCGCCTCCCGCCGCCCCCGCCGTGGCGCCGGTTCCCCGGTGCGCCGGACCCCGCTCCCCCTCCGGAGGACCGGGCCGAGACCGAGCGGGTGCTCGGCCCGCCCCGGCCGGCCGTGCCCCGCCCGCTCTCCCCCGCCGAGACCGCCGTCGTCACGGCGGTCAACGCCGCCCTGCTGCTCCGCAGGCCGCTGCTGGTCACCGGGCCGCCGGGGGTCGGCAAGTCCAGCCTGGCCCACCGGGTCGCCCGCGAGCTGGGCCTGGGCCGGGTGCTGCGCTGGTCGATCACCAGCCGCAGCACGCTCGCCTCCGGGCTGTACGAGTACGACCCGCTGGCCCGGATCCACGACATCTCCGCCGACGCGGCCGCGGCGCCCGCCGGCCGCTCCCCGGACGCGCGCCGCCCCATCGGGGACTACCTGCGGCTGGGGCCGCTGGGCACCGCGCTGCTGCCCTCGGCGCAGCCCCGGGCGCTGGTCATCGACGAGTTCGACAAGGGCGACGCCGACCTCGCCAACGACCTGCTCGACGTGCTGGAGAGCGGCGGCTACCGGATCCCGGAGCTGGCCCGGCTGAGCTCCTCGGAGCCGGAGGTCTCCGTGCCCACCGACGACCCCGGGTGCACCGCGGTGGTCCGGAACGGCTCGGTGGCCTGCCACGAGTTCCCGTTCACCGTCATCACCAGCAACTCCGAGCGGCCCTTCCCGGCGGCCTTCCGCCGGCGCTGCCTGCCGGTGGAGCTCGGCCCGCCCGACCGCGACCAGCTGGCGGAGATCGTCGCCGCGCACTTCGGCGCCCGCGAGCACGGCGCCGACCGGGAGCTGATCCGCTCCTTCCTGGAGGCGTCCGCGGGCAAGGGCGGGCTCTCGGTCGACCAGCTACTCAACTCGGTCCATCTCGTTAGTGCCGATGTCCGGGACCATGCCACATCCTGGGACTCGGACGCCTGGCAGCACGTCCTCGATGTGATCTGGCAACGCCTCACGGAAACGGACCGAGAGTGACCGGGCGCGACGACCAGGAAAGACCCCGGGACGACCGGGGGGAGGCCGCGCAGCCGCCGCCCCCCGGCCCGCCGCTGCCCGGCGCCGCCTCCCCGCAGTGGTGGGAGGTGGGCGACGCGGTCTGGCTGGCCGCCCGCGCCTCCGCGCGCGCCGACGCCGCGGGCGGACCGCAGGACGCGGCCGCGGGAGCGCGCGGCGACACCGCGGGCGGACCGCAGGACGCGGCCGCGGGAGCGCGCGGCGACACCGCGGGCGGACCGCAGGACGCGGCCGCGGGCCCCCCGCCGGGGGAGGCTGCCCCGCCGGCCGCCCCCGCCGGGCCGCCGCCCGTGCGGCCGGGCGGACCGGCCGGGCTCCCGCCGCCCGCGGAGCCGTCCGGCGCCGCCCCGGCACCGGGCGGCCCGCCCGCGGCCCGGCCGGCGGCCCCCGTCCCCCGCCCCGAGCTCGCCGACCGGCAGGGCCTGGTCCGGGCGCTGTCCCGGCTGCGCCGGCGGCTCCCCGGGCCCGGGCCCGGACCGCTCGACGAGTACGCCACCGCCGACTCCTACGCGCAGCGCGCCCTGGCGGTGCGCCGCCCGGCGGGGCCGGGCCCCGCCCCGCTGATCCCCCGGTTCACCCCGGAGCGGCGCCCGGCGGGCCGGCTGACCGTGCTGGTCGACACGGGGCTGCCGATGCTCGTGCACGAGCCGCTGGTGGAGGAGTTCCTGGCGCTGGTCGAACCGCTGCGGCTGTTCCGCCGCACCCGTGCGCTCCGCTTCGACTCCGACAAGGCCTGGCCCGACGACCTCGTGCTGCGCGCCGGGCACGGGCCCGCGCCCGACCCCCGCGAGCTGTTCACCGGCGCCCCCTCCGGAGCGGAGGTCGTGCTGGTGCTCACCGACGGCGCGGGCGAGGGCTGGCACCGCGGCGCCGTGCAGACCTGGCTGGCCCGGTGGGGGCGGCGGGCGGCGGTCGCCGTGCTGCAGGTGCTCGACCGGCGGCAGTGGCCGCGGACCGGCCTGCGCGCGCAGCCGCTGGTGCTCTCCGCCCCCGGGGGCGCGGTGGCGCCCAACGCGCGCTACCGGGCCCGCAGCCCGGCGGGCGCCCTCCCCCCGCCGCCCGGCGAGGGCGGCTCCCCGGACGCGGTCCCCGTCCCGGTGCTGCCGCTGCGCACCGCGGACCTGGAGCGCTGGGCGGGCTTCGTCGCGCAGTCGCCGGCCGCGGCGGAGCTGCCGGTGTCGGTGGTGCGGGCCGAGCCGACCGCCGAGCCGTTCGGCACCCGCCCGCCGGAGGAGGCCTCCCCGGACCCGGGCTCCTCCGCGGACCCGCGGGAGCTGGTGGCCGCGTTCCGCGAGACGGCCTCCCCGGCCGCCTTCGAGCTGGCGGTGTGCCTGGCCGCGGTGCCGCTGAACATGCCGATGGTACACGCGGTGCGGGAGGCGTTCGTCCCGGAGGCGACCACCGCCGACACCGCCGAGGCGCTGTGGTCCGGGCTGATCGCGCGGCGGCCGGGCGGCGCCCCGGTCACCCGGGCCGACCAGGTCTCGCTGGGCTTCCGCCCGGGGGTGCGCGCCGCGCTGCTCGCCGCCGGCGGCCGGCGCGCCAGGATCCGCGCGCTGCTGGAGACCGCGGTGGAGCGGTTCGGTGCGCTGCCCTGGACCGGGCCGCTGGCGGCGCTGCTGCGCGGGGAGACCTTCGACCCGGCGCTGCCGCCGGTGCACGACGAGACGGCGCCCGCCGCGCGGGCGCTGCGGCCGGCCATGCGGGCCCTGCCCGGGCCGCTGCGCCGGGCCGCCGAACTGTGGGACGTGGCGCGCCCCGACTCCGACGGGTCGGGGGCGGCGGGCGCCCCGCCGGCGGTGCGGACCGCCGCCGGCCACGATCGAGCCGAGCAGAAAGACGAAGACGTGACCCCTGCAGACCCCGACTTCTCCGGTACCGGCCGCCAGGTCGCCACGGAGACCTCGCGCGCCCCCGTCCCCGAGCAGGCCGCCCCGGCGGAGCGGCCGGCGGTGCTCCCGGCCCCGCCCGGCCCGGTCCGCGGGCCGCTCTCCCGGAGCCGGCCCCACGTCTGGGGGCGGATCCCGCAGCGCAACCCGGCGTTCGTCGGCCGCCAGGAGCTCCTGGACGAGCTCTCCCGGCGCCTGACCACCGGCGACACGCACATCCTGCCGCAGGCGCTGCGCGGCATGGGCGGGGTGGGCAAGACCCAGCTCGCGCTGGAGTACGCCTGGCGCAACCAGGACCGCTACGAGCTGGTGTGGTGGATCCCGGCGGACACCCCCACCCAGGTGCAGCAGGCCCTGATCGACCTGGCCCCGCGGCTGGGCATCGACGCCGACCGCGACCCGGCGAGCATCTCGCGCACCGTGCTGGAGACGCTGCGCTCCGGCCACCCCTACCGGGACTGGCTGCTGGTCTACGACAACGCCGCCGCGCCGGAGGACATCCGTCCGCTGCTGCCCAGCGGCGGCCCCGGCCAGGTGCTGATCACCTCGCGCGCGGCGGACTGGCGCAACGCCGGCGGCAGCCTGCTGGAGGTGGACGTGTTCCGCCGCGAGGAGAGCGTGGAGCTGCTCGCCAGGCGCGGCCCGGAGTCGCTGACCGCCACCGACGCCGACCTGATCGCCGACAAGCTCGGCGACCTGCCGCTGGCCGTCGAGCAGACCGCGGTGTGGCTGTACGAGACGATGATGGACCCCGCCGACTGGCTGGAGGTCTTCGACGAGAAGCAGGCGGAGCTGCTGAGCGGCGTGGCGCCCTCGCCGGACTACCCGTGGACGGTGGGCGCCACCATGAACATGGCGCTGGACCGGCTGCTGCAGACCGACCCGGCGGCGCTGCGGCTGCTCCAGGTGTGCGCGTTCCTGGCTCCGCAGCCCGTCCCGCGGCGGCTGTTCAACAACGCGCGCAACGTCGACGGCCCGGCGGAGCTGCAGGAGGTCCTCTCCGACCCGGCGGTGCGGCTGGGCCGGGTGCTGCGCGCGATCGACCGGTACGCGCTGGCCCGGATGGACCACCGGACCTCCACCTTCCAGCTGCACAAGCTGGTCCAGGAGACCCTGAAGCTGCCGCTGGACGGCGAGCGCCGCGCCGAGTACCGGCACTGCGCGCACCAGCTGCTGGCCAACTTCGACCCCGGCGACCCGGACTCGGTGGCCGACTGGCCGCGCTACGCCGAGCTGCTCCCGCACATCTGGGAGACCGAGCAGTGGGACTGCGAGAGCCCGTGGTGCCGGCAGCTGGTGCTCAACGAGATCTCGTTCCTGCACACCTGGGGCCGGGTGAAGGCGGCCCGGACGCTGGCCGAGGCCACCGTCAACCACTGGACCCGGCACCTGGGCGCGGAGCACCCGCAGACGCTGCGCGCCCGCGCCCGGTACGCCGCTCTGCTGTCCACCCTCGGCGACTTCGAGGAGGCGCACGCGCTGACCCTGCACGTGGTCGACACGCTCACCCGGCTGCGCGGCGCGGCCGACGAGGAGACCCTGGAGGTCCGCCAGGACCTGGTGCTCCAGCTGCGCGACCTCGGCCGGTTCCATGAGGCGCTGGAGGTCAGCGGGGAGGTCCTGGAGGCCCAGGAGCGGGTGCTCGGCCGGGACGATCCGCTGACCCTGCAGACGGCCCACATCCACGCGGTGGGTCTGCGGCTGATGGGCCGCTTCGAGGAGGCCATCGCGATCAACCGGTACAACCTGCAGCGCAGGACCGAGATCCTCGGGCCGGAGAACCCCCGCACCCTGTCCAGCGGGTACACCCTGGCCGTGTGCCTGATGGAGCGGGCCGAGTTCGGCAAGGGGCTGGACCTGATCGAGGACGGCAGGGCCACCGCCGAGCGGGTCTATCCCGAGGACAACCAGTTCCGCCTCAGCCTGCTGCTGCTGCAGTCGACCCTGCTGCGCCGGATGGGGCGCGTCCAGGAGGCGCTGGAGCTGTCCGCCCAGACCTACGGGCTCCACCTCGGGAAGAGGATGCCCGAGGCGTTCACCACCCTGCAGGCGGCCGGCTGCCACTCGGTGGCGCTGCGCGCGGCGGGCGAGCACGAACAGGCGCTCGCCCTTTCCGGGAAGACGCTGGAAGGGCTCCGGAGGGCCTACGGCGACCGGCATCCGGCCTTCGCCGACGCCGCGCTGAACCACGCGGTGATCCTGCGGCTGCTCGGGCGGGCCGATGAGGCGCGGGCCCTCGACGAGGCCGCGCTGGAGGTGCACGCCGGGATCGGCGCGAGGCACCCGAGCACCATCGCCAACGCGGTCAACCTGGCCAGCGACCTGTTCGTCGGCGGCAACCCGGCCAAGGCGCTGGAGCTGGACGAGCGGACGCTGCGGACGTCCCGCTCGGCCCTGGGCGAGGACCATCCGCTCACCCTCGCGGCCGAGCGCAACCTGCTGCTGGACCGGGCCGCGGTGCACGGGGACGCCTGCCCCGAGGAGAGGAAGCGGATCGTGGCGCGGTACGCCCTGGTGTTCGGCCCCGACCACCCAGCCACCCGGTCGGCGGCCCAGGACGTACGGGCCAACTGCGACCTGTTCCTCAACCTGATGTGAACCGGCGGGCCCGGGTCAGCCCTCCTGCCCGCCGCGGCGCAGCAGCGCCAGGAAGGCGCACCAGTCCCCGCCGCCGAAGCCGAGTTCGGCGGCGCCCCGGTTGCGGGAGTCCCGTACCCGGATGCCTTTCGCCGCGGGGCGGACCTCCACGCAGTCCGGGCCGTTGTTCCCGCTTCTCCGCGGGGTGCGCCACCCTCGCCCGTCGTGCAGGCCCCGCCGGAGGCGCCGCTCCTCGTCCGGGCCGCGCTCTCCGGTCGGCGGCGCGGGGGCGGGGCCGGCCCGTTCCCCGGCCTCCTCGCAGAATTCCGTCGGATCAGCGTTCATAGGGACCTCTCGGCCGTGCACTGGGGGAACGCGCCCCGGTACGCGGGGTACGGGCGGTGGGCGCACTCGTCCCATGGCGAAATTCCCGACTGGGCGCCGGTCGGCGTGGTTATCCCCCGATCGTTTACCTCTATGTCGACCGGTCCCGGACATTTCCCTTACGCATTGTGGCGATCCAGGTGACCATGGCATTTCCGATTCCGGTGCCGGACCCGGTCCGAGGGAGGCAAATGGCGGAGATCGTCCGTTTCGACAACGAGGAGGGCGCGGCGGTCCTGGTGGAGGCCGCCGGCAGCTCGCCGCAGATGCGCGATGTGAGCGGGCGGGACATCCTGCGCGATTCCGACCAGACGATCCAGCGGATCCTGGGGCGGGTGCGCGAGCTGTCCGCGCTGGTCGTCCGGGAGATGCGGGGCGTCGCCGCGGAGGCCGACGAGCTCAGCGTCCAGCTGGGCATGAAGATCAGCGCCGAGGCCGACGTGTTCCTGGCCAAGGCCACCGGGGAGAGCAGCATCCAGGTGACGATCACCTGGCGGCGGGGGGAGGCCCCCCGCTGACCCCGGGACCGGGGCGGCGGCGCCCGGCCCCGTCGGCCGCGGCGGCGCCGCCCCTTCCGGTCCGCCCGGATCAGCGTTTGGCGTACATCCGCTCGACCGCCTCGGACTCGCGGTCCAGGATCCGCGCGCGGCGCAGCTTCAGCGTCGGCGTCAGGGTCTCGTCCTCGATGCTGAACGCGCGGTCCAGGATGGTGAAGGCGCGGACCGACTCCGCCCGGGAGACCGCGCCGTTGCCGGCGTCCACCGCCCGCTGCACCTCGGCGCGGAGCCCGGGGTCGTCGGCGAGATCGGCGACGGAGGCCTCTTCGGGCCGGCCGGCCCGCCGCTTCCAGGCGGCGAACTCCTCGGCGTCCAGGGTGATCAGCGCGGTGACGAAGGAGCGCCCGTCGCCGATCAGCATGCACTGCTCGACCAGCGGGTCGGCGCAGATCCGCTCCTCGATCGGGACCGGGGCGACGTTCTTGCCGCCGGCGGTCACCAGTATCTCCTTCTTCCGCCCGCTGACCCGGACGTAGCCGTCGGCGTCGGCCTCGCCGAGGTCGCCGGTGGCGAACCAGCCGTCGCGGAAGGCCTCCTCGGTGGCCTCCGGCCGGTTCCAGTAGCGGGAGAAGACCGGGCCGCCCTTGACCATGATCTCGCCGTCGTCGGCGATCTTGACCTCGACGCCGGGGAGCGGGTGCCCGATGGTGCCGGGGCGGATCCGGCCCGGCGTGTTGGCCAGCACCGCGGCGGTGGTCTCGGTGAGCCCGTAGCCTTCGAGGACCTCGATGCCGATGCCGCGGTAGAAGTGCAGCAGCCGCACGTCCAGGGCGCCGCCGCCGGAGATCACCCGGGTGCAGCGGCCGCCGAGGGCGCCCATCAGCTTGCGGTAGACGAGCGGTTCGAAGATGCGCCGGCGCAGCCTGAGCAGGGCGCCGGGGCCGCCGGGCCGGTCCAGCGCGGTGCTGTAGGCGACCGCGGTCTCGGTGGCGGCGTCGAAGATCCGCCGGGACAGCCCGCTGGTCCGCTTGCGTGCTCCGGTGTGGATCTTCTCGAAGACGTAGGGCACGGCGAGCAGGAAGGTCGGCCGGAAGGTGCCCAGGTCGGCGATGAGGTCGGCGACGCTGGCCGCGTGGCCGAGCTTGGCGCCGGCGTGCACCGCGGCCACCTCCACCATCCGCCCGAAGACGTGCGCCAGCGGCAGGAAGAGCAGGGTGGAGGGGGCGTCGTCGCCGCCCGGGTCGCCCTCGAAGAGCACCGAGAGGGCGTGCGTGGCGCCGTCGATCTCGGCGAAGAAGTTGGCGTGGGTGAGCACGCAGCCCTTGGGGGTGCCGGTGGTCCCGGAGGTGTAGACGATGGTGGCCGGGTCGGACGGGGAGACGCCCTCGCGGCGCGCCTTCACCTCCGCGTCGTCCACCTCGGCCCCGGCGGCGGCCAGCGCCTCCAGGGCTCCGGGCTCGCCGCGCAGCGGGTCCAGCGTCCACAGCCGGCGCAGGCCCGGGACCTGCTCCCGGACGCCCTCGACCGCGGCGGTCGCGGCCTCGCCGTCGACGACGCAGCCGACGGCGCCCGAGTCGTTGAGGATCATCGCGATCTGCTCGGGCGAGGAGGACGGGTAGATCGGCACGGGGATCGCGCCCGCCGCCCACGCGGCGAAGTCGGCGATGGTCCACTCGTAGCGGTTGGCCGAGAGCAGGCCGATCCGGTCGCCGGGTGCGACGCCGGAGGCGATCAGGCCCTTCGCGACCGCCATGACCTGGTCGCGCACCTCGGCCGCGGGGATGTCGCGCCAGCCTCCCGAACCGTCGGCCTTGCGGCTGAGCATCGCGGACTCGGGGTGGAGGTCCGCGCGTTCGAAGAGGACCTCTGCGAGGCCGCCGTGGGTGCGGGGCTCGCTCGCTGCGGGGGTGGAGATGTGGGTCACTCTCCCGTGTCTATCCGACATTCGTAACAAATACGAACATTTGACACCGAGGCCCGGCATGACAAACGCCATACTCCCCCGGCCCCCGGAGCGGTCCCGCGCCCCTGCGCGCGCCCCTCAGCCGGGCAGCGACAGGCGCACCATGAGCGCGGTGCCCTCGGCGGTGACCTTCCCGCCGTGCCGGATCTCACCGGAGACGAAGACCTTCCGCCGCTCGGTCCCGGTCACCCGGGCGCTGATCTCCAGCGGCACGTTGAGCGGGGTGGGCTCGCGGTAGTTCACGTCCAGGTTGGCGGTGAGCCCCGGCATGCCGGCGACGCTGGAGGCGGTGCCCAGCGCCTGGTCCAGCAGGGCCGCCAGCCACCCGCCGTGCACCAGCCCGGGAGGCCCCTGGTAGAGCCCGTTCAGCAGCACCTCGCCGCGGACGCCCCCCGCGCCGTCCTTCTCCAGGGCCAGCGGCGGGGCCAGCGGGTTGACCGGCCCGGAGACGCCGTTGGTGAGGGTGCCGTACTCGATGGAGTCGTCGGGGTAGGTGTAGCGGACCATGGCGCCCGTCTGCCGGCGCCCGCCCTGGAGCAGCTCCTCGGCCTTGGCCACCGCGTCGGCGGCCGCGGCGAGCGCCTCGGGCGGGGCCTCGGTGTGCGCGGCGGCGTCCATCAGCGAGCGGACCCGCTCCACGAGCGAGGCGAGCTCGGCGGGGATCTCCTCCTCGGGGACCACGGTGAACCCGTAGTCGGCGGGATCCGGCAGTTCCGTCACCGGCTGTGCGTCGACCGTCATGTCTTCCTTCAACGACTCGATCCGCAGCGCCGCTCGGCGCATGCGCGTACCGGGGCCGGGTTCTCGGGCCCGGTCCCGAACCGAATCTTACTCGGTAGTAGCTTACGGCGCCGGTCCCGGGGCCGCGCGGGAGGGGTCCCGCGGCCCGGAGCCGCCGTCCGCTCTCTCCAACCCGCGTCCCGCCCCGCGGTATTTCGTGAGGCTCGCCACCGCGCGGCGCCGCCCCGCTCAGCCGACCGGCTCCTTGGCCATGGAGACGTGCGCCATCCCGGCCTCGGTGAACTCGGACCCGTAGGCGGTGTAGCCGAGCCGGGTGTAGAAGTCCCGGGCGTGCAGCTGGGCGTGGAGCTCGATCCGGGCGACACCGCACCGCGCGGCGTGCTCCTCCAGGGCCCGGACCAGCCGGGCGCCCAGCCCGGTCCCGCGCGCGGACGGCAGCACCGCGAGCCGCCCCAGCACCCCGGTCCGCCCGCGGACCACCATCCGCACCGTGCCCAGCGGCACCCCGCCGACCCGGGCCAGCAGGTGCTCGGCCCCCGGGTCCTCCGCGTCCGGCTCCAGCGCGCTGGACACCCCCTGCTCGGCGACGAAGACCGCGCCCCTGATCACATAGCAGGCCGCCCGGTCGGCCTCGCCCACCGCGGGCCCGATCTCCACCGCGCCCCGCGCCTGCCCACCGCTCTCGTCGTTCCGCATGGCCGCACCCTAGTTGTAATGGTCATGGGCGTTGTTGACACTGCTGTGGCCTTGAACACGGCGAAGACCTCCGGTGTGGTGGGAGCCGTCCGGGAACTCACCGCACGGAGGTCTTCATGGCCCACCGTGATGCCCGACTGAGCGTCTTCGGTAGGAGGCCGCTGGTCGAACGCGCCCGTTCAGGCCGCCCCCTCGCCCGTGTCGCGGCCGAGACGGGGGTCTCGCGGACCACGGCCCACGAACGGATGCGCCGGTGGCGGGCCGAGGGCGGGGCCGGCCTGCACGACCGGTCCAGCCGGCCCCGCACGACACCGCACCGGAGCCCGCCCGCGATGGAGGCGAAGGTCTGCGCCCTGCGCCGGGCCCGGAAACCGGGCCCCGCCCGGATCGGACCGATCCCGGGCCTGCCCGCCTCGACCGTGCACCGGATCCTGACCCGGCACGGACTGCACCGCCTCGCCTGGATCGACCGCCCCACCGGCACCGTGATCCGCCGCTACGAGCGCGAGCGGCCCGGCGAACTCATCCACGTGGACGTCAAGAAGCTCGGCCGGATTCCCGACGGCGGCGGCCATCGAGTCCTGGGCCGCGACACCGAGGCCGGACCCCGCGGGAGAGCACCGCCCGGGCCGGTCAGGGCCACCAGCGGTAGACGTCCCGCAGCGCGGCGAGGTACTCGCGGGCCGACGCCGGGCCGCCCAGTTCCCGGGCGGCGCCGAGCAGCACCGGGGACCCCGGGGCGTCGCCCGCCGCGTAGCGGTCCAGGGCCGCGCGGACCATGTCGAGGACGGCCTCGGGCGGCGCCCCTCCCTTGCAGGCCTCCTGGGCCCGGATCAGCAGGGCGTGGGCCTGCTCGGGGTGGCTGACGCCGTGCGGCATCGGCGCGTCGGCGAAGGCCGCCGGCCCGGAGGCGCCCCGGGCCGCCCGCGGCGCGCCCGGCGGCCGCACGCCCTCCTCCGCGTACGGCGCGACCTCGGCGAACGCCTCTTCCCGGGTGCGGTAGAAGAAGAACGCGGGGCGGGGATGGCAGAGCTGCTCGATCAGGAGCGCCCGGCGTCGCCCGGCGTCCGCGGGCAGCCGCGCCGCGATCCGGGTCAGGTCGGTCCGCGCGGCGCGGGCCGCCGCCAGCGCCTCCTCCAGCACCCGGATGCGGCGCTCCCCGTCCAGCCGGTCCGACAGCGCGGTGAGCGCGGCGGCCCGCTGCCCGTCGCGCCCTTCCGGGAGGCGGCGGACGGCGGCCAGGGCGGTCTCCAGGGACGCCCCCGACAGGTGCTCGGCCCGGCCGGTCACGACCCGGGCCAGGTAGCCGGAGCGGCCGTCCTCCTCGACCTCCTCCAGCACCCGGGCCATCAGGTCCTCGGGCAGCACCGGAGCGAGCTCGTCCAGGACGCCGTAGGCGAAGTAGTTCTGGTAGCCGACGTGCTCCAGGGCGATCTCCAGGGCCCCGGCCAGCACCTCGCGGCGCTCCGGCCCGGTCAGCAGCCCGGCGGCGTCGAGCATCAGGGTGTACCTGCGGTCCTCGTCCTCTAGCGTGCGGGCCGCCCGGACGGCCTCGGCCAGCGGTGCGGGCCGCTCCTCCGGCGGGAGCAGGCGGGCGGCCCCGATCAGCATCTCGGCGCGGTCGTCGGGGTCGGCGAGCCCGCGCGCCCGCGCCAGGGCCTCGCCTGCGGCCCCCGCCCGCTCCGCCTCGGGCACCGCCTCCGCCTGGGAGAGCACCGTCCGCACCCGGTCGTAGGGGTCGGCGACGGCCCGGGCGGCGGCCAGCGCCCCGGCGAGGACCGGTGCCCGCTCGTCGGCGGGGAGCAGGGACGCGACCGCGTGCAGCGCCCGGGCCCGCTCGGACGGGTCGGGCACCGCCCGGGCCGCCTCCAGGGCGCCGGGCAGCAGCGGCCCGCGCTCGGCGGCGGGGACCCCGGCGGCGACGCCGGCCAGCAGCTCGGCCCGGCCCGGCGGGTCCTCCCCCGCCCCGGCCTCCGCCAGCGCGGCCGGGCGCTCGGCGGCCGGCAGCAGCGGGATCAGCGCGGCCCAGCGGCGCCGGACCGCGCCCTCGTACTCGGCGGCCGGATCGAGGAGCGCGACGGCGGCGCGGGCCCCGGCGAGCGCCTCCGCCCGGGCGTGCCCGGGCAGCCGGGGGACCAGCGCGGTCAGGGCGTCCGCGCGGTGCCCGGGATCGCGCAGGGCGCGGGCGGCCGGGACGGCGTCCAGGGCCGCCTCCGGCGGCAGGTGCGGGACGACCTCCTCCAGGGCGAGCGCCCTCTCGATGTCCGGCGGCCGGGCGGCGGCCACCGCCAGCGCGCGGCCCGCGACCGCCGCCGGCAGGTGCGGCGCCAGGTCGCGCAGCACCTCGTGGCAGCCGTAGGCGTCGGCGTACTCCTCTTCGATGCGGTCGAAGAGCCGGTGCCAGGCACCGGCGGACAGCGGCGGGGCGGCCCCCGCCACCAGGTCCTCGCGGGGGCCGTCGGCCGCCAGGGCCTGGCCCATCGCCTCCTCCGCCGCCGCCTCCCGGTCGGCGGCGGGCAGGTGGGGCAGGAGCGCGAGCAGGGCGCGGCAGCGCTCGCCGGGCCGATCGCGGCCGCGGGCGCGGGAGAGCGCCCGGACGGTGTCCCAGATCCCGGCCTCCACCAGCAGGGCGGGGAACTCCTCCGGCTCGGCGAAGCGGGGTCCTGCGGCCTGTTCCGCGCAGATCGCCATCAGGGCATAGCGCATCTCCAGCCCCAGTCCGGGTGCGGGGAGGCCGCCCGCCGGGGCGGCGGCGCGCGCCAGTTCGCGGGCGGTCCGCAGGTCGGCGAGGTAGCCCTCGACGTCGCCGGCCCGGTCCCGCACGTCGAACCACACGTTCACCGCGCCGGGGCGGTGGTCGGCGGGCCGCTCGCAGGCCAGCAGCCGGTGCACGTCCCGGTCCCGGCCGGCGGCGGCCAGGTGGCGCACCGTGTTCCGCAGCCCGTACCCGCCGTCCGCGTCGCCCCGCTCCGGCTCGGCGGCCAGCAGCGGCAGCCCGGCGTCCAGGCCTCCCCAGTGGTCGAGGCGGCGGTCGGCCATCCGGGAGTGGAGGGCGCGCTCCGCCTCCGCCGAGCGCTCGGCGGCCAGAGCGCGCAGCGCGTCGCGCATCCGGGAGTACCCGCGCCGGGCGGCCTCCCGCCCCTGCGGCTCCGCCGACCGGTCCGCCGACGCGGCACCGCACGCCCCGCCCGCTCCCTCGTCCGCCGGACCCGGTATGCGCATGTCACTCCGTCTCCTCGTCATCGGCTCCGGCCGCAGGGGCGGCGAATGAGGGAACGCTAGTGGCGCCCGGCCCCGGCGTACAGCGAATATCCGGCCGCGCGGGAGGACGGGAGCGGGCGGGGAGGGCGGCGCGCAGGAGCCCCGCGCCCGGACCGGAGCGAGGGCCGGCCGCCCGGTTCCGTTCGGCGCCGCGAAGGCGCAATAACGTTCAAGAACGGGACACTTCCGGCGCCCTAGGTTCAGGGGCGTGAGTAATCCAGTCTTCCCTCTCTCTCCGCCGGTGCGCGATGCGCTGGGCATCGGGGTGGCGGTCGGAGTCTCCGGGACGGCGTTCGGCACGGCGGCGGTGGCCGCCGGGCTGAGCGTGCCCCAGGCGTGCGCCCTGAGCCTGTTCGCCTTCACCGGCGCCTCGCAGTTCGCGCTGGTGGGGGTCGTCGCCGGAGGCGGCAATCTGATCGCCGGCGCGGTGGGCGCACTGCTGCTCGGGGCGCGCAACACCCTGTACGGGCTGCGCATGGCCGACCTCCTCGGCTGGCGCGGGGCCCGGCGGGCGGTGGCCGCGCACGGCGTCATCGACGAGACCGCGGCGGCCTCCCTGGCCCAGCGGACCCCGGCCGCGTCCCGGACCGCGTTCATCGCCACCTTCGCCTCGCTCTTCGTGTTCTGGAACGCGACCACCCTGCTGGGCGCGGTCGCCACCGAGCGGATCGGCGACACGTCCGCGTTCGGCCTGGACGCGGTGGGCCCGGCGATCTTCCTCGCGCTGCTCTGGCCGCGCCTCCGCGAGAGCGGCCGGGTCCGGCTGGTCGCGGCGGGCGGCGCGCTGATCGCGCTGGCCGCGGTGCCGTTCCTCCCTCCGGGCGTCCCGGTGCTGCTCGCCGCCGCGGCGGTGCTGCTCGGCCCGGCCCCCGCCGAGGACGCGCCGGCCGGCGGCGGATCCGGCACCGCCCGCCCCGAGGACGGCCCGGTCCCCCCGGACGGGGCCGGCGGCGGTGACGGCGCGGCGGACGGCACCGCGGACCGGCGGGAGGTGCGGCCGTGACCCTGTGGATCGCCATCGCCGTGACCGCTCTCGGCTGCTACCTGCTGAAATTCGCCGGCCTGGCGGCGCCCCGCCGGCTGCTGGACGCCCCGCCGGTGCGCCGGTTCGCGCTGACCGTTCCGGTGGCGCTACTGGCCGCGCTGGTCGCGGTGCAGTCCTTCACCGACGGCGGGGCCGCGCTGATCGCCGACGCCGCCCGGCTGGCCGGCCTGGCCGCGGCGGCCGCCGCCCTGCTGCTCCGCGCCCCCTTCCTGGTGGTGGTCCTGGCGGCCGCCGGGACGACCGCGCTGCTGCGCGCGGCGGGGCTCGGCTAGACGCGCGAACGCCGCGGGGTTCCGGGCGGCTCCGGAGCCCCGCGGCCGCCAGGGGCCGGGCCTGAGCTTGTTCTTCGACCTCGGGGGCGGCCGGAGCATCGAGGCGGCCGACGGGGGGACCTGGCCTGTGATCGCCGCCCGCACCCGGCTCCGCCCGACCCGCCCCGGCCGCCGAAGACCTGCCCCGCCCCCAGGAACGGCCCCGGCCGCCGGAGCGGTCGAGCCCGGCCCGGGTGCGGCGGGGCCTTCGCGACGCCCGCGCGAAGGAAGCCCGTCCCGCCGGCGCGCCCGAACCCCCGGCCCCGGGCCCCGGACGCCCCCCGAGGGGCGAAGAACCGGCGCCGGGCACCGCGCCATGACGCAGGAAAGACGGCCGAACGCACCATGAGCCTGAAGGAGCACCACCCCCGCCCAGGTTGAAGAACAAGCTGAGAGGCTGTCGGGTATCCGGCCGGTCACCCGGTGGGGCCGCCCCGCGCTTCTCCGCCCACCCGCGGTGCGGCCCACCCCCGCGAAACCTCCCCGCAGCGGCCGCTGCGGGCCGTGCGCCGCCGGGCCGCCGTCCCACTTCCCCGTTGATCTTGGAGTTGCGGGGGTATCAGGGCGCCCTGATACCCCCGCAACTCCAAGATCAACGGCCCCTGCGGGGCGGTTCGCTGCCGAGCACTCCGGGCGGCCGCCGGGCAGAGCGGCCGGCGCAGGGCGGCCGCGCGCCCCTTTCCGGTCCTGCCCGAACGCCGCCGGCCGGAGCCCGCCGCCTCGACCGCTCCGGTCGGACACCGCTGTCCCCGGTGGCCGGAGCGCCGGCCACCGGGAGCGCCGACTTGGCCCCGCGCCGCACCGCCCGCGCGATCCGCACCGGCGGCAGGACCGCCGTCCATCGGGAGCGGACCGGGGCGCGGCCGGCCGGGCGGCCCGGCTCCGGTGGCGGAAGTGACGGGAGGCCTCCTCCGGGGCAGGTAGCCGGTGAAGGGCCGCCGGGGCCCGGTGAGCGGGTCCGCCCGCCGGGACCCGCGGCCGCGCTTCTCGCGGCACCCCCGCGACCGTGCTCCTTGCGATGATGGAAGGACCGCCGTGCCCCCCGAGACCTCCCCTTCGGACACCGACCGCCGCACCGCCGCCGAGGCGGTCGCCGAACTACTGGCCGCCGCGCGCGTGCGGCGCTGCTACACCGTCCCCGGCGAGAGCTTCCTGGAGCTCGCCGACGCCGTCGACCGGCGCGGCGACATGACGCTCGTGTCCACCCGGCACGAGGGCGGGGCCGGGTTCATGGCCGAGGCCGAGGGGAAGCTGACCGGCCTCCCGGCCGTCGCCGCGGCCACCCGGGGACCGGGCGCGGCCAACCTCTCGGTCGCGGTGCACACCGCCATGCAGGACTCCACCCCCATGCTGGTCTTCCTCGGCCAGGTGGAGACCGACCACCTGGGGCGCGAGGCCTTCCAGGAGGTGGACCTCACCGCGTTCTACGCACCGATCACCAAGTGGTCCACCACCGTCACCCGGGCCGACCGGCTGGTCGAGGCGACCGCGCGCGGCCTGCGCATCGCCGTCTCCGGGCGGCCCGGCCCGGTCGCGATCGCGGTCCCCGGCGACCTGTTCGGGCAGCCGGTCGGCGCGCCGGCGCTGCTGCCCGGGGCCGCCCCTCCCCGGCCCGCGCTGGGCGAGGACGACCGGGACCGCCTCGCCCGGTGGCTGGCCGGGGCCGAGCGGCCGGTGATCATCGCCGGGGGCGGCGCGCGGGGCGCCCGCGAGGAACTGGTGCGGGTCTCCGAGCGGTTCCAGGCCGGGGTGTACGCCTCCTGGCGGCGGCAGGACGTCTTCCCCAACGGCCACCCGCTCTACCTGGGCCACCTGGGGCTGGGCTGCCCGCCGCAGGTGCTGGCCGCGCTGGAGGAGGCCGACGCGGTGCTGGTGGTGGGCTCCAGGCTGAGCGAGATCACCACCCAGGCCTACCGGTTCCCCGCGCCCGGCCTGCGGGCGGCCGACTCCCCCGTGGCCCAGATCGACATCGACCCGGACCAGGTCGGGGCGGTCTCCGGGGTGTGGCTGGGCGCGGTCGCCGACGCCGGGCGGGCGCTGCGCGCCCTGGCCGACTCCCCGCTGGCCGCGCCCCGCCGGGACTTCGCCCCCGCGCACCGGGCCTGGCTGGACGGTACCGCCGCCCCCGCCGGGGCCGCCTCGCACCCGGGCGGGCGGCTGCACCCCTGGGCGGTGGTGGAGGCCATGCGCTCCGTGCTCCCCGGGGACGCGGTGCTCGCCAACGACGCCGGGAACTTCGCGGCGTTCCTGCACCGCGGCTGGCGGTTCGACGAGCCGCGCACCCAGCTGGCGCCGACCAGCGGCGCCATGGGGTACGCGGTCCCCGCGGCGGTCGCCGCCAAGCTGGTGGAGCCGGACCGCACCGTGGTCGCGGTGGCCGGGGACGGCGGCGCGCTGATGACCGGCCAGGAGCTGGAGACGGCGGTGCGCACCGGCGCCGCGATCATCGTCGTGGTGTTCCAGAACGGCCTGTACGGGACCATCGCCATGCACCAGGCCCGCGAGCTGGGCCGCACCGCCGCGACCGACATCAGCGGCCCGCTGGACCTGGCCGGCTACGCCCGGTCGCTGGGCGCCCGCGGCGCCACCCCGCACACCCCCGAGGAGTTCGCCAAGGCCCTCTCCGAGGCGCTCGGCTCCGATCTGCCCACCCTGATCGACGCGCGCACCGACCCGGACGTGATCAGCCCCGGCGCCACCCTCTCCGGGCTGCTCGGCGGGCACGGCGGCTGACCCGGGGGGCGGGCCGGCCCGGACCGACCGGTGCCGGCCCGCCCCGGCGGGGGCCGTGCGGGGCCGGTACCGGACCGCTCACCCGCACCGGCCGCCGGAGACCGCCGGACCGCCGGAGGGGGGCGCGGCGCCGCTTCCGCACCGCCCGTGCGGCGGCGGGACGGCGCCGGCCCCTGTCAGGCCGGCGGGCGCCCCACCGTGCAGACGCCCTGGGCCGCCTCGCGGAGGGCGCGCACCGCCGCCCGGATCGCGGGGCGGCGGGCGGCGTCGGCGTTCCAGAACACGTAGACCTGGCGGACCAGGGCGGGCTGCACCTGGACCAGGCGGACGCCCTCGGGGACCGGGCCGCGGCCGAGGCGGGGGATGACCGCGGCGCCCAGGCCCGCGGCGACCAGCGCCATCTTGGTCTGGTGCTCTTCGGCGGTGTGCGCGATGCGGGGCTCGACGCCGCGCTCCCGGAGCATGCCGTGCAGCCACTCGTCGCAGGTGCCGCCGCGGGTCCAGCTGATCCAGGGCAGCCGCAGCACGTCCTCCAGCGCCACCAGGTCGTGCCGGGCCAGCGGGTGCCCGGCGGACAGCGCGATGTCGGCGACGTCCTCCATCAGCGGAGCGCGGGCCATCCCCTTGGAGAGCGGCAGCGGCGCGCCGATCCAGTCGACCACCACGGCCAGGTCGGACTCGCCGCGGGCGACCGCCGGCACGCTCTCGTCCGGCTCCTGCTCGGCGAGCTCCACGACCAGGCCGGGATGGTTCTCCCGGAGCGCCACCAGGGCCTGCGGGAGCAGCCCGCGGGCGGCGGTGGCGATCGCGGAGAGCCGCAGGTGGCCGATGACGGCGTCGCGGTGCGCCTCCAGGTCGGCCTCGGCCTGGCGGACCATGGACAGGATCCGCGAGGTGTGCTCGACCAGCACCTCGGCGGCCTCGGTGAGCCGGACCCCGCGCCCGTTCCGCTCCACCAGGGGCTGGCCGACCTCCCGCTCCAATTTGCTGAGCTGCTGGGAGACCGCGGAGTTGGTGACCCTCAGCTCCTCGGCGGCGCCGGTGAGCGACCCGTTGAGCGCGATCGCGTGCAGCACCCGCATCCGTTCCACACTCAGCATGTAAGCCACTCTAACAGGGGCATTAAGGAGATTGAAGTAGACCTAAGCGGACGGAGCGGGATAGAAACATCCCATGACGACCGCTCTCCGGCCGCCCTCCTCCTGGCAGTGGCGGTTCCTGCTGCTCGCCCTGGTGTGGGGGGCGAGCTTCCTGCTGATCAAGATCGGCACCACCGCGTTCACCCCCGCGCAGATCACCCTGGGCAGGATGGCGGCGGGCGCCCTGCCGCTGCTGGCCCTGGTACTGCTGACCGGCGGGCGGCTGCCCGCCTCGCCCCGGATCTGGCTGCACCTGGCGGTCTCGGCCCTGTTCCTGAACAGCATCCCGTTCACCCTGTTCGGCTACGCCGAGCAGCACATCCCGTCGGCGCTCGCGGGCATCTGCAACGCGGCCACGCCGCTGTTCGCCGTGGTGTTCTCGATGCTGATGCTCTCCGACGAGCGGCCCGGGCCGCTCCGGCTGGCCGGATTGGGCGTCGGCTTCGCCGGGGTGCTGGTGGTGTTCGGGGTCTGGGCCGGGTTCGGCGGGGCGGACGGCACCGGCATGCTCCTCGCCCTGGGCGCCGCGCTCTGCTACGGGATCGGCACCCCCTACCTGCGCCGCACCCTGCTCACCGGGCGGCCCCCGGCGGAGCCCGGCGGCCCGGCCCGGCCCGCCCTGGCCGCGGGGTTCGGACCGGTGGAGCTGGCCGCCGCGCAGCTGCTCATCGGGACGGCGCAGATGCTGGCCGCCACCGCGGTCCTGGACGGGGCCCCGGCCCGGGTCCCGGCGGGCGCGGTGCTGGCCGTGGCGGCGCTCGGCGTCTTCGGCACCGGCCTGGCCTACGTGCTGCAGTACCGGATCATCGCGGACGCCGGGGCGACCGTCGCCTCCACCGTGACCTACCTGGTGCCGGTGGTGGCCGTCGCCGCCGGGACGCTGCTGCTCGGCGAGCGGCTCTCCTGGAACGAGCCGGCCGGCACGGTGCTGATCCTGCTCGGTGCGGCGCTCACCCAGGGGGTGCTGCGGCCCCGGCGGCGGCCCCCGGAACCGCTGCCCGCGCGGGAGGCCGCCCCCGCCGCGGGCCCGGAGCGGGCGCCGGCGCCCTCCGGGTGACCCCGGAGCCGCCCCTCCCCCGATGATCGTGGAGTTGCGGGGCCGTCTGAGCGCTCTGACGGCCCCGCAACTCCACGATCATCGCCCGGGGGCGGAGTCTCCCAGCAGCGAGCTAGTCCTCGCGGAGCAGGTCCAGCGCCTCCGACAGGTCCTCGGGGTAGCCGCTCTCGAACTCGACCGGCCGGCCCTCGGTCGGGTGGTCGAAGCCGAGGCGGACCGCGTGCAGCCACTGCCGCCGCACGCCCAGCCGCTCGGCCAGGGTCGGGTCCGCGCCGTAGAGGCGGTCGCCGACGCAGGGGTGGCGCAGCGCGGACATGTGCACCCGGATCTGGTGGGTGCGCCCGGTCTCCAGCTTGATCTCCAGCAGGCTGGCGGCGCGGAACGCCTCGACCGTGTCGTAGTGGGTGACCGACGGGCGGCCCCCGGCGACCACCGCGAACCGGCCGTCCCCGGAGGGGTGCCGGTCGATCGGGGCGTCGACGGTGCCGCGCAGCGGGTCGGGGTGGCCCTGGACCAGCGTGTGGTAGCGCTTGTCCACGGTGCGCTCCTTGAACGCCCGCTTCAGCACCGAGTAGGCCGCCTCGCTCTTGGCCAGCACCATCAGGCCGGTGGTGTTGGCGTCCAGGCGGTGCACGATGCCCTGGCGCTCCGCGGCGCCGCTGGTGGTCAGCCGGACCCCGGAGGCCAGCAGGCCCTCCAGCACCGACGGGCCGGTCCAGCCCACGGTGGGGTGGGCCACCACGCCGATGGGCTTGTCCACCACGATGATGTCGGCGTCCTCGTAGACCGTCTTCAGGCCCGGGACCGGCTCCGGGCGGGGCACCGGGGCGCTCGGCGGCGGGGGCAGCGTGACCTCCAGCCACGACCCGGCCTGGACCCGGTCGGACTTGGCCGCGGCGGCGCCGTCCACGGCGACCTCGCCGGCGGAGATCAGCTCTGCGGCGCGGGTCCGGGAGAGCCCGAACATGCGGGCGATGGCCGCGTCCAGGCGGTCGCCCTCCAGTCCGTCGGGGACCGGCATACTGCGGTGGTCGCTCACGGGCGGTCCCCCTTCTCCTCCGAGGTCTCCTCGGAAGCGCTCTCGGCCCCGGCCTTCTCCTCCGGCCCGGCCTCGCCCTCCCGGGTGCCGTCGATGTTGATCCCGCGGAAGGCCAGCAGCACGGCGAGGGCGCTGCCCGCCACCAGGCTGGAGTCGGCCAGGTTGAACACCGGCCAGTGCGGCAGCTGGATCCAGTCGACCACGTGGCCGTGGAGCGGCGACGGCGGGCGGAACAGCCGGTCCACCAGGTTGCCCAGCGCGCCGCCGAGGATCAGGCCGAGCGAGATCCCCCAGGGCAGGCTGCGCAGCTTCCGCGACATGCCGATGATGTAGCCGGCCACGCCGATGGTGATCAGGCTGAAGACCCAGGTCATCCCGGTGCCGATGGAGAATGCGGCGCCCGGGTTGAAGATCAGGGTGATCTGCAGCAGCTCGCCGACGACCGGGAGCCGCTCGCCCGGCTGGAACCGCGCCAGCACCAGTTCCTTGGTGGCGAAGTCCAGGGCCAGTGAGACGGCCGCCACGGCCAGTACCAGGACGAACCGCCGCGGCTTCGTCGCGGCGGGCGCGTCCCCCGTTCGTTGTTCGTCCCCGGAGGGCTCTACGTCAGTCAGCGACGCTCCTCGCGTTGTTTGCAGGTCACGCACAGCAGGGCCCTCGGGTAGGCCTGGAGCCGGGCCTTGCCGATCGCCTGGCCGCAGGAGGCGCACACCCCGTAGGTCCCCGCGTCCATCCGTCCGATCGCCTGCTCGCTCTGGGCGAGCAGGTCACGAGTATTGTAGGACAGTGCGAGGTCGTGCTCGCGCTGGTAGGCCTTGGCCCCGGTGTCCGTGGGGTCGTCCCCCGCGTTGGAGACCGCGTCGGCCGACCACTCGGCCAGCTCCGACCGGGCCTCGGCGAGCTGCTCGCGCAGCCGGACCACATCGGTCTCCAGGGAGGCCCGCACCTCCGCCAGCTCCTCCGCGGTCCACGGGTCCTCGCCCGACCGCGCGGGCGGCACCCTCACCTCGGTCACGCCCCGGCGCTCCTCGTCCCCGGTCCCGCGGCTCCCCGCCGGACCGTCCTCCTCGACCGCCGCCCCCGCCGCCGTCGGTGCCGCCATGGGTTCCCCCCTCTTTCGGGCCCGGCCTCGCCGAGCCCGTCGTTCCCCCCTGTCGACGTGCGAAGACACCCGCTGCACGGGCACGCCCCGCACGGTGGGAGGGAGCTTAGGCGGCACCGCCGGACGAATCAATCGACCACGGCGGAACACGGCATCGCGTTTCTTTCCCCGATATGTTCCCCGTTCCGGGGCGGCGACCCCCCGCGCCCGCCCGGAACGGCCCGCGGCGGCCCCGGCGGCGGGTCAGCCGGAGACCGCGAACCCGCCGTAGTCCTCGGCGAGCAGCGCCAGGTGCGGCTCGTCGAACAGGGCGGAGCCGCCGTGCGGGCCGACCCGCACCTCGATCACCCAGTCGGCGTCCTCGGCGTCGTCCTCCCCGGCGAGCATGTCCCGGTGCACCGTGCACGGCGCGTACCCCTGGTCCAGGAGCTGCTCGGCCAGCTCCTCGGCGTCCTCCCGGTCGTGCAGCGTCACCAGCACGGCCTCAGGTTCCCGGCCCATCCGCTCTCCTTCTCCGCTCTCTCCGCTCGTCCCGGCGCGCGGCGCCCCGGCCGACAGTATGCCCCGGCGCCGCCGCGCCCCGCCCCCGCGGGCGGAACGGCCGGACCCCGCCCCCGCGGTGGGCTATCCTCTCTTCCAGAGCCGGGCTTCGATGGGGACGAGTACCGGCGGACTACAGCCCGAAGCGACCCGGGGACGGTGCGAGCCCGGGGGCATGACCGCCGCGAAGATCACCCCTGAGCCGCCGGAAGAACGGCCCCCTCGCGGGGCCCAGTAGAACCGGCACCGCGGCGGCGCGCGCCGCGGAGAACGAAGTGGGGGGCGGCCGCGTACGCCCCCAAGGAGGGTGGTACCGCGGGGCCTCGGCCTCGTCCCTCCATCAGGTCGGCATCCTGATGGAAAGGGCAGCACGTGTCACCAGATCACCCCTCCGGCCCCCGCCCGTTCCCGGCCCTGCCCGCGCAGATCGACCTCCCCGCGGTCGAGCGCGAGGTCCTGGAGCGCTGGTCGGAGCAGAAGGTCTTCGAACGCTCCCTGGAGCAGACCCGGGGCGGCCCCAGCTGGGTCTTCTACGAGGGCCCGCCCACCGGCAACGGCAAGCCCGGCGTGCACCACGTCGAGGCGCGCGCCTTCAAGGACGTCTTCCCGCGCTTCAAGACGATGAAGGGCTTCCGGGTCGACCGGAAGGCCGGCTGGGACTGCCACGGGCTCCCGGTCGAGGTCGCCGTCGAGAAGGAACTCGGCATCAGCGGCAAGAAGCAGATCGAGGAGTACGGCG
This sequence comes from Nocardiopsis oceanisediminis, assembly GCF_048595525.1. NCBI lineage: Bacteria > Bacillati > Actinomycetota > Actinomycetes > Streptosporangiales > Nocardiopsidaceae > Nocardiopsis > Nocardiopsis oceanisediminis. Next base: position 2,761,314 of record NZ_JAFMZJ010000001.1, on the reverse strand, counting down.
TCGCCGAGTTCAACCGGCGCTGCCGCGAGTCGGTGCTCCGGCACGTCGACGCGTTCTCCGAGATGACCCGGCGGATGGGCTACTGGGTCGACATGGACGACGCCTACCGCACCATGGACCCGCAGTACGTGGAGTCGGTCTGGTGGGCGCTCAAGCAGATCCACGGCAAGGGGCTGCTGGTCCGCGACTACCGGATCAGCCCGTACTGCCCGCGCTGCGGCACCACGCTCTCCGACCACGAGCTGGCCCAGGGCTACGAGACGGTGACCGACCCGTCGGTCTACGTCCGGTTCCCGGTCACCTCCGGCCCGCTGGCCTCGCCCGAGCGGCCCACCTCGCTGCTGGTCTGGACGACCACCCCGTGGACCCTGGTCTCCAACACCGCGGTGGCGGTCCACCCGGACGTGCAGTACGTGGTGGCCACGGACGGCACCGAGCGGCTGATCCTGGCCGAGCCGCTGTTCGAGAAGGTCCTCGGCGAGGGGTGGGCCCTCACCGGGGAGCGCTTCGAGGGCGGCGAGATGGAGCGCTGGACCTACCAGCGCCCGTTCGAGCTGGTCGGCTTCGACGAGCCGGCGCACTTCGTGGTTCTCGCCGACTACGTCACCGTGGAGGACGGCACCGGCCTGGTGCACCAGTCCCCCGCGTTCGGCGCCGACGACATGGCCGTGGCCCGCGCCTACGGCCTGCCGGTGGTCAACCCGGTCCGCGCCGACGGCACCTTCGCCGAGGACCTCGACCTGGTCGGCGGGGAGTTCTTCAAGAAGGCCGACGCCGCGCTCGTCGACGACCTGCAGGCGCGCGGCCTGCTCTTCCGGCACCTCGCCTACGAGCACAGCTACCCGCACTGCTGGCGCTGCCACACCGCGCTGCTCTACTACGCGCTGCCGTCCTGGTACATCCGCACCACCGCGATCAAGGACGAGCTGCTGGCGCAGAACGCGGACACCTCCTGGTACCCGGAGAACGTGAAGGAGGGGCGCTTCGGCGAGTGGCTGCGGAACAACATCGACTGGGCCCTGTCCCGGAGCCGGTACTGGGGCACCCCGCTGCCGGTCTGGCAGTGCGCCGACGAGCACGTCACCGTGGTCGGCTCGCTGGCCGAGCTGGGCGGGCTGGCCGGGCGCGACCTGAGCGCGCTCGACCCGCACCGCCCCTACGTGGACGACGTGGTGCTGGACTGCCCCGAGTGCGGCTCCCCCGCGCACCGGGTGCCCGAGGTGATCGACGCCTGGTTCGACTCCGGCTCCATGCCGTTCGCCCAGTGGGGCGCCCCGCACCGCGACGAGGAGGTCTTCCGGGAGAACTTCCCGGCGCAGTACATCTGCGAGGCGATCGACCAGACCCGCGGCTGGTTCTACTCGCTGATGGCGGTCAGCACCCTGGTGTTCGGCCGCTCCTCCTACGAGAACGTGGTCTGCCTGGGGCACATCCTCGCCGAGGACGGCCGCAAGATGAGCAAGCACCTGGGCAACGTGCTGGAGCCCATCTCGGTGATGGAGCGGCACGGCGCCGACGCGCTGCGCTGGTTCATGCTGGCCAGCGGCTCCCCGTGGGCGGCCCGGCGGGTGGGCCACGCCGCGCTGGAGGAGATCGTCCGCAAGGTCCTGCTGACCTACTACAACACCGTCTCCTTCTTCACCCTCTACGCCAACGCCGGGGAGGGGTGGAGCCCGGAGCGGCTCGCCGAGGCGCCGGCCCCGGCCGACCGCCCGCTGCTGGACCGCTGGCTGCTCTCCGAGCTCAACCAGGTGGTCGCCGACGTCGACGCCGCCATGGAGTCGTTCGACACCGCCGGCGCCGGCCGCCGGCTGAACGCCTTCATCGACGACCTGTCCAACTGGTACGTGCGCCGATCCCGCCGCCGGTTCTGGGCGGGCGCCGCCGCCCCTGAGGGCGCCGCCGCGTTCGCGACCCTCTACGAGAGCCTGGAGACCGTCACCCGGCTGCTCGCGCCGATGGTCCCGTTCCTCACCGACCACGTGTGGAACGCGCTGCGCCGGGAGGGCGACCCGGAGTCGGTCCACCTGGCCCCCTGGCCGCAGGCGGACACCGGGCTGATCGACGCCGGCCTGTCGGAGCAGATGGCCCTGGTGCGCCGCCTGGTCGAGCTGGGCCGCGCCGCCCGGGTCGACTCCGGGGTCCGCACCCGCCAGCCGCTCTCCCGGGCGCTGGTCGGCGCGGCCGGCTTCGAGGCGCTGCCCGAGCAGCTGCGCGCGCAGATCACCGAGGAGCTCAACGTCGGCGAGCTGGACCCGCTCTCCTCGGTCGGCGGGGACCTGGTGGACTACACGGTCAAGCCGAACTTCCGGGCGCTGGGCAAGCGGTTCGCCAAGCGCACGCCGCTGGTGGCCGGGGCGATCGGCGCGGCCGACGCGAAGGGCCTGGTGGACGCGGTCCGCTCCACCGGCTGGGCCCAGGTGCAGGTCGAGGGCGAGCCGGTCGAGGTCAGCGCGGAGGAGGTGCTCATCACCGAGCAGCCCCGGGAGGGCTGGACGGTGGCCGGGGAGAGCGGCGAGACCGTCGCCCTGGACCTGGAGATCACCCCGGAGCTGCAGCGCGCCGGGCTGGCCCGCGAGGTGGTCCGCCTGGTCCAGGACGCCCGCAAGTCCAGCGGCCTGGACATCTCCGACCGGATCTCGCTGACCTGGTCGGCGACCGACCCGGTCACCGCGAAGGCGCTCGCCGAGCACGCCCGCTCCATCGCGTCGGAGGTCCTCGCCTCCTCCTTCGCCCAGGGCGAGGGGGACGGCGGCCACACCGTCACCTCCGCGGAGTTCGGTCTGACCTTCTGGATCCGCAAGGCCTGACCCGCTCCGAGCGCCCGCCGCCCCGCCCGGGGGCGGCGGGCGCCGCACTTCCCGGCCCGGGAAGAGAGACGCGGCGGGCCCTGTGCGCCGACGTCCCCGCGCGCACCGGGCGGGCCGCCGCCCTCCGCCGTACCCCACGGGGATGCGGAGCGGGCCCTGGCCGTCCCCTCCCACAGGTCGCCGAGGATGCACCGGCCGCCTTGCCTCGACCGGAACGGCGCCCTCGCTTCACCTTCCCCGGCCGACGCCCCCACAGGGCGACCGGGCGACCGCCGCCCCTCCCGCCGGGTCCGCGACGGGCCGCAGGCGAGACCGGAGAAAAGCGCTCTTTCCCCTCCGCCCCGCCCTCCCGGTCGAAGCGGGGCCGACGCATGGGCGCTCCGGCCCTGCACCGGTCCTCCCGCCCCGGGCGGGGCCCGGTTTCCGGGCCCGGCGCAGGGCGCAGACCTTCGCCTCCATCGCGGGCGGGGTCCGGTGCGGTGTCGTGCGGGGCCGGCTGGACCGGTCGTGCAGGCCGGCCCCGCCCTCGGCCCGCCACCGGCGCATCTGTTCGTGGGCCGTGGTCCGCGAGACCCCCGTCTCGGCCGCGACATGGGCGAGGGGGCGGCCTGAACGGGCGCGTTCGACTAGCGGCCTCCTACCGAAGACGGTCAGTCGGGCATTGCGGTGGGCCACGAAGACCTCCGTGCGGTGAGTTCCCGGACGGCTCCCACCGCACCGGAGGTCTTCGCCGTGTTCAAGGCCACAGCAGTGTCAACAACGCCCATGACCATTACACCTAGGGGGTCGTGGAAGAGGCGGGTCAGCTCGGGTCGGAGGTGGGCTTCCCGTTCTCCGTGCCGTCCGCGCCGTTCTTGTCGCGGAGGCCGGCGACGAAGGCCGAGAAGGAGTCGTCGCCGCTCCCGGCGTCCGCACTGTCCGCGCTGTCCGCCGTTCCTTCGGTCTTCTCCGAGTCTTCCGGGCGGTCCTCGGCGGTGTCCGCGGCCTCGCGGGGCCCGGAGCCGGTCCGCTCCGCGGAACCGCCCTCTTCTGCGGCCTCCTCGGCCGCCTGGGCCTCGGGTTCCAGGGCGGCCGGAGCCTCCGGCTCCTCGGCGGTTCCGGAGTCCGCACCGGCCTTCTCGGTCCCGGCGGCCTCTCCGGCCGGTTCTTCGGGGGCGGCGTCCTCGGCGGTCCCGGACCCGGCCGGCTCCTCCCGGTCGGCCTCCTCCGCCTGCTCGGCGGCCGGGGCGTCCTCGGTCCGCTCGGCGGCGTCCCGCTCTCCGGTGGTGTCGGCGGTGTCGGCGCTCTCCGGCTCCGCCTCGGTCCCGGTCTCGGGGCCCTCCTCGGGCTTCTCGTCCGGGTCTCCGGGCTCCTGCCCGTCCTCCCTCTCGGCGGCGGGGGCGGCCTCCTGAGCGGCCACGGCGGAGGCGTCAGCGTCCGCTCCGGCCGGGCCGGCCCCTTCGGGGTCCTCCCGGTCTGCGGGGGCGGCGTCCTGCTCGGGGGCGTCCTGCTCTGCGGCCGCCTCGGCCGGGGCGGCCTTCTCGGGCTCCTCGGCGTCCTCGGGGCCTTCGGTGTCCTCGGCGGTCTCGGAGGCGGCCTCCGGAGCGGCGCCGTCCAGGGTGTCCTCGGGGCCGTCCCCTCCGGCCTCGGGGGCGGGCGGCTCGGCCTCGGAGGCGGCGTCCGCGCCAGGCGGTTCCGGGGCCGGCTGCTCCGGCCGCTCCGATTCCTCTTCCTCCGGCTCTCCGCCGCGCTCCGCGGGCGCCTCGGCCGGGGCCTCGGCGGTGCGGGGGCCGGCCTCCGGGGAGTCCGGGGCGGTCGGCAGCGGATCGAGCTCGGGGAGCGGCTCGGGTTCGGGAAGCGGGGGCTCCTCGCCCGCGGCGCCGTCGGCACCGGGGGCGGGAGAAACTCGGGGGGCGGCCGGGGCCGGCTCGGCGGCCCCGGGCCCGGCGGGATCGTCCGCGCGACCGGCCGGGCCGGAGTCCGGCCGGTCGGGCGGGGCCTCCCCCGTCTCACGGGGCGCCGGCACGCGCTGGTCGGCCGGTGCCTCCGAGGGCGTCGCCACCCGCACCGGTGCATCGACCGGCGCGGGTGACGGCCCCGCGGACGGGACGGATCCCCTGGGCCCCTCGGCCCCGGGCACGGCGGCCGGCACCTGGCCGGCCGCGGGTACGGACGCCTTCCCCAAACCGTCCGTACGCACGGCCGCGCCCGCGGGCGCGCTGTGCGCCTCCGCGCCGATCCTCCCACCGGTCCCGGCCGGTTCCAGCAGCGCCTTCCGGCTGCGGACCGCCTCGGCGACGAGCAGCACCGCGCTCGCACAGCCGAGGCCGATGGCGATGTACACCAGGCTCACTTCGGCGAGCACGACGGCGATCACGATGAGAAGCAGCGCCGCTGCGAGAGCGGCGAGACTGCACAGGATCAACACGGGTCGAGAGGGCCTTACCTACACAGGGAATCCGAATGCTGCACGTGCTCTAGCGGCGCTCGTGCGGGGCCTCACCCGGGTGGAAACCGCCGTGCGGGGCCGGCTCGGGCTGCTGCTGGGCGAACGGGTTGGTGCCCGGGCCGCCCGCGGGGCCGTGCTGCATGGCCGGAGCACCGCCGGTCGGCGCGGCCATCGTCTGGAACCCGCCGGTGGTGTTCAGGTTCGGCGGAGCGGCCGGCTCGTTGCCGCCCTCGGCGAGCTCGCGCAGCTGGCGCTCGAAGTAGTCCTTCAGGCGGGCGCGGTACTCGCGCTCGAAGTCCTTGAGGACCTCCACCTTGTGCTCCAGCTCCTCGCGCTGCTGCACGAGGGAGCCCATCACCTGGCGGTGGCGCTCCTGGGCGTCCCGGTCCAGGTTCTCCGAGCGGGCGCGGGCCTCGTTGACGATCTGCTCGGCCTGGCGGCGGGCCTTGCCGAGGATGTCGTCGGCCTCGTGCCGGGCGCGGCCCAGGGTCTCGTCGGCCTCGCGTCGGGCGTCGGAGATGGCCTGGTCGGCGGTCTGCTGGGCGAGGGCGAGGACCCGCGCGGCGGTGTCCATGTTCTCCTCGGAACCGGGCAGGCCCATGTTGGCCGCGGCCATCGCCGGCATCTGCTGCTCGACCTGCGGCGGGGCCGGAGCCGGGGCGGGCTCGGGCTGCGGCGGCTCGGGCTGCATCTGCTCCTGCGGCTGCTGGAACTCCTGCATGCCGGCGTTGGGCACCTTGCCGCGGAGGCACTCGGCGAGCTTGCCGCGCAGCTCCTCGTTCTCCTGGATCAGCCGGTCCAGCTCGGACTCGACCTCGTCGAGGAAGGCGTCGACCTCTTCTTCGTCGTAGCCCGGCCGTAGCCGGGTCGTACTGAACTGCTTGTTCCGCACATCCGCGGGTGTCAGCGGCATGTTCGTCTCCTTGGCGCGCTTGGACTTTATCCGTAGGGACGCTACCTGATCGTGACCTTACGGCAATCCGGATCATGACCAAGACCACATATCGGATCCGGAGCTTACCCGTCCGATATGAAGTAGTGGCTAGGCCATGGTCACGGCCGCCGAACGCGCGACCTGGAGCAGGATCACCACGATGATGAAGAGCACGGTGAAGCTCAGATCCAGGGCCACGCTGCCCAGCCTGACCGGTTTGATGAACCGCCGAAGGAACTTCAGCGGCGGGTCCGTGATCGTGTAGACGGTCTCGGCGAGCACCAGCGAGAAGCCCGACGGACGCCACGACCGAGAGAAGGACTGGACCAGCTCGAACACCAGCCGCCCGATCAACACCAGCATGAACAGTTGCAGGATGATGGCGACTGTGTTCAGGACGATGGCCACGGTCGTTCCCCGACCCAATCTGTGTACGGCTGCGGTCTAACTCTGATTGAAGAACCCTCGTTCAGCGATCCGTGCCTTGTCTTCAGCGGTCACCTCAACATTAGCCGGGGACAGGAGGAACACCTTGTTCGTCACCCGCTCGATGTCGCCGTGCAGGCCGAAGATGAGCCCCGCCGCGAAGTCGACCAGCCGCTTGGCGTCGCTGTCGACCATCTCGGTGAGGTTCATGATCACCGGTATGCCTTCCCGGAAGTGCTCTCCGATAGTACGCGCCTCGTTGTAGGTGCGCGGGTGGAGCGTGGTGATCCGGGCCAGGTCCGCCTTGGCCGACGACGCCGGGGCCCGGCGCTCGCCTCCGGGCGCGGCCTGGTCGCCGCCGTCGCTCACGGCGTCGGCGCGAGGGTCGCCGCCATGCGGGTCGGTCTCCCGGTCCCGCCTGTCCTCGACGGCCTCGTCGAGGTCGTCGAAGTCATCATATTCGTCCGCATAGCGGTGATCGTAGCGGTCGTCCTCCACGAGGCCGAGGTAGACCGCCATCTTGCGCATCGCGCCGGCCATCTCATGTCCTCCGTCGTCCCTGTGGTGCGGCACCGCAGAAGACTTCATTGAGTCCGCCTGGATCCGCCGATGCCCGCGTGGCGGGCGAACTCGACAGATGGGCGCCAAGGTCCATGTGGGGACATTACCCCACGTTCGGCCCCCGACCGCCGAGCAACGCCGTACCCACCCGCAGGTGTGTCGCGCCGTTCTCGATGGCGGCCTCCATGTCTCCGCTCATCCCCGCGGACACCACCCTCGCCTGAGGGTAGCGAGCCCGGATGTCCTCCGCGACCGTGCGGAGCCGGGCGAAGGCCTCCGCGGGGTCGCCGCCCAGCGGCGCGACCGCCATGACGCCGCGCAGGGCGAGGCCCTCCTCCTCCGCGATCCGGTCCGCGACCGCGGGCACGTCGCGCGGGTCGGCGCCGCCGCGCGGGCCGATCACCCCCGCCGCGGAGCCCGGGTCCAGGTCGACCTGGACCAGGCAGCCCAGCTCCCGGCCCTCCACCCGGGCGCGCGCGCCCAGCGCCGCGACCAGGCGCTCCCGGTCCACCGAGTGGACCATGTCGGCGTAGCGCGCCACCGACTTGGCCTTGTTGGTCTGCAGCTGGCCGATGAAGTGCCGGGTGAGCCGGAGGTCGGCGGTGGCGGCCGCCTTGGGCGCAGCCTCCTGGTCCCGGTTCTCGCCCACGTCGGTGACGCCGAGCCCGGCGAGGATCCGCACGTCCGAGGCGGGGTAGGTCTTGGTGACCGCGATGATGGTCACATCCTGCGCGGGCCTCCCGGCCTTCTCGCAGGCCCTGGCGGCCCGCTCGCGCACCGCGCGCAGGTTCTCCGCGATGCGCTCGCGCCGCTGCCGGTCCCCCTCCGGGACTGCCCCGCTCATCTTCTCTTCTTCCCTTCCGCTCTGCGCTCTTCCGCCGGTCCGCGGCTCACCGGACCCGCCACACGTAGCCCGCCAGCCGCCCGGTGGGCGCGCCGCGCCGGTGTGAGAAGAGCCCCTCGGTCTCGTAGGTGCACCGGCCGTCCTCGGTGATCTGGCCGACACCGGCCGCGCGCAGCTGCGCGGCGACCGCGGCCCGGATGTCGATGCCGGGGGTGCCCCGCCGGGTGGTGGCGGCCCCCTCCGGGGTGTGCGCGGCCAGCTCGTCGCGCATCTCGGCGGGCACCTCGTAGCAGGAGCCGCAGATGGACGGGCCCAGCGCGACCGAGATCCGGTCCGGCTCGGCGCCGTTGCGCACCATCTCCGCGACCAGCGCGGGGGCGACCCCGCCCAGCGTCCCGGCCCGCCCGGAGTGCGCGGCCCCGACCACCCCGGCCTCCGGGTCCGCGGCGAGGATCGGCAGGCAGTCCGCGGCGAGCACGGCCAGCACCAGGTCCTCCTCCCGGGTGAGCACCGCGTCGACCCTGCCGACGGTGCCGGGGCCGGTGGCGACCGCGACGTCGGCGCCGTGCACCTGGTCCATCCAGACCACCCGGCGGTGGTCGAAGCCGAACCGCTCCGCGGCGGCGGCCCGGTTGCGGTCCACCGCCTCCGGGTCGTCGGGCACGCCCTTGCCCAGGTTGAGGGTGTCGAACGGAGCGGCGCTCACCCCTCCGTCGTAGCGGCCGGTGAAGCCGGCGAGCACTCCCGGCACCAGTTCGAAAGCGGCACTCATCTTCGGGGCATCTCCAGCGGTCGGGCGGGTGGCGACGCGAAAAAGCGTACCGGCGGCGGGATGCCCCGCCGCCGGTACGCCTGCGCGTCCGGTACGCGCTACTCCGGCCGTGTCACTTCGGCCGCGTCACTTCAAGAAGTCCGGCACGTCCAGGTCGTCGGGGTCGTCGAAGATGACCCGGCGCCGCGGGGTGGGCACGTCGGAGGCGCGGGAGAAGGCCCCGTCGGTCCCGGTGCGGCGGCCCTGGCCGTAGCCGCCCTCACCGATCGGGTGGACCGGGCGGGGGCGCTGCGCGGCCTCGTCCTCCTCCGGGGCCGGCTGCGGGGCGGACTGGGCGGCGCGCGCCTCGCGGACCTCCGGCTCGGCCGGGGCCTGCGGCTCCGGAGCGGGCGCGGGCGGCTCCGGGGCGGCGGCCTCCGGGGCCGGCGGCTCCTCGTGCACCGGGGCCGGCTCGGCCGGGCGGGCCGCCTCCGGCTCGGGCCGCGGGTCGGCCTGGACCGGGCGGACCGGCTCGGGCGCCGGGGCCGGGGCCGGTTCGGGCCGCTCGCGCTGCGGCTCCGGGGCGCGCGGCGGCGCCTCGACCGGTGCCGGCGGGCGCGCGGCCGCGGCCGGCGGCTTGGGCGCCTCGATCCGCGGCTCGTCGAACCCGGCGGCGATGACGGTGACCCGCACCTCGTCGCCGAGGGCGTCGTCGATGACCGCGCCGAAGATGATGTTGGCCTCGGGCGCCGCGGAGTTGGCGACCAGCTGGGCCGCCTCGTTGATCTCGAAGAGGCCCAGGTCGGAGCCGCCCTGGATGGAGAGCAGCACGCCGTGGGCGCCGTCGATGCTGGCCTCCAGCAGCGGCGAGGAGATGGCCATCTCCGCGGCCGCGACGGCGCGGTCGTCGCCGCGGGCCGAGCCGATGCCCATCAGGGCCGACCCCGCTCCCTGCATCACCGACTTCACGTCGGCGAAGTCCAGGTTGATCAGGCCCGGGGTGGTGATCAGGTCGGTGATGCCCTGGACACCGGAGAGCAGCACCTGGTCGGCGGCCTTGAACGCGTCCAGGACGCTGACCTGCCGGTCCGAAATGGACAGCAGCCGGTCGTTCGGGATCACGATGAGGGTGTCCACCTCCTCGCGGAGCATCGCTATCCCCGATTCGGCCTGGGTGGCGCGCCGCTTGCCCTCGAACCCGAAGGGGCGGGTCACGACACCGATCGTCAGGGCGCCCAGTGAGCGTGCGATGTTGGCGACCACGGGGGCGCCCCCGGTTCCGGTTCCGCCCCCCTCACCCGCGGTGACGAAGACCATGTCGGCCCCCTTGAGGACCTCCTCGATCTCCTCCCGGTGGTCCTCCGCCGCCTTCCGGCCGACGTCGGGGTCGGCCCCGGCGCCCAGCCCCCGGGTGAGCTCGCGGCCCACGTCCAGTTTGACGTCGGCATCGCTCATGAGCAGCGCCTGAGCGTCGGTGTTGATGGCGATGAACTCGACGCCCTTGAGTCCCTCTTCGATCATCCTGTTCACGGCGTTGACGCCGCCGCCGCCGATGCCGACGACCTTGATGACCGCGAGGTAATTCTGCGGTGCTGCCACGACGAGGGGCCTTTCCGCTCGCATCCGCCGACCGCTCCGAAACCGCCGCGGCCGCGGCGTGGGCCGCTCCCCGGCGGCGGTCGGGCGGACCGGCTGTCCGGTTCTACAGTCTTACTTCAGGTGGCCGCCCCGCCGACCGCCGCCGGTCCGGCCACCTTGGGGAGGGACCTCCGAGTCCGGGGGGACTTCGGATCCTTCTCCCCTAACGCTTCGAGTCCATACTTATGTCAACCAAAGGTTCGACTCCCGACAGTAGGCCGAGGCCAGCCAGCGGGCAACCAACCTGGGGATCAGCCTAACGGCGTGTCGCCTCCGGAAGCGATGCGGCGCTCGGCGCGTCGCATCTGGAAAGCCGGGCGGATTCCGGGCGGCCCCCGATCGGCGGGGCCCGCCTCCCCTCCCCGCCGGGGCGGGAGGGGTCAGCCCCGCTCCTCCGGTTCCCCGGAGGGCTTCTCCGACGGCTCCGCCGAAGGGCTCTCCCGAGGGGAGGGCGTGGCGCGCCCCACCACCGCCATGTCCTGCGCGCTCACGTCGTAGCGCCGCCCCTCGACCGGAGGGTGCTCCTCCGCCAGCGCCTCCAGCACCCGGGCCTTGTGCCCGGCGCCCCCGCCGTCGCCCCAGGAGACCTCGGCGCCGCCGTCCAGTTCCAGGACGATGGCGTCGGGGTCCCTGGCGTCGATGCGCGCGAGCCGGACCGGCAGCGCGCCGTCCAGCGCCTCGGCGATCCCGGCGGCCGCCGAGATCCCCTCGTTCCCCTCCACCTCGCCCCGGACCGAGGCGACCGGGTAGTCCTCCGGGAGGGCCTCGGTGTCGGAGATCCGCACCCCGTCCTGGTCGACCAGGCGGTATCCGCCGTCGGCGCCGACGGCCAGCTCGGGCGTCCGCTCCTCGACCCGGACCCGCAGCTCGGCGGGCCAGCCCCGCTCCACCCGGACCGACTCGGCGAGGCGCAGGCCCTCCACCCTCCGGGCCGCCGCCTCGGTGTCCACCCGGGCCAGCGGGGTGCCGGTGGGCACCGCCAGTGCCCGCACCACCTCGTCCCGGTCGATCCGGTGCAGGCCGGAGACGGCGACCTCGCGGACCACCAGCAACCGGGAGCCGAGCAGCAGGTACCCGGCGGCCGCGAGGAGGGCCACGATGAGCAGCACGATGAAGGCGACCTTCCACGGGTCCGCCCTGCGGCGCGGCGGTGCCCCGTCCGCGCCTCCCTCGACCGTGCCGCCTGCCACCGCGGCCCCTCCCCCTCGGTCCGCCGTTCCGCCCGGGCGATCAGCCCGCCGCCTTCGCCTCCAGCGCGCCCACGATCAGCGGGCCCAGCTCGGTGACGTCGCCCGCGCCCATGGTCAGCACGATGTCGCCCGGTCCGGCGAGCGCGGCCGCGGTGACCACGGCCTGCTGCCGGCTCGGGGCGGGGTGCACCCGCGGGTGGCCGACGGCGCCGGTGATCAGCTCCGCGGTGACCCCGGGCTCGGGGTCCTCCCGGGCGCCGTAGACCTCCATCACCACGGCCTCGTCGGCGAGGGTCAGCGCCTCGCCGAACTCCTTGGCGAAGATCCGGGTGCGGCTGTAGAGGTGCGGCTGGAACACCGCGACCACGCGGCCGCCGCCCTCCCCTCCGGCCCGGGAGTCCAGGGCGGCGCGGGCCGCCTTCAGGTCCGCGGCGATCTCGGTGGGGTGGTGGGCGTAGCTGTCGTAGACCGCGGTGCCGGCCGCCTCGCCCTTGAGCTCGAAGCGGCGGGCGGCGCCGGTGAAGTCGCCGAGGCCGGCGACCGCGACCTCCGGGTCGTGGCCGAGCTCGTCGGCGACCGCGATCGCCGCGGCCGCGTTGAGCACGTTGTGCCGGCCGGGGACGGCCAGGGCGCACTCCAGCGGGTCGCCGCCGGGCGGGGTGAGGGTGAACCGGGTGGCGAAGCCGTCCGCGGTGATCCCGGAGACCCGGAACTCCGCGTCGGGCGACTCGCCGTAGGTGCGCACCCGCAGCCCGCGGGCGCGCGCGGTCTCGGCGAGGGCGCGGGCGCCCGGGTCGTCGGTCCCGGCGATCACCGCGCGGCCCACCCGCTCGGTGAAGGCGGCGAACTTCGCCTCGATCTCCTCCAGGCCGCCGTAGTTGTCCAGGTGGTCGGCTTCGACGTTGGTGACCACCGCGACCTGCGGGGAGAGCATCAGGAAGGAGCCGTCGCTCTCGTCGGCCTCGGCCACGATCACGTCGTCGGAGCCGGCGTCGGCGCCCAGGCCGGTGGTGACCAGCTTGCCGCCGATGACGTAGCCCGGGTCGACCCCCAGGTGCTGCAGGACCACGGTGAGCATGGAGGTGGTGGTGGTCTTGCCGTGCGTGCCGGCGACCGCGACCCCGGTCCGGTCGAGCAGCAGCGAGCCCAGCGCCGCGGCCCGGGGCAGCACCCGCAGCCCGCGGGCGCGGGCCTCGGCCAGCTCCGGGTTGTCCTCGCGGGCGGCCGAGGTGACCACCACGGTGTCGGCGGAGCCGACGTGCTCGGCGGCGTGGCCCACGTGCACCCGCGCGCCGAGCCGCTCCAGCTCGCGCAGGACCGGGCCGTCCTTGGCGTCGCTGCCGGAGACCTCGGTGCCGCGCTGCAGCAGGATCCGGGCGATGCCGGACATGCCCACGCCGCCCATCCCGACGAAGTGCACCCGGCCGAGCTTCTCCACGGGCAGCGGCTCCGTGGGGGGGACCAGGCTCATCGGGCGTCCTTCCCGTCGTCGAGGTAGGCGCCGTCCTCGTCGTCGGAGTCGTGCACGGCCGGCGCCTCGCCCTGGCGCTCGCCGCGGGCGATCGCCATGACCTCGCGGGCCAGCTCCATGTCGGCGTCGCGGCGGCCCATCGAGGCGGCCGCCTCCGACATGGCGACGACCCGGTCGGTGTCGGTGAGCACCGGGATGAGGGCCTCGGCGATCCACTGCGCGGTCAGGTCGGCGTTGTCGATGAGCAGGCCGCCGCCGGCCTCGACCACCGGCTCGGCGTTGAGCCGCTGCTCGCCGTTGCCGATCGGCAGCGGCACGAAGCAGCCGGGCAGCCCGACCGCGGTGAGCTCGGCGCAGGTCATCGCGCCGGAGCGGCACATCGCCATGTCCGCGGCGGCGTAGGCGATGTCCATCCGGTCGACGTAGGGCACCGCGACGTAGGGCACCCCGTCGACGGTGCGGTCCTCCGGCTCCTCGGCGTTCTTCGGGCCGACGACGTGCAGCACCTGCACCCCGGCGGCGGTGAAGGCCGGCTGGGCCTGGAACGCGGCCTCGTTGACCGCCTGGGCGCCCTGGGAGCCGCCGAAGATCAGCAGGGTGGGCAGGTCGGAGCGGAGCCCGAAGTGCGCGCGCGCCTTGTCGCCCATGGCGAGCCGGTCCAGCGTGGAGATCTGGTGGCGCAGCGGGATGCCGACGTAGCGGCCGTTGCGGATCTCGGTGTGCGGGTGGCCGGTGAAGACGTGCGGGGTGAGCCGCGCGCCGAGCCGGTTGGCCAGCCCGGGCAGCGGGTTGGCCTCGTGCACCACGATGGGCAGGCGGCGGCGCCGGGCCGCCAGGTAGCCGGGGGTGGCGACGTAGCCGCCGAAGCCGACCAGCACGTCGGCCTGGATCTCGTCCAGCCGGTCGCCGGCGGCGCTGATCGCGCTCGCCAGCTTGCCGGGCACCTGGAGCAGCTTCGGGGTGAGCTTGCGGGGCAGGGGGACGGCCGGGATGAGCCCGAGGTCGTACCCCCGCATGGGCACCAGGCGGGTCTCCAGTCCCCTCTCGGTCCCCAGGCAGACGATCTGCGTGTCGGGGTCGATGCGCCGCAGCGCATCTGCCAGGGAGAGCGCGGGCTCGATATGCCCGGCCGTGCCGCCTCCGGCGAGGGCTACCCTCATCGTCGCCGATTCCTCCTCGCTTGGACCTGCGCGTGTTCCTTCGTGCGCCGCGGATCGCCCGCGGCCGGCGTGTGCGCCTGCGACGCACCCGCCGGTCGGGGTCCGCCCTGCGCGGCGTCCAGGCCAAGCCAGCTTAGAGCCCTTTGCACCCGGCCCGGACCGCGCGCGGCCAGCGCCCGGCGCGCCTTCGGCTCGGTCTTGGCCAGCGCCAGCAGCACCCCGATCCCGAACAGGGTCGGGATCAGCGACGACCCTCCCGCCGAGACCAGCGGCAGCGGGATGCCGGTGACCGGCAGCAGGCCGATCACGGTACCGATGTTGACCAGGGCCTGCAGCACGATCCAGACGGTGAGCGAGGTGGCCGCCAGGCGCGCGAACGGGTCGCGGGTGCGCGACGCGACGCGCAGACCAGCGTATCCGAGGACGCCGAAGAGTCCGACGACGACGAGGGTCCCGACGAGACCGAACTCCTCCCCGATGATCGCGAAGATGAAGTCGCTCTCCGGGTGGGGCAGGAAACCCCACTTCTCCCGGCTGCCTCCGATGCCCACCCCGAACAGCCCGCCGGTGCCCAGCGCGTACAGGCCGTGCAGCACCTGGAAGCCGGACCCGGTCGGGTCGGCCTCGGGGTCCAGGAAGGAGGTGACCCGGGCGATGCGGAACGGCTCCACCGCGATCATGATCGCGACCAGGGTGGCGACCAGGCCGAACATTCCGACGAACAGCCTGCCCGGCGCCCCGACCACCCACAGCATGGCCAGGAAGATGGCCAGCAGCACCATGGTGGTGCCCAGGTCGGTGCCGAGCAGCACCAGCAGCACCAGCACGCCGCAGCCCGGCATCAGCGGGAAGAGCAGCTGGCGCCACTCCTTGAGCTCCTTGAGCTCCTCCTTGCGGGCCAGCACCGAGGCGCCCCACAGCACGAAGGCGAGCTTGGCCGGCTCCGAGGCCTGGACGGTGATGCCGCCGATCTCCAGCCAGCGCACCGCGCCGGAGTTGTAGGCCTCGCCCTTGAAGACGGTGAGCACCAGCAGCGCCACCGAGACCAGCATCGCCGGGTAGCCGATCGCCCGGAACACCTTGAGCGGCAGGTGCGAGGCGATCAGCATCAGCGGCAGCCCGACCGAGGCGGCCACCACCTGCTTCTGGAACAGGCTGTAGACCGACCCGGTCTCGGTGTAGGAGTCGACCATGGACGAGGAGAGCACCATGGTCAGGCCGAACGCGATGAGCAGCGCGCAGCTGCTGAAGATCAGGTAGTAGGAGGTCATCGGGCGGTCCAGGAGCTGCGGGACGCGCCGGAGCCGGCCTCCTGCCGGGCCCCGCCCGGGCGGCCCTCCGCCCCCGCGCGGACCCTCGGCCGCGGCGGGCCGCGCGGCTCCGCCCCTGGCCGCCCCGAGTGTCTTGGGCGCTCCCCCTCGGGGCACCGCAGCCATTCCCCACCTCCGCCGCGACACGGTTCTCCAGCGTCGACCAAGTCTGGCGGGAGCGGGACCGGCGGCGGCGGACATATCGCGCGTGTCGGACCGCTTTCTGTTTTTCTCACCCGGCCGGGGCGGAACCGGCCCCGCATGCGGCGCGCCCCGGCCCCCGCCGGGTGCGGCGGGGACCGGGGCGGCGGGCACCGGGGTCAGCGCGGGAGGGCCAGCACGGCCTCGGCGAAGCGCTCCCCGCGGACGTTGTAGTCGGGGAACATGTCCATGGAGGCGGCGGCGGGGGCCAGCAGCACGGTGTCGCCCGGCTCTGCCAGGCGGGCGGCCTCGGCCACCACCTCGGTCATCGCCTCGGCCCCGGTGGAGGCGACCTCCGCCACGGCGGTGCCCGGTGCGTGCTCCTCCAGGGCCTTGCGGAGCAGGTCCCGGTCCCGGCCGAGGAGGACCGCGGCGCGCAGCCGCGGCGCCGCCGCGCGGACCAGGTCGCCGACCTCGGCCCCCTTGAGCAGCCCGCCGGCGATCCAGACCACCGGTTCGTAGGCGGAGAGCGACGCGGCGGCGGCGTGCGTGTTGGTCGCCTTGGAGTCGTCGACGTAGAGCACCCCGCCGACCTCGGCGACCGGCGCGATGCGGTGCGGCTCGGGGCCGAAGGCGGCCAGGCCGGCGCGGACCGCCCCGGGGGCGGCCCCGGCGGCGCGGGCCAGCGCCGCCGCGGCCAGCGCGTTGGCGACCTGGTGCGGGGCGGCCGGGCGGACGTCGGAGAGCGACGCCAGCTCCTCGGCGGTGCTCCGCCGGTCGGCCGTGAAGGCCCGGTCGACGAGGAGGTCCTCCACCACGCCCAGCTCGCCGGGGCGCGGGGTGCCCAGGCCGAAGCCGACCAGCGGGGCCGAGGCGTCGCCGGCGGCGGCGAGCCGCACCGACACCTCGTCGGCGGTGTTGGCCACCCGGATCGTGCCCGGGGCGTACACCTTGCCCTTGGCCTCGGCGTAGGCGTCGAAGCCGCCGTGCCAGTCGAGGTGGTCCGGGGCGACGTTGAGCACCGCCGCGGCGTGCGGGCGCAGCGACTCCGACCAGTGCAGCTGGAAGCTGGACAGCTCCACGGCCAGCACGTCGGGGACGGCGCCGGAGGCGTCCGGGAGCACCGCGTCGATGATCGGGGTGCCGACGTTGCCGACCGCGAGCGCGTTCCGCCCGTCGGCGCGGAGCATCGCCTCCAGCATCCGCACCGTGGTGGTCTTGCCGTTGGTGCCGGTGACCGCGAGCCAGACCTGCTCGGCGGGCTTGAGCCGCCAGGCCAGCTCCACGTCGCCGATGACCTCCACGCCGGCCCGCGCCGCCGCGGCGAGCAGCGGGGCGTCCGGCCGCCATCCCGGGGAGGTGACGACCAGCGCGGCCCCCTCGGGGAGCTCGTCGGAGCCGAGCACGACCCCGGCGCCGGCGGCGCGCAGCCCTTCGGCGGCGGCGCGGGCCCGCTCGTCGTCGGTGCTGTTCACGACGGTGACCCGGAGGCCGCGGGCGAGCAGCGCGCGGACCACCGGCGGGCCGGAGACCCCGACGCCCGCGACGCACACGTGCCCGCCGGCCGGGACCGCGGTTCCGCCGCTTCCGGCGGGGACGCCGCCCTGGACCGGGTCTGCGGTGTTCTTCTCAGTCATCGCCACTTCTCGACTCGTCGCTCTCGCCGGGCGGCCCCGGCCCCGTTCCGCTCACGCCGCTCCGCCGCGGCTACCTCGGCACCCACTCCAGGTAGAACAGGCCGATGCCGATGCCGACCAGCAGCCCCTGGATGATCCAGAAGCGGATCACGATGGTGGTCTCCGCCCACCCCTTGAGTTCGAAGTGGTGCTGGAGCGGCGCCATCCGGAAGATCCGTTTACCGGTCAGCCGGAACGAGCTGACCTGCAGCATCACCGAAGCGGTGATGAGCACGAACAGGCCGCCGATGATGAGCAGCAGCAGCTGGGTGCGGGTGGTGATGGCCAGGCCCACGATGAGGCCGCCCAGCGCCAGCGAACCGGTGTCGCCCATGAAGATCTTGGCGGGCGGGGCGTTGTACCAGAGGAAGCCGATGCAGCCGCCCAGCGCCGCGGCGGCGACCACGGCCAGGTCCAGCGGGTCGCGCACCGGGTAGCAGTTCGGGGAGAGCAGCGCCTCGCTGCAGCTCTGCCGCAGCTGCCAGTTGCCGATGATGACGTAGGAGACCAGGGTCAGGATGGTCGCGCCGGTGGCCAGGCCGTCCAGGCCGTCGGTGAGGTTCACCGCGTTGGAGAACCCGACGATCAGGAAGAGCGCCCAGAGCACGAAGACGCCCAGCATCAGCGGGGGGCCGAAGTCGCGGAGGAAGGACAGCTGGGGGGAGGCGGGCGTGTAGCCGTAGCCGTTGGGGAACATCGTCACGCCGACGGCGAAGCCGACGCCCACGATGGTCTGGCCGAGCATCTTGGCGCCCGAGCGCAGGCCCAGGCTGCGGCGCTTGTAGATCTTGATGAAGTCGTCGAGGAAGCCGACGCAGCCCATCCCGACGAACAGGAAGATCACCAGCAGGCCGGAGACGGTCGGCTTGGACATCATCGCCAGGTGCGAGCCGAAGTAGCCGAGCACCGCGCCCAGGATGATGACGATGCCGCCCATGGTGGGCGTGCCCTGCTTGGTCTTGTGGCCCTCGGGGCCGTCGTCCCGGATCTCCTGGCCGAATTTGAACCTGAAGAGGATCCGGATCAGGCTCGGCATGATGAGCAGCGAGACGATGAGGGAGATGCCCGCCGCGATGAGGATGTTGCTCACTGGGCCTCCCCCTGCTCCGCCGCCGTCCCGGCCGCGGAGAGCCCTTCGGCGACCTGCTCCAGCCCGGCCACGCGCGATCCCTTCAGCAAGACGACGTCCTTGGGCCGCAGGCGCTCGGTGAGCGCGGCCACGGCCGCGGCGGCGTCGGGGACCGAGGTGGTGTCCCCGCGCCAGCCTTCGACGGCCGCCGCGCCCTCGGCGACGGGGGCGGCCTCCTCTCCGACCACGACCAGCCCGTCGACGCCGGCCTCGGCGGCCAGCCGGCCGATCCGCTCGTGCTCCTCGCGCGAGCGCTCGCCCAGCTCCGCCATGTGCCCGAGCACGGCGAAGGAGCGCCGGTCCCCGGCGATCGCGCCGAGGGTCCGCAGCGCCGCCGCCACGGACTCGGGGTTGGCGTTGTAGGCGTCGTTGACCAGAGTGGTCCCGTCGGCCAGCTCGGTGACCTCCATCCGCCACCGGCTCACCGGGCCGGCCTCGGCCAGCGCGGCGGCGATGTCCCGGGCGCCCATGCCGAACTCGGCGGCGACCGCGGCGACCGCGAGCGCGTTGTGCACCTGGTGCTCGCCGACCACGGCGAGGCGGACCGAGGCGGTCTCCCCGCCGACGGCGAGGGTGAACTCGGCCCGGCCGGCGGCGTCCAGCCGGACGCCCGCGGCGCGCACGTCGGCGCCGGGGCCGGTGCCGAAGGCGACCACCCGGGCGCGGGTCCGGCCGGCCATCGCGGCCACCGCGGGGTCGTCGGCGTTGAGCACCGCGACACCGCCCTCCTCGGCCCCAGGCAGCGCCTCGACCAGCTCGCCCTTGGCCTGGGCGATGGCCTCCTTGCCGCCGAACTCGCCCATGTGCGCGCTGCCCACGTTGAGCACCACGCCGATCCGCGGGGGCGCGATCCGGCACAGGTGCGCGATGTGGCCGATGCCGCGCGCGGCGGTCTCCAGCACCACGAACCGGGTCCGCTCGTCGGCGCGGAGCACGGTCAGCGGGTGGCCGATCTCGTTGTTGAACGAGCCGGCCGGGGCGACCGTGGGTCCGAGCCGGTCCAGCACCTGGGCGAGCAGGTCCTTGGTGGTGGTCTTGCCGGACGAGCCGGTGACGCCGACGATGTCGGCGCCGGCGGCCGAGATGCGCTCGGCGACCTCGCGCGCGAGGCGGCCGAGGGCGGCCACGACCTCATCGTCGCCGCCGTCGGCCAGCAGCGCGGGCGCGTCGACCGGGCGCGACCCCAGGACGGCCGCGGCCCCCGCCTCGACGGCCGCGGCGGCGAAGTCATGGCCGTCGGCCCGCTCGCCGCTCAGCGCGACGAAGAGGGAGCCGGGACCGGCGCCCCGGGAGTCGACGACGACCGGCCCGGCCACGACGTCGGTCGGGCGCGCGGATCCGCTCATCCGTGTTCGGGTGATCTCAGCGATCCGATCGAGCGTCAGCGCGATCAAATCCACTCCTCATGTCGGGCCCGGTCCTGGGCGCTTCCGGCGCCTCGATCGGGGTTTCGGACGGGCGCGGCCCATGCCTCCGGTGACGACTCCGCGTCCGATGGCGCCACGGCGTCCAGGGGACGCCGCCGCATCGGCGCACCTCGGCGTCGGGTGACGTCTCAACGTCCGGATACGGGGATCACGCCGGGCTCGTCGACCGCGAGGCGGCATCGGCACGCCACGGGACCGGGCAGCGATTGCCGGACCTACCTTAGAACATGTTGGGGCACCGCGGACGCGTCCCGGTCGGCGTGGGCCGCTGCGGCCGCCGGCTCCCGCGCCCGCTTCCCGGGCCCGCCCCGGCCTGCTCCGATCCCGCGGCGCCGCGGCCGCGCCCGCGGCGGGCGGCCCGGCCGGGCCGCGCCGGCCCCTCCAGCCTGTGCCCATCGCTCCCCCGACCCGCGCACGCGCCTCCGACACGACCAGGACACACCCGCTCGGGCCGGGGCGCGGCGCAACACGCCGCACGGGCCCCTTCCCGGCGGCGGAGTCCGGCGGCGGGGCCCGGTTCGCGGCGCCCGGCGGGCCGCCTCCGCGCCCCGGGCCCCGGCCTCCGGGCGGCCCCGCAGCCCCCGCCGCGGCCGCCCCATCCGCGCCTTCTGCCCATTTCGTAATGGATTAGATGCAAAAGGTGGCCGCCGGCGCGGCCTCTTTCCCGGGGCCGCCGGCACCGTCCCTTTCCGGGGGCCGCCGGCCCCTCCGCCCGGGACGGCCCTCGTACCGGACCTGCGGCACGGCACCGGGGCGGGACGGACCGGCTCCCGCTCCGGCCGGCCCGCCGGCCGCGGCTCAGATCGCTGATGGGAGATTCGTCCCCGGGCGATGATCTTGGAGTTGCGGGGGTATTCAGAGCGCTCTGATGGCCCCGGAACTCCAAGATCATCGCGGCGGAGGAGCGGAGGGCGGGGGTCTTCTGCGCCCGCCGCCTTCTCCCGTCAGCGATCTCAGGCGGTGGCCCCCGGGGCGCATCGGCCGGGCGGGAAGGCCACCGGCTCCGCACGGCCGGGGCGGGGACCGCGCGACCGGCCCTGGGGGTGCCGCCCTCCCTCCCGGCCGGGGCCCGCACCGGGCGCGGCGCCCCCGGCCCGGAGGGCGGAGGGGAGAGCCGCCCCGGGGCGTTCGGGCCGCCGGGGCCGGCGGCCGGGCCGGAGGCGGAGGTCCTTCGGCGCCCGGCGGCCTTCACCCCGCGGGCCCGCTTCGGGGCGGCCGGGGTGTCAGGCTCCGTCGTCCGCGGGCTCGGCGGGGGCCTGCTCCGCGGTGTCCGGGACGCCCAGGCGGCGGCGGATCGACTCGGCGAGCACCTCGCGGTCGTCGAACGGCAGCACCTCGCCGAGGACGTACTGGCCGCGCTCGTGCCCCTTGCCCGCGACGACCAGGACGTCGTCCGGGCCGGCCCGGCGGACCGCCAGGTCGATCGCCTCGGCCCGGTCCGGTTCCACGGTGATCCGGGCGCGCTCCCCCCGGGGCACCTTGCCGGCGCCCTCCAGCATGCTGCCCAGGATGGCGACCGGGTCCTCGGTGCGCGGGTTGTCGTCGGTGAGGACGACGGCGTCGGCGAGCCGCGCGGCGGCCTCGCCCATCAGCGGGCGCTTCCCCCGGTCCCGGTCGCCGCCGCAGCCCACCACGATGGTGAGCCGGCCCCGGGCGACCTCGCGCAGCGAGGTGAGCACCGCCTCGATCGCGCCGGGTTTGTGCGAGTAGTCGACCAGCGCGGTGAACTCCTGGCCGGCCTCCACCCGCTCCATCCGGCCCGGCACGCCGGAGGCGGCGGCCACGCCCTCGATCGCGGTGTGCAGGTGCACCCCGGCCTCGATCAGGCCGACGATCGCCGCCATCGCGTTGGAGACGTTGAACGGGCCGGGCAGCCCCACCGAGGCGTCGGCCTCGACGCCGCCCGGTCCGACCACCCGGAACGTGCTGCCCCGGGGGCCCAGCACGATGTCCTCGGCGCGCCACTCGGCCTCCGGGTCGCCCTCGGAGGAGAACGTGGTGACCGGGACCTCGCCGCGGCCCTCCACCATGTCGACGAGCGCCCGGCCGAACCGGTCGTCCCGGTTGACCACGGCGACCTTGGCGTACTCCGGGGTGAAGAGCCGGGCCTTGGTCTCGAAGTAGTCCCGCAGGTCGGCGTGGAAGTCCAGGTGGTCCTGGGAGAGGTTGGTGAAGATCGCCACGTCGTAGGTGGTCCCGCCGACCCGGCCCAGGGCCAGGGCGTGGCTGGAGACCTCCATCGCGGCCGAGGTCACGCCCTGCTCGCCCATGACCGCGAACAGGCCGTGCAGGTCGGTGGCCTCGGGCGTGGTGAGGGAGGAGTCGACGCGCTCGCCGCCGACCCGCATCTCCACGGTGCCGATCAGCCCGGTCTTCTCGCCCGCGGCGCGCAGGCCCGACTCGACCAGGTAGCTCACCGTGGTCTTGCCGCTGGTCCCGGTGGTGCCGATGAGCAGCAGCCGATCGGCGGGGTGCCCGTAGACCCAGGCCGCGACCTCGCCCAGGCGGGCGCGCGGGTCGGCGAGGGTGACGACCGGCAGCCGGGTCGCGGCGGCGCGGTCGTAGCCGGTGGGGTCGGTGAGGATCGCCGCGGCCCCGGCCTCGGCGGCCTGGGCGGCGAAGTCGGCCCCGTGCACGCGGGCGCCGGGCAGGGCGGCGTAGAGGTCGCCCGGCCGGACCGCGCGGGAGTCGTGGGTGACCCCGGTGATCACCGCGGCCTCGGGGTCGGCGGGAGCCTCGGGCTCGGCGGCCCCGCGCCCTCCGGGCAGCGGGGCGGCGCCGGGGCCGTCGTCGACGCATGTGACGAGCGCCTCCGGGCCGAGGAACCGGGCCAGCTCGCCGAGCTGGCGGAGAAGTCTGTGGTCAGGTCGCATCACGGGTGGCACGCCGAGAGGCTATCGGCTGAGCGGAGCCCGAGGTTAATCCGCGGACCGGGGCGTGTCCCACATTCTCCGGGACCCGCCCCGGCGGCCCGCTCAGTCGTCCTCGAACAGCCGGATCTTGGGCGCCTCGGTCTCCGTCGGCGGGATCTTCAGGGTCTTCAGCCCGAAGGACATCACGTCGGTGAAGAGCGGGCCCGCCGCCTGTCCGCCGTAGTACTCCTTCTGCGGGTTGTGCAGCACGACCTGGACGATCAGCCCGGGGTCGTCGGCCGGGGCGAACCCGACGAAGGTGGAGGTGTAGCCGCCGGTCTTGTAGCTCCCGGTCTCCGGGTCGACCCGGTTGGCGGTGCCGGTCTTGCCCGCCACCCGGTAGTCCTCGATCCGGGCCTGCTGCGCGGTGCCCTGGTCGCCGGTGACGGCCTCCAGCATCAGCGACACCTCCTCGGCGGTCTTCTCGCTGACCACCCGGCGCTCCTTGGGCGCCTCGGAGGGGTCCAGCTCCCCGTCGCCGCCGACCGTGCCGGCGACCAGTGTCGGCTCGACCCGGACCCCGCCGTTGGCGATGGTCGCGTAGACGCTGGCCATCTGCATCGCGGTGACCGACAGGCCCTGGCCGAAGGAGACCGAGGCGAGCTGGGTGCCCCACCAGTCGTCGGGGTGGCGGAGCACGCCGGACTCCTCCCCGGGCAGGGCCAGCCCGGTGGGCCGGCCGAAGCCGAAGGCGGAGAGGTAGTCGTAGAGGCCCTGCGCGCCGAGCTGCCGGCCGACCTTGATGGTGCCCACGTTGCTGGACTGGGCCATGATGCCGTTGAGCGTCATCCGCTCGGTGTCGTGCACGTGGGAGTCCTTGAAGGTGCGGTCCTGCACCCGCATCGAGTAGGGCACGGTATAGACCGTCTCCGGGGTGGTGACGCCCTCCTCCAGGGCCCCGGCGGCGGTGATCACCTTGTTGGTGCTGCCGGGTTCGAACACCTCCGCCACCGAGCCGTTCTTCCGCTGCTCGCCGCTGGTGGACCCGATGTCGGCGGGGTCGTAGGTGGGGTAGTCCGCCATCGCCACGACCTCCCCGTTCGGGCGCATCGCGATGACGCTGCCGCCGTCGGCCTCCAGCTCCTCCGCCCGCTCGGCGAGGGCCTGCTGGGCGTACCACTGGACGTCGGCGTCCAGGGTCAGCCGCACGTCCTGGCCGGGCACCGGCTCCCGGGAGTAGCCGCCGGCCATCGGGATCTGCTGGCCGTTGGCGCCGGTCTCCACCTGCTGCTTGCCGGGCCTGCCCGCCAGGGTGTCGTCCATGACGGCCTCCAGCCCCTCCAGGCCGGCGCCGTCGGTGCCGACGAAGCCGACCAGGTCGGCGGCGCCGGTCTCGTCCGGGTAGACGCGCTTGTAGCCCTTCTCCGCGCCGACGCCCTGCAGCCCGAGCTCCGCCAGCTCCTCCCAGTCCTCGGGGGAGACGTTCCGCTTCACCACCTGGTAGCGGGACGGCTCGGCCTGGACCTTGGCCCGCACGTCCTTGGGGTCGAGGGTGAACCGGGAGGCCAGCTCGGCGACGACCTTCTCGCTCTCCTTCTCGTCGATCTCGACCGGGTCGACGAAGACGGTGCGCACCTCCACCGACATCGCGAAGGCCCGACCGGAGGCGTCGGTGATGGAGCCCCGGGTGGTGGGGATGTCGATGGTCGCCATCCGCAGGTCCGAGGCGGCCTCGGCGTAGGTCGCGGCGTTGAACCCCTGGATGTAGACGAGCCGGCCGGCGAACAGCAGCAGCACCGCCGACATCAGCACCAGGGCGAACTTGATCCTGCGCTGCGGGTCGACCCGCCGGAAGCGCCGGCGGAGCAGCGGGGACGGCCGGGGCGGGGCGGGGCGGCGGGACCTGGTGCCGCCCCCGGCCGGCGGCCGGGGGCGCGGGCCCCGCTCCCCGTCCCGGGCGGGGCGGCGGAGGCGGTCCGGGCGGCCGCCGCGGGCGGCGGGCCCCCGGGCCGGGCGCCGCGGCTCCTTGGAACGCCCGTCACGCGACGCGCTCAACCGCGGACCCCCGTTCCGCCCCCTCCGCCTGCGGGGCCGCCTTCGCCACCTCTGCCACGTCCCTTCCGTCCGCTACCGCGCCTCATTCGCCGCCGCCCCCGCCGCTGAACCGCTTCTCCCTCGCGTCCAGGAACTTCGGGGCCTCCCCGGGCTCCATGCCCATCTCCTCGGCCTCGCGCGCGATGCGCTCCGGCGACTCCAGGCGGACCACGTCCTCGCCGAGCTGCTCCTGCTCGTAGCCGAGCTCGGTGTTCTCCCTCTGCAGCTGGGCGATGGTGAAGGAGTCCTGCAGCAGCACGGTGCGCAGCGCCAGCAGGCTGACCAGGGCGCCCGCCAGCAGCCCGAGCACCAGCAGCACGAACGGCATGCGCGGCGGCCGCGCGGGGGGCGCCGCGGGGCGGCGCGCCCGCGCCTTTCCGGGGGCCGCCTTCGGCGGGGCGGCAGGCCGGGTCCGGGGGGCCGTCCTGCGGCCGGTGCGGGTGCCGCCTCCTCGGGAGGAGCCCTTGGTCTCGGTGGTCATGTCCTGCCCTCCCTACTCCCTCGGTCGGCCCCGCCTCAGTGCCGGCGGATCCGCTCCGCGGCCCTCAGCCGGGCCGATGCGGCCCGCGGGTTCCGCTCGTTCTCCTCCTCGGTGGGCGCCTCCGCGCCGCGGGTCAGCAGCCGCAGCTCGGGCTCGCTGCCCGGCAGCGGGACCGGCAGCCCCGGCGGGGTGCGGTCGGTGGCCAGGTCCGCGAGGGCCCGCTTGGTCATCCGGTCCTCGAGGGAGTGGTAGGAGAGCACCGCGATGCGGCCGCCGACGGCGAGCCGGTCGATCGCGGCGGGCAGGGTGCGCTCCAGGATGCCGAGCTCGGCGTTGACCTCGATGCGCAGCGCCTGGAAGGTGCGCTTGGCCGGGTTGCCCCCGGTGCGCCGGGTGGCCGCCGGGATCGCCTCGCGGACCAGCTCGGCCAGGCGGCGGGTGGAGTCGATCCGGCCGGACGCGCGCTCGCGGACCAGCGCCTGGGCGATGCGCGAGGCGAAGCGCTCCTCGCCGTACACGCGCAGGATCCGGGTGAGCTCCCCGGCGGAGTAGTCGTTGACGACGTCGGCCGCGGTCAGCTCCTGGGTGCGGTCCATCCGCATGTCCAGCGGCGCGTCGTAGGAGTAGGCGAAGCCGCGCTCGGCCTCGTCCAGCTGCGGCGAGGAGACCCCCAGGTCCAGCAGGACCCCGCGGACCTCGGTGATGCCGAGCCCGTCCAGCACCCGAGGGAGGGCGTCGTACTCGGCGTGCGCGAACTCGGTGCGGTCGGCGAACGGCGCGAGCCGGGCCCGGCTGCGCCGCAGCGCGCTGGTGTCCCGGTCGATGCCGACCAGCCTCAGCCCGGGAAGCGCGGTGAGCATCGCCTCCGCGTGCCCGCCCAGGCCCAGGGTGCCGTCCACGAGAACGGCGCCCGGCTCCTGCAGCGCGGGCGCGAGCAGCCCGACGATCCGGTCGAGCATCACCGGAACGTGCTCGGCGCGGTCGTCCGCCCCCGGGTCCGCGCCGATCCCGGTGTCCCCCATCAGCACACTGCCCTCTCTTTCTCGTTCTCCCCCGGGGCGGCGCCCCCTGCGCCGCTCCCGCTCCCCTCCGGGCCCGGGGCCCGGAGAGGCCTCCAGACGCGGTACCGCCCGGCGCCGGGGAAGTCGCGCCGGCCGGTGTCCCCATCCGCGTCTGAAGGCCGTGTCCCGTGCCGTCCCCGCCGGCGGCCCCGGGCCTTCCCGGGGCGCGCCCCTGTCAGGACGCCCCCGGCAGCACCTCCTCGGACAGCTCCGCGAACACCTGCTCCTGCTCGGACTCGTACTGCGCCCAGGCCGCGGCGTCCCAGATCTCCAGGCGGGTGTCGGCTCCGATCACCACGCAGTCCCGCTCCAGCCCGGCGTAGGAGCGCAGCGCCGGGGGCAGGGTGATGCGACCCTGCTTGTCGGGGACCTCGTCGGAGGCTCCGGCGAACAGCACGCGGCTGTAGTCGCGCACGGCCTTCGCGGTGACCGGGGCCGAGCGGAGGTTCTCGGTGACGCGCCGGAACTCCTCCAGCGGAAAGACGTAGAGGCAGCGCTCCTGCCCCTTGGTGATCACCAGTCCCCCGGAGAGCCCGTCGCGGTACTTGGCGGGCAGGAAGAGCCGGCCTTTGGCGTCGAGCCGCGGCGAATGGGTGCCGAGGAACATCGGCCCCACCTCCCCCGGTCCCGCCGCCGCGACCTCTTCCTCCACAATGCCCCACTGTACTCCACTCTTCCCCACCGTCAACAGAATCGCGCGTTCCACGAAACCGCCATGGCAGGCGAATTCGCAGGTCAGACAGGGAGGTTCGGAGCGGGCCGGGGTGGCGGCGCGTGTTGGGCGCGGCGCCGCCGGGCGCGGCGGGGGCCCCGGGCCCCGGCGCGGGGAGGCCGACGGGGCCCGCGCCCGCCCGGCATGGATTGCGCCGTTTAGGTTTGCTTTCCCTCCTTTTCCTTCTAGCCTCGGTTCCGCGGAGGCCGCTCAAGACCGCGCGGAGCACCGGCCGCGGAGCATCGGGAACCACGGGAATGAGGGGACACGTGTCACTCGGCACCCATCACGACGGCGCCCCCCGGCCGGGGGGTGGGAGCGCCGACCCGGTCCTCGGGCACGCCTTCCGGATCCGCACGGCGATCGAGACGGTCATCGAGGGCAAGCCCGAGATCGTGCGGATGGCGCTGACCGTGCTGCTCGCCGAGGGCCACCTGCTCATCGAGGACGTCCCGGGCGTCGGCAAGACCATGCTGGCCAAGGCGCTGGGCCGGGCGGTGGACGGCACGGTGCAGCGGATCCAGTTCACCCCGGACCTGCTGCCCGGCGACATCACCGGGGTCAGCGTCTACCACCAGGAGCGGCACGCCTTCGAGTTCAGCCCCGGCCCGGTGTTCGCCAACATCGTGCTCGGCGACGAGATCAACCGCGCCTCGCCCAAGACCCAGTCGGCCCTGCTGGAGTGCATGGAGGAGATGCAGGTCAGCGTGGACGGGACCGCCCGCCCGCTGGCGCCGCCGTTCATGGTGGTGGCCACCCAGAACCCGGGCGACATGGAGGGCACCTACCCGCTGCCCGAGGCCCAGCGGGACCGCTTCATGGCGCGGATCTCGGTCGGCTACCCCGCCCCGCAGGCCGAGCTGGACATGATCGACATGCACAGCGCCGCCTCCCCGCTGGACCGGCTGGCGCCGGTCGCCGGGGTGGCCGACGTGCGGGCGATGACCGATCACGTGCGGACCGTGCACGTCGCGCCGGGCGTCCGCCGCTACGTGGTGGACCTGGTCACCGCCACCCGCACCTCGCCCCTGCTCCGCCTGGGCGCCTCCCCCCGCGCCACCCTGCACCTGGTCCGCGCCGCGCGCGCCTACGCCGCCCTGGAGGGGCGCGGCTACGTCGTCCCCGACGACGTGCAGGCGCTCGCCGTCCCCGTCCTCGCGCACCGGCTGCTGCTCGCCCCCGAGGCGCGGATGGAGCAGCGCACCGCCGAGCAGGTCGTCGCCGACCTGGTGGCACGGCTGCCGATCCCGGCCCCGCGTTGACCCCGGCCCCGGGCGGGAGCCGGCGGCACCGCCCCGAAACGAGGTGAGACCGCTGAGAGCATTCACCCCCCGGGGCGTGGGCCTGCTGTTCGCCGGGGCGACCGTGCTGGCCGGCGGGCTGTTCGTCGGCG
Source organism: Nocardiopsis oceanisediminis (assembly GCF_048595525.1). NCBI lineage: Bacteria > Bacillati > Actinomycetota > Actinomycetes > Streptosporangiales > Nocardiopsidaceae > Nocardiopsis > Nocardiopsis oceanisediminis. Next base: position 2,732,825 of record NZ_JAFMZJ010000001.1, on the reverse strand, counting down.
AGCGCGACCTGGTCGCGCTGGGCGTGCTGCTGCTCGCGCTCCCGCTGCTGTCCCGGCTGTCCCTGCTCGGCGCCTTCCGCGGCATCGGGCACGGCCGCGCGCTCCACCCCGCCCGCGCCCCGGTCGGCTCCGAGGCCGAGGTGGCGCTGCGGGTCTCCAACGGCGGCGCGCTCCGCCCGCTGGGCGGGGTGCTCGCCGAGGACCTGCTGCCGCCGGCGCTGGGCGAGCCGCCCCGGTTCCGGATCGGGCTGCTGGCCCCCGGCCGCGACCGCGACCTGGCCTACCGGGTCCGCGCCTCGGCGCGCGGGCTGTACCCGGTCGGGCCGCTCCGGGTCACCCTGGGCGATCCGCTCGGCTGCTTCCGGGCCGTTCGGGACCTCGGCGCGCCCGCCGTGCTGATGGTGACGCCGGAGGTGGTGCCGCTGGGCGGCGGCGGGTCGCCCGCGGGCGCCGCCGAGCCGGGCGGCGGCCCCGCCCGGGTGATGGCCGCCTCCGGGGAGGACGACCCGGTGCCCCGGCCCTACCGCTCCGGCGACGAGCTGCGCCGGGTGCACTGGCGCAGCACCGCGCGCCACGGCGAGCTGATGGTCCGCCGCGAGGAGGCCCGGCACGACGGCGGCGCGGCGGTCCTGGTGGACCTGCGCGCCGCCGCGCACACCGGGTCCGGCCCGGAGTCCACCCTGGAGACCGCGGTCAGCGCGGCGGCCTCGGTCGCCGTGCACCTGTCCGGCCAGGGCCGCCGGGTGCGGCTGCTCACCGACGGCGGTGAGCCGGGCGTGCCCGCCGCCGGCCCCGCCGGGGTGGTGGAGGCGCTGGCGCTGGCGCCCGCCTCGGCCCGCACCGGGCTGGCCGCGGGCGCCGAACCGCTGCGCTCCGCCGGCTCCGGGCCGGTGGTCGCCGTTCTGGGCGCCCTCGCCCCCGCCGACCTGGAGGCGCTCTCCTCCGCGGCGCGCGGCGCCACCGGGCCGCGCACCGCGGTGCTCTGCACCGCCCGGCCGGCCGGCGCCGAGGGCGCGGCGGCCGCGCTCACCTCGGCCGGCTGGCGCGTGCTGGTGATCGGCCGCCCCTCCGACCTGCCCGCCGCCTGGGGGACCCCGGTGCGCGGCGCCCCGGCCGCGGGAGGCCCGCGATGACGTCCGGACTCCGCTCCGCGGTACTGGCCCTGGCCTCGGCCGGGGCGGTGCTGTGCGGGCTGTCGCTGCCGGCCCCGCTGGTGTCCGGGGGCGGCTGGTGGCCCGCGTCCGCCGCCGTGCTGACCGGGATGGCGCTGGTCGGCGCCGGGCTGCGGTTCCTGCCGCGGGGCGCGGCGCTGCTCGTCCCGCCGGCGCAGCTGCTCACCGCGCTGGTGCTGGTCACCGCCGTGTTCGCCCCGCAGACCGCGGTGGCGGGGCTGCTGCCCACCCCGGCGTCCCTGGACGAGCTGGGCCGGCTCCTCCTGGAGGGGCGCCGGGAGATCGACGCGAACCCGCCCCCGGTGGCCGACAGCGCCGCGATCGCGCTGGTCTTCGCGGTGGGCGCGGCCGCCGCCGGGCTGGTCGGCGACGTCCTCTCGGTGACCGCCCGCACCCCGGCGCTGACCGGCGTCCCGCTCTTCGCGATGCTGCTGATCCCGCTGGCCGTGGACGACGAGGGGGTCGGGACCGGGGCGTTCGCCCTGGCCGCCTGCGGCTACCTGGTGCTGCTCGCGGTGGACGGCTGGGTGCGCGGCTCGGGGTGGGCGCCGCACGCCGGCGCGGCCGCCTCCCGCACGCTCGGCGCGCTGCGCCACGGGCTGCTCTCCGCCGGGGTCGCCGCCGCCGCGCTCGCCCTGGCCCTGCTGGTTCCGGTGGCCCTGCCCAACCTGGCGTCCGGCTCGGTCTACGAGATGGCCGGGCCGCCGGGGCCGGACCGGACGGTGACCACCTCGCACCCGCTGGTCTCGCTCCGCCACGACCTCGGCTCCCGCTCCGACGCCGTCGTCCTGGAGTACACCACCGACGCCCCCTCCCCCGCCTATCTGCGCACCTTCGTGCTGGACGCGTTCGACGGCACCGACTGGACCATGTCGCCGGTCCGGCTGGACGACGGCGACCTGCTGGAGGGGGAGGCGCTGCCGCCGGTGCCCGGTCTGATCGGCGGCGACCACGAGCGGGTCGGCTACGACATCACCCTCATGCGGGACCTCCAGGAGAGCGCCTTCCTCCCGCTGCCCTACCCGGCCCGGGAGCTCGACCTCGACGGGGAGTGGTACGCCGACCCCGACAGCCTGATGGTCTTCGGCACCTCGGTGCAGGACCCCGCCCCCGAGTACCGGGTGGTCGGCCTGGACGTGCGGCCGGACCCGGCCCGGCTGACCGGTTCCGGGGCGGGCGCGCCGGACGAGCGGTTCCTGGTGGTGCCCTCCGGGGTGGACGACCGGGTGGCGCGGCTGGCCCGGTCGATCACCGAGGGCGCCGACGGCCGGCTGGCGGAGGCGGTGGCGCTGCAGGACTGGTTCACCGGCGAGGGCGGCTTCCGCTACGACCTGAGCCCGCCGGCCCTGCCGGAGGGCGCCGACCCGCTGGCGCACTTCCTCTTCGACTCCCGGGTGGGCTACTGCGAGCAGTTCGCCGCGTCGATGGCGCTGATGGCGCGCCAGCTCGGCATCCCCGCCCGGGTCGCGGTGGGCTACACCTCCGGCACCCGGGCCGCCGACGGGCGCTGGCTGGTCCGCGAGTCCGACGCGCACGCCTGGCCGGAGCTGTACTTCCCCGGCCAGGGCTGGCTGCGCTTCGAGCCCACCCCGGGCGACGGGCAGGGCACCGCCTCCGTTCCGGAGTACGCCACCGGCGCCCCCTCCGCCCCGTCGGACCCGGAGAGCGCGGAGTCCCCCTCCCCCGGCCCCGAGGAGAGCGAGGCCGCCGGGGAGGACGAGGCCGACGCGCCGGACCGGGAGGACGCCGCCGCCCCCGGCCGGGAGGCGCCCGACTCCGGCGGGGCCGCTCCGGGGGACGGCGGCGGCCCGCAGGCGGCCGCGGCCCTGGCCGCGGCGGCGGCGGTCGCCGTCCTGGTGCTGCTGCCCGCGCTGCTGCGCGCCGCGCGGCGCCGGGCCCGGGCCGTGCGCGCCGGAGCCGCCGCTCCGGCCGCCGCCGCGGAGGCGGCCTGGGCCGAGGTCCGCGACCTCTGCCTCGACCTGGGACTGGGCTGGAGCGGGGCGGAGAGCCCGCGCGCCGCGGCGCTGCGCGTCACCGCGGCCGCCGCACTGGACGAGGGCTCCGCGGAGGCCCTGGACCGGCTCGCCCGCGCCGAGGAGACGGCCCGCTACGCGCCGGAGCCGGCCGTCGGGCCGTCCCTCCCCGCGGACCTGCGCGCCCTCTCGGTCGCCCTGCGCCGCTCGGCTCCCCCGGCGGCCCGGGCCCGCGCCGCCCTGCTGCCCCGCTCCCTGCTGCGCCTCCCGGCCCGGCCGGCCGGGCCGGCGGGCGCCCGGCTCTCCCCGGAGGGCGGCTAGACCCTCGAGGGGAGAAGGCGGCGGGCGCAGCAGAACACCCGGCTCCCTCCCCCTCCCCCGATGGTCGTGGAGTTGCGGGGCCGTCAGAGCGCTCTGACGGCCCCGCAACTCCACGATCATCGCCCGGGGCGGGCTTCTCCCATCAGCGGTCCGGCGCCCTGGGCCGCTGGTCCGGCAGCGGTGCCGGCGCGGGCGGGAGAGCCGGCGCCCCGAGCCGCACGGCGGTCCCGGCGCCGCGGGGCGGCGGGACCACCGGGGAAGGGCGGGGCGCCCCGCGGAGCGGGGCCCCGGGAACGGGAAAAGGCAGCGCGCCCGCCGTCGTCGCGGCGGGCGCGCTGCCTCGTCGTCCGTGTAACCGCCCCCCGGGGCCGGTCGGCCCGGCCGGGCCGGGCGCTCGGCGGCGCCGGGTGTCAGCCGTCGCCCTCCTGGCGGCGGCGCCAGCGCTCCTCGAAGCGGTGCATCATGCCGGGGCGCTCCTTCCGCGCGGGCTTGGAGCCCTTGGCTGTGGCGGCCCCCTGGGCGCCGCCGGCGCCCTTGCGCCATCCGGAGAGTCCCAGCAGGGCGCAGGCGAGCATGATGATGAATCCGAGTGCGCCGACCACCGGCTGCTGGAGGATCATTCCGCCCATGAGGACGCAGATGCCCACCACGAAACCGATGGACGCCTTGATGATCCACCGCTTGTAGTGGACCATCGGGTTCGTCTGGCGAACGGTGTTCGCGAACTTCGGATCCTCGGCATACAGCGCCTGCTCGATCTGGTCGAGCATGCGCTGCTCGTGTTCAGAGAGCGGCACGGCGCCTCCCAATGACAGTCCCCGATTGGGGTGACGGGTACTGAACGACGGTCTGTTGGTCAGTGATATGCCCAGAATACGGCGACTTAGCGCCTACTGGAAAGTAGAGATACGCCCGCGACCGTCCCACACCGGCCACATTACCCTCACCGGCTAACCTCAACACCGCTACGCGAACCCCGCTTCCACCCTTGCGGCCAACGGTTTCTCCACCGCCCCGTCCTCCGGGGTGCGTCCATTCTTCCCCCGGTCCCCGGAGGCGGTCGCCCGCCCCCCGGGCAGCGGTGCGCACACCGCCGCATACACCCGCTCCAACGCACCGGGGAGGGGAAAAGTTACCGTCGGCGGCCGTCATTCCGGTCACCTTCCGAACCCGCCCCGCCGCCCCGGCCGGAATCGGCCGCGGGGCCGGCGAGACTGGCCGGTCTGATGGCGCCCGCGCCGAACCTCCGGGCCACCGCGTCCATCGCCAGCTCGGCCTCGCGCCAGCCGCTCTCCGGCTCGTCCAGGGTCGGCTGCCGGTGCGCCCGGTCGGCGCCGGCCAGCCCCTCCACCCGCACGCCCACCAGGCGCAGCGGCTCGCCCTCCAGGCCGGAGGCGGCGTACAGGGCGCGGGCCGCCGAACCGATCTCCCGGGCGAGGTCGGTGGGGTCGGGCAGGGTGCGCGAGCGGGTGACGGTGGAGAAGTCGGCCCGCCGCAGCTTCACCACCACGGTCCGCCCGGCCTGCCCGGAGGCGCGCAGCCGGCGGGCGGTCTGCTCGGCCAGCCGGAGCAGCTCCCGGCGGATCTCCCCCGGGTCGGCGACGTCGACCGGGAAGGTCTCCTCCGCGCCGATGCTCTTGTCCGGGGCGCCGGGCACCACCGGGCGCGGGTCGCGGCCTCGGGACAGCTCGGCGAGCCGGTCGCCGAGGGCCCGGCCCAGTTCGGAGCGGAGCGCCTCGCGCGGGGCCCGGGCCACGTCGCCCACGGTGCGCAGGCCCAGCCGGGCCAGGGAGCCCTCGGTCTTCTCGCCCACGCCCCAGAGGGCGCCCACCGGCATCGGGTCGAGGAAGGGGCGCACCCGGGCGGTCGGCACCAGCAGCAGCCCGTCGGGTTTGCACCGGGTGGAGGCGAGCTTGGCGGTGAACTTGGTCGCGGCCACCCCCACCGAGCAGGTGAGGCGCTGCTCGGCGCGGACCCGCTCGCGGATCAGCTCGGCGATGCGGACCGGTCCGCCCAGCCGCCGCCGGGCCCCCGAGACGTCCAGGAAGGCCTCGTCCAGGGAGACCGGCTCCACTTCGGGGGTGACCGACCGGAAGATGTCCATCACCGCCTCGGAGGCGCGCCGGTAGGCCGGGCCGTCGGGCGGGAGGACCGCGGCGTCCGGGCAGAGCCGCAGCGCCCGCGCCATCGGCATGGCCGAGTGCACCCCGTAGGAGCGGGCCAGGTAGTCGGCGGAGGAGACGACGCCGCGCGGCCCGGTGCCGCCGACGATGACCGGGCGGCCGCGCACCTCCGGCCGGGCCAGCAGCTCCACGCTGGCGAAGAAGGCGTCCATGTCGATGTGGAGGACGGTGCAGTCGGCCTCGTCCTCCGGTCCCGCCTCGCTCAGCGGCCGGATGCCGCCGGCGCCGACCATCCCGCGCAGCGCCTCACCGCGTTCCAGCTGGCGTCGGCTCATGGCTCCCCGTCCGGGTCATCGTTGGGGGCGTCCTCCCCCGGGAGAGGAGCGGGTCGGGTCAGCCCTCCGGGCGGAAGGCGACCACGTGCAGCTGGGTGGCGATCCCGGCGAGCTCCGGCCGGCGGGCCGCCTCCCGCTCCAGCGCGGCCAGGGCCCCCTCCTCCTCATGGCCCGCATCGTAGCGGCCGGGGAGCAGGTCGGCGAAGACGCTGACGCCGCGCACCCGCGGGGCGACCAGGCCCGCCCGGGCGGTGAGGCCGGTGAGGCCCTCGGCGGTGAACCGGCGCGGCATCGGGTCGCCCTCGCCCCACCGGCCGTCCGGGTCGTCCAGTACCCGGTGGGCCTCGGCGACGCCGCCCGCCAGCACCCGGTGCAGGGCGGCGGCGAAGGCGTTGGCGGCCAGCACGCTCACCGCTCCGCCGGGGCGCAGCACGCCCACCACGTCGGTGAGGGCGGAGGCGGGGTCGTCCACGTACTCCAGCACGTTGTGCAGCAGGACCAGGTGCGCCTCGGCCTCGGGAAGCAGGGCGCGCAGGTCGAGGGTGTCGCCCTGGTAGGCGCGGACCCGCACGCCCGCCTCGGCGGCGCGGCGCTCCAGCGCGGCCAGCGAGTCGGGGCTGGGCTCCACGACGGTGACCTCGTGGCCGAGGGCGGCCAGCGGGACCGCGGCGCCGCCGGTGCCGCCGCCGGCGTCGACGATGCGCAGCGGGCCCTCGCCCGCGCCGGCCAGGGAGGCCAGGAGAGCGCGGAGCTCCTCCCAGACCGCGGCGCTGCGCGCCGTTCGGGGTCCGGGGTCCGCTGCGGTGCCGGCCGGGGCTCGCCCGGCGGTGCCGACGCCCTTGTCGCTCACGACGTTCCCTTCCTAGCGCCCGCCGGGGCCCGGCGCGGCGGGCCGCTCGGCCCGGGCCGGTGCGCGGCGCCCGCGCGAGCGCGTTTCCGCCGGTCCGGGGCGGTCTCCGGCGGCGCCAACATATCAGAGGCCGGTCCGCCGGCGGGGCGGTCCGGCGCCCCCGCCCGGTCCGGGGCCGCGCGCGGTGCGCGGGCCCCGGAGCAGGTCAGAGGGACAGCTCCGCCTTGTTCTCCATCAGCCGGGAGAGCAGCCCGTTGATGAAGGTCGGCGACTCCTCGGTGGAGAGCTCCTTGGCCACGGCGACGGCCTCGGCGATGGCCACGCCGTCCGGGATCTCCTCGTCCCACAGCAGCTCGTAGGCGCCCATCCGGAGGATGTTGCGGTCCACGACCGGCATCCGCTCCAGGGTCCAGCCGATCGCGTAGGTGTTGAGCAGATCGTCGATCCGCTCCTGGTGCTCGTCCACGGAGGCGGCCAGGTGCTCGGTGAACTCGTTGATCGGCGGCTCGGCCTGGGCGCGGCGCCGCTCGATCACGGAGCCCACCGAGGCGCCGCGCAGCTCCGCCTCGTAGAGCACCTCGATGGCGCGTCTGCGCGCCTTGCGTCGTGCCCCGCTCACCTGTGCGCCGCCCCTCGCTCGCCCCGCCGGAGATCGTCCGCCATCAGTTGACGCGGCCGAGGTAGTCGCCGTTGCGGGTGTCGACCTTGACCTTCTCGCCGGTGGTGATGAACAGCGGGACCTGGACGACCGCGCCGGTCTCCAGGGTGGCGGGCTTGGTGCCGCCGGTGGAGCGGTCGCCCTGGACGCCCGGGTCGGTCTGGGAGATCACCAGCTCGACCGCGGCGGGCAGCTCGACGTAGAGCGGGTTGCCGTCGTGCACCGCGACCGTGACCTTGGTGTTCTCCAGCAGGTAGTCGGCGTTGCCGCCGACGACGTCGCTCTGGACGTTGAGCTGGTCGTAGGTGGAGGTGTCCATGAACACGAAGGACTGGCCGTCGTGGTACAGGTACTCCATCTCGCGGCGGTCGACGTTGGCCACCTCGACCTTGACGCCGGCGTTGAAGGTCTTGTCGACGACCTTGCCGGAGGTGACGTTCTTCAGCTTGGTGCGGACGAACGCGCCGCCCTTACCGGGCTTGACGTGCTGGAACTCGAGGACGTTCCAGAGCGCGCCGCCGTCGAGCTTCAGGGTCATGCCGTTCTTCAGGTCGTTCGTCGTGGCCACGTCGGTCGTCTCTCCATGGGGTCGAGAAAGGGTCTGCGGGGACCGGAGCGCCGGCGGCGGGCCGCCGGTGCGGGCGGTCCGTTCCGCGGCGGGTGCCGGCGTGCGTGCGGCATCGGCACCGGTCCGCACACCGAAGTCTAGTGGCTCCGCCGGGTGCCGATGTTCATCCCCGGGTCGCGGAGCGCCCGGTCAGTCGGCGGCCACCGCCCGGTAGGCCGCGTCGAGGAGCTCCGCGGAGGGGCCGGAGAGGACCTCGGGGCGGGCGGTGCCGCCGAGGACGATGAAGCGCAGCACCGATCCCCGGGCCTTCTTGTCCACCCGCATCGCGTCGCGCAGGCCGGGCCAGGCCTCGGCCGCGTAGCCGGTGGGCAGCCCGACCGAGGCGAGGATCTCGCGGTGCCGCCGCACCAGGGCGGCGTCGATCCGGCCGTCCAGGCGGGCCAGCTCCGCGGCGAAGACCATCCCGATGGAGACGGCGTAGCCGTGCCGGAACCGGTAGTCCTCCGCGCGCTCGATGGCGTGGCCCAGGGTGTGCCCGTAGTTGAGGATCTCCCGGCGGCCGCTCTCCTTGAGGTCGGAGGAGACCACCTCGGCCTTGACCGCCACGGCCCGCTCGATCAGCTCGCGGGTGTGCGCGCCCTCGGGGCGGGCCGCGCCCTCCGGGTCGGCCTCGACCAGGTCCAGGATGGCCGGGTCGGCGATGAACCCGGCCTTGATCACCTCGGCGAGCCCGCCGATGTAGTCGGCGGCGGGCATCCCGGGCAGGGTCGCCAGGTCGCACAGGACCCCGGCCGGCGGGTGGAACGCGCCGACCAGGTTCTTGCCCTCGGCGGTGTTGATGCCGGTCTTGCCGCCGACCGCGGCGTCCACCATCGCCAGCAGCGTGGTGGGCACCAGCACCGCGCGCACCCCGCGCAGCCAGGTGGCGGCCACGAACCCGGCCAGGTCGGTGGCGGCGCCGCCGCCCACCCCGACCACCGCGTCGCTGCGGGTGAAGGAGGCCTGCCCGAGGCGCGCCCACAGCCCGGCGGCGACCGCGGCGTCCTTGGCCGCCTCGCCGTCGGGCACCGGCAGCGGCAGCACCCGCTTGCCGGCCGCCTCCAGCGCGCCGATCACCGGCCGGGCCAGCTCGCCCAGGGGCTCGGGGTGGATCACCGCGACCCGCTCGGCCCCCTCGCCCACCAGGGCGGGCAGCTCACCGAAGACGCCGCTGCCGATGACCACGTCGTAGCGGGGCTCCGCGCCGCCGCCCACGCCGATCCGAGTGGTGCTCACGCCCGTCCCCCGTCCCGTTCGGGGAGGAGGGCGACGATCGCGTCGACGACCTCCTCCGGGTGCAGGCCGCTGGTGGACACCGTGGCGGTGGCCAGCTCCTCGTAGATCGGGAGCCGCTCCTCCAGCAGGCTCTTGAGCCGGGCCCGCGGGTTGCCGGCCAGCAGCGGGCGGGCCTGGTTGAGGCCGACCCGCCGGGCCGCGTCGTCGAAGTCGACCTGGAGGTAGACCACGTGGCGGCGGGCGAGGTCGGCGCGGGTCTCCCGGTTCACGACCGCGCCGCCGCCGACCGCGACCACGCCCGGCCAGCCGGACAGGGCCTCGGCGACCACGGCGCGCTCCAGGGCGCGGAACGCCTCCTCGCCGTCCTCGACGAAGATGTCGGAGACCGGCTTTCCGGCCCGGGCCTCGATCTCGTCGTCGGTGTCCAGCAGCGCGGCGCCCAGCCGCTCGGCCAGCGCCCGCCCCACGGTGGACTTGCCCGCGCCGGGCGAGCCGATCAGGACCGTGATCGGTGTGCTCATCGGGTTCTCCTCCGGCGGCCGCGCGGGGGCGCGGCCGCCGCGCGTCTCAGGTGATGGCCAGCGAGTCCAGGTAGGAGCGGAGGTTGCGGGCGGTCTCGGCCGCCGAGTCGCCGCCGAACTTCTCCACCGCGGCCTCGGCGAGCACCAGGGCGACCATCGCCTCGGCCACCACGCCCGCGGCGGGCACCGCGGTGACGTCGCTGCGCTGGTGGTGCGCCTGCGCGGGCTCGCCGGTGGCCACGTCGACGGTGTCCAGCGCGCGCGGCACGGTGGCGATGGGCTTCATCGCGGCGCGCACCCGCAGCGGCTCGCCGGTGGTCATCCCGCCCTCGACCCCGCCGGCGCGGTTGGTGCGCCGCCGCACCCCGTCCGGGCCGGGCTCGATCTCGTCGTGCGCCTCCGAGCCGCGGCGGGCCGCGGTGCGGAAGCCGTCGCCGACCTCGACGCCCTTGATCGCCTGGATGCCCATCAGCGCGCCGGCCAGGCGCGCGTCCAGGCGCCGGTCCCAGTGCACGTGGCTGCCGAGGCCGGGCGGCAGGCCGTAGGCGAGGACCTCGACGACGCCGCCCAGGGTGTCGCCGGACTTCTTGGTGTCGTCGACCTCGGCGACCATCCGCGCACTGGCCTCGGGGTCGAGCACGCGCAGCGGGTCGGCGTCGATCCGCTCCAGGTCGTCCGGGCCGGGGAGGGTGCCCTCCGGGACGGAGACGGTGCCCATGGAGACCACGTGGCTGAGGATGCGCACGCCCAGCGCCTGCTCGCAGAAGCGGCGGGCGACCTCGCCCACGGCGACCCGGGCGGCGGTCTCCCGGGCGCTGGCGCGCTCCAGGACGGGCCGGGCCTCGGAGTGGCCGTACTTCTGCATGCCGACCAGGTCGGCGTGGCCGGGCCGGGGCCGGGTGAGCGGGGCGTTCCGCGCCGCCTGGGCCAGCTCCTCCTCGGGCACCGGGTCGGGCGACATCACCCGCTCCCACTTGGGCCACTCGGAGTTGGCCACCTCGATGGCGATCGGACCGCCCTGGGTCCGGCCGTGCCGGACGCCGCCGATGACGGTGACGGCGTCCTGTTCGAATTTCATCCGGGCGCCCCGGCCGTACCCGGCGCGTCGGCGGCGCAGCGCGGCGGCGATGTCGTCCGTGGTGACGGACACGCCGGCCGGAAGGCCCTCCAGGATCGCGACCAGGGCCGGGCCGTGGGACTCCCCTGCGGTCAGCCAGCGCAACATGACCATGATCCTCCCATGCCCCCGGGGTGCGGGAGACACCGGACCCGGTGCCGGGGCCCGGTTCAGGCCTCCATGAGCAGCGGAAGCGGGTCGCCGAGGACCAGGACGGCCAGGGCCGCGCCGATCATGAACGGGCCCAGCGGGATCTCGGTCTTCCGGTTCGCGCGGCGGAGCAGGATCAGCACCAGGCCCAGCAGCGCGGAGGCGATGAAGGCGAGCACGGTGGCCGAGACCGCGCTCCCGATGCCCTGCCAGCCCAGGTAGAGGCCGAGCAGGCCGGAGAGCTTCACGTCGCCCCAGCCCATGCCGGCCGGGTGGATGAACCAGAGCACGAAGTAGAAGGCGTACAGCGCGGCGCCGCCGATCAGCGCGCCGGCCATCCCGCCCCAGTCCGGCCCGGTGGTCAGCGCGGCGGCGGCGATCAGCGCCGCGGCGGGGAGGTAGGAGCGCAGCACCAGCGGGTTGGGCAGCCGCTTCACCCGGGCGTCGATGACCGCCAGCGGGACCCCGACCGCGGCGAGCAGGAGCAGCGCCGCCAGCGCGACCGGGGAACCCCCGCCCAGGCCGCCGCCGAAGGCGTGGCCGAGAGCGGCGAACGCCGCCGCGGTCAGCACGGCGGTGGCGGCGGAGGCGGGCACGGTCCGGCCGCAGGACGGGCAGGCGCCGCGGAGCGCGAACCCGCGCACCGCGGGCAGCGGCAGCCCGCGCAGGAACGGGATCTCCGCGGCGCAGTGCGGGCAGCGGGGCGGCGGCGGGCCGGAGTCGTCGCCCGGGTCCGGGTCGTGCGGGCCGAACAGCGCCACGGTGCGGCCGAGCGCCGCCCCCGCGGCGGCGCCGAGGGGGGCCAGCGCCAGCGCGAGGACGAGGTCGAAGTAGGGGAAGGGGGGCATGCCCGGCAACCTATCGGACCGGTCCGCGCCCGTCCGCCCCGCGCTCCGGGCCTGTGCGCGGCACCGGCGCCCGCCGGTCCGGCGCGGGGGTCAGTCCGCGCGGCGGGCGCGGACCACGGCGCTGAGCTCCACGCCGCCGGGGAGGATCGGGGCGAGCTCGGCGGCGAGCCGGTCGGCGACCCGGCGCATGGATGAGTCGTCGCGCTTGTCCAGCTCCAGGCGGACGCCGATGTCGGCGCGCTCGGACTCGTGGATGCGGACCCGCTCGATGCCGAACTCGGTGTGGGTCACCCGGTAGATCTTGGCCAGGACCTGCGGGTCGTCCTTGGGCTCGGGGACCCGGCCCTCCTCGGCCAGCACGGTGAGGAAGCGCCCCTGGATCGCGAAGTTGACCGGGCCGGCGACGTCGACGACCACGGCGTCGGCGCCCTCGTCCAGGGCGGCCTGGCAGGCCTCGGCGGCGGGGACCGGCACCGGCCGGGCGTCGGCGCGCCACCGCTTCACCGCGTCCACCGAGGTGAAGGCGAGTACGCCGCGGCGGCCGTCCTTGCCGACCATGACCGGGGTGGCGACCTCGCTCTTCTTGTCGCGCTTGAGGCCGCCGGCGCCCTCCTCCACCTCGGTCGGGACGGCGACCACGGGGATGAGCAGGCGGGACGGGGCGAGGGCGGTGAGGACCTGGCGGTCCCCGACCTCGCCTCGGGCGTACTTCTCCAGTCGGGCGGCGAGTTCGGGGTCGGCCGAGCCGTCGTCGTCGAGGAAGCGCTGAGCACCGGTGATGGTCGGTCTGGTCACGTCTGGCGACTCTACCCACCGGGACGGTCGGGCAGGGACCGGAACGGGCTTTGCCCCCTTCGGGCGAGTCGGATGTCACCCCGGCGGCAGGTCCCGCGGCCGGCGCGTGGCGCTCCCGTTGCCCGGCCCTTGCCCGCCGTTGGGGACCGCTCCAGCAGAATCGGTACCGACCGGCCGATCCCCCCGCCCGCCTCCCGGAGCCGTCCCCGGACGCCGCGCCGCGCGGGCGCCCCCCGGAGCGGGACCGGCCGCGCGGAGGACCGTCCGGAACAGGGGGTCGGCAGATGACCGAGACGTCCGGGCCCTGGCTCGCCCCGGGAACCTGGCGGATCGACCCGGCGCACTCGCAGGTCGGCTTCAGCGTGCGGCACATGATGATCAGCAGGGTGCGCGGGCGCTTCGACGTGTTCGACGCCGTGCTGACCGTCCCGGAGGACCCGATGGCCTCGCAGGTGCGGGCCACCATCGACGCCTCCTCGATCAACACCCACAGCCGGCAGCGCGACGACCACATGCGCTCGGCGGACTTCTTCGAGGTGGCCCGGTACCCGGAGTGGACCTTCACCTCCACCGGGGTGCGGGCCGACGGCGACGCCTTCCTCCTCACCGGGGACCTGACCATCAAGGGCAGGACCCGGCCGGTGGAGCTGGCGCTGGAGTTCAGCGGCGCCCGCCGGGGCGCCGACGGGCCGCTGCGGGCCGGGTTCCGCGCCGAGGGGCGGATCGACCGGAAGGACTTCGGGGTCGACATCGAGATGCCGATGGACGGCGGCGGCGTGGTGGTGGGCGACCGGGTCGGCATCGAGATCGACGCGGAGTTCACCCTCGCCCCGGCCTGAGCCGCCCCGGAGGGCCGCGGCGCGCTCCCCGGCCCGCTTTCACGACGCTCCGTCGTATACCCTCGGAGCGGCCGCCCCGCGGCCCTCCGCGCGCCCGCCGACCCCGACCGGAACGGAGCACTCCGTGCCCAGCGCCCCGAACCCCTTCGGCCCCGACGTCGTGCGCGCGGTGACCGCGCACATGAACGGCGACCACCCGGAGGACACCCTGGTGATCTGCCGCGCCCTGGGCGGCGTCCCGGACGCCGACTCCGCGCGGATGACCGGCCTGGACGGCGAGGGCGGCGACTACGCCGCCACGGTCGGCGGCACCGAGGTCGCGGTCCGGATCCCCTGGGGCCGCCCGCTGGCCGAGCGCGCCGAGATCCGCCGCGAGGTGGTCCGGCTCTACCGCGAGGCCTGCGTCGAACTCGGCATCGACCCGGACGCCGGGCGCGGCGGGCACGGCTGACCCCGCCGGGACCGCGCCTCCCGGCGCCACCGGTTCCGGACATCACTTAGGGGAAGAATGGGGGTTCCGCCCCACCGCCCGCCGCGCCCGGGCGGACTAGTCTGGAGGGGGCACAAGCCCGTTCCCGTCCGCATTCCCCCGTCCGCGCCGGCCGGCCCGGGCGAAGAACCGCGAACGAAGGACAGCGCTCGCACGATGGCCGATCCGAACCAGTCCGACCCGGTCCGCCCCTCCGACCCGGCGGCGCCGACCACCCGGCTCGACCCGGGGCAGGGCAAGGCGCCGGGGCGGACGCACCGGATCACCCGGATGCTGCGCCCCCGGGAGGAGGGCGACGCGGAGCCCACCGGCGTGCTCCCGTCCCCGCAGCGCACCGCCCGGATCGACCGCACCCGCACCGCGCCGCGCCCGCTGGACGCCACCGCCGTGCACCGCGACCGCACCGGCCCGGCGCCGTGGTGGCGGCGGGCCTACGGCGCCGTCACCGGGATCCCGGCCCGCCTGGTCACCCGGGCCGTGGTGGGTCCCGCGGGCGAACTGGACTACGCCGTCCCGGCCGAGGTCCGCGAGCGCTACACCGTGCTCGGGCACATCGGCTCCGGCGGCGAGGCCGTCGTCTACCTGGCCGAGCCGAAGGACGGCGGGGGCGGCTCCGGCGGGGGCGGCGGGACCCGGCTCGCGCTGAAGGTCTACCGCCCCGGCCACGACATCAACCGGGAGCTGCTGGAGCGGCTGCGCGCCCGGGGCGAGGCCGACCCGCACACCCCGGCGATCCACGGCTACGGGCACGCCCGCAGCGCCTGGGGCGAGGAGGTCGCCTGGGAGGCGCAGGAGTACTTCCCCGACGGCTCGCTGCGGTCGGTGCTCGACCGGGCCCCGCTGCCCGAGGAGGAGGCCCGCGCCGTCCTCGCCGGCGTCGCCGAGTGCCTGCACCACTGGCAGACCGAGCTGCAGCACAACCACACCGACGTCAAGCCGGAGAACCTGCTGGTCCGCTCGGCGGACCCGCCGGCCTACGCGCTCACCGACTTCGGCGGCGCGGTGCGGGCCACGATGAGCCGGATCTACGGGCGGCTCGCCATCACCGAGGAGTACGCCGCCCCCGAGGTGGTCGAGGGCCGCAGGGAGGCCCCGGCCGCCTGGTGGTCGCTGGGCGTGATCGTGCACGAGATGGCCGCCGGGAGGCGCCCGCCGCGCGGCGAGAACTGGCTGACCGCGCGGAGCGCGGAGATCGACGTCTCCGCCGTCGCCGACGAGCGGTGGCGGCTGCTCGCCCGCGGCCTGCTCGCCCCGGTGCCCGACGAGCGCTGGGGCCACGCCCAGGTGCGGCAGTGGCTGGACGGCGAGGCGCCGGTGGTCGCGCGGGCCCGCCGCAACGCCCCGATCGTGTTCGCCGACGCGGTCCACCACGACCCGCCCAGCCTCGCCTTCGACCTGCTGGACCGGTCCGACAAGGGCGAGGTGTGGCTGCGCACGCACTGGTCGTCGCTGCGCACCTGGCTGGACCGCGAGGTCAACGACTACACCTTCGACCGCTCCCTGCTGAGCGCGCTGCAGGACCGCCCGGAGCTGGCGCACACCGCGATCAGCGCGCTCGCCGCGCACTTCATCCCGGGGATGACGCCCCGGTTCCGCGGGCACGACGTCAGCGCCGAGGGGGTGCTGGCGCTGGCCACCGGCGAGCGGTCCCGGCACTCGGTGCTGCGCGAGGCGGTGCGGAGCGGGGCCCTGGAGTACGCCGCCCGGCACTGGTGCGACCACCCCGGCTGCCACGACGACGGCGCCCGCCGCTGCGCCCTGCTGGAGCGGGTGCAGCACGAGGTCCCGCTGATCATGGAGCAGGCCGAGGCCACGGTGCGGCGGCTCACCGAGGAGGGCGCCGGGGACTTCTCCGGCGTCGGCGGGCACGTGTGGGACGGCGCTTGGGCGCACGCCGCCGAGCTGGTGCTGGACCCCGAGGCGGCGCCCCGGGAGCGCCGCGGGCTGCGCGCCCAGGCGTGGAACCCGGCGCAGCGCGGCCCGGCCCGGCACGCCGAGTGGTGGCGGGCCCAGCGGAGCACGGCGCTGGGCGCCCCGGGGGAGATCGCGACCAACGCCGCACTGGTCACGGTGGCGCTGCTGATGCCGGTGGCCACCGCCGTCGGCGCGGAGACCCGCCGCCGGGAGATCGCCGAGGGCAGGGACCGGCGCCGCGCCCGCTGGGAGGGCGCCCGGGCCAAGGCCGGGACGGCGCTCACCCAGGTCCGCGAGCATCTGCCGCACAGCGGCGCGGACCCCCGGGACGGCGCCGGCGACCGGCAGCGGCCGCCGAACGCCCCCTACGACCCGATGGCCGCCCGGCGGCCGCAGGGCGTCCCGCCGCGCACCGGCGAGCAGCGCAAGGTGGACCGGGGCATGCGGCAGATCGAGCGCGCGATGAGCGCGGGCCGGTGCCGCCGCTTCGCCTACCCCGCCGCGGTGCTCGGCCTGGTCGACGGGGCGGGCCGGTCGATGCTCCCGCCGGAGGGCTTCTTCCCGGAGAGCCCCGCGGTGCTCGGCGCCTACCAGGGCCTGCTCGACTTCCGGGAGAGCCCGCCGGTCTCCGCGATCGCCGACGCGGCGAGCGGCCTGACCGGCCTGCTGCCCGCCGGCGCCGGGTCGCAGTGGTGGCTGCCGGTACTGCTCGGGGCGGCGCTGATCCTGCTCGGCCGCACCGCCGCCTCCCGCAAGCGCAAGGCCCGCACCCAGCTCGCCGCCTACCGCCTCTCCGTCGCCGGCTCCGTGGCGATGGCCGTCGTGCTCCTCGCCAACGGCCTGCTCACCCTGGGCGCGGGCGTCCTCATCCCGCTGGATGGCCTACTCGGCTGAGAGGCCGTTGGGGATACGGTCGGCTCCACACGGCAACGGCCCACGGAGCCGGGGCGAAGGCGGTCGCCCGGGCGCGGCACCCCACGGGGTGAGGGTTCAGGCAGGCGGCGACGGCGGGCAGGGGGCACCGGCCAGCCGGTCGAGCGCGGCACCCCACGGGGCGAGGGTTCAAGCGGGCAGCGACGGCAGGCAGGGGGCACCGGCCAGCCGGTCGAGCGCGGCACCCCACGGGGCGAGGGTTCAAGCGGGCAGCGACGGCAGGCAGGGGGCACCGGCCAGCCGGTCGGGGCGGGCCGGGGCGGCCAGATCGCCACCCCGGCGTTGCCCCGGGTGCCGGGGTCGGCCGCCCGGAGACCAGCGCAACCCTCCTGACTTGGGCAAACACGGAGAGTGAAGGCGCTGGGGGGCGCCCTGCGCACCGCGAGAGCACCCCGGTGATTCCGGAGCGCGCATCCCGGGCCCGGAACGGGCCGTTCCGGGCCCGAATGGCCCCGAACGGGGGGTGATCGGGGGTTCTGGCCGCCCGGAAGGCGGGGAGGCGCGGCGAGGGGGCGAGATGCCGCATTCGTCCCCCCACAAGGCCCCGCCTTCACCACTCTGAGTGACCGGCGAGGGGGCGGGGCGGGGGATCGGGCTTACTACTCGCTGGTAGATGTAGTTCGGGCCGCCGCCGGGTGCGCAGGCCGCCCCGCCCGGGCCCGCCCCGCACCGACTACCCGGCATATCGGGCATACCCCCCCGCTCGGCGGGGGCGGGCCCGGCCTTCTCCCGCCAGGAGCGCGCGCCGGGCCGGTGAACGCGGCGCCCGTTTGAACCGCGGCCCCGTGGGGCGCCGTGCCCGACCGACCGGCCGGTCCCCCTCCCCGCCGTCGCCGCCTGCTTGAACCCCGGCCCCGTGGGGCGCCGTACCCGGGCGACCACCTTCACCCAGCCCTTCCTGTGCCGTCGCCGCCCGCTTGAACCCCGGCCCCGTGGGGCGCCGTGCCCGACCGACCGGCCGGTCCCCCTCCCCGCCGTAGCCGCCGGTTTGGACCCCGGCCCCGTGGGGTGCCGCGCTCGGCCGGGGTGCTCACCCCGCCCCTTCCTTCGCCGTCGCCGCCGGCCTGAACCCCGACCCCGCGAGACGCCGCCCCCGGGCGACCGCCTCCGCCCCGGTCAGAGGGAATCGGAGGGCGCGTCCTCCGGACGGGCGGCGGGCGCGGCGGAGAGCAGGGCCTCCAGGCGGTACAGGTCGTCAGGGGTGTCGATGTCCTCGGGGGACGCGACGTCGTCGCAGGCCACCTGGGTGACCAGGTCGGGGTGGGCGCGGAGGAAGGGGCGGGCGCCGACGTCGCCCTCGGCCATGGCGTGCACGGCGGGCCAGTGCTCCCGGCGGATCAGCACCGGGTTGCGGGGCCGCCCGGCGTAGGAGGCGGCGGCGATCTCGGCCCCGTCCTCGGCGGCGGCGATCAGCCGGCGGACCGCCGCGGCGGTGACCAGCGGCTGGTCGGCGAGGGCCACCACCACCGCGTCGGCGCCGCCGGGCGGCAGGGCGTCCAGTCCGGCCCGCAGCGAGGAGCCCATGCCGCTCGCCCAGTCCGGGTTGTGCACCGCCGAGGCGCCCGGGACGGCGGTCTCGGCGGCGCCGGTGACCACCAGCACCGGCGCGCAGCCGGCCTCGCGCAGCGTCCGCGCCCCCCGGTCGGCGAGGCGCTCCCCGGCCAGTTCGACCAGGGCCTTGGGGCGGCCGAGCCGGCTTCCCGACCCCGCCGCCAGCAGCAGCCCGGCGACCCGCGGGCGTCGGTCCTCGGACATGCCGTCCCCTTCCTCACCGCCGGCCCGTCCGCTACTCACTCCGTCGGCCGCCCAGATCGGCCGTCCGCCCGTCGGCCGTCCGCCGGCCTGGCCGGTCGTCCCGCCCGGCCGCCGTCCCATCCGTCCGTCGGCCGCCGTCCCGTCCGTCACCCGCCCTACCCGGTCGGCCGCGGTTCCGCCCGGTCGGCCATCGGCCGCCCCTCCCCACCGACCGGCCTTCCTCCCGTCCTGCCCGGCCGTTCGCCGGCCGCCTCGTCCGTCCGCCGACCGGCCGTCGGCCGTTCGCGGTTCCGGTGGGACCCGGTTCCGGGGCGGCCGGGCCGGGGGCTCCGGGGTCAGCCGTCCCTGCGGGCCGCCGCGAGCGGGCGGGCCAGCGGCTCGGTGTGGATGCGGCCGGTGGTGTCGGTGAGCGGCCGCCCGCTGCCGCCCCACCGGGTCTGGATCAGCTCGGCCGCGATGGAGACCGCGGTCTCCTCCGGGGTGCGGGCGCCCAGGTCCAGGCCGATCGGCGAGTGCAGCCGGGCCAGCCGCTCCGGGGGGACGCCCGCTTCGCGCAGCCGGGCCGCCCTGTCGTCGTGGGTGCGCCTGCTGCCCATCGCGCCGATGTAGCCGGCGCGGGTGCGCAGCGCGATCTCCAGGACCGGGACGTCGAACTTGGGGTCGTGGGTGAGCACGCAGATCGCGGTCCGCTCGTCGATCTCCTCCTCGACCTCGGCGAGGTAGGCGTGCGGCCACTTGACCACGACCTCCTCGGCGCGCGGGAACCGCCTGGAGGTGGCGAAGACCGGGCGGGCGTCGCAGACGGTCACCCGGTAGCCCAGGTAGGCGCCGATGTCGGCGACGGCCGCGGCGAAGTCGATCGCGCCGAACACCAGCATCCGCGGCGCGGGCGCGAAAGACTGGACGAAGACCTCCAGCTCGTCGCCGCGCCGCTGGCCGTCCGCGCCGTAGTGCAGGGTCCCGGTGCCGCCCTGGGCGAGCATCCCCCGGGCGTCGTCGTCGATCGCCGCGTCCAGCCGGGGCGCGCCCAGCGACCCCTCGGCGCCGTCCGGCCACACCACGCGGCGGGCGCCGAGCGGGCCGGGGCCGCCGACCACGGTCGCCACCGCGACCGGGCGGTGGCCGTCGACGGCCGCGATGACGTCGCCGAGCCGCGGGTAGCGGTGGGGGTCCACCGGCTCCACCAGGACGTGCAGGGTTCCTCCGCAGGTCAGGCCGACGGCGAAGGCGTCGTCGTCGCTGACGCCGTAGGTCTCCCGCACCGGCAGCCCGGTCTCGATGACCTGCTGGGCCAGTTCGTAGACGGCCCCCTCGACGCAGCCGCCGGAGACGCTGCCCACCACTTCGCCGGAGGGGGCGACGGCCATCGCCGCACCGGGCTCGCGGGGCGAGCTGCTGTAGGTGTCGATCACGGTGGCCAGGGCGAACGTCTCGCCTTCGGCGTACATCTCGGCGACGGCCGAGCGGATGTCACGCACGTGGTCCTCCTCCTTCGGGGCGGCCCCCGGCGATGGCGGCGGCCAGGTGTTCGAGCGCGTCCAGGCTGTGCCCGGACACGAAGTCGTCGACGTGCGGCAGCGCCGCCGCCATGCCCGCCGCGAGCGGCCGGTAGCCCGGCTGGGCCTTGTGCGGGTTGGCCCACACCACCCGGTGCGCGAGCCGGGAGAGCCGCGCGGTGGCGGCGCCGAGCAGGGCGGCGTCGCCGCGCTCCCACCCGTCGGAGGCGATGACCGCCACCGCCCCGCGGGCCATGCCCCGCCCGCCGTGCACGTCCAGGAAGCGCTTGAGCTCGGTGCCGAGCCGGGTGCCGCCGCGCCAGTCCGGGACGGCGGCGCCGGCCGCGCGCAGCGCCCGCCCGGGGTCGGCGGTGCGCAGCTCCCGGGTGATCCGGGTCAGCCGGGTGCCGATGCTGAACACCTCGGTACCGGCCGGGTGGCCGCGCACCAGGGCGTGCGCGAAGCGCAGCAGCGGTTCGGCGTAGGGCGACATGGAGCCGCTGACGTCGACCAGCAGCACGACCCGGCGCGGCCGCTCGGCGCGGTCCCGGTACCGGAGCCGGATCGGCTCCCCGTCGGTGCGCGCGGCGGCGGCGAGGGTGCGCCGGGGGTCCAGGCCGCCCCGGGCGGCGGGGGCCCGCCGCCGCGTCCGGCGGCGCGGGCGGCCGGTGCGGATCAGCGAGACGAGCCGGGCGACCTCGGCGCGCTCCGCGGCGGAGAGCCGGCCGATGTCGGCATGGCGCAGCACCTCGGTGCGGTCGGCGGCGACCGGGTGCGGCACGGCGCCCCTCCCGGCGGCGTCCTCCCCGCCGTCCGCGGCCCAGGGCGGGGTGCGCGGCGGCCCGGGCGGGGGCCGGCGCCGGCCGTCCGCCGGGCGGGCGCCGCCGAAGTAGGCGGCGAAGCAGGCGTCGTAGGGGCCGAGGTCGTCCGGCCCGGAGCAGAGGGTGAGCCGCCCGGCCCAGTACACGTCGCCGGCCCGGACGGGGTCGACGGCGGTCAGCGCCTCGGCGAAGGCCGCGGTCCGCGCGGTGTCGGCGGGCACGCCGGCGGCGCGCAGCGCGCGGGCGAAGCCGGCGATCGCGGCGGCCGCGCCGTCCGCGCCGAGCACCGCCGCGCCGTTCACCGCCGCCTCCGCGGGGCCGGGCCGGCCGGGGGCGCGGGGCGCGGGCGGCGCGCCGCCCCGGTCATCGCGGCGCCTCCGCCGCGCCGTGCTCCGGCCGCCCGTCGAGCAGGGCGTCCAGCCGGAGGCGGACGGCCTCGTGGTCGTCGCGGTGCTTGAGGACGGCGCCGAGGGTGCGCGCGGCCGCGTCGGGGGTGAGGGCGGGGGCGCCCAGCGCGGCCAGCGCGGCGGTCCAGTCGATGGTCTCCGCGACACCGGGCGGTTTGAGCAGGTCGAATCCGGTCCGCTCAGGGTCGCGCAGCCGCTGGGCGGCCGCGGCGACCGCGCGAACCAGGTGCTCGGGCGCCTCGGGGCGGCGCCTGCGGATGATCGCGACCTCCCGTTCGAAGGAGGGGTGCGGCATCCAGTGGTACAGGCAGCGCCGCTTGAGGGCGTCGTGCACCTCGCGGGTGCGGTTGGAGGTGAGCACGGTGAGCGGGGGCACCCGGGCGCGGACGGCGCCCAGCTCCGGGATGGTGATGGCGAAGTCGGAGAGGAACTCCAGCAGGAACGCCTCGAACTCGTCGTCGGCCCGGTCGATCTCGTCGATGAGCAGCACCGCCGGGCGCGCCGGGTCGGCGGCGGCCTCCAGGGCCCGCAGCAGCGGCCGGGCCAGCAGGTAGCGGCGGTCGTAGAGGCCGGACTCCAGCTCTTCGGCGGCGATCCGGCCGCCGGGCGCCCCGGCGCCGGGGGCGGCCGCCTGCGCCGCGCGCAGGTGCAGCAGCTGGCGGGGGTGGTCCCAGTCGTAGAGGGCCTGGGAGGCGTCGATGCCCTCGTAGCACTGGAGCCGGATCAGCGGGGAGCCGAGGACGGCGGCGAGCGCCTTGGCCAGCTCGGTCTTGCCCACCCCGGCGTCGCCCTCCAGGAAGAGCGGGCGCCCCATGCGCAGCGCGAGGAAGCAGGCGGTGGCGGCGCCGTCGTCGGCGAGGTAGTCCTGCCCGCCGAGGAGGGCGGCGAGCGCGGCGGGGTCCGCCGGCCCGGGGGCGCCGCCCGGCCCGCCGGAGGAGCCTGCGGATGCGGACGCGTCCGCGCCGCGCGGGCGGTCGGGGGCCTCGAATGCGCCCATGCCCTTCCCCTCTCTCCCGGTCGAGGACTCATGTCCCAGGCTATGTGCCCTGCGACACACGGGAGGGGCGGCGGCCCGCCGAATTTCCCCGGCCCTCCGCCGGCCCCGCCTTCTCGCGTGCGGCCCGATCGGTCGCGGCGATGGGGCCGTGCGAGCGGGACAGGGACGGCTCCCACCCCGGCCGCCCGCGACGGCCCGGGAGGCGGGACCCCCTGTCCCGCGCCTTCTCCCACACCGCTGATCAGGATCCGCGGACCATCGCCGTGCAGGGCGGGGACGGGCGGGAGGAGCCGCACCCCGCACCCCGGACCGCCAGGAGGGGCGCCCTGGGCTTGTTCTTCGCCCCCGGGGGCGGCCGGAGCACCGAGGCGGCCGACCGGTGGACCTGGCCTGTGACCGCCGCCCGCACCCGGCTCCGCCCGGCCCGCCCCGGCCGCCGAGAACCTGCCCCGCCCCCGGGAACGGCCCCGGCCACCGGGGCGGTCGAGCCCGGCCCGGGTGCGGCGGGGCCTTCGCAACGCCCGCGCGGAGGCGGCCCGTCCCGCCGGTGCGCCCCAACCCCCCGGCCCCGGGCCCCGGACGCCCCCCGAGGGGCGAAGAACCGGCGCCGGGCACCGCGCCATGACACGGGAAAGGCGGCCGAACGCACCATGAGCCCGAAGGAGCACCACACCCGCCCGGGTTGAAGAACAAGCTGAGCGCCTGGGCCGGATTCGACATCGCCCAGGGCTTCCACCGGCCGGCCGCCGTCCGGGCATCCGGCGGCTCCGGAGCGCGGTCCCCCGGCCCCGCCGGAGGCGTGCGGGGCCCGCGGCCGGAGCGGGACCCCGCGAGGCGGGGCAGGGCGGGGGGAAAAACGGGACCGGCCCCGCTCGGGGAGCGGGGCCGGCCGTTCGGTCGGTTCCGGGTCGGTCGGTGCGGAGTGCCGCGGCCGGTGCGGACGCCTCAGGTCAGCAGGAACGCGATCACCGCGAGGGCGACGACCGCGGTCCAGAACACGAGGCTCGCCCGGTCGGCGGTGCTGCGTCGGGGCCGGGACTTGCTTCCTCTGCGGGTCCGGACGTCCATACCCGTGTGACGCGCGGCGCACCCGTCCGGTTCGGCCCGCCCGCACCGGGTTCCCCGGCGCTCCCCCCGGCCCCCGTCAGGCGCCCGGTTCCTGCGCCTCGCCGCGCTGCTCCAGGAGCCCCTTGAAGGCCTCCAGGTCGGCGGTGGCCCGGGGGCCGTCGTTGCTCTGGATCCCCATGACCGCCAGGGTGGAGCCGTCGGAGAGGTCCATCGAGGGCCACGGCTCGCCCTCGCGCATCGCGATGTCGACGATCTCCGCCCACTCCAGGACGTGCGTGCGGATGCCGTTGACCACCGTCACACCGTCCTCCGCGGCGATCAGCCGGGGCCGGCCGAGCAGGTGCAGCACCGCGGCGAACACCACCCCCATCAGCACCAGGCCCACCCGGTCCTGCAGCCTCCAGTCCGGGGGCAGCATGGCGGCCAGCACCGTCATCGTGGCGATGAGGAGCACGGCCGACCCGTAGGCGACGATCCTGATGTTGCGGGGCCGGTACACCGCGGGGAGCCGCGGTCCCGCGCCGGCGGTGTCCTCGCCCACAACGGCCTCTCCACTGCTGCTGGTCGGCATCTTCTCGTGCTTCTCCGCTCTCGGCTGTCTGCTCTCGGGCGCTAGCGGGCCGCCGCCGCGCGCCGGTCGCCGGCGCGCAGGGCGCGCAGTGCCAGGGCGGAGTCGATCGCGGCCGCGGCCGCCTCCCACCCCTTGTCCTCGATACCGCCGGGCAGGCCGGCGCGCGCCAGCGCCTGCTCCTGCGTATCACAGGTGAGCACACCGCTCGCGACGGGGGTGGACTCGCGGAGCGCGGCCTCGGTCAGCCCGTGGGTGACCGCCTGGCAGACGTAGTCGAAGTGCGGGGTGCCGCCGCGCACCACCGCGCCCAGCGCCACCACGGCGTCGTGGCCGCGGGCCAGCTCCTGGGCGATGACCGGCAGCTCCACCGCGCCGGCCACGCGCACCACGGTGGGCGGCTCGGTGCCGGCCGCCTCGGCGGCGGCCAGCGCCCGCTCCAGCATGGGTTCGACCACATCGGCGTTCCACCGCGCGGCGACGATGCCCAGGGTCAGGCCCGGCGCGTCGGGCACCTGGGCGTCGGGGCGTCCGGTGACGCTCATGGCTTCCGTCCTCTTCCTCGGTTTTCCGGCTCGGTGTCCCGGGTGCTCCGGGTCCGGCGGCGCCGGGCGGTGCCTCCGCCCGGGGCCGCCGGAGGTCATTCGGCGGCGGAGACCCCGGGCAGGTCGTGGCCCATCCGGTCCCGCTTGGTGCGCAGGTAGCGCAGGTTGTCCGGGGTGACGGCGGCGGGCATCGGGGTCCGCTCCAGGACCGGGACGCCGTCGGCCTCCAGCGCCCGCTCCTTCTCCGGGTTGTTGCTGAGCAGCCGGACCGAGCGGACCCCCAGGTCGGCCAGGATCCCGGCGGCCGCGGCGAAGTCGCGGGCGTCGGCGGGCAGGCCCAGCTCCAGGTTGGCGTCGACGGTGTCGGCGCCGGTGTCCTGCAGCCGGTAGGCGCGCAGCTTGTCCATCAGCCCGATGCCGCGGCCCTCGTGCCCGCGCAGGTAGACCAGGACGCCGCGGCCGGCCGCGGCGATCTCGGCCATCGCCGCCTCCAGCTGCTCGCCGCAGTCGCAGCGCAGCGAGCCGAACGCGTCGCCGGTGAGGCACTCCGAATGCACCCGGACCGGCACCCCGGTTCCGTCGGCGACCTCGCCCATCACCAGGGCGACGTGCTCGGCGCCGTCGGCCCGGCCCAGGTAGCCCACCGCCCGCCAGACGCCGTGCCGGTTGGGCAGCCGGGTCTCCGCGGCGCGCTCCACCTCGCGGGCGCGGGAGGCGGCCGGGGCCTCGGCGGTGCGGACCGCCCCTTCGGTCTCCTCCAGGTGGGCGGCGAGCTGCTCGATGGAGACCAGGAGCAGCCCGTGCTCGTCGGCGAACTCGCGCAGCCGGGGCAGCCGGGCCATGGTGCCGTCGTCGTTGACCACCTCGGCGATCACCCCGGCGGGGCGCATGCCGGCCAGCCGCGCCAGGTCCACCGCGGCCTCGGTGTGGCCGCGGCGGACCAGCACGCCGCCGGGGCGGGCGCGCAGCGGCAGCACGTGGCCGGGGCGGACCAGGTCGGCGGCGGTGCTGCGGGCCGAGGCCAGCAGGGTGATGGTGCGGGCCCGGTCCGCCGCGGAGATCCCGGTGGTCACACCGGTGCGGGCGTCCACCGTGACGGTGTAGGCGGTGCCCATCTGCTCCTCGTTGGCGGCGGTCATCAGCGGCAGTTCGAGCCGGTCCAGGTCCTCCCCGGCCATCGCGGCGCAGACCACGCCGGAGGTGTAGCGGATCATGAAGGCGAGCAGCTCGGGGGTGGCGGCCTCGGCCGCGAAGATCAGGTCCCCCTCGTTCTCCCGGTTCTCGTCGTCGACCACGACGACCGGGCGGCCGGCGGCGATGTCGGCGATCGCGTCGGCGATGGCGTCCAGGCGGACGGGGGCGGGCGCGGGGGCGTCCGGTGCGGCGGTGGTCATCGTTCCTCCGGGTGCGGGGGCCTGCGGTTCGGTGCGGAGCGCCTCGGCGGCGCGGGGCGGGGTCATGCGCGCACCTCCGCCCCGGCCGCGCCGGGTTCGCGGAGCAGCCGGTACTGCCGGACCCAGTCGCGGATGCCGAACGCGGCCAGCACGAAGAACACGCTGTAGACCAGGCCGCTGACCCACAGCCCGGACATCAGCGCCAGCGGGACGCCGACCAGGTCGACGATGATCCACACGAACCAGAAGTCGATCAGGGCGCGGCTCTGCCCGAACGTGGCGATCGCGCTGCCGACGAAGATGAAGGCGTCCGGCCAGGGCGCCCAGGACGCCCCGGTGGCCTGGAAGAGCAGCGCCACCGCGACGGTCCCGCCGAGCAGCAGCCCGAGCAGCAGGCCGCGCTCGTGCCCGGTGGCCGGGCGGACCTTCAGGTCGGCGCCGCCCTTGGTGGCCCGCGCCCAGCGGGTCCAGCCGTAGGCGACCAGGCCGATGAACATGAGCTGCTTGAGGGCGTTGCCGGTGAGGTGGGCGTCGATGGAGACGGCGAACAGCAGCACCGCGCCGGTCAGCTGCACCGGCCAGGTCCACATCGACCGGCGGACCGCCAGCGCGACGGTGGCCAGGGCGGCGATGTTGCCCAGCAGGTCGGCCCAGCGGACGTGCTCGCCGAAGAGGGTGAATCCGGCGTAGGCCCATTCCAGCCACCACACGCCGGTGTGCGCGCCGCCCATCAGGCACGCCCCGTTCCGGCGGCGGCGCCGGCCGACGCGATCCGCTCGACGTACTTGGCGATGACGTCGGCCTCCAGGTTGACCGTGCCGCCGACCGCGGTGCGGCCCAGCGTGGTCAGCTCCAGGGTGGTGGGGATCAGGCTCACCGTGAAGGCGGCGTCCTCGACCGAGGCGACGGTCAGGCTCACCCCGTCGACCGCGATCGAGCCCTTCTCCGCCACGTAGCGGGCGAGGGGGCCGGGGAGCGAGAAGCGGAGCGTCTCCCAGCGCTGCGCGGGGGTGCGCTCCAGCAGTTCGGCGGTGCCGTCCACGTGGCCCTGGACGATGTGCCCGCCGAGCCGGTCGGAGGCCCTGGCGGCGCGCTCCAGGTTGACCGGGGAGCCGGTGCGCAGCGCGCCGAGCGAGGAGCGGTCCAGCGTCTCCTTCATCACGTCGGCGGTGAACGCACCGCCGGAGGCCCCGGTGACGGTCAGGCAGACGCCGTTGACCGCGATGGAGTCGCCGTGCGCGGCGTCGGAGGTGACCAGGGGGCCGTGCACGGTGATCCGCGCCGACTCCCCGTGGGCGTCGGAGAAGGGCGTGATCTCGGCGACCTCGCCCAGTTCCTCCACGATTCCGGTGAACATCCGGTCCGAACCCCTAACCTTGTCAGGCTCCGGGGTTCTCGGCTCGGCGGGCCCACCCGCCGGCTGTAAGAACCGGTACGCCGCCACCGGCCCTGCCGGGCCGGGAAGGGTAGACCGGTCCCACGCGTACTGCCTCCCATCCGGACTTTCACCGTCGGTACCGGAATTCCACCGGTTCAACCGGCCGATGGCTTCGGCCGGGTCGCGGACTGTCACCGCCGGTTCGGATTTTCACCGACCCCGGAGCACGCGTTTCGACTACGTCTTGGTCGAACAGTCTGCCACGCCGGCGCATTCCCGGCGCGCACCGGGGCCCCGGTGCGCGGGCCGGGCGGGCCGGGAGCAGCGGCGACCGGGCCGTGCGCCGGCCCCGGCTCCGGCCCGGGGCCCCGGCGGCGGCGGGGTCGCCGGGCTCCGGGGCGGGCCCGGTCAGGCCTGCGCGCCGGCCCGGTCGCCGTCCGGCCGGTCGGCCATCCGCAGCCGCACGAAGAGCTCGGGGGCGCCGAGCGCCGCCCAGAGCGAGACCAGCAGGTAGACGGCGTACTCGCCGGCGGCGCCGGCGGTGTCGGGCAGCGCGAGGCGGGCCACCGCCAGGATGAGGAGGACGCCGGTGATACCGGTCACGTAGCGGGCGGCCCGGGTGATCAGCGACCCGCTCGCGCTGTACCAGCCGCGCCGGTCCAGCACGGTGAAGCCGGCGACCGCACCGAGCAGGGCGCCGCCGAGCGCGCCGGTGTGCGCCAGCGCCTCCCCCGTCACGTCCGGCGGCACCGCCCCGGCCCATTCCTCCGGCACCGACCAGCCCGCGCGGAGCACCGCCTGGTAGGCCGCGACCAGCCCGACCGGCACCGCGGACGCCGCCACCGCCAGCAGCAGCCGCACCGGCAGCGACAGCGCCCGCCAGCGCCGCAGCAGCGCGTCCTCGTAGCGCAGCGCCGCCCAGAGCAGCAGGGCGCCGAGCGCCAGGCCGAGCGTGATGTCGCTGAAGAAGTGCACCCCGAGGTAGAGCCGGGAGAGGCAGACCAGCGCGATCAGCACCGCGGCCCCGGCCCACACCGCGCGCCGGGCGGACTGCGCGGCCAGGTAGCCCCAGAAGGTCACGGAGAGCTGGGCGTGTCCGGAGGGGGCGCCGAACGTCGACTCGGTGGACAGCGGCCTGATCCCGGGGTCGTACCAGTACGGCCGGGGTGCGTAGAGCAGCGCCTTGGCCACGGAGTTGACGGTGGCCGACCCGAGCAGCACCAGCGACAGGCGCGCGCCGAGCCCGGCGTGCACGCTCCAGAACAGCAGCGGGAGAAGCGCCACGAACAGCGCCTTCGACCCCAGGGCGGTGACCGCCTGCATGAAGGGCTCCAGCCAGGAGCCCCATCCCTGCACCCACCGGACGGCGCCCGATTCGGCGCCCCACATCACGTCCATCCGCACACTCCGCGCACTCCGGGGCGGCCGGGCGCACGCCCGTCCGGCACCGGGCCCCGGGCGGTCCGGCACCCCGTCCGCCCCGGCCCGATCGGACGCCCGCGCGCTCCCGCGGCCCCTTCCGTTCCGACACCGGCCGACCGTCGCCTGGAGCGCGCCTTCCCGGTTCCCGCCGCCGGGCACCGGTTCCAGACCAAGCGGTTCCCAGGGATCCTAGTCCACGCCTCCGCGCGCGCCCCGCCGCCCGGACGGCCTCCGCCCGGTCAGCCCGCGGCGGCCTTCTCCGCGGCCGCGCGGAGCGACTCGACCGCGGCGGCCGGGTCCTCCGCCCCGTAGACCGCCGAGCCGGCGACGAAGACGTCCGCGCCGGCCTCGGCCGCGCGCTCGATCGTGTCGGCCGCGACACCGCCGTCGACCTGCACCCACACCGCGGCGTCGCGGCCGCCGACCAGCTCCCGGGCCTTGCGGATCTTGGGCAGCACCAGGTCGATGAACTTCTGCCCGCCGAAACCGGGCTCCACCGTCATCAGCAGCAGCATGTCCACCTCGGGGAGGAGGTCCGCGTAGGACTCCAGCGGGGTGGCCGGGTTGAGCGCGAGCGACGCCCGCGCCCCCGCCGCGCGGATCGCCCGCAGCGTGCGCACCGGCGCCTTGGCCGCCTCCGCGTGGATCGTCACGCTGCCGGCGCCCGCCTCGGCGTAGGCCGGCGCCCAGCGGTCCGGGTCCTCGATCATCAGGTGGCAGTCCAGCGGCAGCTTCGCCGCCTTGAGCAGCGACTCCACGATCGGCAGGCCGAGGGTCAGGTTGGGCACGAAATGGTTGTCCATGACGTCGACGTGCAGCCAGTCGGCCGCGTTCTCGACGGCCGCCGCTTCGTCTGCGAGGTGCGCGAAGTCGGCGGACAGGATGCTGGGAGAGATCTGGATCGCCACGTCCCAGAGTGTAGATCCTCGTCGGAGGGGTCATCCCCCGCCCCGGACCGGCCGGCCGCCGCGTCCGGTCCTCCGCCGGGGCCTCCCCTCCGAGCGGCCCCGGGGCGGACACGGGCCCGCTCGCCCGAGCCCGCCCGGTCGGCGTCCGGCGCCCCGCGGCGGACCGTGCGCGGGCGCCCCGGAACCGCCCCTCGGCAGGAGGGGCGCCGCCCCCGCGGCGTCCCGCGAGAGACCGTGCCTCCCCTGGCGCCCCGGAGGCGGGCACGGACCCGCCCGCCCTGGTCGGGCAGAGACCGCTTGGTCGGCGTCCGGGCCGTCGCGGCGAACCGGTGGACGGACGCCGGGCACAGGGGGCCGCCTGCACCGGCTAGGACCTCCGAGGGGCCCGAACGGCCTGCGCGTCCGCTGCCCACTCGTTCGGCGTCCACCGGACCGCCCGGCGTCCGGGCGCCTCTCGGCGGAGCGGAGCGCGCCCCCTCGCCCGGGGTCCTTCGGGGACCCGGGAGGCGGACGTGGACCGCACCCCGGCCGAGGCCGGGTGCCTCGCGGGCCGACCCCCGGCGGTCCCGGCGCCCCATCGCCTCGACCGGGCGCCGGCCGGGGAGAGCCGGGCGGGGTCAGCCGCGCTTCCGGATCAGGGCCAGGAACATCGCGTCGGTGCCGTGCCGGTGCGGCCAGAACTGCGCGTACATGCCGTCCCGGCCGGCGGCGACGCCGTCGACCTCGGGGAGGTGGTCGGCGGCGCGCAGGAGTTCGGCGTCGGCGCGGGCCGCGAGGACCGGCTCGACGATGCCGGAGGTCTCCGGGAGGTGCGGGGAGCAGGTCACGTAGGCGACGACGCCGCCGGGGCGGGCGGCGTCCAGCGCGCGCTCCAGCAGGGCCGTCTGGAGCGGGGCGAGCTCGCCCGCGGTCTCCGGTGTGCGGCGCCAGCGCGCCTCCGGGCGGCGGCGCAGCGC
This sequence comes from Nocardiopsis oceanisediminis, assembly GCF_048595525.1. Lineage (NCBI taxonomy): Bacteria > Bacillati > Actinomycetota > Actinomycetes > Streptosporangiales > Nocardiopsidaceae > Nocardiopsis > Nocardiopsis oceanisediminis. The sequence goes on along the minus strand of NZ_JAFMZJ010000001.1, from coordinate 2,702,228 downwards.
CCCCAGACCGGTGCACGGGACGTCCGCGAGCACCCGGTCGAACGCGCCGTCCCGCCAGGCGGGCCGGGTGGAGTCGGCCACCACCACGCGGGCGGCGTCGCGGACCGACCGCTCGACCGCCGAGGCGACCAGGCCGGCGCGGGCCGGCTGGACCTCCGCGGAGAGCAGCCGGGCGTCGCGCTGCCCGGCCAGCCCGGCCAGCAGCGCGGACTTGCCCCCGGGTCCGGCGCAGGCGTCCAGCCAGCGGGCGTCGGCGCCCTTGGCCCGGACCCGGGCCAGCGCCAGCGCGACCATCTGGCTGGCCTCGTCCTGCACCGCCGCGCGGCGCTGGCGGACCTCGCGCACCAGCGCCGGGTCGCCCTCCGCGAGGTAGGCGGCGTGCGGCGAGTAGCGGGCGGCCTGCGCGCCGCCCTCGACCAGGTCGGCCACCGAGGCCCGGCCCGGCTTGGCCAGCAGGGTGACCCCGGGGCGCTCGTTGTGCGCGGCGAGCAGCGACTCGGTCTCGGCCAGGCCTCCGGCGAGGTCGTCCCCCAGGGCCGCGGCGAGCGCCTCGACGACCCACCGCGGGTGGCTGTGCACCACGGCGAGGTGGCCGGCGGGGTCGGCGGTCCGGTCCGGGGCGACGATGCCGGTCCAGGCCTCCAGGTCGCGCGCGCCGACCTTGCGCAGCACCGCGTTGGCGAACCGGGCCCGGTGCTGCCCGACGGCGCGGCGGGCCACGTTCACGGTGGCGCTCACCGCGGCGTGCGGCGGGATCTTGGTGGACAGCAGCTGGTGCGCGCCGAGCCGGAGCAGCGGCAGCACCTCGGCGTCGACCGAGGAGAGCGAGCGGTCCACGCAGGCGTCGAGGATGGCGTCGTAGGTGCCCTGGCGGCGCAGGGTGCCGTAGGTCAGCTCGGTGGCCAGGGCGGCGTCCCGCCCGTCCAGGCCGCGGTCCTTGAGCTTGGCGGGGAGCAGCAGGTTGGCGTAGGCGTCGCGCTCCTGCACGGCCCGCAGCACGTCGTAGGCGACCCGGCGGACCGCCGTCCCGGGGGCGGGGGCCGGCCGGCCCGGCTGCCCGCCGCCCTTGCCGGGCCCTCGGCGTCCGGAACGGTACGGGGAGCGGGAGCGGTCGGTCACGTCGGCATCGCCTCGCGTCGGAGAAGGGTGGAGAGGAACGGGTGGGCGGCGGGGCACTGCGCCGGCGCGCCGCCCCGGGCGCGCCCGCACGGCGCGCACCGCCTCTCCCGAGGATAGCGCCGGTCCCGCCCGCCCCCGGCGCAGCTCGCCGCCGGCCCGGGGCCCGGTGCCGCCGCGGCCGCTGCGGGGAGGTCTCGCGGGGGCGGACCCCGCGGCGGGCGGGGTACCGCGCCGCCCCTTCGCCGGTCTTGGTGTCGCGAGGGGTGCCGGAGCGCTCCGGTGCCCCCGCACCCCCGAGATCGACGGGGACGGGCGGTGTCCGCCTCCGGCGCGGGCCGGCCGGGTGGGCGGGGAAGCGCGGGGCGGCCCCGCCCGGCGACCTGCCGGACACCCGACGGCCTCAGCGGCGGGGGCGGTCAGCCGCCCAGGCGCTCGTCGGGGCCGGGGCGGACGCCGCGGGCCCAGTCGACGGCGCTCATCATCCGCTTGCCCTGGGCCTGGACGTCGCCCAGGCGGACCGGGTGGGTGGCGGTGCCGACCAGGACCTGCTTCTTCTCCACGGCCAGCGCCCCGGCCGCGAGGTCCGGGCCGCCGACCGTGTCGGTGACCGGGGTGACCGGGCCGAGCTTGAGCCGGGCGCCGCGGAAGACGGTCCAGGCCCCCGGCGCCGGGGTGCAGGCGCGGATGAGCCGGTCCACGCGCATCGCGGGGGCGGTGAAGTCCACCTCGGCGTCCTCCGGGGAGAGCTTCGAGGCGTAGGAGAGGCCGTCGCCGTCCTGCGGGCGGGCCTCCAGGGCGCCGGCCTCGATGCCGTTCAGGACCTCCCGCAGCAGCCCGGCGCCGGAGCGGGAGAGCCGCTCCAGGAGGTCGCCGCTGGTGTCGCGGGGGCCGATCGGCTCGCTGAGCGTGCCGTAGACCGGGCCGGAGTCCAGGTCCTCCTCGATCTGGAAGACCGAGGCGCCGGTGACGTCGTCGCCGTGCAGCACCGCGTGCTGGACCGGGGCGGCGCCGCGCCAGGCCGGCAGCAGGGAGAAGTGCAGGTTGACCCAGCCGTGCCGGGGGATGTCCAGCGCCTCCCGGCGGAGCAGCGCCCCGTAGGCGACCACCGGGCAGCAGTCCGGGGCGATCTCGCGCAGCCGGTCCAGGAAGGCGGGGTCGCTCGCCTTGGCCGGCTTGAGGACCTCGACCCCCGCCTCCTCGGCGAGCCGGGCGACCGGGCTCGGCGCGACCCTGCGCCCCCGGCCGGCGGTGGCGTCGGGCCGGGTGACGACCGCGGCGACCTCGTGCTCCGATTCCAGCAGGGCCTTGAGGGACGCGACCGCCACCTCCGGTGTCCCCGCGAAGACCAGTTTCATCGGCACCCTCTCCACCCGCGCCCCGCCCCGGTCGGCGCGCTCCGAACCCGGGGCGCCGCCCGGCCCTTCGCGCCGGCTCGGCGCCGGGCGGCCCTCTCGGATCGGCCGCCCCCGGGGCCCGGTTTCGTCTGCGATCTCCTGTCTACCAGCAGGCCGCGCGGTACGCGGTCCGGGCGCGCCCCGCGGCCGGACCGGAAAGGTCGGTGCCCTCTGGTAAACCTGGGCATATGAGTCCGCGGCCCGGCCCCGACGCGGGGGCCCTCTTCGACGTGCCCCCGGCCCCGCCGGGCGGGGACGGCGGAGGCGGCCCGGCGCCCTCCGGTTCCGGACGGGGCGCCCGGTCAGGCGGGGCCGCGAAGGGCGCGAAGAAGGGGCCGAAGCGGGGCAGGCGGCCCGCCTCCGAGCTGCCGATCGCCCGGGTCGCGGTGGAGACGCCGCTGCCCCACCTGGACCGGCTCTTCGACTACCGGGTGCCGGAGGAGATGGCCGGCGACGCCGTCCCCGGCTGCCGGGTCCGGGTCCCCTTCCACGGCCAGGCGCTGAGCGGCTTCCTCATCGAGCGGGCCGAGAGCAGCGACTACACCGGGACCCTGGCCTACCTCTCCGGTGTGGTCTCCGCCGAGCCCGTGCTCACCCCGGAGATCCGCGGGCTGGCCCGGGCGGTCGCCGACCGCTACGCGGGCACCCTCAGCGACGTGCTCCGGCTCGCCGTCCCTCCGCGCCACGCCCGCGTGGAGAAGGAGAAGGCCGAGCGCGAGCGGAAGGAGCGGGAGCGGGCCGGACAGGAGGCCGGCGGCGGCCCGGCGGCGGCCGGGGCGGAGGCCCCCGAGGACGGGGAGCGCACCGGCACCGCCGACCGGGTGGAGGCCCCCGAAGCGGACCGGCCGGGCCCCGCGGAGGGCGCGGCCGGGGAGGGGCCCGCCGGGCCGGGCGGCCCGGCGGAGGCCCCCGCGGTCTTCTCCCGCGCGGAGGCCGGCGAAGCGGTCGGCGAGCCCGCCCCCGGCGGCCCGGACGCCCCCGCCGAAGACGGGACGGACCGGCCCGAGGAGGCCGCCGTCCGGGACGGCGCCCCCTCCCCGGCCGAGGCCGGTGCAGGGGCGGACGGGGCGGAGGAGGAGCAGGACGGGGCGGAGGCGATCTTCTCCGTCGGCGAGGCCGAGGCCTGCGCTCCGCCGCCGCTGCCGGTCCCGCCAGGGCCGTGGCGGGACTATTCCGCCGGGGAGCCGTTTCTGAGGGCGCTGCACGACGGCGCCGCCCCGCGGGCGGTGTGGACCGCGCTGCCCGGCCCGGGCTGGGCGGAGGCGGTCGCGGTGGCCGCCGGCACCGCCGCGGCGGCCGAGCGGGGCACCGTGGTCGTCGTCCCCGACGGGCGGGACGTGGACACCGTCGACGCCGCGCTCCGGGAGCGCCTGGGCGAGGGGCGGCACGTGGCGCTCACCGCCGAGCTCGGCCCGGCCGAGCGGTACCGCCGCTGGCTGGCCGTGCTGCGCGGCGAGGTGCCGATCGTGGTCGGCACCCGGGCCGCGATGTTCGCCCCGGTGCGCGACCTCGGGCTGGTGGTGCTCTGGGACGACGGCGACGACGTGCACACCGACCCGCACGCCCCCTACCCGAACGCCCGGACCGTGCTTGCCCTGCGCGCGCACCGCGCCGGCGCCGCCGCGCTGATCGGCGGCTTCACCCGGACCACCGAGGGGGCCCGGCTGGTGGAGTCGGGCTGGGCGGGCGCGCTGGCCGGCGACCGGCCGACGGTGCGCCGCCTCGCCCCCCGGATCCGCGCCGCCGGCGACGACCACGAGCTCTCCCGGGACGAGGCCGCCCGCTCGGCGCGGCTGCCCAGCGTCGCCCTGCGCATCGCCCGGGAGGCCGCCGCGCACGGCCCGGTGCTGGTGCAGGTCCCCCGGCGCGGCTACCTGGGTTCGCTGGCCTGCGCGCTGTGCCGGTCCCCGTCGCGCTGCGAGTCCTGCCAGGGTCCGCTGGCGCTGCGCAGCGCGCACGCCATGCCGTACTGCCGGTGGTGCGGCCGGATCGCGGGCGACTGGCAGTGCGGCGACTGCGGGCACCGGCGGCTGCGCGCCGGGGTGGTGGGCGACCGGCGCACCGCCGAGGAGCTCGGCCGCGCCTTCCCGTCGCTGCCGGTGCGCACCTCCGGCCGGGACGAGGTGCTGACCTCGGTGCCGGGGAAGCCCGCGCTGGTGGTGGCGACGCCGGGCGCGGAGCCGGCCGCCGAGGGCGGATACGCCGCGGCGCTGCTGCTCGACGGCTGGGCGCTGCTCGGCCGGGCCGATCTGCGCGCCGCCGAGGAGGCGCTGCGCCGCTGGTTCAGCGCGGCCGCGCTGGTCCGCCCGGCCGGGGACGGCGGGCAGGTGGTGGTCGTGGCCGACGCCCGGGAGCCGGCCGTGCAGTCGCTGATCCGCTGGGACCCCGCCGGGTTCGCCGAGCGGGAGCTGGCCGAGCGGCGCGAGCTGGGCTTCCCGCCGGCGGTGACGATGGCCTCGGTCACCGGCGAGGCGGCGCACGTGCACGAGCTGCTGGACGCGCTCTCCCTGCCGCCCTCGGCGGAGCTGCTCGGCCCGGTGCCGGTGGAGGGCCCGGAGGCGGTCGCCCCGCGCGAGGGCCGGGGCCGCACGCCGTCCGGCCCGGTGGAGCGGGCCCTGCTGCGCGTCCCGCACCGCGACGCCTACGCGCTGACCGCCGCGCTGAAGGCGGCGGCCGCGGGGCGCAGCGCCCGCAAGGACGACAACCTGGCCCAGATCCGCGTCGACCCGCTGCACGTGGTCTGAGAGGCCCGTCGGGCATGCGGCCGGCCCCTGGGCCCTCACCCGCCCCCTTCCCCGCCGGCCTCGGTGCTGCGGCCCTGTCAGAGCACTCCGGTAGGGCCGCAGCGCCGAGGTCGGCACGAGAGGCAGGGGCGTTCCGGGGCGGAGCGGGCGCCGCGCGGGGCGAACCGCGCGACCGCCCGCATGACCGGCAGGCTCTCAGAGACTGTCAGGCCTGCGAACGGTCGCCCGGAGTGTCCGACCGCGGGTCGGGAGAGGCGGGGATCGGGGGCCCGGCGTCGCCGCGCCCGCTGCGGGCCGCGCGCCGCCAGGCCACTTTCCCGTTGATCTTGGAGTTGCGGGGGTATCAGGGCGCCCTGATACCCCCGCAACTCCAAGATCAACGGGGCGGTCCGCTGCCGGGCGCACCGGTGGCCGGGGCGGCTCCCGGGGGCGGGGCAGGTTCTCGGCGGCCGGGGCGGGCCGGGCGGAGCCGGGTGCGGGCGGCGGTCACAGGCCAGGTCCACCCGTCGGCCGCCTCGATGCTCCGGCCGCCCCCGAGGTCGAAGAACAAGCTCAGGCGGACTTCCGAGCGCCGGTCCCGCCTTCCTCCCGGTGCTCCCGGGGTCTGCCGGGCGCGGAGGGGCGCCGCCGGGTCCGCGCCCCTGTCCCGCTCTCTCCCTTCCGTGCAGGACCGCGCCGCCCACCGCTCTCCCCGCCGCGTGCGGCCCGGCCCGCGGGGCGCCGGCGGCGCCGGAGAACCGGTCCGCCGCGGGCGGGCGCCCGTGGTACGTTGATCGACTTCCCTCCCGCGGGAAGTCCCCGGTGCGGGGCGCCGCACCACGGACACCGGCCCCGAGGGGCCGAACGGGAGAGACACGATGGACCACTCCGCTCCGGAGTTCGCCGCGGTCGCCGAGCAGGGAACGATCCTCCAGTGCCAGGTGGGGTCGGGCGTGCACGGGATCACCGTGAAGGACGAGGACGACCGGGACGAGATGGGGATCTGCGTCGAGCCGCCGGAGTACGTGATCGGGCTCCGCCGCTTCGAGCAGTACATCTTCCGCACCCGGCCTGAAGGCGTGCGGTCCGGTCCGGGCGACCTCGACCTGACCGTGTACTCGCTGCGCAAGTGGATGCGGCTGGCCCTGGACGGCAACCCGACCGTGCTGCTGCCGCTGTTCGTCCCGGAGGAGGAGATCGTCCGGGAGGAGCCGATCGGCCGCGAGCTGCGCGCCTCCGCCGGGCGTATCCTCTCCCGCAACGTCGGCCGCCGGTTCCTCGGCTACCTGCGCGCCCAGCGGGACAGCATGCTGGGCCGGCGGGGCGGCCGGCACACCAACCGCCCCGAGCTGATCGAGCTGTACGGGTTCGACGTGAAGTTCGCCTACCACATGGTGCGGCTGGGGGTGCAGGGCGCCGAGCTGCTGGAGACCGGCCGGCTCACCCTGCCGATGCCCGAGCCGCGGGCCGAGTGGCTGCGCGAGCTGCGCCGCGGCGAGCACACCATGCAGGAGGCCCTGGACGCCGCGGCCGAGCAGGAGGAGCGGCTCACCCGGCTGCTGGAGACCTCCCCGCTCCCGGAGGAGCCCGACCGGGCCTGGGCCGACGCCTGGCTGGCCGAGGCCTACCGGCGGTCCTGGGCGCGGCGCGGACTGCTCCCGGTCTGACCGCCGGCCCGGGCGGGCGGGGTCGATCCGACCGCCGTCCCGCCCGGGTCGGCCGGCCAGGTCCACCCTGCGATGAGCGACCGCGACCCGGGCCGGCCGGGCATCGGCCGTGACGAGCTCCGCCGGGCGGCTCTCGCCCAGTGCGACGCAGGCCGCATCGTCGTAGGCACCGACCGCGTACCTCAACCGCCGCATGCGCGGGAGAAGTGCTTCCAGCGGCACTGTTCCGGCTCCGAGGCGGGAGATGCGCTCCACCGCGCGGCGGGCCTGCGCCTCATCCGCCTTCCGCCCCGAGTGGAGACCGCGCACCGCGGAGAAGACCTCGGCCTTCCAGTGCTCCGGCGCCGCCCGGTGGACGTCCCTCCCGGGTGCGGACGTGCTCCGCGCCCCGCCCCCACGGCAGATGGGCATGTTCGTGAGGACGGGGGCGTCCGCGACGATCACGCGGCTCCTCCCCCACCTGGTCAGCCGCCCTCCGTACCGCCTTCTCCCGGACGGGCGGCTCTGATCGGGCCGGCCGCGTCGGGGGCTTCGGGCCCGGCCCCGCCCCCTGGCGGCGAGCCTCATCCGCCAAGGCGTCGCGCACCTGCTCCGGAACGTCTCTGACCGTGATCACAACACCCATGGCCTCATCATGCATGCACCATGGCGCTGGAGCCGGCGCGTTTCGGAAAGGGCGTTTCGGGGGTGTCCGCCGCGCCCTTCAGGGGTCGCGCCGGGCGACCCCGCCGACGATGCCGATGCCTTCGGCGGCGGCCGCGTCGTCCGGGTAGGGCCACCGGGTGATGTCGGCGGCGCCCGGGTCCAGCGGGGTGAACGGGGCGAGCAGCCGGGCGGGGTCCGGTCCCGATCCGGCGGCGCGTACGGCGCGCGGGCCGAACGAGGCGATCACGTGGCCGCCCGGGGCCATCTCCCGGTGCAGGGCGCGCAGCAGCGCGCCGGCCGCGCCGGGTACGCGGTGCTGCGGCGCGGTGTCCAGCAGCAGGACCGCGACCGGCTCGCCGAAGTCGACCAGGCCGCTGGCGGCCAGTTCCGCGGCGGCCGCCTCCGGTGTCCGGCCGCGCAGCGAGAGCACCGGGGCGGCGGCCCGGTGCGGGGAGACCCCGGGGTGCGGGGAGGCCCCGGGGTGCAGGGCGGTCCCGCAGGAGGCCTCGACGTAGGCGGTGCGCACCGCCGGGGAGCGCTCCCCCAACGCGCCGTGCAGGGTGTCGCAGGTGGGCAGGGCGGAGGAGAAGTCGACGAACTGGCGGATCCCCGCGTCGGCGGCGAGGTAGTGGGCCGCCCGAGCGGCGAAGGCCAGGCGGGCGCGGTCGGCGGGAGCGGTGGCCGGTCCGGGCGGCGCGGCCCCGTCGGCCCTGCCCACGGGCCTGCCGTCGAGGCCGACGACGCGCGGGCGGGGGACGCCGACGGCCATCGGGTCTTCGACGAGGTGCGGTACCGGCCACTCATCAGTCACGATCGCGCTCCCGGGGTCCGTTGCCGACCGATGTTACCTGGTGTGAGCCACATCATTCACCCGGGGATAAATTCACCGCTAATAAACGCGGGTTTTCCGCCGGAGTGGAAGGCGCCGCTATTTGACCCACCCCGGACATCCTCCCCCCGGATTCCCCTCCACCCGGCTTCACCTGCACAGACGCCGGGAACGGCCGAGTGTCCGCACGGCGTCCGGCGGACGGCCGCCGCGTCCCGCGGCACCGCGTTCCGCGGCCTCCCGGCGGAGTGCGCCGACCGCCGGATGCGCCATTGATCGCGGTCAGCGGCCCGCACCGGAGAATCAGCGGAAATTGCACCGCTTTGTCACTCTATTTGCTTGTTTTCGCCCGTTCACGACGTTGGTGGGAGGTTCTTCGGGACGTTCTCCCCCCTCCCCCGCGCGGGGCGGGCGGCCGCGCCCCGGGCACGGGAACGGCCCCGCGGAAGCCCGCGGGGCCGTGGCCGGAGCCGCGCGCGGCCGCGCGGCGCGAGCGGAGCGGCCCGCCCTACCCGGCCGGCACCAGGCGGCCGGCGTCGTCCCGGTACTCCAGCTCCGGGCCGTGCTCGGCGATCCGGGCGACCGCGGCGAGCAGCCGGTCCACGTGCTCTTCGGTGGTGCCCAGGCCCAGGCTGGCCCGGACCGCCTGGGCGTGCCCCTCCGGGAGCAGCCAGCGGGTCAGCAGGTGGGCGCAGAACAGGCCGTCCCGGACGCCGATGCCGTACTCCGCGGAGAGCGCCGCGGCCAGCAGCCCCGCGGGCACCCCGTCGACCACGAACGACACGATGCCGACCCGCGGGTGCTCCGGCTCCCACAGCGACAGGTCGTGCACGCCGGGGATCGCGGCGAGCCCGGCGCGCAGCCGGCGCAGCAGCCGCTCCTCCCGCTCGTGCAGCGCCTCCTGGCCGGCCTCGGTGAGGGCGTCGCAGGCGGCGGCGAGGGCGACCGCGCCGAGCACGTTGGGGCTGCCCGCCTCGTGCCGCGCCGGCAGGTCGTTCCAGCGCACGTCGTCCTCGGTGACGCTGCCGGTGGCGCCGCCGCCGGCCAGGTAGGGGGCGGCGTCGCGGAGCCAGTCGGTGCGCCCGGCGAGCACGCCCGCGCCGAACGGCGCGTACAGCTTGTGCCCGGAGTAGGCCACGTAGTCGGCTCCGGAGCCGGCCAGGTCGAAGCGGCGGTGCGGGACGTACTGGGCGGCGTCCACCGCGACCCGCGCCCCCTCGGCGTGCGCCGCCTCGACCAGGTCGCGCACCGGCCAGATCTCACCGGTGACGTTGGAGGCGGCGGTCACGCAGAGCAGCTTCGGGCCGTCGGGGGCATCGCGCAGCGCCGCGCGGGCGTCCTCCACGGCCTGGCGCGGCGAGGCCGGCAGCGGCAGCCGGACCACCCGCGCCGCCCTGCTCCCCGCGTGCTCCCAGGGCAGCAGGTTGGCGTGGTGCTCGGCGGAGGAGACGACCACGGTGCAGCCCTCCGGCAGCGACCGGGCGAGCAGGTTGAGGGCGTCGGTGGTGCCGCGCACGAACACCACGGCGTCGTCGTCGCGGACGCCGGTGAAGCGGGCGACGGCGCGCCGCGCGCGCTCGTAGGCGGCGGTGCTCACCTGGGAGAGGTAGCCGGCGCCGCGGTGCACGCTGGCGTAGAGCGGCAGGGCCTCGTCGAGGGCGCTCCGGACCGCCTCCAGACACGGGGCGCTGGCCGCGTAGTCGAAGTTGGCGTAGTCGGTCCGGGTCCCGTCGGCCAGCGGGATGAGCGCTCCGGCGCCCACCACGGCGGGCGGGGCGGTGCGGGGCTCGGCGGGGCGGGCGGCGGGGGCGGTTGCGGTGGTCATCGCTTCTCCTCTTGAGGTCATCGGGACCCCGGAGAAGGACCCCCAGCGGCATCGCTGCGCACAGGGTGCGTCCGACTCGAACCCGCGGGGGTCCGCGCTTGCCTGACACGGTTACGAAAAAGCGGTCGTGTCTCGACCTGGTCCTCACCCGGGGCACCCCACCGCGGAAGGAGGGTTGCCGGCCAGCTAGCCGGGGCTTGTCGCTGGCGCTCATGACCTGTGCGGGACTATAGCTCACGATGTCCGGTTCAGCGCAAGGAGGGCGGCGCGCGGCGGCGGCCGCCCGCTGCGCCGGTCCCGCCGGAAAACCCCTCGCCAGCTGGGGTGGAGCCGCAGCTGTGCGCTGCCTCACACGTTCTCGCGGCCGCACCGGATGTCTCGGCATCCGAGACGGACCGTCCGCGCCGCGGCCGCGGCGGCGTTGACAACCGACCACCCGGTTCGGGAATACTTGGGGCGTCTGCCCTCCCGCTGAGGGCGCCCCGCTCTTCCCGGGTCGCCCTGCCAGGCGCGAGACTCCAGTCGACGGAGTTCTTCGGCTGCCTGAAAACGGAAGGGTCATCCGCGTGTACGGACACGTTGACATCCGGGGCCTGCTCAGCGACCCCGACACCGTCCTGGTCTCGGGCTACGCCCGGCTGCCCGACGCGGTCGCGAGCCATTCCCAGTACGAGCGCCTCGGCGTGGTGCTCGCCGTGCGCCTGTCCGACGGGGTGGTCGTCGCGGCCGACACCACCCTCCTCACCGACCTGGCCAAGGAGTTCTTCCGCGCCCTGGTCGAGGGGCTCTCCGTCGACGACGACCTCCCCGAGATCGCCGAGCGGGTCAGGACCAGGTACGCCGGCCAGTCCGGCGCTGCGCTCACCACCGCGCTCCGCCGCTGCCTGGAGACCTACCACCAACTCCGAGACGAGCGCGGCGACCGCGACGGCCGCGGCGCCGAGTAGGGAGCAGTGCACGCCGCCATGACCGAGACCCCGTCCACGACCGGCGCGGAGCCCGCGCCCCCCTCCCCCGCGCCCGGACCGCTCGCCGGGGTCCGCGTCGCCGACCTCTCCCGGGTCCTGGCCGGGCCCTACGCCACCATGCTCCTCGCCGACATGGGCGCCGAGGTGGTCAAGGTCGAGCACCCCGGGCGCGGCGACGACACCCGCGCCTGGGGGCCGCCGCACGCCGGCGGCGAGGCCGCCTACTACCTGGCCGTCAACCGCGGGAAGCGCAGCCTCGCCGCGGACCTGAAGGACCCCGGGGGCCGGGCCGCCGTGCAGGAGCTGTGCGCCCGCTCCGACGTGGTCGTCCAGAACTTCCGGCCGGGCGTCGCCGAGCGGCTCGGCCTCGGCTTCGACGCGCTGCGGGAGCGCAACCCGGCCCTGGTCTACTGCTCCATCAGCGGCTTCGGCCCGGAGCACGACCCCGCCGGGCGCCCCGGCTTCGACGTGATCGTGCAGGCCGAGAGCGGCCTGATGGGCGCCACCGGGGACCCCGGCGGCCCCGGCTTCAAGGTCGGCGTGGCCATCACCGACGTGCTCACCGGGCTGAACGCCGCGGTGGGGGTGCTCGGGGCGCTGCTGCGCGCCCGCGCCACCGGGCAGGGCTCCCAGGTCGAGGCGACCCTGGTCAACTCCGCGCTGTCCGGCCTGGTGAACCTGGCCCAGCAGGCCCTGGTGACCGGCGCCGAACCGCCCCGGATGGGCAACGCCCACTCCACCATCGTGCCCTACCAGGTGTTCCCCACCGCCGACGCGGACCTGGTCGTCGCGGCCGGCAACGACGCGCTGTTCCAGAAGCTGTGCGGCGCCCTGGACCGGCCCGACCTCGCCGCCGACCCGCGGTTCGGCACCAACCCCGACCGGGTGCGGCACCGGGAGGCGCTGGTCGGCGAGCTGACCCGGACGCTCCGCTCCCGCCCCGCCGCCGAGTGGCTGAAGCTGCTGCTGGCCGCGGGCGTCCCGGTGGGCCGGGTGCGCGGCGTGCTGGACGCGATCCGCGCCGCCGGCGCCGCCGGCGACGACGTCACCGTCCGGGTCGACCACCCCACCGCCGGGCCGCTGGAGACGGTCCGCGCCGGCTTCCGGCTGCTCGCCGACCCGGAGGGCGCCGGGGCGCCGGCCGGCCCTCCGCTGCCGCCGCCCCTGCTGGGCGAGCACTCGGTGCGGGTCCTGCGCGAGCTCGGGCTGCCCGAGGAGCGCATCGCCGCCCTGATCGAGCGGGGCGCCGTGCACCAGGCCGACCCGCGGGGCCCGGCCGCCGCGGAGCGGCCGTGACACCGGCGCGCCCGCACCCGTCCGCCCGTCCCGACGACCGCAGCCGCCTCCCGGCCTCCGCCGGAGGCCGTATCCCGAGGAGTTCCCGATGACCGACCAGCACAGGGCCCCCGCCCCCGACCCGGCCGACTTCCTGGCCGTGGACCGCTCGCTCACCGCCGAGGAGCGCGACATCCGCGACGCGGTGCGCGCCTTCGCCGAGGCCGAACTGGCGCCCAACGTCGCCGAGTGGTTCGAGGCCGGGACCATCCCCGACCCGCGCGGACTGGCCGAGCGCTTCGGCGGGCTCGGCGTGTTCGGCATGCACCTGCAGGGCTACGGCTGCACCGGGGCCGGCGCGGTCTCCTATGGCCTGGCCTGCCGCGAGCTGGAGGCGGTCGACTCCGGGCTGCGCAGCTTCGTCTCGGTCCAGGGGTCGCTGGCGATGACCGCGATCCACAGGTTCGGCTCCGAGGAGCAGAAGCAGGAGTGGCTGCCCCGGATGGCGGCCGGCGAGGCGATCGGCTGCTTCGGGCTGACCGAGCCCGACTCCGGCAGCGACCCCGGGTCGATGCGGACCCGCGCCCGCCGGGACGGCACCGACTGGGTGCTGGACGGCACCAAGATGTGGATCACCAACGGCTCCGTGGCCGACGTGGCGGTGGTCTGGGCCGCGACCGACGAGGGCGTCCGCGGGTTCCTGGTGCCGGCCGGCACCCCCGGCTTCACCGCCGGCACCATCCACCACAAGCTGTCGCTGCGCGCCTCGATCACCTCCGAGCTGGTGCTGGACGGGGTGCGGCTGCCCGCCGATGCGCTGCTGCCCGGCTCCAAGGGGCTCGGCTCACCGCTGTCCTGCCTGAACGAGGCCCGCTTCGGCATCGTGTGGGGCGCGGCGGGGGCCGCGCGCGCCTGCTACGCCGCCGCGCTGGACTACGCCGGCACCCGGGAGCAGTTCGGCCGGCCGATCGGCGCCTTCCAGCTCACCCAGCGCAAGCTCGCCGACATGGTGGTCGACGTCAACCAGGCCGGTCTGACCGCGCTGCAGATCGGCCGGCTCAAGGACGACGGCGCCTGCCACCACAACCACGTCAGCTTCGGTAAGTTCGCCAACGTGGCGGCGGCGCAGCGGGTCGCCCGCACCGCCCGCTCGGTGCACGGCGCCAACGGCATCACGCTGGAATACCCGGTGATCAGGCACATGGTGAACCTGGAGACGGTGGCCACCTACGAGGGCACCGAGGAGATCCACGCGCTGAGCATCGGCCAGGCGGTGACCGGCGTCTCGGCGTTCCGCTGACCCGGGCGTCGCCCGGGCGCCGGCGCACCCAGCACAATGGGGGTGAACCGAGTGAGGGAGTTGTCGATGGGGAACGAACCCAAGGTGTTCCGGGCCGGCAGGCTCCGGCACACCTTCGACGCGCTGGTGGAGCGCCTGGCCAAGTACGGGTGCGTCCCGTCCGACGTGTGGGTGCTGACCACGCGCGGCCGCACCTCGGGGCTGCTCCGCTCGACCCCGATCAACCTGCTCGAGAACGAGCAGGGCCGGTTCCTCGTCGCGCCCTACGGCGAGGTCGGCTGGGTGCGCAACATCCGCAAGGACGGTTTCGCGACCCTGCGCCAGGGCGGCTGGCTGGAGCTGGTGAGCGTGGTCGAGGTCGGCCCGGAGCGCGCCGCCCCGGTGCTCAGGGAGTACCTGCAGCACCCGCGGGTCGCGGTGGTCGGCCCCTACTTCCAGGCCGCGCCGGACTCCCCGGTGGAGTGGTTCCGCGACGAGGCGCACCGGCACCCGGTGTTCGAGATCGTGCGCAGCACCACGGTCCGGATCTGAGTCCGGGCGCGCCGGCGGCGCCTTTCCGGTGAGGGCGGTCCCGATCGGGGCCGCCCTTTCCCGTGCCGGGGGCCGGGTCCGTGCCGGGGACCGGGTCCGTGCCGGGGGCCGGGCGGGCGGCCGGGGGCCGCGCCGGCTACATCCAAAGCACCACCCCCCTTTCCGCAGCGCGCAGGAGGACCGCAGGGGGCGATCCGCGCCATGGTGGAGCCGCCGGGGCGGGGACCCCCGACCGGTGCCCGCCGCAGCGGCGGGGTGGACCACGGGGACGGAGCCGCAGACCATGGACGAGACCGCGCCCGGTACCGGAGCCCGGCGGGGCGGGACCGCGGCCGCGGCGCCGGCCGGAGGGGCGGAGGCCGCACCGCGGCCGGCGCCCGAAGGGCGGCGCGCCGGCCGGCTGCCCCTGCTCGACGTGCTGCGCGGCCTGGCGATCATGGGCACGCTCGGTACCAACATCTGGGTCTTCACCGCGCCCGGGGCGGAGATCGGCATGCTCAGCGGGGGCGGCGCGCCCTCGCTCGCCTCGATCCCGGCCGACCCGGTGCCCGCGGTCATCGCCGAGGCGCTGTTCCGGTTCGCCGCCAACGGCACCTCGCTCTCCCTGCTCACCCTGCTGTTCGGCGCGGGGCTGGCGATCCAGTTCCGCTCCGCGGCCAAGCGCGGGCAGAGCTGGCCCGGCCCGTACAAGTGGCGGGCGCTCTTCCTGTTCTTCGAGGGGCTGGTCCACTTCACCCTGGTCTTCGCCTGGGACGTGCTGATGGGCTATGCGGTGACCGCGCTGGTCACCGCCTGGCTGCTGGCCCGCGGCCCCCGGCTGCGCGCCGCCGCCGCCTGGACCGCCGGGGCCCTGCACCTGCTGCTGATGGCGGCGGGCACCGCGCTGCTGTCGGCGGCCGCGCAGGCCGGCGAAGGGGTCCCGGTCGACCCCGGCGCGGTGCGGCTCTACGCCGAGGGGAGCTACCCGGAGCAGGTCGCCTTCCGGCTGGAGAACCTCCTGCTGCTGCGGATCGAGCCGGTGCTCTCCTTCGGGCTGCTGCTGGTGCTCTTCCTGGCCGGCGCGGCGCTGCTCCGGGCGGGCGCGTTCTCTCCCGGCGCCGGGGGGCGGCGGCTGCGGGCCCGGATGGCCGCCTGGGGGCTGGGCGCCGGGCTGCCGCTGAAGGCCGCGGCCTCGCTCGCCGGCGCCGAGTTCCTGCTGGTCGAGCGGTACATCGGCGCGCCGATCGCGGCGATCGGGCTGGCCGGCCTGGTCGGCCTGGTCTACGACCGGATGCGCCGCACCGGCCCGGTGACCGCCGCGCTGTCCGGTGTGGGCCGCACCGCGCTCAGCGGCTACGTGCTGCAGAACGTACTGGCGATGCTGGTCTGCTACGGCTTCGGCCTGGGCCTGGCCTCCCGCTTCGCCGGGACCGGCCCGTGGTGGGTGCTCGGGCTGTGGGCCGCGCTCTGCGCCGTCCTGGTCGCCGGGAGCGCGCTCTGGCTGCGCCGGTTCGACACCGGGCCGCTGGAGGCGGTGCAGAAGGCGGCGCTGTCCCGGGCGGGCCGCGGCTGACCCCGGCGGCCCCGGAGCCGGCCGCCCGGGCGGTACGCCGACCGCTGCGGCCGGCATCCGGCGCCCACCCTGCCGGTGCCCCTGATGGTGACCGCGCCGCCCCCGGGCCGCACCCTGATCGGTGCGGCCGCCCCGACCCTGCCGGTGCCGGCCCGGCCCTCCCGGGCCAGGGCGTCCCGGTCGGCGGCGAGTACGCCGCCCCTGGCCTGTCCGAGGCGGCCCCGCCCGGGCGGCGCGGCTTCCGCTCCGGCTTCCCGTACACCGCGCCGACCGCCGGCCGGGCCCGGCGGCGATGGACCCGTGCGCGCCCGCCGGGGCCTGGGCGGCGGAGCGGTCCCCCGGCGGGACCTCCGGGGAAGACGGCGGCGGCCGCCCCCCGGGCAGGGGGCGGCCGCCGGTGGTCCGGTTCCGCTCGGGCGGTCGGGGCCTCAGGCGCCGACGGCGGCCTTGAGGGCCGCGGCGCGCTCGGTGGACTCCCAGGTGAACTCGGGGAGCTCGCGGCCGAAGTGGCCGTAGGCCGCGGTGCCGGAGTAGATCGGGCGGAGCAGGTCCAGGTCGCGCACGATGGCGGCCGGGCGCAGGTCGAAGACCTCCTTGACGGCCTTCTCGATGACGTCCGGGGCGACCTGCTCGGTGCCGAAGGTCTCGATGAAGACGCCGACCGGGTGGGCCTTGCCGATGGCGTAGGCGACCTGGACCTCGGCGCGGTCGGCGAGGCCGGCCGCGACGATGTTCTTGGCCACCCAGCGGGTCGCGTAGGCGGCGGAGCGGTCGACCTTGGACGGGTCCTTGCCGGAGAAGGCGCCGCCGCCGTGCCGGGCGTAGCCGCCGTAGGTGTCGACGATGATCTTGCGGCCGGTCAGGCCCGCGTCGCCCATCGGGCCGCCGATCTCGAACCGGCCGGTGGGGTTGACCAGCAGCCGGTAGTCGTCGGCCTCCAGCCCGTAGGAGGCGACCACCGGGGTGATCACGTGCTCCTTGATGTCCGGGGTGAGGAGCTCGTTGATGTCGATGTCCGGCGCGTGCTGGCTGGAGACGACCACGGTGTCCAGCCGGACCGGGGTGGCCCCGTCGTACTCGACGGTCACCTGGGTCTTGCCGTCCGGGCGCAGGTAGGGGACGGTCCCGTCGTGCCGCACCTGGGAGAGGCGCTGGGAGAGCGCGTGCGCGAGCTTGATCGGCAGCGGCATCAGCTCGGGGGTCTCGCGGTTGGCGTAGCCGAACATGAGGCCCTGGTCGCCGGCGCCCTGCCGGTCCAGCGCGTCGTCCTCGCCGCCGACCCGCGCCTCGTAGGCGGTGTCGACGCCCTGGGCGATGTCCGGCGACTGCTGGTCGATGGAGACCGAGACCCCGCAGGAGTCCCCGTCGAAGCCCTTGGCGGAGGAGTCGTACCCGATCTCCAGGATCTTCTTCCGGACGATCGCGGGGATGTCGACGTAGGTCTTGGTGGTGACCTCACCGGCGATGTGCACCTGCCCGGTGGTGATCAGGGTCTCCACGGCGACCCGGCTGGACGGGTCGTCCTTGAGCATCGCGTCGAGGATCGCGTCACTGATCTGGTCGGCCATCTTGTCGGGGTGGCCCTCGGTGACCGACTCGGAGGTGAAAAGGCGACGGGACACGTTGAGTGACTCCTTGCAGCGGCTGCTGGCTGACAGTTGTCTCTGCAGGACGGCTCCGCGCCGGGGAGGTGGGGTTCCACCGGGCTTCACCGAACCCGCGGGGTTGGTTTCCTGCTCCACTGTAGTGGTGCCCTGTCCGTCGCGCCCGGGGCGTGCGGCTCTGTCGGGTCCGCTCCAGCTTTTCGTTCGGCGGCGGTCGCCCGCCGCCGGTCCGCGGAACGCCACTTCAGGCGCTCACGGACCAAGTGTGACGCATGACACAGGAAAAGTTCCACGGTCGAAACCGATCATGCCCATGCGCTGGGATTTCCGTAGCGTACAGCGAAACGGGGTCGCCGCACGCGCAACACCGGAGGGGATCTTTTCACACTCGCGGGAGCCGGTCGCGGACGAGGTCCCAGACCCGGTCCGCCAGCGCGCTCTTCGGGCCGTGCGGCACCTCCGCCGAGCCGCCGTCCGAGTCCAGGATCACCGCCTGGTTGTCCTCGGTGCCGAACGCCTTCCCCTCGCCCACCTGGTTGACGACCAGCAGGTCGCAGCCCTTGCGGGCGAGCTTGGCCCGGCCGTTGGCCAGCACGTCGTCGGTCTCCGCGGCGAAGCCCGCCACCACCTGGCCGGGGGCCGTCCGCTCGCGGGAGAGCTCGGCGAGGATGTCGGGGTTCTCCACCAGCCCGATCGGCTCGGGGCCGGCGCCGGTCTTCTTGATCTTGCCGGGGGCCTGCTCGGCCGGGCGGAAGTCGGCCACGGCCGCGGCCATCACCACCGCGTCGGCGCCCCGCCGGGCCTCGAGCACCGCCTCGCGCATCTGCACCGCGGACTCGACCGGGACCAGGTCGGCGCCGGCCGGGGCGGTCAGCCCGGTGGCGGCGCTGACCAGGGTGACCCGGGCGCCGCGGGCCAGCGCGGTGGCGGCCAGCGCGTACCCCTGCCGCCCGGAGGAGCGGTTGCCCAGGTAGCGGACCGGGTCGATGGCCTCGCGGGTGCCGCCGGCCGAGACCACCACCCGCCGCCCGGCCAGGTCGGCGGGGAGGCTCCCGCGGCGCAGCACCGCCCGGCCCGCCTCGAACAGGGCCTCGGGGTCGGGCAGCCGGCCCTTGCCGGTGTCGGCGCCGGTGAGCCGGCCCACCGCGGGCTCCAGCACGATGGCGCCGCGCTCGCGCAGCAGCGCGACGTTGGCCCGGGTCGCGGGGTGCTCCCACATCTCGGTGTGCATGGCGGGGGCGAAGACGACCGGGCAGCGCGCGGTGAGCAGGGTGTTGGTGAGCAGGTCGCCGGCGAGCCCGTGCGCGGCCCGGGCCAGCAGGTCGGCGGTGGCCGGGGCGACGAAGACCAGGTCGGCGCGGCGGCCGATGCGCACGTGCGGGACCTCGTGCACGGCGTCCCAGACGCCGGTGGCCACCGGGCGGCCGGAGAGCGCGGCCCAGGTGGGCTCGCCCACGAAGCGCAGCGCCTCGGCGGTGGGCACGACCTGCACGCCGTGGCCGGACTCGGTGAAGCGGCGGAGGAGCTCGCAGGCCTTGTAGGCGGCGATGCCCGCGCCGACGCCGAGGACCACCTCGGGCGCGGCGCCGTCGTCAGTCGGTGTGTTCACGTTCGGACCCTAGCCGAGGCGGGGGCGGCGGCCGGCGCCGCCCCGGGCCGTGCCCGGGGGCGCACCGCGCCTCCGTCCCTCGGCGCTCAGTTGCCCTCGTAGGGCTCCGCCGTGAGCAGTCCGGACTTGACCTCGCGCAGGGCGATGGACAGGGCCTTCTCCTGGACCTGGGTCTCGACCAGCGGGCCGACGTACTCCAGCAGGCCCTCGCCCAGCTGGGCGTAGTAGGCGTTGATCTGCCGGGCCCGCTTGGAGGCCATGGTGACCAGGCTGTACTTGCTGTCGACGAGCTCGAGGAGGTCGTCGATGGGCGGGTTGGTGATGCCTTCGGCGACGGGCTCGGTGCCTGCCACGTGCGTCCCCCTGGACGGTCGGCGGCCCCCTGCGTGCGGGGCCTGCGTTGACGGATGGTGCGGTGGCCGCGCGCTGCGCGGCCTGCGCGGAGCCCGCGGGGCCCGCGGAACCTCCAGGATATCCGCGCCGCGGGTGCCCGGGTCCGGAGCCGGGAAGGCGCCGGCGGTCACACCTTCGGCGCGAGGACCAACGCTAGCAGCTCGTCGCGCACGTTCTCGACGGACGTGTTGACCAGCGTCGCGTCGAACTCCTTCTCCGCGGCCAGCTCGACCCGGGCGGCGTCCAGCCGGCGCCGGACCACCTCGGGCGCCTCGGTCCCGCGGCCGGTGAGCCGGCGGACCAGCTCCTCCCAGGAGGGCGGGGCGAGGAAGACGTGGAAGGAGTCGGGCTTGGACTCGCGGACCTGGCGGGCGCCCTGCAGGTCGATCTCGAGCAGGACCGGGACGCCTGCCCGCAGCCGCCGCTCGACCGGGGCGCGGGGGGTGCCGTAGCGGTTGCCCGCGAACTCGGCCCACTCCAGCAGGCTGCCCTCGGCGATCATCCGCTCGAACTCGTCGGAGCCGACGAAGAAGTACTCCACCCCGTCGGTCTCTCCGGGGCGGGGGGCGCGGGTGGTGACCGAGACCGAGAGCCACACCTCGGGGTGGTGGGCCCGGAGCTCCTTGACGACGGTGCTCTTGCCGACCCCGGAGGGGCCGGAGAGGACCGTCAGCCGCCGCTCCGGGGCGCCGGTGTCCTCCGGCCCCGCTGCGGGCCGGTCTTCGCGATCGGTAGGCACGTGGTGTTCGAACTCTCGGTGCGACGCTGGGGCTGGCTTGGCGCCGGAGGCGCCCGGCTCCGGTCGGTCCGCACGAGGGGACGCTTCCCCGGGCCGGTGATGATTGGTCTTTTATACCACCGCGCCGCGGCCCGGCGGGCCCGTCCGCACCCCCCTTGAGCGGGGTGTGCGGCGGGTCATGCCGGACCGCGGCGCTTCATGCCTCCGCCCCCGGCGCCGCCGGCCGCCTCCGCTGGATGCGGGCGGCCGGGCGGCTCCGGCGCGGCCCCGTCAGCGCGGGGCCGCTTGGGGCGGCTGGATCGACCGCCTTACTTGGCGCCGCCGAACTCGCGCTCCAGGGAGGCGCGCTGGTTGGCGCCCAGCCCCCGGACGCGGCGCGACTCGGCGATGTTGAGCCGCTCCATGATCTGCTTGGCGCGGACCTTGCCGACGCCGGGGAGCGACTCCAGCAGAGCCGAGACCTTCATCTTGCCGATGACGTCGTCGGTCTGGCCGTCGGCGAGCACCTCCGACAGGGAGACGCCGCCGTGCTTCAGGCGGTTCTTGACTTCCGCGCGCTCTTTTCTGGCCTTAGCGGCCTTCTCCAGAGCCGCGGCGCGCTGCTCGGGTGTGAGGGGAGGAAGGGCCACGCCGGGTCACCTCGGTTTTCTCTCGTTCGTGGAGGGCGGACGCCTGCGCAAGTTAGTAGGTTCCGACCCTGTTCGGCAACGCAAAGTGGCCCTTCGAGCGCTAATAGAGCGGCAATTCATCCAATTAATCACGCTCTGTCCTCGCTCGATTGCGCTGTGCGGTTGAATTCAGGACTTTTGGCCCTCCGCACCGCGGACGCCTCATTCCCGCGAACCGCTCCCCTCCTGGGCCGGAACCGGTCGCGCCCGGTCCGGACCTCCGGATTTCGGACACCTGAATACGGCGGCACCTTGCGTCCGCAATCGGATACTGTGGGGCACGAGAAGGCCGTGCGGCCGGCCCCGGACACGCCCGAGGGCGGGCCCCGCCGTGCCGCGGGGACCCGCCCTCGTCTCGCTCCTCCGGCCGGTTCAGGACCGGCCGGCCGCCTCCGCCCGGCGCAGCGCCGCCGCCAGCGAGGCCGCGGCCGCGCCCGGGTCCGCCGCCCGGGTGATCGGCCGGCCGACGACCAGCAGGTCCGCGCCGGCCGCCAGGGCCTCCTCCGGCGTCGCCACCCGGGCCTGGTCGCCCCGGTCCGCGCCGGCCGGGCGCACGCCCGGCGTGATGAGCTGCACGTCCGGGCCGACCTCGGCGCGGAGCGCGGGCACCTCGTGCGGCGAGCAGACCAGCGCCTGCGCGCCGGCCCCCACCGCGAGCACCGCCAGCCGGCGGGCCGCGTCGGCCGCCGGTCCGCGCATCCCGATGGCCTCCAGCGCCGTGTCGTCCAGCGAGGTCAGCACGGTGACCGCGGCGATGCGGGTGTCCGGCGCCGCCTCCACCGCGGCCTTGATCATGTCCGCCCCGCCCGCCGCGTGCACGGTCAGGATGGACGGCTTCAGCCGGGCCACGTTGCGCGCGGCCCCGGCCACCGTGGCCGGGATGTCGTGCAGCTTCAGGTCGAGGAAGACCGAGACGGGGTTGGCCCCGCGCACCGTGCCGATCACCTCGGGCCCGTAGCGCAGGTAGAGCTCCAGCCCGACCTTGACGGTGCTGACGTGCGGGGCGACCGCGGACGCCCAGCGGGCCGCGGTCTCGATCTCGGGTGCGTCGATGGCTACTGCGATGGGCGCGGCCACGATCCTTCTCCTTCGTGAGCGGAACTGAGCGGGGATCTCCCGCCGCCGGGCGGCTGCGGGAGGGCGAACCGCACGGGCGGCGCGGCGACCTGGTCCACTGCACCGTGCAGGTTCCCTGCATCGGCCGGTTCATGCACGTCGCGCCCATCGGGGCACGACGCGCCTTCCCGGCCCTGAAACGGCCCCAGCGGCCCCGGGAGCCGCCGGCGGAAGCCCGGCGACGCGGGAGCGTGTCCGCGCCGCCACAGGCTGTCTCACAGGCCCGGCCGCCCCTGCTCAGGGCGGGCGGGCCCGGTGCTCAGCCGCGCGGGAGCGGTCCCGCGCCGGCCGCCGCACCGAGCGGGCGGTGCGCCGCGCCCACCACGTCGCGGACCCGGTCCACTCCGTGCTCGGCGAGCGCCTCCTCCAGCTCCCGGACGATGCGCACGCAGGCCGAGGGGTCGTGGAAGGTCACCGTCCCCACCGCGACCGCCGTGGCGCCCGCGGCCAGGAATTCCAGGACGTCGCCCCCGGTGCGCACCCCGCCGCTGCCGATGATCGGCAGCTCGGGCAGGGCCGCGTGCACCCGGTGCACGCAGCCCACCGCGATCGGGCGGATCGCCGGCCCGGAGACCCCGCCCATGCCGCCGGCCACCGCCGGGCGCAGCGTGCGCGGGTCGATCGCCATCCCGCGCACCGTGTTGATCAGCGACAGGCCGTCCGCGCGGGCCTGCGCGCAGGCCTCGGCCAGGTCCACCGGGTCGGGCACGTCGGCGGCCAGCTTGGCGAAGACCGGGATGTCGGAGCGGGTGTGCGAGCGGACCGCGTGCACCACCCGGGCCGCCTCCCGCGGGTCGTCGGTGAAGTGCCGCCCCCGGTCGGAGGGGTTCGGGCAGGAGAGGTTGACCTCCACGAAGGAGACCCCGGACGCCTCGGAGAGGCGCCGGGCCAGCTCGCCGTACTCCGCGGCCCCGCTCCCGGCCAGCGAGACCCCGACCCGGGCCCCGCGGGAGAGCAGCCAGGGCAGGTCGCGCTGGAGGAAGACCTCGATCCCCGGCCCCTGCAGGCCGGTGGCGCTGAGCATCCCGCTGGGCGTCTCGGCGATCCGCGGCGCCGGGTGGCCGGCCCGCGGCTCCACCGTCACCGACTTGGTGATCAGCGCGCCGATCCCGGCCAGGTCGAAGAACTGGGCCAGTTCCCGGCCGGTCCCGGCGCAGCCCGCCGCGGCGAGCACCGGGTTGGCCAACTCCACGTCCTTGAGCCGGACCCGCAGGTCGGTGCCCATCCAGCCTCCTCGCTCTCCCGGCCCGCCCGGCGGGGGCGGGCTCATCCGGCCTCGCGGTCGGCCGGGTCCACGGCGGCGTCGGCCGCCGGCTTCCATCCGGGGGCGCCCAGCGCGTCGAAGGGGATGGTGCCGACGTCGTCGAAGCGCACCCGCTCGCCGCGGAAGACCGGGCCGTCCACGCAGGCGCGGACCATCCGGGTGATGCCGTCCTCCCCCGAGACCGGGACCACGCAGGCCATGCAGACCCCGGTGCCGCAGGCCATCGTCTCCTCCACCGCCACCTGGATCGGGATGCCGTGCTCGGCGGCGACCGCGGTGGCCTCGCGCAGCATCGGCATCGGACCGCAGGCGTAGACCACGTCCGAGCGGGCCTCCTCGATCACCCGGCCCAGCGGCGCGGTGACCGGGCCGCGCACCCCGAACGAGCCGTCGTCGGTGGTGAAGGTCGCGGTCTCGGCGATGCGGCGGGCGGTGATCGCGCTGAACACCCGGTCCGCCGAGGCGCCGCCGAGCACCGCGTCGACCCGGCAGCCGCGGCGGCGCAGCGCGTGCGCCAGCGGGAACAGCGGGGCGCTGCCCGAGCCGCCGCCGACCAGCACGCAGTTGACCGGGTCGCGGGGCAGCGGGAAGGGCCGGCCCAGCGGGCCGACCAGGTCGAGCAGGTCCCGGGAGCGGCGCTCGGCGAGCCAGGCGGTGCCCGCGCCGCGCACCGAGAACAGGAACTCCACGGTGCCGCCGTAGTCCGGTTTGACGTCGTGCACCGCGAACGGCCGGCGCAGCAGCATGCTGGACTGCTCGCCGCCGACCGCGGCGGCGACGAACTGCCCGGCCCGGAAGCGCTCCGCGATCCCCGGGGCGACCACGGTGATCGCGTAGTAGGCGTCCACCCTCCGCACGGTCAGCACCGGGCAGCGCATCTGCAACGGACCGAAGTCGCTCAACCTTGTCGTCCTGCCTCACTGCGACACTGGGGCGGGCGCGGCGGGCGCCGCGCAGCGACTCGGCGTGCTCCTGGAGGGAGCGGACCCCGATCTCCCCGCGCGCGAGCGCCTCGATGCCCTGCACCGCGGCGGCCAGCCCCTGCACCGTCGTGACGCTGGGGACGCCGCGCACCACCGCGGCGGTGCGGATCTCGTAGCCGTCCAGCCGGGGGCCGGACTGCCCGGCACCGCCGAACGGGGTGTTGACGATGAGGTCCACCGCGCCGTCGTGGATCAGTTGCACGATAGTGGGTTCCCCCTCGGGGCCGGGACCTTCGCTGTGCTTGCGCACGGCCCGGGCGGGCACCCCGTTGCGCCGCAGCACCCAGGAGGTGCCCTCGGTGGCCAGGATCTCGAAGCCGAGGTCCGCCAGGCGCTTGACCGGGAAGATCATGTGCCGCTTGTCCTGGTTGGCCACCGACACGAAGACCGTGCCCCGGGTGGGCAGCGGGCCGTAGGCGGCCTGCTGCGACTTGGCGTAGGCCGCGCCGAAGTCGGCGTCCAGGCCCATCACCTCGCCGGTGGAGCGCATCTCCGGGCCGAGCACGGTGTCCACGCCCTCGCCCTGGCGGTCGATGAACCGGTTGAACGGCAGCACCGCCTCCTTGACCGCGACCGGCGCGTCCATCGGCAGGGTCGCCCCGTCCCCGGAGGCCGGGAGGATCCCTTCGGCGCGCAGCTCGGCGACGGAGGCGCCGAGCATCACCCGGGCCGCGGCCTTGGCCAGCGGCACCGCGGTGGCCTTGGAGACGAACGGCACGGTGCGCGAGGCCCGCGGGTTGGCCTCCAGCACGTAGAGCACGCCGGAGGCGAGCGCGTACTGGACGTTGAGCAGGCCGCGCACCCCGGTGCCGCGGGCGATGCCCTCGGTGGAGTAGCGGATCCGCTCGATGTCCTCGCCGCCCAGGGTGATCGAGGGCAGCGCGCAGGCCGAGTCGCCGGAGTGGATGCCGGCCTCCTCGATGTGCTCCATCACGCCGCCGAGGTAGAGCTCCTCGCCGTCGTAGAGCGCGTCCACGTCGATCTCGATGGCGTCGTCGAGGAAGCGGTCGATGAGCACCGGGTGGTCCGGGCTGACCTCGGCGTTGCGCTCGATGTAGTCGGCCAGCATGGCCTCGCCGTAGACGATCTCCATGCCGCGGCCGCCCAGCACGTAGGAGGGGCGGACCATCACCGGGTAGCCGATCTCGTCGGCGACCCGGCGCGCCTCGTCGAAGGAGAACGCGGTGCCGTGCTTGGGCGCGGGCAGCCCGGCCCGCTCCAGCACCTCGCCGAAGGCGCCGCGGTCCTCGGCCAGGTCGATCGCCTCGGGGCTGGTGCCGACGATGGGCACCCCGGCCTCCTTGAGGCGGCGCGCCAGGCCCAGCGGGGTCTGCCCGCCCAGCTGCACGACCACGCCGACCACGGTGCCGGTGAGCTGCTCGGCCCGGACGACCTCCAGGACGTCCTCCAGGGTGAGCGGCTCGAAGTAGAGCCGGTCGCTGGTGTCGTAGTCGGTGGAGACCGTCTCCGGGTTGCAGTTGACCATGACGGTCTCGTAGCCCGCCTCGGAGAGCGCGAAGGAGGCGTGCACGCAGCTGTAGTCGAACTCGACGCCCTGGCCGATCCGGTTCGGGCCGGAGCCGAGGATGATCACCTTGGGGCGGGTGCCCTGCGGGACCTCGGTCTCCTCGTCGTAGCTGGAGTACAGGTAGGGCGTCCGCGCGGCGAACTCCGCCGCGCAGGTGTCCACGGTCAGGTAGACCGGGTGCACGTCCAGGGCCCCGCGCAGCTCCCGGACGACCTCCTCGGACTTGCCGGTGATCTCGCCGATCTGCAGGTCGGAGAAGCCCAGCCGCTTGGCGCCGCGCAGCGCCCCGGCGTCCAGCTGCGGCGCGGCGGCCAGCTTGCGGGCGGTCTCCTCCAGCAGCAGCATCTGGTCGAGGAACCACGGGTCGATGCCGGTGGCCTCGTAGAGCTCGCGCACGGTGGCGCCGGCGCGCAGCGCCTGCTGCACCTGGCGGAGCCGGTACTCGCCCGGGGTCGCCGCGGCGCGGAGCAGCCCCTCCTTGTCGCCCGGCTCGCCGGCCCAGGTCAGGCCGGTGCCCTTCTTCTCCACCGAGCGCATCGCCTTCTGCAGCGCCTCGGGGAAGGAGCGGCCGATGGCCATCGCCTCGCCCACCGACTTCATGGTGGTGGTCAGGCCGGGGTCGGCGCCGGGGAACTTCTCGAAGGCGAACCGCGGGACCTTGACCACCACGTAGTCGAGGCTGGGCTCGAAGCTGGCCGGGGTCTCCCGGGTGATGTCGTTGGGGATCTCGTCCAGGGTGTAGCCGACCGCCAGCTTCGCGGCGATCTTGGCGATCGGGAAGCCGGTGGCCTTGGAGGCCAGCGCCGAGGAGCGGGAGACCCGCGGGTTCATCTCGATGACGATGAGCCGGCCGTCGTCCGGGTTGACCGCGAACTGGATGTTGCAGCCGCCGGTGTCCACGCCGACCGCGCGGATGACCGCGATGCCGACGTCGCGCATCCGCTGGTACTCGCGGTCGGTGAGGGTCATGGCGGGGGCCACGGTCACCGAGTCGCCAGTGTGCACGCCCATCGGGTCGAAGTTCTCGATGGAGCAGACGACGACCACGTTGTCGTTGCCGTCGCGCATCAGCTCCAGCTCGTACTCCTTCCAGCCGAGGATGGACTCCTCCAGGAGCACCTCGGTGGTCGGCGAGAGGGTGAGCCCCTGCCCGGCGATGCGGCGCAGCTCGGCCTCGTCGTGGGCGAAGCCGGAGCCGGAGCCGCCCATGGTGAAGGAGGGGCGGACCACGACCGGGTAGCCGAGGTCGCCGGCGGCCTCCAGGCACTCCTCGATGGAGTGGCAGATCCGGGACCGGGCGGACTCGCCGCCGATCCGCTCCACGATGCCCTTGAAGGTCTCCCGGTCCTCGCCGGCCTGGATGGCGTCGACGTCGGCGCCGATGAGCTCGACGCCGTACTTCTGCAGCACCCCCGCCTCGTGCAGGGCGATCGCGGTGTTCAGCGCGGTCTGGCCGCCCAGGGTGGGCAGCAGGGCGTCGGGGCGCTCCTTGGCGATGATCTTCTCGACCATCTCCGGGGTGATCGGCTCGACGTAGGTGGCGTCGGCGATCTCCGGGTCGGTCATGATGGTCGCCGGGTTGGAGTTGACCAGGATGACGCGCAGGCCCTCGGCCTTGAGCACGCGGCACGCCTGGGTCCCGGAGTAGTCGAACTCGGCGGCCTGCCCGATCACGATGGGACCGGAGCCGACCACGAGTACGGATGACAGATCACTACGGCGCGGCATGGTTCCCTCTACTACTGATCGTGCCGGTTGGTCTGCGGGGTGCCCGCGGAGGCCCGCTCGGCCTCCATCAGGTCGCAGAACGCGTCGAACAGGTCGGCGGCGTCGTGCGGGCCCGCCGCGGCCTCCGGGTGGTACTGGACGCTGAACGCCGGCCGGTCGAGGAGCCGCAGCCCCTCCACCACCCCGTCGTTGAGGTCGACGTGGCTGACCTCGGCCCGCCCGAACGGGGTGTCGAACGGCCCGCCGGTGGGGGCGTCGACCGCGAAGCCGTGGTTGTGGCTGGTGATGTGGACCCGCTTGGTGTGCACGTCCTGCACCGGCTGGTTCACCCCGCGGTGGCCGAAGCGCAGCTTGAAGGTGCCCAGGCCGAGGGCGCGGCCGAGGATCTGGTTGCCGAAGCAGATGCCGAAGAAGGGCTTGCGGGCCTCCAGCACGGCGCGCAGCGCCTCGACGCTGGCGTCCGCGGTGGCCGGGTCGCCGGGGCCGTTGCTGAAGAACACCCCGTCGGTGCCGAGCGCCAGGATCTCCTCGGCGGTGGCCGTGCCGGGCAGCACGGTGACCTCGCAGCCCCGCTCGGCGAGGCGCTGCGGGGTCATCGCCTTGATGCCCAGGTCGACCGCTGCGACGGTGAACCGGACCGGCGTCCCCTCCGGCGGCCGCACGGTGTACGGCTCGGCGGTGGTGACCTCGCCGGACAGGTCGGCGCCGGTCATCTTCGGCGAGGCGGCGACCTTCTCCAGCAGGCGGGCCGGGTCGTGCTCCTCGGTGCTGATCACCGCGCGCATCGCCCCGCGGTCGCGCAGGTGCCGGGTGAGCGCCCGGGTGCCGTCGACGGCGATGCCCACCACGCCCTGGCGGCGCAGCTCCTCGTCCAGGGTCCGCTGGGCGCGCCAGTTGGAGGGGACCCGCGCGGGCTCGCGCACCACGTAGCCGGCCACCCAGACGCGGCCGGACTCGGGGTCGTCGTCGTTGACCCCGGTGTTGCCGATGTGCGGCGCCGTCATGGTGACGATCTGGCGGTGGTAGGACGGGTCGGTCAGCGTCTCCTGGTAGCCGGTCATGCCGGTGTTGAAGACGATCTCGCCGAAGGTCTCGCCGTGCGCGCCGAAGGAGCGGCCGCGGAAGACGCGGCCGTCCTCCAGCACCAGGGTGGCGGGGACGGTTTCGGGACCGGTCGGTTGTTCAGTCACTGGATCTTCCCATCGAGGACCGTCGGGACGCCGCGCAGGAACGTGCCGGTGACGCGTCCCGGCAGGCGCATGCCCCGATACGGGCTGTTGGTGCTCTTGGACTCCATCGCCGCGGGGTCGACCAGCCGCTCGGCGGAGGCGTCGTAGAGCGCGATGTTGGCGGGCTCCCCGGCGGCCAGCGGCCGGCCGTGGCCGGTGAGGCGGCCGATCCGGGCCGGCGCGGCCGACATCCGGTCGGCGACCGCGGCCCAGTCCAGCAGGCCGGTGTCGACCATGGTGTGCTGGACCACCGAGAGCGCGGTCTCCAGGCCGAGCATGCCCATGGCCGCGTTGGCCCACTCGGTCTCCTTGGCCTCGATCGGGTGCGGGGCGTGGTCGGTGGCCACGCAGTCGATCGTGCCGTCGGCCAGCCCCTCGCGCAGCGCGTGCACGTCGGCGGCGGTGCGCAGCGGCGGGTTGACCTTGTAGATCGGGTCGTACCCCTCCACCAGGTCGTCGGTGAGCAGCAGGTGGTGCGGGGTCACCTCGGCGGTGACGTCGCAGCCGCGCTGCTTGGCCCAGCGGATGATCTCCACCGAGCCCTTGGTGGAGACGTGGCAGACGTGCAGCCGGGAGCCGACGTGCTCGGCGAGCAGGCAGTCGCGGGCGATGACCGCCTCCTCGGCGACCGCGGGCCAGCCGGCCAGGCCGAGCCGGTCGGAGACCTCGCCCTCGTTCATCTGCGCGCCCTGGGTGAGCCGGGGGTCCTGGGCGTGCTGGGCGACCACCCCGTCGAAGGCCTTGACGTACTCCAGGGCGCGCCGCATCAGCAGCGGGTCGGAGACGCACATGCCGTCGTCGGAGAAGACCCGCACCCGGGCCACCGAGTCGGCCATCGCGCCCAGCTCGGCGAGGCGCTCGCCGGCCAGGCCGCGGGTGACCGCGCCGACCGGGCGCACGTCGCAGCGGCCGGAGTCGCGGCCCAGCCGCCACACCTGCTCGACCACGCCGGCGGTGTCGGCGACGGGGTCGGTGTTGGCCATGGCGTGCACCGCGGTGAAGCCGCCCATGGCGGCCGAGCGGCAGCCGCTGGCCACCGTCTCGGCGTCCTCCCGGCCCGGCTCGCGCAGGTGGGTGTGGAGGTCGACCAGGCCCGGCAGGGCGATCGCCCCGTCCGCTTCCACGGTCCGGGCCGACGCGCCGGCCTCCGCCGCGGCCTGCGGGCCGACGGCGGCGATCTCGCCGCCGCGGACCAGGATGTCGGCCGGTTCCCCGCCGAGCGGCCGCGCCCCGCGGATCAGGCAGTCCGTGCCGCCGCTCTCGTTCTCATTGGGCATTGCCCGCTTTTCCCTTCGTCCTTCGGTCGCCCCGGCGCGCCGGCCGCGGCACCGTGCGGAAGTCTGCTGCGGCCGCGTCCCGGCGGCCGCCTGCGCCTGCGCCGCGCTAGGGCTGCCCGATGGCCGGCTCGGAGCCGCCCAGGAGCAGGTAGAGCACGGCCATCCGGACGCTGACGCCGTTGGCGACCTGCCGGGTGACGGTGGCCCGCGGCGAGTCGGCGACCTCCGCGGAGATCTCCATCCCGCGGACCATCGGCCCGGGGTGCATCACGATGGCGTCCTCGCCCATCAGCGCGAAGCGGTCCCGGTCCAGCCCGTAGCGCCGGCTGTACTCGCGCGCGGTGGGGAAGAACGCCTCGTTCATCCGCTCGGCCTGCACCCGCAGCATCATCACCACGTCGCTCTTGGGCAGCACCTCGTCCAGGTCGTAGGAGACCTGGCAGGGCCAGGTTCCCACGGAGACCGGGACCAGGGTCGGCGGGGCGACCAGGGTGACCTCGGCGCCCAGCGTGTGCAGCAGCTGCACGTTGGACCGGGCGACCCGGCTGTGCAGCACGTCGCCGACGATGGCGACGCGCAGCCCGGCCAGCCGGCCCGTCCGCTCGCGCATGGTGTAGGCGTCCAGCAGCGCCTGGGTGGGGTGCTCGTGGGTGCCGTCGCCGGCGTTGAGCACCGAGCCGTCGACCCAGCCGGCCAGCCGGTGCGCCGCGCCGGAGGCGCCGTGCCGGACGACGACGCCGTCGGCGCCCATCGCCTGCAGGGTCAGCGCGGTGTCCTTGAGGCTCTCGCCCTTGGCGACGCTGGACCCCTTGGCGGAGAAGTTGATGACGTCGGCGGAGAGCCGCTTGGCGGCCAGCTCGAAGGAGGTCCGGGTGCGGGTGGAGTCCTCGTAGAAGAGGTTGACCACGGTGCGCCCGCGCAGGGTGGGCAGCTTCTTCACGGACCGCTCGCCGATCTGGGCGAGCTCGCGCGCGGTGTCCAGGATCAGGACGGCCTCGTCGTGGCCGAGGTCGGCCGTGGAGAGCAGGTGCCTCATCGGTTCTCCTCCTCGCTGCCGGGGCCGCGCCGCTCCGCGGAGCGGCGGAGGGCCTCCGCCGGGGTCCCCGGGCCGCCCGCGGGGCCCAGGAGCACGGCGTCGCGGCCGTCGGTCTCCTCCAGCTGCACGCGTACCGTCTCGCGCAGCGAGGTGGGCAGGTTCTTGCCGACGTAGTCGGCGCGGATGGGCAGTTCGCGGTGGCCGCGGTCGACCAGGACGGCCAGCTGCACGGCGCGCGGCCGGCCCAGGTCGTTGAGGGCGTCCAGGGCGGCGCGCACGGTGCGCCCGGAGAACAGCACGTCGTCGACGAGGACGACGACGCGGCCGTCGATGCCCTGCTGGGGGATGTCGGTGCGGCCCAGGGCGCGCGCGGGCGCCAGGTGCAGGTCGTCCCGGTACATGGTGATGTCGAGGGCGCCGCAGGGCACGGTCCGGGACTCCACCCGCTCGATGCGCTCGGCCAGCCGGCGGGCGAGCGGGGCGCCGCGCGAGGGGATGCCCAGCAGGGTGACGTCCTCGGCGCCCTTGGTGCGCTCCAGCACCTCGTGGGCGATCCGGGTCAGCGCGCGCCGGATCTCCGGGCCCTCCAGGACGGCCCGCAGCTCCCCGGCGCCGTTCCCGGGCGGGCCCGCGGACGGATCACCTTCCGCGCTCTTCTGTGCACACAAAGTAATGACCCCCTTCCCTGCCTCACTGAACAGGACGTTAAAAGGATGTCGATCGGCTCAACGCTACCAGCGGCGCCCCCGCGAACCGCTCACACCTCCCCGACAAACATCGCCATATTGTGACTCTCGTCATACATTGACCCCTTGACAGCAATCGGATACTCAGCGTCCGGTTCGCCGGAAATCATCCGGTCCGCTCACCGGAGAAATGTGAAACTTCCGGCGGTTACGGGCTTCCCGCACTCTTCACCACCCGCCGCACGGGCGCGACGGCCCGTAATGAGAGACCTCTCACTTACGCACGGTTTGGCCACTGAATCGTCGCGTTTCCGCCCAACGGCTTGACCTGGCGCGGCCACGGCCTTACGGTCACTGTCCGTAACCAAAATGGGCTGGAGCCGCGCCGTGCCCCCCCGAAGCGACGCACGGCGCGGGGCCGCGGCGGCCGGGGCTCACCCCGGGGCGGCGGGCCCCGCACCAGCCACCTCACGGCCGGGGAGCGACGAAGAAGATGCCATCCGAATACGCGAAGTCCCTCGGCGCGCGGCTGCGCGCCATCCGCACCCAGCAGGGGCTCTCCCTGCACGGGGTGGAAGAGAAGTCCCACGGCCGCTGGAAGGCCGTCGTGGTGGGCTCCTACGAGCGCGGCGACCGCGCGGTGACCGTCCAGAAGCTCGCCGAGCTGGCGGACTTCTACGGCGTCCCGATGTCGGAGCTGCTGCCCGGGGGCGCGGCCCCGACGCCGCTGGGGCCGACGCCCAAGCTCGTCATCGACCTGGAGCGGATGCAGCAGCTGCCCCAGGAGAAGGCCGGGCCGCTGGCGCGCTACGTGGCCACCATCCAGAGCCAGCGCGGCGACTACAACGGGCGGGTGCTCTCCATCCGCCAGGAGGACCTGCGGTCGCTGGCGGTCATCTACGACCGCTCGCCCGGCGACCTCACCGAGGAGCTGATCAACTGGGGCGTGCTCGACCCTGAGGCCCGCCGCGCCGTGGACGCCTTCTAGCGCCGCTCCGCGCACACCGGCCCGCGGGGATCCGCCTCCGCCCGCTCCCGCCCCGGCTCCCCTGCCCCAGGGGCCGGGCGCTCCGGGAGCGAGGGCGAAGAGGGCCCGGCCGCGCCGGTGCGGCCGCGCGCCCCTGCGGCGCGGCGCGATGCACCGGGCGGCGCACGGCCCGCCCCCGCCGCGCAAGGGGGGCGGCCGGGCAAGAGGCTTCCCCTCCTCCGCCCGACCGCCGGCGTCCGGCCGCCACGGGGGCAGCGCCCGGACACGTGTTCCACACCGCCTCGGGACGCCGGAGAGCTCCGCCCACCCGGTTCGAACTGGTGTACGAACAAGGCCAAGTTAACCCCACCCCGGCACTCTCCGTCAAGGAGGCCGCGCCGCGCAGGCCTCCCGCCGGCGGCGCCCCCGGGGCGTAGGGTGGCGGCGTGGGCACCGACATCGAGCTGCGGGAGCTGACCGCTCCCTCCTTCGTCCACGCCCTGCCGGCGCTGCTGGAGGTCTACACCGCGGCGATGGAACCGGCGCCCGAGCAGCTCCCCGGGCGGCGCAGCATCATGGAGCAGCACTCCCGCTACCCCCGGTTCCGGTCGGTGCTGGCCCTGGCCCCCGACGGCGGCGCGGCCGGCTTCGCCTACGGCTTCCACGGCCGCTCCGGGCAGTGGTGGCACGACGTGGTCACCGCGGAGCTGAAGCGCTCCGACCCCGACGCGCTGCGCCGCTGGTTCACCGACTCCTTCGAGATCGCCGAGGTGCACGTCCACCCCGCCCACCAGGGGCGGGGCGCCGGGCGCAGGCTGCTGGAGCTGCTGGCCGAGGCCCGACCGGAGCGCACCGCGGTGCTGTCCACCCCGATCGGGCCGACCGTCGCGCGGCGGCTCTACGCCTCGTGCGGGTTCGCCGACGTGCTGCCGGAGTTCGCCTTCCCCGGCAGCCCGGACCGCCCGTTCGCGATCATGGCCGCGCCGCTGCCGCTACCGGGCGGCCCGCGGCGAGCCGCTGGTAGATCTCGCGAGTGGCGGTGGACTGGTTGAAGGTGATGAAGTGGATGCCCGGCGCGCCCTCGTCGAGCAGCCGCTCGCACATCCGGTGCGCCTGGTCCAGGCCGAGCCGCCGGACCGCCTCCGGGTCGTCGGCCACCTTCTCGAACTCCGCGGCCAGGTGGCGCGGGAACGGGGCGCCGGACAGCTGCTCGGAGCGCTCGATCGTGCTGGTCTTCACCACCGGCATGATCTCGGGGATGATCGGCACGTCGCAGCCCTTGGCGGCGACCCGGTCGCGCAGCCGGAGGTACTCGTCGGCGTCGAAGAACATCTGGGTGATGGCGTAGTCGGCGCCGGCCCGGCACTTGCGCACGAAGTACTCGGCGTCGGTGTCGACGTCCACCGAGCGCGGGTGCTTGTAGGGGAAGGCGGCCACGCCCACCGAGAAGTCGCCGCTCTCCTTGATCAGCCTGACCAGCTCGTCGGCGTACTCCAGGCCCTCGGGGTGCTTGACCCACTCGCCCAGCGGGTCGCCGGGCGGGTCGCCGCGGAGCGCGAGCATGTTGGTCACCCCGGCGGCGGCGAACCGGCCGATGAGGTGGCGGAGCTCGCGCACGGAGTGGTCGACCGCGGTCATGTGGGCGACCGGCAGCAGGGTGGTGTCGGTGGCCATCCGCTCGGTGATCTCCACCGTGCGGTCGCGGGTCCCGCCGCCCGCGCCGTAGGTGACCGAGACGAAGGAGGGCCGCAGCGCCTCGATCTCCCGGATGACCTTCCACAGCCGCTGCTGCCCCTCCGGGGTCTTGGGCGGGAAGAACTCGAAGGAGAATGTCGGTTCGCCGGCTTTGAGCAGGTCTCCGATGCGCTTGGGCCGCGGGGCGGCCTCGAACGCGGGTCCGGTGCGTGTCGGTGAGCCAAACATGGCCCCCACTCTAAGCCCACCGGTTCGGTGGGCATCGCTCGGATCCGGGTTCCACAGGGCCGTTATCCGCCTGCTCACACGCCCGATACCCTTCCTCCTATGACGTCCTCGCCTTCCTCCCCCGTCTCCTATGTCCGTCCTGCGGTGGACGCCGCGCTCGACGGGTTCATCCGGGACCACCGGGCCCTGCTGCTGGAGATCGGGGCCGAGCTGGCCCCCGCCGCCGACGCCCTGGAGGCCATGCTCAGCGGGGGCAAGCGGCTCCGCCCCGCGTTCTGCTTCTGGGGCTGGCGCGGCGCCGGCGGCACCGACGTGCCGGAGATCTTCACCGCGGCGGCCGCCCTGGAGCTGCTCCAGGCCTGCGCGCTGATCCACGACGACGTCATCGACAACAGCGACACCCGGCGCGGCCTGCCCTCCACCCACCGGCGGCTCGCCCGGCTGCACCGCGAATCGGGGTGGAGCGGCTCCGCCGAGGAGTTCGGCCAGGGCGCCGCCATCCTCATCGGCGACCTCTGCCTCGCCTGGTCGGACGAGATGTACCAGGGCAGCGGGCTGCCCGCGGAGGCGCTCGCGGCCGGCCGCCGCCCGTTCGACGCGATGCGCACCGAGGTGATGGCCGGCCAGTACCTGGACACCCTGGAGCAGGTGCGCGACGGGGAGACCGCGGAGGCCGCGCTGCGGGTGATGGACTACAAGTCCGCCAAGTACACCGTGGAGCGCCCGCTGCACCTGGGCGCGGCGCTGGCCGGCCGCTACGACGACCTGGCCCCCGTCTACACCGCCTACGGCCGCCCGCTGGGCCTGGCCTTCCAGCTCCGCGACGACCTGCTCGGCGTGTTCGGCGACCCGGAGCGGACCGGCAAGCCGGCCGGCGACGACCTGCGCGAGGGCAAGCGCACCGTGCTCGTCGCCGAGACGCTGTCCCGGGCGGGCGCGGCCGACGCCGCGGAGTTCCGCCGCCACCTGGGCGACCCGGACCTGTCCCCGGAGACCATCGCCTGGATGGGCGGCCTCGCCGAGGACTCCGGCGCGCTCGCCGCCTGCGAGCGCCTGATCGACGAGCACGTCGCCCAGGCCACCGAGGCGCTGGAGAGCGACCTGATCGCCGCCGAGGCCCGCTCCGCCCTGGCCGACCTCATCGTCGCCGCCACCGCCCGCAAGTTCTGACCCCGGGCGGCCGGGTCCCGGCCGCACAGGCCCGGCGGGCGCGCCCCCTCCTCCGGGCCGCACCGCCCGGTCCGGAAGGGGTTCCGCGGAGCGCCGGCGGAAAGGGGCGGGCGGCCTTTCCCGCCCGCGGCCCTCTTCCCGCCGGCGTCCCGGACCCGCCCCCTCTTGCGGGGGCGGTCGGATCGCCCTCTCCGCCGGCGCTCCGGCGCGGGGAAGCGCCCCGGGCGGGCCCGAGCGGCTCCTTCTTCCGGAGGAGGAGAGGGCCTCCCCCGCAGGAGGGGCGGGGCTCCCCCTCCGGGCGGATACCTCCCCGCGGCGGGCCGGGGGATGATCGGGGCGGGGCCGCCGACCGCCGCCCCGAACCGAAGGAGGCCCTGGCCCATGGACGACACGCGCACGCCGCTGCGCGGCCCGGTGCGCGCCGGGGAGCGGGCGCCCGCGCCCGACCTCGCCCGGGGCGCCATGCTGCTGCTGATCGCGCTCGCCAACACCCCCTTCTACCTGTGGGGCCGGGAGTACGGCTCGGTCGGGTTCCACCCGCTCGACGGCACGGTGGCCGACCGCGTGGTCCAGGCCGTCATCATCACCGGCGTCGACCTGCGGGTCTACCCGATGTTCGCGTTCCTGTTCGGCTACGGGATGGTGCAGCTCCTGGCCCGGCAGCGGGCCTCGGGGGCCTCCGAGCGGGACGCGCGGGCGCTGCTGCGCCGGCGCAACCTGTGGCTGCTGGCCTTCGGCGCGGTGCACGCGCTGCTGCTCTTCGCCGGCGACGTGCTGGGCGCCTACGGGCTCGCCGGGCTGGTGCTGGCCTGGCTCTTCATCCGCCGCGCCGACCGCACGCTGCTGGTGTGGGCCGGGATCGGCGGCGCGCTGCTGGCCGCCATGACGGCGCTGGGCGCGGTCGGCGCCTACTTCGCCGCCGCCGGCGGCGCGCCCGCCCCCGAGGAGACCGGGCCGACCGCCTTCCTGACCGCCAGCGCCGGCGCGGAGGACCCGCTGCAGGCGGCGCTGCTGCGCATCTCCACCTGGCCGGTGGTCGTCCTCGGGCAGGGGCTGCTCGGGCTGACCGTCCCGGTGGCGATCCTGCTGGCCTTCTGGGCCGCCCGCCGGCGGGTCCTGGAGGAGCCGTGGAACCACCTCCGGCTGCTCCGGGCCACCGCCGCGGTCGGCATCCCGGTCGGCTGGCTCGGCGGCCTGCCGTACGCCCTGGACCACGTCGGCGCGGTGGACGTGCCGGCGAGCGCCGACTGGGTCTTCGCGCTCACCCAGATGTCCACCGGGCTGCTCTGCGGCCTCGGCTACGTCGCCCTGTTCGGGCTGATCGGCGCCCGGCTGCACGGGCGCCCGCCGGGGCCGGTGGGCGGCGCGGTGGCCGCGGTGGGCAAGCGGTCGCTCACCTGCTACCTCGCCCAGTCGGTGCTGTGCGCGCCGCTGCTGAGCGCCTGGGGGCTGGGGCTGGGCGGCGTGCTGGGCAGCGCGGGCATGGCGCTGTTCGCGGCCGGGGTCTGGCTGGCCACGGTCCTGCTCGCGGTGGGGCTGGAGCGGTCCGGCCGGCGCGGGCCGGCCGAGGCGGCGCTGCGCCGGCTCGCCTACCGCCGCCCGGCCGCCGCCGAGCCCGGCGGCTCCCCCGGAACGGCGCGCTGAACGGCCGGTCCGCCCGCCGGAACCGGGCCCCGGCGGTGGATCGGACCCGCCGTCCGGCACGACGCGCCGAGCACGCGCCTCGCCCACCGGGCGCGGGTCCGGGGAGACGATCGGACCCGGCCCCGCCTTCCGGCACGACGCGCTGGGCGACCGGTTCGTGCGCCGGGCCCGGGTTCCGGTGACAATGTCGAGCATGGGTGACGATCAGGCAATAACGCACTCCATCGCGGTCACCGGAGCCACCGGTGCCGTCGGGGGCCGGGTGGCCGCGCGGCTGGCCCGGAAGGGCGCCGCGCTGCGGCTCATCGTCCGGGACCTCAACCGGGCCCCGGAGCTGCCGGAGGCGTCCGCGTCGATGGCCGCCTACGAGGACGCGCGCAGCATGGAGCGGGCGCTGCGCGGCGCGCAGACGCTCTTCCTGGTCTCCGCCACCGAGTCGGCCGACCGGGTGGACCTGCACCTCGCGGCGGTGGACGCGGCGGTGGCGGCGGGCGTCTCCCGGATCGTCTACCTGTCCTTCCTCGGCGCCGGGCCGGCCGCGGTCTTCACCTTCGCCCGGGACCACTTCTTCACCGAGGCGCACATCCGGTCGACCGGGGTGGAGCACACCTTCCTCCGCCCCAGCCTCTACCTGGACCTGCTGCCGCGCTGGGTCGACCCGGCCGGCGTGGTGCGCGGCCCGGCCGGCAGCGGCCGGGTCGCCTGGGTGTCCCGGGACGACATCGCCGACGTCGCCGCGGAGGTGCTGCTCTCCCCCGGCGTGCACGACGGCCGGAGCTACGACCTGACCGGCCCCGAGGCCGTCACCCTGGGCGAGACCGCGCGGCGGCTCTCCCTGCTCACCGGCAGGACCGTCCGCTACGTCCCGGAGACCTGGGAGGAGGCGCTGGCCTCGCGCCGCCCCTCCGGCGCCGAGGAGTGGGAGATCGAGGGGTGGGCCAGCTCCTACGCCGCGATCGCGGCGGGCGAGCTGGACCTGGTCTCCCCCGCCGTCCCCGACATCACCGGCCATCCCGCGCAGACCATCGAGGGCTTCCTGCGCCGCCACCCCAGCGCCCTGTCGCACGTGGACGCCTGACCGCCGGCCGCTGACGGCGCGTCCGGCGGGCGTGCGGGGGCGGCGGGCAGGGCCCGCCGCCCCTGGGCGGCACCGGCGGCGAGGCGGGCCCCGGGACCGCACCGGGCGGTGCCCGCTCGGTGCGGGGGCGGGCGGCACGGGACCCGCGCTTTCCCGCCCTGCGCCGGGGCCTCGCGGAGAGCGGGCCGGGACCGCGGCGGGTCCGCTCAGGGCCGCCCGGCGCGGCGGGCCGCTCAGTCCCGGGCCTCGACCACCTCCAGCCCGCCCTCGGCGTACCGGGCGCGCAGCGCCTTCTTGTCGTACTTGCCGACGCTGGTCTTGGGCACCTCGTCGATGAAGGCCCACCGCTCGGGCAGCTGCCAGCGGGCCACCCGGCCGGCCAGGAAGGCGCGGAGCTCGGCGGCGCCGGCCGAGGCCCCCTCGGCGAGTACGACCGCCGCCAGCGGCCGCTCGTCCCAGCGCGGGTCGGGCACCGCGACGACCGCGGCCTCGGCGACCGCCGGGTGCCCCATGACCTGGTTCTCCAGCTCCACCGAGGAGATCCACTCCCCGCCGGACTTGATCACGTCCTTGGCCCGGTCGGTGAGGCGGAGGAAGCCGTCCGGGCTCAGCGAGCCGACGTCGCCGGTGCGCAGCCAGCCGTCCTCGAACTTGTCCGGCGCCGGGTCCCGGTGGTAGGAGCCGGTGATCCACGGTCCGCGGACCAGGAGCTCGCCGACGCTCTCGCCGTCGTGCGGCACCTCGGCCCCGCCGTCGCCGGCCAGCCGGGCCTGCACCGAGGCGGGCAGCCGGCCCTGGGAGAGCCGGTAGGACCAGCGCTCCTCGCCCTCCGCGGCGGCCGGCGGGTTGGCCACG
This sequence comes from Nocardiopsis oceanisediminis, assembly GCF_048595525.1. Classification (NCBI taxonomy): domain Bacteria; kingdom Bacillati; phylum Actinomycetota; class Actinomycetes; order Streptosporangiales; family Nocardiopsidaceae; genus Nocardiopsis; species Nocardiopsis oceanisediminis. The sequence continues at coordinate 2,662,903 of NZ_JAFMZJ010000001.1, read as the reverse complement.
CTGCCCAGCGGCGAGGTCTCGGTCATGCCCCAGGCGTGCACCACCGGCACCCCGCACAGCTCCTCGAAGCGCCGCATCAGCGCCGGCGGGCAGGCGGCCCCGCCGACGACCACGCTGCGCAGCGAGGACATGTCGCGCGGGTTCGCCTCGATCTCCTGCAGCAGGCCCTGCCAGATGGTGGGCACCGCGGCGGCGAACGTCGGCCGCTCGGCCTGGATCATGTCGGCGAGCGCGGCGGGCTGCAGGAAGCGGCCGGTGAGCAGGAGCGAGGCGCCGACCATCAGGGCGGCGTAGGGCAGGCCCCAGGACATGGCGTGGAACATGGGGACCACGGCCAGCGCGGTGTCGGACTGGCGCAGCCCCTTGCCGTCGGTCATGCACACCTGCATGGAGTGCAGCCAGATGGAGCGGTGGCTGTAGGCGACGCCCTTGGGGTCCCCGGTGGTGCCGGAGGTGTAGCACATGGCCGCGGCGTCCCGCTCGTCGCCGGAGGGCCAGTCGAAGGCGTCCGGCCGGCCGGCGATCAGCTCCTCGTAGCGGTGCACCCGGACGCCTTCGGCGGCCAGCCCGCCGGGGTCGCCGCCGGCCACGATCACATGCCGGACGGTGGCCAGCCGGGGCAGCAGCGGCTCGAACAGCGGCAGCAGGTCGGCGTCGACGATGACCACGCGGTCCTCGGCGTGGTTCGCGATGTAGGCGATCTGGTCGGGGTGGAGCCGGATGTTGAGCGTGTGCAGCACCGCGCGCATCGCGGGCACCGCGAGGTAGGCCTCCAGGTGCTCCTGGCCGTTCCACTGGAAGGTGGCCACCCGCTGGTCGCCGGTGACGCCGAGCTCGCGCAGCGCGTGCGCGAGCCGCGCCGCCCTCCGCCCGACCTCCCGGAAGGCCGCCCGCCGGGGCTCGCCCCCGGTCCAGGTGACGACCTCGGCGTCCCCGTGCACGGTGGTCCCGTAGCGGACCAGGTCTCCGATCGACAGCGGTGCGTCCTGCATGGTGCTGCGCATGCGCGTGTCCCCTCGTCGCCGCCCGGCCTGCGCCGGTGTGATGGGTGCCACCGAAACTAGGAGACGCGCCCGCGGGGGTGAAGGCGGTCACGGCGATCGTTACCTAACAGTGTTAGGAGAGCCGGCCTCGCCGGGTCCGGGGCACCGGCGCGGCGGCGCCCTCGGAGCCCAGGGATGCGGCGGCCCGGCGGACGGCGGGGGAAAGGCCCCGATGATCTTGGCGTTGCGGGGGTATCAGGGCGCCCTGATACCCCCGCAACGCCAAGATCATCGCGGAGGGCGGAGGCGGGGTTCTTCCGCGGCGCCGCCCCTTGCCCGACGACGGGCTAGGAGCGGGCGGCGTCGGCCAGGCGGCGGGAGAACTCGGCCGCTGCGGCCCGGGGGTCGTCGGCCCGGGTGATGGCGCGGACCACCACCACGCGGCGGGCGCCCGCGGCGAGGACCTCGTCGAGGTTGCCGAGGTCGATGCCGCCGATCGCGAACCAGGGGCGGCCGCCGGCGAGCGCGGCGGCGCGGCGGACCAGGTCGAGACCTGCCGCCGGGCGGCCCGGCTTGGTCGGGGTGGCCCAGGTGGGGCCGGTGCAGAAGTAGTCGACCCCCTTCTCCTCGGCGGACGCGGCGGCGGCCTCGGGGGTGTTGTTGGACCGGCCGATCAGCGGCCCGTCGCCGATGATCTCCCGGGCGTGGTGCACCGGCAGGTCGTTCTGGCCCAGGTGCAGCACGTCGGCGCGGGCCGCGCGGGCGACGTCGGCGCGGTCGTTGACCGACAGCAGCGCGCCGTGCCGCTCGCACACCGCGCGCATCACCTCCAGGGCCTCCAGCTCCTGGCGGGCCTCCAGGCCCTTGTCCCGGAGCTGGACGATGTCCACGCCGCCGGCGAGGGCGGCGTCCAGGAACTCCTCGAGGTCGCCCTGCTCGGTCCGGGCGTCGGTGCACAGGTAGAGGCGGGCGCTCTCAAGGCGCTCGCGCAGGCTCTGCGGCTGGCTCTGCGGCTGGCTCATCGGGCCAGATTAGCGGCCTGCCCGCCGCTCCCCTCGGGCCGGGGCGCCCCGGCCCGCTCCAGTTCCTCGGGCAGTGCGGCCAGCACCGCGCCGAGCAGGCCGGGGAAGCGCGCCTCCAGGTCGTCGCGGCGCAGCCGGATCCACCGGTTCCGCCCCTCGACCCGGGTGCTGATCACCCCGGCCTCCCGGAGCACTTTGAAGTGGTGGGAGAGCGTGGACTTGTGCACCGCCACGCTCCACGCCTCGATGCCGCAGCTGCGCTCGGTGTCGACCTCGACGCCATCGGCGGTGAGGTCGGCGAGCAGGCGCAGCCGCACGGGGTCGGCGAGGGCGTCCAGGACGGCGGAGAGCCGCAGCTCGGCGCGGTCCGGTTGGGGAAGTCGGGACATGGGCTCCACCGTCACCCCCGAAGAACGGTTTGACAATCTTCAAACCATCATGCCAGCCTTCCGATCGTTTGACACACATCCAACGATTCTGGAGGCCGGCATGGCCGCTTCCCCGCTCGCCTCTCCCTCCGGTCCCGGAGCCGCCGGCCCTCCGGAACCGCCGCAGGACTACTCCGCCGCCCGCATCCTGCCGCTGGCCGCCGGCGCGTTCGCGATGGGCACGGCGACCTTCGTCACCTCCGGCGTGCTGCCGGAGATCGCCCAGGGCCTCGGCGTCGGCACCGGCGCCGCCGGGCAGGCGGTGACCGCCTACGCCCTCGCCTACGCCGTGCTCGCCCCGGTGCTGGGCGCGCTCACCGGGCGGATGGACCGGCGCGCCGTCCTCATCGGCGGGCTGCTGCTGTTCACCGCCGGCAGCGCCGCCGGCGCCCTCGCCCCGTCCTTCGGGGTGCTGATCGCCTCGCGCGCGGTGGCCGCGGCGGGGGCGGCGCTCTACACGCCCAACGCCGCGGTGATGGCCTCGGTGCTCAGCCCGCCCCGGTTCCAGGGCCGGGCGATGGCGGTGGTGCTCGGCGGGATGACCGCGGCCACCGCCCTCGGGGTGCCGCTGGGCACCTGGCTCGGCACCGCGCTGGGCTGGCGCGCCGCGCTGTGGATGGTGGTGCTCGCCGCGCTGGCCGCGCTGGCCGGGATGGCGCTGCTGCCCGGCGGGGTCCGGCTCCCCTCGGCGGGGCTCGCCGAGCGGCTGCGCGCGCTGGGCCGCCCCCGGCTGCTGGCGGTCACCGCGCAGACCCTGCTCGTCTTCTGGGGCAGCTTCACCGTGTTCGCCTACATCGCCCCGGTGTTCGCCCCGGTCACCGGAGGCGGGGCGGTCGGCGCGGCGCTGCTGTGGGTGTGGGGGCTGGCCTCGGTGGCGGGCAACCTGGCCGCCGGGCGGGCCTCCGACGCCCGCGGGCCGCGCACCGTGATGGCGGTCGCGCTGCCGGTGCTGATCGCGCTCTTCCTGCTGGTCGAGCCGGCCGCCGCGACGCTGCCCGGGGCGTTCGCCTGGATGCTGCTCTACGGCGCGTTCGGCTGGCTGGTGGCGGTGCCGCAGCAGCAGCGGGCGGTCGAGGTCGACCCGTCCTCCGCGCCGGTGCTGATCGGGCTGAACAGCTCCGCCCTGTACGGCGGGATGTCGCTGGGCGGGATCACCGGCGGCGCGGCGCTGGCCTGGCTGGACCCCGCGCAGCTGGGCTACCTGGGCGCCGCCCTGCTCGTTCCCGCGCTGGCGCTGCTCTGGGCCGAGCGGCGGCGCGGGTGAGGACCGGGGCCGGGGCGGAGGCGGTCCGCCCCGGCCCGGAGGCGCCGCGGCCGGGCCGCGGCGGAGGGTGCGGGGTCAGCGGGCCGGGATCAGAGGGCCATGGCCTGCGCCCGGCGGCGGACCTCGGTGCCGCGGTTCTGCGCCAGCGCGTCGATCGGCGCCCCGGGCAGCGTCTCGTCCGGGGTGAACAGCCACTGCAGTGACTCTTCCTCGGTGAAGCCGCAGTCGTCCAGCACGGTGAGGGTCCCCGGGAGGCCCTTGAGGACGTCGCCGCCGGTGATGAAGGCCGCCGGGATCTTCAGCTCGCCGCCGCGCTTCACGCCGGCCAGGCGGTGGTCCCGGATGAACTGCTTGATCCTGTTCGGGGAGACGTTGAGGGCGGCCGCGGCGTCCTTGACGGTCATCCAGTCGCCGACCAGGGCGTCGATGCGGTTGTCGTTCTCGTTCACACCCCCAATGTGCCATATTCGGCCCCTGCTCGGCGGCTCTGCGCGCCGCCGCCCCGCCGTCCGGTGGTCCGACCTCTCCGGCCGCCCGCGCGCGGGCGTCGCTAGGATGGGGGGACGGATCCGACCACCGGGTACGGATCCGCGAAGCGAACGTTCCCGCGGGAGCCGGGTGGGACCCGGCTGAGAGGGGGGCTGCCGGCCCCCGACCGCACGAACCTGATCCGGGTCATGCCGGCGAAGGGAGTGGCGTCTCCGCCATGCGTGCAGCAGACACCCCCGCCCACCGCGGCGGCTACGACGCGGCCGTCGTCGGCGGCGGGCTGATCGGCCTGGCCACCGCCTGGCGCGCCGCCCGGCGCGGGCTGCGGGTCGCCGTCCTCGCCCCGGCCGGCGACTCCGGCGCGGCCTCCGGCGTCGCCGCGGGCATGCTCACCCCGGCCACCGAGGCGATGTTCGGCGAAGAGGAGCTGATGCGCTTCGGCGCCGACTCCCGCGACCGCTACCCCGGCTTCGTCCGCGACGTGCAGGCCGACTCCGGCGAGGACGCCGGCTACCGGGAGCGCGGCACCCTGCAGATCGCCTTCGACACCGACGACCTGTCCCGGCTGACCGAGCTCGGCGAGCTCCAGTCCCGGCTGGGGCTGAAGGCCGAGCGGATCACCTCCCGGGAGTGCCGCCGGCTGGAGCCGATGCTCGCCCCCGGGGTGCGCGGCGGCGTGCACGTCCCCGACGACCACTCGGTCGACCCGCGCCGGCTGGCCCGCGCCCTGCGGCTGGCCGCGGCGGCGCGCGGGGCGGACTTCACCGCCGACCGCGCGGCCGAGGTGCTCTGCGAGGGCGGCCGGGTGCGCGGCGTGCGCACCGCCGGCGGCGCGGAGGTCCGCGCCGATCAGGTGGTGCTGGCCGCCGGGGTGTGGACCCCCTCCATCGGCGGCCTCCCCGACGGGCTGCTCCCGCCGGTGCGCCCGGTCAAGGGCCAGCTGCTGCGGCTGCGCACCCCCGCGGGCGAGGAGCCGATCGTCTCCCGCACGGTGCGCGGCCTGGTCAAGGGGACCCCCGTCTACCTGGTGCCGCGCGCCGACGGCGAGATCGTGCTGGGCGCCACCCAGGAGGAGATGGGGCCGGACACCCGGCTCACCGCCGGCGGCGTCCACCAGATCCTGCGCGACGCGCACGAGCTGGTCCCGGGCGTCGGGGAGCTGGAGATCGCCGAGGCCTGCGTCGGGCTGCGCCCCGGCTCTCCGGACAACGAGCCGCTCCTGGGGCCGCTGGGCCCGGCCGGGCTGCACCTGGCCACCGGGCACTTCCGGCACGGGGTGCTGCTCACCCCGGGCACCGCCGACGCGATGGCCGAGGTGCTGGCCGGCGGGGCGCTGCCGGACTTCGCCCGCAGGTTCGCGGCCGCCCGGTTCGGGCCGGCCGGCGGCGGCCGGCACTGAGCCGGTACCGAGAGGAGAACGCAGTGGACGTGATCGTCAACGGGGAGCGGCGCACCGTCGCCCCCGGCAGCACCGTGGGCGACGTGGTGCGCTCGCTCACCGGGGCGCGCAGCGGCGTCGCCGCCGCGGTCAACGACGAAGTGGTGCCCAAGGGCGGCTGGGACGGGACCCCGGTCGCCGAGAACGACCGGGTGGACGTGCTCACCGCCGTCCAGGGAGGCTGATCCGATGTCCGCCGAGACCACCGAAGCCACCGGGACCGGGGCCGCGCGGGAGCCGCGGCCGGCCGCGGACCCGCTGGTCATCGCCGGGCGCCCGTTCGGCTCCCGGCTGATCACCGGCACCGGCGGCGCGCCGTCGATGAGCGTGCTGGAGGAGGCGCTGATCGCCTCCGGGACCGAGCTGACCACCGTCGCCATGCGCAGGGTCGCCCCCGGCACCCAGGGGTCGGTCTGGGACGTGCTGCAGCGGAACGGGATCGCGCCGCTGCCCAACACCGCCGGGTGCTTCACCGCCGCAGAGGCGGTGCGCACCGCCCGGCTGGGCCGGGAGGCGCTGGAGACCGACTGGGTCAAGCTGGAGGTGGTGGCCGACGAGCGCACCCTGCTGCCCGACCCGGTGGAGCTGCTGGACGCCGCCGAGCGCCTGGTCGACGAGGGCTTCACGGTGCTGCCCTACACCAACGACGACCCGGTGCTGGCGCGCCGGCTGGAGCGGCTGGGCTGCGCCGCGGTGATGCCGCTGGCCGCGCCGATCGGCTCCGGTCTGGGCATCCGCAACCCGCACAACATCGAGCTGATCGTCGAGCAGGCCTCGGTGCCGGTGATCATCGACGCCGGGATCGGCACCGCCAGCGAGGCGGCGCAGGCCATGGAGCTGGGCTGCGACGCGGTGCTGCTGGCCACGGCGGTCACCCGGGCCCAGGACCCGGTGCTGATGGCGGGGGCGATGCGGGACGCGGTGCGGGCCGGGCGCGCGGCGCGGCTGGCCGGGCGGATCCCGGTGCGCCGACACGCCCACGCGTCTTCCCCTCCCGCCGAACACCCGTAGACTCCCCTCCCGTGGACTTCACGACTGCCGACCCGCTGATAGGTGCGACGCTCGACCGCCGCTACTCCGTCGAGTCGCGCGTCGCCGGCGGCGGCATGGCGACCGTCTACCTCGCCCACGACCTCCGGCTGGACCGGCCCGTGGCGCTGAAGGTGATGCATCCGTCGCTGGCCACCGACCCGGACTTCGTGCGCCGCTTCATCAACGAGGCGCACTCCGCGGCCCGGCTCTCCCACGCCAACGTGGTCCAGGTCTTCGACCAGGGGCAGGACCAGGGCCACGTCTTCCTGGCCATGGAGTACGTCCCGGGGCGGACCCTGCGCGACATGCTCACCGCCATGGGGCGGCTCGGGGTGCGCGAGGCGCTCCAGGTGATGGCCGCGGTGCTGGGCGCGCTGAGCGCGGCGCACCAGGCGGGTCTGGTGCACCGCGACGTCAAGCCGGAGAACGTGCTGCTCACCGACGACGGCGGGGTGAAGGTCGCCGACTTCGGCCTGGCCCGGGCGGTGGAGTCGTCCGGGCAGGGGCTGACCAAGACCGGCACCCTGATGGGGACCGCGGCCTACCTCGCGCCGGAGCAGATCGAGCGGGGCGTCTCCGACGCGCGCAGCGACGTCTACGCGGCCGGCGTCATGTTCTACGAGCTGCTGACCGGGTCCCAGCCGCACACCGGCGACAGCACCATCGCCGTCGCCTACCAGCACGTCAACGAGGACGTCCCGCGCCCCTCCCGGGTGGTGTCGGGCATCCCGCCCGAGGTGGACCGGCTGGTCACCCGGGCCACCGAGCGCGACCCGCGGTACAGGCCCGGGGACGCCGGCCAGTTCCTCTCCGCGGTGCTCCAGGTCAGCGGGGGCGCACCGGACTCCGGTCCGAACGCCTCGCTGGCCTTCGCCGCCGCCCCGACCGAACCGGGGGTCCCCGGCCCCGAGCCGGCCGGGGAGAACCGCACCGTCGTGGTCGACCTGCCGCCGGTGCTCGACCCGGACGACGACCCCGACGACGGCTACCCCGGGGCGGGCGAGCCGTGGTGGCGGAACCGGCGGATGCTCGCCGCCGCCGCGGGCGTGCTGGCGGTGGTGCTGCTCTGCACCGGCTGGTGGGTCTTCTTCGGCCGCTACGCGGAGGTGCCCGAGCTGGTCGGCACCGACCGCGAGGAGGCGGCCCGGCTGCTCTCCGAGTCCGACCTGGGGCTGCGCGTGTCGGAGAAGGAGGTCTACAGCGACGAGGCCGCCACCGGCGAGGTCGCCCAGGCCTCCCCGGAGGCCGGGGAGAGCATCCTGCCCGGCGAGACGGTCACCGTCGCGCTCTCCAAGGGCCCGCGCAGCGTCGAGCTGCCCGAGGTGGTGGGCGAGCCGGTGGAGAACGCGCGCAAGGCCCTGGAGGACGAGGGCTTCACCAACATCGAGGTGGAGGAGGCCGACTCGCGCGAGACCGAGCCGGGCACCGTGCTCTCCTCCGACCCCGAGCAGGGCTCGGAGGCCGACCGGGAGGGCACCGTGACGCTCACCGTCAGCGCGGGCATCCCGGTCCCCGACGTGACCGGGCAGAAGGCCGGCGAGGCCCGCGAGCAGCTGGAGGAGGCCGGGATCGCGGTCGAGGTCGTCCGGGAGTTCAGCGACGACGTGGAGAAGAACACCGTCATCTCCCAGGACCCCGAGGAGGGCGCCCAGGTCGGTCCGGGCGACACGGTGACCCTCACCGTCTCCGACGGCAAGGAGGAGTTCGAGGTCCCCGACGTGCGCGGGATGACCGTCGCGGAGGCCGAGAAGGAGCTCACGGACCTCGGCCTGAAGGTGAAGGTCACCGTCGTCCTCGGCGGGGACCGGGTCACCGACTACAAGCCCAAGGGCAAGGTCCGCAAGGGCGACGAGGTCGAGCTGATCGTGACGCCGTTCGGCGGCCGGGGGAACGGCGGGCAGGGCCGCGGGGACCGGGACCGCGACTGAGGGCCTGACCGCCGCCGCCCGGCCGCAGTAGGGTGCCGCCCATGGAGCAGACGGACGGTATCGGCGGCGCGCGGCGGAGCGCGGACGGCGACGCGGGGATCCGCGTCATGGTCGTGGACGACCACCCGATGTGGCGCGACGCGGTCGCCCGCGACCTGGCCGAGGCCGGGTTCGAGGTGGTGGCGACCGCCGGCGACGGCGCCAAGGCGGTGCGCGTCGCCCCGGCCGCCCGCCCCACGGTGGTCCTGCTCGACCTGCAGCTTCCGGACACCACCGGGGTCGAGGTGACCCGCCGGCTGCTGGCGAGCGGAGCGCCCCCGCGGGTGCTGATCCTGTCGGCCAGCGGCGAGCACCGCGACGTGCTGGACGCGGTCAAGGCCGGGGCCACCGGCTACCTGGTGAAGTCCGCCGGCCGCGAGGAGCTGCTGGACGCGGTGCGCAGCGTGCACGCCGGCGAGGCGGTGTTCACCCCCGGCCTGGCCGGCCTGGTGCTCGGCGAGTACCGGCGGCTCGCCGCCTCCCCCGCCCCGGCCGCCGCCGAGCCCGCCGCCCCCGAGCTCACCCCGCGCGAGACCGAGGTCCTCCGCCTGGTCGCCAAGGGCCTGGAGTACAAGCGGATCGCCTCCCGCCTGGGCATCGCCCACCGCACGGTCCAGAACCACGTGCAGAACACGCTCACCAAGCTCCACCTGCACAACCGCGCCCAGCTGGTCCGCTACGCGATCGAGCGGAAGCTGGACGAGTAGTCTGGAATCCGTGCGGCACCGGCGCACGGTGCGCCAGGATCGAGGGGACGGCGCCTCATGGCACGGAGGCACGACATGCCGGCGATCGCCGAGCGGCGAGGCCACCGGCTCTTCGAGGCTCTGGACGGACTCGACGCCCCTCCGGGGTACCGGGCCGAGATCCTGGGAGACGAAGGCATCGTGCTGTCCCCTCCCCCCAGCGGGCTGCACCAGCACAACGTCTGGCGGCTCGATGGACTGCTGCACCCGCACCTCCCGCCCCGCACCCGCACCGAGGGCCGCCTCGAAGTGCGGATGTCCGGAATCGGCCGCAGCGTGATCCCCGACCTGTTCGTGGCCCCGGTGGACGTACTGGCCACCCCGGAGCACTGGGTCCCGCCGGAGGAGGTCCTGCTGGCGGCCGAAGTGGTCTCGCCCGGCAGCGGAGAGCACGACCGGGGCCGCAAGCCCGGCATCTACCCCGCCGCCGCGATCCCGCTCTATCTGCTGGTCGACCCGCTCCGCAGAGCCGTGACGCTGTACGCGACCCCGGAGGGCGGCGAGTACCGGGAGTCGGAGGCGGTGGTCTTCGGCAAGCCGCTGGACGTCCCGGAGCCGTTCGGATTCACCCTGGACACCGGTGCCTTCCGGGCGTACTGACGGGCGTACCGACCGCCCGGCGCCGCGCGGGCGCGCGGCGCCGGGCGGGGCGGGTCAGCCGAGTTCGGCCCAGCCCTTGGAGCGCTCGACGGCGGTGCGCCAGCGCTTGTAGTGGGTCTCGTCGCGCTTGCCCGGCTCGAACCTGCGGTCCAGCTTCCAGGTGCGGGCGAGCTCCTCGGTGGAGGACCAGACGCCGGTGCCCAGGCCGGCCAGGAAGGCGGCGCCGAGGGCGGTGGTCTCCTGCACCTCCGGGCGGGCGACGGAGACGCCGAGCTGGTCCGCCTGGATCTGGCAGAGCAGGTCGTTGGCGGAGGCGCCGCCGTCCACCCGCAGCTCGGGCAGGCTGGTGCCGGAGGCGCGGGCCATCGACTCGGCGACGTCGCGCACCTCGAAGGCGATCGCGTCCAGGGTGGCCCGGGCCAGGTGGGCGCGGCCGGTGCCGCGGGTGATGCCGAAGATCGCGCCGCGCGCGTAGGGGTCCCAGTCCGGGGCGCCCAAGCCGGTCAGCGCGGGCACGAAGACCACGCCGCCGGAGTCGGGCACGCTGGCGGCCAGCGCCTCGGACTGCGGCGCGGTGTCGATCAGGCCCAGGCCGTCGCGGAGCCACTGCACCGCGGCGCCGGTGACGAAGATCGCCCCCTCCAGGGCGTACTCCAGGCGGCCGTCCGGGTGCTGCCACAGCACCGTGCTGAGCAGGCCGTGCTCCGGGGCGACCGCCTCGCCGCCGGTGTTGAGCAGCACGAACGAGCCGGTCCCGTAGGTGCACTTGGAGGAGCCGGGCGTGTAGCAGTTCTGCCCGAACATGGCCGCCTGCTGGTCGCCGGCGATGCCGGCGATGGGCAGCCGCAGCCCGAGGAACTCCTCGGGGACCGACTCGCCGACCACGCCGTAGGAGGGCACCACCTCGGGCAGCGCCGACTTCGGCACCCCGAACAGCTCGCACAGCTCCTCGGACCATTCGCCGGCACGGATGTCGTAGAGCAGGGTGCGCGAGGCGTTGCTGGCGTCGGTGACGTGCCGGGCCCCGCCGGTGAGCCGGGAGATGATGTAGGAGTCGACCGTGCCGATCGCGGTCTCGCCCTCCTCCACCCCGGCCCAGGCGCGCTGGTCGTTCCGCTTCATCCAGGTGAGTTTGGTGGCGGTGAAGTAGGGGTCGAGGCGGAGCCCGGTGAGCTCGGTGACCCTGGGCTCGTGCCCGGCGTCGCGCAGCTCGGTGCAGATGCCGGCGGTGCGGCGGTCCTGCCAGACGATCGCCCGGCGCGGCGAGGAGCCGCGGCGGCGGTTCCACAGCACCGCGGTCTCCCGCTGGTTGGTGATCCCGATGCAGGTGGGGGCCTCGTCGGCCGCGTCCAGGGCGCTCTGGCACGCGGCAAGGGTGGCCTGCCAGATCTCCTCGGGGACGTGCTCCACCCATCCCGACTCCGGATAGTGCTGGGCGAACTCCTGGTATCCCCGGGCGAGAACGCGGCCGTTCTCACCGACCACGAGGGCGGTGACGCCGGTGGTTCCGGCGTCGATGGTCAGCACGGACATGTATTGGCCTCCAGTGCTTCGGGCGACTATGGTCTAGACCATGTGGGCGGCGGAAGGGAGTCGTCTCCTCCCTCGCTCCGGCCGTCACCGCTGGGATCTACCCCTCGGCGACGGAGGTGGAACGCACGGCACGGGACGCACCGTGATGCCCGTCACATCAATGCCGTTAGGCTGACGGGAGCGGGCCCCGAGGTCAAGTGTTCTCAACGGCGGCGCGCTCCGCCGCACCGGGTCTGGGCTCCGCGCCCGCACCCCGGAACCACACGACCTTCCCATACGACATCGAGGAGTTAGGCGCATGCGAGTCGGGGTGCTGACCGGCGGCGGCGACTGCCCGGGACTGAACGCCGTGATCCGGGCGGTCGTCCGCAAGGGCATCAATGACTACGGGTACGAGTTCGTCGGCTTCCGGGACGGCTGGCGCGGCCCCCTGGAGGGCGACACCATGCCCCTGGACCGCGCCGCGGTGCGCGGGATCCTGCCCCGCGGCGGGACCGTCCTGGGCTCCTCGCGGACCAACCTGATGAAGATCGAGGGCGGTGTCGAGCGGGTCAAGGACAACCTGGCCGGGCTGGGCATCGACGCCCTGGTGGCCATCGGCGGCGAGGACACCCTGGGCGTGGCCGCGCGGCTCACCGAGCGCGGGGTGAACGTCGTCGGCGTCCCCAAGACGATCGACAACGACCTCAACGCCACCGACTACACCTTCGGCTTCGACACCGCGGTGAACATCGCCACCGAGGCGATCGACCGGCTGCACACCACCGCCGAGTCGCACCACCGGGCCCTGGTCGTGGAGGTCATGGGCCGGCACGCCGGATGGATCGCGCTGCACTCCGGCATGGCGGCCGGGGCCAACGCCATCCTGATCCCGGAGCGCCCGTTCGACATCGACGAGGTCGTCGGCTGGGTGGAGAGCCGGTTCAAGACCCAGTACGCGCCGATCATCGTCGTCGCCGAGGGCGCCCACCCCAAGGACGGGCAGATGGAGCTGGCCACCGGGGAGACCGACTCCTTCGGCCACGTCCGCCTCGGCGGGATCGGCCAGCGGCTGGCCGACGAGATCGAGAAGCGCACCGGCAAGGAGGCCCGCTCGGTGGTCCTGGGCCACGTGCAGCGCGGCGGCACCCCCTCCGCGTTCGACAGGGTGCTCGCCACCCGCCTGGGCGTGCACGCCATCTCCGCGGTGCACGACCGGGACTGGGGGAAGATGGTCGCCCTGCAGGGCACCGACATCGTCCGGGTGGAGCTGGCCGAGGCCACCGACGAGCTCAAGACCGTGCCCACGGAGCGCTACGCCGAGGCCGAGGTCTTCTTCGGCTGACCCGGGCGGTCCCCCTCGGTCGCGCCCTCCGGGCGCCGGGCCCCGCGCTCCGCGGGGCCTTTCGCACGTCCGGGGCGCGGTCGGCGGCGCGCCCGGCGCACCGCCCCGGGAGGCGCGCCCGCCCTCCCGGAAAATGCGTTCCGACCGGTATCGGCGGTGGCCGATACTGGAGGGATCCGGGAACGGCGGCCCCCGTGTGCGAGGCCCCGCCCCCTCGACCGCACCACCCGACGCAATATCTGGAGATGCCGCGATGGCAGTCACGTCCGACTCCGCCTCCGACACCGCGACCGTGTCCGCGGGCGCCGCCCCCGGCCCGGCGGCGTCCGAGTCCGGGCTGGGCGAACTGTGCGTGCTGATGAAGCTCGGCGAGATCGTCCTCAAGGGCAGCAACCGGAAGCTCTTCGAGCGGCGCCTGCACAACAACATCCGCAACGCCGCCCGCGGGCTGGGCGAGATCCGGCTGACCCAGCGCGGCGCCGGCGTCATCATCCTGCGCATGCCCGGCGCCTCCGACCTGGAGGTGGCCGAGCTCGCCGAGCGGATGCGCAACGTGATGGGCGTCGTCTGGGTGCACCAGGTGCGGCGGGTCGCCAAGGACCTGGACGCGGTCACCGACATCGCGGTGCGCTCGCTGGCCGGCCGCGACGGCAGCTTCGCGGTCCGGGCCCGCCGCCGCGACAAGCGGTTCCCGATGACCTCCTCGGAGATCGCCGGCTCGATCGGCGCCCGGATCAAGGAGGTGCACGGCCTCCCGGTGAACCTGAAGCGCCCGGACAACACCGTCTTCGTCGAGGTCGACAAGGACGAGGTGTTCGTGTTCAACGACGGCATCCCCGGCCAGGGCGGGCTGCCGGTCGGGATGAGCGGCCGCGGCCTGGTGCTGATGTCCGGCGGGATCGACTCCCCGGTCGCCGCGCACCGGATGATGCGGCGCGGCCTCAAGGTCGACTTCCTGCACTTCTCCGGGATGCCGTTCACCGGCCCGGAGTCGATCTACAAGGCCTACAGCCTGGTCCGCCAGCTGGACCGGTTCCAGGTCGGCTCCCGGCTGTTCGTGATCCCGTTCGGCAAGGCCCAGCAGCAGCTGAAGAGCTCCGGCATCGAGCGGCTGCAGATCGTCGCGCAGCGCCGGCTGATGCTGAAGACCGCCGAGGCGCTGGCCGACGACCTCAAGGCGCAGGCGCTGATCACCGGCGACGCCCTGGGCCAGGTCTCCAGCCAGACCATGGAGAACCTGACCGCGCTGGACGACGCGGTGGACCTGCCCATCCTGCGGCCGCTGATCGGGATGGACAAGACCGAGATCATGGACCAGGCCCGCCGGATCGGCACCCTGTCCATCTCCGAGCTGCCCGACGAGGACTGCTGCACGCTGCTCACCCCGCGCCAGGTGGAGACCGCCGCCAAGATCCCCGACCTGCGCCAGATCGAGAAGCGGCTGGACGTGGAGGAGGTCGCCGAGCACCTGGTCTCCACCGCGCAGCTGCACAAGCCGAGCTTCCTGGGCGGCGCCGCGCCGGCCGAGGTCTGACCCGCGCGGCGCCGCCCGGGGGCCCCTTCCCCCGGGCGGCGCCGCGGCTCCCCTCCGGTCGGCTCCGGCGCCTCAGACCGCCAGCGGCTGCGGCGCGGCGGTGAGGGTGCGCCCGAGCAGCGCGGTCAGCGTGGAGGCCATGTCGCGCAGCTCGGGCAGGTCGCCCTGGACCAGCGCCTGCGGGCCGTCGCACAGCGCGGTCTCCGGGCGCGGGTGCACGTCGATGATGACGCCGTCGGCGCCGACCGCCAGCGCGGCCCGGGTCAGCGGCAGGACCAGCTCGCGCTTGCCGCCGGAGTGCGACGGGTCGACGATGACCGGCAGGTGCGAGAGGTTCTGCGCGACCGGCACCGCGCTGATGTCCAGGGTGTTGCGGGTGGCCTTCTCGAAGGTGCGGATGCCCCGCTCGCACAGCACGATGTCGAGGTTGCCGCGCTGGGCGATGTACTCGGCGGCCATCAGCCACTCCTCGATGGTGGCGTTCATGCCGCGCTTGAGCAGCACCGGCCGGCCGGACTCGCCGACCGCCTGGAGCAGCGCGAAGTTCTGCATGTTCCTGGTGCCGACCTGGAGCATGTCGGCGTAGCCGGCGACCAGCTCCACGTCGGCGGCGTCCACCACCTCGGTGACGATCGGCAGCCCGGTCTCGTCGCGCACGTCGGAGAGGATCTTCAGGCCCGCCTCGCCCAGGCCCTGGAAGGCGTAGGGGGAGGTGCGCGGCTTGTAGGCGCCGCCGCGGAGCAGCGCCGCGCCGGCGGCCTGCGCCATCCGGGCGGCCTCCAGGGTCTGCTCCGGGGTCTCCACCGCGCAGGGGCCGGCGATGACCGTGTTGTGGCCGCCGCCGATCGGCACGCCGCGCACGCTCACCATCGAGCGCTCGGCGTTGTTCTCCCGGCTGACCAGCTTGTACGGGGCGGAGATGCGGAGCACGTCGCTGACCCCGGGCATCGCCCGCAGGTCGAGGGTCTCGAACTGCCGGACATCGCCGACCAGGCCGATGATGGTGCGGCTCACGCCGCGCGTCACGTAGGCCTCACCCCCGGCGGTGGCGACCAGATCGACCAGGCTGTCGATGTTGTCGGAGGTGGCGTCGGGCGCCATGACGATGACCATGAATCGGGTTCCTTCGGCGATCGGGGTGTGTGGAACCGGGCGGTGGAGGCTTCGGTCCGGGACCACGAAAAAGCCCCGGGCCTGCCGGCCCGGGGCTTTTCGAGGTTCGTCCGTCTAGAGCAGCGCTCGGCGGGCGACCGTCCATCCCGTGGGCCGGTAGCCATAAAAGCGCCAAAAGCTCTGCTGCATGGCAGCGACTATAGCGCACACCGGCGACGGTTCCGTGCGGCGCCGGTCACACCGGGGGCGCGCGGAGCACCCGCCGGCGGGGGCTGGCAGGATGGCGGGAGGCGGACGGAGGGGACACAGTGCCGGAGAAGCGGCTGCCACCGGGGCAGTACATCCCGCGTGACCACACGCCGGTGCACTACGGCCCGGTGCCCCGGTTCCGCCCGCACCGCTGGGACTTCCGGGTCTACGGGGCGACCGAGAGACCGGAGGGCCACCGGTGGAGGTGGGAGGAGTTCTCCGCCCTCCCCCGGACCGAGGTGGCCGCCGACTTCCACTGCGTGACCAGGTTCACCCTGCCGGGGGTGCGGTGGAGCGGCGTCCCCGCCGCCGAGCTGGTCGCGCTGGCGCCCCCCGCACCGGAGGCCACCCACGTCATGGTCTGGGCCGAGTACGGCTACAGCGCCAACGTCCGGATGGACGACTTCCTGGCCGAGGGCGTGCTGCTGGCCACCCACCGCGACGGCGCCCCGCTCACCCCCGAGCACGGCCATCCCCTCCGCCTGGTCGTCCCGCAGCTGTACGGCTGGAAGAGCGTCAAGTGGCTGCGCGCGATCGAGTACCTCACCGGCGACCGCCGCGGCTTCTGGGAGGAGCGCGGCTACCACAACATCGCCGACCCCTGGTCCGAACAGCGCTACTCCTACCAGGAAGAACCCGGCCAGGGCCCGCCCCTGGCCTGACCCCCGCGCCCCGGAGCAGAAGAAGTGAACCTTCCGCGCCTCGCCCGCTACGTACCCGGCGTGGATCCCGACCACCGAGCGCTGGCTGCCGTCGCCCAGGGCGACGAGGGCGCCCTACGCGAACTGTACGACCGGCACGCCGGGGCGATGCTGCGGCTGCTGCGCCGCCTCACCTCGGACGCCGGCGCCGCCGAGGAGATCATGCAGGAGAGCTGGCTCGCCGTGTGGCGCTCCGCGGGCACCTTCCGCGGCGCCTCCTCGGTGCGCGGCTGGATCCTCGGCGTGGCCCGGCGCCAGGCGCACAACCGGCTGCGCCGAGCCGAACCGGCCACCGTGACGCTGGACGGCGAGGAGGCCCCGGACCCGGCCGACGCCGGCGCCGATGTGGAGGCAGAGGTGCTGGCTGCGGCCGGGCACCGGGAGATCCTCACCGCGATCGGCGCGCTACCCCGCAGGCACCGCGAAGTGGTGCACCTGGCCCTGGTCGAGGAGCTGCCCTACCCGGAGATCGCCGAAGTGCTCGGCATCCCCGTCGGTACCGTGAAGAGCCGCATGTCGAAGGCCCGCGCGCGCCTCGCCGGCGCGCTCCGCCGAGGGCTGGTGAACTGAATGACCCATCTCAACGAGGAGCAGATCCGGCTGGCCGGCGGGCGCGGGTCCGGCGATCTGGAGACCGGCGCCCGCGGTCACCTGAACGGCTGCCCGGAGTGCGCGGCCCGGGTCGCCGGGACCGCACGGCTCGGCGCGGTGCTGCGCGCGGACGGACCAGAGCCCCGCCCGCCCTCCTTCGACGCGCTGATCGCCCCGGCCCTGGCCGCGGAACGGTCCGCACGCGGCCCCGCGGCGGCCCCCGGGCTCTCCGCGCGGGCGTCGCTACGGCTGGTCGCGGGGCTGGTGGCACGGCAGGCCCGGATGGTCCCCCGGTTGCTGTGGCCGCTGTCCGCGGTGGGGTTCGCGGTGCTGCTCGCCGCCGCTCTGAAGGCTCCGTCCCCGGGGCTCGGCGCGTTGTTCCTAGGGCCGGGGGCGACCCTGCTGGTGACGGTGGGCGCGCTGGCCGCATGCGAGCCGCGGCGCGACCCGCGGATGGAGCTGATGCGCACCATGCGGGTGCCGCCGGTGGCGGTGTGGCTGTCCCGGCTGGCCCTGGTGCTCGGCGCGGACCTTGCGGTGGCCGGCGCGGTCTCGCTGGCGGCCGGGCTGATGCACGGCGGGCCGGGGGACGCCGCGGTGCTGGTCGCATCCTGGCTGGGGCCCGCGCTGCTCGGGTCCGCGCTGGCCGTGTTCGGCTCGGTCTGGCGCTCGCCGGTGGTCGGCGCGGTGCTGGGCGCCTCCTCATGGCTGCTCTCCACGCTCGCGGCGGGGGCGGGACCGGCGACCCGGGGACCTCTGGGGCCGCTGACCGATACCATCGGCCCGGTGTGGTCCACCGGGCCGGTGAGCCTGCTGCTCGCCGCGGCCCTGCTGGCCTGGGCGGCGCGGTTGGTCGCCCGGGAGGACCGCGCCCTTCCGGAGGGCTGAGCCGGGCTCGGCCCCGCCAGACCTGGTTCGGGGAGCCGCCGCGTGCACGTCGCGATCAGCGGCCTGGCCCACTCGTTCCGGCGCCGCCGAGTGCTCGACGGCGTCGACGCGGAGTTCGGGCCAGGCGTCTTCGGTCTGCTCGGCCCCAACGGCGCCGGGAAGACCACGCTGATCCGGCTGCTCGCCGGGGTGCTCCGGGTGCGCGTTGGCCGGGTCAGCGCCGGTGGCTTGGACCTGCGCACCCGGGCCGGTAGGCGGGCGCTCCGCCGTGCCCTGGGGTACCTGCCGCAGAACGCCGCGCTCTACCCCGATCTGACACCGCGGGACTTCCTCGACCACATAGGCCTGCTCAAGGGGATCGACGCCCCGCGGGAGCGCCGCCGCCACACCGGTGAGCTGCTGGACCGGCTCGGCTTGGTGTTCGAGGCCGACCGCAGGATCGGCTCACTGTCCGCGGGGACCCGGCGCCGGGTCGGCATCGCCCAGGCGCTGTTGGGCGATCCGGAGCTGGTGCTGCTGGACGAGCCGACCGCCGGCCTGGACGTGGAGGAGCGGATCCGGCTGCGCGGCCTGCTGTCCGGCCTCGGCGCGGAGCGGACCGTGCTGCTCTCCACCCACCTGCTGGACGACGCCGCGGCGTTCTGCCCGGATGTGGCCGTGCTGGCCGGCGGCCGGACCGCCTACAGCGGCCCCGCCGCCGGCCTCGCCGAGATCGCCGCCGACCGGGTCTTCCTGCTCCCCGGCACCGGCGGCGCGCCCGAGCGGCGGATCGTCACCGACATGCCCCCGCCGGGTGCCCGCCCGACCGCCCCGTCTCTGGAGGACGGCTATGCGGCGCTGATGGCCGATCTGCGGACCGATCGCGCAGAACCGCCGGAGAACCCGCCCCGACCGAGCTGACCCGGGAGTCCGGACGTCCCGCCCCCGTCGGCGCGCCCGGGGCGCAGCGCCCTCTCCAAGAGGCTGGTAACCGGCCCCGGGCCCCTCACCCGCGATCGGCCGACACTCCCTGTGAACCGGTGCCCTCCGCTCCGCTACGTACTGCCCGGAACAGCGTCGGAGACACGAGGGAGCAATGCACCATGTCCACCGCGGGAACGCCTTCGAAGCGAGGGGCCCCTGTCCGGGACGACCCCTCGGCGGCCACCGTATCCGCGCTCGCCCTGGTACGGCTGGGCCACGGGCTTCCCCTCTGGCTCAGCCTTCTGCTGCCGGCCGCTCTCGGCGCCCTGTTCGCCGCCACCGTGCTGATGGAGCCCGCCGGCACCCGGGACTTCGTCTACGGCCACTGGTTCGGCCTCACCGTCTTCCTGTGGTCTCTGCTGGTACCGATGTGCGGGGCACTGTACGCGGGTTCGGCCGGTCAGATCGACGAGGACGCCAGGCGGGTGCTGTACGGCTACGCGTTCCCCCGGCGCAGGCTGCTCTTCGGGACGTTCACCGCCATCATCCTCATCTGGGCAGCCTCGGCCCTGATCCTCGGTTCCCTGGTCTCGGTGACATCGCTGGCGATGAACGCGCCGGCGGACGTCCCGGCGGCGTTCGGAGGGGCCCTCATCCCCGTGCTCGCCGCCTTCCCGACCCTCGTGCTGTGCCTGCTCGCCTCCGAGGCGTGGGGAGTCGCGGGAGCCGCTTGCACGGGTGTAGCCGGAACGCTCTTCGGGGCGCTGCTCGGGGACAAGCCCGTGTGGTGGTTCTTCCCGCCCTCCTGGCCGACGCGGTCGGCCCTGCCGCTGGGCGAGACCCCGCTGCTGGGCGGCGCCCTCCCGGACGGCCACCCGCTCCTCGACACCTCGGTACTCCCTGTCATCGCACTGATGTCCCTGGCGCTGACCGCCCTCCTCCTCTTGTTCGGATCCTTCTACATCGACCGGCGGGAGCTCTGACCCGATGACACTCCTCTCCATTTACCTGCCCGTCTCTCCCGAGCGGGCGGAGCGGTTCACGCCCTACGCCGCACTGGCGGCACGCCACGGGGCCGCCCGCCTGTGGGCGGCGCAATCCTTCTCTTTCGATTCGCACCTGGGGATCGCGCACGCCGCCCGGTCCGGCCACCCCGTCCCCGCAGGGACCGGGGTGGCGCTGATGCCGCTGTCCCACCCGATGGAGGCGGCCATGCGGGCCCGATCCACCGCCGTCGCCACCGGGAAGCCCTTCATCGCGGGCTTCGGTCCTGGCAGCCCGGAGTTCCAGCGCCTGCTCGCCGGCCGCGCTTACCGAAGTCCGCTGACCGCGGTGCGCGAGTACCTGGCGATCACCCGGGGCCTGGTGCGGGGGGAGGCGGTCGACCTCGACGGAACGTACTTCTCCATGCACGGCGCCCTCCCTCCGGCACCGCACCCCCCGGTGGAGGTCGCCGTGGGCGTCCTGCGCCAGGGCATGGCCGAGGTCGCCGGCGAGTCAGCCGACGCCGCGATCACCTGGCTGGTCCCTCCCGACCATCTCCGGGGCGCGCTCCGCCCGGCCATCGAGCAGGGCGCTGCGCGCTCCGGGCGCCCCGTCCCCCGAACGGTCTGCGCGGTCTCGGCGGCCGTCGCCGCGCCGGGGGCCGATCCGGTCCGCCTGGCCCGAATCGCTCATCAGGGCCATTTCCAAGGGGCGCATTACCGGGCCATGCTCGCAGAGGCCGGGGTCCCCGTGGATCCGGCCGACCCCGACGCCTCGGCCGCGGCGCTGGTCGACTCCGGCCTCTTCCTATGGGGATCGCCCGAGGAGATCTCTGAGGGAGTGAGGCACTACTTCGAGGCCGGTGCCGACGAGGTGGCCCTCTACTTCGGCGCCACGGCGGCCGTCCGGTCCGAGGCCGAGACCCTTTCCGACATCGCCGCGGTGCTGTCCGTGGCGGACACCGACCGCTTTCTCCACCCGTCCGACGCCCAGTCTGAGGAATCGAGGACCACATGACCGCCACTGGCCCCGGAACCGGCACCCGCCACACCGCCAGGGACGATCCTTCCCTCCTCACCGTCATCGCTCTGGAGCTCGGCCGCCTCCGCCGCGGCTTCCCGTTCTGGATGGCGCTGCTCCTGCCCCTGGTCCTGGTCATGCCGCTCGGACTGATCGCGGCTTTCTCCCCGGAGGGCAAGGGCGGCGACGTCTGGGGGGTGTGGTTCAGCGTCACACTGCTCTTCTGGGGGGTGTTCCAGCCCATGGGCTGCGCCCTCTACAGCGCGATGTCGATCCGCGCCGACCGGGACGCCCGGCGCCTGCTGTACGGCTACGCCTTTCCCCGGCACCGCCTGCTCACGGCCAAGTACTGCGCCCTGCTCGCGGTCGGCCTGGCCAGCGCGCTCCTGTTGGCGCTGCTGCTCGCCGCGGCCGCTGCGGCGCTCGGCGGGGCGAGCGCGGTGGCCGAGGTGCCCGGCGGGGTGCTGATTCCGTGGGTGGCGGGGGCGGGCACTCTCGCCCTGTGCCTGTTCACCGCCGAGAAGTGGGGGTTTCCGGTGACCGCCGCCATCGGTGTCGTCGGCATGGTGCTCGCCGGAACCGTGGCCGATCAGCCGTTCTGGTGGGCCGTTCCGCCGGTATGGCCGATGCGCGCGGTCGTCCCGCTGGCCGGGATCGAGGCGAGCGGCGTCCCCCTGGCACCTGGGGACCCTTTGGCCTCCACCGGGGTCCTCCCGCTGGTCATCGCACTGTCAGCAGGGCTCGCCGCGGTGCTCGTCGCCGTTGCCGCCCGCCACGTCAACCGCAAGGAGCTCTCATGACACCGGCACTGCGCATCAGCGCGCTCTCCAAGAAGCTCGGCCGCAATCAGGCGCTGCAGGGGGTCGACCTCGAGGTCGCGCAAGGCGAGGTGTACGGCCTGCTCGGCCCGAACGGGGCGGGCAAGACCACCCTGATGAAGTGCATCTCCGGGCTGCTCGTCCCCGATTCCGGGACGGTAGAGGTCGCCGGCCGCCCGTTCACCCGGGACTCCCTGCGCGGCATCGGAGCGCTGGTCGACGGCCCGGGACTGTGGGCGCGGATGAGCGCCCGCCAGCATGTCCGTGCGCATGCCAAGCTGCGCGGCGTCTCCCCCGATCTGGCCGTCGGCGAACTGCTGCCGCTGGTCGGGATGGAGCAGGTGGCCGACCGCAGGGTCTCCGCCTACTCCCTCGGCATGCGCTGGCGCCTGGGGATCGCGATCGCCCTGATCGGCTCACCCGGCCTACTCATCCTCGATGAGCCGACCAACGGGCTCGACCCCATCGGCATGCGCGACATCCGCGGCCTGCTACGCCGGCTCTCAGACGCCGGAACCGCCGTGTTCGTCTCGAGCCACCAGCTCGACCAGATCTCCCGCACCTGCGACCGGGTCGGTGTCCTGGTGCACGGCCGCACCCGCTATGAGGGACCGCTGGACGGCCTGGCCCGCGACGGCGACCTGGAGAGTGGTTTCTTCTCCCTGGTGGAGCAGACGTCCAGCGGCGTCCGCTGAGGGGAGGCCGGAGCTCCCGGGCTCCGGCCTCCTCAGTCCCCCGCGGTGATCAGCTGGGCCGCTGCGAGGTCCCGGTAGAGTTCGTCCCCCCGCAGAAGCTCCTGGTGGCTCCCCGTCGCCCGGACACGCCCAGCGTCCATGACGACGATGCGGTCCGCGCTGGTCACCGTCGAAAGCCTGTGGGCCACCACGATGACGCCGGTCTCCTTCGCGACATCGAGGATCACCTCTTTCAAAGCGGTCTCGTTCGCTGCGTCCAGCTGTGAGGTCGCCTCGTCCAGAAGGAGCAGACGGGGCCGGCGCAGCAGCGCCCGCGCGATCGCGATCCGCTGGCGCTCCCCGCCCGACAGCGTCGTCCCCCGGTGGCCGACCGGCGCGTCCAGGCCGTCGGGCAGCCCGGCCACCAGGTGCTCGAGGCGGGTCCTCCGGACCACCTCGGCCAGTTCCTCCTCGTCTGCGGCGCGCCCCAGCGTCAGGTTCTCCCGGAGGGTACCCTCGAGGACCGGCGCGTCCTGCTCCACGTAGCCGATGGCCCCGCGCAGCTCGGCCAGCGGCCAGTCCTGCACGTCCACCCCCTCGAAGCGGACGGTTCCCGCCTCGGCATCGTAGAACCGCTCGATCAGGGAGAACACCGTCGTCTTCCCCGCCCCCGAAGGACCCACCAGCGCGGTCAGGCCCCGTCCGGGCGCGGCGAAGTCCACCCCGCTGTGCACCGGCGGGAGGTCCGGCCTGTAGCGGAACGAGACGCCCTCGAAGGAGACGCTCCCCGGATCCGCCCCCGATTCCGGCGGCGCGTGCGGCGCCCGTCCCTCCTGACGCTCCTTGGGCAGCGCCTGCACCTCTTCGATCCTCTGCACTGACGCCAGCCCCGCCTGCAGCGCAGTCACCGCGTCGACCAGGGTGGAGATTGGGGAGGACAGGTAGAAGAGCAGCAGCAGGAAGGCGATCAACGAGGACGCCTCCAGGGCTCCGGAGGCCACCCGGGCGCCGCCGACCCCCAGGACCGCGAGGAAGCACACCTGCATGGCCAGCCCGGAGACGGTCATCGAGGCCGCGGTCCAGCCGGCGACGTCGACGCCCCTGCGCCAGGCCTGCCGGGCCGCCCGCTCCAGCACCGCCCCCTCCGCCTTCTCCCCGCCGTTCGCCTTGACCGTGCGGAAGGCTCCGAACACCCGCTCGAGCCGCGCCCCCATGTCCCCGACCGCTTCCTGGGCGGCGACGGTGGCGCGCCCGATCCTGGGGAGGACGAGGCCCATCACGGCGACCAGGCCCAGCAGCGCTCCCAGCGCCACGGTGAGCATGACCGGGTCCAAAAGGCCCATGAGGACGATCGCCCCGGCCATCAGCAGGACACTGGACGCGGCCTGGGAGAACCCGCTGGTGGCCACGGAACGCAGCAGCGTGGTGTCCGCGGTGGCCCGGGAGACCAGGTCACCGGGTTTGAGCCGGTCCACCTCGCCCACCTTCAGGCTCAGCATCCCCGTGAACAACCGGCTGCGGGCCCCCAGAACGATGTGCTGGGCAGTGCGCTCCAGCAGGTAGACCCCGCACGCCTGGACGAGTGCACCGCCCACGACCAGCAGGCCCAGCAGGACCAGCGGGCGGGCCAGCGAGGTCCCCTCGGCCACTCCGTCGATCACCGCCTTGGCGACCAGCGGCTGCGCCAGTCCGGTCGCCCCGCCGGCCAGGGCGAGCCCGCCTCCCGCGAGGAGCATCCACCGGTGACGGAGGGCATGCCCCCACAGAGTACGCAGCGGACTGCCTGCCCTCGGCCGTACGGCTGCCTCTTCGTCGGCCATCGTCACCGCTCACCGCCTCCTTCCCTCCCGCCGCCGACCGCGGCGAGGACCTCGTCGAGCGCATCCGCGCAGGCAGCCGCCGCGCCGGGCGGTGCTTCCGGCCCAAACCCGCCGTCCGGAAGCTGCCTGGCGATGATGAATGCCGCTGCTCCCCCACCGCCGCCTCCGCCCCCTCCGGGCCAAGGCGCGCAGCGGCGCGGGCGAGCGCGGCCGCGGCCGCGAGATCGCCCGCCCGGACCGCAACGGCCACCGCGGACTCCAGGGCGACGCCGTACAGTTCCCTGTCTTCGTCCCGGATCTCCCCGGCGGGCAGCGCCGCGAGCCGCTCGGCGGCGCTCCCGGGATCCGCTCCCAGCAGGTCGAGCGGGTCGCACGGGCCACCGTCCACGGCCCGTTCCACCGGGGCGGCGGGGGACGCCGAGGCGCGCAGCCGGTCGGACGCCTCGGCCAGCAGATCGGGCCTCAGCCACATCATCCGGGGCCTCCTCCGGCGACTGCCAGGGCCGCCGCGATCGTCGGGTGGTAGCAGGTGCCGAACACGTAGGCCCGGGCCCGCTCGCCGGTGGCCCCAGCCGCGGTAACCGGGTCGAACAGGCGGCTGGGCATGGCGCCGTCGGTGTGCTGGGCGGCGGCCAGCGACCGGTGCCCGTGCTCGACGAACCGGTGCCCGTCCAGCCCCAGGATCCGCCCGCAGAACAGCAGCTCCGCGGAGAGATCGAAGTCGGCTTCGGCCAGATAGGTGCCGAGCAGGCGGAGCACGGTTCTGCCGCGGTCCGGGCCGTCCGGACGCTGGGCTCCGAAGTCGGTCGCGTAGAACAGGATGTGAGTGATTCCGTAGGCGTCACCGTCGGTGAGGTGCACCGGGTCCGCGGAGAAGTGCGGTGCGCAGCGCCGGTAGAGCTCGGCGGTCCTGGGCAGCCCCGCGTCGATCCCGGCCAATTCCAGGACGTACCCCAGTTCCAGGGCCCCGGCCGGGGGCCGGTACCGGCCGGCGACGTCCCCGGCTCCGACTTCGAGGAGGCGCCGGGCCTGAGCGCGGCCGGACTCCGCGCACCCGCCCAGCTCCTCGATCAGCGCCAGCAGCCACACGTGGTAGGCGAACGAGTCGTCCGCCCTCCGCATCCGGGCGTCGAAGGAGGCGCTTCCCGCCACCGCTTCGGCCAACTCCAGCACAGGAGGGACCAGGCGTTCCACATCGTTCGCACGCGGTCCGCGCCGCAGTGCCCGCAGGACGGACAGCAGCTCCAGTACCGGCGTCCCCGGAAAGCGCCGCACCGGGAGGTAGCGGGCCCAGCGTTCGGGGTCGAACCACTCGAGGTTGGCTTCCAACCACTCCAGCAGGCCGTCCGACGATGCCCCTGCCGCCTTCACCCGGCCTCCCGGACGCCGGCGGGCCCGGGTGACAGGCGGCGCAATATCTCTTCGGGAGGGGGCGGCGCAAGCCCTTGGACCAGCGAATGCGTGGCCACCTCGTAGGTGGTCCCTGGAAGGGGGTCGACCACGTCGTAGCCGTCCTCCCGGAGGCGGGCGACGTTGCGCCGCACCGCGGCCTTGCGCCACATCGCCGGGTTCATCGCGGGCACGAGCACGGCCGGGCATTCGGCTGCCAGTGCCACCGAGCAGAGCAGGTTGGGGGCCAGTCCGCCTGCGAGGCAGCCGAGGGTGTGGGCCGTCGCCGGGAGCACCAGCATCCGGTCGGCCCACCGGCCAAGGGCGACGTGTCCCCTGCCGTGCTCGTCTTCGGTGTAAACGCCCTCGCAGATCGCGCGCATCCCCGCCGCCGGCAGCATCCGCTCTGCCGTGCGGGTGAACACTGCGGCGATCTGCTCCACCCCCGCTGCCCGGAAAGCGTACAGGTAGGAGGGGAGGGCCAGCAGGGCGATGGATCCGCTCACCCCCAGCAGGAGCCTCTTCGGCACGGCCGCCCCGCCGTCGGAACCGTCCGCCACGGCTGTCTCCTCCTTCATCTCAGTCGGCGTTCCTTTCCGTCAGCTCAGCGCCAGGCAGCGGTCCCAGACCGGGTCCGCCTCCCCTTGCCGGGCAAAGGAGAGCAGCGCGCACGCGGTGCCCGCCGCGCCTTCCAGTACTCCGGCGATGTCCAGGGGGCGGACCGAGGCGCTCTCGTCCCGCCATCCCTCGGGTGAATCCGGGACCAGGTGGGGGAAGAGGAACGCGGCCGCCCCGTCCTGCCGCCCGAGCACATCGCGTGCCAGGCGCGCGGCCCCCTCTAGGAGCACCGGGTCCCCGGAGCGGCTCCCCACCCTCCAGAGGACGTGCAGGAAGCCGGCCAGTCCGTGGCAGACGGTCGTTCCTTCCAGCCGCCAGAGGCGCTCATCCCGCTCCAGGGCCGAGCGCAGCGCATCGGTCGCCGCCGTGCACCATCCCGGGACGCCCGCGGCGAGGCCCGCCCGGTACAGGGCACTCGCCACTCCGGGAGCCCCGTAGCACCAAGCCGTCCGAGTGAAAGCGGTGCCGGGGCGCTCCGGCGAGCACTGCTCCTCCAGACTCACCCGGCAGGGCCAGTAGGCCCCGGCGCCGTCCTCCAGGCGCCAGGACAGCAGCCATTCGGCGATCCGCCGCATCGCCTCCCGCTGCCCCGGAACCTCCCGCCCGCGGTCGAGCGCGGCCGCGAACAGGGCCAGCGGCCCCGGGATCCCGTGGGCCAGGCCGAGGTTGAAATCGCCGTCGGGGTAGTCTCGGCGGTCCTGCTCGACCGGCTGCCGCCCGTTCGGAACCCACCAGCCCGGAAGCTCGCGCCCGCCGTGCCGGATCGGTTCGGTGATGCGGACCAGATGCCGCAGCGTCCCCTCCAGCGCGGCCTCCGTGTCGGGGCCGCGCTCCACCGGGTCGTCCGCGGCCTCCAGGAGCAGGCGCCCGGTCCCGGAGAGTCCATTGATCACGTCGTAGTCGTGCCATCCGACACCGACCTCACCGGCCTCGCGGCGAGCGGACGCCGCCGCCAGGCGCTCCGTCTGGTCCCGGGCGAGCCAGTCGGCGAGCCGACGGCGCAGTTTCACGTAACTGCCCGGTACCCGGTGGGCGCACGCCTGGGTCGCGGCGAGCACGGCGGCCGGTCCGCCGAACAGTCCCACGCTCGGTGAGGACGACAACCTCTCGGCCGCCGCCCGAACGTGCCGGTGCGCGACCTCGGCCCAGCCTCCGTCGACCGCGGAGAGCTCCGCGTGGAGGAGAGCGATGCCCGGGTGACCGTGGGAGAGTGTGGTGGGTTCCCAGACAGGCGCACCGTACACCGGTTCCCTGTTGCCGTCCCGCCCAGCCACGGCCGCCACCCGTTCCGGGTCGGCCAGCCTTTCCGCCACGTCCTCTGCGGCCCGGACCGCTTCGGCGGCGAGGCGCTCCCGGTCCCCCGCCTCCTCGCGCCGTCCACTCTGCACCGTCGTCATCGCGTGTACCTCCTGCGCTTCCGGTTGTCGTGCACCGCGGCACGGACGATGCCGAGCAGGTCGCGCTCCCGGTCGGAGTCACCGCCGAAGAGGCGGTTGCAGGTCATGTGCATAAGGCTTCCCGCGACCCTCGCCTGGGGGGTGGCGCCCTCTCCTCGGGCGGCTGCGTCCCGGAGCAGCGTCCCGTACTCCGCGGCCGCCGCGTCGCGTTCCGCGAGCGCCTCGAGCAGTGACTCCCCGCCCAGGCGGGAGCGGAGCCCGGGCCATCCGCCGACCGGGTCGAGCAGGGCGCGCCATGCCTCCCGGTCCGCCCGATAGCGGTCGGGGACCTCCCGGTGCGTCCCGGTCACCGACAGCCAGGCGGCCGCGGGATCGTCAGCGAACTCCGCCACCCACGACTGCCCCGGGGCCGGCGGGCCGAAAGCGTGCGCGAGCGAGGCGAGCGAGACCGCCGCCGCCTCCTCCCGGTCCAGAGAGACCGCATCCGCGTCCCGGAGCATCCGCAGCAGCCGCACGGTCGCCGTGCTGTCCTCCTGGAAGAGCCGTTCGGCCGCCGCTTGGACCGCCGGGCCGCCGTAGCGCTCCACCTCGGGGTCGTACTGGTCCACGAGGTGGCCGGCGACGACGCCGTTCCGTTCCCACTCCGCGAGGACCGCCCCCACTGCGGGGGCGACCGCGGACCACAAGATGTCCGGTGGGCCGCCGAAGCGGACCCGCAGCCAGTGCTCGCCCCCCTCGGTGTAGCGGATGAAGAACCAGCGTTCGGCGCCGGCCGAGGCGGCGGCCTCGACGAGCTCTCCGAGGCGGCCCCGGACCAGGTCGTCCTGTGTGCGGCGGGCGGTCCGCAGCTTGAGGTAGAGCCAGGGCCCGCCGAGCCCGTGCCTGGTCCGCCTCGGTTCGATCCGCCCTTGATAAGGCACCCGGGACGGTTCGGAGCGGCGCCGCACCAAGGGGACGACCACCTCCATGAGGTGGCCGCCGACCCCGCCGTCCAACCACCCCTCCCCCTCACCAGGTATCTCCCGAGCGAGCAGTTCGGGGTTTCTGCGGAGCTCGTCGCAGAGCAGGTCCCGGTCTCAGGGGTCGTCGAGGTCCAGCATCAGCCGCTGGTCGGTGCTGAGGGCGAGGATCCGGCGCGGCGGTCTCCATTCTTCGCGCCAGGCGTCCAGTGCTCTCCCCCACTCCTCGGCGCTCGGCTGGGAGGCGGCCGTGGCGCAGAGCGGATCCAGCCGCCACGTGGGCGGAGCGAGCTGGGTGCGTCCGTACCGGACGCCCGGCAGGAAAGGCGCGTTCGCCATCGGCCCCCAGTCCCACGGCTCCCACAGCCGCTGTCCTTCGTTGCCCGCCTCGTGCAGGAAGCGGACGGGATTAGAGGCCTGCGCCTCCGGGCTGATCATGCTCGGCAGCACCGGCAGGACCTCGCGGCCGGTGGGTACATGCACGACGCAGAACCGCTCCAAGGTCGCACCGACCGCTAGGTCCGAGAGTCTGAGCTCCTCGGGCCCGGTGACGTCGGGGAGCCCGGAGGCGATGCGGGCCCCGGTGTGCGGAGCCACATGGGCCAGGTTGGCGGCCTTGCCCGAGCGGGGGGTGAAGGAGAGATCCGCCGTCACGGCGCCGCGGACGTGTCCGGGAACCGAGCTCCGCAGGACCTCGAACTCCGCCTGGACCGGCCCCAGCAGGTCGGCGAAGCGCCCCAGGGTCGCCCCCGCATGATGCGAGCCGGGGTTGGGGGCGGGGACAACGCGGAACTCGCCGGACTCCATGGCCTGCTCCGAGGGCGCCACGACGTGCACGTAGAGTTCGCAGGAGTTCGGCAGGTCCGCCTCGTCCGCCCGATCCCGGACGAGTTCGGCGAGCACCTCGTCGTCGATGCGCACCTCACGCAGGCCGTACCGGAGCGCATCGGCGACCAGGCGGGCGAGCGCCCGGTCGCGGCGGGCGTGGTACGCCTCCTCCGGCTGTTCCTCCGGTCGCTCCGAAGGCGGCCAGTCGTACCCGGGCGGGGCTCCCAGGGAGCGGTTCTCGTCCAGCAGCTCCAGGAGCGGGACCATGCGGTCCACGCCGTAGCGCTCCAGGAACCAGGCGTGGTAGGAGCGCAGGGAGCGCATGCCCAGGCGTGGCGTGGACAGCTTCCAGAGCACTTCGGCGGTCCGTTCGACCTCGCGCCGGACCTCCTCGGGGAAGCGCACTTCGGCGTCGAGTCCGGTGTCGATGTGCAGTGGTGTCGCGGCCGCTTCCAGCGCTTCGGCCCGGGTACGCAGGCCGACCAGCTCGCGATGGCCGCAGCCGACCGGGGTCTCGTCGTACTCCTTGCGCATCCGGTCGAGTTCGACCAGTTCGCCATGGATTCTTCCGCTATCGCCGTCCAGGCTCCCCTCCGCGGGGAGTACCGCGAGCAGGTGGTCCAAGGGATCGCTCCCGTTCAGGGGCGGACGGAGCGAGGTGATCAGGATCTCCTGACCGATCAGCGCGGTGAGCAGGCCCTCGATCCGCGGCATGGGGGTTCCGGGGAACCGCTCGGCCGCGAGGGCGCTCAGCTCGCTGAAGGGCAGCGGCCTGACCGCCCGCTCCACGGCCAGCAGGACCGGCGCCGAGGCTCGGACCGAGACCCGGCTGGGAGCCGAGGCGTCGACGGGCGCCCCCTGGGTGGAAGGCGCGGGCAGCACCACCCGCCCTCCGCTGACCACCAGGGCCTGGTGAGACTGGACGCGCACCCCGCGGAGCACCGCCGGATCGCGCTCCAGGCGGTGCACGATGCTCTGCAGCCACTCCATGTCCATCCGGGTCCGGGTGCGGTGCCGCCTCCCCCGGGCGATCTTCGCCGAAGGGCCGAACCTGCCGGCGCACACGCCGGCGAAGACCCCGAAGGGGGTCGGGCGGGTACGCAGCCGGACGTCGTAGCGCTGCACGGAGAGCACGGCTTTCCGCAACCGCTTGTCGGAGAGCCCTCCGGCGTTCCCGGAGGCCACCCGGTCCAATACCCCGGAAAGACTCGACGAGGCCAGTGCCACGGCCTCCACCAGCAAAGGATCGGCCACTGCGGCCTGCAGCAGGGCCAGCATCCCCTCCCGGCTACGCGGCTCCGCGGAGACCGACGCCCCGAGCGAGGTGATCCTTTCGGACAGCGGAGCCCTGACGAGGCAGATGTCTCACCCCTCGAACAACGGTTCCGGCATGCTTCTCCGTCCTGTCTGTGCGTTCCTCTTCGCGGTCGGCGATCGCCGCAAAGGGGCCGGGACCGCTCCCAGAGCGGCCCCGGCCGGTTCGGAAGGTCAGCAGCAGTAGCTGCAGAAGCTGCCGCCGCCCGGGCTGGTGCAGCCCGGGGTGCACAGGAAGTTGCTGCTCACCGCGGGGCTGACGCTGGTGGCCTCGACGCTGACCTCGAGGTCCAGGTCGAACATGTCGCCACCGGCAGCACCGTCGTACTTCTCGGCGATCAGGTCGCTGTTCATCAATACCCTCCTGCTATCAGATGGAATTTCACTATCGGCGACCAGGGAGTGGCACACCGATTTCCCTGCCAAGTCGGCCGCGGCCCGACCAAAAACCATGAAACCCACCCCCCTCAACCCCGCAAGGAGCATGAGACAAAAAATTCGCCCACCCGCCGCCCAAAGACCGGAAACGGCAATGAAATTGCACGTCAGAAGGGCGCCGTCAACGCTGTCCGATCTCGGACACCCCCAGAGCACGCGCACACCACCTCTTCCCACCCCTCTGCACGGAACCCCACTTTTCAAGTCGGAATAGAATGAAATAAGCCAAAGACCAGCGGCGAAGCCGGTGACCGACTCTGGCCACCCCCTCCACTTCCCTGGCAGATGCAAACGGACGTGAGAAACAGCGCACCATTCTCAAAACCATTGTTCGGGCCGCGGAACCCCCTTTTCACTCACCCGCATTCGGCAGGCCGGCCCTCCGAAAAAGGGCATGGCGAGAACGGACCCCGAAAAAGAGGAACAATTACCACCGGGGCCCGATACGGAGCACTTTTCACTTCGCCGCCCAGCGGCCCCGGGCATGCCCCGAGGCCCGTTTCATCCCCCTCTCCCCCTCCTCTCACTCCGGTGCGCCCCCTCCGATCACTCTCCGCGAACCCCCCGGAGTAGAGCGACATAGCCGTCCTCCAGGGTCGGCTCGACCGGGCGGGCACCCGGCGGGGGCTCCGCCGCGATGACCCGGTGCACCGCGCCCGCGGTGTTCACCAGCGCGACGCCGGAAGCCAGCGGGACGTCCGCCGGAACCTCGAAGGTCCGCCCGGTGGCCGCCCCGGTCAGCTCCCCGGTGCGCCCCTGGAACACCACCCGCCCCCGGTCCAGTACCGCGGCGTGCGGGCAGCTCTGCCCCACGTCGTCGAGGATGTGCGTGCTGAGCAGGACCGTGCGCTCCCGTCCCAGGGAGGCCAGGAGCGAGCGGAACCGCATACGCTCCTCGGGGTCCAGCCCCGCGGTCGGCTCGTCGACGATGATCAGGCGCGGGTCGCCCAGCAGGCTCTGCGCTATGCCGATCCGACGCCGCATGCCGCCCGAGTACCCTGCGATGCGTCTGCCGCCCTCCTCTTCCAAGCCGACCTGAACGAGCAGGCCGTCGATCTGGGCGCGGCGCATGCGCTTGTCGCCGACTCCCTTGAGCAGGGCCAGGTAGTCGAGGAACTCCCGACCGGTCAGGTCCGGGTAGGGGGTGAGCTCCTGGGGCAAATAGCCGATCATCCGCTTGGCCGCGGTACGGCCGGCACCGGTGGCGAGATCATGGCCGCCGATGACGACCCGTCCGGAGGTGGGCCGCACGGTCCCTGTGAGAATGCGCATCAGAGTCGTCTTTCCGGCGCCGTTGGCGCCGAGCAGGCCGAGCATTCCCCCGTCGATGCGCAGGTCGACGCCGTCCAGCGCCCGGTGCCCGCCCTTGAACACCTTGGTCAATCCGCTGATCTCGATGTGCACGGTGCTCCTGTCGCCTCTCGTTCTCTCTCCCGATCACCGGCGCCCGGCGATGGCCAGGCCGGAAAGGACCACGAACAGCACCGTCATCCCGCCGACGATCGCCAGGTTGACCAGGGCCCACCCGGTACTGGCCGGCGGGCTCAGCGGGCCGTCCAGGAACCTGTGCGCCAGGACCTCGGGCTGTCCCGCCCAGGCCGCCGCCGGATAACCGCCGCTCGGGGAGAGTAGAGTTCCCGTGGGGGTCGGCACCGGGCTCAGCTGCGGTGTGGCGATGGTGCTCCAGAACCAGACCAGCGCGGCGGCCACCCTCGCCAGGACCGGGGGCATCAGCAGGCCCAGCAGCGCGGCGAACGCGGTGGCCGCGGCCGCTCCCGGCAGCAGGACCACTCCGAAGGCGAGCAGGGCAGCCCCGATCGGTACAGGTCCCCCGTCGGCCAGCGCCCCCATGAGGCCGGCACTGAGCACGACCAGCAGCGGCGGCAGCAGCGCGACCCCCAGCGGTGCCGCGAGCATCGCCGCCAGGCGGGCCGCCCCGCTGCACGGCGCGGCCGCGACCAGCTCCCCCATACCCGCCCGCGTCCCTTCGGCCAGGCGGTCGGCCAATGCGACCACGACTCCGGGCACACAGATCATCGCGGCCGTCACAGCGGCGTTCCCCGCGTGCCGGACGCCGTCGTCGATGGAGCCCGGTAGGTTCGTGACCGCCATCAGGGCCAGAAGCGACAGCGGCGCCATCGCGTACCAGAGGATCCGCCGCCGCACTGCCATCAGCGCCTCGTAGCGCAGTGTGCCGAACGTCCCCGGCGCCGAAAGTACAGTCATTCGTCCCGCCGCCCCTTCTCCATCAGTGCCTCCGTATCCCCCAGCCGCCGCACGGCGAGGCCGATGAGCAGCGCCGCACCGGCTCCGAACAACACCGTCTGGAGAGCGGGCGGCCCGGCGAGCCGGTCCAGGAAGAAGAGCTTCACCACCCACGCCCCGAGTACCAGGGAGGACCCGCCTGCGGCCGACCCCGTGCGGATCGCTCCCCAGCTCCCCGCACCGATCGTCAGCAGGATGAAGCCGCACGCGCCGAGCACCGCCTCGGCCGACCCGATCCGGGGGTGCCCTGCCGCCACGGCGGCCGCGGCCACCGCTCCGCCGACCAGGGCCGCGGCGGCCACCGGAACGAGCCTGCGCAGTACGGTCACCCGATAGGAGACCGGAAGAGTGAGCTGCAGTTCGAGCGCGTGCTCGCGTCCCACCGCCGCGACCGCGGCCATCCCGGCGGCCAGGGCGACCACTGCGTTCGCCCCCCACACCCCGAGCGGCCCCCAATCGATGCCGGCCCCGGCGGTCGCGGCGGCGATCAGCACCGCGATGCCGGCCGGCGCCGCGATCGCCGCCGGACCGGCCCTCCCGGCCTCGTACACCCACACGCTCGGATCCGCCATGCCGGGTACGTAGCGGCCGTTCTCCGAACGGTTCACTTTCCGGCCGACTTTTCCGGCTCCACGCTCCGGGGTCGGGTTCAGCCCCGGGTGTCCGGGGAGAGCGGGACGCGCATCTCGACCTCGGTGCCCTCGCCGGGGGCGGTGGTGATCTCGGTCTCGCCGCCGAGGTCGCGGATGCGGCCGAGGACCGACTGGGCGAGCCCGAGGCGCCCCTGGGCCTCGGCCTCGGCGGGGCGGGTGGGCGGCATGCCCGGCCCGTCGTCGCGGACGGTCACGGTGACCGCCTCCCCCTCGTCCTCCAGGAGGAGCCAGGCGCGGGTCTCCGGCGGGCAGTGCCGCTCGACGTTGGCCAGAACCGCGCCCACCGCCGCGGCGATCTCCTCGACGGCGTCGGCGGGCAGCGGGACCGGGTCGGCCGGGGCGGAGAAGGTGACCCGCGCCGACTCGTAGCCGGCCAGGGCGGCGCGCAGGTCGCCGGCGCCGCCGGGGGCGCCCCCGCCCCCGCCGGGGCGGACCGGGACCCTGCCGCCCGCCGGCGGCGCCGCGCCCTCCATCCCGGGCGGCCGGGCCGCAGGGCCGCTGCTGATCAGGGTGCGCAACCGGACCTCCTGCTCGCCGGCGAGGCGGCCGAGTTCCGCGGCCTCTCCGCCGATCTCCGCGCCGCGCCGGCTCACCATCGCCAGTACCTGCAGCACCGAGTCGTGGATGGACCGGGCCAGCCGCTCCCGCTCGGAGGTGCGGGCCTCGATCGCGACCGCCTCGGCGAGCCGCCGCTCGGCGCGGAGCGCGTAGTGCGCGAGGTAGCCCATCGAGTACCCGGCCAGCAGCAGCAGTACGACGCCGCGCGGTACCGCGGCGGTGATGTCCAGGCCGAGCAGCACCCGGCCGGCGATGTCGGCGACGCCGTGCCCCAGGGCGACGCAGAGCGCCCACCGGCGCCCTCCGACCACCGCCGAGGCCAGCGCGGCGCCGGCGAACCAGGTGGTGGTCAGCGGCGGCGCCATCCGCAGGTAGCCCGGTTCCACCACGGCGTAGGTGGCCGCCATGCAGCCGAACGCGATGGCGACGTCGGCCGCGGCCAGCCGCCGCTCGGCGAACCGCCCCCGCCCGTAGGCGTATCCCGCGAACCCGGTCCAGGCCGCCATCACCGCCAGCACCGCGGCCGCCCCCAGCGGGTGGAGCAGCAGCTCGCGGTGGGTGAAAACCTGGTAGAAGGCGTAGGCCAGGGAGGCCGCGCGGAACACCGCTATGGCGCGCCACACCGCCGCCTCGAAACCCACCGCCCGCTCCCCTTCCCGGTCTCCGCCCCTCACCCGCAGGACGCGGGCCGCGCACAGCACAGTCTCCCGGACGCCGGATCCGCGGCGGAACGCGGGCCGGGCGGTCGCGGGCCGCCGGAGCGGACACCGCTCCGCCGCCGGGGCGCACTGCCGCGCCATCGGCGGCCGCACGCGGCGGCCGGGGCCGAGGTGTCCTGAGGGGGGCGTGCCGGCCCCGGAGGGGTCCCGATGCGGCCGCACCGCCCGTCCCGCGCACCCCGGGAGGCGGCTCCGGTCCCCCGTTGGACCAGGGGATCGGGCGGCTCACAGCCCGCCCCGGCGGGCCCCGCAGGCCGGCGGCGGCCGCACACGGGCCGAGTGCACAGGCCACCGGTTCCGCTCGGCCCAGCCGGAAGACCGCGCCGGACGCCCGGGAGGGAACACCTCCGCTCCGGCCGGAGTACGGGCGGGCCGGCGGGGCGGGCGCCCGCGCCTCTCCGCCCTCATCGCTCGGGCACGCGGCCCTTCCGAGAGCCGGAACGGGAAGGCGGAACGCCCGGAGCGCCCTACCACCGGTGTCCGGACACGGAACGGACGGGCTGCGGCGGCCTGGGAGCGAGGAGGACTCAGGCGGGGGCCTGGCCCCTTCCGGACGGCTGGCGCGCGGGCCGCGCTCGGCGCCGGCGGCGGGGCGCGGCCGGGGGTATGGGGTCGCGGGCGGGCACCTCGCGGGGCCGCTCTCGGCGGCGCGCCCGCTCCGCCGTGGGCGGTGTGCTCGGGCCCCGGTCAGACGACCGCGCCGTCGTCCGGGCCGTTGTCGCCGGAGGCGCGGTCGCCCATCCGGACGACGAGCACCACGAACCCCGCGATGAACGCGGCCACCGCGCAGAACGCCAGCCAGCCCGGCCGGGCGCCGACCAGCATGGAGGCCAGCAGGACGGCGGGGCCGCCGAACAGGCCGCCCCAGGCCAGCCGGCCGATCATGTCTCCGCGGGGCAGCGGGGGCGGCGGAGGCGGAACGTAGTGGTCGCCCTGGTCCGCGCCGTCCTCCCCGTCGGTCCGGGAGGCGCGCTCGCGCTCCTCGGCGGCCTCGTCGGCGGCCTCGTAGTCGGGTGCGAGCAGGTCGCCGCCGACCGCGGGGCGGCGCTCCGCCGGCCCCTCCTCGTCGGCCGAGACGTTCTCCGCGTCCGGCCAGGCCGGCCGGCCCTCCGGGTCGGACTCGTAGAAGCGGGCGACCAGGTCGGCCCAGACGTCGTCCCCGGTGCCGTCCGCCGCGGTCCGGGCGGCGGCCCCGCCGTCCTCCCCGCCCTCCGCGGCGGGGGCGCCCAGGCCGGGGACGGACAGGTCGTCACCGATCTCGGGCAGTTCGGCGCGGAGCACCCGCTCGGCGGCGTCGCGCTCGGACTCGTCCACGTAGAGGTGGTCGATCGGGGCGTCGGCGGCCTCCGGTGCGGAGTCCAGCGGATCGGATTCCAGGCGCACCGCGTAGGCCGCTATGCCGGAGCGCCCCAGCGCCTCCAGCATGAGGTCGGCCGCTGCGGGGGGAAGCAGGATGAGCGGGACGTAGGCGTCCGCGAGCAGCCCGTTCCCGCGGCGATTCGTCATCGCTGTCTTCCTTCCCCGCTTCTGCTGTGCTCGCGCACGAACCCGAGGCTTTCCTCGAAGATCACGGCCGCATCGTTGTCCAGGGTGGCGACATGGTAGCTGTTGTCCAGCGAGCGGACGGTGACCTCCGCACAGACCGCCCTACTCGTGAGGATACGCAGACTCTGCGGCCCGATGACATGATCTTCCGGACTTCGGTAGACCAGAACCGGCGCCTGCACCGAGGCCATGCCCCGCCGCGTCGCGCGCCACAGCGCCGGGAGTGTCGCGGCGGCCGCCGTCGGCACCCGGTCGTAGCCGCCCTCCCGCACGCCGGGCCGCTTGATGTCGTCGGCGAGCCCCTTGGTGGACGGCAGGACGTGCTTGAGCAGCGGGGCGGCGAGGAGGAGCGGGTTCTCCAGCGCCAGCGAGGGGTTGACCAGGACCGCCCCGGCCACCGCGCCCGGGTGCAGCTGGGCCAGGCGCAGGGCGAGGCAGCCGCCCATGGACAGGCCCATCACGAACACCTCGTCGCACCGGTCCCGGAGGTCCAGCAGCGCCGCCTCGACCGCGGCGAGCCACTGCGCGCTGCCGGTGAGGTTCATCTCCTGCCAGGTGGTGCCGTGCCCGGGGAGCAGCGGCAGCTCCACGGTGAGCCCGGCGCCGGCGAGGTGCTCGGCCCACGGCCGCATCGAGCGGGGTGATCCGGTGAACCCGTGGCAGAGCAGCACCCCTGTGGGGCCGCCGGTGCGGCTGAGCGGTTCTGCTCCGGGCAGCAGCGGCATGGGGGACTCCTCGTCATCGCCGTCTCCGCGCCGGCCCCAGGGGGCGGAACGCGCCGGGGGCCGGGCCTCGAACCTAACCCGCCGACCCTCCGCGGGGCACCCCCGGCTCCCCTCCGGGCCCCCGCGCGGGCGCCCGACATTGGTAGTCGGCCCCGAGCAATGCGAAGATGTCCCCGATTGTTCGTGGTAGCGGGAAGGCGAACCGACATCCATGTCCGGAAACCACCCGCGGGTGCGGGGGTG
Source organism: Nocardiopsis oceanisediminis (assembly GCF_048595525.1). NCBI lineage: Bacteria > Bacillati > Actinomycetota > Actinomycetes > Streptosporangiales > Nocardiopsidaceae > Nocardiopsis > Nocardiopsis oceanisediminis. Next base: position 2,625,131 of record NZ_JAFMZJ010000001.1, on the reverse strand, counting down.
ATTCTCGGTGTTCTACTGGGTTGTGAAGGCGATTCTGGGCCCGGTGCTGGCGGTGCTGTGGCAACCGCGCGCCTACGGGGTCGAGAACGTCCCCCGGCAGGGCCCCGCGATCATGGTCAGCAACCACCTGTCCTTCTCGGACCACTTCTTCGGTCCGCTGCCCCTCCCCCGCAAGATCACCTTCCTGGCCAAGGCCGAGTACTTCACCGGCACCGGGGTCAAGGGGCTGGTCAGCAGGCTCTTCTTCAGCGGTGTGGGGCAGATCCCGATCGACCGCTCCGGCGGCAAGGCCAGTGAGGGGGCGCTGCGCACCGGCCTGAAGGTGCTCAAGCAGGGCAAGCTGCTGGGCATCTACCCCGAGGGCACCCGCTCCCCCGACGGCCGGCTCTACCGCGGGCGCACCGGCGTGGCCCGGCTGGCCCTGGAGTCCCGGGCCCCGGTCGTGCCGATGGCGATGATCAACCTGGAGAAGATCATGCCGCCCGGGAAGACCGTGCCCAAGCTGGGAATCCGCCCCAAGGTCGTGTTCGGCGAGCCGCTCGACTTCTCCCGCTACCACGGCATGGAGAAGGACCCCCGGGTGCTGCGCGCGGTGACCGACGAGATCATGTACGCGCTGATGGCCCTCTCCGGGCAGGAGTACGTGGACCGCTACGCCCAGTCGGTCAAGCGCGAGCTGGAGGCGGCGGCCAAGGAGGAGCGCAAGGAGCAGCACGCCGACGCCAAGGAGCGGCGGCGCGCCGACCGGGCCAAGCGCAAGGGCGAGCGGAAGGCCCGGCGCGGCGAGAAGCGCGCCGCGAAGAAGGACTGACCCGGCGCCCGCGGGCACCGGCCGGCGGCGGTCCCGCATCCCGCGGGGCCGCCGCCGGCGTTTCCGGGGCGGGGAGGCGCGCCCGGCGGCCGCTCAGAGCCGGAGGAGCGCCAGGACCGGGCGGTGGTCGCTGGCCGCCGCCATGTCCTCGGGGCGCGCCAGGCCGACCGGGACGCCCGCGCCGGCCACCTCGATGCCGGGGCCGGTGAAGACCCCGTCGATCCGGATGCGCGGGCGGCGCGAGGTGAAGGTGGCGGCCTCACCGAGCGGGGCGGCCGCCGCCGCGTCGGCGAGGCCGCCGGCCAGGAGGCGCCACGCCGCGCCGTCCGGGCCGCAGTTGACGTCGCCGGCCAGCACCGCGGGCGCGCCGTGCCGCAGCGCCGCCCGGTCCAGGTGGCCCAGCGCCTCCCGGGCGTGCGCCAGCCGGGCGCGCTCCTCCAGGTCCAGGTGGGTGCAGCCGACCGCGAGGCGGCGGCCGCCGATGTCCAGCACCGCCACCGAGACCGCGCGCAGGTGCAGGCCGGGGCGGCGGCTGAGCCTCCGGTGCCGCGCCTCCAGCACGGCCACGCCGGGGCGGACCAGCACCGCCAGCCCGCCGGGCCGCCGGCTGACCGCGGGCACCAGGCCGGTGTCCCGGGCCAGCCGCCGCCTCCGGTGCCGCCAGAGCAGCAGCCGCGGCGCCTCCTGCAGGCAGAGCACGTCCGGGTCGCACGCCCGGACCACCCTGGCCACCGCGGCGGCGGAGTCGCGCAGCGCGCGCACGTTGTAGCTGACCAGCCTCACCTCGGGTACCGGCACACGGTCCGCCTACCCGGCCCGGGCGGCCGCCACCCCTCCGCCGGGGCGGGTCAGCGCAGGGCCAGGTCGGCGGCGCCGATGATGCCGGCGGCGGAGCCCAGCTCGGCGGCGCGGACCTCGGCCTTCCTGCGGGTGGCGCGTCCGGTGACCCCGCGGGCGTAGGCCTCCCGGGCGGGGGCGAGCAGGAGCTCTCCGGCCTCGGAGACGCCCCCTCCGATGACGAAGCACTCCGGGTCGAGGATCGCGGCGAGGTCGGCCAGGCCGGCGCCGACCCAGGCGCCCACCGCGGCGAAGCAGTCGATCGCGCCCTGGTCGCCCTCACGGGCGGCGCGGGTGATCTCCGGGCCCTCGATCCGCCCGGGGTCGCCGCCGGCCAGTTCCAGCAGCCGGGCGGCCCGGTCCGGGTCGGCGGCGGCGAGGTCGCGGGCCTCGGCGACCAGGGCGCGGCCGCTGGCGTACTGCTCCCAGCAGCCCTGGTTGCCGCAGGCGCACCGGCGGCCGAAGGGCACCATCCGGTAGTGGCCGATCTCGCCCGCGGCGCCGAAGCGGCCGCGGCGCAGCTCCCCGTCCATGATGATCGCGCCGCCCACCCCGGTGCCGAGGGTGACGACGACGGCGTCCCGGCAGCCCCGGCCGGCCCCGAACCGGACCTCGGCCCAGGCCGCGGCGTTGGCGTCGTTCTCCACCACCACGGGCAGGTCGACGCGGCGCGCGATGCGCTCCCGGACCGGGTCGGCGGTCAGGCCGAGGTTGCCGGCCAGCACGATGCGGGAGCGGTTCTCGTCGACGAACCCCGCGGTGCCGACGCCGATCCCGGCGATCTCCTCGCCGTCGCCCTCCTTGCGCAGCTCGCCGACGAGTTCGGCGACGGCCTCCGCGAGCCGCTCGCCGTCACCGCAGGGGGTGGGCCGCTTGGCCTGGCGCAGCACGCGCCCCTCCGGGTCGACGACGCCCGCGGCGATCTTGGTTCCGCCGATGTCGACGCCGATCGTCAACGCCATGGGGGACTCCTCTGCAGGTCCGGACCGAATCAGACGATTGGAGTAAACCAAAGGTCCGGACCAATCCGCGACGCGGCCCCGGCATCGCGGCCGGGGCCGCCCGGGTCAGCCCCGGCCGCCGGGGCCGACCTCGGGCCGGGGGCGGTCCCCCTGCCCGGCGTCCTCCCCGCGGGCCCCGCCCTCCCGGCGCTGCCGCTCGAACTCGCCCTCCACGATGCGCCAGGTGTCGCCGAGCGCGCCGAACAGCGCGACCCCGGCGCGGCCCAGGTGGCCGGCGATCTCCGGCGCGGCGGTGCGGACCACGCCGACGAAGCGGTCGAGCGGCGGCTCCTCCGGCTGCGGCTGCTCGGCCCGGATGGCCTCCTCCCACACGTCGCCGGTGCGCGGGGGCGGGGAGGTCGCCGCGGAGACGCCCTTGCGCACCCCCGCCACGATGAGTTTGCGCTGCAAGGCGTCGACCAGGCGGAGTGCGTCGTCGATCATGTCGGCGGAGGCCGTGTTCTCCCGGTCCTCCCCGCTGCGCCGCGCACCCGCGCCGGTGTCGCGCCCGTTCGGCTCTGCCATGGTCTGCTGCCCCTGTTCTTCCGGATCTACCGCCACGTTAACGAGGCCGCGGCCGCCGGGGTGCCCGCGGGGGCGGGAACCGGGGGAAACCCGGAGAGGGTTCAGGGGCGCCGCGCGCGCGGCGCCCCGCTCCGCCCGCCGGCCGGGTGCGATGATGGCGGGGGCGGGTCCGGTGCTCCCCCGCCGGTCGGGTCACTATCGGATACCGAAGGAGAACGGATTCTACCCGCGGGTAGCCTTTGTTGTTACCGTCGTCACGTTCCCTCGTCTGAAGAACCCCGTTCGCCCAGGAGCACCACGTGCGCGAATTCAGCCGGCCCGTCAAAGTCGAGATCTCCCCGGGAGCGCGCCTTCCCGACACCGTCTTCGCGCGCGCCGCGGAGGAGCCGGGCACCGTCGCCCTGCGCCGCCAGGAGTCCGGCCAGTGGCGGGACGTCACCTGCAAGGAGTTCCGCGACGACGTGGTCGCGCTGGCGAAGGCCATGATCGCCGCCGGCATCGGGCACGGCGACCGGGTGGGGCTGATCGCCCGCACCCGCTACGAGTGGACCGCGATCGACTACGCGATCTGGTCGGTCGGCGCGGTCACCGTCCCGGTCTACGAGACCTCCTCCGCCGAGCAGGTGCAGTGGATCCTCGGCGACTCCGGCAGCAGGGCCGTGTTCGTGGAGACCGCCGAGCACGCCGCGCGCATCGAGGAGATCCGCGCCGACCTCCCCGAGCTCGCCCACGTGTGGGAGATCGAGAACGGCGGGGTCGCCGAGTTCACCGCGACCGGCGCCGGGGTCGAGGAGTCCGAGGTCGAGGAGCGCCGCACCGCGGGCGGCGCCGACGAGCTCGCCACCCTCATCTACACCTCGGGCACCACCGGCCGCCCCAAGGGCTGCGAGCTGACCCACCGGAACCTGCTGTTCACCATCCTCAACGTGATCCGGGGCCCGCTGGAGGAGGTCTTCACCCTGGAGGGCCGGTCCACCCTGCTCTTCCTCCCGCTCGCGCACTCCTTCGCCCGCGTCATCCAGATCGGCTGCATCGAGTCCCGGACGGTGCTGGGCCACTTCCCCACCACCGGCCCCGAGCTCATCGACACCCTCGCGGTGTACAAGCCGACCTTCCTGCTCGCGGTGCCGCGGGTGTTCGAGAAGGTCTTCAACAAGGCGGAGCAGAAGGCCACGTCGGAGGGGCGCGGCAGGATCTTCACCGCCGCGGCCGAGACCGCCGTCGCCTACAGCAGGGCGCTGGGCACCGGGAGCGTCCCGTTCGGGCTCCGCCTCAAGCACGCCCTCTTCGCCAAGCTGGTCTACGGCAAGATCCTGGCGGCGGTCGGCGGGCAGGCCAGCCACGCGGTCTCCGGCGGCTCCGCCCTGGGCGAGCGGCTCGGCCACTTCTTCCGCGGCGTGGGCCTGACCATCATCGAGGGCTACGGCCTCACCGAGACCTCCGCGCCCACCGCGGTGAACACCCCGTCGCTGAACAAGATCGGCACGGTGGGCGGCCCCTTCCCCGGCGTCTCCATCCGGATCGGCGAGGACGGCGAGGTGCTGTGCAAGGGCGACCACATCATGCGCGGCTACTGGAACAACGAGGCCGCCACCCGGGACGCCTTCGACGAGGACGGCTGGTACCGCACCGGTGACCTGGGCTCCCTCGACGACGACGGCTACCTGAGCATCACCGGCCGCAAGAAGGAGATCATCGTGACCGCGGCGGGCAAGAACGTCGCCCCCGCGGTGATCGAGGACCGGATCCGCGGCCACGCCCTGGTCAGCCAGTGCATGGTGGTGGGCGACAACCGCAAGTTCGTCTCCGCGCTGATCACCGTCGACCCCGAGGCCTTCGAGTTCTGGAAGAAGCAGAACGGCAAGAGCGGCGACATCCCCTCCATGGTGGACGACCCCGACCTGGTCGCGGCGGTCCAGGAGGCCGTGGACGACGCCAACAAGGCGGTCTCCCGCGCCGAGTCGGTCCGCAAGTTCACCATCCTCCCGGTCGACTTCAGCGAGGAGGGCGGCCAGATGACCGCCTCCCTGAAGATCAAGCGGCACGTCGTCGCCAAGCAGTTCGGCACCGAGATCGAGAAGATCTACGAAGAGAGCGCCTGACCCCGGCGGACCCCGCCGCCGCCCCCGCGGAAGGCCCCGGCCGCCCCTCCCCCGACGGGGAAGGGCCCGCCGGGGCCTTTCCCGTCCTCCGGGAGGCTCAGGGCCCGAGCAGCTCGCCGAGGCGGTCCGCGGTCCGGTCCCAGCTCCACTCCCGCCGGACCCACTCGCGGCCCCGCGCCCCCATCCGGGCGGCGGCCTCCGGGTCGCTCAGGAGGCGGATCAGGGCCCGCGCGGCGGGTCCGGGGAGGGTGCCGTCGACGACCAGGCCGGTCTCGCCGTCCAGCACCGCGTCGGGGGCGCCGCCGGAGTCGCCGGCGACCACCGGGAGGCCGGCCGCCGAGGCCTCCAGGAAGACGATGCCCAGCCCTTCGACGTCCAGGCCGCCGTTGCGGGTGCGGCAGGGCATCGCGAAGACGTCCCCCGCGTCGTAGTGGGCGGGCAGCTCCTCCGCCGGGACGTCGCCGGTGAAGACCACCGACCCGGCCACGCGCCTCTCCCGTGCCAGCGACTCCAGCCGGGCCCGGTCCGGGCCGCCGCCGACCACCAGCAGCACCGCGTCGGGCACGTCGGCCAGCACCCGGGGCCAGGCCCGCACCAGGGTGTCCTGCCCCTTCCGCCGGACCAGGCGGGAGACGCAGACCGCGACCGGCCGCCCGGCGATCCCGTGCCGCTCGCGGACCTCCTCGCCGCCGGCCCCGGGGCGGAAGCGCCCGGTGTCGACGCCGGGGGCGAGCCGGCGCATCCGGGCGGCCGCCGCCGGGGAGAGCGCGCGCCCGATCCTGGCCCCGGTGTAGTCCCCCAGGTAGGTGAGGACGTCCACCGAGTCGCCGACCCGGCGCAGCGCCGAGCGCGCCCCCGGCAGCAGCGCCCAGCCGGCCTCGTGGCCGTGGGTCAGCGCGACCGAGCGGCGCACCCCGGCCCGGCGCAGGGCGCCGCCCATCAGGCCGAGCGGAGCGGCCGCGCCGAACAGCGCGGTGTCGCAGCCCTCCAGGCGGGCGATCCGGCACGCCCTGTCCACCACCCGCGGCACCGGGAGCAGCGCGGGCGTCCGCTCCCGCACCACCGGGAACGGCTGGGCCAGGTCGAACGCCTCGACCTCGCCGCGCGGCACCCGGCGCCCGCCCGGCTCCGAGCAGTAGACGACGACCGACTCCGGCGGCCGGCGCACCGCCAGCTCATGGACGAACGCCTGGATCCCGCCGGTCTGCGGGGGGAAGTCGTTGGTGACGATGAGAGTGCGCGACATCCGGCCGAGTCTAGGACCTCGCCGGGGGCGGCGCGCGGCGAACCGGCGGCCGGGCACGGAGAAGCCGCGGCGCACCCGGGACAGGGCCGGATGCGCCGCGGCGGGGGGCGGTGCGCCCGCTCAGGTCGGGCGCCCCGGGGTCAGGGGCGGATGGCGCCGGTGAACTGCCCGCTCCAGTAGGGGGACATCTGCACCTCCGCGACCGGCTTGGACGGGTTGGAGGCGTGCACCATCTTGCCGTCGCCGACGTACAGCCCGACGTGGGACGGTCCGCTGTAGAAGAAGACCAGGTCGCCCGGCTGCAGGTTGTCGTAGGAGACCGAGGTCCCGGCGTTGATCTGGTCGTAGGTGGTGCGGGGCAGGCTCACCCCGGCCTCGCGCCAGGCCGCCTGGACCAGGCTGGAGCAGTCCCACACGTCGGGGCCGTTGGCGCCGAGGCTGTAGGAGTCGCCGATCTGGGCGTAGGCGAAGTCGATCGCGGTCCTGGCGTTCCCGCTGGCCGAGCCGTTGTAGGAGGCGCCGCCGGTGGAGCCGCCTCCCGACGAGGAGGAGCCTCCGCCCGAGGAGCCGCCGTCGACGCCCTCGGTGGCCTCGGCGCGCTCGTCCTCGGTGAGGCCGTCCAGGATCTCCTCCTGCTCGGCGATCTTCTCCTCGGCGTCGCTCTTGGCCTCCTTGGACTCCTTCAGCTTCTCCTTGGCCTCGTCAGCCGTGTCGTCGGCCTCGGCCTCGAGCTTGTCGAGCTTATCCTTCTCCTCGGTGTAGTTGCCCAGCTTGTCCTGCTGGCTCTGGGAGAGGTAGCCGAGGTCGGAGGCCTGCGCCAGGGCGTCCTCCGGACCGGAGGAGGAGGCCAGGAAGGGGACGGAGCCGTAGTCGGAGCCGGAGTAGGCCGCGGTGGCCAGCTCGCGCACGCCCGACTGCATGTCCTCGAGCTTCTCCTGGACCTTCTTCCGCTCGTCGCGGATGTCGGACAGCTTGCTCTTGGCCGCGTCGTGGTCCTCCTTGGCCTGGTTGTAGGCCTCCGCGAGTCCCGCGTACTCCTCCTGGAGCTTCTCGATCCTGCTGCGGACGTCGTCCGCGGACGGGTCGGCGAACGCCGTCCCGGTGACGGCGGTAGAAGCCAGCAGGGCGCCGGCGGCGATGAAGCCGACGGTCGCGAAGGTGCGGCGGTGCGCGCCGCGCTCGCGTCGTTGGTCCACGGTGGTGGCCCACCTTTCTCCCGTGGTCCGCCTACCGGAAGGACATGAGGGGCGCCCGTCAGGGCGCCATGCCTTTGGGCGAAGGAGCGCTGGGACGCGCGCGCCGGGGGGCGCGGCCTGGTGCCGCTGCGGTGCAGGGGCGGCGCGCGTGCGGTCCTCCGGTCTCCTGGCCGCGGCGGGGGCCTGCGCGGCGGAGTACGGCGGGTGCGGATCGCAGCCGCCCCGATGGCGGCGAGAGGAACGATCCGGTTCGGCGCGCAACACTAGCCGATCCTCGACCCACTCTCAACCATTTCGTTACCTTAGCGCCCGATTTATGACCTGACCGAAACCCGGAAAAAGGCCGCGCCGCCCGCCTCCGCACTGAGCGGAGGTCGGGCGGCGCACCGCCGATATGGCGCTCGCTACACTCGCACGCCGTACATGAACTGGCCGTCCCAGTAGCCGGCCAGCGGCACGACCTCGATGTTCTTGCCGGTGCGCGGGGCGTGCACCATCTGGCCGTCGCCGAGGTAGAGGCCGTCGTGGCCCAGCCCGCTGAAGAACAGGATGTCGCCGGGCTGCAGCGCGTCGCGGCCCACCCGGGTGCCCGCCTCGGCCTGGCCGTAGGTGGTGCGGGGCAGGCTCACGCCGGCCGCGCCCCAGGAGCGCATGACCAGGCCGGAGCAGTCGTAGCCGTCCGGGCCGGCGGCGCCGTACACGTACGGCTTGCCGACCTGGCTGAGGGCGAAGTCCAGGGCGGTGCGGGCGTTGCCCGAGGCGCCGGCGGCCGAGCCGCCGGAGGACTCCCCCTCGGGGGAGGCGTCGGCGTCGGGGAACTGGGAGAGGAGTTCCTCCTGGTCGGAGATCTTCTCCTCGACCTCCTCCTTCTTCTCCTCGGCCGCCTCCTTCTCGTCCTTGGCCTTCTCCAGCGCCTCGTCGGCCTCGTCCTTGAGCTTGAACAGCCGCTCGGAGGAGTCGGTGAACTCGTCCAGCTTGGCCTGCTGGTCCTCGGAGAGCTTGCTGACGTCCGCGGACTGGTCGAGGAGGTCGGAGGGGTCGTCGACGCTCAGCACGACCGCGGTGGAGTCCAGGTCGCGGCCCTGGTAGGCGGCGCTGGCGAACTCCGAGACCTGGTCCTGGAGCTCCTCGTAGCGCTCCTTCTCGTCGCCGACCTCTTCGTCGAGCTCGTCGGCCTTGGCCTTGGCGGCCTTGTAGTCCTCGTTGGCCTGGTTGTACTCGTCGACGACCTTGCCGGCCTGCTCGTTGAGTTCGTCCAGCTTCTCCTGGACGTCCTCCTTGCTCTGCTCCGGCTCGGCGTTGGCCACGCCGGCACCGGTGGACGCGATCAGGCTGCCGGCCGCCACGACCCCGAGGCCGGTCGCTACCCGGCGGGCCGTGCGCCGACCACCGTTGTTCGCCATGGCGGTCCACGCTCCTTGCTGGTCGATCCCCGCTTGATGGGGACTGGGGACGGGGGGACGGGGTCAGTGCTGCGGATCGGCGCACTCGGACCGGGGAGCGGGGACCGCGGTCGCGAAGAGTCGCTCGGGCATCCGTTCGACACGGCAGCACGACCGCGCGCTCCCGCTGGGGTTCATCGGGGAGCCCCGCGCCTGCCGGCGGCGGACCCGGAAGTGTCGACCCTGCCGGGGCCCGCCTCCTGCACTGGGGTGCGCGGGGCGGTCAAGCTCCTGGGAAAAACTAGCGGACCCTCCCAGCAGGCTCAACCACAACAACGAAGCGGTAACGGGAGGCGCCCCCGCAACAGGGGCGTTCTCCCTGCCCAGTCGGCTGATCCCGCCCCGGCAGGGCCTGCATTACAGATGGGTCACACAGATCACAGATGGGCCACACCGCGTACACGGGCGGCCCCGTGACGCTATCAGGAAGCGCGGCGGGCCGGCGACGCCCGGGGGGCGAACGGCCCCGGCCGGGCCCCGGCCCCGCGCGCCCGGCCGCCCCGCGGGCGCCGGCTCAGACCCGGGCCAGCCGCTGCAGCAGCAGCTCGGAGGGGACCGCGCGGGCCCCCTCGGCGCGCACCGCGGCGATGATCTCCTTGTCCGCGGTGACCACGGCCAGCGGGCGGCCCGGCGGCTCGGCGCGCACCAGCCGCACGATCAGCTCGTCGGCGGTCTCCCCCGGCGCGCTGAACAGCACCCGGGTCCGCCGTCCCTGCACCGCCGGGGCGTCCACGTCGGCGCCGTCGAACACGCAGGTGATCTCGGCCTTGCTCCGCCCCGCGAGCCCGTCCAGCGCGTTCAGCAGCCGGGTGCGCTGGTCGGCCAGGGGCAGCGTGGGGTAGCCGGCCTTGGTCACGTTGTAGCCGTCGACCAGCAGGTGCACCCGGGGCAGCGCGAGCAGCCGGTCGACCAGGGCCGGATCGTCCCCGGGCAGCCCCAGGTCTCCGACGCCCCGGCCGGCGCCGGAGCGGGCCCGGTCCTCGGCGACCAGCTCCGCGGGGGTCTCGATGGAGGTGGGCAGGGCGAGCTCCCGGCGCAGCCCGTGGGCCGACTCCACCAGCACGTCCAGCAGCACTCTCAGCCGGGCGTCGTCGGAGCTGCGCTCGGCCCGCACCGCCCGCCGGGCCGCCTCGACCTGGGCCTCCGCGGCCGCCAGCCGGCCGCGCAGCCGGCGGTTCTCCGCCTCCGCCGAACCGAGCCGGACCGAGGCCGATTCGGACAGGCCGCGCGCCTGCTCCTCGGCCTGCTCGGCCCGGTGCTGGGCCTCCTTGGCCCGCTTCCGCTCGCCGTGCACCCGGCGGCGCAGGTCGGCGACCTCGCTGCGGTACTCGCGCAGCTCGCCGCGGAGCCGGTTGAGCTCCTTGCGGTGCTCGGCGCGCTCCTCCTCCAGCCGGGCCCGCAGCCCGGCCAGCGCCTCGGCCGCCTCGTCCGCCTCCTTGGCCGTCTCCTGCCGCTCCAGCTCGCCGTGGACCCGGCCGACGACCTCCTCCCAGCCCTCGGGGCGCAGCAGGTAGGCGGCGGCCGCCACCACCACCGGGTCGGCCGCGGGCGGCAGCACCCCGCGGCGGAGCCCCTCGGCCAGCTCCGGCCAGACCTGCTCGACGCGCTCGGCGACCAGCCCGCGGAAGGCGCCGTCGGTCTCCAGCTGCGCGGCGATCTGCGGGCCGGCCAGCCGGGCCCGGCGGCGCGGCTCGAACCGGGCGACGCGGCGCAGCGCGGCGGGGACCTCGGCGGCGGGCAGGCCGCCGAGCACGTCCGAGCCGTACTCGATGATCCGGGTGCGCACCGGTTCCGGCAGCGGCCGGTCCGCGCCGCCGCCCGGCGGGTCCGGCCGCGCGCCCCGCTCCTCCCCCGGGTTCCCCCCGCCCTGCGAGCCCATCAGGCCCCCGCGCCGCTTTCCGCGGAGTCCGGGCGCCGCACGGACTCCACCGCGTCCACCGCGCCGCACCAGCGGCAGCGGACCTGCTCGATCCGCTCCTCCAGCACCTCGCGCTCCTCCACCCGGCTCTCCCCGGAGAGCTCGAAGTGGAGGTAGTCGCGCGAGCGCACGGTGCGCACCACGTCGAAGCGGGTGAGGTTGCCGCACTGGGCGCAGCGCCAGCGCCGGTCGCCGGTCGGGGCCTCGATGCTCACTTCGCGTCCTCCTTCTCCCTCGACCCTAGGTCCCGGGCACGCGGAGGCCGCCGGCCGACACGGGCGGCTCCCCCGAATCCCGTCCCATCCGGTCCGGTAGGAAATATGGTTCCGGCCATCTTTCCACGTCCGGGGGCGGTCGCGTTTACGCTGTGCGGGTGAACGACGGAACGGGTCGGCGCGCCGCGGAGGCGGAACCGGTCCAGATCTCCCTGGACGAGATGGGCACACCGCTCTCCGACGGGACCTTCGTCGTGGTCGACCTGGAGACCACCGGCGGCCGCTCCGGGGCCGCGGCGATCACCGAGATCGGGGCGGTCAAGGTGCGCGGCGGAGAGGTCCTCGGCGAGTTCTCCTCGCTGGTGAACCCGGGGATGCCGATCCCGCCCAGCATCACCCTGCTCACCGGCATCACCCAGGCGATGACGGCCACCGCGCCGCCGATCGGCGCGGTGCTCCCCGACTTCCTGGCGTTCGCCGGGCTGGACCGGGACGCGCCGGAGAACGTGCTGGTGGCGCATAACGCCCCGTTCGACATCGGCTTCCTCAAGGCCGCCTGCGCGGCCCAGGGCCGCCGCTGGCCCTCCCCCAGGGTCGCCGACACCCTTCCGCTGGCCCGCCGGCTGCTCAACCGGGAGGAGGTCCGCGACCACAAGCTGGGCACGCTGGCCCGGTTCTTCGGCGTCGCCGACCGGCCCTCGCACCGCGCCCTGCAGGACGCGCGGGCCACCGTCGGCGTGCTGCACGACCTGTTCGAGCGGCTCGGCCCGATCGGCGTGCACAGCGTCGAGGAGCTGCTCACCTTCCGCACCGCGCCCACCCCGGCGCAGCGCGGCAAGCGGCACCTGGCCGACGGGGTGCCCGACGCGCCCGGCGTCTACCTGTTCACCGACGCCCGCGGCGAGACGCTCTACGTCGGCAAGAGCAAGCGGCTCCGCCGCCGGGTGCGCTCCTACTTCACCGCGGCCGAGACCCGCGGCCGGGTCCGGGAGATGATCGGCCTGGTCGAGGCGGTCACCCCGATCGTCTGCGCCACCGGCCTGGAGGCCGAGGTCCGGGAGATCCGGCTGATCTCGGAGCGCAAGCCGCCCTACAACCGGCGGTCCCGCAACGCCGAGCGGGCCGTCTGGCTCACCCTCACCTCCGACGCCCACCCCCGGCTGTCCCGGGTCGCCCGGGTCCGCGACGACGGCTCCCCCTACCTCGGCCCGTTCCCCTCGGTGCACCAGGCCGAGCTCGCCCGGGAGGCGATCCTGGAGGCGTTCCCGCTGCGCAGGTGCACGCACCGGTTCTCCCCGGCCCGCCCGGTCCCCGCCTGCGTCCTGGCCGACCTGGGCCGGTGCGGCGCCCCCTGCGAGGGGCGGGAGTCGCCCGAGGAGTACGCGGTGCACGCCCGGGCCGCCGCCGCGGCGATGACCGGCGACCCGTCCCCGGTGGTCGACGCGGTGCGCGCCGCCATCGGAGCGCTCGCCGCCCGGCAGCGCTACGAGGAGGCCGCCGTCCGCCGCGACCGTCTCACCGCCTTCCTGCGCGGCGCCGCCCGGGCGCAGCGGCTCGGCGCGCTCTCGGCGATCCCGCAGCTGGTGGCGGCCTGCCCGGCGGAGGCGGAGCCGGGCGCCTGGGAGGTGCACGCGGTGCGGCACGGGCGGCTCGCCGGCGGCGCCGTGATGCCGCGCGGCGCCGACCCGCACGCCTTCGTCGCCGCGCTGACCGCCGCGGCCGAGACCGTCCCGCCCGGCCCCGGGCCCGCCCCGCGCGCCACCGCCGCCGAGATGGAATGCGTGCTGCAGTGGCTGGACCGGCCCGGGGTGCGCCTGGTCGAGCTGGACCACCCGTGGACATGCCCGGCGGACGGGGCGGAGCGCCACCGCGACCTGACAGACTGGGCCCGCGCCCCGATGGCCGACGACTTCTGACCGAGCTGAACGGACCAGGCACCCATGGCAGGCATCCCGCTGAGCGACGACTACCCGGTGCGCCGGATCCCGGTCGCCACCTACCTGCTGATCGCCGGCAACGTGCTCATCTACCTGCTCTCCCCGATGTCGCTCATCGCGGTCTGGTACGGCGGCGACCTGCCCGCCCGGCTCTGCTCCGTCGAGCTGTACATCCACCGGTGGGGGGCGATCCCGGTGGAGCTGCTGGGCGGCGGGCAGGTCGCCCCGCCCTCGGAGTGCCCCGGCGGCGACTACGCCAAGGCGCCGTGGATCTCGGCGTTCACCTCGATGTTCCTGCACGGCGGGGTGGCCCACCTGCTCGGCAACATGGTGTACCTGTTCGTGTTCGGCCCGGTGGTGGAGGACCGCCTGGGCCGGCTCCGCTACCTGGCGCTCTACCTGGTCTGCGGGCTCGTCTCGGTCTACGCCCACGCGCTGACCGACCCTGCGGGGCAGTCGCCGCTGGTCGGCGCCTCCGGGGCGATCTCCGCGGTGCTCGGCGCCTACCTGGTGGTCCAGTTCCGCAGCAGGGTGATCACCCTGGTGCTGGTCTTCCCGGTCCGGCTGCCCGGCTGGGCTCTCGTGGGCACCTACTTCGTGCTCCAATATGTTCTCTACATCGGCATGCCGTCCGCACCCGGCGGAGACAGCGTCGCCTACGCCGCGCACGTCTACGGGTTCATCGCCGGCGTCCTCGGCGGCCTGCTGATCCACCGCGTCCGCTGGCGCTCCGGAACGCGCCTGTCCGACATGTACTGACCCGCGTGCGGCCCGGCCGCGCACGGGCGCTCCGGCGGGCGGGCGCGCGGACCCGCGCCCGGCCGCCGCTTCCGATCCGCACCCGAGCACCCCAGGAGGGCAACAGTGATCACCGCGATCGTCATGATCAAGGCGGACGTCGACCGGATCCCCGAGGTCGCCGAGGAGATCGCCGAGGTCGAGGGGGTCAGCGAGGTCTACTCGGTCACCGGCGACGTGGACCTGATCGCCCTGGTCCGCGTGCGGCGCCACGACGAGCTCGCCGAGGTGATCCCCGGCCGGGTGAACAAGATCCCGGGGGTGCGCTCCTCCGACACCCACATCGCGTTCGACGCCTACTCCCAGCACGACCTGGAGGCCGCCTTCTCGCTCGGCATCTAGCCCTGATTCCGATGATCTCGACGTTGCGGGCCCGTCAGAGCGCTCTGATGGGCCCGCAATGTCGAGATCATCGCCGCGGGGAACGGCGAGGGCCCCGCTCCGGAACGCCGGAGCGGGGCCTTCTCCCGTCCTAGCCGCGCTTGGCGTGCTCCTGGCTGACCCCGACCCAGCGGTCCAGCAGGGTCTCGGCGCGGCCGTCGTCGACCGCCGCCGCGGCCCGGGCCACGCCCTGCTCCAGCATCTCGGCGAGGGAGCCGGGCAGCTCCTCCACCGCGGCGATGGCCGCGCCCGCGTTGAGCAGCACCGCGTCGCGCACCGGGCCGCGCTCCCCGCGCACCAGGTCGCGGACGACCCGCGCGTTGACCTCGACGTCGCCGCCGCGCAGGTCCTCCGGGAGCGCGCGGGGGATGCCCAGGTCGCGCGGGTCCAGGCGCTCGGCGCGCACCTCTCCGCCGCGGGCGATCCACACCGAGGAGGTGGTCGTGGTGGTGAGCTCGTCCAGCCCGTCGTCGCCCCGGAACACCAGGGCGGACACGCCCCGCCGGGCGAACACCCCGGCGACCGTGGCGCACATGCCCTGGTCGAACACGCCGACCGCGGCGGCGCGGGGGGCGGCCGGGTTGGTCAGCGGGCCGAGGAAGTTGAAGACGGTGGGCACCGCCAGCTCGCGCCGGGTCCGGGCGGCGTGGCGCAGCGCCGGGTGGAACAGCGGGGCGAAGCAGAAGGTGATGCCGGCCTCCTCGGCGACCCGCGCGGTCGCCTCGGGGGGCAGGTCGATCACCACGCCCAGCCGCTCCAGCACGTCGGCGGTGCCGCAGGAGGAGGAGGCCGCGCGGTTGCCGTGCTTGACCACCTTGGCCCCGGCCGCCGCGGCGACGATCGCCGCCATGGTGGAGACGTTGACGGTGTGCGCCTGGTCGCCGCCGGTGCCGACGATGTCCACGGTGCGGCCGGGGACCTCGATCCGCACCGCGTTGTCCAGCATGCCCTCGGCCAGGCCGACCACCTCGTCGACGCCGGCGCCCTTGGCGCGCAGCGCCACGGCGAAGCCGGCGATCTGCACGTCGCTGGCGGCTCCGGACATGATCTCGTTCATCGCCCAGCCGGTGTCGGCGGAGCTCAGCGACTCCCCGCCGAGCAGGGCGTTGATCAGCGCGGACCAGGTCCGCCGGGTGCTGTTCGCGGTTGTGTTCACGATGCTCTCACGCTCTGTGCTCGCTGCTCCTCGGCCGCCCCGGGCCGGCCGGCTTCAGGGCCCGCAGGGCCCACCGGCCGCGCCGGCGGGGCGCCGCTCCCGTCTGGTCGTCAGCGCCGTGCGGACGGCGTACCGGTGCGCCATCGCCATCGGGCGAGGTCCGCGCCGCGGTGCCGGGCACCGCTGGAGCAGGAGGGGAAGCGGAGGGGCGAACCGCCGTGTCCGGGCACGGCGGGGGCGTATCGGTGCATCGGAGATCGGAGTCCGTTCCGTGGATCTGCGGATCGGGCCCCGGCGCGCCGGGGCCCGGCCACGAGCCTACCGGCGGCCCTGCGCCGCCGCGAGCCCGGCGGACCGGCCGCGCATCAGCTCGGCCAGCGACTCGGCCAGGGCGACCGGGTCGATCGGGTGGCTGACCACCTTGTCCGCCCGCGACCAGGTGGCGAGCCACCCGTCGTCGCGCCGGCCGATGAGCAGCAGCACCGGGGGGCAGCGGTAGATCTCGTCCTTGGCCTGGCGGCACAGGCCCATGCCGCCGGTGGGGGCGGCCTCGCCGTCGAAGACGCACACGTCGACGCCGCCGTCGTCGAGCCGCTTGAGCGCCGCCGCCGCGGTGGCGCACTCGACGAACTCGACCTGGGGCACGTCCGCCGCCGGGCGCCGGCCGACGGCGAGGCGGACCTGCTCGCGCGTATCGGCCTTGTCGCTGTAGACGAGCACCCGCATCGCGGGGCCCTGCGCGGCGGCCGCGCCGTCCGCTGGAGTGGAGGAGCTGGCGGCGTTACCCATATCGGACCGTCCCTCACTTGTCGCGTGGCGGTTCTTCGCCACACCGCGGTTGTGACCGAGCCTATTGCCTTGAGACCTTCGACACGACAGGATGCCACCGTCCGTGCGATCCGGGCCACGCCGGGAGCGCCCGCGAAAGCCCCTCCGTGACACAGATGAGACCACCGGAGGCCGCGAACCCGCCCGAACCGGGCTTCCGCCCCCGTTTCGGGGCCGCGGGACATAACGGGGGCATCACGGTCCGGCGGCGGGCCGCGCCGCAGTTCAGCGCCGAACCCGCGCCTTACGGGGGGTCGTGCACCAACCCCCGCCAGATGCCGCAATAATGCAGGCGTGGCGACAGCAACCGCGAACCAAGAAACAGCACCGACACCAGTACATGGTGCGGCCAAGCGTCCTGACCTGGTGAGCGTTGGCACCATCGTGTGGTTGGCCAACGAACTCATGTTCTTCGCAGCGCTGTTCGCGATGTACTACACCATCCGATCGGTGACCAAGGGCAACCCGGACCTCGGCGAGTGGCCAGCCGCTCACCTGAACGTGCCGTGGGCCCTGACCATCACCGTCATCCTGGTGGCCTCCAGCTTCACCGCTCAGTTCGGCGTCTGGGCCGCTGAGCGCGGTGATGTCCGGAAGCTCCGCAAGTGGTTCTTCATCTCGTTCCTCATGGGCCTCGTCTTCGTTCTGGGGCAGGCCTACGAGTACTACGAGCTCATCGCGCACGAGGGCCTGACTCTGCAGTCCAGCGCCTACGGCTCGATGTTCTACCTGACCACCGGCTTCCACGGCCTCCACGTCATCGGCGGTCTGATCGCGTTCCTGATCATGCTCGGACGTACGTACGCCGCGAAGCGCTTCACCCACCAGCAGGCCACGAGCGCCATCGTTGTGTCCTACTACTGGCACTTCGTCGACGTGGTCTGGGTCGCTCTGTTCGCAACCATCTACTTCATCCAGTAACCCGAAACGGGGAAACCGTGAAATGGATTACCGCGCGGCGACGGCATCCCCTTGCGGGGTACGTCGTCGTCCTACTCGCGCTCGCCGTGTTCGGCGTCGGGTACGCCGCCCTGGCCCCCAACGCCGAACGGGCTGAAGCACAGGTCCTCGCCGCCCAGAGCAGCGGCCCCGAAGAGGGGGCCGTCGACATCTCCGAGGGCAGGGACATCTGGAACCGCAGCTGCGCGAGCTGCCACGGCGAGACCGGCGGGGGGTCGGGCAACGCTCCCGACATCACCACCTCCGGCGGCGCCGCGATCGACTTCCAGGTGAGCACCGGCCGCATGCCGTCGAGCGACCCCGACTCGCAGATGCCCCGGAAGTACCCCGCGTTCTCCCGCTCCGAGATCGACAACCTGATCGCGTTCTACAATCAGGAGATCGGCAAGGGCCCCGCGGTCCCGACGGACGTCCCCGGCGACGCCCCGCTCCGCGAGGACTTCGAGAGCGAAGAGGCCTACGAGAAGGCCTCCGAGGAGTACCAGGCGGAGTACGACGCCTACATCGCCGGCGCCGACGACGTCGAGGCCGGCATGAAGCTCTACCTCGCCAACTGCGCGCACTGCCACTCGTGGTCGGGCGCCGGCGGCGGTCTGACCGGGGGCCACTGGGCCCCGGAGCTCACCGACGCCACGCCGCGCCAGATCTACGAGGCCATGGTCACCGGCCCGGGCCAGATGCCCGTGTTCAACGACCTGGCGATCAACCCCGATGACAAGCAGGAGCTGATCGCCTACGTGAAGGACCTCCAGGCCGAGCCGGACGCCGGCGGCGTCTTCGCCCTGAACCGGGTGGGCCAGGTCGCCGAGGGCCTGATCGGCTGGACGGTCGGTCTGACCCTGATCATCGCGTGCGCGATCTGGATCACCGCGAAGCAGCGAGCCCATGACTGATAACAACGACACCAACGCCTCCGGAGCCTCCGGCGGCCCCGACGACCGCGTCATCGGGACCCCCGCCTCCGCCGAGGGCGAGACGATCGTCTCCGGCGCGGAGGAGCCCCGCCGCGAGCACGCGGGGCCCTATCCCGCGGAGGAGACGCACAAGCACAGCGAGGAGGAGCAGCGGCGCGCGGAGAAGACCGCCGCCGTCTGGTTCCTCATCGCCTTCCTGGCCGGTATCGGCTTCTTCGTCGCCTACTTCGCGTGGGGGCCGAACGCCGAGGGCGAGCAGGCCATCGCCGACCCGCAGATCGCGCAGTACTCGAACATGGCGCTGGGCGGCACGCTCGCCCTGTCGCTGTTCGGCATCGGCGCCGGCATGACGGTGTGGGCGCGGCGGATCATGCCGCACTACGAGGTCTCCTCGCCCTACGACGAGCTCCCCTCCTCCCCGGAGGAGAAGGGCTCGTTCAGCGAGTTCTTCATGAAGAGCGCCGACGAGAGCGGCTTCACCAAGCGGCCGCTGCTCCGGCGGACGCTGCTGCTCTCCATGGTGCCGCTGGGCCTGGCCCCGATCGTGCTGCTCCGCGACACCGGCCCGCTCCCCGGCGACAAGCTGAAGAAGACGCTGTGGGAAGACGGCACCCGGATGGTCGTCGAAGGGACCAACCAGCTGATCAAGGCGTCCGACCTCGCCGAGGACGGCTCCATGGTCACGGCGTTCCCGGAGTACCCGCACAACGAGGAGCACCCGCACGGCCTCAGCCTGAACGACCAGGCCAAGACCGTCATCATGCTGATCAAGATCCCCGAGGGCGACTTCAAGCCCGGGATGAGCGAGCAGCAGATGAACTGGACCCACGACGGGATCGTCGCGTACTCCAAGATCTGCACGCACGTGGGCTGCCCTGCGGCCCTGTACGAGCGGGGCTCGCACCGTATCCTGTGCCCGTGCCACCAGTCGACGTTCGACGCCACCGACGGCGCGAAGGTCGTCTTCGGCCCGGCGCACCGGCCGCTGCCGCAGCTGCCCATCAGCGTCGACGACGAGGGGTACCTCATCGCCAAGGGCGACTTCTCCAGTGCGGTCGGCCCCACGTTCTGGGACGCGGAGAAGGGGGACTAGGCGATGAGCACCGATTCTCAGGCGCCCAAGGCGCTCCGCGGCGTCGGAAACTTCATCGACGACCGCTTCCACCTCGCCAAGACCGGTGAGAAGAACCTGCGCAAGGTCTTCCCGAACCACTGGTCGTTCATGCTCGGCGAGATCGCGCTGTACTCGTTCATCATCCTGCTGATCACCGGCGTCTTCCTGACCCTGTGGTTCAAGCCCAGCATGCAGGAGATCGTCTACGACGGTCCCTACGAGCGCTTGAACGGCGTGCTGATGAGCGAGGCCTACGCCTCGACCCTGCACATCGACTTCGGTGTCCGGGGCGGCTTCCTGGTCCGGCAGATCCACCACTGGGCGGCGCTGATCTTCGTCGCCTCGCTGGTGGTGCACATGTTGCGGGTGTTCTTCACCGGGGCGTTCCGCAAGCCGCGCGAGATCAACTGGCTGATCGGCGTCGGCATCTTCACCCTGGCGATGCTCGAGGGCCTCTTCGGCTACTCGCTCCCCGACGACCTGCCGTCCGGCATGGGCGTCCGCATCCTCCAGGGCGTCATGCTCGCGCTGCCGCTGGTCGGGACCTACGTCTCGATGTTCCTGTTCGGCGGGGAGTTCCCCGGCGAGGACATCATCTCCCGGCTGTACATGCTGCACATCCTGCTGCTCCCGGGGATCCTGCTGGCGCTCATCGTGGCGCACTTCATGATCCTGTGGCACCAGAAGCACACCCAGTACCCGGGCACCGGCCGCACCAACAAGAAGGTCGTGGGCACCCCGATGTTCCCGGGCTTCGCGGTGAAGGCCGGCGGGTTCTTCTTCTTCGTGTTCGCGGTGACGGTGGGCCTCAGCGCCTTCGTGCAGATCAACCCGATCCACCTGTTCGGCCCGTTCACGCCGACGTCCATCACCTCGGGCCTCCAGCCCGACTGGTACATGGGCTTCATGGAGGGCTCGCTGCGGATCTTCCCGAACTGGCTGGACTTCCAGATCTTCGGCTACGCGGTCCCGATCGGCGTGCTGGTGCCGGGCCTGGTCGTTCCGGGCCTGATCTTCGGCGGGCTGGGCGCCTGGCCGTTCATCGAGCGCTGGATCACCGGGGACCACCGTGCGCACAACGTCGCCGACCGCCCGCGCAACGCGCCGGTCCGCACCGGCGTCGGCGTCGCCGGCATCGTGTTCTACGGCCTGCTCTGGCTGGCGGGGTCGAACGACATCCTGTCGCACACGTTCTCCATCAGCCTGTACTGGACGACCTACTTCTTCCGGGTCGCCGTGATCGTGGGCCCGATCATCGGGTTCGTCGTCGCCAAGCGGATCTGCCTCGGCCTGCAGCGCCGGGACCGGGAGACGCTGGAGCACGGCTACGAGAGCGGCACCATCCAGCAGCTGCCCAGCGGTGAGTTCATCGAGGTCCACAAGGAGTCCTCGGCGGAGACCGTGCACGTGCTGGAGAGCAAGGAGGAGGTGGACCGGATCGACGCGGAGACCATCTCCTCGGTCGAGGCGGCCACCGACGCCAACGGCGTGGAGGCCCCGGCCGCCCGCGGCCTCAAGGGCCGGCTGCGCGCCAAGCTCGCCCACTGGTACACGAAGGACAACGTCTCCTTCGAGGGGGTGGAGGCCCACACCGGCCACCACCTGCACCACGGCGCCGCAGAAGAGAAGGAGCCCGCTCAGGCGCACTGAGCGCGGCCCGGCGGGCAGGGCTCCGGCCCCGCCCGCGCGCACGGTCCGAGAGGCCCGGTCCCCGAACAGGGGGCCGGGCCTCTCGGCGTCCGCCCCCGCCGCCGCGCCGGACGCCCGCAGGGGCCCCTGGAGCCGCTCCGCGGCCCTTCCCCCGCCCGGACGCCCGGATCCGCCCCGGGCCCCTCGGGCGCCGCGCCCCCTTCCCCGCTCCGCCCCTCTCCCCCGGTCGCCCCCGCGCCCCGCTCCCCTCCGGACGCCCCTCCTCCCCGCGATCCCGGTGCGCCGCACTGAGCCGCCCTCTGCCGCCCCCGGGCCCGCCGGACACCCCGGAAGCCGCCGCGCACGGAAAAGGCCCCTCACCGCGCGGTGAGGGGCCTGTGGGGCTCATGCGGGCCCGGGGGCTCCGGGGGTCACTCCTGCGGGTCGCCGTGGACCTCGCCCGGGGTGCCGGTGTCGTCGGTGCGGTCCGGCTCGCCGGTCGCGCTCTTCTCCTGCCACTCCTCCCAGGAGAGCTGCCAGTAGCTCCACCCGTTGTCCCACTCGACCTCGCGGTCGGTGTTCTCCACGATCAGCGGGTCGCCCATGTAGGAGTTCTCGTAGAACCACTTGGCGTCCCCGGGGGCCATGTTCGGGCAGCCGTGGCTGAGGTTGGCCTCGCCGAGGGAGTTGTTCCACGGGGCGGAGTGGGTGAACTCGCCGCTGTCGGAGAAGCGGACCGCGTAGTCCACGTCCAGCTTGTAGCCCTCCGGGCTGTCCACCGGGACGCCGACCGTGGAGGAGTCCATCACGAGCTCCTCGTACTTCTCCATGGTCAGGTGGGTGCCGCTGGTGGTGGTGTAGGCGCGGGTGTCGGCCCGGCCGATGCTGACCGGGAAGTCCTTGACCTGCTCGCCGTCCCGCTCGACCACCATCCGGTGGGTGTCGCTGTCGATGGTGCTGATCTGCTCGCGGCCGACCTCGAAGTTGAGCTGGTGGTTCTCGACCCCGTACACGCCGTCCGCGGCCTCCACGCCGGCCAGCCGCAGGTTGACCCGGATCTTCTGGTTCGGCTCCCAGTACTCCTTGGGGCGGAACACCGCGGTCTGGTCGTCCAGCCAGGCCCAGGACCCCTCGTTCGGCTGCTCGGAGACGACCTCCATGGAGTTCTCCACCCGCGCCTTGTTCTGCACCGGCAGGTCGAAGTCGATGATGAGCGGCATGCCGACGCCGACGGTGTCCCCGCTGGTGGGGAAGTTGGACTGGAGCTCCAGCCGGGAGCCCTCCTCGGCCTGGAGGGTGGTGAACTCCGAGGTGAACTCGCTCTCCTCGCCCGAGTCGCCGTCCTTGGCCACCGCGGTGACGGTGACCTCCGCGCCGGGGGTGAGGGTCCAGTCGGCGACCCAGGCGGTCTCGTCCTCGTTCAGCGCCCCGGTGACCTCGTCGGCCTCGGTGGGCTCCTCCTCCTGCTCACCGCCGGCGACCTTCTGCTCGACCTTGACGTCGCTGATGGTGCCGCCCTCGGCCTCGACCTTGAGGGGGAGGTCGGGGCGGACGTCGGCGCTGCCGTCCTCGGGGGTGATGGTGACCTCGACCGAGTCGGCACCGCTCCCCGCCCCGGCCGGGTCCGCGCCTTCCGACCCCGAGCAGGCGGCCGTGAGCAGCAGCACGGTCCCGGCCAGTCCCGCGCCGAGCCCGCGTGCCGCGGACGGGTTCGCAGTGAGCTTCACAGGTACGCCCTCCAGACTCTCGCGCACGGAAACACCCCACGCACATCCGGGTGAGACGTCCGCGCCGACGAGAAAGTTCCGAAACCGGGTGGTCGAAGCGGCCCGTACCGGACTCCTGCGGTCGACGGTCGACGGGCCGTCCGAAAAGAATACCCCGGCCCGCCCCCTCCCCTTGTGGCACAGGGGGAGCGGACGGGCCGGGGTTGGTCACACGGAGCGCGCCGCTAGTGCTGGAACTCCTTGCGGTAGTACTCGAAGACCCAGCCGATCGCGGTGAGGATGATGGCGAAGAAGCCGAGGAAGACCATCCACCAGCCGATCGCCACGCCGACCGCGGTGAAGGCCACGGCGAGCGCCACGAACAGCGGCCACCAGCTGTGCGGGCTGAAGAACCCGTACTCGCCGGCGTTCTCGGCGATGTCGCCGTCCAGGCGCTCCTCCGGCGGCAGGCCGTGGAACCGCTCGCTGCGGCGGGCGGACTGCCAGAGCCAGAAGCCGATCATCCAGCCGAAGCCGATCGAGACGAGCAGGGCGACGAAGCCCGTCCACTCGATCTTCCCCTCGGCGGCCCAGCCCCAGTAGCCGTAGAGCGCCGCCGCCAGGCCGAAGAAGGTCGAGACGCCCATAAACAGATATGCCTGCATCTTCATGGTGTGCGCCCTACTTCCCGGATCCTGCTGCTGCGGGGGCCGCTCCAGGGGCCGCCGCGTGCGGGTGGTTCAGGTCGAAGGCCGGCCGCTCGGAGCGGATCCGCGGCAGCGAGGTGAAGTTGTGCCGCGGCGGCGGGCAGGAGGTCGCCCACTCCAGCGAGCAGCCGTAGCCCCACGGGTCGTCCACCTCGACCTTCTCGGCCTTGCGGTGGGTGACCCACATGTTCCAGAAGAACACCAGGGTCGAGATGCCCAGGATGAAGGCGCCGATGGAGGAGATCTGGTTCAGCTCGGTGAACCCGTCGGTGGGCAGGTAGTCGGCGTAGCGGCGCGGGAAGCCCGCGGCGCCCAGCCAGTGCTGCACCAGGAACGTCATGTGGAACCCGAGGAACAGGCCCCAGAAGTGCAGCTTGCCCAGGCCCTCGTTGAGCATCTTGCCGGTGAACTTGGGCCACCAGAAGTAGAACCCGGCGAACATCGCGAAGACCACGGTGCCGAACACCACGTAGTGGAAGTGGGCCACCACGAAGTAGGAGTCGGTGACGTGGAAGTCGATCGGCGGGGAGGCCAGCAGGACGCCGGTCAGACCGCCGAACAGGAAGGTCACCAGGAACCCGATGGTGAACAGCATCGGCGTGGCCATCACGATCTGGCCGCGCCACATGGTGCCGATCCAGTTGAAGAACTTCACGCCGGTCGGGACGGCGATCAGGAACGTCATGAAGGAGAAGAACGGCAGCAGCACGGCACCGGTCGGGAACATGTGGTGCGCCCACACGGTGACCGACAGGCCGGCGATGGCGATCGTCGCGCCCACCAGGCTCTTGTAGCCGAAGATCGGCTTGCGGCTGAAGACCGGGAGGATCTCGGTCGCGATGCCGAAGAACGGCAGCGCGATGATGTAGACCTCCGGGTGGCCGAAGAACCAGAACAGGTGCTGCCAGAGGATGGCGCCGCCGTGCGCGGGGTCGTAGACGTGGGTGCCGATCATCCGGTCGGCGCCCAGCGCGATCAGCGCCGCGGTCAGCACCGGGAACGCGATCAGCACCAGCACGCTGGTGAGCATCGTGTTCCAGGTGAAGATCGGCATCCGGAACATCGTCATGCCGGGGGCGCGCATGCACAGCCCGGTGGTGATGAAGTTGACCGCACCGAGGATGGTGCCCAGACCGCTGACGGCCAGGCCGAGGATCCACAGGTCGCCGCCGAGGCCCGGGGAGCGGACCGCGTCGGAGAGCGGGGTGTAGGCGAACCAGCCGAAGCTGGCCGCGCCGCCCGGGGTCAGGAAGCCGCCGACCGCGATCAGCGAACCGAACAGGTACAGGTAGTACCCGAACAGGTTGATCCTCGGGAACGCCACGTCGGGCGCCCCGATCTGCAGCGGCATGATGATGTTGGAGAAGCCCACGAACAGCGGCGTCGCGAACATGAGCAGCATGATCGTGCCGTGCATGGTGAACATCTGGTTGAACTGCTCGTACGACATCACCTGCTGTCCCGGGTAGAACAGCTCGGCGCGCATGAGCAGCGCCAGGATGCCGCCGAAGATGAAGAACCCGAACGAGGTGATCAGGTACATGTACCCGATGACCTTGTGGTCGGTCGACGTCAGCCAGCTGACGAGGATCGAGCCCTTGCGGGTCGTCGGCCGCTTGACGGCCTGAGAGGTCGGGGTAGCCGTAGCCATCAGTGGCCTGCCTCCTCGTTCTGGGAGCCCTCGGCCTGGCCGGCAGAGTCGGAGCCGTCCTGCCGCTCCTCCTCGGAGGAGGCGCTCTGGGCGTCCTCTTCCTCGTCCCGGCCCTGCTGGCCCCCGTCCTGCTGCTCGGAGCCGGCGGCCTCGGCGGCCTCCTCGGCGGCCTCCTCGGAGGCCCGCTGGTCGGCGGCCTCCTGCTCGGCCTGCTCGGCGGCCTCCGCCTCGGCCGCCGCCTGCTGCTCGGCGTACCAGGCGTCGTAGGCCTCGGGCTCCATGACCTCGACCTTGAAGAGCATCCGGGTGTGGTCGACGCCGCAGAGCTCGGCGCAGCGGCCCATGTAGGTGCCGGCCGTGCCCTCGTTGACCTTGACCTGGAACTCGTTGTCGTGGCCCGGGATGACGTCCATCTTGAAGGCGAACGCCGGGATCCAGAACGAGTGGATGACGTCCGGGCTGTGCAGGTCGAAGTGGACGACGTCGCCCTCGCGCAGCACGAGGGTCGGCATCTGGTCCGGGGTGCCGACCTCGGAGAACAGGGTCTCCGGCTGGGCCTCCTCGGCGTCGACCTCGGCGGCCTCCCCGCCCTCGGCCTCGGCGGCGGCTTCCGCCTCCTCCAGGGCCTCGGCCTTGGACTGGTCCAGGTAGTTGAACTCCCAGCTCCACTGGAAGCCGACGACCTCGACGTTGGTGTCGGCCTTCTCGTCGGTCTCCAGCAGGTAGGTCTGGTCGCGCGCGGTGAAGTAGAAGAGCACCGCGATCACCACGATCGGGAGCACGGTGTAGAGCGCCTCGATGGGCATGTTGTACCGCACCTGCGGCGGCAGCTGCTCAGAGCGCTTGCGGTGGAAGATGATCGACCAGATGATCAGCCCCCACACGAGAATGCCGACCGCGAACGCCGCCACCCACGAGCCCTGCCACAGCGCGAGGACGCGCTGCCCCTGCTCGGTGATCGGCTCAGGCACACCCAAACGAGTGAACTCGTTCGACGCGCACCCGGTCGCGGCCAGTCCCAACGCGGCGAGCACGGCGCCACGTGGTGCCCATCGGCGCAGTGCGGCGCGCCGATTCCTATGGCGGGTCGGACTCACGGATTGCCTTCCCAGCGGTGATGCCCGCAGCCGAAGCGCGGGCGGTCGTATATCCAAAGCTTGTCAAGGGGAAACATTATCGCGGACCGTTCGCTCCACCGGTCACGGGCTTGCCGGGCCAGCGTGTCTCCGCTGCCGTCCCGAGCGGCCTCCCCGCGGGTGCGCGCGGCCTCTCCGTCGTCCCCGGCCCCCGTCCCGCCAGCGCGGTCCGTACGGCCGGGAGCGGCGGTCACGATGACGTTTCCGCCGTTCCCCGTCCCCGCTCCGTCAGGCCTTCCCGGTCGGACAGGGCGCGGACTAAGGCGAGAGTATCGCTGGTTTTACAGCACCCTTAACCGGGTGCCCCTTTGCCGGGGGCGGGGGTAAAGATTGGGATACGACAGGCGCGGCGCCCCTGGCCGCGCCCCGGGCGGGAGGCGTATGGCCGGCAGGCACAGGAGACCGGAGGCGGACGAGCGGCCGCTGGTGACGGTGGAGGCCGTCGGGCGGAAGTGCCCGATCCCGATCATCATGCTCGCGGCGCGGCTGCACGAGGTGCCGATCGGCTCGGTGATCGCCGTGACCGCGGACGATCCGGCCGCCGCCGCGGACATCCCGGCGTGGTGCAGGCTGAAGCTGCACGGCTTCGTCGCGGAGGTGCCCCTGGAGCGCGGCAGCGCGTTCCTCATCCGGCGGGCCTACTGAGCCCGCGGGCCGGGCTCCGCGCCGCGCGGCCCGGAGCCGTGGCCGTTCCGTGACCATGGTGACGTTCGTCGTCACGCCCGGCCGCGCGGGGCCCGGGAACGGCGCGGGGGCCGCGCCCCTTCCGGGACGCGGCCCCCGCCGCGGCAGAGCCTCCGGCTCTAGCGCGCGTAGTACTCGACGACGAGCTGCTCGTCGAAGGGCACCGGAACCTGGTCGCGCTTGGGGCGGTCGACGACCGCGACGCGCAGGTCCTTGTGGCTCACCGCGAGGTAGCCGGCGATCTTGTCGTCGGCGTGCACGCCCTCGGAGGCCTCGACGAACGGGACCATCTGGCGCGACTTCTCGCGGACCGAGATGATCTGGCCCGGCTTCACCCGGTAGGACGGGATGTCGACCTTCTTGCCGTCCACGGTGATGTGGCCGTGCGTGACGAACTGGCGGGCCGCGTAGACGGACGGCGCCAGGCCGGAGCGGAGCACCACGGTGACGAGGCGCAGCTCCAGCTCGGCGATCATCTCCTCACCGGTGCGCCCGGTCCGCTTCTTGGCGGTCTCGTAGACGCGGGCCAGCTGCTTCTCGGAGAGGTCGTAGTACCAGCGCAGCTTCTGCTTCTCCGCCTGGCGGACCGCGTAGTCGCTGGTGGAGCGGCGGACGCGGCGGCCGTGCTCACCCGGGGGGTAAGGGCGCTTCTCGAAGTAGCTGACCGCCTTACGGGTCAGCGGGGTACCCGCGCGCCGGGACAACCGCACCTTAGGTCCGGTGTAGCGCATTGAAGTCCTCCGTACTGGATTGCTTGCGTAGGGAATCCCAGGTAAGGCTCGCCTAGTTCTGGGAGGCGTCGGACGACGGCCCCGGCCGCCCGAGGGGCGGCGCCGTTCCCGCGCCGGCGCGGCCGACCCCCGCCGCGGCGGCATTGGCGTTGACTGGAAGCCGCCGCGCATCTCAGCGCGGGGCCTGGTCGTGCACGCGCGGCGCGGCCGTCCGCCGTGAGGCGGCCGGCGTTCGGTCCGGGCATGCGGGTCGAGCCTCCACTTTACGCGGTCGCGGGGCGTGCCCCGACCACTCCGGGCGCCGTGCACCGGGGCGGCCCCGGAAACGGCGCGGCCCCCGCCCGGTCGGGGCGGGGGCCGCGGCGGTTCCGGCGGGGCCGGTCACAGGTGCGGTTCGACCTCGGCGGCGCTCTGCTCGCCGTAGCTGGCCGAGATCCGGGCGAGCAGCCCGGCCTTGGTCAGCTCGTACTCCTGCGGCCCGTTGACCTCCAGGCTGTGCACCGCGGTGGCGTTGCCGACCTGCGCGGCGCGCTCCAGGGGCAGGCCCCAGGCGGTGGCGGCGAGGAAACCGGCCCGGAAGGCGTCGCCGACGCCGGTGGGGTCGGCCTTGACGGCGACCTCGGCGGCGTCGACGCTGATCGGCGGCTCGCCCTTGCGGTCGATGCGGACGCCCTTGGCCCCCAGGGTGGTCACCCGGATGCCGACGCGGTCCAGGATCTCCTCGTCGCTCCAGCCGGTCTTCTGCTCGGCGAGGGCCTTCTCGTACTCGTTGGTGAACAGGTAGGCGGCGCCCTCGATGAGGCGGCGGACGTCCTCGCCGTCCATCAGGGCCAGCTGCTGGGAGGGGTCGGCGGCGAACGGCAGGCCGCGGTCCCGGCAGGCGTCGCTGTGCCGGAGCATCGCCTGCGGGTCGTCGGCGCCGATCAGGGCCAGCTCGACGCCGTTCTCCTCGGCCAGGGCGGCCAGGTCGATCTCGCGCGCCTCGGCCATCGCGCCCGCGTAGAAGGAGGCGATCTGGTTCTGGTCGCGGTCGGTGGTGCAGACGAAGCGCGCGGTGTGCCTGCGGTCCGAGATGCGGACGCAGGCGGTGTCCACTCCATGCCGCTCCAGCCAGGCCCGGTACTCGTCGAAGTCGGCGCCGGCCGATCCGACGAGCAGCGGCCTGAGCCCGAGGCGGCCCATGCCGAAGCTGATGTTGGCCGCGACACCGCCGCGGCGCACATCCAGCTCCTCGACCAGGAACGACAGGGAGACCTGCTCCAACTGGTCGGCGATCAGCTGTTCGGCGAAACGCCCCTCGAAGGTCATCAGGTGGTCGGTGGCGATCGAACCGGTAACCGCGATGCGCACTCGAAGTGCTCCTTGCAGTCGGGGAGATTCTGGACGGTGAACCACCCTACATAGCCTCCGGCGCCCCCAGGGAGGGCCCCGTCCGGGGCCGGGCGCGGAATAGGGGGTGCGCGCACGCAGCAGGGCCCGCGCTCGGCGGCGCGGGCCCTGTGCTGCCGTGGACCGGCTAGTTGAAGGAGTCGCCGCAGGCGCAGGAGCCGGTGGCGTTGGGGTTGTCGATGGTGAACCCCTGCTTCTCGATGGTGTCCACGAAGTCGATGGTGGCGCCGATGAGGTAGGGCGCGCTCATCCGGTCGGTGACGACCTCGACGCCGTTGAAGTCGGCCACCACGTCGCCGTCGAGCTCGCGCTCGTCGAAGAACAGCTGGTAGCGCAGGCCGGAGCAGCCCCCGGGCTGGACCGCCACGCGCAGCCGCAGGTCGTCGCGCCCCTCCTGGTCGAGAAGGGCCTTGACCTTGCCCGACGCGTCGTCCGTCAGGATGATCCCCTGCGCCGTGGCCTCGTCGGTCTTAACCGTCATCTGCTAGCTCCTCCAAAAGGCGTGGGCGGCCGCCGAGGCGGCCTGGTGCTCCTCAGCGTTCCTCAACACCGCGGCCCGGAAAGGCATTCCCGCCCGCGGCGGCACGCGGGACGCGCCGTGGTGCTCCATCCAGGTTAGGTCCTCTCCGGCCGCCCCGCCATCAGCCGCCCAGGCTCTCCGGAGCCCCGGAGGCGATGGCGGCGGCCAGGGCGCGCAGCTCCTCCGCGGAGCGGGCCATCGCCGCCTCCTTGGAGCCGGCCGACTCCACCAGGGAGTAGGTGGCGGTGACGCCGGCCGCGGCGGCCTCCTCCGGGTCGACCGAGGCCGCCCCGGCGGTGACCACGCAGGGCAGCCCGTGCGCGGCGGCGACCTGCGCCACACCGTGCGGGAGCTTGCCGCGCAGCGACTGGAAGTCGAACGAGCCCTCACCGGTGATCAGCAGGTCGGCGCGGGCGGCCAGGCCGTCCAGGTCGACGGCGGACAGCACCCGGGCCACCCCGGACTCGACGGTCCCGCCGAGCAGCAGCAGGGCGAAGCCGAGGCCGCCCGCGGCGCCCGCTCCCGGTTCCACTCGCAGCCCGCCGAGCGGGTCGGTGGCCTCGGCGAACGCGGTGAGGGCGGCGTCCAGGGCGCGCACCTGCCCGGGGTCGGCGCCCTTCTGCGGGCCGAACACCGCGCTCGCGCCGTGCTCGCCGAGCAGCGGGTTGTCCACGTCGGTGGCGGCGACCAGGCGGACCCCCTGCACGGCCCGGCGGGCCGGTTCCAGGTCGACCTCGGAGACCTCGGAGAGCGGGGCGCCGCCCCGGTCCAGGGAGTCGCCGGGGGCCGCGCCGAGCGCGGCGAGCATGCCCGCGCCGCCGTCGTTGGTGGAGCTGCCGCCGAGGCCGACCACGACCGTGCGGGCGCCGGCGGCCACCGCGCGGGCGATGAGCTCGCCGACGCCGCGGCTGGTGGTGCGGCCGGGGTCGCGCCGGTCCTGGGGGACCAGGTGCAGGCCGCAGGCCTGGGCGCTCTCGATGTAGGCGGTCTCCCCGTCGAGCAGGTAGTCGGCGGTGACGGTCTCGCCGAGCGGGCCGGTGACGCGCTCGGTGGCGGTCTTGCCGCCGAGGGCCGCGTGCAGGACCTCGACGAAGCCCGGTCCGCCGTCGGAGAGCGGGACGGTGGCCGCCTCGTCCTGGGGACGGCTGTCGCGCCAGCCCAGCGCGACGGCCTCGGCGGCCTCGATCGCGCTCAGGGTGCCGGCGAACTTGTCTGGGGCGATAACGATACGCACGTGCCCCAGTCTGCCCGCCCGGGGCCGCGCAGGCCAGGGGGAAGCGGCAAAATTATCCGCTTTCCGATAATTAGTTTCCTCTATGCGAAATTCAATCGCGGATCGGGGTGTTTCTCACAGCCCCGGCGCCCCGTAGACCGGGAACCAGCGGCCCTTGTCCTTCTCGATCGGCAGGTCCCCGCCGATCGAGGCGGCCAGCTGCAGCTCCAGCGCGTTGTCCCGGCGCTCCCCGCCGAGCGGTGCGAACGGGTAGAAGGTGCCCCGCTTGTAGAGGTAGACCAGGGCCGCGCGGCGCCCCCGCCCGTCGGCGAAGGCCGCCAGCGAGCAGAGCAGGGACGGCCCGAACCCGGCCGCCTCCAGCGAGGAGTTGACCGCGTGGACGTCGGTCACCAGGTCGGCCAGGCCGCCGTCGGCGGGGGCGCGCAGCACCAGCCAGGTGTAGCCGTACTCGTCCTCCGCCGGCTCCACCGCCGGGCCGTCGTCGGCGTTGAGCAGCTCGGTGACCTCCCGCTCCAGGTCGGCGAAGGCCTTGCCCTCGGCGGCGCGGAACGCCACCGACCCGGTCCCGGTCGGGCGGAAGCCGGCCGCGGCCTCCAGGGTCACCGCCGCCGAGGGGAGCCCGAACAGCGCGTCCAGGTCGGGGCGGACCGGCTTCGAGCGGCCCAGCAGGGCCCGGAAGAAACTCACTGCGGCGGCTCCTCACTGCTGCTGCCCCGCCGCGGCGGCGGGGGTCCGTGCACCGCGAGCCTACGCCCCGGTGCCCAGCTGCCGGGAGATCGCCGCCAGCTGCTCCAGGCGCTTCTCCACCGGCGGGTGGGTGGCGATCAGCTGCCCCATGGTGAACCCGCTCTTGGAGAAGGCCGGGGTGAAGAAGAACGCGTTGAACGGCTCGGCCTGGCGCAGGTCCCGGCTGGGGATGCGGGCCATGTCGCCGGTGATCTTGGTGAGCGCGCTGCCCAGCGCGGAGGGGCGCCCGGTCAGGTAGGCGGCGGCGCGGTCGGCGGAGAGCTCGCGGTAGCGGGAGAGCATCCGGGTGAGCAGGAAGCTCAGCGCCCAGACCGCCGCGCTGACCACCACCACGGCCAGCGCGATCACCGCCGGGGAGGGCCCGTTGCCGTTCCGGTTGCCCCCGCCGCCGAAGGCGGCGAAGCGCAGCCCCATCTGGGTGAGGAAGCCCGCGACCACGCCGAGGAAGCCGGCGATGGTCATCACCATCACGTCCCGGTGGGCCACGTGCGACAGCTCGTGCGCCAGCACCGCCTCCAGCTCCTCGGTCTCCAGCCGGCGCAGGATACCGGTGGTGGCGCAGACCACCGCGTTCTTCTCGCTGTGTCCGGTGGCGAAGGCGTTGGGCACGTCGGTGTCGGCGACGGCCACCCGCGGCTTGGGCATGTCCGCCATGGCGCACAGCCGGTCCACCACCGCGTGCAGCTGCGGGGCCTGCTCGGGGGTGACCTCGTGCGCGCCCATCGCGTACAGGGTGAGCTTGTCCGAGGTGAAGTACTGGAACAGCGCGAAGCCGACGACGACCAGCAGCACCACCGGCCAGGGCAGGCCGACCAGGATCAGGGCGATGATGAACGCGACGTAGACGATGCCGAGCAGGGCCATCGTGCTGACCATGCGGGCGGTCAGGCCGCGGTCGGGAGCGAACTTCGAACCAGCCACAGCGCGCCTTCCTCCGACCGGGGGCACCTCCCGGTCCGCGCACCGGCGCGGGGTCCGGGACGGGGTGCGGGCGCCGGGCCGTTCCCGGCTTGCCCCGGTACCTCCCAGTCTAGGCATTCCATGGTGAGAGCCGGGTGAGAGAAGGCCGGGACACGCGGAAGGCCGCCGCGGCACCGTGCCGCGGCGGCCTTCCGCCCCCTGGACCGGGGGAAGCGCGCTCGCTCGGGAGAGCCACCGGAGCTCAGGAGACGTCGGGGATGAGCCCCTCGTCGCCGAGCATCGCCCGGACCTCCTCCATGGTGGCGTCCTCAGGGGGGAGGATGAAGTCGGAGGGCTCCAGGGAGTCCAGCGGCAGGGCCTCGCCGTGCTCGCGGACCTTGGCCAGCAGGTCGGTCAGGGCCGAGCGGAAGACGTCCTCGCTGCCCGACTCGATGGCCTGCTCCAGGGTCCGGTCGACCTCGTTGAGCAGCGCCATGTCGGCCTCGCTGAGGTCGATCTGGCCCTCCCCCATGATCCGGACGATCATGCGCCCTCCCCCTGGCGGTAGGGCTGCACCTGGTTGTTCTGGCCGCCGGCGGCCGAGCCGCCCTCGATCTGCGGGGCGGAGCCGCCGCCCTGGCCCAGCTCCTGCTTCATCTGCTCCAGCTCCAGCTCGACGCCGCTGGTGCTGGCCATCCTGTCCAGCTCGGACTGGATGTCGTCCTTGGAGGTGCCGGTGACGTCGTCCAGCGCGCCGGAGGCGAGCAGCTCGTCGACGGCGCCGGCCCGCGCCTGCATCTCGGCGGTCTTGTCCTCGGCCCGCTGCACCGCCATGCCGACGTCGCCCATCTCCTCGGAGATGCCGGAGAAGGCCTCGCTGATCTGGGTCTGCGCCTGGGCCGCGGTGTAGGTGGCCTTGATCGTCTCCTTGCGGGTCCGGAAGGCGTCCACCTTGGCCTGCAGCCGCTGGGCGGCCAGGGTCAGCTTCTGCTCCTCGCCCTGCAGCTGCTCGTGCTGCTGCTTGAGGCCGTCGATCTGGGACTGCAGTCCGGAGCGGCGGGTCAGCGCCTCGCGGGCCAGGTCCTCGCGGCCCTGCTGCAGCGCGGCCCGGCTCTGGGTGTGCAGCTTGTCGGACTGCTGGTCCAGCTGCTGGATCTGCAGCTCGACGCGCTTGCGGGACGTGGCGACGTCGGCCACCCCGCGCCGGACCTTCTGCAACAGTTCCAGTTGCCTCTGGTAAGAGTAGTCGAGGGTCTCACGCGGGTCCTCGACGGAGTCCAGGGCCTTATTGGCCTTGGACTTGAAGATCATGGAAAGTCGCTGAAACACGCTCATCGGCGTGGCCGTCCCCTTCTCGGTCCGTACATCGGCTGTTCCCGGCGGGCGCTGTCTAACAACCCTACGCGCTCTGGCAAGCGGTCGCCATGAAGCGGGGAGCGGCTACCCTGAAGGATGTGTTCCGACGTCGCTCCGCTTCCGCATCCAAAGAGCCGGCCGCTGCCGGCTCTGCCGGTAATGAGACTACTGAAGCCCCCAAGGACAAGGGATACACCCCCAAAAAGGGTGTCCCCACCCCTAAACGCCGCGAAAGCCAGGCCGATCTGCGCCGCCCGCTGAACGCTCCGCGCACCCGCAAGGAGGCGTACCAGCAGTTCCGCGAGCGCCGCGCGCGCGATCAGCAGCGCAGCGCGGCCAAGTCCGGGGCCCCCAAGGGCGAAGAGCGCTACTTCCGCCCGCAGGACTACGGGCCCGCGCGCGCCTACGCCCGGGACTTCGTCGACTCCCGGCGCAGCGCCAGCGAGTTCTTCCTCTACTTCTCGCTGCTGATCATCGTGCTGCTGATCGGCCTGCCCCCTGAGATGCAGGCACCGGTCACCTACATCGCCTGGCCGCTGATGATGGTGACCATCGTGGTCGAGGGGATCTTCGTCTCCCGGCAGGTCAAGAAGCACGTCGCCGAGCACTTCCCCAACGACGACAACGTGCGCGGCATCGGCCTCTACGCCGCCACCCGCCAGCTGCAGATCCGCCGCCTGCGGCTGCCCAAGCCGCGGCTCAAGCCGGGCCAGCCGGTCGAGTCGGCCAAGCGCTGACGCCCCCGGGGCCGCACCGCCCCGCATCCCCCACCGGAACGCCGGCGCGACCGGGCCCCGATCCCTCCCGGATCGGGGCCCGCCGCGGTTAGGGTGCCCGCATGGAACACCGGCGGTTGGGCCGCAGCGGCCTCATGGTCAGCGAGATCTCCTACGGCAACTGGATCACCCACGGCTCCCAGGTGGCGGAGGACTCCGCCACCGCCTGCGTGCGGGCCGCCCTGGACGCGGGCATCACCACCTTCGACACCGCCGACGTCTACGCCGGCGGCCGCGCGGAGGAGGTGCTGGGCCGCGCGCTGAAGGGCGAGCGCCGGGACGGCCTGGAGATCTTCTCCAAGGTCTACTGGCCGATGGGCGAGGGCCGGAACGACCGCGGGCTCTCCCGCAAGCACATCGTCCGCGGCTGCGAGGACTCGCTGCGCCGGCTGGGCACCGACTACCTGGACCTCTACCAGGCGCACCGGTTCGACCACTCCGCCCCGCTGGAGGAGACCCTGCGCGCCTTCGACGACCTGGTCCGCCAGGGCAAGGTGCTCTACGTGGGCGTCTCGGAGTGGCGCGCGGACGAGATCGAGCGCGCCGTGCGGATCGCCGACGACATGG
Source organism: Nocardiopsis oceanisediminis (assembly GCF_048595525.1). Lineage (NCBI taxonomy): Bacteria > Bacillati > Actinomycetota > Actinomycetes > Streptosporangiales > Nocardiopsidaceae > Nocardiopsis > Nocardiopsis oceanisediminis. The sequence continues at coordinate 2,590,017 of NZ_JAFMZJ010000001.1, read as the reverse complement.
GGTTCGACCGGCTGGTCTCCAACCAGCCGAGGTACAACATGCTCTGGCGGGTGATCGAGTCGGCGGTGGTCCCGGCCTCGCTGCGGGAGGGGCTCGGCCAGGTCGTCTGGTCCCCGATCGAGCAGGGCGTGCTCACCGGCAAGTACCTGCCCGGCGAGGCCCCGCCGGCCGGCTCCCGGGCCACCGACCCGCACGGCGGCGCGAGCGACATCGCCCACCTCGTCTCCGACGGCGAGCTGCTCCGCCGGGTGCAGCGGCTCAAGCCGGTCGCCGAGGAGGTCGGGCTGAGCATGGCCGCCCTCGCCGTGGCCTGGGTGCTGCAGAACCCGGCGGTCTCCTCCGCGATCATCGGCGCCAGCCGCCCCGAGCAGGTCCGGGACAACGTGCGCGCCGCCGGTGTCGTCCTCTCCCCCGACGTGCTCTCCCGGATCGACGGGATCCTCGGCGACAAGGTCGAGCGGGACCCGGCCCGCACCGTCAGCCCCGCCGTCCGCCCCTGACCCCGGGGGTCCGCTCCGGCGGCCGCGCTTCCGGCCCGGAGCCGCGGCCGCCCCGCCCCGGTCCGCTCCGGGCTCCGGGACGTACGCCCGCGCAGGCGGCCGGATCGGGCGAGGGGGTACTCCCGCGCCGGGGGCGCCGCCCCGACTGCTCGGGCGGGGCGGGCGCCCCGGCCCGTCCGCTCGGCGGGAGCGCACCGGCAGAGGCCTCCGATCCGCCTGGGGGCCGGGAGCTGCGGAAGCCCGTACCGGTCAGCGCAGCCGGGCGGTCCAGCGGGAGGCGGAGCGGCCACGGCCGGTCCGGGACTCCGGGGCGGACAGGAGCGCCCGGCAGGGCCGCAGCACCCTGCGGGCCAGGGCGGCGGGCCGCGCCGGGGGCACCGCGCGGGCGGCGCGGCGGGCGGCGGCGCGCGCCCCCGCCGCCACCGCTCAGACCTCCTCGGAGAGCGGCATCGAGTAGTGCACCCGCTCGTCCTCCAGCAGGCTCACCCGGCCCACCCCGGCCTCGGCCAGGCCGCGCCACTCCTCGCCCAGCCAGGACTCGGCGTCCCCGCGCGAGGTGAACACCTCTGCGGGCAGCTCTTCGTCCCGCAGCACCTCGCCGTCGTCCTTCTCGTAGCGCCAGCTCCACGCCATGGGGGCTCCCTTCCTCGCGCCGGCCCGCTCCGGCCGGCCTCCGCCGGGTGCGGCCGAGCCTACTCTCCGCCGCCCGGACGGGCGCGGACCTCACCGCCCCTTCCCCTACCCGGTGCACGCCTTCCGGCCCCACCGCCCCGGCCCGCCCGACGCCTTCCCCGTTCCCGGAGAGGAGGAGCGCCCGGCCCCTCCCCGGCCGCTCGGACGCCTCTTCTCCGCCGGCGGCCCCGGGAACGGCCGGCCATGCGGCCGGGGCCGCCGGGGGGGGAGGGGGAAACGCCCGCACGGGAGCCGTTCCGCACGCACCCCCGCCGGCGCGGCGAGCCGCCCGTCCCGATCACCGAGCGGCCCGGACCGGAGTCCGCGGTTCACGAGGCCGGCGGAAGCGCCCCGGACGGCGGTCAGGGCGGCGGTCAGGGCCGCGTCCCGCCGGCCCTCTCCCCGGGGACTCCAGGGCCGGGGCCCTCCCGGCGGGGGCTCCCCGGCTGGAGGCGCGGGAAGCGGCGGGCCCGGAGGGGTGGGTGAAGGGCCGCCGCGATGGTGTTGACTGGCGCCCGTGCGAATCAGATTCACCGGAACCGCGGGGGCGGTGGGCTGGCCTGCGCCGGGGTGCCGCTGCGCCTCCTGCAACCGCGCCGCCGATGCGCCGCGCCGCCCGCTGGAGGCGCTGGTCGACGGGGTCGTCCCGATCGGCCCGTCCGGCCCCTCCGGCGCGCCGCCCGCCGGCTACCGCGCCGTCCCCCTGTCCTGCGGAACGCTCCTGGAGGGCCCGGACGGCGCCCGGCTGCTGTGCGCCGCGCCCGCCGAGGAGGCCGGCTCCGGCCTTCTCGGCCTCTCCGATGTCCCGGGGGGCCGGGCCGACCTGGCCCTGGTCGACGCCGCCCGCCCGGAGCTGATCGGCGCGCTGCGCCGCTCCGGGGCGCTGGACGCCCGATCCGGGGTGGCCGTGGTCGGCGGCGGGCACGGCGTGCACTCCCCCGCCGAGTTCGCCCGGCGGGCCGCGCTGTGGGGGGCCGCGGCGGTGGCCGACGGCGACGCCCTGGACGTCCTCCCGGGCGGATCCGCCGGGGAGGCTCCGGGCGGCCGCCCGGAGCGGGGGGTGACCGCGCGCCCGCACCGCGTCCTGGTCACCGGCGGGGCGCGGTCCGGGAAGTCCGCCGAGGCCGAGCGGCGGCTGCTCGCCGAGCCCGAGGTCGTCTACGTCGCCACCGGCCCGGCCCCCGAGGGCGACGCGGACTGGGCCGCGCGCGTCGCCGCGCACCGCGGCCGCCGCCCGCCCTGGTGGGGGACGGAGGAGACGCTGGACGCGGCGGGGGCCCTGGACCGCGCGGCGGCCTCCGGTTCCGCGGTCCTGCTGGACTGCGCGGGAACCTGGCTGGCCGGGGTGATGGGCGAGTGCGGCATGTGGGAGGAGGCCCCGCCCGCCGGTGCCGAGCGGGCGGTGGAGGAGCGCACCGCCGGACTGCTCGCCGCCTGGGACCGCTTCCCGGGCCTGCTGGTCGCGGTCACCAACGAGGTCGGCTCCGGGGTGGTCCCCGCCACCCGCAGCGGCGGCCTCTTCCGCGACCTCCTCGGCCGCCTCAACCAGCGGCTCGCCGCCGCCTCCGAGGAGGTCCTCCTCGCCGCCGCAGGCCGGATCACCGAGCTCCCCTGAGCCTCTCCGAGGAGAGAAAGGAAGGCCGACGGGAGAACTCCCCTGCGCGATGATCTCGGCGTTGCGGGCCCATCAGAGCGCTCTGATGGGCCCGCAACGCCGAGATCATCGGGGGAGGGAAAGGGAGCGGGGTGTTCTTCTGCGCCCGCCGCCCTCTCCTGTCGACGGTCCGGCGGAAGAGCGCTCGCCCCTCCCCCTCCTCCGGTGATCTCGGTGGCGCGGCCCTGCCGGAGCGCGGTGGCTCCTCCCCTTGTCCGCTGCACCGGCGCACGCCATGGAGGCGGCGGCACGGCGGGCAGGCACTCGCCTCCGTGAAGGGCGCGTCCGGCCCCGATCCGGTGGCGGCTCTTCTCCGGCCCGGTGTCCGACAGACTGGTGGGAGCGGTCGCCGGGCGGTCGGAGGGCCGGTGAAGGGGGTGTGCGGAGCGGTGCGCGACGCGGTGGACGGGGCGCGGATGGCGGTGGGCACGCTCACCGTCGTCCCGGTGCGGGTGGAGCGGGTGGACAGGGCGGTGGCCGGCTGGGCGATGGCACTCGCCCCGCTGGTCGGCGCCGGGGTGGGGGCGGCCGGGGCGGCCGTGCTCGCGGCCGGCCTGCTCCTCGGGGCCGGCGGGCTCCTGTCCGCGGTGCTCGCCCTGGGCCTGCTCGCGCTGCTCACCCGGGCGCTGCACCTGGACGGGCTGGCCGACCTCGCCGACGGACTGGGCAGCGGGCGCCCGGCCGAGGAGGCGCTGGCGGTGATGAAGCGCTCCGACATCGGGCCGTTCGGGGTGGTCGCGCTGGTGTTCGCGGTGCTGGTCCAGGTTGCGGCCCTGGTGCGGCTGGCCGAGACCGGCCTCTGGCCCGCGGCGGCCGGGCTGGTGGCGGCGGCCGCGGCCGGGCGGCTGGCGATCACCGCGGCCTGCACCCCGGGGATCCCCCCGGCCCGCCCGGACGGCCTGGGCGCGTTCGTCGCGGGCAGCGTCTCCCGGCCGGCCGCGGCGGCCGCCGCGGCCGGGGTGCTCGCCCTGGCGGCCCTCTGCGGCCTGGCGCACTCCGCCGGTGCGGCACTGGCCCTGCCCGCGGCCGCGGCACTGGGCGCCGGCGCCGCGCTCGCCCTGCTCGCCCGGGCCCGGCGGCGGCTGGGCGGCATCACCGGGGACGTGCTGGGCGCGCTCTGCGAGACCGCCTCGGCCACCGCGCTGGCCGCCGCCGCGGTCCTGCTCTGACCTCCGCCCCGGCGGCCGGCGGGGCGGGGTGGGGGCCGTCACGGGAGCGGCGGGGCGCCGCGCCCGGTGACCGCGCCTGTCAGCATCATCACATTTCTTCACACGGCGCCGCCGCAGGCCGGGCCGACCACCGGTGAGCGGGGTGAAGCCGCAGGTGACAGAAGAAAAGGAGATCGTCACCCAGCGGGCGGTTCCGCACCCGAAGCGGGGGAAGAAACGTACTTCTTCACGTTCGGTGCAACGGCGGGGGCCGGGGCCCCGGGGCAGGCGGAGGGCGTTCCGCGTGCCCGCGCGGCCCGCATAAGGACTAGCATCGGTCCCGTGAGCACGTCGCTGTCAGTCATTACGGAATCCCCCTGTTCGCTCGACGTCGACGCGGTTGTCGTCGGCTACCACTCCGGAGCCGATGGCCCGGAGCCCGCGTCGGGCGCTCACGATGTCGACGCCGCCTTCACCGGCGGCCTCGCCCGGACCCTGTCGCTGCTGGGGGCGAGCGGCGCCCTTGAGGAGGTGCACAACGTCCCCTCCGGCGGAGCGCTCACCGCTCCGCTCGTCGTCGCCGTCGGCCTCGGCCCCGCCCCCGGGCAGGGCACCGCCCCCGACCCCGACCGCCTGGCCCGCGCGGCCGGCGCCGCGCTGCGCGCGCGGGGCGCCAAGCAGGCCCGCGTCGCCCTGGCGCTGCCCGCCGAGACCGCCGAGCAGGCCGGTGCCGTCGCCACCGGCGCGCTGCTCGGCGACTACTCCTTCACCCGCTACCGCACCGGCGAGGGCGCGGAGAAGGCGGCGGCCGAGGCGCTGCTGCTGGTCTCCGCGGCCGAGGGCGCGGAGCAGGCCGCCGAGCGCGCGCAGACCGTCGCCGACTCGGTCAACCTCACCCGCGACCTGGTCAACACCGCCCCGGCCGACCTGGTCCCCGAGGACCTGGCCGGCGTCGCCGAGGAGGTCGCCCGGGAGACCGGCATGGAGGTGCTGACCCTCACCGAGAAGGAGCTCGCCGAGGGCGGCTACGGCGGCATCCTCGGTGTGGGCCAGGGCTCGGTCAACCCGCCGCGGCTGGTCCGGCTGGCCTACTCCCACCCCGAGGCCTCCTCCACCATCGCCTTCGTCGGCAAGGGCATCACCTTCGACTCCGGCGGCCTGTCGCTCAAGCCGGCCGGGGCGATGGACTGGATGAAGTCCGACATGGGCGGCGCCGCCGCGGTGCTCGCCGCGATGCGCTCGCTGGCCCTGCTCAAGCCGAAGGTGAACGCGGTCGGCTACCTGGCCATCGCGGAGAACATGCCCAGCGGCACCGCGCAGCGCCCCTCCGACGTGCTGACCATGTACGGCGGCAAGACCGTCGAGGTGCTCAACACCGACGCCGAGGGCCGGCTGGTGATGGCGGACGCGCTGGTCCGCGCCCAGGAGGACGAGCCCGACCTGGTCGTGGACGTGGCCACGCTGACCGGCGCGCAGCTGGTCGCGCTGGGCACCCGCGTCTTCGCGGTGATGGCCGGCGACGACGAGACCCGCGAGTCGGTCGCCGCCTCGGCCGCGGCCGCGGGCGAGGCCGCCTGGCCGATGCCGCTCCCCGAGGAGCTGCGCAAGGGCCTGGACTCCGCGGTCGCCGACATCGCCAACGTGGCGGGCGAGCGCTGGGGCGGCATGCTCAGCGCCGGCGTCTTCCTCAAGGAGTTCATCTCCGAGGGGCAGCGCTGGGCCCACCTGGACATCGCCGGGCCCTCCTTCAACCAGGGCGCCCCCTTCGGCTACACGCCCAAGGGCGGCACCGGCTCGGCCACCCGCACCCTGGTGCGGATCGCCGAGGACCTGGCAGAGAACTGAATCACCCGACGCGGCCGGATGAGACACGCATCCGGCCGCGTTGAACCGTCACACCGACGGACGAACACCATCACATCCACACCAAGGAGTGTCCTTCCCGTGAGTGAGAGCGGCGGCACCTTCGACCTCGTCATTCTTGGCGCCGGCAGCGGCGGCTACGCGGCGGCGCTGCGCGCGGCCGAACTGGACATGAGCGTCGCCCTGATCGAGAAAGACAAGCTGGGCGGCACCTGCCTGCACCAGGGCTGCATCCCGACCAAGGCCCTGCTGCACGCCGCCGAGGTCGCCGACTCCGCCAAGGAGAGCGAGAAGTTCGGTGTCAAGGCCAGCTTCGACGGCATCGACATGCCCGCGGTGCACGCCTACAAGGACAAGGTCATCGGCGGCCTGCACAAGGGCCTGACCGGGCTGATCAAGTCCCGCGGCATCACCGTCGTGCAGGGCGAGGGCAAGCTGACCGGCGCCGACGAGGTCACCGTCGACGGCAAGGTCTACAAGGGCCGCAACATCGTCCTGGCCACCGGCTCCCAGCCGAAGACCCTGGGCCTGGACATCGACGGCGAGAAGGTGCTCACCAGCGAGCAGGCCCTGAAGGACGAGCGCGTCCCGTCCTCGGCCGTGGTGCTGGGCGGCGGCGTGATCGGTGTGGAGTTCGCCAGCGTGTGGCGGTCCTTCGGCGCCGAGGTCACCATCGTCGAGGCCCTGCCGCACCTGGTGCCGGTGGAGGAGGAGTCCAGCTCCAAGCTGCTGGAGCGGGCCTTCCGCAAGCGCGGCATCAAGTACGAGCTGGGCACCCCGTTCGAGAGCGTCAAGACCACCGACTCCGGCGTCGTCGTCACCCTCAAGGGCGGCAAGACGCTCGAGGCCGACGTGCTGCTGGTCGCCATCGGCCGCGGCCCGGTCTCCGAGGGCCTGGGCTTCGAGGAGAACGGCGTCCGGATGGAGCGCGGCTTCGTCCAGGTCGACGAGAACCTGCACACCGGTGTCGGCAACGTCTACGCGGTCGGCGACCTCATCCCGACCCTGCAGCTGGCGCACGTCGGCTTCGCCGAGGGCATCTTCGTCGCCGAGCGGATCGCCGGGCTCAACCCGCCGGCCATCGACTACGACGGCGTCCCGCGGATCACCTACAGCGAGCCGGAGGTCGCCTCGGTCGGCATCACCTCGGCCAAGGCCAAGGAGCGCGGACTCGAGATCATCGAGACCAACTACAACCTGGCCGGCAACGGCAAGAGCCAGATCCTGCAGACGCAGGGCGCGGTCAAGATCATCGCCGAGAAGGACGGCCCGGTCCTGGGCGTGCACATGGTCGGCAGCCGCGTCGGCGAGCTGATCGCCGAGGGGCAGCTCATCTACAACTGGGAGGCCCTGCCCGCGGAGGTCGCCCAGCTGATCCACCCGCACCCGACCCAGTCCGAGGCGCTCGGCGAGGCCCACCTCGCCCTGGCGGGCAAGCCGCTGCACGTCCACGACTGACGCACCGAGCGGGGCGGGCCGGCGCCCGCCCCGCCGCCTTTCGCGTCCACCGCTTCCGGGCCGTGTCCGTCCCGGCCGGCGCCGACCGCGTAAGACTCGCCCGCTCCGGGAGCGGGCGAGCCGCTCGGGCCGGGAATCCCCTTCGCCGCCGAGGGGGAGGGTTCACCAAGCTTCTCTGCTTCTTCACGAAGAGGACCCATGCCGACTTCAGTTGAAATGCCAGCCCTGGGCGAGAGCGTCACCGAGGGCACCGTCACCCAGTGGCTGAAGCAGGAGGGGGACACCGTCGAGGCCGACGAGCCGCTGCTCGAAGTCTCTACGGACAAGGTCGACACCGAGATCCCCTCTCCCGTCTCCGGGGTACTGACCAAGATCCTCGTCGCCGAGGATGAGACGGTCGACATCGGCGCCGAGATCGCCGTCATCAGCGAGTCCGGGGAGGCCCCTGCGGAGGAGGGTGCGCCCGCGGCCAAGGAGGCGCAGCCCGAACCGGAGCCCGAGCCCGAGCCCGCCCCGGCCCCCGCCGCGCAGCCGGAGCCCGCTCCGGCGCCGGAGCCCGAGCCCGCCCCGGCCCCCGAGCCGGCCCGCGCCAGCCGCGAGGACCGCACCCCGCCGGTGGACGTGGAGACCATCAGCGGCACCGGCAAGGCGTCCGGCACCGACGCGGTCACCGAGGCCTACGTGACCCCGCTGGTCCGCAAGCTCGCCGCGGAGTACGGCGTCGACCTGTCCTCGGTGCGCGGCACCGGGGTGGGCGGCCGGATCCGCAAGCAGGACGTGCAGGACGCCGCCGCGGCCGCCGCGGAGCAGCGCGCCGCCGCTCCGGCCGCCGCGAAGGCCGCCAAGCCGGCCCCCGGCCCGGTCGACAGCGCGCTGCGCGGGCGCACCGAGAAGATGTCCCCGCTGCGCCGGCACATCGCCGACCAGATGGCGGAGTCGCTGCGCATCTCGGCCGAGGTCACCCAGGTGATCGAGGTCGACATGACCAACATCGCCCGGCTCCACGGCCTGGCCGGCGCCGAGTTCGAGGCCCGGGAGGGCGTCGAGCTGGGCTTCTTCCCGTTCTTCGCGGTGGCCGCCGTGGAGGCGCTCAAGGCCAACCCGAAGCTCAACGCGGTCATCGACAGCGAGAGCTACGAGGTCACCTACCACGACCTGGAGAACCTCTCCATCTCGGTGGACACCGAGCGCGGCCTGCTGGCCCCGGTCATCAAGGACGCCGGCGACCTCAACCTGGGCGGGCTGGCCCGCAAGATCGCCGACCTGAGCGAGCGGGCGCACACCGGCCTGCTCGCCCCGGACGAGCTGAGCGGCGGCACCTTCACCCTGGCCGAGACCGGTGCGGTCGGCGCGCTCTTCGACACGCCCATCATCAACCAGCCGCAGGTGGCGATCCTGAGCACCGGCGCCGTGGTCAAGCGCCCGGTCGTCGTGGAGGACCCGGAGCTGGGCGAGGTCATCGCGGTCCGCTCGATGGCCTACCTGGCGCTCACCCACGACCACCGGCTGATCGACAGCGCCGACGCCGGGCGGTTCCTGCAGACCGTCCGGGAGCGCCTGGAGGAGGGCTCCTTCGAGGCGGAGCTGGGCCTGGTCTGACCGGCCGCGGGGCCCGGGGGCGCACCCCCGGGCCCGGACAGGTCCGGACATGAGGTGGGGCGGCGCCCGAACGGGTGCCGCCCCACCTTGTTACCCCACCATTCACCATCCCCCTGGTGATCCCCATCACCAAAGGTCGGCTCCGGTAGCCGTGCTCCGGCTCCGGATGCCTCCACGGTATGCCGGTGCGGGCCCGCCGCGCAGGCGTTCGGCGGAAAAACCCGGTGCGGACCGGGCGCCGCCCGCCTAGGCTCGTCCGCCGTGAAGAGGAGACTGCTGAACGTCGTCGATGTCGAGGCGACCTGCTGGGAGGGGTCCCCGCCGCCCGGCCAGGTCAGCGAGATCATCGAGATCGGGCTGGCCGTGGTCGACCTGAAGGCCGGGGAGCGGGTCTCCCGGCACCGGATCACGGTCCGCCCGGCGCGCTCCTCGGTCAGCGCGTTCTGCACCGAGCTGACCGGGATCACCCCGGCCGAGGCGGAGAGCGGCGCGGACTTCGCCGAGGCCTGCCGGATCCTGGCCGCCGAGCACCGGGCCGGCGCCCTGCCCTGGGCCTCCTGGGGCGACTACGACCGCCTCCAGTTCGAGCGGCAGTGCGCGGCGACCGGCGCCCCCTACCCGTTCGGGAGCCGGCACACCAACGCCAAGGCGCTCTTCAACCAGGTACACGGCCTGCGGAGGCGCACCGGCATGGCGCAGGCGCTGCGCGTCGCCGGGCTCCCGCTGGAGGGGCGGCACCACCGGGGCGAGGACGACGCGTGGAACATCGCCGCCCTGGTGCTCTCGCTGAACGCCCGGGGCGCCTGGCGCACCGGGCCGCCGCCCGCGCCGTGATCGGCGGCCCGGAACGGGCATACAGGCCGGAGAGGCGAACACGGAGGGCCAGGATGAAGATCGCGATCTCCGGGGCGAGCGGGCTGATCGGGTCGGCGCTCGGCCGGGCGCTGACCGAGGACGGGCACGAGGTGGTGCACCTGGTGCGGCGGCCGGCCCGCACCCTCGCCGAGGCGCGCTGGGACCCGGTCGGCGGCACCGTGGACACCGGTCCGCTCTCCGGCGCGGACGCCGTGGTGCACCTGGCCGGCGCGCCGCTCGGCCCGGCCCGGTGGACCCGGGCCCGCAAGGCGGCCATCCGGGGCAGCCGGGTCCGCGGGACGCGCGTGCTGGCCGAGGCGCTGGCCCGGATGGACCGGCCGCCGGCCCGGCTGGTCTGCGGTTCGGCGGTGGGCTACTACGGCGACACCGGGGGCGAGCCGGTCGGCGAGGACGGGCCGCACGGCACGGGCTTCCTCGCCGACGTGGTCCGCGACTGGGAGGCGGCGGCCGCCCCGGCCGCCGAGGCCGGGATCCCGGTGGCCCACTCCCGCACCGGGGTGGTGCTGTCCGCCTCCGGCGGGCTGCTGGGGACGGTGCTCCCGCTGTTCCGGCTGGGGCTCGGCGCCCGGCTCGGCTCCGGTGCGCAGTACATGAGCTGGATCAGCCTGGACGACGAGGTGGCGGGGCTCCGCTTCCTGGTGGAGCACCCCGAGATCACCGGCCCGGTGAACCTCTGCGCCCCGGAGCCGGTCACCAACGCCGCCTACACCGAGGCCGTCGCGCGTGCGCTGCGGCGGCCGGCGGTCCTGGCCGTCCCCGGCTTCGCGATCCGCGCCGCCCTGGGCGGCTTCGCCGACGAGGCGGCCCTGGTCGACCAGCGGGCCGTCCCCGACCGCCTCACCGCGGCCGGCTTCTCCTTCCGCCACCCCGACATCGACAGCGCCCTGGCCGACCTGTTCTGACCTGGACGGGACGCCCCTCGGCCCGGCCCCACCGGAGCGGCGGCCGCCCCGGCGGCCCCGCCCGGTCCGCCTTCCAGGCCCGGCACGCTCGGCACCGGATCCCCGCGGGGGAAGGGGCGCGGGCGGCGCGGCGGCCGCACCCCGGGCGCAGGCGGGACGCGGCCCCTCCGCGGTTCGCGGCGCCGGCGGCGGGAGGCGGATCCCCTGTCGTTCCGGGGAGGTCCCGGACCGGTGACCGGCCCCGCCCCTTCCGCCCGGAGCGGTGCGTGCTCCCGGCGGCCCCGCGCGCGGCGGCGTGCGGGGCGGCGTGCGGGGCGGCCGCCCGTCGCCCCGGGGGCCGGGTCAGGGGTGCCCGTCCAGGAGCCGGTCGATGAAGGCGCGGTACTCGCGCAGGGTGAGGCGGAGGGTCTCGGTGTCCGGGTCGGCCGGGGTCTGCCAGGCGCCGCGCAGTGCGGTGCGGCGGGCCTGGATGCCGGCGATGACCGCGGCGGTGACCTCCTCGGCGAGGTCGTCGGCGTCGCGGACGGAGAGCCCCGGGTCGTCGACGAAGCCGCCCTGCACCTCCCGCCAGCGGGCCCGGATCCCGGGGGCGTCGATCCCCGGGCCGGCGGGCGCCCGGGGCGGCGGGACCGGTGCGGGCGCCCGCTCCGCCGCCGGCTCGGCCTCCGGGTCCTCCACCGGCTCGTCCGGGGGCGGCTGCGGGGCCGCGGGCGGCCGCTCCGCGCCCTGCACCCCGTGTTCCGGCTCCGGTTCCGGTTCCCGCTCGGCGGCGGGCACCGGTTCCTCCGGGGCGGTCCGCGGCGGCACCGGCCGCGAGCGGGCCGCCTCCGCCGAGCGCCGCCGCTCGCGGATCCGGAAGTCCCAGCGCGCCTCGCGCCGCTCGCGCTCGGCCGCGTCCTGCGCCTCCGCCCCGGGGGCCTCCCCCGCCTGCCGCTCTTCCCGCTTCACCGCGTCCCTTCCTCTCCTGCTCCGCCCGCTCCGTCCGCCGCTCCGCGCAGGCCGGCGCCGTCCGCTCCGCGCGGGCGGGGCGCGTCCCCGCCCTCCGGCCGCCCCGGTACCGGATCGATGCCGCCCAGCAGCCCGGCGAGGAGGCCGCGGAAGCCGACCATCGCCTCCCTGAGCTCCTCCGTCCCTGCGCCGCCCTCCCGGTCCCGGCGGACGGTGCCGCAGGCCCGCCGGTAGCCGCCGATCTCGTGCGGGTGGTCGACGGAGAGGTCGTCCTCCCGCCGCTCGCCGTCCGGGTAGCCGCGCTCGGTCGCGGCCTTCTCGACGAGGCGGTGCGCGGCGCGGACCGCCTCCGAGGGGTCGTCGACGAAGCCCCGCTGGATCCCGGCCCAGGCCTCGGCGTGCGCCGCGCGCCGCTCGGCGGTGAGGGGCCGGACCTCGATCCCGGCCCGGCGCCGCCGGCGGCGGGCCAGCTCGCGCCGGGCCGCGCGCTCGCCGCCGGCCCGGACGGCCCGGTCGTACTCGGGCCCGAAGCGCTCGGCGAGGGCTCTGCCGCGCCGCGCCCCGGCGGCCCATAGCGCGACGGCGACGACGGCCGCCGCGGCGAGCGCGGCGAGGACGGCTCCGGTGACCACGCGGCACCTCCTGCGGCCCCGGGGAGGAGGCGGGGCTCGCAACGTCCATTGCCGCCCGCGGCCGCGGCCAAACGGGAACGGCCCGCCCCGGCCACCGGCCGGCGGCGAACATCCCGGTGGAACGGTTTATTCCGCCCCTTTTCCGGCGGGGTGGCCTGCATCACCCGGCAGCGACCGGCGAGTGTCCCAGGCTTTAAGGTGGGATGTATGAGTGAGCTCGTCTTCGCGTGGCTCGGTGACGATCCGGTCCCCTACCAGGAGGGCTGGGATCTCCAGAAGCGACTCCACCAGAGCCGTGTCGCCGACCTCATCCCCGACACCGTGCTGCTGCTCCAGCACGAGCCCGTCTACACGGCGGGCAAGCGCACCGGCGAGTGGGACCGCCGGCAGACCGTTCCCGGCACCCCCATCGTCGACATCGACCGCGGGGGCAAGATCACCTGGCACGGTCCGGGGCAGCTCACCGGCTACCCCATGGTCAAGCTGGCCGACCCGATCGACGTCGTCGCCTACGTCCGGATGCTGGAGGAGGCGATGATCCGCACCATCGCCGAGTACGGCCTGGCCGGGCGGCGGATCGAGGGCAAGACCGGGGTGTGGCTGGACGCCGACCCCGGGCGGGGCCTGATCGAGCGGAAGATCGGCGCGATCGGCTGCCGGATCTCCCGCGGGGTGGGTATGCACGGGTTCGCCCTCAACTGCGACAATGACCTCTCGTGGTTCCAGAGGATCGTCCCGTGCGGCATCCCGTCCGGCGAGGGGGATGTCACCAGCATCTCCCGCGAGGTCGGCCGGGACGTGACCGTGGCCGAAGTGCTGCCCGCCGTGGAGCGGCACCTGGCCGACGTGCTCGGTGCGACCGGCCGCAGCCGCAGCGACGGGGTTCCGGCGCACTTCCCCGGGGCCGCCGCCCCGGTGGAGTCGGCCTCCGCCTGACCCCGACGCCCTCCGGCGTACCGGCACGACGACGACCTCCCCACAAGGGACGAGGAAAGGAAGGGTCCGCGTGACCATCGCTCCCGAGGGGCGCAAGCTGCTGCGGATCGAGGCCCGCAACAGCCAGACCCCCATCGAGAAGAAGCCGCCCTGGATCAAGATCAAGGCGAAGATGGGCCCGGAGTACACCGAGCTCCACTCGCTGGTGAAGAAGCAGGGCCTGCACACCGTCTGCCAGGAGGCCGGCTGCCCCAACATCTACGAGTGCTGGGAGGACCGCGAGGCCACCTTCCTGATCGGCGGCGACCAGTGCACCCGGCGGTGCGACTTCTGCCAGATCGCCACCGGCAAGCCGACCGCCCTGGACCGGATGGAGCCGACCAAGGTCGCCCGGTCGGTGCAGACCATGGAGCTGCGCTACGCCACGGTCACCGGTGTGGCCCGGGACGACCTGGAGGACGGCGGGGCGTGGCTGTACGCCGAGACGGTCCGCAAGATCCACGAGTTCAACCCCGGCACCGGCGTCGAGCTGCTGATCCCCGACTTCAACGCCGACCCCGACCAGCTGGCCGAGGTGTTCGGCTCGCGGCCGGAGGTGCTGGCGCACAACGTGGAGACGGTGCCGCGGATCTTCAAGCGGATCCGGCCCGGCTTCCGCTATGAGCGCTCGCTGGAGGTGATCACCCGCGCCCGCGAGGACGGCCTGGTCACCAAGTCCAACCTGATCCTGGGCATGGGCGAGGAGCGCGAGGAGATCTCCCAGGCCATGCGGGACCTGCACGAGGCCGGCTGCGACCTGCTCACCATCACCCAGTACCTGCGCCCCTCCAAGCTGCACCACCCGATCGACCGGTGGGTCAAGCCGGAGGAGTTCGTGGAGCTGGCCGCCGAGGCCGAGGAGATCGGCTTCGCCGGGGTGATGTCCGGACCGCTGGTCCGCTCCTCCTACCGGGCCGGCCGGCTGTACCGGCAGGCCGCGGAGAAGCGCGGCCTGGACGTGGCCGCGAAGCTCTGACCTGCGTTCGAACCGGATCTCCGGGCCGTCCCGGACACGGGGGCGGCCCGGGGGCCGGCGCCGCCGAAGGGACGAAGGCGGCAAAGTAATCAAGCTGAAACGGCGGCCGTCGGCCGCCGTTTCACGTCCGCTCGTCCGTTCCCCATATCCTGGAAGCATGGCGAAGAAGCCCAAGGAAACCAAGACGCCCCAGGCCACCGACGCCGCCGGGCAGAAGAAGCCGGGCCGGTTCAAGCAGATCGGCATGGTCGCCAAGGTCGTCCACCAGCAGAGCCCGAAGAGCATCCCGATCGCGGTGGCGATCTTCCTCGGGATCGTGGCGCTCTCCGTGGTCGGCGCCGTCCTCACCGGCGGCTGGCTCTACTGGATGAGCCTGGGCGTCCCGATCGGCTTCCTCGCCGGGTTCATCTTCTTCACCCGCTCGGCCCAGAAGATCCAGTACAAGATGCTGGACGGGCAGCTCGGCGCGGGCATGGCGGTGCTGGAGAACATGCGCGGCGACTGGACCGTGGACCCCGGCGTCGGCGCCACCCGGCAGATGGACGTGGTGCACCGGGTCGTCGGCCGCCCCGGCATCGTCCTGGTCGGCGAGGGCGACCCGAACCGGCTCCGCAAGGTCATCGGCGCGGAGAAGAAGCGCGTCGCCCGGGTGGCCTACAACATGCCCATCTACGACGTGGTCGTGGGCAACGGCGAGGACCAGGTCAAGATCGGCGACCTGCAGAAGCACATGATGAAGCTGCCGCGGAACCTGGACAAGACCGAGGTCGCCGAGGTCCGCTACCGGCTCCGCGCACTGCCCGCCTCGGCGCAGATGCCCAAGGGGCCGATGCCCAAGGGCGTCAAGATGCCGAAGGGGCCCAAGGCGCAGGGACGGGGCTGAGGCCCCGGCCGAGCTTCTCGCCATACACGTGACGACGGCGCCGCCCGGATCCGATCCGGGCGGCGCCGTTCCGCGTCCGCCGCCCCGCGGGGCGGCGGGGTCACAGCCGCCGGCTGACCGTGCCGGCCGCCCGGTCGTGCAGGCCGCGCTGGTCCCGGTCGTAGACGACGGCCGGGATGACCAGGCAGAGCAGGGCGGTGCGGATGACCACCGCCAGCGGCCACGGGAAGCCGCGCTCGCCGGTGGCGGCGAGCCCGATCCCGGTGATCCGCTTGCCCAGGGTGGTGCCGAACAGGCAGAGCAGCACCGCCGTCATCAGCGCGAAGACCAGGACCGGGGCCCACTGCTCGCGCTGCGGGTCCGCGCCGAGCAGGCCGTAGGCCAGGGCCAGGCTGAGGGCCCAGTCCAGGGCGAGGGCCAGCAGCCTGCGCCCCACGCCGGGGACCGACCCCGGCCCCGTCTCCGGCATCCCCAGCCGGTTCCCCCGGTAGGCGAAGGCGTCGTCGCCCGCTCCGGTCTCGCGTTCTCTCTCCATGAGGACAACGGTATCGGCGCCGCGCAGGCCCCTGTTCCGGGCTTCCCTCCGGGCCCCGGCCGCACCCTCCGCCGTGCCCGTTTTCACTGCTCGGCGGGGGTTCATCCGGACACGCCCGGATCGGCGGCGAAAACCCCGGGGAGCGTAACGCGGAGGAAACATTGGAGACATTGCCAAGAAACGGCCTGGTCATAGCTTCGGGACCGTGGCCGGAGAGGTGGCGCGGACAGCGAAGTCCCGACGACGGAGCCCACCCGCGGGCCGCTTCTCACATCTGCTCGGAGGTATGTCTTGTTCAGCAGCGCCGATGAGGCCCTCGCCTTCATCCGCAACGAGGACGTGAAGTTCCTCGACGTCCGGTTCACCGACCTCTTCGGTGGCGTCAACCACGTCACGCTCCCGGTGGAGAACGTCGACGAGGACACGTTCACCAAGGGCCAGATGTTCGACGGCTCCTCGATCCGCGGCTTCCAGGCCATCCACGAGTCGGACATGCTGCTCCTGCCCGACCTGAGCACCGCCGTCCTGGACCCGTTCCGCGAGTTCAAGACGCTGAACATGACCTTCTTCGTGCACGACCCGCTGACGCTGGAGTCCTACAGCCGGGACCCGCGCAACGTGGCCCGCAAGGCCGAGGCGTTCCTGAAGAGCACCGGCATCGCCGACACCGCCTTCTTCGGCCCCGAGGCCGAGTTCTACATCTTCGACGACGTCCGGTTCGAGACCAGGGCCAACGCCGGCTTCTACCAGATCGACTCGATCGAGGGCGCCTGGAACACCGGCTCCGCACAGGACGGCGGCAACCTGGGCTACCGCCCCCGCTACAAGGGCGGCTACTTCCCGGTCGAGCCGGTCGACCACTACAGCGACCTGCGCTCCCGGATGGTCCGCAACCTGATCGACGCGGGCCTGGAGGTCGAGCTCCAGCACCACGAGGTCGGCACCGCCGGCCAGGCCGAGATCGGCATCAAGTTCGGCACCCTCCTCCAGGAGGCCGACCGGGTGCAGCTCTACAAGTACATCGTGAAGAACACGGCCAACGCCGCCGGCAAGACCGTGACCTTCATGCCGAAGCCGCTCTTCGGCGACAACGGCTCGGGCATGCACTGCCACCAGAGCCTGTGGAAGGACGGCGAGCCGCTCTTCTTCGACGAGTCCGGCTACGCCCAGCTCTCCGACACCGCCCGGTACTACATCGGCGGCCTGCTCAAGCACGCCGACGCGCTGCTGGCCTTCACCAACCCGACGGTCAACTCCTACCACCGCCTGGTTCCCGGCTACGAGGCCCCGATCAACCTGGTCTACTCCCAGCGCAACCGCTCGGCCTGCATCCGCATCCCGCTGACCGGCCCGAGCCCCAAGGCCAAGCGCCTGGAGTTCCGCGTCCCGGACCCGTCGGCCAACCCCTACCTGGCCTTCTCCGCCATGCTGATGGCCGGCATCGACGGCGTGAAGAACAAGATCGAGCCGCCGGAGCCGCTGGACAAGGACCTCTACGAGCTGCCCCCGGCGGAGGCCGCCGCGGTCAAGACCGTGCCCGCCTCCCTGGAGGCCGCGCTGGACGCGCTGGAGGCCGACCACGAGTTCCTCCTCGAGGGCGGCGTCTTCACCTCGGACCTGATCGAGACCTACGTCGACTTCAAGCGCACCGAGGAGATCGACTCCCTGCGGCTCCGCCCGCACCCGCGCGAGTTCGAGCTCTACTACGACATCTAAGAGCACCGCGGGTCGGAGCGGCCGCCATCGCCGCTGAAGACCGGCTGCGGGCCGCCGGCCGCCGCTCGGGCGCGCCGGCGGCCCTTCGCGCTTTCCAGGGCCGCCCCGCGTCCCGGGAGCCGGCTCCCGGGACGCGCCCCGCGCCCGGTCGGCCGGGTCAGCCCCGGGGTCCGGGCAGCCCCGGCCCCGCTTCGGCGGTGAGGGCGTCGCGGAGCCGCCGGTAGCCGGGCGCCGCCCGGCGCAGGCCCGCCGCGAGCCCTTCGTCGTCCCCGGTGGCCAGGGGGTACTGCAGGGCCCCCACGGCCCGGGCCTGCCCGTCCGCGGCGGCCGCGGCCCTCTCCAGGCCGATCAGGGACAGGCAGCCGGCCGCGTCGGCGAGCCGCCGGGCGCCGAGGCGGACGCCGAACTCCGCCAGCAGGTCGCGCACCCGCGCGTCGAGGCCCTGCTCGACCTGCGCGGCCAGGGCTTCGAGCGCCGCCGCCCCGCCGAGCGTCCCCCGGGGCACCGGCCGGTCGCCGGGCCCGTCCAGCCACCGGACCGCGCCCGGCAGCGAGGCGCGCAGCGCGGCGGCCGGGTCCGCGGCGCGCTCTTCGGTGAAGCCGGCCCGCATCACGTACGGCTCGCCGGTGTAGTCGACCGACTCCGCCCGCCAGGCGCCGGCGAACGCCCGGGCCGGCAGGGTGGCGTAGGGGTGGCCGTGCGGGTCGTGCAGCAGCACGGTGCCGGCGTCGGCCGCGAGGACCACGGCGTAGTGGTCCCCTTCGCCGGGGGACGGGGTGCCGGGCCGGTAGAGCAGCAGCCCCATGTCGACCGGCCCGGCCAGGACGGGGCCGCGCGCGCACGCCGCGCGCAGCCGCGCCAGGGCCTCCTCCGCGGTCCCTCCGGCGCTCCGCTCGCAGGACCATCCGAGCAGCCCGATGGCGGTGTCCAGGCCGATCTCCGGGTCCCAGCCGCAGGGGTCGAAGAACGGCAGGGCCCCGCCGATCAGCTGGGCGCCGAACGGTGAGCCGGTCAGCGTCTCGACGATGCCCGGCGGAGGGGCGGAGGGTCCGATCACCATCCGCAGGGAGTGCGTGTAGCAGTAGGGGCCGGAGCCGGTGTAGGCGGGCATGCGGGTCCTTCGGTCGGCCGGCGGGCCGGAGCGGGCCGAACGCGCCGGCCGGCTCCGGGACCGCCGGCGGCGGACGTGGCGCTCCCCAGTGCAGGGCATGACACGGTGGCAGGGTCAAGCGGGCCGGGCGGCCCCTTCCCGGCCGGGGGCGTGCCGCTCCGCCGCCCCGCCCCGCGCGCCTCGGCACCTCCTCCGCAGGCCGCGCCGGCGGGCCGCCGGGGCGCGGGGCCCGCCGGGCGGGCGGCCGGGCGCCGCGCGTACGGTTGCCGCGTACGGTAACCGGATCACCGAGGAGAGTCACATGCGACTGGGATTCGCCCTCCCCCAGTTCGGCGCCGCCGCGCACCGGCCGGAGGAGGCCGCGCGGTTCGCCCGGGAGGCGGAGGGGATGGGGGCGGCCAGCCTGTGGGCCGGCGACCGGCTGCTCGCCCCGGTGCACCCGAGCGTCGGCTACGGCGGCTCGGACGCCCTGCCGCCGCAGTTCCGCTCGGCGCTCGACCCGTTCGTGCTGCTGACGGCCGCCGCAGGCGCGACGGAGCGGGCGCTTCTGGGCACCAGCGTGCTCAACGCCCCGTGGTACCCGCCGGCGCTGCTCGCGCGCTCGCTCACCGCGATCGACCGGATCAGCGGCGGCCGCCTCCTCCCCGGCCTGGGCACCGGCTGGTCGCCGGAGGAGTACCGGGCCGCCGGGGTGCCGATGGGCGAGCGCGGCCGGCGCCTGGACGAGTGCCTGGACGCGCTGGAAGAGCTCTGGTCCGACGGTCCGGCCGAGTACCGGGGCGAGCTGTGGGAGGTCCCGGAGAGCCACGTCGACCTCAAACCGGTCCAGCGGCCCCGCCCGCCGATCTACCTGGGCGCCTTCGCCCCCGCTGCGCTGCGGCGGGTGGCCCGGCGGGCGGACGGCTGGCTCCCGGTGGCGGTGCTGCCCGGGCGCGCCGACCCCGTCGAGGCGGTGGCCGGGCCGCTGGCCGCCATCCGCGAGGAGGCCGCCCGGCAGGGGCGCGACCCGTCGGCCGTCGGCGCGGTCCTGCGGATCAACGCCGCGCCGTCCGTCTCGGTGTCGGAGATCGCCGAGGCCGCGCTCGCCGCCGAGCAGGAGGCCGGGGTGGAGCACGCCTTCGTCGACCTGATGTACCTCACCGAGGACACCGACCGGATGCTGGAGCTGGCCGACCGGCTCTTGGAGAAGACCGGCGCGCGGTGACCCCGGTTCCGCCGGCCGTCCCGCGGCGTCCCGGGGTTGGCCGCCGCCCCGAGGGGTGAGAACGGAGATATGGGGCGTCCCGGACGCGCCGCGCGGCGGCCGCGCCCGGGACGCCCTCCGCGGAACGGGACGGCCCGGCCGGCGCGGAGGCCGGGCCCGAGCAGGGGCCCGCCCCCGGGCCCCGCTGAGGCGGGCGTCGCATGCACTACCACGGCTATCTCTGGCAGGGGTCCGGGGAGGAGCGGCAGTACCGGGTCCCGGAGACCTACCCCGACCACCCCGCTTTCGGGCTGTCGCCGCTGCCGCCGCAGCGGGTCTGCTGGTGGCTGCTGAAGCCGGCGTCGATGGTCGAGGGGACCTGGGAGGAGCCCGCCGAGGCCGTCGCCTGGCTGGCGGCCCGGTACGAGGCGGTCTTCCCCCGGATCCGGACCGAGCGGCCGGACTGGTACGCGCCGCGGGCCCGGAGGGGCTTCTGGCTGGACTCCCTGGGCCGGGGCACCGACCTGGTGTGCGCGCACTGGCTGCAGGACGGCGACGGGTTCACCGCCGCGGTGGTCTGCTGCCCCAACCGCTGGGAGGACCTCCCCTGCCCGGTCACCGGCGCCCCGGCCCCGCCCGCCGAGCGGATGTGACCGCCCCTGCGGTCCGGGCGCCGCGCCTGCTCTCCGGCGCCCGGGCGGCCGAGCGGGTGCCGCGGTGGGGCGGGACCGCTCCGTGCGGTGTGCGACCCGGTGGTCCCACCGCACCGGAGGTCTTCGCCGTCGACCAAGGCCTGCCGTCGACGGCGTCCGTGTTCATCGCGGCCGGAGCGGGCGGCGCCCCGGCGGCCGGACCGCCGCGGTGAGGCGTCCTGACCGGGCCGGGCGCGATCGCGATGGCGGGGAGGAGGGCCGCGGCGGCGGAACGGGGACCGGCGGGGCGGTGCGCCCCGCGCGGGGCCGACGGAGCCGCTCTCCTCGGCGGGGTGCGCCGCAGGGCGCTCGGGGCCGTGCCGATGGCGCTGGAGGAACCGGCCGCTCGGAGGCGGGGCCGGCGTTCCTGCCGGTCCGCCGCCCGCGCGGTCCCGGTCCAGGCCCCGGGAGCGCACGGGCGGCGGTGCCGGCGGCCGTCGGCGCGGCCGGCCGTCAGCCTCCGTGGCCGGAGTGGTCCATGTCCTCCATGCCGCCCCCGCCGGTGCCGCCCATCACGTCCTCCACCTCGGCGTCGACGGTGACGTCGCCGGACTCGGCGAAGGAGAGGGTGAGCCGCACCGTGTCACCCGCCTCCAGCCCGTCGGGCTCCATCAGCATCAGGTGCATCCCCCCGGAGGCGAACTCGACGCTCTCGCCCGCGCGGACCGGGACCTCGTAGCGCTGCTCCATGGAGGTGGTGCCGTCCTCCTCCACGGTGGCGTGCATCTGGACCTCCTCCGCCGCGTCGGTGGCGACGCCGGTCAGGATGTCGTCGGCGCCGCCGGTGTTCTCGACCGTCAGGTAGCCGGCGGTGACGCCGGGGTTGCTGGGCACCCGGACGGTGGCGCCGGTCGCGGTGATCTCCGGGGCCCCGCCGGAGCAGCCGGCCAGCAGGGCCGCGGCCAGGGCGGCGGCCGCCGCGGCGGCGGTGCGGGCGGTGGCGGCGGGCATCAGGCGCCCTCCGCTTCCAGCAGCGAACCGAGGTCCTCGGCGATGGCGTCCGGGCCGGTCTGGTAGCGCCACATCAGCTCCGACTCGCCCTCCGGGGAGAAGAGCAGCACCTGGCTGCCGTGGCCGACCTGGTAGTCGCCCTCCCGGTCCTCCTTCTCCGGCCGGTCCAGGGAGATGCCCAGCTCCGCGGCGGCGGCGTCGGTGGTCTCCAGGTCGCCGCTGAGCCCGGTGAAGGAGGGGTCGAAGCTGCTCAGCCACATGTCGAGCAGCTCCGGGTCGTCCCGGTCCGGGTCGGCGGTCACGAAGACCACGTTGAGCCGGTCCCGCTCCGCCTCGTCCAGCTCCGCGACGGCCTGCGCCATGTCGGCCATGGTCGTCGGGCAGATGTCCGGGCAGTTGGTGAAGCCGAAGAAGACCGCGGTGTAGGCGCCGGCCGAGTCCTCCTTGAGGTTGTACTCCTCGCCCTTGGAGTCGGTGAAGTCGGCGTCGGGCAGGGTGAAGGCGCCCTTCACCTCGCTGCCGTTGTAGGGGGAGTCGTCGCCGGTGGCGGCCTGCGGGCCGCAGCCGGCCAGCAGGACGGCCGCCGCCGCGCCCGCCGCGGCGGTGGTCAGGGTTGTGCGCATGCTCGTTCTCTCGTGCTCGTGCGGGCGCGCCGGCGCGTCCGCGCGGTCGGCGGAGGCCGGGGCCCGTGGGGTCGGGACCGCTCAGCGGGCCGCGCGGGGCGGCCGGAGCGCGAGCGGCGGCGCGCGCCCGTCCAGGGCGTGCCGGAGCATGCGCGGGCGCAGTCCCGGGACCGGCGCCGGGAGGGCGCGCACCGCGGGGGCGGCGAGCAGCGGAGCCGGGGCGGCGGGGGGCGCGTCCAGCGCGGCCCGGAGCCGGTGCAGCAGCGTCCACAGCGCCTCTTCGCCGCCGGCCAGCCACCAGCCGGTGACCAGAGCGGCCCACAGGTGGGCGGCGAGCATCCCGGTGCCGCCGCCGTGCTCCGCCCCGCCGGAGCACATGTGCTCGGCGGCCGGGAGCAGCCCGCCGGCCGGCAGCGGGCCCGCGGCCAGGGTGAAGAAGAGGTGGAGCAGGAGCTGGGCGCCGAGGACGCCGGCGATGAGCACCGGGGCCGAGCGCGGTGCCCGGGCCGGCGGTGTGGCGAGGACCGCGAGGCCCGCCCAGGCCGCCGCGAAGACCCCGGCGTCCGGTCCGGGCGCCCCGGCGGCGACGTGCCCGAGCAGCGCGACGGCCGTGCACACGGCCGCGAACATCGCGGCCCTGGGCACGGCTACGGCGAGCGGGTACCGGGCGTCCGACATGGCGTGGAACATCATCTCAGCCCCCGGCGGCACGCTCCGCCGGGGTGGGGCGCCGGACGGGTGTGACCTCCGCCCGGGTGGCGGCGCGCGCCCGCCGGTACGCCCCGGCTCCGGACGGCCGCCGCGGGCGCCCCGGCCGGGGCCCGCCCGCCCGCGGGGCGCCAGAGCCCAGATCCGCCGGACCGGGGCCGCCGGCCGGGGCGGCGTACGGCGGCCCCGCGTACCCGCGCGGTGGGGTGCGGACGGTGCCCGATCGCCGAATCGCCGGCACCGGACGGGGAGCCGGCGGCCCGGCGGAGGCCCTGGACCGCCCGCAGGGCCCGCCGCCGTCCCGGCCCGCGGGAGAGAGGGACGCGATCCGGTGGCGGGCCGGAGGGCGCCGGTCGGGGTCAGTCCGCGCCGGGCTCCTCCGGCGCGGGGCCGCCGGCGCCCAGCACGTGCCGCAGGACCGCGGCCATCTCCCCGGCGGAGACGTCCTCCTCGGCGAGCAGCGCCTCCATGGAGAGGCCGTTGGCGGCGGCGACCGCGGCCCGGACCGCGACCGGATCGGCGGTGTAGCGGCGGGCGACGTCGGCCACCAGGTCGTTCCAGCAGCGGACGACGGGGCGCAGCGAGGGCCGGCGGGCCGCGAGCAGGGAGAGCTCGAACTCGGCGAGGACCCGCTCCCGGCCGCCGGGGCGGCAGCCGTCGGACAGCACCCCGCCCAGCGCCTCCACCGGGTCGTCCCCGGCGCGCAGCGCCTCGCGGAGGCGGCGGAGGTAGTCCCCGGTGGCCTCGGTGAGGGTGGCGACGAGGAGGTCGTCGATGGTGTCGAAGTAGTAGACGGCCGAGCTCGGCGGCGCGCCCGCCTCCTTGGCGACCGCCCGGTGGGTGACCTTGGCCGCGCCGTCCCGGGCGACCACCCGCAGCGTCGCCGCGAGCAGCTCCGCGCGCCGCCGCTCGCCCCGGGCCCGGCGGCCGTCGACCGCCCCGCCCGTCAGTGCGCACCGCCCGTCTCCAGGGCCATCACCCCGGCGATGACCAGGGCGATCCCGCCGACCTGGATCCAGCTGAGGCTCTCCCCCAGGAAGACCGCGCCGATGATCGCGACCAGGGACACCCCGGCGGCCGCCCAGATCCCGTAGGCGACCCCGACCGGCATCCCCTGCTTGAGGGCGGCCCCGAGCATCCAGAACGCGGCCCCGTAGGCCAGCACGGTGACGACCGACGGCAGCGGCCTGGTGAAGCCCTCGGAGAACCTCAGCGAGATCGTCCCGGTGACCTCGGCGACGATCGCGACGGCGAGCAGCAGCAGCGGGGGCACGGCCCCTCCTCTCCCTCATCCTCTGGCGGCACGGCTTTCGGCGCACCGGCGCCGGCCGACTAGTTGAACAGAAGTTCAACTTACTCTATTCCGCCGTGCGGCCGGCCCCGGGGGCTCCCGCCTCGGCGGCGGGGGCGGGCCGCCCCGCCTCCGTCCGGCCCCGACGGGCTAACGTTGTGCCGTGGCGACGCGCGACGGACTCTCAATGACGGCGGGTGCCCTGGCCCGGCAGGGCTTCGGGGACGGGGCGCGGGCACTGCGCCTGTTCTCCGGTGCCGGGATCGACCCGGGGGACCACCCCGAGCTGGTGGAGGCGCTCGGCGCCTCCGCCGACCCGGACCAGGCGCTGACCGGGCTGACCCGGATCATCGAGAACCTCCCGGAGGACTCCGGGCTGCTGGAGGCCCTGGCCGCCGATCCGGACCTGCGCGCCCGGCTGACCGCGGTGCTCGGGGCGAGCATCGCGCTCACCGACCACCTGGTGCGCCACCCCGGCGACTGGCGGGAGCTGTGCGGCCCGGACGCCGCGCGCGCCCCCTCCCCCACCGAGCTCCGCGCCGGCCTGCTGCACACCGTGGGCGCCGAGCCCAGCTCCGCCGCCCCCGCCGCCGACCCGGAGGCGTTCGGAACCGAGGGGCCGGCCCCCGCGCTGCGCGCCGCCTACCACCGCCGGGTGCTCCGGCTGGCCGGGCGCGACCTGACCGGGGCGGCCGACGTCGCCGAGGTCGGCGCGGAGCTGGCCGACCTGGCGGCGGCGGTGCTGGACGCCGCGCTGGCCATCGCCCGCGCCGAGGCGCCCGAGGACGCCGCCGCCTGCCGGGTCGCGGTGATCGGCATGGGCAAATGCGGCGGCCGGGAGCTGAACTACGTCAGCGACGTCGACGTGGTGTTCGTCGCCGAGCCCGCCGAGGACGCCCCCGGGGACGGCGACCCGATGGCCTCCGCCACCCGCCTGGCCTCGCGGATGATGGCGATCCCGGCGGACACCGACGGCGAGGGCACCCTGTGGGAGGTGGACCCCGCGCTGCGCCCGGAGGGCCGGAACGGCCCGCTGGTCCGCCCGCTGGCCGGGCACATCGCCTACTACGAGCGGTGGGCCAAGACCTGGGAGTTCCAGGCGCTGCTCAAGGCCCGCCCGATCGCGGGCGACGCCGCCCTCGGCGCCGCCTACGCCGAGGCGATCGCGCCGATGGTGTGGAGCGCGGCGGGCCGACCCAACTTCGTGGACGACGTGCAGGCCATGCGGCGGCGGGTCGTCGCGCACATCCCGGCCGCCGAGGCGTCCCGGGAGCTCAAGCTCGGGCCCGGGGGCCTGCGCGACATCGAGTTCAGCGTCCAGCTGCTCCAGCTGGTGCACGGCCGGGCCGACGAGACGCTGCGCTCCGGCAACACCCTGTCCGCGCTGGAGGCGCTCTCCGCCGGGGGCTACGTGGGGCGCGCCGACGCCGCCGGGCTGGCCTCCTCCTACCGCTTCCTGCGGGACGTGGAGCACCTGCTGCAGATGCACCGGCTGCGCCGCACCCACCTGCTGCCCGACGGGCGGACCGAGGCCGGGCAGGCCGCGCTGCGCCGGCTGGGCCGGGCGCTGGGGCACACCTCGAACCCGGTGACCGACGTGACGGCGGCCTGGCGGCGGACCGCGGGCGAGGTCCGGCGGCTGCACGAGAAGCTGTTCTACCGGCCGCTGCTCAACGCGGTGGCGCGGCTGCCCGAGGACGGCGTCCGGCTCACCGCCGAGCAGGCCGGGCAGCGGCTGGAGGCGCTGGGCTTCGCCGACCCGGCGGGCGCGCTGCGCCACCTGGAGTCGCTGACCTCGGGGGTCTCCCGGCGGGCGGCGATCCAGCGCACCCTGCTCCCGGTGATGCTCGGCTGGTTCTCCGACGCGCCCCGCCCGGACGCCGGCCTGCTGGGGTTCCGGCAGGTCAGCGAGGCCCTCGGCACCACGCCCTGGTACCTGCGGCTGCTCCGCGACGACGTGCGGGTCGCCGAGCGGATGGCGTGGCTGCTGGGCACCAGCCGGTACGCCACCGAGCTGCTGCTCCGCGCCCCGGAGGCGGTCGCGATCCTGGACGACGACGCCGACCTGGAGCAGCGCCCCACCGAGCTGCTGCAGGCCGAGGCCGCCGCCGCGCTGCGCCGGCACGACTCGATGGAGACCGCGGTCGCCGCGGTGCGCGCACTGCGCCGCCGGGAACTGTTCCGCACCGCCGCCGCCGACCTGCTGGAGGTCTCCGGGATCGACTCCGTGGGGCACGCGCTGACCGCGATCGCCCGGGTGACCGTCGACGCCGCGCTGCAGGCCGCCGTCCGGGTGGTCGCCGAGGAGCTGGGCGAGGAGCCGCGGACCCGGATGGCGGTGATCGGCATGGGCCGGTTCGGCGGCCGGGAGCTGACCTACGCCAGCGACGCCGACGTGATGTTCGTGCACGACCCGCTGCCCGGAGCCGATCCGGCGGTCGCCGGCCGGCACGCCGAGATGCTCGTGCGCGAGCTGCGCCGGCTGCTGGAGATGCCCGCGGCGGACCCGCCGCTGGCGGTCGACGCCGACCTGCGCCCGGAGGGCCGCAGCGGTCCGCTGGTGCGCACCTTCGACTCCTATGCCGCCTACTACCGGCGGTGGGCGTCGGCCTGGGAGTGGCAGGCGCTGCTGCGCGCCGAGCCGGTCGCGGGCGACGCCGAGCTGGGCGGGCGCTTCATGGAGCTGGTGGACCCGGTCCGCTACCCGAAGGACGGGGTGGGCGACGCGGAGGTGCTGGAGATCCGGCGGCTCAAGGCCCGGATGGAGGCCGAGCGGCTGCCCCGCGGCGCCGACCCCGCGCTCCACACCAAGCTGGGCCGGGGCGGGCTGTCCGACGTGGAGTGGGTGGCGCAGCTGCTGCAGCTGCGGCACGCGCACCGGGTTCCGGCGCTGCGCACCACCGGCACCCTGCCCGCGCTGCAGGCCGCGGTGGACGAGGGGCTGCTGGACCCGGAGGACTGCGGGACCCTGGAGGTCGCCTGGCGGCTGGCGGCCCGGGTGCGCGGCGCGATCATGCTGGTCCGGGGGCGCGCGGGCGACTCGATCCCCGCCGACACCCGGGAGGTGGCCGTCCTCGCCGGGGCCCTGGGCTACGGCGGCGACGAGGACGGGGAGGGCCCCGCCGCCCTGCTGCTGCAGGACTACCGCCAGGCCACCCGGCGCGCCCGCACGGTGATGGAGCGGGTCTTCTACGACGACTGAGGGCCGGGAGCGGGGAGCGCCGCTCCCCCCGGCATGACCGAGGCGCCCGCCGGTGGGCGGGCGCCTCGGGGGGCTCCTCCGGTGCGCGGTCCCGGCGGAGCCGGTTCCGGGCGGAGCCTTTCTGCGTGCGCGGAGAGGGCGGACGTCACTGCCAGAAGACGGCGACGGCGACGTTCAGCACGGC
The DNA here is from genome assembly GCF_048595525.1 of Nocardiopsis oceanisediminis. Classification (NCBI taxonomy): domain Bacteria; kingdom Bacillati; phylum Actinomycetota; class Actinomycetes; order Streptosporangiales; family Nocardiopsidaceae; genus Nocardiopsis; species Nocardiopsis oceanisediminis. The sequence continues at coordinate 2,562,735 of NZ_JAFMZJ010000001.1, read as the reverse complement.
CAGCGCGCCGGCGGCGATGCCGAGGCGGGCGGCGGGCTTGCGGGCGTTGAGCACCGCCACGGCCGTCACGGCGAGCGCCACGACCAGCTTGACCCCGATCTTGACGTGGTCGACGGCGTCGCCGCCCATCTCGGCCAGCCCGACCAGCACCAGCCCGGTGACCAGCTGCAGCAGCGAGCTGTGCAGGATCACCTTGGGCGCCTTCGCGCTGTCGGTGATGACCTGCATCAGGAAGCCGGCGATGATCCCCGCCATACCGAGGAGGTGGAGGAACACGAGGAGCGAGTGAATGAGATCCATGCCCCAGACGCTACTACACCTTGTAGTGGCAAAACGTCGTGACAGAGGCACGGCCGGGTAACGGCGCGGGGCCCGCGCGCAGGCCCCGCGGGGGCGCCATGAGGCACGACGCCGGAGACCGGCGCGGAGTTCCCGCCCGCCGGCCCCGGGCCGCGACCGCCCCGCCGATCGCGGCCCGGGGCCGCGGGCGCTTCCAAGGCCCCTGCGCGGAGCCGGGGCCCGGCCTCGGGGCGGTCACCACCCCTCGTCGAACTTCTTCAGCTCGCGGCGGCGCCACAGGGCGTAGCCGACCGCGCCGATGGCCAGCAAGGCGATGGAGGCGCCGCCGACGACGGCCTCCTCGAGCCCCGGGCGGCCCGGCCCGGACGGGGCCGCGGCGGCGCCGGCCTTCGCCGGGTCGGGCCGGAGGTCGGCGTCGGTGGCGCAGGCCAGCGGCGGGGCGTTCCGGTCGAGGCCGGCGCAGGCCGTGGTCGCGATCCGCCAGGAGGCGCCCTCCGCCGGGTCCAGCCTCCCGGTGACGCGGCCGGTGGCGCTCTCCCCCGGCTGCAGGTCGACCCGCCAGAGCGCGACGCCGTCCGCGGGGCGCCCGGAGTCGGAGGGGCGCTCCCCGTCGGTCTCCACGAATTCGAGCTCCGGGGCCAGGGTGAGGTAGAGCAGCACGTCCTCCACCGCCTCCCCGCCTTCGTTGCGGAGCGTGACGACGTACTCGGCCTCGTCGCCCGGCTCCAACCGGTCCACCCGGTCGGTGACATCCACGGAGAGCGCCTCCGAACCGACGTCCGCCCAGGCCGCACCTCCTCCGGGGACCCCTGCCGCCACTGCTGCCACCAGCGCCGCCATCCCGCGGACGGCGATCCTTCGCACCCGTTCGGCCACCCTCGCCACACCCTCTCGGAGCATGGGCCGCCTCCGACTCGGCGGACCTGCACACTCGATAAGTACTCACAACGAGTTCATGACGGAGAGTGACACGCCCGGGCGGCCCGCATCGGCCGCCGTCCCACTTCCCCGTTGATCTTGGAGTTGCGGGGGTATCAGGGCGCCCTGATACCCCCGCAACTCCAAGATCAACGGCCCCTGCGGGGCGGGCCGCTGCCGAGAACTCCGGGCGACCGCTCGCACACCCGACGGCCTCTTAGCGGTCCGGGCGTCTTAGCCGCCGCCTCAGGCCGCTCCCGGCCGGATATAAGGCATCCGTCCGATGCCCCTCCCCCCGTCTTAGAACGAGTCTGGGACCACACCGGAACGGCGAGAGGCGCCGCTCCGACCGGGAGGGACCACCGTGATCCACAGCGACCTGATCAACGACCTGGCCCGCGAGCGCGTCGCCGACCTGCTGCGCGAGGCGCGGCGGACCGAGCCCGCGGTGCGCGAGCCCGCCGGCGACGGGCCCGGCGGGGGCCGGCCCCGCGCCGGGCTGGAGAGGCTCCTGCGCTACCTGGGCGGCGCCGGCGCCGCGGAGAGCTGGACGCCGGCCCCGCGCACCCCTTCGGAGAAGTGACCGGCCGCGCGGCCGCCGCGGCGGCGGCCGGAGCCCCGGCGGAAATCCGGCCGGACGGGCCCGCACGGCCCGTCCGGCCGCCCCGTTCCAGCGGTTCGGACGCACCGCTCGGCGGAGCGGCCCGGCTCTCCCCGTCGCAGAACGAAAAATCCGGCACGAAACCGAACACGAACGCCATAATGGGCATCATGTCCACCCCTGGCGTCCGCCACGAGCTCGTCGGCCGGCGAGCGGAACTCAGCATCCTGCTCGACCACGCGCAGCGCACCCGCTCCGGCAAGACCGGGACGATCATCGTCGGCGGCGAGGCGGGGATGGGCAAATCCCGCCTGCTCACCGAGTTCGCCCGGCACGTCCCGGAGGGCCGGCTGGTCGCGGGGGGCTGCCTGGAGCTGGGCGTCGACGGCCTCCCGTTCGCCCCCTTCGTCACCGTGCTGCGGCAGCTGCTCCGGATGCACGGCCCCGAACTGACCGCCGCCGCGGGCGGCGGAAGCGAGCTGCCCCGCCTCCTCCCGGAGCTCGGCGCGGTCCCCGACGACCGGCGCGACGCCCGCGGCCTGCTCTTCCAGCAGGTCCTGCTGCTGCTCACCGCGGCCGCCGGCTCCGACGGCCTCACCATCGTGCTGGAGGACCTGCACTGGGCCGACAGCGCCACCCGCGACCTGCTGGTCTTCCTGGTGCGCAGCCTGGACACCGCGCCGGTGCAGATCGTGGCCACCTACCGCAGCGACGAGCTCCACCGCGACCACCCGCTCCGCCCGCTCCTGCCCGAGCTGGAGCGGCTGCCCGACGTCGAGCGGCTGGACCTGGCCCCGCTCACCCCGGAGGAGGCGGCCGAGCTGGCCGGCGCGATCCGCGGCGCCCCGCTGAGCGGCGCCGAGGCCGAGGCGCTCTACTCCCGGTCCCAGGGCAACGCGCTGTTCGTGGAGTCGCTGGCCGAGCAGCCGATGCTGCTCGACTCCCCGGTGCCCGAGCGCCCGCGCGAGCTGCTGCTCTCCGCGCTGCGCCGGCTGGACGAGCGCGCCTCCGACGTGGTCCGCACCGCCAGCGTGGGCGCGGTCAGCGGCGGGCACGTCGAGCACGAGCTGCTCGCGCACGTCTGCGGGCTGCCGCACGGCGAACTGGACGCGGCGCTGCGCAGCGCGGTCGACGCCAACGTGCTGCACCCCACCGAGAGCGGGTTCCGGTTCCGGCACGCCCTGCTGCGCGAGGCCATCCACGCCGACCTGCTCCCCGGCCGGCACACCCGGCTGCACCTCGCCTTCGCCGAGGCGCTGGACGCCCTGCCCGACGCGGTCCCCGCGCACCGGCTCGCCGCCGAGCAGGCGCACCACTACCACGCCGCGCACGAGCTGCCGCGCGCGCTCAGCGCCTCCTGGTGGGCCGCCGTCTACGCCGGCCGCAAGCTGGCCCACGCCGAAGAGCTCCGGATGCTGGAGCGGGTGCTGGAGCTGTGGGACCGGGTGCCCGACGCCGCCGAGCGCACCGAGGGCGACGACCGGTTCGCGGTGCTCAACCGGGCCGCCGACGCCGCTCTGGAGAAGGGCGATCCGCTGCGCGCCATCGAGCTGTGCGAGGAGGGCCTGCGCGACCTGCCGGCCGAGGGCGGCACCGGGATCCAGGCCAAGCGCGGCCTGCTGCTGCGCCGCCGCGCCCAGGCCCGGTACGACGCCGCCGACCGCAGGGCGATGGACGACCTGTTCACCGCGCTGGAGATCTTCCCGCCGGACGCCCCCGGCTACGCGATGCTGCTCTCGCTGCTGGCCCGCGGATGCATGCGCGCCCCCGACGTCGACCCCGCCGAGCACCCGGTGCTCCGCCGCGTGCTCGACGTCCCCGAGCGGGGCGGGGCCGATGACCCCGCGGGGAACCGGCGGCTGCGCCTCTCCCAGCACGCGCTGGCGCAGGCCGCGCTGGACGCCGCCCGGCGCACCGGGGACCGCTGCGCCGAGGCCGACGCGCTCAGCTCGATCGGCTCGGCGCTGTTCAACGAGAGCGACTTCGAGGCCGGGCGGAGCGCGATGGAGCGCGGCGCCATGCTCGCCCGCGAGCTGGGCGAGTCCGCCGTGGAGACCAGCAACCACTCGGTGCTCGCGCACTACCTGCGCGAGTTCGGCCGGCACGGCGAAGCGGTGGAGGTGCTGCTGGAGACCCTGGACCGGCTGCACCGGATGGGGCAGTCCAACAGCGGTGCCCCGTTCGCCGCCTCCAACCTGGCCGAGACCTACTGGGAGACCGGCGACCTGGCCGAGTGCGAGCGGTGGGCGCGCAGGGGCGAGGCGCTCTCCCCTCCCCCGAAGATCCGCATCTACCTGGCCACCTCGCAGGTCCGCGCGGCCCTGGCCCGGGGCGACCTGGCGGCGGCGCGCCGCGCGGGCGTCCTGCTGAAGGACCTCGACCCGTTCGGCCAGCCGCACATGCAGGCGGTCCAGCTCTCGGTGACCGCCAGGGTCGAGCTGCTGCTGGCCGAGGGGGAGGCCGCCGAGGCCGCGGAGCTGGCCCGGACCGCGCTCTCCAGCGGCGACTTCACCACCTCGCCCGGCTACGGCTGGGAGATGCTCGACCTGTTCGCCGAGGTGCTGGCGGTCTCCGCCGCCGACCGGAGGGTCACCGCGGACGGCAAGGCGGAACTGCGCGCGGTGGTCGACCGGAACATCGGGGTGATGCCGCTCCGCGGCCCGGTGACCAGGGCCAGGCAGGCCACCGTCGCGGCGCGGCTGAGCGAGGTGTCCGGGGCCTCCCCGGCCGAGTCGGCCCGGTTGTGGCAGGAGGCCGTCCGGCTGTGGCGCCCGCTGCCGCTGCGGCTGCGGCTGGCCGACGCCCTGATCCGGTCCGCCGAGGCGCGGGCCGCGGCCGACGGCGACCGGGACCGCAGCGCCGAGGAGGTGCGCGAGGCCGCCGACCTGGCCAAGGCCTGCGGGGCGCCGGTGCTGCGCAACCGCGCCGAGGACCTGGCCCGGCGCCTGGGACTGCCGCTGGACGCGTCCTCCGGGGCGCTCCCGGCCCGCCCCTCCGGGCTCACCCCCCGCGAGGTCGAGGTGCTGCGCCTGCTCTCCCGCGGCAGCACCAACGCCGAGATCGGCGCCGAGCTGTTCATCAGCGCCAAGACGGCCAGCGTGCACGTGTCCAACATCCTCGCCAAGCTCGACGTCGCCAACCGGGCCGCCGCCGGCGCCCGCGCCCGCGAACTGGGCCTGGGCGAGCCGCAGGGCGCGCCGGGCTGACCCCGTCCCCGCCTCTCCCCGATGATCGTGACGCTGCGGCCCCATCGGAGCACTCCGATGGGGCCGCAGCGTCACGATCATCGCTCAGGGGCGGTTTCTCCCGGCAACGATCCGGGGTCCGGCCGGACGGAAACGGGCCGGGAGCGGCCGACCGGTCAGCCGCCGTGCCCCGGCGACCAGTCCGGGTCCCGGCCGAGCGCGCCGAGGAGCCGGTCCTGCAGGGACGCCTCCCCGGGGACCCCCACCTCGGGGCCGTACACTTCGACGCCCGCGCCGAAGGCCCCCGGCGTCCGCAGCCGTTCCATCGTTTCGGCGGGGACCGCGTTCACCCGCGCCCACAGCGCGGCCGCGTCGCCGGGGTCGAGGTCGGCGTCCTGCCCGGTGGCCTTGGCCAGGTCCCAGCAGTGCAGGACGATGTCGTCGCTGAGCACCTCGTCGATGTGCCGCTCCGCGGACACCGTGCCGGCGGGCGTGTCGCAGGGGGCCGCGGCGAGCGCGGGATCGGCGAGCACGGCCTCGACGTCGGCGCGGGCGGCCAGGAAGGCGGCGAGCGGGTCGTCGGCCGCGGCGGGCGCGGGGCCGAGCCTGCGGCCGAGCGGCCGCAGCATGGCCTCGTGCATGTCGACGACGTGGCCGACCACGTCCAGCGCCGACCACCCCTCGCACGGGGACGGCCGGTGCCACTGCCCGTCCCCGGTCCCCTCGATCCTCCGCTGGAAGGCGTCGGCCCGGCCCCGGTAGCGCTGCGCGATGGCGGTCATACCGGGAAGTCTGGCACCGCCGCGCCCTCGGCGCCAGGCGGTGGCGCAGGCGGCGGCCCCGTCCGGCCGGGCCTCGCCGGTGCCCGCCGCCCGCTCTTTCCCGATGATCTCGACGGCCATCAGAGCGTTCTGATGGCCGTCGAGATCATCGCCCGGGGGCGGGCTTCTCCCAGCGGCGGTCTAAGGCGTCCAGCGGTTGGTGATCGGCAGCCGGCGGTCCCGGCCGAGGTTGCGGGAGCTGATCTTGGTGCCGGGCGGGTACTGGCGGCGCTTGTACTCGGCCCGGTCGACCAGCCGGATCACCCGCTCGACCAGCGCCGGGTCGAACCCGTCGTGGACCAGTTCGCGCAGCCCCTTGTCGGTGCCGATGTAGGCGTCCAGCAGCGCGTCGAGCAGCCCGTAGTCGGGCAGCGAGTCGGTGTCCAGCTGGTCCGGGCGGAGTTCGGCGCTGGGCGGTTTGGCGATGGAGTTCTCCGGGATCGGCGGGGCGGCGCCCTCGGCGCGGGCCTGCTCGTTGCGCCATTCGGCCAGCTCCCAGACCAGGGACTTCCAGCAGTCCTTGATCGGCGCGTACCCGCCGACCGAGTCGCCGTAGAGGGTGGAGTAGCCGGTGGCCAGCTCGCTCTTGTTGCCGGTGGCCAGCACCAGGTGGCCCTCCTGGTTGGAGAGCGACATCAGCAGCGTGCCGCGCACCCGGGCCTGGAGGTTCTCCGCGGCGAGCCCGTCCAGCCCGACCGCCTCGCCGAAGGCGTCCACGATGGGCTGCACCGCCAGGGTGCGGGTGCGCACGCCCTGCCGCGCGGCCAGCTCCTCGGCGTCGGCGACCGAGTGGCCGCTGGAGTACTTGCTGGGCAGCAGCAGCCCGTGCACGTTCCCCGCGCCCAGGGCGTCGACGGCGATGGTCGCGGTGAGCGCCGAGTCGATGCCGCCGGAGAGCGCGACCAGGGCGCTGCGGAAGCCGTTCTTGCGCACGTAGTCGCGGAGCCCGGTGACGAGCGCCCGGTACACCTCGCCGGTGTCGGAGAGCGGGTCGGGGCGGGGCGCGACCAGCGGCGGCTCCGGCTCGTAGGGCGGCACCGGGCGGGCGGAGACGGTGTGCCGGACGATGCGGACGCCGTCCACCCGGTCCGCCTCCGGGGCGGGGTCGGGGGCGTCGGGCAGCCGCAGGTCGGTGACGAGCAGCGCGTCGGTGAACTGCGGGGCGCGCGCCACCAGCTCGCCGTCGGCGTCGACGATGAGCGAGTCGCCCTCGAAGACCAGCTCGTCCTGGCCGCCGGTCATGTTCACGTACCCCACCGCCGCGCCGGTCTCCCGGGCCCGGCGCTGGCACAGCTCCAGCCGGACGTCGTCCTTGGCCCGCTCGTAGGGCGAGCCGTTGAGCGTGATGAGCATCCCGGCCCGCGCCGCGCGCACCGCGGTGACCGGGCCGCCCTCCTGCCAGAGGTCCTCGCAGATGGCGAAGGCGATGTCCGCGCCGCGCACCCGCACCACGGGCAGGGCGTCGCCGGGCACGAAGTTGCGGAACTCGTCGAAGACCCCGTAGTTGGGCAGGTGGTGCTTGGCGGAGATGAGCCGCACCTCGCCGCCGTGCAGCAGCGCGGCGGAGTTCTGCGGGGCGCCGGCGGGCTGGCCGAACCGGGCGCCCACGCCCTCGCGGCGGTTGAGGAACCCGACCACGGCCGGCAGCTCGCCCAGGCCCTCCTCGGCGAGCCGCGCGGCCAGCGCGTGCACCGCCTTGACCGAGGCGGACACGAAGGAGTTGCGCAGCGCCAGGTCCTCCACCGGGTAGCCGGTGACCACCATCTCCGGGAAGACGACGAGGTGCGCACCGGCGACGGCCGCCTCATGGGCGGTGTCCACCACCAGGCGGCAATTGCCCTCCAGGTCGCCGACCACCGGGTTGACCTGAGCCAATGCGATTCTCAGCTGTGCCACGACCTGAGCCTACCCGGCGCGCGCCCGGCCGGCCGGGCGCGGTGTCGCACGTTTCCCGCGGGGCCTGTGATAATGCCGACGGGCCCCCTTTCCACATTGCCTACCTGCGTTAATGCGCCGGAAACGTATACCCGGCAGACTGGAGGGGGTGCCGTCCCGCCGGGGCCCGGACCGGGGGCCGCGCGGCCCGGCACCGACGATCGACGAGGAAGGTGAACCGTGAATCGACAGCAGGAATTCGTGCTCCGGACGCTGGAGGAGCGCGATATCCGGTTCGTCCGCCTGTGGTTCACCGACGTGCTCGGTTACCTCAAGTCGGTGGCGGTGGCCCCGGCCGAGCTGGAGGCCGCCTTCACCGAGGGCATCGGCTTCGACGGGTCGGCGATCGAGGGCTTCGCCCGCGTCTACGAGGCCGACATGCTGGCCCAGCCGGACCCGACCACGTTCCAGGTGCTCCCGTGGCGGAACGAGCCGCACGGCACCGCGCGGATGTACTGCGACATCCTGATGCCGGACGGCTCGCCCAGCTACGCCGACCCGCGGCACGTCCTCAAGCGCCAGCTGAGCAAGGCCTCCGACCTCGGGTTCAGCTTCTACACCCACCCCGAGATCGAGTTCTACCTGCTGAAGAAGATGCCCGGCCCGGGCGAGCTGCCCGAGCCGAACGACTCCGGCGGCTACTTCGACCACACCCCGCACAACAGCGCGCACGACTTCCGGCGCAACGCCATCAACATGCTGGAGGCCATGGGCATCTCGGTGGAGTTCAGCCACCACGAGGGCGGCCCGGGCCAGCAGGAGATCGACCTGCGCTACGCCGACGCGCTCACCACCGCGGACAACATCATGACGTTCCGGCTGGTGATGAAGGAGGTCGCGCTGGAGCAGGGCGTCTACGCCACGTTCATGCCCAAGCCGTTCACCGAGTTCCCCGGTTCGGGCATGCACACCCACATGTCGCTGTTCGAGGGCGAGCGGAACGCGTTCCACGAGCCCGGGGCGGAGTACCGGCTCTCCAAGGTGGGGCGGGGCTTCATCGCGGGGCTGCTGCGGCACGCCGCGGAGATCACCGCGGTGTGCAACCAGTGGGTCAACTCCTACAAGCGGCTGTGGGACAACGCCGCCGCCTCGGCCGGCGCCGGCGGCGAGGCGCCCGCCTACATCTGCTGGGGCCACAACAACCGCTCCGCGCTGGTGCGGGTGCCGATGTACAAGCCCACCAAGAGCAACTCCAGCCGGATCGAGTTCCGCTCGCTGGACACCGCGTGCAACCCCTACCTGGCGTACGCGGTGATCCTGGCCGCCGGCCTGAAGGGCATCGAGGAGGGCTACGACCTGCCTCCGGGCGCCGAGGACGACGTGTGGGCGCTGACCGACGCCGAGCGCCGGGCGATGGGCATCGCCCCGCTGCCGCAGAGCCTGGACGAGGCGATCCGCGCGATGGAGAGCAGTGAGCTGCTCGCCGAGACCCTGGGCGAGCACGTCTTCGACTTCTTCCTGCGCAACAAGCGGGCGGAGTGGGAGTCCTACCGCCGCCAGGTGACGCCCTACGAGCTCCAGCGCTACCTGCCGACGCTGTGACGGCCGGTGCCGCGGCGGCGCCGCGGCACCGTGAAGGCGCGGGCCGGAACCCTTTTCGGGCGGGGTTCCGGCCGGGTCCGGTCACTCCGCTTCGACGACCTTCTCCCGGACCGCGTAGACCGCGGCCTCGGTGCGCGAGTGCAGCTGGAGCTTCTCCAGGATGTTGCGGATGTGGTTCTTGACCGTGTTCTCGGAGATGAAGAGCTCGTCCGCGATCTCGCGGTTGTTCAGGCACCTGGCCACCAGGCGGAGCACCTCGGTCTCCCGGGCGGTCAGCTGCGGGGCCGCGGGGCGGGCCGCGGCGGCGTCCCGCTTGGCCAGCTGGGTGAACTCCCCGATGAGCTTGGTGGCCATGGAGGCGTTGATGAACGACTGGCCGTCGGCGATGGCGCGGACCGCGTCGGGCAGCTCGTCCACGGAGATCTCCTTGAGCAGGTAGCCGTCGGCGCCGGCCTTGAGCGCCTGGAACAGGTCGTCCTCCTCGTCGCTCATGGTGAGCATGGTGATCTTGGCTCTGGGGAGGCGCCGCCGGATGGCCGCGCAGGCCTCGATCCCGTTGCCGCGCGGCATCCACACGTCCATCAGCACCACGTCGGGGGCGAGCGCCGCGGCCCGGCCGACGGCCTCCTCCCCGCCGCCGCACTCCCCGACGACGTCGATGTCGGGCTCCTCTTCCAGCACCGAGGCCAGCCCGCGCCGGAAGAAGGCGTGGTCGTCGACGAGCATGGTGCGGATGGGCCCGCCGCGCTCCGCGGCACCGCCGTGATCGGCCGGTCGGGGAACCGGCACCTCGGTCATATCGGGGGGGTGCCCACTCACTGCGGAATTCCTTCCTGGCGCAAGTCGTCCCGGGTCAAGGAAATCGAACCCTGCCACCATCGCCAGAACAGCCTATTGCATTCGGCGCGCAAGTCACAGGGGGCTCGGACCGGCACTCTCGACCGCTTGGAGCTGGGAAATCCGGGGACCTCCCGGAGCGCTACACCCTACCCTGGAAACGGCGCGGCCGGTTCCGACCCGCACCCCTTTGAAAGGGACAATTGGCTTCCCCGTTCACTCCAGTCCGGAATCGCGCGCTTTCAGGGCGGCCGCATTCCGATTCGAAACACCGAGCTTGGCCAGCACGTTCGAAACGTGGACGCTCACGGTTTTGGCGGATATGACCAGTTCCGCGGCGATCTCCCTGTTGGTCCGGCCGCGCGCGACCAGCCGCAGGACCTCCAGCTCGCGCGGGGTGAGCGCGGCGAGCGGACCGGCGCCGGACTCCGCGGCGCTCCGCTCGGAAACGCCCGCCTCCTCCGGTTCGGGCGGCGCGGGAAAGGCGGTCCCGTACTCCTCCATCAGCCGCACGGCGTCCCGCAGGTACCGGCCCGCGCCCATCTCCGCGGCGAGCGCGTGCGCCTCCAGGAGCAGGGGCCCGGCCTCCTCCAGCGCACCGTCCCGGAGCAGGTGGCGGGCCCGGCAGAGCAGCGCGGGCACCAGCCACAGCCGCAGCTCGGAGGAGCGGAGCAGGTCGACGGTGCGGCGCCGCAGCGCGTCGTCCTCACCGGACCCGCCGCCGAGCAGGCTCAGCGCCAGCCCCAGCGAGATCCGGCCGAACAGCCCCAGGCCGGCGCCGCCGCCGAGGGAGGCGGCGCGCTTCAGCAGCAGCTCTCGGAGCCGGCCCGCCGCCCCGCCGCCCCCGCGCGCACCGCCGTCGAGGACCAGCCAGACCTCGACCGCGTGGAAGAGCCACACGGCCAACCGGAACCCGCGCATCCACGGCCGCTCCCGCTCCATCAGCGCGGTGACCGCCTCGGCCGCGCGCTCGGCGTTCCCCTCCTCGGCGTCGACCCACGCCCGGAGCAGCCGCACCCCGGTGAACTCGATCTCCGCGGCCGCCTCCGCCGGATAGCAGCGGTGGAAGGCGTCCAGTTCGCGGGCGGTCCCGGAGACCGAACCGCGCACCTGCTCGATCTGGGCCAGCAGGTCGTGCCGGCGCCCCTGGGTGCGCGGGTTGGCGGCCGGGGGCGCGCTGCGCAGCAGCGTCGCCGCCTCGCCGACCCGCCCGGAGTTGAGCAGCCCGATCGCCAGCCCGTTCTGGAAGCCGCCGCTGCGGGTGCGGGAGACCCCCAGCTCGGCGGCGCGCTCCAGCGCCGCCCGGTTGACCTGCATCGCCTCGGCGATGCGGCCCGCGTCGGCCAGGGCCGCGGCGGTGTTGTTCAGCCCGCGCAGCTCGGTGGGCATGTCCCCGCTGCTCCGCGCCAGCGCGGTGCCCCGGCGCAGCGAGTCGAGGGCGCGGTCGGCGTCGGGGCCGCGGGAGCGGGACCCGCCCAGGGTGATCAGTGCGTCGGCCTCGGTGTGCGCGTCCCCGGCCTCGCGGGCGCGCCGCAGCGCGGCCGAGGCGGTGCGCTCGGCCTCCTCGTCGTGCCCGCGCACCACCAGGGTGGCGGCCATCGCCGCGGTGACCGCGGGGCGCAGCCGGTGCCGGTCGGGCAGGACGGTCAGCGCCTCGCCGAAGTCCTCCAGGGCCCCGTCCCGGGACATCTCCCGGGCCGCCTCGCCCCGGGCGTAGAGCAGCATGCCCATGGCCACCGCGTCCTTCTCCGGGATCTCGCGGGAGACCCGCACCCGGCACATCCCGGTGCCCAGCCACCGCGTGTACGCCCGCAGTCCGGTGTCGGCGTAGTCGTGCGCGCGCCGCGGGTTGTCCAGCGCCTTCGCGGCCTCGCTGGCGGCGCAGAGCACCTCGGCGTGGGACCGGCCGATCCGCTCCGCGGCGTCGGGGACCTGCTCCCACAGCTCCAGGACCCGGTCGAGCAGGGCGAGCCGCTCGGGGGCGGCCGCGGCGCGCCGGGCCGACTCGGCGGCGCGCCAGGCGCTCTCCAGCGCCCGCGGCAGGTCGTGGGCGGCGTAGGCGTGGTGGGCGAGCATCGCCGCGGCGCGCCCGCCGTCGATCCCGGGGACGCCGGCGGCCAGCGCGTCGGCGTAGCGGCGGTGCAGCCGGATGCGCTCGCCGGGGAGCAGGTCCTCCTGGACCGCCTCGGCGAGCAGCGCGTGCCGGAACCTGTACCCCTCGGCCAGCGGATGCAGCGCGTTGGCGTCCACCGCGGCGCGCACCGCGGCGTCGAACCGGTCCGCGGGCAGCTCGCAGACGGCCTCCAGCAGGGCGTGGTCGGCCCGGTCCCCGGTGAGCGAGGCCGCCTTGAGCACCGCGAGCGCGGTCCGGTCCAGCGGGCGCAGCGCGCCGAGCAGCATCTCCCGGGGGCCGGCCGGGACCGGGGCCCCGGCCAGGTCCGGCCGGTCCAGGAAGGACTCGACGAACAGCGGGTTTCCGCCGCTGCGCTGGTAGACCAGGTCCAGGTCGCCGGCGGAGAGCGCCCCGCCGCGCAGCGCGGCGGCCTGGTCGGCGACCTCGTCCCGGGAGAGCGGGGCCAGGTCGAGCCGGGTGACCGGGTCCAGCCGCTCCAGTTCGGGGAGGAGGCGGCGGAGCGGGTGGGTGCGGTGCAGGTCGTCGGTGCGGACCGTGGCGATCAGCTGGACCCGGGCGGCGCCCAGGTTGCCCAGCAGGAAGACGAGCAGGTCCCGGGTGGAGGCGTCGGACCAGTGCAGGTCCTCCAGGACCAGGGTGAGGCCGCCGGAGCCGGCCGCCTTCTCCAGCAGGACCAGGACCTCCTCGAACAGCCGGGCCCGCCCCTCGCCGGAGGCCTCCGGGGCCGGGCCGAGCTCGGGCAGCAGCCGGGCCAGCTCACCGGGGCCCGGCCCGGTCTCGACCGCGCCCTCCCGGACCAGGCGGCGCAGCGCGGTGGCGAAGGGCGCGAAGGGGAGCCCGTCCACGCCCAGCTCGGGGCAGCCCCCGGCGACGGTCCGCGGCATCGGCGAGCCGGCGGCGTACTCGCGCACCAGGCGGGACTTGCCCACCCCGGCCTCGCCGGCGACGAGCACGGCGGTGGCGCCGCCCCGCAGCGCCCGCCGGGCGTCGGCGCGGAGGGCCGCCAGCTCCGCCTGCCGGCCGACGAAGGCGGATTGCCGGTCGGTTCTGTCCATGCCGCCCAGTATCCCGGCCGCCGCCGGCGGAGCGCTCACGCCGCCTTCCCTCCGGGGCGGGCCGTCACGCCGCCTTCCCGTGGCCGGGGCGCCCCCGGCCGCGCCGGGCCGGCGCGGTCCCGGGGCCCCCGTGCCGGGCGGCCTCGCGGCGCCGCTCCCGGCGGGCGCGCTCGGCGGCGGCCTCGGCCTCGGCGCGCTCGCGGCTCTGCCGGGCGAGTTCGGCCATCTGGTCGGGGTGGAAGGCCATACCGGCCCCTTTCACTCGGTCCGCGGTGTGCTCTCGGGAACCAGGATCTGCGCGGAGGCACCGGGCCCGCCATCCGGAAACCGCCCTATCTTTCCTGCTCAGAGGCGCCTTAGGGAGGCGGTCGGGCAGCTCGGGCATCCCTAGGGCGCCCTCCCGGGCGGCCTGCGGGCGGGCGGAGGGGTGTGACCGTCCGCTCGGCGCCGGACGGGATGGGCGAAAGGGGCGAATGCGTTGCCCCGGAAGGAGAGCGGCATACCCGCCCGTGCGAGGATGAGCCGACAAGTTACCGACAACGTCCGGGGACGCCGAGAGGCGCTTCGAGACAGTGGAGGAACGCATAATGAGCACCACGTCCGCCCCCGCCCTGTACGGGGGCGCGTCCACCCGCCGGGTGACCGTGCGCGACATCGCCGCCGCCAAGGCCCGCGGCGAGCGCTGGCCCATGCTCACCGCCTACGACGCGCTCTCCTCGCGCGTCTTCGACGAGGCCGGGATCCCGGTGCTGCTCGTCGGGGACTCCGCGGCGATGGTCGTCTACGGCTACGAGTCCACGCTCCCGGTCACCGTCGACGAGCTCGTCCCGCTCACCGCCGCGGTGGAGCGGGCCACCTCCCGGGCGCTGGTCGTCGCCGACCTGCCGTTCGGGTCCTACCAGGCCTCGCCCGAGCAGGCCCTGGGCACCGCCGCCCGGTTCATGAAGGAGGGCCGCGCGCACGCGGTCAAGCTGGAGGGCGGGCGCCGGATGGTGCCCCAGGTGGAGACGCTGGTCTCGGCCGGCGTCCCGGTGATGGGGCACCTCGGCCTGACCCCCCAGTCGGTCAACACCCTGGGCGGCTACCGGGTCCAGGGCCGCAGCGACGAGCAGGCCGCCGAGCTGCTGGCCGACGCCAAGGAGCTGGAGCGGGCCGGGGCGTTCGCGGTCGTGCTGGAGTGCGTGCCCAACGCCGTGGCCGAGCGGATCACCGGTGAGCTGAACATCCCCACGGTGGGCATCGGCGCCGGCCCGGGCACCGACGCGCAGGTGCTGGTCTGGCAGGACATGGCCGGCCTCAGCCCGCGGGTGGCCAAGTTCGTCAAGACCTACGCCGCGCTGAACGAGACGCTGGCCGAGGCGGCCCGCGGCTTCGCCGAGGAGGTCGTCTCCGGCGCCTTCCCCGACGAGGCGCACTCCTACGCCTGACCTCCGACCCCCCGGGCGCACACCGCTGAGGCGCCCGGGGCCGGGCGCCGCCCCCGCCGCGGGGCGGCGCCCTTCTTCATCCGCCGGACCCGCCAGGTCAGGCCGTCGCCGCCGGCACCGCGCCGCCCCACCCCGGTCACGGAACCGAACGCTACTCGGTTGTAGAGTTTCGCCGACCCGGGCGAGACGACCAACGGAGGCACCATGCGCATCTCCATGCCGCTGCAGTACGCCGGCGACCCGAAGCAGTCCGTCGAGCAGATCACGGAGCTGGAGAAGGCCGGGCTGGACACCGTCTGGGTGGCCGAGGCCTACGGCTACGACAGCCCCACCCTGATGGGCTACATCGCGGCGCGCACCGAGCGGGTCCGGATCGGCGCGGCGATCCTCCCGGTCTACACCCGCACCCCCACCCTGATCGCGCAGACCGCCGCCGGCCTGGACTACCTCTCCGACGGGCGGGCCGTGCTCGGCCTGGGCGCCAGCGGGCCGCAGGTCATCGAGGGCTGGCACGGGGTCCCCTACACCAAGCCGCTGGCCCGTACCCGCGAGGTGGTGGAGATCTGCCGCAAGGTGTGGGCCCGCGAGGAGCGGCTCAGCCACGACGGCCGGATCTTCACCCTGCCCCTCCCCCCGGAGCAGGGCACCGGGCTGGGCAAGCCGCTGAAGATCATCAACCACCCGGTGCGCAGCGCGGTCCCGGTCTACCTCGCCTCGCTCGGCGAGAAGAACGTGCGGATGACCGCCGAGATCGCCGACGGCTGGCTGCCCATCTTCTTCATCCCGGAGAAGGCCGACGCGGTGTGGGGCGAGTCGCTGCGCGCCGGCGCGGCCGACCGGGACCCCTCGCTGGCCCCGCTGGAGATCGCCGCCGGCGGCATGCTCGCCATCGGCGAGGGCGAGGAGACCAAGAAGCTGCTGGACTTCGTCCGCCCGATGATCGCGCTCTACGTCGGCGGCATGGGCGCCAAGGGCCGGAACTTCTACAACACCCTGGCCCGCCGGTACGGCTACGAGGAGGCTGCGGAGAAGATCCAGGACCTCTACCTGGCCGGGAAGAAGGACGAGGCGGCCGCCGCCGTCCCGGAGGAGATGCTGGAGCTGACCAACCTGGTCGGCCCGGAGTCCTACGTCCGCGAGCGGGTCGAGGCGTTCCGCGCCGCCGGCGTCACCGACCTGAACGTCACCCCGGTCGGCGACGACCCGGTCGCGCTGATCGAGAAGGTGAAGAGCTGGCTCTGACCCCCTCCCCCGGGGCCCGGGGCGTCCGGGGCCGCCCCGGCCGGCTCCGGTGCGCGGGCCCCGGCGGCGGCCGGCGCCTCCCGGCCCGCGGCGCTCCGGGCCGGGCGCGGGCGGGGCGCCCTCCGCCCGGTCCCGCCGAAGTCGCCGCGCGGCCGGCGCCTCCGTCGGCGATCGCGGTGGCGCGCCCCGCCCGCGCCCGGTGGTAAAGGCCCGGGCGCGGCGGAGGAACCGGCGGGGCGGGGCTCAGCGCCCGATCAAGGAGAGCGTCTCCCGCTTGCGGATCCAGGCGATGGCCAGCAGGAGCACGGTGAGCACCGCGGGCATGGCCCAGCCGGAGTCGACCAGGATGAACAGGTGGGTGAGGACCGCGCCCACCACGATCACCGCCAGGCCGGCCGCGGCGAGCCCGGCCACTCTGGGCACCAGCAGCAGGAGCGCTCCGGCCACCTCGGCCGCGCCCACCGCGTAGCGCAGCCACTGCCCCGCGCCGATCTGCTCGAAGACCTGGACGTGATCCGGCCAGCCCGCCAGCTTGCCCGATCCGACCATCATGAACGCGGCGAAGCAGAGCACCTGGAGGACCCAGGCCAGCACGGTCAGGGCGGTCGCCCTCCCCGCCGCAGGGTGCGTTTCGGTCCGTTCCATCGTGGCCTCGCTTCCCCAGGCCGGCGCCCCCGCTCCGCCGCGGGCGGGCCGGCTCCGCCCGGTCCTTGGCGCCATGCTCGCATGCCGCGCCGCCGCGCGGGAGGGCCCTCTCTCCGCCACCGTCGACGCACGCTCGACGCGTGCTCGACGCGTGCTCGGCGCACCCTCGGCGCGTACTCGACGCGCGGTCGGAGCCCGGTCCGCGCCGGCGCCCTCCGATCCGGTTCTAGGCTGGAAGCGGCCGCCCGCGGCGGCCCCCACCCCCCGTCCCGAGACTCCCCATCAGCGAGGTGAACGTTGTCCCAGCCGGACGTCCCGCCGGAGGCCGCCGGGTTCGGCGCGACCGCGGCCGAGGCCGTCTTCCGCCCGGTGCGCACCGGCAACGCCTTCGAGGAGACGGTGGAGCGGCTGCTGTCCGCGATCAAGCTCGGCGTGGTCGCCCGCGGCGAGCGGTTCCCGCCGGAGCGGGAGCTCGCCGCCCGGCTCGGGGTCAGCCGGATCACCCTGCGCGAGGCCATCCGCGCGCTGCAGGAGGCGGGCTACGCGGAGTCGCGCCGGGGCCGGGCCGGCGGCACCTTCGTCACCTACATCCCGCCGCGCCCGAGCAGGGCCGAGGCGCAGCGGGTGCTGGAGCGGATGGACGCCCCCCTGGACGACCTGTTCACCTTCCGGCGGGCGCTGGAGGTCGGCGCGGCCGTCCGGCTCGCCGAGGACGGCCTGGACGAGGAGGGCGGGCGGCTGCTGAGCGCCCGGCTGGAGGCGGTCGACTCCGCCTGCACCGACGACTACCGCCGCCTGGACACCGTCTTCCACCTGACCCTGGCCGAGCTGACCGGTTCGGCCTCGCTCACCTCGGCCCTGGCCGACACCCGGATGCGGATCAACGACCTGCTCAACGCCATGCCCATCCTCGCCCGCAACCTGGAGCACAGCAGCCGGCAGCACCGCGCCATCGCCGCCGCGGTCCGCGCCGGCGACCCCGAGGGGGCGCGCCGGGCGGTCGGCGAGCACCTGGACGGCACCGCCGCGCTGCTGCGGGCCTTCCTCGGCTGACCCGGCGCCCCCGGGCGGCGGCGCGGACCGCGGCGCCCGCGCCGCCGTCCGGTGCTACTTCAGCTCCGACTCGGCCTCCTGGACCAGGGCGAACTCCTCCTCCGGGGCGTCGGCGACCAGCCGGTGCCGGGAGTAGAACCAGAAGTAGGCCAGGAAGACGGCCAGGATCCCGGCGGCCACCGCGGCCCCGGCCATGTCGACCATGAAGGTGGCGACCACCGCGCACAGCGCCAGCACCAGGGCGATGCCGGTGGTCAGCACGCCGCCGGGGGTGCGGTAGGGCCGCTCCAGGCCGGGCTCGCGGCGGCGCAGCACGATGTGCGAGACCATCATCAGCGCATAGGAGGCGGTCGCTCCGAACACCGCGATGTTGATCAGCCTGTCGCCGTCGCCGACCGCCGCCGCCAGCGCGAACCCGATGGTGCCGGGCACGATGAGCGCGGTGTAGGGGGTCTTGCGCCGCCCGGTCAGCGACAGCCAGCGCGGCAGGTACCCGGCGCGGGAGAGCGCGAACAGCTGCCGGGAGTAGGCGTAGATGATCGAGAAGAAGCTCGCCACCAGCCCGGCCAGGCCCACGTAGTTGACGATGTCGGCGATGGCCGCGGAACCGCCGTAGGCCTCGCGCAGCGCCTCCGGCAGCGGGTTGCTGGAGTCGGCCATCACGCTCGCGCCCGCGCCGCCGGGCGCCAGCAGCAGCACGCCGAACCCGGTCACCAGCAGCACCGCCATCGCCGCGATGATGCCGCGCGGCATGTCCCGGGCGGGGTCGCGGGCCTCCTCCGCGGCCAGCGGAACGCCCTCCACCGCCAGGAAGAACCAGATGCCGAAGACGAAGGCGCCGAGCACCCCGGCGAAGCCGAACGGGAGGAACGGGCTGGCCCCGACCGCGTCGGTGGGGGCGATGTCGAACAGGTTGGCCGGGTCGAACGCGGGCGCCATGCCCGCGGCGAACACCGCGAGCGCCACCACCGCCACCCCGGTGATGGCGAACATCAGCCGCAGCGCCTCGCCCACGCCCCACAGGTGGACGCCGACGAAGACCAGGTAGCAGACCAGGTAGACGGGCCAGGCGTCGGTCAGGCCGAACAGCCCCAGCGCCTCCACGTAGCCGCCGATGAACACCGCGATCGCGGCGGGCGCGATCGCGTACTCGATGAGGATGGCGGTGCCGGTGGCGAACCCGCCGAGCGGGCCCAGGGCGCGGCGCGCGAAGCCGTAGCCGGCGCCGGCGGTCGGCAGCGCGGAGGCC
Source organism: Nocardiopsis oceanisediminis (assembly GCF_048595525.1). Lineage (NCBI taxonomy): Bacteria > Bacillati > Actinomycetota > Actinomycetes > Streptosporangiales > Nocardiopsidaceae > Nocardiopsis > Nocardiopsis oceanisediminis. The sequence continues at coordinate 2,543,791 of NZ_JAFMZJ010000001.1, read as the reverse complement.
ATCTCGGCCAGCCCCAGCACCATGAACAGGTACATGGCGCCCATCAGGACGGTGGCGATGAGCAGGCCGCCCCAGCCGCCCTCGGCGATGCCGAAGTTCCAGCCGGCGAAGTCGCCGGAGATGACGTAGGAGACGCCGAGCCCGGCGAGGAGCAGCCACCCGGCGGCGCCGCGCCGCAGGGTGCGGCGCTCCAGGTAGTCGGCTCCCGCTCGGGCGTACTCGGCGCCCTGGACGTGTGCACGCGGTCGATCGGACAACGGTGTTCCCCTCGCTCGGGAATGTCGTGCTCCGCCGGGGGCCGCCTCCGCTCACCGGGCGGCGCCTCCGGGCCACCGGCCGTCCGAAAAGGTATACCGCCGATCCTTTTCGGTGGTGACCGGTGATGATGCGCCGCCGCGACATGCCTTGTCAAGAGGGGCCCAGCAGGCCCGACAGGTCCGGTCGCTCCCGGTTTTCCCCCTGGACACAGGGGTTTCCGGCGGATTTACCCGCGCCCGGGGATTGACACCCCCGGCCCTGGCTGCTTCCATGCGGCAGAGGTCTGGTACTGAACCTTAAGGAGACCTCCGGTGCGATCGAACGACGGCGGACACCCCCTGACGGTGGAACGGCTCGGCACCGACATCCGCGCGGGGGCGGTCGACACCGTGCTGGTCGCCTTCACCGACATGCAGGGCCGGCTGCAGGGCAAGCGGATCTCGGGGCGCTTCTTCCTGGACGAGGTCCTCGCGCACGGCACCGAGGCGTGCGACTACCTGCTCGCGGTGGACGTCGAGATGAACACGGTCGGCGGCTACGCCATGTCGTCCTGGGAGACCGGCTACGGCGACTTCGTGCTCCGCCCCGACCTGGACACGCTGCGCCTCACCCCCTGGCAGGAAGGCCAGGCCATGGTCACCGCGGACCTGCTGCGCACCGACGGCGCGGACGTCGCCGTCTCGCCCCGGCAGATCCTCAAGCGGCAGACCGAGCGGCTGGCCGAGCGCGGCTGGACCGCGATGGTCGGCACCGAGCTGGAGTTCGTCGTCTACCGGGACTCCTACGAGGAGGCCTGGAACCGCGGCTACCGCGAGCTCACCCCCGCCAACCGGTACAACGTCGACTACTCGGTGCTGGGCGGGGCGCGGGTGGAGCCGCTGCTGCGCCGCGTCCGCAACGAGATGGCCGGCGCGGGGATGTACGTGGAGTCCGCCAAGGGCGAGTGCAACCTGGGCCAGCACGAGATCGCGTTCCGCTTCGACGACGCGGTGACCACCTGCGACCAGCACGCGATCTACAAGAACGGCGCCAAGGAGATCGCCGATCAGGAGGGCATGTCCATCACCTTCATGGCCAAGCCCGACGAGCGCGAGGGCAACTCCTGCCACGTGCACATCTCGCTGCGCGGCGAGGGCGGCGCCCCGGTGCTCGCCGACGGGTCGGCCCCCCACGGGCTCTCCGCCACCGGGCGGCATTTCCTCGCCGGGCAGCTGGCCTCGCTGCGCGAGCTCACCCTGCTGCTCGCGCCGAACATCAACTCCTACAAGCGGTACGCGCCGGGCAGCTTCGCACCGACCTCGGTCGCCTGGGGGGTGGACAACCGCACCTGCGCGCTCCGCCTGGTCGGCCACGGGCCGAGCCTGCGGGTGGAGAACCGGGTGCCCGGCGGCGACGTCAACCCCTACCTGGCGGTCGCGGCGCTGATCGCGGGCGGCCTGGACGGCATCGAGCGGGAGCTGGAGCCCGGGGAGGCCTGCGCCGGCAACGCCTACGCCGGCGACGCGCCGAGCGTCCCCGCCACCATGCGCGACGCCCTGGCGCTGTGGGAGGACAGCCCGCTGGCCCGCAAGGCCTTCGGCGACGAGGTGGTGGAGCACTACGCCAACTACGCCCGGGTGGAGCTGGCCGCCTACGACTCCGCGGTGACCGACTGGGAGCTCCGAAGAGGCTTCGAGCGGCTCTGACCGCTTTTTCCACACCCGGCGGCGCGGGCTTCCGCCGACCGCCGCCGGGTGCCGCAGGACCGACCGAGCCAGGGGGGAGCAGTGATGGCCGGCGCACCGTCGCAGCAGCATGTCATCGATCCGGCGACCGAGGAGGTCATCACGGCCGTCCCGCTCGCCTCGGCGGAGGAGGCGGACGCGGCGGTCGCGCGCGCCCGCGCGGCCTTCCCGGCCTGGAGATCCCTCGCCCCGGGGGACAGGGCCCGGATCCTGCGCGCCTTCGCCGACCGGGTCGACGCGCACCGGGCCGAACTCGCCGACCTGGAGGTGCGCAACGCCGGCCACCCGGTCGGCCAGGCCCGGGGCGAGGCGGCCATGGTGCGCGACGTGTTCGAGTACTTCGCCGGGGCGCCGGAGCGGGCCTGCGGGCGGCAGATCCCGGTGCCGGGCGGGTGGAGCGTCACCTTCGCCGAGCCGCTGGGCGTGGTCGGGGTCATCGTGCCATGGAACTTCCCGATGCCGGTCTTCTCCTGGGGGGCCGCCCCGGCGCTGGCCGCGGGGAACACGGTGATCGTCAAGCCCGCGGAGCTCACCCCGCTGACCGCGATCCGCCTGGGCGAGCTGGCCCTGGAGGCCGGGGTCCCGGAGGGCGTGCTCCAGGTGCTGCCGGGCGCCGGCCCGGTCGCCGGTGAGGCGCTGGTGCGCCACCCCGGCGTCGCCAAGATCGCCTTCACCGGCTCCACCGCGGTCGGGAAGCGGATCATGGCGCTCTGCGCCGGCGACCTGAAGCGGGTCACCCTGGAGCTGGGCGGCAAGAGCGCCAACATCGTCTTCGCCGACGCCGACCTGGAGCGGGCCGCGGCGGCTGCGCCCTACGGGGTGTTCGACAACGCCGGACAGGACTGCTGCGCGCGCTCCCGGCTGCTGGTCCAGCGGTCGGTGTTCGACCGGTTCATGGAGCTGCTGGAGCCGGCGGTGAAGGGCGTCGCGGTCGGCGACCCGCACTCCCCCGCCACCGAGATGGGCCCGCTGATCTCCGCGGAGCACCGGGAGAAGGTCGCCTCCTACGTCCCCGACGGCGCACCGGTGGCGTTCCGCGGCTCCGCGCCGTCCGGCCGGGGCTTCTGGTTCCCGCCGACCGTGCTCGTCCCGCCCTCCGCGGACGACCGGGCGTTCACCGAGGAGATCTTCGGCCCGGTGGTGTCGGTGCTGCCGTTCGAGGACGAGGCGGACGCGGTGCGCATCGCCGACGACACCGCGTTCGGCCTGGCCGGCTCGGTGTGGACGCGCGACGTCGGCCGGGCGCTGCGGGTCTCCCGCGCGGTCACCGCCGGGAACCTGTCGGTCAACTCGCACTCCGCGGTCCGCTACTGGACCCCGTTCGGCGGGTTCAAGGAGTCGGGCATCGGCCGGGAGCTGGGGCCGGACGCGCTGGACGCGTTCACCGACACCAAGACGGTCTTCATCTCCGACGGCCCGCGGGGCTGACCGCGGGCGCGCCCCGGGCCGGTCGGGGCCAGGGCGCGGCGCGGAGCAGGAGGGGCGCGGACACCGGCGCCGGGGCCGCCCGGTGCCGGACGGCCCCTGTCTTCATCCGGTTCAAGGGAGGGGAGCAGCACATGCAGCGGTTCGAGGGGCGCGTCGCGGTGATCACCGGCGCGGGCAGCGGCATCGGGAGCGCCACGGCGCTCCGGCTGGCCTCGGAGGGCGCCAGGATCGTCGCGGTCGACCTGGACGCCGAGGCGGGCGCGCAGATCGCCAAGGAGACCGGCGGGATCTCCGTGGTCGCCGACGTCACCAGCGAGGAGCAGGTCCGCGACGCCTTCGCGGCGGCCGCGGATGCCTACGGGTCGGTCGACGTGGCGTTCAACAACGCCGGGATCACCTCGCCCGAGGACGGCTCCGTTCTGGAGACCGGCCTGGACGCCTGGCGCCGGGTGCAGGAGACCAACCTGACCTCGGTCTACCTGTGCTGCAAGTACGCGCTGCCGTACATGCGCGAGCAGGGCAAGGGGGCGATCGTGAACACCGCCTCGTTCGTGGCGACGATGGGCGCGGCGACCTCGCAGATCTCCTACACCGCGAGCAAGGGCGGCGTGCTGGCGCTCAGCCGGGAGCTGGGCGTGCAGTTCGCCCGGGAGGGCATCCGGGTGAACGCGCTCTCCCCCGGACCGGTGAACACCCCGCTGCTCAAGGAGCTGTTCGCCAAGGACCCGGAGCTCGCCCGGCGCCGCCTGGTGCACGTGCCGTTCGGCCGATTCGCCGAACCGGAGGAGCTGGCCTCCGCGGTGGCCTTCCTGGCCAGTGACGACGCCTCGTTCATCACGGCGAGCAACTTCCTGGTCGACGGCGGCATCTCCGGCGCCTACGTGACCCCGCTGTAGGGCCGGCCCCGCCGCAGTGCCGGGGAGGGCGGCGGCCCCTCGACTCCCGCCGCCCTCCCCTCCCCTTCCCCCTCCTCTTCTTCCTCTTCTTCCTCCGCGGTGGCGCCGGGTCCGCGGGCCCGGCGAGGATCTTCGACGGCAAGGAGTATCGATGCCCCACGCCCGCCCGATCATCGGCATCTCCGCCTACGCCGAGCGCGCCCGCTGGGGCGAGGCGTGGGACCTGCCCGCCGCGCTGCTGCCCCGCGCCTACGTCGACTCGGTGGCGCGTTCGGGCGGTGCACCGGTGATGCTGCCGCCGGTCGGCGGCATCGCCGACGCGGTGGCCGGCCTGGACGGGCTGGTCCTGGCCGGCGGCGGCGACATCGACCCGGCCCGCTACGCGGCCCCGCGCGCCGAGGAGACGGCGGGCGTGCGGGAGGCGCGGGACGCGGCGGAGTTCGCACTGCTGGAGGCGGCGCTGGAGCGCGGGCTCCCGGTGCTCGGCATCTGCCGGGGCATGCAGGTGATGAACGTGGCCCGGGGCGGAACGCTGCACCAGCACCTCCCGCCGGTCGTCGGCACCCGGCTGCACCGGCGGCGCACGGCGGCATTCGATCCGCACCCGGTCAAGGTCGACCCGCGGAGCATGACGGCGGAGGTCCTCGGCCGCACCGTCCTGGACGTGCCCTCCTACCACCACCAGGGCATCGCCGAGCCGGGCGAGGGCGTCACCGCCACCGCCTGGGCCGAGGACGGCGTGATCGAGGCGATCGAGTACGCGGGGACGCCGCACGTGCTGGGCGTGCAGTGGCACCCGGAGATGGGCGACGACCCCGCGCTGTTCGACTGGCTGGTGGCTACAGCCTCCCGCGCTGAGCCGCGCTGAGGAAGGCGGACCACTCGGCGGAGGGGAAGGAGATGTGCCCGGCCCCGGGGTACTTGGAATCCCGGACGGCGGCGCCGAAGGCGGTGTCGGCCACCTCGACGCACTCCACCCGGTCGCTGCTGTAGCTGCTCTTGCGGAAGCCTGCGACCTCGACACACTCCTGGTGCTGGCCGCTGTGGCTGCTCTTCCGGAAGTGAGCTACTTCAACACAGTTGGGCTCCTGCCCGCTGTAACTGCTCTTACGGAAAACCAGCTTGTCGATCATTGTCCGCTCTGTCCGCTCTCTAGAGTGTTGAGCACCTCAGCGATGAACCGAGCGCTCTGCGCAGTACTGATGGCCGCGCCTTGGATATCACCAAACGTAGCGCTATAGCGCTCAACATCGCCTGGCTGCTCGAAGAATACTGAGTCGGTTACCGTCCCGACATGCACGATCGGCGGGTCGAGATGCCCAGGGAACTCAAGGATGCTGAACGGCGCCACCAGTGCGGCGTGCGAGCCGGCTGAGAAAGGCAGCAGCTGGATGTCCACGTTCGGCAGCTTGGCCATGTAAAGCAGGTGTCGCAGCTGCTTGGCCATGACCTCTGCATCACCGATCAGGCGACGCAGGGCTGCCTCGTCCATCACCACTCGCAAATGAACGGGCTCGAAACGAGTGAGGATCTCACGCCGGGCCATCCGGGCCTCGACTCGGCGCTCGATGTCCTCCACTCCTGTGTAGCGCCCGCCCTCGAACAAAGCGCGAGCGTACTCGGGCATCTGGAGCAGCCCAGGGATCACCAGTCCTTCGAACGAGCGGATCACCGACGCCTCTGCTTCGAAATCCGGCAGGGCCTGATCCCCGAAGACCTCACGGTACTTCGTCCACCAGCCACGCTGCTTCGCATCGCGGGCCAGCGCCTGCATCGCCTCCCGCTTCTGCGGGTCGGTGATCTCGTAGAGGTCCATCAGCCTGTCGAGGTCCGCCGGGACGATCCTGCGCGTCTCCGTCGTCTCGATCTTGCTGATCTTCGAGGCCGTCCAGCCCAGCGCCTTCCCGGCTTGAGCGACGGTCAGCTTCTGTTTCTCTCGGCCTTGCTTCAGCTCTGCGGCCAGCCGACGGAGCCGGAGTGTGGGGCTGTGAGGGTCTCGCATGCTCGGAGTCTAGAACATGTTTTCTCGACAATGTCGGAAAATCACTTGACTCTCGACATTGTCGAGTTACTGTTGGAGCGTAGCCGGTGACCAGCTCATCACTCAGCGTCTACACAGGTCAGGCTACGGGGCACCCGCACGCGCCGTCCCTGCTTCCGCTGAATCCGCGGGCGCCCGAATCCCAGTCCTCTTCCTCATGCCGTGAGGTGTATTCGCCATGCGCTCCACTCTCGCCCCCGTGCCGCCGCTGCCCGAGGTGACCGTCCCGCTCAACCGGTTCATCCCGCCCGGGACGCGGCACTACTTCAACGGCTCGCCCGACCGCCCCTACCGGCGGCGCCGGTTCGACTTCAACGGCCACCCGCAGTTCATGCCGCTGGTCCGCGCGTTCCTGGACACCTGCGCCGCCCGGCGGGACGGCGACTACCGCTACCTGTTCACCCTGCTCGGCTCGGAACTCGCCACCAACGCCATCCGGCACAGCCGCTCCGGCGGGCCGGGCGGGGTGTTCACCCTGCTCGCCGAGCGCTCCGCCGCCGGCATCACGCTCACCTGCCGCGACGGCGGGAGGGCCGACACGGGCCGGTGGGACGCCCGCGCCCGCTCCTACCTCTCCCCCCGCCCCGGTGCCCTCTCCCCCGACACCGAGTGCGGGCGCGGGCTCGCCCTGGTCGAGCGGCTGGCCAGCGAGTGGGGCGACAACGGCGTCCCGGACTACCGCCAGGTCTGGTTCTTCCTCGCCTACGATCTGGCCGGCAGCGCCTGGCGCACCGCACGGCCCGCGCCCCGCACGTCCTCCGCGTCCCCCGAGTCCTCGGCGGCGGCGTCGGCCTGAGCGGACCGGCCGGGCGGGCGGCCCCCGGCCGGCCGCCTCACAGCGCGTGCCCGCCTGCCACCTGGAGGACCTGGCCGGTGATCCAGCGCGCCTGGCGGGAGGCGAGGAAGACGGCCCCGTCGGCGATGTCCTCGGGCTCGCCGACCCGGCCGAGCGGCACGATGCCGCGCACCTCCTCGGCCTCCTCCTCGGAGAGCCACCCGGTCTGCACCGGGCCGGGGGCGACCGCGTTCACCCGGATGCCGGAGGGGGCCAGGTCGAGGGCGGCGCCGCGGGTGAAGCCCTCCAGGGCGGCCTTGGAGGTGCCGTAGCCGATCTGGCCGGGGAAGGCCCGGGCCGCGTCGGTGGAGATGTTGACGACGCAGGCGCCGCCGCCGGGCCGGCCGCGGCGGGCCAGTTCCGAGGTGAGCAGGATCGGCGCGATCGCGTTCACCTTGTAGCTGCGGTCCAGCGCGGCGTAGGTGGCAGTGTCCACGGTGTCCGGCGACTCGCAGTGCGCCGCGTTGTTGACCAGCACGTCGACCGCGCCCAGGGCCGCCTCCACCTGGTCGAACAGGTGCGCCGCGGCGTCCGGGCCGGACAGGTCCGCGGAGACCGCGACCGCGCCGTCCAGTCCGGCGGCCAGCGCCCGGGCGGCCTCTCCGCCCGGAACGGCGTGCTCCCACCGGGTCCCGGGCGGCGGCGGATCCTGGCTCTCCAGGTAGTGCACGGCCACCCGTGCCCCCTGCACCGCGAATGCGCGGGCGATCGCCGCGCCGATCCCTCCGCTCGCGCCGGTCACGAGCACCGTCTTCCCGGCGAGTCCGGTATCGATCATGGCTCCACACTGTCGGTGCCCTGCGGACGGGGCAAGCCGTCATCCCGGGGCTCCCGCGGAACCGGCCGGGCCCGCCCGCCGAGGGGCGCGGCCCGGCCGCTCCCCGGGGTCCTCCCTCCCCGGGTCCGGAAGGCCGCGGGGCGGGCGGAGCGCTCCGCCCGCCCCGCGGCGCGTCGTCAGGGCCGGGGGTCCTCGGCGGGGGCGCGCTGCCCGGGGCGGGCGCTCGGCGCCGCCTCCGCACCGCCCTCGGCGGCGGGCTCCGGTGCGGCCCGGCCGTCCAGCGCCGCGCGCATCCGGTCCATGTCGAGCTGGCCCTCCCAGCGGGCCACGACGAAGGTCGCCACGCAGTTGCCGAGCAGGTTAATGGAGACCCGCATGGTGTCCATCAGCCGGTCGGCACCGAGCAGCAGGGCGACGCCGGCGGCGGGGAAGGCGCCCAGCGCGGTCGCGGTGGCGGACAGGGCGAGGAAGGCCGAGCCGGGGACGCCCGCCATGCCCTTGGAGGTGAGCAGCAGGATGAGCACCATCATCAGCTGGTCGGTCATGGACATGTCCACGCCGAACGCCTGGGCGAGGAAGATCCCGGCGATGGACAGGTAGATGGCGGCGCCGTCCAGGTTGAACGAGTACCCGGTGGGGATGACCAGGCCGGTGGTGGCCTTGGAGCAGCCGGCCGCGGTGAGCTTCTGCATGATGCGCGGCATCACGGCCTCGGAGGAGGCGGCGCCGATGGCCAGCGCGAACTCGTCCTTCGTGTACCGGAGGAACTTCCACAGGCTCACCCCGGCGAAGACCTTGGCGATCAGCGCCAGCACGAACAGGAAGAGCACCGCCGCGCCGTAGCAGGCCAGCACGAGCATGCCGAAGCTGCTCAGCGACTCCAGCCCGTAGGAGCCGACCACGAACGCCATCGCGCCGAACGCCCCGACCGGCGCGATCCGCATGATCCAGCCGATGATCACGAAGATCGCCTCGTTGACCCGCTCGATCAGGTCGAGGACCGGCTTGCCCCGCTCCCCCATCGAGGCCAGGGCCAGGGCGAAGAAGACCGAGAAGAACAGCACCTGCAGCAGGGCGTTCTCGGCGAACGCGGAGACCAGGCTCTCCGGGATGACGTCCATCAGGAACTGCGCCGCACCGGGCAGCTCCCCGCCGTGGGTCGCCTCGTCGACCGCGGACGCGTCCAGCTGGGCGGGGTCGACGTCGAACCCGGCGCCGGGGCGCACGACGTTGGCCACCACCATGCCGTAGACCAGGGCGAACGCGGTGACCACCTGGAAGTAGACCAGCGCCTTCACACCGATCCGGCCGACCGAGCGGAGGTCGCCGACCTTGGCGATGCCGGTGACGATCACGCAGAAGATCAGCGGGGCGATGGCCATCTTGATCAGCCGGATGAAGCCGTCGCCCAGGGGGCGGAGGGCCTCGCCGATGGTCGGCCAGTGGTGCCCGATCAGCACGCCGGCGATGACGGCGACGATGACCTGGAAGAACAGGGAGCGGTAGAACCGCTTCCGGGGCCGGGGGGTGAGCGGGGGGCCGTCCGCCGCGTCGTTGGCCATGGGCGCGCCTTCCTCAGAACCACAGGGGGGCGTCTCACCATTTGAAAAGCTTTTTCCTCATGGCGAAACATCAGTGCGGCGCAACGGTAATATGCGCCACATCCGAACCGCAAGGCCTCACGACTTTTCGTGTTTCCGCACCGTTGACCTGCCCCCGGTGCGGAGACCCGTGGTCACGCTCCGCACGGCAGCGCGTGACGGCCCGCCCCGGAAGAGGCGGAGGGAAACCGGACCGGGACCGCCCTGTTCAGCCGCTGCGGACCGGAAGCAGCTCCGGGCGCTTGGCCGTGCGGCCGTCGCCCGAGGAGCGGCCGCGGACCCGGCGGGCGATCCACGGGCCGAGGAAGCGGGCCGCCCAGCGGAGTTCGGCGGCCGTGCGGCGGACCGGCCCCGCCGCCGCGAGCGGGGGAAGCGGCTCCGCCCAGGACCCGTCTGCGCCGGGCAGGCCGAGGGCCTCCGCGGCGGCCGCGGCGATCCTGGCGTGGCCGACCGGGGAGGCGTGCAGCCGGTCGGCGCTCCACAGCCGGGGGTCGGTGACGACGGGGTGCCCCGCGGTGTCCAGCAGGTCGGCACCGTGTCGGCGGGCCGAGGCCGCGATCCGGGCGTTCAGCGCGGCCACCCGGCCGCGGAGCACGCGGGCCGCCGGCGCGATCCGGCCGACGTCGGGGAAGGTGAAGGTGAGCACGCGCGCCCCGGAGGCGGTGAGGGCGGCGAGCATCGCGTCGATGTCGGCGGCGACCGCTTCGGCGTCGCAGGAGGGGCGGATCAGGTCGTTCATCCCGGCCATCAAGGTGACCAGGTCGGGCCGGAGCGCCAGCGCCGCGTCCAGCTGCCCGGCTCGGATCTCCCCGGCCCGGCGCCCCCGCACCGCGAGGTTGGCGTAGCGCACCCGGGGCTCGGCGGCCGCGATGTGCTCGGCGAGCCGGTCGGCCCAGCCGCGGTGGCCCCGGACGTCGTCGCCGTCGTTGAGCCCTTCGGTCTGGCTGTCGCCCAGTGCCACGTAGCGCTCGAACACCGTGCCCCCGCTCTCCCGCCGTCTCCCGGCCCCATCGATATCACTCAAAAAATCGAATAGGAAAAGGGGCGGCCATCACTTCTCTCCTCCGGAGGCCTCCTGCCCCTGAGCCGTTGCCGGGAAAAGGCGGCGGGCACAGAAGAACACCCCGCTCCCTCCCCTTCCCCCGATGATCCAGCGGGGAGCCCGGCCGCCACCGGTGCACGTTCCGCGGGGCTGAGCGGCCTCGCCCCCGCCCTGCCGCCCGCGGCCTGCCCGGCTCCCGTCCGCCCCGCTCGCCCCCGGGCAGATCCGGCACGCGCGGAGCGCATCGGCGGAGGTCGGACGGGAGCGCGCCCGAACGCGGGCGGGTCGTTCCGGGAGCCGGGGCCGCCCCCGTCCCGCCCGATGCCCCGGTCAGGGCCGTGCACGGTGAGCAGAGCGATGGGGAGGGGCGAACGGCCTGCGGTCTCACGGAGCGTCACGTTCGCGTGATCGGGCAGGCCCCTCCCCCCTGAGCGCGCCGGGTGGATCAGATGTCGGTGACGCGCAGGCCGGCGTGGGCCTTGTAGCGGCGGTTGACGGCGATGATGTTGGCGGTGAGCGCCTCGACCTGGTGGGCGTTGCGCAGGCGGCCGCCGTAGATGCCGCGGACCCCGGAGATACGGGCGGCCAGGGCGCGCACGATGCCGGTGGCCTCCCGGTCGTCGCCGAGGACCAGGACGTCCAGGTCGACCTCGTCCACCTCCGGGTCGAGCAGGACGACCGCGGAGACGTGGTGGAACGCGGCGGTGACCCGGCTGCGCGGCAGCACGGCCTCGGCCTGCTGGGCGGCGCTGCCCTCCTCCACCGGCAGGGCGTAGGGGCCCTTCTCGTCGAAGCCGAGCGGGTTCACGCAGTCGACCACGATCTTGTCCGCGAGCGCGTCCTCCAGGGAGGCGAGCAGAGCGCGGTGGCCCTCCCAGGGGACCGCGACGATGACGACGTCGGCCGCCCGCGCCGCCGCCTCGTTGTCCGCGCCGCGCACCGCGAGCCCGGTGCCCAGGCCCTCCGCGGCGGCCTGGGCCCGCTCCGCGCTGCGCGAGCCGATGATCACCTCGGTGCCGGCCATCGCCAGCCGGCGGGCCAGCCCGCGGCCCTGGTCTCCGGTGCCGCCCAGCACGGCGACGCTCAGCCCGGACACGTCCGGGAGGTCATGGGGAGTCTTCTGGTCTGCCATGGCTCCGATCATCGCACCCGCGGCCGCCCGCCGGCGCGGCGGATCCGCCCCTGTGCACGGCGGGGCTGTGGAAAACCGGGGTGGCGCGCGGCCGGGCGGGCGCCTACCGTGGTCGGCGACCGGTCGCGGCCGGCGGGCGAAGGGCCGAGAGCACGGAGAACGGACAGGGCCCCGAGGGAATGCGCGCCGCACCGGAGACCCGGCCGACCGGCCGGGACACCCCTGCCCCACCCGCTCTCCACCGTGCTCGGAGGTCCCCCGTGGACGCACCCCCGCCCGGAACCGGCCCCCTCGGCCGCACCGTCTCCCTCGCCGCCCTCCTCCGCCGTGCCCTCCGCGCCCTGCTCCCCCGCACGCGGCCGCGGAAGGCGCCGGCGGGCCGACCGGCCGCGCCTCCCGGCGACGCTCCGCCGGTACCGCTCCCGCCCCGGGTCGGCCACCACCGCCGGCCGGGCCCGGGGCGGGCCGGGCTCCGGGTGTGCAGCGGGGGTCCGGGGCCCCGCCCCTCCGCCCGCGTGCGCGGCGGTTCCGGCGGGCGCCGGGGCGGCGGAGGGCTCCCCGGCCCGGGGCTCACCGGCGGGCGCCGGCCGGCCGTCCCGGGGCGGCCGCACCCCGCGGCGGGCTGGGGCGGCGGCTCCGCCCGCCGCGCCGGGAGCGCGCGCCCGGCGGCCTCTCAGCCGACCGGGAGCCCCAGCTCGCGGAGTTCCCGGATGCGGGCGGCCTCGGCCGCGAGGCGGGAGACGGTGCGCGGGTCGGCGGCCCCGGTCCCGGGGAGCCCTGCCTCGTGCTGGAAGCGGGCCAGGGCGGCCGGCCGGACACCGGGGAGCGCCCCCGGGTCGAGGTGCCCGGTCTCGATGAGCAGCCGGCGGATCTCGGCCGGCTCGGCCTCCGGGAGGACCCGGGCGCCGTCGGACAGCGCCCGGAGCAGCCCTCCGGCGGCGTGCAGCAGCCGGCCGGCGCGGGTGCGCCCGCTCCTCTCCCGGGTGAGCGCTCCGGGTCCTGCCGTGCCTGCGTCGACGGTGGCCATCGGGGATCCCCCTTCCCTCCGCGGTGCCGAACGGCGGTTCTTCCGACCGTCCTGCTCCGAGTATGGGCACGGGAAGGTAAGAGGACATCGGCCGCGAGGTCGGAATCCCGTTGGTCCGAAAGGCGGACGCCCCCGGAAGCGCACCGACGAAGGTCCGGGGTGCCGGCCCCTCCCGGGGGGCGGGGCCGGCGGCCGCCCCTCACCCCGCGGCGGGTTCCAGGGCCGGTTCGTCCAGGACCAGCGTGCCCGCGTCGGCGTCCAGGGCGGCGGCCGCCCCCAGCGCGATGGTGAGCTGGGCCGGGATGTGGCCGAAGCCGAACCCGTCGACCACCGGGACGCCCAGCGGGGCGAGCCGGTCCAGCATCATCGCGCGGATCTCCCCCGGTCCGGGGGTGCAGTCCGCCCAGGAGCCGAGGAGGACGCCGCGCACCCCGTCCAGCCAGCCGCTCCGCAGCAGCTGGGTGAGCATCCGGTCCAGCCGGGAGACGTCCTCGCCGACGTCCTCCAGGAGCAGCAGGCCGCCCTCGGCGGAGGGGCGCGAGTGCGGGGTGGCCAGCCCGTCGGAGAGCAGGCTGAGGTTGCCGCCGATCAGCACGCCCCGGGCCGAGCCGCCGACCAGCGGCTCCGCGCCGGGCGGGGCGATGCGCAGCCGCGACTCCGGCTCGAACAGGTGCGCCCGCAGGTCCTCCTCGGCCGCGGGGTCGCCGGCGAAGTAGGCGGTCCCCACCACCGGGCCGTGCAGGGTGACCGCGCCCAGCTCCACCGAGAGCGCCTCGTGCAGCGCGGTGACGTCGCTGAACCCGATGAACGCCTTGGGTTCGGCGCCGCGCAGCGCGCCCAGGTCCAGCCGCTCCAGGGTGCGGTGCGCCCCGTCCCCGCCGCGCGCGCAGAACACCGCCGCGACGTCCGGGGCCGCCAGGGCGTCCTGGAGGTCCTTGGCCCGGTCGGCGTCGGATCCGGCCAGGTAGCCCAGGTCGGGGTGGCGGTCCCGGGCGTGCGGCTGCACCCGCACCTCCAGCCCCCACCCCTCCAGCACCCGGACCGCGGCGTCCAGCCGCTCCGGGTCGGGCGGGCTGCACGGTGAGGCCACCGCGACCAGGTCGCCGCGGCGCAGCGCCCGGGGACGCCACCGCCGGGTCACGGCCGCAGCTCCACCGCGGGCACCCCCGCGTCGAAGCCGAACACCCGGGCGTACAGGGAGAGCTCCGCCTCCAGCGCGGCGCGGATCGTCTCCGCCTTGCGGAACCCGTGCTGCTCACCCTGGAATTCCAGGTAGGCGTGCGGGACCTCGCCCACCCGCTCCAGCAGCCGGCGGGCCTGCACCGGCGGGCAGATCTCGTCCTCGTCGCCCTGCATCAGCAGGAACGGGGCGGAGATGCCGTCGGCCCGGTTCACCGGGGAGCGCTCCTCGTAGCGGGAGCGGGCCTGCGGCCACGGCCCGATCAGGCTCTCCAGGTACTGCGACTCGAAGTCGTGCGTCTCCCCGGTCCGCCAGCCGACCAGGTCGACGATGGGGTACTGGATCACCCCGCAGGCGAACACGTCGGAGAAGGCCAGTGCGGCGGCGGTGGTCCAGCCGCCGGCGCTGCCGCCCCGGATCGCCAGCCGCTCCGGGTCCGCGCCGCCCTCCTCCGCCAGGGCGCGGGCCACCGCGACGGCGTCCTCGACGTCGACCACGCCCCACTCGCCGCGGAGCCGCTCCCGGTAGGCCCGGCCGAACCCGGTCGATCCGCCGTAGTTGACCTGGACCACGCCGATGCCCCGGCTGGTGAAGTAGGCGATCTCGGAGTCGAGGACGCTCACCGCGCGGCCGGTGGGGCCGCCGTGCACCCACACCGCGTACGGCGGGCGCTCCGCGTCGGCGGCCTGCGCCTCCGGGTTGCGCGGCCGGTAGACGGTGGCGTGCACCTCCCGCCCGCCCGGACCGGCGAACACCCGCTCCTCCGGCCGGGGGGCGTACTCGGGCGGCACCTCGGGCCCGCCCGAGGTGCGGCTCAGCGCGCGCCAGGAGCGGTCTGCCACCGAGACCGCGACGACCTCGGGGGCCAGGTCCGGCGATGCGGCGACGGTCACCACCGTCCCGCCCGCGCGATCCGCCGCGACCAGGCGCGGGGACCACTCGGTGTGCGGGGTGTCCACGTCGTCCAGGGCCCCGGAGTCGGGGCAGAGGATCGCCAGCCGGGTGCTCGCGGTGCCGTGCACCGCCGCGATCAGGCCGCTCTGCAGCGGCAGGATCCAGCGCGGGCCGAGCTGCCACAGCGGGCCGCCGAACTCCTCGGTGAGCGGGGCGAGCGCGACCGGGGCCCGCGCGGTGCCGTCCGGCTCCAGGGTCAGCTGGTAGGGGTTCCACCAGCCGGAGGCATCGGAGACCAGGTAGAGGGTGTTCTCATCGGCCCACTCGGCCTGCACCACCGACTCCCCGGGGCCGCCGGCGACGTCGTGCATGGAGGCGGCGGCGCCCTCCCCGTCCAGCGCCGCGACGGTGAGGAAGGTGGAGTCCCAGGGCATGTCCGGGTGGTCCCAGCCGATCCAGGAGGCCCGGCGCCCGTCCGGGGAGAGCCGGGGGCAGGCCAGGAAGCGGCGCCCGGAGGCGACCACCCGAACCGCGCCGGGGTCCTCGGCCGCGGAGCCGTCCAGCGGCACCGCGACGACGGCGCGCTCGACGTCGGTGGGGGCCGGCCCGGTGTGCTCCTCCCGGATGCACCAGACCTCCCCCTCCTTGCCGGCCACCGGCTCGACGTAGCGCAGTGCCGACGGGGTCGCGGGGGCCGGGGTCAGCGGCACCGGGCCGGTCCGGTCCCCCGGCCGGTAGAGGTAGAGCCGCTGGTCGCCGAACTCGGTGAAGACCACCGCGGTGGCGCCGCCCCCGGCGTCCAGCAGAAGGTAGGGGCGGCCGCCGTACTCGTGCACCCGGGACCGGGCGTTCCACGGCGCGGGCAGCATCTCCTTCGGCCCCTCGTCGGGCTCGTCCAGGCGGGCCCGGCAGAGGGTGACCCGGCCCTGCTCCAGGGGGCGGGGCTCGGTCCACCACACCTCGTCGCCGAAGGCGGCGGGCCACCCCGGCGCACCGTCGGCGCGGGCGACGCTCTTGGCGTCGATCGGCGAGGGCCAGGCCCCGTAGGGGAGGATCGGCACGGCGGTCACCGCGTCCCTTCTGTTGTCGGTGGATCGGAGCGGCTCCGGGGGGTCGGCTCACTCCACCCCGGAGAGCAGCCGGGACAGCACCCGGACACCGGCGCGCAGCGCCTCCTCGGGGACCCGCTCGTCCACGCCGTGGAAGAGCGCGCCGTGGTCGAAGCCGGGCGGCAGCAGCAGCGGGGTGAAGCCGTACCCGGCGATGCCGAGCTCGGCGAACTGCTTGGCGTCGGTGCCGCCGGTCAGGCAGACCGGGACGACGTGCGCCCCGGGGTCCTCGGCGAGCAGGGCCGCGCGCATCGCGGAGAAGACCGCGGACTCCACCGGCGCCTCCACCGGCGGGGAGTGGTGGGCGTACTCCCACTCCACCCGGGGTCCGGTGAGCTCGTCCATGGTGCGGGCGAACAGCTCCTCGCCGCCGGGCAGCACCCGGCCGTCCACCCCCGCGGTGGCGGTGCTCGGGATGACGTTGACCTTGTAGCCGGCGTCCAGCATGGTCGGGTTGGCGCTCTCCCGCAGGGTGTCGCGGACCAGCCTGGCCGCGTCGCCCATCCGGTCCAGCAGCGGCGGCAGGTCGCGCTGCGGGTCGAAGCCGGGGGCGTCCAGGTCGATCTTGACGTTGAGCGCGGCGCCGAGCTCGACGAGCGCCGCCGCGGTCACCGGGGTGAGCCGGTAGGGCCACTCGTGGGCGTCGATCCGCGCCACGGCGGCGGCGAGCGCGCCGACCGCGTTGTCCGGGTTGCCCTTCGATCCGTGCCCGGCGGTGCCGTTCGCGGTGAGCTTCAGCCAGGCGCTGCCCCGCTCGCCCGCGCCCACCGGGTAGACGCGCAGGTCGCGCCCGTCCGGCGCGCGCACGTGCATGGTGTACCCGCCGGATTCCCCGACGGCCTCGGTGCACCCGGCGAACAGCTCCGGGTGCATCCGCACCAGCCACTCGGCGCCGTAGGCGGCGCTGTCCTCCTCGTCGGCGGTGAAGGCGAGCACGATGTCGCGGCGGGGCCGGACGCCGGTACGGGCCCAGTGCCGCGCCACCGCGATCATCATCGCGACGGAGCCCTTCATGTCGATGGCGCCGCGGCCCCACACCATGCCGTCCCGGACCTCGCCGGAGAACGGGTGCACGCTCCACAGCGCCGGGTCGGCGGGGACCACGTCCAGGTGGCCGTGGACCAGCAGGCCCGGGGCCTCCCGGTCGGTCCCGGGGATGCGGGCCACCACGTTGGCCCGGCCCGGCGCGGACTCCAGCACCCGCGGTTCCAGGCCCGCCTCGGCCAGCAGCCCGGCGGCGTACTCCGCCGCGGGTCTCTCGTTCCCCTCGCCTCCGCCGCCGTTGGTGGTGTCGATCCGGATCAGCTCGGAGGTGAACCGCACGACCTCTTCACCGGCGGCGGCCCAGTCTTCGGTGTCGCGCACGAGGCGCCCTTCTGCTCTCGGTCTGCGTTCCGCTGCCCCGCGGACCGCGGCGGCCGCCCTGCGGCCCGCGGCCCTGCCGGGTCACCCGTAGTCCTTCTCCACCGCGTTGGAGATGAGCGTGGTGACCACCTTGAAGCAGCGGATCATGTCATAAGCGGTGGGCGAGGCATAGCGGACGCGCCGCTCCGAGATCTGCTCCACCCCGGGCACGATCGCCGCGGCCCCGGCGAGGTGGGCGGAGTCGACCTCGACCTCCACGGTGAGGGGGCCGTGCCGGACCGGCTCGACCCGGCCGGCCAGCTCCATCGCGGACTCCGCGGCCTCGGCGATGGCCGCGTGGGTGCGGCCCGGCGGCCGGCACACGGCCGCGTAGCGGGAGACGTAGTCCTTCACCGCCACGGTGCGGGCGCGGGGCGCGTACCCCGCGGCGTCGGCGCAGGCCCGGTCGTCCCCGGTGACCAGGACGACGGGGGCGCCGTACTCGGCGACCACGTAGGAGTTGAGCCGCCCCTCGCCGGCCGGCTCCCCGTCCAGCCACACCCCGGTGACCGAGTTGGGCAGGTAGGTGTGGGCGAGCACGCCCTCCTCGCCCGCCCCGCAGTGGTAGCCGACGAACGCGACCGCGTCGATGTCCCCGCGCTGCACGCCCTCCACCATGGAGAGGTCCTTGTGCCGGCCGGTGAGCATCTCGGCCCGCTCGTCCAGCCGCTCCAGCAGCAGGTTGCGCATGGTGGCGTGGGCCTCGTTGACCAGGACCTCGTCGGCGCCGCCGGCGTGGAACCCGGCGATGGCCGCGTTGACGTCGGAGGTGAACATCGACCGGCAGCGCTGCCATTGCTCGGTGCCGGGCTCGACGTCGGCGGGCCAGGTGACGCCGGTGGCGCCTTCCATGTCTGCGGAGATCAGAACCCTCACGGGGGCGACACTATCCGGTACGCCGCAGGAGCCGCCAGGGCCGCACAGGACCCGCTCGCGCTTCTTCCGCGGCCCGCCTTCCGCCGCCCCGCGGGACCGCTCCCTCCCCGCGGGGAGGGGCGCCGGCCCGCCGGGTCAGGGCAGGGTGAGGATCTCCGCGCCGTCCTCGGTGATCACCAGGGTGTGCTCGAACTGCGCGGTCCACTTGCGGTCCGCGGTGACCGCGGTCCAGCCGTCGTCCCATACGTCGTACTCGATGCCGCCCAGGGTGATCATCGGCTCGATGGTGAAGGTCATGCCGGGCTCCATGACGGTGTCCGCGCGCGGGTCGTCGTAGTGCGGGACGATCAGCCCGGAGTGGAACTCCGGCCCGACGCCGTGCCCGGTGAAGTCGCGGACCACGCCGTAGCCGAACCGCTTGGCGTAGGACTCGATGACCCGGCCGATGACGTTGATCCGCCGGCCGGGGCGGCACGCCTTGATGGCGCGCATCGTCGCCTCGCGGGTCCGCTCCACCAGCAGGCGCGCCTCCTCGCTCACGTCCCCGGCGAGGAAGGTGGCGTTGGTGTCGCCGTGCACGCCCTTGTAGTAGGCGGTGATGTCGATGTTGACGATGTCGCCGTCGGAGACGGCGGTGTCGTCGGGGATGCCGTGGCAGATGACCTCGTTCAGCGAGGAGCAGAGCGACTTGGGGTAGCCCTTGTACCCCAGCGTGCTGGGGTAGGCGCCGTGGTCCAGGAGGAACTCGTGGCCGATCCGGTCCAGCTCGTCGGTGGTGACGCCCGGCGCGATGTGCTTGCCGACCTCCTCCAGGGCCTGGGCGGCGATCCGGCCGGCCTCCCGCATGGCCTCGATGGTCTCCGGGGTCTGCACGTCCCCGAGCACCCCTTCGACCGGCCTCTTCTTGCCGACGTACTCCGGCCGCTCGATGGAGGCGGGGACGGAGCGCTGCGGGGAGATGCGGCCGGGAACAAGAGGAGTGGTCATGGTCGTGAAGTCTAGTTCGGCTTCTGGGCCCCCGTGACCGGGCATGGTATCGCCGGACCGGGGGAAGACCCGGGTAGGAACGAGGTGCGCCCGGCTCCGGTCCGGTGCGAGACGATGGGGTCCTCATCTCGGTTGGGAGCGTGACGATGCCTGCGAACCCGATGGATCTCCCCGATGAAGAGCGCTGGTGGTACTGCCTGAAGCACGACGCCCCGGAGAAGGGCCCCGGCTGCCCCGACAAGTACCGCCTCGGCCCCTACGCCGACGAGGACTCCGCCGTGCGCGCCCTGCAGACCGTCGCCGAGCGGAACGAGGCCTGGGACGACGGCGGGGAAGCGGAGAACCGCGACGACTGGTAGCCGCGGGCCGGACCGGGCGCCGCCGGGCGGCGCGGAAGGGGTCAGTCCGGGTGCCGGGGGCCGCTCACCACGTCGAGGAAGCGGGAGAGCCGCTCCCGGAAACCGCCCTTGCGGCGGTCTTCGACGCGCCCGGCGGCGGTGCTCACCAGGTGCTGCAGCCCCTCGAAGGTGACCGGGGAGCGCCCCGGCTCCAGGCTGATCGCATCGTGCGCCAGCGTCTCCAGTTCGCGGTCGCCGTGGTCGAGGGCGAGGACGGTGGCGCCGGAGCGGCGGGCGTCGTCCACCCGCTCCAGGAGCGGGATCGGCGCCTCGGGCGCGTCGTTGACCACGAACAGGGTCTGGCCCCGGCCCGCGTCGGTCAGCCGGTCCAGGCCGATGGCCAGGTGCGGCGGCGCACCGGGCGGCGGGTTCCACCGGACCAGGCTGGGGGCGAGCTGGGGCAGACCGGAGAAGCGGGCCTCATCGCCCAGGTGGGCGGCGAGGTGCCACGGCTCCTCCGCCGGGGTGCCCAGCAGCATCAGCCCGCCGGGCGCGTCCGTCCGGCGCAGCGCGCGGGCGAAGTCCTCGGTGCGCTCGACCCACGGCGTCGAGGCCAGGAGCTCGCGCAGCAGTGCGACATGTTGGGCGTCCACCCGTCCCATGGTGCCGCACGGCCGCCCGTCCGCGCAGCGCTTCGCCCCGATCGGGGGCGGCCGGAGCGCGCCGCCCCGCGCCGCCCCGCGCCGGCGGTCCGTGCGGCGGCTCAGCGGACCGCGTGGTCGGCCAGCGCGACCACCGCCGCGATGAGCTCCTCTCCGTCGAAGAGCACCGGGTCGTTGTGGCCGGCCCCGGCCACCGCCACCTCGGCGTACGGCTCGGCGGCGGAGGCCGCGACCCGGCGGCTCTGCTCCGGCGGCACGACGGCGTCCTCCTCCCCGTAGACGACGGTCACCGGCGCGTCCAGCGCGGCGACGTTCTCCGCGACGGGGTAGCGGTCCCGGAGCAGCGGCCCCACCGGGACCAGCGGGTAGTGGTGCCGCCCCAGCGCCGCCAGGTCGGTGAACGGGGAGCGGAGCAGCAGGGCGGCCGGCGGCCGCTCGACCGCGAGCCGGGACGCGACGCCGGTGCCGATGCTCTCCCCGAAGTAGACGGTGCGCTCCGGCGGGAAGCCCAGTTCCTCTTCGAGCGCGCGCTGCGCGGCCCGCGCGTCGGCGGCGAGCCCCTCCTCCGACGGGCTGCCCGGGTTGCCGCCGAAGCCGCGGTAGTCGAAGAGGAGGACGGAGAAGCCCTCCGCGGTGAGCGCCTCGGCCAGCGGAAGCCGGTTCTCCCGGTCCGCGGCGTTGCCGTTGGCGACCAGTACCGCGGTGTCCCGGCCGGCGCCCCGCGCGGGCAGGAACCAGGCGCCCAGCCGCAGCCCGTCCCCGGTGCGCAGTTCGACGTCGCGGGCGCCGGCGACGCGCCCGGCGATGGGCGGGACCGGCCGGTCGTCGGGAAAGTAGATCACCGACCGCTGGAACGCGTAGACCGCCCCGACCGCCAGCGCCGCGGCCAGCACCAAGGCGACCGGCAGGACCACCGCGACGCGCGGCAGCGCGCTCCACGCCCCCGCCGAGGATCCGCCCACGCCCTCCTCCTCACTGTGCCCGCGGCCCGCGCCGGCCCGCGCGGGCCGGCACTCCGCTCCTCCACGATCACCGGGCAGGGGCGCCGGAGGCAAGGCCGCGGCGGCCCCGCGCCCCCGTTTCCGCCCCGGCGCGGGCCCCGTCCCGCCCCGATCGGCCCGCGCGGTTCCCGCCCCGGCCTCGCGGGGCGGCCCCGGCTCGGCCGCGCGGCCCGAACAGGGGCGGAGCGGATTCCTCCGGAAGGCCGCCCGGCCCGGAGGCACCGGAGGCCGAGGCCCGCGTTCCGGCCGGTGCATCCGGCCCGCTCGGCGCTCCGGCGCCCGGGGCGCCGGCAGGCCCGGTTCCCGCCGCCGGGCGCCCGGTTCCGGAACCGCCGCCCCGGGGCGGCGGACCGCGCTCCGGTCCCCCGCGCTTCCCCGAAGAGAACCGGTTCCAGGATCTGGAATCCGCCCTCGGCCGACCGCCCGGCCTCGGCCTCCGCCGGCTCTCCGGCCCCGGAGGCGGGCTCCGGGGGAAGACGCGTTCACTCCCGGTCTTCCCGGCGGCAACGGGGTTCCGGCATCATCGGACCGCCCTTCGACCGCAACCGGAAAGGCGCAGGAGTGTCCCGCTCACTGAGAACCGCGCTTCCCTTCCTCCCCCTCTCCCGCCTCACACCTCCCCCCGGCCGGCGCCGCGCGCTGCGCGCCGGTGCGGCGGTCGCGGCGGCCGCCGCCCTCGCCGCGCCCGCCGGAACCGCCGCGGCCGACACCGCGGACGTGCGCATCCACGACGTCCAGGGGACCACCCGCACCTCGCCCTACGCCGACCGGCAGGTGTCCGGCGTGCCCGGGGTGGTCACCGCCGTCGCCGCCTCCGGCCCGGTCCGCGGCTTCTGGTTCCAGGACACCGAGGGCGACGGCGACCCGCGGACCAGCGAGGCGCTGTTCGCCTACACCGGGGACACCGCCCCGGACGTCTCGCCCGGGGACGAGGTCGCGGTGACCGGGACGGTCGACGAGTACTCCCCCGCCGAGGGCGCGCAGACCGTCACCCAGATCTCCCGGGCCGAATGGGAGGTCCTCGGGAGCGGCGCCGAGCCGCCGGCCGCGGTTCCGCTCGGCCCCGGAACCCTCCCGGAGGCCTACGCCCCCGAGGGCGAGGACATCGGCGGCCTGGAGCTCGACCCGGAGGCCTACGCCCTCGACTTCTGGGAGTCCTCCGAGCACATGGTCGTCGAGGTGGCCGACGCCCGGGTGGTGGGGCCCACCGACTCCTACGGCGCCCTGTGGGTGACCACCGAGCCGGAGCAGAACCCGACGCCGCGCGGCGGGACCGCCTACAGCTCCTATGACGACCCCAACGGCGGCCGGCTCAAGGTCGAACCGCTCGCCCCGGACGAGGTGCCCGAGGCCGACGTCGGCGACGGGCTGGCGGGGACGACCCGGGGGCCGCTGTACTACTCCGCCTACGGCGGCTACCTGGTGAAGGCCGCCGAGGTGGGCGAGCACGTCGACGGCGGCCTGGAGCGGACCCGCGCCCGGGAGCCGGAGGACGGGCAGCTCTCGGTGGCCTCCTACAACGTGGAGAACCTGTCGGCCGGCGCCGATCAGGAGGTGTTCGACCGGCTCGCCGAGGGGATCGTGGACAACCTCGCCGCGCCCGCCGTGGTCGGCCTGGAGGAGGTGCAGGACGACAGCGGCCCGGACGACGACGGCACCGTCACGCCCGAGGCGACGCTGAAGCGGCTGACCGACGCGGTCTCCGCCGCGGGCGGCCCGGACTACCGGTGGCGGCAGATCGACCCGGAGGACGGCGCGGACGGCGGGCAGCCCGGCGGCAACATCCGCAACGTCTTCCTGTTCGACCCCGAGCGGGTCTCCTTCACCGACCGGGAGGGCGGCGACGCCGCCACCCCGGTGGAGGTGGTGGACGGCGCCGGCGGCCCGGAGCTCAGCGTCTCCCCGGGCCGGATCGCCCCCGCGGACCAGGCATGGCAGGACAGCCGCAAGCCGCTGGTCGGCGAGTTCGAGTTCGAGGGGCGCCGGGTGTTCGTGGTGGCCAACCACTTCTCCTCCAAGGGCGGCGACCAGCCGCTGCACGGGCTCACCCAGCCGCCGCGGCGGACCACCGAGGAGCAGCGGCACGCCCAGGCCGAGCTGGTCCGCTCCTTCACCGACGAGCTGCACGCGGCCGACCCCGGGGCGGACGTCGTGGTGATGGGCGACCTCAACGACTTCTGGTTCTCCGACACCCTCGCCACGCTCACCGGCGGCGGCCTGCGCAACCCGATGGAGGAGCTGCCCGCCGAGGAGCGGTACAACTACGTGTTCGACGGCAACTCCCAGTCGCTCGACCACGTCCTGGTCGGCGGGGCCTCCGCCGGCACCGCCGAGTACGAGATCGTCCGGATCAACTCCGAGTTCTACGACCAGGTCAGCGACCACGACCCGCAGGTCCTCCGGTTCACCCCGGGCGGCGCCGCGGGGAGCGGCGGCTCCTGACCCCCGCGGCCCCGGCCGCTCAGGCCGGGGCCGCCCCCGTCCGCTCCTCCGGCGGCGCGGCCGCCGGGGCGCTCCCGGGCCTCGGGGACGCCCGGTGGGCACAGGGCGGTCCCGCCGCCTCCGCCCTTGCCGCTCCCCCGGCCCGGGGCCGGTCCGCGCCGGGCGTCAGTCCAGCGGGACGGCGGTGCGGACGAACCGGACGACGGCCGGGGCGAACGGGTTCGAGGTGCGGATCAGCGTGCTCCGGGCCGTACCGCCGGTGAACAGCCCCTGCTCCTTCGCCGCCCGGTCGAGGATCCGGAACGGGGCCTGCGGAACGTCGTAGACGACCAGCCGGCCGCCGGGCCGCAGGACCCGGTGGAGCTCGGGCACGGCCGCGGCCGGATCGCCCCAGTGGTGCAGGCTGAAGGTGGACAGCACCACGTCGAACGAGGCGTCCGGGAACGGCAGGTCTCCGGAGGAGCCCTGGAGGACCCGGGCCCCCGCGCCCAGCGCCCCCAGTCGGCGGCCCGCCTCGGCCACCATCCCCGGCGCCGGGTCCACCCCGCGCAGCTCCAGGTCCGGGCGGTAGCGGGCGATCTGCCCGAGCACGGTGCCCGGCCCGGTCCCCACGTCGAGCAGGCGCCCGCCGGTCGGCGCCGTGTCCGCGACGTCCTCGGCGAACCTGCGGTACACCCCGCGTACCAGGCGCGGGGCGAGCACGGCGTAGATCCTGCTGCCGCGCTCGCCGAAGAGGATGTCGTCGGCATGGTGCCGGGCCCGCGTCGAGGTGGCGGGAGCGGCGGTCCCGCCGGACGGTTCGGTTCCGGTCGTCGACGGCATGGCGCCTCCAAAAAGTTGTATGGTGCAACTGTTTTGACGGTACGCCAATTGGTTGCGCCACACAACCTTTTCGGCCCTGCCCTCCAGGGAGCCCCGACATGCCCGACAAGGAAACGGCCGGAGGACCCGCCTCCGCGCGGCTGCACGCCCTCGTCATGGACCTGGTCCGCACCGGCGGATTCCTCGACCCCGACCAGGCGGCCCTCCCCGGTCGGCCGCTCACCCTCTCCCAGGGGTTCGCCCTCCACGAGCTGGAGGTCTCCGGGCCGCTCTCCCAGCGCGCGCTCTCCGAGCGGCTCCGCCTCGACAAGAGCAGCGTCAGCCGGATCGCCGCCGACCTCCAGGCCCAGGGGCTCGTCGAGCGCGACCGCGACCCCGCCGACCGGCGCGTGCTGCTCCTGCGCATCACCGACGCCGGCCTCGCCCTCCGCGCCCGCCTGGCCTCCGGCTTCAACGCCCGCTTCGACGCCTGGACCTCCCGCATGGCCCCCGCCGAACTCGACGCGCTCCTGCTCGGCCTCCCCGCCCTGATCCGCGTCATGCACGAGGACCAGGAGGAGGCCCCCATCCGCTGACCCTCGCCGAGGAAGGGATCGCGCGGACCGCGTCCGCCTCAGCGGAGGTCGCGCACCCGACACCGCAACCCGGCACGGTCGAGAGCTCGGCGTCCACCGTCACCAGGTCGGCATCGAGGACCTCCGCGAGGGCCGCGTAGACGGCGCCATAGGGCCGCATATCGTGCCGCAGCTCCCAGACCCGCGGGAGCAGCGGAAGACGGTCGTACCGGCGGAGGCCCATGCGCCCCAAGAGCTCCAGAGCGCTCCGCGCCTCTTCTTCTTCGAGTCTCCCCCCTCTCACCAGACCTCGGAGGACAGAAGTGCATTCCAGGTCGGCCGCGCAGGGAACCGCCGGGTTCCGCCCCGCGACGGCGGCGCGGACCCGCTCCGCCGCGCCGTCGGCCCCGACGAGGAACTCCACCAGCGCGGAGGCGTCGAGAACGATCACGTTCCGCGCTCCTCACGCATCGCGGCGAGCGCGTCGGTGACGTCGGCGGCGGTCACCGAAGTCCCTGACGCGAGCGCCCGCGCCCGCTCGGCGGCCTCCTCCGAGGAGAGGGTCTCGGCCTCTCCTACGAGCACCCGCAGGACATAGGCCTGCAGCGACTGCCCCGATCGCGCGGCTCTCCGCTTGAGGGTCTCCAGGGTCTCTTCGGGAACGTCCCGCACGTGAATGACGGCCATGGAACAGAGACTCCTCGAAACGCAAGCATTCTGCTTGCACGCGGACCATCGATATGCGCCCCGGCCGCCGGACGGCGCCTCGGGAGAAGCGGGGGACGGACCCGCATATGCTCGACTGACCGACGGCCCCTGCCCTGCGGGCCTTGAGACCAGGGAGCGCGCATGCTCGTCATCACCAACTCCGCCGCGGGCGGCAGCGACGACGGCCTGGTGAAGGCGGCCGCCGCGGAGCTGGGCGGGGCCGAGGTCGCGCACTGCTCGTCTCCGGAGGAGTTGGACGACGCGCTGGAGCTGGGCCACGGCACCGTGGTCGCCGCGGGCGGGGACGGCAGCCTGCACGCGCTGGCCAACGCGCTGCACCGGCGGGGCGAGCTGGCCGAGCGGACCGTCGGCCTGATCCCGATGGGCACCGGGAACGACTTCGCGCGCACCCTCGGGCTGCCGGAGGACCCGGTGCGGGCCGCGGCGCTGCTCCGGGAGGGCGCCGAGCGGCGGCTGGACCTGATCGCCGACGACGCCGGGGAGATCACCGTCAACGCCGTGCACCTGGGCGCCGGGGCCGACTCCACGCTGGCCGCCGAGGCGTGGAAGACCCTCCTCGGCCCCGCGGGCTACCCGGCCGGGACGATCAAGGCCGGGCTGGGCACCCGCGGGCACCGGGTGCGGATCGCCGCCGACGGGCGGACCGTGCTGAAGGACCGCAAGGTGCTGATGGTCGCGGTGGCCAACGGCCGCTACATCGGCGGCGGCGCCGAACTCTCCCCGAAGAGCCTCCCCGACGACGGCATGATGGACCTGATCGTCTCCCGGGCGCTGCGCTTCCGCCGCCGGATCCGCTATGCGCTGCGCCTGGCCAGCGCCTCGCACATCGCCGAGCCGGACGTCCGCCACCTGCGCGCCCGGACCGTCTCGGTCCGCACCGACCCGGCCAACACCAGCTCCGACGGCGAGGTCCGCCAGGGCGTCACCGCGCGCACCTGGCGGGTGCTCCCCGGGGCGTGGAACTTCCTGGTCCCGCTGGGAGGGAGCGGCTCCCGCCGCTGAGCGGGGAGAGGCCGCTCCGAGCGGGAAGGGCCCGCGCTCCGGCGGGGCGGGCGCCCTGCGGTGCCCCGCTCCGCCCGGCGGCGGCCCCGGCCGGGGGCGGCACCGCGTCCGTGCCGGAGCGCAGGGGCGGGGGCGCGGTACCGGTGGCGCCCTCCGATGGAGGCCGTACCGCTGCCGCCTGGGAGCGGGGAGCCGCCGGTAGAGCGCATGGAGCGCGCGGCCGGCGGCCGCCGCGGCACCCGCCGGTGGGGCCCGGACCGGGCGGCCCCCCGTCCCTCCGTCTCCGTCCCAGCGGGGCGGCCCGGTACTACCCGTCCCGGTGGTGCAGGCGGGCGTGGTGGCAGGCGGCCCGCTCCCCGCCGGACGCGGGCAGGATGCCGGGGTCCTCGGTGCGGCAGCGGTCCGCGATGCCCTCCCGCTCCGCCTCGCCCGAGGCGAGCACCGGGCAGCGGGCGTGGAACCGGCAGCCGGACGGGATCCGGGTGGGGTCCGGCGGCTCGCCGGCCAGCACCTCCGGTTCGCCCGCGCCGGATTCGGGGAGCACCGACAGCAGCGCCTTGGTGTAGGGGTGGCGCGGCTCGGAGAGCACCTCCTCGACCGTACCGACCTCCACCACCCGGCCGAGGTACATCACCGCGACCCGGTCGGCGATGTTCCAGGCCAGGCCGAGGTCGTGCGTGACCACCAGGGCGGAGAGCCCCAGCTCGGCGCGGAGGTCGAGGATCAGCCGGAGGATCTCTCCGCGCACCGAGGCGTCCAGCGAGGCCACCGGCTCGTCGGCGACGATGACCTCGGGGTCCAGGATCAGCGCCCCGGCGATGACCACGCGCTGCCGCTGCCCGCCGGAGAGCTCGTGCGGGTAGCGGGTGAAGAAGCGCTCCGGCGGGCGCAGCCCGGCCCGGGACAGCGCGTCGGCGACCCGCCGCTCCTCCTCCGCGGTGGCGCCCTCGTGGATGCGCAGCCCCTCGGCGACCGCCTCGTAGACGGTGTGCCGGGGGTTGAGCGAGCCGCTGGGGTCCTGCTGGACCAGCTGGACCCGGTGCCGGTAGCGCTTGAGCGCCCGGCTCCGGTAGTCCAGCGGCTCGCCGGAGAACAGCACCCGCCCCTCGGTCGGGCGGACCAGCCCGAGCAGGGCCCGGGCCAGCGTCGACTTGCCGCAGCCGGACTCGCCGACCAGCGCCACGATCTCGCCCGCGCCGACCTCCAGGTCGACCCCGTCCACGGCGCGCGCGGTGCCCCGCCCGCCCCTGCCGGGGAAGGCGACCCGCAGCCCGGCCGCGGCGAGCACCGGCGGTACCGCCGTCTCCCCGGCCGCCTCGGCGCCCTCGTTGTGCAATCGGACCGTCATCCGGTCTCCTCCTCTGCCCCGCCCCTGGTCACTGCGGTCTCCGCCGGCCCTGCCGGGGACCACCGGGCACCGGCCCCCTCCGGCCCGCCGGAGCCGGAGGGGGACCGGGCCGGCCGCCGTACCGCCCGCGGCGGTCGGCGGGTCACGCCGGCTCCTCCGCCCGCACCTTGACGCAGGCGGCGCTGCGGCCGCCCGGCACCGGGTACAGCACGGGGTCCACCTCCGCGCAGCGCTCCTCGGCGACCGGGCAGCGCGGGCGGAACGAGCAGCCCCCGGGGAGGTCGGCCGGGTCCGGGGGGTCGCCGGGCAGGCCGCGGGGGGCGCGGCGGGACGCCGGGTCGCCGATCCTGGGGAAGGCGGCGCTGAGCGCGGCGCCGTAGGGGTGCCGGGCGTCGGCGACGACGGCGGCCGCCGGCCCCTCCTCGACGATCCGGCCGGCGTACATCACCGCCAGCCGGTCGCAGGTGTCGGCCAGTACCGCCAGGTCGTGGCTGATCATCAGCATGCCGATGCCCTGCCCGCCGACCAGCTCGTCGATCAGCCGGAGGATCTGCGCCTGGATCATCACGTCCAGGGCGGTGGTGGGCTCGTCGGCGACGATCAGCTTCGGCTCGCAGGCCAGCGCCATCGCGATCATCACCCGCTGGCGCTGGCCGCCGGAGAGCTCGTGCGGGTAGGAGCGGGCCCGCCAGCGGGGCAGGCCGACCCGCTCCAGCAGCGCGCCGACCCGCTCCGGGACCTCCGCCCGGGGGGCGGTGCCGTGCAGCAGGATCGGCTCGGCGATCTGGTCGCCGACCCTGCGCACCGCGTTCAGCGAGTGCATGGCGCCCTGGAAGACGATGGAGGCGCCGGCCCAGCGCACCGCGCGCAGCCGGCCCCAGCGCATCCCGATGACGTCCTCGCCGTCCACCCGGATGGTCCCGCCGATCCGGGCGGTCTTGGGCAGCAGCCGCAGCAGCGCCAGCGCGACGGTGGACTTGCCGCACCCGGACTCCCCGGCCACGCCCAGCTTGCTGCCGGGCTCCACGGAGAAGGAGACGCCGCGCACCGCGGGCGCCTCGCCTCCGGCGATGCGGTAGGAGACGGTCAGGTCCTCGACTTCGAGCAGGGTCATCGGCGCTCCCGGAGCCTGGGGTTGAACACGCCCTCCAGGGCGCGCCCGCACAGCGTGAAGGAGAGGGCGACCAGGGCGATGGCCAGCCCCGGCGGGACCATGTACCACCACATGCCGGAGCTGATCGCCCCGGCGTTGCGGGCGTCCTGCAGGACGCCGCCCCAGGAGATCGCCCCCGGCGAGCCCAGGCCGAGGAAGGAGAGCGTGGACTCCATCACGATCGCCTCCGCGACCAGCAGCGTGGTCTGCGCGATCACCACCGGCATGACGTTGGGCAGCACGTGCCTGAGCATCACGTGCAGGTGCCCGCCGCCGAGCGCGCGGGCCCGCTCGATGTAGGGCCGGGCCTCCACCGACAGCGTCTGCGCGCGGACGATGCGGGCGGTGGACGGCCAGGAGGTCACGCCGATCGCGATGATGATGGTGAGCGTGCTGCGCTCCAGGACCGCGGCCAGGGCGATCGCCATGACCAGGGCGGGCAGCACCAGGAACCAGTCGGTGATCCGCATCAGCACGTTGGAGGCCAGGCCGCCGAAGTGGCCCGCGATGACGCCGATCACGGTGCCCAGGGCGACCGAGACGAACGCGGCGAGGAAGCCGACCGTCAGCGAGATCCGCGCGCCCCAGACCACCAGGTCGAGCACGGAGCGGCCGAAGGTGTCGGTGCCCAGCGGGAACTCCGCGCTCGGCCGCTCGAACCGCTCGCCCGGGGCACCGGTGACGCTGAGCGCCTCGGGCGGGATGAACAGCGGGGCGGCCGCCGCGACCAGGACCGCGAGCACCAGCGCGGCCAGGCCGAACAGCCCGGCCCTGTTCTCCGCGTAGGAGCGGGCGTACTTCCGCAGGGCCGCCCGGCGGCGGGCCCGGACCACCGCGCGGCGCGACGCCGCCGGGGCGGTCACGTCCGCACCCGCGGGTCGAGGAGCGGGTAGACCAGGTCGGCCAGGAGGTTCATGATGATCACCGCGCTCGCGAAGATGACGAACAGCGCCTGCACCAGCGGCAGGTCGGGCACCTTGAGCCCGGAGTAGAACAGCGACCCCAGGCCGGGCCAGGCGAAGACGGTCTCGATGAGGATGACGCCGCCGAAGACCCGGCCGAGGTTGAGGAAGATCAGGGTGACGGTGGGCAGCAGCGCGTTGGGCACCGCGTGCCGGCGCAGCACCAGGTCGTCGCGGAGCCCCTTGGCCCGCGCGGTGGTGAGGTAGTCCGCGCCCATCTCGTCCAGCACCGAGGAGCGCATGATCATCAGGTACTGGGCGTAGACCACGGCCACCATGGTGGCCACCGGCAGCACCATGTGGTGGGCGACGTCGACCGCGGTGTCCAGCGCGCCGGCGGTGCCCGGCGAGACCATCCCGGAGGTGGGGAAGAGGCCGGGCAGCCAGCCGGTCCCGGAGGCCAGCACCACGATGAGCAGCAGGCCCAGCCAGAACGACGGCACCGACCAGAGCAGCAGGGCGACCGCGGAGCCGACCCGGTCGCCGGCCGAGCCGCGGCGCCAGGCGGCCCGGGTGCCCAGCACCAGGCCGAGCACGGCGGCGATCAGGGTGCCGGTGCCGGCCAGCAGCACGGTGGGGCCGATCCGCTCGGCCACCAGCTCGGCCACCGGGCGGTGGAACTCGTAGGAGACGCCGAGGTCGAAGCGGAGCATCCGCGCGCAGTAGTCGAGGAACTGCTGCCACAGCGGCTGGTCCAGGCCGAACTCGCGGCGCAGCGCCTCCATCTGCTCGACGCTGACCTCGCGGCCCTCGGTCATCGCGGCGACCGGGTCGCCGGGCAGGATGCGGAAGAGGAAGAACGAGGTGACCATCACCGCGGCCAGGGAGACCGCGGCGGTCAGCAGGCGGCCGCCCAGGTAGCGCAGGACGCGGCCGGCCCTGGGCCGGGGGCCGGGCGCGGCGTCCGGGGCGGGCGGCGCCGCCCCGGCGGTCTGGGTATCGGTCAACGGAGGCCTTTCACTCGGGCCCGCCCGGCCCCCGGCGGGGCCGGGCGGGGCGCGCGGCCGAGTCGTTCGCGGCCGCCTCGGCTATTCGCGGTCGTCTGCGGTCGCCGAGCGGCGCCGCACCAGCAGGAACACGGCCCCGCCGACGACCAGCACCACGGCCGCGGCGATACCGGCGATCGCGCCGCCGGACAGGCCGGCGCCGCCGGAGGTGCCCTCGGCCGGGACCGCGCCGGAGAAGCTCCAGTGGCCGTCCTGGCCCCACAGGTTGCCGCCGGGGTCCGGCTGGGGCTGCATCGAGGCGATCTGGTCGGAGCGGTAGGCCTCCAGGGTGTCGGCGTAGGTCAGCACGTCGACCACGGCCTCGTCGTAGAGGATGGCCTGCATCCGCTTGATGGTCCCGGCCCGCCCCTCCGGGTCGTCGTAGGCGGCGAGCTGCTCGGCGTAGAGCTCGTCGTACTCCTCGTCGCAGAAGTAGGCGTCGCCGCGCATCGTGCCCGGCTCCTCGGGCAGCGCGTCGCAGGTGTGGATGCCCAGCACGTAGTCCGGGTCGGGGTTGACCGACCAGCCGGTCCAGATGAGGTCGTACTCGCCGCTGTGCAGCGCGTCGCTGAGCACACCGGGGTCGACCTCCTTGTTCTCCACCTTGACGCCGATGTCGGCGAGCCGCTCCACGATGATCGGCGCCATGGCGACGTAGTCCGGCCGGTCGTTGTGCGTGTGCATGCGCAGTTCGAGCCGGTCGCCGTCGGGGGACTCGCGGACCCCGTCCTCGCCCTTCTCGTAGCCGGCCTCGTCCAGCATCGCGTTGGCGGCGCCGGGGTCGAAGGGGAGCCGGTCGTCGCCCTCGGGCTCCCAGTAGTAGTCCGGGTAGCGGGAGGGGATGTAGCCCTCGGCCGGCTCGGCGTAGCCGCCGTAGGCGGTGTCGACCAGCTCCTGCTTGTCGATGGCCATCATGATGGCCTGGCGCAGGGTCTTGTCCTCCAGCGCGGGGTGGCCGTCGCCGAACTCCTCGCCGTCCTGGGTCTCGGCGCCGGGGTTGACGGTGAACGCCTGGAAGCGCTTGCCGCTGGCCTTGTTGACGGTGATGCCCTCCTGGCCCTCCAGCGAGTCGGCCTGGGCCGGGGTGAGGCCGGAGACCAGCGAGACCTCGCCCTTGCGCAACGCCTCGACCTGCGCGTCCTGGTCGGCGAAGTAGCGGAAGACGACCTTCTCGAACTCCGGGGCGCCGCCGTAGTACTCGGGGTTGGCCTCGATGGTGACCGACTGGTTGGGCTCGTACCCGGTGATGGTGAACGGCCCGCTGCCGACCACCGGGAACTCTTCGTCGTTGTTGAAGTCGCCGTAGTCGCCGACCTCGGACCAGACGTGTTCGGGGAGGATCGGCACGTCCATGGAGAGCATGGTGGCCTGGGGCTCCTTGAGGGCGACCTCCAGGGTGCGCTCGTCGAGCGCCTCGGCCTTCTCGAAGTTCTCCACGTAGTTGCCGTTGGCGGTGGCCGCGGCGGAGTCCTCCATCATCGTGGTGAAGGTCCAGGCGGCGTCATCGGCGGTGATCGGCTCCCCGTCGCTCCACTTCATCCCCTCGCGGAGGGTGTAGGTCCAGGTGAGCCCGTCCTCGGAGGGCTCCCAGGACTCCGCGAGCATGGGGTGGGGCTCGTTGGTCTCCGGGTCGTAGCCGACGAGGCCCTCGTAGACCATCTTGTGCACGCTGGTGCTGATCAGGCGCTGGGCGAGGAAGGGGCTCAGCGAGTCGACCGGCTGGGAGACCGCGACGGTCATGGTGTCCTGCTCGGCTTCGGCCGCGGCGGCCCCGGCGGGCAGCAGGGCGCCGGCCAGGCCGAGGGAGGCGGCGCCGGCGAGGAGTCTCATGGCGGCGCGCCGGCGCACGCGGGGTGCGCCCGGCACACCGTCCGCGCCCGGAGGGGGCGCGGTCGGGGGGATTACGGTGGACATGGTCGGCAACCCCTCTTCACGCTGGGAAAACGGGGGGACCTCAAACCCGTTAGGTTGGTTGTCTACCAGCGTGCACAGAAAAGCGTCAACGACTTACACCCGCCTCGTCACAGGATGTTCACGATCCTTCTCCCCCGTTCCCCGCGCCGCGGGTCTATCATTCCGGTGCGCGGATTCAGCCGTACGGAAACACCGCCGAAGAATCGCCATAATCGGCCGTGATTCGCCAGAAATGCGGACGGCCGCTACCGTTTCCGCTCATGATGGGGCACTCTCACGCGCTGAGCGGCGCGGTCGGCTGGATGGCTGTCGTTCCTCTGCTGGACGGCGCCGAAATACTCGGCACCACCTTCCACATGGGTCCCGGCGAGATCATCGCGGGCGCGCTGGTGTGCGCGGGCGCCGCGCTCATCCCCGACCTCGACCACAAGAGCGCCACCATCACCCAGACCTACGGGGCCTTCACCCAGACCCTGGGCGCCTTCATGAACTGGGTCTTCGGCGGCCACCGCAACGGCACCCACTCGCTGCTGTTCGCCGCGCTCATGGGCGCCGTCGCGCAGGGCCTGGCGCTCTGGTCCGAAATGGCCGTGCAGATCTTCGTGTTCCTGCTGGTCGGCATCGCCTTCAACGGCCTGGGACTGGGCCTGGACAAGAACCGCACCGCGGCCGGGGTGATCAACGCGCTGCTCACCGCGGGCGTCACGCTCTCGCTGTACAGCGCCGGCACCGACTACACCTGGATGGGCGCCGCGGTGGCCTTCGGCTGCCTGCTGCACTTCATCGGCGACATGGCCACGCACATGGGCGTCCCGCTGCTGTGGCCGTTCACCGGCTACCGGGTCGGCCAGAACATCGGCTTCAAGACCGACGGCAAGATCGAGCGGAACGTGGTCACCCCCGGGCTGACCATCGCCATCGTCATCTACGCCTTCTACCTGTTCGACTGGCCGGAGCTGCTGCCCGAGGTCTGACCCCGGCGGCGCCGGGGAGCGCCGTCCCGGGACCGGTGCGCCGCGCGGGGCTAGCATTGCCCCTGTGACGAGAACCACCGAGTCCATGACGCCCGAGCTCCACGACTACCTGGTCGCGCACAGCACACCGGTCGACCCGGTCCTGCGCGACCTCGCCGAGGAGACGCTGCGCGCCCTCCCCGAGCAGGCCGGCATGCAGATCGGCCCCGAGCAGGGGCGGTTCATGACCATGCTGGCGCAGGTCCTCGGCGCGCGGAGCGCCGTCGAGATCGGCACCTTCACCGGCTACTCCTCGATCTGCCTGGCCCGCGCCCTGCCGGACTCCCCCGGCGCGCTGCTCGCCTGCGACATCAGCGAGGAGTGGACCGGCATCGCCCGCCGCTACTGGGAGCGCGCGGGGCTGTCCGGCCGCATCGACCTGCGGATCGGCCCGGCCCTGGAGACCCTGCGCGCGCTGCCCTCCGGGCACGCGTTCGACCTGGCCTTCATCGACGCCGACAAGAGCGGCTACATCGGCTACTGGGAGGAGCTGCTCCCCCGGATGCGGCCGGGCGGCGTGCTGCTCGCCGACAACACCCTCTCGCACGGGCGCGTCGTCGACCCGGCCGAGACCTCCGCCGCGGTGCAGGGCATCCGCGACTTCAACGACCACGTCCTCGCCGACGAGCGGGTCGAGGTGGTCCTGCTGCCCATCGGCGACGGCCTGACGATGGCCCGGCTGACCGGCTGAGCCCGCCGGCGGGGGCGGGGCGCCGGGCGGCGTCCCGCCCCCGCACCGCCCGCCGCCCGCAGGGCCCCGGGTTCCCCGCCGGGACGGGCGGAACTGCAGTACGCTCGCGGATCATGCGGATCTTGCACACCTCCGACTGGCACCTGGGGCGCACCTTCCACCGGGAGAGCCTGCTCGGGGCCCAGGCCGCCTTCATCGACCACCTGGTGGAGACGGTCCGCGCCGAGCGGGTCGACGTGGTCGCGGTCGCCGGGGACCTCTACGACCGCGCCCTCCCCCCGGTCGACGCGGTCCGGCTGCTGGACGAGGCGCTGCGCCGCATCCGGGACACCGGCGCCCGGGCCGTGCTGATCAGCGGGAACCACGACTCCATGGTCCGGCTCGACTACGGCTCCGGGCTGATCGACGCCGCCGGCGTGCACCTGCGCAGCTCCCTGGAGGGCATCGGCTCCCCGGTGCTGGTCGAGGACGGGCACGGCCCGGTCGCCTTCTACGGCATCCCCTACCTCGAGCCGGAGCTCGCCCGCCCGCACTGGGGGCTCTCCGAGCGCGGCCACCCCGCCGTCCTCGGCCACGCCATGGACCTGGTCCGCGCCGACCTGGCCGCCCGCCCGGCCGGCACCCGCTCGGTGGTGCTCTCGCACGCCTTCGTCACCGGCGGCGCCCCCTCCGACAGCGAGCGGGACATCTCCGTCGGCGGGGCGTCGCACGTGCCCGCGTCGCTCTACGACGGGGCGGACTACGTCGCCCTGGGCCACCTGCACGGCCGCCAGCGCATGTCGGAGCGGGTCCGCTACTCCGGCTCCCCGATCGCCTACTCCTTCTCCGAGGAGCACCAGGTGAAGGGCTCCTGGATCGTGGAGCTGGACCGGGGCGGCGCGGTGCGCGCCGAGTTCGCCGAGGCCCCGGTGGAGCGCCCGGTCTCCCGGGTCTCCGGCCGGCTGGAGGACCTGCTCGCCGACCCCGCGCTGGAACCGCGCACCGGGCACTGGCTGGAGGTCGCGCTGACCGACCCGGTCCGCCCGGAGCGGCCCATGGAGCGGATCCGCGAGCGCTTCCCGCACACCCTGCACCTGGTCTTCGAACCGGAGGGCGCCCCGGACCCGGGCGACCGGCCGTGGGCCCGCCCCGCCGACCGGACCGAGCCCGACCTGGTGTTCGACTTCGTCGACTGGGCGCGCGGCGCCCCCGCCTCCGGCGAGGAGCGGGCGCTGGTCCGCACCGCGCTGGAGGAGCTGCGGATCAGGGAGGCCTCCGCCTGATGCGGCTGCACAGCCTCACCGTCCAGGCCTTCGGCCCGTTCGCCGGCGCCGAGGAGGTCGACTTCGACCGGCTCGGCGCCGCCGGGCTGTTCCTGGTGCACGGCCCCACCGGCGCCGGGAAGACCTCGGTGCTGGACGCCGTCTGCTTCGCCCTGTACGGCGGGGTCCCCGGGGTGCGCGGCGCCGCCCGGTCGCTGCAGAGCACGCACGCCCCGCCCTCGCTCCGGCCCGAGGCGGCGCTGGAGTTCACCGTGCGCGGCCGCCGGCTGCGCATCACCCGCTCGCCCGCCTGGCGCCGGCCGAAGAAGCGCGGCTCCGGCACCACCGAGGAGAAGGCCAAGGTCACCGTCGCCGAGTACACCGGCGGCACCTGGCGGCCGATCACCCTCCGCCCGGACGAGGCCGGCCAGTTCGTCTCCGACCTGCTCGGGGTCAACCTCAAGCAGTTCTGCCAGGTGGTCCTGCTGCCGCAGGGCGAGTTCGCCCGGTTCCTGCGCGCCCCCGCCCGGGAGCGCCGCGACTCCCTGGAGCAGATCTTCGGCACCGGCGTCTTCACCGACGTGGAGAAGTGGCTGGCCGAGCACTCCGCCGCGCTCGGCCGCGCCGCCGGGAGCGCCGAGGCCTCGGTGCTGAACACCGCCCGGCTGCTCGCGGAGGCGGCCCGGAGCCCGCTGCCCGAGGCGGCCGAGGAGGACCCGGACTCCCTCGTCCCGTGGGCCGCCGAGCTGGCCTCCGCCACCGCCGCCGACGCCCGCGACGCCGCCCCGATCACCGCCGGCGCGGTGGCCGCCCGGGACCGCGCCCGCACCGCCCTGGAGCAGGGCCGGTCGGTGCTGGAGAGGCGCCGGCGGCGGGCCGCGGCCGCCGCCCGCGAGGCCGAGCTGGCCGCCCGCGCCGCCGAGCGCGCCGCCTGGGACGCCGAACTCGCCGCCGCGGAGCGCGCCGCCCCGGTCGCGCCGCTGCTCCGCGCCGCCGAGAACCGGCGGGTGGAGCTGGAGAAGGCCGAGCTCGCCGCGGCGGAGCGGACCTCCCTGGCCGGCGGTCTCGCCGGCGCCCCGGAGCCCCGCCCGGCGGCGGAGCCCGCCGGGTCCGTGCCGGCCTCCGACGCCGACCGGCTGCGCACCGCCGAGCGGGGCCGCCGGGACGAGATCGCCCGGCTGAAGCACCTGCTGGACGACGCCGAGCGGCTCACCGCGCTGCGCGGCGAGGTCCGCGGGCTGGACGGGCGGGCCGCCGGGGCCCGCCGGGACCGGGAGCGGCTGGCCGCCCGGACCGCCGAGCTCCCCGGCCGCCGCGCCGAACTCGCCGCCGGGCTCGAGGAGCTCCGCGCCCGCACCGGCCCGCGCGAGGCCGCGGTCGAGGCGCTGGAGGCGGCCCGGCGCCGGCACCGGGCGGCCGCCGACACCGAGCGCCTCTCCGCCGAGCTGGCCGAGGCGGTGCGGCGCCGCACCGCGGCGGTGGACGCCGCCCAGGCCGCCCGGGACGCCCTGCTCGACCTGCGGCGGCTGCGGATCGAGGGGATGGCCGCCGAGCTCGCCGCCGAGCTGGGCTCCGGCTCCCCGTGCCCGGTCTGCGGCTCGGTGGAGCACCCCGCGCCCGCCGAGGGCGGGCCGAGCCGCCCCTCCCCCGAGGACGAGGAGCGGGCCCAGGCGCGCTCGGACGCGGCGGACTCCGGCCGCGCCGAGGCCGAGCGGCTGGAGTCCTCCCTGACCGAGCGGCTGGCCGCCGCGCGGGAGCTGGCCGGCGGGCTGGACGCGCAGGGCGCCGAGGAGCGGGTGCGCACCCGCCGCGCCGCGCTGGACGAGCTGGAGGCCGCCGCGGCGCAGGCCGCCCGGACCGCGGAGCGGATCGCCGCGCTCGACGCCGAGCTGGAGCGAGTCCGCGCGGAGGAGGCCCGGCTCGACCGGGAGCTGGCCGAGCTCACCGAGCGGCGCGCCGCGCGCGGCGCCGAGGCCGAGCGGATCGCCGCCCGGCTGGACGCCGCCCGGGGGGACGACCCGGACCTGCCCGCCCGGGTGGCCCGCCTGGAGGAGGAGGCCGGGCTGCTGCACGCGGCCGCCGAGGCGCTGGACCGGCGCACCGCCGCCGCCGGCGAGCTGCACGACGCCGAGGCCGAGGCGCGGCGCGCCCGCGAGGAGGCCGGGTTCCCCGACGCCGCCGCGGTGCGGGCCGCCGAGCGGACCGAGGCCGAGCGCCGGGCCGTCCGGGAGCGCGCCCGCGGCCACGACGACGAGCTGGCCGCGGTCCGCGCGGTGCTGGCCGACCCCGCCACCGCCGAGGCCTGGGCCGCCCCCGAGCCCGATGCCGCGGCGCTGCGGGCCGCCCTGGAGGCCGCCGAGGCCGCCGCCGACCACGCCGTGTCCTGGCGGGACCGCCTGCAGCGGCGCGCCCGGGACCTGGCCGACCTCCGTGCCGAGCTGGACCGGCGGCTCACCGGTTCCCGGCCGGCCCGGGAGCGGCACCGGGTCGCCGACGGCCTGGCCCGGCTGGCCGCGGGGACCTCCCCGGCCAACCGGGAGAGCGTCCCGCTCTCCTCCTACGTGCTGGCCGCCCGGCTGGAGCTGGTGGTGGCCGCCGCCAACGACCGGCTCGCCACCATGTCGGGGCGGCGCTACGAGCTCCGGCACACCGTGGACAAGGCGGCCGGGGACCGCACCCGCTCCGGCGGCGGCCTGGGGCTGCGCGTCATCGACGCCTGGACCGGCCAGGAGCGCGACCCGGCCACCCTGTCCGGCGGCGAGACGTTCATCGCCTCGCTGGCGCTGGCCCTGGGGCTGGCCGACGTGGCGGGCGAGGAGTCCGGCGGCACCGACATCGGCACCCTCTTCATCGACGAGGGCTTCGGCACCCTGGACGAGGAGACCCTGGAGGAGGTGCTGGACGTCCTGGACCGGCTCCGCGACGGCGGCCGCGCGGTGGGCGTGGTCAGCCATGTCGCCGACCTCCGCTCCCGCATCCCGGCGAAGCTCCGGGTGCTCAAGTCCCCCTCCGGCTCCCGCCTGGAGCAGACCGGCTGAGCGGCGTCCGCGGGCGCGTGCGCGGACTCCGCCCGGGCCGGGGCCGGTCTTCGCGCCGACCGAAACCCTTTTTCTCTTCCGCCGTCCGGGGGCGCGCCCTTCCGCCCGCCCCGCGGCGCCCGCCGCGAAGCCGCGGGCGGGGCGGCCTGATCGGAGGCCGCTGCAGGTGGGAACGGGCGCCTCGGTGTCGGCGGGCGGCCCGGGGCGGGTGGGGCCGGGGGCGCGCGGTCCGCCCGGGCGGAGTTCCCGAAAGGCGTGTGAGACCTCTCTCGCCCGCCCTTTAACCCCTGCTTTAGTGCGGCGGGGCATAAGCTCTGGCATGACCAGCCCTCCTCTTCCCCCTCCGGTCCGACCGGCGCCGCCGTCCCCCTCGCACTCTTCGCGGCCCCCGGCCGGCCGCGCCGCGGCGGAGGGCCGCGGGGCGGTCTACCCCCGGCGGTCGCTGGTGCTGGTCGCCGGGGTGCCCGGGGCCGGGAAGAGCACCCTGCTGCGGCGGCTGTTCGGGCTCCGCGGGGACGAGGCGGGGACGGTGGTCGCCGAGGGCGGCGTGCGGGTGGTCGACTCGCTGCAGTCGCGCTACCGGCTGAGACCGGTGCTCGGCCGGATCCCCTACCCGCTGTGGCGCTGGGTGGTGCACGTGCTGCACCTGCTCCGGGTGGCCGCGGCGCTGCGCGGCGGCGACCCGGTGGTGGTGCACGAGAGCGGGACCCGGCGCCCGGTCCGGGTGCTGCTCGCCCTGCTCTGCCGGCTCCGCCGGTACGAGGTGCACGTGCTGATGATCGACGCCACCCCGGAGGAGGCGCGGAGCGGGCAGTACGCCCGGGGGCGGCGGGTGACGGCGCGCAGCCACCGGACGCACTCGCGGCGCTGGCGGCGGCTGCGCGCGGCCGCCCGGAACGGGCCGACGGCGTTCGTGCCGGGAGCGCGCAGCCTGCTCTCGATCGACCGGCGCCGGGCGCGGGAGCTGGCCTGGATGCGGTTCGCCCCCGGCCCCGGGGCGTCCCCGGCCGGGGGCGGGGAGCACCGCCCCGCACCGCCGCCGCACGGCCCGGCGCCGGCCCTGCGGGGCGCGGACCTCACATCCGCGCGGCCCGCTCCCGGTGCGGCGGCGCTCCGCGGAGCTGACACAATGTCGGAGTGAATTCGCTGGTCGACATCGTTCTCTTCGGGGTCGTCGGGGCCGTCATGCTGGCGGCGCTGCTCGGCCTCATGCTGCTGACCACCGGCCGCTCCCAGGGCCCGGGGCTGCGCGCCGTGTTCGGCGTCGCCTCCACGGTCCTGCTGGTCGCCGTCCCCGCCCTGGCCGCCGCCGAGGCGCTGGGCGCCGGGCAGGGCTTCGCGATGGCCCTGGCCACCGCGTTCGGCGTCGAGGTGATCATCTTCGCGGCGAACCTGGCGCTGATGCCGGCGGTGGTGCGCCGCGCGGCGGCCGCGCAGGGGGTGACCGGCCCGCTGCCGTCCCCCTTCTCCCCCGTCCCGCTCATCGGCGGCCTGGTCAGCTGCGCCCTGCTCGCGCTGGTCGGGACCGGCATCGCCGCGCTCGTCCCCTGAGGCCGGCCGCCGGCGCGGTCAGCCGCCCGCCTCCTCCAGGCGGCGCACCTCCGGGATGACCCGGGCGAGCGCGTCCCGGTGCTCGCCGTGGGTGCACACGTAGCCGAACCCGTAGCGGTCCCGGTTGGCGATGATCTCCGCGGCGATCTCGCCGACCGTCCCCACCAGGATGATCGGGCTGGCCAGGACGTCCTCCGCGGTCTCCAGCCCGGATCCGGCACCGTACTCCGCGGCGAGGCCGGCCGCGGTCCGCTCCGCGTCGTCGGTGACGGCCACGGTCTGGACCAGGATGTTGAACTCCAGGCCGGGGAGGCGCTCGCCGGTCTGCTCGCGGACGAAGCCGACGCGGCGCAGCATGTCCTCCGGGCCCTCCACCCGGAAGGTGCCCATCGGCGCGCCGCGGCGCTGCACCAGGCCGCCGAAGCCGATGATGTCGGCGCGGCGGGCGGCCAGCCGGAGGGTGCCCTCCCCGTGGCCGCCGATGAGCAGCGGCGGTCGGGGGCGCTGCACCGGGCCGTGGCCCGGCCCGCCGTCGGCGAGGAACCGGTCCAGCCCGTCCAGGGCCTGCTCCAGCGCGGCCAGCCGGTCGGCGTGGCCGCGCCAGGGGATGCCCGCGGTCTCCGACTCCGACTTCATGTGCCCCAGGCCGACGCCGAGTTCGAGCCGCCCTCGGGAGAGCCGGTCCACGGTGGCGGCCTCCCGGGCGAGCAGCGCCGGGTTCCAGAACTCGTTGTTGACCACCATGGTGCCGAGCCGGATCCGCTCGGTGGCGGCGGCCGCCGCGGCCAGCATCCCGAACGGCGCCGGGTGGCCGAGGTGGTCGGGGGCGAGCAGCACGTCGTAGCCCATCCGCTCGGTCTCCCGGCAGTACCGCGGCCACTCTGCGAGGTCGGCGCCCCGGAAGTTGACGCCGAACCGGATTCCTCGTCTGGTCATGGGACGAGGAAACCGCACCGGGGCCGCCCGGTTCCAGGGTTTCTGCCAGGCGCAGAAGCCCCGGGCCGGGCCGGCTCAGCCCTCCTGCCGCTTGGAGCGGCGCTCCAGCTCCTGCAGGTAGGCGTTGTAGGCGTCGAGGTCGGCATCGTCGGAGCCGCCGCGCCTGCTGTGCCGCTCGCGGCGCCGCTCGGTGCGCTCCTCGTCCTTGGCCCACTGCCGGACCAGCGCGATGGTGACGAGCAGGGTGGGGATCTCGCCCACCGCCCAGGCGATGCCGCCGCCCCGGTACTGGTCGTCGCCGACGTCCTCGCTCCACGGGATGTCGAAGTTGCCGTAGTAGTCCATCGCGATCGGCTCCGACTGCATCATGATGCCGATGCCGAGGAAGGCGTGCATGCCCATGGCCAGCAGGAGCAGGACGATGCGCAGCAGGTAGGGCATCTTCCGCGGGCCCGGGTCGACGCCGATGATGATCCAGTAGAAGAGGAACCCGGAGAGCAGGAAGTGCACGTTCATGAACAGGTGCCCGGTGTGGTTGTTCATGAGCGTGCCGAACAGCGGGGAGAAGTAGAGCGCGTACGGGCTGAGCACGAACAGCGCGGTGGCCACCGCCGGGTGCGTGGCGATGTGCGAGAAGCGGCTCTGCAGGAAGGCGTTGATCCACTCGCGCGGCCCCCGGTCGCCGCGGCGGGCGGCCGGCTTGAGCGCGCGCAGCGCCAGGGTCACCGGCCCGCCCAGCACCAGCAGCACCGGGACCAGCATGGAGATCGCCATGTGCTGCAGCATGTGCGAGCTGAACAGCACCATGGCGTAGGTGGCGAACCCGCTGAGCAGCGACGCGACGATGACCGCCAGGCCGGCGTACCAGGAGACCACCCGGACCCACGGCCAGGAGTCGCCGCGACGGCGGAGCCGGACCACCCCGGCCGCGTACAGCCCGCCGAGCACCACCGCCAGCATGATGAAGAACAGGTCCGGCCGCCACAGGGTGAGCAGCGTCCCAACGCTCATCGGCGGCGGGACCGGGAAGCCGAGGATGGCGGTGGCCGGGTCGACGGCGCTCTCGTCGACCGGCGGCGGCGC
The DNA here is from genome assembly GCF_048595525.1 of Nocardiopsis oceanisediminis. Lineage (NCBI taxonomy): Bacteria > Bacillati > Actinomycetota > Actinomycetes > Streptosporangiales > Nocardiopsidaceae > Nocardiopsis > Nocardiopsis oceanisediminis. The sequence continues at coordinate 2,501,113 of NZ_JAFMZJ010000001.1, read as the reverse complement.
GGTGCGGCTGAGCGCGGTGGACAGCCCCATCACGGCGCCCATCACCGCGATCTCCACCCCGGCCAGCCGGGCGAAGAGCAGCCGCCCGGCGCCCTCCCCGATCCGGTGCACGGTGCGGCGGCGGTGCGCCCAGCCGATCGCGCCGAGCAGCGCGAACAGCGCGATCTTGGTGAGCATGATCAGCCCGTAGGGCGTGGTGAAGAGCTGCTCGAGGCCGTAGAGCCGGCTGAGCGCGCTGGCCGTGCCGCTGATCGCGACGCCGATGTAGGCCCAGAGCGCGATCCGGCTGAACCGCTCGGCGGCGACCGGCGCGTCGTCCGGGGCGGCGCGCAGGCCGTGGAAGGTGACCGCGACCAGGCCGCCGACCCACACCGAGATCGCGACCAGGTGCAGTGCCAGGCCGGTGACGGCCAGCTCGTGGTTGCCGGAGGCGGCGGCGTGGCCGGTCAGCGCGGGCGGCAGCAGGCCGAACAGCGCGGCGCCGAGCAGCAGCATGGCGCCGGCCGCGGACTCGACCGTGCGGCCGAACAGCGCGACCGCGGTGGCCAGCAGGATCACGAACATCAGCGAGCGGCCCTCGGCGATCTGCCCGGCGTAGCTGGTGAGCTCGTTGCCGATGATCTGCGAGGGCACCTGGCCCATGATGTTGGAGAGTTCGAAGACCAGCCGGGCGCCGGAGGCGGCCGCCCACACCAGGGCGGTCCAGGAGGCGGCCCGCACGTACCCGGTGGCCTGGGAGCCGATCGCGCCCTTGGCGGAGGGCAGCAGGACCGCGGCGAGCAGCAGCAGGCCGACGGTGAGCGCCCCGGCCAGGTTGCCGAGCACCCGGGAGACGGGCAGGCCCCACCGGGTCAGCGAGCCTGCGTCCGGCAGGCCGGGGATGACCTGCGCGGTGACCGCGCCGCCGGCCACCAGGGCGATGATCAGGGTGATCGCGCAGACCGCGGCCGCGGTCACCGCGATGATGGCGGCCGTCTCGACGCCGCGCCCGCGCGCGCCGCCGCTCTGCCGGGTCTCAGGGGGAGCCACGGGTGCCACTCCGTCGTGGTCGGGATTGCCTGCTGTCGGAACCGGCGGCGTCCGCCGCACCGCTCCGCCCCTTCCCCGGAGCCCTGGGGCGGGCCCGGTGGGCGGCTCCGCAGCGGCCGGGGAGGGCGGGGGCCGTGCGCGTCCACCACCGGGCACCAGGGTAATCCCACTACTACGACATGTCGTACCCGGGCCGCATCGGCCGGACCCGTCCCCCGCCGCACCGGTCCCGCCGTTCCGGGCCGGCCGGAACGGCGGGAGCGCCGGGGACTCCGGCGGACCGGCCGGGTTCCGGATCGCGTGCGGTACGCCCCCGCGCACGGCGCTTCCGTTCCGCCGCTCCGCGGTTCTCCGCCGCCCGCTCCCCGGGCGCGCTCCCGCGACGCGCCCCCGGAACCGGCCGGTGCGCCGACGGGGCCGGGAAAGCGCAGGTGGAGGCCGGGAAAGAAGGGCGTAACGCCCTCTTTTCGGGGCCGATCGCGATACGGTCGACGGACCGAATGCGCACCCACCCGCCCCGGATCCCGCTTCCAGCGCACCTCCGGGAAGCAGCGCGGAACCGGCGGGGAACGGCGGGCCCCGGCCCGCGCGAACGGCACTCCGAGCATGAAGGGGATCCCGTGCCCCAGATCGACACCGTCATCCGCTCCCGCCGGGTGGTCACCGCCAAGGGCGTGATCCCCGCCTCGGTCGGCCTGCGCGGCGGCCGCATCGCCGCGGTGTGCGACCACGGCGCCCCGCTCCCCGGCGCGGCCGAGATCGACCTGGGCGGGGTCGCGCTGCTGCCCGGCCTGGTCGACGCGGACGTGGCCGTGCACGCCCCCGGGCAGCCGCTGCGCGAGGGCTACCTGGAGACCGAAGCGGCGGCGGTGCGCGGCGGGGTGACGTCGATCGCGGTCGCCCCCGGCGGCGGCACCGGGCCGCGCGGCGCCCCGACCGCGATCACCGGCGAGGCCGCGCTCAAGGCGCACCAGGCGGCGGCCGCCGGGATCGGGGTGCACGTCGCGTTCCTGGGCGCGGTCACCGACCGCAGCAGCTCGGCCGACCTGGCCGAGCTGCGCTCCGCCGGGGTCGCGGGCTTCCACTGCTCGCTGTCGGACGGCGGGGCGGAGTCGGCCGCCCCGATCGGCGACGGGCAGCTGCTCAAGACGATGGTGGAGGCGGCCGCGATGGGCGCGCCGATGCTGGTGCACGCGGAGGACCCGGCCGAGCTGACCGCGCCGGACTCCCCGGGCAACGGCGCGCTGCTCGCCGCCCGCCCGCCGCGCGCGGAGCGGCGCGGCCTGGAGCGGGTGATCGCCGCCATGCGGGTGGCCGGCACCCGGACCCACGTCACACCGTTCACCGCGGCCGAGTGCGCCGCGCTGCTGGGCGCCGCGCGCTCGATCGGGGCGCCGCTGACCGCGCACACCTGCCCGCACTACCTCTGCCTCCCCGCCGAGCAGGTCCCGGACGACGCCCCGGCGTTCCGCTGCCGGCCGCCGCTGCGCTCGGCGGCCAACCGGGACGCCCTGTGGTCGGCGCTGCTCTCCGACTCCGACAGCGCGGTGCGCACCATCGGCTCCGGCCACCGGCCGGGCACCGGGGTCTCCGCGGTCTCCTGGACGCTGCCGGCGCTGTGGACCGCCGCCCGCCGCCGCGGCCTGGGGCTGGACCGGGTCGCCCGGTGGACCTCGACCGAGCCGGCGGCCCTGCTCGGCCTGGCCGGCAAGGGCCGGATCGCCCCCGGCGCCGACGCCGACCTGGTCGCCTTCGACGGCGATGCGCCGCACGCGGTGCCGTCCGGTGATCCCGGCCCCTACGCCGGCCGCCGGCTCACCGGCCGGGTCGTCGGCACCTGGATCGCCGGCCGCCGGGTGTTCCCGGCGCCCGGGTGACCCGCGCCCGACCGGGCCCCTTACACGGTGTCAACATGACCAGGGATGACTGTCCATGTTGGAGATGTTCCGCCGCGATGGGGCGCGTCACAGTGAAGGGGTGTCAACGAGGATGCAAGGAGGACCCAAGTGCGCGTCGGCGTGCCCCGCGAAGTCAAGAACCACGAATACCGGGTGGCCATCACTCCCGCGGGCGTCCATGAGCTCGTGAGCCGCGGGCATTCGGTCGCCATCGAGCGCGGAGCCGGCATCGGCTCCTCGATCACCGACGAGGAGTACACCGCGGCCGGCGCCCGCATCCTGGAGGGTGCGGACGACGTCTGGGGCGAGGCGGAGCTGGTCCTGAAGGTCAAGGAGCCGGTGGCCGAGGAGTACCACCGGATGCAGCCCGGCCAGACCCTCTTCACCTACCTGCACCTGGCGGCGTCGCGTCCGTGCACCGACGCCCTGCTGGACCGCAAGGTCACCTCGATCGCCTACGAGACGGTGCAGCTGCCGGACGGCTCGCTGCCGCTGCTCGCCCCGATGTCGGAGGTGGCCGGCCGGCTGGCGCCGCAGGTCGGCTCCGCCACGCTGCAGCGCCCCAACGGCGGGCGCGGCGTGCTGATGGGCGGCGTCCCGGGCGTGCGCCCGGCCAAGGTGACCGTGATCGGGGCCGGCGTCTCCGGGATGAACGCCACCCGGATCGCGGTCGGCATGGGCGCCGACGTGACCCTGCTCGACCTCAGCGTGGGCAAGCTGCGCCACGCCGACGAGGTCTACGGCGGCCGGGTCCGCACCGTCTCCAGCAACGCGCTGGAGCTGGAGCGGGCGGTGCTGGAGTCCGACATGGTGATCGGCGCGGTGCTGATCCCCGGCGCGAAGGCGCCCAAGCTGGTCTCCAACGAGCTGGTGTCCCGGATGAAGCCGGGCGCGGTGCTCGTGGACATCGCCATCGACCAGGGCGGCTGCTTCGAGGACTCGCGTCCCACCACGCACGCCGAGCCCACCTTCGAGGTGCACGACACGGTGTTCTACTGCGTGGCCAACATGCCGGGCGCGGTGCCGAACACCTCCACCCACGCCCTCACCAAGGACACGCTCCGCTACGCGGTCGCGCTGGCCGGCAAGGGCTGGAAGGACGCGCTGCGCGAGGACGCCGCGCTGGCCGCCGGGCTGAGCACCGTCGACGGCGCGCTCACCAACGACGCGGTGGCCGAGGCGCACGGCCTCAAGGCGATCCCGGTCTCCGAGGCGCTGGCCGGGGCCTGATCCCGCGGCGCCTGATCGAACCGCCTCCCGGGCGGGCAGGACCCTGTCACGGGGTCGTGCCCGCCCGGTTCCGTTCTCCGGCGGGAAACGGCCGGCGCGGTGCCGGGCGGGGGCACCGCGGCGAGCGAGGGGAGGCGGCCGATGGCGTCGAGGCGGCGGCTGTGGGACGGGCGGCCGTGCGGGGCGAACCCGTTCGCGCTGCCCCGGGGAGCGCTGGGGCGGCTGGCCGGGGCGGTGATGGCCTGGGAGAACCGGGTGCAGAACACCGAGGCGCTGCTCTACGCCGACCCCGGTCCCCGCGAGGACGTGCTGGAGGTCGGGCACGGCCCCGGTGTGCTGGTGGGGCTGCTCGCCGGCCGCGCCGGGACGGTGACCGGGGTCGATCCGTCGCCGGAGATGGTCCGGGCGGCGCGCAGGCGCAACGCCGGCGCGGTCCGGGACGGCCGGGTCCGGCTCCGCCTCGGCGACGCCGCGGGCACCGGCGCCCCGGACGCCTCCTTCGACCTGGTCGTCTCGGTGAACACCGTCGCGCTGTGGCCGCGGCTGGAGCCGGCCGCCGCCGAGCTGCGCCGGGTGCTGCGCCCCGGCGGCCGGCTGCTGCTCTTCTGGCACCTGCGCCCGCGGGGGTTCGCGCTCTCCGCGGCGGAGCGGGGCACCGCGGCCGCCGCGCTGCGGGCGCGGTTCGGCGAGGTCCGGACCGCGGATCTGCGGCACAGCGTGGTGTTCGCCGCACGGCCCTGATCCGCCGTCCGGTGGTCGGCCCCGCCCCGAGGGGATACCGTCGTGAAGGGGCGCCGCCCAGGCGGCGGAAGCGGACTCGGGGAAGGCGGAGCGCGCGTGTCACGTACCGGATCGGCGATCGGGGCCGGCCTGGCCGGGATCGAGGCGATGCTGGTCCGGCTGCCGGCGCCGGTGCCGCGCACCCGGCGCCGGGGGGCCGGCGGCCCGCCGCGCATGGTCCGGCACGCCCTGGTCCGGGTCAGCGACGGCACCGGGACGAGCGGCTGGGGGGAGATGCCCGACGCCGGCCCGGAGCGCTGGCGGACCCTGGTCGAGGAGTTCGCCCCGGCGCTGCTCCGGCACGCCTGGAACCGGCCGACCGAGGCCCAGGACGCCTGGGCCGACCTGGCGCCCTGCCCGCCGGCCGCGGCCGCGCTGGACGCCGCCTGCTGGGACCTGTGGAGCCGCCGCCGCGGCACTCCGCTCTCGCACGCCCTCGGCGGGTCGCGCACCGCGATCACCGCGGGGGTGACCATCGGCCGCCAGCCGTCCGTGGAGTCCCTGGTCGCCGAGGTGAACCGGCAGGTCGGTGCCGGGTTCCGGGCGGTCCGGCTGGAGATCGGGCCGGGGTGGGACGTGGAGCCGGTCCGCGCCGCCCAGGAGAGCTATCCGCACCTGGCGCTGCAGGCCGCCGCGGGCGGCCGGTACACCGAGTCCGAGGCCGACCTGGACGCGCTGCGCGCGCTGGACGAGTACCGGCTGCTCTGCCTGGAGCAGCCGTTCCCCGCCCCGGACCTGGCCGCGCACGCGCGGCTCGCCCGGGAGCTGGGGACCACGGTCGCGCTGGCCGAGTCGGTGGACTCGCCGGAGAGCCTGGAGGAGGCGGTCCGCGCGGAGGCGGGCGGGGCGGTCCGGCTGGAGGTGTCCCGGCTGGGCGGCCTGACCCAGGCCCGCCGGGTGCACGACCGCGCCGCCGACGCCGGCTGGGACGTCTGGTGCGGCTCGGAGGGGGAGACGGGCCTGGGCCGGGCGGCCCGGGTGGCGCTGGCGTCGCTGCCCGGCACCACCTTCCCCAGCGAGATGCCCGGCGCCGGCGTGCGGGCGGCCCGCGAAGTGGTCGACCCGCCGGTCCGGGCGCACGACGGGATCGCCCCGGTGCCGCTCACCGTGCCCGGTCTCGGGCACGACGTGGACGCCGGCGCGCTGCGCTCGATGGCGGTGGAGACCGCCGTCCTGGAGCGGTCCCGGCCGACCGAGCCGGAGCGCTCGGGCTGACCCCTTCCCGGGGGCGGGGCCCGGTGCGCGCCGCCGCGGCGCGACCGCGGCTCCGGCGTCCGCCCGGCGCCGCCGAGAGCGGAATCCGCCCAGGTCGCCACAGGTATGAACCGGTTCCGTCCGGTACGGCGGTTCTCCCCGGAGCGGGGCGCTCCCGTGCGTAATGTAGGCATATGGGCCCGTTCATCGTGCATGCCCGGAGATGGCAGGACGGCTGGGAGCTGCGGATCGTCGGCGCCGGTGTGACCTGGTCGCCCGACCTGGCGCAGGCCTGCTCCCGGGCGCGGGCGTTCGTCGGGGACCCCGGCGCCCGGGTGGAGGTCGTCCCCACCGTCGACGAGGAGACCGACCGGCTGATCCTGGACGCCCGCGGGGCGGTGGACGGGGCGGACGCCGCGCGCCGCTCGGCGGCCGGGGCGGTCCGCGGCGCGATGCGGCGGCTGGCCGAGGCCGGGGTCGACGAGGACGACGCCGCCCGCCTGCTGGGCGTGCCGCTGCCCCGGCTGCACGCGCTGGCCGCCGAGGGCGCGGCGGCACCGGCGCAGCGCCCCCCTTCCGGACCCGAGGCGTCCGAGCCGTCCGGCGCGGAGCCGTCCGCCTAGATCGGTGGGAAAAGGCGACGGGCGCAGAAGAACACCCCGCTCCCTCCCCCTTCCCCCGGTGATCTTGGAGTTGCGGGGCCATCAGAGGGCCCTGACGGCCCCGCAACGTCAAGATCATCGCCCCAGGGCGGGCGCGCTCCGGGCCGCGGCGGGGCCCGGTCCCGGGCGCCGGACCGGGCGGGCCGGGGCGGCCGACCGCCCCGTCCGGGTTTTTCCCGAGCCACTACATACTGAACGGTCGGTTGACGCTAGAGTCGTGCCGAGGTCCCCTCCCGGCCGAAAGGAAAGTGCCGCTCATGCGTACCTTCGCCGATGTCAACGAGCTCGCCGCCGCCCAGGGCGAGGAGCTGGGCCGAACCGACTGGCTCACCGTCACCCAGGACCGGATCGACGCCTTCGCCGACGCCACCGGCGACCACCAGTGGATCCACGTCGACCGGGAGCGCGCGGCGAGCGGCCCGTTCGGCACCACCATCGCGCACGGCTACCTCTCCCTGTCCCTGCTCGCCTACTTCGGCCCGCAGGTGTTCACCCTGGAGAAGGCGCCGTCGATGGGCATCAACTACGGCCTGAACAAGGTCCGCTTCCTGCAGCCGGTCGCCGAGGGGTCCCGGGTGCGCGACGCGGTCCGCCTGGTCGAGGCCAAGGAGACCGGCAAGGGCCTGCTGTTCACCATGGCCCACACCGTGGAGATCGAGGGGGCCGAGCGCCCGGCACTGGTCGCCGAGGCGCTGTCGCTGATGGTCCCCTGACCCGGGGGCGCCCCCGCCGGCGGGGGCGTGCGCGAACGGACATCCGACCACCGGGTGAAAATCCGACAAAACGTCTCATTAACAAAATATCGGGCGTAAGATGGCCGAGTTCGCGGCGGACTCCCCCGCGGACCCGTTCACCTGGCAAGTACGACACCGGTCGTTCCGCACCCCAAAAGACACACCGCACACGGCAAAGACTCAGGCGCACCCCCGCCACGCCTCCGCGTCGCCCGCTCCCCCGCATGCTCTTGTGGTCCTCAAGTCCGGGACGCCGGGAACGACGAGGAGACCAATGTCCGATCAGCGACGACGCCCCCGGCCTTCCGACAGCGAGCTCGGCATGGACCGCCGGATCAGTCGGCGCGACTTCTTCGACGGGGCGAGCGCGGCGGCGGTCGGCGGAATCGCCGCGGCGGTCCTGGCCGGCTGCGCGCCCGGGGACCGGGACTGGGCCGCCAGTCCCGCGCACCCCGCGTCGGCCCCCGCCGGGACCGACTACCCGCCGAGCATGGAGGGCCTGCGCGGCAACACCCAGCAGGCGCTGAGCATCCCGCACAGCATCCGCGACGGCCGGCTCGGCAGCGTCGTCAACACCACCCGGGTCAACGACCTGGACGAGCACTACGACCTGGTCGTCATCGGCTCGGGCATCAGCGGCCTGTCCGCCGCGCACTTCTACAAGAAGAAGCACCCCGAGGCGAAGATCCTCATCCTGGACAACCACGACGAGTTCGGCGGGCACGCCCGGCGCAACGAGTTCACCCCCGAGGGGCGCGACCAGGTCCTCATCGGCTACGGCGGCACCCAGGCGATCGACACCCCCTCCGCCTACAGCAAGACCGCGATGGGCCTGCTCAAGGACCTCGGCATCGAGGTCGACCGGTTCAAGGACTTCTTCGACCAGAAGTTCTACGAGAAGTGGAAGCTGGCCGAGGAGGGCGACACGGTCTTCCTCCGCGCCGAGGAGTTCCGCACCGACCACCTCGCGGTGCGCACCAAGGGCATGCCGGTCCGCGAGTGGCTGTCCGGCGCCCCGCTGGAGCCCGAGTCCGTGGAGCAGATCGCCGCCCTGTACTCCGACTCCGGCGACGACCCGATGCCCGGGCTGTCCGCGCAGGAGAAGCAGGAGCGGCTGTCCCGGCTGACCTACATCGACTACCTCCGCGACGTGCTGGGCTGCAACGACGAGGTGCTGGCCTTCATGGAGACCATCACCAGCGACGAGTGGGCGGTGCCCGCCTCCACCTGGGGCGCGATCGACGCCTGGGGCGAGGGGCTGCCCGGCTTCGCCGGCATCGGCCTGGACGACTCCGAGGCCTCGGAGTACAACTGCTACTCGCTCCGCCGGTTCTGGAAGTTCGACGACCCCTACATCCACCACTTCCCGGACGGCAACGCGAGCATCGCCCGGCTGCTGGTGCACTCCCTGATCCCCGGCTCCGTCCCGGGCGCCGACGAGCTCGACATGGAGAGCGTCGTGCTCGCCGAGTTCGACTACTCCAAGCTGGACGAGGAGGGGCAGGACGTCCGGCTGCGGCTGCAGTCGCCGTGCACCGGGCTGGCGCACGACGGCGCCCCCTCCAGCGCCGAGCGGGTGTTCGTCACCTACCACCACGACGACGCGCTGCACCGGGTCACCGCCGGCCACGTCGTCATGGCCGCCTGGCACGTCATGGGCAAGTACCTGATGCAGGAGCTGCCGAGCTCCCAGCGCCGGGCCATGACCGACGCCTCCAAGCAGCCGCTGGTCTACGCCAACGTGGTGGTGCGCAACTGGCGGCCCTGGGTCGAGCTGGGCACGCGGCACATCCGGTTCACCGGCGGCGACTGGGCGGTGGCCCAGCTGGACTACCCGGTGAGCATGGGCGGCTACGAGCACCCCAAGGACCCCGCCGAGCCGATGATCATCCAGATGATCAGCGCGCCCTCCCCCGGTGAGCTGTCGCTGCGCCAGGGCGCCGTGCACGCCCGGCACGAGCTGCTCCGGCGCCCCTTCGAGAGCTTCGAGCGGAGCATCCGCCAGACGCTCAACCGCGCCCTGGGCGACGGCGGGTTCGACGCCGCCCGGGACATCGAGGCGATCACCGTGAACCGCTGGGGCCACGGCTACGCCCGCGAGTACACCCGCCGCTGGGACTCGTTCTGGCCGAACGGCCCCACCCCCGCCGAGACCGCCCGCAAGCGGCTCGGGCGGATCACCATCGCCAACTCCGACGCGGCGCCCAACGCCTACACCGACACCGCGATCGACCAGGCGCACCGCGCCGTCGAGGAGTTCGACGAGCTCTGATCCCCGCCCCGCGGGGAGGGGCGGGCCCGGTGCGGGCGCCGCCCCTCCCCGCGGGCGAGGCGCGTCACCTCGCGTTCGGTCCGGGAGTGTCGGCTCCAGGCGCTAAGTTGGTGCGGGTCATGCCCTACACGCCTTCCGAACCGGACGACCTCGAGCGGCTGCGGCTCTACGCCTACCTGTCGGCCCCCGAGCGACGCACCTACCTGGCCGTCATGCGGCTGTTCACCGGGACCCTCCTGGCCGACCTGGGGGCCGGGGAGGTCGCCGCGGCGCTGGCCGCCGCCGAGCGGCGCGGCGAGGTCGACGAGGGCGAGTCCCGGCTGGAGACCGTGGCCGACCGGCTGGACCGGCTGGCCCGGTGGGGGAACCTGGTGCCCGGGCGGCGCGAGCCCGCCGCCACCATCGCCGAGTTCACCCGCAGCCGGGTCCGCTACCAGGTGTCCAAGCTGGCCATGCGGGTGCAGCGGGACGTGGACGACATGCTCCGGGTCGCCGAGGGCGCCCGGGAGGTCTCCCGGGAGCTGCTGCCCGCGATCGCCCGCGGCCTGGCCGACATCGCCCGGACCCTCGGCGACCTGGACGCCGCCGAGCGCGGCCGGGGGCCCGGCGACGCCTCCGCGGGCACCCTGCGCGAGCGCCTCGCCCAGCAGGTCACCACGGTCTTCCTGCAGCACGGCGAGTTCGCCGCCGCGGTCCGCGACTTCTACGCCTACCTCGGCTCGGTGATCGCCCGCTACGACCTGGGCCCGGAGGAGACCTCCGGGTTCAAGCACATGCTGCTGGAGTACGTCGACCTGATCGCCCAGGACGTGCTCCGGCACTCCGGGACGATCGTGGAGCGGCTGGGCTCGCTGGAGGCCCGCCGCGGCGACCTGCTCGCACTGCTCGGCACCGGCCAGGACGCCTTCACCCCCAACACCTCGGTGGTCGGGCAGACCGAGCTGATGGAGCGCGCCCCCGGCCGCACCCCCGCCGACTGGGACGGCCTGGCCGACTGGTTCCTCGGCCGCCCGGGCCGCCCCTCCGAGGTCGACGAGGTGCGCGACGCCACCAGCCGGGCGATCAGCGCGCTGCTCGGCAACGTCAAGCGCTCGACCGGCAGCGGCGGGGTCGACCCGGGCCGCCGCCGCGACCTGCTCACCCTGGCCTCGTGGTTCGACGGGGCCGAGCCGGCCGCCGCACACGACATGTACGCCGCCGCGTTCGGCCTGTTCTCCGCGCGCCACCTGGCGCTCGCGCCGGAGGACGGCGCCCCCGACCCCGCCTCGACCTGGGCCGGCGGAGAGGGGGTGCCGGTCGGGGTGAACGTGCGCAGCAAGGGCGAGCGCGCCCCCGGCGGGCAGGTCCCCCGGGTCGGCGACGACCCGCTGGGCCGCGCCGCGCTGCTGGAGGAGGAGGCGCGCCGCCGGGAGCGCAGGTCCGCCGCGGTCGGCGAACTCGCCGCGGCGTCGGCGAACCTGGCCGGCGCCCGGCTCTCCGCGGACGCCCTGGACCTCTTCTGCGAGCTGCTCACCCTGGCCGGGGCCTCCCGGGACGCCCCCGCCGAGCAGGGCACCGCGTCCGACCCGGTGTCCGGGCTGACCCTGGTCGTTCGCCCCCGGCCGGACGGCGCCGCGGACCGGGTCGGCTCGGTCTTCGGCACCCTGGAGCTGCACGGCGCCGAGGTGGAGCTGACCGTCGCGGAGGGCGCCCGATGAGCCGCCGAGCGAACCCGGGGCCCGCAGGACAGCGGCCCGCAGGGCCTCCGTTGAGGGCGGGGGTAGACGACGGGCGGAAAGGACAGCGGCCCGCAGGGCCTCCGTTGAGGGCGGGGGCGGGCGACGGGCGGAAAGGACAGCGGCCCGCAGGGCCTCCGTTGAGGGCGGGGGTGGGCGACGGGCGGGCAGAGGCCACCGTCCTGGAGGGCCTGGACTCGATCGAGGCCGCCCAGGTCCGCCGGTGCGCGCGGGTGCTGCTGCGCCGCCCGCTGCTGCGCGCCGACGGCCCGGAGGGCGAGGTGCTGCCCGCGGTGCGGCGCTACACCGAGCGGCTGCAGGCGCTGTTCGCCGGCTACCTGGGCTACCGCCTGGTGGTGGAGCCCGGGTTCGCCCGGCTGTACAAGGCCGGCCGCACCCCCGACGGGGTGCGCGGCGCGCACAAGGCCAACGGGGCGCCGTTCACTCCGCGCGCCTACGCCTACCTCGCGCTGGTGCTGGCCGCGCTGACCGGTTCGGGCGGCCAGGTGCTCCTGTCCGGCCTGGTGTCGGAGGTGCGGGCGGCCGGCGCGGAGGCCGGCCTGGAGCTGGGCACCGGCATCGTGGACCGGCGCGCCCTGGTGGCGGCGCTGCGGCACCTCATCGACCTGGGGGTGCTGGCCGAGACCGACGGCAGTGTCGGCCCGTGGGCCGAGGACGCCGGCCGGGAGGCGCTGCTCACCGTGGACGTGGAGCTGCTGGGGCACCTGGTCGCGGCGCCGCTGGGGCGCTCCTCCTCCGCGGGCGAGCTCGCCGGCGGCGGCCCGCCCGCCGGCGAGGACGAACGGCACCGGGTGCGCCGCCGCATCGTCGAGGACCCGGTGGTGCTCACCGCCGACCTCTCCGCCGAGCAGCGCGACTGGCTGCGCACCCGGCTGCGGGCCGAGGCCGAGCTGCTGGAGGAGCTGTTCGGGCTCTGTTTGGAGGTGCGCTCCGAGGGCGTGCTCGCGGTGGACCCGGACGGCTACCTGAGCGACCTGCTCTACCCCGGCCACGGCACGCTCTCCCGGATCGCCCTGCTCGCCGCGGACGAGCTGGTCGGCCCCGGGGCGCCGGGCGCACCGGCCGCGGAGGGCGGCCGGGTCCCGGTCCCGCTCGACCGGCTGGGCGAGACCGCCGCCGCGATCGCGGAGCGCTACCCGAAGGCCTGGTCGAAGGAGGCGGTGCGGGACACCGGGCGGCTGGCCCGGTCGGTCGCGCAGACCCTGGTCCAGGCCGGCCTCGCCCGGACCGGCCCGGCCGCGGAGGGGGCGGCGGAGACCGTGGAGATCAGCCCGGCCGCCGCCCGCTACCGGCCCCGCCCGGACGGCCCGGACGAGGAGGGCGGGGAGCCCGCCCCCGAACCCGCCGCCCCCGCCCCCGGCGAGGGCCAGGAGTCCCTGTTCGGGCCCTGACCCCGCCGCACCGGGCGGCGGCGCCCCGACCCGACCCGCGAGCACCGGGAGCGAGGTGAGCACCGCCGATGGCCCCCGGACCGGCCCGCGCCGCCGCCCCGGAGCGGCGGCACCGCCCGCGCCCCGCGCGCACCCGAACGACGTGAGGACCTCAGAAGTGGACCCCAAGACCGACCTCCGAAGCCGCTGGCGCCTGCACCGGGGAGGCGTCGTCAACATCTGGCAGTACCGGGACGAGGAGTTCGACCTCTCCGGCGGCCGGGTGATCTTCAAGGGGACCAACGGCTCCGGCAAGTCCCGGACGCTGGAGCTGCTGCTGCCGCTCTGCCTCGACGGCGACCTGCGCAACATGGGCTGCAAGGGCTTCGACACGGTCAGCATGAGCCGGCTGATGCTGGACGACTACGCCGAGGGCACGGTGCGGCTCGGCTACGCCTGGATCGAGCTGCGCCGGGTGCTGGCCGACGGCACCGAGGACTTCTGCACCTGCGGGATCGGGGTGAAGGCCAGCGCGTCCGGGCGGCAGATCAGCGACTCCTGGAGGTTCATCACCCCGCTGCGGGTCAACCGGGACTTCGCGCTGCTGGAGCAGGACCGGCCGATCACCTCCGCCCGGCTGCGCGAGCACCTCGGCGAGGACGCGGTCCCCGGCGGCCAGGAGGCGTTCCAGCAGCGGGTCGCCGAGACCGTGTACGGGATCAGCGGCGGCAACCGCTACCCCGACCTGCTGCACCTGCAGCGCACGCTGCGCAACCCCGACATCGGCCTGAAGGTCCTCCAGGGCCAGCTGGAGCAGCTGCTGTCGGACGCGCTCCCGCCGGTGGACCCCGGCGTCATCACCCGGACCGCGACCGGCCTGGACAACCTGGAGGGGGTGCGGCGCAACGTCGCCCGGCTGCGCCGCGCCGACTCCGCGCTCCAGGAGTTCCTGGAGGGGTACCGGGGCTACGCGCGCGGTGTGCTCGCGGACCGCTCGTCCCGGCTGGAGAAGGCGGAGAAGGCGGCCGGCCGCGCCCGCGCGCAGCTGGAGAAGCGGCGCGCGGAGCGGGACGCCGCCCGGGAGGCGCACCGCGCCGCCGTCGAGGAGCGGGACGCGCTCACCGAGCGGCAGGACGCCGTCCAGGGCGAGCTGGAGGCGCTGAAGGCCTCCCCGGCCTACGGCGCCCTGGGCGACCTGGAGGACAAGGAGGAGGCGGTGGCCTCGCAGCGCAGGCACGCCGAGGCCGCGCTGCGCTCCGCCGCCGACCTGCGCGCCTCCGAGGAGCACGCGGTCGACGCGATCGAGCGGTCCGCGGCGGTGCCCGCGCGGATCGGCTCCGCGGCGGCCTCCGGCGCGGCCGACGCCCGGGAGGCGCTGCACGCCATCGGGCTGGGCCCGGCGCTCGGCGCGCTGCCCGGCCTGGTGCCCGACGCGCAGCGGGGCGAGGCCGCGGAGCGGGTGCTCCGCTCGGCCGCGCCGGACGCCCGGCCGGAGGAGGTGCGCCGCCCGGTCGCGCCGGAACCGGACGTCGAGGCGCTGGCCTCCGCCGCCGGGGAGGCGGCCGGTCGGGTCGAGGCGGCGGGCCGGGCCGCGGGCGACCGCGGCCGGCTGCTCGGCGGGCTGCGCGCCGAGGCCGAGCGGCTCGCCGAGGCCGAGGCGGGGGTGGACCGGCTCGCCGAGCGGGCGGAGGCCGCGGCCGAGGAGTCGGCCGGGGCCGACCGGCGGGCCCGGGAGGCCGAGGAGCGGCTGGCCGGCGCGGCGGCGCGCTGGGCCGAGGCGGTGCGGACCTGGCACGACGAGGCGCTGCCCGCCGGGGACCGCCCGGAGGAGGGGGAGCTGCCGGAGCTTCCCGGGGCCGACGCGGTGCTGCTCGACCCGGCCGCCCACCGCGACGCGCACAAGGGGGTCCGGTCCGCGCTGCAGCCGCGGGTCCGCGCGGTCCAGCGGGCGGTCGCCGCCGCCGAGCAGCGGCTGGCCGAGGCGGGCGCGGAGCGCGCCCGGCTGGAGGCCGAGCTGGACCGGCTGCGCGGGGCCGCCGAGGTGGAGCCGCCCGCGCCGGCGCACAGCACGGCCGAGCGCGACCCGGCCGCGGGCGCGCCGTTCTTCCGGCTGGTGGACTTCGCCGAGCACCTGGGGGAGGCGGAGCGCGCCGGCCTGGAGGCCGCGCTGCGCGCGAGCGGCCTGCTCACCGCCTGGGTGGCCGCGGACGGCGCGGCGTCCGCGGCGGGCGACGAGACCTGGGCAGCGGCGGGGCCGCCCGCCGGCGGGCCCTCGCTGGCCGACGCCCTGGTGCCGGCCGGCGACGACGGCTCCCCGGTGCCGGCCGGGGCCGTCGCCGGGCTGCTCCGCTCGGTCCCCCTGCTGCCCGGCGCCGCCGAGGGGGCGGCCGGCGGGGCCGCGCCGCTCTCCATCGGCCTGGACGGGCGCTGGTCGGCCGGGGCGCTGCTCGGCCGGCACGGCAAGGAGGAGGCCGAGCACATCGGGGCCGGCGCCCGGGAGCGGGCGCGCAAGAAGCGCATCCGGGAGGCCGAGTCCGCCCTGGCCGAGACGGCGTCCCGGGAGGCCTCGCTGCGGGCGTCGCTGGAGGCCGCGCAGGCCCTGGAGCACCAGTGGAACGTCTGTCTGGACTCCTTCCCCGACTTCGCCCCGGTGCTGGCCGAGCACGTGGAGACGCGGCAGCGCCGCTCGGCGGCGGCCCGCGCCGCCGCCGACGCGGAGACCGCCGAGGCCGAGCACGCGCGGGCCCGGGCCCGGCTCGCCGCGGAGCGGACCGAGCACGTGCGCACCTGCGGCGACCTGGGCGTCCCGGACGGCGCCGAGGCGCTGCGGGAGCTGTGCGAGCGGGCCCGCGGCGCGGTGGCCGAGCTGGAGCGGATCGCCGGGCGGCTGCGCGAGGACTACCCGGAGGCGCTCCGCTCGCTCTCCGCGGCCGTGCAGGACCTGGCGCGCACCGCGGCCGCCCGCGCCGGGGCCGAGGAGGAGGCGGCGCGCACGCACCGCTCCTACGCCGAGGCCCACGCCGTGCTGGCCACCCTCCGCTCCTCGCTGGGCCGCGACGCCGAGGAGGTCGGCGCCCGGGTGCGGGGGCTGGCCGAGGAGCGCACCCGGCTGCGCGACGCCGCCCCCGCCGCGCAGAAGGGGGTCGAGGACCGGATCGCGGCGCTGACCGGGGCCGAGGGCAGGGTCGAGGAGGCCGAGGGCAGGCTCCGGGAGGCGCAGGCCGCGCTGGCCGACGGCGAGGACGCGCTGACCGACACCGCCGAGGTGCCCGGCGTCTGGGAGGCGGCCACCGGGCTGGTCGAGGTGCCCTTCGAGCGGGCCGACCTGCGCTCCGCCCTGGCCGGCGCGCTCGCCGAAGCGGGCGGCGCGGGCACCTCGGCGTCCCTGGAGCGCGATCTGATCAACCGCATCCAGGCGCTGCAGACCGCGCTCGCCGGCACCCACGACGTCCAGGCGGACCGGCTGCCCGACTCCGACGTGCTGACCGTCACGGTGAGCGACGAGACCGGAACCGCTCCGGTCGCCTCCACCGCGCGGCTGACCGCGGCCCGGCTCGCCCAGGCCGAGGAGAACCTCACCTCCGGCGAGGAGCGGATCTTCGAGGAGTTCCTCCTCGGCGACGTGGCCGAGGAGCTGCACCGGCAGATCCGCGCCGCGGAGTCGCTGACCCGGCGGATGAACACGGTCCTGGAGGGGGCGCACTCCAGCCAGGGCGTCCGGGTGGAGCTGGCCTGGGAGCCGGCGCCGCACCTGGACCCGGCCGAGCGGTCGGCGTTCGCCCTGGCCAAGAAGTCGGTGGCGGAGCGCTCCCCGGAGGAGAGCGACCGGCTGCGCCGCGCCCTGATGGACCGGATCCGCGCCACCCGCGCCGAGGGCCGCAGCAGCGGCTACGCCGAGGTCCTCGGCGCCGCCCTGGACTACCGCGACTGGTTCGCCTACCGGGTCCGCATCCACGACACCGGCCCGGACGGCAACCCGCGCGACCGCCGCGTCCGCCAGCTCTCCTCCGGCGAGACCCGGCTGGTCTCCTACGTCACCCTCTTCGCCGCCAGCGCCGCCTTCTACGACGCGCTCCGCAGCGAACTCGACGGCCCGCTCCGCCTGGTCCTGCTCGACGAGGCCTTCGAGCGGCTGGACGACCCCACCATCGCCCGCCTCCTGGAGCTCCTCGTCGACCTGGACATGGACTGGGCCATCACCTGGCCCTCCGGCTACGGCGTCTCGCCCAGGATCGACCGGATGCACATCTACGACATCCTCAAGCGCAAGGGCGCCTGGGGCGTCGCCTGCGCCCGCACCACCTGGACCGGCAACGGCTTCGAGCGGGCGGCCTGAGAGCCCGGGAGAAGGCCCCGATCGGGCACGGCGCCTCAGTGGGTGCAGGTTCGGACCGGCGGCGGAGGCAGGGACGGGGCTGAGCGCCTCGGCCGGGCACGGCGCCCGCTTGAACCCCGGGCCCGCGAGGCGCCGCGCCCGGTCCGGGTCCGCTCCGGCTCTGCTCCGGATCCACTCCGGGTCCGGTGCCGCTCCGGCTCGGAGCGGGTGCGGTTTATTCCCGAAGTCCCATGTAGCAAGGGCTACACGAGGCCGCCTGGGCCTCTGCTGATAAGTTCGTGCCCAGCGGTTCGAGATCGCTCACAGCCAATCACCAGACGTGTCAAGGAAAGGTGCGTACATGTCCGCGCCCTACTCGCTTCCCGAGCTGCCCTACGACTACGCGGCGCTTGAGCCGTGGATCTCCGGGCAGATCATGGAGCTGCACCACGACAAGCACCACGCCGCCTACGTCGGCGGTGCCAACACGGCGCTGGAGAAGCTGGCCGAGGCCCGCGAGAAGGGCGACTTCGGCACCGTCAACATGCTGGAGAAGAACCTCGCGTTCAACCTCGCCGGCCACGTGAACCACACCGTGTTCTGGCCGAACCTGTCGCCGGACGGCGGCGACAAGCCCGAGGCCGAGCTCGCCGCCGCGATCGACGACCAGTTCGGCTCCTTCGACGCGTTCCGCGCGCACTTCAGCGCGGTCGCGACCGGCGTGCAGGGCTCCGGGTGGGCGATCCTCGCCTGGGACGCCCTCGGCCAGAAGCTGATCATCGAGCAGCTCTACGACCAC
The DNA here is from genome assembly GCF_048595525.1 of Nocardiopsis oceanisediminis. Lineage (NCBI taxonomy): Bacteria > Bacillati > Actinomycetota > Actinomycetes > Streptosporangiales > Nocardiopsidaceae > Nocardiopsis > Nocardiopsis oceanisediminis. The sequence goes on along the minus strand of NZ_JAFMZJ010000001.1, from coordinate 2,483,094 downwards.
CAGGGCAACCTGGCCGCCGGCTCCTACCCGCTGCTCATGCTGGACATGTGGGAGCACGCCTTCTACCTGCAGTACAAGAACGTGAAGGCGGACTACGTCAAGGCCTTCTGGAACGTCGTCAACTGGGCCGACGTGCAGAAGCGCTTCGACGACGCGCGCAAGGTCGTTCTCGGCTAGTACCCCCGGCGCACGGGGACGGGGCGGGGGGCGGTGCCGGCCGGCACCGCCCCTCCCTGCGTCCCGCGGCCCCGGGCGCGGGGGCCGGGCGCCGTCCGCGGGGGCTCAGCCGGCCAGGAAGCGAACCGCCTCGGAGGGGGTGCCGACCACGGGGTGGCCGGTGGCCTCCAGCCGCTCCCGGCTCATCATGCCGCTCGCCACCAGCACGGCGCGGGCGCCGGCCTCGCGGGCGGCCCGGGCGTCGTCGTCGATGTCCCCGATGAGCACCACCGTCGCCGGGTCGATGCCCTGCCCGGTCAGGTGCTCGACGAGGTGCTCGGCCTTGGAGTCGGAGCGGGAGTCGTACTTGCGGCCGTCCACCCGGGTGAAGTGGCCGTCCAGGCCGCGCTCGGCGACCAGCGGCACCACGTGGCCGTGCGAGGCCATGGAGAGCAGGGACTGGGTCCCCCCGCCCCCGGCCCATTCGTGCAGCACGTCCGGCACGCCGTCGGCCAGCGGGCACCGGGGCAGCGCCTGCTTGTAGTGCCGGTCGTAGTCCTCGTTGATCCGCGCCCACAGCTCGGGGGCGATCGGCCTGCCGAGGTGCTCCTCGTAGCAGTCGAGCAGCGGGCGCCGGAAGACGGTCCGCCAGTAGTCCAGGTCGACGGGGCCGCGCCCGTGCGGTTCGCAGGCCCGGTTCAGCGCGGTGAGGTTCGCGTGGTTGTCGTCGAGGAGGGTCCCGTTCCAGTCCCAGACGATGTGCCGGACCCCGTCCAGGTGTTCTGATCTGTTCTGTGCCACTCCCGCATGCTAGACGCCCTCTCATCCCACGGCGCCCCGGAGGGATCCGGTCACCGGACGCGCACGGGGGGCTCTGGACTCCGCGGGACCGGTCAGGTGAGATTGCAGGGTCCTGATCCCCCGCATCCCCGTGAGGAACCCCGTGCACATGCGAGACCCCGAGAGGGCCCCGGCCCGCGGTGCGCTCCGGACCGGTGCGCTGGCGGCCGCCGCGCTGCTGGCCGGCACCGGGCTGCCCGCCCCCGCCGCCGCGGACCGGGTGCCCGGGCTGTCCGTCGAGGACGGCCGCACCCAGCCGGTGTTCGACTACGCCGAGGCGATCTACCAGGAAGTCGACATCCCCACCGAGGCCGACAGCGACCGGGACGGCGAACCGGACACCGTGCGGCTCCGCCTGATGCGCCCCAGGGAGACCGAGGAGGGGCTGCGCGTCGCCACCGTGCTGGAGCCCAGCCCGTACTGGGCCGGCACGCACGAGGCCGACATGTACGAGGTCGACCTGGACGACGACGGCGCGGGCACGGTCCCGCGCGGCGGCCGGGGCGCCGGGTCCGCCGCCGCGATGGCCGCCGCGGTCGACGGCGAGGCGGGCCGGGCCGGGGGCGGCCCGGCCACCATGCCGAACTACTACGACAACTACTTCCTGCCGCGCGGCTACGCGGTGGCGCAGCTGGACAGCCTGGGCAGCGGCGACTCCACCGGCTGCCCGACCAGCGGCGGGAAGAACGAGACGCTGGGCGTCACCGCCGCCGTGGACTGGCTGAACGGCCGGGTCTCCGGGCGCACCCCGGAGGGCGGGGAGGTGACCGCGGAGGACTGGTCCACCGGGGACGTCGCGATGACCGGCATCTCCTACAACGGCACGCTGCCGGTGGCCGCGGCGAGCAGCGGCGTGGAGGGGCTGCGCACCATCGTGCCGCAGGGCGCCATCTCCTCCTGGTACGACTACTACCGGGCCGGCGGCGGGGTGGTCGCCCCCGGCGGCTACCAGGGCGAGGACGCCGACGTGCTGGCGGAGGTCGTCTACACCCGCGCCGACGACCAGGTGTGCAGACCGGTGATCGACGAGGTCACCGCCGGCCAGGACCGGGAGAGCGGCGACTTCAACCGGTTCTGGGCCGAGCGCGACTACCGGCGCTCCGCCGGGGACTTCACCGCCAGCGTCTTCCTGGCGCACGGGCTCAACGACTGGAACGTCAAGACCGACCAGGCGCTCCGGCTCTGGGAGGAGCTGGGCGAGCACGGCGTCGAGCGCCGGCTCTGGCTGCACCAGGGCGGGCACAGCGACCCGATGAACCTGCGCATCGACGCCTGGCTGGACCGGCTGCACGGCTGGTTCGACCACGAGCTGTACGGGATCGGCGACGGCGCGGACGACGGACCGGCGGTCGACATCGAGCGCAGCGACCTGGTCTGGGACACCCAGGACTCGTGGCCCGCGAAGGGCACTCGGACGGTGGAGCTGCGGCCGACCCCGGGCGGCGGCGACGGCGACGGCGGGCTGACCCCCGGCCGGCCCCGGCGCGGCGCGGTGGAGGGCTTCACCGACGGCGGGCGCACCGCGACCGCGGACGAGCTGGTCGCCTCGCCCGACGAGGGCTCCGACGGCGCCCTGGTCTACCGCACCGCCGAACTCACCGAGGACGTGCGGGTCAGCGGCGTCCCCCGGGTCACCTTCCGCGCCTCGATGGACGGCGCGTCGCCCTACCTGACCGCGGTGCTGGTCGACTACGGCACCGACACCCGCGCCACCGGCCGGGTGCGGTACGACACCGAGACCGAGGTCTGCTACGGCGAGGGTGTCCCCGAGGACCCGGGCTGCACCTACCCGACGATGCACGTCACCGAGGAGAGCCCGTACAAGATCGTCACCCGGGGCTGGCTGGACGCCCGCAACCGCGGCTCGGAGTGGCGGCAGCGCCCGGTGGTCAGCGGCCGGGAGTACACCTTCTCCTGGGATCTGCAGGCCCAGGACTACGTGTTCGAGAAGGGCCACCGGATCGGGATCGCGCTGATCTCCACCGACCACGACTACACCCAGCGCTACCCGTCCGGCACCGAGGTGGAGCTGGACACCCGCGGGGCCGTCGTCGAGCTCCCCGTCTCGACCGGCCGCGGGGCGCTGCGGGGGTGAGCCGGGGCCGCGCCGGTCCCGGGAGACCGGGGCCGGCGCGGCCCGCCGCCCGCCCGGGGTCTGCGGGCGGGCGGCGGGCCGGGCGGCCTCCGCTCGGCGGCGTGCCCGGCGCGGCCGAGCGCACGCCCTGCCGCCCCGGCCGGGACGGGCCGGCCCGCGCGCTCACCCGTCCGGAGGCCCGGCGGCGCCGGGGAGCCGCCGGGCCTCCGCCTCGCGCCGCTTCCTGCGCCGCCGGCGGCGCCACGCCCAGACGCCCAGGCCCAGGGTGGCCGGGAGGACGACCAGCACCAGTATCGGGATCACGATGGCGATCACGGACATGAAGGCGCTGGCGATGTCCTCCAGGGTGCTCACCACCGGGCCGCCGGCGCCGAAGGTGACCGTGTTGAGGACCGGCCGCGCCGCGGCCTTCAGCAGGTGGAACACCAGGGCGATGAGCACCCCGGCGACGATCCCGCCCCACGAGGTGCCGTCGGCGGACTGCAGGTCGGGGGTGAAGGCGGTGCTCCCCGCCCCGAAGGTGATGCCGCCCGAGGTCGGCCGGACCACCGTCTGCACCACGTCGTTGACGCTGTCGACGGCGGGGACCTTGTCCGCGACCAGCTCCAGCAGGAGCAGTCCGCCGAGCAGCACCAGCGTCACCGGGTGCTCCAGCCACTGCCAGCCGGACCCCAGGTCCAGCAGGCCGGTGTAGCGGGAGAGGAGCCCCGCGAGGAGCAGCGGGATGTAGGCGTTCAAACCGGCGGCCGATGCGAGCCCGGCCCCGGACAGCGTTGCGAGCATTCCCCGTCTTCCCATGGCCCTCCGCGCCGCCCCGGCGCGGCGCGCCCGGCGGGCGCGCAGAGAGAGGCTACGGGAACCCGCGGGCCGGCACCGTCCCGGAGGAGCCGCCCGGGATGGCCACAGGCGGCCGCGGAGCGGCGGACCGCCCGGTCCCCGGCCCCGGGTCCGGCCTGCCCGGCCTCCCCTCCGACCGGGTTCCCCGCGCTCTGGGACGGCCGCGGGGGGCGGGCCCGGCCCGAGCCCTTCCGTGCGGCGCGGGCCCCGCCGGGGAGCCCGGCCCACCGCTCGCCCCGCGGGTCCCGGCGCTCCGCCCGGATCCGCCGCGGACCGCACCGCGGCCGCCCGTTCCCGGTCCGGCGGCCCGCTCCTCCCCGCCGGCCCTGCCGTGCCGGGCGCCTCCCGCCCGGCCCCGTACGGGCACCGCCCCGCGCTCCGCTCGGGTGCGGGCTCTCCGGGCACGGGCGGCTCGGACGCGGGCCGGCAGCGTGCGGGCGGCGGCCCGGACCGGCTTCCGGAAGGGCCGCCGGCGGTTTCGCGGGGCGCCGCCCGGGTCCGCCGCGGCGGTTCCGGCGGCCTCCGGCCGCTGCTCCCCGGGCCCCGCGCCGGTCGGGCCCGGCGCGTCCGCGGGTACGGCCGCGGGGCCGGGGCCCGCCGGCCGCCCTCAGGCCGGGGCGGTCAGCTCCAGTAGCCTTCGACCTCCTGGGCGGAGCGGACCCTCGGCTCGGGGGCGGCCTCCCCGTACTCCTCCCGGGCGCGGCGCTGCCGGAGGAGGTCCCAGCACTGGTCGAGTTCGGTGGCGACCTCGCGCATCCGGGCCCGCTCGCCGGCGGTGAGGCGGTGCTCGCTCTGCTCGCGCAGCGCCCTCTCCTCCTGGACGAGTCGGCTGATCCGGCCGAAGATGTCCTTCTCCGCTCGCCTGTCGTCGTTCATGGGTCCCATGATCGGCGGGCCGCCCCGGAGCGGCAAGCGCCCCCACCGGTGTCCGCGCAGGCGGGCACGGGTCCGCCCCGGCTCCGGCGGGGCTCCCGGAGCGCCGCGGGCGCGGCCGCCGCCCGCGTTGCGCCGCCCTCCGGGGCGCCGAGTAGGGTCGCCTCGAACCATAAGCAATGAGAAGTTAACATTCCTCATAACACAAGGGGGTGGGCATGTCCGGTGCAGCGGACCCGCTGTGGGTCGGGATCGACATCGGGACCCAGGGGGTCAAGGCGGTCGCCGCCGCGCCCGACGGCGGCGTGGCCGGCCGCGGATCGGCGCCGCTGCGCAGCTCGCGCGGTGACGGGCGGCACGAGCAGGATCCCGAGGAGTGGTGGGCCGCGGCGGGACGGGCCGCGCGCGAGGCGATGGCCGAGGCCTCCGGCCCCCGCCGGGTCGGGGCCGTCGCGGTCTGCGCCACCTCGGGCACCGCGCTGGTCGCGGACCGGCGGCTGAACCCGGTCGGGCCGGCGCTGATGTACGACGACGCGCGCGCCGCCGGCGCCGCCCCGGCCCTGGCCGCCGCCGTGGACGACGCGACCTGGGAGCGGGTCGGCTCCCGCCCCCAGCCGCACTGGGCGTTCGCCCGCATCGCCCACCTGGTGCGCACCGCCCTCCGCCCCGGCCGGGGCGACCTGGTGCTGCACCAGTCCGACTTCCTCGCCGGCCGGCTCAACGGCGGCCCGGTGGCCGCGGACACCAGCCACGCGCTGAAGTCCGGCGCGGACCCGCTGGCCGCGGCCTGGCCCGACCAGGTCGCGGCGGCCCTCGGCGCCCCGCCGGGCACCCTGCCCGAGCTGGTCGCGCCGGGCACCCCGATCGGCGCGGTCTGCGCCGCGGCCGCCGAGCACACCGGCATCCCGGAGGGCACCCCGATCGTCGCCGGGATGACCGACGGGTGCGCCGCCCAGCTGGCGGCCGGCGCGCTGGAACCGGGGCGGTGGAACTCGGTGCTCGGCACCACGCTGGTCCTCAAGGGCGCCGCCGAGCACCGGATCGGCGACCCGGAGGCCGGCGTCTACAGCCACCGCTCCCCGGACGGCCGGTGGTGGCCCGGGGGCGCCTCCAGCTCCGGCGCGGGCGTGCTCACCTCCGCCTTCCCCGGCGCCGACCTGGCCGCCATGGACGCCGCCGCGGACCTGGAGCGACCGGCCTCCGCGGTGGTCTACCCGCTGCCGGGCCGGGGCGAGCGGTTCCCCTTCACCGCACCGGAGGCGGCCGGGTTCACCCTCGGCGCGCCGCGGGACGAGGCCGACCGGTACGCCGCGACCCTGCAGGGCGTGGCGTTCCTGGAGCGGCTCTGCCTGGAGCGGCTGGCCGAGCTCGGCGCCGAGGTGCGCGGCGCGCTGCGGGTGACCGGCGGCGCCGTCGCCAGCCCGGCCTGGACCCGGCTCCGCGCCGACGTGCTCGGCCGGCCGCTGGAGGTCCCGGAGAACGCCGAGCCCGCGTTCGGCATGGCGGTGCTGGCGGCCGCCTCCGACACACCGCTCTCCGAGGCGGTGGCGCGGATGGTGCGCGTCCGGTCCAGAGTGGAACCGCGCCCGGAGGTGGGCGAGCGACTCCTGGGCTCCTACCGGCGCCTGGTGCGGGAGCTGGCGGAGCGGGGTTGGACCGCCGGGGCCGGGGAGCCCGCGGCGGCGCGGACGGCGAACGTGAGGGGTGTCCGATGACGGAGGCGGCCGAGCTGATCGTGGTGCGCCACGGCGAGACGGTGTGGCACGCGGAGAACCGGTACGCGGGGTCCAGCGACATCGCGCTGACCCGGGCCGGCGAGGAGCAGGCCGCCGCGCTGGCGCGCTGGGCCGCCGGGGCCGGGCTGAGCGCCGTGCACTGCTCCACCCTGTCCCGGGCCGGGCGCACCGCCGGGCCCGCGGGGCGGGCGGCGGGCCTGCCGGTCACCGCCGACCCGCGCCTGGCCGAGCAGGACTTCGGCGACGGCGAGGGGCTGACCGCGCAGGAGATGCGCGAGCGGCTGGACGGCGCGCGGGAGCGGTTCGAGATGGACCCGTTCCGCAACCCCATCCCCGGTTCCGAGGACCCGATGGAGGTGGTCGAGCGGGGCCGGGCCGCACTGGCCGACGCCGCCCTGGCCGGGGCGGGCGGCAGGGTGCTCGTGGTGGCGCACGGGACGCTGATCCGGCTGGCCCTGTGCTCGCTGCTCGGCATCGACCTGGGCCGGTACCGCCGCGCGTTCCCGAAGGTGGGCAACTGCCGCGGCGCTCGGCTGCGCTGGCGCGGGGACGGGGACGTCGGCCTGCTCTCCTTCAACGAGGAGCTGGCCGCGCCGCCGGCGGGCTGACCGGGCGCCCTCCGGCCGGGCCGCCGCGCGGCCCGGCCGGGTCCGCTCCCCCTCGCCCCTTGACGGGGCATGACATATAACCGTAAAAAATGATAAGAAAACATTCTCAGATGTTAAATCCACGCTCCCGCGTGGTTTCCCATGTCGCCTCCCCACCGTTCCGCGCGTCCCGCGGGCGCTCCCCCGAGCCGCCCGCCGGGTAGCACCGGCCCGGCGGGAGGCTGAGGAGGCTCGATGGCGCACCCCCGGACCCCCGTTCCCCCGCTCCCCCGCGGCCGCTCCGGCCGGCGGCCCTGAGAGCGGAGGCGCCGCGCATGTACATCGGAGTGGACATCGGCACCTCCCTGACCAAGGCGGTCGCCTTCGACGCCGACGGGCGCGAGGCCGGCACCGAGTCGGTCGCCACCCGGCTGCTGCACCCCGCCCCCGGGCGGGTGGAGCAGGACGCCGACGAGGTGTTCGCCTCGGTCGGCACCGTGGTCGGGCGGCTCGCGGCCCGGCTGGGCGAACCGGTCCTGCTGCTCGCGCTGACCGGGCAGGGCGACGGGCTGTGGCTCCTGGACGACCGGGGGCGCCCCACCCGGACCGCGCTGTCCTGGATGGACGGCCGGGCCGCCGGCCTGATCCGGCGCTGGGAGGCCTCCGGCGTCCCCGGCGAGGTGTTCCGCGCCACCGGCAACACCCTCTTCCCCGGCGCCCCGGCCGCCCTGCTGGCCTGGCTGGACGCCGAGGACCCCGGCGAGCTGGACCGGGCGGCGACCGCCGGCTACTGCAAGGACATGGTCTTCCAGCGGCTCACCGGAGTGCGCGCCACCGACCCCTCCGACGCCTCGCTCCCGTTCGGCGGCGGGCCGGAGGGCTACAGCTCCGCGGCGCTGCGCGCCACCGGCCTGGAGCACCGCGCCGGCCTGCTCGCCCCGGTGCACGACGGGCCGCCCGCCGCCCCGCTGACCGCGGCCGGCGCCGAGGCCGTCGGGCTGCCCGCGGGCACCCCGGTCACCTCCGGCCCGTTCGACCTGCCCGCCTGCGCCCGCGGCTCCGGCGTGCGGCGGCCCGGCGACGGGATGGTCATCATCGGCACCACGCTGGCCTGCCAGGTGGCCCGGGAGAAGCCGCAGACCGCCGGGGAGCCCTCGGGCATGTCCCTGGCCACCGGCGGCGGCGCCTTCCTGCGGGCGATGCCCGCGATGGTCGGCACCGCCGGCCTGGACTGGGCGCTGCGCACCACCGGGCGGAGCATCGGCGACCTGGAGGGGCTGCTGGCCGCGTCCCCGCCGGGGGCCCGGGGCGTGCACATGCTGCCCTACCTGGCCCCTTCCGGGGAGCGCGCCCCGTTCGTGGACCCGTTCGCCCGGGGCGAGATCGGCGGGCTCAGCCTGCACCACGGGCCCGCCGACGTGGTGCGGGCGCTGTGCGAGGGCATCGCCTACGCCGCCCGGCACTGCCTGGAGGCGGCCGGGCTCGACGGCGAGCTGGTGCTGTGCGGCGGCGGATCGCGCAGCCCGCAGTGGGTCGAGGTGTTCTCCGGGGTGATGGGCGTACCGGTGACCGTGAAGGCCGGCGCCCAGGTGGGGGCGCGCGGCGCGGTGCTGGCGGGCCTGGACGCCATCGGCGGGCCGGCCGACGAGGAGGCCTGGACCCGGACGCCGCGCACCGCCGCCCCCGACCCGGAGTCGGTCCGGCTGTACGAGGAGGGCTACCTCCGCTACCGCGAGCACCTGGAGGCGGTGCGCCCGCTGTGGGCCGGAGGCGCCCGGTGAGCGGAGCGGGAGGAGGCGGAGCGGCCCGGCGCGCCGGCGCCGCGCCGGAGGAGCCGGAAGAGACGGAAGAGACGGAGGCGCCGATGCGGTGCGGGCGGGAGCGCCGGGCGGTGGTGGACGCGGCCCGGACACTGGTGGCCGAGGGGCTGGTGGTCGGGACCGCGGGCAATGTGAGCGTGCGCACCGGCGGCGGGGAGGACGCGCTGGTCGCCGTCACCCCCAGCGGCCTGGACTACGCGGCGATGACCCCGGACCTGGTCGGCCTGCACCGGCCGGACGGGGCGGCGGTGGACGCGCCGCTGGCGCCGACCAGCGAGATGGGCATGCACCTGGAGGTCTACGCCCGGACCCCGGCCCGCGCGGTGGTGCACACCCACTCCCCCTCCGCCGTGGCCCTGTCGGTGCTGGTGGAGGAGGTCCCCCCGGTCCACTACTACCTGGCGCTGTTCGGCGGCCGGGTGCCGGTGGTCGGCTACGCCCCCTACGGCTCCGCCGAACTGGCGGAGGCCGCGGCCGGCGCGCTGGAGGGGGCCGGCGGCTGCCTGCTGGGCAACCACGGCGCGGTGACCGTCGGCGCCGACCTGGGCCAGGCCCTGGAGCGCGCGCGGCACCTGGAGTGGCTGTGCGAGGTGTCACTGCGCGTACTGGGCGCGGGCCGCCCCTTCCGGGCGCTGTCCGCCGAGGAGATGGCCGAGGTCGGCGCGCGGATCGGCGGCTACGGCCAGCGCGCGCCGGAGCGGTAGCGGCCGCGCGGCCGCTCTGTTCCGCCCGGCCCGTTCTGCCCCGATACTCGAGGGGTGCCCCGTCCGCGGGGCGCCCCTCTTCCGCGTGCCCGGCGGTTCGCCGGGAATCCCGGCGAACCGCCGGTGGTTGAATACCGGCAGGGGGTATATTGATGGCTGCGGAACCAGAAGACCAGGGGAGCACCCGGATGGCGACCTACGGCTACCACGACGACAAGCAGAGCCACATCAACCGGCTGCGCAGGATCGAAGGCCAGGTCCGGGGTCTGCAGCGGATGGTCGAGGAGGACGAGTACTGCATCGACATCCTCACCCAGACCGCCGCGGTGAACAAGGCGCTGCGCTCTTTCGCCCTCTCCATGCTCGACGAGCACCTCAAGCACTGTGTCGGGCACGCCGTCGCCAGCGGCGGCGAGGAGGCCGAGGAGAAGGTGCGCGAGGCCTCCGAGGCGATCGCGCGCCTGGTGCGCTCCTGATCGAAGGGCCCCGATACCAGGCAGACGGCAACGGAAAGGGAGGCCGCCAGTGGCAGCCACCACCATCACGGTCACCGGCATGACCTGCGAGCACTGCGTCCGCTCGGTGAAGGAGGAGGTCTCGGAGATCCCCGGGGTCACCTCCGTCGACGTCGACCTCGGCAGCGGCCGGGTGGACATCGCGAGCAGCGAGCCGATCCCGGGCGAGCGGCTCAGGGCCGCGATCGACGAGGCCGGCTACGAGATCGCCGGCTGAGTCCCGCGGCGCGGGGAAGGAGGGAGGGGCGGCCTGTCCGGGCCGCCCCTCCCTCCTCCGCTCCCGGCGCTCCGGCCCCGCCCGCGGAGCACGTGCGTCGGGGCCGCCGCAGGGCCGGCTCCGGTGCGGACGGGGACCCATGTCCGTGCGGCAGCGCGGAGCCGGCCTCCGGTCAGGGGCGGTCTCGGGTACCGCCTTCCCGCCGGGCTTTCACTCGCCCCGGGTCAGCCGGGCGGCCTCCTTCTTGACCGCGTCGGCCGCCAGGTAGTGGTCCTGTTCCATGTCGACGAAGGCCGACGGCTTGCCGTGGTGGAAGCCGAGGCGGGCGACCTCCCCGCCGAGCAGGGTGTCGATCGCCCAGTTGGCCAGCACCCGGGCCCGGGACGGCGCGGAGGGGACCGCCATCAGGTGGTAGGCGCGGGTCACGCCGAGCGCCGGCAGGCCGGTCAGCTCGTACCCCAGCGGCCGGGCCAGCGCGTCCTTGCCGCTCAGGTCGACGACCAGCCCCAGGTCCTTGTGGTGGAACTCGCGCAGCGGCCGGCCCAGCAGCGAGGAGACGACGTTGTCCGCGGCGACGGCGCCCTGCCGCTGCGCGTACTGCGCGGTGGGCGGGCAGTACCTCCCCTCCTCCCGGGACAGGTCGGGGACGGCCGCGCCGTCGCCCAGCGCGAAGACCCCGGGCAGGCCGGGCGCGGCCATGTCCGGGCCGACCACCAGCCTGCCCCGGTCCACCTCGCCGCCGAGCGCGCCCATCAGCGGGCTGGGCGTGGTCCCCGCGGTCCAGATGAGGGTGCGGCAGGGCAGCACCCGGCCGTCGGTCAGCGTCACCCGGGTCTCGGTGGCCTCCTTGACCGAGACCCCCAGCTTGATCTCGATTCCCATGCCGCGCAGCAGGTCCAGCGCCTCGTCGCCGAGCTTGGGGCCGAGCTCGGGCAGGATGTGCGGGGCGACGTCGACCAGGTGCCAGCTGATCAGCGGGCGCAGCTCCGGGTAGCGGCGCGCCATGTCCTGGGTGAGCCGCTCCAGCGCGGCCGCCGTCTCGGTGCCGCTGTAGCCGCCGCCCACCACGATGAACCGGCAGCGCTCCTCGCGCTCCACCGGGTCGTGGCTGGCGTTGGCCAGTTCCAGCTGGGCCAGCACGTGGTCGCGGAGGACCACCGCCTCGGCGAGGTTCTTGTTGCCGAAGGCGTGGTCGCGCAGCCCCGGGATGTCGAAGGCCCGGGTGAGGCTGCCGGGCGCCAGCACCAGGCGGTCGTAGCGCTGGTGGGTGAACTCGCCGTTGATCTTCTCGATCACCACCACCCGCTCCTCGGTGTCCACCCCCACCGCGGTTCCGGGGACCATCCGGGTCCGGCGCAGCACCCTGTTCAGCGACACCGCCACCGACTGCGGGGTGAGCAGCCCGGACGCCACCTGCGGGAGCAGCGGGCTGTAGAGCATGTAGTCGTTGGGAGCGACGAGGACGATCTCGGCCGCTCCGCGCGGGACGCGCCGCTCCAGCCTGCGCAGCGTGTGCAGGCCGGCGAACCCGGCGCCGATCACCACGATTCTCGGACGTGCCGCATTGGGACGCGCCATGGTCGTACCTCCCCCTTCGGCCGCCCCGGCACCGCCCCGGCCTCCGCCCGGCGGCAGGCGCCGACGCGGCGGCCCCTGGTTCAGGGACGGGCTGCCCGGTCCGCCTCGCCCCAAACGTAGCGCCGGGCAGGGCCGGGACCCCGGGGGACGCGCCCGGTCCAGGCCCTCCTTTGGCCGGGGATTTGCCTTCCGCCCGGATTCCGATACCCGGCGCCCGTGTGGCGCTGACCCTTAAAGAAATCACAGATAGTTACGCTTGTTGGTCAGAGCGTGATCGACGGCTCGGGCTCCCGTCGTCCCCGTGAACGCCGGGCCCCGAGACCGGGCGAGACGTCGTCGACCCGAGGAAGGAAAGACCATGCACCGTGCCAGCAAGGCGGCGGCCGTCGTCCTCATGACCGGTGGTCTCGTCGGAGCGGGGTTCGCCTCCTCCGCGGCGGCCGCCGCGCCGCCCGACCCCGAACTGCGCGAGGCCATCGCCGCCGTCTGCGAGGCCGCTGGGAGCGCCTCCCAGGGGAGCGGCGAGTCCGCGGCGAGCCCGCCGGAGAACCCGGTGGCCGGCGCCCAGGACCCCGAGCCGCAGCCCCCGGAGGGGCAGCTGCCCGAGGCCCCCGGGGAGGCCCCCGCGGAGCTTCCCGAGGGGATCGGCGAAGCGCCCGGGGAGGCCCCTGCGGAAGCCCCCGCAGAGGCCCCCGCGGAAGAGGGGGCGCCGGTGCCCGGGGCCCCCGGCGAGGCCGCCGAGGCCCTGCCCGGCAACCCGCAGGCGGCCCCGGCCGCGAGCGTGGACGCCGAGGTCGAGCGCCTCTGCGACCTGGCCGCGGAGAAGAAGCTCCTGGACGTGGAGTCCGCTCCGGCGGCTCCCGGGCGGGGCTGACCCGAGAACCGGACCCGGCGGCCGGCCCGCGGTGCGCGGGCCGGCCGCCGGCCTTTCCCCGGGGGCGGCGCGCCGGCGCGCCGCCCCCGGGCGCGCTCAGCCGGCGGGGGCGTCCTCCGCGGAGGAGAGCAGGGCGGCCCGCCCCATCCGGAACAGCAGGGCCGACATCCGCTCCGGGGCGAGCCGGCCCGCGCTGTGCGGGGTGGAGTTGAGCAGCCCGAAGACCGCGTGCACGCCGGCCCGCAGGGTCTCCGCGGGGACGCCGGGGCGCAGCTCGGCCAGGACCGCGACCCACCGCTCGGTGTAGCCGCGCTGCAGGCTGCGGATCCGGCGGCGGTCCGGCTCGGGGACGTTGCCGAGTTCCCGGTCGTGCACGGTGATCAGGGCCGGCTCGTTCAGCGCGAAGTCGATGTGCCCGCGGAGCAGGGCGTCCAGCGCGGCCCCGGGGCCCGCGGCCGCGGCGGCCAGCTCGGCGCCCTGCGCGGCCAGCCGCTCGCTGATCTCCAGCAGCATCGCGCCGAGCAGCGCCTCCTTGCCCGGGAAGTGCCGGTAGAGCGCGGGGCCGCTGGTGCCCACCGCCCGCCCCAGCTCCTCGATCGAGGCGCCGTGGTAGCCGCGCGCCGCGAACAGTTCGGCCGCCGCGCGCAGGATCTCCGCGCGGCGCGCTCCGGCGGCCCGGTTGGCCATCGGCGCTCCCCTCGTCCTCCCCGGCCTCCGCCGGTCCGCACCCCGCCGCGGGGCACCGGCGCGGAACCGCACCGCCCCGGCCGATGTGACCCTGGACACCGATGTTAATCATCATTAACATCAGCCATGTTAGCGGTCATTAACCAAGAGGGGAATCGATGAGCAGGGCACCCGCGCTCTCCTCCGCGGTCGACACCGGCGGCGCCGCGTTCACCGCGAACGCCGAGGCCAACAGGGCCCTCGCCGCCCGGCTGCGGGAGCGGATCGCCGCGGCCTCACTCGGCGGCCCGGAGAAGACCCGCATCCGCCACGTCGAACGCGGCAAGCTCCTCCCCCGGGACCGGGTCCGGGCCGTCCTCGACCCCGGGTCGCCGTTCCTGGAGCTGTCCCCGCTCGCCGCCTGGGGCCTGTACGGCGAGGACGGCGGCGACGCCCCCGCGGCGGGCATCATCACCGGCGTGGGCCGGATCGCCGGACGCGAGGCCGTCATCGTCGCCAACGACGCCACCGTCAAGGGCGGCACCTACTACCCGATGACGGTGAAGAAGCACCTGCGCGCCCAGGAGGTGGCGCTGCACAACCGGCTGCCCTGCGTCTACCTGGTGGACTCCGGCGGCGCGTTCCTGCCCATGCAGGACGAGGTGTTCCCGGACCGCGAGCACTTCGGCCGGATCTTCTACAACCAGGCCACCATGTCCCGGCTGGGCATCCCGCAGCTGGCCGCGGTACTGGGCTCGTGCACCGCCGGCGGCGCCTACGTCCCGGCGATGAGCGACGAGGCGGTCATCGTCCGCGAGCAGGGCACCATCTTCCTCGGCGGGCCGCCGCTGGTGAAGGCTGCCACCGGCGAGGTGGTCACCGCCGAGGAGCTGGGCGGCGGCGACCTGCACGCGCGCGTCTCCGGGGTCACCGACCACCTCGCCGACGACGACGCGCACGCGCTGTCCATCGTCCGCGGCATCGCCGGCACCCTGGGCCCGCGCCCGGAGCCCGCCTGGGAGCGGCGCGAGTCCCGGCCGCCCGCGCTCGACCCCGACGAGCTGTACGGCATCGTGCCGACCGACACCCGCACCCCCTACGACGTGCGCGAGGTGATCGGCCGCATCGTCGACGCCAGCGAGTTCACCGAGTTCAAGGCCGAGTACGGCTCCACCCTGGTGACCGGCTTCGCGCACCTGCACGGCCACCCGGTCGGGATCGTCGCCAACAACGGCATCCTGTTCGCCGAGTCGGCGATGAAGGGCGCGCACTTCATCGAGCTGTGCGACCGCCGCTCCATCCCGCTGGTGTTCCTGCAGAACATCTCCGGGTTCATGGTCGGCCGCGACTACGAGGCCGGCGGCATCGCCAAGCACGGCGCGAAGATGGTCACCGCGGTCTCCTGCGCCCGGGTCCCCAAGTTCACCGTGGTCATCGGCGGCTCCTTCGGCGCCGGCAACTACAGCATGTGCGGCCGCGCCTACTCGCCCCGGTTCCTGTGGATGTGGCCCAACGCCCGGATCTCGGTGATGGGCGGCGAGCAGGCCGCCTCGGTGCTGTCCACGGTCCGCCGCGACCAGATGGCCGCCCGCGGCGAGGAGTGGGCCGCCGAGGCGGAGGAGCGCTTCAAGGCGCCCGTCCGCGAGCAGTACGAGGAGCAGGGCGAGCCCTACTACTCCACCGCCCGGCTGTGGGACGACGGCGTGATCGACCCCGCGGACACCCGCACCGTGCTCGGCCTGGGCCTGTCGGCCGCCCGCCGCGCACCGCTGGAGCCCGTGGGCTACGGCGTCTTCAGGATGTGAGCCACCGTGCCGGATGAGAGGTTGACGATGACGACGACGGGCCCCCGAGAGCAGGCCCCCGGCTGCCGCACCGGCGAGCCCCCCGCGGTACTGGTCGCCAACCGGGGCGAGATCGCGGTGCGGATCATGCGCACGCTGCGCCGGCTCGGCATGCGGTCGGTGGCGGTGCACGGCGACGGCGACGCCGGCGCCCGGCACGTCCGGGAGGCCGACACCGCCGTCCGCCTCGGCGGCGCCGCACTGGCCGACAGCTACCTGAACGGCCCGGCGATCGTCGGGGCCGCGCGCGCCGCCGGCGCCTCCATGGTCCACCCCGGCTACGGGTTCCTCTCCGAGAACGCCGGCTTCGCCCGCGAGTGCGCCGCGGCGGGCCTGGTGTTCGTCGGCCCGCCGCCGGAGGCCATCGAGGCCATGGGCGACAAGATCCGGGCCAAGGCCGCGGTCGCCGCGGCCGGGGTGCCGCTGCTGCCCGGCTTCGCCGAGGAGCCCGGCGCGCCGCTGGACGACGCCGCCCTCGCCGCCGCCGCCGGCAAGGCCGGATACCCGCTGCTGATCAAGCCGTCGGCGGGCGGCGGCGGCAAGGGCATGCGGCTGGTCCGCTCCCCCGAGGAGCTGGCCGGCGCCGCCGCGGCCGCGCGCCGCGAGGCCCGGGCCGCCTTCGGCGACGCGACGCTGCTGGTCGAGCGGTACGTCGAGCGGCCCCGCCACATCGAGGTGCAGGTCCTGGCGGACGGCCACGGCACCGTGCTGCACCTGGGCGAGCGCGAGTGCAGCCTGCAGCGGCGGCACCAGAAGATCGTGGAGGAGGCGCCGTCCCCGCTGGTCGACCCCGCGCTGCGCGCCGCGATGGGCGAGGCCGCGGTCGCCGCGGCCAAGGCCTGCGGGTACGTGGGCGCGGGCACGGTGGAGTTCATCGTGCAGGGCGGGCCCGGCGGCTCCGCCCCGGAGTACGCGTTCCTGGAGATGAACACCCGGCTCCAGGTCGAGCACCCGGTCACCGAGGAGGCCGTCGCGATCCGCGGGCGGCGCGGCATCGACCTGGTCGAGCTCCAGCTCCGGGTGGCGCAGGGCGAGCCGCTGCCGTTCGGCCAGGCCGACGTGGAGCTGACCGGGCACGCGGTGGAGTGCCGGGTCTACGCCGAGGACCCCGCCCGCGACTTCCTGCCCACCGGCGGGACCGTGCTGCGCTTGGACGAGCCGGCCGGCGAGCACGTCCGGGTCGACTCCGGGCTGGACGAGGGCACCGAGGTCACCTCCGCCTACGACCCGATGCTCGCCAAGGTGGTCGCCTGGGCGCCGGACCGGGCCTCCGCGCTGCACCGGGCCTCGGCCGCGCTGTCCGGCTACACCCTGCTCGGCTGCGGCACCAACGTCGCGTTCCTGCGCCGGCTGCTGGCGCACCCGGCGGTCGCCGCCGGCGACCTGAGCACCGACCTGACCGAGCAGGTCCGGCCGGAGCTGGTCCCCTCCCCGGAGCGCGCGGTGCCCGAGGAGGTGTACGCCGCGGCCGCCCTCGACCACCAGCTGGGCCTGGAGCCGGAGGGCGCCGGAGCCGACCCGTTCGAGGTGCCCAGCGGGTGGCGGGTCGGCGGCCGGGAGTGGACCACCTGGCGGCTGCGGGCGCCGGGCCGGGACCCGGTCGCGGTGGACGTGCACCGGCTCGGCCCGGCCGAGCCCGGTGCGGCTGCCGGCGGCGCCCGGCGCTACCGGGTCCGGGTCGAGGGGGCGGAGCCGGCCGAGGCCTCCGCCGCGCGCTCCGCCGACGGCCGCACCCTGACCGTGGCCCTGGCCGGGCGCACCGAGCGCTACGCCCGGGCCGCCCGCGGCGGCGAGCTCTGGCTCGGCCTGGCCGGCGCGGCCTGGTCGTTCTCCGACGCCCCGTCGGTGGCCCCGATGCGCGGCCCGGCCGCCGCCGACGACGGGCCGCTGCGCAGCCCGATGCCCGGGACCGTGCTCGCGGTGCCGGTCGCGGTCGGCGACGAGGTCCGGGCCGGGGCGCCGGTCGTCGTCGTCGAGGCGATGAAGATGGAGCACTCGGTCGCCTCCCCCGTCGACGGGACCGTCGCCCACCTGGCGGTGCGCCCCGGAGACGCGGTGGCCATGGACGCGGTCCTGGCCACCATCGCCCCCGCCGGCGCGGACACCCCCGCCCCGGCCCCGCCGGGCGGCGCCGGATCCGCCGCCCCCGACCAGCCCGCACCGGACGAACCCGCCGAGGAGCAGGAATGACCGCGATGACCCGATCCACCGCCCTGTCCGCCGAGCACGAGGAGCTGCGGGCCACCGTCGAGGCGTTCGCCCGCGAGGAGGTGGCGCCGGTCATCGGCGACCTCTACGAGCGCGGGGAGTTCCCCTACGACATCGTCGCCAAGATGGGCCGGATGGGCCTGTTCGGGCTGCCGTTCCCGGAGGAGCACGGCGGCATGGGCGGCGACTACTTCGCACTCTGCCTGGCCCTGGAGGAGCTGGCCCGGGTCGATTCCTCGGTGGCGATCACCCTGGAGGCCGGGGTGTCGCTGGGCGCCATGCCGATCCACCGGTTCGGTTCGGAGGAGCAGAAGAAGACCTGGCTGCCCCGGCTCTGCTCGGGCGAGGCGCTGGGCGCCTTCGGCCTGACCGAGCCGGGCGGCGGCTCCGACGCGGGCGCCACCCGGACCACCGCCCGGCTGGAGGGCGGCGCGTGGGTGGTGAACGGGTCGAAGTGCTTCATCACCAACTCCGGAACCGACATCACCTCACTGGTGACGGTGACCGCGGTGACCGGGGAGCGCCCGGACGGCCGCCCGGAGATCTCCGCGATCCTCATCCCCTCCGGCACCCCCGGCTTCACCGTCGGCAGGAAGTACTCCAAGGTCGGCTGGAACGCCTCGGACACCCGCGAGCTCTCCTTCGACGACGTCCGGGTGCCCGAGGCCAACCTGGTCGGCGAGCGCGGGCGCGGCTACGCCCAGTTCCTGCGCATCCTGGACGAGGGCCGGATCGCCATCGCCGCGCTCTCCGTCGGACTGGCCCAGGGCTGCGTGGACGAGAGCCTGCGCTACGCGGCCGAGCGCGAGGCGTTCGGCTCCGCGATCGGCGGCTACCAGGCGATCCAGTTCAAGATCGCGGAGATGGAGGCCCGCACGCACACCGCCCGGCTGGCCTACTACGACGCCGCCGCCCGGATGCTGGCCGGGGAGCCGTTCAAGAAGGAGGCGGCGATCGCCAAGCTGGTGGCGTCCAACGCCGCCATGGACAACAGCCGGGACGCCACCCAGGTCTTCGGCGGCTACGGGTTCATGAACGAGTACCCGGTCGGCCGGTTCTACCGGGACGCCAAGATCCTGGAGATCGGCGAGGGCACCTCCGAGGTGCAGAAGATGCTCATCGCCCGGGAGCTGGGCCTGCCCGCCTGACCCGCGCGGTCCGGCTGCTCCCCTCCGGACAGGGCCCCGGGCCCGCCGAGCCGCTCCGGCCGGCGGGCCGCCCCTGCCCGAGCCGCCGCCCTCCCGGCCGGCGCGGAGGCCTGGGGGCGGCGGCCGCGGAGCGCCCGCCATGAGATCGCCGGAGGGGGCTCCACCGGGACGGGCGCCGTTCCGCCTCCGTCCGCGGAGAAGGCGGCGCCCTGCCCGCACCGGCCATCGGAGCCCCCGGCACCGGCGCGGGAAGGGCTCCGGCCGCGGACGCTTCCCGGGCGGCCGGTACCGTTGTCCCGACCGGACCGCGAACGACCCCGGGGAGGACCGAGGTGAGCGCGCCGACGCCGACCCGCCGCCGGAGAAGGGCGGCCGTCCCCGCGCCGGAGGGCCGCGGGGCGGTCGTCTACGACCTCGCCGGATCGGGCACCCCGGTGGTGCTGCTGCACGGCCTGGGGCACCGGCGGCAGACCTGGTACCCGGTGATGCGGGAGCTGGCCGGGGCGCACCGGCTGCTCGCACCGGACCTGCCCGGGTTCGGCGCCTCCGACGCCCCGCCGCCCGGCGCCCGCTACGACGTCGCCTCGCTGGCCGACACGGTGCAGCGGATCTGCTCCGAGCTCGGCTTCGAGCGGCCGCACCTGGCCGGCAACTCGCTGGGCGGGGCGCTCGCGCTGGAGCTGGGCGCGCGCGGGTTCGCCGCCTCGGTCACCGCCTTCTCCCCCGCCGGGTTCGCCCCGGCCGCCACGCACGCCGGGCTGCGGCTGCTGGCCGCGGGCGCCCGCGCGGCCGGCCGGGTCCCCGAGCCGGTCCGGGTGGCCGCCGCGACCAGCCCGCCGGCCCGCGCCATCGCCCGCCGGGTGCTGCGCGGCGACCCGGCCTCCCCCGCCGCCGCGCACCTCGCCTTCGACGCGACCCTGGTCAGCGCGGACTCCCCGTTCGTCCGGCTGGTCCCGCGGATCGCGTCCTACCGGTTCGGCTCCCCGGTCCCCTGCCCGGTGACCATCGCCTGGGGCGACCGCGACCGGCTCCTCCCCCCGTCCGGCGCACCGCGCGCGCTGCGCCGCATCCCGCACGCCCGCCTGGTCACCCTGCTCGGCTGCGGCCACATCCCGATGGCCGACGCCCCGCGCCTGGTCGCCGCCGAGATCGCCCGCACCGCCGCCGCGGCCGAGCGCCTCGCCGCCGGCTGACCCCTCCGCGACCTGGAATTCCAGCAGACGCGGTTTTCCCTGCTTCTCCCCCGGTTGCGGAGACTTCGCCGCTACCGTCCCAGCATGCCCAGCCCTGAGCACGAGCTCCGGACCGAGTTCTTCCGGAACCGGCCGGAACTCGCCCCCTTCCTCCTCGAATCCGTATTCGACCACCCGCTTCCGGAGTACGCCTCCGCGAGAGCCGCCTCGTCCGACTGCAACGACCTCCAGCCGAAGGAGTACCGGGGAGACACCGTGGTCGCCCTCGCGGACGGCTCCGGGGAGAACAGGTTCGGCATCGTGGTGGAGGTCCAGCGCGGCCGGGACGAGCGCAAGAGGTTCAGCTGGCCGGTCTACCTCGCCACGGTGCGGGCCCGGCTGGAATGCCCGGCGCTCCTCCTGGTGATCTGCTGGACCGAGCGGACCGCCCGCTGGGCCCGCTCCCCGATCGACATCGGGCACCCGGAGTGGGTACTGCGCCCCATCGTCCTCGGCCCCGCCGAGATACCGGTGGTCACCTCGGCCGAGGAGGCCCGCGCCGACCCGGAGCTGGCCGCCCTCTCGGCCCTCGCGCACGGCTCCGATCAGGAGAATCAGGAGAAGACGCTCCGCGCCTTCGCCGAGGCGCTGCGTTCCGTGTCCGACGATCGCTTCGCCGTTTACCATGACTACGTGCTCGCCGAGTTCTCGGCGGCGGCCCGGACCCACTGGGAGGCACTGATGGCAGAGAGCGGAAGCGCCCTCAAGACCGAATTCGCCCGCAGGCACCACGGAAGAGGCCGCGCCGAAGGCCGCGCCGAGGGCCTCACCGAAGGCGAGGCGCGCGCCGTCATCGTGGTCCTGGAGGCACGCGGCATCCCCGTCGGCGAACAGGCCCGCAAGCGCATCACCTCCTGCACCGACCGCACGGCCCTGGAGACCTGGATCCGCCGGGCCGCCACCATCGACACCGCGGACGAACTGTTCGACTGAGAGGCGCTGATGGCGGAGAGCGGAAGCACCTTCAGGACCGAATTCGCCCGCAGGCACCACGGAAGAGGCCTCACCGAGGGTGAGGCGCGCGCCATCATCGCGTTCTTGGAGGCACGCGGCATCCCCGTCGGCGAACAGGCCCGCAAGCACATCACCTCCTGCGCCGACCGCAAAATCCTGGAGACCTGGATCCGCCGGGCCCCCACCGTCGACACCGCGGACGAACTGTTCGGGTGATCCGCTCGGATCCGGCCGCCCCGTGCCGGTGGCGCGGGGCGGTCAGAGGTCTTTGCCGTAGGCCAGCAGGGTGAAGCCGGGGACCGGGCTCCAGTCCCGATCCGGCAGGCGGGTGAAGCCGAGGGAGGCGTAGAGGCGCTGCGCCGCCGCCATCGCGGGCTGGGTGGAGAGCACGACCCGGTCGGCGCCGCGGGCGGCGGCGCGCTTCTCCAGCTCGGCCATGAGGGCCCGCGCGACGCCGCGGCCGCGGGCCTCCGGGGAGACCGCCAGGGCGCGGACCTCCGCCTCGTGCGCTCCGCGGGCGACCTCGCTGCCGGGCGTCCAGGGCTCGATCATGACGGTGCCGAGCAGCGCGGGCGCCCCGCCGGGGCCGGCGGCCACCAGGATCTCGCCCTTGCCGCCCGTCCCGAGGCGGCGCAGCACCTCGGCGTAGGGCGGGTGCACGGAGAGCAGGTCCTCGGCCCGGTAGGCGGCGACCCGCAGCTCTCCGACCTCGGCGGCCTCCTCGGGGAGCATGTCGCGAACGATCATGGCCCCATTCGAGCACCCGCCGGTGACGGCCGCCCGGCCGGGGTCAGTGGATCTCGAAGACCGGGCCGGCCGGGCGGAACGGGAGCCGGTCGCCGCGCGGCAGGAGGTAGGCGTGCTCGCGGCGGACCCGCAGGGTGTCGCACCGGCCGTCGGTGATGACCAGCAGCGGCGCCGCGGCCGGGAAGTCGCCGGCGCGGTGCAGCAGGTCGATGCCGGGCTGGAGCACCGTTCCGCCGCGGCCCCGGACCCGTACCCGGTCGGCGATCTCGGCGGGGGCGAGGTAGCCGGCGTCGTAGGGGGCGGCGTCGCAGAAGACCACCCGGGCGGCGGGGACGTCGCGGGCCTCGGCGTAGGAGGCGATGGCGCCCAGGGCCTTGCCGAGCAGCCGGGCGTCCATCGAGCCGGAGGTGTCCAGCACGACCCCGAAGGTGCACCGCTCCACCTCCTCCGGCGGGAAGTGGCGGCCTGCGCGCGGGATGTCCGGGGTGGACGCCTGGCGCCGGGACGGGCGCGCGTAGGAGCGGACCGCCTGCGGGCGGGGCACGAACTCGTCGAACCAGCGGGCCAGCCGGACGTCCCAGGGCGGCGGCGGGTGGGCCAGCGCCCGGATCTCCTCCACCAGGCCGGCCGGGAGCAGCCCGCGCTCCCCGCGGTCGTGCAGCTCCAGGCCGCGGACCAGGCCGCGCCGGTAGAACCCGTCCAGGTCGACGTAGTCCTTGGGCGGCCGGGGCAGGGGCTCGCCGAGGACGTCGCCGGCCCCCTTGCCGCGCAGGGTGGACAGCCGGCGGATCCGGCGCGCGTCCGCGGCGATGCGGTCGTAGACCTCCTCGGCGGAGAGGCCGGCCAGCCGCGGATCGTGCAGCACCCCGTGCGGCATCGCGCCCACCTCCATCTCGCGCAGCCAGCCGTTGATCACGTAGTCGGCGGCGACGTTGAACAGGTAGGGGTCGCGCGGGCCGCACCGGTCCCCGTGGCGGAGCGCGGCGTGCAGCATCTCGTGGGCGAGGATGAACCGCCACTCCTCGTCGGTGTGCGAGGCGAACGGGTTGAGGTAGATCTCGCCGGCGGAGGCGTCCACCGCGGCGATCGCGATGCCGTGCGTCCGGGCCAGGTCCGGGTCGGCGACCGTTTCCATCCCGGCGGCGATGCCGCCGAGCAGCGGGTAGGAGGAGATGAACCACTCCAGCGCCCGCTCCCAGGGGCGCCTCTCCCGGACGCGGCCGTCCGGCCCCAGGGGCCTGCCGCCGGCCTGCTCCATCGCCGCGGACATGGTCCGGGTCAGCCCGTGCGCGAACGCCCGCTGCCAGTCCGGCGGCCGCTGGAAGCCCTGCCAGCGGAGCAGCCGGTGGTCGGGGCCGGACCCGCCGGGGCCGCAGTGGGCGTACTCCTCGGGGACGCCGTCGCGGCGCCACCGCGCGGCGAGGGCCTCCTCGTCGGTTCCGGGGAAGTCCGGGGGGACGTGCGCGGGCGGGGTGCCGGGCCCGCCGAGGGCCGCCTGGAACCGGGCGACCGCGGCGCACCTGGCCGCGGCCAGGGCGGCGTCCGGCTGCTCCGGTTCCCCGGCGGCCGCGGGCGCGTGACCGAAGCCCAGGTGGAGCACGCAGTGCGCGATGGCCCACGCCCACTCGGCCGGCTCGGCCCGCCGGGAGGCGTCGATGTGCACGGTGCCGTTGGAGTCGACCGCGGCCATTCCGCCCGGCGCGACCTCCGTGCACTCCTCCGCGCAGTAGCGCACCTCGATGCCGGCGAGCACCGGGTGGGCCGCGGCCGCGGCGGCCCCCCGCTCGAAGGCCTCCCGGGCCGGGTCGGGCCGCTTGCCCTTTCCGCGCTTCCCGCCCCGGCTCACCGGCGCGCCTCGACCAGCCGGGGCATGTCCCGGGCCGCCTCGACCAGGAACCAGGAGGGCAGCACCGGTTCGCCGTCGGGGCCGTCGGCGATGACCGAGCGCGCCACCTCCACCGAGACCTCGGCGAGCTGGACCAGCAGCGCCTTGGAGCGGTGCACGGTCTGCAGCACCGCCGGGGAGGCGTGCTCCTTGCTCGCGGGGAGCTCCTTGACCAGGCGGCCGCGGAACGCGTCGGCGAGGAAGTAGAGCAGGTCGCGGTCCTCGGGGCGGTGCGGCCAGCGGGCGTCGCCCTTGATGACGGCCTCCAGGCCGTACCGGCTGCGCACCACCTTGGCGTAGCCGCAGAAGGCGGTGGCGTGCGCCGGGGTGAGGGTGCCGTGCGCGATGGCGGCGAGGGTCTCCTCGTCCACGCCGGGGCCGAAGGAGTGCAGCGCGTCGGAGAGCATGTGCCAGGAGCGCGGCGTGGAGAACGGCTCCTCGGTCTTGGGCGGTGCCGACCAGAGGTGGTCGGGCCGGTCGGTGATGTAGTCGGTGACCCAGGGGTGGATGCCGCCGTCGGCGGCCCAGGCGAGCCAGTCGGTGGCCGATGCCTGCAGGTGCACGTGGGTGAGCCGGTTGACCAGCGCGGACGCCATGGGCCGGGCGAGCGCGCCGTCGGTGGCGCGGTTGCCCGCGCCGATCACGATGCTGCCCGCGGGCAGCTCGTAGCCGCCGATGCGGCGGTCCAGGATGAGCGAGTAGAACGCCTTCTGCACGTCCGGGGAGGCGGCGTTGAGCTCGTCCAGGAAGAGGCAGTAGGGCTCGTCCCGGGCGATGGCCTCCGGCGGGCAGAACACCGACCGCCCGTCGCGGATCTGCGGCACCCCGATGAGGTCCTCGGGGGCGAGCTGGGTGCCCAGCAGGCTCACGCACTCCAGGCCCAGCGACTCCGCGAACCGCCGCACCAGCGACGACTTCCCGATCCCGGGGGCGCCCCAGAGGAAGACGGGGCGGACGGTGGCCAGCCCGAGCAGCAGCTCGGGGACACGGGCGGGGGTCACGGCGACGGCTGCCTGCACGCAACGGCTCCTTCGGGGTCGGGAGGACGGGCGCGCAGGGGCGCTTTGTCCGTTTCCCTGCAAGGGTGCCGGAGCGGGGAGAAGAGCGGCAACCCGTTTTCCCCCGCCCCGGCCCCCGGTCCCGCCCGCACCGGGCCGGCGCGCGGTGCGGGGTCAGGCGGCGCGGCGGCCGGCCAGCCAGGTGCCGCGCTCGGCGATCGAGGCGATCTCCATCGGGTCGACCGCGCGCGGGTCGCGGTCCAGCCAGACCAGGTCGGCGTCGGCGCCGGGGCGGAGGGTGCCGCGGCGGTGCTCGGCGCCGGCCTGGTAGGCGGAGCCGGCGGTGTAGGCGGTGAGGGCCTGCTCCGCGGTGAGCCGCTCCTCGGGGATCCAGCCCTCGGCGGGGGCGCCGTCGAAGGTGCGGCGGGTGACGGCCACCTGGATCCCGTCCAGCGGGCGCTCGGTGCTGACCGGCCAGTCGCTGCCGAAGCTCAGCCGGGTGCCGCCGCGGAGCAGGGTCGCCATCGGGTACTGCAGCGCGGCGCGGCCCTCGCCCAGGCGCGGGATGGTCAGGTCCACCTGGAGCGGGTCGAGCTGGGCCCAGTACGGCTCGAAGTTGGCGACCGCCCCGACCCGGGCGAACCGCTCCAGGTCGGCCGGGTCGACGAGCTGGGTGTGCGCGATGACCGGGCGGCGCGGCCGGGGCGGGTTGGTGCGGGCCGTCCGCTCCAGCGCGTCCAGGGCGCTGTGGACGCCGGCGTCGCCGATGGCGTGGATGTGCACCTCGAAGCCGAGCCGGTCGAAGGCGGCCACCGCCTCGGCCAGTGCCGCCCCGGGCCACACCGGCATGCCGCGCGAGTGCGGGCAGTCGGTGTAGGGCTCCAGCAGGGCGGCCGTACCGCCCTCGATCACCCCGTCGGCGAAGAACTTGACGGTGCGCACGGTGAGCAGCCCGGCCGCGGCGGGCTCGGCGCCGACCTCCTCGCGCAGTTCCGGGAAGGCGGAGAGCTGGTCGCGCCACTCGCCGGGGTCGGCGCGCAGGGCCAGGTCGGCCCGGGTGAGCAGGGAGCCGCGCCGGGCGGCCTCCAGGTAGGCGGCGACGGTCGGCGGGTCGGCCCAGGCGTCCTGGTACCAGGTGATGCCCGAGCGCAGGTAGCGCCGCCCGGCGTCGGCGAGGGCGCGCACCCGGTCGCCGGCGGCCTCCTCGGGGACCAGGTCCAGGACCAGGTCGACGGCGCCCCATTCGCGCAGCGTGCCCATGGGCGTGCCGTCGGCGCGGCGGACGATGGTCCCGCCGTCCGGGTCGGGGGTCCCGGCGGTGACGCCGGCCCGGCGCAGCGCCTCGGAGTTGACCCAGACGGTGTGGTAGTCGTAGGCGTGCAGCACGACCGGGCGGTCGGGCACGGCGGCGTCGAGCACCCGGGCGTCGAACTCGCCGCGCGGCGCGATCGCGGGGTCGTAGCTGCCGCCGACGATCCACTCGGCCCCGGGGTTCTCGGCGGCCCAGCGCCCCACCGCGGCCGCCACCGCCTCCGGGTCGGCCAGGTCGCGGACGGGCGGGCCCTGCGCCTCCAGCCCGCCGAAGAGCGGGTGGGCGTGGCCGTCGCCGAAGGCCGGCATGAGCAGGCCGCCGTCCAGGTCGACGACCTCGGCCGCCGCCCCGGTGAGCGCCTCGGCCTCGGCGCCGACGGCGACGATCCGCCCGTGCGCCGCGGCGAGCGCGCCGGCGCCGCCCTCACCGGTCCATACGGTTCCCCCGGTCCAGACCGTCACGTCCCGCACAGCCGCCTCCCGCACCGCGGTGACCGCCGGCGGTCTCCGGCGATCCCGCCATCGACGTTCCCTGAACGGTTGTTCAGAGTACAGAGGTGCGACCCTCCGGACAATGCCCGCGCGGCTTCCCGGAGGAGCCCCGCGGCCTCCCCCCGCCCGGCCCGGTGCGAGAGACTGGCCACCGCCGGCGCGGAGGGCGCGCGGCGCGGACCCGGGAGGGGGCTGAGTCCGAGGCGATGGGCCGGCGCAAGGACCAGGAGCGGCGGCGGCGGGCGCTGATCGACGCGACCATGGCGGTGATCGCCGACGCCGGCCCCTCCGGTGTGACGGCGCGGCAGGTGGCGGCGCGGGCGGGGCTCTCCCCGGCCGCGGTCATCTACTACTTCCCGCAGATGGACGACCTGGTCGCGGCGGTCCGCGGCGACGCGGTGCGGCGGTTCTGCGTCGGCCGGGAGCGGATCGCCGAGGAGTGCGCCGATCCCGCCGAGGCGCTGCCCCTGCTGCTCGCCGCCGGGCTGCCCAGCGGCCCGGACGACCTGCTGGTCAGCGCGATCGCGCAGCTGTTCGGCGCGGCCCGGCGCGAGGAGCGGCACGCCCGGCTGTCCACGGAGTTCTGGCTGCGCCAGGTGGGGATGTACACCCGGCTGATCGAGCGCGGTGCCCGGGCCGGGGTGTTCCGCCCCCTCCTGCCCGCGGGGACCGCCGCCGAGCACCTGGTCGCCCTGGAGGACGCCTACGGGGTGCACATCGTCGGCGGGAACGCGTCGCTGACCCGCGAGCGCGCGCTCTCCCTGCTCCTCTCCTACGCCGAGGGGGTGCTGGGACCGCCCTCCGCTGAGGGCGCGGCGGAGGCCGGCGGGGGCGTCACGGCCCCGCGGTGACCCGGATCTTGGACTGGCCGTGCGGGCGCTTCTCCCAGTCGTCCATGAACCGCGCCTGCAGGCCGTGCTTCTCGGCGAGGGCGATGAGCGTCCCCGTCCGGTAGTAGAAGTCCTCGCGCAGCACGTGGTGCTCGGCGCCCTCGGTCCGGTCGAAGGTGAAGTCGAAGAAGCCGCCGGGCGCCAGGATCCGCCCCACATGCGCCAGGCACTCGTCGATGACCTCGATGGGCGAGTGCGAGAAGACGCTGTGCGCGTGCACCACGTCGAACCGGCCGTCCGGCAGGAAGTCGAAGGTGAGGTCCTGGGTGATGGTCAGGTGCGGCAGCTTGTCCTGCAGGCCGCGCTCGGCCAGCACCTTCTTGGCCGCGATCAGGATGTCCGGGGAGATGTCGATGCCGTAGTAGTTGCCCTCGTCCAGGTAGTCGATGAACCGCCAGCCCGCCCGCAGGTTGCCGCAGCCGATGTCGAGCATCCTCCGGTCCGGTTTGAGCCCGTGCTCGACCAGGTAGTCGAACTGCATCTTGCCGAGCGCGAGCCACCGCGCCTCGTTCCGGCTGCCGACCGCCGACTTGGGGTCCCGCGCCGCGTCGGAGGCCATCACCGCCCGGTAGTAGGAGACGTGGTCCCGGTGGAGCAGGCGGAACTTCAGGTCCCGTGCGGAGCGCTGCACGTAGGGCAGGATCCTCCCCGGGTTGCGCAGCGCGTAGCGCACCTTGTGCGGCAGCGAGGAGCGGTTCGCGTTCAACGAGGCGGTCGTCTTCTTCGGCATCGCTCGGTTCTTCCGTTTCGGGATCGTTCCGCCGGGACCGGGGTGCGAGCCCGGCGATCGAAGGCGCAATGGCATCACGCGCCGGTGACGCGAGGGTACTTCTTCCGGACGGGAGGTGAGGAATCCGGCGACGGGAAGGTGTACGCGTGTCCCGGCCCTCCGGCGCCGGCGGCGCATCGCCTCCTGCCGCGGCCGCTCCGGCCCCGCACCGCCCCGGGGCCGCCGGCCGCCGCGCCGAGCAGCGGCGGCGACCGGTGCCGGGGGACCGGTCCCGCCGGGGACGGTGCTCCCCGGGCGGGGGCGGTCCGCGCCCGGGTCCGGCGGCCGCGGGGCGCCCGGCCGGTTCCGGCCGTACCGCCGCACCGGGAGCGGCGGCCCCGGGAAGAGCGGGCGGCGGGGCCCGGCGCCCGGAGGCGGGATCAGGCCCCGTAGGCCGGCTCCGGCTCCGGGGCGCCGCGGAGCAGCCCGCGCACGGCGGCGCCGACGTCGGCCGGGTCCCAGCGGGCGCCCCGGTCCGCGACCGGGCCGTGCCGGAAGCCGTCCATCAGGCAGATCCGGCCGCCCTCGGCCTCGAAGACCCTGCCGGTGACCCCGGCGCACTCCGCCGACCCCAGCCAGACCACCAGGGGCGAGACGTTGGCCGGGTCCATCGCGTCGAACGCGGCGCCGCCGGGGCGGGCCATCTCCGCCGCGAACGCCCCCTCGGTCATCCGGGTGCGCGCCGCCGGGGCGATCGCGTTCACCGCCACCCCGTACCGGCCCAGCTCGGCCGCGGCGACCAGGGTGAGGCCGATGATCCCCGCCTTGGCCGCGGAGTAGTTGGCCTGGCCCACGCTGCCCAGCAGCCCCGCCCCCGAGGAGGTGTTGACCACCCGCGCGACCGGCGGCCGGCCCGCCTTCGCCTCCGCCCGCCAGTGCGCGCCGGCCTGCCTCAGCACCAGGAAGTGCCCCTTGAGGTGCACCCGCAGCACCGCGTCCCACTCCTCCTCGGAGAGGTTGACCAGCATCCGGTCGCGCAGGAACCCGGCGTTGTTCACCAGGGTGTCCAGCCGGCCGAAGGCCCGCAGCGCGGTGTCCACCGCCTCGGCCGCACCGGCGGCGGTGGCGATGTCGCCGGTGGCGGTGGCCGCCTCGCCGCCGGCCGCGCGGATCTCCGCCGCGACCTCCTCGGCCGGGGCCGCGGAACCGCCGGCGCCGTCCAGCTCCACCCCGACGTCGTTGACCACGACCCGGGCGCCCTGCCGGGCGAACTCCAGGGCGTGGGCCCGGCCCAGCCCCCGGCCGGCGCCGGTCACCAGCGCCACCCGGCCTTCGCAGATCCCGCCCATTCCGCCTCCCGGTCCGCCCGCGCGCTCCGGGGCCCGGTGTGCGGCCGGTCCCGTCCCGCACCGGCCGCACACCGGACCCGCCCGGTATCCCCTTTTTCTAACAAACGCTTGGGCGGAACGTAAGGGCCCGGGGCCGCTCCGGCCGCGCGGCCGGCGGCTCAGAACAGCGGCCGGAGCGGCCCGATGACGCGCTCGGTGAGCTTGGCCAGCAGCGGCCTGCCGCGCCACTCCGCCTCGGTCAGCGGCACCGCGTTGGTGCTGTCGTTGGCGAAGACCTCCTCCAGGTGGGCGGCCACGCCGTCGTCGTAGATCTCGACGTTGATCTCGTAGTTCCCGGTGAGGCTGAGCCGGTCCACGTTGGCGGTGCCCACCGTGGACCAGCGGCCGTCGATGGTGGCGGTCTTGGCGTGCACCATCGCGCCGCGGAACCGCCACAGGGTGACCCCGCCGCGCAGCAGCGCGCCGTACAGCCCGCGCGACATCCAGTCCGCGACGATGTGGTTGGACTCGGCCGGCACCAGCACCCGCACGTCCACCCCGCGCTGGGCGGCGGCCACCAGCGCCTCGACGATCTCCCGGTCCGGGATGAAGTAGGCCTGGGTGATGTAGATGTGCTCCCGGGCCCGGTCGATCGCGTCCAGGTACATCCCGCGGATCGGGTAGACGAGCAGGTCAGGCATGTTGCGCTGGGCCTTGATCGCGGGCGTCCACTGCGCTTCGCCGATCGCGGTGAGCCGGGGCTGGCCCGCCCGGCGGTGCCGGTTCCAGAACTCGCAGAAGGCGTTCTCCAGCTCCCACACGGCCGGCCCGGAGATGCCCAGGTGGGTGTCGCGCCACTCGGTGGCGTAGGCCTTGCCGACGTTGTAGCCGCCGACGAAGCCGGCCTCGCCGTCCACGGTGAGGATCTTGCGGTGGTCCCGGCCGATCTTGCGGACGTCCAGCAGCAGCACACCGGGGTGCACCACCGGGAAGCGCAGCACGCTCACCGAGGGCGGGAAGCGGAAGAAGGAGCGCGGCACCACCAGGTTGGCGAAGCCGTCGTAGACGACGTGGACCTCCACGCCGCGCTCGGCGGCGGCGATCAGCTCGCGCTTGAACTCCCGCCCGGTCTGGTCGCCCTTGACGATGTAGGACTCGAACAGGATGCGCCGGCGCGCCCCCCTGATCGCGTCCAGCATGTCGGAGAAGAGGTCCTCGCCGTAGGTGTAGGTGGTGACGAGGTTCTCGCCGACCGGCAGCTCCTTGGGCGCGGTCCGCGGGAAGCGGGCGCGCTTGGGGCGGACCCGCTTGCGCCACAGGTCGATGCCGATCAGGCCGATGATCGCGGCCGCCTGAGCGGTGAAGAGGCCGATGATCAGGCGCTTGACGGCGGTGATGATGGTCGTTCTTCGAAGCATTCCGTCGTCTCCGGTCCGCGGACCGCCCGACCCGTGCCGGACGGCCCCCCACGCTACCCTCCGCGCGCCCCCGGCGCCGTACGGTGCGACACGGCGGCGCCCCCGCCGCGGGGCGGAGGGGGCGCGGGCGGGGCCGGCTCCGGGCCGGAGCCGGGTGCGGGGCTACTTCCGCTCGCGGACCGCCTCGGCGATCTCGCGCACGGCCTCGTCGATCGGGACGCCGTTGTTCTGCGACCCGTCGCGGTACCGGAAGGAGACGGCGCCCTTGCTCACGTCGTCGTCCCCGGCCAGCAGCATGAACGGGACCTTCTGCTTCTGGGCGTTGCGGATCTTCTTCTGCATCCGGTCGTCGCCGGCGTCCACCTCGACCCGGATGCCCTCGGCGCGCAGCCGCCGCGCGACCCCGTCCAGGTGCGGGACGTGCTCGGCGGCGATCGGGATGCCCACCGCCTGCACCGGGGCCAGCCACGCCGGGAACGCGCCCGCGTAGTGCTCCAGCAGCACCGCGAAGAACCGCTCGATCGAGCCGAACAGCGCGCGGTGGATCATCACCGGGCGCTGCCGGGTGCCGTCCGCGGCGGTGTACTCCAGGTCGAAGCGCTCCGGCAGGTTGAAGTCGACCTGGATGGTGGACATCTGCCAGGTCCGGCCGATCGCGTCCCGGGCCTGCACCGAGATCTTCGGCCCGTAGAACGCCGCGCCGCCCGGGTCCATGACCAGTTCCAGGCCCTGCTTCCCGGCCGCCTGGCGCAGCGTCTCGGTGGCCTCGGCCCACACCTCGTCGGAGCCGATGGACTTCTCCGGGTCCTTGGTGGACAGCTCCAGGTAGAAGTCGTTCAGGCCGTAGTCGCGGAGCAGGTCCAGCACGAAGGTGAGCAGCGAGTCCAGCTCATCGGCCATCTGCTCCTTGGTGCAGTAGATGTGCGCGTCGTCCTGGGTGAAGCCGCGGGCCCGGGTCAGGCCGTGCACCACGCCCGACTTCTCGTACCGGTACACGGTGCCGAACTCGAACATGCGCAGCGGCAGCTCCCGGTAGGACCGGCCGCGCGCGCCGAAGACCAGGTTGTGCATCGGGCAGTTCATCGGCTTGAGGTAGTAGTCGATGCCGCCGTCCAGCTGCATGGGCGGGTACATGCCGTCCGCGTACCAGTCGAGGTGGCCCGACTTCTCGAACAGCTTCCCCTTGGTGGCGTGCGGGGTGTAGACGAACTCGTACCCCGCCTCCTCGTGCCGCTTGCGCGAGTACTCCTCCATCTCCCGCCGGACGACGCCGCCCTTGGGGTGGAAGACCGCCAGCCCGGAGCCGATCTCGTCCGGGATGGAGAACAGGTCCAGCTCAGCGCCGAGCCTGCGGTGGTCGCGCTTCTCCGCCTCCTCCAGGAAGGCCAGGTACTCCTTGAGCGCGTCCTTGGTCTCCCAGGCGGTGCCGTAGATCCGCTGCAGCTGCGGGTTGGTCTCCTTGCCGCGCCAGTAGGCCGCGGCGGTGCGCATCAGCTTGAACGCCGGGACGGCCTTGGTGGTGGGCAGGTGCGGCCCGCGGCAGAGGTCCTTCCAGCAGAGCTCGCCGGTGCGCGGGTGGATGTTGTCGTAGACGGTCAGGCCGCCGGCGCCGACCTCGACCGAGGCGCCCTCGGCGTCGGAGGCGCCGCCCTTCAGCCCGATCAGCTCCAGCTTGTAGGGCTCGGTGGCCAGCTCGGCGCGGGCGTCCTCGTCGGAGACGTCGCGGCGCTGGAAGCGCTGCCCCTGCTTGACGATCTCCTGCATCTTCTTCTCGATGGCCTTGAGATCGGCGGGGGTGAACGGCTCGGCGACGTCGAAGTCGTAGTAGAAGCCGTTCTCCACCGGCGGGCCGATGCCCAGCTTGGCCTCGGGGAACAGCTCCTGGACCGCCTGGGCCAGGATGTGCGCGGTGGAGTGGCGCAGGATGGCGCGGCCGTCCTCGGAGCCGACCTCGACCGGCTCCACGACGTCGCCGTCGGCCAGCTCCCGGTAGAGGTCGCGGAGCTCTCCGCCGACCCTCGCGGCGACGACCGTGCGGCCGTCGGCCTCCAGCGCCTGGCCCGCCGTAGTGCCGGCCGCCACCGCACGCTCGGTTCCTGCGACGGTGATGTGCAGCTCAGGCTGGGCGGACACGGTGACTCCTCAAATCTTCTCCGGGATCGTCCGGAGGACACCGCCCTGCGGGCGTCCGCACTCCGGCGGACCGCGCGGCGGACGGGCCTCCCTGCACCGATGCTATCGGGTGAGCGGGTCTCCCGGACCGCCTCCGCCTCCCCTGCCCGCCGGGTACCGTTCGGCCACACGGGTATGCACAACGCGGGGGCCGGACGAGGGCGAGGGGACGGGGACTGCAGGTGCGGATCGTGATCGTGGGGGCGGGGATCGCCGGGCTGACCCTGGCCGCGGCGCTGGCCAGGGCGGGGCGCCGGTGCGTCATCGTCGAGCAGGCCCAGGACTTCTCCCCGGTCGGCTCCGGCATCCGCCTCGCCCCCAACGCGACCCGCCTCCTCACCGCCCTGGGCCTGGGCCCGGCGCTCACCGCGGCCTCCTCCCGGCCGCTCCGCCGCGACATCCTCCGCTGGGACGACGGCCGCCTGCTGCACAGCACCCCGCTGGGCGGGGAGGCGGAGAAGCGGTACGGCGCGCCGCTGCTCACCCTGCTCCGCTCCGACCTGCACCGCATCCTGCTGGACGCGGTGCCCGAGGGGACCGTGCTCCCCGGGCGGTACATCACCGACGTCCTGGAGAACAGCGACGAGGTGACGCTGCGCTGCTCCGACGGCCGGGAGTTCCACGGCGACGTCGCGGTCGGCGCCGACGGCGTGCACTCCTCGCTGCGCGCCCTGCTCCGCCCCGAGCGGCACCGCTCCTCGGGGCAGGCGGTCTACCGCGGGGTGGTGCCCGCGGAGCGGCGCCTCGGGGCCGAGGCCGAGCCGCGCATCCGGATCTGGGTGGGGGCCGACCGGAACTTCACCGACTACCCGGTCTCGGGCGGCCGGCTCAGCTTCTCGGCGACCCTGCCCAGCACTCCCCCGGGCTCCGGGGCGTGGACCACCGAGGGGCGGATCGCCGCCCTGGGGAGCGCCTTCACCGACTGGGACCCTCGGCTGCTCGAAGAGGTCCCCGAAGCCGACTGGGTGGGCCTGTGGGAGCTGAGCGAGCACGATCCGGTCCCCGCCTGGACCACCGGCCGGGTGGTCCTCGTCGGGGACGCCGCGCACCCGATGCTGCCCTACTTCGCCCAGGGGGCCGACCAAGCGGTGGAGGACGCGATGGTGCTGGCCGAGTTCCTCCGACACGCCGACGCGCTCAGCGCCGGCCGGGCGCTGGCCGGGTACGCCGAGGCGCGCCGGGAGCGCACGGAGCGGATCCACGCGCTGGGGCGCCGGGCGCTGCGCGCGTTCACCCCGCGCGCCGAGGGCGCCCCGGAGGACCGCCCCGCGCTCCTGGGCGATCTGGAGCGGGCCGAGAGCGAGTGGATCTTCGGGCACGACGCCGGCGCGGACGCCGCGCGCCGGGCGCGCAGGCTGCACCGCCCCGGGTGACCCGGGGCCCGCCGCCGGGCGGCGCCCGATGCCGGTGTTGACGTCCCTGTTTCCGCCCGTATACCCGACCTTGATCCGCCCGATATTGTGTGCACCATGACTCAGACCCCACTGACCGGCACTGAAGGGCCGGACCCGGCGGGATCCAGAGCCACGCCCGCGCGCAAGCGGTACTGGCGCCGCATCCGGGTCCGCATGCGCATCTGGCGGATGAGGATGCGGTCCCATCCGCTTCTCCATGTCACCTGGCGAACGGTGGTCGCCGTGGTCGGCGGTGCCGTGCTCACCATGGGTCTCGTCATGTGCGTCACCCCCGGCCCCGGGATCGCCGGGATCGTCCTCGGCCTGGCGATCCTGTCCAGCGAGTTCGGCTGGGCGAACGGCCTGCTCCGCCGGGCCCGGACGCACGCGGTACGGGCCAAGGAGTCCGCGATCGCCGCGGAGCGGCGGCGGCGCGAGCGCCGGCGGCGGAAGAGGGCCGGCCGGCGCTGAGCCTCCGCCTCGGGGCCCTGTCCCCGCGTTCCGGTATCGGACCGCCTCTTACCGGCCGTACCGCGCCCTGAATGCGCGGGCCCGGCGGCCCGGCGGTGTCGTGCAGCTCACCCCGGCGCGCCCGAACCTTCCGCCTTCCGGACTGGTCCGAGAGGGTGCACGGGGAGAAAGCGGGGCGCTCCGGCCGGGCGGCGCAGGGCACCGGTCCCGGGCGGGGGCCGGCGCCGGGTGCCGCCCCGGCGGCGGGGCCCGGCCGAAACCCCAACGAAAAAAGCCGACTCCGGTTGATCGGAGCCGACCTTGTCGAGAGGTGGGCGATACTGGACTCGAACCAGTGACCTCGTCGGTGTGAACGACGCGCTCTAGCCAACTGAGCTAATCGCCCTGGTCCCTCCCCGCCTGCTCGGCGGGGTGAACAATGAGAACTCTAGCGCATCCGACGGGGTGCTCGCGCAACCCGCGTCCCCGCAGGACCGCACAGGGTGTGACCGAGGTCTCAGCACCGACCGGCCCCGTTCGTTCAAAGACGCGTAAAACGTGAAAGCCCCTCGGCAAAGGGGATGTGAACGGCGGGCGGCGGCGAGGCCACCGGAGCCCCCGCAGATGGGTGACGGGGCACACACATGATCCGGAAATTCCTGGTTTCCGCAGCTCATTACAGTGACCGAGGATCGCAGAGGCCGTACTTGGACACCCCTTGGCGATCCGGTAGCGAAAAGTCCCGCGATCATCGCGTCATAGATCGCGGACGGCCGCGTTGGAGCGGGTGAGACGGCATACGGTTCCGCGCCGCGGGGCCGGACGAGAAAAGGTTTGGCGAACATGAACAGTAGCGGCACCACTGCCAGCGCCGAGCTGGGCCTGCAGCTCCTGGTCCCGGAGCGCACCTCGGTCCCCCTGGTCGCGCGGCTCGACTACACCGCTGACGACCCCTACGCGATCAAGGTCGCCTTCCACACCGGCGAGGACGAGCCGGTCGAGTGGATCTTCGCTCGCGAGCTGCTGACCGTCGGCATCGTCCGCCCGGTCGGCGAGGGCGACGTCCAGGTGTGGCCCTCCAAGGGCGGCGACGAGCGCACCGTCAACATCGCGCTCTCCTCGCCGTTCGGCCAGGCCCAGTTCGACGCGCCGGTGGCGCCGCTCGCCGAGTTCCTGCACCGCACCTACGAGATCGTCCCGGCCGGCGAAGAGGCCGACCACATCGATCTGGACAGCGAGATCGAGCGCCACCTCTCCTGACCCGCCCGCGCGCCGGCACGGGGCCTACGGGAGCGGCCCCGGCGCACCGCTGCGCGGCCTGGGGCGGCTGAGCATGCACGGACCACCGGTGGTTTACCCCGGCACTCCACGGCACAAACCGCATCAGCGACATATCCCCCGACCCCCTCGGGAAACGGACGAGTGCCGCGACTCCATTCGAGTCGCGGCACTCGCCGTTTCCCGGGCCCCGTGTCCTCCGGGGCCGGGGATCAGGGGTCCATGTCGGAGGCGGAGCGCTCCGCGAACACCTCCATCGTCTTGCGGGTCACCGGGCCCGGCGCGGCGGGCAGCGCGCGGCCGTCGACCGCGCTGATCGGCTGCACGTCGCGGCCGGTGGAGGTGAGGAAGGCCTCGGAGGCCTCCTCCAGCGCGGACATCGGCAGGTCGGTCTCCTCCCCGCCGGCCCACTCCAGCACCAGCTCGCGGGTGATGCCGGCCAGCGGCCCGGCGGAGAGCGGCGGGGTCACCAGGTGCCCCCGCACCACCAGGAAGATGTTGCTGCCGGTGCCCTCGCAGAGGTTCCCCGCGGTGTTGGCGAAGATCGCCTCGCTGCCGCCCCGCTCCTTGGCGTAGGCGAGCGCCCGCACGTTGCCGGCGTAGGAGGTCGTCTTCAGCCCGGCCAGCTCGCCGTTCTCGTTCCGCGTCCAGGGCACCACGGCGACCCCGGTGGACGGCGCCATCGGCGGCATCGGGGCGGCCGCGACGATGTAGGTCGGCTCCGCGTCGCCGCGCTCGGAGCCGAGCGGCCCGGGGCCGCCGGTCATGGTGATCCGGATCCGCGCCGCCTGGACCTCGGGGGCGGCGTCCAGGGCGCGGCGCACCCCGTCGGCGAGCAGCTCCAGGTCGGGCTCGGGCAGGCCGATGCCGGCCGCCGAGCGGGCGAGCCGGCGCAGGTGCCGGGAGAGCGCGAAGGGCTGGCCGCCGACCCCCTTGACGGTCTCGAAGACCCCGTCGCCCACGGTGATCCCGTGGTCCAGGGCCGGGATCCGGGCCTCCGCGGCGTCCACGACCGCCCCGCGGCCGTACCCTGCGCCCGCGATCCACACCCGCATCGCTCTCACCTCACCATTCGACGGTTCCGATCTGGCACCGATCCTGCCACGCGGACCGCCTCGGCGCGGGCCGACCGGCCCTGCCGCGCGGAGCGCTGCGGAACGGCGGCCGCACCGGCCCGACCGGCGCCGCGCGCTCCCCGGCCCTCCGCCGGGCGGCCCGGAGGGGCCTAGAGGCGCGCCGCGCGCCGCGCAAGCCCCGTGTCCGGCAGTGGCCGCGCCGCGGTTTCCGGTCTTCTTCTCGGCCACC
Source organism: Nocardiopsis oceanisediminis (assembly GCF_048595525.1). Classification (NCBI taxonomy): domain Bacteria; kingdom Bacillati; phylum Actinomycetota; class Actinomycetes; order Streptosporangiales; family Nocardiopsidaceae; genus Nocardiopsis; species Nocardiopsis oceanisediminis. The sequence continues at coordinate 2,445,833 of NZ_JAFMZJ010000001.1, read as the reverse complement.
GTATGCACAGGTGACCGGCGCCGCCGGGCGCTGCGGACACCCGTCCGCCGCCCCGACACCGGCCGGAAATCCGGCTACATGGGTTACGAATGGCTATCATCTGGGCAACGCTTACGGGGATCGCCCCCTCCGGCGCGGCAACCCGTGCCAGACGATCGATCCCGCCCCACCCCACGACAGATCTTGAGAGTCATGACCATTCGGAGCACCGCCCCTGGCGAACTGAGCTGGCTGCTGGACGACCTCCTCACCCGGGCTCAAGGAACACAGCACGCCATCGTGCTGTCCACCGACGGCCTGCTGATGGCCTCGTCGAGCCGGCTGGACCGGTCCGCCGCGGAGCACCTCGCCGCGATCGCCTCCGGCCTGCACAGCCTGGCCGCCGGCGCCAGCCGCCAGTTCAACGCCGGAGAGATCCGCCAGAGCATCATCGAGATGGACGGGGCCTTCCTCTTCGTGGCCGCGGCGGGCGAGGGGGCGTGCATGGCGCTGCTCTCCGACACCGACAGCGACGTCGGCCTGATCGCCTACGAGATGAACAAGGTGATCCAGCGGGTCGGCCAGTACCTGTCCGCCCCTCCCCGGCCGGACATGCCGGTCTCCCCGACCCGCGTCGAGCGGTGAGGCCGGGCGGGCCGGCCCGCCCGGCGGCCCCGCGGGCGATTTGATTTCGCGCTCGCGCCGAAAGTCCGCTAGAGTTCAACACATCGCAGCGAGGGCGGCGGCCGGGAGACCGGCCCAGGACCTCACAGCGGTGCGGACGTGGCTCAGCTGGTAGAGCATCACCTTGCCAAGGTGAGGGTCGCGGGTTCGAATCCCGTCGTCCGCTCTGAGCCGCCAGGCGGCTCGCAGCAAAGACAGGGTACGAGGGGTCCGCCCCTGCGTATCACGCGGACGTGGCTCAGCTGGTAGAGCATCACCTTGCCAAGGTGAGGGTCGCGGGTTCGAATCCCGTCGTCCGCTCGGAGAGGGACATGCGCGAGGCCACAGGCTCGCGGCGGAGTGGCCGAGTGGCTCAGGCAAGGGACTGCAAATCCCTGTACACGGGTTCGATTCCCGTCTCCGCCTCCACCCCTTGTTCCGGGGAGACCCGGGCGGTTAGCTCAGTTGGTTAGAGCGCTACCTTGACACGGTAGAGGTCACAGGTTCGAATCCTGTATCGCCCACACCTCGACGGCAGGTCAGAGATCACCTCTGGCCTGCCGTTCTCTTTTCTCCCTGAGGGCACCGCCACTCGGGACCGGGGCTCTCCTCATCCCCTGTCCGTACCGCTCAGCTCCGCCGTCTCGCGCCCCCGATCAGAAGTGGACCGTGAGGCAGACGAGCCAGGCGTCGCCGGGCAGGGCGTCGACGTAGTCGCCGATGCGGCGGAAGTGGGGGGTGCGGTCCGGGCCCACGTCGGATTCATCGAGCCATTCGCCGTCCAAGGTGAGCAGGTTGGGGCCGGCGGCGGCCCGTCCGCGCTCTGCTCGGACCAGCTCGTCGAAGGCCGCGCGGAGGGCCTCGGGTGACCTCTCCTCCGGGGGCCGCAGGCCGCTCCCGCCGCGGTTCTCGGCGAGGAAGCCGGGCCACCGCCGCCAGGCCTGCTCCGCCGCTGCCGCTCGCAAGCGTCCCAGGTCGAGCAGGTGTTTGGGGCCTCCGTCGCAAGCGACGCAGCCGGCCAGCGGGCTGTCCGCGGGGAACCTGTGCGGAGCGATCAGGTCGGGGTGACCGTCGGCGGTGCTCAGGTAGCGGCCGGCCCAGTATCCGCCGATCCACCATTCATCGCACTGGGCTCCGCCGTCCGGAGGACGGGAACCGTGCAGAAAGGGCGCCATGACCAGGTCCAGCTGCCGCTCCAGTGCCACTTCTCGGTTCCGATGCACCGCGACGACCACGGGTTTGTAGGACATTCTCCCTCTTTCCTGTCACGTTCAGGGAAGGTTCGAACACCGAATGTAGCGGCCGGTGGTGACGGAAGGCGGTCGAGCGGAGCCGGGGCGCCCGGTCCCCTCTCCCCGGTCCGCCGGGGACCCGGGTCAGAAGGCGGTGTCCCGCTGGTCCGGGATGGGGGTGCCGTCGTCGCGGAGGACCGGGGCGGTGGTGCCGTTGGGGCGGGTGTATCCGGTGGTGGAGCAGGGGTAGGGGTCGGTCCGCCGTGGGAGCGGGTCGATGAACATCGGGTTGACCAGCCAGGCGCCGTCGGCGTCGTCGTAGGCGCGGCACATGGCCTCGGTGCGGTTGCGGTTGACGACCAGGCGGGCGTGGGTCGCGTCGGAGACGAAGGAGACGTCGGTGTCGGAGTCGCCGGAGGCCAGGGCGATGCGGCGGCCGGCGTCCTGGCGCTCCCAGGCCTCGGGGCCCTCGACGCCGAAGATCTCCTGGTTGACCCAGCAGCGCTTGCCCTCGATGTAGGGGATGGCCTCGCCCCGGCCGCCCTCGGTGCCGCCGCACCCTTCGTTGCGGGTGGTGATCCGGCCGCCGTCCAGGACGCTCCGGATCGCGATGGTGTGCGACGGCGGGACGCCGACGCCGGCCGCCCAGGTCTCGGTGATCGGCTCGAAGCCGGCCGAGACGACGTGGACGTCGAACCCGGCCCGGCGCAGGGTGCGGATCAGGTCGCGCTGCTGCGGGTAGTAGCGGACGTAGCCGGGGACGGTGTGCGTGCCGACCCGCTGCACGGCGCCGACCGGGGCGGCGAGGGCGCGCTTCCGCGCCGCCAGGGTGATCCGGCGGACCTCTGCCGGGGTGCGCCCGGCGAACAGCTGCGGGACCCAGGCGTACTCCGGGACCGTGCGGCGGTGGTTCCACCGGCCCTCGAAGGCGCGCTCGCCGCTCATCGTCCGCGCCTCGCTGCGGACGGAGAAGATCTCGTCGGCGCAGTCGGCCTCGGTGGAGGTGGGCAGCGGCTCGCCGACCGGCACGTCCGTCCCGCACGCCTCGGTCAGCGCCCGGTCGGCCGCCGGGGTCAGCCACGGGCTGACGCCGCTCCAGTCGGCCGGGCGGAGGATCTCGTCGTGCTGCAGCGCCCAGACCAGCGTCGCGTCGGTGACGTCGTTCTTGGTGACCGTGCCGTCCCAGTCGAAGGCGGCCACCGGCCGTTCGCCGCCGCGTCCGCCGCCCTCGCCGCTCTCACCGCAGATGCCCAGCTCGTCGATGACCCGCTGCAGTTCGGCGCGGTTGTCGCCGTACCACTCCAGGTCCTCCGAGAGGGTCGGGCAGCGGCCGTTCGCGGCCCGCCCGGCCTCCGCGGCGGCGGCCCCGGGCCCCGCGCAGGCGATCGCGGCGGCCAGGGCCGCCGCACCGATCCGTGCTGGGATGCGCATGTGCTCCTCCGTCACTCGGCGGTGGCGCTCCCGGGACCGATCACCCTGTGCGTCCACCCGTGATCAGAACGCAACATACACCGGCGGCGCCGGCCCGCGCCGACCCGTGCTCCGATCTGTGGACGGCGGCGCGGACCCGATCGGCGCGGAACGGTGCGGACCGGCCGCCCGGGCCGGGCGGCCGCCCCTGGTCCGCTCTCCGGAGCGGCACGACGCCGGCCGGTACCCCTCCCTTGCCCGGCCCCGCTCCCTCCCCGTGGAGGATCCCGATGCAGCACCCCCTGCCCCTCGGGCGGCCCGCGGCTCCCCGGCGGCTCCGCCCCGCTGCGCCCGGCGCCCCCCGGGGGGATCGGCCCGTTCCAGGTGGCGGGCCGGATCGGCACGGGCGGCATGGGCGCGGTCCACGGGGCGCTCGGCAGGCGCGGCGAGCGGGCCGCGGTCAAGGCGATCCACCTCCGGTACGCGCCAGGCCCCGAGGGCTCCTGCGCCCTCTACGAGCGGCGGTACCGGCCGCCGGAGGAGATCGGCGCGGCCGCGGTGGACGGCCACGGGCCCCCGGCCTGGCCCAGATCATGGAGAACGGCGAGTTCACCGCCTGACGGGCCGGTCGGCGAGCGGCCCCGGCGGGGAAGGGCCGCCCGGCGATGCCGGCGTCGGGCTCGCCCTTCCCCAGGCGTCCCGGGAGCCGCGGTCCCGGACGCCGAGCGCCCCGGCACGGCGCGGCGCAGTGCGGCACGGCGCGCCCTGTTCCCTCCGGGGACGGGCGGGGCCGGCGGTCTCCTCCGGCCCCGGCGGGGTCATGCGTGCTCCCGCTCCCCCCTCCCGCACTGGGCCGGGACCGGGGCGGGGGGCCGGGCCGCCTCCGTGCCCGCCAGCCGGGCGTGCACGGCCCGCGCCGCCGCTGCGGCGTGCTCCTCCAGCATGGTGAGGTGGTCGCCGGGGACCCGCTCCTCGGTGTGCGGGAGCGGCCAGTCGAAGCGGCACTCCTCCGCGGGCATCGGCGCCCCGTCCAGGCCCGGCAGCGGCTCCTCCGGGCGGAGGAAGACGGCGGGCGCGGCGACCTCCGGCGGCGTCCACTCCCAGAAGAGCCGCAGGTAGCCGCCGCCGGCCGTGGCCCGGACCGGGTCGGTCAGGCCGAGTTCCGCCTCGCGCGCGGCGATCCCCGCACCCACCACGTCGAGCGTCCGGTCGTCCCCGGGGGCCGGCGTGTCCAGCAGGAAGAGCGCCTCGGGGCGCGCCCCCCGCTCTTCGAGGCGCTTGGCGGCCGCGTGCGCCGCCCACCCGCCGGAGGAGCGGCCGAGCAGGGCGAACGGCCGCCCCGCCGCGTACTCCAGGACCGCGCGCGCGTGCACCTCCGCCAGCGCGCCGAGGCCCGCCGGCAGCGCCTCCCCGCGTTCGAAGCCCGGGTGCGGGAGGGCCGCGACGTCCCGCTTCCCGCGCAGCTCCGCGGCGAACCGGGCGTACTCGTGCGGCCCGGCCGCCATCACCAGGGAGGGGAAGCAGACCAGCAGGGCCCGCCCGTCCGGCGGGGCGCCCTGGGCCAGCCGGACCGGGCGCACCGGCTCCCCGCGCTCCGCGGCCGACCTGAACACCGGCCGCAGCACGGACGCCGCGCGCAGCATCGCGGCCCCCTCCGCGGCCCGCCCGGTGCGGCAGGCCTCCAGGAAGAGGCCGACCAGGCCGCCGTCCGCGGGGTCGGGCGCGGTGGAGGGCGGAGCGGAGGGCGCGGCCGCGCCGGAGGCGGGCGCCCCGGCCTCCGGTGCGGGGGCCGCTCCCCCGGTGGCCGCCCCGGCACCGACCGGGGCGGCAGGCCCTTCGGGGGCGGTGGAAGGCGGGGCCGCACCAGGGGCGGATCCGCCCGGTTCCACACCCGCGCCCGATCCGGCGGGCCCCGCGGGGGCGACGGAGGGCGGGATCTCCGGGGCGGCCTCCGGCTCTGCGCCCGTACCCGGTGCGGCGGGCCGTTCGGGGACGGTGGAGGGCGGGATGGAGGAGGGGGCCGCCGGAGCGGTTCCCGCCTCCGCGCCCGGTGCGGCGGGCGCCTCGGAAGCGGTGGAGGGCAGGGTGGAGGACGGCTCCGCCGGGGCGGTTCCCGGCTCCGGGCCCGCCGTCGGTGCGGCGGGGGCCGCCGCCTCCAGGTGCCCGGCCAGGCGGCGCGGGGTGGGGTGGGCGAAGACCGCGCCGGAGGCGAGGCGGGTGCCGAGGTCGGTGCCGAGGCGGTTGCGGAGCTCGACCGCGGTGAGCGAGTCGAAGCCCAGCTCCAGGAAGGAGGCGTCGGGCGGGACCGCCCCCGCCCCGCTGTGCCCGAGGACCTCCGCGGCCCGGGTCCGGACCAGGGTGAGCAGGTCGGACCGGTCGACCTCGGCGGCGGGGGCGCGGTCGCCCCGGCCCGGGGCGCCGGCCAGGCCGCGCAGCACCGGCGCGGCGTCGCGGGCGTCCGCGGCGCGCAGGCCCGGCAGGTCGAGCGCGGCCGGCACCAGGTGCGGGCGGCCGGAGGCCAGGGCCGCGTCGAACAGCTCCAGGCCCAGCCGGACCGGCATGGCGCGCAGCCCGGCCCGGCCCATCCGGGCCAGGTCGGTCCCGGTCAGCTCCTGCGCCGCGGCGCCCCGGACCTCCCACAGCCCCCAGGAGAGCGAGGCGGCGGGCAGCCCGAGGGCGGCGCGGTGCTCGGCGAGCGCGTCCAGGTAGGCGTTGGCCGCCGCGTACCCGGCCTGGCCGGCCGTGCCCAGCACGCCCGCCGCCGAGGAGAACAGCACGAACGCCGCCAGGTCGGCGTCGAGGGTGCGCTCGTGCAGCGCCCAGGCGGCGTCCGCCTTGGCCCGCATCACCGCGTCGACCCGCTCGGCGGTGAGCGAGGCGGCGGTCCCGTCGTCGATGACGGCGGCCGCGTGCACCACCGCGGTCAGCGGCCGGTCCTCGGGGACCGCCCGCAGCGCCCGGTCCAGGTCCTCCGGGTCGGCGGCGTCGCAGGCCAGGACGGCGGCCTCGGCGCCCAGTGCGGCCAGGTCGGCGCGGAGCCGGCCGGCACCCGGGGCCCGGGGGCCCTGCCTGCTCAGCAGCAGCAGGCTGCGCACCCCGTGCTCGGCGGCCAGGTGCCGGGCGAGCCGCCCGCCGAGCGCGCCGGTTCCGCCGGTGATCAGCACGGTGCCGCCGGGGTCCAGGGGCCGGGGCACGGTCAGCGCGATCTTGCCGGTGTTGCGGCCGCGCTGGAGCCGGTGCAGCCCCTCCCCCGCCGCCCCCACCGGCAGGCAGGAGAGCGGCGGCAGGGGCAGCGTCCCCTTGTCGAACAGGGCCATGATCTCGGTGAGCATCTCGGCGGTCCGGTCCGGCCCGGCCTGCTGCAGTTCGAACGGGTGGTAGACGGCGCCGGGGTGCTCCGCGGCGACCCGGTCCGGGTCGCGCTGGTCGGTCTTGCCGAGCTCGACGAACCGGCCGCCGCGCACCAGCAGCCGCAGCGAGGCGTCGACCAGCGGCCCGGTCAGCGAGTTGAGCACCACGTCGACGCCGGTGCCGCCGGTGGCGCGCAGCACGTCGTCCTCGAAGGCGGCGGAGCGGGAATCGGAGACGTTCTCCTCGGGCAGCCCCATCCGGAGCAGCACCGGCCGCTTCTCCCGGCTCGCCGTGGCGAAGACCTCCGCCCCCAGGTGCCGGGCCAGGTGCACGGCGGCCATCCCCACGCCGCCGGTTCCGGCGTGCACCAGCAGCCGCTCCCCGGGGCTCAGCCCGGCGACGTCCACCAGGGCCCGGTAGGCGGTGAGGTAGACGCCGGTGGCGGTGGCGGCGCGGGCGAAGCCCCAGCCCGGCGGGATCGGCGCCAGCAGCCGCCGGTCGGCCACCCCGACCGGTCCGACGGCCGCGCTGAGCAGGCCCATCACCCGGTCGCCGGGGGCCAGCCCGGGCACCCCCGGGCCGGTCTCGGTGACCACCCCGGCGGCCTCGGATCCGACCTTCGCGCTGCCCGGGTAGGCGCCGAGGGTGAGCAGCAGGTCGCGGAAGTTCAGGCCGACCGCCCGCACGTCCACCCGGACCTCCCCCTCGCCCAGCGGGCGGGAGGCGTCCGGGTGCGGCACCCGGGCCAGGCCGTCGATGCGGCCGCTGCCGTCCGGCTCCAGCCGCCAGCCCCGGTCGGCGAGCGCCCCGGGGTCGGCGCGCTCGGGGACCAGCCGCGGCGCGAGCGGCTCGCCGTGCCGGATCGCCGCCTGGGGCTCGTCCGAGGCCAGCGCCCACGGCAGCAGGCGCTCCTCACCGGGGCCGAGGTCGACGGCGCGGAACCGCCCCGGGTGCTCGGTCTGCACCGACCGGAGCAGCCCCCAGACCGCGGCGCCGGCCGGGTCGGCGACGCCCTCCCCGGCCCGGGTCGCCACCGCGCCGCGGGTGACCAGCACCAGCCGGGAGCCGGCCAGCCGGTCCTCGGCGAGCCAGCGCTGCACCAGGTCCAGGGCGGCGCGGACCGCCTCCCGGGCGGCCCCGGGCCCGGCGCCCTCCCCGGCGCCGGGCACCGCGGCGACCGCGAGTTCGGGGGCGGGGGCGCCCGCCGCCACCGCCTCGGCCAGGCCGGCCGGAGAGGGGTGGGCGGGGAGGGCGTCGAGGGTTCCGGCCGCGGGGTCGGCGCCGATCAGCGCCCACCGGCCGGACGGCGGCGGGCCGGCGGGCCGCGGCCCGGTCTGCACCCAGTCGAGCCGGTACAGCGACCGGCCCGCCCCGCCCCCGGGTCCGGTGGCCTCGCGCACGGTGAGCGCGTCGGCGGTGAGCACCGGGGCGCCGTCGGGCAGGGCCGCCTCGACCCGGTAGACCTCCTCTTCCGCGCCGCCGGTCCGGGTGAGCGAGACCCGCAGCCGGGACGCGCCCGCGCGGTGCAGCCGCACCCCCTCCCAGGCGAAGGCCATCCGCAGCCCGGGCCGGGGCTCCCCGGCGCCGTCGACGAGCATCGCGTGCAGGGCGGCGTCGAGCAGCGCCGGGTGGAGGCCGAACCCGCCGCCGTCCGGGCTCTCCTCGGGGAGCTCCACCTCGGCGTGGACCGCGTCCGCGGTGCGCCATGCCGCGCGCAGCCCCTGGAACGCCGGCCCGTACCGGTAGCCCCGGTCGGCCAGCCGCCCGTAGACGCCGTCCAGCGGGACCGGTTCGGCGCCCGGGGGCGGCCACGCGCGCGGCCCGGCCGGCTCCCCGGCGGGGCCGGGCTCGGCCAGCACCCCCTCCGCGTGCAGGGTCCACCCGCCGCCGGTGTGCTCGGCGCGCGCCCCGCGCGGTTCGGCCGGGCGGGAGTGGATGCGCAGCGCGCGGCCGCCGCCCGGCCCGGGGGCGTCCACGGTGAGCTGGATCCGCAGGTCCCGGTCGGGGGGGAGCTCCAGCGGGGCGAGCATCTCCAGCCCTTCCAGGACGGGGCGGCCGCAGCGGGTCCCCGCGTGCAGCGCGAGGTCGAGCAGGGCGGTCCCGGCGAGCAGGGCGGTGGAGTCGGTGGCGTGGTCGGCCAGCCAGGGCTCCTCGGCCAGGGAGAGCCGCCCGGTGAGCAGCGGCCCCGCGCCGTCCGGCCGGGGGAGCTCCGCACCGAGCAGCGGGTGGGCGGCGGCGGGCGCGTCGCTCCCGGCGCGGCGGCGCGGCACGAGCCAGTACCGCTCCCGCTGGAAGGCGTAGACCGGCGGGTCCGCCGGGTGGGCGGCGCCGGGGCCGAAGACCCGGTCCCGGTCGTAGGCGACGCCGGAGGCGAGCGCCTCGGCGAGCGCCTCGGTGAAGCGGTCCCGCCCGCCGTCGCCCCGGTGCAGGGTGGACAGGACGGCGCCGCCCGGGTCGGCGGGGGTGCCGACCGCCGCCTCCAGCGTCGCCTCGATCCCGTCCGTGACCACCGGGTGCGGGCTGACCTCGATGAACGCGGTGCGCCCGCGCCGCGCCAGGTCGCGGATGACCGGTTCGAACAGCACCGGCCTGCGCAGGTTGTCGAACCAGTGGCCGGCGTCCAGTCCGGTGCCGCGCACCGGGGCCCCGGTGACCGTGGAGTGGATCGGGACCTGCTCCGGTCCGGGGTGCACGGTGCCCAGCGCGGCCAGGAAGTCCGCGCGGATCCCGTCGACGGCGGGGCTGTGCGCGGGGTAGGACACCGGTACCCGCCGCGCCGGGTGCCCCTCGGCCGCGCACCACGCCTCCAGCTCGGCCAGCGCGTCCGGGGCCCCGGCGACCACCGCTGCGGCCGGGCCGTTGCGGGCCGCGACGGTGAGGCCCCGGTCCGCGCCGGCCAGCCAGGCGTCCAGCCGCTCGGCCGGCGCCCCGACCGAGACCAGGGCGCCCCGGCCGGCCAGCGGCAGCGCGGCCCTGCTGCGCACCGCGACCAGCCGGGCCGCGTCCTCCAGGGTGAGCGCCCCGGCCACCGCGGCGGCGGCGATCTCGCCCTGGGAGTGGCCGACCACCGCCGTGGGGCGGACCCCGCAGGCCTGCCAGACGGCGGCCAGCGAGACCATCATCGCGAACAGCGCCGGCTGCACCACGTCGACCCGGTCCAGTCCGGGGCCGCCGCAGCCGCGCAGCACGTCGGTCAGGGACCAGTCGACGTGCGGCCGCAGCGCCGCCTCGCACTCGGCCGCCCGCGCCGCGAACACCGGGGACTCCTCCAGCAGCGCGGCGCCCATGCCCGCCCACTGGGAGCCCTGCCCGGGGAAGACGAACACGGTCTGCTCCAGCGGGCGGGCGTGCCGGGGCGGCACGATCCGCACCCGGTCGGCCGGCCCGTGCGCGGCGCCGGCGCGCCCTCCGGCGAGGCCGCGCAGCCCGTCGGCGAGGGCGCCGGGGGTGCGGGCCAGAACTGCGGCGCGGTGCCCCAGCCGGGCGCGGGGCCCGGCCAGCGCGCGCCCGGCGCCCTCCAGCACGCCCGGTTCGGCGGAGTGGCCGTCCAGGTACTCCGCGAGCGCGCGGGCCTGCGCCGGGACGTCCTCCGGGGTGCGCCCGGCGACGGTCCAGGGCACCGGGCCTCCGGGGGCGAAGGGGCGCTCGGCCGGTGCGGCCCGCCCCGCGGCGGGGGCCTCCGGGGCGCCGTCCGCGGCCGGTCCGGCGGCGGCCGGCTCCTCCAGGACGAGGTGGGCGTTGGTGCCGCTGATCCCGAACGAGGAGACCCCGGCCCGGCGCGGCCGCTCCCCCCGCGTCCAGGGTTCGGCGGCGCTGAGCGGCCGGAGCGCCGAACCGTCCCAGTCGACGTGCGGGGTCGGCCGGGTGATGTGCAGCGACGCGGGGAGCAGCCGGTGCCGGAGTGCGAGCACGGTCTTGATCACCCCGGCCACCCCCGCCGCGGCCTGGGTGTGGCCGATGTTGGACTTGACCGAGCCGATCGGCAGCGGCCGGTCCCGGCCCTCACCGTAGACCGCGTTCAGCGCCTCGGCCTCGATCGGGTCGCCCAGCCGGGTGCCGGTGCCGTGCGCCTCCACGGCGTCCACGTCTCCGGGTTCCAGCCCGGCGTCGGCGAGCGCCGCGCGGATCACCGCCTGCTGCGCCGGGCCGCTGGGCGCGGTCAGCCCGTTGGACGCCCCGTCGGAGTTGACCGCCGACCCCCGGATCACCGCCAGCACCGGGTGCCCGCTGCGCCGCGCGTCGTCCAGCCGCTCCAGCAGCAGCAGGCCCGCCCCTTCGGCGAAGCCGGTGCCGTCGGCGCCGGCGTCGAACGCCCGGCACCGGCCGTCGGAGGAGAGCCCCTGCTGCCGGGAGAACTCGACGAACAGGGCGGGGGTGGCCATCACCGCGGCCCCTCCGGCCAGCGCGAGCGTGCATTCGCCGCCGCGCAGGCTGCGCACCGCCAGGTGGAGCGCGACCAGGGAGGAGGAGCAGGCGGTGTCGACCGTGACGGCCGGGCCGCGCAGGCCCAGGGCGTAGGCGATCCGGCCGGAGGCGACGGCGCCGGAGGTGCCGGTGGTCCAGAACCCGCCGGCCTCCTCGGTGGCGCCGAGCGCGTCGGCCGCGTAGTCGTGGTTGCCGATCCCGGCGAACACCCCGGTGCGGGTGCCGGCCAGCGCAGCCGGGTCGATCCCGGCCCGTTCCGCGGTCTCCCAGGCCAGCTCCAGCAGGATCCGCTGCTGGGGGTCCATGGCGGCCGCCTCGCGCGGGGAGATCCCGAAGAAGCCGGCGTCGAAGTCCGCGGCGCCGTACAGGAACCCGCCCTCCCGGGTGGAGGAGGTGCCGGCCCGCCCGCGCTCCGGGTGGTAGAGCCGCTCGGTGTCCCAGCCCCGGTCGGACGGCCATCCGGAGACGGCGTCGGTCTCCCCGGCGAGCAGGTCCCAGAGCCGGTCCGGGGTGTCCGCGCCGCCGGGGAACCGGCAGCCCATCGCCACGACGGCGACCGGCTCCCGGCGGGCTGCTTCGGCCTCCCGCAGCCGGGCGCGTATCCGGCGCAGGTCGGCGGTGGTGCGTTTGAGGTAATCGAGGAGTTTCCGGTCGTCCGCCATCACGGCCTCTCTGTCAGGGGGCGAGTGTCCGGCGATGGTGCCGATCGGGCCCTGCGGTCGGGCCCCGTCCGGTGCCTGGGGAGCGGCACCGCGGATGTGCCGGAGGTCGGAGGTCAGGCCCCGCCGAGCTCCGCATCGATGAGGGCGAGCAGCTCCTCGGGGGTCGCGTCGTCGACCTCGGCGTCGCCCGATGGTCGCCCGTGCTCCTCCCCGCCGAGCAGGGCGCGGATCCGCCCGACCGCGCCGCTCCGCTCCAGCGCGGCCGGGCCCGCGGCGGAGAGTGCGGCCTCGACCTGGGCCAGGGCGGTGTCCAGCCGCTCCTCCGCGGTGGGTTCCGCCGGCCCGGCGGGCCCCTTCGGGCCGGTCGCGGCCTCCAAGTGCGCGGCGAGCGCGGCCGGGGTGGGGTGGTCGAAGGCGGCCGAGGCCGGCAGCTTCAGCCGCAGCACGGCGGCGAGCCGGTTGCGCAGCTCCAGGGCGGTGACCGAGTCGAGGCCCTGCTCCTTGAAGGCGCGGCCGTCGGCGACCCCGTCGGCCGAGGCGTGGCCGAGGACCGCGGCGGTCTCCCGGCGCACCAGGTCGAGCAGGGCCCGGCCGCGGTCCTCTCCGGCGGCCGGCGCCGCCGGGGCGGCCCCGGCGGCGGGGTCCGGAACCGCCTCGGGGATCCGGTCGAGCAGGGTGCCGGGGCGGACCGCGGTGAAGGCGGCGGGGAAGCGGGACCAGTCGAACCGGGCCAGCACCACCGCGGTGTCGCGGTTCCGCACGGCGCGGAGCAGCGCCTCGGCCGCGGTGCCCGGGTCCATTCCGGGCAGGCCGTGCCGGGCCAGCCGGTCGCCGGCCGCCTCGGCGGCCATGCCCGGGCCGGCCCAGGCGCCCCAGGCGACGGAGGTGGCCTCCAGGCCGAGGGCGCGGCGGTGCCGGGCCAGCGCGTCCAGGACGGCGTTGCCCGGGGCGTAGTTGCCCTGCCCGGCCACCCCGACCAGCCCGGCCGCCGAGGAGAACAGCACGAACGCGTCGAGGTCGGCGTCGAGGGTGAGTTCGTGCAGGTGGAGCGCCGCAGTGGCCTTGGCGCGCAGGGCGCGCTCCATCCGGGCGGGGGTGAGCGCGTGCACCGGGGCGTCGTCCAGTGCGGCCGCGGCGTGCAGCACCGCGCGCAGCGGCCGGTCGGCGGGGACGGAATCGAGCAGCCCGCGCAGTGCGCCGTGGTCGGCGGCGTCGCAGGCGGCGACGGTGACCTCCGCCCCGGCCCGGTGCAGCTCCTCGACGAGGGCGGGGGCGCCGGGCGCCGCCATGCCGCGCCGCCCGGCGAGCAGCAGGTGCGGCGGCTCGGGCTCGGCGGCGAGCCGCCGGGCGACCTGCGCCCCCAGCGCACCGGTACCGCCGGTGACCAGCACCGTTCCCGGGCGGATCCGGTGCCGCGCGGGCGCACCGCCCAGCGGGGCCCGCTCCAGCCGCCGGGCCAGCAGCCCGTGCGCCCGGACCGCCGTCTGGTCCTCTCCTCCGGGGGCGCCGAGCGCCGCGCAGAGCAGCCCCAGGTCCCGTTCGCCCGGCTCGGGCGGGAGGTCCACCGTGCCGCCCCAGCGCGCCGGGTGCTCCTGGGCGGCCACCCGGGCCAGCCCGCAGACCGCGGCCCGGCGCGGGTCGGTGACCGCGTCCTCCGGGACCGCGGCGACCGCGCCCCGGGTGGCGCACCACAGCGGGGCGCCGACGCCGGCGTCGCCGAGCGCCTGCACCAGCGCCGCCGTCTCGGCGAGGGGGCGCGGCACCGACGGCGTGTCCGGCCCGAGCGGTTCGGCGTCCGCGCAGGCCAGCAGGGAGAGCACCCCGGTGGCGGGCTCCCCGGGCGCGGCCGCGGCGGACAGCGCCGCGGTGAGCGCCGCCCGGTCGGCCCCCGGCGGGGCGGCGACGGGGACGACCCGGGCCCCGCAGGCGGCCATCCGGCGGGCGGCCGCCGCGGCGAGCGCCCCGGTCCCCCCGTCCCCGCCGGCGACCAGCAGCCAGGTTCCGGTGAGCCGGGGGCGGTCCGGGGCCGGAACCCGCACCCAGGTCTCGCGGTAGCGGAGCCGGTCGGCCTCGGCGTCCGCGCGCCGGCGGCGGCGCCGCTCGGCGAGGGCGGGCAGGACGGGGGCGAGTTCCGCGCGGTCCACGCCGAGTTCGGCGGCGGCCCGGCCGGCGTCGCCGGCCTCCACCGCCGACCAGAGGGCGGGATCGTCCTCCGCGGTGTCCGGGACGGCCGGCGCGGCGGGGGCGTCCAGCCAGTACCGGCGGCGCTGGAACGGGTAGGTGGGCAGGGCGGCCGGGGGGCCCGCGCCGGGCCGGTCCGCGAACCGGCCGCGCCAGTCGACCGGGGCGCCCTCGGTGAACGCGCGGGCCGCGGCGGCCAGCAGGGGCCCGGAGGCCCCGTCCAGGCCGAGGCCGCCGTGGGCCAGGGCCTCGCCGAGCGCCTCCGCCATCCGCTCCGGCCCGCCCGCCCCGCGGCGCAGGGTACCGGTCGCGGTGCCCTCCGCACCGGCCCGCCCGATCGCGGCGGTGACCGCCGCGGTCAGCGCCGGGTGCGGGCTGACCTCGATGAACGTTCGGTGGCCCGCTTCGGCGAGGGCCTGCACCACGGGGGCGAAGCGCACCGTCGAGCGCAGGTTGGCGTACCAGTAGCCGGCGTCCAGCGGCGTCCCGCCGAGCGGTCCGCCGAGCAGCGTGGAGTGGAACGGGACCGCCGGTTCGGCCGGCGCCACCCCGGCGAGGGCGGTCAGCACCCGCTCCCGCACCGCTTCGACGTGCGGGGAGTGCGAGGCGTAGTCCACGTCCACCCGGCGGGCGTCGGCGCCCTCCGCCTGGCAGCGCTCCACCAGTGCGCGCACCGCCTCCGGTGCGCCGGACACCACCGTGGAGGAGGGGCCGTTGACCGCGGCGACGTGCACGTCCCCGCCGAGGGCGGCGATCCGCTCGGCCGTCTCGGCCTCGCCGAGCGCGACCGCGGCCATCGCGCCGCTGCCGGCGATCCCGGTGATCGCGGCGCTGCGCAGCGCGGCGACCGCGGCCCCGTCCGCGATGGTCAGCGCCCCGGAGACGCAGGCGGCGGCGATCTCGCCCTGGGAGTGGCCGACCACCGCGGACGGCCGCACCCCGTACGAGCGCCAGGTCTCGGCGAGCGCCACCATCACCGCCCACAGCACCGGCTGGACGACGTCGACCCTGCTCAGCGGGGCTGCTCCGGGGTCTCCGCGGAGCACCGCCAGCGGGTCCCAGCCGACGTGCGGGCGCAGCGCCTCGGCGCACTCGGCGGCGGTGCGGCGGAACGCCTCCGAGCCGCGCATCAGCTCGGCGGCCATCCCCGGCCACTGGGTGCCCTGCCCGGGGAAGACGAACACCGGCCCGTCCGGGTCGGCCGCCGGGGGCGGTGCGGGCGCCCCCCTCCCCCGTCCGGCCGGGCCGGGCGGTTCCGCCCCGCTCCCGGGGGCGCCGAAGACCCGGGTGCCGCCCTCCGCGACGCCGGCGAGCCCGGTGAGCAGGGCGGGGCGGTCGGCGGCCAGCACCACGGCGCGGTGCTCCAGCACCGCCCGGGTGGTGGCCAGGGCGCGGGCCACCTCGGCGATCGGGGTGCCCTCGTCCCGCTCCAGGTGGTCGGTGAGCCGCAGCGCCTGGTCCCGGAGGGCCTCCGGGGAGGCGGCGGAGAGCACGAAGGGCAGCAGCGGGCCCGGCTCGTCCCGGTCCGCCGCAGCAGGGCCCTGCCCGGACGGCCGCCCCGCCGAGGCATCGGACCGGCCGCGCGCGGCGGGAGTGCGCCCCTCGGCCGAAGCCGCCCCGGACCGTTCTTCTTCGGCCTCTCCCCCGGTCAGGCGGGCGACCGGATCCGGACCGCCCCGATCCGCCTCCGCAGCGGATCCCGGCGAAGGCGGCCGGACCGCCGGGGAACCGGACGGGACGCCCCCGGCCCGCTCCTCCGTGCTCGGGCGGGCGGCCGAGTCCTCCCGGTCCGCTTCCCCGGGAGAGCCCTGCGCAAGCGGCCGCTCCGCCGAAGCACCGGACGGGCCGTGCCCGGCCGGGCGGCGCGCCGCAGGCGGGGCGGCCCGGACCGGCTCCTCCGGGGCCTCTTCCAGGATGAGGTGGGCGTTGGTGCCGCTGATCCCGAACGAGGAGACCCCGGCCCGGCGCGGCCGCTCCCCCCGCGTCCACGGCTCGGCGGCGGGCAGCAGGGCCAGCCCGCTGCGCGCCCAGTCCACCTCCGGGGTGGGCTCGTCGAGGTTGCGCGATGCCGGCAGCACCCCGTGCCCGAGCGCGAGCACGGTCTTGATCACCCCGGCCACCCCCGCCGCGGCCTGGGTGTGGCCGATGACGGATTTGAGCGCCCCCACCCGGAGCGGCCGGTCCCGGTCCGCGCCGTAGACCGCGCTCAGCGCCCCGGCCTCGATCGGGTCGCCCAGCCGGGTGCCGGTCCCGTGCGCCTCCACCGCGTCCACCTCGCCCGGCTCCAGCCCCGCGTCGGCCAGCGCCGCCCGGATCACCCTCTGCTGCGCCGGGCCGCTGGGCGCGGTCAGCCCGTTGGACGCCCCGTCGGAGTTGACCGCCGAACCGCGGATCACCGCCAGCACCGGGTGGCCGCTGCGCCGCGCGTCGCTCAGCCGCTCCAGCAGCAGCAGGCCCGCCCCCTCGGCCCAGGCGGTGCCGTCCGCCGCGGCGGCGAACGGCTTGCACCGGCCGTCCGGGGCCAGCCCGCCCTGCGCGCCGAACTCGGTGAACATCTCCGGGGTGGCCAGCACGCACACCCCGCCGGCCAGCGCCGCCGAGCATTCGCCGCGCTGCAGCGAGCGGACCGCCCGGTCCACCGCGACCAGGGAGGAGGAGCAGGCGGTGTCCACGGTGAGCGCGGGCCCGCCGAGTCCGAGGAGGTAGGCGATCCGGCCGGAGGCGACGCTCGGCGCCGCCCCGGTCATCAGGTAGCCCTCGTGGCCGTCCCTCCGGAACGGGCCCGGTCCGCCGTAACCGGACGCGGTGGCGCCGATGAACACCCCGGTGCGGGTGCCGGCCAGCCGGTCGGGGGCGATGCCCGCGCGTTCGGCGGCCTCCCAGGCCAGCTCCAGCAGGATCCGCTGCTGGGGGTCCATGGCGGCCGCCTCGCGCGGGGAGATCCCGAAGAAGCCGGCGTCGAAGTCCGCGGCGCCGTACAGGAACCCGCCCAGCCGCACCCCGCCGGAACCGCCTTCCCAGCCCCGGTCCACCGGGAACCCGGAGACCGTGTCGGCCCCCTCCTCCAGCAGCCGCCAGAGCGCCTCGGGGCCGTCCGCTCCGCCCGGGAACCGGCAGGCCATCGCGGTGATCGCGACCGGCTCGGCCGGCCCTCCCGGGGCCGGCGGCGCCTCCGCCGCCCCCCGGTCCGCCTCCGGGCCGCGCTCCAGGGCGCGGGCGAGCAGCGCCGGCGTCGGGTGGTCGTAGACCAGGCCGGCGGGGAGCCGCCGCCCGGTGGCCCGCTCCAGCCGGGTGCGCAGCTCGGTCCCCATCACCGAGTCGAACCCCAGGTCGCGGAAGGTCCGCTCGGCCCGGACCCGGTCGGGTCCGGAATGGCCGAGCACCTCGGCCGCGTGCCCGCGGACCAGGTCCAGCGCACCGCCGGCCGACAGCCGCGGGGCGGGACGGGCGTCCCCGGCCCCCGCACCGGGAGGGGCGGAGGGCGCCGGCGCATCCGGGGCGGTGGACGCCGGCGCGGCCGGATCAGCGGGCACGGATGCGGCCGGCGCCGCCGTGCCGGGGGACCCGGGCACCGGTGCGTTCGGGGCGGCGGGCGGCGCCGCGTCCGCTCCGGCCCGTTCGGTGAACCAGTGCCGGCTCCGCTGGAAGGCGTAGCCGGGCAGGTCGACGGTGCGCGCCCCGGGGATCGGGCCGGGGTCGGGCGGTTCGGCGGTGCCGGGGCGGTCCGGGCCGGTGCGGACGGCGCCGGTGGGCCCGTCGCCGCGTTCGGCCGCGGCCAGCCCGCGGAGCAGCTCTTCCCGGCCTCTCCCGTACAGGTGGATCCGGTAGGGCAGCCGCTCCCGGGTGGTCGCCAGGGAGTGCGCGATGTCGGCCGGGTCGGCCGCCGGGTCCGCCTCGACGTGCGCGCGGAGACGGGCGCACTGCGCGCGCAGCGCCTCGGCGGAGGCCGCGGAGACGATCCAGCACAGCCTCCGGCCGGTCGGCGGCGCGGTCCGCGGTCCACCCGGCGGCGCGGCCGACGGCGCCTCCGGCGATGTGCCCGGCGGGATCCTCGGCGGCGCGGACGGCGGCGCGCCCGACCGGCCCCCCGGCGGCGCGGCCGACGGCGCGGCTCCCAATCCCTCCGGCGGCGTGCCCGGCTGCTCTCCCGGCGGCGTGCCCGACGTCGTGGTCCTCGGCGCCTTCGACGGTGTGCCGGGTGAGGCCTGCGGCTGCGCGGTCGGCGGTGCGGCGGCCAGGACCACGTGGCAGTCGGTGCCGCCCATGCCGAAGGAGGAGACCCCCGCCACCGGGTGCCCGCCGGACGGCCAGGGCGCGGTCTCGGTCTGGACCCGCAGGCCCAGCCGCTCCAGTGGGATCTCCTCGGGCGGTGCGGTGAAGTTCAGGCTGGGGAACAGCTCCCGGGAGGAGAGCCCGAGCACCGTCTTGATCAGGCCCGCGATGCCCGCGGCGGCGGAGAGGTGGCCGATGTTGGTCTTGACCGAGCCGACCGGCAGCGGCCGGCCGGCGGGGCGGGCGGCGCCGTGCACCGCGCCCAGCGCGGCCGCCTCGACCGGGTCGCCGACCGGGGTCCCGGTGCCGTGCAGCTCGACGTGGTCCAGCCGCCCGGGCGCGATCCGGGCGTCGGCGCAGGCCGCGCGGAGCGCGCGCTCCTGCCCCTCCCGGCCGGGGAAGGCCGGCGCGGGGGTGGCGCCGTCGCCGGTGACCGCGCCGCCGAGGATCAGCGCCTGCACCCGGTCGCCGTCGGCCAGTGCATCGGCCAGCCGCTTGAGCAGCACCGCGCCGCCGCCCTCGCCGCGCACGTAGCCGTTGGCCCGCCGGTCGAAGGCGAAGCAGCGGCCGTCCGGGGAGAGGCCGCCGAACCCGGCCTCGGCGGCGGCCGCGTGCGGCGCGAGGTTGAGGTGGACCCCGCCCGCGATCGCCGCGCCGCAGGCCCCGGCGCGCAGGCTCTGCACCGCCTGGACCACCGCGGCCAGCGACGACGACTGGCCGGTGTCCAGCACCGCGCTGGGGCCGTGCGCGCCCAGCGTGTAGGAGAGCCGGTTGGCGATCATGGTGCGGTGCAGGCCGGTCATGGTGTGGTGGGCCGGCGGGCCGCCGCGGGTCTGCCGGAGCAGCGCGTAGTCGTCGCCGGAGGCGCCGACGAACACCCCGGTGGAGGTGGACCGGAGCGCGTCGGCCGGGATCCGGGCGTCCTCCAGGACCTCCCGGCCGAGCTCCAGCATGAGGCGCTGGCGCGGGTCGGTCTCGGCGGCCTCGCGCGGGGAGAACCCGAACAGGTCCGCGTCGAACAGGTCGGCCCCGTCGATGAACGCCCCGTACCGGCCGGCCGGGCCGGCGGCCGGGTCGCCGGCGAAGAGCCGGTCGGCCGGGACACCGGTGACGGCCTGCCGACCCCCGGTGAGGAGTCCGCGGAAGGCTCTCGGCCCCGCCGCCCCCGGGAAGCGGCACGCCACGCCGACCACGGCGATCGCCTCATCGAGGTGGACATCGGAAAGCCGAACCGTCGACCGCATCGGGAATCACTCCAGGATCGCGCCGTCCGTCGCTGATCAGCCGTTCAAGGCGAGGGAGAACCGGGAAAGCGACCCGTCAAAAAGCCCATTCGACATGAATCGACACAATTGCCCCCCTCGTGACGACGTGCGGCGATCCTAACTCCCATGCATAAGCACGGCAATATGCAGGTTCGTTTCGGACTCTCACCTTCTTCGCATAAGAACACGGGCAACACGAGGCACCGAACGCCACTCCTCCGATACGGAGAACGAAAAAGGTCCGGATGTCGACTGTTTCGACATCCGGACCCCATGGCATCCGTTTTGCGTATGTTGTCGGTATGCGGCGCCCCGCGCGCACCGCCCCCGGTCAGCGGCCGCGGGCCGCCTTCAGTTCTTCCAACCACTTCTTTCCGCCCTGCTCGTCGTAGAGCCAGGTGAAGAAGTCAGGCGGGTAATTCCACCCCTTGAGCAGCCGGTCTCCGACGCCGGGGACCTCCGCCATCATCCCGAAGATCTCCTGCACCCAGTCCGGCAGCCGCTGCTCCCACATCGTGGAGACCCATTCCGACCAGTGCTGCGCGGTGTGCCCGTACTCCCAGAAGTCCTCGAAGGTGCGCTCCAGGAAGTCCCGGTCGAAGGGCTTGTCCCCGTGCGCCAGGATGCTCTCCAGGTAGCTCTTCGCACACCGTGCGGAGTGGTTCCACCCCTGCAGGACGTAAGGGTCCATCGAGATGACCACGTCGGAGATGCCCAGAACCAGCCCGCCGGAGGGCAGCACCCCGACCGGATTGCGCACCTGCGGCTGGAGCATCCCGGCGATGGTGCTCCGCCCGTCGACCAGCTCGGCGTCCTTCACCCGCTCGTAGTAGGGCGGCGCGTACTTGCGGAGCAGCTCCTGCATCCAGGCGAACTGGTCGTCCGGGCGCGGCCGGGCCGGCCAGGCCCCCATCGAGCCGCCCGGCCGGTCGCTCATGAACAGCGCGTGGCAGGGCCCCTCCCGGGTGAGGAACGGGACCAGGAAGAAGCAGCCCAGGTCGGGGGCGGTCCCGGCCCAGCCCACGCTCTCCTTCTCCCCCGGGTCGACCGCGACGTCGAAGATGTTGGCCTGGGCCAGCGCCCGCTTGCGCGCCGCGCTGAACCGGCTGGTGTCGTGGTCGAACAGCGCCCCCAGCTCGCCGTGGCCCACGGCGATGACGATGAGGTCGAACATGCGCGAGAAGTAGTCGAGGTCGCTGACGGTCACCCCGTGGATGACCACCTTGCCGCCGCAGTCCTCGAAGTACTCCAGCCAGTCGGCGATCTTCACCCGGCGGTCGATCGCGATGCCGTAGCCGCCGTCCTCGAAGCTGCTCGCCATGATGGTCTGCGGCGCTCCGGGCGGGAACAGCCCGATCTTGAACTTCTCGATCCTGGGCGCCTGGGCGCTCCAGAAGTCCAGGTGCAGCTCGCGTTCGAGCTCCAGGGCGGTGGGCATGGTGAGCTGGGTGATGGCGGGCCGGTTGGTGCGGATCTCGATGGACGTCTGACCGGTGATCACGGTGACGTCGTAGCCGTTGTTCAGCAGGCCGTGGGCGAGCTGGAGGCCCGAGTGCCCCGCTCCTACGATGAGGATCTTGCGCATCTGAAGTGTTTCCTTCTCGAAAGGTCGGCGGGCCCGGCGCCCGCGCCGCCGGCTCGGCGGGGCGGCACGCCGGCCCGGACCGCCGTCAGCCGACCGGCTCGGCCTCGGCCCCGGCCTGCAGGGAGTAGCGGAGCAGCGTCTTGAGCACCGTTCCGCCTGAGGTGCGGTCCCGGGCGTCGAAGTCGATGATCGGCACCGTCGCGCCGACCTCCAGCGCCTCGCGCACCTGCTCGGAGGTGTACTCCAGCCGGCCGTCGAACCGGTTCAGCGCGACGATGTAGGGGATCCTCCGGTTCGTCTCGAAGTAGTCGACCGCGTCGAAGCTGTCCGCGAGCCGCCGGCAGTCGACCACGACCACGGCGCCCACCGCGCCGCGGATCAGGTCGTCCCACATGAACCAGAACCGGGACTGCCCCGGGGTTCCGAACATGTACATGACCAGCTGCTGATCCACGGTGATGCGGCCGAAGTCCATGGCCACGGTGGTGGTGACCTTGGTCGGCGTCACGCTGGTGTCGTCGTGCGGGAGGCTGGCCTCGGTCATCACCGCCTCGGTGGTCACCGGAGGGATCTCGCTGACGGCGCCGACCAGGGTCGTCTTTCCGGCGCCGAAACCGCCGGCCACGACGATCTTGGTCGACATCTTCGTCTGGGCGTCACTGGAAAAGTCGTTCGAGACCACGAAGAGCCCTCTCCAGAACCTGGTTTTCCGACGGGCTGTTACCCGTGATGGTCGGGTGGATGTAGACGAGGCCCAGCTCGGCCAGGTCGCTGAGCAGCACCTGGGTGACCCCCAGCGGGATCTTCAGCTCGGCGGAGACCTCGGCGACGGAGCGCGTCTCGCGGCACAGCAGGTAGATGTCCTGGGACTCCGGCATCAGGTTCTCGGGCGGGTCGTGGCCCGGGTCCGCGGTGGAGACCAGGGTCTGCACCATGAGCGGGTGCCGCGACCGGGTCCGCCCACCGGTGAAGGTGAAGGACCGGATACGCGTGCTGCTCCTGCGCCTGCGGTAGCTCATAACTGTGGCGTCCTCTTCACTATCCGAATGACTCGGATGATCCGAATGATCCGGTCGGCCCGGGCCGGAGCGGGGCGGCGGACCGCGGGCTCATTTCCCGATCACCTCGCGCAGCTCGGACCGGAGCTGCGGGGTGAGAGCGTGCGCGACGCGCTCCACCAGGCGTGTCATCTCGTAGGCGACGACCTTCATGTCGGCCCGCTTGTCGCTCAGCACGGCGAGGGAGGAGCCGTCGCTGATCGCCATGACGATGAGGTGCCCCTGGCGCATCCGGATGATGAGCGACTGGCACTCCCCCTTGCCGAACAGCTTCGCGCCGCCCAGCGCGAGGCTCTGCAGGCCGCTGGCGATGGCCGCGAGCTGCTCCGCGTGCTCCTCGGGGAAGTCCCGGGAGGCGGTCAGCAGCAACCCGTCCGATGACACGACGATCGCGTGCTCGGCTCCGTGCACGTCCCGGACGAAGTTGGAGACGAGCCAGGAGAAATCATCGGCGGTCACATTCAACTGCTCGTTCATGGATCTACCAGCCTCTTGCTAGCGGTGGTGTGGGGGAGGTCCTGCGCGGGCGGGCCGCCGGGGGCCGGAGCCCTGGGCGGTGCGTGCCCCGCGGGCACCCGCCCCTTCACTCGAACTCCCGGCCGGCGGCCCGCTCGCCCTCGAGGAAGCCGCCGAGCTCGTCGCGGATCGTGGCGGCGCGGTCCTCGACCGAGCCGTTCGCCTCCGGGGCGCGGCGGCCCCGGCCGGACCGGGACTCGTCCTCCGCGGCCAGGTCCTGGCTGATCTGGGCGAGCAGCGCCGCCTTCGCCGGGTCCCGGTGGGCGCTGCGCCGGGGCAGCCCCGCCGCGGTGACCGCCGCCCCCGGGGAGAGCGGCGCCGACGGCGGCGGGACGGGCGGCGCCGGCGGGTGCAGCGGCTTGGGCGGCAGCGACGGGGTGTTCCGGCTCGCGGACATGCCGCCGCGCCCGCGCTCCGGCCGCGGCCCGCGGTCGGTGAGCAGCCGGGCCGGAACCACCGCGTAGGCGCTCACCCCGCGGAAGGCCCGCGCCTCCAGCTGCACGGTCAGCCCGTGCCGGTAGGCGATCCGGCTGGCGACGTAGAGCCCCATGTGCCGCAGCGCGCGCTGGTCGAGCACCGGCGGGCCGCTGAGCCGGGCGTTGAGGTCGGCGATCTCCTCCCGGGGGATGCCGATCCCCTCGTCCTCGACCACGTAGAGCAGGCCGCCGTCGGCCATCGGCTGGGCGCTGATCACCACCTGGGCGTGCTCCGGGGAGTGCTCGGTGGCGTTGTCCAGCAGCTCGGCGAGGAGGTGGCTGATGTCGTCGGCCGCGGTGCCGAGCACGTAGCCGTTGGGCAGCCGGCCCACCTGGATCCGGGCGTAGTCCTTGATCTCGGAGATCGCCGCGCGGGCCACGTCGAGCACCGGCACCGGCTCCTCGTCCGGGTCGGTGGCGCTCTGCTCGGTGAGCAGCAGCAGGTTCTCGCTGTGCCGCCGCATCCGGGTGGCCAGGTTGTCGATCTCGAAGAGCTTGTCCATCAGGGCCGGGTCGTCCGCGCTGTCCTCCAGCTCCTCGACCGTGCCCAGCAGGGCGTCGACCAGGTTGAGGTCGCGCATGGCCATTCCGGCCACGACGTCGGTCATCAGCACCCGGTCCTGGCGGCGCGGGGCCTCGCCGCCGGCGTGCTGGCCGGCGGGCGCGGCGACCCGGGCCTCGGGCTGGCCGGAGCGGTGCGGCGGGGACTGCGGGCGGGCGTAGGGGGAGGGCTGCGCCGGGGGCGCCTGCCCCGCCCCTCCCGGGGGCGGTCCGTGCTGCGGGCCGTGCGGATCGCGGCCGGGCGCCGCGGGCCCGGCGGCGCGGTCGCCCTGCCGGGGGTCCTGCCCGTGCCCCTCCGGGGCGTGCGGAGCGGGCTCCTGCTCCTGGGGGGCGGGGGTTCGGGGAGCGGTCTCCGGGCTCCGGCGGGCGAGGCCGATCCGGGACATCATTCGCCGGAGTCTTCCGGGCTGCCGGTGGCGTGCGTTCTCGTTCGTCATCATGTGCGCTAACGGGCTTCCATCGCGACCTGGCGGTGACGGCGCGTGTGCCACAACACGTCTCCTTGATCGGGTGGGGGACGGACGGCGACCTCGGTTCCGGCCACCGGAGCGCGGCGCGCCCGGTGCTCCGGCCGGAACCCGCGCTCCGGCGCGGATCCGCCGCCGGCCCCGTCCTGCTTCTCAGGGGTCTGCGCGGCCTGTGGTCCCGGCGCCCCTTTCTGGGGTTCACCGCTCACCCCGGGCGGGAATAGAGCCTCCGATCGCATGGGCTTTTATCTCCACGGTGAACTCGGCGTTTCGGTCGAACCGTCGATGTTCCACCGATTCGATGGCCCACACTAGCAAAGCGACAATCGCCGCTCAGGAAAACCGACGAATTCAGTGGAACCTTGCAAAACCCCAGGCCAGAGGGGACCAGAGGGACAGTAGAGAAGAATGCCCGGTTTTTCCGGAACGCCTCCCCGGCGCAGCTCGCAAAGCAGACCGGGGCCGCGCATTCCCTACTAAGCATTTTAGGAATAAGCCGCTCAGTGGGGGTTTCAGCGGAATCGCGGGGGACCGCTCTGATATGTACCGCCCAGCCGCCCGCCCGGAGGGCGGAGGGGAGGGCGAAAGGGGCGCGGGCGCACGGGGGCGGGAAAAGAGGCGGGCGGGGGCCGGGCCCGCCGCCCGGAGGGCTCCGCCGGGCCCGGCCGGAGGCCGGACCCGGCGGGGCTCAGCGGCAGTCGGGCAGGTCGCCCTCGAACGGGTGGGCGTGGATGCGCTGGCCGCCGCCCCCGCCCTCGGAGGCGTGGACCAGGGACCCGGCGGTGAACAGCCGGCCGCTCGTGCCGGGGAGGGAGAGGCGGGTGACGCTGTCCCGCTCGCCGACCATCACGCTCCCCTGGAACTGCCCGCTGCCCTTGAGCCGGAGCGCCGAGGCGTCCGGGAAGTTCCACAGCAGCCTGCCGCGCAGGCCGCCGGGGAGCGAGCCGCTGTAGGTGTCCACGACCGGGTCCTCGCCGACCACGTTGACCAGGACGGTCGCCTCCGGCGGGATCTCCCGGAACACGATGCGCTGCGGGCGCCCGCCGGTGTCGGAGAGGTCGAAGTCGACGTTGAACACCTGCAGCCGGGAGGCCCCGTCGCCGGTGAAGACCGTGGCCGCGCCGGCGTCGAGGGCGGTCCCGGTGGGCTCGCGCAGCCGCCCCTCCGGGTAGGCGTAGCAGGCGCTGGCCTCCTCCACCCGCCCGAGGAGCCCGCGGAACGGGGCGGCCGCCTCCGGGTCGTGCACCGCGCTCGGCGAGACCGCGCCGGCCAGCGCGCCGGCGTAGCGCACCACGCCGCGCACCTCGTCCTGCTCGGCGAGGAGGCGCTGCCCGTCGGCGACCGCGACGTCGGCGCCGACGGTCATGAAGTCCGATCCGGCCTCGGGCCGGTACCGCGAGTTCGGCCCGGCCCCGCCCACCCGGTAGGCGTCCCGGCGGCCCTCGCCCCCCTTGTCCATGTCGAAGCCGCCGAGGACGATCACCTTGCCCTCGGCCCCGGCCGCGCCCTCGCGCACCCGGAAGTCGCCGCCGACGAACACGTTGACCCCGTCGTCCTGGACCGCGACGGGGTGGCTCCCCTTCTGCGCGGAGTCGCCGGCGCAGGACTCGGCCCGGCATCCGGGCCGGTCGCTCCGGGACTCCGCCGCTCCGGCCCCCGCGCACAGCCCCGCCAGCGCGAGCGCCCCCGCGGCCCCGCAGGCGGCCAGCGCACCGGGCCGCCGGCGCGGCCGGCTCCGTGTGAACCCACCCTTCGTTTCCATACCGAGAGCATCACACCGGTCACGCTCCGAAATCGAGTGCGAAGCGCCAACGCCCGGTAAACGCTCCCTACAGACCCCGGGGCCGCGGGCCCGGCCGGGCCCGGCTCACCCCTGCCCGGCGGGCTCCTCGCGGACCTTCTCGTAGAGCAGGTCCAGGCCGGCCAGGAAGGACTCCAGGGCGAGCTCGAAGCTCTCCGCGTCGATCTCGGCGGCGTGCTCGGCGAGCCGGTGGGCCTGGAAGAGGTTGGGGTAGCGGTCCCGGTAGACCTGGACGTCGTCGGAGAAGCCGCGGGAGAAGGAGTTGATCGCGGCGCCGACCACCAGGTACTTGGTGGAGGCGCCGATCATGGTGGCGTGCCGGGGCGGCCAGCCGGCCGCGACCAGGCCGCCGTGGATCGCGTCGGCCCGCCGCAGGGCCTGGTCGCGCAGGCCGGGGCCGACCGCGATGACCGGGACCAGGTTGGGGTGGGCGGCCAGCGCGGCACGGTAGGAGCGCGCCCAGGCGACCAGGCCGTGCCGCCAGTCGCCGCCGGCGAAGCCGGAGACGTCCACGTCGGCCATGATCTCGTTGGCGATGTCGGCGAGCAGCTCGTCCTTGGTCCGGTAGTGGCTGTAGAGCGAGGCGGCCTGCACCTCCAGCTCCTGGGCGAGCTTGCGCATGGACAGCCCCTCCAGGCCGTCCCGGTCCACCAGCGCGAGCGCGGCGGCGCGGATCCCCCGCCGGTTCAGGATCGGGGTCTTGGGACGGGCCACGGCTGCCTCTCTGCTCCGACTGCTGCTCCGCCGGCGCGCCCGCCGAGCCGCGGCGGCTCCGGGCGCTCCGGCCGTGAGGCGATCTAACCACGCTCCGCCGGGGTTCGCAGGGCCCTCTTGCGGCCGGGGCCGGGGCGGCCTATGGTCACATTAACCGAACAACGTTAGGTTCCAGGTCCGGGCACCGCCCCCGCCGGGGCGGCCGGGAGCGGAACGCGGAACGGAGCCGACAGCATGGTGGACTTCGCACTGACCGAGGAGCAGAAGGACGTCCGGGACTGGGTGCGCACCTTCGTCGAGCGCGAGATCATGCCCCTGGAGAACGAGGTGCTCCGCCGCGAGCGGGACGGCGCCG
This sequence comes from Nocardiopsis oceanisediminis, assembly GCF_048595525.1. Lineage (NCBI taxonomy): Bacteria > Bacillati > Actinomycetota > Actinomycetes > Streptosporangiales > Nocardiopsidaceae > Nocardiopsis > Nocardiopsis oceanisediminis. The sequence continues at coordinate 2,418,860 of NZ_JAFMZJ010000001.1, read as the reverse complement.
CCCCGGGGCTGACCGCCGAGGAGAACCGCGAGCTGCGCGCGCTGGCCCGCACGTCCGGCTTCTGGGGGGTGCAGACGCCGGTCGAGTACGGCGGCATGGGGCTGGACGCGGTCACCGCGGCCGTCATCGAGGCCGAGCTCGGCCGCACCTTCATCACCTTCAAGTTCGGCGGCGAGGCGGACAACATCCTCTTCCATGCCGACCCGGAGCAGCGCGAGGAGTACCTGGTCCCCACGATCGAGGGCACCCGCAGGTCCTGCTTCGCCATCACCGAGCCCGGGGCCGGCTCCGACGCCAAGGCGATCCGGACCCGCGCGGTCCGCGACGGCGGCCACTGGGTGATCAACGGCGAGAAGACCTTCATCACCGGCGGCGACGAGGCCGACTTCGCGCTGGTGTTCGCGGTGACCGACCCGGACAAGGGCGCGGACGCCGGCGTCACCTGCTTCATCGTGGACCGGGAGGCGGGCTGGACCTCCGAGCCGATCGACACCATGGGCGAGCGCCGCCCCGCCTCGCTGGTCTTCTCCGACGTGCGGGTGCCGCACTCCGCCGTGCTCGGCGAGGAGGGCAAGGGCTTCGCCCTGGCCATGCAGTGGATCGGCAAGGGCCGCTACCTGCTGCCCGCCCGCGCGATCGGCGCCTGCGAGCGGCTGCTGGAGATGGCGGTCCGCTACGCGAACGAGCGCAGCACCTTCGGCGCCCCGATCGCCGACCGCCAGGCCGTCCAGTGGATGATCGCCGACTCCGAGATGGAGACCGAGGCGCTGCGGCTGCTGGTCCTCCGCGCCGCCTGGCAGGTCGACCGGGGGCTCGACTCCCGGCACCACCAGTCCATCGCCAAGCTCTACGGCGGCCAGAAGGCCAACGAGATCGTCGACCGCGTCATGCAGATCCACGGCGGCATGGGCTACACCCGCGAGCTGCCCATCGAGCGCTGGTACCGGGACCTGCGGCTGCTCCGCATCTACGAGGGGACCGACGAGATCCAGCGCCGGACCATCGCCCGCGACCTGCTCACCGGCCGGGTGAAGGTCGGCTCCTCGCTGGACTGACCCCGGCCGCGCACCGCCCGGTGCGCGGGGCCTCCCGGGGCCGAGGGGATCCCGGGAGGCCCGGGAAAGGCGGGGGCGCGGCGCCCGGGCGGACGCCGCGCCCCGCCGCTCCGCCGGTGCGGAGCACGGTGCAGAGCACTCCGGGACCGGTCAGCCGACCTCGACCAGGTCGATGACGAAGACCAGGGTCTCCCCCGGCTTGATCACGCCGCCGGCGCCGCGGTCGCCGTAGGCCAGGTGCGGCGGGATGACCAGCCTGCGGCGGCCGCCCACCCGCATGCCCAGGACGCCCTGGTCCCAGCCGGGGATGACCTGGCCGACGCCGAGCTGGAAGCGGAGCGGCTCGCCCCGGTTCCAGGAGGCGTCGAACTCCTCCCCGCTGGAGTGCGCGACCCCGACGTAGTGCATGGCCAGCCGCGAGCGGTGCACGGCCTGCGCGCCCTCGCCGATGGTGATGTCCTCGACCTGCAGCTCGGCCGGCGGCGGGCCGCCGATGAAGTCGATCTCGGGACGTTCGAGCGCCATCTCTTCGTTCTCCCCGTAAGCGGTTCCAGGCAACGGTGCACCAGCGTATCGGCACTCTTGGGGAGATATCTCCGAGGGTTCAGAGGCCGACGGTCGCCGCGACCAGGTGCCCCTCCCCCTCGACCGCGACGGCCCCGCTGCGCGCCGGGACGAAGACCGACTCCCCGCGGCGCAGCGCCACCCGGGCGCCGCACTCCGCGCTCAGCTCCGCCCCGCCCTCCAGGGCGAGCACCACCGAGGGCGCCCCGCCGGGCAGCTCGGCCGAGACCCTCCCGGGCCCCAGCACCGACAGCGCGAAGTCCTCCACCCCGGGGCGGTACTCGCGCCGCCCCTGCACCGGCACCGGCCGGGTGTAGGGGATGGGCAGCACCGAGAAGTCGACCACCGCGAGCAGCTCGGCCACGTCGACGTGCTTGCCGGTCAGGCCGGCCCGCAGCACGTTGTCCGAGCTGGCCATCACCTCCACGGCGGTGCCGCGCAGGTAGGCGTGGACGTTGCCGGCGGGCAGGAAGAGCGCCTCGCCGGGGCGCAGGGTGATCCGGTTGAGCAGCAGGGCGGCGACGGCGCCCGGGTCGCCGGGGTAGCGGTGGTACAGCTCCAGCACGGTGGCGTGGTGGCCGCCCCCGCCCCGCTCGGCCCATTCCCCGATGAACTCGCCGAGCAGCCGGGGGCGGTCGGCCTCGTCCAGGGTGAGCAGGTGCGTCATCGCGGAGCGCAGCGCCAGGTGCGGGTCGGCGGCGGCCAGGTCGGCGCGGATCAGCCGGGCCAGCTCGCAGCGGATCCCGGCCAGGTCGCCGAGGGCGGAGACCGGGTCGCGGAAGCCGCACAGCGCCTCGAACGGCTCCAGCGCCAGCACCAGCTCGGGCTTGTGGAAGGGGTCCCGGTAGTTGCGGTGCCCGGCGTCGATCGGGATGCCGGCCTCCTCCTCGGCGAGGAAGCCCGCGCGCGCCCGCGCCTCGTCCGGGTGGGCCTGCAGGGAGAGCGGGGCGTCCGCGGCGAGCACCTTGAGCAGGAAGGGCAGCCGCTCGCCGAAGCGGTCCACGGTCCGCCGGCCGAGCGCCTCCTTGGGCGCCGCGGCGATGTACTCCTCGAAGCCGAGCGGCCCCTCGTCGGTGGCGAGCGAGCTGGGGGCGGCCTGGTGGGCGCCCATCCAGAGCTCCGCCTGCGGGGTGCCGTCGGGCTCGACGCCGAGCAGCCGGGGTATCGCCGCCGTGTCTCCCCAGGCGTAGGGGCGTACCTGGTTGATCAGCCTGTGCATCCGCCCTGCTTCTTCCCGTTCCCGTCCGCCGCGCCGTCGCCCCCCAGTCTCCCGGAGGCGGCCCCGGTCCGTCTGCACTGCGATCCCTACCTGCACGGGTGGTGCGGGCCCTACCCTGCCCCGCCGCCGGACCCCGGCGCCACGAAGTTACCGATTGGTTTACATGGATCCCCCGATCCTGTCCAGCCTGGGCCGCCCCGGATCCCGGCCGCCGGCCGGCGGGGGCGGCGGGCCGCTCGGAGGGCGGGGGCGGCCGGGCCGCGGCGCGGGCGGGGGCCGGCGTCCGGAGCGGCCCCGGGGAGAAGGGGTCCGGCCCGGGGGCCCGGGGCCGGCCCTCCGCGGGGCGGCCCCCGCCCGGGGGCGGGCGGAGCGGGCGCGGGGCCGGTATCGATCGGGTCACATGTGCGGGGCCTTCGGATCTTCACACCCGCCCGGCCGCAGCGGGCGCGGGGGTCTCCGCCGGGTTCACAGCTCTTTACGGGGGTGCCAACAGAACCTCACAAATGGTATTACCATTGCCTGAATGTTACCCCGGCCACGCCGAAGGGCGCGGCCGGGCCGTGCTCTCTCCCGTCCGGAGGCCCCGTGGAAACCATCGAACCCGCCTACGGCACAGGGCCGCTGCTGGGGATCGCGGCCGGCGCGATCGCCGTGCTGCTCTTCCTGGTCATGAAGGTGCGGCTGCACGCGTTCGTCGCGCTGATCCTGGTCAGCCTGCTGGTCGCGCTGGCCACCGGCATCCCCGCCGCCGACATCATGCCGACCCTGCTGGACGGCTTCGGCTCGACCCTGGCCAACGTCGCCCTGCTGGTCGGCCTGGGCGTGATGATCGGCCGGATGCTGGAGGTCACCGGCGGCGCCGCGGTGCTGGCCGACGCGCTGGTGCGGGCGTTCGGCGAGAAGCGCGCCCCGCTGGCGCTGGGCGTCGCCTCGCTGCTGTTCGCCTTCCCGATCTTCTTCGACGCCGGGCTCATCGTGATGCTGCCGATCGTGTTCAGCGTGGCCCGCCGGCTCGGCGGGTCGGTGCTGTACTACGCGCTGCCCTCCGCGGGCGCCTTCGCGGTCATGCACGCCTTCGTGCCGCCGCACCCCGGGCCGGTCACCGCCGCCGACATGCTCGGCGCGCCGATGGGCACCACGCTGCTGGTCGGCACCGTGCTGGCCATCCCCACCTGGTACATCGGCAGCTACCTGTACTCGGTGTACGCGGGGCGCCGGTTCGAGCTGCCGGTCCCCGACGACGGCGCCTCTGCCGCCGCCGAGGACGGCCCGGAGCGCCCGCCGCACCTGCTCACCGTGGTGGGCCTGCTGCTCATGCCGATGGCGATGGTCTTCCTCAACACCGGCACCGCCACCCTGGCCACCGCGGGCGTGCTGGACGGCGGCGCGGCCTGGGTGCAGGCCCTCCAGCTGATCGGCCAGGCGCCGGTCGCGCTGCTGGCCACCGCCCTGGTCGCGATGGCGGTGCTGGGCCGGGGCCGGTTCTCCAAGGACAGGGTCCAGCGGCTCGTCGACGGGGCGCTCGGCCCGGTCTGCTCGATCATCCTGATCACCGGTGCGGGCGGCATGTTCGGCGGGGTGCTGCGCGCCAGCGGCATCGGCGAGGCGCTGGCCTCCTCCCTGGAGTCCACCGGCCTGCCGGTGATCGTGGCCGCCTTCGCGATCGCCGCGGCGCTCCGCGTCGCGCAGGGCTCGGCCACGGTGGCGCTGACCACGGCCGCCGCGCTGGTCGCCCCGGCGGTGGAGGCCTCCCCGGACATGGGCGGGGTGGAACTGGCACTGGTGGTCATCGCGATCGCCTGCGGCTCCACCGTGCTCTCGCACGTCAACGACTCGGGGTTCTGGCTGGTCGGCCGGTTCCTCCGGATGGACGTGGCGACCACGCTGCGCACCTGGACCGTGATGGAGACGCTGATCGGCCTGGTCGGCTTCGCGCTGGCCTTCGGGATCAGCCTGCTGCTGTAGCACCGGGCGGGCCGTGGCCGCCGGCCTCGTCCAGCGCCTCGACCACCTCGCGCACGATCGAGCGCATCGCGGCCTCCGCCACCTCGGGGAGGCCGCCCTCGATGGCCGACGCCACGTGGGCGTGGAGGCAGAGCGCCTCGGGCCGGGGCCGGACCGGCATCAGCCGGTGCTGGGTGCGGCCGGCGAGGACCTCGGCGACCACCCCGGACAGCCCGGCGAACATCTCGTTGCCGGACAGCTCCAGGATGCGCCGGTGGAACTCGGTGTCGAGGGCGAGGAACCGGTCCAGGTCGCCGCGGCGCCCGGTCTCTGCCATCACCTCGTTCAGCTCGGACAGCGCCCTGCGCTGGGCGGGGGTGGCCCGCCGGGCGGCGGCGGCCGCGGCCGGCGGCTCGACGGCGGCGCGCAGCTCGGTGAGGGTGCGCAGCTGGGCCATCCGGCCCGGCCCGGCCAGCCGCCACCGGATGAGCTGGGGGTCGTAGACGCTCCACTCGGCCGCGGGGCGGACGGTGATCCCGGTGCGGGGGCGGCTGAGGACCAGCCGCATCGATTCCAGGACGCGGACCGCCTCGCGGGCCACGGTCCGCGAGACGCCGAAGTCGCGGGCCAGGCTCTCCAGGGTGAAGACGTGCCCGGGGCCGTAGTCGCCGGCCGCGATCGCCGGTCCGAGCTCCGCGAGGACCCGGTTGTGCAGGGTGCGGTGGTCGGCGTCGGCGGTCATCGGGCTCCTCGGCGCTGCGGCGGGCGGCCGGGGGCCGCCCCGGTGCCGCTCCGCCTCATTGATAACACTATTGTTCCGCGGGGCCGGGCCGATGTGCTCCGGCGCCGCGCCACGGGGAGGGAAACAGTACATGCACTTCGTCTTCATGGGCGTTTCGGGCTCGGGCAAGAGCAGCATCGCCCGGCCGGTGGCCGAGCGGCTCGGGCTGCCCTTCGCCGAAGCCGACGCCTTCCACCCGGAGGCCAACATCGCGAAGATGTCGGCCGGCGTCCCGCTGTCCGACGAGGACCGGCGGCCCTGGCTGCTCGCGCTGGCGGAGTGGATCGCCGAGCGGGAGCGGGCCGGGCGGCACAGCGCGATGGCCTGCTCGGCGCTGAAGCGCTCCTACCGCGACCTGCTCCGCGGCGGCGCCCCGGACGTGCGGTTCCTGCACGCCGACGGCCCGGACGAGGTGATCGCCGAGCGGCTGGCGCGGCGCACCGGCCACTTCATGCCGGCCGGGCTGCTCGCCTCGCAGCGCGCCGCGCTGGAGCCGCTCGGCGCCGATGAGGCCGGGTCGGTCCTCGACGTGTCCGCCCCGGTGGAGGAGCTGGTCGAGGAGGCGGTCGGCCTGGTCCGCGCCGCGCTGGCCGGGCAGGGCGGCGCGGCGCCCACCGCGCTGCGCTGACCCCGGCGCGCGGGGGCGGCTCAGTGCTGGTCCATGTGGCCCATCCGGGTGGAGATCTCGATCCCCGCCTCGGCCACGGCCTCGCCGATGCCGTCCAGCTTCTCCTCCTCCATCCGGTAGGAGGGGCCGGAGGCGCTGATCGCCGCGATGACCTCGCCGGTGAGCCCGCGGATCGGCGCGGCGACCGCGTTCAGCCCGGGTTCCAGCTCCTCCACCGCGGTGGCGAAGCCGCGGTCCAGGATCTCCTGGAACTCGGCCCGCAGCTCCTCGGGGTCGGTGACGGTGGCCGGGGTGACCTCCTCCAGCCTGCCGCGGAGGATGCGCTTCTGGTCGTTGGGCCGCATGTGGGCGAGGAGGACCTTGCCGCTGGAGGTGGAGTGGATCGGGTTCTGCCGGCCGATCCAGTTCTGGCTCACCACCGCCGAGGAGCCGCGGACCTGGTCGATGTTGACCACCATGTCCCCGCTGGGGATGGCGATGTTCACCGTCTCGCCCAGGTCGGAGGCGAGGTCCTCGCAGACCCTGCGGCTCTGCTGGGTGAGGTCGAGGCCGGCCGCCATGGTCCCGGCCAGCCGGATGACCCCGAACCCCAGCCGGTACTTGCCGCGCAGTCCCGGCTGCTCCACCAGGCCCCGCCGCTCCAGCGCGCCGACCAGTCGGAATGCAGTGGACTTGTGCACGCCCAGTTCCGCGGCGATCTCGGTGACCCCGGCCTCCTTGTGCTGGGCGAGGATCTCCAGCACGGTGATGGCGCGATCGACCGACTGCACGGGTGCACCGTCCTTCCCGGGGCCGGACTTCACCGGCCCCTCTCCACCACTCGACCCCCGCTCCGTCCGTTCCGTTGCCGTGGTGCTCCGACTCTTTACTGCGCGGTGGTCGTTGGAAGCCATGCCCACAAAGATAACGCCGTATCCTCCGCCGCCCCGGGCGGGGCGCGGCCGCTCCGGTGTCCTCGCAGCTCACCCCGGGCCCGGCGGCCCTGAAAGACGGCCGGGCCGGGGCGCCGCTCAGCCGACCCGGTGCGGCGGGGCCGCGCCGTGCAGCGCGTCGGCCAGGAACCGCGCCAGGTACTCGGCGAAGGAGGCGCGGACCAGCAGCCGGAATTCCGGCACCCCGCCCTCCGGGCCGGTCCGGTGCACCCCCACCGCGGCCCGGCCCAGCAGCGACTGGGCGTAGCCCCCGGTGCCGAACGCCCGGGGGTGCAGGTCCAGCGGGCACCCCCGGGCGATCACCTCCGCCGCCTGCGGGCCGCGCAGCTCGAAGACGGCCCGCTGCGCCGACAGGTCGGCGACCGCGGCGCACGGCCCGCCGTACTCCCCGCCGAGCGCGGCGCGCAGCCCGGCCGCCAGGCCCGGCCCGGTCGCCTCGGCGTCCACCACCAGGTACCAGCCCGGTCCGCAGTGCAGCACGTACGGGCTGCCGGTGCCCGAGGAGCGGCCCGGCGCGGGCAGCGCGCAGCCGAGGAACCCCTCGGCCATCCGCGACGCCGCGGCGGTCTCCTCCTCATCGACCCTGATCTCCACCTGCGCCAGGAACGGAAGCTCGCGCAGCACCGCGGTGCCGGGCGACCCCGCCTCCGCCATCAGCCGCTCCAAGTGGGCGGCGGGGCTGCGCCGCCCCGGCCGCTGCCCCGGCACGCGCACCGGCGCGCCCCCGCCGCCTTCCGCCGGACCCTCCGGGTCAGCCATCGCGCCGACTCCCTTCCCTGTCGTAGAAGACCGGATCGGCGACCCGGACCGGGACCGCCTCCCCCATGTGCACCGCGTACAGCCGCTCGCCGTGCCGCTCCCGCCCGGAGCGCAGCAGGCCGAGCGCGAAGGTCCGGCCCAGCGCCGCGCTGTCGTAGGCGGAGGTCACCCGGCCGATCGGCGCGGCGGTCCGCTCCCCGGCTCCTCTCCTACCCGCTCCGGAGGGCCCCGGATCCTCCGCGACCAGCTGGGCCCCCTCGGTGAGGAGCAGCCCGGGGTCCTCCGGGAGCAGGCCGACCAGCTGCTCCCGGTCGGGCCGGGCGGTGTCCGGCCGGGTCAGCGAGCGCTTCCCGACGAACTCCTTGTGCTTGGCGACCGCCCAGTCCATGCCGAGGTCGAGCGGGGTCACCGCGCCGTCGGTCTCGTGCCCCACCACGATGAGCCCCTTCTCCGCGCGGAGCACGTGCATCGCCTCGGTGCCGTAGGGGGTGATGCCGTGCCGCAGGCCGGCCTCCATCGCCGCCTCCCACAGCGCGAGACCGTGCCAGGCGGGCACGTTGACCTCGTAGGTCAGCTCGCCGGTGAAGCTGACCCGCAGCACCCGCGCCGGGATCCCGGCCACCGTCCCCTCGCGCGCCGACATGAACCGGAACCCCTCGGCCGAGACGTCCATGTCCGGGGCCAGCTCCCGCATGACGTCCCGGGAGGCGGGCCCGACCAGGCTCGCCACCGCCCAGTGGTCGGTGGCGTTGAACAGGTGCACGCACAGGTGCGGCCACTCGGTCTGCGCCCACTCCTCCATCCACTCCAGCACCCGCTCCGCGTTGCCGGTGGTGGTGCTGACCAGGTACTCCTCCTCCGAGATCCGGGTGGCGACCCCGTCGTCGAGCACCATGCCGTCGGCCGTGCAGATCACGCCGTACCGGCAGCGCCCCGGGCGCAGGGTGGAGAGGGTGCCGGTGCAGATCCGGTCCAGGAAGGCGCCGGCGTCCCGGCCGGCGACGGTGATCGCGCCGAGCGTGGAGGCGTCCAGCATCCCGACCGAGCCGCGGGCCGCGGCGCACTCGCGGAGCACCGCGGCGCGCATGTCCTCCCCGTCCCGGGGGTAGTAGCGGGCCCGGCGCCACTGGCCGACGTCCTCGAAGACCGCCCCGTGCTCCTCGTGCCAGGCGTTCATCGGGGTGCGCCGGAGGGGTTCCAGCAGCTCGCCGCGGGCCCGCCCGGCGAGGGCGGAGAACGGGACCGGTGTGCAGGGCGGCCGCGGGGCGGTCCCGCCGACCTCGTCCATACCCCGGCCGAGCAGGCCGGCGACGGCCCCGATCAGCACGGTGGCCGAGGTCCGGCCCTGGTCCGGGCCGGTCCCGGCGGTGGTGTACCGCTTGATGTGCTCGATCGAGCGCATCCCGGCGGCGACGGCGTCCCGGACGCCGTCCAGCGCCGCGTCCCGCTGCAGGTCGATGAAGACCTCGGCGGCATCGGCCTCCGGCCGCACCGCGGTGAACAGCGCCATCGGCGGCGCCGTCCGAGCGCCCGCGACGCCCGGCCGCCCCACGGGCGGCAGGCCCCCGGGGCCGGTGCCGGCGTCCGAGGCGGCGCCGGCGCCCGAGAGGGCACCCGCGCCCGAAGAGGCGCTCGCATCCGGGACGGCGCCGGCCTCCCAGGCGGCATCGGTGCCCGAAGGGGCGCCCGCGTCCGAGGCGGCATCGGACTCCGGAGCGGCGCCGGCGGCCGGGGCGCCGCGGGCCGACATCGCGGCCGGAACGTCCCCCTCGGCCAGGGCCGCGGCCGCCGCGGCGCGGCCGGCCCGGTCCCCCTGCTCGGCGGCGGCGCGCACGGAGCGGACCCCGGTCAGCGCCCCGGCGCAGGCGGTGGTCGCCGGGAGCCCTTCGGGCAGGAACGCGGCGCTCCCCTCCGACCAGCGGAGCCGGCCGCCCGCCTGCACCGCCAGGGCGGCCGCGGGGTCGTGGCCCCCGGAGACCGCGAGCAGGTCGCAGTCGACCCGCTCGGCGGGGCCGGTCACCGCCCCGTCCGCCGCGACCGGGGCGAGCAGGGCCGCGGCCAGTTCGCCGCGGCCGTCGGGGACCGTCCCGGCGGCCGCGGTCCCGGTGCGCACCGCGATGCCGCGCCGGGCCAGTTCCGCCAGCGCGTCCGCGCCGGGCTCCGGGCGGGCGTCGGCGACCGCGGCGACGTCCGCGCCGGCGTCGTGCAGCGCGGCGGCGGCCAGCAGCGCCTCGTCGTGGCAGCCCGAGACCGCGATCCGCTCCCCGGGCAGCACGCCGTGCCGGCGGAGGTAGGCCGCGGCCGCGCCGGCGAGCATCACCCCGGGCAGGTCGTTCCCGGCGAAGGCGAACGGCCGCTCGACGGAGCCGGACGCGAGCACGGTGCGCCGGGCGCGGATCCGCCAGAGCAGGTGCGTTCCGTCCGGGCGGCGCTCCAGCGCGACCAGCTCGCCGTGGTCGTAGTGGCCGGTGGCGGTGGTCCGGGTGAGCAGCCGGACCTCGGGGGCGCCGGCCAGCCGGGCGGCGGTCCCGGCGATCCACCGGTCGGTCGCCGGGTCCAGGCCGCGCGCGTCGCCGCCCGGCCGGGGCGCCTCGTCGGCGAGGATCACCCGGGCGCCCTGCCGCGCGGCGGCCGCGGCGGCGGCCAGGCCGGCCGGCCCGGCACCGACCACGAGCACATCGCAGTGGGCCCAGCGCGCGTCGCCCCGGGGCGGGGTGCGGCCGGGGGGCACGGGGAGCCCCGGCCGGGGGCGGCGGGCGACGGGCAGGCGGCCGAGTCCCGCCGCGGGGGCGGCGGCCAGGCCGTCCCGGACCTCCACCCCGGTGGCGGGCGCCAGCGCCCGGAACTCCGGGGCCTCCACCCGGACCTGGGCGCCGGGTTCGGCGGTGCCGATGCCGACCACCCCGCGCGGCCGGCCGGTGCGCACGCCCGCGGCGGCGGTGCGCACCCCGGCGGCGAGCAGCGCCGCGGAGAGCGGCTCCCCGCGCACCGCGGGCAGCTCGCGCCCGCCGAAGAGCACCGAGGTGTCCGGCTCTCCGCTGATCCGCCGCCCTGTCACCACTCGCCTCCCCCGGACGGGCCGCCCCGGCAGGGGGCGGAGGTGAGCACCCGGTAGTCGGCGGTGTGCCGGACCACGTCGCACCAGCGGCGGCAGCCCGCCGCGTGGAACCAGCGCTCGGTGAACAGCCCCTCCGGGTTGTCCCGGAAGAACAGGTAGTCGGCCCATTCGGCGTCGGTGAGCGACGCCGGCGCGGCCGGGTGGGCGATGTGCGACTGGCCGCCGTAGCGGAACTCGCACTCGTCCCGGGGCCCGCACCAGGGGCACGGGATGAGCAGCATCGCGGTTCCTCCTCCCGTCTTCTCCGCTCCTCCGGGCCGCCCGGCCCGCTCAGTGCGCCACCGCGGCCGCGCCGTGCTCGTCGACCAGGGCGCCGGTGGTGAACCGGTCCAGGCCGAACGGCTCGGCCAGCGGGTGCGCCCGGCCCCGGGCGACGGTGTCGGCGAGCACCTGACCGGCACCGGGGGTGGCCTTGTAGCCGCCGGTGCCCCAGCCGCAGTTGAGGTAGACCCCCTCGACCGGGGCCGGGCCGATGACCGGCGAGGCGTCCGGGGTGACGTCGACGATCCCGGCCCAGGTGCGGACCACGTCGGCGTGCGCGAACACCGGGTACAGCTCGACGGCGGCGGCGACCTGGTCCTCCACCGTGCGGAACGAGCCGCGCCGGCCGTAGCCGTTGTAGGCGTCGATGCCCGCCCCGAGCACCAGTTCGCCCTTGGGCGCCTGGCTGACGTAGACGTGCGTGGCGCTGGACATCACCACGGTGTCCAGCACCGGTTCCAGCAGCTGGGAGACGAGCGCCTGCAGCGGGTGGCTCTGCAGCGGCAGGCGCAGGCCCAGCTCGGCGGCGAGCCGGGAGGTGCGGCCGGCGGCGCACAGCGCGACCCGGGGCGCCTCGATGTCCCCCCGGGAGGTGCGCACCCCGGTGACCCGGCCGCCGTCCCGGAGGAACCCGGTGACCTCGCAGTCCTGGACCAGGTCGACGCCGAGCCGGTCGGCCTCGGCGGCGAACGCCCAGGCCACCAGGTCGTGGTCGGCGATGCCGGCGCGCGGCTGGTAGGTGGCGCCCAGCACCGGGTGGCGCACGTGCGGCCCGGTGTCCAGGATCGGGACGAGCTCGGCGACCTGCTCGGGCTCCAGCCATTCGGCGTCGATCCCGCTGAGCCGGTCGGCGTCGACCCGGCGCACCGATTCGCGCACCTCGTGGGTGGACTGGGCCAGGTTGAGCACGCCGCGCCGGCTGAAGTGCAGGTCGCGGCCGAGCTCCTCCTCCAGCCCCTCCCACAGGCGCAGCGCGTGCTCGTAGATCGCGGCGCTGGCCGGCCAGAGGTAGTTGGAGCGGATGATCGCGGTGTTGCGGGCCATGTTGCCGCCGGCCAGCCAGCTCCGCTCCAGCACCGCGATGTCGGTCATGCCGTGCTCGGCGGCCAGGTAGTAGGCGGTGGCCAGGCCGTGGCCGCCGGAGCCGACGATGACCGCGTCGTATCCGGCGCGCGGCTCGGGCGAGCGCCACAGCCGGCCGGTGTCCCGGTGGTCGGGGTTCATCGCGGATCGGCCTCCTCCGCCGCGGAGCGGACCCGGGCGGGCCGCGGCCCGGGGGTGCGGTGCCCGCCGCCGGTGCGCCGGGCGGGGCGTCCGGTCATGACCTCACCCGCTCCATGCCGGGGTCGAACAGCGGCTCGGCGGCGGCGGTGGCCGGCACCCGCCGGTCGAAGTAGCCGATCTCCACCGGGGTCCCCGGGGCGGAGAGCCCGGCGGGGAGCCAGGCGTAGGCGATGCCGGTGCCGACGGTGTAGCCGTAGGCGGCGCTGGTGACGTACCCGGCGGCGGTGTCGGAGCCGGGCGGGTGGACGGGTTCGCCGCCGAGCACGGTGTTCTCCGGCGGGCCGGTGGTCAGGCAGGTCAGCCGGATCCCCGGGTTCTCCGGGTCGAGCGCCTCGACGGCGGACCGGCCGGTGAACCCGCCCTTGGTGCGCAGCCGCAGCGCGAACCCGAGGCCGGCCTGGTAGGGGTCGTGCTCGGCGGTCATGTCGGCGCCGAAGGCGCGGTAGCCCTTCTCCAGCCGGAGGCTGTCGAAGGCGCCCCGGCCCGCGGCGAGCACGCCGAGGCCGCGGCCGGCCTCCCAGAGCGTGTCCCAGAGCCGCAGCCCCAGCTCGGGGCTGGTGTACAGCTCCCAGCCGAGCTCGCCGACGTAGGAGACGCGCATCGCCAGCACCGGGACCTCGCCGATGTGCATCCGGGCGCAGTGGAAGTAGTCCAGGCCGCCGTTGCCCAGGTCGTGGCCGGTGAGCGGCTGCACCAGGTCGCGGGCGCGCGGCCCCCACACCCCGATGCAGGCGGTCTGGCCGGTGATGTCGCGGACCGCCACCCCGGGCGGCGCCAGCCCGGCCAGCCGGGCCAGGTCCAGCCGGCTGTTCACGCCGAGCTGGAAGAGCTCGTCGGCGACCCGGGCGACGGTGATGTCGCCGAGCAGCCGGCCGCGGCCGTCGAGCATCAGGCTGTAGGAGACGGCGCCGGGCGGGCGCCCGGCGCGGGCGGTGGTGACGCGGTCCAGGAACTCCCCCGCCCCGGGGCCGGCGACCTCCAGCCGCATCAGCGAGGACATGTCGTACAGCGCGACCCGCTCCCGGGTGGCGCGCGCCTCGGCGGCGATCGCCGGGGACCAGTAGCGGGACGCCCACGGCCCGGGGCGCGGCGCCCCCTGCGCCTCGGGGAGCTCGGCGTTGGCGGCGTAGTGGTAGGGGCGCTCCCAGCCGGAGGCCTCCAGGAAGAACGCGCCGAGCTCGCGCTGGCGGACGTGGAACGGGGCGACGCGCATCGGGCGCGGCCGCTCGATCGGCTGCTGCGGGTGGATCGCGTCGTAGACCTCGATGAAGTTCCGGCAGGCGCGCTCGGCGACGAACGCCGGGGCGAGCTGGTGCTCCTGGAACCGGTTGACGTCGCAGGCGTGCAGGTCGACGGTTGACGCGCCCTCGGTGATCAGTTCGGCGACGGCGCGCGCCGCGCCCGCCGAGTGGGTGATCCACACCGCCTCGGCCGCCCACAGGCCGGGGGTTCCGGCGAACTCCCCGAGCAGCGGCATGGTGTCGGTGGTGAAGGAGAACAGCCCGTTGAAGGCGTCCTCGATCTTGGTGTCGGCGAGGTCGGGCAGGAGGGCGAGGGTGTCGGTCCAGGCCGGGGCGAAGTCCTCCGGGGTGAACGGGCGCATGGACGGCATGGGCAGGTCGGGCGTTCCGTCGGGGGTGCCGATCTCGTCGGCGGGGACCGGCATCGGGCGGTGCCCGTAGTAGCCCACGCCGACGCGGTCGCCGTACTCCCGGTAGTACAGGTCGCGGCCCTGGTGGCGGAGGATCGGGTGCGGGGCGGCGTCCGGCCCGTTGCCGGCCAGTGCCGCGGTCGGCCCGGTCCGGCCGAACTGGTGGGCCAGCGGCAGCAGCGGCAGCGCCTCCCCGGCCATCGCGGCGAGCCGCGGCCCCCACATCCCGGCGCACAGCACCGCGATGTCGGCGGGGATCCGCCCCTGGTCGGTGCGGACCCCGGTGACCCGGCGGCCGGCCGCCCCGGGCCCGCCCTCCACCTCGATCCCGGTGACCTCGTGCCGGGCCAGGAAGCGGGCGCCGCGCCAGAGGGCCGCCTCGGCCTGGGCGCGGGCGGCGCCGAGCGCGTCGGCCAGCCCGTCGGTGGGGGTGTGCAGGCCGCCCAGCACCCGGTCGGCGCGGACCAGCGGGTGGGCGGCGGCGCACTCCTCGGGGCCGACCACCCGGGCCGGGATCCCCCAGGAGCGGGCCCAGCCGCACCGCCGGTGCAGCTCGTCCAGGCGGTCGGGGGCGGTGGCGAGCTCCAGGCCGCCCACCGCGGAGAAGCAGGGCCGGCCGTCCACCCGGAGCCGGGCGTACTTGGCGGCGGTGTAGGCGGCGAAGTCGGCCATGGCCTTGGCCGGGTTGGTCTGGAAGACCAGGCCGGGCGCGTGCGAGGTGGACCCTCCGGTGCGGTAGAGGTCCCCCTGGTCGACGACGGTGACGTCGGTGCGGCCGCGGGCGGTGAGCTCGTCGGCCAGCGCGCACCCGACGATGCCGGCGCCGATGACCACGATCCGGGGCGGCCTCCCGGACCGGGTGCGGGGGACGGTCGGAGAAGCGGCCATGGCAGCCCTGCCTTCGCCTCGTCGTTTCGTTCTGCGCAACGCTCGGCGTTTCACGCAACAGGGTCCGCCGTGCGTTCCGTGCTGTCAAGGGAGCGCCCCGCCCCTCGGAGCGGGGCGGGCGCCGGCCCGCCGGTGCCGGTCGCGGACCGGGGGCCGGGGGCGGCGCCTCACCCGACCGGGGCGCGCAGGTCCTGCTTGGGCAGCGTCTTCCGCGGGTCGACGAAGGGCTTCTCCACCACCGTGGCGGGGACCGTCCCGCCGGGGCGGCCGACGCGGAGCTCGGTGCCGATCTCCGCGGAGCCGATCGGGACCATGGCGAACCCGATGTTGCGGTCCAGCCGGGGCGAGTGGCAGGCCGAGGTGACCTTGCCGATCGGCGCGTCGCCGCCGGGCGCGTAGACCGGGAAGGCGTCGATCATCGACCCGTCGTTGTAGCTGCCCAGCCGGGAGCCGCCGATCTCCACCCCGACCAGCTTGCGCCGGACGCCCTCGTCGCGGATCCGGGTGAGCGCGGCCTTGCCGATGAAGTCGGCCTCCTGGTCGAGGTCGACCATCCAGCTGACCTCGTAGCCGTAGCCCACCTCGAACGGGTTGGTGTCCAGGCCGATGTCGCTGCCCCAGGCGAGGATGCCGCCCTCGATGCGGCGGATGTGGCAGGGCCCGATGACCTCGATGCCGTGCGGCCGGCCGGCCTCCAGCACGGTCTCCCACAGCCGCACGCCGTCGCGCGAGGCGTTGCGCAGGTAGATCTCGAAGCCGATCTCGGAGGTGTAGCCGGTGCGCGAGACGACGACGTCCATGCCGTCCAGCCCGTACTCGGCGCACCGGTAGTAGCCGATGTCCAGCACGGAGGGGCCGAACAGGTCCTTCATGACCTCGCGGGAGAGCGGGCCCTGCACCTGGACCGGGCCCACGTCGGGTTCGCGGACGGTGACGTCCATGCCGCTGCCGTGCGCCAGCCCCTGGGCCCACAGCAGCACGTCGCTGTCGGCCAGGGAGAGCCAGAAGTGGTTCTCCCCCAGGCGGAGCAGGACCGGGTCGTTGACGATTCCGCCGTCGGGCGCGGTGACGAACACGTACTTGCACTGCCCCACCGCGCACTTGTTCAGGTCGCGCGGGACCAGCATGTCGGTGAACGCGAAGGCGTCCGGTCCGGTGATCTCGACCTGCCGCTCCACCCCGACGTCCCACAGGGTCACGCCGTTGAGGAGGTGCCAGTACTCGGCGACCGGGTCGCCGTAGTGGCGGGGGTGGTAGGTGCGGTTGTAGACGCTGTACTTGGCGACGCCGTGCCTGCGCGAGGCGTAGAAGAACGGCGACTTCCTGATCCGCGGGTAGAGCAGGATCTCCGGGCTCTCGTTAACGGGCATCTGGACCTCCACCACTCGATGCGCAACGAGGATCGCCATGCGCAACAGAGCGTCCCCCGGCGCCTCGGGGGCTGTCAAGGAGTGCGCGGGCGGATTCGTTCCGCCTTTCGCAACGAGGATCCATTGACGCAACGAATCGGCCGATTCTACGCTGTGCTCATCTGAAGATGTTCCCTGATATGCGCCTTGTTGCACATAGAGCAACTCGATCGCCGGTGGTGTCCCGGGCCCGCTCCGACGGACCGCACCGGCCCCGCCCCGCGGTCCCCGGCGGCCGCGCGGCCCGTCCCGGCGGGCGGCCGCCGACCGGCTCACGGAACGAGGCTGACCATGGCCACGGTTCTCGCCACCATCGAACACGCCGTCAAGAAGCCCGTCTGGGGCTGCCGGATGTGCGGCCAGTGCGTCCTGCACTCCACCGGCTTCACCTGCCCGATGACCTGCCCGAAGAACCTGCGCAACGGCCCCTGCGGCGGGGTCCGCGAGGACGGCTCCTGCGAGGTCGACCCGTCCATGCGCTGCGTCTGGCTCAAGGCCTGCACCCGCGCCGACCGCCTCCCCGGCCCGCTCCGCACCGGCATCGACGAGATGCGCGCCCCGGTCGACAAGCGGCTCGAAGGCACCTCCTCCTGGGCCAACCTGCTGACCGGGCGGGACCGGGCGGTCCCGGCCGGCTGGCCGGCCGGGGACCCGGAGGGGGCCGGCCAGGCCCCGCCGCCGGAGGCGCCCGCCGCCGGCACCGACCCGGAGGAGGACGAGCTGCGCACCCTGAGCCTGGGCGTCCCGGCCGCGCCCGGCCCCGGGGACCCGGAGTTCCAGGAGACCGAGGACGGCGCCGGCGGCGCGGCGGAGGCCGTCCGATGACGGCCCCGCCCCGCCCCGGCGCCCCTCCCGGCCGCTCCGGCGCGGAACCGCCCGCGCCGGCCCCGCGCCCGGTCTCGCCCCTGGCCGAACTGCTCACCGCGGCGGACCCGGCCCGCCCGGTGCTCACCGCCGAGTGCCCGGTGGTCGACACCGGCGGCGTCGCCGCGCTCGCGGAGCGCGTCGCCCGGCTGGCGCCCTACGTGGACGCGCTGAACGCCACCGACAACCCGGCCGCGCACGCGCACGCCTCCAACGTCGCCATCGCGATCGCGCTGAAGGGGCTGGGCGTGGAGCCGATCCTCCAAGTGGTCTGCCGGGACAAGAACCGGCTCGCCCTGCAGTCCGACATCGTCGGCGCCGCGCTGCACGGCGTCACCGCGGTCTCCTGCATGACCGGGGACGACGTCACCGCCGGCGACGAGCCCGAGGCCCGCCGCGTGTTCGACCTGGACGGGCCGCAGCTGATCCGCGCCGCCGCCTCGCTGGCGCACGGGCGGTTCCTCTCCGGCCGGCCGCTGGACCCGCCGCTCCCGCTGCTCATCGGCGCGGCGGAGAACCCCGCGGCACCGCCGTACGAGTACCGGGTCCGGCGCGCGCTGAAGAAGGCCGCGGCCGGCGCCCGCTTCCTCCAGCTCCAGATCTGCTACCGGGCCGAGCACCTGGAGGCGTTCTGCTCACTGGCCGAGGCCTCCGGGCTGACCCGCCGCACCGCGCTGCTGCCCACCATCGCGCTGGTGAAGGGGGCCCGCGCGCTGCGCTTCATGGACGCCCACGTGCCCGGCATCGCGGTGCCCGAGGAGACCGTCGACCGGGTGGAGGGCGCCTCCGACCAGCGCGAGGCCGCCTACCTGCTGGCCCTGGAGCAGGCCCGGCACGCGCTGGCCCAGCCGGGGGTCCGCGGCCTGCACCTGGCCGATTTCCGGCACGACGCCTCCGTCGCCCGGCTCGCCGCCGACCTGGGGCTGCCCGCGGGCCGGGCCGCCCCGGGGGAGAACTCCCTGGCCCGGTGAGCCGGCTCCCGCGGCCCGGAGGCGCCAGGGGTGGAAACCCCGGCCGGTCCGTGGTCGACTTCCTCCGAGGAGGAACGCGATGCGGATCAGGAAGGGCGGGGCCGGCGACGTCCCCGCGGTCATGGCGATGCTGGACGGCGCGGTGCGCTGGCTCGCCGCCCGGGGCCGGTCCGACCAGTGGGGAAGCGTCCCCTGGTCGGAGATCCCGGAGCGGGTGCGGATGATCCGGGAGCGGGCCGACGGCGGCCGGCTGTGGATCGCCGAGGCCGGGGGCGCCTCGGCCGGGGCGCTGGGGCTGGGCGGGGAGCCGCTGCCCTACGTCGCCCCGGCGCCCGAACCGGAGCTCTACATCGACCTGCTGGTCACCGACCGCCGGTTCGCCGGGCAGGACATCGGCGGCCGGCTGCTCGGCTTCGCCCGGGAGCGGGCCCGGGAGCGCGGCGTCGCGCTGCTCCGGGTGGACTGCTGGGCCGGCGGCGACGGCGCGCTCGTCGAGTACTACCGGTCCCGGGGCTTCACCCCGACCGAGCGGGTCCCGGTCCGCGGCACCGCGGTCCAGGTCTTCGAGGACCGGGTGTAGCGGGAGGCGCGGGGCGGCCCGTCCGTCCGCCCCGCGCGTCCGCCGTGCTCAGGCCGCGGTGCGCTCCGCCCGGCGCAGCCGCAGCCAGGCGGCGGCGATCAGCGCGGCGAGCACCGCGGTGGCCGGCAGCCCCTCGAACAGGCCCGCGAAACCCGCCCCGCCGGTGTAGTGCGAGGGGTCGGTGACGGTGACGATGAGCAGGCCGAAGGCGTCGCCGGTGGCGGGCCAGCCCCGGCCGGCGCCCTCGGGCAGCGCGACGGTGAGCAGGAACCCGGGCAGGATCAGCACGGCGGCGTGGAAGGCGGTGGCCGCCCACAGGTTTCCGGTGCGCAGGGTGAGCAGGGCCGCGAACACCGCCCAGAGGAAGATGTTGAGCATCAGCACCCAGTGCGGCTCGTGCGGCGTCGTCCCGGGCAGCACGAGGTTGCCGATGAAGAAGAAGTGGAACAGCGCGAAGCAGGCGGAGGAGAGCAGCACCGCCGCGGTCCTGCCCCAGCGGGCGCCGACGGCCTGCAGCATCCAGCCGCGGAACAGCTGCTCCTCGATGCCGACCATGACCACCCGCATGACCAGGACCAGCGTGCCGATCAGCAGCACGCCCGCAGCCCCGCCGCCGCCCTCGAAGTCGAGGGCGCGGTCGAAGCGCGCGGTCCCGGCGGCCAGCGAGACGCCGATCCAGGCCAGGATGTAGCCGACGGCGAGCAGCGTCCCCCACCCCAGGCCGGGCAGGGTGCGCCGGCCGAAGCCGAACCCGGTCGAGGCGAAGAAGGAGCGCCGCTCGTAGTAGCGGAGCCACAGCCAGAGCACCACGTAGGGGAAGGCGTAGTTGAACGGCACCGCCAGCACGTTGGCCATCCCGGCCAGGGCCTCGTTCCCGGCGGAGAGCCGCTCCAGGGCGGGGGCGAGGAGGAACACCGCCGGCACCAGGCCGATCAGGTAGAAGACCTGGGTCAGCGGGACCGTGGCGAGCGGGTGGGTGGTGCGGGCGCCCGATGCGCCCGCCGCGATGAAGGCGTCGCCGGGGGTGCGGCGGCGCTCGGTGGTGGTAGCCATGCCGAGGAAGCTACGGCCGCGCCCCGGGCCCGGGCATCGCCCTGCGGGCACATGACGGTCACCTCCGCCGGAGGCGCGCGGCGGCAGCCGATACCGGCGGCGCGAAGAAGAGGCGAGCACCGGAGAACCCCCGTTCCCCGCCGTCGTCCTGCGGCGGCCGCCCCCACCGGCGATCCGAGGAGGGGTCGGCGGGTGCCCGGGCGCCCCGGCCGAGCACCCGGGGCCGCCGCTCCCTCCGGACCCGCAGGCCGGTGCGGGCCCGCAGATCAGGACCGGCGGCCCGAGGCCCGCAGGAGGGAAGAGGAGGAAAAAGAAGAGGGGGAAGAGCGGCCGCCGGGTGCTCGGGCGGCCCCGGCCGGCCTCCCGGACCTGCCGCTCCGCCAAGGCGCCGGCCGTGCTCCCCACTCGGCCGCCGCTCTACCCCGACCCGGCGGCCCCGGGGCCGGCGGGGAGGAAGAGGGGCCGCCCCGGGCGGGCCCCGGGCCGGATGCGGGGCTCCACCATGCCTCTGGTCATGGGTCCGGACATGACCCCTCCATGACCCGCTGCGCGGCCGGGGTGCGCCGGAGCGGTGCTAGCTTCTGCGCATGAGCAGGGACGAACCGGACAAAGAGCGAGGCGGCGTGCGAGACCTGGGCAGATGGGTGGCGCTGGACGGGCGCGGGCGGGCGCCGCTGGTGCTGGCGCTGATGTTCTGGGGCGTCTTCCTCCTCGACGCCGGGGCGGTGGCGTTCTACGCCGCCTTCGCCCCGCCGCCGCCCCCGGACCCGGTGGCCGGCCTGCTCGGCCTGGCGCACCTGGCCGCCCTGCCGGTCGCCGCGCTGTGCTGGCCGTTCCTGTACTGGGCGCCGCAGCCGCTGCCGCGCCGGGCGGCGGTGCTGAGCGTCGTCTTCTTCACCGCGGTGCACCTGCTGATGCTCACCTCGGGCGGCTCGCTGGTGTTCGTGATGTCCAGCATCGCGATCGGCAACGTGGTGCTGGTGCTGGGCACCCGCGCGGCGGTGGCCTGCACCCTGCTGGCCACGCTCACCCCCGTCCCCCTGTTCGCGCTGACCGGGGGGCCGGTGCTGCGCGGCGTGTTCGAGGCCGGCATCGTGCTCTTCCTCGGCGTGATGATGATCCTGGTGTTCAGCGGTCTGATCTCCGCGCGGCGGCAGGCGGAGCGGACCCGCTCCCTCCTCACCGAGCTGGAGGAGGCCCACGCGGAGCTGCGCCGCTATGCCGAGCGCACCCGGGAGCTGACCGTCGCCGAGGAGCGGGCCCGGATGGCGCGGGAGATGCACGACTCGGTCGGCCACTACCTGACCGTGATCAACATGGGCCTGGCCAACGCGGAGCGGTTCCGCCGGGCGCGCCCCGAGGCGGCCTGGGACGAGGTGCGCGACGCCCGGCTGCTCACCCAGGAGGCGCTCGCCGACACCCGGCGGTGGGTGCGCGCGCTGCGGCCGCTGCGCCTGGAGGGCCGCGCCGGACCGGACGCGATGCGCGCCCTGGCCTCGGCCTTCTCCGGGAGCAAGGACGACCCCGAGGTCTCCTTCACCCAGGAGGGCGACTGGCCCGACCCCGGCGAGGAGGCCGAGCTGGTCTGCTACCGGGTCGTCCAGGAGGGCCTGACCAACGCGGCCCGGCACGCGGCGGCCGCGCACATCGGGGTCCGGCTGGCCTGCACCGGGGAGCGGATCGAGCTGTCGGTGGCCGACGACGGGGTGGGCGGCGACCCGGAGCGCTCCGGGAGCGGCGGGTTCGGCCTGCGCGGCCTGCGCGAGCGGGTGCAGGCGGTCGGCGGGGCCCTGGAGGCCGGCGACGGGGCCGGCGGCGGCTTCGAGCTCCGCGCGGTGCTGCCGGTCCGCCCCGGCGCGGCCGGACCGCGCGGCGGGGCCGCACGGGCGGAGGCGGCCCGATGAGCGGCGGCGGGCCGCGCCCGGTGCGGGTGCTGATCGTGGACGACCAGGTGCTGATGCGCCAGGGCCTGCGCAAACTGCTGGAGATCGAGGAGAGCGTCGAAGTGGTCGGAGACGCCGCCGACGGGGTGGCCGCCCTGGACCTGCTCTCCCGGACCGACCCCGGCCCCGACGTGGCCCTGGTCGACGCCCGGATGCCGAGGATGGACGGGGTCGAGCTGATCGCCCGGATGGCCGCCGAGCACCCGCGGGTGGCCGCCGTCGTGCTGACCACCTTCGACGATGACGACTACATCTTCGGCGGGCTGCGCGCCGGCGCCAAGGGCTACCTGCTCAAGGACACCCCGCCGGAGGAACTGGTGTCCGCGCTGCACCGGGCCGCTCGCGGGGAGACGGTGCTCGGCGACGCGGCCGCCGCCCGGCTGGTGGAGCTGGTCCGCTCCCCCGGTTCGGCGCCTCCGGCGCCCCCGGCCGCGCAGCCCGCGCCGGCCGCCCCCGAGCCGCCGGCCTCCCCGCTCTCCGAGCGGGAGGCCGAGGTCGCCCGCCTGGTCGGCGAGGGCGCCACCAACCGGCAGATCGCCCGCCGCCTGTTCATCACCGAGGGCACCGCCAAGAACCATATCTCCAGCATCCTGCGCAAACTCGGCCTGCGCGACCGCACCCAGCTCGCCGTCTGGGTCGGCCGCTCCGGCCTGACCGCCCCGCCCGACCGCCCGTCCTGACCCCGCGCCCCCGCGCAGGCCCGAGCGCCCCGTTCCGGCAACACCTCCGAGGACGGAACCCTGCGCCCTGCCCGGCGCCGCGGGCGGCACCGCGGACCGGCCGAGCGGCTTGTCCTCCGCGCGGCCCCGGACGCCCGCCCCGGAAACGCCTCCAGGGGCGGCGCCTCCGCCCCGCCCGACACCGCGAACGGCACGCGGACCGCACGGGCGCCCCGTCCGCGGGTCCCCCCGCCCCGCGTCCGGCGGAACGCCGCGCACGACCGGCCGCCCTTCCCCGGCCCCGCTCCTCCCCTTCGCGGGGGCGGAGCGGGGCGGCGCCCCTTCCGGGGCCGGGCGGGGACGTCCCGGCCCCGGCCGCCCGCGGGCCGGGGCCGATGCGGGCCGGGCCGCGGAGCGGCGCGGGCCCCGGCGGGTGAACCGCCGGGGCCCGGGTGTGCGCCGGGGCGGTCAGCGCACGACCACGTTGTCCCGCACCCGCAGCCGCTCGCCGTAGAACCCGCCGAGGGCGGTGATCAGGGCGACCCCGGCGAGCAGCAGCGACGCCACCCAGGAGGCGCCGTCGGCGCCGTCCATCAGGGCGGTGGCGATGAACGGCAGGAACCCGCTGAGCGCGCCCGCGATGTTGTAGGCCAGGGCGACGCCGCTGTACCGCAGGTGGGCCGGGAACAGCTCGGTGAGCAGCGCCCCGGAGACCGCGTAGGCGATGGACAGGACGCCCACGCCCGCGGCGACCGCGAGCACCACCGGCACCGGGGAGGTGGTGTCGATCATCCAGAACACCGGGAAGGCGACGGCGGCGGTCGCCAGCCCGCCCCACATGGTCATCCGGCCGGGGCCGAGCCGCTCGGCGAGCCGGCCGGCGACCACGATCACGCCGATCTGCACCACCGCGGCGGCCAGGGTGGAGTTGACCATCAGGCTCCGCGACATGCCGAGGGTGTCGGCGCCGTAGCTGATGGCGAAGGTCGTCATGATGTAGAACCCGCCGACGCCCAGCAGCGCGGAGGCCACCGCGACCAGCAGCCGGCCCCATGCCTGGCGGAACACGTCGACCGCGGGGACCTTGGAGCGCTCCTCGCGCTTCTCCAGCTCCTCGAAGATCGGCGACTCCTCGACCTTGCGGCGGATGTAGACCGCGACCAGGAGCAGCGGGAACGCGGCGAGGAACGGCAGGCGCCAGCCCCAGGAGTCGAACTGCTCGGCCGGCATCAGCAGCACCAGGGCGAAGGCGCCCGAGGAGAGCAGGGTGCCCACCGGGGAGCCGATCTGCGGCAGGGCGGCGTAGCGGCCGCGCTTCTCCGGCGGGGCGTGCTCGACGGCCAGCGTCACCGCGCCGCCCCACTCGCCGCCGACCGCCACGCCCTGCACCAGCCGGAGCAGCGCCAGCAGCAGCGGTGCGGCGATCCCGATGCTCGCGAAGTCCGGCAGCAGGCCGATCAGGCCGGTGGCCGCGCCGATCGCCACCACGGTGAGGAGCAGCGCCGGGCGCCGCCCGATCCGGTCGCCCATCCAGCCGAAGAGCACGGCGCCGATCGGGCGGGCCACGAACCCGACGCCGAAGGTGGCGAACGCGGCGAGCGTGGCCGCGGTCGCGTCGAGGGTGGTGAAGTAGAGCCGGTTGAACACCAGCGCCGCGGCGGTGCCGAAGAGGAAGTAGTCGTACCACTCCAGCGCCGTGCCGACGAACGCGGCGAAGGCGATCCGTCCGGACTCCCGTCCGCTCACCACCGGTGCCTCCGGCGCGGAGCGCGCGCCGGGGGCCGCCGGGTCGAGATCACTCATGTCGTCGTTCTCCTATTCGCCGCCCGCGCCGGCAGGGACGCGGGACTTTCGGGGGATGCGGGTACTGCGGAGCGGGAGGCGCGGTCCCGCGGTGCGGGCGCGGCACTGCGGCCGCACCGGGTCTCGTTCCTCCCTTCCTATTCGACCTGCGGAAACAGGCGGTCGCGCGGAGCGGCGCAGCAGAAGGCGCCGGAAGGTCCGGCGGCCGCGGCGGTACGGTCCGGCGCGCCGGGCCTCTGCCCCGGGCCGGTGCCGGGGCCGGCGCCCGCACGCGGTGCCGCCGCCCCGGCCGGAGGGCGGGCGGGCCGAAGCGGGGCCGCCGCTCGGCGGCCGGGATCCGCACCGGCCGCCCGGGGGCGGCTCGGCACGCTCATCGGAAGGTCCTCCTCTCTCTCCGGCCGGGAGACCGACGGATACGCACCCGGCCGTGCCGGGCGGGTGGAGTGCCCTCGCCGCGGCCGCGCGGCGCGGAGACCGGCGGGAGCGCCCGCACGGTTCCGGCGGCCGCCTCCCGGCCGGGGCGGCGGCGCGGGCGCCCCGCCCACCGGACCGCGCGATCGCCGGCGCATCCGGCGGTCCGCTCGGGGCGGTCAGCCCGCGGCGGCCTCCAGGCCGGGCAGGGCGCCCGCGCCGTGCACGCACGCGCCGCCGACCAGGGTGGCGAGCACCCGGGCGGAGCCGATCGGCCCCTCGGTGACCGGGTCCCGGTCCAGTACCACCAGGTCGGCGAGCTTTCCCGGGGTCAGGCTGCCGCGGCGGTGCTCGTCGCGGGCGGCCCAGGCCGCGTCCAGGGTGTAGGCGCGCAGCGCGGTCTCGGCGGGGACCCGCTCGTCCGGGGAGAGCACGGTGCCGCCGCTGCTGACCCGCTCCACCATGGACTCCATGCCGAGCAGCGGCGCGCCCGGGGCGACCGGCCGGTCGGAGCTGCCGGGGACGCGCAGCCCGTGGTCGAGGAAGGAGCGGTGCCGGTAGAGCCAGTCCCGGCGGGCGGGGCCGAGCGCGGCGGCCATGGTGTCGCCGACGGTGTACAGGAAGTGCGGCTGCGGAACCGGGACCGCGCCGGCCGCGGCCAGCCGGGGCAGCTGGTCCGGGCGGACCACCCCGGCGTGCTCGATGCGGTGCCGCGCACCGGGCCGGGGCAGCGCGCGCTGGGCCTCCTCGAAGGCGTCCAGGGCCAGGTCGACCGCGTCGTCGCCGATGGCGTGCGCGGCGACCCGCCAGCCGGCCCGGTGCGCGGCGACGACCAGGGCGCGCATCTCCTCCGGGTCGTTCTGGTAGACGCCGGTGCCGTGGCCGTGGTCGCAGAACGGCTCGGTGACCGCGGCGGTGCGGCCGATCAGCGACCCGTCCAGCCAGATCTTCATCGGCCCCAGGCTCAGCACGTCGTCCCCGAAGCCGGTGCGCAGCCCCAGGTCGATGCCGGTCTCGATGCCGTCCTCGGGGTGGCCGTGCAGCGGGTGCATGTTGTCCGCGGCGACCATCAGCTGGACCCGGGTGCGCAGCAGGCCGCGCTCGCGGGCCAGCTGGTAGGCGGCGGCCTCGACCGGGGTGCGGCCGATCAGCCCGCGGCCGATCCCGGCCTCGGTGACGTGGGTGAGCCCTTCCGCCGCGTACACCTGCGAGGCGCGGCCGACGGCCTCGGCCAGCTCCGCCGCCGGGTAGGGCATGACCAGGGCGGTGACCAGCTCCTGGGCCCGCTCCTGGAGCAGCCCGGTGGGGGTCCCGGCGGGGTCGCGGACGATCACGCCGCCCTCGGGGTCGGGCACCGCCGCGGTGGCGGCGCCGGCCTCCTCCAGCACCGCGCTGCTCACCGCGCACATGTGCCCGGAGCGGTGCTTGAGCCAGACCGGGCGGCCGCCGGAGGCGCGGTCCAGGCCGGCCCGGTCGGGGTGCGCGCCGAGCACCGTGTCGTCGTAGCCGGAGCCGACGATCCAGGCGCCGTCCGGGGTCTCGGCGGCGCGGCGGGCGACCGCGGCGTAGACCTCGTCCAGGGTGGCGGCCTCTTCCAGGGCCACCTCCGACAGCGACTGGCCGAACCACGCCATGTGGTTGTGCGCGTCGCCGAACCCGGGCACGACCACCGCTCCCCCGCAGTCCACGGTGGTGCGGGCGGGCAGGTCGGCGATGTCGCCGTCGAGCCCGGCGATGCGGCCGGCGAACACGCCGAGCGCGGTGGCGGCGGGGCGGTCGTCGTCGACCGTGCGGATCCGCGCGTTGGTCAGTTTCAGGTCCAGCATCGGGCGGTGGTTCCCTCGGTGGTCTCGCGTTCGGTGCGGCCCGGCCGGCGGGGCGGCGGGCGTCCGGTCCAGCGTGCAGCCGGAGCGACCTGGGACACAATGACGATTCGCAGCGAAGTCGGCGGCGGATAATGGGCATATGCACAGCTCCGTTCCTGGCGGGGAAGCCGGCCCGCTGCACCTGCCGCCGCCGTCCGAGGCCCTCCGCCGCGCCGTACGCGAATGCCTGGACGACCTGGACGACCTGGTCGGCGTCTACTCCGCCGAGGTGGCCGGGTTCGGCGGCTACCGGGACACCGTCCCCCTGGACGACCTGCGCGCCACCGCGCACGCCTCGCTGGAGCTGCTGCTCAGGATCATCGGCGGGCTTCCGGTGCCCGACCGGCTGCAGGGGATCTCCGAGGAGCTCGGCCGCCGCCGCGTCCACCAGGGGGTTCCGCTGGAGGAGCTGGTGCAGGCGGTGCGGCTGGACTTCCGGCTGCTGTGGACGGCGCTGCTGGACCGGGTGACCGCCGCGGAGCTGCCCGAGCTGACCCGGGAGGCGGTGCGGCTCTGGGAATCGGTGGAGTTCCACACGGTGCGCGTGCACACCGGGTATCTGAACGAGACCGCTGTGCTGGCCCGCGAGCGCGAGCAGCAGCGCGCCGTGCTGCTGGGCCGGCTGCTCGCCTCGGACGGCAACGACCGGCGGCTGGTCGAGCAGGCCGCGACGGCGCTGCGGTTCTCCCCCGAGGCGCGGTTCGCGGTGGCCGCGGCGCCGGCCGGGGGGCGGGAGCGGCTGCGCGCCGCCGCGGCCGCGGCGGCCGGCCCGGCGCATGTGCAGGAGCACGACGGGTGGACCGTCCTGGTGGCGCAGCTGCCCCGGGGGCAGCGGGCGGTTCCCGGCTGGCTGGAGGGCGTGCCGTGCGCGCTCGGCCCGGTCGCCGGGGGGCTGGACCGGGTGCCCGCGTCGCTGCGGGTGGCCGCCGCGGTCGCCGCGGTGCTCCCGGCCGACGCGGAGCGGCCGGTCCCGCTGGCCGACGCCTGGGCGCCGGTGGCCGCGGCCCGGCTCGGCGAGCTGGCGCCGGTGCTGGCCGACGCGCTGGTGGAGGGGGTGCGCGCGCTGCCCGTGCACGAGCGGGACCGGCTGGTGCAGACGTTCCGCCGCTACGCCGCGACCGGGTCGGTCGGCGAGACCGCCCGGGAGCTGTTCTGCCACCGGAACACGGTGCTCAACCGGCTGGCCCGGCTGGCCGAGCTGACCGGGTGCAGGCCGACCCGGCCGGCCGAGGCGGCGGCGCTCATCCTTGCTCTGGAGTGCGGTTCCGGACCGCGTCCGCCTGCTCGATGAGGCGGTCCATCACCGCCTGGAGCACCTCGGGCTCGGGCTGGGGCAGGCCGACCACCGCGGACAGGTACAGCCCGTCGCCGACCAGCCGGATGGTCTCGGCCAGCACCGGGTCGTCCAGCTCCCGGTGGAGCAGGCGGGACCACTCCTCGAAGAAGTGCCGGACCAGCTCCCGGGAGGCCTCCGACATGCCCTCCTTGCTGCGCAGGGCGGCGAGGATGGCCCCGTAGGCGTCGGCCTCCTCCGCGGACTGCGGGAGGGAGGTGCGCAGGAAGACCCGGACCACCCCCTCGCCGCTCTCCACCGCCTCGCGGAACTCCGACTCCGCCAGGTCGGAGAGGCGCCGGATGAGGCCCTCCATCATGGCCGCCTTGCTCGGGAAGTGGTAGAGCAGCCCGCCCTTGGAGACCCCGGCCGCCGCGGCGACCCCTTCCAGGGTCACGGCGGAGAAGCCCTGCTCGATCAGGATGTCCTGAAGCGCGTCGAGGATGCGGTCGCGCGTTGTGGTTGCACTCACCTTTGACACTGTACCGGCTGGACGGTACTGTACCGTCTGGACGGTTCAGAATGGCGGACGGGAATCGATTCATCCGATGACCCGTTGCCTCCAGGTGCGCGGCCCGCTCCGGCCCGCTCCGGGCCGCCCCGGACCTCCGCGACTCCCCGCACCCGCCCGAAAGCCGACGACGAAGTAGAGGGAACATGACTTCCGCAGTGACCGGCCGGCAGCCGACCGGCCGCACTGTCCCCAAGGCCGGAGCCCGCGAGTGGCTCGGCCTGGCCGTGCTGGTCCTGCCGGTGCTGCTGATCGCCATCGACATGACGGTGCTCGGCTTCGCCGTGCCCTACCTCACCGAGGACCTCCGGCCCACCGGCGGCCAGCTGCTGTGGATCATCGACATCTACGGCTTCATGCTGGCCGGACTGCTGGTCACCATGGGTTCGCTGGGAGACCGGATCGGCCGCCGCCGGCTGCTGATGATCGGCGCGCTGGGCTTCGGCGGCGCCTCGCTGCTGGCCGCCTTCTCCACCACGCCCGAGATGCTGATCGCCGCGCGCGCCCTGCTCGGCCTGGCCGGCGCCACCCTGATGCCGTCGACCCTGTCGCTGCTGCGCAACCTGTTCCTGGACGACCGGCAGCGGATGATGGCGATCGCGGTGTGGGCCTCCGGCTTCTCCGCCGGAAGCGCGCTCGGCCCGATCGTCGGCGGCTGGCTGCTGGAGCACTTCCACTGGGGCTCGGTCTTCCTGATCAACCTGCCGGTCCTGGCGGTGCTGCTGGTGCTGCTCCCGTGGCTGGTCAAGGAGTCCCGCGACCCGAACCCGGGCCGCCTGGACCCGCTGAGCGTGCTGCTGTCGATGGCCGCGATGCTGCCCGCCGTCTACGGCATCAAGAAGACCGCCGAGTACGGGCCGCAGCCGCTGCCGCTGGCGCTGCTCTTCTTCGGCCTGCTGATGGGGGCGCTGTTCGTCCGCCGCCAGCTCCGCCTGGAGCACCCGCTGATCGACATCCGGCTGTTCCGGATCCGCCGGTTCAGCGTGGCCGTGGCCACCAACCTGATGCTGGTCTTCTCGATGGTGGCGTCGCTGTTCTTCCTCACCCAGTACCTCCAGCTGGTGCTGGGCATGAGCCCGATCCGCGCCGGCTTCGTCCTGGTGCCCGGCCTGGTCCTGTCGGTCGCCGCCAGCTTCGCGGCGGTGGCCGCGGCGCGCCGGCTGAGCCTGGCGGCCGCCCTGGTCATCGGCCTGCTTCTGGTGGCGGCCGGGTTCGCCTCCGTCACCCTGGCCTCCGCGGATCAGGGCGCGGTCGCGATCGCGGTGGCGTTCGTCCTCATCGGGACCGGCATCGGCCTGGCCGAGACGCTGACCAACGACGCGATCCTCAGCGCCGCCCCGCCGGCCCGCGCCGGCGCCGCGTCCGCCATCTCCGAGACCGCCTACGAGCTCGGCGGCGCGCTGGGCGTGGCGCTGCTCGGCAGCCTGCTCACCGCGGCCTACCGGGTCGGGCTGGGCGACGTCCCGTCGGTGCCCGGCCCGGAGATGGAGGCGGCCCGGGACACCCTGGGCGGCGCGGCGACCGTCGCCGAGGGGCTGCCCGCCGAGGCCGGCGGTGCGCTGCTGCACGCCGCCCAGGCGGCCTTCACCGACGGCATGCACCTGACCAGCGCCATCGCCACGGCGATCGTGCTGGCCGCCGCGGCCCAGGCCTGGTTCCTGCTCCGCCGGGAGCGGACCCCGGCCGCCGCGACCGCCGCCGCGGAGCCGGAGAAGGCGACCGCCTCGCACTGACCGCGCCGAGCGGAGCGGACACGGCGACCGCGCTGAGCAGGGGCGCCTCCGGATCCCGGGGGCGCCCCGCCGCGTTCTCGGCGCGGCGCGGGGCGGAACGGGCTCCGGGACCGGACCCAGGGGTGATCCGGCCCCGGAGCGGACGGGCGCGGTCGAGCCGACCACAGGGGTTCAGCGGGTGCGCCCGCCGGCCCCGAAAGAGAGGCCGGTCACACATTCTGGCCGCTGCCTCCCCCGCGCGCCAGACATCGCGCGCCTTTTCCTCCGCCGGACCCGCTCCGCCGGTCCCGGGGACCGGGCGGCCGGCCCCCTCCCCGCGCACGGCGGCGGTCCGGGAGCCCGGCCGGGAGCGCGGCCCGCCCGGCCGCGCAGGGCGTCCGGGCTCGCCGTCGGGGGTCCCCTCCGGCCGCCGCGCCCCGGGGAACCGCCCTCCCCGGCTTTTCCCGCCGGCGGAGGCGGCGGCACCGGAGAACCCGCTCCGCCGCGCGACGCGGGGACGGGAGGGAGCAGCGGCCCCGGCAGAGCGCGGCGCGCGGAACCGGGCAGGCTCCGCTCCGAGGGGGCGCCGCAGCGGGCTACCGCCCCTCCGGCGGCTCCTCCGACCGCTCGGCCTCCTGCTCGGCGGAGATCTCGTGGTACATCCGGCGGGTGGTGTCGGTGTGCTCGCGCATCAGCCGGGCGGCCTCCCCGCCGTCGCCGGCCTCGATCGCGTCGATGATCCGGGCGTGCTCCCGCCAGGAGTCGCGGCCCCGGCGGACCGCGACCAGGCCGTGGTACCAGCGCACCCGCCGGGCGACCTGGGCCGCCAGCCCGGCCAGGACCTCGTTCCCGGACAGCTCGGTGACCAGCCGGTGCAGGTCGGCGTTGAGCGCGACGGTCCGCTCCGCGTCGCCCTGCTCCAGGCAGGCCTCGCCCTCGGCGCACAGCGCGCGCAGCCGGGCGACCCCGGCGGCGCCGGCGTTCCCCGCGGCGAGCCGGGCCGCCTCGCCCTCCAGCAGCCCGCGCACCGCCAGCAGCTGCTCGGCCTCGTCCTCGCCGGGGTGGTGCACGAAGGCGCCGTATCCCGGGCGCAGGTCGACCCAGCCCTCGTTGCTGAGCCGCTGCAGCGCCTCCCGGATGGGCTGGCGGGACACGCCCAGCCGCTCGGCGAGCTCGTTCTCCACCAGATGCTGCCCGGGAGGCAGCCTGCGCACGGTGATGAGCTCCAGGAGCGTCTCGTAGACGCTCTCGCGCAGCGGCACGGGACGCCGGACCGGAGTGGTGAGCAGGTTCTTGTCGAGCGGGCTTGGCGCCATCGTCAATCGGGTTCCGTCTTCGTCGCGGCGGTGTCGGCGATGCCTGGGCGGGATCGGCCCTCCTGGTGCCAGCAGTGTAATCGGCGCCGCCCCCTCGGGGCCGCACTCCGGCGGAGCCGCGGAGGTTCAGCGCGGCAGGCGGAGCAGCTCCGCCTCGGGCCCGCGCCACCCCGGCGGGATCACCGCGTAGGCGTCGGCGGCGGCCGGGGAGCGCAGGCTTCCCGGCCGGTCGTGGCCGATCAGGCGGACTCCGTCCGCGCCCGCCCGGACCGCGACCAGCCGGGTGTCCCGGGGGTGCGGGTCGATCTCGTCCAGCACTTCGGCGCGGGCCGGCTCCGCCGCGGCCGGATCCGGCCGCCCGCCGATCGCCGCCAGCACCGGGACGAGCAGGGTGAGCGCGGCGGCCAGGGCCGCGTTGGGGTTGCCGGGCAGGCCGACCACGGCGGGGCCCGGCGCGGAGGGCGGGCCGAGGTGTGCGAGGAGCTGCGGGTGGCCGGGGCGGCACGCCACGCCGTCCACGACGACCTCGGCGCCGAGCGCGGCCAGGGCCGCGCGCAGGTGGTCGGCGGGCCCCTTGGAGGAGGCGCCGCACACCGCGATGGCGTCGGCCCCGGACGCGGCCGCCGCGCGCAGCGCGCCCACCGTGCCGTCGAGCCGGTCCCGCACCCGCACCGGCGGGTCGGCCCGGGCTCCGGCCCAGGCGGCGACCCCGGGGAGCATCGGGCCGATCGCGTCCCGGACCGCACCGGGGGCCGGCACCCCGGAAGGGACCACCTCGTCCCCGGTGACCAGCACCGCGACCCGCGGCCGGCGGACCGAGAGCGTGTCGTGGCCGAGCGCGGCGGCCAGGCCGAGCACCGCGGGGGCGACCGGGGATCCCTGCTTGACCACGATGTCGCCGGGGCGGGTGTCCTCCCCCGCCCGGCGGATGTGCCTTCCGGGGGCGGGCGGCCCGGCGGCCGCGGCGACGGCGCCCTCCGCGGTGCGCACCGCCTGCTCCAGCGGGAGCACCGCGTCGGCCCCGGGCGGGACCGGCGCCCCGGTGGCGATCTCCACCGCCGTGCCGGCGGCGAGCGGGGCGGTGCGGGGCGCGGCGCCGGCCAGCACCCGCCCGGCGACGGTCCACGGCCCGGGGCCCGCCACCGCGTAGCCGTCCATCGCCGAGGTGTCGCAGTCCGGGATGCCGACCAGCGCGGGGACGTCGGCGGCGAGGGTGGCGCCGAGCGCTTCGGCCAGCGGGACGGTCCGGGCGGCGGGCGGCCCGCACCTCTCCCCCAGCGCCCGCGCCGCGGAGCGGGCCCGCTCCCACGGCGCCGGCGTCCGTTCCCCTCGGCCCATCACCGCTCCTCGCGCCGCTGCGGCCCCGGCCGCCACCTCTGCTCGCACAGGCTCTGCTCGCACAGGACCTGTATATCCGCGCCTCCGCGGGCGCAGGCCCCGACTCGCCCGCTGCTCCGAGCCTATCCGCCGCCCTTGATCGTATACAGAATACGAAATGGGCGGAAGGGTCTCCCGCCCGCCGCTTCCCGGTCGATTTGCCACCTGCGGAGATTCCGCTAAAGTTCTAACCGCAGCACGGCGCAGGGCCCACCGGGAAGCCGGGGGGAACGGGGCCGGAGCGGCACGCGGACGTGGCTCAGCTGGTAGAGCATCACCTTGCCAAGGTGAGGGTCGCGGGTTCGAATCCCGTCGTCCGCTCGGAGAACCGGGGCGCCTGGCGCACCGGGGCCTGAGTCCGGTGGAGTGGCCGAGAGGCGAGGCAGCGGCCTGCAAAGCCGTCAACACGGGTTCGAATCCCGTCTCCACCTCTCATGAGGGAACACGGGCGGTTAGCTCAGTTGGTTAGAGCGCTACCTTGACACGGTAGAGGTCACAGGTTCGAATCCTGTATCGCCCACCAGTATCACCGCGGGCCGGAGGATCATCTCCGGCCCGTTCGGCTTCGGCCGCCTTCTCAGCGGGCTCCCCCGGGGGCCCGCTTTCCTCGTTCCCGGGGGGACTCCGGCCGCAGCGCACTCCGCCCGGGGCCGCTCCGGTGCACACCGCCCCTGTGCACCGCCATGGCCTGCGACGCGGCCCGGGCGCCCGCCGAGGGGGCCGGTGCGCGGCGGCGGGGTTGACCGCGGCCGGGCCACGCGGAATCGTCGGGGTCCGCGATCCCCGACAGCATGGAGCCCGCCGTGAGCCGTCCCTCCCCGCACGCGATCGACCCGACGGTGCCGCACTCGGCCCGGGTGTGGAACCACTGGCTGGGCGGCAAGGACAACTACCCGGCCGACCGGGAGGCCGGCGACGCGGTGTCGGCCCGCATCCCCGACATCCCGGCGGGGGCCCGAGCCGAGCGGGCCTTCCTGGTCCGGGCCGTCCGCCACCTCGTGCAGGAGGCCGGGGTCCGGCAGTTCCTGGACATCGGCACCGGCCTGCCCACCATGGACAACACCCACGAGGTGGCGCAGCGCCTGGCGCCCGGGGCCCGCATCGTCTACGTGGACAACGACCCGCTCGTCATGGTGCACGCCCGGGCGCTGCTGACCGGCACCGCCGAAGGCGCGACCGCCTACGTCGAGGCCGACCTGCGCGACCCTGAGGCCATCCTGGCCGAGAGTGCGAAGACGCTGGACTTCGGCCGCCCCGTCGGGCTGATGCTGCTCGGCGTGGTCAACCACATCCTGGACACCGAGGAGTCCCGCGCGGCCGTGTCCCGGCTCACCGGCGCCCTGCCGGCCGGGAGCTTCCTGGTGCTGACCCACTCCACCGCCGAGGTGCACGGCGAGCCGATGCTGGAGGCGATGCGCGAGATGAACGAGCGCGGCGGCACCCCCATCACGGCGCGGACCCGCACCGAGATCGAGCGCTACTTCGACGGGACCGAGCTGCTCGACCCGGGCGTGGTCTCCTGCTCCCGCTGGCGCCCCGAGCCCTCCGGCCCGGGGCTCCCGCCCGAGGTCTACCTGTTCGGCGGCGTCGGCCGGATCGGCTGATCCCGGGCGGAGCCCGCTCAGCCGCCCGGGGCCGGTTCCGGCGGGCGGGCCCGGCCCAGGGTGCGTACGGCCAGCAGGCCGCCGATGCCCGGGACCAGGGCCTGGAGGAGGGCCGCGGGGCGGCGGTGCGGGTGGCGGGCGGCGGCGCCGATGACGAACAGGTAGGCGCAGCCGTGCACCGGGCCGGCCAGGGACGCGACCCCGGGCAGGTGCAGCGTGGCCAGGTTGGCCAGCAGCACGGCGAGCGAGCCCAGCTCGACGGCGGCGGCGACGCGCAGCGCTCTTCCGGCGGGGTCCACGGTCAGGCCCCCGTGGTGGAGCCGGGGCGGACGATCATCAGCACCGTCACCACCGCCCAGAGCAGGTTGAAGACGCCGGTCAGCATGGCCAGCCGCGCGGTGGTGCGGCGCTCCGCCCCGCCCTCTCCGCCGTCCAGCCGGTCCAGCATCGCCTGCTGGCCGGGCAGGACCAGCAGCGCCAGGACGCCGGCCGCGGCGGCGGTGAGCCCGATCGAGACCAGCAGCCAGGCGTCGGTGAGGACGCCCATGGCGCTCGCGGTGGCGAAGCCGAAGACCGGGACGGCGATGCCGACGAAGGCGTAGACGCGGCAGATCCGGTGCAGCAGCCGGACCGGGGCCAGGGCCGCGGCGTCCGGCCCGGCCGCCGCGGCCCGGCGGGCTGCCGCCGGGAACATGCTGCCGGCCACGGTGACCGGACCGACGGCGATGACCGCCGCCAGTACGTGCAGGGAGAGCAGGAGCTTCGCCATCACCCGCTCCTCCTTTCGGAGCGGGCGGCCGGCAGGGCCGCGGGGATCGGGGGACGGGTGGTCTCGGTGGTGGGCATAGCGGTCGTGCTCTCTCCTCTGGGTTCCTTCGCGTGCGCCGGGGGCTCCGCCGGACGGCGGCGGGGCCGCGCCCGAGGACCCGGCCGCGGTCGCCGCGGCGGCCCGGTCCGGGGGCGGGCGTCCCGCCGTCCCGGTGGGCGTGCGCGGCGCGCCTCGCGGCCGTGCGCCGGACCGGCACGGTAGGAAACGCTAGGGCGGTGCGGCACCGGCTCCCAGAGGCGAAAACGACGTTTTCCAACGGATTCCCGCCATCCGGTGCCCCGGCGCGTTCCCGGCCCCGCGGACCGGTCCGGCGCGGCCTGCTCTACCGTGGCGGCATGCACACGGTGGCGGTCCTGGCCCTGGACCATGTGGTCGTTTCCGACCTGGCGATCCCGATCGACGCGTTCGGGCGCGTCCGGCTGGCGGACGGCGGCCGGCCGTACCGGGTCCAGGTGTGCGCGGCGTCACCGCAGGTGGCGGGGGACGCCGTCGCGCTGACCGCGCCGTACGGCCTGGACGCGCTGCGGCGGGCGGACACCGTCGTCGTCCCCGGGTGCGCGCCGCACGCCGCTCCCCCGGCGGAGCCGGTGCTCGACGCGCTGCGCGCCGCCGCGGCGGCCGGCGCCCGGATCGCCTCGGTCTGCGTCGGCGCGTTCGTGCTGGCCGAGGCGGGGCTGCTGGACGGGCTGAGCGCGACCACCCACTGGCTGGCCGCCGACCGGCTGGCCGAGCTGTACCCGCGGGTCGACGTGCGCCCGGACGTGCTCTACGTGGACAACGGGCCGGTGCTGACCTCGGCCGGCGCGGCCGCCGGGATCGACCTGTGCCTGCACATGATCCGGCGGGACCTGGGCTCGGCGGTGGCCGCCGAATCGGCGCGGACGATGGTGGTGCCGCTGGAGCGGGAGGGCGGGCAGGCGCAGTTCGTCGCGCAGGCGCGGCCGCCGGTGCCCGCCGGGTCCGAGCTGGAGCCGGTGCTCTCCTGGATCGAGGAGAACCTGGACGCGGAGCTGACCCTGGCGGCGATGGCCGCGCGCTGCGGCATGAGCGAGCGGACCTTCGGCCGCAGGTTCCGGGAGCAGACCGGGACCACGCCGCTGCAGTGGCTGCTGCGCGCCCGGGTGCGCCGCGCCCAGCTCCTGCTGGAGACGACCGACGAGGGCGTCGAGCGGATCGCGGTGCGGGCCGGCTTCGGTTCGCCGGCCGCTTTCCGGGAGCGGTTCCGGCGCGTCGTCGGGGTGGCGCCCCGGGCCTACCGGGCCTCCTTCCGCAGCGGCCGCCCCGGTCCGCACACGCTGGTCACGGCCTCCGCGGACCGGCCCGGCCGGGCCGGCGACGGGACGCTCAGCGCCGCCGGCCCCCTCGGAGCCTCCGGGAGCACCGCGGCCACCCGCGCGGGCACCGCCGGGGCCGACCCGTTCGCCGCCTACGGCCGCATCCCGGCGGCCGCCGCCCACTGACCCGCCCCCCGCTGACCCGCCGGCGCACGCGGCCGCCCGGTTCGGCGTGCCCATCGCCCGCACCCTGGGCAACTGCCTCTCCGCCGACACCATGTCCCTGCTGCACCAGCGGCTGGGCGCGGCGCGCACCCTGGACCTGCTGCTCCGCGCCGACTTCCTGGGCGCCGAGGACGCCCGCGCCGCCGGCTTCGTCTCCGCGGTCACCGCTCCGGAGGAGCTGGAGGAGGCGGTGGCCGACACCGTGCGCCGGTTCCTCTCCCAGGCGCCGGTCACGATGTGGGCGGCCAAGGAGATCACCCGGCGGCTGCGCCGCTCGGGCCTGCCCGAGGACTCCGACGTGGTCGAGGCCGCCTTCGGCAGCGCCGACTTCGCCACCACGGTCCGCGCCTTCGGCACCGGCGCCCGCCCGGAGTGGACCGGCCGCTGACCCTCGGGGCCGGGGCGGCGGCCGAAGAGGCCGAAGAGGCCGCCGGGGGCGCCCGGCGGCGGGCGCCCGGCGGCGGGCGCCCGGCTCCGGCGGGCTGGCATGGTTGGGCGTATGACCAGACCACGCAAGGCGCGCGCGGCGGAGGCCGCCGTCGAGGTGATCGCGGAGGGCGGGCTGCGGGCGCTGACGCACCGAGCGGTGGACGCGCGGGCCGGGCTGCCGCCGGGGAGCACCAGCAGCTGCTACCGGACCCGGCTGGCGCTGCAGCGGGCCGCGCTGGACCGGATCGCCGAGCTGGACGAGGCGGCGCTGGCCGGGTTCGCCTTCCCCGCAGGGGACGCCGAGGCCGCCCTGGAGGCGCTGACCGCCCTGCTGGAGCACTGGACCGGCCCGGCCCGCGAGCGCACCCGGGCCCGGATGGAGCTGTACCTGGACGCCGCCCGCAACCCCGAGCTCCGCCCGCACCTGGAGGAGGCGAGCCTGCGCTTCCTGCACCGGGCCCGGGACGGGCTGGCCGCCGCGGGGGCCCCGGATCCGGAAAGCGCGGCGCGGCTGCTCATCGCCCAGCTCGACGGGGTGGTCTTCGACGCGGTCGCGCGCCCCTTCTACGGCCCCGCGGACCGCGCCTGGCTGCGCGGCGCGGTCTCCGCCGCCCTCGCCTCGCTACGCCTGTAGCATAGGGCGCTACGGATGTAGCAACCTGGAGGCCGGATGCTTCAGCAGGCCGCGATCGCCGCCGAACTGGCGCGCCACCGCTACGACGCACTGATCACCCTCCACCGGCGCCACGGCCCGGTCTTCTCCCTGGGGGCCGGGCGGCACCGGTACGTCTACCTGATCGGCCCGGAGGCGAACCGGTTCATCTTCGCCAACGGCCACCTGTTCGGCACCCGCGACGTCTTCGACTCCCTCGCCGCCATCGACGGCCCCACCTCGCTGCTGGTCAGCGAGGGCGCCGAGCACACCCGGCGGAGGCGGCTGGTCCGCCCCGCCCTGCACCGCCGGCAGGTCGCCGGGTACGTGCGGACCATCGCCGAGGAGGCCGACGCCGCCGTGGACGCGCTGCCGGCCGGCGGGACGGCCGACGCCTACCAGGTCTTCCGCGCCGCCGTCCGGCGCAGCACCGTGCGGTCGCTGTTCGGCCCGAGGCTGGCCGCCGACGCGGACTTCTTCGGCGCCCGGCTGCAGCCCATGCTCGACCTGATCGACCGGCTGCCGCAGCTGGTCCGGCTGCACCGCAGGCTGGGCACGCCCGCCTGGCGCAGGGCGATGGCGGCCAAGGCCGACGCGGACGCGCGGATCTTCGCCGAGATCGACCGGCTGCGCGCCGGCCCCGCGGAGGAGGACGGCCACATCCTGGCCGCCCTGGTGCACGGGCGCGGCGAGGACGGCACCGGACTGACCGACGAGGAGGTCCGCGACCAGGCGATCACCCTGATCGCGGCGGGCTACGAGACGACCGGCGCGGCGATGGCCTGGGCGGTGCACCGGCTCATCCGCACCGAGGGGGCCTGGGAGGCGGTCCGGGCCGAGGCCGCGGCGGCCGGCCCGCCCACCGCCGCGGCCCTGGCCGGGATGCCCTACCTGAACGGCGTCGTGCAGGAGACGCTCCGGCTGCACCCGCCGGCGCCCATCAGCGCCCGCCGGGCGAACGAGGGGTTCTCCTTCGCCGGGCGGCGCGTCCCCGCCGGCGCCCTGGTCGTCTACAGCCCCTACGCCACGCACCGGCTGCCCGGGGTCTGGGAGGATCCGGCGGCCTTCCGCCCGGAGCGCTGGTCGGACGGCCGGCGGCCGGCCCCCGACGAGTTCCTGCCGTTCGGCGGGGGCGCCCACCGCTGCATCGGCTCCGCGCTGGCCACCACCGAGCTGGCCGTGATGCTCGCCCGCCTGGCCCTCCGCACCGACCTGCGCCCGGCCGGCCCGCCGCCGGCCCCCTCGGGCCTGACCACGATGCGCCCCCGCGGCGGCCTCCCGGTCCGCGTCCTGCACCGGACCCCGCGCTGAGCGGGCCCGCCGCGCCCGCGGGCGCCGGTCGGCCGACCCGGGGGCGCCTCCGCGTCCCCTGGCCCGCTCCTCCCCCGCCGCCTCCCGATACGGCCGAGGCCACCGCGCCCGCACCGCCGCGGCGGATGCGGCGGTTCCCGCCGGGCGCACCGGGGAACGCCGTCCCCGGGCGGATCCGGCGTGCGGACCCGCCCCGGGAACCGAGCGGAGAGGAGAGCGCGCGATGCCGGTCGAGGAGACCGTGGAGCGGGCCCTGGTCGTGATGGCCCACCCCGACGACGCCGACTTCGGATGCGCCGGGACGGTGGCGCTGTGGACCCGGGCCGGGACGGCCGTCACCTACCTGCTGGTCACCGACGGCGAGGCCGGCGGGGACGACCGGACCGCGGGCGCGGCGGAGACGGCCGAGCTGCGCCGCGCCGAGCAGCGCCGCGCCGCCGAGGCGGTCGGCGTGCACGACGTGCGCTTCCTGGGCCGCCCCGACGGCCGGGTGACGGCCTCGCTGGAGCTGCGCCGGGACATCGCCCGGGTGATCCGGCGGGTGCGCCCGGAGCGGATGGTCATCCCCAGCCCGGAGCGGGACTGGACGCGCATCCACCCCAGCCACCCCGACCACCTCGCCGTCGGCGAGGCCGCGATCTGCGCGGTCTTCCCCGACGCCCGCAACCCGCACGCCCACCCCGAGCTGCTGCGCGACGAGGGCCTGGCCCCGTGGACGGTGCCCGAGGTGTGGCTCACCGGCGGCCCGGACCCGGACCGGTTCCCCGACGTCACCGAGGTCTTCGCGCAGAAGATGGCCGCCCTCTCCGCGCACGGGAGCCAGATCCCCGACCCCGCGGCCCTGGAGCAGGGGCTGCGCTCGTGGCTCTCCGCCACCGCCGCCCGCGCCGGCCTCCCCGAGGGCCGGCTCGCCGAGGCCTTCCGGTACGTCGACACCCGCTGACCCCCTGCGCCGGGCGCCGGTTGGCCACGGGCCGGGCGGACACGATAGACACGGGCGGAGGCGCGCGAGGGGCGGCGCGGAGCACGGCCGCCCGCCGGTCCGGTCCGGGCGCGCCCCGCTCCGTCCCACGATCACGAGGAGGCACTCCGTGGCCAAGCCGCCATCTCCCTACGACTTCCTGCCCGAGGTCCCGTCCTTCACCGTCACCAGCGACGACGTCGCGGACGGGGTCACCCTGTCCGCGGCCCAGGTCAGCGGGATCATGGGGGCGGGCGGCCAGGACGTCTCGCCGCAGCTGTCCTGGAGCGGCTTCCCCGAGGGGACGCGGAGCTTCGCCGTCACCTGCTTCGACCCCGACGCGCCCACCGGCAGCGGCTTCTGGCACTGGGCGGTCTGCAACATCCCCGCCGGCGTGGTGTCGCTGCCGGCCGGGGCCGGCGGCGAGGGCGGCCCCGGGCTGCCCGAGGGCGCCGTGACGGTGCGCAACGACGCCGGGGGGCACCGCTACATCGGCGCGGCGCCGCCCGCCGGGCACGGCCCGCACCGCTACATCTTCGCGGTGCACGCGGTCGGCGTCCCGGCCCTGGAGGTGGACTCCTCGGCGAGCCCGGCGTTCCTCGGGTTCAACCTGTTCTTCAACACGCTGGCGCGCGCCGTGGTCACCCCGGTCTACGAGCAGAAGTGAGGCCGCCCGCCGCCCGCGGGCGGCGGACCGCTCCGAAGGGGCGGCCGGCACCGGACGTCCGGTGCCGGCCGCCCCTTCGCGTTCCCCCGCACCGGGATCGCACATATCATCCGTCACGAAGGAAGAGAATCGAACAGAAGAAAGGTGCGTACGAACATGACCATCGAATGTTCCGGCCCCGTCATCGTCTTCGACTACGGCGAGGTCGTCTCCCTCCCGCCCTCCGCGGAGGACCGCGCCGCCCTCGAGGGCCTGTCCGGCACGGACGCCGGGGCGTTCTGGGAGGCCTACTGGGGCGAGCGCCGCGAGTACGACCGCGGCCTGACCGCCGCCGAGTACTGGGGCCGCGTCGCCCTGCGGGCGGGGGCCGACTGGGACGCCGCCCGGACGCAGCGGCTGTGGGCGGCCGACGTGGCCTCCTGGCTGCGCCCCGACCCCCGGGTCGCGGACCTGCTGGCCGAGCTGGCCGGGCGGGGCGTGCGCACCGCCCTGCTCTCCAACGCCCCCGCCGACATCGCGGGGGCGCTGCGGCACTCCCCCGCCCTGGCCGCCATGGAGCACCTCTTCTTCAGCTGCGACCTGGGCGCCTGCAAGCCCGAACCGGGCGTCTACCGGCACGTGCTGGAGGCGCTCGGCTCCGCCCCTGCCGAGACCGTGTTCGTCGACGACCGGAAGGAGAACGTGCTCGCCGCCGCGGAGCACGGCATCGACGCCCACCACTACACCGGTTTCGCGGCGTTCCGGGCGTTCCTGGCGGAGCGGCTCGGCGCGGAGCCGGGCCGACACGCCGAACCTTAGTGGTCTCGCACCGTTCTGAACTGGGAACGGACAGTGTTGGGGGCGGGCGGATCCGGGGCCCGGGCGCGCGGGCGCCCGGCCCGGATGCCGCAGTGGAAGGGAGGAGAGCGCCTCGCCGGGGTTCCGGGGCCGGCCCGCGCGCGCGGGCGCGGGGAGCACGCCCACGCCGGGTCTCCGGTTGTCCTGGAAACCGGAACCGGCCAAGTGCGGGCATGGCGCCCGGTGGCGTCCTACGCTCGTTGAGGGACGGACATCGACCATCCCCTTTGGACCGGGCCCGCCGCTTCGGCCCTTCGCGAGGAGGAACCGCCGCGGTCCCGATCGAACACCACGCCGGTTCCGTGCCGATCACAACACCCATACCGAGCGGAGAGGTTCATCGGTGACCGCTGCACAGTCTTCCGAGCGGCCGACCGTGGTGATAACGACCGCGGGATCGGCGGCGACATCCGGCACCATCATCCACCTGCGGCGCCTGGGGTACCGGGTCATCGCGACCGATATCGACGCCACCGCGCCGGGGCTGTACCTCGCCGACGAGTGCCATCTGGTGCCCCCGGGGACCAGCCCCGAGTTCGTGCCCGAGCTCCGCGGCATCTGCGCCAAGGAGAACGCGATCGCGCTGGTCCCCCTGGTCGACGAGGAGCTGCTGGCCGCCAGCGAACTCGCCCTGGAAGGGCTGCACGTGCTGCTGCCGCGCACCGAGTTCATCGCGACCTGCCTGGACAAGTACGCGCTGATGCGGCGCCTGGCCGAAGCGGGCCTGCCGGTCCCGCAGACCGCGCTGGCCGCTGAGTGGACCGGCGCCCCGGAGGCGCCGGTGGTGGTCAAGCCGCGCTCCGGGAGGGGCAGCCGCGGGGTGTCGGTGTGCGCCTCCACCGAGGAGCTGGGCGGGCTGCTCACCGAGAGCGGCTACGCCTCCGAGGACCTGATCGTCCAGGAGCGCGTTCCCGGCAAGGAGTTCACCGTCTCCGTGGTGGTCTGGCGCGACGGCGAGGTGCAGGCGGTGGTGCCCAAGGAGGTGGTGCTCAAGCGGGGCGTCACCAAGTTCGCCGTGACCCGGCGGAACCGGCGGGTGGTCGAGGTCTGCCGGGCCGTCCAGGAGGAGCTGCGGGCCGACGGGCCGTTCAACGTCCAGCTCAGCCTGGACGCCGACGGCGAACCGCGGATCTTCGAGATCAACCCCCGGTTCTCCTCCACCGCGCCGCTGACCATGGCGGCCGGGGTGGACGAGATCGCCGGGCTGCTGGGCCAGGCCGTCTCCGGCGGACCCCGGCTGCGCGACGAGTGGCGGGAGGGCGTCGTGATGG
Source organism: Nocardiopsis oceanisediminis (assembly GCF_048595525.1). Lineage (NCBI taxonomy): Bacteria > Bacillati > Actinomycetota > Actinomycetes > Streptosporangiales > Nocardiopsidaceae > Nocardiopsis > Nocardiopsis oceanisediminis. The sequence continues at coordinate 2,375,909 of NZ_JAFMZJ010000001.1, read as the reverse complement.
TCCGCCGCTGGGCCGACGAGTTCATCGACGAGGGGAGGTTCGCCTCGTTCGGCATCTCCCCGGCCGGGTCCGGGCCCGCCCGGGACTGCGAGGCGCCGGTGATCGCGCAGGCGGCCCAGTGAGCCGGCGAAGACTCCGGTCGGACACCCTGGCCACCGCGCTCACCGGGGCGGTGCTGGAGGTCGGGGTGCTGCTGCGCGAGTGGCGCTCCGACGCCCGCGCGACCAGCGGCGTCTGGGAGGGCTCGCAGTTCAAGGCGGAGGCGGACGCCATGGCGCACGGCGCGCTGAGCGACCGGCTCCGCGCCCTGGAGCCGGGGGTGCCGGTGCTCAGCGAGGAGGACGCCGCCTCGCTGGTCGCCGACCGCCCCGGCGTGCACTGGATGATCGACCCGATCGACGGCACCGCCAGCTTCGTGCACGGCTACCCCGGCTACGTCACCCAGGCCGCGCTGATGGAGGGCGGGGTCCCGGTGGCGGCGGCGATATACGCGCCGGAGAACGACGTGATGTACGCGGCGGTGCGCGGTATGGGCGCCACTCGGAACGGCGACCACCTGCCGCGGCTCTCCCCCGCGCCGGTCGGCACCGGGGCGCTCATCGACAACACCCCGGAGCCGCGCGGGGTCGCGCTCGCCGCCTACCGGCACTTCGGCTTCGGCGAGTACCAGGAGTCCGGCAGCATCGGGCTGAAGCTGTGCCGGGTGGCCGAGGGCGCGGCCCGGCTCTTCATCAAGGACGTCCCGGTCCGCGACTGGGACGTGGCCGCGCCGCAGCTCGTCCTGGAGGAGACCGGGGCGGGGCTGCTCCGGCTGGACGGCACCCGCTTCGACCACCGCGGAGGGTACGAGAGCGGCGGCCTCATCGCCGGCACCGACGAGGCGGCCTGCGCCGAGGTGGCCCGCTGGCACCGCTCCTGGAGCGGGGGCGGCTGAGGCCTCCGCCCGGACGCCCTCCCCCTCGCCCCGGCCCCGCCGGCCTCCCGCGGCGGCGCCGTCCCCGCGGCCGCCCCGGGCGGACCGCGGAACGCCCCCGCCGGCCCCTCCCCCGGCGTCCTTCTTTCGGAGGACCCCGGACCGGTCCGGCGGTCCATTGCCCGGTGCCCGCGGCGGACCTAGCCTCGGTGGTGAGCAGCGTCTTCGCCGACCCGGCGGAGAGCGGACCCCGAGGAGGCCGCCCGATGGACCCCGAGCCGCAGCACCGCGGGGACATGCGCGTGTCCGACGCCGAGCGGGACGTGGCGGCGCAGCGCCTCGCCGCGGCGCTCTCCGAGGGCCGCCTCGACATGGAGGAGTACCGGAATCGGCTGGACGCGGCGATGTCCGCGGTCACCGCGGCCGACCTCCGGGGGCTCACCGCCGACCTGCCGCCGGAGGCCGGCGCCGCCCCCGCGCCCCGAGAGGGCCCGGTCGACCTCGCCGCGATGGCCCCGCCCGCCCGGCCCTCCTTCTGGCGCGGGCGGCCGGAGGAGTGGCGCTCCTGGGGCGGCGGCGCGGTCATCATGGTCGGCATCTGGGGCGTCACCAGCGCCACCAGCGGCGAGTTCCTGCCGTTCTGGCCGCTCATCCCGCTGGGCATCTGGGCAGCGGTCCTGCTCGCCGGGATGCTCTCCGGCAGGACCGGGGGCGGCTCCTAGATGTACTGGCCTGAGAGGTCGGGTACGCGGGATGCGGGAGGGCCGCCGATCGCGGTGGGGAACCGGTGGTGATCGCAATGGTGCGGCCATCCGCCGAAGGCCTCCCGCCGTTCGGCCTCTGAGCGGCAGGGGCGGGCGTAGGCCCGTTCGTCGGCCAGGGTGCGGTGGAAGCGCTCCACCGTGCCGCCGGTCTGGGGCCGGTAGGGGCGGGTGCGGTCGTCGATGGCGGTGTGCAGGTAGCCGTAGCCGGTGTTCGTGTCCCGCCGCGATTCCCGGCCGACCGCTCACGGCGGACGGCTCCGCACCGATCGGCTCCGCTCTGGCCGCCCGGCCGCTCACGCCGCCGCCGAGAAGGGCATGTCCCGCACCACCGCCCGCGGACGGGGCCGCCGGTTCGCCGCCGAGGCCCGGGGCCGCCGGCTGCGGACCGAACGCAGGCTCGGACCGGCCCCTCCCCTCCCCGGCGGCGGGCCGGCCGCCGCCCGCGGGGCTCCGATCCCCCGCCGCGGCGGGCCGGAGCGGGCCGGCGGCCTTTTCTCTCGGCACGGTCCCGCGTATCGTGAATCTCCCCATCATCTTGTGCGAGGGGGGTGGGCGTCGGTGGAGGATGAACGCGTCCCTGAGGAGCGCATGCGCGCCTCGGACGCCGACCGGGACGCCACCGCGGAACGCCTCGCCGCCGCCCTCGCCGAGGGACGGCTGCGCCTCGGCGAGTACGAGGAGCGGCTGCACGCGGCGATGAGCGCCGTCCACCTCGGCGATCTGGCGGCCCTCACCGCCGACCTCCCCGAGCCGGCTCCGGCCGTGCCCGCCGTCGAGGAGGAGTCCGGCAGTCCCGCCGCCACCGCTCTGGGACCGGCCCCCTCGGCGTGGAAGGAGTGGACCGACGAGTGGCGCTGGTGGCTCGGCGGCGCGGTCATCATGACCGGGATCTGGGGCGTCACCAGCATCATGGGCGGCGCGCTGCTGCCCTACTGGCCGCTGGTGCCGCTGGGCATCTGGGCCGCGATCCTGGTCGCCGCGGCGATCTGGCCGGACGAGAGCTCCGACGGCCGAAGGTGAACCCGCCCGCCGGACCCGAGGGGGTGACACGGGAATGGGCGACGAACCGCTTCCCCCGGAGAGGATGCGCGCCTCGGACGCGGACCGCGACGCCGTCGCGCGCCGCCTCGGCCACGCCCTGCAGGAGGGCCGGCTGACCCTGGAGGAGTACCGGGAGCGCCTGGACCTGGCGCTGGGCTCGGTCACCGCGGGCGACCTGGCGGGCCTCACCCGCGACCTGCCCGACCCTCCGGAGGAGGTGCTCCACCCGGAGCCGGTGCGGCCGCCCCCCGACCCCGCGCGGATCCGCGCCGAGGCCTGGCGCCGCCGCCTGGAGCCGTGGCGCGGCCTCGCCGCGATCTCCGTGGTGCTCGTCGCGATCTGGGGGGTCACCAGCGTCATCGCCCAGGAGCTGATCGTCTTCTGGCCGCTGGTCCCGATCGGCTTCATGGCCGTGTTCACCTGCGTGGGCGCTTTCGGCCGCCACCCTCCGCGGGACGGGGGCGGGTGCACCGGCCACCGGTGAGCGCGGGCCCGCCCGCGGCGGCCCGCTCCGCGCCGGGGCCGGCGGGGCGCTCAGCCCGCGGCGTGCAGCCAGCGCACGGGGGCGCCGTCGCCGGCGTAGCGGAACGGCTCCAGCTCCTCGTCCCACACCCGGCCGGTGAGCCGGTCCAGCTCCTCGACCAGGTCGACCTCCTGGGCCGCGGCCCGCTCCATGGCGCTGCGCAGCCGCGCCTCGGGCACCAGGACCTCGCCGGAGGCGCTGGTGACCGCGGTGAAGATGCCGAGGGCGGGGGTGTAGCTGTAGCGGACGCCGTCGCAGCCCGGGGTGGCCTCCTCGGTCACCTCGAAGCGCAGCCGCTGCCAGCCGTTGAGGGCGGAGGTGATCGCGCCGGAGGTCCCGGGCGCGCCCTGCCAGTTGAGCTCGGCGCGGTGGTTCCCCGGCGCGGCCGGCTGATCGTCCCAGTCGAGTTTGACGGGCACGCCGACGACACCCGCGACCGCCCACTCGACGTGTGGGCACAGCGCCGCGGGCGCGGAGTGGACATACAAGACGCCACGTGCGGACACCGAACCTCCTGATACGAACGAGTGCGCTTCCCCGACGCCCTCGTTCACCGCGGAGGAGCCGTCCGTTCGAGAGTTCTCCGTGGCCCATTGTGCCCCATCGGCCACTCGGGCACCAGGTCGCTCCTGGCCGGATCCGGCATGCCCGCCTGCGGTCGGCGCGCTGCGGTTAGCGTGGTCCTCAGGTGTGGCAGGTTCCGCGAGTCTACTTGGGGTGCGGGTGAGTGACCAGACCTGTGACGGCCCTTCACCGGGAGAGCTGGTCGAGCGGGCCCGCGCGGGCGATCCGTCCGCGGTGGAGGCGCTGCTCCGCCGGTACGCGCTCATGGTCGACGCGATCGTGCACTGCTACCGGCTGCCGCACCAGGACGCCGCCGACGCCCGCCAGCTGGTCTGGTGCCGGCTCGCCGAGTACCTGGACCGGATCCGCGAGCCGGAGCGGGTGGGGTCCTGGATCGCGCGCACCGCGCACAGCGCCTGCGCCAAGCAGGCCCGGATGGCGGCCCGGCTCGCCCCGGTCGACCCGGACACGCTGCACGCCGTGGACCACGAGACGCCGGAGGCGGTGGTCCTCGCCGCGGAGCGGGGCCGCCTGGTCCGCGCCGCCATCGCGGCCATGGACGAGCCGGACCGCACCGTGGCCGCACTGGACCTGCACTGGCCGCGGGCGCCCGCGGCCGCCGTCGCCGAGGCCGCCCGGCTGCCCCCGGCCCGGGTCGAGGCCGTCCGCAGGCGCGCCCGCCGCCGGCTGAAGCGGCTGCTCACCGAGGACTTCGAGGAGTTCGGCGGACCCCCGCCCGACGACCCGCCGAACGAGCGAGAAAGGGCACCGCGCCGTGAACCGTGACCCGCGCCCTCCCGACGACGACCCGAACGGTTCCGGCGGGGACCCCGGAGCGGAGGACCCGGGGGCCGCCGGCGGCCCTTCCGCCGGCGGACCGGAGCCGGCGGACGATCCCGACCTGGAGCTGTTCATGGCCGGGCTCCGCACGGTGCAGCCGCAGGCCCGGCCCGCCCCGGCCGGCGAGCTGGCGGCCGCCGCCGCGGTCTTCGCCGTGCGCGGCCCCGGGGTGCCCACGGCCGACCTGGTCGGCGACTCGGTGGAGGCCCCCGCCGGCGCCCTCCGGGCCGTCCCGGACGGCGGCCCCCGCTACCTGCTGCTCCGCACCCGGGAGGCGGAGATCCGGCTGGAGGTCACCGGGAGCGGGGGGCACCGGGACATCGTCGGCCGGCTCTCCCCGGCCCGCTCCGGCAGCGTGGAGGTCCGGAACCCGGGCTCGGCCCGGGACGCCCCCCTCGACCGGGACGGCGCCTTCACCAGCCGGGGCGTCCCCCGCGGCCCGGTCCGGCTCCTCTTCCGGGCGGACGGCCGCCCCCTGGTCGCGACCCCCTGGCTGACCGTCTGAGCGCCTCCGCAGCACGGCCGCGGACCAGACGCCCGAACCCGCCGCCATCCGCGAGCGCGGCCCGGAAGAGCCGCCGGAGCGCGGCCGCATCGTCGCCGAGGCCCTGGGGGGGGGCGAGGTCGGCGCGATCGCCGACGGCCTGGTCTCCGCGGCGGAGGCCCGGATGCGGGCGGGGAAGGCGCGGTGGGCCCGGGGCGAGGGGGAGAGGTCGCGTCTGCGCTCGCGCCGGACGGTGGTCGGGCTGCGGCCCAGGCGGGCCGCGATCTGCTTGCCGCGCTCGCCCCGATCGGCCCCGACCGCGATCTCCTCGCGCTCTGTGACCGTGAGCCGCTTGCCCGGCACGGACCGCCCCTCTCGCCCTGCTTCGCGCTTTACCTGGTGCATTGCAACACAAACCAGAACCCCACCGACATTCCCCGGGCGTTCTGCGGGGGTTGCGGGTGGCCCGTTGATGTGGTTGGGGGCTTGTCGCGCCTGCGGAGGGATCTCCGGCTTTATCGGGATCCGCGACCGGGCCGGAGGCGGAATTCGCGGCCGCCCCTCCCGCCGGGCGGCCCGGGGCTGTTAAGACAAGGGCGTGCGGGCGCTCCGCCGAGCGGCGGGGCGGGCCGCGCTCATCCCCCGTTGGTCCGCCAGGACGAAGGGTGCTGCCCGTGACGGTGCTGCCCAGCGACGACCTCTTCGACTCCGCCGCCCTGCTGGCCCGCGACCCGGCCGCCGCCCGGCGGACCGCCGAGCGGACGCTGGCCTCCCGTCCCGGACCGGCCGCCCGAGCCGAGGCCACCCGGTTGCTCGGCCTCTGCCTGCACGAGCAGGGCGACACCGCCGGAGCCGAGCGCGTACTGCGGCGGGCGGCGGCGATCGGCACGGCGGCGGGGCAGCACCGCGCCGCGGAGCGGGCGCGCCGGGCCCGGCTGGCCATCCGGGCCCAGCACGGCGGCCCCGGGCTCTCCGGGCCCCGCCTGGCCGGCCCGGGCGGCTCGTCGGCTCCGCCGGCCGCGCTCCTGCTCCGCCTCGGGGTCGACCACGCCCAGCGGGGCCGGTTCGCCGCCGCGGCCGGAGAGTTCGGCGCCGCCCTGGCCGCCCTCCCCGACGGCGGAGGGCACCTCCCGCCGGCCCTGCTGTGCAACCGCGGCCGGGCGCTCACCTACGCCGGCCGCCCCGCCGAGGCCGAGGAGGACCTGCAGCGCGCCCTCGGGCTGGCCGAGCAGCGGGCGCTGGGCTACCTGCGCGGCGCGGTGCTGCAGAACCTCGCCTGCCTGGCCGGGTGGCACGGGGACACCGCGCGCGCCCTGGAGCTCCTCACCGCGGCCGAGGCGACCGCCTCCCCCGGCCGCCGCACGGCGCTCGCCCTGGACCGGGCCGACGTCCTGCTCGGCGCGGGAATGCCCGACGAGGCGGCGCACTGCCTCGCCTCCGCGGCGCCCGGCCCGGACGCACCGGGCGCCGAGGCCGCCTCCGCCCTGCTCCTGGCCGCCAAGCACCGGCTCAGCCGGGACGACCACGCCTCCGCCCGCGACCTCGCCCGCCGCCTGCGGCGCTCCTGCCCGCCGGAATCGCTCTGGTCCGCGCTGGCCCGCACCGTGGAGTGGGCGGCCCTCTGCCAGCTCCGGCCCGACCCCGCCCCCTTCCGCACCGCGCCGTTCCGCACCGGCGCGCTCGGGGCGGACACCCTGCGGGCCGCCGCCCGGTGCGTGCCGTACCGGCCGCCGACCGCGGACGGCGGCCGGGCGGCCGGTGCCCGGACCGCCGCGCTGGAGCGGGTCGAGCGGGGGGACCACGCCGGCGCGCTGCGCCTGCTCGACGAGGTGCGGGCCGCACGGCTCCCCGGGCACATGGAGCCGGCCGGGCACGCCTTCCCGCAGGAGCGGGAGATCGCCTCGGCCGCCCTGGCCCGAGCGCTGGAGGCGGGGAGCGGAGCGGAGGCGCTCGACTGGCTGGAGTTCACCGGCCGGGCCGGCTCGGCCGCCCCCTCCGGCGGGTGCGCCAGCGGGGCCTGGGCCGGGTCGGTGGCCCGGTTCCGCGGAGCACGGCCGCGCTCCCGGGCCGGCTCCGGGGGCGCCGACGGGCTCCGCGGGGCGCCCGGGCGGCCGCTGTCCGAGCAGTGGCACCGGTGCCGGCCGCGGCAGCGCGCGGGGGCCTCCGGCGGCGCCGCCCGAGCGCTGCTGGAGCGGCTGGGCGACCGGGCGTTCGTCGGCTTCGCGCGCAGCGGCGGGGCGCACGCCGCGGTCACGGTCGCCGGCGGCGAGGTGCGGGTGCACCCGCTGCCGGCCCCGGAGGAGGCCGAGGACGCCGTGGCGAAGCTGCTCTTCGCCGCGCGCTCGCAGGCCGCCGTGCTGGACGGCGATCCGGACGCGGCGCTGACCGCGAGCGGCGCCGCCGCGGTGGACCGGCTGCTGCTGGAACCGGTGGCGCCGGCCGTCGGGGACCGCCCGCTGGTCCTCCTCCCCCCGCCCTGCGCGCAGGGGCTGCCCTGGGGGATGCTCCCCTCGCTGCGCGGCCGGGAGGTCTGCCTCGCCCCGTCCCCGCGCACCTGGGCGGCGCTCGACGCCGACGCCGGGGCGGCCGCCGGCCCGGCGCTGCTCGCCTGCGGCCCCGGGCTGGACGGCGGGGAGCGGGAGCTGCGCGCGCTGCGGCACCGCTACGCCGGGGCCGAGGTGCTCACCGGGGACCGGGCCGGCGCCGCGGAGGTGCTGCGCCGCCTGCCCGGTGCGCCGGTCGCCCACCTGATCGGGCACGGCTCGGTCCCGGCCGAGGCGCCGATGCTCTCCGGGATCCTCTTCGCCGACGGCCCGCTGCTCGCCTACGACGTGGAGCTGCTGGCCGGGGCGCCGCGGCTGACCGTGCTCTCGTCCTGCTGGACCGGGCGCTCGGTACCGGCCCCCTCCGGTGCCCCGCTGGGGCTGGCGGCGGCGCTCCTCGCGCGCGGCGGGCGCACCGTCGTCGCCGGCGTGCTCCCGGTCCGGGACGGCTGCATCCGCGGTCCGATGGAGCGCTTCCACGCCGACCTGGCGGCGGGCGCCGGGCCGGCGCGGGCCGTCGCCGACCACCTCGCCGGGCACGGCTTCGTCTGCATGGGCGCCGGTTGAGGGGCGGATCGGCCGCGGCGCCCGCCCCGGGCGGCGGCGGAGCGCGTACCGTCGGACCATGACTTCCGATGCCGAAGACGCCTCCCCGTCCGGTCCGCGGGTGTTCACCCTGGAGGAGGCCCGCGGCCTGATGCCGGAGATCCGGCGGCGCACCGCGGAGCTGGTGCGGCTCCGCGCCGACCTCGCCGAGCTCGCCGCCGACCTGCGCGCCTCCGGCGAGTCCGGCCTGGGCGGCCGGGCCGAGCTCAAGGGCCTGGAGGCCCGGTTCGAGGAGCTCCGCGCCTGGTTCCCGGAGAACGGGGTGGAGGTGAAGGGCCTGGCCCCGATCCTGCTCGACCTGCCGGCCCTGCTCGACGGCGCCCCGGTCCGGCTCTGCTGGCTGGAGGGCGAACCGGAGCTCGGCTGGTACCACCGCGGCGACCTGGGGTTCATCGGCCGCCGCCCGCTACCGGACTGACCCGGGCCCGCCGCCCGCCGGGGCGGGCCGCTCAGCTTGCTCTTCAACCTCGGGGGCGGCCGGAGCATCGAGGCGGCCGGCCGGGGGACCTGGCTCGTGATCACCGCCCGCACCCGGCTTCGCCCGGCCCGCCCCGGCCGCCGGGGCGGTCGAGCCCGGCGCGGGTGCGGCGGGGCCTTCGCGACGCCCGCGCGGAGGCGGCCCGTTCCGCCGGTGCGCCCGGACCCCCGGCTCCGGGCCCCGGACGCCCCCGGAGGGCGAAGAACCGGCGCCGGGCACCGCGCCATGACGCGGGAAAGGCGGCCGAACGCGCCACCATGAGCCCGAAGGGGCACCACGCCCGCCCGGGTTGAAGAACAAGCTCAGGGGCCGGCCGGGGCGGAGTACGGGCGGTCCGGGGCGGGGGCGCCGCCGCGGACCGCCCGGTGGTCACCAGCCGCGGGCGCGCCACTCCTCCAGGTGGGGGCGCTCGGCTCCGAGGGTGGTGTCCTTGCCGTGGCCCGGGTAGACCCAGGTGTCGTCGCCGAGTTCGGCGAAGACGCGCTCCTCCACATCGCTCAGCAGCGACCGGAAGTCCGCGTCGGACCAGGTCTTGCCGACGCCTCCGGGGAAAAGGCTGTCCCCGGTGAACAGGTGGACGCCGCCCGGGGGGTCGTCGTAGCGGAGCGCGATCGACCCCGGTGTGTGCCCGCGGAGATGGACGACCCGCAGCTCCGCCTCGCCGACCGGTATCCGGTCGCCGTGCTCCACCGCGTCGTCGACGGAGACCGGGAGCTCGTCGGCGTCGGCCGGGTGCGCCACGGTGCGGGCGCCGGTGGTGCCCACCACCTCGGCCAGGGCCTGCCAGTGGTCGCCGTGCCGGTGCGTGGTGATCACCCGGGCCAGTCCGTCGTCGCCGATCAGGTCCAGGATGCGGTCGGCCTCGTCCGCGGCGTCGATCAGCGCCGCCTCACCGGTCCTCTTGCAGCGGAGCAGGTAGGCGTTGTTGTCCATGCCCCCGACCGCGAGCTTGCTGATGGTCAGTTCGGACAGGTCGCGCGTGTCGGCGGGTCCTCCGACCCGCGTATCTCCGGAGTAGGTCACGTCTCCCATTACAGCACCCACTCCGGCTTGCGTTTCTCGAAGAACGCGGCCCGTCCTTCGGCGGCCTCCCCGCTCGCGAAGTAGCGGGCGGACAGCTCGGCCATCCGGGCGAAGGCCTTGCCCCGCTCCTCCGCGCCGTCCGCGCCGAGCAGGGCCTTGGCGCCGGTGAGCGCGCCGGGCGCGGCGGCGCGCAGGCCGTCCAGCACCTCCTCGGTCGCGGTGTCCAGCTCGCCGGCCGGGACGGCCGCGGTGAGCAGGCCGGAGGCGGCCGCCTCCCGGGCGCCGAACACCTCGCCGGTGAGGAAGTAGCGGGTCATGGCCCGGTCGGTCATCCGCGCCGATACCGGGATGGAGATCATCGCCGGGACCACCCCGATGCGCACCTCGGAGAAGGCGAACTCGGTCTCCTCCGGGGCGATGGCGATGTCCGCGGCGGCCACCAGGCCGAGCCCGCCCGCCCGCGCGGTGCCGTTGAGCCTGGCCACCACGGGCTTGGGCGCCTCCATGATCGCGGAGAAGATCTCCGCCATGCCGGGGGCGGCCGGGTCGGGCTCCTTCCCCGCGAGCTGCTCGCCGACCTCCTTCAGGTCGGCGCCGGCGCAGAACACCCGGCCCGCGCCGGTGAGCACCACGGCGCGCACGCCGCCGTCGGCCATCGCCGCGGCGAGCTCCGCGGCCAGCTCCGTGCGCAGCCGCGCGGAGAGCGCGTTGCGGTTGTGCTCGGAGTCCAGGGTGATGGTGGCGATCCCGCGGTCGGAATCGCGCCGCACCAGCGGTCGCCCGCTGTCCGGTTCCGCCATCTGGCGTCGTCCCTTTCCGTCGTCATTCCGTCGTCTCGGTGCCGGTCCGCTCCGCTGCCGGGCCCCGGGGTACCGCGGCGCTCAGCCGCGGGCGCGGCGGGCGCGCAGCGCCTCCAGGGCCCCGTCGGCGTGCGCGCTCATCCGGATCTCGCTCCGCACCACCCGCAGCACCGTGCGGTCGGTGTCGATGACGAAGGTGTGCCTGCGGGTGGGGGCGAGCGCGGACAGCCCGGGGGCCGTCCGGCGCACCCCGTAGCGCAGGGCCACCGCGCCGTCGGGGTCGGAGAGCAGCGGGAAGCCGAGGCCGTGCCGCCCGTCGAAGGCGGCCTGGCGGTCCACCGGGTCGGCGCTGATCCCCGCGCAGCCCGCGCCCAGCTCGGCGAAGTCCGCGGAGAGGTCGCGGAAGCGGCAGCTCTCCGCGGTGCAGCCCGGGGTCATCGCCGCGGGGTAGAAGAAGAGCGCCAGCGGGCCGCCGGACAGCAGCCCGCCCAGGTCGCGCGGTTCGCCGTGCTGGTCGGGCAGCGAGAAGTCGGGGGCATGGTCACCGATGTCCACGGCCGCCACCTTAAGCCACCGCAGCGCGGGGCGACAGGGGCGCCCCGGGTGCGCCCGCGGCTCAGGTCGCGGTGGTCGCGGCCAGCAGCGGGATGCTCAGCTCGGCGGTGGTCAGCGAGCCGTGCTGGCCGACCAGGCGGCTCTCGGCCGGCTCCGCCCCGGGCAGCACCAGGGTGGCGGCGCCGCGGGCGACGGCCAGCACGTCGCCGATCCGCTCGCGGACCGCGCCGTCGGCCGCCGGGCCGTAGTAGCCGGCGGCGACGGCCTCCTCCCGGGTGAGCACCAGCGCGGCCGGGCCGAGCCGCTCGGCCCATGCCGACCGGACGTCCTCGGCCGCCCCGGGCTCGGTGTACACCTGGCGCATCCGCGCCTCGCCCGCGACGACCCGGACGCCGCGCCCGAGTTCGGGGTCGGCCTCCAGGTCGACCCGTTGCGCGGGGTCGGAGTCGACCATGCCGTGGTCGGCGGTGACGTAGAGCGCGGTGTCCGGCGGCAGCGCGTCGGCGACCTGCTCGACCAGCCGGTCCACCTGGCCCAGGTGGACGCGCCAGTGGTCGGAGCCGACCCCGTGCACGTGGCCGTAGGAGTCCAGGTCGGCGTGGTAGGCGAAGAGCAGCGAGCGCTCGCGCGCCGCCAGCTCCGCCGAGACGCGCACCGCGACCGAGGTGAGGTCGTCGGCGGGCAGGTAGCTGCTGCCGCGCGCGGTGGCGCGGGTGAGCCTGCTGCCCTCGAAGGCGGCGGAGGCGACGTAGCCGGTCGCCACCCCGGCGCGCTCGGCGCGCTGGTAGACGGTGGTCAGCGGCTGCCACTCCTCGGGCTCCACCCCGCTCTCCGGGCCCCAGCGGAGCTGGTTGAGGACGGTGTCGGTGCCGGGGACGACGACCTTGTAGCCGACGATGCCGTGGCGGCCCGGGGCCGCGCCGGTGCCGAAGGTGGTGAGGCTGGTCGCGGTGGTGGTGGGGAAGGCGGCGGTGAGCGGGGGGCGGGCGGCCGGGGCGCCGATCAGCGAGGAGAGGAACGGCGCGTGCTCCCGCGCGGCCAGCAGCGGCTCCCATCCCATCCCGTCGATCAGCAGCACGCAGGCGCGGCGGACCGGGGGCAGGCCGAGCGCGTTCGGCTCGCCGGGGACCCCCAGCGAGGCCAGCACCGACGGGGCCAGGTCGGCCAGGGATCCGGCGCCGTAGCGCGGGGCCTGGAAGGGGGCGTCGCCGCCCGGAACGGCGGTGGTCAACACGGCCTCCTGAGGGGTCCGGGGCGCCCGCGGCGCCGCCCGCCGCCGGTCAGCGGGCGGTGGCGGCGGAGAGGACGTCGGCGAAGTTGATCACGGTGGAAACGGCGTCCGAGCCGTCGGCGGCCTGGCTGACCCGCAGGGTGAGCGGTTCGGCGGTGACCGCGCCGGTGTAGCCGTGGTCGGCCTCGCAGGACTCGTCCGCGCAGGAGGCCGGTTCCAGGTCGATGTGGGCGATCGCGCCCCAGTTCACGCTGAGGCTGATGCTGAGCACCACCTCGCTGGGCAGGGTGCCCGGGGTGTACTCGGCCGGGTCGGCGACGACCCGGGTGAGCGCGACCGACTGGATGTTGCCGAGCCCGATCGCGTCGGTGGTGGTGGAGGCGTGCGGACGCTCCGCGCCCTCGCCCGCCGGGTGCTCGTCGGTGTGGCAGACGACGAGGCGGGTGGGGGTCAGCAGCAGCACGGTGATGTGCCGCCGCATCTCCATGGCCGGGTCGAACGTGGCCTCGTGGTGGACGACGAAGGCCTCGGCGGCCTCGCCGCCGAGGGCGGTGGCGACGGCGTCGATCACGAGGCCGGGGTAGTAGCCGCTCCGCTCGATCTCCAGACGCCAGTCGGTGGGCACGGCACGCGTTTTCCTCATACCTCCATCCTGCCCCCTCCCGGCGACGGATCGCACCGGCCCTGTGGACGGCGGAGGCGCCGCGGCGGGCCCGGCCATGGGTAGCGGGCGCCCCTGGCGGGTACGGGCGTGGGCATGGACGCAACAGAGTTCCGCCGAGCCGGGAACGCGGCCCGGAGCGTGGGGCCGCGTGCGACGTATCCGCCCCCGGTGCCTCCGGGGCCGCCCGGCCCTCCGGGGCCGCCTGGGCCGCCGGGCCCGCCCGGTCCCGTTCCGCCGGGACCGAACCCGGTGCCGCCGGATCCCCCGCTGCCGGGCCCGCCCGGACCGGGCCCCGGTCCGGGACCGGGACCGCTGCCGCCCGACCCGGAGCCGCAGCCGGACCCCGCCTGAGACCGTTCGGCGGGGCGCACACCACCCTTCCGCTCGCCCCGCCGGACGGCGGCCTCGCCGTCGCCGCCCCGCCCCCGGCCGCCCGCGGGCGGGGCGGTGCGCTCTCCGCCCTCGGGCCGCCGGCGCGGAAGCCCGCCCGGGCGGGAGGGGCGCGGAGGAGCGCCCCGCCCCGGCGGGTCAGAAGGAGGCGCCGCGCAGCCGGCGCGGGCCGCTGTCCGGGCGGAGCTCCGGCGGCCGGCGCAGCCAGATCCGGGCGCCGAGGACGTGCGCGCCGTCGGCGTTGACCGTGACCGGGTCCAGGTCGAGGTGGCCGACCTCGGGGAAGGCGTCGGCCAGCCGGGAGACCCGGATCAGCAGGTCCTGGAGGGCCTCGACGTCGGGCTGGTCGGCCAGGCTGGTGGCCCCGGCGGGCAGCCCGAACAGCAGCGGCGAGGCGCGCACCGCGTGCACCAGGTCGGCCGCGTCGGTGTTGCTCAGCGGCGCCAGCCGGAACGCCCGGTCGTCCAGGAGCTCCGCGGTGACGTCGGCCAGGCCGAAGCCGACCACCGCGCCGAAGGACGGGTTGTCGCCGGCCCGCACCACGGTGGGCACGCCCGGGACCACCATCTGCTGCACCACCAGCATCGCCTCGTCGCCGAGGCGGCCGTGCAGCGCCTCGAAGGCGCCCTTGACGTCGGCAGCGCTGCGCAGGTCGGCGCGGATTCCGCTGCCGCCGGCCCGCAGCCGCAGGTCGGGGGCGTTGGCCTTGACCACGACCGGGTAGCCCAGCTCCTCGGCGGCGGCGACCGCCTCGTCCGCGGAGGAGGCCGGGACGTCCCGCCAGACCTTGATCCCGTAGCAGGAGAGCAGCTCGCGGGCGGTCTCCGCGGGCACCGCCGTCTCCTCGTTGTGCACCGGCTCGCTGGTGAACCAGACCGGGCGCCGCCCCTCCTCGCCGCCGGAGGCCTCCATCCGCTCCAGTGCCGCGTCGACCACCTGCCGGGCGCGCGCCCCGTCGACGTCGGGCAGCTCGGGGTGGCGGCCCGAGTCCCGCCCGCGCCACAGCGCGTACCGGGTGGCGTGCGACAGCGCCCGCACCGCGTCCTCCGGCGCCAGGTAGGAGGGGACGGAGCCGCGGGCGGTCTCGCCGTTCTCGTTGACCTGGCGCAGCTCCTCGGGCAGCCCCTGGTGGCCGAGGTAGGTGGTGAGGATCGGCTTGGCGGAGGAGGCCGCCTTGGAGCGCATCACCTCGGCGACGTCGTCGGAGATCGGGATCAGCGCGGGGATGAAGACCACGATGACCGCGTGCACCCGCTCGTCGGCGAGCGCCTCGGTCAGCGCCCGGTCGAAGTCCTCGGCGGTGGCCTTGGGGCCCAGGTCGACCGGGTCGTGCGGTTTGAGGCCGCTGCGCACCGCGGAGTCCTTGACCAGCAGCCCCAGCGAGTCGGAGTTGCCGAGGATGGCGACCCGGGGGCCGGAGGGCAGCGGCTGGTAGGCGAAGAGCTGGGCGACGTCGAACATCTGGGTGATGTCGTCCACCCGCACCACGCCGGCCTGCTCGAACAGGGAGGTGACGGCGTAGTCGGGCAGCGCCAGCGCGCCGGCCGCGTGCCCGGTGGGGATGCCCTGCGAGGAGCCGCCGCTGCGCACCGCGACGACCGGCTTGTGCTGGGCCAGGCGGCGGGCGAGCCGGGTGAACTTGCGCGGGTTGCCCAGCGACTCCAGGTACTGCAGCACCACCTCGGTGGCGGGGTCCTCCTGCCAGTACTGGATGAGGTCGTTGCCGGAGACGTCGGCCCGGTTTCCGGCGGAGACGAAGGTGGACAGGCCGATTCCGCGCTCGCTGACCCGCTGCAGGATGGCCCGGCCCAGCGCGCCGGACTGGGAGAAGAAGCCGATCGGGCCGCGCGGCGGCACGTACGGGGAGAGCGTGGCGTTGAGCGAGACCGCCGGGTCGGTGTTGGCCACTCCGAGGCCGTTCGGCCCCACCACCCGCATGCCGGCGGCGCGCGCGGTGCTGACCAGCTCCTCCTGGCGCATCCGGCCCTCCGGCCCGATCTCGCCGAACCCGGAGCTGACCACGACCAGGCCGTGCACGCCCTTCTGCGCGCACTCCTGGACGACCTCGGTGACCATGTCCGCGCGGACCGCGACCACGGCCAGGTCGACCGGGTCGGGGATGTCCAGCACGCTGGGGTAGGCGCGGACCCCGGCCACCGCGCGCGCCTCGGGGTGGACCGGGAAGACCGGCCCCTGGAAGTCGCCGGCGAGCAGGTTGCGCAGCGCGGTCTGGCCGATGGTGTGCGCGGCCCGGCTCGCGCCGATGACCGCGACCGACTCCGGGAAGAGCAGCCGGGCGATCGAGCGCGACTCGGCGCGCTGCTCGCGGGCGCGCATGACCTCTTCGGAGTGGTCGGTGGGCTCCAGGTCCAGGGTGAGCCGGATGACGCCCTCGTCGAAGGTCTGCTGGGCGGTGTAGCCGGCCTCCCGGAACACGTTGATCATCCGCCGGTTCTCCGGGAGGACGTCGGCGATGAACCGGCGCACCCCGCGCTCCCGGGCGGCCGCGCCGATGTGCTCCAGCAGCACCGAGGCGAGGCCGCGGCCCTGGTGCGCGTCCTCGACGACGAAGGCGACCTCGGCCTCGTCGTCGCCGATCTTGTCGTAGCGGACCACCGAGACCATGACCCCGGAGATGGTGGCGATCAGGGCCACCCGCTCGTCGTAGTCGACCTCGGTGAAGCGCTTCACGTCGCGGTCGGAGAGG
This sequence comes from Nocardiopsis oceanisediminis, assembly GCF_048595525.1. NCBI lineage: Bacteria > Bacillati > Actinomycetota > Actinomycetes > Streptosporangiales > Nocardiopsidaceae > Nocardiopsis > Nocardiopsis oceanisediminis. Next base: position 2,359,783 of record NZ_JAFMZJ010000001.1, on the reverse strand, counting down.
CGCGGGTAGGGGGCGAAGAACCGGAAGTAGATCGTCTCCGGGGACAACCGTGCGTGGAAGGCCCGGAGCAGGTCGGCGTCCTCTGGGGTGATCGGCCGAATGTGGGCGGTCCCGCCGTCGGTGAGAACGACGTCGGCTTCCCAGTGTTTCGGGTATGGCTGCACGGTTTGAGCCTAGACGAGATCGGCCGGGCCGTGGGGGACGGGCACCCGGCCGGGGCGGCCGCCCGCTTCCCTGCGGGTCCGCCCCGTCCCACCCTGTGCCGCTTCGTTACCCACCGCCTCCCCGGGACCTGTTAACGTCTGTGCACATGCCCGTCTCCCACGCGGCCGACCGGATCGGGGCGGCGGCCGACGGGTGCTCGGGAGGCGCGCAACAGTCCTCTTCATGGCGGGACCGCAAGGTGGTGGCACACGCAATGGCACGAGTCGTCGTGATCGGTGACCTGATGACCGATTCCGTGGCACGGGCGCACTACGCGCTCGCGCGCGGCAGCGACACCCCGGCCTCGGTCCTCACCTACGGCGGCGGCTCCGGCGCGAACGTGGCCGCCTGGCTGGCCAACGAGGGGACCGAGACGACGTTCGTCGGGCGGCGCGGGTCGGACATCACCGGCCGGACCCGCGAGATGGAGCTGATGGGCTACAACGTCGACTCCCGCCTGGTCATGGACCCGGAGCACCAGACCGGCACCTGTGTCGTGATGATCACCCACCGGGGCGACCGGACCATGCTCAGCGACCGCGGCGCCAACGCCCGGCTGCAGCCCGAGGACCTGCCCCGGGACGTCTTCGGCCCCGACGGCCACCTGCACGTCTCCGGCTACACCCTGATCCACGAGAGCTCCCGGCGGGCCGCCCGGACCGCGCTGCGGATGGCCCGCGAGTCCGGCATGTCCATCTCGGTGGACGGCGGCTCGCACGCCCCGCTCAAGCGGGCCGGCGCGGAGGACTTCCTGGAGTGGACCAGCGGCGCCCGGCTGCTGTTCGCCAACCCCGACCAGGCCGAGGTGCTCACCGGCCGGGACGACCCCGAGGCCGCGGCCAAGGTGCTCACCGCCTGGTTCCCGGCGGTGGTGATGAAGCTCGGCGACGAGGGCGCGCTGTGGGCGGCCAAGGGCCGCGATGAGATCGTCCGGGTGCCGGCCGAGCCGGTCGAGCCCTCCCCCGGCTCCATCGGCGCCGGGGACGCGTTCATCGCCGGCTTCCTGCCGCCCTGGCTGGCCGGCAAGCACCCCAAGGACGCCCTGGCCCGCGCGCAGCACCTGGCCGCGCGCGCCCTGCACCAGCCGGGCGCCCGCCCCGACCTGAACGGCGGCTGAGCCCGCCCCGGGCCCGCTTCGGCGGAGCCCGCCGCCCGGACCTCCCGGAACCGCACGCCCCGGCGGTGCTCCCGGCCCTCCCCGCCGGTGAGCGCCGCCTCCGCCCGTGCGCCCTGCACTCGGACGCGGCCCTGCGCCCGCGCACCCGCGCCGTGCGCTTCACCGGCCACCCGGCTCCTACGCCTCCACGGCGCATCCGCCCGCCGGCGGGAGGCGGCGGGCGGGGCGCCCGGAAAGAGCACCCCGGTGCGCTCGCGGGCGTGAGGCGGCGAGGGTGCGCCGCGGACGGCGCGGGCCTCCGCGCTCCCCCGGCGCCCCGTACCGCCGCGCGGGGCCCGCAGGCCCCGGCGGGGTTTCCCCTCGCTCCTCTGGGCGGGGGGCGGCCGGCTCAGCCCGCGGAGGCCAGCACCAGCGGCAGGACCGCGGGGGCTCCGGCCCCGCGGAGCAGGCGGGCCGCGACGGCGAGGCTCCAGCCGGTGTCGGTGTGGTCGTCGACGAGCAGCACCGGGCCGGGCGCCTCGGACACCGCGGCGCGGAGCCGGTCGCCGAGGGTCAGCGCGTGCCAGACCGAGGCGAGCCGCTGGGCGCTGTTGTGCCGCCGGGGGCCGACCGGGGCCGCGTACTCCAGCGACCCGATCGGCGCCAGCCTGCCCACCTGCGCGATCCGGGAGGCCAGGTCGGAGACCATCACCGGGCGGGTCGCCGAGGGCATCGCCACCACGCCGACCGGGCGCCGCTCCCAGGGCCAGGCGGCGAGCACGTCCACCAGGGCGCGGAACACCCGGTCGTCGACCGGGGCGTCCGGCGCGTCCGGGGCGAGCAGGCGGCGCAGCTCGGTGCCCCACCCCAGGTCGGTGAAGCGGGCCAGGGCGCGGCCCTCCTCCGCGCGCAGCGACTCGGGGATCTTCCCGGAGGCCTCGACGCCGAGCCGGGACATCCCGGTGGGCCACTGGCGGCGGGCGGCCACCGGGACGCCCGGGCGGTCCAGGTGCGCGGCGGCGGCGCGGCGGCGCTCCGGGTCGACCTCGGTGGGGAGCCGGCGGCCGGTGCAGCCGTCGCAGCGGCCGCACGGGGCGGCCTCGGGGTCGTCCAGCTGGCGGCGGAGGAACTCCATCCGGCAGCCGGGGTGCGCGATGTAGTCGAGCATGGCGCGCTGCTCGCGCTCCCGGGCCTCGGCGACGGCGCGGTACCGCTCGGTGTCGTAGCTCCACGGGAGGCCGGTGGCGGTCCAGCCGCCGCGGACCCGGCGCACCGCGCCGTCCACGTCGAGCACCTTCAGCATCTGCTCCAGCCGGGTGCGGCCCAGGTCGACCAGGGTCTCCAGGCGGGGCAGCGAGAGGGGCCCGCCGGCGGACTCCAGCGCGCCCAGGGTCTGGCGGACCGTCTCCTCCGGCGGGAAGGACAGCCCGGCGAAGTAGGCCCAGATCTCCCGGTCCTCGCGCCCGGGGAGCAGGATCGCCTCGGCCCGGTGGACGCCGCGCCCGGCCCGGCCCACCTGCTGGTAGTAGGAGATGGGCGACTGCGGGGCGCCCAGGTGCACCACGAAGCCGAGGTCGGGCTTGTCGAAGCCCATGCCCAGGGCGCTGGTGGCGACCAGCGCCTTGACCTTGTTGCCGAGCAGGTCGTCCTCGGCCTGGCGGCGCTCCTCGGGCTCGGTGCGGCCGGTGTAGGAGCGGACCTCGTAGCCGCTCTCCGCGAGGAACGCCGCGGTCTCCTCGGCGGCGGAGACGGTCAGCGTGTAGATGATGCCCGACCCCGGGAGCTCGGCGAGGCGCTGGGCCAGCCAGCTCCACCGGGAGGAGCCGTCCGGCAGGTCGACCACGGACAGGTGCAGGCTCTCCCGCTCCAGCGGGCCGCGCAGCACCAGGGCGTCGCCGCCCGCGTCGAGCTGCTCGGCGACGTCCCGGGTGACCCGCTCGTTGGCGGTGGCGGTGGTGGCCAGCACCGGGACGCCCTCGGGCAGCTCCCGGAGCAGGGTGCGGATCCGCCGGTAGTCGGGGCGGAAGTCGTGCCCCCAGTCGGAGACGCAGTGCGCCTCGTCGATGACGACCAGGCCCGCGCCGGCGGCCAGCGAGGGCAGCACCCGGTCGCGGAAGTCCGGGTTGTTCAGCCGCTCCGGGCTGACCAGGAGGACGTCGACCTCGCCGGCGGCGATGTCGGCGTAGGTCTCCTCCCAGTCGGTGAGGTTGGAGCTGTTGATGGTGCGGGCGCGGATGCCGGCCCGCTCCGCGGCGGCGATCTGGTTGCGCATCAGGGCCAGCAGCGGCGAGATGATCACCGTGGGCCCGGCGCCCTCCGCCCGGCGCAGCGCGGTGGCCACGAAGTACACCGCCGACTTGCCCCACCCGGTGCGCTGCACCACCAGGGCGCGCCGCCGGTCGGCGGCCAGCGCGCGGATGGCGGTCCACTGGTCCTCGCGCAGCCGGGCGGAGTCGCCCGCCAGGGCGCGCAGGTGGGACTCGGCCGCCTCGCGCATGGCGTCGGCGGGGTTCGGGGAATCGGAGGTCACCATGTCCTCCTTGGTACCAGAGCCCGCCCCCTTTCCCGGCGCGGATCCGGCGGGCTGTGGACGGCCGCCGGGGGCCGCCGCCATGGGGGCGGCGGCGCCCGGCGGGGCCGGCCCGGGGCGGGGTCAGGGGGTCTCGGCCCGGCGGGGCTCGCCGGCGGCCTCGCCCTCCTCCGCCTCGCGCTTGGCCAGGTCGTCGGCGAGCTCGTCGGTGACCAGGTGCTCGGAGGCGACCATGCCGCGGCTGTAGGCCACCCGGCCCAGGGTCTGCGCCAGCACCGGCATCGTCATGAACTGGAAGACCGCGACCAGGGCGAGCGGCAGCGCCGCGCGCAGGTCGGGCAGTTGGAAGGCGGCCCCGGCCAGGATCAGCACCAGGGCCACCGTGTCCGGCTTGGTGGAGGCGTGCATCCGGCCGAGCAGGGTGGGGAAGCGCACCATGCCGATGGTGCCGGTGAGGGCGAAGAGCGCCCCCAGCGGCATCAGCACGGCGGTGGCCCAGTCAGTCGCGGTCATGCGCCCTCCTCTCGGCGAACCGGGCGGCGGTCAGCGTGGCGACGAAGCCCAGCAGCGCGATGCTGACCATCACCCCGGTGTAGGCGGTGTCGCCCCGGTAGGCGATCTCCAGCCCGATGAAGCTGACCAGCAGCACCGAGACCGTGCTCAGCGAGACGGTCCGGTCCAGCACCGACGGCCCGCGGACCAGCCGGTACAGCGCCAGCCCCGCGGAGGCCGAGAGCATTACCGCGGTCGCGGCCATCGCGTAGTCCAGTACGTTCACCGCTCCTCCTCCGCCGCCGCGCCCGCGCCGGCCAGCTCGCGCTCGGCCGCCTCGAACTGGGCGATGTCATCGCGGGTGCCGAAGGCCCGCACGTACATCTCCTCGGTGCGCAGCACCGACCGGCGCAGCTTCGGCACGTCGGACTCGTCGTGGATGGGGATGCCGTGCACGTAGATCACCCCGCCCTCCCGGTCCAGTTCGATCGTCTGGCTCCCGGTGACCAGCGAGAGCCCGGCGCTGACCATGGCCATCAGCAGGTCGGAGTCGGTGCGCAGCGGCACCGCGACGATCGCGCCGCGCACCCGGGCCGGGTGCAGCAGCGTGTGGTAGGCCATGTGCACGCTGGACAGCACCAGGTCGAGCGCGATGTGCATACCCAGCCGGACCACCCGGACCGGGCGGAAGTGCAGCCGGACCGGCAGGTGCGGCAGCTTGGCCGCGGCGTAGCAGCCGGCGCCGACCATGGCGCCCGCCACCAGGGTCCCGGGGCTGAAGTCGCCCCACAGGACGGCCCACATCACCGTCAGCCAGAGTACGGTCGGCACCCTGCCGAGCAGGCGCAGCGCGGGGGCGCGGTAGGCGCTCATGACTCCCCTCCGGTCAGCACGGACTCGATGTAGGCGCCGCCGCCGAGCAGGTCCTCGGCCGCGGTGAAGGCGAAACCGGTCAGCGGCCCGGCCGCGGCGGCCAGCGCCAGCCCGATCGCGACCATCGCGGCGGTGGAGCCCGTCATCAGCAGCCGCCCGCCGCTCATGCCCTGGCTGCGCAGCTGGTCCCGGGCCTCGATCATGTCCTCCAGCGGCTCGCCCCAGAACCCGCGGACCCAGATCCGGAAGATCGCCATCAGGGTCAGCAGGCTGGTGGCCACCCCGGCGGCGATGCCGGTGTACAGCAGCCACCCGCCGGCGTCGGCGCCGGCGGTGAACAGCGCCGCCTTGGCCACGAAGCCCGACATCGGGGGCAGCCCGGCCAGGCTCATCGCCGGGAGGAAGAAGAGCAGCGCCAGCACCGGCGTGACCGCCATCAGCCCGCGGATCGCGCGCAGCGAGGTGTGCCCGACGAACTGCCGGATCAAACCGTTCACCAGGAACAGCGAGGCCTGCACCACGATGTGGTGGACCAGGTAGACGATGGCCCCGGCGAGCCCGGCGACGGTCCCGACGCCCAGCCCGAACAGCATGAAGCCGATGTGGCTGACCAGGGCGAAGGACATGATCCGGTTGATGTCGTCCTGCACCAGCGCACCGAGGATGCCGATGACCATGGTGGCGATGGCCATCCACAGCAGCACGTCGGAGACGTCGTCGCGGGAGAACAGCAGTGTCTGGGTCCGGATGATCGCGTACACCGCGACCTTGGTGAGCAGCGCCGCGAAGATCGCGGAGATGCGGGTGATGGCGACCGGGTAGCTGTCCGGCAGCCAGAAGTGCATCGGCACGATGGCCGCCTTGATCCCGAACACCACCAGGAAGAGCAGTGCCAGGACCATCCGCAGCGGCGGGGGCGCCTCGCCGAGCTTGACCGCGATGTCGGCCAGGTTGACGGTGCCGGTCAGCGCGTAGACCAGGGCGATCCCGGTGAGGAACAGGATCGAGGAGGTCAGGCTGACCATCGTGTAGATCATGCTGGCCCGGACCCGGGCGCGGGTGGGCGCCTGGGTGATCAGCGCGTAGCTGGCGGTCAGCATGATCTCGAAGCCGACGAACAGGTTGAACAGGTCGCCGGCGATGAAGCTGAGGCAGACCCCGGCGGTCAGCACCAGGTAGACGGGGTGGAAGACCATCGGCATCGCCCGGCTGAGCCCGGCGACGTCCTGGCCGATGGCGTAGAGCAGCACCACCAGCAGCACCACCGAGGAGACCAGGAGCAGCAGCGCGGAGAGCGGGTCCACCGCGATGGTGATCCCGAGCGGCGCCGGCCACCCGCCGGCCTGGCTGGTGATGACGTCCCCGTCGGCGGTCCGCCGGACCAGGGCGGCCGCGGCGGCGACCACCGTGGCCAGGGTCAGCGCGCTGACCGCCCGCTGGGTGCGGGGGGCCCGGCGCATCGGCAGGGCGAGCGCGGCCCCGAGGAGCGGGACCAGGAACGGTACGGCGAGGAGGAGGTTCACGCGGAGTCCTCCGGTTCCTGCAGCCGGCCGATCCGCCGGTCCTCGAGGTCGTCGGGGACCTCGTCGTTGCCGTCGCCGAGCCAGACCCGGTAGGCCAGGGCGAGCAGGAAGGTGGTCACGCCGAAGGTGATGACGATCGCGGTGAGCGCCATGGCCTGGGGCAGCGGGTCGGAGAGCACGCCTTCGGGGCCGCCGAGCAGCGGCGGCAGGGTGATGGCCCGGTCGGTGAGCATCAGCGACACGTTGGCGGCGTGGCCGAGCAGCAGGATGCCGAAGACCGCGCGCATCAGCGAGCGCTGCAGCATCAGGTAGAACCCGCAGGAGTAGAGCACTCCGACGGCGAGGACCAGCAGGAGGCTGGGTGCGTCGCTCATCGCTCTCCTCCCCCGCTCCGGGCGCGGCGCCGGCGGCGGTGCCCCGCGCGCGCCTCCTCTTCCTCGGCCTCCATCCGGGCGCCCAGGGCGGCCACGACGGACAGCACGAGCCCGACGACGATCAGGAACACCCCCGCTTCGAAGAACAGGTAGCTGGCGACCTTGACCTTGCCGAACAGCGGCAGCTCGAAGGTGCGGTAGAAGACGTCCAGCAGCGGGGCGCCGCCGAGCAGCGGCAGGCCCGCCATCACCGCGGAGAGCAGCAGCCCTGCGGCGAGCAGCGTGTTCGGCTTCAGCGGCATGCCCACGGCCAGCTCGTGCCGGCCGCCGGCGATGTAGCGGAGGACGAACGCCATGCTGGCCACCAGCCCGCCGGCGAACCCGCCGCCGGGCCGGTCGTGCCCGGAGACCAGGAGGAACACCGAGAAGACCAGGATGGAGGGGATGAGCAGCCGGACCACCACCTCCAGCAGCACCGACCGCGGTCCGAACGCCGGGCTGACGACGGTGCTCAGCCACCGCTCCCGGGGGGCCTCCCAGCCCTCCGGCGGGGTGGGCCGGCGCTCCTCGCCCGCTCCGGGAACCGCTCCGCTCTGCGGGGGTCTCATCGTCGGCTCCCTTCCTCTTCGATCTGCTCCTCGTCGGCCGAGGGCTCGTCCACCACGCGGTGCCGCCGGTTGAGCAGCACCAGGGAGGCGACCGCGACCGCCGCGGTGAGCAGCACCACGACCTCGCCGAAGGTGTCCAGCGCGCGGAAGTCGGCGAGGATCGTGTTGACCAGGTTGCGGCCGCCGGCCTGCTCGGCGGCGGCCTCGTAGCCGACCGAGATCGGCTCGGCGGTGCGGGCTCCGGCCATCAGCCACAGCGAGACCGAGATGAAGGCGCCCGCCGCCGCGGAGAGCACCACCATCCAGCGCTTGGGCCAGCCGGGCGCGCGCACCGAGAAGGTGGCGGGCAGCCGGCGGAGCACGAACACCAGGATGATCGTGGTGAGCGTCTCCACCAGGATCAGGGTCAGCGCCAGGTCCGGTGCGCCGTGCAGGACGAACAGCCCGGCGATGCCGAAGCCGGTGGCGCTGAGCAGGATCAGCGCGGGGAACCGGCGGTGCTCGCGCAGCGCGGCGATCGCGGTCACCGCGATCACCGCGGCGACCACCCCCTCCAGCGGGGTGTCCCACAGCCGCAGCCCGTCGCCGGGGGAGGGCACCGCCACCTCCCCGCCGATCAGGGCGGCGGCCAGCCGCACGCCCGGCAGGGCGAGCATGGTGGCCAGGATGATGCCCAGGTAGGCGGGGAGCGAACCGGTCTGCAGCCGCCGGGTGACGCTCAGCGCGATCGTGTAGGTGCCGTGCAGGAACAGGTGGTAGCCCATCTCCGCGGAGATCACCCGGGGGGCGCGGTCCTGGAGCCGGGCGAACCCCTCCCGCCACCGGAACAGCGCCGCGCCGGCCGCGATGACCAGGGCGGTGAGCAGCAGCGGCGCGCTCAGCCCGTGCCACAGCGCCAGGTGGTAGGGCTTGCCGTGGTCGGGGTAGGGGCCCGCGTAGGCCGCGGCGATCGCGTCGGCCGGGCCCGGCAGCGAGCCGAGCACCAGGCCGCAGAGCGAGAGCAGCACCGGGGCGGCGAGGAAGGCCGCCGAGGGCCGGGCGGCCGGGGTGCGCGGAATACGGGGCTCCGCGCCGCCCTCGCCGCCGGCGCCGGAGACCGGCTCGATGTCGGTCTCGGACGCGCGCTTGTCGCCGAACGCGCCCCACCAGAACCGGGCGCTGTAGGCGAAGGTGAGCACCGAGGCCAGGACCAGCCCGGCCAGTTCCAGCCCGGCGGCGAGCGGCGGGAGCTCCGGGCTGTGCCCGGGGAGGAACGCCTCCAGGGCGGCCTCCTTGCCGACGAAGCCGAGCAGCGGCGGCAGGCCCGCCATGGAGGCCGCGGCCAGTCCGGCGGCGGCGGCCGTCACCGGCAGCGACCGCCACAGCCCGTTCAGCCGGCGGATGTCCCGGGTTCCGGTCTGGTGGTCGACCACGCCGACCACCAGGAACAGGGTGGACTTGAAGAAGCCGTGCGCGAGCAGCGCGCCGACCGCGGCCACCGCCGCGGTGTGCGTGCCCGCGCCGGCCAGCAGGCACAGGAAGCCGAGCTGGCTGACGGTGCCGTGCGCGACCAGCAGCTTCAGGTCGGTCTGGCGGAGCGCCCGCCAGCCGCCGATGACCATGGTGGCCAGGCCGAAGGCGAGCACCAGGGCCCGCCACGGGTCGACGTCGGCGAAGCCGGGGGCCAGCCGGGCGATCAGGTAGACGCCGCCCTTGACCATCGCGGCGGCGTGCAGGTAGGCGCTGACCGGGGTGGGCGCGACCATCGCCCCGGGCAGCCAGTAGTGGAGCGGGGCCTGGGCCGACTTGGCGAAGGCGCCGATCAGCACGAGCACCAGCGCGACCGGGAGCAGCGGGGAGTCCACCGGCGGGTCGGCGACCAGCTCGGAGATCCGGTAGGTGCCGCCGGCCTGGCCGAGCAGGATGAACCCGATCAGCATGAACAGGCCGGCGCCGGCGGTGGTGATCAGCGCCTGGAGCGCGGCGCGCCCCGCCGCGTCCTTGCGCTGGTCGAAGCCGACCAGCAGGAAGGAGGTGACCGAGGTCAGCTCCCAGAACACGTACAGCGCGAACAGGTTGTCGGCGGTGACCACGCCGAGCATGGACCCGGCGAACAGCACCATGATCGAGGTGAGCCGGGCGAGGCCGGCCCGGTCGCCGCGGAAGTAGGCGGCGCTGTAGCAGAAGATGACCGCTCCGACCCCGCTCACCAGCAGGACCATGGCGAGGGAGAGGGCGTCGACGCGGAAGTCGAGGGTGATGTCGAGGGCGGGCACCCAGGGGACCGACGCCTCGGCGGGCCTCCCGGCGGCGATCCCGGGGGACCGGCTCAGGGCCCACACCGCGGACAGCGCGGGCGGCAGGCTCGCGACGAGGAAGGCCCGGGCGCCCAGGAGGCGGACCAGGGGCGGCAGCAGCACCGCGGTCGCGGCGTGCAGCGCGAGGATGACAGGCAGCAGCATAGGGCTCGTTATCGGCGACGGCGGTGGAAGAGACGGGGCGCATCGCCTCCGGCTGGGGCGACGGACGGTCGAGCGCCATCCAGGTTAGCGGCGATTCGTCCCCCCGCCTTGACAGCGCGGCGATTGGGCGTACCATGCCCTCGCGTCTTTCCACGATACGGAAGCATCACGATCGGTAATTCCACCGGATTACCAGGAATAACGCCGTCCGCGTCGCCGGGACCCCCTTCCCCATTCCCGTTCGAAGCGTGGTTGTTCTCACCGGATCCACCGCCCCCGTTCCTCGCCCCCCGGGTTCGGCCGCCCCGGGCGGGCTCCGGGCGCGGTTCACGCAGAGTAGTCGGCCTCGGTGCCGCCCGAGTGCGCACGAACGCCGCGAGTGCGCCGTATACGCCGTATTAACGGAACCCTAACGGGTGATCTGCGCCCCTCTCCCCATCGGGCTCGCCCCGCTTCCGGGCCGAGCGGGGGGTGCCTGGTTCGCGATGGTCGGTACGTGGGGCCAGAATTGGCGGCATGGCCCGTTCAACGTCTCCGTCTCCGCCTCCCGAGGAACTCGCCGAGAAGATCATCGACATCGACGTCTCGGAGGAAATGCGGGGCAGCTTCCTGGAGTACGCCTACTCGGTGATCTACCAGCGCGCCCTGCCCGATGCCCGCGACGGCATGAAGCCGGTGCAGCGGCGCATCCTCTACCAGATGAACGAGATGGGGCTCCGCCCCGACCGCGGACACGTCAAGTGCGCCCGCGTCGTCGGCGAGGTCATGGGCAAGCTGCACCCGCACGGCGACGCCGCCATCTACGACGCCATGGTCCGGATGAGCCAGTCCTTCGCCATGCGGGTCCCGCTGGTCGACGGGCACGGCAACTTCGGCTCGCTGGGCGGCGACGACGCCCCGGCCGCCATGCGCTACACCGAGGCCCGCATGGACCGGGCCGCCGAGCTGCTGGTCACCTCCATCGACGAGGACGTCGTCGACTTCCGGCCGAACTACGACGGCCAGGAGACGGAGCCGGAGGTGCTCCCGGCCGCCTTCCCCAACCTGCTGGTGAACGGCGCGTCGGGGATCGCGGTGGGGATGGCCACCAACATGGCCCCGCACAACCTCGGCGAGGTCATCGCGGCCGCGCGGCACCTGATCGCGCACCCCGACGCCGGCCTCGAGAAGCTGATGGAGTTCGTGCCCGGCCCCGACCTGCCGACCGGCGGCACCATCGTCGGCCTGGACGGCATCCGGGACGCCTACGCCAAGGGCCGCGGCACCTTCCGCACCCGCGCCACGGTCTCCATCGAGAAGGTCTCGCCGCGCCGCACCGGCATCGTCGTCACCGAGCTGCCCTACAGCGTCGGGCCGGAGAAGGTCGTCGGCCGGATCAAGGAGCTGGTGCAGTCCAAGAAGCTGCAGGGCATCTCCGACCTCAAGGACCTCACCGACCGCAACCAGGGCCTGCGGCTGGTCATCGAGCTGAAGAACGGCTTCAACCCCGAGGGCGTGCTGGCCGAGCTGTACCGGCTCACCCCGATGGAGGAGTCCTTCGGCATCAACAACGTCGCGCTGGTGGACGGCCAGCCGCAGACGCTGGGCCTGCGCGAGCTGCTCCAGGTCTTCGTCGACCACCGGCTGGACGTGGTCCGGCGGCGCAGCGAGCACCGGCGGCGCAAGCGGCTGGACCGGCTGCACCTGATCGACGGCCTGCTCGTCGCGCTGCTCAACATCGACGACGTCATCGCGCTCATCCGGGACTCCGACGACACCGCGCAGGCCCGCGAGCGGCTGATGGAGGCCTACGCGCTCTCCGACATCCAGGCCCGCTACATCCTGGACACCCCGCTGCGCCGGCTCACCCGGTACGACCGGCTGGAGCTGCAGAGCGAGGCCGACCAGCTGAAGAAGGAGATCGAGGAGCTCACCTCGGTCCTGGAGTCCGACGCCAAGCTGCGCCGGCTGGTCTCCAAGGAGCTCGCCGAGGTCGCCAAGAAGTTCGGCGCCGCCCGCCGCACCACCCTGCTGGAGAGCGACGGGGCCGCGCGCACCGCCGCCGTCCCGCTGGAGCTGGACGACGTGCCGTGCAACGTGCTGCTCGGCTCGGACGGCATGCTCGGCCGGAGCAAGGGCTCGGCGGTCCCGCGCGTCTACGAGGGGCTGCGCACCAAGCACGACGCGGTCGCCGCGGCGCTGCCCGCGCGCAGCAAGGGCGGCATCGGCCTGGTCACCGACCTCGGCCGGGTCATCCGGGTGCCGGTGGTGGAGCTCCCCGAGCTCCCCGACTCCGGGGAGGAGGCCCCGCCGCTGGCCTCCGGGCTGCCGGTGGAGGAGTTCGTCGACCTCGCCGAGGACGAGAAGGTGATCGCGCTCGCGGCGGTGGACGGCGAGGGCCCCGGCCTCGCCCTCGGCACCGAGCAGGGCGTGGTCAAGCGGGTGGTGCGGGACTACCCCGCCAACCGGGACGACCACGAGGTCATCGCCCTCAAGGACGGCGACCGCCTGGTCGGCGCGACCCAGCTGGCCACCGGCGAGGAGGACCTCGTCTTCGTCACCTCCAGCGCGCAGCTGCTGCGCTTCTCCGCCTCCGCCGTCCGCGAGCAGGGGCGCCCGGCCGGCGGCGTGGCGGGCGTGAAGCTCGCCGAGGGGGCCCGCGTGCTGTGGTTCGGCGCGGTCGCGATGCCCGAGGACTCGGTCCTGGTGACCATGTCCGCCGCCACCCCCGAGGACGCCCTGCTGCCCTCCGAGGGCGGATCGGCGAAGGTCACCCCGATCGAGGCCTACCCCGCCAAGGGCCGGGCCACCGGCGGCGTGCGCTGCCACCGCCTCCTCAAGGGCGAGGACGGCCTGGTGTTCGCCTGGGTCGGCCGGGCGCCCGCGCGGGCCTTCCGCGCCGACGGCGGCCCGCTCCGCCTGCCCGACCTGGACCCGCGCCGGGACGGCTCCGGCGAGCCGCAGCCCCGGGCGATCGCCTCCATCGGCACCGGGCAGCACGACACCGGCCTGCTCGGCACCGCCGAGGGGTGACCCCGGTCCGGGGAGGCCGCGCCTCCCCGGACCGCGCACCATCGGCCGGCCGCGGCGCGCCCGCGCCCGCTCCGCCCGCCCACCGGGCAGGCTGGAGGGGGCCGGCGCGCCGCGGCGGGCCGCACGTACGACCCAGAGGAGAACCGAGTGAGCAGCGCATTCGACGACGTGCTCAGCGCCAACGCCGACTACGCCGAGTCCTTCCGACTGGCCGGCCTGGAGCCGGTCGCCGCCCGCGGCATAGGCCTGGTCACCTGCATGGACTCGCGCCTCGAGCCGCTGGACATGCTGGGCCTGAAGCCCGGCGACGCCAAGATCCTGCGCAACGCCGGCGCCCGGGTCACCGATGACACGCTGCGCACCCTGGTGCTCGCGGTCTACCTGCTCGGGGTGGAGCGGGTGCTGGTCATGCCGCACACCAAGTGCAAGATGGCCTCGGTCTCCGGCGACGACGAGGTGCACGACCTGATCCGGGACCAGTACGGCGTGGACACCCGCAGCCTGGAGTTCCACACCGACGACGACCAGCTCGGCGCGCTCCGGCACGACCTGGAGCGGATCCGCCACCACCCGCTGCTGCCCGACGGGCTGCCGGTGGCGGGCGCCCTGTACGACGTGGACACCGGGAAGCTGCAGATCATCGACGAGTAGCGGGCCCCGGGCCCGCCCCTCGCGGGCGGGCCTCCCCGCTCCCCCGCCGCCCCGGCCGGGAATAGCCCGCCGGCGGCGGCGGTTGGCACGCCTGTAACGGCGTACCACCCGAGGAGAGGGGCGCTGATGCAGGCTTCCACCTACGAGACCTTCGCCGTCGGCCGGTCCTACTTCGACCTGGGAGACCCGATAGCGGCGGCCCGAGTGCTGGAGCCGCTGTCCGACCGCGAGCCGGAGAGCCGCTCCATCCTGGAGCTGCTCGGCCGCGCCTACTTCCACTCCGCCCAGCTCGGCAAGGCGGAGCGGACCTTCCGCCGCCTGATCGAGCTCGACCCCTGCGACAGCTGGGCGCACATCGCCCTGGCCCGCGCGCTGGAGCGGCAGAGCCGCGACGAGGAGGCCGCTCCGCACCGCAGGATGCACGCCGCGATGAGCGGCGGCTCCCTGGACTGACCCGGCCGCGGACCCGCCCGAGGCCCCGATCCTCCTCCGAGGACCGGGGCCTCCGCCGCTCCCTCCCCCGGCCGGGGGCGCAGACCACCCCCGGCCGCCGGGTAGCGCCCCTGGTGGGGGCGGTCGTGCGCGGCGCGGGCGGCCGGATATAGCCTGCCGGACATGGCAGAGTCCTTCGAACCGCTCGGCGACCCCGTCGACCGCTCCTGCTCGCGCACCCGGGCCTGGGTCGACGAGGCCGTCCGCAAGGTGGTCGCCGACGCCAACCGGTCGGCCGACACCCACCTGCACGTCTTCCCGCTGCCCGAGTCCTGGGGCATCGACCTGTACCTGAAGGACGAGTCGGTGCACCCCACCGGCAGCCTCAAGCACCGGCTGGCCCGGTCGCTCTTCCTCTACGGCCTGTCCAACGGCTGGATCCGGGAGGGGACGACGATCGTGGAGGCAAGCTCCGGCTCCACCGCGGTCTCCGAGGCCTACTTCGCCCGGCTGATCGGGCTGGACTTCATCACCGTGGTGCCCCGCTCCACCAGCCCGGAGAAGATCGCGCTGATCGAGCGGTACGGCGGCCGGTGCCACTTCGTCGACCGCCCGCCGGAGATGTACACCGAGGCCGAGCGGCTGGCCGCGGAGACCGGCGGCCACTACATGGACCAGTTCACCTACGCGGAGCGGGCCACCGACTGGCGCGGCAACAACAACATCGCCGAGTCGGTCTTCGAACAGCTGGCCATGGAGCGGCACCCCATCCCGGAGTGGATCGTGGTGGGCGCCGGGACCGGCGGCACCTCCGCCACCATCGGGCGCTACCTGCGCTACCGGCGGCACCACACCCGGCTGGCCGTGGTCGACCCGGAGAACTCGGCGTTCTTCCCCGGCTGGGTGACCGGGGCCCGGGACTACTCCACCGGCATGCCGTCCCGGATCGAGGGCATCGGCCGCCCGCGGATCGAGCCGAGCTTCGTCCCCGACGTCATCGACCTGATGCTGCCGGTGCCCGATGCGGCGAGCATCGCCGCCATGCGCCACCTGGAGGCGGTCACCGGGCTGTGCGCCGGCGGGTCGACCGGCACCAACCTGTGGGGCGTCTGGCAGCTCATCGCCCGGATGCTCGCCGACGGGACCCGGGGCAGCGTGGTCACACTGATCTGCGACGGCGGCGACCGCTACCGGCACAGCTACTACGACGACGCCTGGGTGGCGGCCGAGGGCATGGACACGGCGCCCTACACCGCCGCCCTGGAGCGCTTCCTGGACTCCGGCGAGTGGTCCCCGCCGGAGAAGCGCTGACCGCGGCCCCGGGGCGGCGGGTCAGTCCCGCACCACCAGCGTCCCGGCGGCCATGTCGCCGACCCGCTGCCGGCGGTCGGAGACCAGGATGACGACCAGGCCGACCAGGCCGGCGAAGAGCCCGTCCACGAGCAGCAGGATCCACCGGACGAAGTGCTGGGCCATGCTCGGCTCGCCGCCCTCGGCCCGGACCACCTTGATCCCGAGCAGCCGCATGCCCAGGGTCCGGCCGCCGGCCTTGGCCGGCCACACCACCCAGTAGCCGATGTAGACGACGATCCACAGCACCGCCAGGACCAGCAGCGCGATCAGCGCCAGGCCCGGGTTGCGCAGCGACCCGTCCGGCTCGGCGGGCGCGAACGCCAGCGGGAAGAGCGCCAGGTAGGCCAGGCCGGGCAGGAGCGAGGAGAGGAAGCCGTCCACGATGTACTGCACCACCCGGCGGCCGACGACGCCGGTGTCGCCCGGCGGCGCCATCTGCGGCAGGCCGTAGCCGGGCGGCGGCTCCTCCGTCGACGTCCCGTACCCGGGCGGCCCCGCCTCGGGGGGACCGTAGCCCCCGTGGGCCGGCCCGGGGCCGGGCTCCCCGCCCGCCGGTCCGCCCGGGGACCCCTGGCCCGCCGGGCCCGCCGCCCCTCCGGGGGCACCGGGTCCTCCGCCGGGGCCGCCCGGGCCCGCGGGCTCCTCCGGCCTCCCCGGGCCGCCGGGCCCGCCGCCCCCCTCCGGGGCCGCATGCCTTCCGGTGCCCCTCGGCCGCTCGGGCCCTCCGGGGCCTTCCGGTCCCGCGGGGCTCCCCGGCCCGCCGGGGCTCCCCGGCCCGCCGGGGCCCGCCGGCCCCTCCGGTCCGCCCCCGGGCTCCTCCCGGTCCCCCGGGTACTGCTGTCCGTGGCTCATCCGGCACCACCGCTCCCGTGCTCCCGACTCGGAGGCGACGGACACCTCCCTCACCCTCCGAAAATAGACCACGACACCGGGTTGTCACCGCTGGTCGGGGCGGCGCGCCGCCCGGCGGGCGGGGAGGCCGGTTCCGGGGGAGCGCTCCCGGCGGGGGCGCCGCCCGGACCGGCGGAGCCCGCCCGGAAAGCAGCGCGGGGGCCCGCCGCTCGGCGGGCCCCCGGGGATGGAGGGGTCGGGGCGGCGGCCGCCGCCCCGGGCGGGATCAGGTGTCGATCCGGTCCAGGTCGAGCTCCTGGGCGCCGTTGGCGATGAACCGCCGGCGCGGCGCCACCTCGTTGCCCATCAGCAGGTCGAACACCTTGGCGGCCTCCTCCGCGTGGTCCACCCGGATCCGGCGCAGCGTGCGGTGGCGCGGGTCCATGGTGGTCTCCGCGAGCTGGTCGGCGTCCATCTCGCCCAGGCCCTTGTACCGCTGCACCGGCTCCTTCCAGCTGCGCCCCTTCTTCTCCAGCTCGAGGAGGGTGCGCTGCAGCTCGGCGTCGCTGTAGGTGTAGATGTAGCGGTCCTCGGGCTTGGCGCCGCGCTTCTTGCGCACGTTGGTCAGCTCGATCCGGTGCAGCGGCGGGACCGCGGCGTAGACCCGGCCGGCCTCCAGCATCGGGCGCATGTACCGGTAGAAGAGGGTGAGCAGCAGGCAGCGGATGTGCGCGCCGTCCACGTCCGCGTCGGCCATCAGGATGACCCGGCCGTAGCGGGCCGCGTCCAGGTCGAAGGTGCGCCCGGACCCGGCCCCGATGACCTGCAGGATCGCCGCGCACTCGGCGTTCTTCAGCATGTCGCCGACCGACGACTTCTGCACGTTGAGGATCTTGCCGCGGATCGGCAGCAGCGCCTGGAACTCCGAGTCCCGGGCGAGCTTGGCGGTGCCCAGCGCGGAGTCGCCCTCGACGATGAACAGCTCGCTGCGGTCCAGCCCCTCGCTGCGGCAGTCCACCAGCTTCGCCGGGAGGGCCGAGCTCTCCAGGGCGTTCTTGCGCCGCTGGGTCTCGCGCTGCTGGCGGGCGGCCAGCCGCGCCTTGGCCGCGTTGGCGATCTTCTCCAGTACGGTGCGGGCCTGCTGCTTCTCCGCCCGCTTGGTGGAGGAGAGGAACTCGCGCAGCTGGTTGCCGATCACCGCGGAGACGATCCGCGAGGCCGCGGAGGTGCCCAGGATCTCCTTGGTCTGGCCCTCGAACTGCGGCTCGGGCAGCCGCACCGTGACCACCGCGGTGAGCCCCTCCTGGACGTCCTCCTTGGTGACCGCGTCGTCGCTGGCCTTGAGCAGCTTGGTGGCGCGCAGCTGGTCGTTGACCACCCGGACCAGGGCCCGCTCGAACCCGGTGATGTGGGTGCCGCCCTTGGGGGTGGCGATCACGTTCACGAACGAGCGCACCGTGCTCTCGTAGCCGCTCCCCCAGCGCAGCGCGACGTCGACGTCGAGGGTCCGCGCGACGTCGGTGGGGGTCATGTGCCCCATCTCGTCCAGCACCGGGACGGTCTCGTTGAAGGTGCCGCTGCCCTGGAGGCGCAGCACCGGGCTGATCGCCTCGTCGGCGGCGAGGAAGGAGCAGAACTCCCCGATGCCGCCGTCGAAGTGGAACTCCTCGGTGTAGGGCGGCTCGCCCTCGGTGCGCTCGTCGCGCACCGCGATGGTCAGCCCCGGGATGAGGAAGGCGGTCTGGCGCGCGCGCTCCAGCAGCGACTCGCGCGCGATGTCGGCCTCCTTCAGGAAGATCTGCCGGTCGGCCCAGAAGCGGATCCGGGTGCCGGTGGTCTTCTTCGCGATCTTGCCGCGCTGGTCCAGCCCGGAGCCCGCGGTGAAGGCGGCGTCGGGGCCGGTGTCGGCGAAGCGGCCGGGGATGCCCCGGCGGAAGCTCATCGCGTGGGTGCGGCCGCCCCGGTCGACCTCGACGTCGAGCCGGGCGGAGAGCGCGTTGACCACCGAGGCGCCGACGCCGTGCAGGCCGCCGGAGGCGGTGTAGGAGCCGGAGCCGAACTTGCCTCCGGCGTGCAGCTTGGTCATGACCAGCTCGACGCCGGTCAGCCCGGACTTGGGCTCGGCGTCGACCGGGATGCCCCGGCCGTCGTCGCGCACCTCCACCGAGCCGTCGGCGTGCAGCACCACGTCGATGCGGGTGCAGAAGCCGCCGAGGGCCTCGTCGACGGAGTTGTCGATGATCTCCCACATGCAGTGGGTGAGGCCTCGGCTGTCCGTCGACCCGATGTACATTCCGGGACGCTTGCGGACCGCCTCCAGTCCTTCCAAGACCGAGAGATGCCGCGCGGAGTAGTCCTCGGGCTCATGAACGGCTGCGGTAAGGGCGGTCACCTGGACGTCTCCTGCATTCGTTGGACAGGGCGCGCCGCGAAGCCGCTCGGTTGCGTGCGCGGAGCGCCGGCGTACGCGTTCGCCGCGCGGGCCTGCCGGTGCGGGCCGCGGCGCCGCGGGGCACCGGATCGCGGGCCCGGCCCAGCCTAACCGCGCCCGGGGACATCCTCTGTGGCGGACGGCGGCCGTGCCGCTCCGCCCGCTGCACCGCGTCGCGACCCGGCTCCGCTCCGATGCGGGGCCCGCATTCCTTCGCGGATCCGGCCGACGGCCGAACCCCAGCGACATTACCACCTCCCCGGAATGCCCCTCCGGGCCCGCCTCCCCTGCGGTTTCCGGCGTGTCGCGTCCGCCGCTCCCCCGCCCGGCCGGCGCCGGCCCGGACGGGATTCCGCTGTCGGCGTACATCAGGACTGGTTGGGAACGTCCTGGTCCGGTTAGATGTTGTGCGGAGTGACTGGCGCCGAGCATTGAGGAAGGCGAAGTGACTGGAACCCTTGCCCCCACCCAGCCGCTGACGGCTGCTGACCGTTGCGACCGCTGTGGTGCGCAGGCCTACGTCCGCGTGCTGCTCAACTCCGGCGGCGAACTGCTCTTCTGCGCGCACCACATGCGCAAGCACGACGAAGAGATCCGCAAGATCGCCGCGGACATCCAGGACGAGACCGGCCGACTCCAGGAGACCCCGGCCACTTCTCCCGACGGGGAGCTTTAAGGACTCCCCTCCCCAGACGCACGGCGGCGGCCCCTCCCCGGGGCCGCCGCCTTCGTCTTGCCCGGCCCTCCGCCGGAGGCGTCCCCGCCAGGGCACGGGCGGACCCGTCCCGCTGCACTACGATCGGGACTTCGAGACGATCGCGAAGCGCACCGGGCAGCCGACCAGCTGGTTGGCGGAGCCCGGTTCGCTGTGAGAGGGAGACGATGCTGATCCTGCTGCCCCCGTCGGAGGGGAAGGCGGCGGCGGGCGAGGGGCCCGCGCTGGAGCCGTCCGGGCTCGTCCTGCCCGAGGTGAACGGGGCCCGGGAGGCGGTGCTGGAGTCGCTGGAGGCGCTCTGCGCCGGGCCGCGGGAGACGGCGATGGAGGTGCTCGGCCTCACCGCGGGCCAGGCCGGCGCCGTGCCGCGGAACCTGGAGGTGCGCACCGCCCCGGCGCTGCGCGCGGCCGAGCTCTACACCGGGGTGCTCTACGACAACCTGCGCCTGGGCGAGCTGCTGGCCGGCCCGGCGGCCGCGCGGACCGCGGAGTCGGTGCTGGTCTTCTCCGGGCTGTGGGGGGTCCTCGGGGTGAACGACCGGGTGCCGCCCTACCGGCTGTCGATGGGCGTGAAGCTGCCCCCGCTGGGCGGGCTCGGCGCCTACTGGCGCTCCCACCTGGCCGAACCGCTCGGCAAGCTGGCCGAGGACCGGCTGATCGTGGACTGCCGGTCGGCCGCCTACGCCGCGGCCTTCCGCCCCTCCGGCGCGGCCGCCGAGCGCACCGCCGCGGTCCGGGTGCTCAAGGAGACCGCCTCCGGCGGGACGGTGAAGCGCTCGGTGGTCAGCCACATGGCGAAGGCGACCCGCGGCGCGATCGCGCACGCCCTGCTCGCCCAGGGCCGCTCCCCCGAGACCCCCGCCGAGCTGGCCGAGGCCCTGAACGACCTGGGGCACCGGGCCGAGCTGAGCCCGCCCGGCCGCGGCGGCAAGGCCTCGGTGCTCGACGTCGTCATCCCCGGCTGAGCCCGGCCCGGCGGCCGCGGGAGCCCTCCGCGAACCGCCCGTGAACCGCACCGGAGCGGAACGTAACGAAAGCGTCTCGGTGCTTTATCTCGCCCATACGCGGTGTCCGCGATGATCGGGCCTGGCAGAGATGTTGGACCGCTGGGCGGACGCGAAGAACCCCTCGGCCCTCCCCTGCGGACGCGTCGCGCGGCGTCCCCTCCCCGGGCCTCGCCACACCCGGGGCGCGGGACCGCGCCGGCCCCGATGGCCGGCCGCGCACGCACCGCAGGGGGTCCGAGGCGGCTCCGGCCGGGGAGCACACCGGGGCGCCGGCGGCGCCGAACGGACGCGGCGCCAGGACGCGCCCCGGAGATGCAGACGCCTCGGGCGCCGGTCCGCCGCCGGCGGCCGGCGCCCGAGGCGCACCATGTCGGCTGCTGTCAGTCCAGGTAGTCGCGGAGCACCTGGGACCGCGACGGGTGCCGCAGCTTCGACATGGTCTTGCTTTCTATCTGGCGGATCCGCTCGCGGGTGACCCCGTAGACCTTGCCGATCTCGTCCAGCGTCTTCGGCTGGCCGTCGGTCAGCCCGAAGCGCATGGAGACCACGCCGGCCTCGCGCTCGGAGAGGGTGTCCAGCACCGAGTGGAGCTGCTCCTGGAGCAGGGTGAAGCTGACCGCCTCGCCCGGCTGGATCGCCTCGGAGTCCTCGATGAGGTCGCCGAACTCGCTGTCCCCGTCCTCGCCGAGCGGGGTGTGCAGCGAGATCGGCTCCCGGCCGTACTTCTGGACCTCGACGACCTTCTCCGGGGTCATGTCGAGCTCCTTGGCGAGCTCCTCCGGGGTGGGCTCCCGGCCCAGGTCCTGCAGCATCTGCCGCTGGACGCGGGCCAGCTTGTTGATGACCTCCACCATGTGCACCGGGATGCGGATGGTGCGCGCCTGGTCCGCCATGGCCCGGGTGATGGCCTGCCGGATCCACCAGGTGGCGTAGGTGGAGAACTTGAAGCCCTTGGTGTAGTCGAACTTCTCCACCGCGCGGATCAGGCCCAGGTTGCCCTCCTGGATCAGGTCCAGGAAGAGCATGCCGCGGCCGGTGTAGCGCTTGGCCAGCGAGACCACCAGGCGGAGGTTGGCCTCCAGCAGGTGCTTCTTGGCGCGGGCGCCGTCCTCGGCGATCCACTCCAGCTCGTCGCGGAACTCGACGCTGAGCGAGCCGCTCTCCTCGGCGAGCTTCTCCTCGGCGAACAGGCCGGCCTCGATCCGCTTGGCGAGCTCGACCTCCTGCTCGGCGTTGAGCAGCGCGACGTTGCCGATCTGCTTCAGGTAGTCCTTGACCGGGTCGGCGGTGGCGCCGGCGGCGACCACCTGGGCGGCGGGGGCGTCGTCGTCATCGTCGTAGAGGACGAAGGCCTCGTCCTCGGAGGTGTTGGCGGCGGCCTTCTCCGGGATGCCCACGGCCTCCGGCTTGCTGCCGGACCCGGCGACCGGGCCGCCGACCGGCTCCGGCTTGTCGTCGCCGGTGTCCTCGACGAGCTCCAGCTCGACCCCGGTGTCCTCGAGGTCGTCGTCGACGTCGAGGTCGATGTCGGCGTCCTCGGCGGCCTCCAGGCCGATGTCGTCGCCCTTCTTGGCCGCGGCCTTGGCCGTGGTCTTCTTCGCCGCGGGCTTGGCGGCCGCCCCCTTGGCCGCGGGCTTGGCCGCCGCCTTCTTCGGCGCGGCCTTCTTCGCCGCCTTCGGCTCGGAGGCCTCCGCGGGCGCCGGCTTCGCGGCGCCCTTGGCCGGACCGGAGTCGACGACCGCGGTCACGGTCTCCGGCTGGTCCTGCGCGGCGGCCGCGCGCCGGGGGGCCCGGGCGGTGGTCGTCGTCCGGGTCGCGGCGCTCTTCTTCGGCGCGGCCGTCTTGCGGCGCGCGGACTTCCGGCGCGTGGGGGCGGACTCCTCGGCCCCGACCACGAGGGTGACGCCCTCCTTGGTCAGGATTCGGAGCACGGCCTGGGCCTGCGACATGGGGATGTCGGCCTCTTCGAAGGCACGGCGCACGTCCTCGGGCTCAAGGTACCCCTGGGACCGCCCACGCTCGATCAGCTGCTGAATGACGGGCTCGTGCAGCGACTCCGGCTGTTTTGAGCGGGTCGAACTGGCAGGTGACACAAACACCTCTCGAACGGACGTGTGGCGAGATTGCTGGACCCGGCGGCCCGAAGACCTCCGTGGAGCCTCGCGGAGGGCGGAGCCACCGCCCCCCGGCCCCAGCCCGGGATCATCCCCGCCGCGGGGATGCCGACTTCCTTTCAGCGTATGCGCCCTGTCCAACGCTCGGGACGCATGCGCCCAGTAGGGTTTTTTCCGCGGCCGTGCGGATCCAACCCCACCGTCGGGTCCTGACCCCACCCCCCGCGTGCGCGGGGTTGATGGATCCTCCACCTTAGGCAAAGTGTCGGACTTCTTCTTACGGACTACTACTGCTCCGGTGCGGCCTCGATCACCGGTAGGTGGACGGCGAGCAGGGTGACGTCGTCGTCCTGCTCATACCCTGCGAGCATGCCCTCCACAAGGTACTGGAGCATCAGCTGTGGATCGCCCACCACCTCCGGCGGCGCCTGGGACGCCACGGTGACCAGTTCCTCCAGTCCGGAGGCGACGGACCGCTTCCGGTTCTCTACAAGACCATCGGAATAGAGCACCACGGTGTTACCGGGTTGGACGAAGAATTTGTGGTGGCCCCTCTCGGAGCTGATCCCCAGCGGGGTGTCCGGCTCGGTCTCCAGCAGCCACGGCTCGGTCCGCTCGGCGACGACCAGCGGCGGCAGGTGCCCGGCGTTGCTCAGGTCGATCTGCCCGGTGCCGGGGTCCAGCACGAAGTAGACCAGGGTGGTGACCTGGTCCACCGCCTCGGTGGCGTCGAACATCCGGTCCAGGCCGGTGAGCACGTCGGCCGGCTCGGGCATGCTGAAGGCCAGCGCCCGCAGCGCGTTGCGCACCCGGCTCATCCCGGTGGCCGCCTTGATGCCCTTGCCCATCACGTCGCCGAGCACCCCGGCCACCCGCCCGTCCGGCAGCGGGAAGGCGTCGTACCAGTCCCCGCCGACCTGCACGTGCTGGGTGCCCGAGCGGTAGAAGGCGCGCATCCGGATGCCCTGGACCTCCGGCAGCGCCTCGGGCAGCAGGCTGGCCTGGAGCGCCTCGGCGGTGCGGTGCTCGCGCTCGAAGAGCTTGGCCCGCTCCAGGGCGAGCGCGCACTGGCCGGCGAGCGCCTCCAGGAAGACCTTCTCCTCGTCGGAGATGTCCCGCGGCGAGGTGTGCGCGAAGCGCAGCGCGCCGACCGGCTGGCCGCCGCTGAGCAGCGGCAGCGCCGCCCAGGCCCGCTCGTCGGTGGCCTTGATGAAGGCGGGCGCCTCCTCGTCCCCGTCCAGCAGGCCGAGCAGCTCCAGCGGACCGCCCGCGATGCACGGCCGCTGCTCCCGGACGGCCAGCGACATCAGGCCGTCGTGGTCGGGGGCGGAGCCGGCGGACGGCTCGCCGGCCCGGCCGATGACGCGCAGCCGCAGGCCGTCCCCGCCGATCTCGGCCACGGTGGTGCGGTCGGCGCCCACCGCGGAGCGGCCGATCTCCCCCATGGCCTGGACCACCTGGTCCACGGTGAGGGCCTCGGCGAGGTCGGCGGTGGCCTTCTGCAGCCGCACCGTGCGCAGCGCGGCCTCGCCGAGCTGCTGGGTGAGGCGCTGGCGCATGTCGTCGGCCTCGTGCTGGGTGGTGACGTCGGTGTTGGCGCCGACCCACTCGGAGAGCTCGTCGCCGCGCATCATCGGCACCGCGCGGGAGCGGAAGTGCCGGAAGTCCCCGGAGCAGGTGCGCACCCGGAAGGTCTCGTCGAAGACGGTGCGGTCGGCGATGGAGTCGTCCCAGGACCGCTCCACCCGGGGGCGGTCGTCGGGGTGGACCGAGTCCAGCCACCCCCGGCCCAGGTACTCCTCGAGTCTCTGCCCGGTGACCGCGCGCCACTGCGGGCAGTCCTCGGCCACCGCGCCATCCGGGTCGGCCGCCCACACCACCTGGTTGGTGGCCTCCATCAGCGAGCGGTACCGCTCCTCGCTGCGGCGCAGCTCGCCCTCGGCGCGCACCCGGTCGCTCAGGTCGACCGCGATGAGCGCCACCCCGTCGACCTCGCCGCCGTCGCCGTGGGTGGGGAACCAGGAGGGGGCCCAGCGGGCCGCCTCGCCTCCGGCCGGGCCGAACGGCGGGAACTGGTCCCCGTAGACCACCGGCTCGCCGGCGAGCACCCGGGCGATCGCCGCCCCGTGCGCGTCGGCGGCGGCGCTCCCGAGCACGTCGTGCGGGAGCCGGCCGACGCACTCCTCCTCCGCGCGGCCGTACAGCCGGGCCAGCGCGGGGTTGACCCGCTGGAAGCGCGCGGAGGTGTCGAAGAAGGCGAAGCCGACCGGCGCCTCCTTGAGGATGGTCTCCAGCAGCGCCGATTCGGAGGGGCCGAGCCCGGACATGCGGGGGAGCGGAACGGACGTATCGGTGCTCACCAATGACACCTCCGGGGGCCTTTCCCCCCGCGGACGGGGGCTCGCGTGAGCGGGCGCCGTGGAAATCCTCCACCTGCCGGCCGCACCGGGTGCGACCGCGGCCGGGGAGGCCTGGGGGCGACATCGGGCGACCGCCGCCACCGGTTCAGCATAAGCCACCCGCCCGGCTCGGGTCCGGGCCGCGGTGGAAACCCGGCGGCGATAGCGGAAGGTAAATGATACGTCTCCGTCGTGCAACCACGGCCCATCCGCGGATTTTCGGCTGCCCATTTCCGAAGGAGCCTTCTTTTACCTCGCCCGATCCCGTTTCTCCGGCCTTCCGGTCCGCCTCCTCCCGCGCCCGAAAATACGCAGACAGGCCGAATACGCTCCGTTCTGACATGGATTCGCACGGTCACCGGCGTTCTCTTCCGCCCCGCCCGCACCACGGCCGCCTCCCGGCACTCCCGCCCCGGTCGGGGACGGTGCCGGGGCGCCCCGCGGCGCGCCGCAAAGCCTGGGCAACGACTCACCGGACGGGGCTTGACACCCTGATGCGAAGCAGTGAAATGGATGGTGGTCACCGTCCGACCCGCCGGCGAGAGGCGTGAGCGAGGATGCTCCAGACTTATCCCGCGGCCGACCTGCAGCAGGTCGCGCGGCGTTTGAACGACGAGTTCAGTTCCCTGGCACCGGGGAACGTGCACCGCTGCGTGCACGACACCTGGAAATGCGCCGAGCACCTCGGCTTCCAGGCCACCCCGGGGCTGGTGGAGCGGGTCGCCCGCGAGCGGCTGCAGGCCATGGTGATGTCCCGCCCGCCGTCGGAGCGGCTGGTCGGCCCGCGCCTGCCGGGCCACGACGCGATCGCCTGACCTCCGCCCGGGGAGCACCCCGCTCCCCGACCGATTCCACCCGGGGCGCACGGCAGGTGCCATAGGCTCTGTCAGGTGTCCGTACCTCCCCTGACGCCGCCCCCAGACGCAGCCCCCGACCCGGTCTTCGCCGAGATGCTCCGCGTGGCCCGCGCCCTGCTGGCGGTCCGCGACCCGCTCGACGCCGAACTCGTCGTCAGCAGGATGCTCGGCGCCTGGTGGGGGCAGCGCATACCGGGCATGTCCGGCGCCGACCTGGAGCGGCACCTGACCGAGGGGCTGATCGCGCACGCCACCGCTTCGGGCACCCCGGCGGGCCTGGCGCTGCTGTCCGGAATCACCTCGCTGGGCGTCTCGGCGCACCGGCGCGAGCTCGCCGAGCAGGGCGTCCTCGCCCTCGCCGACCGCGGCGACCTGCGCCGCCCGGCCTGGGCCGAGGCGGTGGGCCTGGTCCGCCCGCTCAGGGCCTACCTCTCCGGCGACCGGTTCGGCGACGCCGACGAGGTCGTCTGCACCTTCCGCTACGACTCCGACCCCGGCGGCCCGGAGGCCCCGGGCCACGCGCTGATCGCCGTCATCGACCACAACGGCGGCGGGGTGCTCCGGGACGCCTGGGTGACCACCAAGGTGGAGCGGCTGCTGGAGCACGGCCGGGCCGCGGCCGAGGACGATCCGATGGCCGTGTTCCACCCGCTCGCCCCGGCCCGCGCCCGGACCCTGCTGGAGCGCGCCCTGGCCGGCACCGACCTGGTGGTCTCCGGCGCCCCCGGCGAGCGCCCGGCCCGGCTCACCGCGGCCCGCGAGGCCGACCTGATCGGCGGCTCCCTGGGCGCGCACCACGCGCTGCTGCGCTCCCGGGTGCGGGCGCTGCCGGCCGAGGGCCGCCCGGCGGGCGAGCCGGTGTGGCGCCGCGACGCCCGCGCCACCCTGGCCGCCCGGTTCCTCGCCTCCGACGAGGCGGCCGAGCTCTCCGACTCCTACGCGGCGAGCCGCTGCGTGGACCACGTCATCGGCTACGGCTGCGACGTCGACGCCGGGCGCCCGATGCGGGTCAGCCCGCGCAAGGTGGAGACCTTCCTGCTCACCTGGCTACCCCGGCGGGTGGTGCTGCTGCCCGAGGAGAGCGAGGCGATGCCGCACGTGCTGGGCGCGTGGATCCGGTGGGCCGGCCCCCGGGCCGGGCTGCCCGAGCCGGCGGTGGGCGCCGCGCTGGACGCGCTGTGGGACTCCTTCGAGGCGTTCAACCGCACCTACCGCGACCCGGCCGAGGCGCTCGGCCTGGGCCGCCGGGAGATCCGCCGGCTGCTGCCCGACGGCGACCTGGCCGCGCTGCCCCGCCGCATGTTCGCCTTCCCGCTGCTCGCCGGCGACCTGCTGGACCGGGCCGAGGGCGGGTTCGACCCGACCACCCCGGAGGGGCGGCGGGCGCTGCTCCGGCTGGACCACTTCGGCGAGATCGACGTCCCGGAGGGACCGCCCGGCCGGCACGCGGTGGACGGCGGGCGCTCCGGCCGGATCGGCCGCGCCTCCTCGGCCCAGGCCGACCTGGACGCGCACGAGCGGCTCGCGGTGCGGCTGTGGCACGGCGACCCGCCGGAGCTGTGGGCCGCCGCGCAGCGCCTGCTCGACCAGGGCCGGAGCAGACCCGAGGTGCTGCTCACCCTGCTGGACGCGCTGGCCGGCGGCGGGGACGGCGACGCCCCGCTGCTGCTCTCCCGGCTGCGCGCCCTGGGCTGAGCCCCGCGGCGCCGGGGACCACCGGAGGACGGGGCCGGCTCAGAGGCCGTCGGGCATCCGGCCGGTCGCCGGGCGGGGCCGCCCCGCGCTTCCCCGCCCGCCCTCGTTGATCTTGGAGTCGCGGGGGTATCGGAGCGCTCCGATACCCCCGCGACTCCGAGATCAACGAGGGGGCGGTGCGGTAGGCCGACCGCACGCCCGACCGTCTCTCAGGCCTCCAGCAGCCGGTCGCGGAGGCGCTCGGCGGTGCGCGGGGCGAGCTTGAGCCCGTCGGCGACGTAGCCGTCGAAGGATCCGTAGACCCGCTCCAGCTCGGTGAAGGCGGTCTCCAGGTAGGACCGGCGGACCTGGATGATCGGCTCCATGAGGTCGGGGTCGACGCCGCCGCGCTCCGCCTGGCGGCGCATCATGCCGCGCAGCCGCTCCATCCGCCCGTTGCTGGCCAGGTAGTCCTCGAAGACGGTCTCCCGGGGGACGCCCAGCAGGGTGAGCAGCAGCGCGGCCGCCCAGCCGGTGCGGTCCTTGCCCGCGGTGCAGTGGAAGACGACCGCGGTGGGGCCGGCGGCGGTCCGCTCCACCAGCTCGCGGTAGCCGGCGTGCGCGTCGTCGGTGGTGACCAGCGCCCGGTTCACCTCGTGCATGAAGGCCTCCGCCCCGCCGCCGCCCAGCGCCGCGGCGGCCGCCTCGGGGTCGTCGAACAGCCTGTTCAGATCGCCCCCGGTGGTGTGGTCGCCCTGCACGTCCAGCACGGTGTACTCGGCGCCCTCGGGGACCCGGTCGGGCTCGGCGGTCCGCTCGTGCACCGTGCGCAGGTCCAGGACCTGGCGCAGGCCGCGCCCGGCGAGCGCGGCGAAGTCGCCGTCATCGATCCGGGAGAAGGAGTCGGCCCGGTAGACGAGCCCGGTGCGGACCCGCGCTCCGGAGTCCGTGCGGTACCCGCCGATGTCGCGGAAGTTGGGGAGGGTTCTGAGCATCGCGGAATCGTTGGTCACCGGACCGACGATACCCGCCGGTCGGTCGCCCTACCTCGGGGGAGTCCCGCCCCGGGGAGGCGGGACCCCTTGCCCCGGCCCGGTTCCGCGGCGGCGCCGCACCGCGCCCGGTGCCTCCGGCGCACCGCCGCGGCGGAGTCCCCCGCCGGGGCCGCCCGGGATCAGCCGGCCCGGCCGAGCAGCTCCGGGATCTGCTCTCCGGCCTCCTTGACGTCCTTGGCCGTGTCCACGCCCCGCCAGAACCCGTCGATGCGGTACCCGAAGAGCCGCCCCTCCTCGGCGAGCCGGGGGAAGGTGGAGGACTCGTGGTCGCCCTTCTCCGGGAGGAGGCCGGTGAGCCCCGGCTCGAAGAGGTACACCCCCGCGTTGATCCAGAACGGCAGCAGCGGGCTCTGCGTGAAGCCGCCGACGGAGCCGGCCTCGTCCACGTCCACGATGCCCCAGCTGGTCCGGTACTGGGCCAGCGCCAGGGTGCCCAGCCCGCCCTTGGCCCGGTGGAAGGCGGTGAACTCGTCCAGCGGGAACCAGGTGAGCACGTCGCCGTTGAGCGCGAAGTAGGGGGCGTCCGGGTCGCGCAGGCCGGAGGCGGCGTAGCGGAGCGCCCCGCCGCGGCCCAGCGGCTCGTCCTCGACCAGGACGGTGGTCTCCGGGCCCTCGGTCCGCCCGGACAGGTGCTCGCGCAGCACCTCGGCCTTGTAGCCGCAGGACACCACCGCGTGCCGCACGCCGTGCCCGGCCAGCCACTCCAGCTGGTAGTCGATGATCGGCCGGTCGGCGACCTCCACCATGGCCTTGGGCCGGGTATCGGTGTAGGGGCGCAGGCGGGTCGCCTGCCCACCGGCCAGGATGACGGCTTCGCGGACGGGGGCGCTGCTCGAAGTCATGGAGCGGACATTAGCAGGGCGGCCGCGGCGGGCGCCGCCGTGCCCGCGCCCGCTCCCGGGGCGGGCGGGCACCGCCTGCGGAGGTGGTGCCCGCCCGCCGCGCTCCGCCCGCCGCGCCGCCCGACCGCGGGGGCCGCGACCGGGGCGCGACACCCGCGGCGGGGCGGCGGGGCGGGCGCCTCAGCGCTGGGTCACCTCGGAGTAGGCGGCGCGGACGTCGTCGCTGGTGACCACGGTCAGCTCGGCGGCGGTGGCGGCCTCGCCCACCTCTTCCGCGACCCGCAGGTCCCGCTGCGAGCAGGCCTTCTCGAACAGCGAGCGGGCGAACCGGCCGTTGCCCAGCTCGTCGATCCAGCCCTCGTCGCACACGTAGCCGAAGATCCGGCGCAGGTCCTCCAGCGCGGACTCGTCGAAGGCGTCGCCGGTCCGCTCGGCCACCGCGCCGGCGATCTCGGTGAGCTGGTCGGCGGTGTAGCTGGGGAAGGCCACCCGGACGTTGAACCGGGAGGCCAGGCCGGCGTTGGAGGCCAGCAGCCGGTCCATCTCCCCCGGGTAGCCGGCCAGCACGACCACCAGCCGGGAGCGGTCGTCCTCGGCCCGCTTGAGCAGGGTCTGGATCGCCTCGGCGCCGAACGCGTCCCCGCCGCTGTAGCCGGGGTTGGCCAGGGCGTAGGCCTCATCGACGAAGAGCACCCCGCCCAGCGCCCGGTCGACCAGCGCGTTGGTCTTGATCGCGGTCGCCCCCAGGTGCTCGCCGACCAGGTCGGAGCGCTGCGCCTCGACCACCTCGGACCGGGTCAGCAGGCCCAGCGCGGCGAAGACCCGGCCCAGCACCCGGGCCACCGAGGTCTTGCCGGTTCCCGGGGGCCCGGAGAAGACGAAGTGCCGCATCGGCGGCTGGGCGCGCAGCCCCTGCTCCTCGCGGAGCTTGGCCACCCGCAACTGCGCGGCGATCGCCCGGACCTGGCGCTTGACCGGCTCCAGCCCGACCATCCCGTCCAGCTCGGCCAGCGCCCCCTCCAGGTCGGGCGCCTGGCCGAACCCGGGCAACCGCGCGGTGAGCTGCCGGTAGGCCTCGTCCACGTCGGGCTCGCGGACGGTCACCAGGTCACCGGGGGCCGGCGGCTCCCGGCTCTCCCCCGAGGTCACCACCCGCACGTCGCGCGCCTCGGCGGCCTTCTCCACCAGGGAGCGGGCGAACCGGCCGTTGCCCAGCTCGTCCACGGCGGCCCGCTGCTCCACCTCCTCCAGCCCGCGGCCCAGTGCGCGCAGCGCGCCCGCGTCGAGCAGGTCGCCGCGCCGGCCGAACAGGTGCTCGCAGATGAGCCGGAGCTCCTCGGCGGAGTAGCTGGGGAAGGTGACCCGGGTGGCGAACCGGGAGGCCAGACCGGGGTTGGAGGCGAGGAAGCGGTCCATCTCCGCCTCGTAGCCGGCCAGGATCACCACCAGCCGGTCCCGGTCGTCCTCGGCCCGCTTGAGCAGGGTCTGCACCGCCTCGGCGCCGAACCGGTCCGGCTGCCCGTCGCCCTCGTTGACCAGGGAGTACGCCTCGTCGATGAAGAGCACCCCGCCCAGCGCCCGGTCGACCAGCGCGTTGGTCTTGATCGCGGTGGCGCCCAGGTACTCGCCGACCAGGTCGGCGCGGTGCGCCTCGACCACCCGGGAGGTGGGCAGCAGGCCGAAGGAGTGGAAGATCGTGGCCAGGGTGCGCGCGACGCTGGTCTTGCCGGTGCCCGGAGGCCCGGAGAACACCAGGTGGCGCAGGGGCTTGTCGACGGCGTACCCGGCGTCGGCCCGCAGCCGGGCCGCCTCGATGGACGCCGCGATCGCCCGGACCTGCTGCTTGACCGGGTCGAGGCCGATCATCTCCTCCAGCCGGGCCAGCGCCTGGTCGACCGGGACGGGGTCCTCCTCGTCCCCGTCCTCGGCGGAGCGCCGGGGGGCGGCGGGGCCGCCGGCGCCCGCCCGCTGCCGGGGCGGCGCGGGGGGGCGGGGGCCCTCCGGGCGGCCGCCCGGCCCGCCGGCGCCGGCGGAGCCCGGCGTCGGGCGCATGCCGCGGCGCAGCCGGTAGCCGGCGGCGGCGCGCCAGACCAGCGCCAGCCCGGCCGCGCAGGCGGCGCTGACCAGCCCCAGCCCCGGCGGCGCCCCGCCGGTCAGCATGCCGCCCAGCCCCACGGCCAGCCCGGCGATGAGCGCGACGAGCAGGGCGAGCAGCGTGGTGTGCCAGACCGGGTACTCCTTGATCCGCACCGCCGCGACGGTGACCAGCAGCGGGATCAGCGGGAGCAGCAGCAGGACGCCGCGGTCGGCGACCGGGATCGGGATCTGCAGCAGCAGGAAGGCCAGGACCAGCCAGCCCAGGCAGACCAGGGTGGTGGCCACCGCGTCGACGGAGTGCATCAGGGCGGCCAGCACCGACAGCACCGCGGCCGCCACCGCCACGCTGAGCAGCACGGGGAGCTGGAGGAGCAGCGCGGCCAGCGCCACCGCCAGCAGCACCCCCGCCGCCACCGCGAGCCGGATCCGCGGGGGCCGGCCGTGGTAGGCCGTCCGCGCCCGCTCCAGCAGCGGGCCCGCCGCGGGCCCGCCGGCCGTTCGGGACCGGTCCTCAGGCGGCATGCCGCACCTCCCTCTGCCTGTCGGCCCGTCCCATACTGCCGCGAAGGCCGGCGCCGGCAGAACCGCCGGAAGCGTGAAGTTCCGCTGTGTCGCACCTCCGAACGGCCCGTCGGAGCCGCTCCCCGCCCCGCCGCACCGAACGTCCGGAAGGGCCGTTCTCCGGCGCCGGCTCCCCTGCACCGCCCACCGGGCCCCGGGCGGCGGGCCGACCGCCGCCGGCGGCCCCGACCGGGGCGGAAGGGCACTGGAACGCCCCGGGCGGACGTCCGCCCGGGGCGCGTCGGCGCGCCCTGCTCGCGTGCTCCGGAGGGCGTCCGCGCGTTCCGCAGGCCGGTGAAGCCGGTACCGGGCCGCCCGGAGCACCCGGCAGGGGTGACCGGACCACCGCCTCCCGGGAGGCGGGCGGGTCGCCGCTGGAACCGGCCGGAGGACTCCCCCCGGCCCGGCCCCGCGGCCGGCGCACCGCCACCGGGGCGCATCCGCCCGGCCCGCGGGCGCCCGGAACCGGCGCCGGACCGCTGTACCGGCCGGCGCCCGGCACCACGATCGCGTCGGAGCGCGGCCGCCCGCCGCGGCGGGCGGTCCACCGGACCCGGCCCCAGGCGGCAGGGGGGAGCGCCGCCGCGATCAGCGGCACGGCCGCGATGATCCGGCCCAGGCGCAGCCGGGGCCGCGGGCGGGAGCGCCGCCCGCCGCGCCGGGGCCGCGGATCGGGCTCGTCGAACGGGCCGCCCGGCAGGGGCCGCCGGGCGGCCGCCGTTCTCCGGGGGCGGTGCGGGGCGGACGCGGCCGAAGGCGGTATGCGGCCGGGCGCCCCTGCACCGGTGGAGGGGTGCGGGGCGGCGCCCACGGCGGCCCCCGCTCCCGCCGGGCCGCCTCCTCCGCGGGACCTCCGCGGGGCCGCGCCGTCCGGGCGGGGGGTCGGCGCCCGCATCAGAGCAGCGCCGTCTGCCCGCCCGGGCCGGGGCGGGGCCTGCGCAGGTGCCGCCACTTCTCCAGGCCGTCCAGGTAGGACCAGGTCATCCGGTGGTGGGGGGTGGGGCCGTGCTCGGCCAGGGCGGCGCGGTGCACCGGCGAGGGGTAGCCCGCGGCGGTGGCGAAGCCGTATCCGGGGTGCTCGGCGTCGAGCCCGGCCATCCAGGTGTCCCGGTACACCTTGGCGAGCACCGAGGCGGCGGCCGTGCTGACCGAGGTCAGGTCGGCCTTGACCTGGGTGCGCACCGCCCAGGGGCGGCCGAGGTAGTCGTGCTTGCCGTCCAGGATGACCGCGTCGGGGCGGCGGCTCAGGCCGCGCAGCGCCCGGTCGGCGGCGAGCCGCAGCGCGGCGGTCATGCCCAGCTCGTCGATCTCCTCGGCCTCGGCCCGGCCGACCGCGTGGTCGGCGACCCAGAAGCGGAGCAGCTCGGCCATGGCGGTGCGCCGCTTGGGGGTGAGCCGCTTGGAGTCGGTGAGGCCTTCGGGGGCGGGGGCCGGGCCGGCGACGGCCGCGCAGACCACGACCGGTCCCGCCCAGGCGCCCCGGCCGACCTCGTCGACCCCGGCGACCAGGGCGGCGCCTGCCGCGCCCAGCTCCTGCTCCAGAGCGTAGTCCGGCGGTTCGATGGGGGTAGTGGCTGCCACCCGCCCAACCTTACTCAGTGCCCGCCCCTCCCGCGGCCCGGCGCGGACCCGCGCCGGGCGGAACGGGCGAATCGGGCGGCTCGGGCGGTGTTCCCGGAGGGAATCGGCGGGCCCCGCGTGTGGCGCCCCGGCGGGGGCGGCCGGGTCGAGTAGTTTCCGGGTGTCTCTGCCGGGCGGACGAGGGCGGACTCAGGTGAAGCGGAGCGGGAGCGCGGGCCGGGGGCGGCTCTACGACGCGGCGGTGCTCGCGGTGCGGGCCGGAGCGGCCTGGGTGTTCGCCGGGCACGCGGCGGGCCGGCCGCTCTCCTGGCCGTCCTCTCCCGGGGCGGCGCTGGCCTGGCTCGAGCTGGCCGGCGCCGCGCTGCTGGCCGCGGGGGTGGCGGTGCCGGTCTGCGGCGCCGTGCTGGCCGCGCTGGCCGGGGCCGCGGTGCCCGCGGCGGCCGGGGCCTGGCCGGAGGGGGCGGCGCTGGCCTCGCTGCCCGCGGGCGCCCCGCCCGCCCTGCCGGCGCTGCTCGCCGCGGCCTGCCTGCTGGCCGCGGTCGCCCCCGGGCGGCTCTGCGCGGACCGCGTGCTGCGCCGTCCCGCGGCGGCGGGAACCGCGGGCGCCCGGGATGCGACCAAGATCCCGTTCGGGGATCGCGACGGAACCCTCAGAAGGCCTGAGGAGGCGCCGCCGCTCCCCTATCCTGAAGGGCGGGCCGCTGTGCGGCGGCCGTCCCGGACCTGACGACGCGGTCCCCGGTGGCCCACCCCTCGGACCGCGCCTGAGATCACCGCATCCATCTGGGGGAACGCACTCCATGACAGCCTCGGCTCCGACGCCCGGATCGAATCCGGCGAGCCGTTCCGACCCGCGCGGCGGCCAGGACCCGGTCGCGCCGCTGCTGCAGATCGCCCACCGGCCGACGCTCGCCCGGCGGCTGATCTCCTGGGCGTCCCGGCCGCCCGGCCGGCTCTACCTGCCCGCCTGCGTCCTGGTCGGCCTCGTCCTGATCTACGAGGACAGCATGCCCGGCGGGCACCTTCCGGCGTTCGTGCTGGGCATGGGGGGCGGTGCGCTGCTCGCCGCGATGGGCGCGCTGCGGCTGGGCATCGCGCTGTCGGTGGCCCGCCCGATGGTGCGCAGGTACTGGCTGCGCTGGATCTCCGCACCGCTGGTCGCGGCCGTCGCGATCGTCCTGTCGATGGCCGACATCCCGCTGCAGGGCCGGGTCTCCACCTCCGCCGACGAGCTGCTGAACGTCCGCGACACGACCAACCGGTCCACCACCATCCCGCTGAACGGCGAGATGGCCGGGCTGTACCCGCTGAAGTCGGTGACCATCAAGGACGGCCTGACCCTCTACACGGTGCAGGGCGCCGGGCTGCTCAGCCCGTCCGGGCTGGCCTACAGCGCCGAGCCGCTGGAGACCGACGTCTTCGTCCGCGGCCACGGCGGCCGGGTCTACGAGCACATCGGCGGCAGATGGTACTCCTGGACCGAGTACTGACCGCCTGACCGGCCCGCCGCGCGAAGCGGGTTCCCGCAGCGCCGGTGGCCCTCGTCACCGGCGTTTTCCCTTCCGTCCCCCTTTCCTCTAACCGCCCTTTTATCCGGAACCGGTAGAAAAGGGGGCGACGAGAACGAGAAGGATCCCCCCTGGAGAGGGACGGACGGACACGATGAGCGAGTTCCTGACCACACTGCACCTGCGCATCTACGACGCGACGCGGGCCCTGCGCCGGGCGCACGCGCGCGGAGACGCGGAGGTCTGCCTCGCTCAGGCCGGAGAGATCGAGGACCTGGTGGAGATCGCGGCCCGGCACGGTGTGGACATCGACAGCGGTTACCGCTCGCTGGTGGAAGCGGCCTGAGCCCCGGGGCGGGGCGGGCGAATTCCGCCGAAAACAATTGTTCCCGGATTCGACCTGCGCGCCTCGCCGGCGCCGGGAATCCGGGAACAATCTCCCCCCGATGCCCCGACTGTACCGGGGCGGGATTCAAGGCCGGGTAATACCGGAGCCAATACGGGTCCACTCCGGCCGCGAGCGAAGGGCGGGGAGAAGCGGTGCGCACCGCTTCTCCCCGCCCTTTTCCGGCGGAGCGGCGGTGCGGCCGGAGGGGCCGCACCGCCGCGGGCTCAGCGGCGCTTGCCGCCGCCGTAGCCCTCACCGCGCTCGAACTGCTCGCGCATCGCCTGCTGCTGCTCCTGCAGGTACTGCTCGGCCATCTGCTGCTGCCGGCCGGCGGCCGCCGCGACGGCCCCCTGGGCCTCCTGGAAGGCGCCGGACGCGTCGCTCTCGACGGCACGGGCCCTGCGGTTCCCGCCCCCGATGCCGGGCAGCATCTGCGCCAGCAGCAGGGTGGACAGCGCCGAGGTGTCCCCGCCGCTCCCGTCGGTCCGCACCACCACCGGGGTGGGGGCGTGCTCGGCGAGCTTGGCCCCGACGTCGAGCCGGCGGCGCGCCAGCTCGTAGCGGAGCACCGCCCGGTTGTCCCGGTAGGCGGTGGACAGGCGGCGCTGCGCCTTGGCCTCGTTCTGCGCGGCGACCAGGTCGGCGCGGCCCTGCGTCTCGATCTCGTAGCGGACCCGCTGCGCCTCGGTCTCCTGCTCCTCCAGCATCTGCGCGACGTCCTTGCGGGCCTTGTTCAGCGCCGCGTTGACCTCGACGATCTTGGCGTCGCGGGTCTTCTTGGAGCGCTCGATGTCCATCAGCAGGGTGTCGATCCGCCGCTTGCGGGTGAGCTCCCACTCCTGCTCGTAGGCGTCCAGCTCCTTGGCCACCCGCTCCCGGGTGGCCAGGTGCTGCTGGTACTGGTTGGGCAGCTGCACGTCGGGGATGTTGCAGCCGCGGATCTCCACGCCGTACCGGCGCAGCTGCCGGTTGAGCAGGTCCTGCATGTCGGCGACGTCGGAGCCGCGCAGGTCGTAGGCGCTCTCCGTCTGCACCATCCGGCTGCGCTGGCGGATCGCGTCCTGCACCGCGCTGGCCAGCACCAGGTCGAAGTTGGAGGCGCCGATGGTGCGCACGAACGCCACCGCGTCGACGATCCGGAACTTCAGGAAGAACTCGATCGACTTCAGCGGCACGTTCTCCTGCGTGGGGCAGGCCAGCACCGGGGCGGTGTAGGGGATCTCGGTGGAGACGTCCACCACGAAGTCCACCCGCGACCAGGGGTGCCACAGGTAGTGCCGGCCGGGGTCGAGCTGGCCGACGATGGCGCCGTACTTGGTGAGCAGGCCGACGGTGCCCTGCTCGATCTCCACGATGGCGGAGCGCCACCACCACAGCAGCCCCAGTCCCAGCGCGACCAGCGCCAGCACGAAGAGCAGCACCGCCAGCCACATCAGCAGGCCGATGCCGATGACGGCCACCACCAGCGCGCCGAGCAGCAGGTAGAGCGCGGCCCAGACCAGCATGGTCCAGCTGAGGCCCCGGTTGTCCCGGGGGATGACGACGGGCACCAGGGCGCCCTGGTCGCCGCCGCGGAGCAGGCGGGCGATGTCGCCCCAGGAGGCCACCGACTCCTTGATGTTGGACCCGCTCCGCTGCGGGGCGTTGGACTGGCTCATCTACAGGCCTCCCTGCTCGCTGGGGCCGGACTGCGGCCACGGGGCGGGCGGCGGGGGCGGCGCGGGCCGCTCCCGCCCCTCCGGGGCCTGCGGCTCGGGCTCCCCGGCCGGAGCCGCCGGGCCCTGGTCGGCGGCGGCCTGCAGCCGCTCGTCGATGGCGTCGTCGGAGACCGACTTGCGGATCTCCTCCAGCCGGTCCTCGCCCGGGACCTCGTGGTCCTCGGGGTCCGGGGTCTCGACGGTGGCCTGCTCCTCGGCGAGCAGCGCCTCGATCTCGGCCTCCCGGGCGGCGATGCGCTCGGAGATCTCCGCCAGCCGGGTGCGGATGGCCGCCATGTCCTCTTCGTCGAAGAGCTGCGCCTCGGACTCGCCGATGATGCCCTGCGCCACCCGGAGGAAGTCGACACTGGAGTCGTCGGCGCCGCCGATGTGCAGCACCTGGGGCAGGCTGTCGGCGACCGATTCCAGCTTGTCCAGCAGGTCCTGCTGGTAGCGGTAGTTGAGGATCTCCGGCGCCTCGGCCGCGCTGACCGCGCGGATGTCCAGTGCCTGGGCCTCCAGCAGCGCGGCGTTGGCGTTGGCGGTGCTCTCCGCCTCCACGAACCGCTGCCGCGCCTGGGCGCGCGCCCGGTTGGTCTCCCGCTCCAGGGCGGTGTCCATCTGGGCCTGGTACTGCGCGATGTCGGCCTGGATCGCCGAGAGCGTCTCGTTCAGCGAGGCCAGCTCGCGGTTGAGGTCGCCCTCGTTCTGCTCCTTGCGCAGCTGGAGCTCGTACTGGTAGGTGTACGCCTCCTTGGCCACCCGGACCATCTCGGTGGCCGCCAGGTCCATCCGGTACTCCTGGCTGGACGGCTCGGCGTGGGTGATGTTGGCGTTGGTCAGCCGCACCGCGGGCAGGAACTGCGCGTTGAGCTGCTCCACCATCCGGGAGGTGCTCTCCCCGACCAGGTCGTAGATCTCCGCGGCCTGCTGCTCGTAGATGAGGCTGCGGGTGGTCTCGCTGATCGCGTTGTTCAGCTTCTCCTGGAAGCCCTGCACCGCGCCGAGGACGAAGATGAACTGCTCGGGGTCCTCGATCCGGAACTGGACGAACAGGTCGATGGAGGCCTTGACCCCGCTCTTGGTGGGCGCCTCGCGGATGGGCGCGTTGAACGGGTACTCCCGGGTCGTGTTGACGATGTAGGAGACCCGCTTCCACGGGTTGAACAGGGTGACCCGGCCGGGGCCGACGATCTGCTCCAGCTTGCCGAACCGGGTGATCAGCGCCTGGCAGCCGTCCGGGACCATGACCATGCCCTGCCGCCACCACATGAACGCGGTGAACAGCAGCAGCACCACCCAGTAGTGCGGGCCGAAGAAGGGGTTGAGGAGGAAGCCGAGCGGGAGCGCGGTGACGCCCAGGCCGATCCCGCCGACCACGGCGAGCAGGATCGACGGCAGCAGCGCGGCGAACGTCCGGCCGCGCGGGATCACCATCGGGCAGATGACGTTGACCGGGCCGTCCGAGCCGCGCTCGAACGTGCTCTGGTTCAGCGCCTCGCCGGCGTTATTGAGCGACGTGGTCTTCTGCTCGATCCGGGTACCCGTCGAGGCGCCCTGATCCCGGGCGGCCAGAAAGTCTCCCGGATCGAGTCCGAATCCCTCCGCCCCCTCACTGAGCGCGTCGGTGACCGCCGCCCGCGGATCGCCGCCCTGGGCGATGCTCTCGGCGGCCCCGCGCACGGTCTGTGCGAAGGACATATGTTGGTGACTCCTTGCTCGTGACGGACCTGTGGGTCCGACGCGGGCACGGCTCGCCCGGTTCCCACGGTCCCGTTCGCGGTGGCGGAATCCTCCCACACGGGACCCCGCCCACCTGCGTCTTCCGAGTGACCATCGGGTATCGATACCCAGCGTGTCCGGAATTCGGGAGGCGCGGGCCGAAACCGGGCGCCCGCCCCTCTCCCCGATGATCTCGACGTTGCGGGGGTATCGGAGCGCTCCGATACCCCCGCAACGTCGAGATCATCGCCCGAGCGGTCTAGCCGAGGAAGTCCATCGGCGTTCCGGCTCCGGCCTCGCCGGCGGCGCGGTAGCCGTGCCAGGCCAGCGCGAGGTCCTGCCAGGGCACGCCGACCGGCGCGTAGACCGTGACGGTGTCCGGGCCGCCGCGGGCCGGGACCGCGCCGGTGAGCACCTCGCCCAGGGTCGCCGAGACGGCCGAGGCGTCCAGGCCCGCGTTGCCCACCGCCCCGCCGGCCAGCGCGAGCCGCGCGTCGTCCACCACCACCCGGGAGGCGAGCAGCAGGTCGGCGGCGAGCTCGATCTTGCCCGGCTCGTCGGCGCCGAGCGAGGTGATCTGGGTGCCGGGGCGCACGTCGGCGGCGTGCAGCAGCGGGGTGCGCGACCAGGTCGCGGTGAGCAGGATGTCCGCTTCGGCGGCCGCTCCGGGCGCGTCGTCGGCGACCCGCACCGGCAGCCCGAACTCCTCGGCGCAGCGGTCGGCGAACTCCCCGGCCCGGGCGCGGTCGGTGTCGGTCACCACCATGGCGGAGACCGGCCGCATCCCGACGATCCCCCGGGTGAACAGGCCGGCCTGGGCGCCGCAGCCGACGATTCCCAGCACCTCGGCGTCGTAGCGGGCCAGGTTGTGCGCGGCCAGCGCGGCGGCCAGGCCGGTGCGCCACGCGGTGAGGGTGGCCGAGTCGAGCAGTGCGAGCAGCTCCCCGGTGCCCAGGTCGTGCAGGCAGACGACGCCGCGCAGCGCCGGCCGGGCGCCGGGGAACTTGGCGTTGACCTTGACCGAGTAGGCGGGGATGCCGGGGAGCAGGCCGGGGATGAGCGCGGTGGCCGTGCCGGGTCCGGGCAGGTCGGCGCGGACCCGCTGCGCGTCCACCCCGACCGGCTCCGCGGTGAACCCGCTCCACAGCCGGTCGATGCAGGTGTGCACGTCCAGCAGGCGGAGCAGGTCGGAGCGGCCCAGGCAGAGTGTCACAGTCCGATCATCCCCCTTGCGGCCGCCGGCAGCCAGGGGACCCCGCCCCTGCGCCCCTCCCCCGGGGGAGCCGGATCCGGGGCCGCGCCGG
The DNA here is from genome assembly GCF_048595525.1 of Nocardiopsis oceanisediminis. Lineage (NCBI taxonomy): Bacteria > Bacillati > Actinomycetota > Actinomycetes > Streptosporangiales > Nocardiopsidaceae > Nocardiopsis > Nocardiopsis oceanisediminis. Next base: position 2,319,411 of record NZ_JAFMZJ010000001.1, on the reverse strand, counting down.
GGCCCGCCGGCACCGGGGATAGCGTGGAGCGGGAAGACCCGCGGGGCGCCCGGCCCCGGACCGTACGTGAGGAGCCCGCACCGTGCCGATGCCCGCCGTTCCCAGCCCCGTGCTCACCTCCGCCGGCCTGATCGGCGGATACGCCGCGGCCCGCGCCACCGGCGTCCGCCCGCTCGGCGGCGCCGTGCTCGCCGGGTTCGGCGCGGCCGCCTTCGCGTCCTGGCGGCGCACCGCGGGCCCGGCCACCGCGGCCGCGCTCACCGGCGTCTACCTCGGCGCCTTCGGCCTCTCGCACCCGCTGGCCAAGAAGATCGGCGCGTGGCCCTCGGTGCTCGCGGTCACCGCGGCCACCGGCGCCGCGGCCTGGGCCTTCGGCGAGCGCGGCGGCGCCCCGGACGGGGCCTGAGCCGGCCGCGGGCGGTGCCGGGCGGGGCGGCCGCCGCGGCACCGCCCGGCCTTCGCCCCGGACGGCCCGGCCTCACCCCTGGGTGATGTAGGCCTCCAGCTGCTGGCGGTCCAGCTCCAGCTGGCGGATCCTGCTCTTGACCACGTCCCCGATGCTCACGATCCCGATCAGCTCCCCGGCGGAGAGCACCGGCACGTGCCGGACCCGGTTCTCGGTCATCAGCACGGTGAGGGCGTCGTCGGTGTCGGAGGTCCTGCAGGTGATCACGTTGGTGGTCATGATGTCCCGGACGGGCCGCTCCAGCAGCTCCGCGCCGTGCTCCTCCAGGCGGCGCACGACGTCGCGCTCCGAGGCGATCCCCGCGATCCTCCCGCCCTCCAGGACGACGACGGCTCCGATGTTGTGCCGGGCCAGCAGGGTGAGCAGCTCGGCCACCCCGGTATCGGGCCGGACCGTCACCACGTCGGAGCCCTTGGCGCGCAGCAGCTCGGCGATCAGCATGGCGGTCACCTTTCGCTCGGTGACCGAGGGTTACCCGCGGGCCGCCCGCCCTTAACCGCCTCCCCGCCGATCAGGGGCGGCTGCGCCGGGTGGGTCAGATGTGCACGATGCCGACCCGCCGGTTCTTGGGCACGTCGGGCTCTTCGACCAGCTTCGCCATGTCGTCCGGATCGCTGGTCAGCAGGAGAACGGGCCTGGCCTGCACCAGAGCGGTGGCCGCGACGATCGCGTCGACGGTGCAGCGGTGGCCGGACAGCCCGGCCCTGCCCAGGATCTCCCCCGCGGCGCGCCCGATCTCGGCGGAGACCGGCACCTGCACGACCCCCTTCAGGACGCGGTGCACGCGTGCATCGCGCGGCCCGCCGCGCAGCACCTCGGCCAGGGTGACGGTGCTGACCACCACTCGGGCACCGTGTTCCTCCGCCTTCACCAGATGGGCCCGGGCCCGCCCGTCTCCTCCTGCGGCCTTGGCGAGCCCCTCCGAATCGAGGACGACTGTTCCTCCGAGGCGGCTCAATCGGCGTCCGGCCACGCCGCCTCCGCTTCGGCCAGGTACTCCTCCGAGACGGGGCCGTACTCCTCCTCCAAGAGGAGGTTCAACTCGATCAGCCGCTCACGTTCGAGTCTCGTGGCGACCGCCTCGCTGATGTAGCGGCTGAACTCCCCGCGCCCGGCCCGCTCCCGGACCGCGTCGACGAGCGACTCGGGCATGGAGACGCTGACCTTGCGCGCGCGCTCCTCTTCTTCCTCGGTGCGCTTCTCGACGGTTCTGTGCAGGAGGCGCAGCATCGCTCTCGCCTCTCCCGGCGAGAGGGACCTCATCTCTTCGAGAAGGGCCCCCTCCCGGAGGATGCGCGCCTCCCTCTCGTGACCGGCCGTCTCCTGCTCCATGTGCACCGTCCCCATGCCGCGCGATCCTACCGCCAGTAGGAAACTCCTACCCGGGAAACGGCCGAAGAACTCGGGCCGGTGTTCCCGGAGAACGCCGAAACGGGGGCCGACCGGATCGGTCGGCCCCCGTCGGACGGGTCGGGTGCCCGGGATCAGCTGCAGCCGCTGGTGGAGCCGCAGCCCTCGCAGACGTAGCAGGAACCGGACGGGCGCATCTTGGTGCCGCAGGTGACGCAGAGCGGGGCGTCGGCGACGAAGCCCTGCTCGGCGGCGGTGCGGACGCGGGACTCGGCGGCGCGGGCGGCGCCCTGCTCCGCGGGGGCCTCCTCGCGGCCGGCGACCGGGGCGGACTGGGCGTAGGACTCCACCTCGGCGGCGACCTGCGCCGGGTCCTCGCCGGCGGCCTGGGCCCGGCGCTCCTCGGCGGTGAGCACGCCCAGGTCGGCGCGCTCCTCGAAGGAGAGGTGGTCCAGGGCCAGGCGGCGGAAGATGTAGTCGACCACCGACTGGGCCATCCGGATGTCCGGGTCGTCGGTCATGCCGGCCGGCTCGAACCGCATGTTGGTGAACTTCTCGACGTAGGTCTCCAGCGGGACCCCGTACTGCAGCGCGATGGAGATCGCGATGGAGAAGGCGTCCATGATCCCGGCCAGGGTGGAGCCCTGCTTGCCGAGCTTCATGAAGACCTCGCCGAGGCCGTCGTCCGGGTAGGAGCCCGCGGTGATGTACCCCTCGGCGCCGCCGACCGCGAACGACACGGTCTGGCTGGGGCGCTTCTTCGGCAGCCGGCGCCGGACCGGGCGGTTCACCTCGACGGCCTGCGGCTCGGGCGCCTGCCCGGCCTCCTTCTTCTCCCCGCTCCCGGCGGTGGAGAGCGGCTGGCCGACCTTGCAGTTGTCCCGGTAGACCGCGAGCGCCTTCAGGCCGAGCTTCCAGCCCTGGAAGTAGATGTGCTCGAAGTCCTCGACGGTGGCCTCCTCGGGCACGTTCACCGTCTTGGAGATCGCGCCGGAGAGGAACGGCTGCACCGCGGCCATCATCTCCACGTGGCCCATCGGCTTGATGTAGCGGCGGCCCATGGCGCAGTCGAACACCTCGTAGTGCTCCGGGCGCAGCCCGGGGGCGTCCACCACGTGGCCGTTCTCCGAGATGTACTCGACGATGGCCTCGACCTGCTCCTGCTGGTAGCCGAGCGTGGCCAGCGCCCGCGGGATCGCCTGGTTGACGATCTGCATGGAGCCGCCGCCGACCAGCTTCTTGAACTTGACCAGCGAGAAGTCCGGCTCGATGCCGGTGGTGTCGCAGTCCATCATGAAGCCGATGGTGCCGGTGGGCGCGAGCAGGCTGGCCTGGGCGTTGCGCCAGCCGTGCTTCTCTCCGGTCTTGAGGCAGCCCTGCCAGGCGGCGGTGGCGGCCGCGGCGATCGACCGGTCCATCTCGCCGACGGTGCGCAGGTCGTCGTTGGCGGCGGCGTGCTTGCGCATCACCCGCTTGTGCGCGTCCGCGTTCTTGGCGTAGCCGTCGTAGGGGCCGACCACGCCGGCCAGCTCCGCGCTGCGCTTGTAGGCGGTTCCGGTCATCAGCGAGGTGATCGCGGCGGCGACCGCGCGGCCCCCGTCGGAGTCGTAGGCGTGGCCGGTGGCCATCAGCAGCGCGCCCAGGTTGGCGTAGCCGATGCCGAGCTGGCGGAAGGCCCGGGTGGTCTCGCCGATCTTCTCGGTGGGGAAGTCGGCGAAGGTGATGGAGATGTCCATCGCCGTGATGACCAGCTCGGTGAGCGCGGCGAAGTTCGCGATGTCGAACGAGCCGTCCTCGCCGAGGAACTTCAGCAGGTTGATCGAGGCCAGGTTGCACGAGGAGTTGTCCAGGTGGACGTACTCCGAGCAGGGGTTGCTGGCGGTGATCCGGCCGCTCTCCGGCGCGGTGTGCCAGTCGTTGATGGTGTCGTCGTACTGCACGCCCGGGTCGGCGCACTCCCACGCCGCCTTGGCCATGGAGCGGAAGAGCCGCTGGGCGTCCACCTCGTCCACCGCGTCGCCGGTGGTCCGGGAGACCAGGCCGAAGCCGGAGCCGCTCTCCACCGCGCGCATGAACGAGTCGGAGACCCGCACCGAGTTGTTGGCGTTCTGGTACTGGACGCTGAACATGTCCGCGCCGCCCAGGTCGACGTCGAAGCCGGCGTCGCGCAGCGCGCGGATCTTGTGCTCCTCGCGCGCCTTGGTCTCGATGAACTCCTCGATGTCGGGGTGGTCCACGTCGAGCACGACCATCTTGGCCGCCCGGCGGGTGGCGCCGCCCGACTTGATGGTGCCGGCCGAGGCGTCGGCGCCGCGCATGAACGAGACCGGGCCCGAGGCGGTGCCGCCGGAGGAGAGCAGCTCCTTGCTGGAGCGGATCCGGGAGAGGTTGACCCCGGCGCCGGAGCCGCCCTTGAAGATGATCCCCTCCTCCTTGTACCAGTCGAGGATCGACTCCATGGTGTCGTCCACCGACAGGATGAAGCAGGCGGAGACCTGCTGGCTGGAGGCGGTGCCGACGTTGAACCAGACCGGCGAGTTGAAGCTGAACAGCTGGTGCACCAGCGCGTGCTTCAGCTCGTGGTCGAAGACCTCGGCGTCGGCGTCGGTCGCGAAGTAGCCGTTCTCCCGGCCGGTGCGGGTGTACATCCCGGCGACCCGGTCGACGAGCTGCTTGAGGCTCCATTCCCGCTGCGGGGTGCCCACCGCGCCGCGGAAGTACTTGCTGGCGACGATCTGGGTGGCGTTCATCGACCAGGCGGCGGGGAACTCCACGCCCTTCTGCTCGAAGTTGACCGACCCGTCCCGCCAGTTGGTCATGACGATGTCGCGGCGCTCCCACTCGACCTCGTCGTAAGGGTGCACGCCGGGCGTGGTGAAGATGCGCTCGATCTTCAGCCCCTTGCGGCGGCCGCCGCCCTTGCGCGCCGTCGCGCCCGTCGTCTCCGTCATGCCGGCTCCCCCTGAAATCTCGTCCGGGCTCCCCCCGGAGCCACCGTCGGCCCGCATCCCGGCGGGCCCTCCTGCTCTCCCCGCGCGGCCCCGGGGACCGCTACGCGCCGTCCTCGTCCCCGACGCCGGCGGACTGCCGCTCGGCCCGCAGCCGGGAGATCTCCTCCTCGAAGTCGGCGAGCGACTCGAAGCCCCGGTAGACCGATGCGAACTGCATGTAGGCCACCTCGTCCAGCTCCTGCAGCGGACCGAGGATGGCCAGACCGATCTCGTGCGCGGGCACCTCGGCCAGGCCGCGGCAGCGGATCTCCTCCTCCACCCGCTGGCCCAGCACGGCCAGCGCGTCCTCGGTGACCGGGCGGCCCTGGCAGGCGCGGCGGACGCCGGCGACGATCTTGGCCCGGGAGAAGGGCTCGGTGACGCCCGAGCGCTTCTGCACCATCAGCAGGACCGTCTCCTGCGTGGTGAACCGCCGCCCGCACTCCGGGCAGGAGCGGCGCCGGCGGATCGCCGCGCCGTCGTCGGTGGACCGGCTGTCGATCACCCGGCTGTCCGGATGACGGCAGAACGGACAGTGCATGCCGAAACGCCTCCCTGCGCCCCGCGGCCCTTCCGCGCCGGCTCCCGCCGCGACGTGCGCGGCGGAGTCCGCTCACTGTTTCGCCCGGGCCGCCGGCGTCGTCCGCGCACCGGACGGCCCCATGAAGATCTGCACCCACTAAAGCACAACTTATGGGTCACTCATACCAAGGCGAGCACAAGATCTTGTGGTCAACCTATGAGGCCGCAGGTCAGGACCGCAAGCCCCCGCGCGGCGTCCGGGCGGCTTCGCAGGTCAGCCCGGACGGGAGCGCCCGCGCCCCGGCGTGTCGCACCGGGGCGCGGGCCGCCGCCGTGACGATGGACACCCGCGCGCGGAGTGGGGTCAGCCCCCGGGGATCCGCAGCCTCTGACCGGGTTCCAGCTCGGTTCCGGGCAGGCCGTTGAGCTCGACGATCTCGTGCACGGTGCGCCGCGCGTCATCGCCGGGGCGCACCCGCTCGGCGATCTCCCAAAGCGTATCGCCGTCCCGGACGACCACCGTCGGGGGAGCCGCCCCGAAGAAGGCGCCGGCCGCCGCCCCGGCCCCCGAGGCGCCCGCGGCCGCGGAGGTCATGAACAGCAGCGACAGCACACCGGTGGCCACCGCGCACAGCAGGGAGACCAGGACCACGCGGCCGCGCGCGGTGAGCCGGACCCGGACGCCGTCCGCCCCGCCGGGGACGGCCAGCAGCTCGGGCAGCCCGGCCAGGGCGGGCGGACCCGCCGGGGAGCGGTGCCACTCGGGGATCTCGACCGCCCAGTCGTACAGGGCGGGGCCGGGGGAGGCGGGCCTCCGGGGACGGGGGATCTGCGGAACGGCACCGGGCGCCCCCGGCGGGACGGGCGCGGTTTCGGACATGGACGCCCCCTTCGAACACCAGTCTGATCGAACTGATGTTCGACTAATACCGTATCCGGGCGATTTTTTCATCACCATCTCGAACGTTTGTTTGATATCGCTATGTGCAGGCAGTAACGTTGGACGTGCTTTACCTCGACACCGGCGCGGCCCGCGAGCGGGGCGGTCACGGTCGGTGCCGCCGCACCATCGGTCGAGGGTTTCGACGCTCCCGACAGCCCATACGCGCGACGACCGCGAGATCACCGCCGAGGAGGCCGGCCGTGCCGGAGGAGAACCACGGAACGCAGGAACCTCACGCGGGCGGGCCCGGCTCCACCGACCCGCGCCCCGCCTCCCCGGCGCCGGAGGGCGCGCGTGCGGGGGCGGCGACGCAGAGCGGCGCACCGAAACTCACGGCTCGCCAGCAGAGCGTACTGAACTGCATCCACCGCTACGTACGGCAGCGCGGTTACCCGCCGTCCATCCGGGAGATCGGGGACGCCGTGGGCCTGTCGAGCCCGTCCAGTGTCGCGCACCAACTGAAGGTCTTGCAACGCAAGGGCTATCTTCACCGCGATCAGAATCGCCCACGAGCGGTGGAAATTCGCATTCCGGGCCAGGCCACGGTGCGCTCCTGGGACGAGCTGGAGGGCGAGCCGCAGGCCCCGGAGGGGCGCGCCGCGCACGTCCCGGTGGTGGGCCGGATCGCGGCCGGCGGCCCGATCCTGGCCGAGGAGTCCATCGAGGACGTCCTGACCCTGCCCAAGCAGATCGTCGGCGAGGGCCGGCTGTTCATGCTCACCGTGGTCGGCGACTCCATGACCGACGCCGCCATCACCGACGGCGACCTGGTCGTCGTCCGCCAGCAGCCGGACGCCAACAACGGCGACATCGTGGCCGCCCTGCTCGGCGACGAGGCCACCGTGAAGGTGTTCAAGCGCGACGGCGACCACGTCCTGCTGCTGCCCCGCAACGACGCCTACGAGCCGATCGACGGCGACGAGGCCACCATCCTCGGCAAGGTCGTCGCGGTGATGCGCCGCATGTAGCGGCCGCGGTAACGACTTCGCCTCGCTTCGGAACGCCCCCGTGACCTTCCGCCTCCGGCCGCGGGATCGTTCCCCTTCCGTCACCCCGCGGTGACCTCCGGGGCGGCCCCGCGCGATGCGCGCCGGACGGCGGGGCCGCCGGGCCTCCGCCGTACGCCGCTCCCCCGGAGCCCCGTACGGTAGGGGCATGCCTTGGCCGCCGCTCCTCCCCTCCCGACCGCGCCCGCCGCACCGGGGCGCCCGCCGGACCCCGCCGCGCATCGCGGCCGCCGCCGCGGCCGCGCTGCTGGCCGCGGGCTGCGTCCCCGGCGGGACCGGCGCGGAGCAGGCCGCCCCGCCCGGCGTCGCACCGGTCGAGCGGGACGTCCGCTTCGGCAGCGGCCCGGACACCCTGTTCGGCACCTTCGCACTGCCGCCCGGGGCCGACGGGGGGAAGGTGCCGGCCGCGCTGATCGTCTCCGGCAGCGGCCCCACCGACCGCGACGGCAACAACCCCGGCCGGCCGGGCGCGGAGACCAACCTCAACTTCGCCCGGGTGCTCGCCGACGCCGGGGTCGCCTCGCTCCGCTACGACAAGCTGGGCAGCGGCGAGACCGGGACGGGCTCCCGCGACGCCGACGAGCCGGTCGACTACGACGTCTTCGAGCGGGAGATGGTGAACGCCTACGCCGAGCTGGCCTCCCAGCCCGAGGTGGACCCCTCGCGCCTGCTGGTGCTGGGCCACAGCGAGGGCGCGCTGTTCGCGCTGCGCGCGCCGGAGGCCGTCCACGGGCACCCGCCGGCCGCGCTCGTGCTGGCCGCCCCGCCCGGCACCCGGTACCTGGACCTGATCGACCGCCAGCTGACCGAGCAGATGCGCAGCGCGGAGGCCTCCGGCGCCTCCGAGGCGGACGTCACCGCCCTCCTCTCCGACGTGCGCACCTCCATCGCGCGGCTGCGCGCGGGCGACCCCCTGCCCGAGGACCTCTCCCCCGAGCTGGAGTCGCTGTTCGGCCCGCAGAACGAGCCGTTCCTCCGCGAGATCGACGCGCTCGACCCGCTCGACCTGGCCCGGGGCCTCCCCGGCGGAACCCCCGCACTGGTGCTGTGGGGCACCGAGGACACCCAGGTCACCGAGGCCGAGGTGGACCGGCTCACCGGCGGGCTGCCCGACGCGACCCGGGTCGACCTGGAGGGCGCCGACCACGTCTTCCGGATGTACGACCCCGCCCCGGGCGCGGTCGCCGCCGACGCCGGCCGCCGCTTCTCCCCCGACGCGGCCCCGGCCCTGGAGGACTTCCTCGACGGCGCGCTGTGACCGGGCGGCGGCCGGGGGCCGGCGGCGGAGCCCCGGAGCGGCACGCTCCGTCACGCCGCGGGTGACCCCGGGCGCCCCGGGGGTCAGCCCCTGCTCTCCTCGATGCCGGTGATCGCCTCGGCGGCCAGGCGCTTGGCGCCGTCCACCATGTCGGCGTCGGGGATCGGCTCGGTGCGCCCGTAGTCGGCGGCGGAGGAGTAGCAGGTCTCGACGTAGAGGTTGGCGGTGCGCACGCCGACGCAGCCCCAGCCGAGCGGGGCGACCTCGGCGTCGTACCAGGAGTAGGCCTCGTCGCCGAGCCCGGAGAGCGCGGTGCGCTCGTGCCGCTGCGAGGCGCCGTTCAGCAGCTCCGCGGCGGCCTCCTCGCCGGCGGAGCCGCCCTGGGTTCCGGTGCGCACCATGACCACGCGCACCGCGGAGGGCGTGTGCGCGGAGTCCTCGCCGCTCGCCCAGCGGCACTCCGTGCCCTCGCGGCCCTCCCGCTCCAGGCCGTCGATGGGGCCGTCGACCTCGACCTCGGCGTCGGGGACCAGCCCGTCCAGGGTCTCCCCCTCGACGACCGGGCACTCGGGGACCTTCTCGAAGCCGTCCAGGCCCAGCACGCCCACCACGGCCCACACCCCGGCACCGAGCAGCGCCAGGCCGCCCAGAGCCAGCGCGGTGACGGCGGCGGTGGCGCACCCCCGGTTGGCGCGCGGCGCCTCCGGGGACGGACCGGCGCCCGGCGGCCCCTGCGGCGGCGGACCGGAGGGCGGCCCCTGCTCCCCCTGGGCCCCGTGCGGACCGGGAGCGGGAGGCCCCTGCGGGGGCGGTGCGGCGCCCCCCGGACCGGCGGGGGCACCCGGGGCGGGGTTCTCCGGCGCACCTGCGGCCGGCGCCGCCGGAAGCGCTCCGGTGCGGACCGCGCCCGGCCCGTCGGGCGGTGCCGGGGCCTCCGGCGCCCCCTGGGCGCGCGGCGGCGCTCCGGGGGCCCCGCCCGGGGCCGGCGGGCCGTCCGGAGCGGCCGGGGCCCCGCCCCGGTCCGGCCGGGCGGGCGCACCGGGAGGCCCGGCGGGCTCCGGAGGCCGACCGCCCTGCTCCGGGCCGCCGGCCGGGACGGGGGGCTCCCCGCCCTGCTCCGGAGCGTCCTGCTCCGGGCCGCCGCCGAGCGGAGCAGGGGCGTTCCCGCCCTGCTCCGGAGCGTCCTGTACCGGACCGCGGCCCGCCGGGGCGGGGGCGTCCGCTCCGGTCGCCTCCCCGCCCGGCGCGGACCGGGGCGGCCCGCTCTGCGGCGGAGCGACGGCGCCGTCCTCCGCGTCGGAGGCGGGCGGGCCGTTCCGCGGCCCGGTCCCGTCCGGCTGCTCGGACATGGGCGCCTCCCGGCTGGCTCATCGGTCAGGTCATCGTGTACGACAACCGTACAAGCGGGGCGGGCTCCGCGGAGACCGTCAGATCGCCGCTTCGACGCCCTCCGCCGCGGCGATCGCGGCACCGCGCGCGTCCCGGTAGCCCAGCGGCGGGCCGCCGGCCTTCTCCGCTCCCCCGTAGGAGACCCGGACCAGCAGGTTGTCCTTGCGGAAGGCGACCTCGGCGGAGTCGCCGGCCGGGGTGGACCGCCAGGCCCGCGCGTCCTCGCCCAGCGCCGGGACGGCCGAGACGCCGCGCTGGATCGGCTCCAGGGCGGCCAGCGCCTCCCCCGCCGCCTCCGCCCCGGACACCTCGCCGGACCGGTCGGTGAAGAGCGCCCGGAAGTCGACCCGGAGCACGCGGGGCGGTAGGCCGCCGTCCCCGGTCCCGACCGAGGTCCAGGTGCACACCGCTCCGTCGGAGTCCTCCAGCAGGCCGCGCTCGGCCGCGTCCAGCGCGGCCTCGCCGAGCGCCTCGCCGAGGACCCCGGCGGGGACCTCGCCGCACTCCGGCGCGGCCCGGAACAGGTCGTCCGGGCCCGCCTCGGCGGAGGGGCCGCCGCCCTCCGCCCAGAGCACGGCGGTGACCGACACCGCGACGACCAGCAGGGCCGCGGCAGCGGCGGCGGCCGCCCAGCGCACCCGGCGCGGGGCGGCCGCCCACAGGTTCCGCAGACCGGCCACCCGGATCAGCCCACCACGATGTTGACCAGCTTGGGCGCCCGGACGATCACCTTGCGCACCGCCTTGCCTCCGATGAAGCCCTGGGCCTTCTCCGAGGCCAGCGCCCGGCTCTCCAGCTCCTCGGCGGTGATGTCCGGGGAGACCCGGAGCTTGTCCCGGACCTTGCTGTTCACCTGGACCACCGCGGTGACCTCCTCCTGCACCAGCAGGGCGGGGTCGGGGGTGCGCCAGTTGCCGATCGCCACCGAGCCGCTGTGGCCCAGGCGCTCCCAGCCCTCCTCGGCGATGTACGGCGCCACCAGGGACAGGGTGACCGCGATGACCTCGGCCGCCTCGCGGACCGCCGGGTCGGCGGCGCCGGGGCCGCCGTCGATGGCCTTGCGGGCGGCGGTCACCAGCTCCATGATCCGGGCGATGGCGACGTTGAAGCGCTGCTCCTCCACCGCCGCGGTGATCTTGTCCAGCGCCTGGTGGGTGGCCTTGCGCAGGTTCAGGTCCCCGGCGGCCGGGTCGGTGCCGGGTGCGGAGGCCTCGCCGGCCTGGACCATCACCCGGAACGCGCGGCCGAGGAACTTCAGCGAGGCGGCCGGGGAGACGTCGGCCCAGTCGATGTCGTCCTCGGGCGGGCCGGCGAACACCACGGTCAGCCGGACCGCGTCCACCCCGTAGGCGTCGATCTCGGCGCCCAGGTCGACGCCGTTGCCCAGCGACTTCGACATCGCCTTGCCCTGGTTGATGACCTGGCCCTGGTTCATCAGCCGGGTGAAGGGCTCGGTGAACTCCAGCATGCCCATGTCGTACAGCACCTTGGTGAAGAAGCGGCTGTACAGCAGGTGCAGGATGGCGTGCTCGACGCCGCCGACGTACTGGTCGATCGGCCCCCACCTGCGCACCTTCTCCTGGTCGAAGGGGGCGGTGTCGGCCTGCGGCGAGCAGTAGCGCAGGTAGTACCAGGACGAGTCGACGAAGGTGTCCATGGTGTCGGTGTCCCGCTGGGCCGCCCCGCCGCAGCGCGGGCAGTCCACGTTGACCCATTCCTCGACGGCGGCCAGCGGGGAGATGCCCTTGGGCGCCAGGTCCGCGCCGCGCAGGTTCTCGGGGAGGGTAACCGGCAGCTGGTCGTCGGGGACCGGCACCTCGCCGCAGTCCGGGCAGTGCACGATCGGGATCGGCGTGCCCCAGAAGCGCTGGCGGGACAGGAGCCAGTCGCGCAGCCGGTAGTTGACCGCGGCGTCCCCGGTGCCGCGCTCCCGCAGCACCTCGGTGATCCGCGGGATGGCCTCGCTCTTGGCCAGGCCGTCCAGCGGACCGGAGTTGGTCAGCACGCCCTCGCCCGCGGTGGCGACGCCGGTCTCGGCCGGGGCGCCCTCGCCGGTCTCGACCACCTCGCGCACCGGCAGCCCGAACTTCAGCGCGAAGTCCAGGTCGCGCTGGTCGTGCGCGGGGACGGCCATGATCGCGCCGTGCCCGTAGTCGGCCAGCACGTAGTCGGCGGCCCAGACCGGGATGCGCTCGCCGTTGACCGGGTTGACCGCGTAGCGGCCCAGGAAGACGCCGGTCTTCTCGCGCTCGGTGGACTGCCGCTCGATGTCGCTGAGCTTGGCCACCTGCGCCTTGTACTCCTCGAACGCCTCGCGCTGCCCGGGCGCGCACAGCTCGTCGGCGAGCGGGGCGTCCGCGGCGACCACGAAGAAGGTGGCGCCGTACAGCGTGTCGGGCCGGGTGGTGAAGACGGTGACCGGCTCGTCGCGGCCCTCGATCGCGAACCGGACGTCGGCCCCCTGCGAGCGGCCGATCCAGTTCCGCTGCATGAGCAGGACCCGCTCGGGCCACTTGCCCTCCAGCCGCTCCATGTCCTCCAGCAGCCGGTCGGCGTAGGAGGTGATGCGGAAGTACCACTGGTTGAGGCTGCGCCGCACCACGTCGGTGCCGCACCGCTCGCAGCGGCCGTTGACGACCTGCTCGTTGGCGAGCACGGTCTGGTCCTTGGGGCACCAGTTGACCAGCCCGTCCTTGCGGTAGGCCAGGCCGCGCTCGAAGAAGCGCAGGAACAGCCACTGGTTCCAGCGGTAGTACTCCGGGTCGCTGGTGTGCAGCCGGCGCGACCAGTCGATGGCGACGCCGTACCGCTTGAAGGACTCCGCCTGGGTCTCGATGTTGGCGTAGGTCCACTCGGCCGGGTGGGAGTCGCGCTTGATCGCGGCGTTCTCCGCGGGCAGGCCGAAGGAGTCCCAGCCGATCGGGTGCAGGACGTTGTCCCCGCGCTGGAAGCGGTAGCGGGCGACGACGTCGCCCATGGCGAACGCCTCGGCGTGCCCCATGTGGAGGTCGCCCGAGGGGTAGGGGAACATGTCGAGCACGTAGCTGCGCGGCCGATCGTCGGACGGGTCCTCCGAGGCGGCGAAGGGGTCGTCCTTCGCCCAGCGCGCCTGCCACTTCTCCTGGAGGGCGCGGGCGTCGTAGACGTCGCTCGCCACCTGTTCTCCCTCTACCGCTGTCATCGCTGTTCGTCCCTCTGCCGGTTCGCGTTGGGGGAGCACCGCTCGGACTGGGCGCCGTCCCGCGCCCGCCGCTCCTCCGCACCGGGGCTCCGCCTCCGGCCGGGGTCTCCCGGGCATCCAGGTTAGCGCGCCGGCGGGCCCCGGCCGCCCCTCGTCCGGGGCCGGGACCGGCGGCGACGGCGCGTCCGGCGGATCCGGTCGGGCTCCCCGCGGGGCGGGCCGCCGGTCCCGCCCCCGGTCGGGGCGCCGTCGCCCCGACGGCGGCCGGTGCCGGTCCGGCGGAACCGGCCCGCCCGCGTTGCGGGGACGGGCCTTCCGGGTCCCCCGGCGGTGCAAGAATGCTCGGCGGGCGGCACCCCGTACCGCCCCCGCCGGCGCGCGTGGCCCACCCCCTCCAGCGGTCGTCCGCGGACCGGGCGCCGCCGTGCCGGGGTCCGACGACAATTGGAGACCGCAGCCCATGACCTTCACCCCCGGCCCACGCACCGCCCGCGCCCTGTCCACCGCGCTGCTCGGGGCGGTGCTCGCGCTCACCGGCGCGGCCTGCGGAGGAGAGGCGGAGACCGAGAGCGAGACGGCGTCGTCGGACTCCGCGGCGCCCGATCTCGGCCAGAACCTGGACCGCATCCGGCTCACCGAGGGCGTCTCCTACACGATGGAGGACGGCTCCGGCGGCATGGTCACGATCCGGCTCACCGGGCACGAGAAGGGGGACGAGCCCTCGGTGGAGATCAGTGTCGCCCCGGAGGAGGGCCCGGCCGCCGAGCACACCCTGCGGCTCGGCGAGGAGCTGGAGATCGGCGGCGAGCCGTGGCGGGTGTCGGAGATCGGGTTGAGCGACTCCTCCTCCCAGCCGAGCAGCGCCACCCTGACCCGGGGCGGGGAGGACGGCGGGGAGTGAGCGGGCCGCGCCGTGCCGGGCGGCCGCCCGGCGGCGCCCGGTGGCCTCCCCGGCCCGCTGCGCCCCGCCGCGCCCGGCGGGGCGCGCCTCCCGGGCCCCGGCACCCGCCCCTCGGGTTACCGTGCGGTAGAAAGTGAGCGGGAACACTCTTCGCACCCCTGGGAGACGCGATGCTGAACCTTTCCGTGCTGCTCGAAGACGGCGCCCGGACCACTCCGGAACGCGAATGCCTGGTCTTCGGGGACCTGCGGCTGAACTACGCCCTGGTCGACATGATCGCCAACCAGGTCGCCAACCTGCTGGTCTCCCGCGGTGTCGAACCCGGCGACAAGGTCGCGCTGGCCAGCCCGAACGTCCCCTACTTCCCGTTCGTCTACTTCGGCGCGCTCAAGGCGGGCGCGGTGGTCGTCCCGCTCAACGTGCTGCTCACCCCGCGCGAGATCGCCTACCACCTGACCGACTCCGGGGCCAAGGCGCTGTTCGCCTTCGCCGGCACCCCCGAGCTGCCGCTCGGCGAGCGCGCCCACGCCGCCTTCGGCGAGGTGGACACCTGCACCACCTACATCGACCTGCCGGCCTCCCCCGGTGCCAAGGAGTCGTCGATCGAGGGCGCCGAGACGTTCTGGGCCGCCCTGGACGGGCAGCCCGGCACCTTCGAGTCGGTGCGCACCGAGGCCGACGACACCGCCGTGATCATCTACACCAGCGGCACCACCGGCACCCCCAAGGGCGCCGAGCTCAGCCACAACAACCTGCTCTACAACGCGGTCTGCTCCAGCCAGCTGTTCGGCAGCGCCGAGCACGACGTGTTCCTCACCGTGCTCCCGCTGTTCCACATCTTCGGCCAGACCACGATGCTCAACACCGCGCTGTACCGGCACGCCACCATGGTGCTGCAGCCGCGGTTCGACGGCGACGAAGCGCTGGCCCTGATGGAGAAGGAGGGCGTCACCGTCTTCGGCGGCGTGCCGACCATGTACTGGGGGCTGCTCGGCGCCAAGGGCGAGCACGACGTCGAGAAGATCGCCGCGAACCTGCACACCGCGGTCTCCGGCGGCTCGGCGCTCCCCGCCGAGCTGGCCAAGAACGTCAAGGAGCGGCTGGGCGTGGAGATCCTGGAGGGCTACGGCCTCTCCGAGACCTCCCCCGTGGTCTCCTTCAACAACCCCAAGGTCAAGGCGAAACCCGGCTCCATCGGCCGGCCGATCTGGGGCGTGGAGATGAAGCTGGTCGACGCCGAGTTCAACGACGTCGAGGGCGAGGGCCCGGCGGAGATCGCGGTGCGCGGCCACTGCGTGATGAAGGGCTACCACGACCGCCCCGACGCCAGCGCCCAGGTGCTCCAGGACGGCTGGTTCCGCACCGGGGACATCGCCCGCCGCGACGAGGAGGGCTTCTACTTCATCGTGGACCGGTCCAAGGACATGATCATCCGCGGCGGCTACAACGTGTACCCCCGGGAGCTGGAGGAGGTCCTGATGACCCACCCGGCGGTGAGCCTGGTCGCGGTGGTGGGCGTCCCGCACGAGAGCCACGGCGAGGAGATCAAGGCCTACGTGGTGCCCGAGGAGGGCCGGGAGGTCACCGAGGAGGAGCTCGTCTCCTGGTCCAAGGAGCGGCTGGCCGGCTACAAGTACCCCCGGCTGATCGAGTTCCGCGACCGGCTCCCGATGACCGCGACCGGCAAGATCCTCAAGCGCGACCTGCGCTGACCCGCCGCCGCGCCCCGGCGGCTCCGCGGAGCCGCCGGGGCGCGGCCCCCTCGGAGCGCTCCGAGGGGGCCGCGTCGCCGAGACCGACGGCTTGCGGGCGGGCGCGCGGCCGGCGCCTCAGGGCAGCGGCCGCCAGCGCGCGCCGCACACGGTGCAGCGGTACTCGATGGGCCGGCCGCACACGCCGCAGTGCGGCTCCGGGCCGCGCCCGTCCGGCCGGTCGGCGTGCCGGTCGGCGAAGAACCGCGGCTCGCCGCACCGGTTGCAGCGGATCCGCACCCCGGTCGGGCTCTTCGGCCACGGGGCCTCCGGCTCGATGGGGTGGTCCGGCAGCGGGCCGGCCGCGGTACTCCCCCCGCCCGCCGGACCGCTCTGCGCAGCGCCGTCCTCCGTCACCCGACCGCCCCCTGGTTGCTCGCCCGGCTCCCGTCTCTCCCCTGCTTCCCCGGTATCCGCGCATTACTCCGCCGGCCCGGACCGCGGCCGGCCCGGTCCGCTCCGGGAGCACCGCCGGGCCGCGCCCCGGTCCCCCCGGGGGGGCTAGAGCCCGCCCGGGGCGGCGCCGGCCCGCACCCGCCCGGCCATCGCGGCGACCCGGGCGGAGGCCTCCGCCAGCCGGGACTCGGGCACCTCTCCGGCCGCCACCGCGGCGGCCACCGCCTCCAGGGCCGCCCGGTAGGCCTCCTCCCCGGTGCCGCCCGCGGTGACCGGGTTGCCCAGGCAGAGCAGGTCCGCCCCGGCGGCCAGCGCGGCGACCGCGCCGCGCGCCACCCCCTCGACCGGGTCGGCGGCGCCGGTGAAGTGCGCGAGCCCCTTCATGTCCAGGGCGTCGGTGATCGCGACGCCGGTGAACCCGAGCTCCTCGCGGAGCAGCGCGTACCAGCGCGGCGAGACGCTGGCCGGGGCGTCGTCCACCGCGGGGACGACGATGTGCCCGGACATCACCATGTCCGCGCCGGCCCGCACGGCCGCGGTGAACGGCACCAGCTCGCGCTCGGCGAGCAGGCCGGCGTCGATGTCGATGACCGGCAGCGCCGCGTGCGAGTCGGTCCGGGTGTCGCCGTGCCCGGGGAAGTGCTTGGCCGCGGTCGCCCGCCCGGCCCGCTGCAGGCCCTCGATGAACGCGGCGCCGTGCCGCGCGGCCAGTTCCGGGGCGTCGCCGAAGGCGCGCACCCCGATCACCGGGTTGAGCGGGTCGGAGTTGACGTCGACCACCGGGGAGAGCGCGGCGTCCACGCCGACCCCGGCGAGCTCCTCGCCGAGCGCCCGGGCCGTCTCCCGGGTGCGGCCGGTGTCGTCGGCGGCGCCCAGCTCGGCGTGCGAGGGGTGGCGCGCCGGGCCGCCGGCGTGCAGCCGGCTGACCGCGCCGCCCTCCTCGTCGGAGGCGATGAGCAGCCCGGGGGCGAGCCGGTGCAGCTCCGCGGAGAGCCGGGCGGTGTCGCCGGTGAAGTTCTGCGCGAAGTAGAGCACCGACCCCAGTCCGCCCTCGATGGCGCGGACCAGCCAGGGCGGCGGTTCCGTGCCCAGGAACCCCGGCATCAGCACCGAGGCGGCCGCCCGCTCGATCCGCTCCGCAGCGTCCGTCAACCCTTCACCGCCCCTTGTACCAGGCCGGAGACCAGCCCGCGCTGAACGAACAGGAAGAACACCATCACCGGGACGGTCACGATGGTGGAGGCCGCCATCATCGCGCCCCAGTCGGTGGTGTTCTGGCCGGCGAACTGCCGCAGCCCCACGGCCACCGTGTAGTACTCCTCCACGTCCAGGAACGCGTACGCGATGAGGAACTCGTTCCAGGCGGTGATGAAGGAGAAGATGCCGGTGGCGACCAGGCCCGGGGCCACCAGCGGGAGCAGGACCGACCAGAACATCCGCCCCCAGGAGGCGCCGTCGATGTAGGCGGCCTCCTCCACCTCCACCGGGACCGCCGCGGTGAACCCGCGCAGCATCCAGATCGCGAACGGCAGCGAGAGCGCCACGTAGACGATGGAGAGCCCGAGCAGCGAGTTGAGCATGTTCAGCGAGGAGGCCTGCAGGAAGAGCGGGATGACCAGCGCCTCCAGCGGGACCATCTGCACGACCAGCACCATCACCAGCACCGTGGTGCGGAACCGGAAGCGGAACCGGGAGACCGCGACCGCGGCGAGCAGCGCCAGCAGCGCGCTGCCGAGCACGGTGGCCACCGCGATGAACAGCGAGTTGCCCAGGTAGCGGACGAAGCCCGCGTCGGTCAGCACGTAGGCGAAGTTGTCCAGGGTGACCTCGTCCGGCAGGAGCACCTCGGTCCCGGTCACGGTCCGCTTCGGCGCCAGCGCGCTGGACAGCATGAAGTAGGCCGGGAACAGGGTGAACGCCAGCAGCCCGGCGACCGCGGCGAAGATGCCGGCGGAGGCCCAGGGCGAGCGCCTTCCGATCCTCATCGCAGCTCCTCCTCGCGGAACAGGGCGCGCAGGTAGACCAGGGTGACGGCGAGCAGCATCACGGTGAGCAGCACCGCGATGGCCGCGCCGGTCCCGTAGGCGGTCTGCACGATGCCCTGCTGATAGGACCAGACGCCGAAGTTGAGCACCGACGGGTTGGCCCCGTCGCCCCCGGGCATCAGGAAGACCTGGGCGAAGACCTTGAAGTCCCAGATGGTGGAGAGGATGGTGACCACCGCGAAGACCGGGCGCAGGGTGGGAACCGTGACGTTCCAGAACCGCTGCCAGGCGCCGGCCCCGTCGATCAGCGCGGCCTCGTACAGCTCCCTGGGCACGGTGAGCAGCCCGGCCAGCACCGTCACCGCCACGAACGGGAAGCCGTGGTGGACGATGTTGAGCGTGACGATCGCGTAGAACGCCAGCCGGTCGGCGAACCAGTTGAACCCCTCGGGGCCGAGCGCCCCGGCCGCCTCCAGGCCCTGCCGGACGATGCCCCGGTCGACGTCGAAGATCCACACCCACACGTAGGTGCCGGACACCGCCGGCATCGCCCAGGCCACCATGATGCAGCTGATCACGATGGTGCGGGCGAGCGGCCGCAGGGTGGCCAGCAGCAGCGCCACCAGGGTGCCGAAGACGACGGTGGCCCCCACCGCGACCACCGCGAAGAGCACGGTGTTGGGCAGCGCGGTCCGCCACAGGTAGGGGTCGGCCAGCAGGCCGGTGTAGTTCTCGGCGCCGACGAAGTTCGTCCCGCCCTGGAACAGCTCGCGCAGGCCGTAGTCCTGCACCGACAGCCACAGCACCCGGCCCAGCGGGTAGAGCAGCAGGCCGCCGATGACGAGCAGGCCCGGCGCGAGCAGCGCCCAGGGCAGCGCGCGCCGGCGGGCGCGCAGGGACATCCGCCGGCGGCGGTTCGGGGGCGGCGGCGGGGCGGCCGGCGCCGGCCGCCCCGCGGTCACGGTCTCACTCACCTTGCTCGGGCCCTCACGACTCCTGGTTGAGGGTGCCGTCGATCGCCGCGTCGGCCTTCTCCGCCGCCTCCTCCGCGGTGGCGTCGCCGTTCAGGATCGACTGGGTCATCTCCGGGATGACCTGCTTGCCTTCGACCTGCCCCCACTGCGGGGAGACCGGGGCGGAGGCGCCGGCCTCCAGCGCCTGCACCGCGAACGGGGCGACCAGCGGGTCGTCGGACTCGGCGAGCGCCTCGATCTGGTCCTGGCGGCCCGGGAAGTAGGTGCTCTCCTCGGTCCAGCGCTGCGCGAACTCGTCGCCGGTGAGCAGCTCGATGTAGGACCAGGCGGCGTCCTCGTTCTCCCCGGCGAACATGCCCAGGTGCGAGCCGCCCATGAAGGACGGGCTGTACCCGCCGTCCGGTCCGGGGATGGGGAAGGCGCCCAGGTTCTCGGCCAGCTCGGGGTCGGCCTCGGCGATGGCGGCCGGGGTCCAGCTGCCGGAGATCGCCATCGCCACCTTGCCGTCCACGAAGTTGTCCTGGACGTCGGTCTCCTTCCAGGTGGCGGCGCCGGTGCTGGAGACGCCGTCCTCCAGCGCGAGGCCGGTGTAGAACTCCAGGCCCTCCACCGACTCCTCGGAGGAGAGCGTCCCGGTCCACTTCCCGCCGTCCTCCTCGGCGATGCCGCCGCCGGCGCCCCAGACGAACGGCATCACCGAGTAGGGGGCGGCGCCGGGGACCGGGAAGGCGGTCATGTCCTCCTCCCCCTCCTCGGCGATGGTCTTGGCGGTCTCGCGCAGCTCGTCCCAGTTCTCCGGGACCTCCAGGTCGAGCTCCTCGAACACGTCGGTGCGGTAGATGACCGACCGGATGCCGGCGTACCAGGGCATGCCGTAGACCTGGCCGTCGTAGGTGCCGGCCTCCACCAGCGCCGGGTTGTAGGCGCCGGTGTCGCCGACCCGGTCGGTCAGCTCGACCAGCGCGCCGACCTCGGCGAACTCGGGGGTGAAGGTGGTGCCCAGCTCGGCGACGTCGGGCAGCGTGCCGCCGGCCATGCCCTTGGTGAACCGGTCGTGCGCGTCGGCCCAGGGGACGAACTCCACCTCGACCGGCATCCCGTGCTCCTCCTCGAAGCGCTCGCCGACCGCTTCGAAGTACTCGGTGGCGTCGGGGTTGGTGCCCTCCATGATCCAGACGGTGAGGGCCCCGTCGTTCCCGCCGCCGCCTCCCCCGCCGCATGCGGTGGCGGCCAGGCCGAGCGCCGCCGCGGCGGCGGCCGCGGGCAGCGCCCTGCGCGCGGTACGTGCGGGGTTCCCTCTCCGGGTGCGGTGTCCGGTGGCGGGCTGGGGATTCATCGGCTCCATCGGCGTCCTCCCATCCGGGAACGTCCCCGCGGATGCGGGGCGTCCAGGGCCCCCCGGGGGTTCTGTAGAAAAACTACGCACACCGGTGGGTGCTGTGAAGACAAGTAACGCGGATGTTATGACCTGCCCCACAGGCGGGACCCACTGTGCGCATCACGTTACATTCGGCACCCGGCGCGGGCGGCGGACGCCTCGCGGAACCGCCCGTTTTCCCTTCCCCTCTCCGGTCCCCGGGCCCGGCTCAGAAGGCGCACGGCATCGACTTGACCCCGTTGACGAAGGAGGAGAGCAGCCGCTGCGGCGGGGCGGTCGAGTGGATCCCGGGCACCCGCCGGTGCAGCTCGCGCAGCATCACGGTGATCTCCCGCCGGGCGAGGTGGGCGCCGAGGCAGAAGTGCGGTCCGGGCCCGCCGAAGCCGACGTGCGGGTTGGGCGAGCGGGTGACGTCGAAGTCGTCCGGCCGGTCGAAGACCGCCTCGTCCCGGTTGGCCGAGGGGTAGATCAGCAGCACCTTGTCGCCGGCCCGGTAGTGCACGCCGTTCATCTCGTGGTCCCGGGTGACGGTGCGGCGCATCCAGTTCACCGGCGAGGCGTACCGGACGACCTCCTCCACCGCGGTCCCGGCGTGCGCCTCGAAGTCCGACCACCACAGCTCCCGCCGGTCGGGGTGGAGGGTGAGCAGCTCGAGCGCGTGGCTGATGCCGTTCCGGGTGGTCTCGTTGCCGGCCACCGCCAGCAGGATGAAGAAGGAGCCGAGCTCCTGGTCGGTGAGGAGCTCGCCGTCGATGTTGGCGTGCACCAGGGCGGAGGTGAGGTCGTCGGCGGGCCGGCGGCGGCGCTCCCCGGCCAGCTCGGCGAGGATCCCGGAGAGCTCCGCCCCGGCCTCCAGCAGCCGGTGCACCGCGGTGTCGGCGTCCTCGCCCAGGTAGTCGGGGTCGTTGCCGGCCAGCACGATGTTGGAGTCGGCGAAGACGGTCTCCCGCAGGTCCTCCGGGATGCCCATCATCGCGCAGATGATGTTGAGCGGCAGCCGGGCGGCCACCTCGGAGACGAAGTCGCACGGCCCCTTCTCCAGCAGGCCGTCCACGATCAGCGCGGCCTCGCGGCGGACGTCGTCGTCGAGCTTGGCGAGCATCCGGGGGGTGAAGCCGCGGGAGACGATCCGGCGCAGCCGCGCGTGCCGCGGGTCGTCCATGTTGATCATCGACCCGAAGTACTCGGCGAACTCCTGCGGCATGTCCGGGATGGAGATGGCGCTCGGCTCGGAGGCGAAGACCTGCGGGGTGCGGCTGGCCTCGACCACGTCGGCGTGGCGGACCAGCGCGTAGTAGCCGGGCCCGGCGGGCACCGGGCCCATGTCCGGCTCGGCGAAGAACACCGGGGCGTGCCGGCGGAGCCGAGCGAAGTCGCGGTGGCGCTCGCTCGGCGACCGGCTCCAGAACTTCATCGAGGAGAGGTCGATGTCGGCCACTTCGGCCGGCGGCGTGGAGAGCATGGGGGGCCTTCCGACTGGTGTGTCTCGCCCCACACTCTTTACACAGCGACCTCTCGTGTCAAGCCTCCTGGTCCGGGCCCCCCTCGGCGACGCCGGCCGCGATCCGCAGCGTGGAGATGAGCTCGGCCGGCCGGTAGACGGCCCGGCCGACCGCCGCGCAGAACGCGGCCAGCATGTGCACCGCCACCATCGGGTCGCCGTGCGAGAGCCGCTCCGCGGCCTCCTCCTCGCCGACCGAGTAGGCCTCCCAGGCGGTCACCACGGCGAACTCCAGCTCGGGCGGGAGCATGTCGGCGACGGCCGCGGCCACCGCCTCGCGCGAGTCCGCCGGCTTGTAGACGACGCCCGTCTCCTGCACCCGGCGGGTCAGGAAGGCGGTGAAGACCCGCAGCTCCGAGGTGACCGTCTCGACGGCCCCCTCCTCCTGCGCCCGGGCGGCGGACCCGGCCAGCGCGTCCCGGTCGGAGCGGACGTAGGCGTCGATGATCTCGATGGCGAGCGCGGCGGCCCGCCGGCGGTCGTCTTGGGGTTCTTCCGGCATGCCTCCCATGATCCCCTACCCGGCCCGCTTCCCCGGCGCCGGGCCCGGCCGCGCCGCCGGCCGTGTCGCGGCCCTCCGCCCCGCGGCGCGGGGAGCGCCGCGGAGCGGAGGGCCGCCCGCGGTGCGGAGCGGCCGGGGGCGCGGTCAGGAGAAGGACGGTCGGAGCGGCATGCGCGCGTCGGCGCCGTCCGGCTTCACCCCGAGGATCTGGTGGAGCTGGACCACGTTCTTCTCGAAGCCCAGCACGCAGCCGGCCATGTACAGCCGCCACACCCGGGCGGTGCCCTCGCCGACCTCGCGCACCGCCGCGTCCCAGTTGCGCTCCAGGTTGGCGCACCATTCGCGCAGGGTGAGCGCGTAGTGCTCGCGGAGGTTCTCCTGGTGCCGGATCTCGAAGCCGGCGTCGTTCATCTTCGACTGCAGCCAGCCCGGCCCCTCCAGCTCGCCGTCGGGGAAGACGTAGCGGTTGATCACCCCGCCCGGCTTCATCGGCGGCTCGTCGTTGCGCGGCCGGGTGATGCAGTGGTTGAGCAGCCGGCCGCCCGGCTTGAGCTTGGCGTGCAGCCCGGCGAAGTAGTCCGGCACGTTCTTCTTGCCGATGTGCTCGGTCAGGCCGATCGAGCTGATCCGGTCGTAGGCGCCGTCCGGGAGGTCCCGGTAGTCCATGTGCCGGACCTCGGCCAGGTCGCCCAGGCCCTCCTGGGCGATCCGCTTGCTCGCCCACTCGGCCTGCTCCTTGGAGAGCGTCACGCCGAGCGCCTTGACGCCGTGCTCCCTGGCCGCGTGCATCACCATCCCGCCCCAGCCGCAGCCGACGTCCAGCAGCCGCATCCCCGGGCGCAGGTCGAGCTTGCGGGAGACCAGCTCGTACTTGGCGAACTGGGCCTCCTCCAGGGAGGCCTCCTCGGTGGGGAACACCGCGCAGGTGTAGGTCATCGATGGTCCGAGCACCAGCCGGTAGAAGGCGTTGGAGACGTCGTAGTGGTGGTGGATGGCCTCCGCGTCGCGGCTCCTGCTGTGCCGCCAGCCCAGCCCGGACAGGCGCGAGCGGGTCATCTCCTGCGGCGGCGGGGCGACCCGGTTGACGAACTTGACCCAGCCGATGCTCCGCACGATCCCGGCCAGCTCCCGGGCGGAGAGCGCCGGGCGCTCCGCGAAGACGACGTCGCTCATCCGCTTGAGCGCGGTGTACATGTCGCCTTCGAGGTCGATGTGGCCGGAGACGTAGGCGCGGGTGAGCCCCAGCGCGCCCGGCGACCGGGCCAGGTGGTTGAGGGCCACCGGGGTGCGGACCACGATGGCCACGTCGCTGTCGGGATCGCCTGCCGTGCTGCCGTCATAGGCGCGGAACGCTACGGGCGCGCCGGTGCCCACGACGCGTTCGAAGATCTCCGCAAGCCGCATGTTCGCTCCTCTTCGTCACGGCACGTCGCCCCGACTCCCCCGGAGCGGGGGTCGGCGTGTCATCTCACCTGTTGCTGACGCATTTGGCGTAGAGGTCGAGAAGGCGCCCCTGGGGGTCGTAGGCGTCCTTCAGCGCCCGGTAGCCGTCGCCGTTGTAGAGCCGCCAGAACTCGTCCTCGGTGTAGTAGGCGTCCGAGTAGAGGGATTTATGCCCGCCCAGCCGGGAGACCTCCTCCTCGACCAGGCGGTTGTGGTGGTGCCGGCGCCGGCCGCGCTCCATCGGCACCATCCCCCAGAAGCCGAAGTTCAGGTAGAGCCGGTCCCGCTCCAGCGGGTAGAGCGGCCAGGTGGGGCCGTCCTCCGCGGGGCCCGGCTCCGCCGCCCCCTCCGGCCGGTCCCGCAGCCGCAGCGGGCACATCCAGATCGGCGACATGCCGATCTCGGAGTGGAAGAACTCCAGGAACTCCGCGCCGCGCTCCACCCCGACCTCGATGTCCTGGATGACCGGCTCCTGCTGGGGCAGCCCCCGGTAGTGGTTGAGCAGCCGGCTGAAGTCGGTCCGCCGGTCCAGCGCGACCAGCCTGCGGTAGACGTCGGAGCGCTTGAGCGAGCGCGGCCAGAGCCTCCGGATCCGCGGGTTCTGCACGCCGAACGCCCGCGAGCACCAGAACCAGTCGGTGTCCCAGCGCCACAGGTAGTCCTCGGTGGTGAGGTAGTCGCCGGGGCCGCTGCCCGCGTAGCGCGGGATCGACGTGTAGTAGATGTCGTTGCCGGTGTAGTCGCTGGTCCACGGCGCGCTGTCGGTGAAGGAGGCGACGGTCAGGTAGAGCTCGTCGGGGCCGAAGGCGACCCCGTCCACGAAGTCGGCCCGCTCGCCGCCGTGCTCGCGCTCGGCGCAGATCCGGGAGAAGGCGTCCATCGCCTCCTTGGCGTCGGCGAACCGCAGGTGGCGCAGGTGCACGAAGGGCGCGACCGGCTCCAGCTCGATGCGGAGCCGCAGGCTGTAGCCGAGCGTGCCGTAGGAGTTGGGGAACCCGCGGAACAGCTCGGCGTGCTCGTTGTCCGGGCGCGCCACCACGGTGTCGCCGGTGGCGGTGAGGACCTCGATCTCCTGGACCGACTCGTGCGGCAGCCCGTTCCGGAACGAGGCGGACTCGATGCCCAGACCGGTGACGGCTCCGCCCAGGGTGATGGTGCGCAGCTGCGGCACCACCAGCGGCATCAGCCCGTGCCGCAGGGTGGCGGCGACCAGGTCCTCATAGGTGGTCATGCCGCCGACCTCGGCGGTCCGCCGGACCGGGTCCACCGAGATCACCGAGGTGAAGGCGGAGACGTCCAGCCGGGGCGCGTCACCGGACTCGCGGAACCGGAACAGGTTGGAGGTCGGCTTGGCCAGGCGGACCGGCGCCCCCTCGGGGAGTGCGGCGAAGTCCCTGCGCAGTCGCTGAACGGCCGCGACGTGGTCGGCGAAGTCCCGCTGCGGAGGCTGACGATGCACGTTCACTCACCCACTTCGGCGCTGCGCGGCGCCATAGACGACGGACGGCCCCGAGCAACCCTACGCCTACCGGTCGGTAGGGCGACTCGGCCTACGCTGTTCCGCATGCCACTCTTTCAATTCGAGGGCGCGAAGCCCAGCATCGCCCCCGGGGCATGGGTCGCCCCGACGGCGACCCTGATCGGCGACGTCACCGTGGAGGAGGGCGCCTCGGTCTGGTACGGCGCGGTGCTCCGCGCCGACTTCGGCCCGATCATCGTCCGTTCCGGCGCCAACGTCCAGGACAATTCCGTGCTGCACACCGACGGCTCGGTGACCGAGATCGGCCACGGCGCCACCGTCGGCCACCTGTGCACGGTGCACGCGGCCCGGATCGGCCGGGAGGCGCTGATCGGCAACGGCGCCACGGTCCAGGACGGCGCGGTGGTCGGCGACCGGGCCATGGTCGCCGCCGGCGCCCTGGTGCCGCCGGGCGCCGAGATCCCCGCGGGCACCCTCGCGGTGGGCGTCCCGGCCCGGGTCCGCGGGCCGCTCAGCCCCACCGCCCAGGGGTGGGTGGACGCCAACCCCGGCGTCTACCGGGAACTGGCCGAGCGGCACCGGAACGGCATCGGCGGGCTCTGACCGCCGCCGGGACGCGGCCCGCTCCGGCGGGTCGCGCCCGGGCCGGCCGGGGCGGGGAGGCCATATCATCGGGTGACGTGCGCATAGCCCTCATCGACTCCGGTATCGGAATGCTGTCCACCGCCGCCGCGCTCCGCACGGCCCGCCCGGACGCCGACCTGATCCTGTCCATGGACCCCGACCACATGCCGTGGGGGCCCCGGACGCCCGAGGACATCATCGGCCGGGTACTGGCCGGGGCCCGCGCCGCGGCGGCGCTGGAGCCCGACGCGATCGTGGTGCCGTGCAACACCGCGTCGGTGAACGGCCTGGTGGCGCTGCGCGCCGAGTTCGAACCGGGCACCCCGGTGATCGGGACGGTCCCGCCGATCAAGCCGGCCGCCGAGCGCGGCGCCCCGATCGCGGTGTGGGCCACCCGGGCCACCACCGCCAGCCGCTACCAGCAGGACCTGATCGACCGGTTCGCCCCGGGCGGCGAGGTCGCCGCGGTGGCCTGCCTCGGGCTGGCCGAGGCGGTGGAGTCGGCCGACCCCGGGGCGATCGCGTCGGCGGTGGCCTACGCCGCCGAGCGCACCCCGGCCGGGGTGCGCGGCGTGGTCCTCGGCTGCACCCACTACGACCTGGTGGGCGCGGAGATCTCCGCGGCGCTCGGCGGCGGCCCCGCCCTGTTCACCGCGGCGCAGGCGGTCGCCGCCCAGGCGCTGCGCCGGATCGGCGCGGAGCCCGCCCCCGGGGCCCGGCGCACCGGCGCCGTCCGGGTGCTGTCCAGCGGCCGCCCGTCCGACCTGCCCAAGGCCGCCCTGGCCTACCCGGCCGGCGAGGTACTGGCCGAGCCCGCTCTTCCCGCCTGAGAGACCGTCGGGCATCCGGCCGGCCGCCCGGAACGCCCGGCAGCGGCCCGCCCCGTTGGTCTTGGAGTTGCGGGGGTATCAGGGCGCCCTGATACCCCCGCAACTCCAAGACCAACGGGGAAGGCGGGGTTCGGGGGCCCGGCGGCGCGCGGCCCGCAGCGGCCGCGGCTACGCCGAGCCCCCGAACCCCGCCTCTCCCGACCCGCGGCCGGACACCCCGGGCGACCGGCCGCATGCCCGACAGCCTCTGCGCCCGCGCCTCTCCTCCCGGCGGCGGGTCAGTTCGGGGTGGACGGGGTGAGCGCCGCCTCGGTGAGCGTGCGGACCAGGACCCGCACCCCGGCGGTGTCGTTGTCCTGCAGCAGGGTCTCCAGCAGGGAGAGCGCGGCGCGCTGGTCGCTGGGGGCGCGGCGGACCCGGGACCACTGCGGTTCGGCGGCGGTGTCGCCGAGCTTGAGCGTCCGCCCCACCTGCCCGAGGGCGCTGAGCAGGACGGAGTCGTCCGGGCGCTCGGTGCGGGCCGCGACGACCAGGTCGGCCTGGCGCTCGGGGTCGACCGTCTCCCTGGGCTCCTTGCGCAGCTCGGCGACGAGGTCGGCGGCGCCGACCGGGAGGACCACCGGGGGCAGGCCGAGCACCAGGCCGCGGGCCTCGTCCAGGTCGGCGGCGAGCTCGTCGGAGCGGCGGATGCGCCCCAGCGCGCGCCGGGCCCGGGCCAGCGCGCTCTCCCCCACCCAGCGGGCGCCGCGCGCGGCGGCCAGCCGGGCCGCGGTCAGCGAGAGCTGCGCGCACCGGCGGTCCGCGCCGACCCGCTCGGCATAGCGGGACCAGGTGGTCAGGGCCACCCCGGTCTTCCAGTCGTTGGCCAGCGCGCCCTGGGCGGCGAGGTCCTCGGCCGCGTCGGTCCAGGCCTTGCGGAGCCGCGGGTGGGCGTCGGCCTCGGTGGCGTCGGGCAGCGCGGCCGCCGCCTCCTCGGCCGGCTTCAGCCCGGCCCGGGAGAGCCAGGCCAGCAGGCGGGCGCGCTCGAACCGGAGCCGCCGGGCCGCGGCGGTGCGCGCCGTCCCGGCCGGGACCGAGGCCAGCGCCCCCTCCTCCAGCCGCTCCAGCACGAGCAGCGCGTCGGTGTACCGGTCCTGGTAGCGGAGCGCGCGCACATAGGCGAAGCCGTACTCCATGCCGACCTCGGCGCCGGCCCCGCGGATCTCCTCGGCGCGCAGGTCCAGCTCGCGGACGGCCTCCTCGGGGCGCTCGTCGTCGATGAGCATGTCGGCGTGCGCGACGACCAGCGCCTCCCAGGCCGGGTGGCCCGGACCGGAGTGCGCCATGGCCTCGGCGAGCAGCGCGGTCCGGTCCGCGGTGCGGCCGGGGCCGTCGATGTTGGCGTAGCAGTCCAGGACGTTCTGCGCGGCGCACGACGCCGGGCCGCAGGAGGCCGCGGCGTCGTCGGCGTCCTCGGCCTCGCCGTGCGCGGCGACCAGCGCCTCCTCGGCGGCGGCGAGCGCCGTGGTCCCCTCCCCGCGGTGGCCGACCCGCGCGGCCAGCGGCCAGTGCCTGAAGTAGCCCTCCAGCCAGACCGGGAGGAAGCCGTCGGCCTCGCGCAGCGCGCGCAGGGCCGACGGCAGCACCGTGCGGATCCGCTCGGTCTCCCCTTCGGCGGCCAGCAGCGGCAGCCGCACCACCGCGTCGGCCAGCTCCGGACGCTCCTCTTCGCGGAAGCGCCGCGCCGTCTCGGCCACCCACGTCCACAGAGTCACGACGAGCGACCCCCTCTCCCCTATCGGCCACCGAACGTAGCAGCGCGGTCACTCCGGTGTGCGGGAAATGCGAAAAGTCCCGTCGCACCGGGCGGATAGACTCCTTTGCAAGGGCCGAGCACGACGCCCGAGTACCGCACGGCGGCACCACGGCGTGAACGGGAGCACGACGCACATGGGATGGCGAGACCGGTTCGGACTCCGCAGGGCGCGGCGGCGCGGCAAGGCCCGCTTCGACCGCCCGGCCGAGGACTCCGATGTGAAGGCGCTGATCGATTTCGCCCGGTCCAGGACGGGCGTGGAGTTCTACGTCGAGCCGGAGACGTTCGCCACCGGGACCACCGCGGTGGGCGTCGCGCACGACGGGGAGTGGACCCGGCGCCGGGTCGGGTCCCCCGACGTGATCCGCAAGGTGGCGCGGAAGCTGGCGGTCCCCGTCTACGATGTCCTGGTCGTCGGTTATCCCAAGCGGATGCGCGAGTGGACCGCTCGGAACAAGCGCGGGCTCTCCCTGGACGACTGAGCCTCCGGGTGCGGACGGCCGCTCCTCTCAGCGGGTTCACAGCCGGGGCGGGCAGGGTGGCCTCCACCGCGCGGCCGGCCGGGGCGGGCCCCGGAACCGGACGCGGGCCCCGACGGCCCGGCCGCTTCCCGGCGCGGCCGGGCGACCCGACAGACTGAGGAGGAAGCGCTCCCTTCCGCCCGCGGGGCGGGAGTCTCCGCGCCAACGCACCCATGACCCATCCTGACAAGACCGGCATGCCGTCGTGGCTGCCGCGCGCGATGATGCTCGCGGTGTGGACCGTCATCGGCTTCGCCGTCGCCGGATGGCTCTTCTTCCAGCTGCGCGGCCTGCTGGTGCTGCTGCTCATCTCGCTCTTCCTCGCCCTGGCGCTGGAGCCCGCGGTCAACTGGCTGCACCGGCACCGCTGGCCGCGCGGGCTGGCCACCGGCGCGGTGATGCTGGCCGCGCTGGGCGTGCTCGCGGTGTTCGTCTCGGTGCTCGGGTCGATGCTGGTCGGCCAGGTGCTGGAGTTCGCCGTGCAGATCCCGGCGATGAGCCGGGCCCTGCTGAGCTGGGTCAACAGCACCTTCAACGCCGACTTCCAGCCGGAGATCCTGCTCGCCGAGCTGACCGACGTCAGCGGCCAGCTCAACCAGTGGGCCTCCAGCGCGGCGGAGAACGCCTGGGGCGCCGGGACCGCGCTGCTCCTGCTCCTCTTCAACGGGCTGACGGTGGCGCTGTTCACCTTCTACCTGACCGCCGACGGGCCGCGGTTCCGGCGCACCATCTGCTCGGTGCTGCCGCCCCGCACGCAGAGCGAGGTGCTGCGGGCCTGGGAGATCGCGATCGACAAGACCGGCGGCTACATCTACTCCCGCGCCCTGCTCGCGCTGATCTCCACCGCAGCCCACTTCGCGGCGCTGGTCGTGCTGGACGTGGACTACGCGTTCGCGCTGGCGCTGTGGGTCGGCGTGCTCTCCCAGTTCATCCCGACCGTCGGCACCTACATCGGCGGGGCGCTCCCGGTGGTGGTGGCGCTGATCGGCGGCCCGTTCCCGGCGCTGTGGATGCTCGTGTTCATCACCGTCTACCAGCAGTTCGAGAACTACGTGCTGCAGCCCCGGATCACCGCCCGGACGCTGGACATGCACCCGGCCGTGGCGTTCGGCGCGGTGCTGGCCGGGGCGGCGGTGCTGGGCGCCCCCGGCGCGCTGCTCGCGCTGCCCGCGGGCGCCAGCCTCCAGGCGTTCCTCAGCGTGTACATCAAGCGCTACGAGGTGGCCGAGCACCCGCTGCTCGAAGGGACCGAGGAGGAGCGCCGGGCCGCCGGGGAGCCCGCCGGCGGGGCGGAGCCGGCCCCCGGCGACCGGCCGGCGGAGGGGTCCGGAGGCGGCTCCGGGAAGGCCGCGGGCGGCGGTCCGGCGGGGAAGGCCGGGAAGGCCGCGGAGGGCCCGTGACGCCCGGGCTCTGGCGCCCGGCCCCGGATGGAGGGCAAGCTATCTCACAGCGGCGCCGGAAGGTGTGGACCGCCAGGTGCGATTCGGGTAATACGCGGCTTTTTGGCCATTGATCGGCACAAGTTTGAAGCATCTCGCCGATCAGGGCGGTTCCCTTACCGGCCGCTTCCATCGCATACTCCCCTGGGAGGGGGACTGAGGAATGAAGCGGGATCTCACGGCCTTGTGCTGCGAATGCGGCCAGAGCCGCCAGGTGAGCGACTACCAGGGCACCGGCGAGGCGCAGTCCGCCTACGGCCTGGCCCGGTGCGTCGTCCGGCGCCTCTGCCGCGTCTGCGGCCATCGCACCTACCACGCCTACCTGCGCGACGACGCCGACCGCGACGAGCTCGAAGAGGCCCTGAAGCTGGACGACGCGATGGCCGGGGAGGCCTTGGAGGAGGAGATCCAGCAGCTCCGTCTCTGCGACGTCGAGATCGGGCACGCCCCGGTGCCGGCCGTCTGGGACGGCCAGCCCGTCGGGATGGTGACCCAGCGGCTCGCGGACCGCTCCTACTCGGTGGTCCTGGACCCGGCCGCCTCGGTGGTCGCCCGGCTGAAACTGATCGACCTGGTCTGGAACGAGCTGACCACCGGCGGGCACGAGGAGCGCTGGCAGTTCCAGCCGGGCGAGGACGAGGAGTCGCCCGGGTACGCGGTCCGGCTCTTCGGCTACCGGCTGCGCCGCTAGAGCGCCGGCGGGAGGCCGGCGGCGCGGGCGGGCGCAGGGAAGCGCCCCGCCAGCCGCGCCGACCGCTCCTCTTCCGACGGCTCTGATACCGCCCCCGGCCGGTGGCCGCGGGCCGCCGACCGCCCCATCAGCCGCCCTCCGGCCCGGAGACGGCCGCCCTCCGCAAACGCACCTCGGCACCTGCGGCGATCGCAGGCGCGCGAGGCCCTCTCCGCCCCTGCGCCCGGCCGGTGCTCTCCCCCTCTGAACCCGCGCGCGGCAGCCGGACGGATCACCGCGCGGACCGCGGCCCGGCGCGGGCGCTCTGCCCGCACGCGGCCCCGTCTCCCGCTCCTCGTCCGAGCCGCTCGCTCCCGGCCTGATCCGGCGCGCGCGGACCGGAGGGCGCACGGCCGCCGGGCGGACCGGATGCGACGGCGCCGTAGAGCGGGCGGACCGCTCAGAGTCCCGGGACCGGCCCGCCTCACCCGATCCGCCGGACGCCCCCGCTCAGAAGGGCGCACGGTGCGCAGACCGGATGGGAGCGGGCATCGGGGCGCGGGCGGGCTCCCCGGCCGCTCCGGCCGGGCCGTCAGCCCGCCGCGGCGGCGGGCTCCCGCTCCGCGGCGAGGGCGTCGAGGCGGCGGAGCGCGCCCCGGGCCACCTCCGGGTCCCCGGTCTCCCAGTAGGGCGGCAGCGAGGAGCGCAGGAAGCCGCCGTACCTGGCGGTGGCCAGCCGCGGGTCGAGCACCGCGATCACGCCCCGGTCCCCGGTGGAGCGCAGCAGCCGGCCGGTGCCCTGGGCCAGCAGCAGCGCGGCGTGCGTGGCCGCCACCGCCATGAACCCGTTGCCGCCGTGCGCGCCGATGGAGCGCTGCCGCGCCGAGGCCAGCGGGTCGTCCGGCCTCGGGAAGGGGATCCGGTCCACGATGACCAGCTGCAGCGAGGGCCCGGGCACGTCCACCCCCTGCCAGAGCGAGAGGGTGCCGAACAGGCAGCTCTGCTCGTCCGCGGCGAACCGCTCCACCAGCTGCCCGGTGGAGTCCTCGCCCTGGCACAGGACCGGGACGTCCAGCCGCTCGCGCATCTCCTCCGCCGCGGCGGAGGCGGCCCGCATCGAGGAGAACAGCCCCAGGGTGCGCCCGCCGGCCGCCCCGATCAGCTCCTCGATCTCCTTCAGGTACCGCTCGTCCAGCCCGTCCCGGCCGGGCGGCGGCAGGTGCCGGGCCACGTAGAGGATGCCGCTGCGCCGGTGGTCGAAGGGGGAGCCGACGTCCAGCCCGCGCCAGCGCGGCTCGCCCGCCGCGGTGTCGGCGTCGCCGCGCCGCTCCGCCCCGTCCGCGTCCTCCCCGCCGCCGTCCGGGCCGGGGTCCCCGGTGTCGGTCCGCCGGCCCAGGCCCCACTGCGCGGCCAGCGCGCCGAAGCCCCCGCCCAGGGCGAGGGTGGCCGAGGTGAGCACGGTGGTGCGGTCGCCGAAGAGCTTCTCCCGGAGCAGCCCGCCGACGCCGAGCGGGGCGACGTGCAGGGCGGGCGGGGTGTGCGGCCCCTTGGCCAGCCACACCACCGAGGTCCGGTCGCGCAGCGGCGGCTCGAAGGACTCCAGCAGCCGGACCGCGGCGTCGTGCACCTCCTCCAGGGCGGCCAGGGTGCGGCGGCGGGCCGCGGTGGTGTCCGCGTCGCCCTCGGCGCTGACCGCCTTGACCGCGGTGATGCAGGAGTGCGCGGTGTCGCGGACCGCGGCGACCGCGCCGGCCAGCCCTTCGTCGATGTGGTCCAGCCGGCCGGGGTCCAGGTCGGCGACCATCAGGGCGAGCCCGTCGGCGGCCTCGCCGAGCCGCTCGGTGGTGTCCGGCTCGACCAGGCGCGCGGCGCGCTTGGCGGCGGCCGAGACGGCCCGGTCGCCCAGC
This sequence comes from Nocardiopsis oceanisediminis, assembly GCF_048595525.1. Classification (NCBI taxonomy): domain Bacteria; kingdom Bacillati; phylum Actinomycetota; class Actinomycetes; order Streptosporangiales; family Nocardiopsidaceae; genus Nocardiopsis; species Nocardiopsis oceanisediminis. The sequence continues at coordinate 2,286,208 of NZ_JAFMZJ010000001.1, read as the reverse complement.
GCGGCGGTGGCCACCGAGGTGACCCGGTCGACCAGCTCGTGGGCCTCGTCCACGACCAGCACCGGGTGGTCGGGGAGGATGTGGTAGCCCTGCATGGCGTCGATGGCGAGCAGGGCGTGGTTGGTGACCACGATGTCGGCCTCGCCGGCCGCCTCGCGGGCCAGCTCGGCGAAGCACTCCTGGCCGAAGGGGCAGGCCGCGGCGCCGATGCACTCGTTCCCGGCCACCGAGACCTGGCGCCAGGCGAGGTCGCCGACGCCGGGGGCGAGGTCGTCCCGGTCGCCGGTCCCGGTCTCCTCCGCCCACTCGTGCAGCCGCTTCACCTGGCGCCCCATCGCGGAGAGCCGGCGCGGGTCGAAGAGCTCGGCCTCGGGGTCCTCGGCGGCCTCCCCGGCGCCGCTCAGCTTCTGCCGGCACAGGTAGTTCCGGCGGCCCTTGAGGATCGCGAAGGTCGGCTCGCGGCCGAGCAGCGGCGCCAGCGCCGCGGCCAGCCGGGGCAGGTCCCGCTCGATCAGCTGGCGCTGCAGCGCGAGGGTGGCGGTGGAGACCACGACGGTGGCCTCTTCGGCGAGGGCGTGGCGGATGGCCGGTACCAGGTAGGCCAGCGACTTCCCGGTTCCGGTGCCGGCCTGCACCACGAGGTGCTCCTGGGCGGCGACGGCGTCGGAGACGGCCGCGGCCATCTCCGCCTGGCCCTCGCGCCGGGTGCCGCCCAGGGCGGTGACGGCCGCGTCCAGCAGGGTCTCGACATCGGGGAGTTCAGGCACGCATGCGACAGTACCGCTCCCGCGGGACGGGCGGGGACCGCTCCGCGGGGCGCTGTGGACGGCCGCCCGCGCCCGTCCGGGCCGGGCCTCACTTGGGCTCGGTGGTGGTCTCCAGCTCGTCGTGGAGGAAGCAGTAGTGGTCGCGCACGTCCCTGCCGTCGGAGAGCGGGGTCGTGAAGCTCCAGGCCGCGTCGACCAGGTCCCGGTCGCCGGTGCGCAGGTGCCAGTAGCGGGCCCGGCCCTTGTACGGGCAGTGGTGGTCGGTGCCGCTGGGGACGAGCAGGTCGGTGCGGACGTCGTCGGCCGGGATGTAGTAGCGGTTGGGCAGACCGGTCTCGGAGAGCACCCTGGCATTCCCGCTCAGCGCGACGACCTGGTCGCCGTGGCGGACCCGGACCAGCACGCTCGCCGGCCGGGTGTCCACCCGGTGGTAGGGGTCCCGCAGGTGGGCGTGGACCTCCTCCTCTTCGTCGAACCAGGAGTCGGCGGCGTCCCAGTAGAGCGAGGAGAGGCCGCGCAGCCAGGACGCCTCCGGGCGGGGGTCGGGGTAGGCCCAGACCGCGTTCTCCGCGGTGCGCCCGCCGACGGTGAGGTGCCAGTAGGCGGCGTCCCCCTTGTAGGGGCAGTGCGTGGTGTGGTCGCTGGGGGTGAGGCTGCCGCCGCGCAGGTCCTCGGCGGGCACGTAGAGCTGCGGCATCAGGCCGGTCTCGTGCAGCAGGTGGCCCCGGACCGTGTCGAGCACGGCGGTGCCGGCCAGCACCGCCCGCACCCGGCGCGGGAACGGCTGCATGAACAGCGCGTGCCGCGGCGCCGAGAGGGTGTAGTTCACCGTTTCGGGCGCGTTCTTGCTGAGCGGACCGCCGCCGAAGGTCAGTGACATCCCGGTCTCCCCCGTCGTCTCCGTGGCCGTCGGCGGTGGTTATGCCCAGGCCCGCCCCTTCTCTACCGGCCTGCGGCGAGCCGGCGGGCGTCCCGCTCCGGGCGGGTGAAGACCACCGCGACGGCGCCGCAGACCAGGGTGAGCCCGCCCCAGAACATCAGCCCGGTGTCCAGGCCCGCCGCCTGGGTGGCGCCGGCGTCGGCGAACAGCCCGGTGACCAGCGGGCCGATCACGCCGGCGATGCCGTAGACCGAGGCGTAGGCGCCCAGCACGCCGGCCCGCTTGCCGGTCGGGGCGATCTGCCCGATGACGGTGCTGCCCACCGGGAAGGCGATCAGCCCGAGGGCGCCGAGGATGCTCACTCCGAGCTTGAGCGGGACCAGCGGCAGCAGCACGAACCCGAACAGCGAGACCCCGGCGACCAGCAGGCACACCCCGCCGAGCACGCCGCGCGCGCCCCTGCTGGTCACACCCCGGCCCATCAGCGCCTTGATCAGGAAGGCCAGCCCGATGTAGACGCAGAGCACGGTGAAGAGCTGGCTGGCCATCAGGTAGAGGCTGGTCTGGTGCTCGGTGAGGCCCAGCACGTTCTGCACGTAGAGCGGCATGAAGGCGAGCTTGACCGAGATGCCCCAGTTGGCGGCGAACGCGGCCAGGGAGACCGCGATGAAGGTGGGGGTGCGCACGATCCGCCAGAAGCCGGGCTCCGCCGCGGGGGCCGCCGCCCGCTCCGGGCCGGCCGGACCGGCCTCGGGCCCGCCCCGCTTCGCCCCCTCCGCCCCGGTGGCGCCGGTGAGCGGCCCCTCCCTGCCGATGAGCAGCCACACCGCGCACCAGGCGATGCTGGCCAGACCGGAGCCGAGGAACGCCGCCCGCCAGCCGTGCTCGACGATCAGCCAGGTCAGCACGGGGGCGCCGATCAGGACGCCGAGCGAGCCGCCGGCCGACAGCAGCGAGCTGGCCAGGCTCCGGTCGGCCTCCCGGAGCCACTTGAAGGCGGCGTGGTTGACCAGCCCGTAGGTGGGCCCCTCCGAGGCGCCGAGCAGGATGCGGGAGAACAGGATCATGCCGAGCCCGGCGGCGAAGACCATGGAGATCTGGGCGACGCCCCACAGCACCGCGATGACGCCCAGCAGCCGGGTGGCCGGGGCCTTGTTCGCGTAGAACCCCACGGCCAGGGTGGCGATGAAGAAGGGCACGTAGAAGATGCTGTTGGCGAAGCCGTACTGGGTCGCGGTGAGCCCGAACTCCTCGATCACCGGGTTGGCCGCGAGGCCGAACGCCAGCTTGTCCGCGTAGTTGAGGCCCATCAGGATGACGAGCATCCCGACGATGACCCAGGCCCGCGGGGAGCCGGGGACCCCTTCGCCGCGAGCCGCCGCGGCCGGTCCGGAGGTGCGCAGTGCCATGCGGGACCCTTCCTCGCTCCAACGTTCCTAACAGCGTTCGGTTAGAGTGGTGCGAGTCACACTAGAGTCGGCCGCCCGCCCGGACAACCCCCTACCGACCGGTAGGAATGTGCCCGTGCCGCCGTTTCCGGAGAGCCGCCGGAGCCGTCCGGCGCGGCCCCCGTAGCATCGGGCCCATGGAGGCGGCAACGGGTGGCGACCGGTCGGAACTGCGCCGGATCAGCGGGGAGGCCGCGGTGCTCGGCGGCGCCGCCTACGCGATCCTGATGCAGGTGAGCCACCCCGGGGTGGGGCAGGGCGTCGCCGACCACAGCGACTTCGCGCAGCGCCCGCTGGACCGGCTGCGCGCCACGCTGACCTTCGTCTACACCATGGCCGTGGGGACCCCCGAGGAGGTGGACCGGGTGTCCCGCACCGTCCGGGCGGCGCACGGCCGGGTCCGCGGCCCCGGCTACGACGCCCGCGACCCCGACCTCCAGATCTGGGTCGCGGCCACCCTGTACGAGGGCGGCCTCCGGCTCTACGAGACCGCGATGGGACCGCTGCCGCCGGAGCGCAGGGAGGCCGCCTACCGGCAGGCCGCGGTGTACGCCACCGCGCTGGGCTGCCCGGCGGACCGCTGGCCGCCGACCCGGGACGACTTCGAGCGCTACTGGTCCGACTCGGTCTCCGCGCTCCGCCCCGGCGAGGCCGCCCGCGGCATCGCCCGCGACCTGTTCCACCCCCGCAACCCGCTGCTGGTGCCGCCGGTGCGGCTGCAGCGGTTCCTCGCCGCGGGCCTGCTCCCCGCGCACGTGCGCGACGGGCTGGGCCTGCCCTGGGGGCCGCGCTCGCAGCGCCGCTTCGACCGGCTCACCGCCGTGGTCCGCGCCGTCTACCCGCGGCTCCCGCTCCGGGTGCGCACCGCCCCCATGGCGCTGTGCATGTGGGACATGCGCCGCCGGGCCGCCCGCGGCGGCCGCCTGCGGCGCACCGCGCCGCCGTCGGCGAGGAGCCGGGCCCGTTCCCGGCGCCGCCGGCGGTGAACGCGGTGCCGTGGGCCGGCTCGCTGAAGGGGGACGGCTGCTCCTCGGAGGAGCTGAAGGCCTGCAACGAGTCGCGGAAGATCCTCGGCCACCCGGACCTGCGGGCCGCCGCCACCTGCGTGCGCGTCCCGGTGGTCACCACGCACGCGCTGACCGTGCACGCCGCCTTCGCCCAGGAGTTCACCCAGGGCCGACCCGACGCAGCGGAAGGAGCCCCGCCCCACCGAGGGCGTTGATCTTGGACTCATCGACCGGTCGAGGACCGCTCGCCGGTGCGGGCCCGCAGACCGGGACCGGTCGATGAGTCCAAGATCAACGGTGGGGGCCGCCGGTCAGGGGCGGCGGGGCGGGGTCAGTCGTCTCCGGAGGCCGAGGAGCGGGAGCGGCCCAGGTAGAGCGCGGCGGCGCCGGCCGCGAGCGAGGCCAGGCCGGTGGCGGCCATCCCGATCAGGGCCTGGCCGGTGACCGGCAGCCTGCCGCCGCCACCGCCGGTCGACGCGTCGGGGTCCAGGGCGAGGCCGTCCGTGCCGGGCGTCCCGGTCGGGCTCTGCGGTCCCGATGAGGGGCTCGGAGAGGCGCCGCCGCCCGGCCCGGTGGAACCGGTGCCGCCGCCCGGCTCGGTGGAGCGGTCGCCGGTACCGCCGGGGCCCTCGGTCCCGGGCTCCTCCCCGGGCCGCTCCCCGCCGCGGTCCCCGCCGCCGGTCTCCTCCGGCGAGGGCTCCGTCCGCGGGGCGTGCTCGGGGCCGGGGGCCGGCCGCGGGCTGGGTTCGGTCCCCCCGCCCCCGTCCTCGGGCGGGGAGGGCTCGGTCAGCACCCGGCCGCCGTGCACGCCCGTCCCGGCCAGGTCGACCCGGTAGGTGCCGCTGACGTCCGCCGCCTCCCCCTGCTCCGCGCCGCCGGCCGCGGCGACGTCGAACTGCAGGGTGAGGCCGGCCCAGGCCGCGGTGGCGGTCTCGCCGCCCTCCGGCAGGCCGTGCTCCGAGGCCCGCGCGGTGAGGTCCACCCGGACCGGGCCCGCGGGGCCCTCGGCGGTGAAGGTCCGCTCGACCGCGCCGCCCTCGGCCGCTTCGAGGTCGATCGGCTCGCCGAGCACCTCCAGGCCGCGGACCTCCAGATCGGCCGCCGCGCCGCGCTCCTCGGTCCACCGGGCCCGGGACTCGACCGCCTCGACCGAGGCCAGGTCCTCGGCGCCGAAGGCCTCGGCCAGCCGCTGGGCCGGTTCGCCGCCGCCGGCGGCGGGCAGCAGGGCGCAGGCGGGGTCGAGGTGCGCGTCGGTGATCGAGGCGCGGGCGTTCAGCGCGGCGCCGTCGGCGGAGACCCTGCTGTAGGCGCGCTCGGGCGCGGACCGGAAGTGCCGGTCGCCCTCGGCGCCGTCGTTCGCGCCGTCCCAGTGCGCGGCGGCCGGGCCGCCGCCGTGGTCGGTCTCGACCTCGCCGATGGTGCCCATGCCGCACCATTCGACGGCGGCGATCCTGGCCGTTGCGGCGTGTTCCGCGCCGGCTCCGGGGGATGCGGAGCCCGCCGCGTCCGCGGCGGCCGGGGCGGCGGACGCCAGGGCGCCCGCGCAGCCGATCGCCGCCAAGGCGCGCACGATGGGACGGAACCGGGTGGGGGAACTCGGTGTCACGGTCGTCCTCGGCTCTGTCGGTGACGAAACGAATCTACCCTCCGCCCGGCACTCCCGGTAGTCCGCCCCTGCCTCCGCGGAGGGGGCGGCGGGCGCGCGGCGGTCCGCCCTTCTCCGAACCTCCCTGGAGAAACGGCCGGTATGCCTACCCGGATCCGCCGGGTTCCCGATCGGCCGCTATCGGCCACATCCGGCCGTTCCCGGCGCGGCGGGCCGGCCCCGGCCGGCGGTCAGTGCTCGGCGGGGAGCGGGACCAGGCCCGCGGCGGCCGCGGCCGGGTCGCCCGCGCAGACCGACTTGACCAGCGAGTACAGGCAGAGGTTGAGCGCCTCGTGCCGGGGGACCGAGGCCTGGTGGCAGTAGGCCCAGCCGGAGTAGAGGTGCCCCCAGAGCAGCTGCTGCGCCCAGAGCGGGCCGATCCGCCGGTCCATGCTCCCGTCCGCGTGGCCCCGCTCGACCAGCGCGTAGAGGGCCCGGTCGTACTCCCCCGGCTCCTCGGCCCACGCCAGGTCCTCGATGTCCTCGCCGCTCCCCCAGGCCAGCATGATGGCGTCGCGCAGCGGGAAGTACTCGGCCGCCAGGCGCACGAACGCCTCGGCCCCGGTCCCCTCGGCGGGGCGCGCCCGCTCGGTGGCCTCCCGGAGGACCTCGTCGGCGTGGTCGCCCAGGGCGGCCATCAGGTCGGAGCGCTCCGGGAAGTAGCGCTGCAGCGTGCTGCGGGCCACCCCGGCCGCCCGGGCGACATCGGAGAGCGGCGCCGCGGAGCGCTCGGCGAGCACGCTCACCGCCGCCTCCAGGATCGCCCGGCGGGTCCGCGCCCGCGTCCTCGTCTCTTCCTCCGCCGGAGCCCGTTTCACCATGGGCGCATGGTAGCCCCGTCGGTAATCGCTTGACAATAATCGGGCACTCATGACCTAATTTCGAACATGACCGCTTCAGTCCCGACACGTACCGACCCGTCCCATCCGCCCGGGCGCTTCCCCAACCTGCGGCTGCTCTGGTCCTTCCTCCGCCCGCACCGGCGGACCGTGCTGCTGGGCCTGGGGCTCGCCCTGGTCGGCTCCGCCCTGGAGCTGGCCACCCCGATGGTGACCAAGCTGCTGCTGGACAACCTCTCCGCCGACGCCGGCCTGCGCACCCCGATCCTGCTGCTGCTCGGGCTGCTGGTGGTCGGCGGCGCGGTGGGCATGTGGCACTGGATCCTGCTCGGCACCCTCGCCGAGCGGGTCGTCCTGGACGCCCGCGGCTCGCTGGTCCGGCGCTACTTCCGCGCCTCGCTGGTCCCGCTGACCCGGCGCAGCACCGGCGAGCTGGTCACCCGGGTCACCTCCGACACGGTGCTGCTCCGCGAGGCGGCCTCCGCCGGCGTGGTGGACCTGGTCAGCAGCGGCGCGCTGCTGGCCGGGACGCTCGTCATGATGGCCGTGCTGGACCTGCCGCTGTTCGGCGTGACCGCGGCCGCGGTGGCCGTGGTGGCGGTGCTGTTCCTGACCCTGATGCCGGCGATCGCCCGCGCCCAGGAGCGGGCCCAGGAGGCGCTCGGCCGGATGGGCGGCCTGCTGGACGGCTCGCTGCGGGCGATCCGCACGGTGAAGGCGGCCCGCGCCGAGCGGCGGATCACCGACCGGATCGGCGAGGACGCCGAGGCGGCGGCCCGGCACGGGATCAGCTCGGTCCGGCACGAGGCGGTCGCCTGGACCATCGCGGGCACCGGGATCCAGCTGGCGATCATCGCGATCCTCGGGGTGGGCGCGCTGCGGATCACCACCGGCGGCATCGAGGTGTCCACCCTGGTCGCCTTCCTGCTGTACGCGTTCACCCTGCTCGGCCCGGTCACCGAGCTCTCCCAGAGCGTGACCGCGCTGCAGGCCGGGGTGGCCGCGGCCAAGCGCATCCGGGAGACCGAGGCGCTGCCGCCGGAGCCCGGGGCCGAGCCCGGCACCGGCTCCGGGGACGCCCCGGAGGCCGCGGCGCGGCCGGGCGGCCCCGCCGGGGGCGGACCGGACCGGGCGCTGCTGGAGCTGCGCGGGGTCACCGCCCGGTACGCCCCCGGGTCCGAGCCCGCGCTGCGCGGGGTCGACCTCGCCGTCCCGGCCCGGGGGCACACCGCGATCGTCGGCCCCTCCGGCGCCGGCAAGACGACGGTGCTCTCCCTGCTGCTGCGCTTCGTCGAGCCCGAGGAGGGGCGGCTCTACCTGGACGGCGCCCCCTACTCCGGCCTCACCCCCGGCGAGGTGCGCGGCAGGTTCGCCTATGTCGAGCAGGACACCCCGGTGCTGCCCGGGACCATCCGGGAGAACCTGCTGTTCAGCCGGCCCGACGCCGGCGATGAGGAGATCCGGCGGGTGCTCGCCGAGGTCAGGCTGGCCGACAAGGTCGACGCGCTGGAGGAGGGGCTGGACACCCCGCTGGGCTCCGACTCGCTCTCCGGCGGCCAGCGGCAGCGGATCGCGCTCGCCCGCGCCCTGCTGCACGCCCCCGACGTACTGCTGCTCGACGAGGCGACCGCCCAGATCGACGCGATCACCGAGGCGGCCGTCACCCGCAGCGTGCGCCGGCACGCCGACCGCGCGGCGGTGGTGACCATCGCCCACCGGCTCTCCACCGTCATCAGCGCCGACCGGATCGTGGTGCTGGAGGCCGGCCGGGTCCGCGCCCAGGGCACCCACACCGAGCTGCTCCGCTCCGACGAGCTCTACCGGGACCTGGTCGCGGCCCTGCACATCGCCGAGGAGGAGAACGCCCCCGCCCGCGGCTGACCCGGGCACCGGAAGCGCGCGGCGCCCCCGCCGGGCGCGGAGCGGCGGGAGGCCGGCCGGTGCGGCACGCGAACCGGACCTGCGGCCCCGGAGTCCCTGCCCCGAACGGGGAACCGGGCCCTGGGAAGGGGACTGAAGGCGGTCGGTGTGCGCGGACCGACCCCCGGAACCGCGCTCGGACGCCGGTCGTCCGCCTCTCTCCCACCGGAGGGCGGGACGGCCCTCCGCCCCGACGGGACGGCGTCGGGGGAGGCGGCCTCGGGCGCGATACGCGCAGGTCGGAGGCGTGCGGGCGGCTTCGGGGACCTCGGCCGTCCAGCGCGGCGGCGCTACCATGGACCTCCTGGAGCCCCGCTCAGGCGGGCCCGCCGCGAGCCACGGGACCGCGCGGGGCGCGAGCACCGATCCCGGAGCCGACCGTGCCGCCTCTCGTCCCGCCCGGCGCCCGCCCGGAGACCGCCGCGCTCGACGGCGGACGGGTCCGGGTGCTGCGCAGCCCCGCCGAATCCGGCCCGGCCGTCCTGCTGCTGCACGGCGGCGGCTGCGACAACGCCTCGATCTCCTGGTACCGGGTGTTCGAGCCGCTGGGCACCGCCTTCCGGCTGATCGCCCCCGACCTGCCCGGCTCCGGCTCCACCTCGGGCATCGCCCCGCTCGGCGGCCCGGCGCCGATGGCCGACTTCACCGCGCGGCTGATGACCGTCCTCGGCGAGGAGCGGGCCGTGGTGGCCGGGGTGTCGATGGGCGGGGACGTCGCGCTCAACCTCGCCCTCCGCCACCCCGACCGGGTCCGCGCCCTGATCCCGATCGCCCCGGCGGGGCTCTCCGCCGGGCTCTCCCGCCCCTGGATGCAGGCCGCGCTGTGGGCGCTGCTCCGGCTCCCCGACCCCGTCCTGCTGCCCGCGGCCCGACTGGCCGGGCGGTTCACCGGAACCGCGCTCCGCCGCGTGCTGCACGACCCGTCGGTGCTCCCGCCGGAGGCGGCGGCGGAGTTCCGCCGGGAGAGCACCCGGCCCGGCGGCCAACTGGGCTACCTGCGGTACGGCCAGGCCATCGTGGGGCGCCGCTGGATGCGCAACGACGTCCTCCCCGAGGTGCACCGCATCCGGGTGCCCACCCTGTTCTTCCACGGCGACCTGGACCCGCTGATCCCGCCGCGCGACTCCCGGCTGGCCGCCGCCCGGATGCCCGGCGCCCGGGTCGTCCTGGCCTCGCGGTGCGGCCACTGGGCCCAACTGGAGGCGCACGACCGCTTCCTCACCGAGGTGCGGGGGTTCCTCGCCGGCCTGGACTGATCCGGGCCTGCCGGGGCCGGGGGCCGGGAACGACGAAGGCGGGCCCCGGTCGGATACCGGTGGCCCGCCTCGTGCGGTGTGGAGCTATGGGGATTCGAACCCCAGACCTCCTCCATGCCATGGAGGCGCGCTACCAACTGCGCCATAGCCCCTCAGATGTGACTCCATGGTAGCGGATGCCGGCGGTGGAAAAGCCGGTTTTCCGGGGCGGGTGGAGGTGAGGAGGCGCACCGGTCCGCGGAGACCCGGTCCTCTGCGGTGGTCACGGCGACGCCGACCCGGAGCCGGCCGGCTCCGGGAACGACGAAGGCGGGCCCCGGCCCGATGCCGGCGGCCCGCCTCGTGCGGTGTGGAGCTATGGGGATTCGAACCCCAGACCTCCTCCATGCCATGGAGGCGCGCTACCAACTGCGCCATAGCCCCGCGTTCATCTCCGGTTCCCCGGAGGAGCACTGACGATTCTATCGGACCTGCGGGACCGCTGTGACCGGCCGCCGCCCCGGGGGCGCCGGAAGCGCCGGGGCGCCCCGGAGGGCGTCCGCTCCGGGAAGCGGGAACACGAATAAGGCCCCGCCTCCGGGCGGGGCCGTCATCGCTCTTCTGGAAACCGGGTGGAGCTATGGGGATTCGAACCCCAGACCTCCTCCATGCCATGGAGGCGCGCTACCAACTGCGCCATAGCCCCGTGTCCGCTCCGGGCGTTCCGCCCGGCGACCCCTCGACTCTACCGGATGTCCGGGACTGCTCGGGCAGGCCCGGCCTCGGGGCCGGGCCGAGCGGAGCGCCCCGGAAACGGATTAATCTTGCAGGGTGTCCGAAACGAAGCTTGAGATCCAGATGCTCCACGACCGCCTCCTCCTGCGCGAGCTCCCGGAGAAGGGCGAGCGGCGCAGCAGCGGCGGACTGGTCATCCCGGACACCGTGAAGATGGCGACCCGCCTCGTATGGGGCGAGGTCTGCGGCGCGGGCACCAGCGCCCGCCACGTCGCCTCCGGTGACCGGGTGCTGTTCAACCCCGAGGACGCGTTCGAGGTGGAGCTCCACTCGGAGCGCTACCTGGTGCTGCGCGAACGGGACGTGCACGCCGTGGCCAACGAGGCCACCGAGCACGGAACCGGCCTCTACCTGTAGGGCCGCCGGCGGCCGCCCCTCCCCCGCCGCACGGCGGGCGGGCGGCCGCCGCGGTCCGGCGCGCCGCCGCCTTTCCGGGGCGCCCGCCCGGGGCCGGGTGCGCGCGGGCCCACATGAACAGGCCTATATGAACAGGCGCATGCGGACAGGGGCATACGAAGGAGCGCCCGGAGGCGGGTTTCCCCGCCGCCGGGCGCTCCTTCCGCTGTGGAGCTATGGGGATTCGAACCCCAGACCTCCTCCATGCCATGGAGGCGCGCTACCAACTGCGCCATAGCCCCGTATCCGGGCCGGTGGGCCGGTCTCCGCCGTCCCGCCGACTCCAGGAAGGATAGCGGAATCCCGCCGTTCCGTCGAAACGGCGGGATCAGCGGTCGTCGCCGAGGATGCGGTCCTCGGGCAGGCTGGAGGCGTTGTGCTCGAGCAGCCGCCAGCCGCCGGAGTGCAGCGGGCCCAGCAGCGACCAGGAGCAGTTGCCCAGCGGGCCGAGCGCCTGGCGCATCTCCTCGGGCAGGCCGATCATCCGGTTGATGCCGGCCCGCAGCGCCGCGCCGTGGCCGACCGCCACCAGCAGGCCGCCCTCGGGGACCCGGGCCAGCCCGCGCCGGATCGCGTCGTGCACCCGCTCGCCGACGTCCAGGATCGGCTCGCCGTCGGGGATCGCCATCCGGGCGTTCTCCTCCGGCCAGCGCCTCCGGATCTCCTCCCGGGTCAGCCCCTCCCAGGAGCCGCCGTGGCGCTCGCGCAGCCCCTTGTCGACCTCCGGGACCAGCCCGGTCTCCGCGGCCAGGTAGCCGGCGGTGTCGGCGGCGCGGCGCAGGTCCGAGCAGACGATCGCGTCCGGGCGCAGCGAGGCGAGCAGCCGGGCGGCGCGGCGCGCCTGACCGTGGCCGGTCTCGTCCAGCGGGATGTCGGTCTGCCCCTGGAACCGCTTCTCGAGGTTCCACTGGGTCTGGCCATGGCGCCAGCAGATGACGCGGCGGGTCATGTGGTCGGCTCCGGTCCGGGTGGGGAACAGGGGGCGGGGGGCGGTTCCGGGGCGCGGCCCGGGCGCGGTCCCCCGCCCCCGGCGCCCCGGCCCGGGGTCAGTTTCCGTTCTCGGCCGCGCTGCGGTCGCGGCCCCGCGCGCTCTCCGGCAGCGGGATGACGGGGCAGTCCTTCCACAGCCGCTCCAGGCCGTAGTGCCCGCGCTCCTCCTCGTGCTGGATGTGCACGACGATCTCGGCGTAGTCGAGGAGCACCCAGCGGCCGTCGCGCTCGCCCTCGCGGCGCACCGGCTTGATCCCGGCGCCGTCCCGGAGGCGGTCCTCCACCTCGTCGACGATGGAGCGCACCTGCCGGTCGCTGGGGGCCGAGCAGAGCACGAAGGCGTCGGTGATGACCAGCTGGTCGCTGACGTCGTAGGCGACGATCTCCTCGGCCAGTTTGTCCGATGCCGCTTCGGCGGCGATGTTGACGAGCTCCAGGGCCCGGTCGGTGGCGGTCACGATGAAGAAGCTGCCTCCCCAGGGCGCTGCCCCGGCTGATCGTCGAGGTAGAGCCCGGTCTTGTTGATGTAGCGGACGATGCCGTCGGGGACGAGGTACCAGATCGGTTCGCCCTTGCGCACCCGCTCCCGGCACTCCGTGGAGGAGATCGCCAGGGCCGGGATCTCCACCAGGCTGACCTTGCCGTCGGGCAGCCCGGAGTCGGTCAGCCGGTGCCCGGGGCGGTTGCAGCCCACGAAGTGCGCGAGTTCGAAGAGTTCGTCCACGTTCTGCCAGCTCAGGATAGCGCCCAGTGCGTCGGCCCCGGTGATGAAGAAGAGCTTCACCTCGGGCCCGTAGGCCTTCCTGAGTTCGCGCAGGGTGTCGATGGTGTAGGTGGGGCCGTCCCGGTCGATCTCCACCCGGCTCACCCGGAACTGCGGGTTCTCCGCGGTGGCGATGACCGTCATCAGGTAGCGGTCCTCGGCCGGCGCGACCTTGCTGAGGTCCTTCTGGTAGGGCTGCCCGGTCGGTACGAACAGCACCTCGTCCAGGTGGTAGAGGTGGGCGACCTCACTGGCCGCGACCAGGTGCCCGTGGTGGATCGGGTCGAACGTGCCGCCCATGACCCCCACGCGCCGGGCCGGCGCCCGGGGCCCGCGCGGAGCGTCCGCCACCGTCGCGTCCTTCGTCACCTGCCACTCCTTTTCCACCGCTTCCTCCAGCTGGAGCCGAGCGTAGCCGACCCGCGGGCGCGCGGCGCCCCCGGCCGTTCCGGAACGGTGCGCGGCCGGTGCGAAATTCACGTCATATCTCGTCGCCCGAAATCGTGGCGTGCCCCGGGGAGCGGCGCATAGCATGCCGATATGGCCACCAACACACCAGACCGTGCCCGCGTCCGACTCACCGAAATCTCCTCGCGCGCCTATGAGCACCCGGCCGACCGCGGCGCCCTGGTGGCGCTGCGCTCGCTGCGCGGCTTCGACGAGGTGTTCAAGCGCCTCTCCGGCCTGTTCAACGAACGCGCCCTGCGGCTGATGTTCCTCTCCGGCTCGGTCCGGGTCAGCGAGCGCCAGTTCCCCGAGGTGTACGACTACGTCCGGGACGCCGCCTACGTGCTCGACCTGGACGAGGTCCCCGAGCTCTACATCCAGATGGACCCCCGGCCCAACGCGATGGCCATCGGCAGCCAGCGGCCGTTCATCGTGATGACCACCGGCCTGTTCGACCTGCTCGACGCCGAGGAGCAGCGGTTCGTCGTCGGCCACGAGGTGGGGCACATCCTCTCCGGCCACGCCGTCTACCGCACCATGCTGCTGGCCCTGATCCAGCTGGCCGCCCGGGTCGCCTGGATCCCGCTGGGCTACATCGGGCTGCGCGCGATCGTCGCCGCCCTGGAGGAGTGGTACCGCAAGTCGGAGCTCTCCTGCGACCGGGCCGGCGTGCTGGCCTCGCAGAACCCCGACGCCGCCAAGCGCGCCCTGATGAAGATCGCCGGCGGCTCCCGGCTCGCGGAGATGAACCCGGACGCCTTCCTGGAGCAGGCCCGCGAGTACGACCGGGGCGGCGACGCCCGGGACAGCCTGATCAAGCTGCTCAGCCTGATGGGCACCACCCACCCGTTCGCCGTGGTGCGGATGGCCGAGCTGCACCGCTGGATCGAGGACGGCTCCTACCGGCGGATCGTCAACGGCGACTACCCGCGGCGCTCCACCGACCGGGACGCCTCGGTGAGCGAGGAGGCGCGCAGCGCGGCCAGCTCCTACAAGGAGTCCTGGGAGCGCTCCGCCGACCCGCTGGTGGGCATGGTGCGCGACGTGGCGGGCAACGCCGCCAGCGCCGGCGGCAAGATCTTCGACACCGTCGCCGAGCGGTGGAAGAACGCCGGCCGCTCCGGGGACGGCGGGCAGAACGGCTCCTGAACCGCCGCGGCGCGCCCGCGCGGGCACCCCGGCCGCTCCCGGGGCGCCGGCGCGGGCGCGCCGTCGCCTCTCGCCCCTTGCGCGTCACGCCTTGCGCGCGACCCCGCCGGTCATGAAGCGGGCCGCCACCGAGGTGCTGTCCGCGACGATGCCGTCCGGCCGCCACAGCGGCAGCGGCACCATCCCGGGCGGGAGCATCTCCAGCCCGTCGAAGTAGGCCTGCAGCTCCTCGACCGTGCGCACCCGGCCGGTGCCGAGCTGGCTGAGCAGCACCCGCTCCAGCTCCTGGCTCTCCGGGGCGTCGCCGAGCCGGGTGAAGTTGGTGATGAAGAAGAAGGAGCCCGGCGCCACCGCCTCGCGCAGCGCGGCGACGATCCCGTTCGGGTCCTCCTCGTCCAGGATGTGGTGGAGGATCCCGCAGAGCATCACGCAGACCGGCCGGTCGAGGTCGATCGTCTTCCGCACCTCGGCGTGGTCCAGCACGCTGCGCGGGTCGCGGAGGTCCGCGGTGACCACCCGGGTGTTGGGGTTGTCCGCCAGGATCGCGTGCCCGTGCGCGGAGACCAGCGGGTCGATGTCCACGTAGACCACCCGGGCGTCCGGGTTCGCCTCCAGCGCGACCTCGTGGGTGTTGCGCGCCGTCGGCAGGCCCGACCCCAGGTCCAGGAACTGGTCCACCCCCTCCTGCGCGGCCAGGGTGCGCACCACCCGGTGCAGGATCGCCCGGTTGTGCAGGGCGATCTCCTTCAGCTCGGGCATCACCTCCAGGCTGGCCCGGGCCACCTCGCGGTCGATGGCGTAGTTGTCCTTGCCGTCGAGCATCACGTCGTAGACCCGGGCGGCCGTCGGCACGCCCTGGTCGAACACCGAGGTCGGCGGGGCCGAGGTCCTGTCATCGGTCATGGGGGGCTCCTGAGGGTGCGAGAACGCCTGTGGCAGCGGCATCCTAGCGTTTCCGGCCCGTCTCCCGGGACACCCCCGGGGCCCTTCGGGACCGGGGTCCCGACGGCGCGGCCCCCCTCGGCGCGCCGAGGGGGGCCGCGGTGCCCGGGGCCTTCGCGGGCCCCTCCGGCGGTCTAGCGCACGTGGCCGTCGCCGGTGACCACGTACTTGGTCGAGGTCATCTCGCGCAGCCCCATCGGGCCGCGGGCGTGCAGCTTCTGGGTGGAGATGCCGATCTCCGCGCCGAAGCCGAACTCGCCGCCGTCGGTGAACCGGGTGGAGGCGTTGACCATGACCGCGGCCGAGTCGACCCGGGAGACGAACCGGCGGGCCGCCGACTGCGAGTCGGTGACGATCGCCTCGGTGTGCGAGGTGGAGTACTCGCGGATGTGCGCGACCGCCTCGTCCAGCGAGTCCACCACCTTGACCGCGATGTCCATGGCCAGGTACTCGGTGCTCCAGTCCGCCTCGGTCGCCGGGACCACCCGGTCGTCGTGGGCCAGTACCGCGTCGTCGCCGTGCACGGTGACGCCCAGGTCCGCCAGGGCGGAGAGGAACCGCGGCAGGAAGCGGCCGGCCACCGCCCGGTGCACCAGGGCGGTCTCCGCGGCGTTGCACACCGAGCAGCGCTGCGTCTTGGCGTTCAGCGCGATCGCCAGGGCCTTGTCCAGGTCGGCGTGCTCGTCGACGTAGACGTGGCAGTTGCCCTCGCCGGTCTCGATCACCGGGACGGTGGACTCGCGCACCACCGCCTGGATGAGCGACCCGCCGCCGCGCGGGATGAGCACGTCGACCAGCCCGCGGGCGCGCATCAGCGCCTGCGCGGAGTCCCGGCCGGCCCCGGGGACCAGCTGCACCGCGTCGGCCGGGACGCCGGTCTTCTCCAGCGCCCCGCGGATCACCTCGACGATCCGGGTGTTGGAGGAGTAGGCGGAGGAGGAGCCGCGGAGCAGCGCCGCGTTCCCGCTCTTCAGGCAGAGCACGGCGGCGTCCGCGGTGACGTTGGGCCGGCCCTCGTAGATGATGCCGATGACGCCCATCGGAACCCGGATCTGGGTCAGCTCCAGCCCGTTGGGCAGCACCGAGCCGCGGACCACCTCGCCCACCGGGTCCGGCAGCTCGGCGACCTCGCGCACCGCGTCGGCGATCGCGGCGACCCGCTCCTCGGTCAGGGTGAGCCGGTCGACCATCGCGCCGGGCTCGCCCGACCGCCGGGCCCGCTCCACGTCCTCGGCGTTGGCCTCGACGATGGAGGCGGCTTCGGCGACCAGGGCGTCGGCCACCGCGTGCAGCGCCGCGTCCTTGGCCTCCCGGCCGAGCGGGGCGAGCTCGGCCGCCGCCTCCTTGGCCCGCCGTGCGGCGGCGTGCACCTCGCGCTCGGTGTCACTCATGGCGTTCCATCCGTTCTGCGCAGTCGTTTCCTGGGGGTCCTACCGTGTTCGGATGCGGTGGCGGCCCGGGGCGGAGCCCCGGGCCGGGTCAGGGGCGTTCGCCGTCCAGCACGACCAGGTCGTCGCGGTGCACGATCTCCCGCTCGTACTCCGGGCCCAGCTCCCGGGCGAGCCAGCGGGTGGACCGGCCCATCAGCTCGGGGATCTCCGCGGCGTCGTAGTTCACCAGGCCGCGGGCGATGGTCCGGCCGTCCTCGTCGCACAGGTCGACCGGGTCGCCGGCGCTGAACTCGCCCTCGACCTTGACCACGCCGGCCGGGAGCAGCGAGGCGTGCTCCGCGGCGACCGCGCGGACCGCGCCGGGGTCCAGCACCACGCTGCCGCGCCCGGCGGTGGCGTGCGCCAGCCACAGCTGGCGGGCCGACGGCCTGCGCCCGGTGCTCGCGGTGAACAGGGTGCCGACCCCCTCCCCGGCCAGCGCCGCCCCGGCGTCGGCCGCCGCGGCGAGCACCGTCGGCACCCCCGCCTCGGTGGCGATCCGGGCCGACTCCAGCTTGGTCGCCATGCCCCCGGTGCCCACCCCGCGCCGCCCGGCGCCGCCGACGTCGACGCCGGTGAGCCCGCGCACCGCGGGCACCCACGGGATGCGCCGGGTGCCGGGGCGGGACGGGTCGCCGTCGTAGAGCGCGTCGACGTCGGAGAGGAGGAGCAGCGCGTCGGCGCGGAGCAGGTGGGCGACGAGGGCGGCGAGCCGGTCGTTGTCGCCGAAGCGGATCTCGTGCGTGGCGACGGTGTCGTTCTCGTTCACGATGGGCACCGCGCCCATGTCCAGCAGCCGCCGCAGGGTGCGCTGGGCGTTGCGGTACTGCACCCGGCGCATCATGTCCTCGACGGTGAGCAGCACCTGGGCGGCGGTCAGCCCGTGCCCGGCGAACGCCGCGGTGTAGCGGGCGACCAGCAGGCCCTGTCCGACGCTGGCCGCCGCCTGCTGGGTGGCCAGGTCCTTGGGGCGGGACGGCAGCCCCAGCGGGGACATGCCCGCGGCGACCGCCCCGGAGGAGACCAGGACCAGTTCGGTCCCGGCCGAGCGGCGCCGCGCCAGCACGTCGGTGAGGGCCGCGATGCGCTCCCGGTCGATGTGCCCGTCAGGGGTGGTCAGCGAGGACGACCCCACCTTGACCACGACCCTGCGCGCGGTCGCCAGCCGGGCGCGCTCGGCCTCCGCGCCGCCCTGCCCGCTCGTCCCTGCCTGCGTCGTACCTGTTCCGTGCACGGTGCACGACTTCCCATCTGCCTCGGATCCCGGACGGCTGAGCCTCCGAACGCCGCCGCCCCGGGACGGGGGCGGCGGGTACCCCGCGCGACGTCAGGCCAGCCGGTCGTCGGTGCCGCGCGGGCCGGTCGGCGGGACCGAGGCGTCGAGGTCGGGGGCCCAGTCGAAGACCACGGAGTCCTCCTCGGTGCCGATGTAGACCTCGGCGCCCTCGGTGGCGCCGGCCTTGCGCAGCGCGTCCTCGATGCCGAGGCGGTCGAGGCGCTCGCTCAGGTAGCCGACGGCCTCCTCGTTGGAGAAGTCGGTCTGGCGCACCCAGCGGGCGGGCTTGGCGCCGCTCACCCGGAAGGCGTTCTCGCCGACCTTGACCACCTCGAAGGAGGCGTCGCCGATCTCGCGCGGGCGCAGCACCACCCGGGTCGGCTCCGGTGCGGGCCGGGCGGCGCGGGCCCGGGCGACCTCCTCGCCCATCGCGTACGACAGGGCGCGCAGCCCCTCGCGACTGGCCGCGGAGATCTCGAAGACCTTCAGGCCGCGCTCCTCCAGCATCGGGCGGACCATCTCGGCCAGCTCGCGCGCCTCGGGCACGTCGATCTTGTTCAGCACGACCATGCGCGGGCGGTCGGAGAGGTCGACGTCGGTGAGCTCGCCGTAGGCGGCCAGCTCGGCCTCGAGGGCGTCCAGGTCGCTGACCGGGTCGCGGTCCTTCTCGTAGGTGGCGCAGTCGAGCACGTGCAGCAGCATGGAGCAGCGCTCGATGTGCCGGAGGAAGGCCAGGCCGAGGCCCTTGCCCGAGCTCGCGCCGGGGATCAGGCCGGGCACGTCGGCGACCACGTACTGCACGGTGCCCGCCTCGACCACGCCGAGGTTGGGCACCAGCGTGGTGAACGGGTAGTCGGCGATCTTGGGCCGGGCCGCGGAGAGCGCCGCGATCAGCGAGGACTTGCCGGCGCTGGGGAACCCGAGCAGGCCGACGTCGGCGATGGTCTTGATCTCCAGCCGGACGTCGGCGGAGGCCCCCTCCTCGCCCTTGAGCGCGAAGCCGGGCGCCTTGCGCTTGGGCGAGGCGAGCGCCGCGTTGCCCAGGCCGCCCGCGCCGCCCTCGACCAGGACCAGCCGGGTCCCGGCGCCGACCAGGTCGGCGACCGGCTCGCCGTCCAGGGTGGTGACGACGGTCCCGTCCGGGACCGGCAGCACCAGGGTCTCGCCGTTGGCCCCGGCCCGGTTCCCGCCCTTGCCGGGCGCGCCGTTGCCCGCCTTGCGGTGCGGCCGGCGCTGGTACTCCAGCAGGGTGGCGCTGCCGGGGTCGACCTCCAGGACGATGTCGCCGCCCCGGCCGCCGTTGGCCCCGTCCGGGCCGCCCAGCGGCTTGAACTTCTCACGGTGGATGGAGGCACAACCGTGCCCGCCGTCACCGGCCTTGACGTGCAAGACCGCTTCGTCGACGAAATCGGGCATCTGCTCTTCTCCCCGTGTCCTGACTGGCCCGGAGGGGCGGCCGCCCCTCCGGAGCACGCAGGGCGGGCCAGTCGGCCTGGCCCGCCCTGCGGTGAAGCGTGATCGTCCGGGCGCGCTACTCCGCGGGGACCGGGACGATGTTGACGGCCTTGCGGCCGCGCCGGTTGCCGAACTCGACCTTGCCCGCGACGAGCGCGAACAGGGTGTCGTCGCCACCGCGGCCGACGTTGTCGCCCGGGTGGAAGCGGGTGCCGCGCTGGCGGATCAGGATCTCGCCGGCCTTGACGGACTGGCCGCCGAAGCGCTTGACCCCGAGCCGCTTGGCGTTGGAGTCGCGCCCGTTACGGCTGGACGATGCGCCCTTCTTGTGTGCCATCTCGAGCCCCTCCTCTACTTCGCAGCGATACCGGTGACGCGCACGCGGGTGTACTTCTGGCGGTGACCCAGGCGCTTCTTGTAACCGGTCTTGTTCTTGTACTTCAGCATGTTGATCTTGGGGCCCTTGGTCTCGCCGATGACCTCGGCGGTGACCTGGTACCCGTTCAGCTCGGTGGCCTCGCTGATGACCTTGCCGTCGTCGACGACAAGCAGCGGCTCCCACGTCACCGTCGAACCGGCCTCGTCGGAGACCCTGTCGATGTTCAAGACGTCATCGACAGACACCTTCTCCTGTCGGCCGCCCGCTCGCACGATCGCGTACACCGGGGAACTCTCTTCCTGCTCGTGGACCATCCCCGCCGAAGCGGGGGTGAAATGCGCTGCTTTTGACCGCAGCTCGTTACCCATCAGGGCCCGTAGCGGGGGCATGGGAATCGAAGTCGGGTCTCGGGCGCGCGAACGATTGGGGCGCGCCGACGCACCGACCCATAGATTACCATCCGCCGCTCGGCGGCGGACACGCCGCGGTCCCGGCCGGACCAGGGGGCTCCCCGGTCCGGCCGGGTCCGTCAACCGGCCTCGACGGGGGCCGAGTCGGGGGCGGTGCCCGCCGACTTGGCCGTCCGCCGGGTGCGCCGGCGGCGGGGCCGCTCGGCTCCGCCCTCGGCGCCCTCGTCCTGCTCCCCGCCGGCCGGCTCGGCGGCCGCGGACCGCTCCGCGCCGTCCGCCGCCGGGGCGGGGGCCGCCTCCGCGGCGCCGCCGGGCGCCGCGGCAGCCTCCTCCGCGCGCGGCTCCCCGGACCCCTCGGCGGCCTGCTCGGCGCCGGTGTCCGCGGTCGCACCGGCCGCCTTGCGGGTCCGGCTGCGCGCGGTGGTCTTCTTCGCCGCCCGGGTGCGCTTCGGAGCGGCCTCGGCCGCCGGCTCCCCGGTGCTCTCCCCGGCCGCGTCCTCCTGCTCGGCGGCGGGCCCGGCCTGCGCGGCCTCGGGCGCCTCCGCGGCGGGCTCCTTGGCCTTGCGGGTCCGCTTCCGGGGCGCGCCTGCCTCGGCCGGCTGCTCGGCCGGGGCCCCGGGGGCCTCGGACGCCGCCTCCGCGGGCTTCTCCCCGGCCGCCGCGGCCTCGGCGGGCTCGGCCTCAGCCTTGGCCTTCCTGGACCGGCCGCCCTTCTTCGCGGAGGCCTTGGACCTGCCCTCCTTGGCGCCGTCCTCGGCCTTGGCGGGCTCCCCGGCCCCGGCCGGCTCCTCGGCCTCCTCCGCCCGGGCGGCGGCCTTGCCGCCCTTCTCCTCCTTGGCGGAATCCTTGGCCTTGTCGTCCTTGGCCTTCTCGTCCTTGGCCTTGGCGTCCTCGGCGGAGCCGCCCTTGCCCTTCTTCTTCCGGCCGGAGCCGGACTGGCCGCCGGAGCCCTTGCCCTCCACCGGCTCGGGGGAGAGGATCAGGCCGCGCCCGTTGCACTGCTCGCAGCTGTGCGAGAACGCCTCCAGCAGCCCCTGGCCGACCCGCTTGCGGGTCATCTGCACCAGGCCCAGCGAGGTGACCTCGGCCACCTGGTGCTTGGTGCGGTCCCGGGAGAGGCACTCCAGCAGGCGGCGGAGGACCAGGTCCCGGTTGCTCTCCAGCACCATGTCGATGAAGTCGATCACGATGATGCCGCCGATGTCGCGCAGCCGCAGCTGGCGGACGATCTCCTCGGCCGCCTCGAGGTTGTTCTTGGTGACCGTCTCCTCGAGGTTGCCGCCCTGGCCGGTGAACTTTCCGGTGTTCACGTCGACCACGGTCATCGCCTCGGTGCGGTCGATGATCAGCGAGCCGCCGCTGGGCAGCCAGACCTTGCGCTCCAGGCCCTTGGAGATCTGCTCGTCGATCCGGTACGCCTCGAAGATGTCCCGCTCGCCGTCCCACCTGGTCAGCCGCTCGGAGAGCTGCGGGGCCACGTAGTCGACGTAGTCGTGCACCGTGTCCCAGGCCTCGTCGCCGGAGACGACCAGGCTGGTGAAGTCCTCGTTGAACACGTCCCGGACGACCTTGACGGTCAGGTCCGGCTCGCTGTTGAGCAGCGCGGGAGCGGTCGCCGACTTCGACTTGCGCTTGATCGACTCCCACTGCGCGGCCAGGCGCGAGATGTCGCGCTCGAGCTCCTCCTCGCTGGCGCCCTCCGCCGCGGTGCGCACGATCACCCCGGCGTTGGCCGGCATGACCTTCTTCAGGATCTGCTTGAGCCGGGCCCGCTCCTTGTCCGGGAGCTTGCGGCTGATTCCGGTCATCGAGCCGTCCGGCACGTAGACCAGGTACCGGCCGGGGAGGCTGATCTGGCTGGTGAGCCGGGCGCCCTTGTGCCCGATCGGGTCCTTGGTCACCTGGACCAGGACCGACTGGCCGGACTTGAGCACCGACTCGATCCGCTTGGGCTGGCCCTCCAGCCCGGAGGCGTCCCAGTTCACCTCGCCGGCGTAGAGCACCGCGTTGCGGCCCTTGCCGATGTCCACGAAGGCGGCCTCCATGGACGGGAGCACGTTCTGCACCCGGCCCAGGTAGACGTTGCCGACGTAGGAGCGGTGGGTGGAGCGGTCGACGTAGTGCTCGACCAGGACGTCGTCCTCGAGCACGCCGATCTGGGTCCGGTCGCCGATGCGCCGGATCACCAGGTCGCGCTTGACCGACTCGCGGCGGGCCAGGAACTCCGACTCGGTGATGATCGGGGTGCGCCGGCGGCCCTGCTCGCGGCCCTCGCGGCGGCGCTGCTTCTTCGCCTCCAGCCGGGTGGAGCCGCGGACCGACTGGACCTCGTCCTCGATCGGCTTCTCGGCGCGCGGCTCGCGCACCTTCACCACGGTGTTGGGCGGGTCGTCCTTGCCGGGGGGCTCGTCCCCGGCGGAGTCGGATCCGGAGCGGCGGCGCCGGCGGCGCCGGCGGCGGCTCCCGGAGGCCGAGCCGTCGGCGGAGTCCGCCTGCTCGGCACCGTCGCCGCCCCCTGCGGCGGACTGCTCGCCGCCCTCGTCGGCGGCCTCCCGGCCGTCTTCGGCGGACTGCTCCTCGGCCTCCTCCTCGGCCGTGCGGGACCTGCCGCGCCCGCGCCCGCCGCGGCGGCGCCGGCGGCGGCCGGGGCGGTCCTCATCGCCCTCCGCCGCCTCGGCGTCGGCGGCCTCGGCCTCTTCGGCCTCCTCCTCGGGGGCCTCCTCTGCGGTCTGATCCGCGGTCCCGTCGGCCCCGGCCGGCGGTGCGACCGGGGGCTGGAAGAGGACCATGGGCGCCTGGAAGGAGAGGGCGGAGGGGTCGGCGGCCTCCTCCGGCTCCGCGGCCGGGGGCGCCTGGAAGGCGGTGCCGGCGGCGGGCGCCTCGGCCTTGCGGGAGCCGCGGGCGCGGGTGCGCGGGCGCCGCTCCTCCTCGGCGGGCTCCGCCTCGGCGGCCGGCCCGGCCGCGGGCTCCGCGGCCTCCTGCTCCTTCTTCCGGCTCGCCCGGGTGCGGGTCCGGGAGGCCCGGCCCTTCGCCGGGGCCTTCTCCTCCTCCGGTGCGGCCGCCGCTTCGGCCGGGGCCTCGGCGGGCTCCGCCGCGGGGGCGGACGCGCGCCGTCCGGCGGCGCCCTTGCGCGGCGTGTTCACCGCGACCGCGGTCTCCGGCTCCACCCTGCCCGCCGGGGCGGTCAGCGGGGCCGAGGAGGCCCGCGCCGCCGGCTCGGGCTCGGGCGGCGGCCCGGCCGCGCGCACCGCTCCCTTGGCGCGCTTCACCGGGGCGCTCACCTTGACCTCGAAGTCCTGCTGGGGCTGGGCGACCGTGACGGTCGTCCGGCCCTGCTTCCGGTCCTCTGCGGTCTCCGTCGTTTCAGTTGTACCCGCGGTGCCGTCGGCACCGCCGTTGGGCTCGTTCTCGAGCATCCGGGCGGTCTCCCGTCAGAGCCCTCGGGCGCGGCCTCGGCTCACCGAGCCTCTGCCGCCGCTCGCGAGGACTGTCGTCGCTGTTTCGGCGCCGGTGGTGTTCGCACACCTCCGGGCAAAGTCGTCATCGTTCGCCCGCGTCCCCCGTCGAGGGCGGCGCGTGCGCGCCCTCCGCGGGCGGGGACGGCCGCGGAGTCCACTCCGCGCGTCCGGGCGGGTCGGCCTTTCGATCCGCTCCGAGCGGATCGGCGACCACGCCGGACTCCTCGTCCAGCGGCCCCTGCGCCAGCCGGGTCATCACCGGTGATGACGGCGGCGCCAGGCCGGCCGCTTGACGAAGGCCGGTCATTACATCGTCCGGTCGTACGGCGGGTGTGGTGTGCCGTATGACCATTCGAAGTATGGCATATGTCGCTTCTCGTCCCGTTGCTCCGGTGCGCCGCGCCGGCTCGAGCCGGACGACGGCACCGCGGGCGTCGAAGCGCCGGCGGCCCTTCTTGGTGAGCCGCTCGACCTCCACACCGTCGGCCGCCAGGAACGCGGCCGCGGCCCGCTCGGCGTCTTCGGGGGCGACGCCGGGCAGTTCCACTCTCCACTCCGATGCTTCCAGGCGGTCCGCCAAGCCGCCGGTGCCCGCCTGTACGGCCTCCGCGACGTCCAGCCCTTCGGGCAGCGCCGCGCCGAGGCCGACCTGTACCTGCTCGACGCCGGCCGGTTCGGCCAGCACCATCTCGAAGTACTCCGCCTCGCTCGCGACTCCGGTCGGAGCCGCGCCCGCGTAGGAGATCTTCGGGTGCGGGGAGAACCCGGCCGAGTAGGCAACGGGCACCCCCGCCCTCCGCACGGCCCGCTCCAGCACGCGCGCGATGTCGCGGTGGCTGGCGAACCGCATCCGGCCGCTCTTGCGGTAGCGGACGCGGATCCGGTGGCCGGTCCGTTCGTCGGAGGGCGGAGCCTCGCCCTGAGGTACCGGGGGCAGCGGTACTCCTTTCCTGTCCAACTCCCCGAGCGGGCGGCCGATTCCTGCACGACACACCCACCTGGGGAATTCACGTCCCATTCAGCCTACGGCCCGCGGCGGGGGGCGCGCGCCACCGACCCGGCCGTGTCGGCCGATCACCCGACGTAAGGGAGATCTCGCCCGTCGGCCGGTTCCATGCGTCTCGCACGTGGTTGCTCTTCCCCCGGTGCGCCCCGTTGAAAAGCCCGGCGGCGACGTTCCATCCCGACCGGTACGGACAACGCCCCGGCCACCGCACCGCCCCCTCCCCGCCAGACCCCCTCCGACCTGGTGTTTCGAGCGGCCTCAAATTTTCTTCGAGTTTTTTCGCCGATCGTGCAAACCATTCGGTGACCACGTCCGTCCTACTGCACGTATGGCCCGGCGCGAGCGGGGCGCCGGGCCATACCCCTTCAGCCCGGCCCGATCGGGCCCGCTCCGCCGCCCTCCGGCCGCGTCGAGCACCCGGGCGAACCCCATCTCCTCAGCGGCCCGGCGCGCCCCGGTCAGCGCACCGACAGCGGCAGCAGCTTCGAGCGGTCCTGCGGCCCCACTCCGATCTGGATCTCGGCACCGGTGCTCGGGCAGACGCCGCAGTCGTAGCAGGGGTTCCACCTGCAGTCGTCGACCTCGACGGACTCCTCGCCGTGCCGGGCGTCCTGCCAGTCCTGCCAGAGCCAGTCCCGGTCCAGGCCCGCGTCCAGGTGGTCCCAGGGCAGCACCTCGTCCTCGGCGCGCTCGCGCACCGTGAACCAGTCCAGGTCGACCGGGCCGCCGGCGAACGCCTCCGCGGCGCAGCGGTGCCAGCGCTCGCGGTCGAAGTGCTCGCTCCACCCGTCGAAGCGGCCGCCGTCCCGCCAGACCCGCTCGACGACCGCGCCGACCCGGCGGTCGCCCCGGGAGAGCAGCCCTTCGATGACCGACGGGGCGCCCTCGTGGTAGCGCAGCCCGATCGCCCGGCCGAAGCGCTTGTCCGCGCGGAGCGCGTCGCGCAGCCGGCGCAGCCGGGCGTCGACCACCTCGGCCGGGGCCTGCGCGGCCCACTGGAACGGGGTGTGCGGCTTGGGCACGAACCCGCCGATGGAGACGGTGCACCGGACGTCGGTCCGGCCGGAGGCCTCGCGGCCGGTCCGCACCACCTCCCTGGCCAGGTCGGCGATGGCCAGCACGTCCTCGTCCTCCTCGGTGGGCAGGCCGCACATGAAGTACAGCTTGACCTGCCGCCAGCCGGCGGCGTAGGCGGCGGTGACGGTGCGGATCAGATCCTGCTCGGTGACCATCTTGTTGATCACCCGGCGCATCCGCTCGCTGCCGCCCTCCGGGGCGAAGGTCAGGCCGGAGCGGCGGCCGGAGCGGGCGAGCTCGCCGGCCAGCTCGATGTTGAACGCGTCCACCCGGGTGGAGGGGAGCGACAGCCCGGTGCCGGTGCCCTCGTACCGGTCGGCCAGGGTCTTGGTGATCGAGCCGATCTCGCTGTGGTCGGCGCTGGACAGCGAGAGCAGGCCGACCTCCTGGAAGCCGGAGGCCCGCACCCCCTGCTCCACCATGTCCCGCACCGCCGCGCCGCTCCGCTCGCGCACCGGCCGGGTGATCATGCCCGCCTGGCAGAAGCGGCAGCCGCGGGTGCAGCCCCGGAAGATCTCCACGCTGTAGCGCTCGTGCACCGACTCCGCGATCGGCACGATCGGCCGCTTCGGGTAGGGCCACCGGTCCAGGTCCATCACGGTGTGCTTGTGCACCCGCCACGGCACGCCCGGCCGGTTCGGGCGGTAGCCGCCGATCCGCCCGTCGGGCAGGTAGTCCACGTCGTAGAAGCGCGGCACGTACACCCCGCCGCCGGCGGCCAGCCGCTCCAGCAGGCCGTCCCGGCCGCCGGGCCGCCCCTCCCGCTTCCACTCCCGCACCACCTCGGTGACGGCCAGCGCGACCTCCTCCCCGTCGCCGAGCACCGCGGCGTCCAGGAAGTCGGCGACCGGCTCCGGGTTGAACGCGGCGTGCCCGCCGGCCAGCACCACGGGGTGGTCCCCGCCCCGGTCGGCCGCGTGCAGCGGGATGCCGGCCAGGTCCAGGGCGGTGAGCAGGTTGGTGTAGCCCATCTCGCTGGCGAAGCTCACCCCGAGCAGGTCGAACCCGCCGACCGGGCGGTGCGCGTCCACGGTGAACTGCGGGACGCCGTGCTCGCGCATCAGCGCCTCCAGGTCGGTGCCGACCGCGTACGTCCGCTCGGCCAGCACCCCCTCCCGCTCGTTGAGGATCTCGTAGAGGATCTGGATCCCCTGGTTGGGCACGCCCACCTCGTAGGCGTCGGGATACATCAGCGCCCACCGCACCTCGGCGGCGTCCCACTCCCGCACGACCGAGTTCAGCTCACCGCCCACGTACTGGACCGGTTTGCGCACCCGCGGCAGCAGTTCCTCCAGCCGCGGGAAGAGGCTCTCACCTGCGTTGACGACCATCGGGCCCACTCCTCGAGATGGGGCGGCGGGCCGCGCCGGCGCTCCCGGCGCGGCCGCGCCGAGTCCTGTCGGTCCAGGTTAGAGGGCCGGGGCGCCCGCCGCTCAGCTCCGGCCCCGGTCCCGGGCACCGATGCCCAGCACCATGCCGACCGCGGCGAGGTTGGCGATGGTGGCGGTGCCGCCGTAGGAGACGAACGGCAGCGGGATGCCGGTGATCGGGGTGATGCCGATGGTCATCCCGATGTTGATGAAGCTCTGGAAGGCGAACCAGGAGGCCACGCCGGTGCAGAGCAGCCGGGCGTAGGGCTGGGCGCAGAGCGAGGCGATCCGCAGGATCCGCCAGAGCACCACGCCGATCAGCGCGATGATCAGCGTGCTGCCGAGGAAGCCCAGCTCCTCCCCGGCCACGGTGAAGATGAAGTCGGTGTGCTGCTCGGGCACGAACCGGCCGCTGGTCTGCTCGCCCTGGAACAGCCCGGTCCCGGTGAACCCGCCGGAGCCCACCGCGATCATCGCCTGGTTGGCGTTGTAGCCGCGGCCCAGCGGGTCGGACGACGGGTCGACGAAACTGGTCAGCCGGGCCAGCTGGTAGGCCTTGAGCAGGCCCAGCGACCAGACCGCGACCAGGGCGCCCGCGCCGCACGCGGCCAGCCCGGCGATCCAGCGCAGCGGCGCCCCGGACAGCGCCAGCATGCCCAGGTAGCTCGCCCCGATGACCAGCAGCGACCCCAGGTCGGGCTGGAGCATCACCAGCACCGTGGGCACCGCCAGCACCGCCAGGCTGAACAGCACGTCGCGGGAGGTGGGCGCGTGCTCGCCGTCCCGCGGCTCGCCCAGCAGCACCGCCACCATCATCACCAGGCCCAGCTTGGCCGGCTCCACCGGCTGCAGCTGCAGGCCGCCGATGACCAGCCAGGACCGGGTCCCGTTGATCACCGCGCCGAGCGGGGTGAGCACCAGCACCAGGCCGATGGAGCAGACCGCGAAGACGATCGGCGCGTAGGCCCGGACCGTCCGGTGGTCCAGCGCGGTCAGCCCCGCGC
The DNA here is from genome assembly GCF_048595525.1 of Nocardiopsis oceanisediminis. Classification (NCBI taxonomy): domain Bacteria; kingdom Bacillati; phylum Actinomycetota; class Actinomycetes; order Streptosporangiales; family Nocardiopsidaceae; genus Nocardiopsis; species Nocardiopsis oceanisediminis. Next base: position 2,258,120 of record NZ_JAFMZJ010000001.1, on the reverse strand, counting down.
AGCACAGCGCGCCGACGGCCGCGTAGAGCAGGTGCCGCTCCACGTAGTGCAGCTGCTCGGCCGGGTCGCCGGGTGTGTAGGTGGCGGCGGCCAGCAGCACGGTGCCGATCGCGATGAGCGCCGCGACCGCGCCCACCAGCGGCCCGTCCACCCGGCGGGGCAGCGCCCCCGCGATGGCGCGGGCCGCGCGCTCGCCGGAGGACCTGGGCCGGGGTTGGTTTCCGATGCTCAAGGCGGACCGTCCTCGGGTCGCTGGATCGTCGTCGGGTCGGGGCCGGGCTCAGGCGTCCGCGCCCGGGTGGTCGAAGGAGCCGTCCGGGCGGATCTCCGGCAGCTCGGAGCGGGGTTCGCCGCCGGGCAGCGCGGGCTCGCGCCGCTCGGGCTCCTCCTTCTCCTCCTCGCCCTCCTCGGCGCCCTCCGCGGCCTCGTCCTCCTTCTTCGTGAAGCCGTAGATCCCGTCGTAGATCTCCCGGGCGATCGGCGCGGAGGTCTCGCCGCCGGTGCCGCCCTTCGGGACCAGGACCACCACGGCCAGCCGCGGATCGTCGGCCGGCGCGTAGGAGGCGAACCAGGCCGAGGACTCGCTGCCCAGCGCCGAGGCGGAACCGGTCTTGCCGGCGATGGAGACCTCGTCCTGCGGGAACCCGTTGAACGCCCCCGCGGCCGTACCGGACTTGGGCACCTCGGTCAGCGCCGACCGCAGGTAGGACAGGACCTCGTCGGGGATCTGCAGCTCGCCCGCCTTCTCCGGCTCGATCCGCTGCACCTCCCCGCCGTCCGGGGAGACCAGGGCCTTGCCGACCCGGGGCTCCCAGAGCGTGCCGCCGTTGGCGATGGCCGCGTAGGCCCGGGCCAGCTGCAGCGGGGTGACCAGGACGTCGCCCTGGCCGATGGAGAAGTTCACCGCGTCACCGGCCCGCCACCGGTAGCCGTCGGTGCAGTTCTCCTTGGCCACCGAGCGCAGATAGGAGGCGCGCTGCGGGTCCTCGACGTCGGGGTAGCCCTCCTTGGCCCGCTTGCAGCTCTCGTCCTTGGTCGCGTCCCACAGCTCCTTCTTCCACTCCCGGCTGGGGATCCGCCCGGCGGCCTCGTGCGGCAGGTCGATCCCGGTGGGCTCGCCGAAGCCGAAGCCCTCAGCGGTCTTCCGGAACACGTCGGCCGTCCCCTCGGTCGGGGCGGAGCCCCCGTCGGCCTTCCACTGGTCGTAGGCGAGCTGGTAGAAGACGGTGTTGCAGGAGACCACGATGGCCCGGTGCAGGCTGAGCGAGCCGTGCGTGGTGCCCTCGTAGTTCTCGAAGGAGCGGTTGCCGACGCTGATCGAGGAGGGGCAGGCGTAGGTGCCCTTCAGGTCGGCCCCGCCGGCCACCCCCGCGGCCAGCGAGGAGACCTTGAAGGTGGAGGCCGGCGGGTACTGGCCCTGGGTCACCCGGGAGGTCAGCGGGTTGCCGGCCTTCTCGCTGAGCAGCTCGTCGAAGGTCTCCTGGTCGATGCCGCCGTTCCATACCGACGGGTCGTAGCTGGGCAGGCTGGCCATCGCCACCACGCCGCCGTTGCGCACGTCCAGCACCACGGCCGCCCCGGACTCGGTCGGCTTCCCGGAGGACCTGGCCCTCTTGATGCCGGCGGCCAGCGCCTTCTCGGTGATCTCCTGGACCCGCTCGTCCAGGTGGGTCACCAGGTGCATGCCGGGATCGGGGGCCTGCTCCCGGACCACGCCGGTCACCTCGCCCCGGTTGTTCACCGCCAGGGTGCGCACCCCGGCGGTGCCGCGCAGCCGGTCGTCGTAGACCGCCTCCAGGCCGTCCCGGCCCACCTGGTCCACCCCGCTGAACTGGGCGCGCAGCTCCTCGCGGGCCTCCAGCTCCTCCTGGGTGACCGGTTGCAGGTAGCCCAGGACCTGGGCGCCGCTGGCCCCCTGCGGGTAGTCGCGCACGGCGAGCTGCTGCGCGGAGATGCCGGGGAAGTCCTCGCGGCGCTCCAGGATCTGCAGCGCCTCCTGCGGCTCCACCCCCTCGGCCAGGGTGACCGGCTGGTAGGGCGAGCCCGGCCAGCACGGCCGGCTCACGTCAGGGCCGCACAGCCGCATCCGCTTCTGCAGCTCCTCCAGGGGCTCGCCGACCACCTCGGCGACGCGCGCCAGGATCTCCGCGCCGCCGTCGTCCCGCTTGCGCAGGGCGTGGAAGTCGGCCGAGACGACCAGCTCGACCCGGTTGCCGACCATCGGCCGCCCGGCCGCGTCCACGATCAGCCCGCGGGTGGCCGGCACGATCAGGTCCTGGGTCCGGTTGGAGGCGGCCAGTTCGGCGTAGTGGTCGCCCATCGGCACCTGCAGGTACCACAGCCGGACCGTCAGCACCGCGAGCAGGGAGAGCACCAGGACCTGGGCGGCGATCATCCCCGCCCGCCCGGTGGTGCGCTCCCCCGGCATCGGCGCGGGCCGGGCGCCGCTCCGCCCGCTCCTGGCGTCCCGGAAGTACCGGCGCTCCTTGCGCTCCTGCCTCATCCGCGCCACCCTCCGCCGATCCGCACCGGCGCCACCGGCGGCCCCAGGCCGTCGTAGCGGTCCGAGTCCAGCAGCCGGAGCAGCCGCTCCGCCGGGGCCAGCAGCACCGGGGCGACCGGCATCGTCGCCAGCACGGTGGCCGGAACGGCGAACGCCGCGGCGGCCGGGCCGACCCGCGGGTCGGCCAGCAGCACGCCGAGCAGCGCGTAGCCGACGGCGGTGCCCAGCGAGGCCGCGGCCGCCACCCCGTAGCGGGCCAGGGCGCTCCGGGCCTCGTTCCGCCCGTGCCGGCTCACCAGGTAGCCGACCAGGCAGTAGAGGAGCGCGAACCGCCCGGCCTCGTGGTCGGCGGGGGGCAGCAGGTCGACGGCGAGCCCGCAGGCGAACCCCGCCGCCGCGGCGCCCGCCGGGCCGGAGTGCAGGGCGACCGCGACCAGGACGAGCAGCACCGCGTCGGGCACCGCCCCCCACGGCAGCGGCAGCCGGTCGACCACACCCACCTGCAGCAGCACCGCGGCCACCAGGAGGACCGCGCTCACCGCCCGCTTCATCCCTGCTCCTCCTTCGGCGGCCGGCCGGCGTCGGGCGGCGGCTCGGAGGGCAGCACCGCGTCCCGCGGGTCCTCCTCCGGGGCGGCCAGCACCACGCCGACGATGTCCAGCGCGTCCAGGTCGACCATGGGCCGCACCTCGGCGGTGCGGGTGAGCGCCCCCGGGGTGTCGCGGACCTCGGTGACCGTGCCCACCGGCACCCCGGGGACGAACGGCGCGCCGTCGTGCGACCCCATGGTGACGATCCGGTCCCCTTCGGCGATCTTCGCGTCGGCCCGCAGCAGCTCCAGCTCGGCGGGGGCGCGGGAGTCCAGCGGATGCGACCGGCCGTGCACCACGCCGATCTGCCCGCTGTCCTCCATCCGGACGCCCACCGACGAGGCTCCGTCGCTGATCAGCAGCACGGTGCTGGTCCGCTCCGCGGCCCGCAGCACCCGGCCGACCAGGCCGCCGCCGTCCACCACGGTCATGTTCGGCCGCACCCCGTCCCGGGTCCCCACGTCCAGGGTGACCGCGTCGGCGTAGCCGCCGGTCCCCACCCTGGTCACCGAGCGGGCCGGAAGCATCTCGTAGCCGCCCAGCCCGGACAGCTGGAGCAGCTCCTCCAGGTCGCGGGCGCGGCGGTCGTCCAGGTCCCGGGCGGCGAGCTCGGCGGAGAGCTCGCTGTTCCGCCGCTCCAGTTCCTCGATGCGCCGCTCGGCGCCGGGCGCGGCGGCGATCGCGGCCGCGGCGCCGGTGACCGGCCGGAAGACCACCGAGGCGGCCTCCGAGACCGGGGCGAACGCGGCCGCGGCCGCGTGCCGCCCGGCGGAGGTCAGCGGATGCGGCTCCTCGCCGGCGTCCACCGCCATCAGCCCCACCGACGCGGCGGCCAGCACCGCCAGGACCGCTCGGCGGCGGATGCGCTCGCGCCGCATGTCAGCGCCGCCGTTCCGGGACGAGGACCTGGTTCAGCCGCTCGAAGTTCTCCACGCAGGTGCCCGAGCCCAGCGCCACCGAGTCCAGCGCGTTCTCCGCCAGGTGGATGGGCATCCCGGTCTCGTGCCGGAGCCGGTCGCCCAGGCCGCGCAGGAGCGCGCCGCCGCCGGTGACCGCGATGCCCCGGTCCATGATGTCCCCGGAGAGCTCCGGCGGGCACTTGTCCAGGGTGGTGCGGACCGCGTCGATGATGGCGGTGACCGACTCCTCGATGGCCTGGCGGACGTCGGCGGCCGAGATCACCACCGTCTTGGGCAGGCCGCTGACCAGGTCGCGGCCGCGCACCTCGGCGTGCATCTCCTCCGACCCGGTCGGGTAGGCCGAGCCGATGGCGACCTTGAGCTCCTCCGCGGTGCGCTCCCCGATCATCAGGGAGAACTCCTTCTTCACGTAGGTGCCGATCGCCTCGTCCAGCTCGTCCCCGCCGACCCGCAGCGACTGCGAGGTGACGATGCCGCCCATGGAGATCACCGCGACCTCGGTGGTGCCGCCGCCGATGTCGACCACCATGTTCCCGGTGGGCTCGTGCACCGGCAGGCCGGCGCCGATCGCGGCGGCCATCGGCTCCTCGACGATGTGCACCCGGCGCGCACCGGCCTGGTAGCCGGCCTCCTTGACGGCGCGGTGCTCCACCGAGGTGATCCCGCTGGGCACCGCGACCACCACCCGGGGCTTGGCGAAGTGCCGGCGGCGGTGGATCTTCTGGATGAAGTAGCGCAGCATGCGCTCGGTGATCTCGAAGTCGGCGATGACGCCGTCCTTCAGCGGCCGGATCGCGGTGATGTTGCTCGGCGTGCGCCCGATCATCTGCTTGGCGTCCGTGCCGACCGCCACGATCTTGCCGGTGGAGGTGTTGAGGGCCACGACCGAGGGCTCGTTCAGCACGATCCCCCGGCCCCGCACGTACACCAGGGTGTTGGCGGTACCGAGATCGACCGCCATGTCGCGGCCGAGAAAGGCGAGATTGTTGGTCATATATCGTCCTCAGCGGCACCGAAGGCCACGCATCGGCGCGAGGCGGGCAATACGGTCTCGATCGTGCACGGATGTGTATCCAGCACCCGTATCGTAACGCTGAGCAGTCAGACCGTTACGCAAACACACCGAATCGTTGCCTTCTTGCCACCACAGAGAACGGATCGGCACCCTCCGGGATGACCCGCCCCGGAAAGGACGCTCCTCCTGCGCCCCTCCGACCTGCGCTTTCCACCCGGTTCACGGACGCTCCGGGCGGATCGGGACCGCCTCCGGACGCCCCGGGGACCGGCCCGGAAACGGCGAAGGCGCCGGGGGCGAGATCGCCGCCCGGCGCCCGGGGCGCGGGTGACCGCACGGCCGGAGCCGTGCAGGGTCAGTGCTCGAGGTCGGGGAAGAAGAGCTTGATCTCCCGCTCGGCCGAGTAGGTCGAGTCCGAGCCGTGCACCACGTTGGACTGGACCTCCAGGGCGAAGTCGCCGCGGATGGTGCCCGGCCCGGCCGAGACCGGGTCGGTGGCGCCGGCCAGCGCGCGGAACGCCTCGACGGCCCGCTCGCCCTCGACCACCATGGCGACCAGCGGACCGCCGGTGATGAACTCGACCAGCGACGGGAAGAACGGCCGCTCGGCGTGCTCCTCGTAGTGCGTCTTGGCGGTCTCTTCGTCCAGCGTGCGCAGCTCCAGCGCGACGATCTTGAGGCCGCGGCGCTCGATGCGGGAGATCACCTCGCCGATGATGTTCCGCCGGACGCCGTCGGGCTTGATCAGGACAAGGGTGCGCTCCACGGTGAATTACTCCTCAGGGCTGATGGGCGTCGGACGGCGCGGGCCCGGTGTTCCGGTCCGCGCGCGAGGGGGCTCCGGACGGCCCTGCCGACCGCCACACTACCGCGCCGGCCGCACCGCCCGGCGCGGCTTCGCACAGGCCGCTCAGGCCGCCTGCGGACCGGCCCCGTCCTCGGCGGCCGCCTTCATCGCGTCGGTCCGGCGGCCCAGCATCACCCCGGCCACCCACAGCCCGGCGAAGACGATGCCCAGCAGCGCCAGCCCCGGCACCAGGAAGCCGCTGACCAGGAAGGCCGCCTGGAGGACCCAGCCGGCGTAGTGCGCCCAGCGGAACCGCTGCAGCCCGGCCAGCACCAGGGCCGCGGCGGCCAGGCCGCCCCAGACCCCGCCCGCGACCGCCGGCGAGAACCCGGCCAGGTTGATCGCGACCGGCACCGCCAGGCCGATCACCACGACCTCGAAGGCCAGCACCACCGCGCAGATCGTCCGCACGTCACTCCCCCTTGAGCAGCAGGCCGGCGTCGCCGGCGGTCACCACGGAACCGGTGATCAGCACGCCGGTCCCGGAGGTCTCCCCGGTCTCCTCGGCGCGCCCGATCGCCAGCTCGATCGCGTCGTCCAGGCGCGGCGCGGTGCGCACCCGCTCGGCGCCGAAGATCGGCTCGGCGATCCGGGCCAGCTCCTCGGGCGGGAGCGAGCGCGGCGAGGAGTTCCGGGTCACCACGATCTCGGTGACCAGCGGCTCCAGCGGCTCCAGGATGCCCTCGACGTCCTTGTCCGCCATGATCGCGACCAGGGCGACCAGCCGGGTGAAGTCGAACGACTCCTCCACCGCCGCCACCGAGGCGGCCATCCCTGCCGGGTTGTGCGCCGCGTCCAGGATGACCGTCGGGCCGCGCCGCACCACCTCCAGCCGGCCCGGCGAGCCGACCTGGGCCAGCGCCTCGCCGACCAGCTCCGGGTCGAGCCCGTCGTCGCCCTCGGCGGGGGCGGCGAACGCCTCCACCGCCGCGATCGCCACCGCGGCGTTGCCCGCCTGGTGCTCCCCGTACAGCGGGAGGAAGAGGTTCTCGTAGCCGCCGCGCAGCCCCTTGACCGTGACCAGCTGCCCGCCGAGCGCGACCTCGCGGTGGGCCACGCCGAACTCCAGGCCCTCGCGGGCCACCGTGGCGCCGGTCTCCGCGGCCCGGCGGACCAGCACCTCGGCGGCGGCCAGCGGCTGCTGCGCCAGCACCGCGATCGATCCGGGCTTGATGATCCCGGACTTCTCCTCGGCGATGCCCTCCACCGTGTCCGGCAGGAAGTCGGTGTGGTCGATGCCGATCGGGGTGACCACGGCCACGTCGGCGTCGGCGACGTTGGTGGCGTCCCAGGTGCCGCCCATGCCGACCTCGATCACCGCCACGTCCACCGGGGCGTCGGCGAAGAGCGCGTAGGCCATCACCGTGAGCACCTCGAAGAAGGAGAGCGGCACGTCGGAGCCCTGGTCGACCATCTGCACGTAGGGCAGCACGTCGTCGTAGGCCGCGACGAAGGCCTCCTCGGAGACCGGCTCGCCGTCCACCACGATCCGCTCGCGCATGGTGCGCAGGTGCGGACTGGTGTAGCGGCCCACCCGCAGCCGCCGCTCGCGCAGCAGCGCGTCGGCGATCCGCGCGGTGGAGGTCTTGCCGTTGGTACCGGTGATGTGGATGATCCGGTAGTTGCGCTGCGGATCACCGAGCAGGTCGAGGACCTCCCGGACCCGCTCGATGGTGGGGTCGATGTCGGTCTCGACCCGGCGGGCCGTGATCTCGGCCATCACCTGCTGGTAGCGCTCGTGCGCGCCGGGCTTGCTCATGGCGTCGCTCTGGTCGGGGTGAACACGCCTCCAGCCTACTGACCGCGCGCGGTGCCGCCGCCCCGCCCCGCGCATGGCCGATCGCACACCCCGGCCCGCCGCGCCCCGCCCTCCGAGCGGCCCGCTCGCCCGGAATCCTCCGCCGCCGCTCCCCGCGGCCCTCCCGGCGGCCGCCCGGTCGCGGTCCCGCCGCGCCCCGCGCCGGCTCCGCCTCCTCCGCCCGGCACCTCCCCCTCGGTGCGGTAGAACTGGCGCATGTCCGATTTCGAACCCGGCCCCGGCGTCTTCACCGAGGAGTGGGAGGCCCGCGCCCCCGGTGAGCGCCGCAGCCTGCCCCGGATGGCCGCCCTCCTGCGCGAGCTGGGCGACCCGCAGGACGCGGTGCCGGTGCTCGGCGTGGTCGGCTCCAAGGGCAAGGGCACCGCGGCCGCGTTCGCCTCGGCCCGGCTGGCCGCCGCCGGGCTGCGGGTGGTGACCGTCACCGGGCCGAGCCACCGCAGCCACCGCGAGCGGATCCGGGTGGACGGCCGCGCGGTCCCCGGGGAGCGGCTGGAGGCCCTGGCCGCGCGGATCTCCGCGGCCCGGGACCGGCTGCCCGCCGCGGCCGGCGGCTACCTCGGCCCCAACGGCCTGTTCCTCGCGGCCGGCCTGCTGGAGGCGGTGCGGACCGGCGCCGACGTCTGCGTGCTGGAGGCCGGCATGGGCGGGCGCCGCGACGAGCTGTCGCTCACCGGCCCCCGGGTGGTCGCGCTGAGCTCGGTCTTCGCCGAGCACATCGGCGTGCTCGGCGACACCCCGGCCGAGATCGCCGCGGAGAAGGCCGGCGTCTGCGGCCCGCGCACCGAGGCCTTCGTGCACCTCCCCCAGGACCCCGGGCCGGACCGCGCGATGCGCGCCGCCCTCCGCGAGGCCTGCGCCGGCCGGGTCGCCCCCGAGCAGGCCGACCCCGCCTCCGGCGCCCCCGGCCTGCTCGCCCCCGGACTCCGCCCGGCCGGGCTCTCTGCCTCCTCGGCCGTGCTCGGGCACGCCGCCGCCGAGCGGATGCTCCGCCTCCTCGGCCGGGACCCCTCCGCCGGCGACCCGGCGCGCACCGCCGCCGTACTCGGCTCGGTCCGCCTCCCCGGCCGCCTCTCCCACCACCGGATCGGCGCCGCCCGGCTGATCGTCGACTCCGCCATCGACCGCACCGGGATCCGCGCCGCCCTGGAGCATGCCCGCGCGCACTGGCCCCGGGTCGACCACGTGCTGCTCTGCTTCCCCGACCACAAGGACGTCCCCGGCGCCATCACCGAACTCGCCGGCCTCCCGGTCACCGCCGCCGACCTCCCCCTGGCCCACCTGCACTTCGACCGCGAGCTGCCGCCGCACTGGCACCGGGTGCACTCCACCGACCTCACCCCCGCCTCCGTCGCCGCCCTCGGCGACCACGTCCTCGCCCTGGGCACGGTCTACTTCGCCGCCCGCCTCCTCACCCTGGCCGGCGCCGACACCGAGCTGATGTTCGACGCCGGGGCGCGCTGAGGGCCCGCCGGGCATACGGCCGGCTCCGCGCAGCGGCCGCACTCGGGGCGGATCGGGCGGCCTCCCTCAGAGACTGTCGGATATGCGAACGGTCGCCCGGAGTGTCCGGGTGCGGTCCGGGGGAAGCGGAGGCGGACGCGGCGGCGCCCCGCCCCGGAGGCCCGGGACGGGGCGCGTCTTCCCTCACCCCCGGAGCGGACCGGGGAGGGGCGGCTCTGCCTACGGCTCAGTACCTCGGCTGGTTCTGCGGGTTAAATTCGTCGAAGCGGACCTTCTCGGCGCGCTTGAGGCGCTTGTCGGTGACCTTGAGGACGTCGAGGCCGCGGTCGATGTCGGAGTTGTAGATGTAGCCGTTGTAGTAGTAGGTGGACCAGGTGTTGGTGTTGGTCTCGATCGAGCCGTCGACGCGGTCGTCGGCGTCGAAGTAGGCGATCTCCTCCGGCTCGGAGAGGTCGTTGAAGTCGATGATCGAGACGCCGCCCTGGTACCAGGACTGGACGAAGTAGTTCTTGCCCTTGACCGGGATCAGCGAGCCGTTGTGCGCCACGCAGTTCTGCTCGGTGCCCTGGTGCCGGTCGATCTTGAAGTAGCTCTTGAAGTCGAGCCGGGGGTCGCCCTTTCCGCCCTTCAGGGCGAAGACCGCGTCGGCGCCGCGCTCCGGGCCGATCTCCGGGGTGCAGGTGGCCGCGCCGCCGCCGCCGAGCTCGTCGGTGAAGAGGACGCCCTTGCCGTTGTTGGTGAAGGTCGCCGAGTGCCAGAAGGCGAAGTTCTCATCGCGGACCCGTTCCACCACCTCGGGCTCGAGCGGGTCGCTGATGTCCATCAGGATGCCGTCGCCCATGCAGGCCCCGGCCGCCAGGTCCCGCTCGGGGAACATGGTGATGTCGTGGCAGCCCTCGGTCGGGCGGAGCAGGCCGTCCTGGTCGTGGTTGCCGCCGTCCGGGAAGAGCACCGGCTCCGCGGCGATCTCCGCCGAGGCCGGGTCGTCCAGCGGCACCTCGATGATGGCCACCTTGTCGTGCGGCGGCTCGCAGTTCGGATAGCGGTCCGAGGGGGCGTAGGAGGAGACGTAGATGTAGTCGCTCTCGCCGTCCTCGCCCTTCAGCAGGGTGTTGGTGTGCGACCCGCAGTCGGTGCGCACCGCCGCGACGTACTGCGGGGCCTCCTTGTCGGAGATGTCGAAGATCCGGATGCCCTCGAAGGCGTTCGGGTCCGTCGGGTCGGACTCCGCGGCGCCGCACTCCTCGCCCGCCCGGGGGTAGTCCACCGAGAAGTAGAGCAGGTCGCCGCTGACCGACACGTCGCCCTGCCCGCCGGGGCACAGCACGGTGCTGGCGATCTCCGGTTCGGCCGGGTCGGAGATGTCGTAGACGACGAACCCGTTGTAGTTGCCGCCGATCGCGTAGTCGCCGGTGAAGGCCAGGTCGGAGTTGGTGCTCTCGAACCCCTCCGGCTTGGGGACGTTCGCCAGGTGCTCGATGTTGTCGCTGGAGATCGAGTCGGCGGGCGGCGCGTCGGCCGCCGCGGGGGGCGCGAAGGCCAGGCTCAGCAGCAGGCCCGCCGCTCCGACCGCGGCGGCGCCGATGCGCCGCAGCCGTCTCGCGGGTCTGTGGGGGGATGGCGACATGCGGACTCCTCGTTCAGAAGGGGACCCGGGTACCGGAGGCGCACGCCGTCTCGTCCGGCCCCGTTGCGGCCGGCCGCGGGAGCGGGCCGCGCGGTCGCTTGGGGGTGGGTGGGGGCGGGTCCGGCGCGGCCGGGCCCGCGGTGCGGCCGGTCAGTCCTGCTCCGGGCCGGCCTGGTGCGGGTCGGTTCGGGGGGCTCGGGGACAGGGTCCGGTCCGGCCGTGCTCGCGGGGCCCCGCCCGGAGGCGTCCGAACGGACCGGAGGATGTCGACATCCGGCCTCCTTCTCCTTAGGCGGGCACAAGCACACCGAAACACCACGAAAACTACAGAGGCCGTTCCCGTTCTGTACAGGGGAGCACCACCGGACGGTACATATCCGTCACTTCGTCGCCTTTCCCGCCCTTCTCCCCGCACCCCGTCCAGTCGCCCGGCCGCGGCGAGAGTTCCCACGCGGCAGGGGCTTCCGCGATACGGAGCGCCCCTCGGAGCCGGCCGCCCGGGGCGGCACAGCGGCCCCGGTTTCGGAATCGCGTGAAACACCGGAGAGCGGAACCGAAACCGGGGAAATCCCCCCTCGCGCCTTTCGGAAAGGGAGCCGGACGGCCTTTCCCGCTCCCCTCCCCTCTGGACAGGACCCCTCCGGAGGCAGTAGACAACGCGGAGAGCGGCGCGGGCGCCACCGGACTCTCCCCGCCGAGTCACGCCCCGCCCGAGAGGAGCCCCCCTGTGCACCGTTGGGTCCCGGCCGCGGTGGCGGCCGCCCTCCTGCTCACCACCGCCTGCTCCGGTTCCGAGGCCGCCGACGCGCCCCCGGTGCTCGACCCCGGCGCCCCCGGGGACACCGCCTCGCCGGCCTCCCAGGACCAGATCGACGCGGCCGACGCGGACGTCCGGCACAACGAGGCCGACGTGGAGTACGTGCTCAAGATGATCGAGCACCACGCCCAGGCCCTGGAGATGACCGACATGGTCGAGGACCGGGTGGAGCGGGAGTCGGTGGAGAAGATCGCCGGCCGGATCGCCGCCGCCCAGGAGCCCGAGATCGAGGCGATGGAGACGTGGCTGGACGACAACGTCTACGGCCCCGCGGAGGGCAACCCGAACTACGCCGACCAGTGCGGGCTGACCGCCTGGCGGAACGGGGACGGGGCGGGCCACCACGGCGGCGGTGACTGCCCGATCGACATCGACCACACCGACATGCCCGGCATGGTCGCCCAGGAGGACCTGGACGAACTGGAGGCCGCCGAGGGCGACGGGTTCGACCGGCTGTTCGTCGAGCTGATGACCTCCCACCACGAGGGCGCCATCGAGATGGCCCAGGACGCCACCGTCGACGGCAAGCACCCCGACGTGCTGCGGATGGCCGACGACGTGGTGGCCGAGCAGTCCGCCGACATCGAGCGGATGGAGCTGGCGCTGGAGGACTGAGCGGAGGCCGCGCAGAGGCGGCGGAGCGGAGCGGCGCCGCGCCGAGGAGACGGCGAGGGGGCGGGCCCGGTCTCGGGCCCGCCCCCTCGAGGATCCGCCGGGGCGCCGTCGCCGCCGGGCGGTGCGGTCAGGCGGTCTTCTCCTCGGGCTCCTCGCCCCGACCCCCACGCGGCACGATCGTCGGATTCACATGCTCCAGCACCGCCTCCCGCGTGATGATCACCCGCCCCACATCCTCACGCGAAGGCACCTCGTACATCACCGACAGCAGCACCTCCTCGATGATCGCCCGCAGCCCCCGGGCCCCCGTCCCCCGGATGATCGCCTGCTCCGCGATCGCCTCCAGCGCCCCCGGCGAGAACTCCAGCCCCACACCGTCCAGCTCGAACAACCGCTGATACTGCTTCACCAGCGCATTGCGCGGCTCGGTCAGAATCCGGATCAGCGCCCCCCGATCCAGATCATGCACACTCGTGATCACCGGCAGCCGCCCCACGAACTCCGGGATCATCCCGAACTTCAGCAGATCCTCCGGCATCACCTCGCCGAACAGGTCCGCACCGCCGGCCTCCGGACCCAGCACCGCGTTGAACCCCATCCCCCGCCGGCCCACCCGCTGATCGATCAACCCGTCCAGCCCCGCGAACGCGCCCCCGCAGATGAACAGCACATTGGTCGTATCGATCTGGATGAACTCCTGATGCGGATGCTTCCGCCCGCCCTGCGGCGGAACACTGGCCGTGGTCCCCTCCAGGATCTTCAGCAGCGCCTGCTGCACCCCCTCGCCCGACACGTCCCGGGTGATCGAGGGGTTCTCCGACTTGCGGGCGACCTTGTCCACCTCGTCGATGTAGATGATCCCCGTCTCGGCCTTCTTCACGTCGTAATCGGCCGCCTGGATCAGCTTCAGCAGGATGTTCTCCACATCCTCGCCCACATACCCCGCCTCGGTCAGCGCCGTGGCGTCGGCGATCGCGAACGGCACGTTGAGGATCTTGGCCAGCGTCTGGGCCAGCAGCGTCTTGCCCGACCCCGTCGGCCCCAGCAGCAGGATGTTGGACTTGGCGATCTCCACGTCCTCATCGCGCGGGCGCTCCCCCTCCGAACGCACCCGCTTGTAGTGGTTGTACACCGCCACCGACAAGGCCTTCTTCGCCTGCTCCTGACCGATCACATACGAATCCAGGAACTCGTAGATCTCCCGCGGCTTGGGAAGGCTGTCCCACTTGAGCTCGGTGGAATCGGCGAGTTCCTCTTCGATGATCTCGTTGCACAGGTCGATGCATTCATCGCAGATGTACACACCCGGGCCGGCAATGAGCTTCTTCACCTGCTTCTGGCTCTTGCCGCAGAACGAGCACTTCAGCAGGTCTCCACCGTCGCCGATGCGTGCCACCCAGCCACTCCTTATAACGTAGGCCGCCCCGTCACCGGCGCTCGCGCGCCCGCCCGACCGGATGTCGTTCCCGGGTCCTCGGGGCCGGCTCCCGCATTTGCAGGATATGCCCTCCGGCGCCGTGTTCGTACGGGGTGATCTGTGCGTCGTTCCTCTGAGCGTAAGCGAAGAAGGGGACCGGCTTCACCACCCGGCGGCGTCCGGCGTGTGCTGAAGGCCGGTCCCCCTGGGGACCTACTACTTCATGGAGGTCTTGCGGTACGGCAGCACGAAGTCGACGATGCCGTAGTCCTTGGCCTCATCGGCGGTGAGGATCTTGTCCCGCTCGATGTCGGCCGAGATCTGCTCCTCGGTGCGGTCGGTGTGCCGCGCCAGGGTGCTCTCCAGCTGCCGGCGGATCCGCATGATCTCGTTGGCCTGGATCTCCAGGTCGCTGGCCTGGCCGCGGCTGATGTCGGTGGCCGGCTGGTGGATCAGGATCCGGGCGTTGGGCAGGCAGCCGCGCTTGCCCTTGGTGCCGCCGGCGAGCAGCACCGCGGCGGCCGAGGCGGCCTGGCCGATGCAGACCGTCTGCACGTCGGGGCGGACGAACTGCATGGTGTCGTAGATCGCCATCAGCGAGGTGAACGATCCGCCCGGCGAGTTGATGTACATCTGGATGTCGCGCTCGCCGTCGATCTGCTCGAGGGTGAGCAGCTGCGCCATGATGTCGTTGGCCGAGGTGTCGTCGATCTGCACGCCGACGAAGATGATCCGCTCTTCGAACAGCTTGTTGTACGGGTTCATCTCCTTCACGCCGTACGACGTGCGCTCGACGAAGGACGGAAGGATGTAGCGGCTCTGCGGACTCGGCGGGGCCATCCCGCCGGCGCCGTACGCCTGGAAGTCGTACTCGTTCATTGTTCTGGCCCTCCACGGTGCACCGGGCGGTCGGCGGTACGGCTCGGGCCCCCGCCCCGCCCGCTTGGATCTGGGGTCTCCTGGGTCCGCGGCGGTCAGCCGCGGCCGGAGACGTCGAGGGTGCCCTGCAGCACCTCGTCGATGAACCCGTACTCCCGGGCCTCCTCCGCGGTGAACCAGCGGTCCCGGTCGGAGTCCTTCTCGATCTGCTCCACGCTCTGCCCGGTGTGGAAGGCGATCCGCTCCTGGAACATCTTCTTCACGTACAGCAGGTCGTCGGCGAGGATCCGGATGTCGGACGCGGTCCCGCCGATGCCGCCGCTGGGCTGGTGCATCATCACCCGGGCGTGCGGCAGCGCGAAGCGCTTGCCCGGCGCGCCGGCGCAGAGCAGGAACTGCCCCATGGAGGCGGCCATCCCCATGCCCACGGTGCGGACGTCGTTCGGGATGTACTGCATGACGTCGTAGATCGCCATGCCGGCGGTGACCGAACCGCCGGGGGAGTTGATGTAGAGCGTGATGTCCCGGGTGCGGTCCTCCGCGGACAGCAGCAGCAGCTCACCCACGATGCGGTTGGCGATCTCGTCGTCGACCTGCTGGCCGAGGAAGACGATGCGCTGGCGCAGCAGGCGCTGCGACGTCTGCTCGATCACCTGGGGAAGAGGCGACTCGGCCGTACGGGCTTCGACTCGCATGGACTCATTCAAGGTCGGCGGCACTCTCGTCACCTGCTCCGATTTCGAAACGGTTGCGACGCTTGCGACACTAACGCTCATCGCCGCCCCGCTCGGACGGTTCGGCGCCCTGTTCGCTTTGAGCGCAGGTTCGCGGAGGGCCCCGCCGCGCCCTTCCGCCACAAGCGAACGGGCCCCCGGCCGCACGGTGTGCGTCCGGGGGCCCGCGGGCCGGGCGGCGGTGCCGCCGCGCCCTACTTCTGCTCCTGCTCCTCGGCCGGGGCCTCCTGCTCCGCGGCCTCGGCGGCGGCCTCGGGGGCCTCCTCGGAGGACTCGGCGGCCTCGTCGGCGCCGGCGGTCCGCACCTCGTTGCCGGACTCGTCGACGACCTTGGCCTTCGCCGCGACCAGGTCCATCGCCTTGGACCGGACGACCTCGGTGTAGGCGACCTGGATCTGGTTGGACTGCACCAGGTGCTGCACCAGCTGGTCCGGGGAGACGCCCATCCGCTGCGCCTGCTCGATGACGTAGCCGCTGAGCTCCTCCTGGCCGGCGCTGAGCTCCTCCTGGAGGGCCAGCTGGTCGAGGACGAAGCCGGCCTTGACGGCCGCGGTGGCGCTCTTCTTGAGCTCCTCCTCGAACTCCTCCTCGGACTGCTCCTGGGACTCCAGGTAGGACTCCTTGGACAGCCCGCCCTGCTGGAGCTGCTGCTCCAGGCTCTGCCGGCGGCGGTCCACCTCGTCGGTGACGACCGAGTCGGGCAGCGGGATGTCGATGGAGTCGACCAGCTTCTCCATCGCGCGGTCCCGGGCCTGCGCGCGCTGCTGCGCCTCGCGCATCTCGCCGAGCCGCTTGCGGACGTCGGCGCGGAGCTCCTCGATGGTGTCGAACTCGCTCGCCATCTGGGCGAACTCGTCGTCGAGCTCGGGCAGCTCCTTGACCTTGACCGAGTGCACGGTGACCGTGACGTCGGCCTCCCTGCCCTCGTACTCGCCGCCGACCAGCTTGGTGGAGAAGGTCGCGGACTCGCCCTCGGACAGGCCCTCGATGGCCCCGTCCAGGCCCTCCAGCATGGTGTTGGTGCCCACCTCGTAGGAGACACCGCTGGCCTGGACGTCCTCCAGCGCCTCGCCGTCGATGGCGGCGGACAGGTCGATGGAGACGTGGTCCCCGCTCTGCGCGGCGCGGTCGGCGCCGGTCAGCGTGGAGAAGCGCTCGCGGAGGTTGCCGAGCTGGTCGTCGACCTGCTCGTCGGTGACCTCGGCGTCGTCGACGGTGACCTCGACGCCCTCCCAGTCGGCCACCTCGAACTTCGGGCGGACGTCGACCTCGGCGGTGAAGGTGAGCTCGTCGTTGTCCTCCAGCTTGGTGATCTCCACGTCGGGCTGGCCGAGCGCGAAGACCTCCTCCTTCTGGACGGCCTCGTTGTAGAGCTCGGGAACTGCGTGGTTGACGGCCTCGCTGATCACCGCGCCGCGCCCGACGTAGCGGTCGATCAGCCGAGCCGGAGCCTTACCGGGGCGGAACCCCTTGATCCGGACCTGCTTGGCCAGCGACTTGTAGGTCACGTCGAAGGCGTGATCCAGTTCCTGGAACGGAACCTCGATGGTCAGCTTGACCCGGGTCGGGCTGAGCTCCTCGACATCGGTCTTCACGGGGCGGTACTCCTAGATTTCCGGCTGTTTTCCGGGACGACCCGGCACGCAGGGCACGCTAGCGCGATCGCGGCGCCGCGGGCGCCGACCGTGCAGTCCGTGAACCGAGCCGTGGGGCCTTGGACCAAGTCTGGACCGGTCTTCGCGTGTCCCCTGCTGATCTCACCAAGTCTAGGGCAGATGAACAGGGGCTCATGGCCGACGGGCGCAGCCCGCCCCGGCCAGGAGCTCGCGAGTGTCTCGTCGGGGAGGCGGGATTCGAACCCGCGGCCTCATGCTCCCAAAGCATGCGCGCTAACCAAGCTGCGCTACTCCCCGTGCTCCCGCGCCGGCCTCGCGCGAGGCCCTCCGGGGATTCTCGTGTGCGACCGGCACTCCGGAGACTGTAGTGTTGTCCCCGTCGGCCCCACGAGTCTAGAGGAAACTCCGAGGGGCCGGTGCCACGCGGGCGTAGTTCAATGGCAGAACTCCAGCCTTCCAAGCTGGTCATGCGGGTTCGATTCCCGTCGCCCGCTCTGCGCGGAGAGGCCGGGCCCCGGGTCCGGCCTCCTCTGTTTCCCCGCGGCCCCGGGCCGCGCCGCGCGCCCTGCTCGACCGGACACCGGCGCCGGGGGGATATCTTGATGCGGGCGGCGGCGTCCGCACGGCGCCCCTGCCCAGGTCGGTCGTGCGAACCGCGTGCGAAGGTTGAGCTGATGTCGAGTCCCGGTCCCATGCAGGCTCCCGCGCTGTCCGCCCGCTGGACGGCGGAGCCGCCCGCGGGCGTCCGCCCCGCCGTGGTCACCGGTGTGTTCGACATCCTGCACGTCGGCCACCTGCGCTTCCTGTCGGCCATCCGGGAGCGCGGGCTTCCGCTGGTGGTGGGGGTCGAGGACGACCGCCGGGTCAGCGCCTGGAAGGGCCCGGACCGGCCGGTCAACCCGGACGCCGAGCGGGCCGAGATGCTGGCCGCGCTGCGCTGCGTCGACGGGGTCTTCATCGTCTCCGGCCCGCCGGAGGTCAACGGCGCCGACGCCTACGCCGAGCTGCTCCGGCCGATCCGCCCCGCGGCCCTGGCCTACACCGCCGGCGACCCCTACGCCGAGGCGAAGGAGCGCGGCGCCGCCGCCCTCGGCGCGCAGGCCTGGGAGCTTCCGCTGACCCAGGGCCGGTCCACCACCGCCACCCTGGGCCAGCTCACCCGCTCGCCGTAGCGGCCGGCCTCAGAGCCACCTGCTCCGCTTGAACAGCAGGAACAGGGGCGTTCAGACGAGCGCGATGTCGCCCGCGACCAGCGCGCCGGTCACCGGCGGCGAAGGGCGCCCAGCGGGTCGACGGCGAGCAGTGCCTCGTCCAGGGTGCCGCCGATGCCCCCTTCGATCGCGGAGCGGCCGTCGGCCCGGTAGATCGCGCATTCCATCATCACGACGGATCATCATGTGGCCGCTTTCCCCCTGCCGGGCACGTTTCAGAGTGGTCAGGGGCGAAAAGTTCCCTTTTCGGCTTTCCGGTTCCGGCCACCGGGCGGGAACAGACCCCCGCGGCGCGCTGTTGACGCCCCTGCACGACGGCTTCCGGGCGACCGCCGGGCCCGCAGGCCGGCCCGGGGACCCGCACTTGCGCCGTGCACATCCGCGCACCCAGGTGAATGAGGTCGATATGGCGATGATGGGCGGTCCTCCCCTCTACCGGTCCCTGGTCAACGACGGAAGCTCCGCCGGCACCCGCCTCTCCGAGGGCATCGTGCGGCGGATCGCCGGCTACGCGCGCCCGCACTGGCGGGCGATCGCGCTGTTCCTGCTCGGCTCCTCGCTGGCCTCGGCGATCGTGGTGGCCAATCCGCTGCTGCTGAAGCGGATCATCGACCACGGCGTCACCCAGCAGGACTCCTCGCTGGTCACCTCGCTGGCCGCGGCCGTCGCGGGGCTGGCGGTGCTGGAGGCGGTGCTCGGGCTGACCAACCGGCTGCTCTCCTCGCGGATCGGCGAGGGGGTCATCTACCAGCTGCGCACCGAGGTGTTCCGGCACGTCCAGCGGATGCCGCTGGCCTTCTTCACCCGGACCCAGACCGGGTCGCTGATCAGCCGGCTCAACACCGACGTGGTGGGGGCGCAGCGGGCGATCACCTCGGTGCTGCAGTCGGTGGTCTCCAACCTGATCAGCGCGGCCGCGGTGATCACCACCATGTTCGTGCTGTCCTGGCAGATCACCCTGGTCGCGCTGGTGCTGGTGCCGCTCTTCCTGGTGCCGGCCAAGCTCATCGGGCGCCGGCTGGCCGGGATCTCCCGGGACGGGATGAACCTCAACGCCGAGATGAGCTCGCTGATGACCGAGCGGTTCAACGTCGGCGGGGCGATGCTGGTCAAGCTGTACGGGCGGCCGGACGAGGAGGCCGACGCCTTCTCCGAGCGGGCCGCGCGGGTGCGCGACATCGGCGTCGCCCAGTCGGTCTTCGGCGGCCTGCTGTTCACCAGCATCGGGCTGATCACCGCGCTGGCCACAGCGGTGGTCTACGGGGTCGGCGGCAACCTGGTCATCGGCGGCTCCTTCCAGCTGGGCACCCTGGTGGCGCTGACCACCCTGCTGGCCCGGCTGTACGCGCCGATCACCGCGCTCTCCAACGTGCACGTCGAGGTGATGACGGCGCTGGTCAGCTTCGACCGGGTGTTCGAGGTGCTGGACCTGAAGCCGATGCTGCGCGAGGCCCCGGACGCCCGGCCGCTGCCGGACGGGCCGGTGGACGTGGAGTTCGACGGCGTCTCGTTCCGCTACCCCACCGCCGCCGAGTCGTCGCTGGCCTCCCTGGAGCTGACCCCGCAGCCGGACGAGGCCGACGCCGCGCAGGTGCTCAGCGGGGTCTCGTTCACCGCGCCGGCCGGCTCGCTGGTCGCGCTGGTCGGCCCGTCCGGGGCCGGCAAGACGACCCTGACCCACCTGGTCTCCCGGCTGTACGACCCGACCGAGGGGGCGGTGCGCATCGGCGGGACCGACCTGCGCGAGGCGCGCTCCCGGTCGGTCCGGGACACGGTGGGCGTGGTCACCCAGGACACCCAGCTCTTCCACGACACGGTCGCGGCCAACCTGCGCTACGCCCGGCCCGGCGCCACCGACGCCGAGCTGGAGGAGGCGATGCGCGCGGCGCAGCTGGGCCGGCTGCTGGAGTCGCTGCCGGACGGGCTGGACACGATGGTCGGCGACCGGGGCTACCGGCTCTCCGGCGGTGAGAAGCAGCGGCTGGCCATCGCGCGGCTGCTGCTGAAGGAGCCGTCGGTGGTGGTACTGGACGAGGCCACCGCCCACCTGGACGCCGAGTCCGAGGCCGCGGTGCAGCAGGCGCTGGCCACCGCGCTGGAGGGGCGGACCTCGCTGGTCATCGCGCACCGGCTGGCGACGGTGCGCGACGCCGACCGGATCCTGGTCCTGGAGGACGGCCGCCTGCTGGAGCAGGGCACCCACGAGGAGCTGCTCGCCCGGGGCGGGCTGTACACCGCCCTGTACCGGACCCAGTTCGCCGCGCAGGAGGAGTCGCGGGCCTGAGCCCGGACCGAGCGGGGGCCGCCGGGTGACCGGCGGCCCCCGCTCGCGTTCCGCGGCCGGGCGCTCCGCCCTATTCCCTCCCGAACCGGAGATGCACGTCACGCAGTATTTCATTTGGCGCATTTTTGCATGACGTGCAAAATAGGGGTGTCCGGGGAGCCGGGCGCATCACGGGAGGGAGCGGCGGATGGGGCTGCGCGAACGCAAGAAGCTGGCGACCCGCCGGGCGCTGCAGCGCGCCGCCGTCCGCCTCGTGCTGGAGCGCGGCCTGGACCAGGTGACCGTCGACGACATCGCGGCCGAGGTCGAGGTCTCCACCCGCACCTTCTTCAACTACTTCGGCTCCAAGGACGAGGCCCTCATCGGCGACGGGCCGCCGCGCGCCTCGGAGGAGGGGCGCGCGGTGTTCATCGCCGGCGGCCCCACCGGGGACCCCTTCGCCGACCTCCGCGCCTACCTGGGCTCGTTCCTGGACGACGCCCCGGAGGGCTACCGGAGCGCCATGGCCGACCTGCGCATGCGCAAGTCCCTGGTGCACCGGGAGCCGTCGCTGATGCCGCCGCTGATGGCCCGCTTCGCCGAGGCGGAGCAGGCCATCGCGGCCGACGTCGAGGCCCGGCTCGGCACCGGCCCGGACGACCTGCGGCCGCGGCTGGGGGCGCTGCTGGCCACCACGCTGATGCGGTTCACCATGCAGCGCCTGCAGGGCGGCGGGCCGGACGCGCCCCCGGCCGAGCCGGACGGGCCGGCCACCGACGAGGAGCGCGCCGCGCTGGAGCGCTCCTTCGACGAGACCTTCGAGGCGCTCCGCGCCTTCTTCACCGCCGCCGCTGGGGCCTCCCCCTCCGAGCGGCCCGACGGGACCGCCTGACCCCCGGCCCCGCCCCCGTCCCCGGCGAGGGGACCGACTAACGGCGCCCGCTCTCCGCGCGCGCGGCGCCGCCCACCACAACGGGGAAGCGAGTCTGACCTATGACCACCACCGGATCCGGGGCGAGCCCCGGCGGGGCGGAGACGGCCCCGGCCGCCGGCGCGCCGGCGGAACCGAAGCCGAAGATCGGCTGGATCTTCCTCAGCGTCATGCTGACCATGCTGCTGGGCGCCCTGGACCAGACGATCGTCTCCACCGCGCTGCCCACCATCGTCGGCGAGCTCAACGGGCTGGAGCACCTCTCCTGGGTGGTCACCGCCTACATGCTGGCCGCCACCGTGGGGATGCCGATCTACGGCAAGGCCGGGGACCTGTTCGGCCGCAAGCGGGTCTTCCTGTTCGCGATCGGGGTCTTCCTGGTCGGTTCGGTGCTGTGCGGCATGGCGCAGGACATGACGCAGCTCATCCTGTTCCGCGCGCTGCAGGGCATCGGCGGCGGCGGGCTGATGATCAGCGCCCAGGCGATCATCGCCGACGTCGTCCCGGCCCGCGAGCGCGGCCGGTACATGGGCATGATGGGCGGCGTCTTCGGCCTGGCGTCGATCGCCGGCCCGCTGCTCGGCGGGTTCTTCACCGACCACCTGGACTGGCGCTGGATCTTCTACATCAACCTGCCGCTGGGCGCGGTCGCGCTGGCCACCGCGGCGCTGGTGCTGCGGCTGCCGCGGCCGTCCGGACCGCGGCCGCGGCTGGACTACGCCGGCACCGTGCTGCTCGCCGCGGCCAGCACCTGCATCGTGCTCTTCACCAGCTGGGGCGGCGGCGAGTACGCCTGGACCAGCCCGGTCGTCATCGGCCTGGGCGCCGGGTCGGTGCTGTTCGCCGCGCTGTTCGTACTGGCCGAGCTGCGGGCCGAGGAGCCGGTCATCCCGCTGTCGCTCTTCCGCGACCGCGACTTCGTGCTCACCGCGCTGATCGGCGTCACGGTCGGCATCGCCATGTTCTCCACCGTCTCCTACCTGCCGACCTTCCTGCAGATGGTGAACGGGGCCAGCGCCACCGAGTCGGGCCTGATGATGCTGCCGATGGTGGCCGGCATGCTGACGGCGACGATCACCTCGGGGCGGGCCATCTCCCGGACCGGCCGGTACAAGGCGTGGCCGGTGGCGGCGATGCCGACCATCGCCGCGGGGCTGGTCCTGCTCTCCCGGATGGACGCCGGCACCTCCTACCTCTACAACGCCGCGGGCATGCTGGTGCTGGGGCTGGGCGTGGGCATGGTGATGCAGAACCTGGTGCTGATCGTGCAGAACTCCGCGCCGCGCCGGCACCTGGGCACGGCGACCTCGGCCAACAACTACTTCCGGCAGATCGGGGCGTCGTTCGGGATCGCGGTGTTCGGCTCGGTCTTCGTCGGCCGGCTGAACGAGCAGATGGCGGCGGCCCCGCCCGGGGGCGGCCTGGAGGTGCAGGGCGGCGAGGCCGGGATCGGCTCGCTCACCCCGGAGATGCTGCAGGCGCTGCCCGCCCCGGCGCGCGAGTTCGTGGTGAACGCCTTCGCCGAGGCGCTGCCGCCGGTCTTCCTCTACGCGCTGCCGCTGCTGGCGGCCGGGTTCGTGCTGGCCCTGCTGCTCAAGGAGAAGCCGCTGGGCACCGAGGTGGCGGCGGAGGAGCCGGAGGCCGGCTCCCCCCGGGGCGGTGACGGGGACAGGACCCCGGTCCCGGCCTGAGCCGCGGCCGGAGCACCGGAGGGGCGGTCCCGCGCGAGCGGGGCCGCCTCACTCCTTCCCGGCCTTCTTCCCGGCCTTCTTCCGGGCCTTCCTCTCCTTCTTCGCGGCCTTCTCCGCCGCGCCGCCCTTCTTCTCCTTCTTCTCCTTCTTCGGCTTCTCCTCCTTCGCGGCCTTCTTCTGCTTCTTCTGCTTCTTCGGCTTCTTGGCGTCCTTGGAGGTGACGTGCTCCTCCAGGGCGGCGGGCAGCGGGGCGATGCCCGGACCGCCCTCGAAGATCCAGTCGTCCAGCTCGTCGACGAGCCCGTCCCGGGCGAAGTCGCCCAGCCAGACCGGGCGGCCGCCGGAGGCCCGCCCCTTGGAGGAGGGCTGCACCACCACGACGTTGGCCTTGAAGCAGATGTCCAGGCACTTGCTGACCCGCACCGGGACGCTGCGCCCCTCGTGGTCCTCCAGCCCGCTCAGCCGCGCCAGCTGGGCCTTGTGGTCCACCCCGGGCACCTTCTTCTTCGTTCCGCAGCAGCAGCCGCGGCACACCACCAGCCGGCACGGCCGGTCCGCCGGGTCAGCGACCACCTGTCCGCCCCCTCTGAGCCATTCGGTCCGTTCAGTCCACTTGGTCGCGCTCTACGGTATACGCGCAGGTCGGCGGGTGCGCAGCGGAGTCCGACCGGTGAGACGCGGCAGCGCTGTAAAGTGGCCCGGTCGGCGCGCCCCGGCACCGGATCCGCGTGCCGGCCCGCCGGCGGCGGCACGGGGCGCCCCGCCCCGGGGCCGCGGACGACGCGCGGGAAGGTGCGAACGTGCAGAGCGGTACGGACGTCGGGACCGTCATCGAAGCCGACCGGGTGGACCTGGTCCGCTCCGGAAGGACCCTCCTGGACCAGGTCAGCATGGTGGTCCGGCCCGGCGAGCACTGGGCGCTGCTCGGCCCCAACGGCGCCGGGAAGACGACGCTGCTCGGCCTGCTCGGCGCACGGCGCCACCCCACCCGCGGCTCGGTGCGGGTGCTGGGCCGCACCCTCGGCCGGGCGGACCTGCGCGCGCTGCGCGCGCACATCGGGCACGTGGACCCCCGGCACGACCTGCGCTCCGCCCTGCCCGGCCGGGACGTGGTGCTCACCGGCGCCACCGGCAGCATCGAGACCCCGCCGCGCTGGCGGCCCACCGGCGCCCAGCGCGAGCGCGCCGCGATGCTGATGGAGGTGCTGGGCATCGCCGACCATGCGGACGCCCCGTGGACCACGCTCTCCCAGGGAGAGCGGGGCCGGATCCTGATCGCCCGCGCGCTGATGCCCGAGCCCCGGCTGCTGCTCATGGACGAGCCCGCCACCGGGCTGGACGTGGCGGCGCGGGAGCGGCTGCTCTCCGCCGTCGACCGGCTCCGCCGCGCCCACCCGGAGATGGCGACCGTGCTGGTCACCCACCACCTGGAGGAGCTGCCCGCCTCCACCACACACGCGCTGCTGCTGCGCGCCGGGCAGGTGGTCGCGGCCGGCCCCTCCACCGAGGTGGTCGCCTCCAAGCCGGTCTCGGCCTGCTTCGACCACCCCATCGACATCGAGCGGTCCGGCGGCCGCTGGCAGGCCCGCGCCGCGGCCGCCGACGCGGCCGGCCTGGAGGGCTGAGGCCCGCCCCGCGCGCACAGGCGGGGGTCCCGGAGCCGGGCTCCGGGACCCCCGCCACACCGTGCGGACTACGCGTCCTTGCCGCCGTCCGCGTCGCGCTTCTTGGCCGCCTGCTTCCGCAGGTACTCGGTCGCGGCTCCGCCGGCCTTGTCGATCTTGTCGTCGTACTTGCCGCCGGTCTTCTCCTTGGCGAACTCGGTCGCCTTGCCGACCCCCTCCGCGACCTTCTCGCTGTTGTCCGCGGCGGCCTTCTTGACCTTCTCGAAAGCGTCCCCGATACCGGACATTCCATCCCCCTTCGGCGCGCTCTGCCGGTGTCTGCGTGCTACCGGGCCCCGCGGCTCGGGCCGCGGCCGGGGCCGCGGCGCCCGCGGGCGCCCTCGGGGTAGGCGATACCCGGCCCCGGATGGTGTATGCCCGGAAGCCGCGGTACCGGATCAGATGTGCAGGATCATCCGGGCGATGGAGAAGTAGATGAGCAGGCCGGTCGCGTCCACCAGGGTGGACACCAGCGGCGCCGAGACCACGGCCGGGTCCACCCCCGCCTTCCTGGCCAGCAGCGGCATGCAGCTGCCGATGGTCGCCGCCCAGATGCAGATGCAGATGACCGAGGCGGCGACCACCGCCGCGATGGTCGGCCCCACCAGGGCCGAGCCGATCGCCAGCGCGACGCAGGCCAGCATCGCCCCGAGCAGGAAGCCGACCCTCGACTCCTTCCAGGCCACGCCCGGCAGGTCGCGGACCCGCACCTCGCCGACGGCCAGCGCGCGCACGATCGCGGTGGCCGACTGCGACCCGACGTTGCCGCCGGTGCCGGTGAGCATCGGCACGAACAGCGCCAGCGCGGTGACCTGCTCCAGGGTGGCCTCGTAGGCCTGCATCACGTTGACCGTCAGGGTGGCGGCGACGATCAGCAGCAGCAGCCAGGTGGCCCGCGCCCGGGCGAGGCGGAACACCGAGGCGGCGACGTAGTGCCCGGCGACCGGGCTGGCGCCGGACTGCCGGGCGATGTCCTCGGAGTCGGCCGCCTCGATCAGCTCGAGGGCGTCGTCGAAGGTGAGCAGCCCGATGAAGCGCTCCTCGGAGTCGACCACGGAGAGCGCCACCAGGTTGGCCTCCTGCATGAGGCGGGCGGCGTCCTCGGCCGGCTCGGTGGCCCGCACCCGGGGCACCAGCACGTCCACGATGTCCTTGAGCTGGGTGTCGTCGTCGGCCCGGACCAGGTCGCTCAGCTCCACCGTGCCGGCGAACCGGCGGCCGTCGGCGACGACCGGCAGCGTGTAGACGGTCTCGGCCTCGGCGCTCTTGGCCCGGACCACCTCCAGCGCCCGGCCCACGCTGAGGTCGCGGTGGAGGATCACCGTCTCCGGGGTCATGTACCGGCCGACGGACTCCTCCGGGTAGCCGAGCAGCGCCGCGGTCATCTTCCGCTCGGCGGGGCTCAGCCCGGCCAGCGCCCGGGTGGCGATCTTGGCCGGGGCCTCCCCGATCAGCCGCGCCCGGTCGTCGGGGTCCATCTCCTCCAGCAGCTCGTGGAAGGCCGAGTCGCGCAGGCCGAGCAGGATCTCCTGCTGGTGCACCGGGTCGAGCTCCTCGAAGACCTCCAGCTCCCGGTCCTTGTCCAGGAGGCGGAACGGCACGATGGCGGTGCGGGCGTCCATCCGGGCCAGCTCGTCGGCGATCAGGTAGGGGGGATGGTCGGCCAGCCACAGGCGGATGCCGGTGAGGTCGTTCTCTTCGATCAGCCGGTTGAGCTCTGCGCCGTCGTCCTCTTCGGCCATGCCGAGCACCCCCTTCGCAGTCCCCTCGCTTCAGCGCCCTCCGCAGATGCCGCCGCGGAATCGGCGCCGCGGGGCCGGAGAGCACCATGCGACCATACCGGGCGGAGCAGGCCCTCCCGGCCGCACCCGCCGGGGTCAGGAGCGCCAGATCACCACCAGGGCGGTGTCGTCGCTCTCGCCCTGGGCGAGGGTGTCCACGACCCGCCGGGCGCCCTTCTCGAACCCCTCGGCGACCAGGCCGTCGGCCGCTCCGAGCAGGCGGTCCACCCCGGCGTCCAGGTCCTCGCCGGGCCGCTCGATCAGGCCGTCGGTGTAGAGCATGAGGGCGTCGCCGGGGCGGAGCCGCCCCTCCACCGGGGTGTAGGTCATCTCCGGGATCACCCCGAGCACCACCCCCTTGGCCTCGCTGCTCGACCACTGGCCTGCGCCGCTGTCGAACTGGACGGCCGGCGGGTGGCCGGCCGAGGTGATCCGGTAGGCGCCGCTGCCCAGGTCGAGGCTGAGGTGGACGGCTGTGACGAACCCCTCACCTTCGGCCGTTCGGATGAGGTGGTCGTTGCAGTAGGCAAGGAACTCGTCGGAGGGGACGGCGCTGAGCATGCCGCTGAAGGCCCCGGAGAGCAGCAGCGCGCGGGTGCCGGCGTCCACGCCCTTGCCGGAGACGTCGACCACGGCCAGGTCGAGGCGGTCCCGGTGCAGCCGGGAGACGACGAAGTCGCCGCCGAAGGAGGAGCCGCCGGCCTGGCGGAGGACGGCGGTGGCGCCCCACCCGCCCGGCAGCTCCGGCAGCCGGCCCTGGGTGCGCAGCCGGTCGCGCAGTTCGAGGAGCATCTTCTCGCCGCCCAGGCCCTGCACGCCGAGCCGCTCGCGCACCCCGGACAGCAGGTAGGCGAGGACCGCGGTCACCCCGATGGTGACCAGCAGCCCCGGGCCGACCTGGCCGAAGTCCAGCGCGAAGGCGGTGAACAGCAGCACCGAGGCGACCACGGCGAGCAGGAACGCCAGGCTCTTGCGCTTGAGCAGCAGCCCGCCGGCCAGCACGTTGAGGATCACCGCGCTGGGCGGGAACCAGCCCGCCGGGCCCCACACCGCGCCCACGCCGATGCCCACCGCGAGCAGTACCAGGGTGATCAGGACGAGGCGGTAGCGGAAGAGCACCTTGCGGCGGAGGAAGGCCGCGCCGCGCTGCCACAGCGACCGCAGGCGGCGGCTGATCCTGGCTGTGGGCGAAGCGTTCATCGTGCCCGCACTGTAGCGTGCGAAATCTTCCCAAGCACGCCACCGGGTCGGTAACCGCACCACTCCGCCACATATGGGATCAACCGATATCTCCCCAGCGTGCGACCCGGAACTCGTACAGGCGACCTCATGGTCAAGTATGGGCAGAGATGGCCCTCCGCGTCAGGCGTCCGGCCCTCTCGACCGCGATTCGACGGAAAAAAGCCGACACGGCCGAGCCGGAACGCGCCTCCGGGCCGCACCGGAAAATCCGATCGCCGACCCGGCCCCTCCGATGATAGGCAGCCGTCCATGGAACCAGCCCCGTGGCCGATCCGGCCGATCACCGAGAACGAGTACCCCGCCTTCATCCGCGTCTTCCGCGAGGCCCTGCTCTCCCGGCGCGACCCGCTCGACGCCCCGGCCCCGATCATCACCGACTTCAAGCGCACCCTCGCCGCCTTCGACGGCGACCGGATCGCCGGCACCGCCCTCTCCTACCCCCTGGAGATGGCCATGCCGGGCGGACCGCGCCGGGTGGCCGGGGTCTCCTCGGTCGGGGTCTGGCCGACGGACCGCCGCCGGGGCCTGCTCACCGCGCTGATGCGCCGCCAGTTCGCCGACCTCCGCGAGGCCGGGGAGAGCACCGCGGCGCTCTTCGCCAGCGAGGGCGGGATCTACGGCCGGTTCGGCTACGGCCCGGCCGCGCCCTCCGCCCAGGTGCGGATCGCCCCCCGGGAGGCGGTGCTCCGCCCCGGCCTGCCGCACGACCCCGCGCTGGAGCTCCGCTTCGGCGCCCTGCACGAGCTCCGCGAGGAGGCCGCCGCGGCCCGTGACGCGGCGCTCCCGCTGCGCTGGGGGGAGTTCCGGCTGACCGAGGGCTGGTGGCGGGTGCTGCTCAGGGACGACGAGAGGGACCGGAACGGCGGCCCCTCGCTGCGGGCCGCGGTGGCCGAGCGCGCCGGTGAGCCCCGGGGCCTGGCCGTGTACCGGACCGCCCAGCGCTGGCGGGACCAGGGCACCGCCGACTCCCGGCTGGAGGTGGAGGCGATGCACGCCGCCGACCCGGCCGCCGCCGCGCTGCTGTGGCGGCACGTCCTGGAGCGGGACCTGGTCGGCGAGGTGCACGCCGGGATGGTCCCGCCGGACGACCCGCTGTTCCGCATGTTCGCCGACCCCTACCAGGTGGAGGCCAAGGTCCGGGACGGCCTCTGGCTCCGCCTGGTCGACCTGCGCCGGGCGCTGGCCGAGCGGCCCTACGCCGCCCCGGTCGACGCGGTGCTGGAGGTCGCCGACCGGGACTGCCCGTGGAACGCGGGCCGCTGGCGGCTGCGCGGCGGGCCGGAGGGGGCCGAGTGCGGCCCCGCCGGCGCCGAGCCGGACGTC
Source organism: Nocardiopsis oceanisediminis (assembly GCF_048595525.1). Lineage (NCBI taxonomy): Bacteria > Bacillati > Actinomycetota > Actinomycetes > Streptosporangiales > Nocardiopsidaceae > Nocardiopsis > Nocardiopsis oceanisediminis. The sequence continues at coordinate 2,229,154 of NZ_JAFMZJ010000001.1, read as the reverse complement.
CGGCTGGACACCGCGCACCTGGCCTCGGCCTACCTCGGCGGCCACCGGCTCTCGGAGTTCGTCGGCGCCGGGCTGGCCGAGGAGCGCTCCCCCGGCGCCGTCGCCGCCCTCGACCTGGCGCTCACCCCGCTCCGGGCGCCTCACTGCTCGGTGGTCTTCTAGCCGCCTCGCGGGCGGACGGCTTTTCAGCGGCGCCCGGACGTACTACCGTCGCGGCAGGGGCCGGCGGCCCGGGAAGGCGGTACCGATGGGGCGGACGCACATCACCCTGTCGGCCGCCATGCGCGCACGCGACGTGTCGCGTCCGCGCCCCGGCGACGCCGAGTCCCCGCCCGACGGTGCCCCTTCCGCGGAGAGCACCGCCTCCGGCCCGGAGACGGGCGACGGAGGGTCCGGCGGGTCCGCCTCCCGGCAGCGCGGCGGGCCCGCCGCGCCCGCCCGCCCCGACGACCTGGTGGTCCCTCCCCCGCCCCGGCCGCGGCGCGGCAGGCGCGCCCGCCGGCGCCGCTGACTCCGCCCCCGCGACGGCTCCCGCGCGCTCCCGGACGCGCGCAGGCCCCGCCTCCCTGGCCGGGCGGCGGGGCCTGCGGGTGTCGGAACCGGTTACGGCAGCGGCGGGAGCTCGCCGGTCCGCTCGTAGTCGGTGAGCATGCCGATGCGCCGGCCGTGCCGCTCCTCGCCGCTGTAGGGCGTGCCGAGGAAGAGCTCGACCAGGCGGACCGCCTCGTCGGTGCCGTGCATGCGGGCGCCGATGCCGATCACGTTGGCGTCGTTGTGCTCGCGGGCCAGGACCGCGGTGTCCTCGCTCCAGGCGAGCGCGGCGCGGACGCCCTTGACCTTGTTGGCGGCGATCTGCTCGCCGTTGCCGGAGCCGCCGATCACCACGCCCAGGGAGCCCGGGTCGGCGGCGACGCCCTCGGCGGCGCGCAGCACGAAGGGCGGGTAGTCGTCGACGGCGTCGTAGACGGCCGGCCCGGCGTCCACGACCTCGTGCCCCCGCTCCTTGAGCCAGGAGACGAGGTGCTCCTTCAGTTCGAAGCCTGCGTGATCGGATCCAAGATAAACTCGCACGCCCCCAGTGTGGCAGGTCAGCCGGGTGGAAGCGCAGCGGCCCGCCCCGCGGGCGCGGGACGGGCCGCCGGGGAGGCGCGGACGCGCCTCCCGGAGTCCTCGGGCCTCAGAAGGCGAGGGTGCCGTTGGCCGCGTAGGCGACGCTCAGGCCGAGCGCGGCGAACAGGGCCATCGACAGGATCGCGACGACGTTGGTGACGACGATGCTCTTGACGTCCTTGCTCAGCGGACCGGCCTTCGACACCTTGGGCTTGCTGCTCAACTCACACCTCAAAGAATGGGTAACCCGGACATAACGTCGGACCCATGGTATGCAGCGGACCCGAGTGCCCCGACCCGCCCCCGAGCTGCGCCGCCCGGCCGCCCCGGGGCTACCGCTGGATGGCCTTGACCTCGCAGAACTCGTCCAGTCCGTGCAGGCCCCACTCGCGGCCGACGCCGGACTGCTTGTAGCCGCCGAAGGGCACCCGCGGGTTGACCCCGCCGCCGTTCACCGAGACCTGCCCGGCGCGGAGCCGGCGGGCCACCGCCATCGCCCGGTCCGCGTCGCCGGACCAGACCGCCGCGGCCAGCCCGTAGACGGTGTCGTTGGCGATCGCGACGGCGTCCTCCTCGTCCTCGTAGGGGATGACCGCGAGCACCGGGCCGAAGATCTCCTCCCGGGCGATCCGCATGTCGTTGCGGACGTCGGCGAAGACGGTGGGCCGGACGTAGTAGCCGCGCTCCACCCCCTCCGGCGGCTCCGCGCCGCCGGTGACCAGGCGCGCCCCCTCGGCCACCCCGGCCTCGATGTAGCCGCGGACCCGCTCCAGCTGCTGGGCGGAGACCAGCGGCCCCATCCGGGTGGACTCCTGCATCGGGTCGCCGGGGGCGTACTTCTCCGCGGCGCGGGCGGCGAGCCCGACGGCCTCGTCGTACCTCTCCCGGGGGACCAGCATCCGGGTGAGGGCGTTGCAGCTCTGCCCGGTGTTGCGCATCACGTCGGCCACCCCGGCCTTGACCGCCGCCTCCAGGTCGGCGTCGTCCAGGATGACGTTGGGCGACTTGCCGCCGAGCTCCAGCGCGACCTTCTTGACCGTGGCGGCGGCCACCTCGGTGATCCGCTTGCCGGCCCGGCCGGAGCCGGTGAAGGAGACCATGTCGACGCCGGGGTGGGCGGCGATCGCCTCGCCGACCACCGGGCCCAGGCCGGAGACCATGTTGAACACCCCGGCGGGCAGGCCGGCGTCGTGCAGCACCTCGGCGAAGGCGTAGGCGCCCAGCGGGGCGACCTCGGTGGGCTTGAGCACCACGGTGTTGCCGGCCAGCAGCGCCGGGACGACCTTGAGCACGATCTGGTGCAGCGGGTAGTTCCACGGGGTGATCGCGCCGACCACGCCGTAGGGCTCGCGCACCACGATCGAGGAGCCGACCTCCTCGCCGGTGAAGTAGCGCTCGCCGACCTCCTCGGCCAGGTCCAGGTAGGTGGAGAACATCAGCAGCGGCAGGCCGGCCTGGACCTTGGCGGCGAACTTCAGCGGCGCGCCCATGTCCGCGGCCATCGCCGCGGCGATCTCGGGGGCGCGCTCGGAGAACAGGGCCAGCGCCTTGCCGAGCACGGCGCGGCGCTGCTGCACCGGCAGCGCGGACCAGGTGGGGAAGGCGGCCCGCGCCGCGGCGACCGCGCGGTCCGCGTCGGCCGGGTCGCCGGCCGGGACGGTGTCGATGACCTCTTCGGTCGCGGGGTTGACGACGTCGAGGGAGGCGGTGGAGGCGGACGGCGACCAGGCGCCGTCGATGTAGAGGGAGCGCATGCCGCCCACCTTCCCAGAACAGCGTTCGGTTATTCCTGGGCGTCCCCGGGGAGGCGCCGCGGGCCGCCCGCCCGGAGGCGGCCCGGCCCGCGGCGCGGGCTCACCCCCAGTGCGGCGGGCGGTCCTCCAGCAGGCGCGCCGTGTCGTCCTCCGCGGTCTCCCCCCAGGACGAGCCGCGCTCGTCGTCGGTGATGTCCGGCAGGACGTCCAGGCCGTCGTCGAAGGCGGACAGGTCGATCCGCCGGTCGTCGTCGGGAGCGGTCATGGGTGCGCCTCCAGCGCTGCTCAGTCGAAGATGGGGTCGCGGGTCCGGGTCCGCTTGAGTTCGAAGAAGCCGTCGGTCCCGGCGACCAGGACCACGCCGTCCCACAGCCGCCCGGCGGCCTCGCCCTTGGGGGCCGGGGTCACCACGGGGCCGAAGAAGGACACCCCGTCCACCGAGATGACGGGGGTGCCGACGTCCTCGCCGACGCGGTCCATGCCGTCGTGGTGCGAGCGGCGCAGGGCCTCATCGTAGTCCTCGGACCCGGCCGCCTCGGCCAGGTCCTCGGGCAGGCCGGCCTCCTTGAGGGCGTCCCGGATCGCGGGCGGGCCGACCTCTTCGCCGCGCAGGTGGAAGCGGGTGCCCAGGGCGGTGTAGAGCGGGCCGAGGACCTCGTTGCCGAACCGCTGCTCGGCGGCGATCGCCACCCGGACCGGGCCCCAGCCCCTCTCCATCATCTCCCGGTACTTCTCCGGGAGTTCGCCGCGGCCCTCGTTCAGCACCGACAGGCTCATCACGTGCCAGCGGGCCTTCACCGGCCGGACCTTCTCCACCTCCAGGAGCCAGCGCGACGCGAGCCAGGCCCACGGGCACATGGGGTCGAACCAGAAGTCGGCGGTCTTCACGGGTTCCTTCGGCGTCTCGGCCACGTCTCGGCTCCTCGCAGCGTTCAGGGCGGCGTCCAGGGGACGGGGGGCGCCCGGAAGGCCCCCACGCGAGGGTCAACCGCCCCCGCGCGCGCCGCATTCCGCCCGGTTCGTCCGCCCGCTCGGCATCCGCGGCCCGGAAGTGGCAGGATCTAGCCCCAGGGAAGAAGCACAACCAGGCAGGGCCTCCCGGGGACGCGGCCGACCGCCGCGCGGTGGGGGCCGCCTTTCGATTGCGGCCGGCGATGGCGACGGCCGCGAAGGGAGCGGTACGTGGCGGGCAACCTGACACGCGACGAGGCACGCGAGCGCGCGAGGCTCCTCGACGTCTCCTCCTACGACGTCGAGCTCGACCTGACCACCGGGGACACGGCCTTCCGGTCCGCCACGACGATCCGCTTCGACTGCACCGAGCCCGGCGCGTCGACCTTCGTCGACCTGGTGGCCCCCGCGGTCTCCGAGATCGTGCTGAACGGCCGCGCGCTGGACCCGGCCGAGGTGTTCGACGGCGGCCGGATCGCGCTGAGCGGCCTGGAGGCCTCCAACGAGCTGCGGGTGGTGGCCGACGCCGCCTACATGCGCACCGGCGAGGGCCTGCACCGGTTCGTCGACCCGGTGGACGGCAAGACCTACCTGTACACGCAGTTCGAGACGTCGGACGCGCACCGCATGTACACCTGCTTCGACCAGCCGGACCTCAAGGCCCGGTTCGAGCTGGCGGTGCTCGCCCCGGCCGACTTCGAGGTGGTGAGCAACAGCGCCCCGGACGCGGTGCGCGAGCCGGTGGAGGACTCCGACGCGGAGAAGGTCCGCTGGCACTTCCCGGCCACCGAGCCGATCTCCACCTACATCACCGCGCTCATCGCCGGGCCGTACCACGTCGAGCGGGACTCCCACGACGGCATCCCGCTGGGCGTGTACTGCCGGGCCTCGCTGGCGGAGTTCCTGGACGCCGACGCGATCTTCGAGGTCACCAAGCAGGGCTTCGACTTCTTCCACGGCGTGTTCGGGATGCGCTACCCGTTCGGCAAGTACGACCAGCTCTTCGTGCCGGAGTTCAACGCCGGCGCGATGGAGAACGCCGGCGCGGTCACCTTCCTGGAGGACTACGTCTTCCGGTCCCGGGTCACCGACGCCCGCTACGAGCGCCGCGCGGAGACCATCCTGCACGAGATGGCGCACATGTGGTTCGGCGACCTGGTCACCATGCGCTGGTGGGACGACCTGTGGCTGAACGAGTCGTTCGCGACCTACAGCAGCGTGCACTGCCAGGCCGAGGCCACCAAGTGGACCGACGCCTGGACCACCTTCGCCAACGTGGAGAAGGCCTGGGCGCTCCGCCAGGACCAGCTGCCCTCCACCCACCCGATCGCCGCCGACATCCCGGACATGCAGGCGGTGGAGGTCAACTTCGACGGCATCACCTACGCCAAGGGCGCCTCGGTGCTCAAGCAGCTGGTGGCCTACGTCGGGGTGGACGCGTTCTTCGCCGGGGTGCGCGAGTACTTCAAGGAGCACGCCTGGGGCAACACCGAGCTCTCCGACCTGCTCCGCCAGCTGGAGCGCGCCTCCGGCCGGGAGCTGTCCGGCTGGTCCCGGGAGTGGCTGGAGACCGCGGGCGTCAACACCATGCGCCCGGAGTTCGAGGTGGACGCCGAAGGGAACTTCACCTCCTTCGCGGTGCTCCAGGAGGCCCCGGCCGACTACCCGACGCTGCGCTCGCACCGGCTCGCCGTCGGCCTGTACGACCGCACCGACAAGGGCATCGTCCGCCGCGAGCGGGTGGAGCTGGACGTCAGCGGCCCGCGCACCGAGGTCCCCGAGCTGGTCGGCAAGGCCCGCCCGGACCTGGTGCTGATCAACGACGACGACCTCACCTTCACCAAGATCCGGCTGGACGACCGGTCGCTGCGGACCGTGGTGGAGTCCGCCGGCGAGATCGCCGAGTCGCTGCCGCGCGCGCTGTGCTTCTCCGCCGCCTGGGACATGACCCGCGACGCGGAGATGGCCGCCCGCGACTACGTGCGGCTGGTCGTCTCCGGAATCGGCGGGGTCGGCGACGTCTCGGTCGCCCAGATGCTGCTCCGCCAGGCCGTCTCGGCACTGGTCAACTACTCCGCGCCGGAGTGGCGCCAGACCGGCTTCCAGCTGCTCGCCGACCGGCTCCGCGACCTGCTCACCGCCGCCGAGCCCGGCAGCGACCTGCAGCTGGTCTACGCCACCGGGTTCGCCGACGCCGCGGTCGGCGAGGAGCACCTGTCGCTGCTGCAGGGGCTGCTGGACGGCGCGATCACCGTGGACGGCCTCACCGTCGACACCGACCTGCGCTGGACCCTGCTGCGCCGCCTGGTCGCGGCGGGCAGGGCCGGAGAGAAGGAGATCGCCGCCGAGCTGGAGTCGGACGCCACCGCGACCGGCGAGCGGAACGCCGCCGGCTGCCGGGCCGCGGTGCCCACCGCCGAGGCCAAGGCGCAGACCTGGGAGCGGATCGTCCGCGGCGACATGGCCAACACCGAGTTCCGCGCGACGCTCTCCGGGTTCGGCGAGCCCGCCCAGCGCGAGCTGGTCCGGCCCTACGTCGACTCCTACTTCTCCCGGCTGGGCGAGGTCTGGGAGAACTGGACCAAGGAGTTCGCCCAGTCCTTCGCCGAGATGGCCTACCCCGGCCAGCTCGTCGAGGAGGAGACCCTCCGCCGCACCGACGCCTACCTGGAGTCGGAGTCCCCGGCCCCGGCGCTCCGCCGCCTCCTGATCGAGGGCCGCGCCACGGTGGAGCGGGCCCTGGAGGCCCAGCGCCGCGACGCCCGCGCCGCCGAGTAGCCGGCCCCGGAACGGCGGCCTCGGAACGGCGGCCGGGCGGCGCACCCCGCCCGGCCGCCCCGACCGGAGAACCCGGTCGGAGGTCCCGACCACTGAGGGGGCGGCCCGCCCGGGCCGCCCCCTCGCCGCGTCTTCCCACGTTCGCCGTGCCCGCCCCTGTCCGGCGGCCCCGCCGGGGGCGCCCCGGCGGCGGCTCCGCACCGGCCGCCGACGGGCCCGTTCCCACGGCCTCCGGCCGGCCTCCAGCGGCCGGGGCGGTCCGCCCCTCCGCCGCCCCGGAACGGCTCTCCCCCGCTTCCTCGGAGACCAGAGGCCCGGCCCGCCCCCCTTGATCCGTCCCCGGGTCCGGTGGCCTCCCCCGCCGGGAGCCCGCACCAGGACACCGGCGGCGGAGGCCGCGGCGGCCGGGACGGCGGGACGCGCTGTCCTCCGCCCCCCGGTGCGGGTGGGCGGCGCCGGGCCCGGGGGCGCGGGCCCGCCGTCAGGACTCCAGCCAGCTCGGCGGGAGGCGCGGGGCGTCCGGGCGGGGTTCGTCGGGGAGGCCGCCGGTGAGCGGGTGCAGGGCGCGGCGGACCACCGCGGACAGGTGCGGGTCGGCCATCAGCTCGTCGAGCAGCACCGGCTCGCCTTCCGCGCTGGTCAGCGGGATGCGCCAGTTGGGGTAGCCGGTGGAGGTGCCGGGCTGGTTCTGCATCCGGCGCTCGCCGACCACGTCGGTCAGCGCGATGCCGACCAGCCGCGCCGGGGTGCGGACCAGGTAGGCGTGCAGGGCCGCGACGACGGTCTGCGGGTCGGAGACCGGATCCACCCCCGGGTCCAGCAGGTCCAGCTCGATGAGGAGCCGCCGCCAGGCCTCGACCTGCGCCTCGGCGTCGGCGAGCTCATCGGCCGCGGGGCGCTTCAGCAGCCCCAGCCGGTCGCGCAGCTCGACGTGCTCGGCGGTGAGGAACGAGGCGACCGGGGGCAGGTCGTGCGTGGAGACGGTGGCCAGGCACTGCTCCCGCCACTCCTCGGGGCGGCGCGGGGCGCCGTCGGGTCCGCGCTCGAACCAGAGCACCGAGGTGCCCAGCACGCCCCGCTCGGCCAGGTGCTCGCGCACCTGCGGCTCGACCGTGCCCAGGTCCTCGCCGATGACCAGCGCCCCGGTCTCCGCCGCGGTGAGCAGCAGCGAGCCGACCATGCCCTCGTGGTCGTAGCGGACGTAGGTGCCCTGCTCCGGGGAGGCGCCCTCGGGGATCCACCAGAGCCGGAACAGGCCCATGACGTGGTCGGCGCGGACCCCGCCGGCGTGCCGCATGCACTGGCGGAGCACCTGCCGGAACGGCGCGTAGCCCTGCTCGGCCAGGCGCACCGGGTGCCAGGGCGGCTGCGCCCAGTCCTGCCCCTGCTGGTTGAACTCGTCCGGCGGGGCGCCCACGCTGACCCCGTCCAGCAGCGCGTCCCGGTACATCCAGGAGTCCGCTCCGCCGGGCCGGACGCCCACCGCCAGGTCGTGCACGATGCCGATCGGCATGCCCGCCGCCCGCGCCCCGGCCTGGGCGGCGGCCAGCTGGTCGTCGAGGACCCACTGCATCCACCGGTGGAAGTCGATCCTGTCCCAGCGGTCCAGGGCCTGGGCGCCGACCTCCTGGCCGTAGGCGTCGCGCAGCACCGAGGGCCAGCGCCGGTGGTCCGGCCCGTGCTCCTCGGCCAGCGCGCACCAGGTGGCGTACTCGATCAGCGGCGCGCCCTCCCGCTCCAGGTAGGCCTGGAAGGCCGCCTCCCGCGAGGGTGAGCGCTGCACCTGGGAGAGGGACTCCAGGGCGGTGCGCTTGGCGTTCCAGACCGTGTCCCGGTCGAGCAGGTCGGCGGTGCGGCCGCGCTCGCGCAGCGGCCGGGCCAGCCGCTGCACGGCCTCCCGCTGGGCCGGCTCCAGGCGGCTGTACTCGGGGACGTCCTCGACCCGGATGTAGAGCGGGCTGGCGTAGCGGCGGCCCACCGGCAGGTAGGGCGAGGGTTCCAGCGGCGGCGCGGGCTCGGTCGCGTGCACCGGGTTGACCAGGGCGAAGGCGGCGCCGAGGTCGCGTGCGCTCCAGTCCGCGAGCTCGGCGAGGTCGCGCAGGTCGCCCATGCCCCAGGAGGCGCGCGAGCGCACCGAGTAGAGCTGGGCCATCAGCCCCCAGCAGCGCCGGCCGGCCAGCGCGGCGGGCAGCTCGATCCGGTCCGGGACGACGAGCAGCGGGGCGCTCTGGCAGGCGCCGCCGTGCTCGGCGTAGAGCGTGTGCACGCCCAGCGGCAGGCCGGGGCCGAGCCCGGTCTCGCCGCCGTCGGCCAGTTCGACCCGGGCCACCGCCCCCTCGGGGAGGGGCGGCCGGGGCGAGCGGCCGGCTCTGGCGACCACGGCCGGCGGCAGCAGCCGGCGGGCCTGCGCGGCCCGGTGCGCCTCCAGCGCCGCCCTCGGATCGGACGGGTCCACCCCGAGGGCGCCCAGGACATGGCGGAGCGTATCGGCGCCCACGCGCACCCTGCGGCCCCGCCAGTCCTCGTAGGCGGTCGCCACCCCGTGCTCTTCGGCCAGCAGTGCCAGGTCCTCATCGCTCACAGCATCCGATGATGCCGCATACGGCCCGCATCGGGACGGGAACGCCATGCCCTGTTCCGCGCTGCGGCCGGACCGTATCGGGCCGCGCACCGCTCCTCTCCCGCAGAGGAGCCGGTCCGCCCCGCCCGCTCCGCGCCCAGTTCCTTTCAGCCGACGGTCCGAAAACGGACGCGGCCGAGATCATCCCTCGGGGAAGGAGGAAGGGAGAACGGGAGAAGACCCAGCCAGAGCGCCCAGGGGCGGAGGGCCGACCCGCTTCCCGTACCGGTGAGCAACGGACCCACCGGAGTCCGAGCCCCCGGCCGGGTTCGACACCCCACGGGGCCGGGGTTCAACCCGGCAGCGACGGCAGAGGTAGGGCGGGGTTCAGGCATCGCCCGGGCGCGGGCCTCACGGGGTGAAGGTTCAGGCGGGCGGCGACGGCAGGGGGCGGGCGGGCCGGTCGGTCGGTCGGGCGCGGCACCCCACAGAGCGAAGGCTCAGACCGGCGGCGACGGCGGAGGAAGGGGCGGGGCCGGGCATCCCGGCCGAGCGCGGCGCCCCACAGAGCGAAGGTTCAAACCGGCGGCGAAGGCAGGGGGCGTGCCAGCCGGTCGGTCGGGCGCGGCGTCTCGCGGAGCGAAGGTTCAGGCCGGCGGCGACGGCGGAGGCAGGGGCGGGGCCGAGGCATCCCGGCCGAGCGCGGCGCCTCACGGAGCGGGGTACAGGCAGGCAGCGAGGGCAGGAAGGGGGCCGGGGCAGCGGGGCGCCTGCGGGGGCGGGTGAAGGGGCGGGATCGCCGCGCCCGCGTCGCCCCGGCGCCGGGGCGGGTCGCTCGGCGATCACCGACACCTCTCTGACCTGGGTAAACACGGACAGTGATGGTGGCGGGGGGGCGCCCTGCGCACCGCGAGAGCACCCCGGTGATTCCTGGGCGCGCATCCCGGGCCGGAACGGGCCTCCTGGGGCCCGAACGGCCCTGATAGGGGCGGTGATCGGGGATCCGTGCCGCCGGGAAGGCCGGAAAGGCGGGGCCGGAACCCCGGGCAGGGGCGGTGCGGGGGCAGGGGCGGTGCGGGGGCGAGATGTCGCATTCGCCCTCCCGCAAAGCCCCGCTTCCGCGACTCTGAGTGACCAGGGAGGGGGCGGCGGGGCTTCCGGGGGTGCTACTCGCCGGTAGATGTCATCGGGGCCGCCGCCGAGGTGCGCAGGGCGCCCCCGGCCCGCCCGATCCCCGCCGGCGATCCGGCATAACGGACATAACCCCCTCTACTGGCAGGGCGCCCCTGGGCGCGCCGCCGGAACACCGCTCTCCCCCGCCGGGAACACGGGCCGGACCGGTGAACGCCGCCCCCGGCCCCACTCCCGCCCTCGCCGCCCGCTTGAGCCTTCGCTCTGTGAGGCGCCGCGCCCGGGCGACGCCTGCACCCCGGCCCCGCCTCTGCCGTCGCCGCTGGTCTGAGCCTTCACTCCGCGAGACGCCGCGCCCGGACGACGCCTTCGCCCCGCCCCTGCCTGCGCCGTCACCGCCGGCCTGAACCCTGGCTCCGTGGGGCGCCGCGCCCGGGTGAGGCGCCCGGCCCCGGCCCTACTTCCGCTGTCGCTGCCCGCTTGGACCCCCACCCCGTGGGGTGCCGCACCCGGGTGAGACCTTCGCCCCGCCCCTACTTCTGCCGTCGCCGCCGGTTTGAACCTTCGCTCCGTGGGGCGCCGCGCCCGGCTGGGACACCCGCGCTCCGCCCCTACCCTCGCCGTCGCCGCCCGTCTGAACCCCAGCCCCGCGAGGCGCCGCAGCCGGCCGACCTCCGCACCCCGCCCCCATCACCCGCGCCCGCGCTCGCGCTCGCGCTCGCGCCGGGTGCGGGCGCCGGGCATTGAAAAACGGATTAAACATGGGACGAATCTGTGCTTCACTGAGACGGTGCTCATGTCCTATCGCCGCCTCTTCGCCGTGCCCGACGTGGGCTCCCTCCTCTTCTGGTCCCTGGCCGCCCGGCTGCACATCGGCGGCATGCCGATCGCGGTCACCTTCCTGGTCGCGGACTGGACCGGCTCCTACGCCCTGGCCGGGCTGGTCGCCGGCGGGCTGACCGCCGGCACCGCGCTGGGCGGGCCGATCCGCGGTCGGATGGCCGACCGGCAGCCCAACGACCGGCTGCTGCTCGCCTCGGCCGCGGTGTACGGGGGCGGGCTGACCGCGATGGCGATGCTGCCCGCGGCGCTGTGGTGGATCGCCGTCCCGCTGGCCGTGGCCACCGGGGTGTTCCAGCCGCCCGCCACCCAGATCGGCCGCGCGCTGTGGCCCCGGATCACCTCCGGTCCGGTCCGCCAGACCATGTTCGCCGCCGAGGCCACCCTGCAGGAGCTGCTCTTCATCGCCGGCCCGCTGCTGGCGGCCATGGTGGTCGGCTTCGGCGGCGGCCGCACCGGCCTGCTCGTGCTGGGCGCCATCGGGTGCACCGGGGCCGTCGGGTTCGCGCTGGCGCTGCGCCGGGCCGGGCACACCCTGCCGCCGCGCCCCACCGGGGAGGCCGGCTCGGCGGAGCCCGCCGGGCGCCGCCGGTCGCTGCTCACCGACCCCCAGGTGCTGCTGGTGATCGCCGTGATCATGCTGATGGTCGCCGGGCTGGGCTCGATCGACCTGGCCATGGTCGCCTGGTCCCGCGAGCTGGGCACGCCCGGCTACGCCGGCGGCCTGATGGCGATCTACGCGCTGGGGTCGCTGGTGGGCGGCCTGATCGCGGGCACCCTGGCCGGGCGGCCGCGGATTCCGCGGCGCGCCTTCGGCACCGCCGCCGGGGCGCTGCTACTGATCCCGCTGCTGCCTCCGGTGCTGCACCTGCCGACGCCGTGGCTGATCGGCCCGGTGCTGTTCATCGCCGGCCTGGCCATCGCCCCGACGGTCGCCGCGGTGACCGAGCGGGTGGGCGAACTGGCCCCACCGGACCGGCGGGGCGAGGCCTACGGCTGGATGACCACCGCGACGACCGGCGGCATCTCGCTGGCCTCGCCGCTCACCGGCTGGCTGATCGACCTGGGCGGGATCGCGGCGGGCGTGGCCGGGGCCGCCGCCCTGGCGACCCTCGGCGCGCTGCTCACCCTGGGGATGAAGGTCAGGCGTCCCACAGCAGGGGACGCCGGTCCGCCCACGGACGGGCCCTCTCCAGCTGAGCCGAGAGGGACAGCAGAGTCGCCTCCTCCCCCATCCGGCCCGTCAGCATGACGCCGACCGGCAGCCCCTCGGGGGTCCAGTGCAGCGGGACGCTCGCGGAGGGCTGGCCGGTCACGTTGAACATGGAGGTGTAGGGGGTGAACCGGGTCATCCGGGCGAACTCCTCCTCCGGGTCGTCCCCGGCGTCGAAGTGGCCCACCGGCGCGGGAAGCGCCGCCAGCGTCGGGCTGAGCAGCACGTCGTAGCCGAGCATGGCCGGCATCGCCTTGCGGATGGCCAGCTGCAGCCCGGCGGTGGCCCGCATGTAGTCCTCCACCGAGAGCCCGCGGGCCTTGGCGCGCAGGCTCCGGGTGAGCGGGCGCAGCCGGTCCTCGTACTCCGGCGGGACCGGGCTGGCCACCGTCATCGCCGCCCAGACCACCGAGAACATCCGCAGCATCGAGGCGTCGAACGGGCACTCGGCCTCCTCGACCTCGTGGCCGAGGCCGGTCAGCAGCCGGGTGGCGTCCTCGTAGGCCTCCAGCACCGCCGGGTCGGGCTGGACGCCCGGGACCGGGGCCGCGCTGAACCTTCCGATGCGCAGCCGCTTCGGCTCCCGGCCCGCGTGGTCCAGGAAGGTCTCCCCGGCGGGCAGCGGCGGAGCGGTGTAGTAGTCGCCGGGGAGCGAGCCGGACATCACGTCGAGCAGCAGGGCCGCGTCGGCGACGGTCCGGGCGAGCGGCCCGGAGGTGGAGAGGCCGACGTAGTCCGGGCGGACCGGGGCCGAGGTGATCCGGCCCCGGGACGGCTTGATCCCGAACAGGCCGCAGACGCTGGCCGGGATGCGGATCGAGCCGCCGCCGTCGCTGCCCTGGGCCACCGGGGCCAGCCCGGCCGCGACGGCCGCGGCCGCGCCGCCGCTGGAGCCGCCGGCGGAGCGGGAGGCGTCCCAGGGGGTGCGGGCGGGCGGCGCGATGTCGTTCTCGGTGTAGCAGGGGCTGCCGAACTCGGGGGTGTTGGTCTTGCCGGTCATCACCGTGCCGGCCGCGCGCAGCCGGACCACGAACTCGGCGTCGACCGCCGCGGTGTTGTCCGCGTAGGCGACCGACCCGAAGGTGTGCCGGACGCCCGCAACGGGGTCCAGGTCCTTGACCGGAACCGGCACCCCGAGGAGCGGGGGGAGGTCCTCCGGCGCGTCGCGGAGCACCCGTTCCTCCGCTTTGCGGGCCTGTTCCCGCGCCGATTCCGCGGTGACCGTTATGAAGGCCCCGACCTGATCGTCCAACCGGTCGATGCGGTCCAGGTAGTGGTCGGTGATCTCCACCGGGGAGAGCTCCCGGCGGCGGACCGCCTCGGCCTGCTCCAGCGCCGTCAGGTCGTGAATCCGATTCATGGGCGGAGGCTAGCGCGGCGGGCCCGCCCGGCGACACCCCGCCGGGGCGGAGGGCGGCACCGGTACTTCTCTAGAGAGGTCCGGGTAAAGGGTTATCCTTCCCTCCCTCCGGTGACGAACACGTGAGATTCCCCCAAGAAGAAGGGAACAAAAGTGTGAGTTCCAATGGACTGGGACTCGCATATGGATGGAACTAATCTGTGCACCGTGGAATCGGCAACCAGTGCGAAGGACGGCGCCAAGCGCCCTGAGGCGGCATCCCTGTCGCCCTTTTTCGTGTCGGCGGACAAGAAGAGCGGCGAGGGCCCGAAGAACGGGCTCCTCGGCACCTACGGCGACCTGGTCTCCCCCGAGGCGACCCGCAGGTGGGCGGTGCGCGGCGCGATCGCGCTGGCCGTCGGGCTCGCAACGGGCCTGCTCACCCGGGACTGGCAGATCGGGGCGACGTTCGCCGCGGCCGTGCTCATCGGGTTCATCGTCCGCACCGCGCGGCGCCACTCGGAGGTCCCCCGCTGGCGGAAGCCCTCCATGGCCCAGCGGCGCACCGAGGCGCAGCTGCGGGTGATGAAGCGGCTGGGCTACCGGGTGCTGCACGCGCGCGGGACCCCGGGCGGCAACGGCCAGATCGACCACTTCATCGTCGGGCGGCGCGGCGCGTTCGCGATCGACTCCGAGTCGTGGGACAAGCGGCTTCCGCTCCGCAACAAGCTGGAGAGCCTCTACCACGGGCGGTTCTCCAAGAACGAGCGGATCGACGAGGCGCTGGAGGAGGCCCGGACCGCCCAGCAGCTGATCAGCGAGGAGCTCGGCCGGCCGGTGCAGGTCCGGGCCTCGCTGGCCATCTACGGTCCCGGGATGCCCTGGGACAGCCACAACCTGCGCGGGGTCGACATCATCCGCGGCACCAAGGTGCGCAAGTGGCTGCGGAGCGGCAAGAGCCGCCTCACCGAGCAGGAGATCGAGGACATCCACCGCGCGGCGGAGAAGGTCCTCCCCGCCAAGTACTGACCCCCGCGCCCGCGGCGGCCCGCTCCCGGAGGTCCGGGGCGGGCCGCCGCCGTGTCCGGCCCCGGACACGATATCTCATGATATGAGACGGTGATCTTCTGAGTCGAGACACGGGCAGCTCGGAGCCGGGGATACCATCGGTCTGAAACACCGTTCTCGTTGGGAGCACCCCATGCCGCAACTCCGCTCACGCACCGTCACCCACGGCCGGAACATGGTCGGCGCCCGCGCTCTCATGCGCGCCTCGGGCGTGGAGCGCGAGGACTTCGGCAAGCCGATCGTAGCGGTGGCCAACAGCTTCACCCAGTTCGTCCCGGGCCACGTGCACCTGCGCGAGGTCGCCGACGTGGTGGCCGGGGCGGTCCGCGAGGGCGGCGGCGTCCCCCGGGAGTTCAACACCATCGCGGTCGACGACGGCATCGCCATGGGCCACGGCGGCATGCTCTACTCCCTGCCCAGCCGCGAGCTCATCGCCGACGCGGTGGAGTACATGGTCAACGCGCACTGCGCGGACGCCCTGGTCTGCATCTCCAACTGCGACAAGATCACCCCGGGGATGCTGCTGGCCGCCATGCGGCTGAACATCCCCACCGTGTTCGTCTCCGGCGGCCCGATGGAGGCCGGCCGGGTCACCGTGGTCGACGGGACCGCCACCAAGGAGCGCAAGCTCGACCTGATCAACCCGATGATCGCCGCCGCCGACGAGAGCGTCTCCGACGAGGAGCTCGCGGTGCTGGAGGAGGCCGCCTGCCCCACCTGCGGCTCCTGCTCGGGCATGTTCACCGCCAACTCGATGAACTGCCTGACCGAGGCGATCGGCCTGGCGCTGCCGGGCAACGGCACCGTACTGGCCACCCACGTCGCCCGGAAGCGGCTCTACCAGGACGCCGGCCGGCTCGTGGTGGACGTCGCCAAGCGCTACTACGAGGGCGACGACTCCTCGGTGCTGCCGCTGTCCATCGCCACCCCGCAGGCCTTCGGCAACGCGATGGCGCTGGACATCGCGATGGGCGGCTCCACCAACACCATCCTGCACCTGCTGGCCGCGGCCACCGAGGCCGGCGTGGACTTCGGCCTGCCCGAGATCGACGAGCTCTCCCGCAAGGTGCCCTGCCTGTGCAAGGTCGCGCCGAACACGGAGAAGTACCACATCGAGGACGTGCACCGGGCCGGCGGCATCCCCGGCATCCTCGGCGAGCTGGCGCGCGGCGGGCTGATCGACACGTCGCTGCCCACCGTGCACGGCAAGACGGTCGGCGAGTTCCTCGCCGAGTGGGACATCGCCTCGCCCACCGCGGCCCCGGAGGCGGTCGAGCTGTTCCACGCCGCGCCGGGCGGGCGGCGCACCACCAAGGCCTACTCCCAGGACACCCGGTGGGAGAGCCTGGACACCGACCGGGAGGCCGGCTGCATCCGCTCGGTCGGCAGCGCCTACAGCGCCGACGGCGGTCTGGCCGTGCTCTTCGGCAACCTGGCCGTGGACGGCGCGGTGGTCAAGACCGCCGGCGTGGAGGAGGAGCTGCTCACCTTCACCGGCCCGGCCAAGGTCTTCGAGAGCCAGGAGGACGCGGTCGAGGGCATCCTGAACAAGCGGGTGGAGCCGGGCGACGTGGTGGTCATCCGGTACGAGGGCCCCAAGGGCGGCCCCGGCATGCAGGAGATGCTCTACCCGACCAGCTTCCTCAAGGGCCGCGGGCTGGGCAAGGCGTGCGCCCTGGTCACCGACGGCCGGTTCTCCGGCGGCACCTCCGGGCTGTCCATCGGGCACGCCTCCCCGGAGGCGGCGGCCGGCGGCGACATCGCCCTGGTCGAGGACGGCGACGTGGTCAGCATCGACATCCCGAACCGCGGCCTCACCCTGGAGGTCGCCGAGGAGGAGCTGAACGCCCGCCGCGAGCGGCTGCTCAAGGAGCTCGGCGGGTTCCGGCCGCGCGCCCGCGAGCGGGCGGTGACCCCCGCGCTGCGCGCCTACGCCGCGATGGCCACCTCGGCCTCCACCGGCGCTTCCCGGGACGTCTCCCAGATCGAGGGCTGAGGCCCGCACCGGCACCGGCGGAGCCCGGGTCCCGGCCGCACGGCGGGGGCCCGGGCTCCGCCCGTTCCGGCCCGGGGCCGACGGGCGGAGGACCGCCCCGGCGGTCCGGGGGCGCGGTCAGCCGCAGCACCCGCCGCCGCAGCAGCCCCCGCCCCCGGCGGGCTCGGCCGCCATCCCCCCGACGGCCACCCGGGACAGCAGCTTCACCGTGTCGCCGTGCCCCTGCGGGCAGTCGGCGGGGTCGGCGGACTCGGCCATCGGCCGGGACAGTTCGAAGGACTCGCCGCAGGTCCGGCAGGCGTACTCGTATCGAGGCATGGCATCGATGATAGGGATCGGCCGCCCCCGCGGCGACGGCCGCGGCACGCTCGTGCACGCGCTCCCCTGGAACGGGCGACGCGCCCCGGGTGGTCCCCCGGGGCGCGTCACGGTGGGCGCTGCGCGGTTCGGTTGTCCTGGTCAGGCCGCCTGGCGGGGCATGTACGGCGCCCACTGCGGGTCGCCGTGCTGGTCTCCGTTGATCAGCCGCCAGTGCAGACCCCGTGGAACGGTGGGGGTGACGTTGAGCGTCCACCCCAGCTCGTCGAGGAGACGGTCGGCCTTCCTGTGGTTGCAGGGCTTGCAGGAGGCGACCACGTTCTCCCAGACGTGGGCGCCGCCCCGGCTCCGGGGGATGACGTGGTCGATGGTCTCGGCGCGCTTGCCGCAGTAGGCGCAGTGGTTGCCGTCCCGGCGCATCAGCGCGATCCTGGTCAGCGGAACGCGGCGGCGGTAGGGAACCCTGATGTAGCGGCGGAGCCGGATCACCGACGGCACCGAGAGCGCCGTGGTCGCGGAGTGCAGTACCGCACCGGCCGCGTCACCGTGGACGACCTCGGCCTTCTCCCTGAGCACCAGGAGCACGGCGCGGCGCAGAGGGAGCGTGGTCAGGGGTTCGTAGCTGGCGTTGAGCAGGAGGACGTGCCTGCGGAGTGCGCCCTCCGTGCCGGTGCGGGCGCTCACAGCACCGCTCCGGCCGTACGTGTCTCTACCCCGGCCAGCCGATCGGCCAGCCAGGAGACCTCCTTGTGGGCCGGCCTCGCGGCCGCCTCTGTCGACTCTTCCACACGGACCTCCCGTGGGTGGTTCCCGCAGCGTTTAGTCCCGCATTCAGTTTGCTGGGTCGGACCCGTCCGCCGCCACCCCAATTCTGCGGGCTCGCGGAAAACCCCTGGCTTCCGATAATGGCGCACGGTATGAATCGGCGGCGTGAAGCACGCCGATAGGGTGCGGTCATGCCTCATCACCGCTACCCTGCGGCCGGCCGCTCGGACCTGGTCGAAGATCTGCACGGCCGTTCCGTCGCCGACCCCTACCGCTGGCTGGAGGAGGCGGATTCGCCCGCCTCCCGGGAATGGTCCGCGGCCCAGGACTCCCTTTACGCCCGGATGTGCGACTCCTGGCCCGAGCGGTCCGCCTTCGCCGCGGACATCACCGCGCTGATGCGGGCCGGCCACGTCGGCCCGCCGGTGTGGCGCGGCGAGCGGTGCCTGTTCGTCCGGCGCGAGCCCGGCCAGGAGCACGGGGCGCTGGTGACCTCGGCGCCGGGCGAGGGCGAGCGGGTGCTGATCGACCCCACCGCGATCGACCCCGGCGGCACCACCACCCTGGACGGCTGGTACCCCGACGACGAGGGGCGGCTGCTCGCCTACCACCTCTCCGAGGGCGGCGACGAGGAGTCCCTGCTCCGGGTCATGGACATCGCCACCGGCGAGGCGGTGGACGGCCCGATCGACCGCACCCGGCACTCCGCCCCGGCCTGGCTGCCCGGCGGCAAGGCGTTCTACTACGTCCGCCGGCTCCCGCCCGAGCAGGTGCCCGAGGACGAGCGCCAGTACCACCGCCGCGTCTACCTGCACCGGGTCGGCCGGCCCGCCGACGAGGACGTTCTGGTCTTCGGCGAGGGGCGCGGCATGACCGAGTACTTCGGGGCGGCCGTGGACCGCTCCGGCCGCCACCTGCTGCTGACCGCCTCCGAAGGGACGTCGGTCAGCAACGACGCCTGGATCGCCGACCTGGCCGAGTCCGGCCCGGAGACGCCCCGCTTCGTCCCGGTGCAGGAGGGAGCGGACGCCGAGGCCGAGCCCTACGTCGGGCGGGACGGCCGCCTGTACGTCTCCACCGACCGGGACGCGCCCCGCGGCCGGCTGTGCGTCTGCGACCCCGCCGCCCCCGGCCCGGAGAACTGGCGCACCCTGATCGGCCCCGACCCGGAGGCGGTGCTCGGCGGGTACGCCGTCGCGGACGGGCCGGAGCTGGAGCGGCCGCAGCTGATCGCGGTCTGGTCCCGGCACGCGGTCTCCGAGATCACCCGGCACGACCTGGCCACCGGCGAGCCGCTGGGCAGGGTGGAGCTGCCCGGGCCGGGCAGCGTCGGCGCGCTGACCGAGCGGCCCGAGGGCGGCCACGAGGTGTGGTTCACCTACACCGACCACACCACCCCCGCCTCGGTGTACCGGCTGGACGTGCGGACCGGCGAGGCCTCGCTCTGGGCCGCCGCCCCCGGGGCCGCCGACCTCGACCTGCCCGGGGTCCGCGCCGAGCAGGTCGCCTACGCCTCCAAGGACGGCACCGCCGTGCGGATGCTGGTGCTCTCCCCCGAGGGGGCCGAGGGGCCGCTGCCGACCGTGCTGTACGGCTACGGCGGCTTCGCGCTCTCCCTCACCCCCGGCTACTCGGCGAGCGCGCTGGCCTGGGTCCGGGCCGGCGGCGCCTACGCCGTCGCCAACCTCCGCGGCGGCCTGGAGGAGGGCGAGGAGTGGCACCGGGCGGGCATGCTCGACCGGAAGCAG
The DNA here is from genome assembly GCF_048595525.1 of Nocardiopsis oceanisediminis. Taxonomy (NCBI): domain Bacteria; kingdom Bacillati; phylum Actinomycetota; class Actinomycetes; order Streptosporangiales; family Nocardiopsidaceae; genus Nocardiopsis; species Nocardiopsis oceanisediminis. The sequence goes on along the minus strand of NZ_JAFMZJ010000001.1, from coordinate 2,209,583 downwards.
AACGTCTTCGACGACCTGGCCGCCGGCGCCGAGCACCTCATCGCGTCCGGCACCACCGCCCCGGACCGGCTCGCCGTGATGGGCGGCAGCAACGGGGGCCTGCTGGTGGGTGCGGCCGTCACCCAGCGGCCGGACCTGTTCGCGGCCGCGGTGTGCTCGGCCCCGCTGCTGGACATGGTCCGCTACGAGCGGTTCGGGCTGGGCCGGCTGTGGAACGTGGAGTACGGCTCCGCCGACGACCCCGAGCAGCTGGACTGGCTGCTGTCCTACTCCCCCTACCACCGCGTCCGGGAGGGGGAGCGCTACCCGGCGGTCCTGTTCACCGTCTTCGAGAACGACACCCGGGTGGACCCGCTGCATGCGCGGAAGATGTGCGCCGCCGTGCAGCACGCCACCTCCGCCCCGCTCCAGGAGCGGCCGGTGCTGCTCCGCCGGGAGTCGGAGGTCGGGCACAGCTCCCGCTCGGTGAGCCGCAGCGTGGCGCTCGGCTCCGAGCAGCTGGCGTTCCTCGCCCGCTACACCGGGCTGCGGCCCGGCCCCGGCGGGCCCTGACCCGGGGCCGGTGTGCGGGCGGCCCGCCGGGCGCGGCACAATCGGCTGGTGGGCGGTCCGGTACGCCCACCGCGAGCGGGTGCCGTGCGCACGGGCCGCCCGGGATCACAGAGGCGAAGAGGCAGGGACCTGAGCAGTGGTGGAGATCGCGACCGAGGCGCCCCCCGGACGGACCGAAGGGGGCGGTGAGCGCCACGTGCACCTGGCCCAGGTCCGCTTCGCCGACCTCGACCCGCTGAACCACGTCAACAACGTGCGGATGCTGACCTACCTGGAGGACGCCCGGATCGCGTTCCTCAAGTGGGACTCCGAGCCGGACGACGGCGGGGAGCGGCTGTTCGGCGCGCTGGTCGTCGCCCGGCACGAGGCGGACTACCTGCGGCCGCTGCTGCTCCGCCGCGCCCCGGTCCGGGTGGAGACCCGGGTCACCGAGGTGCGCAACGCCAGCTTCCGGCTGGCCTACGAGATCCTCGACGACGAGGCGGTCTACCTGCGCGCCGAGTCGGTCATCGTCGGCTACGACCTGGACCGCCAGGCCGCCCGCCGGCTGGACGCCGGCGAGCGGGCCTACCTGCTGCGCTACCGGGACCCGGCGGCCTGACCCGGGTCGGCCGCCCCGTCCGGCTCGGGGCGCTCGGCCAGGTCGCGGCCGCGGGTCTCCGGCGACGCGGCGACCGCCGCCAGGGTGAGCACCGACGCCGCGGCCACGTAGACCGAGATCGGCACCGAGGAGGCGAAGGCGGCCAGCAGCGCGGTGGCGATGAGCGGCGCCAGGCCGCCCGCGACGATCGAGGCCAGCTGGTAGCCGATGGAGGCGCCGGAGTAGCGCGTCCGGGTGCCGAACAGCTCGGAGAAGTAGGCGGCCTGCGGCCCGTACATGGCGGCGTGCAGCACCAGGCCGACCGCGGCGGCGGCGAGCAGCGCGCCGAACGTGCCCCGGTCGATGATCGGGAAGAACGCGAACGCCCAGGCGCCCACCCCGACCGCGCCGAAGGCCACCACCGGGCGGCGCCCCACCCGGTCGGAGAGCAGCCCCCACAGCGGGATGGCGACCAGCTGCACCACCGAGGCGACCAGCAGCGCGTTGAGCACCGTGCCGTTGTCGACGCCGGCCTCCTGCACCGCGTAGACCAGGATGAACGCCGTGATGACGTAGTAGGAGATGTTCTCCGCGATGCGCACGCCCATCGCCACCAGCAGCTCGCGCCAGTGGTCCCGGAGGACCAGCAGCAGCGGGGCCCGCTCGACGGCGCCCTCGGAGGTCCGGGCCTTCTCCGCCCGCGCGGCCGCCTCCAGGAAGACCGGGGACTCCGACACCGCCAGCCGGATGTAGAGCCCGATCAGCACCAGGATCCCGGAGAGCAGGAACGGGATGCGCCACCCCCAGGCCTCGAAGGAGGCGTCCGACATGGTCGCGGCCAGCACCGCGAGGACCGCGGTGGCCAGCAGGTTCCCGCAGGGCACGCCGGCCTGCGGCCAGGACGCCCAGAAGCCCCGGTGGCGCGGGCTGCCGTGCTCGGAGACGAGGAGCACCGCCCCGCCCCACTCGCCGCCCAGCGCGAAGCCCTGGATGAGCCGGAGCAGGATGAGCAGCAGCGGCGCCAGCAGGCCGATCGTGGCGTAGCCGGGCAGCAGCCCGATCGCGAACGTCGATGCGCCCATCATCAGCAGGCTGATGACCAGGAGCTTCTTCCGGCCGATCCGGTCTCCGTAGTGCCCGAAGACCAGGCCTCCGACCGGCCGGGCCACGAACCCGACCGCGTAGGTGCCGAACGCCAGCAGCGTCCCGGTCAGCGGGTCGGACTCGGGGAAGAACACCGAGCCGAACACCAGCGCGGCCGCGGATCCGTAGAGGAAGAAGTCGTACCACTCGATCGTGGTACCGATCAGGCTGGACGTCACCACCTTCGCGAACGAGCTGCGCGGGGTGCCGTCGCGGGTCGTGGCCATGGGGTTCTCCACCTTTTCCGCACGGTCGGGGGGGGGATGATCCGAGGCCCTCCGGACGCCCGGAAGGCCTCGGCAGCTGCACCGTAGGCCGCCCAGTGTGGCCCATGCCATGGCGGCCGCCCACTCACGGTGCGGCGCGCCCATGTATCCCGGACACATTCCCGGACCCGCACCCGGCCGGCGGACCGCCCGCGCGGCGGAAGGAGCCGCCGAGAGGCCCCCTTCCGCACCCGCTCCGGGCGCGGGCACCGGGGGCGGAAGCGGCGGCTCTCGCCCCGCGCACCGGCGGCCGGGGAAGGAGGCCGGGCCGAGCGGGGTCCGGACGGCCCCGCCGGGGCCGCGGCCCGCATGCGCCCGGGAGCGGCCTTCCCGGGCCACTCGGGGCGGCCGCCGGGACCGCCCCTTCCCCGCGAAGGCAGGTGCGCTCGGCCCGTCCGGCGGCGGCGGCCCTGCACCGGGCCCGGAGGCGCCCCCGGGCCCGCGCCTTCCGCCCCGCAAGAAACCGGAGCGGCGGCGAGACCCCCGTTCCCGGCGAGCATCCGCCCCGGACCGGTGCCCGCCTGCCGGATATGCGGCCGGGGCGGCGTCGGCCCTGCTCCCCCGCCGGAACCGGATCCGGGGCCGACCCGGCGCCCGGGAGGGGCCGCGCGGGCCCCTCCGGGGGCGGCCGCCCCCGCTGCACCGGTGGGGGTCCCCGGGCCGCAGCGGAGCGCGATCCCGAAGGCCGGCGGCGCCCGCGCGGGCCGGGCCGGCGGGGCATGTCGTCCGCCGCCACTCCCGGACCGCCCGGCATGGAGGCGGGCCCCATGCGCCGGGGGGCCGGGCGCGCCTAGATTGAGCTGCGACCGCTCCCCGCCGGGGCTCCGGCCCCGGCCCCGTGCAGGACCAGGAGGGCTCGATGGCCACCACCGACCAGCGCGCGCAGCCTGCGGCGCCCCCGCCGGCGCCGACCGCGGCCGAGGCGTCCGCCCCGCTCGACCTGCGCGGGCGGACCGCCGTGGTGACCGGCGCCGCCTCCGGCATCGGCCGGGCGTGCGCGCTGCGGCTGGCCGCCGCCGGCGCCGAGGTCCGGCTGGTGGACCGGGACGCCGATGGGGTGCGCGCGCTCGCCGAGAGCGGCGCGGGCACCGCCGTCCCGGCCGACCTGGCCGATCCCGACGCCGCCGAGGAGATCGGCAGGGGCGCCGACATCGTGCTGAACAACGCCGGTTTCCAGCTGGTCTCCCCGGTGGAGGAGTTCCCCCCGGAGGAGTTCTCCCGGATGCTGCGGGTCATGGTGGAGGCGCCGTTCCGCACCGTCCGGGCCGCCCTGCCGCACATGTACCGGCGGGGGTGGGGCCGGATCGTGAACGTCTCCTCGGTGCACGGGCGGCTCGCCTCGCCCTACAAGTCGGCCTACGTCACCGCCAAGCACGCCCTGGAGGGCCTGTCCAAGGCCGTCGCGGTGGAGGGGGCCGCCCGGGGCGTCACGTCCAACTGCGTCGCCCCCGGCTACGTGCGCACCCCGCTGGTCGAGGCCCAGCTCGCCGATCAGGCCGCCGCGCACGGCCTGGACCCCGGCGAGGTGGCCGGGCGGGTACTGCTCGCCCGCACCCCGGCCAAGCGGCTGCTGGAGCCCGAGGAGGTCGCCGAGGCCGTCGCCTACCTGTGCGGCCCCGCCGCCTCGTTCGTCAACGGGGCCTCGCTCACCCTCGATGGCGGCTGGAGCGCCGGGTGACCCGGTCGGTCCCGCCGCCGGACCCGGCCGGCCCGGAGAGCGCGCAGACCCAGTTCCTGCGGCTGCTGCTGCGCGACGCGCCCGCCGTGGAGTACGAGCGGCCGCTGATGGAGGCGCGGGCCGCCGGGCGGGACCCGGAGGCGCTGGCCGGGCTGGAGACCGCGAAGGTGCTCGCCCTGGAGGTGCGCACCGTGCTGGCCGACCGGCGGCGGCGCGAGTCGGAGCTGGCCGCTCTGTACGAGACCGCGAACGACCTGGCCGGCATGCGCGACCTGGACCGGGTGCTCCGCGCCATCGTGGACCGGGCCCGCAACCTGCTCGGCACCGACACCGCCTACCTGACGCTGCGCGACGCCGATCCCGGGGACGGCGGCGGCACCGTCATGCGGGTCACCTCGGGGTCGGTGTCGGCCCGGTTCCAGCGGCTGCGGCTGAGCCCCGGGGACGGGCTGGGCGGACTGGTGGCGCAGACCGCGCTGCCCTACGTGACCGCGAACTACTTCGCCGACACCCGGTTCGCGCACACCGACCCGATCGACACGGCCGTCAGCGAAGAGGGCCTGATCGCCATCCTCGGGGTGCCGCTGCAGCTCAACGGCCGGGTGATCGGGGTGCTGTTCGCGGCCAACCGCCGGGAGCGCCCCTTCTCCCGGGACGAGGTGGCGCTGCTCGGCTCGTTCGCGGCGCACGCCTCGATCGCGATCGACAACGCCGGCCTCATCGAGGACACCCGGGCCGCGCTGGCCGAGCTGGGCGAGGCCAACCAGCGGCTCACCCTGCACAGCACCGGCGTGGAGCGGGCCGCGGCCGCCCACGAGCGCTTCACCGACCTGGTGCTGCGCGGCGGCGGGATGGAGGAGGTGGAGGCCGCGGTCAGCGAGGTGCTGGGCGGATCGGCGGTGCTCTACGACGCGGACCCGCCCGGGGCCGGCCTGCGCGGCCCGGACGGCCCGGCCGGGGAGGACGCCGAGGCGGTCCGGGCCGCGCAGGCCGGCGGCCGGGTGGTGCAGGTCGGCGGGACCTGCGCCGCGCCGGTACTGGCCGGCGGCGAGCCGCTGGGCACCCTGGTATTGCGCGGGGTCCGGCTGGACGCCGCCGACCGCCGGATCCTGGAGCGCGCCGCCCTCGTGGTCGCCCTGCTGCTGGTGATGCGCCGCTCGGCGAGCGAGGCCGAGCACCGGGTCCGCGGCGACCTGCTGGATGCGGTGCTGGACTCCCCGGACGACGCCGACGCGCTGCGCCGCCGGGGGCGGCTGCTCGGCGCCGACCTGGACGCCCCGCACGTCGTGGTGGTCGCCGAGGCGCCCGGGGCGCACGCCGGGCGGCTCCGCTCGGCCGCCCAGCACCTGGCGGAGACCGGTGACGGCCTGGCGGGGACGCGGGCCGGCGGCACCGTGCTGGCGCTGCCCGGGAAGGACCCGGCCGAGGTCGGCGCCCGCGCCGCCGAGGCGCTGTCCGCCGCGGTGAACACCCCGGTGACCGCGGGCACCGCCGGCCCCACCGCGGGGGTGCCGGCCTTCCGGGGCGCCTACACCGAGGCGCGGCGCTGCCTGCGGGCGCTGGTCTCGCTGGGCCGCACCGGGGACGTGGCCTCCCCCGCCGACCTGGGTTTCCTCGGGCTGCTGATCGGCGGCGACCGGGACGTCCCCGGGTTCGTCGAGACGACCCTGGGCCCGCTGCTCGCCTACGACCGGGAGCGCGGCACCGCCCTGGTGGAGACGGTGCGCGCCTACTTCGCGCACGGGTCCAGCCCGGCCCGCGCCAAGGACGCCCTGCACGTGCACGTGAACACCGTCGCCCAGCGGCTGGACCGGGTCGGCCGGCTGCTCGGACCGGACTGGCAGAGCCCGCCGCGCGCCCTGGAGCTCCAGCTCGCCCTGCGCCTGCACGCCCTGCTCGGCGGCGGCCTGGACCTCGACCCGCCGCACGGTGGCTGACCCCGCCGCTCCCCGCCTCCGGGAGCCGGGGAGCGCCCGGCCCCGATCGGGTGGCGGCCTCCGCCTCCGTTCACGGCCGGCGGCCTCCGCCGGGCCCCGCCGGCCCGCGCGAGGCCGGTGTTCTCCACCCGCCACGGCGGCGCGGAGAGCGGCCGGGAGCACCCGGCGGAGCCCGGCCCGGCGCACCCGCCTCCGGGCAGGGGCCGCCGCTCCGCCGGCCCCGCACCCGCCCCTCCGCCGCCGGACGGGAAGGGGGGCGACCGGAAGCCTGCGGAAAGGGGCGCCCAGCACCCGGCTCCCGCCGGTTCTTCTCCAGGTACAAATCCCCGGGGCCTCCCGGACCGGCCCGAAGAACCGGGTACGGGCGCCCCGGCCCGCGGGCGGGACTCACCGCTCCGCCACCGGGCGGGAAGGGGCGACCGGAGCACAGCGCCCGGCCTCTGCCGGCCTCTCCGGGCATGGGCTCCCCTGGACCTCTCGGGTCGGTCGGACCGGTCCCGAGGAGCCGGGCATGCCGGGAGCCGGTTTCCGCTCGAGCGGAAGCCGAGGGGGCGCCCGCCAGGGGCGGAACCGGGGCGAACTACCCTGGCCGGGTGCGGGTGCGCAATCGTTGGGTGATCCTCTGTGTGAGCATGGCCGCCCAGGTGGCCAGTGTCACCTCGCTGTACGGGGTGCCCTTCGTCCTGCCGCAGTTGCGGGACGCCTACGGGATGACCACGGCGCAGGCCGGGATGCTCGCCGGTCTGCCCGCGTTCGGGCTGCTGCTGACCCTGCTGCTCTGGGGCGTGGTGATCGACCGGTTCGGCGAGCGGGCCACCATGGCGCTGAGCCTGGCCCTGACCGCCGGGGCGCTAGGGCTGCTCGCGGCCGTGCGCGGGCCGCTGGGGGTCGGCGGCGTGCTGCTGCTGGCGGGGGCGGCCGGCGGCCCGGTGAACGCGGCGAGCGGCCGGCTGATCCTGTCCTGGTTCTCCGCCCGGGAGCGCGGGCTGGCGATGGGGATCCGGCAGTCGGCGCTGCCGCTGGGGATGGGGCTGGCCGCGCTGGTCCTGCCCGCGGCCGCGGAGCGGTGGGGGTTCCTCGGCGCGATGATGCTCCCGGCCGCCGCGGCGGCCGCCTCCGCGCCGCTGGTGCTGCTGCTGTCCGCGCCGCCGCCCCCCGAGGCCGGGGCGGACGGGCGGCCCACCGGGGACGCGGCCTCCGGCCGCCGGGGCTCGCCGTACCGGGGGCGGACGCTGTGGCGGGTGCACGGGGTGAGCATGCTGCTGGGCGTCCCGCAGATCGCGCTGGTGACCTACGCCCTGGTCTACCTGGTGGAGGAGCACGGCTGGGCCGCGCCCGCGGCGGGCGCGGTGGTGGCCGCCGCCCAGGTCCCCGGGGCGCTGGGCCGGCTGCTGCTGGGGGTCCTCTCGGACCGGACCGGGGAGCGGATGCGCCCGGTGCGGGTGCTCTCCGCAGTGTCCTGCGCGGCGCTGCTGCTGCTCTCCGCCGTGCCGGCCGCGCTGCCGTGGACCGCGGTCCCGCTGCTGCTCGGCTGCCTGGTGCTGTCGATGTGCCACAACGGGCTGACCTTCACCTCGGTCGCCGAGATCGCCGGGACCTCCTGGGCCGGCCGGGCGCTGGCCGTGCAGAACTGGCTCCAGGCGGTCAGCACGACGCTGACGCCGGTGCTGATGGCGGCGGTCATCACCGGGGCCGGCCTGCCCGCCGTGTTCGCGGTGAGCGCGCTGTTCGCCGCCGCCGCGGTGGCGGCGGCGCCGGTCACTTCAGGGAGATCGTGACGGTCTCGCCGTCGTCCGGGTCCTCACCGGACCGGTCGGCCCCGGGCCCCCGGGCGACGGTGATCCCGGTGGGGTCGGCGACCTGCCGGACCGGTTCGTCCTCGGGCACGTTCACCATGCTGTGCGCCGCGTAGACCATGTACTCCCAGAGCCGCGCCTCCAGTGCCTCGGGGAGCTCGAGGGAGCCGACGGCGGCGCGCATGTGCGCCAGCCAGCGGTCCCGCTCGGCGGCGCCGATCCGGAACGGCACGTGCCGCATGCGCAGCCGCGGGTGGCCGCGGAGCTCGTTGTAGGTGCGCGGGCCGCCCCAGTACTGGATGAGGAAGAGCCGCAGCCGCTCCTCGGCCGGGCCCAGATCCTCCTCGGGGTACATCGGCCGGAGCACCGGGTCGTCGGCGACGCCCTCGTAGAACCGGCGGACGAGGCGGGTGAAGGCCTCCTCGCCGCCGACGGCGTCATAGAACGTCACTTGGTCATCGCGCGCGGAAGTCATAGTCGCCGACCAGCTTATGCGGTGGGGCCGGGCGGCGCGCAACCCCCGGTCCGGCGCCCCGCGCGGAGGGCGCCGGACCGGGGGCCGCGCCGGCCGGCGCGGGTCAGTCCCGGGTGAGCTTGCGGTGGGTGACCGCGTGCGGGCGGGCGGCCTCCGGGCCGAGCCGCTCGATCTTGTTCTTCTCGTAGGACTCGAAGTTGCCCTCGAACCAGAACCAGTCCGAGCCGCCCTCCCAGGCCAGGATGTGGGTGGCGACGCGGTCCAGGAACCACCGGTCGTGCGAGGTGATCACGGCGCAGCCGGGGAAGTCCAGCAGCGCGTTCTCCAGCGACCCCAGGGTCTCCACGTCGAGGTCGTTGGTGGGCTCGTCCAGCAGGAGCAGGTTGCCGCCCTGCTTCAGGGTGAGCGCCAGGTTGACCCGGTTGCGCTCACCGCCGGACAGCACCCCGGCCGGCTTCTGCTGGTCGGAGCCCTTGAAGCCGAACGCCGCGGCGTAGGCCCGGCTGGGGATCTCCACGTTGCCGACCTGGATGAAGCTCTCCCCGTCGGAGATCGCCTCCCAGACGTTCTTGTCGTCGGCGATGCCGGCCCGGTACTGGTCGACGTAGGAGACCTTCACCGTGTCGCCGACGGCGACCGAGCCGGAGTCCGGCTGCTCCTCGCCGACCAGCATCTTGAACAGGGTGGTCTTGCCGACGCCGTTGGGGCCGATGACACCGACGATGCCGTTGGGCGGCAGGGAGAAGCTCAGGCCGTCGATGAGGACGCGGTCCCCGTAGCCCTTGGTGAGGTTCTTGACCTCGACCACGGTGCCGCCCAGCCGCGGGCCCGGCGGGATCTGGATCTCCTCGAAGTCCAGCTTGCGGGTCTTGGCGGCCTCGGTGGCCATCTCCTCGTACCGCTGCAGCCGGGCCTTGCTCTTGGTCTGGCGGGCCTTGGCGTTGGAGCGGACCCACTCCAGCTCCTCGGAGATCCGCCGGGCCTGCTTGGCGTCCTTCTGTCCCTCGACCTTGAGCCGGGCGGCCTTGTTGTCGAGGTAGGTCGTGTAGTTGCCCTCGTAGGGGTAGAAGCGGCCGCGGTCCAGCTCCAGGATCCAGGTGGCCACGTGGTCCAGGAAGTACCGGTCGTGGGTGATGGCGACGATGGTGCCGGGGTACTTCGCCAGGTGCTGCTCCAGCCACTGCACGCTCTCCGCGTCCAGGTGGTTGGTGGGCTCGTCGAGCAGCAGCAGGTCGGGCTGCTCCAGCAGCAGGCGGCAGAGCGCGACCCGGCGCTTCTCACCGCCGGAGAGGCTGGTGACCGAGGCGTCCCCGGGCGGGCAGCGCAGCGCGTCCATCGCCTGCGCGAGCTGGCTGTCCAGATCCCAGGCGTTGCGGTGGTCGAGCTGCTCCTGGAGCTTGCCCATCTCCTCGAGGAGCTCGTCGGAGTAGTCGGTCGCCATCTTCTCGGCGATCTCGTTGAAGCGGTTCAGCATCGCCTTGGTCTCGGCGACGCCCTCCTCGACGTTCTCCAGCACGGTCTTGTCCGCGTCGAGCTGGGGCTCCTGCGCCAGCATGCCCACGGTGAACCCCGGCATCAGGCGCGCCTCGCCGTTGGAGGGCTGCTCAACGCCGGCCATCACCTTCAGCAGGGTGGACTTGCCCGCGCCGTTCGGCCCCACGACACCGATCTTCGCCCCGGGGAGGAAGGAGCCCGACACGTTGTCCAGGACGACTTTGTCGCCGTGCGCCTTGCGCACGTTCTGCATGGTGTAGATGTACTCCGGCATGCCTCCCAGCCTAGGGCCATCGCCCAGGTGCCCGGGCCCGTACCGGCGGTCCGGGGGCGGCCGGCCGGGACCGCGCCGCACCGGCCACTCCGCGGCGGGCGGGCGCCAGCCGCCCGGCGGCACACCGGCCTCCAGGGCCCGGCGGATGAGGGCCGCCATGGAGTAGCCCGGAGCCGCCCGGGCCACCCGGTCCAGTGCCGCGTCGGCCAGTGCCAGGTCGCCGCGGAGCCAGGCCGCGAAGGCGAGCAGCGACCCGGGGGCCGCCGTGTAGCCGGGGTCGGCCAGGCGCAGCACCCGGCGCCACAGGTCGACGTGGACCCCGGCTTCGGCGGGGTCGATGCGGAGCCAGGCCTCGTCGCGCACCTCGACCGAGACGAGCAGCAGCGCGAGCCAGGCGACGGAGGCCGGGTCCTCCGGCGGGCGGCCGGCCCGGGCGGCGTCCACCGCGGCGCGGACCGCGCGCTTCCCCTCGGCCCGGAACGCGGTGCGGAAAGGGGCCTGGCCGCCGGGATCGCGGCGGCTCCACAGCCGGGCGCAGCGCGCCTCGGCGGCGACGGTGGCCCGGTCCATCCGGGCCCGCGGCTCCCCGGTGGCCGGGGCGATCGAGTCCAGCAGCGCCGCACGGTCCGGCCAGGCGCTGAACCCGCGGGCGACCGCCTCGGCGACCGCCGCGGAGCCGGCGGGGTCGACCGGGTTGCCCTCCGGCGGGCAGCACGACGGCGAGGCGCACAGGTAGGACCAGTACCGGCCGCCGGTGACCCGCAGCGCGTCCCGGAGCTCGACGCCGTGCGCGCGGGCCGCCGCGGCGAACGCGTCCACCTGCGGGGTGATCCGCTCGGCCGGGCCGTAGCCGATCAGCAGGGCGGTCTCGCAGCCGTGGTCGCGCAGCGCGCGCAGCGAGCGCCGGGCCACGTCGCCCGGGTCGGGCAGGGGCGGGCGGGAGCACATCACGAACCGGATCCGGCCGGTGGTGCCCTGCACCCCGACCACGACGACGGCGTCGCTCGGGTGGTATCCGACGAGGTAGGGGACGACTCCGATGACGTCGCCGGCGCGGCGGACGGAGATCCAGGGGGTGGCTGTTTCCATGCGCTCACCGTGCGTCACGGCGGCGGGCCGCGGCAACGGCGCGTTCCGGGCTGTGGACGGCGGGGCTGTGGACGGCGGTCCGGCCGATCCGCTCAGGCCTCCAGCACCCGGGGCTCCCCGGTGACCGCGGGGTCGGCCGGGCGGCACTCCGGGACCGCGTCCTCGCCGCGCTTCTGCCCCGGGATGGCGGCGGGGCCGGCCGCGACCGGGAGGCGGACCCGGTCCCGCCCCTCGTCCTTGGCCCGGTACAGCGCGAGGTCGGCGATGGTGAGCAGGTCGACCAGGGTCTCCCCGTGCAGCGGCAGCAGCGCGATGCCGACGGAGACGGTGATGGTGATCTCGCCCTGCCCGGTGGGCGGGCGGAGCAGCCCCACCCGGTAGCGCAGCCGCTCCGCGACGCGGCACGCCTCGGCCATGTCGGCGTCGCTCAGCAGCACCACGAACTCCTCGCCGCCGAACCGGCCGATCAGGTCCCCGGTGCGCAGCTGGCCGCCGAGGGTGTCGGCGACGGCCTGCAGGATCTCGTCGCCGACCAGGTGCCCGTAGGTGTCGTTGACCCGCTTGAAGTGGTCGATGTCGACGATCAGCACCGCCGCGGGGCTGTTCTCCCGCCGGGCCCGCTGCAGGCCGAGCTCGGCCTCCTTCTCCCAGGTGGTGGCGTTGAGCAGCCCGGTCTTGGGGTCGTTGCGCGCGGCCGCCTGCAGCTCCTCGAAGAGCAGGCTGCGCTGGAGCATGAGCACCGGCGGCAGCGCGAGGACGAGCAGCGGCGTGGAGAGCCCGGCCAGCACCGCGGCGGTGAGGCCGGCGCAGATCTCCACGCCGGCGACGGTCACCGCCTCCCGGCCGCACAGCATCCGCAGCGGCGCCCCGCCGCCGCTGAGCCGGACCGCGGTGGCGATGATGCCGGTGTTGACCACGGTGAACAGGACGCAGGCCGCCACCCCGGCCAGTACGCCCTCCGGGGTGGCCAGCAGCTCCGCGGCCCCCGCCGGCCCCCCGGCCGCGGCGGCGTCCGCGGCGGCGAGGTGGAAGACCCAGGAGGCGGCGGCGCCGGCGAGCCCGACCGAGGCGGCGTTGAAGGTCCGCCGGTGCGCGGGGATCCGCCGGATCCGGTACTGCAGCAGCAGGTAGACCGGGGCCGGGATGAGCAGCGCGTAGGCCGGCGGGAGGAGCAGCAGGGTGGGGAACCACCAGGCGCCGAAGAGGTCGCGGGTGACGCCCTGCGGTGAGCCGAGCCTGCGCATCCCCTCGACGCACAGCGCCGCGCAGAGCACCAGGCCCCCGAAGAGCAGCAGGTCTTCGGCGCGGACGGGCGGGAGTGCGAGCAGCGCGAGCACGGCGGCGGCCAGGGCGCAGGCGGACACGGCCCCCATGAAGGCCAGCAGGGGCCGGGGCAGGTCCTTCGGGTATCGGGGCAGGGACCGCGCAGGAGCCGTACCGCGCCGATCCATCGCCACCTCGTTCTCCCCCCGATCCCAGGGTCGACGGCCAGAGGCGCCGGCGCAGCCGGGCGGCGGCCCCCGGACCGTGAATCACGGTCAGTGACAGCCTAATCGCCGATTGTACAAGGGGAGAGGGAAACCGCCATATTGCCGAGCTCCAGCAGGCCTCGGCCGCCTGCCCGGCGCCGGCCGCACCGTTCGCGGCGCTCCGAACCGCTGCGCCCCGTTTCTCCTGTTATCCGGCGTACCTCCCCCGGCGGCCCGGAACCCGGGCGGCGGCGCGCGAGGGCCGCTGAGAACGCCGGCGGAAGGCCGCTTCGCCGGGGCTCCGCCCGGTGGGCCGCCCCGCCGAGGGCCGGGCGGGCATCCGGTCCGGCGCCCGCAGGCGGCCCGGCCGGAAGATCCGGGCCGGCGCGGGCGGACGCCCCGGCCGCGGCCCCTCCCCCTGCGGTCGGATCGGACATCCGCTCCGCGGCACAGGCGACTCGGATGCGGCAGAGGTCCGCCGGCGCCCGGCACCGCCTCCGAGGACCGGAGCCGCGCGGCCGCCTCCGGCACGCAGGGCCCTTCAGGGTCCGGCAGAGCACGGACCGAGTGCGGGCCGACTCGGGTGCGGCAGGACGTCCGCCGGCGCGCCCGGCGCCCCGCCCTGCCCCCCGGGGGACCGGAGCCGCAACCGGCCGGGCCCGCGCGAGCGCCCTCAGGTCCGCAGGACGCTCCGGGGTCCGGCCGGGCGCGGACCAGGCACAGGTGGGCCCGGATACGGGCCGGGACCGGCGCGAAAGGGCGTCCGCCGGCGTGCACGGCGCCCCTGCCCGCGGAGCCGTGCGGGCGCGGGCCGGGGAGGGACGTTCCGGCGGGCGCGCGCCCGGCCCCGGCGGTCCGGGACCGGGCCGGGGTCAGGCCTCGCCGCGCGCTTCGGCCAGGGCCGCCTCGAAGGAGCGGTAGCGGGCCAGTTCCCGCTCGACCGGGGCGATGACCTGCTCCTCCGCCACCGCCTCGACCCGTTCCGCGCAGGCCGCCTCGGTCGCCTCGCGCTCCTTGGCGGCGGCGTCGGAGACCAGGTTCCGGCAGCCGATCGAGGTGAGCCAGCCGGCCAGCAGCGCCGCGGCCGCGACGGCCGCCGCCAGCCCCAGGAAGAGCGGCGAATCCAGGAACGCGAGGCCGGTGAGGCCGCCGGCGAGCCAGCTGACCAGCACCACCGCGAACCAGGCCAGCGCCGCCCCCGCGGCCGCCACCAGGGTGTACTGCAGCGCGCGCACCGCCCCCCACCAGGAGGGCTCGGCGACGTCCGAGGGCAGCACCGCCGCCACCTCGGAGCCCAGCGCCTCGGGCAGGCCCTCGGTGCCGGAGCGCGCGGCCGCGCGGAGGCGCTTGGGCCACGGGGCCGGCAGGCCGCCGGCGACCGCGTCCGCGGTGGCCACCGCCGCCTTCTCCACCTCGGCCTGCTGCGGCGCGACCGGGCTCGCCGCCGCGTCCGAGGAGTCGCGCAGGAAGTCCATGCCCGCGGCGCGCACCGGGTCGCGGCGGAACCGGCTCGCCCAGCGGGTGACCGGCCAGCCGACCCGCCGGGTGCCGCGCCGCGCGTGGCGGGTCTCCACCGCGTCGGCCAGGGCGTCGGTGCCGCAGGCCTCCAGCAGCCGGGCGGCCAGCCGCCGCCGGTCCGGCTCGGGCACCTCCTCCGGGGCGCTCCCCTCCCCGGACCGGTAGGGCTCGAACTCCTCGACCACGCCTTCCAGGTCGGCGACCAGCCGGTCGACCGCGGCGCGCCGCCCGGCGACCGTCTCGGTGAGCAGTTCGCGCAGGTCGCGGATGCCGTGGCCGGTGAGCGTGGAGGTGGTGAGCACCCGGGGGTGCACCCCCGACTCGGTCTCCAGCAGCCGGCGCAGGTCGGTGAGGAGCTCCTCCAGCTCGTCGGGCTCGACCCGGTCCACCTGGTTGAGCACCGCGACGGTCACCGCCCCGTAGCCCGACATCTCGGCCAGGTAGCGGTGGTGCACCGCGGCGTCGGCGTACTTCTGCGGGTCGAGCACCCAGACCAGCAGGTCGGCGGCGCCGATCAGCCGGTCCGCCTCCGCGGTGTGCACGGCGCGCACCGAGTCGTGGTCGGGCAGGTCGAGCAGGATCAGCCCGGACAGCTCGGAGTCGTCCCGGTCCAGTTCGCTGGTGCGCGAGTGGCGGTGCCGGGGCGGCACCCCGACCCAGTCCAGCAGCTCGTCGGCGCCCTCGGTGCCCCACACGCAGGCGTGCGCGGCGGAGGTGGTGGGGCGGGTGATCCCCACTCGGGAGAACTCCAGCCCGCACACCGCGTTGAACAGTGAGGACTTTCCGCTGCCGGTGCCGCCGGCCAGCGCCACCACGGTGTGGTCGGCGGAGAGCCGCAGCCGCGCGCCGGCGTGGTTGAGCATGTGCCGGGCGGCGGCGGCCCGCTCCGGGGCGATGTCCTCGCCGCCGATCTCCACCGCGGCGGCCAGCCCGTCCAGCCGGGCGACCAGCTCGGCGCGGGAGACCTCGGGGTGCGGCTGCCAGTGCTCCCGGGTGTCCGGGCGGTACTCGTCGTCATCGCCATCGGCGCCGTCCACGGTGAAACCGGGGTCCGGCGTCCAGGGCGCGGGGCCGTCGTCCGGTTCGGCCCCGGTGCCGCCGTCCTCCTCGGCTCCGTGCTCCTCCGGGGCGCCGGCCTCCGGCTCCTCCTCGACGGAGGGCCCGGCGAAGGGCTCGGCGCCGGCGGGCTCCGGTTCGGGGAGCCCGGCATCGGCGGAGCCGGTGCCGGCCGGCTCGGGGCGCTCCGGCTCCGCCGCTCCGCCGGCATCGGTCCCGGCGCCGCTCCCGGCGTCCTCGGCGGCCGGTTCGGGCTGCGGCCGCACGATGGGGATCTCGCCGGTGCGGCGGCCCGCGATGCGGGTGTCGGCGTCGACGGCCTCGGTGAGGCTGCCGACCCAGCCCGCCAGGTCCTCCGGGTCGTCCATGTCCCCGGCCGCCGCGCCCTGTCCCTGAGCGGGCGCGGGGGCGCCGGCGTCCTCCTCCGGCCCTTCCGGCCCCTCCGGGGAGGCCGGGCCGCCGTCCGGCCGCTCGTGCGCGCTCCCGGTGTGCGGCGCCTCGGCCGGGCCGGGGTCCTGCTCGGCCCGGCGGGGCGCGGCGTGCCGGCCCCGGCGCGCCGGGGCGGAGGGCTCCGCCCCGGCTGCGGCCTCGGATCCGGCATCGGCTCCGCCGTCGGCGTCCGCGGCGGGCGGCTCGGCGGCCTGCCGCTCGGGGCCGTCCTCCGCGGTGGGCCAGGGCCCCTGCTCCGCCTCCCCGTCGCCCCCGCCGTCGCCGGTCCGCTCGTCGACGGCCCGGCGCAGCTCGGGGTAGGACCGGTCCGGCCCGCTCCGGGCGGGCGGGAGCGGCCCGCCGCCCTCTCGGGGCAGCCAGCCGGCGTCGGCGCCGGCGGTGGGCACGATGTACCCGCTCCACCCGTCGGAGGCGGCCCGGGGGGCCTCCTCCCGCTGCCCGGCGCCCTCAGGGGCGTCCGGTTCCTCGCCGGTGTGGGCGGGGTTCCGCTGACTCGTCATCGCGCAATCTCAAGGTTGTACGTGGCCTGGTAGAGCTGGACGGCGTCGTCCTCGTCCGGCAGCCCCGCGGCCGCCAGCGCGTCGGTGAAACGGCGCTTCTCCCCGCTCAGCAGCGTGCCGATCCGCCCGCGCAGGTCGTCGCGCGCCGCCACCCCTATGCTACGCAGCGCCTCCGCGCCGAAGAGGCCCTTGAGCAGGCGCTGCGGCGAGGGGCCGGAGCCGCGGCGCCCGGCCTCCACCGCCGGGTAGCCGAGGAGTTCGACGATGAGGATCAGGGTGAACGCCTCCTTGTCGAAGGTGACGAACTTGGCCACCGACCGCTTGGTCGCGCCGTCGGCGGTGAGCATCTCGGCGACCCGGTCCTGCCAGCCGGAGAGGGCCTCGCGGGTGCGGCGGGAGAACGCCTCCGGCGGCTCGTCCTGGTAGGCCTGGGCGAGCACGCCGCCGCCGGGGACCCGGTCCCACTCCTCGCCCACCCGGTCGGCGGCCCGCTCCGCGGCGGAGGCCACCAGCGCCTCCAGCGCGTCCAGCACGGCGCCGCGCAGCGCCTCGATCCGGGGGGCGGCGGCCTCCACCGCCTTGGCCTTGCGCTTTCCGCGCAGCCGCAGGGTGCGCACCAGCTCGCCGCTGGCGGCGATGTCCTGCCAGCGGGCCAGCACGTTGCCGCGGACCAGGGAGCCGTCCTCCAGGGCGTCGGAGACCTCCTCGGCGGCGTCGCCGTAGGCCTCGCGAACCGTCTCCGAGAGCCGCTGCCTGACCTCCACCTGCACCTCGACCTGGCGGGCGAGCTCGGGGACCCGGGTGCGGAAGCTGTCCACCACGCCGATGAACGTCCGCCGGGTCACCCGGTCCCGGCGGGCCAGGTCGCCCGCGACGTCGGCCAGGTAGGAGCGGATGGGGTCGGCGGTGTTCGCGGTGAACCGGCCGCCGGCGATCTGGTCGGTCTCGGGGATGGAGAACCGGGTGGCCCCGCCCAGCCCGTTGGCCTGCAGCATCGCGGAGAAGTGGTCGAGCAGCTGCTCCCGGCCGCGCTCGGGGACCCGGGAGAGCACCACCGCCAGCGAGGTGTCCCGGTCCCGGGCGACCTGGAGGAACTCCCAGACCCGGGCGTCGGCGTAGCGGCGGCTGGTGGTGACGAACACCCACAGGTCGGCGGCGTCCAGGAACTTCGCGGCGAACTCGTGGTGCGCCGCCACCGCGGAGTCGACGTCCGGGGTGTCCAGCAGGGCGACCCCTTCGGGCATCGACTCGCTGGCGGCCAGCACCAGCATGCCGTCCTTGCCGGGCATCGCCAGGCCCTGCTGGCGCACCCGGGGCAGGGTGGGCAGGAACGAGGCCTCGCTGAACCAGTCGACGTCGGCCGGGTTGCACGCCAGGACCGGGCTGTTGGTGGTGGGGCGGCGCACGCCGGTGGTGGTGACCTGCTCGCCGACCAGGCTGTTCACCAGGGTCGACTTGCCCGCTCCGGTGGAGCCGGCGACCGCGATCAGCAGCGGGGTGTCCGGGCGGCGCACCCGGGGCAGGACGAAGTCCTCCAGCTGGTGCAGCACGTCACCGCGGGCCGACTCGCCCTCGGCGGACCCGGGCAGGCCGTCGGCGAAGCGGACGCCGCGGATCCGGCCGCGCAGGTTCTCCAGGATCTGCTCGAAGCGGGCGTCGCCCGTTCCTCCGCTCCGGTGCTTGGCCCGGCCCTGCGCGGCGCCGTCGCCGGTGCGCCCGGAGCGGGTCTGCGCCGCGTCCGGAGCGGCAGGCGGCCGAGACATGGCGCTTCCGCCCTTCCCATCGGTCGTCAGGTTCAAGGACCCGGTTCCCCCTACGTGCCCGTCACTGCCCCCGGTCACCGCCGCGTCCGGCGGAGCCGGCACCCGGTCGCTCCGCGGACCCGCCCGGCCCTCCGTGCAGTATGTCAAGTTCCCGGGCCACATCGACCACTTCGCCGACGATCAGCACGGCCGGGGGGCGCACCCCCGCGTCGCGCAGCGCCCGCCCCGCGGTGCCCAGGGTCGCGGTGACCGTGCGCTGGGAGGGGAGTGTGGCCTCCTGCACGGCGGCG
This sequence comes from Nocardiopsis oceanisediminis, assembly GCF_048595525.1. Lineage (NCBI taxonomy): Bacteria > Bacillati > Actinomycetota > Actinomycetes > Streptosporangiales > Nocardiopsidaceae > Nocardiopsis > Nocardiopsis oceanisediminis. The sequence continues at coordinate 2,191,253 of NZ_JAFMZJ010000001.1, read as the reverse complement.
ACGGGGGTGTCGGCGGAGCGGCCCCCGGCGATCAGCGCCTCGGCGATCGCGCCGGCCCGCTCCACGCCCATCAGCACCACGACCGTCCCCCGGGAGCGCGCCAGCGCCGCCCAGTCCACGGTGGACCGCTCGTCGGAGGGCGCCACGTGCGCGGAGACGACGTGCACCTCCTGGGAGACCCCCCGGTGGGTGGCGGGGATGCCCGCCGCGGCGGGGCCGGCCAGCGCGCTGGTCACCCCGGGGACCACGGTCACCGGGACGCCGGCCGCGGCGCAGGCCGCCGCCTCCTCCCCGCCCCGGCCGAACACGAAGGAGTCGCCGCCCTTGAGCCGGACCACGAACCGGCCGGCCCGGGCGTGCTCGACGAGCAGCCGGTTGATCTCCTCCTGCTTCATCGCCCGCCCGTAGGGGATCTTGGCCGCGTCGACGACCTCCACGTCGGCGGGGAGCCGGTCCAGCAGCGAGGTCGGGGCGAGCCGGTCCACCACCACCACGTCGGCCTGGGCGAGGAGCTGGCGGCCGCGCACGGTGATCAGCCCGGGGTCGCCGGGGCCGCCGCCCACCAGGGCGACGCCGCGCAGCGGCTCGCGGCCGCGGCGCGCGTCCAGGGAGCCGTCGCCGAGCCCGTCCACCACGGCGTCGCGCAGCCCGGCGGCGCGGCGAGGGTCGCCGTCGGCGATGACGCCCACGGTCGCCCCGGCGGCGGAGCCGGTGGCCGGGGTCCAGGCGGCGGAGGCGTGCCGGTCGTCGGCGCGGACGCTCCAGATCCGGGCGGCCTCGGCCTCGGCGGTGACGGCGGTGTTCACGGCGGGGTCGTCGGCGGCGGTGTGCACCAGCCAGAAGTCGCCCAGGGAGCGGTCGGTGACGTCGCCGGCCCGGAAGGGGCGGCGGTGCCAGGCGATCCGGCCGGCGTCGGCGAGGCCCTCCAGGGCCGGGGTGGCCTCCGGTGCGATCAGCACGACCCTGGCTCCGGCCTCGACCAGGACCGGGACCCTGCGCTGGGCGACCCGTCCACCGCCGACCATGAGAACGTCGCGCCCGTCCAGGCGCAGGCCGAGAAGGTACGTCACCGGGGCAGTCCTCCAGATCCGTGTCCGGGGCCCGGCGGGTTCGCCCCCGGGTCCCCGTTCCCGCCGCCCGCGACGGCGGCGGAGCGCCTTGCGTGGTTCCGTCGGCTTCCCGGCCGCGCGCCGCCGCGCACGCCGGTCCGCGCTCCCCGGCCGCCGCCGGCCGCGGCGTCGGGATCGCATCCGCCGCTGCCGCGGCGCGGGGCCGCCGACCGGGCCCCGCCCCGGGGCGGACCCCGGTGGCGCCGGCCCGCTCGGCTCCGCCGGAACCGCGTCCCCGGCGAACCGGTTCGCGTCCTGCGGGCCCGCGGGCTGGTACGCAGATCGTACCCGCCCGCTTCGTGGGCAGGTGGCCGGAGGATGTGTTTCCGCACGCCCTGTCCGGCCCCGCCCGCCCGGTCCGGGCTCCGCGACCATCGGCTTCCCCGCCGGTCGCGGGCTCTCCGGCCCCGCGCGGTCGTAACGCGATCGGTACCCGGCGCCGGGGCGGGACGCGGCCGGGGAGGCGCGGATCCGTGCCCGCGTCTCCCCGGTCGGAGCGGCCTCAGCGCTCGGTCACGCCGGCGTCCTCGAAGGTGGCCACGTCGCGCAGGGCGCGGGCGGCGGCCTGCAGGACCGGCAGCGCGAGCAGCGCGCCGGAGCCCTCGCCCAGCCGCAGGTCCAGGTCGACCAGGGGGTGCAGGCCGGTCCGGTCCAGCACCGCGGTGTGGCCCGGCTCGGCGGAGCGGTGCCCGGCGAAGCAGGCCGACATCGACTCCGGGGCCAGCGCCGCGGCGGCCAGCGAGGCCGCGCCGGCGATGACGCCGTCGAGCAGCACCGGCACCCGCAGCGCCGCGCCGCCCAGGATGAACCCGGCGAGCGCGGCGTGCTCCAGCCCGCCGACCGCGGCCAGCACGCCGACCGGGTCGGCCGGGTCGGGCCGGTGCAGGTCGAGCGCGCGGCGCACCACGTCGATCTTGTGCGCGTGCACGGCGTCGTCCACCCCGGTGCCCCGGCCGGTGCACTCCTCGGGGTCGGCCCCGGTGAACGCGGCGATCAGCGCCGCCGCCGGGGTGGTGTTGGCGATGCCCATGTCCCCGGTGACCAGGCAGCGGTTGCCCGCCGAGACCAGGTCGCGGGCGACCTCGATGCCGGCCTCGATGGCGTGCTGGACCTGGGTGCGGGTCAGGGCGGGGGCCTGCGTCATGTCCGCGGTGCCCCGGGCGACCTTGCGGGGCAGCAGCCCCGGGACGGACGGCAGGTCGGCGACGACGCCGACGTCGACCACGGTCACCTCGGCCCCGGCCTGGGCGGCGAAGGCGTTGGCGACCGCGCCGCCGGCCAGGAAGTTGTGCACCATCTGCCCGGTGACCTCCTGCGGCCAGCCGGTCACCCCCTGGGCGTGCACGCCGTGGTCGCCGGCGAAGATGGCCAGCGCCGCGGGCTCCGGCAGCGGCGGCGGGCACTCCCCCACCAGGCCGGCCAGCTGCACCGAGACGTCCTCCAGCACGCCCAGCGAGCCCAGCGGCTTGGTCATCCGCCGCTGCCGGTCGGCCGCCTCCTCGACGGCCCCGGCGTCCAGCGGGCCGATCGCGGCGACCGTCTCCTCCAGCAGGCTGGTGGCCTCCTCGCCGGGCAGACCCCGGCGGCCGTAGTGGTCGCGGTGGACCGCCCAGGAGAGGGGGCGGCGGCGGGCCAGGCCGCCCAGGGAGAGCTCCGGCTCGGTGGGGAAGTCCTCCACGTAGCCGACGCACAGGTAGGCGACGACCTCCAGGTGCGGGGGGAGGTCGAGCAGGCGGGCGACGTCGCGCTCGCGGAGCAGGCTGACCCAGCCGACGCCGAGCCCTTCGGCGCGCGCCGCCAGCCAGAGGTTCTCCACCGCCAGCGCGGCGGAGTGCGCGGCGGTCTGCGGCTGCGCGTGCCGGCCGAGGGTGTGCCGGCCGCCGCGGGTCGGGTCGACGGTGACCGCGACGTTGACCGGGGTGTCCAGGATCGCCTCGGCCTTGAGCCCGGAGAAGGCGCGGGCGCGCGCCGCGGGCAGCGCCCCGGCGTAGGCGTCGCGCTCCTCGGAGACCAGGCCGTGCACGCGCCGGCGGACCTCCCCGTCGTGGATGACCACGAAGTCCCACGGCTGGGAGAACCCGACCGAGGGCGCCTGGTGGGCGGCGTCCAGGACCCGGGTGAGGACCTCGTCGGGCACCGGGTCGGGCCGGAAGCCGATCCGGACGTCGCGGCGCTCCCGGATGGCCCGGTACACGGCGTCGCGCTCGGCGCCGGAGAAGGCGTTGCGGTCCGGGTCGGCCGCCGGCGGCGCCTCGGCGGCGGGCGGCTCCGGGGCCTCGGCGGCCGGGGGCGCCGCCGGGGCGGCGGGCTCGGGGGCGGGGTCCGGGTGCTCCGGGAGCGGAGCGGCTGCGGAAGCGTTCACGTCGGCCTCGGGGTTCTCGGGTGCGGGCGGCTCGGCGGGTGCGGCGGCCTCGGCGGCCTGCGGCGCGGCGGCCGGCTCGGGGGTCTGGGGGGCGGCCGGCTCGGGGGCCGCGGAGGGCGGTGCCGCCGGTGCGGCGTGCGCGCCGCCGGTCGCGGTCCCCTGCCCGGCACCGGACGCCGGGGCCCGGCCGGGCGGCGGCTCCTCCGGCGGCCTCGGGGGCTGCGGGGCGCCGCGGAACGGGATGACGTTGGGCCGGTCCGCCCCGCCCTTGCCCGGGGCCGACCGGGACGGCGGCGTGTGGAACGGGTTGCCGCGCTGGGGCGCCGCCGCGCGGCCCGGCTCCGGGCGCGCGGCCGCGCCGCGCCCCGGTTCGGGCAGGCCGTCCAAGAGCCCGCCGCCCGCGCGGTCCTGGTCCTCGTCGGATCCCCGGCCCGCCGGGGAGCGGTGGTCGTTACCGGTCATTGCGCTTCCTCACCGGAGCCCGGTCGGCTCCGCCTCTCGTCGGCACGTCGTTATCCCCCCTGCTCCCCCTGACTCCGTCCCGTCGCCGGCGGAGGCGGATCCGGGGCCTGCCGCGGACCGCTCCCCCGTTCGGTCGAGAGCAACTCTGCCAGAGTCCGGGCCATCCGGAGGGAAGTCCCCGGTTCCCGGACCGCGACCCGGATCCAGTCCGGCCCCAGCCCGGGGAAGGTGTCGCAGCGGCGGACCGCGATGCCCCGTCCGCGCAGCCCGGCCCGGATCCGCTCGCCGCCCTCCACCCGCACGAGCAGGAACGACGCGGCGGCTCCGGGGAGCACCCGGGCGCCGGCCCGGGCGAGCGCCGCGGCGAACCGGTCCCGGTCGCCGGCCAGGTTCCGGGCCCACTCCTCGGCCTCGGCGAGCGCCTCCGGGGCGCAGCAGGCCTCGGTGGCGGCCAGCGCCGGCGTGGAGACCGACCAGAGCGGCTGCCCTCCGGCGAGCGCGTCCACCAGTGCGGCCGGGGCCAGCAGGTAGCCGGCGCGCAGCCCGGCCAGCCCCCAGGTCTTGGTGAGGCTGCGCACCACGACCAGCCCGGGGAGGTCGCCGCGGGAGGCCAGCGACTCCGGTTCGCCGGGGACGCAGTCGGCGAACGCCTCGTCGACGACGAGGACCCGGCCGGGGCGGGCCAGCCCCGCCAGGGCCTCGGCCGGGTGCAGCACCGAGGTCGGATTGGTCGGGTTGCCCAGCACCACCAGGTCGGCGTCGCCGGGGACCCGCGCCGGGTCGAGGGCGAAGCCCTCCCCGGGGTCGAGCAGGACGCGCTCCACCCGGTGCCCGGCGGCGCGCAGGGCGGCCTCGGGCTCGGTGAACTGGGGGTGCACCACCACCGCCCGGCGGGGCGACAGGGCGCGGGCGAGCAGCACGAACGCCTCGGCGGCTCCGGCGGTGAGCAGCACCTCGCCGACCGGGCGGCCGTGCCGCCGGGCGACGGCGGCGCGCGCCGCGGCCGGGTCGGGGTAGGCCGCCAGGCCGGACAGGGACGCGGCGATCCGCTCCGCCAGCCACGCGGGCGGCGTCCCGGTGCGCACGTTCACCGCGAAATCGACCAGTCCGGGACCGGTCTCCGCGTCACCGTGGTGGCGCAGGTCGATCCCGTCCCCGCTCTGCTCGGCCCCGACCGCCACCGGTCGTCCTCCCCCGCTCCGCTCTCCCCCCGGAAACCGGGGCACTCCGGACACTCCGCGACCTTATACCTCTGGGCCTCCCCCGCGACCTGCGGCCCTGCACCCGGGGGCGGGCTCCGAGCCTCCCGGGCCGCTGACCCGGCGGCGGCGCCGGAGCGGGCGGGGCGGGGGAGTGTCCCGTCCCTCCCCGCGACGGCCTCGGCCCCGGGGCGCCGCCCTCCGGAAGGCCGCCGCTCCGGCGGACGGCCGCGGCGGCCTGCGGCCGAGCGCACGCCTCGGCCGGCGATCGGGGGACTGACGGGCCGGGCGGGAGCCAGCCGGCCCGTGCCGCACGGCGCCCGGGAAACGGCACCGCTCGCCGTGCCCGCCCCGCCACCGCCGGAGCGGGCCGCGCTCCCCGCGCGCGGCCCGGCCTCCGCGAGAGCGGGACGGGGCGGTGCGGGGCGGCGGGCCCGGAGGGCCCCTCGCGGGTCCTAGCCTTGTCAACCGGCTCGGTCCGCGTCCGGCGCGGGCCCGGAGAGGACGGAGGAGCAGGTGCGCAGCATTCCGCGGGTGGTGATCGCGGCGCCGGCGTCGAGCGGCGGCAAGACGACGGTCGCCACCGGCCTGATGGCGGCGTTCGCCGCGCGCGGCGCGGAGGTGTCCGGGCACAAGGTCGGCCCCGACTACATCGACCCCGGCTACCACGCGCTGGCCACCGGGCGCCCGCCGCGCAACCTGGACCCCGTGCTCTGCGGCGAGGAGCGGGTCGCCCCGCTCTTCCTGCACGGCGCGGCCGGCGCGGACATCGCGGTCGTCGAGGGGGTGATGGGGCTGTTCGACGGCGCGTCCCGGCCGCACCGGCACGGCGGGCCGGGCGACTACGCCTCCACCGCGCACGTCGCCGCGCTGCTGGGCGCCCCGGTGGTCCTGGTGGTGGACGCCTCCCGCACCTCCCGGTCGGTCGCCGCCCTGGTGCACGGCTTCTGCACCTACGACCCGGGGGTCCGGGTGGGCGGCGTCATCCTCAACCGGGTCGGCTCCGACCGGCACGAGGAGCTGCTGCGCGAGGCCTTGGAGGACACCGGCGTCCCGGTGCTCGGCGCGCTGCGGAGCAGCACCGGGGCGGAGACGCCCGCCCGGCACCTCGGCCTGATCCCCGCGGCCGAGCGGACCGCGCGCGCCCGGGAGGCGGTCGGCGCGCTGGCCGCCCTGGTCGCGTCCTCCTGCGACCTGGACGCGGTGGCGGCCCTGGCGGCGACCGCGGGCCCGCTGCCCGACGCGCCCTGGGACCCGGCCGCGGAGCTCGCCGCGGCCGCCGGAGCCGAAGGGCCCGCCCGGACCGGGGCCGCCCCGGTGCTGGCGGTGGCCGGCGGCGCCGCGTTCACCTTCGGCTACACCGAGAACACCGAGCTGCTGCGGGCCGGCGGCGCGGACGTCGCCGTGCTGGACCCGCTGCGCGACGAGGCGCTGCCCGAGGGGGCGTCGGGGCTGATCGTCGGCGGCGGCTTCCCCGAGGTGCACGCCGACGCGCTCTCCGCGAACCGGCCGCTCCGCGAAGCCGTGGCCGGCTTCGCCGCCCGGGGCGGGCCGATCGCGGCCGAGTGCGCGGGCCTGCTCTACCTGGCGGAGAGCCTGGACGGCGCGCCGATGTGCGGGGTGCTGCCGGCGAGGGGGCGGATGACCGACCGGCTCACCCTGGGCTACCGGTCCGCCGTCGCGGTCTCCGACTCGGTGCTGGCGCGCGCCGGCACCCGGGTGCGGGGCCACGAGTTCCACCGGACCGCACTGGACCCGGCGCGCGGCTCCACCGCCGCCTGGCAGTGGAGCGGTGATGGCGCCGAGGGGTACGCGAGTGCAACGATGATCGCGTCATACCTGCACCTGCACTGGGCCGGGGCGCCGGCGCTCGCCGCCCGCCTCCTGGCCTCGGCGCGGGACCGGACCGAGAAGGGACGCCGATGAGCTCCGCCCCCGGCCCCGCCGCCGACTCCACCGGTGAAGGGACCCGGCGCATGCCGATGGTGGTCCTGGAGACCGAGCGGCTGACGCTGCGCGCGTTCACCGAGTCCCTGGTCGACGACGTCCTGGCGGCCATGACCGACCCGGAGACCCGGCGCTGGCTCCCGCTGCCCGAACCGGGCCGCCCCTACACCCGCGCCGACGCCGAGGAGTGGTGCCGCGTCACCGCCCCGTCCATGCGGGCCTCCGGCGAGGGGCAGCAGTGGGCCGCCGCGGTCAGCGCCACCGGCGAGTTCGCCGGCGCCGTGGGCCTGCTCCGCACCCGCTGGGCCTCCCGCACCACCGAGGTCGGCTACTGGTTCTCCCCCGGCCTCCGCAGCTCCGGCCACGCCACCGAGGCGGTCACCGCCGTCTCCCGCTGGGCCATCCTCGACCAGGAGATGGAGCGGGTGGAGCTCAAGGCCGCCATCGGCAACACCGCCTCCCGCCGCGTCGCGGAGAAGGCCGGCTTCACCTTCGAGGGCGTCGAACGCAACGCCATGCCCCTCCACGAAGGCCGCACCGACCTCGCGGTCTACAGCCTCATCCCGTCCGACCTGTGAGCCGGTCCCCGGTGGCGCCCGGCCCCTCCGCGCACCGCCGTACCCCCTGATCGGGAAGAACCCTTCGGACGGGGTCCGGGAAGTGCTTCCCGGACCCCGCTCCGCCCCCGCCTGCGCGGGCCGGCCCGATCAGCGGTCCCGGTCCGCCTCGGCGGCGCTCCCCGTCTGGACGACGATTCCGCCGCCGACGTTCCCGATGACGATGTTCCGAACGCTCCCGCCCGGTTTCCCGCCGTCGGCGCTCCCGATCTGGATGATCTGTCCGGTGACGTCTCCGGTGACGATGTTCTCCACGGCGACGTCCTCACCATCGTCACCGTTCACGGCATTTGTGGTGTTTTCAGAATTTTCACTCATGCCGCACAGATTAGCGCCGCGGAAAGGGGATCACTGATATTCCGGACACGCCTTCGGATGGCCGACCGGGTCTCACGTTCCCCGTTTCCCTTTTCCCTCCGGCGGGCTCACCACTCGATACCGCGCTGGCCCTTCTGGCCGGTGTCCATCGGGTGGCGGACCTTGGTCATCTCGGTGACCAGATCGGCGGCGTCCAGGAGGTCGGGGTGGGCGTCGCGGCCGGTGATGATGACGTGCTGGGCCCCGGGGCGGTCGCGGAGGGTCCGCACGACGTCGGCGACGTCGATCCAGCCCCATTTCATCGGGTAGGTGAACTCGTCCAGGACGTACAGCCGGTAGGTCTCCGCGGCGAGGTCGCGCTTGATCTGGTTCCAGCCCTCGGCGGCGTCCGCGGCGTGGTCGGACTCGGTGCCGGGGCGCTGGATCCAGGACCAGCCCTCGCCCATCTTGTTCCAGGTGACCCGGCCGCCCTCGCCGGACTCGCCGAGGACGCGGAGCGCCTTCTCCTCTCCGATCCGCCATTTCGCCGACTTGACGAACTGGAAGACGCCGATGTCCCAGCCCTGGGCCCAGCCGCGGGTGGCCAGGCCGAAGGCGGCGGTGGACTTGCCCTTGCCCGCGCCGGTGTGCACCACCAGCAGCGGGCGGTTGCGGCGCTGGCGGGTGGTCAGCCCGTCGTCGGGGACGTAGGCGGGTTTGCCCTGAGGCATCTGTCTCGCTTCTCCTCGGTCCGTGGTTCGGGTGGGGCGGCCGCGCCGGGTCAGGCGGCGCCGCGGGTGGTCCGGGCGCCGCGGACCAGGCCGGTCAGCGCTTCGGCGCCGAGTTCCTCCAGCCGGACCCGGGTGGCGCCGAGCGCGGAGGCCAGCCGGTCCGCCAGGCCCAGGCGGACCGGGCCGGACTCGCAGTCGACGACAACGCACTCCACGTCCTGGGCGCCGATCCAGGCCCCCGCGCGCAGCGCCTCGTCCACGCCGCCGTGCGTGGCGCGGCCGTCGGTGACGACCACCAGCAGCGGGCGGCGGCGCGGATCGCGCAGCCGCTCGACGCGGAGCACGCCGGCGCTGCGCAGCAGGCCCGCCGCCAGCGGGGTGCGGCCCCCCGTGCGCAGCTCGCGCAGCCGGCGCGCCCCGGCCTCAACCGACGAGGTGGGCGGCAGGTCCAGCCGCGCCTCGCGGCCGCGGAAGGTCACCAGGCCGATCTTGTCCCGGCGCTGGTAGGCGTCGAGCAGCAGGCTGAGCACCGCCCCCTTGACCGCGCGCATCCGCTGCCGGGCCGCCATCGACCCGGAGGCGTCCACGCAGAACAGCACGAGGTTGCCCTCGCGCCCCTCGCGCACCGCCTCGCGCAGGTCTCCGCGGCGCAGCACCAGGCCCCGGCCGTCCCGGCCGCGGGCGCGCTGGTGCGGGGCGGCGGCGCGCAGCGTCGCCGCCAGGTGCACCTGGCCGGGGCGCTCGCCCGGGGCGCGCGCCCCCGAGGTGCGGCCGAACGGGGTCTGCGCGCGAGACCTCCGGCCGGGCGCGCCCGCGCCGATCCCCTTGACGCTGAACAGGCGGGGACGGAAGGTCTCCCCCGCCTCCGAGGTCCGCTCTCCCCCGGCGCCGCCGGCGGGGCGGCCGTCGGCCCCTTCGCCGGGGCCGCCCTCCCCGGCGGAGGGCGCGGGGCCCGGGGCCGGGTCGTCCGCCCCGGCGCCGGGACCGCTGTCGGGGGCGCCGGCTCCCCCGTCCGGCGCGCCGCCGTCGCCGCCGCCTCCATCACCGCCGCCGGGGCTCCCCGGGCCGTCCGGGTCGTCCTCAGGGCCTTCCGGGTCCTCCCCGCCCGCCTGGGAGAGGGCCTCGGAGAGGCGGTCCTCGTCGAGGTCGGGGGCGTCGAAGGGGTCGCGGCGGCGCCGGTGCGGCAGGGCGAGCCGGGCCGCGTCGCGGACGTCCTCGGCGGTGACCTCGGTCCGGTCCCGCCAGGCGGCCAGCGCCATCGCGGTGCGCGCGGTGACGATGTCGGCGCGCAGCCCGTCCACCTCGAAGGCGGCGCAGACCGCGGTGACCTGGCGCAGCGCCGCGTCGGTGAGGACCACACCGGGCAGCCGCTTGCGGGCCGCCAGGATGTGCCCGGCCAGCTCCCGCTCACCGGTGGCGTGGCGGACCGCGAACGCCTCGGGGTCGGTCTCGAACTCCAGCCGGCGGCGGACCACCTCGGCCCGCTGCTCGGGGTCGCGGGTCGCGGCGACCTCCACGGTGAGCCCGAACCGGTCCAGCAGCTGCGGGCGGAGCTCGCCCTCCTCCGGGTTCATGGTGCCGACCAGGAGGAACCGGGCGGCGTGCCGGACCGAGACGCCCTCCCGCTCGACGTGCGAGGTGCCCATCGCCGCGGCGTCCAGCATCAGGTCGACCAGGTGGTCGTGGAGCAGGTTGACCTCGTCGACGTAGAGCACTCCGCGGTGCGCCGCGGCGAGCAGGCCGGGCTCGAAGGCCTTGACGCCCTCGGTGAGCGCGCGCTCGATGTCCAGCGAACCGACCAGGCGGTCCTCGCTGGCTCCGACCGGGAGCTCCACCAGCCGGGCCGGGCGGCGCTCGGGGACGGCGCCGGCGGGGTGCGGGCCGTCCGGGCACTCGGGGTCCGGGGCGGCGGGGTCGCAGCCGAAGCGGCAGCCGGCCACCGCGTCCAGCTCGGGCAGGAGTGCGGCCAGGGCCCGCACGACGGTCGATTTCGCGGTGCCCTTCTCGCCCCGCACCAGCACCCCGCCGACGGCCGGCGAGACGGCGTTGACGAGGAGAGCGAGTTTGAGGTCGTCCATGCCGACGACCGCGGTGAAGGGATAGCGAGCGTTAGCGCCCACGCAGGTCAGTCCTTCCTTGGGAGTCCACGCCCATGGGTTCGGTCTCGGTGCCGCGCAGTGTCCTGGCTCCCGGATCCGTGCTCCCCCGCCGCCTTCCCGCCGCTCTCCGCGGCAGTGGCGGGTGTCGCGGGCTCGCTCCCCGGTCACAGTGGCGGGTCCGCCCCGGTCTCGCACCGGGTTCCTGCCGTCCGCACCGCCCCCCAGATTCTCATACCGGCGCGGACCGGCCGATTCCGGCCGCCGGTCACCGGGGAGGGGCCTCGTGGGCCGCGCACCCCCGGGCGTACATTCATCCCTGCGAGCTCCCCCGATCAGGAAAGACCCCCCATGAGCCTCTTCCCCGTACTCTTCATCGCGCTGGCGGTGGTGATGATCGTTCTGGTGATCGTCGGCGTCTTGATGGACGCGCGGTCATCGCGGCGGCCGACCGGGCGGCCGCGGCGCACCCGGTACGGCGGCGACGGAGGAGGCGGCGCCTACACCGCCGGCGACGACCGGTCGGACCGCGGCGGTGCGTCCGGCGGCGACGGCGGCGGGTGGGGCGGCCTGTTCGGCGGCGACGGAGGCGGAGGCGACGGGGGCAGCGGGGGCGGCGGAGGCGACGGGGGTGGCGGCGGCGGAGACTGACCGGCCCTTCCGCCGGACTGAAACGCGTTCTACCATGCGCGGCAGGCCCGCACACCGAGGGGAGCCGCCATGGCGACGGACATGCGGATCGGCCTGGCCCTGGGCTACTGGGGCGCCGGAGCCGACGACGCGACCGAGGCGGTCCGCGCGGCGGAAGCGCTCGGCTACGACTCGGTGTGGACCGCAGAGGCCTACGGCTCCGACGCCTTCACCCCGCTGACCTGGTACGGGGCCCGGACCGAGCGGATCGGGCTGGGCACCGCCATCGCGCAGATCTCGGCGCGCACCCCGGTGGCCACCGCCATGCACGCGCTCACCCTGGACCACCTGTCCGGCGGGCGGCTGCGGCTGGGCATCGGGGTGTCCGGGCCGCAGGTGGTGGAGGGGTGGTACGGCCGCCCGTTCCCGCGCCCGCTGCAGCGCACCCGGGAGTACCTGGACATCATGCGGCAGGTGTGGCGCAGGGAGGCCCCCGTGGCCAGCGCCGGCCCGCACTACCCGCTGCCGCTGCCCGGCGGCTCCGGGCTGGGCCGGCCGCTGAAGTCGATCACCCGGCCGCTCCGCCCGGACATCCCGGTCTACCTGGGCGCGGAGGGGCCGCGGAACGTGGCGCTGGCCGCGGAGGCCGCCGACGGCTGGGTGCCGATGTTCTACCACCCCGGGATCAGCCCGGGGCTGTACGCCGACGCGCTGGCCGGCGCCCCCGAGGGGTTCGACATCGCCTGCACGGTGAGCGTGCTGCACGCCCGGGACACCGCCGCCGCGCTGCGCGCCGCCAAGGCCCCGATCGCCTTCTACATCGGCGGCATGGGGGCCCGGAGCAGCAACTTCCACCTCGACGTGTTCGTCCGGATGGGGTTCGAGGAGGAGGCGCACAAGGTCCAGGAGCTCTTCCTCGCCGGGCGCCGGGCCGAGGCGGTCGAGGCGGTGCCGGACGAGCTCGCCGACGGCCTCACCCTGGCCGGCCCGCTCCCCCGGATCGCCGAGCGGCTGGCCGCCTGGCGCGCCTCCCCGGTCGGCACGCTGCTGGTGGCGGGGGTGCGCGACGAGCCCACCCTGCGCGCCCTGCGGGACATGGTGCTCGGCTGAGCGCGGCGGGGCCCCGCCGCGCGCCCGCCCGGTGCCCGCACCCTCACTCCACCACCCGGGCCAGGGTCCACTCGTCGCCCAGGGACTCGTAGCGGAGCTCGAAGACCCCGGGGGCGCGGTCCGATCCCGCCTCGACCCGCCAGTGGCGGCGCTGCGGGACGCCGCGGCCGCCCGCGGCCGCGGCGTGGTCGGCCCGGAGCGTCACCCAGTGGTCGATCACCCGGCGCACCGCGTAGACCCGCCCGTTCCAGGTGAAGCGCACCGGTCTGCCGCCCTCCTCGACGACATCGATCCGGACACCGTACACAGCGGACACCGCCATCCTCCTCACGTACCTGTACACGACGACGGGCAGGCCTGCGGGGAAGGGCAGGCGTTCGAACACGTGTTCCCATGGTAGCGGACCGTGGCCGATCCCGGATGCCGGGCCGGGCGCCTCATCGGTACTCTGTGACGGCGAATCGCGCGATCCACGAAGGACTTCGACACTGTGACGTCAAACGGGCACGACAGCGCCAGACCCCTCCGCACCGGCGACCCCCGCGAGCTCGGCGACTACCGGATCATCGGCCGGCTGGGCCGGGGCGGCATGGGCACGGTCTACCTCGCGCAGAACCCCTCGGGGCAGAAGGTCGCGGTGAAGCTGATCCACCCCGACCTCGCCGACGACGAGGCCTTCCGGCGCCGCTTCGCCCGGGAGGTCTCCTCCGCCCGCAGTGTCGCCCGGTTCTCCACCGCCGGAGTGCTCGACGCCCGCCTGGAGGGCGAGCCGCTCTTCATCGTCTCCGAATACGTCTCCGGCCCCAACCTGGCCGAGGCCATCGACGCCGACGGACCGATGGCCGGCGGCACCCTGGACGGCCTGGCCATGGGGGTCGCCGCGGCGCTCACCGCGATCCACGGCGCCGGCGTCATCCACCGCGACCTCAAGCCCGCCAACGTGCTGCTCTCCACGGTCGGCCCCAAGGTGATCGACTTCGGCATCGCGCGGGCCATGGAGGACGACGGCGCGGTGACCCGCTCCAGCCAGCTCATGGGCACCCCGGCCTACCTCGCCCCGGAGCTGATCGAGGGCAAGGACATCACCCCGGCCTCCGACATCTTCTCCTGGGGCTGCCTGGTCGCCTTCGCCGGCACCGGCCGGACCCCGTTCGACGGGCCCTCGGTCCCGGCGGTGCTGCACCAGATCGCCTCGATGGCGCCGAACCTGGAGGGGCTGGACCCCTCGCTCAAGGAGCTGGTCGAGCGGGCGCTGGACAAGGACCCGGCCGGCCGGCCCACCGCCCAGCAGCTGCTCAACCGGCTGGTCGGGCAGGAGAACCCGAGCGACTCGGTGGTGGACCGGACCGTGGTCCGCTCCTGGACGCCGCCGTCCACCCCGCGGCCGGTGGGGACCGCGGCGGCGCTGCCGCCCCCGCCCGGCGAGGGCGGCACTCCGGCCGCCGGCACCCCGGGGGCCACCACCGACCTGGGCTCGGTGCCGACCGCCGCCATGGGGGCCGAGCCCGCCGCGGCGGTCCCGCCGCAGGAGTCGCCGGGCGCCCCGCCCACCCGCCCCTACGCCCCGCCGCAGGGCCAGGTGCCGTCCGGCCCGCAGCCGGGCGGCTACGGCGTCCCCGCGCAGCAGCCCGGACCGTACGGCCCGATGGGCGGCCCGCAGCCCGGCCACGGCCCCGGCCTCCCCCCGTCCGGTCCGCAGCCGGGCTTCGCCCCGGGCCGCCCCTCGCCCCCGTACGGGCAGCCCGCGCAGTTCGGCGCCGGCCCCGGCGGGCCGGGGGGGCCGGACGGCCCCGGCGCGCCTCCCGGCCCGGTCCCGCCGGGCGCCCCCGGCGGGAAGAAGCGGCCGGGCCGGCGCACGCTGCTCATCGGCGGCGCCGCGGGCCTGGTCCTGGTGCTGGCCGGAGCGACCGCGCTCTACCTGACCGCCGACCCGGAGTTCCCCTCCGAGGCCGACGTGATCTACCAGGAGGACTTCGACAGCGGCGCCACGACGTGGACCGACGAGTACAGCCCGGAGTTCGAGGAGGACAGCGACTTCGGCCACATCGACAAGCAGTTCGCCGTCCGCGCCACCGAGGACGAGCCGTCCATGCAGGCCTGGGCCCCCTACAGCGGGGAGCGCCCGGTCCACCTGGGCATGAGCGTCGGCCTGAGCTGGCAGAGCGGACCGGACTACGCACAGGCCGGCATGTTCTGCTTCGGCTACGACGCCGCGGAGGACGACTACGAGGACGACTACCGCCAGTACGAGGTCCTGGTCCGCAAGGACGGCGGCGAGCTGCTCATCCGGCGCAACGACGGGACCGACGGGTCGGGGACGCTGTTCAAGACCTCCGAGGTGCCCGGCTTCGACACCGGGAAGGAGGCCGTCAACCGGCTCCAGGTCACCTGCGACCGCGACCTGCCCGACCCCGAGGCCGACCCGGAGGACGGCACGATCACCGTCCGCGCCTGGGTGAACGACGAGTACGTCGGCGAGGCCGAGGACACCACCCCCATCCTGGGGACCGGCGCCGGGGTGGCGGTTCAGCGCACCGGCGGGGGCAGCGGCGGCGACGCCATCGCCTACTACGACGACATCGAGTTCACCGAGACGGCGCCGTCCACCGAGGCGACGCCCTCCGAGTCGCCCTCCGACGACGAGTAGACCACCGCCGGGGAACGGGCCTCCGCACCGCCTTCCGGGCGGCCGGGGCCCGGCCGGGAAGGGAGACGGCATGCGCGCGATCACCATCGAGGAACCGGGCGGGCCGGAGGCGCTCCGGCTCACCGAGGCCGACCCGCCCGAGCCGGGCCCCGGCGAGGTCGCCGTGGACGTGGCGGCGGCCGGCGTCAACTTCATCGACATCTACCAGCGCAGCGGCCTGTACCCGATGCCGATGCCGCTGGTCCCCGGCGTGGAGGCGGCGGGCACCGTCGCCGCCCTCGGCGCGGGCGTCACCGGCCTGGCGGTGGGGCAGCCGGTCGGCTGGACCGGGGAGCCCGGCGGCTACGCCGAGCGGGCGGTGGTCCGCGCCGACCGGGTGGTGCCGGTCCCCGAGGGGGTCGGCGCCGAGCAGGCCGCGGCCGTGCTGCTGCAGGGCATGACCGCGCACTACCTGACGCACTCCACCTACCCGGTCCGCGAGGGCGACACGGTGCTGGTGCACGCCGCGGCCGGCGGCACCGGCCTGCTGCTGGTGCAGATGGCCAAGCTCCGCGGGGCCCGGGTGATCGGCACCGTCTCCACCCCGGCCAAGGAGGAGCTGGCCCGCGCGGCCGGGGCCGACGAGGTCGTCCGGTACGGCGAGCCGGGCGCCGACGTGGCGGCGGCGGTGCGCGGGATGACCGGCGGGGCCGGGGTGCCGGTGGTCTACGACGGGGTGGGCGCCTCGACCTTCGAGGCCAGCCTGGGCGCGCTGCGCCGGCGCGGCATGCTGGTGCTGTTCGGCCAGTCCAGCGGCCCGGTCCCGGCGTTCGACCCGCAGCGGCTGAACGGGGCGGGCGCGCTCTTCCTCACCCGGCCCTCGCTGGCGCACTACACCGCGGACCGCGCCGAGCTGCTGGACCGGGCCGCCGCCGTGTTCGGCATGGTCGGCCGGGGCGACCTGGACGTGCGCATCGGCGGCCGCTATCCGCTGGCCGAGGCGGCCCGCGCCCAGCAGGACCTCGCCTCCCGCCGCACCACCGGCAAGCTGGTGCTGCGCACCCGGGACTGACCCGGGCCCGGGGCCGCGCGGGCGCCCGCGCGGCCCCGGGCGGCGTCACTGCCCGGTGCGCCCCTGCTCGGGGACGGCTCCGCCGGCCGCCGCGGCCTCGGCCGCCTGGCGGGCGTTCTCCACCGCGGCGGCCGCGCTCTCCGCGGCCTGCTCGGCGGCGTCCCGCGCCCCGTCGTCGCCGGAGGTGAGCTCGGGGGTGCCGGTCCCCTCCAGCTCCCCGCCCTCGCCGCGGCCGTCGCCCTGGGAGGGCGGCCCCGCGGCCGACCCGCCGGACTCGCCGGAGAAGGCCTTGGTGACGTTCTGGATCGCCGAGGTGAGCTCGCCGGGGATCACCCAGAACGTGTTGCCCTCGCCGTTGGCCAGGTGCGGCAGGGTCTCCAGGTACTTGTAAGCGAGGAGCTTGGGGTCGGCGTCGTTCTGGTGCACCGCCCGGAAGACCCGCTCGACCGCCTGCGCCTCGCCGTCCGCGCGCAGGATGCGCGCCTGCTGGTCGCCCTGGGCCTCCAGGATGGCCTGCTGGCGGGCGCCCTCGGCGGTGAGGATGCGGGACTGCCGCTCGCCCTCGGCGTGCAGGACGACGGCGCGCTTGTCCCGCTCGGCCCGCATCTGCTTCTCCATCGCCTCCTTGATGGAGGGCGGCGGGTCGATCGCCTTGATCTCGACCCGGTTGGCGCGGATGCCCCACTTGCCGGTCGCCTCGTCCAGCACGCTGCGCAGCCGGGTGTTGATCTCCTCCCGGGAGGTGAGGGTCCGCTCCAGGTCCATGCCGCCGATGACGTTGCGCAGCGTGGTGACGGTGAGCTGGTCTATGGCCTGCAGGTAGTTGGCGACCTCGTAGGCGGCCGCCCGGGGGTCGGTGATCTGGTAGTAGAGCACCGTGTCGATGTTGACGACCAGGTTGTCCTCGGTGATGACCGGCTGGGGGCGGGAGGAGAACACCTGCTCGCGCAGGTCGTACTTGGTGTTGACCCGGTCCACGAACGGGATGATGAAGTTCAGTCCGGGCTGGAGGGTGCGCTGGTAGCGGCCGAAGCGCTCGATGTTGTAGGCGCGCGCCTGCGGAACGATCCGCACCGTGGAGACCACGAGGAGCACCACGAGGGCCGCCAGGACGATGAACAGGATTTCGGGTCCCATGGGTCTCTACCTGCCCTGTGAGTCGGGTCCGGGGGTCGGGCCGGGCGCCTGGCCTTCGGTCACGGCAGGGCCTCCCGGGGGTACACGACGGCGGTCGCCCCGTCGATCTCCATCACGTCCACGTGCGTCCCGGCGGGGATCACGTGGTCCTCGTCGAGGGCGCGCGCGGACCATTCCTCTCCGGAGAGCTTGATCAGCCCGTGGTCCCCGGTGACCTCCTCGATGACCAGGCCGGACTTGCCGACCAGGGCGGCGGTGCCGGAGGCCAGCAGCGGCGGCTGGCGCAGGTGGCGGCGGGCGATGGGGCGGACCACCAGCACGCCCGCGGCCGACGCGGTGACGAAGGCGATCACCTGGGCCGCGACCCCCATGCCGAGCGCCCCGACGACGGCGGCGACCAGTGCTGCGACCGCGAGCAGGCCGAGTGACAGGGTGAGGGTGAGGGCCTCGGCGATGCCGAGGGCGACGGCGGCGACGATCCAGAGGATCCACAGCGGCATGTACGTCCTCCCGTCCTGCGGGATACCCCTAAGGTACCCCGCGCCCTCGTCCGGCCACACGTCCTCCGGGCGGGTTATCGGCCCGGGTTCGCGGACGCCCGGAAAAGCGGGGGCCGGGCGCGGCGGGGACACCGCGCCCGGCCGGGACCGGTCCCGGTCCGGCGGCGGGCCGGACCGGGCCGGGGTCAGCCGCGCCCTCCCTCGAACTCGACGACCTGCTGGTAGGTGGGGCGGTTCTGCCAGGCGATCGGCCACATGTTGATCCCGCCGAGCGGCTGGTGCGCCACGGTGTCCGCGGCCAGCTGGTCGCCGCCCGGGTAGATCTCCTCGGCCGGGGTGGCGGCCGCGTCGGCGAGGGTGTCGACGAGCAGGGTGCGGCACTCGCCGGCGTCGCCGCCGCCGCAGTACCGCTCGCCCAGCGGCCCCTCGACCTTCTCGCCGAACACCGAGCGGAGGTCCTTGTCCACGTAGGACCACCAGCCGTACTGGTAGGCGGAGCCCTTGTGCCCGCCGCCGAACGGCGTCTCGCCCACCTGGACCGCGCGGGTCAGCTCTGTGTAGAGGCCCTCGCCCAGGCCCGGCTTGAACTGGGCGGAGACCAGCAGCGGCCACCAGGCGTCCATGATCCGGATCGCCTCGGCGTGCTCGTAGGAGCCGTCGTCGCGCTCGGCCTCCCGGCGCGGCGCGCCGGCCTCCTCCCAGGCGGTGAGGGCGGCCACCGCCCCGGCCACCTCCGGGTCGGAGGTGTCGGCGCCCTCCAGGGCGCGCAGCAGGACCGGGAGCACCTGCTCGCCGCGGAGGTCGGTGTGGCCGGCCTCCATCATCACCCGGGTCAGCGAGGACTTGGTGAAGTCGTGGCCCTCCTCGATGAGCGCGGAGACCCGGCCGTCGAGCAGGTCGCCCCGGTGCACCGGGCCGCTGCCCCAGCCGGCGGTGTAGCCGCGGCCGACCTTGTTGTTCCAGTTGACCAGGTAGTCCTGGCCGATGGTGTTGGGGTGCTGCTCGGGCGGGGTGTAGTCGGCCCCGTTGTCCCCGGGGCTCCAGCCCTTCCACCCGGCGTCGGAGTCGGCGGCGATCGGCAGGTTGGGGTCGGTGCCCTCGGTGCGGACCGGGTTGGCCCCGGAGTTCATGAAAGCGATCTCCTCGGCGTCGGCGTAGTGCCAGTTGAAGGCGTAGCCGATGTCGCTCGCGGCCTTCTGGAAGTCCTCGGCCGAGGTGATCGTCTCCGGCTCGTTGAACTGCTGGAAGCCGATGATCGAGTCGACCTCGCGCATGTAGGTGGAGCGGCGCTGGACGAAGGCGACCGGCTCGCCGTCCACCGTGGCGAACGATTCGACCAGGCCGAACTCCGAGCGCAGCGAGGTGAGCCGGTAGGAGCCGGCCGGCGTCTGGTCGGCCACCGTGGGCTCCCAGGCGTTCTCCACGGTCAGCTCCTCGAACCCGGTGCAGGAGCCGTCCCCGGCGACATAGCCGCGGGAGGAGGTGTCGGGGGCGGAGCCGTCCGGCTCGCACAGGTCGACGGCGAAGGTGTCGGTGATGTCCTGCCCGGCGGAGGTGGCGCTCCAGGCGTAGTCGGTGCCCCGCCCCATCTGCACGTAGAAGCTGGTGCCGGGGAAGGAGGCGCCGCGGGCGCTGATGCCGGGGCCCTGCAGCTCCTGGACCATGAGCAGCTGCGGGGAGAAGTAGCCGGTCTGCGGGCCCATGACGGCGACCGGTCGGCCGCTGGCGGTGTGCTCGCCGGAGACCAGCAGCGCATTGGACATGCCGCGCGGCTCGGCCAGGTCGGCGGGGAGGACGCCTTCGTTGAAGATGCCCTCGGCGGCCTCCAGGTCGCCCTCCTCGGCCTTGGCCTCCAGTTCCTCCTGCTTCTTCTCCGGGAGGTCGGAGACCTGCTCGCCGCCCTCGGAGGTGCTCTCCTCCGACGCGGCGGCCTGGGCGGAGGCGCCGCCGGCGGCCGACCCCTGCTCGTCGTGGACGATGTCGTAGGGCTCGACCGAGCCCTCGTCCGGCAGCGCCCGGCCGACCGGGTCCTCGGGGGTCCCGGAGTAGGGGAAGTCGCCGTCCACGGTCACCGTGGCCTCGGGGTCGTTCTCCATCCGCCAGTCCTGCCAGAGCTCGGCGCCCTTCTCCGCGCCGTACTGGTTCTGGAAGGCGAGCCTGATGACGGCGGACTGGACCTCGCCGCCGCCCCCGCCGCCGAACAGCGCGCCGACCATCGAGGCGATGCCGACGATGTCGGTGGGCTTGAAGTGCTCGATCTCGCCTTCCTGGGTGACCGCGTTCTTGTGCCCGGTCAGCACGTACTCGCCGGGGTAGTCGTTGCGGTCCTGCGAGGCGTCGATGTAGGCGTTGATGCCCTCGATGTAGGAGTCGACGTCGGCCAGCGCCTGGGCGCCGCGCTCACCGGAGGCGGCGACCCGGTCGATCTGGGCCTGCTTGTCCTCTTCGGTGTAGGGGGCGGTGCGCCACAGCATCTGCTCGAAGGAGCGGTTGCCCTCGGCGCCGCCGGCGAACGGGGTGAGCTCCCCCCGCCCCAGGTTGCGCAGCACGTCCATGAGGAAGAGCCGGTCCTCGGCGACGGCGTACCCGGCGCCGAACATGGTCCCCTCGCGGGTCTCGCCGTAGATGTGCGGCACTCCGTAGGAGTCGTCGCGGATGATGGTCACGTCTCCGCGCGGGCTGTACTCGCTGCCGACGTCGCCCTCGGCGACGCCGAACGAGGCGTCCATGAAGTAGGAGTCGAGTCCGGCGTCGTCCAGCCCCTCGTAGTCGTGGAGCAGGTTGTCGTACATGTCCAGCTGGTCGGAGGAGTGCGCCGGACGGGTGCCGAACATCTGGTTGCCCAGGATCTCGACCAGGGTGGCGTTGCCGTTCTGGCCGGGCGGGATGATGTCGTGGCAGCCGTTCTCGCCGCAGTGGTCCTCGACCGCGGCCATCAGGGCCGCGGCGTCCGGTCCGTCCGCTGCGGCCGCCGGGGCGGCGAGTGAGGTCGCGCAGATGACCGCCAGCGCGGCGGCGGTCCTGCGTCGAACGTGGTGTGCCATGGGGAGTCGCACCTCGATCGGCGGGGGATCACAGGGGTCGTGCACGACGCGTCGTCGGCAGATTACGCACGCCCGCGGCTTTCGCGAAAGACTTTCATGTTCCCTGTTTCGGCCCCCTCCCGCCCCCTCTCCCGGCCCCGGGGCCGGCCGCCGCCCGGGACCCGCGCCGCTACCAGCGGTAACACCGGCCGTCCCGCCGCTCCGGATGTGACCGGAGGCACAGCGAACCGGGGTGGCCGCATGCGGCCACCCCGGTTCACCCCAGGGTTCTTGCGCCTCCCGGATGCGATCGGCTACCCCGCCCGGCGGGGGGAGGGTCAGTCGTCGCCCTCCAGCTCCCCCTCCATCCGGAGGTAGGTCTCCCGGAGCCGCTCCAGCAGCTCCTCTTCCGGCTCCTCCCACAGCCCGCGCTCAGCGGCCTCCAGCAGCCGCTCGGAGATGCCGCGCAGCGCCCACGGGTTGGACTCCTCCAGGAAGTCCCGGTTCTCCGGGTCGAACACGTAGGTCTCGGCGAGCGTCCGGTACATCCAGTCGTCGACGACGCCGGCCGTCGCGTCGTAGCCGAAGAGGTAGTCCACCGTGGCGGCCAGCTCGAACGCGCCCTTGTAGCCGTGCCGGCGCATCGCCGCGATCCACCGCGGGTTGACCACCCTGGCCCGGAACACCCGGCGGGTCTCCTCGCCCAGGGTCCGCGTCTTGACCTGGTCCGGCACCGCGGAGTCGCCGATGTAGGCGGCCGGGGACCCCCCGGTCAGCCGGCGCACCATGGCGACCATCCCGCCGTGGTACTGGAAGTAGTCGTCGGAGTCGACGATGTCGTGCTCGCGGGTGTCCTGGTTCTTCGCCGCGACCGCGATCCGGCGGAACGACGCCTCCATGTCCGGGCGGCGCTCGGCTCCGTCCAGCCCCCGCCCGTAGGCGTAGCCGCCCCACACCGCGTAGACCTCGGCGAGATCGGCGTCGTCGCGCCAGTTCCGCGCGTCGATCAGCGGCAGCAGCCCCGCCCCGTAGGCGCCCGGCTTGGACCCGAAGATGCGGGTGGTGGCGCGCCGCCAGTCGCCGTGGCCGGCGTGGTCGGCGAGCGCGTGCGCCCGGCAGTAGTTGGACTCCTCCGGCTCTTCCAGCCCGGCCACCGCGCTGATCGCGTCGTCGATCAACCCGATGACGTGCGGGAAGGCGTCCCGGAAGAAACCGGAGACGCGCAGTGTGACGTCGATCCGCGGCCGGCCCAGCTCCTCCAGCGGGACGATCTCGAAACCGGTCACCCGCCGGGAGGCGTCGTCCCAGGTGGGCCTGGTCCCCAGCAGCGCCAGCACCTCGGCGATGTCGTCGCCCTGGGTGCGCATCGCCGCGGTGCCCCACACCGTGATCCCGACCGAGCGCGGGTAGGAGCCGGTGTCCGCCAGGTGCCGGGCGACCAGCGAGTCGGCCAGCGCCTGGCCCACGTCCCAGGAGTTGCGGGAGGGGATCGCCTTGGGGTCGACCGAGTAGAAGTTGCGGCCGGTCGGCAGCACGTTGACCAGGCCCCGGGTGGGCGATCCGGAGGGCCCGGCCGGGACGTGCCCGCCGTCCAGGGCGTGCAGCACCGCGTCGATCTCGGCGCCGGTGGCGGCCAGCCGCGGCACCACCTCCTCGGCCGCGAAGACCAGCACCCGGACCGCATCGGCGAAAGCGGCCCGCTCTTCGCCGCCTGCGGCCCCGCCGAGCACCCCGGCGGCCACCGGTTCGGCGCGCCCGGCCTCCCAGCCGGCCTCCTCCATCGCCTCCACCAGCCGGCGGGCCACCGCCTCCAGCAGGTCGACCGCGTCCGAGGCGGTGCGGGCCGGCCCGTCCTCCAGCGCGGCGAGCTCCTTGGGCACCTCGATCCGGGCGCCCGGGTCTGCCAGCAGCGCCTTCTCCTCCAGGCCGAAGCGGCGGGCCAGCGCCGCGCGGAGCCCGGGGAGCGCGCCCGCCGCGCCCGCCCACACCTGCGAGGCCCGCAGCACCGCGAGCACCAGGTTGACCCGGGCCTCCCCCTCCGGGGCCGCGCCCAGCACGTGCAGGCCGTCCCGGATCTGCACGTCCTTGATCTCGCACAGGTAGCCGTCGACGTGCATGACGAAGTCGTCGAACTCCTCCTCGCCCGGCATGTCCTCCTGGTGCAGGTCGTGGTGGAGCTCGGCGGTCTTGATCAGCGTCCAGATCTGCGCGCGCAGCGCCGGCGCCTTGTCCGGGTCCAGGTCGCTGACCAGGGCGTACTCGTCGAGGAGCTGCTCCAGCTTGGCGATGTCGCCGTAGGTGTCGGCGCGCGCCATCGGCGGCACCAGGTGGTCCACCACGGTGGCGTGCCCGCGCCGCTTGGCCTGGGTGCCCTCGCCCGGGTCGTTCACGATGAACGGGTAGACCAGCGGGAGGTTCCCCAGCACCGCGTCCGGGGCGTCCTCGGCCGCCATCCCCAGCCCCTTGCCGGGCAGCCACTCCAGGGTGCCGTGCTTGCCCAGGTGCACCACGGCGCCGGCGCCGAAGCCGCCCTGCTCGCGCGATCCCTCCAGCCACCGGTAGGCGGCCAGGTAGTGGTGCGAGGGCGGTAGGTCCGGGTCGTGGTAGATGGCGATCGGGTTCTCGCCGAAGCCCCGCGGCGGCTGGATCATCAGCACCAGGTTGCCGAAGCGGAGCGAGGCCAGCACGATCTCCGGGCGGCCGCGCGAGTCGTCGACGTACAGCTCGCCCGGCGGCTCGCCCCAGTGCTCCCGGATGGAGTCGCGCAGCCCGGCGGGGAGCGCCTCGAACCAGCGGGTGTAGTCCTCCAGCGGCACCCGGGCGCCGGCGGCGGAGAGCTGCTCCTCGGTGAGCCACTCCACGTCGTGCCCGCCGGCCGCGATCAGCGCGTGGATGAGCGGATCGCCGTCGTCCTCGCGGCGGTCCTCGCCGGGCCCGGGGCGGCGCCACAGCGCGTCGTCCGGGCCGAGGTCGTACCCGCGCTCGGCGAGCAGCCGGAACAGCCGGACCGCCGAGGCCGGGGTGTCCAGCCCGACGGCGTTGCCGACCCGGGAGTGCTTGGTGGGGTAGGAGGAGAGCACCACGCCCAGGCGGCGCTCGGCCGGCGGCACCGCGCGCAGCCGCGCGTGCCGGACCGCGATCCCGGCCACCCTGGCCGCCCGCTCCGGGTCGGCCCGGTAGACCGGAGCCGACCCCTCGGCCGGCTCCTTGAAGGAGAACGGGACGGTGATCAGCCGGCCGTCGAACTCCGGGATGGCCACCTGCATGCCGGCGTCCATCGGGGTGAGCGCCGCGTCGGAGGCCTGCCACTGCTCCCGGGTGGAGGTGAGCACCAGGCCCTGGACGATCGGCACGTCCAGCGCGGCGAGCGCGCCCGCGTCCCAGGCGTCCTCGTCGCCGCCTCCGCTGGCGTCGGCGGCGACCGCCCCGCCCGCGGCCAGCACCGTGGTGACCACCGCGTCGGCCCGGCCGAGCAGCTCGAACAGGCCGGGGGCGTTCTCCGCGTCCAGCCCGCGCAGCGAGCCGGAGAAGACCGGGAGCGGCTCTCCCCCGGCCTCCTCGATCGCGTCGCACAGCACGTCCACGAAGGAGGTGTTGCCGGACAGCTCGTGCGCCCGGTAGAAGACCACCGCCACCACCGGCCGCGCGCCTGCCGCCTGCGCGCCCTCCCGGCGCGGCCGCTCGTGCAGGCCGTACTCGGGCATCTTCTCCGGCGGGGCGAACCCGTCCCCGGTGAGCAGCACCGTGTCGGAGAGGAACCGGGCCAGCTGGCGCAGGTTCTCCACCCCGCCCTCGGCCAGGTAGGCGTGGGCCTCGGTGGCCACCCCGGCGGGGACCGTGGAGGCCGCGATCATCTCCGCGTCCACCGCGGCCTCACCGCCCAGGGCCACCAGCGGAACGCCGCCGGCCCGCAGCGCGGCCATGCCCTCCGGCCAGAACTCGGTTCCGCCGAGGAGCCGCACGACCGCGATGTCGACCCCCTCCAGCAGCGCGGGGACCTCGCCCGCAGGGGTCCGCGCCGGGTTCGCGGTGCGGTACCCGGCCTCGGCCGCCTGTGCGGCGAGGAGCTCGGTGTCCGCGGTGGACAGCAGCAGAATGGTGGCCACACTCGGTCCTTCGTGTCGTTCCGGGGTCCGCGCCCCGGTGCCGATCGGATGCTCGCGCGCCGCGAAGTCTCCTGGCTCGGGGCTCGCCGCGCCTCCCGGGCCTTCCCGCCGGCGGTGCCGGCAGTGGCGCGCTTCCGGGGGCGCTCCTCCCTCACAGTTGCGGGACAGCCACGGCTTCCAGGCCGGATCCGGCCAGGCCCCGCCATCCGGGGCACCGTGTTCCTTCGCGGCACGTACCGCCCCATCTTCGCAGAGGCCCTGTCCCGGCCCGCCTCCGGCCGCCGGAACGCCTTTCCCGAGCGGGTCCCATCAGGCCGAGCGCTTTGCGACAATCAGCGCATGACCCAGTACCCCCACCCCCCTTCCGGGGCCGGCGACCCCTATCAGCGGCCCCCAGGAACCGACCCTTACGGCCGACCGGTGTACGGGCCGCCCCCGCAGAGCTCGGGTGAGATCGTCCCCGTGCAGGCGGGCGGCTACGACGCGCCGATGGCCCCGGCCCCGGCCGGCGGGCCGACGCTCACCACCATCGGCGACATCGCCGTCACCCAGACCGAGGTGATCACCCCCGCCGGGCGGTTCCCGATCAAGGGGTCGGTATGGACCGTCACCGACATGTCCCGGGTGGAGAAGACCACCCCGGTCTGGGCCATCATCGTGGCGATCCTGGTCTTCTGGTGGACCTGCCTGCTCGGCCTGCTGTTCCTGCTGGTGAAGGAGGAGCGGGTCACCGGCTACATCCAGGTGACCGTGCAGGGCGGCGGAACGTACCACTCCACGATGGTCCCCGCCCTGGGCAGGGCCACCGGCGCCAACGTCGCCCAGCAGGTGAACTACGCCCGCTCGCTCGCCGCCTAGCCCGGCGCGGCCCCGGTACCGCCGCCGGGCCCCGCGGCCTCCCGGCGGGGCCGGCGGACCGGGCGCCGCCGGGAGAGCCTCGGCCCGGGGCGGCGGGAAGGCTCACCCCCCGTCCGGCCGGGGCTCGGCGGTATCCTGCGCCGCCGCGGTGAGCCGGTCCAGCACAACCTCCCGGACGAACGGGGCGAGCGCCCTGCCGTCCGCGGCCTCCTTCAGCGCGGCGAGCTCCTCGCCGGTGAACGCGACGCCGAGCGCGGCCCCGGACCCGGCCGCCGGCCGCAGCCCGAGCATCTTCCGGTGCAGCCGCTCCAGGGCCTCCGCGGGGATCGGGCCGTAGCAGGCCTCCAAGTGGATCAGCCAGTCGCGCATCTCGCTCCACCGGGCGCAGCGCCCGGCCAGTATGTACAGGTAGGCCTCGACGGAGCGGCCGCCCGCGGCGCGCTCCAGCTCGGCCCGGGTCATCGGGTCCAGGTCGAGCACGACCCGGTGCGGCGGCGCGCCCTCCGCCCCGGGGAAGGCGGCGGGGCCGTCGGTGCGGTCGTCGGTGCGGTCGGCGGTGCAGTCGGTTCCGGTGATGGTCACAGGGGGCCTCCGAAGATGGAAGGAGCAGGGGTGCTCCGGCCCTGCGGGCCGGATCCCGGCGGCGGCGTCCTTCTCGTCGGGGCCCCTGTCCGCGCTGCGCTCGGCCCTCTTCCCACCCGGTCCGCCACCGGTCGGGTACCACGCTAGGCCGCCGCGCGACGGAGCGCCACCGCCCGTCCACAGCCCGTCGTCCACAGCCCCGGCCCGGGGCGGCCCGGCGGCCGCCCTCCCGGCCCCCCGGGGGTCAGCGCCGGCGCGGCCCGCCCGGCGGGACCACCGGGAGGCCTGCGGGGGCGCCCCGCTCCAGCAGGCGCAGCACCGCACCGGTGTCCATGTGCTCGGCGACCAGGTCGCCCAGCGCGTCCAGGCGGGCGGCGCGGGCGGCCGCGAAGTCGGTGCCGGGGGCGGGGCGGAACGCGCTCCCCGCCGCGGCGGCGACGTCGGTGAGGAAGGCGCGGCGGAACCCGTCGTTCTCGAAGGCGCCGTGCCAGGTGGTGCCCCACACCGCTCCGCTCCGGCAGCCGTCCAGGAACGGCTCGGGCGCCGCCGCGTCGGACCAGTCGGTCTCCACCCGCCCGTGGTGGATCTCGTAGGCCCGGACGTCCTCCCCGTAGGCGGTGCCGCGCGGCCGGGCCAGGGTCTTCTCCGCCGCGAAGCGGACCGCCGCCGGCAGCAGGCCGAGCCCCGGCACGGTCCCGGCCCCCGATTCCACCTCGTCGGTGATGGTGCGGGCGAGCATCTGGAAGCCGCCGCAGATGCCCAGCACGGGGCGGCCCCGGCGGGCCCGGTCGGCGACCGCGGCGTCCAGCCCGCGCCCGCGCATCCAGTCCAGATCGGCCACGGTGGCCCGGCTGCCGGGCAGGATCACCAGGTCGGCGCCGTCCAGCTCGTGCGGGGCGGTGGCGAACCGCACGTCCACCCCCGGTTCGACGGTGAGCGCGTCGACGTCGGTGAAGTTGCTGATCCGCGGGGTGCGCACCACCGCCACCCGCAGGGCGGTCCCGGTGACCGGCGGCGCGGCGGGCCCCCGGTCCACGCTGAGCGCGAGCGAGTCCTCGACGTCCAGCCACAGGCCGTCCAGCCAGGGCAGCACCCCCAGCACCGGGCGGCCGGTGAGGTCGCGCAGCATGTCCAGGCCCGGTTCGAGCAGCTCCCGCGCGCCGCGGAACTTGTTCACCACGAATCCGGCGATCAGCGCCTGATCCGCCGGCTCCAGCAGGGCCAGGGTGCCGTGCATCGCCGCGAACACCCCGCCCCGGTCGATGTCGCCGACCAGCAGCACCGGCAGGTCCGCCGCGCGCGCCAGGCCCATGTTGGCGATGTCGCCGTCCCGCAGGTTGATCTCCGCCGGGCTGCCCGCGCCCTCGCAGACCACCGCGTCGTAGTCGGCGCGCAGTTCGGCCAGCGACTCCAGCGCCACCTCGCGCAGCCGCTCCTTGTAGTCCCGGTAGCTCAGCGCGTCGGCCTCGCCGATCGGGCGCCCGCGCACCACGACCTGGCTGCTCCGGTCGCCGCCGGGTTTGAGCAGCACCGGGTTCATCGCCGCGCACGGCTCCAGCCCGGCCGCGGCGGCCTGCATGGCCTGCGCCCGGCCGATCTCCGCGCCGTCCGGGGCGACCACCGAGTTGAGCGACATGTTCTGCGCCTTGAACGGCGCGACCTTCACCCCCTGCCGGGCCAGCCACCGGCACAGGCCCGCGGTGACCACGCTCTTGCCCGCGTCGGAGGTGGTGCCCGCGACGAGCAGCGCCGGGGCCGCGCCTCCCGCCCCGCTCACCGCCGCCCCCCTCCGCGGCGCGCACCGGGCGCCCGATCGGGGATCCCGGCCGCGGCGAGCGCGGCCAGGCCCGCCGAGGCGGCGTCCACGATGCCGGCCAGCCGGATCGCGCGGCGCAGGTCGGCGGGGCCGGGCGGCCGCCCGTCGCCCAGTTCGGGGCGGTGCTCGACCCGGTCGCCGTACCGGTTGGCGCCGCCCAGGCGCAGGTCCAGGGCGCCGGCGAAGGCCGCTTCGCAGTGGCCGGCGTTGGGGCTGGGGTGGCGGTGCCCGTACCGGGCGGTGACCGCCAGGGCGCGCCGGGTGTCCCCGCCGACCAGCGGGGCGGCGGCGCAGGCCAGCAGCGCGGTGAGCCGGGCGGGCGCCCACCCGGCGACGTCGTCCAGGCGCGCCGGAGCCGAGCCGAACCGCTCATAGCGCTCGGAGCGGTGGCCGACCATGGCGTCCAGGGTGTTGGCCGCACGGTGCCCGAGCAGCCCGGGCAGGCCCAGCAGGGCGCCCCACACGTGCCCGCCGACGGCCGCGTCCGAGGTGTTCTCCGCGACCGACTCGACTGCGGCGCGGGCGATCCCCTTGCCGTCCAGGGCGGAGGGGTCGCGCCCGCACAGCCCGGGCAGCCTGCGGCGGGCCTCGTCCAGGTCGCCCGCCTCCAGGGCGCCGGCGATCCTCCCGGCCTCCCTGCGCAGCATGGCCCCGCCGGAGACCGCCCAGGCGGCGGCGGCGGTGGCCGCGGTGCGCGCCCCCGGGCCCGGCGCCCGCTCGGCCAGCGCCCCCAGCGCGGCGGCGGAGCCCACCGCGGCGGCGGTGAACAGGGCGCCGCTCGCCCGCGACGGGCGGTACAGCGCCTGCTCCAGGCGGGCCGCCGCCGCCCCGAACAGCGCGACGGGGTGCCCCCGCCTCGGGTCGGGCACGACCCGGTCGAGCACGGCCCCGGTGATCAGCCCCGCGGCCCGCGCGCCGCCGTCCGGCCTCTGCTTCGTCACGGCACAACGGTAGCGCCCCCGCGCCCCGCTCCCCCGCACCATGATCAGGCCAAGCACGGGCAAAGGCGGTTTGCCCGGACACCCGGGGGAGCATGACCACCGCACGCGTCGCGCCCTCCCCGCCGTACGCACGGACCGGCCCGCCGTCCGCACGGATCAGGGAGGAGGAGCACATGGCTCTGCTGTCGGCCTTGGAGGCCCTCGCCGTGTCGGGCATCTGGTGGATCTTCTGATCCCCGGGCCCCGCCCGCCGGGCGCCGCCCCGCCCCCGACTCGGCGAAACGCCCCCGACCTGCACCCCGGCAAGGGTTAATCACGGGTAACGTGTGGTCCGACGCCGATACCCGTCGTTTTGGTGAAGCCCGAGCGCTAACGAGGCGCAACTACGATTGGCCGCAGTTGCTCTTGCTTTGCCCATCCTTGGGGCCCATCGCCCGAATACCGTAGGATGTCCCCCGCAAGACTGCGGGGACCCCGGCACCGCCCGGGCCGGAGGCCCTCCCATGGACTCCCTGCCGCCCCTGCGACGCAGACCCCCGCGGCAGGCCACAATTGAAACGCGCACCCGTAGCTCAGTGGATAGAGCACCGGACTTCTAATCCGATGGCCGCAGGTTCGAATCCTGCCGGGTGCACCAACAAAACCCCAGGTCAACCCCACCCCAACCACCGGGCAGGCCTGGGGTTCACCCCTTCCCGGCGCCCGATTCGCCCCCCTGCCGGCTCCGCGCTCGCTCCCCAGCACGCACCCGCCCCCGCACCACCCCGCACAAATCCGCTGCACCCCCGCCCCGGATGCCCCCGGCGCCCCTGAACCGCCCCACAAACCCGACACACCCCCGGCCCCGGACACACACCGGCAGCGCCCCCGGGGCCAGGTGTGGCCCCGGCGGCGCCGCCCGCCCCATCACCGCCCGGGCGCCCCCGGCGCGGCCCCGGCCCGCACCAGCGCCGCGGTGGCCTCAGCCGCCTCCCGCGCCACCTCCGGAAACACCGACTGGTAAGTGTCCTGGGTGAACCAGGTGCTGGAATGGCCCAGCTCGGCCGCAACCACCTTCACGTCCACCTGTGCGGCCAGGCTCAGCGACGCCGCCCCGTGGCGCAGCCCGTGCAGCGTGATCGGCGGCAGCCCCGCCTCCGCCGCGATCCGGCAGAACAGCCTGCCCACCCACCCCGGGTGCAGACCCGAGCCGTCGGCGTGGGTGAACACCCGCCCCGAATCCACCCACCCCCGCCCGGCGGCCAACCGCTCGGCCGCCTGGCGCTTGCGCCAGCCCCGCAGCAGCCGCACCGTCTCGGCGTCCAGCGTGATGGCCCGCCGCCCGGCCTCGCTCTTGGGTGCGGTGGTGACCGTCCTCCACCCCAGCTGCACCACCTGCGAGCAGATGTCGATCTGGGCCTCCTCCAGGCGCACGTGCTCCCACTGCAGGGCGACCGCCTCGCCCCGGCGCGGCCCCTTGAGCGCGATCAGGTGGAACAGCGGGTACAGCCGGTCTTGTGCGGCCCGCGCCAGAAACGCCGCCGTCTGCCCCGGGGTCCACACCATCACCGCCGAAGGCGCCTGGCCCTTCTCCCGGTAGCGCCGCACCCGCTCGCCACTCCACACCAGCGGGCGCAGCCGCGCACACGAGGCCAGCACAACATGGGAGGCCGCATTGACCTGCACCGGCAGGTCGGGGCGGGCCACCGCCGCCGACAACGCGCTACGCAGCGTGGCCCGCACCTGGGCCCACCCAGCAGGCGGCGCCTCACCTCCTCAACACCCGGCAGCTCCCGGCCGGGGTTCGCGCTGCTGCTGGAGCCCTTCCAGAGCGAGGGCTCATTCCCGCCTACCCCGAGGAGGTCTTCGCGGCCGCGGTGGACCCCGTCGCCTCCGGGGTCGGCGGCGAGGCCGCCCTGTTCGCCGAGTACGCCTGGACCGGCCGCACGATCGAGTACCACCGCAGGCGGATCCAGGAGCGCTACGGAACCCGGCCGGCCGCCGAGGACGGTGAGGACAAGCTCGCCGAGTGGCCGGCAGAGGAGGTGTGCCCGGTACAGGCCGACCGCGGCGAGCTCGCGGCCGTGAGCGCTCGGGCGGCGTCCCGGCCCTCCTCGGCGCCCTCCGCGATCACGACGGGATCGGGACACGGCGCGGACCCGTTCCCGACACGGGGCCGCGACGATCGGCCCATGACACCGGATCCCTCGGCCGCAACCGCCCGGCCCCCGGCCCGCAGCTCCCGCCTCCCGGCCCTGGACGGCTTGCGGGGCGTCGCCGTCATCGGCGTCCTGCTCTTCCACACCGGCAACCTGGACGGGGGGTTCCTCGGAGTCGACCTGTTCTTCGCCCTGTCCGGCTACCTCATCACCGGTCTGCTGCTAAAGGAGGTCAAGACGGCCGGCCGGGTGTCCCTGGTGTCCTTCTGGGGCCGCCGCCTGCGGCGGTTGCTGCCCGCGCTGGTGGTCGTGCTCGTCTGCGTCACCCTCGCGGTCCGGGCCGTGGGCCCGCCGCAGCTGGTGCGGACCACTCTCGCGGACGGCCCATGGGTCCAGCTGAACCTGCTCAACTGGCACCTGCTCGCCGAGTCGGCCGGCTACTGGAACCGGTTCGGCTCGGAGCGGGTGTTCGAGCACCTGTGGAGCATCGCGGTCGAGGAGCAGTTCTACCTGGTCTGGCCGCTGCTGGTGGCCCTGGTCGCCCTGGGCGGCAAACGGGTCGGCGACCGCGTCGCGCTGCTGGCCGCCGTGGTCTCCCTGGCTTCGCTGGTGTGGATGGCCGTCCTCGTCGACCCGGCTGACCCGACCCGCGTCTACACCGGTACTGACACACGGGCCTTCTCCCTGCTGCTGGGCGCGCTGGTGGCCACAGCCCGCGTCCACGACCTGCTGGAGCGCACGGTCGAGCGCGCGCCGCGGGCCGTGTCGGGCGCGGCCGCGGCCGCAGCGGCCGCGGTCGGCGCGCTGTGGCTGCTCGCCGACGGGACGACCTCGCTGTGGTTGTACCGGGGCGGTCTGTTCGCACATGCGCTGGCCTGCGCCCTGCTCATCGGCTTGTGCACGCAGGCGCCCAGGGGGCCGGTGCCGCGGATTCTGTCCTGGGCGCCTCTGCGCTGGACGGGCACGATCTCCTACAGCCTCTACCTGTGGCACTGGCCGGTCATCGTGCTGTTGTCCCCCGAGGCGACCGGCCTGTCCGGCTGGTGGTGGACGGCCCTGGTGTGCGCCGTCTCCACCTGCCTGGCCGTGCTCTCGACCCACCTGGTGGAGAACCCTGTCCGGTTCCGTGCGTCCTGGGCCTCGGGCGGCCGCGGCGCGCTCGCGTTCGCGGCGGTCATGGCGGCCCTGGCCCTGGTGTGGGTCGCCGTGCCCGCCCCGGCGCCGCCGGCCGTCGACGTCACCGCGCTGGACTGATCAGCCGATCAGCGGGCAGGTCCGCAGCTCCTCCGACTCCGGGGTCGGCTGGACGAAGCGGACCCGCACCCGGGTGTCGGTCGCCCCGCCGGACTGCACGTGCACTCCCAGGGCGGTGCACACGATCTGGTCGATCCCCGCAGAGGTGACGTCCCCGATCTCCAACGGGGTGGCCAGGTCGACCAGGCCCGGCTTCACGGTCACCACCATACGCTCCACGGCGCCTTCGGCGATTCCCGTGCGCAGGTCAGAGTCGCCCGGCCCCGTCAGCAGCAGGGTCATCGCCTCGGAGATCGAGCCCAGGCGGCCGGTGTCGCGCCGCTGCGGGAGAAGTTCCCCCCGGTCGTCCAGGAAGTACAGCGTCACTCCCGGTGCCACGCCCGTGGGCGCCGGGCCGCCGTCGAACACCTCCGAGGGGCCTACCCCGCACCCTGTGAGAAGGACGGCCACCATCGTCGCGCAGATCCGTCTCACCGTTCCTCTGTCCTCCTTGGCAGAACCAGGTCGAACCGCGCCCCCGACCCCGTGTCGGCCGCGGTGAGGTCGCCCCCGTGCAAGCGGGCGTTCTCCCGGGCGATCGCCAGGCCCAACCCGCTTCCGGGGGTGCGCGTGCGGGCGGCATCGGCCTTGTAGAAGCGGTCGAACACCAAGGGCAGCACGTCCTCGCCCAGCCCGGGTCCGGAGTCGGTCACGATGATGTGCACCTCCTCTGCCAGGGCGCGCACGCGCACCCGCACCGGCGCGGCCCCGTGGCGCAGCGCGTTGCCCACCAGGTTGGCCACGACCACGTCCAGCCTGCGGCGGTCCACGCGGGCCGGGACGCGGTCGGGCGCCTGCACCTGCACCTGATCCGACCAGCCGCGCAGGCGCAGGGAGTCGCGGACGGCGGCGGACACGTCCACCTCTTCGGTGCGCAGCACCGCGGTGCCGGCGTCGAAGCGCGACACCTCCATGAGGTCCTCCACCAGCCGGATCAGCCGGTGCGTCTCGCTGATCGCCATCCTCACGGACTCGCGGGCGTCGGCCTCCATGCCGCCGGTCGCGTCCTCCAGCACCTCCACCGCCGCAGCGAGCGTGCTGAGGGGGGTGCGCAGCTCGTGGGAGACGTCGGCGGCGAACCTGCGGGCGTCGGCCTGCATGCGCTCCATCGCCGCCATGGACTCCTGGAGCGAGGCCGCCATGTCGTTGAAGGCCCCGGCCAGCTCGGCCAGCTCGTCGACCCCCTGGGGCTCCGACCGCGCGTCGAGGTCGCCGGAGGCCAGCCGCCCCGCCGTGTCGCGCAGGTCGCGCACGGGGCGCAGCACACCGCGCGCGGCCAGCAGGGTCAAGAGCGCCGCGAGGGGCAGCGCCGCCACCGCGGTGGCCGTCGCGGTCAGGGTGATGCCCTCGACATCCCGCTCGACGTCGGCGAGGTCGCGCAGGGTGTAGACCTCGATCCCCGACGGGGCGCGGTCCCCATCGGGGGTGGTGGTCATCACGGGGGTGCCCACCAGGAGCCATGACCTGTCCTCCAGGGTGACGCGCTGGGCCGCCAGGCGGCGCTCGCGGCGCACGGTGGTGCGCAGCTCGCCGGTGACCAGGGAGGTGTCGAACCCATCGGAGGAGACCAGGTCCCCGAAGGTGACCACGGTGTCCCCGCCCACCGCCCGGCGCAGCCCGTCGAGCGACTCCTGGTCGGGCGGGTAGGGCAGCTGAGGCGCGGCCTCCGCGATCCGCACCGCGACCCCCTCGGTGATCCGCTCCTGGTGGGAGGAGACCAGCGCCGCGCTGGCCGCGCCCGCGCCCGACCACGCCGCCGCCCCGGCCGCCACCACCGTCACCAGGGTGAACACGGCCAGCAGGCGGGAGCGCAGCCCGCGCGGGCCCGGCCACCGCCGCAGTCTCATACGGGCCCCAACCGGTAGCCGAACCCTCGCACGGTCTGCACGTACCTCGGGGCGGCGGGGGAGGGCTCGATCTTGGCCCGCAGCCGCTGCACGCAGTTGTCCACCAGCCGGGAGTCGCCCAGGTAGTCGTGCTCCCACACCTCCTCCAGAAGCTGCTGGCGGTCGAACACCCGGCCCGGCGACCGGGACAGGGTCAGCAGCAGGCGCAGCTCGGTGGGCGTCAGCGCTACCGGTGCCCCCTCCAAGGTGACCACCAGCGCCGCGGTGTCGATCCGCAGGCCGCCGTGGACACGCACCCCCTCGCCGTCCCCGACGCTGCGGCGCAGCACCGCACGGATCCGGGCGTCGAGCACGGTGGGCTGCACCGGCTTGACGACGTAGTCGTCCGCGCCCGCCTCAAGCCCGCCGACCACGTCGAAGTCGTCGCCGAGCGCGGTCAGGACGATCACCGGGGTCTCGCCCTCGGCGCGGATGCGGCGACACACCTCGAACCCGCTCACACCCGGCAGCATCACGTCGAGCACGACCAGGTCCGGGGCGCGGTCGCGGTAGAGGCGCAGGCCCTCCTCACCGGTGTCCGCCGTGCGGACGGCGTGCCCGTGTCGGGACAGGGCGAGTTCGAGGCCGCGCCGCACCATGGGGTCGTCTTCGATCAGGAGGAGTCGTGCCACCAGGCCAGTATCGGACACACCGGGGCGTTCGGGCGGAGACCGGGCCGGTTCGCGACACGACTGCGACACGGCGGTGGAGCCCCCCGGACACCGCTCCGCGACCGTGGGGCCCATGAACAACGCACTGCGCGCCCTCACCGGCGCACTCCCGCTGATCCTGCTGGCCGCCGCGTGCTCGGGCTCCCCCGAGGAGTCCGCCGGCTCGTCGGCCGCCGAATCCGCGGCCGAGCCCTCCGGCACGTCCCTGTCCGAGGTCCTCCTGCTCGGCGACTCCGTCGCCGTGGGCCAGTCCCTGCCGCTGGCCTCCGCACTGGAGGAGGCGGGAGTCGGCTTCACGCCGCTCGCGTCCGAGGGCGGGGGCAACGTCGTGGGCCCCTTCTCCGAGGAGAACTGGAAGTCGCTGCCCGGCGAGATCGGCTCCGCCTCACCCGACGTGGTGGTCTACCAGATCACCACCTACGACTGGGGGACGCGGGAGGAGCAGGCGGAGGGGTACGGCAGGCTTCTGGAGACCGTGGCCGGGGAAGGGGCCGACCTGGTGTTCGTCACCTCGCCGCCGATCCGCCCCGACGACTTCTACGAGCCGCACATGGGCGACCTCGAACGCGCCCCCGAGGTCGCGCGCGAGGTCGCGGAGGGCTCCTCGGGCAAGGCCACGGTGCTCGACGCCGCCGAGGTGTGGGGCCAGGAGTACCTCCAGGAGAGGGAGGGAACGCCCGACCGCAACCCCGACGGCATCCACACCTGCCCCCAGGGCGCGGCCCGCTTCACCGATTGGCTGCTCGACGAGCTGGCGGAGCTCTACCCCGGCTTCACCGCGCCGGCGCCCGAGGCCTGGGCCGGCGGCGACTGGGCGGCGGACGAGCACTTCGCCGCCTGCTGACCGATGCGAGGCGGGACCCTGTCCCCCCGGGCCCCCTCCTCCCCCGGCCTTTCCCCGAGTCGAGGCCAGCCGGGACCGCTTCGCCGGCGGGCCATCTGCCCGACCGCGGCCCAGCGCGCCGTCTCCTCCGCCGGCGGCGACACCGTCCGCGAGGTCATCCACGCCTTCAACACCCAGGACCGAGCCGCCCGGCCCCGACCGCGATGCCGGACTCGACCGCATCGAGCACGTCATGGAGCATTTCGCCGACCGAGCATCCGCCCCGCCGCCGGGGCGGGCCTCCAGCCGTGCTGCGGGGGCGGCCCCCGGGCCGCCCCCGCAGCGCTCACCCGTGGGCGGTCAGGCGTTGATCCGGCGGGGCCGGTCCCCGGTCTCGCTGATGCTGATCTTGCGGGGCTTGGCCTGCTCGGCCACGGGGATGCGCAACGTGAGCACACCGTCGGCGTAATCGGCCGTGATGTGGTCGGTGTCCAGGGTCTCGCCCAAGAACAGCTGGCGGGAGAAGGACCCGTAGGGGCGCTCGGTCACGACCGTCTCACGCTCCTGGGAAGTGCTCAGCCCGGGGCGCTCGGCCTTGACCGTCAGAACGTTGCGCTCGACTTCCAGATCGATGCTCTCAGCACGCACTCCGGGCAGGTCGAAGCTGACCACGAAGGTGTCGTTCTCCCGGTAGGCGTCCATCGGCATCGTGGCCGGCCGCGCGGTGTCGTTGAACAGCCGCTGGGTCAGCCGGTCGAAGTCGCGGAACGGATCGGTGCGCATCAGCATCATGGTCACCTCCAGTTGCAGCTCAGCTAACCTGATGCGCTTACGCTCAAGTTTATTACCACAGTCGGTGGAGCATAAACAAGCCGACTGAACGAGCTTTCCTCCCGCTCTAGGAGGAGGTTGCACGCGTTGCACTGACCCGGAAGGCGGCTTCCGTGAACACCCCGCGCCCTGAGCCCGATCGGGCCCTCTACGCCATCTCCGTGGCCGCCGAGCTGGTCGGCCTCACCCCGGCCGCCCTGCGGCTGTACGAGGACAAGGGTCTGCTCGCCCCCCAGCGCTCCGCGGGGGGCGCCCGCCGCTACAGCGACAACGACATCGCCCGCCTGCGCCGCATTGCCGAGCTGGCCGACCAGGGCATCAACCTCGCCGGCATCCGCCACATACTCGACCTCCACGACCGCGTCCCGCCCGAGGAGGCCTGAGGGCTCGCCGGGCCTGTTCTTCGGTGAGCGCCTCTTCTCCGTGCCGGGCTGAGGGAGTCGCTCCTCGAACAGGCCGGTCGGGAGTGCGCACGCGATCTCGGGCGCGAGGTCGCCTGGACTGGGCGGTACGAAGCGGTGGTCCGCGACGAGATGGTCGGCGAGCGATGACGGGAAGGCCCCCGTCACCGCGTCGCCGACCTGCCGGTCGCCGGCGTCCTCCCTGACCGCCGCGGCCTTTCCGGCGTACTCGAACCCGGCGATGCACTCCTTGCCGCGCCCTCCGGCGGGATCGGCTTCGTCGAGCATGGGGATGTCGGCGTTGTCGGTCGCCGAGGCGTGGTCGCGGATCAGTACCCGACCCGGACCGGGCCGGGGGATCGGCACCTCGGCCTGGGCCCGCTCGGGTCCGCGGCCGCCCCACGAGGGCGGGCGCGCATGTTCTCAGTCATCGGTGGTCTCCGCCGGCCGTGGGCGTGCTGTGTGCGCAGCGGTTGCTACTTGCCGCTGTAGACGGGGAAATCGCTGTGCTCGCCGTAGTCCTGCATGCGCATGTCCCGCAGGATGTCCATGTCCTCGTCGGAGATGGCGAAGTCGACCTGGGCGTTGCCGCGCATGTGCTCGGGGTTCGCGGTCTTGGGCAGCGGCACGGTGCCGAGCTGCAGGGTGTAGCGGATGCACAGCTGCGGGACGGTCACACCGTAGTCGTCGGCCATCGCCGCGACGGCCGCGTTCTTGAGCATCTGCCCGTGGGCGATCGGTGAGTACGCCTCCACGAGGATGCCGTTGCTCCGGCAGAAGGCGATGAGCTCGGAGGGGGTGTTGCCGACGTGGGCGAGCAGCTGGTTCACCTGCGGTGCGATGGTGCAGGAGCCGAGGATGTCCTCCAGGTCGGACCGCAGGAAGTTGGACACCCCGATGGAGCGGAGCCTGCCGGCCTTGTGGGCGTCCTCCAGGGCACGCCAGGCCTGGCGGTTGCCTTCGGCGTAGTCGCCGCCGCGGAAGTCGTCCCAGGGCTGGGGGCTGTGGATGAGCATCAGATCGATGTGGTCCAGCCCCAGCGCCGCCAGCGATCCGTCGATCGCGGCGGCCGCTTGGTCGTAGTCCTTGATCTCCGCGGCCAGCTTCGTGGACACGAACAGGTCTTCGCGGGCCGCGCCCGCGGTGCGGACGCCCTCGCCGACGCCTCGCTCGTTGCCGTAGGCCTGCGCGGTGTCGATGTTGCGGTACCCGATCCCGACGGCGTCGCGGACCGCCTGCGCCGCCTGGTCGTCGTCGATGAACCACGTGCCCAGCCCCAGTCTGGGAATGGTCACGCCGTGGGACAGGGTGTAGTCCTCGTCCAGGATCGCCATGCGTCGTTCCTTCTTACTTGAGCTTGCCGTACTGCTCGTCGGTGACCGGTTCGAGCCACTCGTTGCGGGTGTCCTCGCCGGGCACCGCGATGGCGATGTGGGTGAACCAGGAGTCGGCCTTGGCGCCGTGCCAGTGCTTCCTCCCCGCGGGGACCTGGACGACCGAGCCCGGTTCCAGGCTGACAGGGTCTTCGCCCTCGGCCTGGTACCAGCCGCTGCCCGCCGTGGCGAGCAGAATCTGCCCGCCGCCGGAGGAGGCGTGGTGGATGTGCCAGTTGTTGCGGCATCCGGGCTCGAAGGTCACGTTCGATACGGCGACCCCTTCGGTGGTGAGCGTGTTCAGGTAGCTCTGCCCGGTGAAGTACTCGGCGTAGGCCTCGTTCTTCTCCCCGCGCGGGAAGATCGGGTCGATGTCCATGCCGCTCATCACTCTTCCTCCTGCTCTCCGGTGCTGTGCAGCGCCTTCAGGCGTGCGGCTGCGTCCATCGCGTTCAGCCGACCGGCGTAGGACGCCGGATGGGTGAGGGCCTCACCGAGCTCGCCTTCGCCCAGACCGTTGTCCATCGCGAACTTCGAGTGGAAGTTCAGCTGCTCGCCGCGGTAGAGCGCGGCGAGCGCGGAGACGGTCACCAGGCTTCGATCCCGTCATGAGAGGCCCGGCCCCCGAACAAGACCTCGTCGGTCAGGTCGGCCGGCTCCGGAGCGATGGCGCCGGCGGCCCGCTGCGCCGCCGATGGCTGTGCGGTCAAGGCCGCTCCCCCTTGCACTCGCGGTCCCACGCAGTGCGCGGTGCCTGCCGGGTCCCATACTGCTGCGCGATGAGCTCGAGTGGCAGTGGAAAGAAACATCCTGGGAGGTTTCCGTCCCCCGGTGGACGGCCGGGGACGGTGAGACACTTTCGGCATGGCCGCCAGATCCGAGTTGAACGAGCTCGGCACCTTCCTCAAGACCCGTCGCGCCAGGTTGTCGCCTGGTGAGGTCGGGCTTGCCGACACCTCCGGGCCGCGCCGCGTGGCCGGTCTTCGCCGTGAGGAAGTGGCCCACCTGGCAGCGATCAGCACCGACTACTACACGCGGATCGAGCAGGGGCGCATCACTGTGTCCGCGCCAGTGCTGAAGACCATCGCCGAGGTGCTCAAGCTCGATGAGGACCAGCGCCGCTACCTGTTCAGCCTCGCCGGCAAGCCCTCCGGGCGGGCGCGCCGGCCGGGCGCGCAGAAGGTCCAGCCGCAACTTCGCCGGCTCCTGGACGATCTGGGCACGACACCGGCGATCGTCATGGGCAGGAGGATGGACATCCTCGGCTGGAACCGGCTGGCAGCCGCCATGATGGTCGATTTCGCCCAGATCCCGGCCAAGCAGCGCAACTACGTGCGCATACTCTTCACCCACCCGGTGATGCGGGCCCTTTACGCCGACTGGGAGTCCGTGGCCCGCACCGCCGTCGCACAGCTGCGGATGGAGGCGGCGAAGTATCCCGACGATCCCGGCCTGACCTCGCTGGTCGGTGAGCTCTCCGTGCAGGACCCGCAGTTCAGCCAGTGGTGGGCTGAACGCGATGTCGCCAGCCTGACCACCGGCACCAAGACCCTCCGCCACCGGGCGGTCGGAGAGCTCACCCTCGACTGGGACACCCTCATCGAAGCCCATGACTCTGAGCAGCAGCTCGTGATCTGGACGGCTCCGCGAGACAGCCCCACCCACGAGGCTCTCCGCCTCCTCTCTTCATGGGAGGAGAACACCGAAGCCGCGGAAGAAGGCCACCGTGGATGAACCCGCACCGCGGTGCCGTGCCGGGTGATGCGCAGGGTCCATCGCCCCGGCCCGGGGCGGGGGCCTTCGCCGCCTCCGGAGACGCCCGGGCCGGTCAGCGCGCCGGGTCGGCGGCGAGCAGGGCCGCCGCAAGGGGGCCGGTACGGGGGTCGGCGGCGGCGCCGGCCAGAGCGCGCTCCAAGGCGGCGCGGTAAGTGGGCTCGGCCTCGGCGCGGCGGGCGCGGCCGGCGCCGGTGATGACGCTGTAGACCCCGCGCCGGTCCTTGGGGCACAGGTCGCGCCGGGTCAGGCCGTCGGCCTCCAGGCGGGCCGCGAGGCGGCTGACCGAGCTCTGGTTGAGGCCGATGAGGCCGGCGAGCTCCCGCACCCGCAGCTCGCCGCCGTCGGCGGCCTCCAGCCGGCACAGGGCCCGGTACTCCGACAGGCCGATGCCGTGCCGCCGCTGCAGGGCGCGGCCGAGCTCGTGCTCGACCCGGCCGTGGAGGGCCACGACGTCGTCCCAGATCCGCGCGTCCACCGGCGCCGCCCTTCCTCTCCGCCATGCGAGTTGACACCAGGATACATGCATGTGCATGATCTGCATGTACATCAAATGCATGTACATGCAGATAATTCTCTGAGGAGCCACCATGCCCGCCACCCGCATCGCCAAGGTCGCCACCGCCCCCGACTGGTACGCGCCCTACCGCATCTCCCAGGCGGTGCGCGCCGGAGGGTTCATCCACGTCTCCGGCCAGGCCGGGTTCGACGAGCGCGGCGCCACCGTCTCCGACGACTTCCTCACCCAGGGCCGCCAGGCCTTCGCCAACGTCCAGCGGGTCCTGGCCGAGGCCGGCGCCACCCTCGCCGACGTCGTGAAGATCGGCATCTTCGTCCGCGACATGGCGGCGGTCCTGCCCGATGTCATCCGGCTGCGCGAGGAGTTCCTGACCGAGCCCTACCCGGCCGACACCCTCCTCGAGGTGTCCTCGCTCGCCCGGCCCGACTGGCAGATCGAGGTCGAGGCCATCGCCCTGGACCCCTCGGCGCCCGCCCGGTAGCGCGCCCCGCCCCGGGCCACCCCGCAGCGGCTCGGCCGCAGGAGGCCTCCCCCGCAGGAGGCAGCGCAGGCCGGAAGGAACGCCCATACCGGCGGCGCTCCCGGGGCGATGGCGCGGCGCCGCCCTCAGAGCGAGCCGGAGGGTTACCGTTCCTGCAGGTCGCGGAAGTCGAACGCGTCCGGGAACGGCTCCAGGACATGAACCGGGGCAGGGCCGTCGACCGCCCTGCCCCTTCCCCCCTCCCCGGTCGGGCGCCGGGGGCGGGCGGAAGCGCTCCCCGCCGCTTGAGGTGCAAGGACGGATGCCGGGCCCGGTCCGAAGGAGGAGGCGTCCTCAGGGGTTTCGGCCCCACCGCGCGGGGCATCGGAGCGGCAGGGCGCCGTCCTCTCCGAGGCGGACCGGACGGCCGCCCCGGCCCGCAGCCCAGCGGCCGGAGGAGGCCACCGCAGTGAGCGAGACCGAGCGGCCGCCGCGGGCGGCGGGGGCGCCCGCGCTGGCCGGGCTGGGGGTGTTCGCCGCGGCCGTCATCGCCGCCGCGCTGGCCGGCGCCCTGTCGAGCACCACCGCCGCCCAGGACTACATGCGCCTGGAGCAGCCCGCGTGGGCTCCCCCTTCCTGGGTCTTCGGCCCGGTGTGGACGGTGCTCTACGCCGCGATCGCGGTGGCCGGGTGGAACGTGTGGCGGCTGCGGGGCTGGAGCGGCGCGCGCACGGCGCTGTCGCTCTACGCGGTGCAGCTGGTCCTCAACGCCGCGTGGACGCCGCTGTTCTTCGCGGCGGGCCTGCGCGGCACCGCGCTGGTCGACATCGTCCTGCTGCTGGCGGTGCTCACCGCGGCGGTCCCCGCGTTCTTCCGGGTCAGCGCGGTGTCCGGGGCGCTCCTCGTGCCCTACTGGTTCTGGGTCGCCTTCGCGGCCGCGCTCAACCTCGCCGTGTGGCGGCTCAACGCCTGACCGCGCGCCCCGGAGGGGATCCCGCGCACCGCCGGAGGCGGCCGACCGGGCCGTACCGTGCCGGACGGTGCGGAGCGGACGTGCGCGCCGCCGCGGCCGTGACCAGCGACTTCCTCGGCATGACCCCAATATTGGAACA
This sequence comes from Nocardiopsis oceanisediminis, assembly GCF_048595525.1. Classification (NCBI taxonomy): domain Bacteria; kingdom Bacillati; phylum Actinomycetota; class Actinomycetes; order Streptosporangiales; family Nocardiopsidaceae; genus Nocardiopsis; species Nocardiopsis oceanisediminis. The sequence continues at coordinate 2,148,751 of NZ_JAFMZJ010000001.1, read as the reverse complement.
ACTCTAGAAAACATGCTTTACTGGGCCCATGCACCAGACCGACACCGAAGCCGTCCTCCGCGAGGCTTCGCTGCGTGTGACCGGGCCCCGGGTCGCGGTACTGGAGGCGGTCGGAGCCCATCCGCACTCCGACGCCTCCTCCGTTCTCCGCCTGGCCCGCGCCCGACTCGGTGCGGTGTCCACCCAGGCGGTGTACGACGTCCTCAAGGCCCTGACCGAGGCGGGGCTCCTGCGGCGCATCGAGCCCGAAGGGTCGCCGGCGCGCTACGAGCGGCGCGTGGGCGACAACCACCACCACGTGATCTGCCGCGGGTGCGGCGCGATCTCGGACGTGGACTGCGCCACAGGGGCGGCGCCCTGCCTCGAGGGCTCGGACGACCACGGCTTCGCCATCGACGAGGTCGAGGTCACCTACTGGGGCATGTGCCCTGCGTGTCAAGAGGCCTGACACGCCAGTGCCGTCCGCGGCGCTGACAGTCTTCTCCCAAGGAACAGGAATTCATGTCGCAGGACAACACGAATCCGATCACCACGGCCAACGGCGCTCCCGTCGCCGACAACCAGAACAGCCTGACCGCCGGCCCGCGCGGCCCGATGCTCCTGCAGGACCTGTGGTTCCTGGAGAAGCTGGCGCACTTCGACCGCGAGGTCATCCCCGAGCGGCGCATGCACGCCAAGGGCTCGGGCGCCTGGGGCACCTTCACCGTCACCCAGGACATCACCCGCTACACCCGGGCCGCGCTCTTCTCCGAGGTCGGCAAGGAGACCGAGATGTTCGCCCGGTTCTCCACCGTCGCCGGTGAGCGCGGTGCGGCCGACGCCGAGCGCGACATCCGCGGGTTCGCGCTGCGCTTCTTCACCGAAGAGGGCAACTGGGACATCGTCGGCAACAACACCCCGGTCTTCTTCTTCCGCGACCCGCTGAAGTTCCCCGACCTCAACCGCGCCGTCAAGCGCGACCCCCGCACCAACATGCGGTCGGCCGAGAACAACTGGGACTTCTGGACCAACCTGCCCGAGGCCCTGCACCAGGTCACCATCGTCATGTCGGACCGCGGCATCCCCGCGAGCTACCGCCACATGCACGGCTTCGGCTCGCACACCTTCTCCTTCATCAACGCCGAGGGCGAGCGCTTCTGGGTCAAGTTCCACTTCCGCACCCAGCAGGGCATCAAGAACCTCACCGACCAGGAGTCGGCCGAGGTCATCGCCGCCGACCGCGAGTCGGCCCAGCGCGACCTCTACGAGGCCATCGAGCGCGGCGACAACCCCAAGTGGACCTTCTACGTCCAGGTCATGCCCGAGGCCGACGCGGAGAACTACCGCTTCCACCCCTTCGACCTGACGAAGGTCTGGTCGAAGAAGGACTACCCGCTCATCGAGGTGGGCGAGTTCGAGCTCAACCGCAACCCGGAGAACTACTTCGCCGACGTGGAGCAGGCCGCCTTCACCCCGGCGAACCTGGTCCCCGGCGTCAGCGTCTCCCCCGACCGCATGCTCCAGGGCCGCCTGTTCTCCTACGGTGACGCCGCCCGCTACCGCCTGGGCGTCAACCACCACCAGATCCCGGTGAACTACCCGCGCGGCGCCAAGCTGGTCAACACCTACCACCGCGACGGCACCATGCGCGTGGACGGCAACCAGGGCAGCGTCCCCGGCATCGAGCCGAACTCCTACGGCCGCTGGCCGGAGCAGCCGGCCTACGCCGAGCCGGCGCTGAGCGTGGGTGCGAGCGCCGACCGGTTCGACTACCGCGAGGACGACGACAACTACTTCCAGCAGCCCGGCGACCTGTTCCGCCAGATGAGCACGGAGGAGCAGCAGCGGCTGTTCGCCAACACCGCCCGGGCGATCGACGGCGCCTCCGAGGCCACCGTCGAGCGGCACATCGCCAACTGCACCAAGGCCGACCCGGCCTACGGCGAGGGCGTGCGCAAGGCCGTCGAGGCCCTCAAGGCCGGCAACCTCTGAGAAGGCCCGGCGTGAGATGCCCTTAGAGCGGCATCGGCGCGCATGAAGGGGCCGGCGCGGTCTTCCCGACCGCGCCGGCCCTTTCCGTGCTCCGGCCCCACGCGGTCAGCCGCTCTCCGGAAGGAGGCCGCTCCGCCCGAACATCTCGGCGGTGGCCCTGGCGCTGGGGGTGCCCGCATCCAGGTCGGCGCCGGCCTCGACCAGTGCGGCCACGACCTCGTCCTCGCCCTTGAACAGCGCCCCGGCCACGGGCGACTGGTCGCGCCCGTTGCGCAGGTCGACGTCGGCCCCCCGGCCGATGAGGGCGGCCACCGTCTCCGCGTGGCCGTGGTAGGCGGCGAGCATCAGCAGGCTGTTGCCCTCCGAGTCGCAGGTGTCGACCGGCAGGCCGTGGTCGAAGAACTCCATCAGCTCTTCGCTCCGCCCCTGCCTGGCGAGATCCATGGCCAGCGCGACGACGCGCCCGACCTGTTCTTGGGAGAGACCACTCATACCTCCAGGTTAGAGGAGCCCGCCGCCCCGAACGGGCCCCGGTCTCCCCCGGGCCCCGCCGGAACGCGGGGCCGGCGGCGCCCGCCGCGGGGCCTCAGTCCCGGTAGGCGGCGGCCGCGATCCGGACGGAGGAGCGGACCAGCGGGTTCGCGTCCCCCTCCGCCACGCCGCCACCGCCCGGCTGGGCTCCGCGCCGGTCAGCGGCGCCAGCACCAGCCCCCCCGGGCGGGGCGTGCCCGAGCGGGGCCATCCCGACCGTGCCGTTCCAGGGCACGGCCCGCAGGCACTCCTGGACGGCACCACCACCGGGCACCGCCTCGGAATCGGCGAGACCGTCCTCCCCCCGCATACGGACGGACCGCCGCAGCACCGCCACGCAGAGCACGACGAGGGCTTCTACGTCATCTCCGGAACGGTGCGCTTCACCGTCGGGGACGAGGTCCGCGACGCGACCGCGGGCACGCTCGTGATGGTCCCGCCGGGCGCCCCGCACACCTTCGCCCACCCGGGCGACCGGCCGGCCGTCATGCTCTGCACCTTCTCGCCCGACCTGTACCTGCAGTACTTCCGGGACCTGCGGGACGCCCTCGCCGAGGGCCGGGAGCCGGCCGCCGAGGCGACCGTCCGGACGATGCGGCGCTACGCCACGGAGCCGGCCGCCGACTTCGCTCCGGGGCCGGAGGCCGGACGGGAGGCCTGACGCCCCCGCCCCTCCCCCGGCCTCCGCCCCTCCGGTCCGCTCCCGGCTCCCGTACCGCGGCCGGGGGCGGGAACGGCGCACGCCGGCTCCGCGGCGGGGTTCCCGCTCCGCCTCCGGCGGACCCGCTCCCGGCGGCCGGGCCGGAGGGCGGGACCCTCCGGCCCGGCCGCCGGGACCGGACGGGTCTCAGGCACGCGGGGGAAGCAGCTCGAACAGGCTGGAGAAGCCCTGGTCGCCGTGGCCGTCGGCGATGCGGCGGTCCATCAGCCGCTTGACCTCGCGCATCCGCACCGCCTCCACGCCCAGGGACTCCCGGTGGGAGATCATGTCGCCCATCAGCGCCGCCTGGACGTTCAGCGATCCCAGGTCCGGGCCGTACTCGCTGGTCTTCACCGCCTTGGCCATCGATTCCAGCAGCGGCGGGTAGCCGGCCATCGAGGCCGCCACCCGGCCGGCGAACTCCTCCGCGTCCACCCCCTCGGCGCGCACCAGGCGGAGCGTGTGCAGGAAGCCGATGAGCAGCTCGTAGCCGACCGCGACCTGGGCCATGAACTCCACCGCCGCCGCCCCGGCGTCCTCGCCGTGGTAGGCGACGGTGCCCAGCTCCTTCAGCGCCGGCTCGTGGGCCCGGAAGGCCTGCTCGGAGCCGCTGAACGGGAACATGATGTTCGGGGTGCCCACGTACGGCGGGTCGCCCATGATCTTGCCGTCGATGTAGCCGGCGGCGCCGTGCTCGCCGGCCCACCGGGCGTGGTCGCGGGCCTGGGCGGGCGAGCCGCTGGTGAGGTTGACCAGTACCCTGCCCTGCACCGCGTCCCCGAGGGAGGCCAGCACCTGCTCAACCGCCGCCGTGTCGAGCAGGCAGACCACCACCAGCGGGCTGGCGGCCGCGGCCTCGGCGGCCGTCGCGGCGACCGAGGCTCCGGCGCCGGCCAGCGGCGCGGCCTTGCCCGCGGTCCGGTTCCACACCGTGGTGCGGTACCCCCGCTCGATGAAGGTCCGCGCGATCGCCGACCCCATGTCGCCCAGACCGATCACGGTCACGGCCTCCGGGGCGGTGTCCGCTGCTTCCGTTGCTGTCGCTGCCATCGTGGTGGTCCTGTTCGTTTCGAAGGGGGCGGGGCCGGATCGCGCCGGAGGCCCGCCCGCGGGGAGGAGTGGGGTCAGGCGTCCAGGAAGTCGCGGGTGATCTCGATGAGGCGGCCGGGGTCGGCGAACCAGTCCATGTGCCCTTCGCCGGCCACCTCCACGAGGCGGCTGCCGCGGATCGCGCCGTGCAGCTCCCTGGAGCCCGCCGGGGGGACCATGGCGTCCTCGGCGAAGCCGACGACCAGCGTGGGGGCGGTGATCTCGGAGAGGAGCGGCCTGATGTCCACCCGCAGGGCGAGGTCGATCTGGCGCCCGATGCCCTCCGGGGGCCAGGCGTCGGCCAGCGAGTAAGCCAGGCCCTCGTGGCCGAACCGGTCCAGGGCGGCGGCGCTGAAGCCGGTCAGCGCGGAGAAGCGCTTGAACATCTCGCGGTCGGTCTCCAGCATCCTGCGCGCGGTCTCGAAGTAGTAGCGGTCCCGGGGGCCGGTGGTGTGCGCCCAGCCGCCGACCAGGACGAGCCGGCGCACCAGCTCGGGGGCGGCCGCGGCGACGGCGGCCGCCCCCACCGCGCCGAGGGAGAAGCCCAGCAGGTCCACCGGGCCGTCGGAGGCGTCGCGGATCGCCGCCGTGATCTGGTCGGCGATGAGGTCGACGCTCAGTTCCCCGCCGTCGTCCTCGGTCAGGCCGCTGCCGCCGAAGTTGGGCCGGATGACGGTGCGGGAGTCGGTGAAGTGGCCGAAGACGTTGCCGAAGACCTTCTCGGCGTCGCCTCCCATGCCGTGGACGAGGGCGAGGCCGGGCCCCTGGCCGTCGACCTCGTAGTGGACGCGGGTGCTGCGGGCGGCGGTGAACGGCATCATGGTCCTTAGCTGAGAGGTGGTTAGGCGAGTGCTAAGATAACCACCACTTGAACGAGTGTCAATTAAATGAGTGCTCAACTATCTAGTTCGGGAGGATCCCCATGGCGGATGCGGTGGCGGCGGTGCTGGAGCAGTGGCGCCGGGAGCGCCCCGACCTCGACGTCTCGCCGATCGGCATCGTCGGCCGGATCATGCGGCTGTCCCGGCTGTGGGACAAGGAGATCAAGGACTTCCTGGCCGAGCACGGCCTGGAACCGGGCGAGTTCGACATCCTGTCCACGCTGCGCCGGTCCGGAGAGCCCTACGAGCTGACCGCGAAGAGCTTCCTCAAGGCGTCCCTCGTCACCACCGGGGCGGTCACCCTCCGCGTCGACCGAATGGATGAGAAAGGCCTGGTCACCCGGGTACGCGACGCTTCCGACCGCCGCTCCGTCAAGATCCGCCTCACCCCTCGGGGGCTTGAGGTGATCGACCGGGTCCTCCCGCTCCACCTGGCCAACGAGGCCCGCCTCCTGCAGGGCCTCGACGCCGGCGAGCACCGGCACCTCGCCGCCGTGCTCGCCGCCGTGCTGGAGTCCTGCGGCGACACCGCCGCCCCCGGCCCCCGCTGAACCGGGCGGCGCCCGGGTCGGGCCCGGGCGCCGCCACCGGGAGGTCTGCGGGGATCCGCAACGAATGCGGAGAAGGGCGCGCGCGGTCTATGATCCGTGGAGTCCGGACCGAAAAGCGCGGGCACCGGAATGCAATTCGACACCGGGCGGGCCGCCGGCGGCGGTTCCGGTGCGAGGGCGCCGGGAATCCGAGGAGGGAAGCCCCATCTCTCGCATCAGAGACCATATCCGCAGGCACACCAACCCCTCGGTCTTCTTCGCGTCCGGGGCGCTGGTCCTCGTTTTCTGCGCCGTCGGGGTGGCCGAGCCGGAGCGTTTCAAAGAGGCGGCCCTCTCCCTCCGTTCCGCGATCGGCACCTATTTCGGCTGGTTCTACGTGCTGTCCGCGGCACTTTTCCTGGGGCTGGCGCTGTGGCTGATGATGAGCCGGTTCGGGCGGCTGCGGCTCGGACCGGACAGCGCCCGGCCCGAGTTCGGCTTCCCCTCCTGGATCGCGATGATCTTCACCGCCGGCATGGGCATCGGCCTGGTCACCTACGGCGTGCACGAGCCGATCACGCACACCGGCGACCCGTTCGTCTCCGAGTCGGGCGAGCCCGCGACCACCGCGATGCAGTACACCCTGTTCCACTGGGGCCTGCACCCCTGGGCGATCTACATCGTGCCGGGCCTGGCCCTGGGCTACTTCTGCTTCCGCAAGGGCCTGCCGATGCGCCCGGCCTCCGCGCTCTACCCGCTGATCGGCGACCGGATCAACGGCTGGATCGGCAACCTCATCGACATCCTGGCCGTCTTCACCACCCTGGTCGGCATCGCCACCTCGCTCGGCCTGGGCACCCGACAGATCGGCAGCGGGCTGTCCGGCGCCTTCGGGCTGCACGACGGCGCCGCGCTGCACCTGGTGGTCATCGCCGCGGTGACCGCGGTCGCCGTGGTCAGCGTGCTGGCCGGGCTGGACCGGGGCATCCGCCGGATGGCCGTGCTCACCCTCTGGACGGCCGGCGCCCTGCTCGCGGTGACCGCCGCGCTCGGCCCCAAGCTCTTCATGGTCGGCGCCGCGGTCAGCGGCCTGGGCGGGTACCTGCAGAACATCGTGGAGATGAGCCTGACCTTCGTACCGCCCGGAACCGACCCGCAGGCGCAGGAGTTCTCCAGCCGGTGGACCCTGTTCTACTGGGGCTGGTGGGTCTCCTGGTCGCCGTTTGTCGGCATGTTCCTGGCCCGGATCTCCTACGGCCGCACCGTCCGCGAGTTCATCGGGGCCTGCCTGTTCGCCCCGCTCACGATCTCCGTCGCCTGGTTCGGGGTGTTCGGCGGCGCCGGCATCTTCCACCGCCTGCAGGGCGGCGCGGCCCCGACCGGCGGCGGCCCCGGGGCGGCCCTCTTCGGCCTGCTGCACGCCTTCGGGCTCCCCGAGCCCGCCTACGCGGCGCTCGTCGTGTTCGCCATCGTCGTGCTGGCCGCGTTCTACATCACCTCGGCCGACTCGGCCTCCCTGGTGGTGGACATGCTCACCAACGGCGGCGACCCGCACCCGGTCCGGCTGCAGCGGGTCCTCTGGTCCTCGCTGATCGGGCTGATCGCCGTCGTGCTGCTGGTCGCCGGCGGCGACGCGGCGGTGCAGGCGCTCGAGGCCGCGGCGGTCTGCGCCGCGCTGCCGTTCTGCGCGGTCCTGGTGCTGATGGCGGTGAGCCTGGTGACCGCCGTGCGGCGGGACGGCGAGGCCTCCGCGGAGGGCCCCCCGGAGCCGCGGCGCCCGCGGACGATGCGCACCGACCCCTCCGGGGCGCCGGACACGCCGCGGCGACGGCAATGATCTCCCATCGAACACATCAAAATGCCATAACCGATGGCCGTACTCTGTGTACCGGCCTGTTCCGCGCTTCTAGGCTTCTAGTGGCGGAGCCGAACGCCGATCCAGCATGCTTCGCACGACAACCCACCAATTCACAACCCGATATCCGGAAGCCCTGATCCGGACGGCGCGGTCGATCCCGTACTTCTCAGAGGCGGATTCCGCTTCGTCCCGGCCGTACGCACGACCGGGGAGCGGCCCGCCGGATTCCTGAGGAGGGGTAACCATCTCTCGTTTAACGTCCTACCTCCGCGAGCACACCAATCCCCCGGTGTTCTTCATCGCGGGCGCCGTGGTCCTGGCCTTCATCGTGGTGGGGATCGCCATCCCTGAGCGGTTCGGCGAGATCACCGTCGCGGTGCGCGACGGGATCGGGCAGAACTTCGGCTGGATCTACGTCTTCGCCACCACCATCTTCCTGGTGCTGTCGATCTGGCTGCTGTTCAGCCGGTTCGGCTCCATCCGGCTGGGCCCCGACTCGTCCCGGCCGGAGTTCACCACCGTCGCCTGGTTCGCCATGCTGTTCACCGCCGGCATGGGCATCGGCCTGGTGTTCTACGGGGTGTACGAGCCGGCGCTGCACATGAACGACCCGTTCATCACCGCCTCCGGCGACCCGCAGACCACCGCGATGCAGTACACCCTGTTCCACTGGGGCCTGCACCCGTGGGCGATCTACATCGTGCTCGGGCTCGCGCTGGGCTACTTCTGCTTCCGCAAGGGCCTGCCGATGCGCCCGGCCTCCGCGCTCTACCCGCTGATCGGCGACCGGATCAACGGCTGGATCGGCAACCTCATCGACATCCTGGCCGTGTTCGGCACCCTGTTCGGCCTGGCCACCTCGCTCGGCCTGGGCACGCAGCAGATCAGCTACGGCCTCAACCACGTGTTCGGCCTCCCCGACGGCCAGCTCATGCAGATCGCCATCATCTGCGTGATCACCGCGATCGCCGTGACCAGCGTCGTCGCCGGCGTCGACAAGGGCATCCGGCGCCTGGCCGTGACCAACATGTGGATGGCCGCGGCGCTCCTGCTGGTGATGTTCCTGCTCGGCCCGAAGCTGTTCATGATCAGCATGATGTCCACCGGGCTCGGCGAGTACCTGCAGAACATCGTGCAGATGAGCCTGAGCTTCTTCTCCCCGCAGGGCGACCCGGACGCCAAGGCGTTCTCCGAGGGCTGGTCCATCTTCTACTGGGGCTGGTGGATCTCCTGGTCGCCGTTTGTCGGCATGTTCCTGGCCCGGATCTCCTACGGCCGCACCGTCCGCGAGTTCATCTCGGCCAGCCTGTTCGCCCCGCTCGGGGTCAGCGTCATCTGGTTCGGCGTGTTCGGCGGCACCGGGATGTTCTACGACGAGAAGACCGGGGGCGCCATCTCCGGGGTGGACAACGAGGGGGCGGCCACCTTCGCCCTGATCGACGCCTTCCCGCTGCCGGCCGTGGTGCTGAAGGCGGTGGCGCTGCTGACCATCCTCGTGGTCGCCATCTTCTTCATCACCTCCTCCGACTCCGGCTCGCTGGTGGTGGACATGCTCACCAACGGCGGCGACCCGCACCCGGTCCGCGCCCAGCGCATCTTCTGGGCCACCATGGAGGGCGTGATCACCATCGTCCTGCTGGTGATCGGCGGATCGGCGGCACTGACGGCCTTGCAGGCGGCGGCGGTGTCGACCGGGCTCCCGTTCACGATCGTCCTGCTCTTCATCGCCGCCGGGCTGATGAAGGCGCTGTCCGCGGAGCGGACGGCGGGGACCGTCCCGGTGGTCCGCTCCGGTTCCAAGGACCCCTCCGAGCGGGGCGACCGGATCCCGGTCGGCCGGAACGAAGAAGCGGAGTCCTCTCCGGAGGAGACGCCCGACCCCGACGAGCGAAAGTGAGGTGACAGCGAGCATGCCGCCCAAGAAGCACCGCGGCAACCCGTTCCGCGGGGTGCTGGACATGATGAGCGAGATGAACCGCATCTCGGACACCATGGGGAACCTGGAGACCGGCGGCGCCACCCAGCGCGGCTACTCCGACGCGTGGAGCCCCACCACCGACATCTTCGCCCGCGGTTCCGACCTGGTGATCCGCAGCGAGCTGCCGGGCATCGCCCCCGAGGACGTCGAGGTCACCTTCTCGCACGGCTACCTCACCATCGCCGGGGAGCGCCCGGCGGAGCCCGGCGACGTGGTGTACTACGCCGCCGAGCGCTACCGGGGCGCGTTCCGCCGGGAGATCACCCTCCCGGACGGGGTCGACGAGGACGACATCGAGGCCGCGTTCGACGAGGGGCTGCTGGAGCTGACCGTGAAGGGCGCGGCCGACGCCCAGCGCCCGAAGCTCATCGCGATCAAGCGCCGGAAGCGGCAGCGCCCCTGACGGTCCAGCGGCACCGCTGAGGGATCAGAAGACCCGGCCCTGCTCATAGGGCCCGACGACGGCGAGCGCCTGCGGTCGGCCGAGGACCTCCTCGGCCACCGCGGCGACGTCGTCCGGGGTCACGGCGTCGAACAGCGCCAGGTCCTCGTCGAGCGAGTAGTGCTTCGGGTGGCCGAGCTCGTGGGCGGCCAGCCGCCCCATCCGGGAGCTGCTGCCCTCGCTGCCGAGCACCCACGACCCCTTGATCTGGCCCTTGGCCCGGTCGACCTCCTCCCCGGTCAGGCCGGAGGAGGCGGCCTTGGCCAGCTCCTCCCGGCACACCCCGAGGACCTCGTCGGTCTTCTCCGGCAGGCAGCCCGCGTAGATCTGGAACAGCCCCGTGTCGGCGTAGCCGCTGTGGTACGCCTGGACCGCGTAGGCCAGGCCGCGCTTCTCCCGCACCTCCTGGAAGAGCCGGGAGGACATGCCGCCGCCCAGGGCCGAGCAGAGCACCCGCAGCGCGTACCAGCGCGGGTCGGTGCGGTGCACCCCCTCGCAGCCCAGGATCAGGTGGGCCTGCTCGGTCTCCCGGGAGAGCAGCGCGGTCCCGGGGTGCACCCGGACCGGGCCGCCGCCGATCCGCGGCGCGGCGGGCCGCTCGTCGCCCGCCTCGGCCAGCACGTCGGCGAAGGACTCCCGGACCCCCTGGACGACCCGGTCGTGGTCGAGGTTGCCGGCGGCCGCGACGATCAGCTCGGCGGGCCGGTAGGCCGCGCGGTACTGCTCGGCGATCCGGTCCCGGGAGATCCGCCCGATGGTCTCGTTGGTGCCCAGGATGGGCCGGCCCAGCGCGGAGCCGGCGAAGACGTGCGCGGCGAAGACGTCGTCGACCAGGTCGGCCGGCTCGTCCTCGTACATCGCGATCTCCTCCAGGATCACGCCGCGCTCGGTCTCCACCTCGCCGGGGTCCAGGACCGAGTGCGCCACCATGTCGCCGACCACGTCCACCGCCAGCGGCAGGTCCCGGTCCAGGACCTTGGCGTAGTAGCTGGTCTGCTCCTTGGTGGTGTAGGCGTTGTGGTCGGCGCCGACCGCGTCCAGGGCCGCGGAGATCTCCATCGCGCCCCGGGTGGCGGTGCCCTTGAAGAGCAGGTGCTCCAGGAAGTGCGCGGCACCGGCGTGCGCGTCGTCCTCGTCCCGGGAGCCGGTGGTGGCGGAGATGCCGAAGGCCGCCGAGCGCAGCCCGGGGACCTCCTCGGTGACCACGCGCAGGCCGCCGGGGAGCACCGTCCGGCGGACCAGGCCGGACCCTTCGCCCGGCTCCAGCAGGGTGACCGTGGTGCCGGGCTCCTGCTCGGCGGCGGTGGCGGGAGAGCTCAATTCCATCCTTCTCACGATCGTCTCGGTCGGCCCGGTGCGGGCCCTTGCCGCGGGGCGGCGCGCCCCGCACCCCGTTCTACCGGCTGCGGCGGCCCGGGGCGAGGCCGCTCCGCGGTCCTGTGCAAAGACGCGGGGCGGCCGCACCCCGGAGGATGCGGCCGCCCCGGTTCAGGCGGGCGAGGATCAGGTGTTCTCGCTGCTGCGCGCACCGCGGCTGCGGCGGCGCCGGCGCGGCGCGGACGCGCCCTCGCCGTCCTCGGGGGCGTCGTCGGCGGGCTTCTTCTCCGCGGCGGCCTCCTCGGAGCCGGAGTCCTTCTCCTCCTTGGCGGCGGTCTCGGCCTCGACGACCTCGACCGGGACCAGGGAGAGCTTCCCGCGGTCGTCGACCTCGCGGATCTCGACCTGGATCTTCTCGCCGATGCTGACCACGTCGTCGAGGTTCTCGATGCGCTGGCCGCCGTGGAGCTTGCGGATCTGCGAGATGTGCAGCAGGCCGTCCTTGCCCGGCAGCAGCGAGACGAACGCGCCGAACGCGGTCGTCTTCACCACGGTGCCGAGGTAGCGGTCGCCGACCTCGGGCATGGTCGGGTTGGCGATCGAGTTGATCGTGTCCCGGGCCGCCTCGGCGGACGGGCCGTCGGTGGCACCGATGTAGATGGTGCCGTCGTCCTCGATGGTGATGTCGGCGCCGGTGTCCTCCTGGATGGAGTTGATCATCTTGCCCTTGGGGCCGATGACCTCGCCGATCTTGTCCACCGGGATCTTCACGGTGAGGATGCGCGGCGCGTTCGGGCTCATCTCCGCCGGGCGCTCGATGGCCTCGGCCATCACGTCCAGGATGGCCAGGCGGGCCCCGCGGGCCTGCTGCAGCGCGTTGGCCAGCTGCTCGGCGGGGATGCCGTCGAGCTTGGTGTCCAGCTGGAGCGCGGTGATGAGCTCCCGGGTGCCGGCGACCTTGAAGTCCATGTCGCCGAAGGCGTCCTCGGCGCCGAGGATGTCGGTCAGCGTGACGTAGTCGCCGCCCTCGCTGATCAGGCCCATCGCGATGCCGGCGACCATCTCCTTGAGCGGCACGCCCGCGGCCATCAGCGACATGGTGGAGGCGCAGACCGAGCCCATCGAGGTGGACCCGTTGGACCCGAGGGCCTCGGAGACCTGCCGGATCGCGTAGGGGAACTCCTCGCGGGCGGGCAGCACCGGGATCAGGGCCCGCTCGGCCAGGGCGCCGTGGCCGATCTCGCGGCGCTTGGGCGAGCCGACCCGGCCGGTCTCACCGGTGGAGTACGGCGGGAAGTTGTAGTTGTGCATGTAGCGCTTGGTCCGCTCGGGGTTGAGCGTGTCGACCGTCTGCTCCATGCGGAGCATGTTCAGCGTGGTGATGCCCAGGATCTGGGTCTCGCCGCGCTCGAACAGCGCCGAGCCGTGCACCCGCGGCACCACGCCGACGTCGGCGGAGAGCTGGCGGATGTCCTTCGGGCCGCGGCCGTCGATGCGGACCTTGTCGCGCAGCACCCGCTCGCGCATGAGCTGCTTGCTCAGCGACTTGAAGGCGGCGCCGATCTCCTTCTCGCGGCCCTCGAAGTCCTCGGCGAGCCTCTCCGCGGCCTCGGCCTTGACCTCGTCCAGCCGGACCTCGCGGTCCTGCTTGTCGGCGATGGTCAGCGCCTCGGCCAGCCGGGTGCTCACCGCGGCCTTGACCGCCTCGTAGGCGTCGTCCTCGTAGTCGAGGAAGATCGGGAACTCGCCGGTGGGCTTGGCGGCCTGGTCGGCCAGGGCCCGCTGGGCGCGGCAGAGCACCCGGATGAACGGCTTGGCCGCCTCCAGGCCCTCGGCCACGGTCTGCTCCGTCGGGCCGACGGCACCGTCGGAGACCAGCTTGAGCGTGTTCGGGGTGGACTCCGCCTCGACCATCATGATCGCGACGTCGCCGTCCTCCAGCTCGCGGCCGGCCACCACCATGTCGAAGGTGGCGTCCTCCAGCTCGCTGTGGGTCGGGAACGCGACCCACTGGCCCTCGATCAGGGCGACGCGCACGCCGCCGATCGGGCCGGAGAACGGCAGGCCGGCCAGCTGGGTGGACATCGAGGCGGCGTTGATCGCGACCACGTCGTAGAGGTGGTCGGGGTTGAGCGCCATCACGGTCTCCACGACCTGGATCTCGTTGCGCAGCCCGTGCTTGAACGAGGGGCGCAGCGGCCGGTCGATGAGGCGGCAGGTGAGGATGGCGTCCTCGGACGGGCGCCCCTCGCGGCGGAAGAACGAGCCGGGGATGCGCCCGGCGGCGTACATCCGCTCCTCGACGTCGACGGTGAGCGGGAAGAAGTCCAGGTTCTCCTTGGGCCGCTTGGAGGCGGTGGTCGCGGAGAGGACCATCGTCTCGTCGTCGAGGTAGGCCACGGCGGAGCCGGCGGCCTGGCGGGCCATCCGGCCCGTCTCGAAGCGGATGGTACGGGTGCCGAAGCGGCCGTTGTCGATCACGGCCTCGGCGGAATACGCGCCCTCCATGGGCGTCCTCCTCATGACTGCGGAAGACGGGTGCGCAGGCCCCGCGTCCGGACCCCGGTGGGGCCCTCCTGTCCGCCGCCGAGATTCGTTCCCCGACCGCCGACCGGGCGTCGCCCGGCGCGGCCCGGTCCGCGAACGCCGGCCATCGATCGAAGCCTGCGGCATGCCCCGGAGGGCGGGCCGCAGACCACTACCGAGGACCGGCCCCGACACGGCGGCCGAGGTGCAGAGCGCGGGAGCGCTCCGTCCGTCTTCGTCTGATCTGTTCTTCGCCCGGTCCTGCGACCGGGCTCCACTGTGGACCATACTGCCTGGCCACGGTGGGACGCGATAGATCCACACCAGTGGAATCCGTACGCATCGAGAAAAGGGGAGCGGCCGGAACCGCTCCCCCTCCGTCCGCTAGCGGCGCAGACCCAGGCGCTGGATCAGCTCGCGGTAGCGGTTGATGTCCTTCTTCTGCACGTACTTGAGAAGGCGGCGGCGCCGGCCGACCATCAGCAGCAGGCCGCGGCGGCTGTGGTGGTCGTGCTGGTGCGTCTTGAGGTGCTCGGTGAGCTCGGTGATGCGGTGCGTCAGCAGTGCGATCTGCACGTCCGGCGACCCGGTGTCACCGTCGCCGGTGCTGTACTCGGCGATGATCTTCTGCTTGGTGGCGGCGTCGATCGACACGTCGCTCCTTCTCTTCTGTGTTCGGTACGCGTTATCGCGGAGCCGCTCCCGGCGGGACCGGGGCGGCGCGCAGCCGCGGTGACCGCGCGTACGAGCAGTCACCGTCTGCGGGTGGTCCGGTCGCGGGCGGCGCCTCGGCGCCCCGGCCCGCGGACCGGGCGGCCTTCCGGCACCGGCGCCGACGCGGGAAGGGCAGGGCTGATCAGCCCGGTCGCCCCACCGAGTCTAACCCACATTCCCACCGTCCGGGCCCGGCCCGCGGCCGGCGCCGGCCGGTCAGGCCATCAGCTCGCGCGCCCGGGCGACGTCGGCGGTCATCGCGTCGATGAGCTCCCGGACGTCGGCGAAGCGGCGCTGTCCGCGGATCCGGTGCGCGAACTCCACCGCCATCTTGCGGCCGTAGAGCTCCAGGTCGTCGCGGTCCAGGGCGTAGGCCTCGACGGTGCGGTGCCCGCCGTCGAAGGTGGGGTTGGTGCCCACCGAGACCGCCGCGGGCCAGCTCTGCTCCCCGCCGCCCTCCGGGGCGTCGGTGAGCAGCAGCCGGCCGGCGTAGACGCCGTCGGCGGGCACCGCGGTGCCGTGCACCACGTCCAGGTTGGCGGTCGGGAACCCGAGCAGCTCCCGGCCCCGGGCGGCGCCGTGCACCACGACGCCCTCCACCCGGTGCGGGCGGCCCAGGGCCGCGGCGGCCTCTTCCACCCGGCCCTCTTCGATCAGCCCGCGGACGCCGCCGTCCGCTCCGGCCTCATCCTGCACGTCGAACTCCCTCCGACCGCGCCCCGGCCCCCGGGGCGCCCCGCCGCGCGGCCCGCGCGCTCATCCGCCCGCGAACACCACGATCGGCCTGCTCTGCCCGGCCTTCTCCTCGGCCAGCGCCACCACCGAGCCGTCCGGTGCGAACAGCCCGATCGGGCCCGGCCCCAGGCTGCCCGCCGCGATGCGGCCGCCGTGGGCGACCCGGCGCGCCTCCTCGGCGTCCAGCACCCGCACCGGGAACGCCGCCGCAACCGCCTGGGAGAGCGGCAGCGCGGTGAACTCCTCGGCCAGCCGCTCCAGGGTGGCGGCCTGCTCGATGCCGTAGGGGCCCACCCGGGTGCGGCGCAGCGCGGTGAGGTGGCCGCCCACCCCCAGCGCGGCCCCCAGGTCCCGGGCGAGCGACCGGATGTAGGTGCCGCTGGAGCAGACGACCCGCACGTCGGCGTCGACCGTCCGCTCGCCGTGCCGGACGTCCAGCACGGTGAACTCGGAGACGGTGACCGGGCGCGCCTTGAGCTCGACGGTCTCGCCCTCCCGGGCGGACTTGTAGGCCCGCTTGCCGTTCACCTTGACCGCGCTGACCTGCGGGGGGATCTGCTCGATCTCCCCGGTCAGCGCGGCGGCGCCGGCCAGCAGCGCCGCCTGCCCGACACCGGACGCGTCGGTGCGGCCGGTGCAGCCGCCCTGGGCGTCGTCGGTGTCGGTGGTCTCGCCGAGCCGGATGGTGCCCTCGTAGGCCTTCTCGGTCAGGGTGAGGTGGCCCAGCAGCCGGGTGGCCCGGCCGAGGCCGAGCACCAGCACCCCGGTGGCCATCGGGTCGAGCGTCCCGGCGTGGCCGACCTTGCGGGTGCCGGCCAGCCGCCGGACCCGCGCGACGACGTCGTGCGAGGTCCAGTCGGCCGGCTTGTCGACGACCACGACGCCGTCGGGGCCGGGGCTCCGGGTCACTCCGCGCCCTCTTCGTCCTCGTCGCGCGGGGTCTTGTAGGGGTCGGCCTCCCCGGCGTGGCTGGCACCGGCGGCGGTGCGCGCCACCTCCGCGTCGGACCTGCGCGCCTCGGCGAGCAGCTCCTCGATGTGCTGGGCGTTGTCCTGCACCTCGTCCCGCTCGAAGGCGAGGCTGGGGGTGTGCCGGAGCCCGGTCTGCCGGCCGACCTCGGAGCGGATCACGCCCTTGGCGCTCTCCAGGGCGGCGGCGGTGCCGGCCTTCTCCTCGTCGGTGCCGAAGACCGTGTAGTAGACGGTCGCCTCGCGCAGGTCGTTGGTGAGCCGGGCGTCGGTCACGGTCACGAACCCCAGGCGGGGGTCCTTGATCCGGCGCTCCAGCATCTCCGCGACGATGCGCTGGATTCGGTCGGCGAGCTTGCGCGCTCGTGCGGCGTCGACCATGGTCCTCAATCTTCCTCTGGGCTGAAGAGCCGCCGCCTGGCGGAGAGCAGCTCGATCTCGGGCCGCCCCGCCACCAACCGCTCGCAGGTGTCGAGCACCTCGGTGCAGTGGGCCGCCGTGGAGGCCACCACCGCGATGCCGATCTCGGCCCTGCGGTAGAGGTCGTGCTCCCCCGTCTCCGCGACGGAGACGGAGAACCTCCGCTGGAGTTCGGCGACGATCGGGCGCACCACCGAGCGCTTCTGCTTCAGCGACCGGACGTCGCCGAGCAGGATGTCCAGGGTCAGCGACCCGATGTAGGCGCCGCTCCGCGCGGTGCGGCGGCCGTTGCTTGGTCTGGATGTCATCGTGTGCCGCATGACGGAGCGGCGGGCCGGGGAGAGGATCCGGGGAGCCCGGGGGCCCGGCCGTGCGGCCGGACCCCCGGGATACTGCCTGGCTTCCTGCCACCGCGTCAGTCGCGCGGCTTCTCCTGCATCTCGTAGGTCTCGATGATGTCCTCGAGGCGCAGGTCGTTGTGGCCGAGGCCGATACCGCACTCGTAGCCCTCGCGGACCTCGGTGGCGTCGTCCTTGAACCGGCGCAGGGACTCCACGGTGAGGTTGTCGGAGACGACCACCCCGTCGCGGATGAGCCGCGCCTTGGCGTTGCGCCGGACGATGCCGCTGCGGACGATCGAACCCGCCACGTTGCCGATCTTGGGGACCTTGAAGATCTCGCGGATCTCCGCGGTGCCCAGCTGGACCTCTTCGTAGATCGGCTTGAGCAGGCCCTTGACCGCCGCCTCGACCTCATCGATCGCCTGGTAGATGACCGAGTAGTAGCGGATGTCCACGCCCATCCGGTCGGCGAGCTCGCTGTTCTTGCCCTCCGGCCGGACGTTGAAGCCGATGATGATGGCCTCGGACGTCGCCGCCAGGTTGATGTCGTTCTGCGTGATCGCGCCGACGCCGCGGCCGACGATGCGGATGTCGACCTCGTCGCCGCCCGCGTCGATCTTGAGCAGCGACTCCTCCAGGGCCTCCACGGAACCGGACATGTCGCCCTTGATGAGCAGGGCGAGCTCGGTCCGAGCGCCCTCCTCCAGGGTCTTCTGCCAGTTGTCCAGGGTGACCCGGCGCGCCGCCTTCGCCTGCTGGGCGAAGCGCTCGCGCGCCTCGCGCTGGTTGGCGATCTGGCGGGCGACCCGGTCGTCCTTGACGACCAGGAAGTTGTCGCCGGCGCTGGGCACGTTGGTCAGGCCCAGCACCTGCACCGGCCGGGACGGCTCGGCGTGGTACACGTTCTCGCCGTGCTCGTCGAGCATGGCGCGGACGCGGCCGTAAGCGTCGCCGCAGACGATCGAGTCGCCGACGTTGAGCGTGCCCCGCTGCACCAGGACCGTGGCCATGGAGCCGCGGCCGCGGTCGAGGTAGGCCTCGATCGCGAGGCCCTGGGCCTCCATCGCCGGGTTGGCGCGCAGGTCCAGCGCCGCGTCGGAGGTCAGCACGATCGACTCCAGCAGGGCGTCGATGTTCTCCCCGCGCAGCGCGGAGATGTCGACGAACTGCACGTCGCCGCCGTACTCCTCGGCGACCAGGCCGTACTCGGTGAGCTGGGCCCGGACGCGCTGCGGGTCGGCGCCCTCGACGTCGATCTTGTTGACCGCGACCACGATCGGCACCTCGGCCGCCTTGGCGTGGTCGATGGCCTCGGCCGTCTGCGGCTTCACGCCGTCGTCGGCCGCGACCACCAGCACCGCGATGTCGGTGGCCTGGGCACCGCGGGCACGCATGGCGGTGAACGCCTCGTGGCCCGGGGTGTCGATGAAGGTGATCCTGCGCTCTTCACCGTCGACCGTGGTGGACACCTGGTAGGCGCCGATGTGCTGGGTGATCCCGCCGGCCTCGCCGCTGGCGACGTTGCTGTTCCGGACGGTGTCCAGCAGCTTCGTCTTACCGTGGTCGACGTGGCCCATCACGGTGACCACCGGCGGACGCGGACGCAGGTCCTCGTCGGTGCCGGAGTCCTCGCCGAACTCGATGGAGAAGGACTCCAGCAGCTCGCGGTCCTCGTCCTCCGGGCTGACGACGGAGACGTTGTACTTGAGCTCCTCGCCGAGCAGCTGCAGCGTCTCGTCGGGCAGCGACTGGGTCGCGGTGACCATCTCGCCCAGGTGCATCATCACCTGGACCAGGGAGGCCGGGTTGACCCCGATCTTGTCGCCGAAGTCCGACAGCGAGGCGCCGCGGGACAGCCGGATGGTCTGCCCGTTGCCGCTGGGGATCTTCACGCCGCCGAAGGACGGCGCCCCCATCTCGTTGAACTCTTGACGGCGCGCCTTCTTCGACTTGCGGGAGCGTCCGCGCGGGCCGCCGGGGCGCCCGAAGGCTCCGGCCGTACCGCCGCGGCCGCGGCCGCCGCCACCGGGACGGCCGCCGAAGCCGCCCGGACGCGGGCCGCCGAAGCCGCCGCCACCGCCGCCGGGACGCGGGCCGCCGCCGCCCGGACGGCCACCGCCGCCACCGGGACGACCGCCGCCGCCACCCGGGCGGCCACCGCCGCGGCCGGCGCCCGCGGGCGGGGTCGGCCGGGAGGAGGGCATGTTCATCGGGCTGGGGCGCGGACCGCCCGGACGCGGAGCGCCGCCGCCTGCGGGCGGGCCCGGCTTGGGCCGCGGACCGCCGGCGCCCGGAGCGCCGCCGGGGCGCGGGGCCTGCGGACGCGGGGCGCCGCCGCCGGGACGGGGAGCGCCGCCGCCCGGACGCGGAGCGCCGCCGCCGCCGGGACGGGGAGCGCCCTGGCCGGGACGCGGGGCACCGCCGCCGGGGCGCGGAGCGCCGCCGCCCGGACGCGGTCCGGGCTTGGCGCCCATGCCGGTGGCCTGGGTCGAGAACGGGTTGTTGCCCGGACGCGGGCCGGCGGGGCGGGGCCCCGGCTTCGGACCGCGCTCACCGCGGCCGCGCTCGCCGCGCTCAGGACGCTCACCGCGCTCCTGGCGCTCGCCGCGCTCAGGACGCTCACCGCGGTCGCTGCGACCGCCCTGCGGCTGCCCCGGCTTGGGCGTCGCGGGACGGGGGCCCGGCTTCGGACCGGGCTTGGGAGCGCCGCCCGCGGGGCCCTCGGGGGCGCTGCCGCTGGGGGCGCTGGGGGCACCGCCGCCGGCCGCGCCGGTGCGCGGGGCGGGGCGGGGACCCGGCTTCGGACCGGGCTTGGGGGCCGACTTGGCCTCCCCGCCCGGCGTGGACGCGCCGCGCTCGCGCGGCTTGGACTCCTGCGCGGACGGCTTGCCGGAGCCGCCCTTCTTACCCGCAGAGCCCGGCTTGAGCTCGTCGGTGAGCTTCCGCACGACCGGAGCCTCTATCGTCGAGGACGCCGATCGGACGAATTCGCCCAACTCCTGGAGCTTGGCCATGACGACCTTGCTCTCGACTCCGAGCTCCTTGGCAAGCTCGTATACCCGGACCTTCGCCACTGCTCTCCTCTACTTCGGTCCGGGACATGGGCTTGTGCCGGACCGTCGCTAGCTTGACGTACTCATCGCTGCGTACTCATCGAGCGCTCATCGCAATCTCGACCCGCTTCCTCGTCGCTACACAACAATGGGTCAGTTCGCCGGATCTTCCGGCACGACAAGACCGGCCGGCGCACGGTCGTTACAACCGCGCTCTCGGCTGGATCATTCCAACCCTATCCCTAGACCGCGGCCTACTCCAACGCGCATTACTCCGCGAAGTAGGCCGCCACCCGCGAGGCGTCGTACCGCCCCGGCGCCCGGAACGCGCGCGGCCAGGGCCGCCGCTTCTCGGCCGCCCGCAGGCACTCCGGATCGGGGTGGAGGTAGGCGCCCCGACCCGGCGCACGGCGGCGCGGGTCGGGGAGGACCAGCAGGCCGTCGGCGACCAGCCGCAGCAGATCGGACTGCTCCGCCCGGGACCGGCACCCGATGCAGGTGCGGACCGGCTGGTGCCCTCCGGCCCCTCCGAGTCTAGCGCGCCGGGGCATCGGCCCGTCCGCCGCCGTCCTCGTCGCCCTCGGGTGCGTCGGAGCGGATGTCGATCCGCCACCCGGTGAGCCGGGCGGCGAGCCGGGCGTTCTGCCCCTCCTTGCCGATGGCCAGGGACTGCTGGTAGTCGGGCACGGTGACCCGGGCGACCTTGGCCGCCGCGTCCAGCACCTCCACCCGGTTCACCCGGGCGGGGGACAGCGCGTTGCCGACGAACACGGCCGGGTCGTCGGAGTGGTCGACGATGTCGATCTTCTCCCCGTTGAGCTCGGCCATCACGTTGCGGACCCGGCTGCCCAGCGGGCCGATGCAGGCCCCCTTGGCGTTGACCCCGGTCTTGTTGGACTTGACCGCCATCTTGGTGCGGTGGCCGGCCTCCCGGGCGATCGCGGCGATCTCCACGGTGCCGTCGGCGATCTCGGGCACCTCCAGCTCGAAGAGCTTGCGCACCAGGTTGGGGTGGGTGCGGGAGAGGGTGACCGAGGGGCCGCGGTGGCCCTTGCGCACCTGCACGACGTAGGCGCGCAGCCGCTCGCCGTGGTTGTAGTCCTCGCCGGGGACCTGCTCCTGCGGGGGCAGGATCGCCTCCAGCCGGCCCAGGTCGACCAGGACGTTCCGCGGGTCCTTGCCCTGCTGGATGATGCCGGAGACGATCTCGTACTCGCGGCCGGCGAACTCGCCGAGGGTCAGCTCGTCCTCCGCGTCGCGCAACCGCTGCAGGATGACCTGCTTGGCGGTGGAGGTGGCGATCCGGCCGAACCCGCTCGGGGTCGCGTCGTACTCGCGGACGGCGCCGGTCTCCTCGTCGGTCTCGCTCGCCCAGACCGTGACGTGGCCGCTGCCGCGGTCCAGTTCGACCCGGGCCGAGGACTCGGTGCCCTCCTGCCGGTGGTAGGCGATCAGCAGGGCGTCCTCGATCGCCTTGACGACGAGGTCAACCGAGATGTCCTTCTCGCGCTCCAGGCTGCGCAGGACACTCATATCGATATCCACGGGGCTCCCCCTCTAGTCCGCCGCGGCGGTGTCGTCGTCGGCGGGGCGGCGGAACTCCACCTGGACCTTGGCCCGTTCGATGTCGGCGTAGCCGTACTCGACCGTCGCGTCGTCGACGCTCAGGGAGACGCCCGACTCGTCGGCGTCCAGTACCCGGCCGGTGACCTCGCCGCCTTCGGCGAGCCGGACCGAGACGAGCCGCCCGCGCGAGCGCCGCCAGTGCCGGGCCAGGGTCAGCGGCCGGTCCACACCGGGGGAGGTCACTTCGAGGACGTAGGGGGCCTTGCCCATCGCGTCGGAGGCGTCCAGAGCGGTCGAGACCAGCTGGCTCACCTCGCCGACGGCGTCCAGGTCGACCCCGTTCTCGGAGTCCACCACCACGCGCAGCAGCCGCCGCTTGCCGGCCGGGACGACCTCGACGGCCTCCAGCTCCAGGCCTGCCTCGGCCAGCACCGGCTCAAGCACGGCGGCCAAGCGGTCCTGGCGAGCCTGCGCCCCCATCCGTATTCCTCTCTCCGGGGAATTCCGCCCGGCTCCGCAGACGGATGTCCGGGGCGGTCCAGCTGTGCATGAAAGTCGTCCGCGCGTCGCTGCGACCGCGGTTCGTGTCCAAGGGTATCCACAATCGCGGCCTCCCCAGGCAATCCGCGCAGCGAAGGGCGCGCGATCCCCGATGGAGCGGGGGTTCCACGCGTCTTCGCGGGTCCGCGCGTGCGCGGGAGGGGCGCCCGTGCATGGAAAGATGGAACCGCATCCCGCGGTGACCTGAGGAGGAGGACGAGGTTGGGCGAGTCGGTCGAAGGGGACGGCCCCTCCCGCCGCGCAGGCTCCCGCTCCGGCGGCACCGCGGTCACCCGGCGCGCCGCCCTGCTCGGGGCCCTCGCCGCGGCGGCGGCCGCGGGCGCGGCCGGCTGCGGCGTCCGCTGGTACCCCAGCGAGGTCGGCCAGGACGAGCGGATCCTGCGCGGCGCCGTCGCCGCCAAGGAGCGGCTCATCGCCCGGTACCGCGCCGCGGTCGGGGCCGGCGAGGGCCCGGCGGAGCTGCTGGAGTCCTTCCTCGCCCACCACGAGGAGCATTTGGCCGCGCTCCGCGACCGGCTGCCCGAGGACTCCGCGGCGGAGGAGGGGGCGGAGGACGCGGAGCGGGGCGGCGACGGCGGCCCGTCGCCCTCCCCCGAACCGGTCCCCGAGGAGCCCCCGTCCACCGCGGACCTGCAGAGCCTCGAGGAGGCCGCCGCGGTGGGCCGCGCCCGCGAGTGCGCCCAGGTGCTGGAGCCGGCGCTGGCCCAGCTGCTCGCCTCGGTCGGCGCCTGCGAGATCGGCCATGCCCACCTGCTCGCCGAGGAGGCCTCGTGACAGCGACACCGCCCCGCTCCCCGTCCGGGTCCTCCCCGTCGGCCTCGGCCGACGAGGGGCCGGGCGAGGTCTCCGCCCTGCAGGACGCGCTGCGCGCCGCGCACGCCGCCGTCTACGGCTACACCTACATCGGCGCCCGCTCCGAGGGCGGCGACCGCGACCGGGCCGGCCGGTTCATGGACGCCCACCGGGCCCAGCGGGACACCTTCCGCGAGGAGCTGGTCGCCCGCAAGGCCGACCCGGCCCCGACCGAGGCCGCCTACCCGCTCCCCGACTCGGACGACCCCGAGGAGCTGCGCGGCTACGCCCGCTCCCTGGAGGAGACCGCCGCGCAGAGCGCCCTCCAACTGGCCGGCGCCGCCTCCGGCAGCGGAACCCTCCGCGAACTCGCCGCGAGCGC
The DNA here is from genome assembly GCF_048595525.1 of Nocardiopsis oceanisediminis. Lineage (NCBI taxonomy): Bacteria > Bacillati > Actinomycetota > Actinomycetes > Streptosporangiales > Nocardiopsidaceae > Nocardiopsis > Nocardiopsis oceanisediminis. The sequence continues at coordinate 2,125,396 of NZ_JAFMZJ010000001.1, read as the reverse complement.
CCTCCAGGCTGCCGTCGCCCGCTCCCTGGAATGGGGCGGCGACCTCCCGGCCTTCCCCGGCTACCCGGAGAAGGCGGCACCCTCGCCCTCCCCCACCGCAGCAGAGGAGAACGAGGGCGACTGACCGCCCTGGGGCGGTGGTCCCGCGTGCGCGGGACTCAGGCCTCGACGGTCCGGCGGGCGGGGTAGCGGCCCGGTCCATTCCCGCGTGCGCGGGACTCAGAACCTCCGCGTCGGCCTCGTCCTCCTCCTCGTCGGTCCATTCCCGCGTGCGCGGGACTCAGGGGCCGGGGGGTGTACACCATGGTCGCTGCACCGGTCCATTCCCGCGTGCGCGGGACTCAGCCGCCCGCCAGGGTCCGCACCGACCGCAAGGCCGGTCCATTCCCGCGTGCGCGGGACTCAGCACGGTGTAGATCGTCATGCGTGCCATTATCCCGGTCCATTCCCGCGTGCGCGGGACTCAGAGCGAATGACCTGGGGAAACAACGGGCGTTATCTTCTTGCGACCGGCCGGGAGCCGCCCCGATTCTACGGCGGAGGGCGCTCCCCCGCAGGTGCGGCGGAGCGCCCTCCAAGACGTCGCGTCAGTCCTTCTCGTCGGCCTCGACGATGGCGGTGACCTTGGCGACGGCGGAGTCCAGGGAGACCTCCTCGCGGTCGCCGGTGCGGCGGTCGCGGAGCTCCAGGACGCCGTCGGCCAGGCCCTTGCCGACGATGAGGGCGGTGGGCACGCCGAGCAGCTCGGCGTCGGTGAACTTCACGCCCGGGGAGACGCCCTTGCGGTCGTCGACCAGGACGCGGACGCCCTTGCCCTCCAGCTCCTCGGCCAGCCGCAGCGCGACCTCGATCTGCTCGCCCTTGCCGGTGGCGACCACGTGCACGTCGGCGGGGGCCACGGCGCGCGGCCAGACGATGCCCTTGCCGTCGTGCGACTGCTCGACGATGGAGGCGACCAGGCGGGAGACTCCGACACCGTAGGAGCCCATGGTGATCCGCTTGGGCTTGCCGTCCGGGCCGAGCGCGTCCACCTCGAAGGCGTCGGCGTACTTGCGGCCCAGCTGGAAGACGTGGCCGATCTCGATGCCGCGCGCGGTGTAGAGCGTGCCCTTGCCGTCCGGGGAGGGGTCGCCGTCGCGCACGTCGGCGACGTCGAGCACGCCGTCGGGGGTGAAGTCGCGGCCGCAGACCAGGTCCACCACGTGGTGGTCGGCCTTGTCCGCGCCGGTGACCCAGGCGGTGCCGGCCACGATGCGCGGGTCGGCGTAGTAGGCGAGCTTGTTGCCCTGCAGCGCGGCCGGGCCGACGTAGCCCTTGACCAGGTAGGGGCGGGCGGCGAAGTCGGCCTCTTCGAGGAGGGCGACCTCGGCGGGCTCCAGGGCGGCCTCCAGGCGCTTCACGTCGACCTCGCGGTCGCCGGGCACGCCGATGCCGATGACCTCCCACTCCTCCTCCCCCGGCCGCCTGACCTTGACCAGGACGTTCTTCAGGGTGTCGGCGGCGGTGAAGGTGCGGCCCAGGCCGGCCCCGTTGAGGTGGTCGACCAGGGTCTCGATGGTGGGGGTGTCCGGGGTGTGGTGCACGGCCGCCTCGGGCAGGCCCTCGATCGGCCGCGCGGGCGGCGCGGGGACCTTGACCGCCTCGACGTTGGCCGCGTAGTCCGACTCGGTGCTGCGGACGAAGGTGTCCTCGCCGTTCGGGGTCTCGGCGAGGAACTCCTCGGAGGCTGAGCCGCCCATCGCGCCGGAGGTCGCCGAGACGATGACGTAGCGCAGGCCGAGCCGGTCGAAGGTGCGGACGTAGGCGTCGCGGTGCTTGGCGTAGGAGCGCTGCAGGCCCTCGTCGTCGATGTCGAAGGAGTAGGAGTCCTTCATGTGGAACTCGCGGCCGCGCAGCACGCCGGCCCGGGGGCGGGCCTCGTCCCGGAACTTCTCCTGGATCTGGTAGAGGATGACCGGGAAGTCCTTGTAGGAGGAGTACTCGCCCTTGACCAGGAGGGTGAAGACCTCCTCGTGGGTGGGGGCGAGCAGGTAGTCGGCGCCCTTCCGGTCGGTGAGCCGGAACAGGGTGTCGCCGTACTCGGTCCACCGGCCGGTGGCCTCGTAGTACTCGCGGGGCAGCAGCGCGGGCAGCAGCACCTCCTGGCCGCCGATCCGGTTCATCTCCTCGCGGACGACGCCGGCGACGTTCTCCAGGACCAGCTTGCCGAGCGGCAGCCAGCTGTAGACGCCGGGGGCGGCGCGGCGCACGTAGCCGCCGCGGACCAGCAGCTTGTGGCTCGGCACCTCTGCGTCCGCTGGGTCCTCGCGCAGGGTGCGCAGGAACAGGGTCGACATCCGCAGCAGCACGGCCACTCCTCGGTTGGTGATGCGTCAGGGCAAGCCTGGTGGTCAGAGGGGTTCCAGGCTAGCGCTCCGCTGTGCCGCCCGCAGCCGGACGGCGGGCGGGGGTCAGCCGTCCAGCGCGAAGGCGGTCATCACCGCCGCGTGGTCGGAGGTCCACTCGTTGCCGGCGTGGTCCGGGTAGACCTGCGGGTCTCCGGCGACCAGCGCCTCGGAGCCGCGGACCTCCAGGTCCCCGGCGTAGTAGACGAAGTCGATCCGGTCCTGGGGCTCCTTCACCCCGGTGGCGCCGTCCCGGCGGGGGAACAGCGGGGACCAGGTGGTGCCGGGCTCGGCCACCGGGTCGGGGTGGGCCTCGCGGAAGGAGTCGGTCAGGCCGGCGCCGGCGGGCACCGTGGAGGCGGGCCAGGGCACGTCGGCGTAGCCGCAGTTCTTCTCCCGGTTGGCCTCGGTCCAGTCCAGGTGGGACGGCGAGTTGAAGTCCCCGAGCAGCAGCACCGGAACGTCGCCGGCGGCGGCGATGTCCTCCTCCATCGCGGCGACGGTGTCCTCGATCTGCGGGGTGCGCCCGGACTCGGCCTCGCGCTCCAGGATGCGGTCCACCGGCATGCCCGCGTCGCAGGCGTCGTAGGGGCCGTAGGGGGTGTAGCCGAGGTGGACGTTCCAGACCGCGACCTCGGACTCCTCGCCGTCCAGCGCGATCTTGACGCTGCCCGAGGCGTTGACCTCGCCGCGCTCCTCGGTGATCGGGTACTTGCTGATCACGCCGAGGCTGCCGGGGGACTGCCAGTGGTACCAGCCGAGCGCGCCGGCCAGCCGCTCGGCCGCCTCGCCCTCGGTCTCCTGCAGGCCGACGATGTCGGGGCCGCTCTCCGCGAGGTAGCGGAGCTGCTTCTCGTGGTACCCGTCGACCTGCGTGCCGGCGTGCCAGGTGTTGTAGCTCATCACGTCGAGCTCGCCGACCAGCGGCTCCTTCTCCTCGCGGACCGGGACGACGGCGGTGATCCGGTCGGTGGAGCCGTCCGCGCCGGCCGCTTCGACGACCACCTCGGCGTCGGCGCCGCCCTGGTCGGGGGTGCCGGTGACGGTGCCGTCCGCGGCCACCTCGGCCCACTCCGGGCCGGAGGCCTTGCTGAACTCCGGCTCTCCGCCGCCGGAGGCGAGCCCGCCGACGGAGGCCTGGTAGGCGTCGCCCTCGCGCCCGTTGCGCAGGGTGATCTCGTCGGCGGGGAAGGAGACCGGGCGGTCGTCGGTGACGGTGAAGTCGACCGGCTCGGCCAGCCACTCGTAGCCGTCCCGGGCCAGGAGGTAGGCGGTGTAGTCGCCGGCGCGCAGCGCGGCGGTGTCCACTTCGGCCTCCCCTTCGGCCTCGGGCGCGTAGGCCCAGGCCAGGGAGGGCTCGGTGTACTCCTCCTCGACCGGCCCCTCGCCCCGGTGGTAGACGCCGATCCAGTTGGCGCCGTGCGGGTCGGGGGTGCCGTAGCCGAACTTCGCGGCCTCGCCCTGGGCCACCGGGCCGGCCAGGGCCAGGGTGCCCGCCGGCTCGGCCTGCGCCGGGGCGGCCGCCCCGGCCAGGACGGCGGCGGCGGCCGCGGCGGCCGCCAGGGCCCGCCTCAACCTGCCTCGCATTGATTCCTCCAGTGCCGTTGCTCATCGCGGTGCGCGTCCCGCACACGCTGACGGCGCATGACGATGGCACGGCTCCCGGGGACGGAACCCCCGGTAACGGTTGGGCGAAGAAGGCGGGCCGGGCGGGCGGGAGCGGGTGTCCGGGCTGCGAGCCGGCCGGGTCCGGGTAAACATCGGCGCCCTCCCCGGCGGCGGCGCGCTCCGGATTCGTTGTCGGTCCGGTACCGCACTGATACGCTACCAAGCGTTCGCTTGGTTGCTCGTGACCGTCGAAGACCGGAGGCGCCATGCCGTCCCTACGAGTCAGCCTGGGGTACGAAGTCGAGGTCCGGGGCCGCACCCGCGAGGTCGAGCGGCGCGCCTTCGACAACGTGCTGGCCCAGGCCGAACTGGCCGACGAACTCGGCTACGAGGCCGCCTGGTTCGTGGAGCACCACTTCACCCGGGGCTTCTCGCACTCCTCCGCCCCCGACCTGATCCTCGCCGCGATCTCCCAGCGCACCCGCCGCCTCCGGCTCGGCCTGGGGGTGGTGCTGCTGCCGTTCCAGCCGCCGATCCGCACCGCGGAGCGGGTGGCCACCCTGGACGTGCTCTCCGGCGGCCGGGTCGAGTTCGGCACCGGCCGCGGCGCCTCCCCGCTGGAGTACCAGGCCTTCCAGCGCCCCTTCGAGCAGTCCCGGCGGATCTGGGAGGAATCGCTGGAGGCGGTGCTGGAGATCTGGCGGGCCGACGGCTCCCCGGTCACCATCGACAGCCCCTACTTCCAGGTGCCCGGCGTCTCGGTCTACCCCCGCCCGACCCAGGAGCCGCACCCCCCGGTGTGGGTGGCCTCCACCAGCCTGGAGGGGTACCTGGCGGCGGCGCGCCGCGGCTACAACCTGCTCGGCATGACCATGCTCAAGGGGCTGGACGACGTCGCCGAGGACATCGCCGCCTACAAGCGCACCCTGGCCGAGCACGGCTTCGACCCGGACACCCGCCGGGTCGCGCTGATGATCCCCTGGCACGTGGCGCCCACCCGGGACGAGGCGGTGCAGACCGCCTCCGACGCGGTGCTCTGGTACATCCGCCGCCAGGTCAACCTGGTCACCCCGCCGGACTACTACGACGCCCGGCACGCCACCCACCGGGTGCTCGGCCAGCTGGCCGCCGGCATGCCCCCGGAGGAGGCGCTGGAGGTACTGGGCCGGCACCGCATGGTGGTCATCGACGACGTGGCCGGCTCCCGCGCCGCGGTCGAGCGGATCCGCGAGGCGGGCGCCACCGACCTGCTGCTCCAGGCCCAGGTCGGCGGACTCGCCCACGAGCACGTCTGCAACTCGATCAAGCTCTTCAAGCAGGAGGTGGTCCCGGGATGAGCCGGGTGCCGGAACCGGCGTGGATCCGCGCCGACGCCCCCTTCCCCGCCCCGCCCGCCGGGGCCGGGGGGCCGGGGGAGGTACTGCTGGTCTCGCCGGACGCGGAGAGCGCCGTCCCGCTGACCGCGGCCGACCGCGCCGCCGCGGTGGAGGTGGGCGCCGCGGTGCTGGCCCGGGCCGGCGTCGGACCCGGCGACCGGGTGGCGGTCGCCCTCAACGGCGACGGCGAGCAGACCGGCCCCCTGGTGGCGGAGGCGGCGGCCGCCGCGGGCGCCTCCGCGGCCTCGCTGGGGCCGCGCGGGCGGATGCGGCTGCACCGGGCGCTGGAGTCGCTGGCCGCCACGGTGCTGGTCGCAACCCCGACCGGCGCGCTGGACCTGCTGGCCCGGATGCACGCGGAGTTCCTGGTGGACCCGCTCGACCTGGGGCTGCGCCGGATCCTGCTGGCCGGGGAGATCACCGGGGAGCACAGCCGCCGGCAGCTGGCGGCGGAGTTCGACGCCGAGGTGGCCGACCTGTTCGTCGACCCGCTGCTCCAGGTGCCGGTGGCCTGCCGGGACGGCTCCGGCGGCGGGCTGCACCAGCCCCGGCCGGGCCTGGTGGAGCTGGCCCCGCCGGCCAAGGACGAGGTGCTGCGGGCCCCCTACCCGGCGGGCACGGCCGAGCTGGTCACCCGGCCGCTGTGGCATTCGGCGCTGGAGGGGGCCGCGGTGCGCACCGGATTCGCCGCCGAGGCGGCCGAGGGCGCCGACCTGGTCCCGCTGCCGGGGTACACCGTGGGCGACGGGGTGCTGGTCCGGGGGCGCCGGATCTCGCTCCCCCGGCTGGAGCGGGCGCTGGCGCCGATCGACGGCATCGGCTCCTGGGAGCTGCGGGTGTCCCGCCCGGGCACCCTGGACACCGCGGCCCTGCACGTCTCCTTCATCCGGGAGTCCCTGGTGGGCAACCCGATGTGGACCAAGCGGATCGAGCAGGCCCTGCTCGCCGCCACCCCGGTCCACATCGACGTGGTCACCGGCGCCGCCGGCCCGGACCTGCCGCCCGGCCCCGCCTCCGGCTCGCTCACCGACGAGCGCGGCCACCACCTGGGCCGCGACCGCGGCGCCCTGTGACCCTCCCCGCCGCACCACGGACGCGGCCCGGCCTCCCGCGGCGCACCCGCCACCGACCGGAACGCGGGGGGCGGGGCGGCCGCCCCGCCCCGGGCACGGGCGCCGCGGAAACCCGGAGGCCGGGGGCACCGCCCCGCGGCTCCCTTCCGAGCGGCCCGCACGGCCCGCACGGGCCCCGGTCGGCGGCCCCCGGCGGGCCGCGTTCCCGGCCGATGGGGATGCACCGGGAGGGCCGAGAGGCGCCCATCCGGGCCCCTGCCTGCAGCGGGCCCTGGAGGCGTACCGGGTGCCGCCCGCCGCCTCTGCGGCCGGGTCCGGGGACCGCGCGCGACCTCCGGCCCCGACCCGGTGCGGCCCGCCCGGAAGCGCCCGACCCGGTATGCGGCGGGCACGCCGCAGCCGGCGGGGCCGCGGCCCCTGGAACCCCGCCTGCAGCAGGCCCGGAAGCCGTACCCGCAACCTTTACCGGCGAAGCGCCCGGGACCGCGCGCGGCCTCCGGCTCCGACCCGGTGCGGCCCGCTCGGAAGGCACCCGACCCGGCGGAGCTCAGGCGCCGCCGGGAACCGGCTTCGGTCCCCGGCAGGCGCCCGGTCCGGCCTCCCGCTCTCGAAGGGGTCGCCCGCGTTCCACCGGCCGGGGCGGGCGTCGCTCCCCGGGCCGCTCGGCTCCGGTGGTTCCTCTGCACCGGGCCTTCACCACGCTCCCGGTGGCCGGCGGCCGGTACCGCCCTCCGCTTCCCCTTCCCTCCCTCCCCTGCCGCCTCCTCTTCCGCCTCCTCCCCGGTTTCCCCCCTTCCGTGCGGGTCCCGGCCCGCAGAGAGGATCCGCGATGCAGCAGAGCAGCCCCCGCCCCGCCCCCGAGCCCGGGTTCGCGCCCCTGCCGCCCGGGTGGACGTCCATCCCCCGCATGCTCCGGTCCCGGGCCCGGTCCCGCCCCGAGGGTGTGCTGCTCGCCTCCGGCTCCGAGCGGACCACCGCGGCCGGCCTCGCCGAAGGGGCGCGGCGGACCGCGCGCGCGCTGATCGCCGCCGGGGTACGCCCCGGCGACCGGGTCGCCCTGCTCGGCCCGAACACCCCGCAGTGGGCGGCCGCCGCCTTCGGGGTGTGGGACGCCGGGGCGGTCCTGGTCCCGCTCTCCACCCGGTTCAAGGGCCTGGAGGCCGCCGACCTGCTGCGCCGCACCGGGGCCCGGCTGCTGCTCTGCACCGAGCACTTCCTGGACACCTCGTTCGTGCGGCTGATCGAAGGGGCCGAGGGGCCGCCCGCGGACGGGCGCCCGTTCGCCGGGCTGCCCGGCCTCGACCGGGCGGTGCTGCTCGACGCCGGACCGGGCGACCCCGCGGCGCGGCGCGCCGGGACCCGCTCCTTCGAGGAGTTCCTGGCCGGAGGCGGGCGGGTCCCCGCCGCCGCGGCCGAGGAGCGCGCGCTGGCGGTGGGCCCGGGGGACCTGGCCGAGATCCTGGCGACCTCCGGGACGACCGGGGCGCCCAAGGGCGTGATGATCCCGCACGGCCAGCTGCTCCGCGGCTACTGGGACTGGGCCGAGGTGGTGACGCTGGGCGAGGGCGACCGCTACCCGGTGATCGCGCCGTTCTCGCACGGCTTCGGGGTCAACGCGGGGCTGCTGGCGGGGGTGATGCGGGCGGCGGTGCTGCTGCCGGTGCCGGTCTTCGACCCCGGTGCGCTGCTGGACCTGATCACCGAGGAGGGGGTCGGCGTCCTCGCCGGGCCGCCCACCCTGTTCCAGGGGATCCTGGAGGGCCTGGCGGCCTCCGGCCGGACCGCGCCCTCGCTGCGGGTCGGCATCTGCGGGGCGGCCTCGGTCCCCCCGGAGCTGGTGCGCCGCCTCCTCGACGAGCGGGTGGTCCGCCGGATGGTCAACGCCTACGGGCTGATCGAGGGCACCGTGGTCTCGATGACCAGGGCGGGCGACCCGGTGGAGACCATCGCCGGGAGCGCCGGCCGCGCCATGCCCGGGGTCACCGTCGAGGTCGTCGGGGAGAGCGGGGCGCCGCTGCCGCCCGGTGAGCGCGGCGAGATCCTGGTCGGCGGGCACGGGGTGATGCTCGGCTACTGGGGCGACCCGGAGCGCACCGCCGAGGCGGTCGACGGGCGCGGCCGGCTGCGCACCGGCGACATCGGCGTCCTCGACCGGGAGGGGAACCTGTCGGTGGTGGACCGGAAGAAGGACATGTTCATCGTCGGCGGGTTCAACGCCTACCCCGCCGAGATCGAGTCCCTGCTGATGCGGCACCCCGCGGTCGCGCGGGCCGCGGTGGTCCCGGTGCCCGACCCGCGCCTGGGCGAGGTCGGCTGCGCGTTCGTCGTCCCCGCCCCCGGCTCCGGCGCCTCCCCGGCCGAGATCGCCTCCTGGGCCGAGCGGAACATGTCCAACTACAAGGTCCCCCGCCGGGTGGTGCTGGCCGACTCGCTGCCCGCCAACGCCAACGGCAAGATCGACAAGGTGCGCCTGCGCCGCCTGGCCGAGGGGGACCCGGCCGGGTGACCCGGGGGCGCGCCGTCAGCGCGGTGCCGCCGCCGGGCGCCAGTCCACCAGGGTCAGGCCGGGCTCCGCGTCGGTGAAGACCGCCTCGACCGGCAGGCCGGCGGCGAGCACCTCGGGGCCGGCGCCGGCGAGCCGGCCCCAGCAGTGCAGCCCCGGGCCGTCGTCCAGGGCGACGCGGAGCACCGTGTAGGGCGTCTCGGCGGCGAACGCGGGGTGGAACGGCCGGTGGGTGACGGTCCAGGCGGCGACCCGCCCGGTCCCGGCGGAGTCCCGCCACTCCCACGACCGCGAGCGGCAGGCCGGGCAGAACTCCCGCGCGGGGAAGCGGAGCAGCCCGCAGCCGGTGCAGCCCTGCACCGTGAGCCGGTGCCCGCGCACCAGCTCCCACCAGCCAGCGGAGTCCCGGTCCGCGCCGGGCCGGGGGCGTGCCGGTTCGGTCATGGCCTCTCCTCTCTCCTACCGCCGGGGGCGGCCCGCGCGCTCCGCCGTTCAGCGGGCGGCCGTCAGCAGCAGCGCCGAGGTCCCGGCCAGCACGTACCCCGGCTGCGCGGTGGAGAGCGCGACCTCCGCCCCGGGGACCTGGCGCCCGCCCGCCTCGCCGCGCAGCTGCTGGACCGCCTCGGCCGCGTGGTTGATGCCGTGCACGTACCCCTCGGAGAGGAAGCCGCCGTGCGTGTTGACCGGGAGCTCCCCTCCGGTCCGCAGCGCGCCGGAGGCCGCGTACGGGCCGCCCTCGCCCTTGGCGCAGAACCCGTAGTCCTCCAGCTGCACCAGGACGGTCCAGGTGAAGCAGTCGTAGAGCTCGGCGACGTCGACGTCGGCCGGGCCGAGGCCGGCCATCGCGTACAGCCGCGGCGCCAGCCGGGCGGCGGCCGAGGTGGTCGTGTCCGCGCCGATCCCGCCGGCCCCCGCCCCCGAGTAGGAGGAGTGCCCTCCGCCCCAGGCCGCACCGGTGATGTTCACCGGGGGCCGGCGCAGGTCCCGGGCGCGCTCGGCGGAGGTCAGCACCAGGGCGCAGGCGCCGTCGGTCTCCAGGCAGCAGTCCAGCAGCCGGAACGGCTCGGCGATCCACCGGGAGGCCAGGTAGTCCTCCATGGTGATCGGGTCCCGCTTGAGCGCGCGCGGGTTGCCGGCCGCCTTCTCCCGCTGGCCGACGGCGACCGCGCCGAGGTGCTCGTGGGAGGTGCCGTAGGCCAGCATGTGCGCGCGGGCCAGCAGCGCGTAGTGCTGCACCGGCGCGAGCAGCCCGTAGGGCGCCTGGTACTGCAGGTCGAAGGCGCCCGCCGGGGGCCGGCCCTGGCCGCCCATCCGGAACTCCGACCGGGCGTTGATCGCGCGGTAGCAGACGACGGTCTCGGCGACGCCGGCGGCGATGGCCATGGCGGCCTGGCCGAGCACCGCGTGCGAGACGCTGCCGCCGCCGAACTGGTCCAGGTACCAGCCCTGGTCCTCGATGCCGAGGGCGGGCGCCACCACCCAGGGCGGGCTGGAGTCGCCGACCCGGTGGGTGGCGATCCCGTCGACGTCCTCGGGGGCCAGCCCGGCGTCGTCCAGCGCCGCGAGGATCGCCTCGCAGGCCAGCGTGGTGGTGCTGACCCCGGAGTCCTTGCTGAAGGGGGTGTATCCGACGCCGGCCACGGCCGCCGCGTCCCGCAGGGGTGCGCCCACCGCCTCGGCCTCCTTCCCCGTGCCCGGGGCCGCGCCCGTCCCGCTCGGCGCGGGCGCGGCCCGGGTTCCGATCGACCCGCACCGACCCAATACCAAGCAACTGCTTGGTGTCAAGAGACCGCCCCCGTGACGGGGCGCGGAAAAGCGGGTACAGTGATGAACCAAGCAAGCGCTTGGGTCAAGCGGCCGCCGCCGCTCCGGACGAACTCGGCCCCGCACAGGAAGGGCGACGCCCATGTCTGCCGGCAACCCCGGATGCGCGAACCGCACCATCGTCGAGGCCCCGCCCCCCGGGGCGGCCCCGCAGCACCGCGCCAACGGCTCCGCCGCGCCCCGCGGCCCCGCCCCGGACCGCCCTCCGGTCGATGGGCACCGGTTCCGCGACGCGCTGGGCCGCTTCCCCACCGGCGTCGTCGCCATCACCTGCCGCGACCCGGAGTCCGGCCGCCCCGCGGGCCTGGCCGCCAACTCCTTCACCTCGGTCTCGCTGGACCCGCCGCTGGTCGGCTTCTGCGTCGCCCACACCAGCACCAGCTGGCCCGCGCTCCGCCGGGCGGACCGGCTCGCCGTCAGCATCCTCGGCGCCGACCAGGAGGAGGCCTGCCGCCGACTGGCCTCGAAGGGCGGCGACAAGTTCGCCGGCCTCTGCCACTTCCCCTCCCCCTCCGGGGCCCCCGTCCTGGACGGCGCGCCGGCCTGGCTCGAGTGCTCCGTCGAGGCCGAGCACCCCGCCGGCGACCACCTGATCGTCGTCGCCCGCGTGCACCACCTGGACACCGGCAGGGCGGCCGGCGGCGGCCCGCTCGTCTTCTACCGGGGCGGGTACGGCGACCTGCCCTGGGGGTGACGCCCGCGCACCCCGCCGGCCGCGCCCTCGCCGGACCGGGAGCGCCCCTCCCCGATGATCTTGGAGTTGCGGGGGCATCAGGGCGCTCCGGTACCCCCGCAACGCCAAGATCATCGTCCCGGCTCCCGGTCCGACCAGGGCCGCGCCGGCCGTACCTTTGGTTGCGGACCGGGGAGGCGCCCCGGCCGGGCGGATCATCGCGGGAGAGGGCGGGGCGGCGGGTTCTCCGGCGCCGGCGGCCCTTCTCCCGCCGACGGCGCAGGGGGCGGGCATGGGAGCCGAGACGGCAGCGGACGGGCCGCGGACGGAGCTGCTGCGGGACGCCGACCGGGCGGACTCCTGGCTGCTGGTGGTGGACGGGACGCCGCAGTCGCACGTCGACCTGGCGGACCCGACGCACCTGGACTTCGAGTACGTGCGCCGGCTCGGGCACGTCGCCGACCTCGCGGCGCCGGCCGGGCGGCCGATCGACGCGTTCCACCTCGGCGCGGGCGCGCTGACCCTGGCCCGCTACATCGCCGCGACCCGGCCGGGATCGCGGCAGCGGGCCGTGGACATCGACGCCGGCCTGGTCGAGCTGGTCCGCCGGGAGCTCCCGCTGGACCGGCGGGCCGGGATCCGGGTCGGCATCGGCGACGCCCGGACCTGGCTGGCCGAGCGCCGGGACGGCACCGCCGACCTGGTCGTGTGCGACGTGTTCGCGGGTGCGCGCACCCCGGCCGCGCTGACCACCGCCGAGTTCCACGCCGACGCGGCGCGCGTGCTCCGCCCCGGCGGCGTGCTCGCGGTCAACGTCGCCGACGGCGGGCGCCTGGCGCACACCAGGGCGCAGCTGGCCACCGCCGCCACCGCCTTCGCGCACACCGCGCTGATCGCCGAGCCCTCCGTGCTGCGCGGGCGCCGGTTCGGCAACCTCGTCCTGGCCGCCTCGGACCGCCCGCTGCCCGTCGACGAGCTGGGCCGCCGCGCCCACCGCGACCCGGACATGGCCCGGCTCGTCTGCGGCCCGGACCTGGAGCGGTTCGCCTCGGGGGCCGCACCGGTCCGCGACGGCGCCGCCGAGGACTCCCCCGCCCCGCCCGAGGGCGCCTTCACCCGCTGAGAACCTGCCGGGTATGCGGGCGCCTCGCGCGGCCCGCCCCGCGAGGCGCCCGCTCCGCCCCGGCACGCCCCTCCCTCCCGCGTTGGTCCTGGCGTTGCGGCTCTGGCAGGGCCGCAACGCCGAGACCGGCGGGGAAGCGGGACGGCGCGAGGGCGAAGGGCCCGGGCGGCCGGCCGCGCACCCGACGGTCGTGGAGAGCCCCGACCGGCAGCGCCGGGACACGGGGCACCGCACGGCGGAGGGCCGCCGCCCGCGCATCGGCGCCGCTGGGGCGCAGGACCCCTTTCCCCGGCCGCGGCGCCGGGTCCCGCACCTGCGCGGCCGGCCCGCGATGCGGCCGAGCGGTCCCTCGGCGACGGCCGGCCCGCGGATCGGCTCGTCCGGATCTCGGGAGCGGATCGGGGCCGCAGGGCCCCGGGCGGGTTCGCGGGCGCCGACCCGCTCCCCGGCCCGGGCGGTGCCGCCCGAGGCACCGCGGCCTCCTCGGCCGACCGGTCCGGGGCCGGTGGTCCACCGTTGGGGAGCCGGGGTCGCCCTGTCATCCGACGGGTCCGCGCGGTAGCGTGTCCCGGACACGTCCCGCCCGGTCGGGCGGGCGGTGGGCGCGGAAGAGTGCGAGGAAGCGATGGAGCACGAGTCACGGCTTTTCGTGACGCCCCCTCCGGTCGGCTGACCGGGGCGCCGGGTCCTCCCCCCGCGGTGAGCCGCGGAGGGCTCCTCAAGTGATCGCGGACGCCCCTCGACGACCCCTTGTCCCGTCGACGGAGGAGTCCTCTTCGTGTCGTCTTCCCTTCCCGCGGCGCAGGCCGCGGCCCCCTTCCGCGCGCCGTCCCAGCGCGGGTTCGCGCTGCTGCTGCTCGCCGGGGTGCTCTGGGGCACCGGCGGGCCCGCCGGGCACCTGCTGCAGGCCCAGGGGGTCGCCCCGATGGCCGCGGCGACCTACCGGCTGCTCCTGGCCGGCCTGCTCATCTCCGCCTTCCTCCTGGCCACCGGGGAGCTGGGGCGGATTCCGCGCTCCCGGCCGCTGCTCCGGCGGCTGGCGGTCAACGGCGCCCTGCACGCGGTGTTCCAGATGCTCTACTTCGGCTCGCTCGCGCTGATCCCGGTGGGCCTGGCCACGCTGGTCAAGATCGGCAGCGTGCCGGTCTTCGTCGCGGCGGGCGTGTGCGCGCTGTCCCGGAGCCGGCCCGGCGCGCGGCTGGCCGTGCCGGTGCTGCTGGCCGTCGCGGGCCTGGCGCTGCTCGCCGGGTTCCCCGGGACCGGCGGCTCCCCCGCCCGGCTGGCCGGCGGCCTGGCCTGCGCGCTCGGCGCCGGGCTGGCCTTCTCCGCGATGACCCTGGTCAACCGGAGGCCGGTGGAGGGCCTGTCGCCGCTGGCCAACGCCGGGCTGGGCATGCTCATCGGCGCGGTGCTGCTGCTCCCCGCCGGGGCCGCGACCGGCCTCGCGGTGCCGGTGCGGGCCGACACCCTGGCCCTGCTCGCCTTCCTCGGCACGGTGCCCACCGTGCTGGCCTACCTGGCCTACTTCGCCGGGCTGCGGACCGCCTCCGACACCGGGGCGGCCGTCGGCACGCTGGCCGAGCCGCTGACCGCGGCGCTGCTGTCGGTGGCCTTCCTCGGCGAGGCGATGACGCCGCTGGGCGCGGCCGGGGCGGTGCTGCTGCTCGCCTCGATGGGGGCCGAACCGCTCGCCCGCGCGGTCGGCGAGCGCCGCCGGCGCCGGCCCGGAGCCCCGTAGCCCGGCGGCCGGGGCCCCGGGGACGGCCGCCCCGTCCCGGGGCGCGGGCCCGGCCGGGGCCGGGGCGTACTCCCGGCGGAGTACGCCCCGGCCCGGGGAACCTCCCCCTGGGGGACCCCCGACCGGGGCGGGGGCGCGTAACGTCGAACCGCGATGATCCGCCTGCCTCCCCGTCCGTCCCGGACCGACGTCCTGATCGCCGCCGTGATCGCGGCGGCCGTCGCTCTGCCCACGGTCGCCCTGGACCTGTGGCACACCCCGCAGTTCGAGCGGTCCCTGAGCGACCTCGGATTCCTCGGCTACGCGCTGATCCTGCTCGGCACCGTGCCGCTGCTCTGGGTGCGCACCGCCCCGGTGCCGACCGGCCTGGTCGTGGTCCCCTCCGCCACGGTCTACTACCCGCTCGGCTTCCCCGACGGCCCGCTGATGCTCTGCGCCGCGCTCGCGCTGTTCGTCCCGGTCGCGCAGGGCATGCGGTGGCAGGGCTGGACGCTGGGGATCGCGCAGTGGCTCACCGTCTACGCCTGGGAGTTCACCGACGAGGGCGCGTTCCGCATCGGCCAGGCGTTCGGCGTCCTCGCCTGGGTGCTGGTCGTACTGATCTCCGCCGAGCTGGTGCGCTGGCGCCGCGACTATCTCTACGTGCAGGAGCAGCGCCGGGCCGACGCCGCGCGCAGCCGGGAGGAGGAGATCCTGCGCCGCGCCGCCGACGAGCGGCTGCGGCTGGCCCGCGAGGTGCACGACACCGTGGCGCACAGCATCTCGCTGATCAACGTGCAGGCGGGCACGGCGCTCTACCTGATCGAATCCGAGCCGGAGCGCGCCGCCGAGGCGCTCGCCACCATCAAGCGGACCAGCAAGTCGGCCCTGCAGGAGCTGCGCGCCACGCTGGACGTGCTGCGGGCCGTCGATGAGAAGGCGCCCCGCAGCCCCGCCCCCGCGCTGGACGGCCTGGCGGCGCTGGCCGAGGAGACCCGCACCGCCGGGCTGGAGGTGTCGGTGCAGGCCACCGGGGAGCGGCGGCTGCCGCCCAACGTCGAGGCGACCGGCTACCGGATCGTCCAGGAGGCGCTGACCAACGCGGTCCGGCACAGCGGGGCGGCGCACGCCCGGGTCGGCCTGGTCTTCGGCGAGCGGTGGCTGGAGATCTCGGTCTCCGACGACGGCGGCGGCGCGCCGGACGGGGTCCGCCCCGGAAACGGCATCACCGGGATGCGCGAGCGCGCCGCGCTGCTGGGCGGGGACTTCTCCGCCGGGCCGCGGCCGGGCGGCCGGGGCTTCGAGGTCCGGGCGCGGCTCCCGCACTTCCCGGCCGGCGGCGGTTCCCCCCGCCCCGGCGATGCCGGACGCGATGTTGCCGGATGATGGGTGGGGCCGGGTGAGGAGCGCTCGACCACAGTGAGGGGCGAGGATTGATCAGAGTACTGCTGGCCGACGACCAGTCGCTGGTCCGGGCGGGGTTCCGGGCCCTGCTGAACAGCGCCCCCGACATCGAGGTGGTGGCCGAGGCCGCCGACGGTGCCGAAGCGGTCCGGCTGACCGCCTCGGCCCGCCCCGACGTCGTCCTGATGGACATCCGGATGCCCGGCACCGACGGGCTCGCCGCCAGCGGGCGGATCCTCGCCGAGTCCGGCCCGGACGGCCCCCGGATCATCATCCTCACCACCTTCGACCTGGACGAGTACATCTTCGAGGCGCTGCGCATGGGCGCCAGCGGGTTCCTGGTCAAGGACACCGAGCCGGAGGACCTGCTGCAGGCGGTCCGGGTGGTCGCCGAAGGGGACGCGCTGCTCTCGCCCGGCGTCACCCGCAGGCTGATCTCCGACTACGCCCGGCGGGCGCCGCGCGCCGCCGCGCCGGCCGCCTCCCTGGACGGGCTGACCGAGCGGGAGCGCGAGGTGCTCGCGCTGGTCGGCGCGGGGCTGTCCAACGACGAGATCGCCGGGCGGCTGGTGGTCAGCCCCGCCACGGCCAAGACCCACGTCAGCCGGATCATGGTGAAGCTGCGCATGCGCGACCGCGCCCAGCTGGTGGTCCTCGCCTACGAGTCGTCGCTGGTGACCCCCGGCTGGCTGGACTGACCCGGGGGCGGGCCGGGGCGCCGCCGCGCCCCCGCTCCCCGGCCGGGCGTCCGGGGCCTCCCCGGGGTCCGGGCGGCCGCCCCCGGGGAGGCGTCGGGGTTCCCCCCTACCCCCGGGGGCGTAGCCGGAGCGGGTTCCGCACCCCCGGTGCGGTAGGGAGATTGCCTTCCCCCGGGCGATGCCCGGAGGGCGGGTCGGGCAGGAGCATCGGAGCGTTCCGTTCCCCTACCGGCGAAGGCGCAGGGCGATGTTCGACGACCCGCTTGTCCTCGCGCGGCTCCAGTTCGCGCTCACAGCGGCGACGCACTACATGTTCGTCGCCTTCACCCTCGGCCTGGCGCCGTACATCTTGGTCACCCAGTTCATCGCGACACTGCGCCGGGACGCCGCGCGGATGCGCGCGGTGCGCTTCTGGGGCGGCCTCTACCTGGTCAACTACGCGATGGGCATCCTGTCCGGTCTGGTCATGGAGCTCCAGCTGGGGCTGAACTGGAGCGGGCTGAACGAGATGTTCGGCTACGTGTTCGGCGCCCCGCTCGCGGTGGAGACGATGGCCGCGTTCTTCATCGAGTCGACCTTCCTCGGCCTGTGGATCTTCGGCTGGGACCGGATGGGCCGCTGGGCGCACTGGGCCTGCTTCCTGGTGGTGACGGGCACCGCCTACCTCTCCGCCTACTGGGTGCTGGTCGCCAACGGCGTCCTCAAGTGGCCCGACGGGTTCCGGATCGAGGGCGGCGAGGCCGTGCTGGAGGACCCGATGGCGCTGGTCGCCAACCCCTCGGCGGTGATGGCGTTCTGGCACGTGGCGAGCGGCGCCCTGCTGGTCGGCGGCGCGGTGGTGGCCGCGGTCAGCGCCTACCACCTGGCCCGGCGCAACGACCCGGACCGGATGTTCCACCGCGGGATCCGCGGCGGCACGGTGATGCTGGTCCTCGGCGTGATGCCCACGGTGATCACCGGCGGCACCCAGTTCAGCCTGTTCGGCAAGGAGCCGCCGACGGCCGGGCTCACCTACACCGCCGACGAGATCGCGGCCATCGAGAAGGCCGCGGACTCCTCCGTCGCCGGCGCGTTCGGGGCGACCGGCGACATCGTGATGATGAGCTCGTGGCTGCTGATCTCCATCGCGGCCGGGCTGCTGGCGCTGGTGTGGCTGCTGCGCGGTCTGAGCAAGTGGCGCTGGTTCCTGCACCCGGTGGTGTTCCTGCCGGTGCTCCCCTACGCCGCGAGCATCGGCGGGTGGATCTTCCGGGAGACCGAGCGCCAGCCCTGGGTGGTGCGGGGCCACCTGACCACCGCCGACGCGATGACCGACCTGAGCCCGGCGATGGCGCTCGCCTCCTTCTCCTTCTTCACCGTCGCCTTCGCCGTGCTCGGCGGGGCCACCCTCTGGCTGCTCGTCCGGTTCGCCCGGCGCGGCCCCGAGGGCGGGCCGCTGGCGCCGGCCGCCGCCGAGGAGGCGGAGCCCGCCCCCGTCCGGACCTTCTGACCACCAGCCCGACGACCGCAGGAGAACCAAGCATGGATACCGTCCCCGTCCTCTTCCTCACCGGCCTGGTCGTGGGCTACTTCGTGCTCGCCGGGTGCGACATCGGCCTGGGCATGCTCATGCCCTACCTGGCCCGCACCCCGACCGAGCGGCGGCGCCTGGTGTCGGCCGCCGCCCCCTACTTCCTCGGCACCGAGGTGTGGCTGGTGGGCGCGGTCGGCGTCGTCGCCGGCCTCTTCCCGGAGCTGAAGAGCGCGCTCTTCGGCGGCCTGTGGCCGGTGTTCACCGTGCTGCTCGCGGCGTGGCTGCTGCGCGACGCCGGGCTGTGGTTCCGGGCCCGCATCGACACCGGGTCCTGGCGGCGGGGGTGCGACGCGCTGATCGTCGGCGGCAGCTGGGTGCTCGCGCTGAGCTGGGGCGCGGTGCTGGCCGGGCTGATCTCCGGCGGGGCGGCGCCGAGCCCGTTCACCGTCGCCTGCACGCTCGCCGTCGCCGCGGTCTTCCTGCTGCGCGGTGCCGCGTTCGGCGCGGAGCGCCTGGTGCCGGCGGAGACCGGGGAGGCGGCGAGCGCCGACGACGCCGGCCGGCTCACCCGGGTGCTGGCCCGGGTCGCCCTGGGCGCGGTCGCGGTCACCGCGGTGGCGGCGGTGCTGCCCGGCGGCTCCGCGATCGAGCGGCCGCTGGTGCTGGCCGCCGCCGCGCTGGTGCCGGCCGCGGCGCTGGCGGCGACGGCCGGGCTGTCCGGCCCGCGGCTGTCCCGGCACACCTCGGCGGTGGCGATCGGCTCGGCCCCGCTGCTGGCGGCCGCCGCCCAGGCGCTGCCGCTGGACGGCCCGCCGGCGGGCACCCTGGCCCTGGCCGGGATCGCGATCGTCCCGCTGGTCCCGCTGATGGCGGTGGGGCAGGTGGGGCTCTACCGGATGCTGCGCCGGCCCGCCTCCGACACCGGTTTCTTCGCCTCGCCGCCGGCCCCGGTGCTCCCGCCGCGCCGGGGGGCCGTGCCGGATCCGGCCATCCGGGGTTGACCCCCGCTCCGCCCGGGCACCTGCCCCGGGTGGGCGGGCGGCCCCGGCGGCCGCCCCCGTGCGGCCATCCCGAGGCGCGGGCCGCCCCATGCCCCCCGGGGCGGCCCGCGCGGATCCGCCCGGAAGCGGGCCGCAGGGCGTTTCCCCTCTCCCCTGAACACACTCTGTGACATTATTTGCACAGTGAGTATGGACCGGGGGAAGGGGTCCGATGTCGATCTCCGATCTGTTCGCCTCTGCGGACGACCAGCTCGATGTGCACGAACGGCTCCGCCTGTACGTCGAGGGGGTGCGCGAGCGGGCCGACCGGGCGGCGCCCTGGGGGCCGGACACCGTCGGCATTCCCCGGCAGAACTGCGACAGCGGGCTGCTGCGCATCAACGACGTGGCGTTCTACGCCAACGCCCGGCACGAGATCTCGGCCTTCGCCGACCTCTGCCTCAACCTGCTCTCGCTGCACCGGCCGCGCGACGGCGGCGGCATCAGCAGCGGCCCCGGGCCCGCCGTGCAGCGCTGCCAGTGCTGCATGCTCCGCTGGCCCTGCCCGACCGTCCGCGAGATGAGCGCCCTGCTGGGGTGAGCGCCTCCGGACGAGCAAGCGATTGGACAGCGTCCGCATAATGGGAGCGTGAACACCCGCAGCAGCGCCACCGGCGCCTCACCCTCCGGCCAGGACTCCGACCAGGGCGGATCCGCGCGCACGCCGCCCCGCGCCCCGCGCAGGCGGGGCCGCCAGTCCTCCGCGCTCGCCTCGGAGCGCCGGGTCGACCTGGTCCGGCTCGCCGCCGACCTCTTCGCCCAGAAGGGCTTCCAGGCCACCACCGTCCGCGAGATCGCCGACGAGGCCGGGATCCTCTCCGGAAGCCTCTACCACCACTTCGACTCCAAGGAGTCGATCGTGGACGAGGTGCTCTCCTCCTACCTCGACGAGCTGCTGGGCGACTACCGCGCCGCGCTGGAGGAGGGCGGCGAGCCCCGGGAGCTGCTCGGCAGGCTGATCGGCGCCGCGTACCGCTCGCTCAAACCGCACCGCGCCGCGATCACCGTGCTGCAGAACGACTGGAACTACCTGCGCCAGTTCCCCCGGTTCGGCTACCTGGAGGAGGCCGAGCAGGAGATCCAGCGGATCTGGATGGACGTGATCCGGGACGGCCAGGCCAAGGGCGCCTTCCGTCCGGACATCGACCCCAAGCTCACCTACCGGATGATCCGCGACACCATCTGGGTGGCGGTCCGCTGGTACCGCCCGGACGGCCCGCTCGGCACCGATGACCTGGCCGAGCACTTCATGACGGTGCTCTTCGACGGGATCAGCTTCGGCGAGCGCTCCTTCGAGGCCTGACCCCGGCACGTCCGGCGTACACGCCCGGCGATGTCGGTGAACGGCGGCGGCCCGCGCGTTAGCCTGGCCGCGCGGGCCGCACCGGCGCCCGCGGCAGACATCCGACCCGGAAGTCCCGGAGGGCGCCTCCCATGGCACAGCGCACCCGCACCGGCGGGCCCGTCCCCGCGCAGCGCACCCGCGGCGGGCCCGGCCCGGGCCGGCGGCCCGGACCGCCGGACGGCACCGACTTCCGGGCCACCGCCACCGCCCGCAAACGCAGCTGGTACGGGGCGAAGAAGCACGTCAAGCGGCTCCTCGGCAGCCCGCTGCCGAACCTGGCGATGCGCGGCGCGGTCCGCCTCGCCGCGCCGGGGCTGCGCGCCACCGGCCGGCTCCCCGCACCGTCCTCGGTCCGCGAGGTCACCGGGTACGCCGGCGGGGCCTCCTTCACCATGCTCGCCCCGGCGCGCTGCGTGATCGCCAAGGAGCTGTACTGGGGGCGGGGCCGCCGCCCCGGCCCCGCCGACGACCTCGCCGTGCAGGCGTTCGCCGCACTGGCCCGCCGGGCGCCGACGGTGTTCGACATCGGCGCCTACACCGGGCTGTTCACCCTGGTCGGGACCGCGGTCAACGCCGAGCTGCGGGCGCACGCCTTCGAGATGGTCCCGGAGGTCTATCGCGGGCTGTTCGACAACGCGGTGCGCAACCGGGTGCTGCACCGCACCACGCTGCACCACGTGGGGGTCGGCGCGCTGGACGGCCTGGTCGCGATGCCCGCCGAGTCCGGCGACTCGGCGCTGCCCTGCTTCTACTCCAGCGAGATGGACTTCGCCGACGGGGTCCCGGTGCGCACCGTCGCGCTGGACGCGTTCACCGGCGAGGCGGGCAGCGCCGACCGGGGGCGCCCGCTGCTCAAGGTGGACGTCGAGGGCACCGAGGCCGAGGTGTTCGCGCACGGGCAGGGGTTCCTCCGGGAGCACCGGCCGGACGTGCTGTGCGAGGTGCTGCCCGGCGCCGACACCGACCGGCTGACCGCGCTGCTGGCGCCGTTCGGCTACCGGTTCCACCTGGTCGGGGAGCGGGCGCTGGCCCCCGCGGGGCCGCTCCGGGCGCACGACCGGTTCCGGGACTGGTTCTTCACCGTGCGCACCGCCGGCGACCTGCGCGCCCTGGGGGTCCCGGTGGCCTGACCGGGCCGACCTGTGCAGCCGGTCCCGGCCGTTCCGCGGCGCGGTGATCGCGGCGCCGAGCGGCCGGCCGGGCGGCCCCCGGGACTCGTCGACCGGGCCGCCGTCCGCCGGCCGGAAGGGCCGGCGCGGCACCGGCGGGGCCCCGGCCGGGTTCTCATGGGGCTCGCCCCCGGCCCGGCGGACGCGGCGGGCACCCTCGGGCCGCGCCCGCCCGGCCCCGCCGGGGGGCGTCCTCCTCCCGGTCAGGCGACGACGAGGAGGGCGGCGGCGCCGTAGGCGCCGCCGAAGCCGGTGCACAGTGCCGCCGACGCGCCGGGCACCTGGTTCACCCCGTCGCCGCGGAGCTGGCGGACCGCCTCGGCGGTGTTGTTCAGCCCGTGCACGTACCCCTCGGAGAGCAGGCCGCCGTGCGGGTTGACCGGGACGCCGCCGGCCGCCGCCGCGCCCGCGGCCGTGATCCCGCCGGAGCGCAGCACCCGGGCCATGTCCTCCGGGGCGACCAGGCCGAAGTCGGCGAGCTGGCGCGGGACCAGGAACGAGTAGGCGTCGTAGAGCAGGGCGACGTCGACGTCGGCGGGGCGCATCCCGGCCGCCGCGTACAGCTCCGGGGCCAGGCCCGCGGAGAACACCCCGGCCGGGTCGGGGGTGCGGTCCGGGCGGGAGTGCCCCGGCCGGCCGCCGCGCACCACGGCGCGGATCCGCGGCGCCCCCGCCGCGAGGGCCCGCCCGGAGCCGGTGACGACCAGCGCGCACGCGCCGTCGGTCTCCTGGCAGCAGTCGGCCCGGCGGAGCGGTTCGGAGACCATCGGCTCGGCGAGGTAGCCGGCCCGGTCCAGCGGGGTGCGGCGGAGCGCGCGCGGGTTGGCGGCGGCGTGCGCCCGGGACGCCCCGACCACGGCGGCCAGGTCGCGCCCGTCCAGACCGGCCTCGCGCAGATAGCTCCGGGCGACCATGGCGAAGGCGTTGACCGGGCCCAGGACCCCGTAGGGGACGGTGAACTGCTGCTCGACGCCGGCGCCGAGGCGGAGTCCGGTGCGGTTCATCCGCTTCCCGGAGCGGCCGTTGAGCGCCCGGTAGACCAGGACCGTCTCGGCCTGGCCGGTGGCCACCAGCATGGCGGCGTCGCCGAGGATCGAGGCGCTCTGCGTCCCGCCGCCGCGGATCTCGTTGTGCCAGCCCAGCCGGTTCATGCCGAGTTCGCGGGCGAGTTCGGTCACCGGCGCCGAGTCGTCCAGGTGGTAGCTGAGCACGGCGTCCACGCCGTCCGGGCCGATCCCGGCGTCCGCGAGCGCGGCGCGGGCGGCCTCGGCGGCCAGTGAGAGCTCGGTGCGGCCCGAGGCCCGGCTGAGCGGGGTCGCCCCGACGCCGGCCACGGCCGCCCGGTCGGCGATTCCGCTGCCGCGCATGGCGCCTCCCGCGCAGAGACGCCGCCCGCCGGGGACGGGGCGCGATCCATCCCCGGCGGGCGACGCGTTCTTCTGCCTGCCGCCCGGTGGCCGCCCCGCCGGGTCCGCGCCCGGTCCGGGCGCCCGCACCGGGCCCGGCTCTGCCCCAAAAGGTAATACTGGAACTCGTTCTAGCGCAACCCTCGCGACCGGTCCGGTGCGGCGCGATCCGCTTTCCCCCACTCGGGAACAGGTCACCGGGGGGACACGAGAGCGGGGCGGGCGCCGACCGGCACCCGTCCCGGGAACGGTGAACGAGAACGCGATCTAATCGGACTCCGGGAGGACGAACTGCACCGCCGCCCGCGCGGCCAGCAGCGGCTTGACCAGCCCCAGCACGGCCTGGTGGTCCGGGTGGTCGCGGTAGGCGGCGAACCCGTCCGCGTCGTCGACGTCGGCCACCACGGCGAAGTCGAAGTTGCCCTCGGAGATGCCCAGGTCCGGACCGAAACTGTAGCCGCGCAGCGCCGGGATGAGCCCCGGAAGCCGGGAGAGCGCCCCCTCGATCTCGGCGACGCGCTCCGGCGTCGCCTCGGAGTTCCAGCTGAACAGCGCGATGTGCCTGATTGCCATGTGCCCGAACCTAGCGGCCCGCCCCCGGCCGCCCGCCACCCGCCCCTCCTCGATGATCTTGACGCTGCGGGGGCGACGAAGCGCTCCGATGCCCCCGCAGCGTCAAGATCATCGCGCTGGAAGGGCCCGGGGGGCCGGACCGCCCGACGCTGGCCAGGCTCGGGGGCGGCTGTTACGCTACCCAAGCGAGCGCTTGGTATGAGGCGGTGCAGAGACCCCATCGCACGAGGAGCGGCCCGAGCAATGAAGTTCTCCACGTTCCACCTGTTCCACCGCTTCGACGGGCAGTCGTTCGGAGAGGTGTACGACTACCACGTCGAGCTCATCGAACTCGCCGAGGAGCTGGGGTTCGACGGGGTGCGCCTCGCCGAGCACCACTTCCGCGACTACGGTGCGGTGCCCTCGGTGCTGACCTTCCTCGGGCACCTGGCGGCCCGGACCGAGCGGCTCCGGCTGGGCACCGGGATCGTGGTGCTGCCGCTGTACGACCCGGTGCACGTCGCCGAGCAGGCCGCCCTGGTCGACGTGGTCTCCGGCGGGCGGCTGGACTTCGGGGTCGGACGCGGCTACCAGAGCTTCGAGTTCGACGGGTTCGGCGTCGACCTCGCCCAGGCGCGCGCCCGCTTCGACGAGTCGCTCGGGGTGATCCGCGCGCTGTGGAGCGGGGAGCGGGTGCGCCACGAGGGCGAGTTCCACCGGGTGGCGCCCGGCATCGACGAGGGCGTCGCCCTGGTGCCGCTGCCGCTGCAGGACCCGCACCCGCCGATCCACGTCGCCGCGGTCAGCCCGGAGACCGTCGAGCGCTACGCCGCCCGCGGCCTGCCCGTGCTCGCCGACCCGGCGGCCCCGTTCCGCAAGGTCGCCCGCGCCGCCGAGACCTGGCGGGCCACCGCCGCCGCGCACGGCCACGACCCGGACGCCGCCGAACTCGTGGTCAGCCGGTCGGTGTACGTGGCGCCCACCGCCGAGCAGGCCCGCGAGGACCTGGAGCGGTTCGAGTCCTCCTTCGACCGGTCCCGCATCTTCAACGAGCGCAGCGCACCGGTGGACCGGCGCACCGGCGAGGTCGCCGAGGGCTTCGAGTACTGGCAGAACCGCTACCTCAAGGGCGGCTCGGTCGGGCCCGACTTCCGCTGGGAGCAGCTGGAGGTGATCGGCGACCCCGAGCGCGTGGTCGGCCAGATCGCCATGCTCCGCGAGATGGGCTTCGACCACCTGCTCTGCGACTTCGGCAGCACCCGGCCGATGCCGGTCGAGGAGATGAAGAAGGTGCTGAAGTTCTTCGCGGCCGAGGTCATGCCGGCCTTCCGGTGACCGGCGCGCCGCACTCCCCCGCCCCCTCCCCGCCCCCGGAGGCAGCATGACCGTCCATCGACTCACCCTCGGCGACGTCCTGCGCGAGCACCGGCGGTCCCGGCCGGACGGCACGGCCGCCGTGGACGGCCCGGTGCGGCTCGGCTACGCCGAGCTCGACGACCGGGTGAACCGGCTGGCGAACGCGCTGGCCGCGGCCGGCGTCGGCCGCGGCGACCGGGTCTGCTACATCGGGCGCAACTCCGTCCGGCTGCAGGAGGGCCTGCTCGCCGCGGGCCGGCTCGGCGCGGTCTTCGTCCCGGCGAACTGGCGGCAGAGCGCCGACGAGCTCGCCTTCGTCCTCTCCGACCTGGCCCCCGCCGCGGTGCTGTGGCAGTCCGAGGGCATCGGGGAGGCGGTCCGCGCCGCCCGCGAGGCCGCACCGGAGGCCGCCGGGGCCCGCTGGGTGCACTGCGCGGCCGGCGCCCCGGGCGCGGAGCCGGACGAGTACGAGGAGTTCCTGGCCGCCGCGCCCGCCGGGGACCCCGACGCCGACGGCGACGGCTCGCTGCCCGTGCTCGGCCTGTACACCGCGGCCTTCGACGGGCGGCCGAGCTGCGCGCTGCTCTCCTCCGACGCGCTGCTGGCGCACAGCGCGGTCCTGCTCTGGCTGCGCCGGATCGAGCCCGGGTTCACCTTCCTCAACAGCGGCCCGCTGTTCCACGTCGGCACGGTGATGTTCAACCTGGCCGCGCTGCACGCCGGGGGCGCCAACGTCTACCTGCCCTCCTTCGACGCGGCCGAGGCCGCCCGGCTGATCGAGGCCGAGCGGGTCGACCACATCTTCGGCTTCGGTCCGATGCTGGACGCGATCGCCGAGGCGGCCGGCGGGCGCGACCTGTCCAGCCTGCGCTTCACCGCGCACTCCCCGGACTGGGACTCCCGGATCACCGTGGGGACCGACCCGTGGAACGCCTCCGGGATGGGCGGGTACGGCCAGACCGAGGTCGGCGGGATGCTCACCTTCCTGGCCCTGGGCATGGGCGGGGCGGGCGGCGCGGGCCGGCCCTCGCCGATGGTGCAGGTGCGCATCGCCGGCCCGGACGGCGAGGAGCTGCCCGCCGGCGAGACCGGGGAGATCACCGCCCGGGGCAGGACGCTGTTCAGCGGCTACCACGGCCGCCCCGAGCTGAACCGGCGCAAGGCGGAGGGCGGCTGGCACCGCACCGGCGACCTGGGGCGGCGCGAGCCCGACGGGACGATCACCTTCATCGGGCCCCGGCTGAAGATGATCAAGACCGGGAACGAGAACGTCTACCCGGCGGAGGTCGAGCGCGCGCTCAGGGCTCACCCGGAGATCGCCGACGCGGCGGTGATCGGGGTGCCGGACGCGCGGTGGGGGCAGAGCGTCACCGCGGTGGTGCGGCGGGCGCCCGGATCGGCCCTGGACGCCGGGGCCGTGGTGGCGCACGCCCGCTCCCTGCTGGCCTCGTACAAGAAGCCGCGGCGGGTGGTGTTCACCGACGAGGTGCCCCGGGCCGGGCAGCTGCCGGACTACGCGGCGCTGGACGCGGAGCACGGCGGCGGGGGCTACCCGGGGGAATGAGCGGCGTCCGGGGAGCGGACCGGGCCCAGGGGCGGGGGACAGCCCCTGGGACCGGCCGCGGGGCGGACCGGCCCCGGCCGGAGGCGGCCCCCGCGCCCGCCGGGGAGCAGGGCCCGCCGCGTTCAGAACGTAGCGGCCCGGGGATCACGCCCATGGCCTGTTCGTGTAACTGAAATGTCTCGATTCGTCCCCTGAGCGGCCCGGGAACCACCCACATGAGCAGCAAGGATAAGCAGCCGATAAACAGGCTTCCACCCCCGCGAGCGGCCGGATCCGGCCGCCGCCCCCAGGTTTCGGCGCCCCGGGGACCCCTCCGAGCTGCTGTCCTGTCGCATGCGGCCTGCTCGATTCCCATCCGAGCCGCTCGCTCGCGGCCGGATTCTCCAACGATCCGCCCCCCCCTCTCGGCCGGCCCCGGAACGCTCGGAGCGCGTCGGCGCAGGCCGGGCGCCCACCGCCTGCACCGCCGCCCGGCCCCGCCGAGCAGGCCGGACGGACCGGTGCCCGGGAACGGGCGGCTCCTCCGGGAGCCCGCGGCCGCCTCGCGCTTTTGGACGGCGGCCGGCGGGGCCGCGGACGGCCCCGCCCACTCCGCGCCCGTCTCTCGGGGGCGCCCCCGCGAGACGGCGGGCGGCCCCGGGGCGATGCGGACGGGGGCCGGCCCGCCGAGCGGGGTCCGGGCGCCCGCGCCCGCGCTCGCGGGCGGGCCGGGCGCCGGGCCGGTGCTCCGCGGACCGGCCGGACCGGCGCCCGGCCGCGCCGGGGTCCGCCCGGCAGGGGGCCGTCACAGCACCGCGACCGGGTTGACCGGGCTCGCCGTGCCGCCGTGCACCGGGAGCGGGAGGGCGATGAACAGGAAGTCGGACCGGTCCCCGGCGGCGAGCGCCGCGGCCAGCTCCTCCAGCCAGAGCATCTCCGCCAGGTGGACGCCGTGCCGCCAGAGCAGGGTGAGGTGCAGGTCGTCGCCGAGGTCCTCGTCGGAGCGGCCCTCGGCGTTCAGTCCCTGCACCGCGGTGTTGTCCGCGGCGACCAGCGCGACGTCGCGCCCGGCCAGCCAGCGCCCGGCGTCGGCGCCCAGTCCGGGCTGGGCGCCCTGGTAGCGCGCGGGGTCCTCGGCCCAGGCCAGCGGCCACCCGGTGCGCAGCAGCACGGCGTCGCCGGCCCGCGGCCCGTCCGACCCGGCGGCGGCCGCCATCTCCTCCAGCTCCTCCGCGCCGACCCGGTCCCCCGCCTCCAGCCGCTCCACCCCTCGGTGCCGGGCGGCGTCGAACAGCACGCCGCGGGCGACCACGCCGCGCCCGGCGGCGTGCTCGATGCCCAGCCGACCCGCGCCGTAGCTGCGCACCCTGCCCGCCGGGTGGCCGTTGTACAGCGCGTCCCCGCTCCACATGTGGCAGAGCGCGTCCATGTGCGTGGTGGTGCCGTGCGGGGAGAGCACCAGCGCGTCGTCGGCGGTCTTCAGGCCGGCGCCGATCGGGCGCACGCCGGCCGCGTAGTCGCCGCCGTCGATCGACATGAAGTGCTGCGGCAGCGGCCGCCCCGCCATGTGCGGGATCCCGGAGGGGGCCGCCCCCGAGGTCGCCCCCTTGATCGGCAGGGCCAGGCTGAGCACCCGGCCGGTGCGCGCCGCCGCCAGCGCGGCGAGCACCCGCTCCGGGGTGAGCAGGTTCAACGTGCCGAGCTGGTCGCCGTCCCCCCAGCGGCCCCAGTTGTGCGGCGGTTCGGGCATGGCCGTCCTCCTGTCCGTTCGTGCGCGGTGCGCGCCGCTCCCCGCGGGTACGGGGCCGCGGGGGCGTGCCGCGCCTCTCATCGGGCCCGGGGTCCCGGGCGGGCGCCCCCGGGGGCGGGTGGTCTACAGTCGCGGAGGCGGCCGCCGCGCGGCCGGAGAAGGGAGTGTCGCAGGTGCGATCGGCAGCTCAGAGCGGAGAGGCGGTTCCGGACGGGGCCGCCGAGGTGCAGGGGGCGTGCGCGCCGGAGTTCGCGCGGGTGCGCAAGGTGTTCGAGAACAACTTCGCCCGCGGCCTGGAGACCGGGGCCGCGATCACCGTGCACGTCGGCGACGAGAAGGTCGTCGAGCTGTGGGGCGGCCTCGCCGACCACAGGACCGGGCGCCGCTGGGAGCGCGACACCCCCTGCTTCGCGTTCTCCTGCACCAAGGCGCTGACCGCGGCCGCCGCGCTGCGCACCGCCGAGCGCGGCGGGCACGACCTGACCGCGCCGGCGGCCTCCTGGTGGCCCGGGTTCGACGCGGCGGGCAAGGCCGGGGTGACCGGCGAGCACCTCCTCTCCCACCAGGCCGGGCTTCCGGCGTTCGCCCGGCCGGTGTCGGCGGAGGAGGCCGCCGACCCCGCGGCGATGGCCGCGCTGCTCGCCGGGCAGGAGCCCGAGTGGGAGCCGGGGACCGCGCACGGCTACCACACCTTCACCTACGGCTGGCTGGCCGGGGAGATCGTGCGCCGACTGGACGGGCGCACCGTGGGCGGCTACGTGGCCGACGAGATCGCCGGGCCGCTCGGCCTGGACCTGTGGGTCGGCGCGCCCGACGCGGTGCTGGACCGCGCCGCGCGGCTCACCTCCTCGGCCGCCGACGCGGACCGCGGCGGGGCCCCGGCCGGGGCCGCGCCGACCGGGGACGACCCGCTCAGCCGGATGAAGCGCGCCGCGCAGGACCCGGAGAGCCCGTTCTCCCGGAGCTTCGCCCGGCCCGACATGGCGGCGGTGCCCGGCCGGTTCAACAACCGGGGCGTGCTCGCCGCGGGGTGGCCGGCCGCCGGCGTGGTCACCACCGCCACCGGCCTGGCCGGGTTCTACCGCGACCTGCTGGCCGGGCGGATCGTCGCGCCGGAGACGCTGCGCGGCGCCGTCCGGCCCCGAGTGGCCGGGCCGGACCGGGTGCTGGTGCTGGAGAGCTCGTTCGGGCTGGGCTTCATGCGGCCCTCGCTCACCTTCGCGGTGCCCCGGGCCGCCCGGCAGGGCGCGTTCGGGCACACCGGATCGGGCGGCTCGATCGGCCTGGCCGACATCGATCACGGCATCTCCCTGGGCTACGTGGTGAACGGGCTGGGCGCGCAGCTGTCCGGCGGGATGCGCTCCATGCGCCTGGTCAAGGCGGTCTACGACAGCCTCCGCTGAGCGGCGGGCCGCCCGCGGGTCAGTGCATGGTCAGGCCGCCGCTCAGCGACAGCGTCTGGCCGGTGATGTAGGCGGCCCCCGGGCCGGCCAGGAAGGCGGCGGCCTCGGCCACGTCCCGGGGCTCGCCCAGCCGGCCGGCCGGGATCCCCCGGGCCAGCCGGTCCACCAGGCCGGGGTGCTCCCGGGCCACGCCGCGCAGCATCGGCGTGTCGGTGGGGCCGGGGCAGAGCACGTTGCTGGTCACCCCGTGCCGGGCGGTCTCCCTGGCCAGCGTCTTGGCCAGGCCGAACAGCGCGGCCTTGGTCGCCGCGTAGGCGCCCTCCCCGCCGGAGCCGGCCCGGGCGCCGTCGGAGGAGACGAAGATCAGCCGGCCGAACCCGCGCTCGGTCATCCCGGGCAGGAAGGCCTGGGTGAGCTGCATCGGGGCGCGGGCGTTGACCCGCCACATCAGATCCCAGTCGGCGGGGTCGCTCTCGCAGAACGGGCCGATGACGCTCACCCCGGCGTTGTGCACCAGGACGTCCACGCCGCCGGGGGCGGCGGCGCGCACCCGGTCGGCGCCGGCGGCGACGTCCTCCGGGTCGGCCAGGTCGATCCGGACCGCGGCGGCGCCGGGCAGCGCCGCGGCGGTCCGCTCCGCCCCCGCCCCGTCGAGGTCGGCCACCACCGTGCGCGCCCCGGCCGCGGCCAGCGCCGCGCAGACCGCCCGGCCGATGCCGCCCGCTCCTCCGGTGACCAGCGCGGTCCGCCCGTCCAGGGGCCGCCCGCGGTGTCCGTCGGCCATCCGCTCCGTCCTTCCCGTCGGCCGCCGCACGGCGGCTCCGTCCCCGCTCAGCCGGCCCAGGCGGCGGCGATGTCCTCCGCCGGCGCCCGCGCCGCGAGCAGGGCGATGGTGTTCTCCATGACCGCCCGCGCGTACTCCTCCGGGACCCCCGCCACCGCGTCCTCGGCGACGACGACCCGGTAGCCGAGGTTGACCGCCTCCAGGGCGAGCCCCAGGACGCCCAGGTTGACCGAGAGGCCGAGGGCGACCACGGTGCCGGTGCCCATCGCGCGCAGCGCGGTGTCCAGGCCGGTCCCGGTGAACGGGGAGAAGCCGTGGTGGCGGCGGGACTCCAGGTCGCCGGGGTCGCGCAGCCCGCCGAGGACCTCGGCGGCCGGGGTGCCCTCCAGCATGTGGCCGGGGTCGCGCAGCAGGCGGCGGATGAACGGGGAGTTGCCGGTGTGGCTGCCCCGGCGGTCGGCGCGGAAGGCCGCGGTGCAGTGCACCACCGGGACGCCGGCGGCGCGCGCCGCGCCCAGCACCCGGGCGGCGTTGGCCCGCAGGCCCGCCCGCTCCGCCGCCGCGGCGAGCTCGGGGAAGCGCGCCCCCTCGCCGATGACGCCCTCCTGGAGCTCCATCGCGAGCACCGCGGTGCGCTCCGGCGCCAGCGCGGTGCGCAGGTCGAACGGCATCGGCTCCCGCCTTCCTCCGGGTCCGGCCCGGCGCGCGGGCGCCGGGGCGCCGCGCCTCCCGCCCCGGGCCGGGGGGAGGCGCGGCCGCGGCCGGCCCGGACGGCGCCCGCCCTTGCCGACCAACCAAGCGTACGCTAGCTTGACTGCATCCGGTTGTCACGGGTCCCGCAGCGGACCGGGCTCCGGACCGCACCGCAGGGCCGGCAGTGAGGAGGTCGCCGCGATGAGCGTCCCCGGCGAGCGGCCGCACCCGGTGCCGACCCCGCTCACCGAGCCGTACTGGGCCTCCTGCCGGGCCGGAGTGCTCTCCATCCAGCGGTGCGCCTCGTGCCGCCGCTACGTGCACTTCCCCGAGGAGCGCTGCCCGTTCTGCGGCGGCGGTTCCCTGGCCTACGAGGCGGTCTCCGGGCGGGGGCGCGTGGTCACCCACACCACGGTGCACCGCCCCTTCGTCCCCGGCTTCGCCGGACTGGCCCCCTACACCGTGGCCTGGGTGGAGCTGGAGGAGCAGCCCGGACTGCGCGCCTTCGGCGGCCTGCTCGGCCACCCGCCCGGCGCCGAGGCGGTCGGCATGCCGGTCGAGGTGGCCTTCACCGAGCTGCCCGGCTTCGGCCCGATCCCCGACTTCCGCCCCCGACGCGAAGGAGAGCGATGAGCGACGGCGCCGCGGCCCGCATCGGCAGCGTCCTGTACCCCAGCACCGACGTGGCGGCCTCCGCCGCCTTCTACCGCGACGGCCTCGGCCTGCCGGTCCGGTTCACCGACGGGGACCGGTTCGCCGCGCTGGACGGCGGCGGGGTCACCCTGGCCCTGGCCGCCGGCGGCGAGGAGGTCACCGGCGGCGTCCCCGCCGTCTCGGTGCGGGTGCCCGACGTCGAGGCGGCCGTCGCCGAGCTGACCCGCCGGGGGGCGCCGCTGCTCCGCCCGGCCGAGGCCGGCCCGCACGAGGTCCGCGCCGTCGTCGGCGACCCCTCCGGCAACCCCGTGGTCCTCTACTCACCCCTCCCCCGGCGATGACCCCGGTGCCGCGCCCGGCCGGGCGCGGCACCGGCGACCGCAGGCAGCGAAGGAGACCGGAACCGTGACGCCCTCCCCCGCCAACGCACCCGCCCCCGCGGCCGACCCCTTCGGCAACTACGGCTACGCCGTCCTCACCGCCGGCGCGCTCGCCTGCCCGGACCGGACCGCGCTGACCTACTGCGGCGAGCGCCGGTTCAGCTACGCCGAGCTGGACCGGGCGGTCAACCGGCGCGCCCACGCCCTGCTCCGCTCCGGCGTCGCCCCCGGCAGGCGGGTCGCCGCGCTGCTCGGCGAGACGCTCGGCGTGGCCGAGACCTACCTCGCCCAGTTCAAGATCGGCGCGGTGACCGCGGCGCTCAACCCGTTCTGGAGCGCCGAGGTGCTGGCGGCCGTGGTCGACCGCTCCGGCGCCACCGCGTTCGTCTACGACGCCGGGATGGACGCGCTCGTCGCGGAGATCCGCCCCAAGCTGCCCGGGATCGGCCTGTGGCTGCGGCTCGGCGGCCCCTCCGAGGACGCGGTGGATCTGGACGCCCTCGCCGCCCGGTGCCCCGAGGACCAGCCGGAGATCCGCGGCTCCGGGGACGACCCGCTGGCCCTCTTCTACACCTCCGGCTCCACCGACCTGCCCAAGGCGGTGCTGCACACCCACGCCGGCGCGCTGGCCACCGCGCGGCTGTGGCAGGACATCCCGCGCGAGGCCGACTCGGTCTTCGGCACCGGCGCGATCATCTGGGGCATCGGCTTCCCCGCCATCGCCGGCCCGGCGCTGTACGGGCGGATGCACCTGGTGCTGGAGCAGGACTGGGGGCCGGAGAACTTCCTCCGGGTGGTGCCCCGGGAGAAGGTCACCCACGTCAGCCTGATCCCGAGCTTCTTCAGCGCGCTGCTCGCCGGCGACGCGCACCGCACCGCCGACCTGTCCTCGGTCACCACCATCGTCCTCGGCGGCGAGCCGCTGGCCCCGGCGCTGCTCGACCGGATCAAGGAGCGGATGCCGCAGGCCCGGGTGTACGGCTACTACGGCCAGACCGAGGCCCCCTACTCGGTGTGCGGCCGGCTCGACGACGGCAGCCAGGACCTGCGCTCCTCCGGGCGGGCCCGCACCGGGTTCGCGGTCCGGGTCACCGGCCCCGGCGGCGAGCCGCTGGTGGACGAGGTCGGCGAGATCAACCTGGCCGGCCCGCACCGGATGGCCCGCTACGACGGCCGCCCGGACAAGACCGCAGAGGTGCTCCGGGGCGTCTGGTACGTCGGCGGGGACCTCGGCCGCATCGACGCGGAGGGCAGGCTGTACGTGCTGGGGCGGCGCTCCGACGCGATCCTGAAAGGGGGGCGCTGGACGCCGCCCGCCGAGGTCGAGGAGGCCGCCGCCGAACTGGAGCAGGTGGCCGAGGCCGGGGCCGTGGGGGTGCCGGAGAACACCGACGGCGAGGACCCCGTCGAGCAGCGGCTGCTGCTGGCCGTGGTGGCCCGCCCCGGGTCGGGGGCGACGGCGGAGGGCATCGCCGCGGCCCTGGCCGAGCGGCTGCCCGAGCACCGGCGCCCCGACGCGGTGGTGCTGGCCGACGAGCTGCCGCACACCGCGGACGCCTCGGGCGGCCCCGGCAAGCTGCTCCGCCGGGAGATCCGCGCCCGCTACGCCGACCGGCTGTGACCGCCGCCCCGGTGCGGAAAGAGGCGCCGGCGCGTGTTCTCCTCCCCGGCCGGCCGCCCCGGACGCCGCCCTCCCTCCCGGCCGGGAAGGGGCCTGCCGGCGGTGCCTCCGAGCTCCGTTCCGAAGCCGGGCCCGCTCCGGCGGCGCGCCGGACTCCGACGGTCCGCGGAGCGGTCCGCGCCCGCCCGCGAGCGGCGGCGCCCGCGATGGCACTCCCCGCTCCGGCGGGACACCGGTGCGCTCCGCCCGGCCGCCTCGGACGGCGGCCTCCCTCCGGGCGGACGGGTCCCGGCCCGGCCGGGGCCGGGACCCCCGCCGGAGCGGGCGGTGCGCCCTCCCCGGCCGCCGTACCGGCGCGGCCGAGCGGTCCCCGGCGGGCCCGCGTCCCGCCTCCCCCGCGACGGCGGGCGGGAAGGCCCGGTCCGAAGGGGGCGGAGCGGGCGCCCTCGGGAAGAGGGGCGGGCCGCACCGCTGCGCGGCCGCCCGCCTCCGAGGCGGCGCGGAGGCGCGGAGTCCCCGGACGCACCTCCCCGGGTCCGCCCGGGGAGGGGGCGCGGGCCGGCACGGTCGTCCGATCCGCTGGGGATGGCGAAAGGTGCGCCGCGGATCCCCGTGCCGGCCCCGTCCTCCTGCGCCCGTGTCCAGCGCACGCCCGCGGAGCGGACGCGGGCGTACCCGGACGCCTCTCCACCGGGCCCGTTCGGCGACGTCCGGGCCCGTACCGCTCTTCCGGCATCCTCACCCCGCCACCGTCCGCCCCGACAGGCCCACCAGGGGCCCGCTTTCCTTTTTGGGCCCTGGGGCCCCGCAGCGGCCCGTTCCGGCCCCGCCCCGCGGGCCCGGGCCAGGGCCCATCGGCCCTCCCCGCCCCGGGACCGGGGCCCCGACCCGAGGAGTTCCGCATGACCAGTGCACCCGCCGGAACCGGCCCCGGGCCGGCCCCGCAGGCCGTTCCCGAGCACCGGGCCAAGGCGCTCGCCGCCCGCGCCGGGGTCCCCGTACCGCGCGGAGCGGTGGCCGGCTCGGCGGCCGGCGCGGCGCGCGCGGCCGCGGGGCTGCGGCCCCCGCTGGTGCTGAAGGCCCACGGCCCCGGGCTGCTGCACAAGAGCGACGCCGGGGCGGTCCGGCTCGGGCTGGCCGGGCCGGACGAGGTCGCCGCCGCCGCGGAGGAGATGGGCCGGTCCCTGTCCGGGGCCGGGTACGCCGCCGCGGGGTTCCTCGTCGAAGAGCAGGCCGAGCCGGGCGTGGAGCTGATCGTGGGCGCGCTGGCCGACCCCGCGTTCGGCCCGGTGCTGATGGTCGGCCTGGGCGGGGTCTGGACCGAGGTGCTGGACGACGCCGCGGTGCTGCCCTGCCCGGTGCGCCGGGGCGAGGCCGAGGCGATGCTGGCCGGGCTGCGCGGCGCCGCCCTGCTCGACGGCGCCCGGGGCGCCGCCCCCGTGCACCGCCCGGCCCTGCTCGACCTGGTCATGGCGGTCGGCGGCCCCGGCGGCCTGGCCGAGCGGCTGGGGCCCCGGCTGGCCGAGTTCGAACTCAACCCGGTCATCGCCGGCCCGCGCGGGGCGGTCGCGGTCGACGCCCGGCTGCTGCTCCGGGAGGAGGGCGGCGAGCCCGTCGCGCCGGCGGCGCGGCGCGGCGGGGCGGGCGGGGCCGGCCGAGGCCCCGGAACCGACTTCACCCGGCTGTTCGCCCCGCGCGGGATCGCCGTGGCCGGGGCCTCGGCCGGCCGCCCGTCGTTCGGCAACATGCTCCTCGGCCAGTACCGCGCCGCGGGCTTCTCCGGGACGCTGGTCGCCGTGCACCCCGAGGCGGCCGAGGTCGACGGGGTGCCCGCGGTCCCCTCGCTGCGCGACGTCCCGCCGGAGGTGGACTACGCGCTGGTGGCGGTCCCGGCGCGCGGCTGCGCGCAGGCGGTGCGCGACGCCGCCGGCATCGGCTTCGTCCAGGTGGTGAGCGGCGGGTTCGCCGAGTCCGGGCCGGAGGGGGCGGCGCTGGAGGAGGAGCTGCGCGCGGCCGCCCGCCGGAGCGGCGCCCGGCTGCTCGGCCCCAACTGCATGGGCGTCTACTCCCCGGCCGGGGGGCAGACGTTCCTCGGCGGCGCCCCGGGGAGGCCCGGCCGGATCAGCCTCGTCTCGCAGAGCGGCGGGCTGGCCGGCGAGGTGGTCCGGGTCGGCGAGCGGCGCGGGCTGCGGTTCGCGAAGGTGGCGACCCTGGGCAACAGCGCCGACGTCACCCCGGCCGAGCTGGTCCGGTTCCTCGCCGCCGACCCCGGCACCGGCGTCCTCGGCCTCTACCTGGAGGACCCGCGGGACGGGCGGGCGCTGGCCGAGGCGCTGCAGGCGTGCGCGGGGCGGCTCCCCGCGGTCGCGCTGATCGGCGGCCGCACCGCGCAGGGCGGGCGGGCCGCCGCCTCGCACACCGGGGGGATGGTCCGCGACGCCCGGATCTGGACCGGGCTCGCCGAGCGGTGCGGGCTGGCCCTGGTGGACGGCCAGGACGCGCTGATCGGTGCGCTGGACTTCCTGGAGCTGCACGCGCACCGGCCGGCCGGCGGCGGTCCGGGCGTCCTGGTGGTCGGGCCGAGCGGCGGGGCGAGCGTGCTGGCCGCCGACGTGTTCGACGCCGCCGGGGCGCGCCTGGAGCCGCTCTCCGGCGCCGCCCGCACCGCGCTGCGCTCGCTGGGCCTGGGCGCCGGCGCTCCGCTCGGCAACCCGCTGGAGATACCGCTGGGGCCGCGGGGCCGCAAGGACCTGGCCCGGCTGGCCTCCGCCGCGGTCGCCGCGGAGAGCCCCGCCGGGGCGCTCCCGGACATCGTCGCGCACGCCAACGTGCAGAGCTTCGCGACCTTCGCGGCCCCGGGCGCCGACGGCGGCGGGGCGGTCCGGGACGGCCTGCTGGAGTACGTCTCGCACTTGGCCGCGCTCCAGGAGGAGCTGCCCGCCTCCCGGGTCACCCTGGTGCTGCGCAACCCCGAGTGCGGCCCTCCGGACCTCCTGGACGCCCTCCGCCCGGCCGCCCGGCGGGCCGGCGTCCCCTGCTACACCTCGATGGAGGCCGCCTCCGCCGCGATCGCCGCGGGCAAGGCCTTCGCCCGCGCCCGCGCCGCCGCGGCGCGCTGAACCCGCCGCCGGGTGCCGCGGGCCCGGCGGCGGCCGGGCGGAGCCGGGGGCAGGGGCGCCCTCCCCGCCGCCCGGCGCGGACGGGGTTCCTTCCGCGCCTTCTCCACGGGTCCGGCCGGAGCGGGCCGGCCGCCCGCTGAGCGGTCTTCGCCAAGGCGGCCCCGGCGCTTCGGCGAGCAGGGCCGGGGCGGCGTACCGGGCCCGTCTCCGCTGCGACGGCCGGTGGCGGGCGGGGCCGGAAGGGCTCCGGTACCGGTCGGCCTCCTCCCCGCCGCCCCGGGGGGCGCGGTCCGCCTCCGGGGCGCGGCGGCCGGGCGGGGCGCGGGAGAGGGCCGGGCCGGCGGCGTGTGCCGCACGGGCGGCCCCGGCGGTGCGGCGCCCCGGTGGGCCTCCCCGTGCGGAGGCCGGCGCGCGGTTTTCCGGATGGAAATCCGGCGGTCCGTTATTTCAGCTGATCCGGACGCAGAGAAGATAGGCGTCCGATGTCTCCGCCTCGGAGATCTCGGTGATTTTCCACGTCTGCCCGCCGACGCTGAACGTGTCCCCGACGCGGACGTCGAGCATTCCGGTGGGGCGCCATTCCTGCGGGCCTCCGATCCTCGCCGCGGGGCGCCCCTCCTCGTCCACCCAGAACCGGCCGCCTCCGACCGGACCGCCATCGAAGCGGTCGTTGCGCCCGTAGGTGACCTTCTCCTCCGCTCCGACCTCGTGAGCCACGCCGACCCCGTCTCCGTCCTCCGGCCAGATACGCCCCTCCGCAGGGAAGGCGCGGCCGCCTTTTCGACCGCTCCCGAGGGGATTCTCCGAACTTTACCGCCCCGAAATGCAATTGCATATGACCTCGCACGGCGTTTTCCCGTCCGATATGTCGCATCTTGTGCAGGAGTTCCGGCCGGGGACTTTCGTCCTGAAGCACCG
The DNA here is from genome assembly GCF_048595525.1 of Nocardiopsis oceanisediminis. Classification (NCBI taxonomy): domain Bacteria; kingdom Bacillati; phylum Actinomycetota; class Actinomycetes; order Streptosporangiales; family Nocardiopsidaceae; genus Nocardiopsis; species Nocardiopsis oceanisediminis. The sequence continues at coordinate 2,087,767 of NZ_JAFMZJ010000001.1, read as the reverse complement.
GCTTCCCGGATGCTCCCCGCCTATCCCTCCCGGGCCTCCGCGGCCCCGGGGCGGCCGTGCGCACCTCCGGTCCGCACCGGACCTCAGGTAGGCCGGGACCGCCGTCACCCGCCGGTGCACGCCGCCGGAGGGCGGCAGGTCCGGCCTGGCCGGCATGGAGAGCGGCAGGGCCGGCACGAGCAGCGGGACGCCGAAGAGGAGCGCGGACGGCGGCGCGGCCGCCGCGTGCACCAGCGCCCGCCGGGGCCACCCGCCGACCAGGAACCGGCGGGTGCCCTGGGCCCGCAGCAGCGTCCGCGGCCGCGCGGCCGCGGTCCCGGCCCCCGCGCCCCGCCGGCCTTCGGGGGCGGGCGGGGCGGCCGTCGGTACTCCGTGCTCTTCCGCGGTACGGCGCCATGGCCGGGCGGGCCCGGCGCGGAATCGCCCCGGCCCCGGTCCCGGGGGAGGGCGGGCCCTGCCCCGGGCGGCCGGTCAGGTGCCGCCGCCCCTGCCCTTGAGCCGGCCGACGACGGTCTCCAGGTCGGAGGAGAAGGGGTGGTCGTGGACCATGTAGGTCCAGGTCATCGAGGGGCGCTTCACCCCGGCGGCGGAGACGTCGATCGCGCCGTCGGCCGCCTCGGTGTCGGCGAAGGTCTCGGCGGCCCTGGCCCGGGCGCCGTCCAGGAAGCCCTTGAAGGCGGGGACCGCGTCCCGGTTGAACTCGTCGAGCGGGTCCCGGCGGCCGAGGAAGCGCAGATGGATGCCTTCGCGGAGCTCGGCGAGGAAGGCGTTGTGGTCGGTCCACCCGCGGTCCAGGTGGTACAGGGTGATGAGCCGGGCCGCCCGGGCGACCTCCGCCTCGCCGTCGCCGCCGCCGGCCTCCACGTCGTCGACGAGGTCGGCGTGGTGCCGGGCGCAGTCCAGGGCCAGCTGCCGGTCGCCGAGCCCCTGGGTGAGCACGGCCTCGCGGTGCTCCAGGACCACGCCGCGCTGGACGTCGATGAGCTTGTTGTAGCGCCAGGTGTTGCGGTGCACCTCCAGCAGCTGGCCCTCGGAGACCCGCTGGGCGTGGTCGACCGTGCCCAGCCAGGTGGGGTCGGCGACCCGGCCCTCGGCGTCGGCGGTGTAGCCGGAGGTGTCGGCGACGTTGGCGGTGACCAGGTCGTCGTCGAGGCTGACGAAGAACACCGACTTGCCGGGGTCGCCCTGGCGCCCGGCGCGGCCGCGGAGCTGGTCGTCCAGCCGGCTGCTCGGGTAGCGGCCGTAGCCCAGCACGTACAGGCCGCCGGCCTCCACCACCCGATCCCGGTCGGCCATGTCGCTGCCGCCGAGCCGGATGTCGGTGCCCCGGCCGGCCATCTGGGTGGAGACGGTGATCGCGCCGTACTTGCCGGCCTCGGCGATGATCGCCGCCTCGTCGGCGTCGTTCTTGGCGTTCAGCACCGAGCAGGTCAGCCCCTCGCCCTCCAGGCGCTTGGCCAGCCGCTCGGACTCGGCCACGTCCTGGGTGCCGATGAGCAGCGGGCGGCCGGAGGCGTGCACCTCGGCCACCTCGGCGACGACCGCGTCCTCCTTCTCCTCCAGGGTGGCGTAGAGGCGGTCGGCCTCGTCCTCGCGGACGCACGGCTTGTTGGAGGGGACCTGGGCGACCTCCAGCCCGTAGAACTCGCGCAGCTGCTCGGCGACGGCCATCGCGGTGCCGGTCATCCCGCCCAGCGTCGGGTAGCGCACCACCAGGGCCTGCACCGTGATGGAGTCCAGCACCTCGCCGGTCTCGGAGACGTCGACCTTCTCCTTGGCCTCGACCGCGGCCTGCAGCCCGTCCGGCCAGCGCTGCAGCAGCGCGATGCGGCCGCGGGACTCGTTGATCAGCCGCACCCCGCCGTCCCGGACGACGTAGTGCACGTCCCGCTTGAGCAGTACGTGGGCGTGGAGCGCGAGGTTGACCCGCGGCAGCACCGAGACGTCGTCCTCGTCGTAGAGGTCGATGCCGCCGAGGCGCTTCTCCACCTCGTCGATGCCGTCCTCGGTGAGCTGGACGTTGCGGCCCTCTTCGTCGATCTCGTAGTGCCGCCGGGGCTTGAGCGTGCGGACCAGCTCGGCCATCTCCAGGTCGGCCGCGGCGGCCTCGGCCGCCCCGGCCAGCACCAGCGGCACCCGCGCCTCGTCGACCAGCACCGAGTCGGCCTCGTCGACGATGGCCACCTCGGGGTCGGGCAGCACCCGGTCGCCGGCGTCGGTGACCATCCGGTCGCGCAGCACGTCGAAGCCGACCTCGCTGACCGAGGCGTAGGTGACGTCGGCGGTGTAGGCGATGCGCCGCTCCTCCGGCGCGGACTCCTCGGTGACCCAGGAGGGCGCCACGCCCAGCAGGTCGTAGAGGGGCCGCATCCACTCGGCGTCGCGCCGGGCCAGGTAGTCGTTGACGCTGAGCACGTGCACCCGCTTGCCGCGGAGCGCGAACCCGGCGGCGGCCAGCGCGCCGGTCAGGGTCTTGCCCTCACCGGTGGCCATCTCCGCGACGTGGCCGTCCAGCAGCGCCATGACGCCGAGCAGCTGGACGTCGAAGGGCCGCTCGCCGAGCGCGCGGCGGGCGGCCTCGCGCCCGACGGCGCACAGCTCGATCAGGTCGGCGCGCTCGTAGGGGAGCTCCGCGTCGCCGAGTTCGGCGGCCTTCGCGGTGAGCTCCGCGTCGTCCAGAGCCCGCAGGTCCTCTTCCCGGGCCTCGATGGGTTCCAGCAGCTTGGTATAGGGCCTGATGTCCACGGCACCGGGCTTGCCCAGCAGCCTGCGGACGCTCTCCGCCATTCGTCCGAACACCACGCAAGACTAACGCGCCGGACCCGGTGTGTGTTCCGGCACATCCGGCGCGGGCCGGGCACGGCCGCCCGGGCCGGGCTCAGGTGACGAGCTGGGCGCTCTGCCGCGCCTCCACCGCCATCGCCCGCTTGACCAGGACCACCAGGGTGTCCAGCACGGACTGCCGGTCGCGGGCGTCGCAGTGCACGATGGGCACGCCGTCCTCCAGGTCGAGGGCGTCGCGCAGCTCCTGGTCGGTGTAGCCGGAGCCGCCCTCCTGGGCGAAGTCGTTGACCGCGATGAGGAACGGCAGCCGGTACTGCTTCTCGAAGTAGTCGATGGCCTGGAAGGAGTCCTCCAGGCGGCGGACGTCGACCAGGATGACCGCGCCCAGGGCGCCGCGGACCAGGTCGTCCCACATGAACCAGAAGCGCTGCTGGCCGGGGGTGCCGAACAGGTAGAGCACCAGGTCGGTGTCGAGCGAGATGCGGCCGAAGTCCATGGCGACGGTGGTGCTGGTCTTGTCCGGGGTCTGCGACAGGTCGTCGATCCCGGCGCTCGCCGCGGAGACCGCGGCCTCGGTACGCACCGGCGGGATCTCCGAGATGGCGCCCACGAACGTCGTCTTCCCGACACCGAACCCGCCGGCGACGATGATCTTCGTAGAGAGCTTCGGTGACTCGTTCACTGCGTCTTCAGGTCCTCACGACTCCGGGTTGCGGCGGGACCGCGAGGAACCGGGATAGCCCGCCACAAAAGGGATACGGTCCCCACGACTGCGCGCAGAAGACCTTCCAGTGAACCTAGCACCGTCGGGTCGCGCTGTGTGACCGGATGAGCGAGTTGGCCGGAAACGCCGCCCGGGACGGGACGAACACCCCGCCCCGGGCGGCGGGGAGCACCCGCGGGCGCTCCCCGCCCCTACCCCTGGCCGCGCTCGGGGTCCGCCCCCTCGCCGGGCTCCGGCCCGGGGCCGTCCGGGGAGCCCCGCTCCGGCTCGGCGTCCTCGGCGCGGACCGCGTCGGACCCGGTGCCCAGCACCGTCCCGGCGCCCTGCGCGGGCGCCGCCGCCGGTCCGGCCGGGCGGGGCCGCATCGATTCCGGGGCCAGCCGGTACAGCATGTGGTAGCCGGCCAGCGTGATGAAGGTGCCCAGCGCGATCCCCTCGACCGCGAACGCCTCGGTGAACTCCAGCCGCACCCCGCCGATGCCGGCGACGAGCCCGGCGGCGAGCGGGACCAGCACCACCGGGTTGCCGAAGTCGACCCGGTTCTCCACCCAGATCTTCGCGCCGAGCAGCCCGATCATCCCGTAGAGCACCACGGTGATGCCGCCGAGCACGCCCTCCGGGACGGCCGCCACCAGGGCGCCGAACTTCGGGCAGAGGCCGAACAGGACCGCGGCCAGCGCGGCGGCGTAGTAGGCGGCGGTGGAGTAGACCCGGGTCGCCGCCATCACCCCGATGTTCTCCGCGTAGGTGGTGGTGGGGGCGCCGCCGACCGCGCTGGACAGCGCGGTGGCGATGCCGTCCGCGGCGATGGCCCGCCCCATGTAGGGGTCGAGGTCGTCGCCGGTCATCTCCTGGACCGCCTTGACGTGCCCGGCGTTCTCCGCGATCAGCGCGATCACCGCGGGCAGCGCCACCAGCGCGGCGGAGGCCTGGAACTCCGGGGCGTGCAGCTCGGGCAGGCCGAACCAGGCCGCCTCGGACACCGCGGACAGGTCGACGCGCGGCGCGGCGCCGCCGTCCGGCAGCGCCGCCGGGCCGGCCAGGAGGTCGGCCAGCCAGGACAGCGCGAAGCCGAACACCAGGCCGAGCAGGATCGCGATGCGCCCGGCGAATCCGCGCAGCAGCACCGTCGCCAGGATCACGAAGGCCATGGTGGCCAGGCCGATCCACTGGTCGAAGGGCCAGTAGCTGTCCGCGACGACCGGGGCCAGGTTGAACCCGATGAGCATGACCACCGCGCCGGTGACCGCCGGCGGGAAGGCCGCCAGCACCGCCTTGGGCCCGATCAGGTGGATCACCCACCCGGACAGCGCCAGCACGACCCCCGCGACGCAGACCGCTCCGGTGACCAGCGCCGGGTTCGCTCCGTCCGGCGAGATGAGCGCGGCCGCGCCGACGAAGGAGGCGCTGGACCCGAGGTAGCTGGGGATCCGGTTCCGGACCATGAGCAGGAACAGGACGGTGGCCAGCCCCGACATCATGATCGCCAGGTTGGGGTCGAGCCCCATCATCAGCGGGAAGACGAAGGTCGCCCCGAACATCGCCACCACGTGCTGGGCGCCCAGCCCGGCGGTCCGCCCCCAGGAGAGCCGCTCGCCCGGCGCGACGACCTCGCCGGGGGGCGGTGCGCCGCCGTCGCCGTAGAGCTTCCAGATCGGCTTCATCAGGGCCCTCCGCGATCCATGCCCGAAATATGACGATCACCTAGAATGCCGGATGTTTACGCGGGTCCGGCCAGGATGTGCGCGGGCACCGGGGGCTCCGCCCCTCCGGACCCCCGGCGGCGCGCGGACTTTACGACATTGTGAGCGGCCCGTTTCGGCCGCCGGGAATGCTGTCCGGGACCGCCCCGGGGGGTCTACCGTGGTAGTGAGGCCTTCGACGCGGCGCCGGCGATCGCATCCTGGCACAGCGGTATCGCACGGACACCCGCAAGGACGGTCCTCACCGTCGCACGGGGCGACGACCGGGCGGAGCACTCCGCCCGCCGCCCTCCGATGCCCGGTGGCCCCACCGGCCCACTCTCCGTCCATGTGGGCCGGTGGCGGCGTCTCGGCGCGGCCGCCCGCGCAGGCCCGCCCACCGCTCCGGCGCTTCCCGGCCGGACCGCGCGCGCACCGGCGGTGACGTGCCGTTCCGCCCCGCACGCCCCGCTCCGCCGGTTCCGCCGCACCGCGGCGCAGGCCCTACCATTGGTCGCAGTCCCGTACCGGCCGAAGGAGCCAACCGAACCGATGTCCGATCAGCGCGTCATCCGCCCGACCCCCATCAGCGGCTTCCCCGAGTGGCTGCCGGAGACCCGGTCCGTGGAGCAGCGCTGGCTGGACCATATCCGGGCGGGGTTCGAGCGCTACGGATTCGCCTCGGTCGAGACGCCCTCGGTGGAGAACCTGGACGTCCTGATGGCCAAGGGCGAGACCTCCAAGGAGGTCTACACGCTGCACCGGGTGCACGACGACGGCGACGACTCCGAGGCCCGGCTGGGCCTGCACTTCGACCTGACGGTCCCGTTCGCCCGCTACGTCGCCCAGCACTTCAACGACCTGGTCTTCCCGTTCAAGCGGTACCAGATGCAGCGGGTCTGGCGCGGCGAGCGCCCGCAGGAGGGCCGCTACCGCGAGTTCACCCAGTGCGACATCGACGTGATCAACGTCGACAGCGTGCCGCTGCACTTCGACGCCGAGGTGCCGCGCATCGCGCACGAGGTGCTCTCCGGGCTGGACCTGCCCGCCTGGACCATCGGCATCAACAACCGCAAGGTGCTGCAGGGCTGCTACGAGGGGATCGGCGCCGCCGACCCGATGGCGGTCATCCGCGCCGTGGACAAGCTGCACAAGATCGGCGACGACGGCGTCCGCCTCATCCTCACCGAGGAGGCCGGCCTCACCTCCACGCAGGCCGACACCTGCCTGGAGCTGGCCCGGATCCGCGGCGCGGACCGCTCGGTGGTCGACGCCGTCGGCAAGCTCGGCATCCGCTCCGAGCTGCTCTCCGAGGGCCTGGAGGAGCTCGGCTTCGTCCTGGACTCGCTGGCCGACATCGAGGGCGGCGTGCTGGCCGACCTGTCCATCGCGCGCGGCCTCGACTACTACACCGGCACCGTCTACGAGGCCGCCTTCGACGACGACCCCGACTACGGCAGCATCGTCGCCGGCGGCCGCTACGAGAACCTGGCCGGCCAGTTCATCCGGCGGCGGCTGCCCGGCGTGGGCATCTCCATCGGGCTGACCCGCATCTTCGCCAAGCTCGTCGCCGAGGGCCGGCTGGCCGGCGGGCGGACCTGCCCGACCGACGTGCTGGTCGTCGTCCCCTCCGACGAGCGCCGCGGCGAGGCGCTGCGCACCGGTGCGCTGCTCCGCGGGCGCGGCTTCAACACCGAGGTCTTCCACCAGGCCTCCAAGGTGGGCAAGCAGGTGCAGTACGCCTCGAAGAAGGGCATCCCCTTCGTCTGGTTCCCGCCGTTCGACGACGGCAGGCCGCACGAGGTCAAGGACATGGGCAGCGGCGAGCAGTACGAGGCCGACCCGGCCGCCTGGGAGCGCCCGGCCGCCGGCTGAGAGACCGCCGGGTGTGCGGGCGGTCGCCCGGAGCGCTCGGGCGCGGTCCGGGGCCCGGCGCCGCCGCGGCCGCTGCGGGGAGGCCTCGCGGGGGTGGGCGGTGTGCGCCTCCGGCGCGGGCCGGCCGGACCGCGGGCGGACGGAGAAGCGCGAGGCGGTCCCCCGGTGACCGGCCGGGCACCCGACGGCCTCTGCGGCGGGCGGCGCCGCGCGGCGCCCCTCCCGGCGGTCCCGGCACCGCGGCCCCCGCCGGAGCGCTCCGGCGGGGGCCGCCCTCCTGCGGCACCGCTCCCCCTCCGGGGGAGCACCCCTTTCCCCGGCCCGCGGCCGACCGCCCCCGGCTCCCGCTACCCCTGGTAGCGGATCACTCCGCCCGAGTAGCGGCCTCACGGCTCCCACCTGGGGCTTCCCGTCCGCAGGTGCCGGAACCGGCCAATCCGCGAACACCGCCCGCGCCCCGTGGAAGACTTGGCGCCGGGACGGAACAGGCCGCCGCTGCGGCCCGCGACGTCCTCCCGTCGCGGTCGCCCCAGTGTGAACGAGGCCATGTCAGACCCCCGCCATAACCTGCCCTTGTCCGCCGCCCCCATCGGCCGCGAGCGGGACACCGCCGACATCCTCCGGATCGTCCGGAACTCGCGCTCGGTATCGCTCGTCGGGGCGGGCGGCATCGGCAAGACCCTCCTCGCCGTCCGCGTCGCGGAGGCCGCCCTGCCCCACTTCGAGCACGGCGCCCGCTTCGTCGACCTGAGCCGCGCCTCCACCCCGGAGCAGGCGACCGCCGCGATCGGGCACGCGCTCGGCATCCCCGAGTCCTCGGACGCCTCCGCCGCGGAGGCGGTGGCGATGGCGCTGCGCTCCCGCTCCGTGCTGCTCCTGCTGGACACCTGCGAGCACCTCACCCCCGCCCTGGGCGGGCTCTGCGAGGAGCTGCTCGCCGCCTGCCCGCGCCTGCACATCCTGGCCACCGGGCGGGAGCCGCTCCGGGTCGGGCGCGAGGTCGTCTGGCGGGTCCCGCCGCTCGCGCTGCCGCCCGCCGCGCCCTCCCCGTCCGGGGGGCCCCGGCCCGAGCCGGCCCGCTCCCCGGGGGAGGCGCTGCGGCACGAGGCGGTCCGGCTCTTCGTCGAGCGCGCCACCGCGGCCCGGCCCGGGTTCAGGCTGACCCCCGGCAACACCGAGGCGGTGCTGCGCATCTGCCGGATGCTGGAGGGCGTCCCGCTCGCCCTGGAGCTGGCGGCGGCCCGGATCCGGGTGCTCAGCGCCGAGCAGGTGCTGGAGCGGCTGGACGACCGGTTCCGGCTGCTCGCCGCCGGGGCGGACGGCCTGCCGCCCCGGCAGCGCACCATGCGCGCCGCCCTGGAGTGGAGCCACGACCTGCTCGCCCCGGAGGAGCGGGTGCTCTTCCGCCGCCTGGCGGTGTTCTGCGTCTGGACCGCCGACAAGGTGGCCCCGGTGTGCGGCTTCCGCGGGCTCGCGGCCGGGAGCGCCGAGCGGGCGCACGCCGCCCTGGTGGACAAGTCGCTGATCACCGCGGATACCCACGAGGACGGCGCGGTGACCTACCGGATGACCGAGACGGTGCGCGCCTTCGCCGCGGAGCGGCTCGCCGAGGCCGGCGAGGAGGACGAGGTCTGGCGGCGCATGCTGACCACCGCGGCGCCCTACCTGGAGGGGCTCGCGTCCCGGCTCACCGGCCGGGTCGACTGGGAGGAGCGGATGTTCAGCATCCGCATGCTCGACCGGTGCCTGGAGAACACCCTGCAGATGCTGGACCGGGCGGTGCCGCTCGGACTGGTCCAGGAGGGGCTGCGGATCTGCGTCGCGCTGCGCTTCCACTGGTTCGTGCGCGGCCTGCAGGCCCAGGCCCGCTCCCGGCTGGACCGGCTGCTCGCGGTGCCCGCCGCGCGCACCCCGGTCCGCGCGCGGGCCGCGGCGGTCCGCTCCGAGCTGCTCCTGCCGCTGGCCGGGCCGCGGGGCGCCGCCTGCGCCGCCGAGGACGCCGTGCAGACCGCGGTGGCCTGCGACGACGATCCGGCGCAGGGCATCGCGCACACCGCGCTGGCGATGGCCTCGCTCCGCCTGGGGGACGGCGCCGCGGCGCTGCGGCACGGCCGCCGGGCGCTGCGGCTGGCGATCGCCTCCGGGGAGCGGCTGACCGAGATCTGCTCGCTGGGCGCGCTGTCCCAGATCGCCCGCTCGCGCGGCGACTTCGACTCCTCCGAGGTCTTCCTGACCCGGGGCATCGCGATCGGCCAGGAGATGGGCGACCGCTGGTGCGTGGCCCGCTGCCTCAACGCGCTGGGCGTGGTCTCCACCCGCCGGGGCGACATGGAGGCCGCCGCCCGGCAGCTGGGCGAGGCGCTGAACGTCTTCGTCGAGATGGAGCTGCTGCCCGACATCGCGCGCTGCACCGCCGGCCTGGGCTACCTGGACCTGGCCCGGGGCGACGTCTCCGGTGCCCGCCGCCGGCTCTCCTCCTGCCTGCGGCTGAGCATCGCCAGCGGGCGCAGGCTGGCGGTGGCCCGCGCGCTGGAGGCGCTCGGCGGACTCGCCGCCGCCGAGGAGCAGCCGGAGCGGGCCGCCTCGCTGGCCGGCGCCGGGGCCGCGCTCCGCGCCTCGCTGGGCCTGGCCGCCCCGCACGCCGAAGCGCTCCGCGCCGAGGCGGCGGCGGTGCTCTCCGAGGAGGCCGCGGAGGAGGCCTGGAATGCCTGGCGCGCGCTGCCGCTGGAGCAGGTGGTGGAGCGCGCCCTCTTCTTCCCGGCTCCGCGCAGGGCGCTGCCCTCCCTGCTCACCCGCAGGGAGAGGGAGATATCGGTACTGGTCAGCAAGGGCCTGTCCAACCGGGAGATCGCCGAGCGGCTCACCATCAGCCAGGCGACCGCCGCCCGGCACATCGCCAACATCTTCCGGAAACTGCTGTTCACCTCGCGCACCCAGCTCGCCGAGTGGGTGCAGCGCAACGGCCTCGCCCCCTGAGTACGGCCGGTGCACAACGCGCATACACCCGCACTCCTTGTGATTACGCCGGATCGCCTCCGATTCCGCCGTATCGCTTGCACGACCGCGACCCACCCACTAAGAACAGAGCACAGAGCCCTGCAGACGACCGTCATGGAACCCGTACCGGACCCCCTGCCGAACGACGTCCCGGCGCCCCCGGGCCTCCTCGTCCGGGAGCCTGCCGCACACGATCCCCGTCCCTCCGACCCACAGGTAACGCCCTTACCCTCAGGCAAGGTGAGAGCGGCCCCCGACCGCCTGATCGCGTGATGGCCATGGCACCTCGAACCGCGCCCGCGCGGCAGAACCTCCCCCAGGAATCCGACAGCTTCATCGGCCGCGAGCGCGACCTCGGCGATCTGCTCCGCCTGCTCGCCGCCGACCGGGTGGTCACCCTGTGCGGGGTCGGCGGGGTCGGCAAGACCCGGCTGGCGCTGCGGGTCGCCGTGCACGCCACCGCCGCCTTCCGGGACGGGGTCTGGCTGGCCGAGATGGCGGGGGTGTCCACCCCGCACGAGGTGGCGGCGCGGGTGGCGGCGGCCGTCGGGGTCACCGAGGAGACCGGGCGGCCGCTGGCCGAGACGCTCCGCGACGCGCTGCGCACCCGCCGGGTGCTGCTCATCCTGGACGACTGCACCCGGGCCGCCGCGGACGTCGCCGAGCTGGGCGCCGAGCTGACCGGGTCCTGTCCCGACGTGACCCTGCTGATCACCGCCGACGCCCCGCTCGGGCTGCCGGGGGAGGCGGTCTGGCACGTGCCGCCGCTCGCCCTGCCCGGCGAGGAGGGCGACCCGCGCGAGGCCGAGGCCGTCCGGCTCTTCCTGGACCGGGCCCGCACCGCCGACCCGGACTTCTCCGCCGACCCGGAGGCGGTCGCGGCCGCCGCCCGGATCTGCCGGGAGCTGGACGGGGTCCCGCTCGCCCTGGAGCTGGTCGCCGCCTGGCTGCGGCGGATGCCGGTGCACCGGGCCGAGGCCCTGCTGGGCGCGTCGCTGCACCCCTCCGGCACCCCGCCCTCGCGCGGGCGGGCCGAACCGCCCCGCCCGCGCGAGGGCGAACCGGCCCGGTCCGCGCCCCGGGCCCGGCTGCTCCGCGCCGCGCTGGAGCAGAGCCACGCCCTGCTCGGCGAGGAGGAGCGGGTGCTGCTGCGCAGGCTGTCGGTCTTCGCCGACTGGACCCTGGAGTCGGCCGAGCGGGTCTGCCCGGACGCGGACCTGCCCGAGAGCGCCGTGCTGGACCTGGTCTCCTCCCTGGCCGAGCGGTCCCTCATCGCGCTCACCCGGGAATTCCAGGGGCGGGCCCGCTACCGGCTGCCCGGTGCGGTGCGCGCCTTCGCCGCGGAGCGGCTGGCCGCCGCCGGCGAGGAGGAGGCGGTGCGGCTGCGCCACCGCGAGCACATGCTGCGCATCACCGAGGAGATGGGCTCCTCCTCGGTCGGCGGCCGGCTGATGCCCTGGGCGGAGCGGTTCGCGCACTGGCTGCTCGCCTCGGTCGAGTACGACGACATCCGCGCCGCCCTGCACTGGACCGCCGAGCGCCGCGACGCCGAGGAGGGGCTGCGGCTCTGCGCCGCGCTGCGCCCCTACTGGGGCACCGGCTACCACTTCACCGAGGGCATGGGCTGGACCGAGCGGTTCCTGGCCATGCCGGACGGGTCCGGTCCGGTGCGGGCCCGCGCGTCGGTGACCGCGGCCGAGCTCTCCTGGGCCCGGGGCGACCTGGACTCCGCCCTGCACCACGGGCGCACCGCGCTGCGCCTCGCCGAGGACGCCGGCGACGATCCGACGGCGGCGGCCGCGCTGAACATGCTCGCGCTGGCCGCGCTCCGCTCCGGGGCGGCCGAGGAGGCCGCCGGGCACCTGGAGCGGACCCTGGCGCTCGCCCGGCGGAGCGGGGACCTGTGGAACGAGGCCATCGCGCTGAGCACCCGGGGGGCGCTGGCCGCCCGGGGCGGGAACTTCACCGAGGCCGATGCGCTGTACAGCGCGGCGCTGATGATCCTGCGCGGCATGGACCACCGCTGGGGCGTCGGGGTGTCGCTGATCGGCCAGGCCACCGCGGCCGAGCGGCAGCACGACATCGCCGTGGCGGACCGCTGCTACCGGGAGTCGCTGGACATCCAGCGCGAGATCGGCGCCGCCCCCGAGCTGGCCCGCTGCCTGTTCGGGGTGGGCCGCATCGCACACGCCTTCGGGGCGACCTCGCAGGCCTACGACTACCTCGCCGAGGGGCTGCTGCTGAGCCAGAGCACCGGGCAGCGGGCCGGGGTCGCGGTCGGCCTGGCCTCCATCGCGCGGGTCGCCGCCGGGTCCGGCGAGGTCCGCGGCGGCTGCATCCTGGCCGGCGCCGCCGCGGCGCTGCGCGAGCGCGCCGAGCCCGGGCGCGCCCCGCGCCCGCCGGCGGTCCAGGGCGAGGAGCTCGGCATCGCCCCGGGGACGCTCTCCTCGCTGCTGCGCGAGGGCCGCCGGCTGCCGGTGGACGAGGCCGTCGGGCTGGCGCTGCGGATCACCGAGACCGGCCGCCTGCCCCGGCAGCGCCAACCGGAGCGGAAGGGCCCGCGGTCGACCCGGCGCGTACTCACCCCGCGCGAGCGGGAGATCGCCCGCCTCGTGGCGCGGGGCATGGGCAACCGGGAGATCTCCGAGCGGCTCTTCATCACCCCGGCGACCGTCGCGCGGCACGTCGCCAACATCAACCGGAAGCTCGGGTTCCACTCGCGCAAGCAGATCGCCGCGTGGGTCGCCGCATCTCCCCTCTCCGAGTAGTACCGCTTCTGACCTGCACTCACACAAAGCCCATCCGCCTCAGGACAGAAAATACATATGCAGCTGCACACGTGGATGCATGTGCAAACGCCCGGGAAGGCGCTAGTGTCAGGGACATGGGGACGCGCTCCCCGCCCGTCCCGGCGGCGGGCGGCGGGCCGCCCCGCGGGCCTTGGAGGTGCGAGCCTCCGGGGCTCCGCGAAGTCCGGCCGAGGCCGTCCGGGCCGCTCGACCCCGCTTCGCCACCTTTCGGGGGCGCGAAGCGGAGGCCCGTTCCGGCACCGCGGATTCGCTGGAGGACCGCCCGTCCCCGGGTGCGGAGAGGGGAGGCACCCGGGGCGGCGGACGCGGCGCTACCGGGCTCGCCACGTGGAGGGGGCGTGACGAGCCCGGCTGGCGCAGGCGGCGCGGGGGGCATCCCCCGCGCGCCGCCCTCCGGCGGTCGCCGCACGGGCCGCGCGGAGCGGACGGGCGGCAGGCGCAAGAGCCACCTCGCGCGAAGGGACACCACCCCATGAGGCACCACCCGGTCCCCGCTTCCGACGGAGGTGCCCCCGCGGGGTCGCTCAGCGGCGGACTGCTCGACCGGCTCCGCTCCTCGGCCCTCTCCCCCGCGGTCTCGGCTCCCGGCGGGCAGCGCATCCCCGGCTCCGTCTTCGCCTCCACCGTGGAGCGCGCCGCGGCCGGCCTGCGGATCAGGGGGGCCCGCCCCGGCGATGTGACCGCGGTGCTCTGCCCGCACTCACCGGACCGGCTGATGGCCCTGTTCACCGTGCTGGCCGCCGACGGCGCGGCGCTGCCGCTCCGCGCGGACGCGCCCGCCTCGGCCCTGGTCCACCTGCTCACCGCCACCGAGACCCGGATGGTGATCGCCGACGCGTCGCTGGCCGGCGCCGCCCTGCGGCTGGCCGACCGGTCCCGGGTCCGGCAGGTGCTCGCCTTCGGCCGGGTACCGGGGACGACCCCCTTCGACGAGCTGCTGCTGCCGGGCCCCGCCGCGCCGCCGGGCCCGGCCCCCTCCGGCCTTCCCGGGCCGCCCCCCGGGGCCCGCGCGGGCCGGGCCGACGGCGCCCTGCTGGAGCACCGGCCGGTCGGCGACCGCCCGCGGACCGTGCTGCACACCCGCGCCGACCTGCTCCGACGCCGGGCGGAGCTGCAGCGCGAGCTCGGACTCGGCGCCGCGGACACCGTGGCCGTCGACGCCCTCACCTCGGAGCGCGACCGGATCGCCCTCACCGCCGCCGCCCTGTGGAGCGGCGCCTCGGTGACCACCGTGGCCACCCCCGCCGAGGCCCCGGAGGCCACCGTCCGCAGCTCCCCCGCCCCGTCCCGCACCCGCTGACCGGTCCCGCCGGCCGGTCCGCCCGGCCCCGGGCCCGGCGGCGCACGGCCCCGTCCGACGCCTCGGGCACCCGGTGGGCCCCGTCCTCCCGCTCAGGGCGGCGGGGCGGGGGCGGCCGAAGCGCCGCGCGGGAGGAGGCCGTGGTCGCGGGCGAAGCGCTCGACGGCGGCGACCGCTTCGCGGCCGCGCCGCCAGGGGCGGACGATCAGGGTGTGCACGCCCGCCGCGGTCCAGGCGGCGGTCTCGTCCGGGCGGCATCCGCCCTCCGCGTGCGCCACCACCTCGAACGGTTCGGCCCCCCGGCCGGCCTCCGCGCGCAGCCGGCGGAGTTCGGCGGCGGCGCCGGCCACCCGCACCGGCGGTGCGGGCATGGAGATCCACCCGTCGTTGCGGGCGGCCCTGCGCAGTGCGGCGGGGGACTCCCCGCCGATCAGGATCGGTACGGCGCGCCGGGGCGGCTTCGGTTCGAAGGCGACCTCGGGGAAGGGGAAGTGCGGTCCGCCGTGGGCGACCGCCTCCTCGCTCCACAGCCGCCGCAGTACGCCGATCGCCTCGTCCAGCCGGGCGCCGCGCTCCGCGAAGGGCGCGCCGACCGCGTCCCATTCGGCCCGGTACCAGCCGGCCCCGGCGCCGAGCACGGTCCGGCCGCCGGCGATCCCGTCCAGGGTCGCGAAGGCGCGGGCGCTGACCAGGGGATGGCGCAGTCCGAGCAGGTAGACGGCGGTTCCGAGCCGGACGCCCCGGGTGGCCGCGGCCAGTGCGGCCAGCCGGACCGGGGCGTCGTAGAGCGGGGTGGACGGCCGGATCGGCGCCCGCCCGCCGGGGTAGCCCCGCATGCCGTCCCCGGTGGCCAGCACCAGGTGCTCGGGGAGCCAGACCGAGTCGAACCCGAGCTCGTCGGCGACGACGGCGAGGTCGTGCCAGGCGTCCGGGTGCACCAGCCCGAGGGGGATTCCGAAGCGCACGGCACCCTCCGATCCACCTAGCGGTTGCTTGGCAAGCGTAGGCGGGGTGCGGGAGCCGGTCAATCGAGGGCGGCGGGCGAGAGCGGGGCGGCAGGGCCGAACGGGCCCGGCGGACGCCGAGGAGAGGGCCGCCCTTCCCCCCGGACCTCCAGTGGGGTTTCCGGGCACCGGCCCGGCCGAGACGGTGCCCGCCCGGCGCTCTGCGGTACGGGGCGGCGCGCGGGGCCCCGGCCCCTGCACGGTGCCGCGCGGCCCCGCCCCGGCCGGGCGGGGAAGGCCGCCGCCGGCGATCCGGGGGGGAGGGAGCGGCGGGAGCGGAGGCCGGCGGAGGTCCGCCCGGCACCGCGGCACCGCTCGGAGGGGAGGCGCGTACCGGAGCGCCGGACCGGGGGCCGGTCTTGAACCGGCCGCGCGGTGCGCACCGCTCCCGCCCCGCCCGGTCGGCGCCGTACCCGGCGCGGGCCGGGCGGGAGCGCCGCCGTCAGGCGCCGCCGCGGGACCCGGCGAGCGCCTTGCCGAGGGCCTCGAAGGCCGGCCTGGCGGCGGCGCGGGCCGCCGGTACCGCGTGCATCCAGCGCAGGAAGCTGTGCACCATGCCCGGGGAGTCCTTCACCTCGACCGGGACGCCGGCGGCGCGGAGCCGGTCGGCGAAGGCCTCGCCGTCCGCGCGCAGCGGGTCGAGCTCGGCGGTGAGGATGAACGTCGGCGGCAGCGCGGACAGCCCTTCGGCGCGCCCCGGGGGCATGTACGGCGGCAGCGCGGAGAGGTCCTGGTCGCCGAGGAAGGCGCGCAGGTACCAGCCGAGCTCCTCGCCGCTCATCCCGCCGGAGGTGTCGGCCCCCCCGGAGGCGGAGAAGCCGCCGCCGGGGGCGGCCCCGGTGCCCGGGTAGACGAGCAGCTGGAAGACCGGGGCCGGCAGGCCCCGCTCGGCCGCCAGCAGGCCGGTGCAGATGGAGAGGAAGCCGCCCGCGCTGTCTCCGGCCACCGCCACCCGGTCCGGGTCGCCGCCCAGCTCGGCGGCGTTGGCCAGGACCCAGGCGTAGGCCGCGAACGCGTCCTCCACCGCCGCGGGGAACCGGTGCTCGGGGGCGAGCCGGTAGTCCACCGAGACGGCGACCGTGCCGGCCTCCTCGGCGAGCAGCCGGACCGCGTTGTCGTGGGTGTCCAGCCCGCCCACGACGAACCCGCCGCCGTGCAGGTAGACGGTGACCGGAAGCCCGGTCCCGGCCGACGGCCGGTAGATCCGGACCGGGATCTCCGGGGCGCCCTCCGGGCCGGGGATGCTCCGCTCCTCGACCGCGTACGGCTCGGCGAGCCGGGGCGCGCTCAGCGCCTCCTCGCGCTCGCGCGCCCGCTCGCCGGGAACGTCGAGGCCGTCGTCGAAGACGACCTCGGTGAGCGTGCCGAGGTACTCCTCCAGCACGGGGTCGATCGCCATGCCGCCCGCGCTCCTCTCATCGCGCCGCCGCACCGCGCGGGGCGCGTTCATCCGTCGTGCTCGTCCCCGCCGCGACCTCGCAGGACGGCGGCGGGCGGTCTGCCGCCGCAGAATACACAGCTCACGGACGCTCCCCGCGGCGGGGGCCCGGTCTTCGGCCGGGCGCGGGGCGGGCCGGTCCGCCCGCTCACCCGGCGGAGGGGCGGGGCCTCAGGCCGCTGCCGGGAGATCGCGCCCCAGGGCGGTGGTCTCGGAGTCGCGGGGGCATCAGAGCGCTCTGATGCCCCCGCGACTCCGAGATCACCGGGAGAGGAGGGCCGGGGCGGGGGTTCTTCTGCGCCCGCCGCCTTCTCCCATCGGCGGTCTCAGGCCTCGGGGAGGTCGATCTCGAACCAGGCGACGTGGGTGCTGTCGGTCCAGTACTCGCCGCTGCGGGAGGTGCAGCTCTCGATGATGAGCTTGCCGCGGCCGTAGTCCCCGTCGGACTCGCGGAGGACGCCGTCCGCGCCGACGCCGTCGGACCGCTTCTCGCCCTGGTCGGCGACGGCCACCCGGACGCTGCCGCGGTCGGAGCGGATGAACAGGGTCATCACCCCGCCGACCTGGCCGGACCGGGAGTGCAGCAGCGCGTTGGTGGCCAGCTCGCTGGCGGCCAGCTCGGCGTCGTCGACCGCCTCGCAGGGACCCTGGACGCCCTCCAGGAAGTCGCGGACGCGGGCGCGGATGGAGCGGACCGCGGTGAGGTTCCCGACGCAGCTCCACACCGTGTGGTCGGTGGCGACCTCTTCGGCGAACTCGCCCGCTTCCAGATCGCGCAAGGGATCGGCAGCGGCGTATTCCCGAAGTCGCTGCGATTCGGTCATCCCCGTGTCACTCCCATCACCGGACGGCGGTAGCCGCTGGCCTCACCTTAGACAACGGCGCACCATGACCAGGACAGCACACCGGGGCCCGGTTGATCTCGGATACCTCACAAAACGCGGGCCCGTGTCCCCCCGGGATACGACAAAGCTCCCGGCCGGTCTCGGCGGGCCCCATCCGACCTGCGCCTTCCTGGCATTCCCGGCTCCCTCCCGGAGATCCGGCCGCCCGGCCGGGACACGCCGGGCGGCCGGTTCGGTGAAATGGCTGACACGACCCCGGACAGGAACGATAATCGTTGCCATTCACGGCCCCCCGCCCCCTCGGGAGCCGTGCCCGCGCCGCCCGGGACCGCCCGGGCGGCGCTCCCCGACCACGTCACGGAAGGCCAGCCATGAAGATCGCGTTCGCCGGCAAGGGCGGCAGCGGCAAGACCACTCTCTCCGCGCTGTTCACCCGGTTCCTCGCGGACGCCGGGCACACCGTCGCGGCGATCGACGCCGACATCAACCAGAACCTCGGCCAGGCGCTCGGCGTCCCGGCGGAGCGGCTCGCCGCCCTGCCGCCGCTCGGCGGCCACCTGACCGAGATCAAGGAGCTGCTGCGCGGCGCCAACCCGCGGATCGGCGGCACCGAGACGATGGTGAAGACGACGCCCCCGGGGCGCGGCTCCCGGCTGCTCGACCTCTCCCCGGACAACCCGGTGCACCGCCGGTTCGGCATCCGGGCGGAGGGCGCCGTGCTCATGGCCACCGGCCCGTTCACCGAGGAGGACCTGGGCGTCGCCTGCTACCACTCCAAGGTCGGCGCGGCCGAGATGTACCTGAACCACCTCGTCGACGGGGCCGGCGAGTACGTCGTGGTGGACATGACCGCGGGCGCCGACTCCTTCGCGTCCGGCCTGTTCACCCGGTTCGACGTCACCTTCCTGGTCGCCGAGCCGACACTGCGCGGGGTCGGCGTCTACCGGCAGTACGCCGACCACGCGCGCGACCACGGGGTGCGCATCATGGTCATCGGCAACAAGGTCGAGGACGCCGCCGACGAGGCGTTCCTCCGCGAGCACGTGGGCGACGCGCTGGCCGCCTGCTTCGGCCGGTCCCGCTTCGTGCGGTCGATGGAGAAGGGCGCGCACCCCGGCCTGGACGAACTGGAGCCGGAGAACCTCAAGACGCTGGCGTGGATGCGCGACGCGGTCGACGCGACCCGGAAGGACTGGGCCGCCTTCACCCGCCAGGGCGTCGAGTTCCACCTGCGCAACGCCGAGGCCTGGGCCGGGGCCGCCACCGGCGCCGACCTGAGCGCGCAGGTGGACCCGGAGTTCGTGATGGGGCCGGAGGCGCTCGCCGCCTCCCGGGCACTGCTCGGCGCACCGGCCTGAGCCGGCGGGGCCGGGGGCGGGCGGGGCGCGGCGCTCCGCCCGCCCCGGCGCCCTCCCCCGGGTCCGGGAGGGGCTCCCGGGAGGGGCTCCCGGCCGCCGGCTCCGCACTGTCCGGCCGGCCCCGCGGACAGTCCTACCGAGCAACCGTTTGATACTACGCAAAACCGGCGAAATCAACCTCAAACAACAAGGTTCAGCGACTCGGCGGCATCGATTGAGTCACGAACCCACCCCCCGGAATGACAGCTTCAGTGCACTCGGCCACTCTTTCGCCATTCGAACGGCCGTGCGCACGACGCAACTTGCGATTATCGCACAATCGCACGTCAAGCCAGCTTTTATCACGCTCTGTGCATAATGCGAAGCAGGCCTCCGTCACACCCGTTATCACACAGGGTTCCCCATTGAACACGGTTTGACGTCCCTGTTCGAGGTGATGACTATCGGTTGGGTCGGCGCGGGCCGCCCGCCCGCTCCGACGGGTGCCGCCCGCCCCCTTCCCGGTCAGCCGCCTCCCCGGCTCGGCGGCCGGACCGGCGCCCTTGCCCTGCCCCGAGCGCGAACCGAGGTGTCCCGTGTCGTCCATCCCCAACGAGTCCGGCCATCAGCGTCCCGCCCCGGAGGCCGGACCGGCGCCGACCCGCAGAACCGTCCTGATGGCGGGTGCGGCCGGCGCCGTCGTCGTTCCGGCCCTGGCCGCCTGCGGCGGGGGCGGCTCGGGATCCGGCTCCGGAGGCGGCCGGCTCCGCGTCGGGGTCGCGGGCGGCTCGTCCAACGACACCGTCGACGCCCACCAGCCCACCGACAACCCCGACATCGCCCGGGTCTACAACCTCTACGCCGGGCTGTGCCGGTTCGCCTCCGACTTCACCGTGCAGATGGCGCTGGCCGAGTCGCTGGAGCCCAACAAGGAGGCCGACGTCTGGACGGCCAAGCTCAAGAAGGGGCTGACCTTCCACGACGGGTCGCCGGTCAACGCCGACGCGCTCATCTTCACCCTGGAGCGGATCACCGACCCCGACCGCCCGGGCACCAGCTCCGAGCAGCTCTCCCAGATGAAGCGGGACGACCTGAAGAAGGTCGACGACCTCACCGTCGAGATCCCGTTCAAGGAGCCCTTCGTCACCTTCAAGGAGCTCTGCGCCGAGTACGCCATGGGCCTGGTCCCGGAGGGCTACGACCCGGAGAAGCCGGTCGGCGCCGGCCCGTTCACGTTCAAGGAGCTCACCAAGGGCGAGCGGAGCGTCTTCTCCGCCTTCGACGACTTCTGGGACGGCCGGCCGCAGATCGACGAGCTGGAGATCATCAACTTCGCCGACGAGAGCGCCCGGGTCAACGCCCTGGTCAGCGGCCAGGTCGAGGTGATCGCCCAGGTCCCGCACAGCCAGATCGAGGTCATCGAGGGCAACGAGAACCTGCAGATCCTGGAGTCGGAGTCGGGCATGTGGCTGCCGTTCACCATGCGGGTGGACGAGAAGCCGTTCGACGACGTGAAGGTGCGCCAGGCGTTCCGGCTCATCGTCGACCGCCAGCAGATGATCGACCAGGCCCTGAACGGCTACGGCCTGCTCGGCAACGACATGTACTCCCGGTTCGACCCGTACTACAACGAGGACCTCCCGCAGCGCGAGCAGGACATCAAGGAGGCCCGCAAGCTGCTCAAGGACGCCGGCTACGAGGACGACCTCGAAGTCGAGCTGGTCACCGGCCCGATCAGCGCCGGCGCCGAGTCCGCCGCCCAGGTCTTCCAGGAGCAGGCCAAGAAGGCCGGCGTCAAGGTCGAGCTGAAGCGCGTCACCAGCGAGGAGTTCTACGGGGACAACTACCTCAAGTGGACCTTCGCCCAGGACTTCTGGAGCGCGCGCCACTACCTCACCCAGGCCGCCCAGGGCTCCTACCCCGGTGCGCCGTTCAACGAGACGCACTGGGACGACGAGGAGTGGATCGAGCTGGTCGACGAGGCCCGCGCCACCGTCGACGACGAGAAGCGCGGCAAGCTGATCAAGAAGGCGATGAAGATCGAGTACGAGCGCGGCGGCTACATCGTCTGGGGCTTCCCGAGCATGATCGACGGGATCAGCAAGAAGGTGAAGGGCTTCGAGCCCTCGGTCGTCGGGCACCCGCTGGGCGGCTACAACTTCCACGCCGTGACGATGGAGGCCTGACCGGAGGGCCCCACCGCGCTTCCCTCGTCCGCAGCGACCCGAAGGTCCTCCCCATGACACGTCTGATCCTGTACCGCCTCGGCTACGGGGTGCTGACCCTCTTCGTGGTCTCACTCGTGGTCTTCGGTGCGACGCAGGCGCTCCCGAGCGACCCGGCCCAGGCCATCCTGGGCCGGGAGGCCGCCGACCCGGCCCGCCTGGAGGCCCTGCGCCAGCAGCTCAACCTCGACCAGCCGCTCGCCCTGCAGTACTGGAACTGGCTGGCCGGCGCCGTGGTCCTCGACTTCGGCACCTCGCTGGCCGGCGGCATGCCCGTGGCCGAGCTGCTCGGCCCGCGGATCCAGGCCAGCCTCACCCTGATGCTGATCACCGCGGTGATCGCCGCGCCGATCGCGATGGCGATCGGGGCCTTCGCCGCGCTCCGCCGCGACCGCCGGTTCGACCACACCTCCTCCATGGCCACCCTGGTGCTGGCCGCCGTCCCCGAGTTCGCCGTGGGCATCGTGCTGATCCTGCTGCTGGCCACCGGCGCGTTCCAGGTGCTCCCCGCGGTCTACGCCGGCAGCTCCGAGGACGTGCTGTCCAGCCCGGACCAGCTGGTCCTCCCGGTGCTCACCCTGGCCATCGCGGTCAGCCCGCCGATCATCCGGATGATGCGGGCCTCGATGATCGAGGTGCTGGAGAGCGAGTACGTCCAGCAGGCCCGGCTCAAGGGGCTGCCGGAGCGGGCCGTCATCTGGCGGCACGCCGCGCCCAACGCCATCGGGCCGGTGGCCCAGGTCATCGCGCTCCAGCTGGGCTGGCTGGCCGGCGGAGTGGTCGCGATCGAGTTCCTGTTCAACTTCCCGGGCATCGGCAAGACCCTGATGGAGGCGATCGAGGCCCGCAACCTCCCGGTCATCCAGGCCGTGACCCTGCTGATCGCGGTCGTGTACGTGGTGGTCAACCTGCTGGCCGACATCGTCGGCCTGGCCGCCAACCCGAAGGTGAGGGTGTCGTCGAGATGAGCACCGCTACCGCCGCGGCCGCCCCCGGGGCCGCCGCTCCGCCGCGCCGCCCCGGGCTGTTCCGGACCGCCTGGCGCTACCACCGGACCAAGATCGGCGTCGTGCTGACCGCCGCCGTCCTGCTGGTCGCCGCGGTCGGGCCGTTCGTCAGCCCGTACAGCCCGACCGCCATGGCCGGCACGCCCAACGCCACCGGCATCGACGGCGCCCTGTTCGGCACCGACGACGTCGGCCGCGACGTGTTCAGCCGGTTCCTGCACGGCGGCTACACCCTGGTGGCCATCGCCGTGCTGTCCGCCCTGGCGGGCGTGGCGGCCGGCGCGGTCATCGGCATCGTCGCCGGCTACCTGCGCAACTGGGCCGACGAGGTGCTCATGCGCACCAACGACATGCTGCTGGCCTTCCCGCAGCTGGTGCTGGCGCTGCTGCTGCTGTCCATCCTGGGCCCGCAGGTCTGGCTGATCGTGGTGATCATCGCGGTCTCGCACGCCAACCGGGTCGCCCGCGTGGTCCGCGAGGCGACGCTGAAAGTGGTCGAGCAGGACTTCGTCAAGTCCGCCGAGGCGATCGGCCTGCCCCGGTGGCGGATCATGGCCTCCGAGATCCTGCCCAACATCACCAGCCCGCTCCTCGTCGAGCTGGGCCTGCGGATCACCTACTCGGTGGGGACCATCGCCACGCTGAGCTTCCTCGGCATGGGCCTGCAGCCGCCGACCGCCGACTGGGGCCTGATGATCAACGAGGGCCGGGTGGCGATCACCGTCCAGCCGTGGGCGGTCGTCCTCCCGGTGGTCGCGGTCGCGGTGCTGACCATCGGCGCCAACCTGATCACCGACGGGCTCTCCCGCGCGTCCATCGGCATCGACCGAGGGGTGGAGAAGTAATGAGCGGCAACCCGCAGCAGGAGGCGGGGCTCGCACTGAGCGTGCAGGGCCTGACCGTCATCGGTCGCCCCTCCGACGTGGAGATCATCTCCGACATCACGCTGACCGTGCGGCGCGGCGAGATCTGCGGCCTGGTCGGCGAGTCCGGGTCCGGCAAGACCACGCTGGGGCTGTCGCTGCTGGCGCACTGCAAGCGCGCCACCGAGGTCACCGGCGGCGCGGTCGAAGTGGCGGGCACCCCGCTGACCGGCCTGTCCGAGGCCGACGTGCGCCGGCTGCGCGGGCGGGCGGTGGCCTACATCCCGCAGTCCCCCGCCTCGGCGCTCAACCCGGCGCTGCGGCTCCGCACCCAGCTGGCCGAGGCGCTGCACTCCTGGAACGAGCAGGAGCAGGGCTCCAGGGCCGACCGGGTCCGCGAGGTGCTGCGCGAGGTCGCGCTCCCCGACGACGACGCGTTCCTCTCCCGCTACCCGCACCAGCTCTCCGGCGGCCAGCAGCAGCGCGTCGCGATCGCGATGGCCTTCATCGACCGCCCGGACGTCATCGTGATGGACGAGCCCACCACCGGCCTGGACGTCACCACCCAGGCGCACGTGCTGGAGACCATCCGGAGCATGACCCGCCAGCACGGCACCGCCGGCGTCTACATCAGCCACGACATGGCGGTCGTCGCCGACCTGGCCGACGAGATCGCGGTGATGTACCGGGGCGAGGTGGTCGAGCGCGGCCGGGCGGCCGAGGTGCTGGCCGACCCGGAGCACGACTACACCCGGCGGCTGCTGCGCGCGGTCCCGCTGCTCAAGACCGCCGGCCACGCCGAACCGGAGGAGGACGCCGGCGAGCCGCTGCTGCAGATCTCCGGGCTGCAGGCCGGTTACGGCTCCACCACGGTGCTGCGCGGCATCGACGTGGAGGTGCGGCGCGGCGAGTGCGTGGCGCTGCTGGGCGAGTCCGGTTCGGGCAAGACGACGCTGTCCCGCTCGGTCGCCGGGCTGCACACCCAGTTCAGCGGCGGACTGCTGCTGGACGGCGAGCAGCTGGCGGCCAGCAGCTACCGGCGCACCGCCGAGCAGCGCCGCAGGGTGCAGTACATCTTCCAGAACCCCTACGAGGCGCTGAACCCGCGCAAGCGGGTGCGCGACCTGGTGCTGGCCCCCTACACGCACCTGATGGGGCGGCCGGAGGACCCCGACGCGGTGGTGCACGAGGCCTTGGAGCGCGCGGCGCTGCCGGCCTCCTACGCGGCCCGCTTCCCCGAGCAGCTCAGCGGCGGCGAGCGGCAGCGGGTCAGCATCGCCCGCGCCATCGCGACCAGCCCGGACCTGCTGATCTGCGACGAGATCACCTCGGCGCTGGACGTCTCGGTGCAGGCCGAGATCGTCAAGCTGCTGCGCGCCCTGCAGGACGACGGGATGGCGCTGCTGTTCGTCACGCACAACATCGCGCTGGTCTCCAACATCGCGCAGAAGGTCGCGGTGCTGAACAAGGGCGAGATCGTGGAGTACGGGCCGGTCGGCGAGGTGATGTCGGCCCCGGTCCACGACTACACCCGGGCGCTCATCGCGGACACCCCCGACTTCGAGCTGTCCTTCGGCGAGGCGCCGATGCACCGGGGCGCCCAGGCGCCGGAGAAGGCCGCCGGGCAGTAGCGCCGGCCGGCCCTCCCGCCGGGCCCCGGGTCCTCAGCCGGACCCGGGGCCCGGCTGCGCCTGCACCGCGGTGATGGCGACGGTGTTCACGATGTCCTGCACCAGCGCGCCCCGGGACAGGTCGTTGACGGGCCGGCGCAGCCCCTGCAGGACCGGGCCGACCGCGACCGCCCCGGCGCTGCGCTGCACCCCCTTGTAGAGGATGTTGCCGGTGTTGAGGTCGGGCACGACGAACACGGTGGCGTGCCCGGCGACCGCGCTGTCCGGCAGCTTGGTGCGGGCCACCCCCGGGTCGATCGCGGCGTCGTACTGGATCGGCCCCTCCACCGGGAGGTCCGGGGCGCGCTCGCGGACCAGGTCGGTGGCGCGGCGCACCTTGTCCACGTCGGCGCCGGTGCCCGAGGCGCCGGTGGAGTAGGACAGCATCGCCACCCGCGGCCGCACCCCGAACCGGGCCGCGGTGGCGGCGGAGTCGACGGCGATGTCGGCGAGCTGCTCGGCGGTCGGGTCGGGGTTGACCGCGCAGTCGGCGTAGACCAGCACCCGGTCGGCCAGGAGCATGAAGAAGACGCTGGACACCAGGGACGTGCGGAGCACCTCGAAGGAGGGGCGGATGGTCTGCGCGGTGGTGTGCACCGCACCGGAGACCATCCCGTCGGCCATGCCGCAGTGCACCATGAGCGTGCCGAAGTAGGAGATCTCCCGGACGGTGTCCCGGGCCAGCTCGGCGGTGACGCCCTTGTGCGCGCGGAGCCGCGCGTACTCCTCGGCGAACCGGTCCACCAGGTCCGGGGAGGCCTCGGGGTCCACCACCCGGGCCGCGGACAGGTCCAGGCCGAGGTCGGCGGCGCGGGACGCCACCCCGCGCGGCGAGCCGAGCAGCACCAGGTCCGCGGCGTCCCGGCGGAGCAGCACGTCGGCGGCGCGCAGCACCCGCTCCTCGGTGCCCTCCGGCAGCACGATGGTCCGGCGGTCCTCCCGGGCGCGCTGCAGCAGGGTGTGCTCGAACATGGCCGGGGTGACCGCCTCGGAGCGGGCCACCCGGAGCCTGCGGACCAGCTCCGGCCCGTCCACGGCCTCGGCGAACGCGGCCAGCGCCGCCTCGATCTTGGGGCCGGCGCCCGGCTCGATCCGGCCGCGGGTGCCGGCCATCCGGCCGGCGGTGAGGAAGGTGTCCATCTCGGTGACCGCGACCGGCAGCCGGATGTCCATGCCGGAGAGCAGCCGCCACACCGGTTCGGGCAGGTCGGCGCCGCCGGTGAGGAAGACCCCGGCCAGCGCCGGGAAGTCCGGGGAGGTGTGCGCGGCGTCGATCGCGGGCAGCAGCGCGCTGGCCCGATCGGAGGCCATCACCACGGCGTGGTCGGGCTCCAGCCGGTCCAGCAGGCCGGGCAGCGACATCGCGGCGACGAGCACCCCGGAGGCCTCCCGGCCGAGCCGCTGCTCCTCGCCGAAGAGCAGCCGGCCGTCGCAGGCGCGGAGCAGGTCGCGCAGGGTGGGCGCGCGCAGCCGGGGCACCTCGGGCAGCACGTAGCCCTGGTCGCCGAGGGCGGAGCGGAGTGCGGCGGCCCGCTCCGGGTCGACCCGGTCGACCACCGCGGCCGGCGCCACCGCGTGCTCCCGCTCGACCTCCTGGCGGGCCATGGCGATGGCGTCGGCGGTCTCCTGCCCGCTCCGCTCGGCCCCGGAGACCAGCAGCAGCACCGGCGTGCCCAGGTTGGCGGCGACGCGGGCGTTGAAGGAGAACTCGGTGGCGGTGCCGACGTCGGTGTAGCCGGTGCCGACCACCACCACGGCCGCGTGCCGCGCCGCCAGGGCGTGGTAGGCGTCCACGATGCGCGCCATGGCCTGCTCCGGATCGGCCCGCGCCTCGGCGTAGCTCGCCCCCACGCAGTCCTCGTACCGGTCGGGCAGGTCGAACCGGGCGCGCAGGGTCTGCACGATCGGGTCGCCGGCACCGCCCTCCACCACCGGCCGGAACACGCCGACCGAGCGGACCGCTCCGGACAGCGCCTCGGTGACCCCCAGTGCCACGACCGCCTGCTGGCTGTCGGCATCGGTCGCCGCGATGTACACGCCACTGGCCATGTCGTCCTCCCGCCCTCCACGGTAGGACGCCCCGCCCCGGACGCGCCCGAAGGGCGCGCCCTGTCCGCCCGCCGCCCGTTTCCGGGCCGTCCCGGAGGCGGGCGGCCCCGGCGGAGCGGGCCCGGCGGTCCGCCCCGCGCGGCGCCCGCTCCGCCCCGGTCCTCCCTCCCCCACACGTCGGTCTTGGCGTTGCGGGGATATCAGAGCGCTCTGAATACCCCCTGCGGCGCCGAGATCGACGCGGAAGCGGGACGGTTCGAGGGCGAAGGCCCCGGGCGGTCGGCCGCGCACCCGGCAGGCCCTCAGAGACTGTCGGGTCTCCGGCCGGTCGCCCGGTGGGGCCGCCTCGCGCTTCTCCGCCCGCCACGGCCCACCCCCGCGAAACCTCCCCGCAGCGGCCGCGGCGGCGCCGGGCCCCGGACCGCCGCTTCCCCCGGGCCCGCACCCGAACACTCCGGGCGGCCGACCGCGCACCCGACGGCCTCTCCGGCGCCCCGGCGGCTCCCGGCTCCGGGGAGGACCGCCGCATCCCCGCCGGGGCCGGCGGCCGCCCGCGCGGCCGGGGTGCCGGAGGGGCCGGCGGCGCGGTCGGCGGGCCGGGTCAGCCGAGGTAGGCGGCGCGGACCGCGGGGTCGAGGCGGACCTCCTCGGGCGGGCCCTCGGCGATGACCCGGCCGAGGTCGAGCACGGCGAGGTGGCGGCAGGCGGCCATGGTGAACGAGACGTCGTGCTCCACCAGGAGGATGGTGCCGCCGGCGGCCTCCTGCACGGTGCGCAGCGCCTCGGCCAGCCGGGCGGTCTGCTCGGCGTCCAGCCCGGAGGTCGGCTCGTCCAGCAGGAGCAGCGGCGGGTCGTCGGCGATCGCGCGGGCCAGCTCCACCATCCGGCGCCCGCCGATCGGCAGCGACCCGGCCCAGGCGGCGTGCAGGCCGGCGATGCCGCACCGCTCCAGCACCTCCATGGCGCGCTCGCGGCGGGCCCGCTCCCGGTGCCTGCGGGCCGGCCAGCCGACCAGGTCGGCGGGGAGCCCGCCGCCGCCCCCGCGCCATTCCAGGGCGGTGAGCACGTTGTCCAGCACGGTCAGCCGGCCGAAGACCTGCGGGCGCTGGAAGGTGCGCCGGACGCCCATCCGGGCCCGGGCCACCGCGTTGGCGGGGGCCAGGTCGCGGCCGCCGAGCAGCACCCGGCCGGCGGCCGGCCGCCGCAGCCCGGTGACGACGTCGAACAGCGTCGTCTTGCCCGCGCCGTTCGGCCCGATGACGCCGGTGACGCCGCCGGGCCGGGCGGAGAAGGTCACCTCGGAGAGCGCCCGGACCCCGCCGAACGCCACGGTCACGCCCTCGATCCGCAGGCCCTCGGCGGCCGGGCCCCCCGGCTCCCGCCGGGCCGGGGCCGGTGTGTCAGCGGTTCTCATGTGCTTCGCCCACCTCCTGTACCTGCCGTGCACGCTCGTCCGGTCCGGGGCCGCGACCGGGCCCCAGGTACGCCTCTGCCAGCCGCTCCTCGCCGACCTCCGCGCTCGGGCCGCTCCAGACCCGCTCGCCGGCGGCCATGAAGGCGGCGGTGTCGGCGATCGGCAGGATCCCCTTGGGCTTCTCCTCCACCACCAGCAGCGCGGTACCGGCGGCGCGCAGCTCGGTGAAGACGGCGAACACCTGCTCGGCGGCCTTCGGGGCCAGCCCCAGCGAGGGCTCGTCGGCGATCAGCACGGCAGGCGGCCGGACCAGTGCGGGGGCCAGGGCGAGCAGCTGCTGCTCTCCCCCGGAGAGCCGGCCCGCCGGGGTGGTGCGGCGGCGGGCCAGCAGCGGCAGCCGGTCCAGTGCCTCCTCCCGCTCGGCGGGGGCGCGCAGCCAGGTGGCGAGGTTCTCCTCCACGGTGAGCGAGGGGAAGACGCCCCGGCCCTCCGGGGCGAGGAACAGCCCGGCGCGCGCCCGCAGGTGCGCCGGGGCGGCGGTCACGTCCCGTCCGCCCAGCAGCACCGCGCCGCCGGTGGCGGGCACCGTGCCGGCGGCCGCCCCGCACAGCGTGCTCTTGCCCGCGCCGTTGGGGCCGAGCAGCGCGGTGATCCGGCCCGCGGGGACCTCCAGGTCGACGCCGCGCAGCACCGGGACGTCGCCGTAGCCCGCGGAGACCCCGGCCAGGCGGAGCGCGGCGGGCCGGTCCTCCCCTCCGGGATCCGGAACGGGCGGGGCGGTCCGCGCGGCGGGGGCGGCCCTGCGGCGCCTCCGGGGCTCGGCGGGGCGGGAGAACAGCCCGTCGGGGCGGCGCGCCAGCACCAGCCCGCCCAGCCCGAACAGCGCGGTGAGCAGGTGGGCGGAGTCGCTGACGTGGCTCAGCACCTCCGGGGCCAGGGCGAAGACCAGGCCCGCCGCGACCGCCGGGCCGACCCTGCGCACCCCGTGGATCACCGCCACCGCGAGCCAGACGAACCCGGTCACCGCGGGGAAGGCGTCCGCGGTCACCCGGCCGTTGAACACCGCGAGCAGCACCCCGCCGAGCCCGGCGACCCCGGAGGCCAGCACGAACAGCAGCAGTTTCGTGCGGACCTGGGAGACGCCGGAGGTGAGGGCCGCCGCGGGCGCGGAGCGGACGGCCAGCACGGCCCGCCCGGTCGCGGAGCGCTCCAGGTTGCGCAGCAGCAGCGCGGCTCCGGCCAGCAGCGCCAGCAGGGCCAGGACCTGGGCCCTGCGGTCGGTGAGCCCCGCGATGCCGGGCAGCGGCCAGCCCTCGTTGCCGTTGGTGACCGCGTCCAGCTGGAACAGGATCTGGTCGGCGAGGAGCGCCAGGGCCAGGGTGGCCAGCGCCAGCGCGAGCCCGCCCAGGCGCAGCGACGGCACCGCCGCCACCAGGCCGAGCAGCACCGAGACGGCGATCCCGAGCAGGACCGCGGCGAACAGCGGCACCCCGGAGGAGTAGGCGATCGCGGTGGTCAGTGCCGCCGCGGCGACGAAGGCCGGCATCGCCAGGTTCACCATCCCGCCGATCCCGGTGATCAGCACGAAGGAGGTGAAGATCAGGCCGTAGGCCAGGCCCTGCACGGCCAGGCCCAGCCAGAAGTGCGGGGCGAAGGCGAGCGCCCAGACCGCCAGGGCCGCCCCGGAGGCGGCCCAGGGCAGCGCGCGCCGCCACGGCGGGAGCCCGGCCCGGTGGTCGGGGGGCGGCGCGTCCTCGGCCATCGCCCCGGCGATCCGGCCCCGGTGCGCGCCCATCACCAGCAGGGCGGCGAAGAGCAGCAGCACCGGGACGGCGGTGGCCAGGCCGCGCACCCGGTCGGTGAAGGGCAGGTAGCCCACGGCCAGGTTCTGCAGCACGCCGAGGCCGAGCCCGGCGGCGAACGCGATCGGGACGGACCGCAGCCGCCCGCAGACCGCGGCCGTCGCCGAGGAGAAGAGCAGCACGGTGAAGGCGGTGGCGTCCAGGCCTAGGAAGGGCGCCACCACCACGCCGGCCAGGCCGGCCAGCGCCGAGCCGAGCGCCCAGGCCGCCGCGGAGGTGCGGCCGGGGTCGGTGCCGCGCAGCGCGGCCAGGTCGCGCCGGTCCGCGGCGGCGCGCATCCGCAGGCCCAGCGGGGTGCGGCGGAGCAGCGCCCACAGCCCGGCGGCGGCCAGTGCGGCGGCCGCGAACGCCGCCACCTGGTTGGAGGTCAGCGTGAACAGGTCCAGCGGCCGCCAGGCGACCACCGGGCTCGGCCCGATGCCGGGCACGGTGAACTGGTCGTCGCCGCTGGGCAGCCGGAGGCCGAACGTCCCGTTCAGCACGTGCACGGTCCACAGCGCGGCGGCGGGCAGCGCGACGGTCAGCGCGATGGCCGCGACGGTCTGCGCGGTCGCGCCCGCGCCGGCCAGCCGGTCGAACATGGTCCTGTGCAGCAGGTAGCCGAGGCCGGGGGCGAACAGCCCGACGGCGATGGCCAGCGCGACCGGGGCGGGCAGCCCGGCCCCGGTGTGCAGCTGGAAGTAGAGGAAGGCGGTGGCGAACCCGATCGCGCCGTGGGCGAAGTTGAAGACCCCGGTGGCGGCGTGCGTGAGCACCAGCCCGGAGGCCATCACGGCGAAGACCGAGCCGGTCACCAGTCCGCTGACGATGTACGCCAGGAGTTCGGCCATGCACCCCTCCAGGGATCGCGGAGCTCAGGGGATCAGGGGTACTGGGGGACCGGACGCCCCTTCCGCCGGGGACCGCCGGCGGAAGGGCCCGGCGGCGGGCGCGGAACAGGGGCTCGCGATCGGGGGCTCCCCACCCGTTCCCGCGGGTCCGGCGCCCGTCCGCCGCAGACCTGCCCGCGACGGGAACCGGACCGGTGGAGCCCCCGCCGAGCGGGCGAGCGGAGCGGTGGCCGGAGGGGCGCCGGGCTCCCGCCGGGAAGCGTGGAGGCGCCCCGGCCACCAGGGGCGCGACCGCGGCTCCGGCCGCTGCGGGCGGTGCGGGGGCGGGCCGGATCCCCAGGCGGAAGCCGTGTCCCGGCGTTCTCGTCAGGGCCGCGCCCTCCCTCCGCGAAGCGGGCCGGCGGCGGGGGCGGACCGGCCTCCCGGCGGAAGGCGGAGACCCGGACGGAGGCGCAGCGGCCCGGACCGGCGGCGCCCCCGGCCGACCGGGCGAGCGAAGACGGCGTCCAGGCGCCCTGACCGCGCCCTCCCTCCGCGAACCGGACCGGCGGCGGGGGCGGAGCGGTCCTCCGCCGGGGATCGGAGGCCGGGCGGCGGCCGCGGTCCGGCCTCGGCGGGCGGCGCATCAGTCCCCCCGGTAGACGGTGTTCTCGGTGCAGGTGAGCTCCTGGACCGGGGTGAACTCGCCGTCCTCCAGGCGGACCAGGGCGCCGCAGCCGTTGGACTCCCGGTGGCCGGCCGGGTACTCGGTGGTGCCGAAGCCGGGGTTCTCGTGGGTGAAGCCGGAGTTGAGGGTCTCGGTGAGCGAGGCGCGGGTGATGCCGGGGCCGGCCGCCTCCGCGGCGGCCAGGAAGAGGTCGGCCGACCAGTAGCCGTAGGCCATCGGCTGGCTGAACTCCAGGTCCGGGTCGCCGGTGTGCGAGCGCAGGTCCTCCTGCATGAGCGCGACCTCGGGGTGCTCCTCGGCCAGCTCGAACGGCTGGACCTGCGGGGACCCGTAGGCCCCGTCCAGGGCCTCGGCCAGTTCGGGCTGGGCGAGGATGTCGGGGTCGTAGCTGACCCCGTCGGTCCAGGCGCCCTCGAAGCCGGCCCGTTTGAGCGCGCCGTAGAGGCCGGCGTTGTGCCCGGAGGTCATCACCGAGACCACCACGTCGGGCGGGTCGCCGCCGTCGGCGCCCAGCACCGCGTTGACGTAGGGCGTCCAGTCCGCCGGGGCGGCGTCGGCCGGGATGCCGGCGTCCTGCCCGACGACCTCGAACCCGGCCGCGGCGAACGAGGCGGCCATCGGCCCCATCCCGGCGGCGCTGCTCGCCGAATCGGTCGACTGGACCCAGGCGGTCTTCCCGCCGGCTCCGCCGATCTCCTCGGCCATCAGCTCGCCCCACCAGGTCTGCGTCCGGTCGCCCTGCTCCGGCTGGAGGCAGCCGTTGAAGCCGAAGCCGTGGTCGTTGCCGCAGAAGGCCTGGTGGGTCCCCCACCCGAACCAGGGGATCCCGTTGCCGGTGAAGACGTCGGCCCCGTTGAAGGCGGGCGAGGCGACCGGGACGGCCGCGAGCACCTGCTCCTTCTCGGCGAGGGCCCGGGCGCCCGCCAGGCTCTCCTCCGGGTCGAGCCGGTCGTCCTGGGTTCCGGTGTAGTCGATGGTGCGGCCGTGCACGCCGCCTTCGGCGTTGGCCCGCTCGAAGCGGGCCAGGGCGCCGGTCTCCATGTCGGCCAGCGAGTAGCCGATGGTGCTGGTCTCCACCAGCAGCCCGCCGACGATGAGGGCGTCCTCGGTGACGCCGGCGTCCGCGGCGGCCGCGGTGCCGCCCTCGGCCGCGCATCCGGCGGCGGTGAGCGCCGCCGCGGCCAGCAGTGCGGCGAGGCGGCGGGAGATGGCCGCGGGTGTCCGGGTCCTGGCTGCGGTCGTCCTGGTCATGGGCGCTCCGTCCCGAGGGGGTGCCGGGCGCGCCCCCGCCGCACCCGATTGAACCTAGCGCTCGCTTGGTATCGGAGAGTATGATCCGCGCAGACCGGTGTCAACGCCCCTTGAGGACCGAGACCACCGCCGGTCCCGCCCCGCGCGGGCCCGGCGCCGACCCCCCGGAGGTCCGTCGATGACGACCGAGTACCTCAACCACATCGGCGGCGCGTTCCGCCCCGCCCGCTCCGCGCGCTGGATCGACAGCACCGACCCCGCGACCGGCGAGGTGTGGGCGCGCGTCCCGGCCTCCGGGGCCGAGGACGTGGACGACGCCGTCGCCGCGGCGGCCGCCGCCTTCCCCGCCTGGCGGGCCACCCCGCCGCTGCGCCGTGCGGCCCTGCTCCGCGCCTGGTCCGAGGCGGTCCTCGCGCGCTCCGCCGAGCTCGCCGAGATCGAGAGCCGGGACAACGGCCGGGTCCTCCGGGAGACCCGGGACGCCGACGTCCCCGGCGGCGCGCTGCACATCCAGTACAACGCGGGCCTCGCCGACAAGATCACCGGGGACACCGTCCACCTCGGCGGGACCGCGCTGGCCTCCACCTACTACGAGCCGTTCGGGGTGGTCGGGGTGGTCATCCCGTGGAACGCCCCGCTGGCCATGTTCTTCGCCAAGGTGTCCGGGGCGCTGGCCGCCGGGAACGCGGTGGTGGTCAAGCCGGCCGAGCAGGCCTGCTGCTCGGTCCTGGCCGCTTGCGAGCTGTTCGAGCGGGCCGGCTTCCCGCCCGGCCTGGTCAACGTGGTCTCCGGCACCGGCCCCGAGGCCGGGGAGGCGCTGGTGGACCACCCCGGCGTGGCCAAGCTGCACTTCACCGGCTCCACCGCGACCGGGCGGCGGGTCACCGAGCGCTCGGCCGCGAACCTGAAGAACCTCTCGCTGGAGCTCGGCGGCAAATCCCCCGACATCGTCTTCGACGACGCCGACCTGGACGCCGCCGCCGCGGGCGCGGCCGCCGGGATCTACACCGGCGGGGCCGGGCAGGCCTGCGTGGCGGGCTCGCGGATCCTGATCCAGGACACGGTCTTCGAGGAGTTCACCGAGCGGTTCCGCGAGCGCGCCGCCGCGATCCGGCTGGGCGACCCCCGCGACCCGGAGACCGGCATGGGGCCGATCACCTTCGCCGGGCAGTACCGGAAGGTCCTCTCCTACCTGGAGTCCGCCCCGGCCGACGGGGCCGAGCTGCTCTTCGGCGGGCGCACCGGCGCCGACGCCGTGGCCGACCCGGCGCTGGCCGGCGGCTACTGGGTGGAGCCCACCCTCTTCTCCGCCGCGGACAACCGGCCGGCGGTCTGCCGGGAGGAGGTGTTCGGCCCGGTCGCGGTGGCCATCCCGTTCGGGTCGGAGGAGGAGGCCTACGCGCTGGCCAACGAGACCGACTACGGGCTGGCCGGGGGCGCCTGGACCCGCGACCTGGGCCGGGCGCACCGCGCCATCGCCGCGATCGAGGCCGGGACGGTGTGGATCAACACCTTCCGGCGGCTCCACTGGGCGGTGCCGTTCGGCGGGCACAAGCAGAGCGGCAACCTGCCCGCCAACGGCGTCGACGGGCTGCGCGAGTGGCTCAACCTCAAGGCCGCCTGGATCGAGCTGGGCTGAGCCGGCGACCCCTGGGGCCGATCCCGCCGCGGGCCCCCGCGGCGGCGTCCGCGACCGAGGAGGACCTGACGACATGCTGATCCGCGCCGCACTGCTCACCGCCCACCGGGCGCCGCTGGAGGTCCGCGAGGTCGAGATCGCCGACCCCGGACCGGGGGAGGTCCGGGTGCGCATCGCCGCCTCCGGCATCTGCGGCTCCGACCTGAAGGCGATCGACGGCACCAGCCCGGTGGTGCGCCGGCTCCCGGTGGTGGGCGGGCACGAGAGCTCCGGGACGGTGGAGTCGGCCGGGCCCGGCGTCACCGCGTTCGTCCCCGGCGACGAGGTGCTCATCGCGATGAACCGGCCGTGCGGGTCGTGCCGGATGTGCGCGCGCGGCGACGCGCACCTGTGCACCGGCGAGGACCGGCTGCGGGCCGTGATGGGCGTGATGCCCGACGGCGGCACCCGGCTGCGCGCCGGCGGCGAGGAGGTCCGCCCCTACCTGGGCATCGGCTCCTTCGCCGAGTACGCCGTGGTGAGCGAGCGCGCCCTGGTCCGGCTGCCGCCCGGCCTGCCGCTGGACGCGATGGCGCTGCTCAGCTGCGCCGTGGTGACCGGGGTCGGCGCGGTGCTGAACACCGCCGCGGTGGAGGCGGGCTCCTCGGTGCTGGTGGCGGGGTGCGGCGGGGTCGGGCTCAACATCGTGCAGGGCGCCGCGCTCGCCGGCGCGGCGCGGATCGTCGCGGCCGACGTCTCCGCGGCCAAGGCCGGCGCCGCGAAGCGGTTCGGCGCCACCGACCAGCTGGTCTCCGCGGACGGGGACGGCGGCCTGGCCGAGCGGGTGCGCGCGCTGGTGCCGGGCGGGGTGGACTACGCCTTCGACGCCACCGGCGCGCCCGCGGTGCTGGCCGAGGCGTTCGGCGCCACCCGGCAGGGCGGCACCACGGTGATGGTGGGCAGCCCGCCGCCCGGCGCCGAGGCGGTGGTCCCCGCCGCCGGGCTGTTCGGCTCCCGGCGGCTGCTGGGCTGCCAGGGCGGCGACGCCTCCCCCTACTCCGACCTGCCGCGCCTGGTGGACCTGTACTCCTCCGGGCGGCTGCTGCTGGACGAGCTGATCAGCGAGCGGGTGCCGCTGGAGCAGGTCAACGAGGCGGTGCGGCGGGTGCGCGCGGGCGAGGCGACCCGGTCGGTGGTGGTCTTCGACGCCCCGCCCGGCGGGGCCGCCGCACACTGAACCAAGCGATTGATCGGCACCCGCGGAGGCGCTACCGTGAACCGAGAACAAAAACTGAAACACGTTCTGCTTTTTGGAGCGCGAGCGGCGGTGCGGGTCCCCCCGCCCCGACCGGCCACCGACGGACCCCGGCGGGAGCCAGCCGATGCCCTTCACCGACCTGCGGCACAGCACCGACCTGCGGCACAGCACCGATCTGCGGCACAGCACCGACCTGCGGCACGGCGCCCTGACCGGCGTCCGACTGTTCCACACCGAGCACGGCCCCGAGGACGCCGCGCACACCCTGCTCCTGGTGCACGGCTGGGGCTCGGACTCCCACGAGTGGGTCCAGCACATCCCCGCGCTGGCCGAGCGGCACCGGGTGATCGCCGCCGACCTGCGCGGGCACGGCAGCTCCGGGGTGCCGCCGAGCGGCAACACCCCGCCGGCCATGGCCGCCGACCTGGCCGCGCTGCTGGACGGCCTGCCCGGCCGGGCGCCGGTGACCGCCGTCGGCCACTCGATGGGCGGCCAGGTCGCCGGGCTGCTCGCCGCGGACCGGCCCGACCTGGTGCACGCCCTGGTCACCGTCGACCCCGGGTACGGCTTCCCGGCCGGCGTGGCGCAGGCCTTCCCGGCGATGGCCGAGGCGCTGCGCGGACCGGACCCGGTGCGGACCGCGATCGCCATCGACGCCTGGGACTACACCCCGGCCACCCCCGCCTGGATCCGCACCTGGCACGACCGCCGGCTGGAGGCCGCCGCCCCGCACGTGCTCGCCGAGGCGTTCGCGGGCATGTTCACCGACCCCGGCGCGATCGGGCCCCGCCCGGCCGCCGAGCGGCACCTGGCCGGCCGGGACCAGCCCACCCTCTCCTTCCGCTTCGACCCGGAGCACGCGGAGTGGGAGCGGCCGCTGCTCCGCCACCCCGCCTCCGAGGTGGTCTGCTGGCCCGGCTCGGGGCACCGGCTGCACGAGGAGCGGCCCGCCGAGTTCCTGCTGGTGCTCCAGCGCTGGCTGGAGCGCGCCGTCCCGGAGGGCGGACGCGGCGGCACCCATCCCGACGAGCGCGGCACCGGCCGCGAGAATCGAGGAGCGCAGTGAAGTTCAGCCTGTTCATGAACCCGCAGATCCCCGGATCGGGCTTCGCCGCCGAGGAGAACGCCAAGGCCCTGCGGCCGATCGGACGCGACCCCGGCTCCTACCAGAAGCTCCTGCACGAGGTGCGCGAGATCGCGGTGCACGCCGACCGGATCGGCTTCGACGCGCTGATGCTCACCGAGCACCACTTCCACTCCGAGGGCTTCGAGTTCTCGGTCAACCCGCTGATGGTCCTGGCCGACCTGGCCGCCCGGACCGAGCGGATCCTGCTGGCCCCGCTCGGCCTGGTGCTGCCGGCCTGGGACCCGATCCGGGCCGCCGAGGACGTGGCGCTGCTGGACCACTTCAGCCGGGGCCGGCTGCGGCTCGGCATCGCCCGCGGCTACCAGGCCCGCTGGGCCAACGTGCTGGGGCAGCGGTGGCGGTCCCAGGCGGCGCGGAGCGACGGCTCCTCCAGCGACGACCGCAACTTCGACGTCTTCGGCGAGCTGCTGCACATCATGAAGATGGCCTGGACGCAGGAGACCCTCCGGTACAAGAGCGACGTGCTCGACTACCAGGTCCCCGCGCCCTACGACGGGATCGAGGGGTGGCCGGCCCAGGAGTGGACGCGGACCTTCGGCGCCCCCGGCGAGCTGGACGACCAGGGCCGGATCCAGCGCGTCTCCGTGGTGCCCCGCCCCTACCAGGACCCCCACCCGGAGCTGTGGCAGCCGTTCACCATCAGCGACCGGTCGGTGATCCGCGCCGCCAAGGAGGACATCCTGCCGTGGATGTTCACCCCCATCCCCGGTGAGCACCGCAAGAAGGCCGAGCTGTACCGCGCGGAGGCCGCCCGGAACGGCCGCGACTACAAGCTGGGCGAGCACACCGGGATCCTGAAGATCGTCGGCATGGCGGGCAGCCGCGAGGAGGCCATCGCCACCTACGGCAGCAGGATGCACAAGGACTTCGCCTCGTTCTTCGGCCCGTTCGGCTACCTGGAGGTGCTGCGCACCGCGGACGACGACTCGGCGAAGCCGATCAGCCCGGAGAAGGGCGACTTCAAGCGGATGGCCGACGTGCAGATGGCGCTCATCGGCGGCCCGGACGACGTCAAGCGCGGCATCGAGGCGATGCTCAAGGAGATCCCCGACCTGGAGTGGTTCGGCCTGTTCATGCAGGGCCAGCAGGGGGTGCTCCCGCTGGACGACGTCAAGCGGAACCTGGAGATGTTCGCCGAGCACGTCATCCCGGAGTTCCGGGACTAGACCGCCGCCGGGGAGGGCGGCGGGGCGCCGGCCGGCGCCCCGCCGCACCGCCGCTCCCGCAGGGCTTCCGGGGCCCTGTTCGCCGTCCGGCCCCTTCCCGATAATCGACCCCCCGCACCCCGCGGGCCGGCGACCGGACAGGGAGCGGCATGGAACTGGAACGCGTGGTCATCGGCCTGGTGACGGCGGCCCTGCTGCCCTACTCCATCCCGATGGTGCGGCCGCGGCGGGTGACCGCGCTCGCCCTCACCGCCGGCTACGCCCTGTACTCCCTGGCCCCGGGCCTGCTCTCCTGGGCCGCGCTGCTCCTCCTCGCGCTCTGCCTGGGCGCCTCCTGGCTGCTCGGGCGGCTCGCCAAGGCCGACGCGAACATGCAGGGGTCGCCCCGGCTGTTCCGGCCCGCCGGCACCGCCCGGTTCATCTACGTCCCGTTCGCCCTGGCCGTGCTGCTCGCCCTGGCGTCCGGACTTCTCTACGGGGGTGCCCTGCTGACCCGGGCGACAGGTGAACTTATCCTGGACGACAGTACGGCGCTCGTGGTCTCGGGTCTCCTCGTGGCCACCTTCGTCGGGGGGGAGGTCGTCACTCACACGCTCCACCCGTTCTACGCCGAATTGAAGAAGGCGGAGGCGGAGGAGATGGAGCCCCTGCGCGGGGCCGGCACCGCCATCGGGTGGTTGGAGCGGTCCATGACTTACGCCTTCGCCGTCGCAGGACAGCCGGAGGCCGTCGCGGTGGTCGTGGGGATCAAGGCGCTCGCTCGCTTCCCCGAGCTGAAGAGCAACCAGAAGCGCTTCGCCGAGTACTTCCTCATCGGATCCATGAGCAGCATCGGATTCGCCCTCCTGGTCGCCGCGGTCGTCCGCGTGCTGCTGGGAGAAAGGGCCCTTGGGTGACATGGAAGACCGTCAGCGGCCATCCGCTCGTCGTCGAACTGCGCCGGCTCCGGCTGCCGCAGTCCGACTTCATCATCGCCGGCAGCGGCCCGCTGCTGGCGCACGGGATCCGGGACGACATCACCGATCTGGACGTGGTGCTCCGCGGCCGGGCCTGGGACATCGTCCGCGGCCTCGGCCCGGTGTCCACCGCCCCCTGGGAGGGGGTGCGCCGGGTGATGCTGGCCGACGGCCGGCTGGAGATGCTGAACGGCTGGTTCCCGTCCATGTGGGACCTGGACGAGTTCGTCTCCGCCCGTGAGTTCCTGCACGGACTGCCCTTCGCCCCGCTCGAGCGGGTGCTGCGCTGGAAGCGGCGCCTGGGCCGGGCCAAGGACATCGCCGACATCAACGCCCTCATCGACCACCTGGCGTCCCGGCACTTCCAGCTGCCCCCGCTCGGCGAGACCGACCCGCGGCCCGGCTGAGCGGCGCCCCGGCGCGGCCCCGGGAGCGGGGCGGCTCAGAACAGCACCGACATGACCTCGCCGACCTCGCGGAAGCCGACCCGCCGGTAGACCGCGCGGGCCGGGGCGTTGTAGTCGTTGACGTAGAGGGTGACCCGCGGGGCGATCCCGGTGCGGGCGAAGCGGGCGACCGCCGCCATCCCCGCGGCGGCGTGGCCGCGGCCGCGGAGCTCCGGGTGGACCCAGACCCCCTGCACCTGGCAGGCGTGCGGGGTGACCGCGCCCACCTCGGCCTTGAACACCACCCGGCCGTCCTCGATCCGGGCGAAGGCGCGGCCGGATCGGACCAGCTCCTCCACCCGGGCCCGGTAGAGCGCGCCGCCGTCGCCGGCGTCCGGCGCCACCCCGACCTCCTCGGTGAACATCGCGATGCAGGCCGGCAGGAGGACGTCCAGCTCGTCCAGGCGGACCCGGCGCACCAGCGGGTCGGGCCCGGCCTCCGGCTCGGCCAGCAGCTCCATCACCGGCTGCCGGGCGCGGATCGCGCGGGCCGGGCCCCACACCGGGCCGAGCCGCTCCCACATCCCGCGGACCGCGGGGACCGGGCCGACGATGGAGGAGCAGCGCCGGCCCCGCCAGCGCGCGTGCTCGGCGAACCGGCGGACCGCCTCCGGTCCGGCGTCCACCGGGACCAGGTTGGCCCCGGAGTAGCAGAGCGAGGTGATCTCACCGTCCGCGATGTGGCCCCAGACCTCGGCGCCGAGCCGGCCCGGGTCCAGGCCGGCGGCGCGCAGCCGGGAACTGACGAAGACGTTGCCCACCGGGTCCCGGTCGAGCAGGGCGTGCACGGCTCCGAGGTCGCGCCCGTCGAGCACCCGCACCGCCGAGGTCCGCAGCACCCGCATCACCCCGTCCGCCATCAGACGCCATCCGCTCACCGGCCGCCTTCCCGCACGTGGCCGCCTCCGCGACCCGGCGCGTCCTGACAACGCGCTCGTCACCGGCCTTTCAAGACTATTCGACCGCTTCCCGGCGATCCGCGCCGCACCCGGGCCCGCGCCTCCGCGGTGCGGGCCCGGACCCGCGGCCCGGCCGGATCAGCTCCGGGAGAGCGCCCCCGGGCCCCGCTGCCGCTCGCGGCCGCCGTCGCCGCGCTGCGCCGGCTCCGGGTCCGGCCCGGCCTCGCAGGCCAGGTCGGCGCCGCCCGCCCCGGCCGCGGCGGGCAGCGAGCCGTCTCGCAGGTAGTCGGCGACCGCGCGGTCCACGCAGGCGTTGCCGCCGAGCGCGACGCCGTGGTCGTGGCCGCCCTCCTCGACCACCAGGCGGCCCTCCGGGAAGCGGTCGCGCATCGCGAAGGCGCCGTCCAGCGGGGTGGCGCCGTCCTCGGAGGCGTGCACCAGCAGGGCGTCCCGCGCGGCGGAGCCGTCCACCTCGGTCCAGGGCCCGTCGCCGGCCGCCCAGAACGCGCACGGCGCGTTGTACCAGATGTTGTTCCACCCCTGGAAGGGGGCGTCGGCGTGCGCCTTCTCCCCCGCCTCGCTCCACTCCGGCCAGTACCGGGGCCACGGAGCGTCGGTGCACTCGGTGGCGAGGTAGGCGCCGAAGGCGGGGTCGTCCGCGCCGCTCTCGCCGAACCGCTCGTGCGCCTTGAGCAGCGCCTCCGGGTCGGCCCCGGAGGCGTGGTCGGCGAGGGCGCGGGCCAGCGGCGGCCAGGCCGCCGAGGTGTAGGCGGCGGTGATGAAGGAGTTCTCGTACTCGGTGGGCCCGACGGTGCCGGCCACCGGCGCCTCGGCGAGCTCCGATCGCACCCGGTAGTAGGCCTCTTCCACCGCGGCGGGGTCGCCGCCCAGGCCGTAGGCGGCGGAGTGCTCGGCGGTCCAGGCGAAGAAGTGCCCGGCCGCCTGGTCCAGCGCCCGGCTCTGCTCCAGGTTGGACTCGAACCAGGGGCGGCCGGGGTGCACCACGCTGTCCAGCACCAGGCGCCGGACGCCGTCCGGGAAGAGGGTGGCGTACACCCCGCCGAGCAGGGTGCCGTAGGAGTAGCCCAGGTAGTCGATCCGCGCGGCGCCCAGGGAGAGCCGGATCCGGTCCATGTCCCGGGCGGTGTCCTCGGTCCGCATGTGCTCCAGCAGCTCCCCGTTGCGGGAGGCGCAGGCGGTGGCGTAGGCGGCGGCCCGCTGGACCAGGGCCCTCTCGGCGGTGCCGGTGGCGGGCACGGTGTCCGGGCGGACCGGATCGAAGTAGCCGGGGTCGCAGCCGACCGCCGGGGTGCTCGCCCCGGTGCCGCGGGGGTCGAAGCCGACCACGTCGTAGCGGTCGCGCAGGTCGCCGGGGAGTCCTGCGGCGGTGCGGGAGGCCCAGCCCCGCCCCGGGCTGCCGGGTCCTCCCGGGTTGACCAGCAGCACGCCCTCGGCCCGCTTGCGGGCGGGGACCCGGGAGAGCGCGATGGTCGCCGTCTCCCCGGACCGGGCCCCGGGGCCGCCGTCGGCCTCCCAGTCCAGCGGGACCTCCAGCTCGGCGCATTGCACACCGGCCCCGCCGAGGTCGGTGCACTCGCCCCACTCCACCGAGTACCGGTCCTCCCTGGTCTGCTCCTTCGCCGCGGCGACCCCCTGCACCGGCAGCAGCAGCGCTGCCAGGGCGACCGCCGGAACCCCGATGGCCCGCATCCCCCACCCCCTACCTGACGTGACGACGCACATTCTCTCCGCAATCGAGCGGGCGGGCGGCATCCGACACGGAGAGGGGGGATGGGGGGAGGTTCCCCCTGGACACCGGGGACGGGGGAGGTTCCCCCCGGACACCGGGGACGGGGCTCCCTGGCGCAGGGGCCCGGGAGGGAAGCCCTCCGGCAGAGGGACGGAGCCGTTCCCGCAGGGCACGGGGCCGGGGTGTGTGCCCCTCCGGCGGGCCGGGGCAGGGGGCTCCCGCTCGGGGCGGCCGGGCGGAACCCGGTCCGGCCGGTGGGTAGCATCGGTCTCGCCGGGTCCGACCCGGAGCAGGCGGGACCGATGGGAGCTTCAGTGCGGTTGGATCGCGTCGACGAGCGCATCATCGCGATACTCGGCGCGGACGCGCGCGCGAGCTTCGCCGACATCGGCGCGGCCGTGGGCCTGTCCGCGTCGGCGGCCAAGCGGCGGGTGGACCGGCTGGTGGAGGCGGGGGCGATCCGCGGCTTCACCGTGGTGCTGGAGCCCTCCTCGCTCGGCTGGACCACCGAGGCCTACATCGAGGTCTACTGCCGGCCCCGCACGTCCCCCGCCGAGATCCGGGCCGGGCTGACCGGCTACGCCGAGGTCACCGCGGCCTGCACCGTCACCGGTGAGGCCGACGCCATGGTGCAGGTCCGCGCCCGCGACATGCAGCACCTGGAGGAGACCATCGAGCGGATCTGCGCGGAGCCGTTCGTGGTGCGCACCAAGAGCACCCTGGTGCTGTCCCGGCTGGTGGACCAGCCGATGCTGGCCGGCGCCGAGCGGGGCCGCACCGCCTGAGCCCGTGCGCGGCCCCGGCCGCGGGGCGCGCACCGCACCACCGCCGCCGGGCCCGTTCGCCCGGCGGGGGCGGGCGCGGTGCCGCGCCCGCCCCCTGCACTCCGGGGGCTCCGGGTCAGTCCTCGGGGAGCTCGACCGGGGCCAGCTCGTCGAAGAGGTCGCCCGGACCGGGGTTGGCCGGGTCGGTGGCCCCGCCGAAGTGGGTCATCACGCCCCACACCGCGTTCAGCGCGGTCTGCACCGCGCCCTCGGCCCACCCCGCGGTCCAGGAGATGTCGTCCCCGGCGAGGAAGAGGCCGCGGTGCCGCTCCGCCAGGGCGTCCTGCTTGAAGTGGGTGAACAGCCGCCGCTGGTAGCGGTAGTGGCCGGGCAGGTTGGCCTTGAAGGCGCCCATGAAGTAGGGCTCGGCCTCCCAGGACACGGTGACCGGGTCGCCGATGATATGCGAGCGGATGTCCACGTCCGGGTAGATCTGGGAGAGCGAGTTGAGCATGACGTCCATCCGCTCCCGGGGGGAGAGCGGCAGCCACTTCAGCGAGTCGTCGCACCAGGTGTAGGAGAGGCAGATGGCCGCGGGGCCGTCGCCCTCGCCCTCCAGCAGGTAGGTGCCGCGGGTCATCCGGTCGGTGAGCGTCATGCTCATCGCGTCCCGCCCGGTCTTCGGGTCGGTGTCCTTCCAGAACGGCCGGTCGACCGGGACGAAGAGCTTGGAGGACTCCATGTAGTGGGTGCGCTCGATGGCGGTCCAGTGGTCGATCGGCAGCAGCGACTCGTCGCACTCGATCTTGCTGAGCAGCATCCAGCTCTGCGCGGTGAAGACCGCCGCCGGGTAGGTGCGGATCGCGCCGGAGGCGTCGGTGACGGTGATGTTGCCGGCCGGGTTCCCCGGTGCGGCGGTGCGGCGCAGCGCGGTGACGGCCGGGCGGGGGTCGCCGCCGTGCAGCGAGGCCAGGCTGGTGCCGGGCGCCCAGTGCACGGTCTTGTCCGGGGCGTGCTCCCAGAGCCGGTACGGCAGCTGCTGGATGCCGCCGACCACGCTCATGTGGTCGTCGTCGGCGCCGGTGTAGGTGACCCGGAGGATCTCCAGGATGGAGTTGGGGAAGTCGGTGTCCCAGCCGCCGGTGCCGAAGCCGACCTGGCCGAAGATCTCCCGGTGCCGGAACGAGGAGAACGCCGGGGAGTCGCAGAGGAAGCCGTAGAAGGTCTGG
Source organism: Nocardiopsis oceanisediminis (assembly GCF_048595525.1). Taxonomy (NCBI): domain Bacteria; kingdom Bacillati; phylum Actinomycetota; class Actinomycetes; order Streptosporangiales; family Nocardiopsidaceae; genus Nocardiopsis; species Nocardiopsis oceanisediminis. The sequence continues at coordinate 2,043,900 of NZ_JAFMZJ010000001.1, read as the reverse complement.
TTGTCCAGCCGGGTGACCAGCTCGTTCCAGATCTCCTTCATCGCCGCGACGTCGCGCTCCCGGATGGCGCGCTGCATCTCGGAGTGCCGGGCGCCCTCCTCCAGGGTGGCGTTCCAGGCGCGGGCCACCTCCTGGTAGACCTCGGGCAGGTCGTCGGTGGTGCGGGCGTAGTGCGACTCGCCCTTGAGGTCGACGACGGTGCTGGGGGTGGCCGGCGCGAGCGGGTTGGGGAACTCCTCGGTGCGCAGCCCGGCCTTGTCGATGTAGTGGAAGAACGAGGTGGAGGAGGGCGGGAAGCGCATCGCGCCCATCTCCGCGACGACGTCGTCCGGGCAGCCGGGGAGCCGCCGGGTGCGCAGCCGGCCACCGAGCTGGTCGGCCTCGTAGACGACGGGGCGCAGCCCCATCTTCATCAGCTCGTAGGCGGTGACCAGGCCGGACAGGCCGCCGCCGATGACCGCGACCTCGGTGCCGAACCGCTCCGGCGGGACCGAGCCCAGCCCGGCGGGGTGCGCCAGGTAGTCGTCGTAGCCGAACGGGAAGTCCGGTCCGCACATGGTGAGCGGGCGCTCCTCGGAGCCGCCGCCCGGGGCGGCGGTGGGCACGGCAGACGTCATCGCGTGGTTCCTCCAGGAAATCGGTGGTGGCCGGGGGTGGGGGCGGGAGGGGCTCAGGCCGGCCCGGTCAGCGCCCGGTACAGGTCGGGGCGGCGGTCGCGCAGGTAGCCGGCCTCGCCGGTGCGGGCCGCGGCGATCGCCGCGGGGTCGGCCTCGGCGATGAGCAGCTCCTCGCCGGCGCCGGCCCGGGCCAGTTCGGCGCCGTCCGGGCCGACCAGGGTGCTCAGGCCGCAGTAGTCCAGGTCGCCCTCGGTGTCGCAGCGGTTCGCGTAGGCCAGGAAGATCTGGTTCTCCATGGCCCTGACCGGGACCAGCGCGGTGGCCACCTCGGTCGCCGGGTGCATCAGCGCGGTGGGCACGAGCAGGAGTTCGGTCCCGGCCAGCGCGTGCGCCCGCACCGCCTCGGGGAACTCCACGTCGTAGCAGATCAGCAGGCCGATCCGGAGGCCGCCCAGGTCGGCCTGGACGACCGGTTCGCCGCCGGGGGCGAAGGCGGAGCGGTCCAGCTCGCCGTAGAGGTGGGTCTTGCGGTAGACGGCGAGCTCGGTGCCGGAGGCGTCGACCAGCCGGACCGCGTTGCGGACCCGGTCGCCGTCGCGCTCGGGCCAGCCGTAGGCGATGGCGATGCCGGCCTCGGCGGCGATCCGCTGCACCGCCCTGCCGATCGGGCCGTCCGCGGGCTCGGCGAGCTCTGCGGTCCGCCCGCCGATGGCGTAGCCGGTGATCGAGCACTCCGGTCCGACCAGCAGGTCCGCTCCGGCGCCGGCGGCCCGTCGGGCGGTGCGCCCGAGCCGCTCCAGTGCCGCGGGCACGTCCCCGCTGGGCCCGGTGCCCTGGTCCACAGCGATGCGCAGCGCTCCGGCCGACTCCATTCGCCCCCCTGACTCCGCGAGTGAGATGTTCGCGGACCCACTCTAGACGCACGGATCAATCGATTCATTGCGTTCAGCCTGGGAGTTCATTGCGCATTCATGGCGTCCGACCGCTCTTCATTGCGTCCTGGCGCCGCGGAGCGGCGGGGCCGCCCGGCCTCCCGGACGCGTCGGGGGCGCCGGTCGGCGACCGGCGCCCCCGGCGGGCGGCCCGCTTCCTCCGGGGCCGGCGGCCTCAGCCGGCCGCCTGCGCCTCCTCGGTCTCCCGGTGCAGCACCGAGCGCTTCATCGAGTAGCCGAAGTAGACGGCGAACCCGACGGCCATCCACACGGCGAAGGTGATCCAGGTGGCGGCGCCCATGCTGAGCATCAGGTAGGCGCAGGAGGCGACGCCGAGGATCGGGGTGAGCGGGGCGAGCGGCATGCGGAACCGGCGCTCGATGTCCGGGCGGCTCCGGCGCAGCACCAGCACGGCCACGTTGACCAGCCCGAAGGCGAACAGGGTGCCGATGGAGGTGGCGTCGGCGAGGTGGCCGAGCGGGACCACCGCGGCCAGCACCGCGATGGCGGCCGAGAGGATGACCGTGTTGGCCGAGGGGTTGCCGCGCCGGTCCAGCTTGGCGAAGACCTTGGGGATCAGGCCGTCCCTGGACATCGCGAACAGGATCCGGGTCTGGCCGTACAGCACGACCAGGACGACGCTGGCGATCGCGATGACCGCGCCGACCGCGAACACCACCGACCAGATCGGGGTGCCGGTGACCACGGTGAGGATGTGCGCGAGGCTGGCCTCGGTGTCGGCGAAGTCGGTCCACGGCATGGCGCCGACCGCCACGAAGGCCACCAGGCAGTAGATGGCGGTGACGATGATCAGCGAGAGCATGATCGCCCGGGGCAGGTCGCGCTGCGGGTTCTTGGCCTCCTCGCCGGCGGTGGAGGCGGCGTCGAAGCCGATGTAGGAGAAGAACAGGGTGGCGCCGGCCGCGCTCACCCCGGCCATGCCCAGCGGCATGAACGGGGCGAAGTTGCCGTCCTGGATCGCGGTGAAGGCGATGCCCACGAACATGACCATCACGGCGACCTTGATCGCGACCATCACGCCGTTCAGCGCGGCGCTCTCCCGGACCCCGCCGAGCAGCGCGACCATGGCGAGCAGCACCACCACCGCGGCGGGGACGTTGACGATCCCGCCGTCGGCGCCGGGCGGCTGGGTCAGCGCGCCGGGCAGGGTGGCCCCGGTGACCAGGCGGAGCAGTTCGTTGATGTACTCGCCCCAGCCGACCGCCACCGCGGCCACCGAGACGCCGTAAGTGAGCATCAGGCACCAGCCGCACACCCAGGCGACCAGCTCGCCCATGGTGGCGTAGGCGTAGGAGTAGGCCGAGCCCGACGCCGGGATCATGCCCGCGAGCTCGGCGTAGGCCAGCGCGGAGAAGAGCGCGGTGACCCCGGCGATCACGAAGGAGAGCACCACCGCCGGGCCGGCGATCGGGACCGCCTCGCCCAGCACCACGAAGATCCCGGTGCCCAGGGTGGCGCCGATGCTGATCATGGTCAGCTGCGCGAGCCCCATGGAGCGCCGCAGGCTTCCCCCCTCGCCCTGCCCGGCCTCGGAGGCGAGGCGCTCGACCGGCTTGCGGCGCAGGATGCGCTCCGCGAGCGCGCCCCGCCGGGGGCCGGCCGCCGCCTGCGGCGCTCCGGCCGTCTTCTGCTCAACCAACTGCGGACTCCTAGGGGGATTTCGGACATCGTGGCCGGACGCGCACACAGGGAACTCTTCTCAGGAGAGTTCGCACTCGACCCACGGAAGAACAAAGCGCGCCTCGGAAACAGTAGCGATGTTACCTGGATGACAGAACCACTGTTCATTGCCCATTAACCCGGAAAGCCCGCCGTTCGTTGCCATGCCACGCAATGATCCGGCGCCGGATGTGCAGGATGTCACACATATTCGACGCATGGCGTCCATCACGCCACACTCCGTCGCGAGTGTCCGGTTATGCGCAACCGACCGCCCGAACATGCATCGGGAACGCCCGAAAACCCCGACACCGCCGGGATCGCGGGCACCGAAAAGCCGAGGGGCGGGACGCGTCCGCGTCCCGCCCCTCGGCCGGTTCTCCTTCTGGTCCCGCCGGGTCAGCCCGCCACGGAGACGCTGGGCTCGCCGGAGGCGGCGCCGCCGTCCTTCATCTCCTCGGCGATCCGCATGGCCTCCTCGATCAGGGTCTCCACGATCTTGGACTCCGGCACGGTCTTGATGACCTCGCCCTTGACGAAGATCTGGCCCTTGCCGTTGCCCGAGGCCACGCCCAGGTCGGCCTCGCGCGCCTCACCCGGGCCGTTGACCACGCAGCCCATGACGGCCACCCGGAGCGGCACGTCCAGGCCGTCCAGCCCGGCGGTCACCTCGTCGGCCAGGGTGTAGACGTCCACCTGGGCCCGGCCGCAGCTGGGGCAGGAGACGATCTCCAGGCCGCGCTCGCGCAGGCCCAGCGACTCCAGGATCTGGGAGCCGACCTTGACCTCCTCGGCCGGCGGCGCGGAGAGCGACACCCGGATGGTGTCGCCGATGCCCTCGGCCAGCAGCGCGCCGAAGGCCACCGCGGACTTGATGGTGCCCTGGAAGGCCGGGCCGGCCTCGGTGACGCCCAGGTGCAGCGGGTAGTCGCACTGCTCGGCGAGCTGCCGGTAGGCGTTGATCATCACGACCGGGTCGTTGTGCTTGACCGAGATCTTGATGTCGCGGAAGCCGTGCTCCTCGAAGAGCGAGCACTCCCAGAGCGCCGACTCCACCAGCGCCTCGGGGGTGGCCTTGCCGTACTTGGCCAGCAGCCGCTTGTCCAGCGAGCCGGCGTTGACGCCGATCCGGATCGGGGTGCCGGCCTCACTGGCGGCCTTGGCGATCTCGCCGACCTTGTCGTCGAACTTCTTGATGTTGCCCGGGTTGACCCGCACCGCCGCGCACCCCGCCTCGATGGCGGCGAAGACGTACTTGGGCTGGAAGTGGATGTCCGCGATGACCGGGATCTGCGACTTCTTCGCGATGATGGGCAGCGCCTCGGCGTCGTCGGCGCTGGGCACCGCCACGCGGACGATCTGGCAGCCGCTGGCGGTCAGCTCGGCGATCTGCTGGAGCGTGGCGTTGATGTCGGAGGTGACGGTGGTCGTCATCGACTGCACCGACACCGGGGCGTCCCCGCCGACGGGGACGTTGCCGACCATGATCTGCCGGGACTTGCGCCGCTGCGCCAGCGGGCGCGGACGGGCCACAGGGATGCCAAGATCGACGGTCACGCGGTCTCACCTCATGGGCCGCCGGGCCGATCCGGCGGCTTCGGTTGAAGTCGAAGGTACGGGGGCGCGTCCGGGCGCCCGCGGCGGAGCGGCACGGGAAGGGGCCGAGCGGCCGAGGGAACCTCGCCGTCCGCGCGCGCTGCCCAGGTTACCCGCCGCCCGCGCCGGGGTGTGCCAATCCGCCCAGGGTCCCGGAACGGCACCGCCCGGGGCGCCGAGGGTTCGCCTCCGCGCCCCGGGCGGTGCCCGCGGCGTTCACCCCGGCGGGCCGGCCCGCCGCCCGGGCGTCACTGCATGATCCGGACCGGGTTGACCACGTCGGCGATGAGCAGCATGGCGCTGAACACCAGGAAGCAGGCGACCACCACATAGGCGACCGGCATCAGCTTGGCCACGTCGAACGGGCCGGGGTCGGGGCGCTTGAAGACCTTGGCCAGGCCGCGGCGGACCCACTCCCAGAGCGCGCCGAGCATGTGCCCGCCGTCCAGCGGCAGGATCGGCAGCATGTTGAAGGCGAACAGGAAGAGGTTGACCCCGGCCAGCATGTTCAGCATGAAGGCGGCGCGGTCCAGCAGCGGGATGGGCTGGGCGAGCACCTCGCCGCCGATCCGCGAGGCGCCCACGATGCCCACCGGGGAGTCCACGCCGCGCTCCTCGCCGAGGAAGGCGGCCCGGAACACGTCGTCCACCTTGCTCGGCAGCGAGATGATGGCCTGGCCCACGCCGACGATGGTGTCGCCCATGTAGGAGGCGGTCTCGCCGACGGTCAGCGGGGTCCGCTCGTTCTGGAAGGTGATGCCGAGGAAGCCGGCCTTCTCGGTCTCCGGGATCCGGTACCCCTGCTCGTCGGTGAGCGGCTCGCCGTCCGGGCCGGTCTTGAGGACGACCTCGCCGGCGGCGTCCCGGGCGACGACGTCGTTCTCGATCAGGTCGGCGGTGAGCTCGACCCGCTCGCCGCCGCGCTCCACGGTGAACTCGGTCGGGCCGATCGAGGCGCGGATCAGCTCGTTGGCGGCGGCCCAGTCCGGGGCCGGCTCGCCGCCGACCTCGACGATCCGGTCGCCCGGCTTGAACCCGGCGTCGGCGGCGGGCGTGGGCGGGGCGTCCTCCGGGCAGCTCGGGTCCGCCGCGTCCGCGGCCACCACGCACTCGGCGACGGACTCGACCGAGGTGCCCGGCTGCTGGACGCCGATGCCCATCAGGACCACGGTGAACAGCACCACCGCCAGGATGAGGTTCATGCCCGGGCCGGCGAACATGACGATCAGCCGCTTCCAGGGGGCGCGCTGGTAGAACTGGCGCTCCTCGTCGCCCTCCTCCAGCTCGACGAAGCTGGCCTCCCGGGCGTCCTCGATCATCCGCCGCCAGCGGCCCATCGGCTTGGCCTCGTCCCGCTCCGAGGCGGGCGGGATCATCCCGACCATGCGCACGTAGCCGCCGAGCGGGACCGCCTTGACGCCGTACTCGGTGTCGCCCTTGGTCCGCGACCACAGGGTGGGGCCGAAGCCCACCATGTACTGGGTGCAGCGGATGCCGAACATCTTCGCCGTGGACAGGTGGCCGAGCTCGTGCCAGGCGATGGAGAAGAGCAGGCCGAGGAAGAACAGGACGATCCCGGCGACGGTCAGCACTGTGGCCATGTACCTCGTTACCCCTCCATCAGGCGGCCCCGGAGATCAGCTCCCTGGCCCGGGCGCGGGCCCAGGCGTCGGCGGCCCGGACGTCCTCCGGCGTCAGCGCGGACGTTTCGTCGGCCCGCTGTCGTTCTGAGACTACCCGTGCCACCGTGTCCACGATCGCGGGAAATGCCAGGCGTCCGCCGAGGAAGGCGTCGACGGCCTCCTCGTTGGCCGCGTTGTAGACGGCGGGGGCGGTGCCGCCCGCCGCGCCCACCTCGCAGGCGAGCCGGACGGCGGGGAACGCCTCGTGGTCCAAGGGCTCGAAGGTCCAGTTCTGCGCGCGGGTCCAGTCGACCCCGGGCGCCGCCCCGGCGACCCGGTGCGGCCAGGACATGCCGTAGGCGATGGGGACGAGCATGCTGGGCGGGCTGGCCTGGGCCAGGGTGGAGCCGTCGGTGTACTCCACCATGGAGTGGACCACCGACTGCGGGTGCACCACGACCTCGATCCGCTCCAGCGGGACGTCGAAGAGCAGGTGCGCCTCGATCACCTCCAGGCCCTTGTTGACCAGGGTCGCGGAGTTGACCGTGATCACCGGCCCCATGCTCCAGGTGGGGTGGCGCAGCGCCTCCTCGGGGCCGACGCCGGCCAGGTCGGCCCGGGTCCGGCCGCGGAACGGGCCGCCGCTGGCGGTGATGACCAGCCGGCGCACGTCCTCCGGCCGGGCGTCGACCTGGCCCTGGGCCAGGCTGGTGAGCTCGGCGGCGGGCACCCGGGGGTAGCACTGGGCGAGCGCGAAGTGCTCGGAGTCGACCGGGACGATCTGCCCGGGCTGGGCCGCCTCCCGGACCAGCGGGCCGCCGATGATCAGCGACTCCTTGTTGGCCAGTGCGAGGAGCCGCCCGGCGCGCAGCGCGGCCAGGGTGGACTCCAGGCCCAGCGCCCCGGTGATGCCGTTCAGCACCACGTCGCACTGCCAGGCGGCGAGCTCGGCGACCCCCTCGGCGCCGGCCAGCACCTTCGCGTGGCAGCCGCGCTCCCGCAGCAGCCGCTCCACCTGCGCGGCCGCGCCGGCGTCGGCGACGGCCACCGCCTCGGCCCGCACCTCGGCGGCCTGGTCGGCGAGGAGGTCCGGGCGGCCGCCGCCGGCGGCCAGTCCGACGACCCGGAACCGGCCCGGGGCGCCCCGGACGACGTCCAGCGCCTGGGTGCCGATGGACCCGGTGGAGCCGAGGATCACCACCTCGCGCGGTTCGGACGGGGCGGGGTTCTGGAGGAGCTGTTCGGCGATTCGCACCCCGCCATTCTCCCGCACCGGGCGGGGCGCCGCCGCGCCCTGCGGGGACGTCCCGGTTTCGGGCCCTTTACAAGCCGGTGTGCTCCGCCTTACGTTACCGACGTGTAAGTTACCTCACAGTAAAAAGCCGCGCGGTCCGCGGCACCCCGCGGACCGCACCCCCGGGAGACGCCTGCGGCACCCCTCCCATCCGAGGCGCCCGCCGGCGCCGGCGCGACCCCGGGCCCACGGGGCGGTCCCCCGCACCGCCCCTCCCCCCGTCATCCCCCTGTTCCGGCCCGCCCCGCCGGGCCGGAGTGAGGAAGCCATGCGCACACTCAGGGCGGCCTGCGCCGCCGCACTCTCAGCCCTGCTCGCCGTCGCGCTGACCGCGCCCCCCGCGCACGCCGGCACCGGTACCGACGTCGACTACGAGACCATCACCGGCCACGGCGGGATCGACATCCCCGCCCTGGTCATCACCCCCACCGGCTACGAGGGGCCGCGCCCGCTGCTGGTGATGCCCTCCGCGTGGGCCACCAACAAGCTGCTCTACGTCGGCGCCGCGAAGAAGCTCGCCTACGAGTCCGGCTACCAGGTCGTCTCCTACACCTCCCGGGGGTTCTGGAACTCCGGCGGCCGGATCGAGGTCGCCGGCCCGGAGGACGTCGCCGACGCCCGCGCGGTCATCGACTGGGCGCTGGAGAACACCGGCGCCGACCCGGACCGCGTCGGCATGGCCGGGATCTCCTACGGGGCCGGGATCAGCCTGCTCACCGCGGCCGCCGACGACCGGGTCAAGGCGGTGGGCGCGCTCAGCGGCTGGGCCGACCTGGCCGAGTCGATCTACGGCAACGAGACCATCAGCTACCAGGCGGTGGAGATGCTCATCGCGGCCGGCCACCTCACCGGCGACCCCGGGGAGAAGCTGCTGGAGATGGAGCGGGAGTACCGCAAGGGCAACGTCCAGCCCGCCCTCGACCTGGCGCCCGAGCGGTCGGTCTCCACCAAGGTCGACGCGCTCAACGCCAACGGGACCGCGGTGATGATCGGGCACGCCTGGAACGACGGGATCTTCCCGCCCGGCCAGATGACGGACTTCTACGGGGAGCTGGAGGGCCCCAAGCGGCTCATGCTCTCGGCCGGCGACCACGCCACCCCGGAGGCGTTCGGCGCGGTCGGCCTGCCCAACGAGACCTGGGCGGAGCTGAACCGCTGGTTCGACCACCACCTCAAGGGCGAGGAGAACGGGGTGGGCGGCGAGGACCCGGTCCGGGTCAAGCCGAACAACGGGCGCGGCGCGTGGGCCTCCTACCCCGACTGGGACGCGGTCTCGGAGGGCGAGCTCGCCTACGGGCTGAGCGAGCCGCGCCGCTCCTGGGAGAACTGGCAGTCCACCGGCGCCCTGGTGGAGGGGGCCGAGACCGGCTGGGACTACCGGGTCGGCGCGGGCCGCGGCACCACCGCCGAGAGCGGGACGCTGCTGCTCAGCGGGGCCCTCCAGCAGTTCGCCGACATCCCCACCGGGGTGTCGCTGCCGCTGGTGAACCGCTCGTACGCGGGCGTGTGGACCGGCCCGGCGCTGCCCGAGGGCACCCGGGTCAGCGGCTCCCCCGAGGCGACGGTGACGGTCACCCCGTCCGCCTCCGACCAGTCGCTCTACTTCTACCTGTACGCCGTCGACCGGCACGGGACCGGGGCGCTGGTCACGCACGAGCCCTACACGCTGCGCGACGCCGAGCCGGGGGCCCCGGCCACGGTCGGCGTCGAGTTCGAACCGGTGGTCTGGGACGTGCCCGCCGGCCACCGGCTGGCGCTGGTCGTCGACACCGAGGACGCCCGCTACACCGACTCCGGCGCGCGCGGCGAGACCGTGGAGTTCACCTCGCCCGAGGGCTCCCCGTCCGGGCTGACCGTCCCCACCGCGGCGCCCCCGTCCGGCGCCGCCTGACCGGGTGTGCCCGGTTCCGGCCGCGGCCGCGCCCGTAAGGCGCACGGCCGGAACCGGGGCCCGGTCGCGGGCGGCCCTGCCGGGCCGGGCCGCCCGCCGCTCCGCTCCGCGCGGCCCGGCCGACCGACACCGAACCCAAAGTAGGGACGAAGTCACTCTCCGTATGGCATGATCCCGTTCCATGACACCGTCCCTTGCCCGCATCCTGCTCGCGCCGGTGGCCGCCCTCGTCCTCGCGGCGACCGCGACCGGCGCCGCCGCCTCCGCCTCGCCCGGCCCCCGCGCCGACCCCTCCGCCGAGGTGGCCCGGTACTCCGCAGCCGAGTCCCCGGCGGAGTCCCTCGCCTACTGGACCCAGGAGCGGATGGCCGCCGCCCGCCCGATCACCCGAATCCTGGAGGGCGCCGCCGGCGGCCTGCTCCCGCGGACGCCCGCGGACGCCCCTCCGGAAGCGGACGCCCCGCGGGGAGGGGAGACCCGGCCGCAGAGCGCCGCGGTCACCGGGAAGCGGTGGACCGGCGGCGGGAAGGTCACCCGGACCACCGGGCGGGTCTTCCTGACCATGGGGGGCCGCGACTTCACCTGCACCGCCTCGGTGGTGCCCTCGAACAACGGCGACACCGTCGTCACCGCCGGCCACTGCCTCAAGGACGGCACCGGCGACTGGGCCTCCAAGTGGGTGTTCGTGCCTGGCTACGACGACGGCAAGGCCCCCTACGGCCGGTTCGCCGCCCGCGAGCTGCTGGTGACCTCGCAGTGGTCCCGCCGCGCCGACGACAGCCACGACTTCGGCGCCGCGGTGCTGGAGCCCCGGGAGGGCCGGCACGTCCGCCAGGCCGCCGGGGCGCAGCGGATCGCCTTCACCGGCGAGGGCGCCGGCACGGTGCACGCCTTCGGCTACCCGTCCCGCTCGCCCTACGACGGGCGGCACATGCACTACTGCTCCGGCTCCACCCGGCCGGACGAGGGCGGCACCACCGCCTACGGCATGTCCTGCGACATGACCGAGGGGTCCAGCGGCGGCCCGTGGCTGTCCGGGTTCGACCCCTCCACCGGGGCCGGCACCGTGGTCTCGGTGGTCAGCTTCAAGTACGCCGGCCGGGACGGCGTGCAGTACGGCCCGGTGCTCGGCTCCTCCGAGCGGGCCGTCTACGACCGGGCCCGAGCGCTCTAGCCCGGCCCGCCCCGGGGGGCGGAAGGCGCGGACGAAGAAGGGGGAGGGGCGCGCGGCCCCTCCCCCTCAGCGTGTCCGGCTCACCGCGTCCGGTCGCGTCAGGACGCCCCGGTACCGGCCGCCTCGCGCTGCGCCGCGCCGCCGGCCGCCATGGCCCTGCGCCTCCCCATCAGGCCGATGAAGAGCGCGACCGCCATGGTCGCGGCCATCATGCCGAGGAAGCCCCACGCCCCGATCTGCGGGCTGGCGATCAGCGGGATCGCCGCGGCGGTGATCAGGCCGCCGCCGAAGAACGGCTCGAAGATCAGCTGCTTGTAGCCGAACGCGGAGTAGGCGGGGGTCTTCATCTCCGGGTCGACGACCCGCATCAGCACCATGCCGGTCGCGGTGACGCCGAGGGACTGGCCGAACTCGGCGATCGCCCGCTCGAACCAGTGGCTGGGCATGATCCGCGGCGCCAGCACCAGGAAGGCGAACAGGCACCAGGCGATGCCGCTGACGGCGAGCAGCAGGAACGGGACGAGGTTCTCCGCGATGGCCTGCAGGGAGAGCGTGGCCATGGCGGAGATGATCAGCAGGTCCAGGGAGAGGCCCTGGACCCGCTCGACCGTCCGCTCGTCCACCACGTGGTTCTTGTCGAACCGGTCGATGACCATCTGCAGCACGATGCCGCCGATCATCGCCAGCGGGAAGAGCGGAACGAAGGCCATGATCTCGATGGTGTCGGCCCACAGCGCCCGCTCCAGGGCCTGCAGCCCCATCAGGATGACCTGGCCGATGAGCACGGCGACGGCGATCAGGCCGAAGTGCAGGGTGAGCGGGTCCATCGAGGAGGGGTGGACGGTCATGACCGCACCGGGGCCGCGGTTCTCCTTCTCGATCAGCCCGGCCTGCTCCCGGGCGGTCCCGCGCGAGTCGGCGCTGATCGCGCTGGTCTTCCCGCGGCGCGCACCCCAGTTGATCAGGATGATGCCCACGATGATCCCGCTGAGCAGCCCGACGGTGGCCATGCCGACCGACAGGTCCTTGCCCGCGGCCCAGCCGACCTGGTCGAACGTGGGGCCGAGGCCGGCCGCGGTGCCGTGCCCGCCGAGGAAGCCGATCTCGATCAGCGCGCCGGACATCGCCGGGACGTTGAAGAGCGGCACCAGCACGAACAGGGCCAGCAGCAGGCCGACCACGTACTGGCCGCTGGCCACGGTGATGCCGAAGGCCAGGTTGGGGCCGGCCAGGGAGACCGCCTGGCGGAACCGCGGCAGCGGCTTGCCCAGGAACAGGCCGGCGAAGACGACCGAGATGAGCAGCCCGGGGAGAGCCGACCAGACCTGCATCACCCCGGTGCCGAACAGGCCGCCCTCGGCGAACCGGTCGGTGCCGATCGCGCGCAGCACTCCCCCGAAGCCGTAGAAGTCGCCTTCGACGTTCTCCAGGGCGTTCATCACCCGCCCGAACAGGTCGGGGCCGAAGAGCAGCGCGATGGCTCCCCCGATGATCGAACCGGGCAGGTAGAGCCTCTGCATCAGCTTCCACTTGACCCGGACCAGCTTCGAGACCAGCAGCAACACCCCCAGAAGGAGGAGTGCGAGGCCGACAATGTCGGGGGACATCTATACCTCTCCGTTGAAGTACGCCTACGCTCGGCGAGCAGCACGGAGCAGCGGGGGAAGACCGCTCTCTGCCCGGCTCTCGGCCGAAGATGGGGGGAAGCGCGGTGGCCGCGCCGGGCCACCCTAGCGGCACTGTGACCCCGGGAACACCCAGGGGGTGTTCACCCCCGCGCCCACCGGGGCGAACGCGCCCGTCACCGGAGAGTCTGCCATCCGCCGCTTACCAATGGGTAACCCCTGGTCCCCGTGTGGGGCGACACACGGGGACCAGGGGTTTCCCACAAGGCCGCCGGGGAGGCCCGATCCTCCGGCGGCCCAGGGCTCCGGGGAGGCGCGGGCCCCCCGGCCGTGGTACTGGTCACACCCTTGCGGTCACAGCTGGACGCCGGTGAGCACCAGGACGCGCTCGTAGGTGAGGTCGTCCATCGCGGCGCGGACGCCCTCCTTGCCCACGCCGGACTTCTTCACCCCGCCGTAGGGCATCTGGTCGGCGCGGAAGGTCGGGACGTCGCCGATCACCACGCCGCCCACCTCCAGCTCGCGGTGGGCCCGGAAGGCGGTCTGCAGGTCGGAGGTGAACACCCCGGCCTGGAGCCCGTAGTCGCCGGCGTTGACCTCGGCGAACGCCTCGTCCGCGCCGTCCACCCGCTGCACGGTGAGGACCGGCCCGAAGATCTCCTCGCGGACCGCCTTGGCGTCGGCGGGCACCTCGGTCAGCACCGTCGGGGCGACCGTCACGCCGTCCCGGGTGCCGCCGGTGAGCGCCTTGGCGCCGGCCTCGACCGCCTCGCCGATCCAGGCCTCCACCCGCTCGGCGGCGGCCTCGTCGATCATCGGGCCGACGTGGGTGGCCGGGTCGGCCGGGTCGCCGGTGCCCAGCGCCTCGACCTCGCGCACCAGCTCGGGCAGGAACGCCTCGTAGACCCCGGCGTCGACGAGCACCCGCTGCACGCCGATGCAGACCTGGCCGGCCTGGTTGTTGCCGAACAGCGCGATCCGCCTGGCCGCCCAGGCCAGGTCGGCGTCGGCGAGCACCACCGCGGCGGCGTTGCCGCCCAGCTCCAGGGTGACGTGCTTGTGCGGGGCCATCCGCTGCAGCTCCCAGCCGAACTGGCCGCCGGTGAACGAGATCACCGGCAGGCGCTCGTCGGTGATCAGCGACGACGCGCGCTCGTTGGGCATCGGCAGCACGGAGAACGCGCCGCGCGGCAGGTCCGTCTCGGCGAGGATCTCGCCGAGCAGCAGCGCGGTCATCGGCGTGCCCGGGGCCGGCTTGAGGATGATCGGCGCGCCCACCGCCAGCGCGGGGGCGATCTTGTGCGCGACCAGGTTCAGCGGGAAGTTGAACGGGGAGATGCCCAGCACCGGGCCCTTGGGGACGCGGCGCACCATGGCGATGCGGCCGGCGCCGCCCGGGTCGGTGTCCAGCCGCTGCAGCTCGCCGCTGTCCCGCCGGGCCTCCTCGGAGGCCAGCCGGAACACCGAGGCGGCCCGGCCGGCCTCGCCCCGGGAGAGCGTGATCGGCTTGCCGCTCTCCGCGGTGATCAGCCGGGCGAACTCCTCGGTCCGCTCGGTGATCCGGCGGGCGACGTGCGCCAGCGCCTCGGCGCGGACGTAGGCGGGCAGCGCCGCGAAGGGCGCGGCCGCCGAGTCGGCCGCCGCGACGGCCTCCTCGATCTGCCCGGGGGACGGCACCGCGACGGTCCCCGCGCTCTCCCCGGTGTAGGGGTTGGTCACCTGGATCTCGCTGTCACCGGTCATCGCCGCACCGGCCAGCCAAAACGGACGCGTAGACATGCCAGTGACGCTAACGCCCGCGGCCGCTCCGCCTCTTGTCCGAATTGGCCAATCCGGCGTCCGCCTTCATCGGTTTCGGCCTAGATCACCGGCGGGGGCGGCCCTCCGGGCGCGCCCGGAGGGCCGGTCCCGGCCCCGCGGCGGCCGCAGGGCCGGGCTCCCCCGGACGGGGCCGGGTCACTCCCCGGCCGGGCGGCGGTTCCGGCCGCTCCCCTGCCACCAGCGGAGCAGCCGGGTGAGCAGGTCGTCGGGGCGCTCCTCCGGGGCGGGGCCGGACGGGGCCGGCGGCGGCGCGGGGACCTCCCGCTGCGGGGCCTCGACCGGGTCGAAGAGCACCGGCAGCTCCACCAGGCCGCGGCTGAACAGGGCCGGCGCCCAGGCCAGCTCGTCGGCGGGGACCGCCGCGCGGAGCCGGGGCAGCCGGTCGAGCAGGCGCCGCACGCCGATCCCGACCACCCGCTCGGCGAGCGAGCGCGCCGGGCAGCGGTGCTCCCCCGCCCCCCACATCAGGTGGGCGCTGTTGCTCCCGGAGTCCAGCGCGGACCCGCCGGCGCCGCTCGGGCGCCCCAGCCTGGGGTCGGCGTGCGCGGGCGCGAACCCGATGATCAGCGGCTCCCCCGCGGCGACCGGGGTGCCGCCGACGACCACGTCCCGGGTGGGGAAGCGGGCGGCGAGCATCGGCAGCGGCGGCTCGGTCCAGATGACGTGGTTGACCAGGTCGTTCAGGGGCAGCGCCCCGGAGGCGAACTCGCGGGCGGTCGCCGGCTCGGCCAGCAGCGCGCGGAGCACGTTGCCGACCAGGTTGGAGGTGGGCAGGTGCGCCGCGCCGACCAGGAGCACCAGCTGGTCGGCCATCTCCTCGTCCGACATGCCGAACTCGGGCGCCATCATCCGGCTGGTGACGTCGTCGCCGGGGGCGCTCCGCTTCCGCTGCACCAGGCCGCCGAAGTAGTTGCGCATCTGGGCGACGGACTCCGCCGCGCGGGCCCCGTCGTCCAGCCAGAGCCCGGCGCTGAGCTCGCCGAGCACGTAGCCGTAGGCGTCCTCCAGGCCGAAGAACCGGTTCATCAGCATGGCGGGCAGCATCATCGCGTAGTCGCCGATCAGGTCGGCCCTGCCGTGCTCGCAGAAGTCGTCGATCAGCCGGTCGGCGACGTCGGTGGCCTCGGCCCGGATCCGGGCGTCGGAGAGCCGGGAGAGCGCGTCGTCGATCGGTGCGATCAGCCGGGCGTGCTCGGCGCCGTCGGCGTAGAGCGCGCTGGACCGGTAGGACATGGTGGGGCGCAGTTCGGCGCCGAGCACCCGGCGGCCGTCGCGGATCTCGTTCCACCTGCGGGTGTCCCGGGAGTAGGTGGACCGGTCCCGGAGCACGTGCAGGTTCTCCTCGTAGCCCAGGAGCAGCCAGGCCCGCAGGTCCGGTTCGAGCAGCACCGGGGCGACCCGGCCGAACCGGGAGCGCAGCTCCTCCCAGAGCCCGCCGTCCAGCGCGCCCGCCTGCTCGTAGAGCGGGACGGCTCCGTCGCGCAGGGGGCAGCGGGGGGCGCCGCCGTTCCGGGGGTCCGCGTTCAAGGACTCGGTCACGTTCTCACTCGCAGCCTGCTCAACGACACGGGGGACGGCGCGCCCGGAGACCCGGACGCGCAGGGCTCACGAGAGTAGCCCCAGGTGCGCCGGGGGTGCCAGCCCCGTTTTCCGGCCATGTCACTCGATTCCGGGACGGTCCCGCGCTATCGTGCTCACACACCGTGAAGCGGCCGCCACACTCTCCAGTGCCTCTTCCGAGACCGCCGACTGGAAAGGGACCGACCGATGGCGACCCCCCGCCTCCTTCCGGCGCCCCCGTCCCATCCGCACCGCCCGCGCGGCACCGCCCGGCGCGCCGCCGCCCTCGCCGCGGCACCGCTGGCCGCCGCGCTCGTCTTGGGCGCGGCCGCACCGGCCGCGGCCGACGCCCCGTCCGGCGTCGACGACCTCCGCCGCGACCTCGACGCCCTGCTGGCCGACCCCGCCCTGGAGGGGGCCTCCTCCGGCGTGGTGGTGCGCAGCCTGGACAACGGCGACGAGCTGTACGGCAGCGGCGCCGGCCTGGCGCTCACCCCCGCGTCCAACGCCAAGCTGCTGACCTCGGCCGCCGCCCTGGAGGTGCTCGGTCCGGACCACCGGTTCGGCACCGAGGTCAGCGCAGACTCCGCCCCCTCGGGCGGCCGGGTCGAGGGCGACCTGTACATCACCGGCGGCGGCGACCCCACGCTCACCGCCGAGGCCTTCGACGAGCTGGCCGCGGACGTCGCCGCGGCCGGGGTGAGCAGCGTCGGAGGCGACCTGGTCGCCGACGCCACGCTCTTCGACGACGAGCGGTACCACCCCGACTGGGACCCCGAGGACGCCCCCTACTACTACGCGGCGGAGGTCTCCGCGCTGACCGCCGCGGCCAACGACGACTACGACACCGGCACCGTCACGGTGCGGGCCGAGCCCGGCGCCGCCCGGGGCGACGGCGTCGAGGTGGCCCTGGAGCCGATGGGCGCCAACCTGGAGGTGGTCAACGAGGCCGCCACCGGCCCGGCCGGCGGTACACCGGACCTGACCGTGGTCCGCGCCCCCGGCACCAACGAGTTCACCGTGCGGGGCACCCTGCCGGCCGGCGGCGGGGCCGCCGAGGAGCTGCGCACCGTGCACGACCCCGCCGCGCACGCCGCGCACGTGTTCGCGGCCGCGCTGGAGGAGCACGGGGTGCGGATCGAGGGCTCCGTCGAGTCCGGCGAGGCCCCGGACGGCGCCGCCGAGCTGGTCCGGCGCGACTCCGCCCGGCTCGCCGACCTGCTGGTGCCGTTCATGAAGCTCTCCAACAACGGCCACGCCGAGATGCTGGTCAAGGCGATGGGCGCGGAGGAGGCCGGCTCGGGCACCTGGAAGGCGGGGCTGGCCGAGGTGGACGCCGCGGTGGAGCGGATCGGCGTGGACACCTCCCGGGCGGTGCAGACCGACGGCTCCGGGCTGGCGCACAGCAACAAGCTGACCGCCGACACCATCACCGACCTGCTCCAGGCCGTCCGGGACGAGCCGTGGGCCGCGGAGTGGACCGCGTCGCTGCCGGTCGCCGGGGACCCGGACCGCATGGTCGGCGGCACCCTGTCCAACCGGATGCGCGACACCCCGGCGGCCGGGAACGTGCAGGCCAAGACCGGGACGCTGACCGGCGCCAGCGCGCTGTCCGGCTACGTGACCGGCGCCGACGGCGAGCGGCTCGCCTTCGCCGTGGTCAACAACGACTACCCGGGCGGCGCACCGCGCGGCGTGCAGGACCGGATCGCGATCCGGCTGGCCGAGTTCTCCCGCCACGCGGTGGTCGGCACCGGCCGCGCCGCGCAGTCGCCCGCCCCGAGCGAGGCGCCCGGCGCCTCCGGCACCGGCCTCGAATGCAGCTGGGCGGGCACCTGCTGACCGCAGCGGCCGCGGACGCCGCCGATGGCCCTCCGTGACCCGCGCAGAAGGCCTCCGCGCGGCGGCCCCCTCGGGGACCCCGCCGCACGGAGGCCTTCGCGCTCCCCACGCGACCTGCCCCGGCCGCCCGGACGGGCGCTCCGCCGCGCCGGCGGCTCGACCGCCGGCGCGGGCCGCACCTCCTCCACCGGCGCCTCGTCTCCTGAGCCGCCGGTCCGATGGGGGCCAGGGCGCGCCCGTTCTGCGAGGACGCCCGGACGGGCGCCCTGCCGGGAAGGGCGGTCGGCGCGGGTCCCCGGTGCTGGGAGGCGGCCCGGCGGGGCGCCCCTGGGCCGTCCGCGCCGCCGTTCTCCCCTCCCCGGTGGCGCCTTTCCGCGTTCCATCCCCGTCCCTCCCCGATCGCGGCTTTCCACCGATCCCGCATCGGCGCTGGTGCCCGAGGTCGGCTTGGGCCAGAGTGGGAGAGGAGGCCCGGTGGACCGGCGCTTCGCAGGCCACAGCCGCGCGGCCCGCCGGGCCGGAACCGACCGGGAGAGAACCAGGGGTGTCGCTCGTCTACCGCAGCATCACGACCACGGCCCTCGACCGCGATCTGCCCGAACAGGCCGCCTCCGCGCTGTCGGAGTGGCTGACCAGGCGCGGCGGCGCCGGGGCCCGGGTGGATTTCGGCCGATCCGGCTCCTATGAGCTGAGCAAGCGCTCCAGAGCCATGGTGGTGCGCCACGACGATCCGGCGGAGCGCATCACCCTCCTGCGGCTCACCACCGAATCGGACAAGTCCGACGGCAGGTGGCGCACCACCGTCACCGTCGTCTCCGACCCCCGCCGCCTCCCGCACGGCTACCTGTGGACCGACATGACGGCGCATCCGCGCAGCGGCGCCGGGAGCGCGGACCGGCTCGACATCGCCCCGCCCGACGCGGTCCGGCTCCTCCTGGAGCGCCTCCCCTGCCGCGACGGCGGCCACCCCGTCTCCGCCGAGCCGCAGATCGTCCGCGGCCGCGACGCGCACGCCGTCCCCGCCCTGCTGGACGCCATCGGCGACCCCGGCCGCCGGCTCGCCCTCGTGGTGTCCGGGCCGCCGCTGCAGACGACCGTCGCGGCCTGGCGCACCGCGATGACCGCGGCGCTCTCCCGGAGCATCGGCATGTGCAGCGTGCACGTGCTCGACGGCGCCGCCCACGAGCAGCTCTCCGGGAAACTGCCCAAAGGGCTCGACGTGCCGGCCGGGGGCGTGCGCACCTTCCTGCCGGACTCCGTTCCCGGCTTCCCCGCCGACCCGCGGCGCCACCCGCTGATGAGCCCGCGCACCCTGGAGAGCGCCTGGGAGGGCGGCCGGATCCGCGCCTGGGTGGGCAGGGCCCTGGCCCGCTCGGTCCGGGACAACGCGGTGGACGCGCCGCTGCCGCCGGAGCTCCGCGACATCGACTCGCTGCTCAACGAGGAGGAGCTGGACGCCTTCCTCGGCACGGCGGAGGGACGCCACGGCGCCTCCGCCGCCCCCGCCGCACCGGCCGCCTCGGACTCCCAGGCGGCCGTTCACATTTCACTGCTCAAATCGCGGCTGGCCGAGGCGGCCCGGGACAACGACCGGCTGCGCACCGAGACCAAGCGGCTGAGCACCCGGGTCGGCGAGCACTCCAAGGAGCGCGAGCGGCTCGCCGGCGAGCTCTCCGAGGCCACCGAGGAGCTGGAGTCCTCCCGCGCCGAGCTGCACGCCGCCCGGCACGAGCTGGACTGGATCCGCCGCCGGCTGCGGGAGGAGGGCCGGTTCCGGCTGGCCGCCGAGCGGCCCCCGGCCGACCCCCGGCAGGCCCCGCCGCAGCGGGTCGAGGAGCTCCTGGACCGGATCACCGACGAGCAGGCCCTGCCGAACCTGTTCTTCACCATCGAGGACCGGGACACCGTCCGCGAGCTCACCGGGAGCCGCAAGGAGAGCCTGTGGGTCACCCGGGCCTGGGAGGCGCTGCTGGCCCTCAACGACTACGCCCGCTACCAGCTGGAGCACCCCTCGTCCGGACTGGGCTTCCACGACTACCTGCGGGAGCCGCCGGACGGCTACACCGCGATCCCGGTCCGCCGGCTGGCCTCCCGGGAGAGCGACACCGTGCGCAACCGCGACAAGCTCAGCGAGAAGCGGGTGTTCCGGGTGCCCGAGGAGGTCAGCCCCGGCGGCGAGGTGCCGATGTTCGCGCACATCAAGCTGGACGGCGAGTACGGCATCTGCCCGCGGCTGTACTTCTACCCCGACCTCGGTCCGGGCACCACCAACCGCATCTACATCGGCTACCTCGGCCGGCACCTCCCGGTGCAGGGCACCAACTGAGCCCGGGGCCGCGCCCCACCGGGCCGGACCGGTGCACCCCCGGGCACGGATAGCCTCGGAGGGGTGGACACCAGGACCGAAACGCCGCCCGCCGGGCCGGCCGCGCCGGAGGCGGCGCGCGTGCTCCCCGAGCCCCGGTGGCGCGCCGCCGAGGAGCGGCACCGGGCGCGGGTGGACGCCCTCGTCGCCGGCCACCTGGCCCGCCGGGAGCGGGGCGAGAAGCACCCCGTCGAGGACTTCCTGTTCACCTACTACAGCCACAAGCCGGCCCAGCTGCGGCGCTGGCACCCGGGGGCGGGGGCGGTACTGGCCGGCTGCTCCGCGGACGGGCTGCGCTGGTACCGGCCGGCGACCGAGCGGCGGGACGGCGCCGACGGCGCGGTGCTCGACACCGGGGCGTTCCTGGCGAAGAAGGCGTCCGCGGCCGGCTTCGTGCTGGGGCTGCTCCGCGCGGTGCAGGGCCGCCCCGCGCACCTGGGCTGCTTCGGCCTGCACGAGTGGGCCATGGCCTACCGGGCCGGCCAGGGCGGGGTGCGGCACTCCGCCGTCCCGCTGCGCCTGGGCCCGGAGGGCACCGACGCGGTCGTGGAGTCGCACCGCGTCAACTGCTCGCACTACGACGCGTTCCGCTTCTTCACCCCCGAGGCGCGGCCGCTCAACCGGCTGACCCCCACCCGGGAGAGCCAGGCCGAACTCGACCAGCCCGGCTGCCTGCACGCCAACATGGACCTGTACAAGTGGGCCTACAAGCTCACCCCGCTGGTCCCCGCCGAGCTGGTCGCCGACTGCTTCGAGCTGGCCCGCGACATCCGCGAGCTGGACATGCGGGCCTCCCCCTACGACCTGTCCGGGCACGGGTACGAGCCGGTGCGGATCGAGACCGCGGAGGGCAAGGCCGCCTACATGGAGGCGCAGCGCGGCTTCGCCGAGCGCGCCCGCGCCCTGCGCGCCCGCCTCATCGGGGTGCTCGCCGCGGTCGAGCCCCTCCTGGACCGGGAGACCGCCGCCCCGGGGGCCGCACGCGCGCAGTGACCGCCCGGAGTGCTCGGCAGCGGACCGCCCCGCAGGGGCCGTTGATCTTGGAGTCGCGGGGGCATCAGGGCGCCCTGATGCCCCCGCGACTCCAAGATCAACGGGGAAGTGGGACGGCGACCTGGCAGCGCACGGCACGCAGCGGAAGGCGGCCCGCGCGCCCCGGCCGCCCGGAACCCGCCCGCGCTCCCGGCCGACCGCACCGGAGCGGGCGCCCTGTGCGGGGCCCGGTCAGCGGGGCGCGCCGCCCCGCCCGCCGGCGCCGGCCCGGACCAGGCCGGAGTCGTAGGCCGCGATGACCGCCTGGGTGCGGTCCCGGACGCGGAGCTTGGCGAGGATGTTGGAGACGTGCGTCTTCACCGTCTCCACGCCGACGAACGCCTCGGCGGCGATCTCGGCGTTGGACAGCCCGCGGGCCATCCGCATCAGCGTGTCGGCCTCGCGCTCGGTGAGCGAGGCGACCGCCCGGGCGGCCCGCCCCCCGCCGGCGGCGTGCGCGGCGGCCAGCGAGCGGATCGCGGCGGGGAACAGCAGCGAGTCCCCGGAGTGCACCAGGCGCACCGCGGCCAGGATGTCCTCCGGGCGGCTCCGCTTGAGCAGGAAGCCCGAGGCCCCGGCGCGCAGCGCGCCGTAGACGTAGTCGTCGTTCTCGAAGGTGGTGACGACGATGACCTTGGGCGGGCGGTCCCGGCCGGAGGTGAGCGCGGCGGTGGCCTGGATGCCGTCCAGCCGGGGCATCCGGACGTCCATCAGCACCACGTCGGGGGCGGTGCGCCGGACCAGGTCGGCGACGCCCGCGCCGTCATCGGCCTCCCCGGCGACCTCCATGTCCTCCTCGGCGCCGATCAGGGCCGCCAGCCCGGCGCGGATCAGCGCCTCGTCGTCCACCAGCGCCACCTTGATCATCGCTCTCCCTTCCCGGGGATCTCCGCTTCCAGCAGCCATGTTCCACCGTCCGCGCCGTAGCGCAGCTCCCCGCCGAGGAGCCGGACCCGCTCGGCCATGCCGACCAGTCCCCGGCCGCCGCGCCGCCGCGCCGCCCGCCGGCCGGGGGGCACCGGGTTGGCGACCGACACCCGCACCGAGCCGCCGCCCGCCGCCACCCGGATCCGCACCCCGCCGTCCCGGGCGCCGTGCCTCAGCGCGTTGGTCACGCCCTCCTGGCAGATCCGGTACAGCTCGCGGGAGATCACCGGCGGGACGTCGCCGATCGGCCCCTCCGCGGCGTAGTCCAGGTCGGTCCCGGCCGACCGGACCGCCTCGGCCAGGTGCGGCAGGTCGGCCAGGGTGCGCCGCGGGGCCCGGTCGCGCTGCTCCTCGCGCAGCAGGCCCAGCACGTGGTCGAGTTCGGCGGTGGCGGTCCGGGCCTGCTCGGCGATGGCGTCCAGGGCGGTGCGGGCGAACTCCGGGTCCCGGTCCAGCACCCGCGCCGCCGCCCCGGCCTGCAGGGTGACCACCGACAGCGCGTGGCCGATGGAGTCGTGCAGCTCGGCGGCGAGCCGGTTCCGCTCGGACAGGTCGTCGGCGCGGCTCTGCAGCGCCGCCAGCCGGTCGGCGGCCGAGGCGCCGAGGAAGAGCGGCGCCGCCCGCGCGGCCGCCGCGCCGATCAGCGCGGCCCCGTAGATCAGCGCCAGCACCAGCGCGGCGCCCAGGAACGGGCCGGCCCACCGGGTGCCGAGCAGTGAACCGGCGCCGGGCGGCAGCGCGACCAGGCGGTCGCCGGAGAGCCCCGGTTCGCGCATGATCGGGCTGAGCGCGAGCGAGGCGGCGTCGGTGAGGAGCACCATCGTGGCCAGCGCGGCCGGCATCCCGATCAGGAAGTGCAGGGCCAGCCAGCAGGCGGCGCGCACCCGGGCCGGCCACCCGGCCGCCGGCGCCGGCGGCCGGGTGGCGAGCGGGCCGCCGACCAGGTGCCGGGTGAGCTGCACCTGCTGCCGGCGCACCCCGGGCAGCAGCGCGGTCGCCCCGCCCAGCGCCGCGCCGATCAGGCAGCCCGGCACCAGCTGCCAGGCCGGCGGGCCCTGACCCGGGGAGAGGTCCCACGGGGTGACCAGCGAGATCAGTACCAGCACCGCGATGAGGAACGGGGTGAACAGCACTCCGCCCAGGACGGTGTAGACCCAGCGGGTGTAGGTTTCCGCGCTGATCAGCGGGGCGGCGGCGAGCCGGAGGATCCTCACCCCTGGATCTTGGCACGCCCGCCCGCGGAGGCGCTTCCCTCCGCCGGGGGAGGCGGTTCACCTGCGGCTGGGGGAGGCGGTTCACCTGCGGCCGGGAGGCGGCGCGGCCCGGCGGAGGCGACCGTGGAGCCATCGGCAGACGATACGGCAGCAGGAGGCCGCCTTGAGTTCACACACCACCGGTTCCGGCCGCGGCGGGCCCGTCCCCGCGGACCGCGCTCCGGACCGCGCCCCCGCCCCCGGCGGGCACCGGCGGTTCTGGGCCCCGCTCGCGCTGGCCTGGTCGGCCGGGGCGGTACTGCTCGCACTGTGCTGGGCCGCGGGGCTGCTTCCGCACCCGTTCGGCGACCGGGAGGCGGTCGGCGGCGGCGCCGTGCTCAACGCCTTCGACCCCATGGCGGGCACCTCCTTCGTGCTGGTCCTCGGCACGATCGGGGTGGTCTTCGCGGCGGTGCTGGCCCGCGCCCGGAGCCGGGCGGCGCTGCGCGCCGGGGCGGCGGTGGGCTGGCTGACCACCGGCGTGATCGTGCTGGTCCCGCTGCACGGGGCGCTGCTGACCATGTTCGGCTACCTGCCGGTGGTGGTGTTCGCCGGCTGGGCGCTGCCCGGGCTGCCGTCCCGGTTCGCCGAGGTGGTCGCCGAGCCCGGCTCGCTGTTCCTGCTGTACTGCCTGGCCGGCGCCGTGCTCTGGGGGATGGCGGCGCAGACCGGCACCCGTGCCCAGCGCGGCGCCTGCCCGCAGTGCGGCCGGCCGCACGGCTGGACCGGGGCGGACGAGCGGCGCTGCCGGGCCGCGGCGCTGCGCACCGGGCGGATCGCGGTCGCGGTGGGCGTCGCCGCCGCGCTGGCCTACCCGGCCGTCCGCATCCCGTGGATCTTCGGCTACTACCCCGGGTTCTCCGACGCGGAGGCGGCCTTCTTCCAGGAGAGCGGGATGGCCGTCGTCGGCATCGGCCTCGGGCTGGCCGGCCTGGGCGGCGCGGTCCTCATGCTCGGCCTGGTGCAGCGCTGGGGCGTCCGGTTCCCGTTCTGGATGGTCGGCCTGGCCGGCCGGCGGGTCCCGGTCCTGCTGGCCGTGGTGCCCGCGGGCATCGTCACCCTGGCACTGCTCGCGATGGGCAAGGGCAGCCTGGTGGGCTGGCTCGCCGAGGCCCTGAAGGGGGGCCCGGCGAGCCTGGCCTCCGCCCCGGGAGTGCACGGGCTGCTGTTCCTGGTGGCCTTCCCGGTCTGGGGCGCCGCGCTCGCGGTCGGCACCGCCGCCTACGCGCTGCGCCGCCGCGCCGAATGCGGCGCCTGCGGCCAGGGGCTGCCGGAGCCGGACCCGGCGCGCTGAACGCGCCGATGGCGGGCCCGCGCGGGCCCGCACGAGGGGGCCGCCTCCGCCGGGGCGGCCCCCTCCCCTCTCCGCCGCGGGCGTCACAGGGTGGTGGAGACCGCCCAGCACGCCACCCCGATGAGCAGCAGCGAGACCGACACCGACAGGGCGAAGAAGGGGTAGTGCAGCCACGGCCACCGGGCGTTGTTCCAGACCGTCCGGTTCCACTGGGAGGCCGCGGCGACGGCGGAGGCGGCGACCGCGCCGAGCCCCGCCGCCCAGAGCGCCGGCGGGGCCACCGCCCAGGAGCCGAGCGGCAGCGCCAGCGCCAGCACGGCCGCCGCCCCCAGCGGCATCGACACGATCCGCATCCGGTCGATCCGCCGCTGCCCGACCAGGGTCCGCCGCCGCACCGCGAACGCCCCGGCGAGCAGCACCGGGAGCAGCACCAGCGGCAGCGTCAGGCCGAGCAGCAGCGCCGGCGGCGCCGGCTCCGCCGCCAGGACGGGGCCGCTCGCCCGCTCGCCCGAGAGCAGCTCCTGCGCCAGCGCGTCGGGGAGGGCGGCGGCGCCGGTGTTGGTGAACGCGACGACCGCGCGGCCGGACTCGCGGTCCACGGCGAGGAAGGCGGCGCTCCCGTAGGTGGCGCCGTTGTGGACGTGCAGCGCGGTGCCGTCCCCAGCGGCCAGCTCGATCCAGCCGAGCCCCTGTCCGCCGGTGCCGCCGAGGGGGCTCTCCGCGCGCGGCTCCAGCGCGCTCATCCCCGGCGCCGACCCGTCGGCGACCGCGCGTGCGAAACGCTCCATGTCCGGCAGGGTGGTCCAGGTTCCGACGCCGGCCGGGGCGTAGGCGGGCGACTCCCAGGGCTCCACCCGGGCGCCCGGCTCCTTGTGCGGCAGGGCCGCGCCTTCGGGGACGTCCCGGAAGTCGGCGCCGAGCACCCCGGTGGCGTCCATGCCCAGCGGCTCGAAGACCCGCTCCCGGACCAGCTCGGGGTAGCCGGTCCCGGCCTCGCGCGCCAGCGCCGCCCCGAGCACCGCGTACCCGAAGTTGGAGTAGGCCCACTCACCGCGCCCGGACGGCTCGGCGCCGGCCAGCGCGGTCTCCACCGGGGGGAGCCCGGCGTAGGCGTTGTCCATGGCGACCGAGGAGAGCGCCTGCCCCACCGGGGAGGCCCCGGCCACCGACGGCAGCCCGGAGTGGTGGACGGCCAGCTCCTCCAGGGTGATCGAGGCCGTCTCCTCCGAGGCGAAGTCGAGGCCGGTGAAGACCTCGCCGACCGTCCGGTCCAGGGAGGTCTCCCCGTCCTCCGCCATGTCGGCCAGGGCCATCGCGGTGAAGACCTTCCAGACCGACCCGGTCTCGAACGGCGTCTCCGCCCCGATCGGCGCCGTCCCGTCCGCCGTACCGCCGAACACCTCGGCGGCCCCGTCCCCGTCCACCAGGACCGCGCCGAAGCCCTGGTAGGCCCCTGCCGAACCGCCGAGCGCCCGCTCCGCGGCGGCGACGAGCTCCGGATCCCCTCCGGCCCGCGGTTCCGGCGCGCCCTTGAAGGGCATCAGCACGTACCCCGCGGCCGCGGCCACCGCTCCGGCGAGGAGCGCCGCGCCCCACACCCGCCCGGACGCCCGCGGCGGAACCGGCGCCCGACCGCCGCCGGCCGCTCCCCCGGGCGGCGCCCCGCCGCCCCCGCCCGGAGGCGCTTCCCGGGTCTGCACACTCTCTGCCGCATCCATGCCCCCACCTTCCCGGCCCTCCGCCGGCGGGAGTAGACGGCGCTGTCACCGCTCCCCGATGACAGTTGTCAGTACGCGGACGGTGAGGATCGCATTCTCGCTAGAATCGGCCCCCATGCGGCGAATCGCATCGAATTCCCCCGTTTCCGAGACGGCGCCTCGCCGCTCCGCTAGCATCGATGGTGCAGGTAGTGATGGAGCCCAGGAGCCCAGGAGCCCAGGAGCCCAGGAGCCCAGGAGCCCAGGAGCCCAGGAGCCCAGGAGCCCGTCTCCCTCTGGGCGCGCCCGCTTCCCGAGATCCGGCGCTGGACCACGTTCCGCGGTCCGATCGTCCTCGCGGTGGCGCGCACCCTGACCTCCGCCATCCGGCTGCTCGACGCGCTGACCGTCGCCTTCCGCGGCGACCAGCACCGCCTCCAGGTCCTCTTCACCTTCGACGGCGGATCCGCGTTCAGCACGCGCACCCTGGACATGCTGAAGGAGCTCGGCGGCGCCGTCGTGCCCTGGGACGAGGCGCCGCTGGTGCCCGCCTCGCTCACCGTCACCGCCAGTGAGAACGTCGACCTGGAGCGCCTCTCGGCGCCGGTGGTCGTCCTTCCGCACGGCATCGGCTTCCAGAAGTGGGTCCCCGACTCCGAGAGCGGCGACCGGCGGCTGTCCGGGGTGGTCCGCAAGGAGTTCGCGGACCGCCCGGGCATCGTGACCGTGGTGTCGCATCCGGCCCAGCGCGAGCAGCTGCGGGACGTGCACACCGGGCTCGCGGACGCCGCCGAGGTGACCGGCGACCACGTGCACGACCGGATCCGGGCCGGCCTCCGCCACCGCGCCCGCTACCGGGCGCACCTCGGCGTTCCGCCGCGCACCCGGTTGGCCGTGCTCTCCTCCACCTGGGGCGGGCAGGGACTGCTCGGCTCCCGGCCCGGCCTCCCCGAGCGCCTCCTCGCCGAGCTCCCCTACGACGAGTACCGGGTCGCCGCCGTGCTGCACCCCAACATCGGCACCGCGCACGGCCCCTGGGCGGTGCGCCAGGCGCTGGCCCGCGCCGTCGACGCCGGCCTGCTCGTCCTGCCCCCCGAAGAGGGGTGGGAGGCGGCGCTGGCCGCGGCCGACGTGGTGCTGGGCGACCACGGATCGGTCACGCTGTACGCCGCCGCGGCGGACCGCCCGGTCCTGCTCGGCGCGTTCGGCGAGGAGTCGGTACCGGGGACCGCGGCGGCCCTCCTGGCCGCCTCCGCGGACCGGCTCGACCCGGAGGCGGACCTCCGGCGGCAGCTCGACGCCGCCGTGGACGGCCATGTCCCGGGGCGCCACACCGACGCGGCCGGGCACGCCTTCGCCCACCCCGGGGAGGGCGCCGAACGCCTGCGGGGCCTGCTCTACCGCCTCATCGGCCTCTCCCCTCCGCCCGGCCCGCAGGGGCCGCTGCGGACCTCGCCGCCGCCGGAACCGGAGACCCGGCCGGTGACCTCGTTCGAGGTGGTCACCCGGGTCTGCGAGGACGGCCGCGCGGTCGCCGCCGAGCGCTTCCCGGCCGCGGTCCGCCGCCCCGCCGATACCCCCGGCGCCGTCCGCCACCTGGCGGCCTGGGACACCGAACCGGACGTCGCCCTCGCCCGCTCCGCCTCGGTGGTGCTGCGGTCCCCGGCCCCCGCCGCCGACGACCGGACCGGCGCGGAGTGGGCGGCCGACGCCCTGGCCCACCACCCCGGCGCGCTCTTCGCCTCCGCCCCGGAGGACGGCGGTTGCACCGCCCACCTGCGCGACGGCCGGACCGTCGCGGTCCGCGTCCTCCCCGGCGGCCTCCGCCCGCCGGACCTCTGCCCGCTCTCGGCGCTGGTCTACACCCTGCTCAGAGCGGGCTCCCCGGTCCAGGGCGAGTACCGGCTGCGGGTCGGCTCCGACCAGTGGCGGTGCAAGGTCCGCGAGTCCCCTCCCGCCCGCTGAGCGCCGGGGCGCGGAGCACCCCGCGCCCCGGCGGGGCGTCCCGGGCCGCACCGCCCCCGCCGACGCGCCTTCACGCCGAGAGCGGCGACAAAGGGAAAGACGGTGGGCGCCGGAGAGCGCGCGCCGAGATCACCGCCCTGGGCCGGGTCTCCCCCGCCAACGGTCCGAGACCGGATTCCGGGCACCGCCGCAGCACCCGCCCGGCCGCCGGTGCCCGGCGCGGGCCGGGCGGAGCGGAGCCGTGCAGCACAGGGGCGGCGGAAGCGGCGCGGACCCGGAACGGGGCCTTCCGGCCGCGCGTCCTCCGGGAGCGGCCGCCCGCGGAACCCCTCGGGTCAGCCCTCCCCGCCTTCCTCCTCCAGGCGCCGCTCCAGGTCCCGGACGCGCGGGCCGCCGCCCTCGCGGTGGATCTCCAGGGCCCTGCGCAGGTGGCGGTCGGCCTCGCCGCGCAGGCCGAGGGCGGTGAGCGCGTCGGCCAGGGACTCCCTGGCCATCGCCTCGTAGTGGGAGTTCCCGCCCCGCCGCTCCAGGGCCTCGATCGCGGCGGTGAAGTACGGCAGGGCGCGCTGGTGGTCGCCCTCCTTCAGGTGGAGGTCGCCGAGGCTGGTGCGGACCCGGGCCGCCATCCGCTCGTCGGGCCCGGACAGGCCCAGGAAGCGGCCGAGGGCGTCCTCCAGCTCGGCGGCGGCCTCCTCGGTCCGGCCCAGTCCGGCCAGGGTGCGGCCGCGGAAGTAGACGGCGAGGGCGGCGCCCCGGCGCGCGTTCCGCCCGTCCTCCGCGGCGGAGCAGAGCTCTTCGGCCCGGGTGTAGGCGGCGAGGGCGCGCTCCGGGTCGACCAGGTCGAGGTAGCGGCCGTGGAACTCGTACACGGACGCCTTCAGCAGTAGGTCGTCAATCGATCCGGCGAGTTCCAGAGCCCGTTCGATCTGCTGCTTCGCCTGGTCCATCCGGCCCAGGTCGGCCAGTGCCCGGGAGACCGTGGTGCGCAGCCGGATCTCACCGTGGAGGCCGCCGTCCTCCCGCGCGGCCTCCGCGCCGAGCAGCCCGCTCTCCGCCCAGTCCTGCAGGTAGCGGATGTTCATGTAGAGCGCGGTGGACAGTACCGCGATCCGCCAGGCCCTGCCGTGCAGGCCGGCGGCCGCGGCCGCGCGCACCGCGGCGAGCAGCGTCCCGCGCTCGCTCCGGAGCCAGGCCAGCGCGGCCTTCTTCCCCTCATCCCCCTCCGGGAACGGGTCGCGGGCGCCTGCGGTCAGCGCGTCCAGGTCGACCGGGCTGGTCCGCTTCCCCATCACGGCGCGGTCGGCGAAGGCCAGCGGCACCATGAGCAGGTCGAGCATCCGCCGCAGCCGCCCGGTGCGCACCGCCGCGGAGTCCTCCTCCGCGGCGCGGTCCCGGGCGTCCAGCACGATCAGCCCGTGCCGGAAGCGGAACCGCCCGCCGGCCTCCTCGACCGTCAGGTTGGCCGCGGTGAGCTCGCCGAGGAGCGGCGCCGCGCCGCCCGGTCCCGCGTCCTCGCCGAGCGCCGCCGCGGCCAGCGCGGTATCGAACGCCTCACCCGGCCAGGCGCCCAGCGCCCGGTAGAGCTCCGCCGCCCCGCCGGAGAGCCGCCGGTAGGAGAGGCCGAACGCGGCGGAGAGGGTGGTGCCGCCGTTCACCCGGATCGCGGAGAGCCTGTGCTTCTCGTCGGAGAGCTCATCGGCGAGGGCGGTGGCGTCCGCGCGCCGGTCGCGGCCGAGCCGGCCTGCCACCATGACCAGCGCCAGCGGCAGGCCTTCGCAGGCGGCGACCAGGCGGTCCAGCGCGGGGCCGTCCGCGTCCCGGCCCAGCCGGGGGCAGAGGGCGCGCAGCAGCTCCCGGGCGTGCTCGTCCGGAAGGGGGTCGAGCGGCAGCGGAAGCGCTCCTCCGGGCTCGATGCTCAGCTCGGCCAGGGCCGGCCCGTCGCCGCAGGCCAGCAGGGCGCTCCGCGGTCCGGCGGGAACGAGCTGGCGCACCTGCGCGGGCTCTTCCGCGCCTTCCACGACCACCAGGACCGCGCCGCCGGCGGTGCGGTTCCGGTACTCGGCGAGCCGCCCCTCGTAGGTGCCGGGCAGGAACTCCTCGCGCACCCCCAGCGTGAGCAGGAACTGGGTGAGGGCCGCGTCGGGGTCGGCGCGCCGGGCGCCCCCGGTGCGGGAGTAGTCGTAGTAGAGCCGCCCGTCGGGGAAGCGCCCCGCGAACTCGTCGGCGGCGCGCAGCAGCAGGGCGCTCTTCCCGACGCCGCGCGGCCCTTCGCAGAGCACCACGCAGGTGCCGGTGGCGCGCTCCAGCAGGCGCCCGATCTCCTCCAGGTCGTGCTCGCGGTCGACGAAGACCGCGGGCGCGGAGGGCATGCTGGTCCGCGAGGACGCCCGGTCGCCGTCGACGACGATCGTCGTCCGGTGGGAGGTGCTGTGCACATCGCCGTGAACGGTCCCGACCTGCGCGGCCGAGCCCACGTCCCCGCCGATCTCATTGCGGTGCGGACGGCCGTCGTCGTTCTTCAAGGCGCCTCCTGCGCTGGGGTCCACAGGAAATCCCGGGGCCGCCGGGCGGCCCCGCGGGAATCAGGCCGACCTTACCCCGGCGGTACACCTTGCTCGCACATGGTGACCGGTTCGCGCCACATGGCCCGCCGGGCCGGGAGTCCGGGCATGACGGAAGGGTGCGCACCCCGGTGCCCTCGCGAGGAGGACGACCGTGACACTGCTGCCCGCCCGCTCCCCCGTCCCCGAGCATCCGTACCACCGGCTGGACGGCCGCGTCATGCTCCAGGTGAAGAGGGCCGAGGACGCCCCGCTGGCGGACGTCTCACCGCTGGACAGCGGCATCGTCTTCTGCGGGAGCAAGGCCGCCGAGGACCTTCGGGCGCTGACCTCCGGGCACGGCTTCAGCGGCCCGGTGCTCATCGACCCCGCCGCATACGAGCGATACGTCGCCACCCCCGAGCGACCGTTCATCGTCGGCCAGGCCTCCCTGTTCAACGACGATGAACTGGCGGAAGAACTCGACCGGCTGCTGAAGCAGAAGTCGCTGATGGCCATGACCCCGACCGGGTACCTGCGGGCCGGCGACACCCGGTCGCTCTCGGCCGCCGTCCACCGGGTCACCGGGTTGAACCGGAGCGACGTCCTGCTGACCGTCCCCATCGATGCGGGGTGGCTCACCGGGACCGCGTTTCCCGACCTGGTCTCGCTTCTGCGCCGGGCCCCGGTGCCCAAAGCCGTGATCCTCGGTGCCTCCTGGGACCCGCTGGACCGTGCCGGCGCCGCCGGGCGCCTCCGCGAGCTGTTCGAATCGGTCCCGGAGTGCGGCCTGCTCCGGACCGACCTCGCCGCGCTCGACGCCATGGTGCACGGCGCCGACTTCGCCGCCATCGGCGATTCCCCGTCGGCTCGGCACGCCCGCCCGCCCGGGCCCCGAGGGGGCGGTGCGCGTGCGCGCAGCAGCCCCGCCCTGCTCATCCCCCGGATGCTGACCTACCGCAGAGGGGAGGAGTTCGCGACCGTTCTCGCGGAAGCCGACCCGCCGCGATGCCCCTGCGACTTCTGCGCCCCCTGGATGCGGCGGAGGGGTCTCCGCGACGACGGCAGGCCGCTCACCTCGTTCACCACGGAGCTGGAGAAGGCGGAGGCGCACGCGCACAACCTCGCCGTGTGGAGTGCCCTGTGGAGCTGGGTCCAGAACGTGGACAGCCGGTCTCAGGGACTCTCGAAGTGGAAGCGGATCTGCGACAGGGCGGTAAAGGAGCACCGATTGCTGAACGAGCTCGCCCGGTCGGCGGGCGGCGGCTTCGAGATCCCTCAGGCACTGAAGACCTGGGCCGGCCTGGTCTAGTGCGATGGCGGCAAGGCCTGCGGCCCGGCCCCGCCGGGGAGCGGGCCGCGAGCGATCCGCGCCTCCCGCACCGCCTGCCGCAGGCGGAGGTCAGCGTTCCTCTGCGGCCAGCACCCGCTCGGCGAACTTCCATTTCAGTGCCGAGTGCCGGCGCGGCCGGAAGGGCTCCGGCGGGACCAGCGGCACGGTCTCCGAGCCGTCCCGCACGGCCAGGCCGACCCCGTAGTAGTCGGCCTCGGCGGCGGCCGAGGCGGCGTCGCGCGGGGGCCGGTCGGCGAGGGCGACGCGGGCGCAGAACGGGGCGAACCGGGCGGCGCGGGCGAGCGCCGCCCGCCAGGTGGGGCCGGTCGCGACGGCCAGTTCGACGCGGAGCGGGACCGCCGCCAGCCGGACCACCCGGCCGGCGTCCCGGGCGACCGCCCCCGGGGGCGCGGTGCGCAGAAGCGCGCGCTCGCGCCCGGCCAGCGACGCCTCCGGGACCGGTTCGCCCAGCGGCAGCCCCATCAGCGCCTCCAGCGCCCCGAGGCGGAGGATCGGCGGCTGCCCCGCCTCCCTCCGGCGGCGCAGCTCGGCCCGGTCCGGGCGGTGGAACAGCCACGCGGAGACGCCGAACACGCGCAGCCCGGCGCAACCGGTCCCGCCGCCGGGCAGGCCCAGCGCGCGGAGGGCGGCCTTCCCGCAGCCCAGCACCGCGGCGTCCGCCCCGCCCCGCCGGGCCGGAGCGGCCGCCGGGATGTCCAGGGGCAGGGTGCCCGCTTCGCCGTCCGTCCGCACCGTCCCGATTCTGCCGGATTCCGCCCGCCGCCGGGGCCGAACACGCGCGGAGGCCGCGCTCCCGCCCCCCGTCGCCGGCACCGGTTCCGGGGCCGGCCGACGGAAGGGCCGCGGCCTCCGCGGGCGGAGGCGGCCGGCCCGATACCGGAGCAGTCCGGGCGCACCGTCGGCACCTCCGTCTAAGGTCGTTCCATGGCACCCGCCCCGCTCGCCGACGGCAGCGGCGCCCGCCCCCTCCGGGCCGCCCGCCGCACCGGCAAGGTGCCCGAAAGCGGCGGTTTGGCCGCTTCTCGCCACACACCGCACAACCTGCAGCGCGCTCCGTACGGCACGATGGCGGTAGCGGTCACCACCGGAAGGACGCACCCGTGCACGTCTCCGCCCTTCTCGAATTCGACGCGGTCCCCCTGGAGACCGAGGACGAGGTCGCCGTTCTGCTCGACATCACGGCACCGGTCCGCGCCGAGCAGGAGGAGCGGCCTCCGTCGACGCTCCAGGTCGTGCTGGACCGCAGCTCCTCGATGAGCCGCGACGACCGGCTCGGCGGCGCGGTCCGCGCGCTGCTGTCCGTCGTCGACCGGCTCGACCCGGCCGACCGGTTCGGCGTGGTGGTCTTCTCCGACCAGGCCCGGGTGCTGGTCCCGGCGGGGCCGCTGACCGGCAAGGCCGCGGTGAAGGAGCGGATCCGCTCGGTGCGGGCGGGCGGCTCGACCGACCTGTCCAGCGGGCTGATGCGCGGGGTGCAGGAGGCCCGGCGGGCCTCCCAGGACGGCGGCGCCACCCTGCTGCTCATCTCGGACGGCCACGCCAACCAGGGCATCACCGAGCACGGCCGGCTGGCCGAGATCGCCCGGTCGGCGTACGTGTCGGGGGTCTCGGTGACCACCATCGGCTACGGGCTGGGCTACGACGAGGCGCTGCTGGGCGCGGTGGCCGACGGCGGCGCGGGGGACGCCCTGTTCGCCGAGGACCCGGACACCGCGGTCGGGCTCATCCAGGGCGAGGCCGACCACCTGCTGGCCAAGACCGCGCAGGCGGCGTCGCTGCGGATCCGCCCCGAACCGGTGGTCGGCGCCGTGGGCCTGATGGGCGGGCTGCCCGCGGACCGGCTGCCCGGCGGCGAGGTCATGGTCGAGCTCGGCGACTTCTACTCCGGCGAGCAGCGCCGGCTGCTGGTCCGGCTGGAGATCCCCGGCATCCCCCGGCTCGGGCCCGTCACGGTCGCCTCGCTGGAGACCACCTACGTCGATCCGGGCACGCTCGAATCGTTCACCGTGACGCTGCCGGTCCCGGTGAACGTGGTGCCCGGCTCGGAGGCGGCGGGCCGCGTCGCCGACCCGGCGGTCAGCACGGAGAAGGCCTACCAGCGGGCCCAGGAGGCCAAGCACACCGCGAGCGAGGCGCTGCGCCGCGGGGACAGGGGGGCGGCGGCGCGCGCCCTGGACGAGGCGCGGCGCACGCTCGGCGCCCAGCTGGACGCGGCCCCCGAGGAGATGCGCGGCGGCGTCGCCGACCAGCTCGCCGAACTCGACCTGCTGGCCCGGAGCGCGCGCCGGGACGACACCTCGCTCGCCGCGAAGGCCGCCTACACCAGCGGCCACAGCCAGAGCCGCAAGCGCGGCAGCCGGCAGCAGTCCTACGGGCAGAACCTCCGCCTGCCGCGGGCCGAGCGGAGCGCGCCCGCCTCGCGCCTCCTGCTGGCCTCGCTGGAAGGGCTGGCGGTGGGGGACGCCTTCGGCGACCGGCACTTCCCGACCGCCGCCGCGGGCCGCCCGGAGGGGGCGCTGCCGCCGGCGCCGTGGCCGTGGACCGACGACACCCTGATGGCCTGCTCGATCGCGGACCTGCTGCTCAGGCGGGGCCGCATCGACCCGGACGCGCTGGCCGCCTCGTTCGCCGAGCACTTCGACGTGGCCCGCAAGTACGGCGCGGCCACCGTGGACCTGCTGGAGCGGATCCGGGACGGCGAACCGTGGGCGGACCTCGCGGCCGCCCAGTTCAACGGCTCCGGCTCCTGGGGCAACGGCGCGGCGATGCGGGTCGCCCCGCTGGGCGCGTTCTTCTCCGGCGACCCGGACCGGGCCCGCACCGAGGCGGCGGCCTCGGCGTCGGTCACCCACACCCACCCGGAGGGCGCGGCGGGCGCGATCGCGGTCGCCGTCGCCGCGGCCACCGCCGCGGGCGACCCCGCCGCCACCGGCCCGCTCGTCCTCGACACCGCCGCCGAGCACACCCCGCCCGGCGCGGTCCGCGACGGCATCCTCCGCGCCCGCACCCTGCTGTCCGCCCCGCCCGCCACCGCCGCCCTGGCCCTGGGCACCGGCACCCGGATCAGCGCCCCGGACACCGTCCCCTTCGCCCTCTGGTCGGTCGCCGTGCACTGGGACGACTACGCGTCCACCGTCCGCGCCTGCGCCCTGGCCGGCGGCGACCGCGACACCACCGCCGCCATAGCCGGCGGCATCACCGCCGCCCGCACCGGCGCCGAGGGCATCCCGGCCGAATGGCGCCGCCGCACCGAGCCCCTGCCGGAGTGGGTGGACGGCTGACCTACCCCGACGACCCCGGCCTTCGACCGCTTTTCCCGGACCGCAGGGGAATCGGTAGGCTTTCCTCGACCGTGATGCGGCCCGACGGGCTTCCTCCACAGGCGGATATGCCCCCACCCGCACGATTCCTTTTCGTGCTGCCTGGGGTCCCCTGTGCCGGTATTCCGCCAATCCGCCGCGAGCCTCGCCGCCTACTCCCCGATGGAGGAACGGCTGGCGGCGCTCATCCGTGAGCACATCACCTGGACGACGGGGAGCGCCCCCGGACCTGCCGAGGTCCGGTCCTGGGAGCGGAGTCTCCCGCTCCTGGTCAAGGACCTCATGGACGCAGAACTCGGAGCGATCGACGTCACGGTCGAATACGGTCTCCCGTTCAGCAGCAAGCGCGTGGACGCTGTCCTCTCCGGCGTCCACCCCCGGACCGGTGAGGACAGCCATGTCGTCATCGAGCTGAAGCAGTGGAGCAGGGCGGAGGCCTGGGACTCCGACCCGACCCGGGTCCGGATCGGCGCCCCCTACGGCCCGCTCCTCCATCCGGTGCTCCAGGTCAGGGACTACTGCGAATACATCAGCGGTTTCGTGAGCTCTGTGCGGGAAGAGCAGATCCGCGGAGTGGCCTATCTCCATAACGCCGTGGACAAAGACGTCGCCGATCTCTTCGAGCTTCCCGGTGACCCTTACGGCGAGCTTTTCACCCGGCAGCGCCGCGGCGAGTTCCTCGATTTCCTCCGCTCTCGCCTGGCCCCGAAACCCGGCGCCTCCTCCGGGGACCGGCTGCACGCCGGACGCTGGAGTCCCAGCAAGCAGCTGATGCGGGTCGCCGCCGACGAGGTGAAGGGCCGCGAGCAGTTCGTGCTCCTGGACGAGCAGCACACCGCCTATCGAACGGTCATGCACGCCGTCGAGCGGGCCCACGCGTCCGATGACAAGACCGTGGTGATCATCAGTGGAGGGCCGGGAAGCGGCAAGAGCGTCATCGCCCTGTCCCTGCTCGGCGAGTTGTATCGGAACGGGACGACCGCACTGCACGCCACCGGTTCGCGCTCGTTCACGCAGACGATGCGCAAGGTCGCGGGCAAGGGCTCCTCCAGGGTCCAGAAGCTGTTCACGTACTTCAACAGCTTCATGGAGGCCAAGCCCAACGGCTTCGACGTCCTCATCTGCGACGAGGCCCACCGCATCCGGGAAACCTCGGCCGACCGGTACACGAAGGCCAGGCTGCGGACCGGCCGCCCCCAGATCGACGAGCTCATCTCCGCGGCGAGAGTCCCCGTCTTCCTCCTCGATGAGCACCAGGTGGTACGCCCCCAGGAGATGGGGACGGTGCAGGCCATCCGCGCCCATGCGGAGTCCAGAGGGCTGAAGGTGGAGCACATCCCCCTCGACGGCCAGTTCCGCTGCGGCGGAAGCGAGAAGTACGAGCGGTGGGTGCTGCGCCTGCTCGGTCTCGAAGCAGGAGGCCCCATCCCCTGGGGCGATGACGAGGAGATGTTCCGCCTGGCCGTCGCGGACTCCCCCGCCGACATGGAGGAGCGGCTCCGCCCCACCCTGGCCAGGGGGGACTCCGCCAGGATCAGCGCCGGGTTCTGCTGGCCGTGGAGCAAGGTGCGGCCGGACGGGACTCTGGAGAAGGATGTCCGGATCGGCGACTGGCACCGCCCCTGGAACAACAGGGGGAACAGGGAGATCGGCGGTGCGCCGCCCAGCGCGCTCTGGGCCACCGCCGAAGGCGGATTCGACCAGGTCGGATGCGTGTACACCGCTCAAGGGTTCGAGTACGACTGGTCCGGCGTGATCCTCGGCCCCGACCTGCTGTTCCGGGACGGCCGACTGATCATCGACCGCAAGGCCAACAAGGACCCCGACCTCCGCAAGAGCATGACCGACGAGGAGGCCGGCGCCCTGGTCCGGAACATCTACAAGGTGCTGCTCACCCGGGGCATGAAGGGCACGATCCTCTACTCGACCGACGCTGAGACGCAGGAGTACCTGCGAGGCCTGATCCCGTCCGCGAAGGGATGAGGCGGGAGCCGCGAGGCCCCCGCCCCGGTTCGATCACAGGGTTTCGGTCACGGAGTGCGGGGCGGGAACCGCTCCTCGTTGATGGCGACCTTCTCCTTGAGGGCGGCCTCCAGGTCGATGTCGAGGACGGTGGCCATGCGCAGGAGGTAGCTGAGGACGTCGGCCATCTCCAGGCGGACGGCCTTGGCCTTCTCCGGGTCGTCCATGACCCGGAGGGCCTCGTCCTGCTCCAGCCACTGGAATTCGGCGGCCAGCTCACCGGCCTCGCCGGCCAGGGCCATGGCGAGGTTCTTGGGGGTGTGGTAGCGGTTCCAGTCGCGGCGGTCGGCGAAGTCGGCCAGCAGGTCCTGCATTGACGAGATGCTCACCCGTCCATGCCTACCACCGGCCGACTCCGTCAGCGACCGGCTTCGCCCTTGCGGAGGCCGAGGAGGAAAGCGTTCCACTCGGCGGAGGGGAAGGCGAGCACGGCGGCACCGGGGTGCTTGGAGTCGCGGACTCCGACGGCGCCAGGGATGTCGGCTACTTCGACACAGTTGTTGTGCTGCCCGCTGTAGCTGCTCTTACGCCAGGGCGAGAGAGACACCTCGACGCAGTTCTCACGTCCCCCGCTGTAGCTGCTTTTACGCCAGGGCCACTTGTCGTTCAATCAGCTCACTCTTCGATGGATGACTCGATGATCTTGTCGATAAGGCTAAGGGACCGGATAGGACTCAGTGCGTCCGACTGTGTACGGCTCATCATCGAAGCGAACTCCCTGACCTCTTCCTCCTCTTCCAGGTACAGCGTGGAGGTAGGGGTGTCCACATAGGCGAGGCTCGCGTCCAGGGGGTCTGGGAACTCCATCAGCGTGAAGCTACCGCTCGTCGCCGCATGGGCGCCCGCTGCGAACGGAAGTACATGCAGATCGACGTTATGACGGGATGCCATGTGTTTGAGGTGGCGCAACTGCGTCCGCATCACCTCCGCTGAACCGACCTTCCGCAGGAGAGCCGCTTCGTCGATCACCGCGACGAAGTCTGGAGGATCCACCTTGTTCAGAATGCCCTGACGCGCCATACGCGCTTCGACCAGCTTGGCTATCTCGCCCTCCGGAAGGAGGCGATAGGCCCGGAACACCTCGGCTGCGTAATCAGGAGTCTGCAGGAGACCAGGGACCACCTGCGCCTCATAGGTACGGATCGCACTGGCCTCAGCCTCAAAGTCCGGCAGGCCACCAGGGAACGCGCTCTTGTACTTCGACCACCAGCCGCGCTCCTTCGCCAGACGCGCGCACTCGTGGAGAGCCTCGCGCTCGACCTCACCAGAGACCTCATAGAGGTCCAGCAGCTTGTCGAGCTCGGCTGCAGGGAGCCGTTTCTGCTCGCCGCTCTCGATTTTGGAGATCTTCTGCTGCGGCCACCCGAGGGCCGCCCCCGCCTTGGCAGCGGTGAGCTTCCGCTGTTCCCGGTACCTCCGTAGTTGAGCCGACAGGCGCCGCCGCCGGACGCTCGGACTGTAGCTCCTCTGCATGCGTGGCAGTGTAGACCCCTCTCCAGAAATCCGGGTAACACTGATTTTTTATTGCTATTGAGGGTCACCCGCTATAAACTCAGTGCAACCGAAGACACCCTCAGTGTCGCATCGCCGACGGGGGTCTCACAGGAGGTTTCACCATGTCCGAATGTCGCTCGGCTGGGGCTTCCGGGTCCCGCACCTCCCTCCTCACTCACCTGCTCACCGCCGTCCGCGCCCGCGGTGGCCAGGCGCTTCTCGCGCTCGGGGAGACCGAGCACCCCGTCCTCTACGTCCGGTACCGGGGCCGGACGATCCCGGTGGTCGTCGTGCAGGCGACCGGCGGCGGGCACTGGTTCATCTGGGGAAGGTCCTCGTTCCTGGACACCTCGCAGGTGGAGCGGGCCGCCGAGGTCCTGGCCCCCGCGCCGCCCCTCCGGCCGGCGCGGCTCAGGGCGGTGGCGTGACGATGGGCGCGCCGTCTCCGGGGCGGGTCGCCACCGTCTCCGCGTTCTGGACGCTGCCCGGCGAGGCCGCCTACTGCCCGTGCGCACGCGCGATGACCAGGGCCGCGCTCTCCGATGTCCCGCGGGTGGCCGAGGACGCCGAACTGGTCATCGCGGAACTGTTCTCGAACGGCTGCCGGCACACCCGCAGCGGTGAGGCGGGCGGCAGCATCGACCTCAGCGTCAACCTGCTGGCCGACGGCCTGACCCTGATCTCCGTCGCCGACGAGGGGCCTCCGTGGTCCGCGCCGGGGCTGCGTCCGCTCCTCCCCCCGCTCCCGCCTTCCGGCCCGCTCCGCACCGGCCTGCACGGGCTCCGCCTCGTCGCGTCGGTCTCCGACGAGTGGGGGTGCGACGACAACGAACGCGGCGGCCACACCGTCTGGGCCGCGTTCCGGCCCTAGCGTCTCCGCGAACGGGCGGCGCGCACCCGGCCGATCGCCTACAGTCCGGTTCCATGGCCCCCTTCAGCATCGAAGACCTGCGCTCCGCGACCGATCCCGCCTGGTTCGAGCGCGGACGGCGCTACCACTCCCAGGGGCGGGCCCGCTCGCTCCGCCTCTCTCCCGGGCGGGTCACCGCGCTGGTCGAGGGGACCCGTCCCTACCGGGTCGAACTCGTGTGGGGGCGCGGGCTCCCCGCGACCGTGTGCAGCTGCCCTCTGGGGCAAGACGGAGCCGACTGGTGCAAGCACGCGGTCGCCGTGGCGCTGGCCTGGCTCGCGGCCGGAGCCGAAGAGCCCGGACCGCCCGATTCCCCGCCGGACCTGCGCGGCTTCCTCAGCGAACAGGAGCCGGAGTGGCTGGTCGAGCAGCTCTTGGAGCTCACCGAAGAGGATCCGGCCGTGCGCGCCCGCCTCGAAGGCGCGGCCGGTGCGGACGCCGCCGTCGACACCGCCCGCGCCGACCTGGAGCAGGCCATAGCGGACTACACCCCCGACCCCGACGGCTGGGGCCCGGAGGGCGCCACCGGCGAGCGGCGGCTGGACCGCGCCATCGACACCCTCGATGTACTCGCCGGTTACGGCTACGGCGCCGAGGTCGTCGGACTCGCCCGCGAGGCCGCCGCCCTCTTCGACGACGTGCACGGCGGCCACGAGGACGGGTTCAGCGACCGCCTGCACGAGCTGGCGGAGGGCTGACCGCCGCGCCCCCTTCCGATGATCTTGACGTTGCGGGGGTATCAGAGCGCTCTGATACCCCCGCAACGTCAAGATCATCGGCCTGGGCGGCCTAGCGGAAAAACCTGCGGGCGGACGAGCGGCGGCGCGGGCGTGGCCGGGAGGCTTCGAGACGCCTGGCGAGGAGTGCCGCGCCGAGGCCGGCAAGGAGGCCGGCGGCGGCTCCGGCCGCGGTGGGGAGGGCGACGGCGGCCGGTGGGCGGGCGGGTACCGGGGGTTCCTCCGGAGCCGGTGGCGGGGCGGGTGCCGCCGGGCGGTGCGGGTGGCCGGCGAACTCCTCGTCGAGGATCGCGTGGAAGCGGCGGCTGCGCCGGGTTCCGGCAGTGGAGATGCGGACCTCGCGGGCTTCGGACCAGAAGTCCCAGCCGACCCGGCCCGCGAAAAGCCGTGCCGCGAGGGCGCGGAGGTGGGCGTCGTCGATGGAGCGGGACTCGTAGGCCATCTCCCACTGCGACAGGATCATGTTGGTGTACATGCTCTGCCGCTGGGCGATACCGCCGACGTCGGTGAGGTTCTCACCCCAGCAGGCGGCGTAGACCGGATCCTCCATCGCCATCCGGAGCAGTTCCGCGTTGGACTCCCGCAGGGCGTTCTCCCTGGACAGGCGGGTCTCCCGGGCCTGCAGGACGAGGGTCGCGGCGACCCCGATCAGCGCCACGCCCGCGAGCAGCGCCGAGGCCGCGCCGTAGGTCTGGCCGATGAAGCTCAGCCGCTCCCAGTACCCGGGGCCGCCGCCGAGGCCGTCCAGGACGAGCGGCGAGAGGCCGAGCAGGGCGGCGGCGATGACGAACACCAGGACCAGCGAGAGCAGCGGCC
The DNA here is from genome assembly GCF_048595525.1 of Nocardiopsis oceanisediminis. Classification (NCBI taxonomy): domain Bacteria; kingdom Bacillati; phylum Actinomycetota; class Actinomycetes; order Streptosporangiales; family Nocardiopsidaceae; genus Nocardiopsis; species Nocardiopsis oceanisediminis. The sequence goes on along the minus strand of NZ_JAFMZJ010000001.1, from coordinate 2,002,520 downwards.
AGGGGCGGAACGCGCCCCGGTCGGCTCCGCGCGGCGGGCGGGCGCGGTTCAGCGCCGGGCCGGGGCCGCCGGTGCGGGCAGGCCCGCGATCTCCCGGTCGAAGAACGCGGTCAGCGGCTCGGCCCGGGCGAAGAGCCCCGCCAGCTGCGCTGCGCAGCGCGCGATCGCCCCGGGGTCGTCGATCCTGCGGCCTCCGCATGGGGCCCCTTCCCCGTCGTAGCGGACTTCGTACATCACCCTCTCCCCGAGTATGACGACCTCGGGGAGGGGGCGGTGCCGCTCCAGCCCGGCGACCTGGTCGGCGCGCAGGACCCGCAGCGACTGGCCGGCCTCGGCCAGCATCCGCAGGAACTGCATCTCCCACTGCACGTACGGGGTGACCGGGAACTCGACGATCCTGATCCGCCTGGTGGCGATGCCCTGCTCGGCGTCCTGGCGCGCCATCGCGACGGCCTCGGCGCGGTCCCGCTCGTTGAGTTCCAGGGACCGGTCCCAGTCCCCCGCCGCGAACGCCTCCCAACTGGCGTCGCCGTGCTCCTTGAACGCCTGCCCGCGCTCCAGTTTCCAGAACACCCCTCGGGTACGCCGGTATTCGGCCCAGTAGTCGGCGAGGTAGTCGGGGCTCGGCATCCCCCTTCCCGGCAGGTCCGCCACCTTCTCAAGCATCAGGGATCTCCCTCTTCGCCTCGGTCAGCATGATCCTGGGAATGACCACCAGGCTCTCGTCGTCTCCGATACTGACCTCCGAGGGCAGCCGTCCGCGATAGGCACGAGTGAGATCGCGGCCGATCACCGCGAAATCCCCGTTGTCGAGCTCCCATATGTCCGGGCATTGCGGACCTGCCTTGGTCACTCCCAATTCAATGGGCGATCTCCCGATTCGCCGGTTGAACTCTGATTCCGGATCGGCCTCCCAGGGGCGGGGCATGCGGGGGTCCTCCGATCGTGCCGGGCTCGCGTGCCCCGCCCATACCCGGGTTCGCGCCCTGGACACGGCCCCGGCGGGTAAGGCTTCCTTCACCTGCCGGTTCCGGCCATTCGGATTCATCCGTGCCTTCCCCGAACGCCGGAGGGGACCGGTGGACCCATGGGGGCACCGGCCCCGATGGCGCCGCGGAAGGATTCCCCGGGCAGCGGAGAATCCATTCGCACGGCACTCGGGCGATATCGGACCGGGGCTTCCGCGCCACCGCTTTCAGGAGAAACGGAAAGGGACTTTCGGAACTCCGGCGCATTTCGCCCGCATGATCGCCGGGAGGGCGCCGGGCTCAGCCCGAAGAGGCCGGGGCCCGGCGGGCGAGCCAGGCCTCCGTCTGGGTGCGGGCCCTGGTGTAGAGGCGGGCGGTGTCCAGGGAGGCGGTCGGGATGCCGAAGCGGGTGGACAGGGCCGTCTCGAAGGCGGCCTGGTCGGGGAGGAGGAGGCGGTGCTTGCCGCCGGGGCCGTCGGTGGTGAGGGCGGTGCCGCGGAGGGTGAGGGTGCGGTCGGGGAGCGGGCGCTGGACGATGAGGGTCTGCACGAAGCTGGACTCCGGCGAGGTGGACTGGCGCAGGTGGTGCGGGGCGAAGGCGGAGAGGGGCAGCGGTTCGGTGCGCATCCGGTAGCCCGGCACCGCGCCCCATTCGTGGTGGCCGACCCACCACTCGCCGTCGGCGAGGCGCTCCACCTCGTAGGTGAAGGGGCCCTGGGTGTGGCGGCCGGGGCGGAGCGGCAGCGGGTCGGTGAAGCCGTCGCCCAGGCCGGTGTCGGCGATCCAGGTGGTGCCGCCGGCCCGGACCAGCAGGGCCAGGTGGTTGCCCCAGACCGGGGCCGGGTCGTCCTTGCGGCCGACCGCCGCGATGACCCGGGCGACCTGGAATCCCAGCGCCTCCAGCAGCAGCGCGAAGGCGCCGTTGAGCTCGTAGCAGTAGCCGCCCCGGCCGGGCGCGGTGATCTTGGCCAGGACCCCGGCGGAGCTGAGCGGTTCGGTGCGGCCCAGCTGGATGTCGAGGTTCTCGTAGGGGACCGAGGCGAGCTGGGCGCGGTGCAGGGCCCGCAGGGTGGACGCGTCGGGGGTGCGGGGGCCGGTGCGGCCGAGCCGGGCCAGGTAGGCGGTGACGTCGACCGGCCCGGGGCCGGAGGGGCGGTGGTCGGGGGCGTGTGCCCGGGCCGGGTCGGTGGTGAGGTCCATGGAGCGGAGGCTAGCGGGCGGGTGCGGCGCGCTGCGGGGGGCCGGCGCCTTGGGGGGCGCGGGGTCATCGGAGCGCCTCGGCGACCTCGGCGACCAGCTGCCGCGGGCGGGCGAGGTCGTCGCCGGTGAACCTGAGCAGGCGCAGACCGGGGCGGGCGCGGCGGAGGCCGCGCTCCTGCTCCGGGGAGAGGCGGTGGTCGGGGTCGGCGACGACCGGGCCGCGCTCCCACCAGAGCGGGGCGCGGGCCGCCCCGCCGCCGGGGAGCGGGACCGGGTGGTGGAGGTCGTCCGGGGAGACGCCGGCGTCGGCGCAGACCAGCCGGATCCGGGTCTCCAGCGGGCTGCGGGCGCGCGGGTCGGCCAGCCACCACCACCGCTCGGAGGCGGCCCCGCCGGCCCTCGCCTCGTTCAGCCCCGGCTGCTCGAACAGCCTCCGGCCGGTGATCAGCCCCTGGGCCAGGGCCGAGTCCATGAGCGAGACGGCGGTGTCCCGGTCGACGCAGAGCACGGTGTCGCGCAGGGTGCGGGCGGGGTCGGTGACCGGGAGCCCCTCCCGGCAGGCCAGTTCGTGCCGGCCGACGTACCAGGTGCTGATCCGGACTCCGGGCGGCCGCGCCCGGCGGCAGGAGGCGGGCACGGTCATGTGCACCGCCCCGCCGTTCCAGGCGGGCAGGCCCTCCATCCCCCACAGCCGCGCCGCGGTGGGCCCGGAGGCGACCGCCCCCGGCCCCAGCGCCAGCTGGGCGGCCTTCACCGCCCTGCGCAGCCGTCCGACCGCGGAGGGGGTGCGCTCCGCGGACGCGGCGCGCACGGTGTAGACGTCCGGCAGCAGGCGCCCCCACTCGCGGCGGCGCAGCAGCAGGTGGATGCGGTTGTCGTCGATGCCGAAGTGCCGGGCCTGCCGGTGGCTGATCAGCCCGTACTGGCGGGAGGCGGTGTTCAGGACTTCGCGGATCTCGCGGGGGTGCAGACGCATGCCTCCACGGTGCGCTCCCGGGGCCGGTTCCGGTAGGGCGGGCCATCGGGCTGTGGACAACTCCGCGGTACCCCTGTGCAGAACCTGAAAAGCCCGGTGCGCAGTGGTTTGCGGCGCGGCGCCGGGCGATAGCATCGCCGGGTCGGGCACGGCGCTCCGGGCGCCCCGCGCCGCGGGGCGCCGCCGGGGCCGGCGGGAGCCACAGGAGCCATGGGAACGGACGACACGACGCAGATGGAAAACGAAACGACCCAGGTCATGAGCAGGACGGGCGAGTTCTCCACCACGCTGGGCTGGGAGGAGTCGACGCGCAACCGGTTGGCCGCGGCGATGGACCGCTTCTCCGGGCCGCTGGCCGACCTGGTGGAGCGCGACGCCAACGACGGCGACACCCGCATGCTGATCACTGATTTCCTGAGCTACGGCCTCAACTTCAGCAAGTACGAGGAACTCACCACCGAGTACCGCACCAGCGGCGACTCCATCGACTACGCGCTCCGCCTGGACGGGAAGCTGTTCGCGCCGATCGAGGTGAAGCGGGTCGGCCAGACCCTCGACGCGCGCAACCTGCAGCAGGCCCGGCGGCTCGCCCTGGACGAGGGCGCCGAATGGCTCATCCTCACCAACGGCCGCGCCTGGCAGGTCTACCACCTGCGCCCCGACCCCGACGGCGGTACGCCCAGCACCGTGCGGATCATCGACGTGGACCTGACGGCCGAGGGCGAGGAGGCGCACAACCGCAGCGTGGACGCCCTGTTCCACATCACCCACGAGGCCATCGAGCACGGCCGGCTGGACGACCTCCGCAAGTGGCGGGAGGCGGTCGAGCCGGGCCCGCTGGCCGAGGTGCTGCAGAGCGGGCCGGTCGTCCGCGCCCTCCGCCACGAGCTGCGCCGGATCACCGGCCACTCCGGCCACATCGGGGACGACGAGGAGATCCTGCGCACCCTGGCCGAGCAGATCATCGAGCGCCGGATCGCCCCCTCCTGACCGGTGCGGGCACGGCGGCAGGCGCCCTTGCGCGCGGGCGCCCGCCGGCCCTCGGGCACCGCTGCCGGAGCGGCGCCCCCGGACATCGGGCCCGGGGCGGCGGGCCGGACCCGTGGCGCGCCGCGGGGCACCGGCGCCCGCCCGGAGGCGGACGGCCGCTATAGCGTTGAAGCCCGACCCGACTCCGGAGAGGACGACCACATGCCGGACCACGCCACCTCTGGACACGTCAGACAGCTGGCCCGCGGGCGCCGCCGCAGCCCCGCGGTGGCGGCCCTCACCGGGCTGCTGGAGCGGACCGGAGCCGTCTCCCGGGTCGACTCCGTCTTCGGCGATCCGGTCTCGGCCGGCGGCGCGACGGTGGTCCCGGTCGCGCGGGTCCGGCACATCGCCTCGGCCGGGCTGGCCGCGGGCCGGGTCCCCGGAACCGGGGCCGACGGCGGCGGGGGCGCCGGCTACGCCAGCGTCCGCCCGATGGGCTACATCCTGCTGCACGGGGGCGGGGCCGAGTTCCGCCCGATCCGCAGGCCGGCGGCGCTGCTGGTGCTGCCCCTCGCCGTGATCACCGCCGCCACCGCGGCCCGCATCGTCGGCGTCTCGGTCCGCGCGGCCCGCCGGCGCCGCCGGGACCGGCTCACCGGCCGCTGCGGCTCCGCCCCGGCCGCCGCACCCGCTGAGGAGGCGGCGGAGGACTGACCCGCCCGCCGCAGGAAGTGCGCGGACCGCGCCCGCCCGGTGCCCGACCGGGGAGCCGCCCCACCGGTTCGCCCCGGATGCCCTGCGGGACGGTCGCCGGGGCGGCGGAGCGCGGACGCCCGCTGGGCGGCCGCGCCCTGGGCGGGCCCGGGAGGAGGTCCGGTTCCGGGGCTCAGCTTGTTCTTCAACCTCGGGGGCGGCCGGAGCACCGAGGCGGCCGACCGGTGGACCTGACCTGTGATCGCCGCCCGCACCCGGCTCCGCCCGGCCCGCCCCGGCCGCCGAGGACCTGCGCCGCCCCCGGGAGCGACCCCGGCCACCGGCGCGGGCGCGGCGGGGAGGCTTCGCGGAGGGCAGGCCCCACGGCGGGCGGTGTGCGCCTTCGGCGCGGGCCGGCCGCACCGCAGGCGGGCCGCGCAGCGCGAGGCGGCCCCACCAGGCGACCGGCCGGACACCCGACAGCCTCTCAGCCTGCTCCGGGAGGGCGGTCGGGCGCCCTGCAGCCCGCGGCGATGCGCAGCAGGTCCTCCAGGGCGACCGTGCCGTCCGGGGCCGCCGGCCAGGGGAGGGCGCCGCGCTCGTGCGGCGGGGTCCCGTCCATGGCGGCCATGGCCGCGAACCCGGTGAGGGCGGTGAAGCGGAGCGCCTCGCCGGTCCGCAGCGGCACCGCCGGGTCGGCGCCGTCCGCCGCCTCGCGCTCCTCGGCGAGCAGCCGGGCCCCGGCCGGCGTCCGCGGCTCGGGGCGGCCCGCGGCCCGGTCCGCCAGCACGGCCGCCCCGAGCAGGCAGAGCAGCAGCACCGCGCCGAGGAGCCCCCAGCGGGGCGAGGCGCCCGGCAGCGGGTCGGCCGCCAGGTTCAGCGCCGCCCAGAGCACGAGCGGTACGGCGAGGACTCCGATGAGCCGCAGCGCCCCCGTCCGGGCCGCGCGGGCGCCCGGCAGGCGCGGGTCGTCCCGGTAGAGGCCGAGGCCGGCCAGGCGCCGCACGGTCTGCGGGTGCTCGCCGGCGGCCGCCGCGGACAGTGCCGCCGCCGGGTCGGCCGGGCCGCCGCCGAGCGTGCGCAGCAGCGCCCACCCGGCCTCGGAGTCCTCCGGCGAGGGGCCCGGCGGAGCGGCCCGCTCGAGGAGGCCGCCGCTGCCCCGGCGGACCCGCCCGGACAGGACGAGGGCGGTGAGCGCGGTCTCGGCGGCGCGCCGCGGCCCGCCCGCCAGGAAGCCGAGCTCCTCCGGGGTGAGCGCGCCGGCCGGCGCGCCCGGTCCGGGGGCGGCGGGGGCGCGGTGCAGCAGGTGCGCGCGGGCGATGCGGACCAGGGCGAACAGGGCGGCGGCCCAGGCGGCGAGCAGCGGCCACATCTGCGGCCGGAGCAGGACCGCCCACCACTCCGCGTCCTCCGGCATCGCGCCTCCCCGCCGCCCGTTCCGCCCGGTCCCCCCAGTCTCCCGGCCCATCGGCCCGATGAGGGGCGCGGACACCGCTTCCCGCCGCCCCGCCCCGCGCGCGGGACCGGCGCCCGGGCCGGGGCGCGGTGCGCGGCCCCGATCAGTTAAGAAACCTATCTATTTGAGCGCCGGTGAATTACGATGCGTCTCCCCGGGCGAAGGCCGAGGTCTCAACGGTGCGACGCGGCCCTGCCGGGACCACCCCGCTCATGCAACGCAGGAGATTCCATGACCGAGAAGGCACCGGAGTCCGCCCCGCGCACCGGAAGCACCGTCCCCGCCGACATCGCCTCCCTCATCGGCCGGCTCGCCGTCGGCTCCGTCTTCATCGCCCACGGCCTTCCCAAGGCCACCGACCCGCAGGGGGCCGCGCAGGACTTCGCCGCCCTGGGCGTCCCCTTCCCCGGCCCGTCCGCCCTGCTGGGGGCCGCCGTCGAGGTGGGCGGCGGCCTGGCGCTGATCATCGGCCTGGCCCTGCCGCTCGCCGGGCTGGCCCTGGCGCTCATGATGGCCGGCGCCTACTACTTCGCCCATGTCGGCGCCCCCCTGGTCGGCGGCTACGAGCTCCTCCTGGTGCTGGGCGCGTCCGCGCTCGCGCTGGGGTTCACCGGGGGGCGCTACTCCCTCGACGGCCTCCTGCCCTGGGGCCGCCCCGGACGGTCCGGCGCCGCGCGGGCGGCCGCCGCCTGACCGGAGGGCGCCCGGCTCACGCTCGCGGCCCGCACCGGCGGCGGACCCCGGGCGGCGCGGCGGGCGGGTCCGTCACGGGCCCGCCCGCCGCGGCGGGGCCGCGGTGTCCGGGGCGATCTCGCCCGCGGCGATCCGCTCCGCGTAGTGGCAGGCGACCTTGTGGCCCCCGGCCACCGGGCGCAGCTCGGGGCGGTCGGTGGCGCACAGCTCCTCCTGGCGCCAGGGGCAGCGGGTGTGGAAGCGGCACCCGGGCGGCGGATCCGCGGGCGAGGGGAGGTCGCCCCGGAGCAGGATCCGGCGGCGGCCGTCCTCGACCGCCGGATCGGGCACCGGGACCGCGGAGATGAGCGAGCGGGTGTAGGGGTGCAGCGGTTCGGCGTACAGCCCGTCGCCGGGGGCCTCCTCGACCAGGGCGCCCAGGTACATCACCCCCACCGTGTCGCTGACGTGCCGGACCACCGCCAGGTCGTGCGCGATCACCAGGTAGGCCAGGCCGCGCTCGCGCTGCAGCTCCTCCAGCAGGTTGAGCACCTGGGCCTGGATCGAGACGTCCAGCGCGGAGACCGGTTCGTCGCAGACGATCAGCTCCGGGGAGAGCACCAGGGCGCGGGCGATGCCGACGCGCTGGCGCTGCCCGCCGGAGAACTCGTGCGGGTAGCGGGGCAGGGCGCGCGCGGACAGCCCGACGGCCTCCAGCGCGTCGACCACCGCCGCCCGGCGCGCGGCGCGGTCCGCGCCCAGACCGTGCACCTCCAGCCCCTCCAGCAGCAGCGACTCGACGTTCTGCCGCGGGTCGAGGCTGCCCAGCGGGTCCTGGAAGACCATCTGCACCCGGCGGCGGGAGCGGCGCAGCTCCTCCGACCGCAGCCCGGCCAGGTCGACGCCGCCCAGCCGGACCCGCCCGGCGGTGACGTCCACCAGGCGCAGCACCGCCCGGCCCAGGGTGGTCTTCCCGCAGCCGGACTCCCCCACCAGGCCGTAGGTGGTCCCGGCGGCGACGGACAGGCTCACCCCGTCCACCGCGCGGACCCGGCCGACGGTGCGCTCCAGCAGGATGCCGCGGCGGATCGGGAAGTGGACCTCGAGGTCCTCGATCTCCAGCAGGCTCATCGTCCCTCGCTCTCCTCACCCGGTGCGGGCTCGGTCGGGTGCAGGCAGCGGAAGCGGTGCCCGGCGCCCCGCTCGCGCATCGGCGGCGGGCCGCCCAGGCAGTCGTCGGCGAAGCGGTCGCAGCGGGGCGCGAACGCGCACCCGTCGTCCCAGTCGATCGCCTCGTCGACGGTGCCGCGGACCGGCGTCAGCGGCTCGTCGCGCGGGGCGTCCAGGCGGGGGATGGAGCCGAGCAGCCCGGCGGTGTAGGGGTGGGTGGGCGCGGCGAACAGCTCGTGCCGCTCGGCCCCCTCCACGGTCCGGCCGGAGTAGAGCACGTTGATCTCGTCGCAGAGCCCCGCCACCACGCCCAGGTCGTGGGTGATCATCAGCAGCGCGGTGCCCTCCTCGGCGACGAGCCCGGAGAGCAGCTCCAGGATCTGGGCCTGGATGGTGACGTCGAGCGCGGTGGTGGGCTCGTCGGCGATCAGCAGCCGCGGCCGGCAGGCGACCGCCATCGCGATGAGGGCCCGCTGGCGCATCCCCCCGGAGAGCTCGTGCGGGTACTCGCGGAGCCGCCGGGCGGGGTCGGGGATGCCGACCCGGTCGAGCAGCTCGGCGGCCTGGTCCCGGGCGGCGGCGCCCTTGAGCCCGCGGTGCCGGGTGAGCACCTCGGCGACCTGGCGGCCGATCGGCACCACCGGGTTGAGCGAGGAGAGCGGGTCCTGGAAGACCATCGCGATCTCGGAGCCGCGCAGGTCGCGCATGCGCGCGGCGGGCAGGGCGAGCAGGTCGGCCTCGCCCCCGCCGCCGAGGCGGAACCGGGCCGTGCCGCCCACCCGCACGCCGCGCGCGGGCAGCAGGCCCATCAGCGCCAGCGAGGTGACGCTCTTGCCGCACCCGGACTCCCCCACCAGGCCGGTGATCCGGCCCTCGTCCAGGGAGAAGGAGATCCGGTCGACGGCCTGGACGTCGCGCCGCCGGCGGCGGGTGAAGGCGACCGAGAGCTCGTCCACGTCGAGCAGCGGGCGTCGGCTCATGCTCACTTCCTCAGTCTCGGGTCGAGCGACTCGCGCATCGCCTCGCCCATCAGGGTGAAGCCGAGGGCGGTCACGATGATCGCCAGCGCGGGGAAGACCGCCAGCTGCGGTGCGCCGCCGAGGAACCGCTGGGCGTCGGCGAGCATGGTGCCCCACTCGGGGACCGACGGGTCGGGGTTGCCCAGCCCCAGGTAGGACAGGGCGGCGGCGTCGATGATGGCGGTGGCCAGGCTCAGGGTGAGCTGGACCAGCACCGGCCCCATCGAGTTGGGCAGGATGTGCGCCAGCGCGATCCGGCGCCGGCGCGCGCCCAGCGCCCGGGCCGCCAGCACGTAGTCCCGGCTCCCCTGGGCGATCATCGCGCCGCGCAGCAGCCGGGCGAAGATCGGGATCTGCGCGGCGCCGACCGCGATCATCACCGTGGTCAGGCCCTGGCCGAGCAGGGCCGCGATGCTCACCGCCAGCAGCAGGGTGGGCAGCGCCAGCATCATGTCGGTGAGGCGCATCAGCACCGTGTCGATCCGGCGGCCGGCCCGGCCGCCGAGGGTGTGGGCGGCCCCGGACACCCCGCCGAGCAGCGCCCCGGCGGTGAAGCCGAGCCCGGCGGCCACCACGCCGACCAGCAGCGTCTGCCGGGCACCGATCACCATCCGGGAGAACTGGTCCCGCCCGAGGTTGTCCAGGCCGAGCCAGTTCTCCGCGCGCGGCCCGACGAACACGTTGCGGTTGGGGAAGACCTCGGTGCCCCAGGTCTGCGCGGTGGGGCTGTACGGGGCGATCAGCTCGCCCAAGACGGCGACCAGCAGGAACACCCCGACGACGGCGGCGCCGGTGATCGCCATCGGGTCGCGGCGCATCCGGGCGAAGGCCTCGCGCCACACCCCGCGCCCCGCGCCGTCCTCCCGGCGGGCGGCGACCAGCTCGGCCAGCCGGTCGATCCGTTCGGTCCTGGCCGTCATCAGCTCACCCGCACTCTCGGGTCGAGGAGGCTGTAGGAGATGTCCACGAGCAGGTTGATCAGGACGTAGACGGTGGCGATGATCAGGATGAAGCCGAGCAGCACCGGGTAGTCGCGGGTCTGCGTCGCCGCGTAGATGAACTCGCCGATGCCGCCGAAGGCGAACACGCTCTCGGTGAGCACCGCGCCCGCCAGCAGGCTGCCGCTGAGCAGGCCGATCGCGGTCACCACCGGGAGCATCGCGTTGCGCAGCACGTGCCGGGTGCGGATCGTGCCGCGGTGCAGCCCCTTGGCCTCGGCGGTGCGCACGTAGTCCTCGCCCAGCACCTCGATGACGCTGGCCCTGGTCATCCGCACGATCACCGCCAGCGGGATGCTGGACAGCGCCAGCCCGGGCAGGACCAGGTGCATGAGCGCATCGGCGGCGGCGTCCCACTCCCGGGTGGCGATCCCGTCGACGACGAAGAAGCCGGTGATCCGGGTGGCGTCCAGCCCCGGCGACTGGCGGAAGGCCGACGGGAACAGCCCGAGCTGCTCGGCGAAGACCAGCTTGAGCACGAAGGCCAGGAAGAACACCGGGGTGCAGATGCCCAGCAGGGAGCCGCCGACGGCCAGCGCGTCCAGCGGCCCGCCGCGGCGGCGCGCCGCCAGGTAGCCCAGCGGGATGCCGATGGCCACCGCGAACAGCATCGCCATGGCGGCGAGCTCGGCGGTGGCCGGGAACTTGATCAGGAACTCGGTGAGCACCGGCCGCCCGGTCTGCAGCGAGGTGCCCAGGTCGCCTTGGAGGAGCTGCAGCACGAACCGGCCGTACTGCTCGAGGATCGGGTCGTCCAGGCCCATCGCCCTGCGCAGTGCCGCCCGCTGCTCGGCCGAGGCGTCCTCGGGCAGCAGCGCGTACTCGGGTCCTCCGGGCAGCAGCCGCACCCAGAAGAAGAGCAGGACCGAGAGGCCGAAGAGGGTCGGCACGGCCGTCAGGACGCGCCTGGTGATGAAACGGAGCACCGTTGCAGCCGCCTGCCTGTCGGAGCGGCCGGCCCGCCGGGGCCGGCCGCCGGTCGTCGGTGGGTCTGCGGGCCGGGGCGGCGGGCGCCGCCCCGGCCCCTCTCGCCGGGTCCGGGGCTCCGGTCAGCGGAAGGAGGCCTCGGCGAAGTTCTCCTGGGTGAGCGGGCTGACCGCCGGCGGTTCGACGTCGGGGGAGAACACGATGGAGGGCGCCGAGTGCGAGATCGGCAGGCCCGGCAGGTAGTCCATGATCACCTCGTTGGCCTCCTGGTAGAGGCCGGTGCGGGCCTCCGGGTCGGGTTCGGAGGCGGCCGCCTCCATCGCCTCGAAGACGCCGTCGTCGCGGAACCCCCAGGCGGTCTTGTAGCCGTCGAACCAGGTGCCGAGGAAGTTGTAGGCCTCGTTGTAGTCGCCGGTCCAGCCGAGCAGGTAGAGGCTGCACTCGCCGGCGTCGGTGTAGGGGATGTACTCGTCCCAGGGCTTGGACTCGGGCTCGATCGCGATGCCCGCGGCCTCCAGGTCGGCCTGGACGATGTCGAAGATGTCCTTGGGCGCCGGCATGTAGGGCCGGGAGACGTCGGTGGGGTAGCAGGCGTTGAGGGTCAGGTCCGACTCCCCGGCGTCCTCCAGCAGCCCGGCGGCCTTCTCCGGGTCGTGCTCGTAGGCGGTGACGTCGGGCGACCAGCCCTGGACGGTCTCCGGGACGAACTGGGTGGCCACCTCGCCGCCCTCGGGCAGGATGGTGTCGACGATGCGCTGCCGGTCGACCGCGTGCGCGATGGCCCGCCGCACGTCCGGCTCGTCCAGGGCCTCGTCCGCCTCGGGGTTGTAGGCCAGGTAGAGGACGTTGAACACGTCGCGGACCGGGACCTGGAAGCCGGCCTCCTCCAGCGGCCGGACGTCGGCGGGCGCGGCCAGGTCGTAGCCGTGCACGTCGCCGGCCTCCAGTGCCTGCCGGCGGGCGGTCTCCTCGGAGATGGTCTTGATGATCAGCGTCTTGACCCCGGCCGGCTCGCCCCAGTAGTCGTCGTACCGCTCGAGGGTGACCTCCCTGGCGTCGTGGTCCCAGGACTCGTAGGTGTAGGGGCCGGTCCCGGCGATCACGCCGGCCTCCTGGCTGTAGTCGGGGAGCACCGGGGAGCCCTCGTCCCCGCCGACCTCCTGGCCCGCCGCGGCCTCGATGGAGGCGGGGCTCATGATCGCGAACGAGCTCAGGCTGAAGGCCCCGGGGAAGGCGGCCGAGGACTCGGTGACGGCGATGGTGACCGTGGTGTCGCCCTCGGCGGTGCAGGACTCGTAGAGCGACTCGGGCAGGTCCTCGTCCTCGTTCTCCGCGAACCCGCCGAAGACGGCCTGCCAGTAGTAGGTCTGGTTGCTGCTCTGGTAGCCGCCGGTGAACTCGTTCCACCGGTCGAAGTTGGCGCAGACCGCCTCGGCGTCGAAGGCCTCCCCGTCATGGAAGGTGACGCCCTCGCGCAGCTGGAAGGTCCACTCGGTGCCCTCCTCGTTGGACTCCCAGCTCTCGGCGAGGCCGCCGATGATCTCGGTGCCGCCGGGCTCGTGCTTGAGCAGCGTCTCCATCACCTGCCGGGTGACCCGGAAGCTCTCCCCGTCGTTGACGAGGACCGGGTCGAGGGAGCGGGGGTCGCCCGCGCCCGCGAAGACCAGGGGCCTGCTCTCGTTGGGGTCGCCGCCGGCGTCCCGCTCGCTCTGCGCGCACCCCGCGGCGGCGACGGCGGTGGCCGCGGCCGCCGCCAGGGGCGCGAGGAACCTCTTGGACGTCCTCGTGAACACTGTCCACCTCATCCGGGGGTTGGTGGCACTTCCGGGAACTGGCCCGGACCCTATTTTCTTTTTCCCGCGGCGGCGGCGCCGTGATCGGCCGTCAACGGAAACGTTTCCTTTCCGCGCCTTACCGGACCCAGAGGGAAAAGCACTGCCACGGCAAATCCGCACCTTCCACCCCTTCAGGTGCGGTTTCACACCGGGAATCACCTTGGTGAACGATGTTGCGGGCGGGAAGTCCGAAAATTCCGCCCTTACCTCGGAGCCACTACTCCTTCACTTTTTCCGATTCGGCGGGCGACCGCCCCGGAAACCGATCTTCCGATACCCGGGGCGGCGCCGGCCGACCGGAAGGCCCGGCCCCGCGGAGGAGAAGAGGGGAAAGGGCCGGGCGGACCCGCGCACCGGAGCGCCGCGGGCCCGGACCGGCCGCCCCGGGACTCGGGCGCGGACCGCGTCCGCCTCGAGCGCCGAACCCGGCCGCCCGAACCTCTCGCGCCGGGACGCACCACCGGGGTAAAGTCACCGGCCGCCGGGTAAAAACCCGGCAATGCGCAGGCGCCCCACTCTGCGCATCTCATCCCCGACCAGCAGAATCACCCCTGTCACACCTGTGGGCACCCGTGTCCCACGCTGCTCCGCAGCACCGGGAATCCGATTCGCACCACCCGATTCCCCCGTTTCAGACCGGCCCCGACCGGGGCCCGGTCCCGATGCATACGGAGAGGACCCGAATGCGCGTCTCCCCCGCCGGCCGCCCGCGCGTCATCGCGGCCACCGCACTCGCAGCCCTGGCCGCCCTCGCGGCGTCCCCCGCTCCGGCCGCCGCGGACACCCTCCCCCCGGAGGAGGTCCGCGGCATCACCGACGACTACGTCTTCGCCTATTCGCTCGGCGAATTCACCTCGGTCAGCGCCGACCGGCCCTACGAAGGGCAGCTCGACTGGTCCAACGACGGCTGCTCCTACTCCCCCGACCAGCCGCTCGGCAACGACTTCCTGCCCGGCTGCGCCCGGCACGACTTCGGCTACCGCAACTTCAAGCTGCAGGAGCGGTTCACCGAGGAGAACCGGGCGCGCATCGACAACGTGTTCCGCGACGACCTGTACGGCATCTGCGACGGCGACTGGGTGTGCCGCGGCGTCGCGGACATCTACTACGCGGCGGTGCGGGCCTTCGGCGGCCAGAGCGCCGACACCGGCGAGGCGCTGGAGCGCGGCCGGGTGGAGGAGAAGGCCGAGCTGCTGATGCTCACCGCCGAGGAGGTCGAGTCCGCCGACGACCCGGCCGAGGCGGAGCGCCTGCTGGAGACCTTCGAGGACAGCACCGGGGTCGACCTGGCGACCGAGCACCCGGCCGCGCACTGATCCCCCGCCGCCCGCGCCGGTCCGGCGCGGGCGGCACGGCCCCGGCTACTTCTTCTGGCAGCCGGGGCACCAGTAGAGGGTGCGCCCGGCCAGCTCCGCGGAGCGCACCCCGGTGCCGCAGACCCGGCACGGCTCACCGGTGCGGTAGCAGACGTAGAGCGTGTCGGGCCGGGGCACCGGGGCCGCGTCCGGGTCCGGCCGGTGCTCGGGGCGGGTGGTGACGATCTGCCCCTCCCGGACGCCGATCCGGAGCAGCTCGCCCAGGTCCTCCCAGAGCGCCTCCCACTCGGACCGGTCGACGTCCCGGCCCGGCCGGTAGGGGTCGATGCCGGCGCGGAACAGCGCCTCCGCCCGGTAGATGTTGCCGATGCCGGCGATGACGTCCTGGCGCATCAGCAGCGCCGCGACGGTGGTCCGGGACCGGGAGACGGTGCGCCAGGCCCGCTCGGGGTCGGCGTCGGCGCGCAGCGGGTCGGGCCCCAGCCTGGCCTGCGCGGCGAGCTTGGCGTCCTCCCCGATCACCTCGCAGGCGGAGGGGCCGCGCAGGTCGACCCAGCCGGTGCCGCTGACCAGCCGGGCGCGGACCGCGCCGACCGGCTCGGGCGGCACCACGAACCCCTCGGCGTCGCGCGCCAGGTCCCGGCTGCGGCCGCCGGGCGCCCGGGGCGCGCCCAGGTACCGCTCGCCGTCGGCGTCGCCGAAGGTCCACGCCCCGTACAGGCCCAGGTGGACGCGGAGCCACTCGCCGGAGTCGAAGCCGAGGAAGAGCTGCTTGCCGTGGGCCTCGCTCTCCTCCAGGACCCGCCCGTCCAAGCGCCGCGCCCCGTCGGCGAACCGGCCCTGCGGGCTGGACACCCGGAGCCGGGCGCCCCCGTAGTTCTCGGTGAAGTGCGCCGCCAACCGGTGCAGCGTGTGGCCCTCGGGCACCCCGCCCCCTCGTCCCCGGGCAGGTCGGCCCGGCCTGTTCGTACACCTTCCGCGGCCCGCTCCGCGCGGACCGAAGCGCACTCTATCCGGAGGCGGGCGGTGCCCGGTCCCGGGGCTCCGGCGAGGGCGGGCCCGCCCGGAACGCCGGAGGCGGCGGGGGGCCGCCGCGGGCGGGTCCCGGCCCGGATCCGCGCCCTTCTCCGCCCCGCCGCGGACCGGGCTGCGGCCCCGGGCGCCCTCCCTGACCCGCGCCCGGGGCCGGCGCCCCGGGGTGGCTCGGCCCCGGACCGGACGGCGGAGCCCGGCCGCGACCGGGGGCGGCCCACCGCCCGGGGCGCCGGCGGTCCCGGAAGCGCGGTTCGGCAGGGGCCGAGGTCCCCGGCTCCCCGCCGGCGGGCGGTCCGGCCACCGCCGCACGGGGCCGGCGGCGTCAGTCGCGGAGGTTCCGCCGCCCCTCCGGTGCGGCGGCGAGGACCTCGGCCGCGGCGGAGTCGGGGGCGCTGAGGCAGCGCCAGGCCGGCACGCACACCACCGGTTCGCCGGAGCGGAGCTCCAGCAGCCGGCCCCGGTGCAGCAGGCGGCGCAGCCCGATGCCGGTCCGGGCCTGGTCGACCAGGACCAGCAGCGTCCCGTCGGGGGTGCGCACCCGCAGGTCGGCGCGGTACCCGGCGACGCCGGGGCCCGGTTCGGCCCCGGCTCCGCGGGCGCGCAGCGCGGCCAGCAGCGCGAGCGGCGCCGGGGCCGGCGGCTCGCCGGCGCCCGGTGCGGCCCCCGCCCCTCCGGGGGCCGTCGCCTCCGCGCTCGCCGACCGGCACAGCGCGCCGCCCGTCCCGTCCTGGCCGGACCAGTGCGCCCTGTCCCCCACCACGATCAGCCGGGCCCGGGTCCGGGTGAGCGCGGCGGCCCACGCCCGGCTCGGGGCGTCGCCCGGGGAGGGCCGCCACCCCTCGGGGACGCCGGTCGCCGAGACCACCATGACGTCGACCGCGCCGCCGTCCAGCGCGTCCCAGAGGCCTTCGCCGCGGCCGCCGAGCCGGAAGTGCCCGGCGCCGCCCACCCGGACCTCGTGCGCGAAGGTGCGCCGGCGCAGCAGCCGGCGGAGGAGCGTCCACTGCGCCTGGAACGGGGCGATGACGCCGATCCGCGCCCCGGGCGGCAGCGACCCGTCGAGCTGCTGGAGCAGGACCGCGACCCGGTAGGCCTCGTCCCGGTTGACCGCGGAGCCGCCCGGCACCGGCTCGCACCGGCCCGGGGCGTGCCGCCACTCCACCGCCGGCCCGGAGCGGACCGGCAGCGCCTCCGGGTCGGCCAGCGCGTGCAGCCGACCGCCGTAGCAGTGCCGGGCGGCCAGGGCGGTGATCTCGGGGTGGGTACCGTCCCGGCCCTCCAGCCGGTGCACGGCCCCGCCCGACTCCTCCGCCGCCGCGGCGCACGCCCGGTAGGCCGACCCGGTCGCGCCTCCGTGGCGGGGCGGCCGGTCGGCGGGCAGCCCGGCCCGCTCCCGCATGGCGCGCTCCTCCTCCGGGTCCAGGGCGGCGGCCGGGGCGGGCGCCGCCGGGTCGCCGATCACCAGCGCGCGCTTGGCCCGGTACAGCAGCGGGACCAGTTCGGCGGTACTGAACCGGTCCGCTTCGGCCACCACCACCAGGTCGAACAGGCCCGGGACCGGGGGCAGGGCGCGGGCCCGGCGGACCGCGACCGACCACGCGGGCACCGCCGCGAGCAGCCGCGCGAAGCCGCCCCAGGGGTCGTCCGGCCGGTTCAGCGCCTCCAGCCGGTCGGCGATGGCGGAGCGCCCCCGGGCGGTCCGGCGCTCCTCGGCGGCCTCCAGGTGGGCGGCGCCGGAGAGCAGGTGGCAGGCGAGCGCGGCGTCCAGGCCGGAGAGGAGCTCGGGCAGCGGGGCGGCGCGCCCGCGCCGGTCGAGCGCGGCCCGCCACTCCTCCTCCAGCGCCGCGGCGCGGCAGAGCAGGTCCAGGTTCTCCGCCGTGGGCTCCACGCCCAGGTCGCGCCGGATCGCGGAGCGGTGCGCGAGCCCGGTGAAGCCGCCCTCCCGGGCGCGCCGGGCGCGGCGCAGCCAGTAGCCGGGTTCTCGGCCGGCCGCCCCGAACAGCTCCTCGGGGTCCCAGCCCTGGTCGGCGAGGCGGCGGCGCTCGGCGGCGAGCAGGGCCAGGGCGTGCCCGCCGGAGGCCGCCGCGTCGATCGCCCGCCACGCCTCCCGCACCCGGCCCCAGTCGTCGCGCAGGCTCCGCCGCCGGGCCACGTGGTCGGAGGGCTCACCGGCAGGTCCGGCGAGCCGGGTGAGCACGGCCGCCTCGACGGCGCGCGCCCCGGGGCCGCCGGCCCGCATCACCGGGCCGCCCGGTCCGCCGCCGGGGCCGGCGCCGGGGAACGGCGGCAGCCGGTCCTCCGGGACGGCGACCAGGACGCTCTGCCCGTCGGCCCGGGCGGTGCGCACCGCGGCGTCGACCAGCGGGCCGGCGCCGGTGCCCGGAGGTGCGGCGACCGCGGTGAGGGTGCGGCGCATCGCCGAGTCCAGGGCGGCGTGGTGCTCCTCGCCGAGCCGCTCCGCCGCCACCGGGAGGACCGGTTCGTCCCGGGTCCGGGAGGCCCCGCCGAGGAGCGGCCCCAGGGCGGTGGCCGCGGCCCGCTCGGGGCGGACCGCGTCCTTGCGCCCGGGGTCGAGGTCGGCGATGACCCCGGTGCGGCCGGGGTGGGAGCCCCGGTCCCCGGTCCCGGCGTCCGCACCGGGGCCGGCCCGGAAGAGCAGGGCGGTGTTGTGCGCGCCGGGCCGCAGGTCGGCCAGGGGGACGGGGCCGCGCAGCAGGCCGGGGTCGACGTCGTCGATCCGCTCGATGTGCAGCCGGGCCAGCACGGTCAGCGCGGCGTCGCGCAGCCCGGGGCGGTCCGGGCCGCGCAGCGCCTCCCGGAAGGCGGCGAACTCCTGGGCGGTGTCGATCCCCAGGAAGCGGAGCAGGGCCGGGTTGACCTCGGGGGGGCCGGAGAGCCGGATCCGCGGCCGGCCGCCCGCCGCCGCGGGCGCGGCCAGGGCGTCGGCGACGAACAGCGGTGCGGCCCGGAGCGGCCGGTCCGCCGGGACCGGGGGCGCCCCGCCGACGGGGAGGTGGTCGTCCGGTTCGGCGGCGTCCCGGGCGGCGAGCACGACGAGGGGGTAGCCGTAGCGGAGCCGGCCGCCGCGCGCCCCGTCCAGCGGGCCCGCGGCGCCGGGCGGGATGCCGATGCTGCTCTCCGCGCCGCTGAGCAGCTCCTCGACGCCGCCCGGCAGCATCGCCCAGCGGCCCGCGGGCGGCTCGCCCGGGTCGATCAGGTGCTCCAGCTCGTCCTCCCGGGCCAGGCACTCCCGGTAGTGGCCGAGGAGGGCGGCGGCCCGCTCCTCGGCGGCCGCCTGCGGGGAGCGGGCCACGCTGCGGCGCACCGCGTCCGGCACCGCGACGGCCGCCACCGGCCCCTCCGCCTGCGCGGGGGCCGGGAGCACCCGGACCGCCGCGGGCCGCCGCGCCCCGGGGTCGCCGTGCACCGTCGGGTCGTGCTGGGGGACCGCCACGTCGCACCTCACGTGTCGAGGAGGGATCGGTACCGCCCGGTGACCGGAAGGCCACCCAGCGCCATCACGGCCATTCTCCGCCGGTCCCCGCCTTCCCGCAGGAAGACGGCGGATTCCTCCCGGATGCCCTTTTCCCCGCCCCTTTTCGGCCCCCTCCCCTCCGCCCCGCCTCCGTTTCCCCGCCCGAGGCCGGTGTCCCCCGGCCTGGCGACCGCTCAGCGCGAGCGGTAAGCGTCCGCCCGGTGCTCGATGGCGGTCACCGTCACAGCGTGCGCCTCCTCATCGATGAGGTAGAGCACCCGGTAGGCACCCCGCCGCGCTGATCTCATGCCTTCGCATGGTGGAAGGAGAAGCCGTTTGCCCAGGCGATGGGGATTCTCCAGAAGCGGCCCCGTGATGAACTCGTGCACCGCGGTGGCGGCCTTCTCCGGAAGGCGGGCGGCCGGCACGCGCCCGGCGGCACTCGTCATCTTCAACGTGTAGGGCTCAGAGGTCACCGGGGCGTCTTCCGTTCCGCCATCAGCGCGGCCACTCTCTCCGCGTCGAGGACGTCACCGGATTCGATGTCCTTTTTGGACTCGGCGAGCTGGCGCATCAGCTCTGGACTGGCCAGCACCTCCAGCGTCTCCTCCAGCATCGCCAGATCGTCCGGGGAGATCAGGATCGCCGCTTCTCTGCCATGCCTGGTGATCACCACTCTCTCGTGGGTGCGCTCGACCTCGTCCACGAGCTCCGAGAGACGGTTGCGGGCTTCAGTGAGAGACAGGTTCGCCATGCCACCAGGACACCCATATTCTGCCTCGTTATCTGTACAGAACGGAGGTGATTCAAGTTCTCCGGCCCTCAGCCCCGGTCGCGTTCGAGGGTGCGCAGGGCGAGCCAGAGCTCGGTGCGGTAGTCGGGGTCGTCGAGGTCTCCGGGGAGCAGTTCGCGGATCCGGTTGATCCGGTACCGGAGGGTGTGCCGGTGGACGCCGATCGACTCGGCCGCGGCGTCCCAGCGGCCGGAGGCGGCGAGGTAGGCGCGGAGCGAGGCGAGCAGGTCCGCCGCAGAGCGGCGGCCGGTGAGCGGGGCGAGGACCTCGCCGGCGATGCGGGCCCCGGCCGGGCCGCCGACCAGCCCGAGGAAGCCGCCGGGGAGCTCGGCGGCGCGGACCACCCCGGCGCCCTCGCCGCGCGCCGCCTCCAGGGCGCGCTCGGCCTCGGCGCGCGCGGCGGGCAGGCCGGGCAGCGGCGCGGGGCGGCTCGCGCCGACCGGCCCCCCGGTGAGGCCGGCCAGCACCCCGGCCGGGTCGGCGGCCTCCGGGCCCAGCACCGCGATCCGCGTCCGCCGCCCGCCCCCGCCGGAGGCCCTCCGGGCCGCCGGCTCCGGTTCGGCCCGGGCCGGCAACCGGGCCGCGAGGCAGTCGCCCGCCACCGCGGGGAGCGGCGCCGCGGCGTCCTCCGACGGCGCCTCGGCCACCGCCACCACCAGCGGCGGGTCGGGCAGGGCGGCACGCAGCCGGTCCGCGCCGGCCAGGTCCAGGCCGCCCTCCAGGAGGGCCTCCACCAGGCCGCCGACCAGGTCGCCGCCGGCCGGGTCGCGGTGCTCCAGCTCCAGGGAGAGCAGTGAGGCCGCGGCGCTGACCAGGGTCCGCTCGTCGGGGCCGAACCGGTGCGCGGCGCCGATCGCCAGGAAGCCGCGGACCCGGCCGGCCACCCCCAGGGCCTGCACCGCGACGGTCTCCCCGCGCGCGGCGACCGAGGCCCCGGCGGGCCGCTTGGAGTCGCGGAGCCGGCGCACCTCGCCGGCGAGGCCGGCGGCGCGCTCCGCGGCGGCCGGCGGCACCGCGTGCCGGGGGCGGCCGTCCTGGTCGAGCAGGAGGACCCAGCCGCCGGCGGCGCCGGCCTCCTCCCGGGCCCCCGGGGCCGCCCCGCCGGGCCCGGCCGGCGGCCCGCCGGTGTGCGGCTCCGGCGCGCCGCCCTCCCTCCCGGCGCGCGCGGCGGCCCGGCCCAGCTCGGTGGCGAGGCGCTCGACGACCGCGGCCTCGCCGCGCAGGGCCGCCTGGGTGAGCCGGCGCTGGGCGTCGAAGGCGCGGGTCAGCCCCTCGTACTCCTCCTCGGCGAGCAGCCGGGAGACGGCCTTTCCCACCGCCATGAACGGGGTGGGGCGGGGCACCTCGATGAGCGGGAGGCCGGCCTCCGCGGCCGCCTCCAGCAGGGGCGCCGGGATGTCGTCGTGCGCCACCTCGACGCCGAACCCCAGCCCGGCCGCGCCCCGGTCGGCCAAGCGGCGGACGTAGGACAGCGCCGCGTCCCGGCTCGGCTCCTCCGGCCAGCGGATGCCGGTGGTCAGCACCAGCTCGCCGCCTTCCAGGTAGGGGGTGGGGTCGGTGAGCTCGCTGATGGCGACCCAGCGCACCCGGCGGGCGCCGGCGTCGTCGCCGCCGGCCCGCAGCCGCAGGCCGAGGCGGGGAATGCGCAGCACGGCACCGAGGGTCGGCGGCACGGGGCTCCCTCCCGGGCGGCCGGCGCTCCCGTCCGCCCTTCCAGTTTGGCCAGGTGGCGGCTTGATTTTATCCGGAAAGGAGATGGGGGTCCGGTCCGAGCGGCCATAAGGTCGCAGGCGTCGAGCAGGCCGCCAGCGGCCGAAGCCAGGCAGCAGGGGGCGGGCACACCGGCACGCCGCCGCACAGACGAGGGAGGAGAGCACCCATGGCCACCAGCGAGGTCGCCCAGGCGCGGCGGATCGTCACCGAGATCCCCGGCCCCCGGTCCCGCGCGCTCCAGGAGCGCCGGCTCAGCGCGGTCGCGAAGGGCGTCGGCAGCACCATGCCGATCTACGTGCAGCGGGCGGGCGGCGGCATCGTCGAGGACGTCGACGGCAACGCGCTGATCGACTTCGGCTCCGGCATCGCGGTGACCAACGTCGGCAACGCCGACCCGCGGGTGGTCGAGCGCGCCTCCGAGCAGCTCTCCCGGTTCACCCACACCTGCTTCATGGTCAACCCGTACGACTCCTACGTGGAGGTCTGCGAGGCGCTGAACCGGCTCACCCCGGGCGGCCACGAGAAGCGCTCCGTGCTGCTCAACTCCGGCGCGGAGGCGGTGGAGAACGCGGTCAAGATCGCGCGCAGCGCCACCGGCCGCCAGGCGGTCGTCGCCTTCGACCACGCCTACCACGGCCGCACCAACCTCACCATGGCGCTCACCGCCAAGAACATGCCCTACAAGGAGGGCTTCGGGCCGTTCGCCGGCGAGGTGCACCGGATGCCGATGGCCTACCCCTACCGGTGGGCGACCGGCCCGGAGAACTGCGGGCCCGAGGCGGCCGCGCAGGCCATCGAGCAGATCACCAAGCAGATCGGCGCGCACAACGTGGCGGCCGTGGTGATCGAGCCGATCCAGGGCGAGGGCGGCTTCATCGTCCCGGGCGAGGGCTTCCTGCCCGCGATCGCCGAGTTCTGCCGCGCCAACGGCATCGTGTTCATCGCCGACGAGGTGCAGACCGGCTTCGCGCGCACCGGCCGGATGTTCGCCTGCGACCACGAGGGCGTGGTGCCCGACCTCATCACCACCGCCAAGGGCATCGCCGGCGGCCTGCCGCTGGCCGCGGTCACCGGCCGCGCCGAGCTGATGGACGCGGTGCACGGCGGCGGCCTGGGCGGCACCTACGGCGGCAACCCGGCCGCCTGCGCCGCCGCGCTC
The DNA here is from genome assembly GCF_048595525.1 of Nocardiopsis oceanisediminis. Lineage (NCBI taxonomy): Bacteria > Bacillati > Actinomycetota > Actinomycetes > Streptosporangiales > Nocardiopsidaceae > Nocardiopsis > Nocardiopsis oceanisediminis. Next base: position 1,980,143 of record NZ_JAFMZJ010000001.1, on the reverse strand, counting down.
GCCACCATCGAGGCCATCGAGGCCGACGGGCTCGCCGAGCGGGCCGCCGCGATCGGCGAGCGGATGCTGGGCCGGCTGCGCGACCTGGCCGGCAAGCACGACATCATCGGCGACGTGCGCGGCCGCGGCGCGATGGTCGCGATCGAGCTGGTCGAGGGCGGCGGCGGCAAGGCGCCGAACACCGAGGCGCTGGCCGAGGTCGTGAAGTACTGCCACTCCCAGGGGCTGATCCTGCTGTCCGCCGGCACCTACGGCAACGTGATCCGGATGCTGCCGCCGCTGGTCATCGGGGACGACCTGATCGACGAGGGGCTGTCCATCCTGGAGGAGGCCTTCGCCCGGCTGTAGCCGCCGGCCCGGCCGCCCTCTGCGCCGTTCGGACCGGACGGGCCCGCACTCCGCTGGGGTGCGGGCCCGTTCGCGTCCCCTCGCGGCCGCCGCGGACCGGGCGTGCGGCAGCATGGGTGCGCACGGTGTGTTCACGGCGGTGGGAGGCGGGCCATGGTGGCGGTCGCGGTCGGGCAGTTCGCGCCCGGCGAGGACAAGGACGAGAACCTGGCGGCGGTGCGCGGCCTGGTGGCCGAGGCGGCGGGGAAGGGCGCCCGAGTGGTGCTGCTCCCGGAGTACGCGATGTTCACCGCGCCCCGCACCGACGAGCGGTTCGTCGCGGCCGCCGAGCCGCTGGACGGCCCGTTCGCCTCCGGGCTGGCGGCGCTCGCCCGGGAGTACGGCGTGCACGTGGTGGCCGGGGTGAACGAGTTCCTGCCCGAGGCGCCCGAGCGGTTCTCCAACACGCTGGCGGCTTTCGGTCCGGACGGCGCCCTGGAGGCCCGCTACCGGAAACTGCACCTCTACGACGCGTTCGGGGTGACCGAATCCGCCGTCGTCGCGCCCGGCCCGATCGCCGACCCGGAGACCTTCGAGGTGGACGGCGTCCTCTTCGGCCTGCAGACCTGCTACGACCTCCGGTTCCCCGAGGTGACCCGGCGGATCGTCGACGCCGGCGCGCACGTGCTGCTGCTGGCGGCGGAGTGGGTTCCCGGCCCGCTCAAGGAGGACCACTGGACGACGCTGCTGCGCGCCCGGGCCATCGAGAACACGGTCTATGTGGCCGCCGCCGGGCAGAACGCGCCGACGGGCTCGGGCAACAGCATGCTCGTGGACCCGGCGGGCACACGCGTGGTGGCCCTGGGTGAGCAGACCGGGGTAGCGGTCGGCCGTATCGACCTGGCCCGCATCGCCGAGGTCCGGGAGCGGAACCCGGTACTCCGGGTGCGCCGGTTCACGGTCGTGCCCCGCTAGCTCAGCCAAGCGTCACCAACAAACCGGACAAAATACCCCATGACCTCCAAGACTTGACCGAGGTATTCCCTGGACGACTACCAAGAGTTAAGATGCATGGGCTTAGAGTCACATGAAACGGGCTGAGCCATTCCCGTCGCAGACCGTTTCTGGTTCAATAAGAGCCGATCTCTATAGGTCCGCCAGACTGTCCTAAACCACGGGGGGAGCAGGGACGTTGAGCGGTCTGAGCATATTGCCGTACGCGGGCACCGACGACGAAACGACCGATATCCACACTTTCAGTCCCGAGCTGTTGAGCGACGCGCAGTGCATGGGGGATGCCTGCGCAATCTGCCACGCGCGCTGGCCGCGCCCGCGCCACCCGCTGGGCGTGCTTCCCGACGGCGGCTGCGTCTTCGGGTGCGCGGAGTGCGGCGGCCTCGCCGCCGCCTACGGCGCGCGCGGCGAGGCGCCCGAGTTCGCCGTCCGCTGAGGGTCTGCCCGCCGCCCGCCGCGGCGGGCCGGCGGCGGAGCGAGCACGGCGGGGAATGAAGAGGGGGTGCCCCGGGCCCAGGGGGAGAGCGGGCCCGGCGGCACCCCCTCGACGCGCCCGCTTCCGTGGGGAGGAGGGGAAATGAGCGCGTCTTCCGGTTATGTCGGCTCCCGCCGGTGCGGCGCCGCGCCCCCGGGGCCGCCGCGCGGCGGATCGCTCCCCACGATACTGCCCGTAGCCGCGCTCCGACCCCCGGTAGGCCGATCCCGCCCGGAAATACCGCGCCGGGGCCCGGGGCTCCCCGTGCTCAGCCGTTGGTCGGGAAGCCCAGCTCCACCCCGCCGTGCGACGGGTCGAGCCAGCGCGCGGTGACCGCCTTGGTCCGGGTGTAGAAGTGCACCCCCTCCATGCCGTGCGCGTGCGAGTCTCCGAACAGCGACTTCTTCCAGCCGCCGAAGGAGTAGTAGGCCATCGGCACCGGGATCGGCACGTTGATGCCGACCATCCCGACCTCCACCTCGTTCTGGAAGCGCCGGGCCGCACCGCCGTCGTTGGTGAAGATCGCCGTGCCGTTGCCGTAGGGGTTGGCGTTGACCAGGTCCAGCGCCTCGGTGTACCCGGAGACCCGGATCAGCGAGAGCACCGGACCGAAGATCTCGTCGGTGTAGCAGCTCATCTCCGGGGTCACCCGGTCCAGCAGCGACGGACCGAGCCAGAACCCGTCGGCGGCGCCGCCCAGCACCGGGTGCACCCGGCCGTCGATGGCCAGCGTCGCCCCCTGGCGCACCCCGGCCTCCAGGTAGCCGGCGACCTTGTCCCGGTGGGCCCGGGTGACCAGCGGCCCCATCTCGCTGCGCTCGTCGTCGCCGGGCCCCACCCGGAGCTCGGCGACCCGGGCCCGGATCCGCTCCAGCAGGTCGTCGGCGATGCCCTCCACCGCGACCACCGCGGAGATCGCCATGCACCGCTCCCCCGCCGAGCCGAAGCCGGCCGACACCGCGGCGTCGGCGGCCAGGTCCAGGTCGGCGTCGGGCAGCACCACCATGTGGTTCTTGGCCCCGCCCAGCGCCTGGACCCGCTTGCCGTGCCGGGCCGCCGTCTCGTAGACGTAGTGCGCGATCGGGGTCGATCCGACGAAGCTGACCGCCTTGACGTCCTCGTGCTCCAGCAGGCCGTCGACGGCGGCCTTGTCGCCGTGCAGCACGTTGAAGACGCCCTCGGGGAGCCCTGCCTCGGCCCACAGCTCGGCGATGCGCACCGACGCCGAGGGGTCCTTCTCGCTGGGCTTGAGGATGAAGGTGTTCCCGCAGGCGATCGCGACGGGGAACATCCACATCGGCACCATGGCCGGGAAGTTGAACGGGGAGATCCCCGCGACGACGCCCAGCGGCTGCAGGATGGAGTAGGCGTCGACGCCGGTGGAGACGTTCTCCGAGTAGCCGCCCTTGAGCAGGTGCGGGATCCCGCAGGCGAACTCGACCACCTCCAGGCCGCGGGCGACCTCGCCCGCCGCGTCCGAGCGGACCTTGCCGTGCTCGGCGCTGATCAGCTCGGCCAGCTCCGGCGCGTGCCGCTTGAGCAGCTCGCGGAAGCGGAACAGCACCGCGACCCGCTTGGTCAGCGAGGTGTCGCGCCAGCCGGGGAAGGCGGCCCGGGCCGCCGCCACCGCGGCGTCGACGTCGGCCGGGGAGGCGAAGTCGACGGTGCCGGTGGCCTCGCCGGTGGCCGGGTTGTAGATGTCCCCCCGGCGCTCCGCGGCGCCCGCGGCGGGCTTGCCGCCGATCCAGTGGGTGACGTGCTTGGACATGCTGATGGACCTCTCGGCTCGGTGGTCCCGCGGGGCCCGGCGGCACCGGGGCCCGCGGGGGAAGGGTGGGCGGGGCGGCGGGCGGCGCCGCCCCGTCGGATCCGGCTAGCGCGCCGCGGCGTCGACCGCGCGGACCGCCTCGGCCAGCACGTCCCGGCCTTCGCGGGCCTCCTCCTCGGTGAGGGTGAGCGGCGGCGCCATGCGCAGCACGTTGCCGCGCAGCCCGCCCTTTCCGATGAGCAGCCCCCGGCGGCGGGTCTCCTCCAGGACCGCGCCGGCCAGCTCCGGCGACGGCGCCCCGGTGCCCGGGTCGACCATGTCGACGGCGAACATCAGGCCCTTGCCGCGGATCCCGCCCACGGTGGGCAGCGAGGCCAGCGGGGACAGCCCGTCGAGCACGACCGGGCCGAGCCGGGCCGCGTTGGCCTGCAGGTCGTGGTCGAGCACGTAGTCCAGGGTGGCGTTGGCCGCCGCGGTGGCGACCGGGTTGCCGCCGAAGGTGGAGAGCCCGTTGGCGGGGAGGCCGTCCATCAGGTCGCCGCGGGCGACCACGCCGCCGACAGCGAAGCCGTTGCCGAGGCCCTTGGCGAAGGTCAGCGCGTCCGGGACCACGCCGTGGTTGCCGATGCCCCAGAACGAGGAGCCGGTGCGCCCCCAGCCGGTCTGCACCTCGTCGGAGATGAACAGGATGCCGTGCTCGTCCAGCACCTCCTTGTAGGCGGCGAGCAGGCCGTCGGGCGCCATGGTGAACCCGCCGACGCCCTGGACCGGCTCGGCGATCAGGCAGGCGGCGTCGTCGGTGACCGCGGTGGCCAGCACCTCCCGCAGGTCGGCGACGCAGGCCTCGGTGTAGGCCGCGTCGTCCATGCCGCGGAAGGCCGGCAGCTCCCGGTCGGTGCCGTGCAGGTAGTGCACGTTGAGCGGGGAGAGCGAGGAGTTCTTCCAGGCCTTGTTGCCGGTGACGGCGACGGCGCCGAAGGAGCGGCCGTGGTAGCTGCCCCGCATGGCCAGCACCTCGTCGGAGCGGCGCGCCGCGGTGGCCAGCAGCAGGGCGGTCTCGTTGGCCTCGGTGCCGGAGTTGGTGAAGAAGACCTTGGCGTCGGGGATGCCGGAGAGCCGGGCGATCTTCTCGGCCAGCTCGACCTGCCCGCGCAGCAGGTACAGCGTGGAGGTGTGCACGACGCCCTTGGCGAGCTGCCGCTCGACGGCCTCGCGCACCTCTGCCACGTCGTAGCCGATCATGTTGGTCAGGATGCCGGCGAAGAAGTCCAGGTAGGTCTCGCCGGCGGCGTCGGTGACGCGGTTCCCCTTGCCGCCGGTGATCTCGATCGGGTCGTCGTAGTAGAGGGACAGCCACGAAGGCATGACAGCGCGGTGACGCTCGTGCAGTTCCGACATGACCTCAGTCTCACTCCGCCGCCCCTCCGCCCGCCAGCGCCACTGTGCAGTTTCCGCCGCCCCGGATCTGACACTCTGTAAGGCGTTTTCCCGGGTTTCCGCCATCACTCTGTAAATCGGTCAGCGCTCGCGTTTGACACATAGCAGGAGGCCGCGCCGTAGACTCGGAGTGTGCTCCCCACTCTCGCCGAAGTCCTCCGCATCCCCGTCGTGCAGCGGGCGCGGCCCCGCGTCGTGGTCGGCGAGGACCTGCTCGACGTCACCGTCCGCTGGGTCCACATCGCCGAGGTCACCGACCTGGCCCACCTGCTGCGCGGCGGCGAGCTGGTGCTGACCACCGGCATCGCCATGCCGGACTCCGCCGACGAGCTCCGCCGCTACGTGCAGGACCTGGCCTCGGTCGGGGTCAGCGGCATCGCCGTCGAGCTGGGCCGCAAGTACGGCGCCGAGTCGGAGCTGCCGCGCGCCCTGCTGGAGGCCGCCCGCGACGCCCGCATCCCGGTGGTCTCCCTGGAGCGGGAGACCCGCTTCGTGGAGATCACCGAGGCGGTGCACGTCCGGGTGGTCAACCGGCAGCTGGAGGAGTCCCGCGAGTCCGAGCGGCTGCACGAGGTGTTCACCCGGCTCTCGGTGGAGGGCGCCCGCCCCGAGCGGGTGCTGCACGAGGTGGCGCGGCTCTCCGGCTGCCCGGTGGTGCTGGAGAACCTCAGCCACCAGGTGCTCCTCTGCGAACTCGGCGGGGAGGACCCGGAGGCGGTGCTGGCCACCTGGGAGTCGCGCTCGCGCACCCTGCGCTCGGAGACCCGCACCGTGCACGACGCCCCGATGGGCTGGCTGGCGACCGTGGTCGGGGCCCGCGGGCAGGACTGGGGGCGGCTGATCCTGATCTGCGGCGCCGCCCCTTCGCCCCGGCACTCGATGCTGCTGGAGCGCGCCGCCACCACACTGGCCCTGGGCCGGCTGCTGGAGCGGCACCAGGAGAGCCTGGAGCGCCAGACGCACCGCACCATCATCGCGGGCATCGTGGACCGCTCCTACTCCGACCCGCAGGAGGCGCTGGTGCGCGCCCGCGCCGTGGGGGTGCCGCTGGACGGCCGGTCGCTGAGCGGGCTGGTGCTGCGGCTGCCGGACGGCGGCACCGGGCTCAGCGCGGAGGCCCGGCTGGCAGACGGGGCCGAGGCGGTCGCCCGCGCCTGCCGCGAGGTCCGGCTGCCGGCGCTGGTCGGGTCGCTGGACGACGTCCGGGTCGGCGTGCTGCTCGCGCTGCCCCGCGGGCGCGACCCCGAACCCCAGCTGCAGCGGCTCGCCGAGCGGATCCGCGAGCTCACCGGCACCGGCCCGGTGCTGGCCGTCGGCTCGCCCACCGACGACATCCGCGAGGTCCGCCGCTCGTTCCTGGAGGCCCGGCAGGTGGGCGACGTGGCGCTGCGCCAGCCCGGTCGGCTGCTGTACCGCCTGCCCGACCTGCACCTGCGCGGCCTGCTGCACCTGTTCCGGGACGACGAGCGGCTGCAGACCTACGTGGAGCGGGAGCTGGGCGCGCTGCTCGCCTACGACGCCCGGCACGGCAGCGACCTGACCGAGATGCTCCGCTGCTACCTGGAGGCCGGCCGGAACAAGGCGCTGGCCGCCTCCACCGCGCACCTGTCCCGGCCCGCGTTCTACGAGCGGCTGCGCCGCATCTCCCGGGTGCTCGGCGCCGACCTCGGCTCGGTGGAGACCTGCGTGTCGCTGCACGTGGCGCTGCTCTCCCTGGACGCGGTGCGGGACCGCCTCGGGCCGGTGGACGGGTGAGCGAGCGGTTCCCGGGACGGCCGCCCGTACCGTGCAGTAGTTTTGTTTCCGTCGTCCGACCCACCCCGAACGGCCGATTCCGTGCCCGCCGCCCCGGGCACCGGCCCTCTCTCCCAGCGGAGGAGCATGTGACCGAGCAGGAGGGCAAGTCCCCGGCGCCCCGGCGGAACCACGCCGCGCCGGTGCTCGATGAGACCGCCAAGCGCATCATCGAGCAGCTCCAGGAGGACGGCCGGCGGTCCTACGCCGCGATCGGCAAGGCCGTCGGGCTCTCCGAGGCCGCCGTTCGGCAGCGGGTGCAGCGGCTGCTGGAGACCGGGGTGGTGCAGGTCGTCGGGGTCACCGACCCGATGATGCTGGGCTTCAGCCGGCAGGCGATGATCGGGGTGCGCTGCGACGGCGACCTGACCGCGGTCGCCGACACCATCGCCGATCTGGACGGCTGCGAGTACGTGGTGGTCACCGCCGGCTCCTTCGACGTGCTGGTCGAGGTGGTCGCGGAGAACGACGAGCGGCTGCTGCAGATCCTCGGCTCGATCCGCGCCGTGCAGGGCGTCCGCTCCACCGAGAGCTTCCTCTACCTCAAGCTCCGCAAGCAGGCCTACGCCTGGGGGACGCGCTGACGCAGCCCCGGGGCGGCGGCCCGGATCACCCGCCGGGCCACGGGGCGCCGGAGACCGCGGCGACGGCCCCGGGCGCGTAGACCAGCACCAGGAACCGGGCGGACCGGGTGGCCATGGTCACCGACGCGAACACGCTCAGCCGCATCCGCACCGCCCCGGCCAGCACGCAGACCGCCATCAGCGGCGGGATGCTCACCAGTGAGGAGAGCGCCAGCAGGCCCGCCCCCCACCAGGGCTGCTCCTCGGCCCGGCGGCGCCACCGCCCGGCCCGCTCGGCCCACCTGCCGGGCGGCCGCTCGGCCTTCCGCTTCAGCCACCGGACGTTCAGCACGCCCATACCGGCGTAGTAGAACGCGATCTTGCCCAGCGTCTGCCCGGCCGCGGCGGCCAGCGCGACGGCGATCCGCAGCGCGTCGTCGCCGAAGACCGCCGCCCCCAGCAGGTAGACCTCGATGTTGATGAGCGGGACGAGGCCGGCCGCGGCGCCCACCGCTAACGCGAGGAGCGTCTCCTCCATCCGCCCCGACCGGGGATCAGTTCTCGGCGGCGGCGAGCTGGCCGCAGGCGCCGTCGATCTCCTGGCCCCGGGTGTCGCGCACGGTGACCGGGACGCCGTGCGACTCCAGGCGGCGGACGAACTCCCGCTCGTCCTCGGGCCGGGAGGCGGTCCACTTCGACCCGGGGGTGGGGTTGAGCGGGATCAGGTTGACGTGCACCAGGTTCCCCTTGAGCAGCCGGCCGAGCAGGTCGGCGCGCCAGGCCTGGTCGTTGATGTCCCGGATGAGCGCGTACTCGATGGAGACCCGGCGGCCGGTGGTGTCGGCGTAGCGCCAGGCCGCGTCGAGCACCTCCTCGATCTTCCACCGGTTGTTGACCGGGACCAGCTCGTCGCGGAGCTCGTCGTCGGGGGCGTGCAGCGAGATGGCCAGCCGGACCTGCATCCGCTCGGCGATCAGCTTGTCGATCGCGGGCACCAGGCCGACGGTGGACACGGTGACGCCGCGCTGGGAGATGCCCAGCCCGCCCGGGACCGGGTCGGTCATCCGGCGGACCGATTCCAGCACCCGCTTGTAGTTGGCCAGCGGCTCGCCCATGCCCATGAAGACGATGTTGCCGATCCGCCCGGGGCCGCCGGCGACCTCGCCGCGGGCCAGGTCGCGGGCGACCGAGACCACCTGGTCGACGATCTCGCCGGTGGAGAGGTTCCGGGTCAGCCCGTTCTGGCCGGTGGCGCAGAACGGGCAGTTCATCCCGCAGCCGGCCTGCGAGGAGACGCAGAGCGTGGCCCGGTCGGGGTAGCGCATCAGCACCGACTCGAACAGCACCCCGTCGAAGGCCCGCCACAGGGTCTTCCGGGTCATCCCGCCATCGCAGGTGATGTGCCGGACCGGGGTGAGCAGGTTCGGCAGCAGCGCCTCGCCCAGGCGCTCCCGGGAGGCCTCGGGCAGGTCCGTCATCGCGGAGGTGTCGGACTCCAGGTGGCCGAAGTAGTGCTGGGCGATCTGCTTGGCCCGGAACGGCTTCTCACCGAGTTCGGTGACGACGGCCCGCCGCTCCTCAGGGCTGAGGTCGGCGAGGTGCCGCGGCGGCTTGGCGCGGCGGGGAGCGGCGAAGGTGAGCTCGGCAGGCATGAACATCCACTAGGACGACGGGTGGGACTGCGGCCGGCGTGGCCGGCTGCGGACGAGAACCTTGAGGACCGATAACGCTCTTGCTCGCGCTAGTGCGGTGCAGCCGGACGGGCACTACGGTCATACTATGCGCCCCCTGGAGGATGCGGCACGCCGAAGGCCCGCGGCCGCACGCCCCGCCCCGGTCCCCTCCCCGCTCGGCGCCGGCCCGCACCGCCGGGCCGCAGGGCCCCCTCGGCCCGCGGAGCGGCGGACCCCGCTCCCGGAGGGAACCGCAGGCGGCCGGGCGGCCCGGCCCGGAGGAGCACCGGGCCGCGGTCGCCGGAAGGCGCCCGGAGAGCAGAGAAGGGAGCCAGGGTGGCCGGAACGCGCGTGCTGCTGGACGAGTTCAGCCCCTACCGGAGCCGCCGTGTCCTCGTCGAGTGCGACTCCCGCACCACCGCCGCCTACCTGATGGACGCCCGGGGCCGGATCCGGGTGCCGGTGTGGCTGGCCAACCACGAGCCCGCGCCGGAGACCAACGACCCGGCCGGGCTGTACCGGGGCCGGGCCCCGCTGATGCCGGCCGCCTACACCCGCCACCCGCAGGGCAGGGCGCCGTTCGACGCGGCGGCGCTGCGCGCCGTCTGGTTCGAGGAGGGCGACGGGGTCGCGCTGCTGGAGGGCGAGGAGCTGCTGGCGATCATCCCCGGCTGGGCCGAGGCCGACAGCGGGCTGCCGGGCTACGCCCGCGAGGCGATCGGGCGCAGCCCCTACGCCTGGGCGCTGGAGCCGGTCCGGGCGCAGCTGTGGCCGCGGGTGGTGCACGCCGAGGCGTACTGGTCCTGGCGGGAGGCGCCGAACGCCTGGCGCACCGTGCAGCGGGCCGTCTTCAACCACCTGACCGGCGCCGTCGGCCCGCCGGGGCACTACTGGGACGTCTCCGACGGCCACGCCCCGCTGATCCGGGTCACCGAGCGCCCGCCCACCGCGGACCGCGCCTACACGGTGCTGAGCACGGTGGGCATGTGCGGGCAGCGGATGCCGACCCTGGACCGCTACATGGCCGACACCTCCGACTACGCCCGGATCGAGCTGGCGCTGGCGACGACGCTGCCGGCGCACGCGGCGGCCCGGGTCTTCCGGTGGATCGGCGCCTTCCCGTGGCGGGCGGTCACCTGGTTCGGCCCGGGGCACAGCGTGAAGTGGCTGGACAACCCGGAGGACCGGCTGGTGCGCGGGGACAGCTCGGCGATGCTGCTGGTCTCCGACCCCGAGGCGCTGGCGGGCGGGGGCCACCGGCCGCCGGACACCTCGGGCCTGGCCTTCCACGGCGATCCGGTGCGCTGGCTGTGGCTGGTCCCGATCACCCGCCCCGAGCACCTGTTCGCCAAGGAGCACGACGCGGCCACGCTCATCGACAAGCTCGCCGCCGAAGGCCGCAGCTGGATCCTGGGCTGACCGGCCCCGCAGCGCCCCGCGTCCCGTGCCGGCCACCGCCGCGCAGGTGCCGCGCGCCCGCCGCGGCGGCCTCCCTTCCCCGGGCGCCCGCGCGCCCCGCCCGCACCGGGAGGGCCGGCGCGCCTGGCCGAAGGGTCCCGGCCATGAGCGCCCCGCCCGTACCGGCCCGCTCAGGACGTCCGCCGCGCGGGGCCGACGCGGCCGCCGGCGGCGGGCGCGCAGCGCCGGAAGGCCCTCCGGAGAGTCTTCCGGGACGCCCCCCGAGGGACTCCTCCGGCCCGCACCCGGCCGGCCCGCACCGGAGGCCCACCCCCGCGAGACCTCCCCGCAGCGGCCGCGGCGGGTACCGGGCGCGGCCGCTCCGGGGCGGCCCTCGCGGAGCCCCCTCCGACCACCAAATAATTCTTTGACGGTCGGCGCCGGGTCCGCCAGGATCGCCGCCATGAACGACTCAGACGGGCCCCCGCGCCGCCCCGAGCGCCCGCCCGGCGAGTCCGTGCGCGGCCTGCGCGTGCTCGCCCATCCGCTGCGGCTCCGGCTGCTCTCCCTGCTCACCGGGGCGGCGATGAGCGCCGCCGAGGCCGCCCGCGAACTCGGCGAGTCCCAGGCCAACGTCAGCTACCACCTGCGGCGGCTGCACAAGGCCGGACTGGTGGAACTCGCCGAAGAGGTGCCGGTCCGCGGCGGCCTGGCCCGCCGCTACCGGCACGACCCGGAGAGCGGCCGGCTCGCCCCGAGCCCGCTGGAGGACCCCGCGGCCCTGCAGGCCGCACTGGGCGACGAGCCGCGCCGCCGCGCCGCCCTGCACGACCCCGGCCTGCGCCGGCACTTCACCGACGCCGAGGTGTGGGTGGACGCCGGCGAGTGGGACGGGATCGTCGACCGGATCGGGGAGCTGAGCGCCGCACTGCACCGGGCGGCCCGGGCGCCGCGCTCCCCCGGCACCGTCCGGGTCAGCGCCACCATGCTGCTCTTCGGCATGGCGGACGGCGCCCCGGCCGAACCGCCCGGCGGCGCACCGGGCACCGGCCCCGGGGAGGAGGCGTGACCGGGACCGGCCGCGCCGGGGGCGCCGCACCCGCGCTGACCGCCCCGCTGCGGCACCGCCCGTTCCGGGCGCTGGCCGCGGGGCGGACCCTGCTCTACTTCGGCAACGGCCTGGCCACCGTCGCGCTGGCCTTCGCGGTGCTCGACGCGACCGGCTCGGTCGCCCAGCTCGGCCTGGTGGTCGGCGCCCGGAGCCTGGCCAACGTGCTGCTCCTGCTGGCCGGCGGGGTGCTGGCCGACCGGATGCCGCGCGGCCTGCTGCTCTGCGGCGCCTGCGCGGTGGCCGCCGGATCCCAGGGCCTGCTCGCCGCCTCGCTGATGCTCGGCGCGGCGTCGCTGCCGCTGATGCTCGTGCTGGCCGCGGTGAACGGCGCGGCCGCGGCGGCCAACCTGCCGGCCGCCGCCGCGCTGGTCCCGCAGACCGTCCCGGCCGGGCTGCTGCGCCAGGCCAACGCGCTGGCGCGGATCGGCATGGAGGGCGGCCGGATCGTCGGGATGTCGTTCGGCACCCTGCTGGTCGCGGTGGTCGGGGCGAGCGGCGCCATCGCCGCCGACGGGGCCGCGTTCGCGCTGGCCGGGGTCTGCTTCATGGCCGTCCGCACGGCCTCCCCGGCGCGCTCCTCGGACCTGCCCGCCAACCCGCTGCGGGAGCTGGCCGAGGGGTGGGCCGAGTTCACCCGGCGCCGCTGGGTGTGGCTGGTCGTCGCCCAGTTCATGGTGGTCAACGCCGCGATGAGCGCCACGGTCTCGGTGCTCGGCCCGGCGATCGCCGACGCGTCCTTCGGGCGCACCGCCTGGGGCCTGCTGCTCACCGTGCACAGCCTCGGCCTGCTGCTGGGCGGGCTGCTCGCGGCGCGCTGGCAGCCGCGGCGCGCGCTCTTCTACGGCGTCGCGCTGACCGCGCTGGAGGCGGTCCCGCTCCTGGCACTGGGCCTCTCCCCGGCGCTGCCGCTGCTGTTCGCGGCGATGTTCCTGGCCGGGGTGGCCGTGGAGCAGTTCACCGTGGCCTGGGAGGTCTCGCTCCAGCAGAACGTCCCGCAGGACCGGCTGGCCCGGGTCTACTCCTACGACGCGCTCGGGTCCTTCCTGGCCATGCCGCTGGGGCAGGTCGCGGTCGGGCCGGTGGCCGAGGCGGTCGGCGCCGGCCCCGCCCTGGTCGGCGCGGCGGCGCTGATGCTGGCCGCGACGGGGGCCGCGCTGACCGACCGCGGCCTGCGCACCCTGCGCCGGGCGGAGGGGCCCGCCCCGGCGGCTTGACTTCAACTTTGGTTGAGGTTGTTGGCTTGTCCGCGAAGCCGAGGAGGGGCGCCCCCGCGCTCCGCGACGACGAGGAGGACCTTGCGATGATCCTGGTGACGGGTGCGACCGGCAATGTCGGCGGGCAGGCGGTCCGGCAGCTGCACGCGGCCGGCGAGAGCGTCCGGGCCCTGGTCCGCACGCCCGGCAAGGCCGCCTTCCCCGAAGGGGTGGAGGAGGTGGTCGGGGACCTCTCCGACCCGGCCTCCCTGGAGGGCGCCTTCAACGGCGCCGACGCGGTCTTCCTGGTCTGGCCGCTGTTCGGCGCGGAGACCGCGCCGGCCGTGATCGAGGCCGCCGCACACCACACCGAGCAGGTGGTCTACCTCTCCTCCGCCGGAGTGGACGACGCCGCCCTGGAGCAGGGCGACGCGATCAACGACTTCCACGGGCAGATCGAGCTGCTGCTGGCCCGGTCGGGCCTGCGCTGGACGGCGGTGCGCGGCGGCGGCTTCGCCTCCAACGACCTGGGCTGGGCCGAGCGGGTACGGCAGGGCGCGACCTCCATCGCCACTCCGTTCCCCGGCGCCGTGCGCTCGGTGGTGCACGAGGGCGACCTGGCGGCGGCCGCCGTGCACGTGCTCACCGCTCCCGACGGCGGAAAGCGGCACGACGGGAAGAAGTACACGGTCACCGGCCCGGAGATACTGAGCGAGGCGGAGCGCATCGCGATCGTCGGCGAGACCGTGGGCCGTCCGATCGGCGCCGAGCCGATGCCCCTGGACGAGGCGCGGGCCGAGCTGATCGCCTCCGGCCTGCCGGCCGAGTACGCCGACGGCATCCTGGAGGCGCATGCGGAGTTCGCCGCGCCGGGCCACACCGAGGAGCTGCACACGGTGCAGGAGCTGACCGGAGAGGCGCCGCGCACCTACCGGCAGTGGGTCGCCGACCACCTCGCGGACTTCCGCCCCTGAGGCCGCCGGCGAAGGCGGGCCGGGGGAAGGCGGCGGTCCGAGGCCCGGCGCCGCCGCGGCCGCTGCGGGGAGGCTTCGCGGGGGCCGCGGCGGGCGGTGTGCGCCTTCGGCGCGGGCCGACCGCGCTGCGGGCGGACGGAGAAGCCCGAGGCGGCCCACCGGGCGACCGGCCGGACACCCGACCGTCTCTGAGGCCGCCGGCCGGGGCGGCCCTCCACTCGGCCCCGGAGGACGAGCGCGGCCCCGCGCTGCTCCTCCGGGGCCGCCGACGCACTTCTCCCGCCCTCCCCTCCCCGCCGATGGAAAGCCCTTCGGGCCCGCGGCCGGGCGCCCCGGCCGCCCGGCCGCGCCCCGCCTCCCCACGGCGCGCGTGCGGGCGGGGGACCGGATCGGCCCTCCGGCGCAACGACCCGCCTGACGGGCCGGACCGGCCGGCCGCCCGCACACCCGGCGGCCTCCGAGACCACCGGCGGGGAAGAGGGCGAAGGGCGCAGAGGCCCCCGGCCCCCTCCCCGAAACGCCGGCCGCCCACCGGTGCGGGCCGCCCCGCCGGCGGCCCGCGCCCCTCGCCCTCCGGGCCGGGCGAAGGGCGCGGGAGGCCTCGGCCTCTTGACACACAAAGCTAAGAGCATTAGCTTTGTGGTTAAAAGAGATATGCAAACGCTGCGGAGGACCCATGCACCGCCTCGATCGGCCCGGCGGACGGATCGCCTACGACCTGCACGGCCCGGCCGGCGGCCCGCTGGTGGTGTGCGTGCCGGGGATGGCCGACGTCCGGGCCACCTACCGGCACCTCGCCCCGGCGCTGGCCGGGGCCGGGTACCGGGTGGCCGTGATGGACCTGCGCGGGCACGGCGACAGCGACGCCTCCTTCACCGACTACGGCACCCTCGCCACCGCCGCCGACACCGCGGCGCTCATCGAGGAGCTGGGCGGACCCGCGATCGCGGTCGGCAACTCGCTGGGCGCCACCGCCGCCGCCTGGGTCGCCGCCACCCGCCCGGAGCTGGTCTCCGGCACCGTGCTGCTCGGCGCCTTCCTCCGCGGCGACGGGCTCCGCGGCCCCCTCGCGCTGCTGCTCCGCGCGATGCTGCTGCGGCCCTGGGGGCCCGCGCTGGGCACCGCCTACCTGCGCGGCCTGTTCAAGGGGCGCACCACCGAGGGGCACGCCGAGCACATCGCGGCGATCCGCGCCGGGCTCGGCCCCGCGGACCGCTACCGGGCCGTCACCGCCACCATCGCCAACTCCTTCCGGCCGGTCCCGGCACGGCTGGACGAGGTGGCCGCGCCCGCCCTGGTGGTGATGGGCGCCGACGACCCCGACTGGCCGGACCCCGCCGCCGAGGCGGACTGGATCGCCGGCCGGCTCGGCGCCCGGAGGCTCATCGTGCCCGAGTGCGGCCACTATCCGGCGGCGCAGCGCCCCGACCTGGTGGCCCCGGCGGTGCTGGAGTTCGCCGCCGCCGTCGCCCCGGCCGGCGGCGCCGATGCCTAGGGCCGGACTCACCCCCGCGGTGGTGGCCGAGACCGCGGCCCGCCTCGCCGACGAGGAGGGGTTCGACCGGCTCTCGCTCTCCTCGGTCGCCAAGGCCGCCGGCGTCGCGGTGCCCAGCCTGTACAAGCACGTGGCCGGGTTGAGCGGGCTGCGGCGGGCGGTCGGCCTGCTCAGCGCCCGCGAGTTCGGCGCCGTGGTCACCCGCGCCTGCCTGGGCCGCTCCGGAGAGGAGGCGCTCCGCTCGGTCGCCGCCGCCTACCGGGACTACGCTCGCGCACACCCCGGCCGGTACGCTTCGCTGAACCTCGCCCCCGCCCCTGAGGACGCGGAGGCCGCCGAGGCCTACCGCGTCCCGGTGGACGTGCTGGCCGCGGTGCTGCGCGGGTTCGGCGTCCCCGAGGAGGAGGCGGTGGACGAGGTCCGGGCACTGCGCAGCGCCCTGCACGGCTTCGTCGACCTGGAGGCCCGCGGCGGGTTCGGGCTCCCCCGGGACGTGGACCGCAGCTTCGAGGTGCTGGTCGACCGGTGCGTGGCCGGCCTGCGCGCCCGGTCCGGCTGACCCGGCACCGGAACGCGCGCGGGGCGGCGGCCGATCGGTCGGCCGCCGCCCCGCGCACTCACCGTGCGGAGCCGCTCAGAGCAGCAGGGCCAGGACCACCCAGGCCACCGGTCCCGCGATGAGCAGCGAGTCGACCCGGTCCAGCAGGCCGCCGTGGCCGGGCATGAACCGGCCCATGTCCTTCATCCCGAGGTCGCGCTTGATCAGCGATTCGATCAGGTCGCCGAGGATCGCGGCGCAGACCACCGCGACGCCCAGCACCAGGCCCACCCAGACCGGCCCGCCCAGCATCAGGGACACCGTCAGCGCGCCGGCGATCATGCAGGCCAGCACCGATCCGGCGAAGCCCTCCCAGGTCTTGTTCGGGCTGATCACCGGAGCCATCTTGTGCCGCCCGAGCAGGATCCCGGCGAAGTAGCCGCCGATGTCGCTGCTGATCGTCACCACGATGAACGCGATGAGCCTGGCCCGGCCGTCGTCCGGGTCGGCCGCCAGCAGCTGCCAGGTGCCGAGCAGGAACGGCAGGTAGCAGAGGGTGAAGAGGTTCGCCGCGGCATCGCGGACGTAGCCCTCCGCACCGCCGCGCAGCCGCCAGCCCAGCGCCGCGATCGCGGTCAGCGCCGTGGCCCCGACCAGCCACTCGGGGCCGCCGAAGTGGGCGCAGAACTGCATCGCCACACCGCCGACCGCCAGCGGCGGCAGCGCCAGACGGGCGCCCTGGCCGCCGACGGCGCGGTTCAGCTCGCGCAGTCCGATGACCGTCGCCGCCGCCGTGATCAGGGCGAACGCTTGGGGGAAGGGGTAGAGGGAGAGCAGGACCAGCGCGCCGAGGGCGACGCCGCTGGCGATCGCCACCGGGAGGTTGCGCCCGGTGCGGACCGGCTCTCCGTTCGGTTTGTGCAGTTTGAAACGCTGGTCGGCGCCGGCCGCACCGCTCTCCGCGGCCGGCTCGGCGCTCTCACCGCCTGCCTCGGCTCTGTGGTCCGGCTCGGAACCCGAGTCAGAGTTGGCCACCGGGTCTTGCTTCTTCCTAGACTTCGAGCAGCTCGGCTTCCTTGGCCTTCAGCATCTCGTCGATCTCCGCGCTGTACTTGTGCGTGGTCTCGTCGAGCTCGGCCTGGCCGCGGTGCCCCTCGTCCTCGCCGATCTCGCCGTCCTTGACGGCCTTGTCGATCAGCTCCTTGGCCCGGCGGCGCACGTTGCGGATGGAGACCTTGCCGTCCTCGGCCTTGGTCCGCACCACCTTCACGTACTCCTTGCGGCGCTCCTCGGACAGCTCGGGGAAGACCACCCGGATGATGTTGCCGTCGTTGGCCGGGTTGACCCCGAGGTCGCTCTCCCGGATGGCGCGCTCGATGGCGCTCATCGAGCTCTTGTCGAAGGGGGAGACGACCACCATGCGCGGCTCCGGGACGGAGAAGGAGGCCAGCTGGTTGATCGGCGTCCTGGCCCCGTAGTACTCGGCCGTGATCTTGTTGAAGGCCGCGGGCCCCGGGCGGCCGGTGCGGACCGCTGCGAAGTCCTCCTTCGCGACCCCGACGGCCTTCTCCATCTTCTCCTCGGCTTCGAGGAGGGTCTCTTCGATCATTTCGGCTCCCGTGTGTCGCTGTGGTCCGTGGGGTCGGGCTGTACGGCTGGGGCCGCGCGGCCGGTGCACCGCGCAGGCGGTCCGGGGCTGCTCAGGCGTCCGGCGGGCAGACGATGGTGCCGATCTTCTCGCCCCGCACGGCGCGGACGATGTTGCCCTCGCCCATCAGGTCGAACACCACGATCGGCAGCCCGTTGTCCATGCACAGGCTCACCGCGGTGGCGTCCATGACCTTCAGGCCGCGGGTGAGGACCTCGTTGTAGTTGAGCCGGTCGAACTTGGCCGCGTCGCTGTTGCGCCGCGGGTCGGAGTCGTACACCCCGTCGACCTGGGTCCCCTTGAGGACCGCCTGCGCACCGATCTCCAGGGCGCGCTGGGCCGCCGTGGTGTCGGTGGAGAAGAACGGCGCCCCGAGTCCGGCGCCGAAGATGACGACCCGGCCCTTCTCCAGGTGCCGGACGGCGCGGCGGGGGATGTAGGCCTCCGCGACCTGGCTCATGTGGATGGCGGTCTGCACCCGCGTCTCGATGCCCTGGCGCTCCAGGAAGTCCTGCAGCGCGAGGCAGTTGATGACGGTGCCGAGCATGCCCATGTAGTCGGCGCGGCCCCGCTCGACGCCGCTGGCGGACAGCTCCGCGCCGCGCATCATGTTGCCGCCGCCGACCACGACCGCGACCTGGATGCCCTCCTTGACCGCCTGCGCGATGGCCTCGGCCACGTACTGGACGACGCCCGCGTCGATACCGAGCTGCTCTCCGCCGGCGAACGCCTCGCCGGAGAGCTTCAGTACGACACGGCGCCATCCGGCATCGTGCATCTCCGGCATGTCCGCGGCGCTCTGGCCCTCGTTCTCCGGCACGGCGCTCGGCCTCCTTCTGGTTCCCCCGAGTGGTACGGCGCGGGGGCACCGGTTGACCGTGTCCCCGCCTTGATCCACCGAAGGTGCCGGGGATCAGCGCTCCCCGGCACCTCCATCATGTCAAAGTCGTCAGGACTACTGGCCGACCTTGAAGCGGACGAAGCGCTTCACGGTCACCCCGGCCTCGTCCACGACCTTCTGCACGGTCTTCTTGTTCTCCTTGACGAACGGCTGCCCGAGCAGCGTCGCCTCCTTGAAGAACCCGTTGACCCGGCCCTCGACGATCTTCGGCAGGGCCTGCTCCGGCTTGCCCTCCTCGCGGGCGGTGGCCTCGGCGATCTCGCGCTCCTTGGCGACGATGTCCGCGGGGACCTCGTCCTTGCTCACGTACTTCGGCGCGAGCGCGGCGATCTGCTGGGCGAGGTCCTTGCCGACCTCGACGTCGGCCTTGTCCAGCTCGACCAGGACGCCCATGGTCGGCGGCAGGTCCGGGTCGGACTTGTGCATGTAGCTGGCGACGTAGCCGCCCTGCACCTTGGCGAACCGGCGGAGCTCCAGCTTCTCGCCGATGACGGCGCTGCGCTCCTCGATGACCTGCTGGACGGACTTGCCCTCGCCGAAGTCGGCGGAGAGCAGGGAGGCCACGTCGGCGTGGTCGCCGGCCGCGACGAAGGCGGCGATCTCGTCGGCGAGCTTGATGAAGCTGTCGTTCTTGGCGACGAAGTCGGTCTCGCAGTTGAGCTCGACCAGGACCGCGCTGCTGTCGTCGTCCTGCTTGAGCACGACGAGGCCGTTGCCGGCGGTGCGGTCGGCGCGCTTGGTGACGGACTTGGCGCCCTTGATCCGGAGGAACTCGACGGCCTTGTCGAAGTCGCCGTCGTTCTCCTGCAGGGCCTTCTTGCTGTCCATCATGCCGGCGCCGGTCATGTCGCGCAGCTTCTTGATGTCGGCGGCGCTGAAGTTCGCCATAGCTGTTCTCTGTTTCCCTTGACGTGGGTCGACGTGGACGCGGGGAGAAAGGGGCCCTCCCGCCCGGGGGCGGGAGGGCTGCGGGCCTAGGCCTGCTCCTGGCCCTCGGCGGCCGGGGCCTCGGCGTCGGCGGCCGGAGCGGCCTCCTCCGCCGGGGCGGCCTCGGCGGCCGGGGCCTCAGCTGCCGGGGCCTCGGCGGCCGGAGCGGCCTCGGCGGGCTTCTCCTCGGCCTTGCCCTCCAGGAGCTCGCGCTCCCACTCGGCCAGCGGCTCCTCGGCGGACTTCTTCTCGCCGGCGGAGGCGCCGGAGCGGACCAGGAGGCCGTCGGCCACCGCGTCGGCGACCACGCGGGTCAGCAGGCTGACGCTGCGGATGGCGTCGTCGTTGCCCGGGATCGGGTAGTCGACCTCGTCCGGGTCGCAGTTGGTGTCGAGGATCGCGACGACCGGGATGTTCAGCTTCCGGGCCTCGCTGATCGCGATGTGCTCCTTCTTGGTGTCCACGATCCAGACCGCGCTGGGCACGCGGGCCATGTCGCGGATACCGCCGAGGGTGCGCTCCAGCTTCTCCTTCTCGCGGCGCAGCCCGAGGAGCTCCTTCTTGGTGAGGCCGGAGGCGGCGACGTCGTCGAAGTCGATCTCCTCCAGCTCCTTGAGGCGCTGGAGCCGCTTGTGCACGGTGGAGAAGTTGGTGAGCATGCCGCCCAGCCAGCGCTGGTTGACGTAGGGCATGCCGACCCGGCGGGCCTGCTCGTCGATGGCCTCCTGGGCCTGCTTCTTCGTGCCGACGAAGAGGATGGTGCCGCCGTGGGCGACCGTCTCCTTGACGAACTCGTAGGCGCGGTCGATGTAGGCCAGCGACTTCTGCAGGTCGATGATGTAGATGCCGTTGCGCTCGGTGAAGATGAAGCGCTTCATCTTCGGGTTCCAGCGACGGGTCTGGTGCCCGAAGTGGACGCCGCTCTCGAGCAGCTGACGGATGGTCACGACAGTGGCCATGACACTTCCTCCCTGGCGCGGCGGGCGCGGCCCGCCTCGGTTGTCTCCTGACGCCCCGGCCGGACCGCCGCGCCGCCGGATGGCGGTGCGGACCGTGGATACGACCCCTCCCTCGCGGAAGGCGCGTGGGCGTGCGAATTGGTCGGCTCACAGTGAGCCGCCCACGATTCTAACCGGCATCGGATGGCGGCGCGCCCCGTAACCGCCGACTCCGCGAGATGTCAAGCACATGCGCCCCGGAACCCGCGTGTCGCGGTGGCGGAACCGCCCGTCCACAGCCCGCGGAATTCCCCTGGAAGGGCGGGCGGGTCCCGGCCACCCTGGGGACATGCGCCCCATCCGCCTCTCCGCCCCCTCCCGCTCCGTTCCCCGCCGACCGCTCCGCCTCCGCCGCCTGCTGCGCCCGGTGCCCGCCGCGGCGCTGCCGCTCCTCGCCGCGGTCCTGCTGCTCGCCTGCTGCCGTCCCCACCCGGCCTCCGCCGACGCGCACCGCTGGCAGTGGCCGCTGGACGGCCGGCCGCGCGTGGTCCGCCCGTTCGCCCCGCCTCCCGAGCCATGGCTGCCCGGCCACCGCGGGGTGGACCTGGCCGCCCCGGCCGGAGCGGAGGTGCGCGCGGCGGGCGCCGGCCGGGTGGCGTTCGCCGGGCGCGTCGCCGGCGTCGGCGCGGTCTCGGTGCGGCACGGCGCGCTGCGCACCACCTACCTGCCGGTGAGCCCCTCGGTGGCGCGCGGGGACCCGGTCGCCGCGGGCGACCCGCTGGGCACCCTGGAACCGGGGGCCCGGCACTGCCCTGGCGGCCCCTGCCTGCACTGGGGGCTGCGGCTGGGCCGCGACTACCTCGATCCGCTGGCCCTCCTCGGCCTGGGCGCGGTCCGGCTGCTCCCGCTGGACGGCCGGCCCCCGGCCGCCCCCGGCCCGCACCGGGACGGCCGCTCCACCGCCTCCGCCCGGGCGGGCCCGGTCGGCCGCGCTCCGGTCGGCCGGGGCCGCCGACGCCTCTCCCCGCCTCCTCCCGCGGGTTCCTCCCCGCCGCAGGGCCGACGGCCCCTCCTCCGCGCCCTGCACCGAGGCGCCGGAGGGCGCCACCGGGAGGGCGGAGCGGGCTCCGGCGCCCCGCCGGCCCCGGCGAGAGGAGAGCAGGGGCGGCGCCCCTTCGGCGCGCTCGGCGCCCGCCGGAGGCGCCGTCCGCCCTGCGCCCCCGGCGGCACGGGGTCAGGCACGGGGATGCGCCTGCCGGTAGACCTCCTTGAGGCGGTCGATGGAGACATGGGTGTAGATCTGCGTGCTGTCCAGCGAGGAGTGGCCCAGGTACTCCTGGACGCTGCGCAGGTCGGCTCCGCCGTTGAGCAGGTGGGTGGCGGCGCTGTGCCGCAGGGCGTGCGGGGAGGACCCGGTGCCGTCCTCGCCCGGCCCCATCCGGTCGCGCACGTCCTGCCGGGCGCCCCGGGTGCCCAGCCGCCCGCCGCGCGCGCCGAGGAAGAGCGCCCGGCCGCCGGCTCCGGTGGCGAACGCCGGGCGGCCGTCGCGCAGCCAGGCGTCCAGGGCCGCCAGGGCGGGCGCGCCGACCGGCACCGTCCGCTCCTTGCCGCCCTTGCCGAGGACGCGCAGGGTTCCGCGCTCCCGGTCCACGTCGTCCAGGTCCAGACCGCACAGCTCGGCCACCCGGATGCCGGTCGCGTAGAGCACCTCGACCACCGCGGTCCGGCGCAGGCCGCGCGGGGTCCCCTCGTCCTCCGCCGGGCGCTCCAGAGCGGCGGCGGCCTGCTCCTCCCCCAGCACCTTGGGCAGCCGCCGGTGCCGCGCGGGGGTGGCGAGCAGCGGGCCGGGGTCGTCGCCGAGCCGCCCGAGCCGGTGCAGGTAGGCGGTGAGCGCCCGCGCCGCCGCGATCCGCCGGGCGACGGTGGCGCGGCTCGCCCCGGCCTCGGCCATCCGGGACAGCCAGCCGCGGAGCAGGGCGATGTCGATGCCCTCCGGTCCGGCGCCGCGGTCGGCGGCGTAGGCCAGCAGGCTCCGGGCGTCGCCCAGGTAGGCGCGGACCGTGTGCGCGGACCGGCCGCGCTCGGCGTCCAGGTGCCGGGCGAAGTCGTCCAGCAGCTCCCGGTGCTCCTCCGCGGTCACCGCTCCCCTCCCGGCTCCCGGGGCAGGCAGGCCACCCCGTCCACCTCCACCAGGAAGCGGGAGTCGGCCAGCCCGGTCACCTCCACCAGGGTCGCCGCCGGCCGGGGCTCGTGCACCAGGAACTCGCGCAGCACCTGCCGGACCGACTGCAGGTCGGCGATGTGCCGCAGGTAGTAGTTGACCTTGACCAGGTGGCGGATGTCCGCTCCGTGCGCGCCGAGCACCGCCTCGATGTTCCGGAAGACCTGCCGGGTCTGCGCCACGGCGTCCCCCTCGGCGACACTGCCGTCCGGGGCCTCGGGAACCTGGCCGGAGATGAACAGCAGCGGACCGTCTGCGACGAAGCCGTCGCTGTAGTTCTTCGCCATGCGCCAACCCTAGCCGCGCCCCGCCCCGCTCTCCCGGACGAACCGGGGCGTTTCCCGCACCCCTTCCGCGCTTCACCGCCTGTTCGGCGGCGGAGGACGCCCCCGCCGCGCTCCGCCCGCCGCCCCTCCGGGGTGCCGGCCCCGGTGGAGAGGAGGTGCGGGAGGCGGAGCGGTGCCGGTGCGGGAAGCCGCCACCGCCCCTCCGCCCCTGGCCGGGACGGCGGCCCTCCGCATCCGCTTCCTGATGCCGCCCCCTTCCGCCCGCCGGCAGGCAGGGCGCCTCCCCTCCGGCAGCGACCGGGAAAGGCGGCCCCGCTCCCGGTGGGGGCACCGGGGGCGGGCCCAGGAAGGCGCCCCCGCTCCTCCGTCGCTCGCCGCCGGGACGACCGCGCCCTCTGCGCTGCCGCCCCTCCCGGTACCGCCCCTTTCGGTTCGGCGGCGGGCGGGAAGCGCCTCCCCGTGCGGAGGACGGCCGGGGCGGCGGCCGCACTCCGGTGACGGCCGCGCCGCTACGGGGGCTCACTGCCCTTCCGGCGGCGCCAGCCGGAGGGGCAGCGTTCGATGAAGCCCCCGGCCGCCAGCAGGCCCAGGTGGCGCAGGGCGGTGTCCAGGCCGGTGCCGGCCTGAGCCGCTACGGCGGCCGGGCCGGCCCCGGGCCTCTCCGGGACCGCCTCCAGGATGCGGCGGGCCTCTTCATCCAGCCCGTCGCAGGCCATCACGGTGCCGCCGGTACCGGCCAGCTCCTCTCCGATGGAGCCGAGCTGCTCGGCGACCTCCGCGGCGCCGCCGACGCAGACCGCCTGCCAGTCCCGGAGCAGCCGGTGGCAGCCGGCCGAGAGCGCCGAGGTGACCGGTCCCGGTACGGCCATCACCGTGCGGTGCAGCTCCTGGGCGTGGTGCGCGGTGTTCAGCGCGCCGCTGCGCAGTCCGGCCTCCACCACGACGGTGCCCGGGGTGAGCGCGGCGATCAGCCGGTTGCGCACCAGGAACCCGTACCTGGTGGGCGCGGCTCCCGGAGCGTTCTCGGTGACCAGGACACCGTGCTCGGCGATCTCGCCGAAGAGCGCCTCGTTCCCCCTCGGGTAGAACCGGTCCGGGCCGCAGGCCAGCACGGCCACGGTGGGCGCCCCGCCGGCCAGCGCCCCGCGGTGCGCCGCTGAGTCGATCCCGTACGCGCCGCCGGAGACCACGGTCCAGGCCCGCACGGACAGCGCGTGGCCCAGCTCCGAGGCGACGTGCAGCCCGTAGGAGGTGGCCGCCCGCGACCCGACCACCGCCACCGAGCGCAGGCAGGAGTTGCGCAGGTCCTTGCGGCCGCGGACCCACAGCGCGTAGGGGCGGCGGTCGCCGAGCGGGTCGAGCCGGCCGGGCCACTCGGGGTCTCCCGGGGCCACCAGCCGCGCACCGGCCTCGGCCGCCCGGTCCAGCAGCCGGTCCGCCTCGACCCGCTCGGCCCGCTGCCGCCACCGCTCCGTCCGGTCCCGACGGCGGTCCTCCGCGGACGCCGGGAGGAGCCGGTCCAGGGTCCCGCCCCGCAGCGCCGCCCACACCTCGGCCGCGGGCCGCTCGCGCAGCAGCCGCCCCAGTGCGGCGTCCCCCGCTTCAGCGGCCGCGGTGAGGCAGGCCCGCGCCGTGCCGTCGTCCTCCACCGGCCCGGTCACCGCCCGCTCCCGGTGCCGCGGGGACGGGATGCGGATGGTGCACCGGCCCGCCTCCGGGGGCCGCTCCCGCAGGACCCGGCGGACGCGCTCCCTCCCCCGGCGGCGCTCCCGGGCGGGCGCACGGCCGCGCGGGCGGCCCCGGAGGGGCGGTCCGGGCCCGGCTCCCCGGGCGGGCGCGCGGACGCGGTCGGCGTCCCCGGTGCCGCTCCCCCCGCTCCCTGCACTGCGGCCCCGGGGCGGCCGGCCGCTCTGCCCTCCGGGGCTCGGGCGCCGGCCCCGGCGCGGTGCGGTGCCCGGGTCATGGGTGGCCTCCCGACCAGAGGGCGTAGGCGAGGGCCGCGTGGTCGCCTTCGGGGGCCGGGCTGCCGTCCAGGTCGGCCAGGGTCCAGGCGACGCGCAGGGTGCGGTCGACCCCGCGGGCGCTGATCTCACCGCGCTCCATCGCCCCGGCCAGAACGCCGCGGGCCGCGTCGCCCACCGGGAAGGTGCGGCGCAGCTCGGCCCCGGGCACCTCCGCGTTGGCCCTCCAGGGGGTGCCCTTGAACCGGTCGGCCGCGCGCTCCCGGGCCGCGGCGACCCGGGCCGCGACGGTGGCGGAGTCCTCGGTGAAGGCCCGGTCGGCGAGGAGCTCGGCGCGGGTCACCGGTTGGAGTTCGAGCTTGAGGTCGACCCGGTCGAGCAGCGGCCCGGAGAGCGTGCCCAGGTAGCGGCGGCGCACCGCGGCGGGGCAGATGCAGGCCGCCCCCGGGCGCGCGCAGGGGCACGGGTTGGCGGCCATCATCAGCTGGAAGCGGGCGGGGAACCGGACCGCGCCCGCCGCCCGGGAGACCAGGACCTCGCCCGTCTCCAGCGGCTGGCGGAGCGCATCGAGGACGCCCCGCTGGAATTCCGGGGCCTCGTCCAAGAAGAGCACGCCCCGGTGGGCGTGCGAGACGCAGCCCGGACGGATGACGCTGCTGCCGCCGCCGACCATCGCCGCGCGGGTGGCCGAGTGGTGCGGGGCGCTGTACGGGGGCCTGGTGATCAGGGGCCCGCCCCGGGGCAGGGTCCCCGCGACCGAGTGCACCGCGGTGACCTCCACCGCGTCCTCGGTGCACAGCTCGGGAAGGATGGTGGGCAGCCGCTCGGCGAGCAGGCTCTTCCCTGTTCCGGGCGGTCCGACCAGCAGCAGGTGGTGGCCGCCGGCCGCGGCGATCTCCAGGGCCCGGCGGGCCATCGGCTGGCCGGCGACGTCGGCGAGGTCGGGGCGGCGCCCAGGCGGGTCCGGCTCCTCCTCCGTGTCCTCCTGATGGTCGGTCTCCTCGACCGGGCGGCCGCGCAGCCGCGCGAACAGCTCGGGCAGCGAGCCGACCGCGATCACCTCGACGCCGGGGACGAGCCGGGCCTCGGCGGCGTTCTCCCGGGCGACGATGAAGGTGTGCAGGCCGGCCCGAGCGGCCGCCAGCACCGCAGGGAGCACCCCGCCGACCGGGCGGGTGCGGCCGTCCAGGCCGAGTTCGGCGAGGAAGACGCTGTCGTGCACGCCTTCGGCGGGGACCGCGCCGTCGGCGCCGAGCACGGCGGCGGCGATGGCCAGATCGAATCCGCTGCCGCGCTTGGGCAGGCTGGCCGGGGAGAGGCTCACCGTGATGCCGCAGTCGGGCCAGCTCTCCCCGGAGTTGGCCACGGCGGCCCGGATCCGGTCCCGGGCCTCGCGCAGGGCGGTGTCGGGCAGCCCGACCAGGGTGACCGCGGCCGGGCCGGTCCCCAGGTGGGCCTCGACCTCGACCGGGTGCCCTTCGACGCCGACCAGCGCCACCGAGCGGGTACGGGCGATCGGCATTCAGGCCACCCCCCGGTCGTGCCGGAGATAGGCGCGGCCGTCCCTGCGGACCAGCACGCCGATCACGTCGACCCGGGTGCGCGGCGGGGCGGCGCGCCGGTTCTCCTCGCGCCACAGCCGGGCCAGCCGCCGCAGCCGTCTGCGCTTGCTCCGGTCGACCGCCTCCAGCGGCGTGCCGAACCGCAGCCCGGTGCGGGTCTTCACCTCGACCACGATCAGCGTGCCGCCCCAGCGGGCGAGGATGTCGATCTCGCCTTCCCGGCAGCGCCAGTTGCGCGCCAGGATCCGCAGCCCGGTGCGGCGCAGGTGCGCCGCGGCCAGGTCCTCCCCGTAGCGGGCGAGCGCCGCCCGGCTCCAGGTCCGCCTCCGCGTCTCGAAGCCCATCTCCGACCACCTCCGCCCTCCACCGTGGCCGCTCCGCCCGCGCAGCGGGGGACCGATCCGCCGCCTGTGGACGGCCCCCTGTGGACAGCCGGATCCGGCGGCCCTGCGAACGGCCGCGGAGCACGGGTAGGGCCCGGGTAGGGGCCGGGCAGAGCACCCCGGCCGGGCGCGGCGCCCCACGGGGCCAGGGTTCAGACCAGCAGCGACGGCGAAGGTAGGGACGGAGTGAAGGCGTCAGCCGGGCGCGGCGCCTCACGGGGTGAAGGTTCAAGCGGGCGGCGACGGCAGAGGAAGGGGCGGGGCCGGGCATCTCGGCCGGGCGCAGCGCCCCACGGGGCGGGGGTTCAAACCAGCGGCGAGGGCAGGGGGCGTGCCGGTCGGTCGGGCGCAGCACCCCGCGAAGTGAAGGTTCAAGCAGGCGGCGAGGGCAGAGGAAGGGGCGGGGCGCGGGTGTCGCCCGGGCGCGGCGCCTCGCGGAGCGGAGGTTCAAACGGGCGGCGGCGAGGCCAGGGGGCGTGCCGGCCGGTCGGTCGGGCGGGCGCGGCGCCTCGCGGGGCCGAGGTTCAAGCGGGCGGCGAGGGCGGGAGTGGGCCGGGGTCGGCGGGTCGCCTGCGGCAGGGCGGTGGGGCGGGTGAGGGGGCGGGTTCGCCGTTCCCGCGCCGCCCCGGCGCCGGGGCGGGCCGCCCGGCGACCACCGACACCACCCTGACCTGGGCGAATACGGAGGGTGACGGCGGTGGGGGGCGGCCTGCGCACCGCGAGAGCACCTCGCTGATTCCCGGGCGCGCATCCCGGGCCGGAACGGGCCCCGGAAGGCCCGAACGGCCCCGGTTCCGACGGTGATCGGGGACTCGTGCCGCCGGGAAGGCGGGAAAGGCCGGGCCGGAACCCTGGGGAGGGGCGGTGAGGGGGCGGGATGTCGCATTCGTCCTCCCGGCGGGCCCCGCTTCGGCCACTCTGAGTGACCACGGTGGGGGCGGCGGGGCTTCCGGGGGTGCTACTCGCCGGTAGATGTCATCGGGGGTGCCGCCGAGGTGCGCAGGGCACCCCCGGCCCGCCCGATCCCCGCCGGCGATCCGACACAGCGGACATAACCCCCTCCGCCGGCGCGGCGGGCCCGGCCCCACCACCGGAACAGCGCTTTCCTCCTCTTCCCCCTCGCCGGGCGCCCGGGGGCGGACCGGTGAACGCCGCCCCGGCCCGCCCTGCCGCACCCGACCGACCAGCCGGTCCCTCTCCCCGCCCTCGCCGCCCGCTTGAACCCCGGCCCCGTGGGGCGCCGCGCCCGCCCGACCAGCCGACACGCCCCTGCCTGCGCCGTCGCCGCCCGCTTGAACCTTCGCTCCGCGAGGCGCCGCGCCCGGCCGGGGCGCCTGGCCCCGCCCCTACCTGCGCCGTCGCCGCC
The DNA here is from genome assembly GCF_048595525.1 of Nocardiopsis oceanisediminis. Lineage (NCBI taxonomy): Bacteria > Bacillati > Actinomycetota > Actinomycetes > Streptosporangiales > Nocardiopsidaceae > Nocardiopsis > Nocardiopsis oceanisediminis. The sequence continues at coordinate 1,952,189 of NZ_JAFMZJ010000001.1, read as the reverse complement.
CGCTTGAACCCCCGCCCTGCGAGGCGCCGCGCCCGACCGACCGGCTGGCACGCCCCCTACCCTCGCCGCCCGCTTGAGCCTTCGCTCCGCGAGGCGCCGCACCCGGCCGGGACTCCTGTCCCCCGTCCTTCCCCGCCTTCCCCGCTCCGCCTCCCCACCTCTCCCCCGGCGGCGGGCCGGGGAGATCTCCGGGAACGGCCGAGGCGGGGGCCGTGCGGCCCCCGCCTCGGGTCGGGTACGTGTATCGGGATCAGCCCTGCGGGCGGCCGCCCGGCGGGACCTCCAGGTCGGACTTGGTGATCTCCTCGACGTTGACGTCTTTGAAGGTCACCACTCGGACGTTGCGCACGAACCTGGCCGGGCGGTACATGTCCCAGACCCAGGCGTCCTCCATCGCGACCTCGAAGTACATCTCGCCGTTCTCGGTGCTCCGCGGCTGCAGATCCACGTGGTTGGTGAGGTAGAACCGGCGCTCGGTCTCCACCACGTAGCTGAACAGGCCGACGACGTCGCGGTACTCCCGATAGAGCTGGAGCTCCATCTCGGCCTCGTACTTCTCCAGGTCCTCAGAACTCATCTCGCACTCGCTTCCGTCGTGCACTTCAGGTCCGCCGGCCCGGCCCCCTTCGCCCCGTTCGGCGCCTACTGGTCCCGCCATGCTCGAAAGCGGACGTCTTCCGCCCCAGGTCCATCATGCGGCATCTGTCAACCGCGCGCTGTCATTCGGCGGAATCCTGCGCGTACGGGGCGCGCCGGCGCAGCCGGCGGGAGAGCAGCGGCAGCGGGAGCACGCCGACCACGCCGAGGGCGAGCGGGGACGCGTCGGGCACCGGTGCGGCGGCCGCGGCCTTCTCGCCCTCCTCGTTCAGCGGCTCGAAGGTCTCCGGGATGGGCAGCGTGGTCATCCGGTCGAACGGCCACACCAGCACGAACGCCCGGCCGATCACGTCGTCCTCGGCGATGGTCCCCTCGCCGGGATCGTTCTGGTGCAGCCGGGAGTCATAGGAGATCTGCCGGTGGTCGCCCATCAGCCACAGTCGGCCCTCGGGCACCTTGACCGGGCCGAACTCGGTGTGCGTCTCCCGGCTGCCCGGGTAGAGGTAGGCGTCTTCGTCCAGCGGCTCGCCGTTGACCAGGACCCTGCCCTCGGCGTCGCAGCACTCCACGGTGTCGCCGCCGACGCCGATCACCCGCTTGATGTAGTCCTTGCCGGTGGGCTGCACGCCGAGCTGCTGGCCGACCCAGGTGAACGCCCGGTTCACCGGGTTGCCCGACGGCTCCGGCCGGACGCCCTCCTCGTCCCAGGTGCCCGCGCCGTTGAACACCACCACGTCGCCGCGCTCGATCTCGCGGACCTGGTAGACGAGCTTGTTGACCAGGACCCGGTCGCCGATCTGGAGGGTGTCCTCCATCGACTTGGACGGGATGAAGAACGGCTGGACCACCCAGGTCTTGATGACGAACGCCAAGACCAGCGCGATCACGATCAGCAGGGGAAGCTCTCTCCAGAAGGAGCCCGACTTCGCGCCCGTGTCCTGTTTCTTGGCGTTCATCTCGTTCTGCGCGCTCCCCCCGGGATCATCCGGCCCATCGGCCCCTTCCGCCCCGGAGACGGGTCTGGCTCCCCCGTGCTCATGCTCGGGGGAGCCAGTCTGCTTCGGGTCGGACGCTTCGTTGCTCATCGGGAACGAAGCTTATCCGAGCGGCGCCGCGGGCGCCGTGCAATGCGCCGGGCCGGAACCGGCGCCGCCGGACGCTACTTGGCGATCGGCTCGCGGCGCTCGCGGATGCGGGCGGCCTTGCCGCGCAGGTTGCGCAGGTAGTACAGCTTGGCGCGACGGACGCGGCCGCGGGAGGCGACCTCGATCTTCTCGATCACCGGGGTGTGCACGGGGAAGGTGCGCTCGACACCGACGCCGTAGCTGATCTTGCGGACCGTGAAGGTCTCCCGGGCACCCGGGCCCTGCCGCCGGATCACGACGCCCTTGAAGACCTGGACACGGGTCCGGTTGCCCTCGGTGACCCGCACGTGCACGTTGAGCGTGTCGCCCGGGCGGAAGTCGGGAACGTCGGAGCGCAGCTGGGTCTTCTCAAGCTCCTGGATAGCGGTGTGCATCTCAGCGATTCCTCATCGGTTGCGCGCCGCGGCGACGGACATTGCGGTTCGCGCGGGCGGATTCTGCTGCCGGGGTCGAAGGTGTGCCTCTGGCGGAATTCTCCGCGGCCGTGGGCGACAGCCGACAGCGTACGGACAAACGTCTACGGCAGGGGCAACTCGTCTAGTCTGCCATAGATTCGGGCCCGGCCTGTAACCGGACGCCTTCGAGGACTTCCAGGTCGTGGCGGTCGAGGCGGTCGGCCGGAATCCGGTCCAGCAGCTCCGGCCGGTTCCGCGCGGTCTTGCGCAGCGCCTGGTCGCGGCGCCACCGGTCGACCGCCCCGTGGTTGCCGGAGAGCAGCACCGGGGGCACCTCCCGGCCGCGCCACACCGACGGCTTGGTGTAGACCGGCCCCTCCAGCAGGTTCTCCATCTCACCCGGGGCGAAGGAGTCCTGGGTGACCGACTCGGTGTTCCCGAGCACACCGGGGAGCAGCCGGGAGACCGTCTCGACCATGACCAGCGTGGCCGACTCCCCGCCGGCCAGCACGTAGTCGCCGATGCTCAGCTCCACCACCGGCATCCGCTCGGCGGCCTCCTCCGCGACCCGGGAGTCGATCCCCTCGTAGCGGCCGCAGGCGAACAGCAGCCACGGCTCCGCGGCCAGGTCGCCGGCCTTCGCCTGGGTGAACGGCACCCCGCTGGGGGTGGGCAGCACCAGGGTGGGCACCGCGTCCGGCCGGCCCAGCGCCGCGGCGCCGGCCGCGATGACGGCGTCCAGCGCCTCCCCCCACGGCTCGGGCTTCATCACCATGCCCGGCCCGCCGCCGCAAGGCGTGTCGTCGACGGTGTTGTGCCGGTCGTAGGTCCAGGAGCGAAGGTCGTGCAGGTGCACGTCGAGGATGCCGGCGGCCCGCGCCTTGCCGATGAGTGAGAGCTCCAGCGGCGCGAAGTAGTCCGGGAAGATGGTGACGATGTCGATGCGCATGGGCGGTCAGTCGGTTCTCTCGGGGGCGCCCAGCTCGAGCAGCCCGGGGGGCGGGTCGATGGTGATCCGCCCCGCTTCGGTGTCGACCTCGGGAACGATCTCCCGGACGAACGGCACCAGCGCCTCGGCGCCGGGGCCGCGGTCGATCACCAGGGTGTCCTGGGCGTGGTGCAGCACGTCCGCGACGGTGCCGACCTCGGCCCCGTCGACGGTGACCGCGCGCAGCCCGATCAGTTCATGGTCGTGGAACTCGTCCGGGTCGTCCAGCGGGGCGATCTCGTCGGACTCCACCAGCAGCACGGTGCCGCGCAGGGCCTCGGCCGCGTCGCGGTCGCCGACCGCTTCGAAGCGGACCAGCAGCCGGCCCGAGTGCCTCCGGACCGCGGCCACCGTCAGCGGCCCGGTCCGCTCGGGGTCGGTGAGCAGCCGGGCGCCGACGGCGAAGCGCAGGACGGGGTCGTCGGTGCGCACGTCCACCGCGACGTCGCCGCGGATTCCGTGGGCCCGGCCGATCCGGCCGACAACGAGGCGCATCCCTCTCCCAGTCGTCTCTCGATGGCTCCGCGCGGGCGGCGGTGTGCCGCCTTCCCCTCGGCGAGGGGTGCCGGGCGCGGTCCGGCGGGTCCGGGGCCGCTCGGCCCTCTTTCGGACATGACACCGGGGCGCCGACCCGTCAGGATCGGCGCCCCGGTGCGCGGTTCAGCGCACTTCGTGAAGGTCCAGCAGGTCGACGCGGACGTACTTGCCGCCGGCCAGTGAGCCGACGACGGTCCGCAGCGCCTTGGCGGTGCGGCCGTTGCGGCCGATCACCTTCCCGAGGTCGTCGGGGTGGACCCGGACTTCGAGCACCTTGCCCTTGCGGAGCCTGCGGGCTCTCACCTGGACATCGTCGGCGTTGGCCACGATGCCCTTGACCAGGTGCTCAAGCGCCTCTTCCAGCACGTCAGGCCTCGCCCTCGGGCTTCTCCTCGGCCTCGGCGGGCTTCTCGGCCGCCTTGTCGGCCTTCTTCTCGGACTTCTTGCCCTTGCCCTTGCCCTCGTTGTCGGGCAGCACGAGCTCCTTGAGCACGGCCTGGAAGGCGGCCTCCTCGGCCTCCTTGTTCCGGGGCTCGGCGACCTGGAGCGGCTTCTGCGGCTTGGGCAGGCCCTTGAACTCCTGCCAGTCGCCGGTGCGCTTCAGGATGGTCTTCACCGCGTCGGTGGGCTGGGCCCCCTGCGACAGCCAGTACTGCGCCCGCTCGGACTTGACCTCGATGAAGGAGGGGTGCTCCTTCGGGTGGTACTTGCCGATCTCCTCGATGGCCTTGCCATCGCGCTTGGTGCGGGCGTCGGCGACGACGATGCGGTACTGCGGCGTACGGATCTTCCCCATACGCTTGAGCTTGATCTTGACAGCCACGGAGTGGTTTCTCCTGCTATGACGATGTGGGTGCCGGAAAGCGCTCCGCGTGGGGTTGCGGGGGCCGTCCTGGCCGGACGTGGGCGCCGGGCAAGTAGAGGGCCGGCCCGGTGCCGTGAGTCGCACCGTCGATTATGCCAGAGCCGCGGCGGCGCCGGGTGCGTCCCGGCCTCCCCGGGCGGGTCGATCCGCCCCCGCCCGCCCCCGGGGCCCGGCCGCGGCGGCCGTACCGGTGCCGCGGTGCGCCCGAACTCACACCCTGCGGCACCGCCCCGGGCCGGAGGCCGGCCCGGGGCGGAGGGTCACTTCTCGGGGAGCTTGAACGCGGAGAGGTCGGGCATCTTGCCGCCGCCCAGGGCCGGCGGGAGCTGCCCGCCGCCCAGGCCCGGGGGCAGGTCCGGCATCTGCTGCTGCCCGCCGCCCTCTTCGCGGCGGCGCTGCCGCTCGGCGGCCTTCTCCGCCTCCTGCTGCTTGGCCTTGAGCGGGTTGCCGCTGCGCTGCTTGCCCTTCTTGGCCTTCTTCGCCTGGGCCTTGGCCTTCTTCCGGTTGCCCCCCATGCCCGGCATCCCCGGCATGCCGGGCATCCCGCCGTTCTTCATCTGGCGCATCATCTTCTGCGCCTCGAAGAACCGGGTGACCAGGCCGCTCACGTCGCCGACCTGGGTGCCGGAGCCGTTGGCGATGCGCAGCCGCCGGGAGCCGTTGATCAGCTTGGGGTTCTGCCGCTCCCCCGGGGTCATCGACCGGATGATCGCGGTGATCCGGTCCAGGTCGCGGTCGTCGACGTTGTTGATCTGATCGCGCATCTGACCCATGCCGGGCATCATGCCGAGCAGGTTGCCGATCGGGCCCAGCTTGCGGACCATGCTGATCTGCTCGAGGAAGTCGTCGAGGGTGAAGTCCTCGTCGGAGGCCAGCTTGCCGGCCATCTTGTCGACTTCTTCTTGCTCGAAGGTGCGCTGCGCCTGCTCGATCAGGGTCAGCACGTCACCCATGTCCAGGATGCGCGAGGCCATCCGGTCCGGGTGGAAGAGGTCGAAGTCCTCCAGCTTCTCACCGGTGGAGGCGAACATGATCGGCCGCCCGGTGATGTGCCGGATGGACAGCGCCGCACCGCCGCGGGCGTCGCCGTCCAGCTTGGTGAGGGCGACCGCGTCGTAGCCGACGCCGTCCAGGAAGGCCTGGGCGGTGTTGACCGCGTCCTGGCCGATCATCGCGTCGACGACGAAGAGGATCTCGTCCGGCCGCACCGCGTCGCGGATGTCCGCGGCCTGCTGCATCATCTCGGCGTCCACGCCGAGCCGGCCGGCGGTGTCGACGATGACGACGTTGTGGTTGGAGCGCTCGGCGTGCTCGACGGCCTCCCGGGCGACCTGGACCGGGTCGCCCACGCCGTTGCCCGGCTGCGGCGCGAACACCGGGACCTTGGCGCGCTCGCCGACCACCTGCAGCTGCGTGACGGCGTTGGGGCGCTGCAGGTCGGCGGCGACCAGCAGCGGCGTGTTGCGCTGGGCGGCCAGCCAGTGGGCCAGCTTGCCGGCCAGCGTCGTCTTGCCCGCGCCCTGCAGGCCGGCGAGCATGATGACGGTCGGCGGGTTCTTGGCGAACCGGATCTCGCGGGTCTCGCCGCCGAGGACCTCGACGAGCTCCTCGTTGACGATCTTGATGACCTGCTGCGCCGGGTTGAGGGCCTTGGAGACCTCCTCGCCGCGCGCACGCTCCTTGATCCGCCCGATGAACTCGCGGACCACGGGCAGGGCGACATCCGCCTCCAGCAGCGCGAGGCGGATCTCCCGCGCGGTGGCGTTGATGTCCTCCTCGGACAGCCGGCCCTTGCCGCGCAGCGAGGTGAAGACCGATGTCAGCCGGTCGGAGAGCGTCTCGAACACGAGTGTGGCCAGTCCTTCGTCTCGGGATTGGCTTCCTAGGTTACCTGCCGGGGCGCCCGTCGCGCGCCCCCGGTCGCGGCCCCTTTCGGGTCCGCGTGCGAGCGCCCCGGGCCGGTCGGCCGGCCCGGGGCGCAGAGGGGCGGGATCAGTTCCCGCCGCCCCCGGCGGGCTCCTCGGAGGCGCCCTCCTCCTCGGGGGAGGCCTCGCCGCCGGAGGCCCCGGCCTTCTTGGCCTCCTTCAGGCTCTTGGCGATCTCCTCGCCGGCCGACTTGCTCAGCCCGCGGGTGGAGAGCAGGCCGCTGGCGTTGATCTCGTACTCCTGCGGCTGCTCACTGGGCTCCAGCGCGTAGTCGGCGCTGCACGAGATGCCCACGCTGCCGCCCGCCGCCAGCACCTCGGAGGCGTTGCACTTCTTCTCGCCGAGCTCGTCGTTCTTGAACGTCGCGTCGAGCCGGACGATGACCTTGCCCTCGCCCTCGCCCTCGGAGACGTCCTTGGCGGTGCCGGAGATGGTGCACTGGCCGCCGGTCTGGCAGTCGAGCTGGAGCTGGCCGTCCCACTGCAGCGCGATCCGGGCGTCCCGGGAGGAGGTCAGCTCCTCCTCGGTGGCGGTGATCGCGTCGTCGTAGACCTTGTCCACGTCGGCCTGCTCCGGCTGGGTCAGGTCGAGCTGGACCCGGGAGCCCTCCTCCTCCCCCTCCGGGGCGAGGTTCTCGATCTCCATCCGGAGCAGCCGGTAGGGCTCCTCTTCGCTGATCCACACCCGGTTCTTCTCGCCGCCCTCCAGGTCGACGCGGTAGCCCGGGGTTCCGTCGAGGTCCTCCAGCTCGGCCTTGGCCGACTTGGTCCCCAGCCCCTCCAGGATGTCGGCGAGCGCGTCCGGGGCCAGCACCTGGCCGGGGTCGACCCCCAGCATCGACGGCGCGACCCGGACCCAGGACCCGGCGTACTCGCTGGAGTCGGGGTTGGCGATGCTCTGGTCGAGCCAGAACTCGTCGGCGGCGTTCACGAAGAGGCGGCCGTCGACCTCCAGTACCTCGGCCTCGTTCTCCCCCTCCTTGTAGGTGCCCTGCGTGGTGCCGGCACTGGTGACGGTGAGGGCGGTGTCGTTCACGCCCTCCTTGCCCTCACCTGCGGCGACCTTGCCCTGGACCGCGACGGCCGGGGCGGAGCGCAGCTGCTCCAGGGCTCCCTCGAACACCGGCGCGGCGTCGACCGGGGCGGCCTCGGTCGCGCTGGGCTCCCCCCCGCCGCCCGGGGTCAGATCGCTCAGGTCGAGGGAGCAGCCGGACGCGCCGAGCGCGACCGCAGCCGCCATCGCGGCATAGGTGAGCGGTCCGTTCGACCGTCGTCTGCTGGACTTAACCGGCGCCATCTTGCCTCCAGGCCCGTTGCGGGCGCTCCCGCGGCACGGCTCTCGTTCCGGGGTGCGCGGAGATGTCGGGCTCTCTTCAGTCGGTCACGGGACGCGCGGGAGCCTCCGAGGGCTCCGGGCGCGGTTCCGGAGGGCCGCTCCAGGCGGTACCGGCCGCGGCTGAGCAGCCGCGGGCGCCGTCCGGCCCTTCCGTGCGTGCCAGAGTACCGAATCCCGCCCTCACTCCTGGCAAACGACGGCTCACGAATCGCCCGGACTTCCCGTACCGCCCCGCTTTCCGGCCGTTCCGCTCCCGGACGCACCGCTGGGCCGGCGCGGGCGCCGGCCCGTCGTCGGCCCAGGGTCCGCCCTGCGGCGTCACCGGCCCGGACCCCGCCGCTCGGCGCTGAGCGGCGGGGTCCGGGACCTACCGCGGGGCGACCTCCTCGCCCGGAGGCGTCGGCGAGGAGAGCTCGTATTCGTCCAGTTCGTCGAAGGCGTAGGCGGTCTCGGAGTGCAGCTCGCCGTCGAGGCCGTTGGTCTCCACGTGGACCGGGATCCGGAAGCCCATCACCAGGTCGATGGCCTTGCCGATGACGTAGGTGAGGACGAAGGAGTAGAGCGCCACCCCGGCCACCGCGACCAGCTGCACCAGCAGCAGGTAGCCGTCGCCGCCGTAGAGCAGCCCGTCGGTGTTGCCGCCGGCGGCCTCGGAGGCGAGCAGCCCCAGCGCCAGGGAGCCGATGATCCCGCCGACCATGTGGATGCCGACCACGTCCAGGGCGTCGTCGTACTTGAACCGGAACTTCCAGCTGATGGCGTAGGCGCAGACCCCGCCGGCGAGCAGGCCCAGGGCGATCGCGCCGACCGGGGTCACGTCGGCCGCGGCCGGGGTGATGGCGACCAGGCCGGCGATGGCGCCGGAGGCGAAGCCGAGCGCGGTCACCTTGCCGTAGCGCAGCCGCTCCACCAGCATCCAGGCGCCGGTCGCGGCGGCGGTGGCGACCTGGGTGTTGACCAGCGCCAGGGCGGCCGAGGCGTCCGCCGCGTAGGCGGAGCCGCCGTTGAAGCCGAACCAGCCGAACCAGAGCAGGGCCGCGCCGAGCAGCACGAAGGGCAGGTTGTGCGGGCGCATCGACTCCGAGCCGAAGCCCTTGCGGCGGCCCAGCACGAAGGTGAGGGCGAGCGCGGCGGCACCGGCGTTGATGTGCACCGCGGTGCCGCCGGCGAAGTCGATCACCTCGGCGCCGCCGATGTCGAGCATCTGCACCAGGCCGCCGCCCCACACCCAGTGCGCCACCGGGAAGTAGACCAGCAGGGACCACACCGGGACGAACAGCAGCCAGGCGCCGAACTTGGCCCGGTCGGCGATGGCACCGCTGATCAGGGCGACGGTGATGACCGCGAACATCATCTGGAAGCCGGCGTCGACCAGGAGCGGGTAGCCGCCCTCCGCGTCGATCTCGCCGATCATGCTGCTCAGGCCGGCGTCGTCGAGCCCGCCGATGAACGGGCTGAGCGGTCCGGAGCCGCCGCCGTAGGCCAGCGTGTGCCCGACCAGCACCCACAGCACGCTGACCACCGCGATGCTGGCGAAGCTCATCAGCATCATGTTCAGCACGCTCTTGGCGCGGGACATGCCTCCGTAGAAGAACGCCAGCCCCGGCGTCATCAGCATCACCAGAGCGGCACTGATCAGCAGCCACGCGGTGGTGCCCGTGTCGAGCCCTTCCATGGGTCGCCTCCTTGAACGGCCTTCAGGGAAATACGGGTGGGGGATGCGGGGATCCGCCGGCGGACGGCGCGAGCACATCGTCGGGCACCGCGTGAACGCCTCGACGGCAACTGTCCGCCCGCCGTGTTTCCCCACCGCTCTGGGCTTGTTGCGCAGCTGTAAAACACCTCGTCCGCGCGTTACGGGCGGGTGACGCGGGCCCGCTCGGGCACCGGGCCCGGCGCCGCCCGGGGAGGCTCCCGGCCCCGGAGACGGCGAAGGGCCGGCCCTCCCTGCTGGGAGGCCGGCCCCGGTGCGTTCCCGGTGCGGCGGGCTAGCCCTCCTCCGCGCCGCCGAGGATCGCGTCGACGAAGCCCTCCGGGTCGAAGGGCGCCAGGTCGTCGGGGCCCTCGCCGAGGCCGACCAGCTTGACCGGGACGCCGAGCTCGCGCTGGACCTGGACGATGATGCCGCCCTTGGCGGTGCCGTCCAGCTTGGTGAGGACGATGCCGGTGATGTTGACGACCTCCGCGAAGACCCGGGCCTGGCGCAGCCCGTTCTGCCCGGTGGTGGCGTCCAGCACCAGCAGCACCTCGTCCACCTGGGACTTCTTCTCCACCACCCGCTTGACCTTGCCGAGCTCGTCCATCAGCCCGGTCTTGGTGTGCAGCCGGCCGGCGGTGTCCACGATGACGGTGTCGGCCCCCTCCTCGACGCCGCGGGAGACCGCGTCGAAGGCGACGCTGGCGGGGTCGGCGCCCTCGTCCTTGCGGACGACCGGCGCACCGACCCGGCTCCCCCAGGTCTCCAGCTGGTCGGCGGCGGCGGCGCGGAAGGTGTCGGCGGCGCCCAGCACCACACTGCGGCCGTCGCCGACCAGCACCCGGGCGAGCTTGCCGGTGGTGGTGGTCTTGCCGGTGCCGTTCACCCCGACGACCATCACCACGCCCGGCCGGTCGCCGTGCGGGCCGGTGTGCACGGTGCGGTCGGTCTCGGTCCCGATCTGCGCGAGCAGCTCCTCGCGGAGGAGTCCGCGCACCTCCTCGGGGGTGCGGCTGCCCAGCACCTTGACCTTGGTGCGCAGGTTCTCGACGATCTGGGAGGCCGAGGTCACGCCGATGTCGGCGGTGATCAGGGTGTCCTCGATCTCGTCCCAGGCGTCGTCGTCCAGCTTGTCGGAGGAGAGCAGGGTGAGCAGGCCCTGGCCGAAGACGCTCTGCGAGCGGGCCAGCCGGGCGCGCAGCCGGACCAGCCGGCCGGCGGACGGCGGGGGCGTCTCGATCTCGGGCGCGGCGGGCTCCGGCTCCGCCGGCGGGGCGTGCTCGGCCCCCTCGGTCACGTCGATCCGCTCGGCCGGCCCGGCCTCCCGCTCGGGCGCCTCGGGCTCCGCGGTCGCGGTGGCGGCCGCCTCCCGGCCCTCGTCGGCGGGCCGCTCGTCGGCTCCGCTTCCGGGGCGCCTCGGCCTGATCAGGAAGACGCCGCCGAACACCAGGAGGGCGACGACGAATACGGCAACGGCGAAGATCGTGTAGTCCATCAGTCTCCTTGCGAGGTCCCCCGGCCCGCGGTCGAGAAGTGGGACGCGTCAATGGCACCGCCCCTCGTCGCGGGGCGCCGCGCCCGGTCGGCCGCAGGCCCGGCCTGGTCGGGGGCGGAAGGCGCGGCGCAGACCAGTTTCGCAGACCAGCGGCCGCGATCCGGTCACGCCCGGGGCCCGGTCAGGTCGCGCGGTGCCGGGTGGTGCGCAGGATCACGATGAAGAACGGGGCCCCCAGGAAGGCGGTGACCACCCCCAGCGGAAGCTCCGCCGGGGCGATGACGGTGCGCGCCAGAACGTCGACCAGGACGAGGAACCCGGCCCCGCAGAGCAGCGACATCGGCAGGATGAGCCGGTAGCCGGTGCCCACCAGGCGGCGCACCACGTGCGGCACCACGATGCCGACGAAGCCGATCAGCCCGGCGACCGCGACCGCCGACGCGGTGGCCAGCGATGCGGCGCCGATCACCACCAGCCGCACCGCGGTGGTGTTCAGGCCCAGGCTGACCGCCTTCTCGTCGCCCAGGGCCAGCAGGTCCAGCAGCGGGCCGCAGACCAGCACGACCGCGGTGCCCAGGATCGCGTAGGGGGCGACCATCGCCACGTCCTCCCAGCCGCCCTTGGACAGCCCGCCGAGCAGCCAGGCGTAGATCCGCTGCAGCTCGTCGATGCGCATCTGCTGGACCAGGGTCTGCACCGCGGACAGGAAGGAGGAGACCGCGACGCCGGCGAGCACCAGGGAGGCGGTGCCGTTCCGCCCCGCGGAGCGGCCCAGCAGGTAGGCGGCGGCCACGCCGATCAGCGCACCGAGGAAGGCGGCCACCGGGACCATGGCGCGGGGCCCCGCGAACCAGGCCGACCCGAAGGCCATCACCAGGGTGGCGCCGAGACCGGCGCCCCCGGCCGCCCCGAGCAGGTACGGGTCGGCCAGGGGGTTGCGGAAGACGCCCTGGTAGGCGGCGCCGGCGACGGCGAGCAGCGCACCGACCATCGCCCCCAGCACCACCCGGGGCAGGCGCAGCTCCACCAGCACCGCGAGCTGCCGGTCGTTCAGCGGGGGCTCCATCCCCGGCACGGCCTTGGCGACCAGCGTCCCGGCGATCTGGCCGGGGGTGATCGAGGCGTAGCCGGCCGCGACCCCGAGGAGGACCGCCGCCGCGAGGAAGGCGGCCGCGCCGGCGAACCAGGCCCACGCCGCCGCTCTCCGAGCCCCCACGCCGATCAGGACCCCTGGGCGGCCAGGGCCGCGTCGGAGACGCTCTGCGCCAGGTCGACGATGCGCGGACCCCACCGGGAGGCGATGTCCTCGTCGAACTGGACGACGCCGTCCTCCTTGACCGCGGTCACGGTGTCGAAGGCGTCCCGCTTCTTCAGCTCCGAGACCGCGTCCGCGCCGGGGTAGGCGACGAAGATCAGGTCCGGGTTCTCCTCGACGACGAACTCCGGGGAGAGCTGCGGGTAGCCGCCGGACTCGGCGGCGCCCTCGGCCTGGTCGGCGATGTTGGTCAGCCCCAGCTCGGAGTAGACCTGGCCGATGAAGGTGTCGGAGGTGGCGGAGTACATCCCCTCGTCGACCTCGTGGTAGACGGTGGGCGACTCGTCGCCGAGCCCCTCCTTGGTCTCGGCGGCGATCTTCTCGATGTCCTCCTCGACCTCCCCGGCGGCGGTGTCGGCCTCCTCGGCGTTGCCGGTGGCCTCGCCGAGCAGCCGCATCTGGGCGTAGGTGTCGTCGAAGGTCTGCGCGGCGTCCAGGACCAGGACCGGGACGTCGATCTTCTCCAGCTGGTCGGCGGTCTTCTCCGCGTCCCGGGCGAGGATGACCAGGTCGGGGTCCTCCTCGGCGATCGCCTCCACGTTGGGGGTGAACCCGGACAGGTCGGTGGTGGGCGCCTCCTCCGGGTAGTTGGAGTACTCGTCGACGGCGGCGACCTGCTCGCCCGCGCCGACCGCGAACAGCATCTCGGTGGAGGTGGGGGAGAGGGAGACGATCCGCTCCGGGCGGGCGTCCAGGGTGACCTCGCCCCGGGCGTCGGTGACGGTGACCGGGAACGCGCCGCCGCCCTCCGCCTTGTCCTCGGCGGGCTGCTCGCCGCCGCCGCAGCCGGTGAGTACGAGAACGGCGGGCAGCAGGACCGCCGGTGCCAGACGTGCGATGCGCACGGGACTCCTTCGTCGAGGGTGGAAGGCGCCCGGCCCGCCGGGTGCGGACCGCCCTTTCCACGAGGACAGTGGTCGCCGGCACCGGCGAGGCGGCCTGGCTCGTCCCGCCTCTCGGCGGGCGTCACAGTTGCGGGACAGCGCCGGATCACCGGGCGGCGGGGCCGCCCGCCGGACTTCGCTCGGTCGGTGCCGCGGCCCGGCGCCCCGCACGCGGGGCACTCGGGCCGTCATGTCCACTTTAGTGCGCCGTGCACGCTCTGCCCGCGCAGGCCGCTCCCCTGAGCAGGGGGCAGGGCCGGTTCAGCCCGCGGCGCGCTCCAGTTTCTGGCTGATCACCTTGGAGATCCCGTCACCCTGCATGGTGACGCCGTACAGCGCGTCGCCCGCCTCCATGGTGCGCTTCTGGTGGGTGATCACGATCAGCTGCGAGGAGGAGCGCAGCTCCTCGAAGATCAGCAGCAGCCGCTGCAGGTTGGTGTCGTCCAGGGCCGCCTCGACCTCGTCCATCACGTAGAACGGGGAGGGGCGCGCCTTGAAGATCGCGGCGAGGAAGGCGACCGCGGTCAGCGAGCGCTCGCCGCCGGAGAGCAGGGAGAGCCGCTTGACCCGCTTGCCGGGCGGGCGGGCCTCCACCTCGACGCCGGTGGCCAGCATGTCGTCCGGCTCGGTGAGCACCAGGCGGCCGTCGCCGCCGGGGAACAGCCGGGCGAAGATCTGCTCGAACTCGCGCTGCACGTCGGCGTAGGCGGAGGAGAAGACCTCCTGCACCCGGTCGTCCACCTCCTTGACCACGGTGAGCAGGTCGCGCCGGGTCTTCTTGAGGTCCTCCAGCTGGGCGTTGAGGAAGGAGTGCCGCTCCTCCAGGGCGGCGAACTCCTCCAGCGCCAGCGGGTTGATCTTGCCCAGCCGGTTGAGCTGCCGCTCGGCCTCCTTGGCCCGCTTCTCCTGCACCTCGCGGACGTAGGGCAGCGGGACGGCGTCCTCCCCTTCGGCGCCGGGCGGCGGCGGGACCGGGACGCGCGGGCCGTACTCGGCGACCAGCACCGGGACCTCCACGCCCATCTCCTCCAGGGCGCGGGTCTCCAGCTGCTCCAGGCGGAGCCTGCGCTCGGCCCGCGCGACCTCGCTGCCGTGCACCACGTTGACCAGCTTCTCCAGCTCGACGGAGAGCTCGCGGACCCGGGCCCGGACCGTCTTCAGCTCGGCGTCGCGCTCGGCGCGGAGCCGCTCGGCCTCGGCGCGCCGGGTGTCCGCCTCGGCCAGCGAGGAGCCGATCCGCTCCAGGGCCAGCCCGGCCGCCTGCGCGACCGCCTCGGCCACCCGGGACTGCTCGGCGCGGAGCCGGCGCCGCTGCTCGGCGCGGAGCCGCGCCTCCCGCTCCGCCTCGGCCTGGCGCAGCAGGCCGTCGGCGCGCCCGGCGATGGAGCGGGCCCGCTCCTCGGCGGTGCGCACCGCCAGCCGGGCCTCCGTCTCCAGCCGCCGCGCCTCGGCGGCCTCCAGGGCCAGCTCATCGCGGATCCCGGTGTCCGGCTCGCCGTCCTCGGCCGGCTCGGCCTCGGCGGCGGCCAGCCGCCGCTCCTGCTCGGCCAGCCGGTCCAGGTCGGCGGTGCGCCCGGCGGCGGCCTTGGCCGCGGCGGCCGCATACCGCTCCACCTCGGCCTCGGCGGCGCGCGCCTGGCCGCCCAGCTTGCCCAGGCGCCCGGCGATCTCGTTGCGCCGCTTGTCGGCCTGGCGGCGGCGGGCGTCCAGCTCGGCCAGGGCGGCCTTGGCCGCGGCGCGGCGCTCCTCGGCCCCGGCGATCCCGGCGGCGGCGCGCTCGCACGCGTCCGCGGCGGCCGCGATCCGCTCGCCGGCCTCCTCCACCGCGGCCTGCACCTCCAGCAGGCTCGGCGCGGACGCCGAACCGCCGCGCACCAGCACCGGCCCGAACACGTCGCCGTCGGGGGTGACGCAGCTCAGCCGGGGGTCGGCGGCGCGCACCGAGCGGGCCTGGGCGGCGCCGGCCACCAGCACCACCCGGTCCAGCAGGGCGGTGAGGGCGGCGTCCAGCGCCTCGGGGGCGGTGACCGCGTCGCGGGCGTAGCGCAGCCCCTCCGGCGGCTCCGGCCACCGGGAGCGGGGCTCGGCGGCGCCGGGGGCGGCCGCGACGACGATCCCGGCGCGGCCGGCGTCGTCCTCCCTGAGCAGGGCGAGCGCGGTCTCGGCGGTGCCGTGCCCGTCCACCGCGACCGCGTCGGAGGCGGCGCCCAGGGCGGCGGCGACCGCGGTCTCCCGCCCCGGTTCGACGTCGATCAGCCCGGCCAGCGACCCGATCAGGCCGGGCAGCCGCTCCCCGGCGCCGAGCAGCGCGGCCGCGCCGTCCTTGCGCTCCAGCCCCATCTCCAGGGCCTCTTTCCGGGCGGTGAGCGCGGCACGCTCCCGCTCGGCGGTGCGCTCGGCGGAGCGCAGCCCGCCCAGTTCGGCCTCGGCGGCCTCCAGTTCGGCGCGGGCGGCCTCCAGGGCCGCGTCGAGCTCGGCGTCGCCCTCCTCCAGGCCCTCGGAGGCGGCCGCGGCCTCCTCGTGCTCCAGCCGGGCGGCCTCGGCCCGCTCCCGGGCCTCCAGCGCGGCGTCGTCCAGCCGGCGCACCTCGTCCTCGCTGGCGGTGAGCCTGCTGCGCAGCGCCTCGACCTTGCCGCGCAGCCGGACCAGGCCCTCCCTGCGGTCGGCGGCGGCCCGGGCCGCGGCGGCCAGCCGGCGCTCCTCGGTCTCCAGCGCCGACTCCGAGGCGGCGCGCCGGGCGACGGCCTCCTCCAGCGAGGCGCGCGCCTCGTCCAGCCGGTACTGCAGCTCCTCCTCCTGGGCGGCGGCCTCCTCGGCCTCGCGCTCCAGCTCCTCGGGGTCGCGCCCGGTGCGCTGCTCCTCCGGTCCGGCGGAGAGGTTGCGGTGCCGCTCGGCGGCCAGCCCGGCCACCGCGTCCAGCCGCTCCTTGAGCCGGGACAGCCCGTGGTAGGCCTCCTGGGCGCGGGCCAGCGCGGGCGCCGCCTCGGCGGCCGCCTCCTCCAGTACCGACTCGCGGCGCTGGGCGTCGGCGAGCGACCGCTCGGCGGCCTCCCGGCGGCCGCGCACCTCCGCCTCGTCGGCCTCCTCCTTGTCCAGGGCCTCCCGGAGGGTGACGATGTCGTCGGCGAGCAGCCGGAGCCGGGCGTCGCGCTGGTCGGCCTGGATGACGGCGGCGCGCCGGGCCAGCTCGGCCTGGCGGCCCAGCGGCTTGAGCCGGCGGCGCAGCTCCGCGGTGAGGTCGGTGACCCGGTCCAGGTTGCCCTGCATCGCGTCGAGCTTGCGGAGCGCCTTCTCCTTGCGCTTGCGGTGCTTGAGGATGCCGGCGGCCTCCTCGATGAGCGCGCGGCGCTCCTCCGGGCCGGCGTGCAGCACGGTGTCCAGCTGGCCCTGGCCGACGATGACGTGCATCTCGCGGCCGATGCCGGAGTCGCTGAGCAGGTCCTGGATGTCGAGGAGGCGGCAGGTGTCGCCGTTGATGGCGTACTCCGAGCCGCCGTTGCGGAACATCGTCCGCCTGATGGTGACCTCGGTGTAGTCGATCGGCAGCGCGCCGTCGGAGTTGTCGATGGTCAGGCTGACCTCGGCGCGCCCCAGGGGGGCTCGGGAGGACGTCCCCGCGAAGATGACGTCCTCCATCTTGCCGCCGCGCAGGCTCTTCGCCCCCTGCTCGCCCATCACCCAGGCGAGCGCGTCCACCACGTTGGACTTGCCCGATCCGTTCGGGCCGACGACGCAGGTGATCCCGGGCTCGAAGCGGAGCGTGGTGGCGGAGGCGAAGGACTTGAAGCCGCGCAGCGTCAGGTTCTTCAGGTACACCCCCGGGCCCCTTCACTCGGTCGACCTCCCCGGCCGCCCCCCGACCGGTCAGTCAAGGGTGCCATGACCGGCGGTTCGCGGTGGCCGCATCGCGTCCGAGAGTCCGCCCTTCGGGCAAGGATTGTGAGAAAAGTCCCGGGGGTACACCGACCGTGAAAGGGTCGGAGCTTAGAGAGGGTCGGAATCGCCTAGAGCGCGATCGGGCACGGCAGGGCGCCTGCACGTTCCGCCGCGCGGATGCGCCCGCGGGCCGCCGGGAGGAGGCGGTTCCGCCGGGGGACGCTCTGCGCGGATGGGGGCACCGGGGGTGGTGGAGCGTTCCCGGAGGTGCACCCGAGGGACGCCGGGTTCGTTCTGTTCGGGCGCCCCTTGCCGTGGTGCGTCGCGTACCGCGGGTCGCTAGGCGAGAGCGGGCTCGCGCTCGGTCGCGTTCACCGCGACCTCGGCCATGGCCTCGGACAGGCGATCGTTGCTGTCCTGCAGCCGCCCGATCTCGTCCTCAAGGTCGCGTACCCGCTTCTGCAGCCGTCGCATCTCCTGAACCATACGCGGGTCAGGACCACCGACGTGGCCGAACAGAGCCTTCGCCATGATGTGGGTCCTCCACATTGAGTGACCAGATGAGGTTCACGCGCCCATGAGCCACGGCGGGCAGAGTCGCGCCGCCTTCCTCGTGGGTCTCGGAGCGCGGTCTGTCTTCCAGAGTCTCACCGCGAACGTCACCGGTCAAGGTTGTAAGGAACTGTACGTAACTGCGCCGTGACCAGGGCAGGAAACGGCGCACGATCCGCCTGAGAGGCGCCCCCTCCCCGCCGTGCGGGAAGCTCTGCGGGGCGACCCGCGGACCGCGTCACCGGACCAGGATACTCATCGTTCGGCGAAACCGGTGAAGGAACCCCGGTACTCGCTCCAGCGCGGCACCACCGAATCGACCCTGCCGGGCGCCCCGCCGCCCTCCAGCAGCTCCAGCAGGCGCGCGCAGCCGTCCCGGCCGCCCTCCGCCACGACCTCGACCCTGCCGTCGGCCAGATTGGTCGCCGCGCCGGTCAGCCCCAGTTCCAGCGCCCGGGCCCGGGTCCACCAGCGGAATCCGACCCCCTGCACCCGGCCGCGCACCCAGGCCGTCAGCCGCACCGGCTCCCCGTCGGCGCCCATCTCTCCCCCGTTCCCTCCGGTTCCCGGATTCCGTGTCGCAGGTCTCGCCCCGCCGCCTCCGGCGGCTACCGCCGGGCGCCGGCCGCCGCGCCCCGCGGGCGGGGCTGGCAGCGCGGGCAGCTGTAGGAGGAGCGGTTCATGAACGCCTCGCGGCGGATCGGCGCCCCGCACCGCTCGCACGGCTCGTCCTCGCGGCCGTAGGCCTTGAGCCCGCGCTCGAAGTAGCCGCTCTCCCCGTTCACGTTGACGTAGAGGCTGTCGAAGGAGGTGCCCCCTTCGGCCAGCGCCTCGGCGAGCACCGCGCGCACGTGCCCGAGCAGCTCGGCGACCCTGGCCGGGCGCAGCCCCGAGGCGGGCCGGGCCCAGTGCAGCCGGCTGCGCCACAGCGCCTCGTCGGCGTAGATGTTGCCGATCCCGCTGATCAGGGACTGGTCCAGCAGGACCCGCTTGATCTCGGTGCGCCGCCGGAGCAGCGCCGCGGTGAACGCCTCCTCGTCGAAGAGCGGGTCCATCGGGTCCGCGGCGATGTGCGCGATCACGTCCGGGAGCGCGCCGCCGCCGGCCGCCGGCACCAGCGGCGCGACCATCAGGTGGCCGAACGTGCGCTGGTCGACGAAGCGCAGCTCGCGGCCGTCGGCGGGGAGGCCGAGCCGCACCCTCAGGTGCCGCTCGTCGGGGCCGCCGCCCGGCTGCACCAGCAGCTGGCCGCTCATCCCCAGGTGCGCCAGGAGCGCGTCGCCGGAGTCCAGGGTGAGCCACATGTACTTGCCGCGGCGGTCGGCGGAGACGGCGGTCCGCCCGGAGAGCCGGCCGGAGAAGTCGGCCGCGCCGGCCGCGTGCCGGCGGACCGAGCGCGGGTGCAGCACCTCGACCGGGCCGAGGGCCCGGCCGACCACCCAGCGCTCCAGGCCCGCCCGGACCACCTCGACCTCGGGGAGCTCCGGCACGTCAGGCCCGCCCCTGCTGCCCGCCGGCCTCGGCGGCGCGCGCCTCGGCCCGCGCCTTGATCGCCTTCCACGCCGACTCGGCGGCCTGCTGCTCGGCCTCCTTCTTGCTGCGGCCCTCGCCGGCGCCGTAGTCCTCGCCGGCGACGCGCACCGTGGCGCGGAAGGTCTTCTGGTGGTCGGGGCCGCTCTCGTCGACGTGGTACTCGGGGACCCCGAGCAGCTCCGAGGCGGTCAGCTCCTGCAGCGAGGTCTTCCAGTCCAGGCCGGCGCCGAGCCCGGAGGCGGTCGCGATGAGCGGGTCGAACAGCCGGTGCACCAGCTCGGAGGCGGCGTCCAGGCCGAGGTCCAGGTAGACCGCGCCGATCAGGGCCTCCAGGGTGTCGGCGAGGATGGAGGACTTGTCCCGGCCGCCGGTGCCCTCCTCGCCCCGGCCCAGCCGGATGAAGCCGCCGATGCGCAGGCCGCGGGCAACGTCGGCCAGGGCCCGCATGTTGACCACGGCCGCGCGCAGCTTGGCCAGCTGCCCCTCGGGCAGGTCGGGGTGGTTGCGGAACAGCGTGTCGGTGACGATGAGGCCCAGCACCGAGTCGCCCAGGAACTCCAGGCGCTCGTTGGTGGGCAGCCCGCCCTTCTCGTAGGCGTACGAGCGGTGGGTCAGGGCCCGGCTGAGCACCTCCGGGCTGATCTCGACACCGACCGCCCGCTTGAACTCCCGCGCCTCGGCCGCGCTGATCTGAAAGGCCACTGGATCGTCACACTCCCCTGGTCTCCGGCGGCCCCGCGGGACCTCCCCGGGCGGGGAGCGCGGCGGCCGCGACCGCTCCGTCCAGGGTCGCTCGAAGGCGTGGTGGCCGCCGCTGCTGCGCACAGACGGCGGGAGGCCCCGCTGCCGGCGGCCACCGCGACCTCGGGATGGCCCGGATCGGCGCGGTCCCAAGCTTATTCACATGTACTCGACGAGCTTATTGCCCGCCCCGGCCTCGGACAGCCGAAAAAGCGGGCCCGCCCCGGCGCCGGGGCGGGCCCGCGGGACCGCGGGTCAGGCCGGGTTGACGACCTGGCGGTTGTTGTAGGTGCCGCAGGTCGGGCACGCGGTGTGCGGCAGCTTGGGGTCGCGGCAGCGCGGGCAGTTCACCAGCGACGGGCGCGACGCCTTCCACTGCGAACGGCGGGTACGGGTGTTGCTCCGCGACATCTTCCGCTTCGGGACGGCCACTTCAATCCTCCTGGGTCACCCCCGCGGGCGCGGGAGCTCACTTACCGGGTCACCCCGCGGGCGCGGGGTCCACCATGCACGCTCCGACGGCGGCCCGCCCGCCCGCCCCGCGGAGCGGGAGGGGCCTCAGGCCGCCGAACGCGAACTCAAGCGCGAACTCAAGCGTCGCCGGGCGGGCCGCCCAGCTTCCGCAGCGCCTCCCACCGGGGATCGACGCGCTCGCCGTGGCCGTGGTCCGCACCGGCCTCGGCGAGTTTCACCCCGCACTCGACGCACAGGCCGGGGCAGTCTTCCCGGCAGAGCGGCGAGAGCGGCAACGCGAGCACCGTCGCGTCGCGGAGCACCTGTTCGAGATCGAGCAGGTCTCCCTCAAGATAGTAGTCCTCCTCGCCGTCCTCCTCGTCCGGGACGTCCTCGGCGCGGCCGTAGGCGTCCTCCTCCGGGTAGCGGAAGAGCTCCTGGTAGGAGGCCTCGAACGAGTGGGAGACGGGGTCCAGGCAGCGCGCGCACTCACCCTCGTACCTGGCCTCGGCGGTGCCGGTGACCAGGACGCCCTCCATGACCGCCTCCAGCCGGAAGTCCAGCTCGACCTCCGACCCCTCGGGGATGGCGGAGGTCCCGGCCTCGAGCGAACCGGGAGCGGGGACCACGCGGGTGGCGGTCCTCATGGAGCCGGGCTGCCGCCCCAGCGGCCGGGTGTCGACCACGTACGGGGAGCGGGGGTCGAGTCGAGTCAGTGTGATCGCGCTTTCCGTGGAGTCGGCCCGGTGCGCCGGGGCCGAAGGGACCTGTATCTCGCCGGCCGCGACTCCCCGTACCGGTCGGGTGCGCAGCGGCCGAACCTGGATTCTAGCGATCGGCACTGGTCCTGCCCAAATCAGCGCCGCCGCGCCCGCCCTCCCCGGCGGCGGATCAGCCTGCGGCGGACCGGCGGGCGGCGTACTTGCGCCGCAGCCGCTCCTCCACGAACGGGGTGACCAGGCTGCTCACGTCGCCGCCGTACTGGGCGACCTCCTTGACCAGGCTGGAGCTGAGGAAGGAGTACTGCGGGTTGGCGGTCATGAAGATGGTCTCCACCCCGGCCAGCTTGTAGTTCATCTGGGCGATCTGCAGCTCGTAGTCGAAGTCGCTGACCGAGCGGAGGCTGCGGACGATCATGTCCACCCCGTTCTCCCGGCAGAAGTCGACGAGCAGCCCGTCGAAGGTGGAGACCGAGACGTTGCCGAAGTCCTTGGTCCCCTCCTCCAGCATCTCCAGCTTCTCCTCGACGCTGAACAGGCCCTTCTTGTTGACGTTGTTCAGCACCGCGGCGACGACCTCGTCGTACTGGCGCGCGGCCCGGCCGATGATGTCGATGTGCCCGTTGGTGACGGGGTCGAAGGATCCGGAACAGACGACTCGGCGCACGGCGACCGCTCTCCTCTCCTGCGGGCGGGCGGCCGGAACCGCCTCACCCGGAATTGTGCCCCGCGGCCGGGGTGGATTCGTGGTGACTCGCGGCGCGACCGTACCAAAGTGCGGCTTCTCCGTATCTGCGCCCCCTTGTGCCGGTGTACCCCTCCGGCCAGGACGGCTCCGGGCCGCGGGACGGGCGCTCCAGCACCACCAGGGCCCCCTCGGCCAGCCAGCCGCCGTCGCGGAGCGCCGCGAGCACCTCGCCCACCTCCTCCTCGGAGACGGCGTAGGGCGGGTCGGCGACCACCAGGTCGTACCGGCCGCCGGAGGGCCCGCGGGAGAGCACCCGCCGCACCCGGTCGGCGGCCAGCAGGGCGCCGGGCAGGCCGAGCGCACCGATGTTCCGCCGGATCACCGCCGCCGCCCTCCGGTCCGCCTCCACCATCAGGGCGTGCCCGGCACCGCGGGAGAGCGCTTCCAGGCCGATCGCCCCGGATCCGGCGTACAGGTCGAGGACCCGGGCGCCGTCCAGGCCGCCCAGTTCGGACAGGACCGAGGAGAACAGGGCCTCCCGGGCCCGGTCGCTGGTGGGGCGGGTGGTGCGCCCGTCGGGAACGGAGATCCGGCGCCCGCCCGCGGCGCCGGCGATGATGCGGCTCATGACCAGAACGCTACCGCCGCCCGGGCACCCGCGCCCCCGCTCCGTGCCGGGCCGCCGGAGAGCGGGGGTCAGGCCTTCTCCAGGTAGTCGGCGCGGTCCTCGGTGAGCATCTCCTCCAGGGCGGCGGCCAGCCCGGGGTGCTCCTTGAGCTCTGGGTCGGCGCCGATCAGCGCGCCGGCCTCCTCCCGGGCCCGCCCGATGAGCTCCTCGTCGCGGAGCAGGGTGAGCAGCCGCAGCGAGGAGCGCCGGCCGGACTGGGCCCCGCCCAGCACGTCGCCTTCGCGGCGCTGCTCCAGGTCGACCCGGGAGAGCTCGAACCCGTCGGTGGTGGCGGCGACCGCGGCCAGGCGCTCGCGCGCCGGGGTGTCCGGTTCGGCGTCGGTCACCAGCAGGCAGAGCCCGGGCAGCGACCCCCGGCCGACCCGGCCGCGGAGCTGGTGCAGCTGGGAGACGCCGAACCGGTCCGCGTCCAGGATCGCCATCACCGAGGCGTTGGGCACGTCCACGCCGACCTCGATCACGGTGGTGGCGACGAGCACCTGGGTCTCGCCCGCGGCGAACCGGCCCATCACCGCCTCCTTCTCGTCCGGGGCGAGCCTGCCGTGCAGGGCCTCCACCTTCAGCCCGGAGAGCGGCCCCCCGGCCAGCTCCGCGGCGACGTCCAGCACGGCCAGCGGCGGCCGCCGGTCGGCCTGCGCCCCGTCGGCATCGCCGGGGGCGTCGGCGCCGTCCGGCCCCTCCTCCTCGGCGCCGGCCTCGCCGCCGATCCGCGGGCAGACCACGTAGGCCTGGCGGCCCTGGGCGACCTCCTCCCGGATCCGCTCCCAGGCGCGGGCCAGGAAGTGCGGCTTCTCCCGGGCGGGGACCACGTGCGTGGAGATCGGCGCCCGGCCGCTGGGCAGCTGGGTGAGCGAGA
Organism: Nocardiopsis oceanisediminis; assembly: GCF_048595525.1. NCBI lineage: Bacteria > Bacillati > Actinomycetota > Actinomycetes > Streptosporangiales > Nocardiopsidaceae > Nocardiopsis > Nocardiopsis oceanisediminis. The sequence goes on along the minus strand of NZ_JAFMZJ010000001.1, from coordinate 1,928,905 downwards.
CCACGTCGAGGTCGCCGTAGACGGTCATGGCCACGGTGCGCGGGATGGGGGTGGCGGTCATCACCAGCACGTGCGGGCGGCCCTCGGCGGCCTTCTCGCGCAGGGCGTCGCGCTGCTCGACGCCGAACCGGTGCTGCTCGTCGACCACGACCAGGCCCAGGTCCGCGAAGGAGACGTGCTCCTGGAGCAGGGCGTGCGTGCCGACCACGATGCCGGCCTGGCCGGAGGCGGCCTCCAGCAGCGCCTCGCGCCGGGCGGCGGCGCCCTGCGAGCCGGTGAGCAGCGCCACCCGGGTGGCCTCCTCCGCACCGCCGAGCCGGCCGGCCTCGGCCAGCGGTCCCAGCATCCCGGTGATGGACCGGTGGTGCTGCTGGGCGAGGACCTCGGTGGGCGCGAGCAGCACCGCCTGCCCGCCGGCGTCGACCACCTGCAGCATCGCGCGCAGCGCGACCAGGGTCTTGCCCGCTCCGACGTCGCCCTGGAGCAGGCGGTGCATGGGGTGGGCGGAGTCGAGGCCGGCCGCGATCGACGCGCCCACCTCGCGCTGTCCGTCGGTGAGCTCGAACGGGAGCCGGGCGTCGAAGGCGTCGAGCAGGCCGCCGGAGCCGCGCGGCCGGGGGCGGGCCGGGACCTCCTCGGCCGCCCGGCGCCGCTGCGCCAGGGCCAGCTGGAGCACGAAGGCCTCGTCCCACTTGAGCCGCTTGCGGGCCGGGCCGATCTCGGCCATGTCGTCGGGGCGGTGGATCTTCTCCAGCGCGGCGCCCAGGCCGACCAGGCGCTGCCGCTCGCGGACCTCGGCGGGCATCGGGTCCTCGATCCCGGGGTCGCCGCCGCGCGGGCCGAGCAGCGCGGCGATGCAGCGGGTGATGTCCATCGAGGACACGCCCTTGGTCGCGGGGTAGATGGGGATGGGGCGCTCGGCGAACTCCTGGGCGCGGCCCTCGCCGGTGCCGTCGTCGGGGAGCATCTCGTAGACCGGGTGGGCCAGCTGCTTCTTGCCCCGGTAGGTGGAGACCTTGCCGGCGAACATGCCGCGCCGTCCGGGGCGGAGTTCGCGCAGGTGGTAGCCGGTGTTGTGGAAGAAGGCCAGGGTCAGCCGGCCGGTGCCGTCGGTGATGGCCGCCTCCAGCAGGCTGCGCGGCCCGCGGCCGCCGCGCAGGTCCCGGCGGGTCGCGCTGAGCACCTCGGCGACCACCGTCACCTGCTCCCCCTCGGCGAGCGAGGCCAGGTCGGTGAGCTCGCCGCGGGTGGCGTACCGGCGCGGGTAGTGGCGCAGGAGGTCGCCCGCGGTGTGCAGGTCCAACTCCGCGGCGAGCTTCTTCGCCGCCGTCCCGCCCTGCGTCGTGCGCAGCGGTTCGTCCTGAACGACCACCGGTTCCCCTCCCGGTCCCTGGGCGGTCCCGCGTTCGCGGACCGCCCGCGCTCCACGGCCTGTGCGGCCCCGCGGATCCCACCGTAGGACCCTCCGCCGACTTCGCGCGACGCCCGCGGACCCGGGGCCGGGTTATACTCGATCCGTCATCCCCGGCCGGGGAGGCGCGCCGACGGCCGCCCTCCGGGGGGTGCGCGGGTACCGAGAGATCGGCGGCTGCCGCTCCGTTTAGCGGACGCCCAGGTCATCGTGTACGCTTCCACGGTTGGCGCACCGCGCCGACCTGCCTTGATCATCAGACCTCTCTCGGGTCGACACAGCAACGCGTGCCGAGCGCATGCGGGCCCGAGCGCTTGAATGGAGTTACCGTGGCTTCCGTCTGCGACGTCTGCGGCAAGGGCCCAGGGTTCGGTAACAGTGTCTCCCACTCGCACCGCCGCACCCGCCGCCGCTGGAACCCCAACATCCAGACCGTGCGCACCCAGCAGGGCGGTACGCCCAAGCGCCTGAAGGTGTGCACCTCCTGCATCAAGGCGGGCAAGGTCGACCACTGATCCGGGAGCGGGCCGCAGTGCCCGCCCGCCGGAGAAGTACAGCAGAGCGCCGCACGGCCGGATACGGCCGCGCGGCGCTTTCGTCGTGCCCCGGAACCGATGATCTTGGCGTTGCGGGGGTAATCAGAGCGCTCTGATGCCCCCGCAACGCCAAGATCATCGGGGGCCGCTAGGAGCAGGGCGCGCCGTTCAGCGTGCAGCTGGTCGGTTCCTGGGCACTGCCCTCGGCGGTGAAGCTCACGGTCACCGACTCCCCCGGGGCGATGCCGCCGGACCAGGCGGGCTGCCGGGCCACGACGCCGTCGGAGGTGGCCTCCCACTCGACGTCCCAGGCCGAGGTGACGGTGGCGTCGGAGAACCCGAGCACCAGCTCCCAGCCGTCCATCGCGCCGTCGCCGGTGTTGGTGACGGTGACCCGGCCGGTGAAGTTGGACTCCGAGGACTCCACCGTGGAGTAGCTGACCGCGCCGGCGGTACCGGCCGCCGCCGCACCGTCCTCCTCCTGGGCGGCCTCCGGGGACCGCTCCGGCTCCCCGCCGTCCCGGCCGGGCTCCTCGCCGGGCTGCTCCGCGCCGGTCTGCGAGGTGGTGTCGTCCCGTCCCCCGCCCGCGTCCGGGCTGGGCGCGGAGTCGAGGGCGCCGCCGGGCGCGGGGCCGGCCCCGTGCTCGACCGGGGGCTCGCTGAACCGGAGGTAGATCTGGGTGGTGCTGTAGCCGAACAGCACCAGCCCGATCATCACCCCGGAGATGACCAGGACGCTGAGCAGGCGGGGCGGGCGGACCCGCTTGGGGACGGTGCTCTCCAGGACGTGGCCGACCGTCGCCAGGGGGCCGGAGTTCTCCGGCTCGGACCGGTGCGCGCCGCGCCGGCCCCGACCGGCTGCCTCTGACCGCCCCATACAACGCCTTCCGACCGTTTGCCGAGCCGCCGCGGAGGGCGCCCGGTCGGCGCCGCCCCGTTCCGCTCGGCCGCGCCTCGCTCCCCGGCCCGGAGGCCGGGGCGCCCTCTCGGCTCTGTTCCATGCCCGCCGGGCCCGCATGCCCTGTGGCCGCATCGGCGGCACGGGGCGACAGCTTAGCGTGATTTACCCCCTAAGCCCGACCCGGCTAACCCGCCCTGGAGAAGCCTGACGCATCGTTTGCCGTCCGCTCCGGGCGGGGCGGCGCCTCAGCCGAAATGGTCCCAACCGGACAGGGCGGGCGGGCGGCCGTCCACGGTGACGCCCGAGCCTTCCCGGACCTCGCCGATGACCGACCAGCCCGCGGGGACCGCCTCCGGGGGGAAGGCGGCGGCCAGGGCGTGGTCCTCTCCCCCGGCCAGCATGTGGTCGGCGGGGGCCCGGCGGTGGCCGTATCCGGCCAGCAGTGCGGCGGCCTCGGCCAGCCCCGGCGGCGGGGCGAGGGCGGCGCGGCGCACGTCGACGGCGACCCCCGAGGCCGCGGCGATGTGCCCGAGGTCCTGCAGCAGCCCGTCGCTGACGTCGAGCATGGCGGTGGCGCCCGCGCGGGCGGCGCGCGGCCCCTCCCCGTAGGGCGGGGCGGGGCGGCGGTGCTCGTCCAGGGCGGGCCGGGCCCCGGCCTTCTCCACCGCCTCCTCCTCGGCGCCTGCGATGAGCAGCGCCATTCCGGCCGCGGACAGCCCGAGCGTCCCGGCGACCGCGACCGCGTCGCCCGGCCGGGCGCCCGCGCGGGTCACCGCCCGGCCGCCGTCCAGGGAGCCGAGCGCGGTGACGGAGACCGTGATCCGGTCGGACCGCACGGTGTCCCCGCCGGCCACCGCGGCACCGGCCGCCGCGCACTCGGCGCGCACCCCCTCGGCGAACCCGTCGGCCCAGTCGACGGGCAGGTCCGGGGGGACGGCCAAGCCGATGAGGAGGGCGGTGGGCCGGGCGCCCATCGCCTCGACGTCGGCGCAGTTCTGCGCGACGGCCTTGTGCCCGACGTCGCGCGCGGCCGACCAGTCCCGGCGGAAGTGGGCCCCCTCCACCAGTACGTCCATGGTCGCCACCACGCGCCGGTCGGGGGCGCCGACGACGGCGGCGTCGTCCCCGGGTCCGAGGATTACATCGTCCGTCTCGGGGAATCTGGCCGTCACGCGTGCGATCAGCCCGAATTCGCCCAGGTCCCCAATCGTGCTCGCCACGGGCAACAGGGTACGGTGTCGGCTTGGCGCACTGGCCTGGACCCGCGCGTTCCCCCGCCGGGCGGTGCCGTGCCGCCGCGGCGTCCGAAGTTTCCTGGGAGGGTTCCACCATGGTGCAGGCCTATGTTCTCGTGCAGACCGACGCCGGCCTCGCCGGCGATCTGGTCGACCGGATCCGCGGCATCGACGGCGTCACCCGGGCCGATGACGTGACGGGCCCCTACGATGTGATCGTGCACGCCGAGGCCGGCGACATCGACGAGCTGGGCCGCCTGGTCGTGGCCCGCATCCAGCGGCTGGACGGCATCGCGCGCACGCTGACCTGTCCGATCGTGCAGATCTGAGCCGGCCCGTGACCCCTGGGCCGAGCCGAGGGGCTGGAGGGCCGATGACGAGACGACGCGCCGCCGCCGGGGCATCCGCGGCGACCCTGATGCTCCTCGCCGGCTGCACCGCGGGCGCGGTCCAGGTCCCCCTCCCCTCCCCGGACCCGGAGGCCGAGCGGCTCTGCGGCGCGCTCGCGGAAGGCCTCCCGGACGAGATCTTCGGCCAGCGGCAGGTCCCCACCGAACCGGAGTCGGACCTGGTCGCGGCCTGGGGGGACCCGGCCATCGCGCTGCGCTGCGGGGTGGAGCGCCCGGAGTCCTACCGGCCCGACTCCGAGCTGACCGTGGTCAACGGCGTGGCCTGGCTGCCCGAGCCCGCGGACCGGCCGACCGCCTACACCGCGCTGGGCCGCGAGGCCTATGTGGAGGTGACCGTGCCGCCGTCCTACTCGCCGCCGGCCGAGGCGCTGGTGGCGATCGGCGACGCGATCGGCGACGCGGTCCCGGCCCTGCCCGACGGGGAGCTCTGACCCGGGCGGGCTCCGCCCGCGTGTTCCCGGTCACCCTGGACCGGCCGGCGGCCGCGGTGCGCCGCCCCCGCCCCGCCCTCTCCTCATCCGGTGTCCGCGCTGTTCGGAGCGGTCCGCACCGGTCCCGTCCGCGCTCCGCTCCCGGCCGCCGCACCCCGGTTCCGCGCACCGCCCCGCTGTGATCTTCCGCCCCGGGCTCGCTCTCCTACGCGCCGTAGCACTACAGTTTGTAGTACTACGGCTCGTCGATGCCGTGGCAGCACGAGATCCGGCAGCAGGAGAGGCGCATGGAAGCACTGGACCTGGCGCGGTGGCAGTTCGGGATCACCACCGTCTACCACTTCCTGTTCGTACCGCTCACGATCGGCCTCTCGGCCATCGTCGCCGCGTTCCAGACGGCCTGGTACCGGACCGGGAAGCACTCCTACCTCCAGGCCACCAAGTTCTTCGGGAAGCTCTTCCTGATCAACTTCGCGATGGGCGTGGTCACCGGCATCGTGCAGGAGTTCCAGTTCGGCATGAACTGGAGCGAGTACTCGCGGTTCGTCGGCGACGTGTTCGGGGCCCCGCTGGCGATGGAGGCGCTGCTCGCGTTCTTCCTGGAGTCCACCTTCATCGGGCTGTGGATCTTCGGCTGGGACAAGCTCTCCCGCCGGGTGCACCTGGCCTGCATCTGGCTGGTGGCGATCGGCACCAACATGTCCGCCTACTTCATCATCGCCGCCAACGCGTGGATGCGGCACCCCGTCGGCTTCGACGTCGATCCGGAGACCGGGCGCGCCCGGCTCACCGACATCTGGGCGGTGCTCTCCAACACCCAGGCCTGGTCCACCTACCTGCACGTGGTCTCGGCGGCGTTCATCACCGCCGGGCTGTTCGTGGTCGCGGTCAGCGCCTTCAAGCTCTGGCGCGCCCGGCGGCACGGCGACACCGGGGACAAGGGCGTCGCTCCGCCCGCCGGCGAGGGCGAGCTGTTCCGCAAGACGCTGCGCGCCGGCATGGTCGCCACCCTGATCGCCGGGGCCGTCGTCGTCTTCTCCGGCGACCACCAGGCCAAGCTCGCCGCGGAGTACGAGCCGATGAAGCTCGCCGCCGCCGAGGCGCACTGGGAGACCGAGGAGGGCGCCCCGTTCTCCACCTTCGCCGTCGGCGACACCGAGGCCGGGGAGAACAGCATCGACTTCACCATCCCGCACGTGCTCAGCTTCCTGGCCACCGGGAAGATCGACGGCACCGTCGAGGGGATGAACGACCTCCAGGCGAAGTACGAGGAGCAGTACGCCGAGTACGGCGAGGTGGACTACATCCCCAACGTCTTCGTCATGTACTGGTCGTTCCGGCTGATGATCGGCCTGGGGCTGGCCGGCGTCGGGATCTCGCTGCTGGGCCTGTGGCTGACCCGCGGCCGCCGGCTGCCGGGCACCCGCTGGTTCTACTACGCCGCGATCGCCGCGCTGCCCGCCGCGCTGAGCGCCAACATCTTCGGCTGGGTCCTCACCGAGATGGGCCGGCAGCCGTGGACGGTCCACGGCGAGCTGCTCACCGCGCAGAGCGTCTCCCCCGGGGTGAGCCTGGGGCAGGTCGCCTTCTCCCTCGCCGTCTTCACCCTGGTCTACGGGGCGCTCGCGGTGATCGAAGCGGGCCTGCTGTGGCGCTACGTCAAGGCCGGTCCCTCCCACGTCGCCCCCGCGCCCGACGAGGGCGGCGAGGACGGCTCCGACGACGCCTCCGTCCCCGCCTTCGCCTACTGAGGAGACCGCAGCAATGGATCTCGCGACCATCTGGTTCATCGCCATCGCGGTCCTGTGGACCGGCTACTTCATCCTGGAGGGGTTCGACTTCGGGGTCGGGGTGCTGCTGCCCTTCATCGGGCGGAAGAACGTCGACCGCCGGGTGATGATCAACGCCATCGGCCCGGTCTGGGACGGCAACGAGGTGTGGGTGATCACCGCCGGCGGCGCCATGTTCGCCGCCTTCCCCGCCTGGTACGCCACCCTGTTCAGCGGCTTCTACCTGCCGCTGCTGCTCATCCTGCTGGCGCTGATCGCCCGCGGCGTCGCCTTCGAGTACCGCGCCAAGGTCGACACCGACCGCTGGCGCGCCGGCTGGGACAAGGCGATCTTCTGGGGCAGCGCGGTGCCCGCCTTCCTGTGGGGCGTCGCCTTCGCCAACATCGTCCGGGGCGTGCCGGTGGACGCCGACCAGATCCTCGCCGCCGGCCTGCTCCACCTGCTCAACCCGTACGCGCTGCTCGGCGGGGTCACCACGCTGTCGCTGTTCGCGCTGCACGGCGCGGTGTTCCTCAGCCTCAAGACCGGCGACCCGGTCCGCTCGGCGGCGCGCCGGGCCGCGGTGCGGATCTCCGCCGTCGCCCTGCCCGCCGGGGCCGCGTTCCTGGTCTGGACCCAGCTGGCCCATGGCAAGGCCTGGACCTGGCCGGTGGCGGCCATCGCCGCGGGCGCCCTGGTGCTGGGCGTGCTGCTGGCGCTGCGCGGCCGCGAAGGGCTCTCCTTCACCGCGACCGCGGTGTCCATCGGGGCCGCCTCGGTGCTGCTGTTCGGGTCGCTCTTCCCCGACGTGCTGCCCTCCACCATCGACCCGGCCTACAGCCTGACCGTGCAGAACGCCTCCTCGGCGCCCTACACCCTCACCGTGATGTCCTGGGTGGCCGTGGTCTTCCTCCCGGTGGTGCTGGGCTACCAGGCGTGGACCTACTGGGTCTTCCGCAAGCGCGTGACCCGTGAGCAGATCGAGCCGGTCCCCGCTTATGGTGGCGGTGGGGGAACCGGGAGCGGCACCGCGCCGGCCGCCCCGACCGGCTGAACGCACCCGGGATTCAGGGAACGGAGCCCCATGCGCCCTCTCGATCCGCGCCTGGTCCGCACGGCGAGCGCCGTGCGGGTCCACCTGGCCGTGACCGCGGCCTCCGGCCTGGCCGTCACCGGGCTGGTACTGGCCCAGGCGTGGCTGCTCGCGCACACCATCGCCGGCGCCGCGGGCGGTGCGGGACTCGACGAACTGTCCTGGGCGATCGCGGCCGTCGCCGCGGTGGCGATCGCCCGGGCGGCGCTGTCCTACGGCGCCGAGACGGCCGCCCTGCGCTCCGCGGCGCGCGCGAAGTCCCAACTCCGCCGCCGCCTCGTCGCCCACGTCACCGGGGCCGGCGCGGAGCCGGGCGGCTCACCGGGGGCTTCGCCGCCCCCGGATCGGGAAGCGGTCCGATCGTCAGGGCGGACCGGTTCCGGCGGGACGGGTACGGCCGGGGAACTGGTCACCCTCGCCACGCGTGGCCTCGATGCTCTGGATGACTACTTCGCCCGGTATCTTCCTCAGCTCGTCCTGGCCGTGCTCGTCCCGATCGCCGTGCTCGTGGTGGTGGCCGGCGCGGACTGGATCTCCGCGCTGGTCATCGCCGTCACCGTCCCGCTGATCCCGGTCTTCATGGCGCTGGTGGGCTGGCACACCCAGGCCCGCACCGAGCGCCGGTGGCGGCTGCTCAACCGGCTGGGCGGGCACTTCCTGGACGTGGTGGAGGGGCTGCCCACACTGGCGGTGTTCCGCCGGGCCAAGGCCCAGGCCGCGGTCATCCGCCGGATCACCGGCGAGCAGCGGCGCAGCACCATGGCGACGCTGCGCATCGCGTTCCTCTCCGCGTTCGTGCTGGAGCTGCTGGCCACCCTGGCCGTGGCCCTGGTCGCGGTGGAGATCGGCATCCGGCTGATGTACGGCATGCTCGACTACGAGACCGCGCTGCTGGTGCTGATCCTCGCCCCGGAGGCCTACCTGCCGCTGCGCGAGGTCGGCGCCCGGTTCCACGCCAGCATGGAGGGCGTCGCCGCGGCGCAGCAGGTCTTCGAGGAGCTGGACCGCCGCCCGGCCACGGCCGCCCGGCCCGGCGGCGGGGAGCCCGCCCGCGTGCTCCCCGGCGCCGCGCTCGGCGTCCGCTTCGAGCGGGCCGGGCTGACCTACCCCGGGCGCGAGGACCCCGCGCTGCACGGCGTCGACCTGGAGGTCCCGGCCGGCCGCCGGGTGCTGATCACCGGCCCCAGCGGGTCCGGGAAGACCTCGCTGCTCTCCCTGCTGCTCCGGTTCAACGAGCCCACCGAGGGGCGCGTCCTCGCGCTCACCCCGGACGGCCCGGTGCCGGCCGGCGGGGTCGCGCCGGACGAGTGGCGGCGGCGGATCGCCTGGGTGCCCCAGCACCCCTACCTCTTCGACGACACCGTCGCCGACAACATCCGGCTGGGCGCGCCCGACGCCGCCGACGAGGCGGTCCGCCGGGCCGCCGAACTCGCCGAGGCCGACGGGTTCGTCCAGGAGCTGCCGGACGGCTACCGCACCCGGCTCGGCGAGCGCGGCACCCGGCTCTCCGCCGGCCAGCGCCAGCGGATCGCGCTGGCCCGCGCCTTCCTGCGGGACGCGCCGGTCGTGCTGCTCGACGAGCCCACCGCCCACCTGGACCCGGAGAGCGCCGCCGCGGTCCGGCGCGCGGTCCGGCGGCTGCTGCGCGACCGCACCGCCCTGGTCGTCGCGCACGACACCGGCTGGGCCTCGGTCGTCGACGAGGTGGTCGAGGTGCGCGCCGGCCGGATCGCCACGGAGGCGGCCCGATGACCCCGACCGGACCGGCCCGCCGGGTGCCCGCCGCCCTCCGCACCGGGCCGCGGCGCGGGGACCGCCGCGCCCGGCTGCGGTGCCCGGCGGCACCGCGTCCCTCGACCCGCCTGATCCGAACGGAGGCGCCGCGATGAGCGCGCAGCAGGGCACAGGGCCGGCGACCCTGCCGGACGGCGCGGAGACCGCCGCCGGCCCCCCGATCCCCGCCGACCGCGGCCGGGACCCGCTGCGGCGGATGATCATGCTGGCCTGGCCGCGCGGTTCGCGGTTCGCACTGGGGGTGCTGCTGGGCGGCGCGGCCACCGGCTCCGGGGTGGCGCTGCTCGGGGTGTCGGCCTGGCTGCTGGCCATGGCCGCCCAGCACCCGCCGATCACCGCGCTGAGCGTGGCCATCGTGGCGACCAGGGCGCTGGGCGTCACCCGCGGCCTGACCCGCTACCTGGAGCGGCTGGTCACCCACGACGCGGCGTTCCGCACCCTGGCCGACGTCCGGGTGCGGGTCTACGAGCGCCTGGCCCGGACCGAGCCGATCCGCCGGTTCCGCTCCGGCGACCTGGTCTCCCGGCTGGTCAACGACACCGAGGCCACCCAGGACCTGCTGATCCGCGGCCTCACCCCGCCGCTGGTCGCGGTGGTCACCGGCGGTGCCGCCGTCGCGGTGTGCACCGCGCTGCTGGCCCCCGGCGGCGCCCTGCTCGCCGCCGGGCTGCTGCTCGCCGGGCTCGCCGTCCCGCTGGCCGCGGCGGCCCTGGGCAAGGGCCCGGGGCGGCGCCAGGCCGAGGCGCGCGGCGCCCTGTCCACCTCGCTGGTGGACGCCCTGCACGGCGCCCCCGACCTGATCGCCTACGGCGCCATGGACCGGGCGGTGCGCCGGGTGGAGGAGGCCGACGCGGAGCTGACCCGGGTGGCCCGCCGCGACGCCGGGCTGCTCGGCTTCGGCGCCGGGGCCACCGCGCTGATCACCGGGCTGACCGTGTGGGGCTCGCTGCTCCTGGGGGTCGCCGCGGTGCAGGGCGGGACGCTGGGCCCGGTTCCGTTCGCGGTGCTGGTGCTGACCACGCTGGCCGCGTTCGAGATCGTGGCGCCGCTGCCCGCGGTGGCGGCGCGGCTGGGGGCGATGCGCGCCTCCGGCGAGCGGCTGTTCGGCGTGCTGGACACGCCGTCCCTGGTGCGCGAGCCGGACGAGGAGCGCTCCCTGCCCGACCCGCTCCCCGCCGAGCTGCGGATCCGCGGCCTCAGGGTGCGCTACGGCCCGGAGGAGCCGTGGGCGCTGCACGGGGTCGACATCGACGTCCGCCCCGGGGAGAAGGTCGCCGTGCTGGGGCCCAGCGGCGCGGGCAAGAGCACCCTGGCCGAGGTGCTGTTCCGGTTCCGCGACCCGGACGGGGGCACCGTGGAGCTGGGCGGCGAGGACGTCACCGGCTACCCCCGGGACGAGGTGCGCCGGGTGGTCGGCGGGGTCCCGCAGGACCCGCACGTGTTCACCAGCACGCTCCGGGAGAACCTCCGGCTGGCCCGGCCCGAGGCCGGGGACGGGGAGCTGTGGGAGGCACTGCGCCGGGCCCGGCTGGACGGCGACGTCGAGGCGATGCCGGAGGGCCTGGACACCGAGGTCGGCGTGCACGGCGCCCGGCTCAGCGGCGGCATGCGGCAGCGGCTGGCGCTGGCCCGCGCCCTGCTCGCCGCGCCTCGGGTGCTCGTGCTGGACGAGCCCACCGCCCACCTGGACCCGGACACCCGGGACGCGGTGGTGGCCGACCTGCTGGACGCCGCGGAGGGCTGCTCGACCCTGCTGATCACCCACGACCTGGCCGGCCTGGACCGGGTCGACCGGGTCTACGTCCTCGCCGAGGGCCGCGTCCTCCAGGAGGGCCCACCGGCCGAGCTCGCGGCCCGGGACGGCTGGTACCGCAGTGCCCTGAACCCGGGGGGCTGACCCCGGGCCCGCTCCCCGGAAGGGCGGCGGGGAGGGACGCTCGCCTCCGGGCGAGGAGGCCGGGCCTCCCCCTCCCCGGCGCCCCGTGCCCCGGCGGGCCGCAGGAGCCGACCGCCCGCCCGGACGCGGCGGTGGCCGGCGGGGAGTGCTCACCGCCGGGGTGAGGAGACCGATCCGCGGACCCCGGGCGGCCGGGCCTTCCGCTCTCAGGCCGGCCCAAGCCCCGGCGGGCCGCGGGAGCGCGCGTCCGACCGGCGGGGGCGCATCCGCGCCGGGGATCCGGCGCGCGGCGGGGCGGCCTCCTCCCTGCTGCGGTGCGGGGCGGGACCGGGCGCTCCGGGCGGGCGCGGATCCCGGCGGGCGCCGGGCGCTCCCAAGCGGCGGGCCTGCGGGCGGCGCCTAGTCGTGTAGGCCGAACATCTCTTCCAGGCGCATCTTGTAGCGGATCTTGAGCGAGCCGCCGCGCATGTCGCCGTGGACCGTGAAGTGCGGTGCCGGGGGCGCCGGGGTCTCCGGGACCCGGCTGTCGACCAGGCCGAACCAGGAGGAGTTGACCCGGATCTCGGCGGTCGCGCCGTCCGGCAGCACCAGCCGGGTCTCGCCCCAGGAGGTGGCCAGGTCGACGTCGACCGGGCCGTCGGGCAGCTCGGCCGAGCGGAAGTCCAGCACGGTGGAGCCCATCGGGTTGGAGACCTGGATCCTACGCGGCACGGTCCAGTGCCCGCGGCGCACCACGTTGCCGACCTTGGCCCGGAGCACCAGGGGCCGCTCCCGCTCGGGCCGGGGCGCCGCGGCGGCGCGGCGCTGGGCGGGGGCGCGGGGGCCGGGCTCCGCGGGCAGGTCCGCGGTGAGCGGTGCGAGGTCGTCGTAGGTGCGGGCGGCGAACGCCGCGTCCAGCCGCTCCTGGAGCTCCTCCAGGGTGATCCTGCCGGCGGCCGCGGCCTCCCGGAGGACGCCCGCGACCCGCTCCCGGTCGGCGTCGGAGGCCCGCATCTGCCCGTGGGGTACTCGGTGCTCCACTGCTCACCCGCCCGTGTCGGCTCTGGTGTGACTCACACTAACCGGAACCCCCGGGAAGGCGTATCCCCTCCGCCGCGCCGCCGGCGCTCACCCGCGGGCCGGCGCGGGCCGCTCCTCGGCCGCCGGGGCGTCCAGCAGGCCTCGGGCGCCGGCCACCCGCTCGAACACGACGGTGCCCAGCGGGGGGACGCTCGCCGCCAGGGCGAGGAGGCCGGTCCACAGGCCCCAGCGGAGGCGGTACCAGGCGGCCGCGGCGACGACCACGTAGACGATGAACGCCAGGCCGTGCAGCGGCCCGAAGACCTTCACCCCGATCTCGTCGCCCACCACCACGTACTTGAAGAACATCCCGATCAGCAGCCCGACCCAGGTGACCGCCTCGACGACGGCGATGATCCGGAAGGCGGTGAGCACCGGCTCGGTGCGCTGCCGCGGTGCGGCGGGGGCGGAGGAGGACATGCGGATCTCCTGGTCGGTTCGGTCCGGAAGGGCGGCCGGCCCCGGGAGGCGGAGCGGCCGGGTCCAGTCTCGCCGACGCCCGCACGCGCCCCGCACCGCCCCCGGCGTGATCCGGATCGCCCCGCGCTCGGCCCTCCGGTCCGCTTCCCTCCCGGCCCGCCCCGGGCCCGGGGCGGCGGTGCCGCGCCAGGGCGCCGCCGCCGGAGGGCGGGCGGTTCCGGCGGGCGACCGGCACCGCCCGAAACCCGTGTCGCGCCTTCCTCCCCGGCCACCCCTTCGACCAGCGGCATCGACCGGCCCATCCGTCCCGGTTCTCCGATTTCGGTCAGCGTGTTACCCAGGTTTAGGACACCTGGACTCCGCACGGAACCGCAGGTCGCGGAAGCCTTCGGAAAGATCTTCGGAGGGGATTCGAAAACACTCCCGAAAAGACCGCTGTGACCTGCGAGGACAAGCCGCCCCGCCGAGGTTCGCCAAAGCAGTGGAATCGCCCTCCGCGCGGCGTTTGCCGGAATTCCACCGCGAGCATGTCTCTAACGAAACCGCAGGTCGGCCCATGACCGTCCACCCCCTCACCTTCTCCTAGGCGACCGGAGGACAGCAGGACGTGCCCAAGCTCGCGATCTCTCCGACCTTCCTCTCCGACTTCTCCCGCCTCGACCCCGGCGTGCGCGGCGCCGCCCTGACCGTCGTGCAGGCCTTCATGGACGGCGACGAAACCCGCCTGGAGACCATCCCGGACCTGGCGGACCACCGGGTCCGGCTGCTGCGCATCGGCCCGGAGTGGGCCGGCGTGGTCGCTCCCGGCCCGGGCGACGGCCGCTGCCTGGTGGCGATCCGGCGCAGCGACGACGCGCTGGCGCTGGCCCGCGAGGTCTCCGCGGAGCCCGGCGGCTCCGCCTTCGTCCCGCCGCAGTCCAGCGCCGAGCTGTTCTCCGGCAGTGCGCCGCCGGCCGGCGCGCCCCGGGTCACCGGCCCCGACGAGCTCTCCGCCCACCTCGGCAAGTCCTTCGACGAATGGCAGATCACCCTCCACCCCAACCAGCACCGCATCGTCGACGCGCGGTTCGCCGGGTCCGCGCAGATCACCGGCGGCCCCGGCACCGGGAAGACCGTTCTCGCACTGCACCGCGCCGCGCACCTGGCCGCCCGGGACGCCGCCGAGCACCCCGGCGACGCCCGCCCGTCGGTGCTGCTCACCACCTACAACCGGCTGCTCGCCCAGACCCTCTCCGGCCACTTGGACCGGCTCGTCCCGGAGCCGGACGTGCGCTCCCGGGTGCAGGTCATCACCATCGACAGCCTGGCCCGCAGCGTGGTCTACGAGCACACCGGGCTGATCCCGGACGCGCTCGGCAAGGAGGCGCTCAGCGAGCGCTGGCGGGAGGCGGCCTCCGCGGAGGGCCTGCCCTACTCCGGCCGCTTCCTGGTCGACGAGTGGGAGCAGGTCGTCCTGGCGCACGACTTCACCGGCGCGGCCGACTACATCCGCTGCGAGCGCAGCGGGCGCCTGCTGCACCTGGCGCCCGAGCACCGGCCGCAGGTGTGGGACGCGATCCAGCGCTACACCGCTGCGATGCGGGTCTCCGGCGAGTGGTCCTACCCGCAGATCGCCGCGCACGCCGCCGAGCACCTGCGCCGCACCGGGGCGCGGTACCGGCACGTCGTGGTGGACGAGGCGCAGGACCTGCATCCGGCGCAGTGGCGGATGCTGCGCGCCGCCGTCCCCGTGGGGCCCGACGACCTGTTCATCGTCGGCGACCCGCACCAGCGCATCTCGGACAACCGGGTGTCGCTGGCCTCGCTCGGCATCAACGTGCGCGGCCGCGGCCACCGGCTGCGGATCAGCTACCGGGTCAGCCAGGAGATCCTGAACTGGGCGATGCCCATCCTGGCCCGGCACTCCGCGGTCGGCCTCGACGACGACGCCGACACCCTGGCCGGGTACCGCTCGCTGCTGCACGGCCCGGAGCCGGTGCTGCGCGGCTGCCGGGACCGGAACGAGGAGCGGAGCGCGCTCGGCGAGTGGGTGCGGGTCTGGCTGGAGGCCGGGGTCGCGCCGTCCTCGGTCGCCGTCGCGGCGCGCAACCAGTGGGTGGTCCGGCACGTGACCAAGGAGCTGCAGGCGCGCGGCATCCCGACGGCGCCGCTGGACGCCTCCGGCGACCGCTCCGGCGTCCGGGTGGGGACCATGCACAAGCTGAAGGGGCAGGAGTTCCGGTGCGTGGCCCTGGTCGGCATCAGCGACCCGCTGCTGCCGCCCAAGGCCGCCATCGACTCCGCGGAGGGCGACCCGGTCGCGCTGGAGCAGGTGCACCAGCACGAGCGGAACCTGCTCTTCGTCGCCTGCACCCGGGCCCGCGACGCGCTGTACGTGTCCTACGTGGGGACGCCCAGCCGGCTGCTGCCCCAGGCCGAGCACCCGGCGGAGGAGGGCGCCGCCGAACCGGCCGGCTCCCCGGCCCGCTGACCGGCGGCCCGGACCTCCGCTGAGGGTGGGGGCGGGCCCTGGCGCCCGGTGCGGAGAGGATCCGCCCGGGCACCGGGGCCCGCCCCGTTCCGTTCTCCCCTCCCCGCCGGATCGTTGACGGGAGAAGCCCTCCCCAGGGCGATGATCTTGGCGTTGCGGGGGTGTCAGAGCGCTCTGACACCCCCGCAACGCCAAGATCATCGCGGGGGAGGGGCGGGGGCGGGGGTCTTCTGCGGCCGCCGCCCCTTTTCCCGGCAGCGGTCTAGCCCTCGCTGCCGGCCCTGAGGTCGAGGCCGTCCACGGCCAGGTGGTCGGCCTCGGCCACCGGGCGGGAGACGTCGACGTTGGGCACCGGGATGTGCGAGGGCAGCAGCGGCGGCGGGAAGTCGGGGGTGAAGGTGATGGGGATGCCGAGGATGGTGATGGTCAGCGACCGGACGTGCATGACGATGTCGCCGCCGTCGGCGCCGGAGAGGTTCATCGAGGGCAGCGCCAGCGAGGCCCGGGACTCCCCGTGCCGCCACCACAGCTCGCCGTCGGTGACGTCGCCCTCGGTCATCACGATGCGCAGGTAGCGCTCGGGTCCGCTGCTCGCGGGGTACTCCACCACGCCGCCGAACCGGGCGCCGCGCATGGTCAGCCACTCCGCGGTGAGGCCGGACTCGGCGTCGGAGGCGGTGAACGGGCCGTCGTCGCCCCGGACCACCGGCACCTCGGGGGACTCCCCGGCCTCGCGGGCCGCCTGGCAGGCCCGCACCGCGTCGAGGAGCTCCTCCTCTCCGGCCGCGACCGACTCCTCGCCGGTGCGCAGCTCGCACTCGGCGGGGTCGGCGCCGTCCGCGGGGGCCTCTCCGGACTCCTCTTCCGGCTCTTCCTCCGGGTCCTCCCCGGGCTCCTCTCCGCCCCCTTCCTCCGGGTCCCCGCCGCCCGGCTCCTCCCCCGGCCCGCCGGGCCGCTCCGAGGCGGACGGGGAGGGCGAGGGCGACGGGCTCGGCGAGGCGCCGGGGTCGGCGGGGGCGCTCTCCTCGCCGTCACCGCCGCCGCCGAACCAGTCGTCCCACGGCCAGCGGAAGTCGGCCGGCGCGGCCGCGGGCAGCACCAGCAGCAGCGCGATCGGCGCCGCCGCCAGGGCGTGCGGCCGGCCGCCGTCGCCGTCCGCCCCGGCCCCCTCGGCTCCGGTTCCCCCTCCGGCCCCGCGCGGGCGGCGCGCCCGGCGCCGGCCGCCCCGCCGCCGGGCCGGCTCCCAGGAGAAGACCAGCGCCCCGCCCACGACGCCGAGCAGCATCCCGATCACGAAACCGCCGAAGTTCGCCGTGACGAACGAGGCGACCGAGAGCAGGGTGCCCACCACGCCGTAGAACATCCGCTGCTGCGGCTGCACCCAGACCAGCAGGCCCAGCGCGATCAGCAGCAGGCTGACCAGGTAGACGGAGATGCCGGCGATGCCCGCGTAGATCACCAGGTTCAGCGGGAGGATCAGGCTCTGCGCCGACGGGGCGACGAGCATCTCCACCGCGGCGGCGATGAGCAGCAGGCCGCCCCAGAAGGGGCGGCTCCGCCGCCAGTCGCGGAAGGCGCGCAGCGGGCCGCGGCGCGCGGTGCTGTCATCGGCCATGGGTCAGAAGCACTCGTGGTCACCGGGCTTGAGCGCCAGGGTGAGCCCGCTGAGCTTGAGCGTGCCGGCGTTCACCGCCCAGGAGGTGATCTCCGGGTCCTGCACGCTGATGGTGTCGGCCTGCAGCCCGAAGCCGCCGGCCGGGCCGGCGCCGCCCTCGGCCTTGTCCAGGGTGCTGGCGTCGCGGCCGATCTCGATCTGGGAGAACTCCGCGTTCCCCTCCAGCTGCTCGATGTCCAGGGTGAGGTTGCTGCCCTCCACCGGCCGCTCGCCGCCGGCGTTGATCAGCAGCGTCGCCTCCCCGATGGGCAGCGGCATCAGCACCGACATGCACATGTCGGCGAGCTCGGCGCTGTCGACCGTGGAGAGCCCCACCGGCCGGGAGCCGTCGTCCACCGAGGTGGCGACGTCGCCGTACTGGGTGAAGCCCTCGCCCTCCAGGGAGGAGGCGGACATCTTGAAACTGTCTCCGGAGACCGCGAAGGAGGCGGCCAGCAGTCCCTGGGTGGTCATCAGGCCGAGGATCGCCGCCGCCCCGAGGCCGGGGAGGACGGCGATGCCGAACGTGCGCCACCGGGTCCCGCCGTCGGGGGCCTCTTCGGCCGGGGTCTCTTCGATCGGCTGGTCGGGCATGGGGGTTGCTCCTGACTCTCTCGCCGCTCTGGGGCGGCGTGGCAGGGGGATCGGGGACCTTGCGCCGGACATCGCCTCGCGTGTTACATGGATCACGCCTACTCGGGGGTAGTGAGGAAGATTACAATAGTTAATGTCACGTTTCCAAGTGGTTGATTCGCCTCCCCGCGCAACAGAGCGGTCACACCGAGGCGACCTCCCCGGACGCAGAAAAGGTGCCCCCTGTGGCTTCTGAATCCGCGCCTCCCGCCGGCCGGCCCGCAGACCCCGCCCCGACGAGCGCCGACGGCCGCTCCCGGGACGCCTTCGACTACGACGTCGTCGTGATCGGCTCGGGCTTCGGCGGCTCGGTCAGCGCGCTGCGGCTCACCGAGAAGGGCTACCGGGTCGGCGTCCTGGAGGCCGGCCGGCGCCACACCCCCGAGACGCTGCCGGAGACCTCCTGGGACCTGAAGAACTTCATCTGGGCCCCGCACCTGGGCCTCTACGGCATCCAGCGCATCCACCTGCTGCGCGACGTGATGATCCTGGCCGGGGCGGGCGTCGGCGGCGGCTCGCTGAACTACGCCAACACCCTCTACGAGCCGCTGGACGACTTCTACGACGACCCGCAGTGGCGCGGCATCACCGACTGGCGCCGCGAGCTCGGCCCCTACTACGACCAGGCCAAGCGGATGCTGGGGGTGCGCACCAACCCCACCATGACCCCCTCCGACGTGCACCTCAAGGCGGTCGCCGAGGACATGGGCGTGGGCGGCTCCTTCCACCTGGCCCCGGTGGGCGTCTACTTCGGCGACGGCCGCGACGCCGACGGGTCGTGCCCCGCCGCCCCCGGAAGCTCCGGCGGCGACCCCTACTTCGGCGGCGCCGGCCCCGAGCGGCGGGCCTGCACCGAGTGCGGCGAGTGCATGACCGGCTGCCGGCACGGCGCCAAGAACATGCTCACCGAGAACTACCTCTACCTCGCCGAGCGGAACGGTGCCGAGATCCACCCGATGACCACGGTGGAGCGCCTCCGGGAGCGGCCCGCCTCCGCCGGCGGCGGCTACGCGGTGGACGCCCTGGCCACCGGCGCCCGGCGGATCCGGCGCAACGCCCGCACCTTCACCGCCCGCCAAGTGGTGGTCGCCGCCGGGACCTGGGGCACCCAGAACCTGCTGCACCGGATGCGCGACACCGGCCTGCTCCCCCGGCTGTCGGCCCGGCTCGGCACGCTCACCCGGACCAACTCCGAGTCCCTGGGCGGGGCGATGACCCGGCACACCGACCCGCCGGAGGACTTCTCCCGCGGCGTGGCGATCACCTCCTCCATCCACCCCGACGGGCACACCCACGTCGAGCCGGTCCGCTACGGCAAGGGCTCCAACGCGATGGGGATGCTGGCCACCATCCAGGTCCCCGGCGGCGGCCGGGTGCCGCGCTGGCTGCGCTTCCTCGGCGAGGCCGCCCGCCACCCCTACGTCTTCGCGCGCAGCCTGTCGGTGCGCCGGTTCTCCGAGCGGGCCATCATCGGCCTGGTCATGCAGTCCCTGGACAACTCGCTGACCACCTACACCCGGCGCGGGGCGCTGGGCCGCCGGGTGCTCACCTCCCGGCAGGGCCACGGCGAGCCCAACCCGACCTGGATCCCGCAGGGCCAGGAGGTGCTGCGCCGGCTGGCCGAGAAGATCGACGGCTTCCCCGGCGGGACCGTCGGCGAGGTCTTCGACATCCCGCTGACCGCGCACTTCCTCGGCGGCTGCCCGATCGGCGCGGGCCCCGAGGACGGGGTGATCGACCCCTACCACCGGCTCTACGGGCACCCCGGGATCCACGTGGTGGACGGCTCGGCGGTCTCGGCCAACCTCGGGGTGAACCCGTCGCTGACCATCACCGCCCAGGCCGAGCGGGCCATGTCCTTCTGGCCGAACAGCGGCGAGCCGGACCCGCGCCCCGAGCAGGGCGCCCCGTACCGCTCGGTGGCCCCGGTGCACCCGCACGACCCGGCGGTGCCCGCCGGGGCCTTCGGCGAGCTGCGCTTCACCCGGAGCCTGCCGATCAGCCCGGCCGACCCCGCCCCGGACCCCGCCGCCGTCGCGGCCGGCGCCGCCCGGACCGCGGAAAGCCCCGCGGAATAGCGGGAGAAACCGGGAAGAACAGGGGAGAACCAGAGCGGGGCGGTGCGTGCCGCCCCGCCGTCCCCGGTCCGCCGCCCTCCCCCACCCCCCTTGCTGCGAGGCCCCATGACCCACCTGCGCCATGCCGCCGACCGCACCGAGACCCTCCGCACCCCCGACGGCGCCGAACTGCGCATGCACGTGCGCGGCCCGGATCGGGCCCTGCGCACCGTGGTGCTGGCGCACGGCTGGGGGTTCACCTCCGACACCTGGTCCGCGCAGGCGTCCCGGCTGGCCTCGGGGAGCGGCGGCGCCCTCCGGGTGGTCCGCTGGGACCAGCGCGGGCACGGCGGGTCGGGGCGGGGGACCGCGCCGATCACCACGGACCTGCTCGCCGGGGACCTGGCCCTGGTCATCGCCGAGGCCGCGGCGGAGGGCCCGGTGGTGCTGGGCGGGCACTCACTGGGCGGGGCGGCCGTGACCGCGCTGGCGGCGGCCCGCCCGGAGCTGTTCGGCGACCGGGTGTCCGGGGTGCTGCTGGCCGCGGCGACCGCCGGCGGCCTGGACACCACCGGCCCGGAGTTCCCGCTTCCGGAGCGGGCCGGCGGGGCGGCGGTCGGGACGGTGATGCGGACGCTGCGGGCGGCCCCGGGCCCGGTGGAGGCGGTGCGCCGGCTCGCCGCCCCGCACTCCGCGCTCTGGCGGGCGGCGGTCCGGCGCGGCTTCTTCGGCCCGGACGCCCGGGTCGCGGACGTGGCCGCCTGCGCCCAGCAGCTGCACGCGGTACCCGCCGACGTGCTCGGCGAGCACCACGCCGCGCTGATCGGGCACGATGTCCGGGACCGGCTGGACGCGCTGCGCGGCGTCCCGGTCACCGTGCTGGCCGGCGGGCAGGACCGGATGATCGGCCCGAGCCACGCCGGAGAGCTCCTCCGCGCCCTGCCCGGCGCCCGGATGCGCACCGTCGAGCGGGCCGGCCACATGCTCCCGGTCGAGGCGCCCGAGGAGGTCTCCGCCCTGCTCGCCGAGTTGTGCGGGGTCGAGCTCGCCCCGCTCTGACCGGACCGGCCCGGGGAGGGCCGGTCAGGCGGTCTCGGCGGCCTTCCGCTCGGCCTCTTCTGCGTGCTGGGCGGCGATGTGCTCCAGCATGTCGGAGAAGTGGTCGCCGAGGACGTGGTGCATGTGCCGGGCCATGGCGCGGGCGAGCATGGCGTCCACCGCGCTCTGCGCCAGCGGGCGCAGCCGGCGCACCAGGTCGGCGGCCTCCCCTATGTCGCTGCCCTGCAGGATCCCGTCGGGCGCGTGCTCGGCGAGGATGTGGTCGGCGATCTCCCGGACCAGCTCCCCGGCGGCGGCGTCGACGTGCCCCTCCAGCCGCTGGGCGATGTCCAGCACGCTGCTCACCGACATGCCCGCGGCGACCAGCTCGGCGCCGGCGTGCAGCAGGCGGGGGCTGGGCACCCGGAACCGGTCGCCGTCGGCCTCCAGCAGGTTGAGCCGGACCGCCCGCTCGATGTCGGCGTCGGTGACGCCGCCCTTGAACAGCTCCAGCAGCTCGTCGGCGGTGATGTGGCCGGGGATCTCGTCGGTCCAGGGGTCGCCCACCGCCGACTCGAAGCCGAGCACGTCGTTGAGGTCGCCGCCGCGCTCCCAGACCGTGACCAGTTCGCGGATGTTGGCGAAGGTGTAGCCGCGGGCGAGCAGTTGGGCGATCAGCCGCAGCCGGGCCAGGTGCGCCTCGGTGTAGATGCCGACCCGCCCCTCCCTCCGGGGCGGGGAGAGCAGGCCCCGGTCCTGGTAGACGCGCACATTGCGCACGGTCGTGTCGGCGAGGCGCGCCAACTCGTCGATCCGGTATTCGGCCATGGACCCAAGCCTATGGATTCCGCGCCGTTTCCACGACTTGACCCTCTTGCACCGTGACAATGCTCGTTGTAACGTTCCGGCAAGACGTGTGGAGGAGATCACATATGCCCCGACCGACCCTGCGCGGCCTGGCCGGCAAGCGCGTCCTGGTGACCGGAGCCTCCGGCGCCTTCGGCGGCGCCGCCATGCGGGTCCTGCGGCACGTCGGCGCGGACGCGATCGGCCTCGACCGCAAGCCCGACCCGGCCGGCCCCGTGCTCGCCTGCGACGTCGCCGACGCCGCCCAGGTCGGCCGGGCCGTCCCGGAGGCGGTCGAGCGGCTCGGCGGGCTGGACCGGCTGATCCACTTCGCCGGCGTCGGCCCCGCGGTGGACATCGGCGCCATGCCCGACCGGCTCGCCTACGAGGCGCTCGAGGTCAACCTGCTGGGCACCTGGCGGGTCACCGCCGCCGCGCTCCCCGCGCTCCTGCGCGACCGGGGGCGGGTGGTGGTCACCGCCTCGCTGCTGGCCGGCATCGCACTCCCGTTCGCCGGGGCCTACGCCGTCTCCAAGCGCGCGGTCACCGCCTACGCGGACACCCTGCGCGCCGAGTACGGGACGCACATCGGGGTGACCACCGTGCACCCCGGCTACGTCGACACCCCGATCCACGACGCCTCGCGCGCCGCCGGCGCCTCGCTCGACGGGCTGGTCCCCGCCGAGCGGCTCCGGGACACCGTGCTCACCGTGCTGCGCGCGGCCGCGGCCCGCAAGCCGCCCCGCGACACCGCCTCCACCCCGCTGGGCGGCGCCGCACTGCGCCTCGCCCGGCACGCCCCTGCCCTGGCGGACCGGGTCGCGGCGGTGGAGATCGCCGAGCTGGTGCGCACCGGCGAACTCTCCGGCGGCGAGATCACCCGGGGGCTGCGCGAGCGGCACGGCGCGGCCCCGGCCACCGCCCCCTGACGACCTCCGACCGGTCCGGCCCGGCTCCGGGCCACCGCCCGCACCCCCGCGAAGGAGAACCGCGATGACCGTGCAGCCCCCGGCGCCCAAGCCGGCGATCACCGACCGCGAGGACATCGCCAAGCGGCTGCTCCGCTCCTCGGCGAAGGCCTCCTACGACCCGCTCGTCGAGATCGACTGGGACGCGCCCATCGACAAGGAGCGCTACGCCCTCAAGCCGGAGCGCATCTCGCTGTACGGCACCGAGCTGTGGGACCGGCTCAGCGAGGAGCAGCGCAAGGAGCTCAGCCGGCACGAAGTCGCCAGCGTCGCCTCCATCGGGCTGTGGTTCGAGACCATCCTGATGCAGATGCTGGTCCGGCACGCCTACGACCGCGACCCCACCACCGACCACGTCCAGTACGCCTACACCGAGATCGCCGACGAGTGCCGCCACTCGGTGATGTTCGCGAAGATGACGCAGAAGCTCGCCGGCCGGCACTACCGGCCGGACTTCATCACGCACAACCTGGGCCGGCTCTTCAAGGCGATCTCCAACGGCCCGCTGACCTTCGCCGGGGCGCTCTACGTCGAGGAGATCCTGGACCAGCTGCAGCGCGAGGCGATGGTCGACGACACCCTCGACCCGCTGGTGCAGGCCGTCTCCCGGATCCACGTGGTGGAGGAGGCCCGGCACATGCGCTACGCCCGCGAGGAGCTGATCCGCGACTGGGACCACCACGGCCGGGTCTCCAAGGCCTACAGCCGGTTCGTCCTCGGGCTGGTCGTCTACTTCGCCACCACCCGGCTGATCAGCCCCGAGGTCTACACCTCGGTCGGGCTGGACCCGCGCGAGGCCGCCAGGGCCGCCCGCCGCAACCACCACCACACCGACACCAAGACCTGGGCGGCGCGCAAGGTCGTCGCGACCTTCGACAAGGCCGGCCTGCTCGCCGGCCCCGCCAAGTACCTCTGGCGCCGCGCCGGCCTGCTCGGCCGCCCCGGCGCGCCGGCCGCGGTCGCGCGCTGACCTCCCCGGGCCGCGCCGCGGCCCGCACGGACGGCCGGGCCCGCGGGCTCGAACGCGCCCGAGTCCCGCGGGCCCGGCCCCTCCCCTCCCACCCGGGCCCGCCCCGCCCTCCCCGCACCCCGCGCACCGAAGGGACGTTCACGGTGACCGAAAACGAGACGACGCCGCACCACCGGGTGGCCATCATCGGCACCGGGTTCTCCGGCATCGGGATGGCCGCCCGGCTCAAGCGCGCCGGGCTGAAGAGCCTGGCCCTCTTCGAGCGCGCCGGCGACGTCGGCGGGACCTGGCGGGACAACACCTTCCCCGGCGCCGCCTGCGACGTCCCATCGCACCTGTACTCGCTCTCCTTCCGGCTCAACCCGGGCTGGTCGCGGACCTTCTCCCCGCAGGCCGAGATCCAGGACTACCTGCGCCGGGTCGCCGAGGAGGAGGACGTCTACCGGCACGTCCGGTTCCACCACGAGGTCACCGGCGCGCACTGGGAGCCGGACGCCAACCGGTGGCGGATCGAGACCGGCCGGGGCGTGCACACCGCCCAGTTCCTGATCAGCGCGTGCGGCGCACTGGCCGACCCGGCCGTCCCGGACCTGCCCGGGCTCGCCGACTTCGAGGGCACCGTCTTCCACTCCGCCCGGTGGAACCACGACCACGACCTGACCGGGCGCAACGTGGCGGTCATCGGCACCGGCGCCTCGGCGATCCAGTTCGTGCCGCAGATCCAGAAGAGCGTCGGCCGGCTGGACCTGTACCAGCGCACCCCGCCGTGGATCATCCCCAAGCACGACCGCGCCGTGACCCGCGCGGAGAGCTGGCTCTTCAACCACGTGCCCCTCGCCCAGCAGGTGTTCCGGAAGAACATCTACTGGGGCCGGGAGAGCTACGTGCTGGGCTTCGTGAAGTACCCGGCGCTGATGAAGGGCGTCGAGGCGCTCGCCAAGGCGCACCTCAGGCGGCAGGTCCGCGACCCCGCTCTCCGCGCCAAGCTGGTGCCGGACTTCCTGCCCGGGTGCAAGCGGCTGCTGCTCTCCAACGACTACTACCCCGCGCTGGACCGGCCCAACGTCGACGTGGTCACCGACGGGGTCGCCGAGATCCGGGAGAAGTCGATCGTCGCCGCCGACGGCACCGAGCGCGAGGCCGACACCATCATCTTCGGCACCGGGTTCCACGTCACCGACATGCCGGCCGCCAAGGCGGTGCACGGCGCCGACGGCCGGACCCTGTTCGACGTGCACGGCCAGGACCTGGAGGCGCTGAACGGCACCACCGTCGCCGGGTTCCCCAACCTGTTCCTGATGGCCGGCCCCAACACCGGCCCCGGGCACACCTCGCACGTCTTCTTCCTCGAGGCCCAGATGCGCTACATCATGGCGGCGCTGGGCTACGCGGCCCGCAACGGCGCCGACCGGCTGGAGCCGCTGCCCGAGTCGCAGGCCGCCTACGCCGCCCTCATGCAGCACAAGACGCGCGACTCGGTCTGGGTCACCGGCGGGTGCGACAGCTGGTACCTGAACGACAAGGGGCGCAACGTCACGCTCTGGCCCGGGTTCAGCTTCGAGTACGCCCTGCGGACGCTCCGCTTCGACCCGCACAACTACCGGATCCGCTGGGAGGGCGGGGCGCCCCGGGGCCGGGCGCCGGGGCGGGGCCGCGCCGCGGGACGGCGGAGCGGGCGGCGGGAGGTGTCCGCGTGAGCGGCATGGGCGACGACGAGGAGGAGTACGAGGGCCCGGTGACCCTGGTCTTCGGCGGCGACCGGCCGGTCGAGGCCGAGGCGCACATCGCCGGCCACTTCGACCCGCTCAGCGGCGGCTACCGCTGGATCGGGCGGATCTCCGCCTCCCCCGGGGTCGACGCCGAGTTCCGGGCCGGCAACACCGCGGTCCTGGTGCGCACCGCCGCCGGCCACGAGGCGCCCGGCACCCTCACCGAGGCCAACCCGTGGGGCGGGCACCGGCTCACCGGCCGCGGACGGCCGCCCTTCCCGGTCCCCGAGGTCGATCCCGACCAGGACTGACCTGCGGGACCGCCCCCTGAACGCCTCCTCGTGGCATGGGGAGGAAGCGGGTGCCGGGCGGATGGATCGCTGTTATAGGGGACCGTCCATCCGCCCGGTGCGCCGCGCCCGGCCGGCCCTCCGCCGGCCCGCGGCGGTCACCAGGGATCCTCCCGGCGGAAGAAGGACGCGCCGACGTGCTCGGTGCGCAGCCGGGCGAACCCCGGCTTGATCACCCGGTCGATCAGGTCCAGCCGCTCGTCGTGCGGGACGAAGGCCGACTTCATCGCGTTGACGGTGAACCAGCGCAGGGTGTCGATCCCGTAGCCGAACTCCTTGCTCAGCCGGGCGAACTCGCCGCTCATCGAGGTGGCGTTGACCAGCCGCCCGTCGGTGTTGACGGTGACCCGGAAGCGGAGCCGGCGGAGCGTCTCCACCGGGTGCTCGGCGAGCGAGGCGACGGCGCCGGTGTTCACGTTGGACGTCGGGCACAGCTCCAGCGGGATGCGCTTGTCCCGGATGTAGGAGGAGAGCCGGCCCAGCTTGGCGGTGCCGTCCTCGGCGAGCGCGATGTCGTCGACGATCCGGACGCCCTGGCCCAGCCGGTCGGCGCCGCACCACTGGATCGCCTCCCAGATGGAGGAGAGGCCGAACCCCTCGCCCGCGTGCAGGGTGAGGTTGAAGTTCTCCCGCTGGATGTGCTCGCAGGCGGAGATGTGCCGGGTGGGCGGGTAGCCCGCCTCCGGGCCGGCGATGTCGAAGCCGACCACCCCGGCGTCCCGGTAGGCCACCGCCAGGCGGGCGATCTCCATCGAGTCCGCGGCCTGGCGCATCGCGGTGAGCAGCAGGCGGACCCGGATCTCCCGGCCGAACAGCCGGGCCTTGGCGGTGCCGATGCGCAGCCCCTCCAGCGCCGCGTCGACCACCTGCTCGCGGGTGAGCCCCTCCCGGGTGTGCTGCTCGGGGGCGAGCTTGACCTCGGCGTAGACCACGCCGTCCTCGGCCAGGTCCTGGGCGCACTCGACGCCGGCCCGGACCAGGGCGGAGCGGGTCTGCAGCAGGTCGAGCACCGGTTCGTAGCGGGAGAGCTGCTCCTCCTGGGAGCCGTGCGCGGCGCCGGAGAACCACTCCTGGAGCCGGTCCGGGCCGGTCGCCGGGAGGCCCCGGTAGCCGGTCTCGGCGGCCAGGTCGAGCAGGGTCTCCGGGCGGAGCCCGCCGTCCAGGTGGTCGTGGAGGAGCACCTTGGGCATCCGGCGGATCGTTTCGTAGGCGAGTCGGGTCATCGTCCTCCCAAAGCCGTGTCCACCCGGTCCTCCCGGACGGACGCGTTCCGATTAAATTGCCCGAGATCTTAGACCACGGCTCCAGCTCAGCGCGGTTCCGCCGGCTGTGAGACGCCTCTCTCCGGCCCTTCCCCGCCCGCCGGTCCCCGATGCGCGCGGGCGCCGGGACCGCCCGCCGCACCGGGGAAGGGGGCCGGCGGGGCGCCTCCCGGCGCGCGGCCCGTCACCTGCCCGCGGGCCTGCGGGGGCGCGGCCGGGGCGCCGGCGGGATCCGCTCGGGCACCTCGGCGTCGACCTGGTGCAGCCGGGCCTGGGCGAACCTGCGCAGCCGGCCGAAGCACTCGGCCGCCGTGGTGGCGTCGCCCACCAGGCCGCCCTTGGTGATGGCGGGGACCCCGTCCAGCGGGCCGCCGCCGACGGTGCCGTGCACCGCCAGCGGCACGATCTCCCCGGCGACCGCGAACGCCCGCACGCCCAGCTCGTCCAGGAGGCTCGCGGCGAGGTCCCCGCCGGTCAGGTAGAGCCCGGTGGGCAGGGCGTGCGAGCCGGTCCCGGCCTCCAGGGCGCGCACCGCGCGGGCCACCGCCGAGGCGAGCCCGGCGGGCAGCGCGCGCAGCGCGGCGCCCGGGTCCTCGGCGCCCGGCCCCGGGGGGAGCGCCCGCACCACCACGAACTCCGGGAAGACCGCGCCGGTCAGCTGCTCCAGCAGGGCCTCCTCGACCTCCGCGGCGTGGGCTCCGCCCGGTTCGGCCAACCGGACCGGGTCCACGTCGACGAAGCGCACCGGCCCGGTGCGGGCCACCGTCTCCAGCTGGCGCAGGGTGAGCCCGGTGGTGCTGCCGACCACGGCCAGCAGCGGGCCCGGGGCGCCGCCCCGGCCGCCCAGCCGCATCGCGTAGGCCAGCGCGGCCCCGGCCGGCCCGGGGTCGGCCGAAACCCACACCACGCCCTCGCCCCGGGCGGCCTCGGCGGCGGCCTCCGCGATGTCCTCGATCCGGTTCTCGTCCACCGCGTCGCAGAGCACCACCGGCTCGTCCCCGGCGACCAGGTCGGCGGTGAGCA
Organism: Nocardiopsis oceanisediminis; assembly: GCF_048595525.1. Taxonomy (NCBI): domain Bacteria; kingdom Bacillati; phylum Actinomycetota; class Actinomycetes; order Streptosporangiales; family Nocardiopsidaceae; genus Nocardiopsis; species Nocardiopsis oceanisediminis. The sequence continues at coordinate 1,900,969 of NZ_JAFMZJ010000001.1, read as the reverse complement.
GCTCCCGGGTGACCTGGCGGGCGGGCACGTGCCGGACGGCCAGCTCGGTCTGGTGGGCGAGGATGTCGGCGACCAGGCCGGTCTCCATCGGCCAGAACGGGTCCTCGGCGACCTCGGAGCGCTCCAGCGGCACCCCGTCGAGCAGCTGCACGCCGTCCACGGTGACCCGGCCGGAGGCGGGCAGCGCGGGCACCATGAGCGCCCGCACCCTGCGGCCCGGCAGGCGCTCGCGCACCGCGCGCACCGCCGCCTCCAGCTCCGCGCCGACGTTGCCGCGCAGCGTGCTGTCGGTCCGCTTGACCACCAGCTCCACCGGCCAGACCGCCTCCACCACGTCGGCGACCAGGTCCGCGGCCTGCTCGGCGGTCAGGTGCCGGCTGTCCAGGTTGGCCACCACCACGTCGTAGTCGTCGGCGGCCACCGACACCTGCTCCGGTGTCACGGTGGCCACCCGCATGCCCGCGCGGGCGTAGCGGGCACCGGTGGCATTGGCCCCGGTGAGGTCATCTGCCACGACGAGAACCTGGGCCACGGTAGTCGCTCCTTCGCGCGCCTTTGCGCCGCATCGCTCACTGGGTAAGGGCGCGCCGCCGCCCCTCGGTGGGCCGCGCCGCCCCGGTCACCTCGACTCTCTCACCCGCGGCCGGTGCGCAGGGCCGCCCCGGCGAGGAGCGCGCACGCGCAGAGCGCGAGCACGTAGCCCACGACCGCGTTCCATCCCCAGTGGTCGTAGAGGAGGCCGCCGAGCCAGCCGAAGGCGCTGGAGCCCAGGTAATAACAGAGGGTATAGAGCGCGGAGGCCTGGGCGCGGGCGGCCGGCGCGGCCCGGTGGCCGACCCAGGCCGCGGCGGTGGTGTGCGCGGCGAAGAAGAAGAACGTGAGCAGCAGCAGGCCTGCCGCGACCGCGGTGAAGGCGGGCACCGCGAGCAGGGCCGCGCCGGCGGCCATCGCGATGACCGAGCAGGCCAGCACCGGGTGGCGGCCGAAGCGCTCGATGGCCCGGCCGGTGCCGGCGGAGCTGGCCGTCCCGGCCAGGTAGGCGACGAAGAGGAACGCCACCAGGGTCGGGGAGAGCCCGAACGGCTCACCCGCCATCCGGAAGCCCAGGTAGTTGTAGACGGTCACGAACGCGCCCATGAGCAGCAGGGCCTGGAGGTAGAGCGCGATCATCCCGGGGTCGCGCAGCGCCCCGGCCAAACGGGCGGCCATGCCCGCTCCGCGGTCCCCGGTCCCGCGGCGGCGCGGCCGCCGCACGAAGCCCCGGGCGGGCGGCACCGCGACCAGGAAGACCAGCAGCGCGGCCAGGCCCAGCAGGGAGTCGGCGGCCACGCCCCAGCGCCAGCCGCCGAGGTCGGCCACGGCCCCGGCGACCAGCCTCCCGCTCATCCCGCCGACGGTGTTGCCCGCGATGTAGACGCCCGCGACCCGGCCCAGGTGGGAGGGGGCGATCTCCTCGGCCAGGTAGGCCATGGCGACGGCGGGGACCCCGCCCAGCGCGGCCCCCTGCAGCGCGCGCAGCACCAGCAGCGAGGCGATGTCCGGCGCGAACGGCGCGGCGAGGCCGAGCAGGGTGGACAGGACCAGCGCGGCGGTCATCACCCGCACCCGCCCGAACCGGTCGGCCGCTCCGCTCCACACCAGGACGCAGCCGGCCAGCCCGGCGGTGGCGAAGGAGACGGTCAGCGCGACCGCGGAGGCGGGCGCGCGGAACTCCCCCGCCATCCCCGGCAGCACCGCCTGCACCGCGTAGAGCTGGGCGAACGTGGCGATCCCGGCGGCGGTCATCGCCACCACGACACGCCGGTAGCCGCTGCTCCCCGCCCGGTGCCCGATCCGGTCCCGCCCGTCCTTCAGCGACTCGTCCACTCATCCGACGTTAGCCGCCGCCCTCCGGCCGCCCCCGCACCGGGTCGGCCGGAGGAAGCGGTCGAGGGGGCGGGCGGAGGGGATCGGAGCGCCCGGGGCGCCCGACCGCCCGCATGCGGCGGCCCCCGGGGCCGGACGGCCGCGGCCCGCACGGCCCCCGCCCTGCGCGGGGCCGGGCCGTCGGTTTCAGATCCAGATCGCCGATGGGAGCTTCCGCCCCAGGGCGATGATCTTGGAGTCGCGGGGCCGTCAGAGCGCTCTGACGGCCCCGCGACTCCAAGATCATCGCGGAGGAAGGGCGGGGGCGGGGGTTCTTCCGCGCCCGCCGCCTTCTCCCGTCAGCGATCTAACCCCGTTCGCCGGGGGCGACGACGCGGCCCTCCGCGGCGCTGCGCCGGGCGGCCTCGATGACCTCCAGGCCGTGCACCACCTCGTGCGGCTCGACCGGCACCGGCTCGCCCTCGCCGACCGCGTCCCGCACCCCGGCGTAGAAGTCGGGGTAGGCGCCGCGCACGGCGGGCACCGGGCGGACGTCGTCCTCGGCGCCGACCAGGCCCCAGGCCCCCTCCGGCTGGACGCCCCAGTCCGCGGCGTCCGGGGCCTCCCCCGCGGCCAGCCTGTCCTCCTGGCCGTCCAGGCCCTGGACGGTGAACCCGCCCTGGTCTCCGAGGACGCGGAAGCGCGGCCCGGGGCGGGCGGCCAGCGCGCTCATCCACAGCTGCGAGCGGACCCCGCCGCGGTGGGTCAGCGCCAGGAAGGCGTCATCCTCCGCGGCGACGCCGGCCCGCCGCGCGTCCAGCTCCGCGTAGACGCCGGCCACCGGCCCGAACAGGTTGATCGCCTGGTCGATCAGGTGCGGCCCCAGGTCGTACAGGATGCCCGCGCCCTGCTCGACGGTGCCGCCGTCCCGCCAGGTGTCCTTGGCCTTGGGGCGCCACCGCTCGAACCGGGACTCGAACCGGTGCACCCGGCCGAGCGTCCCCTCGTCGATCAGCCGCCACAGGGTGAGGAAGTCGGAGTCCCAGCGCCGGTTCTGGTAGACGGTGAGCGCCAGGCCGAGCCGCTCGGCCTGCTCGACCAGCCCGCGCGCCCGGTCCGAGCCGAGCGCGAACGGCTTGTCCACCACCACCGACAGCCCGGCCTCCAGCGCGGCGGCGGCCAGCGGAGCGTGCGTGTCGTTCGGCGTGGTCACCACGGCGATCTCGAACTCCCCGGCCCGGGCCCACAGCTCCTCGGCCGAGCCGATCACCTCGGTCCCCGGGTACCGCCGCCGCACCGCCGCGGCCCGCTCCGGGTTCCCGGTCACCACGGCCGCCAGCCTCAGCCCCGGCGTCGCCGCGATCAGCGGCGCGTGGAACACCTCGCCGCCCTTGCCGTACCCGATCAGGACGACGTGCAACTGCGGCCCGCTCTCACCGTTCTCTGAGCTCATGCGCCCCACAGTAGCCATCCCCCGGCACCCGCCCGGCCACCCGGCGGCCGCCGGACCGGGCCGCCCCGCGTGCCGCGCGCGGCACGGGGCCGCCGCCCGGTGCGGGCGGCGGCCCCGTGGGACCGGCGGCGGGTCAGGCCGCGACGGACTCGCGGGCCCCGGCCGGGGAGAGGGCCAGGTCGAGGACCTCGCGGACGTCGGAGACCGGGTGGACGGTGAGCCGCTCCAGGACGTCGTCGGGGACGTCGTCCAGGTCGGGCTCGTTGCGGGCCGGGATGAGGACCGTGGTGATGCCCGCGCGGTGCGCGGCCAGCAGCTTCTGCTTGACCCCGCCGATCGGCAGGACGCGGCCGGTGAGGGAGACCTCTCCGGTCATCGCCACGTCGGAGCGGGCGGGACGGCCGGAGAGCAGGGAGGCCAGGGCGGTCGTCATGGTGACGCCCGCGCTCGGGCCGTCCTTGGGCACGGCGCCCGCGGGGACGTGCAGGTGCACGCCGCGGTCCTTCAGGTCGGCGACCGGCAGCTCCAGTTCGGCGCCGCGGGAGCGCAGGTAGGAGAGGGCGATCTGGGCGGACTCCTTCATCACGTCGCCGAGCTGGCCGGTGAGGGCCAGCCCGGAGGCGCCCGACTCCGGGTCGGCCAGGGAGGCCTCCGCGAAGAGGACGTCGCCGCCGGTTCCGGTGACCGCCAGGCCGGTGGCCACGCCGGGGACCGCGGTGCGCTCCGCCGACTCCGGGGTGTGCCGGGGCCGGCCGATGTAGCCCCTCAGGTCGTCCGGGCCGACCGCGACCGGCAGCTCGGACTCCTGCACCGCCTCCCGGGCCGCGATCTTGCGCAGCACCCGGGCGATGGAGCGCTCCAGTCCGCGCACGCCCGCCTCGCGGGTGTACTCGCCGGCCAGCAGGCGCAGCGCACCGGTGTCGAACTCCACCTCGCCCTCGGCCAGGCCCGCCTTCTCCAGCTGCCGGGGCAGCAGGTGGTCGCGGGCGATCCGCACCTTCTCGTCCTCGGTGTAGCCGTCCAGCTCGACCAGTTCCATCCGGTCCAGCAGCGGGCCCGGGACGGTCTCCAGCGCGTTGGCGGTGGCGAGGAAGACCACGTCGGACAGGTCGAGGTCGACCTCCAGGTAGTGGTCGCGGAAGGTGTGGTTCTGCGCCGGGTCCAGCACCTCCAGCAGGGCGGCGGTGGGGTCGCCCCGGAAGTCGGTGCCGACCTTGTCGATCTCGTCCAGCAGCACCACCGGGTTCATCGACCCGGACTCGCGGATCGCCCGGACGATCCGGCCGGGCAGCGCGCCGACGTAGGTGCGCCGGTGGCCGCGGATCTCCGCCTCGTCGCGGACGCCGCCGAGCGCGACCCGGGTGAACTTCCGCCCCATCGCGCGGGCCACCGACTCCCCCAGCGAGGTCTTGCCGACGCCGGGCGGGCCGACCAGGGCCAGCACCGCGCCGCTGCGCCGGCCGCCGATCACGCCGAGGCCGCGCTCCTCGCGGCGCTTGCGCACCGCCAGGTACTCGATGATCCGCTCCTTGACGTCGTCCAGGCCGGTGTGGTCGGCGTCCAGCACCCGCTGGGCGCCGGAGATGTCGTAGGCGTCGTCGGTGCGGACGTTCCACGGCATGTCCAGCACGGTGTCCAGCCAGGTGCGGATCCACCCGGACTCCGGCGAGGAGTCGCCGGCCCGCTCCAGCTTGTCCACCTCGGCCAGGGCCGCCTCGCGGACGTGCTCGGGGAGGTCGGCCGCCTGCACCCGCTCCCGGTAGTCGTCCTCCTCGCTTCCGGGGCGCCCGTCCAGCTCGTTGAGCTCCTTGCGGATCGCCTCCAGCTGGCGGCGGAGCAGGAACTCGCGCTGCTGCTTGTCGACGCCCTCCTGGACGTCCTTGTCGATGGTCTCGGCGACGTCCAGCTCGGCCAGGTACTCGCGGGTCCACTCGACCAGCAGGCGGAGCCGCTCGGCGACGTCGTAGGCCTGGAGCAGCCGGAGCTTCTGGTCGGTCTTGAGGAACGGCGAGTAGCCGCCGCGGTCGGCCAGCCGGCCGGGGTCCTCGGTCTGCTGGATGGCGTCGATCGCCTGCCAGGCGCCGCGCTTCTGCAGGAAGGTCGCGGCCAGGGTCCTGTACTCGCGGGCGAGCTCGGTGACCTTGCCGGGGTAGCCGCCCTCGGGGGCGGCCTCCTCGTGCACCTCGACCGAGACCCACAGGGCCGCGCCGGGGCCGGTGGTGCCGGCGCCCACCCGGGCGCGGGCCGCACCGCGCAGCACCGCGGCGGGCTCCCCCTGCGGGGTGCGCCCGACCTGCTCGACGAGGGCGACGGTGCCCACGCCGGCGTAGGAGCCGTCGACGCGCGGAACGATCAGGACCCGGGGCCTGGCCGGCTCGGAGCGGATGCCGGGGGCACCGGGGGCGTCCTTCGCGGCGGCCTGCGCCGCCTCGACGGCCGCGCGGACCTCGGAGTCGGACAGATCCACCGGCACCACCATGCCGGGGAGCACGACGTCGTCATCAAGGGGGAGAACCGGCAGCGTCGCACCGGTGTGCGCTTCACTCATCGAACCCTCCATGGTTGAGTCACTTTCACTCAATAAAGAAGAGTCCGAGTTTCTTCCCGCCTTGCTGTTCGCCGTGAGCGATCACGGCCGTGACTGAACCGTTGCCGTCCGCATCGCGCCCGGCCCTGGACATCCGCCCCGGTAGGCACTTACATCGGTGGCCACCGGTCTATACCAGTTGCCGGGTGTTCCTGGAGGTGTGCGCATGGCCCCGTTCCCGCCCCCGACACCGAGACTCCGCCTGGCCGCCGCCGGCATGCCGCTGGTCCTGCTGGCCGGCGGCTGCGCCTACCTGGCCGGCGAGAGCGGCGGAGGGGCCGACCAGGACTCCGCCGCCTGCGAGCCCTACGCCGAGTGGCAGGACATCGGCGGCACCGTGGAGATCTACGGGCCCATCCGGGAGGAGGAGGGCGAGCGCCTGGAGCAGGCCTGGTCGGAGTTCTCCGACTGCACCGGGATCGAGATCGCCTACGAGGGCAGCGGCGAGTTCGAGGCGCAGATCCAGGTCAAGGTGGACGGCGGGAACGCCCCGGACATCGGCATCTTCCCGCAGCCCGGCCTGCTCGCCCGGTTCATGGAGTCCGGCGACGCGCTGCCGCTGCCCGAGGGCGCCCGGGAGCGCGCCGAGCAGGGCTGGAGCGAGGACTGGCTCTCCTACGTGGAGCACGACGGCGAGCTGTACGCCACCCCGCAGGCCGCCAACGTGAAATCGCTGGTCTGGTACTCGCCCGCGGTCTTCGAGGAGAACGGCTACGAGATCCCCGAGACCTGGGACGAGATGATCGACCTCTCCGACACGATGGCCGAGGACGGGCTCAAGCCCTGGTGCGCCGGGATCGAGTCGGGCGAGGCCACCGGCTGGCCCGCCACCGACTGGCTGGAGAACGCGGTGCTGCGCGAGCACGGCCCCGAGGTCTACGACCAGTGGATCGAGCACGAGATCCCGTTCGACGACCCGAAGATCGTCGACGCCCTGGACCGGGTGGACGGCGTGCTGCGCAACCCGGACTACGTCAACGGCGGCCACGGCGGCGTGAAGTCCATCGCGACCACCTCCCAGCAGGACGCCGGGCTCCCGGTCCACGAGGGCGAGTGCGGCCAGTACATGATGGGCTCCTTCTACGCCGCGAACTGGCCGGAGGAGACCGACATCTCCGAGGGCGGCGACATCTACGCCTACAACCTGCCGCCCATCGACCCCGAGATCGGCACCCCCATCGTCGGCGGCGGCGAGTTCGCGGCGGCCTTCGCCGACCGCCCCGAGGTGGTCGCGGTCCAGGAGTACCTGGCCACCGCCGAGTTCGCGAACAGCCGGGCCGAGCTGGGCCGGTGGTTCTCCGCCCACCGCGACCTCGACCAGGAGCTGCTGGAGAACCCGATCGACCGGCTCTCCTCCGAGCTGCTCCGCGACCCGGACGTGGTGTTCCGCTGGGACGGCGGCGACTACATGCCGGCCGCGGTCGGCTCGGGCACCTTCTGGCGCGGGATGACCGACTGGATCAACGGCAAGGGGACCGAGGAGACCCTCGGCTACATCGAGGACTCCTGGAAGGACTGAGGGCCGGCCGGGCCGGGTGAGCCCCGGCCCGGCCCCACGCGCACCCGCGGCGGGCGATCTGGAGGACCATGGGCTTCGACGTGTTCGAGGAGCTGCCCAAGCTCCTGTGGCTGCTGATCGCCGTCTCCGCGTTCCTCGCGGCGATCGGGCTGGTGCTGCTGGTGGTGGACCGCGGGCCGCGGACCCGGCACGAGTGGTGGCAGGCCGCCTGCTTCCTCGGCCCGGCCGCGCTGCTGCTCGGGGTCGGCCTGGTCTACCCGGTGCTCCGCACCACCATGCTGTCCTTCATGGACGGCCCCGGTGAGGCCTGGGTCGGGTTCCGCAACTACGTGTGGATGTTCACCCGCCCGGAGATCCTCCTGGTGCTCCGGAACACCCTGCTGTGGGTGCTCATCGCGCCGGTGCTGGCCACCGCCACCGGGCTGGCCTACGCGGTGCTGGTGGACCGCTCCCGCTACGAGTCGCTCGCCAAGTCGCTGCTGTTCATGCCGATGGCGATCTCCTTCGTCGGCGCCAGCATCATCTGGAAGTTCGTCTACGCCTACCGGCCCCCCGAGGCGGAGCAGATCGGCGTGCTCAACGCGCTGTGGACCGCGGCCGGCGGCGAGCCCCGGCAGTGGCTGCTGGAGCAGCCGCTCAACAGCCTGCTGCTGATCGTGGTGCTGATCTGGATCCAGGCCGGGTTCGCCATGGTGATCCAGTCCGCGGCGATCAAGGCGATCCCCACCGAGATCGTGGAGGCCGCCCGGATCGACGGGGTGAGCCCCTGGCAGCTGTTCTGGCGGGTCACCCTGCCGATGATCTGGCCGACCACCGCGGTCGTGCTGATCACCATCTCGGTGCAGACCCTCAAGGTGTTCGACATCGTCCGCACCGTCACCGGGGGCCAGTTCTCCACCTCGGTGATCGCCAACGAGATGTACAACCAGGCGTTCCGCTACGGGGAGCTGGGGCAGGGCTCGGCGCTGGCGGTCTTCCTGTTCGTGCTGGTCGTCCCGCTCGTGCTGATCCAGATCCGCAACACCCGGCGTTCCAGGGAGGCCGCGTGACACAGCAGCGACGGACCGCGCCCGCGCGCTCGGCCTCCGCCCGCACCGCCCCCTCCCGCACCGGCGGCGGGAGCGCCGCCCGGGTGCGCCGCCGGCTCTCCGGCGCCGGGGGCAGCGCGGCGGCGATCGTGATCGCCCTGCTGTGGACCGTGCCCACCGCCGGGCTGCTCGTCTCCTCCTTCCGCCCCGAGCAGGACATCAAGACCACCGGCTGGTGGACCCTGCTCTCCGACCCCGCGCTGACCCTGCGCAACTACCGGGACGTGCTCTTCGGCGGCTCCAGCGACGGGCAGCTGGCCAGCCACTTCGTCAACTCCTTCGCCATCACGGTGCCGGCCATGGTGTTCGTGGTGCTGCTGGCCGCGCTGGCCGCCTACTGCCTGGCGTGGATGCGCTTCCCCGGGCGCGACTGGGTGTTCATCGGGATCTTCGCGCTGCAGATCGTGCCGCTGCAGATGTCGCTGGTACCGCTGCTCCGGCTGTTCTCCGAGGGGATGTCGGTCGGCGGCGTCCAGGTGCTGCCCGCCTGGGAGCTGCCCGGGGCCTTCCAGTTCACCACCGTGTGGATCGCGCACACCATCTTCGGGCTGCCGCTCGGCATCTTCCTGATGCACAACTTCGTGTCCCGGCTCCCCTCCAGCATCATCGAGGCGGCCCGCGCCGACGGCGCCGGGCACGGCACGATCTTCGGCCGCATCGTGCTGCCGCTGACCGTGCCGGCCCTGGTGTCGCTGGCCATCTTCCAGTTCCTGTGGGTCTGGAACGACCTGCTCGTCGCGCTCATCTTCGCCGGGGGCAGCGTGGACGTCGCCCCGCTCACCGTGCGCCTGGCCGAGCTGGCCGGCACCCGCGGCAACGAGTGGCAGCGGCTGACCGCGGGCGCCTTCGTCTCGATGGTGGTGCCGCTGCTGGTCTTCTTCTCCCTGCAGCGCTACTTCGCCCGCGGCCTGATGGCCGGGAGCATGAAGGGCTAGCGGCGCCCCTCACCGCCGATGATCTTGACGTTGCGGGGGCATCAGAGCGTCCTGATGCCCCCGCAACGTCAAGATCATCGGCCCGGGGGCGGCTCAGCGCACCAGGCCCGCCCGGTAGGCGATGACCACCAGCTGGGCGCGGTCCCGGGCGCGCAGCTTGACCATGGCCCGGCTGACGTGGGTGCGCGCGGTCGCCGGGCTGACGAACAGCCGCTCGGCGATCTCGGCGTTGGACAGCCCCTCGCCGACCAGGGAGAGCACCTCCCGCTCCCGCTCGGTCAGCCCGCCCAGGTCGGGGCGGGGCCCCTCGGCCGACGGCGCGGCCGCGGTGAAGGAGGCGATCACCCGCCGGGTGACCGACGGGGAGAGCAGCGACTCCCCCTCCGCGGCCAGCCGGATCGCGCGCAGCAGCTCCTCCGGCGGGCTGTCCTTGATCAGGAACCCGGCCGCGCCGGCGCGCAGCGCGTCGAAGACGTACTCGTCCAGCTCGAAGGTGGTCAGCACCACCACCCGGGTGCCGGCCAGCTCCTCGTCGGCGGCGATGGCGCGGAGCGCCTCGATGCCGTTCATCACCGGCATCCGGACGTCCATCAGCAGCACGTCGGGGCGGTCCCGGCGGACCAGCTCGACGGCCTCGGCGCCGTCCGCGGCCTCCCCGGCGAGCTCCAGCCCGTCCTCCTCCTCGATGAGCACCCGCAGGCCCATCCGGACCAGCGCCTGGTCGTCGGCGAGGCCGACGCGGACCGCGCTCACCGGCCGCTCCTGGGGGCGCCCAGCGGCAGCCGGGCGCGGACCGCGAAGCCGCCCTCCGGCCGGGGCCCGGCGTGCAGGTTCCCGCCGACCGCGCGGGCCCGCTCGCGCATCCCGGCGATCCCGCTCCCCTCGGCGTGCTCGGGGACGGCGGCACCGCCGTTCTCGATCTCCACAGCGACCTCCGTGCGCTCGTAGCCGATCCGGACCCGCGCCTCGGCCCCGGGGGCGTGCCGGAGCGCGTTGGTCAGCGCCTCCTGCACGATCCGGTAGGCGGCGTGGTCGACCGCCGCGGGCGGGACCACCGGGCTTCCATCAGTGTGCACCGAGACGCGCTGCCCGGCCGACTCCATCCGGGCCGCGAGCTCGCCCAGCCGGTCCAGGCCGGGCAGCGGGGCCCGGTCGTCGCCGGGGGCGGGCGCCGGGGCGGCGCCGTCGCCCTCGCGGAACACCGCCAGCGTGCCGCGCAGCTCCTCCAGCGCGTCCTTGCTGGTGGAGCGGATCGCGGCGAGGGAGTCGCGGACCCGGTCGGGGCGCTTGTCCAGCACGTGCAGCGCCACGCCGGCCTGCATGTTGATCACCGAGAGGCTGTGCCCGACCAGGTCGTGCACCTCCCGGGCGATGCGCAGCCGCTCCTCGTAGGCGGAGCGGCGCAGCTCCTCGCGGCGCTCCTGCAGGGCGTTCTCCCGGCGGCCGCGGACCGTGACGCCGACGGCGAGCGCCGCGAGCAGCAGCGCGGTGTAGGGGACGGCCGCCGCGTAGGTGGAGGCGTCCAGCAGCCCCAGGTAGGGCCGGCCGGCCCCGGCGGCCGGGAGGAGCGGCGCGGCGGCCGCGGTCCACGGCGCCCAGGAGCGCAGCGGCGCCCGGGACGCCATGGTGTAGGCGGTCACCACGGCGCCGGCCAGGATCGGCCCGGTCCCGCCGGCCTCGACGGCGAACAGCGCGGCGGCCGGCGCGGCGACGGCGAACGCGGCCCTCGGGTAGAACCGGCGCAGCGCCACCGCCAGGGCGACCGCCCAGATGCAGGCGAAGGCGAGCGGCTCCGGCGGGAGCGGGCCGGCCCCCGCCCACGGCGGGCCGTCCCCCCAGTCCGGCGGCCCCTTCCAGGGAGGCCCGCCGCCCGGGCCGTCCGCCGGGGGCGGGCCGGGGGCCCGCACGGCGCGCAGGAAGACGGCCGAGAAGGCCAGGACGAGCAGGCCCAGTGGCACGTCGAGGGCGAGCCGCCGGGCGGCGCCGGACCGCCACGGGGCGCGGGCCCTCTCAAGGAACGACCTCACACCGGTGACGTTAGCCCGGCGGGCCGGCCCCGCGCGTCGGCCGGGGAGCGTAGTGCGCGTCGTCGCCGGAGCGTAGCCGCGGTGACGACGGCCGGACGATGCGCGCGACCGGCCGGCGGGCGGACGGTGGGTCCATGACCACGATGCTCACCGCCGCGGCCGAGGCCGCGACCCGATACGGACCCGGGTGGGCCGGCCACGGCCCGCCGCCCTTCGCACCCTTCGCTGGAGCCGCCATGCTGTGCCTGCTGATCCTGCTCATCGCCCTCGGCGCCTTCCTGCTGATCCGCGCCAAGAAGGGGCACCACCGGCCGCCGTGGGCCGGCGGTCCCGCCGCCGAGAGCCCGGAGAACGCCGCCCGCCGGGTGCTGGCGGAGCGCTTCGCCAAGGGCGACATCACCGTCGAGGAGTTCATGGAGCGCGCCAGCGCGCTGAACTGGACGCCCGGCCGGGACGGAAAGGACCGGCGGTGACCACCGCTCCGGCCGCCGCGGGACCGCCGGGCGCGGTGCGCGCCCGGCGGCTCCCGCCGGGGTGGCGGAAGGCCGCGCTGAGCCTGCACGTGACCGCCTCGGCGGGCTGGGTCGGCGTGCACGGGAGCCTGCTGACCCTGGCCGCCCTGGGGTGGGCGACCGGCTCCGAGGCGACCCGGGAGGCCGCCTACGGCGCCGCCGGGCTCCTGTCCGGCCTGCTCGTCCTGCCGCTGAGCCTGACCGCGCTGGCCAGCGGGCTGGTCCTGTCCCTGGGCACCCCGTGGGGGCTGTTCCGGCACTACTGGGTGGCGGTCAAGCTGGGGCTGACCGCGCTGCTGGTCGCCGGGAGCAACCTGAGCATCGGCCCGGCCGTCCGCGCGATCGGCGCGGACCCGGCCGCGGCCGGCGCGGCCGACCGCGCCTCCGCGCTCGGCGCGCTGTCGGTCTCGTTCACCGTGCTGCTGGCGACGGTGCTGCTCTCCACGGTCAAGCCGTTCGGCAGGATCCCCCGCCGCCCCGCCCGCCGGGGCGCGGACCGGTGAACCCGGTGTCCGGGCGCCCGGGGCGCGCCGCCGGCGCCGGGTCAGCCGATGTCGCGGACGCTCTCGATGATCCTGCGCATCCGGGACTCGCTCAGCGCGTCGGGGACGCCGGCGTCGGCCACCACGCTCAGCGTGCGCAGCCGCCCCTCGCGCTCCTCGTCGGGGAAGGCCGCGGTGTAGACCACGGCCTTCTCCGGCGCGCACTCGCTCAGCCCGCCGGGGACGGTGACGTCCACGATGGCCAGGTGCCCGGAGAGCCCGTTGACCTCCAGCGCCTCGACCGACCGGACCTCGGTGGAGGAGGCCTGGTCCTCCTTCTCCCCGCTGTAGCCCAGCTCGCCCCAGAGCTCGGCGACCTTCGGCACGGAGGCCTCGGTGTCGGTGGAGTCCAGCACGCCGAAGGCGCCGACGTCGGCGCGGGCGCCCCAGTCCTCGCAGGGCGACCTGAGGTAGGAGGCGGCGCCCTCCCAGACGTAGTCCAGCTCCCCGTCGCCGTTCTCGTCGAAGCCGATGTCGTTGCCGCGCCCGGGGGAGAGCGTCCAGTCGCTGTAGGGCACCTCGTAGTAGAAGTCGTAGAACTCGGCGGTCGCCAGTTTCCAGCCCGGGTTGACCAGGTCGTCGGCGCCCGAGGAGGCCTCCGGGGAGGGCTCGGGGGACTCCTCCGAGGCCGGGGAGGCGCTCGGGGCCGGGGAGGCTGCGGTGCCGCCGCCCTCCCGCCCCTCGCCGCGGAAGGACCAGACCACGACGCCGATCGCGATGGCCGCGGCCGCGACCATGACCAGCGCCAGGGAGACGATGAGGATGCGGTTGCCCGCGCTCTGCCGGCCCGGTGGCGGTCCGCCCGGCATCGGGCCCTGCGGCGGCCCGTAGCCTCCACCCTGATAACTCACTGGTCTCTCCTGGTCGCGCCCCGTGTACGGGGGATCGGGGCGATCGGGGGTACGTCAGGTGAGACTTTAGAGCAGGTCCGGCGGTTCCCCGCGGCCGGGGATCAGGCCGGGCCGGGCCGGACCCGGCCATCTCCGCGGGGCGGGCCCCCGGGGGTCACGCCGGGCCGCGCAGCGCGGCGCGGGCGGTGTCCATGGCGGTGGTGCGGTAGGCCGCGCCGAACAGGCAGACGTGCACCAGCAGCGGGAAGAGCTGGTGCAGGGCGATGCGGCCGCGCCAGCCGGCCGCCAGCGGCGCCGCCTCGTTGTAGGCGTCCCGGACCCGGTCCAGGTGCGGCAGGCCGAACAGGGCCAGCATCGCCAGGTCGGCCTCGCGGTGGCCGCCGCAGGCCGCCGGGTCGACCAGCAGCGCCCCGTCGTCCTGCCAGATGACGTTGCCGCCCCACAGGTCGCCGTGGATCCGGGCGGGCGGCTCCGGCTCGCCGGCGAGCTCCTCGACCGCGCCGATGACCTTCTCCACCTCGCGCACGTCGCCCGGGGTGAGGGCGCCGCGGTCGGCGGCGCGCCGCAGGAAGGGCTCCAGCCTGCGGGTGGCGTAGAACTCCGGCCACTCCGGGTGCGGGGCGTTGTCCAGCGGGAGCGGGCCGATGTAGCCGTCCCTGGGGGCGCCGAAGGAGTCCGCGCCGGCCAGGTGCATCGAGGCGAGCTGGTGGCCGAACCGCTCGGCGGCCTCCGGGGAGGGCGGGCGGGCCTCGGCCCAGGGCAGCACCAGGGTCGCGTCGTCCCAGCCCTGCACCGGCGCCGCGGGGGACCCGAAGGACCGGCCCAGCCAGTCCAGGCCGAGCGCCTCGGCGCGGAACAGCCCGGGGAAGCCGGTGTCCCCCTCGGGGAGCGCCTTGGCGAACAGCGGCGGACCGTCGGCGGTGTCCACCCGGTAGGTGCGCCAGGCGTGCGAGGCCCCGAGGTCGTGCGCCCGGACCGCGTCGCGGCCGGCCAGTTCGCCCACCCGGGCGGCGATCCGCTCCTCGCTGTCCACTCGGCCTCCTAGCGCGCGCGGGCGGGGTCGGTGCCGAGGCGCTCGGCGAGCTCTTCGGCCAGCCCCTTGGCGGCCGCCTCGACCATGGTCAGCACGGCGGTGAAGCCGTCCTCGCCGCCGTAGTAGGGGTCGGGGATCTCCGGGTTGGCGCCGGTGCCCGGCGCGAACGAGCGGAACAGCGCGATCCGGGAGCGGGACTCCTCGTCCGGGGCCAGGGCGCGCAGCTCGTCGAGGTTGTCGGTGTCCATGACCAGGACGAGGTCGCGCTCGGCGAACCAGGACGGGGCGAACCTCCGCGCCTCGTGGCCGGTGGGGTAGCCGTGCACCCGCAGCGTCGCCGCGGCGCGGGCGTCCATCCCGGAGCCGATGTGCCAGCCGCCGGTCCCGGCGCTGTCCACCTCGACCCGGTCGGCGATGCCGGCGCGCTGCAGGTCGGAGACGAGGACCTTCTCCGCCATCGGCGACCGGCAGATGTTGCCGAGGCACACGAGGATGATGCGGTAGGCGCCCGCGGTCCTGCGGGGTTCGGGCAAGCTCATGACCCCACCGTATTCCAGTTCGGCCCTCAGGCCGCCGCACCACAAGGGGCGTCTTGCGATCCGGGTCCGCGCCGGCCGGCCGGCGCGGGCCGGCGGCGCCCCGCCTCAGCCCTTGGGCAGCCGGACCACGGTGACGAAGAAGTCGTCGATCTGCCGGACGACCTGGATGAACTGCTCGAAGTCGACGGGCTTGGCCACGTAGGCGTTGGCGTGCAGCCGGTAGGAGCGCAGGATGTCCTCCTCCGCCTCGGAGGTGGTCAGCACGACGATCGGGATGTGCGCGAGGTCGGGGTCGCCCTTGACCTCCTCCAGGACCTCCCGGCCGTCCTTGCGGGGCAGGTTGAGGTCGAGCAGGATCAGGTGCGGCTGCGGGGCTTCGGTGTACTCCCCTTCGCGGCGGAGGAAGCGCAGCGCCTCGACCCCGTCGGAGACGACGTGCAGCCGGTTGCCGACCTTGTGCTCCTCGAACGCCTCCTTGGTCATGAGGACGTCGCCGGGGTCGTCTTCGACCAGCAGCACCTCTATGGGTTGCACCAAAGTGACCTCGCTCAATGTCTCAGACCTTCTCGGATTCGTCGGGAGCCGCCCCTCCGGAGCCGCCGTCGCCCGCGTCCCCGTCCGGGCCGCCGGGGCCCTCCGCGGCGCCCTCCGGCGCGGGGCCGGGCTCGGGCGCCCCCCCGGCGGGGGTCTCGGCGCCGTCCCCGGCGGAGACCGCCGCGGCGCCCTCCTCGGTACCCCGGTCGTCGGGCGCGGCGGGCAGGGACCAGCATATGCGGGTGCCGGGCTCGTCGGACTCGGTGTCCAGCCAGATCCGGCCGCCGTGGAACTCGATGATCTTCTTGCACATGGCCAGCCCGATGCCGGTGCCGCCGTACTTGTCCCGGGTGTGCAGCCGCTGGAAGATGACGAAGATCCGCTCGGCGTACTGGGGGTCGATGCCGATGCCGTTGTCGGCGCAGCAGAAGACCCACTCGTCGCCCTCGCGCCGGGCGCTGATGTGCACCCGGGCGTCGTTCTCGCCGCGGAACTTCACCGCGTTGCCCACCAGGTTGAAGAAGACCTGGGTGAGCAGGGTGCGGTCGCCCTCGATGGTGGGCAGGTCCTCGCCGGTGACCACCGCGCCGGCCTCGTCCAGCCGGGTCTCCAGGCTGTTGAGCGCGTCCTCCAGCGCGGTGTTCAGGTCGACCTGGGCGAAGTTCTTGGTCCGGCCGACCCGGGAGAACGCCAGCAGGTCGTTGATGAGGGTCTGCATGCGCTTGGCGCCCTCGACCGCGAAGTCGATGTAGGAGTCGGCCCGGTCGTCGAGCTGCCCCCGGTAGCGCCGCTGGAGCAGCTGGCAGAAGCTGGCCACCTTGCGCAGCGGCTCCTGCAGGTCGTGCGAGGCGACGTAGGCGAACTGCTCCAGCTCCAGGTTGGACCGGCGCAGCTCCTCGGCCTGCTCCTCCAGCAGGTCCGACTGCTCCTGCAGCTTGCGCCGGGCCGCGCCGACCTCCTGCAGGTCGCTGACGATGCGCTCGCGCATCGCGTCGACGTCCCGGCCGACCCGGGTGATCTCCGGCGGGCCGTGCAGCTCGATGCGGTGCGCGTAGTAGCCCTCGGAGACCTGCTGCAGGTGCCTGCCGAGCTCGTCGAGCGGGCGGAGCACCCAGTGCTGCAGCATCACCCAGAGGAAGACCGAGAGCATCAGCACGGTGAAGCCGACCAGCACGAGGAGCGCGACCACCTGCTGGGTGGCGTAGGTCAGGCCGGTGCGGGCGCTCTCGATCTCCTCGCCGATCAGCCGGTCCGCGGAGGCGGAGGCCCGGCGCAGCTCGTCGAAGAGGTCCCGGCCCAGGCCGTAGTCGGAGGCGTCGACCTCCTCCCCGGCCTCGACCTTGTCCTTGGTGGGCTCGGCGAACTGCTGCTGCCAGGCCTCTCCGGCGTCCAGCACCCGCTGCACGGCGTCGGAGATCTGCTGGTTGCTCTCCGCGACCGCCGTGAGCGTGGGCCGCGTCTCGCGCAGCGTGTTCCCGCCCTGCTGGTAGGGGCTGAGGAACTCGACGTCCTCGGTCAGCGCGTAGCCGCGGATGCCGTTGTCCATGTTGAGGTAGGCCGACATGGTCTGCTGCACCGCGGACTGCGCCGGGGAGAGCTCGTCGACCTGCCGGTCCAGCGACTCGCGGGCGTTCAGCGAGGCGAACGTGATCACCGAGACGGCCGCGATGAGCAGCGCGGCGACGATCGCCAGCAGGACGGTGACCCGGCGCCGGAGGGTCCAAGGATTCAACGAGTGCTCCCGTGGGTGACCAGCAGCATGGCCACGTCGTCCTGCAGGGGTCCGCCGTTGTACCGCTCGGCCTCGTCGACGACGCGCTCGGGCAGGTCCACGATGGAGGTGCCGGAGTCGATCACCCCGGTGAGGATCCGGCGCAGGCCGGCCACCTCCAGCCGGTCCGGCGGGCCGCCGTCGTAGGCGTCGACCAGGCCGTCGGTGTAGAGCATCAGGGTGGCCCCGCGGGGGAAGGCGAACTCCTCCACGTCGGCTTCGCTGTCCGGGAAGACGCCCAGCGGCGGGTGCGGGGAGGCGCACACCTCCTCCACCTTGCCGGCCTCGATGAGCAGCGGCGGCGGGTGGCCGAACAGGCGGATGCGGGCGCGCTCGCCGCCGTTGTCCAGGCTGATCTGGCACAGCGTGGCGTACATCTCCTCCTGGGTGCGCTCGCTGACCAGGATCTCCTCCAGCGCGGGCAGCAGCGCCCCCTCGGCGACCCCGCCCATGACCAGCGCCCGCCAGGCGATGCGGAGCTGCACGCCGAGCGCGGCCTCGTCCGGGCCGTGCCCGCTGACGTCGCCGACGATGACGTGCGTGGTGCCGTCCTTCTCCACCGCGTCGTAGAAGTCGCCGCCGACCAGGGCCCGCTTGCGACCGGGGCGGTAGAAGGTGCGGTGCGACAGCGGCGAGCTGTCCAGCAGGACCTGCGGGAGCAGGCCGCGCTCCAGGCGCATGTTCTCCCGGGCGTACAGCTCGGCCTCGCGGAGCTGCCGGGCGTTCTCGTCGGCGCGCTGGCGCTCCACCGAGTAGCGCAGGCTGCGCGCCAGCAGCGAGCCGTCGACCTGGCCCTTGACCAGGTAGTCCTGGGCGCCGGCGGCGACCGCGGCGACCCCTTCGTGCTCGTCGTCCAGGCCGGTCAGCACCACGACGGCGGCGGAGTCGGCGCTGTCCAGCACGGTGCGCAGCAGGTCCATGCCGCCGGCGTCGGGGAGGTTGAGGTCGAGCAGGATGCAGCCGCGGAAGCCCGGGATCGCGCCGCGCGCCTCGCCGAGGGTGCGGACCCAGGTGATCCTGCACTCCAGGGCGGTGTCCGCGAGCAGCTCCTCGACCAGGAAGGCGTCCTGGGCGTCGTCCTCGATGAGCAGCACGTCGACCGAGGAGACCCGGGGTTCCCCGGGACCGGCCGCGGCGGCGGCCTCACCGGCGCGGTCGGCACCGGCCGGCCCCGCTGATTCGGATCGCGTCACGCTCACAGCCCCAAGTCCTCGATCGTCGACATTGCCCGCGCCGCCCCCTGCACGGCAGACAAACGATAATGTCCCGCCGCGCGCCCCCGCCACCACATGCGACGAGGGCCTCAGCGCTCCGGCGCGGCGCCGTCGCCCCTCCGTCGGCGGCGCGCCGCTCGGCCGCCACCGTGCACAACGCTCGGACCGGTGCGCCCCGTTCCCACCGCCCCCGCCCGCGGTTCCTCCCGGCGAGGGGGCCCGGCGGCCCGCTTCGGGCGCCGTGGACGTTTCGTCCCGATTCGAGAACTGTGCACACCTTGTCCGCCGGACAGGATACCGGCCGCCCCCGCCCCGCGCCGCGCACACGCGAAAGACCGGTGCGCACCCGCCCTGACCGGCGGCGCAGCGGCGCGCTCCGGTTCCGCCCGGAGTGACGCATCCCGCGTTCCCGACAGAGTGTCATATCCGCCTTGACACCCGCCGCCGTCTTGGTGACATCATGTCAGAAAGAACCTCGACGGCCCGGGAGCCCCGGGCCGCGCCGCGGAATCGAGGAGTACCCGCATGGACGCACCGAGCACCGGGGCGGAGCCCTTCTCCGCCAGACTCAAGGCCGCCACCTGGGAGGCCCACCAGGAGGCCGAGCAGCACGGGTTCACCCGGGCGCTGCTCGACGGGCGGCTGGACCGGAGCGGCTACGCCGCCATGGCCGCCCAGCACCACTTCGCCTACGCCGCCCTGGAGGAGGTCGGCCGCTCCCTGGCCGGCGACCCGCTGGCCGGCCCGTTCATCACCGCGGAGCTGCTCCGCCTGCCCGCCCTCGAACGCGACCTGGCCCTGCTCTACGGGCCGGACTGGGCCGACCGCATCTCCCCCACCCCGCCCACCGCGACCTACGCCGCGCGCATCCGGCAGATGGCCGACGACCCCGCCGGGTACGTGGCGCACCACTACACCCGCTACCTCGGCGACATCTCCGGCGGCCAGTTCATCCGCAGGATCGCGGTGCGCACCTACGGCTTCGGCGAGGACGGCGGCGCCTCCTTCTACGACTTCTCCGCCCTCGGCAGCCTCCCCCGGTTCAAAGAGGGCTACCGCTCCCGGCTGGACGCGCTGGAGCTGGACGAGCCCGCCCGGCACCGGATGATCCGCGAGACCCGGCTCGCCTACCAGCTCAACACCGAGGTCCTGGCCGACCTCGGCCGCCGGCACGCCGCAGGCCTCGCCGCCTGACCCGGGGCGGAGGGGCCCCGGGCGATCCGCGCCGCCCGCGGCCCCTCCGCTCCGCCCCCTCGGCCCCCGGCGGGAACGGGCCCGCAGTGAGCGCCCCCGCCCGCGCCCGGCCTCCGCGGCCCCGGCGCCGGAAGGCGCTCCTCCCGGGCGCCGCCGCGCGTCCCCGTCCGACCGCCCCGCGCGAGGACGCCCGCACGGCGCGCCGCCGTGCCACCATGGGTTCCATGCCCAAGATCTCCGCTCCGACCATCGCCGCGCACCGGGCCCAGACGCGCGAGCGCATCCTGGCGGCCGTCGCCGAGCTCGCCCGCACCCAGGGCATCGACGAGATCTCGATGACCGACGTCGCGGCCGGGGCGGGCATCACGCGCACCGCGCTGTACAACTACTTCCCGGACAAGGCCGCCCTGCTGCTGGCCTTCGCCGAGCAGGGCACCGCCGGATTCGTCGAGCGCTACCGCGCCGCCCTGCCCGGGGGCGCCACCCCCGCGGAGCGGCTCTCCTCCTTCGTCCGCTTCCAGCTGGAGGCGCTCGCCGAGCACCCGCACCCGGCCGCCGCCGAACTGGGCGCCAGCCTCGGTCCGGACGCCTACCAGAAGCTCGCCGACCACGTGGAGCCGATGCAGCGCCTGCTGGTCGAGGTGCTGCAGAACGGCGTCGAGGAGGGCGCCTTCGACCCGGCCCCGGCCGAGCCCACCGCCCGCCTGGTGCTGGCGATGATCAGCGCCCAGCGCGTCCCGATCCAGCAGGGCCAGACCGCGCTCGACGAGGCGCACCGGCTGGTCACCTCCTTCACCCTGCGCGCCCTGGGGGCCGGCGCGGAGGCGGAGCGGCCGGAGCCCGGCCGGGGCTGACCCCGCCCCGGCACCGCCTCCGCCGGCCCCCGCGGGCGGGAGGGCGGGAGAGCGGGGCCGCGACGGGAGGGCCGGCCGCAGCGGACGGCCCTGCCGGACGCCGGGGACGGACCGCCCCCGCGACCGCCCGGCGGGTCCTCCGCCGCGACGACCGCCCGGCTCCGCGGCGCCCTGCCAAGGCCCCCGCGCCGAGACCGCCCTTCAGGACGGACTCCCCCTTCAGCCACCGCAGGAGGAGGCCTCCGAACACCGGGACGGGCCCCGGGAGCGCCCGGCAGGTCCCCGACCGCGCCGGCCGCGGCTCCGCGAGGCTCTACCGGGACCGCCGCGCCGAGGCCATCGCCCCGGGGCGGGCTCCCCTTCGGCTTGTTTTCAACCTGGGCGGGCGCGGTGCTCCTTCAGGCCTATGGCGCGTTCGGCTGTCCTTCCCGCGTCATGGCGCGGTGCCCGGCGCCGGTTCTTCGCCCCCCGGGGGGGCGGCCGGGGCCCGGAGCCGGGGGTTCGAGCGCACCGGCGGGACGGGCCGCCTCCGCGCGGGCGCCGCGAAAGCCCCGCCGCACCCGCGCCGGGCTCACCGCCCCGGCCGCCCGGGGCCGCCCCCAGGGGCGGCGCAGGTCCTCGGCGGCCGGGCCGGGCGGAGCCGGGTACGGGCGGCGATCACAGGCCGCCTCCACCCATCGGCCGCCTCGATGCCCCGGCCGTCCCCGAGGTCGAAGAACAAGTTCAGCGGCCGCGCTGGAAGGCACGGGCGGAGCGGTGCGCCGGGCGCCTTTCCCGCCCTCTCCCGCTCCGGCCCCGGATGGGGCAGAATCAGGCACGCTCGCAGACGCCTCCGCTCCCCTCCGGAAAGGCCGACCCGTGCTCTCCCTCCTCTGCCTCCTCACCGGTGCGGCCCTGGTCGCCGCCGCGCTGGCCGACCGCATCCCCCGGCTCCGCCCGGCGGCCGCCGCGCTCCCCCTCCGGCTCACCGAGACCGGGCGGGCCGCGCTCACCACCCTCGGCGGCAGCGCGCTGATCGCCGCCCTCTTCCTCGCTCTCTCCGGGCTCTGACCGGGCCCCTCCGGGGCGCCCGCCGCCTCCCGCCGGAGCGGCGGGGCCGGTCAGCGCAGGGCGCGCAGCGGGGCGCGGAGCAGGGCCCGGCCCGCCGCGGCGGCGGCCAGCGCACCGGTGAGGGCCGCGGCGGCGGCCGCCGCCTCGCGGCGCCGGGCGCGGTCCCGGGCGTCCTGCTCGGCCGCGCGGCGGGCCTCGGGGCCGAACTCCCCGCCGCACAGCCCGGGCCGGAGCTCCAGCGGGCGCCAGACCGGCGGCCACTCCGCCGCGCGGCCCAGGTCCCCCCGGGCCGAGGTGCGCGGCTTGAGGCGGACCGGGGCGCCCGCCGGGGCGCGCAGCGGGCGCGGGGCCGGCCCCCGGTAGTACAGCGGACCCGGCGCGGCGGACGCCGCCTCGGCGAGCAGCCGGGCGCAGGCGCGGGCCGCGCCCAGCGCGGTGTGCTGCCCGGTCGGCCACCGGCCGCCCAGCGCGTGCGAGGCCCGGGGCAGCGAATAGGAATCCAGGTCGACCTGGGAGCGGAGCGCGCGCAGCGTGCACAGCCCCGGGACCCGGGCAGGGCGCCCGCCCTCGCCCGGCACCGCGGCGAGGAACGCCTCCGCCTCCTCCAGGCCGTGCGCGGCCAGCACCGCGCCGGAGAGCAGCTCCGCCAGCGGGGCGGCCAGCTCCTCGGCGCGCGGCGCCCCCAGCATGTCGCCGCCGGTGATGCCGCTGTGCACCGCGCCGGGGACCGGGACGCCCGGGTAGACCAGGGTGGTGAACTCGCGCAGCACCTCCCCGCCGCCGCGCATCCGCACCACCCCGACCTCGCGCGGCCGGTCGCGGTCCTCCTGCCCGGGGCCGGCCGGCCCCATCGCGAGCACCGCGAACTCCAGATCGCGCACGGGCCGCGCGCCCGCGCCCGCCGACCGGGTCAGCACCCCGGAGGCGACCGCCCCCGGCGTCCGCGCCCGCCTGTCCGCCAGCCGCTCCAGCACGTCCTGCGCACCTCCGTCCACCGACGCCCGGCCCGCCTGTCCACCGGGGGCCGGGCACCGACCCTACGGCACCGGCGGGCCGCCCCTCCCGGCCGGAGCCGGGCCGCCCCTCCCGGCCGGAGCCGGGCCGCCCCTCCCGGCCGGAGCCGGGCCGCGGGAAGAGGTCCGCCCCGCGATACGTTGAGCCGTCTGGCAGCATCCTCACCAGCCGCGAATGGAGTACGCGTGTCCGTGCCGTCGTCTGAGCTTCCCGCCTACGTCCCCCTCGCCGAGACCACCCGGTCCGGCCTCCGGGAGAGCGTGCACTTCGGCGCCGTGGTCGGGCTGACCGTCTCCGGCGGGACCGGGTACGCCCGCGGCCCGGTCGACCTGCCGGTGTTCCCGCGCTCGGCCGCCAAGCCCTTCCAGGCGGCGGCCGCGCTGCGCGCCGGGGCCGACGTCGAGGGGGCCCGGCTGGCCATCGCCGCGGGCAGCCACAGCGGCCAGGACATCCACGTGGAGGCCGCTTCCAAGACCCTGGCCAAGGCCGGCCTCACCGCCGACGACCTGCAGTGCCCGCCGGACTGGCCGATGGGCCGCAGGTTCCGCGACGACCTGCTGCGCAGCGGGGGGCAGCCGACCCGGCTGCTGATGAACTGCTCCGGCAAGCACGCCGCGATGCTCGCCGCCTGCGTCGCCCGCGGCTGGAGCACCGGCGACTACCTGGACCCCGCCCACCCGCTGCAGGTGCTGGTCCGCTCGACCATCGAGGAGCTGTCCGGGGAGCCGGTCGCGCACACCGCGGTCGACGGGTGCGGGGCGCCGCAGATGGCGATCTCGCTCACCGGCCTGGCGCGCGGCGTGCAGGCCATGGCCGCCGCGGCCCCGGACACCCCGGAGGGCGCCGTCATCGCGGCGATGCGGGCGTTCCCGGAGTACGTCGCGGGCGAGGGCCGCGACGACACCCGGATCATGCGCGGCCTGCCCGGCGCGGTCTCCAAGATCGGCGCCGAGGGGGTCATCGTGATCGCCGCCCCCACCGGGGAGACCGCCGCGGTGAAGATCAGCGACGGGGACGCCGAGACCCGGGCGCGCACCATGGTCGGGCTCACCGCGCTGGACGCCCTCGGGGCGGACGTCTCTCCCCTGTCCGAGCTGCTCAGCGGCGACATCCTGGGCGGCGGCCGGAGCGTCGGGTCGATCCGCCCGCTGTGAACCGCGGCCGGCCCGGCCGCACCGGACCCCTCACCTGTACGACGAAGGCGGGATAGAGCACATGCGCGACATCGTCATCGCCGGCGCCGGAATGGCCGGCCTGCACTCCGCTGAGGCGCTGCGGGACGCCGGCCACGACGGCCGGATCATCCTGGTCGGCGCCGAGCGGCACCGGCCCTACTCCCGCCCGCCGCTCTCCAAGGAGGTGCTCACCGGGATCGGCTCGCCCAAGGGCGTGGCGCTCCGCGACGACGAGCAGATCGACGCCCTCGGCCTGGACCTGCGGTTGGGGCGCGCGGCGGTGCGGCTGCGCCCCGGCGACCGCGCGGTGGAGCTGGACGACGGCTCGGTGGTCCGCGGCGACGGGCTGATCATCGCCACCGGCGCCACCGCCCGCCGCCCCGGGACCGACCTGCCCGGGGTGCACGTGCTGCGCACCATCGAGGACGCCGAGGCGGTGCGCGACGCGTTCGGCTCCGCCGGGCGGATCGCGGTGGTCGGCGCCGGGTTCGTCGGCGCCGAGGTCGCGGCCAGCGCCCGCGCGGCCGGCCTGGAGGTGGTGCTGATCGAGGCGGCGCCCGCCCCGCTGACCCGCGCGGTGGACCCGCGGGTCGGCTCGGTCCTCACCGAGCTGCACCGGGACAACGGGGTGGACGTGCGGCTGGGCACGCCGGTGGCCGGGTTCGAGGGGGCCGGCCGGGTGGAGCGGGTGCGGCTGGCCGACGGCACCGCGGTGGAGGCGCCGCTGGTCGTCTGCGGCCTGGGCGTGGAGCTGAACACCGGCTGGCTGGCCGGCTCAGGGGTGCGGCTGGCCGACGGGGCGGGCGGCGTGCTCTGCGACGCGCACGGCAGGACCAGCGTGCCCGGCGTGTACGCCGCCGGCGACCTGGCGAACTTCCCGCACCCGCGGTACGGGGGGCGGATGCGCCTGGAGCACTGGACCAACGCGGGCGAGCAGGCCGCGGTCTCCGCGCGCAACCTGCTGGCCGGCGAGGGGGCCCAGGAGCCCTACGAGCCGGTCCCGTACTTCTGGTCCGACCAGTACAAGATGAAGATCCAGCTGCTCGGGCAGGCCGCCCCCGCCGACACGGTGGAGTTCGTGCACGGCTCGGCCGAGGACCGCAAGTTCGTCGCGTTCCTCGGCCGGGACGGCCTGCTCACCGGGGTGCTGGGACTGCGCTCCACCCCGAAGACGATGCGCTACCGGCCACTGCTGGCCGAGCGCACCCCCTGGGACGAGGCGCTGGCCGCGGCCGGGTTCACCCCTCGACGCTGAGCGCCTGCTTGGGGCACATCCGGACGGCCTCCTCGACCTTGGCCCGCATGTCCTCGGGCGGCTCCTCCTGAAGGATGTAGAGGTTGTCGTCGTCGCGGACCTCGAACACCTCCGGCAGGATGCCCATGCACACGGCGTTGCTCTCGCACAGGTCGTAATCGGCGATGACCCGCATGGTGTGATCCTCCTCGCTTTCCTGCTCGCCTGCCCCGAGCCTAGACCCGGTGCGCGGCCCGCGCCCGCGCGGGGGCGGGCCGCGCACCGGCGCGGGGGCCCCGAGGGGTCCGCCGGCGCCCGGCCGCCGGCGCTCAGTCCCGGGCGAACCGGTCCGTGGCCTCGATCAGCCGGTGCAGGATGCCGGGCTCGTTGAACGCGTGCCCGGCGTCGTCCACCACGTGGAACTCCGCCTCCGGCCAGGCCCGGTGCAGGTCGAACGCGGTCCGCGCCGGGGTGCACACGTCGTAGCGGCCCTGCACGATCACGCCGGGGATGCCGCGCAGCCGGTCGGCCCGCTCGATGAGCTGGCCCGGGGTGAAGAAGCCCCCGTTGGTGAAGTAGTGGTTCTCGATCCGGGCGAAGGCCAGGGCGTAGTCGTCCTCGGCGTGGTGCGCGCGGAGCGCCTCGTTGGGGAGCAGGGTCACCGTCGAGCCCTCCCACACGCTCCACGCGCGCGCCGCCGCCACCCGGACCTCCCGGTCGGGGTGGTTCAGCCGGGCCGCGTAGGCGGAGATCAGGTCGCCCCGCTCCTCCTCCGGGATGGGCGCCAGGTAGCCCTCCCAGACGTCGGGGAACAGGTGCGAGGCGCCCTCCTGGTAGAACCAGCGCAGCTCGTCGTCGCGCAGGGTGAAGATGCCGCGCACGATCAGCTCGCTGACCCGCTCGGGGTGCTCCTGGGCGTAGGCGAGCGCCAGCGCGCTGCCCCAGGAGCCACCGAAGACCTGCCACTCCTCCACCCCGATCATCTCCCGGAGCCGCTCCATGTCGGCGACCAGGTTCCAGGTGGTGTTGGCGGACAGGTCCACGTCCATCCCGCCGGCGTGCGGGGTGCTGCGGCCGCAGTTGCGCTGGTCGAACAGGAGCACCCGGTAGCGCTCGGGGTCGAACAGCCGCCGGTGGTCGGGGCCGCAGCCGCCGCCGGGGCCGCCGTGCAGGAAGACGGCCGGCTTGCCCTCGGGGTTGCCGCACAGCTCCCAGTAGACGCGGTCGCCGTCGCCGACGTCGAGCATGCCGCTGTCGTAGGGCGTGATCGGCGGGTAGAGGGTGCGCAGGGACATGGGGTGGTGCCTTCCTTCTCTTCTCGGTCGCGCCGGGCGCGGAGCCGCGGTCGGCGCGGGAGGGCCGGCGCAGGGGTCCTCCCCGGGGCCGGGGGCGGCCTCCGGGCCGGCCGCTCCGGGCCCTGTTCCGCGGATCATCCCAGGATCGTCCGCCCGGAGGCATCCGCGGCGCGGCCGCCAGGGCAGCGGGCCCCCCGCCCGGCTCCTGCCACTCGGCGCGCAGGATCCGCTCCGCCGGCGGCGTCCGGCTCTTCCGCCGCCACTTGCCCGCGTGGAAGCCGACCGAGGCGACGGCCGCGAACGGCACCGTGCAGGCGCCCACCGCCCGCAGCAGCCGGTGCACCCCCGCTTGTCGGCGTACTCGATCCGCGCCCCGTCCTCGCCGAACCGCCACACGCCCTGGTCACCGCCGAGCTCGCTCACCCGGCGGATCCCGGTGACAGCGGGGCCGGGCGGCCCAGGGCGCGTCCGTCCACAGGCGGCCGAGGCGGCGGGACAGGGGCGGCGGGCGCGGGCTAGAGTGACACCGCTCACACGTCGGACGCGGAGGTCCCCACCATGAAGAACAGCGCCACCGCCGCCTTCCGGGAGGCGCGCGACTTCCTGCTCGAGCACCGGGAGGACTACGAGGCGGCCCGGCGCGGCTTCCGCTGGCCGGCTCCGGAGCGGTTCAACTGGGTGCAGGACCACTTCGACCCCGCGGCCGAGGAGCACCCGGACCGGCTCGCGCTGCGGATCGTGGACGAGGAGGGCGGCGAGACCCGGGTGACCTACCGGGAGCTGGCCGAGCGCAGCCGCCAGGTCGCGAACTGGCTGCACAACCAGGGCGTCCGGTTCGGCGACCGGATCCTGGTGATGCTCGGCAACCAGGCCGAGCTGTGGGAGACGACCCTGGCCTCGATCCGGCTGGGCGCCGTGGTCATCCCGGCGACCCCGCTGCTGGCCGGCGGCGACCTGGCCGACCGGCTGGAGCGCGGCCGGGTCTCGCACGTGGTCACCGACGCCGCCGACACCCCCAAGTTCGCCGGGCTGCCCGGGCACTGGACCCGGATCAGCATCGGCCACATGGAGGGCTGGCTCTCCTACGAGGACTCCCAGCACGCGGCGCTGGACTTCGCGCCCGACCGCACCACCCGCGCCGACGACCCGCTGCTGCTCTACTTCACCTCCGGCACCACCTCGGTGCCCAAGCCGGTGCAGCACACCCACCTCTCCTACCCGGTGGGCCACCTCACCACGATGTACTGGATCGGCATCCGCCCGGGCGACGTGCACCTCAACATCTCCTCGCCGGGCTGGGCCAAGCACGCCTGGAGCAACGTCTTCGCTCCGCTGAACGCGCAGGCCACCGTGCTCGCGGTGAACCAGGGCCGGTTCGACGCCGCGGGCCTGCTGGACCAGGTCGCGCGCTGCGGGGTGGACACCTTCTGCGCCCCGCCGACCGTGTGGCGCATGCTCATCCAGGCCGACCTGGGCCGGTGGAAGGTCGGGGTGCGCGAGGCGGTCTCCGCCGGGGAGCCGCTCAACCCCGAGGTGATCGAGCGGGTCCGGGCCGCCTGGGGGCTGACCGTGCGGGACGGCTTCGGCCAGACCGAGACGACCCTGCTGGTCGGCAACTCCCCCGGCCAGGAGGTGCGCCCCGGCTCGATGGGGCGGCCGATGCCCGGCTACGAGGTCGTGCTGGAGGACCCGGTCACCGAAGAGCTCTCCGAGCAGGGCGAGATCTGCGTGGCGCTGGAGAACGCCCCGGTCGGCGTGATGGCCGGGTACCGGGACGGCGACGAGGCGACCGCCCGGGCGATGCGCGGCGGCCGGTACCACACCGGCGACGTGGCCTCCCGGGACGCCGACGGGTACATCACCTACATCGGCCGCGGCGACGACGTCTTCAAGGCCTCCGACTACCGCATCTCCCCCTTCGAGCTGGAGAGCGTGCTGATCGAGCACGCCGCCGTCGCCGAGGCGGCGGTGGTCCCCTCGCCCGACCCGGTCCGGCTCTCGGTGCCCAAGGCCTACATCGCCCTGGCCGAGGGCGAGGAGCCCGGCGCCGAGCTGGCCCGGTCGATCCTGGAGTTCTGCCGGGAGCGGCTCTCGCCCTACAAGCGGGTCCGGCGGCTGGAGTTCGCCCCGCTGCCCAAGACGATCTCCGGCAAGATCCGCCGGGTGGAGCTGCGCACCGCGGAGGGCGGCCGCGACCCGGGGGAGGCGGACCGCAACCCCCACGAGTACTGGGAGGAGGACTTCCCCGGGCTGAAGGGGTGAGCCGGCGGGAGGGCCCGCCCGGCCCGGTCCCGCCCTGATGAGCCGCACCACACTCGACCCTCGCCGCCCGCCGGTCCGCCCGCCACCCGCTAGGGTGCAGATGGGCAGTTCAGGCATGCTTGGGAGAGGACTCGGCGCAGCGATGATGAGCACGAACGACACCCGGATCACCAGCTACACGCCGCTGATCGCCCCGCGGGACCTGCTCGCCGAGCTGCCGATGGGACCGGACCGCAGCGACCTGGTCGCCGACGCCCGCGCCGAGGTCAAGCGGGTGCTGGACGGCGAGGACGACCGCCTGCTGGTCATCGTCGGCCCCTGCTCGGTGCACGACCCGGACGCCGCGCTGGACTACGCGCGCCGGCTCAAGGCGCTCATCCCCTCGCTCAGCGCCGACCTGTGCGTCGTGATGCGGGTCTACTTCGAGAAGCCGCGGACCACGCTCGGCTGGAAGGGCCTGATCAACGACCCGCGCCTGGACGAGAGCCACGACGTCCACCGCGGCCTGCGCACCGCGCGCAAGCTGCTGCTGGACATCAACTCCCTGGGCGTCCCGGCGGGCACCGAGTTCCTCGACCCGATCACCCCGCAGTACATCGCCGACGCGGTGAGCTGGGGCGCCATCGGCGCCCGCACCACCGAGAGCCAGGTGCACCGCCAGCTCAGCAGCGGCCTGAGCATGCCGGTCGGGTTCAAGAACGGCACCGACGGCGACGTGCAGGTCGCGGTGGACGCCTGCGGGGCCGCCGCCGCCTCGCACACCTTCTTCGGCGTCGACCCGGCCGGCGCCGGCTCGGTCGTCGTCACCTCCGGCAACGCCGACTGCCACGTCATCCTGCGCGGCGGCCGCTCCGGCCCCAACCACGGCGCCGAAGAGGTCGGGC
Organism: Nocardiopsis oceanisediminis; assembly: GCF_048595525.1. Lineage (NCBI taxonomy): Bacteria > Bacillati > Actinomycetota > Actinomycetes > Streptosporangiales > Nocardiopsidaceae > Nocardiopsis > Nocardiopsis oceanisediminis. The sequence continues at coordinate 1,871,557 of NZ_JAFMZJ010000001.1, read as the reverse complement.
CCGCGCTGGACACCATCGAGGCGGCCGGACTGCGCCGCCGCGTCATGATCGACGCCAGCCACGCCAACAGCGGCAAGGACCACAAGCGCCAGCCGCTGGTCGCCCAGGCCATCGCCGACCAGATCGCCGAGGGGCAGCAGGGCATCGTGGGCGTCATGCTGGAGAGCTTCATCGAGGAGGGGGCGCAGAAGCTGGGCGACCCCGCCGACCTGGTCTACGGGCAGTCCATCACCGACAAGTGCATGAGCTGGTCCACCACCGAGCAGGTGCTGCAGGGCCTGGCCGAGGCGGTCCGCGGCCGGCGCAAGGCCTGACCCCGGGCGCACGGCGAAGGCCCCGCGGCGGTTCCGCCGCGGGGCCTTCGCCGTGCGCCCGCCGGTGCGCCGGAGGGCTCTCGCTCGCCGGCGTCTCCGCCCTGGCCGGGCCGGAGCGCGGCGTGCGGGCGGTGCTGCGGCACGGCGCCATCGGCCCGCGCCGACCTGGGGCCGGGCCCGGGCGCCGCCGCCCGGGCCTGGGATGTGACCGGCGTCGCTGCTAGGCTGGCTCCCGGTCGCCGACCCCGTGCGGGAGAGCGCCCGCGCAGCCGGCGCGGGCCGCCGAAGGAGCAATTCCTCCCCAGAGAACCTCTCAGGCGAGACGGACCGCACGGACGAGACCACTCTGGAAAGCAGGGGCGCCGGTGCCCCTCGCCGAAGGTGCAAGCCGCGCCGTGCGCGCGGTGAAGCTCTCAGGCACCGATGACAGAGGGGGAGGATGGCCACAGCCCTGGTTTCCGACCGACGACCATCCTCTCAGGAGTCACCATGACAGCCGCCGGCAGCGATTCCGCGGAACCGCGCGAGACCCCGCTCCGCGCCGCACACGAGGCGCTCGGCGCCACCCTCGTCGACTTCGCGGGCTGGCTGATGCCGCTCCGCTACAGCAGCGAGAAGGCCGAGCACACCGCGGTCCGGGAGAAGGCCGGACTCTTCGACCTGTCCCACATGGGCGAGATCCACGTGCTCGGCGCGGAGGCCGCCGCCGTGCTCGACCACGCCCTCGTCGGCCACCTGTCCAAGGTCGCGGTGGGCCGGGCCCGCTACACGATGATCACCGACGCCGACGGCGGCGTCCTGGACGACCTCATCGTCTACCGGCTCGGCGAGGAGCACTACCTGGTGGTGGCCAACGCGGCCAACGCCGGCACGGTGCTGGCCGCGCTCACCGAGCGCGCCGCCGGCTTCGACGCCCGCGTCGAGGACCGCTCCGCCGAGACCGCGCTGATCGCGCTGCAGGGCCCGGCCGCCGTCGGGATCCTCGCCCCGCTGACCGACGCCGACCTGGACGGCATCAAGTACTACGCGGGCTACCGGCACACCGTGGCCGGGCACCCGGTGCTGCTCGCCCGCACCGGCTACACCGGCGAGGACGGCTTCGAGCTCTTCGTCGAGGCCTCGGACGCCCCCGCGGTGTGGGAGGCCCTGCTCAAGGCCGGCGAGCCGCACGGGCTGGTGCCCGCCGGGCTCTCCTCCCGGGACACCCTGCGCCTGGAGGCCGGGATGCCGCTGTACGGCCAGGAGCTGAGCCGGGACCTCACCCCGTTCGACGCCGGCCAGGGCCGGGTGGTCAAGTTCGAGAAGGAGGGCGACTTCGTCGGCCGCGAGGCGCTGCGGCGCGCCGCGGACCAGGGCCGCTCCCGCAAGCTCATCGGGCTGGTCGGCCGGGGCCGCCGCCCGGTGCGCAAGGGCATGCCGGTGCTGCGCGACGGGGTCGAAGTGGGGTCGGTCACCAGCGGTGCGCCCTCCCCGACCCTCGGCAAGCCCATCGCGATGGCCTACGTCGACGCCGAACTGGACACCTCCGCGGGTGCGTTCAGCGTGGACGTCCGCGGCCGCAGCGAGGAGGTCGACGTGGTCGACCTGCCGTTCTACAAGCGGGAGCGCTAGCCCGCCGGCCGCGTCCGGCGCCCGCAGGCGCTCCGGACGCGGACCTGGCGTGCGCTCCGCCCCCGCCACCCGGCACAATTTGCAGGTGGGTGGGGTGCGGACCGCGACAGAGGCCTGCACTCCGAGGCCGAGGGCGCGCACAGCGAACGGGCGCGGACCGGTCGACAGCACAGATCCTCCTGGAGAATCCAAATTGAGCGTTCCCGCTGAGCTGAGCTACACCAGCGAACACGAGTGGGTGGCCGTCAACGAAGGCGTCGCCACCGTCGGCATCACGAAGTACGCCGCCGAGGCACTGGGCGACATCGTCTTCGTGGACCCCCCGAACTCCGGCGACACCGTCTCCCCCGGAGACACCTGCGGCGAGATCGAGTCCACCAAGTCGGTCAGCGACCTCTACGCGCCGGTCGCCGGCGAGGTGGTCGAGGTCAACCAGGCCGCTGTGGAGGACCCCGAGGTCATCGGAAGCGACCCCTACGGCCAGGGCTGGCTGTTCAAGGTCGAGCTGTCCGAGGAGCCGAAGGACCTGCTCACCGCCGAGCAGTACACCCAGCTGACCGAAGGCGAGGGCTGATCAGCATGAGCGACCAGGACGACCTTCTCGACCGCACGCTCGCCGACTTCGACCCCGAGGTCGCCGCGGCCGTGGACAGCGAGCTGTCCCGCCAGCGCGACACCCTGGAGATGATCGCCTCGGAGAACTTCGCCCCGCGCGCCGTGCTGGAGGCGCAGGGCACCGTTCTCACCAACAAGTACGCCGAGGGTTACCCGGGCCGCCGCTACTACGGCGGCTGCGAGCACGTGGACGTCGTGGAGCAGCTCGCCATCGACCGGGCCAAGGCCCTGTTCGGCGCCGAGCACGCCAACGTCCAGCCGCACTCCGGCGCCCAGGCCAACACCGCGGTCTACTTCTCCCTGCTCAAGCCGGGCGACACCATCCTCGGGCTGGACCTGGCGCACGGCGGCCACCTCACCCACGGGATGAAGATCAACTACTCCGGGAAGATCCTCAACCCGGTCCCGTACCACGTCCGCGACGCCGACGGCCTGGTCGACTACGACGAGGTGGCCAAGCTCGCCGAGGAGCACCGGCCGGCGATGATCGTGGCCGGCTGGTCGGCCTACCCGCGGCAGCTGGACTTCGCCCGGTTCCGGGAGATCGCCGACTCGGTCGGCGCCCTGCTCATGGTGGACATGGCGCACTTCGCCGGGCTGGTCGCGGCGGGGCTGCACCCCAACCCGGTGCCGCACGCCGACATCGTCACCACCACCACGCACAAGACCCTGGGCGGCCCCCGCGGCGGCCTGATCCTGTGCAAGCAGGAGTACGCCAAGAAGATCAACTCCGCGGTCTTCCCGGGCATGCAGGGCGGTCCGCTGGAGCACGTGATCGCCGCCAAGGCGGTCGCGCTGAAGGCCGCCGCCTCGGAGGAGTTCGCCGACCGGCAGCGCCGCACCGTGGCCGGGGCGCGGCTGCTCGCCGAGCGGCTCACCCAGGCCGACGCCGCCGAGGCGGGGGTCAAGGTGGCCAGCGGCGGGACCGACGTCCACCTCGTCCTGGTCGACCTGGTCGACTCCGAGCTCGACGGCCAGCAGGCCGAGGACCGGCTGGACGAGATCGGCATCACGGTGAACCGCAACGCGGTGCCGAACGACCCGCGGCCGCCGATGGTCACCTCCGGGCTGCGCATCGGCACCCCGGCGCTGGCCTCCCGGGGCTTCGGCGACGCCGACTTCACCGAGGTCGCCGACATCATCGCCGAGGCGCTCAAGCCGGGCTACGACTCCGCCGCGCTGCGCGGCCGGGTCGAGGCGCTGGTGCGCAAGCACCCGCTCTACCCGGGCCTGTAGCCGGCCCTTCCGGTCCGGCCGGTCCGTCCGGCGGCAGCCGGGTCGAGCGCGCCCCGCCCGGGGCGGGCGCGGCCCGGCTGCCCCCGTTTCCGGCGGCCCCTCGCCCAGGAGGGACCGCCCGCGCGGCCGCACGGCCGCACCAGCCGCACAGCCACACAGCCACACAGCCACACAGCCACACAGCCACAGCGATCCTGCCGGGCGCCGCGCACCACCGGGTGCGCCGCCGCGCCGGCCCCCGGATCCCGCTACCCGTCCCGTCCGGCCCCGGCCCCGCGCACACCCGGCCGCTCCGGACCCCGCTTCATCCCCTGTGCTCAACGAGGAGGGCAGGACCCATGGCCATCAGCGTCTTCGACCTGTTCAAGATCGGCATCGGGCCGTCGAGCTCGCACACCGTCGGCCCGATGAAGGCCGCGCTCACCTTCGTCGAAGGCCTCACCGCGGAGGGGAAGGCCCCCCTGACCGCGTCGGTCCGCTGCGACCTGTACGGATCGCTCGCCCTCACCGGCAAGGGCCACGGCAGCGACACCGCCGTCATCCTGGGGCTGCTCGGCGAGACCCCGGAGGGCGTCGACGTGGACGCCGTCCCGGAGCTGCTGGCCTCGGTCCGGGAGACCGGGCGGATGCGGCTCGGCGCCGGCGGCCCGGAGATCGCCTTCGATCCGGCGCACGACGTGGACTTCCGCCGCAAGGAGAGCCTGCCCGGCCACCCGAACGGGATGCGGTTCACCGCCTACGGGGCGGACGGCGCAGAGCTCCGCTCCAAGGTCTACTACTCGGTGGGCGGCGGCTTCGTGGTCGACGAGGCCGCGGCCGGCGCCGACCGGATCACCCCGGACACCACGGTGCTGCCGCACCCCTTCTCCACCGCGGAGGAGCTGCTGGAGGTGTGCCGGAAGACCGGCATGTCGATCAGCTCGGTGGTGCTCGCCAACGAGCGGGCGTTCGGCCGCACCCAGGAGGAGATCCGGACGGGCCTGCTGGAGATCTGGCATGCCATGCGGCAGTGCGTGCGCCGCGGGGTGAGCACCGAGGGCACCCTGCCGGGCGGGCTGCGCGTGCCGCGCCGCGCGCACCGGCTCTACCGCCAGCTCGGCGGCGCCTGCGACGACACCGGCCTGCTCGCCCCGGCGTCCCCGGACACCAGCGACCCGATGCACGGCAGCGACTGGATCACGCTGTACGCGCTGGCCGTCAACGAGGAGAACGCGGCCGGCGGCCGGGTGGTCACCGCACCGACCAACGGAGCGGCCGGCATCGTCCCCGCCGTGCTCCACTACTACCTGCACTTCTGCCGCGGCTCCGGGGACGAGGGCGTGGTCCGCTTCCTGCTCACCGCCGCCGCGATCGGCATCCTGTTCAAGGAGAACGCCTCCATCTCCGGCGCCGAGGTCGGCTGCCAGGGCGAGGTCGGCTCCGCCTCCTCGATGGCCGCCGCCGGCCTCGCCGAGGCCCTGGGCGGCACCCCCGCCCAGGTGGAGAACGCCGCCGAGATCGCCATGGAGCACAACCTCGGCCTCACCTGCGACCCCATCGGCGGCCTGGTCCAGGTCCCCTGCATCGAGCGGAACGCGGTGGCCTCGGTCAAGGCCATCACCGCCACCCGGATGGCGCTGCGCGGCGACGGCAGCCACTTCGTCAGCCTGGACAAGGTCATCAAGACCATGAGGGACACCGGCCGCGACATGCACGACAAGTACAAGGAGACGTCTCGCGGCGGCCTCGCCGTCAACGTGATCGAGTGCTGAAACACAGGCGGCGTCCTGGTACATGGACTAGCATTGGTACATGTCCATGAAGAGAACCAATGTCTACGCCGACCCAGAGGACCTCGCCCTCCTCAAGGAAGCCGCTCAGCGGCGCGGTGTCCCCGAGGCGGAACTCATCCGTGAAGCCATCCACCTGGCGGCCATGGCGAACCGCGTCTGGGACGAACCTCTCGACTGGCCCGTTTTCGACGGCAGTGGTGAGACCGCAACCAGCGAGGACGTGACGGCGGCGGTCTCCGAAGGGGCCTCTGACAGGTGCTCGTAATCGCCGACACATCCGGGATCATCGCAGCGTCCGACCGGAACTCCTCCGAGTCGGCAGCGTGTCAGAGCGTGCTGCAGGAGGCAGGGACCGTGATCATCTCTCCTCTTGTGCTGGCGGAGGTCGATCACCTGGCGAAGGCCAGGTACGGCTCCGATGCCCGGAACAAGCTCATCTCATTCATCCTCGCGCAGGCCCGCCGACTCCGCTTTCAGATTCCAGAGGTCGGGACGGAGGTCCTCAATACGGCACAGGACGTTCAGCGGCGCTACAGCGCTCTCGACCTGGACCTCGCCGATGCGGTGAACGCGGCCCTGGCCGGCGAGTACAGGACCGATACCGTCCTGACGCTGGACCGCCGCGATTTCCGAGCCATACGCCCCCTGACCCAGCACAAGGCCTTCCGCCTGCTCCCCGACGACCTGTAAGCGGGCCCCTCCACCGAAGAATCCCGGCGCACGGCTCGTCAGCGGGCGAGCCGTCCATTCAGCCCGGCAGACACCCGGACCACCCGGCGCGCGGTCTCCATGACGTGCCGGCGGCGGGCTTCGGCGAGGGCTTCTTCCCCGGCCCGCTTCTGGACCTCGGTGTCCTCACCCGGTCCCGAGTGGTGCCGCTCTCCGCCGCCACTGGCGGTCTCCCTGTCTGACACGGGTGTTCCCCCCTCTGGAGCACCAGGTGAAGCAGCCGGTCGCCGATCAGCGTCCTCCATCCGGTGACTACCCCTCCAGTGCCGACATGTCCATGTGGACGACCTCCCACAGGTGGCCGTCGGGGTCGAGGAAGCTGCGTCCGTACATCGGGCCCTCCTCCTGGGCCGGGCGGGGCTCGGTGGCGCCGGCGGCGAGGGCGCGGTCGAGGAGGGCGTCGACCTCGGCGCGGGAGTCCGCGGAGAGGGCGTTGATGACCTCGCGGTGCACGGCGGTGTCGGCGACCGCCTGGTCGGTGAACTGCTTGAAGAAGTCGTGCACCAGCAGCATCACGGAGATCTCGTCGCTGATCACGATGGCGGCGGCGTTCTCGTCGCTGAACATCGGGTCGATCCGGTAGCCGAGTCCGGTGTAGAAGTCCTTGGCCCGGTCGAGGTCGGCCACGGGCAGGTTCACGAAGATCTGCTTGCTCATGTGACGAAGGTAACACCTGCGACCGCAGATCGCCCCTGGTCAGGGCGGGGCCGATGGGGCTCGGGCCGCCGGGATCCCCTGCCGGTGGGGCGATCCCGGCGCCGGAGGAATCGGGGACGGGTGTCGCGCGGAGGCCGGTTCCCGGCGCTCCGGGCCGGCCGCGCCGGTCAGTCCCGAGCGGCCAGGGCGGCCGGCTCGTGCGCGGCGCGCAGCGCGGCCTCCCGCGTCCCGTCGTCGCTGAGCGGGCAGCCGGCGCACTTGGTGTCGGCGAAGCGGTAGTAGAAGCAGCAGCCGGCCCGGACCAGGAAGGTCCGCTCCGGGCGGTGCCCCGGGCGGCCGGCCAGCGCCAGCGGGAACGGGCGCTGGCGGAGCTCGACCCGCCTGCGGTCCCGGTTCAGGCAGGAGGCGATCCGGTGCGCGCGCTCCCAGGCCGCGGCCTGGTCCGCGCCGACCTCCTCGGCGCCGCGCAGCAGCGCCTCGAACGGGGCGTCGGAGATGCGGTCCCACTGCGCGCGGGCGCCGAAGCGGGTGTGCGCGCGGACCGCCTCGACCACCGGCTCCAGCACCGAGACGGCTCCGGCGACGAACCAGGCGTCCAGCTCTCGGTCACTGCGGACCGGCAGCACCCCGGGGCGCGCCGACATCGGGTCCCCGGCCAGGACGGCCGCCGCGCCCTGGCGGAACGCCGCCTCGACGACGCGGCCGTTCTCGTCGTGGCGGACCCAGAACCGGTCCGCGGCCAGCTCCGGCGCCCTGCCGGTGAGGTAGGCCGAGACCGAGGCGAAGCAGAGCACCTGCCGGCCGGTGTCGATGGCGAGGAAGGCGGCGGCCGCCGTCCGGTGCCCGGAGCAGGACCGCTCGGCGAGCAGGCCGATGAGCTCGGGGACCCGTTCGGGCAGCCGGTCCGCCCGGATCCACCCGTCGCCGTCGGGGCCGGGGGCCGCGGGGGCGACGAGCCGGACGCCGATCGCGAGCTCGCGCTCGTTGACCCAGCGCACGACCCCTGCCAGCGGATGGCAGCTCTTCATGGACCCCCCTGAGGCGAGCAGGAACCGCGAGGGGGCTCCCGCGCCGACCCTCAGACCATAGGTAAGCCTAGCCTCATCTTCCACTCCGGGGGAACGGCGGGGTCCGCCTGAGAGACCGTCGGGTGTGCGGCCGGTCGCCCGGAGTGTCCGGCCCCGGGTCGGGAGAGGCGGGGTTCGGGGGCCCGGCGCCGCCGCGGCCGCTCCGGGCCGCGCGCCGCCGTCCCGCTTCCCCGTTGGTCTCGGCGCTGCGGGGGTATCAGGGCGCCCTGATACCCCCGCGGCTCCAAGATCAACGGGGCGGTCCGCCGCCGAGTCCGGGCGACCACCCGCATACCCGACGGTCTCTGAGCGGTGCGGCCGCGCGTACGGCGGCGCCGCCGGGGCAGAGCCGCCCGCGACACTCCTCCCGACCGCCGCCTCTGCGGGCGAGGAGGCCCGCCGGAGCCGTCCCGGAGGCGGCGGCAGGGAACCGGGGCGGCCGCCGAGTCCCGCGCCGCCTCCTCCGGCCGGTCCGGTCGCGGGCGGCAGGGCTCCCCGAAGGGCTCTCCCTGGCGGGAAAGGGCCGGGGAAAGAGCGCGCCCCGGGAAGGGGCGGGACGGAGGAGACCGGGTGGTGCGGAGGGCCCGGAGCGGCCGACGGCCGGGAGGCGCCGGGACCGGGCGGGCCCGGGGCGGACCGCGGCCCTCGCAGAGCGGGGCGGCGCACGGGCGGGGGCGGCCCTCTCCGGCGGTGCCGGTCAGGCCACCCGGCGGCGGTCCCTGCGGGGCGGGGTCATGGCCATCCGGACGACCGCGGGGACCCGGTCGGCCTCCAGGGCGGTGCGCAGGTCGCGCAGGGCCTCGTCGCGGATCCGGGAGCGGACGCGGACCACGTCGGCGTCCTCTTCGAGGGTCAGGTCGAGGCGGAGCCGCGGGTCGCGGGCCGAGTCGATCAGCCGCGCGCGGACCCTGCGCACCCCCGGGAGGCCGGCCACCGCCTCCTCGACCGCGCCCTGCACGGCACCGGCCGCCGCCTCGCTCCGGCCGCGCCCCTCCTCCGGCTCCAGCAGCACGTGCCGGACGGCCTCCGGGCGCGCCTGGACCAGCAGCCAGCGCAGCGCCGCCAGGGCGATCAGCACCGCCGCCGCGGCCGCGGCGTAGGGCGCCCACGGCGGGGCGGCCGCCGCGGCGGCACCGATCCGCACCCCGGCCGCCTCCGGGCCGAGCAGCCCGGCCCCGGCCGCCGCCCCCGCGGCACCGGCCGCGGCCAGCAGCAGGCCGAGGAGGCCGAGCCCCCAGCGGTTTCCGCGCGCGCCGCGGCGCGCCGTCCGTGTCAGCGCCATCGTCCTCACGTCCTCGCGAACCGGACCCTGGTGCCGACCCGCATGCCGCGCAGCGGGTCGAGTTCGCCGAGCCGCCGCCGCACCGCATCGCTCACCTCGTCGCGCAGGGTCGGCGAGCCGCTCAGGTCGCTGTCGACCCGCACCCGCACCCGGCGGCCGCGCACCGACACCCGCACCCCGCGCACCCCGCCGACCTCGCGCGCGGCGGCCGCCAGCGCGCGCTTCAGCGCGGACCGGGAGACCCCGACCACCAGATCGGGGTCGTCGGTGCGCAGCGCGGTCCACCCGGAGCGGCCGGGCAGCAGGGCCGACCCGATGAGCAGCAGCCCGATCAGCACCAGCACCGCCGAGGCGACCTGCACGCCGGGGTCGCCCAGCCGGGCGCCGGCCAGCCGGTCGGCGGCCGCGGTGAAGAACGGGATCCGCAGCGGTGCGCCGGCCAGGCCGGCGATGACCACCGTCGCGGCCAGCGCCGCGACGGCCAGCAGCACGGCCGCCGCGATCAGCGCCGGCCACGACCTGCGCGGGCGGAAGGTGTGCACGGCCACCCGGCGCGCACGCCGCACGGTCGCGCCGTCGGGGCGGCCGACCGCCTCCTCCACCGTCGTCATCGCGCCCTCCCGATCGCCGCTTCTCCGCGCCGCGCCCGGCGGCGCCCCCGCTCCGCGCCTTCCCCGGCGCTCATCCGACCCGCCCGGCGCGCACCAGCCCGGCGACGTCGATGTCGACCCTGGGCACCTGCATCCCGGTCAGCTCCTCGACCCGTCCGGCGACCCGGGCCCGCAGCTCGGCGGTGGTGCTGCGGAGCGGGACCGGGTAGGCCAGGGCCACCGTCAGCCGGATGACCGCGGTGCCGCCGCTCAGCCGGGCCTGGGCGCGCGCCGGCTCCGGTCCGCCGAACGGGCCGCGGCCGCCGAGCGGGCGCACCCCGGGCTGCTCGGCGGCGGTGCGGACCGCGATCTTCTCCACCACCCGGGCGGGGATCGCGGTCCTGCCGCGCGCCCCGGCCTCCACCGGGGCGCCGGGCCGCGCCGGCCGGGCGGCCCGCTGCCCCGGCACCTGCGGCGCCGGGGCGGTGGCCGCGCCCTCTCCCCCGCCTGCGGGCACCACGGCCCCCATCAGGTGCGCCGGGTGAACAGGTCGGACAGGTCGAGGTCGCCCTGTATCGCCCGGCCGGCCAGGAACCCGAGCAGCCCCAGCACCAGGACCAGAACGAACGCACCGAACCCGCCGAAGGCTCCGGCGACGCCGAGCACCGACCCGAAGGCCAGTCCGACGATCGGCCACAGCTGCACGCCCTCCATGCCCGCCTCCTCACCCCGGCCGCGGCCGGGGGCTAGACCGTCCCCGCCACCACGTCCTCCACCGAGACGTGCACGCCGCCCGGGCCGGCCTCCGCGGCCGCGGCCTCGCGCACCTCCTCGGCGATGTCGGGCAGGGGGCGGCCGTAGCGGACCACGACGCCGACCTCGACGCCGGAGTCGCGGACCGCCACCCCTTTGACCCGGACCCCGGCGCCCAGCGTGGCGATCGTGCCGTAGGGTCCGGCCGACAGCTCCACCACGTCCGGCAGGGCCGCCACCCGCTCGGCCACCCGCCGGGCGGTCTCGATCACCTCCGTGCCCGACATCGGCTCACTGCACCCGGGGCGGTTCGCCGCCCTCCGCCTCCTCGCCCTCGTCGGGCAGGTGGATGTCGTCGATGCTGATGTTGACCTCGGTGACCTCCAGGCCGGTCATCCGCTCCACCGAGCCGATGACGTTGCGCCGCACCGCGGACGCCAGGTCCGGAATGGACACCCCGTAGTCCACCACCAGGTCGATGTCGACGGCGGCCTGCCGCTCGCCGACCTCGACCGCGACGCCGCGCGCCGCCGATCCGCCGTCCGATCCTCCCGATCCGGACGACACCAGCCGGTCGCGGACGGCACCGAAGGCCCGGGCGGCCCCGCCGCCCATCGCGTACACGCCGCTCACCTCGCGGGCGGCCATGCCCGCGATCTTGGCCACCACGTGGTCGGCGATCTCGGTGCGCCCCTCGGCGGTGACCAGGTCGCCGCTCTGCGAGCGCGACCGGCGGTTCTCGTCCGGGCGGGCCCCCGGCACCTTCGCCTCGCTCTTCGTGTCGGTCACTGCGCCCCCTCCTCCTCGGCCTCGGCGCCGGTCAGCGCTTGAAGGCGTCCTTGGCCTTCTTCGCGGCCTCCCCGGCCTTCTCCTTGGCCTCCTTGGCGGCCTCCTTCGCGGCGGCCTTGGCCTGGTCGGCCTTGCCCTCCCGCTCCAGGTCCTCGTCGCCGCTGATCCTGCCGGCGCCCTCCTTGGCCTTGCCTGCGAGGTCGTCGAACTTGTCTCCAGCGTCGCCCATGGCCGTTCTCCCCCCGTTGCGCGCCGCCCCCGCGGCGCCGGCCGGCGGTGCGGCCCCGCCCCGGAAGGGGGTGCGCCGCTCCGCCTCGGTCGTGAATCGACCCCAACCCTACTGTCACGCCCGGTCACACCAAAGAACCGACGAGTAATAAAACGAAAAACGGCCGGACCCGGGGCGCCCCCGGTTCCGACCGTTTCCTCCGCCGGCCGGCGGAAGAAGCCCTCTCCCGGTCAGCGGAAGACGACCGTCTTGGAGCCGTTGAGCAGCACCCGCCGCTGGGCGTGCCAGTTGACCGCGCGGGCCAGCGCCACCGACTCCAGGTCGCGGCCGATCGCGGTGAGCTGCTCGGGGCTGTGCGTGTGGTCCACCCGGGTCACCTCCTGCTCGATGATCGGGCCCTCGTCGAGGTCGGCGGTGACGTAGTGCGCGGTCGCCCCGACCAGCTTCACCCCGCGCGCGTGCGCCTGGTGGTAGGGGCGGGCGCCCTTGAAGCTCGGCAGGAAGGAGTGGTGGATGTTGATGATCCGGCCGGACATCTTGGCGCACAGGTCCTCGGAGAGCACCTGCATGTAGCGGGCCAGCACCACCAGGTCCACGTCGTGGGAGTCGACCAGCTCCAGCAGCCGGCGCTCCTGGTCCCGCTTGCTCTCCGGGGCGACCGGCAGGTGGTGGAAGTCCAGCCCGTAGGAGCGGGCGAGGAATTCGAGGTCGGGGTGGTTGGAGACGACGGCCGCGATGTCGGCGTCGAGCAGCCCGCTGCGCCACCGGTAGAGCAGGTCGTTCAGGCAGTGCCCGAACTTCGAGACCATGACGAGGGTGCGCGGCCGGCGGTCGCGGCGCCACAGCCGCCACTCGGTGGCGGGGTCCGTGCCGTCCCCGCCGGCCGGCAGCGCGGCCGCCAGGCCCGCGAACGCGGCGCGCAGCCCGTCCTCGCCGATCGGCCCGGCCCCCGGGCGCGCCTCCGCGATGAACTGGGTGCGCAGGAAGAACCGGCCGGTGTAGTGGTCGCCGTACTGCTGGCTCTCGGTGATGTTGCAACCGTGCTCGGCGAGCAGGTTCGCCACCGCGGCGACGATCCCGCGGCCGTCGGGGCAGGACAGCGTCAGCACGAATTCACGGTCGTTCATGGTTCACGGCACTCCGGAAGACAGCGAGAGCACTGCAGGTCAGCAGCGATCACCCAGGTTATCCAGGTGCGGCCGCGCGCGGGGGCGACAGCGCGCGGATCCGGTGCGATCCCACATCCACACCCGCCCCAGCGCACACATCCCGGACATATATGAATGTTTTTCATGAAGGTATGGGATGCTCCGCATATGAGAAGCGCTCGCGAAAGCTACGACGCGGCGACCCGGGACCTCACCGCCCCGTTCGCCGTCGTGGACCTGGCCGCGTTCCGCGCCAACGCCGCCGACCTGGCCGAACGCGCCGGGGGCACCCCCATCCGCATCGCCAGCAAGTCCCTCCGCTGCCGCGCCCTGCTGCGGACGGCGCTCGGGCTCCCGGGGTTCGCCGGCGTCATGGCCTTCACCCTCCCCGAGGCGCTCTGGCTCGCCGCCGACCCCGACGGGCCGGTCAGCGACGACGTCCTGGTCGCCTACCCCACCGCCGACACCGCCGCCATCGCCGAGCTCGCCGCGGACCCGCGCGCCGCCGCCTCCGTGACGCTGATGGTCGACTCCGTCGCCCACCTCGACCTCATCACCCGGGCCGCCCCCGATCCGGTGCTGCCGATCAGGGTCTGCATCGACGTGGACACCAGCTGGCAGCCGCTCGGACCGCGGATGCGGATCGGCGCGCACCGGTCGCCGCTGCGCACCCCCGCGCACGCCGCCGCGCTCGCCCGGGCCGTGCTCCGCCGGCCGCAGCTCCTGCTGGACGGCGTGATGGCCTACGAGGCGCAGATCGCCGGCGTGGGCGACGACCCGCCCGGCCGCCCGCTCTACGGCCGGACGCTCCGCTGGGTGCAGGGCCGCTCCCGCCGCGAACTGGCCGCGCGGCGCGCCGCCATCACCGAGGCGGTGCGGGACGTCGCCGAGGTGCGCTTCGTCAACGGCGGCGGCACCGGCAGCCTGCACACCACCAGCAGGGAGCCGGCCGTCACCGAGGTGGCCGCGGGCTCCGGCCTGTACCAGCCGCACCTGTTCGACCACTACACCGGCACCGACCGCCGCCCGGCCGCGCTGTTCGCGCTGCCCGTGGTGCGCCGCCCCGCCCCGGGCGTGGCCACCGCGCTCGGCGGCGGCTACCCGGCCTCCGGCGCGGCCGGCGCCGACCGGCTCCCGGTCCCCTACCTGCCGGAAGGGCTCGCCTACAGCCCCACCGAGGGGCCCGGAGAGGTGCAGACCCCGCTGATCGGCCCCGCCGCCGACGGACTCGCCGTCGGCGACCGGGTGTGGATGCGGCACGCGAAGGCCGGCGAGCTGTGCGAGCGCTTCGCCGAGCTGCACCTGGTCGACGGAATCGGCACCGGGGCCGCCCGCGTGGTGCGCACCGCGCCCACCTACCGGGGCGAGGGCCGGACCTTCCTCTGACCTCCGGCGCCCCGCCCCCGGACGCGGACGGGGCGGGGAGGGGGCCGCACCCCCTCCCCGCCCCGGAGTCCTCCCGGACCGGCGGTCAGCGCCCGCGCCTGGCCCTGCGGCGCACCAGCGCGACCACGCCGACGACCACCGCGATGCCCACCCCGGCGCCGAGGATCAGCGCCTCCGGCGGGAGCTGGCCGCGGGTGGAGTAGGTGGAGACCACCTCGTCCTCGCCCTTGAGCCGGACACTGCCCTGAGGGGGGTCCTCGACCCGGCTGTCCACCCGGACCGCGCTGCCGGTCGCCAGCGCGCGGGCCTCGTCGACCAGGCGCTCGCCCGCGCCGCGCAGCCGATCGGCTCCGCGCCGCGCGAGGTTGGCCGGCCTGGTCCGGTCGTTGAGCTCGTCGAGCGTCGCGGCCAGCCTCCGCTGCACCTGCTCGATCTCCGCCCGGACCCCGGCCGGGTCTCGGCGCGCCCCGGCGGGGCCGCTCTCCTCCATAAAGCGCTTCCTTCCGCTACCGCAGGGTCACCTGTGAGGAGTCCGCGACCGGCCCCAGGGCCGACGCCCCCTCATGCGGCCCCGTGAATCCCAACGCGCCTTCGATCCCGTCCACGACACGGAAGAAGTCCCGCGTGGACAACCACAGTTTATAGATGATCGCGATCTCGAAGGCGAGGAGCAAAACACCCGCTATCGCAGTGATCCAGACGATCGCGGCAGCCGAGACCACCCCGGCGAGCGGGGCCAGCACGAACACCGCCATCTGGAACTCGATCCCGCTGACCAGGTGGGTGCGGATCCGGCGGGCCCGGAGCGCGTCCCACACCCGCTGGTACCAGGGGAACCGGGTGCGGAACTCCTGGTGCAGGTCGACCCGGGGCAGCGGGCGGACCAGGTGCACGTCGGGCTGCTTGCCCGCGACCGCGTCCTGGCGGCTCTCCTTCTCGGTCTGGGTGCGCAGGATCTGCTCCAGCACGGAGATCCCGTGCCGCAGCACGGCCTGCTCGCCCTGGTCGCTCATCGGCCGCTGCCCGGCGCCCGGCGCACCGTCCTCGCCGACCAGCATGGACAGCTCGGCGCGGGCCCGCTCCAGCACGCCGGCGATCCGCGAGCGCATCTCCCGGCGCATCTTGTACACCTGGAGCGCGTCGAGGTAGCGCAGCATGTCCGCGGAGACCACGGCCAGCGCCATCCAGACGAAGACCACCTGGCCGCCGACCACGTACTGGCCGCCCATCAGCGCGACCGCGCACACCAGCACCCGGAACCGGTCGAAGACGTAGTCCATCCAGGAGCCGAACATCGTCTCCCGGTCGGTCAGCCGGGCGAGCTTGCCGTCCATGCAGTCCAGCAGGAAGCACAGGAAGTACAGGAGCGCGCCGGCGACCAGGAAGGCCGGCGTCCCCATCGCGAAGCACGCCGCCGCGCCCAGCCCGAAGAAGAGCGCAGCCACGGTCAGCTGGTCCGGGGTAATCCGGGTGCGGTTGGCGGCCAGTCTCACCAGCCTGACCGCCGCGGGGTCGACGAAGGCCACCGTCCACCACGAGTCGCGTGCGCGGCACGTGCGCTCCCGGACATCGTCCAAGGTGTATTCGGCCATCGTCGGTGCGCTCCCGGGCGGGTAGGGGTTCCGGTCGAGGTGTGTGACGGATGAGTCTACGCATCCGGCAGGCGGCCACAAGGGGGGCCGCCGCGTTCCGGACCTCCGGCGGCGGGGCCACCGCGGCCGGCCGCCGAGGGGCGGACGGCGTCCCGGCGGGCGGCTCTGCGCTCGACGGCGCTCGGGAGGGGCCGCGCCGGGGAGGGCGGGGGCGCCCGGCGGCGATCCGGAATCCGCACAACCCTACGCGATACCGGGCACTTCCCCTGCATGTCGTGCCCCCTCGCCCCCCGGCGGCGCGCCGGGAATAGGCTGGGCCGGTCAGATCCAGCCACCACGGACAGCAGAGGAACACAGTCCCGTGACCGACACCAGCGCGCGCCTGCAGCCGGGCGACACCGCCCCCGACTTCACCCTCCCCGACGCCGACGGGAACCCGGTGACGCTGAGCGAGGTGGTCAAGGCCTCCGGCGGCAGCGCGGTCGTCTACTTCTACCCCGCGGCGATGACCCCCGGGTGCACCACGGAGGCCTGCGACTTCCGGGACAACCTGCGGGCCTTCGACTCCGCGGGGCTCACCGTGCTCGGCGTCTCCCCGGACGCCCCGGAGAAGCTCGCCGCCTTCCGCGACCAGGAGGGCCTGACCTTCCCGCTGCTCGGCGACCCGGAGAAGGCCGCCCTGCAGGCCTACGGCGCCTTCGGCGAGAAGAAGAACTACGGCCGCGTGGTGCAGGGCGTCATCCGCTCCACCTTCGTGATCGGCCCGGACATGGCCGTGCAGAAGGCCTTCTACAACGTGAAGGCCACCGGCCACGTGGACCGGATCAAGCGCGAGCTCGGGCTCTAGCGGCGCGTTTTCGCAGGCCGGGACGGGGGTCCGCGACCGAGTTGCGGTTCCTCCCCCGGAGCTGCCATTCTCGACAGCGGCGGCCCCCGGGACGCCCGCGGGGGTCCTCCCCATGGGCCGGGGAGGCCGCGCACGGGGCCGTAGCCCAATCGGCAGAGGCAACCGTTTTAGGGGCGGTCCAGTGCGGGTTCGAATCCCGCCGGCCCTACGGCTGGACGTACGACGGAGGCGCAGGCGGCGGGCCGCCTGCGCCTCGGTTCTCCCGGCGGGCCCTTCCGGCGCGCTCCGGACCCTGCGCGGCCCGGCCCCTCCCCGCCGAGCGGGGGGAGAGCGCCCCTCCTCCGGTCAGCGGAAGAGCAGAGCCCACAGCACCACCGCGAGCAGCGCCAGCACGCCCAGCCCGACGCCGATGACGACCGGCAGGCGGGTGCCGCCCCGATGCTTCCCCGAGCTGGTCAGGCCGAGGGTGTCGGTGGACTCCCGGATGGAGGTGAGCAGGTGGCCCACCGCCTCCGGGCGGTGCCGCTGCAGCCGCTCGTGCAGGTGGCTGACCGACTCCGAGACCGAGTCGTGCAGGTCGGAGACGGACTCCTGGAGCGAGTGGCGCAGCACGTGCGCGCCCTGCCGGAAGTGCTCCCGGGCGGAGTCGCGGGAGGACTCCTCGCCCCCGCCGCCCGCCTCGGCCTCCGCCTCCCCGTCCCCGGCCGGCGCCGCCTGCACGCCGCCGGCCTGCTTCTGCGGCGGGACGACCGGGGTGGCGCCGGTCTCCGCGGCGGACCGGGCGGCCGTCTCCGGGCTGGTCTCCGGCGCCCAGGGGGCGAGCGCGGCGATCCGCAGCATCTTGGCGGCGTTGTCGGCGGTGAGCCGGTCGGCCGGCTTGACGTGCAGCAGGCCGGCCAGGACCGGGGCGAGCGGGCCGGCGTGCTCGGCGGCCGGCGGCTCCTCCAGCTCGACGCCCTTGAGGATGCGGATGTAGCCCTTGCGGTCGTAGGGCGGGTGGCCCTCGACCGCGGTGTAGAGGGTGGCGCCCAGCGACCACAGGTCGGACTCGGGGCCGACCGGGCCGGCCTTGGCCCGCTCCGGCGGGATGTAGGACGGCGATCCGATGATCCGCCCGGAGGTGGTCAGCGCGGACTCCCCCGCCCACGCCGCCAGCCCGAAGTCGGTCAGCACCACCCGGCCGGCCTCGCTGATCATCACGTTGTCCGGCTTGACGTCGCGGTGCACGATGCCCTCGTCGTGCGCGGCCTTGAGCGCGTCGACCAGCTGCAGGCCAATCTCGGCGACCCGCTGGTAGGGCAGCGGGCCCGCGACGTCGAGGATCTCCGCCAGGGTGCTCGCCACCACGAGCTCCATGACGATCCAGGGGCGGTCGTCCTCGTCCACCACATCGAGCACGGTGACCACGCCGGGGTGGGTGAGCCGGGCCGCGACCCGGGCCTCCCTGGTGGTGCGGCGGAGCAGCTGCTCGCGCTCTTCGGAGGAGAGGTCGGTGGGCAGGCGCAGCTCTTTGATCGCCACTTCGCGGTCGAGGACGAGGTCGGTGGCGCGCCAGACGGTGCCGACACCGCCCCGGGCGATCTCCTCCCGCATCCGGTAGCGCCCCTTCAGCACGCGCTCCTCCGGCCCGGCCTCGAGGGTGGTCGGGCGCGCGGAGTCGGACGAGGGGTCGGGCCGCTCTGTCTCTGGGTTCTCGATGGAGGACACGGTCACTCAGCGGGTCTTTTCGAGGGCCATCGCGGCCTCCTGCGGGCGGTTCGCGGTCGCGTCGACGGCGGCGTCGACCAATGCTCGGACCAATCGTTATATCAGCTCGAATGGGCGTCCGAACTGGCGGTTGCCGGATCACGACCACTTGGCTTCGGTTCTGTTATGTCCGATCGGACGCCCCGCATTCCGTGATCCGGCTCTCCCCGAAATGTATGCACCACATCACGGGCTTCAAACCGGTGCGCGGGGTCGATCCGGCCGGCGTCGCAGGTTACGACGCCGGCCGGGGCCGATCAGTTCCAGAGGTTCTCCGGGTCGCGCACGTCGACCTGGCCGAACCCGGCCTCGCCCAGCGGGTCCTTCAGCGAAGCGGCGTCGCCGACCGCGATCACCGCCGTCGCCGCCGGGTCCAGGTACTCCTCGGCCGCCGAGCGCAGGTCCTCGGCGGTGAGCGCCTCGTAGCCGGCCCGCAGCCGGTCGACGTGGTCGGCGGGCAGGTCGTGCACGACCATCTCGACCAGCGCGTGGGCCAGGCTGCGGGCGTTGGAGTAGGTGACCGGGAGGCCGACGGTGTTGGCCTGGCGGACCGCGGCGAGCTCGCTCTCGGTGGCGCCGTCCGCCTTGAACCGCCGGACCTCCTCCAGCGCCGCGGTGAGCGAGGGCGCCGTGGTCGGCGTGTCCACCTGGGTGCTGATCAGGAAGACGCCGCTGTCCCGGCGCAGGTCGAACCGGCTTCCCACGCCGTAGGTGTAGCCGAGCTCCTCGCGCAGCTTCTGGTTGAGCCGGGAGGTGAACATGCCGCCCAGCACCTCGCTCATGCCCTCGGCGCGCGGCAGGTCGATCTCGGCGCGGGACGGCGCGCGCTGCGCCAGGATCAGGGCCGACTGCACCGAGCCGGGGCGGTCCAGCAGCAGCACCCGGGGCAGCTCCCCGGGGGCCGGGGCCGGGGCGACCGGCTCGGGGAAGGCGACCCGGGCGGCGTCGCCGAACACCGTCCGGCCCAGCCCCTCCAGGTCGACGCCGGACAGGTCGCCGACGACGACCAGGGTGCCGGCGCCGGCGGCGACCGTTCCGGCGTGGAACTCGCGGACCATCTCCGGCTCGACGCCCTGCAGCGCCACCGGGGCGCCGCTGATCGGGGTGGCGTAGCGGCCGCTGAACAGCTGGCTGCCGATCGCCCGCATGGCCAGCCGGCCCGGCCGGGAGGCCTCCAGCCAGAACCCTTCGAGCAGCTGCTCGCGGCGGCGCAGCACGTCCTCGTCGCGCAGCGCCGGGCCGCGCACCGCCTCGGCGAACAGCGCGGTGGCGTCGGAGATCCGGGTGGTCGGCGCGTCCACACCGGTGACGAAGCTGTCCCAGGTGGCGTAGCAGATCCAGTCCGCGCCGTGCCGCTCCAGGGCGGGCGCCAGGGAGTTGTCGCCCTGGACGCCGTCCTCCAGCGACTCGGCGGTGAGCATGGCGACGCCCTTGCGGTCCGCGGGGTCGCTCAGCCCGCCGAAGGGCTGGACCAGGCGGATGGAGGCGTACTTCTGTCCGGGCACGTCGATGGCGACGATGTCGCCGCCGCCGACGGCGAGGCGGGTGTGCTCCGGGAAGGTGTAGGGCTTCGGGGCGCCGAGAACGGGGCGGGGCTGCAGCTGGCTCACAACGGCTCTCTCTTGGTGTGTGCTGGGCGGCTGGCTGGGCGTGCGCGGCGGCTCAGGCGGCGGGTTCGGCCGCCTGCTCCGCGTTCTCGGGGTCGAAGCGGACGGTGAGGCGGTTCTCCGCGACCAGCAGCCGGCCGGCGGCCTCGGCGACCTCCTCGGCGGTGATGCCGGTCCACCGGTCCGGCCAGGTGTAGGCGAGCGAGGGGTCGTCGAACAGCTGGGTGCAGGCGCCCAGCTCGTCGGCGAGCCCGGAGGGGGTGGAGATGGCCTGGAGGTGGTCCCGCTCCAGGACCGCGCGGGCCCGGTCCAGCTCCTCCTCGGTGACCCCCTCGGCCAGCGTCGCGGTCTCCTCCAGGACGGCCTGCTCCAGCTCGTCGCCGCTGACGCCCTCCCGGGCGATCGTGTTGACCAGCATCAGGCTGGGCGTGTAGCGGAACGGGATGATGTCGGCGGAGTCGCCCGGGGCGGCCAGCTCGCGCTCGATGACCAGCCGCCGGTAGAGCCGGCTGCCCTGGCCCTGGCCGAGGACGGCCGAGGCGAGGTGCATCGCGTCGAACTCGCGCTCGCCGTAGGGCGCGACCCGGTAGCCCTGGAAGACGCCGGCCGCGGGGACCGCCTCCACCACGCTCTCCCGGACCGGGCCGCCGATCGGCCCCTGCAGCGCCGCGTCGGGGGCGCCGGGGATCTCGGTGCGGGCCGGGATCGCGCCGAAGTAGCGCTCCGCCCGCTCCCGGACCTCGGCCGGGTCGAGGTCGCTGACCACGGTGAGGACCAGGTTGTCCGGCCCGTAGTGCAGCCGGTGGAAGGAGAGCACGTAGTCGAGGTCGGCGGCGTCCAGGTCGGCCATGGAGCCGATGGTCGGGTGGTGGTAGGGGTGCCCCTCCGGGTAGCCGAGGCGGAGGATGCGCTCCAGCGCGGTGCCGTAGGGCGCGTTGTCGTAGCGCTGCCGGCGCTCGTTCTTGACCACGTCGCGCTGGTTGTCCAGAACCTCCTGGGACATCCCCTCGCGCAGCGTGGCGAGCCGGTCGGCCTCCAGCCACAGCGCCAGGTCCAGGGCGTGCTCGGGCACCGTCTCGAAGTAGTTGGTGCGGTCGGTGGAGGTGGACGCGTTCATCTCGCCGCCGAGCCGCTCGATCGCGTCGAAGTGCTCGCCCTTCGCGACGCCGCCGCTGCCCTGGAACATCAGGTGCTCGAAGAGGTGGGCGAAGCCGGTCTTGCCGGGCACCTCGTGGCGCGACCCGACGCCGTACCACAGGTTGACCGCGGCGACCTGTCCGGTGGCCGCCGGGGCCGTGACCAGGCGGAGCCCGTTGTCGAGTGTGTGCTGAACGATCCGCGCAGCAGCGCCGTTGCTCGCCACTTGTGCATGCACCCCTTGTCCGGCCGGTGAAGGCCGTCGTGTGTCGTGGTCCCGGAACGCAGCCTATGCGTTCCGGGGCTCGCGCGCGCACGAACGGGGATGCGGCCCCGCGCCTCTCTCGGGGCCGCCGCGGCGCAGGGGTTCAGGCGCCGTCGCCGGTGCGGCGCAGCACCCGCAGCGACCCCACCGCCCGGACCTCGGTGAAGGCCCCGGAGTCCAGGGCCCGCCGGTAGACGTTGTAGGGCGGCCGGCCGCCGTCGGCCGGGTCGGGGAAGACGTCGTGGATGACCAGGGCGCCGCCGGGGGCGACGTGCGGGGCCCAGCCCTCGTAGTCGGCCTGGGCGGCCTCCTCGGTGTGGCCGCCGTCGATGAAGGCCATGCCGAGCGGGGCGCCCCAGAGCCGGGCGACCTCGGCGGAGCGGCCGAGCACCGCGACCACCTCGTCCTCCACCCCGGCGGCGGCCATGGTGCCGCGGAACTCGCCCACCGTGTCCAGGCGGCCGGTGCGCGGGTCGACCAGGGACGGGTCGTGGTACTCCCAGCCCTCCTGGTGCTCCTCGGAGCCGTGGTGGTGGTCGACGGTGACCACGGGGCCGCCGCCGGCCGCGCGGACCGCGGCGGCCAGGTAGACGGTGGACTTGCCGCAGTAGGTGCCGATCTCCACGACCGGGCCGAGCGGGGCGTACTCCAGGGCGGTCCGGTAGAGGGCCTCGCCCTCGTCGGCCGGCATGAACCCCTTGGCGGCCTCCGCCGCGGCGCGCAGGTCGGCGGGCATGGCGGGGGCGGTGGGTGCGGTCACGGGGCGTCTTCTCTTCTCTCCTCGGGGGCGGGTCGGCCGGCGAAGGCCCCGGTGAGGCGGCGCACCGCCTCGTCGAGCACCTCGTCGCGCTTGCAGTAGGCGAACCGCACCAGGTGCCGGCCTTCGTCGGCGTCGTCGTAGAGCACCTGCGCCGGGACGCAGGCGACGCCGGCCTCGGCCGGCAGGGCGCGGGCCAGCTCCACGCCGTCGGTGTAGCCGAGCGGGCGCACGTCGGCCATGACGAAGTAGGTGCCCTGCGGCCGCAGCACGCCGAACCCGGCGGCGGACAGGCCCGCGGCGAGCCGGTCCCGCTTGCCCTGGAGCGCGTCGCGCTGGGCCCGGATCCAGTCCTGCTCGCCGCGGATCGCCTCGGCGATGGCCAGCTGGAGGGCGCCGTTGGCGGAGAAGGTGAGGAACTGGTTGACCGTCTGCACGGCGCGCACCAGCGGCCGGGGGCCGGTCACCCAGCCGGTCTTCCAGGCGGTGACCGAGAAGGTCTTGCCGGCCGAGGAGACGGAGACGGTGCGGTCGCGCATGCCGGGCAGGGCGGCGAGCGGGACGTGCTCGGCGCCGCCGTAGACCAGGTGCTCGTAGACCTCGTCGGTGACCGCGATGAGGTCGTGCTCGCGGCAGAGCGCGGCCACCGCCTCCAGCTCGTCCCGGGTGAGCACGGTGCCGGTGGGGTTGTGCGGCGTGTTGACGATGATCAGCCGGGTGCGCGGGCCGACCGCGGCGCGCAGCTCGGCCGGGTCGAAGGTGAACCGGCCGTCCGGGCCGGGGCGGAGCGGGACGGGCCGCCGGACGGCTCCGGCCAGCGAGACCACCGCGGCGTAGGAGTCGTACATCGGCTCGAAGAGCACGACCTCGTCTCCGGGCCCGGCGAGCGCCAGCACCGAGGCGGCGATGCCCGCGGTGGCCCCGACGGTGACGTAGACCTCGCCGTCGGGGTCGTAGGAGAGGCCGTACCGGGCGGCGCGGTCCTCGGCGACCGCGGCGCGCAGCTCCGGGCGGCCGGGGCCGGGCGGGTACTGGTTGACCCCGGCGCGGATGTGCTCCGCGGCGGCGTCCAGCAGCGAGCGGGGCCCGTCGGTGTCCGGGAAGCCCTGCCCGAGGTTGATCGATCCGGTCTCGGCGGCCAGGCGGCTCATCTCGGCGAAGATCGTCTCGCCGTAGCCGCGCATCCGTTCGACAAGGGGTTCTTCCACACCGGCAGCATAGACGCGCCGCCTTCCGCGGGCGGTGCGCGGGCCCCGCCGCGCCGGCGGTCAGCCCCCGGCGGCGGCGGTCCGGTGGGCGGGGCGGAGCTCGGTGAGCGCGTCCAGGAGCCGGGCGCGGTCCTCGTCGCTGATCTCCTCGACGAAGCTGCGCATGGTGGCGCCGGGGTCTCCGCAGCCGCTGAAGACCTCGCCCATCCGGCGCGCGGCGTGCTCGGCCCTGGTCCGCACCGGGCGGTACTGCCAGGCCCGCCCGGACTTCTCCCGCCCCAGCAGGCCCTTGTGGAAGAGGATGTTGGTGACCGTCATGACGGTCGTGTAGGCGACGTCCCGCCCGTAGTCCATGGTGGCCCGGATGTCCCGCACCGCGAGGGCCCGGTCCGCGTCCCAGAGCGCGTCCATGATCGCGGCTTCGAGTTCGCCGAACTCCTTCACCAGCCCAGCACCTCCCTGGCGTCCGTGCCGTCATGCTAAGAGCGCCGCCCCCGCCGCGAAGGGGATTCCGGGATATCGCACCGATCCGCGCGCGGAGCCGGGGGGCGCCGCCCGAATCGGCGATCGCGTCCCGGCCGCGGTACCCGAATCGGCGCCGGGGCGGCCGCGCCGGACCCCGGCCCGGGCGCCCCGGTGCGGCGTGCGCCACAATCGGAACCGGTCCCTGCGGACCGGGGCGCGGTGCCCCGCCCGGCGCGGGCGGCGGCGGTCGAGCGGAGGAGGGTTCCGTGGACGAGGCGGCGGGCCGGGGCGGGAACCGGCGGGCCCGGATCAGGCTGACCGGCGAGGAGGCCGAGGCGTTCCTGGCGGCCAACCGGAAGGTGCAGGTGGCGACGGTCGGCAGGGACGGCGCACCGCACCTGTCCACGCTGTTCTACGCGATGGTCGGCGGGCGGCTGGCGTTCTGGACCTACGCCTCCTCGCAGAAGGCGGTGAACCTGCGCCGCGACCCGCGGATGACCTGCCTGGTGGACGATGGCGAGGACTACGGCGAGCTGCGCGGGCTGGTGCTGTACGGCACCGCCGAGCTGGACGGCGACCCGGCCGCGGTGGCCCGGGTCGGCACCGCGGTGACCGCGGCGATGACCGGGGTCCCGGCGGCCGATCTGGAGGGTCCGGAGGCCCGGGAGGGCATCGAGCGGGCGGGGCGCAAGCGGGTCGCGGTCTTCCTGGACGTGGAGCGGACGGCCAGCTGGGACCATCGCAAGCTCTGAGAGGCCGTCGGGGGTGCGAGCGGCCGCCCCGAATGCTCGGGCGCGGGCCGGGGGGCGCGGGCGGAGGGGCGGAAGGCCCCCGGGGCCCGCGGGCCCCGGGAGCGTTGCGCGCACCGGACCCGCTCCTCGGCCCGGCGGGACCCCCGTGGCCCGCCGGACTCGGGACCGGCCGTCCTGCCCGGTCGCGCACACACCGTACGACGCCGCGGGGCGCCCCCCGGTTCCGGCGGGCCCGGGAAATCCGTTCCGGCCCGCAGGGTTGGCCGGGGCGCGGGCGGGGCATGGTGGTCTGCGGCCGGCCTCCGCCGGACGCGGCCGACCAGGGCGGATCGGACCTTCCACCCCCGCCCTGACCTCGATTTTGTGAATGATTGTTAGGTATCTCCCAGTCCACTCTCGGCCTGGGGGGAGCATCTTCATGCCCGGACGGCTAGCCTGTTACCGGGATCGTCGGCCGGGTGATCACACCCGTGCGGCCCTGCGATGGTCGGCGTGCTCCGACTCCCGCTCCGCCGAGCGGCGGTCCCCACATCCATACATTCACAAGCGAGCTGCGGAAGAGGGCGATCTCCGCCGTGTCGTCTGAGGCGTCTCAACCCCTGACAGATTTCGGCCCGAACGAGTGGTTGGTCGAGGAGCTTTATCAGAAGTACCTGAACGACCCGAACTCCGTTGACAAGGCGTGGTGGAACTTCTTCGCCGATTACAAGTCCGGATCCGCCAAGGGGGCGGCCAAGGGTGCGCCGTCGGCCACGGGCGCACCCTCCGGCAACGGCGGGAAGGCCGAGGCCAAGCAGGCCGCTCCCGCCGCGAAGGGCGCGAAGAAGTCCGCCGAGAAGGAGGCCGGCTCCTCCGCCGCTCCCACCGACGAGGCCCTGAAGGTCACCCAGGAGCGGCTCCGCGGCGCCCCGGCGCGCACCGCGACCAACATGGAGTCCAGCCTGGCCATGCCGACCGCGACGAGTGTCCGCGCGGTCCCGGTCAAGCTGCTCTTCGACAACCGCATCGTGATCAACAACCACCTGCGGCGCGCGCGCGGCGGCAAGGTGTCGTTCACCCACATCATCGGCTACGCCATGGTCAAGGCCCTGGAGTCGATGCCGGAGATGAACCACTCCTACATCGAGCTCGACGGCAAGCCCGGTGTGGCCAAGCCCGAGCACGTCAACTTCGGCCTCGCCATCGACCTGCAGAAGCCGGACGGCTCCCGCCAGCTGGTGGTGCCCTCGGTCAAGGCCGCCGACACCATGGACTTCAAGGGGTTCTGGAGCGGCTACGAGGACCTGGTCCGCAAGGCCCGCGGCAACAAGCTGGGCGTGCCGGACTTCCAGGGCACCACGATCAGCCTGACCAACCCGGGCGGCATCGGCACCGTGCACTCGGTGCCGCGGCTGATGCCCGGCCAGGGCACCATCATCGGCGTCGGCTCGATGGAGTACCCGGCCGAGTTCCAGGGCGCCTCCCCCGAGACGCTCAACCGGCTGGCCATCAGCAAGGTCATGACGCTCACCTCGACCTACGACCACCGCATCATCCAGGGTGCGCAGTCGGGCGAGTTCCTGAAGCGCATCCACCGGCTGCTGCTCGGCGAGGACGGCTTCTACGACGAGATCTTCAAGTCCCTGCGCATCCCCTACGAGCCGGTGCGCTGGACCCAGGACATCTCGGTGGACACCTCCAACCAGCTGGACAAGACCAGCCGGGTGCAGGAGCTGATCCACGCCTACCGGGTCCGCGGCCACCTGATGGCCGACACCGACCCGCTGGAGTACAAGCAGCGCCGCCACCCCGACCTGGACGTGCTCCAGCACGGCCTCACCCTGTGGGACCTGGAGCGCGACTTCCCCACCGGCGGCTTCGGCGGCAAGCCGGTGATGAAGCTCCGCGACGTCCTGGGCGTGCTGCGGGACACCTACTGCCGCACGGTCGGCATCGAGTACATGCACATCCAGTCCCCGGAGGAGCGGGAGTGGATCCAGGCGCACGTCGAGCGCGAGCACGAGAAGCTCGACCACGACGACCAGCTGCGCATCCTGCGCCGGCTGAACAGCGCCGAGGCCTTCGAGACCTTCCTGCAGACCAAGTACGTCGGGCAGAAGCGGTTCTCGCTGGAGGGCGGCGAGTCCCTCATCCCGCTGCTGGACGGGATCATCTCCCGGGCGGCCAAGGCCGAGCTGGACGAGGTCGTCATCGGCATGGCGCACCGCGGCCGGCTCAACGTGCTCGCCAACATCTGCGGCAAGTCCTACGGCCAGATCTTCGGCGAGTTCGAGGGCAACCTGGACCCGCGCTCGGCGCACGGCTCCGGTGACGTCAAGTACCACCTGGGCACCGAGGGGACCTTCGAGACCCCGGACGGCGAGAAGATCTCCATCTCGCTGGCGGCCAACCCGAGCCACCTGGAGACCGTCAACCCGGTCGCCGAGGGCATCGTCCGCGCCAAGCAGGACGTGCTCGACAAGGGCCCGCAGGGCTTCACCGTGCTGCCGCTGCTGATCCACGGCGACGCGGCGTTCGCTGGGCAGGGCGTGGTCGCCGAGACGCTCAACCTGTCCCAGCTGCGCGGCTACCGCACCGGCGGCACGGTGCACGTCATCGTGAACAACCAGGTCGGCTTCACCACCTCGCCGGCGGACAGCCGGTCCAGCGTCTACGCCACCGACGTGGCGCGGATGGTGCAGGCGCCGATCTTCCACGTCAACGGGGACGACCCGGAGGCCGTGGTGCGCGTCGGCCAGCTGGCCTTCGCCTACCGCGAGGCGTTCAACAAGGACGTCGTGGTGGACCTGGTCTGCTACCGGCGGCGCGGGCACAACGAGATGGACAACCCGCAGTTCACCCAGCCGCTGATGTACAACGTCATCGACGCCAAGCGGTCCACCCGCAAGCTGTACACCGAGGCGCTGATCGGCCGCGGCGACATCACCGTCGAAGAGGCCGAGCAGACCCTGCGCGAGTACCAGCAGGAGCTGGAGCGGGTCTTCGCCGAGACCCGCGAGGCCGACAAGAAGCCGATCGAGCCGGGCTCGGTGGTCCGCCCCGAGGTGTTCGACGAGGGCCGGCTGGACCACACCGCGGTGTCCACCGCGATCTCCGCCGAGCAGGTCAAGGAGATCATCGACACCCAGGTGAACCTGCCCGAGGGCTTCACCGCGCACCCGCGCCTGCTGCCGCAGCTGCAGCGCCGCGCGCAGATGGTCGAAGAGGGCAGCATCGACTGGGCCACCGGCGAGCTGCTGGCCTTCGGCTCGCTGCTGCAGGAGGAGCACCCGGTCCGCCTGGTCGGCCAGGACAGCCGGCGCGGCACCTTCGGCCAGCGGCACGCCGCCCTGATGGACAAGAAGACCGGCGAGGTGCACACCCCGCTGAAGCGCTTCGACAAGGGCACGTCGAAGTTCTACGTGCACGACTCGCTGCTCAGCGAGTACGCGGCGCTGGGCTTCGAGTACGGCTACTCGGTGGAGCGCCCGGAGGCCCTGGTGGCCTGGGAGGCCCAGTTCGGCGACTTCGTCAACGGCGCCCAGTCGGTCATCGACGAGTACATCAGCTCCAGCGAGCAGAAGTGGGGCCAGCGCTCCGGCGTCACCCTGCTGCTGCCGCACGGCTACGAGGGCCAGGGGCCGGACCACTCCTCGGCCCGCATCGAGCGGTTCCTGCAGATGTGCGCGCAGGAGAACATGACCGTGGCGATGCCCACCACCCCGGCGAACTACTTCCACCTGCTGCGGTGGCAGGCCAAGTCGCCGATCCACCGGCCGCTGATCACCTTCACCCCGAAGTGGATGCTGCGCGCCAAGCAGGCGACGTCGACGGTGGAGGACTTCACCACCGGCGCGTTCCAGCCGATCATCCCGGACGCCTCGGTCAAGGCCGAGGACGTCCGCCGGGTGGTGCTCTGCTCCGGCAAGATCTACTACGACCTGGACGCCGCCCGGAAGCGCAGCGGTGACACGCACACCGCGCTGATCCGGGTGGAGCGGCTCTACCCGCTCCCGGTCGAGGAGATCCGCGCCCAGCTGGCCGCCTTCCCCAACGCGGGCGAGGTGCTGTGGGTGCAGGAGGAGCCGGCGAACATGGGCCCCTGGCCGTTCGTGGCGCTGGTCTTCTCCGAGCAGCTGGACCGGCCGTTCACCCGGGTCTCCCGCCCGGCCAGCTCCTCCCCGGCCGCCGGCTCCGCCAAGCGGCACGAGGTGGAGCAGCAGGCCGTGGTCAACACGGTGTTCCCGCCGGTGGAGTAGGCCGTGTACGAGACCGATCGCGGTGTCGAGGAGCTGGAGCGGCGGCGCGGGGCGGAGGAGGTCTCCTTCGCCTGGCTCGCCGAGCGGCTGCGCACGTTCACCGACCTGAACCCGGAGTTCGAGACCCCGGTCGACCGGCTGGCCACCTGGCTGGCCCGGCTGGAGGACGACGAGGAGGAGTGAGCCGGCGCGGACCGGCCCGGCACCGCCGAGCCGGCCCGCACCGGAGGGGATCCCCGCACCCGCGGGGGTCCCCTCTTCCGTTTCCGCCGTCCGCTCCGCGCGCCCGCCCGCCGCACCCGCCCGCCGCGTCCGGGCGGCGCGGCCCGGGTACGGGGAGGGGGAGCGGCCGCTCCGGGCGGCCGCCGGGGCGGACGGCGGACCGCTCCCCCGCCGGCCTCCCCGCGCGGAGGCGGCCTCAGGGGCGGGCCGGGGATCCCCCGGAGCCGCCCCCGAACATCGCGACATATCTTGAATTGCCGCGGGACGCGACATAACGTGTGTGTATCACCATTCGATACGAAAGGGTTTCCCGATGGCTCGCTGGACCATCGACCAGCCGACGACGCGGGTCCTGGACGGCATCGTCGCCCTTCGCATCCGCATCATCGGCGGCCATGTGAACATCCTGCCCACCGACGACCCGGTCTCCTTCGAGGTCTCCGACATCGTCGGGGAGCCGGTCCTCGCCAGCCAGCAGGCCGGCATCCTCACCATCACCTACGAAGACCTCACCGGCAGCGGCTTCCTGGACCGGCTCAAGCCGGTGCAGCTCTCCGGCTACCGGGACGTCGGCCGGCGCTCCGCCACCATCGGCGTCCGGGTCCCGCGGGACTGCCCGGTGGAGGTCACCTCGGTCTCCGCGCCGGTCGTCGCCGCCGGGCTGACCGGCAAGGTCCAGCTCCGCACCGCCTCCGGCGACGTCACCGCGGACGACCTGGGCGGCGAGCTGGAGGTCAACACGGTCTCCGGCAACCTCTCCGCCCGCAACCTGCGCGGCGGCCTGTCCTTCAACAGCGTCAGCGGACAGCTCGCCCTGGCCGGCGGGAGACTGGCGTCGTTCTCCGCCAAGACCGCCTCCGGGCAGCTCCTCGCCGACGTGGACCTCGCCGACTCGGCGCGGGTCCGGCTGGCCGGCATCTCCGGGGACGTGGCGCTGCGCCTGCCCTCGGACGCCTCGGCCACCGCGGAGCTCCGCTCCGCCACCGGCGCCCTGGACTCCCAGTTCGGCCTCGACCGGCACGACCTTCCCGGCCGGAGCCGGATGAACGGCAAGATCGGCAGCGGGATCGATCCGGCCTCCATCGGCATCACCACCGTGTCGGGGGCGGTCTCCCTGCTGCGCCGCTCGACCGACACCCCCGCCTCGCTTCCGGAGGGGAACTCATGAGCACCATCTTCGGCCACGGCCGGCTCCGGCTCTACCTGCTCAAGCTCCTGGACGAGAGCCCCAAGCACGGCTACGAGATCATCAGCCTGCTGCGCGACCGGTTCATGGGGGTGTACTCGCCCTCGCCCGGGACCGTCTACCCGCGCCTGGCCCGCCTGGAGGAGGAGGGCCTGGTCACCCATGAGGAGGTGAACGGCCGCAAGGTCTACCGGCTCACCGACCGGGGCCGCGAGGAGCTGCACGACCGCAGCTCCGACCTGGACGACCTGGAGCGCGAGCTCACCGAGTCGGTGCGCGACATCGCCCGCGCGGTCAAGGAGGACGTCCGCGACACCATCAGCTCGCTCCGCGAGGAGCTGAAGTTCGCCGCCGCCGGGAGCCGCCGCGCCCGCGGCGCCGAGCAGGAGCGCACCGGGGAGCGGGAGGAAGACGAGCAGGAGGAGCGGACCGCCTCCGGCGAGGAGCGGGAGCAGGCGGGCGAGCACGCCGGCGAGCGCTGCGGCCGCCGCGGCCCGCGCGGGTTCGGCGGCTGGTGGGAGAAGGACTGGGACCGCTTCGGCCGGTGGGGCGCCGGCTGGGGCGGCGCGTGGGGCCGGCCGGGCGAGCACGGCGAGCGCCCCGAGTTCGACCGGGCCCTGCACGACTTCACCGACCGGGTCCGCGACGTGGTCCGCGAGGCGGGCAACGTCGGCGAGTCCGCCGCCCGCGACCTGCGCCGGATCCTGGACGAGACGATCGAGGTCATCCGGCGCGACGCGGCCGGCTGGGGCCCGGCCCCGGCCCCCGAGGAGAGCGGGGACCGAGGGGACACCCCCGCCTCCGACCGGGACGGCGGGGAGGGTCCGGAGGGCGGGAGGTCCGAGGGGCCGGCCGGGGAGAAGGGCGGCCGCCCCGCCGACTCCGCGGGCCCGTCGGCGCACGGCCCGTTCGCCCAGCCCCCGGCCGACTCCGACGCCGGCTCCGACCCCTGGTCCACCGCGATCCGCGAGGACCGGGAGGAGCGGGCCCGCTCCGAAGAGCCGGAGGACCGCGGCCCCGACACGGCCGCCGCCCCGGAGAAGGACGAGAAGGAGAAGGGCGACGGCGGCACGCCGTCCTGACCCGCTCTCCCGGTCTTCCGAGCCGTATTCTGGCGATCGCCCCCTGCTCCAGGGGGCGATCGTTTACTGTGGCGTTGTCGTACCCGGCGGAGAGGAGCCGTTCGATGTCCCGCACCGTCCATGTCCCCTATGACCTGGAACAAGACGAGGACGGCGTGTGGTGCGCCCATGCGCAGCTCCGCCCCGGCGTCGGCGCGCACGGCGATGGCCCGGACCCGGAATCCGCCGTCGCCGATCTCCGTGTCGCCCTGACCGCCCTGATCGAGGAGTTCGGTTTTCCCAATGAGCTGACTCTCGAAGTCGCCTGATGCCGCCTGTACCGAGCATGCGTGGCGCCCTTGTGGTCAAGGCACTGCAGAAAAAGGGCTTCTTCGTGGCCCGGGTCAGCGGCAGCCACCACATCATGCGACACCCTGATGGACGGGGTACCACTGTCCCGGTCCATTCCTCCAGGGATATCAGCAAGGGAGTGCTCCGCGGCATCCCCACCGACACCGGTCTCTCGATCGACGACCTGAAGTGATCACACGGCTGCGGCCCGGCTCGGTACCGAGCCGGGCCGCAGCCGTGTTCCGCCCCCGTCAGACGGTGAAGACGATCTTGCCGAACTGCTCGCCGGCGAGCAGCGCGCGGAAGCCCTCCTCGGCGCGGGCCAGCGGGAGGACCCGGTCGATCTCCGGGCGCAGGCCGGTGCGGGCGCACATCTCGGCGAGCGCGGCCAGCTGGTCCCGGGTGCCCATGGTCGCGCCGATCACCCGGAGCTGCTGGAAGAAGACCCGGGTGAGTTCGGCCGAGGGGGCGTCGCCGCTGGTGGCCCCGCAGGTGACGATGGTGCCGCCGGGGCGGAGCGAGCGGAGCGAGTGGGCCCAGGTGGCCTGGCCGACGGTGTCGAAGGCGGCGTGCACCTTCTCCGGCAGGCGCTCGCCGGTGGGCACCGCTGCGTACGCCCCCAGCTCCACCGCCCGGTCCCGCTTGGCCTCGCTGCGGCTGGTGGCGTAGACCCGGTGCCCGGCCTGGGCCGCCATCCGGATCAGCGCGCCGGCCACCCCGCCGCCCGCCCCCTGCACCAATACCGACGAGCCGGGGCGCAGGCCCGCCTTGTCGAAGAGCATGTTGTAGGCGGTCAGCCAGGCGGTGGGCAGGCAGGCCGCCTCCTCGAAGGAGAGCTCCTCCGGCTTGGGCACCAGGTTGCGCCGCGGGACGGTGATCTTCTCCGCCAGGGTGCCGTCGTAGACCTCGGAGAGCAGCGAGCGGCGCGGGTCCCGGGTCTCGTCCCCGCCGCCGGCGTCCGGGTCTCCGACGACGCCGTGCACGATGACCTCGTTGCCCTCCTCGTCGACGCCGGCGCCGTCGCAGCCGAGCACCATGGGCAGCCGGTCGGCGGGCAGGCCGATGCCGCGCAGGCTCCACAGGTCGTGGTGGTTGAGGGCGGCGGCCTTCAGGTCGACGACCGCCCAGCCCTCGCGGGCCTCCGGGTCGGGCCGCTCCCCTGCCTGCAGACCGGAGAGCGGGTCGTCGGGGTCGATGCCGATTGCCGAGATAGCGAACATGCCCCGACCCTAGATCGTCGGTGTGCTCCGGCTCACCACCGCCCCCGCGGCCCTGGGGCGGCGCGTCCGGGGCGGGCTCAGCCCCGGGCGCCGGCGGGGCTGAGGGTGAAGGCCACCACCCGGCCGCCCGGTACCGCCTCGGTGTTCCAGTCGCTGGCGACCGCGTCGATGATGGCCAGGCCGCGGCCGCCCTCGGAGTCGGGCGAGAACGCCTCGACGGTGGGGTGGGCGCCCGGGTCGTCCCCGCGCGGCCCCTCGTCGTGCACCGCGACGGTGAGGTGGCCGGGGCTGTGGTGCACCTCCACCCCGAACCGCCCGCCCGGCTCCCCGCTGCGGGTGTGCCGGATCGCGTTCGAGGCGATCTCGCTGACCAGCAGCAGCGCGGAGTCCAGTACCTCGGGCGGGATGGCCGGGCAGAGCCCCAGCGTGGAGCGGACGAACCGCCGCGCCTGGGCGACGTGGCTCTTCTCGCCGGGGAATCCGCACCGGGCCATGACGACCGCCCCCGCGCCCCGGGCCCTCGGGACGTAGGGGAAGTCCCGGGCCTGCAGCTCCTGGGCCGGCCGTCCGGAGAGTGTCGCGCTCATGGTCCCCCCTCAGCGTGTCGGTCGGCTCGGACCGCCGGGTTCGACCTCCGCGCACCGCCCCGCGCCGCTCTCTGCGGCGTGCGTCCCATCTTCCACAGCGCCGACCACACGTGCAATTGCTTCGCAGAATTCTCCTTACCCGCTTTATGCCCACCTGATGTCAATTGGCGTCCCCTCTGCCCGGAATGGCGGGGATTTCTCCCGGTCTTTTGCCATCAGGACCGGCGCCGCACGCCTCGCAGTGCGCCCCGGTTCCCGTTTCACCGGACCCCGTCGACCGCCGAGCGGCCCGCCTCGCTCCCCTTCGGCGGGCGTCCGGCCCGCCGCCCCCTCCGGCCGCCGGGATCGACACGGGCCGGCTCCACCCGCCCGAGCCCGGGCGGCGGCTTCGGACCCGGTGAGACTCCGCTCCGCGCCGGGGCTCGAACCTCGGCCGCCGGCCTTCGGGCCGGTGCGCCCCGGGACGGGGCGTCGCTCCCCGCCGCCCGCACGCACCCGAACGGCCGGGACGGCGCAGCGCACCGCTCCCCGTCCAGGCGGATGCGGTGCACGGCGGAGCCGCGCCATCACATACTGTCACGAGATCGCGGGCGGCGAGAGGCGAATAAGGATATTCAGAACACACTCGCCGCTGACGGACGCATGGGGTTCGGCTCCGATTCACCCCCATCCCGAAGGCCGGGGCGCTTTCCGACCAAGACCTGTAGCCTTCTCCCGTTCTCCATTAGGCCTCTTCCCTCACTCCAGGAGGTCCCGATGCCCCCGGCCAACAACCCGACGGCGCGCAGGCGGCGACTGGGCGTTGAATTGCGAAGGTTGCGGGAGAAAGTCGGAATGACCGGAGAGGAGGCGGCCGAGCACATGGCGTGGTCCGGAAGCAAGCTCTCCCGGATCGAGCGCGGTCAGGTCGCCACCAACTCCGACGACGTCCGCGACCTGCTGGAACTGTACGAGGTCGGGGACGAGACACTGCGCACCACGCTGGTGACCCTGGCCCGCGAATCGCGGCGGCGGGGGTGGTGGCACGTCTACGGCGACGTGATGCCCGAGCGCTTCGAGGTCTACCTCGGCCTGGAACCCGAGGCCGAGGTGCTCCGCTTCTACCAGGCGCAGATCGTCCCCGGGCTGTTCCAGACCGAGGACTACGCCCGGGCCCTGCTGGAGGCCCACCCGGCCGCGGTCGCCCCCGAGGAGATCGAGCGCCGGGTGGAGCTGCGGATCCGGCGCCGGGAGCTGCTCTTCAGCGAGCAGACCCCGCACGTGTGGGTGGTGCTGGACGAGGCGGTGCTGCACCGGCCGGTGGGAGGGCCGGCGGTGATGGCCGATCAGATCGGGCATCTGCTGGAAGCCGGGCAGAGGACGCAGGTGACCATACAGATCGCACCTTTCGGAGTCGGGGCGCATTCCGGACTCGACGGGTCATTCGACATCCTCGAGTTCCCCGAGTCGGATATCCACGCGCCCAAACTCGTCCATTTGGAGAACCTGACCAGCAGCCTCTATATAGAAAAGGCCAAGGAGGTGCGTTTCTACACGGTGGCCTTCGAGCACCTGCGCACCGCCGCCCTGCACCCGGAGAGGACCCGGGAGGTCCTCGCCGACCTCCAGCGGCGCATGCGGAAGCAGGCACAGGATGAATGACGAGGAAAGAGGAGGCGCGGCATGTCCGCGATCGATTCACAGCACCCACGGGGCGCCCGCGGCGCCCTCGCGCCGGAATGGCGCACCAGCTCCTACAGCGGAACGGGCGGCGGGCAGTGCGTCGAGGTGGCCGATCTCCCGGCGGCCACCCTGGTGCGCGACTCGGTGACCCCGGACGGAGCGGTCCTCGCCTTCGGGCGCGGAGCGTGGGCGGCCTTCGTTGCGGCCGGCGCGAAGGGGCGCCTGTAGCGCCCCGGGCCTGACCGGCGGACCCGTGCGGGCGGCACGCCCCCGCGCACCGCGGCAGGCGGCCCCGGAAACGGCGGATCCGGAGCGGGACGCCCCGCTCCGGATCCGCTACGCACCATCACCGGCCGACTACTCGCCGGTATCGGTCCTGGCTAGAACAGCCGGGCCACCCCGTCCTCGCGGGCCTGGGCGGCGACCGCGGCCGAGACCGCGGGGACCACCCGCTCGTCGAAGGTGCTCGGGATGACGTAGTCCGCGGCGAGGTCGTCGCCGACCAGGGCGGCCAGGGCGTCCGCCGCGGCCAGCTTCATGTTCTCGGTGATGTCGGTGGCGCGCACGTCCAGCGCGCCGCGGAACACCCCCGGGAAGGCCAGCACGTTGTTGATCTGGTTGGGGAAGTCGCTCCGCCCGGTGGCCACGACGCTCGCGTACTTGTGCGCGACGTCGGGGTGGACCTCCGGGTTGGGGTTGGCCATCGCGAAGATGATCGCGTCGGAGGCCATCGTGGCGACGACGGACTCGGGCACCTCGCCGGCGGAGAGGCCGATGAAGACGTCGGCCCCCTCCAGCGCGGCCTCGATCGAGCCCTGCAGGCCGGCCCTGTTGCTGATCTCGGCGATCTGGGTCTTGACCGGGTTGAGCCCCTCCCGGCCGGAGTAGATGATCCCCTTGCTGTCCGCGACCGCGATGTCGCCGATGCCGCCGTCGATCAGCATCTTGGTGACGGCCACCCCGGCGGCGCCGGCGCCGGAGACGACCGCGCGCAGGTCGCCGAGGGTCCGGCCGGTGAGCCGGGCGGCGTTGCGCAGTGCGGCGACCGTGACGATCGCGGTGCCGTGCTGGTCGTCGTGGAAGACCGGGATGTCCAGCCGCTCGCGCAGCCGGGCCTCGATCTCGAAGCAGCGGGGGGCGGAGATGTCCTCCAGGTTGATGCCGCCGAAGGAGGGCGCCATCCGGGCCACGGTCTCGACGATCTCATCGGTGTCGTTGCAGGTGAGCGCGATCGGAACCGAGTCGACGCCGCCGAACTGCTTGAACAGCAGCGCCTTGCCCTCCATCACCGGCAGCGAGGCCTCCGGGCCGATGTTGCCCAGTCCCAGCACCGCCGAGCCGTCGGTGACGACCGCGACCACGTTGTTCTTCCAGGTGTAGGTGTCGACCAGCTCGGACGTCTCGGCGATGGCGCTGCACACCCGGGCGACACCGGGGGTGTAGGCGAGGGAGAGGCCGGCGTGGTCGGTCACGTCGACCGAGGAGCGGACCTCCAGCTTGCCGCCCCGGTGCAGGGCGAACGCCGGATCGTCGTCGAGTTCGGAATGCCGCTCGCGCGGCGCGTCGGTGGTCAACTTTCAAACCCCTCATCATTCAAACCCGCGGCGTCGGCCATGACGCCGGCGGTTGCGGTGAGCACTGGGGCAGCGCGCGAAGGCGTCGGGTGCTAGGGGGGAGGGCGCCGCCGGCCGGTCGGCCATGACCGGTGGTCCGGAGAGCCCGCCTTCGCCCGGTCCGTATGCGAACCAGGCGCTGCCGCTTCCACGGGGGTGGCCCGTTACCCAATCATCTCACAACGGTGACCGGACCAACATGACGGGTAGGAACGATGGTATGTCCGAACGGCCATGAAATATCGTCTGATCAGCCAATTCATTCGGTTTTCCCGGCCGCTCGGTGCTGCGGCAGCGCCGGACGCCCGGTCCGGCCGGACCTGAATGGAGACCCCTGTGGCCTCGCCGATCCGTTTCTTCCAGCCCGGCCAGTTCAGCAGAGGCGCGGTCGCCGCGGGGGCCGCGGCGCTGCTGCTCTCGGCTTCCGCCTGCGGCGGAGGCGACGGGGGCGGCGGCACCGGGCAGGGCGGCGCCACCCCCGACGTGCAGCCGGACGAGGAGCTCGCCGCCCTCGTCCCGCAGGAGGTCCGGGACGCCGGCACGCTGACCGTGGGGACCGACTCCAGCTACGCCCCGGCGGAGTTCCTGGACACCGACGGCAAGACGATCATCGGCTTCGACGTCGAGCTGTTCGACGCGGTCGCCGCCAAGCTGGACCTGGACGTCGCCTGGGAGAGCGCCACCTTCGGCACCATCGTGGAGGGCGTGGACTCCGGCAAGTACGACGCGGGCATCTCCTCGTTCACCATCAACGAGGAGCGCCTGGAGCAGGTGAACATGGTGAGCTACTACAACGTGGGCACCCAGTGGTTCACCGCCAAGGGCAACCCGGCCGGCGTCGACCCGGAGAACGCCTGCGGCAAGACCATCGCGGTCCAGGCCAACACGGTGCAGGTGCCCGACATCGAGGCCCGCAGCGAGCAGTGCGAGAAGGACGGCGAGCCGGCCATCCAGATCGACCAGTACGAGGGGCAGGACGAGGCCACCCAGTCGATCGTCTCCGGCAAGAGCGACGCCGGACTGGCCGACATGCCGGTCGCCTTCTACGCGATCGAGCAGACCGGTGACAAGCTCGAGTCGCTGGGCGAGCAGTACGAGGCCGCTCCCTACGGCGCGGTCGTCCACTCCGACTCCGACGAGCTGGCCGAGGCGATCCAGGCGGGCTACCAGTCGATCATCGACGACGGCACCTACGAGCAGATCCTGGACGGCTGGGGCCTGGCCGAGCAGGGCCTGATCGAGAAGTCCGAGGTCAACCCGGACATCGCGGCCGAAGACGAAGACGGCGAAGCCTGACCCCGAGACAGGACGAAGAGCGCAGCGGCGTGAAAACACCCACCGAACCACCCCGGCCGACCGGGCCCTCCGCGGAGGGCTCCCGGCCCGCCCCCGTCAAGGCGGTCCCCGTGCGGCACCCCGGGCGCTGGGTCGCCTCCGGTGCCCTGCTGGTCCTCGCGGCCATGTTCGTCAACATGCTGGTGACGAACGAGAAGTTCAACTGGCCGTTCATGTTCGAGAACATGTTCTCGGCACCGGTGCTCAACGGGGTCTGGACCACCCTGAAGCTGACCGTGCTGGCGATGCTGCTGGGCATCTCGCTCGGCATCGCCGTGGCCGTGATGCGGCTCTCGGGCAACCCGGTGCTGGCCACCCTGGCCTGGCTGTACACCTGGTTCTTCCGGGCGGTCCCCCGGCTGGTGCTCTGCGTGCTCTTCGGCAACCTCGGCATCCTCTACCAGAACCTGGAGCTGGGGCTGCCGTTCGACAACTACTGGATGCCGCTGCTGGGACTGGAGGGCGACGCCCGGTTCTTCAGCGTCCCGATGAACGACGTGCTGACCCCGTTCATGGCCGCGCTGCTGGCGCTGGCGCTCTCCCAGGGCGCCTACATGGCCGAGATCGTCCGGGCCGGCCTGCTCTCGGTGGACAAGGGGCAGACCGAGGCGGCCCAGGCGCTGGGCATGAGCCGGGGCAAGACGCTGCGCCGGATCACCCTGCCGCAGGCGCTCCGGGTCATCGTGCCGCCGACCGGCAACGAGGTCACCGCGATGCTGAAGGACACCTCGCTGGTGTCGGCGATCCCGCTGACCACCGAGCTCTTCTTCCAGCTCCAGGCGATCGGCAACCGCACCTTCGACCTGTTCCCGATGCTGGTCGCGGCGTGCATCTGGTACCTGGCGATCACCAGCCTGCTGATGGCGGGCCAGTTCTTCCTGGAGCGCTCCTTCACCAAGGGCGACCGCAAGGCGCAGGCCGAGATCGCGATCATGCAGAGCAAGGCGGGACATTGAGCGGGAATCCGAGCGGGACACCGGACGCGGCGGGGCTTCCGGAGCGCCCCGCGGACGACCTGATGGTGGTCGCCGACGGCGTGCACAAGAGCTTCGGCCGGCTGGAGGTGCTCAAGGGCATCGACCTCCGGGTCCGCCGCGGCGAGGTGATGTGCGTGGTCGGCCCCTCCGGGTCGGGGAAGTCGACCTTCCTGCGCTGCATCAACCACCTGGAGAAGATCACCGCGGGCCGGCTCTGGGTGAACGGCCGGCTGATGGGCTACCGGGAGCACGGCGGCCGCCTCTACGAGCTGCACGACAAGCAGGTCGCCGAGCAGCGCCGGGACATCGGCATGGTGTTCCAGAGCTTCAACCTGTTCCCGCACATGTCGGTGATGGGCAACGTCATCGAGGCCCCGGTGCAGGTCAAGCGGGAGTCGCGGGCCCAGGCCCGGACCCGCGCCATGGAGCTGCTGGAGCGGGTCGGGCTGGCCGACAAGGCGGACGCCTACCCCCGGCAGCTCTCCGGCGGCCAGCAGCAGCGGGTGGCGATCGCCCGGGCACTGGCGATGCGCCCGGAGCTGATGCTGTTCGACGAGCCCACCAGCGCGCTCGACCCGGAGCTGGTGGGCGAGGTCCTGGAAGTGATGAAGGGCCTCGCCCGGGAGGGCATGACCATGGTCGTGGTCACCCACGAGATGGGCTTCGCCCGCGAGGTCGGCGACAGCCTGGTGTTCATGGACGGCGGCGTGGTGGTGGAGTCCGGCGACCCGCGCGAGGTGCTCGGCGACCCGAAGCAGGAGCGGACCAGGGCGTTCCTCTCCAAGGTGCTCTGAGCACGGCGGCCGGGGCGCCCCGCCCTCCCGGCCGCCCCGGCCGGCCGCCGCGCGGCCCGGGGCGGATAGCGTGGGTGCGACGGCACCGACCCGACGAGGAGCACCGTGATCCGCCCCGCACGCCCGGATGACGTCCCCGCCATCCTGGAGCTCATCCGCGCCCTGGCCGCCTACGAGCGCGAGCCGGACGCGGTGGAGGCCACCGAGCAGGACCTGGAGCAGGCCCTGTTCGGCGAGGACCCCTCGGTCTTCGCGCACATCGCCGAGGACGCCGGCGAGCCGGTGGGCTTCGCCCTGTGGTTCGTCAACTTCTCCACCTGGACCGGCAGGCACGGCGTCTACCTGGAGGACCTCTTCGTCCTCCCGGAGATGCGCGGCCGCGGGTACGGCCGGGCCCTGCTCGCCGGGCTGGCCCGGACCTGCGTGGAGCGCGGCTACCGCCGGCTGGAGTGGTCGGTGCTGGACTGGAACGAGCCCTCGATAGCGTTCTACCGGTCGCTGGGGGCCGTTCCGATGGACGAGTGGACGGTGTACCGGCTGCACGGCAAGGCCCTGGAGGAGCTGGGCTCCGCCGGGGCGGGCTGAGCGGGGCCCTCCGGTGCTCCGGGGGCGCGGGATGGCGGGGAGGCGGCAGGCCCCTGCTGTGCCCCGGCCGCTCCCGGACCGGGGCCGCGCACCGGATAAGGGCCGCGCCGCCGCCTCGGACCGTTTCGCGTTCCCGCCGGTGAGAGGCGTGCGGCCCGCTGGGACAGGGGCTGCGGCCCACCGGGCGGCGGACACGGAGCGGGCCGTGTGCAGCGGGGCCGCCGCGAAACAAGATAGATTGCTCTCAAGCGGCAATCTCGCTTCCCGGAGGAGGGACGTGACCGAAGAAACCGCCGCGCCCGTCTCGGGCGCCACGGACGTACGCGACGCCGTCACGGTCAGGATGCCGGCCGACAGCGCCTACCTCTCCGTGCTGCGCACCGCGACGGCCGGGCTGGCCGCGCGCCTGGACTTCACCCTCGACGAGATCGAGGACCTGCGCATCGGGGTCGACGAGGCCTGCGCGATGCTGCTCGCCCAGGCACTGCCCGGCACGGACCTGACCACCGAGTTCGAATTGGCCGGGGACGGCATGCGGATATCGGTGTCGGTACTGACCTCGGACGGTCGGCTGCCGGCCCGCGACACCTTCGCCTGGACGGTGCTGTCCGCCCTGGCCGGGGAGGTCGACACCAGCACCGGCCCCGACGACCGCGTCTTCATCGTCCTGCACAAACGGCGTGGCACGGTGGAGACGGCGTGAGCGAGAGGGGGCCCGCTCTGACGGCGAAGACGGAACACGCGGTGCCGGACCGGGCACGCGCACGAGAGTTGTTCGAGCGCCTGAGCGAGCTTCCCGAGGACTCTTCGGAGCGCCAGCGCATCCGCGACGAGCTCGTGGAACTGCACCTGCCTCTGGTCGAGTACCTCGCGCGCCGCTTCCGCAACCGCGGTGAATGGCTCGACGACCTCACCCAGGTCGCCACGATCGGCCTGATCAAGTCGATCGACCGGTTCGACCT
This sequence comes from Nocardiopsis oceanisediminis, assembly GCF_048595525.1. Classification (NCBI taxonomy): domain Bacteria; kingdom Bacillati; phylum Actinomycetota; class Actinomycetes; order Streptosporangiales; family Nocardiopsidaceae; genus Nocardiopsis; species Nocardiopsis oceanisediminis. Next base: position 1,830,210 of record NZ_JAFMZJ010000001.1, on the reverse strand, counting down.
GGAGCGCGGGGTCGAGTTCTCCACCTACGCGACGCCCACCATCGTGGGCGAGATCAAACGGCACTTCCGCGACAAGGGGTGGGCGGTGCGGGTGCCGCGCCGCCTGCAGGAGCTGAAGCTCTCCCTGACCAAGGCGGTCAGCGACCTCTCCCAGCGCGAGGGGCGCGCGCCCACCGTGCACGAGCTCGCCGAGCACCTCGGGATGACCGAGGAGGAGGTCCTCGAGGGGCTGGAGTCGGCCAACGCCTACTCCACCGTCTCGCTGGACGCCCCGGACAGCGGGGACGAGGACGCCCCCGCGGTGGCCGACTCGCTGGGCATCGTGGACGACTCCCTGGAGGGCGTGGAGTACCGCGAATCGCTCAAGCCGCTGCTGGAGCAGCTGCCGCCGCGGGAGAAGCGGATCCTGCTGCTCCGCTTCTTCGGCAACATGACGCAGTCGCAGATCGCCCAGGAGCTGGGCATCTCGCAGATGCACGTCTCCCGGCTGCTGGCCCGCACCCTGGCGCAGCTGCGCCAGGCGCTGACCACCGACGACTGACCCGAGCGGCCGCAGGGCGGCCCCGCACCGCGAGCGCGGTGCGGGGCCGCCTCCGTTCTCCGGGCCCCGCCCGCCGGCCGGGCCCGCCCCTCAGCCGCCGCCCTCCGGCTTCTCCGGGGCGTCCTCCCCGGGGAGCCGGCCGCCGGGGAAGAGCACCTCGGTGACCGGGCCGGACAGCACCAGGCCCAGGACCGCGACGGCGGTCGCCGCCATCCCGACGCTGACCGCCATCTGGTCGCTGGTGTACATCGAATAGGCGATGACCAGCATGAAGATCTGGGTGAGCACCACCGGGCCGCGGGACCAGGACTGGAGCGTGAACAGGCCCCAGGCCACGTAGCAGACCGCGGCGGCGGCCGCGAAGGCGAGGATCGCGAGCGGCACCGAGAACGAGGCGGAGCCGCGCCCCTGGACCGCCTCGATGGCGACCCGGACGCCCTCGTAGGCGATGACCAGGCCGATCAGGCCCTGCAGTGCGGCGGCGATGACGACGTTGAGCGGACGTGAAGACACCCTCCACAGTATCCGCCCCGGGTGCCCCGTCCGGCCCGGCCCCCGGCCGGCCCGGCCCCCGGCCGGGCGGGGCGCCCGCGCCGGGCCGCCGCGCGGTGCGCCGCGGGCCCGGGAGCGGCTGCGGGGCAGGGCCTCTAGACTGGCCGGGTGCGCGCGCTCTTCATCGTCAACCCCCAGGCGACCACCACCACGCCCCGGTCCCGCGACGTCATCGTCGGCGCCATCGCGCGCGACGTGGAACTGCACGTCGCGCAGACGGAGTACCGGGACCACGCCCGGGAACTGGCCCGCGACGCCGCCGGCGAGGGCTTCGACACGGTGATCAGCCTGGGCGGGGACGGCACCGTCAACGAGGTGGTCAACGGCCTGCTGCGCACCCCGGAGGGGCTGCCCCGGCCGAGCTACGCGGCGATCCCCGGGGGCAGCGCCAACGTGTTCGTCCGCGCGCTGGGCATGCCGACCGACCCGGTGGAGGCGACCGGCGCGGTGCTGGAGGCGCTCCGCTCGGGGTCGAGCCGGACGGTCGGCCTGGGCCGCATCTCCGGTCCGTCCGACGACCGCTACTTCACCTTCTGCGCCGGGTTCGGCTGGGACGCCGAGGTGGTGCAGGAGGTGGAGCGGCTGCGCCGGCGCGGCCGGCGCGCCTCCCCCGCGCTCTACATCAACACGGCGCTGCGGATGTTCATGTCGGGGCGGATCCGGAACCCCTCGCTGATGCTGGAGGCGCCCGGCCACGACCCGGTCTCCGGCCTGCACTTCGCGCTGGTCACCAACACCACGCCGTGGACGTACGCGGGCTCGGTGCCGGTGCAGCCGACGCCGCGGTCCCGGTTCTCACTGGGGCTGGACGTGTTCGGGATGACCACCATGGGCACCTCCGCCACCGCGCTGCTGCTCCGCCGGATGCTCTCGCACCAGGGGGTCCCGCCGGAGGGCCGGGGCTACATCACCCGGCACGACATGCCCTCGCTCAGCATCGCCTCGAAGCGCCCCCGCGCGTTCCAGATCGACGGGGAGTATCTCGGCGCGCGGAGTCGGATCGATTTCCACTCCGTACCGAAGGCGTTACGAATCATCGTCTGAGACGACCGGACGGTCGCTTGTGACACACGCGACACCGCCGCCCGCGCCGATCGGCCACGGGCACTCTTGCGTGCGCCTGTGAACCCTGACAGGCTCGACATGACGCCGCACGTTACGGGCGAGTAAAACGGATGATTCCGAGGTGGGAACGGCTCCTGAGCACGTTCGCCCCCGGCTCACACCGGACGTCGTCCCGTTGGGCGGGCGCGCTTGGCGCGCCGGGGCGACAAGGGTGTGCCCCGCGCTCATGTTCGTGAACGAGTTCACAATGCGCACGCCCGCGAATGCCTCGCTGTGAGGAGTTGATCCGCATGGACTGGCGCCACCACGCCGCCTGCCGTGACGAAGACCCCGAGCTGTTCTTCCCCATCGGTGACTCGGGCCCCGCTCTCATGCAGATCGAGGAGGCCAAAGAGGTCTGCGCCGCCTGCCCCGTGTCCAGTGCCTGCCTGCGCTGGGCCCTGGAGACCGGACAGGACGGCGGCGTATGGGGCGGCATGAGCGAGCAGGAGCGCCGCTCGCTGCGCCGCCGCCGCAACGCCGGCCTCCGCCCGGTGGTGCGCACCGCGGTCTGAGCCCTCCGGCCGTCCGTCACCCCCCATTCCTACCACCCCCGCCGATCCCGGCTCCGCCGCCCCCGCCGCTCCTCCGCGGCGGGCGCCCCGGACCCGGGATCGGCGCGTTCCGGGGCCTCCCGGGGCGGGCCCGCTCAGCCCTGGACGTCCCGCTCCACCGGCAGCTCGATGGCGACCGCCGTGCCGACCTCGTCGCGCGGCTTGATCTCCAGCCGGCCGCCGAGCTCGCCGACCACCAGCGTCCGCACGATCTGCAGGCCGAGGCTGTTGGTGCTCTCGAAGTCGAAGCCGGGCGGCAGGCCGCCGCCGTCGTCGGTGACCTCGATGTGCAGCGTCCCGGAGCGGTCCTCGGCGCCCGGGGGCGGGTCCTCCCGGCGCACCCCGACCTCGATCGAGCCGGGCCCGTAGTCCAGGCCGTGCTCCACCGCGTTCTGCACCAGCTCGGTGAGGACCATCGACAGCGGGGTGGCGACCAGCGCGGAGAGCAGTCCGAAGTGGCCGACCCGGCGCGGCGTGACCGGGGCGCCGGTGGTGGAGACCTCCGCGGCCATCTCGATCACCCGGTCGGCGATGTCGTCGAAGTCGACGATCTCGTCGGGGGTGTGCGAGAGCATCTCGTGCACGATCGCGATCGAGCCGACCCGGCGCACCGCCTCGTCCAGCGCGGCCCGCCCCTCCAGGTTGTCCAGCCGGCGGGCCTGCAGCCGGAGCAGCGCCGCCACGGTCTGCAGGTTGTTCTTGACCCGGTGGTGGATCTCCCGGATGGTGGCGTCCTTGGTCATCAGCTCGCGCTCGCGCCGGCGCAGCTCGGTGACGTCGCGGACCATGACCAGCGCGCCGACCCGCACGCCGTCGTTGACCAGCGGGATGGCGCGCAGCTGCACGGTGGATCCGCGCGCCTCCACCTCCGCCTCGCGCGGGGCCCGGCCGCCCGCGGTCCAGGTCAGCGACTCGTCCCGGGCGTCTCCGGCGGAGGCCAGGGCGAGCGTGGTGCGGGCCAGGCTGGTGCCGTACAGGTCCGCGGTCAGCCCCAGCCTGCGGTAGGCCGAGAGCGCGTTGGGGCTGGCATAGACCACGTCGCCGCCCTGGTCCAGGCGGAGCAGCCCGTCGCCGACCCGCGGCGAGCGGACCATGAGCGGCTCCTGGTCGCTGAAGGGGAACTGGCCCTCGGCGATCATCTGCGCGAGGTCGCTGGCGCTCTGCAGGTAGGTGAGTTCGAGCCGGCTGGGGGTGCGCGCGGAGCTCAGGTTGGTGCTGCGCTGGATCACCCCGATGAGCTTGCCGTCCCGGCGGACCGGGATGGCCTCCTCGCGCACCGGCACGCCGCCGGACCAGTCGGGGTCGCCCTCCCGGCGGATCCGGCCCTCCGCCCAGGCGCCGTCGATCAGCTCCAGGCGCGCGGTGAGCCGGGGGCGGTCGGCCTCGTCCGCGGCGCGCGCGGTCTCCGCGGAGAGCTCCGTCTCCACCAGGTCGTCCTGGAAGGCGGTGGGGCCGGTGGTGGGCCGCATCTGGGCGACGGCGACCCAGCCGGTGTCGTCGCGCATCCGCACCCATAGCACGAGGTCGGCGAAGGAGAGGTCGGCCAGCAGCTGCCAATCGGAGACCAGCGAGTGGAACCACTCCAGGTCCGCGCTCTTGAGTGCGGTATAGCGTCGGATCAGGTCGCTGAGGTGAGGCACTCACAGATCATCCCACGGGTGGGGGCATACTCGAGGAACGTACTCGACCAGTGGTCCACACCAGTGGGCCCGCGTGCACCGCGACGGCGGGTGGAGGAAGGACGACGTGACGGGTCAGCGAACGATCCGCGAGGATCCCCGGGTCCCCAAGTACTACCAGGTCAAAAAGCAGCTCTTGGAGCTGATCGAGACCATGTCGGCGGGCGAGCCCGTTCCTCCCGAGCGCACCCTCGCCGCGGAGTTCGGCACCTCCCGGACCACCGTGCGCCAGGCCCTCACCGAGATGGTGGTCGAGGGGCGGCTGCTGCGCATCCAGGGCAAGGGCACCTTCGTCGCCCAGCCCAAGGTCGCCCAGGTGCTCCAGCTGCAGAGCTACACCCAGGAGATGCGCGCGCACGGCCTGCACCCGGCCACCCGGATCCTGGACGTCAGCTACATCAACGCCGACGACCAGCTGGCCGAGCTGCTGGCGATCCGCTCCGGCGGGCGGGTGCTCCGCATCGAGCGGCTCCGGCTGGCCAACGGCGAGCCGATGGCGGTGGAGACCGCGCACCTGGCGGCCCGCCGGTTCCCCGGCCTCCGCCGGCAGCTGGACCGGTACGCCTCGCTGTACGAGGCGCTGGCCAGCGCCTACGAGGTGCGGCTGGCCGAGGCCGAGGCGACCATAGAGACGGTGCTGGCCACCCCGGACGAGGCGCGGCTGCTCGGCGTGGATGTCGGCCTGCCGCTGGTGCTCCACTGCCAGCACAGCTTCGACGCCGACGGCCACCCGGTGGAGTGGGTCCGCTCGCTGTACCGGGGCGACCGGTACAAGTTCGTCACCCGGCTGCGCCCGCCGGACCGGGACTGACCTCCGTCCCTCTTGTCCTGATGCGACGTGAATCACTACGGTGCTTTTGAACTCACCGGTAACGTGACGCGGACCAGGACAGCGAGGCAGGACATGGACACGCCCCCCTTCTCCGGGCGGATCGAGGGCCACGGCGGCGCGCACGCGGTGGCCGTCGCCCGGCACCACGGCGCCGACACGATGTTCACGCTGAGCGGCGGTCACGTGTTCCCGCTGTACGACGCCGCGGTCAAGCCGGAGCCGACCATGCGGCTGCTGGACGTCCGGCACGAGCAGACCGCGGTCTTCGCCGCCGAGGGCGTCGGCAAGCTGACCCGGCGGGCCGGGCTGGCCGTGGTGACCGCCGGCCCCGGCGTCACCAACGCGGTCAGCGGCGTGGCCACCGCGCACTTCAACGGCTCCCCGATGGTGCTGATCGGCGGGCGCGCCCCGGAGGCCCGCTGGGGCCAGGGCCTGCTCCAGGAGCTGGACCAGCCGCCGCTGCTGGAATCGGTCACCAAGCTCTCCCGGACCGCGCGCGCGACCGGCTCGATCGCCGCCGAGGTGGACGAGGCGTTCCGCACCGCCAACGCCGCGCACCGCGGCCCGGTCTTCCTCGACGTCCCGATGGACGCCCTCTACGACCAGGCCTCGGTGGAGCCGGGCGCCGCCGCCGCGGAGCGCCCCGCCCCCGACCCCGGGGAGGTCTCCGCCGTGGCCCGGCTGCTCTCCGAGGCCGAGCGGCCGGTGCTGGTGCTCGGCTCCGACGTGTGGCTGGACGGCGCCGAGGCGGCCGCCCTGGAGGCCGCCGAGGAGCTGGGCGTCCCGGTGGTCACCAACGGGCAGGGCCGCGGGCTGCTGCCGGGCGGCCACCCGCTGCTGGCCAACCGGGCGCGCGGGGCCGCCCTGGGCCGCGCCGACCTGGTGGTGGTGGTCGGCACCCCGCTGGACTTCCGGCTCGGCCACGGCCTGTTCGGCGGCAGGGACGGCGCGCCCCCGGCCAAGGTCGCGCACGTCGCCGACTCCCCCGGCCAGCTGGCCTCGCACATGGTCCCGGCCGCCACCGCCGCCGGCGACCTGTCCGCGGTGCTGCGCGGCATCGCCGCCGAGGCCCGGCCGCGCCCGGCGGCCCGGGAGTGGCGCGCGGAGATCACCGCGGCGGCGGCGCGGGCCGCGGCCGCCGACGCGGAGGTGCTGGGCAGCGGCTCCGACCCGATCCACCCGGCGCGCGTCTACGGCGAGCTGAACAAGGTGCTCGCCGAGGACGCCGTGGTCATCGGGGACGGCGGCGACTTCGTCTCCTACGCGGGCAAGTACATCGAGCCGAAGCGCCCCGGCAACTGGCTGGACCCCGGCCCGTTCGGCTGCCTGGGCACCGGCATGGGCTACTCGATCGCCGCCCGGCTGTCCCGCCCCTCCTCCCAGGTGGTGACCCTGCTCGGGGACGGCGCCGCCGGCTTCTCCCTGATGGACGTGGACACCCTGGTCCGGCACCGGCTGCCGGTGGTCATGGTCTGCGGCAACAACGGCGTCTGGGGCCTGGAGAAGGCGCCGATGCGGATGCTCTACGGCTACGACATCGCCGCCGAGCTCACCCCGCAGACCCGCTACGACGAGGTGGTCCGCGCCCTGGGCGGGGGCGGCGAGCTGGTGACCGACCCGGACGGGATCGGCCCGGCCCTGGAGCGCGCCTTCGACTCCGGGGTGCCCTACATGGTGAACGTGGCCACCGACCCGGACGTCGTCTACCCGCGCAAGACCATGGGGGTCTGAGGGCGGCCGCCCGGCCGGGAGCGGCGCCTCCGGGAGGCCGGTCCGCCCCCCCCCGCACCGGGCGGTGCTCCCCGGCGGACCGGACGCCCGGTCACCGCCGCGCGTGCGGACCGGCGGAGTCCCGGCCCGCCCGGTGCGGCGGGCGGCCGATCCCCCTCCGCCCCGGTCGGCGCTCCGGCCACCGGAGAGCGCCGCACCGGCCGGGAGAGCGGCCGCGAACGCCCGGCGCCCGCCGCTCCGGCCGGGCGGGGCGGGGGCGGGGAGGTCAGCCGGCCGCCGAGGCGATGAAGCGCTCCCGGTCGACCACGACCCGCTCCACGGTCCCGTCGGCGACCACCCGGCCGCCGCCGGAGGCGGCCTCCTGCACCGCCTCGACGGCGAAGACCAGCCGGCGGCCGTCGGCCTCGCGCAGCTCCGCGCGGACCCGGACGCGCGCGCCGACCGGGCTGGCCGCGAGGTGGCGCAGGCCGACCGAGGTGCCCACCGTGGTCCTGCCGGGCTCCAGCCGGCCGGCCAGCGCCGCCACCGTCGCCTCCTCGGCCAGCGCGAGCACCCGCGGCGTCCCGAGCACCGGCACGTCGCCGCTGCCCAGCGCCCGCGCGGTGTCGGCGGGGCCCACTTCGATCCGGGCCTCGCCGGTGAGGCCGGGGCGCGGTTCCTCGATGTCGCTCATGGTCCGGAAACCTACCCGCGGGCTACTCCACGACGGCGAGCAGGTCCCCCTCGCGGACCACGTCGCCCTCGGCGACGTCGATGCTGACGACGGTGCCCGGCTCCTCGGTGAGCACCGGGATCTCCATCTTCATCGACTCCAGCAGGAGCAGGACGGCGCCGGCGCCGACCCGGTCCCCCGGTGCGGCGGTCACCCGGTGGACGCCGGCGACCATCTCGGCGTGGATCTCGGTCATCTCTCGCCCCCTCCCCGCCGCGCACCCGGTCGGCGCGCGGCGGGCCGATCCTACGGCAGCCCCGCGGGCGCCCCCGCGGATCCGCTCACCAGCGCGGCCGGGCCCGGTGCAGGGCGCGCGCCGCGGCCTCGACCACCTCCGGGTCGTACTCGCCGCCGGAGTCCATCCGCAGCCGCTCCAGCACCGCCTCGCCGCGGTCCGGGTCGGCCGACTCGCCGACCAGGTCGTCGAAGGCGTTGGCGACCTTGATGATCCTGCTGCCCAGCGGCGGGGGCCCGGCGGCGCCGTCGCCCTCGCACCCCTCGCACTGCCGGCGGACCAGCTCGGCCACCGGGTCGAGCACCCCGGTCTCCCGGATGATCGCCGACCCCAGCTCCGCGATGCGGCGCTGCTCGCGGGGGGCGGCCAGCACGGTGGCGCCGCTGGCGATCGGGTCGCGCAGCGAGAGCTGGCCGATGTCGTGCATCAGCGCCGCGTACTCCAGCTCGCGCAGCTCCGATTCGCGCATGCCCAGCTCGCAGCCGATCGCGGTGGCCAGTTCGGAGACCCGGCGGGAGTGGCCCGCCTCCACGTATCCGCCGACCTCGGTGACGCGGGAGAGCGCCCGGACGGTCTGCAGGTAGGTCAGCCGGATGTCGGCGAACCTGCGGAACGCCACCTGGGTGACGAGCAGCGGCGCGATGAACACCAGCAGGCCGACCAGGCCGGTGGCGGTGCAGGCCAGCGAGATCAGGATGCCGGTGGCGCCGATGGCCATGCCGATGCCGAACTGGGCGCGGAACTCGTCGCGCAGCGCCACCGAGGTGCGGGTGCCCACCCGCTCGGCGCGGATCAGCGCGGCCAGGGCGGCGTCCACGCACCAGGCGGCCAGGACCAGCGCGATCATCACCGCCAGGGTCAGCCACCAGTCGCGCGGCACCGGTGAGAGCAGGTCGGCGAAGGGGCGGAAGGCGGCGGCCAGGGCCACCGCCATCAGCAGGCGCCGGGAGAGGTCGCTCCAGCGCGGGCCGCGCCCCACCGCGATGTGCGGCAGCTCGCCCAGGGCCAGTCCGAGCGCGACCACCGCCACCACCTGCTCGGCGGAGTGGTGCACCGGCCGGCCGCCGATGTCGGCGAGGAGCGCGTAGCCGATCGCGCCGGCCGAGGCGATGGGCGCGGTCTCCCGGCGGCCCGGCAGGGTGATCCGGACCAGCTCCCCGACCGCGATGAGCACACCGAAGGCGAGCGCGACCTGGGTGTCGGCGAACCCCGCGGCCAGCGTCCAGACCAGGGCGCCCAGGGCGCAGACCACCGCGGCGGCGATCACCCACATCCGGACCGGGTCGATGCGGGTGGGCCCTCCGCGGCCGCGCAGCGGGCTCCTCGCCCCCTGGGCCATCACCGCTCGCCCTCCCCGGCGACGCGCAGCGGGACGCTCGGGTCGTCGTGGTCCTGCTGGGCGACCTCGGCGCCGTCGTCCGGCGGCTCGATGTCGACCGGCGGGTCCCAGCCGTCCCGCTCGACCGCCCGGACCAGCGCCTCCACCATCCGCGGGTCGAACTGCTCGCCGGCGCAGCGGCGCAGCTCGGCGACGGCCTCCCCGACCGAGCGGGCCTTGCGGTAGGAGCGGGTGGAGGTGATGCAGTCGAAGACGTCGGCGACCGAGACGATCCGGGCGCACTCCGGGATGTCCTCCCCGGCCAGCCCCATCGGGTAGCCGCGGCCGTTCATCTTCTCGTGGTGGTGCATGATGCCGGCCAGCGCCTCGTCGAGGAAGCCGATCTCGCGGACGATCTCGTAGCCGCGCATCGGGTGCAGCTGGATCGCGGCGAACTCCTCCTCGGTGAGCCCGCCCGACTTCTGCAGCACCTTGGTGGGGACGCCCAGCTTGCCGATGTCGTGCAGCATCCCGGCGTAGCGGACGTTGCGCACCCGCTCGGCGCTGAGGCCGAGCTCCTGGGCGATCATCCCGGACGCCTTGGAGACCCGCATGCAGTGGCCGCGGGTGTAGTAGTCCTTGGTCTCCACCGCCTGGGCGAGGGTGGCCAGCGTGGCGTCGTGCGCGTGCTGCTCGGCGACGTACTGGTAGAACGCCCAGCGCGCGATGAACAGCGGCAGCAGCACCAGGAGCACCGCGAACAGCCCGACCAGGCCCCAGATGGCGGCGATGAGCAGGCCGAGCATGGCGTAGCCGAGGGAGGCCAGCTCCAGGCCGACCACCGGGCGCCAGCGCATCCGGCCGGGCCGGCGCAGCTGCAGCACGCCCAGGCAGCGCAGCAGGCCGGCGATGAGCGCGCCGTTGACCGCGGTGTGCACCAGGATCGCCACCGTGTAGGGCAGCACGATCCACGGGAAGTCATCCCGGCCCGGGACCCCCATCCGCCCGCCCATCAGCAGGTAGGCGTGGCCGGCCGCGTAGCCGGCCAGGGCGAACTGGGCTCCGTTGAAGAACCGCTTGACCAGGTTCTGCCGGCGCAGCACCACCAGGACCGAGCAGAACCCGACCACGGCGGCGCCGACCGGCCCGGTGAGCACGACGGCGGCCAGGGCCGCCGAGGAGCTCGGCGAGATCCCCGTCCGGTCGCCCTCGCCGCCGCTGTCGACCATCGTGCTGATCGACTCGGCCACCACGAACAGGACCGCGAGGAGGACCAGGGTGACCGGTTCGATCCCGGAGTAGGGTCCGGCGGCCAGCACCGCGAGGGCGCCCAGGACGACGAGGCCGACGTACAACCGCGCCGCTACCGGCAGCGAACGCAATTCTCCGTACCTCCTGCCCCATTGCCGACCGAACCGTCATGATTTCATCGTTTCCGTTCTACCACCAGGACCAGCCTCCCGCTGCGTTGACCAGCAAGAGAGCCGCCACCATCAGCGTGTGCAGCAGTGCGATGATCCCCGTCATGTCGTCTCCGCCCCCCTCGGATCCGGCCGCCGCCCCTGCGACCCCGCACGGATCCCCCTCGGGGGCGGCAAGCGAATTACCCCAAACGGTCGATATGGCGGCCAGTTTAACGGCCCGCTCGAGGGCCCCGATTTCCCCGGACCGAACCGTGAGCCAACCGTGAGAAACGGTGTTCATGCCCGTTCCGGAATGCGAAACTACGAATCCGTTTCGAATTGCATTCAACTACCCGGAGTAATTGGACGCACCGCCCTCCGCGCCCGCCGACCGCCTGCCCGAGCGAACAACCCGGCAGGTCAGAGCAGAGGCAGGACCGCCCTCAATGACGGAGAGTCACAAACCCGCCGACCGAGTCGATCAATGGGACCCTTGCCCGCCTTCCGGGCGGCCGGATAAAAATTGATTCGACCATCGGGCGTGTCGACCGGCCACCATTCCACCCATCCCCCATTTCCCTACCATTCGCGAATAACGACCGTTTGGCCACCGTGCGCGCAGAATGCCGCACATAATGGCGAATCAGGGAGAATGCGGTGAATCACGGGAGAACGCACCGGTCGTCCCGGAAGGTCCACCCGGAGCGCGGCACGGAAAAAGCGGCGCCCCGCATGCGCGGAACGCCGCCTCCGAGCGGTCCCCGGCCGGGCCGGGCGCGCGGTCACTCCACCGCGCCCTCCCGGCCGACCAGGTCGGTCCGGGCCGCCTCCAGCCGGAAGAGCACCTTGCTGCGCAGGTCGTCCGGGACCGGGTCGCAGCCGCAGTGCTTGGCCACCAGCTTCTTGACGACCTCCTCCAGGCCGTACTCCTCCAGGCAGGGGCGGCACTCGTCGAGGTGGCGGCGGACCTCCTCGCAGCCGGCCTCGGCCAGCTCGCCGTCGATGTAGGTGTAGAGGTTCGCGAGAACCTCGCTGCACGGGGTGTCGTGCGTTCCTCCGCAGCTCATCGCCGTTCCTTCCGCGCCGCCCCGCCCTTGGGGGCTCCCGTGGACACCGATTCCCTACCCGCCCCGCCGGCCCCGGCGAGGCCTTCGCCGGAGAGGATGCCGCGGTCCACCGCGTACTCCTCCAGCAGGGTTCTGAGCTGCCGCCGCCCCCGGTGCAGCCGCGACATGACCGTCCCGATCGGGGTGTCCATGATCTCGGCCACTTCCTTGTAGGCGAAGCCCTCGACGTCGGCGAGGTAGACCGCGATGCGGAAGTCCTCCGGGAGCTCCTGCAGGGCGCGCTTGACGTCGCTGTCGGGAAGGTGCTCCAGCGCCTCGGCCTCCGCGGACTTCAGGCCGCTGGAGGAGTGCGACGCGGCCTGGGCCAGCTGCCAGTCCTCGACGTCCTCGGTGCCGGCCTGCTTCGGCTCGCGCTGCTTCTTGCGATAGGAGTTGATGAAGGTGTTGGTGAGGATGCGGTACAGCCAGGCCTTGAGGTTCGTGCCTTCCTTGAACTGGTGGAACGACCCGAAGGCCTTGGCGAATGTCTCCTGGACGAGGTCCTCGGCGTCGGACGGGTTGCGCGTCATGCGCAGCGCTGCCGAATACAGCTGGTCCAGGAACGGGAGGACGTCCCGTTCGAACCGGGCCCCCCGCTCGTCGAGTGTCTCCTGGCCTTGACTCAAGCCCGCCTGCCTCCTTGTACTGGTGTGCCGTGGGGCAACCGTCGCCTCACGATACGACGCCCAAGGAGCTGACCGCACGTCCGGACCCGCAGGTCGCGCGGTGGAGGGCCGGTCGAGCACCGGGTCCTCGGTCACAGTCGGCATCGACCTCGCTGACCTCCTCTTCGGCTTCCCGATCCCGTACGCCCCGGCCGGGCCGGAGCGCCCTGCCGGGACGATGAAGGTGCCAACAACGGCGGCCCCCCGCTGATTCCGGCGGCCGGCCGGGACCCGGAACCGCACCCGGAATTCCCCGCACCACCTGCCGCGGCCGGGTGATGCGTGCAAGAGTGCGGGTAGAACCGTCAGCAAAGACGTGGGAGAGGAGTGTCGTGCGCCCGTCCTCCAGTTCCGCGGCCCGTGAGCAGGCGTCCCCCCGAGGCGATGCCGCCGCGGAGCCGCCACCGCCCCGTTCCCCCGCGGCGCACTTCGCCACCACCGATTCGCTGACCGCCTACTGGCGCTTCTACTGGGCCGTGGCCGGGACCCAGCTCGCCCGCTGGCTCCCGGAGGAGCCGGGCGTGCTGCTCGACATGTCCGCCCCCGACTTCCGCGGCGCACCGCGCGCGCTGGCCGCCGGACACGACGTGGTCACCCTGCTGCCCTCCGCCGAGACCGCGCCCCGCCGGACGCTCTCCCTGGTCAACGGGAGCGCCCAGGTACCGCGCCGGCGGCGCTCCCCCGGGCGGCTCCGCCCGGTCGTGGGCGACCCGGCCAACCTGGACGGCTTCGCCCCCGGGGCGTTCGACGGCGTCATCGCGGACAACAGGGTGCTCTCCCGGCAGCTGGCCACCGAGGCCTCGCTGGCCGAGATCGCGCGGGTGCTCCGGCCCGGCGGCCGGACCCTGATCTGCGTCGACTCGGTGGTGCTCGGCATGGCCCTCCTCGCCGAGCAGGACTGCTGGCCGGAGCTGAGCTTCGCGGCCGGCGCCGACGTGCTGCTGGTGCCCTGGCCGGACGGCTCCATCACCCGGTGCTTCACCGCGGAGCAGCTCACCGAGCTGCTGGCCGGGGCCGGCCTGGAGGTGGAGTGGATCCGGCCGCGCACCGTGCTGTCCGCCTCCACCGTGGAGCACATGATGGAGTCCGACCCCCGCGCGCTCAACCGCCTGGTCGAGATGGAGCTGCGCGCCGAGGAGTCCGACGACTACGTGGGCGTGCACCTGCTGGCCAGCGCGCGCCGGCCGGACTAGAAGGGCGGGCGGGGCCGCTCCCCGCTCGGGAGCGGCCCCTTGGAGGGCCGGGGCCCGCCCGTCGCCCGCCACCACCCTCAAAGGAGCCCCTTTCGGGCCACGGCGCTCTCTGCCCGTGGTCCACCGGGCTCCTCACGGGCCTGGCGGCCTCCGGCCGTCCTGCGGGCCCCGGGTGCGGCTCAGTCGGCGAGCGGGAGGTAGACCCGCTTGCCCTGCTCCGCGAACTCGGCCGACTTGTCGGCCATGCCCTTCTCGATGGCCGCGACGGTGGACAGGCCGTTCTTCTCCGCGTAGTCCCGCACGTCCTGCGAGATGCGCATGCTGCAGAACTTCGGCCCGCACATGGAGCAGAAGTGCGCGGTCTTCGCCGGTTCGGCGGGCAGCGTCTCGTCGTGGAAGGACTGCGCGGTCTCCGGGTCCAGCGACAGGTTGAACTGGTCCTGCCAGCGGAACTCGAAGCGCGCCCGGGACAGCTCGTCGTCCCACTCCTGCGCCCTGGGGTGCCCCTTGGCCAGGTCCGCGGCGTGCGCGGCCAGCTTGTAGGTGATGACGCCGGTCTTGACGTCGTCCCGGTTGGGCAGCCCCAGGTGCTCCTTGGGGGTGACGTAGCAGAGCATCGCCGTGCCGTGCCAGCCGATCTGGGCGGCGCCGATGGCGGAGGTGATGTGGTCGTAGCCGGGCGCGATGTCGGTGGCCAGCGGGCCCAGCGTGTAGAACGGCGCCTCGCCGCACAGCTCCTCTTCGAGCCGCACGTTCTCGGCGATCTTGTGCATCGGGACGTGCCCGGGGCCCTCGATCATCACCTGCACGTCGTGCGCGCGGGCGATGTGCGTGAGCTCGCCGAGCGTGCGCAGCTCGGCGAACTGCGCCTCGTCGTTGGCGTCGGCGATGGAGCCGGGGCGCAGGCCGTCGCCGAGCGAGAAGGTGATGTCGTAGGCCCGGAAGATCTCGCAGAGCTCCTCGTAGTGGGTGTAGAGGAAGCTCTCCTTGTGGTGGGCCAGGCACCAGGCGGCCATGATCGAGCCGCCGCGGGACACGATGCCGGTGATCCGCCTGGCGGTCAGCGGGACGTAGCGGAGCAGCACGCCGGCGTGGACCGTCATGTAGTCCACGCCCTGCTCGGCCTGCTCGATCACGGTGTCCCGGTAGATCTCCCAGCTCAGCTTGGTCGGGTCGCCGTTGACCTTCTCCAGCGCCTGGTAGATGGGCACGGTGCCGATCGGCACCGGCGAGTTGCGCAGGATGCGCTCGCGGGTCTCATGGATCCGCTTGCCGGTGGACAGGTCCATCACGGTGTCGGCGCCCCACCGGGTGGCCCACACCATCTTCTCCACCTCCTCCTCCACCGAGGAGGTGACCGCGGAGTTGCCGATGTTGGCGTTGATCTTCACCAGGAACCGCTTGCCGATGATCATCGGCTCGGACTCCGGGTGGCAGCGGTTGGCCGGGATGACCGCCCGGCCGACGGCGACCTCGGAGCGGACGAACTCGGGGTCCATCCCCTCCCGGGCCGCGATGTAGCGCATCTCGGGGGTGACCGTCCCGGCCTTGGCGTAGGCCAGCTGGGTGACCGCGCCGCCGATCGGCTCGCGGGCCCCGATCCACTCCGCGCGCATCGGGGCGAGGCCCCGGTGGACGTCGATGTCGGCGGTGGAGTCGGTGTAGGGCCCGGAGGTGTCGTACAGGTCGAAATGGGTGCCGTTGCTGAGTCCGACGCGGCGGTGCGGCACGCGGAGCGCCGCACCGGATTCGGGGTCGGGGACCTCGTGGTAGACCTTCTCCGAGCCCATGATGGGGCCGGTGGTCACCTCATGTCGGACGTCACGGTCGTCAAGCGCCGTCAAGGCACGCCTCCCTACGTCGGAATTACCCGAACAGGTTCTGCGGTCGGCGGCACCGGCCCCCTTCTGGGGGCAGCCGCCCTCTCAGCCCGCCAAGGCGCGAGCTCCCGCGTGCTATCGATTTGTCGAACCGCACACCGCCGTCGCGGTGCACACCGCGCCGTCGCGCGGCGGATCATATGACCGGGGCCACCATACACAGAGCGCTACCGCCGCTCCACCCCCGCCCCTTCCCTCCGGCCCCCGGGCCGGTCAGAACAGGGTGGCCGGCTCGGCCGCGGCGGCCTCCGCCGGGTCCGGCGGGTCCAGCAGCGCGGGCCCGTTGTTCTTGATGCTGTTGACCGCGGTGGAGACCTCGCGGAGCTCCAGGCCGCCGACGGGGGTGGCGTCCATGGCGCCGCGCACCGCGTCCCAGCCGGAGGCCGGGTCGAGCCAGGCGTCCCACTCCTCGGGCGGCAGCACGACCGGCATCCGCTCGTGGATCCCGGCGAGCCCGCCGCGGGCCTCGGTGGTGACCACGGTGCAGCTCCACACCCAGGCGGCGGGGTGGTCGTCGGGCAGCGCGGGGTCGCGCCAGCGCTCGAAGAGCCCGGCCAGCGCCAGCGGCGAGCCGTCCGGGTAGCCGACGGAGAAGGGGCGCTTGCGCGACTTGGCCTTGCGCCTGCGGTGGGCGGGGTCGGTGGCGGGCGAGGTGCCCGCCTCGGCGGTGCCCGGAGCGGCGTCCGGCAGGTACTGCCACTCGTAGTAGGCGGTGGCAGGCAGCAGGCAGCGCCGGCGGCGCAGCGCGTCCCGGAAGGCGGGCTTGTCCGCCACGGTCTCGCTGCGCGCGTTGATCATCTTGTAGCCGACCGCGGCGTCCTTGGCCCAGGAGGGGATCAGGCCCCAGCGGAACGTGCCGACGCCCTGCGGCCCGCGCGGCGCGTCCGGCCCGCGGCGGCCCGGCGGCGTGCCGAGCACGGCCTGCACGCTCTTGCCCGGGGAGATGTTGTAGTCCGGCTCCAGCTCCTCCAGCGGGGGCATGGCCGGGCCGCCGCCGGCCGGGCCGGGGGCGGCTCCGGGGATGTCGAAGGCCAGCTGGAGGTCATGCAGGTTGCGAGCCTGGGCGAAGCGTCCGCACATGGGACGAGTCTGCCACCCTGCGCGCACCGCCCGCGCCGCGGCCTCCGGAGGGCCGGTCCGGGCCCGCGGATCGGCCTCCCGTGAATCGGCGCTCACATTTACCGCTCCTTTTCAGCGGCATTCCGCCGACCCGGCGGGCCTTTTTCCTGAACATAGATTCACTTTCCGGCTTTTTCGCAGGTCAGGGCGAATATGAACAGACGTCTCATGTTTGCTTTCCGCCGTTTTCCGAGTAAGAATCGGGGGCTCCCAGCGATCGAATCCCCCGGAACCGGGCCCGACGGCCATGCCCGGATCCGGGCACCGCCGTTCCCATCGAGACCCCCGAGGAGGGGCCATGATCCATGCCCGCGGACTGACGCGGAGCTTCACCGCCCAGCACGGAAGGGTGGACGCCGTACGCGGCCTGGACCTGGACGTGGAGCCGGGGACGCTGGTCGCGTTCCTCGGCCCGAACGGGGCCGGGAAGAGCACCACCCTGCGGATGCTCACCACGCTGCTGCCGCCCACCTCGGGCACGGCGACCGTGGCCGGCGCCGACATCGCCGCCGATCCGGCCGCGGTGCGCGCCCGGATCGGCTACGTCAGCCAGAAGAGCAGCGCCGCGGACACCCAGCGGGTCGGCGACGAGCTGTTCTACCAGGGCCGCGCCTACGGGATGAGCCGCGGGCGGGCCCGCCGCCGCGCCGGTGAGCTGCTGGACCGGCTCGGCCTGGCCGACCTGGCCGACCGCAAGCCGGTCTCGCTCTCCGGCGGCCAGCGCCGCCGGGTCGACATCGCCCTGGGGCTGGTGCACAGCCCGCCGCTGCTCTTCCTGGACGAGCCCTCCACCGGGCTCGACCCGCACAGCAGGGCGGAGATCTGGAGCACCATCCTGCGGCTGCGCGAGGAGACCTCGATGACGCTCTTCCTCACCACCCACTACCTGGAGGAGGCCGACAGCATGGCGGAGCGGGTGGTGATCATCGACCGCGGCCGCACCATCGCCGACGGCACCGCCGAATCGCTCAAGGCGGAGCTGGCCGGGGACCGGGTGACCGTCGCGCTGCACGAGGCGGCCGACGCCGGCCGGGCCGCGCGGGTCGCGGAGCGGTTCGCCACCGCCCCGGACCGGGTCTCCTCCCTCGCCCCGGGCGAGGCCGCCCCCGGCGCCGCCGACGCGCTCAACGGCTCCCGGAGCGGCGCCGCCCGGGTGACGGCGCAGGTCGCCGACGCCGACGCGGCCCTGCCGGAGCTGCTGAGCGCGCTGGAGGCCGCCGGGGTGAAGACCGCGGCCGCGCGCGGCGCCCGCCCCACCCTGGACGACGTCTTCCTCTCCCTGACCGGCCGCAGCCTCACCGAGGACCAGGCCGCCGACGAGCACCGGGACCACCCGCAGCCCGAGAAGGAGCCCTCCGCATGACCACCGCCCCTTCCGCCCCCGCGCCCGCCGGCGCCGGGTTCGCCCGCGACGTCGCCACCGTCTTCGAGCGCGAGATCCGCCCCTCGCTGCGCGAGCCGCTGGGGCTGATCCTCTCCCTGGGGCAGCCGCTGCTCCTGCTGTTCTTCTTCGGCCCGCTGCTCGGCGGCGCCCAGGGGATGGGCGCCCCGGGCGGCGGCGCCGAGTCCTCCTGGCAGTGGTTCGTGCCCGGGGTGCTGGTGATGCTCTGCCTGTTCGGGCCGATGATGTCCGGCTACAACCTGCTCACCGAGCTGCTCACCGGCTCGATGGAGCGGATGCTGGTCAGCCCGATCGACCGGAGCGCGATGCTGGTCGGCCGCACGCTGAAGGAGTTCGCCGTGCTGCTGGCCCAGGCGGTGCTGATCATCGCGCTGGCGGTGCCGCTGGGGTTCCGGCTGCACCCGCCCGGCATCCTGGCGGGCCTGCTGCTGCTCGGCGTCTTCGGCATCGGGCTGGGCGCGTTCTCGTTCTTCCTGGCGATGAAGTCGACGCCGAGCGGGGAGCTGTTCTACGGCGTCACCCAGCTGGCGCTCTTCCCGCTGATGCTGCTCTCCGGGGTGCTGCTGCCGATGGACTTCGGCCCGCGCTGGCTGCAGGTCGTCGCCCTGGCCAACCCGGTCAGCCACATCACCGACGGCGTCCGCGCCCTGTTCTCCGGCGCCTACACCGACCCCTCGGTCCTCTGGGGCTTCCTTGCAGCGGGCGCGATCGCCGCCGCCGGCCTGCTCCTCGGCAACCGCGCCATCCGCAAGGGCGTCGGCGTCTGACCCGAACGGCCACCGAAAGGCCACCGGGCCCGGAGCGGTCGTCCGCTCCGGGCCCGGCCTGTTCCTACACCAGGCCGGCGCGCACCTCGGCGAGGAACGCCGACCACTCGGCCGAGGGGACGGAGAGGTATCCGGCGGAGCGGTGCTGAGTGTCACGCACCTTCGCCCCCTGCGGGGTCTCGGCGACCTCGACGCACTCGTTCGCGCCCGTGCTGTGACTCGACTTGTGCCAGGTGAGTTTCATGGAAGTCCTTCCGGGGCTTCTCCGAAAACTACTCGGCGACGAAGGTTCCTTTTCCGTGAACCGTCACGATCAGTCCGCGTTCACGGAGTTCCTTGCTGGCCCTGCGAACGGTCATGTAGGCGACGCCGTACTCCTCCGCCAGCTCCCGCTCCGGCGGCAGCCTCATCCCCGGTGACAGCTCGCCCGCCCTGATCCTGGCTGCGATGTGGTCGGCGACCGCCACATAGATCAACTGGGGCCCCTCAGGGTCGAGGGCGGGAATCCCGGTCTGCTCGTTCACACCGCAACGGTAGAACAGAACCACCCGGCGACGTCGCTATTTCTCCTTCTCCGTGCTCTCCTCCACGACGAAGGTTCCCTTGCCATGGACCGTGGCCGTCAGACCTCGGTCGTTCAGCACCTTGACGGCCGCCCTCGCGGTAGGACGCGACACCTTGAACTCCTCGCATAGAGCAGCCTCCGACGGAATACGGCGCCGAGGCTCATAGGTCCCGTCCGCGATCCGAGCCGCCAGCACGGCCGCGATCTGCTCGTACAGCGGCTCCGGCCCGTCAAGATCGATCTTCATATAACGACACTATTCACCTCAACACATTACTTAGCCTCCGTTGACGTCACCTGACAAGTGATGATGAGTGGCGTACGGTGTGGAGATACAGAAGACCCCGGCGAGTCGGTCCAGGACTCCCGGGGCACGGCCACCAGCTACGAAGGAGCTGATGACGTATGAACACTATCCAGCGGCGCCGCCCTCCCGCTTCCCGTGTGCGGCTCTACTTCCTCGCCTGCGAGGCCGAGCGGTATCGCACCAAGGCCCGGCACGCCCTGGATCTCGCCCGGGCCCTCTACTCACCGAAGGGCGGTGCGCGATGATCCGGGAACGCGGCCTCCTGTTGGAGCTGCTGCGCGAGCGGTACGGCGAGCGCTGGTCGATCCGGCGCAGCGAGCACCTGTGGATCGCCACCGCAGACGACCCCGACGCCGACCACGCGCCCACGCTCGTCCAGCCCGACCTCGACACCTTCGTGGGCGAGCTGGAGGCGCCCCCGCCCCGGGCCGGAGGACCGTGCCGCTCCCTCATGGCGGCGAGCCTGTTCGCCGAGAACGTCGAGCAGGTCACCGACGGCGTCTACTACATCGCCGACCCGCCCGGCTGCTGACCGGTTTTCCACAGGCCGGTTCTCCACAGCCTCAGTTCGCTCCGCTTCCTCTCCTTCCAGCACGGATACGCTGGAAGCACCTTGAGCCCCACGAAAGGGGAACCCTCCGATGCCCAGTGTCGAGCAGCGCCTGACCGCTCTCGAGGCCGCCAGCTTCACCCTGGCCTCAGAGCAGCAGCGCCTCAAGGCCGACAACGACGCCTACCACGCCAACATCGACGCCCGACTCAACTCCCTCGCCGACGGGCTGATGGACCACCGCCGCGAGGTCGCCGAACGGTTCGACCGCGTGGACGAACGATTCGGCCGCGTGGACAACGAGCTGGCCGGCCTGAAAGCCGGTCAGGCCGAGATGCGAGAGATGCTCGCGCGCATCGTCGCCAAGATCGACGCCTGATAGAACAGCGCCGGCCCGGCCCCGTCCGGACGCGGATCCCGCCTCCCCCGGCGGGGTCCGCGTCCGCTTTCGGGAGGCGTCAGGAGTCGGCGACCTCGATCACCGATTCGTGGCGGACCGGGAAGTTCACCGAGCGGGCGATGAAGCAGGCCCGGCCGGCGGCCTCGTGCAGGTGCTCCGCCTTCTCCGCCATGGCGGCGTCGGCGACGGTGACCACCGGGTGCAGCACCGCCTCGGTGAACTCTCCGCTGGAGTCGGCGTGGGTGACCATGGTGGCGGTCGCGGTGTCCCGGTAGCCGACCACGTCCACCCCGGCGCCGACCGCCAGCGCCAGGTAGGACAGCATGTGGCACTCGCTCAGCGCGGCCAGCAGGAAGTCCTCCGGGTTCCAGCGCTCCGGGTCGCCGCGGAAGGCCTTGTCCGCGGAGCCCTTCAGGGTCGGCCGGCCGGGGGCGGAGACGTCGTGGTCGCGGCCGTAGCCGCGGTAGGTCGCGGTGCCGGTCCCCGTGTTCCCCGTCCACTCGACGGTGACCTCGTAGCGGTGGCTCTTGTCCTTGGCGTGCACGGCGGGCTCCTCCGGGGTCGGGGCGGCGCGGGCGTTCGGTGTCCAGTCTGGCAGCGGGGCCGCGGCGGGGGCCGCGCGGCCGGGCCTTACCGGCGGGGCGGCCGCTAACCTGGGAGCATGCCTGCTGACGCCCCGAACTGGCCTGCTCCGACCGCTTCCAAGGCCGTGGACGCCACGGTCGAACTGCCCGGCTCCAAGTCGATGACCAACCGCGCCCTGGTGCTGGCCGCGCTGTCGGAGACGCCGGCCGCGGTCCGGCGCCCGCTGCGCAGCCGCGACACCGACCTGATGGCGGCGGCGCTGCGCGCGCTGGGCGCCCGGATCGCCGAGGACGGCGGCGACTGGGCCGTCTCCCCCGCCCCGCTGCGCGGCCCGGCCCGGCTGGACGTGGGCAACGCCGGCACCGTGATGCGCTTCGTGCCGCCGCTGGCCGCGCTGGCCGACGGCGACGTGCACTTCGACGGCGACCCGCGCGCCCGGGAGCGGCCGGTCGGGCCGCTGCTGGAGGCGCTGCGCGCGCTCGGCGCCGGCATCGACGACGAGGGGCGCGGCGCCCTCCCGCTGACCGTCCGCGGCACCGGGGCGCTGCGCGGCGGCCGGGTCGCGCTGGACGCCTCCGGCTCCTCCCAGTTCGTCTCCGCGCTGCTGCTCGCCGGGGCGCGGTTCACCGAGGGCGTCGAGGTCCGGCACGAGGGCCCGCCGGTACCCTCCCGGCCGCACCTGGACATGACCGTGCAGATGCTGCGCGAGGCCGGGGTGTCGGTCGACGACTCCGAGCCGGACGTGTGGCGGGTCGCCCCCGGCCCGGTGAAGGCCGCCGAGATCGCGGTCGAGCCGGACCTGTCCAACGCCGCCCCGTTCCTCGCCGCCGCGCTGGTCGCCGGCGGCCGGGTCACCGTGGCGGGCTGGCCGCACCGCACCACCCAGCCCGGGGACGCGCTGCGCGACCTGTTCTCCCGGATGGGCGGCGAGGTCTCCTTCGACGACGGCGGCCTCACCCTGCGCGGCACCGGGGCGGTGCACGGCATCACCGCCGACCTGCGCGAGGTCGGCGAGCTGACCCCGACCATCGCGGCGGTGGCGGCGCTGGCCGACTCGCCGTCCCGGCTGACCGGCATCGCGCACCTGCGCCGGCACGAGACCGACCGGATCGCCGCGCTGGCCCGGGAGGTCAACCGGCTCGGCGGCGACGCCGAGGAGCTCCCGGACGGCCTGGTGATCCGCCCGCGCCCGCTGCACGGCGGCGTGTTCCGCAGCTACGAGGACCACCGGATGGCGACCTCCGGGGCCGTGATCGGGCTCGCGGTGCCCGGGGTGGAGGTGGAGGACATCGCCACCACCGGCAAGACGCTGCCGGACTTCCCCGCCCTCTGGTCGGAGGTGGTGGCGTGAGAGGCGGCGGCCGGCACCTGGACGAGGACGACATCCGGGTGCGGGCGCGCGGCGGCTCCCGCCCCCGCACCCGGGTCCGCCCCAAGCACGAGAACGCCCGGGTCGGCATGGTCCTCACCGTCGACCGGGGCCGCTACCGGTGCCTGGTCGACGGCCGGCAGGTCACCGCGATGAAGGCCCGCGAGCTGGGCCGCGGCCGGATCGTGGTGGGCGACCGGGTGGCCCTGGTCGGCGACCTGTCCGGGGTCCCGGACACGCTGGCCCGGATCGTCCGGGTGGAGGAGCGCTCCTCGGTGCTGCGCCGCACCGCCGACGACACCGACCCGGTGGAGCGGGTCATCGTCGCCAACGCCGACCTGCTCGTCATCGTGTGCGCGCTGGCCGACCCCGAGCCGCAGCCGCGGTTCATCGACCGCTGCCTGGTCGCCGCCTACGACGCCGGGCTGGAGCCGCTGCTCTGCCTGACCAAGGCCGACCTGGCCGGCCCCGAGGAGCTGCTGGCCGGCTACGCCGCGCTGGACCTGCGCGCGGTGGTCACCGACCACCGCGGCGACCTGACCGAGCTGCGCGGCCTGCTCGAAGGCCGGGCCGGCGTGCTCGTCGGCTCCTCCGGGGTGGGCAAGTCGACGCTGGTCAACCGGATCGTCCCGGAGGCCGAGCGGGCCGTGGGCCGGGTCAACCCGGTGACCGGGCGGGGCCGGCACACCTCGACGTCGGCGGTGGCGCTGCCGCTGGACGACGGCTGGATCATCGACACGCCGGGGGTGCGCAGCTTCGGTCTGGCGCACATCGCCCCGGACGACGTGGTGGCGGGCTTCCCCGACCTGGAGGAGGCGGTGGAGGAGTGCCCGCCCGGCTGCCCGCACGGCGAGGGCGCCGACGGGTGCGCGCTGGACGCCTGGCTGGACGCGGGCCGGCTGGGCCCGGCCCGCGTCGGCTCGCTGCGCCGGCTGCTGGCCAGCCGGGCCGGCGAGGAGGAGGCCGTCACCGGCTGACCGCCGCCGGTTCAGCAGACGCCGTCGCCGGGTTCCGGGTTGGCCAGGCCGAACAGCGTGCGGGCGTGCAGGCCGGCCCAGGTTCCGGCCAGCGCCGCCACCGCCCACAGCCAGCCGTGCAGGCTGCCCGAGGCGATCCCGGCCAGGTAGGCCCCGATGTTGCAGCCGCCGGCCAGCCGGGCGCCGATCCCCATCAGCACCCCGCCGATCAGGCCGGCCGCGACGGTGTTCCAGGCCAGGCCGGTGTGGAGGCGCCAGGAGCCGGCCGCGGCGGCGGCGATCGCCGCGCCGAGGATGATGCCGATGTCGGTGAGGCTGGTCTTGTCGGCCAGGACCGGCCCGGCGAGCTGCGCGGCCTGCTCCGGCCGGCTCCAGAACGCCCACTCCTCCGGGTGCGCGCCGAGCAGCTGGAGCAGCTTCGCGCCCCAGAGGTTGAACGCCGAGGTGACGCCCCAGGCGCCGCCGGAGACCAGCAGCACCGCGCCGCCCAGGGCGGCGAGCGCCACCGCCCCGGCCGCCATCGGCCAGCTGCCCCGGAGGACCCGCAGCGCTCCGGAGGCCGTGGGCACCGCGCCGACCGGCGGCGGGACCCTGCGGTTCTGCACCGCGCGGCTGCCCACCACCACGGCGAGCAGCACGGCCGCGGTGATCGCCCAGGAGCCGCCCCAGCCGACGTGCTCGGAGAGGAGGATCGGCGGCAGGGCGGGCAGGTCGGCGACGAGCGGCCAGGCGGCGCTGTAGACCACCGAGCCGATGACGAACCCGGCCAGGGTGACGAGGATGGCCGACTGCCCGGACCCGACGGCGAAGAGCGTCCCCGAGGCGCACGCGCCGCCCAGCTGCATGCCGACGCCGAAGAGGAACGCGCCGAGGAGCAGGGCGATGCCGATGGGCCCGGCCGACGGCTGCGGGTCGTTGCCGAACAGCCCGGTCCCGGCGCCGATGACCAGGGCGAACAGGGTGGCGGTGGTGCCCAGCAGCAGGGCGTGGGCGCGCAGTCCGGCGCCGTTGCCGACGGCGATGAGCTGCCGCCAGGCGGAGGTGAAGCCGAACCGGGAGTGGAACAGCGCCACCCCGAGGCCGGTGCCCAGCAGCAGCAGGACGGCGGGGAGCGCCCCGTGCACGGCGCCCGTGTAGGCGGCGAGCGCGGCGGCGGCCGCCAGGGCCGCGGCCAGCGGGCCGCGGCGGACCGGGCCGAGCTTGGGCGGCCGGGGCGGCGGGGCGGACAGGGCCGGCCGCCTGCCCAGGGCGAGCAGGGGCGCGGGTCCCGGCGCGGCCGGTTCGGGGGCGGCGGGCCCGGTTCCGGGCTCGCCCGCCGGTGCGGGGTCGGCGGGTCTCGATGTCACGGCGTGTCTCTCCTGGGGTCGCGGGCGGCCTCGGGGCCGGCTGCGGGCGGCGGGAAGAACGCACCGGTACCGCCGCCGTGCGCGGCGCGGGGACCCGCGGAGCGGGGAGGCCGGAACGCCCCGGGGAGGGGCCGGCGGGGAGAGGGGTCGCCCGGTGTCAGCGCACGCTTCGACGGCACCGGCGGCGACAGAGGCCGTCATCGGTGCTCGTCAGCGACATGGAGATGAGCACCATGCGCAGAAACCGAGTCGGACCGGACATGTTCCGCAATGGTACGCATCCCGGTGCCGCCCTCGTCGGGGAGGGGCCGGGCTTTCCGCTCCGCGCCCCCTGCCGTGTACCCGCCGCCGGGCGGCGGGGGCCGCCCCTCCGGGGGTCTCCACGGCCGGCAGGCAGGGGCGGAGCGGGACGGAACCGCCGGCCGGGCAGCGGTACGGCCCCGTTCCCGGAGACGCTCCGAGCCCGGCCCGCCGCCGCGGAACGCCGGCCCCGGGCGCCCGGTCGGTGCTTCCGTCCACCGGATCCCAGGGCCGGAAGCCGGGGCCTCCCGGCCCTGCGGAACCGTCCTCACGTGCGGCGGCACCGCCCCTCGGGCCAGGGCGTACCGGCGGGGCCTCCGGGCAGCCGGGGGCAGGGCGGCGACGACGGAGTAGGGCCAGCCCGGGATGAACTGCGAGGCGCTTTCGGAGCGGCCGTAGACGTGGCAGAACAGCCGATCAGGGCTGGTGGGCGCATCGGAGCGCAGCCACGGGGAGATGTCGGCGGCCAGGACGATGCGCCCGCCGGCGGTGCGGGGCAGCGGCAGCGCGGCCGGCACGCGACGCAGCCGGCCGGTCTCCAGGCGGCCGTTGGCCAGCGCGTCGTACATGGCGCCGTGGCCGCGCCGGTGCTCGGCCTCCAGGCTGAGTTCGGCCGGCGAGGTGACCGGGTGGGGGCTGCACAGCAGGGCCTCGCACAGTTCGAACAGCGCGTCGCGGCGCGCGGGCAGGCAGTCGTAGAGGTCGCGTCGGAATCGGGACAATACGTCGATCGGGTCGACGGGGGCGGCGTGGTCGTGGACACTCATGGGTGCGGCCTTCGCTGTGGTCGGTGCCTCTTGGTCGAAGCACAGGATCACGCGAAGGCCGCGCTGCTCTCCGGTGAACAGCGGAATTCGGTGCCGCCGCGAGGGCCTGGCTGCCCCCGAGGTTAAAAAACAAGCTCAGACGTCGACGGTGCCGCCGCAGCGCCAGTAGCGGGAGCCGTCGCGGTCGAGGAAGCCCTCGTCCACCAGGGAGCGGCGGAGCAGGGCGTGGTCGGAGTAGAAGGCCCGCAGCATCGCGTTGACCTCGGGCTCGGCGTAGCGCAGGCCGGGTTCGAAGGCGCGGGCCACGTGGTCGAGCAGGATCAGCCGCTTGGCCCGCTGGACCGGCAGCGCGAGGATGCGGCCGTCCCGGGTGAAGGAGCGGAGCACCCGGGCCTGGTCGGCGGGGGTGCCCTCGGGGACGGGGGCCGCGGAGCGGTCCTCGGCGGCGGCGGTGACCGCGGCCCGGAGCGTCTCCGGCCGGGGCGACCAGCGCCCCTCCGCGGAGCGGGCCGCGATGCCGCCGCGCTCCAGCCGGTCCAGGGCGCGCAGCGCGTCCTTCACCGGCAGGCCGGAGCGGAGCGCGACCTCCTCGCCGGTGCCGGCCCCCAGGACCAGGGCGGAGAAGGCGCGCAGCCGCTCGGGGGCGCCGAGCAGGCCGAGCAGTCGCAGGGCGTCGGGGTCCGACATGACCGCCATGCAACCGGAGGTCTCCGTCATCCGTCACCTCCTTTTCCGGCCGGGCGCCGGCGGGCCCCGGGCCGGCGGCGGGTCAGCCGCCCTCCTCCGCCCCGCGGACGCCCAGCTCGTCCAGGCGCGCGAGCAGCTCGGCGGGGTCGGCGTAGACCCGGTAGGCGCCGGCGCGCTCCAGTTCGTCCCTGCCGTACCCGCCGGAGAGCACTCCGACGCCCAGCGCGCCGGCCCGGCGCGCGGCGAGCATGTCCCACACGCTGTCGCCGATGACGACGGTGTGCCGCGGATCGACGCCGAGGTGCGCGGCCGCGGCCAGGAACAGGTCGGGGTCGGGCTTGGCGAACCGGACCTGGTCCCGGGTGACCATCGGGGTGTCCTCGGGCAGCCCGAGGAGCTCCAGGGCGTGCCCGGCGGTGCGGCGCTGGCCGCTGGTGGCGATGGCCCAGGAGATGCCGCGGGCGCTGAGCGTGCGCAGCAGCTCGGTGGCGCCGGGCAGCGGTACCACCGAGGAGTGCTGGCGCAGGTACTCCACGGCGTGGTCCTCCACCGCCTCGGCCACCTGCTCGGCGGAGAGCCGCAGCCCGGTCTCGCGCATCAGCGCGTTGACGAACAGGCCGCCGCTCATCCCGATCCGGCGGTGGATCCGCCACACCGACAGCTCGATGTCGGCCTTGGCCAGGGCGTTGCGCCAGGCGATGACGTGCTGGTAGACGCTGTCGATCAGGGTGCCGTCCAGGTCGAACAGCAGGGCCGGCGCGACGGGCTCGGGGAAGGCGGCGGTGCTCGATTCGCTCACCCCGCCAGTCTCGCGCCGGGGCCGGGCCGTTGGAAAGCGGCGCACCGGAGGTTCCCCGGAGGTTCACCCGCCCCGTGCGCACCAGGGCCCGGCCCGGTCGGCCGTCAGGGCGCGCCCGGCCGCGCGGCCGGCGAGCGCGGCCCGGACCACCTCCCGGAACGGCCGCGGCGGGTGCCCGGTGAGCTCCGCGACGACGCCGGTCGTCCGGTCCTCCGCACCGGCCGCGATGGCCGTGTCCAGGTCGGCGAGGAAGTCGGCGTACTCGGGCGGGACGCCGGCCCCGGCCGACCCGGCGGCCGGTTCGGCGGCGCCGACGGGGCGGTGCCGGACCGGCCGCCCCAGGGCCGCGCCGAGTACCTCGGCGACTGGCCGGAAGAGCGCCTTCGGGCCGGGACGGCCGCCCTGGTGCGATCGGTGCTGTCCGGCGGCGGCCCTCCCGGCTGACCGCCGGCCCGCGGAGGCGGAACCGCCCCTTCAGCGCGAGAGGGGTTCTTCCGCCCCCGAGGCGGCGGCCCCGGCGCCGCGGCAGGGGGCGGCGGTCCGGATCCGCGCCCGGCTCAC
Organism: Nocardiopsis oceanisediminis; assembly: GCF_048595525.1. NCBI lineage: Bacteria > Bacillati > Actinomycetota > Actinomycetes > Streptosporangiales > Nocardiopsidaceae > Nocardiopsis > Nocardiopsis oceanisediminis. The sequence goes on along the minus strand of NZ_JAFMZJ010000001.1, from coordinate 1,802,204 downwards.
CGGTGCGCGGCCCCCCGGGCCGGGGCCTCCGCGATGCCGGCGACCGCGGCGACGATGCGGTCCGCGGCGCGCTCCGGGTCGGTGGGGAGCAGCACGTAGGAGAGGCTGAGCCTGACCGCGACCTCGGTCATCGCCTCGCCCCGGCGGTCCAGGCCGGGGTGGCGGCGGCGCAGGTAGGCGTTGATCCGCTGCTCCAGTGCGACGTGCAGCGGCTCGGCCCTGGTGGTGAGCACCGGGAGGAGTTCGTCGTCGCCGGTGATGATGGCGCGCAGCAGCGGGTCCTCGGCGGTGGTGGCCAGCGTCCAGCGGGCCGCCGCGGCCACCGTGTCGGCCGGCGCCCCCTCGTGGCCGGCCAGGATCCGCTCCACCCCGTCCAGGAACCGGTCGGCCTCGCGCAGCACGACGGCCTGGAGCAGCCCCTCCTTGGTGCCGAACTCGTTGTACAGGGTCTGCCGGGACACCGCGGCGGTCCGCGCGATGTCGGCCATCCGCATGCGCGGCCAGCCCCCCGCCACGACCGCGCCGTAGGCGGCGTCCAGCAGCCGCTCGCGGACGCCGCCGGTGCGCGGGGGGCCGGAGTGTTCGGTTCGGGCGGTCATACCGCCATCGTGTCAAAGATCCGGGCGGCCCCGGGCCGGACTCCGCGGCCGGCGGGGCCGGTGCGGCGGACGGGGCGGAGGAGACGGGCGGGGCGCGCGGGGCGCGGTCCCGCCCGCCCGATCGGGCGGGCCGGGGGTGCCGCCCTGTTTGAGCGCGCCCCGGAGCGGTACCGTTACACGCCATGGCGGCCTTTGACGACGACCTGCGTCTGGCCCACGTCCTCGCGGACGCGGCCGACGACCTGTCCATGCAGCGCTTCCGCGCCCTCGACCTGCGTGTGGAGACCAAACCGGACCTGACCCCCGTGACCGAGGCCGACCAGGCGGTCGAGGAGACCCTGCGCAGCGTCCTCTCCCGGGCCCGCCCCCGGGACGCGGTGGTCGGCGAGGAGTACGGCAAGACCGGCAACAGCAGCCGGGTGTGGGTGCTCGACCCCATCGACGGCACCAAGAACTACGTCCGCGGGGTGCCGGTCTGGGCCACCCTGATCGCCCTGCTGGAGCACGACCGCCCCGTGGTCGGCCTGGTGTCCGCCCCGGCGCTGCAGCGCCGCTGGTGGGCCTCGCTGGGCGGCGGCGCGTGGAGCGGCCGCAGCCTGACCAAGGCGAGCCGCTGCTGGGTGTCGAAGGTGGCGGAGCTGGAGGACGCCTCGCTGTCCTTCTCCGAAATGTCGGAGTGGGAGGAGCAGGGGCGGCTGGAGTCCTTCCTCGGGCTGACCCGGAACGTGTGGCGGACCCGCGCCTACGGCGACTTCTGGTCGCACGTGATGGTCGCCGAGGGCGCGGTGGACATCGCCGCCGAGCCGGAGCTGTCGCTGTGGGACGCCGCCCCGCTGCCGATCATCCTGGAGGAGGCGGGCGGCCGCGCCACCGGCCTGCGCGGCCAGGCGTTCACCGACGGCGGCGCCCTGGTCTGCACCAACGGCGCCCTGCACGACAAGACCCTGATGTGGCTGAACGGCGGGCCGACCCCGGTCCGCTCCGACTGACCCGCGCCCGCCCCGGCGCCGCCCCCGGCCTCTCCGGCGGGTGCGGCGCCGGGGCGGAGCCGTGTCCGCTCCCCCGCGCCGGACGCGCCCCGCCGGTGTGACACCGCTCTCCCCGGGGCGCGGAGGCCCCGCCCGCCCGCGCCGCGGACCGGCCGGGAACCCCGCAGCGGAGGGGATTTCGGCTCTCTGCTCACTTTGACGACACACGTCCCTTACGCAACGCTGATGCCCGGTGGGCCACAGTGGCCCCGGACCACTCCGGTCACCCGGGGCGCTCCCCCACCCCCTGTCCGCTCCCGGGTGCGCCGCCCGCACCCCCGTACACACCGGGGAAGAGGCCGACGCTTGCTGCGCTCACTCATCTCGGGCCTGGTCCTGGCCTTCGCCGGTTCCCGAGCCAACATCTCGCGGACGATCCTGTCCTGCGCCGGCATCGTGGTCGGCGTCGGCGCGCTGATCGCGGTGGTGACCGCCGGGCACGTCGGCCAGACCTACGCCAAGGTCTACGGCGAGGCCAACACGGGCGTCGCCGCCACCTACGAGGTCACCGCGCCGGCCCCGGTCGAGGACGTCGCGGCATTCGAGGAGGACATGCTCCGGGCCGGCGGCCAGGCCGTCGCCCTGCAGCAGTCCCTCGACTCCGCGGGGATCCAGCTCCGCCAGGGGACCTCGGTGTTCAAGGACGCCACGGTGTTCTACACCGACCCGGCGCTCTCCGACATCCGGCGGATGAACCTGGTGGAGGGGCGCTGGTTCACCGAGGCCGACAAGGGCTCGCTCGCCCCCGTGGTGGTGCTGAGCGAGAACCTCACCGAGCGGCTGGACCCCTCCGGCGGCTACGCCGACCTGCAGATCGGGAACAGCGAGTGGCTGCGGGCGCGGGTGGTCGGCGTGGTCGAGGGCACCGCGATGGACGACTGGGGCGGCTCGGGCACGGTCTACCTGATGCGCTCGCCCTCCACCGAGGAGATGGCCTTCCCCGCCGGGATCGGCGCCGCCGACGAGATGGGCATGGGCCTGACCTACCGGGTCCGGATGCCTCCCGACGGGAGCCCCGGTGAGGAGGAGTTCACCGAGCGGCTGGCCGGCACCTCCTGGCGGTGGGGCCCCCAGGCCGACACGGAGATGCTCATCGTCTACCGGGCGGACAGCTTCGAGGAGATCGAGGAGGTGCTGGGCTACCTCTCCCTCGGGCTGTTCGGGATCGCCGGCATCACCCTCACCACCGGCATGCTCGGGGTGCTCAACGTCGGGCTGGTCACGGTCCGGGAGCGCCGCCGCGAACTGGCCACCTACCGGGCGCTCGGCGCCGACCGGTTCGCCATGTTCGTCGTGGTGGTCTCCGAGGCTGTGGTGGTCTCGGTGGTGGCCGGGCTGATCGCGCTGCTGGGGTGCTACGGGATCGCCGGGGGCGTCCAGGCGTTCGTCGGGGACGCGCTCCCCGAGGGCGTCTCGGTGACCGTGCCCCTGCAGGGGGTCCTCGTCGGACTGGGCAGCGCCGCCGCGGTCGGCCTGCTCGCCGGGGTCATCCCGGCATGGCGGGCGCTGCGCACGTCGGTGGTGGCCGGATTGCGGGAATAGGAGCGGAAGACCCTTGAAGAAGTGGATCATCACGGCGGCCGTCCTGGCCGTCCTGGCCGCCGCCGGCGGCACCGGCTGGTTCCTGCTGCGCGGCGGTGGCGGCGGCGCGCCCCCCGGTGACATGGCCGCGGGGGCCGAGGAGGCCGCGCCCGTCCCGGTGGAGTCCGGTCCGATCACCGACAAGGTCGTCCTGGACGCGCAGGTCGAGGAGGACCCGGCGGAGAAGGTGGTCGCCAAGCGCGGCGGCACCGTCACCCGGGTGTGGGTCGGCGACGGCCAGGAGGTCCAGGAGGGCGCGCCGATCGTCTCGGTGCGCTCCGAGGGCGCCGGGACCGCCCCGGAGGCGGGCGGCGAAGGCGGCGAGGGGGCCGGGGCCGAGCAGCCCGCGGCGACCGAGGTCACCGTCAACGCCCCGGTCTCCGGCAAGGTCGGCGGGCTGGACGGGCTCGCCGCGGGCGACCCGGTGGAGGCGGGCGCCTCGGTCGCCGCGATCAGCCGGGAGCGGTTCCGCGCGATCGCGCAGATCCCCGCCAACGACCTGTACCGGTTCTACGACGACCCCGAGGAGATCACCCTCAAGATCGACAAGGGCCCGCCCGCCCAGGCCTGCAGGTTCCTCTCCATCGGCGAGTCCGGGGACTCCGGCGCCGGGGGCGGCTCCGCCCCCGGGGAGGAGACGGGGATGCCCGGCGACGGAGGCGGTGGCGGCGGTGCGGGGGCCACCTCGCAGATCTCCTGCCGGGTCCCCGAGGACCTGCAGGTCTTCCCCGGCGTCACCGGGAAGATGTCGATCGTCACCGGAAGCGCGGACAACGCGCTGCTCGTCCCGGTGACCGCGGTGCGCGGCGGGTTCGAGGAGGGCGAGGTCATCGTCGTCGGCGACGGCGGCGAGCAGGAGACCCGCGAGGTGGAGCTGGGCATCACCGACGGGGAGCGGATCCAGGTCGTCGAGGGGCTCGACGAGGGCGAGCAGGTCCTGGACCCGATCCCGCTGGAAGAGGGCTTCGACGCGCCCGACTCCGGCGGCGGGGAGGAGCTCCCCGAAGAGGAGGTGGTGTTCTAGTGGGCGCCGTCGGCTCCCGGCGTGCGCGGCGCGCCGGCGGGGGCGGCCCGGCCGCACCCCCCGGCCCGCTGCTGCGCATCTCCGGTCTGACCAAGGGCTTCCCGGTGGACGGGGAGCGGATCCAGGTGCTGTCCGGCTGCTCCATGGAGATCGACCGCGGCGAGGTGGTCGCGATCGTCGGGCAGTCCGGCTCCGGCAAGTCCACCCTGCTCAACATGGTCGGGCTGCTGGACACCGCGGACGGCGGCGAGCACGTCTTCAACGGGGTGGACGTCACCCGGCTCGGCGAGGCCGGCCGGGCCCGGCTGCGCAACACCGGGATCGGCTTCGTCTTCCAATCCTTCCACCTGCTGGAGCGGCGCACCGCGCTGGCCAACGTGAGCGTGCCGCTGGTGCTCAACGGCATGCCGCTGGTCCGCCGCCGGGCGGTCGCCCGCGAGCTGCTGCGATCGGTGGGCCTGGGGCACCGGCTGGGCTCCCGGCCGCACCAGCTCTCCGGCGGCGAGCAGCAGCGGGTGGCGCTGGCCCGCGCGCTGAGCCTGAACCCCCCGCTGATCCTGGCCGACGAGCCCACCGGGGCACTGGACGCCGCGACCAGCTCGGCCGTCCTGGACCAGCTGATCTCCCAGGCCCGCAAGCGGAACGCCGCGGTCGTCATCGTCACGCACGACCCGCTGGTCGCCGAGGCCGCGGACCGCCGGATCACCATCCGCGAGGGCCGGACCTCCGAGGAGTCCTGAACGGCCCGCCCGGTGCCCCGGGGCCGCAGGGGCGCCGGGCGGGGGGACGGCCACCGGAAAGGCGAAGGGCCCGGCACTCTTCCGAGTACCGGGCCCCTGCTCTGGTAGCGGGGACAGGATTTGAACCTGCGACCTCTGGGTTATGAGCCCAGCGAGCTACCGAACTGCTCCACCCCGCGTCGTTGTGTTCTCAACCTTAGCGCCCCGCGACCACCAGTGCCAACTCGGCGCCCCGCCGCCCCGCCACACCCCCGGAACCGGGGCGCCTCCCCCGGAACCGGGACCGGGGCGCCTCCCCCGGAGGCCGGCGGAGGCGGCCCGGCGCCCCGCCGGCCGGGGCTCGGCGGTGCACCCCGCTCCGCCGCCGGGAGAAGGGCGCACGCGGCCCGCCGGGCGCACGGGAGGGGCGGGCGCCGGAGGGAAGGGTGCGGCCGGGAGCGGCGATCGGAGGGCGCGACCGGGCGGAGGGCACCGGAGCCGGGAGACCCGCCGGAAAGGCGAAGGGCCCGGCACTCTTCCGAGTACCGGGCCCCTGCTCTGGTAGCGGGGACAGGATTTGAACCTGCGACCTCTGGGTTATGAGCCCAGCGAGCTACCGAACTGCTCCACCCCGCGTCGATGTGCCTTCAGCTTAGCGGTTCCCGGCCGCAGCACCAAATCGTTTCCGCCGGGGCCGCCGGCGCTCCGCCGGGCCGGTGTGGCCCCGCCCCGGGGTGCGGAGAGCCGCCGGGGCGGCCGCCCGGACTCCCGCCCCTCCCCGCCCCCTGCGCCGGGGGCACCGGGCGGGGGGAACGGCCGCCGGAAAGGCGAAGGGCCCGGCACTCTTCCGAGTACCGGGCCCCTGCTCTGGTAGCGGGGACAGGATTTGAACCTGCGACCTCTGGGTTATGAGCCCAGCGAGCTACCGAACTGCTCCACCCCGCGTCGTTGTGTTCTCAACCTTAGCGCCCCGCGACCACCAGTGCCAACTCGGCGCCCCGCCGCCCCGCCACACCCCCGGAACCGGGGCGCCTCCCCCGGAACCGGGACCGGGGCGCCCCGGGAACGCACCGCGGGGCGGGGGTCGCACACCCCCGCCCCGCGGTGGACACCGCCGGCGGAACCGGACCGGGAAGGCCTCCTACTCGCCCTGCTCCTCGCGCGCCTTCTCCGCGCGCTCCAGAGCCTTGCCCAGCTCGTCGACGGCCTTGCCGTAGGCCTCCCAGTCGCCCTTCTTCATGGCCTCCTGGCTGTCCTCGTAGGCCTTGGCCGCGTCGTCCAGCGCCTGGGTCAGGGCGTCGCCGCCACCGCCGCCGCCGTCTCCGCCGCCGTCCTGGCCGTCGCCCTTGGGCTGCTCCTCGTCCAGCGGGCCCTCTTCGCCCTCGAACAGGTTGTTGAGCGCCTCCTGGAGGTTGCCGCCGATGGCGACCTCCTCGCCGAAGCCGACCATCACCTGCTGGAGCAGCGGGTAGGAGGCGTCGCCCCCGCCGCCGGCCTGCACGTACAGCGGCTCGACGTAGAGCAGCCCGTCGCCGAACGGCAGGGTGAGCAGGTTGCCGTAGGTGACCTCCGCCGAGCTCTGCTCCAGCGGGAGCAGCACTTCCCGGACGTCCGCGTCGGACTGGAAGGCGTTCTGCACCTGGCCGGGGCCGAGGATCACCGTGCTGCGCGGCAGCTCCAGCATCCGGATCTTGCCGTACTCCTCGGACTCCACGTCGCTGACCACCGACATGAACGCCGCCAGGTTGTCCCGGCCCCTCGGCACGAACGTGGAGGTGAGGGCGAAGCTCGCCTCGTCGTCGCCGGGGTAGCGCAGGGTCTGCCGGTACGGCGGCTCCGGGCTGTCCCCCTCCTTGGTCGGGTCGGAGGGGATGTCCCAGAAGTCCTGGCCGCCGTAGAAGGCGTCCGGGTCGGTGATGTGGTAGCGCTTGAGGATCTCCCGCTGCACCTTGAACAGGTCGTCCGGGTAGCGCAGGTGCTGCTTGAGCTTGTCGCTGATGTCCTCCTTGCTGGTGACCACCCCGGGGAACGCCTCGGACCAGGTCTTGAGGACGGGGTCCTTCTCGTCCCACCCGTAGACGGTGACCGTGCCGTCGTAGGCGTCGACGGTGGCCTTGACCGAGTTGCGGATGTAGTTGACCTGGTTGCCGGGGAGCGCCGTGGCCGAGTCGGTGCCCTGGCTGAAGGTGTCCTCGGTGGCGCGGGCGAAGTCGATCGGCGTCGAGTAGGGGTAGTGGGAGCTCGTGGTGTAGGCGTCCACGATCCACTGCACCCGGCCGTCGACCACCGCCGGGTAGGGCTTGCCGTCCACGGTGAGGAACGGCGCGACCTTCTCCACCCGGTCGGAGGGGTCCCGCTCGTAGAGGATCTGCGACTCGCTGGTGATCGCGGTGTTGAGCAGGATGTCCGGCTCGCTGTACTTCAGCGCGTACAGGATGCGGTCGAAGAACGAGCTGAGCTCGACGCCGCCGTCGCCCTCGTAGTGGTTGGTGGCCTGGCTTCCGCCTCCGCCGCCTTCGCCCCCGCCGCCGCCTTCGGTGGCCTCGGGGCTCTCCTCGGTCGCCTCGGGGCTCGCCTCCGGGGAGGGCGAGGAGCCCGCCTCGGCCTCGGCGCCGTCCGCCGGGGCCCGGCCCTCGTCGGCGCCGCCGCCCTGGCCCTCGACGTCCTCGCTGGTGGTGATCTCCTCGTTGTTCTCCCCGCCGGAGTCGAGCGGGTAGTCGTACTCCGGCTCGGCGTTGACGATGACGTACTCGGCGCCCTGCTGGCCGAAGTAGATGCGCGGCTCGTACTCGCCGTTCACCTCGGAGAGCTCACCGGTGGGCGGGATGTTGTACTGGGTGAAGACCGGCCGCCCCTCGGCGTCGACCTGGTTGCCGGCCGCCGCCACGATGCCGAACCCGTGGGTGTAGACGGTGTGCCGGGTCAGCCAGTTGTCCTGGCCCTCCGGCGGCCCGTCCAGCTCGCGGGCGGCGATGATGGTGTCGACGGTGTTGCCCTCGGCGTCCTTGTACCGGTCCACGTCGAGCACTTCGGGGAACTGGTAGAAGCCGCGGACCTGCTGCATCTGCTGGAAGGTCTGCGAGACGACGGAGGGGTCCACCAGCCGGACGCTGGGGATGGTGGAGGCCTCCGCCGAGAGCTGCTCGGGGGTGAGCTCGGTCGTGGCGTCGTAGGTCTCGCTCTCCGCCTCCGCGATGCCGTAGGCGCCGCGGGTCGCCTCGATGTTGCGCGCGATGTAGGGCTTCTCCTCGCGCTGCTCGTTCGGGCTGACCGTGAACTGCTGGACCAGCTGCGGGTAGACGCCGCCGATCAGCACCGCCGAGAGCACCAGCAGGCCGAGGCTGACCATCGGCACCATGGCGTTCTTGAAGTAGATGTTGGCGAAGAACAGCAGCGCGCAGACGACCGCGATGATCGCCAGGATGATCTTGGCGGTGAGCACCGCGTTCACGTCGGTGTAGGAGGCACCGAAGGTGTAGCCCCGGTTGGAGAAGACCAGGCCGTACTGGTCGAGCCAGTAGGCGGCGGCCTTCAGCAGCACGAACAGGCCGAGCAGCACCGACAGGTGCACCCGCGCCGCCGGGGTGGCGCGCTGCCCCTGGGACTGCAGCCGGACCCCGCCGAACAGGTAGTGCACCACGACCGCGGCGATGAAGGCGAGCACCACGGCGGCGAACAGGTAGCCGAGCACCACCCGCAGGAACGGGTAGGTGAACGCGAAGAACGAGATGTCGATCCCGAACTGCGGGTCGGTCTGGCCGAACGGGTTCCGGTTGGCGTACTGCAGGTAGGTGCCCCACTCGGCGCTGGCCGAGGCGCCGGTGAGCAGCCCCAGGCCGCCGGCGATCAGCCAGAAGAAGAGCTTCCGGTGCGGCTCGATCGCCATCCGGTAGCGGTCCAGGCCCTGCTGCTCCAGGCTCATCGGCCGGGTCAGCGGGCGGGACCGGTAGGCGAAGTAGATGCTGGCACCGACGATGAGCACCATCAGCAGCGCCGCGCCCACGAAGAGCATGGCGCGGGTGCGCAGCTCGGTCAGGAAGACCGATGTGTAGCCGACCGACTCGTACCACTTGTAGTCGGTCACGAAATTCGCGGCGACCAGAAGGCCCGCGACGATGACGACGACGACCGCTGCGACGGGCGCGAGCAGCCGGGATCGTCGAGGCATGCGCGCGGTTGGAGCGCCGGGCGATCGGAAGCTCACGCCTCCCCCTCGTCATGACTGTCGTTGGACGCGAGGGACGTGTCCGCCCCTCTGTATCGGCAACTTATTGGCTCCGCCACGGGTTCCCGAAACCCCGCGCCGGTGCGGTGACAACATCACATCGGAGCGGCATCGGCGGGGTCTCGGCGGAGCCCGCACGTCGACCCTAGCGCCCGCGGCGGGCGCGTCCACAGGGGATCCGGGAGGCCGGCCCGCGGCCGCCGGGGACCGTCCGGGGCGGGGTTTCGGGCACCATGGAGGGGTGACCTATCTGATCCGCGACGCCGTCATGGACCTGGAGCGCCACGCCTCGGAGCAGGGCTGGGACCAGCCGCCCCGGGTGTACGCCCTCGTCCCCACCGCCGAGCTGGCCCGCCAGGAGCCGGCGCTGGCCTCGATGCTCGGCCTGGACCCGTCCGCCGACCCCGCCGAGCTGACCCCGGTCGAGCAGGAGGCGCTGCCCGACGGCGTCCCGCTGGAGGAGGCCCTGGGCAGCATCGCCTGGCCGGAAGCGGTGGCCGGGTGCGCCCTGGTGCTGGAGCGGCTGGTGCTGAAGGGGTCCGACGCGACCCTGGACCCGCCGCGCGGCGCCGACACCGGGGAGTGGGCCAAGGCCCAGGACGGCAGCGAGGAGATCCGGATGGTCGCCGGCGTGCTGCGGGACGGCGGCCGGCACGCGGCACTGCGGATGCGCTCGCACGACAGCGAAGACCAGGTGCTCAACGGGGAGGACCTGGTGCCCGCGCTCACCTCGGCGCTGGCGCTGACCTTCGAGGAGGAGTGACCTCTCCCCCGCGTCCTTCCGGCCGCCGGCGGGAAGGCCCGCCAAGGCGATGACCGCGGCGCCGCGGCCCTGTCAGAGCGCTCTGACGGGGCCGCGGCGCCGCGGTCATCGGGGCGGGGCGCCGGGTCCGGCGGGCGCCGCCGGGCTCAGCCGGCCTGGCCGGGCTCGCAGCGCGGCAGCTCGGACAGGCCCTCGCCGGACTTGATCGCCTCCAGCGCGCGGACCGCGTCGGAGAGCTCGGCGACCTTGAGCACCTCGATGTCGCCGGCGGCCGCCGACTCGAAGGTCTGCGCGCAGCTCTCCTCGGCGACCAGGAAGTACTCGGCGCCCAGGTCGCGCGCGCTGACCATCTTCTGCGCGACGCCGCTGACCCCGCCGACCCTGCCCTCGGTGTCGATCGTGCCGGTGCCGGCGACCTGCTTCCCGCCGGTCAGCCCGTCCGGGTCGAGGCGGTCCATGATGCCCAGCGCGAACATCATCCCGGCGCTGGGGCCGCCGATGTCGCCGACCTGGAACTCGACCTCGAAGGGGAAGTCCGGGTCGTCGGCGATCATGATGCCGACGACGGCGCCGCCCTCGTCGCTCTCCTCGGTGGTGAGCTTCAGTGCGGTCTCGTCCGCGCCCTTCTCCGCGGCGCGGTCCACGGTGAGCTCGACCTCGTCGCCGGGGTCGCGGTCGCCGACCCGCTCGGCGGCCTCGGCCTTGTCCTTAACCGGCTCGCCGTCGACCTCCAGGATGATGTCGCCCTGCTCCAGCTCGCCCTCGGCGGGGGCGTCCTTCTGCACCCCGGCGACCATGGGGCGCAGCCCGTAGTCGACGCCGAGCTCGTTGAGGGCGGCCGCGGTCGCCGTGGTCTGCGAGTCGTCCATGGCCAGGGTCTGGCTCTCGGTGACGTCCTCGATGCTGCGGTCCGGCGGGAAGAGCGCCGCCTCGGGCAGCACCGCCTGGGTCGGGGAGAGCCAGGCGCCGATGACGGAGAGGATGTTCAGCCGGGCGTCCGGCCCGCCGGCGTACTGCACGGTGACCATGGAGAGCCCGCCGTCGTGCCGGTACTCCTCGGTGCCCTCGATGTGGATCACCGGGTCGCCCTCGGAGTTGTCGCCGAGGGTGTTCAGCGCGAGGCCGGGCGAGGCCACCAGGTAGGGGACCGGCAGGTAGGCCGCGCCCACGGCCAGTGCGCACAGCACGGTGAGTGCCGCGAGGAGGGTCTTGACACGACGGAGCATGGGGCACAGCCTACGGCCCGCGCAGTTCCGGACGTTCCCGGCATGCCGCGGCGGGCCGGGCCGGTCAGCCCTGGGCGCCGACCCACTCCGCGCCGCCGTCGCCGAAGGTCTGGTGCTTCCAGATCGGCACCTCGGCCTTGATGTCGTCGATCAGCCGGCGGCAGGCCTCGAAGGCCTCCCCGCGGTGGCCCGCGGCCGCGGCGACCACCACCGCCGTGTCGCCGATCTCCAGGTCGCCGACGCGGTGCAGCGCCGCCACCCGGCGGACCGGGCGCCCGCCCTCAGAGGTGTCGGCGACGACCTTCTCCATCACCTCGCGCATCCGCTCCTCGGCGCTGGGGTGCGCCGAGTAGGCCAGCCGGGCGACGCCGCGCCCCTGGTCGTGGTCGCGGACGGTGCCGATGAAGAAGGCGGTGCCGCCGGCGCGCGGGTCCTCGACCGCTGCGAGGACCTCGTCGACGGAGATCGGGGTGTCCCGAATGCCTGCAAGAGTGATGGCTTCCACATCCATGACCGTACCAACGCGCCGTTCCGGGAGGAGGATCGTCCAAGCCGTTCGGAAAGGGCGCGGCGGATTTCGGAGCCGGCCACGGGCCGGGGCCGGCCCGGCGCCCCTGCGGTTCGGCCGCCCGCCCGGTGCCGGGCCGTCCTCCTGGCGCGGTCCGGGCTCACACCCGGCGGCGCTTGCGCAGGTGGCGGACTGCGGCGGCGGTGCCGATCGCGGCGACCGCGGCGCCGGCCGCGCTCGCCGCGGTGATGGTGGCCTCCTTGCGGCCCAGGGTCCGCCCGACCAGGGCGTGCTTGCCGCCGCGCGCCTCCAGCAGCGCCTGCAGCGCCTCGGCGTTGGTGTAGGACGGCCGCCATCCCGCCGCGCGCAGCGTGGCGCAGTCCACCACGCACGGGTAGACGAGGAACTTCAGCTCGCCCGCGGAGGCCGGGGTGATCCCGGCCCGGTGCAGCCGCTGGGTGGCGCCGAAGGCGAGGTTGGCCGGGACCTCGAAGCGGCGCAGCCCGGCGATCTCCTCGGCCTCCTCCTGGCCGAGCGACCCGTCGCAGCCGACCGCGAGCGCCCCCTCCTTGCCGTCCACCCCCTGCACGGCGACCAGTTCCAGCGCGCCGGCCAGGTCGTCCACGTGGCAGAACTGCCAGCGCTGCTCGGTGCCCTTGACCGAGATGAGCCGGGGCGCGGCGAAGTGCCGGGTGAGCACCGTGTCCAGGTCCGGCCCGACCAGGGGGGCCGGCCGCACCACGGTGACCGACAGGCCGGGGTGCGCCCGGCGGGCCCTGCGGGCCAGGTCCTCCACCTCGGCGAAGTCGCCGACCAGGCCGACCCCGCCCTCGACGGCGACCTCGCCGTCCTCGCTCAGCGGGACCGGGTTGTCCGGCGCCGCGCCGTAGACCATGGTGCTGGTGACCAGGACCACCCGGGAGACCCGGGCCGCCGCGGCCGCGGTGAGCAGGGTCTGGGCGGCGCGCACCGCGGCCGCCCTGCGCTCCCGGTGCGAGGCGTCCGCGCTCCGCTCCGCCTCGGTGTGCACCAGCACGTCCACCCCGGAGAGGCGGGAGGCGACCAGCGGGTCGCGGATGTCGGCGGCGCACCATTCCACCCCGCCGCCCTGCGGGAAGGGCTCGGAGCCGTCCTCGCCGGCCGGGGCGGCGTCGATCCCGACGACGCGCGCGACGCCCCCGGAACCCGCGGCGGCCCGCAGACGTTCGACCAGCAGTCGGCCCACGCCGGAGGCGGCGCCCGTAACCGCGATCACGGGGCCGTCGCCGTCCGGGCTGTGCTGTGGGCGAACCTGGCCGTTTTCAGTACTCACTCCGGGCTGCTCCCAGCTAACGTGACAGTGGAGACATTCCTATCCTGCCTGAGGTCTAATCGTGAGTGACCTGCCTTTTGGTTTCAGCATGCCGAACGACCCCGACGACGAGTCCGGGCGCGGCCCGGGCGGCTCCGGCTCGGGTGCCGGCAGCGGCGGCCCAGGCGGTGGGACCCCCGGGCCGGGCGACTTCCCCTTCGGGGACCCGCAGCAGATGGCCCAGATGCTCCGCCAGTTCGCCGACATGATGGCGGCGGCGCCCGCGCCGGGCTCCGCCGCCCCCGGTGACGGCGGCAGCGGCATCAACTGGGACATGGCCAAGAACATCGCCCGGCACACCGTCTCCCAGCAGGGCGACGCCAGTATCGGCCCGCTGCAGTACGCGCAGGTGTCCGAGGCGATCCGCCTGGCCGACCTGTGGCTGAACGAGGCCACCCCGCTGCCGTCCGGCGTGCAGACCACCGAGGCGTGGAGCCGCGCCGAGTGGGTGGAGCGCACCATGGCCGCCTGGACCCGGCTGTGCGACCCGCTCACCTCCCGGATCGTCACCTCCATGGGGCAGAACATGCCCGAGGAGATGCAGTCCATGGCGGGGCCGCTGATGGGCATGATGCAGCAGATGGGCGGCATGCTCGTCGGCCAGCAGGCCGGGCAGGCCATCGGCGAGCTGGCCGGCGAGGTGATCGGCTCCACCGACGTCGGGCTGCCGCTGGCCGGCGAGGGCCGCGCCGCGCTGCTCCCGCACGGCGTGGAGAAGTTCGGCGAGGGGCTGCAGATCCCGGAGGAGGAGGTCCGCCTCTACCTGGCCGCCCGCGAGGCCGCCCTGCACCGGCTCTACGCGCACGTGCCGTGGCTCCGCTCGCACCTGCTCGGCCTGGTCGAGGAGTACGCCGCCGGGATGTCCTTCGACATGAGCGGCCTGGAGGAGCGGCTCGGCGGGATCGACGTGTCCGACCCGGAGGCGCTGCAGGAGGCGCTCTCCGGCGGCGAGGGCCTCTTCCAGCCGGAGGACACCCCGCGGCAGAAGGCCTCGCTGTCCCGCCTGGAGACCTCCCTCGCACTGGTCGAGGGCTGGGTCTCGGTGGTGGTGGACGAGGCGGTGCGCGGCCGCCTGCCGCAGGCCGGCGCGCTGGCCGAGGCCACCCGGCGGCGCCGCGCGACCGGCGGCCCGGCCGAGCACACCTTCGCCACCCTGGTCGGCCTGGAGCTGCGCCCGCGCCGGCTGCGCGAGGCCGCCGCGCTGTGGAGCGCGCTGACCGAGGCGCGCGGCGGCGAGGGCCGCGACGCGCTGTGGGAGCACCCCGACCTGATGCCCTCCGGCTCCGACCTGGACGACCCCGAGGGGTTCGTCTCCGGCGGCGGCGCCGGCGGCGACCAGCTCGACCTGGACATCTCCCGGTTCACCGAGGGCCTTGAGGACGGCGGCTCCGCGGACGGCGGGAAGGACTCCGGGGAGAAGGGCGACGGCCCGGAGAGCGGCCCGCGGGACGGCGCATGAGCCTGGCCGACGACGCCCGCGCCGAGCTGTCCGCCTGGGCGGCCCCGGACGCCGGGCAGGAGCGGCTGCGCCGCTCCTACCTGGAGCACATCGACGCCCACCCGGACGCCCTGAACCGCTCCTGCACCGCCGGCCACATCACCGCCAGCGCCGCCGTGCTCGACCCGAGCGGGACGAAGGGCGTGCTCACCCTGCACGGCAGGATCGGGCTGTGGCTGCAGACCGGCGGCCACTGCGAGGACACCGACGCCACCCTGCTCGGCGCCGCGCTGCGCGAGGCCGGGGAGGAGTCCGGCATCACCGGCCTGCGCCCGCTGCCCGGCCCGGTCCGCCTCGACCGGCACCGGGTCCCCTGCGCCGGCGGGACCTGGCACCTGGACGTGCAGTACGCGGTGGTCGCCCCGGACGGCGCCGCGCTCTCCATCGACCCCGACGAATCCGCCGATCTGGGCTGGTTCCCCGTCGACGACCTCCCCGAGCCGACCGACGACGCCTGCCGCGCCCTGTTCGCCGCCGCTGCGGCGGCGGTCCGCGCCCGCCCCGCCTGACCCCCGCCGCCCGGCCGCCTCTCCGGAACCGCCCGCCGTGCCGGGGCCCGGCACGGCGGGCGGCACGGTTCCGGCCGCTCCGCCGCCGCGCCGTGCCCGGCCCGGTGGCGCACGGCGGGTCCACCGCCCCAGCGGCCTCCGCCGCTCCCGGTGGACCGCGGATCCGGGCGGGGCGCACGGGCCGGGTGAGGCGTCCGGCCGCACAGGCGTTCGCGGCCCCTTTCGGAGAGGGCCCGGAGAGAGGCGGGGGCGGCCGGGCGCCTCACCTACCCGGAGTCCCCGTCCGGAGGGGGCGGCCCTCGGGTGGAACGGGTTCAGCGGGGAAGGCCGGCCGGGCCCTCCAGCAGGGCCCGGGTGGATTCCCAGCCTTCCAGGCCGGGGTCGAGGCGGGCGGTGTCGGCGGGGGTGCGCAGCCGGTGCCAGCCGGGGACCAGGGCCAGCGCGGAGCGGGACGGGCGTGCGGCGGTGAGCGCCGCCACCGCGTCGGGGGTGTCCAGTCCGACCCCGGAGGTCCAGGCCGGGGCGGGCAGCCGGGCGGCGAAGGCGGTGAGCCCGCCGCCGTCGGCCGGGCTCACCGCGGCGTCGGCCCGGCCCAGGGCACGGAAGAGCTTGGCCATGAGCAGCGGAGGGAAGTCGGGGGCGTCGGCCGCCAGTACCGCGGCCAGTCCGGTGCCGCGCCGGTGCAGCTCCGCCAGGAGCGTCTCCAGCGCCGACGGCCCGCCCAGCCTCAGTACCGGGGTTCCGGGCCAGGTCACACCGGCCGCGCGGGCCTCCAGCAGGGCGGCCCGCCCCGGGTCGGGCGCCCAGACCGCCACCGCCGCACCGCAGCGCTCCAGCCCGGCGGCCACCTCGTAGGCGTCCTCGGTGAGCGCGTCGGCGAAGGCGTCCGGGTCGATCCCGGGAGGGGGCGCGGCCCCCGTCTCACCGGTCATGAGCACGGCGGCCGTCCTCTGCACGCGCGGGTCCCCTTCCTCTGCGTCCGGTCCGGCGGGGTCGGCCGCCGGCGGCTCAGTCGACGACGTCGTCCTCGTCCTCGCCGATCGGAGCGGTCCCGTCCCCGGGGAGCCGGGACGCGGCGCTGACCCCCTCAAGGTAGCCCCGGGCCCGCTCGGCCTTGGGGTAGCGGCGCACCATCGCCCAGAACTCCGGGCCGTGGTTGGGGATGATCAGGTGGACCAGTTCGTGCAGGAGGACGTAGTCCACCACCCAGGCGGGCATGCCGGACAGGCGCTTGGAGAGGCGGATGGCCCCGGTGTCGGGGGTGCACGAGCCCCAGCGCGTGTTCTGGTTGTCGACCCATCGGACGCTGGAGGGGCGGGCGAGGCCGCCGAGATAGCGGTCGGCGAGGTCCACGGCGCGGTCGTGCAGGGCCGCGTCCCCCGGTCGGCGCCGCACGTCGCGGGCCTGGAGCCGACCCAGCATCCGGTCGACCCACTGCTCTTCTTCGGCGCGGGAGAACGTGGCTGGCACGAGGACGACCGTTTTGTCCCCGTCGCGGTAGGCGGAGACCGTCCGCCGCCGGCGGGGACTTCGGCGTACCTCGACTTCTGTGTTCTGAGGCACAAAGCCACGGTATCCCACCGATGCGACACTCCCCAGAGACGGATATCGCTTTCCGGCGGTGAATCGCCTCATTTCCCCGGGTCGGAAAGGCGCACGCGGGGCGGCTCCCCCGTGCGGCGGAGGTGAGCCCGCTCCCCGGTGTTCCCGGCGGCCCCGGGCGCCCCGCGCCCGCCGGCCGATGCTGGCCGGATCCGGCCAGCGGGCGGCGCCGCGCCGGTGGCCGCGGCCGATCCGGCCGCCGAACGCCCGGGGAACGGGGCCCGGCCAGGGGGTGTCCGCCCCTCCGGACCGCTCCGGCGGACCCGGCCGCGGCGGCTCCCGGCCCCGTCCCGGAGGCCGCCCCCCCGGGTCCGGCCGGGCGGGGCCGGGGCCCCTCCGGCGGGCACCGGAGCGGCTCGGAGCCCCGGACCCGGCGGGGGAACCCCGCCTCTCCGCTCCTCTGGCAGCGCCGGGCCCGCCCCCGGGAAGGCCGGAGGGCCGGCGCCCGGCGGGCGCCGGCCCTCCGGACCGGTGTCTCAGGCCGTCAACACAGCCGCGACCACGCTATTTCCATGATCGCGCGCTCCTGGCGCTCGCGTTCGCGCAGCTCGGCGCGGAGCCGGCGGGCGGACAGCCTGCGCCGCTCCCTGTCCCCGGCCTCGACGGGCTCGGCGGGGCGGGTGGGCCTGAGCAGTTCCAGCATGGTGTGCATGTCCATCATTCCTTCGCGTGTCTCTCCGGTGCCGGGCCCTTCACGGGTCCGATCGGGCCGGGCAGGTTCTGCTTCTTCTCGGGGCGGGTGCGGGCCGGGTCAGGCCGCGACCGGGCGGGGGTGCTTCCGCGGGCGGCCGCGGGGCCGCTTGCGCGCCACGACCTTGCCGGCGACGAGCAGCTCACCACCCCAGACGCCCCACGGCTCCCGGCGCTCCAGGGCGTCGGCCAGGCAGCTCTCCTTGAACGGGCAGCTCTGGCAGACGACCTTGGCCGCCTCGACATCGGCCGGGGCCTCGGCGAAGAAGAGGTCCGGCTCCCGGCGGCAGGGAACCTCCTCCTCCGCGAGCCACGGGGTCTCCAGGACCGACGCGAGCATCGGTGTCCTCCCTGATTCGTTCGTCCTCGGCGTTACGACTCGGATCTTCGATCGGGGCCGGACTGATCGGACGCTCCACGAAGACCGTCCATGCCTCGGAAGAGACTGGAAACGGGCTCCTGCGGAAGAACGAAAAAGCCGCGGCCCCTCAGTGAGGGCCGCGGCCACGGGAGGTCGTCCCGGCTGGAGTTAAGCCGGTGCGCTCCGTGGACACACCCCCACCGCGCCCTTCGGGCGCTGGGTTTCTGCGTGTGCGAGCAGTTGAATCGGTCCGCTGTCGGCGGTGTGCTCCGGCCGACCCTCGCGATAGCCGGCCGTCGAGCGGACGCCTCCGGACATACCGGTGGTGCTCTCATTGCCGGACGCATCGGCGAGGATCAGGGCGGCGGCGCTGAGGGCGCCGGCCTGGTCGCCGGTGGACACGCGAGCGCCGCGCTGGGTGCCCCACTCGCCGGAAACGAGCACGGCGAAGCGCACGGCGCTACCGAATTCGCTCTTCATCTCCGTCATCGGATTGGGACACCTCCTTCTGATCGGGCCTGCGGCTCTCGCCGCCTGCCTGCGCGGGCGCTGACGAAGTCAACTGTAGAGTGGTCCGCCGAAAACCGGCAACCTATTTTTGACCTGCGTTTTCGTCCGGACCCGGCCGGGGTTTCCGGGAACCGCGGGCGGTCCGGGAACGTCGGGGAGCGGGGGCCGTGCGGCCGGCGTCACCCCTCGGCGGGGTCGCCGACCACCCGGATCAGCCCCTCCTGCACCACCGAGCAGACCAGGTCGCCGCCGCGGGTGTACACCAGGCCGCGGGCCAGCCCGCGGGCGCCCGAGGCGCTCGGCGTCTCCTGGGCGTAGAGCAGCCATTCGTCGGCGCGGAACGGCCGGTGGAACCACATGGCGTGGTCCAGGCTGGCCATCGAGATCCCGGCGAACGAGCGGCCGTGCCGGAGCAGCACGGTGTCCAGCAGGGTCATGTCGGAGGCGTAGGTCATCAGGCAGACGTGCAGCAGCGGGTCGTCCGGGAGCTCCCCGTCGACCTTGAGCCAGACCAGGTTCTCCGTGGTGCTCAGCGACGGGTCCCGCTCCACCTCGAAGGAGAGCGGGCCCACCGGGCGCAGCTCGATCGGGTGCCAGCCGGCGAACCGGGGCACCTTGCCGAAGGCGGCCTGCAGCCGCTCCCGCATGCCCGCGAGCTCCTCCGGACCGGGCACGGCGGGCATGGAGACCCGGTGCTCCAGGCCGGGCTCGGCCTTGTGGAACGAGGCGGACAGGGTGAAGATCGCCCGGCCGTGCTGGACCGCGGTCACCCGGCGGGTGGTGAAGGAGCGGCCGTCGCGGACCCGGTCCACCTCGTAAACGATCGGCACGGAGGGGTCGCCGGGGCGGATGAAGTAGGCGTGCAGCGAGTGCACCCGGCGCTCGGCGGGCACGGTCCGCCCCGCCGCCACCAGGGCCTGGCCGGCGACCTGGCCGCCGAAGACCCGCTGCGGGCCGTCGTCCGGGCTGGAGCCGCGGAAGATGTCGTCCTCGATCCGCTCCAGGTCGAGGATGTCGAGCAGGGCGTCGAGCGTCTGCCTGCGGGCCGGGTCGGCCGGAGGCGCGCCGCCCGGCTCGGCGGGCGGTTCGGGCGCCGCGGTCGCGGTCCGGCGGTCGTCACTCGTCATCCGGCTCCCCCACTCCGTCCGGTGCGGGGGGCTCCTCCCCCGCGCACAGGGCCAGCACGGCCTCACCGTAGCGCTCCAGCTTCACCGCGCCGACACCGGATATCCGGGAGAGCTGCGCGGTGCTGCCCGGCACGTGCTCCGCGACGGCCTGCAGGGTGGCGTCGGTGAACACCACGTAGGCGGGCACCTTCTGCGCGGCCGCGGTGGCCTTGCGCCACTCCCGGAGGCGCTCCAGCAGCTCCTCGTCGTAGTCGGCCGGGCAGGTCAGGCAGCGCGCCAGCTTCCGCTCGGCGGCCTCGGTCAGAGTGTTCCCGCAGATCCGGCAGCGCACCGTCTTCGCCGCGCGGGACCGGTCCCGGCGGCCGGCCGCCAGCGACGGGGAGGCCGGGCGCAGGCCGTCCAGGAACCGGGTGGGCTTGCGGGTCTTGCGGCCGCCCGGGGAGCGCGCCAGCGACCAGGAGGCGGACAGGTACTCGCGGGCCCGGGTGACGCCCACGTAGAACAGCCGGCGCTCCTCCTCCACCTGCTCGTCGGTCTCGGCGTAGATGATCGGCATCATGCCCTCGGTGAGGCCGACCAGGAAGACCGCGTCCCACTCCAGGCCCTTGGCCGCGTGCAGCGAGGCGAGCGTGACGCCCTCCATCTCCGGCGCGTGCTCGGTGGCGACCCGGGCGTCCAGCTCCTCGGAGAAGTCGTCCAGGGTGGCGGTGTAGGGGCGGCCGCAGGCGCAGTTCGCGCCCAGCGGCGCGTTCTGCGGCCGCTCCGCGGCGCCCCCGCCGCCGTCCAGGCCGCACTCGCCGCGGTGCCGCTCGACCGCGATGTCGTCGGCGAGCTGGGCCAGTGCCGCCAGCGACTCCCAGCGCTCCCGGGCCTGGCGCCCCTCCGGGGCGGTCGCGGTCAGCCCGAGGGGGGCGAGCAGGTGCCGGACCGTGCCGGTGATCGGGTCGGAGCCGCCGCCCTGGCGGGCGCCGCGCAGCGTGTGCACGGCCTGCTTGATCTCGGGGCGCTCGAAGAACCGGGTGGCGCCGCGGACGGTGAACGCGATCCCGGCGTCGGCCAGCGCCTGCTCGTAGGCGGCCGACTGGGAGTTGGTGCGGAACAGCACGGCGATCTCGCGGGCGGGGGTGCCGGTCTCGACCAGCGCGGCGATCCGGCGGGCCACCGAGGTGGCCTCGGCGGGCTCGTCGTCGTACTCGGTGTAGGACGGGTCGGGGCCGTCCGGCCGCTGCGCCACCAGCTCCAGGCCGGCCTCGGCGCCCCCGGCCCCCGGCCGGGCGCGGCGGAGCACCTCGTTGGCGACCCGCACCACCTGCGGGGTGGAGCGGTAGTCCCGGACCAGGCGGACCAGGGTGGCGTGCGGGTAGGCGTCGGCGAACCGGGTGAGGTAGGAGGGCGTCGCGCCGGCGAAGGAGTAGATGGTCTGGCTGGGGTCGCCGACCACGCACAGGTCGTCCCGGTCGCCGAGCCAGGCGTCCAGCAGCAGCTTCTGCAGCGGGTTGACGTCCTGGAACTCGTCGACGACGAAGTAGCGGTACTGGCTGCGGACCCGCTCGGCGATCTCCGGGCGCTCCAGCAGCATCGCGGCGGTCAGCTCCAGCATCGACTCGAAGTCGAGCAGGTTCCGCTCCCGGCGGATCTCCTCGTAGCCCTCGAAGACCCGGGCCACGTCGCCGGCCTGCATCGGCGGGGTGCGGCCCGCCTTGGCCACCGCCTTCTCGTACTCGGCCGGGCGGACCTGGGTGACCTTGGCCCATTCGATCTCCGAGGCGAGGTCGCGCAGCCCGGTGCGGTCGGCGTCGACCCCGCAGGCGTGCGCGGAGCGCGCCACGGCCTGGATCTTGCTGTCGATCAGGGTGGGCTGGGGGCCGCCGACCGCCTGCGGCCAGAAGAAGGAGAGCTGGCGCAGGGCCGCCGCGTGGAAGGTGCGGGCCTGCACCCGGGGGGCGCCCAGGGCGCGGAGCCGGCCGCGCATCTCGCCGGCCGCGCGGGTGGTGAAGGTGACCGCGAGGATCTGCTGCTCGGCCGCCACCCCCGAGGCGACCGCGTGCGCGATGCGGTGGGTGATCGCCCGGGTCTTGCCGGTTCCGGCGCCCGCGAGGATGCACACCGGCCCCCGCAGCGCGCGCGCCGCCTCCAGCTGCTCCGGGTCGAGCCCTTCCAGCACGCGGTCGGGGTCCATGCACGTCCTCCGTTTCCGATCCTGTCCTGCTGCGGCCCGGGGCCGCCTCCGGCCACACCGTGCACCGGCCCGCACACCGAGTCTCTCAAGTATCGGTGACCGGACCGCCGGGTTCGGCGTGTTCGCACCGGCCCTGTGGACGGCGGCGGCCCGTCCGGCCGGGGCCGGTACCGGCCGCGCGCACCGCCCGCACCGGGCCGGACGGCGGGAACCAGGTCGCATCCGGCGGCGTCCCACGAGGTGACGGAGGCCTCCCCGGGGAAGCTAGGAGCGGTCCGGCGCGTTGTCACTAGGCGGTGTTCTCATGGCACGCGAGCGGCGTGAGGCGTTCGCGACGGCCCGGACGACAAGGAGAGACGAGACCTGATGACCACCCCCAGCGCCGCCCCGATCACGATGTACAGCACCCCGTGGTGCGGCTTCTGCAAGCGGCTGAAGAGCCAGCTCTCGCGCGAGGGCATCGCGATCGACGAGGTCGACATCGAGCAGGACCCGGCGGCGGCCGAGTACGTGATGAAGGTCAACGGCGGGAACCAGACGGTCCCGACGGTTTTGTTCGGCGACGGGACCGCACTGACCAACCCGTCGCTCAAGCAGGTCAAGGAGAAGATCGCCGAGCTGTCGTAGGCGCCGCGCCGCCCGCACCCCGCGGGCGGCGCCGGCACCTCGGCCCGCGCCCCGCACCGGGGGCGCGCGGGGCGACGGAGAAGTAGGGGATGCACGTGGCACCACAGAGCACGATCCGAGACGGCGACGGCGGCGCACCCGCCGCGGGCAGCATCATGCGCACGCCCGGAGGGTGGCGCGTGCACGGCGGCGAGGAGCTCCCGGACCTGCTCAACGCCATGGTCCTCGCCGACCTGCTGATGGCCGAGGAGGGCGGGGTCCCCGCGCCGGGCCCGGCCCCTTCGCGCGCCCCGGAGGACGCCTCCGAGGTGGAGCGGCTGCGCGCCACGGTCGCGCAGCTGGAGCACGCCCTGCAGACGCGGGTCGTCGTGGAGCAGGCCATCGGGGTCCTCGCCGAGCGGCACAGGATCGCCCCGCGCAAGGCCTTCGAGCTGCTGCGCACGGCGGCCCGGTCGCGCGGCCGCAAGGTCGCCGACCTCTCCCGCGACACCGTCGCCAGCTGCAGCAACCCGCTCACCGCGCTCCCCGGCGAACTCGCCGGGGAGAACACCGCGGCGCAGAGCGCCCCCTCCCCCCGCGGCTGAACCGGCGGGGACCCCGCCGGCCGCGCGCGGGCGGACCGGGCTCGGACCGGCACGGGAGTCGGGGTACTCCGCGCGGCCGCGCCCCGGTCGCCGCATGCCTCCGGCGGGACGGGGCGGCGCCTGCGCGGGCCGCCCCTCCGGCCGGGGGAGGCCGGCCGGCCTTCCCCGGAGCCGCCGCGGAGCAGGGCCCCCGGGTCACCAGTCGCCGGGAAGTTCGCCGCCGTACCAGTGCTCGATGAGCAGCCGGGCGATGGAGAGCCGCCCCGGGAGCAGCACCTCGCCCGAGCCGGTCGCGGCGCGCAGCTCCTCGCGGGTGAACCAGCGCAGGTCGGCGAGTTCCTCGGTGTCGGTGCGCTCGGCCTCGCCGACGGCGTTCGCGGTGAAGCCCAGCATCAGGCTGCGCGGGAACGGCCAGGGCTGGGAGGACAGGTAGCGGGGGTCGGCCACGGCGACGCCGGCCTCCTCCGCGACCTCGCGGACCACCGCGCTCTCCAGCGACTCGCCCGGTTCGACGAAGCCCGCCAGCACCGAGTAGCGGTTCTCCGGCCAGGCCGGGCTGTGCCCGAGCAGGCACTGCTCGTCCGCCCCGGAGCCGCGGTGCACCAGCATGATGACGGCCGGGTCCATCCGCGGGAACTGCTCGGTGCCCTCCCGCTCGCAGATCCGGACGTGCCCGGCGGACTCCGCCCGGGTGGGCGAGCCGCATCCGGGGCAGAAGGCGTGCGAGGCGTTCCAGTTGGCCACCGCGACGGCGTGCACCAGCAGCCCGGAGTCGCGGGCGCCGAGCAGCGGCCCGACCTCGCGCAGCGACGCCGCCCGGCCGCGGCCGGCCTGCTCGGCGTCGCGGAACGGCTCCTGGTCCGCGTCGGCGCGGACCGCGAAGTAGGCCCGGCCGCCGTCGTCGGCGCCGAGCAGGTAGCGCTCCCCGGGCGGCGCCTCGGCGGGCGCGGTGAAGACCAGCCGCACCGCGCCGCCGTCCTCGGCGACCAGTGCCCGCGACTGCCGCGCCAGCAGGCCCTTCCAGCCGTAGGCGGTGGGGTCGCCGCCCTCCAGGACCAGCACCCGGGTGCGGGGGTCGGCCCAGGCCTTCTCCAGCCACTCCCGGTCCGTCCGCCGGTGTCCCGCCATGTCGACCGCGCTGCGGGAGAGCAGGGGCGTCGGTTCGTTCGGGGTCATCGCGCCTTCCTCGTGCCGGATGGGACGTGCCGGGCGGACGCTGGCCCGCCCGGCCGGGTCAGGCCTGCTCGGCCAGGGACTCCCAGAGGTAGGCGATGCTCTCCGCGCCCTTCAGCAGCAGCGGCACCTCCACCTTCTCGTTGGGGGCGTGGATGCGGTCGTCGTCGAGGCCGACGGCGACGAAGACGAGCGGGGCGCCGAGCGCCTCGGCCAGGTCGGCCTCGGGGCCGCTGCCGCCCTCCCGGGTGTAGAGCACGTCGGTGCCGAAGGCGCGCCGCATGGCGTCCCGGGCCGCGCGCACCGCGGGCGAGGAGAGGTCGGAGGCGCACGGGCGGACGCCGGGGCCGGCGAACTCCACTTCGGCGCGGACGCCCTCGGGGGCGGCGGAGTGCACGTAGGCCCGGACCGCCTCCTGGATGCGCAGCGGGTCCTGGTCGGGCACCAGCCGGAAGCTGACCTTGGCGTGCGCGGACTTGGGCACGATGGTCTTGCTCCCGGCGCCGGTGTGCCCGCTCCACATCCCGTTCACCTCGGCGGTGGGGCGCACCCAGATCCGCTCCAGGGTGCTGCGGCCGGCCTCGCCCGCCGCGGCGGCGGCGCCGGCGGCGCGCAGCCACTCCGCCTCGTCGAACGGGAGCCGGGCGAGCAGCGCGCGCTCCTCCTCGCCGATCTCCAGCACGTCGTCGTAGAAGCCCGGCACGGCGATGCGGCCGTCGTCGGCGTGCAGTCCGGCGAGCAGCCGGGCCATCGCGGCGGCCGGGTTGGGCACGGCGCCGCCGAAGGAGCCGCTGTGCAGGTCGCGGTCGAGGGCGTACAGGTCGATCCGGCAGTCGGTGAGGCCGCGCATGCCGACGCACATCGACGGGGTGTCCGCGGACCACATGGTGGTGTCGGAGATGACGGCGACGTCGCAGTCGAGCCGGTCGCGGCGGTTCTTCAGCAGCTCGGCGAAGTTCGGCGACCCGGACTCCTCCTCCCCCTCCACCAGCAGCTTCAGGGTGACCGGCGGGGCGTCGGCGCCGGAGGCGGCCAGGCCGGCGCGGACCCCCAGCAGGTGGAAGAGGACCTGCCCCTTGTCGTCGGAGGCGCCCCGGCCGACCAGCCGGTCGCCGCGCTCGACCGGGTCGAACGGGTCGGTCTCCCATTCCTCGACCGGGTCGGCCGGCTGCACGTCGTGGTGGCCGTAGACGAGGACGGTGGGCGCCTGCGGATCCCGCGCGGGCCACTCGGCGAAGACCGCCGGCATCCCGCCGGTCTCCCACACCTCGACGGCGGGGAAGCCCGCCGCGGAGAGGCGGCCCGCCAGCCACTCGGCGGAGCGGCGCACGTCGGGGTGGCGCTCCGGGTCGGCCGAGACCGACGGGATCGCCAGCCATTCCTTCAGCTCGGCGACGAACTCGTCCCGGTGGTCTTCGATGTAGGTACGCACGTCCATGAGCGGCGGCACCGTTGCCCTTCCGTTTCCGACTCCGGCCTTGTGGGCCGGTAACGAGCCTAATGCTCCCCGGGAACCGGGATGCCCGGTGGTCGGACGTCCCCATGGCGGCCCTCCCCGCCGACCGCGGGCGGGGCGGGGCCGGGCCCCCGGCGCTCCCGCACCCCGCCTCCGGTCCCGGCCCCCACCGCACCTCCTCCCGCCGCTCCGAACGGCTCCCGCAAGGCATGCGGACCACCGCGTACTCCGGGCAGGGCCGCGCCTCACTCGGAGCGGCATCCCCGCGAGCCGGCCGGACGGCCCGGCAGGGAGGGCACGCCCACCCCGCGTCCTCGGCCTTCCTTCTCGACAACCCCGCACCGAGGGCGAGACCGCCCCGGACGACCTGCTCCCGCCCCTTTCCGCCGCTTCGAACCGGGGAGGCGCCTCCACCGGCCGGGCGGCCCGGCGGTGTCCTGGGAGGCGGAGCGGGCACGGCGCCGGGCCGGGGCGGGACGCCCGATCGCGGAGGCTCGCGGGGGCGCAGGCCGGGGCCTTCCGGGTCACTCCCCGGTCGTAGGGCGGGTCCCTCCGCGGCGGGATGGCCGGGCGGTCGACCGGCCAATACGGTTGGGGTCCGTCGGGGGAGCGGCGGCAGCACGGGAGGGCCATGGCCACGGAGACACCCGGTCCGGCGGGCGGCGGGGCGGGACCGCAGGAGGCCGAGCCGCGCGGCGGGGGCACCGCGCGGCCGGGGCGGCTGCTGTACGCCCTGCTCTGGCAGGCGCCCTCGGAGCTGCCCCGGCTGCTGCCCGCGCCGCCGGAGCGCCCGGTCCCCCCGCCGCTGCTGGGCGGGGTGTTCGCCGAGTCCGCCGCGCGCACCGGGCGGCCGGTGGGGCGGGTGCGCGTACTGGCCGCGCTCACCGTCCTCCCGCTGCTGCTCTACCCGGTGCTGTGGGCGGTGCACGCCGCGGGCCGCCCCTCGGCGACCGGGCGGGCCGCCGCCGGCCGGATGCTGGTCCTCTCCGCCGCCGCCCTGCTCACCGGGGCGGACGCCGCCACCGAGCTGTCCGCCTCGGGGTCCGTCCTGGTGCACGGGTTCCCTCCGCCGGACGGGCTCCCTCCCGCCGCGGCGATCCCGCTCGGCGCCTCCGTGGGGCTGCCGCTGCTCCTGCTGGCGAGCTCCCCGCTGCTGGCCTGGCGGCTGATGACCGCGGCGGTGGTGGCGGCCTCGCTGGTACCGAGCGGCGACGGCCCCAACGACACCGTCGTGCTGGGCACCGCGATGCCCGGCTACCTCGTGGTGCTGTTCGTGGTGGCGAGCCAGTACCGGGTGCCGGTGACGGCCGGGGTCGGGGCGGTGACCTCCGGGCTGCTCATCCTGGCCACGGCCTTCCCCTACACGAACTGGGTGCTGCTGACGCTGGCCCTGGCGCTGGCCGCGCTGTTCGCCGGGGACAACCTGCGCACCCGGCGCGAGGAGGAGGGGCGCGGTCTGCAGCTGCCGGGCCGGCCCCCGCGGGCGCGGCCGCACGGATCGCCGCTGTCCCCGGTGGACGGCGTGGTCGACGCCGCCTGGCGGGAGCGGACGGCCCGGCCCGGCGGCCCCGTCCGGCTCCTGCGCGGCCTGCGCAGGCCGCGCCGGACCCGGCTGCTCGGCGGGGTCTGCGCCGCCCTGGCCGGCGATTCCCGGCGGCTCCGGGTCGGGCTGCGGCTGGCCGCCGTCCTGCTGCTGCCCGGGACGGTGCTGCCGGCCTACCCGGTGCTGTGGCTGCTGCTGCCCTCGGAGGGCGACCCGCCGCCGCGCACCCTGGAGGAGGACCCGGACCCGCGGGTGACCGGGCGGGAGTGGACCGCCTGGGCGCTGCTGGCGGTGGTCTCCGGGCTCGCCGCGCTGGGCGCCGGCGGGCAGCTGTACGGCTTCCACGGGCTGGGGGCGCCGCTCGCCGCGGTGCTGGGCGCGCTCTGCGCCCTGCCGCTGCTGCTGGTCCCGGTCGCCCCGCTGCTGGGCTGGCGGATCGCGGCCGGCGGGCTCGCCCTGACCGTGCTCCTGGTCGGCTCGGACGGGTCGGCCCCCAACGACCTGTGGCCGTGGCCCGCGGCGGGCCTCCTCGTGATGGCGGTGCTGCTGTACGCGGTGGCGGCCGCGCACCCGGGCCGAGTGGCGGGCGGCGCGGCCGCGATCACCGTGGCCCTCTGCTTCGCCCCCGCACCGGCGGTGGCCGCCACCCCGTTCGGCCAGCCGCTGTGGATCTCCGCGGTCGCGGTGGGCGTCACCGTGCTCGGCGCCAGCGTGCGCGGCCGCCGCTCGGCCCAGCGCGAGCTGGCCCGGGAGAGCGAGCTGCGCCGCCGCGACCAGGAGCGCAAGGCCGCGGCCGAGGAGCGCTCCCGGATCGCCCGCGAACTGCACGACGTGGTCTCGCACCACATGTCGATGATCGCGATCCAGGCGGAGGCGGCGCCCTACAAGTACCCGGACCTCCCGCCGGGGGCCGTGGAGACGTTCGACGCCGTCCGGGACGCGGCCCGCGGCGCGCTGTCCGAGATGCGCCGGGTGGTGGGGCTCCTGCGCGAGCAGGGCGAGGAGGCCGAGCGCGCCCCGCAGCCGGGGCTGGAGCGCCTGGCCGACCTGGTGGACGGCGCCCGGCAGGCGGGCATGCGGGTGGACCTGGAGGACCGGTCCGCGGAGGCGGCGGCGCCGGACGCGGTGGGGCGGTCGGCCTACCGGATCGTGCAGGAGGCACTGAGCAACGCCGCCCGGCACGCCCACGGCGCCCCGGTCCGGGTCCGGCTCGCCCCGGAGGGCGGTGCGCTGGAGGTGTGCGTCTCCAACGGCCCGGCCCCGGACTCCGGGCCCTCGCCGCGCGCCGAGGAGGACGGCCGCCCGGACGGGCACGGCCTGATCGGCATGCGGGAGCGCGCGGCGGTCCTGGGCGGAACCCTGGAGGCCGGCCCCCGGCCCGGGGGCGGCTTCCGGGTCCGCGCGCTCCTCCCGCTCACCGACCGGGGACCGGGACCGGCGGGGTGACCCCGGGCCGACCCGGCCACATCGGCGGGCAGGCCCCTCCCCGGCCGGAAGGGCGGACCTCCCGCGCTGCTCCGCCGGCCCGCGCAGGACGCCCCACCGGGCGGTGCGCGGCGCCGCCCGGCCCGCGGTCGGCGGCCCCCGGGCCGGGCGGGAGGCCCTGCGACAGGCCGGTTCCGGGCAGTAGGGTGGCCTGGTGCCGATCACCGTGATAGTCGCCGACGACCAGGCCATGGTGCGCGACGGCATCGCCACGCTCCTCGGGGCCGCGGAGGACATCGACGTCGTCGCGCAGGCCCGGGACGGGAGCGAGGCGGTGCGGCTCACCGCCGAGCACCGCCCTGACGTCGTCGTGATGGACGTCCGGATGCCGGTCATGGACGGCCTGGAGGCGACCCGGGAGATCACCGCGCCCGCCGGCGGGGCCCCGGCCGGGGACGGCGCCGACGGCCCCCGGGTCCTCGTGCTGACCACCTTCGACCTGGACGAGTACGTCTACGAGGCGCTGGGCGCCGGGGCCAGCGGGTTCCTGCTCAAGGACGCCCCGGTCGACGACCTGCGCGCCGCGGTCCGCACCGTGGCCCGGGGCGACGCGCTGCTCGCCCCCTCGGTCACCAAGCGGCTCATCGCCGACATCGCGGCCCGCCGCCGCGACCGGGTGCACGCCCGCCCCGAGGCCTACGCCGACCTCACCCCGCGCGAGGCCGACGTGCTGCGGCTGGTGGCCCGCGGCCTGTCCAACGCCGAGATCGCCGGGGAGCTGGTCGTCTCGGAGCAGACGGTCAAGACCCACGTCGGCCGGATCCTGATGAAACTCGACCTGCGCGACCGCACCCAGGCCGTGGTCTTCGCCTACGAGAACGGCGTCGTCTGACCCGGACCGGCGCCCTCCCGGCCGCGACCGCGTCCCGGGAGCGCCCGGCGCCGAGCGTGGGCCGCCCGGCCTCCTCCGGCCCGCGCGGCTCCCACTCCGACCGCGCGGTTCCCCCCGGCCCCGTCGGCCGGTCCGGCGCCTCCGCAGGCCGACCGGTCGATTTCGGGAAGGCGGGGCAGAGGTGCCCCGCCCCTCCGGCGGAGCGCCCCGGCGGAGGTCTCCGCTCTGCCGTCCCGTCCCCCTCGAACCGCCCGGCCGGCCTGCAGAGATCCCGGGTCGGGCGAGACACCGGGCGGTGATCCGCGGTTCCTCGGCCACCCGAGCGAACACGGCCTCCGAGGCCGCACCCCGGCCCTCTGCGCCGCCGCCGTGTGCCGGTCCCCGGAGCGAGTGAGGCACCGGGTGAAGGTGCCCGGGCGGAGTGGGAACCGCACGGCTCGAACGGCCCCGGACACCCGCCCGGGCGGACGGGCCCGCACCGGCGGCGGTGACGGCGGCATGTACGGCGGTACCGCGCCGGGCCGGTGGAACGGCCGCCCTCTCCCCGCCCCTCCGCCCCGCCCTTCGCGGACGCCCCTCCGGGGGCGCGCGGCACCGCCCCGCCCGGTCTCCGGGCCGAGGGCGGGCGCCCGGGGAGCCGCACCCCTGGCGCGCCGGAGTCCCCCCGCAGAGGCACGTCCGGGTTCACCTTCCGGGGTGACGACCGGGTACGAGCGGGCTCCGTAGCTTCTCGGAGCATGCTCGAACGCGCCCTCGTCCTGCTCCTCGCCCTGACCGTCGCCGCCGCCGGACTCGCCGCCGGGTGGTGGTCGCCCGCGGCCGAGGCCCGGGAGGCCGCCGAACCGCTGCGCTACGCGCCGGTCCGGGAGGCCGGCTCCGGTCGGACGCTGCTCGCCGACGACCCGGGGACCGGGCGGATCGTCGAGGTCATCGGCGACCTGGACGGCGCCGAGGACGTCGCCGTGGTCGTTCCCGGAACCGGGCAGAACCGGGGGAACTTCCGTATCAGCGACCGGGACGCCGGAACCGTGCCGGTGCACAACGGGGAGGCGCTCTACGCGGAGATGCGCGAGCGCTCCGACCGGGTCGCCGTCGTCGTCTGGCTGGGCTACCGGCCGCCGCAGGGCCTGAACGCCGCCGCCTACCGGCTGGACTCCGCGCACGAGGGCGCCGACGAGCTGGCCCGGCTCACCCGCGACGCGCTGCCCGGCGGCGCACACACCACCTTCGCCTGCCACAGCTACGGGGCGGCGGTGTGCGGCCTGGCCGCACGGCGCCCCGGGGTCGCCGACGACGTCGTCGCGCTGGGCGCACCGGGGATGGGCGTCGATTCCGCCTCGGAGGTCGACGCGCGGGTCTGGGCCACCCGGGCCGGCGACGACTGGATCCGCTTCGTTCCCGGCCTGCGCCTGGGCGGCTTCGGCCTGGGCACCGACCCGGTGTCCGACGGCTTCGGCGCGGCCGTCTTCACCGACGACCGGATCAGCGGGCATGAACAGTACTACGAGGAGGGCAGCGCGTCCCTGTCCGCCCTCGCCGACATCGCCGTGCACGGCGCCCCGGCGCGCCCTGCCGCGGCCCCGGCCTCCTGAGCGGCCGGACCTGAAAGGCCGACCCATGTTCCGACCCGCCTCGTCCCCCGGACGGCACCCCGCCCCGGCGGCGACCGCCCCGCCCCCTGCCGCCCCGGTACGGCACGCTCGCCTCTCCGCACACCACCGCACCCCGCGGGAGGAGGCCCCCGCCCGCCCCTCCGCCGCCTCCCTCGACGGAAGCCCTCCGCCCGCCGG
Source organism: Nocardiopsis oceanisediminis (assembly GCF_048595525.1). Classification (NCBI taxonomy): domain Bacteria; kingdom Bacillati; phylum Actinomycetota; class Actinomycetes; order Streptosporangiales; family Nocardiopsidaceae; genus Nocardiopsis; species Nocardiopsis oceanisediminis. The sequence continues at coordinate 1,771,214 of NZ_JAFMZJ010000001.1, read as the reverse complement.
CGGCCGGCGCGGAGCGGCGGACCACCGAGCGGCGCCGCCCTCGCGCGAGGAGGGACGGGCGCACCGCCCGGCGGGACCGTCCCACGGGCTCCGGGGCCCGGCGAATCGGCGTCCGGGGGAGCGCCGGGAGCGCCTCCCCGTGCACCCGGCAGAACCTCCTATCGCCGTTCTGACCTGCAGTGGGCACACCACCGCCGCTGGTGCCCGCCGCACCGGGCCGACGGGGAGCGCCCCCGAGGCCCGGGAGACGGCGTTCCGCCGGCCGTCCCGGCGCGCGGGGGCGGCGCCGCGGGGGTGGTCGGGGTGACCGTCGTGCCCGCGAAGGGGACCGGGGGCCTGGGGCTGATCGGTGTGGCCGCGCGGCTGCTGGACGCGGCGACCCCGCCCGAGCGCGAGCGGGCCGTCGACGGGCTGCGGGCGGCGGCGATCTGCGGGGTGGTGCTCGGGCACTGGCTGGTGACGGCCACCGTGCTGTGGGGCGACGGCGGGCTGCGCGTCTCCAGCCCGCTGCGGGCGCTGCCCGAACTCGCCGCCGCGACCTGGCTGTTCCAGGCGCTGACCCTGTTCTTCCTGGTCGGCGGGTACGTATCCGCCCGCGGCCTGGAGCGCTCCCGGGCCCGGGGCGACGGCGACCGGGCGTGGCTGCGCGCCCGGCTGCTCCGCCTGGGCCGCCCGGTGCTGGCCCTGGCCGCGGTGTGGGGCGCCGCCGCCCCGGCCCTGCTCGCCGCCGGGGTGCCCGAGGCGAGCGTGCGCAGCGCGCTGCTGCTCGTGCTGCAGCCGCTCTGGTTCATCGGCGTGTACGCGGCCGCGACCGCGCTCTCCCCCTGGCTGCTGGCCGCGGAGCGGCGGGCGGGCCCCGCCGCCGCCCTGGCGGCCCTGCTGCTCACCGCCGGGGTGGACCTGCTGCGCTTCGGCCCGTGGGGCGGGCAGGTGCCCGAGTGGGCCGGGTTCGCCAACCTGCTGCCCGCCTGGTTCTTCGGCTACCTGCTGGGGATCTCCTGGGCGCGGGGGCGGCTGCGGCGGCCGCTCGCCGCCGCCCTGCTGGCCGGCGGCGCGGTGCTGCTCGCGGTGCTGGTCACCCGGCTCGGGTACCCGGTGAGCGCGGTGGGGGTGCCGGGGATGGAGCGGAGCAACTCCAACCCGCCCTCGCTGTTCGTGCCGGCGCTGGGCGCGGTGCAGGCCGGGGCCGCCGTGCTGCTGGCCGGCCCGCTGGAGCGGCTGCTCCACCGCCCCGTCGCCTGGGCGTGCGCGGTCTGGCCCAACCTGAACGCGCTCACCGTGTTCTGCTGGCACCAGACCGCCCTGCTCGCGGTGGCGCTGCCCGCCTCCGCGCTCCCGGTGCCGCTGCCCGGCCTGACCTCGGCCCCGGACGGCGCGGCCTGGCTCGGCGCCCGGCTGCTCTGGCTCCCGGTGCTCGCCGCGGTACTGGCGGCGCTGTGCGCGGCGCTCCGCCGCTTCGAACCGCCCTGGACCGGCCTTCCGGCCGCCCTCCCGGCGCGCATCGCCGCCGTCCTGGCCGCCGCGGCCTGCGTCGGCACCGCCGCGGTGCTGCTCTGATCCGCCTCCCGGACACCGGCTCCGCCCGCCCGGGGCGGGGCCGGACGGTCCCGGAGGCCGCTTCCGGGTGCGCGACCGCCGCCCGGTGGCCGATCGGGGGCGGGTCCGGCGCGGCACCCGCTCGTCGGCGGCGCCGCGCCGCCGGAGGCGGGCCGGGCGGGCGGCCGCTCTCGCATCGGATCGGGCCCCGGAGCGGGCGGGGCGGCGGTGCGCGGGAGGGGATCCGGCTCCCGGCTCCGGGGCCCGCCGCCCCGGACAGGGCCGCGCTCGCCGGCCGCGGCGGGCCGATCCGCCGGGACGCCCAGGGACGGCAGGCGGCGGGGGGGAGCGGTCTCCGCCCTCTCCTCCCCCCGCACGGCGGCCGCGTACCGCCGGGCGGGCGCCCGCGCCCCGAGCGGCGCGACCGGCCCGGGGAGGCGGGATGTCCCGGCCGGTACCGCGGGGGCGGGCGGGTACGGGCCGCACCGCCCCGCCCGGCCGGCCCCGACCCGCGAGCAGGGGTTCCCGGGCCGGGGCCGCGGGCGCGGGGCGGAGGGGCGGAGTCCCGGCCGGGTCACCGCCCTCCGGGGCGCTCCGGTTCGGGGACGCGGTCCAGGAGGGCCGCCAGGCCCGCCTCGTCCAGGAGGTCGGCGGGGCGGACGGTGATGTCGGCGCGGACGTAGTGGAAGGCGGCGCCGACCCGGTCGAGGGGCACCCCGGTGAGGTCGGCCCAGGCGACGCGGTACGCGGCGAGCTGCACCGCCACCGCGTCGCGCTCCCGGGCGCCGCGCGGCGGGCGGCCGGTCTTCCAGTCCACCACGTCGTAGCGGTCCGCGGCCGGGTCGTGGAAGACCGCGTCCATCCGGCCGCGCACCAGCCGGTCGCCGATGACCGTCTCGAACGGCACCTCCACGTCCAGCGGGACGCGCGGCCCCCACTCGCTCGCCTCGAAGAGCCGACGCAGCTCGTCCAGGTCCTCGTCGCCGCCGGCGCCGTCGTCCGCGGCGCCCGGCAGCTCATCCGGGCCGAGCAGGCTCTCCTGGCCGTGCCTGCGCTCCAGCCAGCCGTGGAACGCGGTGCCCCGCCGGGTGTGCGGCGCGGGCGGGCGCGGCATCGGGCGGCGGATCCGCTGCGCCAGGGCGGCCGGGTCGCGGGCCAGGGTGACCAGGGAGGAGACCGTCAGGTGCTCGGGCAGCTCCACCTCGGCCGGACCGCCGGAGCGCTCACCGGCGGCGTCCCGGTGCGCGAGCAGCAGCTCGACGTCGCGCGCCCAGCCGTCCAGCCGGCGGCGCATCGACGCCGGCACCGACGCCCGCTCCAGGGTCTCCAGCCAGCGCCCGCCGTCCTCGCGGGCCTGCTCGACCAGGGCCGCGCCGGCGGCGATCTCCCGGTGCCGCTCGGCCGCCGCCCCGGTCTCCTCCTCCGGCGGCAGCGGCCAGTCGACCGGCTCCTCCCCGGAGGTCTGCGGGTTCTCCTCGCCCTCGCCGGGCGGCGGCGCCCAGACCGCCACCCGGCCGCCTCCGGCCTCGCAGGCCTCGCGCACCTCCTCCAGGAACGGGGAGGGGCCGCGCCGGGTGGCGCTGTCCCTGCCCCACCAGTGCCCGGTGCAGAGCAGCGCGTAGGAGGCCCGGGTGACGGCGACGTAGGCGAGCCGCCGCTCCTCCATCAGGTGCCGGGCCTTGTCCGCGGCGAGGAAGTCCTTGACCCCGTCCTTGTCGACGTCGTCCAGCCGGGGCAGGCCGGCGGCGTCGCCGCGGAGCGGGAACGGCAGCTGGTGGGCGTGGCGCACCCACGACCCGGCGTCCCGCGGGCTGGTCGGGAAGACCGAGGAGCGCCCGCCGTCCCCGGACAGCCCCGGGACCACCACCAGCGGCCACTCCAGGCCCTTGGCGGCGTGCACGGTCATCAGCTTGACCGTGTCGGTGGAGCCGACCCGCTCGCCGGGGGCGAGCCCGCGCTCGGCGTCCTCGGCCGAGCGCAGGTAGGTGAGGAACGCCGCCAGGGTGGGGTCGTCGGTGCTGCCGGCGAAGCGGACCGCGGCGTCGGTGAAGGCGTCCAGGTCGGCGCGGGCGGCGAGCGGGTCGCGGCCGGGCCGGGCGGCCACCTCGATGTCGAGCCCCAGCACCCGCTCGGTCTCGGCGATCAGGTCGGGCAGCGGCTGGCCGGCGAGCTTGCGCAGGCCGCGCAGGTCGGCGGCGAGCATCGCCAGCCGCTCGTAGCCCGCCCCGGAGTACCGCTCGGCGGGCCCCAGGTCGTCCAGGGCGTCGACCAGGCTGCCGCTCTCCGCGGTCAGGTCGAGCACGGTGCTGCGCAGCAGGTCCTCGCTGTCGCCGGGGGCGCCGTCCGCACCGGGATCCGCGGCGCCCTCGGCCGCTTCGGCGCCCTGGCCGACCAGGTCGCGGCGGGACTCGCGGACCAGTTCGGAGGCGCGCTCGCCGAGCGCCACCAGGTCGCGCGGGCCGAGCCGGAGCCGCGGCCCGGTGAGCAGCCGGGCCAGCTCGTTGCCGGCCGCCGGGTCGTGCACCACGCGCAGCGCGGCGATGACGTCGCGCACCTCGGGCACGGTCATCAGGCCGCCGATGCCGACCACCTCGACCGGGATGCCGCGCGCCTCCAGCGCCTCGCGCATCGCGGAGAACTGGGCGCGCTTGCGGCAGAGCACCGCCACCCCGCCCGGGGTGAGCGGGCCATCCTCCCCGGCGGGGCGGACCAGGCCGTCGGGGGCGAGGTCCTCGCGCTGGTCCAGGGCGGCGTGCACGGTGCGGGCGATCCACTCGGCCTCTTCGGTCTCGGTGCTCAGCAGCGCGCAGCCGACCGCGCCGCGCCCGCGCCGGTCCGGCCCCGGGTGCAGCACCGGCACCTCGGCCCGGCCGCCGGCCGGCTCCCGGTCCCCGTCCCCGCCGGTGCGCAGCGGTTCGGAGATCCGGGTGGCGACGTCCAGGATCCGCTCGCCGTTGCGGAAGCTGGTGGAGAGCGCGTGCAGCGGCGCGGGCCGGCCGGGGGCCTCGGGGAAGTCGGTGGGGAAGGCGGTGAGGCCGCCGGCGCTGGCGCCGCGCCAGCCGTAGATCGACTGGCAGGGGTCGCCGACCGCGGTGACCGGGTGGCCGCCGCCGAACAGCTCGCGCAGCAGGGTGAGCTGGGCGTGGCTGGTGTCCTGGTACTCGTCGAGCAGGACCGCCCGGTAGCGGCTGCGCTCGGTCATGCCGACCTCGGGGTGGCGGGAGGCGATCCGCGCGGCCAGCGCCACCTGGTCGCCGAAGTCCATCACCTCGCGCGCGGCCTTGGCCGCGATGTACCGCTCCACCAGCGGCAGCAGCTGCTCGCGCATGCGCTGCGCGCCGACCAGCCGCCCGGTGGTGTCCTTGGTCTTCCGCTTGGCGGGCAGGGCGGCGGCGCGGTCGTCGATCCAGCGGCCGACGCCGCGCACGTCCTCGGGGGTGCGCAGGTGGTCCGAGAGGTCGCCGGCGAGCGCCAGGACCCGCTCGACCACGGTCTGCGGGCCGAGGTCGACCGCGTCCATCGGGCCGTCGTAGGTCTCCACGATGTGCGCGGCGAGCTGCCAGGACTGCCCCTGGCTGAGCAGCCGGGTGCCCGGCTCGATCGCCTCGCGCAGGGCGTGGTCGCCGACCAGCCGCGCGGCGTAGGAGTTGTAGGTGGAGACCTCCGGCTCGCCGTCGAGGACCTCGGCGGGGACCTGCTCGGTGCCGCGCAGCTGGCCCAGCCGGGTGCGCACCCGCTCGCCGAGCTCCGCGACGGCCTTGCGGGTGAAGGTCAGGCCGAGCACCTGCTCGGGGCGGACGAAGCCGTTGGCGACCAGCCACACCACCCGGCCGGCCATGGTCTCGCTCTTGCCCGACCCGGCGCCCGCCACGACCACCGAGGGCCCCAGCGGCGCCGCGATCACCCGCGCCTGCTCGGGGGTGGGCTCCGGGCGGCCCAGCATCCGGGCGATCTCGGCGGGCGTGAGCACCCGCCGGGGGCGCGCCCCGCCCTCGGTCCCCCACGCGGCCCGATCGGTCACCTGCTCCTCCTTCTTCTTCGCTCCTCCGCACCGCCCGCTCCCCGCTCTCCGGGCCGTTCGCCCGGCGCCCGCCGGGGATCCGGGCGCTCCCCCGGTCCGGCCGCACCGCGCCTCCCGGCCCGGTCCGGACCGCGGAGGAGCGGCCCGCCGCGCGGCGGGGCCCCGGCGGGACCGGCCGGCCCTGCGGGGGCGGCGCCGGGCGGCCGTGCGGGCGGTGCCGTTCCCGGGGCCGCGCCCCCGGGGCGGTCCGCCGGACGGGGACCGGCCCGGTGCCGGGGGGCGGAGGGCGGGGTGCTCCGCCGCGCCCGCCGCCCTCCCCTCTCCGGCGCTCCGCTCGGGCGGGCGGTCTCCGGAGGGCGCCTCCGCCGGTCGCCGGGGCCGGTCACAGCCGCCTCCCCTCGTCGTGGGCGGGGCAGCTGGAGCGGACCGGGCAGCGGCCGCAGCGGTCGTTGCGGGTGGCGGAGAACCGGGCGCCGGACATGCCCTCGGCGGTCTCCAGGACGAGCCGGCCGGCCCACTCCGGGTCCGGGTCGCCGCCGAGCGGCCCCTGCTCCTGCTCCTTGGGGTTCTTCAGCGAGCCGCCGACCTGGACCAGCGAGGCCCCGCCCGGCTCGGTGAGCCCGAGGCCGGCGAAGGCGCCCTTGAGCACCGCGAGCTGGTAGACGCCCAGCTGCGGGAGGCGGCCCAGCTCGTCCTTGCCCGGCATGCTGCCACCGGTCTTGATGTCGACGATGAAACCGCGCCCCTGCTCGTCCCGCTCCAGGCGGTCCACCCGGCCGGTGATCTCCACCCCGCCCACGTCGACCTTGAACCCCTCCTCGGTGACGACGAGTTCGCGCGGGTCGGCGCGGTGCCAGGCGATGAGCTTGCGCACCATCTCGTCGGTCTTCTCCCGCTGGCGGCCGGCGTACCAGGGGCCGCCGAAGTCCATCTCCGACCAGATCTCGTCCAGCCGGTGGTCGATCTCCTCCTTGGTGACGCCCTCGGCGACCAGCACCGCGACCGCGTGCACGATGCTGCCGAGCGCGGAGGCGGTCTCCGTGCCGGAGGCGCCCGCGCCCTTCTCCAGCAGCCAGCGCAGCCGGCAGGTGCTGAACGTCTCCACCTGGGAGGGCGACACCCGGATGCCCTCGCCCTCCTCGGCCAGCGGCCGGTCGTCGGAGATCGGCGTCAGCGCGTGCCACTCGGCGGGGTCGGCGCCGCGCTCGCCCTCTCGGGCCAGCCGGGCCAGGTGCGCGGCGGCGGCGCGGCGCAGCGGGTCGGGCCGGCCGGGGTCGGTCGCCACCGAGCGCAGGTCGGCGACGAGCGCCGGCAGGGACAGCCAGCGCCGCCCGGTACCGATCCGCTCCGGTTCGCCCAGGCCCAGCTCGGCCAGGAAGCGCGACGGGCGCTCCTCGGTCTCCTCCCCGCCCACGGCGGTGACGACGAGCCGGCGGCGGGCCCGGGTCACCGCCACGTAGAACAGCCGCCGCTCCTCGTCGAGGAGCTTGGAGGCGACGGCCGCCCCCGCGGCGGAGGCCTCCGGGGCGAACCCCGAGGCGGTGTCGACCAGCTCCTCCACACCGAGCAGCGAGCCGCGCAGCCGCAGGTCGGGCCAGTCCCCCTCCTGCACCCCGGCGACCACCGCCAGGTCCCACTCCAGCCCCTTGGAGCGGTGCGCGGTGAGGATCCGCACGGCCTCCCCCTCGGGGGCGTGCTCGGCGAGGGTGTCTCCGGGGATCTCCTGGGCCTCCAGGTCCTCCAGGAACCCCTCGGGGGTCCCGGGGGGCAGCCGGTCGCAGTAGCGGGCGGCGTTCTCGAAGAGCGCCACCACCGCGTCCAGGTCCCGGTCGGCGGCGGCGCCGCGCCTGCCGCCGGCCTGGCTGGCGCGGAGCAGCCGGTCGCCCAGGCCGGCGGCCTTCCACACCTCCCAGAGCACCTCCTCGGCGCTGCCGCCGCGGGCGGCGGTGTCGGTGACGGTGGCGAGCAGCCGGGCCACCCGCCGGGCCGGTTCGGCCACGGCCGGGTCCACCAGGGTGAGTTCGCGCGGGTCGCGCAGCGCGTCGGCGATGAGCACCGCCGAGGAGCGCGGGCGGCGCCGCCCGCCGTTCCCGGGCTCCTCGTCCGCGCCGCTCTCCGCACCCGGCTCGGCGCCCTCCCCCGCGCCGCCCCCGGAGCCGTCCTCCGCGCCGCCGTCCGCACCGGCCTCCGTGCCGCCGTCCGCGGCGAAGGCGTCCAGCTCCAGCCGGCGCAGCGCCCTGCCGAGCCGGCGCAGCCGGACCGTGTCGGCCTCGCCGAACGGGGAGACGAGCAGCTCGTGCGCGGTGTCGGGGTCGAGCGGGCCCGGGTGCAGCCCGCAGCGCAGGAGCAGCAGCAGCGGGCGGACCACCGGCTCGGCGGCCAGCGGCAGCTCGTCGCCGGCCACGGCGACCGGTACCCCGGCCGCCAGCAGCGCCCGGCGCAGCACCGGGACCTGGCGGGTGGCCGAGCGGACCAGCACCGCCATCCGGGACCAGGGCAGGCCGTCCATCAGGTGGGCGCGGCGCAGCACGTCGGCGATGACCGCGGCCTCCTGGGTGGGGCTCTCCATGGCGAGCACCCGCACCTCGCCCTCCGGCAGGTCCGGCGCCGGGGCCAGTTCGCGGTGGGCGTTGACCGGGCCGCCGTCCGGCGAGGGCGCCGCGGGCAGCCGCCGGGCCACCCCGCGCGAGGCGCGCAGCAGCGCCGGGCCGCTGCGCCGGCAGGTGCGCAGCGCGACCACCGGCGCCGGCTCCCCGGCCGCGTCCGGGAAGCGCCGCGGGAAGTCGAGGATGCCGCGCACGTCGGCGCCGCGGAAGCCGTAGATGGACTGGTCGGGGTCGCCGACGGCGACCAGGTCGCGGCCGTCGCCGGCCAGCGCGCGCAGCAGCTCCTCCTGCGCGGGGTCGGTGTCCTGGTACTCGTCGACGAACACGGCCTCCCGGGCGGCCCGCTCCCGGGCCAGCACACCGGGGTCGGAGAGCAGGTTCGCGGCGACCCGGACCAGTTCGGCGTAGTCGAGCGTGGGCACCGGGGCGACGTCGAACCGGCCGGTGTAGCGGTCCAGGAAGCCGCCGGCGGCCGCCCAGTCGTCCCGGCCCCGCTCGAGGCCCATCCGCTCCAGGTCGGCGGAGCCCAGGCCGCGCTCCTGGGCGCGCATCAGGAAGTCGCGCAGCTCCTCGGCGAAGCCGCGGGTGGCCAGGGCCGGGCGGAGCCGCTCCGGCCACCCCTGCGCGCCGTCCTCCAGCTCTCCGGCGAGCAGCTCGCGCACCTCCATCAGCTGCTCGGGCCCGGAGAGCAGCCGGGGCGGCAGGTCGCCGAGGCGCTGGAACTCGCGGCGGATCAGCGCGTAGGCGTAGCTGTGGAAGGTGAGCGCGAGCGGTTCGCGGGTGGTCCGGCGCAGCCGCGAGGTGATGCGGTGCCGCAGCTCCTCGGCGGCCTTGCGGCTGAAGGTCAGCACCAGGACGGAGCGGGGGTCCGCGCCGCGGTTCTCGATCCGGTCGACGACGGCCTCGACGATCGTGGTGGTCTTGCCGGTGCCGGGGCCGGCCAGGACCAGCAGCGGCCCGCCCTTGTGCGCCACCACCCGGCGCTGGGCGCCGTCGAGCACCGGCGGCGGTGCGGCGCGGCGCGCACGCCTGACGAGCCGGTACGGGGATGGGTTCACCCCGCCAAGTTCACCACATCCCCACGGGGATCGCCGCCATTCGGATCGAACATTTGTACGTGATCTTCACACGGTTCCCGCTGGGCGACCGGCCGGCCCCGCTCGGTGAGCGGGTCCGGCCACCGGGCGCGCGGCCGCGGTCACCCGGCGTCCCGCCCGCACCGAACGCCCGGCCGGTCAGCGCCGGTCCGGGGCGGCCTCCCCGGACGGGGCCCTGAGCAGGTACTCGCGGTGCGGGCGGCCGTAGGCCTCCAGCTCGCGGGAGAAGGCGAAGCCCAGCTTCTCCAGCACCCGCGACGAGGCCGGGTTGGCCGGGTCCACCACCCCGGTGAGCCGCGGAAGGCCCAGTTCGCCGAAGGCCGCGGCCACGCAGAGCCGCCCGGCCTCGGTGGCCAGGCCCCGCCCCCACCACGCGCGCGCCAGGGTGTAGCCGAACTCGGCGCCCGCCTCCCGGGCCTCGAAGCCGGCGTCGCCGATGACCGCGCCGGTGGCGGCGTCCTCCACCGCCCAGAAGGCGTAGCCGTGCTCTTCCTGGTGGCGGATGTATCCGGCGACCATCTCGGCGGCCTCCGCGGCCGTGGCCGGCTTCCCGTAGGCCACGTAGCGCATCACCTCGGGGTCGCCGTAGACCTCGTGGACGGCGTCCCGGTCGCCGGCCCGGAACGGGCGCAGTCGGATCCGGTCGCTCTGCAGGGGAAATCGGATGCTCACGTGCGCCCACCCTTCCCACGGCCCGGCCCGCCGTCAACGTGTTTTCGGCACGGCCGGGGCCCCGGTCCGGCCCTCCTCCGGGCCGCCCCTCAGCGCCCCGGACCGCCCTCCGCGCCGGGGCCCGCCCAGCGGGCGCGGCGCATGTCGACCCGGTCGGAGCCGGGGCGCATCGGGGTCGCCTCCTCGGCGTAGCGGGCCAGGGCGCGCACCTCGAGGCCGGGCGGCGGGGCGCCGTCCGCGCGGATGACCCGCCACCACGGGACGCCGCCGCCCCAGGCCGCCATCACCGCGCCGACCTGGCGCGGCCCGCCCTCCCCCAGGTACTCGGCGACGTCGCCGTAGGACATCACCCGGCCGGGCGGAATCCGCTCGACGAAGTCGAGCACGCGCTCGCCGTACTCGGTGGGGTGCGACTCGTATCGGGCCATGCCCCGACCCTAGATCGTTGCCGGGAGGTTCCGCCCCAGGGCGATGATCTTGACGTTGCGGGGCCGTCAGAGCGCTCTGACGGCCCCGCAACGTCAAGATCATCGCGGGTGGGGGGCGGGGGCCGCCCCGCCGGGACCGGTCAGTGCGCCACCGGGCGGCCGCTGACGCCGCCGGGGCGGCCCACCTGGACGATGCCGGCGGCGCCGGCGACCATCACGACCGCGCCGAGGATCCAGGCCGTCCAGGCGGCGACGGCGTTGGTCCCGGCGAAACCGGTCAGCCAGGGCGAGAGGAAGACCAGTGCGCCCAGGCCGAAGATGAACCCCTCGCCGGCGAGCATGCCCGGGTGGGTGATCGACATCGTCGAAGCGAGCACGATGAGCAGGGCCAGCACGAACAGCGCCGCCTTCTGCGGCCCGAGCATCCCGTGCCAGATCCAGCTGACGGCGAGCAGCACGCCCGCGGCGATGGCCGCCCAGTCCTGCCAGCGTCCCTTGACCGTCATGGCAGACCTCCTCCGCGCCGGCTCCGGCGCCGGCGCTGTCTGCCATATACCCGCTCCGGCCCCGGACGGCACGGCGCCCCGGCCGCGCGGGGCGGCCGGGGCGGACGGGGACCGGTCAGTAGGTCGGCAGGCTGGGGTCGACCTGGTTGACCCAGGCCAGCACGCCGCCGCCGACGTGCACCGCGTCGGAGAACCCGGCGCCCTTGAGCGCGGCCAGGGCCTCCGCGGAGCGGCCGCCGGACTTGCAGTGCAGGACGATCTTCCTGTCCTGGGGCAGCTTGGCGAAGGCCTCGCCGTTCAGGAACTCGCCCTTGGGGATGAGCACCGAGCCGGGGATGCTGACGATCTCGTACTCGTTCTTCTCCCGGACGTCGACCAGCTGGAAGTCATCGCCGTCGTCGATCATCCGCTTGAGCTCGCCGGCGGTGATCGTGGAGCCGGCGGCGGCCTCCTGGGCCTCCTCGGAGACGGTGCCGCAGAACGCCTCGTAGTCGATCAGCTCGGTGATCGTCGGGTTCTTGCCGCACAGCGGGCACTCGGGGTCCTTGCGGACCTTCAGCGCGCGGTAGTTCATCTCCAGGGCGTCGTAGGTCATCAGCCGGCCGACCAGCGGCTCGCCGAACCCGGCGATCAGCTTGATGGCCTCGTTGACCTGGATCGACCCGATGGAGGCGCAGAGCACGCCGAGGACGCCGCCCTCGGCGCAGGAGGGGACCATCCCGGGCGGCGGGGGCTCCGGGTAGAGGCAGCGGTAGCAGGGGCCGTGGTCGGCCCAGAAGACCGAGGCCTGGCCGTCGAAGCGGTAGATGGAGCCCCACACGTACGGCTTGCCCAGCAGCACGCAGGCGTCGTTCACCAGGTAGCGGGTGGCGAAGTTGTCGGTGCCGTCGACGATGAGGTCGTAGGGCTCGAAGATGCGGAAGGCGTTGTCGGAGTCGAGCCGCTCCTCGTGCAGCACCACCTCGGTGTTGGGGTTCACCTCGCGGATCGAGTCGCGCGCGGAGACGGCCTTGGGCCGGTCCACGTCGCTCTGCCCGTGGATGATCTGGCGCTGCAGGTTGGACTCGTCCACGACGTCGAAGTCGATGATGCCGAGCGTGCCCACGCCCGCGGCGGCGAGGTAGAGCAGGGCCGGCGACCCCAGCCCGCCGGCGCCGACGACCAGCACCTTGGCGTTCTTCAGGCGCTTCTGGCCGTCCATGCCCACGTCGGGGATGATCAGGTGGCGGGAGTAGCGGCGCACTTCGTCGACGGTCAGCTCGTCGGCTGGCTCGACCAGCGGCGGCAGCGACACAGTGGCTCCTCAACAGTTCTCGTCGGCGCCACGACGCCCGCAGGCCTCCGGTGCCGGAGGGGATCGGGCACGTGACGAGCTTGCTCTCATACCCAACCTACGGGGTGGGGTTTGCATTCCCGCGGCCGGGCCGCCTCCTCGCGCCGGCCTCCGGCCGGGCCCCGTCCCCGGCGAGGAAGCGGCGGAGCTCGCGGGCGACCAGCTCGGGGCGCTCCTTCATCGCCACGTGGCCGGTGCGGGGCAGCAGCACCATCCGGTTGCGCCGGAAGGTGCGCGCCGCCCGGCGGGCCATCCTCGGGTCGATGAACCGGTCGGCCGCGGCGTAGACGAGCAGCACCGGCTGGCCGACCCGGGCCGCCTGGCGCCACAGCGACCGGGGGCCCCGGCGCAGGTACTCGGCGACGATCCCGCGCAGCGACTCCAGCACCGAGCCGACCGCGTGCGGGTGGCCCTCCCGCTCCCGCTCGGCCTCCAGCGCCTCCAGCACCCGCTGGGCGGGGGCGGACGCCGGATCGTAGTAGGTGGCGTCCAGGGTGTCCTGGACCCGGACCTCGGCGGGGCGCCGGGCGATGCGCGCGTAGACCGCGGGGCCGAGCACCGGGACCAGCGCGCCGGCCATCTGGTAGGGGACCAGCCGGGGGCGCAGGTCGGGCAGGGCCGGGGAGATCAGGGTGAGGGTGCGCACCAGCTCGGGCCGCTCGGCGGCGAGCCGCACCGCGATGCTGCCGCCCAGCGAGTTGCCGACCAGGTGGACCGGGCGCTCGCCGGAGGCGATCAGGTCCGCGGCGGCCGCGACGCCGGCGTCCAGGCCGTAGTCGCCGTCCTCGGGCGGCGGCGACTTGCCGAACCCGGGCAGGTCGGGCGCCTCGCCGCGGTACTCCCCGGCCAGGGCGCCCATCAGGTCGGTCCAGTCGGCCGAGGAGCCGTTGAGGCCGTGCAGGTAGACGATGCGCGGGCGGTTCCGCGGGCCGCCGGCGCGGACGTGCATCCGCCGCCCGCCGACGGTGCGGAACTCGCCCGGCCACGGGTCGATGGGCTCCGCCATGCCGCCCCCCTCGGTCTCCGGGGCCCGCGCGGCCCCGTCCGCCGCGGCCCCTCGGTGGCACTCTACGCACCGCCGCCCCTTACCCGGCCGTGGCCTCGCCGTTTCCCCTGCCCGGGGCTGAGCGAGTAACGTGGGGGGCACGTTCCGCGACGATCCGAGGGGGGATCCCGTGACGTCTGCACGACCGCCGCGCGACCCGGAGGAGGCCGCCCCGGACGAGTCCCTCGACTCCCCGGAGGCCGACCGCGCCGACCAGCTGGCCCCGGTCGGCGAGGAGGAGGGCTGGAGCCCCGACCGCGGCCTGGGCGCCCCGGACGACGTCCCCGAGGGCGACGCCGTCGAGCAGCACCAGGAGGTCGGGCTGGACGAGGACGAATACCGCGGCTGACCCCTCCCCGGGCGCGGGGGGAGCCGAGATCATCGGAGGTGGAGGCGGCCGGGGTGGTGGCCGGTGCCGGGTGAGCGTAACCTACGTCCGAGTAAGATGAAGGGATGCGCGCCGGGGTGTTCCGGTTCCCCGTTCTCAGAGCGCTTCCCGGATTGAACCGTCGAATGCGGCGCCCGTAGAGCCGCCGCACCAGTTCGGAGGGTGTGGGTGTGACAGCTCCTTCAGATGCCCGGCCGCGCGGCACCCGGCTGCCCCGCGTCGCGCGCAGGCGGCAGCTGCTGGCGGCGGCACAGGAGGTGTTCGTCGCCCAGGGCTACCACCAGGCCGCGATGGACGAGATCGCCGAGCGGGCCGGTGTCAGCAAGCCCGTGCTCTACCAGCACTTCCCCGGGAAGCTGGAGCTGTACCTGGCGCTGCTGGAGCAGCACTGCGAGGCGCTGGTCGAGAAGCAGCGCGAAGCCCTGGAGAGCACCACCGACAACCGGGACCGGGTCGTCGCCAGCTTCACCGCGTTCTTCGAGTTCGTCGCGGGCGACGGCGAGGCGTTCCGCCTGGTGTTCGAGTCCGACCTGCGCAACCTGCCCGCGGTCCGGGAGAAGCTCGACCACACCCTGCACCGGTGCGCCGAGCTGATCGGCGAGGTGATCCGCCAGGACACCAGCATCTCCGAGGAGGAGGCGCACCTGCTCAGCGTCGGCCTGGTCGGCCTGGCCGAGACCAGCGCCCGGTACTGGACCGGCAGCGGCGGCGGCGTCCCCAAGGAGACCGCGGAGCTGCTCGTCTCCCGGCTGGCCTGGCGCGGCCTGAGCGGCTGGGACCTCACCCGGGAGAGCGCCGAGTAACCGGGCCGGCCCCGGCCGCCCGGCTCCTTCCTCCTCCGTCCCGGCTTTTCCCCCGCCCCGACTCCGCTCCGTGACCACCGGAGTCCTCCCCGGCCGCTCGCGGGTCCTCCGGCCCCTCCGGCGATCGCGGGGCGCGGCACGCCGCCCGCCCCCGGCCCCGCCCCCGATTGCGAACACCCTCTGTGATCATCGGTCACCCTCCGACGATTCGGCCTGGTCGATAACGGGTAATCGCCGTGGTGAGAAGCGATCCGTTTCGGTTTCGCCGAGCGTACGCGGGATCACTCCCGGGTACGGGCGGGGCCCCATCGGGGGTGAAACGACATGGACATCGGTCAGGGACTTACGGCGGCGTGGTCCGCTGTCGCGTCTTTCGCACCGAGACTCGCCGCGTTCCTGGTCATCCTGATCCTCGGCTGGCTCGTGGCCAAGCTCATCGGGCGGCTGGTCGGCAAGGGGCTCGCCCGCCTCGGCCTCGACCGGGGGCTGGAGCGCTCGGGGATCGGCGAGTACTTCCAGCGCAGCAAGTACTCCGCCAGTGAGCTGTGCGGGAAGATCATCTACTACGCCGGTGTGCTGATCACGCTGCAGCTGGCGTTCAGCGTGTTCGGGCCGGCCAACCCGATCACCCAGATGCTGAACCAGGTGGTCGCCTGGATCCCGCAGGCCGTGGTGGCGCTGGTGATCGTGGTGGTCGCCGGCATCATCGCCAAGGCCCTCCGGGACGTCGTCTCCAGCGCGCTGGGCGGGCTGAGCTACGGCCGGCTCGTCGCCAACCTGCTGGGGATCTTCGTGATGGCGCTGGGTGTCATCGCCGCGCTGAACCAGATCGGGGTCGCCACCACCGTCACCCAGCCGGTGCTCATCGCGGTGCTGGCCACGGTCGGCGGCATCCTGGTCGTCGGCGTGGGCGGCGGCATGATCCGGCCGATGCAGGCGCGCTGGTCGCGCTGGCTGGACGCGGCCGAGCGGGAGACCTCCCGGATCCAGGAGGGCCAGGGGTACGCCGCCGGCATGTCCGACGCGATGCGGACCGAGCAGGGCGCTCCGCAGCAGCGCGCCGAGGCCCGGCAGGGCGCGGCCGCAGGCGGCGCCAGCCCGTCCGGGTACGGAAGGGCCCGCACCGAGGAGGGCGGACCGGTCGGCGAGCACCGCCGGCCTCCGGAGCCCTAGTCGGCGCGGACGGAGACCGGAGCGGGGCGGGGCCTGTGCAGGCCCCGCCCCGCTCCGCGTCCGCCTAGAGCAGCTCCTCGTCCCGCAGCTCGTCGCGGGAGAGCCGGTCGATGCGGCGGATCATCAGCACCAGGGTCGCTCCGATGGGCAGCAGCGACAGCCAGAAGGCCGGCGAGGTCCACCCGGAGACCGCCATCACCGCCAGGGCGACCAGGATGATCAGTGCGAAGAGCATGAAGTCGGTGCGGTCCTGCCGGACCAGGACGCCGATAGGAGGCCGCGCCGCCCCATGCCGACCGCTCCTCATTCGCTCTTCCTTTCTCGCGGCACCTCGCGGCCGCATCTTCGATCCCGGGTATGCGGCCGAGACGGGCTCCGCGCCGGGAACGCCGCACGCGGAGGCGCCCCTCGCCCTCTGGAATACCCACGACGGACAGCATGACCCCGGGTACGGATCAGCGTACGCCCCGTGAGGGCCTCAGTGACGTCACTTCGCGGATCGGCGGCCTGCCGCCGCCGATCCGTGAGGTTCCACTTGGGGCGTGACCAACCTAGCGGACGAAGCCGCTCTCCTTGGCCAGCCGGCAGATGGCCAGGAGGCGAACGGTCTCCCAGTCGTACTCCGCGGAAGTGGAGTGCCACCCCCGCTCCCGGCAGCCGTCCACGAAGCCGCGGAGGTAGCTGGTCAGGCTCCGCAGAGTGAGCGAGGCGCCGCCGGACGCGATCGAGTCGCGGACCGCGGCGGCGTGCTGGTCCAGCTCAGCGGTGAGCCAGGGCTCGGTGGAGCCGCTGAGCGGACCGAAGACGTCGAATTCGCGAGAGAGGCGGGCCAGCGGGCCCTGCGCTTCGAACCCACTGCGCATGGACGAGACACCTCATGGCCGGGAGCTTTCAGAACCCAACCGACTATATGTCAATTCGGAACCGAATCATGACCGTTTCGTGTTCGAGTGGTCCGAGTCACCGCCGCCGCGGCGGGCGCCCCGGCCGGGTCCCCCTGCGGGGCGGGGGCTCCCGCCGCGCAGGCCCCGCCCGGAAGGCGCCCGGCGGGTGCGCTCAGGTGCTCAGGCCCATCGCGGCCAGCCGCGCGGAGTGCGCCTCGGTGAGGCCGGCGAACAGGCGGCTGACCGAGGCCAGGTCGCTCTCCCGGCCGGACTCCTGCCCGGCCCGCTCCGCCCCCGCGGCCACCAGCGCGGCCAGCTCCGGGCGGTGCGCCGCGACCAGCTGCGCCTGGCTCAGCGCCTCGCCGACCAGGCGGCGGGCCCACAGCGAGAGCGGGCCGGCCAGCTTGGGGTCGGCCTCGACGGCGGCGCGCACCCGGGCGCCGATCACCTCGGCCCGCTCGTCGTCGTCGACCGCGCCGTCCACCAGCTCCGCGGTCCGCGCGTCGGCCACCTTGGCGACCACCCGGTAGAAGTCGCCCGAGATGCCGTCGCCCACGTAGGTCTTGACCAGGCTCTCCAGCCAGTTCTTCGGCTCGGTCCGGGCGTGCCAGGCCTCCAGCGGCTCGACGAACGGCTCCATCGCGGCCTCCGGGTCGGCCCCCAGTTCGGTGAGCCGGTCGTGCAGCAGGCGGTAGTGCCGGTACTCCGCCGCGGCCGCCCCCGCCAGCTCGCCCTTGGCGGCCAGGTCGGGCGCCAGGCCCGCGTCGCCGGAGAGCCGGAAGAAGGAGACGAGTTCGGCGTAGGCCAGCAGGCCCAGCAGGTCGACGACGCCCGCGGGCGCCGCTTCGGAAGGGGAGCCATTGGTCATGGAGCACAGGTTAACGAGCCCGGAGGGCCCGCCCCGCACACCGCCTGCGCGGACGGGGATTATTCGGGCGCATCCGGGGCGTTGCACGTGTCAGCGCCGCGAGCGGGCCTGATGGGGGCATGTCCAGGGACGGAACGCCACGCTAGACTCTGCGCTGTGATCGGCGGCCGAACGCCGTCCGCACGGACGCTCTCAACGGGCGCGGCGGGTGCCGCGGCCGCGGCCGGTCATCCCGACCGGCGGAACGGAGCGGCCGGATGCGGCGCTCCGCCGCGCGGTGCACGAGCATCGCGCGCCAGGACGACAGAGAACGGACGGCCCATGCGCCGAGTGCGCGAGCGCGCCGCGGAGGGCGGGACACCCGCCCCGCGTGCCGCGCCGCCCCTCGCCCGGCCCCGCGCCGCAGCGGCGGCGCCCGTCCGCAGCACACGAGGCCACGAACGCCATTGCGGCCCGCCCAGATGGAGGCATGAGCCCTGAGCAGCACCAAGAACATGAGCGAACCCCGACGTACCTTCCGCGACCTGGGCGTCAGCCCGGAGATCGCCGACGCCCTCGAAGCCGAGGGCATCATCGAGCCCTTCCCGATCCAGTCCCTCGCCCTTCCGCTCGCGCTGAACGGCTCGGACATCATCGGCCAGGCCCGTACCGGCACCGGCAAGACCTTCGCCTTCGGCCTGCCGCTGCTGCAGCTCTCGCAGAAGGAGCCCGGCGAGTCCAAGCGGCCCCGCGCCCTGGTCGTCGTCCCCACCCGCGAACTCGCGATCCAGGTGGCGGCCGACCTGACCACCGCGGGCAAGCGGACCGGGGCCCGGATCCTCACCGTCTACGGCGGCCGCGCCTACGAGCCGCAGATCGACGGGCTGAAGAGCGGCGTCGACATCGTCGTCGGCACCCCCGGGCGCCTGCTCGACCTGGAGAAGCAGAAGCACCTGAGCCTGGGCGGCGTCGGCGCCGTCGTGCTCGACGAGGCCGACAAGATGCTCGACCTGGGCTTCCTGCCGGACATCGAGCGGATCCTCAAGCGGATCCCCGACCAGCGCCAGTCCATGCTCTTCTCGGCGACCATGCCGAGCGAGATCGTCGGCCTGTCCCGCCGCTACCTGACCCGGCCCACCCACGTGCGCGCCGGCGACGACGACGAGCCGGGGCAGACCACCACCAGCCACATCGACCAGTACGTCTACCGCACCCACCAGATGGACAAGGGCGAGATGCTCGCCCGGCTGCTCCAGGCGGAGGGGCGCGGCCTGAGCATGGTCTTCTGCCAGACCAAGCGGGCCTGCGACCGGGTCGCGAGCGACCTGAAGTCGCGCGGCTTCGCCGCCGCCGCGGTCCACGGCGACCTGGGGCAGAGCCAGCGCGAGCGGGCGCTGCGCGCGTTCCGCAACGGCAAGATCGACGTGCTGGTCGCCACCGACGTGGCCGCCCGCGGCCTGGACGTGGACGACGTCACCCACGTGGTGAACTACGAGTGCCCCGACGACGAGAAGACCTACACCCACCGGATCGGCCGCACCGGCCGCGCCGGGCGCTCGGGCACCGCGGTCACCTTCGTCGACTGGCGCGAGACCGCGCGCTGGAAGCTGATCAACGCGGCGCTGGAGCTGTCCTTCGCCGACCCGGAGGAGACCTACTCCACCTCGCCGCACTTCTTCGAGCAGCTCGGTATCCCGGAGGGCACCAAGGGGCGGCTGGCCAAGGAGAAGCAGGAGCGGGCCGGCCTGGAGGCCGAGGAGATCGAGGACATCGGCGACACCGGGGTGCACGCCAAGCAGCGCGAGCCGCGCGAGCGCGGTGACCGCGGTGACCGCGGCGACCGCGAGCGCGGCGGCCGGACCCGGAACCGGCGCCGCACCCGCAAGGGGGGCGAGGCGGCCGCCGCCGAGGCCCCGGCGCGCACCGAGCCGGCCGCCGGCGGGGACGGCGAGGCCGCGCCCGCACCGCGCCGGCGCAGGCGCCGCCGCACCCGCAGCGGGGTCGAGGTCGGCCGCGGCCAGGAGGGCACCGCTCAGGAGGGCTGAGCCTCCTCCGCGGTGCGAACGCACGGACCGGGGCGGCGGCCGCCCGCCCCGCAGCCGTGGCCGGACCCCGGCTCACCGGGCCGGGGCCCTGGTCGGAGGGCGGATCGTCTAGGGTGATCCGTCGTGAGTACACCGCGGTTTCTGGAACTTCCGCCCGGCGTCCGGCGGATCGACGTGCCGACGGCGCTGGGCACCGTCGCGGCGCTGCGGGCCCTGCCCGCGGCGGGCGGCCACGACCGGCAGCCCGCCCTCCTCGTCCCCGGCCTGACCGGGAGCAAAGAGGACTTCATCGCGCTGCTGCAGACGCTGGCCCAGGCCGGGCGCCCGGTGGTCGCGATCGACCTGCCCGGCCAGTACGAGTCCCCGGCCCCCGCCGACCTGGCCGGCTACGGGACCGCCTGGCTGGGCCGCTTCGTCGCGGCCCTGGCCGAGGCCCTCGACGAGGGCCCGGTCCACCTGCTCGGCCACTCCTACGGCGGGCTGGTCTCCCGGGAGGCGGTCCTCGCCGACCCCTCCCCCTTCCTCTCCCTGGCCCTGATGAGCTCGGGCCCCTCCGCGGTCCCCTCGGCCGGCCGGGTCTCCAACGCCGAGCAGCTCATCGCCTTCCTCCGCCCCGACCCCAGCCCGGACCGGCTGCGGCTGCTGTGGGAGCGGTACCTGGACGCCCCGTCCCGCTCCGCCGGACTCTCCGCGGAGATCCAGGGGTTCCTGCAGGCCCGGATGGTCGCGAACAGCCCGGGCGCGCTGGTGCGGATGTGCGAGGAGATCCTCTCTGCCCCGGACCGCACCGGCGAGCTCGGCGCGGTGGACCTGCCCCGCCTGGTGCTCTACGGAGAGAACGACGACGCCTGGCCGCCGGAGGTGCAGGCGGTGATGGCCGAGGAGCTCTCCGCCCGCAAGGTCGTCGTCCCCGGCGCCGCCCACTCCCCCAACGTCGAGGCCCCGGAGACCACCGCCCGCGCGCTGACGGTCTTCTGGGACGCGGTGGAGACCCCGGAGCGGGGCGGCTGAGCCGCCGAGCGATCTCCATCGTGCACCGGTCATCGTGGCCGTCCAGGTGGATCACCGCTCGACGATCCACGGCCGGCACCGCCCCGCGGAGCGCGGCGACGGCGACGGCCCGCCGCCGGGGGGGTTCCCGGTGGCGGGCCGTGCGCGTGTCCTGCGGGGCTCGGCCGCGGACCGGTCAGACCCAGGAGTTGAAGTTGCCGGACTCCTCTTCGACGGTGGTCTCCGGGCCCTGGTCGGGCAGGATCCGGGTGTCCGGCGGGAGGGAGAGCAGCACCTCGCCGACCGAGTGCAGCTGGCGGGTGTAGTCGAGGTAGCCCTCGCCGACCGTGCCCAGCTCGCCGGCGCGGAGGGTGTCGCCGCTGAACACCGCGCCCAGCTCGGCGATGTAGTAGCCGACGGTGCCGCTGGAGGTGCCGGGCAGCGGCAGGATGTCGATCTCCAGGTCGCCGGCCTTCAGCGAGCCGCCGCCCTCGACCTCGATCTCCGGGGGGTTCTCCGCGCCGTGCACCCGGCGCCAGGAGCGGACCTCGCGCCGGTGCAGGGCGATGGGGGCCTCGTCGCGCTCGGCCACCTCCTGGGCCGCCCCGATGTGGGTGTTGTAGCCGTTGGTGCAGGCCACCAGGTAGATCTCCCGGTCGCCGACGGCCTCCAGGACGAGCTCGGCGTCGTGGGCCGGGTCGATGACGATGACGCCGTCGTCGTCCGCCTTCACGATCCAGGTGTTGCTGACGACGGGGTACTCCTCGTCGTCGACCTTGAGCACGCCGGCGGTCCGCACCCGCTGGACGCCGTCGGAGTCGGCCTCGCCGATGCCCGGCTCCTCGGGCTCGATCTCGCGCTTCTTCGCCGCCTCGGGCTCCTCTTCGGAGTCCCCCTCACCGGCGTCACCGTCCGAGTCGTCCGAGTCGTCCGAGTCGTCCGAAGCGGAGTCCTCCGCGTCCTTCGCGGGCTCCTCCTCGGCGGAGTCCTTCCCGCCGGCGGAGGCGCCCTTCTCCGCGTCCCCGTCCTGCCCGTCCCCGCCGGCCTCGTCCTTCGCAGGCTCCTCCTCGGCGGAGTCCTTCCCGCTGGCGTCCTCGGAGCCAGCCTCGGCGCCGGCCTTCTCCTCCGCCTTCTCCGCCTTCTCCGCGTCCTCGGGGTCCGCGGAGTCCTCGGCGGCCTTCGCCGGCTTCTCCTTCTCCGCCTCGCCGGCGGGCGAGGCCTTCGCGGACGTCTCCCCGTCCGCGCCGCCCTCTCCGTCCTGCACGGCGGTGTCCGGCTCGTCGCGCGCCTCGTCGAGCGTCACCGTGGCGGCCTCGCCGGTCGCCTCGCCGTCCTTCTTCTTGCCCTTCCGCTTCCAGAACACGGTGCCGACCCTTCGATTCGCGTCCGAACTTCCGACTGGTACTTCCGATGTGTGCGGGACCATTGTTCCGGTCCCGGCGCGCGGTCCGGTACCCGCGCCAGCCTGGCAGGCTCGCACTAAGCCTCCGGTAAGCCCTACCCCGCCCGGCCCGTGACGGGCACGGCTCCGGTCGCCGGCTCGATCAGCCGGGCGAACTCCTCCGGGTCCGTGGTGCGCGCGCCGATCCGGTGGCCGGTGAGCGCGCCGTGGTCGTCGCTGGACCCGGTGACCGCCACCCCCAGGTCCCGGGCGATACCGCGCCACCGCTCGGTCTCGTCCCCGCCGTGCGAGGGGTGGTCCGCCTCGATCCCGCCGAGCCCGGCGCGGGCCATGCGCTCGGCCAGCTCCACCGGGACCGCCCCGGTGAGCATGCCCTCGGCGCGCGCCGGGTGGGCCAGCGAGCACACGCCGCCGGCCTCGCGCACCGCCCGCACCGCCCGCACCGGGTCCAGCGCGTAGCGGGACGCGTAGGCGGGGCCGCCCGACCCGATCCAGCGGTCGAAGGCGTCCTGCACGTCCTCCGCGGCGCCGGCGGCGACGATCGCCCGCGCGATGTGCGGCCGGCCGACCACCACGCCCGCCTCCAGGTCCCCGTCCCCGCCGCCGTTGAGCGCGATGTCGCGGACCTGCTCCCAGGTGACCCCGACGCCGGCGGCGCGGAGCAGGCGCACCATCTCCTTGGCCCGGTTCACCCGGTCGTCCCTGATCCGGCGGAGCTCAGCGGCGAGCGACGGCGCCTCCGGGTCGAACAGGTAGCAGACCAGGTGGACGCTGGCCCCCCGGTAGGCGCAGGAGAGCTCCATCCCGGGGACCAGGGTGAGGCCGGGGGGCAGCGCGGCCGCCGCCTCGTCCAGGCCGGCCGCGGTGTCGTGGTCGGTGAGCGCGAACACGTCCACCCCGGCCGCGCGGGCGCGGGCGGCGACCTCGGCCGGCGGCTCGGTGCCGTCCGAGACGGAGCTGTGCGTGTGCAGATCGATGCGGGTCACCCGGCGATTCTATGGACCGCCGGGCGGCCGCGCCGCGGGCCGGGGTCAGGCCTCCGGCTCGTCCAGCGGCTTGAGCTCTTCCGCCAGGAAGGGGGAGAGCGCGCCGAAGGGCGGCGGCAGGGTGGCGCCGTCGACCCGGTCGCGCATGTCCCGCAGCCCGCTGAGCTCGCAGGTGAGGACGTCGGTGTCGGCGGGGCTGAGCAGCAGCCACAGCCAGCTCGCGTAGGCCTCCCCGGCGTAGACCGAGCGCTTCTTGCAGCCGGGCACCGGCCACATCGGGATGTCGTGCCCGCCGTGGCGGAGGCGGAGCGCGGCGGGCCCGGAGTCGAACCCGGCCCCGGGGTCGGGGGCGTCCATCCCGGCCAGCCGGGCGCCCAGCCCGATGCCGGGGTCCTCGGCGACGACGGCCATCTCCCCGACACCGCCCAGCGGGGCGGGGCCGGACAGCGCGACCGCGATGCCCAGGGCGCCGCTGCGCTCGTCGCCGGCGTCGGCGAACCCGGTCACCACCCAGCCCGCCGGGAGCGGCCAGGGCAGCCAGACCGGGACCTGGGCGCTGTCCAGCAGCAGGTCCAGCGAGGTCTCCCCGGGGGCCCGCAGCGGCTGGAGCGGGGCGACGGGGCCGTGCACGGCGCACTGCCAGGCGCTCGACCACAGGTTGGGAGCGCGGACGGCGCGGCCGCAGCGTGGACACGATGGCTCATGCTTCATGGTCTCCCCGAAGATACCCGGACGACCTGCGGGAAAACCGCTTCCCGCACGGCGTGGCGGCGGAGGCGGGGCGGCGGGCGCCGATGCCGTCGCGGCATGCGGGGCGGTCTCCGCCGCCCGCTCCCCCTCGGGTCCTCCGACCGGGCCGCGTCAGCGCGGGGGGCCGGCCGCCCCGCCCCCGTAGGGCGGCGGGCCGTAGGGGCCCTGCGGCGATCCGGGCGGGGTGCGGAAGTGGGAGCCGTGGTCGCCGGGCCGCTCCGCGCCGGCCGGGTCCTGCACCGGCGGAGGCTGCATCACCCAGCGCGGCAGCCTGCGGGGCTCCGGCGGGGCCTGCACCGCGTCCGGGTCGCCGGGGGCGGTCCGCCGCAGGCCCCTGCGCCGGGCCAGCAGCACCACGACGGAGCAGAACAGCACCGCCTCGGTGGTGGTGCCGACGACGCCCTCCCAGGAGCCGCCGCCGGTGGCCGCGTCGGCGAGGGTGCCCTCGAAGGCGCTCAGCCCGAAGGCGGCCAGGTTGTGCACCACGTGCAGCGCGATCGCCGCCTCCAGGCCGCCGGTGTACCAGGTCAGCCAGGCCATGGCCACGCCGAAGACGGCGACGTCGGCCAGCGCCCAGCCGTGGTAGTCGTGCAGCAGTGCGAAGACCGTGCCGCTGACCGCGATGCCCAGCACCGGGGTGCGCAGCAGGCGGGAGAGGAGCGAGCCGCCGCGCCGCTCGGCGGCGCCGCGCCCGTAGGAGCCGACCAGCTGCATGAGGAACCCGCGCAGCGCGAACTCCTCGGCGGAGGCCTGGAACGGCACCAGCAGCAGGATCACCGCGAGCGCCGGCAGGAACCGCTCCGCGCCGACGAACGCCCCGACGAAGGCCGTCTCGGAGGCGGTGGCCAGCTGCAGCGCGTACAGCACGCCGAGGTAGGCGGCGATGATCGGCAGCGCGACCAGGAAGCAGGTTCCCAGCCAGCCCCAGCGCATCCGGCCCTCGACCGAGAGCAGGCCGCCCACCCGGCGCCACTGCACGACGCGCGCGACGAAGAAGACGATCGGCGTCATCGTCGCCAGCACGATGAGCATGAAGGCCAGGTCGGGGATCTCCGCGCCGAGCGGGGAGTCCGCGGTGGGCGTGCGCCCGCCGAGCAGCGCGGCGACGTTCCCGGCCAGGAGGAGGACGACCTGGGTGACCAGGATCAGCAGGACCGCGGTGATCAGCGCCAGCGGCGGGACCCACCAGCGGAACCGCCGGGTCCGGGCCATCCGGTGGTAAGGCGTCCCCGGGGGCGGCTGCGCCGGGCCGGACGGCGCCCGCGGCGGCTGCGGCGGGGGCCACGCCCACACCGCCTGCGCCTCACCGGGGGCGGCCGAGCCCGCGGCGGCGCCCGGCGGCCAGGCCCAGTCCTGCGGATGCTGCTGCGCCCCCGGCTGCTCCGGCCCGCTGGGCCCGGAGTGCCACGAGGGCCCCGTCGGCGGTGGCGTATTTCTCATCGTTTGCCGAGATTACTATCCGGCCGTGTATTGCCGCTGTTAAGAACGCGCCGCATCCCCCCGACCCGCCGCCGAAGTGCGGAAACCGGCGAGCTTGTCGGGGTTGCGCAGCACCAGCATGCGGGTGATCAGGCCTTCGGAGAACTCCGCCACGAGCATCGCCTCGACGCCCCCGTCCGGCCCGCGGAGCAGCCCGGCGGGCTCGCCGCCGACCACCGCCTCCTCGAACCGGAGGTGGGTGTAGCCGGGGCCGATGGAGGCCGCGAAGCGGGCGAACTTGGCGGCCCCGAGGATCGGCCTCAGCGCCGCCTTGCGCTTGCCGCCGCCGTCGGTGACCAGCTGGGCGTCCTCGGCGAGCAGCGCCTTCAGCCCCGCCACGTCGCCCTGGAGGCTGGCGGCGAGGAACCGCTCGGTGAGCCGGCGCCGCTCGGCGTCGTCCGGAGCGTAGCGGGGGCGGCGCTCCCGCACGTGCGCGCGGGCCCGGTGCGCGATCTGGCGGACCGCCTGCTCGGAGCGGTCCACCGCGGCGGCGATCTCCGCGTGCGGCAGGCCGAACACCTCACGCAGCACGAACACCGCCCGCTCCACCGGACCCAGCGTCTCCAGGACGACCAGCAGCGCGTAGGAGACCTCCTCGGCCCGCTCGGCCCGCTCGGCCGCGTCCGGTGCGGCGCCCAGCGGCTCGGGCAGCCAGGGGCCGATGTAGGTCTCGCGGCGGGCCTTGGCCGAGCGCACCTTGTTCAGCGCCCGGTTGGTGACCGCCCGGACCAGGTAGGCGCGGGGTTCGCCGACGGCCCCGCGGTCCGCCCGGTGCCAGCCCAGCCAGGCCTCCTGCACGCAGTCCTCGGCGTCGTGCACGCTGCCCAGCATGTCGTAGGCGACGGCGAAGAGCAGCCGCCGGTGGCGCTCGAACACCCCTTCGCCGCCGTCGGCTCCGGGTTCCGGTCCGGCCGTGCCCGCCATCCGGTCCTCCCTCGCTCCCGCGTCCCCGCCGGGTACGACTCTCCCAGAGGGCGGGCCGGGCGGCGCGGCGGCCCCGGGGTGTGAGGACCCTCCGGAGCGGAACCGGGAATACCCTGCTGACCTGCAGATAAGGGTACCCTTACCAGGTATCCGCCGGTGTGCTCGACACCGCGGGGCTTCACTACCATGGGGTACATGTCCTCCACTCCCACCACCGAGCAGGTGAACGCGGCCCTGGCGACCGTCCAGGACCCAGAGATCCGCCGCCCCATCACCGACCTCGACATGGTCAAGAGCGTCGAGATCGGCGACGACGGCGCGGTGCACGTCGGCATCTACCTCACGGTGGCCGGCTGTCCGATGAAGGGCCGGATCGAGAAGGACGTCACCGAGGCCGTCGCCAAGGTCGGCGGGGTCACCGGGGTCAGGGTCGAGCTCGACGTGATGAGCGAGGAGCAGCGCAAGCAGCTGCAGACCAAGCTCCGCGGCGGGCAGGCGGAGAAGGAGATCCCCTTCGCCAAGCCCAGCTCGCTGACCAAGGTCTTCGCGGTGGCCTCCGGCAAGGGCGGCGTCGGCAAGTCCTCGATCACCGTCAACCTGGCCGCCGCGATGGCCGCCCAGGGCAAGAAGGTCGGCGTCGTCGACGCCGACATCTACGGCCACTCGGTGCCGCGGATGCTCGGCGTCGAGCACGCGCCCACCAAGGTGGAGGACATGATCATGCCGCCCAGCGCGCATGACGTGAAGGTCATCTCGGTGGGCATGTTCACCCAGGGCAACCAGCCCGTGGTGTGGCGCGGCCCGATGCTCCACCGCGCGCTGCAGCAGTTCCTCGCCGACGTGTTCTGGGGCGACCTCGACGTCCTGCTGATGGACCTGCCCCCGGGCACCGGCGACATCGCGATCTCGGTGGCGCAGATGCTGCCGGGCGCCGAGATCCTCGTGGTGACCACGCCGCAGCAGGCCGCCGCCGAGGTGGCCGAGCGGGCCGGCGCGATCTCCGCCCAGACCCACCAGCGGGTCGCGGGCGTCATCGAGAACATGTCCTACTTCACCGCCCCGGGCAGCGAGGAGAAGACCTACCTGTTCGGCGAGGGCGGCGGCCGGACCGTCGCCGACGGCCTGACCAAGGCGCTCGGCGCCGAGGTGCCGCTGCTCGGCCAGGTGCCGCTGGACATGCGGCTGCGCGAGGGCGGCGACGAGGGCAAGCCCCTGGTGCTGACCGACCCCGACTCCGAGGCCGGCGGCGTGCTGCGCGGCATCGCCGAGCGGCTGGTCGGCAAGCCCCGCGGCCTGTCCGGCATGCAGCTCGGGATCAGCCCGACCCGGAAGTGACCTGCGGCGGAGCCGGCCCGCACGGCGCGGGCCGGCTCCGCCGCCCGGGCCGGCGCCGCGCGGCGCCGGCCCGGTTGCGCGCGAGGGCGCCCGGAGCGGGCGCCGGGAAGGAGGGCGCGTGCCCGACGCCGAGGAGTACCGGAACTGGCTGCGGATCGCCCTGGAGGAGGCCCGCGCCGGGCTGGCCGAGGGCGGCGTCCCGATCGGCGCGGCCCTGGTCGGCGCCGACGGGTCGGTGCTGGGCCGGGGCCGCAACCGCAGGGTGCAGGACGGCGACCCGTCGGTGCACGGCGAGACCGCGGCCTTCCGCGACGCCGGCCGGCAGCGCTCCTACGCCGGCACCACCATGGTGACCACGCTCGCGCCCTGCTGGTACTGCAGCGGCCTGGTGCGCCAGTTCGGCATCTCCCGGGTGGTCGTGGGCGAGGCCCGGACCTTCTCCGGCGGGCAGGACTGGCTCGCCGGGAACGGCGTCGAGGTGGTGCTGCTGGACGACGCGGAGTGCGTGGAGCTGATGGCCGGCTTCATCGCCGAGCACCCCGCGCTGTGGAACGAGGACATCGGCGAGGACCCCGGGGAGGGGTGACCCCCGGCGCGCGGCGGAGGGCCCCGGCCCGGTGCGCTTCCACCGGGGCCCTCTCTCCGTCCGCGGCGCCTCCCGGGGGGACCGGGGCGGCGGGGTCAGAGGGTGACGTCGGTCGTCCTGCTCCGGCCGTCGCGCTCGTACTCGATCTCCACGGTGTCGTCCGGCTTCTTGTCGGCGACCAGTTCCTGGAGGGTCTCGCCGTCGGTGACGGTGCGCCCGTCGAAGCGGGTGATCACGTCGCCGGGGCGCAGGCCGGCCTCGTCGGCCGGGCTGCCCGGGGTGACGGCGCCCTCCTCGTCGGCGATCTGCGCGCCGCCGTCCTCGTAGCCGCTGTCCAGCGCGACGCCCAGCGCCGCCTTGGAGGACGATCCGCCGGAGCCCTCGGAGCCCGCGGAGCCGCCGTCGATGATCTCGTCCACGACCTCCTTGGCGACGTCGGAGGGGATGGCGAAGCCGAGGCCGATGCTGCCGCTCTGCTCGCCGGGGGCCCCGCCCATGGTGGCGATGGCGGTGTTCACCCCGATCACCCGGCCCTGCTCGTCGACGAGCGGGCCGCCGGAGTTGCCCGGGTTGATCGCGGCGTCGGTCTGCAGCGCCTTGATGTCGGTGCGCGCGCCGTCCTCGCCGAGCGCCACCGAGCGGTCCTTGGCGCTGATGATGCCGGTGGTGACGGTGCCCGCCAGGCCCAGCGGGGCGCCGATCGCGATCACCTGGTCCCCGACGGTGACGTCGTCGGAGGAGCCGAACTGGAGCGGCTCGACGTCGCGCAGCGGGCGGCGGATCTTCAGCACCGCCAGGTCGCTCTCCGGCCGGGTTCCGACGATGTCGGCGGGGCTGGTGCGGCCGTTGCTGTAGGCGACCTCCATCCCGTCCTCCAGGGCCCCGGCGACGTGGAAGTTGGTCACCACGTGGTCGTCGTCGATGATGAAGCCGGAGCCGTTGCCGCCGCGGGAGCGGTCGTCCGGCTGGATCGAGACCACGCTGGGGCTGACCCGCTGGGCGACGCCGGCGATGGTGTCCGGGGCGCGGCTGGGCGCGTCGCTGGGGGCGTTGTTGAGCTTGACGCCCTCGCCCTGGCTGCTCCCGTCGGCCGCCGGCGTCCCGGCCCGGCCGCCGACGAACCCGCCGATCCCGGCGGCGACCAGCGCGACCACCACCGTCACCAGCAGGACGGACCAGATCGGCATGGACCGGCGCGGGGGCCGGGGGGCGGCCGCCGCCCCGCCGGGCGGCGGCAGGGGCGGGCCGGGCGGCACCGCTCCGGGAGGCGGTCCCGGCGGCTGCATCGGCCCGCCCGCCGGGGCGGGACCGGGGCCCGCGGGTTCGGCGCCGGGCGGGACCTGTCCGCCGGGGCCGAAGGGGCCGGGGCGGTGGGCCGGCTGCTGACCGGTGCCCGGTCCGTACGGCCCCGCCGGGTTCGGCCGCGACGGGCCTTCGGGGGGCGGGGTGCCGGTCTCGTCCGTCATGAAAGTCGTCTCCGTCTGTCGCTGCCTCCTCCCGATTGTGGAGGAGATCGCGTAAACCATCGGTTAGGGGGCGCCACCGACCGCGTCCACCCGAGTGAACACTATGCCGCCAATGCGCGGTATACCCCATCGAGGGCGATGCCGGGCATCGCGCGTCCGGGGCCGGTCACATTCCGAGCCAGTCGCCGAACCGGGCGAAGCCCCGGTCCACCCGGTCCCAGAAGCCGGCCTCGTCCGGTCCGGGCAGCGAGGCCGCCGCCGCGGCGACCGCGTCCGGCGGGGCGTCGGCGAGCATCGTGTACACGTACTCCTCCGCCTCCCACATCCGGCGCTGCTGCCCGGCGCCGCCCATGTAGACGGTTCCGCCGCCGCCTTCGACCGCGCGCATGCCCTGTCCGGTTCCGTGCGATCCGGAACCGAGCCGGCCGCGCTCGACGAAGACCGAGATGACGGAGAGGCCGTCGGAGTAGCTGAGGTGCACCACCGGCCCGGAGGGCTTGCGCTTGGTCCGCGCGTCCATCAGCCGGTAGTTCCAGGAGAGCCGGTCGGGCGCGGTCCAGCCGCCGGCGCGCAGCTCCCGGAGCTCGCCCTCGTCCAGCCGGTCGCCCCACGGGTCGGGGGCCCGGCCGGGATCGGCGGCCTCCGCCGCCCCGGCGGCCCCGTCCACCACCTGGAACTCGGTGAACTCGGAGAAGTGCACCACCCGGCCGAGGGGGTCCAGGGTCATCCGGCGCAGCGGCAGCCCGGTCTCGGCGTCGATCCAGAACCTCCCGGCCGCGCCGCCGTCCGCGCGCACCGCCTCCACCAGCTCGGCGGGGCGGCCGGAGGCCTCTCCGGCGCCGGCCCGGACCACCCGGTAGTTCTCCTCCAGGGTGTCCAGGACGCGGGCGCCGGGGTCGGGCCACTCCGAGGAGTCCGCGGGGCGGATCCGCACCTCGTCCGCACCGCCCGGCTCGTGGAGCCGGGTGCCCGACTCCGCGCTGTGCTCGACCTCGACGACCCGGTGCTCGGTGCCGGCCGGACCGGTGGAGCTGATCGCCTGCACCCCTTCGTAGGAGACCTTCCGGGAGGCCTCCGCGGCCCGGCGGAGCAGGTCCATGCCGTCGTCGGCGCCCTTCGCCGGGCCCTGCCCGCTGCCCGGCCCGGACGAGGCGGTCAGGGTCAGCGCGAGCAGCAGCGCGCAGCAGAGGGCGAGCAGCGCCGTCGGGCCGTCGTACCGGGAGCGATCGCCCCCGGAGGGCCATGGAGCTCCGTCGCGGCCGGTCACCACGCCCGCGGGGCGCCGTCGTCCCCGGACGTCCCGGGGACGTGCGCGACGGGTCCGACCGGGGCGCCGGGGGCGCCCTGCGCCCCTTCGGCGCCGTCCTCGGAGGCGGGCAGGGCGGCCTGCCCCGCGGTCAGCGCGTGCTCCACCGCGTAGTCCTCCAGGGAGGGGCGGACCACCGGGGCCTGCTCGGCGTCGCCGCCGGCCACGAAGGCGGTGCCCAGGGTCAGGGCGAGAGCGGACACGCCTGCCACCGCGTAGCGGGTGCGGTGCCAGCCGGGCCGCAGCACGGACGGGGCCTGCAGCGGGCGCCGGGGCCGCCGGGCGGGCGGCTGGGCGGCCGCGGGGCCCGGGGCGGGGCCGCCGGGCGCCGGGCCGCCGAGCGGCCGGCTCGACCCCAGTGGCGGCGGGCCTCCGAACAGGCCGCCGCTACCGGGGCCGGGTGGTTCCGACGGGCGGTCGTGCGGGGCGGCGCCCAGCGCGGACAGCCTGCCGAGGAAGTCGCTCGACGGGTCCGGGGCGTCCAGCCCATGCAGCCGGCGCTTGAGCCGGCGGAGCATGTCGGCCTCGAAGCGGCACGAGTCGCACGAGGCCAGATGGATCAGCGCCCGGTCCCGCTCGGCGGGCCCCAGCTCGCCGTCGACCAGGGCGGACAGCCGCTCGCCCAGGTGCTCCATGCTCATTCCACCTCCCGGGTCCATACCTGTGCCTCAGGGCCGGTCGCGTCCTTCCCGGCCAGCCTGCGCCGGTGCTCCAGCGCCTTGCGGAGCTGGGCCCGGCCCCGGTGGATCCGGCTGCGCACGGTGCCGAGCTTGACCCCGAGCGTCGCCGCGATCTCCTCGTAGGAGAGCCCTTCGATGTCGCAGAGCACCACCGGGGCGCGGAACTCGGCGGGCAGCGCGTCCAGCGCGGCCTGCACGTCGGCGTCGAAGTGCCGGTCGTCGTAGGACTGCGCGGGGGAGGGCTCGCGGCCCTGCAGCCGCTCCGCGGCGTTGTCCGCCAGCCCCTCGAACCGGATGCGGGCCTTGCGCCGCGCCATGTCGAGGAAGAGGTTGGTGGTGATCCGGTGCAGCCAGCCCTCGAAGGTCCCGGGGGTGTAGGAGGACAGCGAGCGGAAAACCCTGATGAAGACCTCCTGGGTGAGGTCCTCGGCGTCGTGCTTGTTCCCGGTGAGGCGGAAGGCGAGGCGGTACACCCGAGCAGAGTGGTTCTGCACCACTTCCTCCCAGCTCGGAGGCTGCCACTGCTCGAAGTCGACGGCAGCGTCGGGGTCGGCCACCGCTGCTCCTTTCGGTTCGTACCGCGTATCCGGCCGTTCCCGGACACCGCCGGGCGCGGGGATCGCGCCGGCGGGGGCCGTCACCGGTTCCGGGGAGGGCTCGGAGCCCACCGGTTCTTCGGCCTTGTCGGTCCTTCCTCCGGTGCAACGCGGCGCGCCGCCGATTAAGTTCCTTCCGGCGGCCCGTTCTTTTCCGCGCCGCTCCGGGATGCGGGCGGTCCGGCGCCCCTCGGCACCCGCCGCGCCGCCCGGTCCGCACCGGAACGTCCGCACCGGTGCCCGCACCGGTGCCCCGGTTTTTTCACCGTTCCGCGTGCCGACCTGCGTCGGACGTGGTAGCGGGGGGCTGTTGGGCTAATCTTTCGGTGAGGCACGGGCCCGGACGTGACCGTTCGCCTACTCTGCGCAACGGCGTCCTCGGGGGCCCGCCAGCTCCGTTCCACGTGTGGGAGGCCGTCATCATCGGCAGAAACGAAACCCTGGCGCACCTGGAGCACTACGCGGACGACGATCCCGCCCTGGCGTGGGTCCGCGACGCCGCCGGGGCCGATCCGGGCGCGCAGCCGGTGGGCGCGGCCTGCGGCGCCGCACTGCGCTTCCTGGCCGCGGCGATCGGCGCGCGGGCCGCGGTGGAGGTCGGCACGGGGTACGGGGGGTCCGGGATCTGGCTGCTCCGCGGCATGCGCCCGGACTCCATCCTGACCACCGTCGACATCGACCCGGTCTGCCAGGAGACCGCGCGCGACGCCTACCGCGAGGCCGGGTTCTCGGCCAACCGCACCCGGCTGATCCGGGGGATGGCGATGGAGGTCCTGCCCCGGCTCACCGACGGCGCCTACGACCTGGTCTTCGCCGACGCGGTGAAGAGCGAGTACCCCGCCTACCTCGCCGAGGCGCTGCGGCTGCTGCGGCCGGGCGGGGTGGTGGTCTTCCACGACGCGCTGGAGTCCGGCCCGGCCGGCGACGGCCCGCTCAGCGCGACCGACCCCGGCACCGCCGCCGTCCGCGAGGTGGGCCGCGCCGTCCGGGAGGACGACTCGCTGGTCCCGCTGCTGCTCCCGATCGGCGAGGGCCTCCTCGCGGCGATCCGCGAGGAGGCCCGTCCGTCCTGAGCCGGCCGGCCGGTCAGGCCAGCCAGCGGAGCAGCGTGCGGGTGGCGAACGCGGTGCCGCCCTTGGTGAGCACGCCCTGCTCGCCCATCGACCGGCCGGGGCCGGCGATGTCCAGGTGGGCCCAGGGCAGCCCGCCGGTGAACTCGCGCAGGAACAGCGCCGCCTCGGTCGCCCCGACGTGGCCGTAGTCGCTCTTGGTCGCGATGTTGGCCAGGTCGGCCACCCGCGACTCCAGGGCGTCCCGGTACTCCTCGGTGAGGGGCATCCGCCACAGCGGCTCGCCGGCCCGCTCGCCGGCCGAGCGCAGCGCCTCGGCCATCCCGTCGTCGGTGGCGAACAGCGCGCCGATCCCGGTGCCCAGGGCGACCTTGGCCGCACCGGTGAGCGTCGCGACGTCCACCAGCTCGTCCGGGGCGAGCTCGGCGACGGCGTAGTCCAGGGCGTCGGCCATCACCAGCCGGCCCTCCGCGTCGGTGTTGAGCACCTCCACGGTGCGGCCGCCGTAGGTGGTGAGCACGTCGCCGGGGCGCTGCGCCGACCCGGAGACGGAGTTCTCCGCCACCGCGATGAGCCCGGTGACCCGGGTCCGCGACCCCAGCTCGCCCAGGGCCGACAGCACGCCCAGGACCACGGCCGAACCGCTCATGTCGGTCTTCATGAGCTTCATGTTGTCGTTCGGCTTGAGCGACAGCCCGCCGGTGTCGAAGGTGATGCCCTTGCCCACCAGCACGACGTGCCGGTCCGGGTTCTCCGGGGCGTAGGAGAGCCGGACCATCCGGGGCGGCCGGGCGGAGCCCTGGCCGACCGCGAGGATCGCGCCGAACCCGCCGCGCTCCAGGTCCGCCTCGTCCCAGACCTCGACCTCCAGCCCGGCGCCGGCGGCGATCTCCCGGGCGCGCCGCGCGAGCCACTCCGGGTCCTTCTCCGCCGACGGGGTGTTGATCAGGTCCCGGGCCAGCGCGGTGGCGCGGGCCAGCGCCGTGCCCCGGCGCACCGCCTCCACCGGCTTGTCGCCGTCCCCGCAGACCAGCTCGATGCCGGCCACCGGGGCGGGCCCCTTGGGCGCGGAGGCGAGGCTGAACCGGTAGGAGGCGAGCAGCGCCCCCTCGGTGAACGCGGTGACGGACTCCGCGCCGTCCCCCGGGAAGGGGATCCGGGCGATGCCGGTGGCCGCCTTGGTGCGCCCCTTGGCGAGGCGGGCCAGGGCCGCCCCGGCGGTTCTCAGGTCCGCGGGGGCGCCGGACCCGGTGCCGAGCAGGGCCACCCGGACCAGTCCGCGGCCGAGGTCCGCGGCGAACTGCGCGGTCTCGCCGGGCTTCCCGGTCAGCTCATAGTGCGCGACCAGCTCGGCGAGGGGCGCCGGCAGCCGCGCGTCCAGGTCCCCGGCCGCCGCGGTGACCGCTTCCGGTCCCGCGTCCGTCGCCCGGACGGGGATCGCCACCAGGTCGGCGTCGGTGTCCGCGAGGGATCCCGGAACCGGCCGGATCTCCGTTTCGAAAGGCACGCTCGCTCGCTCGCAATCTAGGGGGACGTGGTGTACCGCGCCCGCGGCGCTGCCGCGGCGGGCGGGGTCTCGGTCACCGGTGCGGAGTTCAGCCGACGACTCCGTCCAGGGCGTCCTTGAGCTCCTTGGCCTCGTCCGGCGTCAGCTCGACGACGAGGCGCCCGCCGCCCTCCAGCGGGACCCGCATGATGATGCCGCGGCCCTCCTTGGTGACCTCCATCGGACCATCACCGGTCCTCGGCTTCATCGCCGCCATGCCATTTCCCCTTTCATAGGAAACATCGCTGTGAACCACCGCGGGACCCGCGAGCCGATCCGCGACGGCGGACCGGGCCGGGGGCTCCGGGCCCTCGTCCAAGCGACTCTTAGGGTCGGGATCCCCGTTCCGTCATTATCTCGGGTTTACGACCGGAATGGGAACGATCGGACAGCCCCGGGCCCGCCGGCCCCAAGGAATCCGAACAGTAAGGTTATAGCCGCAGCGCCGGAACAGGGGTGACGGCGCCGTCCACCCGAGCCGATCGAGGAGTCCTCCGTGGCCGACAGCGACAGCGCCGAGAGCGCCGCCGAATCCGTCTCCTACGACCTCTCCGAGGGGGTCGCCACCATCACCCTGGAGCGGCCCGACGCGATGAACTCGCTGACCAGAGCGGCCAAGGAGGAATTGCTCGCCGCGATCGAGCGGGCCAAGGGCGACCGCTCGGCCCGCGCCGTGGTGCTCACCGGGCGCGGCCGCGCCTTCTGCGCCGGCCAGGACCTGCGCGAGCACGGCGAGAACCTGAGCGAGGGGCGGGGGCTGGCCGGAACGGTCCGCGAGCACTACAACCCGATCGTGCTCGGCCTGGCGAACATGCCCAAGCCGGTGATCGCCTCGGTCAACGGGGTGGCGGCCGGGGCCGGGGCGTCCCTGGCCTTCGCCTGCGACCTGCGGATCGCCTCGGAGAAGGCCTCGTTCTCGATGGCCTTCGCCAACATCGGGCTCGGCTCGGACTCCGGCGCCTCCTGGACGCTGCCCCGGCTGGTGGGCCAGGCCCGCGCCGCGGAGATGCTGATGCTGGCCGAGCCGGTCAAGGCCGACCGGGCCCTGGAGATCGGGCTGGTCAACAAGGTGGTGCCGGCCGACGAGCTGGCCGGGGCCACCCGCGAGCTGGCGCTGCGGCTGGCCTCGGGCCCCACCGTGGCCTACGCGGCGATCAAGGCCGAGCTGGCGTTCGGCCAGGCGCTCGACCTGTCCCGGGCGCTGGACATGGAGGCCTCGCTGCAGGAGCAGTGCGCCGAGACCGTCGACCACAAGAACGCCACGCTGGCCTTCCTGGAGAAGGAGAAGCCCTCCTTCGAGGGCCGGTAGCACCGCCGGGGGAAGGACCGCGGGGGCGCCGGGGAGGCCCGCCCGCCCTTCCCCTCCCCCCGCGATGATCTCGGCGCCGCGGGGGCGTCAGAGCGCTCTGCCACCCCCGCGACGCCGAGATCATCGCGGGCGGGGAGCGGCGCCGCGGCGCGGGTCAGCGCAGGGTGCCGGTGGAGACCATCTCGGTGCCGTCGTGCGAAACCGCCTCCCAGCGGGCCTCCAGGGTGCCCTCGGCGGCGCCCGGGGACAGGCGCAGCACGGAGGAGTCCACGCACCGGTCGTCCGGGTCGTAGGTCTCCACGTAGTCGAAGACGAAGCCGTCCCCGGTCCGCTCGGACAGGGTGAGGCTGCCCCGGCAGTTCAGCGTGTACCACTCGGAGCTGCCGCGCTCCTCCCCGGACTCCAGGCGGACCTCGGCCCCCCAGTCGGTGACGTGCGCGCCGGAGGCGTCCTGCTGGCTCATGTCGCCCCGCCAGGACCCGGCGAAGGAGTCGGGGACGCTGGCCCCCGCGGCCTCCTCCTCGCCGGGGCCGGAGGCCAGGCCCCAGTAGGCGGCCGCGCCGGCCCCGCCCAGCAGCACGGCGGCGGCCGCGGCGATGGCGATCGCCCTGCCCCGGCGGCGGCGCGCCGCGCTGTGCCGGGTGGAGCGGGGCGGGGCCCACAGCGACATCTGCCGCACCGGGGAGGCCGAGGGCGGCCCCTCGGCGCCGCCCTCCGACCGGCGGGTGGGGGCCTCGCTCACCGGGCGTCCTCGGCCGGGGGCCGGCTGGCGGCTCGTTTCAGGAACATCGCACTCACTCATCCTCACGTGCGAACGGCGTGCTCGGGCACCGGCGCGGGCGGGCGCCCACCCGGTACAGCGTCAGAGGATATGGCACGGCGCGAGCGGGCGGCCGCCGGTCCGGCGGAGCGCGCCCCGGCAGGGGTCACCCCCTGCTCCCCCGGCGGAAGCAGTCCGCGAGGTGGTCGTCGACGATACCGGTGGCCTGCATCGCGGCGTAGGCGGTGGTCGGGCCGACGAACCGGAACCCGCGGGCCTTGAGCGCCTTGGCCAGGGCGGCGCTCTCCGGTGTGGCGGCCGCCACGTCGGCGTCGGTGCGGGGGGCGGGGCGCTCCGGCCCGGCGGCCTGCCCGCGGACGAACGCGGCCAGGCCCTCCTGGAGTTCCAGGGCCGCGCGCGCGTTGCCGACCACCGCTTCGATCTTGGCCCGGCTGCGGATCAGCCGGGCGTCGCCGAGCATCCGCTCCACTTCGGCGGCGCCGTAGCCGGCGACGGTCCGCGGGTCGAAGCCGGCGAACGCCTCGCGCAGCGCCTCCCGTTTGCGCAGCACGGTGAGCCAGGAGAGGCCGGCCTGGAAGGCCTCCAGCGAGAGGCGCTCGAACATGGCCCGGTCGGTGCGGACCGGGAGCCCCCACTCGGTGTCGTGGTAGGCCATCAGGTCCGGGGTGCCCAGCGCCCAGGTGCAGCGGCGCCGGCCGTCGGGGCCCTGGGGTGCGGCGGAGGCGCCGGTCATCGGGGGTCCTCTCCTGGGGCGGTACGGGGGGCGGAGCGGAACCGGGGCGGATCAGCCGGCCGCGCCGGGGCCCCGGTCGGCCTCCTCGCCGCTGCCGTTCCGGCCGGTGCCGAGCGGCTGCCCGCCCGGGGGCGTCCGCGGGTAGAGCACCCGCGGCCCGGTGGAGGCCGGGACCTCGGCGAGCCGCCGCTCCAGTTCGGCGATGTGCTCGTCGCGCTCGTTCAGCGCCGCCGAGGCCCTGCGCAGCACCTCGTCGACGCCGCGGACATGGTAGCCCCACAGCGCCAGCGGCAGGGTGAGGCGTCCGATGTCCGCGGACGTCAGGCCGCGCCCCTCGGGCAGGTCGAGCGGCGGCCGGTCGGCCTCGAAGCGCGCCAGCCGGCCCCCTTTGCCCATGACCGCGTAGGCGACCCCGCACAGCACGGCCGCCGCGGCCACCGCGATGAGGAACAGGATGGTTGGATTCACGGTCCCGATCGTGCCATACCGCGGCGCCCGGCGCCCGGGAGCCGGTCGCCTCGCGGCCGTGGCAGACTCGGTGCGATGGAGACGCACGACGCCGGACTCGGCTGCGAGGTCCTGGAGCCCGGGGCCGCCGCCCCCGCGGGCGCGGTCGACGCGGGGCACCGCCCGCCGGCCGCGCGGGTGCGCGCGCTGGCCGCGGGCCCGCTGCCGGTCCTGGTCCGCTGCGAGGCCGGGGACGAGGCCGAGAGCACCGCCCTGGTCGCGCTCTACGCCTGGCTGGGCGCGCGGCTGTTCACCACCGGCCATCCCCGCTCGGCGCGCCAGGCGCTGGACATGGTGGCCTCGGTGGCCGGGGGCCGGCCTCCGGCCGCGGTCCGCCGCGGGCTGGCCTGACCCCCGGCCCGGTGCCGGTCCGGCTACTCG
Source organism: Nocardiopsis oceanisediminis (assembly GCF_048595525.1). Classification (NCBI taxonomy): domain Bacteria; kingdom Bacillati; phylum Actinomycetota; class Actinomycetes; order Streptosporangiales; family Nocardiopsidaceae; genus Nocardiopsis; species Nocardiopsis oceanisediminis. The sequence goes on along the minus strand of NZ_JAFMZJ010000001.1, from coordinate 1,733,003 downwards.
CCGTCGCCCTCGCGGGCCAGCGCCTCGGCCGCGGCGCGCTCCTCGCGCTCCCGCTCCATGTCGGCGTGGGCCTTGTCGATGACCTCGACCGCCTCGGCCGGGTCGTCGGTGAGGTGGATCAGGTCCGGGTCCTCCGGCGAGACGACGCCCTCGTCCAGCAGCCGGCCGCGGATCCAGTCGACCAGGCCGCTCCAGAACTCGGTGCCCAGCAGCACCACCGGGAAGCGGGTCACCTTGCGGGTCTGCACCAGCGTGATGGCCTCGAAGAGCTCGTCCAGGGTGCCGAAGCCGCCCGGGAGCACCACGAACGCCTGGGAGTACTTCACGAACATCGTCTTGCGGACGAAGAAGTACCGGAAGGTGACGCCGGTGTCCACGAACTCGTTGAGCGACTGCTCGAAGGGGAGCTCGATGCCCAGTCCGATGGAGGTCCCGCCGGCCTCGGCGGCGCCCTTGTTGGCCGCCTCCATCAGGCCGGGGCCGCCCCCGGTGATCACCACGTAGCCGGCCCGCGCCAGCAGCGAGCCGACCTCGGTGCCCAGGTCGTAGTAGGGGGTATCCGGTTTGATCCGGGCCGAGCCGAACACGCTGACCGCCCGGCCGAGCTCGGAGAGGAGCCCGAAGCCCTCGACGAACTCCGACTGGATGCGCAGCACCCGCCACGGGTCGGTGTGCACCCAGTCGGTGGGGCCGCGCCGGTCGAGCAGGCGCTGGTCGGTGGTGGTCTGCGGGATCGCGTTGCCCCGGTAGGTCAACGGCCCCGCCCGTCGGATCTTGTCGGCGTCGGTCATGGGCCCAAACTATCCGGTCCGGCCCCCTCCGGCGGGGCCGGTTCCGGCAACTATCCGCGCCCGTTCGCCGAACCGCCCGCGCCCGTCAGCCAGTCGGCCATCCGCCGCTCGGCCTGGTCGACCAGGGCCAGGTCCACCCACTCGTCCCGGGTGTGCGCCAGGGTGGGCTCGCCGGGGCCGTAGTTGACCGCGGGCACGCCCAGCTCCGACATCCGCGCCACGTCGGTCCAGCCGAGCTTGGCCCGGGCCTCGCCGGCGCCGACCGCGGCGACGAACTCGGCGGCGGCCGGGTCGTCCAGCCCGGGGCGGGCCGGCGGGGCGGCGTCGGTGACCCGCACGTCGAAGCCGGCGAACACCTCGCGCAGGTGCTCCTCGGCGTCCTTGACCGAGCGGTCCGGGGCGAACCGGTAGTTCACCGTGACCGTGCACTCGTCCGGGACGACGTTGCCGGCCACCCCGCCGGAGATGAAGACCGCGTTGAGCCCCTCGCGGTAGCGGAGGCCGTCGACCTCGGGCTCGCGCGGGGTGTAGCCGCGCAGCACGTCCAGGATGCGCCCGGCGCCGTGGATGGCGTTCTCGCCCATCCAGGAGCGGGCGCTGTGCGCGCGCTCGCCGCGCGCGATCACCTCGACCCGCATGGTCCCCTGGCAGCCGCCCTCGATGACGCCGCCGGTGGGCTCCAGCAGCACCGCGAAGTCGCCGGCGAGCCACTCGGGGTGGTCCCGGGAGAGCCGGCGCAGCCCGTTCCGCTCGGCGTCGACCTCCTCGCAGTCGTAGAAGACGAAGGTGAGGTCGTGCACCGGCTCGGTGAGGGCGGCGGCCAGCCGCAGCTGCACCGCGACGCCGCTCTTCATGTCGGAGGAGCCGCAGCCGTAGAGCCGGTCGCCCTCCCGCCGGGAGGGGACGTTGTCCACGATCGGCACGGTGTCGATGTGCCCGGCCAGCACGACGCGCTTGGCGCGGCCCAGGCCGGTCCGGGCGACCACGGCGTCGCCGTCCCGGTCCACCCGCAGGTGGCCCAGCCCGGACAGGGAGCGTTCGATCATGTCGGCCAGCGCGCGCTCCCCGCCGCTGACCGACTCGGTGTCGACGAGTCGCGCGGTGAGGGTGCGGACGTCTGCTGTGAGGTCGAGCATCTGAGGGCTTTCCGGGTCGGCGGTCATGGCGCGGCCCGGGGGCGGGTCCGCCCCCGGGCTCTCACGGCCGCGCCGGCGTCAGGCGTTGACGCCGTGCTCGCGGAGCAGGTCGTTGAGGGCCAGCTTGTCGTGCTCCTGGCCCTCCTCCAGGCGCTTGAGGACGAGCAGCACCGGCATCCCGAAGTCGCCGCCGGGGAAGCTCTTCACCTTGTTCGCGGTGACGCACACCGACCAGGCGGGGGCCTCGCCGCGGGGCAGCTCCTCGCCGGTCTGCGCGTCGTAGACCCGGGTCGAGGCGGTGAGGATGGTGCCCGCGCCGAGCTTGGCGCCGCGGCGCACCCGGGCGCCCTCGACGACCATGCTGCGCGAGCCGAGGAACGCGTCGTCCTCGATGATCACCGGGGAGGCCTGCGGCGGCTCCAGCACGCCGCCGACGCCGACGCCGCCGGAGAGGTGGACGTTCTCGCCCACCTGGGCGCAGGAGCCGACGGTGGCCCAGGTGTCGACCATGGTGCCGGAGCCGACCCAGGCGCCGAAGTTGGTGAAGGACGGCATCAGCACGACGCCGGGGGCCAGGTAGGCGCCCCAGCGGGCGATGGCGCCGGGGACGACGCGGACGCCGTCGAAGCGGGTCTTGAGCGGGATGCGGTCGTGGTGGTGGAAGTCACCGACCTTGGACTCCTCCATGCCGAGCACGCGGAAGCTCAGCAGGATGGAGCGCTTGGCGCGCTCGTCGACGACCACCTGATCCGTGTCCGGGTCGACGAAGGCGACCCGGGCCTTGCCGGCGTCCAGTTCGTCGACGGCTCCGACGATGGTGTCGCGGGCCGCGGTGTCGTCAGGGGTCAGCTCGGAACGGCGCTCCCAGAGATCGTCGATCTCGGCGGGCAGCGGGCTGGTGAACGAGGTGGTCATGGCCTGTGAGCCTACTGGTTCCGGGCTGGTGCGACCAACCGGGGGCGCCGCGCGTCCGGGCTCGGGCCGGTACGCTCCTGCGGCGCGGGAGTCCGGCCCGCCCCGGTCGGGCACGCCTTACCATTCGGGGTGAGCGCCCCCCGGCTCGCAAGACGTGAGAGACCCCCGGCCCCGAACGAGTCCGGGGGACCGGTCCCTGTCCGACGGGGTCTTCCGCCGAGCGGCCCTGCGCCGCCGGGCGGACCCCCCTGAATCACTACGGTCTGCCTGTGCACGATAAGCCGCGCCGACAGAGGCGAGAACGGCGGAGGAGGAAGTCCTCCGCCTTCATCAAGATCCTGGTGGCACTGACGCTCGTCTGCGGTGCCCTGGTCGCCGTGGGCGTCTACGTGATCCGCTCGATCGGACCGGTGGACATCGACCCGCCGGTCGCGGCGGGCTGCTCGGTCTCCGGCGAGGGGCGCGACGACGTCCTCGAACCCGAGCAGGCCGCCAGCGCCGCGACCGTGTCCGGTGTCGCGTTCGCCCGGGACCTGCCGGAGGAGGCGGTGGTCATCGCCTTCGCCACCGTCTGGCAGGAGACCAAGTTCTTCAACATCGAATACGGCGACCTCGACTCGGTCGGCCTGTTCCAGCAGCGCCCCTCGCAGGAGTGGGGCGAGCCGGAGCAGATCATGGACCCGGTCTATGCCAGCGGGAAGTTCTACGAGCACCTGGAGGAGGTGGACGGCTACGCCGAGATGCCGGTGTACGAGGCCGCCCAGACCGTGCAGCGGAGCGCCGACGGGTTCGCCTACGACCAGCACGAGAAGCGCTCCCGGGAGATGGCCGCGGCGTTCACCGGCTCCTCGGCGGGCGCGCTGACCTGCTGGCCGTCCCGGCCGGCCGGCGGTGCGGAGTCCCCCTCCCCCTCGGCCCGGCCGGCGGCCGAGCCGGACGACGTCCAGGCCGCCCTGGAGGAGATGGAGCGGGTCTTCGGCGCCTCGCCGGCGGCCGTCCCCGCCTCCGGCGAGCAGCCGCGCACCGGCGACCTGGGCTGGGCGATGGCGCTGTGGGCGGTGGCCCACTCCGAGGAGTACGGGCTGAGCTCGGTCACCTACCAGGACCAGCGGTGGACCGCGCAGAACGGCCAGGAGGGGTGGGGCACCGTCCCGGACGCCGCCCCCGACGGCGAGGTGGTGCTGGGCTGACCCGGGCCCCGGCCCGGGTGGAGAAGAGCGCACGGGGCCCGTGCCGCCCCTTCCGCGGCACGGGCCCCGTCCGGCGTCCGGGGCGCGGCGGCGCCGCGCCCCGGACGGGGGTCAGCCGAGCACCTCGACCAGGCGGTCGGCGACCACGGGCACGCTGTAGTAGTCCAGGCGGAACGCCGCGGGGCCCAGGGTGAAGGCGCGGTCCTCCTCGAAGGCGGGCGTCTTCTCCAGGTTCGGCGCCATGTCGGCGTAGTCCCCGACCTTCTCGCCGCCGGTGTTGACGAAGAGCAGGCTCGCCTCGCCGAACGCGGAGGCCTTCTCCAGGGAGACCTCGACGGTGTCCGCGCGCCCCTCGGTGGGGACCGCATCGTCCTCGGAGAACTCGTGCTGGACGAGCCCCAGGTCGGCGAAGAAGCGGCCCTGCGCCGACTCCGGCGTGAACACGTAGAACTTCTCCGGGGTGCCGGTCATCGCGGCGATCTCGCCGGCGCCCTCCAGCTCGCCGGCGGCCTCCTCGGTGAGGTCGGTGTACTCCTGGGCGATCTCCTCGGCCCGGTCCTCGGCGCCGAACGCCCCGGCCATCTCCTCGGTGAGCTCCAGCCAGGGGGTGTCGGACTCGCCGTAGACCACGGTGGGGGCGATCTCGGAGAGCTTCTCGTAGGCGGACTCGTCCACCGCGTCCGCGCCGAACCCGTTGCCGACGATGACGTCCGGCTTCGCCGCCGCGACGGCCTCCAGGTCGGGCTCGGGGCCGGGGAGCGGCTCCACGCCCTGCTCGTCGGCGGTCTCCGCCCACTGCGAGAAGAAGCCCTTGTCGTCGGTGAGCGCGGAGGGGCTGGTGGTGCCGGCGGCGACCACCGGAACGTCCAGGCTGAGCAGGACCGGGGTGGAGGTGACGCTGACCGCCACCACGCGCTCCGGGTCCGCGGGGACCTCGCTCTCACCGTAGATGTGCTCGACGGTGCGGGTCTCGCCCTCTGCGGCGGGGGCCTCCGCCGAACCGGACGAGCAGCCGGCGGCGAGCAGCGCGAGCGCCGCGGCCGAGACGGCCAGGGGGATGATAGGCGAGGCGAACTTTTCTTGCTTCATTGCAAGCATTTTTAGGTATGCCTATCCTCATGTCAATGTCCGAGACTGTGAACGCACCCACGCCGATGACCGTCCCGCCCAAGTTCAAGCCCGCGGTGGTCTTCCCCCGCGGCACCGCTCCGGTGGTCCGGGCCGCCGAGCGGGCCGCCGCCCGCGGCCCCGGCGCCGTCGAGGGTTTCTGGCGCGCGGCGGAGCGCACCGGCACCCCGGTGGTCGAGGAGACCGGCACCCCCGGCGAGCGCACCGCCACCTTCCTCTGGCGGGGCGGGGACGGGCTCTCCGATGTGATCCTTGTCGCAGACCGCAGCGCCGACGCCCGCTCCTTCGAGCGGAACCGGATGGAGCGCGTCCCCGGGAGCGACATCTGGCACCTCACCTACCGGATGCGCTCCGACTGGCGCTGCTCGTACGCGGTGGCGCCGGTCCCGGCCGACGGGAGCCCGCCGCCGCCCGGCCCCGCGAACGAGATGTCCCGCGTCCGCCGGGCCCGCGCGCTCTCCGCCGCCGATCCGGCCGACGCGCCCGCCATCGCCCGCTGGTTCGACGCCCTGGCGCACGCCCGCCCCGACCCGCTGGCCCGCGAGCGGCTGGACGGCGCCTGGTCGGTGGCCTCGCTGCCGGACGCCCCCGCCGAGCTCTGGCGCACCGCCCCCGGCCGCGCCCCGCAGGGCAGGGTGGACGGGCGCGAGCTGGCGAGCAAGGCGCTCGGCAACACCCGAACCGTCCGGGTGTACACGCCCGCGGCGGAGCCGCCGGAGGGCGGATGGCCGGTCGCGGTGCTGCTGGACGGCGAGGAGTGGTGGTCGCTGCCGCTGGCCCCGCTGCTGGACCGGCTCATCGCCGCGGGGGCCCTGCCGCCGATGCTGGTCGCGATGGTGCCCTCGCTCGGCTTCGCCACCCGGACCCGCGAGCTGGCCTGCCACGACCCGTTCGTGGAATTCCTCACCGGGTCGGTGCTGCCGCTGCTCCGCGCCGAGCACGGCGGCTGCGCCGACCCGCGCCGCACCCTGGTCGCCGGGCAGAGCCTGGGCGGGCTCACCGCGCTCTACACCGCGCACCGCGCCCCGGAGCACGTCGGCCGGGCGCTCTCCCAGTCCGGCTCCTACTGGTGGCCCAACCCGGGCGGCACCGGCGGCGACACCGAGCGGATGGCCCGGCTGCTCGCCGAGGCGCCCTCCCTGCCCGACCGGATCCACCTCAGCGTCGGCCTGAACGAGCCGATCCTGGTCGGCCCCAACCGCAGGCTCCGCGACGTGCTCCGCGAGCGCGGCGCGGACCTGCACTACACCGAGTTCAACGGCGGCCACGACCGGGCCTGCTGGCGCGCCGGGCTGCCGGACGCCCTGGCCGCCCTCACCGGGGACTGGCCCGCCGCCCGCCGCTGACCCCGAAACCGGCCCCGCCGCGGTCCCGGCGCTCCCGGCCCGCCCGGGTGCGCCGCCGGGCCCGGGGCGCCATGATCGTTCCGGGGCGGGAGGGAGCCCCCGCCGCCGCCCCGCCCCGTCCGCCGAGAGACCAGGAGGAGCGCCATCCCTGACCCCGATCCCGAGAGCACGGCCCCGGGAGAGCCGGACCGCCGGCCGTCGGCACGCGACGCCGGGGAGGCCCTGCTGCGCGTGGCCCACCGGCTGGAGTCCCTGCTGGGCGAGCTGGCCGCCGAGCACGGCCTGACCGCGCTGGAGGCGCGCGCCCTGCGCGTGCTGCTGGACGGCCCCTCGCAGGGCGGCCTCGCCCTCCAGCTGGGCCGCGCCCCCTCCGGGGTGTCCGTTCTCACCCGCAGGCTGGAGGAGCGCGGCCTGGTCGCCCGGGTCTCCTCCCGGAGCGACAAGCGGGTGCGGACGGCCCGCCCCACCGAGCAGGGGCTGCGGGTGGTCCGCGCGATCGGCGCCGGCCTGGCCGGGCGCTCCCCGCTGTCCACCCGGCTCACCGGCGACGACATCGCCGCCCTGTACCGGCTGCTGGACGCTCTCGACCGCGACCCGCCCGACTGACCTCCGCAGCGGGCGGGGCCGCCCGACGCCTCGGGCCGCCCGGAGGCGGCGGGAGTCCCGGCCGGCACCGGGACCGGGCCGGCGGTCCCGCGGAGCGGACCGGAGGCGCGGCCGACCGGGCCGCGCGGCGGAGCGCCCGATGCCCTCCGCGGTCCATCGCGGTCCGCAGCGGAGGGGACCGCCGCCCTGCGGCGGCGGCCGGACGCCTTCGCCCCGGACCACCGGTCCGGTCTCCGCGCCGCCCGGCCCGGCCCCGCCGGCCGCCTCCGGGCGCCCGGAGGCGGCCGGGCCCCTGGGCGGAGGCGCGGCCGATCGGTCGGCGCAGCGCCCGACGCGCTCCGCTCCGGTGCCGGGAACGCCGCGGCCCGCCGCGCCGGACCGGGGGGGCGGTCGGCGGGCGGGCCGCGGGCGGGTCAGGAGGCGGGCAGCGCGTCCAGGCGCTTGACCGCGGCGGCCACCGCGTCGTCGGTGGCGGTGAAGGCGACCCGGACGTGCCGGGAGCCGCGCGGGCCGTAGAAGTCGCCGGGGGCGGCCAGGACGCCGTGCTCGGCGAGGAGCCCCACGGCGCTCCACGCGTCGTGACCCGGGTGCGAGGCCCACAGGTACAGGCCGGCCTCGGAGTGGTCGACGGTCCACCCGGCCCGCTCCAGCGCGGCGCGCAGCGGGCCGCGGCGGGCCGCGTAGCGGGCCTTCTGCTCCTCGGCGTGCGCGTCGTCGTCGAGCGCGGCGGCCATCGCCGCCTGGATCGGGGCCGGAACGATCATCCCGGCGTGCTTGCGCACCGCGAGCAGCTCGCCGACCAGTTCGGGGTCGCCGGCCACGAAGGCCGCCCGGTAGCCGGCCAGGTTCGACCGCTTGGACAGCGAGTGCACCGCGAGCAGGCCCTCGTGCGACCCGCCGGAGACCTCCGGGTCCAGGATCGACACCGGGGGCTCGCCCTCCCAGCCCAGGTCCAGGTAGCACTCGTCGGAGGCGACGACCGTGCCGCGCTCGCGCGCCCACTCCACGACCTTGCGCAGGTGGTCGCGGCCGAGCACCCGGCCGGTCGGGTTGGCCGGGGAGTTGACCCAGATCAGCCCGGGCCGCGCGGGGCCGATCGCGGTCAGCGAGTCGGCGGGCAGCGGCGCGGCGCCGGCCAGCCGGGCGCCCGCGTCGTAGGTGGGGTAGGCCAGCTCGGGGTGGACGACGGTGTCGCCCTCGCCCAGCCCGAGCAGGGTCGGCAGCCAGGCCACCAGCTCCTTGGAGCCGATGGTGGGCAGCACGTGGGCGGGGTCGATCCGCACCCCGTGCCTGCGCTCCAGCCACCCGGCGATGGAGGCGCGCAGCCGGGGGGTGCCGTGGGTGAGCGGGTACCCGGGGGCGTCGGCGGCCCCGGCCAGCGCCGCGCGGATGCTCTCCGCGACCGGATCGACGGGCGTGCCGACGGACAGGTCGGCGATGCCCTCCGGATGCGCCGCCGCGATCCGCTTGTACTCGGCCAGGCGGTCCCACGGAAAGACCGGAAGCCGGTCCGCCAAGCGCCGTCGTTCACCCATCGGTTCAATCCCACCGTTCCCGTCCGCCCCCTGCGGACGCTCTCAAACCGCACCGGCCCGGCCGGCCCGTGCTCCGATCACCGCCGGCGCGCACCGGCGGCCGCCCCGCCGCCCCTCCCGGGCGCGGGCGCGGCCGCCGGGCGCGGCACGCTCTACCCCTCGGCCTGCGGGGGCAGCTTCACGATCAGCGGGTGGTCGGTGTCGTACTTGCCGACCTTGGAGGCACCGCCGGGAGAGCCGATCTCGTCGAAGAACTCGACGTTGGCCTTGTAGTACTCGGACCACTGCTCCGGCAGGTCGTCCTCGTAGTAGATCGCCTCCACAGGGCACACCGGCTCGCAGGCGCCGCAGTCGACGCACTCGTCCGGGTGGATGTAGAGCATGCGCTCGCCCTCGTAGATGCAGTCGACGGGGCACTCTTCGATGCAGGCCTTGTCGAGCACATCGACGCACGGCTGCGCGATGACGTAGGTCACGTCGTTACTCCTCTTCGGTCTTCGCCACGTTGACCGCGTGCAACTGTGTTCGCTGTCGTAGCCTGGGCGACGCCGGGGACCCGGCACGCGGACTCGCCGGGCTCTCGTCAGACGATTCGCAGCTTCCAGTATTGCGCTCGCAGCGCTTTTCCACGCAATCGGGGGTGGACCGAGTGGCCCAAACCGCCAGATTCTTCAACGAAGTGACCCCCGATGACCTGGGGCGCCGTGCCACGCTGCGGCTACGGCTGCCCGACGGCCGCTTCCGGGATATCGTCGGTGTACTCGAATGGTGGCGCGGCGGCGCGATCGGGGTGCGCAGGCGCAACGGGGAACTGGTCGAGGTCGCCGCGGCGGACGTGGTCGCCGGCCGGCTGGTGCCGCAGCACCCGCCGGAGCGCCGTCGGCCCGGCGGCGCCTGAGCGCTCCGCCGGCAGGCCCGCGCCGCCACCGAGAACCGCAGACGACCAGGCCGCCCGGCGGCGTGAAACGCCCGGCCCGGCCGGCACGGGGAGGTGTCGAACCCACGCCATGCAGGAGACCGTCGCGTCCGCCCTCGCCCAGCTCGCCCGGCTGGACCCCCGGGCGGCCCGCCTGGCCGAGAACGCCCTGGCCTCCATCACCGGGGGCAGCAGCCTGCAGGACCTGACCCAGCGCGCCGTCCAGGAGTTCTGCTGGTACGTGCTGCCGGTCCGGTTCGGCGGCGAGACCGGGGAGCGGATGCTCACCGCCCGGTCCCTGGGCCGCCTCTTCTCCCTTCTGGACCTGGACCGCTACGCCGCGATCTGCTCGTCGGCCACCACCCGCGCGGTACTGGACGCCCACTCCGGCGGGTACGACGGCGGCCTGGCCGCCTACCACCGGGCGATGCGCGCCTCCGGGGTGGAGCCCCCGGACCTGCCCGAGCTGACCTGGGGCGCCTCACTGGGCAGCGCCGAGATCGAGGCGAGCCGGGCGGTCTCGGCCGCGCTGGAGCTGGCGATCGCCGCGGGCGACGTGCGGCCGGGCACCCGCGGCTGGAGACCGGAGCAGGAGCGCTTCACCCACGCGTTCCTGACCCAGCCCGACCCCCAGGGCCGCAGCCGCCTGGACCGGATCCGCGAGGAGCGCGCCCGGGGCTGGCTGGGCTCCCCCTCGCACCCGCACCGCCAGCGGCTCTGGCCGCTGCTCGGCCGGCTGATCGGCGGCGCCGAGGTGCCGCAGGACGCCGCGGAGGCCCTCGCCCCGGTGCGCCGCCTGCTCGACTTCGCCGACGAGGGCATCGGGCTCACCCAGATCGGCTACATCTCCCCCAGCGTGGTGCGCGAGCTGTGCGCCGAGTTCGGCTGGGACACCTCGCCCTCGCCGCCGCGCAGCGAGACCGACGCCATGCAGCTGATCGTGTTGAACAAGCTGCTGCGCGGGATGCGCGCGGTGCGCCGCTCCGGCCGCCGCCTGGTGCTCACCCGCCGCGGCCGGCACCTGCGCTCCGACGACCGCGCGCTGTGGCGGGCGGTCGCCGAGAACCTGCTGGACGCCGAGGGCTTCACCCAGGCCTCCGCGGAGACCCTGCTCGGGCTGCTCCTGCTGCGCACGCCGCGCGCCACCGGCAGCCACGCGCGCGCCGAGGCCGTCGGCATCGGCGCGGAGGCGCGCAAGGTGCTGGCCGACGCCGGCTGGGGCGACGGCGGCGGGCCGCCCGAGGCGGGCCGGTTCCAGTCCGCGCTGCTCCACCTCACCTGGCTGATGGAGACGCTGGGCTTCGCCCGCAGCGGGGACCTGGTGGCCGAGGAGGGCTGCCCGGACCTCTCCCGCTCCGGGCAGGCCTTCGCGCTGACCGCGCTGCACCTCTCCGCGACCGCGCCGCCGGCCTCGCTCTGAGCCCCCGCTCTCCCGGCGGCCGCGGCGGCCCTTCGGGCGCTCCGCCCGGGGAGGGGGTCCGCGCCGCCCGGCGGGGCCGCGGCGCGCCCCGGTGAGCGGGGGCCTCCGGATGGCCGTAGCCTTGTGGTCACCGGCCAGGGCGCGACCCCCGACGCCCTTCGACGCCGCGCAGGAGACACGTCCCGGCGCCGTCCGCCGCACACGACGCACGACCTTGAGACCCGTGGGAGAAGCATGTCCACGCCCGATCCGGCCGGCACGGATCCCGAAGAGAGCACAGGCGGCACCGCGCCCGCGGCCGCCGGCGAGCCCGCCCCGGACGCCCCGGCGGGCGGACCGGCCGGCGCACCGGAGGCGCCCTCCGGGGCGTCCGGGGCCGACCGGGACCGGGAGGAGCGGCGGGAGGAGCAGGACGCCGCCGCCGAGCGCCCGGAGGAGGGCGCGGAAGAGACCGGGGGCACCGGGGACCCGGAGCCCGCGGACGGCGGGGCCGGCGGCGACGGCGCCGACCGCGACCCGGCCGGCCCGGCGGAGGGGCCCGCCGGCGCCGTTCCCGGGGGCGGGGCGGCCGGGAAGAGCCCCTCCGGCAAGGCGGGGGCCTCCGGCTCCGCGCTGGACTTCGTGCCCAGCCCGGTCTTCCTGCTGGTACTCGCCGTCACCGGGATCGCCGGCTGGTTCAGCTGGAACCGGACCGAGCTGGAGCTCGGCTGGACCGAGGGCGGCAGCGTGTACGCGCCGTTCGTGTTCATCATCGGCGGCTGGATCGTGTCGGTGGCGGTGCACGAGTTCGCGCACGCCCTGGTCGCCTACCTCTCCGGCGACCGGGGGCTGCGCGGCAGCGGCTACCTGCGGCTCAACCCGTTCGCCTACCGCGAGCGCAGGATCACCCTCTCCGGCGAGCGCGGCGGCGGCGCCTTCACCGGCCTGGTGCTGCCGCTGCTGTTCGTGGTCATCGGCGGCCTGGGCATCACCGGCCCGGCCTCCTACACCGACCGGGAGGCGATCGGCGGCCGGGGGCGGCGGATGCTCGCCCCGCTCGCCGGGATCGTCGCCAGCCTGGTGCTGGCCGTGCTGCTCGCGGCGGCGGTGACGGTGCTGCTGCCGGTCGGCTCGGTGACCGACAACTGGTTCATCGGCGGGTTGATGTTCCTGTGCTTCCTCAACCTGACCGCCGCCCTGGTCAACCTGCTGCCCGTCCCCGGCCTGGACGGCTACGGGATCCTGGTGCCGCTGCTCGAGGCGGCGACGGCGAGCCCGCGCCGCTTCGAGGGGATGGAGCGGGCCGCCCGCGGCTTCGGCCTGTTCGGCGTCATCGCGGTCTTCGGGGTGCTCTGGCTGCCCGAGGTCCAGATGGTCTACCTGAACGAGATCACCGGGCTGTTCCAGGCGATCGGCATGCCGCAGATGGACGTCCTCTACGGGGACGTGCTGATGCGCTTCTGGGCCTCCTGACCGGCCCCCCGGCACCGGCCCCCGCGGCACCGCCGCGGGGGCCGCGCCGCGCCCGGAACCTGCTCCGGCGCGCCCCCGTGGTCAGCGCGGCCCCGAGGGCACGGTGGAGAACACCCCGAACATGACGGCGCCCATGCCGCCGTAGAGGAACACGAGCTCCACGGGGGATACGCCGAACACGCCGCTTCCGCCCAGGACCAGCAGCATCTGGGCACCGATCCATCCGGTGGCGCAGAGCAGCGGCCCCAGTGGGACATCGGTGACCCGGCCGATGCCGCGCACCGCGGCGTAGAGCGCGGCCAGCACGACCGCCAGCGAGATCAGCGCGAGCGCCTTGCCCACCGGCCCGGTCATCCAGAGCCAGGCGAGCCATCCGGCGTACACCCCGCCGAAGACGCCGGTGCCCAGCGCCGCCAGGAAGAGCATGGTGTTGGCGGCGATGGCGACGGCCAGCCGGGCGGGGCCGGCGCCGGACGGGCCGGTCGAGGTGGAGGAAGCAGACACGGGGGAAGCCTACCGATTCGTCCGCCCCGAGACGCCGGTCTCTTCCCTGCTCTCCCGGCCCGGGTCCCGCGATGGTCCCGGGAGCGGACGGGTTCAGATCACTGCTGGGAGAAGCCCGCCCCCGGGCGATGATCTTGACGTTGCGGGCCTATCAGAGCGCTCTGATAGGCCCGCAACGTCAAGATCATCGGGGGAAGGGCGGGGGAGGCGGTGTTCTTCTGCGCCCACCGCCTTTTCCCATCAGCGGGCTCAGGCGAACAGGTCGGTCTCCAGGCCGTCCGGGCCGGGGCGGGAGGCCGGTCCGCGGAGCAGGGTGAAGTGCTCGACCGCGTCGATCTCCTGGGCGATGCCGTTGGAGAGCGCGAACCGCTCGCCGTCGACGGTGACCTGGGTGGCGTGCGCGCGCAGCGCCAGGGCCTTGGCGGCCCAGTGCGCCGAGGCGTCGATCCTGGTGGTGACCTGCTCGTCCGGGGTGCCGGTGGCGATGTCGGAGATGCCGGCGGGGGCGGCGAACGGACCGGGGTCGCGCTGCAGCCGCTCGACCCGGGCGCGCAGCACCGACAGCGGGTGGGCGATCGCGTAGAGCTTCCGGGTCTGCCAGGGCTGGCCGGGCAGCGTCCGCTCCGCGGCCAGGCCGAACGCCCGGTAGGCGACCCGGTGCGCCTTGATGTGGTCCGGGTGGCCGTAGCCGCCGTTGGCGTCGTAGCTGACCATGACGTGCGGGCGGACCTCGCGCACCACATCGGCCAGCAGCAGCGCCGCCTCCTCCGGGTCCGCCTGCCAGAAGCAGGACGGGTTCTCGCTGGTGGGCGTGGCGACCATGCCGGAGTCCCGGTACCGGCCGGCGCCGCCGAGGAAGCGGTGGTCCCGCACCCCCAGCGCCAGGCAGGCCTTGTCCAGCTCGCCGATCCGGTGCTGCCCCAGGGTGTCCTCCCGGTCGGCGGCCAGGTGGGCCAGCTCGGGCGGGATCACCTCGCCCTCTTCTCCGAGAGTGCAGGTGACGAGGGTGACCTGGGCCCCCTCCGCGGCGTACTTGGCCATGGTGGCGCCGGTGACGATGCTCTCGTCGTCGGGGTGGGCGTGCACCAGCAGGAGTCTCCGGTCCGTCATGGACCCCGACGATACCGGTGCGCCCCTGCCCGGCGCCGCCCATCGCGCGATGGGCGAGAATCGCCCCATGAGCTTTCCACGGCAACAGGCCCGGACCCGGCGGTTCACGCTGGGCGCCCCCAAGGCATTCGGCATCTCCCCCGACGGTCGGCGGATCGCCTTCCTGCGGAGCAGGCACGGTACGGACGGGGCCGCCTGCCTGTGGCTGCTGGACCTGGACACCGGGCGGGAGCGGCTGATCGCCGACCCGCGGGCGATCGGCGCCGGAGAAGAGGAGGACCTGCCGCCGGAGGAGCGGGCCCGCCGGGAGCGGCTGCGCGAGTCCGGCGGCGGCATCGTCGCCTACAGCGTGGACGACGCCTTCACCCGCGCCGTGTTCACCCTGTCCGGGCGGCTGTACTACGCCGACCTGGCGGGCGACGAGCCCGGCCCGTTCCCGCTGCCCGCCACCGGCGCGGTGGTGGACCCGCGGATCTGCCCGCGGGGCGAGAACGTGGCCTACGTGTCCGGCGGGGCGCTGCGCGCGGTGTCCATCGGCTCCGGGGACGACCGGGTCCTCGCCGAGCCGGACGCCCCCGGCGTCACCTGGGGCCTGGCCGACTTCATCGCCGCCGAGGAGATGGGCCGCTACCGCGGGATGTGGTGGGCGCCGGACGGCGGCTCGCTGCTGGCCGCCCGGGTGGACGAGTCGGCGGTGGCCCGCTGGCACATCGCCGACCCGGCCTCCCCCGAGGCGGCGCCGCAGACCATCGCCTACCCGGCGGCGGGCACCCGCAACGCCGACGTGCGGCTGGCGGTGCTGCCGCTGGACGGCTCCGGCGGGCCGCAGTGGCTGGACTGGGACCGGAAGGCCCTCCCCTACCTGGTGCAGGCCGGCTGGACCACCGGCCCGGACGGCACCCCGACCGTGCTGTTCACCGCGCAGAACCGGGCCCAGTCCGAGCTCACCGTGTTCAGCGCCGACCCGGCCACCGGCCTGACCGGGCCGGTGCGCACCGAGCGCGACGACGTGTGGGTGGAGATCATGCCGGGGGTGCCCGGCTTCACCTCCGGCGGCGAGCAGGTGTGGATCGGCCGGACCGCCGGCGGGGAGCGCCGGCTGGTGATCGGCGGCCGCCCGGTCGGCCCCGGCGACCTCTACGTGCGCGGCGTCTCCGACATCGACGGCGACCGGGTGCTGTTCACCGCCTCCCGGCCGTCCCGGCCGGGGCGGGTGGAGCTGTGGCTCGCCGACGCCGGGGAGGGGTCGGCGGGCCCGGTCGAGCCGCCCGGCGGGGGCGGCGGCGGGGTCGACTCCGGCCGGCTGCGCGGCGGGACGCTGGTGGTGCAGCGGCGCGCGCTGGACGCCGAGGGGGTGCGCACCCTGGTCGTCACCGACGCGCACACCGAGACCCGGGCCAAGGCCGTCGAGATCGCCTCGCTCGCCGAGTCCCCGGAGCTGCCCGCGCCGGCGCCCCGGCTGTGGCGGGCCGGAGAGCGGTCGGTCCCCTCCGCGCTGGTGCTGCCGTCCTGGTTCGACCCGGAGGGCGAGCACGCCGGGCGGCGGCTGCCGGTGCTGGTGGACCCGTACGGCGGCCCGCACGCCCAGCGGGTGCTGGAGGCCCGGGGCGCCTACCTCACCTCGCAGTGGTTCGCCGAGCAGGGCTTCGCGGTGCTCATCGCGGACGGCCGGGGCACCCCGGGCGTCGGGGTGGAGTGGGAGCAGGCGATCCGCGGCGACCTCGCCGGCCCGGTGCTGGAGGACCAGGTCGCGGCGGTGCACGACGCGGCGGAGCGGTACGGCTTCCTGGACCTGGACCGGGTGGGCGTGCGCGGCTGGTCGTTCGGCGGGTACCTGGCGGCGCTGGCGGTGCTGCGCCGCCCGGACGTGTTCCACGCGGCGGTGGCCGGGGCGCCGGTGATCGACTGGCGGCTGTACGACACCCACTACACCGAGCGCTACCTGGGGCTGCCGGACGAGGAGCCGGAGGCCTACCGGACCAGCTCGCTGCTGGGCGACGCCGCGGGGCTGGAGCGGCCGCTGATGCTCATCCACGGGCTGGCCGACGACAACGTGGTGTTCGCGCACAGCCAGCGGCTCTCCTCGGCGCTGCTGGCCGCGGGCCGGCCGCACACCGTGCTGCCGCTCTCCGGGATCACCCATATGCCCACCGAGGAGGCGACGGCGGAGAACCTGCTCCTGCTCCAGGTGGACTTCCTCAAGTCGTCCCTGGGCGGCTTCTAGCGGCCGCCGGGGCGGGGAGGGCGGGGCGGCCCTCCCCGCCCCGACCCGTGCCCGGCGCGGCCGGACGGCCCGCCGGGCGGGGCGGCGGAGGCGGGTTCCGCTCCGCGCTGACCTGATCCGGCCATCACCTCCTCTTGACTTTCCCCTGGCGGACGATTCATCCGGTCATCGGATCGTCCGCTACCCACCGGTTCACGTCGGCGTTCCCGAACCGCCTGCAGCGGCACCCTTTTCACGTTTCAGACGGCCGGAGACGATCTTCCTTTTCGGAACATCAGCACCATCTGTTTTTCACCGGACACCATGACTTATCGTGGCGAATCGTTTGCCGAACGCGGCGAACGGGGCCGACCGCCGCTCCCGAGGCGGACCGGCCCGGGATCCCTCGTTGAATCCCCGTTCTTCAACGCGGATCCCGCCTTCAACCGAATCCCTGAGAAAGGGCGGACGAATGCAGAGATCCACCATCGCGCGCGCCGCAGGAGGCGGCGCGCTCGCCCTCGGCCTGGTCGCGGCCGGCGCGCTGGTCTACAGCAGCGCGGGCGAGCCGGCCGGCGTCTCCGCGGAGACCGTCTCCGGCTCCGAGGCGCAGCTCCCCGACGAGCTGCTGGAGGCCATGGAGCGCGACCTCGGCCTGACCGAGGCCGAGGCCGGCGAGCTCGCCGCCGCCGAGGCCGAGGCCCGGAGCACCGACTCCGAGCTCCGCTCCTCGCTGGGCGAGGGGTACGGCGGCAGCTGGTTCGACATCGAGAGCGGCACGCTGACCGTGGCCGTCACCGACGCCTCCGCGACCGAGGAGGTCAAGGCGGCCGGTGCCGAGGCCGAGGTCGTCGAGTACGGCGAGGACGACCTGCAGAAGCTGGTCGCCGACCTGAACGGCGAGGGCGCCGAGCTGTCCGACGGCATCGCCGGCTGGTACCCCGACGTCCAGCAGGACACCGTGGTCATCACCGCCCTGGAGGGCGAGGAGGCCGCGGCCGAGGAGTTCGCGTCCGCGGCCGGCGTGCCCGCCGACGCCTACACGGTGGAGACCACCTCGGAGAAGCCGCGGCTCTACGCCGACATCGTCGGCGGCGACGCGTACTCCACCGGGGGCGGCCGCTGCTCGATCGGCTTCGCCACCACCGAGGGCTTCGCCACCGCGGGCCACTGCGGCCCCGAGGGCACCCAGGTGAGCTCCCAGGACGGCTCGGGCACCGGCACCGTGACCGGCTCGGAGTTCCCCGGCGCCGACATGGCCGTGGTCCAGGCCGACGGCAACTGGACCCCGACCCCGGCCGTCAACGACTACGAGGGCGGCACCGTGACGGTGGCCGGCTCGGAGGAGGCCCCCGAGGGCAGCTCCATCTGCCGGTCCGGCTCCACCACCGGCTGGCACTGCGGCACGGTCCAGGCGAAGAACCAGTCGGTCTCCTACCCGGAGGGCACCGTCAACGGGCTGACCCAGACCGACGTCTGCGCCGAGCCCGGCGACTCCGGCGGCTCCTGGCTCAGCGGCGACCAGGCCCAGGGCGTGACCTCCGGCGGCAGCGGCAACTGCTCCTCCGGCGGCACCACGTTCTTCCAGCCGATCAACCCGATCCTGGAGACCTACGGCGCCACCCTGCTGACCGGCTGACCCGGTCCGCACCGGACCTCCGGGTCCATCCGTCAGACCGTCCCTGACGGAGCCCGGCCCCTCCCCGCGGGGGGCCGGGCGTCCCGTGTTCGTGGCCGGGGTCCTCCCCGGCCGCGGGAGCCGGCCGGCGCGCAGGTCCATCCATCCCCCCTCGCGCCGGCCGGTCATCCGGCCCTCCCCGCACCGCACCCGCGCCGCCCCCCGCCCACCCGATCTCACATGTTGGGACACAACGTCTCGCATGGTGGTGCGCGCGCGTATCATGTGCGTGAAAACTCCAGGTAAAGGGAGGTAAGGCCGTGGCGACGCACGCAGCGGAAGAGGTGCCCGAAGGGGGAGGGGCGGCGGACGCCCCGCCCGTCAACGGGAAGGGGCGGGTGATCGTCGCCAGCCTCGTGGGGACGTCCATCGAGTTCTACGACTTCTACGTCTACGCCACCGCGGCCGTACTGGTCTTCCCGCACCTCTTCTTCCCCGAGGGCGACGCCACCGCGGCCACCCTGCAGTCCTTCGCGACCTTCGCCATCGCCTTCATCGCCCGCCCGTTCGGGTCGATGCTCTTCGGCCACTTCGGCGACCGCATCGGCCGCAAGGCCACCCTGGTCGCCTCCCTGCTCACCATGGGCGTCTCCACCGTGCTCATCGGGCTGCTGCCGGGCTACGCCCAGATCGGCGTGGCCGCCCCGCTCCTGCTGGCGCTCTGCCGGTTCGGCCAGGGCCTGGGCCTGGGCGGCGAATGGGGCGGCGCGGCCCTGCTCGCCACCGAGAACGCCCCGCGCCGCAAGCGCGCGCTCTACGGCACCTTCCCCCAGCTGGGCGCGCCGATCGGGTTCTTCCTGGCCAACGGCGTCTTCCTCGCCCTGACCTCCACCATGAGCGACGACGCCTTCCTCGCCTGGGGCTGGCGCGTCCCGTTCCTGCTGTCCGCGGTGATGATCGTCATCGGACTGTGGGTGCGGCTGAAGCTGCACGAGACCCCGGCCTTCACCAAGGCGCGGGAGAGCGGCCGGATCGCCCGGCTCCCGCTGGTCGAGGTCTTCAAGACCAGCACCGGCGCGATCGTCCTGGGCACGCTGATCATGGTCGCCACCTACGTGCTCTTCTACCTGACGACCGTGTTCTCCATGTCGTACGGCACCGCCCCCGAACCGGGCGGCCTGGGCTACTCCTACACCCCGTTCCTGCTGATGCTGCTGGTCGGCGTGGTCTTCTTCGGCCTGTTCACACCGGTCGCCGGGCTGATCGCGGACCGGTACGGGCGGCGCCCCGTGCTGATCGCGACCACCGCCGCGATCCTGCTGTTCGGCCTGGTGATGGGCCCGATGCTGGACAGCGGGTCCACCGCGCTGGTGCAGCTCTGCCTGATCCTGGGGCTGTCCCTGATGGGGCTGACCTTCGGCCCGATGGGGGCGCTGCTGCCGGAGCTGTTCCCGACCAACGTCCGGTACAGCGGCGCCTCGATCGCCTACAACCTGGGCGGCCTGGTCGGCGCCTCGCTGGCGCCGTACGCGGCCACCTGGCTGGCCGCCGAGTACGGCCTCTGGGCGGTCGGCGGCTACCTGATCGCCTCCGCCGCGGTCACCCTGGCCGCCCTCCTGCTGGCCCGGGAGACCCGGGACGACTCACTGGACGAGACCCCGGTCTCCGCCCGCTGACCCCGCCGCGCGCCGGGAGGGACGGATCCCGGCGCGCGGCCGGCGCGGCGGCGTCCCCGGCGCAGGGGCCCGGAGCGCCGCGCCTCCGCCGGCGCCCTGCCCCGTCCGCCCGTGCGGGCGGCGGCCGGCCGGATCCGGCGGGACCGCCGCCTCCGCCCCGCGCCTCCGGAGGGGCTCCGCCCGCCGCCCTGTCGCCCCTCCCCCGCACGCCTCATAACCTGGAGGCATGCGCTTCTTCCCTGTCGCCGTCGCCGCGCTGCTGGACCTGCTGAGCGTCGGGGCGTTCGTCGCCGTCGGCCGCGCCTCGCACGCCGAGGCCGCCTCGCTCACCGGGTTCCTCGGCACCGCCTGGCCCTTCGCCGTCGGACTGGCGGTCGGCTGGGCCGCCATGCGCGCCTGGCGGCACCCGATGCGGGTCGCCTGGACCGGCGTCGGCATCTGGCTCTGCACCGCCGCCCTCGGCCTGGCCCTGCGCGCCCTGCTCACCCCGGACGGCGCCCCGCTCTCCTTCGCCGTCGTCACCGCCGTCTTCCTCGGCGGCGCGATGATCGGCTGGCGCGAGCTCTCCCGCCCGTTCACCCTGGTCCGGGAGAAGGCCCGCGCCGCCGAGGAGAAGGAGTCCGGGGCCGCCTGAGCGCCCGCCTCCCCCATGCCGCCCTCCCCCGACCCCTGGCGCACCTTCCCCGCGGCCGAGCACGAGGTGCTCGTGGTGGTGCGCAGCGTCCCCGCCGCCGGCCGCCTGCTCGACGCGGTGCACGTGTTCGACGGCGACGACCGCGTCGAGCTCACCTTCGCGCTCAACCCCGGCTCGGTCTCCGAACCCGGGGTGGAGCCGATGCTGCGCGCCGCCGGCGTGCAGCGGATCATCGGCTTCGACCGGGCCGTCGCCGAGCGGGAGCGGTTCTCCCTGGCCCTGGCGGCCTCCCCCAAGGAGGGCCTGCACCGGCTGCGGCCGGCCGCGGGCGGGCCGCCGCTGCTGCTCATGCCGCACGGCGCCGGGCACAACCGGCTGGTCGGCGCCGTCCCCGGAGACCTGGAGACCGCCTCCGGGCTCGCCCCCGGCCAGCTGCTGCACGCCGGCCGGGCGCTGCCCGCCGCGCTCGCGCTCTCCCACACCGAGCAGGCCGACCGGCTGCCCGCCGCCCCGGCGCTGCGCGGGGTGCGCGCCGAGGCCGTCGGCGACATCTCCTTCGACCGGATGTCCGCGAACGAGGGGCGCCGGGACCGGTTCCGGGAGGCCCTGCGGATCCCGCCCGGCCACCGCCTGATCGCGGTCTCCTCCACCTGGAACCGGGACTCGCTGCTCGGGTCCGGCCGGGACGCCGTGCGCCGCCTGCTGGCCGCGCTGCCCGCCGATTCCTACCGGGTGGCCCTGATCGCGCACCCCAACGTCTGGTGCCGGCACGGCCCGCACGGGCTGCGCCGGCTGCTCAGCGACGAGCAGGACGCCGGGCTCGTCCTGGTCGACCCCTACCAGGGGTGGCGGGCCGCGCTCGTCGCCGCCGACGCCGTGGTCGGCGACCACGGCTCCACCACCTACTACGCGGCGGCGCTGGGCCGCCCGGTGCTGCTCGCCGCCTTCGGCGGGGACGAGCTGGACCCGGCCTCGCCGCTGCACGCCTTCGCCCGCCGGGTGCCGTTCCTCGGCCCGGGCGACGATCCCCGGCGCGCCGTGGAGGCCGCCCTGGACGCGCCTCCGCCCGACGCCCGCGACCTGCTGATCGCCCACCCCGGTTCGGCCGCCGAGCGGCTGCGGGGGCTCTGCTACTCGCTGCTGGGCGCGGCCCCGCCGGCCGGGCCGGCCGCCCTCCCGCCGCTGCCCGACCCCGAGCACCTGGCCGGTGAGGCCACCGCCTGGCGGGTGGCCGCGGCCGCCGTGGACGTGGACCGCGGCGCACCGGTCCTCCGCCCGGCCCTGCACCCGGCCGCGGTCTCCGCCGCCTCCCGCGGCCCGCTCCTGGTCAGCACCGAGGACACCGTCCCCGCCCGCCGGGACGCGGCCACCGCGCTGCTCCGCCCCCGCCCCGCCCCGGAGGCCGAGGCGGTCCGCTGGGCCCGGGAGGCCCTGGACCGGCACCCGCTGTGCTCGCTGGCCGCCGCCGTGCTCCCCGGCGGCGAGTACCTGCTCGCCCTCGCCGACGGCCCCTGGCTCCGCCTGCGCGCGGACGGCCCCGCCGCCCCGCCCGAGGTGGCCGCCGCGGCCACCGCCTGGCTCGACGAGGACCCCGCCCTCACCACCTGGCGGGAGAAGGGCGCGGTGCTCCTCCTCCCGCAGGGAGGAACGCGTTTGCAGCACCCCCCCCCCGCTTGATCTCAGGACATCCGGGAAACGGAACGGAGGACTCCGGCCCGGACCACCCCACCACGGCGGCCCGGCCGGAGCCCCCGCTCCCCGAGTGCTCACACGGCTGATTCCCGGACCGGGACACGGCGCCCCGATTCCCCCGCCCGACGCCGGCCGCCCCGCCGGAAGCCCGCCCCTCGGCCCTCCGCCGCCCTGCCCGGCCGAAGCAGGAAGCCTCCCGTCCCGGAACAGCGCGACCCGGCAGGCCCGGACCGCCCGCCCGTCGGCCGCCCCGGCGGGAACCTGATCTCCGCCCCTTCTCCCCCGGCCGGACGCCCCACCGGAACCGAGAGCCGCACAAGCACACGGACCCGGAACGCCCACTCGGCGCCGCCCCCGGCCGAAGCCCGCCCTTCGCCCCTCCGCCTCCTTGCCCGGCCGGGCAAGGAGGCACCCGTGCCGGGGCAGCGCACCGGGCGGGCCCAGATCGCCCCGGCGGAAATCCGCCCCGGACCTCCGTCCCCGGCCGGACGGTCCCGCCAGAGCCGGGAGCCTCCGGTATCGGGGCCGCGCAGGCGCACGGGCCCGGCGGCACGGCTCCTGTTCCGGTTCCGGCCGGTCTCCGACCAGCGGCCGGTGGCGGACGGCAGGCGGCCCGGCGGCCGGCTCAGATCCCCAGGGCCCTGCACAGCGCTTCGGCCCTGCCGTGCAGGTGGTGGTCGCGGTAGACGCGCAGCGCGCGGTCCGCGCACTCCCCGGCCTCGGCGCGGTCGCCCAGCGCGTGGGCCGCCTCGGCCCGCACGGCGAAGGCGTCGGCCCAGCGCACCGGGGCGTCGTCGGCGCCGAGCGACTCCAGGGCCTCCCCCGCCCGCGCGAACGCCCCCTCGGCGTCGCCGCCGGCCAGCAGCGCCCGGCCGAGCCGGGTCGCGTTCCGGACCCCGATGGAGCGCCAGTCGTTGCGCCGCCCCGCCGCCTCAGGGCTCTCCGCCCCCTCCAGCCGGCCGATCTCCCGGCGGACCGCCGACGCGACCCGCTCCGACTCGGCGGCGGCCGCCCCCGGGTCGCCGGCCGCCAGGTGGAGAGCGGCCAGCTGGTAGCCGTAGAGCGCCTCTCCCCGGACGTTCCCGAGCCCGCGCTGGATCTCCCGGGCGCGCTCGACGTCCCCGATGGCCTCGCCGACCCGCCCGGTCCGCTCGTTCAGCAGGCCGCGGGTCTCCAGCACCGGGGCCAGGACGCGGGGGTCGCCGGAGGCCTCGGCCGCGGCCGCCGCGGCGGCGATCGCCTCCCCGGCCTCGTCCGCCGCGCCGCCGTCCAGCAGTGCCCGCCCCCGGTAGTTGCCCATCCTCGCCGCGGCCGCGCGGTCGTCCGGACCGACCGCGTCCTCCAGCGCGCGCCGGTAGACCTCGGCCGCGAGGGAGTCGCGCCTCAGCTCGTGCAGGACCGGCCAGAGCGATTCGGCGAGGAGCAGCGCGTCGGCGCCGCGCTCCAGGTCGAGTGCGGTGCGCATCAGGCCGGGGACGGCCTCGGCCGCCCCGCCCGCCCACTCCCTCGCGGCCGCCGGGACGGGATCGAACGGGGCCCGGTAGCCGCCCGGGACCCGGTCGGCCGCCCCGTCCCCGTGCTCGGCGGTGACCCGGCTACGGGCCCCGGCCACCACCCGGTCGGCGTGCGCCAGCGCCGCGGCGTACCAGCTCAGCACCTGCCCCTTGAGCCGGCGGCGGTCGGCATCGGGCAGCGCCTGGACGCGGGCCCGCGCGTCGTGCCGGATCAGCGGCTCCCACCGGTGGCCGGTCCCGTCCCAGGCCAGCAGGGAGGAGTCGGTGAGCTCGGCGAGGGCGGCCCGGGCCTCCTCCGCCGAGCCGAGCAGGGCCGAGGCCAGCCCGGCCGGCACCCTGTTCCCGGGGCACTCGCCGAGCGCGGTGTAGAGTTCGGCGGCCCGGGCGGAGAGGCCGCGGCGGCCGAACGCGATGACCTCGGCGACGCGCGGCCCTTCCCCCTCCGCTTCGTCGAGGCGGTCCAGCTCTTCGGGGAGCCGGGGAGCGGTGTCCAGGCGGTGGAGCATCCCGGCGACGTCCAGCCCGGGGTCGCGGGCCAGGCGGGCGCCGGCGATGCGCAGCGCCAGCGGCAGGCCGCCGCACCGGGCGACCAGGGCCCGCGCGCCCTCCGGGTCCTCCCGGAGCAGGCGGTGCACCCGGCCGTCGCCGGAGTCGAAGCCGCGCAGCAGCCTCAGCGCGGGCTCCTCCGCCAGGGCCGGCAGCCGGATACAGGGGACCTGCCGCCGGACCAGACCCTTGATCGCGGTGCGCCCGGTGGCGATGAGCATGCTGCCCGGCCCGGTCTCGAACGGCCGGACCTCGTTGAGGCCGGTGACCCCCTCCAGGACCACGACGGTCCTGCGGTTCCCGGTGATCGCGTGGAAGGCCTCCCGCCGGGCGGCGAGCCCGTCGGGGACCGCCTCGGCCGGCATGTGCAGCCGGCGCAGGAAGTCCCCGAGCACGTCGGAGACGTGCACCAGCTCCTCGGCGGAGCCCGCCGCCGCCCGGACCCCGGCCAGGTCCGCGTAGAGGCCGGTCACCTCCCCGGCGCCCTCCTCCCGGGCCAGATCGCGCAGGAGCAGGGCGACCTCGGCGCCGAACGCCGTCTTCCCCACCCCGGCCGGCCCGAGCACGTGCAGCAGCGCCGGGCGCGGGCGGCTTCCGAGCGCCTTCTCCGAGTACAGGGCGGCCGCCCGGGCCCGCGCCCCGTCGTGGTTGACGAACTCCCCGTACGACTCCGCGTGGATGTCCCAGACCGGTTCGGGGCGGGGGAGGTCGGGGTAGTGGTGGTGCTCGTTGTACTCCCCGACCTGCATGACGTCCCTCGCCGAGCCGCTGAGCTCGTTGTGCGTCGATACGTTCGGCTTGTCGCGCTCGGCCACGGCGGTCCGGGCCTCCTCGTGTCGCGGGGGGCGGCTGGGGGTCGTCCGAATCCTACGCAGCGTGCCCGCCGGGGGTCGAAGACGGGCCCGGCCCTGGCCGTTTCCGGTCGTCCCGGGCGGGGCGGCGGCAGGGCGGCGGGGCCTGGGCCCTGCACGGGCGCCATAAGGTGAAACGTGTGAACGAGCAGTCCCAGGCCCTCGCCCCCTCCTCCCTCCCCGAGTCCGGCGGTGCCGGCGGGGAGGCCGCCCCGCCTTCCGGCGGCGGACCGGAGGAGGTGGGGGTCGGGCCGTGGCAGGGCCCCTGGCCCGAGGACGACCGGTACGACCCCGCCCTGCTCGCCGAGGGCGACCGGCGCAACGTCGAGGACCGGTACCGGTACTGGACGCACGAGGCCATCGTCGCCGACCTGGACACCCGCCGGCACCCCTTCCACATCGCGGTGGAGAACTGGGAGCACGACTTCAACATCGGGTCGGTGGTGCGCAGCGCCAACGCCTTCAACGCGCGCGCCGTGCACATCGTCGGCCGCCGCCGGTGGAACCGGCGCGGCGCCATGGTGACCGACCGGTACCAGCACGTCCACCACCACCCCGGCACCGGCGACCTGGTGGCCTGGGCGGCCGGGCGCGGCCTGCCGCTGGTGGGCGTGGACAACCTGCCCGGTTCGGTGCCGCTGGAGACCTACCCGCTGCCCCGCGACTGCGTGCTGGTCTTCGGCCAGGAGGGCCCCGGGCTGTCCGAGGAGGTCCGCGACGTGTGCGCCGCGGTGCTCTCCATCGCCCAGTTCGGCTCCACCCGCTCCATCAACGCCGGCGCCGCGGCCGCCGTCGCCATGCACGCCTGGGTCCGCGCGCACGTCTTCGACCAGCCCGTTCCCTGACCTCCGGCCCCGGCCGGGCATCCCGGGGAGCGCGACGCCGACGCGGCGGCGGGGCGCCGTCCGCAACCGGCCATCCCGGCGGGGGCGGCGGGGCCGCCCGGGAGCGGCCTCATAGTGTGGGAAGGGCCCTCCCCACCGCCCGCCCGACGACCGTGAGGCCGAACGATGAGCGAACGACCGGAGTTCACCGTCAGGAACGCGACCATGGAGGACGTGCCCGGCGTCGCCCGGGTGCTGAGCCGGGCGTTCTTCGACGACCCGCAGGCGGAGTGGCTCTTCCCCGACCAGGTGTCCCGGATGGCGAAGCTCGCGCGCTGGTGGGCGGCGCTCACCGGGTACGTGTTCGTCCCGCGCGGGCGGGTCCGGGTGGCGGTGGAGGACGGGCCCCGGCCGGTGGTGCGCGGCGCGGCGGTCTGGAAGGAGCCCGAGGAGCCGTCGCTGAGCCCCCGCGCGCTGCTGCGCACCCTGCCCAACACGGTCTCCCTGTTCGGCCTGCGCCGCCTGCCCGAGCTCGCCGCGTTCCAGCGCGAGCTCGGCGCCCTCGCCCCCGCGACCGGCCCGTACTGGCATCTGGAGGTGCTCGGCGTCGACCCGGTGGCCCAGGGCCGGGGGATCGGCGCCGCACTGCTCGGCGCCGGGCTGTCCCGCGCCGACGACGACCGGGTCCCGGTGCACCTGGAGACCAACCGCGAAGAGAACACGGCCTACTACGGGCGGTACGGCTTCGAGCGGACCGGAGAGCTGGACGCCGAGGGCCTGCCCCGGACCTGGGCGATGCTCCGGCCCGCGCCGTGAGCGGGGCCCCGGGGGGCGGGGGCGGCCGGCCGCGGGTCAGGGGGATCTCCTACCTCACCGACGACATGCCCCCGGAGGCCGCCGAGGCGGACCTGCGGACCATCCGCGAGGAGCTGCACTGCACCGCGGTGATGGTGGTCGGCTCCGATCCGGAGCGGCTGGAGCAGGTCTCCCGGGCCGCGCTGGAGGGCGGGCTGGAGGCGTGGGTCCGCCCGCGGTGCGCCGACCGGAGCCCCGCCGAGCTGCTGGCGCACCTGGCCGAGGTCGCCGAGCGCGCCGAGGGGCTGCGCCGCGCCCACCCGGGCCGGGTCGTCCTGCTGGTCGGGACGGAGTTCTCGCTGACCTCCCCCGGCCTGCTCCCCGGCGGGAGCGAGTTCGCCCGCATCCAGCTGATCCGCCGCCCCTGGCTGCGCCGCCGCTTCGACCGGCGGATGAACCGGCGGCTCGGCGCGCTGCTGGCCGCGGCGCTGGCCACCGCCCGCGGCTCCTTCGGCGGCCCGGTGACCTACGGCGCCGGCGGCTGGGAGCGGGTGGACTGGTCCGGCTTCGACATCGCGGGGGTGAACCTGTACCGGTTCGGCACCGACGCCGCGGACTACGCCCGCCGCCTGGACGCGCTGCTGCGCACGGCGGGCAGGCCGGTGGTCGTCACCGAGTTCGGCTGCGGCGCGCACGTCGGGGGCGACCTGCGCGGGGCGGGCTCGTTCTTCGCGGTGAACTGGTTCGCCGACCCGCCCCGGCTGCGCCGGGGCACCGTCCGAGACGAGCATGTGCAAGCCCGCTACCTGGGAGAGCTGCTCGACCTCTACCGGGACCGGGATGTGCACGGGGCCTTCGTGTTCACCTTCGCGATGCCCGGCTTCCCGCACTCCGCCACCGCCCCCCGCGACCTGGACGCGGCCGGGTTCGGGGTGGTGGCGGTCCCCGAGGACGACCCCTCGGCCCGGCGGCCCAAGGAGGCCTTCCGCGAGGTCGCCGCGCGCTACCGGGACGCCGCCCGGCAGGGGTGAGGCGTCCCTCGGGGGCCGCGGGAGCGCCGCCCCGGGGCCGGGAGCGGGAAAGGGCCGCCCCCCGGAGCGGGGAGCGGCCCTGCGGTGCCCGGTTCGGGTGCGGCCCTACTCGGCCTTGCTGCTGGCCAGAGAGCCCAGCAGGTCCCGGTTGAGCTGGGCGATGGTGTCCAGCGGGATGCCCTTCGGGCAGACCGCGGCGCACTCGCCGATGTTGGTGCAGCCGCCGAAGCCCTCTTCGTCGTGCTGGTTGACCATCTTGATCACCCGGGCCTCGCGCTCCGGCTGCCCCTGGGGCAGGCTGCCCAGGTGGGTCACCTTCGCGGCGGTGAACAGCATGCCCGAGGCGTTCGGGCAGGCCGCCACGCAGGCGCCGCAGCCGATGCAGGTGGCCGCGTCGAACGCGCGGTCCGCGTCGGCCTTGGGCACCGGGGCGGCGTGCGCGTCCGGCGCGGTGCCGGTGGGCGCGCTGATGTAGCCGCCGGCCTGGATGATGCGGTCGAACGAGCCCCGGTCCACCACGAGGTCCTTGACGACCGGGAAGGCCCCGGCGCGCCACGGCTCGAGGGTGATCTCGTCGCCGTCGCTGAAGCTGCGCATGTGCAGCTGGCAGGTGGTGGTGGTCTCCGGGCCGTGGGCGACGCCGTTGATCACCACGCCGCAGGCGCCGCAGATGCCCTCGCGGCAGTCGTGGTCGAAGGCGACCGGGTCCTCGCCCGCCAGGGTGAGCTTCTCGTTGAGGACGTCGAGCATCTCAAGGAAGGACATGTCAGGGCTGACGTCCTCGACCTTGTAGGTGACCATCCGACCCTCGTCGGCCTTGCCCTTCTGGCGCCAAACGCGCAGGGTGATGTTCACTTGTAGCTCCGCTGCTTCATCTCGACGTACTCGTACTCCAAGGACTCCTTGTGCAGCACCGGCGGCTTGCCTTCGCCGGTGAACTCCCAGGCCGCCACGTAGGCGAACTCGTCGTCGTGGCGGAGCGCCTCGCCGTCCTCGGTCTGGCTCTCGCTGCGGAAGTGGCCGCCGCAGGACTCCCGGCGGTGCAGGGCGTCGATGCACATGAGCTCGCCCAGCTCCAGGAAGTCGGCCACCCGGCCGGCCTTCTCCAGGGCCTGGTTGAGCTCGTCGTTGGAGCCGAGCACCTTGACGTTGCTCCAGAACTCCTTGCGGAGCTCGCGGATCCTGTCGATGGCCTTGCGCAGGCCCTCTTCGTTCCGCTCCATCCCGCAGTACTCCCACATGATGTGGCCGAGTTCCTTGTGGAAGGAGTCCACGGTGCGGTCGCCGTCGATGGAGAGCAGCTTGTCGATGCGGGAGCGCACCGACTCCGCGGCCTCCGCGGCGGCCGGGTGGCTCTCGTCGATCTTCTCGAACGGCCCGTCGGCGAGGTAGTCGTTGATGGTGTTGGGCAGGACGAAGTAGCCGTCGGCCAGGCCCTGCATCAGCGCGCTCGCGCCCAGGCGGTTGGCGCCGTGGTCGGAGAAGTTGGCCTCACCGGTGACGAACAGCCCCGGGATGGAGGACTGCAGGTCGTAGTCGACCCACAGGCCGCCCATGGTGTAGTGCACCGCGGGGTAGATGCGCATCGGGACCTCGTAGGGGTTCTCGCCGGTGATGCGCTGGTACATGTCGAACAGGTTGCCGTACTTGGCCTCGACCGCGGGCCGCCCCATCCGCTTGATGGCGTCGGCGAAGTCCAGGTAGACGCCGAGCCCGCCGGGGCCGACGCCGCGGCCCTCGTCGCAGACGTTCTTGGCGGCGCGGGACGCGATGTCGCGCGGGACCAGGTTGCCGAAGGACGGGTAGATGCGCTCCAGGTAGTAGTCGCGCTCGTCCTCGGGGATCTGCCGCGGATCGCGGTCGTCCCCGGTGCGCTTGGGCACCCAGATGCGGCCGTCGTTCCGCAGCGACTCGCTCATCAGGGTCAGCTTGGACTGGTAGTCGCCGCTGACCGGGATGCAGGTCGGGTGGATCTGGGTGTAGCAGGGGTTGCCGAAGTAGGCGCCCTTGCGGTGCGCCCGCCAGGAGGCGGTGACGTTGCAGCCCATGGCGTTGGTCGACAGGAAGAACACGTTGCCGTAGCCGCCGGTGGCGAGCACGACGGCGTCGGCCATGTGGGTCTCGATCTCGCCGGTGACCATGTCCCGGGCGATGATGCCCCGGGCGCGGCCGTCGACGAGGACGATCTCCAGCATCTCGTGCCGGGTGTTCATCTCCACGGTGCCGGCCGCGATCTGCCGCTCCAGCGCCTGGTAGGCGCCGATGAGCAGCTGCTGGCCGGTCTGGCCGCGGGCGTAGAAGGTCCGGGAGACCTGCACGCCGCCGAAGGAGCGATTGTCCAGCAGGCCGCCGTACTCGCGGGCGAACGGGACGCCCTGCGCGACGCACTGGTCGATGATCTCGACGCTGGTCTGGGCCAGGCGGTACACGTTGGACTCGCGGGAGCGGAAGTCGCCGCCCTTGACGGTGTCGTAGAACAGCCGGTAGATGCTGTCGCCGTCGTTGCGGTAGTTCTTCGCCGCGTTGATGCCGCCCTGGGCCGCGATGCTGTGCGCGCGGCGCGGGCTGTCCTGGTAGCAGAAGGACTTGACCTGGTAGCCGGCCTCGCCCATGGTCGCGGCGGCGGACGCGCCGGCCAGCCCGGTGCCGACGATGATGACCGACAGCTTGCGCCGGTTGGCCGGGTTCACCAGCTTCGCGGAGAACCGGCGCTTGTCCCAGCGCTCGTTGATCGGCCCGTCGGGCGCCTTGGTGTCGGCGATCGGCGCGCCCTCGGTGTAGAGCTCGGTCATTTATCCCACCAGCCCGAGGAGAACGGAGAACGGCGGCAGCAGGAAGCCCACCGTGATGACGGCCGCGATGGCGATCGCGATGGCGTTGATCGTCCGCCGGCGCCCCTCGCGGTTGAGGCCCAGCGTCGCGCACGCGCTCCAGATCCCGTGCCGCACGTGCATCCCGACCAGGACGACCGCGGCGACGTAGATCAGCGTCACGTACCAGTACTCCGGCTGGAAGCCGTTGACCAGCCGCTCGTAGGGGCTGTCGGACTTCCCCCCCGGCGCGATGGTGTTGGTGGTCAGGTGCAGGATGTGGAAGACCACGTAGAGCGCGATGATCACGCCGCCCCAGCGCATGGTGCGCGAGGCGTAGGTCTGCTGCACCGACTTGTGCTTGACGTAGCGCACCGGGCGCGCCTTGCGGGCCCGGGCGGTCAGCACGGCCGCCGAGTAGATGTGGATCAGGATCGCCGCGAGGAGCGCGACGCGCATGATCCACAGGAAGCCCTCGTGCGGGAGCATCGGCTCGCCGAGCTCGCGCAGGTGGTGCGAGTAGTTGTCGAACGTCTCCTGCCCGGCGAAGACGTTCAGGTTTCCGTACATGTGCGCTATCAGGAAGAGCACGAGGATCGCACCGGTGACCGCCATAGCGGATTTGAGGGCCACCGACGACCTGCGCGCCTCCGAGCGCTGCTTGGTCAGGGTACTGTTCGCCACGACCTGTCACCTTAAGACGGGATAAAGGATGTCGTCTAAGTCATCGCGCCGCTGGTGTCCATAGCCTTAGGCTATCGACCATGCAGTTCCAGCAGCTCGCCTACTTCCTCGCGGTCGCCGAGACGCGGCATTTCACCCGCGCAGCCGAGCTCTGCCAGGTCGCCCAGCCCAGTCTCAGCAAACAGATCCGGACCCTCGAAGCGGAACTCGGCTCGCCGCTGTTCAGCCGCGCCCGGGGGAATATCACACTCACGCCCGCGGGAGAGGCCCTCCTTCCCCTGGCCCAGCGGATGGTGACCGACGCCGAGACGGCCCGCCGCGAGATCGCGGAACTGGCCGGGATGCGCAGGGGGCGGGTGCGGCTGGGCGCCACCCCGTCGCTCTGCGGCGGCCTGGTCGCCGACGCGCTGGCCGGGTTCCACTCCCGCTTCCCCGGCATCGAGCTGCGGGTGGAGGAGAGCGGTTCGCGCGACCTGATCCGCGCCCTCGGCAAGGGCCAGCTGGACCTGGCGCTGATCATCCTGCCTCTGCAGAGCAGCGATCCGGCGTTCGTGACCACTCCGATACTAAGGGAGAACCTGGTGGTGGCCAGCGCCGCCGACGGCCCGGCCCCCACGCCCCGGACGTCGATGCGCATCACCGACCTGCGCGACCGCCCGCTGGTGATGTTCCGGCGCGGGTACGACCTGCGCGAGGCGACCCTGAACGCGTGCCGGGTGGCCGGGTTCGAGCCCCGGATGGCGGTGGAGGGCGGCGAGATGGACGCGGTGCTCCGCTTCGTCGAGGCCGGCCTGGGCATCGCCGTGGTGCCCAGCATGGTGCTGAAGAACCGCCCCGGGCTGCGCGGCACCCCGCTGGGCCGGCCCCGGCTGCTGCGCACGATAGCCCTGGCGCACCGGAAGGACGTCGAGCCGTCCAAGAGCGCCCGCGCCTTCCGCCGGCACCTCACCGCCTACCTGACCCACCTGGCCCCCGAGGAGCTCGGCGAGGACCTGGAGGTCATCGCCGCCTCACTGCCCTGACCGGGCGCGGCGGGACGCACCTCACACCCGCAGGGGCGCCCCCGGGGCGCGTTTTCCGGATAACTTTCCCGAAAAGAGGGGCGAAGCCGGAGCGAAAACCCCTCACCTCACACGGACAACATCCGGCAACAAAACTCGCAAAACACTCACCGGCGCATATTTCGCCATTCTCCGGAAAACACTCACAAAAGGGTTCCAGAGAGTGGCTTTTTTCACACCCATGGCGGTGTTAATTCTTGCTGAATTCGTGATCGTGCCGTCCTAGCGTGGCTCCACCGACCTATAGGGAGTTGCGCGGAGATGACATCGACACTTCCCCCGCCCGAGGCCGCCGGATGGAAGCGCGCCCGGATCGCGCAGCGGACGCTGCGCACCGACCGGTGGTGGTCCGGCCCGGTGTGGACCGTCCTCGGCCTCACCGCGTTCCTCGTCTACGGCCTGGCCAGGGCGTTGCAGCAGGACCACTACTGGGTCGCCGAGTACCACTACCTGACGCCGTTCTACTCGCCCTGCCTGGCCGGCCAGTGCTTCGAGGAGGCGGCGGTCTTCGGCAGGCTGCCCTGGGACTTCCCCTGGTTCCTGCCTTTCGCGGTGGTCAGCCTGCCGTTCCTGCTGCTGTTCCGGCTCACCTGCTATTACTACCGGAAAGCCTATTACCGCGCCTTCTGGCAGTCCCCCACCGCGTGCGCGGTGCGCGAACCGCACGGCCGCTACACCGGGGAGACCCGATTCCCGCTCATCCTGCAGAACCTGCACCGCTACTTCTTCTACATCGCGATCGGCATCTCCCTGCTCAACACCTATGACGCGCTGATCGCGCTGTTCCACGGCGAGAACGGCGGGTTCGGGATCGGCGTGGGCAACCTGGTGCTCCTCACCAACGTGGTGCTGCTGTGGTGCTACACGCTCAGCTGCCACTCCTGCCGGCACGTCGTCGGCGGCCGGCTGCGCTCCTTCTCCCGGAGCCCGGCCCGCTACCGGATGTGGACCGCGGTGTCGAAGCTGAACGTGCGGCACATGCTGTTCGCCTGGGTCACCCTGGGCACCCTGGTCCTCACCGACCTCTACGTCGCCCTGGTCGCCAGCGGGACCCTGACCGACCTCCGGCTCCTCAACTGACGGCAGCGAACTGACGAATCCGGAACCGACGGCGCCGATGGCAAGGCGCCGGAACCGACCGGCCCCGTCCCCCGGGGCCGCAGCGATCCCTCAGAAAGTCAGGCGAATGTCCGAGAAGAGCGAGACGAACCGGATCCTCCGCTACAGCTACGACGTGGTGGTGATCGGCGCCGGCGGGGCCGGGCTGCGCGCCGCGATCGAGGCCCGGCAGCAGGGGAAGCGGACCGCGGTCATCTCCAAGTCGCTGTTCGGCAAGGCCCACACCGTGATGGCCGAGGGCGGCGCGGCCGCCGCGCTCGGCAACGTCAACGACGCCGACTCCTGGCGGGTGCACTTCCGCGACACGCTGCGCGGCGGGAAGTTCATGAACGACCCGCGGATGGCGGAGCTGCACGCCAAGGAGGCCCCCGAGCGGATCCTGGAGCTGGAGCGGTGGGGCGCGCTGTTCGACCGCACCTCCGACGGGCGGATCAGCCAGCGCAACTTCGGCGGGCACGAGTACCCGCGGCTGGCGCACGTCGGCGACCGCACCGGGCTGGAGCTCATCCGCACCCTGCAGCAGCGGGTGGTGCAGCTGCAGCAGGCCGACGCCGCCGAGCTGGGCGACCCCGAGGCGATGCTGCGGGTGTTCGCCGAGACCACCGTCACCGAGCTGCTGCTGGACCGCGGCGGCCCGGCCGGGCCGCGGATCTCCGGCGCGGCCGGCTACACCCGGGCCACCGGGGAGCCGGTGGTCTTCGAGGCCCCGGCGGTGGTGCTGGCCACCGGCGGCATCGGCAAGTCGTTCAAGGTCACCTCGAACTCCTGGGAGTACACCGGCGACGGGCACGCGCTCGCGCTGCGCGCCGGGGCGACCCTGCTCAACATGGAGTTCGTCCAGTTCCACCCCACCGGGATGGTCTGGCCGCCGTCGGTGAAGGGCATCCTGGTCACCGAGTCGGTCCGCGGCGACGGCGGGGTGCTGCGCAACTCCGAGGGCGAGCGGTTCATGTTCCGCTACGTCCCCGAGGTGTTCGCCGCGCAGTACGCCGAGACCGAGGAGGAGGCCGACGGCTGGTACACCGACCCGGCCGGCCACCGCCGCCCGCCGGAGCTGCTCCCCCGGGACGAGGTGGCCCGCGCGATCAACAACGAGGTCAAGGAGGGCCGGGGCTCGCCGCACGGCGGGGTGTTCCTGGACATCGCCGGCCGGCTGCCGGCCGAGGAGATCATGCGCCGGCTCCCGTCGATGCACCACCAGTTCAAGGAGCTGGCCGACGTCGACATCACCGCCGAGCCGATGGAGGTCGGCCCCACCTGCCACTACGTGATGGGCGGGGTGGAGGTCGACGCCGACACCTGCGCCGCGCTGGTGCCCGGCCTGTTCGCCGCGGGCGAGGTGGCCGGCGGCATGCACGGCTCCAACCGGCTGGGCGGCAACTCCCTGTCCGACCTGCTGGTCTTCGGCCGGCGCAGCGGGCTGGGCGCGGCCGCCTACCTGGACGGGCTCGGCGGCGGCCGGCCCTCCGTCGACCCGGACGCCGAGGCCGCGGCGCTGGCCCGGCAGTCGGCCCCGCTGGAGCGGGAGACCGGGGAGAGCCCCTACGCGCTGCACCAGGAGCTCCAGCAGACCATGAACGACCTGGTCGGCATCATCCGGCGCGGCCCGGAGATCGAGCAGGCGCTGGAGGCGCTGGACAAGCTGGCCGACCGGGTGGCCTCGGTGCGCGCCGAGGGCGGCCGGACCTACAACCCCGGCTGGCACCTGGCCCTGGACCTGCCCAACATGCTGCTGGTCTCGGAGGTGATCGCCCGCGCCGCGCTGGAGCGGACCGAGTCCCGGGGCGGGCACACCCGCGACGACCACCCGGGCATGTCCGCCGAGTGGCGCAAGGTCAACCTGGTCGCCTCGCTGACCGGGAGCGGCGGGGCCCGGCTGCGCCGGCAGCCCCTGGAGGCGCCCCGGCCGGACCTGCTGGAGCTCTTCGGGCACGAGGAGCTCGCCAAGTACCTGACCGAGGAGGAGCTGCCCTCCGGCGGCCCCGCCGACACCCCCCTGAAGGAGGAGCGATGAGCGCGAAGCGGACGTTCCGCGTGTGGCGCGGCGGCGGCGACGGGGACCTCGCCGAGTACGAGGTCGAGGTCAACGAGGGCGAGGTCGTCCTCGACGTGCTGCACCGGCTGCAGGCCACCCAGGCGCCCGACCTGGCCGTGCGGTGGAACTGCAAGGCCGGCAAGTGCGGCTCGTGCTCGATGGAGATCAACGGGCGCCCCCGGCTGTCCTGCATGACCCGGATGAGCGTGTTCGGGCCGGAGGAGACCGTCACCGTCACGCCGATGCGCACCTTCCCCGTCATCCGGGACCTGGTGTGCGACGTGTCCTACAACTACGCCAAGGCCCGGGAGATCCCCTCCTTCACCCCTCCGGAGGACGCCGGCCCGGAGGGCTACCGGATGGCCCAGGAGGACGTGCAGCGCTCGCAGGAGTTCCGCAAGTGCATCGAGTGCTTCCTGTGCAACAACGTCTGCCACGTCATCCGGGACCACGAGGAGAACAAGGAGCACTTCTCCGGCCCGCGCTTCCTGATGCGCGTCGCCGAGCTGGAGATGCACCCGGAGGACTCCGCGGACCGCCGGATGATCGCCCAGGACGAGTTCGGCCTGGGCTACTGCAACATCACCAAGTGCTGCACCGAGGTCTGCCCGGAGGGCATCAAGATCACCGACAACGCCCTCATCCCGCTCAAGGAGCGCGTCGCCGGGCGCCGCTACGACCCGGTCGTCTGGCTCGGCTCCAAGATCGGCCTGCGCGGCCGGGACGCCGACACCCCGCGGGTCCCCAACACCCGCCCGGGCGACGGCGGCCCGCCCCTCCCCTGACCCCGCGGGGGCCGGGCGTCCGACCGGGCCCCGCTCCGCCCGGCCTTGTTCCGGGGCGCCCCCTCGGTGACGGGGGGCGCCCCGGGAAGCCCGCCCGGGGCACCCGTCCGTTCGGCCGCCTCTGGCCGGTCCTCCGGTGGATGCCGGCGGTCCGGCCGACCTCGCGGACGGCCGCCCCTCTGCGCATGGGCCCGAGGCAGAGCCGGCGCTGTTCCGCTCTCGCCTGCTCGTCCCCATCGCGGTGCTGGGCCCGCTCATCGCCTCCCCAGGGGCCAGGTGCCGCGGCGAACGCCGGAACTCGGGCCTCGGCCCCCCTGGGGGCGCGGCCCTCTTCCCGCCCTCCCCCGCCGCGCGGGGCCGGAGGAGGCCGGGCCGGGCGGGCCCGCCCCCGGTCAGCCGCCGGCGGGCGGGGTCCAGTCGAAGGTGCGCTCGAAGGCCCGGTAGAAGAGGCCGGGGGCGGCCCTGCCCACGGCGGTCAGGCCCGCGTCGCGGAGCGCCGCGGCCGGCCGCGCGGTGGCGCCCATCATCCGGGCCGCCGAGGCGGAGGCCGCGGCGACCCCGTTGGCCCGGGGCGCCCGCGAGGCGCTGTACCGGGCCAGGCCGTCCGGGATCCGGTGCGCGGGGCCGCCCGGGGCGCCGACGGCGTGTGCGAGCTCGACCGCGTCCTCGATCGCCTGGCACGCGCCCTGGCCCAGGTTGGGCAGCATGGCGTGGGCCGCGTCGCCGAGCAGCGCGGTGCGGCCGCGGTGGTAGGCGGGGAGCGGTGCGGCCATCCGGTACAGGTCGCCGCGGTTGACCGCCTCCTCCCGCGCGGCCGCGACGACCTCGGGCACCGGGGCGCACCAGCCGCCGAAGACCCGCTCCAGCTCGGCGCGCTCCCCCGCGGGCCCCCGGCCGCCCTCCGCCGTCCGGTGCACGAAGTAGGCGTACACCGAGCCGTCCTCGAGCGGCATCACCCCGCCGCCCCGCCCGCGGCCCCAGACCTCCGCCGGCTCCACGTGCATCCGCGCCTCCGGCCGGGACAGCAGCCGCCAGCAGGTGAACCCGGAGTAGAGCAGGCCGGGGTGCTCGGGGAAGAGCCCGCGCCGCGCCGCCGAGCGGATCCCGTCCGCCGCGACCACCAGGTCGGCGCCGATCTCCTCGCCGCCGCGCAGCCGCACCCCGGCCGGCCGGCGGCCGCCGCCGGGGTCGACCCGCTCGACCTCGGCGCCGGTGCGCAGCGCGCCGTCCGGGAGCGCGCCGATCAGCAGGTCCACCAGGTCGGACCGGCGCAGCACCACCAGGGCGTCGCCGAACCTGCGCCGGACCTCCGCCATGTCGATGCGGACCATCCAGCGGCCGTCCGCCCGCCGGATGCCGCCGCTGCCCCGGAGCGCCAGTGCCCGGACCGCGTCGCCGACGCCCAGCGCGTCCAGGCCGCGCAGCGCGTTGGGCGCCATGCCGAACCCCGCGCCCACCGGCCGGATCTCCGGGGCCCGCTCCAGTACCGTCACCCGCCGCCCGGTCCGGGCCAGCGCCACCGCGGCGGCCAGCCCGCCGATGCCCGCGCCGACCACCACCGCGTGTTCCGTTCCGCCCATCTCCACTCTCCTCTACATCTGTAGAGACTGTACTCTACATCCGTAGAGCTTCGACGGAGGGGGCGGTTTGGCGGAGAGCGCGCGGGGACGCGAGCGGATCGAACTGATCGCCCGGGCCGCGGTGCGGGTCACCGCGCGGGAGGGGCTGCGCGGCCTGACGCACCGCGCCGTGGACCGGGCGGCCGGGCTTCCGGACGGCTCGACCTCCTACCACGCGCGCACCCGCGCCCGGCTGCTGGAGATCACCCTGGAGCACATGGCGGCCGAGGAGGAGCAGGCCCTGACCGCGTTCTTCGCCGGCGCGCCGCCCACCCGGGACGAGGCGGCCCGGCTGCTCGCCGGGTTCGTGCACGCCTCGGTGCACACCTCGGCCGAGCGGACCCTGGCCCGCTTCGAGCTGGCGCTGGAGGCGTCCCGCCGGCCCGAGCTGCGCCGCATCTACGACCGGGCGGGCGCCCGGTTCCGCGACACGGCGGTGGCGACCCTGCGCGGCCTCGGATCGGCGGCCCCCGAGCGGCACGCCCGCTCGCTCATCGCCTGGTGCGAGGGGATGGTCCTGGACTCGGTGGCCGGCGGCGGCAGCGCCGCCCCGTCCCCGCTGGAGGACCTGGTCGCCGGCGCCGCGGAGCTGCTGGACGCCTGGCTCCCCGCCGGCGGGCGGGGCTGACCCGGGCCCGTCCCGCTCCCGGCACCGGGAGCCGGCGGCCCCTCCCCCGGGTCAGGAGGCGACCGGGGGGCGCCAGTCGTCGACCGGGCGGGTGTAGCGGGCCAGCTGCCAGGGGGCGACCTTGCCGACCAGGCCGGCGGCGGTGTCCCGCAGCCCGGCCAGGACCGGGGAGTCGTTCTGCACCGCCTCGGCCAGCTGCGCGGAGCGCTGCACCAGGGCCGTGGTGCGCCCCACCCGGGCCGCGCTGTAGGACTGCACCGCGGTGGTCACGTAGGCCATCGAACCGCCCGCGTGGTGGGCCAGCACCACGGCGTCCTCGATCGCCTGGCCGGCGCCCTGGGCGAGGTTGGGCGTCATGGCGTGCGCCGCGTCGCCCAGGATCGCCACCCTGCCCTTGTGGTAGGCGGGCAGCGGGGTGTCGATGTGCCAGGCGTCGCTGCGGACCACCGCCTCCGGGCGGGCGGCGGCGAACAGGTCGGCGAGCGGCTCGTGCCAGTCGGCCAGCCGCTCGACGAGCGCGGCGCGCTCGTCCGGGGCGGACTCGCCGGCCGGGACGTTCGCGGTGGCGTAGCAGTACACCTCGTCCCCGCTGAGCGGGAGGACCCCGGCGACGCCGCCCTTGCCCCAGGTCTCCCCGAAGTCGAGCGGGTCGGCCTGGTCCCACGGGACGATCGCCCGCCAGCAGGCGAACCCGGCGTAGACCGCCCCCGGGTGCTCCAGGAAGAGCTCGGAGCGGACCGCGGAGCGCGCACCGTCGGCGACCACCACGAGGTCGGCGCTGAGGTCGCCGGTCTCGGTGGAGACCCGGGCCAGCTGGCGGGTGGTGCCGGCCTCCACCGCGGTGACCGCGGAGCCGGTGTGCAGGGCGCCCGAGGGCAGCCGCTGCAGCAGCACGTCGCACAGGTCGGCGTAGCGGAGCACGCAGACCGCGTCGCCGAAGCGCTGCTGGGTCTCGTGCGGCCCGGTGCGCACCAGCCAGCGGCCGTCCCGGCGGCGGATCGCGGCGATGCCGTGCGGCGCCGACCGCTTGCGGACCTCCTCGCCGGCGTCCAGGGCGTCCAGGGCGCGCAGCGCGTTGGGGGCGAGCGCCAGCCCCGCGCCGACCGGGTCGAGAAGCGGGGCCTTCTCGAAAAGGCTCACCTCGCACCCGGCCCTGGTCAGGGCGACCGCGGCGGCCAGGCCGCCGATGCCGCCCCCGACCACGACGGCGTGCGGTGCTGACATGCGCTGGTCCTCCGGAGACGAGGGGCCGCGGCCCCGCACCGGGAGAGCGGTTCGGAGCCCTGGCATTCAGGCTAGGGTCGGCGCCCCGGGAACGCCATGTGTTGGCGCGTTTTCCTGCGGCGTGGCCTGACCTGGACTCGCGCGCGCCGCCCTTCTCCCCGCTTTCCTCCCGAAATGCCCGCTCCACCGGGCGCCGCGCCCCCCTTCCCGAACAACCAAGCGACCGCTAGGTTCTAGGTGCGGCCCGAGCGCTCCGGCGGCCGGGCCGCGGAAGCGACGACGAAGGGAGTCCCGGTGCCCCCCTCACCGACCCCGCCGCCCGGTGCGCGGCGCCCCCGGCGCGCGGTCGCCGAGGCGCTGCTGCCCGCGGTGCAGAAGGCCGCCGCGAGCCGGCTCTTCGCCCGGATCGCGCCCAAGGTGTTCCCCCCGGCCGACCGGCTGCTGTACCGGCTGACCGGCGGCCGGGCGCAGCTCGCCCGCTGGGCCGTGCCCAGTCTGATGCTGACCACCCGCGGCCGGAAGAGCGGCGCGCCGCGCCGGGCGCCGGTGGCCTGCCTGCCGGAGCGGGACCGGACGCCGCGCTCCTTCCTGGTGGTCGGGAGCAACTTCGGCCGGGAGAACCACCCGGCCTGGACGCACAACCTGCTGGCCTGCCCCGAGGCCTCGGTGAACTACAAGGGCAGGGAGATCCCGGTGACCGGGGCGCTGCTCTCCCCCGGGGAGAAGGCGGAGGTGTGGGGCGCGCTGAACGCGATGTGGCCCTATGACTCCTACGCCTCGCGCGCGGGCCGCGAGCCCCGGGTGTTCCGGCTGACCCCGCGGTCGGACGCCGGCTGACCCCTCGGTGCCCCCGCGGCTCCGGGGCCGTCGCCGCGGAGGAGCGCCGCCTCCCGCCGCCCGCCCCGGCCGGGGCATCGGGGCGCCGCCCCGGGGGACCGCCCCGGACGGCGGCGGGCCCCGGGGCCCGCCGCTCCCCCGCCCGCCGGACGGGCGGGAGGGGAGGGCGGAGCCCCGGGGCCCGCGGGAGGGCCGGCCTGCGCCGGCCGCGCGTCAGTTGGAGCTGCGCTTCTTGTGCGCGGCGATCCGGCCGCGCTCCTTCTGGTCCAGGATGACCTTGCGGATGCGCACCGCCTCCGGGGTGACCTCCACGCACTCGTCCTCGCGGCAGAACTCCAGCGCCTGCTCCAGGGAGAGCTTGCGCGGCGGCACCAGGCGGACCAGCTCGTCACCGGTGGAAGAGCGCATGTTGGTGAGCTTCTTCTCCTTGGTGATGTTGACGTCCATGTCGTCGGAGCGGGAGTTCTCGCCGACGATCATGCCCTCGTAGACCTCGGTGGTCGGCTCGACGAAGAGCACGCCGCGCTCCTGGAGGTTGAACATCGCGAAGGCGACGGCCACACCGGCCCGGTCGGCCACCAGCGACCCGTTGGGGCGGGTGCGCAGCTCGCCGAACCACGGCTCGAAGCCCTCGAAGACGTGGTGGGCGATGCCGGTGCCGCGGGTCTCGGTGAGGAACTCGGTGCGGAACCCGATCAGGCCGCGGGACGGGACCAGCCAGTCCATCCGGACCCAGCCGGTGCCGTGGTTGCTCATCTGCTCCATCCGGCCCTTGCGGACGCTGAGCAGCTGGGTGATGGCGCCCAGGTACTCCTCGGGGGCGTCCACGGTGAGCCGCTCGACCGGCTCGTGCACCTTGCCGTCGATCTCGCGGGTGACCACCTGCGGCTTGCCGACGGTCAGCTCGTAGCCCTCGCGGCGCATCTGCTCGACCAGGATGGCCAGCGCCAGCTCGCCGCGGCCCTGCACCTCCCAGGCGTCCGGCCGCTCGGTGGGCAGCACCCGCAGGCTGACGTTGCCGACCAGTTCGCGGTCGAGCCGGTCCTTGACCAGGCGGGCGGTGACCTTGGCGCCCTTGACCCGGCCGACCAGCGGCGAGGTGTTGGTGCCGATGGTCATCGAGATGGCCGGCTCGTCGACGGTGATGAGCGGGAGCGCGAGCGGGTCCGCGGGGTCGGCGAGGGTCTCGCCGATCATGATCTCCGGGATGCCGGCGATGGCGATGATGTCGCCCGGCCCGGCCTGCTCGGCGGGCTTGCGCTCCAGCGCCTCGGTCATCAGCAGCTCGGTGACCTTCACCTGCTGGGTGCTGCCGTCGGTGCGGATCCAGGCCACCTGCTGGCCCTTGCGGATCTCGCCCTGGCGCACCCGGCACAGCGCGAGCCGGCCGAGGAACGGCGAGGCGTCCAGGTTGGTGACGTGCGCCTGCAGCGGCGCCCCCGGGGTGTACTCCGGCGCCGGGACGGTGTCCAGGATGGTGCGGAAGAACGGGGTGAGGTCGTCGTTGTCCGGCACCTCGCCGTCGGCCGGGCGCTCCAGCGAGGCGCGGCCGTCGCGGGCGCAGGCGTAGACGATCGGGAAGTCGATCTGGGAGTCGTCGGCCCCCAGGTCCATGAAGAGCTCGTAGGTGTCGTCGACCACCTCGGCGATCCGGCTGTCGGGCCGGTCCACCTTGTTGATGCACAGGATCACCGGGAGCTTGGCCTGCAGGGCCTTGCGCAGCACGAAGCGGGTCTGCGGGAGCGGGCCCTCACTGGCGTCGACCAGCAGGACGACGCCGTCCACCATGGACAGCCCGCGCTCGACCTCGCCGCCGAAGTCGGCGTGGCCGGGGGTGTCGATGATGTTGATGACGACTTCCTCGCCCTCCGGCGAGGCATAGTGGACCGCGGTGTTCTTGGCGAGAATGGTGATGCCCTTCTCGCGCTCCAGGTCGTTGGAGTCCATGACGCGGTCATCGACGTCCTGGTTTTCGCGGAACGCCCCGGACTGCCACAGCATGGCGTCGACGAGCGTGGTCTTGCCGTGGTCGACGTGCGCGACGATGGCGACGTTGCGGAGGTCGGCGCGGCGTGCGGAGCCCTCGGCGGTAGTGGCGCTGGACATGCGAAAGGTCTCGATCTCATCTGCTGGGAAGAACCGCGACACCCGCGGCCGTGCACAAGTTTATGCGCTTGTACCGGATAGCGAGGGAAACGGCCAGGTCACGGCTTTCTCGGGGCCCTGAACAGGGGGTGGACGGCAGGCGGCGTCCATCACTCCGACTGGACAAGTCACCACAATATGGACTTAGGATAGGCGTGCCTTAGCAAGGCGGGCCTTACCATGTGCGCCCCGGCCGCGACGCCGCGTCCGGGCGCCCGGCCCTGCTCCGTACCGACGCGGCCCGACCCCCCGCCCCTGGGCCGCCCGACCACCTCCAGGGGTCCGTATGACTTCCTCGCCGCGCCGCCTGACCGGCCTCGCCCTGCTCGCCTCAGCGGCCGTG
Organism: Nocardiopsis oceanisediminis; assembly: GCF_048595525.1. Classification (NCBI taxonomy): domain Bacteria; kingdom Bacillati; phylum Actinomycetota; class Actinomycetes; order Streptosporangiales; family Nocardiopsidaceae; genus Nocardiopsis; species Nocardiopsis oceanisediminis. The sequence continues at coordinate 1,690,280 of NZ_JAFMZJ010000001.1, read as the reverse complement.
TTCGCCACCGCGGCCTGCTCCTCCGGGGCGGGCGCGCCCGCCGCCGAGTCCGACGGCGACTGGTCCGCGGTGACCGTCGAGCACGCCTTCGGCTCCACCGAGATCACCGCCGAGCCGAAGCGGGTCGTCACCATCGGCTGGTCCGACGAGGCCACCCTGCTCGAACTGGGCGTCGTCCCGGTCGGCATGGCCGCCTCCACCTACGCCGGGGACGAGGACGGGTACCTCCCCTGGGACCTGGAGAAGCTGGACGAGCTCGGCGAGGACAAGCCCGAGCTGTTCAACACCGACGACGGCATGCCGGTCGAGGACATCGCCGCACTGGAGCCCGACCTCATCCTGGGCCTCCAGTCCGGGCTGGAGGAGAAGGAGTACGAGCGGCTCTCCGCGGTCGCGCCGACCATCCCCTACCTCGACGAGCCGTGGAAGACGCCGTGGCAGGACGCCGCCCTCGCCATCGGCAAGGCGCTGGGCCGGGAGGACGACGCGCAGAAGGTCGTCGACGAGACCGAGGGCCACCTCGCCGACCTCGCCGCCGAGCACCCCGAGTTCGAGGGGACCACCGTCGCCGCGGCCACCGTCGTCCCCAACAGCACCGACTTCGGCTTCTACCTGGAGGGCGACGCCCGTGCGGCCCTCCTGGAGGAGCTGGGCTTCACCCGGGCCCCGTTCATCGACGAGCTGGAGGCCGACGAGGGCGCCTTCTTCGCCCCGCTCAGCCGGGAGCACGCCGACCGGGTCGACACCGACGTCCTGCTCATGTGGCACGCCACCCCCGAGGAGCGGGAGAAGCTGGAGAAGAGCGACGTCTTCGCCGAGATCGACGCCGTCGCCGGCGGGCGCTACGTCGGCTACGACGACCCGGCCGAGGCGATGGCGATCTCCTCGCCCAACCCGCTGACCATCCCGTGGGTGACCGACCGGCTCGTCGGCGACCTGGCCGAGGCCGTGGAGGGCGAGGCCTGACCCCGGACCGGCGGTGCGGCCCCGAGCCCCCGGCGCCGCACCGCTCCCCCTTTCCCCCGGACACAGGAGCCCCCATGCCCCCCGCCCCGTCCCCGCGCGCCGCCCGCCGGCGCCGCACCGCGCCGCTCGCCCCCGCCGCCGCGCTCGCCCTGCTCACCACCGCCGCCTGCACCTCCGGAGCGGGTGCCCCCGAGGCCGAGGCGGACGGCGGCTGGTCCCCGGTCACCATCGAGCACGCCCACGGCTCCACCGAGATCACCGCCGAGCCGAAGCGCATCGTCACCCTCGGCTGGACCAGCGAGGCCACCCTGCTCGAACTGGGCGTCGTCCCGGTCGGCATCAACGCCTCCAGCTTCGCCGGCGACGACGAGGGCCGGCTGCCGTGGAACACCGAGAAGATCGAGGAGCTCGGCGCCGAGGAGCCGGCCCTGGTCGACACCGACGACGGCATCCCCGCCGAAAAGATCGCGGCGCTGGAACCGGACCTGATCCTGGCCGTGCAGACCGGCATCGAGGAGAAGGAGTACGAGCAGCTCTCCGCGGTCGCGCCGACCGTCGCCTACCTCGACCGGCCGTGGATGACGCCCTGGCAGGACGAGGCGCTCGCCGTCGGCAGGGCGCTGGGCCAGGAGGACGACGCGCAGCGGGTCGTGGACGGCGTCGACGGCTACCTGGCCGGCCTCGCCGAAGAGCACCCCGAGTTCGAGGGGACCACCTTCGCCACCGGCCGGCAGGAGCCCGGCACCGGCGACTTCGGCTTCTCCGTCGAGGGCGACGCCCGCTACGGCCTGCTGGAGCAGCTGGGCTTCGAGCCGGCGCCGTTCATCGGCGGCCTGGAGCCCGAGCCCGGAGCGTTCTCCGCCCGGCTCAGCCGGGAGCACGCCGAGCGGATCGACGCCGAGGTGCTGGTCATGTGGGCGGGCAGCCCGGAGGAGCGGGAGAAGCTCGAGGGGAGCGAGGTGTTCCAGAAGGTCGACGCGGTCCGCGAGGGCGGCTACATCGGCTACGACGACACCGCCCTGACGATGGCGATCACCTCGCCCAGCCCGCTGTCCATCCCGTGGGCCATGGACGAGGTCGTCGAGGACCTCTCCACCGCGGCCGAGGGCGGGGCCTGACCCGTCCCTCCCGGCCCCGGTGCCGCGGGTCCGCCGGAGTGCGCCGGCGGGCCCGCCGCTCCGGGGTCAGCCCTTCCCCGGCTCCAGCAGCGGGCGGACCGCCTCCAGGAAGGGCAGGTCGGCGGGGAGCCAGTCGAGTCCGTCCAGCTCGCCGGCGCGCAGCCAGCGCAGCGCGAGGTGCTCCACCGGCCGGGGCTCGCCCTCGACCAGCTCGGCGGCCCACACCCGGAGCGAGGCGGTGGTCCCGTCGCCGCGCTGCGGGAGGGCCTCCTCCCCGCCGATCCGCCGCACCGGGCGGACCAGCACGCCCAGCTCCTCCCGGCACTCGCGGACCAGCGCCTCGGTGTCGGACTCGCCCGGATCCACCTTGCCTCCGGGCAGCTCCCAGCGCCCGCGCAGCCGCGCGGGGGAGGCCCGCTGCGCGGCGAGCAGCGCTCCGCCGCGCAGGATCGCGGCGCCGACGACGACGATGTGCGGGCCGTCCGCGGACTCCTCGCCGCGGCGGCCGCTCTGCAGCTCGGTCACGGTCGACAACGGTACTCCAGGCCGGTGCGGCCGGTGCGGGCGGCCGCGTTTCGGACCGCCCGGGGCCCGGGTTCCGCCCGGTGCCGAGGGGACGCGAGGGGCGCCGATCGAATACCTTTCCCGGAGGCCCGCCCGGAAGCGGCCGGGACCGTGTGGAAACCGGACGTTCGGGGCAGGCCGTACCCGAGGGGCCCTGCCACGGCACGGAGGGGTGCTCATGTCGGCTCTGGACTCCCTGAAGGGGTGCTCGCTCACCGGGACGTGGATCGACGTCCCGGCGCACAGCGTCACCCTCGCCCTGCGCACCCCGGCCGGGACGGTTCCCGCCACCGTCTACACCCTGGTCCTGGAGGGCGTCACCGACGCCAGCTTCTTCGACGAGGACGGCGCCCCCTGGGAGGGGGCCGACGTCTCCGACGTCCGCTCCGAGCACGACGAGGACCGCCTGCGGCTGGACTTCTCCTTCGGCCGCGAGGACGCCGGGCTCACCGTCACCTGCGAGAAGATCCTGCTGCACCGGACCCGGGAGCCGGAGCGGGGGTGAGGCCGCGGCCCGCCTCGGCGCAGCCCTCGGGCGCCGGCGCCGGGCCGGCGCCCGAGGGGGCCGACGCTCTCCGGGGGGAGTGGAAAGAGCGTCAGCGCTCATCGGGGGCGGCGGTGCCAGGGCCTCCGGACGGCTCAGGGAGGAGGGTCGGGCTCTGCCGGCACGCCCCGATCTGCGGGGTCGGCGGATTCCGCACCGCGGGAAGGCTCCAGGAGGACCCGCGCCGGGTACCTGCCCGGCCCCGATGGGGAGCCTATTGAACACCGCCCGGCCGCCGCCGCGGAAACGAGAAAAACCCTCGGGATTCTCGGAACGGGGCCGGGGGCGGGGCGGGTAGCAGGGGCCGCACCCGGGAGGGGGTTGGGCGCGGCCCCTGATGGGCGGGGCTCTTCCGGGCTCGGGGAGGGGGTCCGGCCCGGGGCCCGCCGCTCTCCACCGTAGGGGAGGAACCCCCGGACGCCTTTTGGAGATAAGAACGAATTTTCCCGGGATTTCTGATCCACCGGACAAAACGACTTCTTGAATCCGAACAGAAGGCCACCTATCCGACGTTCGCCCCATTCGTTCCCCTACCTCTTGAGAGAACTTTCCGGGGAATGCCGGAACGGGCCCGCTCCCCCTTTCCGAGCAGGCGCGCGCCCGGCGGCGTCAGGCGGTGGCGAGCCGGTGCGCCAGACCGGTGTACCGCCGCCCGGAGGAGGCGTTCCGCACCGCCTGGGCCAGCGCCCGCTCCGAGCCGACCAGCACCACCAGCCGCTTGGCCCGGGTGACCGCCGTATAGAGCAGGTTGCGTTGGAGCATCATCCAAGCGCTGGTGGTCACCGGGACCACCACCGCCGGGTACTCGCTGCCCTGGGAGCGGTGCACCGTCACCGCGTAGGCGTGCGCGAGCTCGTCCAGCTCGGCGAAGTCGTAGCCGATCTCCTCGTCCTCGTCCGTCCGGACCACCAGCTCCTGCTCGACCTGGTCGATCCCGGTGACCACGCCGAGGGTGCCGTTGAACACCCCGTTGGCGCCCTTGTCGTAGTTGTTGCGGATCTGGGTGACCTTGTCGCCGACCCGGAACACCCGGCCGCCGAAGCGCCGCTCCGGCGCGCCCTCCCGGGGCGGGGTGAGCGCCGCCTGGAGCGCCGTGTTGAGGTTGCCCGCCCCGGCGGGGCCGCGGTGCATGGGGGCCAGCACCTGCACGTCGCGCAGCGGGTCCAGGCCGAACCGGCGCGGGATCCTGTTGGCGACCACGTCCACCGTGACCTCGGCGGCGCGCTCGGCCTCCTCGCACGGAAAGAGGAAGAAGTCGGGCAGCCCGCGCAGCACCGGCGGCTCGCCCCGGTTGATCCGGTGCGCGTTGCTCACCACCCCGGACTGCTGGGCCTGCCGGAACACCTGGGTGAGCCGGACCGCGGGGACCGGGGAGTCCGCGTCCAGCAGGTCGCGCAGCACCTGCCCGGCGCCGACCGAGGGGAGCTGGTCGACGTCGCCGACCAGCAGCAGGTGCGCGCCGGGCGGGACGGCCTTGGCGAGCTTGTTGGCCAGCAGCAGGTCGAGCATGGAGGCCTCGTCCACCACCAGCAGGTCGCAGTCGAGCGGGTTGTCCCGGTCGTAGGTGGCGTCCCCGCCCGGCTTGAGCTCCAGCAGGCGGTGCACGGTGGAGGCCTCGTGCCCGGTCAGCTCGGTCATCCGCTTGGCCGCCCGGCCGGTGGGCGCGGCCAGGATGATCTTGGCGCCCTTCACCGCGGCCAGGGTGATCACCGAGGCCACGGTGAACGACTTGCCGCAGCCCGGCCCCCCGGTGAGCACCGCGACCTTGCCGGTCAGCGCCAGCTTGACCGCCTCGGCCTGCTCGGCGGCGAGCTCGGTTCCGGTGCGCTCGCGCAGCCAGCCCAGCGCCTTGTCCCAGTCGACCCCGGCGAAGGCGGGCAGCCGGTCGGCGGGCGCCGACAGCAGGGTGCGCAGCTGCGCGGCGAGCGAGGCCTCGGCCCGCTGGAACGGCACCAGGTAGACGGCGGTGACCGCCTCGCCGTCCGGGCCGGGCAGCTTCTCGGCGACCACGCCCTCCTCCGCGACCAGCTCCGCCAGGCACTCGATGACCAGCGCGGAGTCCACCTGGAGGATCTTCACCGCGTCGGAGATGAGCCGCTCCTCGGGCAGGTAGCAGTGGCCGTCGGAGGTGGACTCGGAGAGGGTGAACTGGATGCCGGCCTTGACCCGCTGCGGGCTGTCGTGCGGGATGCCGACGGCCTGGGCGATGGCGTCGGCGGTCTTGAAGCCGATGCCCCACACGTCGGTGGCGAGCCGGTAGGGCTCGGTGCGGACCACCCCGATGGAGGAGTCGCCGTACTTCTTGTAGATGCGCACCGCCAGCGAGGTGGAGACCTCGATGCCCTGCAGGAAGACCATCACCTCCTTGATGGCCTTCTGCTCCTCCCAGGCCGCGGTGATCAGCTTGGTGCGCTTGGGGCCCAGCCGGGGGACCTCGATCAGCCGCTCCGGCTCCTCCTCGATGACCGCCAGCGCCCCGGCGCCGAAGTGGTCGACGATCTTCTCGGCCAGCCGCGGGCCGATCCCCTTGATCAGCCCCGACCCCAGGTAGCGGCGGACGCCCTGCACGGTGGCGGGCAGCACGGTGGTGTAGTCCTCGACGGTGAACTGGCGGCCGTACTGGGGGTGGGATCCCCAGCGGCCGCGCATCCGCAGCGCCTCCCCGGGCTGGGCGCCGATCAGCGCGCCGACCACGGTGGTCAGCTCCGCTGCGCCCCGGCCGGTGTCCACCTTGGCCACGGTGTAGCCGGTCTCCTCGTTGGCGAAGGTGATCCGCTCCAGGACCCCTTCGAGTTCGGCGGGCCGGAAGCCCGGGCCGTCCCCGCCCTGCCGCGCACCGCCCACGGCGATCCCTCCTGCCTCTCGGGTCCCTCCCCATCATGCCGCCCTCCCGCGACATCCGCCCGGCCCGTCCACAGGACCGGTCCGGCTACCCTCGTGCCCCGTGATCGATGAGAGGGACCCGGACCACCCGGGCGACCGCGTGTACACCGGCAGGGCCGGGGCCGACGCCCCGCTGGACGGCGGCTGGCTGCTCGGGCACTTCAAGCCCGTGGGCGACCTGCGGCACAGCACCGACGTCGAGGTGAAGTGGGGCGTGCACCCCGCCGGCGAGGAGCGCGCCGAGTGGGCCGTCGCAGAGAAGCGCACCGCCCTGCTGGTGCTGGTCAGCGGCCGGTTCCGGCTGCTGTTCCGGTCCGGCGGCGTGCTTCTCACCGAGCAGGGCGACTACGCGGTCTGGCACCCCGGCACCGACCACTCCTGGATCGCCGAGGAGGACTCGGTGGTGCTGACGGTCCGCTGGCCCTCGATCGCGGGCTACCGGGTCGGCGGCCCGGACGCCTCCGCCCAGTCCCCGCCGGGCGGGACCGCGCGGCGGGGCGGCGGGCCGGAGTAGGCGGCGCCGGAGCCGCCGCGGGCGTGGCAGGATCACCCGGCATGACGACACCGCAGAATTCGCTCTCCCCCGCCCGGACCGCCGTGCTCGCGCTGCACTGGCAGGTCAACGTGGTCCGCCCGGAAGGGTTCTTCGGCGGCATGCTCGCCGAGCCGGTGCGCGCCTCCGGGGCGGTGGAGCGCGCCGCCCGGTTCCACGAGCGGGCCCGCGGCGCCGGGGTCCCGCTGCTGTTCACCCGGTTCACCGTGCCGGAGGACGGCGGGGCGCTGGTCCGCAACACCGCGTTCATGGCCGCGGTCGACGACGCCCGGGAGGCGTTCCGGCCGGACTCCCCCGGCGCCCGGCTGATCCCGGAGATGGATCAGGACGGCGCCGAGGTCTGGGACAACCAGCGCCTCTCCGGACTGGCCGGCACCGACCTGCCCGAGCGGCTCTCCGCCCGCGGCGTGGACACCCTGCTGGTGACCGGGGTGGCCACCAACCTCACCGTCGAGCAGACCGCCCGGCACGGAACCGACCTGGGCTTCACCGTGCACGTGCTGGGCGACTGCACGGCGGCCGCGGACCCGGAGGTGCACCGGGCGTCGCTGGCCAACCTGGAGCTGGCCACCGCGGGCGTGCTCGACGCGGACCGGGCCCTGGAGCTGCTCGGCGCCGGCTGACCCGGGCGGCGGCCCCGTTTCCCTCCCCGGGGACCGCCCGGGAATGCGACGATGCCGCCATGATGCACCTCGACGGACGGCCGGTGAGCGCGGAGGAGCTGATCGGGCCGGCGCTCTACGGCTACGGCCACTTCACCACCATGCGCGTGCGGGACATGCGGGTGCAGGGCCTCTCCCTGCACCTGGAGCGGCTGGCGGCGGACTGCCGGTTCCTGTTCGGCACCGAGCTGGACACCGGCGCCGTCCGCGAGCGGGTCCGCGAGGCCGCGGAGCGGGAGGGGTCGCCGCTGGTGGTGCGGGTCACCGTCACCGACCCCGACCTGGAGCTGGGTCACCCGGCCCGGGACGCGCGGCCCCGCCTGCTGGTGACCACCCGGCCCGCGGGGCCGGACCGCCCCGGGCCGGTCTCCCTGGCCACCGTCCCCTTCGAGCGCGACCTGCCCCGGGTCAAGGGCACCGCCCTGCTGGGCACGCTGGTCCGCCGGCGCGCCGCGCAGGCCTCGGGCTTCGACGACGCCCTGTTCCTGGACCGCCGCTCGCTGGTCTCCGAGGGCGCCACCTTCAACATCGCCTTCCTGTGCCGGGGGACGCTGCTGTGGCCCAGCGCCGAGCACCTGCCCGGCACCACCATGCGGCTCCTCTCCGAGCTGGCCGGCTCCGTCGGCCTGGCCAGCCGCCCGGCCTCGGTGCACGTCACCGACCTGCCGGGGATGGAGGCCGCGCTGGTCACCAACGCCGCCGCGGGGGTGCGCCCGGTCTCCGCCGTGGACGAGCACCCCTTCCCGGTGCCGTCCCCGGTGGTGGAGCGGCTCACCGCGGCCTACCGGGCGCTGCCCGGCGAGCCGCTGTAGCGGGACCCGTCCCGCAGGGGCTCAGTACCGGTACGGCCGGCCCAGCCGGCGCTGGATGCGCAGCGCGCGGTCGAGGTGCGCGCCGCGCCCCCGGGTGTCCGAGGCGGCGGCCCGGACCGCCGCGGCGAGCTCCTCCATCTCCCCGGCCCACCGGCGGGCCTCCTCGGTGACCACGCGCAGCGGCCGCACCCCGGGCCTGCGGTTGTGGTACAGCGAGCGGGCCATCCGCCAGGTGCGGTCGCGGAGCAGCAGGCGGGCCCGGCCGGCGTCGAAGGACGTGCCGCGCAGCGCCGGGGCGGCCGCGGCGAGGCGGCGCTCGGCCCGCTGCGCGCGGCGCACCGTCTCCAGGTCGGCCGGCGCCAGGTCCGCGGGGAGCAGGTAGCGGCCGTGGAACCGGACCGGCGCGCGCTCCGGGTCGGCCCCGGTGAACCTGCGGTGCGCGTGCTGGCCCCCGACGACGACCACGGTCAGCGCGCACACGATCGCCACCCCGCCCGGCCCGGCGTCCAGGAAGAGCCGGACCAGCACCGGGACCAGGAGCAGGGCGCCGAACAGCATCCGCGGCACGCCCCGGAAGCCCCCGTAGACGGCGACCGCCACCGCCCAGGAGAGCGCCACCAGCGCCACCAGCTCGGGGGCGACCGGCAGCAGCGCCGCGATCCCCGCGAGCACCAGGGCCATGGCCCCGACGACCGCCCCGCCCCGCTTGTACCGCTCCCCGCGGGGCAGGTGCGCGGGATCGGCGGGGTCGGCGCCCGCCGGGATCAGCAGCCCGGGTGCCCGCTCCAGTTCCGCCACGACGTGCTCCGGCAGCCCGGGGTCGAAAACCGCCGTCATCGCCACCCCCGCGCCGACGGTACCGCGCGCGCCCCCGATCCGCCGCGCACCCCCGGCGGTGCGCCGGGAGCGGCGCGCCCGGGCCGCGGCGGCCGGACGGCGGTTCCGCCCGCCGCCCCTCCCCCGCCCGGGTCAGGAGCGGCCGTGCGCGCCGACCGCGGCGCTGACCCGGAAGCCGCCGGTGTGCAGGCGCTCCCGCAGGCAGTCGGCGACGGCGGCCTCGACGTCGGCGGGGGCGACCCCGGCGCCCGGCTCGGTGGTGACCCGGACCCGGACCCACGGGCCGTGCACGGTGACGCAGGCGGTGCGGACGCCCTGCACCGAGCAGGCGGCGTCGGCGAGGAGGCTGCGCAGGGCGCAGTCGGCGACCCAGGTGATGGGGCCGGGGCGGGGCCGCTCTCCCCCTCCCCCGCCGGCCAGCACCGCGTAGACCAGCAGGCCTGCGCCGACCAGGGCGATCAGGGCGGAGGAGGCCAGCATCACCGGGTCGTCCCAGAGGGTGCCGCCCGACGGGGCGCCGCCGAAGGCGAGGAGGCGCAGCGGGCTGCCGGCCAGGTAGGAGACGACCTCGGCGGCGGCCGCGGCGACCAGTGCGGCGAAGGCGGCCCCCGCCACGTACCCCGCGGCCCGTCTGCGCCGCCGGACGCGCAGCGCCGCCTGGCGGGCCCGGTCCACATCGGCCTGCCGCAGGTCAGAGGGGTCCAAGGCGGGGGCCGCCTCGTGGAGAGAAGTCATCCGAACCGCTCCTTCGCCTCTGGTGTGGCGCCGCGCGGGGGGTTCCGCGCGGTCTCGACCCGGCACCCGGCGGGTGCGGGCCGGCCCGTCCGAGCGGGCCCCGGGGCGGGGCGGACGGAACACCTTCTCTGTTCCTTCCCCCCGATCCCATCTGGGATCACCCGAATACCGGGGTTTCGGTCATCATCAACCTGCTGTTCAGGAAGACACCGAAATCCGACGCCCCTCACGCGACACCCGCTGTGACCTGCAGCACACCCGCCGCGCCTCCCCCGCCCCCGCGCGGCCCCCGGATAACTTTCGGCCATCCGATGACCGCGAAGAGTCGCGCCCGGCCCGCCGGGGCGGCACGGCACCGGGGAGGCGGTGCGACGGCCATGACCGGACCTCCGGAGGCCGCCCTGGTCGAGCGGGCGCAGGACGGCGACACCGCCGCGTTCGAGGCCCTGGTCCGCCTGCACCAGGGGGCGGTCTACCGGATCGCGCTGCGCACGCTGCTGGACGAGGCGGACGCGGCCGACGCCGCCCAGGACGCCTTCCTCACCGCCTGGCGCAACCTGCCCGAGCTCCGCGAGCCGGCGGCCTTCCCGGCCTGGCTGCACCGGATCGCCGCCCGCCGGGCGCTGAACGTGCTGCGGGCGCGCCGCCCCGAGCGCCCCGGGGACGAGGAGGCCGCCGTCCTGCCGGACCCCGGCGCGGGGCCCGCCCAGCACTCGGTCGCCGGCGGGCTGCGCGAGGCGCTGCTCGCCGCGCTGGCGGGCCTGCCGCCGCCGCAGCGCGCCTGCTGGGTCCTGCGGGAGCTGGAAGGATTGGGCTACCGGGAGATCGCCGAGATCACCGGCAGCACCCCGACCGCCGTGCGCGGCCGCATCCACCGCGCGCGCACCCGTCTCGTGGAGGCGCTTGAACCATGGCGGTAGACCGGCCCTCCGACCCCGAGCGGCTGCCCTGCGGGAGGCAGCCCGACGAGGTCGCCGAGCACGCCCTGCGGGGGTGCCCCACCGGGCACGAGCGCGACTGCCCGCACTGCAGGGCGGTCGCCGAGCGCCACCGGCCGCTGGCCCTGGCCGGCGCCGAACTCGCCGCGGAGCGCCCCGAGCCGCCGCCGGCCCTGGTGGGGTCGGTGATGCGCGCGGTCCGCTCCCAGGCGCGCCCGGACCGCCTCCTCCCGGTCGCAGCCCGGGGGCCGGGCCGGACCGCCGTCCGCGAGTCCGCGGCCCGCGCCCTCCTCGTCGCCGCCTGCGACACGGTCCCCGGCGCCGCGGTCGGCCGCTGCCGCCTCACCGAGGGCCCGGACGGCCTGGAGATCGCCCTCTCCGCCCACCTGACCAGCACGGTCCCCGCCCCGGAGCTGGCCGGACGGCTCCGCACGGCGGTCCGCACCGCCGCCCGCGAGTCCCTCGGCGCCGACCCGGCCCGGATCGACATCGCGTTCACCGACATCGGCTGAGATCGTCGCCGGGGCAGGCCGCCCTCCCCGATGATCTCGACGTTGCGGCCCTATCAAGGCTCCTTGCCGTCAAGTGGTCGTCGCAACGAGAAAAACGAGGAACGCGGGGAGAGGCGGGGGGCGGGGAGGTGCCCCGGCCGAGTGCGGCGCCCCACGGGGTTGAGGTCCCAGCAGGCGGCAACGGCGGTGGTGGGCACCGGCCGGTCGGTCGGGCGCAGCGCCCCACGGAGTGAAGGCTCAGACCAGCGGCGACGGCAGCGGTAGGGGCAGGGTGCAGGTGGTCGCTCGGGCGCGGGCCCCACGGGGTCGAGGTTCAAGCCGGCAGCGAAGGCGGCGGTGGGCAGCGGCCGGTCGGTCGGGTGCGGCAGAGCGGGGTGGGGCCGGTCGGGGTGGGCCGGGGGCGGGGTCGCCGTGCCCGTGCCGCCCCGGGCGCCGTGGCCGGCCGCCTCTGAAACCGCTGCCCCTCTCTGACCTGGGTGAATACGCAGGGTGATGGCGGGGTGGGGCGCCCTGCGCACCGCGAGAGCACCCCGGTGATTCCTGGGCGCGCATCCCGGGCCGGATCGGGCCTCCTGGGGCCCGATTGGCCCTGATCGGGCCGGTGTTCGGGGGTTCGGGCCACCCGCAAGACCGGGAAGTAGGGGGCCGGAACCCGGGGAGGGTAGAGGCGGGGGGCGGGATGTCGCTTTTATTCTCCTGGGAGGCCTTGTTTGGCCACTCTGGGTAACTACCGAGGGGGTGGTGGGGGCTTGGGGGCTTACTACTCGCCGGTAGATGTAATCGGGGTGCTGCGGAGGTGCGCAGGGCGCCCCCCGCCCCCGCCCGACTCCCGCCGCAAACCAGGCATAGGGGGATAAGGCCTCCTGGGGGCGCGAGCCGGGCCGGTGAACGCGGCGCCCGACCCCCTCCCGCCCCCGCTGCCCGCTTGAACCCCGGCCCCGTGGTGCGCCGCGCCGGACCGACCAGCCGGTCCCCCACCCGCCCTCGCCGCCGGCTTGAACCCCCGCCCCGCGAGGCGCCGCGCTCGGGTGAGACGCCCGGCCCCGCCCCCCGCCGCTGCCGTCGCCGCTTGCTTGAACCCCGGCCACGCGAGGCGCCGCGCCCGACCGACCGGCCGGCCGGTCCCCCTCTTGCCGTCGCCGCCCGTTTGAACCCCCGCCCCGCGAGACACCGCGCCCGACCGACCAACCGGTCCCCTTCTGTCCTCCGGTGTGCGGTGTAGCAACGGACACTGGAAACCACCCGCGCCGATAGGGCCGCAACGTCGAGATCATCGGGGAAAGGCGGGCATCCCGGACCCCCGGCCGCGCACTCGGCGGCCGCTCAGGCGTAGTCCGGGTTCATCGCGGCGGCCATCCGCAGGTGCGGCGCGGCCTCGGCGTCCCGGTTCCGGCGGTAGAGGGTGCGGCCGAGCAGCAGCCGGGCGTAGGAATCGCCGGGGTCCTCCTCCACCAGCGAGCGGAGCTCCCGCTCGGCCCCGTTGAGCTGGGCCGAGGCGAACCGGCAGCGGGCCGCCAGCAGCCGGACGCCCCGGTCGCCGCCGTGGCTGCGCAGCATCGGCGCCAGCATCTCCAGCGCGCCGAGCGGGTCGCGGCGCTCCAGCAGCGCCTCGGCCAGCCGGAACCGCTCCACCTCCGGCGGAAGCGGGGCCGGTCCGGTGCCGCCGCGCAGGAACCCGGCGATCGCCTCGGCGGGCTGCGCCCCCTCCAGGGACCGGCCGCCGACCACCAGCGTCGGCGAGGTGGCGACCCCCCGCGCCTTGCCGTAGAGCAGCAGCTCGCGCACCTCCCGCTCGCCGCCGCCCGCGTCCAGCAGGCCCGGCCCCTCCGGGAAACCGGCCTGCTCCGCGATCCGGGCCAGCACCGCGCGGTCGCCGATGTCCTCCTCCTCGGTGAAGTGCGCCCGCATGACGCCCTCGGCCACCGCGTTCTGCACCTGCGCCCCGCGGTGCTCCCAGGCGAGGGCGAGCAGCCGGTGCGCGGGGCCGCTGTCCACCCGCCAGACCGCGCCCCACTTCGGTCCGAGCCCTTCGGCGCGGGCGATCTCGGCGACCCGCGCCCGGTTCTCCTCGTGGCCGAGCCCAGGCGAGCAGGCCTCCAGCGCCCCGTCCGCGACGGGCTCGCGCAGCGCCTCCTCCAGCGGCTCGGCGACGGCCGGAGCCGAAGGATCGATCCGGTAGGGGCGCCAGAGGACTTCGACCCCGCCTTCGACCTCGCCGCCGAGCAGCGCCGCGGCGGCCTCCACCCTCCGCTTGCCGATGTAGGCCCACGGGCAGACCACGTCCGCCCAGATCTCGATTCGCATGGCGGCAACACTAACCAACACCCGTCGTCTAAACAACAGGTGTTTTTCATCCACGCTCATCCACGTAGAATCACCGGCATGAACCCGGACGACCCCCGCGCCCGGCGCACCCGCGCCCGGCTCCGCGAGGCCGCGCTCACCCTGGCCGCCGACGCCGACCCCGGCACCCTCGGCGTCGCCGCGATCGCCCGCACGGCGGGCGTCAACCGCGCCACGGTCTACGCCCACTACCGCGACGCCGACGAGCTGCTCACCGACGCGATGGAGGACGCCCTCTCCCAGGCGGCCCGCGCCGCCGCCGTCTGCCCCCTGGACGCCCCGCCCGACCGCGCCCCCGCCCCCATCCGCGACCTCTTCGAGCACGTCGCGGCCAACGCCGCCCTCTACCGCAAAATGCTCGGCCCCCAGGGCAGCCCCCGCTTCGCCGCCCGCATGCGCGAACGTATGATCGAGGAACTCACCCCCCGCCTCACCCGAGACGAGGGGGCTCCAGATCCCACCGAGCCCCCCGCCGACCTGCACGCGGCCTACCTGGCGGGGGCCCTGACCGGGGTGATCGCACACTGGACGGCGAGCGCATCCCCCACCTCCGCGGAGGAGGCCGCAAACATGGCCTGGATGTTGATGGCAGGGGGGATTCCCTCAGCCGACTGAAGGGCCCTGCCCGGCGGATACACACTCCGCCGAACAGAATGAACAGCAACTGCCCTGGTTGAGTTCAGCTGGCATTGGCTACAGCCGCATAAGACCAGACATCAGCCGGCATCTCATACTGCAGCTTCCAAGTGATCCCCATGGGCTTTTCCCCCTCATGGCGAACATACTTCACAGGCCCCAGGAAAATGGAAGGCTCCGGAGTTCGAATATCGGTACGCTTGAAGGGGCGAACAAACAACAAAACCTGCGTACCCATGCGCTCATGATTCTGATAACGAACACCCGACCCAGAAGTCGACGAAACTTTATTCTGCGACTCCCAGTGGAAGATCGATTCACTGAGCGCAACGTCTTTGTATCGAATCTGAGGAGAGAAATCCTTCTCATCTTTTTCGATAGTAACAAACAATACATCAGTCTTGATGTTTGGACACCACTTCACCCCCTCCTGCGCCCCTCCCGGATAGAACCCCTTCCCCAGTGGATCTTCACTCGCAAGCTTGGCTTGTCCCAGCGCCGCTAGAACTTCCGCACGACTGTACCTGGCATGGATAAACAGCGGGATACTGGCCAACCCATTTAGCAGTGGACGACCAACATGATCAGCCCGATTAACAGTGAAAGAGAACAATTGGTCAAGTTCGTCGCACAAGTGAGGTTGGCACCTCAACCTGTCTAGGCCATCCTGCAGAGTCGCCACACCATTCTTTTTGTCAGGCCAAAGAGAAAACACCAACATTCGAGCATAGAGACGTGATTGTTCGTCCAGCTCATCATACGCAGGCGAACCAGGCTTAATGAGCATCTTGTAGTACTCAGCCCGCTGTTGATCATCAACATGAAGAAGTGTTTGAAGGCGCTTAATTAGCTCCCCTTCGCCTTCCGGGATAGCACCCTTCAGTCGTCCAGCGAGACGCAGAGCAGTCGTCCAAGAGTTCTGCCCTCGGTAGATGTCTTCAAGCCTACGACCGCTGTAACTAAGGTACCCAGCAAGATCATCTCGACCATATTCCCTGACTTCGCCAGAGATAATGGAAATATTTTGCCTAACTTGACTCTTGATATTATTTAGAATCTCTTCCTTAGCTCGAGGCTCAAGGATAATCTGACACCCCGGCGGGAGATGCGGAAAATCTTCATCTATCTCACGCCTCACCCGCATGCGCCCCTTCCCGAGCATAGCCCGATAGGGCTCTTCGGCTCGAAAGTCAGCACGATGCATCCCAATGAAGTCAAGAATAGTCAGTACCGCTTTATCTTCCGTCCGCCTCAACCCTCGCCCAATTTGCTGCAGAAAAACTGTCGCACTCGATGTGGGGCGCAACAGCAACACAGTGTCGACATCTGGAACATCAACACCCTCATTAAATATATCTACAGAGAAGACGGCGTTGATTTTTCCGGAACGCAAATCACGGAGCGCCTGCTTACGCTTCTCTTCGTCGGTTTCTCCATCAATATTGACTGCTGGAATTCCAACCCTATTAAAACAAGTTGCCATATATGCGGCATGTCGACGGGAAACACAGAACCCCAAGGCCTTCATTTGAAGAGGGTTAGAAATCTTATCGCGAACCGCCTTGATGATGAGGCGCGCCCTTGCGTCATTACCAGTAAAAATATTATCCAGTTGAGACTCGTCGTAACCTCTCCGAGTCCACTTGACTGCCCTCAGGTCGGTCGTATCAGCGATACCAAAGTAGTGAAAAGGACTCAGCAGCTCATTGTCGAGAGCTTCCCACAAGCGAAGCTCTGCAGCGATCCGTCCGTTAAAGTACAGATCCTGGATAGCGATGCCGTCACTGCGTTCAGGTGTTGCAGTAAGCCCCAAAAACTCTATGGGCTCAAAATGGTCAATGATCTTGCGGTAAGTGTCCGCAGCAGCATGGTGAAACTCGTCAATAACTACAACATCAAAATGACTGGAATCATACTTTTCTAGATAGCGGTCCTTGCTCAACGTCTGAACACTCGCGAAGACATGTTTCTCAAGCTTAGGTTTATTTTTTCCGTTCAGCTCTTCGCCAAAGTTAGCGTCATTAAGAACTGCGCGGTAGGTGGCCAAAGATTGCGCAAGAATCTCCTCGCGATGGGCCACGAAGAGCAAGTTCAACCGCTTACCTGACAGACGACATAGCTCCTTATAGTCGAGGGCAGCCATG
The DNA here is from genome assembly GCF_048595525.1 of Nocardiopsis oceanisediminis. Lineage (NCBI taxonomy): Bacteria > Bacillati > Actinomycetota > Actinomycetes > Streptosporangiales > Nocardiopsidaceae > Nocardiopsis > Nocardiopsis oceanisediminis. Next base: position 1,674,033 of record NZ_JAFMZJ010000001.1, on the reverse strand, counting down.
ACCGTTTTTCCAGTACCTGTCGCAGCAACAAGAAGATTCCTGTGCTCGCCGCGAACTTCCCGAGCAACCTTCAAGCGAGAAAGCATGTCTCGCTGATGCGGATAAGGGTGGACATCCAGACTCGAGAGGCTAATCTCTCCTCCAGCACCGTCAAGCTTTCCTCCTGCTTGAGCTAGCGCACGATCAAGACGCTCAGCGTCTCTGTCCGGATCATATTCTTGAAAGGATGAAGATTCCCAATATGCATCAAAGGTTAGCTCGAACTTTCGCAGCACATCCGGGGTAGCGTGGGCAGAGAGTCGAACATTCCACTCCAGACCATCCAACAAAGCTGCACGTGAGAGGTTCGAGCTTCCCACATAAGCCGTATCGTACTGCGTTTTTCTTCGGAACAGCCAAGCCTTAGCGTGCAGCCTTGTTGATTTCTCCTCGTAGTTAATTTTTACCTTTGCACCGTAGTCTCGGACAAGACGGTCAAGAGCACGACGCTCCGTGGCTCCAATATAAGTCGTCGTCAAAACCCGAATCGGAATTCCACGCTCATGGGCTTCCTTGAGCGGCTCCTCTAACAGACGCAACCCAGACCATTTAACAAAAGCACAGAGCAGATCAACGCGATCAGCGGTAATCAACTCCTGTCGGATCTCACTCCCTAGGCTGGGGTCCTCTGGCATATTTGTGAGCAGAGCAGCCTCAGTGAGCGGAGTTCTAGGGCGATGCGCATACCTACCTAGATCAAATCCGTCCTTCAAAGCAAAAAGACGAGCAATAAACTCCTTGTTGTCGCTGCTTTCAAGTTCAACTCTGTCCGCATTAAATTTAACCCCCTCAACATCTTCACTCTCTTCCTCAAGAGCCTCAAGGAGTCGATTAATAATCTGAACTTGTTCCCCTATAGATGCCTGACTTAGAATCAAACGGAGTTGATCAAAAACATAAGCGGCAAGTACGTTAGAAGTTGACTCTTCACTCACAGGGGTTTGCTGATATATCCAGCCGTCTTTTTCAATTTGTTGTAGGTCTCTCCGCACTGATCCGGTAATCAGAAGCTCATAGAGTCCTTCAACAGGACTGCTACCTAGAGGAGATTCAGGCATAGCGATCCTTCGCTAGGGGGCATAGATAATCTATCTTCTATCAGAGGTAGAGGACAGGCGGCTACCGGGATGACCTAGCAGGCTTGCCTCGTGTCTGTCTCAAGCTTCACTGCTGGGCGCCTAGGGTCTGCCAGTCCTGCACGGAGAGGGCCACCAAACCCGAAGCGGCTCTCCGCCTAGCGCCCCGCGGCTGGGCTATCGCGTGTCTATACGTCCGGAACTGGCCACCAAGAGAACGGTGGACATGGTGTTCACCCGTGTCAAGGTCGCCGTTTTCCTGGACGGTTGCTTCTGGCACGGCTGCCCTGAACACCACACGAAATCGGCGACCAACGCCGGCTACTGGGCCGAAAAGGTGAGGCGCAACCGGGAGCGGGACGAAGAGACCAACCGACTGCTGACGGAACAGGGTTGGCAGGTCATCCGAGTGTGGGAACACGAGGATCCGACCATCGCCGCCGAGCACGTCGCCGAACTCGTCAAGAGCAGGCAGGATCGATAGGCCGCCCGGAGAGCTCCTCCCCTGCTCGAGGTGGCGCGTGCCTCGACGTGCGACCGACGATGCTCACGATCACCGCCTCGGCTCAAGCCGCGTCAGAAGCCACCGGTCTTGGCCCCTCTCAGAAAAGCGTCCCACTCGGTTGAAGAGAAGGCGAGGTGGCCGGCCTCGGCGTGCTTAGAGTCGCGGATGGCAACGGCGTGAGAGGAGTCGGCGACTTCGATGCAGTCCTGGTCTTGTGCACTGTGGCTGCTCTTCCGATAGTCAGAGGAGGCCACTTCCACGCAGTTCTGATCTTGTGCGCTGTAGCTGCTCTTCCGGAAGTCAGGGAAGGCTGCCACTTCCACGCAGTTCTGCGAGTGGGCGCTGTAGCTGCTCTTGCGGAACGTCAGGTCGGCACTCATGATTCGCTCTCTGGTGCTCTGAGGAGGTCGGTGATGACGGCGGCGGAGCGCGTGGTGCTCAGCGCGGATCCTTGGATATCGCCGAAGGTAGCACTGTGAGCTTCGACCTCTTCCGGGTCCTCCAGGAACACCCCTTCGCCTGCGGTGTCGATGTAGACGATCGGGAGATCGAGGGGATCGGGGAAGTCCAAGAGAGTGAACGGCGCCCCTAGAGCAGCATGTGCCCCGGCGTCCAAAGGCAGGACCTGGACGTCGATGTTGGGCAGCTGCGCCATGTAGAGCAGGTGCGCCAGCTGCCCACGCAGCGTCTCGGTACCGCCGATCGGCCTCCGGAGCGCGGCTTCGTCGATGACCGCTCGCAGGCGGGCCGACTCGGGCCGGGTGAGGATGTCCCGCCGGGCCATACGCGCCTCCACCTTCTGCCGAACCGTTTCGGGATCGGTGTAGCGGCCGCCTTTGAGCAGCGCCTCAGCGTACTGAGGCGTCTGCAGGAGCCCTGGGACGATCTGGGCCTCGAAGGTGCGGATGAGGGATGCTTCGGCCTCGAAGTCGGGCAGGGCATGGTCGGAGAAGACCTTCTTGTACTTGGACCACCAGCCGCGCTGCCGGGCGTCCCGGGCCAGCGCCTGCATCCCCTCGCGCTCCGCCTGATCGGTGACGCCGTAGAGGTCCATGAGCCTGTCGAGATCACTCGGGCTGATCCGCTTGGTCTCGGTGGTCTCCATCTTGGAGACCTTGCCCGCGCTCCACTTGAACTTCGCGCCTACCTGGGAGGTGGTGTAGCCGGCCTGTTCGCGGGCTCGGCGCAGCATGGCCGCGAGCCGGCGGAGCCGGAGCGTGGGGCTGTGGGGAGTGGTCATGGGAGAACCCTAGCGAAAGAAAACTCTACTTCGTAGATAAAAACTATTGCAAAACTCTACGATGTCGACTTACCGTGGCACGTGTAGCCAGTGACCGACACATCACCCCGAGTATCCGACGGTCACGCTACCGGGTGTCCGCTGCCCTGACCGGTGATCGAGCGAGTCCGTGCGGGCGCCTTCCCCGCCCCTGTCCACTGCTCTCGCAGGAGGAGTGTGTCCGCATGCCCGCTCTGGCCCCCGTGCCGCCGCTGCCCGAGGTGACCGTCGCGCTGGACGACCTGATCCCGCCGCTCTACCGGCACTACTTCAACCGCCGCCCCGACCGCCCCCACTACTCCACGCGCCGCTACGACTTCCCCGGCCGGCCCGGGTTCCTCCCACTCGCCCGCGCCTTCCTCGACACCTGCGCCGCCGAGCACGACCGCGACTACCGCTACCTCTTCACCCTGCTCGGAAGCGAGCTGGCGACCAACGCCATCGCGCACTCCCGCTCCGGCCGCCCCGGCGGCAGCTACTCCCTCGTGGTCCGGCGCGGCACCGGCGGGCTCACCCTGACCTGCCGCGACGACGGCACCGTCCCGCCCGGGGTGCTCACCACCGCCCGCGACGACGCCCCGCTGCGCCCCGAGCCGCTCGGCATCGAGAAGGCGCGCGGCCGCGGCCTGGCCATGGTCGCCGTGCTCGCCAGCGCCTGGGGCGACAACGGCCGGGCCTCCTACCGCCACGTCTGGTTCCACCTGGCCTACGACCTCACCGGAAGCGCCTGGAACGCCCCCTGAAGGCGGACCCGCGCGCAGGTGCCCGCCCCGCGCTGGAGGGGGCGGGGCGGGCACCTCGCTCCGGCCTTCCCCTCTCCCCGATCCGCTCCGAACTCTCCGAAGGTGATTCCGTATGGCTCCGTCGATTCTGCCGGTCTCGACCATCGACCGGCTGCATGCCCGCACCGCGCGCCCGCGCGGGAGGCGGTTCAGCGCCCCCGGCAGCCCCCGGACCGGTGCCACCGCCGTGCCCGTTCCCCGGCCGCCGCTGCTGCTCTCGCCCCATGCCCGCGCCGCGCCTCCGGCACACGAAGAGCTCGGACCGCCCCCGCCTCGCATCGGACGGCATCGGGCCCCGGTGGCCGGCGGGTTCGACTCTCCCCTGCCCGTTCCTCTGCCCCCTTCCCGACCCGCCCCGGAGGTGGGACGGCGCCGCCGCGGACGGAGCGGGCACCGGGCCGCGCTGGAGGCGTTGGCCTTCGGGGTGCCGTTCGCCGCCATGGCCACCGCCGCGCACCTGCTCGGGCTGCTCGGGTAGCCGGTCAGCCCGCCGGCGGCGACTTGCCGATGAAGGTGACCGGCGGGTGCGCCCTGCCTCCCTGGCCGTCCAGGAAACGCACGGTGTAGAAGAACCGCTCCCCCGCGGCCAGGCCGGTGCACCCGTCCGGCCGGGTGTGCGCCTCATCAGGCGAGACGGTGACCTTCTCCGGGGCGTGCAGCGGCTCCGTGCGGCGGGGCGGGAAACCGACCCGGCAGCCGGTGGCAATGGTCAGGGGGATGTCCCGGCCGGTGCCGTTGACGATTTCGACGGCCCAGGCGGTGGCGGGTTCGCCGGAGCGGGTCTCGTGGCCGAAGGAGAGCAGCTGGAGCATGAGCTCCTCGTCGCCGACGATGTGCGCCTCGTTCGCCCGGACCACGGGGTGCACCGCCGGGGCGATGAGCACCGCGGCGATCACCACCGCGGACACCGCCGCCAGCAGGCCGAACACCGTGAAGGGGCGGGACGGGCCGGAGCCCGGTCGAACCCCGGCTCCCGGGTGGGTCGGGCTCATTCCGCCGCCTTCCGTGCGCGCCGTCGTGTGCGGCTCTCAGCCGGGACCCTACTGAGGCCGCCCCGGGCCGCGGATGGGCCCGGCCGTGCCGGGCGGCGGCGCCGTGGTTTGCTTGACCGATCCGCAGGCGTTGGAGCGACGGGGAGGCCCGCATGGTCTGGAACGAGCACCGGAGACTACTGGACGTGCCGGTGGCCGAGGCCGGGGCGCTCATCGATGGGCTGGCCTCGGACGACGACCGGCTCTGGCCGCACGAGCAGTGGCCGGCGATGCGTTTCGACCGGCCGCTGGGGGTGGGCGCCCGCGGCGGGCACGGGCCGGTGCGGTACAGCGTGGTGGAGTACCTCCCGGGGCGGCGGATCCGGTTCAGGTTCGAGGCGCCGGCCGGGTTCCTCGGGCACCACGGGTTCTCGGTCGAAGAGGCCGCCGGCGGTGCGCTGCTGCGGCACGTGCTGACCATGCACCTGGTGGGCCCGGCGCGGGCGAGCTGGCCGCTGGTGTACCGGCCGCTGCACGACGCCCTGCTGGAGGACGCGCTGGACAAGGCCGAGCGGAGCCTCGGCCTGGGCGGCCCCCGCACCGAGTGGAGCCCGCTGGTGAAGGCGCTGCGCGCGGCCGCGGAGAGGCTCTGACCGCCGGACACGGGTCCGGTCGGCCCGCGGTGGGATGATCTTGTCCGCTCCGGCGGCCGGCCGGGGCCGGTGCCGAGGGGGCGGGAGGGTCCGATGGCCGACGGGGACCTGGTGGGGCGGGAGGCGGAGGCCGCCGCGGTCGACGGCCTCCTCGGGCGGATCCGCGGCGGGGGCGGGGCCCGGCTGGTGGTGCGCGGGCGGCCCGGTATCGGCAAGTCCGCGCTGCTGCGGTACGCGGAGGCCGCGTCGCCGGTCCGGGTGCTGCGGGCCACCGCCGGCGAGACCGAGGGGCGGATGGCGTTCGCCCTGCTGCACCAGCTCCTCCACCCCGCGCTCGGCCTGTCCGGCGCCCTCCCGGAGCCGCAGCGGGACGCCCTGCGCGGTGCGCTCGGCCTCGGTTCCGGCGCCGACGACCGGTTCCTGGTGTCGGCGGCGGTCACCTCGCTGCTGGCCGAGGCCGCGCAGCCGGGCGGCCTGCTGTGCGTCGTCGACGACGTGCACTGGGCCGACCGCGCCTCGGCCGATGCCCTGCTGTTCGCCGCCCGCCGGCTGGACGGGCACCCGGTGGGGCTGCTGTTCGGCACCCGGGAGGACCCGGACGCCCTGTACCTCCTCCGCGGCCTGCCCGAGCTCCGCCTCGATGGCCTGGGCGGCGCGGACGCGGCCCGGCTGCTGGCCGAGCACGCCCCGGAGCCGCCGGCCCCGGCCGTCGCCGCCCGGGTCGCCGAGGCGACCGGCGGCCACCCGCTGGCGCTCCGCGAGGCGGCCCGCCTGCTCACCCCCGCCCAGCTGACCGGCGCGGCGCCGCTCCCCGACCCGCTGCCCGCCGGGGAGGGCGTCACCGCGCTCTACCGGGAGCGGATCGCCGGCCTGCCCGCGGAGGCCCGGTCGGCGCTGCTCGCGGTGGCGCTGGACGGCTCCGGCGACCCTGCGGTGGGCGGCTCGGCCGAGGTGCTCGGCCCGGCGGAGGAGGCCGGGCTGGTGGAGCTGGGCGCGGGCGGGGTGCGGTTCGGGCACCCGCTGGTCCGGTCCGCGGTCGTCGCGGCCGCCTCCGCCGCTGAGCGGCGCGGCACCCACCGCCTCCTCGCCGGCCTGCTGGACGGGCGCGACCCCGACCGGGCGGCGCGGCACCGGGCCGCCGCGGCGGTGGGCCCGGACGAGGAGGCCGCGGCCGCGCTGGCCGCCGCGGCCGGCCGGGCCGGGGCGCGCGGCGGGCACGCCGACGCCGCCGGGGCCTACCGGCTCGCCGCCGAGCTGTCGCCGCCCGGGGAGGCCCGGGCCGGCCGGCTGCGGGACGCCGCCGAGGCCGCGTGGCTCGGCGGGCTGCCCGGCCAGGCGCAGAGCAGCCTGGCGGCGGCCCGCGCCGAGGCCCGCGCCCCGGAAGCGCGGCTCGCCCTGGAGCGGCTCCGCGGCCGGTTCGAGCTGGCCTCGGGGGACGCCGCCGAGGCGCTGCGGATCCTGCTCGCCGCCGCGGAGGGCGCCGGCGGGCCGCTCGCCTGGCGGGTCCTGGCCGACGCGGCGGAGGCGGCCGCCTACGTCGGCGACACCGGCGCCGCCGCCCGGGTCGGCGCGCTCGCAGAGGCGCTCCCGGTTCCCGGCCGGGGCTCCGAGCGGTTCCTCCGCGACGTGCTGGCCGGCGACGGGGCGCGGGCCCGGGGCGAGGCCGAGCGCGGCGCCGGCCTGCTCCGCCGCGCCCTGCGCGGCCTGCCCGACGACGAGGACGACCCCGCGCTGCTGCTCTGGGCGGCCTCCGCGGCGAGCATGCTCGGCGACGCCGCGGCGGCCGCGGCGTACGGGGCGCGCGCGGGCCGGGCGGCGCGGGTGTCCGGTGTCGCGGGCACCCTGCCGGTGGTGCTGGAGAACGCCGCGACGGGCGAGCGGTTCAACGGCGACATCGCGCTCAGCGCCGCGCTGTCCGAGGAGGGGCTGCTGCTCGCCGAGGAGTCGGGGGCGGCCAACTCCGCCGCGGCGCACCACGCCAACCTGGCCGTCTGCGATGCGCTGCGCGGCCGGGAGGAGAGCTGCCGCGCGCACGCCCGGGAGGCGCTCGCCATCGCCGTCCCGCACCGGCTGGGGCTGCGCGCCGGGGTCGCGGCCTACGCCCTGGGCCTGCTCGACCTGGGGGCGGGCCGGTTCGCCCAGGCGCACGAGCGGCTGGCCCCGCTGGCCTCCCCGGCGCCGGGCATGGGCTCCCCGGTCAACGCCTGGGGTTCGGCCGCGGACCGGGTGGAGGCGGCGGTGGCCGCGGGCGACCTCGGCGCGGCCCGCGAGACCACCGCGTTCCTGGCCGGGTGGGTGGCGGAGCGGGAGGCGCCGCGCGCCCGGGCGCTGCTCGCCCGCTGCGAGGCGCTCACCCTCCCGGACGCGGAGGGGGTCGGCCTGCTGCAGGAGGCCTTGGAGGCGCTCACCGGGGTGGGCGGGGCCGGGTTCGACCGCGCCCGCACCGCGCTGCTCCTCGGCGAGCGGCTGCGCCGCGGCCGCCGCCCCGCCGAGGCCCGGCCGCACCTGCGCGCGGCCGCGGAGGCGTTCCAGCGGATGGGCGCGGCGCCCTGGGAGGGCCGCGCGTCCGGGGAGCTGCGGGCCGCGGGCGGGGCCGCGGAGCCGGCCGGCCCCGGGGCGCTGGACGCGCTCACCCCGCAGGAGCTGCGGATCGCCCGCCTGGTCGCCGAGGGCGCCTCCAACCGGGACGTCGCGGCGCGGCTCTTCCTGAGCCCGCGCACCGTGGAGTACCACCTGTACAAGGTCTATCCGAAGCTGGGCATCGGCTCGCGCACCGAGCTGGTCCGCCTGCTGGCCCCGTAGGCGGGCCCGCACGGGGCCCTTGTCCGTGCTCGATCCGCGGGGTTAGCCTGCAAGGCTCTCCACCGCCGTGGAGCGTGTCCCGAGCCGAGAGAAGAAGAGGGGAGCGTGGTCGCCGTGCAGCGGTCGACCTAGCCGCCCGCCCGGAGGTTCCGGGAGTCCGGGCGGCGGGTTCCGGAAGGAACGAGATGTCCCGTACGGACAACACCAAGCCGCTGTGGGTGCGGCAGATCGAGCACGGTCCCCGGCCGCTCCACGACCACCGGTACGGCCCCTGCGACCTGCCTCCGGGGCCGAGCCGCGAGGCCCCCGGCACGCGCTGCCGGTGGGAGGACCCCGGCGTGATGCTCGGCTGGAGCTGCTGCGCCGGCTGCAACCGGCGCTCCTGCACCGGGGAGTGGCAGCGGATGGTCAGGGCCGGGAACCGCAGGGAGCGCTACGCGGGCCGGCGCGAGGCGCGCCGCCTCGCCGCGGAGTGGCGCGACGAGTGATCCCGGGCCGGCCGGGGAGCCGGGACCGGACCGGTGGGCGGGCCGGGGGACCGGAGCGCTCCGGTCCCCCGCGGCGCCGGGGCCGCCGCCCTCAGCCGACCCGGGCGCGCCGCTCCGGAGCGCCGCTGCGGAGGCGGCGGGCGGACGCCGCGAGCACGGCGGCCGCTCCGAGCACCGTGCCCAGGGCGAGGGCTCCGGCGGCGGCCAGCGTGGCGGCGTCCGGCTGCAGCAGCGGCTGGCCGCGGAACGCCTGCCAGGCGAGCAGCACGATCAGCCCGGTGTAGCCGGCGGCCGCCACCGCGACCAGGCCGAGCCGCGCCCCCTCTCCGCGCAGCACCGGCACCCGGGCGGCGAGCAGCGTGATGCCCAGCGCGAACAGCGGGAGCACCTGGAGCGCGTGCAGCCCGGCGAAGTGCGGGATCCGCAGGTCCCCGCCGGTGGTGCTCCACCAGGTGAGCGGCATGCCCGCGCCGCCGTCCGGGGCCCCGACGGTGTGCGCGCCCATGACCGCCAGGTCGGCGCCGCCCTCCAGGGCCTGCAGCTGGTCGGGGGTGGGCTGGGTCATCATCGGGCCGAAGGCCATGCCCGCGACCGAGAGCAGGACGGCGGCCCGGATCGCCCACGCCATCGGCCGGTCCACCCGGCGCTGCCACACCAGGAGGACCCCGATGGCCAGGGTGAACAGCACCAGCACCACCGACGCGGCGCCCATCGCGTTCTGGACGGCCTCGTCCAGGCCGGTGGCGAAGTTGAAGTGGCTGCGCCGCCCTCGCGCCGCCTGGAAGGTGATCGCCGCCGTCTCGACCAGGAGGGCGGCGGTGATCGCGGTGCCCAGCCACCACAGCGTCCGGCGCCAGCGCGGGAACCTGCCGAACATCCAGGCCAGGGCGGCCGCGTAGAGCCCGAAGGAGACCGCGAACTTGAGCGGTTTGAGCCAGACCGGCTCGCCCGCCACCATCCGCCCGTCCACGGCCAGGCCGACGCAGCAGACCGCGGCGAGCACCGCGGAGAGCAGGGCGAAGCCGAGCAGCGGGCGGTGCGGGCCGGGCGGCCGCTCCGCGCCGTCCGTGCGGTGGTGCGGGGGGACTGCGTTCACCGGGGCCTCCTCAGAGCGTCTCGCTTCGGCTCCGAGTCTGCTGCGGAGACCCCCGGCGGGTCGGTGGTGCCGGAGGACGTTCCGCACCCGGCGGCTCCCCTGTCGGCGGTGGTGCGCGCACCACCGCCGGCAGGGGCCGGGGAGCGGTCGCCGCCCCGGGCGGCGGGCATCGCGGGAGGGGCCGGGCCGGCCCCGTTCAGGCGGGCTGGCCGGCGGCCAGCAGGCGGAGGCGCTCTTCGGAGACGGAGCCGGGCTCGGGGGCGTAGACGAGGAGGAACCGGCCGGGGTCGGCGGGCAGCGGCAGCTTCTCGAAGTACAGGGTCAGCTCGCCGACCTGCGGGTGGCGCAGCCGGTGGGCGCCGTGCGGGGCCTCCTTGACCTCGCGGGCCTCCCACAGCTCGCGGAAGAGGGCGCTGGTCCGCTGCAGGCCGGTCACCACCGCGCAGAGCCGGGGCTCTTCGGGGTCGCGGCCGGTGTCGGCGCGGAGCCGGGCGACCACCTCGGCGCGGAGCAGGTCGGCGTCGGCGTGCAGGGCGGCGGTGCCGGGGTCGGTGAAGAGCAGCCGGGGCAGGTTGAGCTCGGCCTCGGTGAGGTCGCCGAGGCCGGGCCAGAGCCGGCCCATCATCGGGTTCCAGGCGAGGATGTCCAGCCCCCGGCCGAGCACCGCCGCGGGCACCCCCGCCATCGCGTGCAGCAGCGCGCGCAGTTCGGGGCGGACGGTCTGCCGGGGCACCTCGGGCGGGGTGCAGGGCTCGGCCGGGCGGGCCGCCCGGGTGGAGCGGCGGACCGCGTTCCCGGCCAGGTTGCGCAGGTAGCGGCGCTCGTCCGCGGAGAGCACCAGGGCCCGGGCGAGCGCCTGCAGCACCTCGTCGGAGACGGCGCCGCCGCGCCCCTGCTCGATGCGGGTGTAGTAGTCGACGCTGACGCCGGCGAGCTGGGCGACCTCCTCCCGGCGCAGCCCGCGGACCCGGCGCCGGTTGATCCCGCCGGGCAGGCCCACGTCCTCCGGGGCGAGCGCGTCCCGGCGGGCCTTGAGGAAGAGGCTCAGTTCTGCGGCCGATTGCACCATGCACCGAAAATAGCCGTTCCTGGTACCGGCGGACCCAGGTTGCGGCGGGCCTGGTCCCCCCGGCGCGGACCCGGGACGGTGGTCATCGCGGCGGGCCGCGCGGCCCGCCGGAACCGGACCACCACCGCATGGGGGCGAATTGTCATGGAGCGACGCATTCTCGGCGGCACCGGGATCTCGGTCAGCGAGTTCGCGCTGGGCACGATGATGCTCGGCGCGTGGGGCACCGCCGACCACGGGGCCGCGGCGCGGATCGTGCACACCGCGCTGGACGCGGGGATCAACTTCGTCGACACCGCGGACATGTATTCCGACGGCGAGTCGGAGGTGATCGTCGGCAAGGCGCTCAAGGGGCGCCGGGACGACGTGGTGCTGGCCACCAAGTTCCATAATCCGATGGGCCCGGACGCCAACCACCGGGGCAACTCCCGCCGGTGGATCGTGCGCGCGGTGGAGGACAGCCTGCGCCGGCTGGACACCGATTGGATCGACCTCTACCAGGTGCACCGGCCCGACCCCGACACCGAGCTGGACGAGACCCTGTCCGCCCTGTCCGATCTGGTCCGGGCGGGGAAGATCCGGGCGTACGGCACTTCGGCGTTCCCCGCCGAGGAGCTGGTGGAGGCGCGGTGGACCGCCGAGCGGCGCGGCCACGTCCTGCCGCGCAGCGAGCAGCCGCCGTACTCGATCCTGGCCCGGGGCATCGAGGCGGGCGTGCTGCCCACCGCGCAGCGGTACGGCATGGGGGTGCTGACCTGGAGCCCGCTCAGCGCCGGCTGGCTGTCCGGCCGGTACGGCGGCCCGGACGGCGCGGACCCGGGCGAGGCGCACCGCAGCGCGATGCTGGGCACCATGTACGACACCGCGCTGCCGGGCAACGCGGCGAAGCTGGCCGCGGTCACCGAGCTGAAGAAGGTCGCCGCGGACGCCGGGGTGCCGCTGCCGCACCTGGCCCTGGCGTTCGTGCTGGCGCACCCGGCGGTGACCTCGGTGCTCATCGGTCCGCGCACCCAGGAGCAGCTGGAGGGCCTGCTGGCCGGCGCGGGGGTGCGGCTGGACGGCCCGGTGCTGGACCGGATCGACGAGATCGTCCCGCCCGGCACCGACGTGGTCCGCGACCCGACCTTCCACCTGCCGCCGGCCCTCGCGGACAAGCGGCTGCGCCGGCGCTGACCCGCGGGGCGCACCGGGGCGCCGGGGCCACCGGCGCCGGCACCAGTGGTCCTACGGATGGCACCGGGCGCCCGCCCCGGAAGAGTGGTCTCCGACGGAGAACGACGGAGGAGACGCCTTGACTGCTCAGGAACACATGCTCGCGGTGAACGGCATCGAGATCCACGCCGAGGAGTTCGGCGACCCGGCGCACCCGCCGGTGCTGCTGGTCATGGGGTCGATGTCGCAGGGCGCGGCGTGGCCGGACGCCCTGGTGGGCCGGATCGCCGCGGCCGGGTACCGGGTGGTCCGGTACGACCACCGGGACACCGGCCGCTCGTCCGCCATCGACTTCGCGGCCGCCCCCTACACCTGGGAGGCGGTCCGGGACGACGCGCTGGGCGTGCTGGACGCGCTCGGCATCGCCTCGGCCCACCTGGTGGGCCACTCGGCGGGGGGCCTGCTGGCGCAGTGGATCGCCGCGGTCCGCCCGGAGCGGGTGCGGTCGCTGACGGCCATCGGCTCCTCCCCGCTCGGCCGCGGGGAGGGGAAGGTGATCATGCGCGCCCTGGCCGGGGAGGCCCAGCCGGAGGGCTCCCTGCCCGGGCCGAAGGCCGAGTTCGTCGAGCTGTTCCGGAAGGCGTTCGCCGCGCCGCCGGAGGGGCGGGAGGAGCTGATCGCGTTCCAGGTGGAGACGGCCCGGGTGCTCAACGGCCCGAACCTGCCGTTCGACGCCGACGCCCAGCGCCGGCTGGAGGAGCGGCTGCTGGACCGGGACCGCGACCCCGCCACGGTCGCCAACCACCGCCTCGCCGCCGCCGCCGACCCGGACTTCGAGCCGGTCGGCCTGCTGCCCGGGATCACCGCGCCGACTCTGGTCATGGAGGGCGCCTGTGAGCCGGTCAAGCCGGGGCACGGCCCGCTGATCGCCGCGGAGATCCCCGGCGCCCGGATGCGCTTCGTCGAGGACATGGGCCACCTGATCGCGCCGGAGGCGGTCGCCGAGGTGGCCGGCGCCGTGCTGGAGCACCTCGCGGCGGCGGACCGCCGGGCGGCCGGGTAGGGCCGCTCGCGCCGGTGCCCGCGCCGCTCCCCGGTCGGGGGGCGGGGCGGGCGCCGGGGGTCAGGAGGCGTAGTAGGCGCGGGCGCGCGGGCCGCAGACCAGGCAGATCTTGAGGACGCACAGCGCCAGCGGGACGAGCGCCAGCAGGTTGAGGAAGAGCAGGTTCACCAGGTAGCCCAGGGCCAGCAGGGCCTGGAAGAGCACGATGCACACCGGCCACATCCGGGAGCGGCGGCCGGCCGCCGCGGAGAGGAAGAGCGAGGCCAGGCCGGTGACCCCGGGGACCCCGATGAACAGGCCGATCACCACGGCCATCACCTCGGGGTCCATGCCCTCGTCCGCCATGAACTCCAGCGCGACCCGCTGCGCGTCGGAGAGGTTCGACACCTCCCCGGGGGACATGCCCATGACCGCGCCGAGCAGCACGGCGACGGCCAGCGCGGTGAGCACGCCGAGGCAGCCGCCGAGGAACATCAGCACGCGCACCGCGGTGACGCCGCCCGGGATCGGCGGCGGCTCCTGCCGCACCGCCGGGCCGTAGGCGTACTGGGGGTGGGGTGTGTACACGGAGGTCCTCTCCATTCGGTTCCGGTCCCGCCGCCCCGGCGGGGCGGGCGGCCGGAGGTCGGGTCGGTGCGTACGCGCGGTGCGCGGGCGCCGGGGCGCTCCCCGGAGCGCGGGCGGGCCCGGCGGGGGCCGCCGCCCGGTGCGGGGGCCGGGCGCCCCGTCCCCGCAGGCCGCGGGCGGGGGGAGGGCGGGGCGGTGTGGAGGCCGCCGCGGAGGGTACTGCGAGTGCATCGGTCCCTTTCCACCCGGCGGTTCCGGCGTACTCCGGTCTGACGGCGGAGGGGGCGGAACGGTTCATTCCGCACCGGAATCCGGATGCGGCGCAACGCCCCGCCCCGTCGCTTACCGGCGACCCTGCGTAAAATGCCGCGGGATAGGGCCACGTGCACGAGTCGATCTCCGAGGAAGTCCAGCGGTGTCTGTTCGCTCCCCCCAACCCGATCCCGCATCCGGCGGCGGCCGAGGGCCCGCCCCCGACCCGTTGGGCGAACTCAGCGCGGAGGCACTGATCCGCCGGGAGCGTCCCGCCCCCAAGGGGGGTTGGCGCCGCGCCCTGTACACCGTTACCGGCGGCCGGCTCAACCCCGGGGAGTCCAAGACCGAGCGGCGCCGCCAGGAGCTGGAGGCGTCGGTGGGCCGCGCCGTGCTGCCGGAGGAGCACCAGTCCATCGTGGTGCTCGGCGCGGACCCGAGGGTCGGTGCGACCACGGTCGCGCTCGGCCTGGGGTCGGTGCTGGCCGCGCACCGCGGCGACCGGATCATCGCGGTGGACGCGGAGGCCGAGCACGCCCCGGTCACCGAGCGGCTCCCGCTCAAGTGGCACGCGGAGCTGCCGCTGCAGGAGCTGATCGCCTCGCGAGAGGCGGCCGTCCGGTTCTCCGACATGAACCGGTTCACCGCGCAGACCACCTCCGGCCTGGACGTACTGGCCTCCCGGCCGGAGGACACCGCCTCCCGGCCGCTGGGCCTGGAGGGGTTCCGGCGGATCTCGGACTCGGTGGAGCGGCACTACCCGGTGCAGCTGGTCGACGCCGGCAGCGGGCTGGGGCGGCCGGCGATGCCCGCGGTCCTGGCCCGCGCCACCCGGCTGGTACTGGTCTCCGCCCCGACCAAGGAGGGCGCCGGGCGCGCCGCCACCGTGCTGGACGAGGTCCGCGACCTGGGCTTCGACGAGCTCGCCGCGGACTGCGCCATCGTCGTCGACCGGGCCGGCACCGCGCCCGCGGTGGAGGACCTGCGGCGGCAGCTGGCCGACCGGTGCGCCGCGGCGCTCCTGCTCCCCGAGGACCCGCAGCTGTCCGCGGGGCGGCCGGTCGAGCTGGACGGGGTGCGCACCCCCACCGCGCTCGGCCTGCTGGAGCTCGCGGTGGAGATCACCGAGGGGTTCGGCCGGGCGCGCGCCGGCGGCCGGCCCGAGGGGGCGTGACCCGGTGGCCCCCGGACGGTCCCGGTGAAGGCCCGCGGCCCGCGCCGCCTGGACCCGCTGCTGCCCGGCGACCCCGCCGAGGTCGGCGGGTACCGCCTGGTGGGCCGGGTCGGGTCGGGCGGGATGGGCACCGTCTACGCCGCGACCGGTGACGGGCTCCGCGGCTACCTGGCGGTCAAGGTGGTGCACGAGCGGCACGCCGGCGACGGCGCGTTCCGCCGCAGGTTCGCCGCGGAGGCGCGGCTGCTCGCCCGGGTGAACAGCCCGTGCGTGGCCCGCTTCGCCGGGGCCGACGTGCAGGCGGAGCGGCCCTGGCTGGCCACCGAGTTCGTGCCCGGCCCGACCCTGCGTCGGCATGTGGAGCGGCACGGCCGGCTCCGCCGCGGCATGCTGTACGCGCTCGCCGTCGGGTGCGCCGACGCGCTGCGCGCGGTGCACGCGGTGGACGTGGTGCACCGGGACCTGAACCCGGGCAACGTGGTGCTCTCCCCCTCCGGGCCCAAGCTGCTCGACTTCGGCATCGCGCACCGGGAGACCAGGGAGGACGCCACCCGCTGGCTGCGGCTGCGCCGCTACCGCCGGGCCGTGCGCGACCTGCGGCTGCCCGAGCCGGCGCCGGAGGGCGCGGAGCGGCTTCCCGGGCCGCGCGACCGGCTGGGCACCCCCGGGTGGATCAGCCCCGAGCAGTACCGGGGCGGCGGAGTGACGGCCGCCTCCGACGTCTTCCTGTGGGGTGCGCTGGTGGCCTACGCCGCCTCGGCGCGCGACCCGTTCGGGGTGGCGCCCCCGGCCGAGCTGGCCCGCCGCGCGGTGCGCGAGGCCCCCGACGTCGACCGGCTGCCGCCCGCCCTGGAGGGGCCGGTGGCGGCGGCGATGGCGAAGGAGCCGGAGGACAGGCCGAGCACGGCGGAGCTGCTCGGCGCGCTGCTCGCGGCGGACGGGGCGGCGGCCCCGGCCGGTCCGACCGGGCGCGCGGCGGCGGTGCGCGAGGTGCTCCGCCGGGAGTGGACCGGGGTGGCGGTGCGGCCGCCGAAGCCGCCGCGCCAGGGCCGGTTCCGCCCGCCCGAGGGGTAGCGGTCCTGCGCCCTGCCGGGGACGGCGCCCGCCTTTGCGGCGGATCCCCGGGGAGGCGGGAGGGCCGCCCCGGGCCGAGGCCGGGTGCGCGCCCCGGGCGGTGCGGCGGCGGCCGCCGCGTCCGCCCGCCGAGGGGGCGGCTCCCCGCTACCGGGGGCCGACCGCGGGGACGGAGGCCCGGCCGCTTCCCTCCGCTCTCGCCTCCGCCCGGCGCCGCGGGGCGGCGGTCCCGGTGCTCCCGGGGCCGGGGCGGCCCGCCGGCCGGGAGCGCCGGGGTCATCGCGGGAGCGGCGGGAGGTCCTCGCCGAGGACGGCGAGCAGGCGGTCCCGGTCGGCGCGGCGCAGGCCCGCGACGACCCGCTCGTAGGAGTGCCGGAGCATCTCGGCGATCTCGTCGTCGGGCACCGAGCCGTCCAGGTCGACGCTGTTCCAGTGCTTCTTGGCCAGGTGGTAGCCGGGGCGGACGCCGGGGAACTGGGCGCGCAGCTCCAGGGCCAGGCCGGGGTCGCATTTGAGCGAGAGCCGCGCGACGCCGCGCCCGCCGTCCTCGCCGAGCAGGGCGAAGATCTTCCCCCGCACCTTGTAGACCAGGTGGCCGGGGCCGAACGGCTCGCTCTCCTCCGCCTCGGGGAACCACAGCGCCATGTCGATGATCTGCTCCGGTGTCACGGTGCCGCCGCCTTCCGCATCCTCCGCGGCTCTTCCGCGGCCGATGGGCGAAGCCTAGAATCCGAGACCGACAGTGCAAGTGTAATCGTTTTCCATCTCCCCCCCCCGGAAGTGAGCACATGCCCGTTCCCCCGCTGCGCCGCGCCGCCGCCCCCGCGCTGCTCGCGGCCGTCCTGCTCGCCGTACCCGCCCCCGCCTGGGCCGATCCCCCGCCGGAGCGGGCCGACTTCACCCTGACCGTGCTGCACGCCAACGACCTGGAGTCCGCGCTGCTCGGCGCGCCCGCCGACGAGCGGTACGGGGGCGCGGCCCGGTTCACCGCGCTGATGGACCGGCTCCGCGACGAGGAGCGCCGGCCCTCCGCCGCCCAGGGCGGCGAGTCCCGGCGCCGCGGCGTGGTCGCGCTCTCCTCCGGGGACATGTACCTGGCCGGCCCGGAGCTCTCGGCCAGTACCCGGGAGGGCGCGCCGTTCTACGACGCGGTCGCCGCCGCCCGCACCGGCTGGGACGCGATCTCCTTCGGCAACCACGAGTTCGACTTCGGCCCGGACTTCTACGCCGGCTACATCGAGGCCTACCGGGAGGCCGGCGGCACCGCGCCGTTCCTCTCCGCCAACACCGACGTCTCCGCCGAACCGCGCCTGGCCGAGCTGGCCGCCGGCGGCGCGATCGCCCCGAGCACCGTGCTCGAGGAGCGGGGCGAGGAGATCGGCGTGGTCGGGGCGCTCACCCCGGAGCTGCCCTCCATCTCCAGCCCGCGCGGCGTGGTGGTCGACCCGGAGGTCGCCCCGGCCGTGCAGGGCGCGGTGGACGACCTGACCGACGAGGGCGTCGACAAGATCGTCCTCATCTCGCACCTGCAGGACGTGGAGAACGAGCGCGCGCTCGTCTCCGAGCTGCGCGGCGTGGACATCGTCATCGCGGGCGGCGGCGGGGAGGTGCAGGCCGGCCCGGACACGCCGCTGGTCCCCGGGGACACCGTCACCGAGGACCCGCGGACCGGCGAGCCGATGGGCTATCCGCTGTGGGCGCGGGACTCCGCGGGCGCCGAGGTCCCGGTGGTCCAGGCCAACTCCGACTACAAGTACATCGGCCGGCTGGTCGCCGACTTCGACGCCGAGGGGAACCTGCTCCGCGTCGCCGACCGCTCCGGCCCGGTGCGCGTCTCCGGCACCGGGGAGGACGCCGTCGAGCCGGACCCGGAGGTCCTCTCCGAGGTGCACGGGCCGGTGCGCGAGCACCTGGACGCGCTGGCCGGGGACGTCGCCGCCACCTCCGAGGTGCCGCTGGACGGCGTCCGCGACCCGGGGGTGCGCACCGCCGAGACCAACCTGGGCGACCTGGTCGCCGACGCGGTGCTGGCCGCGGGCCGGGCCAAGGCCGGCGAGTACGGGGTGCCCGAGCCGCAGCTCGCGCTGCAGAACGGCGGCGGGATCCGGAACAACTCGGTGCTGCCCGCCGGGCCCGTCTCCGAGCTGGACACCTACTCCGTGCTGCCGTTCACCAACCAGATCGCGGTCGTGCCGGAGCTGCCCCGCTCCCAGGTCAAGGAGCTGCTGGAGCACGCGGTCTCCCGGATCCCCGCGGCCGACGGCCGGTTCGCCCAGGTGGCCGGGGTGGAGTTCGGCTACGACGCGAGCCGCACCGCGCAGGCGGTGAACGACGACGGCGAGGTGCTCACCCCGGGTGAGCGGGTCCGCGACGCCGTACTGGAGGACGGCACCGTGCTGGTCGCCGACGGGCAGGTGGTCGAGGGCGCACCGGTCACCGTGGCGACGATCGACTTCACCGCCGCCGGCGGCGACCGGTACCCGTTCCGCGGGGCGGGGTTCACCCCGGTCGGGACCGTGCACCAGCAGGCGCTCTCCGGCTACCTCCGCGGCGACCTGGGCGGCGCGGTGACCGCCGCCGACTACCCGGAGGGCGGCGAGGGCCGGATCACCCGGCTGGACTGATCCCCGGCTCGGACCCTCGGCCCTGTGCACGCTCCGCCATCCGCAGCCGGAGCGAGCGCAGGGCCGTGGTCCACTGCCCGCACTCCTCGGCGTCCCCGCCGCATGCGGTGATGAAGGCGCCCACCAGGGCGACGGTGAGCTGCTCCGTCCCCTCCAGGGTGCGCTGGAACCGCTCCGCGGTGCACACGCCGCCGGAGCGGTAGGCCATCTCTCGGTAGGAGGGGGCGCCCGCCTGCGAGCGGTATTCGCGCATCGCCTCCAGGAACTCGTCGGGGGTCCGGGCCCCGTAGGGGACCGGGGCGCCGCCGGGTACGCGGACGTTCGGTTCGAAGGGCACCATCGCACCTCCGCCTTCGGGGGTCAGTGGAGCGGCTGCGGGAGGCGGCTCGGGGTCGGTCTTCGGTTCGTACCAGGACAACGACCCGGGTAGCCGTTCCGTTCCCCTCGGAGCGGACCCTACATCCCCGGCGGCCCCGGGGTCAGTCCGCGGCGGCGGGGATGACGCTGCCGGCGTACTCCTCCTCGATGAACGCGACCGTCTCCGGCGCGGTGAGCAGCTCGGCGAGGGCGGCGATGCGCGGGTCGCCGGCGTTGTCGGAGCGGGCGGCCAGCACGTTGACGTAGGGGCTGCCCTCCGGCTCCTCGACCAGGACGGCGTCCTCGGCGGGGTTCAGCCCGGCGTCCTGGGCGTAGTTGTTGTTGACCACCGCGGCGTCGACGTCGTCCAGCGAGCGCGGCAGCTGGGCCGCGTCGACCTCGCGGAACTCCAGGCCGCGCGGGTTCTCCTCGATGTCGGAGAGGGAGAAGGAGCCCTCCTCGGCGTCCTCGGAGAGGGCGACCAGGCCGCCCTCCTGGAGCAGCAGCAGCGCCCGGTACTCGTTGGTGGGGTCGTTGGGCACCGCGACCTCGGCGCCGTCCGGCAGGTCCTCCGGGTCGTCGACGGCGTTGGAGTAGAGGCCCAGCGGGGGCAGGTAGACGTCCTGGACGGCGACCAGGTCCGCGCCGTTGCCGGCGTTGAACTCCTCCAGGAACGGCTCGTGCTGGTAGAGGTTGGCGTCCAGTTCGCCCTCGGCCAGCGCGGTGTCCGGGGCGATGTAGTCGGAGTACTCGACGATCTCCAGGTCCAGGCCGGCGTCGGCGGCGAGCTCGTCCCGGACGAAGGCGAGGATCTCGCCGGCGGGCACCGCGGTGGCGCCGACCCGCAGGGCCTCCCCTTCCCCGGAGGCGCCCGCCGCGTTCTCCGAGGGGGCGCCGCAGGAGGCGGCCGCCAGCGGGAGGGCGGCGGCGAGGGCGGCGAGGGCGGTGCGGCGGCGCATGGCAGGGGATCCTTCTGCTCGCGGGCGGGGGCGGGACGACTGCGCGAATCACGGCATATCAACCCTTATTTCCTATTCGCCCGATCGTAAATCAAGGGTTCCGGCGCCGACCACCCTCCGTGACCAACGGCACAGGGCCCGGCCCCGGGGGGCCGCGCCGATCGGCCGGGGGCGGAGCCGCCCCGCCGCGAACGCGCCTTATCCTCGGTAGGAGGAGACGCCGGGACGACGAAGGAAGCACGGGGGGCCGCCCCTCCCTTGCCCGGCCGCGTGGCAGAACAACGGAGGATTCACACCCATGGTCGGTACCGTCGCAGCCGTGCTGATGTTCATCAGCCTCCCGATGATGCTCATCGCCGGCGTCCTCGGAGCCTTCTTCACCAAGACCTACGACGGCCCCAAGACCGGGCGCTGACCCGTCGGGGCGACCCCGCGGCCGGCGCCGGCCGCGGGGTCCTTCCATGTCCGGGACCGGTGCCGGCCGGGCGCGCGGCCGCGGTGTGACCGACCGCACCCGGGCGTTCCGGGGCCTCCGGCCCCGCCCCCGCGCCCCGCTCCGGCGGTCCCGGGGCCGCCCCGCCCTCCCCCGCCAGGCCGGACTCCCCAGGTCGGCCGGGACCGGGGGCGCGGAGCCCTCCCCGCGCGGCCGCTCCCGGGCCTCGGACGCCCTGCCCGGGGGCGGATCAGGCCCCCGCCGGGCCGCTGCTAGGTTCCCGACCGGGCCGCCTCCCCGCCCCCACGATCCTCCGCGACAGGACGGGAACCGCATGCGCAAGATCCTCATCGTCGGCGCCGGGCAGTCCGGGCTCCAGCTGGCGATCGGCCTCCTCGGCGACGGCTACGACGTCACCCTGGCCACCCTCCAGTCACCGGACGAGCTGCGCGCCGGCCGGGTGCTGTCCACCCAGTGCCTGTTCGGCACCGCGCTCCGCCGCGAGCGCCGGCACCGGCTGGCCTTCTGGGACGGCGCCGCCCCCGAGATCACCGGGGTGGGGATGTCCATCGCCGGCGAGCGGGGCGCCGAGGAGGCCTCCTGGACCGGGCGGCTGCGCGAGCCCGCCCAGTCGGTCGACCAGCGGGTCAAGCTGGCCGCCTGGCTGGAGGAGTTCGAGCGGCGCGGCGGGCGCACCGTCTACCACGGCGTCACCCTCTCCGACCTGGAGTGGTTCGGCGGCGCCTACGACCTGACCGTGGTGGCCGCGGGCAAGGGCGAGCTGTCCGCCCTGTTCGAGCCGGACCGGGCCCGGACCCGGCGGACCGGCCCGCGGCGCACCCTGGCCCTGGCCTACGTGCACGGCATGGCCGAGCACCCGGAGGGGCCCATGATGCACCGCAGCGCCGTGCCCGGGGCGGGCGAGGTGATCACGCTGCCCGCGCTGACCGTCTCCGGTCGCTGCCACGCGGTGCTGGTGGAGGCCGTCCCGGGCGGCCCGATGGACCGGCCGGTGCCCTCCCGGCCGCAGCCCGGCGCGGTGCTGGAAAGCATCCTCGGCGTGCTGCGGGACAGCGCGCCGTGGGTGTACGAGCGCTGCGCGGAGGTCCGGCCCACCGATCCGGCGGCCGAGGCCCGCGGCGGGTACGCGCCGGCGGTGCGCAACCCGGTGGGCCGCCTGCCCGGCGGCACCGCGGTGCTGGGCATGGCCGACACGGTCGTGGTCAACGACCCCATCACCTCCCAGGGCGCCAACGCCGCCTCGGCCTGCGCCGAGGTCTACCGCAGGGCCATCGTGGACCACGGGGAGCGCCCCTTCGACGAAGGGTTCATGCGCGGGGCGTTCAGCGCGTACTGGCGGCACGCCCGGCACGTCACCGCCTGGAGCGAGGTGATGCTGGACGGCCCGCCGCACGCCTGGGAGCTGCTCCGCGCCGCCGCGGACCACCCCGGGCTCGCCGACCGGTTCGCCGCCGCCTTCGACGACCCGGCCGACCTCATCGGCTGGTTCCTGCACCCCGAGCGCGCCTACGAGTACCTGGACCGGGTCCGCTCCGGCGCCCCGGCGTGACCGGGCGGGCCCCGGTGCGGTAGAACCGCAGGGCCCGGTCCCGGCCGTTCGAGCGGCCCGGCCCGGGTGCAGACCGCCCCGCCTCGCCCCCGGAGGTCCCGATGACCGCGCGCCCGAAGTCCCCGAAGCGGGGCAACCGTTTCGTCCTGCCCATGGTGCTGGGGGTGCTCACCCTGGTCATGCTGATCATCGGGACGGTCTTCACCGTCCTGGGCTCCCAGGACTACAGCGGCCACACCGGGCGCGCCGAGGCCGTGGTCACCCGGGTGGACCGGGAGATCGACCGGAGGGCCGGCGACGACCGCCGGAAGCGGGTCGATTACGACGTGTACGTCGGCTACCGGGTGGACGGGACCGACTACTCCGACGTCCGCCTGAACGGCCTCGACGCCGACGACCACGGCGAGGGCGACACGCTCACCGTGGCCTACGAGCCCGGCGCCCCGGACTCCCCGGTGACCGTGCAGAGCACCGAGGAGGGCGCGCTGGACCTGTTCCGCCCGCTCGGCATCGGCGCCCTGGTGCTCGGCGCCGCCGCGGCGGCCGGGGCGGTCGCCGCCCTGGTCCGGGCCCTGCGCGCCCGGGGCTGACCCGGCGCCGCAGGACCGGGTCAGCGCTGCTGGAGCGCGTCCAGGGCGACGGCCATCGCGATCACCAGGCGGCGGTCGATCGCGGGCTCCTGGATCTCGACGGTGTACCGGTCCCGCAGCCCCCACCGCTTGTCGACGCTGAACAGCGGCCTGCCGTCCGCGCCCGTGAAGTCGAAGTGGTACGGGATGAACTGCAGGAACTCCAGGAAGCGGCGGAGCAGCGCCAGGGTCTCGTTCCGCTCCGTCCCCACCGCGGGCGGCAGTCCGGGCTGCTCGACGTGCCAGGTGGAGCGGAGCAGCGACTGCTTGAAGTCCTTGCGGAACAGGCCCACCGGGGCGCCGGAGCCGTCGACGACGTCGTAGACGGCGCCCAGGTCGATCGCCTGGCGGGCCTTGAAGCCGAGCACCGGCACGCTGCGCGTGTCGTCGGTGTAGAACGTCACCTGCTCCTTGAAGGCCATCCGCTTCTGCTGGGCGAAGGCCACCATCTCGCCCTCGGAGCCGTCCGGGCGCTCGGCCCGAACCTCGTACTGGTTGACCATCGGCCGGATCCGCTGCCGGACGACCAGCCGGGTCATCTCCTGCAAGCCGTACATCGCACTCCCGCTCCGTCTCGGGGCCCGCCCCGCGGCGGACCTGCTGCGAGCCGTTCGACGGAAGGCCGCGCCCGCCGGTTCCCGCCGGTCCGCGCCGGCCGCGGCCGGCGCGGAGCCGCCACCGGTGCGCCGCCCCTCACCGGTCCACGGACCGGTCGCCGGTACCGCCCCGCAGGCCGGCGCGGGCCGGGCTCCCCCTCAGAGGCCTTCGGGTACGCGGGCGGTCGCGCGGTTCGCCCCCGCGAGGCGCCCGCTCCGCCCCGGCGCGCCCTCCCGCGCGCCGGTCCCGGCGCTGCGGTGGTACCGGAGCGCTCTGCTCCCCCGCAGCGCCGAGAGCAGCGGGGAAGCGGGGCGGCCCGAGGGCGGATGCCCCGGGCGGCCGACCGCATACCCGGCACCCTCCCAGGCCGCTGACGGGGAAGGGCGCCCGGCTCCGGAGAGCGCCGCGCCGGCCGCTCCCCGGGTGGCTCGGAGCGGGCTTCCTCCGACGGCGGCCGCGGGGCCGGCGGGAGGCTCTCGGGACTCCGCTGAGTACCCCTACTCAGGCCGGGTGGGGGTGCGCGCCGATGCCGGGGCGCGCCCGCCGGGCGATCCTGACCTGCATGGACGGACTCTATGGACTCAAGCCCTGGTTCGCCCGCCGACTGGCCTCGGTGCGCCGGGCACTGGTCGCGCGGCGGGTGCCGCCCGCCGCGCTGACCTGGGCCGGGGTCGGGTTCGGCGCGGCCGCCGGCGGGGCGCTGGCGGTGCTGCCACCGGGCGCGGTGTGCGCGGCCGCGGTGGCGGTGCTGCTCGTCGCCCGGCTGGCCTGCGCCAACCTGGACGGCGGGGTGGCCCGGGAGAGCGGCCGGACCACCCGGTTCGGCTGCGTCGCCAACGAGCTGGGCGACCGGCTCGCCGAGTTCGCGGTGTTCGCGGGGTGCCTGTTCGCCGCCCCGGCGGCCTGGGTGCTCGGCGCGGCCTGCGCCGCAGCCCTGCCGTCCTGGATCGCGCTGGCCGGCGCGGCCGCCGGGGCGCCGCGGGTGCAGGGCGGGCCGTGCGGCAAGACCGAGCGGTGCGCCCTGTTCGTGGCGTTCGCCGCGTTCGGCGCCGCGCCGCTGCTGTTCGGCCTGGTGATCGCCGGTTCGCTGGCCACCGCGGCGCTCCGGCTGGTGCGCGTCGCCCGGGTTCTGCGCACCGGAGCGGCGCCCGCCGGGGCCGCCGCCGCTCCGCTCGGGGCGGGTGGTCCGCGGTGACCGGCGCGGTGGAGGCGGCCCCGTTCATCGGCGGCGCGCTGCTGCTCTCCGGGGCCGGGGTATGGGCGTCCCGGCGGGCCGAGCTGATCCGGCGCTGGTCCAGCTGGGTGCTGATCGCGGCGGTGGTCGGCGGGGCGTTCGCGCTGGGCGCCCCCGGGGTGGCGGCGCTGGCCTCGGCCCTCGCCGCCACCGCCATGGCCGAGTACGCCCGGACGGCCGGCCTGCGCCCGCCGGAGGCGCTGGTCGCCGGCGCCGTGGTCGCGGCGCTGCCGCCGGTCGCCTGGATCGCCCCGGAGCTGCTCTGGCGGGTGCTCGCGGCGGGCGCGCTGGCCGCGGTGCTCGTCCCGGTGCTGGCCGGGGACGCGGCGGACGGGGCGCGCCGCGCCTCGCGCGCGCTGTTCGGCACCGTCTGGCTGGCCGCGCCCGCCGGGCTGGTGCTGCTCGGCCCGGCGGCGTTCGCGCTGTGCACCGCGGTCGCGGTGGCCGACGTCGGGGCCTGGTTCGGCGGCCGGTTCCTCGGCGGGCCCCGGCTCTCCCCGCTCTCCCCGGCCAAGCGCTGGGGCGGTGCGGCGGCCGGGGCGGCGGCGGGGACCGCGGTGCTCTTCCTGTTCGGCGCGGCCACCCCGGCGCTGGTGCTCGCGGTCGCCGTCGCCGCCCCGCTCGGCGACCTGCTGGAGTCCATGGTCAAGCGGGAGGCCGGGGTGAAGGACACCGCCGCCTGGCTTCCCGGCATGGGCGGCCTGCTGGACCGCGCCGACTCGCTGCTGCTCGCCCTGCCGGTGGCGGTGGTGCTGTCGTGACCTCCCCTCCGCAGCCGGGCAGGGCCCCCTCCCGCCGCTCGCGCCCCTGGACCGCGTCCCGCCCCCGACCGGGCGCGGGCCCGCACGGCGGAGCCCGGCGGCGGCCGCGGGGGCCGGGAGGCGCCGGCGCGTCCGCCGTCCCGCCCGCACCGGGCCGACCGGACCGGACCGCCGCTGCCGGAGCCCGCGGACCGCACGGCAGGGCGGAGCGGTTCCGGCTTGCGGTCCTCGCCCGGACACCGGGGCTCGGAGGTGCCGGGGAAGGCGGCCGGGCGTCCCGCCGCCCCGCCGGCCACCGCTCCGGCTGCGGCGGCCTCCGTCCGGTCCGACGCCGCAGGAATCCGTGCCGGCCCCGGTCTGGAGCCGGGGTGTCCGCAGAAAGGAAGTCCCGATGACCGCCTTCTTCTCCGCCGCTCCGGACCGCCGCGCCTCCGCCCAGCGGGGTGCCCGCCCCGCCCTGCCCGAGGCCCCCGGCCGGGGAGGCGCGACGCCCGGCTCCGCGGCCCGCACCGCCCTGTGGCGGACGGCGCTGACCGGGACCGGCGGGATCCGCGTCCTCGGATCCCCGCCGCAGGGGCCGTGCGTCCTGGTCGCCAACCACTCCTCGCACGCCGACACCGCGGCGCTGATCGCCGCGCTCCCGGCCCGCTGCCGCCCGGTGGTGGCGGCCGCCGACGACCACTGGTTCACCCGGCCGGTCCGGGCCTGGTCGGCGCGGGCGCTGACCGGGGCGTTCCCGGTCCGGCGGAGCGGCGGGGGCGCCGCCGACCTGCTGGCCGCCGAGCGGTTCCTGCGCGAGGGCCGGGTGGTCATCGTCTACCCGGAGGGGACCCGCTCCGCCGACGGCTCGCTGGCCCGGTTCCGCTCCGGCGCCGCCCGGCTGGCCGCGGCCGCGGGCGTCCCCCTGGTCCCGGCGGCGATCGAGGGCACCCGCGCTCTGCTCGACCGGGAGGGCCGGTTCCGCCCGGCCCGGGTGACGGTCCGCTTCGGCATCCCGGCCGAGGACATCGGCGCGGCCCGCACCCAGGTCGCCCGGCTCCTCGGAGCCGGGGGCGGGGAGGGCTGACCGCGGCGCCGGCCCGGGGCCCGCCCGGCGGTCAGATCCAGGGCGGCAGGGCGGGCAGGGCCGGGTCGGCCGCCAGCCCGGTGCCCGGGGAGCGGCCGGTGAGCCAGGCGAGGAGGTCGGCCCGGGAGCCGGTGACCTCGGTGCCGCCGGTGCCGAACCGGGCGGCCTCGGCGCCGGAGTCGTCGCGCAGCACCATCGCCGGGGTGTCCGGGTGGCGGTCGTAGTAGCCGGCGAGGTCGCCCAGGAGCGTCTCGCACTCGTCGCCGGGCAGGTCGGCGAAGCCGAAGCCGAGGTCCAGGTCGACGAGGTGGACCGCCAGCTCGCGGAGGCGGAACACCAGGATCCGCTCCGGGGTGGACGGCCCGCCGCTGAACGGCCGGACCTCTGCCGACCAGGCCGGGGCGGGCAGCTCGGCGAAGGCCCTGTTCAGCGCCTGGGCGGTGGCGGCGACGTCGGCGGCGAGCTCCGCGGCCGGGCGGTGCGCGCCCGCCTCGATCTCGGCGTCCCGCGAGGCCCGGTCGGGGTACTGGGGGTTCTCCACGCCGGTGCGGGCCCACTCCAGCAGCCGCCCGAGCCCCTCCGCCTGGCGGGCGAGGTGGCTCAGCACGTGGCCGCGGCTCCAGCCGGGCAGCAGCGAGGGGGCGCGGACGTCCTCGTCGGCCGGCGCGCCGATCCGCTCGCACGCCCGGTCCGTGGCCCGGACGACCTGCCGGAAGGTCGCGGCGCTGGTGGAGGGGATCGATGGCATGCGGGGGTCCTCCCGGATCGGCGGCGGGTGCGGCCGCGCGAGAAGGGGAGGCTCCCTTCCCCTGCGGGCCGCATCCATCCTGGCGCCGGGCGCCCCTCCCGGCAACCGCCCCGCCCCCGGTCTGCGCTCTCCCGCGGACGGCCTGCCGCTCCCCGGCCAGAGCCGCACGGGGCGAGCAGACCGGACGGCAGATCCGCCGGGAGCAGGCGCCCGGACCTCCCGAGCGGGCCGCGGCGGCAGCGGACCGGACCGGACGGCCCCCGCTCCGGAAAGCCGGCGCGAAGGCCTGGACCCCAGATCGGGAAGGGTCCCGGCGGGCCGCCGCGCGGGGCGGCGCGGCCCCGGGGCGTGGCCCGTCCCGCCCCGGCGCCCTCAGTAGCGGTCGCCGACCGCGGCCGGGACCCCGTCGAGCTCCTCCAGGTCCGCGGGGGTGAGGTCGAAGCCGGCCGCGCCCGCGTTGTCGTGCAGGTAGCGGGACTTCTTGGTGCCGGGGATCGGGATGACGTGGTCGCCCTGGGCCAGCGTCCAGGCGATGGCGACCCGGGCCGGGGTGCTGCCGTGCCGCTCGGCGATCCGCCGGACCACCTCCACGATCCGCCGGTTCTCCCGCATCGCCTCCTCGCGGAACCGCGGGTTGCCGGCGCGGAAGTCGCCCTCCTCCAGCCCGCCCGCCGTGACGCTCCCGGTCAGGAAACCGCGGCCCAGCGGGGAGAACGGCACGAAGGCGGCCCCGTTGGCGGCGCACCAGCCGAGCACGTCGCCGGTCTCCCCGCCGGTGTCGGCGGCGGGGAAGTCCGGTCCCTGCTTCCCGGTCCCGCCGGAGGCCCCCATGGCGTCCCGGGTCCACAGGGACAGCTCCGACTGGACGGCGGCGACCGGGTGGATGCCGTGCGCCTGCGCCGCCTGGGCGGCGGTCACCTCGGACAGGCCCAGGTGGCGGGCCTTGCCCTCGGCGACCAGTTCGGCCATGGCGCCCCAGGTCTCGGCCAGCGGCACCTCCGGGTCGACCCGGTGCAGGTAGTACAGGTCGACGGTGTCGGTGCCCAGCCGGCGCAGGCTCTCCTCCAGGGAGCGCCGCACGTGCTCGGGCGAGCCGTCCCGGTGCATGGCGTGGGTGCGGGCGTCGTCCACCACCAGCCCGGTCTTGGTGGCCAGCACCACCTGGTCGCGCAGGCCCTCCAGGGCCCGGCCGACCAGCTCCTCGTTGTGCCCGTCGCCGTACACCTGGGCGGTGTCCAGGAAGGTCACGCCCAGGCCGACCGCCTCCCGGATCAGTTCCCGCGAGGCCGCGTCGTCCCGCTCGGAGGCCGAGTAGGCCCAGCTCATCCCCATCAGCCCGAGGCCGACCGCGCCGACCTCGGCGCCCTGGAACCCTCGTGTGCGCATGTCCGTCCCTCTTCTTCTTCCGCTCGTGCCCGTGCGTTCCGCCGCGCCCCGGCTCAGGCGGGGAACCCGGTGGTGAGGCCGCCGTCGATGATGATGTCCTGGCCGTTGACGTAGGAGGCGTCGCCGGAGGCGAGGAAGGCCACCACCGGGGCGACCTCCTCGGGGGCGCCGAGCCGGCCGGCGAGGGTGGCGGCCTCCATCCCGGGGACCGCCTCGTGGTCGACCGCCTCGTGGAACATCGGGGTCACGATGTAGCCGGGGCTGACCGAGTTCACCCGGATGCCCCGTCCGGCCAGGTCGACGGCGAAGGTGCGGGCCAGGTTGTGCACGGCCGCCTTGCTCGCCGCGTACAGCGAGGAGGACGGCAGGGAGCGGTGCAGCGTCCAGGACGCGTTGATCACGACCGCCCCGCCCCGGCGCAGCAGCGGCAGGGACTTCTGCACGGTCAGGTAGACGCCGGTGAAGTTCGCGCCGAGGACCCGGCCGATCTCCTCCTCGGCGGTGTCCTCCAGGTGCTCGAAGGAGCCCGTCCCGGCGTTGGCGAAGACCGCGTCCAGGCCGCCGGACCACTCCCGGATCCGCTCGGCCAGCGCGTCCAGGTCGGCCGCGCTGGAGGCGTCGCCGCGCACCGGCAGCACCCGGTCGGGCGCGCCGAGCCCCTTGGCCGCGGCCTCCAGCCGGCCGGTGTCGCGGCCGGTGATGACGGTGCGGGCGCCCTCCTCGAGGAACCGGGCGGCGGTGGCCAGGCCGATCCCGCTGGTGCCTCCGGTGACCAGGACGGTCCGTCCGGCGAAGCGGTGCGCCGCGGCGGTCCCGGTGTTCTCGTTCGTGTCCATGGGGACGATCTTGGCGGCGGAGCGGGCGGGGCGGCAGACCCGGCCGATCCTGGCACTGCCGGTGCCACCCTGGTGCGCCGGAGCGCGGCGTCCCGGGGCGGGCGCCGCGCGGGCCCGGTTCAGCCCACCCGGGCCGGCCGGCTCCGGGAGGCGAGCCGCTCCAGGACCTCGGCGGTGCCCGTGCCCGGCTTCGGGTTGTACAGCACCACGTTGTACCCGGGCAGGTCGGGCATGGTCAGCAGGGTCGACTCGAAGACCAGGTCGCCGTGGTCGGGGTGGGCCACGGCCTTGACCGCCCGGCTCCCGTCGGCCACCTCGTGCAGCGCCCACAGCTCGGCGAACTCCCGGCTGACCGATCTGAGGTCGTCGGCGATGGCGTCGAAGCGGGGGTCGTCCGGGTAGCGCGCCGCGTCGCCGCGGAACCGCGCGACGACGCCGCGGGCGGCCCGCTCCCACTCCGGCTGCAGCTCCCGGTAGCGGGCGTTGGTGAAGAAGGTGACCAGGCAGTTGTGGTCGTTCTCGCCGTAGCCGAGCAGTTCGGGGACGGTCGGGCCGAACGCCACCAGGTTCCAGTGCCGGTCCCGGACGTAGGCGGGCCGGGGCGCCCACGCCTCCAGCAGCCGGTGCAGCTCCGCGGGGATCCCGCCGTCCGGCGCGGCCGGGGCGAGCGGCGGGTTCAGCCCGGACAGCAGGTACAGGTGGCGCCGCTCGGCCGGGTCCAGCCGCAGCGTGCGGGCGACGGCGTCGAGCACCTCCGCCGAGACGTTGTCCGCGCGCCCCTGCTCCAGCCGGGTGTACCAGGAGACGCCGACCCCGGCGAGCACCGCCACCTCCTCCCTGCGCAGCCCGGGGGTGCGGCGGCGGCCCGCCTCGGGCATGCCGACGTCGGCGGGGGTGAGCCGGGCCCGGCGGCTGCGCAGGAAGTCGCGGAGCTCTGTGCGGCGGCGCTCGGAGTCGGCGCGGGCGTTCTCGGCGCTCATCGGGTCCTTTCCGGCAGCGGCCCCGGCCGGTGCGGAGGCCCGGTTCCTCCACGGCGGCCGGGGCGGGTTCACGCCTTCACGATAGTCGGCGCCGCCCGCCGCGCCCCGGCCCGGTCCGCCGCGGAGCGGAAGGTGCGCCGGTAGGCCAGCGGGGCGACGCCGAGCTCGGCGTGCATGTGCCGGCGGAGCGAGGCGGCGGTCGCGAAGCCGACCTCGGCGGCGATCCGGTCCACCGGCAGGTCGGTGGCCTCCAGCAGGTCGCGGGCGCGGGCCACGCGCTGCCCGGTGAGCCAGCGCCCGGGGCTGGTGCCGGTCTCCATCCGGAACCGCCGGGCGAAGGTGCGCTCGCTCATCCGCGCGTGCGCGGCCAGTTCGGCCAGGCTCAGCGGCCGGCGCAGCCGGCGCAGCGCCCACTCCCGGGTCGGCCCGGTCCCGGTGTCGCCCTCCTCGGGGACCGGGCGCTCGATGTACTGGGCCTGGCCGCCGTCCCGCCACGGCGGCACCACGCAGATCCGGGCCACGCGGTTGGCGGTCTCCGCGCCGTGGTCCCGGCGGACCAGGTGCAGGCAGGCGTCGATGCCGGAGGCGGCTCCGGCCGAGGTGAGGACGTCGCCCTCGTCGACGAAGAGCGCGCCCTGGTCGACCCGGACCCGGGGGAAGGCCCTGCGCATCGCGTCGGCCTGGCGCCAGTGCGTGGCGGCGCGCCGGCCGTCCAGCAGGCCCACCGCCGCGAGCAGGAAGGACGCGGTGCAGATGGAGACCAGGCGGGCGCCGGGTCGGATCCTGCGCAGCGCGGCGACCGCGGCCGGCGGCGCCTGCCCGGCGGTCAGGAGCGGCTCCGGGGAGAAGGGCGGGACGACGACGGTGTCGGCGGTGTCGATCGCCTCCGGGCCGCGGTCCACGGCGATCCGGAAGTCCGCCTGGGTGGCGACGGTCCCGGCGGGCCCGGCGCCGCAGGTCACCACCTGGTAGAGGTCCCCGGCGGAGCCGAAGACCCGGGCGGGGATGCCGAGTTCGAAGGGGTAGACGCCGTCCAGGGCGAGTACGGCCACACGGTGCATGGCCGGATCGTATCGAATGATGGCGATCATGCCATTTCCCTGCCGGGGATGCGGGCGGCACCCTGGAACCATGAGCCAAGCGAACGACGTTCCGCAGGTGCCCGCGGCGATGCGGGCGGTCTCCCAGGACGAGCACGGCGGCCCCGAAGTGCTGCACCTGGTCGAGAAGGAGGTCCCCTCCCCCGGGGTGGGGGAGGTCCTGGTGAAGGTGCGGGCGGCGGGGGTCAACCCCACCGACTACAAGCACCGCTCCGGCCGCCGGTTCCTCGGCGACCCGCCCTACGTGCTGGGCTGGGACGTCTCCGGGACGGTCGCCGCGGTCGGCCTCGGGGTGACCCTGTTCCGGCCGGGCGACGAGGTGTTCGGCATGCTGCCCTACCCCTGGGGCGCCGGGGCGCACGCGGAGTACGCGGCGGGGCCGGCCCGCGCGTTCGCCGCCAAGCCCGCCGAGCTGGACCACGTGCGGGCGGCCGCCGTGCCGCTGGCCGCGCTGACCGCCTGGCAGGCCCTGGTCGACACGGCGGACGTGCAGGCGGGGCAGCGGGTGCTGGTGCACGCGGCGGCCGGCGGCGTCGGCCACTTCGCGGTGCAGATCGCCAAGGCCCGCGGCGCGTACGTCATCGGCACCGCGAGCGCCCCCAAGCACGGGTTCGTGCGCGGGCTGGGCGCCGACGAGGTCGTCGACTACCGCGAGCAGGACCCGGTGGAGGCGGCCGGCGAGGTCGACGCGGTGCTGGACACCCTGGGCGGGGACGTCCCGGTCCGCTCGCTGCGCGCACTGCGCCCGGGCGGGATCGTGGTCAGCATCCTGCCGACCGGCACCGACCGGCTCCCCGCGGCCGCCCGGGAGCTGGGCGTGCGCGGCGTGGAGATGATCGTCGAGCACGACCACGCCGGGATGCGCGCCATCGCGGCCCTGGCCCGCTCCGGCGCGCTGCGCCCGGAGGTCGCCGGGGTCTTCCCGCTGGAGAAGGCGGCCGACGCGCACCGCCAGGGCGAGACCGGCCGCGTCGCCGGCAAGCTGGTGCTCTCCGTCTCCGAGTAGCGGTCCGCGGGCGGCGGGGCGGCTGCGGCTCTTCGGGGACGCCCGCCCCGGGCCTGCGGGGATGCTCCGGCGGGGGCCGGGTCTTCCTTCCGGGGAAGGGCGCCCGCCCCGCACCTGCGGGACGTGTCCGCTGCGCAGAGAGCCCCCGGCCGCAGCGGCCGGGGGCTCTTTCCGGTCAGGGGGCGGACGTCCCCTCGGAGGCGGGCTCGGCGGCCGCCGGGGAGGCCGCGCAGGCACCGTCCCCGGGGTCGCCGGGGCGGCCGCCTCCGACGGGACGGGCGGAGCCGTGCGGGGCCGCTCCGCCGGACGGCGGGGCGGAGGCGCCGGCCGCGCGGCGGAGGTGGGCGTCCAGCTCCTCCGCGGAGCGGGCTCCGGACGCCGCGTGCTCCCCGCCGAACAGGAAGGACGGGACGCCGTGCAGGCCGAGGGAGGCGGCGCGGGCCTCATCGGCGCGGACGGTGCCGGTGTGCCGGCCGCTCTCCAGCAGCTCGGCGGCGGCCCCGGCCTCCAGCCCCGCCTCGGCCGCCAGGCCGACCAGGGCGGACCGGTCGGAGAGGACCGCGCCCTCGCAGGCGTAGGCGCGCATCAGCCGCTCCTGGACCGCGCCGCCGATGCCCCGCTCTTCCGCGAAGTGGACCAGCCGGTGCGCGTCGAGGGTGTTGACCGGGCGGGCCCGGTCCAGCCGGTAGGCCAGGCCCTCCTCCTCGGCCTGGGCTCCGACCGAGGAGAGGCGGAGCGCGATCTCCGCCGCGGAGAGTCCCTGGCGCCGCATGTAGTCGGGGAGGGTCAGGTCGCCGCCGGGGCCGCCGTGCGGGTCCAGCTCGCTGCTGCGCCACCGCACCCGGACCCGCTCGCCCAGCCCGGTCAGCCGTATCGCACGCTCCAGCCGCCGCTTCCCGATGTAGCACCACGGGCACACCAGGTCGGTCCAGACCTCGACGGAGACGGCGGCCGCGCCGCCCGTTCCGGTACCGCTCATATCGCTCATGTACTCACCATAGGTAGGCGGCTTACTCGATGTAAGTACCCACTTCAAGGTAGGCTCCTGGCATGAACGTAGGTTCGCAGCGCACAGAGGCGCCGGCCGGGCAGGCCTCCGGGACTCCGCCGGCCGCCGGCACCGTCTTCGACCCGGACTGCCCGGCCCGAACCGTGCTGGACCACGTGACCGGGCGGTGGGGCGTCCTCATCCTGCGCACCCTCACCGGCGGCCCGGTTCGCTTCGCCGGGCTGCGCGACCGGATCGGCGGCATCAGCGAGAAGATGCTCTCCCAGACCCTGCGCACCCTCGCCCGCGACGGCCTGGTGGAGCGCACCGTGGAGCCGACCGCCCCGCCGCAGGTCAGCTACTCGCTCACCGCGCTGGGCGCCGAGCTCACCGAGCCGCTGGGAGAACTGGTCGACTGGATCGCCCGGCGCGCCCCGGAGGTGGTCGCCGCCCAGGAGGCCTATGACGCGCGGTCGGCGCAGGCGCAGGGGCGGGCGCAGGATCAGGCGTAGACCGTCGCGCCGGCGCCGGCCACCGTCAGGAAGATCAGGCCCGCGAAGGCGTAGGCCATCCACCGGCCGCCGGGCGCGCGGGGGCGGTCCGCCCGGCCGGAGCGGCCGGAGCGGTCGCCCTCTCCGCCGAAGGCCAGCAGGACCCCGCCGACCAGCAGCATCAGGCAGGCGATCCAGAGCGCGTGGGTGTACCACGGCCAGCCCCGGGTGAACTCGGGGAGCACCGAGCGGAGCGGGCCGCCGGGGATCACCCGGACCGCCGCCCAGCCCGCGCTGGAGGCCACCAGCAGCGCGGCGGCCCGGATGCCCAGCCGCTCCGCCGGGCGGACCCGGGGCGCGGCCGCGGACGCCTCCCGGGTCCACCCGGTGCGGTGCACGACGCGCCCGCAGAGCACCACCAGCACCGCGATCCCGCCGACCAGCGGGATCCACACCCTGCTGGTCGGGGAGCCGAGGTCGCCCAGGCGCGCGGCGAACTGCACCACCAGCAGGAGCGCGCCGCCCAGGCAGAGCATCCCGCCGGACCGCACGACCCAGGAGAACAGCTCCGGCCAGGAGGCCCGCCGCGCCCGGAGCCGCCCGCCGGGCGGACCGCCGGAGCCGTCGCCGTCGGAGCCGCTCTGCTCAGAACCGGGGGTGGACACCTGCTCCGCCTGCTCTCCTCAAGTGATCGCGCGGGGGACGGAACGTCACCTTATCTCCGCCCGACCACCGTTCCGCTCGCCCCCGGCGGCGGAACGGCCCGGTATCCGCCGTGTCACACCGCCGCCCCGACCGAACCCGCAGCGGGGCGGCCCGCCCGGCGCCCCGGCGGAGGCGCCCGGGTTCAGTGCGCCCCGTGCTCCGGGGCGACGTCCTCGGGAAGCAGTTCGCGGAGCTGCTCGACGCCGGGCTCCTCCCCTTGCTGCGCCATCCGCTCGATCCTCCGGGCCTGCCGGGTCACGCTCTCCTCGAAGAGCTTGCGCACCTCGCGGCCGTTGCCGTCGGCGAAGCGGTCCGGGTCTGCGCGGACGGTGCCGCCGACCGCGGCCAGCGTCGCCTCGGGAGCGGTGTACTCCTTGGCCTCGGCGGTCCCGCCGAAGATCGCGGCCAGCTCATCCGCGGTGTAGGGGTCGAAGACCACGGTCCGGGAGAACCGCGATGCCAGACCGGGGTTGGCGGCGAGGAACCCGTCCATCTCACCGGTGTAGCCGGCCGCGATCACCACCACCTCGTCGCGGAAGTCCTCCATCAGCTTGAGCAGCGTGTCGATGGCCTCCTGGCCGAAGTCGTGCCCGCTGCCTCCCCGCCGGGCCAGGGTGTAGGCCTCGTCGATGAAGAGCACTCCGCCGCGGGCCTTCTCGAAGACGTCCCTGGTGCGCTGCGCGGTCTGCCCCACGTACTGGCCGACCAGATCGGCCCGGGCCACCTCGACCACCTGCCCTTCGGCGAGCACCCCGAGCGCGGCCAGCAGCTCGCCGTAGATGCGGGCCACCGTGGTCTTGCCGGTCCCGGGCGGCCCGGCGAACACCAGGTGCCGGGAGGGCAGCGGCGCCTCCAGCCCTGCGGCCTGCCGCCGCCGACCGGCCGAGATCAGGCTGGTCAGCTCCGCCACCTCGTGCTTGACCGCGGCCAGGCCGATCATCCCGTCCAGCCGTTCGAGGAGCCGTTCGGCCTGCCCCGCGTCCCGGGCCTCGCCGACCCTGGCGGTGAGGCCGGCGTCGACCACCCCGTCCAGGTCCTCGGGCAGCACCAGGGTCAGGGCCTCGACGCTGGTCGCCCCGGTGTCGACGATCCGGCCCGCCTGGCGCTGCATGACCTCCTCGAACATCCGGCGCGCCTCCCGGCCGTTGCCGAACGACTCGTCCCGCACCTGGTTCTGGAAGTGCCGCAGGACCAGTTCGCGGACCCCGTCGCCGAGGACGTAGCCCTTGCCCTCGGCCATACCGGCGAAGACCGTGGTGAGCTGCTCCGGGGCGAGGTTCTCGAATGCGACGACCCTGGACACCCGCGACTTCAGCCCCGGGTTGGCGGCGAGGAACTTCCGCATCTCGTCGGAGTAGCCGGCGAAGACCACCACCACGTCGTCGCGCAGGTCCTCCATCAGCTTGATCATCGCGTCGATGGCCTCCTGCCCGAAGTCGGATCCGGAGCCGAACTTCCGGGACAGCGCGTAGGCCTCGTCGATGAAGAGCACCCCGCCGCGCGCCTTCTCGAACAGCGCGGTGGTCTTGCCGGTGGTCGCTCCCAAGTGCTGGCCGACCAGGTCGGCCCGGGACGCCTCGATGAACCCGCCGCCGCTGAGCACACCGAGCGAGCACAGGATCTCGCCGTAGAGCCGCGCCACCGTGGTCTTACCGGTCCCGGGCGGACCGGAGAACACCAGGTGCCGGCTGATCTCCAGCTCGGGCAGCCCGGCCTCGCGTCGCTGCTCGCTCACCCGGTTGAGATTGATGAGCGCGCGGACCTCCTTCTTCACCCCGTCCAGGCCGACCATCGCGTCCAGCTCGGCCAGCACCTCCTCCAGCGGGCGGGCGCCGTCCTCCGCGGAAGGGCCGGAAGAGTCCGCACCGCCGCTGCCCGCGGGGACCTTGACCGTGCCGTAGGTCCCATCGGTGAACTCGGGACCGGCGTCCTCCATCTCGGTGTCCTCAAGCTGAAGGATCGCGCCGTCCTCGACGTAGACGCCGGGGGTTCCGTTGTCGCGCAGGGTGCAACGGACGAGGCGGAGGCGGCCGCCTTCGTCCACCCCGGCACCATAGCCGTCGGCTCCGGAGAATTCCGTCTCCTCTACTGTGGCGTTGCCCCCTTCCAGGACTCCGATTCCCAGACCAGGAGAAAGAACAGAGGAATTCTTCAGAACGACCCGACCGCCTTCACCAACCTGGATGCCGCACGCGTCCGCGGCGCCCTCCATTTTGGCGCGGTCGATTTCCACATAGCTCCCCTCTCCAACCAGGAGACCGGTGTCGCACTTCTTCACTTCAAGGTCGGAGATTTTCGAGACCCCATCCTCCTGTGCCGCGACCCCTATAGCAACGTCAGACATAGAGATATCCGACAGCGAGTTGGATCCTCCACTGATCACCGCGCCATATCCGCACCCACCCCCAGTGAAATGAAACTTACGACCTTGAATTCGCCCTCCCTTGACGAACAGGGCGGCGAACGATTTACCAGCCACTTTCTTCCCCCCGAACTCCTTAACCTCCACATCCTCCAGTTCACCACTGCACTCCTCCAGCAGGATTCCATTGCACAGAGCCCCGACGATTTCCACTTTCTTGAGGACGACTCTGCTCTTATCTGCAACGATCCCGGTCGACCCGGCCTGCTCCACCTTCACCCCGGAGACGGACAGAACGGAGTCGGCCACATGCACACCCGTCTCCTTCGAACCACTCACCACGCAGTCCTCCAAGCGGACCTGCGCACCTGAGCGCACATAGAAGGACATATTGCCCGGAACACCTCCATTCAGCCAAACTCTCCTAAATGAGGCCTCAACCTTCCCGGAGGCGATTATGGACACCCCCTTACTCGAATTCACTCGACAGTCGGAAAAATCAACAGAAAGAGCATCTTCAACATAGACAGAGGGCCATGATTCACCGCCCATTCCGTTTAATTCGCAGTCCCGCACGACCGCGCGCACCCCAGATCGGATACTCAAACCGTTTTGCTTGACCGGTCCATCGAACCGGAGCCCACGGAGGTCGACTTCTCCGCCATCGAGAATCTGCAATCCGGACGCCTCGAATCGACTACCGACCACCACTCCCTTGGCGCCGACCCCTTTGAAGCCGCCACCGGCGAACCGGCAGTTCTTCACCTCGAACGAGGCGTCGTTCACATTGACGGTGCATTCGGCGCTGAAGACGCAGTCCACGGCGACGAGGGACGTCTCCGGATGCATGTACACCGGCGGGTATTTTTCGGCCCGGCTGTTCACTTCGATGCCGTAGAGCTCCAGCCGGCCCTTGCGAACGTTGAACACATTGGTCGGCTCGCCCATCAGGGACACCGTCACGGTCCCCGGCCCTTGCGTGGGCACGATGATGACGTGGCGCCTGATGACCTGGCTGCTCGACACCGTGTAGTGCCCCGGATCCACGTGCAGGTAGAGGTCGGCCCCCGCGTACTGCGGATGCTTCAGGGCCTCCTCGATGCCCCACACCGCGCCGTAAGCCGTCTGCGACACGTGGACCGTATACATCCATGCACTCCATTGGACCGGGATCGGGAGGACGTCCGCACCGCCGCACTCCGGAGCACCGGTGTCCGCGGCGGTGCGCTCCGTACGCTATCGCCTGCCCTGTAGGGCATCCCGAGCCCGGTCGGAGGGTTCCGGGAGGTGTGCTCCGGCCCGTGTGCTAGGGGCGGACGTCCTCCGGGAGCAGGTCGCGGAGCTGCTCGATGCTCGGGTCCTCGCCGGACAGCGCCATCCGCTCGATCCTCCGGGCCTGGCGGGCCGTGCTCTCCTCGAAGAGTTTTCGCACTTCGCGGCCGTTGCCCTGTGCGTAGCGGTCCGGGTCGGCGCGGACCGCGTCGCCGACCGCGGCCAGGGTGGCGTCGGGGACCGCGAAGTCGGCCTCGGCGGCGGTGGCGGCGAACACCGCGGCCAGTTCCTCGGCGGTGTAGGGGGCGAAGACCACGGTGCGGGAGAAGCGGGAGGCCAGCCCCGGGTTGGCGGTGAGGAAGCCGTGCATCTCGCCGGTGTGGCCGGCCGCGATCACCACCACCTCGTCGCGGAAGTCCTCCATCAGCTTGAGCAGCGTGTCCACCGCCTCCTGGCCGAAATCGGCCGCACCCGCGGCACGGGAGAGGGCGTAGGCCTCGTCGATGAAGAGCACCCCGCCGCGGGCCTTCTCGAACACCTCCCGGGTGCGCTGCGCGGTCTGCCCCACGTACTGGCCGACCAGGTCGGCCCGGCCCACCTCGACCACCTGGCCCTGGGCCAGCACGCCGAGCGCCGCCAGCAGCTCGCCGTAGATCCGCGCCACGGTGGTCTTCCCCGTCCCCGGCGGGCCCGCGAAGACCAGGTGCCGGGAGGGCGGCCGGGCCTCCAGCCCGGCGGCCTGCCGCCGCCGGCCCGCCGAGATCAGGCTGGTCAGCTCCGCCACCTCGCGTTTGACGTCGTGCAGGCCGACCATCGACTCCAGCCGGGCGGTCAGGGCGCGCGCCTGCCGCTCGTCGCGCGGGGCGCCCAGCCGGGCGGCCAGCCCCGGGTCCACCACGCCCTCCAGGTCGGCGGGGAGCACCAGGGCGAGTTCGCGGGCGGTGGTCCCGCCGTCCGCGACGAGCCGGCTGGCCTGGCGCTGCACCACCTCCTCGAACATCCGGCGCGCCTCCCGGCCGTTGCCGAACGACTCGTCCCGCACCTGCGTGCGGAAGTGCCGGACCACCAGGTCGCGCACGCCGGGGCCGAGCACGTACCCCTTGCCCTCCGCCATCCCGGCGAAGATCTCGGCGAGCTGGTCGGGGCCGAAGTTCTCGAACGCGATGGTGCGCGAGACCCGCGACTTGAGCCCGGGGTTGGCGGCGAGGAAGGTGCGCATCTCGTCGGAGTAGCCGGCGAACACCACCACGACCTCGTCGCGCAGGTCCTCCATCAGCTTGATCAGCGCGTCGATGGCCTCCTGGCCGAAGTCCGAACCGGAGCCGAAGGTGCGGGAGAGGGCGTAGGCCTCGTCGACGAAGAGCACCCCGCCGCGGGCCCGCTCGAGCAGCTCGGTGGTCTTGCGGGTGGTCTCGCCCAAGTGCTCGCCGACCAGGTCGGCCCGGGACGCCTCGATGAACACGCCCTCCCGGAGGATGCCCAGCGAGCGCAGCACCTCCCCGTAGATGCGGGCCACCGTGGTCTTGCCGGTGCCGGGCGGGCCGGAGAACACCAGGTGCCGGCCGAAGTCCAGCTCGGGCAGGCCGGCGCCGCGCCGCCGCTCGTTCACCCGCTGCAGGTCGATGAGGGAGCGGACCTCCTGCTTCACCCCGTCCAGGCCGACCATCGCGTCCAGCTCGGCCAGCACCTCCTCCAGCGGGCGGGCGCCCTCGGCGGGCGGGGCGGGCGGCGGGTCCGCCGGGGCGGGGTCGGGGGCGGGGGCCGGTCCGGGCCGGTCGGCGCCGACCACCGCCCAGGCCTGCCCGCCCTCCTCGTCGCCGGTGAACGCGCCGACCCGCTGCTCCACCCCCTCCAGCTCGGTGTCGACCAGCTGGAGCACCGCGCCCTCTTCGGCGTACACGCCGTTCTCGCCGTTGTCCCGCACCGTGCAGCGGACCATGTGCAGCCGGCCGCCGCCGGTGACCGCGGCCCCGGCCCGGCCGGCCCCGGAGAGCAGGGTGTCCTCCAGGGTGGCGGTGCCGCCGTCGATGACGCCCACGCCGCCCGCGGCCCCGCCGGCCACGGACTCCTTCATCAGCAGCCGGCCGCCGTCGCCGACGTGCACCCCGTCGCTGACCGTGGTCCGCACCTTCGCCCCGGTGACCTCGACGTAGCCGCCGGACATGACGTTGATCGCGTTGCTGCCGCACATCGTGGCGGTGAGCCCGTCGACGGTGAGCGAGCACCCCTCGGCGACCCACAGGCCGCCGCCGATGTCGGAGAGCTCCACCCGGCGCAGCGCACCGCCCCCGCCCTGCGCGGTCACCGCCTGCCTGCCGCGGTTGCCCAGCACCCGCAGCCCGTCCAGTTCCACCCGGCTCTCCTCCAGGTAGAGGCTGGGGTAGGCGGCGTCCGCGCCGGCCGCGGCGCCGGTGATCTCCACCGAGGAGAGCAGCGCCCGCGCCTCGCGCAGGTGCAGGCCGTTGGCCTCGGGGTCCTCGATCCGCACCCCCTCGCCGGTGATCCGCCCGCCGTCGACCAGGATCCCCTGCCAGGACGGGCCGGTGACGCGCAGGCCGGCCACCCGCGCCTGGGCGCCGCTGACGTAGAGCCCGATGCCGGCGCCGGTGATCTCGCACCCCTCCAGCACCGCTTCGGCCTCGCCCTCGACGTGCACCGACGCCCGGCCGGGGCCGCCGCCGTCCACGGTCAGCCGGGTGAACACGGCGCGGGCCCGGTCGGTGACGAGCACCGAGATGTCGGGGCTGCCGCCGAGCCTGCAGTCGGTGAGCACCGGGGCCGCCCCGTCCGCGACCAGCAGCGCCGGCTTCTCCGCGGAGCCCGCACCCTCGAAGGAGCAGTCCCGCACCACCGGCTCGGCCTGCGCGGTGACCGTCATGCCCGCGGCCCCGCCGGACCCGGTGAAGGCCAGCCCCTCCAGCTGGGCGGCTCCGGCGCCGCCCACGGTCAGCCAGGCCCCGTCGAACGCAGTCTCGGTGACGCTCCCGCCGCCGCCGAACATGGCCAGCCCGCCGCCCTCGAACCGGCACCGGACGAGCTCCACCGGCGCCTGGTGCGCGTCGATCTGCGAAGGGGCGGTGAACGTGCAGTCCTGGGCGTAGAACGACGCCCCGGGGTGCAGCGACACCGGCGGGTCCTCCTCGGAGCCGCCGACCACGTCCACCCCGTACAGCTCCAGCCTCCCGGAGACGACGGTGAACACCGGCGCCCGCCCGACGGCCACCGTCACCGTGCCCGGCCCCTCGGTCGGCACCACGACGACGCGCCGGTCCACCAGGTGCGCCTCGGGCACCACGTACTCGCCCGGGTCGACGTGCAGGTACAGGTCCATGCCCGCGCACTGCGGGTGCCGCAGGATCTCATTGAGGTCCGACGCGGCGCCGCGCGCGGTCTTCGACACCTGGACCGTGAACATCCATGCACCCCAGAGAACCAGTCGCCGCGAACCCTCTTCCGCACCGCCGGTCCCGGACACACGCCCCCAACGGTGTGTTCCGTACGGTATCGCCCGCCCCCGCCCCGCGTTCGGCCATCGGCGGCCATGTCCGGCCGCTTCTTCCGCAGCCCGGGCGCCCCTCGGCCGCGGGGAGGAATTCCGGACACCCCGACGGAGCAGGAAGGACGCTCCCGAAGTCCGCAGACCGTCGCGTTCCCGGCGCCCGCCTCCCGTTTCGGGGCGGCGCCCGGACGGCGCACGGACCGGCGACGCTGCGTAAAATCCCCGTCGGCACAACGAAATCGGCATCGGAGACGTCACGTGAGCACACCCCCGGCCCCCGGCGGCAACCGCTTCTATCCCCCACCGCCTCCTCCCCCGGGGCAGCCCGCCGCCGGCGGTCGGCCGCCGAAGCGGAACTTCGGGGCCATAGTGCTGTCCGCGCTGTTCGGCGCGGCGGTCATGCTCGTCGTCGTCATCCTGGTCATGGTGAACTTCGGCTCCGGAGACGAGGGGGAGGAGACCGCGGCGCCCGCCCAGGACAGCGCCGGCGACACCGCCCCCTCGGAGGAAGAGAGCGACTCGGAGACCGCTCCGAGCGGTTCGGCGGAGACCACGACCGAGGAGAGCGAGGCACCGGAGGAGGCCGTGGTCCTCTTCGGCCCTGAAGAGCTCGTCATCGACCTGAGCGACGACGGGCAGAACATCGACCTGGACTCGGACCCGCCGCTGGTCACCTCCTCCTCCATCGGAGGCGCCGACCTGTCCCTGGAGCCG
This sequence comes from Nocardiopsis oceanisediminis, assembly GCF_048595525.1. NCBI lineage: Bacteria > Bacillati > Actinomycetota > Actinomycetes > Streptosporangiales > Nocardiopsidaceae > Nocardiopsis > Nocardiopsis oceanisediminis. The sequence continues at coordinate 1,631,674 of NZ_JAFMZJ010000001.1, read as the reverse complement.
GGCTCCAGAGCACCGAGCATGTCCACCGAGGGGTACAAGCCCTACCTCGCCCCGCTCCCCGAAGGCGGCGAGCAGCCCGGCCCCGAGGAGTGCCTGGACAACGTCTCGACCAACGGCACCTACGACGGCGACTTCGAGCGCGGCGCCCGCTTCTGCCTGCAGACCGGCGAGGGCCTCCCGGCCTACTTCGAGGTGACCGCGGCCCCGAAGGGCAGCGGCGAGAACACCATCGAGCTGACCATCTGGGAGTCCCCCTGAGCGGAGCGGCCGGGGTCCGGTAGGCCCGACCCGGCGAGGAGGCCTACCGGCCCCGGGGCCGGGCCCCGCAGTACGGCGAAACCGCCGAAGGCACCGCCCGGACCCGGCGTCCGGAGGGCCGAGGAAGCCTGAGAAGACGGAGCCTCGGCCCTCCGGGAGCGAACCGGCGGCGCAGATCCGCGTACCGGTCCCCCGGAGGGGGCTCCCGGCCGCCCTCTTCGGCCTGTGCGGCGGGGCGGCACTGCGTAGAATCCCGTCGACGCACCGGAACCGGTGCGGCGGGGGCCGTCCCGCCGCCGGGACGGCCGCGTGCCCCCCTGCCGATCGTGACGCGACGGAGCACACCATGACCGACAACGTGCCGACCCTCGACGGGATCTGGAACCAGGGCTGGCAGTCCGCAGTGGCGCTCCGCGAGGCGCTCCTCGGCGGCGAACCGCTGCCGGAGATGCCCTACGTGCCCGTCCGGCTGGAGCCCGGGGAGAAGGCGCACGCGGCGGTCGTCCTCGACTACTCCCGGTACTACGGGATGGACGTCTCCTACCAGCAGAACTCCAACTTCTACTTCGGGTCCCCGCTGTTCGTCGCCACGGGGCTCGCCGCGGACGCGATCGGCAACGCTTCGGCACGCGGCCGCGCGGAGGCGATGGCCCGGGCCCAGTGGCGCGAATTCCAGCAGGTCACCGTGTACGTGACCAGCACCCGGCTGCTCGCGCTGGTGGAGGGCACCCGGTGGCTCTCCTGGTACCACCAGGGCAGCATCCAGGTGCACACGCTGCTCGGCGAATGGGCCGTGGTGCAGATGTTCCCCGACTGCGAGCCGGTGCGCTGGCAGGGGCCGGCCGCGCCCTGGCTCGCCGTGCTCCTGGTCTACCTGGTGTTCGGCGAGGACAACCTGCGCCACCACCCGGAGCTGTCCGCCCTGGGGCCGGCCTTCGGCTGACCCGGCCGGACATCCCCTTCCCGGAGCGGGCAGGCCGGCCAGAGCGCCTCCGGCGCTGCCGGGCCTGTTCTCAGGCGGCTTCTCAGGCGGCCTCACCCCTTCACGTGAGACCGCCCCCGGGTTCCCTTTCCGGACGTCTCCGGCGCTCGCTCTCGGGCCGTGCTCCGTCACCGGCCGCCGGGGGCGGGGGCCAGGCTGATCAGGCCGCAGCCGTACCCCTTGGCCCGTCCGACGCCGCGGGTGAGAGACGTGCGCAGGGCCTCGGCGTCGGCGACCTCCATCAGCCCTTCGAAGGTGACGGTGTTGAGGACCACCGGTTTGGCCTTCTTCTCCCGCCAGAAGCGGAGTTTCCGGCTGTCCCTCACCTCGACCGCGCGAGCGGGGCGCCCGTCGGCATCGGCGTCAGGGCGGCCGACCCGGCCGGGCAGGAGCCGGAACCCCCATTTCTCACTCCGCTCCGCGAACCATTCGACCTGCGCCTCGACGCCGACGAGCGGGACCCTCCCGCCCCGGGGGCGCTTTCCGTCCGGGCTCCCCTGCTCCGGTTCTGCCGGCGGAAGCGCCTTGACCGGGTTGACCGTCACCCGGAAGATGTAGCGCTGCCCTTCCCCCAGCCGGTCCAGCAGTGGACCGTACTCCCTGGTCTCGAAGGCCCGGTCCGACTCCGGCCAGCCGTAGGGCTCGGTGACGTGCCTCATGCTCGGCCTGTCCGGCGAGACCGTCCACAGCACCGGCCGCCGGGGATCGTCTCCGTCCAACCGCCAGAGCACCCGCGCCCCCTCGGCCGCATCGGACGCCGGCGACTGCGGGAACGCCTGCATCACGGCCGCGTGCAGCTTCTGCGGGTTCCCGATGAAGGGGACGGCCCCACGCCGGCGAGGATTGATGAACGTCCTGGTCAGGTACACCTCACACCTCCTCGTTCAGCGCGGGGAGAAGTCCCAGCGCCGCCTCGCCGTCGAAGAGCGGCGGTTCGTCTTCTTCCTCCTGCGGCGGCCCGGAGCCCTCCGGGCCGACCGGCAGCCGGCCCGGCTCAATGTGATCGTGGCGGACCGGACGGTGCGCGAAGACCCGATCGAACGCGGCCCCTCCCGCCGGGAGGTCGTCGATGAGCTCCTCGCCTTCGGGGTGGTCGAACGCCACGGCCAGCCGCTCGGGGGCCTCGCGGCGCCGCACACGCCGCCACTTCGGCACTTGCCACGGGATCAGCGAGGAGAGCGCCCGGTGCGCCCCCGCGGCGCCCTCGAACCGCGCGATGAGCACGGGCCGGTCCGGCGGGCAGGAGCGGCGGCCGAGGAAGAGGGGGTAGCGCGGTCGGCGCAGCGCTTCCTCGAGCCGGCGCAGCAAGTCGCGCTGCCCGTCCGTCCGCCCCGCGAACGCCGCGGTGAAGACGGCGTCCTGCAGGTAGTAGCGGCGCGAGATCTTCCCTTCCCCGGGTTTCAGCATCTTGCCGTCGGCGGTGGGCAGCCGCTGCTCCTTCGGCGCCAGCGGCCCGTGGGAGGCCGCCGACATCGTGTGGTAGTCGATCAGCAGCTCGCCCGGCCGGTCCGTGCGCACCCCGAACTCCAGTGCGGCCAGATCGGACAGGTCCGCCCCGCGCGGCCGGCCGAGCGCGGCCGCGCACAGCCCTACCACCCCCGACTTGGTCGGGTGGCTCAGCGTTCCCCGGGTGGTGAACCGGGTCCCCCCGCCCCACGACTGCAGCGGGCCGCCCAGCCGCAGGGCGAGCACGTCGACCTGCTCAGCCATCCCCGCCGCCGATCAGCTCGGCCAGCCGGCCGCGGACCCGGTCCAGCGCCTTGGGCAGCGGTACCGGCTCCGCCGGGACCCGCAGGCCGCCCCCGACCGCCTCGGCGACCCAGTCCGGGGAGGCGGTGGCGACCGTGTCCGGGGCGCTTCCGTACTGCTCGTCCTGGGCCGCGTGGTAGTCGACCAGCCGCCGCACCGACCGGGCGGTGTAACCGAGCAGGTCGCCGTCGTCGTTCTCCGCGGTGACCGGGCGCTCGAACGCCCCGGCCAGGCTGACCGGCTGGTCGTCGCGGATCGAGAGCAGCACGTAGTCCGGCCGGGTGTTGTTGGCGAAGGTGGTCCGCTTCCCGGTGGGCATGCTGAGCAGGAAGGCCCTGGCGAACGCGGTGGCCGCCTCGGCGGCGAACCCGCGGTCCCCGTCGAGGTTGCGGACCAGGCTCTCCAGGTCGACGGCGGCGTACCGGTACATGGTGGCGGCGTTGAACTCGATGCTGCCGATCATGCCGGCGCCCGTCTCGTCGGCGTCCTGGGCGGCGTCGTCGACGGCCGTGTAGTAGTCGAACTGGGCCTCCACCGCGTGCGTGGAGATGGCGTGCGCGACCTGGCAGGCGGCGTCGACGTTGAGCTCGGGATCGGTGGCGATCATCCGGCCGAACAGGGCGACCGCTGGCGGGTGGCCGCCGTCGATCGCCTCCCGGAGCCCCAGCTCCTTGGCGGCCTTCTCGAACCTCTTGGCGTCGCCCACGGCTCCCAGGACCTTCTCCTCGGCCCCGACCAGGAGCTCGGCGACGCGCCTGCGCTGCTCGTCGCCGAGGAAGAGCAGGTACTCGGTGGTCGGCCGCTTCCCGTTCTTCCCGGCCTTGGTCTTGACCTTGAAGAGCTCCTTGACCGCGGTCTCAGCGATCTCACCCGCCCGGTCGGCCAGGTGCGGGGCGAGGGCGGTGATCTCCGCCTCCAGCTTCTCCGGCAGGCGCTTGGTGCGCTGCGACTCCTGGAAGCCGGCCGAGGCCCGCTCCAGCTCCTTGCGCGCGGCCCGCTTCCACGCCTGGGAGGAGACCCGGAGCCGCCGCGCCCCGCCGTACAGGGCCGTCTTCGGGCTGCCGTTCTCGTCCCGGTTGATGTTGGCCGGGGGGACCGACTGGATCGCGTGCACGTCCAGGAAGACCATGGGGATTCGCTACTCCTTGCTGTCGTCGTCTTCGGAAGCGGCGCCATCGCGGGCGGGCGCCGGAAGGGGGCGGTAGAAGTCGCGGCTCCACCCGTATCCGACCCGTCCGCGCCGGGCCGGGTCGCCGCTTTCGGCCAAGGCCGTGATGAGCCGACCGTGGTCCAGGGCGATGTCCTCCGCTTTGAGCAGGGGGATCAGCCCTCGGACGTGCTGGACCGCCTCTCTGGTGCTGCCCGCGCCGACCGCCGCGTCGAGCCGCCGCACCAGTCCGCGGTTGACCGATTCGTGCTGGGGGAGCTGCGGCGGGTACTCCCGCTTCTCCAACTCGCCGGCCTTCCTGCGGGCGAGCTCCCGGCAGGCGGATCCCAGGCTGAAACCGGCCTGCCCCCGCTCGGCGGGGACGTGCATGGGTGCGTCCTTGGACTGCTGGTGGACCGCGAACAGGCCCAGTCCGTAGTGGATCGCCTCCTCCCAGCGCCGCGCCTGCCGGCCCTCCCCCAGGTCTCCGAGGATGTTGGCGATCGGCATGGCCAGGACCGGATTGGACCGGGGCGGGCCGGCGAACGCCTTCCGCCACCGGTTGAGCGTCGCCGGGGCTCCTTCCCGGAGCGCGGACGGAGCCCGCTTTCCCTCCCCGCCCTCGGTGAAGAGCTCCCCCAGCTCCCGCTGGAGGCGCCGCTCGCACTCGCGCCGCCACTCCGCGGCACGGTTCAGGTGTCCGTCCGTCCACACGGTCGGAGATGTCATCGTGGACCTCCGTTCTCGTCGTCTCCGCTTCCCCGACCGGCTTGCGGTACCGCCTGGTGCAGACGGTGGGTGAAGTCGTTCCAGGCGATGGCGAGGTTGATCGGCCGCGGCCTTCCCTCCTTGCCGCCGGGCGGAGGGCGGAGGCGCACCCGCTCTGCCGTCACCGGCGCGGACGCGGCGAGGTCCGCGGCGAGCCTGCCGGCCGCGGTGCGGACCCGCCGGTGCCATCCGCCCCTGTGCTCCTCTGCGGCCCGTCCGTCGGCGAGGCGGGCGATCCAGTCCCGGAACGGGTGGTCCAGCATCAGGTAGAGCCGGTTCTGCGCCTCGGCCTGGCGGCTCTTCTCCGCGTCCCCGTCGCCGCCTGCCGCGAAGGCGATGTCCGCGGCGAACCGGCCGAGCGCCCGCGCCGCCCGCTCCGAGTCCTCGACGCACCTGACCGCGACGGCGTCCAGCTCGTGTGCTCCCTGCGGGCGGAGCAGGGCCACCGGCAGCGGAAGCGTGTCGGTGTAGGTCTCCTCGACGACGGCGCTCTGGATCCCATATGTGGTGCCGAACGCCCGCACCTGGATGACGCGCTCCCCGGCCACCGCTCCGTCGGCGGCGGCGGCGAGGTTCTCCAAGGCCAATGGGCGCTTGTAGGCCTTCGGACCGCTGAGCTCGTTCTTGCGGCCGAGAATGCCGCCGAGGCCCCGCCAGAGCTGCCGACCGGGCCGGTGCCGCTCCGACCGGTACTGCTCCGGCATCCCCTCGGTGCGCTTCTCCTTCTTCTCATCGTCTTTGGACACCGCCCACCAGGCGGAGTGCGGTTCCAGGCTGTGCAGGGTGGACCCGTCCAGCAACCGGTCCCCGGCGCAGACCAGTACGTGCCGTACGGACGGCCCCTCTCCGTCTCGGGCCCCGCCGGGGCGCAGCCTCACCCGCCGCGCCGGCCAGCAGTACAGGTCGATGACGCCGCGGGGCAGCCGCTCCCGCCAGGTGGAGTCGAGGCCCTCCTCCCGTTCCCAGAAGGGGAGGTCGTCCTCGGGGGACACGTCGTCGTCCAACGGAAGGAGGTTGAACATGAGGGTCTCCCACAGGGTCGCCCCGGTGGGGAGGAGCACCCCGAGCGAGCCGAGGTGGCCGGTCCGGTTGCCGGTCGTCTTGCCGGCCTTCGCCTTCGGGTCGCCGATGGCCCCCGTCTTGATGCCGGCCGTGTCCCAGGCGTGCACGTGCACCAGCCAGCGCGCCGCCTCCGCCGGGGTGAGGCGGACGGGACGGCCGTCCCGGGCCGCGGAGAAGATCGGCGCGTTGTTGCCGCTGGCCGCGTGCGGAATGAGCAGGTTGGAGGGTTTGGCCCCACCGCCTTCGGCATCGCTTCTGCCTTTGACCGCCAGATCGGCCGCCTGGAAGAACGGGCGCTCCTCCGCGAACAGGTCGAACCGGTGCCGCCAGGTGTCGAGGTAGGCGTCGAGCGGTTCCCGGGGAAAGCGCCCCCAACCGTAGAGGAGCTTCCAGTCGACCTGGTTCCGGGGCTGCGACGCGTACTGCTTCCCGCCTTTGACGCCGAGGGCCCGGTGCAGCACCGCCAGCAGCAGCCGGACCAGCGCCGGGTACTGGGTGGGGACGTCCACCACGAGGTCCCGGATCTCGTGCGCCTCGGTCAGCGCCTCCCGCAGGGAGGCGGTGCGGTGCCGCCCGTCCACCCCGATGCAGGGCAGCCAGGGCTCATCGATCAGGTCGAAAGAGAGGCCGGCCTCTGTAGGGACGGTCACGGTCATGCGCTGATCCCCCGCTCCGGGTCGTAGCCCAAGGTCTTCTTTCCGTGCCGGACCGTTCCGGAGGTCCGTCCCAGCAGCAGCACGCGCAGCCCGCGCGCCCAGGGGGCGTTCTTCCACCCCGGTGGGCACTCGAGTGCATCAGTGTCGACCATCCACTTCGGCAGGCGGACCGTTTGGCCGAGAACGGCCTCTTTCTGCCTCCGGTTCGGGGTGCGATCGAGGGGAACGTCCACCTTGCCTCCGGCCGAGACGGTTCGCGCCACCGCCGTTCCGGCGCGGCGGAGCAGGACCGCCTCCACGCTCATCGGTCCCGAGCGGACCCGGAGCAGATGCCCGCGCTCCTCCTCATCGGCTTCGTGGGCGGTGGCGCGGCAGAGGGCGCCCAGGTCCGGATCGGAGGCGTCGGGCTCCTTCAGCAACAGGGCGCGCGCGTGCCGCCTGAGGTCGTCGAAGGCGCTCAGCGCACCGGCTCGGGCCTCTTTCATCGCCGCTTCCCAACCGGGCGGGCCGATCTCGTCCTCCCCGTACACCGTGTCGATGAGGCCTGGAACGTCCTGCGGGATCCGCAGCACGGGGCCGGTGGCGCGCTTCTGCTCCCCGGCCGCGGCCATGAGAGCGGCATGCGTGCGCAGCAGCAGGTGGTGCAGGTAGGGGCGGTCGTCCTTGGTCGGGTACCGCGGCGGCGCCGCTTCGGCTCCGATCGAGAACCCCGCGACGATCAGCTTCGGTTCCCTCAGGGCCTCGGGCCGGGGCTTCGGCCGCCGGTGCCGGTGCAGGCGTCCGGCCCGCTGCAGCAGCAGGTCGACCGGGGCCATGTCGCTGGCGACCAGGTCGAAATCGACGTCCAAGGACTGCTCTGCGACCTGGGTGGCGACGACGACATGCCGGCTCGGGCGCCCGGGGAGCTCGATCGCGTCCCCCGTCTCCTCGTCCTTCTTCGGCGGCCCGAACCGCTCCCGCAGCGAGGCGTCCAACCGGTTCCGGTCGTCCGCGGTGAAGCGGGAGTGGACCAGAGTGACCTGTTCTGCGCCGAAGAGGCCGACCAGCCCGTCATAGAGCTCCTGGGCGCGCCCGACGGTGTTGCGGACCGCCAGCGCGCACCCGCCGTCCGCCGTCAGGTCGGCGATCCGCCGTGCGAGCGGCAGTGGGCCCTCTCCTTCCGGGAAGAACTCCACGGCCAGGTCCGCGGCCCGCTCCTCGGTCCGCTCCGCCGCGCGGACGCCCACCCGTGGCGCCGATGCCTCCTCTACGCTCGGCGCGAAGAAGGACTCCGCCGGTGCGGGCTCGGCGGGGTCCGCCGATTCCACCCAGGTGACCTGCGGATACCCTGCGTCGACCGTGCCGTCCGCCCCGGGGGCGTAGGCATCGACGAGGGCGGCGCGCGCGGCGGGGGGCAGGGTGGCGGACAGCAGGATCACCGGGACTCCGTGCAGGCCGAGCCAGCGCAGTACCCGGTGGAGGATCTGCGCCATGTAGGTGTCGTAGGCGTGCACCTCGTCCACGACCACCGCCTTGCCGGCCAGGGCGGTGTGCCGGAGCATCACGTGCGGCGCGCTCACCCCGGCGAACAGCAGCTGGTCGATGGTGCCCACGGACACCGGGGAGAGCAGCGCCTTCTTGCCTCCCCGCATCCACTGGGACGCGGTGACCGCGTCCTGGCCGTGCTCGCCCACGCCCGCCAGCGGCAGGTCGTGGAACTTCTCGTGCCGGGCGGCCTTGCCGTGCACCAGCCCCACGGTGGGCGGGGTGCCCTGCGGCAGGCGGGTGACCCAGTCGTCGAGGACGCGGTCGAAGATCTGGTTGCCGGTGGCCTGGGTGGGCAGTGCGAAGAAGAGCCCGTTGGCACCGGACCGGGCCGCCATGACCTCGGCGGCGGCCAGTGCGGCCTCCGTCTTTCCCTCACCCGTGGGGGCCTCGATGACCATCAGGCCGGGCCGCTCCATGGACGCCGCGATGTCGTAGGCGACGACCTGGGTGTCGCGCGGGGTCCCGATCCCGAACCGGGAGCGGTAGTGCGCGTGCGCGTCCGGTTCCGGCTCGGGCCGCCAGACGTCGCCCAACTGCATGGTGGCGGCGAAACCGGACGAGGTGCGCCGCGAGGCCTCCGGGTAGTCCTCCGACCCCTTGTTCGCGTATCCGAACAACCCCTCGTTGCTGGCCAGCCAGTCGGCCAGAATGACCGCGCCGGCACAGGCCATCTGCGCCCCGATCGGCGGCACGTGGCCCGCGAGGAGGTCGAGCCGGACCCCGGATGCCTCGGTGAGCCGGTCGAAGAGTTCCCGCTGAGCACGGCGCCATTCCCCGCCGCCGATCTCGCTCTCGCCGAAGGCCGATTCCGCATGGAGGAGATCAGGGGCGGGAAACACCCCGTGGTGGCCGCCGACGACGGCGGCCGCCCATTTCGCCGCCCGTACCTCCCAGCCGGATTCCCTGGCGAACCGGTAGAGGAGGTGCGCCGAGACGAGGTTGTGCGCCCGGTGCTCCGGCGCCTTCGCCACCGGCAGCAGGGCCTTCACCCGGGGAAAGTGCAGATCGCTCCGCTGCTGGAATCCGGGGGTGCACTTGCCCAGGTCGTGCAGGGCCGCCAACCACCGGAAGAGCCCTCGGGCCAGTTGGTCCCGCTGCTCGGGCCCACCGGGGAGACCGACCGCCAGGCGCCTCCGGAACGCAGGGGAAAGGTAGCCGTCCCACAACCGATCGGCCACGTTCATGGTGTCCAGCGAATGCGCCGCCAGCGGGTGCCAATCTTTTTCGGTCACCCCTTCGGCTCTGCTTTTCGCGCCCGTCTTTCCCCAAACGGACCACGCCTCAGGTCCGAAACGGACATCCATGGACACACCCCGATCCCCAGTACCTGCGACCAGCCGAACGCATACTGTCACGAACGAACGACAATTCCCGTCCCGGAGTGCTCGCCGAAGAGCGGTCCCGGGGACCGGGGGATCAGGTGAAACCCGCCCCGGCGCAGAGGAGGCGGGCGGGGAACGCACTCGGCCGAGGCACCGAGTACAGCGATCCGGCCTGATCAGGGGAGCCCGCCCCGCTGATTCCGATGGCTTCCAGGGCAGTCGGTGCGGTCTTCTCCGGCACGTGGGCCCGGAACGGGCGAACGCCTCCGGAGCAGAGCGGTCGGCCGGTTGCGGCCATGCCCGCCCCCGCCCGCCCGGCCGGGCGGGCGGGCGGGCGGGGGCGGGGTCTTCAGGAGAGCGGGGTGCGGCGGACCGAGCGGCCTGCCAGGACGTCGGTGCGGCGGCCGTCGCGGATGACCGGCCGGCCGGAGATGAGGACGTGCGGGATGCCCTCGGGGAGGCTGCGCGGTTCGTCGAAGGTGGCGGTGTCGGCGACGGTGTCCGGGTCGAAGAGGACGAGGTCGGCGCGGTGGCCCTCGCGGACCAGGCCCCGGTCGGGGAGGCGGAGGCGGGCGGCGGGGCGGGAGGTGAGGTGGGCGACGCACTCCTCCAGGGAGAGCAGGCCCAGGTCGCGGCTGTAGCGGCCGAGGTAGCGGGGGAAGGTGCCGTAGGCGCGGGGGTGCGGCTTGGCGGCCTGGAGGAGGCCGTCGCTGCCGCCGGTGTGCACCGGGTGGCGCATGATGGTGCGGACGTTCTCCTCGTGCCCGACGTGCTGGAGGATGGCGGTGCCCAGCCGGTCGGCGGTGAGCAGCCGGTGCGCGACGGCGAACGGCTCCTCGCCGCGCTCGGCCGCCGAGGCGGCGATGGTGCGGCCGACGTAGGGCGCCAGCTCCGGATCGGAGACCCCGGAGATCTCGATGGTGTCCCACTCGATGGGCACCCCGTGGCAGCCGTCGGAGCCCTCCACCTCCATGGTGTGCCGGATGCGCGCCGTCTCGGCGGGGTCGGCGAGCCGGGCCAGGGTCGCCTCCGGGCCGCCCTCCCCCGCCCAGCTGGGCAGCATCGCGGCCAGGGTGGTGCTGCCCGGGGTGTAGGGGTAGGTGTCCAGGCTGATGTCGGCGCCCTCGGCGATGGCCGCGTCCAGCAGGTCGAGGAGGTCCTGGCCGCGGCCGGCATTGGGCGCGAAGTTCATGGTGGCGTGCGCCAGGTGCAGCGGGCAGCCGGACTCCTTGGCCAGCTCGACCATCTCCGCGTAGGCCTCCAGGGCGCCGGCCCCGTAGGAGCGGTGGTGCGGGCAGTAGTAGCCGCCGTAGGCGGCGGCCACCCTGCACAGCTCGGCCAGCTCCGCGCCGGAGGCGTACATGCCCGGGGTGTAGGTCAGCCCGGAGGACATGCCGACCGCGCCCTGCTCCATCCCCTCCGCGACCAAGCGCTTCATCGTGTCCAGCTCGTCGGCGGAGGGCGGGCGGTCCGCCCAGCCCATCGCGAGGATGCGCACCGTGCCCTGCGGGATCAGGTAGGCGGCGTTGACCGCGGTGCCCTGCCGGTCCAGGCGGTCCAGGTACTCCCCCACCGTGCGCCAGTCGAAGTCGATGTCGGAGCCGTCGCCGTTCCAGCCGGTGATGGCGCGGCGCACCTCGGCCAGGGTGCGGTCGTCCACCGGGGCGTAGGAGAGCCCGTCCTGCCCGATGACCTCCAGGGTGACCCCCTGGGCGGCCTTGGCCGAGTGGTCCGGGTCGCGGAGCAGCGCCAGGTCGGAGTGGGCGTGCATGTCGATGAAGCCGGGCGCCAGGGCCAGGCCGCCGGCGTCCAGGGTGCGGGCGGCCGAGGGGCGCGGCCCGGCGTCGCCCTCCCGGTGGATCGCGGTGATGCGCCCGCCGTCCACGCCGACGTCGGCGCGGTAGGACGGGCCTCCGCCGCCGTCGATGACGCGGGCTCCGGTGATGACCAGGTCCATGGGGGGTCCTTCCTCGGTCTGGTGGGCTCCGGCGGGCCCGGAGGGGCCGGTGGCGCGGGCCGGGGAGAAGGGCGGCCCCGGGGGGCGGTGCGCCCCTCCCCGGGCCCCTCCTCGCGCCGGCCTAGAAGAAGGTGCGGATCAGGTCGGTGACCGTGCCGTCCTCCTCGACCAGGGGCACCATCTGCCACTTGTCGAAGATCGTGCAGGGGTGCGACATGCCCATGCCGACCCAGTCGCCGACCTCCAGGTCGGCGCCGTCCACCCGGAGCCAGGCGTGCTGGTCGGACAGGCCGGTGACGGCGACCCCCTCGGCGCGGCGGACCGCGCCGTCGCGGGCCGAGCGGACCAGGTGCACCTCGGGCAGGTGCTGGTCGTAGGCGGCGTCCCGGCGGCCCGCGTTGAGGAACGCCTGGCCGGGCTCGGGCCGGGAGACCACCTGCGCCCACAGCGTGAACGCCGCGCGCAGCTCCCCCTCCTCCGGGACCCGGTTGAACGGGGTGCGCTCGCGGTACAGGCCGTCGTCGTGCGAGACGTAGGCGCCGGAGCGGAGCAGCTTGAGCACCGGCCGGGAGAGCCCGCCGAGCTCCGCGAAGACCTCGGCGACCTGGTCGAACCAGGCGCTGCCGCCGGCGGTGACCATGATCTGCTCGTCCGCGCCGAGGTGGTCGAAGCGGCCCGCGGCGTCGAACGCGGCGGCCAGGCCGGTGAGCCGGCGCAGCCAGGCGGCGACCCGCTCCGGGTCCGCGCCGGGGACCTCGCCCTCGTAGCCCGCGACGCCGATCAGGCGGAGCGCGCCGGCGGCGGCGACCGCGTCGGCGACCTCGGCGGCCTCCTTCTCGGTGCGCACCCCGGTGCGGGCGCCGTCGCCCGCGCCCAGCTCGACCACGACGTCCACCGGGCGCCGGGCGCCGGCGGCGCGCAGCGCGGCGTCCATCAGCTCGACGCCGCGCACCGAGTCCGCGTAGCAGGAGAAGGCGAAGCCGGGGTCGGCGTCGAGCTCGGCGGCGAGCCAGCGCAGCGCGGCGGCGTCCACCAGCTCGTTGGCGAGGAAGATGCGCGGGACGCCGAACCGGCGGGCCAGCCGCACCTGGTGCGGCACGGCCAGGGTGATCCCCCAGGCTCCGCGCTCCAGCTGGCGCTCGAACAGCTGCGGCGCCATCGACGTCTTGCCGTGCGGGGCGAACGCCAGGCCGTGCCGTTCGGCGTAGGACTCCATCAGCGCCAGGTTGTGCTCGGTCCGCTCGGCCGACAGCGCCAGCACCGGGGTGGTGAAGCCGCCGGTGAACAGGTTGCGCCGCTCGGCCGCCAGCGCGCCGGCCGCCAGCCCCGCGGCGTCCGGCGGGAGCCCCTTGAAGCGTTCGTCGACGATCTCGCCGGCGAGCGTGTCGAGGCCGGTGAGGCGGCCCCCCGAAGGGCTGTCGGCGCTGGTCATGGCGGCTCCCCGAGGTGCGTTGCAGCATGTGCAATGGTCGTTGCGTTCGTCGCTCATCGCTGTCTACCATCCGGGGAAGCGGTGGTCAACGGCGCCTTCGGGCCGTCCGGCCGCCGTCCGACCGACGCCCCGGTGGACGAGGAGCCCTTCCCGACGTGAACAGCACCGCGCCGCACGCCCCCGAGGCGGTCTGCCTCGGAGAGTCCCTGGTGACGTTCCTGCCGTCGCGCCCGGGCCGGCTCGCCGATGTGCCCTCGTTCGACCGCTCGCTGGGCGGCGCCGAGTCCAACGTGGCCTGCACCCTGGCCGCCGCCGGGCACCGGGCCCGCTGGCTCAGCCGGGTCGGCGCCGACGGCTTCGGCGACTACCTGGTGCGCGCCGTCGCCTCCTACGGGGTGGACACCTCCGCGGTCGGCCGCGACCCGCACCGGCCCACCGGCGTCTACTTCCGCACCGCCGGGGAGCGGCCCACCGGCCCGGATGGCGGCCCCGAGCTGTCCGAGGTGGTCTACTACCGGGCCGGCTCCGCGGCCTCGGCGATGTCGGCGGAGACGGTGCCCGCCGCCGACGCCGACGCCGGCCGGGTGCTGCACCTGACCGGCATCACCGCCGCGCTCTCCGCGGACTGCCTGGGCCTGCTCCGCCGGCTCACCTCGGACCGCCCCGGCCGCCCGCTGGTCTCCTTCGACGTCAACTACCGGGCCGGGCTGTGGCCCGGCGCCCCGGCCGGCCCGGAGGTCCTGCTCGACCTGGCCCGCGGCTGCGACGTGGTGTTCGTCGGCGAGGACGAGGCCGAGGCGGCCTGGGGGGTGTCCGGCGGCCCCGCGGCGGTGCGCGCCGCGCTGCCCGAGCCGCCGGTGCTGGTCGTCAAGGAGGGCCCGGCCGGCGCCACCGCGTTCACCCCGCAGACCCCCGGCGGGCTGTTCGCCCCGGCCGCCCGGGTGGACGTGGTGGCCCCGGTGGGGGCGGGCGACGCGTTCGCCGCCGGGTTCCTCTCCGCGACGCTGCGCGGCCTGGCCCCGCTGGAGCGGCTCCGCCACGGGCACCTCTTCGCGGCCGCCGCGCTCGCCGTCCCCGGCGACCTGGCCGAGCCGCCGTCCCGGGAGCGCACCGGCGAGCTGGCCGCCCTCTCCGACGGCGACTGGGAGAGACTGCGCCTCGGCCCCGGCTGGACCGCCGGGGCGGGATCTCCTGCCGGAAAGGCCCGGACGCCATGAGCCAGACCGTCGACCGCGCCCTGACCATCCTCCCGCTCCTCGCCGAGGGGCCCGCCGGCCTGGAGGAGGTGGCCACCCGGCTCGGCGTGCACAAGTCGACCGCGCTGCGGCTGCTGCGCACCCTGTGCGAGCACGGCGTGGTCTACCGCCAGCCCGACCAGCGCTACCGGCTGGGCGCCCGGCTGTTCGCCCTGGCCCAGCAGGCGATGGAGTCGCTGGACGTGCGCGACGTCGCCCACCCGCACCTGGCCCGGCTGAACGCCGAGACCGGGCACACCGTGCACCTCGCGGTGTACGAGGAGGGCGAGGTCATCTACATCGACAAGGTCGACAGCCGCTACCCGGTGCGGATGTACTCGCGCATCGGCCGGCCGGTGGCGATCACCGTGGCCGCGGTGGCCAAGCTGCTGCTGGCGGACCTCCCCGAGGCGGAGCGGCACGAGGTCGCCCGCCGCCTCGACTACCCCCGATACACGCCCCGCTCGACACCGGACGCCCCGGCCTTCCTGGCCGAACTGGCCAAGGTGCGCGCGCAGGGGTGGGCCACCGACCTGGGTGGCCACGAGGAGTCCATCAACTGCGTCGCGGCGCCGATCCGCGGCCCGGACGGGCGCGTCGCCGCGGCGATGTCGCTGTCCGCGCCCAACGTCGTGGTGGGCGCGGACGGGCTCCTCGCCCTGCTCCCGCAGATCCGGCGCACCGCCGAGGCGATCTCCGCGGAGTACTCCGGAACGGCCCCCGGGCCGGCCGGAACCTGACCGCCGGGCACCCGCCCCCGCGGCACCGAAGAACAGCCACGTATGAGGAGAGCGCACCGATGAGCGAGCCGTCGAAGAAGACCGCCCTCACCCCGGCCACCCACACCACGCCCCCGGCGAAGTTCTCGCACGGCGTGAAGAAGGGCAGCATCCTGCAGGTCGCCGGGCAGGTCGGGTTCGGCCCGGCGGTGCAGGGCCAGGCCCCGGCCCCGGTCGGCCCGACCCTGCGCGAGCAGACCCTGCAGACCTTCGCCAACGTGCAGGCGATCCTGGAGGAGGGCGGCGCGACCTGGGAGGACGTGATGATGGTCCGCGTCTACCTGACCGACACCGCGCACTTCGCCGAGTTCAACGAGATCTACAACTCCTACTTCGCCGACCTGAAGGAGGCCCCGGCGGCCCGCACCACGGTCTACGTGGGCCTGCCCGCCGGGCTGCTGGTGGAGGTCGACGCCCTGGCCGTGCTGGGCTGACGCCCCCGCCGGGGGCGCGCCCCCGGTCCGGGCCCGGCGGCCTGCCCCGGAGACCCCGGGAGGAGCCGCCGCGGCCCCTGCGCCGGTACCGGTCGCGCCCGTCCCGCACCGGTACCGGCGCCCTCCGGGCGGACGCGGCCCGGACGGGGGCGCGGCGGCACCGCGCACCCCGCGGACCGCCCCCGGCCGCCCCCGGCGGAGGCCGGAGCGGCCCCCGCCGGGGGGAGAAGACGGAGGACCCCGAGGAGCGGCCGGCGCACCGGCCGCCCCGCCGGGCGCCCCCGGTACATCCGAAGAGCACACCGCACCCGGAGAGCACGCCCCCGGCCCCGACCGGCCGCCGCCTCCGGGAAAAGGGGCGCACCCGCCGTCCACCGGAGGACCGACCGGTCCGCAGGAGGCGGGAGAGCCGCCCGAACGGACGGCCGCCGGGCCCGGACCCGCCGGCCCCGAGCGCCCGCGCCCCTGCGCGGGAGGAACCCGTGGAACCCGGCCGCGAACGGCCGCCCCCCGCATCCGCGAACCGATCCGCCGCCTCTCCCGCGGCACGGACACCGCGGCCCACCGCCCTCTACGCGCCTCCAGGCACCCGGCCGGAGCGGGACTCCGCCCCGCTCTCCCGCCGGCATCCCCCGAACCCGGCCCGCGGGCCGGGAGCACCACCACCGTCCACCACCGAGTGAAAAGACGTACCTCCCATGCACCTCAGCGCAGCCGCCGGGGAAGGCGCCGCGTCCGGCGGCCTCCTCGCCTTCATCCCAGGGACCGCCGGCCTGATCACCATCGCGGTCCTCGGCATCGCCCTGCTGCTCCTGCTCATCATCCGCTTCCGGCTGCAGCCGTTCGTGGCGCTGCTCGCGGTGTCGATCGCCGTCGGCCTGGCCGCCGGGCTCTCCGTCACCGACCTGTTCGGCACCGTCCAGAAGTCCGACGCGGTCTCGCTGATCGAATCGGGGATGGGCGGCATCCTCGGCCACGTCGCCATCATCATCGGCCTGGGCACGATGATCGGCGCGATCCTGGAGACCAGCGGCGGCGCCGCCGTGCTGGCGCAGCGGATCGAGCGGCTGTTCGGCGAGCGGCGCGCCCCGCTCGCCATGGGCCTGACCGGGCTGATCTTCGGCATCCCGGTCTTCTTCGACGTCGGCATCTTCGTGCTCGCGCCGCTGGTCTACGCGGCGGCCAGGCGGTCCGGAAAGTCGGTGGTGCTGTACGCCATGCCGCTGCTGGCCGGGCTCTCCATGACGCACGCCTTCCTTCCGCCGCACCCCGGTCCGGTGGCCGCCGCCGGGCTGCTCGGGGTCGACCTGGGCTGGGTCATCATCATGGGCCTGGTCTGCGGCCTCCCCGCGGTGATCGCGGGCTGGGCGTTCTCCGCCTGGATCGGCCGGCGGGTGTTCGTGGAGGTCCCGCACGACATGGTGGAGGCCGCCGAGGAGTCCCGGGCGGCGGTCGAGGCGGAGCGGCGCGCCAAGGGCGGCGCCGCGACCGAGGAGCCGGCGCCGCTCGGTGCGGTGCTGGCCATCATCGGGGTCCCGCTGGTGCTGATCCTGCTGGCCACCTTCTCCTCGATCGCGATGGAGGAGTCGGCGCTGCGCACCGCGCTGGAGTTCACCGGCAACCCGTTCGTCGCGCTGACCATCGCCCTGCTGCTGGCGTACTGGCTGCTCGGGGTCAGGCAGGGCTGGAGCCGCAAGTCGCTGGAGACCGTCTCCACCAACTCGCTCAAGCCGGTCGGCAACATCCTGCTGGTGGTCGGCGCGGGCGGCGTGTTCGGCGCGGTGCTGCAGGGCACCGGGATCGCCCAGGCGCTGGCCGACGTGTTCCAGGGCGCCGGGATGCCGGTGATCGTGCTGGCCTGGCTGCTGGCGGTGGCGCTCCGGGTGGCGCAGGGCTCGGCGACGGTGGCGATCGTGACCACCGCGGGCATCGTCGCGCCGCTGCTGTCCGGCGGCGAGTACTCCCAGCCCGCCATCGCCCTGGTGATCATGGCGATCTCGGCCGGGTCGATCTTCGCCTCGCACGTCAACGACGGCGGTTTCTGGATCGTCGCCAAGTACTTCGGCATCTCCGAGCGGGACACCCTGCGCACCTGGACGGTGCTGGAGACGGTGCTGTCCGTGGCCGGCTTCGCGGTGGCGGCACTGGTCAGCCTGTTCGTCTGACCCCCCGGCCGGGGTCGGCGCGCGCGGGGGCGGGGCGGTAGGTTCGCGCCATGCAGAACCGCCCCCGCGCGCGCCGCCGGGCCGGGGAGGGCGGCGCCCTCCCCGGCCGGCCGGGCGCCGCCCCGCCCCTGCCGCCCCGGCCGTCCTCCGCCCCCGAGGCGGGCCGGTGACCGCCCGGCGCGCCCCCGCCGGCCCCCCGGTGCTCGGGGTGGACGTGGGCGGGGTGGTGATCGACCGGGTCGCCGACGGCACGGACACCTCGTTCTTCGGCGACGACCCGATGAGCACCCCCGCGGTCCCCGGGGTGTTCGCCGCGCTGGCCGCGCTGGCCGAGGCCTTCGCCGGGCGGGTCCACGTGATCTCCAAGGCCGGGCCGCGGACCGCGCAGCGCACCAGGGACTGGATGGCGGTGCACCGGTTCGCCGAGCGCACCGGCGTCCCCCTGGAGGACCTGCACTTCGTCCGGGAGCGGCCGGACAAGGCGCCGGTCGCCGCGCGGCTGGGCGTCACGCACTTCGTCGACGACCGGCTGGACGTCCTGGTCCACCTGGACTCCGTACCGCACCGGTACCTGTTCACCGGCGGCCTGGGCGAGGAGGAGCCGCCGTCCGCGGTCCCCGGCTGGGCGGTCCGCGCCGACACCTGGCCCGAGCTGACCCGGCTGATCCTGGGGTCGCTGCGGGACGGGGACGCGGGCGCGCGGGACGGCGGGCGGTGAACACCCGAACCGGGAGGAGCGGGTCGGTGGTGCGCCGGATCCGCGGCCTGGCCGTGGTGGAGACGCTGTGCATCCCGCTGTTCGCCGCGGTCGCGCTGCTGTGGGAGATGCCGCTCACCGCCGCCAACGCCGCCGGCCTGGGGCTGCTCTTCCTCCTGATCGCCGAGGGCGGCGCCTACTGGCGGGCCAAGGCGCGGCAGCTGGCCCGGGACCTGCCTCTCCCCGAGGGCATGCCGGTCTTCGCCGCGCTGAAGCGGGCGAACCTCGTGCTGTTCGCCGCGGCGGCGGCCGCCATCGCCGCGGCCCTGGCCGGCGGCGATACGGGCACCCGGGTCTGGCCCGGCGTCCTGCTCTGGCTCTTCGCGCTGGTGGAGCAGGTGAACTACTTCCACGTGCAGCTCTCCCACGACAACCGCGCCGACCTCGCCCGGCTGCTGCGGACCCGGCGCCTGCACCGCTCGCACCTCGCCCGCGACCTGGACCGGGCCCGCCGCCGCCCCGCGCCGTGATCCCCGCGCCCCGGCCGACCGGGTCCGGCGGGACCGGCAGGGGGCGGCGGAGGTAGGGAAGCCGGCGGGAAGAACAGCGCGGAAGGTCGCCCGCTGTCCCTCCGTTGTGGAAGAGTCCTTCACATAAACCCGCAAATCGGAGGGTGTGAGGGGCTGATGACTGAGGGACACGAAGGCACCGCCGACCCGAGGCTGGAGGCGCAGGGCGAGCTGAGCATGGCCCGGCTCGCGCTGGACGAGGGCGACCTGCGGCACGCCGCCGACCACGTCGCCCGGGCCCTCGTCTTCGAACCGGCACTGCCCGAGGCCCATGAGCTGCTCGCCCGGCTGGCCGTGCGCCCCGACGGCGGACCGGACCTGTTCCCGATGGACAAGTCGGTCTTCCTCGGCACGGTGGTGGCGCGGGCGCACGCTCTGGCCGCCCTGGGCCGGTACGACGAGGCGCTGCCGCTGCTGGTCTCGGCCCAGTGCCACCGGCCCGACGGCGCCTGGGCCGACTCCGCCTGGATGCACGATCCCGCGACCACCGGCCGGCTCCCCGCCGAGCTCGTGCACACCTCCCTGCTCCGGCTCGTCTCCGCGCTGGACGACCCGGTCCCCGAGGAGGCCCGCGCGGCCGTCGCCCCCTACCTGTCCCTGGTCCGCTCCGTGCTGGCGGCCGATCCGGGGCACGCCGCGCTGATGTGGTCGGCGTCGATGCTGCTCCGCCGCACCGGCGACACCGGGGAGGCGATCGACCTCGCGCTCCGCTCCGAGCGGCTGGACCCCTCCTTCCACGCCGCGACCGCCGCCGGGTACGCCTACCGCGCCGAGCAGCGCTGGCAGGAGGCGGAGGACGCGTGGATCCGCGCGCTCGGCTTCGACCCGACCAACGCCGCGCTCCACACCGACATCGGCGAGCTGCTCGCCTCGGCCGGCCGGCCCCGGGACGGCCTGTCCTGGGTCGAGCGCGGGCTGGCGTTCGAACCGGACGACCCCAGCGCCTTCCCCACCTCCCGCGGCCTGCGGTTCCGCCTGGACGGGTCGCTGCACCACCTCGTCGAGCTCGCCGACCACCTGCGCGACCGCCCGGACAACGCGCACGGCGACAACGTGCTGGCGCAGAGCTCCCAGTCCCGCTACTGGCTGGGGCCGATCCCGCCGCCCACCGAGGCGGTCGCCAACGTGCTGCACCGGTTCCTGGAGGACGGCGAGCACGACGGCGCCGCCCCGGAGGAGCTGCCGAGCGCGTCGCTGACCGTGTCCGCGCCGGAGCCGCCCAGCGCGCTGCTGGCCTTCTGCCGCGCCCTGCCGGGCTCCTCCGTGCAGATCACCGAGGTGCAGGAGCCCGACGTCCGGAGGCCGGTCCCCGAGGTGTTCGACCGCGGGCCGGTGCGCCGCGTCGACCGCCGGGTGTGGGAGTACGACGGGACCGCCGCCCGGCCGGGCGTCCCGCCGCCCTCGGCGGAGTCCGCCGAGGCGGTCCGCCGCGCGGCCGCCTACCCGTGGCGGCACCTCCCCGGCGCCTACGACGACGCCGTGCACCTGTCCGGGGTCCCGCTGGAGGACCTGCTGGGGGTGCTGGTGCACCCGCCGGAGCCGCCCACCGGGACGCCGGGGGTGTGGCCGGCCTGGGTGCGCCGGGTGCAGTCCTGGGCCTGCCTGGGCATCGCCCACCACCGCAGCGACGAGCCGTGGGACGGGTCCGAGCGCCGCCGCGTCCTGGTGGACCTGGCCTACGGCCCGGAGGACTGGGTGACCGAGGCGGCGCTGCTCGCCCTGGTCGCCACCGCCTGGACCCACCCCGAGGCCCGGCAGGACGTCGCCGAGCTGGTCTCCTGGCGCTTCCTCGCCGCCGCCGAGGCCGCCCGCGGGCGCCCGGTCACCATCCTGGACTCGCTGGCCCGGCTGGTGCAGGCCGCCCCCGAGGCCTCCGCGGAGATCCTCCGCCTCGCCGAAGAGGTCCTCTCCGCAGACGGCGGGGACGCGGAGGACGGCGGAGAGCGGGGGTAGGACCCGCCCTCCGAGGCGGCCGCGGGCCGCCGGGGGCGGAGCGTCCCCGGCCGGCCGCCCGCGCGGCCGGGCGGCCCTCGCGGCCGGGGCGGTCAGGGCGGCGGGCCGCCGCTCGCCGCCCGCTCGCCGGCGCTCCACAGGGCCGCGGAGGCGCACACCAGCGCGGAGCCGAGCAGCGCGGTGGGCATGCCGGTGGTCGGCACGGTCGCGCTGTTGTCCCAGCCCGCCCAGAGCAGCAGCGCGGAGATCGCGCCCAGCCCGCCGGCGACGGTGGCCGCAACCCGGGTGGCCTCGGCCGAGTAGACCAGGGCGGCCAGGGCGGCGAGCATCGCCGCGAGGAGCGGGACCAGCGCGACCAGGGTGATCTCCATGCCCCGGTGCCCTTCCGGGCGGAGCAGCGTCCAGCTGAGCAGCTCGGCCCCGGTGGCGGCGCTGCGGGTGGGGGCGGAGAAGATCTCGTAGCCGCCGCCGATCGGCGCGTCGGCCCGGAGCCACGGCAGCGACCAGGAGACCGCGAGCGCGGTGAACCCCGCGGCCAGCCCCGCGGTGGCGAGCCGCAGCCGCGGCGCGGCCCGCTGCGCCCGGTGCACCGCGTCCTCCAACCGCGCGATCCGCACCATCGCCTCGTCCGGCCGGCCCGCCTCGCCGGCGCTCTGGCCCCCGGCCGATCCGGGCGGCGCGGAGGGCCCGGACGGCGCAGGCGGCGGCGCTGAGGGCGCGGGCCGCACCGGCGGAGGCGCCGGCGGGCGGGGCGGCCCGGTGGGCCCGGAACGTTCGTCTCCCGAATTCATGCCCCGCATTATCGCCGGAGGCGCGGCCGGGCGGCAGAGAGCGGCTCCCCGCCCCGCTCCGCACCGCCCCTCCAGACCGCCGGGCCGGCCGCCGGAGCGCCGCGAGGAGGACCGATGGACCGCCGGCGGCCGCCCGCGCGGGGGCCGCGGAGGGGGAAGCGGGCGGCCCGGGGCCGAACGCGGGCGGGCGGAGCGCCGGGCGCCCGCCCCCTCGGGCGCGCCCGAGGACCGTGCCGCCGGAGGCAGGGGGGCGCGGAGGCGGGCGGCCCTCTTCCGCACGGGGGCGGTGCGGCGCGGGGAGGGGGCCGGGCAGGGGCGGTCCGGGGGGTCCGGGGCGTCCGTCTTCTCGGTTCATGCCGGCATTCTCACAGCGGCGGGGCCAAGCGGCCGGACGAACTGCGGAGCTGTGGACGGCGGCCTGTGGACGGCGGCCTGTGGACGACCTCTTCCGCGTCCTCCGGGCCCTCCGGGAGCAGAGCCCGCGGGCCGCGGCACCGGCCCCTTCGGCCCGCGCCGCGGCCGCTCCCGGAAAAACCGCTCGCTCCGGGACCGCCGCTCGGCTACGCTCCCGACCGTGCCCGAGTCGAATGATCTGCGCCGCCTCTAGCGGCGGCGCTCACCCCAGGTTCCTGCTCCGCCGCACCGTGCCCGACGCCGGTGCGCCTCCTCGGGCTGCCCGGCTCCACGCCCGATCTCCGGAGCCTTCCCGTGAACCTCATCCGCCCTGACCGCGCCGACCGGCCGTCCGTGCCGCCCGCGGGCCGCGAGCGCTTCGTGCTCGCCGCCGTGCTGCTGTCGACGCTGACCTTCCCCCTCACCATCACCGGGGCCTCGCTCGCCCTGCCCGACATCCAGACCGACCTCGGCACCGGCCTGTCCGCCGCGCAGTGGGCGGTCAACGGCTACAACGCCTGCTTCGCGAGCTTCCTGGCGGTGGCCGGGTCGCTGGCCGACGTCCTGGGGCGCCGCCAGGTCTTCACCTGCGGCGTCGCCCTGTTCGCCACCGCCGGGGCGCTGTGCGGCCTGGCCGACGGCGTGCTGCTGCTGAACGTGCTGCGCGCCCTGGCCGGGGCGGGCGCCGCCGCGGCGGTGGCCGGCGGCACCTCCCTCCTCTCCCAGACGTTCACCGGGGCCGCCCGGGCGCGCGCGTTCGGGCTGCTCGGCACGGTGCTGGGCGTCGGTACGGCGTTCGGCCCGACGGTGGCCGGAGCGCTGGTGGACCTGGTCGGCTGGCGCGCGGTGTTCGTCGCGCCCGCGCTGGTCGCCGGAGCGGTGCTGGCGCTCTGCCCGCTGCTGCCCCGGTTCCCGGGAACCCCCGGGCGCACGGTGGACGCCGCCGGCGCGGTCTCCTTCTCCGCCGCGCTGCTCCTGCTGATCACCCTGCTCGTGGAGGGCCCGGAGCGGG
The DNA here is from genome assembly GCF_048595525.1 of Nocardiopsis oceanisediminis. Lineage (NCBI taxonomy): Bacteria > Bacillati > Actinomycetota > Actinomycetes > Streptosporangiales > Nocardiopsidaceae > Nocardiopsis > Nocardiopsis oceanisediminis. The sequence continues at coordinate 1,608,786 of NZ_JAFMZJ010000001.1, read as the reverse complement.
GGTTCGGCCACCCGCTGACCCTCGGCTGCGCGATCGGCGCCGCCGTGCTGGGCTGCGTGTTCGTCCTCGTGGAGCGGCGCACCGCCGACCCCATGCTGGCCCTGGGCCTACTGGCCGACCGGCGGTTCCTGGCCTACGCCGCGGCGGCGGGCGCGCTCATGGCGGTGCTCATCCCGCTCCTGGTCTACCTGCCGTCCTACCTGATCAGCGTGGTCGGGCTGGACGCCGGGCAGGCGGGGCTGTGGCTGCTCATGCTGACCGTGCCCAGCGTGCTGCTGCCCTCCGCCGGCGCCCGGCTGGCCCGCGCCGTGCCGCCGGTCGCCCTGGTCGCGGCGGCGGTGCTGCTGTGCGGGGCGGGGGCGCTGCTGCTCACCGGCATCGGCCCGGAGAGCGGGCCGCTCGCGGTGCTGCCCGGACTGGTGCTCGTCGGCTCCGGGGCCGGCCTGACCAACGGCATCCTGGACGGGCTCGCCGTCGGCAGCGTCCCGGCCGAGCAGGCCGGCGCCGCCGCCGGGGTGTTCAACACCGTCCGGATCACCGCGGAGACCGTCGCGATCGCCGCCGTGGGCGCCCTGCTGGCCGCGCTGACCTCGGGGGCGCTGCAGGGCGCCGCCTACACGTCGGCGCTGCACACCGTCTGCCTGGCGCTGGCCGGGTTCGCGGCGCTCTCCACCGCGGCCGTGCTGGCGCTGCACGGCCGGACCCGGACCCCGCGCTGACCGGGCCGCCGCCCGTGCGGCCGCACGGGCGGCATGCCCCGGCCGAAGGGGCCGGACGCCCCGCGGCTCCCGGCGCACTCCCCGGCGGTGCTCCGCACCGACCGGCCGGAGGAGCGGCGGGAGCCCTACCGGGACCTGGGCCCGGACCTCCGCCGCGAGCGGCACGGCCGGGGCCCGGAGCGCTTCGCCGCGGTGCCCGGCGGCGAGGCGGTCTCCGAGGCGTGCCCGGCCTCCGGGAAGAGGCGGACCGGCGCGGTGCGCCCGGCGTTCGCGGACGGCGTCGCCGCCCGGCCGCCGCTGGAGCCGCGGCACCCCCGACCGACTCCGACGGCCGCACCGTGGAGGCGCATGCCCTCTGAGCCCGCCGACCCGGCGCAGGTCAACGGCTTTCGGACCGGTGGGAAGCGGGTAGAGGACGGTGTGGATTCACGGTGCGGGCGCGGTCGGCGCGGCCGGTCGGCGCCCGCCCCGGTACGGACGGCGATTCGGGGGGATCTGCCATGGGGTGTGTTCGGGCCGGCGACGTCGCGGTGCTCGCGGTGCGCGTGGGGGTGGGGGCGACGCTCTTCGCCCACGGCGCGCAGAAGCTGTTCGGCTGGTTCGGCGGCGGAGGGCTGGAGGGCACCGCCAAGGGCTTCGAGGGCATGGGCTACCGCCCCGGGGAGACCACCGCGCTCGCCGCGGGCCTGAGCGAGGCCGGCGGCGGCGCCTGCCTCGCCCTGGGCCTGGCCACCCCGGCCGGCGCGGCCGCGGTCGCGGGGGCGATGGGCGTCGCCGCGGAGATGCACTCCGCCAACGGGTTCTTCAACACCGAGGGCGGCCTGGAGTACCCGGCGCTGATCGGGCTGACCGCGGCGTCCATCGCGGTCTCCGGCCCCGGCCGCATCTCCCTGGACGAACTCACCGGGCACGTCTTCGACCGGCCGTGGATGCGGGCGGCCGCACTGGCCTCGCTGGTGCCCGCGATCTCCGTCGTGGTCGCCCGCCGGCGCCGGGCCCTGGCCGAGGAGGCGGCGGCCGAGAACGCGTAGGGCCTGCACGGCGCGCCCCGCCCGGAACGGCGCGGGGCGCGGTCGCCTCCCCGCCCCCCGCGAGGGGCGGCCGCCGCTCGCAGGGGCGCCCCGGTTCCGCACGGCCGCCTGCCCGCTCCCCGCCCCGGCCGTCCGGACGAGCGGCGGGCCGGGCGGTGGTGCTTCACCAGGACACCGTGCTCGGAACCCTCGGCTTCCCCGCCCTCGGGGCGGAACCGCCGCTCTCCCCGAGCGCCGGGCGCACCGCGGAAAGCGATGGGGCGATCCGGGTGGAAGGGGCGGCTCGGAGCCCGGCCGGGCGCGAATCCCGTCCCCCCACCGAGGCCGCCGGCCGGAGGGGCCCTCCCCAGCACCGAGACCTTCGGGGAGGGGGACGGGACCGGGGCGCTCTCCGGTGCGCACCCGCCCTCTCCCGGAAGCGGCCGGGGCGGCGGGCGAAGCAGCCGGCCGGCCTCCCCGCCGGGTCCCGCGCCCCGGGGGGGAGAGGCCCTCCCTGTCAGGACCAGGCCGCGAGGACCCGGTCGATGCCGGCGGCGATGCGGGCGCGGGCCTCGTCCCGGGGCACCCCGGACATGAGCAGGTCGTCGTAGGGGGTGTCCTCGTGCCGGACCGACGCCACGACGGCGCGGCGGACCGCCCCCGGGTCGAGGTCCCGGCCGGCGGCGGACCGGCCGACCCGGCCGCTGCCGCGCAGCGCGGTATGCGCGGCGATGCGCTCGGCCCGCTCCTCCGGGCAGCCGGGGAACGCCGCCCGGACCTCCTCGGCGAACCGCCCCTGGAAGACGACGTCCTGCGCGGCGCGGCGGACCGCGTCCCGCTCCCGGCGGCGGGCGCGGGCGTCCTCGTCGGCCAGGCACTGCGCCTCGGCCTCCTCCAGGGCGCCCTCCTCCACCAGCAGCCCGATCCTGCGGTACTTGCGGCGGGAGGCGACCCAGCGCTGCACCACCGCGGAGAGCCGACTCGCCTTCTTCGCCCGGCGGGTCAGCGCGGCGTCGCCCGCCGGGAGGAACACCAGGTGGCCGAGGTCCGCGCAGTCCAGGCAGTACACCGCGGAACCCTCCTCCAGGTGCGGGCCGGTGCCGCTCTCCGCGCACTCGGCGCACTCGCGGACCGCCTGCACCTCGGTGACCACCAGGTCGGGGGCCTTGGCCCGGCGGGTCTCCTCCCGCCGCCGCTGCGCCGCGGTGGCCTGCGGCGACACCCAGTGCGTGCGGTGCGCCAGCTCGGTGTCGGCCGACCCCTCGGCGGTGAACCGCAGCGGCCTGCGGTCCCGGGTCGCCGCGGCGTAGTCGACCGGTTCGGCGGCCAGGCCGCCCCGCTCCGCCCAGGCGCGGAGCGCCTCCAGCGCCGCGGCCCGCTTCTCCGGCGGCGCCTGGACCAGCCGGTCCAGCGCGTCCACCCTGCCCTGCCGCCAGTCCTGCACCGCCTTGTCGGTGACCCAGCCCAGCCCGGTCAGCACGTCCAGTGCGCTGACCGCGCCGCGCCGCCGCACCGCGTCCTCCGCGGCCTCCCGGACCCGCCGCTCCAGCCTCGTCTCCGCCCCGGCCCCTGCCACGTTCCCGTCCCCTGCTCTTTTTCCGTTCCGCTCGGGCTTGAGCAGGATAGGGCTCAGGAGAAGTGGTCCCAGCAGAGCTTGGCGACGGTGGCCAGCACGCCGGCCACGAGCAGGGTCTTGACCAGCCGGTCGCCCCTGCTGAGGGCGATCCGCGCACCGATCGCCGAACCGGTCAGGTTGGCGGCGCTGAGCAGGGCGATCAGCGGCCAGGGCAGTGCGGTCAGCGCGGCGAACACCGCGGCTCCGCCGATGTTCATCAGGCACTGGACGACCTTGGCGGTGGCCAGCGCGTCGACCAGCCGGCCGCCGAGGATCCGGCGGAAGGCCAGCAGCAGGAAGCTCCCGGTAGCCGGGCCGATGAGCCCGTCGTAGACGCCGATCGCCGCCGACGCCCCGGCCAGCCTGCCCCGGACCCCCGGCGCGCCGGCGCCGGCCGCCGGGTTCTCCGGGGCGCCCGCCGCCGCTCCCCCGCCGCGGGCCTCCTTCACCCAGCCGCGGACGGTGAAGCCGAGCACCGCGAGCAGCGCCGCGATGACCAGCGGCCGGAACAGCTCCATCGAGATGCCGGTGGCGATCCAGGCCCCAAGCATGGCGCAGCCCACCGCGGCGCCGCCGGACCACGCGAGCAGCCGCAGGTCGATCCGGCTGCCGGGGTTGCGCCGCCAGTAGACCGCCGCCGAGGCGACGTTCCCCACCGCCGAGACCGACTTGTTGACGCCCAGCGGAACCGCCGTGCCGCCCGGCATCACCGAGAGCAGCACCGGTAGCTGGAGCAGCCCGCCGCCCCCGACGATCGCGTCGATGAGCCCGGCGGCGAACCCCCCGGCGACCAGCAGCAGAAGCATCCAGGGCCCGGCGTCCACGCCGAGCACCTCGGCGATCACCGGCCCGCCCGCGCGGTGGAGGGCGCCGCCGGCTCCGGCGCTCGAACGGTGCTCGGACGTTCCAGGGTTCGCATTTTCGACAAGCTATACACCGCCGTCCCGCCGCCTTGCGCCGACCCGCCCCCGGGGAAGGGAGCGGCCGGCGTTCCGGGCGGAGCGGGCGGACGGCGCGGCGGAAGAGGCCGCCTCCCGGAGGACGAAGGGTCCCGTGATCGCCGAGCGGGGCAAGACCGGGGCCGCCTTTTCACCCGGTGTCCGCCTCCGGCGGGGAGCGGGAGGCCTCCGAGGGAGCGGCCTCCGGCGTACGGCACGCCGGAGCGTCCTCCCTCCCCTGCCCGGCTCCATCGCCGCGGAGCCGGAGCCCCGTGTCTCGGAGGAGGAGGAAGAGAGGGGGCAGGCGAGCGCGGACCGGCCTTCCGGACGGCTCCGGCGCCGGAGCCGGTGGAGGGCGCGGGAGGCCCCGCTACCGCAGCTCTTCCCGGCCGCTCAGGGTCGCCGTGTCGGCGGCCGTGCGGCCGGCGTTCCAGCCGTCGGCGTCGGTGGGGGCGCGGAGCCGGGTGGTGGTGAGGCCGGCGAACATGGCCTCGACCGCGGCGTCGACCTGCTCCTTGCGGGCGGCGAAGACGGGGACCAGGTCCCGGCCGGTGTGGGCCTGCTCGGCGTCGGCGGCGGCCCGGTCGAGGCGGTCGGCGATGCGGTCGGTGAAGGCGATGAGGAACGAGGCCCGGTAGTTCCGGTCCGCGGCGCGGCCGGAGCGGTCGCGGGCCGCGCCGGAGACCCGCATCGCGGTGCCGGCCTGCACCAGCAGCGAGGTGAAGAGCAGTTCGACGCCGGCGACGTCGTCCGGGTGGCCGACGACCGTGCACAGCCCGAGGTCGTCGTGCCAGACGGCGCGGCAGTGGTTGGCCTCGGCGACCACGTGCAGCAGGGACGCCTTGTGCTGCTCGTAGGGGGCGTCGACCGGGATGCGGCGGCCGCTCGCCGCCGGGGACGCCCCTCCCCCGGCCGGCTCCGCGCCGAGCAGGGCCGCGTCGATGCTGTGCCGGGCGATCAGCTCCTGGGCGCGGGCGGAGAGCGCCTCCGCCTCGTCCGGGAACTCGGTGGACTCGGCCTTCGCCAGCAGCGCGCGGATCTTGGCCAGCCTGGCCGCGTCGCCCGGCGCCGCGGCCGGTGCCGGGGCCGGTGCGGCGGGCTCGCCCGGACGGGGCAGCAGCGGCTCCAGCGGCGGCACCGCCTCCAGCAGCGCGGCCAGCCGGAGCGCGGCCTCCACCGCCTCCAGCCGGAGCAGGCCGTGGCGGGCAGTGAGCCCGGCCAGGTATCCGGCGTCCTCGTGCCACCACTCCCCTTCACCGAGCGCGCCGAGCTGCTCCGCCCAGCGCGGGTCGAGCGAGGCCGCGGGGTGCGCGCGGTGCTCGGCGGCCACCATGTCCGCGCAGATCGCGGCGGCGGTGCCGTCGAGTCCGCGGGAGGCCTGGCGGACCGCCTCCGCGGGCTGCCAGCCGAGCCGCCAGGCGCGGGCGAGCCGGGAGGTGAGGCAGGAGACCAGGGCGCGGCTGGCCGCCGCGGCCCATTCCGGGCGCTCGGTGTCGGCGAGCACGGCGAGCGAGGCGTCGAAGGCGCCCCGGTCGTCGGCGTGCACGGCGCACAGCGCGGCCGCGACGAGCTCCGCGGCGCGCTCGGCGCCGCCCGCCCCGCTCTCCGCGGCCTCCGGGCCGGTTCCCGCGGCCCCGTTCCGGGGTTCGGCGGGGCGCTCCTTCCCGCTCCGGGCCCGGCGGTAGGGGTGCGTGCCGGTGCCGCGCCGCTTCCCGCCGCCCTTCGCCTTGCCGCTGCCCCGTCCCACGCCCGCCCCTGTCCGTCCGATGCCCTGCGCCCGCCGTCCAGTGTGCCAGCGGCGGGAGGTCCCCCGTCCGCCGCCGGCACCGCGCCGGCCTGGGCGGGAGCCCCGTCCAGGAGCCCCGTCCGGGGCCTCTGTCGCGGGGCTCGGGCGGGATCGGGGGCGCGGCGCGTGCTCCGGCGGGAGGACCGGGCGCGCCCGGGGCGGGCGCGGGGCCGTTCGGGAGACGGGCGGGCCGGGAACGCGGGCCGGCGGCGGGTGGCCGCTTCCGGTCGGCGGACCGGACCACCGGACCCTGGCCTTTTCCGGCGGGGTCGGCGAGGATCGCGGCCATGTCCGCCTCCGCTGCCGGCATCGCCGCCGTGCTCTGCGATCTCGACGGGGTGATCCGGCACTGGGACCGCCGGGTCACCGAGGACCTGCACCGCCGGCACGGGCTCCCGGCCGGGACCCTGGAGGCCGCCGCGTTCGCGCCGGAGCGGCTGCTGCCCGCCGTCACCGGGGCGGTCCGCGACGCCGAGTGGCGGGCCGCCGTCCGCGAGGCGCTGGTGCCGGCCTGCGGCTCCGAGGAGCGCGCCCGGGTGCTGGTGGAGGAGTGGTCGCGGCATCCGGGCCGGGCCGACGAGGAGGCGCTGGCGCTGATCGCCGAGGTGCGCGCCCGGGTGCCGGTGGTGCTGGTCGCCAACGCCACCGACCGGTTGGAGCCCGACCTGTCCCGGCTCGGGATCGCCGGCGCGTTCGACGCGATCGCCAACTCCGCCCGGCTGGGCTTCGCCAAGCCCGACGCCCGGGTGTACGCGGTGGCGGCCACCATGGCCGGGGCGCCCGCCGGGCGCTGCCTCTTCATCGGCGACTCCCCCGCCGACGTCGCGGCCGCCGGGGCCGCGGGGATGCGCGCCGTGCTCGCCCGAGGCGCTGCGGGGCTGCGCACGGCGCTCGCGCCGCTCCTGGGCTGAGCGGGCGAGCCCGATCCGGAGCGGTCTCCGGCGGCCGCCTCGGCGGGGGCGGCCTTCCGCACCGCCCCACCACCGGGTTCTCGGAGCGCGGCGCCGGCCCGCTCCCGCCCTCGCCGCCTGCCTTAACCTTCGCTCCCCGAGAGGCCGCGCCCGGGTGACCGCCTTCACCCCGGCCCCACCTCGGCCGTCGCCGCCCGCATGAACCCCGACCCCGTGAGACGCCGTACCCGGCCGGGGCGCCCGGCCGCCTTCCCCTCCTCCTTCGCCGCTCGCCTGCCCCGCCTGCGGGGCGGCACCGCACGAAAGGATCCGCAGGACAGGGCCGAGGCCGCAGAAAAGCGAAAGCCGGAGGCGGGGGGACCGCCAGGACCCTGTCCCCGGTGGGGTCCCGGCGGTTCCGCCGCCTCCGGGCGGGGGACCCGCCCGCCCCCGCGCGGAGGGGGCGGGCGGGTGGTTCCGTGTCCCGTCAGGGGACCAGCAGGACCTTGCCGAGCACGGTGCGGGACTCCAGCGCGGCGTGCGCGTCCGCCGCCCGCTCCAGCGGGAGGGTGAGGCCGATGTGCGGGCGGACCTCGCCCGAGGCCGCCAGTTCCAGGGCCTCGCCGGTGAGCCGGCGGGAGGATTCGCCGTCCCCCTTCTCCAGGTCGAACAGGGTGGTGACGGCGATTCCGCGGCGCTCCGCCTCGTCCGCGTCGACCTCGGCGAGCTCGCCGCTGGAGGCTCCGTAGGTGATGAACCGGCCGCCGTCGGCGACCAGGTCGAAGGCGGAGGCGCCCAGCTCGCCGCCGGCGCCGTCGACGACCGTGTCGACGCCCTCGCCGCCGGTGATCTCGCGGACCCGGTCCTGCCAGCCGGCCTCGGTGTAGTCGACGGCGTGCTCGGCGCCGAGCTCGCGCGCCAGGGCCAGCTTCTTCTCACCGCGGGCGGCGGCGATGACGTGCGCGCCGGCCCGCCGGGCCAGCTGCACCACCAGGCTGCCGGCGCCCCCGGCCGCCGCCATGACCAGCACCCGCCGGCCCGGCTCGAACCGGGCGGCCCGCTCCAGCAGCAGCGCGGTGGGGCCGTCGAGCAGCAGCGCGAGCGCCTCCCGGCCGTCCAGCCCGTCCGGGACGGGGACCAGGTCCTCGGCGGGCACCGCGGCCTTCTCCGCGTACCCGCCGGTGGGGGACTTCGCGCTGCCGGTCTCGGGGTCGCGCTCGCCGGTCTCGGCGAGGACCTCGGTCCCGACCAGAGCCGGGTCGACGCCCTCCCCGACCGCCGCGACCCGGCCGGCGACGCCGGTGCCCGGGACGTAGGGCGGTGAGACCGCGAAGAAGTCCTTGCCCCAGCCCCTGCGGATCTGCACTTCGAGGAACATGACGTTGACCGCCGCCACGTCCACCAGCACCTGGCCCGGACCGGCGACCGGGTCGGGCAGTTCCACCGGCTTCAGGACCTCCGGAGCCCCGTACTCGTCCACCTGTACCGCACGCATGTCCGCCTCGTTCCGTTCGCGTCGCCATGACCGCTTTCCGGGCCACGCACAGCAGTCTCGTACCTCAAGTTCACTTGAGGTCAAGGGTTCGAGGGGCGGAGCCGTCCCCGCAGCGGCGTGACCGCGCTCACAGGCCCGGGAAGACGTCCGGCCTCCTCCCGGCGGGCGCGGGGAGGAGGCCGGAACCGGATCAGCGCTCCTCTGCGGCTCCGCTGCGGCGCATGTCCCGGACGCGGGCGGCGACGAACCACACGATCGCGACGAGCACCGCGACCACGACGGCCTTGGAGACGTAGCCCATGTACTCCTCGACCAGGTGCCAGCTCTCGCCGAGCAGGTAGCCGGCCATCACGAAGAGGGTGTTCCAGATGAGGCTGCCCAGCGTGGTCAGGCCGAGGAAGAGCGGGACGGACATCCGCTCGATGCCCGCCGGGATCGAGATGAAGCTGCGGAAGATCGGGATCATCCGGCCGAAGAACACGGCCTTGGTGCCGTGCTTGGCGAACCACTCCTCGGTCTTGTCGATGTCGGAGATCTTCACCAGCGGAACCTTGGCCGCGACCGCGCGGAACCGCTCCCTGCCGAGCGCCGCGCCGATGCCGTACAGCGCCAGCGCGCCCACCACCGAACCGATCGTGGTCCACACGATCGCCTCGAACAGGTTCAGCTCGCCCTGGGAGGCGGTGAACCCGGCCAGCGGCAGGATCACCTCGCTGGGGATCGGCGGGAAGATGTTCTCCAGCGCGATGGCCAGCCCCGCGCCTGGGCCGCCCAGGGTCTCCATGAGGCCCACGACCCAGTCCACGACTCCGTCCAGGAGGCCGCCGCCGGAGGCGGCGAAGGGGACAGCGGTGCTGTTCACGTCGGTTTCCAATCGTCAGTAGGGGTGTACCCGGGCCGGAACCGGCGTCCGTCCGCAGACCGGGCGGACGCCGTGAACGCTACAGAAGGCCGCGCCGTTATCCGATAAAGATCCCCGTACCGCTCATGATGTTCTTCCGCAGCCGGGAAATGCGGAACTCCGCAGTACCGGGGCGCTCCGGCGCTGGCTACGCTCCGGCGGGAGGGACGGGACCGCCGGAAGGATGCACATGGCCTGCGCACAGGAGGGACCGGTTCGCGCGGCGGCCGGGGCCGCGGACGCCGCCGGGGTGCTGCGCACCTGGTGCCTGGCCGCGGCCGGGGCCGCCGCCGGATCGGCGACCGCGCCGGCGGCCTGCGCCCTCCTGGCCCTGCTGCCGCTCCTGGCGCTGCCCGCCGCCCTCGCCGCGCCGTGGCCCGCGGCCCGGCGGTTTCCCGCCCGCGCCCTCGGCACGCTGGTCCGGCCCGCGGTCGCGGTGGAGCGGCTCCGGCTGGCCACCCTGTTCGGCATCGAGACGGCCGGCCGCCCCGGCACCGCCCGCTCCCTCGCCTACCCGGCGCTCCGGGCGCCGGTGGGGCTGTTCGGCGGGCTGGTCCTGGCGCTGTTCCCGATGGGCGCCTACACCGTGGTGTCGCCGCTGGGAGTGCTGGACGGCAACACCCCCGCGGTGGTCCCGTTCGGGCTGGCGCTGATGTACGTCAGCGTGCAGGGCACCGTCGGCCTGGTCGGCACCGAGCGCTGGCTGGCCCGGCGGCTGCTCGGCCCCACCCGCCAGGACCTGCTGGAGCAGCGGGTCGGGGAGCTGGCGGAGAGCCGGGCCCGGATCCTCTCCGCGGTGGACGAGGAGCGCCGCCGGATCGAGCGCGACCTGCACGACGGCGTGCAGCAGCGGCTGGTCGTGCTCGGCATGGCGCTGGGGCGGGCCCGCCGCGAGCCGGGCTCGGAGAAGGGGCGGGAGCTGCTGCTCCAGGCCCACGAGGAGTCCCGCCGCGCCCTGACCGACCTGCGCGAGGTGGCCTGGCGGGTGGGTGTACCCCACCGCGCTGTCGGAGTCCGGGCTGCACGCCGCGCTGAGCGGGCTGGCCGCCCGCTCCGCGCTCCCGGTCGACCTGGACTACCGGCCGGACCGGGCGCCGGAGCCGAGCACCGCCACCGCCGCCTACTTCATCGTCGCCGAGGCGGTGACCAACGCGGTGAAGCACTCCGGGGCCGCCCGGGTCTCGGTCCTGGTCGACGAGGCCGGGCCGGGGGCCGGCGGGCCCGGCGGCCGCCCGGGGCTGCTGGTGCGGGTCTCCGACGACGGGGCCGGCGGCGCGGACCCGGCCGGCACCGGCCTGGCCGGGCTGGCCGACCGGGCCGCCGCGGTGGACGGCCGCCTCACCGTGCACAGCCCGGCGGGCGGCCCGACGGTGGTCTTCGCGGAGCTGCCGTGCGGGTGATCATCGCCGAGGACTCGGCCCTGCTCCGCGAGGGGCTCATCCGGCTGCTGGAGGACGAGGGGCACACGGTGTCCGCCGCCGTCGGCGACGCCGCCGCGCTGCTCCGCGCCGTCGCCGCGGACCCGCCCGACACGGTGGTCGCCGACGTCCGGATGCCGCCCACCCACACCGACGAGGGGCTGCGCGCCGCGGTGCGGATCCGCCGCGAGCACCCTGGGGTCGGGGTGCTGGTGCTCTCCCAGTACGTCGAGCGCCGGTACGCCGTCGAGCTGTTCACCGAGAACACCGAGGGGGTGGGCTACCTGCTCAAGGACCGGGTGGTCGAGGTGGAGGAGTTCCTGTCCGCGCTGGAGCGGGTGGGCGCGGGCGGCGCCGCCTTCGACCCCGAGGTGGTCCGCCACCTGCTGGCCGGCGGGCCCCGGCCCGACCCGCTGGGGCGGCTGACCGAGCGCGAGCGCGCGGTGCTCGACCTGATGGCGCAGGGGCACACCAACGCATCGATCGCCGAGCGCCTCTTCGTGTCGCAGAGCGCGGTGGAGAAGCACGCCAACGCCGTCTTCGCCAAGCTCGACCTGGGCTCGGCGCCCGGGTACAGCCGCCGGGTCCTGGCGGTACTCCGCTACATCGGCGCCTGACCCCGGCCGGGACGGCCTCCGGCGGCCGGGCCGCCCGGCCCCGGGGAGGGGACGCCGGGCCCGGCACCCGGGCGGACGGGCCGGGGCGCGCCGCGCGGACGCCCGGCGGCCGAGTGGAGCAGGCCGGCCCCGCCCGGACGGACGGATCGATGCGGCCCGGCCCCGCGCCCGTCCCGGGCCGGGGGGCAGTGCCCCGGGCAGACGGGCCGGCCCTCCGCCGGAACGCCCGCCCTGCAGGCGGACCGGGGCGCCGCGCGGGTGCCCGGCGGCCGGTCAGCGGGCCGCGGCGAGCAGGCCGATCAGGCGGTCCGGGGTGATCCCCTCGGGGCGGCCGCTGACCTGGCCGTCGCCGACCTCCACCACCCGCCAGGCGCCGTCGGCGCGGCGGGCCAGGTCGGTGGTGACGAAGGGGTGCCCCAGCGCGGCGACGGCCGGGCGGACCGGGTCCAGGTCCGGGGCGGGGGCCGCGCCGGGGGTGTCCGGGTGCGGCCCGACCAGCGCCGGCTCGCCGCCGATCCACCACACCCGGGCCTCGCCCGCACCGTCGAACCGCTCGAACTCGCGGACCACCACCCCGCCCGCCAGGTCCTCCTGCTGGAGGCGGACCAGCTCGGCGACGGCCCGGTGCAGCGCGCCGGTGTCGGACAGGTCCGGGACGAAGCAGGCCTGGTCCCACTCGTGCTTGCGGGACTTGACGTAGTCCTTGACGATCCCGGGCCCGGGGCGCAGCGGCCGGACCAGCTCGGCGAGCTCACCGGGGTCCGGGGCGCAGCCCGGGTCGGCCTCGCACCACACGCTGCGCGGGGTCACCTCCTCGAACAGCGCGTACCAGCCGGGCAGCTCGTGGGCGCGCCGGTAGTCCTCCGCGGAGACCACGGGACGGCAGCCGCGCTCGGCCAGGGCCCGCGCGAACTCCGCGTAGCGGGCGGCCGGCACCATCCAGCCCCGGTAGCGGACCGGCCCCAGCCCTCTCGGCAGGCCCCGCACCGCCTCGCGCAGGTCGCCCCGGACCAGGGCGTCGTGGTCGATGAGGAACGCCTCGGCGCCGGCGTGCAGCGCGGCGGCGTGCTCGTCGGCGAAGAAGCCGTCCACCCGCCGGGGGCGCAGCGGGTCTCCGGGGAACAGGAACGGGATCGGGTCGGCCATGGCGCGATGCTAACCCCGCGCGGCGCTCCCCGCCCGGCCGTTTTCGGATCGCCGGCCCGCGCGGCGGCCCTCCGCCCCTCCCGGACCGGGCGGCCCGGCGCCGGGGCGCCCTTGGTGGGGGGGCGTCCGGTGGGAGGCCGGGCCGGGCCGGCTCCGGCCGGGGGCGCCCCCGGCCGGAGCCCCGCCTGCGGGAACCAGGCGGCCGGATCTCCGGAGCAGGCCCCCGCCGCGAACCGCCCAACGCCCTCCAGGCGCGACCCCGACCGACCCCCTGCCCGCGGGAACCAGGTGGCCGGATCCCCAGCGCGCCCCGGCGTGAGCCGCCCGGCGCGCCCCGGCGTGAGCCGCCCGGCGCGGGCCGCCCGGTGCCCGCCGGGCGCTCCCTCGCCGCCCGGCCGCCCGGCCGCCGCCCGGCCCGCATCGCGCGGGCGCCGCTCAGCCGCCGGCCGCGCGGGCGATGCGCCCGGCCAGGGCGCGGGAGACCTCGATGAGCTCCGGCGGCCCCTCCACGGTGTAGGGCACGCCCACCGTGGCCAGCGTGATCGCCAGCCACTCCCAGGAGTCGGGGGCGCTGACGTAGCGGCAGCTCTCCGCGTCGACGGCGGTCAGCTCGCCGGCCTCGGCGACCAGCCGCTCGGAGACCACCTGCAGCGGCGCCCGGAACAGCACCGTCGCCCGGTGCCGGGTGATCGGCAGGCGGGCGCTGTCCTGGACGAAGCTGACCGCGCCCCCCGGGGGCAGCGGGCGCGGGGCGAAGGCGGTGCCCAGGACCTCCAGGCCGCTGATCCGGTCCGCCCGGAAGGTCCGCCAGTCGTCCCGGTCCCGGTCCCAGCCCAGCAGGTACCAGCGGTGCGCGAAGAGCACCTGGGCGTAGGGCTCGACCCGCCGGTCGGTCTCGGCGCCGCTCCGGCTGGTGTAGTGGAACCGGACGTGGTTCCGGCCGGAGGCGGCGCCGCCGAGCAGGCGCAGGACGCCCAGGTCGGCCTGGCGGTGCGGGCGGGACCCGGTCTCCATCGACGCCGACACCGCGCGCACCCGGTGGCGCAGCCGGTCCGGCAGCACCCGCTCCAGCTTGGCCAGGGCGCTGTCGGCGACCCCGGTGTCGGCTCCGGCCCAGGTGAGCGCGGCGAACCTCAGGCCGACCACCGCCGCGACCGCCTCGTCGTCGGTGAACAGCAGCGGCGGCACGGCCCGGCCCGCGGCGAGCCGGTAGCCGCCGCCCGGCCCGCGCGCCGACTCCACCGGGTAGCCCAGCTCGCGCAGGCGGTCCAGGTCGCGGCGGAGGGTGCGCGGCGAGGCGCCGACCCTGCGGGCCAGCTCCGCCCCGTCCCAGGTGCGGCCGTCCTGGAGCAGGGAGAGGAGTTCCAGAATCCGGGTGCTCGGTCCGTTCATGGTCCTCCGATGATGCACCGGATTGTGGCCGGAAGGTGGCAACTACTCCGCCTAGCTTCGGGCGCATGCCCAATGACGCGATCCGCATCACCGGTGCCCGCCAGCACAACCTGAAGGGCTTCGACCTGACCGTGCCCCGGCGGGCGATCACCGCCTTCACCGGGGTCTCCGGGTCCGGGAAGACGTCCCTGGTCTTCGACACCATCGCGGCCGAGGCGCGGCGGCAGCTCAACGAGACCTTCACCGCGTTCGTGCGGAACCGGCTTCCCAGCGCCGGGCGGCCCGACGTCGACCTGATCGAGAACCTGTCCCCGGTGGTCGTCATCGACCAGCGCCGGCTCGGCGGGAACGCGCGCTCCACCGTCGGCACCATCACCGACATCTACACGCTGCTGCGGCTGCTGTTCTCCCGGGCGGGCACCCCGCCGATCGGCGAGTCGAACCGGTTCTCGTTCAACGACCCGGCGGGCATGTGCCCGCGGTGCAGCGGCATCGGCAGGGTCGTGCTCCCCGACACCTCCGCCTTCCTGGACCCGGACCGGTCGCTGGAGGAGGGCGCGATCCTGCTGCCCGGGTTCGGCAGCGGGCAGTACTGGTACCGGCAGTACGCCGACATCGGGCTGTTCGACCCGGCCGCACCGCTGCGCGAGTGGACCGAGGAGCAGCGCGAGGCCCTGCTGTACGGCGGGGAGGCCGCGGCCCGGCTCGGCTCCAGGGCCCCGAAGGACTACGAGGGGCTGGTGGAGCGGTTCACCCGCGTCTACATCCACGCCGAGGGCGAGGCCTCGGAGCACAAGCAGGCCGTCACCGAGCGGTTCACCACCTCCCGGACCTGTCCGGACTGCGGCGGCCACCGGCTGAACGGGGCCGCGCGCTCGGTGCGCCTGCACGGGCGCACGATCATGGACTGCACCGCGATGGAGGTGTCCGACCTGGCCCGGGAGGTGCGCCGGACCGACGCCCCGGGTGCCGAGCCGGTGGTGGAGTCGCTGGCCGAGCGGCTGGAGGCGCTGGCCGGCATCGGCCTGGGCTACCTCTCCCTGGACCGGCCCACCACCACCCTGTCCGGGGGCGAGTCGCAGCGGATCAAGACCGTGCGGCACCTCGGCAGCAGCCTCACCGAGATGCTGTACGTCTTCGACGAGCCGTCCATCGGGCTGCACCCGCACGACACCGAGCGGCTGACCGCGCTGCTGCGGCGGCTGCGCGACAAGGGCAACACCATCCTGGTGGTCGAGCACGACCCGGACGTGGTGGCGGTCGCCGACCACGTGGTCGACCTGGGCCCGGCGGCCGGCGCGGACGGCGGCGAGGTGGCCTACCAGGGCGACTACGCCGGGCTGCTCCGGTCGGACACGGTGACCGGGCGGGCGCTGCGCGGCCGGCTCGCGCCCCGCGCCGAACCGCGCACCCCCACCGGCGCGCTCACCGTGGCCGGCGCCGACCGGCACAACCTGCGCGACGTCCGGGTGGAGGTGCCCGCGGGGGTGCTGACCGCCGTCACCGGGGTGGCCGGGTCCGGGAAGAGCAGCCTGGTCGGGGTCGTGCTGGAGCAGCACCCGGGCGGGGTCGCGGTCGACCAGAGGGCGGTGGCGGGCAACCGGCGCTCCACCATCGCCACCTACACCGGGATCGCCGACCCGGTCCGGCGGCTGTTCGCCCGCGCCAACGGGGTGCAGGCCGCCCTGTTCAGCCCGAACTCGGCCGGCGCCTGCCCGGACTGCCGGGGGCTGGGCGCGGTCTACACCGACCTGGCGTTCATGGACGGGGTGACGTCGGTGTGCGGCGCCTGCCGCGGCCGGCGGTTCACCGGCGAGGTGCTCAAGCACACCTGGAACGGGTACTCCATCGCCGACGTGCTGGACATGACCGCGGCCGGGGCCCGGGACGCGTTCGACGACGACCGGATCCGCCCGATGCTGGACGCGCTGGTCGAGACCGGCATCGGCTACCTCGCCCTGGGGCAGCCGCTGAACACCCTGTCCGGGGGCGAGTGCCAGCGGATCAAGCTCGCCGCGGAGCTGCGCCGGCGCCCGGCCGGGGGCCTGTACGTGCTGGACGAGCCGACCACCGGCCTGCACCGGGCCGACACCGGCCGGCTGATGGACGTACTGGACCGGCTGGTCGACGCGGGCAACACCGTGGTGGTGATCGAGCACGACCTGGACGTGGTCCGCCGCGCCGACTGGGTGATCGACATGGGCCCGGGCGCGGGCCACCACGGCGGCCGGGTCGTGTTCACCGGCCCGCCCGCCCGGCTGGCCGAGGACCCGCACTCCGTCACCGGCGCCCACCTGCGCCGGTCGATGGCGGCCGACCCGGCCGGCCGCGGCTGACCGGCCCCCGATGATCTTGACGCTGCGGCCCTGTCAACGCGCGTTCACAGGGCCGCGACGTCAAGATCATCGCCCGGGGGCGCCGTCGAGGACCCAGTGCTCGCAGTGGAGGGTCCGGCCGGCGAAGTCGATGTCGGCCCGGCCCAGCCGGGTGAAGCCGAGCGAGCGGCAGACCCCGTTGGAGGCGGCGTTCCGCACGGCGGGGAAGGCGTGCACCGCGCCCCACCGCCCCTGCCCGCGGGCGAGCTCCAGGACCTGCGCGGCGGCCCGCTCGGCCAGGCCGCGGCCCTGGTACTCGGGCAGGACCGTCCAGCCGATCTCGGTGCGCCGCTCCTCCGCGTCCCACCACAGGCTCACGCTCCCCGCGACCTCGCCGGGGCGCCCGGGGTCCGGGATGATCATCTTGATCAGCGCCCGCCCCTCGGCGACGCTGCGCACGTCGGCCTCGACCTTCTCCGCCATGCCTGCGCGCGGCAGCGGCCCGCCCAGGTCGGCCATCATCACCGGGTCGCACCGGATCCGGAGGTAGACGCCCAGGTCGCCGGGGTCGACGTCGCGCAGCGCGGGCGCTTCCGCGCGTTCGGGTGAGGGGGTGTCCGCCATGCTCTGCTCCCGGTTCCGTCGGGCGGTCCCGCCGGGGATCCGCGCCCCTGTGTCCACCGGCCCCCTACGACAGCCGCAGGAGGGCGGGGAGCAGGGCCCGGCTACCCGGCGAAGGCGTCGGCGAAGGCGCGCCGGGTCGTACCGTCCGGGCGGTCGAGGACGGCGAAGACGACCTCCTCGAACACGCCGGCGAACGCCCCGGTGAGGTGCTCGCGGAAGGCCTCGGCGACCTCGGCCGGGCGGTTGCCGAACACGCCGCAGCCCCACGCGCCCAGCACCAGCCGGGTACGGCCGCGGTCCGCCGCGACGGCGAGGACCCCGCGGGAGCGGCCGACCAGTGCGGGCCGCACCTGCCCGCTCCGCTCCGGGGTGTTCCGCTCGATCATCCGGCGGTTGGGCGCTGCGGCGGTGAGGAACGCCGCGGTGCAGGGCTCGTCCAGCCACCCGCCGCCGTCGTCGCGGAAGACCGGGACGTCCGGCGAGTAGATGATCCTGTCGGTGTAGAGCAGGCTGCGCTCGGCCCGGTGGTGCTCGTAGAACTCCGGGCACCGGACCAGGCTGTCGTAGAGCGCGCTGGACCGGGCCAGGCTCTCCTCCTGGGCGCGCGCCCCGTTGGCGACTCCCCCGCCGGGGTTGCGCGCCGAGGCGAAGTTGAGCACCGCCACCGGGCCGTCCGCGGCCATCCGGCGCGCGGCCTCCAGGGTGGTCTCCCCGGTCACCTCGGTCCGCGCGGCGGGCGCGCCGGGCCGCCCGGCCGCCACCGCGGCCTCGGCCAGGGCGGGCAGCTCCTCGGGCAGGTAGAGCCGGGTCCCCTCGCGCATCGCGGCGAGGTGGGCGGTGAGGTCGGCCCTGCGGCCGTCCACCGTGTAGTACCCCCGCTCGACGGCGTCCCTGGTCTCAGCCCACAGCCGGCGCAATCGTGTAGACATGCCCGGAAAGCTAGCGGCTGCGCGGGCCCCGGGGCCATCGGTTTTCCGCGGGGCGGACCGGGCGGCGGCGCGGGGCCCGCCCCCCGTCCCGCCGCCCCGGCAGGGCCGGAGGCGGCGCCCCTCCGGTACCGCCGGGGCCGGGCCGCCTTCCCCGGCGGCCCTCCCCTCACCGGTCCAGGGCGGCCTCCCGGCCGGAGGGGACCCCTTCCGGACCCTCCTGCGCGGCGGCCGCGGCCGGGCGGCGGCGGAGCAGGACGCCGGTGGTGGCCGCGACCGCGGCGAGCAGGACCGCGAGCAGCACCGAGGCCAGCTGCATCCCCTGGACGAACGCCTCGCGGGCTGCATCCAGCAGCCGCTCCGCGCTCGCTCCGGAGAGCCCCTCGGCCGCGGCCACCGCGCCGCCCAGGGTGTCCCGGGCCGAGGCGGCGGCCTCCGCCGGGAGGCCGTCCGGCAGCGCGTCCCCGGCGAGCATCCGCCGGTAGACGGCGGTGCCGATGCTGCCGGTGATCGCCACCCCCAGGGCGACGCCCAGCTCGTTGCCGGTCTCGGCGGCCCCCGCGGCGGCGCCCGCCCGCTCCGGGGGCGCGGAGGTGAGGATCAGGTCGTAGGTGAGCACCATGGCCGGGTTGATCACCAGGTTGAGCAGGGTGAACCCGGCGACCGCCAGGGCCGGTCCGGAGGTTCCGGCGGCGGCGACGAGCAGCAGCGACCCGGCGGCCGCGGCGAACGCCCAGGTGACCACCGCGCCCGGTGGGACGCGCCGGGCCAGCATCGGCACCAGCAGGTTCCCGACCACGCCGAGGAGCATGCCGGGCACCGTCCACAGCCCGGCGGCCAGCGGGGACAGCCCGATGACCATCTGCAGGTACTGCATGGTGAAGAAGGTGGCGGCGCCCAGCGCGAACAGTCCGGCGGTCTGCGCGCCCAGCGAGGCGCTGAACTCGCGCGCGGCGAAGAGCCGCAGGTCGAGCAGGGGTTCGGCGAGGCGGCGCTGGCGCCGGACGAAGACCCAGCCGATCAGTGCGCCGGCGGCGAGCGCGAGCAGCGGGACCGCGCCCGGCCCGTCCTTGGCGGTCTCCTTGATCCCGTAGACCGCGGGCAGGATGGCCGCCATGGCCAGCGCGATGCTGGGCGCGTCGACGCGGCCCGCCGATGCGGACCGGTACTCGGGCACCAGGAACGGGCCGAAGGCGATCAGCGCCGCCATCACCGGAACCGCCGGCAGGAACACCGACCCCCACCAGAAGTACTCCAGCAGCACCCCGCCGACCAGCGGCCCGACCACGCCGCCGGCCATGAACCCGCCGGACCAGACCGCGATGGCCAGCCGCCGCTGCCCGGGGTCGGTGAACATCGTGGTGATCAGCGACATCGTGGACGGCAGCAGGGTCGCCCCGGTCACTCCGAGCAGGGCGCGGGCGGCGATGAGCATCTCCGGGCCGGTGGCCATCGCGGCGAGCACCGACGCCGCGCCGAACGCGGCCGCGCCGGCCAGCAGCAGCCTGCGCCGCCCGATCCGGTCGCCGACCGTGCCCATCGGGACCAGCAGCCCGGCGATGAGGAACCCGTAGACGTCGACGATCCACAGCATCTGCGTGCTCGTCGGGTCCAGGTCGGCGCTGAGGTGCGGCACCGCCAGGTGCAGCACGGAGAAGTCCATCGCGATCACCAGGGCGGGCAGCGCCAGCAGCACCAGGCCGCCCCACTCCCGCGCACCGGCCCGGCGGGCCCCTCCGGGCGCCGCCTCCTTCTCGGTCTCCATCTCCGGACTCCCGTCGCTCGGTCCTCACCGCCGGTTCCGATTCCCCGCGATGAGGCTAGAAGCTGCTCTCAGGTGGAAGTCAACGGCCGCCCGGTGAGGTGCTCCCCACCCCGGCGCCGCAGTGCTTCCGGGCCCCGGCCGGATCCGGCCGGGAGGTTCCCGGCCGGCCCATCGGCGGCGCGCGCCTCCCCGGGAAGGCGGGTGCGGCCCGGTCAGCCGGACCGGGTGCCCGCGGCCGCGGCGCCCTCCGCGGCGCCCTCCTCCGGGCCGGCCTTCTCCGCGCCCTTCCTCCGCGCGGAGGCGTCGGCGCGGCCGCCGCGCAGGAACCAGCCCACCACCGCCGCGGCCAGCACCAGGAGGACCGCTCCGAAGGCGTAGCCGCCCTGCACACCGGTGGTGAACGCGGCGTTCGCGGAGTCCAGCAGCGCCCGGCCCGCCTCACCGGGCAGGCCCTCCGCGACCGCGCCCGCGCCGCCGATGCTCTCCCCGGCCGCCCGCACCGCCGCCTCCGGTGCGTCCTCCGGGGCGGTGTCCCGCAGGGCGCCCTGGTAGAGCACCAGCGAGATGGAGCCGAGGGCGGCCACGCTCAGCGCCTGGCCGAGGCCGCCGCCGACGTCGTTCACCGCGGCCGCCGTCCCGGAGCGCTCCTCCGGCGCGGAGCCGACGACCAGCTCGGTGAAGACGGGGAACAGCGGCCCCACCGCCAGCGCGATGACGGTGACCAGCGCGATGAGCACGGCCGGGTCGGCCCGGCCGACCAGGACCGCCATGCCGGCCGCGGCGGCGCCGGCGAGCAGCAGGCCGCCCGCCATCGTGCGGACCGGCCCGAACATCCGGGTGAGCAGCGGTGCGGCCATCCCGCTGGCCAGCGCGGCCGCCGCCGGGGCGACCATCAGCAGGCCGACCCGGCCCGGCGGCAGCCCGAGCACCGTCTGCAGGAACTGGGTGAGCAGCAGATCGGCGCCGCCGTAGGCGAGCAGCATCAGCAGCATGCCGCCGAGCGAGACGGAGAACGCCGGGATCGCGAAGAGCCGCAGGTCGAGCAGGGGGTCGGCGAGGCGCAGCTGCCGCCGGACGAACAGCGCGCCCAGCACCAGCCCGGCCGCGACCACCGCGGCGTGCGGCCACACCGCCTCCCCGCCGCCGCCGGCCCGGGCGTCGGCGATCTCCTGGAAGCCGTAGACCACGGAGAGGATCGCGCCGAGCGAGAGCAGCACGCTGGGCATGTCGACCCTGCCCGCCCCGGCCCCGCGCCCGGCCGGCAGCAGCGGGGCGCTGAGCAGCAGCACCGCCACGACGGGCGCGTTGATCAGGAAGACCGCGCCCCACCAGAAGTGCTCCAGGAGCAGCCCGCCCAGCGGCGGCCCGACCGCCATCCCCACCGAGAAGGCGCTCATCACCACCGCGACCGCCAGGGAGAACTGGGCCGGGGCGCGGAACATCGGGCGCAGCAGGGACAGCACCGCCGGCATCACGGTGGCCGAGGCGATCCCCAGCACCGCGCGCATCCCGATCAGCGCCTCCGGCGCCGGCGCGTAGGCCGCGGCGAGCGAGGCGAGCCCGTAGACCGCCGCCCCGGCGACCAGCACCCGGCGGGCGCCCAGCCGGTCCACCAGCCGCCCCATGGTCAGCGCGAACCCGACGGCGAGGAAGTCGCAGACGTGGGTGATCCAGAGCAGCTGCGTGCTCCCGGGGCCCAGGTCGGCCGCGATGCTCGGCAGCGCGAGGAAGAGCACGCTCATGTCGGCGGCGGTCATCAGCAGCGGCAGGGTCAGCACCGCCAGTCCGACCCACTCCCGCCAGGTCGCCCGTTCCGGGCCGTCGGTCGCCATGTCTCCGTCCCTCTCTCGGTTGCGCCGGGCCGTCGTGCCCGATCGCGACAGGGCGACCTTAGAAGTTCGAGTTAACTCGAGCTCAACCCCCCGCCTCTCCCCTTTCTCCCCTTCTCCTTCCTCCTCCCCCGCCGGCGCCGCCCCGGACACGGCGGAGGGGCGGGGAGGCGCCGATCCGCCGCCGCCCCGCCCCTCCGCCGGCGGCCCCGCCCGCTACTCCTCCGACATCAGCCGGTTGAGCAGGGCGCGGAAGTCCTCGTCGCCGAAGATCGAGACGCTCTTGGCCTCGTGGTCCACCTCCACCCGGACCTGGCGCAGGTCGGGGCGGTGGTCCTGGGCGGGGGCGCGGCCCGGGTCGGCCTGCTCCGCGGCGCTGGGGCGCCACCAGAAGACCTGCGGGCTGATCGGCTTGTCCCCCTCGGCGAAGCTCGCGGCCAGGTCCTGCATCGCCTCCATCGCGGCGATCGGGTGCCCGGCGCCGAACGGGTTCACCAGCACCACCTGGGGCACGGGGAAGGCGACCAGCGCCCCGTTCTCCAGCGGCGCGTACCGGCCCAGGTAGCGGCCGAGGACGTGCGCGTGCGCCGCCATGTAGAAGTGCTCGCCGCCGATGTGCAGCAGCTTGACGCCGTGCATCTCGTGCTCGCTGACCTCGAACGGCTCGGCCAGGGAGTTCTCCACCGCGGCCTGGAACAGCCGGTCGAAGGGCTGGGCGTTCGGCCCCTCCGCCGCGCTGCGGGACAGCGGCTGCACCGAGTCGGGGTGGTCGACCGCGACGGTCTCCCAGACCCCGTCGGCCAGCGACCGGGTCACCACGGAGCCGCGCAGCTCCTCGGTGAGCATGCCCTCCGGGTAGAGCCGGAGCCGGAGCGCCTCGGTGTCCCCGCCGACGTGGTCGCTCTGCGCCTCCCCCTGGGCGAAGCCGCGCACCGTCCCGGCCACGAACTCCGCGGCCTGCCCGCGGACCTCCTGCTCGTACGCGCCCTCGGCGGCGGCCCGGTACCGGTCGACCTTGAACACCCCCTTCCGGCCGTCGCCGTACTCCACCGCCAGCACCTCCGGCTCCTCGAACAGGGCCCGGTGCCCGGCCTGCCGGAACGCCTCGAGGAGCGCGTGCCCGGCCGCGTCGTCGGCCGGCGGCGGGTAGTGCGTGCCGATCCGGATCCCGCTCCGCCGGAACGACCGCATCATCCCGCGCACCACCCCGGCGGCGAAGTCCGGATGCTCCGCCTCCGGCACCTCAGCCTCGACGTGCCGGAACGCCGCACTCAGATCCATCTCGCTGGACCGCCCGTCCGGCAGCACCACCCGCACCCCCGCCGGCGGCACGTACTCCGCCTCGATCCGCGCATCCGCGAACGCCGCGACCATGACCTGCCCGAAACCGTTCTGCATCCCACTGCCCATCGCTCATCCGACCGTCGCACCTGCGACGCCCCGGAGCCCCGCAGAGTTCCCGCCCTTACGCCAGGAGGCCCCGGAGGTACGGAATCCAGCGGCGGCCGCCTACCGGATATCGGTGTGCACCGGCCTCCCAGGACCTAAGCTGGCTACCGGGGACACCGGACACGAGCGCCGTGGCCGCCCTGCATTCCCGACCGGCAGTCCAGGAGCACGGTGATGACCGAGCAGCACCTCCCACCCGACGCGCCGCTGATCTCCATGCCCGCACTCACTCCGGCCGCCCTGCGCAGCGCCGTCGCGCAGATCGCCCCCGCCCGGCTTCCGGAGTTCGGCGAGCACCTCGACCGGGCCGCCGAGCAGGCCGCGGAGCAGAGCACCATCACCCCCTTGCGCGCCTTCCTGCAGTACTGGGGCGAGTTCATCGCGGTGCAGCGCTTCCCCCGGCGGGCCGCCCGCCTCCAGGAGCTCGAAGCCGCCGCCGACGCAGCGACCGACCCGGACACCCTCACCCGCCTGGCCTCCGAGATCCGGCGGATCCTGGCGGAGGCCCGCCGCGAGGTCGCGGCGTGAGCGACGAGTGGACCTGGCACTACAACCCTGACGCCGAGCACGTCGCCGCCGGGCTCCCCGCCGAAGTCGTCACCGAGGTGGAGCGCTTGGCCGAGCAGCTCACCGTCCTCGCCCACGACGCCGCCGCGGCCGGCCGCGGCCCGGCCCACGGCGGCGGCCTTCGCACCCTGGACCTCTTCGGCGGACGCGGATTCTTCATGTACCTGGCACCGGAGCGGATGCAGGTCATCTCGATCGTCCGCGTGGTCTGGCTCGGCTGACCCCCGGTCGAGGGGCCGACCGCCCGCTCGGGCATGAACCCGCCTTTCGCCCCTCGCCCTCCTCGTCCCCCGCGCCCCTCGACCCTTCCTTCCCGATCACCGAGGCGGCAGGATTCCGCCTCCGTACGGCGGCCGGATCCGGCCGCGGCGGAGCGCCTTCGCCGCAGGGCCGGCGCCGGGCGGGCCGGTCACTCTTCCTCCCCGGTGCCGCCGGGGCCGTGGAACTCGTGCACGACCCGGATCTCGCCAGCGATGTGCGCGTTGAACTCGTCCAGCTCCTCGGCGGGGACCCACAGTTCGAGGATGGTCCGGCCGCCGGCCCGGCGGACCGGGTAGCGGGCCAGGAAGGCGGTGTCCACCTCGAACCGGGTCACATAGCCCGCCCCGTCGTGGCGGACGTTCCAGTCGCGCGCGATCCGCACCGCGTAGTCCTCGTTGAGGACCGGGTAGAAGATCGGCTGCTCCGGCAGGCGCGGCGGCCAGGCCCTCCACTCCAGTCCGCGGACCAGCTCCAGCTCGGCGGGGCCGGTGGGGCGCCACAGGGTCGTCGTGTCCGCGCCGGTCATGCCGGTCATGGGGTGCCGCCTCCCAACCGGGCCCGAAGCCCGCTCTCCGTCCGGGGCCCGGACGATAGCGGCACCGCGGGCCGGGCGGCCACCGCTTTTCCGGCGCGGCAGGGCGGAGCGGCGGACCCGCGGCTCCGCCCTCCCGAGCCCCCGCCTCCCGGGAAAGAGGGCGGCCGCAGGCCCGGAAGGCCCTCGGCCCTCCCCCGGCAACGGAGGGCCGGGTCAGCCGCGCCGCTTCAGGGTGCGGCGGTAGTCCTGGAACCGGGCCTTGGCGATCGCGGAGCGGTCCGGGGTGCGCAGCACCACGCCCTCGGGGCGGCCGCCGGCGCCGCCGTCCAGGGCCGCACGGGTGCCGGGCAGGCGCTCGGCGAGGAACTCCTGCATCTCGGCGACGCCGGCGGGCAGCTCCGCCGCGTCGACGGCGCCCAGGAGCGGGACCCGTTCCCAGCCCTCCTTCTCCGCGGCCGCGGCCAGCTCGTCCTCGGGCAGGAACGCCTGGCCGCCCTCCTCCCGCCAGGCCGAGATCCTGGGGCGCGGCAGGGACAGCACGTCCGCGCCGACGTCGGCGATGTCGAACAGGCGGTGGCCGACCGCCCGGCTTCCGGTGTACTCCTTGCTCGCACCGGTGACCTTGCCGCCGTAGACCTCCAGGTAGTGGACGCGCAGACCGGTCTCGGGCGGGGTGAGCCGGCCGGCCGGGCCGCGCAGCGCGTCGACGATGCCCAGCGCCGGGTTGCCGATCAGGTCGCCGCGCGCGTAGAGCAGCTCCTCCCGGCTGCCGAGGATGTAGTCGCCGCCGGGGAAGAGGATGATCCTCGCGTTGGTCCCGTCCACCTTCTCGCTCAGCACCACCTCGCCGGAGAAGGCGGCGGTCTGCTCCAGCAGGCCGCCGTTCTTCGGGTCGAGCACGTGGTAGGTGGGGATGCTCGGGTACTTGGTGGCCGAGTTGAGCGCGTCGAGGTCGACCGTCCGGGGGTCCACGGGCCTTCATCCTTCCGGCGGGGGTCGGGGTCCCAGGGTGCCCGAAGCGCCGGGCCGGGCGCACCCGTTTTTCACCGCGCCCGGCGGACCGTAGGGTCGGGGCGCGGTCGGTGGCCGCGCCGAGCGGAGAGGAAACCATGGCGGCCGAGCGGATCTGGTTGGACGTGCCGTTCGCGGAGAAGGACGAGGCGAAGGCGCTCGGCGCGCGCTGGGACGCGCGGGAGCGGCGGTGGTACGCGCCGCGGCCGGGCATGGCGGGGCTGGACCGGTGGGCCGCCGCACCGGACGTGCCCGACCCGCTCCCCGGCGAGGACCGGTCGCTGGGCTCCGGTCTCTACGTCGACCTGGTCCCGAGCACCTGCTGGTTCACCAACGTCCGGTCGTGCGTGCCGCAGCGGGACTGGGAGCGGCTGCGCCGGATGGTCGTCGGCCGCGCCGGCCGCCGGTGCGAGGTCTGCGGCGCCGCCGCGGTTCCTGCCGAGCGGACCTGGATGGAGGTGCACGAGCGGTGGACCTACGACGGCGCCGCCCGGGTGCAGGCGCTCGGGCGGCTGATCTGCCTGTGCACCCCGTGCCACACCGTCACCCACTTCGGCCTGGCCGGGATCCGCGGCCGCGCCGCCGAGGCCCTGGACCACCTGCGCGAGGTCACCGGGATGACCGACGCCCAGGCCCGGGAGCACATCGACGACGCGTTCACGCTGTGGGAGGCCCGCTCGGCTCTGGCCTGGACGCTGGACCTGTCCATGCTGACCTCCGCCGGGATCGAGATCGCCCCGCCCCCTGAGGCCCTGTCCCGCGCCGAGGCCGCCCGCATCGAACTGGAGCACCGCCCCGGGCAGGCCTGAGCGGCCGCGTCAGTCGAAGAGCTCGTCGGCGGAGGAGGCCACGGCCGCACGCCGCGCCCAGGTGCGCAGCGTCTCGACATCGGTACAGGAGGACACCCGCGCACGCACCTCAACCCCGACCGGGATCCCGCGCGCGTCCAGCACGTCGAGGACCATCGCCGCAATGACCTCGGCGCGGCCTTCAGCACGGCCTTCAATACGGCCCTCGGCCCGCCCCTTCTCCACGTAGCTCTCGGTGAACGGGGTACTGAACTCCTCGACCATGAGAGCCCCGATCGCCTTCCGCCGCTCCTCCGTCATGCGAAGAGCTCGTCGGCGGAGGAGACCACGGCCGCACGCCGCGCCCAGGTGCGCAGCGTCTCGACATCGGTACAGGAGGACACCCGCGCACGCACCTCAACCCCGACCGGGATCCCCCGCGTGTCCAGCACGTCGAGAATCACCGCCGCAATGCCCTCAGCGCGGCCCTTCTCCACGTAGCGCTCGGTGAACGGGGTGGTGAAGTCATAGATCGCAGATGCCACGATCGCCTCCAGCCGATGTCGCGGCGCCCCGCTGAGGAGCGCCATCACGAATTGAGTATAGATTTCAGCGCGGGAGGGGTCGATCTTGTCGAGGCCCTCCATCATCACGTCGACCAGGTCGACGTCGTCGTCGGCGTGCACCAGGGCGGACAGCACGCCCAGTTCGGGCGACTCGGCGAAGGCGTCCGGGTCGGCGACCACCGGGACCTCGGCGGGGCCGAGGACCAGGGGTTCCAGGGTGAACCCGGGATGCCCGGTGGGGATGGCCCTCCGGGCCCAGGCCGCCGCGGACGGCCTCGGGCACAGCACCACCAGCAGGACCGGGGCATCGATCCGGTGCCGGAGGTTGGCGATATAGCAGGGCCGGCTCAACCGCTTGCCCGGGTCCTCACCGCGCTGCACCTCGGCGATGATCCCGGCCACCGCATCGGTCGGTTTCCCGTGGACCATCCGCTTCTTCGCCGGGTCCCGCAGCAGCACCACCGAGTCGGCGGTCAGCTCGGGCGGGTCGATGCGCCCCACCCGGTTGCTCTCCAGGGTGGCCTGGGAGAAAGGGGGGAGCCGGACCCCGAAGCCGAGCTCTGCGAGCTCCGCGACCAGGCCCGGGTCGTTCTGGAGCAGCTCGGTCATGAACTCGTGCTCGATCTTGGGCATGACCGGCAAACTACCGACGGCGATAAGTCCAGCACAGTGTGTTTCCGATAAGTCCGCATTCCCACTCCCCGAGGCCTCCGCACCTTGAACGAGCGGCCCCTGCTCCGCGCGGCCCTGCTCTCACCGGGCAGCCCCGGGGGCCGTGCTAGCGTCTTCCCTGCTGCGGTGTCCGCACCGCATCCGAAGCAGACCCGACCCGGAGGTGAGTTGATGGCCTCCCAGGAGGCCGCCGCGGCGCGCGGTGCCCGGACCGTCCTCACGGACCGGATTCCGGTCTGACCCGAGCCCTCTGCTCGCGTCCTTCCCGGACCGCTGAGGTCCTGCTCCGTTCACCGTTCCCGCCCCCGGGGCCGGCGCGCTCGCGCCCGCCCGTCCGGGGGCACGGGGATCACCGCACCGCCGCCCGGCGGCCGCCCGTTTCCGCGCCCGGCGCTCTCCGCCCGCAGGACCGGCGGCGGCCGCGCACCCTGAACCACGGAACGGAAGAGAACGGAAGACGACAACGCCATGGACGACAACGCCACGACCGAGTGGACCACCCGCCCCGAGGCCGACGGGGACGCCGGCGCCGTCCGCGCCGTCAACGCGGCCGCCTTCCCCACCGAGGGGGAGGCCGACCTGGTCGACGCGCTGCGCGCCGACCCCGAGGCGTGGATCGACGGCCTGTCCTTCGTCGCCGAGGCGCCGGACGGAACCGTCGTCGGGCACGCCCTGATCACCCGCTGCCGGGTGGACGGCGCTCCGGCGCTGGCCCTGGCGCCGTGCGCGGTGCTCCCCGAGTACCAGGGGAGGGGAGCGGGCTCGGCGGCCGTCCGCGCCGCCCTGGAGGCGGCCCGCGCGATGGGCGAGAACCTGGTGCTGGTGCTCGGGCACGCCGACTACTACCCGCGGTTCGGGTTCACCCCGGCCTCCGGGTTCGGCGTCCGGCCGCCGTTCGAGGTCCCGGACGAGGCGATGATGGCCCTCGCCCTGGCCCCGGACCGCCCGGTGCCGACCGGCACCATCGCCTACCCGCCGGCCTTCGGCGTCTGATCCGGCCGCCCTCGGCGGGGGCAGGGCCTCAGCGCCCTCCTCCCGCCGGGGCGGTCCGCTTCTTCGCGGCGGCCGAGCGGGCCGCCGCGCCGCCGGTTCCGGCCACGGCCCGGCCGGAACCGGTCGAAGGGCGCTTTTCCGGAACAGAACACCCCGCCGGACCGGCACCATGGGAGGCCTCGTCCCCCATGCATGGAAGCGAAGGTGCCGGAGTGCGTCCCACCATCACCGCGTCGGTCCTCCTCTCCGCCGGCCTGCTGGCCGCCGGGTGCGGCGGCGAACCGCCCCGGCCGGAGCCCGCGGAGGACACCGGGAGCGCCTCCGCCTCCCCCTCGGCCGAGGAGTCTCCCTCCCCCACCCCGACCGGAGGGGCCGCCGCGGCGGAGGAAGAGGAGCAGAAGGGCGTGCTCGGCTTCTGGTGGAGCGTGCGGAGCTCCTCCGACAGCGCCGCGGTGGTCTCCATCCAGTTCAGCGAGGAGGGCAAGGTCAGCATGCTGGGCGACCCCGGGCTGGAGAGCGTGGAGGAGGGCCAGGCCCCGCTCTGCGCCGGCGAGTTCGACGGCGACCCGGCTGCCGTCCCGGTCGACTTCACCGTGAGCTGCTCGAACCTGGCGGACATGGCGGCGGGCAGCACCGACCACTCCGGGAGCGCCGACCTCACCGCCTACCGCGGCAAGCCCCGGGTCGAGGTGACCTGGGACAGCGGCAACGTGGACGTCTTCGAGCAGGTGAAGGACGGCGAGAAGACCCCGGGCGCCTGACCCCGGCGGCGGCCCCGCCCTCCGGGGCCGGGGCCGCGGGGCCGCCGCGCTCAGTCGCCGCCCCCTCCCCCGCCTCCGTCGCCCGCGCCGCCGTCGCCTCCGTCACCGCCGCCCCCTCCATGGGAGCCGCCGTAGGGCCCGCCGCCGCCCGCCACCGTGCGCCCGGCGCCGAAGACGATGCCGAGCACGGTGAGGACGGCGACGCCCCAGGCGAAGGCGAGCAGCACCGCCATCGTGGAGTCGGTGCCGCCGCCCTCCTCGCGGGGGCCGGGGATCTCCGCGTCGAGGTCGCCCGGGGCGAGGGAGAGGTCGACGCTCACCGCCTGGCCGGGGGCGATGCTGCGCTGGGTGAAGACCGCGCCGTCCCCGCCCTGCTCGGCCGAGTCGCAGGGGCTCCTGGAGCCCTGCGGGCCGGCGTAGCAGGCCGCCTCCTCGGGCGCTCCGGGGAGGGAGACGTCGACGGTGGCACGGCGGACCGGGAGCGACCAGTCGGTCCCGACCGCGTCGAAGAAGAGCCGGGGGCGCCCCCGGGAGTCCTGCACCAGCAGGTCCTCGTAGACGTACTCGATGGTGAAGGAGCGGGTCCCGGTGAGCGGGTCGCCGGGGTCGCCGATGCGGACCTCGGTCCGGCCGCCCTCCTCGGCGGTCTCGACCGGCCGCACGCCGCCGTCGTCGGAGACGTCGACGCCGCGCAGCCCCAGGTCCCGCTCCGGGGCGCCGTCGATGCTCGCGGTGTGCGGCAGGCGGCGGACAACCGGGGAGCCGTCGCCGCCGAACTCGTAGGTGATCCGCTCGGTCACCCGGACGTCGCCGTCCCGTTCGACCAGCACGTCGGAGCGGAGCGAGGCGACCGCGCGCCCGGCGGCCGGACCGGGCTCCTTCGCCGCCCCGACCGGCGCGAACGCGGCGACGGCGAGCGCGGCGGCCGCGATCAGGACGGCGGCGACCGCAGCGGCGGCGATCACCTGTCCGACACGGAATCGGGCGGCCCTGCGGCCGCCCCGTTCTTCGGGGGGCATGTCCACTCGGATGCTCCTGCCCGCCCGGCGGTTGCGCCCGACCGGTACCGGCCACGGGGATCACCGGCCCTGCGGCCGCCTCCGCGAGAGCGTGTTCACAGCGCGGTCACCTGAACGACGACGATCTCCCGGGTCGGCCGCCCAACCAAGAAGAGGAAGAATCCGGGTCCGTCCCTCAGGTGGAGCGTGCGCAACCCGCCCGGGCGCCCCTCGGGCTCGCCCACATGCTCGGCGTCCGGTCCGACTCGGCCGGTTCCGCGGCGACCCGCTCCACCTCGGCCAGGGCACCGGGCGGAAGGCCGCCGGCGAGATCCCCGGGTTCGAAGGCGCACCCCCGGTCCGTCACCCGTTGATCTCCCGCTCCACTTCGGCCAAGAGCAGCGAGATCTCCCTGATCGCCGCGCGGTTCTTCACCGGGTCGGCCTCCTCTGCCACGGTCCGCTCCAATCGGCGCAGGCGCTCACGCCGCTTCGGGAAGCGGTGCAGGGCCGCGAACTGCGACCACTTGGCGTAGAAAGCCAGCATCGGCCGCATGCTCGATGTTTTCACGGAGTCGGCCTTGGCCGCGGTCAGATCGCTGAGGAACTCCCCCAGCCGCGCGGGTTCCAGCGCCGCGACGGCGGACCGCAGGGAGTCCGGGGTGGCCACCGGCTGCTCGATGAGCGGTTCTTCTGCGGCGTGTGCGGAATTCAATGCCGGAGGTCCTCCCTCGGGTACACCAGGTCCCCGATTCCCCCGGGAAAGGTTCCTGCTTTCCCGAACAGGCGGACTCCTAGGCGGCCCATCCCCGCGTGCGCGGGGCTCACCACCCTTGGCCTGGTCGGATACGGCGCCAAGCCGTTCCTTCTCCCTGGCCGAGGGAAGTGCCGTACTCATTCTTGCGCACACTCCGGTGCGCAAGGAGGCGTGAGCGCCCCCGTGCCGTTTCTCAAGGACGGCCCCGGCCCGGATCCGGCGGTGTGCCACCCTTCCCCCAAGGAGAACCGAGGCGGAGAGGAGCGGGCATGGGTGAGCAGGCGGCAGGGCGGGCGGTCCGGGTGGAGGTCGGGGAGGGGGCCCGGACCGGGGCGCGCAATGACGTGACCGATGTGGCGGGGATCCGCGTCGGCCACGCGCAGCGGGTCGGGGACGGGTACCGCACCGGGGTGACCGTGGTACTGCCGCCCGGGGAGGGCGCGGTCGCCGGGGTGGACGTGCGCGGGGCGGCCCCCGGCACCCGGGAGACCGACCTGCTCGACCCGCGGAACATGGTGGAGCGGGTGCACGCGATCGTGCTCAGCGGCGGGTCGGCGTACGGGCTGGACGCGGCGGGCGGCGTCATGCACCGGCTGGCCGACGCCGGGGTGGGGCTGCAGGTCGGCGCGGAGGGCGAGGTGGTGCCGATCGTGCCCGCGGCGGTCCTGTACGACCTGGGCCGGGGCGGCCGGTTCCGGGCCGTGCCCGACGCCGAGCTGGGGGCGCTGGCCTGCGCCGACGCCGAAGGCGGGAGAGCGGTGGCGCGCGGTTCGGTGGGCGCGGCCACCGGGGCGCTGGTGGGCGGCCTGGCCGGCGGGGTGGGCTCGGCGAGCCTGCTGCTGGCCGACGGCACCGCGATCGGGGCGGTGGCCGCGGTCAACGCGGCGGGCAGCGCGGTGGACCCGCGGACCGGCGCGCTGTACGGGGCGCACGACGGTCTGGGCGGCGAGTTCCCGCTCTCCCTCCCGGACGCGGCGGAGCTGGAGGCGTGGGGCGGCCCGGCGGCCCCGGGCGGCTTCAACACCACCATCGGGGTGGTCGCCACCGACCTGCGGCTGACCAAGGCGCAGGCGGCGAAGCTGGCCGGCGTCGCCCAGGACGGCCTGGCCCGCGCGGTGCGCCCGGCGCACACCATGGTCGACGGCGACACGGTGTTCGCCCTGTCCACCGGTGAGCGCGAGGGCGACCTGGCCGCGTTCCAGCGGGTCCTCTCCGCCACCGCGGCGGTGTTCGCCCGCGCGGTCGCCGACGGCGTCCTGCACGCCTCCGGCCGCCCGGGGGCGCCGTCCTACCGGGACGTCCTCCCCTCCGCGCTCTCCCGGGAGGGGTAGCCCCGGGGGCCCCGCCACCGGTTCCCGCGTCGGCCGCCTTGAGTCGGCACGGGCCCGAACGGTGCGCCGGACCGGCCCTCTCTGGGCGGTGGCGGGAGGCCGCCGCGCCCCCTCCCACCCCGGGACGCCACCGCGCCGACCTGCTCCGACGCCCCGCTCAGCTGCGAAGTTAGACTCGGCTGACCGCAGCGGGGCCGGAATCGGCCCCGCCGACCTTTGCGAGGAGTGGCCTGTGCATGCGACCGCGGTGGCCGACCTGCTGGGGCGGCACCCCCGCCTGGTCGACCTGGGGGTGGTGCTCGCGGTCTTCGCCGGGTCGGTCTTCGTCGAGCCGCCGCCGCTGCCCGCCCCTCACGGCTGGTCCTTCGCCCGGCCGCTCGCTCCGGCCGAGGTGCCCCTGCTGGCGATCGGCGCCGCGGCGCTGCTGATGCGCCGCAGCCGCCCGTACGCGGTATGGCTGGTCGTAGCCGCTCTCGCCGTCGCCGATTCGGTCCTGCCGGGGGGAGGGACCTGGCGCCTGGCACTCGCCCTCCTGGCCGCGCTGTACGCGTCGGCGGCCTTCGGCGGCCGCCGGTGGGCCTGGGCCGCCGCGGCCGCGTCGTCGACGGTCGTACTGCCCGTGGCCATCGGAGGAGGCGGGTTCGAGGCGCCGGGCGCGGTGGCCTACCTGACCGTCTCCTGGTGCGCTCTGGCCGTCCTCCTGGGTGATGCGGTGCGCGGCCACCGCGCGATGACCGCCGCGGCCGTGGAGCGCGCCGAGCAAGCGGAGGCCGCCCGGGACGAGAAGGCGCGCCGGCTCGTCGCGGAGGAGCGGCTGCGCATCTCCCGCGAACTGCACGACTCCGTCGCCCACAAGATCGCGGTGATCAACGTCCAGGCCGGCGTGGCCGAGCACTTGGGGGAGACCGACCCGGCGGCGGCCAGGGGCGCGCTGGCGCAGGTGCGCACGGCCGGCGGTGAGGCGCTGCAGGAGATGAGCGACATGGTCGGGCTGTTGCGCGCCGATGCGCACTCCCCGGCCGCGCCCCCCGCACCCGGGGTCGCCGACATCCATCGGCTGGTGGCGGGCGTGCGCGCCGGCGGCACCCGCGTCGTCTGGCGGGAGCAGGGCTCCGAGATGTGCGTCCCCCGCCGCGCCGAGGTGCACGTCTACCGGATCGTGCAGGAGGCCCTGACCAACGCGGCCCGCCACGGGACGGGGACCGTCTCGCTGACGACCGGGCAGAGCGGCGGCGGTCTGACCATCGAGGTGAGCAACGACGTGCGCCGGGAGCCGCCGGGAAGGAGAGCCGGCGGAGGGCACGGCCTGGTCGGTATGCGGGAGCGGGCGGCGCTCATCGGCGGCACCGTGTCGGCCGGGCCAGCGGCCGGCGGGCGGTTCGCGGTCCGGGTCGCCGTCCCGACGGAGAAAGGCCACCGGACGTGACGATCCGCGTGCTCATCGCCGATGACCAGCCCCTGATCCGCGCGGGGTTCGCCGCCGTCATCGGCCCCGAGGCCGACATCGAGGTCGCGGGCGAGGCCACGACGGGGCACGAGGCCGTGGACGCGGCACGCCGCCTCGAACCCGACGTCGTGCTGATGGACATCCGGATGCCCGGGCTGGACGGCATCCGCGCGGCCGGGGAGATCACCGGGGATCCTGCTCTGAGCGGGGTGCGCGTGGTCATCCTGACGACCTTCGACGCGGAGGAGAACATGCTGGCCGGCCTGCGCGCCGGGGCGGTCGGCTTCCTCGGCAAGGACGTGGGGCCGCGCGGCCTGCTGGACGCGGTCCGCATCGTGGCCGCGGGCGGGGCGCTGCTGTCCCCGCGGGCCACCCGCAGCCTGATCGCGCGCTACCTGGCCACCCCCATGGCGGGCTCGCCGCTCGCCTCGGACGGGAGGCTCTCCGCGCTCACCGACCGGGAGCGGGAGATCGTCGCGCTCCTCGGCCAGGGGATGAGCACCGAGCAGATCGCCGAAACGCTCTTCATCTCCCCTTTCACCGCGAAGACGCACGCCAACAGGGCGATGGGCAAGCTGGGCGCGCGCGACCGGGCCCACCTGGTCGTGATCGCCTATCAGACCGGGCTGGTCCGCGCCGGCGACTCCGCACCGTAGCGGAGGCCGCCCTGAGGCGGCCGCCGCGGCGTGCTGCGATCGCAGTAGGCGCCGATTACCGCGCGCGGACGACGCGGATTCGGGACCCGCTGTCCGATGCTGGCGGCAGCGGCGGAACCTCCCGGGCCGTCGGGCACGGGGGGCGGCGGACGCCTCCGCCTCCTCCCCTCTCCGCGCGGTCGGGCGAACCCGCCGCGGAGGCCCCGCCGACCCGGCCGCACGCCGCGCGGCAGGGCGGCCGCGGTGCTCGGCGCAGGACCTCGACCCGGTCCGCGCCGGCCCCGGGAGGCGGGTTCCGCCGGCGTTCTCCGGAGGCATGCCCGCATCCGCCGAAACGGCTTTCTCCGACCCTCGAAACGATTGGGTGATCGTGAACCTCATGCCTTCCGTCCGCACACCGCGGCATCGCGGTCCCGCCGCACGCCGCGCCGCGGTGGCCGGCGCGGCCGCCTGCGCCGTCCTCCTCGCCACGGCGTGCGGCGGCGGCTCCGCGGGCGATACCGGGGAGGCCGCCGCCCCGACCCCCGGGGCGCTGCCCGGGCTCACCTGCGACGACCAGGGGAAGCCCGACATGCCCGCAGGCGCTCCCCCGCAACCGTCCGCAGCCGCGGCCCCGCCCCCTCCGCCGGCGCACGAGGATGTCGCCTACGCCGAGACCTCTCCCGCCCAGAAGCTCGACCTCTACCTGCCCCCGGACGCCTCCGGCGAGACGCCCCTGGTCATCGCCGTCCACGGGGGCGGCTTCATCGCGGGTGACAAGGAGCGGTCCGCTGCGATGCTGGCCGGCCCGCTGCTCGGCGAGGGCTACGCCGTGGCCACCGTCAACTACCGGCTGAGCTGCGAGGCCGAGTTCCCGGCCGGCGCCCAGGACGTCAAGGCGGCGGTCCGGTGGCTGCGGGCCAACGCCGACGCCTACAGCCTCGACCCCGACAGGTTCATCGCCTGGGGCGAGTCCGCGGGCGGCTACATGGCCGCGATGCTCGCGATCACCGGGGACCAGGAGACCGTGTTCGACGACGGCGGCCTCGGCAACGCCGGGGTGTCCGGTGCCGTGCAGGGCGCCGTCGCCTGGTTCGGGATGTACGACTTCGCCGCGGCGGACCGGCAGTTCGCCGCCGATCCCCCGGACGCGTGCGAGGGCGGGCCGCTCGAACACGATCTGGCGGATTCGCCCGAGGGCATCTGGCTCGGTGGCCGGCCGAGCGAGCTTCCGGACAAGGTGAAGCAGGCCGACCCCATCACCTACATCCCCGCCGCGGACGAGGTCCCACCGGTCAGCATCGCCGCGGGCGACTCCGACTGCGTCGTCCCCCACCAGCAGTCGGAGGAGCTCCACAAGGCGCTCACCGCCGCCGGGCACCAGGCCGACCTCACCATCGTCGAGGGCGGCGGGCACGGTCCGGGAGTCATCGAGGACCAGATGCCGGTCGCCCTCGACTTCGCCGCCGAGGTCTTCGAGCGGTGACCCCGGCCCGGACGGAGCGGCGGGGCGCGGCTCCCGGGGACGGGGCCCGGGAGCAGGCCTGATGTCCGGGACCCGCGCGGCAGGAGCGGGGCGGAGGCCCGTGCCGCCTTCGCCCCCCGGGGGGCCCTCGCCCCGGGCGCCCGGGGGCCCCGCCGGGTCACGCCGCCCAGAGGAGGGCGGCGGCCGGGACCGCCAGGGCCGCGTAGACCGCGGCCGCCGCCTTCAGGCCGAAGCGGAGCAGGCCGTGCTCCGTGACCCCCGCGGTCTTCGCCCGGTCGCCGGCCACCGCCAGGACCAGCATGATCATCGGCAGCGAGGTGAAGACCGCGTGGCCCGCCGCGCTGTTCTGCAGGGCCGCGGACCAGGGGCCGAGCCCGGCGCCGGCCGGCGCGATGCTCTGCTGGAGCGGCATCATCAGCGCGTTCCCGCCGACGTTCGAACCGGTGACGAAGCCGCTGAGCATCCCGAGCGCGGGCGCGGCCAGCGCGATGACCGGCGGCGGTGCCGCGGCGACCGCGGCGCCCAGCTCCCCGATCATGCCGCTGTCCGCCATCAGCCGGCCGAGCGCGACGAACCCGGCCAGGGCCAGCAGCGGCCGGGCGGCCCGGGCCGACGCGGCGCGGGCGTCCGGGGCGTGCACCCGGCCCCGGTCCAGCACCAGGGCGGCGGCCAGCAGGGGCAGGCCCGGTGAGGAGAGCAGATCGAAGCTCGCGCCGCCGGCGTGCAGTTCCAGGGACGGGACGCCGGCGGCCGCGGCCGCGCGGGCGACGGCGATGCCGCCGAGGACCAGCCCGTAGGCGCGCAGCACCCCGCCCGGCGGCAGCAGCCGGCCGGCGTGCCCTGCGCCCGCGCGGGAGCGCAGGACGGCGCAGGCCGCGAGCCCCAGGGCCGTGGTGAGCAGACCGGCCAGGACGCCCGCGGGCTGGACCGCGCCGGCCAGGTTGAGCGCCAGCAGCGCGAGCGCGAGCACGCCGCCCGCGCCCGCGGCCGCCGCGGCGGTCCGGAACCGGCGCCGGGGGCGGGCCAGCAGCGCCGCCCACGCCGTCACCAGTGGAAAGACCAGCCCGCTGGTGACCGCGGTGGCGGTGCCGAGGGCGGCCGTCTGGGCGCCGGTGAGCGCGGCGGCGATGACGGTGGCCAGGCCGAGGGTGCCCCACGGCATGATGTTCATGCCGAGCATGGCCTGCCGCAGCGCGGTCGCGGGCGGCGCCAGGGCGAGCAGCACCGGGACGGTCACCAGCAGCGAGACCCCGAACCCGGTGAGCGCCTCCACCATGGGGGCGATGCCCGCCACCACCAGGGCGACCTTCGCCGGGCCGGGCAGCGGCAGCCCGCGCACCCACTCCTGCAGCGACCGGTGCACCTCCCGGCGGGTGAGCACCTGGGCGAGGTAGACGCCGGGCAGCATCACCGCGGCGGCGTTGAGCACCAGCAGGCCGGCCCCTCCGGCGGCCGCGGCCCGCGCGTCCGCCGGCAGTGCGAAGTCCGGGCGCCACCAGATCAGCACCGCCGCCAGCGCGGCGCCCGCGGCCGCCGCCCAGTGCGCGGGGCGGCGCAGCCCCGCGATCACCCCCAGCACCATGACGAGCGGGGAAACCGCCATCGCCCAGACCATCGCTCCGGCCGCCTTCCGTCTTCCTCTGCTTCTGCGCGGAACAGCCTGGCGGCGCGGGCGGGCGGGGGTCTTGAACGAAAGTCGGAGGGCGGGCGCGGAGGCGGCCTCAGGCGCGGATGGCCCCCGGCGTGACGCCGAAGTAGCGCTTGCAGACGCGGGTCAGGTGCGCCTGGTCGGCGAAGCCCGCGGCGGCCGCCACCTCTGCGGGGCGCCGCCCCTCCAGGAGCAGGCGGCGGGCGCGGTTGGCGCGCAGCCGCAGCAGGTAGGCGTGCGGCGGCAGGCCGTAGGCCCGGCGGAAGGCGGCGATGAGCGAGGCCCGCGGCATGTCCGCGGCGGCGCTGAGCTCCGCGACGGTGACCGGCTCGGTCCACCGGTCGTGCAGCACCCGCCGGGCCAGGTCGGGGCCGCCGCGCGCACCGCCCGGGCCGGCGGCGGCCGCCCGTCCGGTGCGGGCGTGCCGGCGCAGCACCGCCTCGAGGGCGCCGAGCAGCAGGGACTCGGCGGTGAGGGGGTCGGCGGCGCCCTCCTGCTCCCGGTGGACGGAGCGCAGCCGGGCGAACAGGCCGGGGTCCTGCACGGCCGTCTCGGTGAACCAGACGTCCCGGGCGCCGAGGTGCTCGCGGGCCAGCTCGCCGACCATCGCGGTGTCGAAGTAGAACATCCGGTACCGCCAGCCGGCCTCCTCCGCGGCGAAGCCGGTGTGCACCTGGCCGGGGTTGATGATCACCAGCTGACCGGCCGGCACCACGACCTTCCCGCCGGCCATGTGCAGCCCCTCCGCGCCCTGCTCGATGACGCCGACGGAGAGCTGCTCGTGGCTGTGCCGGTCGAAGGCGAACCGCTGGAAGCGGGCGGACAGGAGCTCCACCTGCGGACTGCCGTCCGCGACCCACAGCCGCGCGTGCTCGCCTGTCGCTCCCATCGGCGCATGATCCCACGGCCGGCCCGGCCCGGACGCCGCCGGGGCCGCCTCCGGGGAGCGCCGCGGCCTCTCGAACGGCGCCACCGGCACGCCGGTGCGGTCCAGCGGCTCCGCGAAGACCTCGTCCGGCGGCGCGCGCACCCGCACCTCGGCACCGAGCGCCCGCAGCCGCGCCGCCGGCGCCGCCACCGGTTCGACGTCCCCGCGCGCCCCGTACACCGCCGGAGGCACACGCGTTTCCTCGCCCCTCTTCTTCCCGGAAACCGGATTCGAGCAGCGGCTCTGCGCCCCGGACCGGGCCTTGCCGCAAGCCCCGGGGCGCTGTGCGTTGCGGCGGGCAAGGGGAAGAGCGCCCCCCGGACGGCCCGCAGAGCATCGCCGACAGCGGGGAGGTGCACGCGCAGAACCTCGCGGTGTTCCGGGGGAGAGAACCCGGAGAAGATCGAGAGCGACCCGGAGGTCCGCTCCGCCGGGGACGTCCCGGTGGAGATCGTCCGGCACGGGGTGCCCTACCTCGGCGAGATCCCCGAATACGGCGACGACCTGGAGCGGGTGTGGGCCGAGGGGCAGGAGAAGCCGCGCGGGCTCTCCGAGCGCAGCCGGCCCGGCACCGCCGTCGAGGCCGTTCGGCGCGTCGCGGACCAGGCCGCCCAGGGGTGACCCGCGGCTCTCCCGGGTCCGCTCATCCGGGGGCCGGCCCCGGCCGCTCCTCCTCCGCGGCCCGCCGCCCGTCGAGCATGTCCAGGTACTCGTCGAGCCGCGCGGCCGCGTTCAGCATGGCGCGGCCGCGGCCGGTCAGCCTCCGCTGCCAGTCGGCCATGGAGGCGGCCAGTGCCCCGGTGCCGCCCGCCGTGCGGATCTGCCGGACCACGGCGGAGATGTGGTCGAGCAGGTAGCCGCCGCGCCGCAGCAGGTGGGCGAGTTCGGCGTCGCGGACGTCGGCCGCGCCGAAGACGCGGAAGCCGGTGGCCGGGTCCCGCTCGGGGGCGAGGATGCCGGACTCCTCCCAGCTGCGCAGGGTCGCCGCGGTGACGCCGAGCCGGTGGGCGAGTTCGCCGATGGTGCGGGGGCCGCGGTCGGCCGCCCGCCCCGGGGCGGACCCGGGGTCCGGGCCCGGCTCCGCCGTCAGGTGGTCCAGCGCCCCGCGCACCGCGTCGAGGGTCTCCCGGTCGCGGAGGAGCAGGGCGTGCCCGCGGTCGATGGCGGTCAGGGCGTCGTCCACCGCGCCGGCGTGCAGGGCGCGCATGACCAGGTTGGCGGTGGGGTAGCCGTGGGCCGGGACGAGGGCGAGGTAGGCGCGGAGCGCCGCCGCGTGCAGCTCGGTGTAGACCCGGTAGCCGCTGCGGGTGCGCTCGGCGGGCGGGAGGAAGCCGTCCCGCTCGTAGTTGCGGACCGCCTGGGCCGATATACCGTGCCCGCGGGCCAGGTCGGAAGGTCGCATGCTGACCCCTCGTTTGAAGCTTTTCAGCGGGGAGAGGCGGCCGGAGCACCCCAAGTCTCAACCGTTCCTTCAAGGATACGCTTAAGAGGCATGAACCAGGAAATCCGGGACCTGATCCCCGCCTCCCGCGGCCTGCTGGCACTCGGCGAGCCGACGCATCTGGAACCCTCCTTCGGCTGGGTCCGCAACGAGCTGTTCGCCCGGCTGGCCGGCCTCGGCTTCCGGTCGATCGCCATGGAGACCGACCGGGTGGCCGCGCTCGCCGTGGACGACCACGTCCGGGAGGGCGCCGGCGACCTCGACGCGGTGATGGCCGCGGGCTTCTCGCACGGCTTCGGGAAACTCCAGGCCAACCGGGCGCTGGTCGCCTGGATGCGCGAGTACAACCGGGACCGCCCGGCGGAGGAGCGGCTGGCCTTCCACGGCTTCGACGCCCCGATGGAGACCACCGAGGCGCCCAGCCCGCGCCGCCATCTGGAGTACACCCGCGACTACCTGGGGCTCGACCTCGACATCGCCGGCCTCGTCGGCGGCGACGAGCGGTGGAGCCGCACCGAGGCGATCATGGACCCGGCGGCCTCGCCCGGCGCGACGGCCGAGGCCGAGCGGCTGCGGACGGTCGCCGACGACATGCTCACCAGGCTCTACGCCCGCGCACCGGAGCTGATCGCGGCGACGTCGCGCACCGCGTGGCTCCGGGCCAGGACGCACCTGACCGCAGGCCTCGACCTGCTCCGCTACCACAAGCAGGCGGCGCACCGCCTCGGCCTGGGCCCGCGGCTGAACCTCCTGGCCTCCACCCGGGACGCGCTCATGGCGCAGAACCTCCTCGACATCCGCACCACCGAGGCGGAGCGCGGCCCGACGCTGGTCTTCGCGCACAACCTGCACCTGAAGCGGAACCCGAGCGGCATGGCGATGGCCGGCGAGCACCTCACCTGGTCCGGCGCCGGCGCCATCGTCGCGTCCCTGACCCGCGAGGAGTACGTCTTCATCGCCTGCAGCCTGGGCCGCAGCGACGCGATCGGGCTCGGCGACCCGGCACCGGACACCTTCGAGGCCCACCTGACCGGTACCGCCGGCACCGCCGCCTGGGTCCTGAGCGGGCCGACCGCCCCGGCCTCCGCCCGCACCCGCACCGACCCGGTCCCGGAGCAGGGCTACTTCCCCCTGGACCGGGAGATCCTGGACTCCGCCGACGCGGTCCTGCACATCCCGGACGGCCCGGCCGCCACCGGGGCGGCGCAGGCCTGACCCCCGCCGGGCCGGACTCGACGGGGTCCGGCCCGCGGGCCCGCCTCAGCCCGCCTAGCGGATGCGGGCCCAGCGGGCGCGGGGCCGTTGGACGCGGACCCGGCGGACGCGGGCCCGGGTCATCCGGTAGCGGATGAAGTCCAGCTCACCGGTGGTCTCGGCGGTCCGGAAGTCGATCCGCACGGCCCCCAGGAACTCCCCGCTCGTCTCGAAGGACCCCTGGGCCTCGGTGACGGCCTCTTTGGCCAGCGGGATGTCGATCAGGGAGAGGTCGGGCCCCGGGCGCAGGCCTCCGGGCAGCGGCAGCGGGCCGCCGGGCGGGGCGATGTCGATCTCGGCGACCTCGCCGAAGGCGACCCTGACCCGCAGCGGGCCCTCCTCCGGTGCCCAC
Source organism: Nocardiopsis oceanisediminis (assembly GCF_048595525.1). NCBI lineage: Bacteria > Bacillati > Actinomycetota > Actinomycetes > Streptosporangiales > Nocardiopsidaceae > Nocardiopsis > Nocardiopsis oceanisediminis. The sequence goes on along the minus strand of NZ_JAFMZJ010000001.1, from coordinate 1,567,521 downwards.
TGCTCCCCCGCCGACGGCACCTCCCCGCCGTGGCCGAGCAGGGCGAAGGCCTCGCCCGCGGGCATGCCGAGCATGACCGGGTCGTAGAAGCCCACGGACACCAGGTCCGCCATCGCGCGGACCGCCTTGGGGTAGTACATGCGCTCGTGCGGGGGGATCGGGACGTTGGCGAACTCCGTCAGCGCCGCCCCGCCGGGCGGGGGCACATAGGTGTTGGTGTCCCCGGACGCCGGACCCACCAGGTCCTCCCCGTCCCGCCAGAGGGACCCGCACTCGTAGCACGCCCACAGGCACTCGCCGGTGCGCTCCGCGCACATCTTCTCAAGGTCGAGGCTTCCGCACTCGTTGCAGCGCTGCATCGCTTCCCTTCCGCCTCTCGGCGGGCTCAGTCGCCCATCTTCTTCACCGGGAAGGCGGTGACGACCTCGTTGCCCTTCTCCACGACGATCTTGACGATCTCCTCGCCATCATCGCCGACGGCCTTGCCCATCGGGATCCAGAAGGTCGTCTTGCCGTTGTGGGTGGACTTCCGGACGTCCTTCTTCTTCCGCTTGCCCCAGGCGTCGTTGAGGGTCTGCAGCGCGTTCCCGTCCTGCTTGAACTTGGTGTGCGGCCGCCCGTTCTTCATCCGGTCGATCGCCTTGGGCGAGTTGTCCGAGCTGTGCTCCAGGACGTGCTGGAGGGCGTGCTGGTTCTGCCCCGTGTCGTTGTAGTAGCGGTCCCGGAAGATCAGGCCCTTCGGGGTCTGGAACGGGCGGCCGGGCCCGTTGAGCTCCTTGAGCTTGCAGTTGTGGACGAGCGCGGCGCCGGAGCCGGTCCAGACGTAGTAGGTGTGGAAGTTCGCCACGCTCAGGTTGTTGACCTGCTGCGGGCGCAGCTCGGTGCTGGTGGAGGTCACCCACGACCGGCTCCCGTCGGGGCCGGTCACCTCGTCGCCGGGGACGAGGTCGCGGGCCTCCTTCCAGCGCTGCTCGTCCTCGATCCAGAAGGGGTGGCCGCCGGTGGCGGTCAGGCCGCCGACCCCGGTGATCCCGCCGCTCCAGTCGCGGAAGCCGAGGGAGACGAGCTCCTTGTCGCCGTAGGAGCCGATGACCGCGGTCACCGGCTGGGGCGCTCGCTCCCCGGTGACCGGATCCTCCGACATCACCAGGTCGCCGACCTCGACCTGCGAGATGGCCTTGGTGCCGCCGTCGGCCATCAGGACCTCGGTGCACGGCAGGAAGCTGCTGATCTTGCAGGACGAGGTGACCTTCGAGACCAGGTCGTCCAGCTTGGCCTGGGCGGTGGACACGGCCTTCTCGGCCGCCTCCTTGGCCTTCTTGGCCTTGCGGAAGCGGTTCCACAGCTTGATGATCTTGGCGGAGTTCTTGACGAGCTTGGCGCCCTTGCCCCAGGGGGTGAAGCCGACCACGGTCCACAGGCAGGCCATGATGTCGCCCTCGGTGAGGCAGGCCTTGGCGTCGTTGTAGCCGATGATGTCGCCGACCAGATTGATCAGCTCGTCGTAGACCGCGTCGTAGTCGGCGTCCTCCAGGTCCTGCTGCGCGTCGGCGAGGTCGGACTCCGCGTCCGCGTACTCCTGGGCCGCCACCGGGTCGTACTGGGCCAGGATCGCGTCGGCCGGGTTGACCCAGTCCTCGCCGTTCTCCCCGCCCTCGCCGGGGGAGGCGCTGGGGCCCGCGCTCGGCTCGGCGCCCTCCTCGCCCGGCGCGCCCCCGTCGGGGCCGCCGGGGTTCCCGGACTCCTCTTCCCCGGGCGAGCCCTGGTCCGCGCCGCCGCCCTCGACCTCCTCGCACGCCTCGTCGCCGGCGATCCGGCAGAGGCCGATGGCGTAGAGGCGCTGCACGTCGGTCGGGAGGCCGAACGCGAAGACCGCGGTCACCAGGGTGGCGATCAGCAGCACCAGGGCCGCGTACTCGACCTTGAACCCGCCGGCTTCGGCCCTCCACACCCAGCGCATCGCGCAGGTCCTCCTGATCACATACCGGACATCGATGCTCCCGTCAGGGCGCGCTGAGGCGCTCGAACCCGCGAGAAAGCAGCCAACCGTACCGGGGGAGGAACCGGGCGTTATAGAGCCCTGGGGCCCAATTCCGCTCGGAGGGGGCCCTATGGCCGATTTCGGCCGGCCCGTCCCCGCCTACCGGGGAACGGGCGAGGACGGCGCCCCGCACGGCATGCCGTGCTCAGGGGCGCCCACGGGGGCGGGGTTCCGGCACCACCGGGCCGTCCCCGGCGCTGGAGTCGGGCCGGGCGGGGGCCGCCCGGCCCCGCTTCTTCTCGGGGTCGCCGCGGTCCGCGCTCACCCCTCGCGGCGGGGGCCGCGGCCGTGCCGCCTGCCGACCACGTCGCCCTGCGCGCGGGCGCCGCGCAGGTCGACGTGGTCGCCGCCGTAGTGCGTGGTGGTGGCGTTGCCGTGCACGTGGCCGATCTGCACCGCGTTGCCGTGCACATGGCCGCTGATCGTGTTCACGCTGCTGTAGACGGGGCCCTGCTCCGGAGCGACCTCGTCGATGATCGCCCGCAGCGCCTCGGCCGCCTGCGGGTCCCTCTTGAGCACCCGGCGCAGGCGGGCGGCCCACTCGTCCTCGATGTCGCCGGAGTCGGCCGCGCCCTCGTCGATTTCGGCGCGCACCTGCTCCAGTTCCTCGTCGACGGCGTCCCGGCCCTTGCCGAAGAGGGCGGCGAAGCGGGGGCGCACCCCCTGCCACAGGTCGCTGACCATGGCCTGCATGAGTGCGGCCGCGCCGTCCGTCGCAAGCTGGGAGATGTCCATCCGGTTCCCTTCTCCGTTCTCGGGCGAGGCCGCCGCATCATCCGGAAGCAGTGGTCCGGAAGCGGTATCCGGAATGAGAACAACCGTATCGGGGACACGGGGACCCGTCTGGTGGAAATCGGGCATTCGGCGGGCCGGAACCGGCTATCGGCCTCCCGGCGGCCCGCCGCCCTCCCCGCCCCCGTTCTCCGCATGCCGGCGCCGGCCCGGTATGCGCCGTCATTTCCCGGGAAGGCGGTCGCGGACGTTCTTCTGGCTGCTCTGGTAGATGATCTGGCTGCGGAAACTCACCACCTCGCGGCGCCGGCTGAGCCGGTCGATGAGGAAGTCGTGCAGGTGGTCCAGGTCCTGGACGGCGACCTGGATCAGGAAGTCGTCGTCGCCGGCCACGACGAAGACGGCCAGGACCTCGGGCAGCTCGATCATGGCCCGCTCGAAGCCGTCGATGACCGGCCTGCTCAGGGGGCGCAGGCGCGCCGAGACGAACGCCTCCACGCTCCGGTTGAGGGCCGCCGGGTCGATCTCGGCGTGGTAGCCGCGGATGACGCCGCGCGCGTGCAGCGACCGCACCCGCTCCAGGCAGGTCGAGGGGGCGACACCGACGCGGCGGGCGAGTTCGCGGTTGGTCTGCCGCGCATCCAGCTGGAGCTCGCGGATGATCACCGAATCAAGTTCGTCCACGACGATCCCTTTCCCTATTTCACCGAACAATGTTCAGCAAAATGGCATGGGAGATCTCCATCTGTCTAGGCTTCCAGTCGATTGAAAGCCATCTGATCCCTTAGGAGCGATTTTTGCCGTCCATGAAGCTGGTCATCGCCCTGCACGAGGAGCTCTCGCCCGCCATAGCGGCCAACGCCGCCGCCGTCCTGGGCCTGGCGCTCGGCGGCCGCCTGGAGGACTCCCTGGCCGAGGACGGGAAGGACGCGTCGGGGGCCGTGCACGCCGGCCTCAACCCGCACCCCGTCCCCACCCTCGCCGCCGGCGCCGAGCGGCTGCGCGACCTGCACGACCGGGCGTCGCGGCAGGAGGGGGTGGTCGTGGTGGGGTTCAACGAGGTCGCACGCGCCTCCAGGAGCTACGGGCAGTACCTGGAGGCGCTGGCCGCCACCCCGTCCGACGAGGTCGGCTATGTCGGGGTGGCCTTGTTCGGCCCCCGCGGCGCGGTCACCAGGCTCACCAAGCGCCTCCCCCTCCTCTCCTAGCGGAGCGGGGCATGCGCGCGGGCGGTCGGCGGAGGAGCGGGGAGGGGTCGTGAAGAGGGGTTACCGGCTGGGACCGGCGGCGGGGACCGCCCTGTACCTGGGGGCCGTGCTGGGGCCCGGGGTGCTCGCGCTGCCGGCCCTGGCGGCGCGGACCGCGGGTCCGGCGTCGCTGCTCGCCTGGCTCTTCCTGCTGTGCGCGAGCGTCCCGGTCTCGGCGACCTTCGCCGCACTGGGCGCCCGGTACCCGGACGGCGGGGGCGTGGCGACCTTCGCCGCGCGCGCCTTCGGCCCCCGGGCGGCGGCCGCGGTCGGCTGGTGGTTCTTCGCCGCGGTACCGGTCGGCGTGCTGGCGGCCGCCGTGATCGGCGGCCGGTACGCGGCCCGGGCGCTGGGGCTGGGCGACGGGGCCGTCCTCGTCACCGCCGGGCTCCTCCTCGGCGCGGGCTTCGCGGTGAACCGGGCCGGCCTGCACGTCTCCGGGCGCCTGCAGCTGCTCCTCGCCGGGCTCCTGGTCCTCCTGCTGCTGGTCGCCGTGGGCTTCTCCGCACCCGGCATCGAACCGGGCAACTTCACCCCGTTCGCCCCGCACGGGTGGTGGGCGGTCGGCGGCGCCGCCGGGGCCCTGTTCTTCGCGTTCGCCGGCTGGGAGGCGGCGAGCCACCTGTCCGGGGAGTTCGCCGACCCGGGGCGCGACCTGCCCCGGGTGACGCTGTGGACGGTCGCCATCGTCGGAGTGCTCTACCTGGGGCTGGCCCTCGCCACCGTCGGCGTGCTGGGCGCCGAGGGCGCGCGGTCGCAGGTCCCGCTCCTGCTCCTGATGGAGGAGGCGTTCGGGCCGGTCGCCCTCGCGCTGACCTCGGGCGCGGCGCTGCTGCTGACGTTCGGGGCGATCAACGCCTACATCGCGAGCGGGGCCCGCCTGGGCGCGGCCCTGGGGCGCGACGGGGGCTTCCCGCGCTGGTTCGACGACGGGACCCGGGCCGGGGACGTCCCCAGGCGGAGCCTCGGCGTGCTCGCCGGGTGCTGCGCGGTGCTCGGCGCGGCCACCGCGGCGTTCGGCACCGACCTGGACGCCCTCCTCCGCGGGACGGCGTCGTGCCTGGCCGCGGTGACGGTCACCGGGACGGCCGCCGCGGTGCGGCTCCTCCCCGGCCGGCCGCTGCGCGCCTGCGCGGTGGCGGCCTCCCTGCTCGTCGGCGCGGTCCTGCTCTTCACCGGCGCCCTGATGGCGCTGCCGCTCCTGCTGGGGGCGTGCGCCCTGCTGTACGTGCGCTTCGGCGGCGGCGCCGGGGCGACCGGGAGGGGCGGCGCCCTCAGCGGGTCTGGGACCTCAGCGTGTAGATGAAGTCCTCTCCCAGCTCGCGGCGGATCCTCGCGGCGATGCTCCGGTCGCAGTCGCCGGAGCACTCGGCGACCATGTGGTGGTAGAGCTCGGCCGGGCCGCGCAGCACGACCGGGACGGCGCCCTCGTGCTCGGCCCAGACCGCCGCGGCGTCCATCGCGCCGACACCGGTCAGCACCCCGTAGAGCGAACGCCAGGAGTCGACCTGCGTCCTCGGTTCGTAGAACCCGACCAGGACACCGGTGGAGCCGTCGTCGGGCACGGATACGACCAGGGAGTGCCAGTGCGTCACGTCGCGACCTCATTCGGTAGGGGAAGCCGAATGGGGCGACTCTATCCCCGGGCCCGCGCGGGCGCCCGCTTCTCCGCGGAACTGCCGCGCCGGGTCGCCCCGGTTCGGGGAGCTCTGCCGGGTTCGCCGCCCCCGGGGCGGCCCGCAGGCGATACCGGGGCGATATCGGCCCGCGCCCGGTGGTCCGGCCGCCCGCCGCCGTTCACCGGCCGCGCGGCCCGGCTCCCCGGGCCCCGCCGCCGTACCGGGCCGGTCGGCGCCGCATCCACCAGCGCGTCTCCACCGTGGAGACCTCGGCGGCCCATGCGGGGCCGATCCAGCAGAGCAGCCCGCCGAAGAAGAGGGCGGTGGCGACGCCGGCGGCCCGCGTCACCGGCCCCGGCCGTTCGAGGGTGTCCAGGGTGAAGGGGATCTCGGGCGCGTCCGGGTGGAAGGCGACGGGGAGGGTGTCGCCTTCCAAGTGGGCGATGGCGCCGTCCCCGCGCAGCCTGACGCCGGTGAGCGGAGCGCCGCCTCCAGGGGTGTATTCCACGTACACCTTCACCGCGGGCGGAGCGGGCCCTCCGCCGCCGCGCTCCTCGCGCCCGGTCACGACCGCTTCGGCGCGCCCGCTGTACTCCCAGGGGCGCTCCTCCGGGAAGTAGGCCCTCTGGACCATCCACACGTTGCCCGCCACGGCGCCGGCGACGACGGCCGCCGCGACCGCCCACGGGAGCACGACCTGCAGGATGAACGGGACGATGTTCTCCCGGGGCACGGCGGACTCCTGGTTCCTCCCGGGCCGCGCCCGGGTAAGGGGATCGGGCACCGCTCCCCTTACCCGGGAAAGCGCCGCCCATCCGGGCCCCGACCGGGCCGCCCGGGGGCGGCGGCCGGTCAGGAGAAGGTGTCGATGTAGCCGCCCCACTCGGCGCCGTCCCAGCTGATGACGAGGGTGCCGTCCTTCAGCTCCAGGGTTCCGCTCTGGCGCTGGGGGTCGGGGTCCTCGCAGTCCAGCTCGATGGCGGCGGTGGTGCCGTCCTCGGCGGGGTCCAGGGTTCCCGGGCAGGCGATCTCGCCCTCCGTCTCCACCGTGTTCCCGGTGATCGTCAGCACCTCGATGGCGGGATCGTCGGCGAGCGCCTCCCACTCACCGTCGAGGCCCTCGGCCCCGCACCCGGCCAGCACCCCTGCGGCGAACAGCGCCGCTCCCGTCACCCGCACCGCACCCGGCATCGTCAGGACCCGCTTTCTCCGTAGGGGGATCGGTAGCGGGAAATCTACACGGATCCGCGGACGCCCCCCGCCCGCCGCCTGCGGGTTCATACCGCCGTGCCCGACCATGCCCCTCCCGGGCGCCCCCGGCCGGCGCGCGACCGCTCGACGGCGACCGTCGCACCCGCGGCCTCCAGCGCCTCCTTCGCGGCCGCGGCGGTGGACAGGGCGACGTTCTCCAGCACCGGCTTCGGCGCATTCCGCACCAGCTCCCTGGCCTCCAGGATCCCGAGGCCGGAAGCGACCCGGCGCACGGCCCTGACCACCCGCGCCCACTCGGCGCCGGCCGACTCCAGGACGACGTCGACCTCGGCGTCCCAGCCGATGTGGCCGACGGGGCGGACGACGAAGGCGTGCCCCTCGCTCCCGGGCACCTCCACCTCGAGCCCGGTGCCGGCCAGGGCCTCGGCGATGAGGTCCCGGTCGCCGGCCCAGTGCACGTAGAGCTCATCGGCCAGGTCGCCGCGGGGGTCGAAGCAGGCGTCGTGGCTCTGGGTGTTCCAGAAGACGGCCCGCGGGGGCCGCCCGTCCACGGTCCGGCCGCGGACGTGCTCCCAGCAGCCGGAGGTGGTCGGCCACAGGGCGGGCTCGGCGATGTAGCCGTGCCCGGCGAGGCGGTCGAACGCCCCGGTGATCCGGCAGAGGTCGGAGGTCCGGCCGCCGGCCGGGCAGACCGCCGTCCACTCCTCGGGGCCGACCGCGCCGTCCTCCCAGGCTCGCGGTTCCGCCATCGCCGCCGCGTACCGCCCGCCGTCCCCGGGTCCCCGCTCCGGCAGGGCGAGCACGAGGCCCTCGCGGGCGAAGGCCGACTGGAGCATGGGCGCGACACCGCCCCGGCAGCGGATGGCGACGTCGCCGAGCAGGGCGCCGTCAGGGCCGAACCGGCCGGCGAGGTCGCCCGGGAGGCTCAGCAGGCCGCCGGTCCCGGTGTCGGATTCGAAGCGCTCGGCGTCGACGACCGTCCAGAATCCGGCGCTCAATCGGCCGAGCGCCCGGTCGAAGGCGTCGCGGTGCGGGTTGCGAGACACAGAAGCCCCTCTTCGGACACGGGGATACCGGGAACGGAGTGCCCGTCGGAGGGCGGCCGGTCGCGGGAAACCTACACGGATTCGCCGACATCTCCGGCGGGCGGCCCCGCCGGAGCGGCCTCCGCGGCGAAGGCCGACGCCGGGGCGGCCTCGCCCCACTCGTTCATGGCGTCGAGGACCGGGCGCAGCCGCCGCCCCAGCGGGGTCAGCTCGTAGACCACGCGGGGCGGGATCTCCGGGTACGAGGTGCGGGTGACGATGCCGCGCGCCTCGAAGAGGCGCAGCCGGTTGGTCAAGGTGTGCGCGCTGATGCCGGGCAGGGCGTCGCGCAGCTCGCCGAAGCGGCGCGCCCCGTGCATCAGCTCGCGCACGATGAGCGTCGCCCACGGCCCGTTGAACAGCTTCAGGAACTTCGCCACCCCGCACTCGGGGAGATCCATCTCGTTCACGGATGCCACGATACGCCGATAGTGCAGTTGACGTAACCGGTGCATCCTATGCACTAATGGCCCCATGTCCTACATCGTGCACGGCGCCACCGGCGCCCAGGGCTCCCCTGTCCTCTCCGCACTCCGCGCCGCCGGCGAGCACGCCGTGGCCGCGGTGCGCACCGCCGCGAACGTGCCCGGCGACGCCGTCGCCGTCGACCTCGCCGACCCGGATTCGCTCGCGGCCGCCTACACCGGCGCGGACGGGGTGTTCGTCCACCTTCCGATGAGCACGCACGACCAGGGCGGGGCCCAGGCCGAGGCGATCGCCGCCGCGGTCGGGGCGGCGCGGCCGAAGCGGGTGGTGGTCTCCACCAGCGGGGCCGTCGTCGACCGGCCGGGGTCGCCGCTCCAGCTGCCCGAGTCGGCTCCGGTCGCCGTCCTGATCCGCGGGGTCACCGCCACCGGCGTGCCGACCTCCGTCGTCGCGCCCCGGCTGTACCTGGAGAACCTCCTCGTGCCGGTGATCGCCGACTCCGTCCGGAAGGAGGGGGTGCTGCGCTACCCGCTCCCCGCGGACCTCCCGGTCTCCTGGAGCTCCCACCTCGACGTCGCCGAGGCGGCCGTCCGGCTCCTGACCGGCACCGGCGGCACCGGGACCGTGGCCATCGGGCACCTGCCCGGCCTGACCGGCACCGACCTCGCCGCGGCCTTCGCCGAGCACCTCGGCCGCGAGGTCCGCTACGAGGCCATCACCCCGGAGGCGTTCGGCGAGCTGATCACCCCGCTCTTCGGCCCCGGGGCCGCCGCCCCGGTGGTCGGCGCCTACCGGGCGATGAACGCCCGGTCGGCGAACACCATCGGCGAGGAGAACAGCGCGCAGAAGCTCCTCGGGCTGGTTCCCCGGCCGCTCGCCCGCTGGCTCGGCGACCTCGGCGTCTAGCCGTTCCGGGGCGGCCCACCCGCCCGCCGCGGAGGAAAGGGCCTCCCCCTGCCCCTCGCCGGATCGACGCATCGGCCACCCGGCGGACCGGGGGCGATGCCGTCCCCCTCCGAGCCGCGCGCCCGGCGGGGCGGCTTCAGCTCCGCCGGTCCGCCGGGTGGCCGATGCCGAGCAGCCCCAGCGGATGCCTCCCCGGCGGGACGACGGCGGGGGCGAGCCCGAGGAGCCGATCGTCGTCGAAACCGGCGACGAGCACGGCGCCCAGGCCGGCCTCGGCGGCCTGGAGGTAGACGTTCTGGCCGGCGTGCCCGGCCTCCAGCCACACGTACCGCTCGCCCCGCCGTCCCGGCGGCTGGTCGGCGAAATGCCGGCCGGCCGCCTCCAGGTCACCGCTGATCAGCAGCAGCGCCGGAGCCCGGGGCAGCCATTCGCGGTCGGCCAGGGTGGTGTCGGAGACCCGGGCCCGGTGGTCGCCCTCGGAGACCAGGGCCAGCGCATCGCGCTCGGCGTCGTACCGGTAGACCCCGGCGGCCAGGCCGTCGACGTCACCCGCGACCACGGTGAGCGCCAGCGGGTACAGCGCGTGCGCCGACGGGCTTGTGCGGCGCCCGTCACCGGTCCGCCCCTGCGCCGCCCGCACCAGGAGAGAGACCTGGGCCAGGCTCAGCGCCCGGGGGGCGAAGTCGCGCGTGCTGCGCCGCCGCTCCAGCAGGGCCTGCAGACCTTCGCGCCGGACGGGCTCGAGGGGCACTTCCCGTTGCGTCATGGGCCCAGCCGAGCACGTCCCGAAGGGCGGGGCAAGACTCTGCACGGCTCCGTATCCGGCCCGACCGCGTGGTCGGCCTGTGACCGAAACCGGACCGGGCGCCCTCTCTTCTTTCCCTCTCTGATGCGGTAGTGATTGCACCAATCCGAACGGAAGGATCACCCACCGTGCGAGATCCCCAGGACCCCAGAACGAACGTCTCAGACGATGTCCTCTACGACGCCCTTCACGAAACCGCCAGCCGCGCTGCCGGCGCCTACATGCGGAAGGCAGAAGCAGCCGCCACCCCCGAGGCCAAAGAAGAGGCCAAACAGCAGATGCTCCGAGCCTGGAGGGTCATGGACAAGCGCAACCTGAGCCGCGACGAGATGATCTCCCTGCGCCGGGAACTACAGGCCGAGATCGACCGGCTACGGGGTTCATGAGCCATGCTCGCCCTCTGCGAAGTGAAACCCGATGCGGCAGTGATCACACCAATCCGAACGAAAGGATCACCACCGTGCAAGGACAAGAAGATCCCAGCCCGAACGTCCCGGACGTGGTTCTCTTCGAAGCCCTCCGCGAGACCGCCGACCGCGCCGTGGTCGCATACTTGCGGAAGAAAAGAGCTGCCACCACCCCCGAGGCCGAAGAAGAGGCCCAACGGAAAATGGAGCGAGCCTGGAGCGTCAAGAGGAGGCACGACCTCAGCCGCAAAGAAATGCGAACCCTACGCCAGGAGCTGCAAGAGGAGATCAACCGGCTACGGGACACCTAAGCAATACCCCCATACAGTACACCATCAAAACAACTAAAATGGATCTTCGACTTCGAAATCGGGAATTCAATTTCCAGGGAAGTCGAGTCGACACCCCAAAGACAAAAGGGTGCGGCAATGCTCTGCGCAGCCACACGGGCGACCTGCAACCGAAACCGGAGTGCCCCCTTCCCTTCCACTCTCTGATACGGCAGCGATTGCCCCAATCTGAACGAAAGGATCACCTAACGCGCGAGAACCCCAGGACCTCGGCCCGGACGTCTCAGACGTGGTTCTCTTCGAAGCCCTTCGCGAGACCGCCAACTACGCCGCAGCTCTCTACAAAGAAAAGGCAGAAGCCGCCACCACTCTCGAGGCCAAAGAAGAGGCAAAGCAACAGATGCTACGAACCTGGAGGATCAAGACCAAGCACAACTTAAGCCGCAGCGAAATGACCGCCCTACTCCAAGAGCTGCAGGCCGAGATCGACCTGCTACAAGAAGTCTGACCGACTACCCCCTTGGCCGGCGAGCAGACAGAGAAGCGCCATGAATGATCGACCGGTCCAGCGGCACACCCCCGTACGGGCCGACGGAGCGAGACCGATCGATAAATCAGCGCGGGGTAGGGAAAGGCGCTCCGCCCGGCCCCCAAGCGGGCGGAGCGCCGGTTCGAGGGCTCAGGGGAACAGGTTCAGCAGGTGGGCGAGGAGGAGGACCGCGAGGACGCTGCAGGAGTAGGGGAGCATCTCGTAGGCGGCGAAGTAGTAGAAGGTCAGGCCACCGGTGCTGCGGAGGGCGCGGCGCTTGAAGCGGCGGTAGGCGCGGCTGGACGGGTGCCAGGAGCGGCGGGAACGCGGGCGGGCGAGGTCGGGCCGGCTGCGGCGGGCGGCGGCGAGTTCGCGGACGTCTCCGCTGGTGGGGGCAGCGTCGCGGGCGGCGGGGCTGAGCTGGTCGGCGGTCTGCCGGAGCCAGGGCGGGAGGTCGCTGCCGTCTCGGGGGCGGCCCGCGCGGGAGTGCGGGGAGAGGAGGGGGCGCGGGAGGTCGGGCGGCGTGGCCGGGGGCGGGTCGGTGTAGGGGCGGGATCGGGAGAAGCGGGCACCGGGCGGGCCGGCGAGGACCCGGCGGATGCGGGGGTCGAGGGCCGGTCGGTCGTGGGACATGGTTTCGGTCCTTTGCGGGAGGGGTCGGGGGTTCTACTCGGTGCTGTCGAGGATGAGGATGTTGCGCATGCGGCGCGCGACGTCGGCGGTGTCCTCGACGGGGAGGAGCCGGGTGAGCTCGGGCTCGGCGCTCTCGGTCTTGAAGCGCTCCCCGGGCCAGAGCAGCCACCACCAGGGGTGCGCGCTGATCGGGTCGGGGCGGAGGACGGCGCGCTGGAAGGAGGAGGTACGGGCGTAGCGGCGGGCGGGATCGGCGGCCTCGGGGCCGGGGAGGAAGGCGTCGACGACCGAGACAGAGGTGTCGACGGAGACGCCGAGGCCGCGGGCTTCGAGCTCCTTGGCCAGGGCGTAGAGGGGGTGGAGAGGTGAGCCGGAGTAGGAGGACATGAGCATGTGTCACCACCTGAGGTGCATGGCCAACCCTGAGAGTGACGAGTCGACCGCTTACCGTCAGTATCATTTACCTCCGAGGTATTTTGCAAGCAGAACTTGAGCCTTGGAGGTAAGTACAAGTGCCCGGCATCGCCTTAGGATCGGCTAGCGACCCACAGCAGGAGGCTCAGTGACTGACGAGCACACCCCGACCGTGCGCCACCGACGCCTGTCCAACGAGCTCAAGCAGCTCCGCGAGGCAGCCGGCCTTGACACCTTGGAGGTGGCACAGCACCTCGGTTGGGACCGCTCCAAGGTGAACCGGATCGAACGGAGCCAGTGGAAGCGCCTCAAAGAAACGGACATACGCGACCTCTGCAGGCTCTACGGCGTGCAGGAAGCAGGTCGGATCCAAGCACTGATCGCCATGGCGAAGCAGGCCAAGGAGAAAGGATGGTGGGTCCGCTACCACGACGTCCTTGGACCTGGCTCCTATGTGAGCCTTGAAGCCCAGTCCTCTGAGATCCGGCTGTTCGGGGCTTTGATGATCCCTGGCCTGCTTCAGACTTCCTCCTACGCCAAAGCCCTCATCCGCTCCGGTGGCGTCACCGATCCACACGAGGTCAAGCGCCGAGTTGAAGCCCGACTCGCACGCCAAGCGATCATGGAGCGCGCAGCGCCTCCAAAGGTACGAGCCATCATCGATGAAGCAGCCCTCCGGAAGCTCGTCGGAGGCGCACTCACGATGCGCGAGCAGCTCCTGCACCTCATGCTGCTCAATGAAACGGGAAGCGCAAAGATACAAGTGATTCCCGACGCCTTCGGGGGACATCAGGGAGTCACTGGGCAATTTGCTGTCCTCAGCTTCCCTCCCGGACAGCAGGGGAGCGTCGTCTTCATAGACATATCTCGCGACGGGATATTCCTGGAAGAACCCGATGAAGTTCAGAGGTATGTCGACAGGTTCTCCGGACTATCGAAGGCGGCCCTACCTGCCGAAGCTTCGAACAGCCACCTCTCACTACTAGTCGACAAGCTCGCAGAGGAGGAAAAATGATCTGGAAGAAGAGCAGCTACAGCAGCCCCGAAGGGCAGGAGTGCCTGGAGGCCAGAGACCTTATCGACAATAGCGTCCAGATTCGAGACTCAAAAAGACCCGAAGGAGAGATCCTATCCCTCCCTCCAATTGAATGGATCTCCTTCATCAAGATGGAAGATATCTAGATCACTCCGGTATCCTGGCATTGAACGCCTGATCCAGCCTCTCGACCATGTTGTCGATCTCATGACTGAACGCCCCCTCAGGTATTCGCTCCTCCCGCCCCGGATCGCCAACGATACGCATCTCGTACACTGCACTCCGCGTACGAACTAGAGCACTCATAGCACCCTCCGCACCTCCCTCAACCTCACCGTATATAAAGTAGCTTTGATCGGAGTACCCCCCTTCCCCTTCATTGATGATCTCCGAGAAATCCTTCTGCGACTCCATTTTCCAATCATCAAAGAGACGGATGGCACGATCTTCTCTATCCTCCCCCGAAGACTCCAGGATTGCCTCATAAGAGAAGGTGAAGCTCCATTTGTTAATCGACGTGTACGCCGGAGTCAACTCCCAGTCACACTCATCCCTTACGACCCTCTCCCCTGATTCGCCCTCGCCCCCCAGGGCGTCATCATGGTAATCTTCTTCGCCGTCCAACCGATCAATATCAATTCCATCGGTTGTGGGAAGCGTCCTTCCGCAAACATCCAACTTGCCTGGAGGGACACTGACTTGCGGCTTCGCACTTTGCTCCACAAAGCCTTGCGAAGAAGACCCTTCGCCTTGCAATCCCGAGGTGATCGTCGAAGCGAACAATCGCAACCCTCCAACGATCAATCCCACCACCAAAAAAGCGGCCAGGGTCCCGGAAGCGAACACGACAAGAAACGCCCGCCATCCATGCAGACCTTTCTTCTTTTTCTCTTTTCTGCCGTTCACTTCCTAGAACTCCTCTGAGCGGGAAACTTTACCCTTCTCCCCCGCGAGACTCCAATTGAGCTTTCACGTCCGGGTGCTCCAGCGGCCTCGTGAACCCAAGGATGTCCGCGCGGTTCGGGTTATCGTACTCACGCACCGCGATCGGCCCGCAGTCGGTGCACCAGGCCTCCACCATCAGCCCGTCGCCGACCACCATTCCGACGTGCCCCGGCCCTGGCGGCTCGTACGACCTCGAGACGTCGAAGAAGACCAGGTCACCCGGCTGCTCCTCCCCCTGCGGAATCTTCGGCCCGAAACCCCACTGGTCCTGGGAGATCCGCGGAATCGTCGCCCCGACGCTCTCGTACGCCTTCATCGTCAGCCCCGAGCAGTCGAACGTGTTCGGCCCGGTCGCGCCATAGACATATGACTTCCCCCGCTGGGCCAGCGCCCAGTCGACCACCGCCTGCGACAACTCGTCCGGAGCCCGCCCGATCGGCAGCCCGTCCTCGTTGACGTTGCACTCGACGCCGACCTTCACCGACTCGCTGGGGTCGAAGTCTCCGTCGGCGTACTTGTCCGCCCACCCCAGCACGTCATCCACGTACCACCACGCGTGGTTGTAGCCGTAGATGGCCTGCCGGACGTCGTCCTTGATCCCGTGCGCGATCAGGTAGTCGGCCGAGGCCGGGATGGCGTCCTCCGGGTCGTAGACACTGACGATTCCGTCCTCGTTGCCGTCCTGGCCATACCCCTCCTCCGGCCGCTCCTCGGTCTTCATGACCGGCCGACCTCCCCAGCTGTTCCCCGCGGCCGATCCGTCCAGCGCGCCGAACTGCATCGGACCGGCTGCACCCCAGTCGTTGTGCCCCTCGGTGATCCCCGGACCGTCCCAGCGGCCGTGCTTGCTCTCCACCTGACCGACCCCCGCCAGGATGTTCCACGGGACCCCCTTCTCCTCCCCCCACTTCTTGTAAAGATCCAAGTAGTTCTCCGGGATGGAGTCCTCTGCGTATCCGCTGCTCTCCGTCTGCTCGGAGGACCCCCCTGGAGTGCATTGCAAGGCCAGCAGCCCTGCGGGGTTCATGGTCATCGCAGGCATCACGACCATCACCAAGGCAATGGCTCCGAGCATGAACAGGCCCACGGCGATGGCCAGTCGCGTTGCACAGGAGCCGTCGTCTCCGGAAGGGGATTTCACGAAGGGGGAGAGCATTCCATCACCTGCCAGGGGGTAGCACGATCGGCAGTCTCGAACCGTCCGGGGTCACTTCCCACCCACGTTCCCGGCGTCGGCCGGCTGGAAGTCGTAGACCTCCCACCGGGACCCCTTCTTCTGCACGGTCACCGCGTAGTCGCCCAGGTCCTCGTCGGCCCCTTCGTCGTTCTCGACGATCGACTGGACCTTGACCACGAACACGACGGAGGACTTGTCGAAGCTGCGGATCGACCGGACGTCCGCACGCCCCTCGGCGACCGTCTTCTTCTCACTCATCTCCGACCAGAAGGCGCCCGCCCCCGAACTCCGCGCGAGCGTCTTCGCGTACTCCTCCGCGGCCAGCTCCTCCATCGAGGCGTAGTAGTCCTCCGGCGAAGCCGTGTAGTCGATCGTCCCGTAGGCCTCGCCGAACGCCTGGGCGGTCGCCCCCGCGGCCTTCAGCTCGGCCTCCTCGAAGGGCAGCCAGTCGAGCACCCGCATGTCCTCGACGGCGGTGGTCGGGATCGGGCTCGGCGCGGCCGTCGCCGGCCCACCCACCCCCGAGGATGAGCCCGCCTGCGGCTCCCGCCCGCCCTGCTCGTCAACACCGCCGAAGCCGCCGAAGCTCAGGTAGACGCCGAAGGCCACCAGGACGACGACCAGCCCTCCGAAGACGAAGCGCTGCTGCCGGTCAGTAAGCGTCTTGGGCATGACGGGGGAATCCTCCGCGGTGTCCGCTACGGAAAAGGTGCTGCCGGCTCAGCCCGCCGGGACCGCCGCCGGTCACGAGTCGCTGTCCCGCAGCCAGAAGGGGACGTCCCGGTTGGCCCGGCGCTGCCCCTCGGACCCGGTCCAGAACGGGCTGATCGGACGGTCCGGGTCGCGTTTGCCGCTGGACTTGAACCAGTTCCCACCCTCCCCGCCGCGCGCGGCGGGCTGCCGGGGCTGGCGCGGAGGCGGCGCCGCCTTCTCCCGGCGGGACCGGTGCTCGCCCCAGCGCGAGCGGCCGTTGGTGTTCCCCTCCGGGCGGGCGGGCTCCCGACTGGAGAAGATCCCGGAACCGCTCGTCGGCGAAGGCGCACCGGAAGTCCGCTCGTTCCCGCCGTCCGACCGGCCGGAGGCGGCACGCTGCCCGCTTCCGCTGCTCGTACCGAAGACCGAGGCCCATCCGGTGTCTCCGGTGCCCCGGTAGCCGCCTGCGGGACGGGGCGGAATGGAGCCAGCGGAGGACGAGGGTGCGGACGAGGAGCCGGATCCCGTACCACCGCTGTAGGCCGCGTTGCCCAGGCTCGGAGCCTCCGCAGAGGTCCGGGAGGTAGAGGTAGACGATCCCGTGCGCTGCTCTGCACCCGCGGATTCGTTTCCGCCCAGTTTGAGCGGCGGCGGCCCAGACTTCCCGCGCGTGTGCCCGTATCCCGTGGTACCTCGAACGCGACGGCCTTCCGAGCGAGCTCCCGAGGCCCCCTCGCCTTCGCTCTGCTCGGCCGCGCCCGCTCCGGCGACCTGACCGCCCTGCTGCTCTGTTCCCCCACCGGGGCCTGCGGGAAAACCACCTGCTGTCGCAGCGAGCTGGGGAGCGCGCCGGAGTCCCCAGCGCTGCGCCCGCATGTAAGCGACCGGGGGCAGGACGTTCGCGCTGTTACCCAACGCCTTGCTCGCCAATGTGTCGTTGACCATCCGGGAGGTGAAGGTATTCGCGTTCACAGAAGCGAAGAGGTGGGCGAACGGCTTTCGGTAGATGAAGAGCGCCAGCGTGAAGAGCGCCATGAGGATCATCTGGAGTCCCCATCCGAGCGATGTGGACATCACCATCCCGTAGCACATGACGAGCAAGGCGATCAATAGAACGATGAAAATCTGCTTCAACAACAGCCCGAACAGCATCTCCACCCAGCGGAGGAGAACGGTCCTACCATACCCCGGATGCACTCCGATGAGCAGGAATACAGGAGCCAGGAGAAGCAGCAGCATGAAGCCGATTTTGAGAACTATTAGCGCCACTGATCCTGCAAGGATCAGCCCTCCGGCGAAGACAGCCGCAAAGAGAGCCAAGAAGGAGACCCCCAAGCGCTGCCCCTGCTGATCTCCCGAGAAGAGCGGATACTGGGCCGGGTAGGTACGTTCCATCCCCGACGCGATCTCTTCGTATTGCGCCTGCTTTTCTTCAACGAGCTCAGCAGGATCAACGTCACCGTCATTGATCTGCTGCTGCTCTGTCCGACTGATCCCCTGCGCGGCGAGAAGATCCACCGCGTAGTATTCCGCAGCGTCATCCCCTGCGGTTCCACTACCGAAGACACCAGCCACCCACGGCTGGCAGACCAGACTGCTCCAGAGCATGTCGGAGTTCTTGCGGACCGCGAAGTCACTGTCGCTCTCCCAGTCCGCCTGCTCGACCGACTCCGCTCCGGCCGGGCATGCAGTCGTCCCACCGGAGTAAGAGATCTTCGCAACAGCATTGTTGATCAACTGTGTACCGGAATTTACTATTCCACCGGCCAGCGAGAGGACATTCCCGGGGTTCACCATTATCCAGAGCCCCAAAGCCGTCGCCAGGACCATCCAGACAGTGCTCTCGATCGTCAGAGTCAAACGCTTTCGGATCAGCCCGTACCAGCCGAGCCACACCGCCCCAAGAATAATGACAGTAGGAAGAAGAGGCTCCCAAATACCAGACCTGAGCTGCGTTATGGTACTGACAACCAGGTCATTGAAACTGGCGAGCAGGCCGTTTGACGTCGCGGCCTGATAGACGGTGACTGTGGACTGGTTGATCGTTTTCGACAGGTCCCATACGCTGTTGCTCAAGGTGGCCACAGCGCTCGCGCTCATCTTGTCGACGCAGCTCTCACGAATTACGTGCCACTGCTGTCCTGCTGTCCCGTACTGACCATAGATGCTGGCGTCCGGGGGGAGCCCATCCGGTGATCCAACAACCGCGGATTGCGATTCAGGCGGAACGAGCAGCCCATCAGAACCGGTACCGGCCATCTCCGGCTGCGGCGCAGGCTCCCCCGGGCACAGTGACCCCGCAGGCGCCGTGGTCTCCTCGTCCGCCGGGTCCGCCCAGGCCGATCCCACCGGCACCAGTACGAACGCCAGTGCCATCACCAGCATGGACAAGGACCGGCGCAGCCGGCCCTTCTCCCCCCATGCCCTGCGTGCCTTCCGCCTTCGGCCCCCCGTCCGGTCGGCCGTCCCGTCCCGCTCCACCGTCCGTGCTGCCGCCCGCGCCGCCTGCTGCCGCCGCCGCATGATCACCGTTCCTGCCCGTTGCCCCTGCCGGTGCCGATCAGTGCCTCCGCGCCCTCGAAGGCCGCTTCTTCCTCTTGGTCGGGGTGCTGCCGGGTCGGGTTGGTGTCCAGCCAGCGCAGCAGCTCCTCGGAGATCAGGTCGACGCCGATGCGGCCGGCGCGCCCGTCGAGGTCGCGGAAGATGCATTCGCCGTTGCCGAGGTTGCGGAGCATCGCCTGGTGCTCCTCGGTCGGCTCGACCCCCAGCAGCGACATCACGCTCTCCACCTCGTAGCGCTCGCTCGACCGGAAGGTGAACACGCTCGACAGGCAGTTGGTGACCTGCTCGTTCAGCAGGTCCCCGGCGTTCTGGCTGACCAGGATCAGCGCGGTGTTGCGGGAGCGCCCCATCCGGCTGACCTCCGGCACGAGCTTGGCGCCCTCGGGGGTGGAGGTCACCGCCCACGCCTCGTCCAGGAAGATCGCCTTGGGCAGGTGGCGGTCGAGCCCGTTCATCAGCCGCCGGGCGAACTGGCTGACCAGGTAGAGCAGCGCCACGCTGAGCCGCTGCTCATAGGAGTAGTCGTCGCGCTGGATGGTGGAGTCCGGCAGGGTCAGCCCGCCCAGGGTGAACACCGTGGTCCACCCCTCGGTGTCGACCTGGGCGTCGCCCTGCGGGTCGAAGCAGAGGCTGGCCAGCCGCATCTCCGACATCGACTGGAGCACCGCGCCGAGGTTGCGCGAGGCCGGGTCGTGCGAGCGCTCCAGGTACTGCACGACCTTGGCCAGGCTCGGCTTGGGCTGGTTGGAGACGGCCGCGACCGCCTGGATCATCGCGGACTCGCGCTCCTCGCTCATCCGCGGGAGCAGCAGCCGCAGCGTCTCCGTCGCCATGGTCTTCTTCGTCGGCAGGTCGTCGCCGAAGGCGAACGGGTCCAGCAGGCCGGGCTGGGCCGAGCCGAGCGACATGATCCGCGCCTTGCGGCCGCGCCGCTGCAGCAGCCGGACCAGGGACTCCGCGTCCCCCTTCGGGTCGATCGCGGTGACCGTCACCCCGCGCAGCGCCAGCTGGTAGATGAGCAGCAGCGCCAGGGTGGTCTTGCCGCCGCCCGGCTCGCCGGTGATCGCGATGGCGGTGGGGCGGTTGCGGGCCGCGGCGACCATCGGGTCGAAGTGCACGATGGACCGGGCCCGGCCCAGGGTCTCGCCGATGTAGGGGCCGGTCCAGCCGCCCCCGCCCTGGCTGGGGTCGCGCCGGTCGCCCAGGTCCACGGTGGCGGTGGGCATGCCGCCGGCGATGGTGCGCAGCGGCTGGCGCTGGGCGTAGGCGCCGAGCCGGATCCGGTCCCCCGGCAGCGACTCGTTGAACAGCGACAGCTGGTCGCCGGTGGAGTTGACCACGTCGATGCCGATGTCGCGGTAGTGCTCCACCACCGCCTCGACCCGCTGCACCAGCTCGCTCTCGGTGGGCGCCGACACCATCAGCCGGTGCCAGCCGTAGACGAACGGCAGCCGCTCCTTGGTGATGCCGTGCTCCAGCATGCGGGCGGCGTCGATCTGCTCGGCCAGCGCGATCGGCATGTCCGCGCCGGCCTCCCGGATGTGGGCGTCCATGTCCCGGGCGTGCGCGAGTTTGCGGCTGACGTCCTTGCTGGCCTTGGCGGGCGGGATCAGCTTCATCCGGGAGCTGATCTCCACCGGGAACGGCAGCGCGTCGGAGTGGTGCATCCACGGTTCGCCGTCGGGGAACGGCATCAGGTCCGGGAAGCGGGAGAACGACAGGTAGGCGACGTAGGTGTCGCCGGCGAACTGCTCCAGCCGCAGCATCGAGCGGCCGTTGTGCACGACCCCCTCCACCAGCTGCTCGATCTCGCCGCGCCCCCAGGTGCGGCGGGCGGCCGCCGACGACCGGGGCTCCTCCGCGGTGCCGGCCACCGCGTGCCGGAGCAGCCAGGCGACCTGGTTGGCGGTGGCGTGCCGGGCGTGCAGCGAGCTGGCGGCCAGCGCCCGGCCGAGCCGCTCGGACTGCTCGGTCCAGCGGGCCAGCTCCTTGGCGTCGATGGCCGGGTCCTCGATGCCCAGCACCTGCTCGGAGCGCTGGTAGGCGCCGAGCAGCTGAGCGAGGGCGCCCTGCTTGAGCTGGCCGCGGACGCCGCCGCGGATCCCCAGCCGGACCCCGAGGTAGACCTCCTTGGTCCAGAAGTCCTTGGCCCACACGTGCCGGTACATCTCGTCGAGGTAGTCGTACCAGCCGGGCCCGGAGTCGGAGGTCTCGTCCAGCCGGGTCGCCCACTGCGCCGCCGGGTAGGTGCGGTGCGCGACCCGCAGGTGCACCTCGGCGTCGTCCATCCGGATCGCGGCGAGCGCGATGGTGACGTTGGTGGCCAGCGCCTCCCGCTCCTCCGGGGTGGAGAACTCGTAGGAGACCGTGGGGAGCCGGAAGTAGGCCCAGGCCTCCGAGTCGCTGAGCAGGATGCGGTCGTCGAAGTAGCGGACCGAGAGCCGGCTCCCGCCCCTGCTGTTCATCGCTGCCCCTCCCGGGTGCTGGTGTGCTGTCTCGGCTGTTCCCGTCCGCCTGGCCGCGGCGCCGGTCTCGGCGCGCCGCGGGCGGTGGTCCGGGGCCCGGTGGCGCGGCGGGTCATCGGTGCGCCTCCGTGCGGGTGGTGCGGCCGGGGGCCGGGCGGCCCTCCGGGGAGAGTGCGTGCATGAGGACGCCGGCCAGCGCCGCGTGCGCGCGGCGGGTGCTGGTGCGCAGCTCCTCGGTGCCGCCGAGGTCTCCGGAGGTGATGTGGTCGTCCCAGGGGACGCGGACGATGGCGCGGCAGCGGCCGCGGGCCACCTGCTCCGCCTCGTCCACGTCGGTCAGGCTGCGCCTGCTGACGCCGTTCACCACGACGACGGAGCGGGAGCGCAGGTCGGCGTAGCCGTGCCCGTCCAGCCACTCGAAGGTCATCGCCACCGAGCGGGCGGCGTCGGCGCTGGCGGGGGCGACCAGCACCAGTCCGTCTGCGGTGGGCAGGGCGCGGGCGACGCCGGTGGCCGCCGGGTCGAGGACCGCGACCTCGTAGAACCCGGAGAGCAGGTCGGCCAGGGAGGCGTAGTCGCGGTCGTCGAGGGTCTGCACGTAGGGGTCGTCCAGGGAGGAGACGACCTCCAGGCCGGTGGCGGTGGACGAGGTGTAGCGGCGCATGGCCTGGTAGCCGTCGATGCCGTCGGCGTTGGCCAGCAGGGAGGTGAGCGTCTCCGGGGTCCGCGTGCCGATCCGCCGGGACATGCCGCCGGCGCCCGGGTTGACGTCGACGGCGACGACCCGCTCGTCCCGGTAGGCGGCCAGGGTGTGGGCGAGCATGAGGGCGGTGACGGTCTGGCCGGCCCCGCCGGTGCAGCCGAGCACGACGATCCGGCGCGGCCGGCCGATGTCGCAGCGGATCCGGTCGACGTCGCCGGTCTGCGGGCCCGTCGCCTTGGGGGCGGCGGCCGATCCGCCGGTGACGACCCGGGCCAGGCGGCGCCAGCCGCGGGTGCCGCCGGAGTCGGCGGAGGCCGGGGAGCCGGGGGCGGGCGCCGGGGCGGCGGCGCGGCCGTTCCCGGCGGGGGCGGAGGCGTCCGGGGCGGCGTCCGCGCCGGCGGCGTCCCGGTCGCCGCCGCGCGGGAGCCGGTCCTGCTCGCCGGTGCCGTGGTCGAGCTGGAGGGCGGGCTTGGCGTCCGCGTCGGGGTCCTGGGCGGCGGGGCGGTCGGCGGCCCGGCCGGCGGGGGCGGTGCGCTCTTCCGCGCCGTTCTTCCGGGGGCGGCGCGGCTCTTCGGCGCGGCCCGCGTCCGGGCCGCCGAACAGGCTGCTCAGCCGGCGGGCGTTCTCCGCCACCCGGCTGAAGACGCCCTCTTCGCCGCCGGGGGGCGGGGCGGCGCCGTCGGAGGCCTTCTCGCTCCGGTCGGCGGCAGGGCGTTCGGCGACAGAGCGGTCGGCGCGGGCCGGGCGGTCGCCGTTTCCGGCGGGCGCGGCGGGGCCGTGCTCCGAGGGGCGCTCCGGGGAGGCGTCGCGGTCCGGCCGCTCCGCGGTGCGGCCCAGCCGGGACTGGCGCGCCCGGAAGGCGGCCTCCTCGGCCGCGGCCAGGTCCTCGGCGGTGGTGCGCTTGGGTTCGGCTCCGCGCTCGGGCGCGGCCGGGGCCGACCGCCGGCCGGCGGCGGGCGCCTGCTCGGCGGGGAGCGCGGCGGGCGCCTCGGCGGCGGGGCGTGCGGGCTCCGGGCGCGCGTCGGCGGCCGGGGCGGCGGATTCCGCGGCCTTTTCAGCGGGGCCGGAGGCGGCCGTCTCGGCGCGGCCGGCGGACGCCTCCGCAGCGGGCGCTTCGGCCTTCCGCTCGGGAGCGGTGGAGGCGGCCTGGCCGGCGGGGCGTGCGCCGGCGGCCGGGGCCGCGGACTCCGCCGCCCTTTCGGCCGTGTCGCCGCCGGCCGGCTCGGCCGAGCCGGAGGGCACCTCGGCGGCGCGGGCAAAGGCGGCGGAGGCGGCCTGCTCGGCGGCGCGCCCCTGACCGGCCGGGGCGGCGCTCTCCCCGCGGGTCTCCGAGGCGAACTCGTCGGGGGCCTGCACCTCCCGCTCGGGGGCGGCGGTGGCGACGAAGCTCTCGTGCTCGCCGGTGCCGTGGTCCAGCTCGTAGCCGGACTTGGCGGGCGGGGCGCTCGGCTCGGGCTCCGGCCGCTCGGCGGCGGCGGCGGTGTCCGGGGCACCGGTGCCGGGGACGGCGGGGGCCTCGGGCCGTCCGTCCGCGGGCTTCTCGGCGGAGGTCTCGGCGGTTCCTTCGGTGGCGGGCCGGGCGGTCCCGGTCGGCCGCTCTCCGGATGCCTCGGGCGCGGGCTCCGCGCGGTCGCTGCGGGCCTCCTCCGCGCCGGTGGTCCCGGCGGCGGGGGCGGACCCGCCCGCTTCCTCGGAGGCGGCTTCGGTCTTCTCGGCGGCGGGGCCCGACTCAGGGCCGGGGTGCGCGGAGGCGGCCGCGGGGGCCTCGGCCTGCCGGGCCGGGGACGCACCGGTCTCCACGGCGCCGCCGGTCTCGTCGCGGTCCGGGCGCTCCTCGCCGGCCGCCTCCGCCTCGGTGGTCCGCTGCGGCGCGGCGGGGGCGCTCTCCGCTGCTCCGGCCTCCGCCGGGGCGGCGGGGGCCCGGGAGGCGTCCGGCTCGGCGACCGGGCCGGGGCCCGCCGCGCCCCGGGGGCCTCCGTCGGGCCGCGCGGACGCCTCGGCCCCGGTGGGCGCCTGGTCAGAGGCGGCGGACGGGACGGCTTCGGCCGCCGTCCCATCGGTTCCGGCGGCGGCCTCCGCCGTGGCCTCGGCGGTGCTCGGCCGCGCGTCGTCCCGCTGCCCGCCCGTCCGGCCTCCGGGCCGGGAGTCCGGCGCCTGCGCGGCCGGGGCGGCCGCATTCTCCGCGGCGTTTCCGGACTCGGGTCCGGTTTTCGGGCCGTCCTCCCGCCGGGGGGCGGCGTCCGCATCGGCCTCGCGGTCGGCGGTCGCGTCCGGGCCGGTCCCGGGCAGCGCGGAGGAGAAGCTCTCGTGCTCGCCCGTCCCGTGGTCCAGCTCGTACTCCGACTTGCCCGGCCCGGCCCCGGGCGGTTCGGCCTGGGCGGCGGGCTCGGCCGGGGCGGGGGTTCCGGCGGCCTCCGCGCGGGCGGCGGGCGGCTGGGCCGCCGCGTCCGGAGCGGCGGTGTCGGCGAAGCTCTCGTGCTCGCCGGTGCCGTGGTCCAGCTCGTACTCGGACTTGCGCTCAGCGGCGGGCTCCTGCCCGGCTCCGCCCCGGTCGGCGGGGGCGGGCAGGGTCGCGGCGAAGCTCTCCTGGTCGCCGGTGCCGTGGTCGAGCTGGAGGCCGGGTTTGGCCTTCTTCTCCTCCTCGGCCTTCCGCGCCTTCTCCGGCCGCTGCGGCGTCCCGGCCTGCCCGGGGCGGGCGGGTTCGGTGCCGCGCGCCTCGGTGAACCAGCCGGAGGAGTTCCGGCGGGCGGCGCCGGGGCCGTCGGCCTCGGCGAACCGGGGGGCGGGCGGGGCGGGGGTGTCGACCTGGGCGAGGTGCCGGTCGAGCGCCTCCAGCCTCCGCTTTCCGGAGTCGGCGGAGCCGTCCTCGGCGGCGCCCGGTTCGGCCCCGCTCTCCCCGGTGCCCTTCCCGGCCCCGGCCCGCTCGCCGGTTCCGGACGGGGCGCCGCGCTCGGGCAGCTCCCACGGGGCGGCGTGCGGGCGGCGGGCGGGGGCGGGCCGCTCCTGGGCGGCGGCCTCCTCGGGGCCGGCCGGGGTGCCGGCGCCGCGGACGCGCGGCGCGGGCGGTGCGGCCTGCATCCGCTCGCCCGCCCGGTCGGCGCGCTCCTGCTCCAGGCGGCGGGCGACCCGCACGCCCTGGACCCGGCCGCGCAGCCGGCGCAGGGAGGCGCGGTCCGGCTCCGCCTGCTCGCCGGTCCGCTCCCGGTCGGCGGCGGCGGTCTCCTCTTCTTCCCCGTCCTCCCCGGTCCGGGCGGGGTCGGCCGCGGCGGAGGTGTGCCGCTGCTCGGGGGCGGGCGCGGCCATCATCTCCTCGGCGCGGCGGCGGGCCTCGCTGTCCGCGCGGGACGCCTGCTCCGGCTCCTCCTCGGGCGGGCCGTCCGCCGGGTCGCGGACGCTGAGCAGCCACTCCTCGCTCTCCCGGCGCGCGGCGGCCAGCGCCGCGCGCCGGTCGCGCTCGGCGCTCTCGCCGCGCTCGGCGGAGAGCGGCGCGGTGACCGGGGCCTGCTCCGCCTCCTCCTCCGGGGACGGGCTCCGCTCCTTGGATCGGTTCAGACCGAAACCGAAGTAGTTGAGCATCCTGGTGCCGATGCCGCGGCGGTCCCCCGCGGGGCCGCCGCGCTCCGGGCGGGGGCGGGCCGGGCGGTGCCGGAGGGCGGGCTCGGAGCGCTCTTCCCCGGGCTCCTCCCCGGGGTCCGGGGCGGCCTGCGCCCCGGCGGCCGGGGCCTCCGCCCCCGCTTCGGCGAGGGGCGGCGGCTCCGGGGCCTCGGGGAGGGGCTCGGGCTCCTGGGCGGGGGCGGGCTCCGCCTCCCGCTGCGGCCGCGGGGCCGCCTCCGCCGGTGCGGAGGCGAGCCGGAGCGGCGGGGGCGCGGGCTCGCCGCGCGCGGGCCCGGTCCGGTCGGCGCCGGGCAGGGCCAGTGGCTCCGGTCCGGCGGCGGGGCGGCGGGACTCCGGGGCGGAGAGCGGGGGCGCGGCGGCGCCGGGCCGGGTGCCGGTCCGCTCCTCCTCGACCGCGCGGGCGCGCTTGCGGGGGCGGACGATGCGGGTCCTGGTCACCGCGGGCAGCGGGCCTGCGGCCGGGTCGCGGTGCCAGACGGTCACCACGACCCGGACCTCGGCGGGCTCGTGCTCGGGCGAGAGCCGGGTGTAGACCCGGGCCTCGGCCAGGAAGCGCAGCTGGGAGGCGAGCAGCTCGGTGAGGCGCTTGCCCTCGATCACCGGCCGGGTGGCGAGGAAGGTGATGACGAACGGGGGGACGATCCAGACGACGTGCCAGGGGGTCTCCAGCGGGAAGCCGACCAGCCGGAGCAGCATCGCCCAGATGGCGAGGACGCCCAGGAACACACCGAGGGTGACGACCGAGAGCGGTTGCGGCAGGCGGAAGTCGTACAGCTTGTACAGCCGCTTCTCGATGCGCCAGATATTGGTGTAAGTGGGCAGGTCCATGTCCCCGGGCTCCTACTCGACTACCTCGACGCCCATGGCGCGTGCGATCGCGGTCGCCAGTGTCTCGATGACGTTCGGAACATAGAAGACGATCCCAATGAAAATCGCCAGTACGACGAATTGCGCAAATCGGGTGATCTCCCTGGTGAAGAGGAAGAAGATCGCCACGATGGACACGATCACCAGGAACAACGGCCCGAAGAAGCCGCGCAGCCAATCGGCCAGGCCCTGGGTGTCGGGGGCCTCTCCGTCGGCGGCGGCCAGAGCGATCGGGGCGGCCGCGTCCGAAATCGCGTGGACGGCATCGGAAAACAGGGGGAGCATGTCAGTCCACGTCCTCCTGGGTCGGATATCTGCCGTTCATGGCCATTGTTCTCCTTGCTTCGTTCACCGGGGGCCGATCAGCGGCGGGGGCCCTGGAGCGAGCCCTGGACGTCGCGCACGTACCACTTGCCGCCGGACTCGACCACGGTCAGCTGGTAGCTCTGCGTGAGGGTGGCGCCCTCGCCCCCGGAGCCGCCGGGGACGCGCCAGACGACCTCGGCCACGGCCTGGCGCACGTCCTCGTCGCCGGCGGCGGCGGTGCGCGCGGGGACCGCGACCTCGTCGAGTTTCTCGAACGCCAGGGTGTCGGCGGGCAGCGGGGCGATCCGCACGCCGCTCTCCACGTACTGGGAGAGGTGGTCCGGGTTGGCCGAGTAGGCCTCGAAGAACGCGGGGAGCATCGACTCCAGCTCCGCGCGGGCGTCGGTGTCCACGTCGATGCCGGGCGCCTCGGGCAGGTCGGCCTTGTCGGGGGCGGCGAGCAGCGCCGGCCGCCCGGAGACCACCAGGGAGGACGGGCCCGCGGCGTACACCGGGACGTCCAGGGTCATCGGGGCGCCGTTGACGTCGGCGGCCAGGGTCACCACGGCGTTGCTGCCGTCGACGTCCTCCACCTGGACCACCTGGATCTCGGTCCCGGTGAGGGGGCCGCCGGAGACCTCGTAGGAGGAGGCGGCGCCCTCCGGGACGAACGCGGCGAGCGCCTCGGCGCGCTCCTTCCGGCCGCCCTCCTCGACGTTGAGGTAGTGCTCGGCGAAGCGGACGGCGAAGGCGGCGGCCGCGGTCTCGGGGAAGTCGCCGCCCTCCTCCTGCTCGGCCGGCTCCTCGGCGGCGGGGGTGGCGATCCCCTCGCGCAGCGGGTGCCAGATCCCGTTGATCAGGACGACGATGATGAAGGCCCAGAGCACCGCCCGGCCGACCCAGACCCACCAGCGCCCGCCGGAACCCGCCCTGGGGCGCTTCAGGCGGCCCGTGGCGGCCTCCCGGGGACCGTCGTACCCGTCGGCCGCCTCGGGCGCGCCGCCGCCCCGCGCGGTCGACCTCCGAGCCATCTCGCCTCCCTCACTCGCACCGCGGACCCGGTCGTCCGCGGCGGCAACGATTCTCCCCCGAGCACTCTGTCTACCCCACCTATGGTGCGGCATTATCCGGAGTCTCCGGCGCCAATGGTGTCCGTGTTTTCTCCCCGACCGAACCTTGTACCCGGCCGACCTATCGGCCAATACCCCCGCACCAGCCCATATCCTGTCACTCCCCGAGATCTTCCAAGGTCAGCACAGTAATTGAGGACCGACCGGAAACGGCCGGGTTCCCCTCGGGCCACACGAATGTGACGTTGCCCTTCCCCGGCGCGCCCCCCTTGACAGGGGCCGCCCTCCGGTGGCCGGCAGAGCGCCTTCCGATATTTCCGCAGGTAGAAGCGGGAACGGCCGTTCCACACAGGGAAGAATGCCGGAGAATCGACTCGATGCACGGTTTCACCCGGTTCACCACCGGGACCCGAGGGCCCCGAAGAGGCGGGGCGGAACTCGGGGGCGCCCCTCCCCCGCTCCGAGGGCCGCACCCCCCGAACGCGGACGGCGCCCGGACGGAACCGCGCCGCTCCGCGGCCGCCCCCGCAACGGCCCGTGTCCGAACGGACACGAGAGCCGCACGCGAGCCCGCAGGCCGCCCCTCTTCCGGCAGGCTCCGCACCCGCTACGATGACCGCGGAGAGCGGAGCCGAGGACTCTTCCCCAGAAGGTCGGCGCCATGAGGCGCAATCAGTGAGAAACGGCCTTCTTTTTTCATGTCTTCAGGATCCTCGGAAAGCTCGAGCCGGCAGTGCAGGCCTTTCTTCCTCCTGCCGAGGCAATCCCCCATGCCTGTGTAGAAAGGAAACGCGCCCCGGCGCGAACTTCGCATGGACAGTCGAAAGAGAGTACTCGTCCCCGCGGCCCTGATCTCCGCCGCAGGGCTCCCCCTGACCGGGTGCGGTTTCGGCCCGGACAGCGTGTACGACTTCACCCCGGACAGCTACCTGGAACCCGCCGCCGCGCTGTCGATCGAAATCCCCGAGGAGCTTTACGAAGCCGCCGGATCCGACGCCGAAGGGCTGCTGTTCGTCTCGGCCATCGCGAGCTCCCGCGAACTCGGCGGCGCCGAGTACTGCGCCGTCGACCTCGAGATCTCGTACGCCGACGGAGCGGTCGAACTGCTCACGGCCCCCGAATACACCGAGGCGGACGCGGAGAGGGAGGCGCAGAGGGCTTTCGAGTCGCTGGGGCGCAACCTCGGCCTGGACGACCCCGAGGACCTCGGGCTGGACGACCCCGCCGTCCTCGAAGAGGCCATCGTGAACGAGACGCGGGAGACCTTGCGGTCCGATCACGAGAACACGCCGTTCGGACACGTCAAGGACATGAGCTTTCAGGAGTACCTCGAATACGAAGGGCATGATTCCATTGAGGACGCGGCTTCCAGCCGAATTTGGGGCTGGTACGCAAAGCAGTTCTTGATCGACGGATCGGACGCCTCAGAACTCGCCCAATATGAGGATGACCGCCCGGCCACGATCGGTGAGACCGCACAGGAAGTGACCGAGGGAGTCAAGGGTCACTTCGCAGACAAGGTGGCGGAAGCGGCGGACGCCCCTGAATGGGAGAACATCGCCCCCCGGCTCGGCGACTGGTCCGGGCTCTCCATCGACGACCTCGACGAGGACTCCCCTGAGAAGGGCTCGTACTTCTCGGAGGACTTCGAGACCGTGACGCTCGTGCGCGACTGCGCGGAGTCCCCGACCGACGAGGACGCGGCGTTCACCTTCGAATTCGCCACCGAGGCGGAGGGCGAGTTCGACACCTTCGCCGAACTCGCTCTCACCGTGATGAAGAGCGGCGAGATCTGGGTCGCCGACAGCGAGATCGACGGCTACACGGTCGACGCCAACGGCGACTGGATCGCGGACTGATCTGCGGCACGCGGGGCGGGCCGGAAGTCCGTCCCGCCCCCGCGCCCGGTTCCGGTCAGGCTCCGGTCTTCGCGCGCGCTCGGGCCCGGACGAGGCCCCTGCGGACCGGAGGGGCCTCAGTAGCGATAGCGGGCGGCGAGGATGACGACCTCTCGGTCCCGGACCAGGTAGACCAGGCGGTGCTCGTCATCGATCCTCCGCGACCACGCCCCCGGCAAGTGGTACTCGAGCGGTTCGGGCTTACCGATACCGGTGAAGGGGGCGCGGCGGACGTCCTCGATGAGCAGGGCGGCCCGGAGTCCGGACCGCCCTGCTCGGAGAGCTCGGGTCAGACGTTGAAGCGGAACTCCACCACGTCGCCGTCGGCCATCACGTACTCCTTGCCCTCCATGCGGACCTTGCCCGCGGCGCGGGCGGCCTGCATGGTGCCGGCCTCGACCAGGTCGCCGTAGGAGACGATCTCGGCCTTGATGAAGCCGCGCTGGAAGTCGGTGTGGATGACGCCGGCCGCCTCGGGGGCGGTGGCGCCCTTCCTGATCGTCCAGGCGCGGGCCTCCTTGGGGCCCGCGGTGAGGTAGGTCTGCAGGCCGAGGGTGGCGAAGCCGACCCGGGCCAGCTGGGCCAGGCCCGACTCGGTCTGGCCCATCGACTCCAGCAGCTCGGCCGCCTCGTCGTCCTCCAGCTCGGCCAGCTCGGCCTCGATCTTGGCGTCCAGGAAGATCGCCTCGGCCGGGGCGACCAGCGCGGAGAGCTTGGCGCGCAGCGCCTCGTCGGCCAGCTCGCCGGAGTCCAGGTTGAACACGTAGATGAACGGCTTGACGGTGAGCAGGTTGAGCTCGCGGATCCGCTCGGTGTCCACCCCGGCCTCGGCGGCGCCCGCGTACAGGCCCTTGCCGGAGTCGAGGACCTGCTGCGCGGCCCGGGCCGCCTCCAGGGTCTCCTGGGCCGCCTTGTCCTTGGCGTTGCGCTTGGCGTCCTTCTCCAGCCGGGGCAGCGCCTTCTCCAGGGTCTGCAGGTCGGCCAGGATCAGCTCGGTGTTGATCGTCTCGATGTCGCGGGACGGCTCGATGTCCCCGTCGACGTGGGTGACGTCGGGGTCGTCGAAGGCCCGGATCACCTGGCAGATCGCGTCGCTCTCGCGGATGTTGGCGAGGAACTGGTTGCCCAGCCCCTCACCGACGGAGGCGCCGCGGACGATGCCCGCGATGTCGACGAAGTCGACCGTGGCCGGCAGCACCTTGGCGGAGCCGAAGATCTCGGCCAGCTTGTCGAGCCGCGGGTCGGGCACGCCCACGACACCGACGTTGGGCTCGATGGTGGCGAACGGGTAGTTCGCGGCCAGAGCGTCGTTCTTGGTCAGCGCGTTGAAGAGGGTGGACTTGCCGACGTTGGGCAGGCCGACGATCCCGATAGACAGACTCACGGCCACGAGTCTAGTTGCGCCCGGAGCGTGTCCTCACCGGTCGCCGGGGTGAGCCGGGCCGCCCGGCCCGAGCCACCCGGAATGCCGGGTCGGCGGTCCGTCCGCGGGGTCCGGCCCGTTCTCCCCCGCCGCCCCGATCCGCCCCGGATCCAGGAGGTTTCGGTGTGCCCTTTCCTCTCTTCGGGTGAATCGCCCTGCGGGCGGGGTCCCGGTCGCTATACGTTCGTGTTTCGTCCGCAAGCGGTCGGGGGCCGCGCGCGGACGTGCGCGCAGGCGTCCCATTCGCCGATCGGGGGGAATCGACAATGGTCACTGGGCAGGTCCGTGCTTTCGTCCGGCGCCATCCGGCGGTCCGCCACGCCACCCGGCAGCTGCGCATCCGGCTGCCGCGCAGCCTCGGCGGGCTGGATCCGGCCCGCGTCCCCCCGCGGGTCCGCAGGTTCTCCCTGATGCTGCCCCGGCTGGAGGACGGCCCGGCCTGCGGCCCGGACGAGCTCCGCATCACCGTCCCCGGCGACCTGTCCGTCCCCGCCCGGCTGCACCGGTACGGCCTGGCCGGGCACCGCCCCGGCGCGCTGGCCTGCTTCCTCGCCGCGGTGGAGACGGCCCGGCCCGGGTCGGTGCTGGACGTCGGCGCCAACGTCGGGGTCTACGCGGCGCTGGCCGCGGCGCGCAGCGGCCGGGACGTGTACGCCTTCGAGCCGTGCCCGCAAGCCGCGCGGGCGGCGCGGGCCATCGCCGCCGACAACGGGCTCCGGGTCGAGGTGGCCGACCTGGCGCTGAGCAACCACACCGGTTCGGCCCGGCTGCGCCTCTCGGCGACCAGCGACGCGACCAACTCGCTGGTCCCCGGGTTCCGCCCGGAGGTCGGCCGGGTCCCGGTGCGGGTGGGCCAGCTGTCGCACTGGCGCGAGGAGGCCGGGGCCGCCCCCGCGATCCTCAAGATCGACACCGGGGCGACCGAGCCGGACGTGGTCGCCGGCGGCCTGGAGGTGCTGCGCCGGTTCCGCCCCTGGGTGCTCTGCAAGGTGCTGCCGGGCCGCGGCATCGGCGACCGGCTGACCGCGCTGCTCGACCCGCTCGACTACCACTGGTACCCGCTGGACGGCCCGCCCCCGCACGCCCCGCGCCCGTCCATCACCGACGGCGCCGGGCGGCGCGGCCGGATGTGGCTGTTCGCCCCCTCCCCCGCCCCCGACCGGCTGTGGTCCCGCGCCCGGCGGTGGCACGAGGCGCTGGAGCGGTGCCGCTGACCGCTCGGGGCGGGTCAGGGCGCGAACGCCCGGGCCACGGCCAGGCTGTCCTCGTAGACGTGGTGCCGGGTGATGAGCCCGCCCTCGACGGTGAGGTGCAGCGCGAACCGGGCGCGGTAGGGGCGGCCGGTCGGCTCCGCGGTCTGCCGGATCTCGCCGAGCACCACGGCGTGCTCGCCGTCGACCAGGATCCGCTCGACCTCGGTCGCCGCCTCCTCCGGCCGGTGGTGCCGGCCGATCTCGCGGTAGTGCGCCTCGGCGTCGGCCCGGGTGCGCCGGTGCCGGATCCACGGGGTGGCGGCGCGGCCGTGCTCCTCCTCCGGCCAGTCCAGCCTCCAGTCGCAGCCGTCGGCGTACATCCCGGCGATCCGCTCGGGATCGCCCGCGCCGATCCGGGCCAGCAGCTCGTGCACCACGTCGCGGGTGGTCGGGGCGGTCTCGGTCATCGCGGACTCCTCGGGGGCCGGTGGCCGCGCCGGGGCCGGCGCGGGCTCCCATCATGGCCCGCCCGGCGGGGGCGGCGCGATTACCCGGGAGGTAACCGCGCCGCCCCCCGGTCAGATCCAGCCCTCCAGGGTGGCCATGTAGCCGTCGAAGTCGTCCCGGTGGCTGCAGTGGCCGGCCCCCTTGACCACGCGGACCTCGAAGCCGGCGGCGCGGAGGCGGTCGGCGCCCTCCCCGGTGACGGTGAAGCTGGGGTCGGCCAGCTGCACCAGGGAGGGCACCGCCGGGGCCGCGGGGATCAGATCGGCGCCGGCCAGGGCGCCGATCATGTCGAAGAAGGCCGGGTCGAACCGGCCGAAGCCGGCGAGTTCGGCCTCGATGTCGGCGTCGCTCCAGCGCGGGTTCATCGCGCGGACCGATTCGGCGGTGGCGCCGGCGACCATGGCGCGCATGCCGTCCACGGCGGCCGCGGGGATGTGGTCGAACTGCCAGCCCGGGTCGTGGTAGACGGCTCGGGCCGGGCGGAGCCGGTCGACCGCCATGGACAGGGCGAGGCCGCCCATGGAGTGGCCGATGGCCAGGTCGGCGCCGGTCGGCAGGGTCTCCGCCAGGTCGGCGGCGACCTCCTCGGGGGTGTAGCGGCCGCGCGGGCTGAGGCCGTGGCCGCGCAGGTCGGGGGCGAGCACGGTGTAGCCGCGCTCGACCAGCGCCCCGGCCACGGCGTGCCAGGTGCCGTGGTCGGACATGGCGCCGTGGACGAGCAGGGCGGTGCGGTCGCCGCCGCCCAGGGTGTGCACGTGGAGTCGCATGGCCGGTCCTCGTTCTCGTGTGGTGCGGGCGGGGCGCCGGTCAGGCGACGCCCTTGACCCGGGTGATGGCCAGGGCGCCGATCAGGGAGAAGACCGCGCCGATGATGAACAGCCAGGTGTAGCCGCCCAGGAAGACGACGATGGCGCCGGCCAGGAACGGGGCGATGATCTGCGGCCCGGCGTTGGCGATGTTGAGCACGCCCAGGTCCCGGGCGGCGTCCTTCTGCTCGGGCAGCACCAGGGTGACGATGGCGTGGTCGGCGGCCATGAACACGCCGAACGCCGCGCCGCCGATCGCGGCCCAGACGAACATCCCGGCCAGGGTGGGCACCAGCGCCGGGACGACGGTGGCCGCGGCGGCGATGAACCCGGCGACCAGCACGAACGGGCGGCGCCTGCCGATCCGGTCGGAGATCGGGCCGATGACCGAGGTGCAGGCGACGGTCAGCACGGTGTTGGCGATGACCAGCATCGGGATGGCGTCGGTGGGGGCCAGGCCGTCCGGCAGCTCGATGTGGTCGGCCAGGATGTAGGCCTGGTAGCCCATGATGAGGAAGAAGCCCATCATCATGAAGGCCCGGCTGGTGAAGGCCCAGGTGAAGTCGGGGGCCTTCAGCGCGGCGCCGAAGCCCTTGAACTGGGCGGCGAGCCCGTCGGCGCTCCGCCCGGCCGCCGGCGGCTCGTCCCCGCGCGGGTCGTGGGTGAGCGAGGCGAACAGCACCGCCGCGACCACCAGTACCGCCCCGAAGAGCAGGTAGCCGAGTTCGATGTCGCCGACGAAGCGGGCGGCGGCGATGCTGCCGGCCACCATGCCGATGGACTGGGCGATGCCCATCATCGCGGAGGCGCTGCCGCGCCGCTCGGCGGGCACCCGGTCCGGCACGGTCGCGGTGATGGCGGCCTGGTAGACGTTGCCCATCGCCTGCGCGGCGCACCAGCCCACCACCAGGATCCACAGCGCGGGGGCGAAGCCCATCAGGCCGAGGAAGACCAGGGCGCCGAGGGCTCCGCCGAGCAGCCAGGGGTTGCGCCGCCCCCAGCGGGACCGGGTGCGGTCGGAGAGCACCCCGCCGAGCGGGTTGAACAGGGTGGCGAAGACCGCGCTGACGCCGGTGACGACGGCGAGGTTGATCTCCTTGTTCGCCGGGTCGAACGCCTCGACCTGGACCGGGAGCAGGATGCTCACCACGCCGAGGTACATCGCGTAGAGCGCGAGGTTGCCGACGACGAAGAGGCCGAGGAACCGGGGGAGTCCCCGCCTCCCGCCCGTCCGCTCCGGGGGAGCGGGGGCGGCCGGGGCCGTCATCGCGCCGCTCCGGGTGCGGCGGTGTGGACACGAGCGGGCTCGTTCATGGACGCTCTCCTCCATGCGGGGGTCGGGCCTGCGTCGAACCTGCAGGTCGGCGCCGGTTATTCGTTTAAGCTAGGTGATGCGATTAACCTGAGTCAATGCCCCGTTCACGCCATGTTCACGGCGGAGCGCACCGGCTCCCCCGCCGGGGCGGGCGCCCGGTCGCGGAGCGAGGCAGAATGATCACGATGAATGCGACCCGTTCCCGCCCCCCGACGATGGGCGACATCGCGGCGCGCGCCGCGGTCTCCACCGCCACGGTGTCCTACGTCCTCAACGACACCCCCGGCAACCGCATCCCGGAGGAGACCCGGCGCCGCGTCCTGGCCGCCGCCGAAGACCTCGGCTACGTGCCGCACGCCAGCGCCCGATCGCTGCGCACCGGCCGCAGCGACCTGGTCCTGTTCGCCATGCCCGCCACCACCCTGGGGCCGCTCGCCGCGCGCTTCTTCGGCGGCCTCGCCGATGAGCTGCGCGCCCTCGGCTACACGCTGATCCTGCACGGCGACCCGGAATCGCGCGGCGCGAAGGCCGCGCGCGCCTGGGCGGCCCTGCGCCCGTCCGCGGTGATCGCCGAGGGGCGGCGGCTGACCCCCTCGGCGGTGGACCTGCTGACCGGGGCCGGCTCGGTGCCGATCGCCCTGGGCCGCGCCCCGCACCGGGGCGTTCCGGCCCTGGTCCTGGAGCACGCCTCGATGGGCGAGGCGGGCGGCCTGCACCTCGTCGAGCAGGGCTGCACCGACATCGCCGCGCTCGTACCGCGCTCGCCGGTGCTCAAGGAGATGGGCGAGGAGCGGCTGGCCGGCCTGGCCAAGGCCGCCGGCGGCGCCCGGGTGCGCCGCACCGACATGGACGAGACCCCGGAGGACGCAGCGCGCGTGGTCGCCGAGTGGGCCGAGCACGGCATGCCGGACGGGGTGTACGGCTACAACGACGAGTTCGCCGGCCTGCTGCTGGGCGCACTGGCCGACGCCGGGGTGGACGTCCCCGGCCGGGTGCGCCTGGTCGGCACCGACGACCTGCCGCTCTGCCGGATGCTGCGGCCCCGGCTGACCAGCGTCGGCCTGCGCCCGGTGCTCTCCACCGGCGAGGTGGCCGCGCACATCGCCGCGCTGGTCTCCGGCGACGCCGACCCGGGGGCACCGATCCGCGCCTGGGAACCGGAGCTGCACCGGCGCGACTCCTCCTGAGAACCGGGAAGGCCCCGCCCCGGGAGGCGGCCCCGGCGGCCGCCGCTTCGGGCGCCGTCTCGCGCCGCTCCCGGGGAGCGGCGCCGATATGGGGGCGGCCGCCGCCCGGTGGGACGGCGGCCGCCCGCTCTCACGGGTTCCCGATCAGACGGTCCCCGAGTCGGCGATGACGATCTTCTTGGCGGGCCGGCCGCTCTGCGAGCCGAGCGACTCGATCTCCTTCACCAGGTCCATGCCCTCGGTGACCTCGCCGAAGACGACGTGCTTGCCGTCCAGCCAGGGGGTCGCGACGGTGGTGACGAAGAACTGCGAGCCGTTGGTGTCCCTGCCGGCGTTGGCCATGGACAGCTGGCCGGGTCGGGTGTGCTTGATCTGGAAGTTCTCGTCGGCGAACTCCCCGCCCCAGATGCTCTTGCCGCCGGTGCCGTCCCCTGCGGTGAAGTCGCCGCCCTGCAGCATGAAGGCGGGGATGACCCGGTGGAACGCCGAGCCCTTGTAGCCGTAGCCGTGCTGCCCGGTGGCCAGCTCGCGGAAGTTCCTGGCCGTGTCGGGCACGACGTCGTCGTAGAGCTTGAAGACGATCCGCCCCTTGGGGGCGCCGTCGATGGTGATGTCGAAGAAGACGTTGCTAGACATGGGGTGATCATCGCACGCTCCGGATACCCGATTTCACCTGCGGCGACCGCGCGCCGGGCCCGCCCTGGACGCGGCGGCCCGCCGCCCGGCGGCTCAGAGCGCGAAGGGGCAGTAGGCCAGGGCGCGTTCCACCACCCGCTCCGGGGCGGGGTCCGGCGTGTCCGGCCAGAAGACCAGGCCGGCGACGCGCCCGCCGGGGCAGCCCAGGGCCCGGTCGAGCCGGTCCAGGATACGGTCGCACTCCTCCTCGGAGGCGTAGTCGGCGGCCATCACCCGGCGGACCAGGCCGGCCGCCTCGGCCCTGGTCATGCCCTGCGGTTCCCGGAGCGGTGCGTCCGGTCCGGCCATGCGCTCCCCCTGAGGTCCGGAACGGCGGCGACCGTACCGGTTCCTCGGCGGCGCGGGCAAGAGCGGGGCCGGCGGAGTGCCGGCCGGGCGCGGTGCGGCGGGACGCGGGCGGCCTCCTCCCGGCCGCCGGGCCGCCGCCGGGAGGAGGAAAGGGACCGCGTCCCGCCGGTTCCGGTCAGGCCCCGGTGAGCGGGGCCGAGAGCCGGATGTCGGCGTAGGAGCGGCCCACCTGGACGTCGTGCCCGCCGGGCACGGGGCGCCAGGCGTGCGCGTCGGCGTCCCAGGCCTCGGTCGCGCGGCGCGCGACGGCGACCGCGGCCTCCACCGTCTCTCCGGGGCCGGCCTGCACGGCGGCGAAGCCGGCCAGCACCCGGGCCGGGTGCTCCGCGCCGGGCTCCCGGGGCGCCAGGTAGACCTGGACGATCTCGCGGCCCGCCCGGTCGCCGGTGTTGGTCACCCTGACCCTGACCTCGGCCGGGGCCTCGGCGGTACCGTCCGCGGCGACCTCGATGCCGTCGTAGGACCACTCGGTGTAGGAGAGGCCGTGGCCGAACCAGAACGCCGGGGCGGCCGGGGCCTTCTCCCAGGCCCGGTAGCCGATGAACACGCCCTCGGTGTAGTCGATCCGGCCGTCGGTGGGCACCACGTCCCAGACCGGGACGTCCTTCTCCTCGGCCGGCCAGGTGGTGGGCAGCCGGCCGCCGGGCTCCTCCGCGCCGAGCAGCACGTCGGCCAGGGCCCCGCCGAGCTCCTGCCCGCCGAACCAGCTCAGCAGGACCGCGTCGACGTCCTCGCGCCAGGGCATCAGCACCGGGGCGCCGGCGTTGACCACGACCACGGTGCGCGGGGCGGCCGCGGCCACCCGCGCCACCAGCTCGTCCTGGCGGCCGGGCAGCGCCAGAGTGGTCCGGTCGAAGCCCTCGGACTCGACGTCCTCGGTGGTCGCGGCGACGACGACGGCGACGTCGGCGGCGGCCGCCGCGGCGACCGCCTCCTCGATCAGCTCGTCCGCACCGGCCAGCGGCTCGATGTGGTTGAGCGAGAAGCCGACGAAGGCGAAGTCGCCGATGGGCACGCCGTTGGTGCGGTGGGTGAGGGAGACCTCCACCGGCTCGCCCGCGGTGAGGTCGACGGCGATCTCCTGCTGCGGCGGCTGGAACAGCGCGGCCGCCGGGTCGTCGCCCTCGAAGGCCAGCGCGCCGTCGAAGGCGGTCCCGCCGCCGACGGTGAGGGTGAACGGGCCGATGCCGGCGATGGAGAAGGTGTGCCGGCCGGTCGATTCCGGGGTGAGGGTGCCGGTGACGGTGACCGACTCCATCGCGCCGGGCTCCACGCCGGCGGGCAGCTCGCCCATCCACCGGGCGGTGCCGTCGGAGATGGTCTCGGTGGCCAGCTCGGCGCCGTCCGGGCCGTGGAAGACCGCGGTGAGCGGGCCGCGCAGCGGCGGCAGCGAGTCGCGCGGGTCGGCGCCGACCGCGTAGGTCAGCTCCACGCCGCCGGGCAGGGCCTCGCGGAGCCCTTCCAGCGGGGCGACGGTGCGCTCGGCGAAGACGGTGGCCGAGCCGCCGCCGCTGGTGCGGGCCTCGGCGGCGGCCAGGCCGATCAGGGCGACCCTGCGCACCCGGGAGGGGTCGATCGGCAGGGCGCGGCCCTCGTTGCGGAGCAGCACGAACGAGCGGGCGGCCAGCTCGCGGGCGACGGTGCGGCCGTCCAGCGCGGCGGGCAGGCCGGACTCCCCGACCACCGGGTCGGCGCCCTCCAGCAGGCCGACCCGGGCGGCCAGTCGGAGGATGCGGCGGGCCATCCGGTCCACGGCCTCCTCGGGGACGCGGCCGTCGCGGACCGCGGCGACCAGTCTGTCGCCGTAGACGGTGCGCGGGCCGGGCATCGCCGAGTCGAGTCCGGCCAGGGCGTCGCGGACGGTGTCCCGGGCGGCGGTCCAGTCGGAGACGATGAACCCGTCGAAGCCGAACTCGTCCCGGAGCACCCCGTTGAGCTCGGTGTGCTCGGTCATGGTGGTGCCGTTGACACTGTTGTAGGCGGCCATCACGCCCCAGGGGCGGGCCTCGGCGGTGATCTGCTCGAAGGGGGCGAGGTAGACCTCGCGCAGCGCGCGCTCGCCGACCCGGTTGTCCACGGTGAACCGGTCGGTCTCGGCGTCGTTGGCGACGAAGTGCTTGACGGTGGTGGCCACCCCGCCCTCCTGCACGCCGCGCACGTAGGCCGCGCCGACGGCGCCGGTCAGGTAGGGGTCCTCGGAGAAGCACTCGAAGTGCCGGCCGCCGAGCGGGCTGCGGTGCATGTTCACCGTGGGGGCGAGCAGCACGTGCACGCCCTTGCGGCGGGCCTCCTGGGCGAGCAGGTTGCCGGCCCGCCGGACCAGGGCGGTGTCCCAGGTGGCGGCGATGGCGGTGGGGCTGGGCAGCTGGATCGAGGGGTCGTCGGGCGTCCAGTCCTCGCCGCGCACGCCGACCGGCCCGTCCGACATCACCAGGCGGCCCAGGCCGATCCCGGGGTTCGGGGCGACCGACCACATGCCGGCCCCGGAGAGCAGCCGCACCTTCGCTTCCAGGTCGAGTTCGGCGAGGGCCGCGTCGACGCGGCGCTCCCGGGCGTCCTCCGCCGCCTGGGCCGCAGTGGAATGAGCCGTCATGGTGGATCCCCCTCGGGTCCGTTCGGGTGGGTGGGGCGGGGTCGCGCCTCGGCGCCCGCAGGGCCGTACCCTTCGACCTACCGAGTACTCGGTAGATGTTCGGAGTGTATGCCGGGGCCCCGGCGTTGTGAAGCCCCTCACCGCCGCACCGGCGGTCTGCGGAGGGCTTCGCTGACGTGCGCTTCCACGGCGCCGCCGGTACCCTCCTCACTGCCGCGAAGGGCCCGGGGACGGGCCGGGGGGGGAGGACGTGATGGGATCCGATTCGGGCCGCAGGCGGCCGGGGTACGCCCCCGGTGGGCGCCGGGACGCGATCCTGGACGCCGCCATGGACGAGTTCGCCGACGGCGGGTACAACGGGACCTCGCTGGCGAAGGTCGCCGAGCGGGCCGGGATCACCCAGCAGGGGCTGCTGCACTACTTCCCCAGCAAGCAGGCGCTGCTGGTGGCGATGCTGGAGCAGCGGGACGCGGCGAACCGGACCGCGGCCGCCCGCGCCGAGGGGTCCGGCGGGGAGGACGGGGGCGCCGGGGTGCCCGATGCCGCCCGGATCGGACCGGCCGGCCTGGAGGAGATCGTCCGGCGCAACACCGAGCTGCCCGGCCTGGTGCAGGTCTACACGGTGCTCAGCGCGGAGGCGGTCACCGAGGGGCACCCGGCGCACGGCTTCTTCGGCGAGCGGTTCGAGCGGCTGCGCACCGAGTTCGCCCGGACCCTGCGCGAGGAGCACGGCGGCAGGCTCCGCCCCGGTGTCACCCCCGAGGACGCGGCGGCGCTGCTCATAGCGGTGATGGACGGGCTGCAGGTGCAGTGGCTCTACGACCGGGGCGCGGTGGACATGGCCCGCCTGGTCGGGGTGGTGCTGGACGCGCTGGGCGCCCCCGCCGACTGATCCCCGGCCGCGCCCGGCGGGTCCCGGGCCGCCGGGACGGTCCGCCGCGGCCCCGCGTGGCGGAAACCACTGGGACGCCCGGGATTGAGAGCATGGGCCGCTATGAACGGCCTTGAGATGATCGCGGTGCTCCTGATCGGCCTCGCCCTCGGCGCGGTCCTGGGGTGGATGCTGGCGCGCGGGCGCACCGCGGAGGCGCGGGCGGACGCCCGGGCCGCCGAGGAGCGGGCCGCCTACATCGAGGAGCAGCTCGCCGACCGGTTCCGGGCGCTGTCCGCCCAGGCCCTGGACGCCACCGGGCAGCGGTTCATGGAGCTGGCCGAGGGGCGGATGCGCGCGGTGGGCGCCGAGGCCGGGCAGGAGATGGAGCTGCGCCGCCGCGAGGTGGAGCGGCTGGTGGAGCCGCTGCGGGAGACCCTGGCCAAGGTCGAGGGGCAGCTGCGCGAGGCCGACGCCGGGCGCCGCGCCGCCCACGCCGAGCTGGCCAAGCAGGTGGAGTACGTTCGGGAGGGCTCCGAGCGGCTGCGCGAGGAGACCCGGTCGCTGGTCACCGCGCTGCGCCGGCCCGAGGCCCGGGGCCGCTGGGGCGAGCTGCAGCTGCGCCGGGTCGCGGAGCTGTCCGGGATGAGCGCCCGCTGCGACTTCGACGAGCAGGCCTCGGTCCGCACCGAGGACGGGACGCGGCGGCCGGACATGGTGGTGCGGCTGGCCGGCGGCAAGAACATCGTGGTCGACTCGAAGGTGTCGCTGGCCGCCTACTTGGAGGCGGTGGACTCCGACGACGGCGGCCTCCGCACCGACCGGCTCCGCGCGCACGCCCGCCACCTGCGCACCCACGTCGACCAGCTGGCGGCGAAGGGCTACTGGAAGGCCTTCGACCCGGCGCCGGAGTTCGTGGTGCTGTTCATCCCCGGCGAGGCGTTCCTGGCCCCGGCGCTGGAGCACGACCCCGGGCTGCTGGAGTACGCGATGGGCCGCAGGGTGCACATCGCCACGCCGACCACGCTGGTGTCGCTGCTGCGCACGGCGCAGTACGCCTGGCAGCAGCAGGCGCTCGGGGAGAACGCGCGCGAGGTGTTCGAGCTCGGCAAGCGGCTGCACGCGCGGCTGTCCACCCTGGGCGGGCACGTCGACGGGCTGGGCAGGGCGCTGTCCAAGGCGGTCACCGCCTACAACCAGACGGTGGGCTCCCTGGAGAGCCGGGTGCTGGTGACGGCCCGCCGGTTCGAGGAGCTCGGCCTGGTCGACGGCGACTTGGACCGCCCCTCCGGGATCGAGGAGCAGGCCCGCCCGCTGGCCTCGGCCGAGCTGAACGCCGACGCCGACGCGGCGGCCCCGGCCGGCACCGGGCCGCGGGCCGGAGCGGAGTCCGGGCCGGGGCCCGGAGCCGGCTCCGCCCCCGGGCCGGAGGACCTCCCGGCCAGGGCGCCGGCCGGAGCGGCCGCCGGCGGGCCCGCGGAGGAATCGGACGGCGGCGGAGCCGAGCGGCCGCCTCAGGGACAGAATTCGGGAATGGCCGGAAACGGGCGGGAGGAATCGGAAACCGGGGACGATGCCGTCCGCGTCGGACTGTACGGCGACGTGTTCGGCCCGGAGGCGTCGACCGACACGTCTTCCGAGAAAGAGCAAGAATACTCACCACGAGTGACACACTAATCACTGTGAGTCATATAAGGGAGCGTACGGCCATGGGCTCGCGTAGAACGGAAAGCCCCGAGGACCCCCGGGGCCCCTTCTTCACGCCTCCGCCCCCGCGCCGCCGCACGCGTTCGCGCCCCAGGCCGTCCACACCGCCCGCCGCCTCCGGGAAGCGGCCGCAGCGGCCGCCCAAGGGGAGGCCCGCGCGGACCGGCCGGGCAGCGGCGGCGGCCGGCGGGGCGCAGATCCGCCTCACCGGGCGCGGCGGCGTGCTGGTCATCATCGCCGCCGGGGTGCTCGCCGCGCTGGTCGCCGAGGCGACCGGCTGGAGCGCGCTGAACGGGTACGTGTTCGTCGCGTCGTGCGTGGCGGCCGCCCTGCTGGTGCGCCCGGGCGACCTGCTCTCGCTGACCGTCAGCCCGCCGCTGGCCTACTTCAGCGCCGCGGTGCTCGCGGAGAGCCTGCTGACCCTGGGCAGCGAGGGCTTCGTCCGCGGCCTGGCGATCGGCATGGGCACCCGGCTGGCCGACGTGGCCCCGTGGCTGTTCCTGGGCACCGCCCTGGTGCTGCTCATCGCGGTCTTCCGCGGCCTGCCGGCGAACTTCCGCGACTTCAGCGACCAGCTCAACGGGCGCCGCCCGCGCCGCTGACCCCGCCGGGGCCGGAACCCGCGGGAATCCACAGGGCGCGGAAAACCGCTTTCCGCGCGGAGCGCCCGGTTGCCATCATCGTCGGCATGATCCGCTTCTCGGACTTCGACACCCGCAACTACCCCACCGTCGACGTCGCCACCGGCTACGGCCGCTGGGCCGACACCTACGAGCAGACCGTCGAGGACATCATGGACCTCGGCCTGCTCGACCGGCTCCCCCGTCCGGACTGGTCCGCGGTCCGGCGCGCCGCGGACCTGGGCTGCGGCACCGGCCGCACCGGCACCTGGCTCCGCTCCCGAGGGGTCGGCTCCGT
Organism: Nocardiopsis oceanisediminis; assembly: GCF_048595525.1. Taxonomy (NCBI): domain Bacteria; kingdom Bacillati; phylum Actinomycetota; class Actinomycetes; order Streptosporangiales; family Nocardiopsidaceae; genus Nocardiopsis; species Nocardiopsis oceanisediminis. Next base: position 1,524,274 of record NZ_JAFMZJ010000001.1, on the reverse strand, counting down.
CGACGGCGTGGACCTCACCCCGGAGATGCTCGCCCTCGCCGAGAAGAGGGGCGCCCACGACCGCCTGGTGCGGGCCGACGCCACCGACACCGGCCTGGAGTCCGGCGCCTACGACCTGGCCATCGCCTCCCTGATCGACGAGCACCTGCCCGCCCTCCCCCCGCTCTACGCGGAGGCGGCCCGGCTCACTCGCCCCGGCGGCTCCTTCGTCATCGCCGCCTTCCACCCGCAGTTCATCATCTCCAGCGGGATGCCCACCCACTTCACCGAGGCGACGGGCGAGTCCCTCGCCATCACGACCAACGTCCACCTGGTCAGCGACCACATCAAGGCGGGCCTGGGGGCCGGCTGGACGCTCACCCACATGGACGAGGGCGTCATCGACGACGCCTGGATCGCCACGAAGCCGAAGTGGGAGAAGTTCCGCAGCGTCCCCATCTCCGCCGTCTACACCTGGGAGAAGCGGGAGGCGTGAGGTAGAGGGGTGGGCTGGGGCATCCCCGCAGTGCGGGGCCGATCGGCGCCGCGCCCCGCCCATCTGCGCCTCGAGGAGACCATCCCCGCGCGCGGGGCCGATAGCGGCCTGTCTCATCCGGAGGGGGGCGCCGAGGGACCATCCCCACGCGTGCGGGGCCGATACTGGTTGACCTGCGCCTCTGCTCCCCAGCGTGCCCGTTTTCATTCACTTGCGTCAGGTCAGAACGGGGCGTCGGCGTCCCTCTCCCCCTGGTGACCGTTGCTCTCTTCCATGGCGACGGCGAGCTTGGCGCGGGCGCCTTCGAGCCACTGTTCGCAGGTCTTGGCGAGCTGCTCGCCCTTCTCCCAGAGGGCGAGGGACTCCTTGAGCGTCAGGCCGCCGGACTCCAGGCGGCGCACGACGGTGTCGAGTTCCTCGCGGGCCTCCTCGTAGCTGAGTTCCGGTTCTGCCGGGCCGCTCTGCTCCGGGTTCTGCTCCGGGGCGTCGGGGTCCGGTGCGGTCGCCTTCTTCGCCATGGTCTCCTCAATCGTTCCCGTCCGCGGTGTCCTCGCGGGCGGAGGCGGGTTCGGTGGTCGGTTCGCCCGCGGTGGCCGAGAGGCTGTCCTCGGCGAACCGGAGGCGGAGTTCGTCGCCCGGGGAGACCTCGGTCGCGGAGCGGAGCACCGCCCCGTCCGGGCCCTGGACGATCGCGTAGCCGCGGGCCAGGGTGGTCGCCGGGGAGAGCGCGTGCAGCCGGGCCCTGGTGTGGACCAGGTCGTCCCCGGCCCGGTCCAGCGAGACGGTCACGCTGCGCCGCGCCCGATCGCGCAGGCCGGTCACCTGCTCGGTGAGGCGGTCGATCTCGCGGATCGGGCTGGCCAGGACCGGGCGCGAGCGCATGCCGTCCAGCCACGACTTCTCCCGGTCGAGGCCGCCCCGGATGACCCGGCGGGCGCGATCGCGCAACTGCCGGATGAGTTCGAGCTGCTCGCCGACGTCGGGGACGGTCTTCTTCGCCGCGTCGGTGGGGGTGGAGGCGCGGAGGTCGGCCACGTAGTCGAGCAGTGGGGCGTCCTGCTCGTGGCCGATGGCGCTGACCACCGGGGTACCGGCGGCGGCGACCGCGCGGACCAGCGCCTCGTCGGAGAAGGGCAGCAGGTCCTCCAGGCTGCCGCCGCCGCGGGCGATGACGATGACATCCACGCCGGGGTGGCCGTCGAGCTCCTTGAGCGCCTCGATGACCTCGCCGACGGCCCGGTCGCCCTGGACCGCGACCTCGCGGACCTCGAACCGGACGGCGGGCCAGCGGCGGCGGCCGTTCTCCAGCACGTCGCGCTCGGCGGCGGAGTCGCGGCCGCAGATGAGGCCGACCGTGCCGGGCAGGAACGGCAGCCGGCGCTTGCGCGCCTCGGAGAAGAGCCCCTCCGCGGCCAGGGTCTTGCGCAGCTGCTCCAGCCGGGCCAGCAGCTCCCCCAGGCCGACGTGCCGGATCTCGAGGGCGAGCAGGGAGAAGGTGCCGCGCGCGACGTAGAAGTCGGGTTTGGCGTGGATGACGACGCGGGCCCCGGCCTGCGGCGCCGGGCCGTTGGCCTCCAGCACGCGGATCGGGCAGACGACCCGGGCGGACACGTTGGCGACCGGGTCGCGCAGGGTGATGAAGGCGGTGCCGCCGCGCCGGTTGAGTTCGGCGATCTGCCCCTCGACCCAGATCCGGCCCAGGCGCCCGATCCAGCCGCCGACGGCCTGCATGACCACCCGCACCGGCTGCGGCGCCTCGGCCGAACTCTCCATACCCATGCGTCCGAGCCTAGAGGAGAGCGATGACGCTTCCGCGGAGGCTCCGGCCGCGCCCCGACCACCGAAGGACTCCCCCTCCTGCGTTGATCTTGACGTTGTGGCCGTCTCAACCGGCTTGTCGTCAAGGGATCGTTGCAACGAGGAACCCGGGAAGGGCCGAGGGACGGGAGGTGCCTAGACCGAGTGCGGCGCCCCACGAGGTGCAGGTTCAAGCAGGCGGCGACGGCAGAGGAAGGGGCGGGGCGAAGGCGATCACCCGAGCGCGGCACCCCGCGGAGCGAAGGTCCAAGCGGGCAGCAACGGCCAAGGAAGGGGCGGGGCCGGGCGCTTCATCCGGGCGCGGCGCCTCGCGTGGCGAGAGTTCAAACGGGCGGCGAAGGCGGCAGTGAGCACCGGCCAGTCGGTCGAGTGCGGCACCTCGCGGAGTGAAGGTTCAAGCAGGCGGCGACGGCAAGGGTAGGGCCGGGGTACAGGCCTCACCCGGGCACGGCACCTCATGGGGCCAGGGGCCAAACGGGCGGCGAAGGCGGGAGAGGGGCGGGGCGCCGCGTTCACCGGCCCGGCCCGGCGCGCGCCCCCGCCGGGGGTGGTCATATCCCGTATGCCGGGTTTGCGGCAGGGAACAGGCAGGGGTGGGGGCGCCCTGCGCACCGCGGGGGCACCCCGATTACATCTACCAGCGAGTAGTAAGCCCCGAAGCCCCCATTACCCCCTCGTTGGTTACCCAGAGTGGCCAAGCAGAGCCTCCCAGGAGAACAAAAGCGACATCCCGCCCCCGCCCCTGCCCTTCCCGGGTTCCGGCCCCTACATCCCGGCCTTCCGGGCCGCTCGAACCCTCCATTACCGGCCCGATCAGGGCGAATCAGGCCCTCAGGGGCCCGATCCGGCCCGGGATGCGCGCCCAGGAATCACCGGGGTGCTCTCGCGGTGCGCAGGGCACCCCACCCCGCCATCACCCTACGTATTCACTCAGGTCAGAGAGGGGCAGCGGTTTCGAAGGCGACCGACCTCGGTGCCCGGAGCGACGCGGGAACGGCGAACCCGCCACACCGGCCCGCCCCGACCACTCCCGCCTTCGCCGCCCGCCTGAACCCCCGCCCCGTGAGGCGCCGCGCCCGACCGACCGGCCGGTCCCCCTCCTGCCTTCGCCGCCCGCCTGAACCTTCGCTCCGTGGGACGCCGCGCCCGGCTGGGGCGCCCGGCCCCGCCCCTGCCGCTGCCGTCGCTGCCTGCTTGAACCCCCGCCCCGTGGGGCGCCGTACCCAACCGACTGGCCAGCACGCCCTCCGGCCCTCGCTGCCCGCTTGAACCTTCGTTCCGCGAGGCGCCGCGCCTGACCGGAATGCCGGATCGCTGAGGGAAGAAGGGCGAGCGGCACCGGGGAAACGCCCTGCCTGCCGCCCCCTGCCCCGCCGACCGCTCCCTCCCGTTGACCTCGGCGCTTTGTGGGGTCGGAGGTCAGCCGTCCCAGGCGGCGGCGACCGCGGTGAGCACCGACGGGGCCTGGTTCCGTCCGGCGCGGGCGGCCGGGGCGCGGCGGGCGGGGTCGAGCAGCCGGCCCCCGAACGCGTCCAGCGAGGCGGCGTCCGGGGTGACCAGGGCGGTGCGGGTCTTCTCCGGCAGCTCGGCCAGCTGGGCGGCGGGGCCGGGGACCGGGCCCCAGCCCGCGGGGATCGGGGCGAGGACCACGACGCGGTCGTACCCCTCGGCCAGGTCGGCGTTGGCCGGGGAGTGGACGCCGCCGTCGATGTAGAGTCCGCCGCCGGTCAGCACCGGCGGCCACACCCCGGGCACCGCGCAGCTGGCCGCCACCGCGTCGACCAGGGGGACGCCCGCCTCGCGGTCCAGCACGGCGCGGTCGCCGGTGTGCGCGTCGACCGCGACGATGCGCAGGTCGGCGTCGGGCCACTCGTGCGAGGGGAGGCGGGAGGCGATGACGGCCCGGCGCTCGGTCTGGGAGGAGGTGGATTTCCGGTGCGCGATCCGCCCGACCCGGGCGCGGGCGCGGCGCGGGTCGCGCTCGCCGAGGAACGCCAGGGCGAACCGGGCCATCCGGATCCGGGAGACGCGCGCCCCGACCTCGGCGGAGGGCGGGGCCAGCTGCCGCCGGTAGAGCTCGTGCAGCGGCGCGCCGGAGGTGATCTGCGCGCCGACCACCGAGCCCGCCGAGGTGCCGACGACCAGGTCGGCGTCGGTGAGGTCGAGGCCGGCGTCGTAGAGCCAGGAGAGGACGCCCAGCTGCCAGGCGATCCCGGTGATCCCTCCGCCCCCGAGAACCAGGGCCTTGCGCATGCCGTTCCTCCTCGCTCTCCGCCGGGGCGGTCCGGCGGGTCCGCCACCGTCAGGGTCCGGGCCAGCTTAGACACCCGGGGCGGCCGGTGTCAGAGGCGGCGGCCGCCCTCCCGGGCGGTCCCGCAGCTCATAGACGTCTCCGGCGCGAAAATAGCGCCTGCCGTGGACGTCCTTGACGCAGCCGATCCTTCCGCGCCGCTCCCACCGGCGCAGCGTCGTCGTCCCGACGCGGAGGAGGAAGGCGGCTTCGCCGGTGGTCAGGTAGTGGTCGGGGTGGGTGTACTCGACGCCCTCCCATTTGAGATCGCTCATGAGACCAGCGTGGTTACGGCAGCGCCCGTTCCACAGTGAGTGAGTTGTATCCCCAACGAGATGGCCCTCAGAGAAACGTAATTCTATTTTTAGAAACATGGTGGAACGCGATTTCGGGTCATACCTCGCGAACGAGCGCAAACAGGCGGGCCACACCCTGCGAAAACTCGCCTCCCTGTGCCAGCGCTCACCGGCCTCCCTCTCCCGCTGGGAGAACAACCAGGTGACCCCTTCGCGCGGGGACGTCGAGCTTCTCGATAAAGCCCTGAAAGCCCGTGGACGCCTGCTCACCGCCTGGGAGATGGCCATGTCGGACGGGTTGCCGTCGTGGATGCACGACCTGGGGAGGCTGGAGGAGGCGGCGGAGACGATCGAACTGATCAGCCCGCACGCGGTCCCCGGCCTCCTCCAGTCGGCGGGCTACCTCCGCCTGGTGATGAAGGAAGGGCTCCATCCGGGCACCCCGGAAGAGATCGAGCGCCTGATATCGCTGCGTTCGTCTCGCTATGACGTACTGCGTTCCAGAAATGATCCGAATATCGTCGCCGTGTTCCCGATGACCGCACTCACCTGCGTTTCCGAGGAGGTTCGAAAGGAACAAGCGGCGCATCTGCTCTGCCTGGGCGAGCGCGAGCAGGTGACGATTCACGTGATACCGGAAGGGGCCATCCTTCTGGGGGTGACCTCCATGCTCCTGATGTTCCACCTTCGGGACGGCAGGAAGGCAGCCAGTTCGGATCATGTGCGCGGTAACATCATCTACCAGGACACGGACAGGTATGACCGGCTGCACGGGCTGGTGAAACGTTCTCTGGGCTGCGCCCTTCCCCCTGCGCAGTCGAGGAAGGCCTTGGAGGAGCTTCTGTGAGTCACCGGGGTTGGTTCAAGTCCTCTCACTCCTCCGGAGCGGAGTCCTGCGTCGAGGTGCGGGAGCACGAGGGCGGCGCCGACGTCCGGGACACGCGGAACCGGCAGGACGGGCACCTCACCTTCCCCGCCTCCGAATGGAGCGCGCTCATCCGGCTCCTGGCGCGGGCCGACACACGCTGACAGCATGCGACGGCCCCGGCGAGCATCCGCTCTCCGGGGCCGTCGGCCGTTCTCGCCGGTCGGGGCTACTCGCCCTTCTCGGCCTCGGCGCTCTGCAGCTTGGCGATCCGGTTGTCGTACATCCGGATGAACTCGGCGCGCTCCTGGTGGGCGACCTCGTAGGAGCGGAGTTCGCGGACCTGCTCGATGGTGAGCTTGCGCAGCCGGGCGCGGATGGAGGGGAGGGTGAGGCCGTCGTAGCCGGGGACCGGGAGCTCGTCGGCGGCCGGGGCGGCCTTCTTCCGGACCTTCGCCAGGATCTCATCGCTGGCGACCTGGGTGGCGTTCTCGTTCTCGGCGAGCTCCGCGGCGACGGACTGCTTCTCCTCCGGGCGGACCAGCTCTTCCCCGGACTCCTCGTTCGGCACCTGGGCCGGCTCGGCGGAGTCGGAGGCGGCGGCCTCGGCCTTGGGCCGGGGGTCGGCTTCCCGCGACTCGGTCTCCTGCGCGGCGCCGTCCTGGGCCCCGTCCTTCTCAGCGTCCTTCTCAGCGGCAGGCTCGGCGGGGGCGCTCTCCTCCCCGGCGTCCGCCTCCGCGGCCTTCGCCTCGGCTTCCTTCTCCGCCTGCTCGGCCTTCTCCGCCGCCGGCTCCGCGGCGGCGGGGGCCTCGTCCTTCCGGGCCGCGCCCTGCTCGGCGCCGCCCTGCTCGCCGGCGGGCTCCGCAGTGCGCTCCGCAGTGCGCTCGGCGGTGCGCTCGGCGGAGGCCCCGGAGGCCGGGACCGCCGCGGGCTCGGCCGCCTCGGCGGCCGGGGCGCCGGCGGGGGTCGCCTCCCCCTTGCCGCGCCCGAAGATGCCCTTGACGATGGTCAGGAGTTTGGTGGCGATCGAGGGGTTCGACATTGGACTGGGGCTCCTGCCGCTATCGCTAGTACCAACGGGGCTCATAGACGGTTCCGAGGACGCAAGTCAACCAGGATAGGGCCGCCAGGATGGACCTGGGCGGGGAAGATCGGAGCCGAATTCGCCATCTCGGGACGGAACCGATCGCTGACCGTTATCGGAGGTCCACCATACGGACCTTCCGCGGACTCCGCTGTGGGATCGGCGACACCTGGGCGAGGGTGTTGCTCACCGCCCATAGGATGGGGCCCATGACTGCGACGAATCGCCGCCGTGTCCTGCTCGCCCAGCCCCGGGGTTACTGCGCCGGGGTGGACCGCGCTGTCGTCACGGTCGAAAAGGCCCTGGAGCAGTACGGTGCTCCGATCTACGTGCGCAAGCAGATCGTGCACAACACGCACGTGGTGAGCACCCTGGAGAAGCGCGGCGCCATCTTCGTCGAGGAGACCGACGAGGTGCCCGAGGGCGCGATCGTGGTCTTCTCCGCGCACGGCGTCTCCCCCAAGGTCCACGAAGAGGCCTCGGAGCGCCGGCTCAAGACGATCGACGCCACCTGCCCGCTGGTCACCAAGGTGCACAAGGAGGCCAAGCGGTTCGCCGCCGAGGACCGGGACATCATCCTCATCGGCCACACCGGCCACGAGGAGGTCGAGGGCACCAGCGGCGAGGCGCCCGAGCACATCCAGATCGTGGAGAGCCCGGACCAGGTCGACCAGGTGAAGGTCCGCAACCCGGACAACGTCTCCTGGCTGTCCCAGACCACGCTCTCCGTGGACGAGACCAACCAGACCGTCGACGCGCTGCGCAACCGGTTCCCGAACCTGCTCGACCCGCCCAGCGACGACATCTGCTACGCCACCTCCAACCGCCAGGACGCGGTCAAGGCGATGGCGCCCGAGTGCGAGCTGGTCATCGTGGTCGGCTCGGACAACTCCTCCAACTCGGTGCGGCTGGTCGAGGTCGCCCTGGAGGCCGGTGCGAACGCCTCGCACCTGATCGACAACGCCTCCCTGATGGACGAGGCCTGGCTGGAGGGCGTCACCACGGTCGGCGTGACCAGCGGCGCCTCCGTCCCCGACATCCTGGTGCGGGACCTGCTGGACCGGCTCGCCGAGTACGGCTTCGACGACGTGGAGGGCGTGCGGACCGCCGAGGAGCGGCTGACCTTCTCCCTCCCCAAGGAGCTCCGCAAGGACCTGCGCGCCGAGTCCGCCTGACGCGAGGACCCGAACAAGCACCAGGGGCCGCCGCCCGGTTTCCTCCCGGGCGGCGGCCCCTGGTGCTTTCCGGTCGGTGCCCCGGCCGCCGGCTCAGTGCGGCCGGGGCGCCCGCGAGGGTCAGCCCTCGCCGGTGAGCCTGTCCCTGGCCGCGTCCGCGGCGGCACCGGCCGGGTCCTCGGCGATGCCGCTGACCGTGTCGGCCTGCTCCTGGACGGACTGGGCCGCCTCGGCGGCACCGCCGACGGCCTCTCCAGCGGCGCCCTGGAGCGCCTCTTCGGCGCCGCCGACCGCCTGCTCCTGGGCGGACTGCGCGGCATCCGCGGCACCGCCGAGGGCGTCCTCCTGGAAGGACTGCGCGGTCTCGGCCGCGCCTCCCAGGGTGTCCTCCTGGAAGGACTGCGCCGCGTCGGCGGCACCGCCCATCGCCTGCTCGGCCTGGTCCCCGGCCCCGCCGAGGGTGTCGGTGGCTCCCTGCACGGCCTCGCCGGCGGAGTCGCCGAACAGGCCCTTCAGCCAGTCGAGTATGTCGCTGATCATCTTCTCTTCACTCCCGCAAGGGGGCGCGGCGCGCCCGGCGTCGCTGTCCTCGGCGCCCCTGCCCGCCCGAGATAAGCATCGGGTGAAGCGGCGGCCTTTTATTCGGGCCGGAATCCCCGCGGGGTCCGGCGGCGCCGAGTGTGGCCTGTCCGACCTTCAACGGCGGCGGCGCAGCAGTGGTTCCGGTTTTCACCCGTCGGCAGCATTAAGGAAAGGAGAAGGCTCCGAAAACCGGCGGATTCGGCCGTCCGGAGCCCGGATCGGGCCCGGGGCGGAGGGGCGGGGCGCGGCCGCGGGGGCCGCGCCGGTCAGACCTCCCGCAGCGACCCGGCGAGCACTTCCAGCTCTCCGTAGCCGGAACCGCCGGAGAGGACGACGGTCGCGCCTTCCTCCCGCTTGACCAGCGCGTGCCGGGTCCCCGTGCCGTCCAGGTAGCGCTCCCACTCCTCGCCGCCGACCCGGGAGGAGCCGTCGCGCTCGCCGCCGCCGGTCGCCGCCTCGACCATGGCCTCCGGCTCCTCCTCGCCGATCAGCAGCTCGGCGTGCCGGTCGTCGGGGGTGGCGAAGCCGAGCTTCCAGGTCACCGGCTCCTCGGTGGTGAGGTCGGTGCTGGTGGGGACCCAGCCCTCCGGCAGGCCCTCCGGGGCGTAGGCGGTGAAGTCCGCGGTCTCGGCCAGCATCTCGGCGTCGGGGCGGTAGTCGACGCTGGGGATGTGCTCTTCGCTGCGCCAGTTCACCACGAGCGCCATGATCAGCAGGATGCCGACGATGATGCCCATGGCGATCGCCATGCTCCCCATCGTCGAGTTGGCCCGGTTGTACGTACTCATGATGTGTCCAGCTTGCCGCAGGTCGCGCGGTGGTCCGCACCGGGGTGGGCGCGGCGCGGGCGGGGTCAGCCGCCGCTCGGGGGCTCTTCCCCTCCGCCGGTCCGGCGGTTCCGCGGCCGCAGCTCGGAGAGGAGGCCGGTGACCTCGTCGGCGAAGCGCCGGGCCGCGTCGTCGTCGAGCCGCACCACCTCGGAGACGGCGACCAGCATGGAACCGCTCACAACGGTCATCAGCGGCTCGTCCACCGGCTCGTCGGCCTTGCGGAACAGGGCGGCGTTGCGGTCGGTCCACTCGCGCAGCCGGGAGCGGAGCCGGGAGTCGAACCCGGGCGGGCCGTCGCCGCTGAAGAACAGGGCCGCGGTGTCCCGCTCCACGATGCAGCCCTCCAGGTAGGCGCGGGCCGCGGCGTACATCAGGCGGGCCGGGTCGGTCTCCCCCTGCGCGCGCGCCTCGGTGACCGCCCGGCGGGTGCGGTTCTGCTGGCGCTGCTGGAACTCCTCGTAGAGGGCGAGGAAGAGGTCGGCCTTGCCGGTGAAGTGGTGGTAGAGGCTGCCGACGCTGGCGCCGGCCTCCGCGACCACCTGGCTGACCCCCGCCTTGGAGAAGCCCACCGTGGTGAAGACGTGCGCCGCCGCCTCCAGCAGGGCGGCCCGGGTGGCGGCGCCGCGCGGTGCGCCCCGCCCGGCCGGCCGCCCGTTCTTCTCGGCCTTGTCGACTGTCACGTCCTCGACCCCGTCCTGTCCGTCGCCGCCTGAAGCACGAGGCTACGCCCTTCCGAGCCCGGTTCGGCTCGTCACCGCGCGCCGACCGCGCCACATCTCCGGCCGCGCCGCTCCGAGCGGGGCGCCCGGCCCGCGCCCGCGACCGGGGGCGAACTAGAGTTGTCCCGAGCACCGCCGCCCGGCAGGGGCTCCTCCACCACCTTTTCCCCGCAGTGTCGAAAGGCAGACCCGATGACCGTGCCCACGCCGCCTCCGAGCGCCGCCGACGTCCCCGACCGCAACCTCGCGCTGGAGCTGGTGCGGGTCACGGAGGCGGCCGCGCTGGCCGCCGCGCGGTGGGTCGGCCGGGGCGACAAGAACGGCGCCGACGGCGTCGCCGTGCACGGCATGCGCCACCTGATCAGCACCGTGTCGATGCAGGGCACCGTGGTCATCGGCGAGGGCGAGAAGGACAACGCCCCGATGCTCTACAACGGGGAGTCGGTGGGCGACGGCAGCGGCGCCGAGTGCGACGTCGCGGTCGACCCGATCGACGGCACCCGGCTCACCGCGATGGGCATGCCCAACGCGATCTCGGTCATCTCGGTGGCGCCGCGGCACTCCATGTTCGACCCGTCCGCGGTGTTCTACATGGAGAAGCTCGCCGCCGGCCCGCAGGCCGCGGACGCGGTGGACATCACCGCCCCGGTGGCGGAGAACATCCGGGCCGTGGCGCGGGCCAAGGGCGGCAGCCCGCAGGACGTCACCGTGGTCATCCTGGACCGGCCGCGGCACGAGGGGCTGGTGCGCGAGGTCCGCGAGGCCGGCGCCCGGATCAAGTTCATCACCGACGGCGACGTGGCCGGCGCGATCATGGCGGCCCGCCCCGGCACCGGCGTCGACCTGCTGCTCGGCATCGGCGGCACCCCCGAGGGCATCATCACCGCGTGCGCGATGAAGTGCCTCGGCGGCACCATCCAGGGCCGGTTGTGGCCACAGGACGCCGACGAGCGGCGCAAGGCGCTGGACGCCGGGCACGACCTGGACCGGGTCCTGCACACCGACGACCTGGTCTCCTCGGACGACGTGTTCTTCGCCGCGACCGGCATCACCGACGGCGAGCTGGTCGGCGGGGTCCGCTACGAGGCGGGCGGCGCGATCACCGACTCCCTGGTCATGCGGGGTCGCAGCGGCACCGTGCGGCAGATCCGCAGCGAGCACCGGCTGAGCAAGCTGGCCACCTACAGCGGCGTGGACTTCGACGCGGCCGAGCGCTGAGCCGCCCCCGGCGGGGCGGGGCGGGCGCGCGCCGCCCCGCCGGGAGCCGCGGGACCTGTCACAGTGCGGTTCCGACCCGGCGGCGCCCGGGCTGTCGGCACCGTCCGGATTGGTACCTTCTTACAGGTAATCGCGCTTATCCGGAGGTCCGATGTCCCATCCTGATCCCCCCGGCCAGCCGTACTGGCGGCCGCCCGGGCCGCAGCAGCCCGGTGCTCCTGTGCCCCACCCGGCGGGCCCGGGGTACGCGCAGCCCCCGATGGGCCCCGCGCCGCGGCGGAACCGCATCTGGATGGTCCCCACCGCGGCGGTTCTCGGCGTCGCGCTGATGGCGACCGGCGTCTGGGCCTCCAACACCGTGATCAACGACCTGTTCGGCGGCCCCCAGCCGGACCGGGTGTTCCCGGCCGACTCGATCGCCTACGCCCAGGTCGACCTGAAGCCGTCCGCCTCCGAGATGGCCGGCTACGCCGGGTTCGTCGGCAAGCTCCCCGACTCGGTCCGCGAGGACATCAACGACGAGGAGGACCCGGCCGCCGACTTCTTCGAGGAGTCCTTCGACTACCTCGACTACGAGAAGGACGTCGCCCCGTGGCTGGGCCGCCGGTTCGGCGCCGCGGCGTTCCCCTCCGGCGAGGGCGAGCAGGGCGTGGCGGGCGCGGTCGCGATCGCGGTCACCGATGAGTCGGCCGCCACCGAGGCGCTGGACAAGATCAGCGCCGAGGAGGACGTCGAGTACGTCATCCGGGACGGCTTCGCGGTCTTCTCCGACTCCTCGTCGATCCTGAGCGACATGGAGGGCCGGATCGAGTCGGACGGCTCGCTCACCGACGCCCCCGAGTTCTCCGCCGACATGGACGCGGCCGCCGGGGACAGCATCGCCGCGGGCTGGTTCGACATCGGCGCCGCCTCGAAGCTCGCCGGCGACGCGCTGTCCTCCGCGACCGGCGGCGCCTCGGACTACGGGTACAGCGACTACTCCACCGGCCCCGAGGTCCCCGACCTGCAGGAGCTGGACATCACCGGCCGGGCGGTCGCCGCGGTGAGCGTGGAGAGCGACTACCTGGAGGTCCGCGGCGACCTGCTGGACTTCTCCGCGGCCGGCTTCTCGCTGGACGAGTACGAGCCGTCCCAGACCGGTCTGACCGAGCTGGGCGAGCTGCCCGACGACACCGTGCTCGGCTTCGGCGGCAGCGGCCTGGACCAGCTGAGCGAGCAGGCCTGGGGCGACCTGTCCGGGGCGATCCCGGAGATCACCGAGGAGATCGAGGCGGGCGCAGCCGAGACCGGCTCCCTGCGGATCCCCGGGGACTTCGGCAAGATCCTGGGCACCCAGACCGCCTTCGGCACCAACGCGGCCGGCGGCGACGACCCGTTCTCCGACTTCGAGTCCGGGGCCTTCCAGTACCGCGCCGCCGGGGCGGACAAGGCGCTCTTCGACGAGATGGCCGAGGCCGCCGCCGCGGACTCCTACTCCTCCGGCCCCGGGGTGAAGGAGGAGGGCGGCACGGTGGTGCTCTCCTCCGGCAGCTCGTCCCAGGGCAAGCTGGGCGACGACCCGGTCTACCAGCAGGTCATGCAGGGGACCGAGCAGGCCTCGCTCGGCTACTACATGGACATGCGGGCCCTGATGGAGTCCACCGAGGACGCCCCGGACGCCGACCAGTGGGGGGCCGTCGGGCTCACCACCACGTTCAGCGACGGGAAGGCGAGCTCGCTGCTCCGCTGGGCGCCCAGCGGCGGCTGACCCCGGCCGCGGCGAGGCCGCCGGCGGGAGGTACGGAGGGCGGCGCCCCGAGCGGGGCGCCGCCCTCCGCCGTTCCCCGGTCCGCGCCCCCGGACCGGGGCCGGGCGGGCGGGAGTGCGGACCGGCCCGCGGGCCGGTCAGTCGATCAGCCGGCGGCGCATCTGGAACACCGCCAGGCACCAGGCGACGGCGACGAAGAGGAGCAGCGCGCCCCAGTGCAGCGCGGCGGAGGCGGGGTCGATGCCGAAGGCGGCGCCGCGGACCAGCTCCACGCAGTGGTGCAGCGGGTTGGCCTTGGCCAGCGCCTGCGCCCAGGAGGGCAGCGTGTCCAGCGGGAAGAAGGTCCCCGCCACCAGGAACAGCGGGGTGATGACCCCGGAGATGATGTAGTCCATCGTCTTGATCGAGGGGACCGCGGCCGACAGCCAGATCCCGGTCAGCGCGAACCCGAACCCGGTGACCAGGGCGACCGGCGGCACCATCAGCATGCCGGGCGCCGGCGGCAGCCCGAAGGCGAGCGCGACCAGCAGCGGGGCGCAGCCGTAGACGCCGGCCTTGAGGCCGATCCAGGCCCCCTCGGCGGTGACCAGCTCGCGGACGTCCACCGGGGCGGCGAGCATCCCGTCGTAGGTGTGCTGGAAGACCCGGCGGACGTAGGTGTCGATCAGCCCGGGGAACATCGAGGTGAACAGCACCGACATCGCGACGATGCCGGTGGCCACGAAGTCGATGTAGCGGTACCCGGAGACGGCGCCGACCAGGGAGCCCAGGCCGAAGCCGAAGGCCAGCAGGAAGATGATCGGTTCGACCAGCGCGGCGAAGGTGGTCGGCTTCCAGCTGCGCCGGTACAGCGCCCACTCCCGGGCCAGCACCCCGCGGACCGGGGCCAGCTCGAAGCGGCCGGGCGGTGCCGCGGTCACCGGGGCGGCGGTCGTCGCGATCGGCTCGGTCATTCCACACGCTCCCCGGTGAGGTGGACGAAGACGTCTTCCAGGTTGGCGGCGCGGACCTCGCCCCGGCCGAGCAGTTCGCGCAGGTCGCCGCAGATCTCCTCGGCGCGCAGCACGGCCAGCGCGGCGCCGGTGCGCCGGGTGGGCAGGCCGCGGGCGCGGGCCCGCTCCTCCGCCTCGCCGTGCCCGGCCGGCCCGACCGGGAACTCCTCGACCGTCCGGCCGGCGTGCTCGGCGATGAGCGCGGCGGGTTCGCCGTGCGCGACCACCCGCCCCTTGGCCATCAGCGCCACCAGGTCGGAGAGGCGCTCGGCCTCCTCGATGTAGTGCGTGGACATCAGCACGGTGACGCCTTCCGCGCGGAGCCGGGTGATCAGCCCCCACAGCTCCTGGCGGACCTGGGGGTCCAGCCCGACGGTGGGCTCGTCGAGCAGCACCAGGCGGGGGCGGTGCACCAGGCCGCGGGCGATGAGCAGGCGGCGGCGCATACCGCCGGAGAGCCGGTCGGTGCGGGTGTGCCGGCGGTCCTCCAGGTGCGCGATGGCCAGCGCGCGGCGGACCGCGTCCTCCCGCTCGCCGCGCGGGACCCGGTACAGGTGGGTGAAGACCTCCAGGTTCTCCCCCGCGGTGAGCTCCTCGTCGAGGTTGTCGTGCTGGGGGACGACGCCCATGTCGGCGCGGGCCTGCTTGGAGGCGCGCGGGACCGGGTGCCCCAGGACGGTGATCTCGCCGGCGTCGGCCCGGCTCTGCGCGGTGAGCATGCGCATGGTGGTGGATTTCCCCGCAAACGTGTTGGGGCATATCTTGGAGGTATGGAGACAGCGCCGCAGTTCATCGGAGCCTCATACGCCAGGATCAGCGACAACGACGGGGCCGGGCCCGGGGTGGGCACCGGCGACCAGCACCGGCGCAACCGCAAGCGCGGCCAGGCCGAGGGCATCACCATCGCCCACGAGCTCACCGACGACGACCGCAGCGCCTATGACGAAACCGTCGTGCGCGGCGACTACGAGAAGCTTTTGTCCCTGGTGCGCGGCGGGCACATCCGGTTCGTCCTGGTCAAGCACGCCGACCGGTTGCACCGCCAGCCCGCGCAGGCCGAGGAGTTCTTGCGCCTTGCCCGCAGCCGGGGCCTTATCGTGGTCACCGCGTCGGGGTTCCGCTACCACTTCGACAGCGCGGAGGGCCGCAAGGCGTTCCGCGCGGCGGCCGTCGACGCCTCTTATGAGAGCGAGCACCGAGGAGAGCGCGTGGCCGACTCCCACGAGCGCCGCGCCTTGGAGGGCGAGTACCGGGGCGGCAGCCGCCGCCCGTTCGGGTGGGGGGTGCCCACCGGCGTCTACCGCCGCGTGCGCGACAAGAAGACCGGTAAGAGCCGCGACGTCGAGATCTTGGACATGAGCCGGCACCGCCCCGCAGAGGCCGAGGAGATCCGGCGGTGGAAGCGCGAGCTTCTGGCCGGGGTGGACCAGGCCCAGGTGCTGCGCAGCATCCCGATGCCCACCGTCACCGGCAACGACCGGTGGACGGCCCGCACGATGCAGCAGATCTTGACCAACCCGCGCACCTCCGGGCACAGCGTGCACCGGGGCGAGATCGTGGCGCGCGACGTGTGGCCCGCGATCCTCACCGACGACGAGCGCGAGGCGCTGCGCGCCCTGTTCGCCGACCCCGCCCGCAAGACCGCCCCCGGCAACCAGCCCAAGTGGTTGGGGTCGCTGATCTACCGGTGCGGCATCTGCGACGACGGCACGACGATGACGTGCCGCTACGTGGAGGGAAACCGGGTCTACCGGTGCAAGGACCGGGGCCACTGCCAGCGGGCGGCCGAGGCGATCGACGCCTACATCACCCAGGTGGCCATCAAGCGGTTGTCCCGGGACGACGTGGCCGACCTGGTCACCTCCGGCCCCGGTATCGACGTGGCCGCCTTGCGCGAGCAGGCCGCCGTGTGCACCCAGCGCAAGAGCGACGCGGCGTTGCAGTTCGCGGCGGGCGCCATTGACGCCGCGCAGCTGGCGACCATCACCGAGGCGCTGAACACCCAGATCAGCAAGGCCACGGCGCAGTTGGCCGAGGTGGCCAGGGAATCGCCGCTGGCCGAGTTCATCGGCGCCGACGCCCGCACCGTGTGGCAGCAGGCGGGTTTGGGCCGCCAGCGCGAGATCCTGCGCGCCCTGTTCACCATCACGCTGCACCCGGTCGGGCGCGGGCGCCGGGTGCCCCCGAGCGAGGGGGTGACCATCGCCGACCCCCGGTGAGCGGCGGGGTGCCCGCGCGCCCGGGTGTGCGGGCACCCCCGTGTTCATTCCTTGCCCGGAGGGCGGACGGCCAGCAGCAGCGCCAGGCGCTCGCGCCGTTCGGGTGAGAGCGGCGCCAGCCCGTCAGCGGCCTTTTGGGCGGCCGCGTCCAGCTCTGCGGCCGCGCGTTCCTCCGCCGTCTGGGTGTCGCGGTCCTCTGCTGCATGCACCGTTCCTGTTCCTCCCGTCGCAGCCGTTCGCCCCGGTACCGCTCCCTGGGCGGGCGGAGTCCGGGCGCCCTCTGACCAGCCCCCGACCCCCGCCCCTTCGCCCGGCTCCGCCAGGGCGCATAAGACGCGCTCCGCGCGACGTGTCTCCTCCGGCAGCGGGCGCGGGAAGGCGGGCCCGCACACCTTCAGGCATGAACGGACGCGCTCCGCGCGCAGCCCTCCCAGGGCCGCCGTGGTGACCGAGGGCGGAAAAGTCCGGGTAGAAGCGGCGTGAACCCGCCGGCGTTCGTCCCTCACGACGGCAGAACCCCGCCACATCAGTCAGTGGCGGCTATCGGGGCGGCACCAGGCCAGGGCGAGGCGAGTCACCCATCAGAGGCCACTTTTTATTTCCTTGACCTGGAGAGTAGGAGCGTCTTCCAGTCGTAGGAATTCAGCGCCGAATGCCATCCCGGAACGGCCATTTATGGACCAGTGCAAGGCGAAGAGGTCAACAGGTATCACCGGATCGTCTTGGGAGAACTTCACGCCGTCGCCCGGATAGCGGACTCGTATATATTCCCCCTCTTCTCCATTCATTGCTGAAAGTGTCGCCACGACCATCAAAGCGCCGCCGCGAATTTTCTGCCTTCCCACTTCAAAGTCCATATCAGGGCGCGGAGGGATGGCAACTCTGAACTTCATTTTTGAGCAATCGACAGGGAATCGCATGGCACCCCAAAGTTACTTGGACGCTGAACCTGGAAGGACCGCTTCGGCTGGTAGTCATGCTTCCCCGGCGGCAGCGATTCCGTCAAGAATCCCAACCGCGCACCGAGAAGCCGCAGGTCAGCCAGTTGGAATGCTGGCGAGTGGGCTGCCGGAAACTCGTGACTCCGGAAGGAGCAACTGTACCGCGCAGGGGATCGATCATCCCGAGTGTTCGATGTTGGACACAAAAAACCCCGCTCGGCATGGAGCGGGGTGGAGCAGGGTGCGGGCACGGTGCGCCGGCCGCCCTCTCGGGGTAGAGGAGGGAATTCTACCGAGGGGGGCCGCCGGCCCACCGCTTGCGGAGCGTCACAGACGACCAGAGGCCGCGTCCGAGATAAACGCGGACCACTCATGCGATGGAAAATCCAGATGACCGAGACTCTTGTTCTGAGTGTCTCGGACTTTAACGAAGTCATGATTCTTGGCAACTTCGACGCAGTTGCCGCCGGACTGGTTGCTGTAGCTGCTTTTCTTCCAGTCCATGTCCACTACAATTCTCCTCTAATTTTTGTGATGAGTTCCCGGGAGGCCGCTTCAGGGAGGGCTACCCCCCGGAGTGCTTCGAACAAACGTATATACGTCTCTACTGGTTCCGATGCTTCTATGCAGTTGCCGGTGACACGGGTTTCCAGGTAGAGGATTGGATGTTGCTCGGGGATGTCTAGAATTTGAAAACCGCCATCGAGTGCCGGGTGTGCTTCGGTGGCCATGGGAACAACCTGCACCGCCACTCTCGTTCGAGAGGAAGCGTTGAGTAGGTGGTCTAGTTGCTTCAGCATGGTTTCTGCGCCACCGATAGGGCGCCGGAGGGCGGCTTCATCTAGAACCACGATGAAGAAGGGTGAATCTGCTCTCTCTAAGAGGCTCTGGCGCTCTATGCGCGCACGTACCTGCGCCTCGATCTGGGCGTCTGTTGGGATGGAGCTCCCGGCCCGCAGAGTTGCCCAAGTGTACTCTTCGACCTGCAATAGTCCGGGAACCAGCAGGGGATTGTATTCACGGATCTGCTCCGCTCGCTGCTGGAGTGGAACGACGTCTTGGAAGTATTCGTCGAATCCGGCGCCCCCGTCCAGGGTCTGCCAGTAATCATTCAGCGAACCTTTGGCGCCAAGAAGCGAGTCTATTCGTGCTATATGTCCGGGTTGTGTGGCTTTCTTGCCAGCCTCGATATCGCTGACCATGGACTGGGCAAGTGGTATCCGCTCCGCGAGTTGCCCTTGTGTTAGCCCAGCGCGTTTGCGCAGACGGCGAACTTCTCTGCCGAATTTTCGCAACCCAGGAGGGGGAGGAGAAGGAGAGTTCACTGCGGCATCACCTCTGATCGCTACTCCATCGCCAAGGTTAGCAGGGGATCAGAGATTTTATCTAGCCAGCGATCGCCGCAGAAAGCCTGCGGATGATGTGGTTCTGTTCTACGCACGCCACCCCGGCGCAAAGGGGTGACCACAAAGCGACCCCGGATCGGAAGTGCAGTCCGACCGGGGCCGTGCCCCCACCAGGAGGAGGCCAGGTGAGGACCACGCAGAACACTAGCGCCCGAACAGCACCACACGGGCCGATAACGCCACATTCCGCCGTATTCCGGTGCAGCCTGCCCGGGAAACCCTCGAAAGTCGCCGAAGCCCGCCGCTGGGCCGCCGCCACACTCGCCCACCGCGTCCGCGCCGACCCCGCCGTGGTCGAGACCGCCGAGCTACTGATCAGCGAGGCGGTCACCAACGCCATCACCCACACCGCCACCGGCCAGCCCGGCGGGTCCTTCACCGTCGTCATCCGCCCCTACCCCGCCGGGGTGCGCATCGAGGTCCACGACGCCGGAGGCGCCGCCACCGCTCCCCGCCCCCTGTATGCCGCCGATGCCGACGAGCACGGGCGCGGACTCGCGCTGATGGCGATCCTGGCCCAGGAATGGGGCATCCTCTCCGGCCGCCGGGTGCGGGGCGTGTACTTCATCCTGCACGAGGGGGCCCGCCGGTGAGCGTGCACCGCCCCGACCCCCAGACCGACTACGCCGATGGCCTCTACGACGCGCTGTCGGACGCGCTGAAAGAGCGGGGCCGCAACGTCGCCGAACGGATCCGCCAGCAGCAGGCCGCCGACGCCGCCTTCACCGCCTTGGACGCCCACCTGAACTCCGGAGGCCAGCTCCCGACCCCATGGCGCCACGCCACCCGGCCCCCGGCGGACACCGACTGAACCGGCACCGGGCCGCCGGGGAAGTGCAGCCGACCTTTGCCGGCCGAGCCACCCCGAACGCCCGGACCACCGCCCCCCACCAGCGACAGCAACCGAGGAGAAGCGAGTGAAGGTCCCCTTGTTGGACGTGGCCTGCATCCGCCGCCACCACATCCACTACACCGTCACCGCAGAAACCTGCCCCGCCGGGGTGGCCACCTGCACCGCCGTGCTCAAACCGGGTCGGGAGCACACCGGCCACCCCCGCATCATCTGCGCGGGCACCCCCGCCGAACTCGCGGCCGAGCTGGCGGCCCTACCCGCCCCGCGCCTGCCCACCAGGACCACCGGCCCCGCCGCCTGACGACAGCAGAAGAAGGAGGACCCGATGCGCACACCCCAGGACCCGCGCCCACCCCCGGGAGCGGGCCGCCAGAGAAAGGAAACCCTCCATGAAGAACACGATCCGCCGCATGGCCGCCGTGGTGTTCGGCTACCCGCCCACCAACATCTGCCCCGGATGCGGGTTCCCGATGACACCCGGCCACAAGTGCCGCAAGCCCTAGAGAAGGCGGAGGCGGTCCGCCCCCGATGACGGCGGGGGCGGACCGCCCGCCCACCAGCGAACCACACACGACTAGGAGAAGGATGCCCACACCCCCCGAATCCTCTCTGCTCATCCCTCCCAAGGAAGCCGCCGAGGCCCTAGGGATCAGCCGCATCACCCTCAGGTGGTGGCGGGAGGAAGGGCGCGTCCTCGCCTTCCGGGCCCGCAACGGACACTGGTACTACGCCCTCTCCTCAGTAGAGGACCTGGTCAGGAACGGCGCCAACCGCAAGCGCCCGCGCGGCCCCGGCCACCCCGACAGCACCTATGCCGCACTGCGCGGGAAGGGGCTTACACCGCTGGAGATCGCCGACGAGCTGAACGTGAGCCTTGGGGTGGCCCGGGAGCGCGTCCGGATGATCGAGGAACCGGAGCACTACCGGGCCCGCTCGGCCCCCTACGTCGAGCTGTACCGCCAGGGGATGGACCCCCGCAGCATCGCCCGCAGGCTAGCTGTCACCCCCAGCACCGCCAGGGCGCGCCTGCGCGAGGCCCGCAAGATCGGCGCGCTCCCCACCGCCGGGCCACCCCCGGACATGAGCGCGTGAGAACTTTCCCTACGCGATCAAGGCAGCCCGCCCGCGCCATGGGCGCGGGCGGGCTTTCGCGTCCCCCGGGCGGTTGGTCGGCCGAGGTCGGGGGCGCTTGTGCGGGCATCCGCGCTGCGCGCCCTCCTCCGTCGGGTGCTCGCGCGGCACCCGCCCCGCGCCCCTCCCCGGCCTCCCTCCCCCCGGCTGCCCGCGCACCCCGCCGCGCCCCCGGCCGACGCGCGGAGCCCGCCCGCGCCGGGAACACCTCTCCCACTCGGACGGGGAGGCGCCCGGCCGTGTGCGCCCCGGCCTTGCTGGCCCGCCCGGGACGCCCGCCGCGCGGGGCCAGGCGCCTGCCCGCTGCGCGCGCCCGGGTCCGTCCACCACTCCGCATCGGCGCGGGGCCCCAAGCCGGGCGGCCCGGCGGGCAAAGACGCGGTGGAGCCCCGGAGGGCCCCGACGCGCCGGGCAAGCTTAAGGCCGCCCGGCTCCCGCGCCGCTGCTCCCCGGCGACCGGACCCGTACCCGCTCCCCTGATCGCCCGGCCCGCCGGGAGTCGCGGAGCGGAGGCAGGCGGGGGAGCGCCGGGGAGGGGCGTGCTTTTCGCGGCGGGTCACGCCGCGCCCGGGGCATCGAGCCCCGCCGAGGCGTACGCCCAACGCCACCGGGGCCACAGGTCGCACCCGGGCGCATCCGGGCCGGTCGGGCCCGCCGGCGAACCCCGCCCCGGACCCCCTCACCGTCGCAGCAGGTGAGGCCCCGAGCAGGCACAGATAACGATCCGGGAAAAGATCGGTCAGAAAGCCGTTCTGGGCTTTCCCGCGCCGTTCGGTCCGAGCAGGCCGAGGACGACCCCGGTGGGCACGTCGAGGTCGAGCCCGTCGACGGCGCGGAGCGAGCCGTACCGCTTGACCACGCCGCGCAGCGAGACCGCCGGCGGGTCCGGCCGCCTCCCGAGGGCCGCGGGACGGGCTTCGGAGCGGGGGGTGGGCGGTGGGAGGTGCGACGAAGTCATAGGGCCAACGGTAGATAAATCCGCCCCCGGGGCCCAGCGGTTTTTCCTCCCGGGCGAAGTCGCGCCGATTCGCGGGGGACGACCGCGAAACGGGCACGCCGATTCGCCTCAGAGCACACATCGCGGACGGCGGACCGGGGCCCCGAATTTCGGCGCACAATGACCTTTCCTGCACTGTAAGGAATGTTTACCATTGCATTGCCCGGAGCGCAACCCCCCAGACCAGAAGCTGTCTTTTCAGGGTATTGACCTTTTCTCATTTTGCGTGTGTATAGTCCGGTGCCGAACCTTTCGGGAGGGCTGGAACCGAACCCGAAAGGTCGTCCTCTCCAGCCCGGACGGCCGCGCGGTCTGATCAATCGCGCGGTACCCCCGCTCATGTCCGAACCGAGGAGACCCCCCATGAGGATTGGACGCACCGCCCGCGCGGCGGCGATACTCACCGGCATTCCCCTGGCCCTCGGCCTGATGGCCACCGGGACCGCCAGTGCCCACGGCTCGATGGGCGCACCGATCAGCCGGGTCGCCGCCTGCTACCAGGAAGGCCCGGAGAGCCCCGATTCCGAGGTCTGCAAGAACCTGGTCGCGAAGAACGGCACCCAGCCGCTCTACGACTGGAACGAGGTGAACATCGCCAACGCCGACGGCCGGCACCGGGAGATCATCCCGGACGGCCAGCTGTGCAGCGCCGGGCGGTCCAAATACTCCGCGCTGGACGACCCCGGCGCCTGGCACACCACCCAGCTGCCCTCCAGCGGGGAGTACACCTTCACCTACACCGCCAGCGTCCCGCACCGGGGCTACTTCGAGCTGTACGTCACCAAGGACGGCTGGAACCAGGACCAGCGGCTGAGCTGGGGCGCCCTGGAGGCCGAGCCGTTCCTGGTGGTCAAGGACCCCAAGGTGGTGAACGGGAGCTACCAGCTGACCGGCAAGCTGCCCGCGGGCAAGAGCGGCCAGCACATGATCTACGCGATCTGGCAGCGCACCGACAGCCCCGAGGCGTTCTACTCCTGCTCCGACGTGTCGTTCGGCGGCGGGGGCGCTTCGCAGCCGGCCGCCCCGGCCTTCACCCCGGAGGACACCGGAGCCCACGACGGGCACGCCGCCGGACACGGCGGTGACGAGGGCGATGGGCACGCCTCCGCACAGGGCGACGGCTACGCCGACACCGTCGGCCACGACGGCGGCGGCTCCGCGGAGGAGGACGGCGGCGCGGCGGCCGGCGCTTCGGGCGGCTCGGACGGCACCGCCGGAGCGGCCGGCGCCGGCGACTCGCACGCCTCCGGCCACGGCGCCCACGCCGCGAGCGGCGCGGACGTCCTCCCGCTGACCGGCTCCGCGATCACCGGCCTCTTCCTCGCCGCCATGGCCGCCCTGGTCACCGGCTTCGCCACGGTGGTCTACACCCGCAAGCGCCGCACCGCCGGCACCCACCGGGCCTGATCCCCTGGGTCCTGTTCCCTGAGAGGACCGCGATCCCCTGACCCAGCAGAGCCCCCGGCCCGAAAGCCGGGGGCTCTCTGCTTCGCGGTGGCGTCCCCGCGCGCGGGGCGGAGGTCCCCCTCCGATGCCCTCGATGCTGTCCCGGCGGGCCATCCCCGCACGTGCGGGGCGGAGGCTTCTCGACGTGCGGCTTTACCCGGAAAGGTGGACGTTTTCATTCAGGTGCGGCGACCGTACCGCCCCCCATTCTTCCCTGCGCCGCGTTCCGATGGCCGGGAGTTCGATCTCCTTTCGACCCTCGGGGGAAAGGGCCTGGTGCCCGATCGGGCGGCGGGGTACGTTACCGGGAATACCTGAGACGGTTTCATGTTCCCGGAGGGTCCATGCGCTCCTCTCCCCCCGCCACCGGAGGAACCGATCGGGTCGCCCGGCTCGCGCGGGTCGCCGTGTCCGGGGTCTTCTTCACCACCGGTCTGGCCTTCGCCACCCTGGTCACCCGGGTTCCCGCGCTGCAGGCCCGGTTCGAGCTGGGCGAGGGCGAGCTGACCGCCGTGCTCGCGCTGGTCCCGGTGGTCGCCGGGGTCGGCAGTGTGCTCGCCGGAAGCGCGTCGGTGCGGTTCGGCAGCCGGCGGGTGGTGCGGGTCGCCCAGCCCGCGCTGGTGCTGGCGGTCGCCGCGGCCGGGGCGGTGCCCACCCTCCCCGGGCTGTACGCCGCGGTCGCCGCGGTGGGGCTGCTCCTCGGCGCAGTGGACGCGGCGATGAACACCCAGGCCGTCGCGGTGGAGCGGCGGTACGGCACCAGCCTGCTCACCGGGTTCCACGCGGTGTGGAGCGCGGGCGCGGTGCTCGGTTCGCTCTGGGCCGCCTTCACCTCCGACCCCGGGCGGGGCGTCGGACTGGCCGCCGCGTTCGGTGCGGCGGCCGCGGTCGGCCTCGCGGCCTCCCTCGCCGCCGGGCCGCTCCTGCACCGGGACGCCCCCGCCGAGCGGGGAGGAGGGGACGGGCAGGACGCGGGGGCCGCCGGGGCCGCGCCCCCGCCGCGCATCCCGTGGCGGCCGATCCTGCTGGTCGGCTCCGCGCTGGCCGTCGTCTACATCGCCGACTCCGCGGTCTCCTCGTGGAGCGCGGTCTACATCGAGACCGCGCTCGGCTCGGCCGCCCTGGCCCCGCTCGGATACGGGGCCTACCAGGCGACCACGCTGCTCGGCCGAGCCCTGGGCGACCACGCGGTCCGCCGGTTCGGGCCGGCCGCGGTGGTGCGCGCCGGGGCCGGGGCCGCGTTCGCCGGGCTGGCCTGCGCGGCCGCCGCGCCCTCCCCCTGGGCCGCGGTCGCCGGGTTCGCGCTGACCGGGCTGGGCGCCTCGGTGGTCATGCCGATCGGGTTCTCCGCCGCGGGCCGGCTCGACCCGGACGGCGGCGGCACTGCGGTGGCCCGGGTGAACGTCTCCAACTACGTCGGCTTCGTGCTGGGCGCGGTGCTCATCGGCGGCATCGCCGAGGCCCTGGACCTGCGCGCCGCCTTCGCCGCGCCGACGGCGCTGCTGCTCGGCGCGGTGTTCCTGGCCCGCTCCTTCGACCCGCCGCGCCCCGGCGCCGGACCGGCCGGTTCCCCCGGGCCGGCCGCGGAGTCCGCACGAGGGTGACACCCGCCACGTTCACCGAGGTCACCGGTGTTCCCTGCGGGGTCGCCCGCCCCCGCCCGGCGCACTTCTGGCAATCTTGGGGGCAGGTTTCCCTGGAGGTGTCTTTCAAAGATGAGTGATTACCGCATCGAGCACGACTCGATGGGCGAGGTCAAGGTGCCCGCCGAGGCCAAGTGGCGTGCGCAGACCCAGCGGGCGGTGGAGAACTTCCCCATCTCCGGCCAGGGGCTGGAGGCCGCCAACATCTCGGCGCTCGGCCACATCAAGGCCGCCGCCGCGAAGGTCAACGCGGAGCTGGGGGTCATCTCCGACGCCCTGGGCAAGGCGATCCGCGAGGCGGCCCTGGAGGTCGCCGAGGGCAAGTGGAACGGCGAGTTCCCGATCGACGTGTTCCAGACCGGTTCGGGCACGTCCAGCAACATGAACACCAACGAGGTCGTCGCCACGCTGGCCAAGGCCGCCTCGGGCCTGGACGTGCACCCCAACGACCACGTCAACGCCTCGCAGTCGTCCAACGACGTGTACCCCTCCTCGCTGCACATCGCGGCGACCGCGGCGGTGGTCAACGACCTGATCCCAGCGCTCACCCATCTCCAGGGCGAGCTGAACCGCAAGTCGGTCGAGTTCGCCGGCGTGGTGAAGAGCGGCCGCACGCACCTGATGGACGCCACCCCGGTCACCCTGGGCCAGGAGTTCGCCGGCTACTCCGCGCAGGTCGGCTACGGCGTGGAGCGGCTCAAGGCGGTCCTCTCCCGGGTCGCCGAGCTGCCGCTGGGCGGCACCGCGGTGGGCACCGGCATCAACACCCCGGAGGGCTTCGCCCCCCGGGTGATCGCCGAGATCGCCTCGGCCACCGGCCTCCCGGTCACCGAGGCCCGGGACCACTTCGAGGCGCAGGGCGCCCGGGACGGTCTGGTCGAGCTCTCCGGGCAGCTGCGGACCATCGCGGTGAGCTTCGCCAAGCTCGCCAACGACATCCGCTGGATGGGCTCGGGGCCGCGCACCGGCCTCACCGAGATCTACCTGCCGGACCTCCAGCCGGGCTCGTCGATCATGCCGGGCAAGGTCAACCCGGTGCTGTGCGAGGCGATGCTCCAGGTCTCCTCGCAGGTCGTCGGGAACGACGCCGCGGTGGCGTTCGGCGGCGCGTCGGGCAACTTCGAGCTCAACGTGCAGCTGCCGATGATCGGCCGGAACGTGCTGGAGTCGATCCGGCTGCTGGCCAACGTCTCCCGGGTGTTCGCGGACCGCTGCGTCGCCGGCATCGAGGCCAACGAGGAGCGCTGCCGCGAGTACGCGGAGTCCTCCCCCTCCATCGTGACGCCGCTCAACCGCTACATCGGCTACGAGGAGGCCGCCAAGGTCGCCAAGCAGGCGCTGGCCGAGCGGAAGACCATCCGCCAGGTGGTCCTGGAGCGCGGCTACATCGAGGCGGGCAAGCTCACCGAGGCCCAGCTGGACGAGGCCCTCGACGTGCTGAAGATGACCAACTCGCGGTAGCGGGCGGTCATCGTGCGGGGGCGGCGCCGACCGGCGCCGCCCCCGCCGCTTCCCCCTCCTCCCCCTCCACTCCCGGCCCGGCCCCCGTCGGAGCGGCACGGGGCGTTCTCTGCGCACCGCACGGCAGGATCCGGACATGCATCGCATACACCTACGAGACGCATGTCCGGCCGCAAGTTAGTAGCCTGCTGCACACGAGCACGCTTACCCCTCCCTCTGAGAGGCCCTCCCTATGTCCACGGACAGCGGCGCCCGGCTGGTCGCCGGGCGCTACCGGTTGGACAGTGAGCTGGGGCGGGGCGGCATGGGCATCGTCTGGCACGCCTGGGATACCCAGCTCCAGCGCCATGTCGCCGTCAAGGAGATCCTCCTCCCCAGCCACCTGTCCGACGTCGAGCGCTCCGAGGCCCGCGCGCGGGTGCTGCGCGAGGCGCGGAGCGCGGCCCGCGTGCCGCACCCCTCGATCGTCACCGTCCACGACGTCTTCGACCACGAGGACAACCCGTGGGTGGTCATGGAACTCATCCCCGGCCGCTCGCTGGACCAGGTGATCGCGGACGGCGGGACGCTGTCCGCCCCGCGCACCGCCGAGGTCGCCAAGGCCCTGCTGGAGGGGCTGCGGGCCGCGCACGAGGCGGGCGTCGTCCACCGGGACATCAAGCCCGGAAACGTGATGGTCTGCGACGACGACCGGGTCGTCATCACCGACTTCGGCATCGCCACCGTCGAGGGCGGCGCCTCCATCACCCGCACCGGCGCCCTGGTCGGCTCGCCGGAGTACATGCCGCCGGAGCGGTTCGAGGGCGGCGCGGCCACCCCCGCCGGCGACCTGTGGAGCGCCGGCGTGACGCTGTACGCGGCGCTGAGCGGGTCGTCCCCGTTCCACCGGGAGAGCATCACCGGCGCGATCGCCGCGGTGCTGTCCGCGCCGATCCCGCCGGTGCCGCAGGCCGGTCCGCTGGAGCCGCTGCTCACCGGGCTGCTGGAGCGCGATCCGGGGCGGCGGCTGGGCGCGGGCGACGCGCTGCGGATGCTGCGCGAGCAGCGGCCCCCGGGCGGTGCGGGCACCCCGGCCGCCGGGACCCCGTCCGCCGGCCCGGCCGGCCTCCCCTACGCCGCGCCGACCCCGGCGGGCGGCATGCCCTCCGCGCCGACCCCGGCCGGCGGGATGCCCTCCGCGGGGACCCCGGCGGCCGGCACCCCTGCCGCGGGGACTCCCGCCGGAGGCGTCCCCGGTCCGCCTCCCGGCGGCGGGTTCCCCGGTCCGGGCGGCCCCGGAGCACCGGGCGGTCCCGGGCCGAACGGCCCCAGCGGCGGGTGGCCGTCCGCGGCGCCCTCCGGCCCCGCCGGGCCGCCGCCCCCGCCGGGTCCCGGCCCGGGCTACCCCGGACCCGGTCCCGTCCCCGGTCCGGGTCCGGGCCAGCACGCCTACTCCGCTCCGCCGGCGGAGCGGAAGAAGGGCGGCAAGGCCACCCCGCTGGTGTTCGGCCTGATCGGGTGCGGGCTGGTGCTGGTGCTGGTGATCGGTGCGGCCACGGTCGGCCTCATCGCGCTGAGCAAGCAGCCGGGCGAGCCCGTCGACCCGCCGGTCGCCGATCCCAGCGCCTCGGCCTCCCCGAGCCCCGAGGAGGGCTCCACCACCCCGGCCTCCTTCGAGTCCTACGACGCCGACTGGTACACCATCGGCCACCCCGAGGGGTGGACCGTCCACGACGACGACCTGGAGTCCGACGGCACCGGGGCGGTGTCCTTCTACGACCCCTCGACCGAGCGCCGGCTGATGGTCGCCACCTGGGACAACACCGGCGGACTGGGCAGCCTGGACCAGCTGGAGACCGACGACGAGCGGTTCAGCTCCTCGGACGACTACGAGAACTACCGGACCGACGACCTCCGCCAGGTGCCCGCCTCGGAACTCCCCTCGGGATGGGGCTCGGAGTACGACGTCGCCGTCGTGGTCAACCGCTACACCGCCGACGACTGGGAGAACGAGGACCGCCACCTCACCGAGTACAACGTGGTGGTGGGCGACAAGGGCTACGCCCTGTCCATGAACGTCCCCGAGGAGGACGGCGAGCAGTACGGGCAGATCCTCCAGGACGCCCTGAACAGCTGGGTGATCAAGTGACCCGGTAGACCCGGTGCGACCGCGCGCGGCCGCCGGAGGAGGCGCCTCCTCCGGCGGCCGCGCGCGCTCCGCCTCCCCTCTCTCGCCCGCCCCCCATCTCCCTTTGAGAGGCCCTGAATGCCCATCGACGACGGCTCCCGGACCATCGCCGGCCGCTACCGGCTGAGCGGAGAACTCGGCCGGGGCGGCATGGGCGCGGTGTGGCGGGCCTGGGACACCGCCCTGGAGCGGGAGGTCGCGGTCAAAGAGGTGCTGCCGCCGGCCTCGCTCCCCGAGGCGGAGCGCGCCGAGACCCGGCAGCGGGTGCTGCGCGAGGCGCGGGCGGCGGCGCGGATCGACCACCCCTCGGTGGTCACCGTGCACGACGTCTTCGACCACGGGGACGGCCCGTGGGTGGTGATGGAGCTGCTCCGCGGCCGGTCGCTGGAGGAGCTGCTGCGCGCGGAGGGGCCGCTGCCGCCCGCACGGGCCGCGCACGTCGCCCGCGGGCTGCTGGACGGGCTGCACGCGGCGCACCTGGCGGGCGTGGTGCACCGGGACATCAAGCCCGGAAACGTGATGGTGCTCGGCGGCGACCGGGTGGTCATCACCGACTTCGGCATCGCCACCGTCGAGGGCGGGACCGCGATCACCCGCACCGGGACGCTGATCGGCTCGCCGGAGTACATGCCGCCGGAGCGGCTGGAGTCCGGCGGCACGACCCCCGCCGGCGACCTGTGGAGCGCCGGCGCGACCC
Source organism: Nocardiopsis oceanisediminis (assembly GCF_048595525.1). Taxonomy (NCBI): domain Bacteria; kingdom Bacillati; phylum Actinomycetota; class Actinomycetes; order Streptosporangiales; family Nocardiopsidaceae; genus Nocardiopsis; species Nocardiopsis oceanisediminis. The sequence continues at coordinate 1,495,222 of NZ_JAFMZJ010000001.1, read as the reverse complement.
TGCAGACCGCGCTCACCGGGCGCTCGCCGTTCCGCCGGGCGACGGTGACGGCCACCATCGCCGCGGTGCTCACCGCCCCGGTCCCGCCGACTCCGCAGGCCGGGCCGCTGCGGCCGCTGCTCGCCGCGCTGCTCCGGCGGGACCCGAGCGGGCGGCCCGGGGCCGCCGAGGCGCTGCGGCTGCTCGACTCGGCCGCCCCGGCACCCGCTCTCCGGGCGGGGCTCCCGGCGTCCCGGCCCGGGCCGGCGCCCGCGGCGGGCGGGAAGGCGGCGCCCGGCCCGGAACAGGGGAAGACCCCGTCGCCCACCGGCCCGCCCACGGCCGGAGGGAAGACCCCGCCCGCCCCGTCCCAGGGGAAGGGCGCACCGCCCCCGGCGGCCGCCGGCCGGGGCACCGGGCCGGTACCGCCCCCGGTGACGGGGAAGGTGCCGTCCGCCCCGTCCGCATCGCCCCCGGCGCCGCCCCGGTCCGGGCCGGCGGGGCCGCGGTCCGCCGCCACAGGGGCGGTTCCGGCGCCGCCTGCGCCCCGGGCCGCGCCCGGCGGGGTGCAGAGAAGCGGCACCGGCCCGGTGCCCGCTCCGCCGGCCGCACCGAACGCCCGGAACGCTTCGGCCGGGCCGCGCGGCGCGGCCGGTGCGCCGCCCGCCGCCGGCCCCGGAGCGGCGGGGTCCGCCCCCGGTTCCCGGACCGCTCCGCACGGCCCGGCGGGCCGCCGCCCCCGCGGCCTGGTCGTCGGGCTGGCCTGCGGGGGCGGGGCGCTCCTGCTGCTCCTGGTGCTCGGGGTGGTGACGGTCGTCTCCGGCGGCGCCGCCGTCGATGAGGACGCCTACACCGTCTACCAGGCCGACATGTTCCGGGTGGAGCACCCGGAGGAGTGGCGGGTCTATGAGGACTTCGGCCTGCTCGGCGACGGGAACGTGCGGTTCGAGTCGGAGTCCCGGGACCACATGATCCGGATCGACGCCTGGTACAACACCGACGACATGACCGGAGCGGACTTCCTGGCCCGGCAGAGCGACACCGCCCCGCTCGAAGAGGAGGGCTCCACCGAGGTACGGACCGGTGAGGCCCGGGAGGTGCCGATCACGGAGTACCCCGACCACTGGGGAAGCGGCTACCAGGCCGCCGAGGTGACCCGGACGCTGAACAACGACACCTGGCCGACCCCGGAGCGGCGGATGACCGTCTACGGGGTGATCATCGGCGACGAGGGCTTCACCCTGACCCTGAACGTCCCGCGGGGCGAGACCCGGAACTACGAGCCGGTGTTCGACCGGACCGTGGAGTCGTTCACCCACGAGTGAGCCCGGCCCCCGGAGACGGCGACGGCCCCGCGACCGGTTCCGGTCGCGGGGCCGTCCGAGGCGCCGCCGGCAGGGCCGAGGCGGTCTCTAGTACCAGTTGTTGGCCTGGGAGTGGGCCCAAGCCTCGCACGGGGAGCCGTAGCGGTCCTTGATGTAGCCCAGGCCCCACTCGATCTGGGTGGCGGGGTTGGTCTGCCAGTCAGAACCGGCCGAGGCCATCTTGGAGCCCGGCAGGGACTGCGGGATGCCGTAGGCGCCGGAGCTGGGGTTCTGAGCCTGGGGGTTCCAGTTGCTCTCCTTCTCCCAGAGCGGCTCGAGGCAGCCGCTGAACTGGTCCTCGCCCCAGCCGTAGTCGCCCAGCATCGCCTTGGCGATGGACTTGGGGTCGCCGCTGGGGGCGGACGAGGAGGAGTCGCCGCCGGAGCCGGAGGAGGACGAGTCGTCGGAGGACTTCTCCTCCTCCTTCTTCTCCTCCTTCTTCTCCTCGGGCTTGGTGGTGCCGGAGGCGGAGGAACCGCCGTCGGCGGCCTCGACGCGCTCCTGGGTCTCCTGGCGCTGCGAGGCGCGCTGGTCGTCGGAGACGTCCTGCACGTCGGCGAAGAAGTTGTCCTCGCCGGCCTTAGGGGGGTCAGCCGGCATGGCCGCGTTCGTCGCGTTGTCGGGCTCCACGCCGCTGTCGGCCAGGGCCGAGACACCGAAGACGGTGCCGGCGACGACAGTGGCGCACCCGACGGCCGCGGCAGCGCGCAGCGAAATCCGGTTGGTCAGCAAGAATCGCCCTTTCGCCAGTCGCGTGCCGTGGAAAGGGCACGCGATGGACTCTGCCCCGGGCTCACAGGCGCTGTTCTGATCAGGACGGGCTCTTCTATCGCGGGGGTCCGCTGCCGTCCTCGCCTATGGGGTCCGCACGGAACTGGTTCTTTGGGGGCGCCCGGGGGGCGCGGGCCGTGCGGGCCGTGCGAGCACTCGGAGGCTCTTACTCGGCACGGAAGGCATCATGACCTTCCGTTTCATCACGGCACAATAACATCAATTCCGGGCAAGTCCACCCCTCGGAAACAACAAGCGCCCCTGCCCGGAGACCGCGCTCCGAAGAGAGCGGATCCGCGCAGGGGCGGGGTTCCGGGCGCCTCAGGACACCCGTCTTGACCTGCAGATTCTCAGTCGAAGAGGTGAACGCCACACTCCGGCCACTGGCTCTGCCAGTTGCCGCCGACCGCGTCGTAGAGGGCCTTGGCCCGGGAGGTCTGCTCGTCGGCCGGGGCCTCCGCCGGGGAGCCGCTGCCGCCCACCGACTCCCAGGTCGCCATGGAGAACTGGTAGAGGCCGTAGTAGCCGCCGGCGGAGTTGACCGCGGTCGGGTCGCCGCCGGACTCGCACTGGGCCAGTGCGGGCCAGTTGAGCGCGTCGGCGTCGGCGCTGGAGTCCGGGGCGGGGGAACCCGAGTCGGAGGAGGAGTCCTCCTCTTCCTCTTCGGGCTCGGGCTCCTTCTCCTCGGGCTTGGTGGTGCCGGAGGCGGAGGAACCGCCTCCGGCGGCCTCGACGCGCTCCTGGGTCTCCTGGCGCTGCGAGGCGCGCTGGTCGTCGGAGACGTCCTGCACGTCGGCGAAGAACTCCTCGTCGGAGGCGGCCTGCGGCACCTGCATGGCGGCGCCGGTGGCCTTGCCCGGGTCGCCCCCGCCGAAGTAGGCGGTGGCGGCGAAGAGCGCGGTGGCGGTGAGGCCCGCGGCGCCGATGCCGGCCGCGAGACGCGGTGAGATGCGGTTGAACAGCAAGGCTGGCCTTCCGTTGGGAGCGCGCGCCACTCGGGCGGACACGGACCTCGACGGGGGGTGGGGTGTCGATTCGGTCCGGCTATCGGGGCGCGCCCGGGGGCTCCTTAATGACGGTTCCGGACCTACCTTGCCGCATCCTTTGCGGCTCCATCACCTCTTCGGGGGTGACCTGCATCACACCTCGCCCTGACCCGGTCTTTGCCGAGCGGGCCGGCGCCGGGGCCGGCCCGCCCCGGCTCAGCCGCGCCCCTCCGGGTGCAGCGCCTTCGACCAGAGCGAATCGCCGCTCCCGTCCCGCAGGTGCACCCGGAACTCCTTGGTCCGCGGGTCGATCTCGACCTCGCCGAAGTGCTGGTGGCCCTCCATCGGCGAGGTGTTCGCGCGCGGCGGCGCGTTCACGAAGACCTCCTCCGGGCCGAAGGTCGGGTCCAGGGCGTTGGGGCCGAAGGCGCCGGCGTGCAGCGGCCCGGTGACGAACTCCCAGAACGGGGTGAACTCCGAGGAGGCGGCCCGCTCCGGGGAGTAGTGGTGGGCGGCGGTGTAGTGCACGTCCGCGGTCAGCCAGACGACGTCGCGCACGCCGCGGCGGTGCAGCCCGGAGAGGACCCGGTCGATCTCCGCCTCGCGGGCGAGCGGCCCGCCGGGGCGCCCGTTGGCGACCGCCTCGATCCGGTCCCCGTCCGGCACCACCACGCCCAGCGGCATGTCGGAGGCGATCACCTTCCACGTCGCCGTGGACGCCGCGACCGACCGCACCAGCCACTTCGCCTGCTTCTCGCCGAGGATGCGCTCATAGGCGGCGTCCCCGGCCGAGTTGGCGTCCCGGTACAGGCGCATGTCGATGACGAACACGTCCAGGTGCGGGCCGTAGGACAGGCGGCGGTACATCCGCCCGTCGACGGCCTCCCGGGGGACGACCGGCTGCCACTCGTGGAACGCCCGGTGGGCCCGGCGGGCCAGCACGTCGACGGACTTCTCGGTGTACCGGTCGTCGTCGAGGATCTCCCCGGGGTACCAGTTGTTGGTCACCTCGTGGTCGTCCCACTGGACGATGTGCGGGACCCGGGAGGCGAACGCCCGCACTCCGGCGTCCATCAGGTTGTAGGCGTACTGGCCGCGGAACTCCTTGAGGGTCTCGGCGACCTTGGACTTCTCCTCGGTGACCAGGTTCCGCCAGACCCGGCCGTCGGGCAGCTCGACCCGCTCCTCCAGCGGCCCGTCGGCGTAGACCACGTCCCCGCTGTGCAGGAAGAAGTCCGGGTCCCGGTCGGCCATCGCGGCGTAGGCGGCCATCCCGCCGAAGTCGGGGTTGATGCCCCAGCCCTGGCCGGCGACGTCGCCCGACCAGAGGAACCGGACCGGCCGGTCCGCGCCGCCCGGGGTGCGGAAGGAGCCCTGCACCGGCTCGCTGGTGTACCGGCCGGCCTCGGCGTACACCCGGACGTGCGCCTCCTTGCCCGGGTCGAGCCCGGTGACCCGGACCTTCCCGGTGCCGTCGGTGGACGGGGTGAGCATCGGGCCGCGCACCCGGCGGGCGTCGGAGAAGTCCGGGCGCTCGGCGACCTCCACGACCATCCGGGCCGGCCGGTCGGCGCGGGCCCACACCACGGCGCCGTCGGCGCGCGGGTCGCCCAGCTGGATGCCGTGGGTGAGCCGCGGCCGGTTCCGGCCCTGGGCGTAGGCGGGCGCCGACCCGCCGAGCAGGACCGCGCCGGCCCCCGCGGCGCCCAGGCCGATCAGGGAGCGCCGGGACGGGCCGGGCGGGCGCGCGGAGAGCCCGTCCGGCCCGGGGGCGGAGGCGTGCGGGGGTTCGGGGGACGCGGGGGATTCGTGCTCCATCGGGGGTCGGCTCCTCATCATCGGGGACAGGCGGGGTCAGGGGGGTTCTACCTGCCGGTTCCGAATGGCGCCGGAACACGCGCCGAAGCGCGGGAGAAGAAGGGGGCGGCGCCGCGGAAGGGGGGAGGGCGACGAGGCGAGCCCCGGGGTGCGGCGCCCCGGGGCTCCTGCTCCTCCCGGGCCGCCCCGGCGGGCGGCCCGGGGCCGGACGTCAGCCCTCCAGCATCTCGGTGACCAGGGCCGCGATCGGAGAGCGCTCCGAGCGGCTCAGCGTGATGTGCGCGAAGAGCGGGTGGCCCTTGAGCTTCTCGATCACCGCGACCACGCCGTCGTACCGGCCCACGCGCAGGTTGTCGCGCTGGGCGATGTCGTGGGTGAGCACCACCCTGGAGTTCTCGCCGAGGCGGGAGAGCACGGTGAGCAGCACCCCGCGCTCCAGGGACTGCGCCTCGTCCACGATGACGAACGCGTCGTGCAGCGAGCGCCCGCGGATGTGGGTGAGCGGCAGCACCTCCAGCATGCCGCGGTCCACCACCTCGTCGATGACGTCCTGGCTGGTGACCGCGGACAGGGTGTCGTGCACCGCCTGCGACCACGGGCTCATCTTGTCGTTCTCGGTCCCGGGGAGGTAGCCCAGTTCCTGCCCGCCGACCGGGTAGACCGGGCGGAACACCATCACCTTGCGGTGCTGGCGGCGCTCCAGCACGGCCTCCAGCCCGGCGCAGAGCGCCAGCGCCGACTTGCCGGTGCCGGCCCGGCCGCCGAGCGAGACGATGCCCACCTCGGGGTCGGTGAGCAGGTCGAGCGCGATGCGCTGCTCGGCGCTCCGGCCGTGCAGGCCGAACACGTCCCGGTCCCCCTTGACCACCTTCACCGACTTGTCCGGGAGCACCCGGCCCAGCGCCTTGCCGCGCTCGGAGACCAGCACCAGCCCGGTGTGGCAGGGCAGGCCGCGGGCGGCCTCGACGTCGCCCGTGCCGGACTCGAAGAGGCCGGCGACCTCGTGCGCGGGGACCTCCAGCTCGGCCATCCCGGTCCAGCCGTGCTCGATGGCGAGCTCGGCCCGGTACTCGTCGGCCTCCAGGCCGATCGAGGAGGCCTTGATCCGCATCGGCAGGTCCTTGCTGACCAGGACGACGTCGCGGGCGGGGGCGCCCTCCTCCGCGCCGGCCGCGGCCTCCTCCTGGAGGTTGCGGGCGACGGTGAGGATGCGGGTGTCGTTGTCACCGAGCCGGAAGCCGACCGGCAGGACCGCCGGGTCGCTGTGGTTGAGCTCCACCCTCAGCGTGCCGCCGTCCTCGTTGACCGGGACGTCGGTGTCCAGGCTGCCGTGGGCGACGCGGAGGTCGTCCAGGCGGCGGAGGGCTTCCCGGGCGAAGTAGCCCAGTTCGGGGTGGTGACGCTTGCTCTCCAGCTCGGTGATCACCACGATCGGCAGTACCACTTCGTGCTCTGCGAACCGGGTGATGGCGACCGGGTCGGCCAGCAGGACGCTGGTGTCGAGCACATAGGTTCGCCGCTCCCCGTCCGCACCCGCAGCTGCGTGCGGGGCGACGGAGGTGTGGAGGCCGCGGCGGTGGGTCGAGGAACTAGCCACTCGTTCTCCCCTTGGGCACCGCGAGGGCGCCCTAGTGTCACGGGATACCTGGGACCGGGGCCGACCCCTGCGCAGGGCCGGGTCCGGCCCTCCTCGGCTTGGGTTCCGCGGTGGAACAGCACCTCGGACAGCAGGGGCCTCCCGAAGCGGGCGGATGTGCACCGCCCGCTGGTTCCGACGGTACCCGGCTCCTTGCAAAGAGCAAGACCCTCCGTTGGCACGCCATGTGAACGCCCGGTTAAGCGGCTTCTCCTCCGTTCCGCGGCGGCCTGCCGGGCGGTGGGGACCAGTGGGACCGGGCCCGAGGGGCCTCCGCCGAGGGCGGTGGCGGGCGACGGGCGGGAGGGGCCGTGCTCAGGAGCCGAAGCGCCGGTTGCGCGCGCCGAAGGCGCGGAGCGCGCGGAGGAAGTCCACTCGGCGGAAGGCAGGCCAGAAGACCTCGCAGAAGTAGAACTCCGAATGCGCGCTCTGCCAGAGCAGGAAGCCGGAGAGGCGCTGCTCTCCCGAGGTCCGGATGAGGAGGTCCGGGTCGGGCTGGCCGCGGGTGTAGAGATGCTCTCCGATGTGCTCCAGGTCGAGGCGCTCGGCGAGTTCCTCGATCGTGGTGCCCTTGGCGGCCTCCTCGGCGAGGAGGGAGCGCACCGCATCAGCGATCTCACGCCTCCCTCCATACCCGACCGCCACGTTCACAATCAGGCCCGGTTCGCCGGATGTGGCCGCGCCCGCCTCTTTCATCACCCGCGCGGTGGAATCGGGCAGCAGGTCCAGTGCGCCCACCGGGTTGACGTTCCAGCCCTCGTCGCGCAGGCGGATCACGGTGTTCTCGATGATCCGCAGCAGCGGTTCCAGCTGCTCAGGGGGGCGGACGAGGTTGTCGGTGGAGAGCAGCCAGAGGGTGACCACCTGCACACCGCGCTCGCTGCACCAGCCGAGCAGTTCGAAGATCTTGTCCGCGCCGGCCTCGTGACCGCGGTTGATGTCCCCCAGCCCGCTGATTCTGGCCCACCTGCGGTTGCCGTCCAGGATCACCCCGACGTGCCGGGGGGTCTCCGCGTCGCCGAGCTTGCGCTCCAGTCGACGCTCGTACAGCCAGTAGAGGGGATCACGGAGCCCCATGGGACGCAACCTTTCGCCGCGGTGGAGGGAAGAGGACCGGCCGTGCGGCGCGTCCCGGCGGGCCGGAGGGCCGCCCGCCCGCCGCCGGGCCGCGACGCGGTCCGGCGGGCCGGGCGCGGCCGGTGTCCGGTCCCGTCCCCGTGCGCCGCACGCCCTCCCCGCGGCCGGCGCGCCCGTCGCGGCTCGGGCCGGCACGGGAAGGGGTCGTCACTCCAAGGTTAGATCCGATCGGGGGCTCACGATACGGCGAGCGCCTTCCGGACGTGCTTGCGTCCCTCGTGGATGCGGGATTTCACGGTGCCCAGGGCGATGTCGAGCTCTTCGGCGATCTCGTTGTAGTCCATCTGGCACAGGTCGCGCAGGACCAGCGGGGCGACCAGGTTGGGGCGCTCGCGCTCCAGCCGGTCCAGCGCCTCCAGCAGGTCGATCCTGGAGCCCGCGATGACACTGGTGGTCCGCGGGTCGCGCTGGTGCGGGATGCGCTCGGCCTCGGTGGGCATCTCGTTGGAGCGGCGCTTCATCGACCGGTAGGTCTGCCGGGCGGAGTTGGACACCACCGTGTACAGCCAGGTGGTGAAGAGGGACTGGCCCTTGAAGCCATGGATGTTGCGGGCCACCCGGAGCAGCGCGTCCTGGCACGCCTCCTCGGCGTCCTGCCGGTAGGGCAGGAACCGGGCGCACCTGCGCAGCACCTCCGGCTGGATGCGCCGGAGCAGCTCGTCCAGGGCGGCCTCATCGCCGTCCCGGGCGCGGCGGGCGAGTTCTTCCAGGGCGTCGTCGACCTTCGCGGCGCTGCGCTTGGGCGCGGGCCCCTTGTCGGTGTTCGGCACGGCTGATAGCTCCTTGCTGTCGAGAGAGGCGGTCTGGAGTACCCGCCGGGCTCTCCTGCTCTTACACGCGCACCCCCCATTGCGAGGTTCACATCCGAGTCTGACGCTTAGGTGCCCGCTCCGGCTCCCGCCGAAGCCGGCCCCCCGGATCACGTTTGCCTGCAGGCGCACCGGTAAGGGAGTAGCTGTGGCACAACCGGACAGCTTCGGGCGGTACAGGGTCGTCCGCCGACTCGGCTCCGGATCGTTCGCAACCGTCTGGCTCGCCCACGACGACCTGCTGGACACCCCGGTCGCGGTGAAGGTGCTCGCCGAGAACTGGGCGCACCAGCTGGACGTGCAGCAGCGCTTCCTGGAGGAGGCCAGGATCCTGCGGCACGCCGACTCCGCGTGGCTGGTGCGGGTGCACGATCTGGACGTCCTCCCCGACGACCGCCCCTTCATGGTGATGACCTACGCCGACCAGGGCAGCGTCGCCGACCTGGTGGCCCGCGGGCCGCTCCCGCTGGACCAGGCGCTGCGGCTGCTGACCGAGATCGGCCAGGGGGTCACCGCGCTGCACCGGCACGGCATCATCCACCGCGACATCAAGCCGTCCAACGTGCTGCTGCAGTCCTCCCCGGTCGGGCAGAAGGTGCTCGTCGCCGACCTGGGGTTCGCCAAGAGCATCGACCACGCCTCGGGGTTCACCGCGGCCGCGGGCACCCCCGGCTACATGTCGCCGGAGCAGGGCTCCTCCGGCGGCGACATCGACGTGCGGGCCGACGTGTACGCGCTCGGCGCGGTCGCCTACGAGCTGGTCACCGGCCGCCGGCCGCCGGCCGCCCCGGTGAAGGTCCCGCCGCGCCGGCTCCGTCCCGGCCTGCCGCGCGCGCTGAACGACCTGATCATGTCGGCGCTGTCCGAGGACCGGACCGCGCGGCCGCCGGGCGCCAAGGAGTTCACCGACCGGGTGCGCGCCATCCGGATGGACCCGCACCTGCGCACCCGGGTGCCGTGGACGCTGCGGTACCGCGGTCCGCTGCTGCGCTCGGCCGCCGGGGTGCTGGCCGCCGCGGTGCTGGCGGGGGGCGCGCAGGCCTCGGCGGGCCGGCCGGAGCTGGCCTTCACCGAGGTGCAGGACGCCACCGGTTCGGTGAGCGTCCCGGTGCCCCTGGTCTGGGCCTCCCAGCTGCAGGCCAACGGCTGGTCCCCGCGCGAGCTGGGCCTGGTCGGCGGGCACGAGCCGGGGCTGCTGGCGGCCACCGAGACCGCTCGGTGGAAGAGCCACTCGGCCCCCTCCCCCGGCGTCTTCGCCGGCCTGCTGGACCGGTCCGACTCCACGCCCCGGCTGGAGGCGGTCATCGACTCCGGGCCGTGCCCGGGGGCCCCGCGGCGGCGCGACTACTCCGACGCGTACTGGGGCGGCGAGGTGTGGCAGTGGGACCGCTGCCCGGACGGCTCGTCGTTCAGCGCCGCCGCGGTCCGCCCGCACCAGGGCGGCGCCACGGTCTACCTGGAGGTCCGCGCCCCCTGGCCGCGGCCGGATCTGGTCGACCGGGTGATCGGCGGAACCCGCCTCACCTGACCCTCGCGCCCCGGGCCCCGCGCCGGGGCTCCCCGTTCACCGCCCCCTCCCCTCCGCCCTCCGCGCGCCGGCGCGCGGAGGGCCTGGGACCCGTCGAAGGCGCAGGCCTCGGGACCCCCGGGGAGGAGAGGCTCCGGCGGCGCCCGGCGGGACCGCCGCCGGCGGTTCCCCGGCGCTCCCCGTCCCCGCGGAAGGCGCCGGGGAACCGGTCGCCGCAGCCGGGCCCGGACGGAGCCGGCTCCGGAGGCCTCTGCGCCCCCGCTCCGCCCGGGGAGCGGGGGCGGCGGACCCGCGGCGCGCCCCTTCGGGGGGGGGCGGGCGCCCTTCCCCGCCGGCCCGGGGTCAGCCGAGGTAGCGGGAGAGGTCGGCGGAGCGGACGATGCGCTCGTACTCCTCGCCGCCCACCGAGGGGTCGACGATGGGCACGTCCAGTTCGATGTCGGCGCCGGGGACGTACCAGATGCGGGTCTCGAAGGGACGGCCGTCCGCGCAGGCCAGGGTCCAGGCGGCGGACTCCACCCGCTCGCCGCTGACCAGCTCGAAGCCGCCCCGCTCGCGCTCGCCGACCGGCTCGGGGGTGACCGAGCCGACCTGGCCGACCGACCCCGGGCAGACCGTCCAGGGGCGCTTCCAGCCGTCCTTCTCGTCCAGGGAGCCGCCGTCGGCGTCGATGTGGCCGTCCTCGGCGGCGCCGGTGCGGATGCGCAGCGCCGTGGGCGGGCAGGAGTCCTGCGGGTCGCCGGCGGACCCGGGCGGGGCGAGGCACCCGTCGGAGCCGATCGCCCGCCACCCGTCGGGCAGCACGAGGTTGACGTCGTTGACCGCGTAGAGCGCGTCGTCGGCGCGGAGCGGGAAGCCGTCGGTCGCGGAGGCCGCCGGGCGGGCCGGGCCGGGGCGGACCTCGACGCCGTTCGCGCACGCCGCGGCCGAGACCAGGGCGAGCAGGCCGAGCAGCGACAGCGCGGCCCGCCGCGGCGCGGCGTACGACGGCATCGGGCTCCCTTCCCTTCCTCCCCCTCGCCTCCTCGGGCCCCCTTGCCCCTCTTCTTTCCCCGCGGCCCCGCGGCCGCCCTCCCCGCGGGCGGCCGACTGCGGTCAGCGCGCCCCGCCGCCCAGGCGCTCGCGGAGCCGGTCCGGATCGGTCACCGGCAGGTCGCAGACGAACCCCTGGCAGACGTAGGCGGCGGGCCGGCCGCCGACCGGCGGGCGGTCGGCCAGCAGCGGCACCACCGACCCGTCCCCGTCGCCGGGGCCCAGGGCGATCGCGGTCCCCAGCGGCGCGGAGCGCAGCGCCTCCAGGTGCAGGGCGCGGGTCGCCGGGTCCTCCGGCGGGCCGACCACCGCGATCTCCAGCGGGCCGCTGAGCAGCGTCTCGGTGACCGCCAGCCCCCAGCCGGCGAACCGGGGCGCCTTGCGGGCCAGCGGCGCCACCGGCTCCAGCGCCTGCTCGGCGGCGCGCCGGTAGCGCTGCCCGCCGGTGAGGCCGGCGTAGCGGAGCAGCGCGCCGGCCGCCGCGGAGCGGCCGGAGGGGACGGCGTTGTCGGTGGGGTCCTGCGGGCGGCTGAACAGCCGCTCGGCGTCGTCGGCGGTGTCGTAGAACTCGCCGTTCTCCCCGGTGAACCGTTCCAGCACCGTGTCCAGCAGCCGGCCGGCGACCGGCACCCACTCCTGCTCCCCGGTGACCGCGTACAGCGCGAGCAGCCCCTCGGCCGCGTCCGCGTAGTCCTCCAGCACCCCGGCGGCGGGGCCGAGCGCGCCGTCCCGCGAGGTCCGGGCGATCCGGCCGCCGTCGATGTGCAGGTCGGTGAGGAGCCGGGCGGCGGTGCGCGCCCGGTCGACCAGGTCGGGCCGGTCCAGCAGGGCGCCGGCCTCGGCCAGCGCCGCGACGGCCAGCCCGTTCCAGGCGGCGACCACCTTGTCGTCGCGGGCCGGCGGCACCCGGCCGGCGCGGGCCCGGAGCAGGCGGTCGCGGACCCGCTCGAAGCGCTCCGGGTCGTCCGGGTCCTCGGGGAGCCGCAGCACGGAGGTGCCGTGCTCGAAGGTGCCCTTCCGGGTGACGCCGAACAGCCGCGCCGCCCACGCCCCGTCCTCGGCGCCGAGCACCTCGGCGAGCCCCTCCGGCGTCCACACGTAGTAGCGCCCCTCCTCGCCCTCGCTGTCGGCGTCCAGCGCGGAGGCGAACCCGCCCTCGGGGGTGAGCAGCCCGGCGACCATCCAGTCGGCGGTGCCCAGCGCGGTGCGGCGGGCCGCCGGGTCGCCGGTCTCCCGGTGCAGCCGGGTGTAGGCGCGGAGCAGCAGCGCGTTGTCGTACAGCATCTTCTCGAAGTGCGGCACGGTCCAGTGCCCGTCCACCGAGTAGCGGGCGAAGCCGCCGCCGATCTGGTCGTAGATGCCGCCGCGGGCCATCCCCTCGGCGGTTCCGCGGGCCATCTCCAGGGCGGCCGGGGCGCCGGTGCGGCGGTGCTGCGCCAGCAGGAAGGAGAGCAGCATGGACGGCGGGAACTTGGGCGCCCCGCCGAAGCCGCCGTGCTCGGCGTCGTAGGACCGGGCCAGGCCCTCCACCGCGGCGTCGGCGTCCTCGGCGCCGGGCAGCCGGGCGCCGCCGATCTCCCGGGGCCCGCCGAGCGCCTCGGCGACCCGCTCGCCCTGCCCCAGGACGCCTTCGCGGTCCTGCTCCCAGGCCCGGGAGACCGCGTCCAGCAGCCGGTGGAACTGCGGCCGGGGGAAGTAGGTGCCGCAGTAGAAGGGGGCGCCGTCCGGGGTGAGGAAGACCGTCATCGGCCAGCCGCCCTGCCCGGTCATCGCCTGGGTGGCCTCCATGTAGACCGCGTCGACGTCGGGGCGCTCCTCGCGGTCGACCTTGACGTTGACGAACCCGGCGTTCATCAGCGCGGCGGTCTCCGCGTCCTCGAAGGACTCGTGCGCCATCACGTGGCACCAGTGGCAGGCCGCGTAGCCGACGGAGAGCAGCACGGGCACGCCGCGCCGGCGCGCCTCGGCGAAGGCCTCCCCGCCCCACGGGCGCCAGTCGACCGGGTTGTCCGCGTGCTGCAGAAGGTAGGGGCTGGTGGCGTCGGCCAAGCGGTTGGACATCCCCCCACTGTGCCGTACCGGGCGGGGGCGGCGCCACGGCGTTCGGCGGCCTGTGGAAGGCCCGCGCGCGGCCCGTCCGCGGGGCCGGTCCGGCTCCGCTCCATGACCGCGCCAAGGCCAGGTCAGTCCTCATAGGAACCTACGAAGCCGCGATCCCGTGCCATCCATATTTCATGTCCGCGACGCCTGGCTGATTCCCTCCGGACGGCTGTGTACTTGCTCGGGTAGGCCCGTACGACGGCGCCGTCCGCAATGGCGGCGGCCCGAAACCCACCATCCGCACCCCGGTCTCCCCGGAACGCGTCCGCCGCGTCCGACCGGCCCCGATCCGCTCGGGCACCGCCTCCGCGGCGGCGCCCGCCCCCCCATCGCATTCGACAAGGAGCGACCGTGACCGTGAACCCCGCGACCATCGTCCAGGACGAGCAGGCTTGGATGCAGCAGGCCATCGCCGTCGCCACCGACAGCGCGAACAGCGGAGGCGGCCCCTTCGGCGCCCTGATCGTCAAGGACGGGGCGATCGTCGTGACCGCGCACAACCAGGTCACCGCGGCGAACGACCCGTCCGCGCACGCCGAGGTCAGCGCGATCCGCGCCGCCTGCGCGGAACTGGGCACCTTCTCCCTCGAGGGCTGCACCCTGATCACCTCGTGCGAGCCGTGCCCGATGTGCCTGTCCACCGCCCTGTGGGCGCGCGTCGAGCGGGTCGTGTTCTCCGCCGACCGCAACGACGCCGCGGTGGCCGGCTTCGACGACCGCAAGTTCTACGACCTGTTCGAGAAGAAGCCGCAGGAGGCGTGGCCGCTGCAGGTCGTCCACCTGGACCTGCCCAACCGCACCGCGCCGTTCGACGCCTGGATCGCGAAGTCCGACCGCGTCGACTACTGACGGGAGCGGGAGCCGCCCCGGTCCGGGGCGGCTCCGCCGGCACCGGCGGGCGGGGAGGCGCGGCGGCCGCGCCCCCGCCCGGTCGGCGTGCCGGGGCGCCGCCGGGCACGGCGGCGCCGCCCCGGAGCCGGGACCGGCCGGCTCCCGGGAGAACCGGGGCCGCTCCCTTGACCTCGGTGACGTAAGCCACTAGGTTGCGGTCAACGTCGGTCCACGGCTACCGAAAGGAGGCGACCAGCGGATGAACACCAGCTCTGATCTCGGTCGCCTCGCCCAGTGCACCGCCTGGGTTCCGGGCCGGATCGCGCACGGCTGCTGAACGCGCCGTTCTGACGTGCCCCTCTGCGGGCACATCCCGGGTCTCCCGCCACCGCCCCTCGGCACGCCGCCGTCGCGTGCCGTCGCGCGGCCGATCCCCGCACGTGGCGCCTCCGCGCGCAGGAACCCCTCTCACGTGGCGTGTCCGAACACAGAAAGCTGCCTGACATGGCGAACAAGATGAACCGACCGACCGCGCACCGAAACGAAGGCCTGTCATGGTAGCCGCGCGGATCACGGTCAACGGGGAAGAAGCACCCATCTCACCCGCCGCGCCCCACACCACGGTGCTGGACTTCCTGCGCGACCGCGGGCTCACCGGCACCAAGGAGGGCTGCGCCGAGGGCGAGTGCGGCGCCTGCTCGGTGCTGGTGGCCCGCCCCGGGGTGGACAAGCCCACCGACTGGGTCGCGGTCAACGCCTGCCTGGTCCCGGTCGCGGCGCTCGACGGCCAGGAGGTCGTCACCTCCGAGGGCCTCGCCACCGCCGGCGAGCCGGGCACGCCGCCCGCCCTGCACCCGGTGCAGGAGGAGATGGCGGTCCGCGGCGGCTCCCAGTGCGGCTACTGCACGCCGGGCTTCGTCTGCAGCATGGCCGCCGAGTACTACCGGCCCGGCCGCTGCGAGCACGCGGACCCGGCCGGCGGCGACGCCGAGCACGGCCCGAACGGCTTCGACCTGCACGCGCTGAGCGGGAACCTGTGCCGCTGCACCGGCTACCGCCCGATCCGCGACGCCGCGTTCGCCGTCGGCGCGCCCGCCGAGACCGACCCGCTCGCGCAGCGCCGCGAGCAGGCCCCGCCCGCGCCGGCCGCCACCGAGTACACCCGGGGCGACAGCGCGTTCCTGCGGAAGGACACCCTGGCCGAGACGCTGGAGGTGCTGCGCGAGCGGCCCGACGCGGTGGTGGTCGCCGGCTCCACCGACTGGGGCGTGGAGGTCAACATCCGCTCCCGCCGGGCGGACTGCGTGGTCGCCGTGGACCGCCTCCCCGAACTGCGGGAGCTGCGGGTCGAGCCCGACCTCATCGAGATCGGCGCGGCGCTGACGCTCACCGAGATCGAGCGCCGCCTCGACGGCGGCGTGCCGCTGCTCGCGGAGCTGTTCCCGCAGTTCGCATCGCGGCTCATCCGCAACGGTGCGACCCTCGGCGGCAACCTGGGCACCGGCTCCCCCATCGGCGACAGCCCGCCGGTGCTGCTCGCGCTGGAGGCGTCGCTGGTCCTGGCCGGCCCCGACGGCGAGCGCGAGGTCCCGCTGGCGGACTACTTCACCGGCTACCGGCAGAGCGTGCGCCGCCCCGGTGAGCTGATCCGGTCGGTGCGCATCCCGCTGCCGCTCTCCCGGACCTCGGCCTTCCACAAGATCGCCAAGCGGCGCTTCGACGACATCTCCAGCGTGGCCGTCGCCTTCGCGCTCGACATCGAGGACGGGACCGTCCGCAAGGCCCGCATCGGCCTGGGCGGCGTGGCCGCCACCCCGATCCGCGCCCTCGCCACGGAGGCGGCCCTGGAGGGCCGGCCGTGGTCGGCGGAGACGGCCGAGGCCGCGGCGCGGGTGCTGCGGGGCGAGGGCACGCCGATGGACGACCACCGCGCCAGCTCCCTCTACCGCTCCGCGATGCTCGGCCAGAGCCTGCTGAAGCTGCACGCCCAGACCACCGAGGCGGTGTCGTCATGAGTCATCTGTCCGAACGCCCCGAAAAGCCCGCCGTCGGCGTCTCGATGCCGCACGAGAGCGCCTTCCAGCACGTCACCGGTACCGCGCTCTACACCGACGACCTGGTGCACCGCACCAAGGACGTGCTGCACGCGTACCCGGTCCAGGCCATGCAGGCCCGCGGCCGGGTCACCGCGCTGCGGACCGGTCCGGCGCTCGCCGTACCCGGTGTGGTCCGCGTGCTGACCGGCGCCGACGTGCCCGGTGTCAACGACGCCGGGATGAAGCACGACGAGCCGCTCTTCCCCGACGAGGTCATGTTCCACGGCCACGCGGTCGCCTGGGTGCTCGGCGAGACCCTGGAGGCGGCCCGGCTCGGCGCGGCCGCCGTCGAGGTGGAGATCGACGAGCTGCCCTCCCTGATCACGGTGGAGGAGGCGATCGCGGCCGAGAGCTTCCACGGCGCCCGGCCCGTGATGGCGACCGGCGACACCGACGCCGGCTTCGCCGACTCCGCGCACGTGTTCAGCGGCGAGTTCCGGTTCTCCGGCCAGGAGCACTTCTACCTGGAGACGCACGCGGCGCTGGCGCAGATCGACGAGAACGGGCAGGTGTTCGTCCAGAGCAGCACCCAGCACCCCTCGGAGACGCAGGAGATCGTCGCGCACGTGCTCGGCGTTCCCTCGCACGAGGTGACCGTGCAGTGCCTGCGGATGGGCGGCGGCTTCGGCGGCAAGGAGATGCAGCCGCACGGGTTCGCCGCCATGGCCGCGCTCGGCGCCAAGCTGACCGGCCGGCCGGTCCGGTTCCGGTTCAACCGGACCCAGGACCTGACGATGTCCGGCAAGCGCCACGGGTTCCACGCCGCGTGGAAGATCGGCTTCGACGCCGACGGCCGCATCCAGGCGCTCGAGGCCACCCTGACGGCGGACGGCGGCTGGAGCCTGGACCTGTCCGAGCCGGTGCTGGCCCGCGCGCTGTGCCACATCGACAACACCTACTGGATTCCCAACGCGCGCGTCGCCGGCCGCATCGCCAAGACCAACACGGTCTCCAACACCGCCTTCCGCGGCTTCGGGGGGCCGCAGGGCATGCTGGTGATCGAGGACATCCTGGGCCGCTGCGCGCCGCAGCTCGGCCTGGACCCGGTGGAGCTGCGGGAGCGCAACCTCTACCGGCCGGGCCAGGGCCAGGAGACCCCGTACGGGCAGCCGGTCACGCAGGCCGACCGGATCTCCGCCGTCTGGCGGCAGGTGAAGAGCGACGCCGGCTTCGCCGACCGCGAGCGCGAGATCGCCGCCTTCAACGCCGCGCACCCGGACACCAAGCGGGCCCTCGCGATCACCGGCGTCAAGTTCGGCATCTCGTTCAACCTCACCGCCTTCAACCAGGGCGGCGCGCTGGTGCTGATCTACAAGGACGGCTCGGTCCTGATCAACCACGGCGGCACCGAGATGGGCCAGGGCCTGCACACCAAGATGCTGCAGGTGGCCGCGACCACGCTGGGCATCCCGCTGCACAGGGTCCGCCTCGCCCCGACGCGGACCGACAAGGTGCCCAACACCTCCGCCACCGCGGCCAGCTCCGGGGCGGACCTCAACGGCGGGGCGATCAAGAACGCCTGCGAGCAGCTGCGCGAGCGGCTGCTCCGGGTGGCCTCCAGCCGGCTGGGCGCGAACGCCTCGGACGTGCGCATCACCGAGGGCGTCGCGCGCGCCCTGGGCAGCGACGAGGAGCTGGCCTGGGACGACCTGGTGCGCACCGCGTACTTCCAGCGGGTCCAGCTCTCCGCGGCCGGCTACTACCGGACCGAGGGCCTGCACTGGGACGCGAAGACGTTCCGGGGTTCGCCGTTCAAGTACTTCGCCCACGGCGCCGCCGCGACCGAGGTGGAGGTGGACGGCTTCACCGGCGCGTACCGCATCCGGCGGGTCGACATCGTGCACGACGTCGGCGACAGCCTCTCCCCGATGATCGACATCGGCCAGGTCGAGGGCGGCTTCGTGCAGGGCGCGGGCTGGCTGACGCTGGAGGACCTCCGCTGGGACACCGGCGACGGGCCGAACCGCGGCCGGCTGCTGACCCAGGCCGCGAGCACCTACAAGCTGCCGAGCTTCTCGGAGATGCCCGAGGAGTTCAACGTCACGCTCATGGAGAACGCCACCGAGGAGGGGGCGGTCTACGGCTCCAAGGCGGTGGGCGAGCCCCCGCTGATGCTGGCGTTCTCGGTGCGGGAGGCGCTGCGGCAGGCCGCCGCCGCGTTCGGGCCGGGCGGGGTCGGCGTCGAGCTGGCCTCGCCCGCGACGCCGGAGGCGGTGTACTGGGCGATCGAGGAGGCCCGCCGGAGCGGCGCCTCCGGGAGCGCCGGCACCGCCGGCGGGTCCGCCGTCGGCGGCGGGGTCCGGGCCGTCGCAGAAGTGCTGAACAGTGCCTGACATGACGTGGGTCGCCGCGGTCGCGCGGTTGCGGGCGCGCCGGGAGTCCGGCGTGCTGGTGACCGTCGCGACCGTGCGCGGCCACGCCCCGCGCAACGCCGGTGCGAAGCTCGTGGTGGGGCGGACCGAGGCATGGGGCTCGATCGGCGGCGGCAACATCGAGGCCGTCGCGATCGACCGGGCCCGGGAGATGATCGCCGCGTCCGGGCGGGAGCCGGAGCTGATCGACTTCGCGCTGAACGACAAGGTGACCAACGAGCACGGCGTGCAGTGCTGCGGCGGCACGGTCTCGGTGCTGCTCGAGCCGCTGCCGACGGTGCGGGCGGTGGCGGTCTTCGGCGTCGGCCACGTCGGGCTGGAGCTGGCGCGCATCCTGGCCCGCCAGGACCTCGACCTCCACCTGGTCGACAGCCGCTCCGA
The DNA here is from genome assembly GCF_048595525.1 of Nocardiopsis oceanisediminis. NCBI lineage: Bacteria > Bacillati > Actinomycetota > Actinomycetes > Streptosporangiales > Nocardiopsidaceae > Nocardiopsis > Nocardiopsis oceanisediminis. The sequence continues at coordinate 1,476,382 of NZ_JAFMZJ010000001.1, read as the reverse complement.
GATCCTCTCCGAGGAGCGGCTCGGCGTCCTGGCGGACGCGGCGGCCCAGGTGCACGTGCACCACACGCCGCTGCTGCCCGAGGAGGTGCTGGCGGAGCTGCCGCACGGCACCCACGTCCTGATCATGACCCATGACCACGCCGAGGACGCCGCCCTGTGCGACGCCGCCCTGCGCACCGACCACCTCGGCTCCATCGGGCTGATCGGGTCGGCGGCCAAGTGGGCGCGGTTCCGCAAGCGCCTCAGCACCGAGGGCGGGCACGACGAGGCCGCCATCGGCCGGATCAAGACCCCGATCGGGATGGCCGAGATCACCGGCAAGGAGCCCGCGACCATCGCCGTGAGCGTCGCCGCCGACCTGCTGCGCGCCTTCGAGAGCGAGGAGGGCTGACCCCTCCGCCGGACCGGCACCGGTGCCCCGCGCCCGCGGGGCGCCGTTTCGGCGTCCCCGGGCCCGCCGCGCCGGCGGCGCCCCCCCTGAGGAGGGGCGGCCCCGGTGGTGCGGCCCGGGAGGGCCCGCCGCGGCGCGGCGCCGCACCGGGCGGAGCGCCGGGCTCCGCGCACGCCGAACGGGGCGGCGCGTCCTCAGGGCGCGCCGCCCCGTTCGGCCGCTCCGGCCGGGCCGTGTGCGGGGCGGTCCGGGCCGGAGCCGGTCAGTCGGTGCGCTCGGCCCGCTTCTCGACCGGGGCGCCGCCGTCGGCGGACGACTCGGCCAGCGCACCGGAGCGGACGTTGTCCAGCTTGGTCCGCATGCTCTTCATCAGGAAGTACAGGATGCCCCCGATGAAGGCGATGGCCAGGAACCCCAGCAGCCCCGGGGTGATCGTGTCCTGGTCGATCTCGGTCTGCGCGAGCAGGAGGACGGTGTTCATGCCGTTCATGTTCTCACCGACGTCCGGACGCCCGCGAACAGGTCCGTCTCCGGCAGCTCGGTGTCGACCAGCGAGCGGGCCAGGTGGTAGTCCTCCGTCGGCCAGGCCGCGCGCTGCGCGTCCAGCGGGACCGCGAACCAGAAGCCGTCCGGGTCCACCTGGGTGGCGTGCGCCTTGAGCGCCCGGTCCCGGGTCTCGAAGTGCTCACCGCACTCGATGCGGGTGGTGATGTCCCACTCGGGCCACTCCCGGTCCTCGATCCGGTCCATCCACTCCTTGTAGGGGTTGTCCAGGCCGCGCTCCTCCAGTTCGGCGGAGAGCGCCTCGAACCGGGCCCGGGGGAAGGACACGTGGTAGTAGAGCTTGAGGGGCTGCCACGGGTCCCCGGTGCCGGGGTAGCGCTCCGGGTCGCCGGCGGCGTCGAACGCCTCCACCGAGACCCGGTTGGTCATGATGTGGTCGGGGTGCGGGTAGCCGCCGTTGTCGTCGTAGGTGATGACCACGTGCGGGCGGAACGAGCGGATGGAGCGGACCAGCGGTTCGCTGGCGACCTCCAGCGGCTGCACCGCGAAGCACCCCTCGGGGAGCGGCGGGAGCGGGTCGCCCTCGGGCAGCCCGGAGTCGATGAAACCGCTGAACTCCTGGTGCACGCCGAGGATCTGCCGGGCCTCCGCCATCTCCTTGCGGCGGACCTCGGCGATGTTCTCACTGATCTCCGGCCGGTCCATGGCCGGGTTGAGGATCGAGCCGCGCTCACCTCCGGTGAGCGTGACGACCAGCACTTCGGCGCCTTCGGAGACGTAGCGCACCATGGTGGCCGCCCCCTTGCTCGACTCGTCATCGGGGTGGGCATGAACGGCCATGAGCCGCAGACGCTCGGACAACGGAGTAACCCCTCGGGTAGTCGAAAAGCTCTGTCGGTTCGGCCCGCGCCCGGCCTGGCGGCCGCGCGGGCGCCCGCGGCGCTCCCGACACGGGTGCGCTGGGGCGGGGGTGGAACGGGGGCCCCGTCGGGCGGGGCTATCTTAGACAACGTAGTCCCCACGTTCGGAGATTCCCGCATGCCCGAGAGCCCCTCTGACCTCACGTCCGACGGCGCGGCCGGCACCGCCGCCCCCGGCGGCGACGAGCGCGGCCCCCGTTCGGCCATGCGCCGGTACGGGGGAAAGCCCTTCATCTTCCTGATCGGGCTGATCGCCGCGGGCCTCTTCACCATCGGCTGGGGGGCCGCGCTGGTGAGCTACGGGGACGGCGGCGGCGTCGCCAAGCAGACCGTGGCCTGGAGCATCGTCGACTCCTCCACCGCCTCCATCACCTTCCAGGTGAGCAGCGGCGAGCCGGTGTCCTGCCTGGTCCGCGCCTATGACCGGCAGCACGTGGAGATCGGGCAGCGGGACGTGGAGGTCGGTGCGGGCACCAAGACCGTCACCACCGAGATCGAGACGGTCCGCGAGGCCGCGATGGTAGAAGTGGCCTCCTGCAGGGAACAAGGTACGGCGAAGAAGTGACGCGCGGCCCCGGCCACCGGCCGCGGGCCTGAGCCTCCGCCGCACACCGTCCGATCCCCGTCCGCCCCCGACCTCCCGCCGCACCCGCCCGAAGCGTCCCCGAACGCCCGGAGCCGCCCCCCGGATACCCCGGCCCGCACGGCGTTCCAGGCCCCTTCCAGGCGGAACACGCGGTGATAACCTCGTAAGTTCAGCTGCGGCCGGACAGAAGGTCCGCAGTCGTCAGACGCACCAAGGGAGTTCCCGTGACCGAGACCCGCGATGACAACGTCACCTGGCTGACCCAGGAGGCGTATGACCGGCTCAAGTCCGAGCTGGAGCACCTTTCGGGGCCTGGTCGCATCGAGATCGCCGACAAGATCGAAGCCGCCCGCGAGGAGGGCGACCTCAAGGAGAACGGCGGTTACCACGCGGCGAAGGAAGAGCAGGGCAAGATCGAGGCGCGCATCGCGCAGCTGCAGAACATCCTCCGCAGCGCGCGCGTGGGCAACGCCCCCCGGAAGGAGGGCGAGGTCGGCCCCGGCATGACCGTCACGATCAAGTTCGAGGGCGACGACGAAGAGGTCACCTTCCTGCTCGCCTCCCGCGAGGAGAGCGGCGCCCCGATCGACGTCTACTCCCCGAAGTCCCCGCTGGGCAGCGCGATCAACGGGAAGAAGATCGGCGACACGGTGAGTTACAACCTCCCGAACGGCAAGAGCCTCTCGGTCGAGATCATCGACGCCGTCCCCTACGGCGGGGCATAGCCCCTACCGCAGCGAAATCGCGGAAGGGGCGGCGAGAAGCCGCCCCTTCCGCGTTGCGGGGGCATCCGGCCCCTCGGCCCCGGCGCCTGCGCGCCGGGGCCGTCCGCGTTCCCGGGTCAGGGCACCGGGGCCGGGCCCGGCTCGGCGCAGCCGGCGGCGCCCTCGCCGCCCTCGGCGTAGGCCGCCGGGATGTAGTGCCCCTCGCCGATCCGGTACCAGGCGGTGCCCGCGCCGCCGGGGCCGGACGCGCGGTCGCCGTCGGCCGCGCACTCCACTCCGACCTGGGCGGCGTGCGCGGCCAGGCCGACCGCGGGGTGCCCGAAGCCGGGGCCGGAGCGGACCACCACCGGGTCGGACATGCTGACCGTGGCGATCCGGGCGCGCGCGGTCTGCTCCGCGGTCCACAGGTAGTCCACCCGCACCCAGGCGTTGGTCGGCAGGCGCAGCGCCTCCCGGAAGGTCCCGTCTGCCAGGTCGATGCCGGCCGGGTTGAGCACGGTGCGGCCGAAGCCGTCCCGGCCGCCGTTGTGCCCGCCGAGGAAGGCCGCCTGCGCCTGGGGCAGGCCGTGCGGCAGGTCGAGCCAGCTCTCCCGCCGCGCGTTCCAGTGGTCGTCGGTGATGTTCCACGGGCCGACGTCCCAGACGGGTGCGTAGGCGCAGCGGCGCTCCGCGCCCTCGGTGCACACCCGCACCGTGTAGTCGCCGGCGCCGCGCGGCGCCAGCGCCCGGCGGGACGGCAGCGCGACGAAGTGGTCGGCGGTGCGCACGGTGTGCCCGTTGGCGGTGCGCCCGCCGACCAGGCCGATCCGGGTGGCGAACAGCCGGGCCGAGTAGGGGCGCTCGCGGACCGCGGTCCCGGGGCGCTCGGCGGGCCCGCCGAGCGGCCGGAGCCGGACCCCGGAGAGCACGGTGCCGGCCCGGGCGGCCTCGCCGCCGATGCCGACCCGCACCTGGACCCGGCCGACCGGGGCGGGCAGCCGGACCCGCCCGGTCTCGACCGCCGGGCCGTCCGTCCGCTCCCGCCACTCGGTCCACACCCCGTCGGCCCGCTCCCCGCGCACCTCGATCAGCAGGCCCTCGGCGGGCCCCTCGGCGTCGGCGGCCACCGCCACCCGGTCGACCGGCCGGGGCAGGTCGTGCGGCGGGAACACCGCCTGGGCGACCGGCGCCCCGGGGACCCGCCCGCCCAGCGCCGCGGTCGGCTCGGGCCGGCCCTCGGCGGCCCGCAGCCCGCCCCGCTCCCAGGCGGTTCCGGACGTCTCGGCCTCGGCCGGGTCCTCGACGAACCATCCGCGCGCGGGGGCGCGCTCGGGCGCCCAGGCGGACGCCTCCGCCGCGAGCAGCCCCACTGTGAGCACACCGGCGGCGGCCACCGCACCGGTGCGCAGCAGTCTTCGCCCCATCGTCACCCCTCATCGCCCGAGAAACCGACCCGTCCAGTAAGCAGGCAATGACAATCAGTGACAAGACAGGCACGCCGCGTTTCTGCGGCATCGGGGTAAAAGAAGCCCTTTGCCCGTTCCGAGGCACGTCCGGAACGGGCCGGGGCGTCAGGGGCGGGGGTTCGCGGGCGGGGCTGCGGGGCGGGGTGTCAGTCGCCGAACGCCAGCAGGCAGGCGGTGTAGCTGTGCACGTGGTTGCGGCCGGCCACCGGACCGACCTCCCCGGCGGCGAAGAAGCCGGTCACCGCGTCGATGCCCAGGGTCCGGCGGACCGCCCGGACGTCGTGGTCGGCGCTGTCGAACATGGACGCGCCGCGCCCGTTGCAGGAGAAGAGCAGCGCCCCGGAGATCCGGCCGCCGGAGTCCTCGCCGAAGACGCCCAGCCGCTCCAGCAGGTCGGTGTCGGCGGTGTCCCGGTCCCGGACCTGGAACCGCACCGTCTGCCCGACCTCCACCATGTCGCCGATGGTGATGCTGCCGTCCTCGGGGTCGGCTCCGACGACCGAGCGGACCAGGAAGTCGCCGCGCTCGTGCCGGTCGGCGTACTCGTCCATGGCGATGCCGATGTGCAGCCCGCCCGCCGCGGCCAGCTCCTGCTCCTCCTCCGGGAGCACGTTGACCAGCGACTCCAGCCGCTCGTAGGCGGGCACCCCGGCCAGCTCGGTGATCAGGTTGCCCTCGGCGCCGGTGATCGCCATCGCCGGCCCGACCGGCCGGCACCCCTGGCTGACCATGGTGCCGACGACCCCGCTGCCGCCGAGCAGCAGGCCGATCGCCCCGGCGTCGATCACCTCGCCCTCGAAGAAGAGGCGCACGGACCGCTCACCGCCCATGCCGTCGGCCAGCCCGCCGACGATGGGCAGCCCGCCCAGCGCGTCGGTGGAGCGCTCCACGAAGGACTGCGCGGGGAACCGGTAGGGGTCGGCCAGCAGCAGCGCGGCCCTGTCCTCCGGGTCGGGCTCGTGCATGCCGATCACGGCGAGGTGGTCGCCCTCGGGGACCACGTCCAGCCGGAAGGGGGTCATGGTGACCTCGGGCAGCCGGGCCGCCCACACGCTGACGGCGCCCTGCCCTTCGACGCCCCGGCCGCCGCCGATCACACCGGCGGAGGTGCACCCGATGCTCACCGCTCCGGGGACCATCCCCATGACGCGCTCGCCGGCCAGCACCACCTCTTCGGCGTCCGGCCCGCACACCGAGAAGAAGACCAGGTCGGCGGGGCCGTCGAGGGACCGGACCGCCTCGGTCGCCGCCCGTTCGGCGGCACTCACGAGGTCGGCGCCCGACGCCAGTGCATCGCCGAACCTCGCCACTGCCCGCACCTCACTCATCCGTCGTCCTCGCTCCCGGACGTCATCGGCAACCGCACAGGGATTCGCGGGGCTCCCGGCCCCTGCTTCCATGATCCCAGCCCTGGGGAGGTGCAACCCCCGTCCGGCCCCGGCTATTTCCCACAACCGGGACGACGGACGCCCGCCCGAAGGACCCTCCGAACGTCCCCGCTCACACGGGGCTCACACCCACCGCCGAGGACCGATCCGAGGACAGCGGTATGGAGATCCCCGCCTGCGCGGGGCTCACGCCAGCGGCGGGCTCGACGCGGCCCGGGAGCGCGGTCCATCCCCGCCTGCGCGGGGCTCACCTGTCCGCGAAATTCGACCTCACCGCCTGGTGCGGTCCATCCCCGCCTGCGCGGGGCTCACGAGGTCGCCGAGCGGCACTGGGGCATCGCCCTCGGTCCATCCCCGCCTGCGCGGGGCTCACGACATCGCGGTCATCGACCAGGCCATCCGCCACGGTCCATCCCCGCCTGCGCGGGGCTCACCCAAAATGACCTGGGAAGACGTGGGGCGTTATCTTTATGTGACCATCCTCCTCAGAGGTGGAATTCCAGCCCGGAGGCATACAGGGAGAGTATCGGAAGGGCCGACCGGCGGGCGGTTTCCACAGGACGGATGATCTTCTGTCGGGGCCGGGGGCGAGGACCTAGACTCAGCGCCGTGCATACCTCCCCTCCCCCCAGCGCACATGTCGGATCCCCGCCGCCGGACGGGCTGCCCCGGACTCTAGGGGAGCTGCGCGCCGCCGGGCACCGGTGGCGGTCGGTCAAGGACGAGCTGCGGGAGAACCTGCTGGAGCGGCTGCGCTCCGGGCGGGACCGGTTCCCCGGGATGGTCGGGTTCGACGCGACCGTGCTACCGCAGGTCGAGCGGGCGCTGCTGGCCCGGCAGGACGTGGTGCTGCTCGGCGAGCGCGGCCAGGGGAAGAGCCGGCTGATCCGGGCCGTCGGCGCGCTGCTGGACGAGTGGACGCCCGTCGTCGAGGGCTGCCCGATCAGCGACCACCCCTATGCCCCGCACTGCCCGCGCTGCCGCCGGCTCGACGCGGCCGGGGAGACGCCGCCGGTCGGCTGGCTCCACCGCAGTCAGCGGTACCGGGAGAAGACCGCGACGCCCGACACCGGGGTGGCCGACCTGATCGGCGACATCGACCCGGCGCGGCTGGCCGAGGGGCGCTCCCTGGACGACCCCGAGGTGGTGCACTACGGGCTGGTCCCCCGGGCCAACCGGGGCGTGCTGGCCCTGAACGAGCTGCCGGACCTCGCCGCCCGGGTGCAGGTCGCGCTGCTCGGGGTGCTGGAGGAGCGGGAACTCCAAGTGCGCGGGCACGTCCTCCGGCTCCCGGTCGACGTCACCGTGCTGGCCAGCGCCAACCCCGAGGACTACACCGACCGGGGGCGGATCATCACCCCGCTCAAGGACCGGTTCGGCGCCGAGGTGCGCACCCACTACCCGGAGGCGCTGGAGGACGAGGTCGCGCTGGTCCGGCAGGAGGCCGCGGACCCCGGCGGGGCGCTGGTGCCCGCGCACGTGGTGGAGGTCGTCGCCCGGTTCACTCGGATGGTGCGGGCCTCGCCCGCGGTGGAGGCCCGCTCCGGGGTGTCCGCCCGGTTCGCCATCGCCGCGGTGCGCACCGCGGCCGCCTCGGCGGAGCGGCGCGCCGCCCTGACCGGGGAGAAGTGCCCGACTGCCAGGGTGTGCGACCTGCAGGCGGCCGTCCCGGTGCTGCGCGGGAAGGTCGAGTTCGCGCCCGGCGAGGAGGGGCAGGAGACCGAGGTGCTGGGGCACCTGCTGCGCCGCGCCACGGCCGAGGTGTTCCGGGGCCGGCTGCCGGAGACCGCCCTGGAGCCGCTGACCGCGATGTTCGCCGCCGGGGGCGAGGCCGTCTCCGGTGCGGCGGTGCCCTCCGCCGAACTTCTCGGCTCCCTCGGCCCGCTGCCCGACCCGGCGTCGCTGGCCGCCCTGGCCGACGCCGGCCGGGAGCCGCTGGCCGGCGAGGAGGCCCCCGCCGAGGGCGCGGACCGCGCCGAGGGCTTGGCCGCGGCAGCCGCCGACCTGGCCCTGGAAGGGCTCTACCTGACCCGCCGGCTCTCCAAGGAGACCGCGGACCCGGCCCGGGAGCGTTCCGCCTACCGCACCTGACCAGGGCGTAGGGAAAGGGGGCGTCCCCACCGGGCCCCGTGTCCGCCCGGTCCCGGCCACCGAAGGGAGCACCCCGGCGCCGCTCTCGGCGGTACCGGGCCCTGCTCCCCTCAGGGACCACCGGGCATGCGGTCGACTCAGCGCGGTGATGGTCGGCCGGCGTGGCGGATCGCGGGCGATCGCCCGCGATCCCGGCAGCCTTCTGGTCGGTCGCCCCGAGCAAGCGCGGCACATCGCGGAGCGAGGGTTCAAGCAGGCGGCGACGGCGGAGGTAGAGGCGAGGCCGGGCATCTCGGCCGGGCGCCGCGTCTCGCGGGGCGGGGGTTCAGGCCGGCGGTGAGGGCGGGAGAAGAGGCCTGGCCCGCCTGGCCGGTGACACGAGGGGGTGTGGCCTTCATGTCGGGCTCTCGGCGGGGGGCGGGGGGCGGGGCCGGGTCGGCCTGCGCACCTCCGCGTCGACTCGGATGACATCTACGCGCGAGTAGTAAGCCCCAGAGCCCGCCCCACCCCCTCATCAATCACTCAGGGTGACGAAATGGGGCCTTCTGGAGGAGGTGAGGGCGCCGATGCGCCGCTCTGCCTCTCTTTGGTCGCCGCTTCCCGGGTTCGGGGCCCCTTTTCCCCGCCTTCCGGGCGGCTCGGATCCCCGGTCAGCGCTCTGGCCGGGGCGTTTCGGGTCCTGGGCGAGCCGATCGGGGCCGGGATGCGCGCCCCGGCGTCGAGGAGGCGACGCGGAGGTGTGCAGGGCACCCCTCCTCACCCTCACCGTGCGTGTTCGCCCAGGTCAGGGGTTTCGGAGGTTTCCGGTCGGCCCTCCTGAGCGGCGGGGGCTGCGCGGGCGCGGCCCCCGCCACCCCTTCCGCACACCCGCTCTTCCGCGCGACCGCTCTTCCGCACGCGACCGCCGCCCCCGGCCCGCCCCCGCCCTCGCCGCCCGCTTGAACCCCCACCCCGTGGGGCACCGCCCCCGGCCGAGACGCCTGGCCCCGCCCCTGCCTTGGCCGTCGCCGCCGGTCTGAACACCCGCCCCGTGAGGCGCCGCGCCCGAGTGAGGCCTGCCCCGGCCCTTCCCCGGCCGTCGCCACTGGTCCGAACGCCCGCTCCGCGAGGCGCCGCGCCTGGTCTGCGGCCCCGGCCCCCTCCTGCCGTCGCCGCCGGTCTGAACACCCGCCCCGTGAGATGCCGCGCCCGAGTGGAGCGCCCCGCCCCGGCCTCGCCGCCGTCGCTGCCTGCTTGGGCCCTGACCCCGTGGGGTGCCGCGCCCGGCCGGGACGCCCCGCCGCCTCCCACCTCTGCCGTCGCCGCCCGCCTGAGCCCCGACCCCGCGAGACGCCGCACCCGGCCGGAACGCCCCCGCGTCCCTTTCTCCTCCGCAGCCGCCCGGTCGGGGCGGGAGCCGCGCGGAGGGGGTGAGCGGGCGTCCGTCCGCGCCCGGCGGGCCCGTGCCGCCGGGAGCGCCGGGAGCGCCGGGAGCGCCGGATCGGGCCCACTCGCGCTCCCGATCCGCTCGCGGAGAACATTCGTTCTCTGAAGCCTGTCCTGAAGCGGCCATGATCCGGGCGGGACGCGAGGACCGCGGCCGGAGTCGCCGCTGCTCGGCGGGTCGGGCCCGGCCACCGGGGTGACCGAGGTCTCATCGCCGGGATTCCGGCCCAGGTTCCGGGGCCGTTTCGCGGGGATACCGGCGAACGCCGTACAACCGATCGACGGGGGTAATCCATGATGTCCGTTCTCAGGAAGGGCCTGATCGCTGCCGCGGCGGCGGGGGCCATGCTGTTCGCCGGGACCGCCGTGGCCGCTCCGGCGCAGGCCGCCACCGGGTGGGACCGCTGCCCGCACGGGTACGCCTGCCTCTTCTCCCAGCCCCACGGGCAGGGGACCATCGGGATCTTCAAATACGGATCCCCCGACCTGAGGCAGCAGGGCCTGGGCGAGAACGTCCGCTCGGTCTGGAACCGCGCGGGAGCCACCCTGTACCTGTACAGGGGCTACAACTACATCGGCACCACCACGAACTTCCCCGCCTACGACCACCCGGGGAACTACGACGGCACCGACACCAACTCGGCGAAGGTCGCCTGGTAGGGCGCCTGGAGTGCGGGGCGGGCGGCCGCCCGCCCCGCGGCCGGCCCTTCTCGGGCAGACTCGGAGGCGATACGCAGGACACCCCGCCCCTCACCCCTCGGGAGCTTCGAGCGATGGAGCGCTTCCGCTACAGCCGCGGCCGGCCCGGGTCCGACCCGCTGGCTCCGCCCTTCGACGTCAACGCGGCCCTGCGCGAACTCGGGCGGGAGGTGCTCGGCGGGGCGTCGGCCGCCGACGGCCTGCGCACCCTGCTCCGGCGGGGCGTGCAGGGGCTGACCGGGCTGGACGGCCTGGTCGAGCGGGTGCGCGGGCTGCGCGCGGAGGCCGCCGCCCGGGGACGGCCGGACGGGGTTCTCCACCGGGCGCGCGCCGCCCTGGACCGGGCGCTGGCCGCCGAGCGGGATGCGCTGGCCGCCGACCCCTCCGACGAGGCGCGGCTGCACGAGATCCGGCTGGCCTCGCTCCCCCGGGACAGCGCCGCCGCCCTACGCGAGCTGGCCGGCGAGCCGTACCGGTGGCGTTCGCCCGAGGCCCAGCGGATCGTGCGGGAGCTGCTCGACGAGGTGCGCGGCGAGCTGGTCGCGGCCCGCCTGGGCGGGACTCCGGGCGGGACTCCGGGCGGGACTCCGGGCGGGGCTCCGGGCGGGGCGGCGCACGATCCGGCCCGGATCGCCCGGATGGCGCACGCCCTGGCCGCGCTGCTGGAGGCCGGGGCCCGGGGCGAGGAGGGCGACGTCGCGGCGTTCCTCGCCGAGTTCGGCGACTTCTTCCCGGCCGACCTGCCCGACCTGGACGCCATCGTGGACCTGCTGGCCAGGCGGGCCGCGGCCGCCCGGCGGCTGGCCTCGGGCCTGCCCGCCGAGCGGCGGACCGAGCTGTCCGGCCTGCTGGACCGCGCCGCGGCCCGCGACGGCCTCGGCCCGGCGCTGGACCGGCTGGCCGACGCCCTCCTGGCGCACCGCCCGGACCTGGCCCGGGCCGCCGCGGAGGGCCCGCCGCCGCTCGACGGGCCGTCTGACCTGGGGCTGGCCGAGGCGGTGGCGGCCCTGGACGAGATCGCCGACCTCGCCGCCCTGGAGGAGGCGCTGGAGCGGGCCGGGGCCCCCGGTGCCCGGCCGGGGGCCGCCGCCGGCGTGGACCGCGCCGCGCTGGCCCGCCGGCTCGGCGCGCAGGCCGCCGCGGACCTGGACCGGCTGGTCGGACTGGAGCGGTCCCTGCGCGACCGCGGCCACCTCGCCGGGACCGCGACCCGGCCGCGGCTGACCCCGGCGGCGGTCCGCCGGCTGGGCGATGCCGCCCTGCGCGACCTGGCCCCCGGGCCCCGCCGCCGCACCCGCCGGGGCGGGCACCCCGGCGCCTCCTCCGGCGACCCGGGCGACCCGGCCGGCGGGGTGCTGCCGTGGGAGCCGGGCTGCGCCGCACCGCTCGACGCGGCGGCGACGGTCCGGGCGGCGGTACTGCGCACCGCGGCGGAGCGGGGGCGCCTCCCCGGGGCCCCGGCGCCCGGCGGCGCCGCGCCCGGCAGGATCCCGCTGGCCCCGCAGGACCTGCGTGCGGCGGAGACCGACTTCCGGGCGTCCGCGGCGGTGTGCCTGCTGGTGGACCTCTCCCATTCGATGGTCCGCGGCGGGCTGCTCGGCCCGGCCCGGGAGGCGGCGCTGGCGCTGTGCGCGCTGGCGGAGAGCCGGTACCCGGAAGACGCGGTGACCGTCATCGGGTTCGACGAGTACGCGCGCGAGCTGCGCCCCGGCGAGCTGGTCGAGCCGCTCCGCCGCCGGGTGCAGGGCAGCAACGCGCAGCACGCGCTCCGGCTCGCCGGGGCGCACCTGGACCGGCGCCCGGGGACGGCGCCGATCGTGGTGGCGGTGACCGACGGGGAGCCCACCGCGCACCTGCGCCGGGACGGGACGGCGGCGTTCTCCTGGCCCCCGGTGGCGGAGACCGCCGCGGCGACCGCCGCCGAACTGGACCGAATCCGGGACCGCGGGGCTGCGCTGACCCTGGTCGTCCCGGGCGGCACCGCCCCCGGCTCCTTCGCCGCCGAGGTCCGCTCGCGGGGCGGCCGGGTCGTTCCGGCCGGTCCGGCCGGTCCGGGCCGCGCGGTACTGCGCGCCTACACCTCGGGGCGGCGCTGAGCCCGGTAGCCGGTGCGAGCGCCGATCCCGATGCGGGGGGCGGGTGCACGGACGCCCTGCTCCCCGGTGCCGAGACGGGTGGGGGCGGCCGCAGGGCCTCTGGCGCCCCGCCCCTTTTCCGGCCGGCGCGCCGAAGTCCGCTCCTGCGCGCGGACAGGGGCCCGTCCCGTCCTTCCGCTCACCGGCCTCGGCGGGACGCGGGCAGGGACCGGTGAGCGAAAGGACCGGGGCCGATCCGGACGGGCGGAGATCCTTCCCGCTCAGCAGAGGGGCCCATGCTCTTCAGGTCCGCCGGGAATCCCGCCGGGAACGGGAGGAAGGAGAAAAACCGGTACTCAACGGGACACAGGCGGGGACCCGCGGCAAGGACCGGAACGGAACCGGCCCAACCGGACGGAAGGACCGGACGAGAGAAGCCCCTTCCCACTCGGCACAGGCCCCTACTCCTCACAACCGCCGGGAATCCCGCCGGGAACAGGAGGAGGGAGAAAAACCGGTATTCAGCGGGGGCCGGCACCGCGGGTCCCGCCGGTGCTCTCCGGCGCCGGCCCCGCCCTCTCCCGGGCCGCCCCGGTCAGGTCTCGAAGACGCTGACGTCGGCGGCGAGCAGCAGCAGGTCGCCGGGGGCGGTGGGGTCGGCGTAGACGAGCCGATGGCGGTCGGCCGGCATGACGGTCTCGGTGAAGCGGACCGCGGTCCGGCCGGAATAGACGGTGCGCTCCTGGACCAGCAGGGCCACGCCGGGGCCGAGGCCGAAGCGCTCGGCCTCGGCGGGGGCGGGCATCCGGGCCCCCACCGCGTCCCAGGCCCAGTCCCGGGGGCGGCCGAGCTCGGCCAGGACCTGGTCGACGCCGCGGGCGATCCGCTCGGGGGACATCAGCTCGGTGTCGCCGGCGACCGCGTAGGGCAGGTGGCTGGTCTGGGACTCCCAGAGCACCCCGTCGACGAACCGGTCGCAGGAGCGGACCACGGCAAGCGCCCCGGTGCCCGGCGCGGTGCCGGCGTCCGGTCCGGGCTCGCCGAGGCGCCGGGCGATCTTGGGGCCCATCTCCTCGATGCCGACCTTGATCTCCTCGGTGACCGAGAGGTGGCCGAGCTCCCGGAGCCGGGCCGCGTAGCCGGTCTCGAACCGCTCGGAGTCGCGGGCGCCCTGCACGTCGGTGGCCAGGTGCAGGGTGGGCCGGTAGCCGCGGACGAAGGCGCCGCGCCCGGGGCGGACGCTCACCCGGCCCTCGTCCTGGAGGATGCGCAGCGCCGCGCGGGCGGTCGCCGCGGAGACGCCGAAGCGCGCGGCCAGTTCGGCGCTGCGCGGCAGCCGGTCGCCCGGGGCGTGGTCGCCGCGGTCCAGGGCGGCGCGCAGCCGGTCGGCGACGTCGTGCTTCTTCGAGGCGGTCATGGTCTCCGTCCCCCGCTCCGCGGGCGGGCGCCCCGACGCCGCGCTCAGTCCCTGCGGTAGGCGCCGAGGTCGCCGATCTCGTACTGGAACCGGGTCCCGTTCCCGGCGAACACCACCCATTCGAGCACGATCGGCCGCGACTCGGAGTAGCCGGTCCGGTACAGCTCCAGCACCGGGACGCCCTGCGGGAGGCGGAGGTCCTCGGCCTCCTCCGGGGCGGGCATGCGGGTCTGCAGCTCGTCGACGTTGCCGACCTGGGTGTGGCCGAGTCCGGCCAGGACCGCGGCGGCGCCGTCCGGAAGCGGCGCCGGGTGCATGATCGGGCTGCCCTGGGCGATGTCCATCGGGTAGTAGGAGGTGCGCCGCATGGTGCAGCGGTCCTCCACGTAGCCGGAGGTGCGGCGGACCACCACCCGCTCGCCCTCGGGGGTGCGCAGCCTGCTGGCGATCTCCGGGGTGGCGCTCTCGATGAGCAGCTCGGAGACCTTGGAGCCGGCGGTGAAGGCGGAGAACTCGATGCCCGACCCGGAGCGCCCCGAGGGCCGGTTGGCGTAGTAGGTGATCGGCAGGACCCGCTGCACGAAGTGGCCCTTGCCCGGGTGGCTGGCGACCAGGCCCTGGTTGCGCAGCATGCCCAGGGCCAGCCGGACCGTGTTGCGGGAGGCCTCGAAGCGCTCCTCCAGCTCCTTCTCCGAGGAGACACGCGCGCCCGGGGGGAGCTCGCCGCCTTCGATCTCTCGGCGCAGGGTGCGGGCGATCTGACGGTATCGGCTCTCTTCGCGCATGCTCGCTTCCCCATGGGGTATAGGACTGGTACCAACAGGTCCTACAAAGCATAATGACTCAACCGCGCATCCGGGTGGGTCCAAAGTCCGTGTCCCGTCCGGCATCCCGGTCGGAGGGCCGAGAAAAAAGGAGGGAGGACGCGATGGCGATCCTTCTGGTCATCGGCGGGCTGGTGCTGACCGGTCTCGCCGCCGGGTTTCTCCTGGCGGTCTCCTTCGGGGACCGGCGGCGCGGCCGGGGGCGGGGGCACCGCTCCCTCCGCGACGACGACGGGGGCGGCGCGCCGCCCCGTTCCGGCGGCGGGGCCGGCGGGGACCGGCGGCTCCGGGTGTAGCGCCGCGGGCGGCCGCCACCGCTCAGCGGTCGTGCACGTTGACCCCCATGCCGGTGCGCAGCGCCTCGGGCGGCAGCTCGCCCTCGTGGTAGAGGAGCTGGTGCCGGTCGGCGGGCATCAGGGTCCGGATCAGCCGGATCGGCCGGTCGCCGGAGTAGGCCAGGCGGTCGTGGACCATCAGCGGGACCCCCGGGCCGATCGAGAACAGGGTCGACTCCTTGAGCGAGGGCATCTTGGCGCCGATCACGTCCCAGGAGCCGGTCTGCGGGTGGCCCATCTCCTCCAGCAGGGTCCGCGCGCCGCCCGGGATGTCCTCGGGGCTGACCAGTTCGGAGCCCTTGGGGGTGTCCGCGGTGAGGGAGCGCGGGTAGTAGGCCATCTGCCGCTGCCAGAGCCGCCCGCCGAGGTAGCGGTCGCAGCGGCGGATCACCACGGACCGGTCGTCGCCCTCGCCGAGGCCGAGCAGTTCGGCGACGGCGTCGCCGGCGGCCTCCACCATCACCCGGAGCCGCTGGTGCGGTTCGGCGTCGCGCTCGGCCCCCGGTTCGGCCTGGGGGGCGCGGTGCTCGGTGTCATCGCTCGCGGAGCCGGCGGCCAGGTGGGTGACGGGGTCGTAGCTGCGGACGGTGCTTCCGCTGCCCTGCTTGACGTCGATCCGGCCGCGGCTGGTGAGTTCCTGGAGCGCCCTGCGGACCGTGTTGCGCGAGGTGCCGTACCGCCCCATGAGCTTGTCCTCGGTGGGGAGTGCGGCCCCGGGAGGATAGCGCCCTTCGTCGATGTCCTCCATGAGGTCGTGGGCGATCTCCAGGTGCCGTGGCTCCATAGTCCGCTCCCCGGTCCGCTCCCACCGCCATTCGTACCAATGAGTCTACTCAATCTCCTTGACCGGAGCCACCCGGGCCCGCACACTGAACCCCTCCGCACGGCAAATTCGTACCAATGATTCGACTGACTGGTCTTGACGGGATCGCCACCGAGAGCGCAAAGTAAAGTTGTAGGAATGAATCCAATAAGCTGAACAGGAGAACAGGACGGGAAGATCCCCTCCCGACTCAGCAGACGGGTTCACTTCCTCCCCGGGGCCGCCCCGGGCCGCGCGGGTCCCCCCGGACCTCCCGCGCGAGACGAGAGGAGAAGAAGATGCCCCTGTTCATCGGGATCCTCACCGTGGTTCTCATCATGCTCTTCAGCGCCCTGCTCGGACTGCTGATCGCGGCCTCGATCGGCATCAAGCGCAACGACCGCGGCCACTACCGGGCGCTCCGCTCCGGGACCGCGCACCGCTCGTTCTCCGGCGCCGGCCGCGCCCTCTCCGGGGTCCGCTTCCCCGACCAGGCCACGGTCCCCCGCCCCCGCCGGGAGGCCGGCGGAGAGGGCGGCGGCGACGGGAACGGCTCCGCCCCGGGCCGGGAGCGGACGCTGATCTGACCCCGCGCGGGGTCTCCGCGCCCCCGCGCCCTCCGCCCCGCCGCCCGGGCCCGTCCCGGGCGGCGCCCCCGCCGGAATCGGGCGGGGCCGCCCGGGAACCCTCCCGAGCGGCCCCGCCCGATTCCGGCGGTCCGGGTCAGCCCAGCGCGGCCAGCAGGTCGGCCACCAGGTCGTCGGCGGACTCGATGCCCACCGAGAGCCGGACCAGGTCGGCCGGGACCTCCAGCGGCGAACCGGCGGTGGAGGCGTGCGTCATCCGGGCCGGGTGCTCGATCAGCGACTCCACGCCGCCCAGCGACTCGCCCAGGGTGAACAGCCGGGCCCGGTCGCAGACCCGCAGCGCGGCCTCCTCGCCGTCGCGCAGCCGGAACGACACCATGCCGCCGAACGCCCGCATCTGCCGCTCGGCGACCTTGTGCCCCGGATGATCCGGCAGCCCCGGGTAGAGCACCTCGCGCACCGCCGGGTGGCCGGCGAGCGCCTCGACGACCTTCTCCGCGTTGGAGCAGTGCCGGTCCATCCGGACACCGAGCGTCTTGGCGCCGCGCAGGGTCAGCCAGGCGTCGAACGGCCCGGCGACCGCGCCCATGGTGTTCTGGTGGAAGGCGATCCGCTCGCCCAGCTCCGGGTCGGCCACCACCAGGGCGCCGCCGACCACGTCGGAGTGGCCGCCCACGTACTTGGTGGTGGAGTGGACCACCGCGTCCGCGCCGAGCAGCAGCGGCCGCTGCAGGTAGGGCGAGGCGAAGGTGTTGTCCACCACCAGCAGCGCCCCGCCGTCGTGCGCGATCTCCGCCATCGTCTCGATGTCGGTGATGTTGAGCAGCGGGTTGGTCGGCGACTCGGTCCACACCGCGACCGTGGACGGCCGCATCGCGCGGCGCACCGCGGCCGGGTCGGTCTGGTCCACCGCGTCCCACTCCAGGCCCCAGCGCTCCAGCACCTTGGAGAAGAGCCGGAAGGTACCGCCGTAGGCGTCGCCGGGGATGATCACGTGGTCCCCGGGGCCGGCGATGGTGCGCAGCAGGGTGTCCTCGGCCGCCATGCCGGAGGCGAACGCCAGCCCGCGCGCGCCGGATTCGAGCGCGGCCAGGCACTCCTCCAGCGCGGTCCGGGTGGGGTTGGCGGTGCGCGAGTACTCGTAGCCGCCCCGCAGCCCGCCCACGCCGTCCTGGGCGTAGGTACTGGTCTGGTAGATGGGGACGACGACCGCGCCCGTCTCGGCGTCGGCCTCCTGGCCGGCGTGGATCGCCAGCGTCTCAAACCCGTCGAACGTCATGGCCCCACACTAGATCGTCGGCCCCCTCCGGTGCCCCGCCCTTTCCTGTGATGAGCACGCGGTTCACCGCCGCTCCGGCGGGGCCGGGAGCCCCCGCGGAGGGTCAGCCCTGCGGCGCGGCCGGGCCGCCGGGGCAGGCGCCGCCCGGGCGGGAGGGGTGCGGGCCGTCGGGGCGGTCGCCCGGCGGCCGCAGCGGGGGGATCCAGCCCGCCTCGGCGTCGTGCCGGCGGACGATCCGGCCGGGCACGCCGGCGATCACGCTGTGGTCGGGGTAGTCGCCGGGGCGGACCACGGTTCCGGCGGCCACCACGCAGTTGCGGCCCAGCCGCGCCCCGGGGAGCACCACCGCGTTGGCGCCGATCCAGGTGCCGGAGCCGACCCGCACCGGGTCGTCCACCGGCCACTGCCGGCCCACCGGCACCTCGGTGTCGCTGTACACGTGGTTCTGGTCGGTGATGTAGACGTAGGGGCCGGTGAAGACGTGGTCGCCGATCTCGATCGAGCAGTGCGCGACGATGTGCGACCCGCGCCCGATGGTGCACCCGTCGCCGATCCGGACCAGCGGCCGCGGCCCCAGGTCCAGGCCGGGCAGCATGCCCGCGGCCAGGGTGATGTCCGCGCCGATCAGGGTGTGCGCGCCCAGTTCGATCCACGGCTCGCCGAAGACCGTCGCGGTGGGGAAGGCGATCGAGGTGCCGGGGCCGTAGCCGGCGAAGCGGCGGGCCGCCCGCGACCCGTGGCGGACCTCGGCGCTGCGGCGCGCCCAGGACCACGCCGCCCGCATCATCCAGGAGAACAGCCGTGACACCCGGAGCCCCATATCTACCGACGGGTAATGACGAGGTGCACTGTAACCGGCCCCGGGCGGCACCGCCGCAGCGCCCCCGGGGGTTCTTTTCCGGTCCCGGCCGTGAGGGCCGGCCGGGACCGGGACGCGCACTCCGGGCCCGGCGCCGGGGAGGTCTGCCGAGGAGCTCCCGCCCGCGCACCCTCGCGGCGGCACGTGCCCCGGTCGGCGCGGCGCCCGTCCGGGCCGCCGGGCCGGCTCGTCTGCCAGGACGCGGCCGCGGGACCGGGCAGATCGGCAGAAGAGGGGCCGGCGGCGCCCGGAGCGGCCCGGGCGCCGCCGGGCGGCCGGATCCGCTAGCCGGCCAGGTGGGCCAGGACGTCCTGGCGGGTGAGGACGCCCGCGGGCTTGCCGTCGCGGAGCACCACCACCGCACCGGCGCCCTGCAGCAGCCGGACGCACTCGCTGACCGGCTCGCCGCCGCCGACCACCGGCAGCGGCGGGCTCATGTGGTCGGCGATCGTGTCCTCCAGGCGGACCTTGGCGGTGAACAGCGCGTCCAGCACGTCGCGCTCGGCGATGGAGCCGACCACCTCCGCCGCCATCACCGGCGGCTCCTCCTTCATCACCGGGAGCTGGCTGACCCCGTACTCGCGCATGATCTCCACCGCGGTGCCCACCGTCTCGTGCGGGTGGACGTGCACGAACTCGGGCAGGTCGCCGGCCTTGCCGCCGAGCACGTCGGCGGCGGTGGGCTCCTCGGTCTCGGCGCTGAGGAAGCCGTAGTCGGCCATCCAGTCGTCGTTGAAGATCTTCCCCAGGTAGCCGCGGCCGCCGTCGGGCAGCAGCACCACGATGACGTCCTCGGGGGAGGCGGTGGCGGCCACCCGCAGCGCCGCCTGCACCGCCAGCCCGCAGGAGCCGCCGACCAGCAGCGTCTCCTCCTTGGCCAGCCGGCGGGTCATCAGGAAGGAGTCCTTGTCGCCGACCGCGACCACCTCGTCGCAGATCTCCGGGTCGTAGGTCTCCGGCCAGATGTCCTCGCCGACCCCCTCCACCAGGTAGGGGCGGCCGCTGCCGCCGGAGTAGACCGAGCCCTCCGGGTCCGCGCCGATCACCTTGACCCGGCCGCCGGAGACCTCCTTGAGGTAGCGGCCGGTCCCGGTGATGGTGCCGCCGGTGCCGATGCCGGCGACGAAGTGGGTGATCCGCCCCTCGGTCTGCTCCCAGATCTCCGGTCCGGTGGAGCGGTAGTGCGACTCCGGGTTGTTCTGGTTGGTGTACTGGTTCGGCTTCCAGGCACCGGGGATGCTCTGCGCGAGGCGGTCGGAGACCGAGTAGTAGGACTCCGGGTGGTCGGGCGCCACGGTGGTCGGGCAGACCACCACTTCGGCGCCGTAGGCGCGCAGCACCGAGAGCTTGTCCGCGCCGACCTTGTCCGGGCAGACGAACACGCACCGGTAGCCGCGCTGGGCGGCGACGATGGCCAGGCCCACGCCGGTGTTGCCGGAGGTGGGCTCGACGATGGTCCCGCCGGGTCCGATGAGGCCGTCCTTCTCCGCCTGCTCGACCATGCGCAGGGCGATCCGGTCCTTCACCGACCCGCCGGGGTTGAAGTACTCGACCTTGGCCAGCACGGTCGGCGCCAGGCCTTCGGTCACCTTGTTCAGCCGCAGCAGCGGGGTGTCTCCGACGAGGTCGATCAAAGACTCGTGCACCCGCATGAGGGTTCTTCCTTCCGACGCCATTGTCCGAGGATCCGCCCTGGTTGCGGGCGTTCTCCCCTGTCCGGGCCGACATTACCGCCCGGGGGCGGTTCCGCGCGGGGCGTACCGCGGGCGCGCAGGGGGCACCCTCCTACGTGGGGCGCGGCACCGCGCCCCATCGGCGTGGAGACCGGGGAGCGGGCGGGAGGCGGGAGATGCTGCGGGCGGTGAGGGCGCGGAGGATCGCGGCCGCCACGGCGTTCGGGGGCGGCGGTCTGACACTGCTCGGGGCCGGCACGGTGGCGCTGCTGTACCTGCAGGCCAGGCTGGCGCACCGGGCGGTCGGGTTCACCGAGTGGAAGCGGCCGCGGGTGCGCCGGATCTACGGCGAGGGCGAGGGCCCGCCGATCTCCTTCGCGCTGTTCGGCGACTCCACCGCGGCGGGGTTCGCGCTGACCGAGGGGCCGCTCACCCCGGGCGTGCTGCTCGCCGAGGGCATCGCGGCCGTCGCCGACCGGCCGGTGCGGCTGCGCAACATGTCGGTGGTCGGCGCCGCCTCCGCCGACCTGGGCGCGCAGCTGGACCGGCTGCGCGGCGCCCCGGTCGACCTGGCGGTGGTGTTCATCGGCGCCAACGACGTGATCCGGCTGACCCGCCCCGCCGACTCCGCCGACCACCTGCGCGACGCGGTGCGCCGGCTGCGCGCGGGCGGCGCCGAGGTCGTCGTGGCCACCTGCCCCGACCTGGGCAGCGTCCGCCCGATCGGGTGGCCGCTGCGGACGGTGGCGCGGCGCGCCTCCCGGCGGCTGGCGGCCGCGCAGACGGTCGCGGTGGTGGAGGCCGGCGGGCGCACCGTCTCCCTGACCGACCTGCTCTCAGACGAGTTCTGGGCGCGCCCGGAGGAGCTGTTCGGCCCGGACCGGTTCCACCCCTCGGCGCGCGGCTACGCGGCCGCCGCCTCGGTGGTGCTCCCCTCGGCCTGCGTCCTGCTGGGGCTCCTGCCCGAGCTGGAGGAGGCGGAGGAGGCACCGGAGGAGGTCCTGCCGGTGCACCGGGCCGCGGCGGCGGCCGTCGACCGGCCGGGCACCGAGGTCTCCGGGACCGAGGTGGCCGGGCGGGAGCGCGGGCCGCTCGGCCGCTGGGCGATGCTGCTGCGGCGCCGCCCCGAAGCGCCGGCGGCGCAGCGTGCGGCGGAGGCCGGGGCGGGTACGCCGACCCCGGGCGGCGGTACCGGGGACGGCACAGGTTAACGTGCCGGTAATAACGTGATCTCCTGCGCGGGGGACCGCCCCGCGCACCTTCGAGAAGGGCCGCGAGCATGCCTGAAGCCGTCATCGTCGCGACCGCGCGCTCGCCCATCGGGCGCGCTTTCAAAGGGTCGCTGAAGGACCTCCGGGCCGACGACATCACCGCGCAGATCATCACCGCCGCGCTGGCCAAGGTCCCCCAGCTCGACCCGGAGGACATCGACGACCTGCTGCTCGGCTGCGGCCTGCCCGGCGGGGAGCAGGGCAACAACCTGGCCCGGGTGATCGCGGTGCAGCTCGGGCTGGACACCGTCCCCGGCGCCACCGTCACCCGGTACTGCTCCTCCAGCCTGCAGACCACCCGGATGGCCTACCACGCCATCAAGGCCGGGGAGGGCGACGTGTTCGTCTCCGCCGGCGTGGAGATGGTCAGCCGGTTCACCAAGGGCAACAGCGACTCCCTGCCGGACACCAAGAACCCGCTGTTCGCCGCGGCCGAGGAGCGCACCGCCAAGCGGGCCGAGGGCGGCGCCGCCTCCTGGACCGACCCGCGCGAGGACGGCGAGGTCCCCGACGTCTACATCGCCATGGGGCAGACCGCGGAGAACGTGGTGCAGATGCGCGGGCTCTCCCGGCAGCGCCAGGACGAGTTCGGCGTGCGCTCGCAGAACCTCGCCGAGAAGGCGATCGAGAACGGGTTCTGGGAGCGGGAGATCACCCCGGTCACGCTGCCCGACGGCACCGTGGTGAGCAAGGACGACGGCCCCCGCCCGGGCACCAGCTACGAGAAGGTGTCCCAGCTCAAGCCGGTGTTCCGCCCCGACGGCACGGTCACCGCGGGCAACTGCTGCCCGCTGAACGACGGCGCCGCCGCGGTGGTCATCATGAGCGACGCCAAGGCCCGCCGGCTGGGCATCACCCCGCTGGCCCGGATCGTGTCCACCGGGGTCAGCGCGCTCTCCCCGGAGATCATGGGCCTGGGCCCGGTGGAGGCGTCCCGGCAGGCGCTCGAGCGCGCCAACATGACCATCTCCGACATCGACCTGGTGGAGATCAACGAGGCGTTCGCCGCCCAGGTGCTGCCGTCCGCCGACGACCTGGGCATCGACATCGACTCCCAGCTCAACGTGAACGGCGGCGCGATCGCGGTCGGCCACCCGTTCGGCATGACCGGCGCCCGGATCACCGGCACCCTGCTCAACGGGCTGCAGTTCCACGACAAGACCTTCGGGCTGGAGACCATGTGCGTGGGCGGCGGCCAGGGCATGGCGGCCGTCTTCGAGCGGCTCTCCTAGCGGGGTCCGCGGAACCGGGGCCGAGCGGTTCCCGCGGGCCGGGCGGGGCGTCCCTCCGGGGGCGCCCCGCCTCGTCCTGCGCACCCGCCCCGACGTTCCCCCTGTTCGGGGACGGGAACAGCATCCGAAGGTAAAACCCGGTCACCAGGTCTTGTCCGCGCCGGGTTCCTGTTGCAGGGTCGCAGGTAAGTGCCGCTCACACCCGGAGGTGCACACATGTCGCTGACCCACTCGCCGGAGATCCACGCGCAGCTGCTCGACCGCATCCCGTCCGTCACCGGTCGCGAACTCCACGAGTGGTTCGACACCCTCGACAGGGGGCCAAGCCTGTCCCGCTGCTCCGAGCGGACCACCTGGCTGGCCGACGAGCACAACCTGAGCCACGGCTACGCCCAGGCCATCGTCCAGGAGTACGTCCGCCGGCTCCGCAACCGCACGCCCGTTCCGCGCCAGCGCTGACAGAGCGCCCGCGCCCCGTCCGACGGCGAGGGGCGCCGCACCCGGTGACCGGGTGCGGCGCCCCTCGTTCGTTCGCGGGCCGGGACGGCTACTCGGCGAAGATCGACTTGAGGATCCAGATCAGGCGCAGGATCTCGATGTAGAGCCAGACCAGCGTCACGGTCAGGCCGAAGGCCAGCTGCCAGGAGAACTTCTCCGGCAGGCCGGCCGCGATGGCGTCGTCGACCTGCTTGAAGTCGATGGCCAGCACCGCGGCGGCGATCAGGATCGCGACCAGGCTGACGATCAGGCCGAGCGGGCTGGCGGCGCGCAGCCCCAGGCCGCCGTCGATGAAGAAGCTCGCGACGAAGTTGACCAGGATCAGCGCGAGGAAGCCGATCGCGGCCGCCGAGACCACCTTGATGAAGGTGTTGGTGACCCGGATGACCTTGAACTTGTACAGCGCCAGCATGGTGCCGGCGACGAACAGGGTGCCCATCACCGCGGGGAGGACCAGGGAGCCCTTCTCCCCGCCGCTGACACCGGAAGCGGCCAGCTGCATCTCCAGGATCGCGCTGAACCCGCCGACGAGCAGGCCCTCGAGCGCGGCGTAGGTCAGGATCAGGGCGGGGTTGGTGGACCCCTTGAAGCCGATCACCAGGCCGAGCACCAGTCCGCCGAGCGCGCCGGCGAAGGTCAGGCCGACCCCCAGGCCCGGGTTGGACCAGCTGAGGAAGTAGGTGAGGACGGCGAAGACGACGACGGTGCCCAGGGTGAACCCGGTGCGCATCACGACGTCGTCGACGGTGACGGGGCGGCCGCCGGCGGGCGCCATCGGCGGCTGCTGGTACCCCGGCTGGGGGTGGCCGGGCTGGCCGTAGGCCTGCTGGCCGTAGGGCTGCTGGCCGTACGGGTCGTAGGTCTGCTGGTAGCCGGGCTGGCCGTACGGCTGCTGACCGTACTGGGGCTGCCCGTACCCGACGCCCTGACCGGACTTCATCGCCCGCTTCAGGACGGGATTGGAGCTCCTCATCCGCATTGTTCGCGCAAGCCTTTCCAGGGCTGTGGGTCTACTGCCTTCAACGTAACGGACGGGCGGCCCGGCGGGTTCCCCGCGGTTTGTCACGGCTCGGACTCGACTCCCCTACCCGCAGGTGGCCGGGGGTGCGGCGGCGGGACCGGGGCGGCGCGCCGACCGGGAAGGGGTTGACAGCGGCCCGCCGCGCATCCCATGCTCGGCGCCATGAGCCCAGAACCCCGCCTCCTCCCGGCGCTGCGCCGGAGTGAACTCGGCCACGGGGTGCGCCGCGGCGCCGCCGGCATCATCCGGCGGCGCGGCCGCCTGGGGTCCCCTCCCCTCTTCTCCTGTCGCTGAGCGGGCCGCACCGGCCCCGTCCGCGCCGGCCTCTCCGCGCGGACGCCTCCGCTCGGCCTTCCGCCGCCCCGGCGATCCGCCGGCCCGGCCGGCCTCCTCCCCTCCGACCCGCCGTATCCCCTGACCGGCCCCGGTCCGCGGGCGCCGCCCCGGCGCCGCCCCGGCCGTCGCGTTCCGCGCATGCGCCGGCACACCCCGAATCCGAGTATCACCGATGTGAAAGGTGGGAGACCATGACCGCCACCGCGAACGAGAGCGGGACCGCCCCGGAGGCGGCCGCGCGGCTGCGCGAGGCCCGCGCCGTCGACGAGGCCGTCGTCGAGGGGCCGCGGACGCTGCGCCGCCTCCCCGAGGGCGCGGAGTCCGCCCCCTACCGGCGGTTCGAGGTCCGCCCGCTCGGCCCGGTCATCGGCGCCGAGATCCACGGGGTGGACCTGCGCGAGGAGGTCGGCCCGGAGCTGCGCGCCGAGATCCACCGGGCGCTGCTGGAGTTCAAGGTCGTCTTCTTCCGGGACCAGCCGATCACCTCCGAGCGCCAGCAGGAGATCGCCCGGCTCTGGGGAGAGCTGGAGACCAACCCCTTCATCGAGCAGGGCGACGGCGCGCACATCGCCCGGTTCGCCAAGGGGGGCGCGCCGCCGAGCTACGAGAACGTCTGGCACACCGACGTCACCTGGCGCCCCGAGCCGGCGATGGGCGCGATCCTGCGCCTGGTCCAGGTGCCCCCGCAGGGCGGCGACACCATGTGGGCGGACATGGCCGCCGCCTACGACAACCTGCCCGAGGAGGTCAGGGAGCGGATCGACGGCGCGGTCGCCGAGCACGACGTGATCCCCGGCTTCGCCCGGTTCCTCGACGAGGAGCGGCTGCTGGCCTGGCAGGACCGGTTCCCGCCGGTGCGCCACCCGGTGGTGCGCACCCACCCCGAGACCGGGCGCCGGACGCTGTTCGTCAACGTCTCCTTCACCACCCGCATCCTGGGCCTGCCCAAGGAGGAGAGCGACGAGCTGCTGCGCTTCCTCTTCCAGCAGGCGCACGTCCCGGAGTACCAGGTCCGCTTCGCCTGGGAGCCGGACTCGATCGCGTTCTGGGACAACCGGGCCACCCAGCACTACGCGGTGAACGACTACTTCCCGCACCCGCGGGTGGCCGAGCGGGTGGCGATCGTCGGCGACCGCCCGTACTGACCGGCGCCGCCGGCCGGCCCCCGGCCGGGAACGGTGAGAGGCCCCCGGTCCGCGCGCGCGGACCGGGGGCCGTCAGGGCTCTCGGCGGGCGGTCAGTTCCGCGTCACCAGGGAGCGGGCGAAGAACAGCATGTTCGCCGGGCGCTCGGCCAGCCGGCGCATGTAGTAGCCGTACCACTCGGTGCCGTAGGGCACGTAGACGCGCATCCGGCGGCCCTCGGCGGCGAGGCGCCGCTGCTCGTCGTCGCGGATCCCGTAGAGCATCTGGTGCTCGTAGTCGTCCTCGGAGCGGCCCGCGGTGGCGGCGAGCTGCTGGGCGATGGCCACCATGCGCGGGTCGTGCGAGGCGATCATCGGGTAGCCGTCGCCGTTCATCAGGATCTTCATGCAGCGCACGTAGGACCGGTCCACCTCGCCCTTGTCCCGGAAGGCGACCGAGGCGGGCTCGTCGTAGGCGCCCTTGCAGAGCCGAACCCGGGAGCCCTCGCCGGCGAGGTCGCGGCAGTCGGCCTCGGTCCGGTGCAGGTAGGACTGGAGCACCGCGCCGACCCAGGGGAAGTCGGTGCGCAGCTCGCGCAGGATGGACAGGGTGGAGTCGACCGTGGTGTGGTCCTCCATGTCCAGGGTGACGGTGGTGCCGATCGCCGCCGCGGCCTCGCAGATGGCCCGGGCGTTCTCCAGGGCGATCTTCTCGCCGTCGGCGGGCAGGAACTGGCCGACGGCGGAGAGCTTGACCGAGACCTCGGCGCGCTCGCCCAGGCCGGCCCGGCCCAGCTCCTCCAGCAGGCGGGTGTAGGCCTTGACGGTGTTCTGCGCCTGGGCCTCGTCGGTGGTGTCCTCGCCGAGGTGGTCGAGGGTGACGTAGCGGTCCCGGGCCAGGTCGGCGACGCTCGGCAGCGCCTGCTCCAGGGTGGATCCGGCGACGAAGCGGTCGACCATCGCCCTGGTCACGGGGGTGCGCTCGACCAGTTTCCGGCAGGCCGAGGAGCGCGCCGCGGCCAGCAGTGGCGTACGAAGCATGGATGACCTCGCATTCTTCCGGCGCTCAGGTCCGCCCCTCGGCGGGCGGCCGTGCAGCGGCGGGCGACGGGTGGAGGGGCCCGGTCCGGTCCGGACCGGGCCCCGGGGGTTGTCCGGGCCGATCAGCCCTGGTGGGGGTGGGAGGAGACGACCGGCGGAACGAAGGTCTCCTTGATCGACCGCGGGCTGGACCAGCGCGCCAGGTTCTGGGCGGAGCCGGCCTTGTCGTTGGTGCCGGAGGCGCGGCCGCCGCCGAAGGGCTGCTGCCCCACGACCGAGCCGGTCGGCTTGTCGTTGACGTAGAAGTTGCCGGCGGCGAACCGGAGCGCCTCGTGGGCCTGCTGCACCGCGGCGCGGTCGTCGGCGATGACGGCGCCGGTCAGCGCGTAGGCGGAGCCCTCGTCGACGATCTCGAGGATGCGCTCGTAGTCGCCGTCCTCGTACACGTGCACCGCGATGACCGGGCCGAAGTACTCGGTGCGGAACACGTCGTTGGACGGGTCGGTGCCCTCGATGACGGTGGGCCGGACGAAGTAGCCCTCGGAGTCGTCGGCGGTGCCGCCGGCCAGCACGGTCAGCGTCGGGTCGCTCTTCGCCTGCTCCAGGACGGCGGCGAGCCGGTCGAAGGAGCGGCGGTCGATGACCGCGCCGAGGAAGTTGCCGAAGTCGGTCGGGTCGCCCATCTTCAGGCCCTCGACCTCGGCGATGAGGTCGTCGCGGATCCGGTCCCAGACCGAGCGGGCGATGAAGGCGCGGGAGGCCGCGGAGCACTTCTGTCCCTGGAACTCGAAGGCGCCGCGGACGATCGCGGTGCGCACCACGTCGGGGTCGGCGGAGGAGTGCGCGACGATGAAGTCCTTGCCGCCGGTCTCGCCGACGATCCGCGGGTAGGACCGGTAGTTCGCGATGTTCTCGCCGACGGTCCGCCAGAGGTGCTGGAAGGTGCGGGTGGAGCCGGTGAAGTGCACCCCGGCCAGGTCCGGGTCGGCCATCGCGACGTCGGAGACGGCCAGGCCGTCGCCGGTGACCATGTTGATCACGCCGGGGGGCATGCCGGCGGCCTCGAGCAGGCGCATGGTCAGGTCGGCGGCGAACTGCTGGGTGGGCGAGGGCTTCCACACCACGGTGTTGCCCATCAGCGCCGGGGCGGTGGGCAGGTTGCCGGCGATCGCGGTGAAGTTGAACGGGGTGATCGCGTAGACGAAGCCCTCCAGCGGCCGCTGCTCCAGGCGGTTCCACTGCCCGGCGGGGCTGTAGGGCTGCTGCTCCATCAGCTGGCGGGCGTAGGCGACGTTGAACCGCCAGAAGTCGATCAGCTCGCAGGCGGCGTCGATCTCGGCCTGGATCGCGGTCTTGGACTGGCCGAGCATGGTGGCGGCGTTGAGCGTCTGCCGCCACGGGCCGGCCAGCAGGTCGGCGGCGCGGAGCAGGATCGCGGCCCGCTCGTCGAACGGCATGGCCCGCCAGGCCGGGGCGGCGCGCTTGGCCGCGGCGACGGCGGCGCGGGCGTCCTCGTGGGTGGCGTTGCCCAGGGTGCCCAGGACCGAGGCGTGGCGGTGCGGCTGGACGACGTCGATCCGCGTCCCGCCGCCCATCCGGCGCTCGCCGTCGATGGTCATGGGCAGCTCGACCGGCTCCTTGCCGAGTTCGGCGAGCTTGGCCTCCAGCTCGGCGCGCTCGGCGCTGCCGGGGGCGTAGGTCAGGACGGGCTCGTTCGCCGGCACGGGCACGTTCGTCACGGCGTCCATGGGCACCTCCTTCGTGGGGCAACGTCGTTGAACCGGTCAAACGCTAACGAAAACGACACCTCCGATCCTTGTTGAGAAGGCCACTCTTCATCCGCCATACTTGTCCGATCAAACAAAGGGGACGCACCATGAAAACGTTCGACTCCCCCGCCCCGCCGAACCCGGCGGCAGCCGATGAAACCGGCATAACAGACGAAATACCAGGCATTCCCCTCCGCCAACTGCTCCTCGCGGTGGGCGAACCGCTGGTCGAAGTACTCGCCGCACCCGCCGGGCTCGATGTCCAGGTGGACAACGTGTCGATCATCGACCCCGAAGACGAGATGGAGGCCTACACCGGCGACCTGGTGCTGCTCATCGGGGCCCGCGGCGCCGCCGCCCGGCACCTGGTGCGCACCGCCGCCCGGCAGGGCGCCACCGCCGTCGCGGTGAAGACCGGGACCTCCGGGACCCGCTCCGCCGCCGAGGAGACCGCGCTGCTCCGGGCCGCCGCCGGCGAGGCCGGGGTGGCGCTGCTCGGGGTCCGCCCGGACGTCCGCTGGGACCAGCTCCAGTCGCTCTGCCGCAGCGTGGTCGACGACGCCCGGCTCCGGGTCGACGCCGACCTCGGCGAGTCCCCCGGCGACCTGTTCTCCCTGGCCCAGACGATCGCCGCGCTCACCGGCGGGCTGGTCTCCATCGAGGACGCCTCCAGCCGGGTGCTGGCCTACTCCAGCGGCGACGAGGTCGACGAGCTGCGCCGGCTGTCCGTGCTGGGCCGGCAGGGACCGCCGCAGTACCTGGCGCTGCTCCGCGAGTGGGGGGTGTTCACCCGGCTGCGCTCCGGCGACGAGGTGGTGCACATCGACGAACACCCCGACCTGGGCATCCGGCGCCGGCTGGCGGTCGGGATCCGCGCCGGCGACCAGCCGCTCGGCGCGATCTGGGTGCAGGAGGGCGGCGCCCCCTTCGCCGAGGGCGCCGAGGAGGCGCTGCTCGGCGCGGCCCGGATGACCGCGCTGCACCTGCTCCGGCACCGCACCGAGGTGACCGCGGGGCTGCGGCTCCGCGAGGACCTGCTGGCCGCCCTGCTGGAGGGGCGGATCGAGGCCGCCGCGCTGGCCGACACCGTCGAGGTCTCCGCGGAGCGGCCCGCCCTGGTCGCCGCGTTCACCCTGGCCCCCGGGCAGCGCGGCTGGTCCGAGGAGCGCAACCGGTCCGGGCTGGAGCTGCAGCGGCGCCGGATGATCGACCTGATCTCGGTGCACACCGCCGCCTACCGGAAGAGCTCGCTGGTCACCGCGGTCGGCACCCGGGTCTACGTGCTGCTTCCGGACATGCCGGCGCCGCGGTCGGGGCGCGGCCGGCGGAGCGGCGGGGAGCAGCCCGACTCCGGCGAGGCCTCGGTGCTGGCGCTGGCCCGCAAGACCGTGGAGGCGGCCCGCACGCTGATCGGCGCCGCGGTGCAGGGCGCGGTCGGCTCCCTGGTGGAGTCGCCGGAGGAGGTCGCCGACTCGCGCCGGGAGGCCGACCGGGTGCTCGACGCGATGGGCCGCGACCTGGCCCTGGACGTCGCCACCATCGGCCACGTGCGCTCCCGGGTGCTGGTCAGCGAGACCCTGGCGCACCTGCGCCGCACCCCGGGGCTGCGCGACCCCCGGGTGGAGCGGCTCATCCGGCACGACGCCGACGGCGGCGCGGAGCTGGTGCACTCGCTCCTCGCCTACCTGGAGGCGTTCGGCGACGTCCGCGCCGCCGCCGAGCGGCTGCACATCCACCCCAACACGCTGCGCTACCGGGTGCGCCGCGCCGAGTCGGTCAGCGGCATCGACCTCTCCGAGCCCGACCAGCGGCTCTTCGCCCACCTGCAGCTGCTGATGGAGCACGAGCGGCGCGGCTGAGAGGCCGCCGGGTCTGCGAGCGGTCACCCGGCGCGTCCGGGTGCGGGCCGGGGGAAGGCGGCGGTCCGGGGCCCGGCGCCGCCGCGGGGAGGCTTCGCGGAGGGAGGCCCCGTAGCGGGCGGCGTACCGCACCGCTCCTCGTCGATTTCGGCGTTGCGGGGGCATCGGAGTGCCCCGGTGCCCCCGCCGCGACACCGGGACCGGCGAGGACGGGCGGTGTGCGCCTTCGGCGCGGACCGGCCGCACGCGGGCGGGCCGAGAAGCGCGAGGCCACCCCACCGGGTGGCCGGCCGGACACCCGGCAGCCGCTGAGCGGGCCGGCGGCGCGGCGCCCCGTCGGGGAGGCGGCAGCCGGGGCGGAGGCGCCCGGCGGGACCGGGCCGAGTGCCCCCGGTCGGACTCGAACCGACACTTGTGACCCTTTTAGGGGGCCTGCCTCTACCATTGGGCTACGAGGGCGCGACCATCATACCCATGAGGGCCGAACGGCGGGATCGCCGGTGGCGGAGGCGCTTTCCCCGGTCCTCCCGGTACTCCCCTCCCCCTCCGCCGGGGCCCGCGCCCCGGTTCCGGACGTGCGGACGGCTGCGGGCCGGGGCATCGCGCGATGCCCCGGCCCGCAGCCGTTCCGGGTCTCCCGGGAGCCCGGGGCCCGGTCAGCTCACCCGGCGGAGCAGCCGGCCGTTCTCCACCGGCTTGGGCTGGGCCGCCTCCTCGAAGGCCTGGCGCGGCTCGACCATCTCGGGGAGGGCCGCGTAGTCCCGGCGGAGGAAGAGGCCGAGCGTCCAGTCGGCGAGGACGCGGAACTTGCGGTTGAAGGTCGGCACCGCGAACAGGTGGTAGGAGCGGTGCGCGTACCAGGCCAGCCGGCCGTTCAGCTTGATCTTGCCGAACAGCTGGGCGGCGCCCTTGTGCAGGCCGAGCCCGGCCACCGCGCCGAGGTTGTCGTGCCGGTAGGCCTTCTGCTTCTCGCCGCGCAGCGCGGCGATGACGTTGTCGGCCAGCACCGGGGCCTGGCGGACCGCGTTCTGCGCGTTCGGCGGGTAGAAGCCGCCCTTGCCGTCGGGCACCTGGGCGTTGTCGCCGCCGGCGAAGGCGTTCTCCACGCCGTTGACCGTCAGGTACTCGCTGGTGTCGATGTGCCCGCGGGGGCCGAGCGGCAGGTCGCTCGCGGAGACCACCGGGTTGGGCTTGACGCCGGCCGTCCAGACCAGCGTGCCGGCCTCGAACTCGGTGCCGTCGCTGAGCTTGATGACCTGGTCCTCGGCGGACTCCAGGGAGGTCTTCAGCCGCACGTCGATGCCGCGGCGGCGCATCTGGTTGAGCGCCTTCTCGCCGACCTCGGGGCCCACCTCGGGCAGGATCTTGTCGGCCACCTCGATGAGGTGGAAGTGCAGGTCGTCGACGCTGATCGAGGGGTAGATCCGGGTGGCGTCGCGGGCCATGTCCTCCAGCTCGGCGATGGCCTCGGCTCCGGCGAACCCGCCGCCGACGAAGACGAAGTTGAGCGCCTTGGCGCGCACCTTCGGGTCGTCGGTGGAGTCGGCGATGTTGAGCTGCTCCAGCACGTGGTTGCGGAGGTAGGCCGCCTCTTCGACGGTCTTGATGCCGATGCCCCACTTGGCCAGGCCGGGGATGGGGAAGGTCCGGGAGACCGCGCCGGCGGCCAGCACGATGTGGTCGTAGGCGATGTCGCGGGGCTCTCCGACCTCCGGCTCGAAGCCGACGGTGCGGTTGGCGTGGTCGATCCGCACGACGTGCCCGGTGAGGACCTTGGCCCTGCTGAGGACCTTGCGCAGCGGGACCACGACGTTGCGCGGGGAGATGCTGCCCGCGGCGGCCTCGGGGAGGAAGGGCTGGTAGGTCATGTAGGAGTTCGGGTCGATCACCGTGATCCGGGCCTCGCCCGCCCCGAGCTTCTTCTCCAGCCGCCTCGCGGTGTACATCCCGAGGTACCCGCCGCCGACGACCAGCACGTGCGGGATCTCCGCCTCGTCACCGCCGCCGTGCACCAACCGGTAGTTCCTGCTCTCGGTCATCGCATATCCGCCCTAAAAGTCCCGTTCTCCGCCCCTCGCCAGGGCAGCTGAGATCGGTAAGTCACCGTTGACGTGCATGTCTCTCTTCTGTCGCGTCCGACGAAAAGATGGCTATGCGCTTGCTCCGACGGGGCTCGCCAACCCCGCCCTCGCTTGTGCATTCTTTCACAAGCAATCCGCTAGACGGAAGGCGGGCCCCGGAGAGGTTTAGACCATCGCAAAACAGCAGGACAGCGCCTTATACCAGGTCAGGACCGGTGTTAACGGTTTAACACGGCCGACCCGGGTGACACGTCTCACTCGGGCCGCTCGGCCTCGGGCAGGTCCACGACCAGGCCCCAGACGATGCCGTCCAGGATGTCGTGCTCACCCGCGTAGAACGCGTCCGCCCCGGTCCGGGCCAGGACCCGGTCCAGGATCAGCGCGCCCGCGCCGATCACGTCCACCCGGCCCGGGTGCATGACCCCGATCCGGTCCCGCTCGGCGTGCGCCATGGCCAGCAGCTCCCGGGAGATCTTCCCGGTCTCCTCCGCGGAGACCCTGGTCAGGTGGATCCGCCCGGAGTCGTAGGCGGGCAGGTCCAGGGCGATCCCGGCGACGGTGGTGGCGGTGCCGGCGACGCAGACCACGGTGCCCGCCTCGGCCAGCGGCACCTCGGCCGCCGCCTCGTCCAGCGCCGCGTCGATGTCCCGGACCGCCGCGGCGACCTGCTCCGCGGTGGGCGGGTCGGCGGCGAAGTGCCGCTCGGTCATCCGCACGCAGCCGATGTCCACCGACCGGGCCGCGCGCACCGCGCCCTCCTCCGCGCCGTCCTCCCGGCCCAGCACGAACTCGGTGGACCCGCCGCCGATGTCGACGACCAGGTAGGGGCGGCGGTGGCCGCTCTCCTCGGCCTCCAGCTCCGCGGTGGCGCCGACGAAGGAGAGCTCGGCCTCCTCGCCGCCGGTGATCACCTCGGGCTCCACCCCGATGATCGCGCGCACCCCGTCGATGAACTCCTGCCGGTTGGCGGCGTCCCGGGTGGCGCTGGTGGCGACCATCCGGACGTGCTCCGGGTCGAGCGGGACCCCGTTCTCCCGCATCAGCTCGGCGTAGCCGCGCAGCGCGGCGAAGGTCCGCTCCAGCGCCTCGGGGGCGAACGCGCCGGTGCGGTCGACGCCCTGCCCCAGGCGCACGATCTCCATGCGCCGCTCCAGGTCGACCAGGCCGGCCTCGTCGTCCTCCCCGTCGAGCAGCGCCGAGATCAGCAGTCGGATGGAGTTGGTCCCGCAGTCGATGGCGGCGACGGTGGTCACTGGCGGTCTCCCTCGGTGCTCTGCGGGCCGGCGCACACGCACGGCCCCTTCTCCCACCACTCCGGCAGCTCGTCCAGGGCCTCCCGGCCGAAGGGGTTGGACCCCGGGTCGGCGAGCTCGTGGGCGACCAGGGCGTGCAGGCACTTGACCCGCTCCGGCATGCCGCCGGCGCTCTGCATCCCGGCGGGCAGCGGCGGCTGCCCGTCCGCGGCGGCCTGCGCGTCCCGCTCGGCCAGGTAGGACCCGTGCGCCTTGCGGTAGGACTCGCGCAGCTCCTCGTCCTCGGCGAGGCGGGCCTGCATCTCGCGCATCCGCCCCCCGGCCTCCAGGGTCCCGATCGCGGAGGCCGCCTTCGGGCAGGTGAGGTAGTACAGGGTCGGGAAGGGGGTCCCGTCCTCCAGCCGCGGTGCCGTCTTCACCACATCGGGCAGCCCGCACGGGCAGCGGTGCGCGACCGCCCTCAACCCGCGCGGAACCCGCCCCAGCTGGAGTTCGACGGCGGCCGCGTCCTCTGCGGGAACGGCGTCTGCCGGCACTGGACCCTCCTCGGCCGCGCCCCGATCGGGGACGGCGTGATCTGCGGAATTCATGGCGGTCTCAGGTTAGCCCCAGGCCGGACCGGAAGCGCCCGCGACCGGCGGCGGCCGCTCCGCGGGTCAGTCCTGCGCGGAGGCCCCCGCGCCGCCGCTCGGCGCGTCGGCGGCCAGGACCGACTTCCACAGCAGGGTGTACCAGGGGTCGGGCGGCTCGCCGCCCTCGGCGCCGCCGTCCTCTTCCCCGTCCCCGGAGACCACCACGTAGGCCTGCTCACCCGGGTACTGGTAGTGCAGCCGGGTGCGGGCCTCGCGCTCGATGTAGGCCGGATCGCTGAGCTCGTCGCGCCGCTCGCTGAGCCGGTCCACGTCGTCCCGGCGCTGGGCCAGCTCGTCGCGGAGCTGGGCGATCTCGGCGCGCTGGGCGACGTACTCGCGCAGCGGGTAGGCCAGGCTCAGCGCGATGGCGCAGACCACCAGGGCCAGGATGGCCGCCCGGCTGGTCAGCGCCGGGCGCAGGCCGCGGCGGACCCGGGCCGCGGTGCCCGGCGCGCCGGGGGCCCGCTTCCCGGGGGCCGCGCGCTTGGCGGGCGGGCCCTTGGCGGACGGGTCCTTACCGGACCGCTTCTTCCCGGCCGCCGCGCCGCCCTTGGCGGCCGAACCGGTCTTGCCCGCCGCA
Organism: Nocardiopsis oceanisediminis; assembly: GCF_048595525.1. NCBI lineage: Bacteria > Bacillati > Actinomycetota > Actinomycetes > Streptosporangiales > Nocardiopsidaceae > Nocardiopsis > Nocardiopsis oceanisediminis. The sequence goes on along the minus strand of NZ_JAFMZJ010000001.1, from coordinate 1,441,661 downwards.
CCGGTCCTGCCCGCCGCAGCGCCCTTGGCGGCGCCGGAGGGGCGCCCGCCGGCCGGGGTCCCGCCGGTCGCGGAGCCCCCCGCCGGGCGGGCGCGTGCGCCGGAGGAGCGGGGGGCGGAACCGCGCCCCCCGCCGCCTGCGGACCGGGCGGAGCGCGGTCCCCCCGGGCGCTTCGGCTTCTCCGGCTTCTCGGGCATAGGGCCGGAAGCCTACCCCTGGGCCTTGAACCGGGGGAAGGCCGACACGCCGGCGTAGACCGCCGCGTCGTCCAGCTCCTCCTCGATCCGGAGCAGCTGGTTGTACTTGGCCACCCGCTCGCTGCGCGCCGGGGCGCCGGTCTTGATCTGGCCGGCGTTGACCGCGACCGACAGGTCCGCGATGACGGTGTCCTCGGTCTCGCCGGAGCGGTGCGAGATCATCGTGGTGTAGCCGCTCCGCTGGGCCAGCGAGATCGCGTCCAGGGTCTCGGTGAGGCTGCCGATCTGGTTGACCTTGACCAGCAGCGAGTTGCCGGAGCCCTCGGCGATGCCGCGCTGCAGCCGCTCCGGGTTGGTGACGAACAGGTCGTCGCCGACCAGCTGGACCCTGTCGCCGAGGCGGCCGGTGAGGGCCTTCCAGCCCTCCCAGTCCTCCTCGTCCAGCGGGTCCTCGATGGAGACCAGCGGGTAGGCCTCGACCAGCTCGGCGTAGTAGTCGGCCATCTGCTCGGAGGTGCGGGCCCGCCCCTCGAAGGTGTAGGAGCCCTCGGAGTGGAACTCGCTGGCCGCGACGTCCAGGGCGAGCGCGATGTCGGTGCCCGGGGTGTAGCCGGCCTTCTGGATCGCCTCGACGATGAGGTCCAGGGCGGCGCGGTTGCTCTCCAGGTCCGGGGCGAAGCCGCCCTCGTCCCCCACACCGGTGGCCAGGCCGTGCGCCTTGAGCACCGCCTTGAGCGCGTGGTAGACCTCGGTGCCCCAGCGCACGGCCTCCCGGAAGCTCGGCGCGCCGATCGGCGCGATCATGAACTCCTGGATGTCGACGTTGGTGTCGGCGTGCGCGCCGCCGTTGAGGATGTTCATCATCGGCACCGGGAGCAGGTGGGCGTTGGGCCCGCCCAGGTACCGGAAGAGCGGCAGCTCGGAGCTCTCCGCCGCGGCCTGGGCGACCGCCAGCGAGCAGCCCAGGATGGCGTTGGCGCCGATCCGGGACTTGTTCGGGGTGCCGTCCAGGTCGATGAGGGCGCGGTCGATCAGTCGCTGCTCCTCCGGGGCGAAGCCGAGCAGCTCGTCGGCGACCTCGTCGTTGACCGCGGTGACGGCCTTCTCCACCCCCTTGCCGCCGTAGCGGTCGCCGCCGTCGCGCAGCTCCACCGCCTCGAACTGCCCGGTGGAGGCGCCGCTCGGCACCGCCGCGCGCGCGGTCGTCCCATCGTCGAGCAGGACCTCGACCTCGACCGTCGGGTTGCCCCGGGAGTCAAGGATCTCCCGCGCCTGTACTGCCTCGATCGACGACAACGTCGTTCTCCTTCGTCTCGCTTTTCGCGACTGTCGCCCGCGCCGCGGCGCCCCTCGCCGGAAGGCGGGCGCGCGGGTGCGGGAACCCCCGCCGTGGCTCGGCCGCGCGCTCTGCGGCGCGGGCCGGTTCCGAGCCTAGCGATCCGGTCCGCGCCTGGTCTCCCCGCATGCCCGGAAAATTGGTCTAGTCCATATCGGGCCACTTCAGGCCGCCCGCGCCGGGGCCGCGCGGGGCGGGCGGGTCAGCCCTCGAGGACGCGCAGGGCGGCGTCGACGGTGGAGTCGCGGAGGGCGGTGCCGGGGGACTCCCCCGGCAGGAAGGCGACGTCCTGCAGGCCGCCGACCGCGAACACGGCCAGGGCGAGCCGCTCCTCGGTGAGCCCGTCGCCGAAGAGGACCCGGGCGGCCCGCTCCCGCCAGGTCAGCAGGGCCGGGACCACGTCGCCGAGCCGGGCGGCCGCCCCCATGTCGAAGAGGAGCACGTTCAGCACCGACCGGTGCCGGCGCATCAGCTCGAAGTACCCCTCCAGGAACCGGCGCGGGGAGGGCTCCCCCTCGGCCTCGGCCCCGGCCAGCAGCGCCTCGCCCTCCTCCAGGAGCGGCCGGACCACCTCGGCGAGCAGGTCCTGCTTGGACGGGTAGTGGTAGTAGAGCGCCGCCTTGGTGATCTCCAGCCGCTCGGCGATCTGGCGCAGGCTGGTCTCGGAGAACCCCTGCTGCGCGAAGAGCTCCAGCGCGGTCCCCCGGATCTCCGCCCGGGTGTCGGCGTTCCGCCTCGGCACGGCGCCCCCTTCTCTCCGCTCGGCCGGTCGATCCCGCCATCCTATCCGACTACCTGCCGCACGGTAAGTTACTTGCCGGGCGGCAAGTAAGCGGAGTAGCGTCGGAGCCGGGGCCGCGCTCCCCGGCGCACGACCGACGGCGCCGGCACGGCCCGGAACGGAGGGACGCCATGCCCGGAACCGCTCCCGCCCGCACCGTCCTCATCGCCGGGGCCGGCATCGCCGGGCCCGCCCTCGCCTACTGGCTGCGCGAGCGGGGCTTCGCGCCGACCGTGGCCGAGCGCGCGCCCGCGCTGCGCACCGGCGGCTGGGCGATCGACGTGCGCGGCACCGCCACCGAGGTCGCCGCGCGGATGGGGCTGGCCGGCGCCGTCCGCGCCGCGGCCACCGAGACCCGCTTCATCACCCTCGTCGCCCCGGACGGCGGCCGCGGCGCCCGGCTGGGGGGCGGGGCGCTGTCCGGGTCCGGCGGCGACGTGGAGCTGCTCCGCACCGACCTCACCCGGCTGCTGCACGGCGCCTCGGCCGACGGCACCGAGTACCTGTTCGGCACCGCCGTCACCGGACTGGAGGACCTGGGCGACCGGGTCCGGGCCGACTTCGACACCGCCCCCTCCCGCGAGTTCGACCTGGTGGTCGGGGCGGACGGGCTGCACTCCCCGGTCCGCTCCGCGGTCTTCGGCCCCGAAGAGCGGCACAGCCGCTTCCTCGGCGCCTACCTGTCCATCTTCACCATGGAGAACCACCTCGGCCTGGACCGGGAGGTGCTGCTCTACAACACCCCCGGAAGGCTGGCCGCGCTCCGCGGCGAGGACCCCGGCGAGCGCGCCTACGCCATCCTGGCCATGCGGACCGGCGAGGAGGCGCCGATCCACCCCCGGGACACCGATGCGCAGCGGGCCGCGCTGCACGAGCGGTTCGCCGGCGCCGGCTGGGAGGTCCCCGCGATCCTCGCCGGGCTGGACCGCGCCGGGGACCTCTACTTCGACTCCGCCACCCAGATCCGCATGGACCGCTGGTCCCGGGGGCGGGTCGTCCTGCTCGGCGACTCCGGGTACTGCCCCTCCCCGCTCTCCGGCCAGGGGTCCAGCCTCGCCCTGGTCGGCGCCTACGTGCTCGCCGGGGAGCTGGCCGAGGCCGGCGGCGACCACCGGCGCGCCTTCGCCGCCTACGAGGCGGAGATGCGCGGCTTCGTCCAGCGCAACCAGAAGATCGCGCAGGCCGGAATGGACTTCATGATGCCCGCCTCCCGGACCGCCCTGCGCGCCCGCTCGCTGGGGATGCGGGCCATCGCGCGGTTCCCCGCGCTCACCCGGTTCGCCTCGAAGATGGACCGGGCCTCCACCTCGATCACCCTGAAGGAGTACCCGGCCGCCCCGCACCGCCCCGCGGGGTGATCCAGGCCGCCGTTTCCCGCCCCGCTCACGGGGAAGACCCTCAGCGCCCCCCGACGCCAGAACCGGTTCCAGTGCCGGATCGAGATCCGGTCCCCTCTCCCGCAGGGCCGGCCGCGGACCCCTGCGAGGAGGAATGGCCAGACCCGGACCGGGGCGCGGAGCAGGCGCCCGCACCTCGGAAGGGATGCTGCTGATCCCCGCGCTGGCGGTGCCGGCCTTCGCGGTGGCGCTGGCCGGCCTCCAGCTGGACGGCGCCGTCCCCGCCGCACTGCCGCTCTTCGCCGGGGTGCTGGGCGGCGGCGCGCTCGCCCTGCACCTGCTGCTGCGCCGGATCGCGCCGCGGGCCGACCCGGCGCTGCTGCCGGTCGCGGTGGCGCTCAACGGGATCGGCCTGGCGGCCATCGGCGGGCTGGACGGCGCCTGGGACGGCGAGGCGCGGCGGCAGCTCGCCTGGACCGCGCTGGGCGCCGCGGCCTGCGCGGCCGTGCTGCTGCTGGTCCGCGATCCGCGCCGCCTCCAGCGCTACCCCTACCTGCAGGCCGCCGCCGGCCTGGCGCTGCTCCTGCTGCCGGTGCTGCCGGTCGTCGGGGTGGAGCTGTACGGCGCGCGCCGCTGGGTCGCGGTGGGCGGCTACACCGTTCAGCCCTCGGAGTTCGCCAAGGTCGTGCTGATCGTCTTCCTCGCCGCCTACCTGTCGTTCAAGGGCGAGGCGCTGGCGGTCGCCGGGCGGCAGCTGCGGGTGCGCGGGGTGAAGGTGTTCAGCCTGCCCCGGATGCGCGACCTGGGGCCGATGACGATCGCCTGGGGGTTCGCCATCCTGGTGCTGGTCGCCACCAAGGACCTGGGCACCTCGCTGCTGCTGTTCGCCGTCTTCCTGGCCATGCTCTACGCCGCCACCCGGCGGAAGTCCTGGGTCGGCATCGGCCTGCTGATGTTCTCCGCCGGGGCCGCCGCGGCCTGGGCGATCTTCTGGCACGTGCAGAGCCGGGTCGAGATCTGGCTGAACGCCTTCGACCCCGAGGTCTACCGCGCCGAGTCCGGCGGCAGCCACCAGCTGGTGCAGGGGCTGTTCGCGCTGGCCGAGGGCGGCCTGGCCGGGACCGGGTTCGACGGTGCCCGCTCCGCCGGGATCTTCGCCGCCGACAGCGACCTGATCCTGGTCTCCATCGGCGAGGTCTACGGCCTCACCGGCCTGGCCGCCGTGCTCCTGCTGCTGCTCCTGCTGGTGGAGCGGGGCTTCCGGGCCGCCCTGGACGCCCGGGAGCGGTTCGCCTCCCTGCTCGCCTGCGGGATGGCGTTCCTCTTCGCCTTCCAGGTCTTCGTGGTGCTCGGCGGGGTCACCCGGCTCATCCCGCTCACCGGGATGACCACGCCGTTCCTCTCCGCCGGCGGCTCCTCGCTGATCGCCGGCTGGGTGGTGGCCGGGCTGTGGCTGCGGATCAGCGACGCCGCGCACCGCCCGCCGCCGCAGCCCGCCGGGGACGAGCCGACCGAGATGATCCCGCTGCGCCCGGAGCGCCGCGGCGGGGGGAGCCGGAGGGAGGGCCGGCCCGGTCAGTCCCGCTCGGCCGAGCGGGACCAGTAGCCGCGCCACTCCCGCGGGGCCAGCGAGCGCGGGTCGCGGCCGTCGGCGCGCGCCTCGGCCTCGGCCGCGCGCACCCGGGCGTCGAACCGGCGGGCCGCCCCGCGCAGGTCCATCTCCGGGTCGCCGCCGGCCCGGCGGTCCGCGTCGACCGCGGCGAACAGCGCGCCGCCCTCCCCGCCGTCGTCGCCGATCAGGTCCTCGGGGACGCCGTTGCGCACCGCGCGCTTCTGCAGCTCGTAGGAGAGCAGCACGGCGGGCTGGGCGAACGGGACGCCCTCCAGCACCGAGGCGTCGGCGTCCCCCTTCTCCGCGCGCTCGGCGGCCTTGATCGCCTCCCAGTTGCCGCGCACCTCGTCGGTGCCGTCCACCTCGACGCCGGCGAAGACGTGCGGGTGCCGCCGGACCAGCTTGGCGATGACCGCGTCGGCGACGTCGTCCACGGTGAACCCGTCCGCGCCGCGCTCCTGGGCGATCCGGGCGTGGAAGACGACCTGCAGCAGCACGTCGCCCAGCTCTTCGCGGAGCGCGCCGAGGTCGCCGCGCTCGATCGTCTCCAGCGTCTCGTAGGCCTCTTCGATCAGGTACTTCGCCAGGGACCCGTGCGTCTGCTCGGCGTCCCAGGGGCACTTCCGGCGCAGCACGTCCATGACCTCGACCAGGTCGCGCACCCGCTGCCCGGGGGCGCCGACCGGCTGCTCTCCGCTCATCGTCCGTTCCTCCTCGCGTTCGTCGGGGCGCCCCGGAGGGGCGCGGGGTGCCCGCCGGCCCCTCCCGCCCTAGCAGGCGGCCCCGGGGAGCCAGCCGCCCGCGCGCAGGGCGGAGAGGACCTCGGCCACCGACTCCGCCGGGTCCGCGCCGGCGGTGTCCAGCACCAGGTCGGCGTCGTCCGGCTCCTCGTAGGGGTCGGAGACGCCGGTGAACTCGGGGATCTCTCCGGCGCGGGCCTTGGCGTAGAGGCCCTTGCGGTCGCGCGCCTCGCACACCTCCAGCGGGGTGGCCACGTGCACCAGGAAGAAGTCGCCGCCCTCCTCGACCATGGCGCGCACCTCGGCCCGGGTGGCCGCGTACGGCGCGATCGGCGCGCACACCGCCACCCCGCCGTGCCGGGTGATCTCCGCGGCGACGTAGCCGATCCGGCGGATGTTCATGTCCCGGTCCTCGCGGGAGAAGGTGAGGCCCTTGGAGAGCATCCGGCGCACCACGTCGCCGTCGAGCAGGGTCACGGTCCGCCCGGCCCTGCGGACCCCCTCCGCGACCCCGCGGGCCACGGTGGACTTCCCAGACCCGGACAGGCCGGTGAAGAAGACGGTCAGGCCGCGGCTGGTGCGCGCCGGGCGGAGCCGGGCCAGCTCGGCGGCGACCCGGGCCGGGGTGAACCAGGCCGGCAGCGACCGGCCGCGGGCGAGCATGCCGTCGACCTCGGCCGGGTCCGGCTCGTCGGCGGCGCGCTCCGCGGGCACCTCGGCCGCCGGCCGCCAGGAGCCCTTGGCGGTGTCGTAGCGCCACGGGCCCGGGTCGACCGCCGGCAGCGGCCCGCCGGCCGGCGCGGCGCCGCCCGCCCCGGGGGCGTCCGGGTCGGCCAGCAGGTGGGTGGCGCCGTAGGAGCGGGCGATGTAGGGGGCGAGCGCGTCGCCGTCCGCGCCCGGCGGCAGCGGCACCCCGGCGAACCAGGTCCGCGGCGGCATCAGCGGCTCGGCGGCCAGCACCGCGGCGGCGTCCCCCTCCCGATCCAGCGGGAGGTCCAGCAGGACCAGCACCTCGGCGGCCCCGTCGGCGCCGAGCGAGTCGGCGGCCGCGCGGATCCGGGAGAGCGCCCGGTGGTGCAGCGGGCCGCGGGCGACCACCGCGAGCAGCGGGCCGCTGCCGCCCTCGGCCTCCCGGCGGGCGCGCAGCTGCCCGGGGGGCAGCCGGAGCGAGCGCATCGCCCCGTAGGCGGGCGGTCCGGCGAGCACGACCTCGCCGGCCAGCCGCGGGCCGGGGCCCCTGCCGTCGGGGGCGTCCGGGCCGGCCGTCCACCGCTCGCCGACCTCCAGTTCGGCCAGCGGCGCCCCCTCCGGGTCGGAGAGGACCAGCCGCTCCGCGGCGGCCAGCTCCTCGGGGACCGGGAGGGTGACCGGGACCGGCCACGGCTCGCCGCCGAGCAGCCGCCCGCGCTCGGCGACGGAGCGCGCCTCGCGCTCGCCCATGAAGCCCGGGAGCGGGTAGCCGCCGTTCAGGATGAGCTCCAGGTGGCCGAGGCTCACCGCGTCGGGCGCATGGACCGGGACCCGCCCGCCGGCCCCGGCTCCCTCTTCCCGCCCCGTGTTCAATCCGACCTCCGCGTTGGCCCGAAGTCCGTCCGTCGCTGCACAGCGTATTGGCACGGGGTCCGGCGCGGGTGGTCGGCCCGGCCCCGCGACCTGCCGGGCACCGGGTCCGGGCGGCGGGAACAGCGCGGGCCGCGCCGCCGTTGACCTCTGTGTCGCCCCGTCCGCAGGCCGGTGCGGATCAGCACCGGTCGGGGTGCCGGGGAAGCGGGGCGGCAGTAGGCTTGGCGGGGGGAGCCCGCACACGACCGACGGCGTCCCGCGGCCGCGCACGCCCGAGCCCCTCCGGTGCCCGGGGGCGGCCTCCGCAGCCGCCGCGCCGGGCACCACGTCACGCCGCGCGATCGGACCATCCGCCTCACGCCCCTGAATGGTGATATGAGCCTCTTTGGACTTCTCGCCGCCGTCGTGGACGACCCGGCGCTCAAGCAGACCATCGAGACCGCTCGCAGCGGCCACGACCCGAACCTCGACGTCGTCGCCCCCGCGGCGCTCCGCCCCTTCCTGGTGGGCGCGCTCGCCGCGGACGCCCCGGTGGGCGCGGGTCGCCCCGTGCTCGCCCTGACGGCGACCGAGCGGGAGGCCTCCGACCTCGTCGAGGCGCTGGAGTCGCTGCTCCCCGAGCACTCGGTCGCGCTCTTCCCCGCCTGGGAGACGCTGCCGCACGAGCGGCTCTCGCCCCGATCCGACACGGTCGGCCGGCGCCTGGCGGTGCTCCGCCGGCTGGCCCACCCCGACCCGTCCGATCCGCTCGCCGCACCGCTGAAGGTGGTCGTGGCGCCGGTGCGCAGCGTGCTGCAGCCGCTGGTCGGCGGGCTCGGCGACCTGGCCCCGGTGCGGGTCCGGCCGGGCGACGAGGTCGCCCTGGAGGACGTGGTGCAGGGCCTGGTCGACGCCGGGTACTCCCGGGTCGACCTGGTGGAGAAGCGCGGCGACCTGGCCGTGCGCGGCGGCATCCTGGACGTCTTCCCGCCCACCGAGGAGCACCCGCTGCGCCTGGAGTTCTGGGGCGACCAGGTGGAGGAGGTCCGCTACTTCCAGGTGGCGGACCAGCGCTCGCTGCCCGACTCCGGGGCCACCGACGCCGCCTCCGGGCTGTTCGCCCCGCCCTGCCGGGAGCTGCTGCTCACCCCGGCGGTGCGCGAGCGCGCCGCAGCCCTGGCCGCCGAGCACCCGCAGCTCGCCGAGGTGCTGGACAAGCTCGCCGGCGGCGTCTCGGTGGAGGGCATGGAGGCGTTCGCGCCGGTCCTCGCCGACCGGATGCAGCCGTTCTTCGACTACCTGCCGCAGGGCGCGCACATCGTCGGCTGCGACCCCGAGCGGATCCGCAGCCGCGCCCTGGAGCTGGAGGCGACCAGCAAGGAGTTCCTGGACGCCTCGTGGATCAACGCGGCCTCCGGCGGGGAGGCCCCGATCGACCTGGGCGGGTCGGCCTACACCTCCATCTCCGAGCTGCGCTCCCAGGCGGTCGAGCGCGGTCTGCCGTGGTGGACGCTGTCGCCGTTCGAGTCCGGCGAGGAGGACGGGGCCGGCGCCCCGGTCGCCATCGGCGCGGCCGAGGCCGACGCCTACCGCGGCGACACCGAGCGGGCCCTGGCCGACGTGAAGGGCTGGCTGCACGACGGCTGGCGGGTGGTCATGCTCACCCAGGGGCACGGCCCGGCCGAGCGGCTGGTCTCCATGCTGCGCGGCGCGGGGCTGGGCACCCGGCTCACCGAGGGGCTGCCCGAGCCGCCCGACCCGTCGGTGGCCACGGTGACCACCGGGCTGGTGCACCGCGGCTTCGTGTGGCGCTCGGTGCGCACCGTGGTGCTCACCGAGACCGACCTGGCCGGTCAGCGCGCCTCCACCCGGGACATGCGCAAGATGCCCAGCCGGCGGCGCGGCGCGGTGGACCCGCTGCAGCTCAAGGCGGGCGACCACGTGGTGCACGAGCAGCACGGCGTGGGCCGCTACATCGAGATGGTCAGCCGCACCATCCAGGGCGCCACCCGGGACTACCTGGTCATCGAGTACGCCGCCTCCAAGCGCGGCCAGCCGGGCGACCGGCTGTTCGTGCCCACCGACCAGCTGGACGAGGTCACCCGGTACGTCGGCGGCGAGGCGCCGTCCCTGTCCAAGATGGGCGGGGCGGACTGGACCAAGGCCAAGAACCGGGCCCGCAAGGTCGTCCGGGAGATCGCCGGCGACCTGATCCGGCTCTACTCGGCCCGCCAGGCCTCGCCCGGCCACGCCTTCGCCCCGGACACGCCCTGGCAGCGCGAGCTGGAGGACGCCTTCCCCTACGCCGAGACGCCGGACCAGCTCGCGGCGATCGAGGAGGTCAAGCGGGACATGGAGAAGTCGGTCCCGATGGACCGGCTGATCTGCGGCGACGTCGGCTACGGCAAGACCGAGGTGGCGGTGCGGGCGGCGTTCAAGGCCGTCCAGGACGGCAAGCAGGTGGCGCTGCTGGTGCCGACGACCCTGCTGGTCCAGCAGCACCTGTCCACGTTCAGCGAGCGGTACGCCTCGTTCCCGGTGTCGGTCCGGCCGATGTCGCGGTTCCAGACCGACGCCGAGGTGGAGGCCACCCGGGAGGGGCTGCGCAGCGGCGAGATCGACGTGGTCATCGGTACCCACCGGCTGCTGTCCGGCGAGACCCGGTTCAAGAACCTGGGGCTGGTGATCATCGACGAGGAGCAGCGGTTCGGCGTCGAGCACAAGGAGGCGCTGAAGCGGCTCCGCACCCAGGTGGACGTGCTGGCCATGTCGGCCACCCCGATCCCGCGGACCCTGGAGATGGGCCTGACCGGCATCCGCGAGATGACCACCATCCTCACCCCGCCGGAGGAGCGCCACCCGGTGCTCACCTTCGTCGGCCCCTACGAGGAGAAGCAGATCGCGGCGGCGATCCGGCGCGAGCTGATGCGCGAGGGCCAGGTGTTCTTCGTGCACAACCGGGTCGCCTCGATCGAGAAGGCCGCCGCGGCGCTGAGCCGGCTGGTGCCCGAGGCGCGGGTCGCCTACGCCCACGGCCAGATGAACGAGCAGCAGCTCGAGCGCGTGATGGTGGACTTCTGGGAGAAGAACTACGACGTCCTGGTCTCCACCACGATCGTGGAGTCCGGGCTGGACGTGCCCAACGCCAACACGCTGATCGTGGACCGGGCCGACACCTACGGCCTGTCCCAGCTGCACCAGCTGCGCGGCCGGGTGGGCCGGGGCCGGGAGCGGGCCTACGCCTACTTCCTGTACCCGCCGGAGAAGCCGCTGACCGAGACCGCGCACGAGCGGCTGTCCACGGTCGCCCAGCACACCGAGACCGGCGCCGGCATGTACGTGGCCATGAAGGACCTGGAGATCCGGGGCGCCGGCAACATCCTCGGCGCCGAGCAGTCCGGCAGCATCGCCGGGGTCGGGTTCGACCTGTACGTGCGGATGGTCGGCGAGGCGGTGCGCGAGCTCAAGGGCGACGGCACCGCCGAGGAGCCGGAGACCCGGGTGGAGCTGCCGGTCGACGCGCACATCCCGCACGCCTACATCCCGGGCGAGCGGCTGCGGCTGCAGGCCTACAAGCGGATCGCCGGGGTCGCCGGCGAGGAGGACATCGCGGCCGCCCGCGAGGAGCTGGTGGACCGGTACGGCGCCCCGCCGGAGCCGGTGGACAACCTGCTCCAGGTCGCCCGGTTCCGGGTGCTGGCCAAGTCCGCCGGCCTGACCGACGTGGTGCTGCAGGGCGGGCAGATCCGGTTCTCCCCGGTGGAGCTGCGCGAGTCGCAGGCGCTGCGGCTGCGCCGGCTGCACCCCAGGTCGGTCTATAAGGAGCCCTCCGGGACCCTGCTGGTACCGGTGCCCAAGGCCGGCGGCCTGGGCGGCAGGCAGCTGCGCGACCTGGAGCTGCTGGCCTGGTGCACCGACCTGGTCCAGTCGGTTCTGGAGCCGGGCAAGCGGCCGAGGCAGGACTCCGCCCCGGCCTGACCGGCCCGGCGCCGCGCGGAGGCCCCGGCGGCACCGGGACCGGCCCGTTCCCCGTGCGGCCGGCCCCTCAGGACGCCGGCGCGCGGCCGCCCCTTCCCGCTGAAGAACTCTCGGGTATGCGAACGGTCGCCCGGAGTGTCCGGGCGCGGGCCGGGGGAAGCGGCGGTCCGGGGCCCGCGCCGCCGCGGCCGCTGCGGGGAGGCTCCGCGGAGGGAGGCCCCGTAGCGGGCGGCGTACCGCCGGCGGTCCCGTGCGGCGGCCGAGCACCGCAGGCCACCGGCGCACGGGCGCTCTCCCCTCCTCCGGGGCGCCGCCCGCCCGGTGCGGGGCGGGAACCGCGCGGACAGGCGCGGCACGGCCCCGCGCCGAGGGCGCATCGGCCGTGCCGCGGCGCGGGTCCCGCACCGGCGCCGCCGGCCGGGCCCGGTCGGCCGCTGCCTCCGTCCGCCCGAGCGGTCCGGCCCGCCCCGCCGGACACGCAGGGTGACGGCGCCGGGCGGGTGCGGCATGCGGCCGGGCCTCCCCGGAGCCCGCCGGGGGGCGCCCTGAAGCGGCCTCCCGGTTTCGGTCGATCAGGAATCGCCCCGAAGGTCAACCGCCCAGCACCCCCAAACGACTACTGTTGGTGTCGGTAAAGATACCGCCAGTATTCGCCGAGCCGTGCTCGGCGGGGAAGGGGCCAGGGCCCGCATGCAGACCGCCGATGCCGGACCGGAGCTCAGGGACTACGCGGACGTGCTGCGCCGCCGGTGGGCCGCCGTCGCGGCCGGGGCCGCCGGCGGCCTGCTGGTCGCCGCCGCCGCGGTGCTCGCCCTCCCCTCCGAGTACGCCGCCGCCACCGCGGTGCAGGTCCGGCCGACCGGCCCGGCCGAGCTCACCGGGGAGCGGTCCGGCCGGACCGGCGGCGAGGTCAACCTGGACACCGAGGCGCAGGTGGTGCGCTCGACGGAGGTGGCCGCGGCCGCCGGCGAGCTGATCGGCACCGCCGAGGCCCCGGACGAGCTCCGCGAGCGGGTGGAGGTGACCGTCCCGCCGAACAGCAGCGTGCTGGAGATCGCCTACCGCGGCGCCTCCCCCGAGGCCGCGCGGGACGGCTCCGCCGCCTTCGCCGACGCCTACCTGGCCTACCGGGCCGACCGGGCGCGCGAGGAGATCGACGCCCGGCTGGACGCGCTGCGCGGCGAGGCCGAGGAGCGCACCGCCGACCTGGAGGGCTCCGGCTCCGCGGGCGGCGGCCGGGAGGCCGCCCGCCGAGAGGCGCTGCAGGGCGGGCTCGCCGACCTCGACGGGGAGATCGGCCCGCTCAGCGCGCTGCGCGCCTCGCTCACCCCCGGCCGGGTCATCTCCCCGGCCGTGCCGCCCGAGTCCGCCGCCTCGCCCCGGCCGGTGCTCTGGCTGGGCGGCGGCGCGATGGCCGGGCTGGCCGCCGGGCTGGCCGCGGCGTTCGGCGCCGACCACCGGGACCGGCGGCTGCGCACCGGGCGCGACGTTCGGCGCGCGGCCGGCGCCCCGCTCCTGCTCGACACCGGGCCGGCCGGTCCGCTCGCCCGGCCGGGCGGCCGGGCCGTCCAGCGGGCCAACGAGGCCGCGCACGCCCTGGCCGCCCGGCCGGGCGGCGGCCCCCGGGTACTGCTCGTCGCCGGCGCCTCCGCCGACGCCACCGGGACCGCCGCCGCCGTCGACCTCGCCGCCGCTCTGGCCCGGACCGGCTCCGACACCCTGCTCGTCCTGGCCGACCCGGGGGACGGCTCCGGCCTCGGCCCGCTCGGCCTGGACCCGGGTCCCGGCCTGGCCGAGGCGCTGCTCGGCGCCGACCCCGGCCGGCTGGAGCTGCGCACCGCGGCCGCCCCCGGGCTGCGGGTGCTGCGCTACGGCGACGCCGACGCCGCCGACCTGCTGCAGCGCGGCGCGATGACCGGACTGCTCGGCCGGCTGCGCGCGGACCGGGTGGTGGTCGCCGCCGCCCCGATGGGCGAGCGCGCCGACGCGCTCGCCATGGCCGCGGCCGCCGATGCGGTGCTGCCCGCCGTCGCCCTGGGCCGCACCCGGGCCGCCGAGCTCGCCGAGGCGCTCCGCTCGCTCGCCCTGGTCCGGGCCGAGGTCCCCGGGCTGCTCGCGGCGCCCGCGGCTCCGGAGCGCCCCGGTACCGCCCCGCGGCCGCACGCCCCGGCCGCCGCGCCCCGGCCCGCGGCCGCCCCGGAGCCCGGCGTTCCGGCGCCCTCCGCCGCCGACCGCGCCGACCTGCCGCTGCCCCGGTGATGCGGGCCGTCCTCGCGGGGCCGCTCGCCGCCGAGGCGCGCACCGGGCACACCGGGTGGCCCGTCGTCTGGCTGTTCGCCGGCTACCCGCTCTGGTGGGCGCTGGGCCTGGGCCAGTTCGCGTTCTGGGTCTTCGCCGTCCCGATGGCGGCCGGGCTGGTCCGGATGCACCGCACCCGCGGGGTTCTGCTGCCGCGCGGCTTCGGCCTGTGGGCGCTGTTCCTGCTCTGGTCGGTGGCGGGCCTGGCGCTCATCGGCCTGGCCCCGGAGGGGACGGTGCCCGGCTCCGGCGGCCCGGCCGGCGCGGTGATGCGGCTCGGCTGCTACCTGGCGGTCACCGTGCTCCTGCTCTACCTGGGCAACCTGACCGGTGAAGAGCTGAGCGACACCGCGGTGGCGCGGGCGCTGGGGTGGCTGTGCGTCGCCACCGCCGCCGGCGGGCTGCTCGGCATGGCGGCGCCGCAGTTCTCCTACCCCTCCCCGGTGGAGGCGCTGCTGCCCGGCCCGCTCGCCGCCGACCCCTACCTGCAGACCCTGCTCCGCCCGGCGTCAGCGCAGGTCATGGACGTGCTCGGATACGAGTCGGCGCGCCCCAAGGCGCCCTGGGAGTACACCAACACCTGGGGCTACATGCTCTCCCTGCTGGCGCCGTGGCTCATCGCGGGCTGGGTCCTGGCCGGCGGCGGACGGCGGCGGTGCGCGGCGCTGCTCACCTTGGCCGCCGCGGTCGCGCCGATCGTCTACTCGCTCAACCGGGCGCTGTGGGCGGGGCTGGTGCTCTCCGCGGTCTTCCTCCTGGTCCGGCTGGTGCGGGCCGGCCGGACCGGGACCGCCGCCGCGGGACTGCTGGGCGCGGCGGCGCTGGCCGCCGCCCTGCTGGCGTCGCCGCTGATGGACGTGGTCCTGGAGCGGGCCGCCAACCCGCACAGCGACGAGGGGCGGGCCGCGACCAGCGCCGCCGCCGTGCAGGCCGCCTCGGAGTCGCCGGTCCTCGGCTGGGGCACCACCCGCGACATGCGGGGCGGCTCCGAGTCGATCGCGATCGGCCCGTCCCCCGACTGCCCCGGCTGCGGCAACCACACCATCGGCAACAACGGGCAGTTCTGGCTCACCCTGATCGCCAACGGCTGGGGCGGCACCGCCCTGTTCCTCGCCTTCTTCGCGTCGGCGGCCGCGCGGTACCGGCGGGCGGCCGGCCCGGTCGGCGCGGCCGCCCTCCTATCGGTCCTACTGCTGTTCTGGTACATGTTCTTCTATGTCGCGCTGACGGCGCCGCTGGCGGTCACCATGGCCGCCGTCGCCCTGCTCTGGCGGCGGGCTCGCGGTGCCTCCGCGGCGGCGGGGGGTGTCGCGCGGTGAACGGGGAAACCACCTACCTGACCGACCTGGCGGAGATCCTCTGGCCTTGCGGCGGGCTGATGGGCAGGGGGGCCGAGACCCCCGGCGGGGATCCGGACCGCCCCGGCGCGGACGGGGAGGGCGCCGGCGGGCGCGGCACCGCGGTGCGCGCCTACCTCCCGGTGCCCTCGGCGCACAACCCCCGGGTGATCGTGCCCGCCACCGACCGGTACGCGGCGGCGCGCGGCATCGCCGCGTTCTCCCAGCGCCACTCGTTCCGGGAGAGGGTCCGCACCGCCCTGCTGACCACCGCCTTCGCCAGCGGCATCGCGCCGCTGCTGCTCCGCGACCGGCTGCGGGTGGGCAGCGGGCGGACCATCGAGCACGCGCTGGCCGCCGCGCTGGACCGGGAGGTCGTGGTCGCCATCCACATCGGCCCGCCCCGGGCCAACCGGAAACCGGTGCTGCTGCTGCTCACCCCGGCCGGGAGGGCGGTCGGCTACGCCAAGGTCGGGGTGAACGACCTGACCTCGCGGCTGGTCCGGGACGAGACCCGGGCGCTGCACCGGCTCGCCGACGCCCGGCTGCCCGACATCACCGTGCCCCGGCCGCTGCACCAGGGCGAGTGGAACGGCCGGCCGCTGCTGGTGCAGGAGGCGCTGCCGGTCGGCGCGCAGACCGAGCGGCCCACCCGCCGCCAGCTGCTCCGCTGCGTCCTGCAGATCGCGGCCCTGGAGCGGCGGCCGGAGCAGGTGCTCGCCGAGAGCGGCTACCGCGCCCGCCTGGAGCAGCGGATCGACTCCCTGGGCGACCGCCCCGAAGCGCCCCGGCTGCGCGCGGCACTGCGCGCCCTGCCCGCCGTCCGGCTCCCCTTCGGAGCCTGGCACGGCGACCTGACCAGGTGGAACGTGGCCGGCACGCCGCGCCGCGCCTTCGTCTGGGACTGGGAGCGGCTCGCCTTCGACACCCCGCTGGGCTTCGACGCCCTGCACTACGAGCTCAACGAGTGCGTGCAGGGCGGGGTGCACCCCGGGGTGCACCGCTGGCTGGACACCGGCGCCCGGCTGCTGTGCGACCCGATGGTCACCGCCGCGGGGATGCGCCCGCAGGCCGTGCCCACCGTGATGGCGCTCTACCTGATCGACCTGGCCGCCCGCTACCTGCAGGACCGCCAGGACGAGGCCGGCGGGCACCTGGCCGCCGTCGACGACTGGCTGCTGCCCGCCCTGGAGGGGCTGGGCGAGCGCGCCGCCGCCGAGGCCGGCCTCCCCGGCTGACCCCGCCCCCGCCCCGCGGCGCCCCGCCGCCCCCACCGGTCCCCGAGGCGGCGGGGGCGCGACCGCCGCGGGGCGGGAGGCGCATCCCCCGAACCCCGAGGAAAGGTCCCATGCCCGTTCTCCCCTGGGCGGCCCGCCGGCCGCTGCCCGACCCCGTGAAGGGCGCCGTGCGCGCCGCCGCCGACCTGGCCGGCCAGGCCACCCGCGGCCGCCGCGCGCTGCCGGGCGCCCTGCTGGCCGGCGCGCAGCGCTGCGGCACCACCACGCTGTTCCGGGCGCTGCTCCAGCACCCCGGGGTGCTCGGCCCGACGCTGCGCAAGGGGGTGCACTACTTCGACACCGGCTACGGGCGCGGCCTCGACTGGTACCGGGGGCGCTTCCCCACCCGGCGGGCGGTGCGCGCGGCCGGCGGCGGCGCGGGCGCCGTCGTCTGCGAGTCCAGCCCCTACTACCTGTTCCACCCGCTGTGCGCCGAGCGGATCGCCGCCGACCTGCCCGGGGTGAAGGTGGTGGTGATACTCCGCGACCCGGTGGAGCGGGCCTACTCGGCGCACGCCCACGAGACCGCCCGGGGGTACGAGAGCCTGCCGTTCGAGCGCGCCCTGGAGCGGGAGGAGGAGCGGCTCGCCGGCGCCGGGGAGCTGCTCGCCTCCTCTCCGCGGGCCCGCTCGCACCACCACCAGCACCACGCCTACCTGGCCCGCGGCCGCTACATCGACCAGCTGCTCCGGCTGGAGAAGCACCTCGGCCGGGACCGGCTGCACGTGATCGACGCCGACCCCTTCCTGGCCGACCCCGAGCGGCACCTGCCCGCCCTGGAGGAGTTCCTCGGCCTCCCGCACCACGGCGGGATCCGGTTCGGCCGGCACAACGCCCGGCCCCGGGCGCCGCTGCCGCCCGCGCTCCGCCGCGAGCTGGCCGCCCGCTTCGAGGAGGACGACGCCCGCCTCGCCGGCTGGTGGGGCCGGACCCCCTCCTGGCGCGACCGCCCGGAGCGGCGGTGACCCCGGCGGAGGCGTCCGCACGGCAGCGGCGGGAGCGCACCCCCCGGCCCGCCCCCGCCGGCGGGGCCGCCCTGGGAACGGGCGCGCGGGCGCGGACGGTCCCCGCACCCGGACCCGGGCTCCGGTGCGGGGCCGGCCCGTTCGCCCTTCCCCGCCGGCGGGACCGGTGCGCCGGGCCGGAGGGGTCCCGCCGCATCCCCGGCCGGCGGGGCGGCCGCGGGGCCCGCCCGGGGCCGCCGGAGCGCGGCGGGAGGGCCTCCGGCGGCCGGGCGCGGAAGGGCGCGGCCCGCGTCCGGTCCTCCCGGGCCGCCCGATGAGCCGCGGAGGGGCCGGGGGCGCCGGCGGCCGCCCGCCGGGCCCGTCGGCCGCGTCCGCGGAGGGGCGGGCCGGTACCGGGGCCAGCGGGTCCATCGGGAGGGTGGCCCGCGGGGGCGCGCTGAACACGGCCGCGGCGGTCGCCGGGGCCGCCCTCAACCTGGGGGTGGCGGTCGCGGTCGCCCGCGGCTTCGACCAGGCCTCCGCCGGGCTGCTGTTCTCCGCGACCTCGGTGTTCCTCATCGCGTCCGCGGTGGCTGGGCTGGGCACCGGCAGCGGGCTGGTCTACTTCCTGGCCCGGCTGCGCGCCCTGGGCGCACCGGAGCACGCGCCGCGGCTGCTGCGCACCGCGCTCGGCCCGGTCTCCGCGGCCGCCCTGCTCGGCTCCGCCGCGCTGCTCGCCGCCGCCGAACCGCTCGCGCTGCTGATCGGGGAGCCCGGCGCCGCCGGCCACCTCCGGCTGCTCGCCGCGTTCCTGCCGTTCGCGGTGGTCGCCGACGCCGCTCTGGCCGCCACCCGGGCCTACCACGCCATGCGCCCCACCGCCCTGCTGGACAAGGTCGGCCGCCCCCTCGCCCAGCTGCTGCTCATCGGCGCCGTCGCGGGCACCGGGTCGGGCGCGCTGCTCGCCCTGGGCTGGGCCGGCCCCTACCTGCCCGCCGCCGTGCTCGCCTGCCTGTGGCTGCACCGCCTGATGCGCACCGCCCCGGCAGCGGAGCCGCCGGCCGGCCCGGCGGCCCCTCCGGCGGACGGCGCCGGGGCGGCCCGGGTGGGCGCCCGGGAGTTCTGGGGGTTCTCGCTGCCGCGCTCGGCGGCGGCGGTCGCCCAGATCGGCATCCAGCGGAGCGGGATCGTCCTGGTCGCCGCGGTGCAGGGCGCCGCGGCGGCGGCGGTCTTCACCGCGGGCACCAGGATCATGGTGGCCGGGCAGTTCGCGGCCCAGGCCGTGCAGTTCGCCGCCGGGACCCGCCTGGCCGAGCTGCTCGCCCACGGGGACCGGGCGGAGGCCGGGCGGCTCTACCAGGTCTCCACCGCCTGGCTGATCTGCCTCACCTGGCCGCTGTTCCTGCCCGCGATCGCCTACGCCCCGCTGGCCATGGCGGTGTTCGGGGAGGGCTACGGCACGCCCGCCGGGACCGGGGTGCTGGTGGTGATCTCCGTGGCGCAGCTGGGCTCGGCCGCGCTCGGCATGGGGGACCTGCTGCTCACCATGGCCGGGCGGACCCTCTGGAACCTGGTGAACAACGCGCTGGCGCTGGCGGTGAACGTGGCGCTGTGCCTGCTGCTGATCCCCGCCGCCGGACCGGTGGGCGCCGCCCTGGCCTGGGCCGCGGCGATCGCGGTCCGCAACCTGCTGCCGCTGGTGCAGCTGCACCGCGCGCTCGGGGTGCACCCGTTCAGCCGCCGGTGGGCCGCGGCCGCGGCGGCCGCGCTGCTCTGGTTCGGCGCGGTCCCCGGGGGGTGCGCGGCGCTGCTCGGCGCCGGCCCCGGCTCGCTCGCCGCGGCGCTGGCGGTCGGCGGCGCCGGGTGGCTGTGCACCCTGTGGCGGCTCCGCCGGCTGCTGGAGCTGGACGGCCTGCTCCCCCGCCGAAGGCGCACCCGAACCGTGAGCGACCCGCCGATTTCACGGAAAGCGAATACCTGACCACGCAAAGTCATGCGATCATGTCGGCGTGTCAACGACGCCACCCGCACCGGTCCTGCTCGTCGCCTCCAGCGGCGGCCACCTGGCCCAGCTGTGGTCGCTCCGCCCGTGGTGGTCCGGGCGCGCACGGGCCTGGGTCACCTTCGACACCCCCGACGCCGCGGCACTGCTCGGCGGCGAGGAGGTGCACTGGGCCCACCACCCCACCACGCGCAGCATCGCCAACCTGCTGCGCAACACCGGGCTGGCCGCCCGGGTCCTCACCGCCCGGCGCCCCGCCGCGGTGGTCAGCACCGGCGCCGGCGTCGCCCTGCCGTTCTTCGTCCTCGCCCGGCTGCTCCGCGTGCCCACCGTCTACATCGAGGTCTACGACCGGATCGAGACCCCCACCCTGACCGCCCGGCTCTGCCGCCCCTTCACCACCCTCTGCCTGGCCCAGTGGGAGGAGCAGCGCGCCTTCATGCCGTCCGCCATCACCGTGGGGCCGCTGCTGTGACCGACATCGACGACGCGCCCGCGCCCGCTCCCTCCCCCGTCCCCGCGGACCTGCCGGCCGGCGCCCCCGACCCTCGGCCGCTGGTCCTGGTCACCGTCGGCACCGACCACCACCCGTTCCGCCGCCTGGTCTCCTGGGCCGACGCCTACGCCCGGGAGCACCCCGGCGTCCGGGTCCTGGTGCAGCACGGCCGGACCCCGCGCCCCGCGCACGCCGAGGCCGCCGAGTTCCTCTCCCCCAGCGAACTGGCCGATGCCATGTCCGAGGCGGCGGTGGTGGTCACCCACGGCGGGCCCGGTTCGATCGTCGCCGCCCGCCGCGCCGGCCACCTGCCCGTCGCGGTCGCCCGCGACCCCGAGCTCGGCGAGCACGTCGACGACCACCAGCTCCGCTTCGTCACCCGGCTGGACACCTCCGACCTGGTGCGCTCCTGCTCCAGCCCGCAGCAGCTCTCCACCTCGCTGGACCGGGCGGTCGACCGGCCCGGGGAGTTCCGGATCGGCCCGGAGGCCGGTCCCCGCCCCGAGGCCGCCGCCCGCCGCGCCGGCGAGCTCATCGACCTGATCGCCCCGCCCGCGCCCGGCGAACGGACGCCCGCACCGGCCGCCCCGGAGCGCACCGGCTGGCCGGACGTCACCGCGATCGTGCCCACCCGGGAGCGGCCGGACCTGCTCCGCCGCACGCTGCGCTCGATCACCGGGCAGGACTACCCCGGGGTGCTGCGCACCATCGTGGTCTTCGACAACGACGACCCCGACCAGGCGCTGGCCGACGACGACCCGCGCCGCCCGGTGCGGGTCATGGCCAACACCCGCAGCCCGGGTCTGGCGGGAGCCCGCAACACCGGCATCCTCGCCGCCTCCGGCGAACTGGTCGCCTTCTGCGACGACGACGACACGTGGCTGCCCGGGAAGCTCCGCCGGCAGGTGGAGGTGCTGCTCGCCGCCCCGGAGACCGAGATCGTGTGCTGCGGCATCCGGGTCATCTACGAGCGCACCGAGGCCGAGCGGGTGCTGGACCGGACCTCGGTCGCCTTCGCCGACCTGCTCGCCTCCCGCCTCACCGAGCTGCACCCGTCCACCTTCGTGATCCGGCGCAGCGCCCTGGTGGACGGCTGCGGAACCGTCGACGAGGAGCTGCCCGGCAGCTACGCGGAGGACTACGAGCTGCTGCTCCGGCTGGCCCGGCGCGCGCCGGTGCGCACCGTCCCGGAGACGGGCGTGCGGGTGCTCTGGCACCGCCGGTCGCACTTCGCGGGCCGCTGGCGCACCATCGCGTCCGCGCTGAGCCGGCTCCTGGAGCAGTACCCGGAGTTCCGGCTGGTCCCCCGCGGCCACGCCCGGATCGCCGGCCAGGTCGCCTTCGCCGAGGCCGCCGCGGGCCGCCGCCGCGCCGCCCTCCGCTGGATCCTGGCCACGCTCCGCTCCCGCCCGGCAGAGCCCCGCGCCTACCTGGCCCTGGCGGTGGCCTGCGGCCTCCCCCCGGAGTTCGTCCTGCGCACCCTGCACACCCGGGGCAAGGGCCTCTGACCCGATCGCCGCGCCCCGCTCACCGCTGCGCGGCCCCGACCGGCGCCGATCCGGGAAGTGGTGGAAGACCGCGCCCCCGCCGGAGAGAACCGGTTCGAGAAGGGTGCTCCCCGCGTGCGCGGGGACGGTCCCGCCTGGTGCCGCAGATGGTGCGGGTCCTCCGCGTGCTCCCCGCGCGCGGGGACGGCCCCCTCACCGCCGTGTCGGCGGCCGAGGCCGGGGCGTGCTCCCCGCAGCGCGCGGGGCCCCTCAGTCCTCAGCGTTCTCGGAGCGGTCCGTCGTCCAGCGGTCGCGGTCCTCCAATGCCTCGGTGACCGCCTTGCGGGCCTGGTCCGGGATGCGGATGTAGGGGTCCTGGCCGGCGCGGGCGTAGCCGCGCCGGGCAGCGGGGTTCTCCAGGATGCGGAAGTCGCAGCTGGGCGCGGTCCTGCCGTCCCAGAGCTTGACCGCCTTGACCCGCTCGTACTCGGGCAGCACCGTCGGGATCTCGGCGTACCACTCCTCGGCGGAGCCCATGCCCTGCGGAATGGGCACCGTGCCCATCTCGCCGATCATCACCGGCTTGCCCGGGTCGATGCCGTGCTTCGGCCCCTCGTTCTGGATCCACTCGTAGGCCGGGCGGAGCGCCTCCTCGAAGGAGACCACGTGGTCCCAGCCGTCCATCAGCTCGCAGCCGGTCATGTTGTAGGCCTCCCAGCTGATCCAGTCCACGTGCTCGTTGCCGGGCCACAGCCCCGGGAGGCGGTCCAGATTGCCCTTCCAGCCGGTCACGTTCCAGACGAAGACGGCGTTGTCCGCGCCGTTCCGGCGGTAGAGGTCGACGATGTGCCGCCAGGCCCGGACGAACTCCTCCGGGGTGCCGCGCTCGCCGTACCGCTTGGACGCGTCGGCCTCGTGGTCGAAGGTGATGAAGACCGGGACGCCCGTCCCGGCGATCCGGCGGGCCTGCTCGGTGAGGGATCCGTCGAAGTCGCCCTCGATGATCCGGCGGTAGCCGACCTCGGGGTGGCCGGACTCCTCGAAGCGGCGGGCCTCGATGTTGGCGTGGATCAGCCTGCCCTCCGCGGCCAGCTCCAGGTCCCGGTCCTTGGGCACGTCCGGCTGGTCGATCCCGTTCCAGGTGTAGACGATGTCCATCGGCCGCCCGGCCGCCTCCTCCAGCGGGCGCGGGTCGCCCTTCCACGGGCTGGCCCCCCACCACACGCCGCAGGACGGTTCGAGGATCCCGTCCACCCCGCACTCCCCGCCGGGCCGCGGGCCGCCACCGCCGGCCGGGTCCGCGGCGGGCAGCCCCGGGGCCGCGTGGCCGGGCGAGGGGTGCGGCGGGGCGCCGCCGGGCGGGCGGTACGGCACCGGGTCCGCCCCGCTCTGCGGGGCCGGCGGGGGCGCCGCCCCGGTCGGCCGGGCCGAACCCGCGTCCCCGCAGGCCACCACCAGCACGGCCGCGGCCGCCACGGCCGCTCCGACCCGCACGCCCCGCGTCCGGACGTCCGTCCGCCGCTCATCGACCATCGTCGGCCCCCTCCCGGCTCGCCATGGCCGCGCCCTCCGGGCACACCACAAGCAATTACCATGAGTTCCGACGCGGCCACCCATAGCAATGGATCCGGGCGCGCCTCCGCACCGATCGGACGAAGGCCCCGAATCCTCCGCAGGAAGGCGGAACCCGCGAATCACGCGGTGCCGCCGACGGCCGGAACCCGGAATCCGGACGGGATCAATATCCGAATCTGCGCCGCACCGGAAAGGTGAGGGCGGAGACGGCGAGCCGGTGCCCGGGGCCCAGCCCGGAGCGCCAGGAGACGTCCGGCCGGACCCGCACCCGCCCGGTGCGGAACCGCATCGGGTTGCCGGAGACGGTGTGCCCCGGGGAGAGCAGCGCGGTGCCGCACTCGCCCACCGCCGCCTCGCCCGCCTCCTCACCGCAGCCGGCGAACCCGGCGATCCGGCGCAGCTCGGCGCGCGGGTCGCCGGCGAAGTCCTCATAGCGCACCCGCAGCGTCGGCGTCCCGGCCCGCTCCAGGGCCGCCAGCACCTCGTTCTGCGCCGACCAGCGCACCGCGGAGCGGACCGGCGAGCAGCGGGCCATGTACTGCTCCGGGCTGGTCGGGGCGGCGTCCGGGCGGGGCACCCGCTTGCGCCAGGCGTGCGCGACCGCGCGCGGGTCGCGGACCACGTGCAGCAGCCGGAGCCGGACCCCGTAGCGGAGCCGCAGGCAGGCCGCGAGCGAGGCGTGCTTGCTGGAGTCGACCACCACCGGACAGCCGCTGACCAGGGCCACCGCCCGGTAGAGCCGGTCGTACAGCTCGGTGTAGCGCCGGGCCCGGCGGGCGAGCTCGGCCGGCGGGCGGGCGGCGAGCAGCCCCGGCGCGTACCGGGTGCGGTCCACCGTCTCCTTCAGCTCCAGCACCTCGGCGGGGTCCACCCGCCTCCAGCCGCCGAACGCCTCCCGGCCGACCTCGGCCCAGAACGGGCAGCGGGCGAACCGCTCACCGCAGCCGCACGTCTCGTCGTCCACCAGGGCGCGCCGCCACATGTGCACGACCTCGCCCATCGAGCAGACCCCGGGCAGCTCACCGAGGAGCCGCTCGATGAGCGTCGAACCGGACCGGCCGATACCCCCGACGAAGACAAGGCGGAAATCGTTCACGGGAGAGCAGACTATTACCTGCGGTCACCGCCCGCTCGCGTTCCGCGTTTTCCGTCCGCCCCCGCGGCGGAGGCGGCCGCCTAATCGGCGGCGAGCACCATTCCGGCGCCCACCGTGGCGTTGGTGTGCTCGTCGATCAGGATGAAGCCGCCGGTGGCCCGGTTCCGCTTGTAGGGGTCGACGAAGAGCGGCTGGGCCGAGCGGAGCACGACCCGGCCGATCTCGTTGAGCTCCAGCCCGTCCGCGGCCTCGTCCCGGTGCAGGGTGTTCACGTCCAGCCGGTAGAGCAGGTCGCGGACCACCACCTTGGCGGTGCGGGTGGTGTGCTTGACCAGCAGCCTGGAGCGCGGGGTGAGCTTCTTGGACTCCGACATCCAGCAGACCATCGCCTGCACGTCCCGCGCCTCGGCCGGGCGGTTGTTCGGGCGGCAGATCATGTCCCCGCGGGAGACGTCGATGTCGTCCTCGAGCAGCAGGGTGACCGACATCGGGGAGAACGCCTCGTCCACGTCTCCGTCGGCGGTCGCGATCCGCTTGATCCGGGTGGTCAGCCCGGACGGCAGGTGCACCACCTCGTCGCCCCGCCGCAGCACGCCGCCGGCCACCTGGCCCGCGTAGCCCCGGTAGTCGTGCAGCTCCGGGTCGTCGGCCTTGTGCGGCCGGACCACGTACTGCACCGGGAACCGGGCGTCGATCAGGTTCCGGTCCGAGGCGATGTGCACGTTCTCCAGGTGGTGCAGGAGCGACGGCCCCTCGTACCAGGGCGTCTCCGGGGAGCGCTCCACCACGTTGTCGCCGTGCAGCGCCGAGATCGGGATGAAGGTGAGGTCGGTGACGTCCAGCTTGGCGGCGAAGTCGGTGAACTCGCGGCGGATCTCCTCGAACCGGTCCCGGTCGTAGTCGACCAGGTCCATCTTGTTCACCGCCACCACCAGGTGCGGCACCTGGAGCAGGGTGGCCAGGAACGCGTGCCGGCGGCTCTGCTCCTGCAGCCCCTTGCGCGCGTCCACCAGGATGACCGCCAGGTCGGCGGTGGAGGCGCCGGTCACCATGTTCCGGGTGTACTGGATGTGCCCGGGGGTGTCGGCGATGATGAACGTCCGCCGGGGCGTGGCGAAATAGCGGTAGGCCACGTCGATGGTGATGCCCTGCTCGCGCTCGGCGCGCAGCCCGTCGGTGAGCAGCGCCAGGTTGGCCTGCTCCTCGCCGCGGCTGCGGCTGGTCCGCTCCACCGCGTCGAGCTGGTCTTCGAAGATGGACTTGGAGTCGTAGAGGAGGCGCCCGATCAGGGTGCTCTTGCCGTCGTCGACCGAGCCGGCCGTGGCGAACCGCAGGATGTCAGTGCTCATTGCTCGCGCTTCCAGGGGAGTCGGAACCGGGGAGGGGGCGGGGGTCAGAAATAGCCTTCGCGCTTGCGGTCCTCCATGGCCGCCTCGCTCGCGCGGTCGTCGGCCCGGGTCTGGCCGCGCTCGGTGATCCGGGTCGCGGCGATCTCGGCGATGATCTCCTCGATCCCGGTGGCCGTGGAGCGGACCGCGCCGGTGCAGGACATGTCGCCGACGGTGCGGTAGCGGACGCTGGCCTCGAAGACCTCTTCGTCGGCGTCCCGGTTCACGAACGGGCCGTCGGCGAGCAGGATGCCGTCCCGCTCGAAGACCTTCCGCCGGTGCGCGCGGTAGATGGAGGGCAGCTCCAGGCCCTCCCGCGCGATGTAGCCCCACACGTCCAGCTCGGTCCAGTTGGAGATGGGGAAGACCCGGATGTGCTCGCCGCGCTCGATCCGGGTGTTGTACAGGCCCCACAGCTCCGGGCGCTGCGCCTTGGGGTCCCACTGGCCGAACTCGTCGCGGAAGGAGAAGACCCGCTCCTTGGCGCGGGCCTTCTCCTCGTCCCGGCGGGCGCCGCCGAAGGCGGCGTCGAAGCCGTGCTCCTCGATCGCCTCCAGCAGCGCCGCGGTCTGCAGCCGGTTCCGGCTGGCCCAGCGGCCGGTGGGCTCGGTGACCTTGCCCTGGTCGATCTGCTCCTGCACCGAGGCGACCACCAGCTCGACGCCGGCCTCGGCGACCCGGCGGTCGCGGAAGTCCATCACCTCGGGGAAGTTGTGGCCGGTGTCGACGTGCATCACCGCGAACGGGATGCGGCCCGGCCAGAACGCCTTCTGCGCCAGGTGCAGCAGGACGATGGAGTCCTTGCCCCCGGAGAAGAGCAGCACGGGGCGCTCGAACTCCGCGGCGACCTCGCGCATGATGAAGAGCGCCTCGGCCTCGAGGTGATCCAGCTGGGACAGCCGGTACCGCCCCGCCTCCGCAGTGGTGCCCATCTTTCCGCCTCGCTCCCGTGCGTCACGCCGGACGGGAGCGCCCCGGTCGCGATCAGTTCACCGAGTGCGGACCCGCCCCGTCCCGATCCGCCACTTCGCGGATGCTGGCCAACAACATACCCGACAATTCCGGTCGGCATACAAGGATATCCGGAAGTGACGGATCCGACTCGTTGTACCCCAGCTCGGAGCCGTCGATCCGGGAAGCGTGCAGGCCGGCGGCCTTCGCGACCGCCACCGGCGCCGCGCTGTCCCACTCGTACTGCCCGCCCGCGTGCACGTAGATGTCGGCGATGCCGAGCAGCACCGCGCAGATCTTCGCCCCCGCCGACCCCATCGGCACGACCTCCGCGCCGAGCCGGTTGGCCATCAGCTCCACGAACGCCGGCGGCCGGGTCCTGCTGGTGGTGATCCGGAGCCGCTGGTCGGCCGGGCGCTCGTCGGGCAGCCACGGCGGGTCCACCGTGGAGAGCGTGCTGCCCTGCGCCGGGAGCGCCACCGCGCCCGCCGCCAGCTCGCCGTTCTCCCACAGCGCCACGTGCACCGCCCAGTCGGTCCGGCCCGCCTCGGCGAACTCCCGGGTGCCGTCCAGCGGGTCGATGATCCACACCCGCCGGGCGCTCGCCCGCGCCGGATCGTCCGCCCCCTCCTCGGAGAGGACCGCGTCGCTCGGGCGCAGCCGCCCCAGCGCGGAGAAGAGGAACTCATGGGAGGTCCGGTCGCCCAGGGTGCGCAGCACCTCCGGCTCGGCGAACCCGTGCCTGGCCCGCAACCGGAGCAGCCGCTGCCCCGCCTCGGTCGCCAGGTCCCGCGCCACCTCATGATCGTTTCTGATGCTGCTCACCGGCCTCAGTACGCTCCCGCCCCGCGGATCACCGCTGACCACGTCTTCCAAAGGATCTGCACGTCCAAAGTCAGCGACCAGTTTTCCACGTAACGCAGATCCAGGCGGACCGACTCCTCCCAGGAGAGGTCGGACCGCCCGCTCACCTGCCACAACCCGGTCATTCCCGGCTTCACCACCAGACGCCTGCGCACGTCGTGCCCGTAGCGCGCGACCTCCTCGGGCAGCGGCGGCCGCGGCCCGACCAGCGACATCTCGCCGCGGACCACGTTCACCAGCTGCGGGAGCTCGTCCAGCGAGTACCGGCGCAGCCACGCTCCGACCGGCGTCACCCGGGGGTCCCCGCGCATCTTGAACAGCACACCCTCGTGCTCGCCGGCGGCCGCCAGCGCGTCCTTGAGCTCTTCGGCCGCCGCAACCATGGTACGGAACTTGACAAGGGTGAACTCGGCCCCGTCCTTGCCGACCCTGGTCTGCCGGAACAGCGCCGGCCCGCCGTCGCCCGCGCGGACCAGCACCGCCAGCCCCGCGAACAGCGGCGCCAGCAGCACCAGCGCGCATCCCGCCGCGGCCCGGTCGAACAGCCCCTTCAGCAGGCGCCGGGCCCCGGCCAGCTCCGGGTGCTCCACGTGCAGCAGCGGCAGCCCCGCCACCGCCCGGATCGTGGTGCGCGGCCCGGCCACCTCCATCAGCGCCGGGGCGACCGTCAGGTCCGTGCCGCGCTTCTCCAGCCGCCAGGCCAGCCGGCGCAGCTCCGCGCCGTCCATCTCCGGGCAGGCCAGCACCGCCACCGCGTCGGCCCGCACCGCCTCCGCCGCGTCGGCCGCCGCCGCGAACCCGCCCAGCACCGGCAGTCCGTCGACGTCGGCCACCCGCGGGTCGCACTGGTGCTCCGGCAGGCACACGCCCACCGCCCGCATCCCGTGGTAGGGCTCGCCGCGCAGCCGGCGGATCAGCGTCCGGGCCGAATCCCGGTGGCCGACCACGACCACGTCCGCCATGCACGCCCCCGCCGCGCGCCGCCGGTGCAGCCGCTTCCGCCAGGCGTACCGCATCGCCAGCGCGGCCAGCACCGTCCCCGGCAGCGCCACCAGCAGGTACCCGCGGGCCGGTTCGACCAGGACCGCGTAGCCGGCCAGCGCCACCGCCGCCATCAGCATCGCCCCGGCGGTCACCACCCGGCGGAACTCCTCGGTGCCGGTCCCCAGGAACCGGCGCGCGTATCCGCCCGCCAGCCCCACCGCCGGAACCCAGAGCAGCGGCAGCAGCCCGGAGAGCAGCGCGTGGCCGGCCGCCGCGGCCGACCCCGGCTCCCCGTGGAAGCGCAGGTAGAGCGCTGCGGCGCAGGCCGTGCCGCACGCGCCCAGGTCGATGCCGACCAGCCCGCGCAGATAGCGGCGGGTCCAGTCCGCGCCGCCGGCGCCGCGGGCGCCGCTCCGGCCCGCTGCGCCCGCCCGGCCCGCACCCGCCTCGATGACGGCGGCCATGCCCCTCCCTTCGACCGCCCTCCCCCGCCCGCGACAGGGCAGGACGGAACCGGACCGCGTCCGCGGTGTTTCGGAAAGGAGGAGGCGCGGAATACGCTTCGACCAGTAAAGAATAGCTAAACGCAGTCGCCCGATCGCGAGGCGTGACGGAAAAAGGGCAAGAAAAAACCCGGTCCGCGGACCGGGTCCCCGGGCGGCCGCGCCGGGCTCAGGATGCGGTGTGGAAGACGTTCTGCGCGCGCTCCAGCCCCTCGCCGATCAGCGCCTCCACCGCGTCCGCGGCCCGCTCCACCTCCAGCGGGAGGTCCTTGCGCTCCGCCGAGGAGAAGTCCTTCAGCACGTAGGCCGCGGGGTCCATCCGCCCCGGCGGGCGGCCCACCCCCACCCGCACCCGCAGGTAGTCCGGCCCGGACAGGGACGCCGTGATCGACCGCAGGCCGTTGTGGCCGCCGGAGCCGCCGCCCCGCTTCAGCTTGACCGCGCCGAACGCGATGTCCATGTCATCGTGGACCACCACGATGCGCTCCATCGGGACCTTGTAGAACCGGCTCAGGCCGGTCACCGGCCCCCCGGAGAGGTTCATGTAGCTGCGCGGCTTGGCCAGCACCGCGGGGGTCCCCGCCACCCGCGACTCGGCGACCTCGGCGTGCACCTTGTGCGCCTTCCACCGGTCGCGCCGGCGCTCGGCCAGCGCCTCCACCACCATGAAACCGATGTTGTGCCGGTTGCCGGCGTACTTCGGCCCCGGGTTGCCCAACCCGACCACCAGCCACCGCTCGGTCTCCGCCACGTCCTTCTCCCCGTCCCCGGCCCGCTCCGGACCGGCAGCATCCCGCACAGACGACGATGCGCGGCCTCCCAGCACACGCCGCAGGAGACCACGCATCGAAAAAGACCCGCTTCCGTTCGGAAAGAACCGGAAAGGAAAGGCCGACTACTCGGCGGAGGCCTCCGCGGCCTCGCCCTCGGCGGCCTCCTCTTCACCCTCGCCCTCGGCGGGCTCCTCGGCGGCCGGCGCCGAAACGCTCAGCACGATCGCCTCCGGGTCGGTGACCAGCTCGACGCCGCCGGGCAGCTTGAGCTCGCCGGCGGTGACGCTGGTGCCGACCTCGAGGCCCTCCACCGAGAGCTCCACGCCCTCGGGGATGTGGGTCGCCTCGGCGGCGACCTCGACCGAGACCAGGTCCTGGGTGACGATGCCGCCGGGGGCGGCCTCGCCGGTGAGGGTCACCGCGATCTCGACGTTGACCTTCTCGCCCTTCTTCACGACGAGCAGGTCGACGTGCTCAAGGAAGCCCTTGATCGGGTCCCGCTGCACGCTCTTCGGCAGGACCAGGTTCTCTGCGCCCTCGACACCGTCCACGCGCAGCAGCACGTTCGGGGTCTTCAGGGCCAGCATCAGGTCATGGCCGGGAAGCGTGATGTGGCGCGGCTCGGTGCCGTGGCCGTAGAGGACGGCCGGCACCTTACCCGCGCGGCGGGCGCGACGCGCGGCGCCCTTGCCGAATTCCGTGCGCGGCTCGGCAGCGATGCGTACCTCGGACACGACAAAACTCCTCGGAGGTTCGTCCCCGCGGCGGCGGGGAACACGACTTCTCTGAAACGACTCCCGCGGGACGGGAGAGCTCACGGGATCTGTCCCGCGGGCAGGCGGAGACGCCGAAGCGCGCCGCGCCCGGGCACGGCGCCCGCGGAAGGCGAACACCCCGCGAACGCGTGAACCCCGCGGACACGGGGACACTCCGTCCAGTCTACTGCCTCAGCGGACGGGATCAGCACAGCGAGGACCGGGAGAGGCGCCGCGCGCCTCTCCCGTCCGCACCCGGTCAGCCCTCGAAGAGGCTGGTGACCGAGCCGTCGCTGAACACCTCGTTGATCGCGCGGGCCAGCAGGGGCGCGATGGACAGCTGCGTCAGCTTCTCGAAATCCCGCTCCTTGGGGATGGGGAGCGAGTTGGTGATCACGACCTCGGAGATCCGCGAGTTCTGCAGCCGCTCCGCGGCCGGACCCGACAGCACGCCGTGCGTGGCCGCCGCGATCACGCTGCTCGCGCCCTGCTCGAAGAGGGCGTCGGCGGCCTTCACGATCGTCCCGGCGGTGTCGATCATGTCGTCCACCAGGATGCAGGTGCGGCCCTCCACCTCGCCGACGACCTCGTGCACCTTGACCTGGTTGGCGACCTCCGGGTCGCGCCGCTTGTGGATGATCGCCAGCGGCAGGCCCAGCCGGTCGGCCCACCGGTCCGCGGTGCGCACCCGCCCGGCGTCCGGCGAGACCACCGTGGCCTCGGCCCCGGCGACCTTGTCCTTGATGTAGTCCGCCAGCAGCGGAAGCGCGAACAGGTGGTCCACCGGGCCGTCGAAGAAGCCCTGGATCTGGTCGGTGTGCAGATCGATCGCCATCAGCCGGTCGGCGCCGGCCGTGGCGAACAGGTCCGTCATCAGCCGCGCGGTGATCGGCTCCCGCCCCAGGTGCTTCTTGTCCTGCCGGGCGTAGCCCAGGAACGGTGTGATCACCGTGATGCGCTTGGCCGACGCGCGCTTCAGCGCGTCCACCATGATCAGCTGCTCCATGATGGACTCGTTGATCGCGCCCGAGTGCGACTGCAGCACGAAGGCGTCGCTCCCGCGCGCCGACTCCAGGTAGCGGACGTACATCTCGCCGTTGGCGAAGTCCTGGAACTTCGTCGGCACCACCTGGATGCCCAGCTGCTCGGCCACCTGCTCCGCCAGCTCCGGATGGGTACGCCCGGAGAAGAGCATGAGCTTCTTCTGACCCGCGGCCTTGATGCCGGTCACTTCTGAATCCCCCACAGACACAGTTCACTCGCCTAGCCGGCGATGCCGTTCGCCCTGCCGGCGACGTTATTCGCGGTCCTGCCCGTCTCCGAGCGCCCGCTCCGCGGCCTCCGCCGCGGGCGTGCCCGGACGGCGCCGCTGCACCCACCCCTCGATGTTGCGCTGCTCGCCGGCCGAGACCGCGAGCGCGCCGGGTGGGACGTCCTTGCGGACCACCGTGCCGGCGCCGGTGTAGGCGCCCTCCCCCACCTGCACCGGCGCGACGAACATGTTGTCGCTGCCGGTGCGGGCGTGGTCTCCGATGGTGGTCCGGTGCTTGTTCACGCCGTCGTAGTTCACGAACACCGAGGAGGCGCCGATGTTGACGCCCTCGCCGATGTCGGCGTCGCCCACGTAGGTGAGGTGGGGGACCTTCGATCCCGCACCGATGGTGGACTTCTTCACCTCGACGAAGGTGCCGACCTTCGCGCCGTCCCGCAGCTCCGCGCCGGGGCGCAGGTAGGCGAAGGGGCCCACCTTCGCCCCCGGGCCGACCTCGGCCGACTCGGCGTAGGTCTCGCGGACCTCCGCGTCGGCCCCGACCGAGGTGTCGGTCAGGGTGCTGCCCGGGCCGACCACCGCGCCCTCGCCGATCCGGGTGCGGCCGCGCAGCCGGGTGCCCGGCTCGACCAGCGCGTCCCGGCCGATCTCGACCCCGGCGTCCACCCAGGTGGAGGCCGGGTCGACCACGGTGACACCGGCCCGCATGTGCGCCTCGAGCAGCCGGTCGTTGAGCAGCCGGCGCGCCTCGGCGAGCTGCACCCGGTCGTTCACGCCCTGGATCTCCACCCAGTCCTCGGCGGCGGCGGCGTCCACCCGGTGCCCGTCGCCGCGCAGGATCGCCACGGCGTCGGTGATGTACTCCTCGCCCTTTGCGTTGTCGGTGGAGAGCCGGTCGACCACCCGGGCCAGCAGCGCGCCGTCGAAGGCGTACATGCCGGAGTTGATCTCGTCCACGGCGCGCTGCGCCTCGTCGGCGTCGGCGTGCTCGACGATCTCGGTGAAGGCGCCGTCCGCGTCGCGCACCACGCGGCCGTAGCCGGCCGGGTCGGGCACCTTCGCGGAGAGCACGGTCACCGCGTTGCCGGCGGACTCGTGCGCGGCGACGAGGTCGGCCAGGGTGCGGCCGCGCAGCAGCGGGGTGTCGCCGTAGGCGAGCACGACGGTGCCGGAGAGCTCGACGCCCTGCGCGGCGAGCTCCTGCACCGCCATCCGGACCGCGTGCCCGGTGCCGTTCTGCTCGTCCTGGACGGCGGTGGCGACCTCCGGGGCCGCCTCCTTCAGGTACCGGGCGACCTTCTCCCGGCCGTGCCCCACGACGACGACGGTCCGCTCCGGGCCGAGCTCGCCGGCGGCGGCGAGCACGTGGCCGAGCATGGGCCGCCCGCAGAGCTCGTGGAGGACCTTGGGAAGCCTGGACTTCATACGGGTGCCCTCGCCCGCCGCGAGGACGATGACGGCAGCCGGGCGGCTCACGCTCACTGGCGGAGACTCCTCATGTCGCTGGCGGATGGGTGCAAAAGTCGAACTCGCCACGCCGAAGGCCCGGAACGGACCGGGGCCGCGCCGCCGACGTGACCGCGCCGACGCGACGGGGCGCCCCCGCGGGCCCGGGGGCCACCGGGCGGGGCGGACGCTCGAAACGAGCGCCCACCGCACGCGGAACAGGGGCGGCCCAGGGGCCGACATGGGAAGGATACATGCGCCCGTCCGGCTTTCACGGACCGGTCCACACCCCTGTGGACAACGCGCGGGCGCAGGGCTCACCAGCGCTTCGGAGCGGACTCGCGCGGCGCCGCCGGGGCTCGCACGGGAGGGCGGGGCGGGGGCCGGGGGCGGAAGGGCGGGGCTCCGCGCGCCCGGTGTGAGATTCGCCGGCGGCCGGTGTCCGCGCAGGCCGGCGGAGGGGTGCTCCCGGGTCAGGACTCGAACCCGAACCTGAAGTCTCCAAAGGACCCCGTGCTGCCGATTACACCACCCGGGAAGGGCGGGGAACCGCCTCCACCGGCCCAGGCCTCGGCCCGGGCGGCGAACCGGCCCCGCAGGCCCAACCCTAGCCGGTCGCCCCCGCGGATCGCACATGCGTGCGCCCGCGCCGCGCCGCGCGCCCCGGCCCCGCCGCCGCGGAGGCCGCCGGGACTTTTTCCGGCGGTGCGCGCCGGGCGCGATCCTCCCGGCGCAGCAGAGGTCCCGCCCGCTCCCCGGGCCGGGCGGCCGCCGCCCCGGGGGGAGGGCCCACTTGCCAAACCTACGGTTTCGTAGGTTACGGTTTCGTAGGTAAGCCGGGCGGTACGGGTGGCGGGAGCGGTTTCCGCGCGTGCACACCCCTCCTGGTCGCACGGCCGTGACATCGAGACAGCTGGATGGACTCATGACCGCAGTGACCGAAGGCGCGCCCGCTGCCGCGAAGCGCGCCCCCGAGCCCGAGCTCGATCCGGAAGGCGCCAGCAAGGCGCAGCGGATCACCGTCTTCTTCTTCGTGCTGGTCCCGCTGCTGGCCCTGGTGGCCGCGGTGCCCTTCGCCTGGGGCTGGGGGCTGACCTGGACCGACATCATCATCAGCGCGGTGTTCTACGTGATCGGCGGGCTGGGCATCACCGTCGGCTTCCACCGCCACTTCACGCACGGCTCGTTCAAGGCCAACCGGCCGCTGCGCATCGCCCTGGCGGTCGCGGGCAGCCTGGCCATCGAGGGCAGCGTGATCAAGTGGGTGGCCGACCACCGCCGGCACCACAAGTACGCCGACCACGAGGGCGACCCGCACTCGCCGTGGCGCTTCGGCGACGACTGGCGCTCGGTCGCCAAGGGCCTGTTCTACGCGCACATGGCCTGGATGTTCCTCAGCGAGGAGAAGACCTCGCCGAAGCGGTTCACCCCGGACCTGCTCAAGGACAAGGACGTGGTCCGGGTCGACCGGATGTTCATCCCGCTGGTGCTGTTCTCGCTGCTGGCCCCGGCCGCGATCGGCGGCCTGGTGACGATGTCCTGGTGGGGCGCGCTCACCGCGTTCTTCTGGGGCGGCCTGGTCCGGGTCGCGCTGCTGCACCACGTGACCTGGTCGGTGAACTCCATCTGCCACACCATCGGCGAGGAGAACTTCGAGGTCCGGGACCGGTCCCGGAACGTGTGGTGGCTGGCGATCCCCTCCTTCGGCGAGTCCTGGCACAACCTGCACCACGCCGACCCCACCTGCGCCCGGCACGGCGTGCTCAAGGGCCAGGTCGACATCTCCGCCCGGACCATCTGGGCCTTCGAGAAGCTCGGCTGGGCCACCAAGGTCCGCTGGCCCAACGCCGAGCGCCTCGCGGCGAAGCGCGTGAGCGTCTAGAGTCGGGGACCATCATGGAAGCCGTGGGAGAGAAGAAGACCCGGGCCCGCCGCAAGCGGATGACCGGCAAGGAACGGCGGGAGCAGCTCCTCGACATCGGTCGCGAGCTGTTCGCCGAGCGCGGCTTCGATGGGACCTCGATCGAGGAGATCGCGGCGCGGGCCGGCGTCTCCAAGCCCGTGGTCTACGAGCACTTCGGCGGCAAAGAGGGCATCTACGCCGTCGTCGTGGACCGCGAGATGCAGAAGCTGCTGGACATGGTCGGCGCGTCGCTGACCGCCGACCATGCCCGGGGCAAGATCGAGAACGCGGCGCTGGCCCTGCTGCAGTACGTCGAGGAGAGCAGCCAGGGCTTCCGCATCCTGGCCCGCGACTCGCACGCCGCCTCCGGCACCGGCAGCTTCGCGAGCCTGATCAGCGACATCGCCACCCAGGTGGAGCACATCCTGGCCGAGGAGTTCAAGCGGCGCGGGTACGACCCGAAGCTGGCGCCGATGTACGCCCAGTCGCTGGTGGGCATGGTCGCGCTGACCGGCCAGTGGTGGCTGGAGGTGCGCAGGCCCAAGCGCGAGGTGGTGGCGGCGCACCTGGTGAACCTGGCCTGGAACGGCCTGTCCGACCTGGACGCCAGGCCGCGGCTGGAGTCGGTCGCCCGCAAGCGCAGGTCGGAGTAGCCGGGAGGCGCCGCGCAGCGCGCTCGTGCGACACCGGACACCGAAGACCAAAGGCCGGGCACCGAACACACTATCTTGATATCAAGAGATAGGGTGTCCTCATGCACGATGAGGTTGACGGTCTGGTCGAGGCATGGCGCGCCGAGCGCCCGGACCTCGACGTGGAGCCGCTGCAGGTGCTCAGCCGGGTCTCCCGGCTCTCCCGCCACCTGGACCGCGCCCGGCGGACCGTGTTCACCGAGCACGACCTGGAGCCCTGGGAGTTCGACGTGCTGGCGGAGCTGCGCCGCTCCGGCGCGCCCTACGAGCTCAGCCCGGGCCGGCTGCTCCGCGCCACCCTGGTCACCTCGGGGACGATGACCAACCGCATCGACCGGCTGGCCGCGGCCGGCCTGGTCCGGCGCCGCCCCGACCCCGCCGACAAGCGCGGCGTGCTGGTGCGCCTCACCGACGAGGGCAGGACCCGGGTGGACGCCGCCCTGGAGGACCTGCTGGGCTACGAGGAGACGCTGCTGAAGCCGATCCCGGCCAAGGACCGGCGGCGGCTGGCGGCGCTGCTGCGCTCGGTGCTCTCCCCGCTCGACGGCTGACCCCACCGGACGCCCCCTCCCGCGCCCACCGCCCCGCCGACCACAGGAGGCCCTCCGTGCGCTTCGGACGCGCCACCGCACTCGCCGCCGCCGTCGCCCTGGCGGCGGCCGGCTGCACCGCCGGCCCGGAAGCCGCCGGCGGCTCCGGCGGCTCCCCCGGCACCGGGGAGCGCTACTACCTCTCCCTGGGCGACTCGCTGTCGGTCGGGATCCAGCCGGACGGCGAAGGCGGCCACGAGGAGACCTCCGACGGCTACACCGACGTGCTCTTCCGCTCCCTGCACGACGGCGACCCCTCGCTCCGCCACGAGCGGATGGGCTGCGCCGGGGAGACCAGCACGACCTTCATCTCCGGCGGCCTCGAAGCGTGCGGCGAGCGCTACGGCGGCGAGAGCCAGCTCGTCTGGGCCGAGGACTTCCTGGAGCGCAACCGGGGCCGGGTGGACCTGGTCACGGTGGACATCGGCGGCAACAACTTCCTCGGCTGCGTGGGGCTGGAGGCGGCCGCCGGGCCGGGGCAGGAGGTCGACGTCGACCGGCAGTGCGTGCGCGACGGGCTGGACCGGCTGGAGGAGGAGGCCCCGGAGATCGCGTCCCGGCTGCGCGCGGCGGCCGGCCCGGACGTGCGGATCGTCGGGATGAACTACTACAACCCGTTCCTCGCGGCGCTGCTGCTGGAGGACCCGGTGGACCTGGAGGGGAAGGGCGGCCCGCGCGAGCTGGCCGACTACTCCACCGAGGTGCTGGCCGAGGTCAACGGAGTGCTGCGCACCGCCTACACCGACGCCGGCTTCGAGGTCGCCGACGCGGCGGAGGCCTTCGGCACCGGGGACTCCGAGGTCCCCGAGGGCAGCGAGACCGGGCTGCCCGCCAACGTGCAGGCGGTCTGCGACTACACCTGGATGTGCGACGCCGCGGCGGGCCCGGACATCCACACCAACCGCGCGGGCGCCCAGCGCCTCGCCGGGGCCTTCGAGCCGCTGGTCGAGGCGGGCTGAAACACCGGCCCGGCCCGGGGTGTTCCCCCGCGGCGGAGTGATCCTCCCCGGCCCCGCCGGACCTTCCCGCCGCCGCGGCCCGCCGCGACGATGGGGCCATGTCCCGATCCATGACCCCTGAAGAGCGGCGGGCCTTCCTCGCCGAGGGCACCAGGACCGCGAAGGCGGCGGTGGTGCTGAAGAGCGGCGAGCCGCACGTGAGTCCGGTGTGGTTCCTCACCGACGGCGACGACGTGGTGTTCACGACCCCGGCGGACTCGGTCAAGGCCCGGGTGCTCCGCCGGGACCCGCGGGTGGCGCTCTGCGTCGACCTGGAGGAGCAGCCGTTCGCCTTCGTCTCGATCCGGGGCAGGGCCCTGCTCGACGACGACCCGGAGGCGGTGCGGCACTGGACCGAGCGGATCGGGGCCCGCTACGCGGCCGGCGCCTCGGGCGCCGGGGACGGCCCCGCCGGGGACGACCCCTACCACCGGCCGCCGGGCCTGCTGGTCCGGGTCCGCCCGGAGCGCACCGCCGCGGTCTCCTACGACGACGAGTGAGCCGCGGAGGCGGCAGGCCGGCGCAGGTACCGGGAAGGCGGGGCGGGAGGACCGGGGAGGCCGGCGGGGCGCGTCCGGATGTGCGACCGGCCGCGCCGGCCGGCCCTGCCGTGCGGGCGCGACCGGGCGGAACGCCCCGCCGGCGGGGGTCAGTCGCCGGCCTTCTCCGCCTCGGCCAGCCAGCGCTCCTCCAGGTCGCCCTTCTCCGCCTGGAGGGCCTTGAGCTCGGCGTCGAGCTCGGCGAGGCGGGTGTAGTCCTCCGCCGCCTCGGCCATCCGGGCGTGCAGCTCCTCCTCGCGGGCGGAGATGCGGTCGATGCGCCGCTCGATGCGCTGCAGCTCCTTCTGGGCGGCGCGGCGCTCGGCGGCGGAGACCGCGGGGGCCGCGGCCTCCTCCGCGGCCGGCCCGCCGGCGTCCGGGAGGGCGCCGGCGGTGGGCACGCCGCCCTCGGTGCGGACCCGGCGGTCGAGGTACTCGTCGACGCCGCCGGGCAGGAACGCGAGGGTGCCGTCGCCCATCAGCGCCAGGACCCGGTCGGTGATCCGCTCCAGGAAGTACCGGTCGTGGCTGACCAGCACCAGCGAGCCGGGCCACCCGTCGAGCAGGTCCTCCAGCTCGGTGAGGGTCTCGATGTCCAGGTCGTTGGTGGGCTCGTCGAGCAGCAGCACGTTGGGCTCGTCCATGAGCAGCCGGAGCAGCTGGAGGCGGCGGCGCTCGCCGCCGGACAGGTCGCCGACGGGGGTCCACTGCCGGTCGCCGCGGAACCCGAACCGCTCCAGCATCTGCCCGGCGGTGTACTCGCGCTTGCCGATGGTGACGTACTGGCGGATCTCGGAGACCGCCTCCAGCGGGCGGGTCGCCGGGTCCAGCTCGATGAGGTTCTGCGAGAGGTGGGCGAGGTTGACGGTCTTGCCCCGGCGGACCCGGCCGGAGGCGGGCCCGCTCTCGCCCGCCAGCAGCCGCAGCAGGCTGGTCTTGCCGGCGCCGTTCACGCCGACCAGGCCGATCCGGTCGCCGGGCCCGAGCTGCCAGGTGAGGTGCTCCAGCAGGGTGCGCTCGCCCGCCTTGACCTCGACGTCCTCCAGGTCGATGACGGTCTTGCCAAGCCGGGAGCTGGCGAAGCCGACCAGCTCCACCGTGTTGCGCAGCGGCGGGACGTCGGCGATCAGGGCGTTGGCGGCGTCGACCCGGAACTTCGGCTTGGAGCTGCGCGCCTGCGGGCCGCGGCGGAGCCAGGCCAGCTCCTTGCGCATCAGGTTCTGCCGGCGGTCCTCCGCGGCGGCGGCGAGCCGGTCCCGCTCGGCCTTGGCGAGCACGTAGGCGGCGTATCCGCCCTCGTACCGCTCGACGCGGCCGTCGACCACCTCCCAGGTGCGGGTGGTGGCGGCGTCCAGGAACCACCGGTCGTGGGTGACCACGACCAGCGCCTCGCGGCGGCCGTTGAGGTGGGCGGCGAGCCAGGCGATGCCCTCGATGTCGAGGTGGTTGGTGGGCTCGTCGAGGACGATGAGGTCGTGGTCGGCGATGAGCAGCCGGGCGAGCGCGGCCCGGCGCCGCTCCCCGCCGGAGAGGTCGGCCATCGGACCGTCGAGCTTCCAGCCGCCGAGCAGGCCGCTGAGCACGTCGCGGGCCCGGGGGTTGCCGGCCCATTCGTGCTCGGCCAGGTCGCCCAGGACGAACCGGCCGACGGTGGAGTCGGGGAACCGGTCGCGCTGGTGGAGGAAGCCGACCCGCAGGCCGCGGTTGTGCACGACCCGCCCGGAGTCCGGCTCGGTCTGCTGGGCGAGCACCGCCAGCAGGGTCGACTTTCCGCCGCCGTTGCGGCCGACCACACCGATCCGGTCCCCTTCCTCGATGCCGAGCGAGACGCCGTCGAGGAGGACGAGGGGGCCGTAGGCCAGGGAGACATCCTGAAGATTGACGAGGTTCATCGTCTACCCATTGTGGGGCCTGGCGGGGACCGGAGCGGCCGTCCGGCCCGGCCGCCGCGGGCGCGGGCCCCGCGGCTCCGCCCCGCCCGGGGCGCTCCGGCCTCCCGGGCCGCCCCGCCCGGGACGGCCTGCGGCTTCGGGGGAGCGGGTCAGACCAGGAAGAAGTCCCGGGCGGCCGCGGCGATGCCCGCGGCGTCCAGGCCGTGGGCGCGGTCGTGGTCGGCGGGCGTGCCGTAGCGGCGGAGCTCGGTGCCGCGGGGGACGCCGATGGAGCGCTGGCGGTGCCGGCGGTCCTCCAGGGCCGCGGCGGCCTCGTGCGCGGAGGTGCCGGCCAGGTAGGGCTCGACCAGCAGGACGTCGGGGTGGCCCGCGGCGGCCGCGAGGCGGTGCAGCCCGGCCCGGTCGAAGGGGCGCGGGGTGGTGGTGTAGGCGACGGTGACGTCGAGGCCCTCGGTGGCGGCGAGGACCCGGTCGAGCATGGGGCCGACGGCGACGACGACGCCCGCCGAGCGCGCGGAGCCGGTGCGGATCGGGACCAGGTGCGGGCCGGCCGGGCGGGCGGCGGCGTTGCCGTACATGCCGAGCCGGAGGTAGACCCGGTCGTCGCCGGGAAGGGCGGCCCGGGTGAGCGCGGCGGCCTCGTCGGCGTGCCCGGGCACGTGCACGGTCCAGCCGGGGAGGGTGTCCAGCAGCGCCACGTCGCCGGGGGCCATGTGGGTGCGCCCGGCGTCCGCGTAGTCGTAGGAGGCGCCGATGCCGCCCAGCACGGCGCCGGCGTTCTGGTGCCCGAGGTCGAGCTTGAGCTGCTCGAACGGGCGCTCGACGAGGAACGAGGAGAAGGTGTGCACCACCGGCCGCATGCCGGTCAGGGCCAGGCCTCCGGCGACGCCGATCTGCAGCTGCTCGCGGATGCCGACGTTGACCACCCGGGCGGGGTGCCGGGTCCCGGCGGCGTCCAGCCGGTCGGAGGAGATGTCGGCGAGGACCACCATGAGGCGGGGGTCGGTGTCCAGTGCGTCGGCGACGGTCTCCAGGAACGCCTCGCGCATGGGCTGCCGGGTGACGGCGGGCCGCTCCCCGGCGGTGCGGCGGGCGGTGGGTGCGATGGACATGGCGGCTCCTCCTTCGGGTTCCGGCCCGGTGTGCGGAGCGGGCTCGGTGCGGGTGCGGGGCGGGGTCAGACCCGGGCGACGACGGCGTGCGGGACGGCCGGGTCGCGCACGGACAGGACGGCCTCCAGGGCGCGGTGGTCGCGGCCGGAGACGGTGTCGGCGGTCCACCCCTCGTTCTGGAAGCGGGTGGCGATGCCGCCGGGCCAGCCGTGCGTGGCGGACCGGTTGTCGACGACCACGGCGGTGAGCGAGCCCAGGCCGAGCCGGGCGGCGGCCGCGATGGCCTCGTGGTTGCTGCCCTCGTCGAGTTCGGCGTCGCCGGTGAGCACGACGACGCGGGGGGAGGTGCGCCCCTGGGCGCGCAGCCCGAGCGCGGTGCCGACGGCCAGGCCGAGGCCGTGGCCGAGGGAGCCGCTGCCGATCTCCGCACCGGGCACCAGGACCCCGTCGGGGTGCCGGCCGAGGCGGGAGCCGTGCGAGGCCCAGTCGCGCAGCTCGTGGACGCCGATGAAGCCCTTGGCGGCGAGGATCGCGTAGTAGGCCATGGGGCCGTGGCCCTTGGAGAGCAGGAAGCGGTCCCGGTCGGGGTCGTCGGCGGTGCCGGGGGAGACGCGCAGGACGCGGTCGTAGAGGACCCAGAGGACGTCGAGGGTCGATTCGGATGCGGCACGGTGCTTCTCGTCGCCGGTCATGAGGCCGATCAGTGCCGGGAGATCGGCGTAGCGGCTGAGCGCTGCGGTAGCCATGGCCACAGTCTCGAACCTAGACTTAACTTGAAGTCAATTCACCGGACCCGAGAACCCCCGGAGACAGGATGTGACATGCCTCACCTACCGGTGCGCCTCACCATCGGCCAGCTCGCCGAGCGCAGCGGCATCGCCCGCACCACGCTCCGCTTCTACGAGGACCGGGGGCTGATCTTCTCCGAGCGGACCGCGGGGAACCAGCGCCGCTACCACCGCAACACGCTGCGCAGGCTGGCGTTCGTCTCCACCGCGCAGCGGGTCGGGCTCTCCCTGGGCCAGATCCACCAGGCGCTGGAGACGCTGCCGGACAACCGCACCCCGACCGTCTCGGACTGGGCCCGGCTCTCCGAGCAGTGGCGCACCGAGCTGGACACCCGCATCGACGCCCTGCAGCGGCTCCGCGACCGGCTGACCTCGTGCATCGGCTGCGGCTGCCTGTCCCTCAAGGACTGCCACCTGAACAACGTCGACGACGAGCTGGCCGCCAAGGGCCCCGGCGCCCCCGGCCTGAAGCCGGCCCGGGAGGGCGGCATCTGACCGCCCGCCCGGGGCGGGCCCCGCCCGCCGGCGGAACCGGTCGCCCCGCCCCCCTCAGAGCGCCCTGGAGCGCCGTGGGGGGCCGCGGCGACCGGATCACCTCGGGGCCGCCCCCGGTCGGCTCCGGACGGGGCGGGCGCCGGGGACGTCGCCGTACGCGGCCACGGTCCGCTCGCAGGTGCCGGAGGCGTCCAGGGCGCGGGCGACCGCGGCCGCCTCCTCCGCGGAGCCGGCGAGGAAGGCGCAGGTCGGACCGGATCCGGAGACGAGCCCGGCGAGCGCGCCCGCGGCCAGTCCGGCGTCCAGCACCCGGGACAGGTCCGGCCGGAGCGAGAGCGCGGCGGCCTGCAGGTCGTTGCCGAGCGCGGCGGCCAGCGCGCGGGCGTCCCCGGCGGCCAGGGCCGCGGTGAGCGCCGGATCGCCCTGCGGCTCCGGCGCGTCCGGCCGGAGCCGGTCGTACTCGGCGAAGACCGCCGGCGTGGACAGGCCCTCGCCGGACAGCGCGAACACCCAGTGGAACCGGCCGGGGGAGGGCAGCGGGGTGAGCACCTCGCCGCGGCCGGTGCCGACCGCGGTGCCGCCGAGCAGCGCGAACGGCACGTCGCTGCCGAGGTCGGCGGCGAGCTCCAGCAGCCGGGGCAGGCCCAGGCCGGTCCCCCACAGCTCGTCGCAGGCGACCAGGGCGGCCGCCGCGTCCGCGCTGCCGCCGGCCATCCCGCCGGCGACCGGGATGGACTTGCCGATGCGGATGTCGACCGGGACGTCCGGGCGGCCCGCCTCGCGGGCGACCAGCCGGGCCGCCCTGGCGGCGAGATTGTCCTCACCGAGCGGCACCCGGTCGAGGTGGGATCCGATGTCGCCGTGGACCGAGACGCGGGTAGCCCCCCCGCCCGCACTGGGCCGGGCCTCCCGAACGGTAACCTCGTCGAGCAGTGAGACTGCGTGGAAGACGTTCACGAGATCGTGGTATCCATCTTCGCGCGCCGGCCCCACCGCTAGCTGGAGGTTCACCTTCGCGGGTACCCGTACGGTCACAGCGGTATGAGTAGCGGTCACGAGTCCTAGATCGTAAAGGAACCCCACCTCAGTGAGCTCCCACGCCGTTGAAAGGCGCCCGGTGCCGCATGCGCGCCCGGCGCCGCGGCGGTGGTTCCCCGATCACGCCCCCCGCCCCGCGCGCACCGCGGGCGGCGCTCCGCCGCGGGCCGCCTGGCCTGCGCGGGTGGGTATCCGGACGCATTCCCCGCTACCTTGGGGGCCAGACGGAGTTTGGACACCGTCGGGGAGGATCGCTTGCCGTCGGATGGGCTCCCGAAGAACCTGGAACCGCTGGCCGCCGGAGACCCGGCGACCATCGGTCCCTATGTGCTGGCCGGTCGCCTGGGCAGCGGAGGAATGGGGACGGTCTACCTCGGCCGCGCCCCTGAGAAGGGTGCCCATGTAGCGAT
This sequence comes from Nocardiopsis oceanisediminis, assembly GCF_048595525.1. NCBI lineage: Bacteria > Bacillati > Actinomycetota > Actinomycetes > Streptosporangiales > Nocardiopsidaceae > Nocardiopsis > Nocardiopsis oceanisediminis. Next base: position 1,398,235 of record NZ_JAFMZJ010000001.1, on the reverse strand, counting down.
CAAGGTGATCCGCCCGGAGCTGGCCTTCGACGAGGCCACCCGGGCCCGGTTCCACGACGAGATGGAGAACGCCCGCAGGGTGGCCTCCTTCTGCACCGCCAAGGTGCTGGACCACGGCACGTTCGAGAACCGGCCGTACATGGTCACCGAGTACATCGCGGGGACCGCGCTGGCCGAGCACATCTCCGAGCACGGGTCGCTGGACTCCAGCACCCTGCATGGCTTCGCGCTCGGCGTGGCCGCGGCGCTCGCCGCGATCCACCGCGCCGGGCTGGTCCACCGCGACCTGAAGCCGGCCAACGTGCTGCTGTCGCTGTCCGGGCCGCGGGTGATCGACTTCGGCATCGCCCGCGCGATGAACACCTCGACCAACCACACCCAGACCGGGATCGTGATGGGCAGCCCGGGGTGGATGGCGCCGGAGCAGCTGCTGGAGGAGAAGGTCACCACCGCGGCCGACATCTTCGCCTGGGGCTGCCTGGTGGCGTTCGCCGGAAACGGCGCGCACCCGTTCGGCAACGGCGACGCGATGACGCTGGGCAAGCGGGTGCTCTTCGCCGAGCCGCAGATCGGCGACCTGGACAGCCCGCTGGACCGGCTGGTGGCGCGCGCCCTGGCCAAGGAGCCGGAGCGCCGGCCCAAGGCGCAGGACCTGCTGCTGGAGCTGGCCGGGGGCGAGAAGACCGAGGCGGACAACCCCAACGACATGGTGAGCCACGCGCTGAACCAGTCGTGGCGGCCGAACCTTCCCCCGATGCCGCCGATGCCTCCGGGGATGCCCCCGCCGGGGCCGAACCCGAACGTGACCGGCAGCGGCATGCCGCACCAGCCCGCTCCCCCGCCCGGCCCGGCGCCGTTCCCCGGGCCGCAGGGCCCGCAGGGTCCGCAAGGCCCCCAGGGCCCGCCCGGGCCGCAGGGGGGCCAGGGGCCGATGCCGCCGGCCGGGCCGCCGCCCGCGAGCCAGCCGGTGCCGATGCGCAGCGGGATGGCGCAGCAGTCGCCGCACCCGGCCTCGCAGACCGGGCAGTTCGCGCGCCCGGTGGCCCCGGGTCCGCAGCAGACCGGTCCGATCCCGCAGGTCCCGCCGGCGCCGGAGCCGCAGGCCCAGCCCTACGTCCCGCCGGTCCCCCCGCCGCCGCACCGGCCGCTGCCGCCGACCCGGCGCCGGCTGAAGTGGGTGGCGCTCACCGCCGCGGTGGCGGTGGTGCTGGTGGCCGTGCTGGTCGTGGTGCTGACGCAGCTGAGCGGCGGCCGCCTGCCGCTGCCGTTCCTGCCGCAGGGCGGCCAGGAGCAGGACGGCGCCCGGCAGGAGCCCCCCGCCCGGGACGAGGAGGCCCCGCAGGCCGGCGGGGACGGCGGTCCGTCGGCCGACGCGCCGAACGCCGCCTCCGACGGCCGCGCGGTGTTCACCGCGCACGAGTTCTACTGCACCGACCGGGTGGCCGGCCGGTCCCGGATCACCGGGGCGAAGTACTGCGTGTTCGTCGTCACCGTGCAGAACACCGGGGAGGCCACCCTGCGGATCGACCCGGACCTGCAGACCCTGTCCGTGCCGGGCGAGGAGCCGGAGCGCGCACAGAAGCCGCTCTCCGAGGAGGAGGCCGACCCGCTGTGGCGGCCGCTGGAGAGCGGTGCCCGCGCCGACGGCGAGCTGATCTTCATCGCCGAGAACGAGTCCCGGGCCCACTCGGGCATGCTCCGGCTCCGCAGCGACGAGGAGAGCGCACCGGTGGACATCCCGGTCGCCGAGGTGCCCGAGGCGCGCTGACCGCACGCGTGCGGAGGGGCCGCGGCCGACCGGCCGCGGCCCCTCCGCTCCGCCCCGCGCCCCTGCCGCGGCCGCCTCGCCGGGGTCATCCCCCGGCGGCGGTCTTCTTCCTCCCCGGGAGTCCGCGGTGGGAGAACGCCGCGCCGAAGCAGAGGGTGAGTGCGGCGCCCAGCAGGAGGTCGCCCGTGCTCGCGGCGATCCCCATGCCGACGGCCAGCCCGCAGGCCATGCCGAGGGTCCGGTCGGGGGCGGTGGAGGGGGAGGCGCTCTTCGTCGTCATGGCTTCATCCTCGCCGAGCAGGGGGCGGCCGGGTAGAAGCCGCCGTCACCGGGGGCCGATGACGGATGTCACCCGCCTCCGCCGTGCGGCCCGTGCTCGGCGATCCGGGCGAACTCGGCGATGCCCAGCGCCTCGCCCCGGGCGGACGGGTCGACGCCGGCCGCGCGCAGCGCCGCCTCGGCCGCGGCCGGGGAGCCGGCCCAGCGGGCCAGCGCGGTGCGCAGCGTCTTGCGGCGCTGCGCGAACGCGGCGTCGATCACCGCGAACACCTGCTTCCGGTCGGCGCCGGAGACCGGCTCCTCCCGGCGCTTCAGCTCGACCAGGCCGGAGTCGACGTTGGGCGCCGGCCAGAACACGTTCCGCCCGACCGCACCGGCCCGGCGCACCTCGGCGTACCAGGCCGCCTTGGCCGAGGGGACCCCGTAGATCCGGCCGCCGGGCGTCGCGGCCAGCCGGTCGGCCACCTCGGCCTGGACCATGACCAGGGCGGTGCGCAGCGACGGCAGCAGCTCCAGCAGGTGCAGCACGACCGGGACCGCCACGTTGTAGGGGAGGTTGGCGACGAGCGCGGTGGGCGGCGGGCCCGGGAGCTCGGTGACGCGCATCGCGTCGGCGGTGACCACCCGCAGCCGGTCGGCCAGGTCCGGGGCGTGCTCGGCCACGGTCCCGGGGAGCGCCTCGGCGAGCACCGGGTCGACCTCGACCGCGGTGACCCCGGCGACGTGCGGCAGCAGCGCCAGGGTCAGCGATCCCAGTCCGGGGCCGACCTCCAGCACGGTGTCGCCGGCGCCGACCCCGGAGACCCGGACGATCCGCCGCACCGTCCCGCCGTCGATGACGAAGTTCTGGCCGAGCGTCTTCGTCGGCCGGACGCCCAGCCGGTCGGCGAGCCTCCGCACGTCGGCGGGGGTGAGCAGGCGCGCGCCGCCGGCCTCCCCGGGGCCGGGGCCGGAAGCGGGATCAGGGGTGCTGCCAGAGTCGGTCACCCCGATATTTTGCCAGGCCGCCCCGGCCGCCGAAGCCGCACCGGGGACTCGCCCCGGCCGCACGCCCCCGAGCGGCCTCCGGTGAGAGGCGTCCGGGCGCGGCGCCCCACGGGGCGGGCGTTCAGACGGGCGGCGACGGCGGAGGCGGGGACCGGGGCGGGTGCCTCTCCCCACCGACCGGCCTCCCGGAGTGGAGCGGCCGGTACCGGTCTCCTCCGCGGCCGCTCCGCGGGAGCCCTCCGTTCCGCGGGAGCCGTTTCGGGCGGAGCGTGTCGGTGAGGGCGGGTGCGGCGGCACAATGGGAAACCGAACGGGGTTCGAGACGAGTGCTGGAGGTTGGTCGATGGGGCCGCTCAAGGGTGTACGGGTCGTCGAGTTCGCCGGGATCGGGCCGGGGCCGCTGGCCGCGATGCTCCTGGCCGACCTGGGGGCGAGCGTGATCCGGGTGGACCGCCCGCAGGCGGCCGACGCGGCGGCCGCCGGGGTCCCCGGCCACCTGGACCGGGGGCGGCCGGTCATCGGGGCCGACCTCAAGAGCGAGGCCGGGCTGGAGACCGCCAAGCGGCTCGTCTCCGCCGCCGACGTGCTGCTGGAGGGGTTCCGGCCCGGGGTGATGGAGCGGCGCGGGCTCGGCCCCGACGCGTGCGCCGCGATCAACCCGCGGCTGGTGTACGCGCGGATGACCGGGTGGGGGCAGGACGGGCCGCTCGCCCGGGTCGCGGGGCACGACATGAACTACATCTCGCTCAACGGCGCCCTGCACGGCATCGGCCGCCGCGGCGAGGCCCCGGTGCCGCCGCTCAACCTGGTCGGCGACTTCGGCGGCGGCACCATGCTGGTGGTGACCGGCATCCTCAGCGCCCTGGTGGAGCGGCAGTCCTCCGGCCTCGGCCAGGTCGTCGACGCCGCGATGGTGGACGGCAGCGCGTTCCTCATGTCGATGATCTACGAGCAGCGGGAGCGCGGCGGCTGGACCGACGAGCGCGGCGACAACTTCCTGGACACCGGCGCCCCCTGGTACGACGTCTACACCTGCGCCGACGGCCGGTACGTCTCGGTCGCCTGCATCGAACCGCAGTTCTACGCCCGGTTCCTGGAGGGCCTCGGGCTGTCCGGCGCCGACCTGCCGGAGCAGTGGGACAAGGGGCGCTGGCCGGAGCTGCGCGCCCGGTTCGCCGAGGTGCTGGCCGGCCGGACCCGGGACGAGTGGGCGGAGGTCTTCGGGGAGACCGACGCGTGCGTGCAGCCGGTGCTCTCCATGGCCGAGGCCGCCGACCACCCGCACATCGCCGCCCGCGGCACGGTCCGGCGCAGCGGCGGCTCGGTCTTCCCCGGCCCGGCGCCGCGGTTCGGCCGGACCCCGGGCACCGCCACCCGCGACCCGGAGCACCGGGCCCCCTCCCTGGAGGAGGCCCTCAAGGAGTGGGGCGTCGAGGAGGCGTAGCCGGACGGCGGAGGGAGCCGGGGATGTGGCTCGCGGAGTGCCCGTTCCCCTGGGACCAGGGGCTGGTCCGCCCGCTGGTGACCCGGGCGGGCGCGGTGGTGCTGATGTGCGACTCGTGCTCGGCGGTCTGGTGCCGCCCGGAGGACGTCGGCGCGGATCCGGACGGCCCGCATGCGCGGGAGCGGTACTCCGTGCCGTCGGCTCCGGGCTGGGAGACCGGGTGCGGGGCGGACGTGCGCCCCGGCACCGTCCGCTGGGCCCGGGAGGCCGACGTGGCGCGGGCCGGGTGGGCCGGCCTCCGGTGGCACCGGGACGGCACCGGGTGAGGGCGGCGCCCCGGGCCCCGGCCGCTCAGCCGTCCAGGCGGAAGGCGCGGCGGCCGTTCTCCGCGATCCGGGCGGCCAGCTCGTCCTCGCCGGCGCCGCGGGCCTCGGCGAGGGCGCGCAGGGTGTGCGGGATCAGGTAGGGGCCGTTGGGGCGGCCCCGGTAGGGCTTGGGGGTGAGGAACGGGGCGTCCGTCTCCACCAGGAGGAGCTCGGCGGGGGCGGCGGCCGCCGCGTCGCGCAGCCCCTGGGCGCTGGCGAAGGTGACGTTGCCGGCGAAGCTCATGTAGTAGCCGTGCTCGGCGCAGATCTTGGCCATCGCGGTGTCGCCGGAGAAGCAGTGGAAGACGACGGTCTCCGGGGCGCCCTCCTCGTCCAGGATGCGCAGCACGTCGTCGTGGGCCTCGCGGTCGTGGATCATCAGCGCCTTGCCGTGCCGCTTGGCCACCGCGATGTGCCGGCGGAACGAGTCCTGCTGGGCCCGGACGCCCTCGGAGCCGGTGCGGAAGTAGTCCAGGCCGGTCTCGCCGACCGCGCGGACCCGCGGCAGCGCGGCGAGCCGGTCGATCTCGGCGATCGCCTCGTCCAGCGCGGCGGCCCCGCCGGCCGGGCGGAGCCTGCCCGCCCAGTCGGTGTCGTCCACCTCCACCCCGGGGGCGCCGTCGCCGTGCACGATCCGCGGCGCCTCGTTGGGGTGCAGGGCGACCGCCGCGTAGACGGAGGGGTGCTCGGCGGCGGTCTCGGCGGCCCAGCGCGAGGAGGGCAGGTCGACGCCGACCTGGATCAGCGGGGTGACGCCGACCGCCTCGGCGGCCGCGATGACCTCGGCCGGGTCCGGCCCCTGCATGTCCATGTGGGTGTGGCTGTCGGCCACCGCGACGCGCAGCGGCTCGGGCGCGGGCGGCGGCGTCTCGGCGTTCCTGTTGCGCACCGCTTCGCCACTGCGCTTGCCCATGTCGTGCATCCCCTCGTGTCCCACTGCTCGTCTCGGCCCTGCCACGGGTGCGGCGGGCCGTTGAATGACAACGGCCCGCCGCCCGTGCTATTCCCGCGCCGCCCCGGAGGCGGCACCGGGGTCAGCCCGCTTCGCCCCCGGCCTCGCCCTCCAGCCGGGCCAGCTCCTCGTCCACCACGCTCTGGTCGAGCTTGGCGAAGAGCGGCACCGGGCGGGACAGCGGGGTGCCCGGGACGATCGGCACCGACCGCCAGGCGGCCTCGTCGGCGGCGTAGTCGCCGGTGATGACCGGGTAGGCGGAGACGCCGTCCTCGCCGCCGATGGAGTCGCGGGCCTCCTCGATGCGCGGCATGGCGGCCCACTGGCCGGCCCCGCCGAGCATCTCGTAGACCTTGTTGGAGGACTCCGGAAGGAACGGGGTGAGCAGCGTCTTGGCGTCGCTGACCAGCTGCAGCGCGACGTGCAGCACGGTCTCCATCCGGGCCGGGTCGGTCTTCTTCAGCGCCCACGGGGCCTGGTCGGAGATGTACTTGTTGGCCTCGGCGACGGTGCGCATCGCCTCCTGCAGCGCGGCCTTGAACCGGGAGGAGTCGAGGTGCTCGGCGACCGCGCCGAAGGCGGCCCGGGAGTGCTCCAGCACCCGCTGGTCCTCGTCGGTGAGCTCTCCGGCCTCGGGGACGGCGCCGATGTTCTTGGCCGCCATCGAAATGGACCGGTTGACCAGGTTGCCCCAGGCCGCGACGAGCTCGTCGTTGTTGCGGCGGACGAACTCGGCCCAGGTGAAGTCGGTGTCCTGGGTCTCCGGGCCGGCCGCGATGATGTAGTAGCGCAGCGCGTCGGCCGAGTAGCGCTCCAGGAAGTCGCGGACGTAGATGACCACCCGGCGCGAGGAGGAGAACTTGCGCCCCTCCATGGTGAGGAACTCGCTGGAGACCACCTCGGTGGGCAGGTTCATCCGGCCCAGGGAGCCGGTGTCGCCGCCGCGCTCGCCCTCCCCGTTGTAGCCGAGCAGCATCGCCGGCCAGATCTCGGAGTGGAAGACGATGTTGTCCTTGCCCATGAAGTAGTAGGCCTCGGCGTCCTCGGCCTGCCAGTAGCGGCGCCAGGCCTCCGGGTCGCCGGTGCGCTCGGCCCACTCGATGGCGGCGGACAGGTAGCCGATGACCGCGTCGAACCAGACGTAGAGCCGCTTGTTGGCCTGGTCGCTCCAGCCCTCCAGCGGGATCGGCACGCCCCAGTCCAGGTCCCGGCTGATCGCGCGGGGCTGCAGGTCGTCCAGGAGGTTCAGGGAGAACTTCAGGACGTTGGGCCGCCACTCGCCGGACTTGGACCGGAGCCAGTCGCCGAGGACCCCGGCGAAGGCCGGCAGGTCGAGCATGAAGTGCTCGGTGTCGACGAACTCGGGGGTCTCGCCGTTGATCCGGGAGCGCGGGCCGATCAGGTCGATCGGGTCGAGCTGGTTGCCGCAGTTGTCGCACTGGTCGCCGCGGGCCCCGCTGTACCCGCAGATCGGGCAGGTGCCCTCGATGTAGCGGTCGGGGAGGGTGCGGCCGGTGGACGGCGAGACCGCGCCCTTGGTGGTGTGCGCGAAGATGTAGCCGTTCTCGTAGAGCCCGGTGAACAGCTCCTGCACCACCCGGTAGTGGTTGCCGGTGGTGGTGCGGGTGAACAGGTCGTAGGAGAGGCCGAGGGCGACGAGGTCCTCGACGATGATCCTGTTGTAGCGGTCGGCCAGCTCGCGGGCGCTCACGCCCTCCTGGTCGGCCAGGACCTGGATCGGGGTGCCGTGCTCGTCGGTGCCGCTGACCATGAGCACGTCGTGGCCGCGCATTCGCTGGAAGCGCGCGAAGACGTCGGAGGGGACCCCGAACCCGGATACGTGCCCAATGTGGCGCGGCCCGTTGGTGTAGGGCCAGGCCACCGCGGTCAGGATGTGGCGTTTCGACGACATGCCACAAGACTAAAGGGGGCGGCGGTCGGCTTCGCACGGTTTTCCGCTCCCCGGGCGCCCCGGCGCACCGCCGCCCGCGGCCCTCGATCCGCCCCTCGTCGGAGGGGTCCCCGGCTCGGTAGGGTGGCGGAGAGGTCCGGGCCGAGCGGCCCCGCTCACGGAGCGCCGCACCGCCCCGCCGCCGCGGGAGCGGGCGTCCCGGTCCGCGCCGCGGACCGCGGCGCATGGCGATCCCAGGAGGCGAAGGCGGTGGTCCCCACGGTTTCCCGTGTGCTCGCCGCCGCCGTGGCGGCGGTGCTGCTGGTCCTCGGCGCCCCGCCGCCGCCCGGCGCACCCGCCGGGGCGGGGGCGCCGCACTCCGCCGCGCCGCCCGCGGAGGCCGCCGAAGGGGCGGCCGCGCACGAGCGCCCCCCGTGGTTCGGCTTCCTGACCGGCCCGCGCGGCCACGGGCTGCTGGTCCAGGCCGACCAGGGCGCCGCCGCGCTGCCGGCGGCCAAGGGCGGCCCGCGGGACCTGCCCGACGGGTACGCGCCGGACCGGCCGGTCCTCCCCGACCTCGGCGGATCGTGGCGGTCCGCCGCGCCGCCGGCGCGGCTGGACCCGCACGGCGATTCGGAGGCCGCGGAGCTGCCCATGGGGCGCGCGCCGCCCGGCGCCCCGCAGGGCCGCCCCGCCGCCGTACGGCCGCCCGGCTGAGCGCCGGGGCGCCGGCGGCCCGAACGCCGTTCCGTGATCCGCCACCGTGAGAGGTAGTCCATTGTCAACTCAACAGGGAGCGGGGGCGCGCTGGCTGCGCGGCATCATCTCCCTCGTCATCGTGCTCGGCGCGTTCGCCGCCGGGTGGTTCCTGCCGCCGAAGCTGGGGCTCGACCTCAGCGGCGGCACCCAGATCGTCCTGCAGACCCAGGACAGCGAGGACGGCAGCGTCGAGGCGAACGCCGAGAACACCGACAAGGTGATCGAGGTGCTCCGCCAGCGCATCGACTCGCTCGGCGTCTCCGAGGCGACCATGTCCCGGTCCGGTGAGGACCGGATCATCGTCGAGCTCCCGGGCGTCCAGGACCCGACCGAGGCCGCCGAGATCATCGGCCAGACGGCCCAGCTGACCGTGCACCGGGTGCTGGGCGCCGAGGCGCCCCAGGGCGGAATGGGCGGCATGCCCGGCATGGGCGGCATCCCGGGCATGGGCGGCGACAGCGCCAACCCGCCGGCCGACGAGGCCCGGGCCCCCTCCGACGGCAAGGACGAGGGCGGCGAAGGGAAGTCCGAGGAGGGCGGCGAGCAGCCCGCCGAGGGCCAGGGGGGCGGCACCCCGCCGGCTCCGGACACCTCGGCGCCGGACCCCGGCGAGATCAAGACGACCCTGCCCGATGAGCAGGGGCAGATGCTGCAGCTCGGCGCGACCGAGATCAAGGGCGACCAGATCTCCAGCGCCGAGGCGGTGCTGGACCAGGCGACCCGGCAGAACTGGCAGGTCAACGTCGAGTTCCGCGGTGACGGCCGGGACAAGTGGACCGAGGTCACCAAGGCGGCCTGCGAGGCCGACATGGGCACCCCGCAGCGGCGGATCGCGATCGTCCTGGACGACCAGATCATCTCCTCGCCGGAGGTGTCGGCGGACAGCTGCCCGGGCGGCCAGACCGGCGGGCGGACCACCATCACCGGCTCGTTCGACGACGAGAGCGCCAAGGAGCTGGCGGTGCTGATCGAGGGCGGCTCGCTGCCGCTGCCGGTCACCGAGATCCAGCGCCAGACCGTCGGCCCGACCCTGGGCGCCGACGCCATCAAGGCCAGCTTCATCGCGGGCGCCATCGGCATCGCGCTGACCGCGCTCTACATCACCGTCGCCTACCGCCTGGTCGGCTTCCTGGCCTCGATCGCGCTGGCCTGCTACACCCTGATCGCCTACGCGGCGCTGGTGGCGCTGGGGGCCACCCTCACCCTGCCGGGCCTGGCCGGCTTCGTGCTGGCCATCGGCATGGCGATCGACGCCAACGTGCTGATCTTCGAACGCGCCAGGGAGGAGTACCGGCAGCAGCAGAAGGTCTACGACGCCAACAAGTCGGCCGGCATGGCCGACGCCACCGAGGCGGAGGCCAAGCAGGCCGAGGCCGGGGTGCTGTCCCGGCGCCGGCGCCGGGCGATCCCGCCCAACCTGCAGAAGGCCTTCGTGTCCGGCACGCACAAGGCGTGGAGCGCGGTGCTGGACACCAACATCACCACGCTCATCGCGGCCGCGCTGCTGTTCTTCCTGGCCTCGGGCACGGTGCAGGGCTTCGGCGTCACGCTGGGCCTGGGCACCATCGCCTCGATGGTCTCCGCGCTGATCATCGCGCGGGTGCTGTGCGAGTGGGCGGTGCGCCGCGCGGTGGTGCGCAAGCACCCGGGGCTGAGCGGCATCTCCCGGTTCAGCAGGGTCCGGCAGTGGCTGCTGGACCACAGCCCGAACCTGATGCGGTTCGGCAAGGTCGGCCTGTCCGTGGCCGCGCTGGTCATCGTCGCCACCGTGGTCGGCATCGTGGTGCGCCCGCCCAACTTCGGCGTCGAGTTCACCGGCGGCCGGGTCATGGACTTCACCACCCAGGAGCAGATCAGCGTCACCGACGCCCGGCAGACGGTCGCCGAGGAGGGCGGCCAGCCCAGCGCGGTGGTGCAGGAGTCCGGCGACGGCGACATCGCGGTGCGCACCGGCCCGATCGACGACGCCGAGGCGCAGCAGGTGCAGGACGCGCTGGGCGAGGCGGCGGGCGGCGCCGAGCGGATCAGCGACGAGAACATCGGCCCGAGCCTCGGCGACGAGCTGCGCAACAAGGCGCTGCTCGCGCTGGTGGCCGCGCTGGTGCTGCAGATGATCTACCTGGCGTGGCGGTTCCGCTGGTCCTTCGGTGTCTCCGCGATGCTGTCCCTGGCGGTCACGCTCACCTCGGTCATCGGCCTGTTCGTCTGGCTGGGCAAGCCGATCGACGGCGTGTTCCTCGCCGCCCTGCTGAGCGTCATCGGCTTCGCGGTCAACGACACGGTGGTGGTGTTCGACCGGGTCAGGGACGAATGGGCGAAGGACTCCTCTTCGCCCTTCCGCAAGATCGCCAACCTGGCGGTGCTGAACACCGTGCCGCGAACCGTGAACACCACCATCGGCGGTGTGTTCATCCTGGCGGCGCTGACCCTGTTCGGCGGTTCCACGCTGCGCGACTTCTCCATCGCGATGCTGGTCGGCCTGGTGGTCGGGGTGTTCTCGACCGTCTTCGTGGCGGTGCCGCTGGCGGAGTGGATGCAGCGGTTCGACCGGACGCCGCCGCCGCACGTGGTCAAGGAGAAGAAGGCCAAGCAGCGCAAGGACCTGCGCACGGCCCGGGAGCAGAGCGACGGCGCGGTCGTCTGACCCGCCCGGCCCGCCCCGCCCGGGGCGGGCCCTGCACCCGGGGAGCCCCGGCCGGACGCCCGGCCGGGGCTCCCCCGCTCTCCGGGCCCCGGACCGCCGGCGGCGGGAGCCCGCCCGGCCCCGGGAGGCCCCGGAGCCTCAGAGACCGCCGGGTGTGCGAACGGTCGCCCGGAGTGTTCGGGCGCGGGCCGGCTGCACCGCGGGCGGGCGGAGAAGCGCCGGGCGGCCCCGCCGGGCGACCGGCCGGCCCCCCGGCGGCCTCTCAGTCCTCGCCGCCTCCGGCGGGCGCGGCGTGCACCAGGGCGTAGACCTCGCGCTTGGGCACGCCGGCCTCCTTGGCGACCTCCTGGATGGCCTGCTTGCGCGGGACGCCGGCGGCCTCGCGCTCGGCGACCGCGGCGGCCAGGTCCTCCGGGGTCCGGGCGGGGGCCGCCGCGGGCGCCCCGCCGACCACCACGCTGATCTCGCCCTTGACCGTGCCGCGGGCCCACTCGGCCAGCTCGCCCAGCGGGCCCCGGCGGACCTCCTCGTAGGTCTTGGTCAGCTCGCGGCAGACCGCCGCCGGGCGGTCGGCGCCGAACGCCTCGGCCATCGCCTCCAGGGTGCCGGCCAGCCGGTGCGGGCTCTCGAAGAAGACCATGGTGCGCCGCTCGGCGGCGAGCTCGGCGAAGTGCCGGACCCGCCCCTTGCGCGGCGGGAAGCCCTCGAAGCAGAACCGGTCCGTGGGCAGCCCGGAGAGGACCAGCGCGGTGGTCACCGCGGACGGCCCGGGGATCGCGGTGACCCGCACCCCGGCTCCGGCGCAGGCCGACACCAGCCGGTAGCCCGGGTCGGACACGCCCGGCATCCCGGCGTCGGTCACCAGCAGCACGTCGGCCCCCGCCTCCAGCTCCGCGAGGAGCTCGGCGGCGCGCCGCGCCTCATTGGCGTCGTAGTAGGAGACGATGCGCGCACCGTCCTCGCCGCCCGGGCGGATGCCCATCCGCGCGGCGAACTGGCGCAGCCTGCGGGTGTCCTCCGCGGCGATCAGCCGGGCCCCCTCGATCGCGGCCAGCAGCCGCGGCTGGGCGTCGTCGCCGTTGCCGATCGGGATCCCGGCCAGGATCAGCGTCCCGCTCCGCCCCTCACTCGCCCCCTCCGTCACACACCGCTCCCGTTGATAGACGCTACGGTTGGCACTACTCTCCGGCCGCCGGCTCCCCCACCCGCGGCCGCCCCGTCTCCGATCGACTATAAGAGCAGCGATGACCTCCACCGCACCGCCCTACAGAGCGGAGCACGCCGCCCCTCCCCCCGCCGCCGAGCCCGCGCGCCCGCACCTCCCGCCGATGCCGACCCCCGCATGGGCCGGATGGGCGGGCGCCGTACTGCTCGCGGTCTTCGCGGCCGTGCTCCGATTCGTCCGCCTCGGCGAACCCCCGTCGATCTACTTCGACGAGACCTACTACGCCAAAGACGCCTATTCCCTGCTCGAATTCGGCTACGAGCACGAGACCGTCGAGAACGCCGACGAACTGCTCGCCCGCGGCGGCCGCGACCTGTGGACCGGCGGGGCCGACTTCATCGTGCACCCGCCGATGGGCAAATGGATCATCGCCCTGGGCGACAGGCTGTGGGGGCTGACCCCGTTCGGCGACTCCATGACGCCCGAGGGGTGGCGGTTCGCCGCCGCCCTGTTCGGCGCGCTGTCGGTGCTGGTGCTGGTCCGGGTCGCGGTCCGGCTGACCCGCTCCTGGCTGCTGGGCTGCGCGGCGGGCCTGCTGCTCGCCCTGGACGGCCTGCACTTCACCATGAGCCGGATCGCCATGGTGGACGTCTTCCTGACGTTCTGGGTGCTGGCCGGGTTCGCCTGCCTGCTGGTGGACCGGGACCGGATGCGCGAGCGGCTGCTGGCCGACCCCGCCGCGGCCTGGCTGGGGATGCGCTGGTGGCGGCTGGCCGCCGGGCTCTGCTTCGGCATGGCGGTGGCCACCAAGTGGAACGCGCTCTTCTTCATCGCCGCGTTCGGGCTGCTCACCGTGGCGTGGGACTTCGGGGCGCGGCGCAGCGCCGGGCAGCGCGGCGACGGGGGAGGCCGCTGGTCGTCGATCCTCACCGGCCGCGCCCCCGAGGGCGGGGCGGCCGCCGCCCGGGAGGCGCTGCTGCGGGTGCGCACCGCGGCGCTGCTGGTGCTGTGCGCGCTGGTCGGCGCGGCCCTCGCCGTACTGGTCCGGGCGGCGCTGGGCACCGGCCCGGCGGTGGTGGCCGCCCTGCTGCTGGTGCTCTCCGGTGCGGGGCTGGCCTTCGCGCTCCGCCGGAGCCTGCTGTTCCGGTGCTGGCTGCTGTTCGACGCGGTGCCGGCGTTCCTGCAGACCGTGGTGGTCGCCGCCGGGGTGTACCTGGCCTCCTGGGCCGGCTGGTTCGCCTCCTCCGGCGGCTACGCCCGGAACTACGCGGAGGGGAACCCGTCGCCCGCGCTGGAGCGGCTGCCGGACTGGCTGTCCGGGCCGATCGACGCGGTGCGCGGGCTGGTCTTCTACCACGCGCAGATGATGCAGTTCCACAACACCCTGGACGCGCCGCACGACTACGCGTCCAAGCCGTGGGAGTGGATCGTGATGCGCACGCCGGTGGCGTTCTTCTACGAGGGCGACCAGACCGGGTGCGGCGCCGCCAAGTGCTCCTCGGCGATCCTGGCGATCGGCACCCCGGCGCTGTGGTGGCTGTCGGTGCTCGCGCTGGCGGTGATGGCCGGCTGGTGGCTGGTCTACCGGGACTGGCGGGCCGGCGCGGTGCTGGTGGCGGTCGCCGCCGGGTGGCTCCCCTGGTTCGCCTACCCGGACCGGACCATGTTCGTCTTCTACGCGCTGCCGTTCCTGCCGTTCCTGGTCCTGGCGGTGGTGCTGGCGCTGGGACTGGCGATGGGCGACGACGAGTCCGGCCCGGAGTACCTGCCCGGGCGGCGGATCTTCGGCGGGATCGTGTTCGGCGTGGTGATGCTGCTGGTGATCATCAACTTCGCCTACATGTACCCGGTGCTCAGCGCCGAGCAGCTGCCTTATCCGGCATGGCGGGAGCGGATGTGGTTCGAAACCTGGATCTTCGGCAGCGGCGGCGGGGGATGACCCCCGCGGCCCCTTCGGACCGCCGGAAACAAGGCCCGGCGGGCGGGTGAAATTCCACTTTTCCTTCGCGTGATTTTCATACGGAAAGGTCTCGGCATCCCGGATGTCGGCTGGTAGTCTCGACCACTGGTTGCGGTTGTGGTTTCACGGATGCTTCGGCGCCTCGCGGAACTTCACGCGGGCGCTGGTCGTTCGGGGCGTTGGCTCTCGGGACGGGCGCTCGGCAACCCGGGACCAGCAGGGTGCGGTCCCGTTGTAGTCCCCAAAGGGAGAGCAAATGGCTCAGGGCACCGTGAAGTGGTTCAACTCTGAGAAGGGTTTCGGGTTCATCGCCGTTGACGGCGGCGGCCCGGACGTGTTCGTTCACTACTCGGCGATCGCGGGTACCGGCTTCCGGAACCTGGAAGAGAACCAGTCGGTCGAGTTCGAGATCACCCAGGGCCCGAAGGGGCCGCAGGCTTCCAATGTGCGGTCCGTCTGACGGCTGCTGATTCCGATTCTCGGCCCTTCGCCCGTTCTCCGGGCGGAGGGCTGTTTCACTTTCCGGGGGCGCTCCCTCCGGCCCCGGGCCCCCCGCCGAGGTCGGCCACCTGCCGGCTCAGCCGCTCCACCTGTTCGGAGAGGGCCTCCAGCCGGGCCATCACCACGTCGTGCTGCTCCTGCTCCAGCTCCTGGTCCTCCTGCCAGCGCTGGGACTCCACCTCCTCCTCCAACGCGGTGACGATCACCCCGATGACCAGGTTGAGCAGGATGAACGCGGTCACCACGATGTAGCCGACGAAGAAGACCGCGGCCCAGGGGTGCCGATCGGTCACCGACTCGGCGATGTCCGGCCAGTTCTCCGTGGTCAGCACCGTGAACATGGTGTACAGCGAGGTGTGCAGGTCGCCGAAGTAGTGCGGGGAAGCGTCGTGGAACAGCTTCTCGGCCAGCACCGCGGCGGTGTAGACGGTGATCAGCAGCAGCCCGATGACCGTGCTCATCCCCGGCACCGAGCGGAACAGCGCCCCGATGATCTGCCGCATCTGCGGGACGGCGCTGACCAGGCGGAGGATGCGGAGGATGCGGAGCAGCCGGAGCACCGAGAATCCCGCGGAGGAGGGCACCAGGGCGATGCCCACCACGATCGCGTCGAACCAGTTCCACGGGTCGCGGAAGAAGGACCGCCCCTGGGCGTAGACTTTGAGCGCCAGCTCCGCGGCGAACAGCCCGACGAAGACGGCCTCGGTGACCGAGAACACCTCGGGGGCGGCGGTGAACAGGGCCTCGTAGGTCTCCAGCCCCAGCGAGGCCGCGTTGAGCAGGATGAGGGCGATCACCCCGTTGCGGAACCATCCCGATTCGACGATCCGCAGGGCCCGCTCGCGCATCGTCGGCTCCGGCACCGTGCTCCTCCCCGCCCGCCTCCCGCCCGTGCGGCGGGGTGGGCATACCGGACAACATTAGCCCGCTGCGCTCCCCGGCCGCCCTCCCGGACCGGGGGCGGTCCGCTGTGCCGGGCTCCCCGGAGAGCGGTTAACCTGTTTGCTGGTACCGGCAGGTGAGGCCGGGGGCCGAGGGAAGGAAGGGCATGTTCAACATCGGCGGTGGGGAGTTCGTCCTCCTCGGTGTACTCGCTCTCCTGCTCTTCGGCCCGGAGCAGCTCCCCAAGGCCGCGCAGCAGGTCGGGCGGGTCCTCCGCCAGCTGCGCAGAATGGCCGACAGCGCCAAGGACGACCTGCGCGAGGGGCTCGGCCCCGACTTCAAGGACTTCGACGTCCAGGACCTCAACCCCAAGCGCTTCGTGCAGAAGCACTTCTGGGAGGCCGAGGAGGACGAGGACGGGGACCGGCGCCCCGCCTCCCAGCTGAACGGCAAGCGGCCCCCGTTCGACGACGAGGCCACCTGACCGGGAATCCTCCGGCCGCCCCTCAGCCGAACAGCATCACCAGGAAGAGGAAGAGGCCGGCCACCGCCACCGAGCCGGCGATGATCGCCGGCGAGCCGAACAGCGCGATCAGCAGTTCGGCGAGGAGGGTCCCTCCGACCGCGGCCGCCGGCCACACCCAGCGCGGCGACGGCTCCCAGCCGTTGCGCTCCTCGCGCCCGGCGGCGATCAGCCCGGCCGCGGCCACCCCGCCCCAGAACAGCAGGTGCAGCGCGGCCCGCCAGCCGGACGAGATGTAGTCCGCCGACCCTCCGGTGACCATGATGAACAGCACCGTCACCGCGATCAGGCGGCCGTGCCCGCCGCCGCGCACCGCCGGGATGGGCTTGCGGCGCGCCCGGGTGGACCGCCGGAACGGCTCCCCCGCGGCCCGGGGCTCCTCCTCTTCGGCGGGGGCGCCCGCAGGGGCGGGGGGCTGCGCGGGCGGCCGCGGCGGGCCGTGCAGGTAGCCGGGGTCCGGCGCCTGGTAGCCGCCGGGGGCGGCCTCCCCTTCGGGGTATTCGGCGCCGCGCGGGAACTGCGGACGCCGGGGGTGCTGCGGCCCGGGTGCGGCCTCCGGGTGCTCGGGCACGCCGTTCCTCCCTCGACCGGTCGGTGGTCCGCGGCGCCCGGAGGCCCGGGGCCCTTCGCGTCGGAGGCCCCGGCGGCCGCCGGCCGCGGAACCCCCGTCCACCGGTCTTCTACCCCCGGCCCGGCGCCGGAAATCCATTACCGGAAACGGGTCGGGGCCCTGACCGGTCTTTCCCCGGTCAGGGCCCCTTTCTCCGCGCCGCCGGGCCGGATCGCTTTCCGGCTCGGCGGTTCTTCTTCTCGGGGAGCGGCCGGTCCGCCTTTACGGCCTCCGCCGGTTGGCCGTACCTCGCGGTCCGCGCGCTCCGCTATCGGTGTTCCGTTACTCGATGGCCGAGACGACGTCCTCGGCGATGGCGATGGAGGTCTCGGTCAGCCCGTCGGCGCTCCACCAGCTCCAGCCGCCGCTCCACCAGCTCCAGCCGCCTGCCCACCAGCTCCAGCCGCTCGCCTGCCAGCTCCAGCCGGCGGAGTGGGCGGTGGCCCCGGCCTCCGAGGCGGCGGGACCGGAATCGGCCGAGGCCGGGAGCGCGGCACCCATGGCGACCGCGCCGGCAATGGCCGCGGTCACGAACAACTTCTTCAGCACAACGCACCTTTCGCTCGTCTGGTCGTCCATCCCCGTTCAATAAGATGACCTATCGGTCACAGTGCGCACAAGGCCCAGAAGCAAATATTAATGATGATCTAAGGCCTATTTCCGCCCATGTAGTAGAAAAGTACGACACAGTAGGCAGTCTCGTGCGCACCGCTGAATTTCGTCACACATAAAGGCGTGACCTGCACATACTCCCGATCACCCGGCCGGACCCAAGAGTTCCCCAAGGCGAACCCGCCCCTTCCGAACACGGTTACGAATGGACCGGGCAGGTGAATTGTTCGGACCGGCGGGGTGAATTCGGCACGCACCACGAACTTACCGTATCCACCAGGTTAAAGTGGGCACCTCACAGGGAAAGACGACCCGCTCACGGCACATGAGCGTACGAGCCCGCACTCGCCGCTCATTGTCCCCGGCAGGAACCCGGGGTGCACGCCGACACGCGAATTCCCCGCCCTGCCCGGGGCGGTCGGGGCTGAACGCGGAGCGGACCGCGGCGCGTGCGGGAAAGGCGCGGCGGAACGGCCGCGGCCCGGCGGGCGCCCCCCGGCCCCTTCCGGAGAACCCCGGGAAACGCAGAAGGCCGGCCCCGGAGCGGGACCGGCCTTCTGCTTCAGGTGGAGCTGAGGGGATTCGAACCCCTGACCCCCTCGATGCGAACGAGGTGCGCTACCGGACTGCGCTACAGCCCCTGAAGACGTTCTAAACTCTAGCAGCTCCGCAGAGGTGCTCTGAACGGCTCTGCGCCCGGCCGCCATCGGGCGGCCGCTCCCCTGCGGCACCGGCCGGGGGAGGGGGCGGGGTGCCGGAGAGCGCCTCCCCTCCGCACCCTGGAGGGCGGACCGGAGGGCGGCCCCGCCGCGTCCTCAGTCCCCGACCGCGCGCTGGTGGGCGTCGGTGTACTGGTCGTAGACCTCCTGGCCGCGCGGGGCGGGCAGGTCGACGACGTCGGCGCCGCGCTCCTCCTCGGCCCGGCGGGCGGCCTCCTCCCGGCGGGCGCGGCGCAGCTCGGCGCGGCGCTGCTCCTCCAGGGCGGCGCGGCGCTCCGCGTCGGCCTTGGCCGCCTCGCGCAGCAGCACCAGGTGGCCGCCGAAGAGCAGGACCGGCGGCACCAGCACCCACCAGGGGCCCAGGTCGAGCGCGACGGCGACCGCGGTGGCCGCCAGCAGGCCGCCCAGGCCGGACGTGCGGCGGCGGCGCCGGGCGATGACCCGGGCCCGGGAGACCGAGGGCGCGGCCGGCCGCGGGCAGGGCTCCTCCTCCAGGGGGCCGTCGGGGTCCTCCCCCGGGTCGGTGAACGGGTCGAAGGGGTCAAAGCCGTCGCCGCCGGCGGCCGGCTCCCGGCCGGCCCCGTCCCGGTAGGCCGGCGCGGGGCCGCCGCCCCCATCGGCCCCGGGGCCCGGCAGGTACTCGTCGTAGTCGGCGTCATCGGCGCCGCCCGGGTACCCCTCCGCGCGGGCGTCGCCGTCCTCCTCGCCGTCCTCATCGGGGCCGGGGTCCGCGGCCCGGGGGTCGCTGCGGTCCAGGGCGGCGGGGTCGGGGTCGGCGGCGTCCCGCCGGAGCAGCATCGGGACCAGGACGACCAGCCACACCACGACAATGGCCAAGTACAAGGCTGAGCTGTTCATCGCCCCTCCTCGCACCACCGGCCATCGGACATTCCCGGACGCCCCTCGAACCCGGCCCTCCGGCGACGGCGGCCGGAGTGCGGCTGCGGTCCGGTTCCCCGGTCCCGCCTCACGGCCCGGCGGCCGCGCCTCTCAGCGGTCCGCGTCCCATGCGCCGTGCTCCATGCGCCGTATGCACGTGTTGCCGACATCCCTGATGCGTCTACGTTCCGCACGGTACGACCGAGTGTCCGTAAATGCGCGGTATTCGGGCCGGAGTGTCGTGAGATTGCAGTCTTCCTCTTCTTGCACCGGCCTTCTCCGCCAGGGGCGCGGCGGGGCTCGGCGGGACCCGGCCCGCCCCGCCCGGAGGCGCCGACCGTACGACGGTACCGTGCGCCCGGGCGGGCGGCGGCTATGTCGCGAAGACCGGGGCGCCGACCGGGGATCCAGGGTCAGGAACGGCCCTCCGCGGCGCTTCCGTCGCGGTGCGCCCGCCACCGCCGGAGCAGTCCGCCGGGGACGTCCTCGGTGGTCAGCGCGTAGCAGATGTGGTCGCGCCAGGCCCCGTCGATGTGCAGCTGGCGCTTGCGCACGCCCTCCTCGCGGAAGCCGAGCTTCTCCGCGACACGGCGGCTGGCGGCGTTCTCCGGGCGGATGTTCGCCTCGATCCGGTGCAGGCCGACGACGAAGAAGGCGTGGTCGACGGCGAGCGCGACCGCGGTGGGGGTGGCGCCCCTGCCCGCGCGGGCCCGGTCGATCCAGTAGCCGACCTGCGCGGAGCGGGCCGAGCCCCAGACGACGGCGCTGATCGTCAGCTGGCCGGCGAACTCCCCGCCCACGGTGATCGCCCACGGCATGGACAGGCCGTGCCGGGCCTCCCGCCGGATGGCCTGGAGCATGGCCACGTACGGGGTGAGCGAGGAGGAGCGCAGCGGCATCTCCGGGTAGGTCGGCTCCCAGGGGCGCAGCCAGTCGGCGTTGCGCAGGCGGGTCTCGCGCAGCGCCCGCGCGTCGCGGACGCGGAGCGGGCGCAGGCCGACCTCCCCTTCCTCCAGGGTGACCGGCCAACCGCGTATCCGGTTCACTTCCGTGCTCTCCTCCGGTTCCGCCCGAGCGCCTCTCCACGCCTTTTCGGGCGGCTCACCCCAGTATTCCACCACCGCCGGACGCGGGCATCCGGCGGCGGGTCAGTGGTCGCCGCCGCGCATCTGCTCGATCGCGTGCACCAGCACCGGGGCCAGCACCTCCATGCCGTCCCGGACGCCGCCGCGCGACCCCGGGAGGTTGACCACGAGCATCCGGTGGCCGTCCCGCTCGGCGATGCCGGCCAGCCCCCGGGAGAGGACCGCGGAGGGGACGCCCTTCTCCCGCCCGCGGGCGCGCAGCGCCTCGGGGATGCCGGGGATCTCGCAGGCCAGCAGCGGCCGGGTGGCCTCCGGGGTGGCGTCGGTGGGCGTCAGGCCGGTCCCCCCGGTGGTCAGGGCGGCGTCGTAGCCGGCCTCCAGCGCGCGGCGGAGCGCCTCGGCCACCGGTTCGCCGTCCGGCACCACCCAGGGGCCGTCGGGGCGCAGCCCGGCCCCGCGCAGCGCCTCGGCGAGGACCGGGCCGGAGCGGTCCGGGTACACCCCGGCGGAGGCGCGGTTGGAGACGGTGATGACGACGGCGCTCGGCGCGCCGCCGCCCGGTTCCCCGGCGGTCACGCGCCCTCCCCGCGGCCGGCCCCGGAGCGCGTCCAGTGGCCGGTCTTGCCGCCGGTCTTCTCCTCGACCCGGACGTCGGTGACGACGGCCTCCGGGTCGATCGCCTTGACCATGTCGACCAGGCCCAGGGCCGCGGTCATCACGCAGGTCAGCGCCTCCATCTCCACGCCGGTGCGGTCCGCGGTGCGCACCGTGGCGGTGATCGCGACGTCCTCCTCCCGCACGGTGAGCTCCACGTCGGCGCCGTGCACCGCGATCGGGTGGCAGAGCGGGACCAGGTCGGGGGTGCGCTTGGCGCCCTGGATGCCGGCGATCCGGGCCACGGCGAGCGCGTCGCCCTTGGGCACGGTGCCGCCGCGCAGGGCCTCGATCACCTCGGCGGAGACCAGCACCCGGCCGGTGGCGGTCGCGGTGCGGGCGGTGACCTCCTTGGCGGTGACGTCGACCATGCGGGCGCGGCCCGCGGAGTCGAGGTGGCTGAACCCGGAGGGGTGGGGTGTGGACATGGCTGCGCTGCGCTCTCCTGCTTCGGGACGGTCGGGTCCGACTGTAGCCGCCGTCACGGCCGGGGCAGCAGGACGACCTCGGCCTCGGCGCCGGCGGGCAGCTCGGTCGGCTCCTCGGGGACCACGGCCAGGGCGTTGATCTCGGCGAGCGCGCCCAGCTGGTGGGAGGCCTGCCGGGCGACCGGGGTGGCGACCGCGCCGCCCTGCACCCGGTCCAGCACGACGCGGCGGTAGGAGCGCCGGCCGGGGGGCGAGGCCACGCTCTCGGTCAGCCGGGCGCGGACGGTGGGCAGCGGCTCCGGCGGCAGCCCGCGCATCCGCTGCAGCGCGGGGCGGACCAGGATCTGGAAGGAGACGAACGCGCTGACCGGGTTGCCGGGCAGGGTGACGATCGGGGTGGCGTCCTCGCCGATCGTGCCGTACCCCTGCGGCTTGCCGGGCTCCATGGCGACCTTCTCGAAGTGGACCGTGTCCAGCCGGGAGAGCTCCTCCTTGACCACGTCGTAGGCGCCCATGCTGACGCCGCCGGTGGTGATCACGATGTCGGCCTGGACCAGGACGTCCTCCAGGGCGGCCATGACCGCGCCGGGCTCGTCGCCGACGAAGGCGTGCCGGTAGCCGGCGCAGCCCGCGTCGATGGCGGCGGCGGTGAGCATGTAGCCGTTGGACTCCCAGATCTGGCCGGGGCCGATCGGGTCGCCCGGCTCGACCAGCTCCTCGCCGGTGGCCAGGACGACCACCCGGGGCTTGGGGCGGACCGGCGCGGCGCGGCGGCCGATCGCGGCGAGCACGCCGATCTCGGCGGCGCCGATCCGGGCGCCCTCGCGCAGCACCAGGTCGCCCTTGAGCACGTCGCCGCCCTCCGGGCGGACCGCGTCGCCGACCGCGGCCGGCCGGTGGACGGCCACCTCGGCCTGGCCGCCGTCGGTCCACTCCACCGGCACCACCGCGTCGGCGCCGGAGGGCATCGGCGCCCCGGTCATGATCCGGGCGCAGTGCCCGGACAGGACGGTGTGCGCGGAGGAGTCGCCGGCGGCGATGTCGGCGGCGACCGGCAGCCGCACCGGGGCGTCCTCCCGGGCCGCGGCGACGTCGGCGGCGTGCACCGCGTAGCCGTCCATCGCGGAGTTGTCGAAGCGCGGCAGCGACACGGCGGAGTACACGTCCTCGGCGAGCACCGCGCCGTGCGCCCGCTGCAGGTCGAGCTCGATGGGGGCGACCGGGCGGACCACCCCGAGGATGTCCGCGATGTGCTGCTCGACGCTCTTCACCATGCACCTCCGAGGAACCCCTGGGCCCGCCTCCGGGGCGGGCGGCCGCCGGCCGCACCCGGCGCGGCCCGGGCGGCACCGGCCGCCCCGGCCATCATCCCGGCCCCCGCAGGCCGGTACAACCGGACTCTCCCACAAGGCCGCGCCCTCCCGTCCGCGCCGCGCTCGGAGGCGCGGACGAGGGCGGAGACGGCCGCCCGGCGGGTCCGGCCGCGGTCCGGGGAAGCGGCGGTCCAGGGACCGAGACGGCCACGCCCCCCTGGAGGGAGCCCCGCGAGGGGGGCGGTGGCGGGCCGTGCGCGGCCCGGCCCCAGGGGCGGGGCGGGCGGCCGGGCGGGGAATCCCGGGGCGGCCGCACCGGGCGATCACCCGCATCCCCGGCGGCCTCTCAGAAGATCGTCGATGGGAGATTCCACCACCGGGGCGGTGATCTTGGCGTTGCGGGGCCGTCAGAGCGCTCTGATACCCCCGCAACGCCAAGGTCATCGCAGAGGAGGGGCGGGGCCGGGCTCTTCGGCGGCCGCCGGCCCGGCCGGCGCGCCGCTCAGCCGCCGTCGGGCAGTTCGCGGGCGAAGTCGCGGAGCCAGGGCACGAAGTCGTCGGCCAGGTCCGGGCGGGCGCAGGCGAACTCGACGACGGTGCGCAGGTAGTCGGCCTTGTTGCCGGTGTCGTAGCGCTGGCCGCGGAAGAGCACGCCGTGCACCGGGCCGCCCTCGTCGGGTTTGCGGCGGGCGAGCTCGCGCAGCGCGTCGGTCAGCTGGATCTCCCCGCCGCGGCCGGGCGGGGTGTCGCGCAGCACGTCGAACACCTCGGGGGCGCACACGTAGCGGCCGATCACCGCCCACCGGCTGGGCGCCGCCTCCGCCGCGGGCTTCTCCACCAGGTCGGTGACGCGGACGACGTCGCCGTCGGCGGTCGGCTCGATCGCGGCGCAGCCATACAGCGACACCTGCTCCGGCTCGACCTCCATCAGCGCGACGACGCTGCCGCCCCGCTCGGCCTGCACTTCGAGCATCCGGTTGAGCAGCGCCTCCCGCTCGCCGATGAGGTCGTCGCCGAGCAGCACCGCGAACGGCTCGTCGCCGACGTGCGCGGCGGCGCACAGCACCGCGTGGCCGAGCCCGCGCGGCTCGCCCTGGCGGACGTAGTGCACCTGGGCGAGCTCGCTGGGGGCGCGCACCCCGCGCAGGCGCTCCTCGTCGCCCTTGGCCCGGAGCGCCTCCTCCAGCTCGTAGGCCCGGTCGAAGTGGTCCTCGATGGAGCGCTTGTTCCGGCCGGTGATCATCAGGACGTCGCCGAGGCCGGCGCCGACCGCCTCCTCGACCACGTACTGGATCGCGGGCTTGTCGACGATCGGGAGCATCTCCTTGGGCGTGGCCTTGGTCGCCGGCAGGAAGCGCGTTCCCAGGCCAGCGGCGGGCACGACGGCCTTGGTGATCCCGGACGGGGAGTGTCGCTTATCCATCATGAGCGAACTCTAGGGCACCTCGGCGCCGCCTCTGCGCCGCCGCGCGTGGGCTGACCTGGGCGTCTCCCCGTGTCCAGGGAGAACGGGGCCGGTCGGCACCCGGCGTTCACCGCCCCTTCCCCGCCCCCTCACCGGGCGGCCTCTGCGAGACTCGACGCCATGAACGCTGCATCCGGGCCCTCCGCCCCGCGGGCCCCGGGCCCCAAGGCCGAGCTGCGCCGGCGGCTGCTCGCCGCCCGGGAGGAGACGACCGCGGCCGAGCGGGACCGCGCCGGGTCGGCGATCCGCGACGCGGTCGCGGTGCTGCCGCGGCTGTCGATGGGCGGGACCGTCGCCGCCTACTACTCGGTGGGCACCGAGCCGGACACCCGCAAGCTGGTCGCCGCGCTGTGGAAGCAGGGCGTCTACGTGCTGCTGCCGGTCTTCCTCCCCGGCGGGGCGCTGGACTGGGCCGCCTACGAGGGGCCGGACGGCCTGGCCCCGGCCCGGTTCGGACTGCTGGAGCCGACCGGGCCGCGGTACGGCCCGGACGCGGTGGCGCGGGCGGCCGCGGTGGTCTGCCCGGCGCTCGCGGTGGACCGGGCCGGCCGGCGGCTGGGCAAGGGGGCGGGCTGCTACGACCGGGCGCTCTCCCTGGTCGGGCCGAACACCCTCACCCTCGGCGTGATCTACGACACGGAGTTCCTGGACGAGGTCCCGGCGGAGCCGCACGACCGCCCGGTACAGGGGGTCGTCACGCCCGGTGGCGGGGTGCGGATGCTCTGAGGCCGGCTCCCCGGCCCCGCCTCCGGCGGCCGCCGCGGAACAGCGGGCCCTCCCGCCGCGTTGCATCGACCGGCGGTCCGCCGCCCTGCTGCGGCGGCCCCGATGTCGCGGCCCCGCTGCTCAACCGCGTACTATTTGGCAGTCGACGGGCAAGAGTGCCAGCAAGGAGGAACCACGTGCCTACATACCAGTACGTCTGCACCGAGTGCGGCGAGCCCCTGGAGGTCGTGCAGAGCTTCAGCGACGACGCGCTGACCGTCTGCCCCTCGTGCGACGGGCGCCTGCGCAAGGTGTACTCCGCGGTGGGCATCGTCTTCAAGGGGTCGGGCTTCTACCGGACCGACAGCGCCAAGAGCTCGGACAGCTCCGTGCTCGCCGGGTCGTCGAAGGGCGGCTCCGACGGGTCGGCCCCCTCCGGCTCCGGGGACTCCGCCGCGCCGGCCGCCAAGGACTCCTCCTCCGACTCCGCCAAGAGCGGCTCCGCCTCCTCCGGGTCGTCGTCCTCCGGCGCCGCCTCGAAGAGCACCGGCAGCGGCTCCAGCGCCCCGGTGGCGGCCAAGGCCTGACCCCCGCGGCGGGCCGAGAGCTCTTGCCCGCTTCTCCCCGCCGCCCTGCTCGCACGGCCGGTCCCTTCCCGGGGCCGGCCGCAGCCGTGTCCGGACGCCGCCGGGACGCCCCTCTCCCCGGGCGCCCGCGCCCCGTCCGCGGCCGTCCGTCCACAGGGGCGGAACCGCCCCTCCCCGCCGCGGCCCCGGCCGCCCTAGCCTGCGGGGCATGCCGTACCGACCGGCCCTCGCCGTCGCCCGGCACCGCGGGGCCCTGGGCTGCGCGTGTGCCGCACTCGCCCTCGCCGGGGCGCTGCTGGTGCTGCGCCCCGCCCCCGAACCCGTCGAACCGGTCCTGGTCGCCGCGCGGGACCTCTCGCCCCGCGCGCCGGTCGGCGCGGCCGACACCGCCGTGCGCGAACTCCCCCGGGGCGCCGTGCCGGACGGCGCGCTGCCCGCGGAGAGCGACCCCGCCGGGCGGTCGCTGACCGGCCCGGTGCGCCGCGGCGAGGTGCTGACCACCGCGCGGTTCGCCGACCCGCCCGCGGCCGACTACGGCGCCGGCCTGGTCGCCGTCCCGGTGCGGATCGCCGACGCCGGGGCGGCCGCCCTGGTCGAACCGGGCTCCCGGGTCGACCTGCTGGCCGCCGTCCCCGTGCTGGACGGGGGCCCGGGCGGGCCGCCGCCGGCCCGGGTCGTCGCGGAGGACCGCCCGGTGATCGCGGTCCCGGAGCCGCCCGGCGGGGCGGTCGGCGGCTCCCCCGGGGCGCTGGTCGTGGTCGCCGCGACGGCCGCCGAGGCGCGGCGGCTCGCCGGGTACTCCCAGGCCGGAGCGGTCGTTTTAACCATTCGCGGTTGACCCTCGACGTACCGTAGTGAATCCTGTTCGGCGCATTCCACTCCGCCCGGCGCCCCGGTGCCGGGCGGAGCCGTGTTCCGGCCGCGCTCCGGACGTACAGAAGGAGGCCCATTGGACGGCTTCAAGAAGTTCCTGCTCCAGGGGAACCTGGTGCAGCTGGCGGTCGCCGTGGTCATCGGCGCCGTCTTCTCCGACCTGATCACCGCGTTCACCGAAGGGTTCATCACCCCGCTGCTGGGCATCTTCGGCGGCGTTCCGCAGTTCGGCGAGCTCTACTTCGAGATCAACGGCAGCCGGTTCATGTACGGGGCGTTCATCGACGCCGCGATCGGCTTCCTGCTGACCGCCGCGATCCTCTACTTCTTCGTGGTGCTGCCGGTCGGCAAGCTGATGGAGCGGCTGACGAAGCAGGAGGAGGCGGCCACCCGGGACTGCCCGCGCTGCTTCAGCCCGATCAGCCGGCAGGCCGACCGCTGCCCCGGCTGCACCTCGGAGATCGCCCCGGAGAAGCCGGTCGCGGTCGACTGACCGCGCCTGCGCGCGGGCCGCTGCGGGGCCCGCCGGGCGCCTTCCGGGCGGGCGGCCCCCACCCGCCCGGGCGCTCCCGGCCGCCCTCTGACGAGCGGCGGCCCGGGGCGGGGGCGCCTACCGCTCGTACTCCCAGTGCCAGGGCTCGAACGGGTTGGAGTAGGCCCAGGCCGGGTGGAACCACCCGTACTCCTTGGAGTTGGCCTCCAGCCAGTTGAACTGCGGGCTGCCCTGGTTCTGCACGCCGCCGCACAGGTCGATGGCCTGGCCCAGGCCGTGGTTGCTGGTGCCGGGGACCGCGGCGTTGCCGGGCGGCTGCTCGGCGTAGACCCGGTGCTGGTTGGGCAGGTCGCGGTAGGAGCTGGTGATGCACATCGGCCCGCCGAACTGCTCCTGGTAGGCCTGGTCCATCTTCATGAAGTCGACGGCGGCGTCGGCGCGCAGGAAGTGGTCGCCCTGGGGCAGCTCGCAGAGCGCGCCCTGCGGCAGCAGGCCGTTGGGGTAGTCCTTGGCGGCCTTGCCCTTCTCCGCGTCGCACTCCACGCCGGCCATGTAGGCGTCCACGTCCAGCCCGCGGTCCTTCAGCTCCTTGGTGAGCGCGTCGGTGCTCTCCTCGGACTGGTCCTTGAGCGCGTCCAGGTCGTCCCGGAGCTCGACCTTGGCCAGCTGGGTCTCGGACTGCAGCTGCTGGGCCTGGTTGGTCAGCTCGACCTGCTCGTCGCGGAGGTCGTTGGCCTCCTCGATGAGCGCGTCCTTGTCCTCGGCGAGCTTGCCGACGTAGGAGTCGACGTGCAGGTCCTGCTCGATGGTGCCGGAGGTCATCAGGCCGAGCACGCCGGCGTCGGGCTGCTTGTACAGGGTGCTGGACATCTCCGCGAGCGGCTCGCGCATGTCGCTCAGCTCCAGCTCGGTCTGCTGCAGGTCGTGCAGGGTGTCGACGAGCTCGTCCTGGGCGGCCTCGAGGTCCTTCTCCCGGTCGGTGTAGTCCTTGGTGGCCTTCTCCAGGTCGTCCTTGGCCTGCTCCGCCTGCTCCGCGAGCGCGTCGAGGTCCTCGTCGGCGAAGGCGGGGGCGGTGACCGGCGCCAGCGCGCCCTCGCCCGCCGGGATCAGCACCAGCGCCAGCAGCAGCACCACGACGACACCGCGCGCCGCGCGGGACCGCGCCCCCTCGGAGAGGGAGAGCACGGAACCGGATCCGCCTCTCGAACCGCGGTCGGTCGACCGCGGCGATACGCGAAAGAACGGCACCTGGTCCTCCGGACTGCCTGTTTCGGATCTTCGGACGTTGGCGTGGCCGCATGGCAAGGTACTACAAAGTCCACAACCGGACGTGTCGGCATGATCCGCCGAGCGTGACCGCGGACCGCTCTTCCCGGTCCCGGCCGCATGCCCTCGCGGATTCCCAGGTCACCACCGTGCCCCGGCCAGCCGACCGCACGCGGCGGCCGCCCCGGCGCACCGCCCGCACCGGCGCACGCATTCGAATGTGGCACATGTCACGCGCGGGCGATGACAACCGTATAGGGGAAAGAGTACTCAAAGCCCGGCCCCGGCCGCCCCTCCCCTCCGCCTTCCCCGGTGGTGCAGCACCTCCCGCCGTCCTCCGCTACCCTTGGTCCCCGAAGGCCTCATAGCTCAGGGGACAGAGCACGGCTCTCCTAAAGCCGGTGTCGCAGGTTCGAATCCTGCTGGGGCCACCACGAGGCGCACGGCCGGGCCCGCACCCGGCCGCCCTCCGCCCCCACCGCGGCCCACCCGCGACCTCCCCGGCACCGGAGGCCGCCGCCTTCTCCGTCCCGGAGGCCCGCCTCGCGCGCCCCTTCTCCTCTCCGGCCCGGAGCGTCCCCGCTCCGCCTCCGCGCGTCTCCTCCCCTGCCCGGCCGGCGGGGCGTTCTCCCGGGGAGGGGCCGGAGAACAGGCCGGGAGGGCATGTCCCCGCTCCCGGGGCGGGGAACCGGGGCGGTTTCCGGGCCGTCCCAGGCGCGGAAGGCCCGTGCGGCCGGGAGGGGTGTCGCGCCGGAACGGCGGGCGGTCCGTCCCCCGGTTCGCCGCCTGTCCCACCGGGCAGGTAGGACGTCCCTGCACGGCGCCCCGCCGGACGGCGGGGCGCGGCGGCGCGGGCCCGGTTCCCGGACGCCCGCCGTGAGCCCCCTTTGCCGAGGATCGAGGACATGTCGCATACCTTCCAGGTCGACCTGCGCGGACTGGTCGACCTGCTCTCGCACCACCTCTACTCCAGCCCCAAGGTCTACCTGCGGGAGCTGCTGCAGAACGGCGTGGACGCCATCACCGCGCGGCGGGCGGCCGACCCCGGTGCGCCGGCGGCCGTCCGGCTGCTGCCCGGGGACGGCGAGCTGCGGGTCGAGGACACCGGGATCGGGCTGACCGAGGCCGAGGTGCACGACCTGCTGGCCACCATCGGGCGCAGCTCCAAGCGGGGCGGCCTGGAGACGGCGCGGGCGGACTTCCTCGGCCAGTTCGGGATCGGGCTGCTCGCCTGCTTCGTGGTGGCCGAGGAGATCCGGGTGGTCAGCCGCTCCGCGCGGGACCCCGAGGCGCCGCCGGTGGAGTGGCGGGCCCGCGAGGACGGCTCCTACACGGTGCGCACCCTCCCCGGGGAGGCGCGCCCCGAGCCCGGGACGACGGTGCACCTCGTCGCGCGCCCCGGCGCCGGCGAGTGGCTGGAGGCCGGCCGGGTCGCCGAGCTGGCCCGGCACTTCGGCTCGCTGCTCCGCTACGACGTGCGGGTCGGCGGCGAGCCGGTCAACGAGCGGCCGGTGTGGGACCGGCCGCACGCCGGGCCGGACGACCGGCGGGCCGCGTTCGCCGCGCACTGCGCGGAGGTCTTCGGCTTCGCCCCGCTGGACGCGATCGAGCTGGACGTGCCGCTCGCCGGGGTGCGCGGCGTCGCCTACGTGCTGCCCGAGTCGGTCAGCCCGTCGCAGCAGGGCGCGCACCGGGTGCACCTCAAGGGCATGCTGCTCACCGAGCGCGCCGACGGGCTGCTGCCGGACTGGGCGTTCTTCGTCCGGTGCGTGCTGGACACCGACGGGCTGCACCCCACCGCGTCCCGGGAGGGCCTCTACGAGGACGAGACCCTGGCCGCGGTGCGCGAGGCGCTCGGCGAGCGGATCCGCGGCTGGCTGGCCGAGCTGGCGGCCGGCTCCCCCGAGCTGCTCGCGCGCTTCCTGTCCGTGCACCACCTGGGGGTGAAGTCGCTGGCCCGGCACGACCCGGAGATGCTCCGGTCGATGCTGCCGTGGCTGCCGTTCGAGACCACCGACGGCCGGGTGTCGCTGGAGGAGTTCGCCCGCCGCCACCCGGTGGTGCACTACACCCGGACCACCGAGGAGTTCCACCAGGTCGCGGCGATCGCCGCGGCGCAGGGCATCGGCGTGGTCAACGGCGGCTACACCTACGACGCCGAGCTGGTGGAGCTGCTGCCCTCCGCCCGGCCCGGCACCTCCGTCGCCGAGCTGGACACCGACACCGTCACCGCCCACCTCGACCCGGTGGACGGCGGGGAGGAGCTGGCGCTGGCGCCGTTCCTCGCCGCCGCCCGGAGCGCCCTGGACCGGCTCGACTGCGACGTCTCGCTCCGCGCCTACCGGCCCGCCTCCGTCCCCGCCCTGTACCTGGACGACCGGGGCGCCCGCCACGAGCGGGCCCGGGCCGAGGAGGAGGCGGCCTCGGACGGGCTGTGGGCGGGCATCCTCGGCTCGCTGCGCGAGACCCGGCCGCGCGCCCGGCTGGTGCTCAACCACCTCAACCCGCTGGTGCGGCGGATGGCCCGGGTGGACGACGCCCGGCTGGCCGGGACCGCCGTCGAGGCGCTCTACGGCCAGGCGCTGCTGATGTCCCGGCGCCCGCTCCGCCCGGCCGACTCCGCGCTGCTCAACCGCACCTTCCTGGAGCTGCTCGACTGGGCGGTGGCCCCCGCTCCGCAGACGCCCCCGACCGACCACCCCTCCGGAGGCGCCCGATGACCGCCCGCTCCCGCGAAGAGATCCGCTCCGACATCCGCCGGCTCGGCGGAGAGCCCTACGGCCCGGCGTACACCGCCCGGGCCGAGGCGCTCACCGCAGAGGCCGAGTCCACCGGCGACCGGTCCCTGCTGATCAAGGCGCTGGAGCGGCTGGTCTCGGCGTACAGCTTCAGCTCCGAGGGCCCCAAGATGCTGGTCCCGTTCTCCCGGCTGCTGCGGATGTGGGACGAGCGGCCGGACGACTTCGACTCCGCTGACGTCCACGGCCTGCACTGGAAGTTCAAGTGGGTGAGCGGCGACGCCATCCGCCACCCCGACGTGACGCTCGACGCCGTCGAGGGGCTGCTGGCCGACATGCTCCGCCGGTACCGGCTCGCCGGGCACTCCGAGCGGCCGGCGCACGGCAAGGAGTTCGAGTTCGCCGCCTACCTGGGCGACGCCGAGCGCGCCGAGCGCGCCCGGTCGGCGATGCTCGCCGCCGACCGGGACCGGATGGCCGACTGCAGGGCCTGCGAGGTCCGCGAGCTGGGCAAGTGGGAGGCGGAGCAGAACCGGGACGAGGCGGCCGTCGACGCCTGGGCCCCGGTGCTCGACGGCGGCGCCGGCTGCCTGCACGAGCCGCACTACGTGCTCTCCTACTCGCTGCTGCCGCTGGTCCGCCTGGGCCGGGCCGACCAGGCCCGCGGCCACCACCTGCGCGGCTACCGGCTGGTCCGGTCCGAGGAGGCGCTCACCGAGGCCGTCGCCGCGCACATGGAGTTCTGCGCGCTGACCGGGAACGAGGCGCGCGGGCTGGAGATCCTCGGCGAGCAGGCGCAGCGCTGGGAGCAGCACGGCGACCTGGTGATGCTGATGGAGTGGGCGGCCTGCGCCGCGCTGCTGATGCGCCGGGTCGCCGAGCTGGGCCACGGGGACCGCCCCGTCCCCGGCCCCAAGGGGCGCGAGTGGACCTGCGCCGCCCTGCTGGAGCACGCCCGGGGCGAGGCGCTCGCCATCGCCGGCCGGTACGACCGGCGGAACGGCTCCACCGCGGTCTCCGAGCGGATCCGCGCCCGGATGGACGCGGGGCCGCTGCTGGAGGAGCTCCCGCTCGGGCTGAGCGGGCCCGCCCTGCGCAAGGCGCGGGTTCCGGTGCCGCCCGCCCCGGCCGTGCCCGGCGCCGGCCCCGCCGCGCGGCTGGCCGAGGCCCGCCGGCTCTCCGAGGCCGGGCACCCGGCGGCCCCGGAGGCCTGGCGGCTGGCGGAGCGGGCGTTCGAGGCCGCGGGCGCCGAGCCCTCCCCCGGTGAGCGCGCCGAGATCGGCGAGGGCCGCGCGCTGGGCCTGCCCGCCGAACCCGGCACCGCCGCGTCGCTGGAGGAGGCCGCCGGGCTGTACGAGCGGGCCCGCGACCGGGGCCGGGCGGTGGTGGCGCGGGCCCGCGCCGTCCTGGTCCGGGCGGCGGCCGGCGAGCGGGACGGCGTGTCCGCCCGGATGGACGAGCTGTGCGCCGAGGCGGAGCGGCTGCACGCGGCCGGCGGGGCCACCGGCGAGCAGGCGGTCGCGGTGCCGCTGTTCCGGGGCCGGCTCCGGCTGGCGCTGCTCGGCGAGGAGGAGGACCCGGCGCAGGCCGCCGCCGCGCTCGACGCCGACCTGGACCGGCTGGCCGGCTTCGCGCGCGGGCTCCCCGCCGGCCCCGCGGTCCGCGCCCGGATCGCCGACGTCGCCGAGCTGCGCGGCCGGCTGGCCGTGCCGTTCGACCCCGAGGCCGCGCTGCTGCGGTTCGCCGACGCCGCCGAGGGCCACCGGGAGTCCGGCCGGACGGCGCAGGCCGCCGCCGACGTGCTCCTCATCGCCCGGCTCCGGCTGGAGCGGGGCGAGCCGCAGGCCGCGGAGGCCGCGGCGCGGTCCGTGCACGGCGACCCGGAGCGGGCCGCGCTGCTCGGTCCGGGGGACCGTGCCGAGCTGCCGTACCTCCTCGGCCGGGCCCTGATGGAGCAGGGCCGCTCCGCGGAGGAGGCCGGCGCCCTCTTCCTGGAGTCCATGTCGCTGCACGTCCGGGCCGGCGGCACCGGCGCGTCCGCCCAGCTGGAGCTGGGCCGCTCGCTGATGGCCCGGGACCGGTTCGCCGAAGCCGCGACCACGCTGGAGGACCTGCTGCCGAACCTCAGCCCGGAGTACGGCGAGGAGATGCGGGTGCAGGCCCGGGTCTGGCTGGCCCACTGCCACCGGCGGACCGGGGACCCCGGGGCGGCGGCCGAGCAGTTCGCGCTGGCCGCGGACGCCACCCGGGAGTGGCCCGACGGGTACCGGCACGCGGAGCTCGCCCACGAGGCGGCGGGCGCGCTGAGCGCGGCGGGCCTGCCCGCCGAGGCGGTCCGCGCCTACCGGCGCGCCCTGGAGCTGTGGCGGGGGCTGGGCGAGGAGGCGATGGCGGTCCGCGCGCTGCGCGCCCGCGCCTGGGAGGCGCTGGAGGCGGAGGGCGCCGGTGCGGCGGAGGAGGCGATGGCCGAGGCGCTGCGCGCCAACGAGGCGGCCGTCTCCGGGGCCGGGGAGGGCGAGGAGCGCGACGGCCTCCGGGGCGAGCTGGGGCAGACGCACATGCAGCGGGCCCGACTCTCCCTGCGGCGCACCGACGGCGTGCCGGACGAGGAGGTCGACTCCCCCGAGCAGTACGCGGTCAACGTCGCCGCGACCGAGGAGGCGCTCGGCCGGTGCGGGGCCGCGGCGGAGGCGTTCGCCGCGCTCGGGCCCGCCGGGGAGCGGAGCCGGCTCGAGGCGGAGGACATGGCCGCCCGCATGGAGCTGGCGCTGGGCCGCTTCGAAGCCGCGGGCGGGCGCGCCGCCCGGATGCGCGCCGCCGTCCAGGCCCTGCCGGACGGGGACGACCGGCCGGCCCTGCTGGAGGCGTGCGACGCGGTCGCCGAGGCGGCCCGCAGCGGCTCCCCGTTCCCGGTCCGCTGATCCGGGGCCGGGCCGCCGCCGGGCGAGGGGCGGGGCGGCGGGCGGCGCGAGGGCGCCCCGCCGCCCCTCTCCTCCGCCTCCGCGGCGGCGGGGCGCGGCCCTGGAGGGGCGTTCCCCGCGATCGCCCGGGGCCGCGCCGGGAACGCGAAGGGGCGCCCCGGTGGTCCGGGGCGCCCCGCTGCGGCCGCGGCGGTCAGTCGCCGTTGCGCGCGTCGACCAGGTCGGGCTTCTTCCAGTCCGGGTCGGAGAAGTACTTCTTGGTCTCGGCCACGATGACGCCGCCGAGCAGCAGCAGGCCGATCAGGTTGGGCACCGCCATCAGGCCGTTGGCCACGTCGCTGAAGGTCCAGGCCAGGCTCAGCTCCGAGGTCGCGCCGACGTAGACGACCGCCACGAACAGCAGCCGGAACGGCAGCACCGCGGCGCGGCCGACCAGGAAGTCCAGGCACCGCTCGCCGTAGTAGGACCAGCCGACCAGGGTGGTGAAGGCGAAGAACATCAGGCTGATCGCGACCACGTAGCCGCCGACCGGGGCCAGGGCCGGGGAGATGCCGCCGAACGCCTCGGTCATCGCCCAGTTGGTCATCAGCGCGCCGTCGCCGGTGTCGGCCTGGCTGCTCCACGCACCGGTGACGATGATGACCAGGCCGGTCATGGTGACCACGACGAGGGTGTCGATGAAGGTCTGGGTCATCGAGACCATCGCCTGGCGGACCGGCTGAACGGTCTTGGCGGCCGCCGCGGCGATACCGCCGGTGCCCAGGCCGGACTCGTTGGAGAAGATGCCGCGCGCCATGCCCTGCTGCATCGCGATGATGAAGGCGGCGCCGGCGAACCCGCCGACGGCGGCGGTGCCGGTGAAGGCGTCGGTGACGATCAGCGCCAGGGCGGCCGGGATCTCGGTCACGTGCACCACGAGGACCAGGACCGCGGAGACCACGTAGGCGATGATCATGATGGGCACCACCCCGGCGGCGAACCGGCCGATGCTCTTGATCCCGCCGAGGATGACGGCGCCGACGAGGACCACCATCGCGATGCCCGAGGCCCAGGTGGGCACGCTGAAGGTCGACTCGAGCTGGCCCGCCACCGCGTTGGCCTGGGTCATGTTGCCGATGCCGAAGGAGGCCACCGCGCCGAAGAGGGCGAACAGGAAGCCCAGCACCACGCCGAGCTTGGCGCCGGCGCTGCCCGGGCCGAACTTCTCGGCCAGGCCGTAGCGCAGGTAGAACATCGGGCCGCCGCTCATCTCGCCCTTGGAGTCGGGGCGGCGGTACTTCACGCCGAGCAGCGCCTCGCAGTACTTGGTGGCCATGCCGAGCAGGCCGGTGATCCACATCCAGAACAGCGCGCCGGGGCCGCCGACGCCGATGGCCAGCGCCGCACCGGCGATGTTGCCGACGCCGACCGTGGCGGCCAGCGCGGTGCTCAGCGCCTGGTAGTGCGAGATGTCGCCCTTGGCGCCGCCCTTCTCGGTGCGCCGGACCAGCGCCAGCCACAGTGCGTGGAACAGCACCCGGAACTGCAGGCCGCGGAGGCGGACGGTGAGGTAGACACCCACGATCAGCAGCAGCGGGATGAGGAAGAACGGCCCCCAGATGAAGGAGGACGCGGCGTCCAGGGCCGCCTGGATGGCATCGGTCATTGCAGAGTGTCCCCTCTGGCTTCAGGAGAAGGCGTGTCCCAGGGTGCCGCTCGTGGCGACGCCCCTCCAGGATCGGACGGCCTGCCCCGGCGTCCGCCCTGCGACACGTACCCGCCAGCGTCACACCACCTGGTCACAGCGGTGTCACAGTTCACAGCCACTCCCGTTTCCAACCCTTTCGCACCGATTGCGGCAGTCCGAACCGCGCCTTTCGGACGCGGCGTTCCGCCCGCACGGAGCCGGCCGGGTTCAGGCCCCCTGCGCGCCGACCGGTTCCGCCGGTCCGGCGGCCTCCGGTGCGCCGCCCGGGGCGGCGCCCTTTCCGGACCTGCCGCCCCGGTCCCGGAGCCGGTCCGGGACCAGGGTGAGCAGCCCGGCCGCGGCCAGGGCGACGCCGATCCAGGGGGCGGCGCGCAGCCCGTAGGCGTCGATGGCCATGCCGCCGAACCAGGAGCCGAGCACCACGCCCAAGGTGATGAAGGAGGAGTGGACCGTGTTGACCAGGGCGCGGGCGTTCCCCGCGCGGTGCACCCGCATCGCCATCGCCGGGTTGAGCGTGACGCCGACCAGGCCGATGCCGATCATGGCGGCGACCGCGGGGGCCTTGGCGCCGGCGAAGAGCGCGAAGCCGGCCAGGAAGAGCGCGTTCAGCGCCAGGCCGATGGCGATGGCGGTCCGGGTGTGCGACTGGGCGAACCGCGCGACCACGGCGTTGCCGACCACCGAGGCCGCCCCGTAGACCAGCAGCAGCACCGGGACCGCCCCCTCCGAGAAGCCGGTGACCTCGGTGAGGATCGGGGCGAAGTAGGAGAAGGCGGAGAAGGTCGCGCCGATGATGAAGGTCGATCCGAGCAGTGCGACCAGCAGCCGCGGCCGGCGGAACACCGCGGCCTCCTCGCGCGGCCCGCCGGCGTCCTCCGCCGGGGCCAGGGGCGGCATGAAGGCCAGCACCGCGAGCGCGACGGCCGCCGCCAGCACACCGACCGCGGCGAACGCGGCCCGCCAGCCCCACAGCCCGCCGAGGAGGGTGGAGAGCGGCAGCCCGAGCAGGGTGCCGACCATCAGCCCCTGCATCGCGGCACCGGTGGCCCGGCCCCGCATGCCCTCCGGGACCAGTCGGATGACCGCGGTGACCGCCACCCCGAAGAAGGCGCCGGAGGCCGCACCGGTGATGACGCGCGCCGCGAGCATGACCGGGTAGCCGGGCGCCGCCGCGGCCAGCGCGTTGCCCGCGATGAAGACGGCGAACAGCACGAGCAGTGCGGTCTTCGGGGCGAGCCGCATCAGC
The DNA here is from genome assembly GCF_048595525.1 of Nocardiopsis oceanisediminis. Taxonomy (NCBI): domain Bacteria; kingdom Bacillati; phylum Actinomycetota; class Actinomycetes; order Streptosporangiales; family Nocardiopsidaceae; genus Nocardiopsis; species Nocardiopsis oceanisediminis. The sequence goes on along the minus strand of NZ_JAFMZJ010000001.1, from coordinate 1,361,834 downwards.
GCGGTCGCGGCGATCGGGCCGCCGACCGCCATCGCCAGGCCGAACGCGGTGATGAGGTAGCCGACCCGGGCGATGCTCACCCCCAGGTCGGCGGAGATCTGCGGCATCAGGCCGCCGACCAGGAACTCGCTGGTGACCATGGCGAAGATGCCGAGGGCCATCAGGTGGACGGTTCTGGGCACGGGTGCCTCTTTCTCTCGATCGGCCGGATTCGATTTTGGAATGATCTGCCCAAAATTCGGGCACAGCAGTGCGCAGAGCGCACACACGGTCGGATCAGGGGCGCCGACGGGTCGGCGGCCCGGACGGGCGGCGGAGGAGCCGCTCCGGCCCCCGCCGGCGCCCCTGCCGCAGGGCCCGGACGCCGCCCGCGCCCGGACCGCCGGCGGGGAACGTGTTCCCTGCGGACGGGCGCGGCCGGGCGCAGACCGCCGCGGCGGCCCCGGCCCCGCAGAGGGAACCGGGGGAGGGCCGGGAGGCCGGGCCTTTCCCGTCAGAGCCCTGGCAGGACGGCCGCCCGGCCCGGCGGAGCGGGACCGCCCGCCCTCCGCCGGGCCGGGCGGCCGACTCGGCGGCACGGCGCCGGGCCCCGGCCTCCGGCGTCCCCGGCGGCGGCGCTCCGGGGCCGGCCCGGCGAACGCTCCCGGACCGCCCCGCACCCCCTGGGGCTCTCCTCCGCCATCAGGGCTCCAGCGCCCGGACGCCGGTGGCCATGACACCCTCCAGCACATCCCGGCCGACGCCCGCCTGGCCCGCCACCCGGGCCCCGCCCACCAGCGAGTTCACGTACCAGGCCAGCTCCGCGGGGGCCCGGCCGGCGGTGATGGACCCGTCGGCCTGGCCCGCCCGGATCGCCCCCTCCAGCACGCCCAGCCGCTTGCGCCGGTCGGTGTCGAGCACCTCGGCCACGGCGGGGTGCCGCCGGACCGGCGCGGTCTGGGTGTTGACCGTGAAGCAGCCCGAAGCGCGCCCCTCCTCCCGGCCCTCCATCTCGTCCTCGACGATCATCGCGAGCAGCTCGCGGATGCGCTCCAGGCCGGGCCGGGCCTCGTCCTCCAGGAGGGCGGCCTGCCGGTCCGCCCGCTCCTCGGCGTAGCGCCGGAGCGCCCGCACGAACAGCTCCTCCTTGGAGGTGAAGGAGTTGTACAGGCTGCTCCGCGTCAGCCCGGTGGCCCGGCACAGGTCGTCGGTGGAGGTGCCGTCGTAGCCGCCGCCCCAGAAGACCCGGGCGGCGGCCTCGACCACCTCGTCCTCGTCGAACTTCCTCGGCCTTCCCATGCCGGGAACCCTAGCATGTTATGGAACGATCCATCCAAAACCGGGCGGCCGGCTCCCCGGGACCACGAGACCCGGCGAGCGGGGCCCGGCCCCCGGGAGAAACCGGAGGAGCCGGCCCGCCCGGAACCGCACATGGGGAAGGGGCCGGGAGAAAGAGGCGGAGAGCCCCGGCCGACGGACTCGGCGGCCCGGGGCCGCGGACCGCCGATGACGGGGAACGCACGGGAACGGACCGCCCCGGCAGGACGGCACCGAACCGCGAACCGGGCACACGGAGAGGAGCCCCGCCCCGCAGGCCGCCACCGGTGACGAGAAGCGCTCGGAGACGGGCGGCCGGGCGGAGGAGCGGAGTCCGGGATCGCCCCGGTGCCGACCGCTCGGAGCGGGACACCCGGCCTCGCCCCAGGATCCCCGCACCGGTGGGCGCGGACCGCCGCCGGTGGCAGGGGCGCGTGCGGACCCGGCCCGGGGCCGGTCGCGGGAGGGGGACCCGGCACCGGCCCCAGGGGCCCGGGCTCCCCGCTCCGCTGGCCGGTCGAGGACAGCGGCGGGCGGCGGCGCCCGCCACCGGGCAGCATGGACCCACCGCGTCCGCCGGAGCCGGGAGGGGCAGCATGAGCGACCACGAACGCCCAGGGGAGGACCTCGCCCCCGAGGACCCCGCCCCCTCCCCGGGGAATCCGGAGGCGGCGGCCACAGAGCCCGCCGCCGGGCGGCATGCATCCTCCGGCGCCTCCCCTGGGGCCGGGAGAATCGGCATGAGCGCCCGCGAGCACCCCGGGGAGGGCGGCGGCCCCGACGGCTCCGCCCTCTCCCCGGAGGGCCCGGAGGAAGCGGAGGCGGCGGTGGCCGCGGAACCCGCGCCCGAGCCGCCGATCCACGAAGAGCTCGGCTGGTGGCTGCTCCGGGCGCCCCTGCCCGGCGCCGTGCACGCCCTCCGCCGGAGTGCAGGCCCGCTGTTCACCGCCGCGGCGGCGCCGCTGCTCCCCTTGGCCCTGCTCGGCCTGCTCCTCCCCGCGCTTCCGGTCCGGTTCGCCTACGCCGGCGGGCAGCTCGTGTTCTTCCCCGGCCCGGACGGCGCCGACCTCCCGCCCCCGCTGCCCGCCGTCTCCCTGGCCCTGCTCCCGCCGACGCTGTACGCGGCCGCCGTCTCCTGGACAGCGTCCCTGCTGGTCGCGGCCGGGGTGCTCAGCGGCGGCCCGGTGGATGCACGGGCCGCCCTGCGCCGGGCGCTCCGCCCGTGGCCGGCGCTGGCCTCGCTGGCGGCCGTGGCGGCGGTCCTCGCCTGCGCGGCCGCCGCAGGATCGGGGCTGCTCCACGGCGCGGAGCGGCTCCCGCCGGAGTACGCGTACCTGACCCCGGTGGCGCAGGGGGCGGCGGCCATCGCGGTGGCGGCCGTCTCCTCGGCCGCCGTTCCGGCCGGGTACGCCGGCGTCAGCGCCCTGCTGGAGCGGACCGGCTACCTCACCGCGCTCCGCCGGGTCCGCCCGCTGCTCCGCAGGCGCTGGGGCCGGGCGCTGGGGCTGCCGCTGCTCTTGCTGGCGGCCTCGGCCGGCGTGCAGGCGGGCATCGGATACGCCCTCGACCGGGCGCCGATCCCGAGCCTGCTATCGGCCGCCGCCGGCCCGCCGGTCCAGCTGCTCGCCGCGGCCGGGTCCTGGATGCTGCTGGCCTGCCTGTGCGCGGTGGCCGTGCTGCATGAGCACGTCCGCTACTCCCGGTCCCTCCCCGTTATCCGCACCCTCGACATCCGCGCCGTCCGCGACGGGCTGCCCCGCGGCGGCGGGCGGCCGCCCCTCCTCCTCCGCCCGGTCCCGCTGCTGGCGCTGCTCACCGCGGCCGCCACGGCGCTGCCCGCGCTGGTGTGGGCGGTGCCCTCGACCGCGCCGTCCTACGGCGTGCTGCCCCTGGCCGAACTGGAGCCGGCGCAGGACGCTGAGGTCCGGACGGCCTCCGGGGAGAGTGTGCTCCTCCAGGCGGAAGGCCGCTTCCCGGACCGGGTCTGGTGCGCCCCGGAGTGCCGGGTCCTCTCCGAGGAGAGCGACGGCGAGGAGAACCGCGAAGGCCCGGACAGCGCCGTCTACGCCGGCGACGCCGAGACCGGCCTGACCCGGGCGTACTGGGAGGACGGTGTCCTCAGGGCCGGGGAGGCCTGTCTCAGCGGCCCCGGATGCTCCGACCGCGCGGTCCCGCTCCGCGAGGTGCTGACCGAGGAGGGCGGCTCTCAGGACGAGATCAACGATGCCGCGGTCTTCGGGCGCCCGAGGTACCGGGCGGTGGCCGCCGCCGCGCTGGACGGTACCCGGTACATCGCCTCGCTGGCGCCTACACCCGGCTGGGGCGGGCAGGAGCTGCGCCTGCACCGCTGCCCCACCGCGGACTGCGCCGACAGCGAGACCTCCCGGCTCGGCGGTCTCCCCATCTTCGCGCTGCACGCGGGCCCCGTCCGCCACGCACCGGTGGACGTCGCGGCGCACCCGGACGGCTCGGTCGCGGTGAGCGTACACGACCGCAGCACCGGCGCGATCACCGTGTTCACCTGCCCTGGCGGAGACTGCTCCGAGCCGGTCCGCAACGTGGTCGCCGAGCCCCGGTACCCGACCGACGAGCACGGCGGTAGGAAGCGGCCGGTGACCGGATCCCGGATCGAGATCCGGCCGGACGGGCGGCCCGTCCTGGCCTACCGGGCCCCCGAAGACGGGTCGGTCCGGCTGGTGGACTGCGCGGACGGCGCCTGCTCCGCTTCGGAGGAACGCACCCTCACCGGCCCGGGCTGGCGCCGCCCGCTCGCCGGGCTCGCCCTCGACTCGGCCGGGCGCCCGCAGCTCGCCGCCACCACCGGGGACGGAACCGAACTCACCTATCTGGCCTGCGCGGACGCCGGATGCACCGAAGTTCGGAAGGTGGACGTAGCCCCCGTGGAGCGCCGGTTCACCGATGTCGGACTGGCCCTCGACGCGGCTGATCGGCCGCGCCTCCTCGTCGACCCGGACTCCCCGCCCAAGTCGCTCCGGGAGGAGGAAGACCTGCCGGAGGAGTACCTGCCCCGGGTGCTGGCCTGCGACCGGCCGCACTGCGGCGCGCCGGTCAGCGGTTGAGCGCGAACAAGCGGGGGTTGGTGCAGCGGAGGGCGTCCTCGATCTCCACCGGCTGCGGGCGGACCCCGTCGGGGGCGCATCCGATGGCGACCTCCACCCCGTCGCCGGGACCGCCGAAGGCCCCGATCCTGCTGATGCCGAAGGCGTTGTAGGCGAGCGCCTGCCTCTTCCATGCGTATCCGGGGACGGCCATGAACTGAAGTCCTTCGTCCAGCCCGTACTGGTCGGCGGGATAGACGTCCGCGCCGCCGCTCTGATCGTCCTCCGCGAGTACCTGCTCCGCCACGGCCGAATCGGGCGGCAGCGCCTCGCCCGCCTCTCCGGTCTCCAGGTCGACCGGGTGGACCTCGGTGCGCTCCTCCTCCCACTTCTCCTCGCCTGTACCGCCGGTGTTCCTCCACACGCTGCACACCAGGTAGACCTCGCCGTCTTGGAGCAGTACCCGGTCGACGGAGTGCCGCTCGCCCCCCTCCGAGAAGCCGTCCAGGTCCGCGCCCCACTTCCGCTCACCGTCGACGTAGGCGCCGGCCTCGCCGTTCTGCCCGTAGGCGACCACCGTGGAGCCGATCACGCCGACGACCTCCTCGTGCCGCCCCCACCCTGTCTTGAGCTTCAGAGGCCCGCGCTCCACCACCTCACCCGTATCGGGGGCGAGCTCGACCATCTCCCTTTCCCCCGACTCCCAGGGCAGGGGGCCGTACCCGAACTCGACGTGCAGGGCGCCCTCCTGCCAGAACAGCCCTCTGGCGTCCGCCACCCGGTCCCCGCGCAGCAGCACCGCCCAGAGCTGCCGCCCGGTCTCCAGGTCCACCGCCCGGACCCGGTCGTCCTCAGCGTAGAAGAGGGTCCCGTCGGCCTCCTTCCACGGCGCGTAGTTCACGGCGGGGGCCCGAACCCGGCTCCTGGTGGTGAACAGCGGGTCGCCATCGTCACGGGGCTGGTCAAGGTCGAGGAAGTACTCCGCGCCGTCGTCGTCCAGCGGGACGGACCAGCGCAGTTCACCGCCGGCCGTGCAGTCCTCGCCGCCGCGCTCGCCGCCCTCGCAGAGCAGCGGCTCCTCTGGGCTGAGGCCGGACGCGGGGAAGGGCGGGCCGTCCTCCCCGTCCGCCGCATCCCCGCCGGGCCACCCGCACCCTCCGGCGAGGAGCAGGGCCGCCAGCAGTGCAGGAACTCCCCGTGAACCGCGCATGCCCGCAGGCTAAACGGAGGGGGCGGTGCTGTACCGGGTCTTCCGGTGGCCGGTACGGGCCAGGGCCGCCCCGTGCGGCCGGACTCTCCCGAACGGGGTTCCGGGGCAGGTCGGGGCGGGGCCGCGCGGGCCGGCATGACATCCGTCATCCCGCCCGTCCGCGCCGCTCATACCGGTGCGGTGACTCCCGCGTCTGTCCCGTACCCGGCCGGTCCGCCACACTCGTGGGCATGACGACAGCGCGGACGGGCCGGGGCGCCCGCGAAGACCTCCCCGAGGAGCAGGGCGTGCGGGACGCGGCCGGGGAGGGCGGCGAGCCGTCCGGGCCGGCCCAGCCGACCCTGCGCGACGTGCTGCCCTGGAAGGGCAAGGCGACCACCACCGACAAGGCGCTGCTCGGCTCGATCCTCGGGATCTTCGCGCTGATGATGGTGCTGCTCCCGGTCCGCCCCTACCTGATCGCCTCCGACCCGGTGCTGCTGGAGTTCCTCACCGGGAGCAAGGCCGCGATCGGCTCCGCCGCCGCGTTCGCCCGGATCGGCGAGATCCCGCTCTGGCTGGCGGTGTTCGCCGGGACCGTGGGCATGGCCAAGTTCGACTGGCTGTTCTGGTGGACCGGCCGGCAGTGGGGCCGGGGCATCGTCGACCTGTTCGCCTCCGGCGACCGCGCGAAGCGGTTCGCCGCCCGGGCCCAGGAGCTGAACCCGTGGATCCTGCGGTTCGGGGTGCTCGCCGCGGTGCTGCCCGGGGTGCCCAGCGCCCTGGTCTACGCGCTGGCCGGGTGGACCGGCATGCGGCTGGCGACCTTCCTGGTCCTGGACGTCGTGGGCGCACTGGCGATGACCGGGCTGGTCGCCGGCCTCGGCTACGGCCTGGGGCAGCACGCGGTGGACGTGGTGCTGCTGGTGGACAAGTACGCGCTCTGGGTCAGCCTGGCGATCATCATCGGCCTCGCGGTGCTCTCCGGGGTGCGGGAGAGCCGCCGGGCCGCCCGGAAGGCCGCCGAGCGGGAGGCGGCCGGCGGAGAGGCCCCGACCCGGAAGGCGCAGGAGGCCGAGTAGGGCGCTGAGCGGCACCGGTACCGCTCCCCCGCCTCGGCCGGACCCTCCGGCGGTCCGCCCGGTGCCGCCCGCGCCGCCGGACGCGCGGGGCATCGGCCCGGCCCGGTCCGGGCGGGGTCGGCGGGGAGGCCGAGGTCGGGCGCCCTCTCGCCGGAGCGCACGGAACGGCCCTGGGGCCGGCCGGCTCCGCTCGGGGCCCGCCCCGGCGCCCCGGCCGGGGCCGTGCTCAGGGAGCGGGCCGGACGGGAGCGGGCACCGGAGGGGCCACCGGGCGGAGCCGGCGAGGAGGCCGGCCTCCGGCGCCCGCCCGGCGGAGCCGGCGAGGCGGCCCCCGGACCGGGGCGACCCGCCTCTCGGGCCCGGGCCGGCGCCCCGGCCGGGGCCGTGCTCGGGAAGCCGGCCGGACGGGAACCTGCGCCGAAAGAACCGCCGGGCGCCGCCGGTCCGGGAGGCGTTCCCCGGCGGCCGGGGGTCAGTGCTGAAGCGGGGGCGGGGTGCGGCCCAGGCGGGCGACCAGGCGGTCGCCGGCCGGGGCGTCCGGGGCGGTGGGGACCGGCGGGCCGAACAGCCGGTGCCGGGTGGCGTCGGTGACCACCAGCGGGGCGATGTCCAGCAGCTGCGCGGCGAGCGCCCCGGGGATCCGGACCGGGCTGCGGCAGGCCCGGCCGATGTCCCAGGCGTGCACGGCCAGTTCCAGGGCGCCGACCGCGGCCAGCGCCGCGACGCCCATCGACCGGTCGCCGACCGCGGCCGCCCCCGCGTGCCGCACCCGCCCCGGGGGCAGCAGCCGGCAGGCCCGGATGCGGACCGCCGAAACCGCCCCGTGCTCCTCCTCGGCGGTGCCGGGCCCGGACGTCAGCCCGACCCTGCCCGCGCCCGCCCCCTCCTCCACCGCGGCCAGCGAATCGGCCACGTGCAGCAGCAGCATCTCCAGATCCCAGGCCGGGCAGGGGGTGGGCTCGGCGAGCATCTCCGGCTCCACCCGCTGGACCGCGCTCAGGACCAGGCCCACCGCCTGCCGCAGCAGGTCCGGTCCGAGCAGGTCGCCCGCCGTGTCGCGCGCCGTCAGCGCCGCCAGCGGGTCGGCGCCGACCCCGCTCTCGATCGTTCCGCCCTGCACCGTCCAGCCGCCCATCCGGCCCCCTCCCGCTCCCGGGTCCACCTCGCTCGCACAGGTTGAGACCGGGCGGGAATCGAAAACTCGCCGGTTTCCGCGGAGATTTTTCCGGCACGGCGGGGCGGAGGGTCCGGCCGGACCCTCCGCCGGGCTTCCGGCGGCGCGGACGGATCCTCCGCCGCGGGCGGTTCAGGTGCAGGTCGGCGGGGCTCCGGGCGGGTCGGCGCCGCCCCGTCGCCCCCGCCTCCGGTTCTCCTTCCGGTTCCGCGGGTCCTCCCCCGCTCTCCTCCGGTTCCGGCGCTCCGGTCCCGGGCGGCCGGCGCCGCCGGCCCGGTCAGCCCCCGGCCACCGACGGCAGGATGCGCACCTCGGTGCCGTCCGGTACCGGGGTGTCCAGCCCGGCGAGCGCCCGGCACTCCTCGTCGCCGACGAAGACGTTGACGAACCGGCGCAGCGCCCCCCGCTCGTCGCGGACCCGGCGGTCCAGGCGCGGGTGGCGGCGGGCGAGCTCGTCCAGGACGGCGCGGAGCGGCTCCCCGCCGTCCGGCCGCTCCACCGCGATGTGCTTGGCTCCGCCCGCGTCGGCCTGCAGGACCTGGGGCAGGATCACGGTCACCGCCACGGCGCTACACCTCCGCCGCCCGGACGCAGAGCACGTCCGGCAGGTGCGCGGCGACCTGGGTCCAGGAGCCGGAGTCGCCGACGGTGGCGTAGACGTCGCCGGAGCGGGTGCCGAAGTAGAACCCGGGCTCCTCGGCGCCGTCGGTGGCGGCCCCGTCGCGCAGCACGATGCCGTAGTAGGGCTCGGTGGGCAGGCCCGCGTCGACCGGGTGCCAGCTGCGGCCGCCGTCGTCGGTGCGGTGCGGGCGCAGCCGGTGCTCCGGCAGGAGGTGGCAGGACTCGCTGATCACCGGGAAGTTCAGCGCGGTCCCCGGGCGGCCGGGGTGCGCCACCAGGGCGAAGCCGAAGTCGCTGGGCAGCCCGTCGGCGATGGAGGTCCAGCCCTGGGCCGGGTCGGTGCTGCGGAACACCCCGTGGTGGTTCTGCGCGTAGAAGGCGCCGTCCGGGCCGACCGCGACCTTGTGCACGCACTGGCCGTACTCGGGGGTCTCCTCCGGCAGGAAGGTGGCGGTGATGCCGGCGTTGGCGGGCGCCCAGGAGGCGCCGCCGTCCCGGGTCTGGTAGACGCCGCCGGTGGACATGGCGACGGTCACCGCCCGGGGGTCGGTCCCGCCGGCGTCCACCCGGCCGGGGATGACGGTGTGCACCGCGCCGCCGCCCGCGCCGGGGAACCAGTCCTTGCGGTGCGGGTGGTCCCAGAGCGCGCGGACCAGCTCGAAGCGGAGTCCGCCGTCGGTGGAGCGGAACAGCGAGTGCGGTTCGGCGCCGGCGTAGACCTCGCCGGGCTCGTCGGTGAACGCGAACTGCCAGGCGCGGGTGAGCGACTCCTCGACGTCGCCGGGGAAGGCGATCGGCGCCCTCTCCGGCTCGGACCAGGTGCGGCCGAGGTCGTCGCTGTACCAGACGCTGGGGCCGAAGTGCGGGCTCTCCGCGCCGGCCAGCACCCGGCGGGTGTGCGGGTCGATGCCGACGGCGTAGATCCCCATCATGTCGGCATAGCCGTCCTCGTCGAGGCGGAGCGGCCCGCTCACCTCCCAGTGCCGCCGGTCGTCCGAGGTGGCCCGGAACAACCCTTTCCGTGTGCCCATGACCAGTAGGTACGCCATCGTTCCCCCTGAAGGCGAGTCGTTGACGCCACCCTGGCACACCCCACCGACAGATATGCGGCGCAGCTCACACCCGGCTGCGCCGCGCGCCCTCCCCGGCGGGGGCGGAACCGGGCGCGCCGGGCGCCGCCCCGGCCTGCGCGCCTCCGGCCAGCGCCGCGGCGAGGCGGCCGGACCCGGCCACCTCGGCGGAGCCGGCGGCCACCGCCTCGCCCAGCGGCAGCTCCCCCCGGGCGATCCGGGCGCAGACCTCCTCGGTGGCGGCCAGCCGGGCGTCGGCGGAGGGGGCGGGGCCGTCCCCGTAGCCGGCGGCGCCCCCGCCCTCCAGGACGACGTGGAACGCGCCGCCCTCCAGCACCACCTCGACGGTGCCGGAGGCGCCGCCGGCCGCCCGCTCCAGCGCACCGGCGAGCGGCAGCGCCAGCCAGTGCGCGCGGAACGCGTCGGTGGGGCGGCGCTCGGCCAGTCCGGGCGCCCCCCAGTCGGCCAGCGCGCGCAGCACCGGCAGCAGCCCGCGGCCGCGGGGGGTCAGCTCGTAGGCGGTGGCGGCGCCGCGCGGGGTGAGCCGGCGGCGCTCCACCAGGCCGTCCCGCTCCATGTCGCGCAGCCGGGAGGCGAGCACGTCGGTGCTGACGCCGGGCAGGTCGGCGTGGAGGTCGGTGTAGCGGCGCGGCCCGGCGGTCAGCTCGCGGGCGATGAGGAGGGTCCAGCGCTCGCCGGCGGCATCGAGGGCGCGGGAGACGGCGCAGTACTGGTCGTAGCTTCGGCGCGGCATGGACCACAGTCTAGACAACAGGTTGGACTTTCCAAGTCCGCACTTGGTAGAACCAAGTAGTGCCCCCGGTACGGCGGGGGCCGCAGGGAAGGGCGACGATGGAGTACAGGCAGTCCGGCAAGCTCAGCAACGTCTCGTACGAGATCCGGGGCCCGGTCATCGAGCAGGCCAACGCCCTGGAGGAGGCCGGCCACAGCGTGCTCCGGCTGAACACCGGCAACCCCGCGCTGTTCGGCTTCGAGGCCCCCGAGGAGCTGGTCCAGGACATCATCCGGAACCTGTCCGGCGCGCACGGCTACAGCGACTCCCGCGGCATCCTGCCCGCGCGCCGGGCCGTGGTGCAGCACTACGCGGACCGGGGCTTCCCCGAGCTCGGCGTGGACGACGTCTACCTGGGCAACGGCATCTCCGAGCTGATCCAGATGGCGATCCAGGCCCTGGTCGACGACGGCGACGAGATCCTGGTGCCCGCGCCGGACTTCCCGCTGTGGACGGCCTCGGTCACCCTGGCCGGCGGCAAGGCGGTGCACTACGTCTGCGACGAGTCCGCGGACTGGCTGCCCGACCTGGACGACATGGCCGCCAAGATCACCGACCGCACCCGCGCCGTGGTGCTGATCAACCCGAACAACCCCACCGGCGCGGTCTACCCGCGCGAGCTGGTGGAGGCCGTGTGCGACCTGGCCCGGCGGCACAACCTGATCGTGTTCAGCGACGAGATCTACGACAAGATCCTCTACGACGGCGCGGTCATGCACAGCCCCGCCGAGATCGCCCCGGACGTGCTCTGCCTGACCTTCAGCGGGCTGTCCAAGGCCTACCGGGTGGCCGGCTTCCGCTCCGGCTGGGTCGCGGTGACCGGCCCCAGGCGGCACGCCTCCGACTACCTGGAGGGGCTCACCACGCTGGCCGGCATGCGGCTGTGCCCGAACGTGCCGGCGCAGTACGCGGTGCAGGCCGCGCTCGGCGGCCGGCAGAGCATCCGCGACCTGGTACTGCCCGGCGGCAGGCTGCTGCAGAGCCGGGACACCGCCTGGGAGCGGCTGAACGAGATCCCCGGCGTCTCCTGCGTGAAGCCCCGGGGCGCGCTGTACGCCTTCCCGCGGATCGACCCGAAGGTGCACCGGATCGTCGACGACGAGAGGTTCGTGCTCGACCTGCTGCTGCAGGAGAAGATCCACGTCGTCCAGGGCACCGGGTTCAACTGGCCGTCCCCGGACCACTTCCGGATCCTGACCCTGCCGCACCCGGACGACATCGACGCCGCCATCGGCCGGATCGGCCGGTTCCTCTCCGGCTACCGTCAGTAGGGCGGCCCGGCGCCTCCGGGACCGGGGCCGTCGTCCGAAAGTACGACCGGTCCGGCCCCCGGTCCGACCGAGGTCGCCCGGGTTTCGCACGCACGGTCGATGCCCCGCGCGGCGCGCTTCCCTAGCCTGGACCGCATGAGCACTCACGACCCCGGCGGCGGCGGAGCGGCGAGCGTCGTCGCCCGCCCGATCATCGTCCACGTCCTCCTGCCCGTGCTGGGCGTCGGGGTGGGGCTGCTGGTCAGATGGGCCGCGGCCTGGATCGCCTCGCTGCCGTTCGCCCCCTTCCAGGGCGTGTTCGAGCTGCTGGAGGCGCTCCCGGAGCCCGGGTCGACGATCGCCGCGGGCGCGGTGGGCGGCGTCGGCGGCCTGGTCCTGGCCTTCCTGGACCACCACCACGCGCTCGGCCTGGCGGTCTCCGCCGACCGGGCGGTGCTCCGCCGCACCGGCACCACCGAGGAGGTGGACCGCTCCGAGGTGCACGGCGTCTTCCTGGAGCCGAAGGCCAAGGACGGCGGCTTCCTGGACGAGGGCCGGCTGGTGCTGCTCGGCCCGCGCACCGAGGAGCTGGTCCGCGTCCCCTGCGACCTGAACGCCGGCGAGGTCCGCCGGGCCTTCACCGGCCACGGCTGGCCCTGGCTGGAGTCCGACCCGTACCGCAGCGGCTTCAAGCGCTGGGTGGACGGCCTGCCCGAGCTCTCGGCCAAGGCCAACGCCCTGCTCAAGGCGCGCGCCGAGGCGCTGGAGGCGGACGGCGAGTCGGACGCCGAGGAGCTCCGCCGCGAACTCCTCTCGGTCGGGGTGGTGGTCCGCGACGAGAAGAAGCGCCAGTACTGGCGCCCGATCCCGGACGCCCCGGGCGCCGGGGAGTAGCCCGCCCACTCCCCGCCACGTCGAGATCATCGCACTGGGGAGGGGCGGGGCGGGCGCCGGAGGGCTCCCCCCATCCTCTTGTCAACATGTTGTCGATATGACAAGATGTTGTCATGAACAAGGGGACAGTACACCTCGCCCTGCCCGACGGACTCGCCGACTGGGAGACCGGGCACACCACGGCGCACCTCCGCAGCGGCCTGGCGCACCGGCGGCCGGGCGCCTTCGAGGTCCGCACCGTCGGCCTCTCCCGGGACCCGGTCACCACCATGGGCGGCAGCCGGATCCTGCCCGACACCGTCCTGGACGACCTCGCCCCGGCCGACTCGGTCCTGCTGATCCTGCCCGGGGCCTCCTCCTGGGACGAGGCCCCGGAGCGGAACGCCCCGTTCGCCCGCGCCGCCCGCGCCTTCCTCGACGCGGGCGTCCCGGTGGCCGGGATCTGCGGCGCCACCGCCGGGCTGGCCCGGGAGGGGCTGCTGGACGACCGCGAGCACACCGGCGGGGCCGCCGAGTACCTCGCCGCGACCGGCTACCGGGGCGGCGGGCGCTACCGGGAGGCCGACGCGGTCACCGACGGCGACCTGGTCACCGCCGGGCCGACCGAGCCGGTCGCGTTCGCCCGCGAGGTCTTCGCCCGGCTCGGCGTCTTCGAGCCCGAGGTCCTCGACGCCTGGTACCGGCTCTTCGCGCACAGCGACGCGAGCGCGTTCGAGGTGCTGATGAAGGCGGGGGCGTGACGGCCCCGGAACCCGGGGGCGGCGCGCGGCCCGAGGACGCCTCCCCGGCGGCGCCCTCCCCGGCGGAGGGGGCCGCCGAGGAGGCGCAGCGGCTGCTCTCCGCGGCCGCGATGGGCGCCTTCCGGCTGAACGGGGCCTTCCTCGCGGTCTCCGAGGGCCTCGCCCGGTCCGGCGGCCTCACCGCCGCCCGCTGGCAGGTGCTGGGGTCGGTGCTGCACACCCCGGCCCCGGTCGCCGAGATCGCCCGGAGCCTGGGGCTCACCCGCCAGGCCGTGCAGCGCACCGCGGACTCCCTGGTGGACCAGGGGTTCGCCGAGTACCGCCCCAACCCCGCGCACAGCAGGGCCAAGCTGCTGGCCGCCACCGGGGCCGGCCTCGACGCCGTGCGGCGGATCCACCCGGAGCACCGGGCCCTGGCCGAGCGGCTGGTCGCCGAGCTCGGGGCGGACGGGCTCCGCGGCGCGGAGGCGGCGATCCGCGCCCTCTCCGGAGCCCTGGACCGGATCGGCGCCGAGCGGGCCTGACCGGAGCCTCCGCCGCCCCGTTCCCGCCCTCCCCCTCCGCGGCGCCGGGGACGCGGAAAGGGGAGGCCCACCCCTGGCGGGCCTCCCCTCGGCGGAGGCGGACCGGTCCGACCGGGTCAGCCGAGCCGCGTGATGAGCTTCTCGTACTCGTCCCAGAGCTCGGCGGGCAGGTGGTCGCCGAAGGTCTTGAAGAACTCGGGGATGAGCGAGGCCTCCCGCTTCCAGGTGTCGGTGTCGACGGTGAGCAGGAACTCCAGGTCCTCGGCGGACAGCTCCAGGCCCTCGGTGTCGATCCCCGCCGGGGCCGGGACGTTGCCGATCGGGGTGCCGACGGCCTCGGCCCGCCCCTCCAGGCGCTCCACGATCCACTTGATGACGCGGCTGTTCTCACCGAAGCCGGGCCACACGATGCGGCCGCCGGCGTCCTTGCGGAACCAGTTGACGTAGAAGATGCGGGGCAGCTTCTCCGCGTCGGCGGACTCGCCGATCTCCAGCCAGTGCTTGAAGTAGTCGCCCATGTTGTAGCCGCAGAACGGCAGCATGGCGAACGGGTCGCGGCGCAGCTCGCCCACGGTGCCCTCGGCGGCGGCGGTCTTCTCCGAGGAGACGTTGGCGCCGAGGAAGACGCCGTGCCGCCAGTCGAAGGCCTCGTTGACCAGCGGGACCGCGGTGGCGCGGCGGCCGCCGAACAGGATCGCCGAGATCGGCACCCCGGCGGGGTCCTCCCACTCGGGGGCGATGGTCGGGGCCTGCCCGGCCGGGGTGGTGAACCGCGCGTTGGGGTGCGCGGCGGGCTCGCCGGCCTCCGGCGTCCAGGCCCGGCCCTTCCAGTCGGTGAGGTGCGCGGGCGGCTCGTCGGTGAGGCCCTCCCACCACACGTCGCCGTCGTCGGTCAGCGCGACGTTGGTGAAGATGCTGTTGCCCCACAGCGTCGTGACCGCGTTGGCGTTGGTGGAGGCGCCGGTGCCCGGGGCGACGCCGAAGAAGCCGGCCTCGGGGTTGATGGCGCGCAGCCGGCCCTCGTCGTCGAAGCGCATCCAGGCGATGTCGTCGCCGACCGTCTCCACCTTCCACCCGGGGATGGTCGGTTCGAGCATGGCCAGGTTGGTCTTGCCGCAGGCGCTCGGGAAGGCGGCGGCGATGTACTTCGCCTCGCCCTCGGGCGGGGTGACCTTGAGGATGAGCATGTGCTCGGCCATCCAGCCCTCGTCCCGGGCCATCACCGAGGCGATGCGCAGCGCGTAGCACTTCTTGCCGAGCAGGGCGTTGCCGCCGTACCCGGAGCCGTAGGACCAGATCTCCCGGGTCTCCGGGAAGTGCGAGATGTACTTGGTGGAGCTGCACGGCCACGGCACGTCGGCCTGGCCCGGCTCCAGCGGGGCGCCGACGGAGTGCACGGCCTTGACGAAGTCGCCGCGCTCCTCGATCAGGCGCAGGGCGGCCTCGCCCATCCGCGCCATGATCCGCATCGAGACCACGACGTAGGGCGAGTCGGTGATCTCGACGCCGAGCTGGGAGATCTTGCCGCCCAGCGGACCCATGCAGAACGGCACCACGTACATGGTGCGGCCGCGCATGCAGCCGTCGAACACGTCGGCGAAGGTCGCGCGCATCTCGGCGGGCGCGATCCAGTTGTTGGTCGGGCCGGCGTCCTCTTCGCGCTCGGAGCAGATGAAGGTGCGGTCCTCGACCCGGGCGACGTCACCGGGGTCGGAGCGGCAGTAGAAGCTGTTCGGCCGGAGCTCCGGGTTCAGCCGGACGAAGGTGCCGTTGTCCACGAGTAGACCGGTGAGGCGCTCCCACTCGGCGTCGGACCCGTCGCACCAGACCACCTCGTCCGGCTTGGTCAGGTCGGCCACCTCGCGGACCCACTCGTTCAGCTCTTTGTGGCCCGTGGGCTCGGTACCCGTGTCAGGTACACGTACAGACACAGCGGCTCCTTCTCGTCGTCTGGTCCGCATCATCGGTGATGCGCCCACGAACAGGCCAGTTGGTCTGGACAACAGGTGTAGACCAGTGGTCTATTTTCGTGAATCCGCACGGCACACGGGGCGCGCGGTCGGCGGGGGCCGGGGCGGCGCCCTCCGGGCACCCTCCCCCTCTCCCCCGCACCGCTGCACGTCATCGCAGGTCAGAAGGGATTCACCCGGCGCGGCGGCGGAACGGCGCGGCGCGGCTCCGAGTGATGCGTCACAGGGAGGCGGCCCCGCGCGGGTGGACCGCCGGAGCCGCTCCGGCGGCGCACCGGCGGGCCCGGATCCCCTGCCGCGGCGGGACTGCGCACCGCCGCGGCCGCGCCGCCGGGCCCGCACCGCCGCGATCGGCGGAGGGCGCGCTCAGTACCCCGGGCCGACCCACTCGGAGCCGCCGTCCTGCTGGGGCGGGGCGCCGGGCGGGGACGGGACGGGCGCATCGATCCGGGTGCCGTCCGGGGCCACCGCGAACCAGGCCCCGTCCAGGCCGGCGCCGTTGGCGTCCCCGGGCTCCACGTCGCCGGCGTACCGGTAGAGCGGCGCGCCGCCGAGGGTGAGCTGCTCCTCGCCGCCCTCCCGCGCCACCCGGCCGACCAGGTCCTCGTCGACGCCCTCGATCTCGCCCTCGGCGGGGACCGGCGGCCACTGCTCGGCGCAGTCCCCGACGCAGGCGGAGAAGGGCGGCTCGGTGCCGTCCCGGGTGGACAGGTAGAGCGTGTAGCCGTCCCCGTCGGCGACGATGTCGCCGAGCTCCCCGGACTCGCGGACGGTCAGCGCGACCCCGCTCTCCCCCAGGCCGGCCTGCTTCTCCAGCGCCTCCTCCTCGGCGTCCCCCCGGTCCGGCGGCCCCGCCCCGCACCCCGCCGCGGCCAGCACCAGCGCGCCGCCGGCCAGTAGCCCGCCCGTCCTCACGGAAGCAGCCTGCACGGTTCCGTCCTCCGTCCGCTCGTCACCGGCCCGCCGGGCCTCCCGCCCCCGGTGGGGCACCGCGCACCCGGTCGGTCCCGGGCGCCATTCTTCCCCCGCCGGTGCCCGCTCCGCCTGCTTTTCCCCGGCCCGGCGGGAAACCCGGCCGGGAGCGGCCGCGCCCCTCTCGGGAGAGGACGCCCGACCGGCCCGGGAAGGATGCCTCACCCGCGCCCGGGGAGGATCCGCAGGCCGGAGGGGAGGGCGGTGTGCGGGGCGGGGCGGGTCAGGCGGCCGGAGAGGACCGGGTGGCGGGCCCCGGTGCAGGCGGGGACCGTGGAGGGGAGGCCCTGCCAGGTGAGGAAGGCGAGCAGGGCGAACAGGTAGGCCTCCTTGGCGTCGCCGTCCAGGCCCAGTTCGGCGGAGTCGCGGACCGGCGCGGGGTCGAGCCGGGCGCGGAGCGCCGCCATCAGGGCGGGGTTGCGCACCCCGCCGCCGGAGGCGACGACCTCGGCGACGCCGCGGGACCGGCAGGCGTCGGCCACGGTCGCCGCGGTCAGCTCGGTGAGGGTGGCGAAGACGTCGTCCCAGGCGACGCCGAGGCCGTCCAGCACGTGCTCCAGGTAGACGCGGTTGAACAGCTCCTTGCCGGTGGACTTGGGCGCCGGGCGGGCGTAGTAGGGCTCGGCCAGCAGGCGCTCCAGCAGGCCGGGGTGGACCCGGCCGCGCAGCGCCCGCTCGCCGCCGGCGTCCATCCGCGCGGCGCCGGGGGCCAGTTCCGCGGCGGCGTCCAGCAGCGCGTTGCCCGGCCCGGTGTCGAACGCCTCCGGCGGGGCGCCCGGGGAGACCACGGTGACGTTGGCGATCCCGCCGATGTTCAGCGCGGCGGCCGGCAGGCCCCGCCCGGACAGCCACAGCACGTCGAGCACCGAGGCCAGCGGCGCCCCCTGGCCGCCGGCGGCAATGTCGGCGGCGCGCACGTCGGAGACGACCGGCAGCCCGGTCGCCTCGCCGATCCAGGCGGGCTGGCCGAGCTGGAGCGATCCGCGCACCTCGCCGTCCTCGACCCAGTGGTAGAGCGTCTGGCCGTGCGAGGCCACCAGGTCGGCCCGGCCGCCGGGGCACAGCTCGGCGACCGCGCGGACGGCGGCCGCGGCGAAGGCCCGGCCGATCCCGGCGTCGATCCGGCAGACCCGCTCCAGGGTGACCCGGGCGGGCGGCAGCGCGGCGAGGACCTCCTCGCGCAGCCCGTCCGGATAGGGGTCGGTGCGGTGGCCCAGCGGCCGCAGCAGCACCTCGTCGCCGTCCAGCCGCAGGTCGGCCGCTGCGACGTCGATCCCGTCCGCCGAGGTCCCCGAGGACAGCCCGAGCACGATCATCGGGCCTCCCCGGCTGCGGGCCCGCAGGGGAGCGGGCGGCGGGGCGTGCCGGAGGGGGGTCGGGCGGGCACGGGGGCCTCCGTTCGTCGGGACTGCCGGCGGTGCGGGCCGGACGCCTCCGCCCGGAGCGGAGCACCCGGCCCGGCTACCGTCCTTCCCCGCTTCGGCTCCGGTGATCCCTGGCGCCCGCGGGCCCGCTCCGCGGGGCTCCGCCCTCCGGCGGGCGCGCGGGACCGGGCGGAGCGGGGGCCGGTCAGGAGCGGGCGGCGGAGAGCCTGGCCCAGGCCCGGCGCATGCCCGCGAGCCACCGGTCCCGATCGGTGGCGCGGCGCTGCTCGAAGACGGCCGCCTCGGGGTGCGGAAGGATGAGGAAGGAGCCGTCGCGCAGCGCCGCGGCGACCGAGTCGGCCACCTCGGCGGGCTCCAGGTAGGCGCCGCCCAGCCGGGTGGAGGCCGCCTCCGGGTCCCCGGCCGTCATCGCCGTGTTGACGCCCTGCGGGCACAGGCAGGACACCGCGATGCCCTCCTCCGCGTGCCGGATCGACAGCCATTCGGCGAGGGCGACCGCGCCGTGCTTGGTCACCGTGTAGGGCGCGGTGTCCAGGTTGGTGAGCAGGCCGGCGGCGGACGCGGTGACCATGAGGTGCCCGCCGCCGCGCGCCGCCATCCTCGGGAGGACCGCCCGCGCGGCGTAGACGTGCGCCATCACGTGCACCCGCCAGGACAGCTCCCAGTCCCGGTCGTCGCCGAGCCCCGCGCCGGCCGCGACGCCGGCGTTGGAGCACCACAGGTCGATCGGGGCGACCTCCGCCTCGATCCGGGCGGCGGCCTCGGCCACGGCCCGCTCGTCGGCGACGTCGAACGCCTCGGCCGTGGCCCGGTCGCCGAGCTCGGCCGCGGCGGCCTCGGCCCGCCCGGCGTCGAGGTCGGCGACGACCACGTGCGCGGCGCCGTCGGCCAGCAGCCGCCCGGCGATCGCCCGGCCGATGCCGCCGGCGCCGCCGGTGACGACCGCGGTGCTGCCGGGGGTGGAGAACGGACCTGGCATGGGGAGGGTCCTGCCTTTCTGCGCGGGTGGATCGGGACGTCGGAGGGCCCGGGGGGCCGCTCTCCGCGGCGGCACCGGGGCGGGGGCGGGGCTCGGGGCGCTCCCGCGCGCCCCGCCGGCGGTCTAGGCGCCCGGGTCGAACACCAGGCGGCCGGTGGTGGACCCGTCGGCGAGCCGCTGCACGCCGTCGGCGAGGCCGGCGAACCCGATCCGCTCGCTCACCAGCGGCTTGATCAGGCCCTTGTCCGCCAGTCCGGTCAGCCGGTCGTGGCAGGCGGGGATGTGCTCGGGCGCGCGCTGCCGGTACAGCCCCCAGTGCAGGCCGAGCAGCGAGTAGTTCTTGATCAGCACGTGGTTGAGCGCCTGCTTCGGGATGTCCCCGCTGGCGAAGCCGATGACGACGATGCGCCCCTCGAAGGCGACGCACTTGGTGGAGCGCGCGAAGGAGTCGCCGCCGACCGGGTCGAAGACGACGTCGGCGCCGCGCCCGCCGGTCTCCTCCTTGACCACGGCGACGAAGTCCTCGGTGTGCCGGTCGACGACCACGTCCGCGCCGAGCCCGCGGGCGATGCGCGCCTTCTCCGGCCCGCCGGCGACGCCGATCACCCGGGCCCCGGCCGCCTTGGCCAGCTGGACCGCGGCGCTGCCGACGCCGCCCGCGGCGGCGTGCACCAGGACGGTCTCCCCCGGCTGCAGGTTCGCCCGGCGGTGCAGCGCGAACCAGCCGGTCTGGTAGCCGATGAACAGCGAGGCGGCCTCGCCGTCGCCGAGCGAGTCGGGCGCGGGGAAGGCCGCGTCCGCGGGGACCAGCGCGTACTCGGCGAAGGCCCCGGCGGGCAGCGCGGTGCCGCCGATGATCCGGGTGCCCGGCGCCGGGGCGGAGGCGGGCGCGCCGGGGCCGGCCTCCACGACGTCGGCGCAGAGCTCCACCCCGGGGGTGAACGGCGGGTCCGGCCGGACCTGGTACATGCCCCGGCAGAGCAGCGCGTCGGGGAAGTTGACCGCGGCCGCGCGCACCCGGACCAGCAGTTCGCCCTCGCCCGGACGGGGGACGCCGACCTCCTCCGCGACCAGTACGTCCTTCGGCTCGCCCGGACCGTGCACCCGCAAAGCCTTCACTGCCGCCTCCACCCTTCGAGCACAGATACCAACCGGTCGGTTCCGGCAAGTGAACCGTGCCCGCCTCCCGACCGTCAAGGGTCCGCGTCAGGGCCCGCCGGGCGGAGGCGGCCGCAGGGCGCGGAGCACCCCTCCGGCCGCCGGCCCGCCCGGATCACCGAGGCGCCGGCCGCGCGCGGGCCGGAAGGCGCAGGCCGGAAACCGCGAGCCGGAAACCGCAGGCCGGAAACCGCGAGCCGGAAACCGCAGGCCGGAAACCGCGAGCCGGAAGGCTCAGGCCGGAAGCCGCGATCCGGGAACCGCCCCGCTCATCCGATCCGCCCGCCGCGCACCGCCCCGGACCGGGCGGCGGAGGGGCGGGCCGACCCCCGGGCCGCCCTGCGGCACCGGTACGGCCGCCGGGCCTCCGGCGGTGCGCCGTACATCCGGCGCACCCCGCTGAACGGCGCCGGGCCCCCGGAGCCTCCCCCGGAGGGCGGGCGCCCCGGCCGGCCGCCGCCGGGGTCAGCGCACCACCACGACCGGGCCGTGCGCGCCGTGCAGCACCGACTGGCTGACCGAGCCCAGCAGCAGGCCCTTGAAGCCGCCGCGGCCGCGCGAGCCGACCACGATCAGGTCGGCCGGAGTGCTCTCCTCCAGCATGGCCACCACCGGGTGGGCCCGGACGGTGCGCAGCTCCACCGCGACCTCGGGGTGGCGGCCCTTCGGCTCCTCCAGGGCGGCCTCGGCGGTGCGGCGCGCCGCCGCCTCCACCACCTCGTCGTCGAAGGCCTCCGGCGGCACCGGGCCGATCGAGGAGGCGAACGCCGCCATCGGCTGCCAGGCGCAGACCGCGACGATCTCCGCGCCGCTCCGCTCCGCCTGCCGGAAGGCGAAGTCCAGGGCGCGCCCGCCGGCCTCGGAGCCGTCCACGCCCACCACGATCCGGCCGCGCCGCCCCTCCGCGGTCTCGTGCGACTTGGGCAGCACCACGGTGGGCACCGGGGACTTCGCGGCCAGTTCCACGCCGACCGAGCCGACGAACGCCGACGCCAGCCCGCCCAGCCCGCGCGAGCCCACCACCACGCAGGCCACCCCGGGCTCCCCGGCGGCGTCCAGCAGCGCCTGGGACGGGCGGTCGTGCACCTCCCGCGTCTCCACATCGAGCTCCGGAAAGAGCCGGAGCACCCAGTCGCGCGCGTAGGCCAGCAGCGCCCGCGCGTCGTGCTCCCGGGGCGTCTCCTCCCCCTCCCGGAACCGGACGCCCTCCCCGAACAGGCCCTCGGAATCGGGCGGCCAGACCGCGGTGACGATGCGGACGCCCAGGCCGTAACCGGCCGCCTGGTTGGCCGACCACTCCAGCGCGTACCTGCTGGAGTCCGAGCCGTCCACGCCGACCACGACCCGGTTCTGTCCGGAAACGGAACCCATCTCGCGTTCCTCGCTCTCCATCGGGACTCCCCCGCGCCCCGGGCGGCTCCCCGCCCGGCGGGGCGGCTGTGCAGGGTCATACCCCGCGGCCGGCGGCGGCAGGCACCGCGGCGGAGTCCCGTCCGTCACGGCACCCGGTGGCCTCCCCCTCACCCGGTCCGCCCCGTTCCTCACCGGGACCGCCGTGTCCTCTTACCGTCATCTCACCCGGATGGGCGAGCATTGCGCCCATGACCTCCTCCAGCCGCGTGCTCATCGCCGACGACGACCGTGCCATCCGCGAGTCCCTGGAGCGCGCACTCCAGCTGGAGGGGTACGACGTGCTGACCGCGGAGGACGGCGTCCAGGCCATCGCGACCGTGCACGGGGGCCCGGTCGACCTGCTGGTCCTGGACGTGATGATGCCGGGCGTCGACGGGCTGGGCGTGACCCGCGTGCTGCGCGCCGAGGGCGACCGCACCCCGATCCTGATGCTGACCGCCCGGGTGGAGACGCCCGACCGGGTCGCCGGACTGGACGCCGGGGCCGACGACTACCTGCCCAAGCCCTTCGAGCTGGACGAGCTGCTGGCGCGCATCCGCGCCCTGCTGCGGCGCGCGGCGCCCGGCCCGGAGGAGGGCCCCGACCCGGTGCTGCACGTCGGCGACCTGCGGCTGGACCCCGGAGCGCGGCGGGTCTGGCGCGGCGGCCGCGAGGTGGAGCTCTCCAAGACCGAGTTCGACCTGCTGGAGCTGCTCGCCCGCAACGCCGGCCTGGTCCTCGACCACTCCACGATCTACGACCGGATCTGGGGCTACGACTTCGGCCCCGAGTCGAAGAACCTCGCGGTCTACATCAGCTACCTGCGCCGCAAGCTGGACGCGCCGGACGCGCCGCCGCTGATCCAGACGGTCCGGGGTGTCGGATACACGCTGCGCCCCCAGGGGGAGTGAGCACGGTGCACGACGCGCTGCGCAGACTCGGCTCGCCGGGCGGCTGGCGCCTGGGGACCAAGTTCGCCGCACTGTTCGCCCTGGTGACGGCGGTGGTCGGGCTGCTGATGGGCACCCTCGGCTACAGCACCGCGGCGCTGCTGATCCGCTCCGACGCGCAGGACGAGTTCGAGGCGACCGCCGCGCGGCTCTCCTCCGAGCTGAGCAGCCCGTCGCTCGCCCCGGGGGGCTCCGGGGGCACGCTGAACTTCCTGCACTCCGACTCCTTCACCTACCAGGGGCTGAGCCCTTCGGGCGCGGTGTCGGTGCCGATCGGCGCGGACAAGGCCATCGAGGTGCTGCCGGTGCGGCCATCGGACCGGGCCGTCGCCGCCGAGCAGGCCCCCGGAACCGTGCGGACCAGGGAGGACTCCAACAACGGCGAGAAGTACCGGATCGCGACGGTCTCCATCGGCGACGGGCGCGGCGCCATCCAGGTCGGCCAGCGCCTCTCCCCGATGGAGCGGATGCTGGACGTGCTGGCCGTGCAGATCCTCGGCGTCGGCGCGCTGGTGGTGCTCTGCGCCGCCGGGGCGGGCTGGCTGGTGTCGCGCAGGGTCACCGGCCGGCTGGTGCGGCTCACCGTGACCGCCGAGCAGGTCAGCTCGACCGGGCGGCTGGACCTGGTGGCGCCCGAGGGGGGAGGGGACTCCCCGGACGAGGTGGGCAGGCTGGGCCGGGCGTTCAACGCCATGCTCGCCCGGCTGGCCGGCTCGGAGGAGGAGAAGCGGCGCCTGGTGCAGAACGCCTCGCACGAGCTGCGCACCCCGCTGACCAGCCTGCGCACCAACGTGAGCGTGCTGCGCTCCTTCGAGCGGCTCTCCCCCGACGCGCAGCGGCGGCTCCTGGACGACCTGCAGGGCGAGACCCGGGAGCTGTCCGGGCTGGTGGACGAGCTGGTGCAGCTCGCCACCGGTACCCGGGAGGACGAGCGGCCCCGGGACGTGCCGCTGGCCGGGCTCGCCGAGCGGGTGGCCGAGCGGACCCGGCGGCGGACCGGCCGCGAGGTCGTGGTCGACGCCGACGGCAGCACCGTGCACGGGCGGCCGGCCGCCCTGGAGCGGGCGCTGTCCAACCCGGTGGAGAACGCCGCCAAGTTCGACGCCGGGGGCACCGCGCCCATCGAGATCTCCGTCCGGAGCGGCCGGGTGGAGGTCCGCGACCGCGGTCCGGGCATCGGCGAGGCGGAGCTGGGCCACGTCTTCGAGCGGTTCTTCCGCTCCCCGGCCGCCCGCGCGCTGCCCGGGTCCGGCCTGGGGCTGTCCATGGTGGAGGAGATCGTCCGCTCGCACGGCGGCACGGTGTTCGCCGCCAACCGCGAGGGGGGAGGCGCGGTCATCGGCTTCACCCTGCCCGTCCTGGCGGAGCCTCCCGCCCCGGACGGCGCCCCCGGCCCACCGGGCGGGCCCCCGGCAGGGCCGCCGGGCGGCCCGGGAACCGGTCCGCCCCCGCCGCCCGGGGGTGCTCCCGGGCGGGAGGCCTGACCCGCCGCCCCGCGAGGAGCCGCGGCGGCCGGGCCGCCGCTCCCGGAGGCGCCCCGCCCTCCCGGGAGGCACGCCCCTCCGGCGAGCCCGCCCGCCGGCCTGGAGGGAGGGAAGGGGCTCCGGGCCCGCAGGGCCGGGGAGTGCTCCCGGTTCCCCGGGGGCCGTGTCCCTGCGGGGAGCCCGCGCGGCGGCCGCCGGTTCCGGGCGGAGAGCGGAGGGGCCGGGGCCGCGAGGGGGCACCGCCTCTTCCCCGCCCCTGCAGCGCGCCGTGTCGGCGGAGGCCGGCGCGGCGCGGCCCGGAAAGTCCCCGGCCTCCCGCTCCCGGAATGCTCCGGGCGGCTCCGGAGAGTGGTGCACTCTGACGGAAGCAGCCCCTTCGGGGGTGAACGGGCGATCTGCGCCCACTTCAGACTCACTGAGAAATTCGTCCGGATTCGGCCGTCCGGCGCCGCGCCGGGAAGCCCCGGCCGGGCGGCGGTTCCGGTCCTGGAGCCCGTCCGCGCACGCCACGGCCGCATCGCCGGCGCCTCCTCCCGGAGGGCCCCCGAGGGAATTTCCGCACCCCTCTCCGCGTAGGTCCCGATAGAGAGCCCTTGATGCTCCCTTTATCCCTGAGCTGGAGTAACCTCGGGTAGCCTTCGCCACCCGGTGTTCCCACTCCTCTGGCACGCGCCGCAGCACCTCGCCGGCCCCCCTGTGCCCGGATCAGCGGCGAAGCGCAAGGGCCTTGTCCGAAACCGCCCGACCAGGGCGAACATGTGTGCTTCGGTGCCCGACCGGCACCGGGAAGGGCGGACCATTGATGCTGTGGGCTGTGGCGACCGCCATCGTGGGGGCCCTCGCCGCGGCCGCAGGGGCCGCCTTCCAGGAGCGGGCCCTGACCTCGGCGCCGTTCACCGGCGTCGGCCAGCTCCAGCTGATCCGCGCGATGGCGCGGCGCCCGCTCTGGGTGACCGGGACCGCCCTCACCTTCTTCGGCATCGGGGCCCACCTGTGGGCGCTCGGGCACGCTCCGCTGGTGGTCATCCAGCCCATCGGGATCAGCGGCCTGCTCTTCGCGGTGATGCTCTCCGCGTTCTTCAAGAAGCGCAGACTGAGCACGTCCCAGGTGCTCGGGGCGCTGGCGGTCACCGCCGCGCTCGCCGGGCTGCTGTCGACCATCCCGCCCTCCGAGGGCCCGCACCCCGGCACCTCCGACATGGTCGTCATCGGGCTGGTCGGCGCCGGCGCCATGCTCGCCTGCACCCTGGTCGGCCGGGCCCGGAACAACTGCACGCGGGCCTGCGCGCTGGCCCTGGGCGGCGGCATCGCCTACGCGGTCGCCTCGGCCTTCGGCCGGGTGATCGGCAGCGCCGCCGTGATCGACCCGGCCGCGGCGCTGCACCCGCTGACCGCGCTGGCGGTGGCCGTCGGCCTGGCCGGCGGGCTGCTCACCCAGAACGCCTACCGGGCCGGCCACTTCGCGCTCGCCTACGCGATCGTGCTGATCAGCGACCCCATCGCGGCCACCCTGATCGGGGTGCTCTGCTTCGGCGAGCGGCTGCCCACCGACCCGGTGAACGGCACGATCGCGCTGGTCGCCGCGGTGGTCGGCGCGGCCGGGGTGGTGGTGCTGGCCCGTTCCTCGCGGCAGGACCCGGTTCAAGGGGCCGAGCCGAGCACCGCCGAGCGGCTGGCCACGTCCCGGTAGATCCGCTCGAACCGGTCCAGCGACCGCTCGTGGTCGTGCCGGGCCGCCATCTCCCTGCTCTCCGCGCCCATCCGGGCCCGCTCCTCGGCCGAGGCCAGGATCGCCCCCAGGTACTTGGCCAGGTCGTCCGCGCTGCCCGGTTCGTAGAGGTAGCCGTTCCGGCCGACGTGCACCAGGTGCGGCAGGGCCATCGCGTCCGCGGCCACCACCGGCAGCCCGCTGGCCATCGCCTCCAGGGTGGCGATCGACTGCAGCTCGGCGATGCCGGAGATGGCGAAGGCGTCCGCGGCCCGGTAGACCAGCGGCAGGTCCTCCTCCGGCACGAAGCCGAGGAAGCGCACCCGGTCCGCGGCGCCCTCCTCCTCGGCCACCCGCTCCAGCCGGGCCCGCTGCGCACCGGTGCCGGCCAGCACCAGCTGGGCGCCGTCCACCGGGACCCGGCGGACGGCGCGGATCAGGTCCTCGATGCGCTTCTCCTCGTCCAGCCGGCCGACGAAGGCGAAGGTGGGCCGGTCGGGCACGCCGAGCCGGGCGCGGATCCGGGCCCGCTCGCCGGGGCCGCCGCCGGGCGGATGGAACCGCTCCAGGTCGATCCCGCAGGACACCGCCTCCACCGGCCGGTCGAACCCCTGGTCGAGCAGGAGCTGGGCGGCGATCCGGGTGGGCGTGGTGACGTGCTGCACGCCGGCCAGCGCGCGCCGGAAGTCGCGCCAGGCCAGCCGTCCGATGCCGGACCGGAGCGGCCCGGGGACGTAGAGGTAGTTGAAGAGGTTCTCCGGCATGAAGTGGTTGGTGGCCACCGCCGGCACCCCGCCCCGGCGGGCCGCGCCGAGCAGCAGCCGGCCGACGAGGAAGTGGTTCTGCACGTGGACCGCGTCCGGCCGCAGCCGGGCGAGGAGCCGGTCCAGGTGGCCGGAGGCACCGGGCGGCAGCGCCAGCCGGACGCTCTCGTGCACCAGCGACGGCATCGAGCGGAGCCGGTGCTCGACCACTCCGCCGGCCCGGTGCACCCCGGGCCGGCCGCCGGTGGAGGCGCAGACCACGTGCACGTCGTGGCCGCGCGCGGCCAGCCCGCGGGCCAGGCGCTCGGTGAAGTAGGCGGCCCCGTTGACGTCCGGAGGGTAGGTGTCGCTGCCGATGAGCACCCGCAGCCGGGGCTCCTTCCCGGGGTCGCGCCCGCTGCCCGTCCGCTCCCGGGGTGGTGATGTCGACTTGGCGGCCATGGCGGCCCTCCTGAGGGGTGTGCGCGGAGGAACGGAACCGCGCCGTCGGTCGCGGGCCCGCCCCCGGCCGGCCCCTCCGGCCCCTTCCGCCGGAGGCGCCCGCACGCGGCCCGGCC
Source organism: Nocardiopsis oceanisediminis (assembly GCF_048595525.1). Classification (NCBI taxonomy): domain Bacteria; kingdom Bacillati; phylum Actinomycetota; class Actinomycetes; order Streptosporangiales; family Nocardiopsidaceae; genus Nocardiopsis; species Nocardiopsis oceanisediminis. Next base: position 1,334,823 of record NZ_JAFMZJ010000001.1, on the reverse strand, counting down.
CTCTGCTCGTCGGGGACGATACTGTGCGCCCCGCGGCCCCGGCCCCGTTTCTCCATCGGTGTTGCCGACTGTTTACCGAGCGTATGACCCCACTGCGGAAACTGCCAGGAAACGGCAGGCGGCGGCTGCGAATGAGGAAGGAATCCGCAGGCCGCCGCCCTCGGCCGTTTCCGGCCGCCCCCGTATCGGGGGTTCATTCCCCCACTATCCGGTCCAAACGTTTCCCGGTACCGCCCCGTTCCCCTTCCGGCCCCGGTGACCGGGGCGTTTCCCAACCGTGATCCTCGGCGCCCGCGGCTCCGGGGCGCCGTTCCGCGGTGCCGCGGAAGCGGACGGAATGGATTCTCCGCACCGACCGGAGAAGGACCGGCAGAACGGCGGAAGTCCGCCTCCGTTCCCGCCCCGCCCGCGCCGGCCCCGGGGCCCGGCCCCGGAACCCCGCCCTCTTTTTCCGCGTCGGAGTGCGCCGCCCGGCGGCGCGGAGCCGAAGGGCGCGGCGGCGGTCCCCGGGCTCCGGGGCGGCCCCGGGCGCACGGCGGGGGCGCGGCCGCCCCGGCCGCGCCCCCGCTCCCCGTGCCGCCGGGCGGGACAGGACCCGTCCCCGCCCGGCGGAGGTCATCCTCCGATGCTCTCCGAGGACTGCGCCGAGAGGGTCACCTCGGTCCGGTCCGCCTTTCCGTCCCGCTCGTAGCCGATGTCGATCGTGTCGCCGGGCTGCTTGGCGCGGATCGCGGCGATCAGCTCGTCGGGGGTGGCGACGCCCTTGCCGTCCACGGAGGTGATCACGTCGTCCTTCTCCAGGCCGGCCTGGTCGGCGGCGCCGCCCTTGGCCGGCTGGACGATGCGGACGCCGTCGCCCTGCCGCGTCGGGGAGACCGTGGCGTCGATGGCGGCGTAGTCGGCGCTACCGCCCTCGATGAGCTGCTCGGCGATCGGCTCGGCCTGGTCGATCGGGATGGCGAAGCCCAGGCCGATGGAGCCGGCCTCTTCGCCGCCCTGGCCGCCGCCGGTGCCGGCGATGGCGGTGTTGATCCCGATGACCTCGCCGTTCATGTTGATCAGCGGCCCGCCGGAGTTGCCCGGGTTGATCGGGGCGTCGGTCTGGATCGCGTTGATCACCGTCGAGGTGGTCGCCTGGGGCTCCTCGCGCTGCTGCGGGGCGAACGGGTCCTGCCCGCCGCCCCGGCCCTCGCCGCCGGCGACGCCGGTGTTCACCGGCCGGTCGACGGCGCTGACCACGCCCGAGGTGACCGTTCCGGACAGCCCCAGCGGGGAGCCGATGGCCACCACGTCCGCGCCCACCTCGACCTTGGAGGAGTCGCCGAGGGTCGCCGGGGTCAGCCCGCTGACGCCCTCGGCCTCCAGCACCGCGATGTCGGAGACGGCGTCGGTGCCGAGGATCCGCGCCTCGGCGCTGGAGCCGTCGTTGAACCGCACCTGGACGGTGTCGCCCTGCGCACCGGCCACCACGTGGGCGTTGGTCAGGATCTGGCCGTCGGAGCCGATCACCACGCCGCTGCCGCTGCCGCGTCCGGTCTCGATCGAGACCACGCTGGGCAGCACCTTCTCCGCGACCTTGCTGACGCTGCCGGTCGACGTCGAGCTCGCCTGGTTGCCGTCGGCGAGCGAGCTGATCGAGCCGCTCCCGCCGGGCACCAGGTAGGTGGTGGCGAGCGCGGCCGCCGGGCCGACGATCAAGCTGGTGACCAGCGCCGTCGCCGCGGCGACGGCGACCGGCCCGGGCCGCTTCCGCCCGCCCTTCGCGTCGGGGCCCTGCGGGCCGGGGGGCGGCGGCGCCTGGCCGGGCCCGGTCCAGGGCGGCGGGGGCGCACCGGGGCCGCCGGGCGCTCCGGGCGCCCCGCCCGGAGCGGAGTAGGCGGCCGACTCGGGCGGCGGCGCGGCGCCGAAGACCCGGGTGGCCTCCGCCGGCCCGCTCCATCCCCGCCCCGGGCCCCAGGTGTGCCGGGCCCCGGTGTGCCAGCGCAGCGCCTCCGAGGGGCCGCGCTGCCAGTCCGGGCCGCCGTGGCCGGGGGGCGGGGCGGAGCCGGGCGCGCCCGGCTCGGCGGGCGGCACCGGGGCCGACCGCACCGGGCCGGGCGCGGACGGTGCGCCGGCCTCGGGGTGCGGTGCGGAGGCGGCGGGCGGCTCCGGCCGCGGGGCCGCGCCCTCCGGCGCGCCCCCGTCCGCCGGCGGCGCGCCCTGCCCGGCGCCGGGCTCCTGCCGGGCGGCGTCCCGCCGCTCGCCGTCCGCGGCGGGCGGCGGCTCCTCCCGCCCCTCCCCGGTACCGGGACCCGGGCCGGCCGGGGCGCCGCCCTCGGCCTCCGCCCCGGCGGCCTCCCGCCGCTCCTCGTCCTGAGGCGCGAAGTCCCGCTGCCCGGGGGTCCGGGGCTCTTCGCCCGGCGCCGTCCCCTGGGGATCCGTCCCGCTCATCCTGGCACCTCCGGTCGTCTTCCCTGCCTGCGAAGATTATGGGTCGCACGGGTTAGATTCCGGTGAGACGGCGGATAGGCGCGGTTTCGAGGTGCGATCGGCGCGTCGCGCCCGTTCCCGGATGAACGTGGCGGAACATGGTGAACGCCCCTTCCCGCCTCATCCGATCCCACCGCGTGGCCGCCTGCCGACCCAAATACCCAGGCCACGCGGTGCATGCCCGGAGCGGCGCCGGCGCGCGCCCGCCGCTCCCCTCCCCTGCTCCCCCTGCCCCCTCCCCGCGGGCGGGGCCGGCCGTCAGGGGTCGGCGCGCTCCGCGGGGTCGCCGGTCTCGACCGGCAGGGCGGGGTCGGCGCCCCAGGCGCTCCAGGAGCCGGGGTAGAGCCGCGCCCCGGTGTAGCCGGCGCGCTCCAGGGCGAGCAGGTCGTGGCAGGCGGTCACCCCGGAGCCGCAGTAGGCGGTGATGCCGGCGGCCCGGTCGGCGCCGAGCGCGGCGAACCGCTCGCGCAGCCGCTCCGGCGAGGCGAACCGGCCGTCGGCGTCCAGGTTGCCCTGCCATTCCGCGCTGCGCGCGCCGGGGACGTGGCCGGGCCGGGCGTCCACCGGGGCGGGCGCCTCCCCGGTGTAGCGGCCGTGCGTGCGCGCGTCGAGGACGAGCGCGTCGGGGGCGCCCGCCCCCTTCAGCAGCTCCTCGGCGCCGGTGAACCGGTCCGCGGGCCAGGGCCGGGGGGTGCGCCGCCGCGGCTCGGCGGCGGCCTCGCCGGTCTCCAGCGGGCCGGTCCAGGCCTGCAGCCCTCCGTCGAGCACCGCGGCGGGCGAGCCGAGGACGCGCATCAGCCAGACGAGGCGGGCGGCGGTCGATCCCCCGGCGTCGTCGTAGGCGATCACCGCGGTGCCGTCGCCGATGCCCAGCCGGCCGAGCGCGGCGGCGAAGTGCTCCGGGTCGGGCAGCGGGTGCCGGCCGCCCTCCGGGGTGGCGGGGGCGGCGAGGTCCCGGTCGACGTCGGCCCAGACCGCGCCGGGGAGGTGCCCGGCGAGGTAGGCGTCGCGGCCGGAGCGGCCGTCCAGGTACCAGCGGACGTCGACGACGGCGGTGGCCTCCGGCCGCTCGGCCAGGCGGCGGCGGAGCAGGCCGGCGGAGGCGACGGGGGGCAGGTCCAGGTTCTGCTCGGTCATGCGGTCACCCTACGCGGCGGGGTCCGGCGCCCTTCGGGGAAGCGGCGGGGTCCGGCGCCCTTCGGGGAAGCGGCCGGGTTCAGGCCGGGGCGGCGTCGGCGGCCTTCTCCTCGCGGCGCACCCGGCGCAGCCAGAGCAGGCCGAGCACCGGCAGCACCAGCGGGATGAACATGTAGCCGGCGCCGTAGGAGGACCAGACGGTGTCGTCGGGGAAGGCCGCCGGGTCGATCAGGCTGAAGGTGCCCACCGCGAGGACCCCGGCCAGCTCCACCGCGCAGGAGGCGAACGCGATCCGGTGCGAGGTGCGGTCGCTGCGCGCGATGCCGACGGTGGCGATGATGTAGACGATCCCGGCCAGCAGCGACAGCAGGTAGGCCAGCGGGGCCTCGTCGAAGCGGGTGGCGATCTGCACGCCGGCGCGCGCGGTGGCGGCCAGCGCGAACAGGGCGTAGAGGGCGACCAGCACCCGGCCGGGGCCGGAGCGGCTGGTCGCGCCGTTCACGGGGTCAGGCAAGGGCGGGGCTCCAGGTCTGTTCGAGCCGGACCATCAGGACCGGGATGATGAAGCAGGCGAGCGCGATCACCGCGGGGCCCCACCGGCTCCGCTCCATGAAGCCCCAGACCGCGCAGGCCGGGGGCAGCAGCACCACGGTGGCCAGGTAGCCGATGAACGTCACGCCCTCCTCGGGGCCGTCGCCGCCGGCCGCCATCACCGCGGAGACGGCCGCCTGGCCGATGGTGAGCAGCCAGAGCACCGCCATCCCGACCAGGTGCGGGACCATCATGGCCCTGCCGCGGAACGCCTGGATCAGGAACCAGGCGGCCATCACCAGGGACACCGCCTCGATCGTGGTCGTCAACCAGCCGATCACACCCGCACTCCTCGACCGCTTTCCGCAGGACCGACCCCCGGTGAGCGGCCCCGATATGCACTACACAGCGTAGTACGGGTTGCGGAGGGAGGGGACCGGGGGCCGGGCCGGACCGCCGGAGGGCCCGGCGCCGCCGGGAAAGGCGGCTCCGGGCCCTCCGGCCGTGCGGGGCGCCGGTCAGGCCGCCATGTTCTGCACGGCCGCGCCGAGCAGGCCGCCGGCCAGGCCGCCGAGGAGCGGGGCGGCCACCGGGATCCAGGAGTAGCCCCAGTCCGAGCCGCCCTTGCCCTTGATCGGCAGCAGCTGGTGGACGATCCGCGGCCCCAGGTCGCGGGCCGGGTTGATGGCGTAGCCGGTCGGCCCGCCGAGGCTCATGCCGATGCCGACGACGGTGAACGCCACGATCAGCACGCCCACCCCGGAGAGCGCCAGCGCCTGGTTCTGGCCGGTGGCCACCACCAGGAAGAGCAGCGCCATGGTCGCGATGAACTCGGTGATGAAGTTCTGCACCGGGTTGCGGACCTCGGGCTCGGTGGAGAAGATCCCCAGGAAGGGGCCCGGGGAGTCCCGGAACTGGCCGAGGTAGACCAGCCAGACCAGGAAGGCGCCGAGCATCGCGCCGAGCATCTGGGCGATGATGTAGACCGGCACGGTGGCCCACTCACCGGTGGAGGCCGCCAGGCCCAGGGTGACGGCCGGGTTGATGTGGCCGCCGGAGAGCGGCAGCGCGAAGTAGGCCCCCGCCATGACGCCGAAGCCCCACCCGAAGGTGATGAGTACCCAGCCGGTCTCCTTGGCCTTGGACTTGTTCAGCACGTTCGCCGCGACGACGCCGCCACCGAACAGGATCAGCAGAGCCGTTCCGAACAGCTCGCCTACGAAGATGGTCGTGGTTGTCACCATCGCCTCCGATTGCAACGGCGGAAATAACCGACGGATACCCCTTCTGAAGCCCGATCATTGATCAGAAGAGCGCCGCCGCCACCTATTTATTTCATTGTTACCCCGAACAGGACACCACGCCCGGTTCGTCGGCGCGCCGCGCTTTCTTGCCCGAAAACTCATCCAACGGAGACGTATCGGACATTGCATGTCCCGATCGGCTCGGGTAAAGTATCGGCTTCTCTGCGGCGGCTTTGAAAACCGGCGCGCTGAGGATCGGAACGAACCGGCGGACCGGCCGGGGCGGGACCCGCGCACCCGCCGCCCTGGTCCGCCGTCTCCGATCCCGACGCGAGGTGCACCGTGCCCGAGTCCGCCCCCGTTCCCGATTCCGCCGCCCCGGGCGCCACCGGCGAGCTGGCCGCCGAGCGCGCCCGGCTGGACGCCGCCCGCGAGGCGCTCCGCCGGATGCGCGAGGACGTCCTGGCCACCGAGACCCCCGAGGTGTTCGGCGACTGGGTCTCCACCCAGGTGCTCCGCCAGGCCCGGGAGATGCGCGCGGAGGCCCTCGCCGACCTGCCCGGCGCCCCGCTCTTCTTCGGCCGCCTCGACTTCGATCCCGGGACCGTCTTCGAGGACGGCGACGTCCGGGACGGCGCCGACCGGGTGCGGATCGGCCGCCGGCACGTGCACGACCAGGGCGGCCGCGCCATGGTGCTGGACTGGCGGGCACCGATCTCCCAGGCGTTCTACCAGGCCGTCCCGGCCGCCCCGATGCGGGTGCGCACCCGCCGCCGGTACGGGTTCGGCGCCGGCGGGGAGCTCACCGCCTTCGAGGACGAGGACCTCACCGCCCCCGGGCCGGACGCCGCGCCCGGCGGCGCCGAGGAGGCCGCGCCCGGCGGCGGGCTGCTGGCCGCCGAGATCGAGCGGCCCCGCACCGGCCCGATGCGCGACATCGTCGCCACCATCCAGCCCGAGCAGGACGACCTGGTCCGCGCCCCGCTGGAGGCCACGCTGTGCGTCCAGGGCGCCCCCGGCACCGGCAAGACCGCCGTCGGCCTGCACCGCATCGCCTACCTGCTCTACACCGAGCGGCAGCGGCTGGCCCGCTCCGGGGTGGCCATCGTCGGCCCCAACCGCTCCTTCCTCTCCTACATCCGCAACGTGCTGCCCGCCCTGGGCGAGGTGGACGTGGGGCAGACGACCCTCACCGAGCTGCTGGGCATCGTCCCGGTGCGGCGCACCGACACCGCCGAGGCCGCCCGGGTCAAGGGCGGCGCCCGGATGGCCGAGGTGATCCGCCGCGACCTGTGGTCGCTGCTCCGCGAACCGGAGGAGGCGGTGGTGGTGCAGCGCGGCGCGCGCCGCTGGCGGGTCTACCCGGAGGACCTCCGCGAACTCACCGGCGAGCTGCGGGAGCGCGGCGTCGCCTACGAGTCCGGCCGCGGGCTGCTGGAGCACCGCATCGCGCACGCGGTGCTGACCCTGATGGAGGCCGCCGGGGAGGCCTGCGACGACCGCACCCACGACCAGGTCCGCCGGAACCGGGCGGTGCGCTCCGCGGTGGCCGCGATCTGGCCCAAGGCCGACCCGGTCCGGCTGGTCCTCGGCCTGCTCACCGACCCCGGCCGGCTGGCCCGCGCCGCCGAGGGCCTGCTCACCCCCGAAGAGCAGGAGGCGATCCTGCTCCCCGGCCGCCCCCGCGGCCCCAAGAGCGCCCGCTGGTCCGAAGCCGACCTCGCCCTCATCGACGAGGCCGCCTGCCTGATCCGCCGCCCCTCCGGGCTGGGCCACATCGTCCTGGACGAGGCGCAGGACCTCAGCCCGATGCAGTGCCGGGCGCTGGGCCGGCGCTCCCAGGGCGGCTCGATGACGATCCTCGGCGACATCGCGCAGGGCACCGCGCCCGCGGCGGCCGAGGAGTGGGCGGTGCTCCTGCGCCACCTCGGCAAGGAGGACGGACGGCTGCACGTGCTGGACCGCGGCTACCGGGTCCCCGCGCAGATCATCGACTTCGCCGCCCGGCTGCTCCCCCGGATCGCCCCCGGCCTGGGCGCCCCGGTCGCGGTGCGCCGCGCACCGGGCTCGCTGAGCGTGCAGGACGCCGGGGCGGACCGGGTCGGCGAGGCGGCGGTGCAGGCCTGCCGGACCGCCCTGGACGGCGAGGGCTCGGTGGCGCTGATCGCCGCGGACGCCGAGATTCCCGCCCTGCTGGAGGCGGCGCGGGCGGCGGGGCTCTCCCCGGGCCTGCTCGGCGGCGGGGACGGCGAGGAGGACGCACTGGAGGCGCACCGCCTGGTCTGCGTCCCGGCCTCGCTGGCCAAGGGCCTGGAGTTCGACACCGTGGTGGTGGCCGAGCCGGCCGCCATCGCCGCCGCCGAGCACCGCGGCCTGCACCGCCTCTACGTGGTGCTCACCCGCGCGGTGAGCCGGCTGCACGTGGTGCACGCCGCCCCGCTGCCGGACGCCCTGGCCGCGGCCGGCCGGATCTGACGCCCCGGCGCGCCGTCCACGCGGCCGGCCGGGTACGCCGGCCGGCTCCGGTGCGGCGGGTCGGGGAATGCGGCCCGCCGCCCGGCCTCTGAGACCGCTGCCGGGAGAACCCGCCCTGGGGCGATGATCTTGGAGTTGCGGGGCCGTCAGAGCCCTCTGTTGGCCCCGCAACTCCAAGATCATCGGGGGAAGGGGAAGGGCGTGGGGTGTTCCTCCGCGCCCGCCGCCTCTTCTCACCGGCGGTCTGAGGCGCGGGGCCGCCGGCGACGCGTCCGGCGGGGGCCGATGCCCGCGCCGCGGCAGGGGCCGCACCGGGTGTTCCCGGTGCGGGCCCGGGCGCTGCCGGTCAGTACCCTCGCCATGGCCGCTCAGGCCACCGGCTGCTGGAGTTCGGTGACCCAGCCGGCCGGGTCCTCCGGGACCTCCAGGTTGAGTTCGCGCCAGTCGCCGACCGGTTCGCGGCCGTTCTCCTCGATCCAGTGCGCCAGGGCCTGGCTCGCGGGCAGCACGTCGTCCATCGGGCCCCGGTGGACGAGCGTGGCGGCGCGCTCCACCGCGGGCAGCTCCACGATCTCCACCCCGCCGCCCGCCTCGGCGCCGGCGGGGACCGGCAGCCCGGCGTGGACGGCCACCGCGCCGCCGCCCTCCGGCGCGGCCCGGTAGTAGGCCAGCCCCGGGCCGTCCGGGACGACCCCCGCCTCGTCCAGCCTCCGGCACAGCTCCTCGTAGAGCGGCCGGATGACCGGCCCGATCTCCTCCGGTGCGAACCCGGGGGCGGTCCCGGACAGCTCCGCCAGGCGCACCGCGGGCAGCTCCTTGAGCACGGCGTCGTACCGGGACATGAGCCCCTCGCTCTCGATCCCCCGGAGCCGCGCCTCGACCTGGGCCAGCCGCGCCTCCGCCGCCGACCGGGCCTCCTCCAGCTCGGCCCGGCGCAGCCGGAGCATCCCGCGCAGCTCGTCGGTGCCCACCTGCTCGTCCAGGATCGAACCCACCTGGTTCAGGGTGAAGCCGAGCTCCTTCAGCGCGATGATCCGGTTGAGCCGGCTCAGCTGGGCCGCCTCGTAGAAGCGGTACCCGCTGACCGGGTCGACGCGCGCCGGGCGCAGCAGCCCCACCGCGTCGTAGTGGCGCAGCATCCGCACCGACACCCGGCCGTGCCGGGCGAAGTCTCCGATTCCGAACATGGTGCTCCCCAGTAGAGGGCCTGACACGGTGAGAGGGTCAAGCCCACCGCTCCCGGCCGGGGCGGGCGCGGCCGCCGATGACTTCCCGCCCCCGCGGAGGTCTGTACGGTACGGCACCGCGCGGGCCCGGCCGGGCCCGCGCGGGAGGGAACCCACCGGGCGGAAGGGGCGGCGATGGCGGGCACGGCGGACGGGGGCGGCGGGATCGTGCTCTGGCACACCTCGATGTCGCTGGACGGGTTCATCGCGGGCCCGGACGACGCGATGGACTGGGTCTTCGAGTACACCGACGCCGGCGGCGGCGAGGCCGGCGACGTGATGGCGTCGACCGGCGCGATGCTGGGCGGGCGGCGCAGCTACGACGTGGCGCGCCGGGACACCGGGAAGCCCAGCGGGGAGGCGTTCGGCGGCGCCTGGTCCGGTGCCGAGCTGGTGCTCACCCACCGGCCGCCCGGCGACGACCCGCACACCGTCTTCCTCAGCGGCGACGTCCGGGAGGCGGTCCGGCGCGCCCGCGCCGCGGCCGCCGGCAAGGACGTCGTCGTCGGCGGCGCGGACGTCGCCCGGCAGTGCGTCGCGGCCGGCCTGGTCGACGAGGTCCAGGTGCACGTGCTGCCGGTCCTGCTCGGCGCCGGCACCCGGCTGTTCGGCGGCCCGGGGTCGGTCCGCACCGAGCTGGAGCCGCTGTGGGTCCGGCGCTCCGGGGACGCGGTGGTCGTGCGCTACCGGGTCCGCAAGGGCGCCGCCCGGGCCGACGGCTGACCGCCCTCCCCGTGATGATCTCGGCGTTGCGGGGGTATCAGAGCGCTCTGTCACCCCCGCAGCGTCGAGATCATCGGGGCCGGGGGCCGATCAGGCCGAGCGTCGCCGCTCCGCCCCGGCCTCCCCCGCCGCACCGCTCTTCCCGCCGCGGCGGGCGGCGATGCCCCTGCGGTCGACCGGGACGATCATCGGGGTGTGCGTCTCGGGGTCGGGGACGACCCGCACCGGCAGCCCGAAGACCTTCTCCACCAGCTCGTCGGTGACGATCTCGGCCGGGTCGCCCTCGGCGACGACGGCGCCGTCCTTCATCACGATGAGGTGGGTGGCGTAGCGGCACGCGTGGTTGAGGTCGTGCAAGACCGCGACCAGCGTGTAGTCGCGGTCGGCGTGCAGCTCGGCGCAGAGGTCGAGGACGTCGATCTGGTGCGCGATGTCCAGGTAGGTGGTGGGCTCGTCGAGCAGCAGCAGCGGGGTCTGCTGGGCCAGCACCATGGCCAGCCACACCCGCTGGCGCTGCCCGCCGGAGAGCTCGTCGACCATCCGCTCGGCCAAGTCGGAGACGCCGGTGGCGTCCATCGCCTCGCCGATCACCGCCTCGTCGGAGCGGGACCACTGCCGGAGCAGCTTCTGGTGCGGGTAGCGGCCGCGCGCCACCAGGTCGGCGACGGTGATGCCGTCCGGGGCGACCGAGGACTGCGGGAGCAGCCCCAGCCGCCGGGCGACCTCCTTGGAGGGGTAGGAGGAGATGAGCCTGCCGTCCAGGTGCACCGCGCCGCTGGTGGGCTTGAGCATCCGGGACAGCGCCCGCAGCAGCGTCGACTTGCCGCACGCGTTCGGGCCGACGATCACCGTGAAGGAGTTGTCCGGGATGCTGATCCCCAGGTTGCTGGAGATGACGCTCTGGTCGTAGGCCAGGGTCAGGTTCTCTCCCCACAGCCGGGACGGTTCGGACATCGCGTTCTCTCCAAGGTTCACGGGGCGGCGGGGTTCTGCGTCAGGCACGGCCGGTCCGCCATTCACGGTAGAGCAGCCAGACCAGGTAGCTGCCGCCGATGACGGCGGTGACCGCGCCCACCGGGAGCTGGGCCGGCGCCAGCGCGCGCTGGGCCACCAGGTCGGCGACGATCAGCAGCAGGGCGCCCATCAGGGCCGCCCCGAAGAAGGTCGTGCCGGTGGAGCGGAGCAGCCGGCGGGCGAGCTGCGGCGCGGCCAGCGCGATGAACGAGATCGGGCCGGCGACGGCGATCGCGGCGCCGGTCAGCGCGCTCGCCGCGATGAGCGCCGCCGCCTGGGTGGCCTGCACCGGGACGCCGAGCGCGCCCGCGGTCTGGTCGCCCATCTCCATCAGCCGGAGCCGGGGGGCCAGCGCGAAGATCACCGGCAGCAGCACCGCCATGCAGACCAGGACCGCGATGACCTCGGTCCAGCCGCGCGCGTTGAGGCTGCCGATCATCCAGATCTGCGCGGTCTTCGCCTCGGTGAGGTCGGCGCGGGTCAGCAGGTAGTCGCGGACCGACAGCAGCATGGCGCTGATGCCGATGCCGACCAGGATCAGCCGGTAGCCCTGCACCCCGCGCTTCATCGCGAGCAGGTAGACCAGGGCGGCGGTGCCGACGCCGCCGGCCACCGCGCCCAGCGAGACCTGGAGCATGGTGCCGCCGAACAGCAGGATGACGGCGACCGCGCCGGTGGCGGCGCCGCCGGTGAAGCCGATGATGTCCGGGCTTCCCAGCGGGTTGCGGGACAGGCTCTGGAACACCGCCCCGGCCACCCCGAGCGAGGCGCCGACCAGCACCGCGGTCCAGGCGCGGGGCAGCCGGACGTCGCGGACGAAGAACAGGTCCAGCCGCTCGCCGCCGCCGGCCAGCGCCAGCACCACCTTGTCCAGCGGGATCTCGTACTCGCCCACCATGAGCAGGACCGCGAAGACCGCGGTGATCGCGGCGGTGAGCGCGGTGCACACGGCCAGGCCGCGCGGGCGCACCCGCAGCGACAGCCGGTCGCCGAGCCGGAGGGTCCGGGCCGGGCGGACCCGGCCGGAGCGGCTCCGCATCGCGGTTTCGGTGGGGGTCTCGGTCGCCGTCACAGCTGGGCCATCCTCTTCCGCCGGACCAACGCGATGAACACCGGGGCGCCGACCAGCGCCGTGATGATGCCGACCTCCAGCTCGCCGCTGGGCAGCACCACCCGGCCGAGGGTGTCGGCGGCGGTGAGCAGGATCGCGGCGAGCACCGCGGAGTAGGGCAGCAGCCACCGCTGGTCCGGGCCGACGATGGCGCGCGCGACGTGCGGCACGGTGAGCCCGACGAACCAGATCGGCCCGGCGGTGGCGGTGGCCGAGCCGCACAGCAGCACGATCGCCAGGGCCGCCAGCACCCGGGTGCGGTTGAGCCGGGCGCCGAGCGCCGAGGCCAGGTCGTCGCCGAGCGCGATGGTGTTCAGCGCCGGCGCGAGTGCCAGCGCGATCACCACACCGGCCAGCAGGAACGGCCAGACCCTCAGGAACAGTTCGAGGTCGCGCCCGACGAGGGAGCCGACCTGCCAGAAGCGGATCCGGTCGAAGACGAAGTCGTCGAGGGAGATGACCGTGTAGACCAGGCCCTGGAGCACGGCGGCGATCGCGGTGCCGGCCAGGGCCAGCCGCACGGGGGTCGCCTGGCTGCGGCCGCGCGAACCGAGCGCGTAGACCGCGATGGAGGCGACGGCGGCGCCGAGGAAGGCGAACCAGACGTAGGCGTCGGGGCTGGTCACGCCGAACAGGTAGATCGCGAAGACCACGGCGGCGGCCGCGCCCGAGTTCACCCCGAGGATGCCCGGTTCGGCCAGCGGGTTGCGGGTCAGCCCCTGCATGAGGGCGCCGGCCAGGCCGAGCGCCGCCCCGACGAAGACGCCGAGCACCGCGCGGGGCACCCGCAGCTCGAAGATGACGCTGTGGTCGTAGGAGCCGTCGTTGTTCCAGAGCGCGTCCCACACGGTGGACAGCGGGATCGGCTTGGCCCCGACCGAGACGCTCAGGCCGATGCAGAGCAGCAGGACGCCGAGCGCCGCGAGCAGCCCGACCGTGCGGATCACCCGGGTCCGGACATGGCTCCGCGTCCGCTCCTCCAGCGCCGCGGCGGCCTCTTCCCGCCCGACCTCGGCCTTCTCCGCCGGCGCCCCGATGACGGCCGTCGTCCGCTCCGAACTCATCCGGCCCCACCGCGACAGGCGGGGCGGCCCAGCCGCCATCCCAAGGACACAGTCTTCCTCCGGCTCTTCCCGAGCACCAGCCGTCCGACCGGCGCCGGACACCACACACCACCGGAACCCGTGCCCGGGCCCGGCGGTCGACTTAGTAGAGGCTAACCTATCTACGAATCAGGAAAAAGCGGGCGTCGCAGGTGACGCCCTTCACCCCGGGGCCGCGGGAGCGGCGAGCATCCCCGCCGCGGGTGGAGCACGACACCCGCCGCTCTCCCCGCACCGGCCCCGTGGGGCCGTCCCCGCCTGCGCGGGGAGCCCCCTCGTTGAGCTGCGATCCCTCCTCGGCTTGAAGGCGTTCCGGACCGCTTCGCCCACCGCGCCCCCTCCGGGGCCGGGGTTCCCGGCCGGCGCCTTCAGCGCTCAGGGGCGGCGGGGCGGCCCGCTCCGCCGGCCCCGGTCTCCGGCTACTCCCAGCCCTCGGCGTCCTGCTGCTCCAGGGTGATGATCACCGGCGGCTCCAGCGCCCGGACCGGGGGGAGGTCTCCCTGGTGGCGGGTGACCTCCACCAGGACGTGCTGGCCGGTGCAGCCCTGGGCGAGGCCCGAGGTGCCGACGACCGAGGTGAGGGCGTTCGGGTTGCCGTGGGCGCAGGTGATGCCGGGCGCGGACGGGTCGTACCAGGCCCCGGTGGAGAGCTGGGCGACGCCGGGGCGCAGGGCGTCCGAGACGCGCACGCCCGCCAGCAGGCTGCCGCGGTCGTTGTGCACCCGGACCACGTCGCCGTCGGCGAGGCCGCGGGCGGCCGCGTCGTCGGGGTGCAGCCGGAGCGGGGCCCGTCCGGCGATCTTCTGGCCGCGGCTGTAGGCGCCCATGTCCTGCTGGCTGTGGAGCCGCCCGGAGGGCTGGTTGGCCAGGAGCAGCAGCGGCCAGCGCCGGGAGCGCGGCGAGCCCGGCCGTTCCTCCCCCGGCAGCCACACCGGGTAGCCGGGGCAGTCCGGCAGGTCGAAGGCCTCGATGGTGGCGGAGAACAGCTCGATCCGGCCGCTGGGCGTCTGCAGCGGCGCGGCCACCGGGTCGGCGCGGAAGTCGCCGAGCAGGGCCTCGTCCTCGACCCGGCCGGGCAGGTCGACCGAGCCGGCCTCCCAGAACGCGTCGTAGTCGGGCAGGTCGGCGGCGAACTCCTCTTTCTGCCGCTTCCGCCACTCCTCGTACATGTGCCGCCGCCACTCCTCGGCGGTGCGCCCCTCGGTGAAGTCGCCCTCGCGGCCCAGCCGCGCGGCCAGCCCCCGGTAGATCTCGTACTCGTCGCGCGCCTCGCCGTGCGGCGGGACCGCCCTGGGCATCGCGCGCAGCCGCAGGTCGCCCCGGCTGGCCGCCATGTCGTCGCGCTCCAGGGTGGTGGTGGAGGGCAGCACGATGTCGGCGTGGCGGGCGGTGGCGGTCCAGTGCGTCTCCACCACCCACACGGTCTCCGGGCGGCCGAACGCCTTGGTCAGCAGGGCCAGGTCCTGGTGGTGGTGGAACGGGTTGCCGCCGGACCAGGCGACCAGTCTGATGTCGGGGTAGGTGAGGTCCTCGCCGTCGCAGACGAAGGCGGCGCCGGGGTGGAGCAGCATCTCGGCGGTGCAGTTGACCGGGATGTACCGGTCGACCGGGTTGGCGCCCTGCGGGAACCGGGGCAGGCCGCCGGGGGTGGAGCCGCCGCCGTAGCGCCCGGTGGAGCCGTAGCCGGTGGCGAACCCGCCGCCGGGCAGGCCGATCTGGCCGAGGCAGGCGGCCAGCGCCAGGCCGGCCCACATCGGCTGCTCGCCGTACCGGGCGCGCTGCACCGACCAGCCCACGTTGACCAGGGTGCGGCCGGAGGCCATCTCCCTGGCCAGGGCGCGGATCCGGGACGCCGGCAGGCCGCTGGCCTCCTCGGCCCACTCCGGGCTCTTCACGACGCCGTCGATCATGCCCATGACCGAGCGGCGCACCACCTCGGCGCCGACCGTGCAGCGGTCCAGGAAGTCCCGGTCGGCCAGGCCCTCGTCGAACAGGACGTGCACGAGGGCCAGCAGCACGGCGGTGTCGGTGCCGGGCGAGACCGGCAGCCACTCGGCGTTCATCTCGTCGATGGTGTCGTCGCGCAGCGGGCTGACCGACACGGTGCGCACGCCCGCGGCGGCGGCCTTCTCCATCGCGGGCAGGGCGGTGCCTTCGGCGCGGCCGCCGGAGGAGATCCACATGTTGGAGGCGCGCAGGCCGCCGAAGGTCACGATGAGGTCGGTGTGCCGGGCGATGGCCTTCCAGGACGGCGGCCGCTCCAGCAGGTCGTGCGCGGCGGGCGCGCCCAGCAGGTGCGGGAAGAGCACTTCGACCACGGCGTGGCTGTAGGTGTTGCGGCTGCGGGTGTAGCCGCCGATGGTGTTGAGGAAGCGGTGCAGCTGGCTCTGCGAGTGGTGGAACCGGCCCGCGCTGCCCCAGCCGTAGGAGCCGCCGAAGACCGCCTCGGCGCCGTGCTCGCCGTGCACCCGGCGCAGCTCGCCGGCGAGCAGGTCGAGCGCGGTGTCCCAGTCGACCTCGACGAACTCGTCGTCGGGGGCGCCGCGGCGCGGGTTGGGCCCCGGGCCGCGCTCCAGCCAGCGGCGGCGGACCGACGGACGGGCGACGCGGGTGGCGTGGTGCTGGGCGTCGGGGGCGTTGCCGATCAGCGGCGAGGGGGCGGGGTCGTCCGGGTCGGGCCGGACCCCGACCACCCGGTCCCCTTCGACCAGGACCTGGTAGCTGCCCCAGTGCGAACTGGTCGGATATGCGACGGCCTCGCTCTGCGACCGGTTGCTCATCGGTCCCCTCTCCCCGCGCTGCGGACGCTCGGCGGACTCCCCGCGCCTGGAATGCACCCTATTGTTCCTTTCTCCGTGTGCCCACCCCCGTACGGCGCCGCGGGCCCGCCCGTCCCGTCCGTCCCGGGCGGAGCCGCGTGCAGCGCCGCATGCGGCGCCGTTCGAAAGGGCTGACGCTCCGGGGCCGCTCCGGGTTTGCGAGCATGTCCGTGCGCGGCGCGCCGCGCCTCCCGTTCGGTCGATCCCCAGGAGTGGAAACATGGCTGCGGCTCCGTCCCGGTCGCGTCGGTCGGTCCTCGCCGTCCCCGCGTCCAACCCCCGGTTCATCGAGAAGGCGCGCGACCTCGCCGCCGACGCCTTCTTCCTGGACCTGGAGGACGCGGTGGCGCCGTCGGAGAAGGAGCGGGCCCGGGAGGCGGCGGTGGCCGCGCTCAACGAGGGCGGCTGGGGCGGGCGGACCCGAACCGTCCGGGTGAACGACCTGGGCACCGCCTGGACCTACCGGGACGTGATCGCCCTGGTCGAGGGCGCCGGCGCCGAGCTGGACTGCCTGGTGCTGCCGAAGGTGACCGAGGCGGCGCACGTGCGGTGGCTGGACCTGCTGCTCACCCAGGTCGAGCGGGCCGCCGGGCTGGAGCCGGGGCGGATCGGCATCGAGGCGCAGATCGAGGACGCCCGGGGGGTGGCCGAAGTGGACGCCATCGCCGCCTCCTCGCCCCGGCTGGAGGCGCTGGTCTACGGCCCGGCCGACTACATGGCCTCGATGAACATGCGCACGCTGACCGTCGGCGGGCAGCCGCCCGGCTACGGCGCCGACGCCTACCACTACGTGCTGCTGCGCATCCTCACCGCCGCCCGGGCCAACGGCCTCCAGGCCATCGACGGCCCGTACCTGCAGGTGCGGGACGTCGAGGGGTTCCGCGCCTCGGCCGGGCGCACGGCGGGGCTCGGCTACGACGGCAAGTGGGTGCTGCACCCGGCCCAGGTGGAGGCCGCCAACGAGGTGTACGCCCCGGACCAGGCCGACTACGACCGAGCCGAGCGGATCCTCGACGCCTACGAGCACGCCACCACCGTGCAGCGGCGCGGCGCGGTGATGCTCGGCGACGAGATGCTCGACGAGGCGTCCCGGAAGATGGCCCTGGTCATCGCGGCCAAGGGGCGGGCGGCCGGCCTGCGGCGCACCCCGGAGGCCTGACCCGGCGGCGGGGCGGCGCCCGACCCGGCGCCGCCCCTTCCCGTTCCCGCCGGAACGGCCCGGTCGGTCCTCCGGGCGCCCGCTCCGAGGTGCCGAGCGGCCCCGCGCGGGGCCCGCGCCGACCGGTGCGCCCCAGCGGACCGCCGGTGCGGCCGGCGGCCGCGCGGTCCGAGCGGGCCCCGGCGGGCGGCCGCGCCGGAACCGGGCGGCGGACAGGCCCGCGCAGGCCTTGTCTTCGGCGGCCCGCCGCGCGAGAATCGTTGACAGAGTCAATGACTTTGATCGGGGCAGCCATGGATTCCCTGGAGAGCACCGCGTCCGTTCCGGCCGGGACCGCCGTCCCCGCCGCCGACATCGCCCGGCTCCGCGCCTTCAACCGCTTCCTCACCGCCCGCGTCGGGGCGCTCGACCCCGGCCACCTCGGCTCGCCCTGGTCCCTGACCGAGGTGCGCACCTTCCACGAGCTGCTGCACCGCGGCCGCTCCGAGACCTCCGACCTGCGCCGCGCGATGGACATCGACGCCGGCCAGCTGAGCCGGGTGCTGGCCCGGCTGGAATCGGCCGGGCTGGTCGCCCGCGCCCCCTCCCCCGCCGACGGCCGGCGGAACACCGTCGAGCTGACCTCGGCGGGCGCCCGCGCCGCCGCGCTGATGGACGAGCGCGCCGACGCCAAGATCGGCGGCCTGCTCGCCGCGCTCGCCCCGGAGGAGCGCGCCCGGCTGGCCGGGGCGCTGAACACGGTGCGGACGCTGCTCGGCTCCGGCCGGCCGGGCGGCGACGGCGCCCCGGCCCCGGTGCTGCGCCCGCTCGCCCCCGGCGACCTGGGCTGGGTGCTGGACCGGCACGGCGCGCTCTACGCGCAGGAGTACGGCTGGGGCGCCGACTACGAGGCGCTGGTCGCGAGGCTCATCGCCGACTTCGCGACCGGGCACGACCCGGAGCGGGAGCGCGGCTGGATCGCCGAGCTCGGCGGCGAGCGGGTGGGCAGCGTGTTCTGCACCCGGGCCGACGACGAGACCGCGAAGCTGCGCCTGCTGCTGCTCGAACCGGCCGCCCGGGGGCACGGCCTGGGGCGGCGGCTGGTGGAGGAGTGCATGGACTTCGCCCGCGAGGCCGGCTACCGCCGGATGACGCTGTGGACGCAGTCCTGCCTGACCGCCGCCCGCTCCATCTACGCCCGCGCCGGGTTCACCCTGCGGGAGTCCCGCCCGCACCGGGACTTCGGCGACGGCCTGGTCTCCGAGGTCTGGGACCGGGAGCTCTGAGGGCCGGACCGGTTCGGGCGCCCGGAGTGTCCGACCGCGGGTCGGGAGAGGCCGGGATCCGGGGCTCAGCGCCGCCGCGGCCGCTGCGGGCCGTGCGCCGCCGGGCCGCCGTCCCACTTCCTCATCGGTCTTGACGCTGCGGGGCGGTCCGCTGCCGAGCACTCCGGGCGGCCACCTGCATACCCGACGGTCCCCGCGGGGCGGGCCGTGCGGGCGCCCGCACGGCCCGCCGCGCAAGGCGCCCGCCCCCTCCCCCGCCCTCGCGGTGGTCGTGGCGTCGCGGCCCTGCCAGAGCGCTCTGGCAGGGCCGCGACGCCACGACCACCGGGGAAGGGGGGCGGGCCCCGGGCCGGCGGGTCAGTAGGCGACGCCCACCGCGGTGCGGAACCGGGCGGGGTCGGTGAGCACGGCCAGTGCCGCGTCGGCCACGTCGGCGCGGCCGATCCGCAGGCCGCCGCGGACGTTGGCGCCGTCGCTCATCCGGTACCGGCCGGTGCGCGGGCGGTCCAGCAGCATCGGCGGGCGCAGCACCGTCCAGTCCAGGCCGCTGCCGGCCAGCACCTCCTCCATCCGGAGCGAGTCGGCGCGGGGGTGCCGCAGCACCCTGGTCAGCAGCGGCTTGACCGCGAACCGGGTGAACGGCCCGTCCCCCTCGGCGGTGACGGTGGCCGCGCTGATCGCGACGATGCGGCGCACCTCCGCGGTGCGCATCGCCTCGACCGCCGCGCGGGCGCCCCGCTCGCAGACGGTGGTGGGCTCGGAGGCCCCGCCCCGGCCGCCCAGCGCGGAGACCACCGCGTCGGCCCCCTTGACCGCGGGCAGCAGCGAGGCGGGGTCGAGGGCGTCGGCCGCGGCCGTGTCGAGCCGGTCGTGCCCGTCCAGCCGGGCGCGGACGCGGTCCCGCACCACCGCCGTGACCTCGTGGCCCGCCGCCAGGGCCTGGGCGACGACCTCGCGGCCGACCCCGCCGCCGGCTCCCAGAACGGTGATCCTCATTCCCGGACGCCTTTCGGGTAGTGAGCGTTTACTCACCACGACTATGGTGGTGAGCGCCCACTCACGTCAATACCGGGAACGGACATCGCATGGCGGGAACCCGCGACGCGGTCCTCGACGCCGCCGAGCGCGTGATACGCGAGCACGGCGCCGCGCGCGCCACCACCAGGCTCATCGCCAGGGAGGCCGGCTACTCCGAGGCCACCCTGTACAAGCACTTCTCCGACAAGCACGAGCTGTTCCTGAACGTGCTCACCCGGCAGACGCCGGAGTTCGGCCGGCTGATGGGCGGCCTGGGCCGGCGGGCCGGAACCGCCCCGGTCCGGGAGGTCCTCGAGGAGGTCGCGCGCATCGCGGTCGACTTCTACGCCCGGGCGGTGCCGCTGGGCGCCTCGCTGTTCTCCGAGACCCGGCTGCTGGACGACTACCGGACCCGGCTCGCCGAGTGGGGGGTCGGCCCGCACGTCCCGGTGGACAACCTCGCCGCCTACATCGCCGCCGAGCGGGAGCGGGGCCGGCTGCGCCCCGGGACCGACGCCCGCGCCGCGGCCGCGCTGCTCCTGGGGGCCTGCTTCCAGCAGGCGTTCTTCTCCCACCTGACCGAGGCGGTCCGGGCCGCCGACGACCCCGCCGCCGACCCGGTCCCCGCCCTGGTGGCGACCTTGCTGGACCCGCTGCTTCCGGACCCCGCAGAGCGGGGCTGACCGGCGGCGCGGGCTCCGGTGCGCGGCGCACGGGGCGGAGTGCGGAAAGGCCCCCGCTCCGGGCCGGGGCCCGCCCGGAGCGGGGGCCGGCCCGGCGCCCCGAGCGCCGGGCCGGGCGGCGGGCCCGTGGGGGAGCGGGCCCGCCGGGTTCAGGCGCGGTAGTGCAGGATCCCCCAGGCCAGGGAGCCGGACTCGCCGCCCCGGACCCAGTTGCGCAGCCCGGTCTTCATCCGGGTCAGGTAGGCCTCGCTGATCTTCCCGGCCAGCTCGGCCCCGCGCGCCTCGGTGACCTCCAGCACCCGCCCGTAGTGCCGGGGCAGCTGCTCGCTGAGGTCGTCGAAGCCGACCTTGGACATGCCCAGCCGGGCGGTCTCCCGGTCGTAGAAGCCGGGCGTGCCCATGGTGTCCAGGTGCAGCCGCTCCAGGATGGGGCGGAGCTCCTTCTGCGGGGCGCCGTCGGCGGCCATCGGGTCGGTGAAGACGAAGTGCCCGCCGGCGCGCAGCACCCGGGCCACCTCCTCCAGCACCCGGGGGCGGTCGCCGCTGTGCAGCAGGGCGTCCTGGGACCAGGCCACGTCGAAGGCGTTGTCCTGGAAGGGGATGTCCTCGAAGGAGCCGTCCACCACCTCGATCAGGTGGTCCAGCCCCGCCTCCTGGTTGGCCCGGCGGTTCCGCTCGTTCTCCACCTCGCTGAGGTTGAGGCAGGTGACCCGGCAGCCGTAGGTCCGGGCCAGGTAGCGCGCCGACCCGCCGTAGCCGGAGCCGATGTCGATGACCCGGGTGTCCGGGCCGATCCCCGGCTTGGCCGCCATCCGCTCCACGGTGCGCCGGCTCGCCTCGGCGATGTCGCCGTCCGCGGACTCGTACAGCCCGATGTGGATGTCGGTCCCGCCCCACACCGAGTGGTAGAAGGTGTCGGCGTCGGAGGAGTTGTAGTAGTCCCGCGCGGTGCGCACCGCCGCCGAGTACCGCTCCGCCGGGTCGCCCCCCTCGCGCAGGTAGGCCTTCTCCGCGATGTGGATGAAGAAGTCCGGCTCGTCGCCCTGGTAGGTCTCCTGGAAGTCGCCGTAGGTGTCCACCTGCTGGAAGCCGACCTCGCGCAGCAGCCGCCGCATGTAGTTCTTGCGCAGCGGGAACATGTTGAGGTGGTAGGTGGAGGCGTCGGGGAACCGGTAGACGAACCGCGCCAGGCCCTCGTCGACGTGCTCGGGCTCGGCGGAGACCTCCTCGCCGCAGTAGTAGTAGGTGTGCTTGTTGCCGTACTTGCCGTCCAGCAGGGCGTCGTAGTTGCGCTGGTCGATGATGAGCACGCCGTCGTGCTTGAGCATCGCGTAGAACTCGGCCAGCGCCTTGCGCCGGTCCCGCTCGGAGAACAGGTGGGTGAACGAGTTCCCCAGGCAGATGATCGCGTCGTAGGTGCCGTGCACGTCCCGGTTGAGCCAGCGCCAGTCCGCCTGGACCACCCGGAGGATGTGGCCGCCGTAGCTCTGCCCGTTGGAGAACGCCTTGGCCAGCATCTCGGGGCTGCCGTCCGCGCTGACGGTCTCGAACCCCTCCTCGACCAGGCGCACCGAGTGGAACCCGGTACCGGTCGCCACGTCGAGGACCTCGCGCACACCTCGCTCTTTGAGCTGATCGATGAAGAAGCGGCCCTCGCTCTCATAGCGGCGCTTCCAGTCGATGAGCTCGTCCCACTTGTCGACGAACCCGGTCACGTATTCGGCTTTGTAGTGGTCGGTGTCGCGAACGGCTAGCGGGTCGTCTCCAAAACGCTGCTGATCCTGCCCTTTGATAGGTCGACTCCTCACACTAGAACACCCTGCGGCGAGCGCGGCACACTGCGCCGAGGGTGAAACTTCGCGTATATATATTGAAAAGCACGAACCACCCCCTAATTCAAGGGGCCTCCCGACAAGAAGGAGTTAACGGGCAGGTCAGGCCGGATAAAATCATCCGGCCGGGCAGCATGATCGACACCGGGACAACACCGCCGGACCCGCGCCCGGGGCACCGCGGGTTCACCAGAGCGCAACGATGAATCGCACCGCGCAACAGTTTGCGCCGACATCGCGGATTCATTCCCGGGAAATGCCCCGAGAATATCCGGGAATCCCCTCCCGTGCTATAATGCGCGCCCGGGTGCGGCGTGGGCCGCGCGGCGCCCGGTGGGCGCCGGCCGCCCGCCGGGTGCGCCCGCAGTGCCGAACTGCTGGATAATGCGGGCATGGTCATCACCGGACGGGGTTCGCACGAGATCGCCGACAGCGTGGAACGGGAGATCGCCGGCGGTGCCCTGGAGGCGGGCACGGTCCTTCCCCCCATCCGGGACCTCGCGGGCGACCTCGGCGTCAACCCGAACACCGTCGCCGCCGCCTACCGGCTGCTCCGCGAGCGCGGCCTGGTGGAGACCGGCGGACGCCGGGGGACCCGGGTCCGGCCCCGGCCCGCCGCCGCCCCGAGGGAGACCGGCCCCGGAGCGGTCCCGCCGGGGACCCGCGACGCCGCCACCGGCAACCCCGACCCGCGGCTCCTGCCCGACCTGGCCGCGGTCCTCGCCGAGGTGGCCCGGAACCGCGCCGGCCGCACCCCGACCCTGTACGGCGACCCCCCGGTGCTGCCCGCCATGGAGCAGGCGGCGCGCTCCCTGCTCGCCTCCGACGGCGTGCCGACCGACGCGCTCACCGTGACCTCCGGCGCGCTCGACGGGATCGACCGGGTGCTCCGCTCCGCGCTGCGCGCGGGCGACGCCGTCGCCCTGGAGGACCCCGGCTGGCCCAGCGAGTACGACCTGCTCGCCGCCACCGGACTGAAGAACGTCCCGATGGCGGTGGACGACGAGGGGCCGCTCCCCGAGGAGCTGGCGGCGGCGCTGCGCTCGGGGGCGCGCGCCGTGGTGCTGACCAACCGGGCGCAGAACCCGACCGGGGCGGCGCTCGGCGCGGAGCGGGCGGCCGCGCTCCGCGCGGTGCTGGCCGAGCACCCGCAGGTGCTCACGATCGAGGACGACCACGGGTTCGACCTGGTCGACCTGCCCTTCCACGGCGTCTTCGGGGCCACCCGCCGGTGGGCGGTGATCCGCTCGGCCGCCAAGGCCTACGGGCCGGACCTGCGGCTGGCGATGCTGGCGGGGGACCTGGTGACGGTGGACCGGGTGCGCGCGCTGATGCAGACCGGCCCGGGGTGGGTGAGCCACGTGCTCCAGGAGGCCTTCGTGGAGCTGCTGCGGCGCCCTCGGATCGGCGCCCGGGAGGCCGGCCGCTCCTACGCCGCCCGCCGGGACGCCCTCATCGCGGCGCTGGCCGAGCACGGGCTGCCGGCCCGGGGGCGGTCCGGGCTGAACGTGTGGGTGTCGGTGCCGGACGAGGCCGCGGCCACCGCGGGCCTGCTCGCCCGAGGCTGGGCGGTCACCCCGGGCCACCGCTTCCGCGCCTCCGCCGGCCCGGCGCTGCGGGTCACCGTCTCCGCCCTGGACGTCGCGGACATGCCGGAGCTGGCCCGCGCCATAGCCGCCTCGGTCCGCCAACCGGGCCCGGCCGTCTGACCCGCACCCGGCCCGCGCCTCCGCCGGGTCCGCGGACGGCCTCCCGGTGCTCTTCGGCCGGGCTCTCCGCCCGGTCGGCATGCCCGACGGCGGGGCCGCCCGGGAGAACCGGCCCCGGCGCTCTCCCCGGCCTCCGCCCGGTCGGCCCGCGCGGCGGCAGGGCCGCCCCGTCCGGCTCGGCGGACGGCGGCGTCCCGGAGCGTGCGGCGGGCGGCCTCTCCCGCTCTTCCTCCGCCGCCCCTCGGTCCTTGGGGCCCGACCGCCGCCGGGGCGCTGCCGCACCGGCCCGGCGGGGCCCGCTGCGGACGGGCGACCGGGCCGGCCGGGAAAACCCGTGGGCGCCGGCGGTCCCGGCGGCCTAGAGTTCCGCGCATGCCTGATCGCACTTCTTCCTCCCCCGCCGCCTCCTCCGACGACCCCCGGGAGGAGTGGGCCGCGCTGCTGGAGCGGTCGGTGGCCGCCTGCGCGGCCGCGCTGCGCCGCGGGGCGGACGCCGACTGGAGCGCCCCCGCCGGCGGCCTCGACTGGACCTGCACCGCGACCGCGGTGCACGTCTGGGACGACATGTTCGGCTACGCCACCCAGCTGACCGGCCGGCGCACCGGCGGCTACGTCGCCTTCGAGGTCGTCGCGGACGACGGCGTCACCCCCGAGCAGCTGGCGCAGGGGCTGGAGGCCTCCGGCGGCGTGCTGGCCGCGGCCGTCCGCACCACCCCGCCCGAGGTGCGCGCCTGGCACCCCTACGGCGACGCCGGGCCGATCGGGTTCGCCGCGATGGGCATGGTCGAGGCGCTGGTGCACACGCACGACATCGCCGCCGGGCTGGGGCTGGAGTTCACCCCGCCCGAGGAGCCGGTGGCGCGCGCCCTGGCCCGGCTCTTCCCGCAGGCGCCCGGCACCGGCGACCCGTGGGCGGAGCTGCTCTGGTGCACCGGCCGCGGCGCCCTGCCCGGCCGCGCGGCCGTGGAGGGCGCCTGGCGCTGGCGGGGCGAGGGCCCCTGACCCCTCCCCCGCCGCGGACCGGTTCCCTCCCCTCGGCGCCCCTGTGACCTGCCCCGGCCCCTGCTCCGCCCCGCCCACCGGCGGTTATCGGCGCCGCCCCGGGGTATGGGCCGGGTGACCGGATTCGGCTCCGTATCGGGGGGTACGGCATGAGCGGTTACCGGGGCGCCCGCGCCGTCGACGCCTCCCGGCTGTGGTCCGGGGGGATCGCCACGGCGATGGTCGCCGCCCTGTCGATCCCGGTCGCGACGCTCGCCGTGCGCGGCGTGCTGGGCGTCCCGGCGCTCGCCCGCGGGGAGGCGGGCGAGTTCGGCGACCTCGGTACCGCGCTGCACGCGGTGCTGGCGGCCGCGGCCGCGCTGGCCGCCACCGCCCTGCTCCACCTGCTGCTCACCGCCGCCCCCCGGCCGACCGCCCTGTTCCGCTGGATCGCCGGGGCCGGTGCGGCGGCCGCCGCGCTGGTCCCGTTCGCCCTGTCCGGGCCGCTCTCCGCGCAGCTCGCCGCCGCCGCGGTCAACGCGGTCACCGGGGCGGCCGTCGTCTTCCTGCTGGCCAGAGTGGGGGCGGGCGCGCTCCGCCCGGCGCCCGCCGGCCCCGCCGACCGGGCCGCCTCCGAGGAGGAGGCCTACCGCAGCGGCTACCGGGACGCCGTCTCCGATCGGCCGCGCCGCCGGTACGGGGGGCGGCACCGCGCCTACGACCCCGGCGCACCGATCCGGCCGGACCGGGACTGAACCGGTCCGCACCCCTGCGCCCTGGGATCACATGATCCTCCCGAAGTGCGGTTTTCTTCTCGCCGCCGCTTGTGCGACTGACCGGTAACACTGAGACTGGCGTCGCTCACAAGGCCGAAAAAAGCGGGGGATAGACGGATGACCGGGTCGCGGATCAGCGCGCTGGGCCATTACCAACCCACCAGGGTGCTCACCAACGACGACGTCGCCCGCCTCACCGACACCAGCGACCAGTGGATCCGCAGCCGGGTCGGCATCCGCACCCGGCACGTCGCCGCCCCCGAGGAGACGGTGGACGAGATGGCCGCGCACGCCGGCGCCAAGGCGCTGGCCAACGCCGGGCTGGAGCCGGGCGACGTGGACATGATCGTGGTCGCCACCTCCACCGCGGTGGACCGCAGCCCGAACATGGCGGCCCGGGTCGCGGCCCGGCTGGGCGCCCCCTCCCCCGCGGTGCTCGACGTCAACGTGGTCTGCTCCGGCTTCCCGCACGCCCTGGCCACCGCCGACCACGCGATCCGGGCCGGAGCGGCCCGGACCGCCCTGGTGATCGGCTCGGACAAGATGACCGACGTGGTCGCCTGGGAGGAGCGCTCCACCTCGGTGCTGGTCGGCGACGGCGCCGGCGCCGCCCTGCTCACCGCGGCCGAGGAGCCGGAGGTCGGCCCGGTGCTCTGGGGCTCCTTCCCCGAACTGGGCGAGGCCGTCCGGATCGGCGGCACCCCGACCCGGTTCGTCCAGGAGGGCCAGGCCGTCTACCGGTGGACCACCACCCGCCTGCCCGAGCTGGCCCGCGCCGTCTGCGAGCGCTCCGGCGTCGCCCCCGAGGACCTCGGCGCGGTCATCCTGCACCAGGCCAACCTGCGCATCGTCGAATCCATCGCCCGCTCCCTGGGCGCGCCCCGCGCGGTCGTCGCCCGCGACGTCGCCGACTCCGGAAACACCTCGGCGGCCTCCATCCCGCTCGCCTTCTCCAAGCTGCTGGAGCGCGGCGAGCTCGAAGCCGGCTCCCCCGCCCTCCTCTTCGGCTTCGGCGGCAACCTCTCCTACGCGGGCCAGATCGTCCGCTGCCCCTGAGCGGGACCGGACTCGCGGCCGCCTCCGGCGCGGAGGCGGTGCCCCCGGCCGAGGGCGGGCCGGGGGCGGACGGGGCCGTCCGGCGCCGGCCGCCCCCTTCCCGTCAGCCGGCCCCGGCGGAGTCCTCCGGGGGGAGCCCCGGGCGGGTGCGCCAGCGGCGGGTGGTGCCGATGTCGCGGAGGAACGCCTCGTCGTGCGAGGCGACGAGGAGTGCGCCCCGGTAGTCGGAGAGCGCCTCGGTGAGCCGGGCCGCACTGTCCAGGTCGAGGCTGTTGGTCGGCTCGTCCAGGATCAGCAGCCGCGGGGCGGTGTCGGCGAGGAGCACCCGGGCCAGGGCGACCCGGAAGCGCTCGCCGCCGGAGAGCGCGCCCGCGGGCAGGTCGGCCCGGTCGCCGCGGATGAGGAACCGGGCCAGGCCGGCGCGGATCGCCTGCGGGGAGGCCGAGGGGGCCGCGGCGCGCACGTTCTCCAGCACGCTGAGCCGGTCGTCCAGCAGGTCGAGGCGCTGCGGGAGGTAGCCGACCCGGGAGGTCACCCGGACGACCTCCGTCCCGGCCGGGCGGACCGGGGGCTCCCCGCCCCGGGCCGCGGCGACGACCGCGCGCAGCAGGGTGGTCTTGCCCGTCCCGTTGCCGCCGGTCAGCGCGATCCGCTCCGGTCCGCGCAGGTGCAGCCCGCGCTCGCCGGCCGCCAGGACCAGGACGTCCTGCCCCGCCGGCGCCTCGGTTCCGGGGAGGGCGATCCGGATGGCGTCGTCGTCGCGGACCGCCTCCTCCGCGGCGGTGAGCTCCTCGCGGGCCCCCTCCAGCCTGGCCTCCTGCATGATCCGGTGCTTGCCGGCCGCGACCTGGGCGTCCCGCTTGCGCTGCTTCATCACCACCTTGGGCTCGCGCTTGGTCTCGTACATCTTGCTGCCGTACCGGACCCGCCGGTCCAGCTTGATCCGGGCCTCGGCGAGCTGGCGCTTCTCCTTGCGCACGCCGGCCTCGGCGGCCCGGACCGCGCGCCGGGCGGC
The DNA here is from genome assembly GCF_048595525.1 of Nocardiopsis oceanisediminis. Classification (NCBI taxonomy): domain Bacteria; kingdom Bacillati; phylum Actinomycetota; class Actinomycetes; order Streptosporangiales; family Nocardiopsidaceae; genus Nocardiopsis; species Nocardiopsis oceanisediminis. The sequence goes on along the minus strand of NZ_JAFMZJ010000001.1, from coordinate 1,307,478 downwards.
CTCCTGCTCCTCGGCCAGCCGCTCGGTGTAGTGGGTGTAGCCGCCGCCCCACATCCGGATCCGGCCGCCGCGCAGTTCGGCGATCCGGTCCATCCGGTCCAGCAGCTCGCGGTCGTGGCTGACCACCACGAGCGCGCCCGGCCAGGAGCCGACCGCCTCGCAGAGCAGCTCGCGGGCGCGGCGGTCCAGGTTGTTGGTGGGTTCGTCGAGCAGGGTGAGCGCGGGCCGGCGCAGGATGAGCCCCGCGATTCCGGCCAGCACCGCCTCGCCGCCGGAGAGCGTGCCGACGGTGCGGCCCAGCGGGTCCGGGCCGTCGAGGGCGATGCCGAACCGGGCCAGCTGGGCGAGGGCCCGCTCCTCGATGTCCCAGTCGTCGCCGACCGCGGCGAAGTTCGCCTCCGAGGCGTCGCCCGCCTCGATGGCGCGCAGCCCCGCCAGGGCCGGTGCGATGCCGAGGAGCCCGGCGACGGTGCGGCCGGTGTCCAGCGGCAGGGACTGGTCGAGCAGCCCGGTCCGCTCCGGGGCCGAGACCGCGCCCGCCTCCGGGCGCAGCGCGCCGGAGACCAGTTTGAGCAGCGTGGACTTGCCGGACCCGTTCCGGCCGATCAGGCCGGTGCGCCCGGTCTCGAAGACCGCGTCGAGCCGGTCGAAGACGGGGGTGCCGTCCGGCCAGGCGTAGCCGACTCCGGTCAGGACCGCGGCGTGCGGGGCGTGCGCGGGGTTGGGCGCGTTGGACAAGCGGGGGCCTCCTCGAGGGTGAGCGGAACGGTGCGTGCGGCGTTCGGACGGCGGTCCGCCCTGATCGGCAGGCCCACGGTGATCACCCCTTCGAGAAGGAACTAGTGCGACTGATGTCGCGCTAAGGAGGGTCGCACACCCCGCCCTCAAATGCAACTAGAGTCGCACTATGACTTCCGAACCCGCCGGGACCGCACCCGCTCCCGACACCGCCGAGAAGAGCCGCCGCCCCGGCGGCCGCACCGCCCGCAACACCGCGGCCGTACTCGACGCGACCCTTTCCGAACTGGGAGAACACGGCTACGCCGGGCTGAGCGTGGACCGCGTCGCGGCCCGCTCCGGGGTGCACAAGGCGACGGTCTACCGCCGCTGGGGCGGCGTGGACGGCCTGCTCGCCGCGGCCCTGGAGCGCTCCGCCGACGACGGCTGGCGGCCGCCGGAGACCGGCTCGCTCCGCGGCGACCTGGCCGCGCTCGCCCGCGAGGTCGCCGAGGGCTTCACCGGCGGCGGCGAGGGGGCGGCGATCGCGAGCGCCTGCATCGCCGCCTCGTTCCAGTCGCAGGCGGCCGCCGACGCCCTGCGCGCCTTCCTCGCCGGCCGGCTGGCCCGCTGCGCCGAGGCGGTCGCCGCCGCCGAGTCCCGCGGCGAGGTCCCGCCCGGAACCGACGGCGCCGACGTGGTCCGCGCCGCGATCGCCCCGGTCTACTACCGGCTCTTCCTCAGCCGCGAACCGGTCTCCGCCGAGGACGCGCTCCGCTACGCGCACGCCGCCGCCGACTCGGCCCGCTCCGGGGCCTTCACCGGGGCGGGCGGCGGCTGACCGGGCCCCGGTCCCCGGCAGGAGGGCCCCGCCCCCTCCGCCGGGCACGCCGCCGGCCCGGGGCGTACGGCGGCGGGGGCGCCGCCCGGACGCGGGACGACCGGCGGACCGGAAGGGCGCCGGCCGGCGCTCCACCGGACGATCGGGCCATGATGTGCGCGGCCCGCCCCCGGGGCGGCTCGCCGGACCCGGCGGATGCGGAGGCCCCGGCCCCGCCGCCCCGCCACGGCGCGCACCGGTGCGTCCGGCGGCCCCGCCGGGCGCAACGGGCCGGCCGCCGGGCAGCCGGTCCGCTCCGCCGCTCGCCGTGCGCCCCGCCGTCTGCTTTGCGGCGGGAGAGGCACCGGCCGAGGACCGCTCTTTGCGCGATCGGTTAAGTAAGCCTTACCTTAAAGGCCGTGTCCCGGTGCGGTCCACGCCGCCCCGCTCCGCCGAGCGCGCCGTGCCCGCCCGACACGCAGGCCCGAACACGCGGCCGGCCCCGCCGGAGTCCGGCGGCGGAGCGGAACCACAGGCGAGGAGCGACGCACATGCCCACGGAGAGCGCGGCGGACCACCGGACCGAGGAGCGCGCCCGCGCCGTCGAAGCGGAGGTCGCGGCCAACCGGCGGATCGCCGAGCACATGACCCGGGTGACGGTCGCCGGGGAGGCCCTCGCCGACCCGGAGCGCTTCCCCTTCGACGGCCCCGACCAGCTGGTCCGCCTCCTCTTCCCCACCAGGGAGGGGGTGCTCAGCCTGCCGCGCACCGCCGACTGGTGGAAGGAGATCCAGGCGATGGACGAGAGGGCCCGCCCCTCCGTCCGCAACTACACGGTGCGCGGCCTGGACCGCGGGCGCCGGGAGCTGGACATCGACTTCGTGCTGCACGGCGACACCGGGCCGGCCTCGGCGTGGGCCGGGCGCGCCCGGCCCGGCGACCGCATCGGCCTGATCAGCGACGGCGCCCGCTACGCGCCGCCCGCCGACGCCGACCGGCTGCTGCTCGTCGGCGACGAGACCGCGCACCCCGCGCTGGCCTCGATCATCGAGGGGCTGCCGGACGGCGCCCGCGCCCTCGCCCTGCTGGAATCGGCGCCGGGCAACGCGCCCGAGCTGCCCGACCGCCCGGGGGTGGAGCGCATCCACCTGGACCCCGCCCCCGGCGCCCCCTCCGGCACCGCCGTGCTGGACCTGCTGGCCCGGACCCCGCTGGCCGGGCACCGCCCCTACGCCTGGGTGGCCGGCGAGTCCGCCCTGGCCACCTCGGTCCGCCGGCACCTCGTCGCCGACCGGGGCGTGCCCAAGGACCGGATCTACTTCTGCGGCTACTGGCGCCGCGGCCCCCGCCACTGACCCCGGTCCGGAGCGCCCTCCGCAGAGCACGGCGCCGGCCGGTCCGCAGGACGGGCGCGACCGACCGGACCACCGCGAGCCCTGGCCGCGCCCGCCCGGTTCGGCGCGCTCCGCCACAGGCGGCCCGGACGCGGCGCACACTCCCCGCGCCCGCGCCCCACGCCCGCAGGCGCCTGCGGCGCAGCGGCTCGGCGCCGGGCGACAGGGCCGCGCCGTGAAGACGGCCCCCTCCCCACCGGGACGACCAGGAGGACAGGCCCGGCCGGACCACCGCGAGCCCGGACCTCACCCGCCCGCCCGGTTCCGGGCCTGCCGCAGGCGCCCTGGGAACGCACGCTCCGCGCCCCCGCACCGACGCGGGCACCTGCCGCGCAGGGGCCCGGCACCGAGAGCGGGACCGCCCCGCGAGGACGGCGGCCCCTCCTCCGCCGGGCCGACCGGGGGACGGGAGCGCCCGGAGCGTGCCCGGCGGCAGGGCGCGGACCGGCCGGCGGTGAGGCGGCCCGGTCCTCGCGTCAGCCGGCGGCCTCGGGGTGGTCGCGCAGGTGTGCGGCGGCCGGGCCGGGGGGCAGGGTGGGCAGGACCACCGCCTGGTAGGCGTGGTACAGGTCGGGCTTGCCCTCCCAGACCGTCGAGGACGGGGCGTTGGACGGGTCCAGCTCGTGGTGCCAGCCGCCGTGCTCGGTATCGACCAGGTGCAGCCGGATGTAATCCCACCAGGTGCGGTACCACCGCTCGTAGCGCGGCTCACCGGTGCGCCGGCCCAGCGCCGCCGCGGCCAGCACCGCCTCGGCGGCGACCCAGTGCATCCGCTCCCGCACCACCGGCCGGTCCTGCCAGTCCAGGGTGTAGATGAAGCCGTCCGCGCCGTCCACCGCCCACCCGTGCTCGACCGCCAGGTCGAACAGGTGCCGCGCGTCGGCGAGCAGCCAGCCCGGGGCGCCGCCGCCCAGCTCCGCCTCCAGCTCCACCAGCAGGCGGGCCCACTCCAGCCAGTGGCCCACCGTGGTGCCGTAGGGGCGGAACCGGTCGCCGGGCGCGTCGGCGTTGTACTCGGGGAGCACCCGCCAGTCGGCGGTGAAGTGCTCGGGCAGCCGCCAGCCGTTGCCGGCCGTGGCGGTGTGCACGAGGAACTCGGCGATGTGCAGCGCGCGGTCCCGCCACCGGGTCTCGCCGGTGGCGCCGGCGGCCGCGAGGAACGCCTCGACCAGGTGCATGCCGGAGTTGGCGCCCCGGTAGTCCTCGCAGGCGGTCCAGGTGCGGTCGAAGGACTCCCGGCCCAGCCCGGTCTCCGGGTCGAGGAAGCGGGCCTCGACCACCGACAGCGCCTCCGCGAGCAGCTCCCCGGCGCCGGGGCGGCCGGCGGCGGCCGCCGAGGCGGCGCCCAGCACGACGAAGGCGTTCACGTAGGCGTTCTTCGCCGCGTCCCCGGGGACACCGCCGTCCGGCGCGGCCTGGGCGTACCAGCCGCCGTGCTCGGCGTCGCGCAGCACGCCGAGCAGCCCGTCCAAGGCGTGGTCGGCCAGCGCGCCGGCCCCGGGGATCCCGCGCAGATGGGCCAGAGAGTAGACGTGCGCCATCCGCCCGGTGATCCAGGTCTCGGCGGGCCCGGGGCCGGGCCGCCCCCGGGCGTCGAGCGCCCCGAACCCCCCGCCCGGCAGCGCGGCGGCGGCGCCGAAATCCAGCAGCCGCAGCTCCTCGCGGCGCAGCCAGGCCCGGTGTCCGGCCAGCTCGGCCCATCTGGGTTCCATCCGTTCGACCTCGTTCCGTCCGAAGGTGCAGGGGGCGCGCCGCGGTCCGGTGCACCGCGCCTGCCCGGCATCGTCCCGCCGCCCCGCCCGCGCCGTCCACCTCCCGGCTCCGGGTGCCTCCGGTCGAGCGGACGGACCCGCTCCGGCGGGGCCCGGTGCCGACCGCGCGGAGGGATCGGACGGAGCGGAGCAGGCCGGAGCGGTGCTCCGCGTCGAGGGTTCCAGGAGCCCGGGCGGCGCCCCCCGGAGGCCGGGAAGAGCGGACCGCCCGCCGTCGGCGCCCCCCGCCGGCCGTTCACGGGCGCGGTGCCCGGGGCCGGCCACGGGCCGAGCCGGACGGCGGGGCCGACCGGCACGGGCGCGCCGCACCGGGACGGCGGTCCGGCCCTGGTGACCGGGTGAGACAAGGGCCGGGGCGGATCCGGCACCGGGCGGGCGCGGCGAGCCGGGCACCCGCCGCCCTCACCGGGGCCCTCCGGGGCCGGTACCGGCGGCGGAACCGGTCAGCGGAGAGGCCCCCGCTCGGCGGAGACCCGCTCGGCCGCCTCGCCGGGGGCCTGCGGCACGGTCCCCCCGGACCCCTCCTCGCGCAGCGCCTCGGCGAGGGCGCGGCGGACCGCGGCGTACGGCTCCCCGGCGTGCGCGGCCCGGGTCCGCTCGGCCGCGCGCCTCTTCCCGGCCATGGCGGCCGCCCGCTCCGGCCGGGCGTCCTCCCGGGCGCCCCGCTCCGCCGGCGCCCCCGCCGGTGCGGGGCGGCGCTCCTCCCGGCCCGGAGTCAGGCGTCGTAGTCCACGGTCACCGCCTCCGACGTCGGGCGGGACTGGCAGGTGAGGATGTAGCCGGCCGCCAGTTCCGCCGGCTCCAGGGCGTAGTTGCGGGGCATGTCGACGGTGCCTTCGCAGAGCCGGGCGCGGCAGGTGCCGCAGACGCCGCCGCGGCAGGCGTAGGGGGCGTCGGCGCGGACCCGGAGCGCGGCGCTGAGCAGCGGTTCGTCCGGGCCGGTGTCGACGGCGGTGGTGCGGCCGTCCAGGGTGAAGGCGAGCCGGGTGGAGGCGGTGGGCCCGTCCGCCCCGCGGCGGCGCGGGGGCGGGGCGTCCTCCTCGACGTGGAAGAGCTCGAAGTGGATCCGCTCGGCGGGGACGCCGCGCCCGGCGAGGTCGGTGCGGACCGCGTCCACCAGCTCGAACGGGCCGCACAGGTACCAGTGCGCGACGCCGGCGGCCGGGCCGATGGCGGTGAGCAGCGCGCCCAGCTTCTCCGGGTCGACGCGGCCGCTGGTCAGCGGGGCCTCGCCCTGCTCCCGGCTGAGCACGTTGAGCAGCTGGAACCGGGCCGGGTGGACGTCCTTCAGGTCGCTCAGCTCCTCCAGGAACATCACGTCCCGGGCGGTGCGGTTGGCGTAGACCAGGGTGAAGGTGCTCTCCGGCTCCTCGCGCAGGGTGGTGGCGATGAGCGAGAGGACCGGGGTGATGCCGCTGCCCGCGGCGATCGCGACGTGGGTGCGCGCCTCCTCCGGGCGGAGCGGGACGTTGAACCGGCCCAGCGGCGGCATCACGTCCACGGTGTCGCCGGGCTCCAGCCCGTCGTTGGCGAACGCGGAGAACGCCCCGCCCTCCAGCCGCTTCACCCCGATGCGCAGCGGCCCGTCCGGGGCGGGCGAGCAGATCGAGTAGTTGCGCCGCACCTCCTCGCCGCCGAACACCCTGCGGACCGTGATGTGCTGGCCCTGCTCGAAGCGGAACTCCTCGGCGAGCTCGGGCGGGACGTCGAAGGTGACGGCGACGGCGTCGTCGGTCAGCCGCTCCACCGCGGCGACGGTCAGCGGGTGGAAGACGCCCCTGCGGCGGGCGGGCGCGGCGCCCCGCCCGTGGGTTGCTGCGGTCATGGCTCCCTGTTCCGGCTAGAGCGGCTTGACGTGGTCGAACGGTTCGCGGCAGGCGTCGCAGACCCGCAGGGCCCTGCACGCGGTGGAGCCGAACCGGCTGAGTTCGCGGGTCCGCGTGGAGCCGCAGCGGGGGCAGCGCACCGAGAGCGGCACCATGACCGCGCCGGCGGCGGGGGCCCGCCCGGTCGGCGGGGCGATCCCGTGCTCGGCGAGCTTGCGCCGGCCCTCCTCGGTGATCAGGTCGGTGGACCACGGCGGGGAGAGGACCGTGCGCACCTCGGCGCCGGTGTGGCCGTGCGCGGCGAGCCGGCCGCGGACGTCCTCCCTGATGGCGTCCATCGCCGGGCAGCCGGAGTAGGTCGGGGTGACCTCCACCACCGGCCGGCCGTCCGCGCCCCACCGGACGGCGCGCAGGATGCCCAGGTCCTCCAGGGTGAGCATGGGCATCTCCGGGTCGGGCACCGAGGCGGCGATCCGCTCGATCTCGGCCAGCTCCCCGCCGCCTCCGGGCCCTGCGCCGGGCCCGCCCCGCTCCCGGTCCCGGTGCGGGCCCGGCTCCGCGGCCGGGGCCCCGACCGCCGCGGGCAGGTCGGGCGCGGCCGGACGGCGCCCCGCGCCGGCCGGCTCCCCCCGCTCCTGCGCGGTACGGCGGGGCCCGCCGCCGGCGCCCGCGAACGGCGCCCCCGCGGCCCCGGGGAGGCCCGGTGCGGCCGGGCGGGGGCCGGTCACCATGTCGCCCCCGGGTGGGAGCGGTGGATGTGCTGCATCTCGGCGAGCAGGTAGCCGAGGTGCTCGGTGTGCACGCCCTGGCGGCCGCCGAGGCCGGCCGGGCCGGTGATCCGGACGGCCTCCGGGCGGTGCAGCCCGGCCTCGGCGAGGACGCCGTCGACGAACGCCTCCCAGCCGGGCAGGAGCGCGGCGGGGTCGGCGCCGACGCCGGCCGCGGCGACGGTGCGGGTGACCGCGTCCGGGGTGAACAGCTCGCCGGTGTAGGGCCAGCAGGCCTCCAGCGCGGCGGCCATCCGGTCGCTGCTCTCCTCGGTGCCGTCGCCGAGCCGGACCGTCCACTGCGCGGCGTGGTCGCGGTGGTAGGCGACCTCCTTGACCGCCTTGCCCGCGACCCCGGCGACGGTCTCGTCCGCCGAGTCCTGCAGCGCGGTGTACAGCTCCAGGGCGTAGCCGGAGAAGAGCAGCTGGCGGGCGACGGTGTGCGCGAAGTCGGTGTTGGGCAGCTCCACCAGCCGGGCGTTGCAGAACTGCCGCTCGTCGCGGAGGAACGCCAGGTCGTCCTCGGTGCGCAGGACTCCGGTGAGCTGCTCCTCCAGCCGGCCCGCGTAGTCGAGCAGGACGCGCGCCTGGCCGAGCAGGTCCAGGGCGATGTTGGCGAGTGCGACGTCCTCCTCCAGCTGGGGGCCGCGCGCGGCCAGCTCGGCCAGGCGCTGGGAGGCGATCAGCGCGTCGTCGCCGAGGCGGAGCACGTAGGCGGCGGTGGCGGTGTCCACCTCGGCCTGCGGCACGCCGTTCTCGTTGCCGCTCACAGGTGCTCCACCCCCTCCGGGACCGGGTAGAAGGTGGGGTGCCGGTACACCTTGTCCTCGGCCGGGTCGTAGAAGGACCCCCGGTCCTCCGGGGCGGACGCGGTGATCCGCTCGGCGGGGACCACCCACACGCTCACCCCCTCCTGCCGGCGGGTGTACAGGTCGCGCGCGTTGCGCAGGGCGTGCTCGGCGTCGGCTGCGTGCAGGCTTCCGACGTGCACGTGCGACAGCCCGCGCCGCGCCCGGACGAAGACCTCCCACAGGGGCCAGTCGGTCATGTCGGTGCCCTCCCTCAGGCCGCTTCTCCGGCCGCGCGGCGCGCGGCCTGCTTGGCGGCGTGCGCCTGCGCCGCCTCGCGCACCCAGGCGCCGTCGGCGTGCGCCCTGCGCCGGTGCTCCAGGCGCTGCCGGTTGCACGGCCCGCCGCCCTTGAGGACCTGCTTGAACTCGTCCCAGTCGGGGGTGCCGAAGTCGTAGTGGCCGCGCTCGGCGTTCCAGGCGATGTCCGGGTCGGGCAGGGTGAGCCCGAGCGCCTCGGCCTGCGGCACGATGATGTCGACGAAGCGCTGCCGCAGCTCGTCGTTGGTGAACCGCTTGATGTTCCAGGCCATGGACTGCTCGGAGTGGGCCGACTCGGCGTCGGGTGGGCCGAACATCATCAGTGAGGGCCAGTACCAGCGGTCCACCGCGTCCTGGGCCATCCGGCGCTGCGCCTCGGTGCCGCGGGCCAGCACGTGCAGCGAGTCGAAGCCCTGCCGCTGGTGGAAGCTCTCCTCCTTGCAGATGCGCACCATGGCGCGGGCGTAGGGGCCGTAGGAGCAGCGGCACAGCGGCACCTGGTTGGTGATCGCCGCGCCGTCCACCAGCCACCCGATGGCGCCGACGTCGGCCCAGGTCAGGGTGGGGTAGTTGAAGATCGATGAGTACCGCTGGCGGCCCTCGTGCAGCAGGTCGAGGAGCTCCTCGCGGGAGACGCCGAGCGTCTCGGCGGCGCTGTAGAGGTAGAGGCCGTGCCCGGCCTCGTCCTGGACCTTGGCGATGAGCACCGCCTTGCGCTTGAGCGAGGGGGCGCGGGTGATCCAGTTGCCCTCCGGCTGCATGCCGATGATCTCGGAGTGGGCGTGCTGGGCGATCTGCCGGATCAGGGTGCGGCGGTAGCCGTCCGGCATCCAGTCGCGGGGCTCGATCCGCTCGTCGGCGGCGATCATCCCGTCGAAGCGCCGCTGGGCGTCGTGCGCCCCGGGGGCGGCGGGCGCTTCCGTCGTCATCGCTGGTCCTCTCCTGTCGGCATTACCGACCGAACGTTCAGTTAGAAATTACCCCGCGGGGGAGGGCGGGTCAACGCCCCGCCCTCCCCCGGCGGCGCCCCGGGCCCCGCCGCCGCGGGCGGAGGCCGGGGCGCGTCCGGCGCGGGCCCGGTCAGGCGTGCCGCCGGGACTGGACGAAGGAGAACCGGCCGGCGACGAACGCCGGGTCGGTCAGCGAGGAGGTCGCCGCCGGGTTGGCGCCGGTGCCGTGGTAGTCGCTGAACGCGGCGGACTGGTTGACGAAGACCTGGCCGGTGAGGTTCTCCGACAGGTTCACCCCGGCGTCGGCGGCCGCGTCCTCGGCGGCCTCCAGCACCTCCGGGGAGGTGGAGTAGACCGAGGCGGTGAGCGCGCCGCGCTCGGCGACGGTCTCCCGGAGCAGCCGCAGCGACTCCTCGGTGCCGGCGGTGCCGATCAGGAACGAGACCGGTCCGAAGTGCTCGCGCCCGTAGACGTCGCGCCGGTCCGCCTCCAGCCGGACCACGGCCGGGGTGCGCACCGTCGCCTCCGCGTAGTCGGGGTGGACCACCTCGGCCGATTCCAGCACCGGCTCGCCGAGCGCGCCGGCCCCGGACAGCCGGTCCAGCACCCCCCGGTTGGCGATCGCGCCGAGGAACCCGGTCGCCTTGGCCGGGTCGGAGAGCAGCTTCGTCACCGCGCCGGCCAGGTCGGCGCCGAACTCCTCGGCGCTCTTGCGGCCCTCGTCGGTGTCGATGCCCTCCCGCGGCACGAAGATGTTCTGCGGGGTGGTGCACATCTGCCCGCTGTACAGCGAGAGCGAGAACGCCAGGTTGCCCAGCATCGCCCGGTAGGCGTCGGTGGAGTCGACGACGACCGCGTTCACCCCGGCCTTCTCGGTGAAGACCGCGGCCTGCCGGGCGTTGGCCTCCAGCCAGTCGCCGAACTCGGTGGAGCCGGTGAAGTCGACGATCCGCACCTCGGGGCGGAGCGCCAGGTCGGCGGCGATCCGGTCCTCGGCGCGCTCGGCGGCCAGCAGCACGGCGTCCGGGTCGTGCCCGTTCTCGGCCAGCACCTCGCGGGCGACGGCCACGGTGATCGCCAGCGGCAGCACCGCGCCCGGGTGCGGCTTGACGATCACGGTGTTGCCGGTGGCCAGGTCGGCGAAGATCGCCGGGTAGGCGTTCCAGGTGGGGAAGGTGTTGCAGCCGATGACCAGGCCGATGCCGCGCGGCACGGCGCGGAACCGCTTCTCCATCACCAGCGGCTCGCCGCGGCGCTGCGGCTTCTCCCAGCGCACCGTCCGGCCGTAGCCGGTGATCATGTCGTGCGCGTAGGCGACCGCCTCCAGGCCGCGCTCCTGGGCGTGCGGGCCGCCGGCCTGGAACGCCATCACGAACGCCTGGCCGCTGGTGTGCTGCACCGCGTGCGCCATCTCGAAGCTGCGCTTGTTGATCCGGTCCAGGATCTCCAGGCAGACCCCGGCGCGCTCGTCGGGGCCGGTGCGCGCCCAGGAGCGGGCGGCCGCCGCGGAGGCGGCGATCAGCTCGTCGGCCCCGGCGCGCGGATAGCCCACCCCCAGCGGCAGCCCGTAGGGCGAGCGCTCGGTGATGACCCGGTCGCCGGAGCCCGCCTGGTCCAGCGGGAAGTCCTTGCCCAGGTACCCCTGGAAGGCCGCCTCGCCCGCGGCGGCCGCGCCCTCCCCGTACACCTTGGGGCTGGGCGATTCGGGGTAGGGGGACCAGTAGTGGCGGCCGCGGATCGCCTCGACCGCCGATTCCAGGGTCGCGCGGTGCCGCTCGTACAGCTCGGAGGGGGCCATGCCGGTTCTCCCAACACGTCGTCTTCGGGTGCTCTGGTCGCCTTCGGGGTCCCGGGGACCGGCCGCCTCTTGACAGCTCCCCGGCCGGTGGTGCTTGTCTATGCCGTATTACTAACCGACCGTTCGTTCAGGCCGCAAGGGGGCGCGGCGCGGCCGCAGACCCCCGCTCCGCCGCCGCGCGCGCCCGTGCCCGCCGCCGGAGCGCCCCCGCCGAGAGGACGTCGCCGTGACCGAAGCACCCCGCCAGACGGCCGGATCCCGCCCGGCCGGTCCGCCCCGCCCCCGCGGCGGGGGCTCCGCGCCGCGCCGGCTCGGCCCGCCGCCGGAGCCCTCCGCGCTCGACCCGATGGAGCGGGCCTCCCGGGACATGCTGGAGGAGCACCAGCTGTCCCGGCTGCGCTGGACGCTCGGCCGCGCCTACGAGCACCAGGCGTTCTACCGGCGCAAGTGCGACGCCGCCGGGGTCCACCCGGACGACCTGGGATCGCTCTCCGACCTCTCCCGCTTCCCCTTCACCACCAAGCAGGACCTGCGGGACGCCTACCCGTTCGGCGCGCTCGCCGCCCCGATGGACCGGGTGCTGCGGCTGCACGCCTCCAGCGGCACCACGGGCCAGGCCACGGTGGCCGGATACACCCGCGGCGACCTGGACGTCTGGGCCGACCTGGTGGCCAGGTGCATCCGCGCCTCCGGCGGCCGCCCCGGGCAGAAGGTGCACGTGGCCTACGGGTACGGGCTGTTCACCGGCGGGCTGGGCGCGCACTACGGGGCCGAGCGGCTGGGCTGCACGGTGATCCCGGTGTCCGGCGGGCAGACCGAGCGCCAGGTGCGGCTGATCGAGGACCTGCGCCCCGAGGTCATCATGGTCACCCCCTCCTACCTGCTGACCATCGCCGACGCGTTCCGCGCCCGGGGCCTGGACCCGCGCGCCTCGTCGCTGCGCACCGCGATCTGCGGCGCCGAGCCGTGGACCGAGGACATGCGCGCCGAGATCGAGGACGTCTTCGACCTGGACGCGGTGGACATCTACGGCCTGTCCGAGGTGATGGGGCCGGGGGTGGCCAACGAGTGCGTGGAGGCCAAGGACGGCCCGCACGTCTTCGAGGACCACTTCCTGCCGGAGACCGTGGACCCGGTGGACGGCGCGCCGGTGCCCGACGGCGGCGAGGGCGAGCTGGTGTTCACCACGCTCACCAAGGAGGCGATGCCGGTCGTCCGGTACCGCACCCGCGACCTGTCCCGGCTGCTGCCCGGCACGGCGCGGCCGGCGTTCCGGCGGATATCCCGGATCACCGGGCGCAGCGACGACATGATCGTGCTGCGCGGGGTGAACCTGTTCCCCACCCAGGTCGAGGAGCAGGTGCTCCGGATCCCCGCGCTCTCCCCCCACTTCCAGCTGGTGCTGCGGCGCCCCGGGCGGCTGGACGAGATGACGGTGCGGGTGGAGTGCCGGCCCGGCACCGGCGAGGAGGAGCGGCGGCGGGCCGGCGCCGCGCTGGCCGAGGCCGTCCGCGAGCACACCGGGGTCGGTGCGGCCGTGGAGGTGCTGGACCCGGAGGCGCTGGAGCGCTCGGTGGGCAAGGTCCGCCGGATCAGCGACCAGCGGCCCCGGTGAGCGGGGGCTGTGGCGTTGGGCACGGTTGAGCCGGACGGCGCCGGTCGGGGCTCCGGGGCCCCGGCCGCGCGGGTAGATTCACCCTCTATGCCGCACTCGACCGCGCCCGAGCGCGCCCCCTCCGGCCGCTCCGCCCCCGCCCGGCGCCGCGCCGGGCGCCCCGGCCACGACGCCGAATCGGTGCTGCGCACCGCGGTGCGCGTGTTCAACGAGCGCGGCTACGACGGCACCAGCATGGAGGACCTGGCGCGCGCCCTGGGCGTGACCAAGTCGGCCATCTACCACCACTACTCCGGCAAGGCCGAGCTGCTCCGCCGCTCCCTGGACCGGGCGATGGACGCCCTGTTCGCGGTCACCCGGGAGCCCGGCGCCACCACCGGGCCGGCCATCGACCGGCTGGAGCACGTGCTGCGCGGCAGCGTCCGGGTGCTGGTCGCGGAGCTGCCGCACGTCACCCTGCTGCTCCGGGTGCGGGGCAACACCCAGGTGGAGCGCCGCGCGCTGAAGCGGCGCCGCGACTTCGACCACTTCGTCGCCGACCTGGTCCGCGAGGGCGTGGCCGACGGCGCGATCCGCCCCGACGCCGACCCCGAGGTGGCCGCCCGGCTCATCTTCGGCATGGTCAACTCCCTGGTCGAGTGGTACCGCCCGGGCCGCGGGCTGAACGCCGACGCCCTCGCCGACCAGGTCGCCGCCGCGGCCTTCACCGGCCTGCGCCGGCACTGACCCCGGGCCGCCCCGGAGAGCTCCCGCCCCGCGCCCCGGCGGCGGTCCTCGCGGGCCGGCGGAGCCGCCGCCCCTGCGCGCTGCCCCTCCGTGCCCCGGCGGCGCCGCTCCCCCTCCCCCGCGGCGCCCGGCCGCCGCGCGGTGGCCGCTCCCCCGGACGGCCCGGCGGCACGCCCCGGCGCCGCGGGGCGGGTTCCGGCGGGGAGAGCGCCCTGCTCCGCCCCCGTTCCGGCGGCGGTACCGGCATTCCGGGCGGGATGGGGCGGGATGCGTGGCACGGCCTTGATCTCCGTGGCCGGAGCACTACCGTGAGCGGCACGGGCAGGGCTTTCCGGTTCGATTCGAGGGGGCGCCGTGGCGCTGGGGGGTCTGCTGTTGCGCGTCGTCGCGGTGGGCGCGGCGCTGGCGGCCGGGGGTGCCGCGTCCGCGCCGCCGGCCCAGGGCGGCCCGCCCGCGCCCGCCGCGCACGCCCGGACCTCCGACGCGGTGACCGCCGGGAACGGCCCCCCCGGCGGGCCCGCCGTGCTGGTCGGCGTCCCCGGGCTGCGCTGGGAGGAGGTCGACCCCGGCACCATGCCGGAGCTGTGGGCGCTGGCCGGCGGGAGCGCGATCGGCAACATGTCGATCCGCACCGCCACCTCGCGCACCTGCCCGGTGGACGGGTGGCTGACCGTCTCGGCCGGGCAGCGGGCGTTCAGCCTGCGGCAGCAGTACTCCATCTGCGAGCTGCCGGTGCGGCCGAAGCGGTCGGACGGCGGCGCCGTGGTGCCCGACTTCGAGGACCACGTCGAGGTGAACGCCGGCTCCCCCTACGGCGCCCGGGTCGGGCTGCTCGGCCGGTCGGTGCACGAGATGGGCGGCACCACCCTGGCCGTCGGCCCGGGGGCCGCGCTGGCCGCCGCCGACGAGGACGGCCGGGTGGACGACTACCTGTCCGGCACCGAGTCGCTGCGCCGCGAGGACATGGAGTCGTCCTGGCTCACCGTGGTCGCCCTGGACTCGCTGGCCGACCTCTACCTGAACCCGCCCGAGGACCCGGAGGCCACCCCGGACGAGGAGGAGTCCACCGCCAACAGCGATGAGGAGCCCGAGCCGGAGCCCGGCCCGGTGCAGGAGCGGCAGCGGCGGGAGGCGCTGGCCGACGCCGACGCCGAGCTCGGCCGGGTGCTGGACCGGCTGCCGGAGGACGCGACGCTGATGGTCGCCGGGGTCTCGGTGGAGGCCGGGGCGTCCCGGCTGAACGCGGCGCTGCTGCACGGCCCCGGCCCGGAGGCGGCCGGCTACGGCGGCGGCTACCTGCGCTCGGAGTCCACCCGGCGGGACGGCCTGGTCACCCTGACCGACGCCACCATGACCCTGGTGCGGTCGATGGGCACCGAGCCGACCCGGGCGATGGTGGGCCGGACCTGGTCGGCGGTGGAGCGGCCGGAGGGGACCGGGCGGTCCGTGGGCGACCTCACCGCCTTCTCCACCGCCGCCGACGTGGTCCAGGCGCTGATGGCGGGCTTCTTCAGCCTGCTGGTCGCGATCCAGCTGCTGATCTACGCGGCCGCGGCCTACGCGGTGCACCGGTACGGCGAGCGGAACCGCACCAAGCGCGCCCAGGTGCTGGCGGTGACCCGGGTGGTGGCGCTGGGCGGGGCGGCCGTGCCGGTCTCCAGCTACCTGGCCAACCTGGTGCCGTGGTGGTCCTCCTCG
Organism: Nocardiopsis oceanisediminis; assembly: GCF_048595525.1. NCBI lineage: Bacteria > Bacillati > Actinomycetota > Actinomycetes > Streptosporangiales > Nocardiopsidaceae > Nocardiopsis > Nocardiopsis oceanisediminis. The sequence continues at coordinate 1,292,287 of NZ_JAFMZJ010000001.1, read as the reverse complement.
GTGCCGCAGGTCGCGCTGCCGGTGTGCGTGCTGGCCTGCGCGGCGCTGGTGGTGCTCGCGGCGGTGGCCGGGCCGTGGCGGCGCACCGTGCTGGGCCCGATGACGGTGGTCGCCGGGATCACCACAGCGGTGCTCTTCGTGGACATGTGCACCGGCTCCGACCTGCAGATGAACTCGCCGACCGGGTACACCCCGATCGTCGCGGGCCGGTTCTACGGGCTGGGCAACATCGCCTTCGCCACCTTCGCCACCGGCATGCTGATGCTGGTGGCCGGGGTGGCGCACTTCCTGATCGAGCGCGGGCGGCGGCGCGCGGCGGTGGCCGCGGCCGCGGCCATCGGGCTGGCCACGATGGCGGTGATCGGCACCCCCGGGCTGGGCACCGACTTCGGCGGGCTGATCGCGATCCTGCCGGGGCTGGCGGTGACGGTGCTGATGATCGCCGGCCACCGGGTCACGGTCTGGCGGATGGCGCTGGTGTGCGCCGCGGGCGCGGTGCTGCTCGCCGCGGTGTCCTACTGGGACTACCTGGGCCCGCCCGCGGAGCGGAGCCACTTCGGGCTCTTCGCCGAGCAGGTGCTGCGCGGCGAGGCGGGCCCGGTGGTCGCGCGCAAGCTCGGCGCGATGCTGGGCACCCTGGGCAACTGGCAGCTGACCCTGCTCGCCGCGTGCGCCCTGCTGTTCCTGTTCGCGGTGCTGAACAAGCCGACCAACTGGCGGATGGGGGCGCTGCAGCGCACCTACGAGTACGCCCCGACGCTGCGCGCCGGGCTGACCGGCTCGCTGGTCACCGCGCTGGTCGGGTTCGCCGCGAACGACTCGGGGATCGCCATCCCGGCGCTGGCGCTGACCGTGGCGGTGCCGCTGACGCTCTCCGCCGCCGTCTGGGTGATGCAGCGCGAGGACCCGCAGGCGGACGGGGCCCCCGAGCCCGAGGGCCCCGCCGAACCGGAGGGCCCCGCCGGGCCGGACGGCTCCCGGGACGGGGTCCCGTCCGGCGGCGGGGAGGCGGTGGGCCGCTGAGGCCGGCGGCGCCGGCCCGGCTCAGTCGGCGAACCCCTTGGGGAAGTCCACCGTGACCCGGTGCATCTCGCGGCGCTCGGTGTAGTCGGGGACGGCGTAGTGCTGCACCGCGCGGTTGTCCCAGAACGCGATGGTGCCCGGCTCCCACGTGAGCCGGACCTGGAACTCGGGGTGCCGGATCTGGTCGCAGAGGAGCGGCAGCAGCGCCTCGTTCTCCCATTCGGTGAGGCCCTTGAGCCGGGTGACCGAGCTGCGGTTGACGTAGAGCAGCTTCCGGCCGGTCTCCGGGTGGACACGGACCACCGGGTGCTCGGTCGGCGGCCACTCGCGCTGCAGCCGCTCCAGGTCCAGCGGGTGGCCCTTGGCCTTGGCCTTGGTCACCCCGGGGGTGATGTCGTGCACGCCGACGAGGCTCTCGGCCAGCGCGCGGAGCGGCGGGGAGAGCGCCTCATAGGCGGAGTAGGCGCTGGCCCACAGGGTGTCGCCGCCGACCGGGGGGAGCACCACGGCGCGCAGGATCGAGCCGAGCGGCGGGGCGGGCATGAAGGTGTTGTCGGCGTGCCAGTTGTCGCCGCCCTCGCCCTTGGGGCTGGTCTGGTTGAGCACGTGCACCGCGTCGGCCACCGGGTCGCCGGTGTCCTTGCGGATCTTCATCGGCGGGATGCTCAGCGTGCCGAAGCGCAGGGCGAAGCGGAGGTGCTCCTCGTCGGTGATGTGCTGGTCCCGGAAGAAGAGCACGCCGTGGTCGAGCAGCCCGGCGTAGAGCGTGCCGACCTCCTCCGCGGAGAGCTCCTTGCGGAGGTCCGCTCCGGTGACGTAGGCACCGACGCGCGCCGTGGCTCTGCTGAATTCGATGGCCATGCCGAGACGCCTCCTTGTCGAACAAGCACATGCTTGGTTTCAGAGGCTAGCATCCGGAGGCCCGCTCCCCCAGACCCCGGGCACCGCCCGTGCCCGGCCCCGAACACACTCCCGCTTCGCCCATGTCACGAATAGGCCACGGCCGTGTGGTATCGTCCCTGTCGGATGCTTGTTTTAAGCTCCTTAGCAACGAGCGGGCGCCGACCACCACGAGCCAGCGCACACGCGTCGCCCCCCGAAGGCCGCTTCCGGCCCGTTCGGCCGCGACACGGCTGCCCGCCCCGACGTCGAAGCATTCGCGAACGACGATGACCACGCAGGTGCCGGTAGGCAGTATCCCGGCATGAGGGGTAGCCACACGATGAGACAGCAGTTCCGCCACGACCAGCATGCGGCCTCAGGCAGGCCCGCTGTCTCCGCGTCCCTTCCCGGAGCTCCCGGAGCGAACATGCCCGCCCTGAGGATCACCAGCCGCGCCCACGACGACGGCCTCGTCCTGGTGCTCGACGGCGAGATCGACATGGCCACCGAGAAGCGGTTCCACCAGGCCGCGCGGGAGGCCGTCGAGTCCCGTCCGCACGGCCGGGTGGTGCTGGACTGCACCCGGCTCGACTTCATCGACTCCAGCGGGCTGCGGGTGCTGATCCAGGCGCACAAGCTCGCCAAGGAGCACTACGCCACCGTGCTGCTCGCGGCGGCCAACGAGCGCGTCGCGCAGATCCTGCACGTCACCGCGATCGACACCCGGATCCCGGTGCTGCCCGACGTGCCCTCCGCGCTCGCCGCGCCGCTGAGCATCGGCGGCTGACGGACCCGATGAGGAAGAACACCCGGCCGGATCCGGCCGGGTGTTCTTCCTCATCGGGGCACCGCGTCTTCGGGGCACCGCGTCCGCGGCACCGCCCCGCGGCTCACGCCATCGGCGCCGCCGAGTTCCACAGCAGCCACACGCCCAGCGCCAGCGCGCCCAGGTTCACCGCGCCGAACACCATCACCCAGGCGGTCCCGGAGACCCCGGTCAGCCGGTGCAGCTGGTCGGCGTCGGAGTGCGGCGAGGGCTGGCGGCGCCGCTGCGCCTGCAGCTCGAACACCGGCCGCACCCCGGCGACCAGCATGAACCAGGTGAAGAAGTAGGCGAACACCGCCTGCACCTCCTCCGGGGTGAACCAGGAGATCCCGAAGACCAGCGCGCCGGTGCCCAGCACCGAGAGCACCCCGTAGAAGTTCCGGATCAGCAGCAGCATCGCCGCCAGCAGGATGATGGAGATCCACAGCAGCGCGGTGATCCGGTTGTTCAGCAGGAACAGCACCCCGAACAGGCCCACCACCGAGGGGGCGATGTAGCCCGCGAACACGGTGAGGATCATCCCGATGCCGTCCGGCCGGCCGCGCGAGACGGTCACCCCGGAGGTGTCGGAGTGCAGCCGGATCCCGGTCAGCTGCCGCCCACTGGCCAGCGCGACCAGGGCGTGCCCGCCCTCGTGCGCGATGGTGACCACGTTGCGGGCCAGCCGCCACGGGCCGCCGGTGGAGACCAGCGCCAGGGCGATGATCCCGGTCGCCAGGACCAGCCACCACTGCGGCGCGGACTGGGTCGCGAAGACCTCGTCCACGACCTGCTCGAACGATGTGCCCTCCATGGCGGCTTCCCGTCTCGATCGGCTCGGCGTTCCCCGGGCACGGGCAGGACCCGTGCCCCAGGAACACTAGGCGATCCGGGGCACCCTGCACGACGGGCGGCGGCCCTCCCGCCCTCGCGGAACCGCTGAACGGCACCGGGCCGGCGGGCGGTGCCTCCCCGCCGCTCCGGCCCGGGACACCGTTCGCACGGGCGCGCCGGGCGTCCCGTCCGCGCCCGGGGCGCCCCGTCCGGCCCGTTCCCGGGCCGCGGGGAGGGCCCGCGGCCCGGGAGCGGGCGACCGCGCCGGTGGTGCGGGCGGCGCGGGCGTCCCGGCTCAGTCGCCGTTGATCTCCACCGAGCCGCTGGTGGTGCCGATGTCGATCAGGCTCTCCGCGTCCTCGGCGGTGTCCACGCCGACCTCGGTGGAGCCGCTGGTGGTGTCGGCGCGCACGTCGTAGGCGCGGCCTTCGGGCACCCGCAGTTCCACCGATCCGGAGACCGTCTCGGCGGCCAGCCGCTCGAACGGCCGCTCGGCCTCCACCCCGACCGAGCCGGAGGTGGTGATCAGCCGGGCCGTGTCGAAGCCGCCCTCGACGCCGATGCCGCCGGAGACGCTCTCCACCTCGAGCTCGGCGGTGTCGACGTCCTCCAGGTCCACCTCGCCCGAGGTGGTCGCGGCGCGCAGCGCGTCCCCGGTGGCGCCGGAGACGTCGATCTCACCGGAGGTGCTCCGCAGGTCCGCGCCGCCGCTCAGGTCGCTCGCCTCGATCTCGCCGGAGACGGTGTCCACCCGCACCGGGCCGGTGAGCCCGGCCAGCTCGACCTCCCCGCTCGCCGTCTCCACGGTGACCTCGGTCCCCGCCGGAACGGTGATGTCGTACTCCACCGCGCAGGCGGCGCCGAACGTCCCCGTGCAGTCGGCCTCGGCCCGCACCACGCCGTCGCCGTCCTGCTCCAGGTCGGACTCGGCCTTGTTCAGCAGGGTGTTCCGCAGCTCGGACTCGACCCGGAGGCCCCCGCTCCCGCCCTCGGTGACCGTGACCGAGCCGCCGGTGCGGTTCTGCACCACCAGCCCCTCGGCGCCGTCGAACGACCGGGTGTCCCCCTCCTCGCCGACCGGGACGGCGCCGAGCGCGCCGACGGCGCCGCCCAGCAGCGCCAGCAGCGCGACCACGGCGCCCACCCACAGCCAGCGGAACCGCCGCCTGCGCGGCTCCTTGCTCGACGAGGCGTACAGCCCTCGTGCCTGGAACGTCATCTCCGCTTCCTTCCCGGGGTTCGGATCGCTCCTCCCCTGCTGTTCCCGCGGCCCCGCCCGGGACCGCGCCGTCCGGTGCCGGTCAGTCCTGTCCGCCGGTGCCGCGCAGGTACTCCAGCACGGCCCGCACCCGGCGGTGGTCGTGGTCGTCCTGGCCCAGGTCGAGCTTGGTGAAGATGGACCGGATGTGCTTCTCCACCGCCCGCTCGGTGATCACCAGCCGGGCCGCGATGCCCGCGTTGTTCAGCCCTTCGGCCATCACGCCCAGCACCTCCGACTCGCGCGGGCTGAGCCGGTCCAGCGCGCTGTCGGAGTTCCGGCTGAGCAGCTGGGAGACGACCTCGGGGTCGATCGCCGCGCCGCCGCCGGCCACCCGGCGCAGCGTCGCCAGGAACTCGTCGATGTCGGCGACCCGGTCCTTGAGCAGGTAGCCGACCTTGGCCGAGCCGCCGCCGAGCAGCTCGGCGGCGTACCTGCTGACCACGTGCTGGGAGAGGAGCAGCACCGCCACCCCCGGGTGCGCGCGGCGGATCCGGATCGCGGCGTCCATGCCCTCCTCGGAGTAGCCGGGCGGCATGCGGATGTCGACCAGGCACAGGTCGACGTCGCCGTGCTCCTCGACCGCCGCCAGCAGCCGCTCGGCGTCGCCGACGGCGGCGAGGATCTCGATGCCCTCGTCCTCCAGCAGCTTCACCATGCCGCTGCGCAGCAGCACCGAGTCCTCGGCGATGATGATCCGCATTCCTCATGCCTCCCAGGGGATGTCCGCGGTGAGGACGGTGCCCCCACCCTTGGGGCTGTGCACCCGCAGCTCGCCGTCGACCGCGTCGACCCGGTCCCACAGGCCGTACAGCCCGGAGCCGAGGGACGGGTCGGCGCCGCCCGCGCCGTCGTCGGTGACGGTGACCCGGAGCAGGTCGGCGCCGTGGCGCCCGGCTCCGCGCACCCGGGCCGCCGCGACCTGGGCCCGCCCCGCCCCGGCGTGCTTGGCGATGTTGGTCAGCGCCTCGCTGGCCACGTAGTAGGCGACCCCCTCGGCGCGCGGCGACGGCCGCTCCCCGAGGTCCGCCTCGACCTTCACCGGCATCGGGGCGCGGCCGGCGGCGACCGGCAGCGCCGCCTCCAGCCCGTGGTCGGTGAGGACCTTGGGGTGCAGGCCGCGGGCGACGTCCCGCAGGTCGCCCATGACCTCCTTGGCCTCGCGCCGCGCCTCTTCGAGCAGCGCCCGGGCCTTCTCCGGGTCCCGGTCGAACTGGGCGTGCGCCCGGCTGAGCGTCATGGTGACGGCGAGCAGCCGCTGCTGGGCGCCGTCGTGCAGGTCCCGCTCGATCCGCCGGCGCTCGGCCTCGGCGGCGTCCACCATCCGGGAGCGGCTGTCCTGGACCTGGAGCAGGCGGCGGCGGACCCGGATCTCCGGGGCGTCGAAGAGCAGCCGGCGGGCCACCGCCAGCTCCGCCCCGACCAGCAGCGGCGACAGCCAGAGCCCGAGCAGCAGGCCCGCCGTGCCCGCGACGAGGCTGAGCAGCTGCTGCTGCAGGATCAGCAGCGGGGCGAGCCCGGTCGCGCCGACCAGGGTGACGATGAAGACGACGATGGTGCCCACCGTGCCGCCGACGCCGTAGAAGAGCATGCCCAGCGCGAGCGCGCCGGCGATCAGTCCCTGCGCGCCGGCCAGGGTGGTGTAGAGCAGGGCGTGCCAGGACTCCGCCCCGAAGACCAGGGTGAGCGCCCGGCCGGGCAGCGACCGGGGGGCGAGCGGGTCGGGCAGGGCGGCCTCCTGGACCCCGTGCGTATCGCCGAGCCTGCTCCGCTGGATCCGGCAGCACAGCCGGGCCACCAGCAGCGCGCCGACCAGCATCACCCCGGCGAACAGGAGCTGCCGGGGGACCGAGGCCGGGTCGTAGCGGACGCCGCTCACGTTCTGCACCAGCGGGACCGCCAGCGAGCTGGCGCTCGCCACCAGCATCCCGGCGGGGAGCAGGTAGAGGAAGGAGAGCACGAACGAGGTCAGCACGCCGAGCAGGGCGACCGTCCGCTCGCTCCAGCCGCGCCGGGCGAACAGCACCGCGCGCAGGGAGCGCCACCGGCTTCCGGACCGGGCCGCAGCACCGCTCGCCATCCGCGCCCGCACCGCCTTCCGCCTCCGCACCGACCGCAGGACCCGCTCCCGCCTCTCGGTTCCAAAACTACGGTCCGCGACGGCGCGGAGGCCATGGCGGCACCACGCCGCCGGGGGTAGTGCAGGCACCCCTCCCCCGCCCCCGTCCGTACCGGAGCCCGCCCGCGCCGGAGGCCCCGGGCACGGGCCTGCGGCGGGCGGCGGGCCCTCCCCCGGCCGCACCGGCCGCGCATCGGAGCGGCACCGCGCGACGGGGGCGGGTGCGGGGGCGGGTCCCGCCGCGTCCGCCCGGCGGCCCGCCCGCGCCGCTCCGGGCCGCCGGGGGCGGAGGGCGGTCCCGGCGCGTCCGGCGGATCCTCCAAGGAGACCGGACATTTCTCTCGCATCTGCTGGCCGATTCGCTATTCCCCCTCGCATCTGCGACCGGTAGATTTCCGGTCATGCAGACGTTCCGGATCAGCGAGGTGGCCGCACTCGCCGGGGTGAGCCCCGATACCGCGCGGCGCTGGGTCGACTCCGGGCGGCTGCCCGCCGAGCGCGACGCCAACGGGCACCGCCTCGTCGGGGGGGCCGCCCTGGCCGCGTTCCTGCGCAGCGACCGCGAGGACCCGGCCCGGCGCCGCACCTCCGCCCGCAACCGGCTGGGCGGCCTGGTCACCGAGGTGCTCCGGGACGGGGTGATGGCGCAGGTCGAGATCCAGGCCGGCCCGCACCGCCTGGTCTCCCTGATGAGCAGGGAGGCCGCCGACGAGCTCGGGCTCGAACCGGGCTCCGCCGTCACGGCGGTGGTGAAGTCCACCAACGTCATCGTGGAGAGCGATACCGAAAGAGGGGTCCGGCATGACTGACGGCCGTCTGAGGGCGGGCACCGCCGCCGCGTCCGCCCTGCTCCTGGCCGGCCTGGCCGGGTGCGGGGGGCCTTCCGGCAGCGGCGACGGCGGGGGCCCCGGCGCGCAGGGCGGCGGCTCGCTGACCGTGTTCGCCGCGGCCTCGCTGACCGAGGTCTTCACCGGCCTCGGCGAGCGGTTCGAGGAGGAGACCGGCTCCACCGTGGAGTTCTCCTTCGCGGGCAGCTCCGACCTGGCCCAGCAGATCGCCGACGGCGCCCCGGCCGACGTGTTCGCCTCCGCCGACGTGCCCAACATGGACGAGGTCGCCGAGGGCGGGTTCGCCGAGGGCGACCCGGAGGTCTTCGCCCGCAACGTGCTGCGGATCGCCGTGCCGCCGGGCAACCCGGCCGGCGTCGAGGACTTCGCCGACCTGGCCGGGGACGGGGTCACCGTCGCGGTGTGCGCGCCGGAGGTGCCGTGCGGCGCCGCCGCCGAGAAGCTGATGGAGGCCACCGGGGTCCGGATCGACGCGGCCTCGCAGGAGGAGGACGTCAAGGCCGCGCTGACCAAGGCCCGGCTGGGCGAGGTCGACGCCGCCCTGGTCTACGAGACCGACGTGCGCTCCGCCGGCGGCGAGGTGGAGGGCATCGGGATCGAGGGGGCCGAGGAGGCCGCCAACGACTACCCGATCGTCCCGCTGGCCTCCTCCGGCGACCCGGAGCTCGCCCGGGAGTGGGTCGACTTCGTCCTCTCCGAGAAGGGCGCCGGGGCCCTGTCCGACGCCGGGTTCCGCCCCGCCTCGGAGGCGTGATGGCCGCCGCCGCGCCGGGCCGCCGGACCGCCGCCGCGGTCCGGCGCGGCCGCACCCCGTGGGCGCTGCTGGTCCCGGCGCTGATCGGGCTGGCCTTCCTGGTGCTGCCGTTCGCCGGGCTGCTGGTCCGCACCCCGTGGGGCGACCTGCTGCCGCTGCTCTCCTCCGCCGAGGTCCGCGGGGCGCTGTGGCTCTCACTGGGCACCGCCACCGCCGCCACCGCCGTCTCGCTGCTCTTCGGGGTGCCGCTGGCCTGGCTGATCGCGCGCACCGAGTTCCCCGGCCGGCGCGCGGTGCGCGCCCTGGTCACCGTCCCGCTGGTGATCCCGCCGGTGGTGGGCGGCGTGGCGCTGCTGCTGGTGCTGGGCCGCAGCGGCCTGCTCGGCCGGCACCTGTACGAGTGGACCGGCTTCTCCCTCCCGTTCACCACCGCCGCGGTCGTCGTCGCCCAGGTCTTCGTGGCGATGCCGTTCCTGGTGATCAGCGTGGAGGGGGCGCTGCGCGGCGCGGACCGCCGCTACGAGGAGGCCGCGGCGACCCTGGGCGCCTCGCGGTGGACCGCGTTCCGCCGGGTCACCCTGCCGATGGCGGCACCCGGGGTGGCGGCCGGGGCGGTGCTCGCCTGGGCGCGGGCGCTCGGCGAGTTCGGCGCCACCATCACCTTCGCCGGGAACTTCCCCGGCACGACGCAGACCATGCCGCTCGCGGTGTACCTGGCCATGCAGAACAGCCCGGAGCAGGCGGTGGTGCTCAGCCTCGTCCTGCTGCTGGTCTCGCTGGCCATCCTCATCGCGCTGCGCGACCGATGGGTGGGGACGCCGTGAGCGGCGAGGGGGAGGCCTCCCCGGCGGAGGCCGCGGAGCCGGTGCTGGACGCCCGGATCGCCGTGGACCGGGGCCGGTTCCGGCTGGACGCCCGGATCACCGCCGGGCCCGGCGAGGTGGTGGCGCTGCTCGGGCCGAACGGCGCGGGCAAGTCCACCGCGCTGCGCGCCCTGGCCGGGCTGCAGCCGCTCTCCGCCGGGCGGGTGCTGCTGGAGGGGCGGGACATCACCGCCGAACCGGTGGAGCGCCGCCCGATCGGCGTGGTCTTCCAGGACTACCTGCTGTTCGGGCACATGAGCGCGCTGGAGAACGTGGCGTTCGGGCCGCGCTGCCGGGGCGCGGGCCGGGCCGAGGCGCGCGCGGCCGCCGCCGCGCTGCTGGCGGACATGGGGCTCGAGGCGTACGCGCACACCCGGCCGCGGCGGCTGTCCGGGGGGCAGGCCCAGCGGGTGGCGCTGGCCCGCGCGCTCGCGGTGCACCCGCGGCTGCTCCTGCTCGACGAGCCGCTGGCGGCCCTGGACGCGCACACCCGGGTGGAGGTGCGCGCCGGGCTCAGCCGCCGGCTGCACGACTTCGACGGCGCGGCGGTGCTGGTCACCCACGACCCGCTGGAGGCGATGGTGCTCGCCGACCGGGTCACCGTGCTGGAGGGCGGGGGCGTGGTCCAGGAGGGCCCGCCGGCCGAGGTGGCCCGCTACCCGCGCACCGACTACGTGGCCCGGCTGGTCGGGCTCAACCTCTACCGGGGGGTGCGGCACGGCACCTCGATCGAGGTGGAGGCGGCCGATGGGGGCGGGGGCGGGCCCCGGATCGAAACGGCCTCGCCGGGCGGCGGCCGGGTGTTCGCGGCGTTCCCGCCGCGCGCGGTCGCGCTCTACCGCGAGGAGCCGGTGGGCACCCCGCGCAACGTGTGGCGGCTGCGGGTGGAGGGCGTCGAGCGCTTCGGCGACCAGGTGCGGGTGCGGCTCGGCGGGGCGCTGCCGCTGAGCGCCGACATCACCCCGGCGGCCCTGGCCGAGCTCTCCCCGGAGCCCGGGGGCGAGGTGTGGGCGTCGGTGAAGGCCACCGAGGTGGAGTGCTACCCGGCCTGACCCGCTGATTCGCGACCGCGCCGGGCGGCGGGGCCGGTCCGCGCGGGGCCGCGCCCGGCCTGCGGCCCTCCGGACCGGGAGATGCCGGACACGCCCCGCCCCGCTTCCCGGCGTGTCGCCCGGAGCTTCCTAGGATTGTCACCGTCCGTGGTCGAACGACCACCTTATGGAGGGATGATCCGTGTCTCTGCACCGCTTCCTTGCCGCCGCCGCGATCGCCGGCGCCGCCTTCGCGACCACCGCCGGCCCCGCCTTCGCGGGCGACGCGGAGGTCCGCCACGACTCCGTCCAGCACCAGTCCGGCGGCTTCTGGGAGGAGCTCTGGAGCTGGGTCGAGGAGAACGGGGTCGTCTCGATCGACCGGGACGGCTTCGACATCGACGGCGATCACGGCATCAACACCGAGCACGGCTACGACGAGCACGGCAACGAGTACAGCTACAGCAGCGAGGAGTAGCCCCGCTGCCGAGCGCGCCCCGCCCGCCGCCGGGCGGGCGCGGCGGCGGCCCGCCGCCGAGCGGGCCGCCGCGCCGCGGCCCTTTCCCTGAACCCCGAGAGGGCCGCGGCGCCATGCCGCCGCGGGGCCGGGGGTCAGCCCTCGGCGTGCTCCTTCTCCGCGAGGGCCTTGAGCCGGAGCAGCGAGGCCTCGATGGAGCGGGCGTTGCGGGACGGGAACCCGAGCATCTGGTAGGCGAAGGCGGCCGGGGCGGAGACCGCGGAGTAGTCGAAGGTCTCGGTGACCCGGGTGGCCCCGGCGTCCAGCGGCTCCAGCTCCCAGCGCCAGCGGTGCGCGCCCGCGTGCCGCCAGGCGATCAGCCGGCCCTCCTCGAACTCCACCACCCGGTTGCCCATCCGGTAGTCCATGCCCATCCGCATGCCCATGCCGAAGCGGTCGTCCGGGCCGAGGCGGTCCGGGCCGTCGGCGGCCTCCCGGACGGTGCCGGACCCGTCGAACTCGGCGTGCCGGGCGGGCGAGGCGATGATGTCGAAGATCAGCGATGCCGGTGCGTCGACGACGGCGCTGCGCGCCACTCTGTGCTGTCCCATGCCGGAATCCTCTCAACCTCCCCGGGCCCCCGGCACCGCCCCTCCCCCGGGAAGGCGATGGTCTTGGAGTTCCGGGGGTATCAGGGCGCGTTGCCCCCCGCAACGTCAAGATCATCGCGGGAGGGGCGGGAGGAGCGGGTCAGCCGCCGGAGGCCGGGTGGCGCTCGACGGCGGCCAGGGCGCGCTCGCCCACCGGGACGTGCAGCACCCAGAAGTTCCCCTTGCGCAGCGAGATCTGCTGGGTGACCGGCGCGTCCAGCCGGCCCAGCGCCTCCCGCATCAGGTGCGCGACGAGTTCGCCGTGCGTGCAGACCAGGGTGGGCGTCCCCTCGTCGAGCAGCCGGCCGAACTCCCGGCGCGCGGCCTCGGCGTCCACCGCGGAGGAGTCGCCGTGCACGCCCGCGGTGAGCGCGGGCAGGGTGCGCACCTCCGCGCCCTGCTCGGCGGCGTAGGGCAGCACGGTCTCGGTGCAGCGCGCCGCGGCCGAGGTGAGCACCCGCATCAGGCCGTAGGCGCCCAGCACCCGGGCCAGGCCCCAGGCGTCCTCCCGGCCGCCCTCGTCCAGCGGGCGGAGCAGGTCGCTGCCGCTCCAGTCGCGCTTCTCCCCGGCCGAGGTGTGCCGGAGCAGCACCAGCGGGAAGGTCTCCAGCGGCCCGGAGAAGACGTTGTCCAGCACCTGCACGTCGTGGTCGTAGGTGAGCCGCTCCCTGGCCTCGGCCGGGGCGCACCACTCCACCGCGTCGATCTCGTCGTTGGGCTCGAACGAGGACTCCCCGGAGGGCCGGGCCACCCACCAGTCGACCAGCTTGGGCCAGCCGTCGCGCAGGTAGCGCTGCGGCGGCAGGCGGCGGCCGAGGACCGGGCGCAGGCCGGTCTCCTCGGCGGTCTCGCGCACCGCGGCGTCCAGGACGTGCTCGCCGTTCTTCACCTTGCCCTTGGGCAGGGTCCAGTCCCGGCGGTCGGGGCGGTGCACCAGCGCCACCTCGCGGCCGCCGCCGGGGGCCCCGCGCCACAGCACGGCGCCGGCCGCCCGGATCGGCTCCATGTAGCCCCCGGGCGCGGTGTCCCGGGGCGGCCAGGCGCTGGTGATGGAGGCCTCGTCGAAGGGGTACTCGTCAGCCATCGAACGCTCTCAGGTGCCGGTCGCCGCGGAGGGCGCTCTGCAGGTCGCGCAGGGGCGCCCCGTCCGCGTCGCGCGTGTGTCTGGTCCAGTCCCCGTCCGCGGCCAGGTGCCACGACGAGGTCCGCTCGTCCATCGCCTCGTCCAGCAGCTCGACCAGGCGGCGGCGGTGCCCGGGGTCGGCGACCCGGATGAGCGCCTCCACCCGGCGGTCCAGGTTGCGCGGCATCAGGTCGGCGCTGCCCAGCCACACCTCGGGGTCGCCCCCGTTCTCGAAGGCGAACACCCGGGAGTGCTCCAGGAACCGGCCGAGGACGCTGCGGACCCGGATGCCCTCGGACAGCCCGGGGAGGCCGGGGCGGAGCACGCAGCTGCCGCGCACCCACAGGTCCACCGGGACGCCGGCCTGGGAGGCCCGGTAGAGCGCGTCGATGACCTCCTCGTCGACCAGCGAGTTGACCTTGATCCGGATCCGCGCCGGGCGGCCCTCGGCGGCGGCCGCCACCTCCCGGTCGATCCGCGCGGTGAGCCCGGTGCGCAGGCCGTCCGGGGCGACCATCAGCCGCCGGTAGTGGACCTTCCGGGAGAACCCGGTGAGCCGGTTGAACAGGTCGCTGAGGTCCTCGCCGACCTCGGGGTCGGTGCTGAACAGCCCGAAGTCCTCGTAGATCCGGGCGGTGCTGGGGTTGTAGTTGCCGGTGCCGACGTGGCAGTAGCGGCGCAGCGCGCCGCTCTCCTCCCGGCGCACCACCAGCGCCAGCTTGCAGTGCGTCTTGAGCCCGACCACGCCGTAGACCACGTGCGCTCCGGCGTCCTCCAGCTTGCGCGCCCAGGCGATGTTGTTCTGCTCGTCGAACCTGGCCTTGATCTCGACCAGGACGACCACCTCCTTGCCGGCCCGGGCGGCCTCGATCAGCGACTGCACGATGGGCGAGTCGCCGCTGGTCCGGTAGAGGGTCTGCTTGACCGCCACCACGCTGGGGTCGGTGGCGGCCAGGGCGAGGAACCGCTCGATGGTGGTGGCGAACGACTCGTAGGGGTGGTGCACCAGCAGCTCGCCGCCGTCGATCGCGCCGAACAGGTCGCCCCGGTCCAGGCCGGGCGGCTCCACCGGCACCATCGGGGAGAAGCTCAGCTCCGGCCGGTCCAGGTCGGCGATGAGGTCCAGGCCGGCCAGGTTGAGCGGGCCGGGGACCCGGTAGACCTCCTCGTCCTCGGCGCCCAGCTCGCTGCAGAGGATGTCCAGCACCTCCCGGGCGATGCTCTCCTCCACCTCCAGCCGGACCAGCGGGCCGAACCTGCGCCGGAGCAGCTCGTTCTCCAGCGACTGCACCAGGTCGTCGGTCTCGTCCTCGTCGACCTCCAGGTCGGCGTTGCGGGTGACCCGGAACGCGTGGTGCTCCAGCACGTCCATCCCGGCGAACAGCTGGGGCAGGTGGGCGGCGATGACGTCCTCGACCGGGACGAAGCCGTCCCCTTCCAGCCGGATGAACCGGGGCAGCGCCGAGGGCACCTTGATCCGGGCGAAGGCGGTGCGGCCGGTGCGCGGGTCGCGGACGGTGACCGCGAGGTTGAGCGAGCGGCCGGAGATGTAGGGGAAGGGGTGGGCCGGGTCCACCGCGAAGGGGGTGAGCACCGGGTAGACGGCGCGGCGGAAGAACCGGTGCATCCGCTCCCGGTCGGCGTCGCCCAGCTCCTCCCAGCGCAGGATGCGGATGCCCGCGTCGGCCAGGGCCGGCGCGACCGCGTCGTGGAAGGTGCGCGCGTGCCGCTGCATGAGCTCCTGGCTGACCTTGGAGATCCGCTCCAGCAGCTCCTTGGGGTGGTGGCCGCTGGGGCTGGGCACGGCCAGCCCGGTGGCCAGCCGGCGCTTCAGGCCGGCGACCCGGACCATGAAGAACTCGTCCAGGTTGCTCGCGAAGATCGCCAGGAAGCGGACCCGCTCCAGGAGGGGCATGGCCGTGTCCTCGGCCAGTTCGAGGACCCGCTGGTTGAACCGGAGCCAGCCTTCCTCCCGGTCCAGGAACCGCCCTTCCGGCAGCACCGCCGCCTCTTCCGCCATGACCACCGCTCTTCCGGGCATAACGCGTGTACAGCGCTCATTCTTGCTTATCGGGCGCCGCGGGAGAATGAGGCGCGGCCCATCGATACCGGAACGGCGCGCGATGATCAGCCGGTGGTCACCGCGGAGACACCGCCCGGCAGCACGGCGAATGTGGTCAGCAGCCCGTGCATGGCCAGCACGGGCCAGGCGTTGCGGTACCGCGACCACATGTACCCGGAGAGGACCGTCCCGACCCCGAGCAGCGCGACCGCGTCGGCCAGGCCCTCCGGGCCGCCCGCCACCGGCCGGCCGACCAGCGAGAGCAGCGCGTAGAGCAGGGCGGTGAGCAGGATCGCCGGCCGGCGGCCGAGGAGCAGCTCCAGCCGGGTCTGCAGCAGCACCGCGAAGAACAGCACCTCGGCCGCGGTGATGCCGATGTAGCTCACCAGCAGCGCCGCGCCGATCGCGTAGTCGTCGGGGAGCCCTCCGGGCAGCACCACGTCGGGCGCCCAGGGGGCGGCGAAGGTGAGCGGGGCGAGCAGCGCCACCGGCAGCCCGGCCCAGCGCCACGGCTCGCGCACCCGCAGGGCCAGATCGGGCAGGTCGGGCCCGCTGGACCGGCGCATCAGCCCCGAGCCGCCGGCGATCAGCAGCGGGAAGAGCAGCAGGAAGATGATCTTGGCGGTGTAGTAGGCCAGCGGCTCGGCGGCCGGGCCGATCGCCCCGAACAGCGGGGTGAGCACGGTGTAGGCGCCGGCGAAGGCCGCCGTGCAGCCGAGCAGCGCGGCGGTCTCGGCCGCGAGCGGGTGCCCGGCCGTCCGGGCGCGCACCCGCGCGAGCATCTCCGCCTCGGGGGCGCGCGGCGGCATCAGGCGGACCAGCAGCACCCCGGCCGCGGAGCCGGCCCAGAAGAGCGCGGCGGTGCGCCCCTCGCCCGCGCCGCCGCCGAGCAGGTGGACCGGGATGCAGGCGGCGAACGCCGCGGCCGCCGTCCCCCCGATGATCCGGCCGGCCCGGCCCGCCGCACCGGTTCCCGGCCCGCCGCCGCTGAGGTCGATCGATGCCACCTGGCCCCCGTGAGTCCCGGACGGGCGGTCGAAAACGCCCGAGCAGGCATTTTACCGTTTTTACCCCGATACGTGACGATAACGGGAAACATGCCGCCCGGGGTTCGGGGGCGTCCGGGGGTCAGGAGAACGGGATCTGGTCGGCGTAGGTCACCGGGAGCATGCCGGCGACCACCAGCCCGGTGTAGAGCAGCCCGTTGACCCAGATGTTGCGGTAGCGCACCCAGACGTAGCCGAGCAGCAGGCCGAGCAGGCCGAAGGTGAGCACGGAGGCGCCCGCCCCCTCCACGAAGCCCACGTAGCTGAGCGGGTTGCGCGGGTTGAAGTGGCCGCTGACCGCGTGCGCCCCGGCGAACAGCAGCGCGGCCAGCACCACCGCCGGGACCCGCCCCATCAGCAGCTCCAGCCGGGTCTGCACCATGCCGCGGAAGAAGATCTCCTCGATCATGCAGACCGCCGCCGCCACGGCCGTGCCGAACAGCACCGCCCGGGGCCCGGTCACGGCGACCTCCCCGATGTCGAGCGAGGCCAGGGCGACGCACACCGCCACGGTGACCAGGCCCAGCCAGCGCCACGGCTCGCGGATCCGCATCGACAGCCCCGGCATCGCCGTACTGTGCCCGCTGACCGTGAAACCGCCCCGGTCGACCAGGAGCACCGGGATCAGGAAGAGGAAGACGACCCGCGCCACCGGCAGCCCCATGCCCGGCGGGATGTCCTCGGTCACCAGCTTGAACAGCTGGTAGAGCCCGATACCGGCGGCGATGTAGCCGACCAGTGAGGCCAGCAGCACGCCGAGCTCGCCCCCGATCGGGTGGCCCATCAGCGCGGTCTCGGTGCGCCGGTGCAGCTCGGCCTGGCCGGTCCGGCTGCCCAGGAACCAGGTCAGCAGCAGGCCGACGGCGACCGGGAGCCACACGCCCCAGAACGCCCCGAGGCCGAGCCAGTGCAGCTCCGCCGGCATCTCCGGGCGGCCGGCCAGGGCCGCGACGACCACGATCGCGGCGAGGACCGCCACGACGGCGGCCCCTCCCCACAGCACCCACCTGTACGCCACTGTCACTCGATTCTGTCCCGGTCGCCTCCTCAGTCTGACCGGAGAGGAACGGATTGCGACGTATCGGCCACGGAATGTCGCGAGCCGAACGGGCGCGCGGCTGGTCACGTTAGGGGCGGACTCCTCCGGAAACGACCGGTCCGAACGGCCGCCGGGCGCCGCGCGGCGGGCGGTGCGGGCCGGGCCCGGCTCCGGGCGGTGCGGCGCGGACCGGGCTCAGACCTCGCCCGCGGCGGCCAGCGCGGTGACCGCTCCCAGTTCCCAGCAGGCCTCACGCGCCTCACCGGTCACCGCGCCCACCGCCTCCACCGGCGGGCGGACCCGCGCCCACCCCATCCCCTTCGCGATCTGCTCGACGGCCCGCACCGCGCCCGCGGTGTCGCTGTTGCCGTGCACGTAGAGGCCGTAGGGCAGCCCGGCGGTGTCGTTCAGGCACGGGTAGTACACCGCGTCGAAGAACACCTTCAGCGCTCCGGACATGTAGCCGATGTTGGCCGGGGTCCCCAGCACCACGGCGTCGGCCGCGAGCAGGTCGGAGGCGGTCGCGGCGAGCGCCGCCCGCGCGGTGACCTCGACCCCCTCGATCTCGTCGTCGCCCGCCCCGGCCAGCACGGCCTCGAAGAGCTCCTGGGTGGCGGGCGAGGGGGTGTGGTGGACGATCAGCAGGCGTGCCATGCCCCCAGGGTGGCACGGGCCGCGCCCCTCCCCGCCCCGCCCCCGCACCGCGCGGGACCGCATACTCCCCCCTCACCTCCGGCTCACGCCCGGCTCACACCGGCCGGACAGGGTGCTGCCCGGACACGGGCCGCCACGGGGGACGGAGAGCAGCCGCATGGACGAGGGGAAGCAGCGCGCCGACGGCGACCGGGAGGGCCCCGGCGGCGCCGGGGAGCGGCCGGAGGAGCCCGCGGAGGACCGGGCGGAAGGCGCCGGGGAGGAGCGGGCCGCCCGCGCCCCCCGATCGCACCGGAGGGGCGGGCGGCGCCGGAGGCGCGGGCCCGGCCGGAGGCCCGCCGGGAAGCGCTCCCGGCTGCGCCGGGTTCTGGCGTTCACCGGGAAGGCGGCCGCCGTCGCCGCCCTGCTCGGCGCCGGGGCGGCGGCCGCCGCCGGCGTGGTCGCCTACCGGCACACCCCCGACCCCGCCGAGCTGGAGCCGCAGTCCGGCGCCGAGCTCAAGGGCACCAGCATCGACTACGCCGACGGCGAGCAGGCCGTCACCTTCGGCGAACTGCAGCGCATCCCGGTCGAGCGGGAGGAGATCCCGCGGACCGTGGTGGACGGGGTGCTCGCCGCCGAGCAGCGCACCTTCGCCACCGACCCCGGCGTCTCGGTCACCGGCCTGGCCCGCGCGGTGCTCACCGGCGGCTCCTCCGGCGGCGGCTCCACCATCACCCAGCAGATGGCGCGCAACTACTACGACGTGCTCTCCCAGGAGCGCACCTACACCCGCAAGCTCAAGGAGATCCTGATCTCGGTCAAGGTGGGGCGGACCATGTCCCGCGACGACGTCCTCACCACCTACCTGAACACCATCTACTTCGGCCGCAACGCCTACGGGGTGCAGGCCGCCGCCCAGGCCTACTTCGGCAAGGACGCCTCCGAGCTGGACCGGGCCGAGGGCGCGTTCATCGGCGCCGTCATCCAGCAGCCCGGCAACTTCGAGCGGTACGGCTCCGACCCGGAGGTGGAGCGGCTGCTGGAGGAGCGCTGGGAGTACGTGGTGGACGGCATGGTGGAGATGCACGGGGCCGACCCCGGGCAGGGCCTCTCCCGGGCCGAGGCGGACGCCCTGGACTTCCCCGAGGTGGCCGAGCGCGACCCCGAGGGGCGCTTCGAGGGGTACAGGGGCTACGTGAAGGCCGCGGTCGAGCGGGAGCTGCGGGAGCGCTACGGCCTCTCCGACGCCGAGATCGCCGGCGGCGGCTACCGGGTCGCCACCTCGCTGCGCGAGGACCTGATGGAGTCGGCCGAGCGGGCGGCCGGCGGGGCGCTGGAAGGCGCCCCCGGGGACGCCCGCGCCGGGCTGGTCGCGATGGACGCCCGGACCGGGGAGATCCTCGCCTTCGCCGGCGGCGCGGACTTCCTCCGGGAGCCCGACCCGTCCCTGGTGGAGCGGGCTCAGGCCGGGAGCGCGTTCAAGCCCTACGTGCTCGCCGCCGCCCTGGAGCAGGGCGAGGACCTGGGCCCGCTGCTCGCCTCGGACGACGCGGCCGCCGGCACCGGAGCGGCCGAGGAGGGGGAGGACGGGGAGGCGGAGACCGGCGGCGGCCTGCTCCGGCCGGACCGGGAGGCCGACGACGGCCTCCTCGCCGGCCTGGCCGGGGAGGCCGGCCCCGGCGCGGTGGCCCGGCTGGCGGAGGCCTCCGGGATCGCCGAGGAGCAGTTCGACACCGCCGCGCTGGAGCCCAGCATCGCGATCGGCACCTACCAGGTCACCGCGCTGGACCAGGCGCGCGGCTACGCCACCCTGGCCAACGGCGGGGTGCGGATGCCGGCGCACCTGATCACCGGGGTGACCGACCAGCACGGCGAGGTGCGCGAACCGGTGGACGGCGCGGAGCCGGCCTCCGGGACGGCCGCGATGAGCCCCGAGGCCGCCGCCGGCACCGTGCGCGCGCTGACCCTGGCCGACCTGCGCGAGCGGCCGCTCGGCCAGGGCGACCCGACCGCCGCGCACACCGTCGCCGGCATGCCGGGGACCTACTCCGGCGGCCGCACCGCCGCCTGGTACGTCGGCGCCACCCCGCGCTACTCGGTCGCCTTCGTCCTGGCCCGCGCCGGCGGCGGCCGGATCGCCCCGGACCCGGCCGCGGCCGCCGAGACCGCCGCCGGCGCCTGGACCTCCTTCACCGGAGACCTGCTCCGGGACGAGGAGCCCGTCCCGTTCCCGGCCGCGCCCGGCCCGGAGCGGCCGCTCGCCCCGTTCGCCGGGGACCCCGCCCCGCCGCCGGCCCGCGAGGAGGCCGACTCCGGAGCGCTCCCGGCGGACCGGCCGGAAGCGGGCTGACCGGGGGCCGCCCCGCGGAAACGGCGGGGGCGGGCCGGGATCGCCCGGCCCGCCCCCGCCGCGTTCAGCGGTTCGCGGTCACTCGTTCTCCAGGACCGCCTTGAGGAAGGTCTTGGTCCGCTCCTCCCGCGGGTCGCCGAAGAGCTGCTCGGGCGGCCCCTCCTCGGCGATGCGGCCGTCGTCGAACATGAACACGCGGTGCGAGACGTCGCGCGCGAAGCCCATCTCGTGCGTCACGCACAGCATGGTGATGTCGGTGCTGCGCGCGATGTCGCGGAGCACGTCCAGCACGCCCGCGACCAGTTCCGGGTCGAGCGCCGAGGTGACCTCGTCCAGGAGCAGGATCTCCGGGCGCATGGCCAGCGCGCGGGCGATGGCGACGCGCTGCTGCTGGCCGCCGGAGAGCTGGGTCGGGTGGGCGTCGACCTTGTCCGACAGCCCCACCATCTCCAGCAGCTCCTCGGCCCGCTGGTTCGCCTCGTCCTTGCCCACCCCCAGGGTGTGCACCGGGCCCTCGGTGATGTTCTTCCGCACGCTCATGTTCGGGAACAGGTTGAACTGCTGGAAGACCATGCCGATCCGCTTGCGCTTGGTGCGCAGGTAGGACTCGCTGGCCGGGACCAGCTTCCCGCCCTTCTCCATGTGGCTGAACGGCTCCCCGCCGACCCGGATCAGACCGCCGTTGATCCGCTCCAGCGTCATGAGCAGGCGCAGGATGGTGGTCTTGCCGGAGCCGCTGGGCCCGATCAGGGTGACCCGCTCGCCGGCGTTGATCTCCAGGTTCAGCCCGTTGAGGACCACGTTGTCGCCGAACTTCTTGACGACGTCCTCGAAGGTGATCAGCGGGCCGCCGGAAGCCTGGTCTGCCATACCGGGTGACTCTTTCTCGTCGGACTGCTCAGACTGCTGCATAACGTCGCTCCAGACGGCGGATGATCACTGCGGCGGGCACGCTCACCATCAGGAATGCCACGCCCACCAGGGTGAACGCCTCGAAGAAGTTGAAGTACCGGCCGCCCATGCCGTTGGCCACGCTGAGCATCTCCGGGACGGAGATCGCGAACAGCAGCGGCGTGTCCTTGAACATCGCGAGCAGGTAGTTGCCCAGAGCCGGGATGACCTTGCGGATGGCCTGCGGGAGCACCACGGCCCCCCAGACCCGGTGCACGGGCAGGCTCAGTGCCCGGCACGCCTCCCACTGCCCCTTGGCCACGCCCTCGATGCCGGACCGGTACACCTCCGCGGTGTAGGCGGAGTAGTGCACGCCCAGCACCACGATGCCGATGACCAGCGGGGAGATGTTCGCCAGGGCGCCCAGCGAGAAGACGAAGACCAGCTGGACCAGGAGCGGCGTGGTCCGGATGAACTCCATGGCCACGAAGACCACCGAGCCGACCACCGGGACCCGGCGGACGATGGCGATCGCCAGGCCGAGCACCAGTGCCAGCGCGTAGCCGAACACCGTGGCCTGCAGGGTCACCCACAACCCGCTGAGCAGCGCGGGGATGAGGATCCGGGTGAATTCGACGTCCCACATCTAGCGCGCACCCCCCGTCGACGTGCCGATGGACGGCGGCCGGAGCAGCGCCAGGAGCCCGCCGCCCTCCGGGATCCGGCCCAGCCGGCGGTTGGCCCGCCGCTCCAGGATCCGGACCAGCAGGATCAGCACCTGCGCGATCAGGAAGTACAGCACCAGGGCGGCGAAGAACACGGTGAAGGTGTCCGCCGTGGCCGAGGCCCGGAAGTCCTGCGCCACCTTGGTCAGGTCGGTCAGGCCGATGATCGAGACGATGGCGGTCGCCTTCATCAGCTCGATGACCTGGTTGCCGAAGGTGGGCAGCATCTGCGCCCACGCCTGCGGCAGGACCACCAGGCGCATCCGGCGCCACCAGGTCATGTTCAGCGCGATCGTCGCCTCCACCTGGGCCTTGGGCACCGCGTTGATCGACGCCCGGACCACCTCGGCGCCGTAGGCGCCGAGGTTGAGGCCCAGGGCGAGGATCCCGGCGAACATCGGCTCCAGCTCGTAGCCGGTGAGCTGGGGCAGCGAGTAGGTCGTCCAGAAGAGCAGGACCAGCGCCGCGATGCCGCGGAAGACCTCGGTGTAGACGGTGGCCACCGCCCGGGCGAGCCGGTTCTGCAGGGTGCCGAGGGTCCCGACCACCATGGCCAGGGCGAAGGCGAGTGCGGCCCCGCCCAGAGTGAGCCGGATCGTGACCCAGGCCCCCTCCAGGTAGAGCGGATAGCTTTGTATGAAGAAGTCCACGGGGCCCTTCCGTCAGCCGGCCGCGCAGAGCTGCTCGGTGGTCAGGTCGCCCGGGTCGGAGGACTCGTCGAAGCCGAACGGCTCGACGGTCTCGCGGAGCGTCCCGTCCTTCTTGAAGTCGGCGAGAACGGTGTTGAACTCGTCGCGCAGCTCGGTGTTCTGCTTGGCGAAGGCGAAGCCTCCGGCCGGGCTCTCGTCCTCGCCCTCCTCGTTCTTCGGGATGAAGCCCTCGGTGACCTCGAAGTCCTCCTCCATCCCGCGCTGCTCCAACTGGTAGTTGAGCGAGAAGGTGCTCAGCCCGACCGCGTCCACCCGGCCGTTCTCCAGCAGGTCGAGCAGCTCGGTGGCGCTTCCGGCCAGCTCCATCTGGTCCTCGCCCACCCCGGCGGCCTCGGCGTAGCCCTGCTCCACCGAGGCGTTGAGCACCGCGACCTTCGCCTCGCCGTCCTCGGCGACCGCCGCGAAGTCGGGGAGCTTCTCCGCGTCCCCCTTGGGCACCATCAGCGCCTGCTCGACCTTGTAGTCGGGCTCCATGAAGGCGACCTGGTCGCAGCGCTCCGGCGTGATGTACATGCCGGCGGCGACCACGTCGTACTTGCCGGAGTTCAGCCCGGGGATGAGCGCGTCCCAGGCGACCGACTCCGCCCGCACCTCCTCGACGCCGAGCTCCTTGGCCATCGCCTTGAGCAGCTCCGGAGCGGCGCCGGTGGTCTCGCCGTCCTCGTCGATGAAGCCGAACGGCGGCTCGTTGTTGATCGCGGCCCGGATGTAGCCCTGCTCGCGCAGGTCGTCCAGGCTCATCGGCCCGGTGTCGGCCCGGGAGCACGCGGTCAGCGAGGTCGCCCCGAGGACGGCCGCCGCCCCCAGTGCGCCCACACGGACCAGATTGCGGCGTCCGTACCGGCCATGCGGCCTGTTCTTGCTCATTGACTTCTCCTCATCGGGGGCTAAGGGAATGGTGCGGCGGTACTCCCCTGGCGGGTTCCCCCCGGAGGGGGAGTACCGACGGCGCCCGCCGGGCACGACCGGGTCCGCGGTGCGCGGGCCCGGTCGTGCCCGGCGAGCGCGCGGGTCGCCGGCGGGTGCCGCCTTGTTCGGGCTCACGTCCCCAAGATCGGCGGCCCCTAACGGGGTCGTTATCCACTTGTTCCCCAACACTTTGGCCGGGTCCGGCCCCGTAACGATCGGGTCGCCCTGAGAGACCTACCCGGGAAGAACGCCCTGATCACCGTAGGGATGCGGGCGACTTCAGCGGGTCAGCGCCCGGGGGCGGAGCGGGCCGGCCCGGCGGAGCGGCGGGAGGAAGTGCGGGCGCCGCCCGGCCGGAGCGGCCGGGCGGCGCCCGATGCGGCCGTTCCCGGGGCCGCCTGCCCGGTCAGCCGAGCGGCTGGACCTCCCGGGCGCCGAGGAACGCGGGGCGCGGGGCGTCCGCCGAGAACGGGTCCACGCAGGTGTTCTCCACGCTGTTGAAGACCAGCAGCAGCTCGGAGCGCGGGTCGGAGGTGGCGTTGGCGGCGGCGCCGTGCATCAGGTTGGCGTCGCACAGCGTCACCGCGCCGGCCTCGGCGGCCAGCACGTCCACGCCGTACATGCCGGTCATGATCGACAGGCTGCCGTCGTCGGGCAGGCCGGCCTCCTGGCTCTTGCCGGCGTCGAGGTAGTGGTCGTCGGGGGTCTCCCCCACGCACGACACGAAGGTCTTGTGCGAGCCCGGCATGACCCGGAGGGCGCCGCTGTCCTCGACGGCGTCGGTCAGCGCGATGGAGACCGCCACCGCGCGCGGCGCCGGCATGCCGTCCTCGGCGTGCCAGGTCTCGAAGTCGGAGTGCCAGTGCACGTCGGCGGTGTCGAGGCCGGGGACGTGGGTGACCCGGGTCTGGTACAGGTAGACGTCGGATCCGAGGATCTGCCGGGCGCGGTCGACCACTCTGGGGTCGCGCGCCAGCTCGGCGAAGGCGTCGCTGATCCGGTGCACCTCGTAGACGGAGCGCACCTGGGCGCCGTCCAGGCCGTCGGAGATCGCGGTGCGGTCGTCGACCAGCATCCCGTCGTCTCCGCGGAGCCGGTCCAGTTCGGCGCTGAGGCCGCGGATCTCGTCCCCGGTGAGCAGCCCGCCGGTGCGGGCGTATCCGGTGGCCGCGTAGGCCTCGATCTCCTCGTCGGTGCACGGGCCGTCCTCGACCGGTCCCCACACCGTGGGGTGGGTCCGGTAGAGCAGGGCCGGCGCTCGGTCCTTGCGGGTCGGGTATTCGTCCGGGGCCGGCAGCTGAGTCTCCGTCAACGCAGTCATGGCGTCACCCCTCTGCGGGGTTCTCTCCTTCTTCTGCTCGTGATCGGTTCTCTGGCGTTCATGGCCGGGCCGAGCGCGGCGGGCGGGCGGGGCGCGGCGCGCCCCGCCCGGCCGCTCAGGCGTCGGCCTCGGTGAGCAGCGGGTACACGCCGTTCTCGTCGTGCACCTCGCGCCCGGTGACGGGCGGGTTGAACACGCACAGCACCCGGAAGTCGGTCTTCGGGCGCACGGTGTGCTTCTCGTGGCCGTTGAGCAGGTAGAGGGTGCCGGGGGTGATGAGGTGGACCTCGCCGGTCTCGTCGTTGGTGAGCTCGGCCTCACCCTCGATGCAGTGCACCAGCTCGATGTGGTTGGCGTACCACATGCTGGTCTCCGTGCCCGCGTACAGCACCGTCTCGTGGAACGAGAAGCCCACGCCCTCCTTGGCGAGGACGATCCGACGGCTGCGCCAGGTCTCGGTCTTGACGTCCGCCTCGGTGCCGTCGATTTCCTTCAGGCTGCGCACGATCACTGTGGCTGCTCCCTTTTCGCTTGCTTCGTGCAGTGGCTCGCGGATCCCGCTCCGCACGGGCGTCCGCAGTTGCAGGATCCGCGAGCCGTTCCGGGTGATGCAACCCGGTTTATCAGGGCGCTAGGCCGGCTGGGGGGTTTTCACCGCGGCACGCGTGGATTCCGCGATGATGTCCAGCCCCCGCTCCAGGTCCTCGGTGGCGGTGGTGAGCGGCGGCAGCAGCTTGGCGACCTCGTCCTCGGGGCCGGAGGTCTCCAGCAGCAGGCCGCGCTTGAACGCCTCGGCGGCCACCGCCTTGGCCGCGCCGGGGCGCTCGAAGGCCAGGCCGCGGGCCATGCCGCGGCCGCGGACGTGCGCGCCCGCCTCGGCGGCGTCCTCGGCGATGTCGGTCAGCCGGGAGGCGATCAGCTCGCCCTTGGCCAGGGTCGCCTTCTCCAGCTCGTCGTCGCTCCAGAAGGCGCGGAGCGCGGCGGCGCCGGTGGCGAAGGCGGGGTTGAACCCGCGGAAGGTGCCGTTGTGCTCGCCCGGCTCCCACACGTCCAGCTCGCGGCGGAACAGGGTGAGCGCGAGCGGCAGGCCGTAGCCGCTGATCGACTTCGAGAGGGTGACGATGTCCGGGGTGATCCCGGCCTCCTCGAAGCTGAAGAACCCGCCGGTGCGGCCGCAGCCCATCTGGATGTCGTCGACGATGAGCAGGATGCCGTACTCGCGGCAGAGCGCTTCGAGGCCGCGCAGCCACTCGGCGCTGGCCGCGTTGATGCCGCCCTCGCCCTGGACCGTCTCGACGATGACCGCGGCCGGTTTGTCCAGGCCGCTGCCGCTGTCCTCGAGCAGGCTGCGCAGCCAGAGGAAGTCCGGCGTCTGCCCGTCGAGGTAGTTGTCGAACGGCATGGTGGCGGTGTGGCCCAGCGGGACGCCGGCGCCGCCGCGCTTCATCGAGTTGCCGGTCACCGCCAGCGCGCCCAGGGTCATGCCGTGGAAGCCGTTGGTGAAGCTGATGACGGTCTCGCGCCCGGTGTACTTGCGGGCCAGTTTCAGCGCGGCCTCCACCGCGTTGTTCCCGGCCGGGCCGGGGAACTGGACCTTGTAGTCGAGGCCGCGCGGGGTCAGCAGGACCTCGTCGAAGGCGCTGAGGAACTCGCGTTTGGCCGCGCTGTAGGCGTCCAGGCTGTGCACGACCGAGTCGGAGACGATGTAGTCGATGAGCCGGGTCTTCAGCTCAGGGTTGTTGTGGCCGTAGTTGAGGGAACCGGCACCCGCGAAGAAGTCGAGGTAGGCGCGGCCCGACTCGTCGTAGATGTAGCTGCCCCGCGCCTCGTTGAAGACGACCGGCCAGTTCCGGCAGTAGCTGCGGACTTCGGACTCGAGGCGCTCGAAGATCTCCATCGTGGGTTCCTTCGTTCCTTTCCCCAGTTTCATGGGCTCTCGGCTTGGAAGTCGGGGTGTTCAGGAGGGGTCGGGGGTGTGCAGCGGGCCGATCCGGACCAGGTCCTCCGGGTCGTGCTCGCCGCTCTCGGCCGGGAAGTGGCGGTGCTCGAACAGCGGGGTCCACTCGGGTTCGGCCCCGTGCTCCCGGGCGAACGAGGCGAACAGCGCGCGTGAAGCGGTGTTCCCCGGGGTGACGGTGGCCTCCAGGTGGGTGACGCCGAGTTCGGCGAAGCGCTCCGCGACCCGGTCCAGCATGCGCCGGGCCAGGCGGCGGCCCCGGGCCCGCTCGGCGACGCCCACCTGCCACAGGAAGTAGGTGGCGGGCGCGGCCGGGCGCAGATGTCCGATGACGTAGCCCAGCGGCGTCCCGTCCGCGTCCCGGGCGATCACCGAGGTGTCCGGGAAGTCCCGGCACCACAGGGTGTAGGCGTAGGGCGAGTTGACGTCGAGGCCGCAGTCGCGGGCCAGCCGCCACAGGTCCGGTCCGTCGTCGAGCACCGGCCTGGACAGGACCGCTCCGTCGGGGTCCGCGCCGTTTCCGGCGGTCACCCTGGGGAGCGGACCGCGGTCGGCCGTCTCGGGATCTGCGTGGTCGCTGCTTCGGTGAGGCACGTCGTAGGAACTTAGCGAACGTTCCTGAGCAGCGTTTTTCTTGAAAACGACGGATGTGTTTCGACGCTGTTTCGTCGGGTAGGGCTAGCCCTTCTGGCCCTCGCCGTCACTATCCGTGGGGGCCGGGGGCGGCCGGGCGGGCCGGCCCGGAGGCGCTCAGGACGCCGGGGCCACCAGGGGATTCGCCCCGATCGCCGCGGGGGCCGTCCGGCGGAGGAGCTCCGGGGGCATACTGCCGCGCCCGGCTCTCACCGGGCAAACATACGCCACGGACACGCCGCCGAGAACAGTGTTCTAAGTCACACTGATTCGGGTGAATCCTCGCGACAGACCACGAAGCGCCCACCCCCGCTCCGCCCCGGCCCCAAAACCTCCGGCGTTCCCGCAGTCCGGCGGGGTCAGCGGGGCGATTGCACGGATCGTGTGACGGTGGCCTCGTTCCTTCACAGCGACCGCCCCCCGGGTTGATCTGAGCGGCGTTATCGAACAGACTGCCTGTAGTACGACCCGTTGTAGTACTACAGCGGGTCGATGTCTCGGTGAAGCTCGATCGCACGGCCATCGACAGCCTTCACGCGAGGTCCCGGTCGGCGGCGGCCCCGCCGGCGATCCCCCCGCCCGGTGGGGCGGGACGTGAGCATGGGAACGGAGGCTTCCGGTGAATCGCCTTTACCACGACAGCGAAGACTGGGTCCGCAGCGGAGCATGCCGCCAGTACGACCCGGAGCTCTTCTTCCCGGTCAGCAGCACCGGCCCCGGCCGGCAGAGCACCGACCTGGCCAAGGCCGTCTGCCGCAGCTGCCCTGTTCGCCAAGAATGCCTGCGGTGGGCGCTGAGGGCCGGAGAGGCCGACGGCGTATGGGGCGGCACCACGCCCGAGGAGCGCCGCTACATGCGCCGCGAGCTGGCACCGGTCGCCTAGAAGAGCACCCTCCGGAGGCCGGCCGCCGAGCGGAGGCGGCCGGCCTCCGCCCTTTTCCCGCCCTTCCCGCCCCACCCGCCGCGCGGGGCCCGGCGCGACGGGGCGGTTCCTCCGCCGGGCCGCCTCGGTTAGGTTCGAGAACCGTGCACAGTCCCGCCCGGCCCGGCCCCGCACGAGGCCCGCTGCACGCGCTGCGCGCCGCGGTCCTCGCCGCGGCGTGCGTCGGCATCGCCTGGTGCGGGCACGCGGTGTGGGGCGGCGCGCCGACCTCCCCGTGGGCCCCGCTGCTCGCCGGGGCCGCGCTGTGGCCGCCGCTCTCCCGGTTCACCCGCGCCCGACGCGAGTTCGGCGAGATCTTCGCGGTGCTGGCCGCCGCGCAGGTCCCGCTCCACCTGCTGCTCACCTGGGGCGCCCCGGAACCGGGGCCGGGCGCGGCGGCCGGCCCGCACGCCGCGCACGCCCTGGGCTACCACCCCGCGATGCTCGCCGGGCACCTGTGGGCGGCACTGCTCGCCGCCGCGCTGCTCGCGCACGGCGAGGCGGCGCTCTGGGCCCTGGCCGGCCTGGTCTTCGCGGCGCTGCCCCGGCTGCTCGCCCCGCTCCGCGGGGCGCCGCACCCGGCCCGGCCCCGGCCGGCCGCCCCCGCCCCTCCCGCCCGGCCCGGCCCCGGGCTGCTCTGCGCCGACCGGCAGCGCGGTCCTCCGGCCGCCGCGCGCTGAGCGCGCACGCCGAGGAACCGACCCCGACGGCCGGAAAGGGCCCGAACCGATGAACGACACCTCCGTGAAGAACCCGCTGCGCCGCGGCGCGGTGCTGGCCGCCTCCCTGGCGGCGGCCGGCCTCCTCGGGCTGGGCGGCGCCCCCGCCGCCCTGGCCCACGACACCCTGCTCTCCTCCACCCCGGAGGCCGGCGCCGAACTGGACGAGGCGCCCGAGCAGATCGAACTCACCTTCAGCGCCGACATCGGCGACGGCGGGAACGCCGTGGTGGTCAACGACCCCTCCGGGAAGAACCACGCGGTCGGCGAGCCCGCCGTCGACGGCCCGGACGCCACCGTGGAGCTGGACGAGCTGACCGAGGCCGGCGACTACACCGTCGCCTACCGGATGGTCTCCTCCGACGGCCACGTGGTGGAGGACGACTTCTCCTTCGCCCTCACCGAGGACGCGGTGGCCGGCGCGGAGCAGGACGGGGCCTCCGCCGAGGAGAGCCCGGCCTCCGGGGAGTCCGCCGGCGACGGCGGGGAGCAGGCCGCGGGGGACGGCGCCTCCGAGGCCCCGGCGCCCTCCTCCGACCCGGTCTCGCTGTTCGGCCCGGTCGGCGGCGCGGTGATCGGCATCGCGCTGATCGCCCTGGTCGCCGTCGTGGTGCTGCGGCTGCTGCGGAACCGCTCCGGCGGCAGCGGCGGCGACGGCGCCTGACCCCGCGCGGCGGACCGAGGGGGCCGCGGCCCCGGGAATCACACGCCCCGGGGCCGCGGCCCCTCCCCGTCTCCGGGCCCCGCCGCGCCCCCTCCGGGCCCCGTCCGGGCGGGACACCGCTCGGACGCGGACCGGGCGGGCCGCGGGCGGCGGGACGGCCCCCCGGGGGGCGCCGCCCCGGACCCGAACCCTCTCCCCCGTCTCCGGGCCCCCGCCGCAGGCCGCCCGAGCTGCCCGGCCGCCCCGCACCGCCGCTCCGCCCGCGGCCGCGGACCGTGCGGTCCGTCCGGACGGACCGCCGGAGGGCACCGCCCCGGGCCCCGCTCGCCCGGCGGCCCCGGGAGCGCCGAAGGGCCGGGCGGCGGGGCCTCCCCCTCCGCCCGGCCCTTCGGCCGCCGGGTCTCCGCCTAGTTGCGGCGGGCCAGCAGGATGCTGATGTTGTCCCGGCCGGTGGCGTCCATCGCGGCCCGCCACAGGGCGTAGACCGCGGCCTCGTCGTCGGCCGCCTCGGCGATGATCCGCTCCATGTCCTCCAGCGTGACCAGGTCGCTCAGGCCGTCGCTGCACATCAGCCAGGCGCCGGGGTCCGGCTCGGGGTCCCGGCCGACGTGCGGGACCATCGCGGTCGCGCCACTGCCGCCCAGCGACTGGGTGATGAAGTTGGTGGTCACCGGCTTGCCGTCCTCGGAGGGCGGCAGCGGCGGCGAGTCGTCCTGGGAGAGCTGGCGGAGCCGGTTGCCCTCCAGCCGGTAGGTGCGCGAGTCGCCGACGTTGAACCAGAAGTTCCCGTCGGCGTTGAGCAGGATCCCCGCCACCGTGGTGCCCATCCCGGAGAACTCCGCGTGCTGGGTGGCGTGCTCCTTGATCTCTTCGTCGATGTTCTTCAGCAGGACGTCGACGTCGTCCGGCCCGACCAGGCGGGGGCTCATCTCCGCCATCCGGTGCACCGCGTGCTCGGAGGCGATCTCCCCCGCCGCGTGGCCGCCCAGCCCGTCGGCGACCGCGAGGATCACCGGCTCGGCGAGCGACACCGTGCAGCGGACCGGGACGGTCATGTTCGCGCTGGCGACGGTCAGGGCGCCCATGACCACCGCGTCCTCGTTCGCCGGACGGACGGCGCCCCGGTGCGTTAGTGCCGTGACCGTGACTTCCCCACCAGCGACACCCATGCGCCCTACCTCCAGTTTCATCGGCAGCGGGCCTGCCGTTCACGACCAAGCGGCGCCTCTCCCGGACGGTAGCGGAGGCGCTTTGATCAAGTAACCGTATCGGGGGACCGGTACCCCTTGCCAAAGACCGCGTACATCATGGCGGAAATCGCCCGCGCACGCAGGTTCCGCCCGGAATCCCGGCGCCGCGGAGCTCAGCGCCGCGGGCCCCGCGCGGCCGCCCGCCGCACCGCCGGCGCACCCGCAGGACGCCCGCGCACCGCCTCCGCCGCCGCCCGCACGCAGCCGCGGGCCAGCTCCTCCGGGTCCGCCCCCGGCACCGGCCGCACCGCGACCCGCGGGTCGTCCGCGGGGACTCCCGGAACGGGCGGGGCGCCCTGCGGCGCCGGCCCCGCCAGCAGCACCGCCGCGCCGTCCCGGGTGAACCCGCGCACCGCGCTGAGCAGCCAGGACGCCGTCCGAACCGGGATCTCACCGCCCGCCTCCGCGCAGACCACGACCAGGTCGATCCCGCCGAATTCGAGGGTGGTGTGGGCCACGGCCGCCCGGCAGGCCGCCTCGGAGCCGGACGCGCAGTGCAGGGCCAGCACCGGGGCCCCGGTCCGCGCCGCCCGCCGCGCGGCCTCCGGCACCGCACCGGGCCCGTCGGCCGGCAGCACCGCCGCGGGGGCACCGGGCCGCCCGGTGTCGCCGGCCACCGCCACGGCCGCGCCCGCCGCGGCCAGGGCGGCGGCGACCGCCTCCGCCGGGGCGCCGTCCGGGCCGGGGGCGCAGCCGCCCACCACCAGCGCGCGCCCGCCGCGCAGCGGGTGCGATCCGGGGGCCGGGTTCCCCCGGGGGCGCCCCGACCGCGCCCTCTCCGCCTGCCGCGGCACGATCCCGGCCATCCGACCCGCCTCCGTCCGCGCTCGCGGTCCGCGGTGTGCGCCGTGCGAACACCGCCCGTCGCCGCCCACCCTGCCCGAGACGCCCGCCGACAAACACCCCGCGGGGCCGCTCCGCCCCCACCCACATGGGGCTTCACGATGTCCCCGCACGTCGCAGCGGCGTTGTCGGCTCTTCGGGGCATCTGGCAGAATGGGCGGTCCGGGTGTCTAAGACGCAGACACACCTACCTCAGAGCGCTCCCTCCCGGGGGTCACCTCCCGGTGCCGAGGCGGGCGCTTTCGGTGTTTCCTCTTTCTCCACTGAAACCCCAGGTGTGATGCCCATGCGTCTTCATGTTCCGCCCCGTGTCCCCACTTCGCCCTCCCCGCGTCCGCGCCCCGCGCGGACGCGTTCTCGCGATGTCCCACCGCGCCTCGCCGGGGCTCCCGCCCGGCCTCCGACCGGCCGGCCCCGCCCGCCCTGCGGCCGGCCCCCGCGCGCCTTTTCCGATCTCGTCCCGCAACGAGGAGTCCTACGTGAAGATCGCCCTGATCGCCGAGCACACCACTCCCCTCGCCGCACACAGGGGCGAAGCCACCTGCGGTGACAGTGTGCACGTCGCATCGCTGTCCCGGCAGCTCGCCAAGCTCGGGCACCGGGTCACGGTGTACGCGCGCAAGAGCACCGAGGACCCCGCGGGCCGCTCCCGGATGGGCCGGGGCGTGCACGCCGAGATCCTGACCGCCGGGCCGGAGCGGCCGCTGCACGGCGGGGAGGAGGCCGAGCACACCGGCGCCTTCGCCGCCGCGCTCTCCGCGGCGTTCGACGAGGACGCCCCGGACGTGGTGCACGCCCTCGGCTGGACCAGCGGGCTGGCCGCGCTCTCCGCGGTGCGCGGCGCCGAGCGCGGCGAGACGCCTCCGATCGTGCAGACCTTCCACTCCCTCAACGTCGCCGAGCAGCGCTCCGGCCTTCCCGAGCGGCCGGACCGGGTCCGGATGGAGGCGGCCATCGCGGGCCGCGCCGACGCGGTCGTCGCCGGCTCCGCCGACCTCCGCTTCGAGCTGGCCCGGATGGGGCTGCCCCGGCACCAGGTCGCCGTGGTCCCGTTCGGCGTGGACACCGACCACTTCACCGTCGAGGGCGGCGCCGCCACCGACCCGTGGAGCCACCGCCGCGAGGAGCGCACCCGGCTGATCACCGTCGCCCGGCCCGGCTCCGGCGGCGCCGACCGGGTCGTCGAGGCGCTCACCCGGCTGCCCGGGGCCGAGCTGCTGGTGGTCGCGGCCGCCTCCCCCGCCGAGCCCTCGCTCGACGAGGACCTCCGCCGGCTGGAGCTGCTGGTCAAGGAGGCCGGCGTGGAGGACCGGGTCCGGCTGGCCGGCCCGGTGGAGCGCAAGGAGCTGCCGCGGCTGCTCCGCTCGGCCGACGTCTACGTCTCCGCCGAGGCCTACGACCCCTACGGCGGCGCGGTGCTGGAGGCGATGGCGTGCGGGCTGCCGGTGATCGCCAAGGCGTCCGGCGGCGCGACCGGCGCCGTGCTGGACCGCACCACCGGGCTGCTGCTCCGGCACGCACGCCCGGACGCGCTGGCCCGCGCGGTCCGCTCGCTGATGAACGAGCCCACCATCCGCTCCGCCCAGGGCATCGCCGCCGCCGACCGGGCCCGGTCCCGGTTCACCTGGCAGCGGGTCGCCGCCGAGACCGAGCGGATCTACCGGTCGGCGCTGCCCGCCGAGGACGGCCTCCCGCTCGCCTCCGGTGATGATGCACACTAGTCCGGGCGGCGGGTGAGGTCCGGCCGTGCCGCCCCCTGTCCGACGTCCCGAACGC
Organism: Nocardiopsis oceanisediminis; assembly: GCF_048595525.1. Lineage (NCBI taxonomy): Bacteria > Bacillati > Actinomycetota > Actinomycetes > Streptosporangiales > Nocardiopsidaceae > Nocardiopsis > Nocardiopsis oceanisediminis. The sequence continues at coordinate 1,259,187 of NZ_JAFMZJ010000001.1, read as the reverse complement.
CAGGAGGAGCGCCCGGGGATGACCTCGCATGTGACGCACGCGACGCATCCGGGCGCCACGGCCTCCGGTTTCGAGCACGCCGGGGCCTTCGCCGGCGCGCCGGACCGGCTCTGCGAGGCGCTGCTCACCGAGATCGACGGCGGCCTGGCGCGCGGCGCGCGCGTCACGGTGGCCGTCGGGCCTCGGCTGCGCGGGCGGCTCCGCTCCGCCCGCCCCGACGCCGGCCTGCGCTTCGCCGACCGGGGCGCCTTCTACGACGCCCCCGGGCGGACCGTCGCCGCCCTGTACCGGCTCGCCCTGGAGGGCGGTGCCTCCGGCGCGCTCTTCGTCGGGGAGCCGGTGCTGCCCGCCGACCGCCCGGTGGAGCTGGCCCACTGGCAGCGGCTGGAGGCCGAGCTCGGCACCGCGCTGGCCGGCCACCGGCTGCGGGTGGTCTGCGCGCACCTGACCTCGGAGCTGGCCGAGGAGGTCCGCGAGGGCGCCCTGGCCGCGCACCCATGCCTGGCCACCCCCGAGGGGCCCCGCGCCAACCCGGCGCACCGCCCGCCGCCGGACGCCGCCGACCCGGCCCCGCCGCCGGCCGGGGCCCCGGTGCTCAGCATGGGCCTGGCCGCCGACCTGACCCTGGTCCGGGAGGACGCGGCGGCGCTGGCCGACGCCGCCGGGATCCCCGACGAGCGCCGCTCCGACCTGGTCATCGCCGTCAACGAACTGGCCGCGAACGTGCTGGAGCACGGCGCGGGCAAGGGCACCGTCTCACTGTGGCGCGAGGACGGCCGGGTGGTCTGCGAGGTGCACGACCCCTCCCCCGATCTGGACGACCGGAGCGCCGGCCTGCGCCCCGCCGACACCTCCGGCGACCGGGGCTACGGGCTGTGGATCACCCGCCAGGTCTGCGACTTCTTCGAGGTCCTCCCCGGCCCCGAGGGGACCCGGGTCCGGCTGCACTTCCGCCTCCCCCACCCGCGCTGACCCCGGACCGGGCCCGGACGCCCCGGGCGGCCGACCGCGCACCCGACGGCCTCTCAGGCGAGGACGGCCTCGCGGGCCACGACCGGGTCCGACTCGATGGTGATCACCTGGTCGATGCCGGCGATCACGAACAGCCGGAGCACGGTGCGCTGCGGGGCGGCGACGGCCAGGCCGATGCCGCGGTCCCGGGCCTGCCGGTAGGCGGCGACCAGGACCCCGATGCACCGGGAGTCGCAGAAGGTGACGGCGGCCAGGTCCACCACGATGCCGCGGACGGGCTCCTCGGAGGCGAGCAGCAGCGCGTCGAGGGTCTCCGCGAGGGCCGGGGAGGTGATGGCGTCCAGCTCTCCCGAGGGGGAGACGACCGCGACACCGCCGTCGCGGCGGACCGGGATCTCCGACGGCACGCTCACTCTCCTCCTCCGCTGCGCCGGCGTCCCGCAGCGGCCCGCTCCCGCCGGGACGGGCGCGCGCCGGGCGGGAACGCCACCCGAACCACCCTAGCGCCCGCCGCGGGCCCGATACAGAAGGCGCCGCGCACCGTCATCACACCGATACCGCGCCCACATACGGCGCTCACATCCGCCTGCGCTCGGCCGCGGCGGCCGGGCGCGGCCGCTCCGCGGAGTTCTCCTCGACCAGGCTCCGCGCCACCTCGGTCACCTTCATCCGGTTCCGCTGGGCCACCCGGCGCAGCTCCTCGAAGGCCTCGACCGCCCCGCACCCGCGGGCGTGCATGATGATCCCCTTGGCCTGGTCGATCACCGCGCGGGCGGACATCGCCCGGCGCATGTGCGCGGCCTCCCGGGCCACGTCGGTGTAGCGGCCCGCGCTGTGCAGCGCCATCGCGGCGTGCTCGGCGAGCAGGGCCACCAGCGGGGCGACCGCCTCCACGTCGAACGCGTCGCCGCGGCCGGAGTGCACCCCGAAGGTGACCACCTCGCCGTCCAGCTCGGCCGGGTAGGTGACCGAGGAGCGGTCGCCGCACTGCACCGCGGTGCTGACGTAGTCCGGCCAGCGGTCCTCGCGCAGCACGTCGCCGATGGCGACCGGCCGCATCTCGCGGACCGCCTCCACCGCGGGCCCCTGGTCGGTCGTGTACTGGTACTCGAAGGCGGTGGACAGGTCGGAGTGCGAGGCACCGTAGTCGACCACCACGTGTCCGCCGGCCACCCCGCCGCCCCCGCCGCCGGGGCCGACGTCCCGCCAGATCACCACCAGCGCCGCCGAGCAGCCGGGGACGGCCCGCGCCGCCGCGACGCTCATCCGGTCCAGGGCCCGCTCCGGGGTGCCGCCCTCGGCCTGCCCCAGCGCGCCGATCTCGCGGGCGAGCCGCTCGACCCACTGCGGTGCGCCGCCGGTCATCGCAGCCCCCTCTCCGGTGCCCCGCGGGCACCCGGTCGCGCTCGGGGCCGCACCCGCTCGGACACGGCCGAACTCCACGGTAACCGCAGAACCCGCAGGGCCCCGCATGCGTTAGCGTCATGCGGGGGATGAAGAGCGCCGGAGCACGCCGCCGCGGCCCCGCACGGCTAGATGTCTGGAGTCTGAGAGCGTGCCGGAGAACCTCGCCGATCTGCAGCGGGAGATCGCGGAGCTGAACGAGCGGGCCGAGGCCCTGCGCACCACGCTCGGCATGTACCCCGACGATGCCGCCGGCACCGCCGAGGCCGCGCTCGCCGAGCTCGGCTACGCCGGCGAGCTGCTGCGCGAGTGCGGCGAGCGGATCGCCGCCGAGGCGGGCGGCGGCGCCCCGCCGGCCGGGGGGCCGCGGGCGCCGGACGACGAGAAGGCGGTGCTGCGGGCGGTCTTCAACGAACTGACGGTGCCGGTACTGCTGCTCGACCACGAGGGCTACATCCGCCGGATCAACACGCTCGCCGCCGAGCGGCTGGGCAGCGCCCCCGGCTACCTGACCGGCAAGCCGTTCTCCAACTTCGTGGACCTGCGCCGCCGGGCGCCGATGCGGTCCTGGCTGGCCTCGGTGCTGCGCGGCGGCGACCCGGCGTCGTTCGAGTCCCGGCTCGCCCAGCGCGGCTGGGCCGAGGACGTGCACCTCACCCTGACCCGGCTGGACCTGCCGACCGAGGCCAACCCGCTGGTGCTGGCGGTCGTCTCGCCGCCGCTGGAGGGCGGCGGCGACGAGGGGCCGCCGCCGCTGGAGTCGGAGGTGGAGGACCAGGTGGTGGTGCTCGCCGCGCGCCGGCTCGACGTGCTCACCCGGATGACCCGGCTGCTGCTCGCCTCGGCCGGGCCGGGCGGGGTGGGCAGCCCGCTGGCGCTGGACGAGGCCGCGGCGCTGCTCGCCGACTCCTACGCGGACTGGGTGCTCATCGACGTCTGCGACCTGCCGGCCGATCCGCGCCGGGCCCGCCGCGCCGTCGTCGCCGTCCCGGAGGGCGACGGCCACCGCGGGCTCCTCGAAGGGCTCGACCCGATGGCCTCCGAGGTCCCCGGTGGGGTCCTGGAGAGCGGCAAGTCGGTCCTCAACCAGCTCATCGAGGACGAGACGGTGCTCGGCACCGACTCCGGCGCCCCGGTACTCAGCGCCCTGGGCGCCGGCTCGCTGCTGAGCGTCCCGCTGATCGGCAGCCGCGGCGTCCGCGGCGCCCTCACCCTGGTCCGGAGGAGCAACCGCGGCTCGTTCCGCCTGGCCGACCTGGGCCTGATCGAGGAGATCGGCGAGCACATCGGCCTGGCCCTGCCGCCGCACCCCACCGCCCCGCCCGCCGGCGGGGAGTGAGCCGGCGCCGGGGCCGCCCGGAGCGCGGCCGCCCCGTCGCCGGCCTGGATCGTTGATGGGAGAAGCCCGCCCCGGGCGATGGTCTCGGCGTTGCGGGGGCATCAGGGCGCCCTGGTGCCCCCGCAACGCCAAGACCATCGGGGGGAAGGGCGGGGGGCGGGGTGTTCTTCTGCGCCCATCGCCCTTCCCATCAGCGGTCTAGCGGTCCTGCCGCCCCGGCGGGAGGAAGCGCGGGGAGTTCGGCGGGGCGGTGCCGGGCCGCCCGGGAGGGGGCGCCGGCGCGGCCGGGCCGCCCTGGGGCGGCGGGCCCTGCGGCATCGGAGGCCGCTGCGGGGCCGGCGGCCCCGGAGGGGGTGTCGGCCCGGTCGGCGGCCCGGCCCGGTAGGGGCCGGCGGGCGGCGGAGCGGCACCGGGCGGAGCCTGTCCGGGCGGCGGCGGGAAGGGCCCGCCGGGGGCGGCGGGGGCCGGCCGGCGGCTCGCCGCCATCTCGAAGACCGCGAAGCCGACGACGGCCATCAGCAGCACCGCAGTGACCCAGAAGCCCGCCCGGGTCCCCGCCGAGACGGTCACTCCGTAGGAGGACTCCTCCGCACCGCCGGCCAGGGCGAGGGAGATGTTCACCAGGGACAGCAGCAGGCCGAGCCCGCTCGCCGACAGCACGCCCACCGCGCGGACGAACGGCTTGGCCGGGATCGACCCGGCGATGATCCCGGCGGTGATGGCCAGGGCGCTGAGCAGCATCAGCGGGCTGAACGTCTCGATCGGCTCGCCGGTCTCCGACTCCAGGTCCTCGGTCGTCAGCGCCGAGGCGTCGGTCTCCGTCCCCTCCGCGAAGACGCCGGTGCCGGTGATCGAGGGCTCACCTCCGACGGCCATGTCCCAGCCGCTCGCCTGCACCTCGAGCGACCCCATCGAGCTCTCGCAGGAGACGCCGACGAACGGCAGGAAGAAGCAGAGCAGCACGAACCCCAGCACCCCGGGGGATGCGAAGCGGCGGGGCGGGGAGTTCTGATCGCGAAGGTCCATGGGGGATGTCCGTTGTCCGTAGCCGTTGCAGAGCGCCGTGAGAATATCACCGAGGGCAGCACTCCCCCGCCGGGCCGCGCGCAGGCCGGAGGGCCTGTTCCGCGGGCCCGCCGCAGGTCACCGGCGGGGGCGCGGCGCCGGCCGGCCGCACCGCGGACGCCCGCCTGGCCGATTCCGGACATCGAACCTCTTTCCGGACAGCACCGCCCCGGCCGCCCGGTGCTGTCGATCGGTCGCCGCACCGGGGAAGCCGTTCCAGGCCCCGGCGGGGGTGCGGCGGCCCAGGCCCCTTCGGGCCGGGCGCCGGACAGGTCCTGGGCCCGGCCCGGACCGCCGGGGCCGACCCGGCCGAAGCCGGCGGCCCCTCTGCGGAAGCGGAAGTAGTCGCGCACCGGCCGGTCGGCGGCCTCGGCCGGGCGCCGGCCGGTGTCGACCATGCCCTCGAAGCGGGCGCGGGGCCGGCGCGCGGCGCGCCCGGGTCACTCCGGGCCGCGGATGGACTCCACCATGGTGGTCAGCCTGGCCACCGACTCGGCCAGGTCGCGCACGGCGTCGACGGTGCGCTGGTCGGTGTGGTGGTCGCCGGTGACGATCAGCTCGCGCAGCGGCTCCAGGCCCGCGTTGACCTCGCCGACCTGGCGGGCCAGGCGCGCGCTGAGCGGCTCGGCCTCCACCCCGGCATCCTCGACCAGCTGGCGCTGGAGCAGCCGGGCCTGGTCCTTGAGCCGCTGCTTGACCTGGAACAGCTCGACGAAGACCTCCACCTTCGAGCGGAGCACCCAGGGGTCGAAGGGCTTGGTGAGGTAGTCGATCGCGCGGGAGGCGTAGCCGCGGAAGACCTGGTGCCGGTCGATGCCGACCCCGGTCAGGAAGATGATCGGGACGTCCCGGGTCTTCTCCCGCTGCTTGATGTGGGTGGCGGTCTCGAAGCCGTCCATGCCCGGCATCATCACGTCCAGCAGGATGACCGCGAAGTCGTCCTCGAGCAGGGCTTTGAGCGCCTCCTCACCGGAGCCGGCCCGCACCAGGTTCTGGTCCAGGGAGGTGAGGATCGCCTCCAGGGCGGTCAGGTTCTCGTCGCGGTCGTCCACGAGGAGGATGTTGGCCTTCTGCGGCACGTCTACTGCTCCTGCTCATCGTCCGGGGCGTGCTGCCCGGATTCGGGGTCCAGCCATTTCTGAATGACGTTCAGCAGGTGGTCCAGGTCCACCGGCTTGGTCACGTAGTCCGAGGCGCCCGCCTCCAGGCTGCGCTCCCTGTCGCCCTGCATCGCCTTCGCGGTGAGCGAGATGATCGGCAGGCCGGCGTACTGGGGCATGTCCCGGATGGCCCGGGTGGTGGCGTCGCCGTCGAGCTCGGGCATCATGATGTCCATCAGCACCAGGGCGACGTCCTCGTTGGCCTCCAGCTTCTCGATGCCGGTGCGCCCGTTGTCCGCGTAGAGGACCCGCAGCCCGTTCGCCTCCAGGGCGCTGGTCAGCGCGAAGACGTTGCGCACGTCGTCGTCGACGATGAGCACCCGCTTGCCGCGCAGCACCTCGGCGCGGCGCGGGTCGGGCGCCGGTCCGTCCTCGGCCGACTCCTCCCCCTCGGCGGCGGGCTCGGGCTCGCGGAGCACCGGCACCGCCTCGGCCGCGGCCGGCTCCGCCTCCGGCTCGCCGTCGGTCTGCGGCAGCGGCTCGGCGAACGGGTCGGAGAGGTCGGAGAGGTCCATGCCGGCCAGCGGCTCGATGTCGGATCCGGCCTCCTCCAGGGCGGGCAGGGTGTCGACGGTCTCGTCCATCCGCTCCGCGGTGCCCTCCGGCACCCGGACCGGCAGCAGCAGCGTGAAGGTGCTGCCCTCGCCGACGGTGCTGTCCACCCGGATGTCGCCGCCGAGCAGGCGGGCGAAGTTGCGGCTGATGGACAGCCCCAGCCCGGTGCCGCCGAAGCGGCGCGCGGTCCCGCCGTCGCCCTGGTGGAACGCCTCGAAGATGACCTGGAGCTTGTCCTCGGAGATGCCGATCCCGGTGTCGGCCACCGAGAAGGCGATGACCTCCTCGTTCTCCCCGACCAGGTCGAGGTCGGCGTCGTCCAGGGCCCAGGCGGGCCGGATCAGCAGCCGGACCTCGCCGGAGGAGGTGAACTTGACCGCGTTGGACAGCAGGTTGCGCAGGATCTGCTGGAGCCGCTGCTCGTCGGTCCAGAGGAAGTTGGGGATGTCCGGGGAGACCTCGACCGAGAACGCCAGGCCCCGGTCGGTGGTCATCGGCCGGAAGGTCGCCTCCACGTAGTCCACCAGCTGGCCGATGGAGACGTCGGAGGCCTGCACCTCGACCCGGCCCGACTCCACCTTGGCCAGGTCCAGGATCTCGTCGATGAGCTCCAGCAGGTCGCTGCCGGCCTTGTGGATGGTCTGGGCGAACTCCACCTGCTTGGAGGTGAGGTTCTGCTCGGTGTTGTCGGCCAGCAGCCGGGCCAGGATGAGCAGACTGTTCAGCGGGGTGCGCAGCTCGTGCGACATGTTCGCGAGGAACTCGGACTTGTACTTGGAGGAGACCTGGAGCTGGTGCGCCCGGTCCTCCAGCGAGCGGCGGGCCCGCTCGATCTGCCGGTTCTGCAGCTCGATCGCCCGGTTCTGGCTGGCCAGCTGGCCCGCCTTGCTGTGCAGCTCGGCGTTCTTCCGGCGCAGCTCCTCCTGCTGGCGCTGGAGCTCGTTGGAGCGCTCCTGCAGCGCCGTGGTCAGCTGCCGCGACTGCACCAGCAGGTACTCCGTCTTGGAGTTGGCCAGCACCGTGTTGATCGTGGTGCCCAGCAGGTTGACCAGCTGGCGGAGGAAGTTCAGGTGCACCTCGCGGAAGTCGCCGAAGGAGCCGAACTCCACCACGCCCAGCACCCGGCCCTCGGAGACGATCGGCAGCACCGCCAGGGTGAGCGGCGGCGCCGAGCCCAGCCCCGACTCCACGGTGACGTAGGCGGCGGGCACGTTGCGGACCAGCTGCTCGCGCTTCTGCGCGATGGCCTCGCCGGCCAGGCCCACCCCGGAGCGGACCCGGTTGCGCCCCTCGCCGGGCTGGAACCCGAAGCCGGCGTAGAACAGGAAGGTGTTCTGCTCCTCGGAGTCCTCCGGCAGGTAGCAGGCGCCGTGCTGGGCGTCGACCAGCGGGGTCACCTCGGTCATGATGAGCCGGGCCAGCTCGTTCAGGTCGCGGTGGCCCTGGATGCGCGCGGAGATGCGGGCGATGTTGGACTTGAGCCAGTCGTCGTCGCGCTGCGCGGCGGTGGTCTCGCGGAGGTTGGCCACCATGACGTTGATGTTGTCGCGCAGCTCCAGCATCTCGCCGCGGACGTCGGTGTGGATCTGCTGGGTGAGGTCGCCCCGGGTGACCGCCGCGGCCACCTCGCCGATCGCGCGGACCTGGGTGGTGAGGTTGCCGGCCAGCTCGTTCACGCTGTCGGTGAGCTGCTTCCAGGTGCCGGAGACGCCGTCGACCTTGGCCTGCCCGCCCAGGCGCCCCTCGTAGCCCACCTCGTGGGCGACCAGGGTGACCTGCTCGGCGAACGCGGACAGCTGGTCCACCATGGTGTTGACCGTGTCCTTGAGCTGGAGCATCTCGCCCTGCACGTCCACGGTGATCTTCTTGGTCAGGTCGCCCTTGGCGACCGCGGTGGTGACCTGGGAGATGTTGCGCACCTGGGTGGTCAGGTTCTGCGACATCGAGTTGACGTTGTCGGTGAGGTCCTTCCAGATGCCGGAGACGCCCTTGACCTCGGCCCGGCCGCCCAGCTTGCCCTCGGTGCCCACTTCCCGGGCCACCCGGGTGACCTCGTCGGCGAACGCCGAGAGCTGGTCCACCATGGTGTTCACGGTGCCCTTGAGCTCCAGGATCTCGCCCTTGGCGTTGACGGTGACCTTCCTGGTCAGGTCGCCGGCGGCCACCGCCCGGGTCACTTCGGAGATCTGCCGCACCTGGTGGGTCAGGTTGTTGGCCATCGAGTTGACGTTGTCCGTCAGGTCCTTCCAGACCCCGGAGACGCCGCGGACGTGCGCCTGGCCGCCCAGCGTCCCCTCGGTGCCCACCTCGCGCGCCACCCGCGTCACCTCGTCGGCGAACGCCGACAGCTGGTCCACCATCGTGTTGACGGTGTCCTTCAGCTGCAGCATCTCGCCCTGGGCGTCGACGGTGATCTTCTTGCTCAGGTCGCCGGCGGCCACCGCGGTGGTCACCTGGGAGATGTTGCGCACCTGGTAGGTGAGGCTGTTGGCCATGGAGTTGACGTTGTCGGTGAGGTCCTTCCAGATCCCCGACACGCCCTTCACGTTGGCGCGGCCGCCCAGCTTGCCCTCCGAGCCGACCTCGCGGGCCACCCGGGTCACCTCGTCCGCGAACGAGTCGAGCTGGTCGACCATGGTGTTCACGGTGTCCTTGAGCTGGAGCATCTCGCCCTGCACGTCGACCTTGACCTTGCGGGTCAGGTCGCCGCGCGCGACCGCCGTGGTGACCTGGGAGATGTCCCGCACCTGGGTGGTCAGGTTGTCGGCCATCGAGTTGACGTTGTTGGTCAGGTCCTTCCAGATGCCGGAGACGCCCTTGACGTTGGCCCGGCCGCCCAGCTTGCCCTCGGTGCCGACCTCGCGGGCGACCCGCGTCACCTCGTCGGCGAACGTGGACAGCTGGTCCACCATCGTGTTGACCGTGTCCTTGAGCTGCAGCATCTCGCCCTGCACGTCCACGGTGACCTTGCGGCTCAGGTCGCCCCGGGAGACGGCGACGGTGACCGTGGAGATATCGCGGACCTGCGCGGTCAGCCGGGAGGCCATCTGGTTGACCGCCTCGGTGACGTCCAGCCAGGCGCCGGAGACCCCTTCGACCTTGGCCGAGCCGCCCAGCTTGCCCTCGGTGCCCACCTCGCGGGCGACCCGGGTGACCTCCTTGGTGAAGCCGTTCATCTGGTCGGCCATCCGGTTCACCGACGCGGCCAGCCGGCGCAGGTCGCCCTGGAGCTCGCCGTGCCTGCCGGACAGGTCCACCCGCTGCGACAGGTCGCCGCCGGCGACCGCGTCCAGGATCCGGGCGACCGAGGTGACGGGTTCGCTGACCTCGTCGAGGAGGTGGTTGAGGGCGCGCACGCTCTTGCCCCAGGCGCCGCGGGCCGGGCTGACCGAGACCCGCTCGGTCAGCCGCCCCTCCGTGCGGACGACGTCGCCGACCCGCTGCAGCTCGCTGCTGAGCTGCTCGCAGTGGTCCAGCACCTGGTTGAAGACGGTGGCGACCTCGCCGGCCTTGCCGTCCGCCCGCTCGTCCAGGCGCACGCTGAAATCGCCGTCGCGCATGCTGTAGAGGGCGCCGAGAAGCGCATCCAGCTGCGCTTCGGTGGCCGGCGCCCGGGTGGCCTCGGGCATGGATCCCCTCCTTGGGCTGTCCCCATCGCGCGGCCGCGCCCGCCCCAGGCCCCGGGGGGAGCACCGGAGACCCGTGGCTCGGGGGGTCTCACGGGCCGCGGTGTTTCACGTTATTCGGCCGGGCTGCTCAATACACGGTCGTTCTGCCATCATGACTGCGTTGTCTCCTACTGTGCCCATGTGAGGACCGTTCCGACACCGCGGGTCGGTCAGTAGGCGGATGGGGGTAGGGATGGAGCGGGCGGATACCCTCGGCTGGTGTGCCCGACCGGGTTTCCGGCGCCGGGCATCCGGGCCGCCCGAGCCGTCCGCCACCGAAGAGTCCGCCACCGAAGGAAACCGTACGGCTTCACGATGCCACATGATGCGATGAAGGTCGCCAGCAGGGAGTTCCCTCCCGTTCCGGAGTCCGCCGCCGAGGCGCGCGCGTTCGTCCGGGAGACCCTCGACCAGTGGGCGGTGGGGCGCTCAGCCGACGACGTGGTGCTGCTCGTCAGCGAGCTGGCGACCAACGCGGTGATCCACGCCGAGAGCCCGCTGGAGGTCACGGTCCGCCGCTACCAGGGCCAGGTCGAGGTGGTCGTGGCCGACCGGGTCCCGGAGCGGGCCCTGCCCCAGGCCGGCCCGCTGGCGGTGGACACCTCGCCCTCCACCGAGAACGCCCGCAGCGGCGGGCTGGGCCTGGCGCTGGCCGCGGCGATCGCCGCCTCGTGGGGCGTCGCCTACAGCAAGGAGGACAAGGCCGTCTGGTTCCGGGTGCCGGACGACGAGGAGGCCGCGGAGCGGCCGCTGGCGCCGCCGGCCCCGGTGCGCCCGCAGCGCCGCCGCGCGCCCCGGCCGGGCCCCTGGGCCGCGCTGGACGCGGCGCTCACCGCCCGGCTGGCCCTGCCCGACCTGCTGGACCGCACCGTGGAGTACGCGCGCGCCGCGCTCGGCGGCGACGCCGCCTACATCGCGCTGGCCACCACCGACGAGACCGAGTGGGAGGTGCGCGCCGGGGCCGGGCTGTCCGAGCGGAACTGGCGCCCGTTCCGCAGCCGCACCGAGGAGACGTTCCCCTCGGCCGCCCCGGCGCCCGGCTCGGTGATCAACGACGACCTGATGATCGCCCGCGCGCACCGCGGCCGGCTCTCCGACGCGGGGATGCGCTCCCTGGTCACCGCTCCGCTGATCGTGGAGGGCAGGATCACCGGGCTGATCGGGGTGGCCTCGCGGCGCACCCGGCACTTCGGCGACACGGCGGCGCGCCGGCTGCAGGAGGGCGCGGACCGGATGGCGCTGCCGGTGGAGCGCGCCCGGCTGGCCGAGGTGGAGCTGTCCCGGCGGGCGTCGCTGAGCTTCCTCGCCGAGGCCAGCGACCTGCTCACCGGGACGCTGGACGAGCCGCTGACCGCGGCCCTCGCGGCCCAGCTGACCACCTCCCGGCTGGGCGACTGGTGCGCCGTGCACATCATCAGCGACCTGGGCGTCACCCGGCTGGCGCACGCGGTGCACGCCAACGAGAACTACAACGACGTGCTGCACACGCTGCTGTCCACGCTCCCGCCGCCCGAGCAGCGGAGCCCGCGGCCGCTGTGGTCCCGCGAGCTGGTGGCGGCCGCCGGGCTGACCGACGAGCTCACCCTGGAGCTGGCGGAGAGCCCGGCGATCAGCGTCCCGCTGGTGGCGCACGGCCGCGCCCTGGGCCGGATGACGCTGGGCCGCCAGGCCGGCCACGAGTTCACCCGGGAGGACGTCGACGTCGCCAACGACCTGGCCGGCCGGGTCTCCTCGGCGATGGAGAACGCCCGGCTGTACGCCGGGCAGACCGAGATGAGCGAGGCGCTCCAGCGCAGCCTGCTGCCGGCCAAGGAGAAGGAGCCGAGCATCCCGGGGGTGGACCACGCGGTCTTCTACCGCCCGGCGGACGAGCGGACCGTGGTCGGCGGCGACTTCTACGACGTGTTCGCCACCGACGGCCGGTGGTGCTTCGCCATCGGCGACGTCTGCGGCACCGGCCCGGAGGCCGCGGCCGTCACCGGCCTGGCCCGGCACACCCTGCGCGCCCTGGCCCGGGAGGGCTTCTCCCCGGCGCACATCATGGACCGGCTCAACCTGGCCATCCTGGACGAGAACACCTCGACCCGGTTCCTCACCATGCTCTACGGCGAGATGACCCCGCTCGGCGACCCCGGCGAGGGCATGCGCATCCGGCTGGTCTCCGCGGGCCACCCGCTGCCGATCAAGCTCACCCGCAAGGGCAAGGTCGTCCCGGTCGGCACCTCCCAGCCGCTGCTCGGCGCCTTCGAGGACGTCGACTTCTTCACCGAGACGGTGGAGATCGACTCCGGCGACGTGCTGCTCGCCGTCACCGACGGCGTCACCGAGCGCCGCAACGAGAGCGCCATGCTCGGCGACGAGGGCCTGATGGAGATGTTCTCCTCCTGCTCCGGGCTGACCGCCCAGGCCGTCATCGGCCGCCTCGACCGCGAACTGGAGGAGTTCGCCCCGGGCGGGCACACCGACGACACGGCGATGCTGGTGCTGCGCTTCCTCTGAGGTGCGGACCGCCCCTCAGAGGAGCGGCGCGCGTTCGCTCACGCCGTGCGGCGCTCGGCGTGCTCCGCCACGAAGGCGAGCAGTGCCGAGGTGGGCACCGCCGTTCCGCCGAGCTCCATGCCGGCCACCGCGCGCTCCTCCACCCATTCCCGCATGAGCCGCGTGGGCTTGACGCCGCGCTCCGCGGCCTGGTCGCGCACCGCGTCCATGACCGGCTTGGGCAGCCGCAGCGACGTCACGACCATGGGCTCGGCGGCCGCCGAGTCGTCTCGTTCGGCCCGCTCGATCGCGGCCGACTGGTCCTCGGTCTCGAACCGCTCGGCGAGGCGGTCCAGTTCTTCCCTGTCCTTCGCCATTCACTTCGCCTTCTTCCGATAGGTCTTCCGCTCCGCCGGGGTCATGTCCCGCGCGGTCACCACGAACACTTCGCCCCGGCCCCGGTCCGCGACGAGCACCGCCAGGTAGCGGCCCTCCCCCGTCCGGCCGAACACCGCCCGGGTCGAATCCCTCCGCCACTCGACCCAGCGCGGTGGATGGAAGAGGACGTCCTCCACCTCTTGCGGCATCACCCCGTGCCGGCCGATGTGCTCTTCGGATGCATCGCTCCACTGAACCGCCCTGAACATGGCCCAGAACGTATTACAAAAAGCATACGCATGGTTCCGGTTTCCCGGAAGAGGACACGGCGCTCACAGCCAGCCCATCTCCCGGGCCTTGCGGATGGCGCCCAGGCGGTTGGCGGCGCCGGTCTTGGCGATGGCGGCGGAGAGGTGGTTGCGCACGGTGCCGCGGGCCAGGTGCAGGGTGCGGGCGATGTCGGTGACGGTGCCGCCGTCGGCGGCGGCGCGCAGGGTGTCGGCCTCGCGCGGGGTGAGCGGGTTGTCCCCGGCCATCATGGCGGTGGCGGCCAGGTCGGAGTCGATGCTCAGGCCGCCGGCGTGCACCTTGCGGACGGCGTCGGCCAGCTCCTCGACCGGGGCGTCCTTGGCGATGAAGCCGCGGGCCCCGGCGTCCAGGGCGCGGCGCAGGTAGCCGGGGCGGCCGAAGCTGGTCAGCACCAGCAGCCCGCAGCCCGGGGCGGCGCGCAGGGTTTCGGCGATGGCCTCCAGGCCGGTGGCGCCGGGCATCTCGATGTCCACCACGGCGATGTCCGCGCCGTGCTCGGCCACCGCCGCGGCGACCTCGTCGCCCCGTCCCACCTGGGCGACGACCTCCAGGTCGCCTTCGAGGCCGAGCAGGGCGGCGACCGCCCCGCGCACCAGGTGCTCGTCGTCGGCGAGCACGATCCGGATCATGCGGCGGTCCCTTCCCGTTCGTCGATCCCGGGCGCCGACGGCGCCCGCCCCGGTTCCGCGGCCGGCAGTACGGCGCGGACCCGGTAGCCGCCGGCCCCGTCGGGCCCGGCGGTCAGCGTGCCGCCGACCGCGGCGGCGCGCTCCCTCATCCCGGCCAGGCCGCTCCCTTCGGCGCACGCCCCGCCCTTCCGGCCGGGCACGCCGTCGTTGGCGACCTCGATCTCCACCGCCCCGGGGAGGCGGCGGACCGCCGCGGAGAAGCGGCGGGGCCGGGCGTGCCGGATGGCGTTGGTCCCCGCCTCCCGGACCAGCCAGGCGGCCACCCCGCCCAGCCCGGCCGGCACGCCCTCGTCCACCCGCAGGTCGCAGCGGGCGCCGACGGCGGACAGCACGTCGCCGACGCTGCGCACCTCGGCCTCCAGGTCGGCCTCCCTGTACCCGGCGACCGCGGCGCGCACCTCGCCCAGGGCGTCCCGGGCGGCCTGCTGCACGCCGCGCATCTCCGCGGAGGCCGCCTCCGGGTCGCGCCCGGCCAGCCGGGCGGCGAGCTGGCTGCGCACCGCGATCCCGGACAGGCTGTGCCCGAGCAGGTCGTGGATGTCCCGGGCGATCCGCGCCCGCTCCTCGCTCGCGGCGAACCGGGCCCGCAGCTCGCGCCCGGCGACCGCCTCGCCGATCAGGTCCAGCAGCCAGAGCAGGCAGAGGTCGGCGTAGTAGACGAACAGCCCGGTGAAGACCGGGTAGAGGATCATGAACAGCGCGATCCCCAGCGCGAACGGCCATTCGGGGCCGGCCAGCGCGGCCGGGCCGAACAGCACCGGGAGGAGCAGGGCGGCGGCGGGGACGCGCCGCCGCGGTTCGGCCAGGGCGCACCCGGCCCACCAGACGCCGGCGATCATCATCGTCCACATCTGCACCCCGGCGGTGCCGGCCATCGCGGCCAGCAGCGCGTAGGAGATCCAGAAGAGCAGGGGGCCGCTCGGCCGGAGGCCGACCCGGTCGGCGGCCATCAGCAGCAGGCACCCGGTGAGCGGCAGGGCGAGCAGGGCCGCCGCGACCAGCCGCGCCCGCCCGACACCCGAGATGTCGGACATGTCCGTCACACCGTTCAGGGCGAGCAGCACGACCAGGCCCGAGGTCCCGCCGGTGTACAGCCCCAGCACGATCCTCCTGGCCTGGCGGAGCCCCCGCTCGTCCAGCGTCGGTCCGCGCACGTCCCCCCTCTCCCGGCCCGCCCCGGCGGCGGCGCCCCGCCCCATCCTCGCCGAGGCCGGGCGGCCCGGGGAACCCGCACCCGTCATCGGAATCCCCTGCGAAACGCACCGCCGCCGGCATGACAAACGGACCAGTGAATTCCCATTCCCGGATCGCTATGTTCGAGGCACCGCCGGATCTCCTCTCGAAGCCGGCGCGGATCCGTTTTCCCTTTCCCATCTCCCCTGGAGGACGGCGTGCCCGATGCCGAAGAAGTGATATCCGCCCGCGAACTGAGAAAGGAGTTCCGCGGAACGCCCGCCGTCGACGGCGTCTCGTTCTCCGTCCGCCGGGGCCGGATCACCGGATTCCTCGGCCCCAATGGCGCGGGGAAATCGACGACGCTGCGCATGCTGTTCGGCCTGACCCGGCCGACCTCGGGGCGGGCCGAGGTGTTCGGGCGGAGCTACGCCGACCTGCCCTCCCCGGCCCGCGCGGTGGGCGCCGTCCTGGACGAGCGGGCCTTCCCGCCCGGCCGGACCGGCCGGAACCACCTGCGCTGCTACGCCGGACCGGCGGGGGCCGGCCCGGAGCGGATCGCGGAGGTCCTGGAGCTGGTCGGGCTGGCCGGCGCGGCGGACCGGCCCACCCGGGGCTACTCGCTGGGCATGCGGCAGCGGCTCTCCCTGGCCACCGCCCTGCTCGGCGAGCCGGACCTGCTGGTCCTCGACGAGCCCGCCAACGGGCTGGACCCGGACGGCATCCGGTGGCTCCGCGAGTTCCTCCGCGACTTCGCGGACGGCGGCGGCACCGTGCTGGTCTCCAGCCACCTGCTGGCCGAGATGGAGCGGACCGTGGACGACGTGGTGCTGCTGGACCGGGGCCGGGTGGTGCACGCCGGCCCGCTCGGCGCCCTGCTCCGCGCGCCCGCCGCCGTCCCCGCCGGGGGCGGCCCGGAGCCGCGGACCCTGGAGTCGGCCTTCCTGGAGCTGACCCGGACCGACGACCCCCGATCCGCCCGAGGAGGCCGGCCGTGACCGTCCAGATCCGCTCCGAGCTGCTGAAGCTCACCACCGCGAAGAGCACCTGGCTGCTCCTGGCCGGCCTGGTCGCGGTCAGCGCGCTGCTGGTCGGCGCCCTGGCGCAGCTCTGGCTGAGCCTCGGATCCGTACCGGAATCGGCCGCCGACGCGGTGGTGCTCTACAAGGCCCCGCTCGCGCTGGGCTACCTGTTCCCGCTGGTCATCGGGATCGTCCTGGTCACCCACGAGTACCGGTCCGGCAGCATCGCCCAGACGCTGCTCGCCGAACCCCGGCGGCACACCGTCTACCTGGCGAAACTCGCCGTGGGCAGCGGCGCGGCGGCGGTCTGCTCGCTGGCCGCCGTCGGGGCGGGCACCGCGGCGGTCGCCGCCGTGCTGGCCGCGAACGGGGCCGCGACCCGGCTGGGCTCCCCCGAGGTGACCGCGGCCCTGCTGGGCCTGGCCGCCGCCCTGCTGCTCTGGGGGCCGATCGGGGTGGGCACGGGCGCCGCCCTGCGCAGCACGGCGGCCGCCGTCGCCGCGGCCTTCATCGTCACCATGCTCCTCGAGTACCTGGCGTTCCCGCTGCTCGGCATGGCCGGCCGCGCCGACCTGATGCTCTACCTGCCCAGCGCCGCGAGCGACGCCGCCGCCGGGGGCGCCGGGGGCGGGCACCAGCTCCTCGGCCTGCTGGTGCTGGCCGGCCACGCGGCCGCCCTCACCGCCGCGGGCGGCTGGCGCTTCGCCCGCCACCAGGGCTGAGGGCGGCCGGTGCCCGGGTCACAGCCAGCCCATCTCCTGGGCCGTCCGGATGGCGCCCAGCCGGTTGCCGGCCCCGGTCTTGGTGATCGAGGAGGAGAGGTAGTTGCGCACCGTTCCCTCGGTGAGGTGGATGCGGCGGGCGATCTCGGAGACCGAGAGGCCGTCGGCGGCGGCCTTGAGCACCTCCGCCTCGCGCGGGGTCAGCGGGTTGTCCCCGGTGGTCATGGCGGCCGCGGCGAGCTCGGTGTCGATGTAGCGGCCGCCCGCGTGCACCTTGCGGATGGCGCCGGCCAGCTCGTCCACCGGGGCGTCCTTGGCGAGGAAGCCGCGGGCCCCGGCGTCCAGCGCCCGGCGCAGGTAGCCGGGGCGGCCGAAGCTGGTCAGCACCAGCACCCCGCAGCCGGGGGCGCCCTCCTTCAGCCGGGCGGCGACCTCCAGGCCGGTGGCTCCGGGCATCTCGATGTCGAGGACGGCGATGTCCGCGCCGTGCCCGGCCACCGCCGCCTCCACCTCGTCGCCCCGGCCGACCTCGGCGACGACCTCGAGGTCCTCTTCGAGGCCGAGCAGGGCGGCGATGGCCCCCCTGACGAGGTGCTCGTCGTCGGCCAGCACGATGCGGATCACGTGTTCGCTCCTTGTGGTTCTTCCGGTTCGGTGGGGAAGCCCCGGCGTGCGGGCAGCACGGCGCGGAGCAGGAAGCCGTCGGTGCCGCTGGGCGCGGCCGAGAGGGTGCCGCCGGCCGCGGCGACCCGCTCGGCCAGGCCGGTGATGCCGTTGCCGGGGGCGGCGCCCGCGGCCCCGGCCGCCCCGTCGTTGTACACCTCCGCGACGACCGCGCCGCCGTCGCGGCGGAGCGCGATCCGGCACCGGGCCGCGGTGCTGTGCCGGATGACGTTGGTGCCCGCCTCCCGGATCAGCCAGGCCACCAGGTCGCGCAGGTCCTCCGGGACGTCGTCGGGGGATCCGGAGACCTCGCACTCGGCGCCGGAGGCGCGGAGCACCCCGCTCACCCCGGCCAGCTCCCCGGCCAGGTCGATGCTGCGGTACCCGCTGACCGCCGCGCGCACCTCGCGGAGCGCCTCCCGGGCCGCCTCCCGCACCCCGGCCATCTCCGCCTCGGCCCGCTCCGGCGCGCGCCGCACCAGGCGCCCGGCCAGCTCGCTCTTGACCGCGATCCCGGACAGGCTGTGCCCGAGCAGGTCGTGCATGTCCCGGGCGAACCGCAGCCGCTCCTCGCTCACCGCCAGCCGGGCGCGGGCCTCCCGGCCGGCGATGGCCTCCCGGGCGATCTCCAGCAGCTGCAGCATGCCCAGGTCGATCAGGCGGAGGATGGCGCAGATCAGCACGGCGAACCCGCCGATGACCGCGAACTGGACCGGGTCGAACCGGTCGAGCAGCAGCGCGTGCACCACCGGCAGCGCCACCAGCAGCGGCGTGGTGAGCAGCACGTGCCGCCGGGGCGGGACCACCGAGACCGCGGCCCACCAGGTTCCCAGGGCGATCGCGGTGTTCAGGTTGGGGCCGAGCAGGAAGAGCAGGGCGAGCGCCAGCGCGTTGCCGGACCAGACCAGGGTCGCGCGGTACCGCGCGGAGCCGGCGACCCGGATCCGCAGCAGCAGCGCCGCGACGGCGGCCAGCGCCACCGCGAGCAGAACAGCGGCGAGCAGGACCGCGAACAGGCCCGGGATCTCCCGCATGGTCCCGTCCAGGTAGAGCGTCCAGGCCAGGGCGGCGGTCCACAGCGGGATCTGCAGCACCATCACGGCGAGCGCGCCGTAGGCGCTGCGGCGGGCCGAGGCGAGCCCGCGGTCGGTCAGCGCGCCGGCCGGGCCCGGAGGCGCCTCGGACGCCGTGCCGCCCGCAGGCTCCGCGGCGCCGCCGCCGGCCTCCGCCGAAGCGGTGCGGTCCGTGGCCTTCCCCGGGGCGGTGCCGGCGCCTCCCGGGGAGGCGGCCGGCTCCGGGCCGGCGGGTTCGGTGCCCATGCTCTCCTCCGTCCGGCCGGGCGCGGTTCCGGGCCGCGGGCCGGTCCTCATCACGCTCCCTCTCGGGTCTCTTCCCGCTCCGCCGCCGGCCCGTCCGGCGCGGCGGCGGGGCCGGGCGCCCCCGGGGCGATCCGCTCCCGGTCGCCGCCGGAGGCCACCGGCAGCACGGCGCGGAGCAGGAAGCCGTCGGCGCCGCTGCGGCTGGCGGAGAGCGAGCCGCCGGCCGCGGCGACCCGCTCGGCCAGCCCGGTGACGCCGTTGCCGCGGCTCGGCTCCGGCCCGGCCGCGACGCCGTCGTTGTACACCTCGACGGTGACGGTGCGCTCGCCCCGGCGGAGCGCGATGTCGCAGCGCTTGGCGGCGCTGTGCCGGACCACGTTGGTGCCCGCCTCGCGCACCACCCACGCGGCCAGGGTGCGCAGCTCGGCCGGGACGTCCCCGGCCCGGCCGGAGACCTCGCAGCGCGCGCCGGCCGCCACCAGAACCCCGCGCACGTTCCCCAGCTCCTCGGCCAGGTCGATCCGCCGGTAGCCGCTGACCGCCATCCGCACCTCGCGCAGCGCCTCCCGGGCCGACCCCTGCACCTGCCGCATCTCCTCGGCGGCCCGCGCCGGGTCGCGCTCGGCCAGCCGGGCGGCCAGCTCGCTCTTGACCGCGATCCCGGACAGGCTGTGCCCGAGCAGGTCGTGCATGTCCCGGGCGAACCGCAGCCGCTCCTCGCTCACCGCCAGCCGGGTCTGCGCCTCCCGGCCGGCCAGGGCGTCCTTGGCCAGGTCCCACAGCCACATGCAGCTGACGTTGCCGAACAGCACCACCAGGCCCCACACCACGCTCATCGTGAAGACCAGCAGCACCTCGAACCACGGCGGATCCGGGACGAACGCGGCGACGGCCCAGGGCAGGACCAGCAGGACCAGCGTCCCGGCGGCCGTCCACCGCCGCTTGCCGGTGATGGCGGCGACCGACCACCACACCGCGGCGATCAGCATGGTCCAGCCGAACACCCCGATGAACAGGATGATCAGCACGGTGAGCGCGAACGCCGACCAGTACGGCCCGGGGCGCTCCCGCCTGCCGTGGTGCACCCGGTCGACGAGCATCCAGGAGAGCAGCACCGACAGCACCACGGAGAGCACGACGCCCGCGGCGCCCAGCCAGAGCGCCACCCCGCCGGAGGCGTCCATGATGGTGAGGACCAGCGTCACCGCGTAGACGGGGATCTGCAGGCTGACGAAGAGCAGCATGCCGATCACCGTCCACCTGGCCACCCGCAGCCGGCGGTCGAAGTGGTCTCTGCCGCCGGCCGGCTCCGCGGCCCCGCGCACGCTCGTCATGCCCCCGATCCTTCCCTGTCCGCTCCCCGGACGCCAATGCGCGGGGGCCGGCCCGTCCCGCCGGTCCCCGCGGACGCCGCCGGGGAGCGCCCGGCTCCCCGGCGGAGCCGGGCGCTCCCCGGCGGAGCCGGTTCACCCGCCCTGGCGCGGGTCCCACCGGAAGAACCGGAGGAGGTAGACGGCGATCCCGGTCCAGGCCGCCATGACCGCCAGCGCGGGCAGCGACGCCGCCCACAGGCCGAGCCCGGCGACCGCCTCGGCCTGCGCCGGGCCGGAGAACAGGTCCTGGCCGAAGTAGGCGCTGCGGGCCAGGTCGACGGCGGGGAGGAAGGGCAGCAGCGACAGCCCGGTGCGCACCCCGTCCGGCAGGAAGTCGACCGGGAACATCGCGCCGCTGAGCAGGAGCATCCCCAGGAACGGCACCATGGAGATCATCTGCGCGCTCTCCGCGTTGCGCGCCAGGTTGGTGAAGACCGCGCCGAACAGGCACATCTGCACGCTGCACAGGGCGAGCCCGAGGACCAGCAGCAGCGGGTCGGCGGGGGTCTCGCCGAACCGGCCGATCAGCACCGCGGCGACCACCGCGCACAGCACCGCGGCCACCGCGGAGACCGCCAGCGTCGTCGCGCCGAACAGGGCGGTCGGCGGCACCCCGGCCACCCGGTACCGCTTGAGCAGCATGCTCTCCCGGCGGGCCGCGTACACGTTGGGCATGTGCATGATGCCCAGGGTCATCGGGGTCAGGACGAACACCGCCGCGGTGTAGAACGCGCCCGTGTCGATCCCGGCCTGGTTGTCCTGGCCGCCCAGGGTCAGCGCGGGGAACAGCAGGAACAGCGGGACGACGGCGATGTAGGCGGCCATCCGGTAGCGGTAGAACAGCAGCAGCTCGACCCGGGCCATCCGGAGCAGCTGCCGCCGGACCGGAACGGGGCGGCGGGTCGCGCCGGGGCGCCCGGGGGCGCGCTCTCCGGTGGAGGTCGGGGCACCGAGGGTCATGTCTGCGTCTCTCCTCATCGCGGGGGCGGGGGCGGGGCGGTACGGGGTTGCGGCGGTCAGTCGGCGACCAGGTCGCGGGCGCCGTCGGCGATGCCGAGGAAGACGTCCTCCAGCGACGCCGGGCGCATCTCCAGCCGGGCCAGGCCGGTGCCGCGGGCCCTGGCCCAGTCGGTCAGCGCCTCGGCGGCGCGGTGCGCGCGCAGCTCGGTGTCGGCGCCGCGCACGGTGTAGACCGCCCAGGCCCGCTCGCCGCGGAGCTCCACCTCGGCGGCGGCGCCGGGCAGGTCGGGCAGGTCGTCCGAGCGGACCCCGTCGGGCAGCAGGAACGCGATCCGGTCGCCCCGCTCGGCGACGACCTCGTGCAGGGTCCCGGCGGCCCGCACCTCCCCCCGGTGCATGATGGCCAGCCGGTCGGCGAGCCGCTCGGCCTCCTCCAGGTAGTGCGTGGTGAGCAGCACCGCGGTGCCGGCGCGCACCGTCGCGGCGATGATCTCCCAGGTGGAGCGGCGCGCCTCCGGGTCCATCCCGGTGGTGGGCTCGTCCAGGAAGAGCACCTCGGGGCGGGAGAGCAGCGCGGTGCCGAGGTCGAGGCGGCGCTTCTGCCCGCCGGACAGCTGCCGGACCGGGACCCCGGCCTTGTCGGTGAGGCCGACCAGCTCCAGGACCTCGTCCGGCTCCATCGGGTCGGCGCTGAGGTCGCCGGCGAGGCCGACGGTCTCGGCGACGGTGAGCTCCGGGAAGTGCCCGGAGTGCTGGAGCACCGCGTCCACCCGCTCGCGCAGCTCCGCGGGCTGGCCGTAGGGGTCGGTGCCGAACACCCGCACCCGCCCGCCGGTGGGCCTGCGGAACCCCTCCAGGGTCTCGATGGTCGTCGTCTTCCCGGCCCCGTTGGTGCCGAGCAGCGCGAACAGCTCCCCCGGCGCGACCTCGAAGGAGATCCCCCGGACCGCCTCGAAGTCGCCGTAGGCCTGCCGCAGGTCCCGGACACTGATCGCGGCCTCGCCGCTGCGCTCTCCCGTGCTCATGCCCCCTACTCTCCCGCCGGCGCCCCCGCCCGAGGTAGAGCACGGTGTCACCGTCCGGCCGTGACTCCTGCCGCCCCCGGCCCATGACACTTGTCATCTCCCGGCGGCCCCGCCCCCGTACCGGAGAAGACACCGCACCGACCGCACCGGCCGGTCCCCCGCCGAAGGGGGCGCGCCGATGAGCGGGCGGGAGGCGTACCGGAACATCGGGACCGCCCTCGCGGACCGGCCGGGGGCGAACCGGAGCGGCACGGCATCGGGCCCGGTGTCCGTCGACGACGTGGTCGCGCTCCGTCTCGGCCAGGAGACCCCGGGGCGGCCCGGCGCCTTCGCGCACCGCCTCGGCGAGGCCGGCGTCGACGTCCTCGTGCAGTACAGCGACCACGGCCACCGGCTCATCCTGGTCGTGCGCCCGGAGCAGTACGGCGAATGCCGCCGGCGCGGCCCGCCGGGACACCGGACCCGGAGCACGGAGGCCCTGAGGCGCCCGGCTCCCCTCCGCTCCGGAAGGACCGGCCCCGGTGGGGCCAGGCGGGGACCGGGGACGGGCCCGCCGGATGCATCGGCCGGCACATCCGCAACACGGTGGAGGCCGACAGGTCGGCCGCCCGTTCCCCTCCGTCCTGTTCTCCGGATGGCGGGGCCGCTCCTCGGGGTCCCGGCCGGAGGCCGCCCTGTCCGTCCGGCGATGAGGCAGAGCCGTGCCACGAGGGGACCGGCCGAATGCGGGCGGGATGCGAGCGGCGCCCCGACGTCCGTTGAGGTCGTTGCCGGAAGGAAGGCGGTGGGCGTCCCCGCACCACCCCGAGCGCAGGCGACGGCAGAGGGGCTACGGCCGGCGCTCCTCCTCGGCCGGTCCCCCGTCCCGGCCCTCGCGGAAGGCGGCGGTGAACCCGGCGCCGCCGAGGGCGGTGCGGATCCGGGCCCCGATCCGGTCCGTGTCGAAGCGCTCCGCGGCGGGGAGCGGAGCGCCGGCCGAGGAGCGCAGGGCGGCGGCGCGGCCGAGCAGGCGGGCCGCGCGGACCGGGCGGCCGGCCAGCGAGTGCGCCCCGGCCAGGCCCTCCAGGGCCAGGGCGACCGCGCGCGGGTCGCCGGTGGAGCGCGCCGCGTCGAGCCCGTCCGTGTGCAGGTCCAGCGCGCCGCCGGCGTCGCCGCGCTGCTCCGCGATGAAGCCGAGTTCGGCCGCGATGAACGCCAGCCCGATCCGGCCGTCGTCCTCGCGGTTCCGGTCCAGGGATCCGAGCACGTGCCGCTCGGCCTCGTCCAGGCGGCCGGCCCGGCGGGCGATCAGCCCCAGTCCGGTCTCGGCGAACTGGCGGCCGGGCTCGTCGGAGTGGTCGGCGGCCACCTCCAGGGCCCGCTCGTGCAGCTCGGCGGCGCGCTCCAGGTCGCCTTCGAGCAGCGCGAGCCGCCCCAGGCCGGAGAGCTTGAGCGACACCTGGCCCCACAGCTCCAGCCCCTCGGCGATCTCCAGGCCGTCCCGGTGCACCCGCACGGCCCCGGCGTAGTCACCGGTGATCTCCGCGACCTGGCCGAGCACGTCGGAGGCCTGCAGGACGCCCCAGCGGTCGCCGAGCGCGCCGAACAGCTCCGCCGCGCGGGTCGCGGCGGTCCGCGCCGCCGCCAGGTCGGCCCGGATCAGCGCGTCCAGGGCCAGGACCGAGGAGGCGGCGGCGGTCCCCCACCGGTCGCCCCGGCGCTCGCAGCCGGCCAGCAGCTCCCGGGTCCGCCGCTCCCCCTCGGCCAGGTCGCCCAGGCCCCACCCGGCGAAGGCGAGGAAGCACTCCACCCGCGCCCGCCGCACCGGGTCGGCCACGCCTTCGGCCCGCCATCGCTCCGCACGCCGGGGCTCCGAGCCCCCCGTTCCGGCTGCGGCAGAGTCCCCCGCCGCCCGAAGCGGTTCCGCCGGCGGCTCCGCCTCCTCCGGCGCAGGGCCCGCGCCCCCGGGTGCGGAGCGGTCGGCCGCCGCGCCTTCCCCGCCCGGCCCTCCTTCCGCACGGCCCTCGAAGGCCGCCGGCCCCGGGCCCTCCGGCCGAGGCCTCTCCCGGTGGCCGGGCGTGCCGGTCGGCGAGAGGAGCACGGGGCCGTCCTGCGCCGCCCGGAGCGGTTCCGCCTCCTCCGGGAAGGGGGCCGTGCCGCGGTCGGCCGCCGCGGCCTCGCCGGGAGAGGGCGGCGCGGTGCCGCTCCGCGGCTCCGGGCGCTCCTCCTCGGTCCGGCCGCCCAGGGTGTACAGGCCGGCCAGCCAGGCGCGGGCCTCGGTCCGGGCGGAGGCGGAGCCGCCGGGGACGCGGAGCGCCGCGGTGAGGTGCCGGGCCGCTTCGGTGCTGCGGCCGCGCAGGTGGCAGGGCCAGGCGGCGGCGTTGGCCAGGCGCAGCGCCAGCTCGGCGTCGGCGGCGCCGACCGCGTGGTCGAGGGCGGCCCGCAGGTCGGGGGCGGCCGCTTCGGCCCGCTCCAGCCAGGCGCACTGCTCCCGGCCCCGGACGCCGTCCTCCGCGCGTCCGGCGAGGTCGGCGTGGTAAAGGGCGTGCCGGCGGCGCACCTCCTCCGCCTCCCCCGCCTCGGCGAGCCGGTCCCGCGCGTAGGCCGCCACCGACTCCAGCAGCCGGTAGCGGGTGCCGGCCGGGGTGCGCGCGGGCACCGCCAGGGACCGGTCGACCAGCAGTGCCAGCAGGTCGAGGACGTCGGCCGGGTCGACACCGCCGCCGGAGCAGACCTCCTCGGCCGCCTCCAGGGTGCAGCCGTCCGGGTGCACCGAGAGGCGGCGGAGCACGGCGCGCTCCGGCCCGGTGAGCAGGTCCCAGCTCCAGCCGATGGCGGCGCGCAGCGTGCGCTGCCGCTCCGGGGCGGCGCGGGACCCCGAGGTCAGCAGCCGGAACCGGTCGTCGAGCCGGTCGGCGATCTCGCCCGGGGCCATCGCGCGGACCCGGGTCGCCGCCAGTTCCAGGGCCAGCGGGATGCCGTCCAGCCGGCGGCAGATCCGGGCGACCGGCCCGGCGTCGGCGGCGGTCAGCGTGTAGCCGGGGGCGGCGGCGGACGCCCGCGCCTCGAAGAACCGGACCGCGGCGGCCTGCCGGAGCACGCCGAGGTCGCGGTCGGCTCCGGCGGCCGGGAGCCCGAGCGGGGCCACCGGGCGCACCCGCTCCCCGGAGACCCGGAGGGGTTCCCGGCCGGTCGCCAGGATGCGCAGTTCCGGTGCGGCCGCCAGCAGCCGGACCGCCAGGCCGGCGACGGCGTCCACCAGGTGCTCGCAGTTGTCCAGTACGAGCAGGGCGCGGCGGTGCGCCAGCGCCTCGGCGATCGGGGCGGCCGGGTCGGCGCCGGTGTCGCGCAGCCCGAGCACGGCGGCGGTCCGCTCGGCCGGGTCGCCGCCGGGGGCGACCGGGGCGAGCTCGACCAGGTGCACGCCGCCGGGGAAGTCCGCCGCCGACTCGGAGGCGGCCTCGACCGCCAGCCGCGTCTTTCCGACCCCGCCGGGGCCGGTGAGGGTGACCAGCCGCTCGGTGGCCAGCAGCGCCCGGACCCGGGCGACCTCCCCGGTCCGCCCGATGAGCGGACCGATCGGCGCGGGCGGCCCGCCCCTCGGCGGAACCGGTTCCGCGGCGGCGGAGGCGCCGCCCGGGGCGGAGTCCGCGGGTCGGTCGCCCGGCGCGTTCGCGGGGCCGCCGCCCTGCTCCGAAACCGGCGGGGCCGGAAGGGGGCCCGGCCCGGTGCCGGCCGCCGCGGACGGCGGGGCGCCGCCGGGGGCGCGGGCCTCCGCCTCCGCCCCGGCGGGGCCGGCCGTGCCCCCGGGCGGTCCCGGCGAGGGCGCTGCCTGGCCTTCTCCGCCGCTCGGGCCGGTTCCCGGGGCGGCTCCGGGGGCGGTGGCCGGTGCGTCCGGTCCGCCCGGGGCCGCCGGGCGGGGGCGATCGGGCGGCCGGGGCGGCGGGGCCAGGGACGGGGACTGCTCCAGGACGGCCTGGTGCAGGGCGGCCAGCTCGGGGCCGGGGTCGAGGCCGAGGTCGTCGGCGAGGCGGGTGCGCAGGTCCTCGTAGGAGGCGAGGGCCTCGGTCTGGCGGCCGGAGCGGTACAGGGCGCGGATGTGCGCGGCGCGCAGCCGCTCCCGGAAGGGGTGCAGGCGGACCGGGTCGGCGAGGTCCGCGGCGAGGTCGGCGTGGTCGCCGAGTGCGAGCCGGGCCTCGGCCTGCTCCTCCAGCGCGATGACCCGGCGCTCCTCCAGCCGCGCGGCGGCCGCCGGGGCGAAGGGCTCGTCGGCGAAGTCCGCCAGCGCGGGCCCGCGCCACAGCGCGAGGGCGTCGGCGAGCAGTGCGGCCCGCCGCCCGGGGTCCTCCGCCGCGCGGGCCTGTCCGGTCAGGGCGGTGAACCGGTCGGCGTCCAGGCTGTCCGGGGCGGTGTCGAGCAGGTAGCCGGGCGGGCTGCGGCGGACCAGGGCGCGGCCGCCGGGGGCGCCGCGCTCCAGTGCGCGGCCGCCGGGGGCGCCGCGCTCCAGTGCGCGGCGCAGGTCGGAGACCCGGGCCTGGAGGACCCCGGCGGGGTCGGCCGGCGGGGAGGCGCCCCAGACGTCCTCGACCAGCCGGTCCGCGGAGACCGTGCGGCCGCGGTCGAGCAGGAGGACGGCGAGCAGCGTCCGGACCCTGGCCCCGGGGACGGGCACCGGGGCGCCGTCGCCGTCGCGGACCTCCAGCGGCCCCAGGATTCCGAACCTCACCCGCCAAAGGTAGCCCGCCCCGGCCCCTCCGGGCGCCGCCCTCCCCGCGCCCCGGTTCCGGGGGCCCCGGGGCGGGCCCCGGCGGGGCCGGTGGCGGACCGGTGGCGGATGCGTAGGGAAGGCGTAGCGCTCTCCGCGACGGTGGGGGTGAACACGGCGAGGACACCGGAACGGAGACGAGGATTCCGATGAGCGACGGAAGCGCGAAGCAGGCGGTCACCCTGATCGGGCTCGGGCCGATGGGCCGGGCGATGGGGAAGGCGCTGCTGGCGGCGGGGCACCCGGTGACGGTGTGGGGGCGGACCCGGTCCCGGGCCGACGGGCTGGTGCGGGAGGGGGCGGTGTTCGCCGCCTCCGCGGCCGAGGCAGTGGCCGCCTCGGAGGCGGTGCTGCTCAGCCTCACCGACTACCAGGCCATGTACGACGTGCTGAAGGACGTCCCCTCGCTGGAGGGGAAGGCCGTGGTGAACCTGAGCTCGGGCACCCCGGCGGAGGCGCGCGAGGGCGCGGCGTGGGCGGCCGGGCGCGGCGGCCGGTTCCTGAGCGGGGGCGTCATGTCGCCGCCCCCGGGGATCGGGTCGGCGGAGGTGTCCACCTTCTACAGCGGCGACGAGGAGGTCGCCGACCGGCTCCGGGGCGTGCTGGAGGTGCTCACCGCGGTCGACTACCGGGGCGCGGACCCCGGCCTGTCCCAGGCCTACTACCAGGTCCAGCTCGGGCTGTTCTGGACCACCATGACCGGGTTCCTGCACGCGCTGGCGCTGTCCGAGGCCGAGGGCATCCCGGTGGAGACGATCACGCCCTACCTGATCGGCGCCAACGACATGGCCGCCTTCTTCGAGGGCACCGCCCGGCAGGTGCGGGAGGGCGACTTCGCCGGCGACGAGGACCGGATGGCGATGGGCGCCGCCAGCATCGAGCACGTGGTGCACACCTCCCGCGACGCCGGGGTCGACGCCGACCTGCCCGCCGCGGTCTCGGCGATCTTCCGGCGCGGGCTCGGCGCGGGGCTGCAGGACGAGAGCTTCGCCGCGCTGATCACCCTGATGCGGCCGGCCCGGGGCTGACCGGGCGCACGGCCCGCCCGGGAACGGAAAAGGCGCCGCCCCCGCCTCGCGAAGAGGCGGGGGCGGCGCACATCACCGCCGGTCAGGCCCCTGTGCGGGGCCCGATCGGTCTCAGATGCCGCGGACGTCCTCGGCCTGCGGGCCCTTCGGGCCCTGGGTGATGTTGAACTCGACGCGCTGGTTCTCGTCGAGGTTGCGGAACCCGCTGCCCGCGATGTTGCTGTAGTGCACGAAGACGTCGGGGCCGCCCTCGTCCTGGGAGATGAAGCCGAAGCCCTTCTCGCCGTTGAACCACTTCACGGTTCCCTGAGCCATATCTGTCTCCTGACAGGTCGATGGGTGATGGACCCGACTTCCGGGCCCAGATCGCACTTCGAGACGTGGCGCGCCCCACCGTTCCCGGCAGAAGCAAGGCGCCCGCGACGACTCCCGCGAGCGTCAACACATGGTATGAAACGCAAGGTCAAACACATACACAGAAATTCACGACCGTCCTGTACAACGCCTCTCGCGACGACGTATTCCCAACGCTCCCAAGAAAACCCCCGCCTCTCAAGAGGCTCATCGGGGCGGCGGCGCCGGGCGGGGGCCGGGACCGGCCCGCCCGCGGCCCGCCGGAGCGGCCGCATCGCCGTGACCGCAGGGGTTTCCGCCCTGATCAGGCCGCCGGGGAAAGACTCCGGGCGGCCGATGCACACCCACCGGTATGCGGCGTGGATCACGTTCCGCGGCCCGCTCCGGCCACGCAGAAAAATCCCCTTTTCAGCCCACAGGGCCCCCATAACGGACGTTTCCTCCGGGCATTGCGGACAGGCGGGAGGGCCGCTCCGGGCCTGTCCGGACGGCCCGGCGGCGCCCCGGGCACGGGCGGGCGGCGCCGCGGCTACCAGCCGGTGGGCACCCGGCCCGATCCGGCGCACTGCGGGCAGGCCGCGCCGCCGGGGGCGCGGCCGCCTCCGCCGCAGTCCACGCACATGCCCTCCCGGCCGCTCCAGGCGTCCATCGCGGAGTGGAACCGGTCCAGGGCGGTGAGCGCCGCGTCCAGCAGGTCGTCGGGGATGCCGGGGGTGTGCGCGAGCCGGTAGGCCTGCTCGCCGATCACGCACAGGCCGCCGGCGTCGCAGCTCACCTCGACCTCCCCGGTGGGGCCGACCCGGGCCGCCGCCATCGCCTGCTGCGCCGAGGCGTGGAACGGATCGGCCGCGGCGGCGCTGATCGCCCCCGTCCCGGTCAGCCAGGACGCGAATCCCTCCGGCAGGGTCAGCGTCATCGCCGACGCGGTGCGGTCGCGTTCCGTGGACATCACCGTGAGCCCCTCCCCCGAGCGGTGCCTCCGTGAATCGAAGCACACCGCCTCGGAGCCTGCCAAGGGCCCGGGTCAGCTGTCGAAGCCCATCCCGAACCGGTCCAGGGTGCGCAGCCACAGGTTGCGCCGGCCCCCGTTGCGGTCGGCGGCGTGCGCGGCGCGCTTGGTCAGCTCGATGCCGGCGTAGCGGAGCGGCTCGGGCGGGAACGGGATCGGCTTCTCCTTCACCATGGCGAGCCGGGTGCGCTCGGTGTCGGCCCCCTCCAGCAGGTCGAGCACGGTGAGCGCGCCGAACCGGGTGGCGCCCACGCCCAGCCCGGTGTAGCCGGCGGTGTAGGCGAGCCGGCCTCCGTAGGCCTGGCCGAAGAAGCCGCAGAACCGGCTGCAGGTGTCGATCACCCCGCCCCAGGAGTGGCTGAACCTGACCCCCTCCAGCTGCGGGAACGTGGTGAAGAAGTGCTCGGCGAGGGTGCGGAAGGTCTCCGGGCGCTGGTCGTGCTCGGGCCGGACCTTCCCGCCGTAGTGGTAGACGATGTCGTAGCCGCCCCACAGGATCCGGTCGTCGGCGGTGAGCCGGTAGTAGTGGAAGAAGTTGGCCGAGTCGCCCAGCCCCTGCCGGCCCTTCCAGCCGATCGCGGCCTTCTGCTCGGCGGTGAGCGGCTCGGTGGTCAGCACGTAGTCGTGGACCGGGGCGACGTAGTGCCGCAGCCGGCGCAGCGGGCCGGGGAAGGCCCCGGTGGCCCAGGCGGTGCGGCGGGCGGTGACCGCGCCCCGGGCGGTCTCCAGCCGCAGGCCGCCGCGGACCGGGGAGATCCGGCGCACCGGGCTGTGCTCGTGGATCCGCACCCCCAGCCGGAGGCAGGCCTCGCGCAGCCCCCAGGCGAGCCGGCCCGGGTGCAGCATGGCGCAGGCGCCGGGCTCGATCATCCCGCCGACGTAGGTCGGCGAGTCCACCTCGGAGCGGGCCTCCCCGGCGGAGAGCAGCACCGCCTCGTGGCCCAGCGCCCGCAGCGACTCCGCCTGCTCGGCGAGCGACTCCATCTGCCACTCCTCGGTGGCGACCAGCAGCTCCCCGGTGCGCTCGAACTCGCAGTCGATGCCGTGCCGCTCGACCGCCTCGGCGATGCCGTCCAGGTTGGCCCGGCCCAGCCGCTCCAGCTCGCCGATCTCCTCCGGCCAGCGCTCCAGGCCGTTGAGGTGGCCGTGGGTGATGCTGGCGGCGCAGAACCCGCCGTTGCGCCCGGAGGCGGCCCAGCCCGCGGTCCGGGCCTCCAGCAGCACCACGTCCCGGCCGGGGTCGCGCTCCTTGGCGCAGAGCGCCGCCCAGAGGCCGGAGTAGCCGCCGCCGACGACGGCGAGGTCGGCGGAGGCCTCGCCGCGCAGCGGGGCGGCCGGCTCGGGGACGGCGTCGCCGTGCACCTCCGGGTCGAGCCAGAACGGGGACGGCCGGGTGCCGGCCAGGGAGGCGTCGATCATGGACGCGGAAGGGGTCGGTGACGTGCTCGGTGACACGCTCTCACTCCGTTGCCCGGCCGCCTGCGCGGCGGCCGTCTCGTCGAATGCGTGGAAGCGCGGGGGCGGGTGCGCCCCGCGCGGTGCGGCGGCCGGCGGCGGCGCGGAGGGCTCCCCGCGCCGGCGCCGGGCCGGCTCAGCCGCGGCGGCGGGCCACGGCGGCGTTGATCACCGCCAGCAGCACGCCGACCGCGAAGATCAGTGTGCCCATGACGTTGACCTGCGGCGGGGTCCCCACGCGGGTGGTGCCCCAGATCCACAGCGGGAACGTGGTGGTGCTGCCGCTGACGAAGGTGGTGATGATGTAGTCGTCGATGGAGAGCACGAAGGCGATCAGCCCGCCGGCCATCAGCGCGGGGAACAGCATCGGCAGGGTGACCAGCCGGAACGTGGCCCAGGGCGAGGCGCCCAGGTCGCGGGCGGCCTCCTCCAGGGCGGGGTCCAGGGCGAGCACCCGGGCCCGCACCGTGATCGCCACGAACGACACCGAGAACATCACGTGCGCGATCAGGATGGTCCAGAACCCGGTCGCGATGTTCATGGTGAGGAACATGGAGAGCAGCCCGGCGCCGAGCACCACCTCCGGCGCCGAGATCGCGGAGAACATCACCAGGTCGGTGAGGGCCTTGCCGCGGAACCGGAACCGGCCCATCGCCAGCCCGAGCAGCCCGCCCAGCACCCCGGCGATCAGCATGGTCAGCACCGCGATGGCCAGCGAGGCGAGCAGCGCCCGGGTCAGGTCGGGGTAGGCGAACACGTCGGCGTACCAGCGCAGGGTGAACCCCTGCCAGGTGACGTTGTGCCGGCCCTGGGCGTCGTTGAAGCCGAAGGCGACCATGAACGCGATCGGCGCCAGCAGCCAGGCGATGACCGCCCAGGTGAAGTACTTCCCCCAATCCGGCCTCCCCCGGCCGGCGCGGCGGCGCGGCCGACCGCGGTCCGGGGCGGGCCGGGGCCCCTCGGTCACTGCGCTCATCGGGCCTGCACCTCCATCACCTGCTTGGTCCCCAGCGCCCGCGCGTAGGAGAAGATGCCGGCCAGCAGCACCGCCATCAGTACGAAGGTGATCGCGGCGGCCATCGGGTAGGCGTTGTTCACCAGGTACTGGCTCTCGATGATCCGGCCGACCATGGTGTTGTGCGCGCCGCCGAGCACCTGGGCGTTGACGTAGTCGGCGGAGGTCGGGATGAACGTCATGATCACCCCGGCGAACACGCCCGGCAGGGACATGGGCAGCACCACCGAGGCGAACGCCCGGACCCGCCCCGCGTAGAGGTCCTGGGCGGCCTCCACGACGCGGTGGTCCATCCGCTCCAGCACCGCGTAGACCGGCAGCACCATGAACGGCAGGAAGTTGTAGGCCAGGCCGAAGACGACGGCCGGCGCGGTATTGAGCACATGGGCGTCCCCCGGGAGCAGGCCGATGTCCTTGAGCGGCCCCAGCACGATGCCCTCGTCGGCCAGGAAGGCCTTCCAGGAGATGGTGCGGAGCACGAAGGAGACGAACATCGGCAGCAGGAGCAGCAGCAGGTAGGTGTTCTTGTAGGCGCCGCCGCGGAAGGCGATCCAGTAGGCCACCGGGTAGCCGATGGCGATGCACAGCAGGGTGGCGCAGGCGCCGTAGAGCAGGGAGCGGGCGATCTGCTCCCAGTAGGCCGACACGGCCTCGGCGTAGTTCCCGAACTCCCAGGTGAAGACGTATCCCTGGTAGAGGTTGCCGGACATCAGCGACATCGACAGCACGGTCGCCATCGGCACCAGGAAGAACAGCGCGAGCCAGAGCCAGGCCGGCGCGACCAGCAGGTAGGGCGCCGCCCGCGCGAGGCGGGGGCGGTCTCGGTCGGTCATCTGCCCTCCGCTCCTAGGACTGGGTCACCGAGAGGAACATGGGGGAGAACTCCTCCTCCTGCACCAGGGTGAGCGGGACGTAGTTGTGCAGCCGGGCGTAGTCCTGCTCGGTGGGGAAGACCAGCGGGCTCTCCACCAGGTCCGCCAGGAACTCCCCGTCCTCGCCGGAGGCCTCGGCGGCCTCGCCGCGCAGGATCTCCTGCGCCTCGGGGACCGGGGTGATGTAGTTGATGTACTCGGTGAGCCCGGCGGCGGTCTCCGGGTCGTAGAGGAAGTCCATCAGCATGATCGCGTCCACCGGGGCGGCCGCGGTGATCGGGATCATCATCAGGTCGCTCCAGAGCGTGGCGCCCTCCTCGGGGATGATGAACTCCAGGCCCGCGCCCTCCTCCGCGTTCTGCTGGAAGACGTCGCCGGACCAGGCCATGGAGAGCCACACGTCGCCGTTGGTCAGCGGCTGGATGTAGTCCTGCTGGTAGTAGCGGCGCACGATGCCGGCGTCGCGCTGCTCCTCCAGCCTGCGCACCGCCTTCTCCCAGTCCTTCCCGGTGGAGTCGGCGGGCGCCGTCCCGTCCAGCAGCAGGGCGAAGTTGGCGATCTCCTGCGGGTCGGCCATCATGCCGACCTTGCCGGCGAACTCCGGGTCCCACAGGTCGGCGATGCTCGTGATCTCCCGGTCCAGGTAGGCGGGGTTGTAGGCGATGCCGGTGATCCCGGAGGTGTAGGGGACGGTGAACCGGTTGCCCGGGTCGTACTCGGCCTCCTTGTACTTGGCCCCGGCGTGCTCGGCGAAGTTCGGCAGCCGGTCGTGGTCGAGCGGGGCCAGGTAGCCCAGTTCGACCAGCTTGGTCAGCTCGATGCCGTTGGTGAGGACCATCAGGTCGTAGCCGATGGAGGCGCCGTCGGCCAGCATCGGCTGGATCTTGCCGAAGAAGGAGTGGTTCTCCTGGACCGCCTCGTCGTAGTCCACCTCGACCCCGGTGGCCTCGGTGAACTCCTTGAGCTGGGTGCGCTCGGCGTCCATGTACAGCGGCCAGTTGGCGAAGGAGAGCGACCCGGTGCTCTTCCTGCCCTTCCAGTAGGCCTCGGTGGCGGGCGTCCTGCCCGCCCCCTGGCCCTTGACGCTGCAGCCCGGCAGCGCGGCCGCGGCGGCCGCCAGCGCCGCGGCGCCGAGCACGCTCCGCCTGCTGGGGCGGGCCCGGGTCAGTCCTCTGCGGAGGGCCGGGTCGGTTCTGCTCACGGTTCGGCTCTTTTCCGTACGGGGGTTCGGGGGGCGCTAGCCGGGCAGTACGTAGGACTGCTCGGGGCTCCAGGTCAGCCGGACCCGGTCGCCGCGGAGCGCCGCGGCCGCCGGCCCGGCGCCGTTCTGCGCGTGCACGGCCAGTTCGGCGCCCCCGTCGGCCTCGACCGTGTAGTGCGTCGCCGAGCCGAGGTAGACGACCTCGGTGACGGTGCCGGGCAGGCAGGAGGCCCCCGCCTCCGCGTGCTGCGCTCCGTCCCCCTCGGCGGCCAGGGAGATCTTCTCCGGGCGGACGGTGATCTCCACCCGCTCGCCGGGTGCGGCCGAGCCGGCCGCGCGCACCAGGCCGCCGCCGACCGGGACGTCGATCACCCCGCCGGAGGAGGCGGAGACCTCCCCGGAGAGCAGGTTGGAGGTGCCGATGAAGCCCGCGGTGAACCGCGTCGCGGGCCGCTCGTAGATCTCCTGCGGGGCGCCCAGCTGCTCGACCAGGCCGCCGTTCATCACCGCGATCCGGTCCGAGAGGGTGAGCGCCTCGCCCTGGTCGTGGGTGACGTAGACGAAGGTGATGCCGACGTCGCGCTGGATCCGCTTGAGCTCCATCTGCATGGACTGGCGGAGTTTGAGGTCGAGCGCGGCCAGCGGCTCGTCCAGCAGCAGCGCGCTGGGCCGGTTGACCAGCGCCCGCGCCAGGGCGACCCGCTGCTGCTGGCCGCCGGAGAGCCGGGTGGGCCTGGTGCGCTCCCGGCCGGCCAGCTCGACCAGCTCGACGGCCTCGCCGACCCGGCTGCGCACCTCTGCGGCGGGCACGCCCTTGCGGCGCAGCCCGAAGGCGATGTTGTCGAAGACGCTCATGTGCGGGAAGAGCGCGTAGCTCTGGAACACCATGTTGACGTCGCGGCGGTGCGGCGGCACCCCGGTGACGTCGGCCCCCTTGAGCCGGACCGTGCCCTCGGTCGGCTCCTCGAACCCGGCGACCATCCGCATGGTGGTGGTCTTGCCGCATCCGGAGGGGCCGAGCAGGGAGAAGAACTCGCCCTGCCCGATCTCCAGGTCGACGCCGCGCACCGCGGCGACCTGCTCGCCGCCGGAGCGGTAGGTCTTGGCCACCCCCTCCAGCGCGATCGCGGGGACGGCGTCCTGCTGCTGCCCGGTGCGCTCCGCCGCAGCGGTGCCCGGTTCGGTCGTACTCGCCATGGCATCCCTCCTGCCCGTCCGTACCTCGGCGCGCCGCTCCGGCCGCCGCACCGGGGCCGGGGCGGGCGCCGCCGCCCCGGTCCCGCCGGCCCGGGGACTCAGTCCCGGCCGATGTAGCTCATCACGTGCTTGACCCGGGTGTAGTCCTCCAGGCTGTACAGCGAGAGGTCCTTGCCGTAGCCGGAGTGCTTGAACCCGCCGTGCGGCATCTCCGCGACGATCGGGATGTGGGTGTTGATCCACACGCACCCGAAGTCGAGCCGCCGGGAGACCCGCAGCGCGCGGGCGTGGTCCCGGGTCCACACGCTGGAGGCCAGACCGTAGCGCACCGAGTTGGCCCAGGCGACGGCGGTGTCCTCGTCGTCGAACCGCTGCACGGTGATGACCGGGCCGAAGACCTCGTCGGTGACCAGCTCGTCGCCCTGGCGCAGCCCGGTGACCACGGTGGGCTCGTAGAAGAAGCCCTTCGTCCCGGAGCGGGAGCCGCCGGCCGGCACCTCGGCGTGGCCGGGGACGCGGTCCAGGAAGCCGGAGACCCGCTCCAGCTGGGCGGCGTTGTTCAGCGGGCCGTACGCGGCCCCGGTGTCCTCCGGGCCGCCGGTGCGGGTGGCGCGGGCCTGCTCGGTGAGCGCGGCGACGAAGTCGTCGTGCACGCGCGGGCCGGCCAGCACCCGGGTGGCGGCGGTGCAGTCCTGGCCGGCGTTGAAGTAGCCGGCCTCGGCGATGCCGGCCGCGGCCCGCTCCACGTCGGCGTCGTCGAAGACGATGACCGGGGCCTTTCCGCCGAGCTCCAGGTGGAGGCGCTTGAGGTCGGTGGAGGCGCTCTGGGCGACCTCGAAGCCGGCGCGGGTGGAGCCGGTCAGCGAGATGAGCTGCGGGACGGGGTTCTCCACCAGGGCGCGGCCGGTGTCCCGGTCGCCGGTGACCACGTTGAACACGCCCGGCGGGAGGAAGTCCGCGGCGATCTCGGCGAGCAGCAGGGTGGACATCGGGGTGGTGTCGGAGGGCTTGAGCACCAGGGTGTTGCCGGCGGCGAGCGCGGGGCCGATCTTCCAGGCGGCCATCGCCATCGGGTAGTTCCACGGGGTGATCTGCCCGACCACGCCGATCGGCTCGCGGCGGATCCAGGAGGTGTGGTCGGCCATGTACTCCGAGGCGGCCTTGCCCTCCAGGTTGCGGGCGGCGCCGGCGAAGAACCGGAGCGCGTCGGTGACCTGCCAGATCTCCTCGTCCTTGGTGGTCTGCACCGGCTTGCCGCAGTTGGCGACCTCGGCGGCGACCAGCTCGTCGGCGCGCTCGTCCACGGCGTCGGCGAACCTGTTCAGCGCGATCTGCCGCTCGGCCGGGGTGCTGTCCCGCCAGCCCCCGTCGAAGGCCGCCTGCGCCGCCTGGAACGCGGCGTCGACGTCGGCGGCGGAGGAGACCGGAGCGTGCGCGATGACCTCGCCGGTGGCCGGGTCGACCACCTCGCCGGTCCTGCCGTCGCGCGCCTCGGTGTAGGCGCCGTTGACGAAATTGCGCAGCACCCGGGGGCTGCTCTGGTCGGTCATCCGGAACTCTCCTGAGGAAGGTGACGGAGGGCACAGTGCGTATGCTCCGTACCCTGACAGAGCCGCCCACACAACACAAGGGATTCCGTTGTAAATCTCCTGTTTCACCATTGATCCGCCATCACTTGACGCACACTTCAACCGTTTCCCTGTAACCGACCGGGAAATCGCGGCGGTAGCACACCCCGCGGGCACCGGCCCCGGGCAGGGGCGGGCGGAGCGCGGCCGGCAGGGGGCGCCGCGCGGGGCGCGGCCGCGCCCCGCGCACCGACGGAGCGGAGCCGGGCGGGCACGCAGTGTCGGAAAACGGCGGCCGCAGATCACGGATCGATTACCGGATAGGAGTTCCCGACAACGGATAGGCGGGCAAAGCGTCGGCAAAAAAGTACCGGCGAACGGTAAACCGAACGCGCCCCTCGCGCGTAGGGGGCGGGCCCGGGAACACCCCCGAAGCGGCGGAAGAAACCGTTCCGCACCTCACCCGGTGATCCCCGACACCGCCGAGGCACCGCGCCGACCTGGGCGGATGCCCTCCCCCTCCGGCGGAGGGGCGGTTCCGGGCCGCGGCGCGCAGGCACACTCGGGCGGACAGAACGTGAATTTTATCCGGCGGCAGGTATAACCTGGAGGCAAATACCGGTTTACCGCCCCTTTCTCCTGCCCTCCCCCGGGAAACACTCGATCGTTCCTCCCCGGATGCGGACGCAACGGGCGGCGCATTCCACCGCGCACCGGTTCACCGCCTGTCGCCCCTAGGAGATTCGCCGTGTCCGCGACCGACCCCACCGCGTCCGCTCCCTCCCGCGGCGCGCGCACCATCGCCGTCGTGCTCGCCGGGGGCAGCGGACGGCGCATCGGCCTGGCCACCCCCAAGCAGCTGCTCAAGATCGCCGGGAAGACGATCCTGGAGCACACGCTGGCCCTGTTCGACCAGGCCCCCGGCATCGACGAGATCCTGGTCATGATGAACCCCGGGTTCGTCTCCGACGCCGAGGAGATCGTCAAGAAGGCCGGCTTCACCACCGCCGTCCAGGTGCTGCCCGGCGGCACCTCCCGCAACGCCACCACCCAGCTCGCGCTGGACGCCCTCCACGCCCACCCGGGCGAGAGCACCAACGTGCTGTTCCACGACGCGGTCCGCCCGCTGCTCTCGCAGCGCATCATCGCCGACTGCATCACCGCGCTGGAGGAGCACGCCGCCGTGGACGTGGCCATCCCGTCCGCGGACACCATCATCGAGGTCGACGCCGAGGACCTCATCACCGACGTGCCCAAGCGGTCCCGGCTGCGCCGCGGCCAGACCCCGCAGGCGTTCCGCCTCGCGGCCATCCGCGAGGCCTACCGGAACGCCTGGGAGGACCCGGGCTTCGAGGCCACCGACGACTGCACCGTCGTGCTGCGCTACCTGCCGGGCACCCCGATCCACGTGGTCGAGGGCGACGGGCACAACATGAAGGTCACCGAGCCGGTGGACATCTTCATCGCGGACAAGCTCTTCCAGCTCGCCGCGGCCGCCGCCCCCGCGCTCACCGGGGCCGACCGCACCGAGCGGCTGACCGGGGCCACCGTGGTGGTGTTCGGCGGCAGCCACGGCATCGGCGCCGGCGTGGCCGAGTTCGCCGAGCGGCACGGCGCCCGGGTGTTCCGCTACTCCCGCGGCACCACCCGGACCGACGTCGCCGACCCCGACCAGGTGGCGGCGGCGCTGGCCCAGGCGCACGCCGCGACCGGGCGGATCGACCACGTGGTCAACACCGCCGGCGTGCTGGAGATCGGCCGGCTGGACGCCGCCGACCCGGCCGCCATCGAGCGGAACCTCCGGATCAACTACCTGGCGCCGGTGAGCATCGCCCGCGCCGCCTTCCCCTACCTGGCACAGACCCGGGGGCAGCTGCTGCTCTACACCTCCAGCTCCTACACCCGCGGCCGCGCCGAGTACAGCCTGTACTCCTCGGCCAAGGCGGCCACGGTCAACCTCACCCAGGCGCTGGCCGACGAGTGGGCCGCCGACGGGGTGCGGATCAACTGCATCAACCCCGAGCGCACCGCCACCCCGATGCGCACCCGGGCGTTCGGCGACGAGCCGGCCGGCTCCCTGCTCAGCGCGGAGAAGGTCGCCCGCACCTCGGTCGACGTGCTGCTGTCCGCGCTGACCGGCCAGGTCGTCGACGTCCGCCGGGAGGACCCGACCGACCCCGCCGCGCTCGCCGCGGCGGCCGCCGCCGGAGAGGAGATCCGATGAGCGCCCCGCACGAGGAGTCCGAGCCGGTCCTGCTGCCGTTCCTCGCCTACGGGTTCGGCTACTTCCTGCTGCTGATCGGCGCGCTGCCGGCCTCGCCCGCGCCCTTCGCGCTGGGCCTGGTGCTGTGCTACGGCACCGAGGTGCTGCTCATGGTGCGCGCCTCCCGGGCCGCCAAGGCCCTGTCCCAGCTGCGGTTCGGCATCACCTCCCGGGCGCTCCTGCGCCAGCTGCTCACGCTGGGCCTGCTCGCGGACGGGGCGCTGGCCGGCGGCACCGGGTTCTGGTGGGTTCTGGTCTGCTTCGCGCTGCTGTTCGGCGTCCAGTTCTGCTACGGCTACCTGGCCCGCCGGCTCCGCTCGGTGCGCCGGCTGCCCGTGGTCACCCGCAACATCGACCTGGGCCCGCTGCGCGTCACCGACGCGCCGCCCCGGATCCTGGTGCACGACGTGATGGCCCGGCTGCTCCTGCTGGACCTGCCGCTGCTGGCCGGCGCGGTGGCCTACACCGCCACCGGCGCGGTGGCCGCGGCGGCCGTCGGCGGCGCCGTGTCGCTGGCCGCCACCCTGGTGCCGTCCGCGCTGCTCCTGCGCCACCTGGTGCGGGACCGGGCCATCGCCTCCTCCGCGGAGGCCATGGAGTACGCCCAGCGCTGGCTGGACTCCTACCGCCCCGAAGTGGTGCTCTACTTCTCCGGTTCGGCCGACTCCGCCTACCAGGTGAACATGTGGCTGGAGTCGGTGCGGGCGCTGCCCCGCCGCTCCGTGGTGGTGCTGCGCGAGCGGGCGGTCGCCGCCCAGCTGGCCGCCACCCCGCTGCCGGTGCTGTGCGTGCCGGCCTCCACCGACCTGATGGCGCTGGACTTCGGCCCGGCGCGGGTGGCGCTCTACCCGGCCAACACCGGCAAGAACATCCACATGCTGCGCAACCCGCAGATGCGGCACGTGTTCATCGGCCACGGCGACAGCGACAAGATCGCCAGCGTCAACCCGTTCAGCAAGGTCTACGACGAGGTGTG
Organism: Nocardiopsis oceanisediminis; assembly: GCF_048595525.1. Classification (NCBI taxonomy): domain Bacteria; kingdom Bacillati; phylum Actinomycetota; class Actinomycetes; order Streptosporangiales; family Nocardiopsidaceae; genus Nocardiopsis; species Nocardiopsis oceanisediminis. The sequence goes on along the minus strand of NZ_JAFMZJ010000001.1, from coordinate 1,219,231 downwards.
GACCGCCGGGCGGGCCGGGCGGGACCGCTACGCGCTGGCCGCGGTCGGCGTGCGCGACGAGACCATCGTCGAGGTCGGCCGGCCCCAGCTGTCCCCGGTCCGCCCGGACACCGCGCCGCGCTCCCGGCCCACCGTGCTGTACGCGCCGACCTGGGAGGGCTGGACCGACGAGCCGGGCAACACCTCGCTGATCGAGGCCGGCCCGGCGATCGTCCGGGCGCTGCTCGCCGCCGAGCCCGGGGTGCGGGTGATCTACAAGCCGCACCCGTTCACCGGAATCCGGTCGGCCGCGGCCCGGACCGCGCACCGGCGGATCACCGAGCTGCTCGCCGCGGCCGGCTCCGCCGCACCGGCCCGCCCGGCCTCGCCGCGCCTGGCCGGGCTGGAGGCCCGGCTGAACGCGGTCGACACCCTGGACGAGTCGGTGGACGAGGCGCAGCGCTCCCGGGACGCCGGCCGGCCCGGCGCCTCCGACGCCGACGAGATCGCCGGGCTCACCGCGGAGTGGCACCGGCTGTTCTGGGAGTCCAAGGCCGACGGCGAGCACCTGGCCGTGCAGGGCCCGCGTCCGTCGCTGTACTCCTGCTTCAACGAGTCCGACCTGCTGATCAGCGACATCTCCAGCGTGGTCGCCGACTTCGTGTCCAGCGGCAAGCCGTACGCCATCGCCAACTGCGAGGGCGTCACCGACGAGGAGTTCCGCGCCGAGCACCCCACCTCCGGGGCGGCGTTCCTGCTCTCCCCGGACGCCGGCGGGCTGGACGAGGCGCTGGACGCGGCCCGGGCGCCGGGCACCGACCGGTTCGCCGACGCCCGGCTGCGGCTGCGCGAGTACCTGCTCGGCCCGGACCTGCCCCCGTCCCAGGAGCGGTTCGCCGCGGCCGTGGACGACCTGTACGAGCGCACCGCCCGGGTGCGCCCGCTGGACGGCCCCGCCGGGCTGCACGAGCGCGCGGCCTGAGGCCGCACCGCGGGGCCGGGCGGAGGGGCCTCCCCCTCCCGCCCGGCCCCGCCCCCGCCCCTCCCACTCCCCTTCTCCCCCTCCTCCCCCGCGACGGCCCGAGCGCCGCGGCCCGGCCCCGGGCCGGCCTGCTCCGGGGCGCGCGGGGAGGGAGCCCTGATCCCTTCCCGGCCTGCGGGCCGGGGCGCCCTGTTGGAGGCCCGGTGACCGGAACACCGTTCGAGATCCCCGACGAGCTGCGGCGGCGGATGCGCTACCTGCCCGAGGCCGGCCCGGCCGAGCGGGAGGCGTTCATCGCGGAGGCCCGCGCGTTCACCGAAGAGCACGGCACCGCGGCGCTCGCCGCCGGGCTGGGCCCGGTCACCCGGCTGAAGTGGTTCCTGGCCGGCGCCGGGCGGACCGGCGAGCTGCTCGCGCTGATCCGGCACGACCGGGAGTTCCCCTCCGCCTACCGGATCAAGGGGCTGCGCCGGCCCCGGCCGGACATCCCCGGCGTCGACGTCTCCTCGGTGCCCGATGAGATCGCGGTGCTGCGCAAGGACGAGATCCCGCTGCGCGCCAAGGCCACCTCGATCGACTGGGTGGACGGCGCGCTGCGCATCCGCGGCTACGCGTTCCTGCGCAACGCCGCGGTGCCCGGGCGGCCCCGGCTGCCCCGGTTCGCCTGGCTGAGCCGGCCCGGCGAGCGGCGCCGGATCCGGCTGCCGCTGCGCGCCCGCACCGAGCCGCAGGCCACCCTCGACTCCCGGCAGCCGCTGCACTGCTTCGACGGCGCCGGGTTCGAGATCACCGTCGACCCGGCCCGGCTGCGCGGCGAGGGCGGCCTGCGGACCGGGAGCTGGACGCTGACCCTGGGCGTACCCGGCCCGCACCTGGTCCGGCGCGGCGGCATCGCCCCCGGCCAGGTCGGCCGGGAGGGCCACCCGTTCGCCCGCGACCTGGGCGACGGGTACCAGCTGGTCTGCGAGCCGGCCAAGGGCCGGCTGCGGATCACCGTGCGGCGCGGCGCCGCACGGGTGGAGGCCGCGGAGTTCGGCGGCGGCGCGCTCCGCCTGGAGCTGTCCGCCCGCAAGGAGCCGGTGCTGCTGCGGGTGGTGTGCGAGGGCGGCGGGGAGCCGGACCGGGAGTACCCGCTGACCTCCGCCGGCGGCGGGCCGGGCCGGTGGAGCGCCGAGCTGCCGCTGGACGGGCTGGCCGCCCCCGCGGCCGGCGCGGCCACCCGGCACCTGCGCCCGATCGTGGTGTTCGCCGACGGCACCGAGGAGCGCCCGGCCGCCGGGGCGTCCCTGGTCCCGGCCGAGCGGGCGCTGGGCTCCGGCCGCGAGCTGGCGGTGGCGGCCACCGGCACCGGCCTGGCCAACCTGGCCGAGCGGACCGCCGGCCCGGTCGTCGACTCCGCCGAGTGGAGCGGCGGCGACCTGGTGCTCTCCGGCTCCTACTCCGACCCCGGCCGGCCGATGGTCCTGGTGCTCCGGCACGGCGAGCGGTTCGAGGAGGTCCGGCTGCCGTTCGAGGCGCCGGGCGGGCGCTTCACCGCGCGCATCGCCCCGGAGCGGGTCCCCTCCTTCGGCGACGAGGTGCCGCTCCGCAAGGGCCGCTGGTACCTGCGGCTGCGCCCGGAGGGCGAGCGGGGCACCGAGCGCGACGTGCCGCTGCGGATCCGCACCGACCTGCTGGACGGCATCCCGAAGCCGCTGCCCGGGGTGCGCCGCGCGTTCCGGCTCGACCGCCGCTTCCACGACCTGCTCTTCATCGCCTCGGAGAAGCCGCTGCCGATCGACGCGCAGGGCCCCTACCGGCAGCGGCTGCTGCGCGAGGAGTTCACCGCGGCGGCCAAGCGCGAGCCGCTGCGCGAGGCGGTGCTCTACAACAACTTCGGCGGCCGGCAGTACTCCGACTCCCCGCGCGCGGTCCACGAGGAGCTGGTCCGGCGCGGCGTCGAGGTGGAGCACCTGTGGACCGTCGCCGACCAGCAGGCGGTGCCGCCGGAGGGCGTCCGGGCGGTGGAGTGGAAGAGCCGGGAGTGGTACGAGGCGCTGGCCCGCAGCCGCTACATCGTCACCAACACCAACGGCGGGTTCGGCGAGTGGTTCGCCAAGCGCGAGGGGCAGGTGGTGGTGCAGACCTGGCACGGCACCCCGCTCAAGCGGATCGGCGCCGACCTGCGCGGCACCGTCAAGGCCAACGAGGCCTACATCGCGAGCCTGCCGCACCAGTCCCGGCAGTGGGACGTGTTCGTCTCCCCGAACACCTTCGCCACCCCGGTGCTGAAGAACGCCTTCGCCTACGAGGGCGACATGCTGGAGTCCGGCTACCCGCGCAACGACCTGTTCCACGCCCCGGAGGAGGAGCGGCGGGCGCGCGCCGAGCGCACCCGCAGGCTGATCGGGATCCCCGAGGGCAGGCGGGTGGTGCTCTACGCGCCGACGCTCCGCGACGACCAGCGGCACAGCGGCAAGCGCTTCAAGCTGGACCTCCGGGTCGACCTGGAGGCGGCCGAGAAGGAGCTGGGCGCCGACCACGTGCTGCTGGTCCGCAAGCACGGCCGGGTGGTGGACAGCGTTCCGGGCGCCGGCGAGGGCTTCGTCTTCGACGTCTCCGCCTACCCCGACATCGCCGACCTGTTCCTGATCACCGACGTGCTGGTCACGGACTACTCGTCGTCGTTCTTCGACTTCGCGCACTCCGGCCGGCCGATGCTGTTCTTCACCTACGACCTGGAGCACTACCGGGACACGCTGCGCGGCTTCTACTTCGACTTCGCCGAGCGCGCCCCCGGGCCGCTGATCAAGACCTCCGAGGAGCTGGTCCGGTCGATCCGGGGGATCGACGCGGTCACCGAGGAGTACCGGGAGCGCTACGCCGCCTTCGTCCGCGACTTCTGCGACCCCTCGCACGGCCGCGCCGCCGCCGAGGTGGTCGACCGGATGCTGGAGCTCGGCGGGGAGTGACCCGGAGCGCCCGGCGCAGGGCCGTCCAGCGGGACGGCGTCCCGTGCGCCTCCCAGGACACCGGGACCGCCGGGGGCGGGGGCGGCGCTCCTCGGAGCGGGCCGCCCCTCCCTCCGCCGGTGCCCTAGGCGCCCTTCCAGTTCGGCTTGCGCTTCTCCGCGAAGGCCGCGGCGCCCTCCATGGCGTCGTGGCTGACGAAGACCGGGCCGGTGATGGCGTCCTGCCTGGTCCACATCTCCTCGGTGGACCAGTCCTCGGACTCGTTGACGACCTGCTTGGAGACGGCCACCGCGAGCGGGGCGTTCTCCGCGATCCGCGCGGCGAGCCGCTTGGCGCCGTCCAGGGCGCCGCCGCTCGGCTCCACCGCGTTGACCAGGCCCAGTTCGGCCAGGCGCGGCGCGTCCACGAAGTCGCCGGTGAGGGCGAACTCCATCGCGATGTTGCGCGGGATGCGGTGCTGCAGCCGGAGCAGCCCGCCGCCCGCGGCGACCAGGCCCCGCTTGGCCTCGGGGATGCCGAACTTCGCGTCCTCGGCGGCGACCACCAGGTCGCAGGCGAGCACCGTCTCGAACCCGCCGGCCAGGGCGTAGCCCTCCACGGCGGCGATCAGCGGCTTGCGCGGCGGGCGCTGGGCGAACCCGGCGAAGCCGCGCCCCTCCACCACCGGCACCTCGCCCTTCATGAAGGCCTTGAGGTCCATGCCGGAGCAGAAGGTGCCGCCCGCGCCGGTGATGATGCCGACCGTGAGGTCGTCCCGGGAGTCCAGGTCGTCCAGGGCGTCGGCGATGCCCTGGGCGACGGCGGCGTTCACCGCGTTCTTCGCCCGGGGCCGGTTGATGGTGATGACGGCGACCCCGTCGGCCGCCTCGTAGAGCACCGCCTCCTCGGCGGGGGCTCCGGTCGTGTCCGCCATGCGTCCCCCTCGCTACTTGGGCGGCATGCGCAGGCCGCCGTCGATCCGGACGACCTCGCCGTTGATGTAGCTGATCTCCAGCAGGGAGCGGACCAGGCGGCCGAACTCGTCGGCGGTGCCCAGCCGCTTGGGGAACGGCACCGGCGCGGCCAGGCGCTCCTTGAACGCCTCGGACTCCGGCCCCTGCCCGTAGATGGGGGTGTCCAGGATGCCCGGGGCGACGGTGTTCACCGTGACGCCGATGGCGGCCAGGTCGCGCGCGGCCGGCAGGGTCATGCCGATCACGCCGCCCTTGGAGGACGAGTAGGCGATCTGCCCGATCTGCCCCTCGATCCCGGCCAGCGAGGCGGTGTTGACGATCGCCCCGCGCTCGCCGTCCTCGTTGACCGGCTCGGTCTTGGCCATCGCCGCGGCGGACAGCCGCAGCAGGTTGAAGGTGCCGATCAGGTTGACGTCGATGACCTTCTTGTAGGCGGCCAGGTCGTGCGGGACGCCGTCCCGGTCGACGGTCCGGGTGGCCCAGCCGATTCCCGCGCAGGCCACCGCCGCGCGCAGCGGCTTCCCGGTGGCCACCGCGGCGTCCACCGCGGCCTGCACCTGGGCCTCGTCGGAGACGTCGGTGGCGGCGAAGACGCCGCCCACCTCCTTGGCCACGGCCTCGCCGCGCTCGGCGTTGAGGTCGGCGACGACCACGGTCGCCCCGGCCTCGGCCAGCTGCCGTACGGTCGCTTCCCCGAGCCCGCTCGCACCGCCGGAGACGACGGCGGCAACTCCATTCAGATCCATGTGCGGAACCTTACCGACCCCGCGCCGCCCCGACTAGAACCAGGTTCGGTTTTTCGCGCCCCCCCGACGTCAGCCCCGTCCCCGCCCCCGTTCCCGCCCCCGGGCCTCGACCGCGGCGATCAGCCGGCGCTCCGCGTCGGCCCCGGGGGCGGTCCGCGGCATCCGGGCCATGAACACCGCGCCCAGCAGCCACCAGGCGCCGACCATGGTCCACTCCCAGGGCCAGGAGAGCGCGGCGGGCATGCCGGGCAGGTACAGCACCAGCAGGCCGAGGCTGAGCAGCAGCGCGGTCCAGCCGACGAACGGGCCCGCCGGGGCGCGGAACGGGCGCTCCATGCCCGGCTCGCGGCGGCGCAGCAGCAGGAAGGAGAGGGCCACCACGGCGTAGGCGACGACGATGTTCAGCCCGCCCGCGTTGACCAGCCAGCCCAGCATCGCCTCGCCGAACAGCGGGGCCAGCAGCGAGAGGGCGCCGATGAACAGCACCGCGTTGGACGGGGTCCGGTACTTCGGGTGCACCTTGGCGAACCAGCGCGGGATCATCCGCGACTCCGCCATCGCGTAGAGCAGCCGGCTGCCCCCGATCAGGAAGGCGTTCCAGCTGGTCAGCAGCCCGGCGATACCGCCGAGGACGAGCACGTTGCCCATCGCCCCGCTGTCCCACATGGCGGCCATCGCGTCGGCCGACGCCAGCTCGGCCCCGGCCAGCCCCTCGGCGTCGAGCCCGGCGCCGGCGGTGAGCATGATCAGCACGTACCAGCCGGCGGCGCAGGCCACCGAGACCACCAGCAGCGTGCCGACCTGGCGGTAGGGGATCTTCACCTCGCCGGCCGACTGCGGGATCACGTCGAACCCGACGAACAGGAACGGCACCGCGACCAGCACCACGAAGATGCCGGAGGGACCGCCGGTGAACAGCGGCTCCATGTTCTGCACCGAACCGCCGGCGAACGCGCCGACGACCATCACCGCGCCGGCCGCGAGCAGGAACAGCACCGCGACGGTCTGGAAGACGCTGGCCGGCCGGATGCCCATGTAGTTCAGCCAGGTGATGACGGCGGCGGCGAGCACGCCCAGCGCGACCAGGCTGGCCTGCACGTCGTACCCGGCGACCGTCCACAGCCGCCCGGCGCCCATGTCCGGGAAGAGGTAGAGCACGGTCTGCGGCACCGCGACGGCCTCGAACGCCACCACCGACACGTAGCCGAGCACCATCGCCCAGGAGGCGACGAACGCGCCGTGGCCGCCCAGCGCCCGCAGCGCGTAGTGGTGCTCGCCGCCGGCGTGCGGCATCGCCGAGACCAGCTCGGCGTAGGTGAACCCGACGAACGCGATGACCACGCCGCCGATCACGAAGGCGAGGGCCGCGCCGGCGCTCCCCGCCGCGTTGATGAAATCGCCGGTCAGCACGATCCAGCCGAAGCCGATCATCGCGCCGAACGCCAGCGCCAGGACGTCCCCGCGCCCCAGCACCTTCAGGAGGCCGCCGGCGCCTCCGGCCGAACCGCTCTTGCTCGCCGCTTCGGACATGGCCGCGGGTCCCATCCGTCCGGTCGACAGGGTCAGGGGCCCATCAATGCAGGTTCCACCCCGGTCCGACAAGACTTCATTTCGGAGTGATCCACGTCACTTTAGTCCACCGCGTACAAAGCGGCCCGGCGGGCCCGCCTTCAGCCCTCGCCGTCCTTGGCCCGTTTGACCAGGTCGACCGCCTGCTGCAGGGTCAGCCCGGGGAGGGCGTCGCGGACGGCCTTGACCGCCTGGACCTCCTTCTCCCGCGGGTCGACGCCGGCGTCGGCGAGGACCTGCCGGGTCCAGCGGATCCGCGGGTCGGCGTCGGTCTCCTGCTCCAGAATGGCCAGGGCGCGGAGCAGTCCGGGCCTCTCGGCCGGATCGGCGCCGTCCAGAGCCCCGCGCAGCGCCTCCACCGCGGAGTCGATGTCGCGGAGCACGATCAGGTTGGCCTGCGGTCTGCGAAACACGTCGGGGTCCTCTCCCTCGGGTTCTCCGGGCGGTCGCGCCCGGAGCCGGCTCCGCCCTCGGGCGGGAGCGCGCGAGCGGGGGCCGCGCTCCGCACCGGAGGCGGACCGGCCCCGGGCGCCCGCAACCGTAGCCCCTCCGGTCCGCTCCCCGCACCCGCGCCCCCGCAGGTCGCGGCCGGGCGGCGCGCGGGCCGGAAAACCCTTTGCGCTTCCGCCGGGGAGCGCCGTAGCCTTCCGTCCGTGCGCAAGTGACCATCGAGACCACGCACCGGGACGCGCGGCGGCTCGCCCTTCATGAGGCTGGAGCCATGCCCCTCCCGGTGCGTCCCTTTACGCCAGACACCAACCGGCGCGGTCTCGATGCAGCGGTCCGGCGCACTCCGCGTGCGCCCGGCGGCCCGACCCCGCCGCTCCGGACCACTGGCACTCGCGGCCCGCCCCGATCGCCTCGGAGGTGGACGCCCTTGTCCCGTACCCCCGCCCCCCGCACCGCCGGCGCCCCGTCCGGTGCGGGCCCCGCACCGCTGCTGCGCGCCCGCGACCTCGCCAAGTCCTTCGAGGGCCGGCCGGTGCTCGACGGGGTGTCGCTGGACGTCGCCCCCGGGCGGCGGCTCGGCCTGGTCGGCGAGAACGGCACCGGCAAGTCGACGCTGCTCGGCCTGCTCTCCGGCGCCCTCGACCCGGACTCGGGCACGGTCGCCCGGCCGAGCGACACCGGCTTCCTGCACCAGGAACCGCCCTACCCGGAGGAGGCCCCGCTGGGCGCGATCGTGGAGGACGCGCTGGCGCCGAGCCGCGCCGTGGAGCGCGAGCTGGCCGCGCAGGCCGAGGCGGTGAACGCCGCCCCGGACGCGGCCGGCCCGGCCCGCGCCTACGCCGAGGCGCTGGAGCTGGCCGAGGCGCTGGACGTGTGGCAGGCCGACCAGCGCGCCGAGCTGGTCCTGGCCGGACTGGGCCTGGGCGGCATCGAGCCGGACCGCCCGCTCCGGGAGATGTCCGGCGGCCAGCGCAGCCGGCTCGGCCTGGCCGCGCTGCTCATCCGCCGCCCGCGCGCCCTGCTGCTGGACGAGCCCACCAACCACCTGGACGACGGCGCGGTGCTCTTCCTGGAGGAGTACCTGTCGGCGCTACCCGGCGCGGTGGTGCTGGCCAGCCACGACCGGACCTTCCTGGACGCGGTCTGCACCGGCCTGCTCGACCTGGACCCGGCGGTCGGCGGCCCGGTGCACTACGGCGGCGCCTACACCTACTACCTGGAGGAGAAGCGGAAGGAGCGGGCCCGCTGGGAGCAGCGGTTCCACGAGGAGCAGGACGAACTGCGCGAGCTGCGCGAGTCGGTGCGGACCACGGCCCGCCAGGTCGCGCCCGGGCGGCCGATGGGCAACACCTCGAAGATGCACTACGACTTCAAGGGGGCCCGGGTGCAGAAGCAGGTCTCCCGCCGGGTGCGCAACGCCCGGCGGCGCCTGGACGAGCTGGAGCGGGACCAGGTCCGCAAGCCGCCGCCGGTGCTGGAGTTCTCCTCCGCGCTGACCGGCGCGGCGGCCGACGCCGGGCTGGCGCTGTCCGCCCGCGGCCTGGAGGTGCCCGGCCGGCTCCGCCTGGACCGCCTGGACCTGCCCGCCGACGGGCGGCTGCTGGTCACCGGGCCCAACGGGGCGGGCAAGTCGACCCTGCTGGCGGTGCTGGCGGGGCGGCTGCCCCCGGGGCCCGGCGGCGAGGTGCACTGGCTCGGCGGCGCCCGGGTGGCCCTGCTCGAACAGGACGCGGCCTTCCCCCGGCCGGAGCGGTCGCCGCGCGAGATCTACGCGTCGGCGCTCCCGGACGGGTCGGACGCCCCGCCCCTGCGCGAGCTGGGCCTGCTCGCCCCGGCCGACCTGGACCGCCCGGCGGGCGCGCTCAGCGTCGGCCAGCGCCGCCGCCTGGCCCTGGCCCTGCTGGTGGCGACCCGCCCGCAGGCGCTGCTGCTGGACGAGCCGACCAACCACATCTCCCTGGCCCTGGCCGAGGAGCTGGAGGAGGCCCTGGAGAGCGCCCCGGGCGCGGTCGTCATCGCCAGCCATGACCGCTGGCTCCGCGGCAACTGGCAGGGCTCCCGCCTGCACCTGGTCGACGGCCGCGCGGCCTGACCGGGCGGCGCCTCCCCTCCCGGACCGCCGGGCGGGGAGGCGCCGGCCCCGGGCCGAGGGCCCACGCCGACCGGCCGAAACCCGGGCGAACTTGGGTCCGCTTGGGTCTTTTTGGGCTGTTCAGCGGGGGGTAGCGTCCCAGTCACGAGAACCGAACACCGGAAGGATCGCGGGGCGCCCCGGCATGGTGCCCCCGTCCACCGGGCACGGCGCCTCCACCCCGCTCATGCCGGCAACGACGCCGGCGCCCCGCGCCGCTCCTCCCGGACGGCCGCGAAAGCCCCGCTTGCGCAGCACGCCGGGAAGGTCTCCGGCGTGCCCGGGGCGTGTGCGGGCGAGGCCGCTCCCGGCCGGGTGGAAGCAGGTAGGGAGTGGGAAGAATGCGCTGGCCGGCGAGACTCGCCTTCGCGGCGGTCCTGGTGGCCCTGGTCGTCTACGGTGCACCGCGCCTGGGCATCGACCTCCCCTTCTCCCCGCGGGAGGACGGCCTGGACGAGGCGCGGGCCGGCGAGCTCGCCGACGAGCACCTCGCCGACGCGGTCGCGGCCCTCCCGGGCGCGGCGGAGATGGAGCCGGGCGCCCCGGAATCGGCCGTCGGCACCCCCTGCGCCAGCGACGACCTGGTCGCGGTCGCCAAGAGGTACTCGCTGGACTCCCTCCCCGCCGAGGAGAGCAAGGAGGCCGTCGATGCCCTGGTCACGCACTGGAGCATCAACGGCTACACCGTCCAGGAGGACCTCCGCCCGGACGAGCCCTTCGTCTCCGTGCGCGACCGGAACGACGAGTTCCAACTCTCCGTGCACGGCGGTTCCGGGGAGGACGACGAGTTCTCCATCAGCGCCTCCTCCCCGTGCATCGACGAGGAGCAGGCCGAGGGCGGCTGGCAGCTGCCGGTCCCGGAGTGGCCCTTCCCGGCCTGACCCCGACCGGCCCGGGGACCGGCGGGAGGCGCCGGTCGAGCGTCAGTCCCGGAAAAGCTCCTCAGCGGTGGAAGCGGCCAGCGCCCGGGCGTACCAGCGCTTGATCTCCCCCTGGTCGCGGCACGCCTCGATCCGGCGGCGGTCCTCCGCTGACAGCGCGATGCCCCGGGACTCCAGAACCAGGAAAAGCCCCTCCCGAAGGCCTTTCTCCTGCCCCTCCTCCACGAACCGGTCCGTGTACTCGCTCCGATAACGCACAGGGCTCATGGTCGCGGTCTCCTCCAGCTCGTCGCGGACCTTCCCGTCCAGCAGGGTCAGCGTGTACTCAGTGTATTTCGCGGCGTCGTGCGGGTCGATTCTTTCCAACCCCTCCACCAGTGTCTTCACTGCGCCGGGGGCCTCCGGATGGGCCGCGAAGGCGAGCACCGCCAGTTCCGGGGAGCGGGCGACGTCCTCGGGCGATGCCATCACCGGCAGCCGGTCCGGGCCGAGGACCTGGGGCTTGAGGCGGAAGCCCGGGCCCAGTTCGAACCAGCGGTCGTAGCGGTCGGCGTCGTCCTGGTCCGGGCAGAGCACGAGGAGTGCGACCGGGCAGCGCGACCGGTCCGCCGAGACGCCGCAGTACTCCGCCCAGCGGTAGACCTTCTCTTCGACGAACTCGTTCTGGACCTCGACCACGATCAGCATCTCGGTCTTGTCGTGCTTTTCGATCCGCGCGATCAGGGCGGTGTCGAGCAGGCCGACGACGGCGTCGGCTCTCCGCTCGACCGGAACGACCTCCCCCAGATCGGCGCATTGCAGAACGGCCTGGTCGAATTCGGGGAGTTCGACGCCGAGGCACTCGGACAGCAGCTGCGGGGCGAAAGCGGGGCAGTCCTTGAAGAGCTGCACCCGGGTCTCATGGCCATGGGAAACGGACACGGGAGCAAACTACCGCCCCGATCTCTTTCAGACCGGAGAATGCATTTTCCGGTCCGTTTCCTCCCTTTCACCGGATGAATTCGGATTCGACGCGTTCCGCGGTCAGGTCTCCGCGTCCCCCGCCTCCCCGTCCCCCGCCCTCCGCGGCTCGATCGGGACGGCGATCCTGGTCAGCTGCTCGTCGGGGTCGGTCTCGCCGGGGGTGGCGAGGTAGGTCTCGCGGGCCGGGCCGTGCGGTTGCAGGCCCTGGTCGTGGATCCAGGTGAACAGGGCGTTGTAGGCGAGCGGCAGGTGGGCGCAGGGCCCCTCGTGCATGGTCGAGGCGACGTCGGCGGCGGGCAGTACGGCGCGCTCGGCGCCGCGGGGGACCTCGTCCTCCTCGGTCTCCGCGGCGATGCCGACCCGCATGCCCTCGGCGAGGTCCAGCGGGAGCAGGCCGATGAGCGGGGGGATCCACGGCGTGCCCGCCGCCTCGATGGCGCCGAGCAGCCGGCGCACCCCCTCCTCGGTGCACTCGCCCAGGCCTCCGGGGCCGCACTCCAGGTGCACCGCGGCCAGCCGCCGCTCCGGCTCGTGCTCCCGGACGACCTCGTGATCGGGCAGTCCGCCCTGGGCGAGCCGGGTGAGGACGCCGATCCGCCCGGTGTCCCGGTCGGCCCGCTCGGCCAGCCGCTCCCGCTCGGCCTGGAGCACCACGGTGCGGGTCCGCTCGTCGCCCCGGAGCACGTCGGCGACGACGGCCAGCGGCACGCCCGCGTCGAGCAGCAGCTCCGCGGTGAGCACGTCGCGCGCCTGGGACCGCGCGTAGTACCGGTACCCGGAGTCCGCGTCGACCCGGACCGGCTGCACCAGCCCCAGCTCCTCGTACTCGCGCAGCCGCCCCGCCCCGACCCTGCACAGCCGGGCGAACCGTCCGATGGTGAGCAGCTCGTCCTCCACACCCCTCATGCTCCCCCCGCCCGCCCCGGCAGGGCCCGACCGACACGGCCCCGGCCGCCCCTCCCCCGTCCCTGGCCGCCATCGGCCGGGTTCCGCGCCGCCGGGTGCGCTGGGTATCCGCTACGCTCCCCTCCGGAAGCGACGCGACGAATCCCCCGGAAAGCCCGCCTTGTACGAACTCCGCCCCGACGACCCCCGAGAGCTCGGCGGGTACACCCTGCTGCGACGGATCGGCGCCGGCGGCATGGGCGTGGTCTACCTCGGTGTCCCGGCGGGCGGCGGGGAGCCGGCGGCGGTCAAGGCGGTGCGGCCGGAGTACGCCGAGGACGCCGAGTTCCGGGCCCGGTTCGCCGGGGAGGCGGAGCTGGCGCGCCGGGTGCGCGGTCCCTACACCGCCCGGGTACTCGGCGCCGACACCGAGGGCCCGACCCCCTGGCTGGCCACCGAGTACGTGCCGGGCCCCGGGCTCGACCGGGCGGTGCGGGACGGCGGGCCGTTCCCCGAGGACTCGCTGCGGGTGCTGGCGGCCGGCCTCGCCGAGGCGCTGTCCGCGATCCACTCGGTGGGGCTGGTCCACCGCGACCTCAAACCGTCCAACGTGCTGCTCTCCCCGCGCGGCCCGCAGGTGATCGACTTCGGCATCTCCCGGGCCGTGGACGCGACGTCGTTCACCCGCACCGGCCAGACCCTGGGCACCCCCGGCTACATGTCGCCCGAGCAGGCGACCGGCGCCGACCTGGACCACCGCGGCGACGTCTTCTCCTACGGCGGCGTGCTGGTGTTCGCCGCGACGGGGCGCCAGCCGTTCGGTACGGGCGACCCGGCCGCGCTGCTCTACCGGGTGGTCAACGAGGAACCCGACCTGTCCGGGGTGCCGGACGGGCTGCGCGGGCTCATCGCCTCCTGCCTCGCCAAGGACCCCGCCGACCGCCCCGGCTTGGACGCCGTCCTGGCCGGGCTGGGCGCCGATCCGCTGCCCGGCTCCGATGAAGAGGCCGCCACCGCCTGGCTCCCCGACTCCGTCGCCACCCAGGTCATCCGGACCGCGGCGACGTTGGTCGAGCTCGCGCCCACAGTGGCGCAGACCGTACTGGCCCGGACCGCGGCCCTCCCGGCGGAGCCCGCCCCGGCTGGCGAGGGGCCGGTGGAGAAGGAGAGCGCCGGGGCCGAGGAGCCCCGCGAGGAGAGCGGCCCGGAGGAGCGACAGGACTCCGCCGACCAGGATGCCGTCAGGCAGGACGGCCCGGCCGGCGTCCCCGCCCCTGCCCCGGCCGCCGCTCCGGAGGCGCCCCCTGGCACCCGGTCCCCGGAGGCGGCGGCCGGTCCGGCGCCCGCCGCAGCACCCCCTGCGGTGGAAGAGGCGGAGGCGTTCGCCCCGGCCGGTCTGCCGCCGTGGCCACTGCAGCCGCCGGCCGGGCAGAAGAAGCCGGAGAAACCGGACGAGAGCGACGCTCCGAAGGAGGAGCCGGAAGAACCGGAGGGTCCGGAAGGCCGGCGGCAGGAGGAGCCGGAGGAGGCCGGACCGGAGCCCGAAAGCGGGAACGGGGGTGGCCCGGCGGGCTCCGCACCCGCCGGAACACCGTCCTCCCCCGCCCCCGCCACCGCCGACCGGTCCGAGAACGCCTCCCCGCAGCCGAAGACTCCCCCTGGGAAGGGTGCGCCCGCAGCACCGCGCGCCGGGGCTCCCGCCCCTTCGGCGCCCGCCCCCGGCCGGGCCGCCCCGAAGGGCGACGCCTCCTGGCAGAGGCTGGTGGGCTGGGCGGTCATCGCCATGTCCCTGGTGATCAGCGGGGTGATGGTGGCCCGGAACCTGCCCGAGGAGGTGCTGTACGAAGGCGACGTCACCTGGCGGGATCGCGAAGGGGCGCCCGGCGGGTCCGGTTCGCACCCATCAGGGGAGGCTCCCCTCGTCACCCACGACATCGCACTGCTCGACGGCGTGGGCGGGTTCGCGGCCAACACCTCCGACGGCCTCTACCTGTTCTCCTCCTCCGGACCGGGCTCGAGCACAGGGAAGTACGACGTCCAGGTGCTGACCGAGGCCGACCGCTACTACCGGCACCGGATCACCGCGAGCCGCGACGGGACCGCCGTCGCCCTGTCCGCCCGGGGCAGGAAGGACGGCTCCGGCGGGGACTCCGCCGGGGACACCCTGCACGTGTGGCGCACGGACGGTCCCGGGAAGAACAGCATCGCCCCCGCCGGCGCCTCGCCGGAGGTCCTGGGCACCGAGCTCTCCCCCAACGGGGAGGTGCTCTTCGCGATCCTGGAGGACGACCGCGGGCGGACCGAGGTGCGCGCGTTCGGCGCCCTGGACGGCGCCGAGCTCTTCACGGTCGAAGCCCCCGGCGCCCGGGCCCTCGCCGTCTCACCGAGCGGGATGGACCTGGCCGTCTCCGACGACCGGGGCATCACCGTGCTCAGCACCGCCACCGGCGAGGAGCGCGATCTCCCTGCTCTGGAGGATTCTCCGCGCGGCCTCGGCACCGCGCTGGCCTTCGGCCCGAACGGCAAGGTCGCCGCCGCATCGCAGAGCGCGGTCCAGGTGTGGAGCATCGACGCGGGCGGACCCCCGGAGGAGCTGCCGAGCTTGGCGGAGGGACCGCCCTCCGTCCCACCTGAGGTGGCCGGCCTGGAGTTCTCCGACGGCGGCTCCAAGATCGCCGCCTGGGGGACCGAGGAGGGGGACCCCTTCGTCCGCACCTGGCGAAGCGGTGGCGGGGAGCCGATCGGTGAGGAGCGCGGCGACACGTCTTACGAGGTCTTCTCTCCGTCCCCGGGGTTCACCGGGGCCATCGCCTCCGAGGAGGGCGGAGGCGGCGGCGAGACCAAGGTCTTCCTCCGGCTGCACGACGACTTCTCCGTGGCCGAGGAGATCCCGCTGCCCTTCTCCGAGACTCCGTAGGGGCAGGGGGTGCCCCGACCGGGTGCACCCCACGGGGCGAGGGTTCAAGCAGGCGGCGACGGCGGGGAGGGAGCGTGCTGGCCGGTCGGTCGGGCGCGGCACCCCACGAAGCGAAGGCTCAGACCAGCGGCGACGGCGGGAAGGGGCACCGGCCGACCGGTCCGGCGCGGCACCCCACGGGGTGGCGGTTCAAGCAGGCAGCGAAGGCAGCGGCGGGCACCGGCTGGTCGGTCGGGCGCGGCACCCCACGGAGCGAAGGCACAAGCAGGCAGCGAAGGCGGTGGTGGGGACCGGCCGGCCGGTCCGGCGCGGCACCCCACGAAGTGAGGGCTCAAGCGGGCGGCGAGGGTCGGAGGGGGCCGGGCGCCGCGTTCACCGGCCCGGCCCGGCGCCTGTTCCCGGCGGGGGGCGGCGCCCCGGCGGTGCGGGTGGGTCTGCCCGGGCTCACCAAGGGGTCATATCCCCCATGCCGGGTTTGCGGCGAGGATCATGCGGGGGCGGGAGCACCCTGCGCACCTCCACGGCACCCCCGATTACATCTACCAGCGAGTAGTAAGCCCTGAGGCCCCCACCACCCCCTCCCCGGTTACTCAGAGTGGCCAAGGCAGGCCCTCCCAGGGGACTAATGGGACATCTCGCCCCCCTGCCCTTCCCGGGTTCCGACCCCCTGCTTTCTGGCCGGGCTCGAACCCCCGTTTACCGGCCCGATCGGCCCCGTTCGGGCTTTTGGAGAGCCCATCAGGGCCGGGATGCGCGCCCAGGAATCACCGGGGTGCTCTCGCGGTGTACAGGGCGCCCCACCCTGCTATCACCCTGCGTATTTGCCCAGGTCAGGGAGGGGTGGTGGTTTCAGGGGCAGCCGACCCCGGCGCCCGGGGCGGTGCAGGCACGGCGATCCCGCCCCCGGCAGCCCCCACCCGCCCTGCCGCGCCCGACCGACCGGCCGGTGCCCGCCGCTGCCCTCGCTGCCTGCTTGAACCGCCACCCCGTGGGGCGCCGCGCCCGGGCGATCGCCTTAGCCCCGCCCCTACCTCTGCCGTCGCCGCTGGCTTGAACCTTCGCTCTGCGGGGCGCCGCGCCCGACCGACCGGCCGGTCCCCACCACCGCCTTCGCCGCCTGCTTGAACCTTCACTCCGCGAGACGCCGCACCCGACATCGACGCAAGGGGGCGGTCCGCCCGCCCCCCTCCGAGCGGGCGGACCGTGCTTCGGCCCCGGACCTGCGTCCGGCCGGGATCAGGCGAGGGCCGTCGGTGGGGTGAGCAGCGGCCGGAGCGGGAGCGGGCTCCCGTACCCGGCGCGGATCACCGGCCAGCGGCCGGCGACGGCCGCCGCAGGGGCGGGGCGGGTGTAGCGGCGGACCCGGGAGCGCGGGCGGCGCCAGGAGAGTCGGCGCATCAGGACCACCGCCCCAGGGAGTCGGGGCCGTCCGCCGGGTCGGAGGCGGCGGGAGGGGCGTCGTCGGGGGCGAGTTCGGCCCAGACGGAGTGGGCGGGCTGCTCGGGCGGGGCGGTGAAGCCGTAGGCGGCGGAGGCGAGCGCGACGAGCGCGAGGCCCCGGCCGCCCTCGGCGTCGAGCAGGGCGGTGTCGCCCAGGACGGATGGCGGTGGTTGCGGTGTGCGCGGGGTGCCGGGGCGCGGGCCCTCGTCGTAGAGGCGGAGGGCGAGCCGGTCGTGCGGGGTGAAGAGGGCGGCGATCATGATCCCGCCGTCCCGGCCGGAGGCGGAGTGCCGGACGACGTTGGACGCGAATTCACTGGCCACCAGTTCCAGCCGCTCCCGCAGGTCGGTATCGGTGCGGTAGGGGCGGGGGCAGGCGGAGAGCGATCGTGCGGCCCAGACACGCAGTTCCCCGGCGGAGCCGGGGGTCCCGGCGAGGGCGAGCCGCGCGAACGCGGGCCCCCAACCGGTTCCGGGGTGCGCGGCGGACGGGCGTGGCACTAATGTGGACACGGTTCTACTCCCTGGGTTAGCAGGCGGGTGGGACTAGGCCCTGCCTTTGGGTGCTCCACCACCCGGCAGGGCCGTTTTGTTTGCACAGCCGACAGGCGTTCTGCGGATTCCTCCGCGCTGCCGAGCCGAGGCTGCGATACTGCGAGTATGGGCCTCGTGACAGAACTATGCAAGGCTTATATGCAAATCAATATGCGACTCGCGTATTCTTGATGCATGAGGAAGCGGAAGACCACACCCCCCACCAAGAACCCGACGGTGGTCCGCTGGCAGTTGGCCGGAGAACTCCGCCGGCTGCGCGGTGACCGGAGCGCGAACGAAGTGGCCAAGGCGCTGAGGATGACGCCTTCCATCGTCTTCCGCTGGGAAACCGCGGGTTCCGACGGAGTCGTCCCCGCGTCAGGCACCCTCACCCGCCTTCTTGAGTACTACGAGGTGGATGAGGCGGAGACTCAGCGCCTCATGGCGTTGCGCGACGAGGCCCGTTCACGCGGCTGGTGGCAGCCCTATGACCTGGACAAGCACTACGGAACCCTCATCGGCCTGGAGGCGAACGCCTCTGAGATCGAAGCCTTCGACCCGCAGCTCGTCCCCGGACTGCTCCAGACCGAGGATTACATGCGCGCGGTCATCAAGGGGACCCGCCCCGACATCGACCCGACAACGCTCGAACAGCGGGTCAATGTGCGGCTGCAGCGCCAGCGGACCTGGGAAGAGGGGTCCACGGAACTCTGGCTGATAGTGGGAGAGGCGGCCCTCCGCCAGTTGATCGGCGGCCCGCCCACCATGCACGAGCAGCTCACACGGCTTCTGGAACTTTCCGAGCATCCCAGGATCACCCTGCAGGCGGTCCCCTTCTCCGAGGGCGCCCACCCGGGCCTGGAAACCAGCGGTTTCCTTATCCTCCGCCTGTCCGAGATCTCCCTGACGGCCGTCTACGTCGAAGGCCGGACCAGTAACCTGTACCTCGACTCCGAGGAAGACATCGAGACCTACGAGAAGGTCTTCGACAACCTCCGTGCGGCTGCCGCTGGGGTCCAGTCGACAACATCGCTGATCTCAAGCATCCGGCACGGTTTGCGGAAGGAATGACGACGCCGATGCCCCACATGACAGACCCCCGACGCACCACCGACGGGCAGTGGCGGAAGTCCAGCTACACCGGTGACCAGGGGAACTGCGTCGAGGTCGCACTCGACTGGCGCAAGTCCTCCTACAGCGGCGGAAACGGCAACTGCGTCGAGGTCGGCGCCCACCCCGCCGCCGTCCTGCACGGCATCCGGGACTCCAAGAACCCGGACGCCGCCGCGCTCTTCCTCCCCTCCTCCGAGTGGGCCGCCTTCGTCATCGCTGCTCGGGAGCACCGGCTCTAGGTCCGTCAGGCCCGTCAGGCCCCTCCGGCGTCAGGCGTAGAAGTCCGGGCGGGGGCCGATGCCCGTCGGCTCCGCCTCCCCGGTCCGCTGGGAGCGGACGGCCGCGTCGCAGGCCACCGCCGCCGCGTACCCGTCCCACGCGCTCGGGCCGGCGGCGGTGCCCTCGGCCGCCGCCATGACCCACTCCCGGATCTCGGCGTCGTAGGCGTCCGCGAACCGGTCCTTCCAGTCCTGGAGGACCGGCGTGCTCAGCCGGGCCGCGGAGCGGACCGCGGGGGCGGGCGGGGGCGGCAGCTCGGCGGTGCCGGCCTCGCCGACCACCTCGCACCGGATGTCGTAGCCGTACCGGCAGTTCACGAAGACCTCGACGTCGACCCGGGCGCCCGATTCCATCCCGAAGAGCATGAACTGCGGGTCCCGCAGGTGCTCGAAGCGGTTCCGGGTGCGCTTGGGGAACAGCACCTGCGCCGAGGCGATCTCGTCGTCCAGCAGCCAGCGCGCCGCGTCGATCTCGTGCACCGCCGTGTCGTGCACCGCCATCTCGGTGCGGTAGGCCTCCGGCGCCGAGGCGTTGCGGTGCACGCAGTGCACCATCAGCGGTTCGCCCAGGCCTCCGCCGCCGACCAGCCGCTTGAGGGCCCGGTGGCCGGCGTCGTAGCGGCGCATGAAGCCGACCTGCACCAGGCGGCGGCCGAGCGCCTGCTCCGCCTCGATGATCTTCAGGCAGTCCTCGGCGGTGGTGGCCAGCGGCTTCTCGCAGAGCACCGGTTTTCCGGCGGCGATGGACGCCAGCACCGTCCCGGCGTGCGCCGGGCCCCAGGAGGCGACGAGCACCGCGTCGACGTCGCCGGAGCCGACCAGTTCGCGGTCGGAGGCGGCGGTGCGGGCCCCGCAGGACGCCGCGACCGCCGCGGCCCGGCCGGGGTCGATGTCGGTCACCGCGGCGATCCGGGCGCCGGGGACGGAGGCGGCGATCCTGCGGGCATGGTCGGCGCCGATCATCCCGGCGCCGACCAGGCCGACGTTGAGGGGCATTCCGTGCTTCCTCTCCTTGGGGGCGGGACAGGTCAGCGGGCGGGATCGTGCTTCAGGGCGTCCGGCTCGGCGCCGCCCGCCTTGTGCTGGACGAGGTCGTCCAGGGCCGGTCCGGTGCGGGGCGCGTCCGGCTCCACCTCGCCCAGGCGCGGCACGGTGAAGCGGTCGCCGGCCAGGTGGGCGTGGTGCGGGTCGGGCGTGATGAACACGGCCCCCGGCCCGGCGTCCCGGGCGGCCCGCACGCACCTGAGCACCGCCCCGGACCGCTTGACGCCGAGCCCGGCGGCGGGCTCGTCCAGGATGGGCACCCGGGCGCCGAAGTGCACCGCGCGGGCGATCGCCGCCACCTGCCCCTGCCCGCCGGGCAGGCCGGCGACGGGCGCGTCGATGTCCGGCGGGCCGATGCCCGTCCTCTTCGGCCCGGCGTCGGCGGTGGCGCGTATCTCGGCCCCTGGAGCCGGGTGAGCGGCCGGAGCCCGGCGCGCGGCTCCGGGCCGAGGAAGAAGTCGCGCCGCACCGGCATCAGCGGCAGCAGGGCCAGGTCCGGGTCGACGGTGGCGATGCCGCGGTCCGGCGCCTCGCGCGGCGAGGAGAACGCCACCGGCCCGCCGTCCGCCGGGTAGGTGCCGGCGGTGGGCCGGTGCGGCCCGGCGAGGATCTTGATCAGGGCGGACTCGCCGGCTCCGCTGTCGCCCGGGACGCAGCCGACCCGGCCGGCGTGCACCTCCGGGTCCGCGCCGCTCAGCACCCGGATGCCGGCGGAGTCCTTGCCCGGCTCCGGGGCGGTTCCGTCCGCCGCTCCGCCCGCGCGGTCCGCTCCGCGGTCGCTCCCGGTCACCTCCTGCCGCCGGCCCTGGTGCGGAACCGGCCGTTGGCCGCCACCGCCGGCGGCGGCATGGCGCCGACGAAGGACATCACCCGGTCGTCGGCCCGGCCGGTGTAGGCGATGCCCTGCTCGGTCATGCCGCAGACGAACGCGCCGATCGCGGCGCCGACGGCGGTGCCGTGGCCGCCGGTCTCCGCCGGGCCGGTGAGCGCCCGCATCGCCGCCGTCGCGGAACCGGCTGCTCGGGCCGGGTGATCCGGTCCCAGCACT
Organism: Nocardiopsis oceanisediminis; assembly: GCF_048595525.1. Lineage (NCBI taxonomy): Bacteria > Bacillati > Actinomycetota > Actinomycetes > Streptosporangiales > Nocardiopsidaceae > Nocardiopsis > Nocardiopsis oceanisediminis. The sequence goes on along the minus strand of NZ_JAFMZJ010000001.1, from coordinate 1,198,368 downwards.
CGGAGACCGGGCGGAGCGCGTCGTTGGCCGTGGCGCCGCCGGCGCGGGCGTCCTCCAGCCGCTGCGGCACCGGGTCGGCGGGGCGGGCGGCGAACACGTCGCCGGGCAGCGGCACCGGGAGCCGGTCGGTGGAGCCGGGGCCGGTGGAGGCGGTGGAGGCGGTGCAGGCGCGGGCCTGCAGCCGGTCGCGCATCTCGGCGAACGCGGCGGCCTGCACCGGCGCCTGGGCCGCGGTCAGCCGTACCGTCGCCACCCCGGTCACCCTCCCTTCCCCGCCGCGCCGCACATCGGCAGGCGCGGGTCCGCCTCCTGGGCCTCCCAGGTCCCGCGGATCCAGGAGTGCGCGGGGTCGTCGCAGATCCGCCAGGCCCGCTCGGCGCCGGGGCCGGCCATCACGTTGAGGTAGTAGAGGTCGTAGCCGGGGGCGGCCATGGACGGTCCGTGCCAGCCGTGCGGAACGGTCACCACGTCGCCGGTGCGCACCTCGGCGAAGACGTCGATGGGGCGCTCGGCGGTGCCGTAGACCCGCTGGTAGCCGAAGCCGGCGCCGGAGGGCCCGGGTGCGACCTCGAAGTAGTAGATCTCTTCCAGCACGCACTCGGCGGCGGTGGCCTCGTCGTGCTTGTGCGGCGGGTAGGAGGACCAGTTCGACTCCGGGGTGAGCACCTCGCAGGCGATCAGCCGGTCCGCGTGGAACGCCTCCGGGGTGCAGAAGTTGTTCACCTGCCGGCTGGACCGGCCGGCGCCGCGCAGCTCCACCGGGACGCCGTCGGCGGGGCCGTAGCGGAACGGCAGCCGCCGCTCGCAGCGGGCCGAGGGCAGCGCGAACCGGCCGCCGTCGATGCTGGAGACGGTCGCCGCCGCGTCGCGGGGGAGGTAGGCGAAGTCGGTGACCCGGCTGAACACGTCGAGGCGGCCCTCCAGGGCGTACCGCTCCCCTCCGTGCTCCACCGAGCAGGCGCCGCTCAGCGGCAGCACCAGGGTCTCCGCGTCGCCGGTGGCCACCTCGGCGCGCCCGCCCGGCGGCAGTTCCAGCACCCGCAGGCCGGAGTGGCCCCATCCCGCGGATTCGGGAGTGACGACGGTGGAGAACGGGCCGGACGCGGTGGAGCGGGCCGGGACGTGGTGCTTGTTCACCGTGCACCTCCTGGGTCGCCCCGGCCGCCGGGGCCGGGGGCGGATCGGGCCTCCCGCGGTGCGGGAGCGGAGCCGGGGACTTCGCCGCCGGGGCGGGACGCCCCTGCGGCCGGTGGCGGGGCCGGGACGGCGCGGCGGCCCTGCGCGGAGCCGTACCGGCCCGGCCGGGGCCGGCCGTCCGGCGGGCGGGACCGGAGCGCAGCGCGCCGCGGGCCGATGCGCCCTGATCCGATGAGTCCGACGCGCACCGCCGCTCCCTCCGTCCGCCGAGGGGTCCGAACGGGGGCGGACCGGGCGCCGGACCGGCGCGCGGCGTGACCCGGGTCACGCCCCGCCCTGATTTCTACGCCGGGCCCGCACCGGCTGTCAACGATATGTCCAGACATAGTCACATCATGACCTCCGGTCAACATGTCAGGTCGGTAGACTGCCGGCATCCGCCCCGCTCCCCGCCGACAGGAGTCCCGTGGCTGAGACGCCCCTTTCGGTGCCGCTCGACCGCACCAGCCCGATCCCGCTCTACTTCCAGCTCGCCCGGGAACTGGAGCGCCGCATCCGCGAGGGCGAGCTGCCCCCGGGCACCCGGCTGGAGAACGAGATCCTGCTCGCCGGCCGGCTCGGGCTGTCCCGCCCGACGCTGCGCCGCGCCATCGGCTACCTGGTCGACCAGGGGCTGCTGGTGCGCAAGCGGGGCGTGGGCACCCAGGTCGTCACCCCTCGCGCGCGCCGCCCGGTGGAGTCGTCCAGCCTCTACGACGACCTGGACCGGGCCGGCCGGCGCCCGCGCACCGAGGTACTGGCCCTGAGCGTCCGCCCCGCCCCGGAGGCGGTCGCGCACCGGCTGGAGGTGGCCCCGGGCACCGAGGTCTACGCGCTGGAGCGGCTCCGCTACGCCGGCGGCGAGCCGCTCGCGCTGATGCGCAACCACCTGCCGCTGGACCTGGTCGCCCTGGACCCGGACCGGCTCGCCGAGACCGGCCTCTACCGGCTGCTGCGCGCCGGCGGGGTGGCGGTGAAGACCGCCTCGCAGAGCATCGGCGCCCGCGGCGCCACCGCCGCCGAGGCCCGCGCCCTGGGCGAGGCCCCCGGGGCCCCGCTGCTCACCATGGACCGGGTCGCCTACGACGACACCGGCCGCGCCGTCGAGGCCGGCTCGCACGTCTACCGCGCCTCGCGCTACTCCTTCGAGCTCACCCTCACCGGCTGAGGCGCCGACGGCGGGCGGGGAAGCGGCGGCGGAGCAGGCGGTTCCGCGGCTCCTCGCGGGCCAGCAGCGCGGCGCCGATCATGCCGGCCTCGTTGCCCAGCTCGGCGCGGGCGATCCGGGCCTCCGGGCGGTGGCCGCGCCCGGTCAGGTTGCGGCGGAAGGCGGTGCGCGCCGGGCCCAGCAGCAGCTCGCCGCAGTCGGACACGCCGCCGCCGATGACGAACAGCTCGGGGTCGAAGGCCGCGGCCAGGTCGGCCAGGCCCACGCCGAGCCAGCCGCCGACGTCCTCCAGGATCTCCACGCTCGCGCGGTCGCCGTCCCGGGCCAGCTCGGCGACGAGCGGGCCGGTGATCCGGGACGGGTCGCCGCCGACCGCCTGGAGCAGTGTGCGGGCCACCGGCGAGTCGGCCTCGGCCAGCTCGCGCGCCTCCCGGGTCACCGCGTTGCCGCTGGCGTACTGCTCCCAGCAGCCGCGGTTGCCGCACTCGCAGCGGTGGCCGCCCGGGACCACCGACATGTGCCCGAACTCCCCGGCGATGCCGTGGCGCCCCCGGTACAGCGCGCCGTTCAGCACGATCGCGCCGCCGATCCCGGTGCCCAGGTTGACCACCACCGCGTCCCGGTGGCCGCGCCCGGCGCCGATCCGCATCTCCGCCCAGGCGGAGGCGTTGGCGTCGTTCTCCACCGCCACCGGCAGGCCCAGCCGGGCGCTCAGCGCCTCGCGCAGCGGCTCGTCCCGCCAGGACAGGTGCGGTGCGAACAGCACATTGGAGCGGCGCTCGTCGACGAACCCGGCCGCACCCACGCCGACCGCCTTGACCGGGTACTCGGCGCGCAGCTCCTCCACCACGCCGGCGATGGTGTCCTCGACGACCCTGGGGCTCTTGCTGCGGTCCGGGGTCTCGGCGCGCAGCCGCGCCAGGACCCGCCCGGAGGGGTTGACCACCCCTGCGGCGACCTTGGTTCCGCCGATGTCGACGCCGATCACGAGCCCGCGCGAACGGCCGCCGTTCCCCCTGGTGAGTGCCATGACCCGGACAACCCTATCCGGCGGCCGGGCGGTTCCCGCCGCGGCGCGGGCCCCTGTCGGCCGCGCCGCCCCGCCCCCGGTCACCGGCGGGGGGAGGACTCCGGGGAGCCGCCCGCCCCTCCCCTCCTCGGCGGCGGGACCACCGCCCCGACCGGGACGGACGCCCTCCCTTCCCCGGTCCCGGCGCCCTCCCCGGCGCAGGGCCCCGGCAAGGGACGGCAAACGGTCCGCAGCGGCCGGTCAACCCCGGCGGCCCGGGGGTAGGGTCGTCCGGGGAGGGCGGGCCCGCATCTTTTCCGAGGGGCCGACCGGGCCCGCGGAGGGATCCATGCCGAGCCGAACACCCCGGCCGCCGACGCCCCGCACGGCGCCCGGAACCGCCGCCGCACCGGGCCTCGGGCGCCCCGGACGAGCGCCCCGCCCGCACCGCATCGGGGCCGGGCCGGGCCGGGCCGGCGCGGAGGGCGGCGCGCGGCGGGTCCGCGGCGGAGCCGCCCGCCCCCCGAGCGGGTCCGGGCGCCCCGGCGCAGGGGCGCGGAGCGGCGCGGCGCACACCGGCGGCGCCCGGCGCGTCCCGCGCCCCGCGGAGGGGGTCCGGTGAGATCGCTGCGCGGCGACCCGTGGGCCATCCTGGCCGCGCTGTGCCTCGGGTTCTTCATGACGCTGCTCGACCTGACCATCGTCAACATCGCGATCCCGGACATGATCCGGCGGCTGGGCGCGGCCGTGGACGAGGTGCTGTGGGTGGCCAACGCCTACACCCTGGTACTGGCGGTGCTGATCATCACCGCCGGCCGCCTGGGCGACCTGTTCGGGCCGCGCCGGCTGTTCCTGATCGGCGTCGCGGCGTTCACCGCCGCCTCGGTGGCCTGCGGGTTCTCCCCCGATGCGGGGTGGCTGATCGCGGCCCGGGTGCTGCAGGGCGTCGGCGCGGCGGTCATGATGCCGCAGACCATGACGCTGATCATCCGGGTCTTCCCGGCGGAGCGCCGGGGGACCGCGATGGGCGTGTGGGGCGCGGTCGCCGGGCTGGCCACGATCGCCGGCCCCACCCTGGGCGGCCTGCTGGTCACCGGGTTCGACTGGCGGTCCATCTTCTTCGTGAACGTCCCGTTCGGCGCGCTCGCGCTGGTGCTGGGCGCCCTGCTCATCCCGCCCGACCCGCCGTCGGAGGCTCGGCCCCGGTTCGACGGGACCGGCGTGCTGCTGGCCACCCTGGCGCTGGGCCTGCTCGCGTTCGGCCTGGTCGAGGGCGAGCGGTTCCACTGGGGCCAGGTGGTCGGCCCGGTGAGCATCCCGCTGCTGCTGGCGCTCAGCGCGGTGCTGTTCGCCGCCTTCCTCGTCCAGCAGCGCGCCCGGCAGGGCCGCGACCCGCTGGTGCCGTTCGCCCTGTTCGCCGACCGCAACTACAGCCTGATGAGCCTCAACGCGGCGCTGGTCTCGGTGGCGATGCTGGGGTACTCCCTGCTGTTCACCATCTACCTGCAGTCGGTGCTGCAGATGAGCGCGCTGGCGGCGGGGCTGACCATGGCGCCGATGTCGGTGATGTCCATGGTCGCCGCGCCGGTCATCGGGCGCTGGGTGGACCGGGTCGGCGGCAAGTACCTGCTCATCGGCGGGTTCACCCTGTTCGGCGGCGGCCTGGCGGCGCTGCTCGCGCTCGCCTCCCCGGACAGCGGCCCGCCGGTGTTCGTCGCCCCGCTGGTGGTGATGGGCATCGGCGTCGCGTCGGTCTTCGGCCCGATGAACTCGCTGGCGATGTACCGGGTCGAGCCGCGGATGGCGGGCGCCGCCTCCGGGGTGCTGAACACCGTCCGCCAGCTCGGCTCGGTGCTGGGCGGCGCGGTGGTGGGCGCCCTCATGCAGGCCTCGCTCAGCGCCCGGATGGAGGCGGAGGCCCGGGCCCGCGCCGGGGAGCTCCCCCCGGAGGTCCGGGAGCGGTTCGCCGAAGGCGTCTCCACCGGCCACGGGACCGGCCTGGAGCTCGGCCCGCCGGCCCCGCCGGAGCTGCCCGCCGACGTCCCGCAGTCGGTCGCCGACCGGCTCCCGGCGCTGGCGGAGGCGGTGTTCGCGCAGGCCTTCACCGACACCTTCCGCCTGGTCGGCCTGGTCCCGCTGGGCGCGATCGCCCTCGGCCTGGCCGCCACCCTGTTCTCCCGCAACATGCGCGGCCCGCGGCGCGCCCCGGAGAGGACCCCCGCCGCGGAGCGGGACTGACCCCGGGCCCGGCGGCGGCCTTCCTGCCGCACGCGGCCCGCCCGGTCCTCTGCCGGGCGGTCGCCGCCTCGCACGGCCTGGCCGCCCGGCGCTCCCGCCCCGGCTCCCGCGCGCGGCCGGGACGGGCCGCACCGGGAGCGGCGGGAGCGGAGAAAAGGGGCAGGGCCCCGGTCGCGCGCGGGGACCGGGGCCCTGCCGTCGCCGGCCTGCGCTAGGCGCGAGCCGGGTCGACCAGGCTGGAGACGTCCGCCGGCGGGGCCGACTCATAGGGGAAGTGCGTCGCCCCCAGGGCCGGCTCCAGGTCGAACAGCCAGGCGGCCTTCTCGTCGTACTTGGCGAAGAAGGGCTTGCCCACCAGGTCGGCGTCGCGCGCCTGGATCAGGTGGAGCATGAAGACCTTCTCGCCGGCGATCTCGGTGACGCCGTCGACGCAGACCTTGCCGGGCGTGGCCGACATGGACGGGCCCCGGACCGTCCGGGCCAGGCCCGAGACGTTCTTGTAGGCGCCCTGGAAGATCTCGTAGGCACGGGCCAGCGGGACCGCGAAGTAGTCCTGCGGGCCGGTGTCGCGCTCCACGAACATGTAGTAGGGCACCATGCCCATCCGCACCTGGGTGCGCCACATGTGCTCCCAGACCGCCGGGTCGTCGTTGATGGTGCGGATCAGCGGGGCCTGGGTGCGGATCACCGCGCCGGTGCCGCGGATCCGCCGGACCGCCTCGGCCACCAGGTCCGACTCCAGCTCGGCCGGGTGCGAGAAGTGCGCCATGAACGCGAGGTTCTTGCCCGACTCCACGACCCGCTCGAACAGCCGCAGGGTGTCGTCGGCGTCGGGGTCGGTGACGAACCGCTGCGGCCAGTAGCCCAGCGCCTTCGTGCCGATCCGGATGGACTCCAGGCTCTCGACCTCCAGCAGCGGCTCGACGTAGCGGGAGATCACCCCCTCGCCCATGATCATCGGGTCGCCGCCGGTGAACAGCACGCTGGTCACCTGCGGGTTGTCCTTGAGGTAGCGGACCAGGTGGTCGACCTCGCCGGACGCGAACTTCAGGTCCGGCTCCCCGACGAACTGCGCCCACCGGAAGCAGTAGGTGCAGTAGGCGTGGCAGGTCTGCCCCTGCTTGGGGAAGAACAGCACCGTCTCGTCGTACTTGTGCTGCATGCCCTCCAGCGGGTCCTGCCCGCCGATCTTGGGCACGTTCAGGTCCATCTGGCCCGCGGGGTGCGGGTTGAGCTTCGCCCGGATCTCGTTGGCGACCCGGTTCAGCTCTTTTCTCGGCGCGTCCTGGCGCAGCAGGTCCGCGATCCGGGACACGTCGGCCTCCGGCAGCATGTCGGGCTGCGGGAAGACCAGGCGGTACATCGGATCGTCGGGCGCGGAGTCCCAGTCGATCAGCTCGTCGATGACGTAGCTGTTGACCCGGAACGGCAGCACCGTGGCGACCGCTCGAACGGCGAGCCGTTCGTCGGAGCCGAGGCCCGCCCGCGCCGTCAACTCGTCCAGGTGCTTGGAGGTGTAGGCACGGAATCGACGTCCCGCTGACGGGGGCGTCGAAGGGGCCGATGCCGCGTCGTGCGTCAAGCTCACGCGTCTCCCTTCGGGGTGCGGCAGGCCGCCCGGTGATCAACCGGGCAGGCCTGAACCGGGCGGCCCCTCGGCAACGGGGGGCCACCCGGTGAAGCGGTTCTATGATTCGATTACGGTCAGTTACGTGATCAATCCGCCTGACCAGCGGTCGGATGTACCCGATCTCGGGTGATTCTTACCCACTTTCCGGAAATAGCCTCCTGAGCACTCATTTTTCCGGTGCGCCCCGGGGCGCCCGCGATTCCCCGGGAGGCACCGCATAGCCTTGCCCCCGTCGGCGCACCCCCGGCATGACGTGCGGGAAGGGTGCGGGCCCGGGGAGGGGGCGGCCGGCGGCCCGACGCGCTGAGAGTGAGGACGGACACGTGACCGGAGCATCCGCGGGGCCGGGCGCCGGGGGCGCACCGGTGATCGCCCTGGACGCCATGGGCGGCGACCACGGGCCCGCCGAGGCGGTGCACGGCGCGGTGGCCGCCGTGCGCGCGCACGGGCTGCGGGTGGTGCTGGTCGGCCGCCGGGCCGAGCTGCTCCCGGTCCTGGACGAGCTGGGCGCGCTCGGCGAGGTGCCGGTGGCGCACGCCGAGGACACCCTGGCCATGAACGAGGGGGCGCTGGCCAGCTGGCGCCGGCCGCGCTCCAGCGTCGCGGTGGCCTGCAAGCTCATCCGGCAGGGAGACGCCTCCGCCCTGGTCTCGGCCGGGTCGACCGGCGGGGTGGTGGCCACCTCCACGGTGCGGCTGCGCACCCAGCCGGGCGTGCTGCGCGCGGCGCTCGCCGTCACCCTGCCCACCGGGGACCGCCCCACGATCCTGCTGGACGCGGGCGCCAACGCCGACGCCAAACCGGAGATGCTGGTCCAGTTCGCCCACCTGGGCGCCGCCTACGCGCACACCGCCTACGGGGTGGCCTCGCCCCGGGTCGGCATGCTGACCATCGGCGCCGAGCCGGGCAAGGGCAACCGGCTCGCCCGCAAGACCTCCGAGCTGCTCACCGCGACCGCCGAGGAGGCCCCCGGGCTGGACTTCCGCGGCAACGTGGAGGGCCACGACCTGCTCGCCGGGGACGTGGACGTGGTGGTCACCGACGGGTTCACCGGGAACGTGGCGCTGAAGTCGGTGGAGGGCGCGGTCCGGTTCACCTTCGACCAGGTGCGCGACGCGCTCGCCTCCAGCCGGATGGCCAAGGCCGGCGCCCTGCTGCAGCGCAAGGCGCTCCGCGGGCTCCGCGACCGGCTGGACAGCGAGAGCTACGGCGGCGCGGTGCTGCTCGGCCTGAACGGCACCGTGGTCATCGCGCACGGCGCCAGCCGCGCCCGCGGCATCGAGCGCGCCTGCCTGCTCGCCTCCGACCTGGCCGGCGGGCGCATCGTCGACCAGATCCGGCGCCGCGTCGGCACCGCCCACCGCACCACCTGGCTCTCCCGGCTGAGCCAGCACGACGACTGAGCCGGCCCCGGCCCTTCCGCCGGCGATTTCCCGGACCGGGCGGGGCGGTGCGGAACCGCCTCGCGCTCCGAGAGCGGTGCGGCGGGGCGGCGGCCCGCTCGGCCGGGCGCCCCGACCGGCCGGGCGGGGGTCCGGGCCGGAGGGAGCGGCCGGGCGGGCATGCCCCGGGCCGGGCCTCGCGGTGCTGCGCCCGAAGGGCCGGGTCCGCCGGCCCGGAGGGCCCCGGCTCGGCCCGGAAGCCGCCCGCGGGCTAGCATCGCCGGATGCCGAGAGCCGAGAACGGACCCCCGACGCCCCCCGGGACCGCGCTGCGGGCCGCCGTGCGCCGCCGCCCCTGGCGGGCGGCCGGGGCCGTACTGGCCGCGCTGGCGGCGGTGGCGGTGACCGCGCTGGTCGGCACCGGCTGGGCGCGCGCCCACACCCCCTCGCCGCTGGAGCAGGGCGGCCCCCGGACCGCCGCCGCGGCCGAACCGCACCTCCGCTTCCTCGGCGCCGAGCTGCGCGGCGGGGCCGGGGAGCGGATGCAGGCGCTCTTCCCCGAGGGGTACTTCTTCACCCACGCGCTGTACGGGCTGAGCCGGGCCAACTCCGGGACGCTCGACCCCGGCCGGCGCGAGGAGGCGCTGGCCGAGGCCCGGTGGGCGCTGGACCGGCTGGACTCCCCCGCCGGCACCGCCCCGTTCCCCCGGGAGGCCGAGCCGGAGTACGGGGTCTTCCACGCCGGCTGGAGCACCTACCTGCTGGCCCGGATCGTGGAGCTGGCCGGCGGCCCCGAGCAGGCGCCGCAGGAGGCCCGGCGGCTGGCCGCCGACGCCGAGGAGATCGCCGCCGCCTTCGACGCCTCCCTGGCCGGATCGGGCAGCCCCTACCTGGCCGCCTACCCCGGGCAGGCGTGGCCGGTGGACAGCGTCGCCGCCGCCGCGGCCCTGGCCCGCGCCGACCGGGTCCTGGGCGGCGCCCAGGACCCGGAGCGCGCCGAAGCGCACGCCGCGACGCTGGACGCCTGGTCCGCGGCGGTGCGCGAGCGGACCGACCCCGGCACCGGGCTGATCCCGCACCGGGTGGACGCGGAGACCGGAGAGCCCGCCGGCCCGGCCCGGGGCAGCTCCCAGGCGCTGCTGCTCCGCTTCCTGCCCGACGTCGACCCGGCCTGGGCCGCCGAGGACTACCGCGCTTTCCGGGAGGAGTTCCGCTCCGGGCACGCCTGGGCGCCGGGCGTCCGCGAGTTCCCGGCCGGCACCGGCGGCGCCGGCGACGTCGACTCCGGGCCGCTCGTCCTGGGCCTGTCCGCCTCCGCGAGCGCGGTGGCGCTGGGCGACGCCGTGGTCTACGGCGACGGGCCCGCCGCGGCGGCGCTGACCGGGCTGGGCGAGCCGCTCGGCGCCGCGGCCGGCCGCGAGCACCGCGCCTACCTCGGCGGGGCACTGCCGGTCGGGGACGCCTTCATGCTCTGGTCCCGGACGGCCGCCGGGGAGCACCCGGACCCGGTCCCGCCGCCGGACGGCGGTCTCCCCGCCCCGCCTTCGCCCTGGTGGCGGCTGCCCTGGCAGGCCGCGGGGGCGGCGGTCACCGCGGCGGCCTGGTGGGGCGCCCTGCGGGCGGTCCGGCCGCTGCTCCCGCCGCGCCCCGGACGCCCCGGATCGGCGCAGTTCAGGACCGTCCGGTGAACGCGTGTCGGTAGGCTGGGCGCATGGCCGACCCGCAAGAAGTACTCGCGAAACGGGTCCAGTCCGCGATCGGGGCCGCCTTCGGCCCCGAGCACGCCGAGACCGACCCCGTCATCCGTCCCTCCCAGTTCGCCGACTACCAGGCCAACGCCGCACTGGCGCTGGCCAAGCGGCTCGGCCGAAAGCCGCGCGAGGCCGCGGCGGAGATCGTGGAGCGACTGGACGTCGGCGACGTGTGCCGCGAGGTCGAGATCAGCGGCCCCGGCTTCATCAACCTGACCCTGCGCGACGACTGGATCGCCGCCCAGGCGCAGGCCCTGCTCTCCGACGCCCGGCTGGGCGTGCCGGTGCAGGAGCGGCAGAACATCCCGATCGACTACTCCGCGCCCAACGTGGCCAAGGAGATGCACGTCGGCCACCTGCGCACCACCGTGGTCGGCGACGCACTGGCCCGCACCCTGGAGTTCCTCGGGCACAACGTGGTCCGGCAGAACCACATCGGCGACTGGGGCACCCCGTTCGGCATGCTCATCGAGCACCTGCTGGACGTCGGCGAGGACTCCGAGGAGGCCGCGCACCTCAAGACCGACCCGAACACCTTCTACCAGGCCGCACGGGAGAAGTTCGACTCCGACGAGGAGTTCTCCGCCCGCGCCCGCAAGCGGGTGGTCTCGCTGCAGGCCGGCGACCCGGAGACGCTGCGCATCTGGCAGGGCCTGATCGACCTGTCCAAGGCCTACTTCAACCGGGTCTACTCCGCCCTCGGCGTCACCCTCGGCGACGCCGACCTGGCCGGCGAGAGCATGTACAACGACATGCTCGAAGAGGTCTGCCGCGAGCTGGAGGAGAAGGGCCTGGCCGTGACCAGTGAGGGCGCGCTCTGCGTCTTCCTGGACGGGTTCACCGGCCGCGAGGGCAAACCGGTGCCGCTGATCGTCCGCAAGAGCGACGGCGGCTACGGCTACGCCACCACCGACCTGGCCACCATCAGGTACCGGGCCGCCGAGCTCAAGGCCGACCGGGTGCTCTACGTGGTGGGCGCCCCGCAGAACCTGCACTTCCGCATGGTCTGGGAGGCCGCCCGGCTGGCCGGGTGGATCCCGGACGGCGTGGAGCCGGTGCACGTGCAGATCGGCAACGTGCTCGGCTCGGACGGCAAGATCCTGCGCACCCGCTCCGGCAAGCCGATCCGGCTGATGGAGCTGCTGGACGAGGCGGTGCAGCGGGCCGGCGCCGTGGTCGAGGAGAACCGCCCCGACCTGGACGCCGGGACCCGCGCCGGGATCGCCCGCCAGGTCGGCATCGGCGCGGTGAAGTACGCCGACCTGTCGGTCTCGCACGACACCGAGTACGTGTTCGACTTCGACCGGATGCTGGCGCTGACCGGCAACACCGGCCCCTACCTGCAGTACGCCCAGGCCCGGCTGCGCTCCATCTTCCGCAAGGGCGGGGCCGACCCGGCGAACCCGGCCGGGACCATCGCCATCGGCGAGCCGGCCGAGCGCGAGCTGGCGCTGGCACTGCTCGGCTTCGGCCCGACGGTCGCCCTGGTCGGCGACGACCTCGCCCCGCACCGGCTCTGCGGCTACCTGTTCGACCTGGCCCAGGCGCTGACCGCGTTCTACGAGCACTGCCCGGTGCTGAGCGCGGACACCCCGGAGCTGCGCGACTCCCGGCTGGCGCTGTGCGCGGCCGCGCTGCGCATCCTGGTGCAGGGCCTGGACCTGCTCGGCGTCGAGGCCCCGGAGCAGATGTAGGGCCCGGACGGAAGCACGGGGAAGCACGAGGGGGTCGCCGCCCAGCGGCGGCCCCCTTTCCCGCTCCCCCGCCGGCCTCCGCCCCCGCGCCCCGGAGCGGGCGCGCCTCCCCGCCGGGCGCCGGCGGGGTGCCGGGCCGGGAAAATCCGCCGCCCGCCGGGCCCGGCACCGCTAGCCTCCTGCCCCATGGACGACTACTTCGCCGGGGACCCCCGGAGCCACTGGGAGCGGATGCTCGCCGGAGACCTCTACCTCGCGGGCGGCCCCGAGGACGAGCGGATGAGCCGGCGGGCCGTCCGGCTCACCGCCGCCTACCAGGCGGCCTTCGTGGAGGAGCCGGAGAAGGCCCGGCCGATCCTGGCCGAGCTCCTCGGCGGCCTCGGCGAGGACGCCTTCATCAAGCCGCCGCTCGCCGTCGACTACGGGGCGCACATCACCGTCGGCCGCGGCACCTTCGTCAACTCCGGTCTCACCGCGCTCGACGTGGCCCGGATCGACATCGGCGAGGACTGCCAGATCGGCCCGAACGTCCAGCTGCTCACCCCCACCCACCCGATCGACCCGAAGCCGCGCCGGGACAAGCTGGAGGCCGCGCAGCCGATCACCATCGGCGACAACGTCTGGCTCGGCGGCGGCGTGATCGTGCTCCCCGGCGTCACCATCGGCGAGGACAGCGTGATCGGGGCCGGCTCCGTGGTGACCAGGGACGTCCCGGCCGGCGTCGTCGCGGTCGGCAACCCCGCCCGGGTCATCCGCCCGGTCCGGGGGTAGCGAGCGGGGCCCCTCCTCCCCGATGGTCTCGACGCCATCGCCATCGCCGTCACCGTCTCGACCGGCCTCGCCGTCAAGCGGCCGCTGCAACGAGGAAACGAGGACCCCGAGGAGGAGAGAGAGGGACGGGGTGCAGGTGGTCGCCCGGGTGTCGAACCCCACGGGATGAGGGTTCAAGCAGGCGGCGAGGGCGGGATGGGGACCGGCCGGTCGGTTCGGCGCGGCACCCCACGGGGCGAAGGCTCAAACCGGCGGCGACGGCAAGGGGAGGGCCATGGCGAAGGCGGTCGCCCGGGTGCGGCGCCCCGGCGGTGCGGGTGGGCCCGCCCGCACCGCCGGGGGTGGTCATATCCCCTATGCCGGGTCTGCGGCAGGGGACAGGCAGGGGCGGGGGCGCCCTGCACACCGCGGGAGCACCCCGATTACATCTACCAGCGAGTAGTAAGCCCTGAGGCCCCCACCGCCCCCTCACCGATCACCCAGAGTGGCCAAAGCGGGGCCTCCCAGGCAGAGCAAAAGCGATATCTCGCCCCCGCGCCGCCCCTGCCCGGGTTCCGGCCCCCTGCCTCCCGACCTTCCGGGCCACTCGAACCCCGATCACCGGCCCGATCAGAGCGATTCGGGCCTCTCGGGGCCCGATCCGGCCCAGGGTGCGCGCCCAGGAATCACCGGGGTGCTCTCGCGGTGCGCAGGGCACCCCACCCCACCATCACCCTGCGTATTCACCCAGGTCAGGAAGGGGCAGCGGTTTCAAGGGCGGCCGGCCCCGGCGCCCGGGCGACGCGGGAACGGCGAACCCGCCACCCCGGCCCGCCCCTCCCTGCTCTGCCGCACCGGAGCGACCGGCCGGTCCCCCACCGCCGCCTTTGCCGCCTGCGTGAACCCCGACCCCGTGGGGCCCGGCACCCGGGCGACGCCTGCACCCCGCCTCTGCCTTCGCCGTCGCCGCCGGTTCGCGCCATCACCCCGTGGGGCGCCGCGCCAGACCGACCAGCCAGCACGCCCTCCCGCCCTCGCTGCCCGCTTGAACCGCCACCCCGCGAGACGCCGCGCCAGACCGACCAGCCGGTGCCCACCGCCGCCTTCGCCGCCCGCCTGAACCCCCGCCCCGTGGGGCGCCGCGCCCGGGCGACCGACTGCTCCTCTCCTGTCCTCTTGGTGTGCGGTGTTGCAGCAGACGCTGGAAACCAGCGGGGTCGAGACCGCGACGGCGTCGAGATCATCGGAAGCGGGGTGGGAGGGCGCCGATCGCGGTTCTAGGATCGGTGCCACGGACCCGACCCCGGCCCGATCGGAGCGGTGGCATGCGGTGTACGACGACACCGGTTCCGGCACCCGTCCGGAGCCCGCGATGACCGCCCTGCTGTGGGCGGGTGCGCTGGGGTGCTGGGCGTTCATCGCCGTCTTCACCGTCGACGGCTGGACCCGGCCCGGGTACCGGCCGGTCCGCCACCCGGTCAGCGCGCTGGCCCTCGGGCCGCGCGGGTGGATCCAGACGGCCGACTTCGTCCTCTGCGGCCTGGCCGTGGCGGCGGGCGCGGTCGCCCTCGCCGGTGCGCTGGGCAGCACGGTGCTCGCCGTGGCGGTCGGGGTCTTCGGCGCCGCGCTGGTCCTGTCCGGGGTGTTCCCGATGGACCCGATGCGCGGCTACCCGCCGGGGGCGCCCGACGGCACCCCGGCCGAGTTCTCCGCCCGCCACAAGATGCACGACCGGGCCGGGGCTCTGGTGTTCACCGCGCTGCCGGCCGCGGCGGTCATCGCGGCGATCGCCCTTCCCGAGCCCGGCTGGAAGGCGTACTCGGGGCTGACGGCGGTGCTCGCCACCGCCGGGTTCTTCGCGTTCGGCCGGTCCTGGGAGAAGGACGGCCCCCGCACCGGCCTCCTCCAGCGCGCGACGATCATCGTCGGCTGGCTCTGGCTGGGGCTGCTGTTCCTGTACGCCGCCCGCTGACGCCCGCGGGACCGCCCTCACACCCGATGATCTTGACGTTGCGGCCCTATCCGAGCGCTCGGATAGGGCCGCAACGTCAAGATCATCGGAGAAAGGGGACGGCTCCCTAGTAGTGGCCGTAGTGGCCGTAGTGGCCGTGGGGGCCGTAGTACCCGTACGGGCCGTAGGGATCGTACGGGTCGTGCTGCGATCCGTTGGGGCCGCCGGTGGGCTCCGGCTCCGGCCCGGTCGGCTCCGGGTCGGGCGACTCGGTCGGCGGGGCCGGATCGGTGGGCGTCGGCTCCGGGGTGGGGCGCTCCGTGGGGCGGTGGGGCGGGCGCGGGCCGGGGCGGTCGCCCCCGCCGGAGCCGCCGTCCTCGTCCCGGTCGCCGTCCCGGCCGCCGCTGCCGCGGTCGCCGCGGTCCCCCCGGTCGCCGCGGTCCGAGCCGCCGCCCCGCTCCCCACCGGTGCCGCTCTTCCCGGTCGACCGCGGCTCCTCGTCCCCGCTCTTCTCCGGGGTCCCGCCGTCCACGCCGTCCTCATCGGTGCCGACCCTGCCGCTGCCGCCGGGACCGGCCCCGCCCGGGGCCTCGCCGGTCTGCCCGGGGTGGCCCGGGTGGCCGGCCGGCGCGGGCGCGTCGTCCAGGCCCACCTCGGTGTCGCCGGGCAGGGCCATGCCCGCGACGGCCGTGCCGCCGGCCGCCAGCCCCAGGAGCACGACGCCGGCGACGATCATGCGGTTGCGCGAGCGGCGCCGCTGCTGTCGGCGGCGCTCGGTGCGGCTCCGCGGGTCGGCCTCGTCCATCGGCCCGCTTCTCCGTGCTGATCCGGTCATGGCGCGTCTGAATTCCGTGTGGGGAGACCGCGGTCTCACGGTCCGGCGGGGTCGTGAACGACACCCAGGGACGAACTGTAAAGAACCGCGACGGTTCGCGACACCCCCGCGCCGAACGCCGAAAACCGGCAAACCCCGATATACCCGCGGTTCCGCCCCTGTTCCACCGCCCGGGTGTGACCAACGCGACTGCCTACAGCACCGTCCGGCGGACCGGCAAGGGCCGAAGGTCCCGCGGAGCGGCCCCGGACCCGTCGGCGGGCGGAACGACCGCCGCGCGGCGTCTAGCCTGGCACCGGAAAAACGACTAACAGGGGGAAACCACCACATGTCGGACGAGGATCAGCCCGGGGGCGCCCCGGAGATCGCACCGGGGACCTGGTACATCGACCCGGCCCACTCCTGCATCATCTTCGTCGCGCACTACCTGCGCTTCGGCCGGGTGCAGGGCACCTTCGGCGACTCCTGGGGGGTGGTCCGGGTCGCGGAGGACCCCGCCGCGACCGAGGTCGACGCGGTCATCCGCACGGAGAGCCTGAACACCGGGGTCGAGGCCCGCGACCGGCACCTGCGCTCCCCCGACCTGCTCGACACCGCGGCCCACCCGGAGATGCGGTTCACCGCCACCGGCCTGGAGCGGCGCGGCCGCGGCGCGCACGCCTTCCGGATGCGCGGGGAGCTCACCCTGCACGGCGCCACCCGGCCGGTCTCGCTGGACTGCCGGTGGGGCGGCGAGGCCCCCGACCTGCAGGACCCGGAGGGCGTGCACGGCCACTTCTTCGCCGCCGACACCCGGATCTCGCTCTCCGATTTCGGCATCGAGGACGTCGGTCCGACGCCGTGGGGCGCCCGGATCATCGGCGACACCGTCGACGTCGTCCTGGAGATCCGGCTGCAGGACGCCGACCCGACCGAGTGGCTGCGCGGGATCGGGCACATCGCCTGAGCCTCCGCGCCCCTGCGGCGCCCCGGTGCCCCGCCCCGGGTCCGCGGCCGCCGGAGCGGCCGCGCCCGCGGCGGGGCGCCGGCGCTCAGCCCGCCAGCAGCGCGTCGATCTCGGCCCGCTCCGGCATCGAGGTGCTGGCGCCCTGGCGCTGCACGGACAGGGCGGCGGCCGCCGCCGCGAAGGCCATGCTCTCCGCCGGGCCGCGCCCCTCGGCGCGGGCCACCGCGAAGGCGCCGCAGAAGGTGTCGCCGGCGGCGGTGGTGTCGACCGCCTCCACCGGGCGGGCGGCGACCTCGACCGGCTCGGCGCCGCGGACGCCGTAGAGCGAACCGGACGACCCGAGGGTGATCAGCGCCTCCGGCACCCGCTCCAGCAGCGCCGCCATGGCCCGGCGCGGGTCGGACTCGCCGGTGATCGCCTCCGCCTCGTGCTGGTTGGGGACCAGCAGGTCGACCCGGTCCAGCAGCTCGTCGGGGAGCTCCCGGGCGGGGGCGGGGGTCAGCACCGTGCGCACCCCGGCCTCGCGGCCCGCCCCGGCCGCGGCGATCACGCCCTCCATCGGCAGCTCGAGCTGGAGCAGGAGGGCGTCGCTCCCCTCCAGCACCCGGCGGTCGTTCCCGTCCAGCGCGGTCATCGCGGCGTTGGCACCGGGCACCACGATGATGGAGTTGGCGCCGCCGTCCTCCACCACGATGTGCGCCACCCCGGACGGACCGGGGACGGTGCGCAGCGCCGAGGTGTCCACCCCGCTGTCCACCAGGGCGCTGCGCATCTGCACCCCGAAGGAGTCGTCCCCGACCGCGCCGAGGAAGGCGACGTCGCCGCCGGCCCGGGAGGCGGCGATCGCCTGGTTGCCGCCCTTGCCCCCGGGGACCTGGCGGAACTCGGTCCCGCCGACGGTCTCCCCGCTGCCAGGGCGGACCGGCACGTAGGCGACCAGGTCCATGTTGACGCTGCCGAAGACGGCGATCCTCGGCCGCGAGGGCTTTGTCTGCTCTGCGTGTCCTGCGTTCACACCGACGACTCTACTCAGCGCAGCGGCCCGGTCGCGCCGGAGCCCGTCAGTCCAGGTCGGCGAGGACCGGGGCGTGGTCCGAGGCGCCCTTGCCCTTGCGCTCCTCCCGGTCGATCCGGGCACCGGACACCCGGTCGGCCAGCGCCGGGGAGCAGAGCAGGAAGTCGATCCGCATGCCCTTCTTCTTCGGGAAGGAGAGGCCCTGGTAGTCCCAGAAGGTGTAGACGCCGGGGCCGGGGGCGTGCGGGCGGACCACGTCGGCGAACCCGGCCTTGCCCAGCTCCTGGAAGGCCTGCCGCTCCGCCTCCGTGACGTGCGTCTTGCCCTCGAAGGCGGCCATGTCCCACACGTCGTCGTCCTGCGGGGCCACGTTGAAGTCGCCGCAGAACGCGATCTGCGCCCGCGGGTCCTCGGCCAGCCGGGCGGCGCCCTCCCCGCGCAGCGCCTCCAGCCAGCGCAGCTTGTAGGCGTAGTGCGGGTGGTCGATCTCGCGCCCGTTCGGCACGTACAGGCTCCACACCCGCACGCCGCCGCAGACCGCGGAGACCGCCCGGGCCTCCGCCTCCTCCGGCTCCCCGTACCCGGGCTGGCCGTCGAAGGAGGTGCGCACGTCCTCCAGGCCGACCCGGGAGGCCAGCGCGACGCCGTTCCACTGGCCCAGCCCGTGGTGGGCCACCTCGTAACCGCGGTCGGTGAAGACGGAGGCGGGGAACTGGTCGTCCCGGCACTTGGTCTCCTGGATCGCGACGACGTCCGCGTCGCTCCGCTCCAGCCAGGCGGCGACCCGGTCCGCGCGGGCCCTCATGCTGTTGACGTTCCACGTTGCGATTCGCACGGTGGCAAGGCTAGCGCCCGGCGGCGACATCCGGCGGCGCCCGCACGGGATCCGGGCCGATCCGGGGGCGGAAGGCGGGCGGGGCGGGCCGCTGCGGCCGTCCTCCGCGGCGGCCCGCCCCGCGCCGGTCCTTCTCATTCCTCTCCGACGCGCCGCGAACCGAAACGGTTCGCCTCTTCTCGGTTTCACCGCGCGGACCGGGTCCGGGCCGCGCCCCGGGCGGCGGAGGCGGCAGGGACCCCGTCCCGGCTGCGGCATCATGGAGGGGTCGCCGAGGAGACGAGAGCACCGAGGAGGAAGCCATGGCCGACGATGTCCCGCCGCACGTGCTGGTCATCGACGACGAACCCAACATCCGGGACCTCGTCCGCGCGGCCCTGCGCTTCCACGGCTTCACCGTCAGCTCCGCGGGGGACGGCGCCACCGGGCTGGACTGCGCCCGCGAGGAGAAGCCGGACCTGATCCTGCTGGACGTGCTCCTCCCCGACATCAGCGGCTTCGAGGTCTGCCGCAAGCTGCGCGGCCGGGGCGACGACGTCCCGGTCATCTACCTCACCGCCCGGGACACCCCGACCGACACCGTCACCGGCCTCTCGCTGGGCGGCGACGACTACGTCACCAAGCCGTTCTCGGTCGAGGCGCTGATCGCCCGGATCCGCGCGCTGCTCCGCCGCGCCAAGCGGGACGCCCCCGCCGGGGAGGGGACCGGCGTCCGCGGCTCCGTCGGCCTGATCCACTACGCCGACCTGGAGATCGACGAGCGCAAGTGGAAGGTGCGCCGGGACGGCCGCCCGATCGACCTGTCTCCCACCGAGTTCCGGCTCCTCGCCTACCTGGCCGGCAACGCCGGCCAGGTGGTGACCCGCGCCCAGATCCTGGAGAACGTGTGGGGCGGGGAGTACACCGGGCAGTCCCAGGTACTGGAGACCTACATCAGCTACCTCCGCCGCAAGCTGGACCGGTACGGCCCGCCGCTGATCCGCACCCAGCGCGGCGTCGGCTACGCGCTGCGCGCCCCGGACGCCCGGTAGATGCCTCCGGGCAGGCTCCGCTCACGGCTGCTCACCGGCCTGATCGCGGTCACCGCCGTCGGCCTGCTGGTCACCTGCGTGGTCGGCTTCGTCACGATGCGCGGGTTCATCACCGACCGGATCGACGACCAGGTGACGCTGGCCGCGGAGAGCGCCATGGTGCGGCTGGACAACGACACCCCGCCGGTCGGCGTCGAGGCGCCCAGCCCCTCGCCCTACCTGGTGGTGCTGCTGGACGGCCGCACCGGCAAGGTCACCCAGGTCTACGGCGACCTGGAGCGGGACGACGTCGCGCTGGAGCGGATCGCCGAGGTGCCGCTGCGCCGGCTGCACGACCGGGCCGGCACCCAGGAGATCTTCGACCTGGACGGCCGGGACGCCACCGTGCCGCCGTTCCGCGCCACCGTCCGGCCGCGCCCCGGCGGCCTGATGGTCACCCTGGTGCCGACCAACGAGCGCGAGGAGTACCCCTGGCAGCTGGTGCTGACCCAGATGGTCACCGCGGTGCTGCTGCTCGGGGGGCTGGCGCTGGCCGGGCGCTGGCTGATCGTGCGCGGCCTGGAGCCGCTGGACCGGATGGCCACCACCGCGGACCGCATCTCCACCGGCTCCGACCTGTCCGCGCGGATGCCCGACACGGAGAAGAACAGCGAGGTCGGGCGGCTGGCCGGGGCGATCAACACCATGCTGGCCCGGCTGGAGCAGGCCTTCGCGGCGCAGCGCGAGTCCGAGGAGCGGGTGCGCGCGTTCGCCGCCGACGCCTCGCACGAGCTGCGCACCCCGCTGACCACGATCCGCGGCTACGCCGAGCTGTACCGGCAGGGCGCGGTGCCCGAGGAGGAGCTGGGCGGGGCGATGCGCCGGATCGAGGACGAGTCGGAGCGGATGAGCCGGCTCGTCGGCGAGCTGCTGGAGCTGGCCCGGCTGGACCGCGGCGGCTCGCTGCACCTGGAGACCGCCGACCTGGTCCCGGTGGTGCGCGAGATGGTCGCCGACGCCCGAGTGGTCGCCCCGGACCGGGAGATCTCGCTGGAGGCCCCGGACCGGCTGCCCTGCCGGATCGACGAGGCCCGGTTCCGGCAGGTGCTGGCCAACCTGCTGGCCAACACCGCCGAGCACACCCCGGAGGGCACCCCGGTCCGGGTCCGGCTGAGCGCGGGCCCGGCGCACGCCGCCCTGGAGATCTCCGACGAGGGCCCGGGGATGTCCGGCGAGGACCTCCGCCGCGCCTTCGACCGGTTCCACCGCGGCACCCGCTCCCCCGGCGGCGGCTCCGGCCTGGGGCTGTCCATCGTCGCCGCGATCGCCGACGCGCACGGCGGCGACTCGGGCATCGCCTCCGCGCCGGGCGCCGGCACCCGGGTCACGGTCCGCTTCCCCTACCGCTAGCGCGGAGCCCCGGCGCGGGGGCGGCATGAACGACGCCGGCGGCGCCGACCGCGCTCGCACCGCCGCCCGGGACGGCCGGAGCGAGACGGCTCGCGCGAACCGCCGCCCGCCCGCGCCCCCGGCGGAGCACCCGGCCCGAAGGCATCCGCGGAACAGGGCCCAGCTGCACCGACCATAAAGGCCGGGAACGCCCAGCCCTGCTGACATACGACGAGAGGGCCCCGGTACCGGTGTGGATTGCGAGATCTGCACCGCTGACCGGAAGGCCCCCGATGGCTCACACTGCCCGCGCCAACGCCGGACTCACACCCACCGGGCGCCTGGCCCCGGCCCGCTGCGTGCCTGCCGCTCGGCCCGGCCCGTGCGGGAAGGACGGACGGCCGAAGCCGCCACCGGCCGCGCCGTACGGCCGCCCGGCCGAAAGCGGCACCGGGCCCCGGGCAGGGCCGGGCGCCGTGCGGTCGCCCGCCCGCGTGCCGCCCGCCGACGCGGCACCGGTCCGCCCCCGGTCCGGGACCGCCCGCCGATGCGGGGCCGCATCGGCCGGAAGGCGGTCCTCCGCTTCGGGACGGCGGAAGCGGGGCGGGCGCCCCTGCTCCGGTCCGGTGGTACCCGTACCGACCCGGCGCGGGGCGTCCGGGCGCCCTCGGGCACCGCCCCCCTCCGGGCCGCGGGCCGCCCGGAGGGGGCGGGCCCTCAGCGGGCGGCCCGATCCAGGTCCCAGACCTGGAGCTCTCCCTCCAGGCTGGAGGTCAGCGCGACCGGGACGCCCCCGATCACGGCGACGTCCTCCAGCAGCCAGCACCCCTCGATGGGGGCGCCGATCTGCCCGCCGCCCGCCAGGTCCCACACCCGGGCGGTGCGGTCCGCCGCGCCGGACACCGCGATGGGGCGGCCGCCGGCGACCACGGCGGCAAGGTCGATCACCGAGTCGGTGTGCCCGGTGAGCGGGGCGCCGGCCGACCCGCCGCCGACCAGGTCCCACCGGTACAGGGCGGTATCGGCGTCCCCCGCCGCCAGGACCACGGCCCGGCCCTCGACCTCGGTGACGGCGATGGCCCGGACCGGACCGTCGATGCCGGTCAGCGGCTCGCCGATGCGCTCCCCGGCGGCCAGGTCCCACACTTCGACGTAGTCGTGGTGGCCCCCGGTGGCGGCGATCGGGCGGCCGCCGGCGAACCCGGCTCCCATCACCCCGTTGTAGGAGCCGGCCAGGTTCGCGACGCGCTCGCCCCGGTCCAGGTCCCAGACGACCAGTCGGCCCTCCTCGCTGCTGCTCACCGACAGCGCCGCCCCGGGGCCGGCCAGCGCGGTCAGCGCGGTGACGCCCAGCTCGTGCCCGTCCATGGGGCGGCCGATCATGCGGCCGGTGCGCAGGTCCCAGGCCCGCACCGCGCCGCCCCCGTAGTCGTCGTCGGTCATGAGCACGTCGAAGCGGTCGGCCCCGGTGAGGACCACCGGCCGCCCGCCGAGGTGCAGCGCGGCGACCCGGGCAGCGAGCTTGTAGGTGTCGACCTCGTACTCGGAGAGGTCCTCCTCGTCCTCCTCGTCCTCCTCGAACTCCTCGTCCTCTTCATCGTGGAGCAGCGGCCCCACCAGGGTCTGCGGGTCGAGGTCGAGGGGGACCTCGGTCCGGGCGCCGGTGCGCAGGTCGCAGGTGTGCAGCACCCCCTCCTCGTCGACGCCGACGGCGAGGGGCGCCCCGTCCACCTCGATGAGGGAGGTCGTGTCGTGGCGGGTGCGCCACCGGGCCCGGCCGGACAGCTCGGGGATCATGCGCTCATCTGTCATGCGCGGCAACCTAGGCCCCGCCTCGGACAGCCGGGCGCCGGGCTTCACCGGCGGTACCGGCGGGTAGGTGTGTGATGTACGCCACGGCGGAGCGGGCGGCCCGCGGCCGCCGCGGACCGCACCCCCTCCCACCTGCGAGGTGATCCCGATATGACGGCGGTGAACACGGGCGGCCCCTCCCCCGGGGACGGCGGCGTCGACGAGCGGCGGGCGCGGGCCGTCGCCGAGGCCGCCCGCGAGACCGAGTGGCGCCTGCCGAGCTTCGGCAAGGAGCTCTACCTCGGCCGGCTCCGGCTCGACCTGGTCCACCCCTGCCCGGCACCGGACGAGGAGGCCGAGCGGGCCGGCGCCGGGTTCCTCGGCCGGCTGCGCGGCTTCTGCTCCGGCATCGACGCCCAGCGCATCGAGCGCGAGGAGCAGATCCCCGACGAGGTGGTCCGCGGCCTGAAAGAGCTCGGCGCGTTCGGCATGAAGATCCCCCGCGAGTACGGCGGCCTGGGCCTGGGCCAGGTCCACTACAACCGGGCGCTCGCCCTGGTCGGCTCGGTCTCGCCGGCGATCGGCGCGCTGCTCTCCGCGCACCAGTCGATCGGGGTGCCGCAGCCGCTGAAGTCGTTCGGCACCGAGGAGCAGCGCCGGGAGTACCTGCCGCGCTGCGCCGCCGGGGAGATCAGCGCGTTCCTGCTCACCGAGCCGGACGTGGGCAGCGACCCGGCGCGGCTGCGCAGCACCGCGGTCCCGACCGGGGACGGCTCGGCCTACCTGCTGGACGGTGTGAAGCTGTGGACCACCAACGGCGTGGTCGCCGACCTGATGGTGGTGATGGCCCGGGTGCCGGAGGGCCCCGGGCGCCGCGGCGGGATCAGCGCGTTCGTCGTCGAGGGCGGCTCCGAGGGCATCACGGTGGAGAACCGGAACCGGTTCATGGGGCTGCGCGGGCTGGAGAACGGCGTCACCCGCTTCCACCGGGTGCGGGTGCCCGCGGCCAACCTGATCGGCGCCGAGGGGCAGGGCCTCAAGATCGCGCTGAGCACGCTGAACACCGGCCGGCTGTCGCTGCCCGCGATCTGCGTGGGCGCGGGCAAGTGGGCCACCCGGATCGCCCGGGAGTGGGCGCGCGAGCGGGTGCAGTGGGGCCGGCCGGTCGGCCGGCACGAGGAGATCGCCAAGAAGATCGCGTTCATCGCGTCGACCGCCTACGCCATGGAGGCCATGGTGGAACTGGCCGGGCGGCTCGCCGACGACGGGCGCCGGGACATCCGGATCGAGGCGGCCATCGCCAAGCTGTGGGCCTCGGAGCGGGCCTGGGAGATCGCCGACGAGCTGGTGCAGATCCGCGGCGGGCGCGGCTATGAGACCGCCGACTCGCTGGCCGCCCGGGGCGAGCGCGGCGTCCCCGCCGAGCAGCTCCTGCGCGACCTGCGGATCAACCGGATCTTCGAGGGGTCCACTGAGATCATGCACCTGATGATCGCCCGGGAGGCGGTGGACGCCCACCTCTCGGTCGCTGGGGACCTGATCGACCCGGACGCGGACGGCGCCGCCAAGGCCCGCGCGCTGGCCAAGGCGGGCGGCTTCTACGCCTCCTGGCTGCCCGGCCTGGTGGTCGGCGAGGGGCAGCGCCCGGGGGCGTTCGGCGGGTTCGGGCCGCTCGCCGGGCACCTGCGCTTCACCGAGCGGGCCGCCCGCCGGCTGGCCCGGTCCACCTTCTACGGCATGTCCCGGTGGCAGGGCGGGATGGAGGAGCGGCAGGCCTTCCTGGCCCGGCTGGTCGACATCGGCGCCGAGCTGTTCGCGATGAGCGCGGCGGTGGTCCGCGCCGAGGCGGAGCGCCGGGAGCACGCCGGGGACCCCGACCGGGCCCGAGCCGGCCAGGAGCTCGCCGACGCCTTCTGCCGCCGCTCCCGGCTCCGCGTCGAGGAGCTGTTCCGCGCGCTGTGGGCCAACACCGACGGCACCGACGCCAAGGTCGCCGAGCGCCTGCTCGCCGACCGCTACACCTGGCTGGAGGAGGGCGCCCTGGACCCGTCCGCCCCGGGCCCCCTCATCGCCGACGCCGCCCCCGGCCCCACCGGGAAGGAGGACCACCACCGCCGGATGGGCTGACCGCCCCGGGCCCGGCGGCCGCCGGGAGCCGCGGGGTTCCGCTGCGAGACGTTCCCGGGGGTGTTCGGGACCGCGGGGCCGCGGGCCCCGGCGGGGCGGTGGCGGGCGGACCGAACCGCTACTACGTTAGTACTCATGTACGACTCCCCTCCCGCTCCGCATCCGCGCCGCGACTCGGTGCTCTCCCTCGCCCAGGCCCGCCGGGTGGCGCTGGCCGCCCAGGGGTTCGCGGACCGGAGACCCGGCGGAGCGGCGACCATGCGGCACGTGCAGCGGGTGGTCGACCGGATCGGCGTGGTCCAGATCGACAGCGTGAACGTGCTCTCCCGCAGCCACTACCTGCCGTTCTTCGCCCGGCTGGGCCCCTACGACCGGGCGCTGCCGGACCGGGCGGCCACCCGGCGCGGCGGGCGGCTGGTGGAGTACTGGGCGCACGAGGCGAGCCTGGTCCCGCCCTCGACGCACCGGATGCTGCGCTGGCGGATGGCGCGCGCCCGGGACGAGGCCTGGGGCGGCATGCGGCAGATCGCCCGGGACGAGCCGGAGCTGGTGAAGGCGGTGCGCGAAGAGGTCGCCCGGATCGGGCCGGCCACCTCGCGGGAGATCGAGGCCGGCCTGGAGCACGACGCGCCGCGCGCCAAGGACCACTGGGGGTGGAACTGGTCGCTGGTCAAGCGCGCGCTGGAGTTCCTGTTCTGGGCCGGCGAGGTGACCGCGAACGGGCGCACCGCCCAGTTCGAGCGCCGCTACGACCTGCCGGAGCGGGTGCTCCCCGCCGAGGTGCACGGCGCGCCCGACCCCGACCCCGAGGAGGCCCGCCGCGAGCTGGTCCGGATCGCCGCCCGGGCGCACGGCGTCGGCACCGAGCGCTGCCTGCGCGACTACTTCCGGCTGAGCGCCGCCGAGGGGCGCGCCGCCGTCGCCGGCCTGGTCGACTCCGGCGAGCTGGTGCCGGTCTCGGTGCAGGGCTGGGACTCCCCCGCCTACCTGCACGCCGACGCCCGGGTGCCGCGCCGGCTGCACGCCCGGGCGCTGCTCAGCCCGTTCGACTCCGCGGTGTGGGAGCGGAGCCGGACCGAGGCCCTGTTCGGCTTCCGGTACCGGCTGGAGATCTACGTGCCGGCCGCCAAGCGGGTGCACGGCTACTACGTGCTGCCGTTCCTGCTCGGCGACCGCCTGGTCGCCCGGGCCGACCTCAAGTCCGACCGGGCCTCCGGCCGGCTCCTGGTCCGCCGCACCACTCTGGAGGACGGCGCCCCGCCGGAGACCGCCGCCGAGCTCCGCGCCGAACTGGAGTCGATGGCCGCCTGGCTCGGCCTGGAGCACGGCCCGGTCCACCAGGGCTGACCGGGCCGCCGGAGGGCTCCGGCCGCCTGCCCGCAGCGGAGCGGAGCCTCCCACCGCACCGGCCGGGCCCTCCCCGGCTCAGAGGCCGTCGGGTACGCACCCGGTCGCCCGGAGTGTCCGGCCGCGGGCCGCCCTGCAGCCGGCCCGCCCCTCCCCGGCACCGTCGCAGGGTGGTGCTTCTCGATGAAGGCGGGCGCGGGGCCGGGGCCCGGCGCAGGCAGGCGCGGGGCTGAGGCTCCAGGCGGGCGGGCGGCGGCCGAACACTTCAGGCGGCCGACCGCACGCCCGGCCGCCTCCCGGGCCCGCCCGCTCCGGGGGCCGGCCCCCGGAAGGCGCCGCGGGGCCGCGGATCCGGTCGGCGGGGCCGGGGGCGCCCGGTCGGCGGTTCTCCGCGGGTCCGAAGGGCGGAGGGCCGTGCTCCCCAGGCGGCCGGGCGGGTCCCCGGCCCGTCAGACCCGCTCGATGACGGTGACGTTGGCCTGGCCGCCGCCCTCGCACATGGTCTGCAGGCCGTAGCGGCCGCCGGAGCGCTCGAGCTCGTGGACGAGCTTGGTCATCAGCACCGCGCCGGTGGCGCCGAGCGGGTGGCCCAGGGCGATCGCGCCGCCGTTCGGGTTGACCTTGGCCATGTCCGCGCCGAGCTCCTCGGCCCAGGCCATCGGGACCGGGGCGAAGGCCTCGTTGATCTCGGTGACGTCGATGTCGCCGATGCCCAGTCCGGCCTTCTCCAGGGCCAGCCGGGTGGCCGGGATCGGGGCGGTGAGCATGTAGACCGGGTCGTCGCCGACCACCGAGAGCTGCACGATGCGGGCCAGCGGGGTGAGGCCGTGCCGCTCCACCGCGGCCTCGGAGGCGATCAGCACCGCGCCGGCGCCCACCGAGATCTGGCTGGCCACGGCGGCGGTCAGCGCCCAGCCGTCGCGCAGCGGCTTGAGGCCGGCCATCTTCTCCAGGGTGGTGTCCGGGCGGACGCCCTCGTCCCGCTCGACACCGGCGATCGGGGCGATCTCGGCGTCGAACCTGCCGTCCGCCAGGGCCGCGCCGGCCCGGCGGTGGCTCTCCAGGGCGTACTCCTCCAGGTCCTGCCGCTTGTAGCCCCACTTCTCGGCCATCAGCTGGGCGCCGCGGAACTGGGAGATCTCCTGCATGCCGTAGCGCTCGGTCCAGCCGTCGCCGAAGAGCGGGAGGCCCTCGTCGATGGCGAACTTGGCGTTGGCGCCCATCGGCACCATGCCCATGTTCTCCACGCCGGAGGCGACCACCAGGTCCTGGGTGCCGCTGAGCACGCCCTGCGCGGCGAAGTGGATCGCCTGCTGGGAGGAGCCGCACTGCCGGTCGATGGTGACGCCGGGGACCGTTTCCGGCAGCCCGGCGGAGAGCCAGGCGGTGCGCGCGAGGTCCAGGGCCTGCGGGCCGACCTGGCTCACGCAGCCCATGATGACGTCCTCCACCGCCGCCGGGTCGGCGCCGGTGCGCCGCATCAGCTCTTTGAGGACGTGTGCGCCCAGGTCCGCGGGGTGCACCCCGGCCAGCGCGCCCTTCTTGGTGCCGACGGGGGTGCGGACGGCCCCGACGATGAATGCCTCAGCCATGCGGTCCTCCTGGGGGAGCCTGTTCGGTGCGGACTACCTTAACCGAACCATATTCGGTTTCGCCGCGCGAGTCCGGCACCGGGGTCCGCTACAGGCGGCGCTCGTCACCGCCCTCGCGGACCAGGCCGGCGTCCTCCTCGTCGCCGAGGCAGGACCGGGCCAGGTCGTGCAGGGCCGCGTTGAGCTCCGGGTGGTCCGCCGGGCCGTACTCCCTGAGCAGCCCGCGCAGGGTCCGCTCCTGGGCCTCGCGGAGCCGGCGGGCGGCGTCCCGCCCCTGGGGGTTCAGCTCCCAGGTGGGCGAAGCGTCCCGGAGCAGGCCGGCCCGGAGCAGCTCCCGGTGGACCGACTCGTCCTGCTCGACCGTGCCGTGCGACATCCGGGAGAGCTCCTCGGCGCCGATCGGGCCGGTGGCGGCCAGGTGGGTGACGGTCCAGCAGGCGCCCGGGGAGAGCTCCAGCCCGGCCTCCTCGGCCAGCCTGAGGTAGGCGTGCCGGGCCCCCTCCCTGCCGAACGCCCGGTACACCGCGCGCTCCAGCTCGGCCACGGCGGTGCGGTCGGTGCGCACCGGCGCCACCACTTCGTCCAGGTCCGGCGGGCCGATGGTGGTGCGCAGCGGGATCTGCTTGAGGAAGAGCGCGACGACGAACGCGGCCAGCGCCAGCGGCACCGCGGACAGGAAGACCGCGTCCACCGAGTCGGCGTAGGCGCCGAGGAACTCCGCCCGCGCCTCCGGCGGCAGCTCGGCCAGTCCGCTCGGGTCGTTCTGCAGCTCCCGCGGGTCGGCGCCGGGCGGCAGCGCGACCCCGGCCATCCGCTCCGCGATGTTCGCGGCGAGCTGCGCGGCGAAGACCGCGCCGAACACCGAGGTGCCGATCGACCCGCCGATCGAGCGGAAGAAGGTGGCCGCGGAGGTGGCCGCGCCCAGGTCCCGGTAGTCCGCGGCGTTCTGCGCGGCGACCACGATCACCTGCATGGTCAGCCCCAGCCCGCTGCCCAGCAGGAGCAGGTACCCGCCCAGCACCGGGAACGGGGTGTCCGGCTCCAGCCCGGACATCAGGAACAGCGCCAGTGCGACCAGCGCGGAGCCGATGATCGGGTAGATCCTGTACCGCCCGGTCCGGGTGAGCAGCTGCCCGCTGGCGATCGAGCAGACGAGCATGCCCGCCACCATCGGCAGCAGGTGCAGCCCGGACGAGGTCGGCGAATACCCGTGCACGACCTGCAGGAACAGCGGGATGTAGGCCATCGAGCCCATCATCGCGAAGCCCACCGCGAAGCTGATCGCCGCCGAGGCGACGATCACCGGGCTGCGGAACAGCGACAGCGGCATCACCGGGTCGTCCGCCCGCCGGGCGGCGGCCCACCACAGCACGGCGAGCAGCACCGTCGCCGCGATCAGCCCGATGACCTGCACCGAGAGCCAGCCGTAGGCGGTGCCGCCCAGCGAGGTCACCAGCACCGCGCAGACCGACGCCGCGGCCAGCAGCAGGATGCCCGCGTAGTCGACCCTGGTGCGCGCGGTTCCGCGGGTCGCGGGCAGCGCGGCGATCAGCACCAGGAACGCCGCCACCCCCAGCGGCAGGTTCACGTAGAACACCCACCGCCAGGACAGGTTGTCCACGATGAACCCGCCGATCAGCGGCCCGGCGACGCTGGCCACCCCGAAGACCGCGCCGAACAGGCCCATGAAGGAGCCGCGCCGGCGCGGCGGGACGATGTCGCCGATCGCGGCCTGGGCGAGCACCATGAGCCCGCCGCCGCCGATGCCCTGGACCGCGCGGTAGGCCACCAGGGTCCCGAAGCCGCCGGCCAGCCCGCACAGCGCCGACCCGGCCAGGAAGACCGCCAGGCAGACCAGCAGCACCCACTTGCGGCCGAACTGGTCGCCGAGCTTGCCCCACAGCGGGGTGCAGGCGGTGACGGCCAGCAGGTAGGAGGTGACCACCCAGGAGATGTGGCTCAGCCCGCCCAGGTCGGAGACGATGCGCGGCATCGCGGTGGCGACCACGGTCTGGTTCAGCGCCGCCACCAGCACGGTCAGCAGCAGCGCGGCGATGATGACCGCGACCCGCGGCTCCTCCGCCCCGCCGCTCCGCCGCTTGCGCACCGCCGCCTCGTGCCTGCCCATCCGGCCGCTCCCCCCGTCGCCGTCCGCGAGCCGCGGGCGCCCGGGGCGGGCGCCCCTTCCCGACCCTAGGAAGCGGGCCGGGCCGGGCCCGGCTCCGGCGGAGGGGGGAGACCCCGGCTTTGCCGCGATTTGGACCGTGCAAAACCGAATGGGATTCGGTTAACGTTGGCGGCACAACCCCGCCTCCGGGCGGCCCCCGTGCGCGAAGGAGTCATGTCCATGCAGAGGGAGCTCTTCGAAGCCGAGCACGACCTCTTCCGGGAGTCGGTCGCCGAGTTCCTCGACCGGGAGGTCAAGCCGCACCACGACCGGTGGGAGAAGGACGGCATCGTCCCCCGCGAGGTGTGGGCCGAGGCGGGCCGGGTCGGACTGCTCGGCCTGGGCGTCCCCGAGGCCTACGGCGGCAGCGGGGTGCGCGACTTCCGGTTCAACGCCGTCCTCTCCGAGGAGATCTGCAAGGCGCACGCCAGCGGCCTCGGCTTCACCCTGCAGAACGACGTGATCGCGCCCTACCTGGTCGACCTCACCACCGAGGAGCAGAAGCGGCGCTGGCTGCCCGGGTTCTGCTCCGGGGAGACCATCACCGCGATCGCGATGACCGAGCCCGGCGCCGGCAGCGACCTGCAGGGCATCCGGACCACCGCGGTACGCGACGGCGACGGGTACGTCCTCAACGGGCAGAAGACGTTCATCACCAACGGGATCAACTCCGACCTGGTGATCGTGGTGGCCCGGACCGACCCGGAGGCGGGCGCGCACGGCATCTCGCTGCTCGTGGTGGAGCGCGGCGCCGCGGGCTTCGAGCGCGGCCGCAACCTGGACAAGATCGGGCTGAAGGCCCAGGACACCGCCGAGCTCTCCTTCTCCGATGTGCGGGTGCCCGCCGCCAACCTGATCGGCGAGGAGGGCAAGGGCTTCGTCCACCTGATGGAGAAGCTGCCGCAGGAGCGGCTCTCCATCGCGGTCTCCTCCACCGCCGGCGCCGAGGCGATGCTCGCCGCCACCATCGCCTACTGCAAGGAGCGGACGGCTTTCGGCCGGCCGATCTCCAAGTTCCAGAACACCCGTTTCGTACTGGCCGAACTGGCCACCGAAGTGGACCTGGCCCGCACCTACGTGGACCGGGCCATCACCCTGCTGAACAGGGGCGAGCTCTCGGTGGAGGACGCCGCCAAGGCCAAGTGGTGGTGCTCGGAGCTGGCCAACAAGGTGATGGACCGGTGCCTGCAGCTGCACGGCGGGTACGGGTACATGATGGAATACCCGGTGGCGAAGGCCTGGCAGGACGCCCGGATCCAATCGATCTTCGGTGGCACCACCGAGATCATGAAGGAGATCGTGGGCCGCTCCATGGGCCTGTAGCCACCGCCCCCTCGGTCGCGGCGAAAGGTCTCCAGGGTCATGACGGGTGCATGGGACGGCTTGATCGTCCTGGGACTGCTTGTCCTCCTGCTGGTCATCGGGGTGCGCAAACTGCGCCCCAAGATGCACATCCCCTGGAGCACCGGGGGGATCGTGGTCTTCTTCATCTTCCTGGTGCTGCTGCTGTGGGCGTGGTCCTGGCGCTGACCCGGGCCCGCCCGCGCCCCGGCGGTCCGGGCGCGCGGGCACGGGCGGCCGGCGGAGCGGCGCTCAGTCGCCCTTCATCGAGATCTCGAACCAGACCGCCTTGCCGGTGGGGGTCGGCCTGGACCCCCACCGGTCGGCCAGCTGGTCGACCAGGTAGAGGCCGCGCCCGCCCTCGTCGTCGGCGCCGGCGCTGCGGATCCGGGGCAGCCGCAGGTCGTCGTCGAAGACCTCCACCCACACCGAGGACGCCCCGCGGCGCAGCCGGAGCAGGAACCGGGTCTGCTCCGGGGTGTCCTCGTCGGACGCCTCGGCGACCTCCTCCAGCAGGTCCGACCAGTCCTCGGAGAAGTCGTCCGCGCCGCCCTGCAGCCCCAGGCCGCCGAGCGGATCGGCGGAGTCCACCACGCCGTCGGCGGTGAACTCCCGGCGCACCGGGTGCGGGGTGGCGTGGATGACCACGTTGGTGACGATCTCGGAGACCAGCAGGCAGGCCAGTTCGGACTGGCCGGCGTCCATCCCCCACTCCTTGAAGGTGGCCGCGGCCAGGTGGCGCGCCTCCGCCACGGTGGGGGCCTCGGCGACGAACCAGCCCTCGCGCAGCGCCAGCTCGTCGGGGTGGGTGCGGACCACCAGCAGCGCGGTGTCGTCGTCGTTCTCCCCGGGCACCGCGCCCAGCGCGACGTCGGCGATCCGCTCCACGTCGGAGTCGGCCACGGTGCGGACCCGCTCGCGCAGCCGGCGCAGTGCCCGCCCCTCGTCCGCGGTCCCGCCGCCGGCCGGCCTCCGGTCGACCAGTCCGTCGGTGTAGAGCAGCAGCGTCGCCCCGGCCGGCAGGGTGAGGTCGGCCTGGTGGTAGATGGCCTCGTCGTAGGGGACGCCGCGGGTCTTCACGCCGAGCAGCGAGTCGGTGACCTCCAGGGCCAGCGGGATGACCTCGCCGCCGGAGATGAGCAGCGGCTGCGGGTGGCCGGCGTTGCCGTAGGACAGCTCCCGGGACCAGGCGTCGTAGACCATGTACAGGCAGCTGACGCTGGGCACCCAGGTGCCGCCGGAGCCGTCCGGCACGCCCAGTCTGCGCACCCATTCGTCGAGCTCGCGGAGGATGTCCGCGGGCTCCCGGTCGGCCTGGGCGAAGGCGCGCAGCGCGGCGCGGAGCTGCCCCATCACCGCTGCGGCGTGCGGGCCGCGCCCCTCGACGTCGCCGACGACGATGCCGACCCGGCCCGCCGACAGCGGCACCACGTCGTAGAAGTCGCCGCCGACCTGGGTCTGCACGCCGCGGCCCTGGGACTCCAGCGGCCGGGCGGGCACGTAGCGGTGCGCGATGGACAGCCCGTCGAAGGACGGGAAGGTGTTGGGCAGCAGGCTGTTCTGGAAGGCCAGCGCGGTGCTGCGCTCCTCCTCGAAGAGCCGGGCGTTGTCGATGGCCAGCGCGACCCGGCCGGCGACCGCGCCGACCAGGTCGCGGTCGAAGCCGTCGTAGGAGGTCTTGTCGCGCGGGGTCAGCCGGGACAGGGCGAGCGTCAGCACGCCCAGGAGTTCACCGCGGGCCCGCAGGGGCGCCGCGACGGCCGAGCTCACCCCCACCTGCTCGACGGCGCGGGCGGAGCCCTCGTCGAGTGATCCGGGGGGATAGGAGAGGTCGTCCACGGCGATGGCCTCCAGCCGGCGCATCGCCAGCGCGGCCACGTTCCGCTCCGGGTAGCGGACCTCCTGGCCGACGTCGGACCAGGTGCCCGGGGGCGGCGACCACCCTTCGGCGTGCATGGAGACCCGGCGGACCAGCCGGTCGCCGTCGTAGAGGTCGATGAAGCAGTGGTCGGCGAACTGCGGCACCAGGGTCTCGGCGACGGCCTTGAGCGCACCGTCGTAGCGGAGCGATCCGGCCAGCCGGTCGCCGATCCGCTCCAGCAGCCCGTACTGCTCCTCCACCCGGCCGCTGCGCATCGCCTCGTAGGCGAAGATCGCCATGCCCTCGACGGCGCCCTGCTCGTCGCGGACCGGCACGGCCTGGGCCCGGATGTGCATCCAGGTGGCGTCGGCGCGGACCACGCCGAAGGTGCCCTCCCAGGTCTCGCCCTTGAGCACCCGGCGGGCGAGCTGGGCGGCGCGCTCCCGGTCCGACTCGTGGATGCCGATGTCCAGGAAGGAGATGCCGAGCGGGTCCCGGCCGTCCACGAACCCGAAGAGGTCGCGGGCGTAGGCGTTCCAATAGCGCAGGTGGCTGAAGCGGTCGGTCATGATGACGGCGATCTGCGCCCGCTCGACGACCGTCTCCCCGGTGACCGCGCTGTCGTCGTAGAAGGCTTCCCCCCACCGCTTCATTCAGCCGCCACCTTGCCGTCAATGACCCGCGTCATGATGACCCGCGCGTTCCGGATCGCCCCCGCTTTCGCCCGAGCATAGCCCTATAGGACGCAAACCCGCAGAGCAACGCGACATTTCGGGGCCGGGGCCGCCCCGGGGCCTGCGCCGTCGGCGACATCAGAGCTTGGCGACGAACACATGGCTGGCGACCTCGCGGGACAGCTCGGCCGGCTCGCCGCCGTCCTCGCGGCCCACCCGGACGCCGTCGTCGGTGGAGAGGAGGACGACCTCCTGCCCCGGCCGGACGCCCGCGTCCTTGAGGGAGAGCATGATGTCCGGGTCGCTCTGGATCTGCTCGCTGATCCGCCGGACCGCGACCCTGGTCTCCGCGCCGTTGGCGATCTCGGTCATCGGCAGGATCGAGTCGTCGGCGAACGGCTCCGGCGAGTAGTTCTCCAGGCCCAGCTCGTCCAGGCCGGGGATGGGGTTGCCGTGCGGGCAGACCGAGGGGGCGTTCAGCAGCCCGATCAGCCGCTCCTCGACCGCCTCGGAGATGACGTGCTCCCAGCGGCACGCCTCGACGTGCACGTCCTCCCAGGGCAGGCCGATCACGTCGACCAGGAGCCGCTCGGCCAGGCGGTGCTTGCGCATGACGTGGGTGGCGAGGCGGCGCCCCTCCTCCGTCATGACCAGGTGCCGGTCGTTCTCGACGCGGAGCAGGCCGTCGCGCTCCATCCGCGCCACGGTCTGGCTCACGGTGGGGCCGCTCTGCTGGAGGCGCTCGGCGATGCGGGCCCGAAGAGGAACGATGCCTTCCTCCTCGAGCTCGAAGATCGTGCGGAGGTACATCTCCGTGGTGTCGATGAGCCCGTGCGCGGTCAACGTTCTCCTCCCCTCGTCCGCCGTCGGGCGTTCGCCGCGGCAGAACTCCCAACACCGGCCGGCGGCGTCGGATTCCCAACGCGGACACCGGGCCCGGGGCCGCCGTCGGCCCCGCTCTCGCCCGTCGTCGCCGCCCTCGGAAAGCGGCCACCGGTGGGCCCCATCATAGCGTGACGAAGGGTACGCCAGGGCGCCCCGCAGGGCCGCTCCCGCAGGCGACGCGCGCTCCCCGGGAGCGGGGCGGCGGACCGCCCGGTCCGCCGCCGGGCGCGCGGCCCCGGGTCAGGGGGCCAGCCGGTCGATCTCCCAGCTCCCGCCGGACGCGCCGGCCGGGGCGGACCGGTAGCGGAACCGGTCGTGCATCCGGTCGGTGCCGCCCTGCCAGAACTCCACCTCGGCGGGGACGATCCGGAACCCGCCCCAGTAGTCCGGCCGGGGCACCTCCGGCTCGCCCTCCCAGAACCGCTCCCAGTGCGCGTACCGCTCGTCCAGCAGGGACCGCTCGGCGACCGGGGAGGACTGGTGCTCGCTGGCCCAGGCGCCGATCTGCGAGCCGCGCGGGCGGGACCGGAAGTACCGGTCGTTCTCCGCGTCGCTCAGCCGCTCGGCGCGCCCGGTCACGATCACCTGGCGGCGCACCGCGTGCCAGGGGAAGAGCGCGGCCGCCCGCGGCTCCGCGAGCAGCGCCCGGCCCTTGCGGGACCGGTAGTTGGTGAAGAACCGCAGGCCGCTCCGGTCGAACCCCTTGAGCAGCACGGTCCGGGAGCGCGGCGTCCCGTCGGGGTCCACGGTGCTCAGCACCATGGCGTTGGGCTCCGCCAGGCCCTCGGCGGCCGCCTCGTCGAACCACGCGTCGAACAGGTCCAGCGGGTGGGCGGGCAGCCCGCTCCGGCGAAGTGGTGCACCGGAATAGGGTTCCCGCAGCTCAGCAGGGTCAGAATGACTCACAAGGGTGCATCCTCACACGTCCTCGGAGGTTAGCGCCAGCCGCCGCGGGTGCGCCCGGCCGCACGGCCGCCCGCCCCGCCGCGGCACCGACGTCACCGACCTGCGGAGGCAGCCGCCATGCCGGAGTTCACTCCCGGACTCGAAGGAGTCACGGCCTTCCGGACCGAGATCGCCGAGCCCGACCGGGAGGGCGGTGCGCTGCGCTACCGGGGCGTGGACATCGAGTCCCTGGTCGGGAAGGTGGAGTACGGCAGGGTCTGGGGTCTGCTCGTCGACGGGGAACTGGACCCGGGGCTGCCCCCGGCCGACCCGGTGCCCGGCCCGGTGCGCACCGGCGACGTGCGGGTGGACGTGCAGGCCGGCATCGCCGCCTTCGCCCCGCGGATGGGCCTCCGGCCGCTGCTGGACCTGGACGGCGGGCAGGCCCGCGAGGAGATCGCCCGGGTCTCGGCGACCGCGCTGGCGGTCATCGCCGCGGCGGCGCGCGCCGAGGCCGGCCTCGCCGAGGTGCCCGAGGAGCGGGTGGCGGAGGGCCGCACCGCGGTGGAGCGGTTCATGGTCCGGCTGCGCGGCGATCCGGACCCGGCGCACGTGCGGGCGGTCGACGCCTACTGGACCTCGGCGGCCGAGCACGGCATGAACGCCTCCACCTTCACCGCCCGGGTGATCGCCTCCACCGGGGCGGACGCCGCCGCGGCGCTGTCCGGCGCGGTGGGCGCGCTCTCCGGGCCGCTGCACGGCGGCGCCCCGGCCCGGGTGCTGCACATGCTGGACGAGACCGAGCGGCTGGGCGACGCGCGCGGCTACGTCACCGGGGTGCTGGACCGGGGCGAGCGGCTGATGGGCTTCGGCCACCGGGTGTACCGGGCGGAGGACCCGCGCGCCCGGGTGCTCCGCCGGGTCGCCCGCGAGCTGGGCGCGCCCCGCTACGAGGCGGCGGCCGCGCTGGAGGCCGCCGCGCTGGAGGAGCTGGAGGCCCGCAAGCCGGACCGGGTGCTGGCCACCAACGTGGAGTACTGGGCGGCGGTGGTGCTGGACTTCGCGGAGGTCCCCGCGGACCTGTTCACCGCGCTGTTCACCGCGGCCCGCACCGCCGGCTGGTCGGCGCACGTCCTGGAGCAGAAGCTCACCGGCCGCCTGGTCCGCCCCAGCGCCGACTACACCGGCCCGGCCGAGCGCCCGCTCTCCGACGTCCCCGGCGCCGGGGCGGCGCTCGCCGAGGGGGACTGAGGGGCGCCCCGGGGGCGGGCCCGGAACCGGTTCCGGAACGGCGCCCGCGATTAACAGGAATTCACATTCACCGACGGATCCTCACATTCGGCCGCGGGTCCTGCGGGGAATTCGAAAGGACCGGAAAAGTCCCCCCTCACCTGCGGCGGCGCACCGCCCGCCACTACCATGTACGGGGTGAGCGACATTCAGATCCCCGCCGACCTGCTGCCCGCCGACGGCCGCTTCGGATGCGGCCCCTCCAAGGTCCGCCCCGAACAGCTGAAGGCCCTCGCCGACTCCGGTTCCGCCTACTTCGGGACCTCGCACCGCAAGAAGGCCGTCAAGTCCCTCGTCGGCCGGGTCCGCTCCGGCCTCGCCTCGCTCTTCCCGCTGCCCGAGGGGTACGAGGTGGTGCTGGGCAACGGCGGCACCACCGCCTTCTGGGACATCGCCGCGCACGGCCTGATCCGGGAGAAGTCCCAGCACCTCGCCTTCGGCGAGTTCTCCGCCAAGTTCGCCAAGGTGGCCAAGGGCGCCCCGTGGCTGGCCGAGCCGACCGTGATCGAGACCGCCCCGGGCACGCACGGCGAGGCCCGCGCCGAGGAGGGCGCGGACGCCTACGCGCTCACCCACAACGAGACCTCCACCGGCGTGGCCATGCCGATCCGCCGCCCGCAGGGCGCCGCGGACGACGCGCTGGTCCTGGTGGACGCCACCAGCGGCGCCGGCGGCCTGCCGGTGGACATCGCCGAGACCGACGTCTACTACTTCGCCCCGCAGAAGAGCTTCGCCGCCGACGGCGGGCTGTGGATCGCGGTCATGTCCCCGCGGGCCCTGGAGCGGGCCGCGGAGATCGCCGCCTCCGGCCGCTACGTCCCGGAGTTCTTCTCGCTGCCCACCGCGATCGACAACT
This sequence comes from Nocardiopsis oceanisediminis, assembly GCF_048595525.1. Lineage (NCBI taxonomy): Bacteria > Bacillati > Actinomycetota > Actinomycetes > Streptosporangiales > Nocardiopsidaceae > Nocardiopsis > Nocardiopsis oceanisediminis. Next base: position 1,160,773 of record NZ_JAFMZJ010000001.1, on the reverse strand, counting down.
CCCGCAAGGACCAGACCTACAACACCCCGGCCGTGGGCACCCTGCTGCTCCTCGCCGAGCAGGTCGAGTGGATCAACGGGCAGGGCGGCCTGGACTGGGCGGTGCGGCGCACCGCCGAGTCCTCGCAGGCCCTCTACGACTGGGCGGAGAAGTCCGCGTTCGCCACCCCGTTCGTGGCCGACCCGGCGCAGCGCTCCCAGGTCGTGGGCACCATCGACTTCGACGACGCGGTGGACGCCGCCGCCGTGGCCGCGGCGCTGCGCGCCAACGGCGTGGTGGACACCGAGCCCTACCGCAAGCTGGGCCGCAACCAGCTGCGCATCGGCCTGTTCCCGGCGATCGAGCCGGCCGACGTGCAGGCGCTGACCGCCTGCGTCGACCACGTGGTCGGCAAGCTCTCCTGAGCGAGTTGGCCCCGGCGCCGCCGAGCGGATAGACATGGTGGCCGGCCCGGTCGCGGTACGGGCCGGCCACCAGGTCAGCGCGGGCCCGCACCGGGCCCGCCACGGGGTTCGCAAGGGCGGAGCAGGTACGTGCGCAGGAACAAGCGGGGCCACGCGATCACGGTCATCTCGCACCGGGGGGCGTCCGGGCACCGGCCCGAGCACACCCTGGCCTCCTACCGGCTGGGCGCCCGGTACGGCGGCGACTTCATCGAGACGGACCTGGTGGCCACGGCCGACGGCGCCCTGGTCGCCCGGCACGAGCCGGAGATCGGCGGCACCACCGACGTCGCCGGCCGCCCGGAGTTCGCCGACCGGCGCACCACCCGCACCATCGACGGCACCGAGCACACCGGCTGGTTCGCGCAGGACTTCACCCTGGCCGAGCTGAAGACGCTGCGCGCCACCGAGCGCATCCCGGACGTGCGGCCGGAGAACGCCTCCTACGACGGCGAGTACGGGATCCCCACCCTGGAGGAGATCGTCTCCCTGGCCCGCGAGCTCACCGCCGAGCTGGGCCGCCCGATCGGCGTCTACCCGGAGACCAAGCACCCGGCCTACCACGAGGCGCAGGGCCTGGAGCTGGAGCCGCCGCTGATCGAGGCGCTGCGCGCCGCCGGGCTCGCCGGCCCGGAGCCGGAGGTCCCGGTCTTCCTCCAGTCCTTCGAGGCGGAGAGCCTGAAGAAGCTGGCCCCGCTGGAGGTCCCGCGGGTGCTGCTGCTCGGCTCCGACGAGACCCGGTTCACCACCCCGGAGGGGCTCGCCGAGGCGGCGGAGTTCGCCCAGGCCATCGGCCCCGCCAAGGAGCTGGTGGTCCCGCGCGCCGAGGACGGGGCCCTGGCCGAACCCACCGGCCTGGTCGAGGCCGCGCACGGGGCCGGCCTGCTGGTGCACCCCTACACCTTCCGCAGCGAGAACCGCTTCCTCCCCGCCGACCTGCGCTCCGGCGACGACCCGGCCGGCTACGGCTCGTTCGCCGCCGAGTACGAGGCCTTCTTCGCCGCCGGCGTGGACGGCGTCTTCACCGACCACTCCCGCCACGCCTACCTGGCCCGCGAGGTCTTCGAGGAGTCCCGGGGCGGCTGAGGCCGGCCTGTACCGGCTCCGCCCGGCCTGGAATTCCAGGGCGGGGGGCGAGGGACCGCGCGAAGTCCTCTGCCCACCTGCCACCAGGCCGGTCCGACCTGCATGGACGGGGATCCGTAGACCGATCCCCGTATGCTCTCCAGTGAAAGGGCGGACAGGAGACCTTGCCCCTGGCCTAATCTCCTGCCCGGAGGTGAGCGGCGAAATGAGTCTCTTGATGGCCGAGCCTGACCTTGTTTCCGACCGGGACGACGCCCAGTTCGAGCTGCTGCTGCGCACCTGGCGAGAGCTGGACGTGCCCGACGGTTGGCGGGCCGAGATCATCGATGGAGACATCAGGCTCATGGCGCCCCCGGCCGCACTGCACAACTTCATCCTCAATCTGCTTCTGCAGTTCCTCCCGAAACACTTGCCGGATGCGTGCGGCATCTACACGACGCAGGGCATCCTGCTCCCGTCGAGCAGCCAGCTCTACATCCCTGACGCGCTGATCCTGCCGAACCGGGCACTCTTCGAGGCCATTCGCAAAAAGAGCTTCCCCCCTGCTTCCAAAGCCCTCCTCACCGCGGAGGTCGTCTCACCGAGCAGCAGGGAGCAGGACCGCAAGCACAAGCTGAGGGGATACGCCCTCAGTGGAGTCCCGCTCTACCTTCTCGTTGACCATTGGGCCCCGGAAGGGCCTTCTGTGACCCTCTTCGAGGAACCCGAGGACGGGGTGTACCGCAGGCGCGTCACCGTACCGTTCGGCGAGTCCCTCCACCTGCCGGAACCGTTCAATGCCGAGTTCGACACGTCTCAGTTCACCGAGCCGGACGAGGACGATCGCTGAACCGATCCGAGGCTCGCGGAGCCCTCCGCCCCGTCAGGACCTGCGGACCAGCAGGACGATGCCGATGATGACCGCGGCGGCGACCCCGGCCCCGGTGAGGATGAGGGTGGTCGCGCTCGGGCCGGAGCCGACCTGCTCCTCCCCCTCCTCGGGGGCGGCGGAGGCGTCCGGGGCCGGCGAGGGCTCCCCGCCTCCCTCCGCGATGTGGCCGGGGACCGGCACCCGCCACACCGGGCTCTCCGGGCCCTCGGTGCCGGCCAGCACCGCCGAACCGTCCGCGGTGAAGGCGAGCGACTCGCCCTGGTCGGTCTCGGGCAGGCCGACCCGGCCCGCGCTGCGCCCGGGGACGCCGTCCGCGGCGTCGTAGAAGGTGGCTCCCCAGTAGGTGCGGACCGCGTAGTACGAGCCGTCCGGCGAGAACGACGCGTCGGTGGCGTAGAGCGGCGCGGAGTCGACCCGCTCCAGGGTGTTCTCCGCGTCCGGGTCGAGCTCCTCGGGGGCCGCGTAGACGCCGCCGGCGACCTCCTTGCTGATGATGTAGAGCCGGCCGTCCCGGGGGTCGACCATCATCGCCTCGGCGTCCCGGCCGCCGTCGGCGTAGGTGAAGGTGAACGCCTCCGCCTCCACGGTGGCGTCGGCCGGCTCGGCCGGCTCGGTGAACCGGTAGACCCGCACGCTCGGCCAGCCGCCCTGGAAGTTGTCGCCGATGTCGCCGACGTAGACCGCCGGTTCCCCGGCCTCGTCGGTGCCGAGCGCGACGGCCTCCCAGTCGCGCAGCTCGACGCCCTCGCCGGAGAGGGTGACGGTGGCCAGGACCGCGCCGTCGCCGTCGACGGCGTAGACCTCCGCGGGATGCTCCCCGCTGTCGTTGTGCGTCCAGTACACCCCCTCGTGCCGGGAGGAGGCGGCCAGGCCGCTGGACTCGGTGATCCTCGGGTCGGTGAGGCGGAACAGGATCTCGGAGCCCTCCGGGACGTTCCCGGTGCCGCTCGGCTCGGGGCTCGGTGCGGCCGACGCCGACGCCGGGGCCGCCGGGGCCAGGGCGAGCAGGACGGCGAGCGCGAGGGCGGCGGACTTGGTCATGGCCGACATCCTGCCATCAGCCCGGCCGCGCCGGGTCCGCGGGTGATTCGCGGCCCCGGGGCGGGCATGCTCTGCCGTACGGCAGGGCGGACGGCCCGGCCCCCGCGGCAGAGAGGAGCCGGCGATGAGGATCACCGCCTGCCTGAACGGGGACCGCCGCCCCGGTGCGCACCCGGCGCTGCCGGTCTCGGCCGAGCAGGTGGCCCGGGACGCGGCCGCGGCGGTGGCCGCGGGCGCGGACGCGGTGCACGTCCACCCCCGCGCGGCGGACGGGGCGGAGGCGCTCGACCCCCAGGTGCTCACCCCGCTGCTGGAGCGGCTGCGCGCGGAGATCCCCGGGGTGCCGGTCAGCGTGACGACCGCGCTGAGCGCCCAGCCCGACCCGTGGCTCCGCTACGACCTGGTGCAGCGCTGGGGCGCGCTGCCCGACACGGCGACGGTGAACCTGCACGAGCCGGGCGCGGTGGAGGTGGCCCGGCTGCTGGTGGACCGCAGGGTGGGGGTGGAGGCCGGGCTGGAGTCGGCGGCCTCGGCGCGGCTGCTGGCCGCCACCGGGCTCGCGGCGGAGTTCACCGGGGTGCTGGTGGAGCCGGCGCACGCCGCGATCGGCGCGGCCCTGGAGGAGGCGGCCGCGATCGACGCGGTGCTGGACCGGGCCGGGATCGATCTGCCCAGGCAGATGCACGGGGCGGACGGAACCGCCTGGCCGGTGCTGGAGGCCGCGGTGGCGGCCGGCCGCGACGTGCGGATCGGGCTGGAGGACACCCTGCGCACCTCGGCGGGCGCGGAGGCCGCGGACAACGCGGCGCTGGTCGCGGAGGCGGCCCGGCTGGTCAGCTCAGCAGAGAGCCGACGATGACGATCAGCATGATGACCGCGAGCACGGCGGGCAGCAGCCAGCGCTGCTTGCGGTTGTTGGTGAGCATGCTCATGGGCCGACCTCGTTCGCGGCGGTGGACGTGGGGGCGGACGACGGGCTGAGGTGTCCTCCCTGCCCATTGTCGCCCCGCCCCGGACCGGCCGCGCCCCGGGGCGCCGTGGCCTGCCTCTCCCCCGCCCGGAGCCGGGGCCGGGATGCGGGCCCCGCCGGGCCCCGCCCGCGCTCCGGGACGGAGGCGGCGGTCCCCGAGGATCGACCGGGGACGTCCGCCCCGGCCTGCGGCGGTGCCCTGGCCGCCCGCCGGGGGAGCGGTCTTCCGGGCGGTGGCCGCGGCCGGGCCCGCCGGCCTGGCCCGACCGGCCCGGAGCGCCGCGTTCATCGCAGGGGCGGGGCGCCTCCGCGCCCGGGCCCGGTGGCCGGGGCCCTCTCCGCAGCGGTTCCGGGGGCGGGGCGGCGGCCCGGCGGTCAGCCCGGGCCCAGGGGCCAGGTGGCGACGGTGCGGTAGCGGTCCTCGTCGGCGCCGGGGCGGCTCTCCACCAGGTGGACCTCTCCGACGTGCCAGAACGGGGTGGCCAGGCCGGCCAGGGCGGTGCGGGTGCCGGCGAGGTCGACCGGGGTGCGGCTGCGGGCCAGGGTGAGGTGGGGGACGTAGGGGCGGCGCTCGACGCGCTCGCCGCAGCGGCGGGCGGTCCGGCGCAGCCCGGCGGCGATCCGGCCGAGCGCAGCCGTCCCGCCCTCCACGCCGGCCCAGAGCACCACCGCGCGGGTGTCGTCGCCGGGGAAGGTGCCGGCGCCGCGCACCGCGATCCGCGGCGCGCCGTGCCGGGCGGCCTCGGCGGCGAACGCCGCCTCCAGGCCGGGGCGCCGCCGCTCGTCGACCTCGCCCAGGAAGTGCAGGGTGATGTGCCAGTCGCGGCGCCCGGACCAGCGCAGGCCGTCGCCGTTGCGGCGCACTCCGGCCACCGCGGCCTGCACCTCGTCGAGCACCTCCTCCGGCGGGTCGACCGCGATGAACAGCCGCACTCCGTACCACCTCCGCATCCGCGGGCCGGCCCGGCCGGCCCGGCACCGGTGTCCGTGCCGCCAGCCTGCCAGCCGCCGCCGCGGAGGGGAAGGCGGTGCGGCGGACCGGCCCGCCGCACCGCCTCCGGGTCAGGCCGCGCCCTCCGCTCCGGCGGGGCGGGCCCGCTCCACCGTGAGGAAGGGGCGGGTGCGCGGGGTCAGCCGGATGCGGGCGCCCAGCCTGCGGGCGAGCAGGGCGGTGGCGGCGAGGGTGACCGCGATGGTCACCGCGCCGCCGGTCGCGAGGCTGACCCGGGGGCCGAAGGCGTCCGCGAGCACGCCGACGATCGGCGCGCCGATCGGGGCCATGCCGAGGAAGACCAGCATGTACAGGCTCATCACCCGGCCGCGGAGCTGCGGTTCCACGCTGAGCTGGAAGAAGGCGTTCTGGGTCGCGGTGAAGGTGAGGAAGGCGATGCCCATCGGCACCAGCAGCAGGGTGAAGGAGGCGAACCCGGGGGCGAAGGCGGAGGCGAACTCGACCGCGCCGAAGGCGAGCGCCCCGATCAGCACGGTGCGCAGCCGGGGTCTCTCCCGGCGGGCGGAGAGCAGCGCGCCGGCCAGCGCGCCGACGGCCAGCGCCGCGGCGGCGACGCCGAACGCGGCCGCGCCCGCGGTGAACACGTTGTTGGTCATCAGCGCGATCTGGTTCTGCACGTTGGAGCCGAACATCTGCAGGAACCCGGTCATGACCAGCAGGAGCAGCAGGTCAGGGCGGCCGGCGACGTAGCGCAGGCCCTCCATCGTCTGGCCCTTGGCACGCGGGGCGGGCTCGGTGGGCTGCAGCTCGCCGGGGCGCATCAGCCACAGCCCGGTGAGCACCGCGAGGAAGGACAGGGCGTTGATGAGGAACACCGGGCCGCTGCCCACGGCGGCGATGAGCAGGCCGGCGACGGCGGGGCCGACCACCCGGCCCAGCTGGAAGCTGGCGCTGTTCAGCGCGATCGCGTTGGGCAGGTCGCGGCGGCCGACCATCTCCACCACGAAGGTCTGCCGGGCCGGGTTGTCCAGCACGGTGACCAGGCCGAGGCCGAACGCGAACAGGTAGACGTGCCAGACCTGGGCGTGCCCGGCGGTGGCCAGTACGCCGAGGCCGAGGGCGAGCACGCCCATCACGGCCTGGGTGGCGATGAGCAGCCGCCGCTTGTTCGCGCGGTCGACGATGGTGCCGCCCCAGAGGCCGAGCAGGAGCATGGGCAGGAACTGCAGGGCGGTGGTGATGCCCAGGGCGATGCCGCTGCCGCCGCTGATCTGGAGGACCAGCCAGTCCTGGGCGACCCGCTGCATCCAGGTGCCGGTGTTGGAGACCACCTGGCCGGCGGCGAAGAGGCGGTAGTTGCGGATCGCCAGGGAGCGGAACATCGCCGGGCCCCGGCGGGGCCGCTCGGCTTCGCCGGCCCCCTCGGCGTCCGCCGCTCCGCCGCCCCCCGAGGCGCCGCCCGCCGCCCGGTCGGCCGCACCGTCCTCGGCCGCGCCGGCCCGCTCCGGGGCGCCGGGGGCCGGGTCGTGCGGGGCCTCCGCCGCCGGTGCGCCGGCGACCTGGTCGGCGGGATCGGGCGGGGCGGTTAAGACTGGCTCAGCCGGTCCAGGATCTCCGCCGCCTCCCGCAGCACCGTCTTCTCCCGCGGGCTCAGCTCGGCCAGCCTCCGGGCCAGCCAGGCCTCCCGCCGGTGCTGGTCCTCCCGGACCAGGGTCCGGCCCGCTCCGGTCAGGTCCACCAGCTGCTGCCGGCGGTCCTGCGGGTGCGGTGTCCGGGTGACCAGGCCGCGCTCTTCCAGCGCGGTGATGATCCTGGTCATCGAGGGGGGCTGCACCTTCTCGTGGTCGGCCAGGGCTCGCGGGGTCATCTGGCCGTGGCGGGCGAGGGCGAACAGGACGGCCCCCTGCCCCAGGGAGAGCGACGCGTCGGGGCGCTGCGCCCTGAGCCGCCGGGCGAGCCTGCCCACGGCCACGCGGAGCACCGCCGCCAGTCCGGCGTCGGTTCGGGTCTGCGGGGTGAGGTCGGGATTCTTCATTAGCACGACTCATTACTCTTGCTAACAAACGGCGGCACCCCGCCATTCCCCGCCGCAGCGGGGACGAGCCGCGCTGCGGTACGGCGGTGCCCTGCCCGCCCGGAGGGGCGGACAGGGAACTCTATCCGGAATCGCGCCTCAGCCTGCGAAAAGCGCCTTGAGCGGCTCCAGCGCGAAGAAGACCAGGAACGCCGCGGAGACGATCCACATCAGCGGGTGCACCTCGCGCGGGCGGCCCTGGACCGCCTTGATCAGCACGTGGGCGATGAAGCCGAAGCCGATGCCGTTGGCGATGGAGTAGGTGAACGGCATGGTGGCGATGGTGATGAACGCCGGGACGCCCAGCGACAGGTCGCTGAAGTCGATCTTGGTGACCTGGGTCATCATCATGAAGCCGACGATGATCAGCACCGGGGTCGCGGCCTCGAACGGCACGATCTCCACCAGCGGCGCGAACAGCGTCGCCACCAGGAACAGCAGGCCGGTGACGATCGGCGCGATACCGGTCCGCGCGCCTTCGGCGACGCCCGCCGACGACTCGGCGAAGACGGTGTTCACCGAGGCCGAGGCGGCGCCGCCGGCCATCGTGCCGACCGCGTCGACGACCAGGACCCCGCGGCTGCCGTCCAGGTTGCCGTCGGAGTCGAGCATCCTGCCCTGTTCGGCCACGCCGACCATGGTGCCCATGGTGTCGAAGAAGTCGGCCAGCAGCAGGGTGAAGACCAGCAGGACGACGGCGATGACGCCGATGCCGGCGAAGCTGCCGAACAGGTTGAACTGGCCGACCAGCCCGAAGTCGGGCACCGCCACCACGTCGCCCGGGGAGGACGGCAGCGTCGGCACGGTCAGCGACCAGCCGGTCGGGTTGGGCTCGCCGCCGGCGCCGACCGACGGGCCGACCTTCGCGAACGCCTCCACCGCGATCGCGGCCGCGGTGGCGGCGACCATGCCGATCAGCATCGCGCCCTTCACCTTGCGCACGATCAGCGCGATGGTCAGCGCCAGGCCCAGCACGAACACCAGGATCGGCCAGCCGTTCAGGTGCCCGGAGCCGAGCTGGACCGGGACCGTGCTGCCCGCCGCGTCCGGGACCCGCCGGATGAAGCCGGCGTTCACGAACCCGACGAAGGCGAGGAACATGCCCACGCCGACCGCGATCGCGCTCTTCAGCCCGGCCGGCACCGCGCGGAACACCGCGTTGCGGAACCCGGTGAGCACCAGGACCATCAGCACGATGCCCTCCAGGACCACCAGGCCCATGGCATCGGCCCAGGTCATCTCGGGGGCCAGGGTGTAGGCGACGATCACGTTGAGGCCCATGCCGGCCGCCACCGCGAACGGGTAGCGGCTGACCACGCCCATCAGGATCGAGATGACCCCGCCGACCAGGGCGGTGGTCGCCGCCACCCGGGCGATGCCCAGCTCGTCGCCGTTGGCGTCCGGCGCCGTCCCGATGATCAGCGGGTTGAGCACGATGATGTAGGCCATCGCGAAGAAGGTCACGAGGCCGCCGCGGATCTCCCGGGCGAAGTTCGATCCCCGCGCGGTGACGCGGAAGTAGGCGTCGATCCGGCCGCGCAGGCCGGCGGGCGCGGCGGGGGCGGAGGTGGACTGTGGCGTTGCGTTCACTCGGCTGACCCTGACATGTGCGAATTAAGGGACGAGACCAGGTTAGTTGCATATTCGTACAAACCAGGACATGTTCCCCGTCTCACCACTTGGAGGAACATACAACGGCCGGGGCCGCGGGCGCCCACCGCGCGGCACGCGGCCCCGGCCCCACCGCTCCGCGCTGACGTAGCCTGGAGGCGTGCGCACACCCCGACGTCCCGACCCCGAGGTCCTGGAGTTCGACTACCGCGTCCCCACGGCCCTGGGCACCCTGGGCTGGACCGCGGCGCTGGCCGCCCTCCTGGTCTGGGGCGACGGTCTCGACCCCGACCAGCGCTGGCGGGTCGCCGTGTGCGTCACCGGGATGGTGCTCGGCGTCTTCGCCTTCTTCTACATCCCCCGCCTGCTGGACAAGCGGGCCCGCGCCGAGGCCGAGCGGTCCGCGGAGCGCGCCGCGGCCACCGCCGAAGAGGCCCCGGACCCCGGGGAGCGGCCCGCCCCCGCCCCGGAGGCACCGCCCGGCGCCGACCGCCCCGCCTGACCCCGCCGGACCGCCCGGGCCCGCAGCGCGGATGAGCCGAAGCGGACGGGTTCTCCGTGATAATGGGCCCGTGTCTGAAACGCTCCGCCCCTTCCCGCGACGGCTGGCCGAACGGCTGCGCCGGATCCTGATCGACGCCGACTACACCGTCGCCGGCGTGCGCGACCGCCTGGGCGGGACCGCCGCGCGCGCCCTGGCCCGGGAGCAGCTGGTCCCTGCGCTGCGCGCGACCGGCGGCGAGGAGGGCCTGGGGAGGCTGCTCCGGCTGTGGTGGCTGCAGGAGCCGATCGAGGAGAAGGCGGCCCGCGCGCTGCTGCCCGTCGACGAGCTGGCCGCCGAAGGGCTGCTCGCGGTGGACGGCCGCGGCGTCCGCGCCCTGGTGCACCTGGGCCCGTGGGAGCTGGACGGCGGCGAGCCCGGCTACGTGGTCAGCGACCCCACCGTCCGGCCCGGCCAGGGCGTGCCCCGGCCGGACCACGTGGTGGGCGCGGGCGGCGCGTCCGCCACCCTGTCCCGGCTCATCGTGGACGGGCCGGTCGAGCGCGCGCTGGACCTGGGCACCGGCTGCGGCGTGCAGGCCCTGCACCTGGCCGGCCGCGCCGCCGAGGTGTGCGCGACCGACGTCAACCCGCGCGCGCTGCGCTTCGCCGAGATCAGCGCCGCGCTGTCCGGCGCGGACAACGTGGCGGTGCGCCGCGGATCGCTGTACGAGCCGGTGGCCGGCGAGCGCTTCGACCTGATCGTGTCCAACCCGCCGTTCGTCATCACCCCCGGGGCCGCGAACTTCACCTACCGCGAATCCGACCTGCCCGGGGACGCGGTCGTCGCCGAGCTGGTCCGCGAGGCTCCGCGGCACCTCACCGACGGCGGCTGGTGCCAGCTCCTCGGCAACTGGCTGCACGTCGACGGCGAGGACTGGCGGGACCGGGTCGGCGAGTGGGTGGCCGGCGCGGGCTGCTCCGGCTGGGTGGTCCAGCGCGACGTCCAGGACCCCGCCGAGTACGTCGAGCTGTGGCTGCGCGACTCCTGCGAGCAGGGCGGCCCCGAGTACACCCGCCGGTACGACGCCTGGCTGGAGTACTTCGAGCGGGAGGGCGTGGAGGGCATCGGCTTCGGCTGGATCTGCCTGCGCAACGACGCCGCGCAGGACGCCGCGGTCCGGGTCGAGGAGCTCCGGCACGAGATCGACCAGCCGGTCGGCGGCTACCTCCCCGACGTGGTCGACGGCGCGATGACCGCGCACCGGCTGACCGACGCGGCGCTGCTCTCCGCGCACGTGGCCCTGGCCCCGGGCGTCGTCGAGGAGCGGATCGGCACCCCCGGCGCGCCGGACCCGCAGCGCATCGTGCTCCGCCAGGAGAACGGCCTGCGCCGCGCCGCCCAGGTGGGCACCGTCGAGGCGGCGCTGGCCGGTGTCTGCGACGGCACCATGCCGGTCGGCCCGCTGCTCGACGCCATCGCCCAGCTCACCGAGGAGGACCCGGCCCGGCTCCGCCACCGCCTCCCCGACGTGCTCCGCTCCCTGATCGCCGAGGGCTTCTTCCGCGTGGCCCGCTGACCCGCCCTGCTCCCGCTGCTCTTCCGGCCGGCTCCGGACCCCCGCACGGAGCGGGCCGCCCGCCCCGCAAGGCCGCTCCGCGGCTCGCTCCCGCCTCCGATCCGGCGCGGGCCCGGAGCCGGTGCCGCCGGAACACAGGAACAACGCCCCGCCGAAGACCGGCGGCGGCGACGGCACCCGCCCCACCTGCTCGGCTTGTTCTTCAACCTCGGGGGCGGCCGGGGCATCGAGGCGGCCGACCGGTGGAGGTGGCCTGTGATCGCCGCCCGCACCCGGCTACGCCCGCCCCGGCCGCCGGGGCGGTCGGGCCCGGCGCGGGTGCGGGGGGGCTTTCACAGCGTCCGCGCGGAGGCGGCCCGTCCCGCCGGTGCGCCCGAACCCCCGGCCCCGGGCGCCCCCGGGTGTCGAAGAACCGGTGTCGGGCACCGCGCCATGACGCGGGGAAAGACAGCCGAACGCGCCATGAGCCCGAAGGAGCACCACGCCCGCCCAGGTTGAGAACAAGCTCAGACCGCTGATGGGAGCCCCCGTCCCAGGGCGATGATCTCGGAGTTGCGGGCCCGCCCGCGCGCTCTGCCGGGCCCGCGACTCCGAGATCATCGCGGGAAAGGGGCGGGGGCCGGGGGTTCTTCTGCGGCCGCTTCCCCTTTCCCGGCAGCGATCCCAGTGCGGAGCGGCGGGCACGACCGCACCGCACCCGGCCAGGTCCCGGACCCCGCCCGGACTGCGCTGGGCGGCCGCACGGCCGCCGGGGTCACTCCAGGTCGGCCTCGGCCAGCAGGAGCGGGGCGCGGTCCGGGTCGGTGAGGACGCGGGCGACGAGGTGGCGGCGGTGCCAGGCGCCGGCCTTCCAGCACAGGGCGCGGGCCAGGCCCTCGGGGCCGGTGGCGTGCGGGACGCCCTCCGCGAGGCGCCACTCCAGGGGGACGCCGTCCACCTCGATCGCCTCGTGGTGCACGTAGGTCAGTGCGTCGGTGTCGATGAAGTGCCGGACCTCGTCGGGCACCTGGCGGACGTCGCCGGGGGCGGTGACCGGCGCCGGGACCTCCTCGCCGGCCAGCGGCAGGTCGAGGACGTCGGCCAGCGCCGAGGCCAGCCCGGCGGGCGGGAGCAGCACCGGCCGGTCGGCCAGCAGCGGCAGCAGGTCGGGGGCGTCCACCACCAGGACGTCCTCGGCGTCGGCGACGACGATCGCCCCGCCCTGCACCGCGCGGACCTGCTCCGGCGGCTCCACCCGCTCCGGGTCGGCCCCGGCCAGCGCGGTCCACAGCCGGTGCAGCGCCCGGTGGCCGATCCGGCGCTCCGGGTCGGCCAGCCGGTCCAGCAGGTCGTCCGGCCCGTCCGGGTCGGCGAGCAGGTCCTCCAGGGTGCCGCGGACGCCGATCGCGCGGGCCAGGGCCGCGTCGACGCCCTTCGGCGCGGGCTCGTACAGCCCGTGCAGCACCGGGTCGGCGTCGGGCAGCCGCAGGTCGCCCGGGGCGGCCCCGCCGAGCAGCGCCCCGGTCCGCAGCCACCAGGCGGTGTAGGACGGGACGTCCGCCGAGCGGCCGCCCTCCAGCAGCACCCGGGCCGGGTCGGTGACCGCGGCGCGGGTCCCGGCGGCCCCGGCCAGCAGCTCCAGCGCCCGGGGCCAGCGGTCCTCCCGGACGAACTCCAGGTCGGCCACGGCCACCAGCTCGGGGACGGTCGGCGGCAGGTCGGGGTCGCCGAGCCGGGCGGAGACCTCCTCGGCCCACTCCTCCAGGCCGTCCAGCGGGAGGTCGTCCAGGACCTCCTCCAGGGCCTCGCCCAGCGTCACGTCCTCGGCGCGGACCGCGGTGAAGCCGTCCAGCACGCCGACCGCGGCGAGCAGCCGGGCCCCGTACCGCTCCACCAGGTCGCCGGCGACCAGCCCGAACGGGGCGTCGTCGGTGAACACCTCGCGCAGCGGGCTCTCCGGCAGCAGCAGCTCGCCGGCGACCGAGTAGCCGTCCTCGTCGTCGCGGAGCGCCAGCTCGGCCAGCCAGGGCAGGTCGGCGGTGGACGCGGCGGAGGCCGCGGCCAGGGCGAGCACCGGGGCGGCGACCGCGTCCGGGTCCTCGGCGTCCAGCGAGCCCCGGACCGCCGCCCGGGTCTGCGCGTCGGAGAGCACCGCGTACGGGCCGGCCTCCACCGCGCCCAGCCGGACCAGCAGCGGATCGGCCGCCTCCGGGTGCACGATGCGCAGGCCGAGCGGGGCCAGCGCGCGCGGGTCCGGCAGCGCCTCGAAGACGCCGGGACCGGGGATGAGCAGGGAGCGCGGACCGCGCACCGTCCTGCCGTCGGCCAGCGGCACCGGCAGGGCGCCGAGCTCGCCGGCGTCGGCCCCGGCGGCGACCGCGCCGCGCAGCGCCGCGTACAGCCGCGCCCACCAGGCCGGCTCCCTGTCCAGTTCGGCGAGGAGGTCGGCCAGCTCGGCCGGGCCGATCCGGCGCACCCGGAGCCGGGCCAGGCCGGGGTGGGCGGGGTCGGCGTCGCCGGGCAGCGCGGCCGGGACGGCCCCGGCGATCGCCTCGGCCACCTCCGGTCCGCCCTCCACCAGCACCGCGTCGCGCGGGCTGACCGGCTCACCGCCCGCCGTGCGCAGGAACGGGGCGTCCTGCAGCGGGTCGCCGGCCAGCGCGCGGAACCGGCCGTCGAACTCGCCGCCGCCCAGCACGGGCTGCGGGACCAGGTCGAGCGCCGCGCGCGGCTCCAGCCGGCAGAGCAGCTCGGCGTAGGCCTCGGCGGCCTCGGCGAGCAGCGCGTCGGCCGCGGGCCCGGGGGCGACCCCGCGCCGGTCCGGAGTGAGCGGGAACGAGGCGATGAGCAGGGCGGGCAGGTCCAGCGGGGTGTCGGAGGGGGTGGGGGCGTGCAGTACCCGGGGCACGCCCGGGGGCAGCCCGGGGCGGCCCTCCTCGTCGAGGGCGGTCGCCCAGGTCAGCGTCCAGTCCGGCCGGTCCCGCTCTTCGACCGGCCGGTCGGCCAGCTGTCCGGGGTCGAACCGGCCGGTGCGGGTGAGGGTCCGCCAGTGCGTGCCGCTCGGCCCGTCCGGGCCGTCCGCGCCGATCAGCACGTCCTCCGCCCCGGGCAGGTCGGGGTCGGTGGAGGGCCGGTCCCCGCGGGTGAGCACCCGCTCCCCGCCGGGGGTCTCGATCCGCACCTCGGCCAGCGCGGGCAGCGCCAGCAGCAGGGCCGGGCCGGTCTCGGCGAGCAGCCGGGCGGCGGTCGCGCGGGCCTCGGCGTCGCGGAGCAGCAGGGTGACGGCGGTGTCGTAGCCGTCCGGGACCGCCGGGGCGCCTGCGGCCGGGAACGGGAGCCGGAGCAGCGGGAGGGCGCCGCCGCGGCGGTGCAGCTCCTCGGCGAGGCCGGGGTCGGCCCGGCCGGTGTCCAGCAGCTCGGCGCCGATCTCGGCGCGGGCGGCCTCGGCGCTCCACCGCACCGCGCCGTCCCGGGAGGCGGCGGTGACGTCGTCGGAGAGCGCCGCCACCGAGGCGAAGCCGACGCCGAACCGGCCGACCGGGGCCGCGCCGTCGCCGCCGCGCTTGGCCGAGGCGCGCAGGGTGGACATCGACTCCACGCCCTCCGCGGTGAGCGGGGCGCCGGTGTTGGCGGCGGTGAGCGCGCCGCCGTCGAGGCGGAGCAGCAGCCGGCCGGGGACCCCGGCGCGCAGCGCGGCGTCCGCGGCGTTCTGGGCCAGCTCGACGACGGCGCGGTCGCGGTACCCGCCGAGGGCGTGGTCCTCTTCGGCGTTGGCGTCCTCCCGGAACCGGGAGGGCGACGCGGACCAGCCGTCGAGTACGCGCCGCCGCAGCCCGGCGGTGCCGTACGGATCGGCGGTTCGGGCGTCCATGGGGTCTCCTCCCGGATCGGTGCGGCACTACGGTACGCGACGGAGGAGGGGGCGCCGAGCGGGTTTCCCGCGGCGCGGCGGGACCGGTTCCGGAGCCGTCGCCGGGACCGCACCACTGCGGAGGGGGCGGGGCGGTCCGGAAGAGGGTGCCGCCGCGCCGGACTGCGGTGCCGCCCGGAGCGCTGCGGCGGCTGCACCGCCACTCGCCGGTCCGGGTGCGGCGGTGCGGCATGCCTCGGTGCATCCGATCCCCTCCGGCCCGCTGGGCGGGCCGCGCGACCGCCCGCACACCCGACAGGCTCTCAGCGCGGTTCCGGTGTCCGGCCGGATCGGCGGCGGACGGTCCTCCGGGGCAGAAGGGCCGGGCTCCGCGGCATCGGCCATTGCCTGCCCCGGAGGGGACGCGACCGCCGGACCTCCCGGTCGGCCTGCCGGGCGGTCCGGCGGTCGGGGTCAGCCCTGGGCCGGCTGGGGCGGCGGGCCCTCGGAGGCCTGCACCAGGACGAAGCCCTCGCCCTCGAAGGCGAGCTGGAACGCCTCGCCGCTGCCCCGGCCGACCAGCGCGCCGGCCTTGGCGGTGCGGCGCACCCCGGTGCGCAGCGAGGTGGACCAGGCGACGACCGACTGGGTGTCGGCGTAGGTGGGCCGGTCGACGCCGATCAGCACCGGGGCGCCGAGGCAGGCCACGGCGATCCGGCCGCGCCCGGTGAACACGGTGTTGAACAGGCCGCCCGCGGCCATCCCGGCGCCCTCCACCCGGGAGACGTCCCAGTCCAGGCCGGACTCGAAGGCCAGCACGTTCTCGGCGTTGACCGTGATCGCGTCGTCCTCCAGGTCGACCAGGTGCACGTCCCAGGCGTCCCGGGCGAGGAACACGTCGCCGGCGCCGGAGACCGTCATCAGCGACAGCCCCTCACCGGTGAACGCCTTCTTCAGGAACCGCTTCACTCCGGCGCCCTTGTAGGCGAAGTCGACCTGGCCCTGGTAGGCGACCATCGACCCCTGCCGGGCGTGGAACTCGCCGCCCTCCAGGCGGACCCGGAGCATCTTCCGGTTCTGCAGGGACATCCCCGGCCGGTCGTTCTCCGCCGCCTCGTCGAAAAGGCTGCTGCGCATGCGGCTCCCTCCGGGCGGGCCCCCGCCCGGTTCAGCCCTCGGAGGAGACCAGCTCCAGCTCGGTCGTGTCGTCGAAAACGATGTGATCGTAGCCCAGCTCGTCGACCACGGGCTCGGAGGCCCGCTCGGCGCGGACCGGCTCGCGGACCGCCTCGGAGTGGGCGCCGCAGCCGTGGTCGAAGGAGACGACCTTGCCGTCGTCGGGCGCGAACTCGTTGGTGCACACACCGAACATGCGCCGGAAGTTGCCGGCCATGAGCGTCATGAAACCGCAGGTGGCGCAGCGCCCGGGGGCGGCGGTCGCGATCGGGCTGCGCGGCCCGGCCTCGCCGTTGTACCAGCGCTCGGCGGCGGACTCGCGCCCGGCCTCGGAGAGGACCCGCTTGCGGCCCAGGCCCAGCTCCCAGATCATCTGCCGGTCCTCGCCCTCCTCTTCCAGGGCGTCCTCGGGGACCTGGCCGAACCCGGGCTCCAGCCGCTCGTCGTCGGCCGAGGCGGGCAGCAGGTCGCCGACGCCGACGTCTCCGGGGCGCAGCCGCTCCTTCCACGGCACCCAGTCCGGCGCCAGCAGCGCCTCCTTGCCGGGCAGCAGCACGGCCTCGTTGACCGTGACGACCTTGGCGCGGGCTGCGCGCACCACGGTCACGGCGTAGCGCCAGCCGGTGTAGGCCGGGTCCAGGCACGCGAACAGGTGCGTCACCACCCGGTCGCCTTCGACGTAGGCGGAGAGGTGTTCACCGACCCACTCCGGACGCGCGATCTCGGCGGCGGCCTCGCGGGCGAGGTCGACCGCTTCCATGCTGGCCTTGTCAGGTGCGGGGGTACGACGGCTACGGCTCACATCATCCATTTTCGCTGATCGCCGCCACCACCGAGACCACGACACCGACTCGATAGACGACCGTTACGTCGAAATGGGGAGGTAGGGCGCTTCCCGGGCGGAGCGAGCGCCCCACCTGTGGCAGGGGTCACTCCGGAGTCCGGGCGGGACCGCCCCGCCCCAGCTCACCGGGGCGGCGGCGGACCGGGTCCGGGTCATTCCTCCAGGTCGTCCGCGACCACCCGCAGGACCTGCGCGATCTTGGCCGCCTCCCGGCGCTCGGGGTGCTTGCCCCTCCGGTAGGAGCCGGACACCCCGTCCAGCAGCTTGATCAGGTCCTCGACGATGACGACCATCTCGTCGGGCTTCTTCCGCAGCGCCTTGGCCACCGACCGGGGTGCGTCGAGCAGGCGCACCTGCAGGGCCTGCGCGCCCTTGCGCCCCTCGACCACACCGAACTCCACCCGCTGGCCGGCCCGGAGGGACGGGGTCCCGGCCGGCAGCGCAGAGGAGTGCACGAAGACCTCACCGCCGTCGTCGCGGGTGAGAAAACCGAATCCCTTGTCGTTGTCGTACCACTTGACCTTGCCGGTGGGCACGTGTGACCTCACGTTCTCGCCGTAGGACCAGACGGTGTGGGGGGACCGAGAGGGGGCGCCCTGTTCTTAGGCGAATGTCCGCTAGATCCCGCAGACCCATCTTTTCATAGGGGATTTCAAGGCTAGTGCTCTCCGAACTCGGGGGGCGAGGGCGAGCGCGCCGCCGATTCCGCCAAATGCGGATAAACGCATCGGCCATATCCGGCCAGCGCCCCGGACAAGGCGAGAGGCCCGGAAGCGGATTTCCGGGCCTCTCTCTGACGGCCGCCCCGCCACCGCTGGTTGCGGAGTGCTGGGACGGGACCCGGCGGAGCCGGGGCGGCGTCGGACCTGCCAGGCGCCCCGGATACGGCGGGCGCCGATCGCGCCGTCCGCACTGGGACCGCTGTCCGAAAACGGCGACGCAGGTCCATGCTTACCCGGGCCGCCCTCCCGACACGCCCATGAAAGTGCAGGTCAAGGATGTTATTCCGGAGGATTTAACGGCCCATGACCCCGTTCCGCGCCTTCTCCCCGGCGGCTTTTCCGGCCGATCCGCCGATCCGGAGCAGCATGTACACGGCGCACCCCGCCAGCGCCGCGCGCAGGCCGGTCAGCCCCGTCTCGGCGAGCGAGCCGAGCAGGTACTGGTCCACATAGGGCGCCTCCCCCGGCCACAGCGCCATGCCGACCGCGGTCGCCGCGATCGGCACGCCCACCAGCACCCATTTGTCGCTGCGCCGCCACACCCGGCTCAGCGCCACCATCACGGCGGCCACCGGCCACAGCGGCGCCGCGGCCGCGAGGACCGCCCCGGCCAGGTGGAGCAGGAGGGCGACCAGCTCGGCCGGGTGGGACAGCAGCGCACCGAGGGTGCCCGCGGCCCGGCCGGCCGTACTCCGCGACCTGGTCGTCACGATGGGCGAGCCGCGCTCCGGACCGACCGCGACCGCCCGCCCGGTCCCGGCCCGCGACCCCAGCCAGCCGGTCTCCGGGCCGCCCCGCCACGGCGGCGGCTCGCGGCGCCGGTAGACCCGGTCCCCCGGCGCGCCCCCGCCCGCGCCGTTCTCTCCGGGGCCGTCCGGCTCCCCGGCGCGCGCGGCGAGCTCCGCCTCGACGACGTCCTCCGGGGCGCCGAAGCCGCGCAGCACCCGGCGCACATCGTCCGCGCTGCGCGCGCCGGCGGCCGCACAGGCCTCGTCCACCCTGGTCCGCACCTCCGCGAGGAAGGCGACCCGCCGCCGCGAGGGGACGGCCCCGTACGCGGCCTCCCCCACCCGCGATACGTAGTCCAGGACCAGGCGATCGGGTTGCTCGGTCATGGGCACATGGTGCCGCAAGATCGGTGCCGCCCGCCCGGAATCACCCGATGCTCGGCGAATATCCCGTTCACCGAGTACCGGTCGGCCGACCCACTTCCGTTTTGATGACCGAAAGTAGCCACGCGAGCCCGCTCCGCGGTGTATGAATGAGCCCTGCCCCCCGCGCCGACGACCGGCGGCCGCCCGCCCCGGTCCCCACCGACGAGAGAGGCCGACATGCGCGCACCCGGCTCCGCGGCCCTGGTCGCCGCCCTCACCGGACTCCTGCTGGGCGCGGCCCCCGCGGCCGGCGCCGCGACCGCCGACTCCGGAACCCTGGCGCTCTACGCCGCCCCCGGCATCGGCCACACCGTGCTGGAGGTCGAGGACGGCTGCCACACCTTCCCCGCGCCCCGCCCGGTGGGCTACGCCGACGCCGACCCGATCGCGGACTACGCGCTCTATTCCGGGCCGGACTGCACCGGGGTCGCGCTCGGCGCGGGCCGCGACGCCACCCAGTGGATCCCGCCGCTGCTCAGCGTCCACTCGGTCCGCATCGACTTCGACTGATCCGGCCCCGGCCGAGCGGAATCCCGGCCCTGCGCGGGATCGCGCCTTCTGGTGAGATAGGAGGGACCTCGAAGGCCCCCGAGAAACAGAAAGGGTCGGCCGCGATGAGCGACCCGCAGCTGCCGCCCGGCGCCGCGTCCCCCCGTGACGAGCCACCGCCCCGGCGCTCCCGCAGACCCGAGGGGCCCGCCCGGGAGGAGCCGCCCCGGCGGGAGCGGGCCGAGCCGCGCGCGGACCGCGCCCCCGCCCCGCCCGAAGGGCGCCCGGACCGCCGCGAGGACCGCGCGGCGCGCCCCGGGCACGGGGCGGGCGCGGAGCGCGGGGCGGGCACCGGGCGCCCGGCCCGCGCCGACCGCGGTACGGACACCGGCCGCGAGGTGCGCGAGGACCGCGGAGACGAGGCGGACCACGAGGACCGCGAGGCGCGCGCCGAGCGCCCGGCCCCCGCCGCCGGGGGCGGCTCCAGCAGCTCCACGATGGCGCTCATCCTGCACGCGCTGACCTTCCTGTGCTGCGCCAACTGGATCTTCGGCGTGGTCGGCATCGTGTTCGCGGTGCGCGCCGGGCACAAGCGCGACCGCGGGCTCTACGAGGAGGCCGAGACGCTGGCCCGGTACTCCTGGTACTGCCTGGGCGCGGCGGCCGTGATGTTCTTCGTGATGGCCGTGCTCACCCTGTGGATGCTCACCCGGGCGGGCTCCTGGGTGCAGGGGTTCGTCCCGGGCAACGTCCTGTACTGAGGCCGCCCCTCCTCCGGCGCCGGGACCGCCGCCTTGGGGCGGCGCGGAGGGCCGTCCCCGCCGACGGACCGGGGTCCGGCGGTGGGGCCGCCGCCGGGCCCTCCGTCCTTCTCCCGCGAGCCCGCCGGCGCCGCGGCCGGCCCGGAACCGGCCGGGGCGGCCGCGGCGCCTTCCCCGGGTACGGGCCCGGCCGGCGGCCGGATCCGGCCGCCGCGGAACCCGCGGCGCCCGGGCGCCCATCAGAGGGGCGAGACGGAGAACGCCCTGGAGGACGCCCCGTGCACGACCCCCGCGACGGCATGGTGCCGCCGCCCGGCGCCGGGTACCGCACCGTCGCCGAGCAGGACGCCGACACCGCCGCCGGCGCCCCCGGAGACCGCCCCGGGCCGCGCCTCGGCGGCCCTGCCGCGATCGCGATGACGGCCCGCCGCACCCCTGTTCGCGGGGCCACCGCGCCCGTGTCCGCCGCCGGCATGCCGCTCGCCCCCCGACGAGGCGTTGCGGCACGGGCTGCGCCGCAACGCCTGGAATACGATGGGCATCGGCGTTTTGACCGGCTTCCTGCTGATCGCCGTCACCTCGGGGAGCGGGAGCGCCTCGGGAACGCCGCTCCGATGAGCCGGCCGTCCGGGAGGAGGGGAACGCATGCAGGGGCACCGGCCCGCCACCGAGCGGTTCTGGGAGGACGGTCCCGTCCTCATGCCGCCGCCCGCCGGGACGGCGCCCGCGCCGGTCCCGGCCGCACCGGTACCGCAGGCCGCGGCGGCGCGGCCCCCGGTGCCGCAGGCCTACCGCACGGCGGCCGCGCCGCCCCCGCAGCCCGCTCCGGCTCTCCCCTCCGGTCCTCCGGCGCGGACCGGGGCCGCCGTCGCCGCCCTGCTGTGCGCCCTGCTCAGCCTGCTCTTCCCGCTGCTGTGCCTGCTGATCGGGATCCCGCTGCTCGGCCTGCTGATCAACGTCCCCGGCGTGGTCTTCGGCGCGCTGGCCGTGGGCTCCCGGCACCCGGAGGCGGTGGAGCGGAACATCGCCCGCACCTGGGCCTGCATCCTCGTCTACCTGGCCGTGATCGCCGCGGTCCTGCTCGGCGTCATGGTGATGGCGCTGGCCCTGCTGTCCTGACCACGAGGCGCTCCGGAGCGCCGGAACCGAGAAGAGCGGAGCACACATGAGCGACCAGTGGCCCCCGTCCCAGCGCCCCGGAGGCTACGACCCGCCGCCCGGCTACCAGACCGGCGCCCAGCGGCCCTTCCCCCCGCCCGGCACCGGGCACGGGCCGCAGCAGCAGCCGCCGCCGTACGCCCACCACCCGTACCCGCCGGCCACCCACCCGGAGATCGAGGCGGGCCAGGGCAGGGCGATCGGCGCGCTGGTGACCGCTCTGATCACCATGCTCCTCTGCAGCATGCTCACCAACGCCGTCGGCATGGTGTTCGCGGTCATCGCGATGTCGGAGAAGCACGACGTCGAGCGGTTCCGGCGGTTCACGAAGTACGCCTGGATCTCCAACTGGATCCACATCGGCCTGGTGGGGCTGGGGATCCTCGCGATCATCGCCTACTTCGTGGTGATGTCCATCATGCTGGCCGACATGTCGGCCTCTTCGGCGACGCCTCCCTGAGCCGGCGGTGCGCCGCGGCCGGCTCACACCGACGGAAGAACCCCCATGACCAGTGTGAACCCCGCGATGACCCAGGCCAGCAGGGAGTAGCCGAGGGTGCGGGTGCGCAGCGCCGGCGCGGCCTTCATCGCGGGCGTGGCGAAGGCGGCCACCATCAGGATCAGCGCCAGCATCGCCGGGATGGAGGAGGCGATGGCGAAGATCGTCATCTGGTGGGTGCAGTCCGCGTAGCCGGGAGCCAGCGGGTCGCCACAGAACACGTTCTCTCCCGGTGGTCGGCGGGGCGGGTCGCGGGACCGCCCGGCCCGGTCCGGCGCCGCGCGGTCACCATGACCGTACCGCCTCGCGCGCTTCGGGCGGTCCGCATCCGGCCGCCGGTCCGGCCCGGATCGCCTCCGGGCCGCCGTTCCATCCCTTTCAGGGAGAAAGTCCCCCAGGCGCTTTACATTCCGACATACCGAGTCGAATCATGGGGAGCGACTTCGAGGCCACGGAGGTACCCCGCATGACCGAGACCGCCCCCGCCCGCGACGGCTTCCATTCCATCCGCCGCGGCGGGCTGAACTGGGACTCCTTCCCGCTGCGGCTGTTCGCCAAGGGCAACGCCAAGTTCTGGGACCCCGCCGCGATCGACATGGCCGCCGACGCCGAGGACTGGAAGGGGCTCAGCGACGAGGCCCAGGAGCGGATCCTCCGGCTCTGCGCGCAGTTCGTCGCCGGGGAGGAGGCGGTGACCGAGGACATCCAGCCCTTCATCCGGGCGATGGCCGCCGAGGGGCGGATCGGCGACGAGATGTACCTGACCCAGTTCGCCTTCGAGGAGGCCAAGCACGTCCAGGCGTTCCGGCTCTGGCTGGACGCCGTCGGCGTCACCGAGGACCTGCACGCCCACATCGACCGGAACCCCGGCTACCGGGCGCTGTTCTACCGGGAGCTGCCCGAGTCGCTGAACCTGCTGCTCGATGAGCCCACCCCGGCCAACCAGGTGCGCGCCTCGGTCACCTACAACCACGTCATCGAGGGCGCCCTCGCGCTGACCGGCTACTACTCCTGGAACCACCTGTGCACGGCGCGGAACATCTTCCCCGGCATGCGGGAGATCATCCGGCGGATCGGCGACGACGAGCGGCGGCACATGGCCTGGGGAACCTTCACCTGCCGGCGGCACGTCGCCGCCGACGACGCCAACTGGCAGGTGGTCACCGACCGGCTGGAGGAGCTGCTGCCGCACCTGCAGGCCACCGTGGCCTCCGCCGACACCCCGCTGGAGAGCGAGGAGGACCGGCGGTACCAGCTGCCCGAGGGCGAGCTGCTGCGCTACGCCACCGACCGGGCGCTGCGCCGGCTGGGCGCCATCGAGACCGCCCGCGGCGTACCGGTCACCCGGATCGATGTGGACGCCTCCCCCGAGGAGCTGGAGGAGCGGTTCGGCGAGGAGGACCGGGCCGCGATGTCCCGGCTGGCCTGAGCGGCCGCCGGGGGCGCCCCGCTCAGCGGGCGGGCGCGGGCGCCTCGGCCAGCATCCGGTAGGAGTCCAGCATCTCCGCCCGGTCGTAGGTGCTCAGCGTGACCAGCACCTCCTCGGCTCCGACCCGCGCGGTCAGCCGGGCCAGCTCGGCGCGGACCCGGTCGGGGGTGCCGTACAGGCCCGCGGCGACCGACTCCTCCAGGTACTCCCGCTGCCGGGGCGTCATCTCCCGCTCGGCGGCCCGCTCCGCGGGCTCCAGCGGCGGGAAGACGCCCCGGGTCCGGGAGTAGGCCTGCGCCCACGCCTCCGGGACCAGCAGCCGGCGCGCCTGCTCCCCGGTCGGCGCGACCGCGACGCCGAGCGAGACCGCGACGTAGGGCTCGGCGCCCCACACCGACGGGCGGAAGGCCTCCCGGTAGCGGGCGACCGTCCCGGCCATCGCGTCCTCGCCCCGGACCGGCGCGGTGACCAGCGCCAGCCCGAGCCGCCCGGCCAGCTCCGCCGAGCCCTCCCCGGTGCCGAGCAGGAAGGGGGACGGGCGCAGCCCCTCCCCCGGGTAGGCCCGGACCCCGGGGTGGTCGTGCTGGTCCCCGGTGAAGTAGCCGAGCAGCTCGGCCAGGCGCTCGGGGAAGTCCGCGGCGGAGTCCCGCCCGGTGCCCAGCGCCCGGCGGATCCCGGAGGTGAACGCCAGGGAGCGGCCCAGCCCCATGTCGATCCGGCCGGGGTGCAGCGCCTCCAGCACCCCGAACTGCTCGGCGACGGCGAGCGGCCGGTGGTTGGGCAGCATCACGCCGCCGGTGCCGACCCGGATCGAGGAGGTCCGCTCGGCGACCGCCATCGCCAGCACCGCCGGGGCCGGCCCGGCCAGGCCGGGCACCCCGTGGTGCTCGGAGACCCAGAAGCGGTGGTAGCCGAGCTCCTCGGCGGCGCGGGCGAACTCGACGGTCTCGCGCACCGCCCGGGAGGGGTCCTGCCCCTCGCGGATGCTGGACCGGTCCAGGACGGAGAGCCGCGGCCCGCCGGGGGCGGGGGCGGGAGCGGCGGCGGGGGCTTCCTGCACTGAAGTCACGTCCAGCACAACACCCCGCGGCGCCGGGCATTCCGCCCGGCGCCCGGGGTCACTGCGCGACGCCGGCGAGGCTGCCGGTGGTCTGGCCGGACGGGTCGGAGACCACGCAGGAGATCTCGCGGTCGAAGGCGTCGAACGCGTCCTGGGTCGGGGTGTAGTAGCTGAACTGGTAGATCGACTGGTCGATCGGGACGCCGATGAAGGTGGAGAACTCGGTCTCGCAGAACTCCTGCGCCTCCTGGGCCATGCCGTCCTCGCCCGGCCAGGTGGTGGCGCCGGAGGTGGTGGAGGCGTAGACCTCGGAGTCGTGCGGGGAGGAGCACTCGGTCAGCGGCACCTCGCTGACCTCGCCGACGATGCTCTCGTCGTTGAGGCAGTCGCCGACGGAGATGTCGAAGGCGGCGACGTCCTCCTCCGCGGCGGGCACGTCGGTGGCGGGGTCGCTCGGCGCGTCGGCCGGGGTGTCGCTCGCGGGGGGCGGGGCGTCGGAGGCGCCCTGGGACTCCTGCTGCGCCTGCTGGATGCCGCTGATCAGCGCGCCGCAGCCGGAGCTCATGGTGACGGCGCCGATGAGGGCGGCGCCCAGCAGCGCCTTCTTGGCCAGTGGGGCGATGGCGGTGGTGTCGAGGGACATCGGGGGTGGCTCCGTTTTCACAGATCGGGGATGTGGCCGGGAGGTCTGCCGAACCCGGCGAATATAACTCTCAAATCCGACAAATCGGATTCTTTTTGCTGTTCTGGGCCGCGGTTCCCGCGGGGACGGGAACCGGCCGCCCGCGCGGGGCGCCGCGCACGACCGGAGCGGTCTCCGGGCCCGGCCGGGCCCGCTACTTCCCTTCGGCGAGGACCAGGTCGACCGTGATGCCCGCGGCCAGGACCAGGGTCCGCAGCGGCTCGGGCAGGCCGGGATAGCGCCGCCACAGCACGTAGCTGTCCGCCGCGGTGAAGAACTCCCCCAGGTCGGGGACGCTGCGATCGACCTTCGCGACCTCGTGGCCGCTCGCGTCGTCGATCCGGAAGCGGAACCCCCAGAAGTCCCCGTTGAGCGTCCCGACCTGGCGCTTCCATCCGTCCAGCAGCCGGAAGCCCGCCTTGAACAGCCGGAAGTCCTGGTCGATGTAGCCCACGGGGGTCCCGTCGGCCAGCATGATGCTCGTCGACGCCGTCCACAGCGACCACTGCTTGTGGATCCGCAGCCGCGGGCGCCGGTAGGCGTCGTTCACCACCAGCTTGCGCGCGAAGCCCGAGGTGTTCTCGGCGAGGAAGCGGAGCGCCCGCATACCGCCGTCGAGCCCCTCTTCGCAGACGTGCGCGACGTGCCGGCCGCGGGCGTCGTAGCAGTGGTACTCCGACTCATCGACGAAGAAGCGCTTGGGCTGCTTCACGATGATCGGAACGGTGTCGAAAAGGTCCTCCACGTCGGCTTTGGACGCCCCCACCCCCGACCGGGTTCCCAGATTTCTCATTTTCCCCTCGAACATCTGGGAGATCTCCCAGGACCCCGGAGCACACCCGCGCTGAACCGGGGTCTCCCCCTCTCGGCCCCGGGGCCGGCGCGGAGGAGGCGCGGGCCCCGGGGCCGGCGCGGAGGAGGCGCGGGCCCCGGCGGCGGCGCTCAGGGGACCAGGCGGTCCACCATCAGGCCGATCAGCTCGTCCGGGTCCCGCTCGCCGTCCAGCACCCCGGGCAGCGTGAGCACTTCGGCGACCAGCCCGTTGACGGCGAGGTAGAGCAGCACCACCTCGGTCCGCCCGCCGGGCATCCCGGACCCGGCGTGCCCGGCGGCGTTGGCCTCCAGGTCCTCGCGGATCCGCTCGGTGAGCGTGGCGCGCAGCTCCGGCCGCCGGGTCGCCTCCAGGCGCAGCTCCAGCAGGGCCAGGTAGACGGTGCGGTTCTCCGCCATCCGGCCGACGATCCAGCGCATCAGCTCCGCCAGGTGCTCCTTGGTGGGTGCGCCGCTCAGCGCCTCGGCGGCCTGCTCGGGGTCGGGGGTCAGCCGCACGTAGATGTGCGCGCCGGCCTGGTTGAGCAGGTCGTCGCGGCCGGCGAAGTAGTTCGACGCGGTGCCGGCCGGGACGCCGGCCTCCGCGTCGACCGCGCGGAAGGTCAGCCCGCGCGCGCCCTGCCCGGCGAGCACCCGGAGCGCGGCGTCGAGCAGCTCTGCCCGGCGGCGGGGGTTCTTGGCCATGTTCGGGGTCCTCCTCGGAGACGGGTTGCAACCACTACACACGAAGTACTATAACTGAAGTGATTCGGGGCCGCCCCGACACCGCGCCCGTTCCGGCCTGGAGGTCCCCATGCGTGAACTCACCTACTTCGTCGCCGTCTCCGTGGACGGCTACATCTGCGCGCCGGACGGCTCGTTCGACGCCTTCCCGCACGCCGAGGACACCGCCGCGTTCCACTTCGCCGAGTACCCGGAGCTGATCCCGGCGGGCGTCCGCGAGCGGTACGGGCTCGAACTCGGCCCCAACCGCCGCTTCGACACCATGGTCCAGGGCCACGGCTCCTACCGGGTCGCCCTGGACGAGGGCGTCACCCGCCCCTATGCGCACATGCGCGAGTACGTCCTGTCCGCCTCCCGGACCAGCCCGGACCCGGCGGTGCACTTCATCTCCGGCGACCCGGTGGAGGCGGTCCGCGGGCTCAAGGCGGAGGACGGGGAGCTGGGCATCTGCCTGGTCGGCGGGGCCAAGGCCGCCGCGGCGCTGCTGCCCGAGATCGACGCGCTGTTCATCAAGCGCTACCCGGTGCTGCTCGGCGCGGGCAAGCCGCTGTTCGACGGGGCCGGCCACGCCCCCGCCCGGTTCGAGCCGGTCTCCCGGCACGTCTTCGACAGCGGCGCCGACTACACCCTGTACCGCCGGGCCTGATCCCGGCGGCCTCCCCGGGGCGGCGCGCCCTCGGGGAGGCCGCCGGACACGACGGAGGGCGGCCCCCCGTTTCGGGGACCGCCCTCGCTGTCGCGGGTGCTGCTACCGCGTACCCGGTGAGACCGGACGGGGACTTAGAAGTCCATGCCGCCCATGCCGCCCGTCGGGTCGGCGCCGCCGGCGGCGGCCTTCTCCGGCTTGTCCGCGATGACCGCCTCGGTGGTCAGGAACAGGCCCGCGATGGACGCGGCGTTCTGCAGCGCGGAACGGGTGACCTTGGTCGGGTCGATGACGCCGTCCTTGAACAGGTCGGTGTACTCGCCGGTGGCGGCGTTCAGGCCGACACCCGCCTCGAGGCCCTTGACCTTCTCGGCCACGACCCCGCCCTCAAGGCCGGAGTTGACCGCGATCTGCTTCAGCGGCTCCTCGATGGCGCGGCGCACGATGTCGGCGCCGATGGCCTCGTCGCCGGAGAGCTCCAGCTTCTCGAAGGCCGGGACGCCCGCCTGCAGCAGCGCGACGCCGCCGCCGGGCAGGATGCCCTCCTCGACGGCCGCCTTGGCGTTGCGGACGGCGTCCTCGATGCGGTGCTTGCGCTCCTTGAGCTCCACCTCGGTGGCGGCACCGGCCTTGATGACCGCGACGCCGCCGGCCAGGCGGGCGAGGCGCTCCTGGAGCTTCTCGCGGTCGTAGTCGGAGTCGGTGCGCTCGATCTCGGAGCGGATCTCGTTGACCCGGCCCTGGATCGCGGTGGCGTCGCCGGCGCCGTCGACGATGGTGGTCTCGTCCTTGGTGACGACGACCTTGCGGGCGCGGCCGAGCATGTCCAGCTCGGTGTTCTCCAGCTTGAGGCCCACCTCTTCGGTGATGACCTGGCCGCCGGTGAGGACCGCGATGTCGCCCAGCTGCGCCTTGCGGCGGTCGCCGAAGCCCGGGGCCTTGACCGCGACGGACTTGAAGGTGCCGCGGATCTTGTTGACGACCAGCGTCTGCAGGGCGCCGCCCTCGACGTCCTCGGCGATGACCATCAGCGGACGGCCGGCCTGCAGGACCTTCTCCACAACGGGGAGGAACTCGTTGTTGTTGGAGATCTTGGAGTTGACGATGAGGATGTAGGGGTCCTCGAGGACCGTCTCCATCCGCTCCAGGTCGGTGGCGAAGTAGGGCGAGATGTAGCCCTTGTCGAAGCGCATGCCCTCGGCGAGCTCCAGCTCGAGCCCGAAGGTCTGCCCCTCCTCGACGGTGATGACGCCTTCCTTGCCGACCTTGTCCATGGCCTCGGCGATGGCCTCGCCGATCTGGGTGTCGCCGGCGGAGATGGAGGCGGTGGAGGCGATCTGCTCCTTGGTCTCGATCTCCTTGGAGAGCTTGGCCAGCTCCTCGCTGATGCGGGAGACGGCGGCCTCGATGCCGCGCTTCAGACCGACCGGGTTGGCACCCGCGGCGACGTTGCGCAGGCCCTCGCGCACCAGGGCCTGGGCCAGCACGGTGGCGGTGGTGGTGCCGTCACCGGCGACGTCGTCGGTCTTCTTCGCGACCTCCTTGACGAGCTCGGCGCCGATCTTCTCGTACGGCTCCTCGAGCTCGATCTCCTTGGCGATGGAGACACCGTCGTTGGTGATCGTGGGGGCGCCCCACTTCTTCTCCAGGACGACGTTGCGGCCCTTCGGGCCGAGCGTCACCTTGACGGCGTCAGCGAGCGTGTTCATGCCGCGCTCGAGGCCGCGACGGGCTTCCTCGTCGAACGCGATCAGTTTGGCTGCCATAGACTTCCTGTCCTCCCGGGACGGGCTGATACGCGAAGGAACGAGCCGACGCCCGCGACGGACGACCGCGGTCCCGACGGCGTTCCGGTGCCGGCGGCCGCAGCCTCATCGTCTCGATCCCGAGTTAGCACTCCAGGTCTCGGAGTGCTAACGACTCCCCTTTTTAGCACTCGACCCCTGCGAGTGCAAACGCCTTGCGGAGGTTTCTCCCGGCGGTTACCCGCAGGTCAACCAGGTTGCGGCCGGTCCCGGCCGAGGTCCGGGAAACACGAACGCCGCACCCGGTTCGCACCGGATGCGGCGGTCGGAAGAGGCTCGGCCGGGGTCAGCAGCCGCCCGCCACGGCGGGGATGATCGACACCTCGGTGCCGTCGGCGGTGGCGGTCTCCAGGCCCTCGGCGAACCGGACGTCCTCGTCGCCGACGTAGACGTTGACGAACCGGCGCAGCTTGCCGGAGTCGTCGACGATCCGGGCCCGGATGCCCGGGTGGTCGGCGTCCAGGCTGTTCAGGACCTCGTTGAGGGTGGCCCCCTCGGCGGTCACCTGGGCCGCGCCCTTGGTGTAGGTGCGCAGGATGGTGGGGACTCGGACACTGACGCTCATGGCTGTGGGTTCTCCTTGTCGCGCGGGGCCGCCCGGACGGAGGCGTTCGGGAAAGGCACCAGGTTTCCGGGGGGCGGGCTCGGCCTAGAGCAGGCCGGCCTCCTTGAAGGCGTCCAGGGACGGCCGGATGGTGGCGGTGACGCCGGAGTCCACCGCGTTCAGCGTCTTCAGGCCGTCACCGGTGTTCAGCACCACCGTCTCGGCCTGCGGGTCGAGCACGCCCTCGGCCAGCAGCCTGCGCAGCACGCCCGTGGTGACGCCGCCCGCGGTCTCGGCGAAGATCCCCTCGGTGCGGGCGAGCAGCTTGATCGAGTCGACCACCTCGGCGTCGCTGACGTGCGCGACCGCGCCGCCGGTGCGCCGGCACACGTCGAGCACGTAGGGGCCGTCCGCCGGGTTGCCGATCGCCAGCGACTTGGCGATGGTGTCCGGCTTGACCGGCTGGATCACGTCGTGGCCCTGCTCGAAGGCGCGGGCGACCGGGGAGCACCCGGTGGCCTGGGCGCCGAAGACCTTGTACGGGCGGTCCTCCACCAGGCCCAGCCTGATCAGCTCCTGGAAGCCCTTGTCGATCTTGGTGAGCTGGGAGCCGGACGCGATCGGCACCACGATCTGCTCGGGCAGCCGCCAGCCGAGCTGCTCGGCGATCTCGTAGGCCAGCGTCTTGGAGCCCTCGCCGTAGTAGGGGCGCAGGTTGACGTTGACGAAGCCCCAGTCCTCGCCGGCCGGGTCGCCGATGAGCTCGGAGCAGAACCGGTTCACGTCGTCGTAGTTGCCGTCCAGGGCGACGACCTTGCCGCCGTAGACCGCGGCCATCACGACCTTGCCCTCTTCCAGGCCGGCCGGGATGAACACGCAGGACTCGAAGCCCGCGCGGGCGGCCGCGGCGCCCACCGCGCCGGCCAGGTTGCCGGTGGAGGAGCAGGACAGGGTGCGGAACCCGAAGGTGCGGGCGGCCTCGACGGCGATGGCCACCACCCGGTCCTTGAAGGAGTGGGTGGGGTTGCCGGAGTCGTCCTTGACGTGCAGCGAGCGCAGGCCCAGCTCGGCGGCGAGGCGGTCGGCGCGGACCAGCGGGGTCAGGCCGGGCTTCATGTTGGGCAGCTCGTCCACGTCGGCCGGGACGGGCAGCAGGGGGGCGTAGCGCCAGATGTTCAGCGGCCCGGCCTCGATCTGCTCGCGGGTGACCGCGCCGTGGTCGTAGGCGACCTCCAGCGGGCCGAAACAGAATTCGCAGGCGAACTTCGGGCCGAGGTCGTAGCGCTCGCCGCACTCCCGGCAGGACAGCGCGGCGGCGGGGCCGAAGGGCCGGGCGGAGGTGGCGGCGGGTTCGGTGGCGGCAATCGCCATGGCGAGGCGTCTCCCCTCATCTTCCCTGGCGACCGATCTGGCCCCAGGCCGGAGTTGGCACCTGCCCCGGCCGCCTCGCCTGGTTACGAGCGCACGCACCGAGATGGTTGCCGGGGCTTCGCAGGGCCGGTCCCTCCACCCCTCTGGATGAGCAATATGAAGTTGTCGGCGGATCCCGGACCGCGTCCGTTTTGTCCACGCTTCCGGTTGGGAATCCGATCGCCACTGTAACGGACGGCGCGGCCGCCTTTCCAGACCGAGTGACCCGGATTACACCGATGGCGGATGTCACAGGCGCCCGGGGCGGCCGTGACCGGTGGGGGGTTTGCGGCCGCCCGCGCAGGGCGAAACCCTTAAGACCACGCGGGGGCGGACCCCGCGCGTGGTTCGGCGCTTCCCGCGCTCAGCGGCCGCGCCAGGGCGCGCTCCTGACCGACCACACGGCGAGAGGTGAACGAACAGGTGGACAAGGCGCAGATCCTCGTCGCTTCCAACCGGGGCCCGGTGTCCTTCTCGATCGGCGCGGACGGCTCGCTGGGCCACCGCCGCGGCGGCGGCGGGCTGGTCTCCGGGCTCAGCTCCGCCGCCGAGGGCACCGACACGCTGTGGGTGTGCGCGGCGCTCTCCGACGCCGACCGCAAGGCCGCCGCCGAGTCCGGCGACGGCCGCATCGACCGCGTCGCCGACCTGGGCGGCATGCGCGTCACCATGCTCGACATCCCGCAGGACGTGTTCGACAACGCCTACACCGGGATCGCCAACTCGACGCTCTGGTTCGTCCAGCACATGCTGTACGACACCCCCAACGCGCCCGACTTCGGCACCGGGTTCCGCACCCGCTGGGCGGACTACCGCGCCTACAACGCCGCCTTCGCCGAGGCCCTGCTCACCGGCTCCGGCGAGGGCGCCCGGGTGGCCGTGCAGGACTACCACCTGGCGCTGCTCCCCCGGATGCTCCGCGGCCGCCGCCCGGACCTGCGCATCGCGCACTTCTCGCACACCCCCTGGGCGCCGCCGGAGTACTTCCGGCTGCTGCCCTCCGACGTCCGCCGCGAGCTGCTGGAGGGCATGCTCGGCGCCGACCACCTGGGCTTCCTCAGCCCCCGCTGGGCCGACGCCTTCCTGCGCTGCTGCGCCGAGTTCCTGCGCGCCACCGTGGACCCGGTCCGGCGCACCGTCGAGTACGGCGGCCGGGTGATCGGGGTGGAGGTGCACGCGCTGGGCGCCGACGCCGACGGGCTGCGCGGGCGGGCCGCCGCCGAGGACGTGGCCGAGCGCGCCGCGGCGCTGCGCGAGCGGGTCGGGGACCGCCGGCTCATCGTCCGGGTGGACCGCACCGAGCTGTCCAAGAACATCGTCCGCGGCCTGGAGGCCTACCGCGAGCTGCTGCGCTCCCGCCCGGAATGGCGCGGCAGGGTCTCCCACCTGGCCTTCGCCTACCCCAGCCGGACCGACGTGCCGGAGTACCTCGCCTACACCGAGCGGGTGCGGCGGCTGGCCGAGGAGATCACCGAGGAGTTCGCCACCCCGGACTGGACCCCGCTGGTGCTGGAGGTCAACGACGACTTCCCGCGCTCCCTGGCCGCCTACCGGATGGCCGACGTGCTGCTGGTCAACCCGATCCGGGACGGGATGAACCTGGTCGCCAAGGAGGGGCCGGTGCTCTCCGAGCGCGGCTGCGCCCTGGTGCTGTCCACCGAGGCCGGCGCCGCCGACGAGCTGGGCGCGGACGCGCTGCTGGTCAACCCGTACGACGTGGTGGAGACCGCCGAGGCGCTGCACGCCGCGCTCTCCATGCCCGCCGAGGAGCGGGCCGCCCGGTGCGAGCGGCTGGTCGAGGCGGCCACCGCCCTCCCGCCGACCCGCTGGTTCCGCCGCCAGCTCGACGCCCTGCGCTGACCCGCCCGCCCCGCTCCCGTCCGGCGGCGGGGCGGGTTCAGTCCTCCCCGCCGGCCCGGGACAGGATCTCGTCGACCACCCCGGTCTTGGCGTCGCCGTACTCCCGGACCGACCCCCAGGTCCGCTCGGCCAGCTCCCGCTTGGTCCGCTCGTAGAGCTCCCGGTCCCCGGCGGAGGAGCGCAGCCGGTCGCGGAACCGCAGCATCCGCCGGGCCTCCGGGCCCTCCGGGTAGACGTGCAGGTTCACGTTGACGTCGGGCCCCTTGAAGCCGCGGTGCCCGGAGCGCTCCGGTTCGACCAGGAAGAGCCGGTACCCGGCGCCCTCCAGGGCGGGCCGGTAGGCCTCCTCGTCCTCGGGGTCGGCGACCAGCAGCAGGATGTCGACGCAGGGCTTGGCGGCCAGGCCGGGGACGGCGGTGGAGCCGACGTGCTCGATGCCGAGGGCCGCCTCGCCGAGCAGGCCGCGGAGCCGCTCGACCTCGCGCTGGAACAGGTAGGGCCACTTCGGGTCGGGCTCGACGAGCAGGACCCGGCCGGTCGCCCGGTCGAAGTGCCGGGTCTCGACGGCGGCGGCGACATCCGGGTCCGCACCGCGCACGGGCAGCGGGGCGGGGGGTTCGGTGCTGGGGGACATGCAGGCACTCTTGTGACCTGGGGCCCCCTTGTCAACCCTGGTGCCGCTCCCGGCCCCCCGAGGCCGCTTCCGGCCGCCCGCTCCCCGCTCCGGAAGGCTCCGGGAAAGGCGGGCGGACCGCCCCTCTCCCCCTCCCGGCCTGCACCGGACCACCGCTCCGGGCCGCGATCCCCGAAAGAGCGGGCGGACGCCCGCCCCGGCCCGCCGGCGGGAGCCGCTCCCGGCGCGGGCGCCGCTTCCGGCCACTCCCGGGGGCGCGGGAGCGATCCGACCGCACACCGCCCCTCGGACGCCCGGCGGCCGACCCCGGCCCCGGTTCATCAGCGGGTACGGCCCTCCGCCCTCCGGGGCCGGCGCGGGCGCTACTTCCGGCGGCGGCCGGCGCCCTTGCGGCGGCGGCCGATGGAGCGGGTGGTGCGCTCCTGCTCGGCCGCGGCGGCGGGCACCTCGACCGGCTCGTCCTCGGGCAGGTCGTAGGGGTTCCGGGTGGCGCGGCGGAACAGCACCACGCCGGCCACCGCGAGGGCGATGAGCAGCACGCCGCCCGCGGTCCACAGCGTCCAGGCCGGGACCGGCAGGCCGCCGTCCTCGGTGACCAGGTCCTCGTCGTAGAGCGGGACGCCCTCGGCCGCGGCGGCCGCCTCGCGGACCGCGCCGGGCGCGCTGAGCACGCCGTTCTCCGCGCCCCCGGTCAGCGCCTCGGCGGCCTGCGCCGGGAGGAGCTGCGGGTGGGCGGCGCGGACCAGGGCGCCGACGCCGCCGGCCAGCGCGGCCGCCGCGTCGTCCCCGCTGACCTCCGCGTAGTCGCCGCCGGCCGCGATGGCGTCCACGCCCGTCCCGGGGGCGAGCAGGTCGGCGCCGGCCCCGGTTCCGCCCGGGGTCCCGGCCCCGGTCCCGCCCGCGGCGGGTGCCAGGGACTCGCCGACCGCGCCGACGGTGAGCACGCCCTCCACGTCCCCGGCCGCCCCGGCCACCGGGTCGCCCGCGGGCAGCAGCACCAGCGCGCCGGAGCGCACCGCGCCGGCCACCGCGTCGGCCACCCCTTCGGCGTCCTGGCCGCCGGAGACGCCCTCGGCCACCACCACGACCTGGGCGCCCTCGCCCGCCGCGTAGCGGATGCCGCGCTCCAGCGCGTCGGCGTCGGCGGCCTCCCCGCCCTCGGGGGCCACCCGGACCGAGAGCAGCCCGGCGCCGGGCGCCGAGCCGAGCACGCCGCCGAGGTGCTCCTTGCCGTGGCCGCGGGCGGCGGCGATGCCGGCCAGCGCGGTGGAGGAGCCGTCGGCGCCCTCCCCCGGGCCGCCGGAGAAGTCGGTGCCCTCGGTGACCTCGCCGCGCAGGTCCGGGTGGTCGGTGTCGACGCCGGTGCCGACGATCGCGACGGTGGCGCCGCCTCCGCGGCCCGCCTCCTCGTCGCCGGCCTCACCGGACTCACCGGCGTCCCAGGCCTCCTGCGCCCCGATCGCCTCCAGGGCCCACTGCTCGCGCAGCAGACCGCCCGAACCGGTGTCCGCGGCGGCGGTCCCGGCGCCCATCTGGGCGGCGATCACCGCTCCGAGCAGGGGGACCGCCACCAGTCCGCGCCCGAGGTGCGTGCCGGCCTGCCTGGTGCGCATGATGAAGCAATCCCCCTGAGCCGTCTCTCCTACCCGCGCCCACCTGCGGCTTCTCCGGCGAGTGCGCGGGTCGGTGCCGTGTGCACCGGCAATTCTGCCAGCTTCGCGCGGGTATGCGTGCCGGACAGCCGGCCCTGCTGGATTGGACAGCACTTCCTTACCGTTCCGGTCGTTCCGCACCACACGCCCCGTGTCGGTCACCCCGACTCGCTACG
This sequence comes from Nocardiopsis oceanisediminis, assembly GCF_048595525.1. Lineage (NCBI taxonomy): Bacteria > Bacillati > Actinomycetota > Actinomycetes > Streptosporangiales > Nocardiopsidaceae > Nocardiopsis > Nocardiopsis oceanisediminis. Next base: position 1,125,581 of record NZ_JAFMZJ010000001.1, on the reverse strand, counting down.
ATGATTCGCGCCGATCCCGACCTGGAGACGTGCGATGCCAGACTCCACTACCCGTGACCGAGAACCGTCCGACCCCTCATCCGAGCCCGCCGGCCTCGCCGAGCGCGAGCGCCGCATCCTCGCCTTCGAGAGCCAGTGGTGGAAGCTCGAAGGCTCCAAGGAGCAGGCCATCCGCGATGAGTTCGGTTTCTCGCCCACCCGCTACTACCAACTGCTGAACGGCCTCGTCGAGCGGCCCGAGGCCCAGGCGTTCGACCCGCTGACCGTCAAGCGCCTCCGTCGGCTGCGCGCCGACCGCCGCCGCCAGCGGACCGCCCGCGACCTGGGAATCCGCCTCTGAGATCCGGCCCCGCACCGGGTCCGCCCGGTGGGCCGCGCTCCGCCGCACCCCGCTCGCTCCCGCAGGGAACAGGTCCGCCCATGCCCTTGCCCCGCCCGAGTACGCCCGCCGGGCGCGCCGCGCTCGCCGCGATCGCCTCGGAGCCCTCGTCGGCGCTGCTCGCCTTCGACTTCGACGGCACGCTCGCCCCGATCGTCGCGGACCCGCGCGACTCCCGGCCGCTCCCGTCGGTGGTCGGCGCGCTGGCCGCGCTGGCCCCGCTCGTCGGCGGCACCGCGGTGGTGACCGGCCGCCCCGCCGCGACCGCGGTGGACTACGGCGGGCTGGACCGGGTGCCGGGCATCACCGTGCTGGGCCACTACGGCCTGGAGCGGTGGGAGGGCGGCCGGCTGGACGCCCCGGAGCCGCACCCGGGCCTGGCCGAGGTCCGCGCGGAGCTGCCCGGCCTGGTCGAGGCGGTGCGGGCCCGGTTCCCCGGCGCCCGGGGCACCGCGGTGGAGGACAAGGACCGCTCGCTGGCGGTGCACACCCGCCGCGCCGCCGACCCCGGCGGGGCGCTGCGCGAGTTCCGGGAGCCGCTGGCCCGGCTGGCCGAGCGGACCGGGCTGGCGGTGGAGCCGGGCCGGATGGTGGTCGAGCTCCGCCCGCCGGGGATGGACAAGGGGGCCGCGCTGGCCGCCCTCGCCGCCGACCGGGGCGCCCGGTCGGTCCTGTACGCCGGCGACGACCTGGGCGACCTGCCCGCCTTCGCCGCGGTGCGCCGGCTGCGCGCCGGCGGGGTGCCGGGGCTGGCCGTGTGCAGCGGCTCCGCCGAGGTGTCCGCGCTGGCGGAGGAGGCCGACCTGGTCGTGGACGGCCCGCCCGGGGTGGCCGAGCTGCTGGAGGCGCTGCTCGCGGCGGTCCGCCCGGACTGAGCGCCCCGCCCCCACGGCGATGATCTTGACGTTGCGGGGGTATCAGAGCGCTCTGATACCCCCGCAACGTCAAGATCATCGGAAAGGGGCGGCCGGGCTCAGGCGGAGAAGCAGGCGCGGGCCGCCGCGCGCAGGTCGCTGAGGCCGGTGCGCTTGCGGCCGTAGTGCACCGCGTTGGTCAGCAGGCCGACGTAGCGGCCGGTGGAGGGCTGCAGGAACAGGCTGGTCCCGGTGTAGCCGTGGTGGTAGACCACCCCTTCGTCGTCGACGAGCCAGGCCAGCCCGCGGGAGAGCCGCTCGTCGATGCGGACCGCCGGGGCCCAGCTCTCGTGCACGAACTCCGCCGGGACCAGCGTCCCCTCCTCCCCCTCCGCGGAGCGCAGCACCTCGCGGGCGAAGGCGCCCACGTCGATCGCGGTGCTGAACAGGCCGGCGTGCCCGGCGATGCCGCCCATCAGCGCGGCCGCCTCGTCGTGCACCACGCCCCATATCGGCCCGGTGCCGGGGAGCCTCCGCTCGGTCGGGGCGACCCCGGCCGAGCGCGGCAGCGGCCCGTAGCCGGTGGCGGACATCCCCGCCTCCCGCCACAGGTCGTGCATGGCCACGTCCAGCGTGGTGTCCAGCAGCCGTTCCAGGACCAGCCCGAGCAGGATGAACCCGCGGTCGATGTAGCGGTACCCCTCCTCGTCCAGCGGCTCGGCCAGGATCGCCTCGGCCAGGTCCCGCTCGGTGCCGACGTAGGTCTCCAGCCAGCTCACCGGGTTGAGCCGGGAGGTGTGCGTGAGGATCTGCCGGACGGTGACCTCCCCGCCGGGGTACGGGCCGTTCGGCAGGTACCGCCCCAGCGGCTCGTCCAGCCCGAGCAGGCCCTCCCGGGCGGCGCGCCCGGCCAGCGGCCAGGTCGCCATGACCTTGGTGAGGCTCGCGACGTCGTAGCGGACATCGGGCCCGGAGAGCAGGTCGCCCCGGCCCCCGATGATCCCGCCGACCGCCACGAACTCCCACATGCTCCCGGTGCCGACGACCGCGGTCCCCCCGGGAAGCCACCCGGCGTCGACCATCACCTTCAGCACGCCGCGGATGTCCGTCGCCGTTTCCGCGACCCAGTCACCGTCGTGCACGCGCCCTCCCCCCGAAAATCCCACTCCCCGCTGTGGCGATACCCCCCGCACCGGGCGGCCTCACCCCCTCCGCCGCCGATTGCCCCGCGCCGCCCGGACCGAAAACCGCCGAACCTGGCGGACCGGGCGCCCGTGCCACGGTTCCGGGGATTCGGGCACCCGTTTCGGGCCGAGATGTCGTGCATTTCTTCCTGCGCCGCATCACCGCCGGTGAGGGCCGGGGAAGCCGCGCCGGGCGCGGGCCAGCAGCGCGACGGCGTCGGCGATCGCGCCCGGGGAGCAGGCCGCGTACCCCAGCACCAGGCCGGGCGGGCCGGGGAGCCGGCGGTGCCAGGAGAGCGGCTGGGTCTTCACCCCTTCGGCCAGCGCCGCCGCGGCCAGCGCGGTGTCGTCGAAGTCCCCGCCGAAGGTGACGGTCAGGTGCAGGCCCGCGGCGGCGCCGTGCACCCGGGCGTCGGGCAGCCCGGCGGCGAGCGCGCCGATCATCGCGTCCCTCCTGCGGCGGTGCCGCCGGCGCAGGAAGCGCAGGTGCCGCTCCATGTCGCCGGAGTCCATCAGCCGGGCCAGGACCAGCTGCGGGAGGACGGCGTTGCCGAGGTCGTCGTCGCGCTTGGCGGCGGCGAGCGGGCCGCGCAGCTCCGGCGGCGGCACGATCCAGCCGGTGCGCAGCGCGGGCGCCAGCAGTTTGGAGACGCTGCCCAGGTAGCAGACCCGGTCCGGGAGGAGCGAGCGGAAGGCGGCCACCGGCGGGCGGTCGTAGCGGTGCTCGGCGTCGTAGTCGTCCTCAACGACCAGGCCGCCGGCGCGCGCCCACTCGGCCAGTTCGCGGCGGCGCTCCCCGCCGAGGACGACCCCGGTGGGGAACTGGTGGGCGGGGGTGAGCACGACCGCGCGGGCGCCGGTGGCGCGCAGCTCGCCGACCCGGATGCCGTGCTCGTCGACCGGGACCGGCGGGGTGGCGGCGCCGCGGCCGGCCAGGTGCCGGCGGACCCCCATCGACCCGGGCTCCTCCACCGCGACGGCGCCGATGCCCCGCTCCGCCAGGACCGGGACCAGCATGGACAGCGCCTGGGAGACGCCGGCCACGATGACCACCTCGCCGGGGTCGGCGCGGATGCCGCGGTTGCGGGCGAGCCAGCCGGCGACCGCGCGGCGCAGCGCGGGCGCGCCGGCGGGGTCGCCGTAGCCCAGGTCGGCGGCGGAGAGGCCGTCCAGCACCGCCCGCTCGGCGCGGAGCCACGCCGCGCGGGGGAACGCCGAGAGCGACGGCACGCCGGGGGTCAGGTCGTACCGGGCGGGGGCGGCGCGCAGCTCCGCGAAGACGTCCGCCCCGGGAGCGGCGGAGAACGGCCCGCCGGGGGTGGGTGCGGCGGACAGCGCGGAGGCCCGGGTCGGCGGCTCGTCGGACGACTCGGAAGAGGAGGGTTCGGAAACAGCGGGCTCGGAGACCGGGGCGAACAGCGCGGCGGAGGACGGGGGGACCAGGGCCGGGGCGGCGGTGACCACGGTGCCGTTCCGGCCCCGCCCGCTGATCTGGCCGCCCTCGCTGAGCCGCCGGTAGGCCTCGGTGACGACGCCGCGGGAGACGCCGAGCTCGGCGGCGAGCGTCCGGGTGGGCGGAAGCCGCGAGCCGGTGGGCAGCCGGCCGTCGGCGATGGCCGCGCGCAGCCGCCCGGCCAGCCATCCGGCCAGGCCGCCGCGGGGCGCCTCCGCCGTGTCCAACTGGAGGAAGTCGGCGCCCGAACCGGCCGGGCGGGCGCCGGCCCGCTCCTCTTCCCCGTCCTTCGACCGCTCCACGGGCCCACGGTAACGACACCGCCGGCCGGAGTGCCGACGGGGAGCGCCGCGGTGCCCCTACTCGGCCACCTTCGTCCGGGAGGACCACTCGTAGACCGGGAGCCGGCCCTCCGGGGTCTCCCGCTGCCTCGGCGTCGCGGTGAAGTGCTCGTATCCGCCCTGGAAGGGGATCTTGATCTCGCCCTCCGAAGGCCTGACGGGAACGACCCGCTCGCGCAGGTCCCCCGGTCCGCCTTCGAGGAACGCCTTCGCGCCATCGTCCATGCCCCGAGTATCCCACCCGCCCTCCCACCCCACGGGGAGCGACGCGGCCCCACCCGGAACCGGCTCCCTCCCGGCCCCGGCACCGATCCGCTCTCCCCTCTTCGACCGGGCGCGGCAAATCGCGGAGCGGAGGTTCAGACAGGCGGCGACGGCGGAAGAGGGCGGGCGGCCGGGCGTCTCAGCCGGGCGCGGCGCCTCACGGGGTGAAGGCTCAAGCAGCGGCGACGGAGGAGGCAGGGCCGGGCGGGCCGGGGCCCGGGTCTCACCCGGGTGCGGGCCCCACGGGGTGAAGGTTCAGGCGAGCGGGCGCCGTGTTCGCCTGCCGGGCCGGTCTGCGGTGATGGCGGGGTGAAGGCGGGCCGGGGGAGGGCCTGGGCCTGCAGGCAGGAGGAATACCTCATATGTCGGGTTTCTGGTGGCGAGTGGGCGGGATGGGGCGGCCCTGCGCACCTCCGCGTGGCCCCGGGCTACGCCTACGCGCGAGTAGCAAGCCCCAGGGGCCGCCCCACCCCCTCTTCGGTCACGCAGAGTGGCGAAATCGGGGCTTCGAGGAGAGGGAGGGGCGGCGGACCGCCCCTCCGCCGCCCTCTTACGGGTTCCGGCACCCGCTTTCCCGCCTTCCGGGCGCTCCGAACCTGCCGATCGGCCCCGAAAGAACGCCCTTCGGGCACGCAAGGGTCCGATCCGGGCCGGGATGCGCACCCCGGCGCCATCGGGGCGACGCGCAGGTGCGCAGGGCGCTCCCTCTCCCCCTTCACTGTTCGTGTTCACCCAGGTCACGGGGTTTCAGCGATCGCGGCCGTCCCTGCCCGGCGCCCCCGGAGGACGGGGCGGCGACGCGGGCGCGGCGTTCCCGCCCCCTTCCGGCCGGCCCCACCGCCCCGCCGCACACGACCGCCGCCCCGGACCCGCTCCCGCCCTCGCCGCCCGCCTGAACCCCCGCCCCGTGAGGCGCCACACCCGGGTGACTCCCGCACCCCGCCCCTCCTCCGCCGTCGCCGCCCGTCTGGACCTCAGCCCCGTGGGACGCCCCCCCTTTGGACCACTCCTCTGCACCGGTTTTGGATCTGTTCGGGGGGCCATCGGCAGCGGAAGGCTGGGCAGGAGAGCGGGGGCCGTGCCTTGCCGTGTCGTGCCGCCGCCCCTTCAGACCAGGTCCGGAAGCGGAAGGCCGCCATGAGCATCGAGTTCCTGCTGACGTCGCTCATCGTCGTCGCCACCCCCGGCACCGGCGCGCTGTTCACCATGGCGGCCGGGCTCGCGCGGGGCGCGCGGGCGAGCGCCGTCGCCGCGCTGGCCTGCACCATCGGCACGCTGCCGCACGCGGCGGCGGCGCTGACCGGGCTGGCGGCGCTGCTGCACACCAGCGCCCTGGCGTTCCAGGTGCTCAAGTACCTGGGTGTGGCCTACCTGCTGTACATGGCCTGGGCCATGCTGCGCGACCGGGGCGCGCTCGCCGTCCCGGAGGACCCCCGGGACGAGCACCGCCCGGTCGGGCGGGTGATCGCCTCCGGCGTCCTGGTCAACCTGCTCAACCCGAAGCTGACCATCTTCTTCTTCGCGTTCCTGCCGCAGTTCGCCGACCCGGCCGCGCCCGACGCGCTGGGCCGGATGGCGGCACTGAGCGGCGTCTTCACCGGGCTGACCCTGCTGGTCTTCCTCGGCTACGGGGTGTTCGCCGCCGCCGTCCGCTCCTTCATCGCCGCCCGGCCGCGTGCCCTGGCCTGGATCCGCCGCTCCTTCGCGGGGGCCTTCGCCGCCCTCGGCGTCCAGCTCGCACTCGCCTCCCGCTGACCCGCACCCACCTCGCACACGACCGAAGGGAACCAGGAGACCCGCATGCACTTCCGGCACTCCGACGACGTCTGGGCGGCCTTCCCCGAGCTCGCCGCAGGCGTGCTCACCGCCGGCGCCCCCGCCGCCCCGGTCGACGGCCGGCTCGCCGCACTGCACACCGAGGCACTGCACACCGAGGCGAAGGCCCGGCTGGCCGACGCCCCGCTCAGCGCCCTGCCCGAGATCGGCGCCTGGCGCCGCGCGTTCACCCGGATGGGCCTGAAGCCGACGCAGTACCGGTGCGCCTCGGAGTCGCTGCTCCGCCGGTTCGCCAAGGAGGGGACGCTGCCCGGGATCCACCCGCTGGTCGACCTCTGCAACGCGGTGTCGATGGCCTACGCGATCCCGGTCGCCGCCCTCGACCTGGACCGGATCGACGGCGACCTGGAGGTCCGCCCGGCCGGCGGCGGAGAGGTGTACGTGCCGCTGTCCGGCGGCTCCGAGCACCCCGCCCCGGGCGAGATCGTCTTCGCCGACACCGGCGGCAACGCGCACGCCCGGCGCTGGACCAACCGGCAGAGCGGCCTGTCCGCGATCCGCCCCGGCACCGGGCGGGCGCTGATCGTCGCCGAGGCGATGCACGACGGCGCCGCCGCCGACGTCGGCGCCCTGCTCCGCAGGCTGGCCGCGGACCTGGACGCGCTCGGCGCCGCCCCGTCCCGCCCGGCCCTGCTCACCCGCGACGCCCCCGGCTTCACCTGCTGAGCCCGGCGCCCTCGGCCCGCGCCCGCCGAACCCCGTACGACGGGCGCGGGCCGCGCCGGACGGCCGGAGCCGCCCGGCGCGGACGCGGGCGCTAAACGGCCCGGACCGAGCTCACGATGCCGCCGACGAAATCGTTCAGATCACGCGGGACGCCATAGGCGCTGGCACCGAAGATCGGGCCGATCGTGCTCGGCGGAGTCGGGGTGTAGTTGTATCCGGCCCACCCCTCGATCCGCCGACCGGAGCGGTTCCACAGCGAGTGGACGTCGTTGTCCAGCCCCTGCAGGCGCAGGTCCGACGACCCGTACTTGAAGATCCCGATCTTTCCGCTTCCGCCGTAGCCGGAGAAGAGGCAGAAGTACCCGTGCGGGCACCGGTCGTACCCGGTGGCCGCCTGTGCCGGCGCCGCCACGGCGGTCCCGGCGAACAGCATCGCCCCTGCGGCCGCGATCGCGACCGCCCCCTTTTTCAGAATGGACACGTCCACCCCCGTCTTCTCGGTTGCTGCGGAGGTGCGATCGAATCAGAGAACGCACGTTCTCACCAGTCCGCCCCGGCACGGCGGAGCACCATCGATCCCACGGAACGGAACCGGCCCGCTGCCCGTCCGAGTCCCAGGCCGGAGTATCCCCGCGAGCGCCCCGGAAGCGCCCGGGCCGCTGAAGTGCCGCTACGCCGTCCGCCCCGCGCGGATCCGGGCCGCTCCTCCCGCCGGGCCGCCCCGCGGCCGCTGTCCGGAAGAGGCCGCCGACAGCGCCCTGCGAGGGGGCGGGAGCCGGTGCGGGGAACGGCTCCCCGCCGCCCTTCCCCGTGTCCGCTCTCCCCGCTCAGAGCACCAGGGCCAGGGTGACCCCGAGCGGCAGCGAGAAGAGCAGCACCAGCATCGCGACGACCGCCGACGGCGACCCGAACCCGAACGCGGCGTCCCCGGGCCGGGTCTCGGCCCGCCAGCCCGCCGCCTCCACGGCGCCGGCGACCCGCGACTCCAGCTCCTCGGCGCCGACCGGACCGCCCCGGCCCGGCTCCCACCCGGCCCGCACCGGCCGCCCGTCCACCTCGGTGCCGGACGTCAGCACCGCCCGGCCCTTCCGCTCGTCCAGCACCACGTCCACCGAGGCGGCCGCGGCGCCCCGCCCGGCGCCGGCCGCCCCGTGCACCCGGGCACCGGCCGCGGTCTCCTCCACCTGGTACGGCGTCCCCCGCACCGCCCCGCGGACCCGCCCGAGCAGCCGAGCGCGATCGTCCATCCCGATTCCCCTCCCCGCGGCGGCCGCCTCCGGCCGCACGCCGTCCCGTTCGTCCCCGATGGGTGGTACTCCCGTAGGATCCCCTCCGTCAACCCTCCTGCACGCCCCGCAGCGGGCCGCCCCGCAGGACGGCACACCCCCGAGACCCCCCGAGAGGAGCGCCGGTGGCCACGCGTACCGTGCACCGCCCCGCGCGGACGGTGCATCCGCCCGCGCCGCAGGACACGCGCGAGGTCGAGGCGCCGCCGACGCTTCCCGACGGCAACTCCCAGCAGAGCCCGCTGATGGCGGTGCTGCCGATGGTCGGCATGATGGCGTCGCTGACCATCATGATGGTGGTGCGCAACCCGGCGTTCATCGTGTTCGGCGCGGTCATCCTGGTGGTGGCGGTCTTCGCGGCGCTGGGCATGTTCTTCTCCCGGCGCGGGCAGGCCGCACGGCAGCGGCGCAACCAGCGCGAGCTCTACCTCGAATACCTCGAAGAGCTCCGGGACGACCTCGGCCGGGCCGAGCAGGAGGCCCGCGCCCGCGCCCGGCTGCTCGCCCCGCCGCCCGAGGCGCTCTACGACATCGTCCGCGACCCGGCCCGGCTGTGGGAGCGGCGCCGGCGCGACCGGGACTTCCTGCAGGTGCGGGCGGGGACCGGGGAGGTCGCGGCGCGGCCGCTGGCCCTGGCCGACCAGGGCAGCGCGCTCACCCCCACCGACCCGTTCATGGCCTCCGAGGCGAACGCGGTGATCCACCGGTTCTCCACCGCACCGGAGATGCCGCTGACCGTCCCGCTGGACCGGGTCGGCGACGTCAGCCTGGTCGGGGCCCGCCCGGACGTGCTCCGCCTGGTCCGGGCGCTGCTCGCGCAGGCCGCGGTGTTCCACGCCCCGGAGGACCTGGCGGTGGCGGTCGCGCACCCGGCCGAGCACGCCGGCGACTGGTCCTGGCTGAAGTGGCTGCCGCACACCGCCGACGCCGACGCGCGCGGCGGCGGCCGCCGGCTGATCGCCCCCGCCCCCGCCGAGCTGGGCGCCCTGCTCGCCGACGAGCTGCGCTCCCGCACCGACCTGGCCGGGGAGATCCGGCGCGGGATGGGCCGCCGCGAGGCCTACGCCGGCATGCGCAGGCTGCTGATCGTGCACGACACGCACGGGGAGACCGCCGCCGACCTGGTGCGGCCGGACGACGCCGTCGCCCCCGGCGCGCTCGGCGCGACCGTGCTGCACCTGGTCGAGCGGCAGGTGGACGAGCCCGGCGAGGTGTCGGTGCGGATCACCGTGGACGGGGACCGGGCCGTCGTGCAGGACCTGCGCGGCGAGGAGGAGCAGACCTCCGCCGGCACCGTGGACGACGTCACCCCCGCCCTGCTCACCGGGCTGGTGCGGATGGCGGCGCCGCTCCGGCTCTCCGCGGAGGCCGCCGAGGAGTCCGCCGCCGAGGCCGGCGCCGCCGACTTCGCCGCCTCCCTGGGCATCGCCGACCCGGGCGCGCTGGACGTGCCCCGGCTGTGGGCGTCGCGCAGCGAGCGGGCGTTCCTGCGGGTCCCGATCGGCACCGACGACACCGGGCAGCCGCTGGTCCTCGACCTCAAGGAGGCCGCCCAGCTCGGCATGGGCCCGCACGGGCTGTGCGTGGGCGCCACCGGCTCCGGCAAGAGCGAGCTGCTGCGCACCCTGGTGCTGTCGCTGGCCGCCACGCACTCGCCCGACGACCTGTCCATGGTGCTGGCCGACTACAAGGGCGGCGCCACCTTCGCGCCCTTCGCCGGGCTGCCGCACGTCGCCGGCCTGATCACCAACCTGGAGGACGACGCCGCGCTGATCGAGCGCGCCTACGCCAGCCTCTCCGGGGAGGTCCAGCGCCGCCAGCAGGTCCTCAAGGACGCCGGGAACGTCGCCTCCATCGGCGACTACGCCCACCTGCGGCGGAAGAACCCGGACCTGGCGCCGCTGCCGCACCTGCTGGTGATCATCGACGAGTTCGGTGAGCTGCTGACCGCCCGGCCGGACTTCATCGACCTGTTCCTGTCCATCGGGCGGATCGGCCGCAGCATCGGCGTGCACCTGCTGCTGTCCAGCCAGCGGATCGAGGGCGGCAAGCTGCGCGGCCTGGACACCTACCTCTCCTACCGGCTGGGCCTGCGCACCTTCTCCGAGGAGGAGAGCCGCACCGTGCTCGACTCCCCGGACGCCTTCCACCTCCCGGCGCTGCCCGGGTTCGGGTACCTGAAGGTGGACACCACCGTCTACCGGCGGTTCAAGGCCGGGTACGTGTCCGGCCCGTTCCGCGGCGCCCTCGCCGCCGAGGAGGAGCGCGACGCCGCGCCCCGGCCCCGCGAGTTCACCTCGTTCGACCGGCCGGAGAGCGACCGGGACGCCCCCGCCGCCGAGGAGCCGGCCATGCCGGAGCGGTCCACCGGCCCCAGCCTGCTGGAGGTCATGGTGGACCAGCTGTCCGGGCACGGCACCCGGGCGCGCGGGGTGTGGCTGCCGCCGCTGCCCGCGGCGGCCCCGCTGGACGAGGCCGTCGGCGAGCCGGCCGCGGGCCCCGGCGGCCTGCGGCTGCCCGGCGACCGCGCGCCGATGCGGGTGCCCATCGGCGTGCTGGACGACCCGGCCAAGCAGTGGCAGGGCGTGTGGGAGCTGGACCTGACCGCCTCCGGCGGGCACGCCGCCCTCATCGGCGGCCCGCAGACCGGGAAGACCACCCTGCTGCGCACCCTGGTGCTGTCGCTGGCGCTGACGCACACCCCGGAGCAGGTCGCGGTGTACGGGCTGGACCTGGTCGGCGGCGGCCTGCAGGCGCTGACCGAGCTGCCGCACGTCGGCGGGGTGGCCGGCCGGCTGGACCGGGAGCGGGTCCGGCGCACCGTGGAGGAGGTCCGCGGCATGCTGGAGCACCGCGCGGAGGTGTTCCGCGAGTACGGCATCGACTCGGTGGACCGGCTGCGCCGGATGCACGCCCGCGGCGAGGTGCCCGAGCTGCCCACCGCCGACGTGGTCCTGGTGGTGGACGGGTTCGGCGCGATCCGCAAGGACTTCGAGGAGATCGACGAGCTGGTCACCGACGTGCTGCAGCGCGGCGGCGGGTACGGGGTGCACGTGGTCGCGGCCATGCTGCGCTGGAACGACGTGCGGATGGCGACCCAGTCCACCTTCGGGCAGAAGGTGGAGCTGAGGCTGAACGACCCGGCCGACTCCACCGTGGACCGCAAGCTCGCGGGCACCTTCCCGCCGGACGTACCGGGGCGGGCGCTGACCGGCGACGAGCTGTTCGGGCAGATCGCGCTGCCCCGGATCGACGGCCTGCACGACGCCTCCGACCTGGGCGAGGCGGTGGAGAAGGCGGCCCGGGAGACCGCCGGGGCCTGGGGCGGGGCGCGGGTCCCCCGGGTCCGGGTGCTGCCCCGGGCGCTCCACCCGCGCTTCCTTCCGGGGCCGGACGCCGAACCGGCCGGGGTGCCGCTGGGCGTGGACGAGAAGGCGCTCGCCCCGGTGGTGCTGGACCTGTTCGACCGGGACCAGAACCTGCTGGTGCTGGGCGACGGCGAGTGCGGCAAGACCAACCTGCTGCGGCTGCTCGCCACCGGGCTGACCGCCCGGTACGCGCCGGAGGAGGTGGTCTTCGCGGTGATGGACCCGCGGCGCACCCTCAAGGACGCGATCCCCGAGCCGTACCTGGGCGGCTACGCCGGCAGCGCCCGGCTCTGCGCCGGCCTGGCCGCCGGCGTGGCCAAGGAGCTGGAGGAGCGGAACCCCGACGGCTCCGGCGACCGCCCGTCCGGCCCGCGCATCGTGGTGCTGGCCGACGACTACGACCTGCTCACCACCGCCGGGCAGAAGCCGCTGGCCCCGTTCGTCCCGTTCGCCGCGGCCGGCCGCGACATCGGCCTGCACTTCGTGCTGGCCCGCCGGGTCGCGGGCGCCTCCCGCGGCATGTACGACCCGCTGGTGCAGGCGGTCCGCGAGTCCGGCTCCGCCGCCCTGCTGATGTCCGGCGACCGCGGCGAGGGGCAGATCCTCCCCCGGCTCTACGCCGACGCCCAGCCCCCGGGCCGCGGCCGCTGGGTCCGCCGCGGCTCCTCCCCGGTGCTGGTGCAGACCGCCCTGCTCGACCCGCAGAAGGAGGCCGACCGGTAGCCGCGTCGGCGCTCCGCGCACATCCCCGTCCTGCTCATCTCCTTGGAAAGGCACCGTCTTGTCCTACGGCCTCATGCCCTACGCCGTCGATCTCGCCGAGCTGCGGTCGGTGATCGGCTCCAGCAGCGAGCAGGCCCTGAACAGCCTGCTCCGCTCCGACTGGGCCGACAGCCTGGACCGGCTCGACCGGACGGGCGGCCCGACGGCCCGAGAGGCCGTACGTCACCTGCTCCTCGGCGAGGAGTACGACAAGGGCTCCGGGGCGCTCTACGCCTACTGCCTCAAAACGATCCTGGAGGCCCACCCGTGCGCCTCGTTCTTGTTCAACGGCGAGTGGAGCCCGGTCCGCTATGACTGGTTCGAGGAGGTGGAGGCCGAACTGAAGAAGGCCGGCGTCTCCTTCGACCCCGCCTCTCTCACATACGAGGGCCAGGTGGTCCCGCTGCCTCCCATCGACGACTTCCCGCAGATCGGCTGCGTCGAGGCGGACCGGGCCGCCGAGCTGGCGGCCGAGTTCGACGCGATGGACGAGGACCGGATCGACCCGCAGGCCCTGGACGGCGTCCGGGAGCTGCGCGGCTGGTTCCGCGAATGCGCCCGCACCGGGCGCGGCCTGGTCACCTACTACCACTAGGGAGCCGGGCGGAGGCCCTCTCAGGTACCGCGGGGACGCGGGCGGCCCGCTGCCCGCGTACCCAGGGGCCGATAAACCTATTACGAAATCCCGATCGTAATATGACATACTCCCCCGGCCCGACTTTTCGTCGTCTCCGGCAAGGGGAACCGCATGTCCACCAAGAGAAGGATCGCCGCCCGCCTCGGAGTGGTCGCGCTCACCGCGACCCTGACCATCGCGCCCGCCACCGCCGCGTACGCCGGGACGGACGAGCGCATCACGGTCGCCGGGGGCGAGGTGAGCTTCACCCACCAGGGCGACTACATCGACTCCTACGACCTGGAGAAGGACGGCTACTGCCTGACGGCCGAGCTCAAGGTCAACGAGTTCCACCAGTGGAGCACCACGTCCTGCGGGTACAACACGCGCACACATAAGAGCCTGAAGCGGATCAACGAGGGCACCCCGGTGTACCTCAGGGCGTGCTACACCAACATGCGCAGCGACGGGTCGTACACCAGGGCGAAGTGCAGCGGCTGGCAGGGCGCGCACGCCTGACGCCCGGCCCTCCCCCGGGCGGGTCCGGTTCGCGCCACCCTGGAACCGTCGGGGCGGCGGGGGCGTCTGGGCCACCGTGGGCCCGGCGCGCCTCGCCGCCCCTCTCCTGTCCCGACTCCCCTTCCGGAGGAACCACGTGCGGATCGCGAAAGCGGCGGCGGCCGGCCTCGTGCTGCTCTCCGTCGGCGGCTGCGCCACCCTCACCAGCGCCTACCCCGTCTTCGGCCCCGAGGCCGACGCCCCCGACCCGGCGGTGCTGAAGGAGGCGCTCGCCGATTCGGCGCACTGTTCCGAATCCGCGGTCGAGGACGACGGCGGCCTGCCGGAGGGCGCCATCGACGTGCGGTGCAGCGATCTGCTCTCTTCCGGGGCCTCGGACATCGCCGGGGACCGGGCCGGGGTCGACATGTACCTCAAGGACGCGGAGCAGTACGGCACCATCGACGAGCTGGCCTATGAGGCCTACTCCCCCCAGACCCCGGTGAACGACGGCTGGGAGGAGCACCGGGCCGTCCGGATCGGTCCCCGCGACGCCCTGCAGACCTGCGACGGCTTCAGCACCTGCGTCACCCTGGTCCAGTTCGAGGCCTACTCGCTGGTCGTCGAGGCCGAGACCGAAGAGGACGCCGAGTACTCGGACGCGGACCTGCGGGCCCTGTCAGAGGAGGTCGCGACCGCCCTGACCGAGGGGTGGGACGCGGCATGACGGGCCTGCCCCGGTCGGCCTCCGGTAACAGGATTCCCCTGCGTACGGCCGCCCCGCCCGGCTAGCCTGGCGGACGCCGGTCTCCCCGCCGCCCGCCGGAGGTGATGACGTGTACGCCCGGCCCGGCCCCGGTGTGCCCGCCCCCGAACTGCTCCGGCCTCCCGTCGAGGGCCACACCTCCGAGGACCTGGACCGGCTGCCCGGTCTGCCCTCGCACACCGAGCTGATCGACGGCGGCCTGGTGGTGCCCGCCCTGCAGACGGCCTTCCACGCTCTGATGGGCGATGTGCTGGTGGCGGGCCTGCGCCGTACCGTGCCAGAGGCGCTGAAGGTGCGCCGGGAGATGACGGTGACCCTCGGACCCCGGCAGCGGCCGGAGCCCGATGTCCTCGTGGTCGAGGCCTCCGCGGAGGCCGATCCCGGCTGGTCGGAGACCACCTACCCGCCCGAGGCGGTGCACCTGGTGGTCGAGGTGGTCTCCACCGAGTCCGAGGAGCGTGACCGCAAGCGCAAGCCCCTGCTCTACGCCGAGGCCGGGATCGCACACTTCTGGCGGGTCGAGAAGGGGGACGGCGGCCCCGTCGTCTACACCTACGAGATCGATCCGGCGACCAGGGCCTACTTCCTCACCGGTATCCACCACTCGCACCTCGCCGCTTCCGCCCCGTTCCCGGTGGACATCGACCTGACCGAGGTCGACCGGCTCTGAGCCCGGACCCTGGGGCGGCCGGCCACCGCCCCGGGGTTCCTCGGCTTCATCGTCGCCGGTCAGCCCTCCAGGACGAAGTGGTTGTAGGTGCGGTTCCAGCCCTGCTTGAGGCCGTATTCGTAGGAGTCCACCTCGACCTCCATCGTCTCGATGAAGATCTTGGCCGCGTACCGGTAGTCGGCGGGGAGCCGGCCGATCGCCTCGCCGTACGCCTTGACCAGCGGCTCCGCCTTGGAGGAGTGCAGGTATCCGAGCACCGGCCCGTCCGGAGTGTGCGGGATGCGGGCCTCCAGCGGCGGCCCGGTGAACAGGAAGGACGTCGGGCACAGCTCGTCCGGCACGCCGAGCTTCCTCAGTTCGGCGCCCATCTGCGAGAAGAACCGCGCGGACCTGCTCCACGCCCCCAGGTCGTACACGTCGGAGAAGAAGGGCGCGACCAGGCAGTCGAAGGCGTAGGTGTAGGAGGTGCCCTTGTCCTCCTCCCGCTCGTCGCCGGTCACCAGGTGCTCCAGCGCGGCACCGACCGAGAGCCCGAGGTCGATGCCCTGGTGGTCGAGCCGGGCATCGACCTCGGCGGCGGCCCGCTCCGAGTAGGCGAGCCTCCGCCGCTGCTCGTCGTCGAGGGGAGCGGGTCCGAGCATCGCCAGGACGTCGTCCATATCGCCGTTGGTCATCCGCAGCACGCTGCTCATGGGGCTTTCCTCTCTCCGTGGTGGGAGTTGCCCTTTTTGATACCGACGAGGTCTGACAGCCGACCTGAAAACCCAGGTCACAGAGGAGGGCCCGCCCCGGACGGAATCCGGGACGGGCCCTCTCGCACGGCCGGAGCCCTACAGCCGCCCGGCCCGCGCGGCGCCGAGGAAGGCGTCCCACTCGGAGGCGGGGAAGGCGAGGTGACCGGCGTCGGCGTGCTTGGAATCCCGGATCGCGGCGGCCCGGGGAAGGCTGGCCACCTCGACGCAGTCCTGCGAGTTACCGGAGCTGTAGCTGCTCTTGCGGTAGTCGGTGGGGACGTGCGCAACCTCCACACAGTCCTGACCGGCACCGCTGTAGCTACTCTTCCGGAACCTCACGGCTGTCACTGCTCGCTTTCCAAGGATGAGGCGATCTGCTTGATGAACTCGACGGACTGCTTGACCGTCAGGGAAGCGTTGTGGGCCTCTCGCCACATCGCTTCGTAGCGGCGAAGCTCTGTCTCCTCTTCAACGAACAGGATAGAAGTCGGGTTCTCAGTATGAGCCAGCGAGGGGTCCGACGGGTCGGGGAAGTCCATGATGGTGAAACTGCCGAGGCTGGCCGCGTGCATCCCTGCACTGAAGGGCAGGACGTGCAGGGCGATGTGGGGCCTGGTGGTCATGTAAGCGAGGTGTTCGAGCTGCTCTTTCATGACCGTGGCAGAGCCGGCCTGCCGCCGCAGTGCCGCTTCGTCGAGGATGACGGTGTAGTCAGGCGGGTAAGCATGAGTGAGGATCTTCTGTCGCTCCACGCGAGCGTCTACATGCCGCGCGACCTCTTCAGCGACAAACGCGTTGGTTCCCGTGAACACGGCCTCGATGTAGTCCGAAGTCTGCAGCAGACCGGGGACGACTTGCGCCTGGAAGGTTCGGATGCAAGATGCTTCCGCCTCGAAGTCGGGAAGGGCCTTCCCTCCGAAGACATCCTTGTATTTTGACCACCACCCCCTCTCAGAAGAGTCCTTAGCCAACTGGTGCAAGGCCAGTCGGGTTGAGTTGTCGATCTCGTAGAGAACGGCAAGGGAGTCGAGATCAGACAGACGAACTCGCTTCAGCTCAGCGGTTTCGATCTTGCCCAGCGTCGCTCGGGCTATCCCTGCTTGTTTGGCAGCGGCGTCGAGAGTCAGACGAGCTTCGTCCCGAAGCTGCCGCAGCACTCGTGCAAGGCGGCGGCGCCTGACCGTTGGGCTAAGGGTTCGCGACATGGGGCAAAGCTATCGAAAAATCTAGAGATTCTCCAGAATGCTTGACCCTGGAGAATCTCTAGTTACTCTAAGAGTGTAGTCGGTGACCATGACATCACTCGAACACCTGACGGTCACGCTACTCGGGCATCCGCTGCCCTACCTGCTGTTCGAACGAGCCCGCGCGGATGCCTCCCCGATCCTGTCCACTGCTCTCGCAGGAGGAGTGTGCCCGCATGCCCGTCCTCGCCCCCGTGCCGCCGCTGCCCGAGGTCACCGTCTCGCTCGACGCGCTGATCCCGCCGCTGTACCGGCACTACTTCAACCGCCGCCCCGACCGCCCCTACTACTCCGCCCGCCGCTACGACTTCCCCGGCCTGCCCGGCTTCCTCCCGCTCGCCCGCGCCTTCCTCGACACCTGCGCCGCCGAGCACGACGCCCACTTCCGCTACCTCTTCACCCTGCTCGGCTCCGAACTGGCCACCAACGCCATCGCGCACTCCCGCTCCGGGCGCCCCGGCGGCCGCTACACCCTCCTCGTCCACCGGCGCCGCGCCGGCCTGATGCTCACCTGCCGCGACAGCGGCGCCGCCGAGCCCGCCGACGAGGGCCCGCTCACCCCCGGCCGCCTGCACCCCGACTCCACCCACGGGCGCGGGCTGGCCATGGTCGACGCCCTGTCCACCGCCTGGGGACAGCACGGCGGGTCCGGCCACCGGAACGTCTGGCTCCACCTCGACCACGACCTGGACGGCACCGCCTGGGACGCCGCCTGACCCGCAGACCGGGCGCCCGCCCCGCGCCGGAGGGGGCAGGGCGGGCGCCCCCGCCCCGAAGGGAACACCCGCCCATGAGCATCACCGCATCCACCTCGACCAGCACCACCGACCGGCTGCACGCCCTGACCTCCCGCCCGCGCGGCCGCCGGTTCAACCCGCCGGGCGGACGGCACAGGTCCTCCGCCGCCTCTGCCGCCTCCGCGGCCCCGGCCGCCTCCCCGGCTCCTCCCCGGCGACCACCGGACGGGCCTCCGCTGCTGCTCTCCCCCTACGCCCGGGCGGCGCACCCGCCCGGCGAACCGGCCCTGCCGCCCTGGCTGCTCCGCACGCACGCCGAACTCGGCCCCGAGGCGCCCCGGCCCCACACCGACCCGCCGCCGGACCGGCATCCCTCCCCCTCGCACCGGCCCGGAAGCAGGGCGCGCCGCGCCGCCGCATCCGGCCGCCACCTCGCCGCCCAGGCGCTCGCCTTCACCACCGGCCTGGCCACCGGCCTGGCCCTGCTCGCCACGGCCCGCCTGCTCCCCCTCCTCGGCTGAGACAAGACCTCCCGAACGACCGAAAACGCACTTTTCCGGGTGTTCTCTTTTTCCGCCGAGCGGGTGACCGATTCC
Organism: Nocardiopsis oceanisediminis; assembly: GCF_048595525.1. NCBI lineage: Bacteria > Bacillati > Actinomycetota > Actinomycetes > Streptosporangiales > Nocardiopsidaceae > Nocardiopsis > Nocardiopsis oceanisediminis. The sequence goes on along the minus strand of NZ_JAFMZJ010000001.1, from coordinate 1,107,327 downwards.
GTGCTACCGATGGAGCGGAAACCATCCGCCTCCCTTTACGGAATGCACATGATGACGTCTGTTCTCGCCTTTTCCATACTCGCCGCGATGGTCCTCGGCGCGATACTCGCCGCGTGGAGGTTCCGGGTCAGCGACGACTCCTCGGGCGGGGCGGTCGGCGTCGTCATCGCCCCGTGCGCGCTCGCGCTCTACCTCGCGGCGGCGGCGATGGGGGTGGTGATCGGCTGGGAGGACTTCAAGGGCGCCGAAGAGGGCGTCGCCACCGAGGCCGGGGCCGCCCAGGCGCTGTACTGGAGCACCGCCGCCCTGCCGGCCGAGGAGGCGGAGACGGTCCGCGGGCAGCTCCGCACCTACCTGACCACGGTGGTGGAGGAGGACTGGCCGCTGATGCAGCGGGAGGGCGGGCTGAGCCCCGAGGGCGACGAGGCGCTGGCCGACCTCGCCGCGTCGGTGCGGGTGCTGTCCAGCTCCGACACCGGCGAGGGGCTGGACCTGCTCACCGCCCGCCAGGAGCTCACCAACCTCAGCGACGCGCGCATCGAGCGGGCGGACGCGGCGGGGGACGGCATCCCGCCCGTGCTGACCGCGATCACGGCGGTGTCGGCGGTGGCCGTGGCGGTGCTGCCGTTCGCGATGATGAAGCAGCGCTCGGCCGCCGCCTACTTCTGGGCCGCGGTCAACCTGCTGTTCGTCTTCGCGCCGGTGGTGCTCATGCTCTACATGGGCAGCCCGTACACCGGCATCCTGGTCAACGACGCGGGCGGGATCGAGGACGCGCTGGCCGGCTTCGAGCAGGCCGACGCGGCACTGGACGCCCCCTGACCGCCCGAGCGCGGCCGTCCGAGCGGCGGCCCTGACGACCATCCCGGGGGCGGGCCGCGCGTCGCGGCCCGCCCTCTCCTCGTGGGGCGGCCCCCGCCTCCCCGGAGGTCAGCCGCCGAGGCGCCCGGCGGCGGCCCGGCCGGCGCCCGCCGCGGTGACGGCGACCACCACGACGATCACCATGGCGCGCATCGGGGTGAAGGCGTCGGACGGCTGCTGCCCGCCGGGGACGAACGAGGCCACCGGGACCGCCTCCTCCTCGGCGGGGGGCTCCGCCCCGGGGGCGGGCGGCGCGGGCGGCGCCGGGGCGGCGGCCTGCTCCTCCGCGCGGGCCTCCGGGGCGGGGTCCTCCGGAACCGGGGTTTCGGCCTCCGGCTCCGGAGCCACCGGCTCGTCCGGAACCTCGGGGTCGGGGGCGCCGGGGAGCCGGGGCTCCTCGGGGGCGGGCTCGGGCGGCCCGGGCGGCGACGCAGGGGGTTCGGGCGTGCTCGGGCAGTCCGGCACCCGCCCGGCGGTGACCACCACCCGCACCCCGTTCGAGCAGACCAGGACGTAGGGCTCGTCCGGCTCGACCTCCACCCGGGTGTCGGGGGTATCGACCCGGACCCCGCCGGGCCCCGCCTCCACTCGGGTGTCCCCGGTCTCCGCCCGGGCGCCCCCGGGACCGGCCTCCCCGACCGCGGCCGAGGCGGACGGGACGGCACAGGCGAGCAGGAGCGCGCTCACCGCCGGAAGCAGGGACAGGGCGCGGCGGACGACAGGCATATGACTCCTCGTGACGCTATCGGGGCACAAGGTGATCGTATTTCGGCCGCCGCTCCCCTACACCCGAAACTCCGCACCCTTCCGATGGTCTTGATATCGCCGCCGCCCCGCCCGCTCCGAAGCGGCTGTACGGCGGAGGCCGGAAGCGGCCACCCCCACCCGTTCACCGATACGGCGAGCACCTTGGAGGAGTTCGTGGAGAGAGCAGAAGCCCGACTCCCAGCCTCCACTTCCGTCGCATACTGCCTATGCTTGGCCACTCGGGGTCATATCTCCCCCCATTCACCCGCCTCGTAAGGAGAATCGTTGAGCTACGACGTGGTCGCCCTGGTGGCGAAAGACCCCGACATGCGCGCCATCGCCCATGCGCTCCGGGACGCCGCTCCGGAGGCGTGGCTCCGTCCGCTCAGCGGCGGGAACGTCCTGCAGATCCGCAGCGACGAGCGCCATGTGCTGGCGACCCTCGAACCCGCGCAGCTGGTGGAGTCCCCCGGTGAGGTCGCCAGGCTGCTCGGCCCTGAGGCCGCGGTCGGCCTACCGGAGGAGTGCTGGTGGGTCGAAGTCCGGGCCAGACCCGACGAACAGGGGCGGGAGATCGCGCACCGCCTCGCCGAAAGCCTCGCCTGGCGTCTGGGCGGCACCGTTTGGACCTCCGGTCAGGCCGACTTCTCCGTCTGGGAGGAGACCGACCACCCGGCCGTGGAGCGCACTACGGAGAAGGCGTTCGTGATCGCCCAGGACCGCGAGGTCGTCCCCTTCTCCTCGTGGATGTCCGATGCGCTGTCCATGCACGCCCCGCAGGGGAAGATCCTGCAGGTCCTGACCCCGTCCACGTCCCGCATCACCTACCCGCTGCGGACCCTCCTGGGCACCCCGGCGGCCCGCTGGGTCGCCCAGACCGAGGAAGGCACCCACTTCGACGGGATCAGCGGCCTACCGCTCCACTGGGACTCCGAGGAGGGGTACATCCCGGCCCCCTCCGAGAACGGCCCGCAGCCGGCTCCGGGGTTCCTCGACGATTCCCCCCTGGGCGCACAACTCGTCCTCGACCTCACCATTCAGCACGGCGAGCCGTACGCTCCCCCGCTGGGTCGGGCGGTCGAAATCATCACGGACCACCTCGCCGACTCCCACCCCGCCGGTTGGGGCCCGCACGAGCCGGCCCTGGCTCCCTGGGTCCCGGAGAGGCTGATCCGCCTGTGCCGACACCGGGCTCTCAGGCCTTCGGTACTGCACTTCTCCGCTCCTCAGGACGGCGGCCGCCCGTTCTCCGGAAGTATGCGTGTCACCTGGAACGGCGAGAAGGGGGCCGAGCACATCTCCATGGCGATCGGCTACCAGGACGAGGCGGAGCTTCCGCTGGCCCAGCTGCCCAAGCTGGTGGAAGCCCTTGCGGAGGAAGAGCTTCTGACGATGCTCCACGTCCGCCGCATGCGTGGGCGGAGTGACACCACCTATGAGCCCCGGTGGCACGGACTACCCGTTCCTCTAGGTATGGCCGCCGGGCCGGAAACCCTGCGTAGGACAGGAGAAGGGCACGCGCTCTCAGGCCCAATCAAAGGGGTACTCCTGGGAAAGCGCGAGGCTCAAGCGGCCTGGTATCTGCTCACTGAGTCCTCTATTCCCTCGCAGATGAAGACAGAGCTCATCAAGGCTCAACTCCATCACCTGAACTCCTCACCTGCCAAACACTGACCTCACCTCTGCCGGCTACCAGCCGACAGGAACTGAAATCACCTCCACTTCCCGAATGGTTCCGACTGCCAGACACCACCCCCTTCAAGAGTGACAAAAAAATTTAAGTCACCCCCTAAATCACTGCAGACTTTGCCTTACTTCAATCAACTCTTTCCATTACCTCTTCGAATTCTTTAGGGTATTTTGCAAATATACGCTTTTCGTAGACCTCAAGCAATAGCTTCAATAAATTCCGATCTCAAGCTTCGGCGATCTTGTCTCGAAGCCATTCAGGCGTGAGGTCGGGACTTCTTGGAAAGTACTTAAAGTCCTCTGCGTATGTTTCATTTGTCGGCTCGACATCAAAAATAGGCTTAGATTTATAATTGTACTTGGTAGTATATCCTTCGGCTTTATTGCAGTGTATCAACATACTGAACCAAGTGCCTTCATCTTCAACATACATCCCTATTCGCAGGTCGTCCAGCACAGAAAGTACTTGCAGAGGAATTTTCATCTCCTCCCACGCGCCGTCCACGTATGCAACAATGCCTCTTCCAGTTGAACAGCCATGAAGAACATCAAATCGAAACTTGAATTCTTTCCATTCTTTTACAAAGGAGCGCACCATTACAACAACGGCTTTATGGATGTATTCGCCCTGCTCTATAAGGTCCAGAGATCCTCGTTCAAGCATCCTATTAACCCTCTATCGTCGAATGAGGTGATCTCAGCGAGTTTGTTTTTCGATGGTGGTCAACACAAGGGCGGCTTGCACGATCATCCCGGTCTTGGACGGGCTCATCGCGGTGTGGCGCAGCACCCGCCACCGGCCCACCAGTACCGCCATCGCGCGCTCGCCGATGCACCGCAGGCCGCGTAGCGGCAGGTCGTGGGCCCGGTCGTCGACATCCCACCGCTCTTCGTCCGCCTCGGGCGGGCGCTTGAGAGGGGTGTGCACACCGGTTCCCGCACCGTCGTATCCGGGATCGGCCGGCACCACCGGCCCCTGTACGGCGGCCTTGTGCGGCAGAGGGAACACGTGCGGGCGGGCGGCGGTGATGTCCGCCGTCGATCCGGGCTCGACATAGGACACCCACAACGGCTCTCCCCGGGCGTCGGCGAGGAACTGGACGTTGCCGCCGTGGCGGTGCTCGTGGCCGCTGTACCAGAGGTCCTTCGTGTCGTCGGGGCCCTTTTCCGAGCGGCGGTCGCCGGCGAAGAGCTTGCCGTCCGGCACGATCGGCCTGGCGGGGGCGGTGCGGGCGTGGTCGAGGACCCGGTGCAGGTGTCGGGGGCCTGATCGGCCAGGACGGCGACGCCCTCGTCGATGTAGCGGTAGCCGGTGGCGCGGGAGATGTCGTTGTCCCCGGCCAGGGCCTCGATGGAGGTGTCGTCGCGGAACCGGCGCAGGACCGGGACGGCCTGCTTGCAGCAGGACAGGGCCCGGGAACGGGCGGGGGGGGCCGACGCGGCGGCGCTCGGCCGCCAGGAGAGCGGAAACGCGGAGAACGGTGTCCACGGGCACCTCGAGGGTGGCGGTATAGGGAACCACGTGGAGCCTTTCAGGTGGACCGGCGCAGATTCGTCACCTCGCCTTTTGCCTGGGGCTCCACACCTGTGTCAGGGGAACGACGGTTCACACCCCGACGTCATCTTTCTGCTGTTCGCGGCTTTCATCCCGGTCTCCGAACTCGTTGAGATCACCTCAATATCTTCAAAGTATTCCTGACTCATCTGAAGAACGCGGGTGGAAGCGCCACCAATTTTCGCCATCTGCCCACCAAGTTACGCCATTCCCAAATTCTTTACTGAGCCTTTTTCATTCTGAGTGTGCAGGTCACAGCCGCGTACCGGTCTGACGAAACCTCCCCTGACAGCAAGAAGCCCCTGGTAGACGGGTCTTCGACCAAGAAGAACCAGCACCAGAGGCTTCACATGCTGTTCTACCGTGCCGCGCTGCCCCTGTCACGCCGGACCCTGAACCCGGCCGCCCGCACCATCCGCGCCCACCGCAAGAACACCGGCTCCCGATGGCACCGCCTGGCCCCCGCACAACAGGCCCTGCTCGTACTGGTCCACCTACACAAAAGTGAGACGTTCACCCAGGTCGCAGCCGGTTTCGACGTGGGCACCACAACCGCCTGGCGCTACGTGCGCGAGACCACAGCCCTGCCCGCTAAGCAGGCACCCACCCTCGAACAGGGCCTACGCCGCGCACGCCGCACAGGGTGGGGATATGTGATCGTCGACGGCACACTCATCGCCTGCGACCGCGTGGCGGCCGACCGCCCCTTCTATTCCGGCAAGCACAAACAACACGGCATGAACATCCAGGTCGTCGCGGCCCCGGACGGGGCCCTTCTGTGGACCTCGGGAGCGCTCCTGGGGCCAGTGCACGACGTGCGGGCAGCCCGGATCTGGAAGATCGCCGAACGCCTCCGGACCCAAGGACTGATCGCTCTGGGCGACAAAGCCTACGTGGGCCTGTCCGAGCTGGCGTTCTGCCCATTCAAAGGCCGAGGCAAGCCGCAGTGGAAGAAGGACATCAACTCCGAACACGCCCAGCTCCGCGGGCCCGGCGAACGGGCGATCGCCCAGCTCGAGCAGTGGCGCATCCTGCGCCGCCTACGCTGCTGCCCCCCGCCACGCCAGCGAGATCGCTCGAGCCGTGCTCGTTCTTCAGCTCCGAGAAACAGGATGAAAAAGGCTCATCCTCGCCGGCCCACTCAGAGGAGTTCCAATTGAAAGCAGAGAGAAACAATATATATGGCATTCGGCACACGAGAGCAGCTTTTCCCATCTCGGGCGACTGAAAATATTAAAGCACAGATGGAGTATCTAAAGTCAACCCAAAACCCTTAAATGCCTCTAGCTCTACCAGAAAAATAAGCAACAACTTTCACTCTGGCCGCCTTCATCGCTTTTCGTGCATTGCAAATCAATGCAAGAACAGGAAGTTTTATTTAAGTACCACCCCCCTCTTTTTCTTTATTCACCTTCTCCAATTTCTTTGCAACCCACCCTGGAATGCAATTTGCATCCCTAGGGAAAAAATTTAAATCTAGAGCATAATAATTATCGGGAATCGGAAGGTCTACAGAAAGAGGTTCATCGTAATTATACTCAACTCTATACTTCCCTTCTTTTGTTATCACAATCCCCATGGAATACCAAGTACCTTTCCCGGATTTGTACATCTCTTCTCGCAATGTGCGCACCATTTTCATTGTCGAAGAAGATATTTGTGAAACGTTGTCATAAACCTCCCCTCCTTCCAAGAGAACCGGTGCGCTAATTTTCTGGAAAAGCGCAACATTTGCTGAATTCAAGCCTACTTCAATCCACCCATCAGGTGCAACAGAAACCACGCTTTCTGCGATTCCGGAAATAAGATCATTTATTTTTTCCGAATCCATTGTTTCCCTCTCACGACTATCCCTTTACTATGGGGGGAATATTGCTATAAGAAATGACTTCTGGAGTCCCATTGATAGTGTACCTCACATCCACTATCTCCGGCGTTGAAGCATCTCCCTCATATGACAATTCAATGCGAACCTTCACCTTGCCAGGGGGGGTATCATCTAGAGCTTTTACCCACGTTCTTTCGGCAACCCTGAAGCTATCCTGGAGAGTCGCTTTACTTCCATCAACACGGCGAATATCCCTATTCAAGTACTCTACCATAGGGACCAAATTAATTTTCTCCGCCGGCCCAAGGAACTGGCGAGCGATCAGATGCCCCGCGTTCCAGACAACCTCCATGTAGTGAGGCACATCATCGAGTGAAATATTATTTCCAGAACGCTGTCTAGCCAGTCGCAAGATTTCTTGATTTTCTTTTTCATAGATTTCAATAAAATCTGCTTTTCCTTGCTCTTTGACATCCTCTTCGGCTTCTTTATCCCGAACTCCAGGCCCAAGCGAAATCTCACCCTCCACGGAAACCGTGCGCCCGAGATGATCGGTTTCAAAAACAAGTCCGTCGACCTTATATTTTGCATTCGGCCTTGGGTTGTTAAGTTCAAAATTGGCCCGCGTGGCCCCTTGCGAAGACTTTGACCAGGTTTCGATTTCTATAATTTCACCGTGGGAGTCGGTCTTGAAAATTCCACAGTGTGCGCCATCTTTATAAGAAACCTGGTATATCGCATTCGGGGAGAGGCCACCCCGATCACCAAACCGCTCCTCCCTATCAGGAGAAAGCGGGTGGTTATCGTCAATTTTGATAGGAGATCCAGCGGGCTCACCCCCGCCTTCCACTCCCCCATCCCCTGTACCAGGACGGCTTCCTCCTGGAGGCGCCCCAAATCTACCGCCACCAGTAAGGTCGGGGCTAAGGCTCGTGACAACCTGCGAGTTTGCAGAAGTGTCGCTTACCAAATTCTGCTGCGAGGGACCTTCTTGCTGAACCGTTTGAGAACCTGTATCGCCCTGCCTTCCATCGCCTACACCACCAGATTCATCATGAGATGAAGAAATCATCAGTCCGTCGACATCGTTTTCTCCATCCCCTCTTCTTTCAGGGATCTCCATTCCATTGGCGCCCACTAGAACCCTTTGAGGTTCGCGAAGGATACGCTCAGCCTCTTCGATAACTGCTCTAGCGGCTTCCAACACCCTTCGCTCTGGAGCTTCGCCAGAGAATGCCTCATCGCGCTGCACATCAATACGGCTCTCGTAGCTCTCGTCCACCCCTCTCTGCTGCTGGCCAGTAGGCTCGATCGATCCTTCGAAAGTCGGGTCGAGGTTGGACTCGCTCTCTCGAGAAAAGTCATCCTCAGTCGCTTCAGATTTCCGCTCTTCCTCCAAACTGAACTCTTCAATTCCGCGCCCGGCATCAGCCGGCCTTCCGAATCGCAAAAGAATATCTGCCTTCACAGAGTCCAGGCGAATCTGGATATCAGAACTTATCTGAGCGTACTTCGCTTTGAATTCCTGGAACGATTTCGGGAGGCTGAATCCACTCTTCCCTGCCTCGCCCCGCCCCCAGAATTCCTGGACTGTCCAGTCGCCCGCCCCCTTGCCTTCCCCTCTCATCTCAAGGGCTCGGGTCAAGACGGTGCCACCGCGAGCGGGGAAGGACGTGAAGAAGGTGGCGATGTTCCCGACGCTGGTCACCACCGTGTAAGCGGGGCGGTCATCCCACTCGTCCAAGGCGAAGAACTCGGTTGCGGTGGCCCCCCATGCGGCGCCGGCGTTGTCGCCGAACTTGCCCCAGGACCATTCGTCGGTGAAGGGCGTCATCCAGCCGTCTTCACCGTAGACACCGACCAGGGCTCCCGCGCCCTGGAGTCTCTCCTTCTGGAACTGGAGAGCGTTGTCGATGACCTCCCCGGGGCTGCGGGCCCATCCCTTGCCCTCGCGCCACATCCCTGCGGCGGAGACCGCAGCGACACCGAACCCCCAGGTCGCGCCACCGGTGAAGTTGTCCCAGGCAGCCGAATACCCGTCCACCGCCCAGTCCAGGGGCCAGGGTTTATCCACATCCTCGATATACGACTTCTTAAGGTCCAAGCCGTCGCGGCCGATCCGGATCCACTCGGAGAACTTTCCGTAGTCGTAGTCGGCCTCAGGAGTGTCTCCAGGCGCCCCTCCGTAGGGGATCTCCCCTTTCCCGGGCTCCCCTCCGGTCGCCGGAACGAACTTCGGCCCATCGCACAGCTTGGAGATCTTGTTCCCGCAGGTCCGCTCCGCCTCCTGGAATTTCTCCCAGGCGTTGTTCACCATGCGTTTCAGCGCTCGGTTCATGGCGAGGTTGTAGAGATTGGCCAACCCGAGAGGGTCCTCGGAGACCTCATCGACGAAGTCGGTGGCCATGATCTTGAGGGCCTTCAGCTTGTTCTTCGCATCCGCCGCCTCCTCTCCGAACTCGTCGAGGGCGTCGGCGATGTCGACCAGATCGTCGCGGAGCGCGTTCCCCTGTGCGGCGACCGGGTCCATCACGGAGAAGAGTTCTTCGTCCTCAGGCGCCTCGTAAACGGAGCGCAGCCCCTGCCACGAGGACTTGACGCCCTCTCCGCCATCCGCGATGTCGCCGGCCGCTGAGCGGATGCTGGAGACGGATTCGGAGAGGGCCTCCAGAGCGGTCCCCGGTATCGGAATGGCATCGGGGACGATGAGGACGCTGGCGTCGGTGTCGAGACCGGTCTGCAGGGTCGCGTCGGGTGCGTAGGTTTCCATGTGCCCGCGGGCTTTCCTCTCATGTGACCGGGGGTGTTCACATCAACTGCGCGGAGCCGTTGGACGTCGTGGGCAGATCCGACTCGACCGTTCCCGCGTTCGACTGGGCCTCCTCAGCCATCTCCAGGTCGCCGGTGAGGTAGGCGTTCACCGCGTCGGCGCACCCTCCGAGGGCGGAGGCCGCGCGGTCGGCCATCTTCTCCGCGTGGCCGCCGTACTCCTCCGCGTACTTGAAGAGCGCCGACTCGATGGGGAAGCTGACCGCGTTGGCGGCCGAGTCCGCGAGCCCGTCGCCGGCCTTCTGCAGGGCACCGCCGAGCCCTTCGCCTTCGCTCTCCCCCAGCACCGCGATGACCGTGTTCAGCACCCCCTGGACACCGAGGGCGTCGATGTCCCATTTGCTCATCGGCCCTCCTCCGGCCGCTGCGCGGAGCGGGACCCTCCGGGGGCGAACCTGTCGGGACGAAAGCCCTCCGGAGGGAGCGGGGTCACACGACCGGATCCGGCCACTTCCTCCCGGGTGTGGGCGACGTTCGCGCCCAGGCGGTCCAGAGCGGGGCGCACCGACGCGATCACGCTGGTGATCCGGGTGGTCAGGGCCGCGTTCCGCTGCCTCATGAGGTCGCCGGGAGGCAGCTGGAGCGGCCGGGGCAGCGGCGGTTCGGAGGTCGGCTCAGAGACCGTCTCCCGCTCGGCCCCGTCGGCCTGCATCACTGCTTCCACCAGCTCGAACTTCACTCGTCCGCTCCCATCCGCCCCGTCGTGCACACCAAGCCCCTTGAGTGTCGCTTTGGGCGCATTATGCCTATCCTTGACCACCGACGGTGAGGGCTCCCCCGGCGCAGTGTCACGGGCCCGAAACCGGTGAAGCGGTACCGAGCGGCTGAGGAGCGGCGGATGACACGTTGGGACTTCGGGGAGCAGACCCTGACCACCCTGACGCAGAACACCTCGGGGTCCGGGGACGAGCTGAGCGACCTGATCACCAAGCTCATCGACGCCGCCGAGCCGCTGGCCGGGAAGTTCGACGGCTCGGGGAAGGCCGCCTTCGACTCGTTCAAGGCGCGGGCCGACCAGATCACCGCCGACCTCAACGCCGGCCTGGGCTCCATCAACGAGGGCCAGCGCGGCATGGACCAGGCCTTCTCCGAAGGCAGCCAGACCATGGCCGACGAGGCCAACCAGAACATGGGCACCGCCAACTTCGACGCCGCCAAGTTCCGGGGCTGACGCAGCCCGAGGAGGGATCGCATGACCGGCCGCAACAGCTACGACATCGGCGCCTCGCAGGAGGCCCAGGGCAACATCCACGGGGTGATGGCCCGGCTGGAGTCGATCATCGGCGAGCACGACACCGACGTCTCCAACGCCATGGCCGACTTCGAGGCGACCGGCGTCTCCGAGGAGTACAGCGCCAAAGAGCTCAAGTGGCACAACGCCGGCAACGAGGTCCGCGAGATCATCCGGCTGGTGCGCAACACCCTGGAGAGCAACGACGGCACCGCGCAGACCGCGCTCGGCCGGGCCGGGGCCGCGGTGCAGTCCATCTGACCCGCCCCGGGGCGCCCGCCCCCTCGTCGCGGCCTTCCGCTACGGTGCGGGAGGCCGCTCCCCTGTCCCCCGGAAAGGACCCCCGTGCCGCGCGACTACGACAGCCAGCTGCTGGAGTCGGTCGCCGTACGGCGCAAGCGGCTCCGCGAGGCCGCGGTGTTCGGCCCGCAGCGCAGCCGGCGCCGGCTGGAGGAGCACCTCACCAAGATCATCGCCGGCGTGGTCATCGCCGCGGTCGGCTGCGCCGGGACGGTCGGCTGGTCCTTCCTGCAGAGCAGGCTGAAGACCCAGGAAGAGGAGAAGGCCCAGGCCGAGGCCGGGCCGCCCGCCCCCGGGTCGCTGCCGGTCCCCGCCGACTGGGTCGGCGCCGACGTCGGCCTGGGCATGCTCCGCGAGGAGCTGGAGCAGGCCGGCGTCGACGAGGAGCTGTACGTGCTGCCCGGCGAGCCGCGGCCCGAGGCGGGCGAGGTGGAGAGCTACTACCTGGTCAGCAAGGAGGGCGACTACTTCACCGTGGGCATCGTCGAGTACGAGCGGGGCCGCACGGGGGTGGAGTTCCCCTCCGAGGACGAGGCCGCGCGCTGGCTCTACCAGGAGCTCGCGATCGTGGACCCCGGCCCCCGCGAGCTCACCGCCGAGGAGCGGGCGCAGGCCAAGGAGCGCCGCGCCGGACTCGACGCCGAGGCGAAGGAGCGGGTCTCCGGCGGCGGCGACTCCGCCAAGCTCACCCTGGAGCCGGGCCTGGTGGTCGACGCGTTCGGGCAGGAGAGCGGCTCGCTGCTCTTCCCCGACGGGCTGCCGTTCGAGGAGCGGGGGCTGCCCGGCTCCGCGGCCGACCCGTCCGGCTACCACCGCTACCGGGTCACCTACCCGTTCCAGGTCTCGGCGTCGCTCTCCCCGGAGAGCGGCGGCAACCCCGGCGGCGGCCTCCGGTTCGGCATCGACCCCGGCGGTTTCACCGAGCCGCCCGAGCTGCCCAGCGTCCGCTGGCTGCTGCGCAACGGCTACCTGGAGCGGATCGAGCCCGGCGAGGTGCCCGCGTGACCGCCGGAGACAGAGGAGAAGGACAGCGATGACCACCTGGAGCCGGGTGACGCTGGTCGGCGAGCGCCGCAGGGTCGACGCCGTGCTGCCCGCCGAGGAGCCGATCGGGGCGCTCATGCCGGACGTGCTGCGCATGCTCGGCGACGCCCCCGACGGCCCGGCGGCGCCCCGGCACCTGAGCACCGTCGGCGGCGACCTGCTGGACGCCGACGCGACCCTGGCCGACCGGGAGGTCCCCGACGGCTCGGTGCTGCGGCTGGTCCGCGCGGACGACCCGCTGCCCGCGCCGATCGTGCACGAGGTGCCGGAGGCGGTGGGGACCGCGCTCGGCGAGCACCCGGCGTACTGGTCGGCCTCCGCGGCCCGGTGGACCGGCACCGCGACCCTGGTCGCCCTGGTCCTGGGCATCGGGTTCCTGGTCCGGGGCGGGGCGCCCGGCACCGCCGTCGCCGTCCTGGCCGGGATGGGCGTGCTGCTCACCGCCGGCGGCGCCGCACTGGGCCCCGCCTGGCGGGAGCCGCTGGGCACCGCGCTGACCATCGCCGGCGGCTGCACCGGGGTGCTCGCGGTGTGGACGGCCGCCGCGCACCAGGACTGGCCCGGCTGGGTGCCGTGGGCCGGGACCGCCGCGGTCGTATCGGTGCTGCTCGTACTGCTCGGCCTCACCTCGCCGCTGGGCCGGGGCGGGGTGGTCGGCGGCGCGACCGGGGCCGGCCTGGCCGCGCTGTGGGCCGGGTGCGCGCTGTCCGGGCTGACCGTGCTGGACGACCGGCGCGGCGAAGGCGGGGAGGTGCCCCGGGAGGACGTCCGCTCGGCGCTGGCCGGCACGCACCGCGGCCTGGTGGTGGCGGCGGTCGCGGTCGCGGCGTGCGCGGTGGCCGCCGCGTACGGGCTGAGCAGCGACCCGACGCCGTGGACGATGGTCCTCACCGGGCTGCTGGCGATCATCCTGGCCGGCCGCTCCCGGATGTTCCCGCTGGTCACCGAGAAGGCTCCGCTGCTGGCCGCCGCGGTGGCGGCGGTGCTGGCGCTGGCCTGGGCGCTGGACGCGGCGGTGCCGTTCGCCCCGCTGCCGTCGATCGGCCTGCTCGCGGCGGTGCTGGCGCTGCCGGTGGTGGCGCTGGCGGCCGACCCCGCCGAGCACACCCGGGCGATGCTGCGCCGGACCGCCTCCCGGATCGAGGCGGTCGCCGTGGTGGTGTGCGTGCCGGTGGCGGTCGGCGCCCTGGGCACCTACGAGCGGCTGCTCGCCACCTTCTGACCGCCCCGCGCGGCTTCACCCGAGCCGCCTGATGAGAGGAGCGCGATGGGCGCCCCCACCCGCACCGGCAGGCGCGGCGACTCCCTGCTGCGCCGGGCCGGCCAGGGCCTGGCCCTGCCGTTCCTGCCGTCCGACGGCGCGCGGCGCGCCCTGGAACTGGGCGAGGAGCTGCAGCGGCCGATCACCACCGGGCGCCGGATCGTGGTGACCCGGCCGCGGGCCGGCGCGGGCGAGGCGACCGTCACCGCGCTGCTGGCCGCGGTCTTCGCGCACTACCGGCAGGACAGGGTGCTCACCCTGGACATCACCCCCGGGTCGACCTCGCTGGCCCGGCGGCTGGGCGTGGAGCCGTCCTCCTCGCTGGGCGAGGTGGCCCGGCGGCGGGTCGCCGCGTCCTCCTTCGAGGACCTGGAGGAGCACCTGGCCCGGGTGCGCGACCGGCTGTGGATGCTGCCCGCCGTGCACGGCGGCGCCGAGGAGGCGCTGGAGGCGCGCGACTTCCGGGAGACGCTGCTGCCGCTCACCCGCTACTTCGGGATCACCCTGGTCGACCGCGGCGCCGACGTGTACGACGGCTTCAACCACGCCGCCCAGGCGGGCGCGCACGCGCACGTGCTGGTGGCGCCCGCCACCGCCGACGGTGCCGCCGACATCGCGCGCGGGTTCGACTGGATGGCCGCCCAGGGCGACACCGCCACACCGAAGCGGGCGGTGGTGGCCCTGGTCGAGCAGGGCCCGGACGAGGACCCGGCGTTCGACCTGGACGGCGCGGCCGCGGTGCTGCGCCGCAGCGGCGCCGCGGTGGTGCCGCTCCGGCACGACCGGCACCTGGCCGGCGCGGAGGCGCTGGAGCCGCGCCGGATCGCGCGGGCCACGCACACCGCGGCCACCCGCATCGCCCTGCACGCGCTGAGGAGGGCCGGATGAACGCACCCCGACCGCAGCGGCCCGGGGCCCCGGGCCCGGAGGGGCCGCGCGGCGCGGCCCCGCCCGGACCGCCGGCCGGCCCGCAGCCGGGGCGGGCCGGGGGACCGCCCGCGCCTCCCGCCGCTCGCGGAGTCCCCCCGGCCGGGGCGCGGGCGGGGGCTCAGCCGCCGCAGGCCCCTCGGCCGGCGCCGTCTTCTTCCCCCGTGCCGCCCCCGGCGGTGCGGCCGGCCGCACCGCGCCGGACCGCCGCCGTCCCGGGGTCGGACGCGGCGCGCGCGTTCATGGAGGGCACCGCCGCCCCGCCCGCGAAGCCGGCGCGGAGCCGCCCTGGGCGCGACGAGCAGCGCCGGGAGAAGAAGCGGGCCAGGAAGCAGGAGAAAGAGGAGGAGAGGCGGCGGAAGCAGGCCGCCGCGCCGGCCCCGGTGGAGGAGCCGCGGCCGGCCTCCCCGGAAGAGTCCCGGCCGGCCGGGACCGGGCGGAAGGCCGAACGGAAGAAGGAGCGGAAGGAGAGAGAGGAGAGGAGGGAACGGAAGGAGGGGAAGGGGCGGAAGCGCTCCCGCCCCGCCGAACCGGCCTCCTCCGCCCCGGCACCGTCCGCTCCGGCTGCGCCCGCACTCCCCGGCGGCTACGAGGCGGAGCTGCGCGAGCTCGCTCCGCTCCCGGAATCGCGCCTCTTGCGCACGGTGATACGCACGGCCCGAAACGCGCGCCGCCGACGCGGACCCGACGCTCCGTGACCGGTTCCGGTCCTCGACTCGTTCACGTACAGCAGATCCGGAAAACCGGACGGCGGACCGGCCGCCGGATGAGGAGCGGTCGCGCTCCTCTTCCTCCGTACCGGGCGCCTTCCGCCCGGCCGGGTCTTCTTCGGCGCGTCCCGGCAGGCGCTCCACCGCGCCGCGCCGATTCGTTCTCCTCTCCCCCAGCGATGTGGACCGCACATCGGCCGACCGAACGGAAGGATCCTCGTGACCCATCCCCCGTCCCCGCAGCCGTCCTGGCAGCCTCCCCAGGGACCTCCGCAGCCGGCGCCTCCCGGGGCTCCCCGGCCGGTGCAGCGGAACCAGCCCCCGAACGCCTGGCCCACGCCGCCCGGTGCCTACTCCGGACCGCAGTTCGCACCGCCCCCGGGGCAGATGCCGCCGGGAGCGCCCGCTCCGGCCGCGCAGCCGTACGGGGCGCATGGGGCGTACGGCCCGCCACCGGGGCCCCACCTTCCGCCCCACACTCCGCATCCGGCGCCGGCGGCCAGACCGTCGGTCCCGTTCTCGATCACCTTCGCGCGTTTCCTGATGCTGTTCATCGGCATCCCATCGGTCCTCAGCGGAGGGCAGCAGCTCATCGCCGGGACAATCGTCCTCCTCTCCGGCATGGAGGCGGCTGAGGATTTCTGGTCGCGCTTCGGGGTCGCCGCGGCCTTGCTCGCCTTCGGGGGCGTCTCCGTGGTGCTCGGTGTCATCTCCGGGAAGCCCCGTCCTTGGGTGATGTGGACGAGCGCCGGTCTCTACGGAGCGCTCGCCTTGGCCATCCTGGTCTCGGCCTCCCTCGAAGCCGCGGCGGGCAGGAGCCCGGAAGGAGGCGGACTGCTGATGGTGGTCGCCTTCGCTGTCCTCCCCTTCCTGCTGCTGAACGGCCGCTCCCGGCGGTATTTCACTTCGAGGCAGGCGGTCCGGCAGGACTGACACCGGCCTTGTGAGGGAGGGGCGCCCGGCCCGGCGGTGGGCGCCCCTCCTTCTTTCAGTCCCTCTTTCTCTGTGCCCTGGCGGCTCCGCTCGCCCCGCCGGGCGGCCGGTCAGCCTCCGGAGATCTTCTGCGCCAGCCAGGCCGGGATGTTCTCCTCGTCTCGAGGGAAGTGGTGGAGGTCATCAAGGAAATCCCCACCGCCCGAGGGGACACCGAAGAAGTCGGGCTCGGATTCATAATCGAAATCCACCGAGAAGCGGCCGGGCGGCGTGATCGTGTACTCCATCAGGAACCAGGTGCCCTTGCCTCCCTGGTACATGCCCTTGCGCAGCTTCTCCAGGTCGAGGTAGATCTCGGCGGTGATCCCCACCTCCTCCTCGGAGCCGTCCGCCCCACGGACCTGCACGCTTGCGGCCTTGTGCTTCCTGACCGCGTGGTAGGTCATGCGGATCTCCGTCCATTCCTCCGGCACGTGATCCAGCAGCCGGGTGCCGATGCTCCGCAGGAGCTCGTTCTGGCGGGTCGGTTCCATCTCTTCCGTTCTGCTCCGTTGAATACGGGTGGCGATGTCGTCATCGAGGGCGCCACGGTGTGAACGCCGGCGGACCAGAGGACCTCCGCGGCGCGGACGGGACAGATCGTGCCATGGCCGGTGGCCGATTTCCCGGTGGCCCCGGGCGGAGGGCCGGGGCGGCGGCCGCTTCCGGTCATCGGTGGTGGGCGCCGTGCGGGGCTGGGCGGGGTTCGGGCGGCCGGTTCAACGCCCTTCGCAGCCGAGGGCCCGTCAGCGGGGCGGTCGCAGTCCTTGCCGGTCGGGGGCGGTGTGCCGGTGCCGGGAAGGGGTGTCGGCGGAGGTGCGTCCACGGCGTTCCGCCGGTGCGGACACCGGGCGGCCGGCGAGACGCATGCCTCTTCCCTCCCGGCGCACCGAGTGCCATTCCGGACACGGCGCACCTATAGTCGACCACCGACGGTGAGGGTCCCTCCAGCACAGAGTCACCTCGACCCCCTGGGCAATCCGGCGCCCTCACCGCGCAGAACCCCCCAGTCACCGATGAGGAGTCGATCGATGTCCCACCCGCCGCACCCTGGGCAGCCGCCGCAGGCGCCTCCCCCACCGGGGTCGTGGCCCGGATACCACGGGCACGGGCATCAGCCCGGGGCGTACCCGCAGCCGTACCCCGGCCGGCCCGGGTACGGGGCGCCGCACCAGGCGTACGGAGCGCCCGCCGGGTACGGCGCCCCGTATCCGGCTCAGGGGCGGCCGCAGGTCCCCGGCGCGGTGACCGCCGTTCGGGTCATGCTCTTCCTCTCCAGCGTGCTGCCGCTGCTCGCCGGAATCAGCTTCGCGGTCAGCGCGGTGCTCTCCGTGACCGGCATGTGGGACGGGGTCGAAAGCCCGCTGGTGAACAGCATCGTCGCCGCAGGCTTCCTCGGCGTCGGCGCCGGACTGGTGCTGCTGGGCGTGAAGGCCGGCCGCCCGCGCCCGTGGGTGATGTGGACGATCACCGTGGTGTACGGCGTGTCCGCGCTGTTCAACATGGTCGCGATCCTGATCGCCCCGGGCGCCCTGGGGTCCATGGTCTTCTCCGTGCTCATCCTGGTGCTGACCCTGTCCTCCAAGGACTACTTCTACTCGGAGCGGAGGGCCCGCCGGGGCTGAGCGGAGGGGCGTCCGCGCCCGGCCCCGTCTTCCGTCCGCGTCCCGGTCCGCCTGCCCGGCGCGCCCGGACCTCTGCCGCGGCTTCGGCGGCCGGCGGGCGGAGCGCTCCTGAGCCGGCCGCTGCGTGTCGGCCGCGCGGGCGACGCCCCGGGCCCCCTCCTCACCGGGGCGGGGACCGACGTCAGGCGTCCGCGGCGTCCATCGCGTCCAGGGACGCGTGGTCCAGCGGGATCCCGGGCTTCTTGTGCAGGTGGTCGGGGAGGATCCCGCGGTGGAACGCCGCGCCGCCGACGCCGACCATCCCGGTCTTGTCCAGCGAGAACCCGCCGCCCCGCTCGTACATGGCGATGAGCGGTTCGAACATGTCCGGAAACGGCGGCACCGGGCGGCCGGCGTCGCGGACCGCGGCGAGGCGGATGGAGCGCACGCATGTCTTCACCACCCGCATGTCCTGGTTGAGGAAGCGCTCGTCCTCGTAGAGCCGGTCCACCAGCTCCTTGGGGGCCTGCACGTCGGGGGCGAGCGCGTCCGCCGGGTCGATGAACGGCCACCCCTTCAGCTGGAGGGCCTTCCCCCACCAGGCGGCCCGCCTGAGGTACTCGCGCATCAGCGCCCCCCGGGAGCGGCTCCCGCCCCGGGAGCCGGTCCAGTCGATGGCGAGGATCCGCTCGAACCGCTGCTCCACGTGTCCGCCCATGTCCGCCCCGATCCGCTCGGTGGGCGGTCCGGCCCCGGTCCCGCAGGGCGGCCGCCCGATGTCGACGCCCCCGCCGGAGGGGCATGGCGGCATGAATCATCGCAGAAAGAGCGGCGATGAATTCCGGTCGGCCCGGGAGTCTCCTTTCTGTACCGCGCCGGCGGTGCACCCCATCCCGAAAGGACGAGGCCCATGGCGACCACCCGTACCCTCGACGTCCCCGGTGCGCGGCTGCACTACGAGGTCCGCGGCGACGGTCCGCCGCTGCTGCTGATGGGCTCGCCGATGGGGGCCGCGGACTTCGCTCCGCTGGCCGACGCCCTGGCCGGCGAGTACACGGTCGTCACGCACGACCCGCGCGGCGTCGGCGGCAGCCGCGTCGACGACCCGGAGCAGGACTCCACCCCCGAGCTGCGCGCGGACGACGTCGCCGCCCTGCTGGACGCCGTCGGCGCCGAGAGCGCCGACGTGTTCGGCAGCAGCGGGGGCGCCGTCACCGTGCTCGCGCTGGCCGAGCGCCACCCCGGCCGGGTCCGGACCGCCGTCGCGCACGAGCCGCCGCTGCTGGAGCTGCTCCCCGAGGCCGCCGAGCAGCGCGCCGCGACCGAGGACATCATCGACACCTTCCACCGCCACGGGACCGGCGCGGCCTGGATGAAGTTCATGGCCAACGCCGGGTTCGACATGGGCGAGATGGACGAGGAGGCCGCCGGGCCGCCGGAGGGCGAGAGCAGCGAGCAGGACGAGGCCGACGCCGCCCGGTTCTTCGCCCACGAGCTGCGCGGCACCACCCGCCACCTGCCGGACACCGCCGCGCTCAAGGCCGGCCCGGTCCGGGTGGTGGTCGGCATCGGCGCCGGCTCCGGCGGCCTGATCACCCACCGCACCTCCACCGCGCTGGCCGGGCTGTTCGGCGTCCCGCCGGTGGAGTTCCCCGGCGACCACACCGGGTTCATCGACCACGCGGAGGAGTTCGCCCGGGTGCTGCGCGGGGCCGTCAGGGGGTGACCGGTAGGGTCGCGCCCCGTGGACGAGCTTCGCGAAGTGACCGGGACCGACCTGGACGACCTCACCGCCTTCCTGACCGGGGCCGACCTGACGCTCAGCGGGCTGGACTCGCCCGAGGTGGCGCTGTGGATCGCCCGGGACGCCGACGGGCGGATCTACGCCAGCACCGGTTTCGAGGCCGGCGGGGACGGCCGCGACGTGCTGCTGCGCAGCGTGGCGGTCCGCCCCGACGCCCGCCGCTCCGGCCTGGGCGGCCGGCTCGCCGAGTACGCCGTGCGGCGGGCCGCCGAGCGCGGTGCCGAGCGGGCCTGGCTGTTCAGCCGCCGCTCCGGCCCGTTCTGGCGGAAGCTCGGGTTCACCCCCGCCGACCGCGGCGAGATGGCCCGGGTGCTGGCCTCCACCCACCAGGTCCGCCTGTTCGCCCGCACCGGGCAGCTCGCCGAGGAGGTCGCCTGGAGCAGGCGCCTGGGGTGAGCCGGGGCGCGGGCGGGGTACCCGGCGGCCGGCCTCCCGCCGCGTACTGTGGAGCACACACCGCAGGGACAGGCGGATCCGAGTAGCCTCCGGACCGGGAGGTGACGTCGCTTGGGGATCTCCGTGATCGAGGAGCAGGCCGCCGCAGAGCGCACCGGCGCCGAATGGGACTTCCTCCTTCGCACCTGGAAGGAAATGGACGTGCCCGACGGTTGGCGGGCAGAGATCCGCGAGGAAGGCATCGTCTTGGTCCCGCCGCCCGCGCCGAGGCACAGCAGCAACGAGTTCAAGATCGTCAGGCAGCTCCTGCCCCGCCTCCCCGAAGGCCGGGAGATCCACCACGGCACCGGTGTCGTGATCCCTTCCGCGCTCCGGCTGAGGACGCCCGACCTGGTGGTGCTGCCCGAGTCGGCCGTCCCGGAAGGCCGCGGGGAGCCGGTGGCCCCGGACGACGTCGAACTGGTCGTGGAGATCGCCTCCAAGGGGAACGCCGGTGACGACCGCCGGGCGAAGCGGGCCGACTACGCCTCCGCCGCCGTCCCGCTCTACCTGCTCGTGGACGGATACGACCCGAACGGCCCCCGGGTGTCGCTGCTCTCCCGCCCCGAGGGCCGGGACTACCTGGACGTCCGCTCCGCGCCGTGGGGGCGGCCGATCACGCTGCCGGAGCCGTTCGGGTTCGACCTGGACACCTCGGGGTTCCTCGTTCCGAAGGGGTGAGGGCCCGCACCGCCTCCGGTCCGGCGCGGTCCGGCGCGGTCCGGCGCCGCCGCCGGGGAGGTGTCCGCGGCGGCGCCGGCGGTCACGCGTCGGCCTTCCGCAGCGCTTCGATGACGCCCGCGTAGCTGTCCCGGCCGTGGCCGCGTGCGGCGGCCCGCTCCATCTGCTCCTTGAGCAGTGCGGGGAGGGCGGTGTCCACACCGCGCTCCTCGGCGGCGTGCAGCAGGTGGCCGATCGTGGCGATCTGCACGTCGATGGTGGCGTCGTCGCCGGGGTAGCGGCCCGCGTCCACCTGCGGCGCGTAGGTCCGGATGAACCCGGCGACCGTGTCCAGCCAGCGGAGCGCCAGCAGGGTGAACTCCTCCGCGCTCTGCTTCTCCGCCCCGACCAGGGCGGCGCCGTGCAGCCAGCCGGACATGGCGGACCACATCAGGCCGAGCAGCGCGACATCGTAGAGCGAGGCCAGCCCGGGGTCCTCGCCGAGGTGCAGCGGGTCGCCCAGGGCGGCCAGGGCCGCGCGGTGCTCGGCGAAGGCGGACGGCGAGCCGCCGTAGAGGAACATCATCCCCTTGTCGCCGACCCCCGGCGGGGTGGTCATGATCGCCCCGTCCAGGTGCTCGGCGCCGTGCCGGCGGGCCCAGTCCCCGTTGGCCCTGGCCTGCTCCGGGGAGGCGGAGGTGAAGTTCACCAGGGTCCGCCCGGCCAGCGCGGCGGCGGCCGGGTCGACGGCGGCGTGCAGCGCGTCGTCGTCCAGGACGCAGGCGACGACCAGCGGCCCCGCCTCGATCGCCTGCTCGGGGGCGGCCGCGACGCGGGCGCCCCGCTCCGCCAGCGCGGCGGCCTTCTCCGGCGTCCTGTTCCATACCGTGACGGGGTGGCCGCGGTCCAGCAGCGCCCCCGCGAGGGCCGAGCCCATCGCGCCGAGTCCGATCACTCCGACGGCCGTGCGGTCGATCGCCATGTCCGTGCTTCCCTGCTCTCTTCGGTCTCCGCCCGCCGGGGAGGCGGGCGGAGACCACGTTCGCAGCGGGCGGGCGGCCCCGACAGTGGCCGGAGTGACGGCCCTCACCCAATTCCTGCCACCGCTCCCCCGGCGCCGCGCTGCCGTAGCCTCGGCGCATGAGCACCGGCACCGTGGCCCTGGTCGTCCCCGAGGAGATCGGGCTGCCCTCCTGGGACATGTACGAGCTGAGCATCCCGTGCACCGTCTTCGGCAAGCCGCAGCCGGACCTGGCCGACCCCTGGTACGAGCTGCGGTTGTGCGGGGCCGGCGCAGGGCCCGGCGGGAGCGGCGCGGGCCTGTCCGTGCGCACCCCGTACGGGCTGGACGGGCTGGAGGGCACGGACACCGTCGTCGTCGCGTCGGTCCCGGACGCCTGCGTGGAGGAGGGCGCGCCGGTGCCGCCGGACCTGGTCGCGGCGCTGCGCCGGGCCCATGCGGCGGGGGCGCGGATGGTGTCGCTGTGCACCGGCGCGTTCGCGCTGGCCGAGGCGGGACTGCTGGACGGCCGGCGGGCCACCGCGCACTGGATGCACACCGCCCAGCTGGCCCGGCGCTTCCCGGAGGTGCGGGTCGACGACTCGGTGCTGTACGTGGACGACGGCGACGTGCTGACCAGCGCCGGTCTGACCGCGGGCCTGGACCTCTGCCTGCACCTGGTCCGCCGCGACCTGGGCGCGCACGTCGCCAACCAGCTGGCCCGCCGGATGGTGGTGCCCGCGCACCGCCCCGGCGGCCAGGCCCAGTTCGTCGACCTGTCGGTGCCGCCCTCCGACGACGCGGGGCTGGCGCCGGTGCTGGAGTGGGCGCGGGAGCACCTGGACCGGCCGCTGGCAGTGGCCGACCTGGCGCGCCGCGCGGCGATGAGCCCGCGCACCTTCTACCGGCGGTTGCAGGCCGCCACCGGCGCCACCCCGCTGCAGTGGCTGCTGGACCAGCGGCTGGCCCGGGCCCAGTCGCTGCTGGAGGCCACCGACCTTCCGGTGGAGCGGATCGGCGAGCTGAGCGGCCTGGGCAGCGCGAACAACCTGCGGCACCACTTCACCAAGCGGGTCGGCGTCACCCCCGGCGAGTACCGCCGCGCGTTCCCGCGCGGCGGCCGCCCGGCGGAGGCGGCGGCGCGCTGACCGGGGTGCCGGTCAGCGGAAGGAGACTCCGGCCGCGCGGTCGAGGACGCCCTGCGGGAGGTAGGGGGAGTCGATCGGGACGTCCCAGCCGCGGGAGCGGGCCAGGCAGGCCAGGGCGAGGGCCTCGATGTTGATCAGCCCGGCGTCGGCGCTCTTCAGGCCCCGCTGGTGGAAGACGTCGCGGAACTCGGCCAGGGTGTCGGCCAGGGCCTGGGCGAAGCCTTCGCGGTCCCCGGTGTCGAGCCGGTGCAGGGCGGCGACGGGGGCGGGGCAGAGGCCGTAGGCCTCGAAGCCGGCCAGGTCGGCGAAGGCCCGGTCCAGGGCGGGGCCGGCGGGCTCCCCGCGCAGGTGGGTGAGGAGGGCTTCGGCGTAGGAGTCGATCAGCGCGATCCCCGCCGCCTTCGGGAACCGGTCCCGGGGGTGGGCGAGCAGGGCCGCGAGCCGCTCCGGCGAGCCCGAGACGATGGCCCGCTCGGCCGCCCGGCTCAGGCCCGAGTACCACATCTCCCCCGGGTCCTCCGGGCTGGGCTGGGACACGGTCCGGCCGCCGATGGCGATCTCGGCGGTCCCGCCGGCCGCGACCGCCACCTCGAAGGCGGCGGAGTAGTACTGGGAGGAGAGTTCGAGCGCCTCGGCCTGGCGCGGGTCGCGGCCCTCGGGGTCGCGGACCGACCTCCTGCGGAACCGGTCCAGCTCGAAGTCGGAGCAGGCGTGCAGGTCCCAGGAGGGGTGCTCCGCGGCCTCGTCCGGGAACCTCTCCGCCATCTCCCGGCTCCACCCGTCCAGGACCTCGATGCTCTCGGCCGTGCGCCGCTTGCGGAACTTCGGGCGCCCGATGACGAGCACCTCTCCGTCCGGCAGGGACGACAGGAGTGGTGTGACGAGGAATGACATGGATGCGCCTCTCTGGCCGTCCGATCCGCTGCTCCGGTGACCGCCCGGTCGGGCTCCCGGTCAGCACGGAGTGTGGCAGACCGGTGCGACGGCCGGGGCGCGGGCCCGCCCGGTTCCGCCCCGGCCGCTAGGGTTGCCCCGGATCGGGCCGGGACCGGCCCGGACGGGCGACCGGAGGACGGAGTGGGGTCGGTGCGGGACTTCAGGGCCGGCGGGGCGGTACTGCTCGCGGCGGCGGTGTTCGCGGGGTCCGGGGCCGGGACCGGGCGGGCGGACACGGCGGAAGGGGCCTCGGGTTCCCCGCCCGCGCTGCCCGAGGTCTCGGCGGTGCGGAGCGGCGACGGCTGCCTGCCGCCCTCCGAGACCGTGATCGACCGGCGGGTGTGGACCGAGGACGCGCTGGGCCTGCCCGAGGCGCGCGGGTTCGCTGACGGGGGCGGGGTCACCGTCGCCGTGGTCGGCGGCGGGGTGGACGACACCGCGGCCGCGCTGGACGGGGCGGTGCAGGGCTCCGGGGAGGACTGCACCGGTTTCGGCACCTTCCTGGCCGGGGTGGTCGCCGCGCGCGGGCAGGACGGCAGCGGGATGACCGGGGTCGCCCCCGCCGCGCGGATCCTCTCCGTTCCGGTGGCCGGCGACCGCGGGGCCGCCGGGCCCGGCGACGTCGCCGAAGGCATCGAGCGGGCGGTGGACGGCGGGGCCGGCGTGGTGCTGGTCGGGGCGGCGGTCCCGGCGGACGCCGAGAACCCCGCGGTGGCCGCGGCGGTGCGGGCGGCCGCGGAGGCCGACGCGCTGGTGGTGGCGCCCGCGTCCGCCCCGGTGGACGGGGGGACGGGCAAGGACGCGGCGCCCGCCCTTCCCCGCTCCGGCTCCGGTGTGCTGGCGGTCGCCGCGACCGGGCCGGACGGCGCGCCCGCCGCCAGGGAGCCGGCGGCGGACGCCGAGGGGCGGCCCGCCCCGGTGGACCTGGCCGCCCCCGGCCGGGCGGTGATGAGCGTCGGTCCCGGCGGCGACGGCCACTTCGTCGCCGGCGGGGACCCGGTCGCCGCGGCCTTCGTCGCGGGCGCGGCCGCGCTGGTGCGCTCCCGCGAACCCGGTCTGACCGCCGGGCAGACCGCCGAGCGGCTGGTCTCGACCGCCTACCCGGCCCCCGGGGAGAGTGCGGGCGCGCTGCTCGGCGCGGGCACCCTCGACCCGGTGGCCGCGCTGACCGCCGCCCCCGCCCCGCGGTCCGGCGGGGGCGGGGTGGAGGCCGCGGCCTTCTCCCCCGACCCGCCGTCCGGGCCGGCCGTCGGCCGCACCCTCGCCGTGGTGGGCGGCTCGGCCCTGCTCATCCTGGTCCTGGGGCTGGGCGGAGCGGCGCTGAGGTACCGCCGCACCAGGGAGGGCTGAAGGCCGCCGGGAGGTGCGGCCGGCGCCGCACGGTGACGGCCGGCGGGGTGGAGGTCGACGGCGACGGCGGCAACGGCGGAGAAAAGGGGCAGGGGCCGGGGCGGGCGCTCCGGCCTGGCGCGGCGCCTCCCGGAGCACAGGTTCAAGCAGGCGGTAACGGCGAGGGAAGGGCCGGGGCGCAGGCCTCACCCGGGCGCGGCGCCCCACGGAGTGAAGGTTCAAGCGGCGGCGACGGCAAGGGTAGGGGCGGGGCGCAGGCGGTCGCCCGGGCGCGGCGCCCCACGGGGCGAGGGTTCAGGCAGGCGGCGAGGGCGGGAGTGGGCGGGCGCCGCGTTCACCGGCCCGGCCCAGCGCGGCGCGTGCCCCCGACGGGGGGAGGCGGCGCCCCGGCGAAGGGGTGGGTAGGCCCGCCCGCGCCCACCAGGGGGCCTTATCCCTCTATGCCGGGTTCTCGTCGGGGATCGGGCGAGAGCGGGAGCGCCCTGCGCACCTCCGCAGCACCCTGATTACATCTACCAGCGAGTAGTAGCCCCCGAGGCCCCCACCACCCCCTCGCCGGTTACCCAGAGTGGCCAAGGCGGGCCCTCTCTGCAGGGCAAAAGCGACATCTCGCCCCCACCTCTGCTCTTCCCGGGTTTCGGCCCCTGCTTCCCGGCCTTCCGGGCCACTCGAACCCCCCATCACCGGCCCGACCGGGGCGATCCAGCCCCTCGGGGGCCTGTTCCGGGCCGGGATGCGCGCCCAGGAATCACCGGGGTGCTCTCGCGGTGCGCAGGGCACCCCACCCCACCATCACCCTGCGTATTTGCCCAGGTCGGGGAGAGGGTGGTGGTTTCCAGGCGGCCGGCCCTGGAGCCTGGGACGGCACGGGCACGGCGATCCCGCCCCTCTGCCTCCCTGCCCTGCTCTGCCGCGCCCGACCGACCAGCCGGTCCCCACCGCCGCCCTTGCTGCCCGCTTGGACCTTCGCTCCGCGAGACGCCGCGCCCGGGCGACCGCCTCCGCCCCGCCCCCACCACCGCCGTCGCCGCCCGTCTGAACCCCGACCCCGTGGGGCACTACGCCCGACCGACCAGCCGGTCCCCACCGCCGCCCTTGCTGCCCGCTTGGACCTTCGCTCCGCGAGACGCCGCGCCCGGGCGACCGCCTCCGCCCCGCCCCCACCACCGCCGTCGCCGCCCGTCTGAACCCCGACCCCGTGGGGCACTACGCCCGACCGACCAGCCGGTCCCCACCGCCGCCCTCGCTGCCTGCTTGAACCTTCGCTCCGCGAGACGCCGCGCCCGGGCGACCGCCTCCGCCCCGCCCCCACCACCGCCGTCGCCGCCCGTCTGAACCCCGACCCTGTGGAGCACTACGCCCGACCGACCAGCCGGTCCCCACCACCGCCCTCGCCGCCTGCTCGAGCCCCCGCCCCGTGAGGCGCCGCGGTCGACCGACCAGCGCGCGAAGGGGTGCCACCGTACGCCGCCGGGGCGGGTCAGTGTTGGGCGAGCAGGTGGACCACTCCGGCCGGGTTGCGGATCCAGTGCGCGCGGGCGTCCGGGTCGGCGAAGGGCTCCACCTCGTCGCAGGGCGAGTGGCCGGATTCGGCGAGCGCCCGGGTGGCGGCCTCCAGGTCGTCGGTGCGCAGTTCGAGCCAGAGGTCGGAGCGCGCGGCGCCGTCCACGCAGTCCAGCCAGAGCGTGGTGGGCCCGAACCGCACCGCGAAGGTGCGCGAGACCGACGGGGTGCCCGTCTCCTCCTCCTCGGTCATGTCGAGTCCGAGGACGTCCCGGTAGAACGCCACCGTCGCCTCGTAGTCGGCCTTCGGGATCTTCATCGCGATGTTCACCCCGCCGCTGAACGAGGGCCGTCCGTCACCGCTCATGCCGCCTCCTGGTCGCCCGTGCGGAGCCCGAACGGTAGCGGCCCGCTGCGACGTTTCCGGCGGGGCCGGGTCACCCGGGGAGGCCGCGGGGTCCGATGCGGAAGTCGGCGGGGGCGGCGCCCGGTACCAGTTCCAGCCTGAGGGTGGCGGGCCCGAGGTCCACGGTGAGGACGCGCGGGGCCGCGGGGTCTCCGGTCTCCTCCTCGGTCGTGTCGTATCCGAGCGCGTCCCGGTAGAACGCCGCGGTCCTGTCGTAGACGTCCTCGGGGACCTGCATCACCATGTCGACGCCGCCTCCTTGCGCGGGCCGCCGGTCGCCGTCCATTCCGCCTCCTGGTCTCTGCTCCGTCTGCTGCGTCTGCTGCGGTGCTCCCCGGGCGGCGCCGCTCGGGCGCCGCCCCGTCTGCCGTGTTCTGCGGGTCAGCGGCGGGCGGCCTCCTCGGTCTCCGGGGCGAGGGCGAGCTGGATCTGGACCGGGTCGCGGCGGTCCAGGCGCAGCGCGCGGCCCGGGGGCAGGGTGCGCGGGCGGATCGAGCCGAACAGGACGCCCTCCGAGGGCGGGCAGGACAGCACGATGCTGGGGGTGTTGGCGTCGATCAGCATGCGCAGCGCCGGCTCGCCCATGGCGCGGCTGAAGCCGCCGGCGCCGCGGGCCAGGATCAGGTGCAGGCCGATGTCGGCGCCGAGCGGGAGCATGTCCAGCAGCGGGGTGAGCGGCCCGGCGCCGCCGGTGCCGAGCAGGTCGTAGTCGTCGATCACCACGAACAGCTCCGGCCCGGTCCACCAGGAGCGGGCGCGCAGCTGCTCCGGGGTGACCTCGGGGCCGGGCAGCCGGGGCTGCAGCGCCTGCGCGGCGGCCTTCATCATCTCCTGGGCCGAGGCGCCGGTCACCGCGTAGCCGAGCCGCTGCTCCTCGGGGATGGCGTCGTACAGGCCGCGCCGCGGGTCGACCAGCACCACCCGCGCCTCCTCCGCGGTGTAGTGCTCCCGGATCGCCCGGGTGACCAGGCGCAGCAGGTTGGTCTTGCCGCTCTCGGTGTCGCCGACCGCCAGCAGGTGCGGGGAGGTGGAGAAGTCGTGCCAGAGCGGCTCCAGCCGGCGCTCCTCCAGGCCCAGCGGGACCCGCGGGCCCGCCTCGGAGGGCGGCATCTCGGAGGACGGCAGGCGGAGCGGGAGGGTGCGCACCGGGGGTGCGGGCGGGCCGTCCCAGGCCTCGTCGACCTTGCGGACCAGGTCGGCCAGGCCGGCCCCGAGGGAGGCGGCGTCGGTCTCGGCGTCCAGCCGGGGCACCCCGGTGAGGAAGTGCTTGAGCTCCTCGGTGAGGCCCCGGCCCGGGATGCGCGGCACCGTCTCCGCCTTGCGCATGTTGATGGCGGAGTCCACCGCGTCGCCCAGCCGCAGCTCGAACCGGGTGCCCAGCAGGTCGCGCAGGCTGGACTGGACGTCGGCCCAGCGCGGCGAGGCCACCACCAGGTGCACGCCGTAGCTCAGCCCGCGCTGCGCGATCTGCACGATGTCGGGCATCAGGTCCATCATGTCCTGGCGGACGGTGGCCCAGCCGTCGATCACCAGGAACGCGTCGCCGTGCGGCTCGTCGGGGAACTCCCCGGCGGCGCGGCGCCGCCGGTAGGCCGCCATCGAGTCGATGCCGTGCTCGGCGAAGAGCCGCTCCCGGCGGGCGAGCAGCCCGGTCATCTCCGCCACGGTGCGGTTGATCCGCTCGGTGTCCAGCCGGCCGCACACCCCGCCGACGTGCGGCAGGCCGGCGATGCCGCGCAGCGTGCCGCCGCCGAAGTCCAGCACGTAGAACTGGACCTGGGCGGGGGTGTTGGTGAGCGCCAGCGCGGAGAGCAGGGTGAGCAGCAGGGTGCTCTTGCCGGACTGCGGGCCGCCGACGACGGCGGTGTGCCCGCCGGCGCCGCGCAGGTCGGCGCCGAGCGGGGTGCGCAGCTGCTCGAAGGGGCGGTCGACCTGGCCCAGCGGCACCTCCAGCACCGGCTCCTCCGACCAGGACGGGCCGTCGGTCCCGAGCAGCTCGGCGAGGGTCGGCGGCGCGTCCAGCGGCGGCAGCCAGACCCGGCGGGCGGGCGGGCCGGCGTCGCGGACCGCCTCCAGCGCGGTCTCCAGCAGGGTCGCGGTGGGCTCCTCCTCGGTGCTCTGCGGCTCCGGTGCGGCGGCCGGCGCCGCCTTGGCCACGTAGGTCGCCAGCAGCGGGGCGACCTCGCCGGTGGCCGCGGCGGTGCGCACCGGCCGGCGGCGGGCCCGGTAGGGGCCGGAGACGTAGGCGGCCTTGAACCGGGCCAGGTCGTCGGTGTCGCTCTTCAGGAAGCCGTTGCCGGGGGCCGAGGGGAGCTGGTGGGCGTCGGGGACGCCGAGCACGCCGCGGCTCTCCATCGCGGAGAAGGTGCGCAGCGCGATCCGGTAGGACAGGTGGCTCTCCAGCTGGTGCATCCGGCCCTCGTCCAGCCGCTGGGAGGCGAGCAGCAGGTGCACGCCGAGGCTGCGGCCGAGCCGGCCGATCATCACGAACAGGTCCATGAAGTCGCGGTGCGCGGCGAGCAGCTCGCTGAACTCGTCGACCACGACCACCAGGGTGGGCATCGGCTCCATGGACGGGTCGGAGCGGCGGGCCTTCTCGTACTCGTGGATGGAGCTGAAGTTCCCGGCGGCGCGGAGCTGCTCCTGGCGGCGGATCAGCTCGCCGTGCAGCGCGTCCTGCATCCGCTCGACCAGGGCGGTCTCGTCGGCGAGGTTGGTGATCAGCGCCGAGGTGTGGGTCAGCCCGTCCAGGCCGATGAAGGTGGCGCCGCCCTTGAAGTCGACCAGGACGAAGTTGAGCGTCTCCGAGGAGTGGGTGAGCGCCAGGGCCAGTACCAGGGTGCGCAGCAGCTCGCTCTTGCCGGAGCCGGTGGCGCCGATCAGCATGCCGTGCGGGCCCATCCCGCCCAGCGCGGACTCCTTGAGGTCCAGTTCCAGGGGGCCGCCGCTCTCGGTCATCCCGATCGGCACCCGCAGCCGGTACTCCGGGCGGTCGCCGGCCTCCCAGCTCCGCCGGGCGTCCCAGGCGTGCAGGTTGGAGATGCCCAGCAGGGTGGTCAGGTCGAAGTCGGTGGTGAGCGGCTCCACCACCTCGGTGGAGACGCTCATCCGGTAGGGGGCCAGCAGCCGGGCCAGGGCGCGGGCGCGCGGTTCGCCGAGCCGGTCCGGGCGGCCCAGCGGGGCGAACACCTCGCGGCCGGAGCGGTCCAGGTCGGCGACCTCGATGCCGTCCTCCTCGACGTGCAGCGAGAGGGTGTGCGGGGCGCCGTCCCAGGTGCGGTCGGCGCCGATCTCCACGACGACGGCGTTGCGGTAGCCGCCGCCGGCCATCCGGGCGCCCTGCGGGACCCGGCCGCCGTCCACCAGCAGGACGGTGAACGGCTCCTCCCGGCCGGGGGCGGCCTGCGGGTCGAACCGGGGGCGGTCGGCCAGGTCGGGGCCGATCAGCCGCTCCAGTTCGACCGCGTCCGGCGCGATCAGCCGGACCGGGCCGGCGCCGTCCCGCTCGGCGGGGTGCAGGCAGTGCGGCAGCCACTTGAGCCACTCCCAGCGGGCCAGCCGGTCGTCGCCGACGCAGGCGGCGACGCGCAGCTCGTCGGGGGCGTGGAAGACGGCGAGCTGGCCGAGCAGGGCGCGGACCATGGACCGGCCGGCCTCGGCGTCGCCGCGCAGCGCGATGTGGGAGTAGCCGCGCAGGTGGATGGAGACCGGCAGGTCGTCGACGGTGGCGTAGGCGTTGATGAAGCGGCGCAGCGCGTGCGCGCAGAGCGGCTCCAGGTCCTCCACCGGTTTGGTGGACAGCGGCGCGATGGCGGTGTTGAGCGGCTGCCGCCCGACGGCGAAGCGCACCTCGGCGAAGTCGCCGTGGGAGGCGCGGCGCTCCCACAGCCGGGTGGTGCGGACCAGGGACCACAGCGCCTCGGGGTCGGGGCCGCTCCAGGCGCGGGCGTCGCGCTGGGCGGAGACCAGGCCGCGCACCCGGCCGCGCATCTGGCCGAGGTAGCGCAGGTAGTCGCGGCGCTCGCCGGCCAGCTGGCGGCGGCGCTCCAGCCGGGTGCGCAGGTACTGCCCGCCGATCATGGCGACCGCGCCGACCAGCATCATGCCGCCGGCGACGTAGGGCATGGCGGTGCCCATCGCGCCGCCGCCGGCGCCGGGGCGCATGAACATCATGACCATGGCCAGTGAACTGAGCGCCATCGGCAGGTACATGAAGACGGCCGAGATGTCGTTGTTGGCCTCGGGCAGGACGGGCGGCTCCTGGAGGGCCAGCTCCCCGCCGGGGAGCTCCGGGCCGGGCCGGCGGGCCGGCCTGCGGACGATGATCGTGCTCACGGCTGCGTGGACCCCTGCTTCTGTTCCATCGGACAAATCAAGACGGAAAAGATGTTCGAACGGCCAATCTTGACCCGCTCGGATTCATCTATGCTGGCCGCCCTTCTCGGTCACCGAATGTTGATCGAAACGTCACGATCGCCATTATCGGAGCGGTGCTAATGTAGCCGAGCATTTCCGGCCGCATCGAGGGCGCAGTCCGGTGCGATGTGCTCGTTTGAGCACCCGACCGGGGGTGACCCCGCTCATACGGGAGACCGGGAGGCCTTGCGGTACAGTGCCTTCCCGCGCCGAAGCGAGAGAAGACCGGGGGTATGATGACGGAGACCGCTGCGGCGGAATTGTGCCGTCTCACCATTCGGGCGCCCGAGTCCTCCTTTGAAATCGCGGTGCCCTGCGACGTTCCGCTCGCGGAACTCCTGCCGACATTCCTGCTCTATGCCGAGAACGACGGCGAGGACCTGGACGAGAGCGGGCTGGAGCACTCCGGCTGGGTGCTCCAGCGGTTGGGGTCGCCGCCGCTGGACGAGGACGAGACGCCCGAATCGCTGGGCCTGTGCGACGGGGACGCCCTCTACCTGCGCGAGCGGCGCGACCAGATGCCGCCGGTCCACTTCGACGACCTGGTCGACGGGGTCGCCACCGGGATGGCCGAGCGGCCGGACCCGTGGGGCGCCGCCCCGGCCCGCCGCTTCCTGATCGGGGCGGGCGCCGCGGCGCTGGCCGCGGCCCTGGTCCCGCCGGCCTTCCTCGGCTTCTCCGCGCTCTCCGCGGCGCTGGCCGCCGGGACCGCGGTGCTGCTGCTCCTCGCCGCCGCCGCGGCCTCCCGCGCACTGGACTCCCCCGAGGGCGCGGCCGCCACCGGGGCGGCCGCGGTGCTGTTCATGGCCTTCGCCGGGGCGTGCGCCCCGGACGGCGACCCGGGCGCCGCGCTGGCCGGGGCCAGGATGCTCGCCGGCGGCGCGGCCGGCACCGGTGCGGCGGTGCTCGCCGTCGCGGCGACCGCCGGCTGCCTGCCGTTCTTCACCGGGGTCGGGGTGCTGACCGTGTTCGGCGCGGGCGCCGGCGCACTGCTGATGTTCTGGGACGGCGTCCCGCTGCCCGGGGTCGCCGGGCTGCTCGCCGGGGTGGCCGTGCTGCTCGGCACGTTCGCCCCCGCGCTGGCGTTCCGGCTGTCGGGGCTGCGGCTGCCGCCGCTGCCCGCCGGCGCCGACGAGCTGCAGGAGCACATCGACCCGCACCCCGCCCGCGACGTGCTGGACCGCACCCGCCGCGCGGACGCCTTCCAGACGGCGCTGCTGGCCGCCTCCGGCGCGGTGTGCGCGGCGGCGCTGGCGGTGCTGGCCGCGCACCCCGGCTGGGCGGCCGCTTCGATGGGCGCGGCGCTCAGCCTGGTGCTGCTGCTGCAGGCGCGCGGGCTGAGCGGCACCGCGCAGCGCCTCTGCCTGCTGGTCCCCGGTTGCGCCGGGGCGCTGGCGCTGGCCCTGGGCGGCGCCGCGCTCGGCGGGGACACCGCCCGGCTGGTGCTGTTCGGGGTGCTGCTCTCGGCGGCGCTGGGGCTGCTCGTCGCGGCCTGGGCGCTGCCCGGCAACCGGGTGCTGCCGCACTGGGGCCGCGCCGGGGAGCTGCTGCACAGCCTCGCCGCGATCGTGCTGGTCTGCCTCATCCCGGCCAACCTGGGGCTGTTCGCCCTGCTGCGCGGGATCGGCGGGTGAGCGTGACCGGTGAGAGGCGGCGCCGATGAAGACGCGGCGCGACCAGGTACAGGCGCACGGGTTCATGGTGGGCCGGCTGTCCACGGCGATGCTGGAGGCCGACCCCGACGCCCTTGAGGCGCCGATGCGGCGGACCCGCTCCGGCACCGCGATCGGCCTGGTGCTGGCGCTGCTGATCGGCGCCGGGTTCCTGGTGTTCGGGCTGATCTTCCCGGGCGGCGCGACGTCCTGGCGGACCGAGGGCGCGGTCATCGCGGTCAAGGACGGCGGCGGCAGCTACGTCTACTCCGACTCGGCGCTGTGGCCGGTGGCCAACCGCGCGTCGGCGCTGCTGCTGGGGTCGGGCGACCCGGTCCGGGTGGCGGCGGCGTCGCTGGAGGGCACCCCGGTGGCCGCGCCGATCGGCATCCCCGGCGCCCCGGACGGGGTGCCCGCGGGCGGCGCCGAGAAGCCGCTGGTCTGGCAGGTGTGCGCGGTGCCGGTGGCCACCGGCGCCGGGGACGCGCCGCGCGCGCTGACCGCGCTCACCGTGGGCCGCAAGGCCGAGGGGGAGGACGTCGCCGGGGACCGCGCGGTGCTGGCGGCCGGCCCGGACGGCTCCCGCCACCTGCTGTGGGGCGGCGAGCGGCTGCGGCTGGACGAGGAGAACGGGGCGGCGGAGGCGCTGGGGTACGGCACCTCGCCCGCGCACCCGGTCTCCGCCCAGCTGCTGGCCGCGCTCCCGGAGGGCCCGGAGTTGGCCGCGCCCGAGGTGGAGGGCCTGGGCGGGGGCGGCCCGGAGATCGGCGGCGAGCCGCGCCGCGTCGGCCAGGTGTTCACCGTGGACGGCGAGGGCGGGGACGCCGGCCAGTACTACGTGCTGGAGCGGGACGGCCTGGCGCCGGTCGGCGAGGTGCCGGCCCGGCTGCTGCTGGCCGACCCGCGCACCGCCGAGGAGGCCTACGGCGGCGGCTCCGCCGAGGCGGTTCCGCTGGCCGTCGCCGAGCTCCGCCCGCACCTGTCCGGCCGGGAGCCGGAGAGCGGCGGGCTGCCCGCCGAGCCGCCGGAGCTCGCCGGGACCGGCGGGTCCGCGCTGTGCGCGGTGGAGGACGGCGGGGACGCGGTCGGCCTGGCGCTGCGCCCCCCGGCGTCGATCACCGCGCGCGCCGCCGAGCCGCCGGCCGGCAGCACCCCCTCGTGCACCGCGCCGGACCTGATCGGGGTCCGCTCCGGGGAGGGCGGCCTGGTCCGCGCGGCGCGGGCCGGCGGCGACGCCGCCCGCGGCTCCTACTTCCTGGTCACCGACACCGGCGCGAAGTACCCGGTGCCGGACAAGGAGTCGGCGGAGAAGCTCGGCCACCCGCCGTCCACCGCCCGGGACGTGCCGAGCCCGCTGCTGGACATGCTGCCCACCGGCCCCGAGCTGAGCACCGCCGCGGCGGCCTCCCCGGCCGCCGCGCCACCGCCGCCGGGCGAGCCCGACTGCCCGGAGTGAGGACCGGCGGCCCCACCACCGCCGGAGGACGACCACCAGAAAGGAGCGGCCCGGATGAGCGACTTCAAGAGCAGTGACCAAGCGATGCGCACGGGCAAGGACGCCATGGAGACCGCGCACTCCACCTGCAACGGCATCTACACCCGGGTGGACGCCACCCGCGACCTGCTCGGCGGCAACTGGCAGGGCGGCGCCGCGATGCGCTACGACACCGCCCTGGTCAAGTGGCTGGAGGAGCTGCGGCTGATCACCAACGACATGAACAACATGATCGGCATGCTCGGCGGCACCGAGCGCAGCTTCAACGCCATGGAGGACGAGAACATGGCGACCGCCGACTGGAGCTCCGCGCTCAACCCCAACCAGCGCGACGCCGCCTCCGGCCGCTGACCCGTCCCACCCCCCTTTTCCTGAGAGGAGCCCTGAGCATGAGCACTTTCTCGGCGAAGTACGGCGGCATGGACACCGCCGGGCTCGACCTGCGCCAGGCGACCGAGGAGGTCGCCCGGGCCATCGAGGAGCTGGACGGCAAGGTCAAGTCGATCAAGAGCGAGTGGGTCGGTGACGCCTCCGAGCAGTACGAGGTGGCCATCGCCAACTGGCGCAAGAACGTCGACGACATGCGGGTGCTGCTGACCAGCGCCCAGGTCTCGCTGGACGACATCACCGAGCGCTACAAGCGCGGCGACCTCACCGAGGCCGGCGTCTGGAGCAGCAAGAAGTGACCCCGGGGAGGGGCCGGCCCGGCGCCGGCCCCTCCGCGGCGGCCGATCGTTTCGAAGACGGCAATCGGAGACGGGAGCGGAGATGGCCGAGGACCAGCTCAAGGTCACCCCGGAGTACCTGCGGACCCTGCGCGAGAACGACATCGACCCGATGCGGGAGCTGTTCTCCGCGGAGAAGTCCGAGTTCGACCAGTACTACGCGGGCGAGGAGGCGAAGAAGCCGAAGTTCGGCAACCGCGCCCTGCTGCCGTCGGCCGGGGTGCTCTCCGACGAGGTCGCGGCGGTGCTGACGAAGGTCGACGAGATGTTCGTCAAGTACGAGGGGGACCTGCTGGCCATCTCCAAGGGCATCGCCGACAGCGAGCTGGTCTTCGACGACCTGGAGAACGACGCCGAGCTCACCGCCGAGCAGCTGGCCTGGATCTTCTCCTCCGAAACCGGCGGGAACGGCGGCGGGAACGGCGGGAACGGCGAGGGCGACGGGGTCACCTCGTCCACCGACGAGTAGGCGCGGCCGCAGGCCCGCCCCGACCGCATCCGAGGAGGCGGCGTGGACAACGAGAAGGAACTCCACCCCACAGAGGGGCAGGGGATAACCGCCCCCTCCGACGGGGTGGCCGGAGGGGGCTCCGAGGGCGTCGGCTCCACCGAGCTGGACCACGTCCTCAACGTCTTCGCCGACGCCAAGGACAGCGGCGCGGTCCCCCCGATGGCGAGCGCCCGGACCGTCTACGAGACCGGCTGGTTCGAGCGGGTCTTCTGGAACGAGGGCAACCCCTACGAGGCCGACGAGTGGTACGGCTTCGCCCACGGCGACCAGCTGTACGGCGACTACCACAAGGGCATCGGCGACTACTACTCCGGCATCTTCCTGAACCCGCAGATCCTGGACGGCGCCGACACCCTGTGGGGCAAGTTCGCCTCCTCGATGGGCACCGTGGTCACCAAGGGCCTCGGCGACCCGAACTTCGGCAGCGACTCCTACCAGGGCGCCGGCCTCAGCCGGCTCTCCACGCGGCTCAAGGACTACCACACGTTCTTCGACGACAGGTACGACGAGCTCTGGGCGCTGTACCAGAAGGTCAAGCCGGGGAACGAGTCGTTCGAGGGCGCGGCCGCGAAGGCGCTGGCCGAGCACCTCAAGATGAAGGCCCTGGAGCTGAAGAGCGTCGCCGACTACCTCAGCCCGGTGGAGAAGGCGGTGGCCGACGCGGTCAAGGCCGTCGACCCGACCTTCTCCGACCCGGTGGTGAAGGCCTACAACACCTGGGTCGCCGACCCCGACCGGAGCCCGCGCCGGATCGTGCGCATCTGGTGGGAGGAGAACCGGAGCACCGTCACCAAGGACAGCGACGGGGTCATCAAGATCGGCGGCAGGTCCACCGACGACGTGAACGCCTGGCGCGAGATCGAGCAGGAGATGAAGGACCTGTGGTGGGCCAAGCTGGAGCCGCTCCGCAAGGCCGCCGCGGAGAACATCGGCCCGCTCTCCACCAGCTACTCCAACGCCTCGACGTCCATCCTGCCCTACACGCCGCCCAGGACCGTGAAGCCCGGCCCCGGCGGCTCCGATGACGGGCCCGGCGGCGACAAGGACATCGACGACATCCTCGACGAGCTCTTCGGCGGCGGCGACGGGGAGGGCGACGGGGACGGCGGCGGCGGGGGCGACAAGGACATCGACGACGCCTTCCGGGACCTCTTCGGCGACGGGGACAAGGACGGGGACGGCGACAAGGACGGGGAGGGAAGCGGCGGCGGAGACGGCGACGGCGGGAACGGCGGCAAGAGCGCCGACGACATCCTCAAGGAGCTCTTCGGCGAAGGCGGCCCCGAGAACAAGGGCACCATCGAGATGGGCGACGGCCCCGGCGGCGGGTCCGGCGGCACGGGCAGCGGAGACGGCGACGGAGACGGCCAGGCCCAGGGCAGCGTCCACCTGAGGGGCGGACCCGAGGGCGGGACCGAGGGGGGACCCGGGCAGAAGGCCCCGGACGGCGGCTCCTTCGAGATGAGCTCCGGTCCCGGCGGCGGGCCGGGCGGCGGCTCCCCCTTCATCCCGCCGCCGGTCGGCGGCGGGCCGCTCACCGGATCCGGTGGCACCGGGAACCGGAACCGCGACCAGAACGGCGGGCCCCTGCCGGGCGGGTCGCTGGACGACCCGTGGGGCGACGGGCTGAACGGCCGCGGCCCCGATGACGTGCTGGGCCGGGGGGAGCACCTGACGTCCTCGTCCGACGAGGCCGGCTCGGACGCCCCCTCCGGCTCGGTGGACCTGCCCGGGCTCCCGGAGCGCACCGGGGTGGAGAGCGGCGGCCCGGACGGCGGATCGCTGGAGGAGCAGCCGCCCGCCGGCGGGTCGATCGACATGTCCGACCTCCCCGACCGGGAGCGGATAGGCGGCCCGGACGAGCTCGTGTCGTCGGGGGGCGACGAGCGGACCGGCGGCTCCTTCGACATGCCCGGGATCCCCGGGCGCACCGGCGGCTCGGACGACCTCTGGTCGTCGGGAGGCGACGAGCGGACCGGCGGCTCCTTCGACATGCCCGGGATCCCCGGGCGCACCGGCGGCTCGGACGACCTCTGGTCGTCGGGAGGCGACGAGCGGACCGGCGGCTCCTTCGACATGTCCGGCAGCGACCGCCCCGGCGGCCTGGGCGACTTCGGCTCCTCTCCGGAGGACCGGTTCTCTCCGGGGCCGGGCGGCTCCCTCGGGTCGTCGGACCTGACCGGGAGCTCCTCCGGCGGCAGCGGGTCGTTCAACATGTCCGACCTGGCCGGTTCCGGGTCCGGAGCCGGGGCCGGGGCCGGTCTCGGCTCGGACCAGGGCTCCGGCCTCGGCTCCGGAAGCGCCGGCGGCCAGGGGGCGGCGGGCGGCCAGGGCGCCGCGGGCCAGAACGGCCAGTCGGGCCCGGGCGGGCCGATGATGCCGCCCATGATGCCCCCGATGGGCGGCATGGGGGGCATGGGCGCCGGCGGGGCCGGCGCCGGGAACCAGGAGCGGAACCGCAGCACCTGGCTGACCGAGGACGAGAAGGTGTGGGGCACCTCCGCGAACGGGGGCCCCGCGGTGCTGGGCCGGCCGGGCGCCGGCCCCGGGAAGGGAGCGAGCGGCGTTGGACATGTCCCTGCCGGAGCAGATGGCCCGGGAACTCGAACGGCTTCGGGAGACGCAGCGCAGCCTCTCGGAGGCAAGCGAAAGCCTGGAGTCGGCCACCGCAGAGGCCGTGTCCAAGGACCGGATGGTCAGCGCGAAGGTGAACGCCAGAGGCGAGATCGATGAGCTGAGGTTCCACACCTCCAAGTACCGGACCATGGCCCCGGCCGAGCTGTCCGCCGCGGTACTGGACGTGATCGGGCGGGCCCGCGCCGAGATGGAGCGGCGGGTCGCCGAGGCCCTCGGCCCGGTGGCCCCGGGGACCCCCGAGTCGCGGGCCGAGGTGATCCGCGGCGGCGACCCGTCGGCGTTCCTCGCCGAACTGGGCCTCGACTTCCCCGGGCCGCCCAGGCCCTGACCCCCGCCCGCCCCTGGCGGGCCCGCCCCCGGCTCCCGTCCGGCCGGAGGCCGGGCCCGCCGCCCCACGGAGAGGAGATCCGATGACCGACCACATCTCCATCGACACCGACGCCGTCGCCAAGGACGGCGCGGAGATGCACCAGCTCGCCGACTACGTGCGCGACATCAAGTCCCGCTTCTCCTCCTCCGCCGACGCGCTGGGGCGGCCGTGGGGCGAGGGCGACGAGATCGCCGACTCCATCAGTGAGAAGTACCTGCCGGCCAAGTACGGGGTGGAGAGGTTCTTCACCGCACTGGCCGACGCCTTCCAGGACACCGCCGAGGGCACGGTGGAGACCGCCAAGCAGTTCGCCGCCGACGACGACTACGGGAAGGGGCTGTCCGACAAGCTGATCGGGGACATGGGCGGAGACGGCCCTTCCAGGAGACGGTGACGCGGGATGGGGATGGAGCTTCCCTCCGAGCTGCGCACCCTGTTCATGGTGCTCACCGGCTCGGAGTGGCCCACCGCCGACGAGGACCGGCTGTGGGCGCTGGCCGACGTCTACGGCGTGACGGCGGAGCAGCTGGAGAACGAGCTGCCGCAGCTCGTGCTGCGCGTGAAGAACAAGGTCCGGGAGAGCTTCGACGCCACCGCCGCGGACTTCTTCTCCGACTCGGTGGACCAGTTCACCGGGGGTGAGCGCAGCTACCTCCAGCAGGGCGCCGAGACCACGCGCGGCCTGCAGGAGTACCTCAGCAACGCGGCCACCCAGGTGCAGTACGCCAAGTGGATGATCATCGGGCAGCTGATCCAGCTGGCCGTCGAGATCGCCTGGGCCATCGCCATGGCGCCGAAGACCTTCGGCCTGTCGCTGCTCAAGATCCCCATCTTCAAGGCCATCACCCGCACGGTGATCCAGCGGGTGATGTTCCGGCTCCTCTCCGAGCTGGTCCAGCAGATGATCATCAGCCAGATGTTCGCGCTGACCCTGGACGCGCTGATCCAGCGCATCCAGATCGACAAGGGCTACCGGGACTCCTGGGACAAGAAGCTCACCGAGGACGCCGCCAAGGGCGCGGTGCTCGACGGGGTGTTCGGCACCGCCGCGGCGTTCGGCGGCAACGCGCTGGCGAAGAAGTTCGACGACCTGCTCAAGAACTCCGCCGGGCCGGCCATCTCCAAGAACCTGGACGAGGCCTTCGACGGCACCGGCCCGGCCGGCAAGGGCCTGGCCGACGACATCGGCGACATCATGGGCGACGAGGCGAACCAGCTGCTCGTCCCGTTCGCCAAGGAGGCCGGGGACGGCTGGGCCACGCCGATCGCCGCGCAGCGGTTCCGGGACCGGATGGGCGACGCGTTCGCCGACCGGCTGGGGTCCAGACTGGGCCGCGAGGAGGCCGACCGGCTCGGCCGGGAGTACGCCGACGCGTTCGCCCGGCACTGGGGCTCCAAGGAGCTGGGCGACAGGCTCGACGAGGTGCTGGGCAAGGCCGGCGGGCTCAGCCCGCAGCTGCGCGACGCGCTCGCCCGCGGCCTCCCCGACGGCGTCCGGGACGGCCTGGCCTCGACCGGTTCCACCTGGAAGAGCATGCTCTCCCAGTACAGCTCGCAGGCGATCGCCAACGCCGCCCAGGGAACGCTCAGCGAGGGCTTCTTCAACCTGCTGTTCAGCGACGAGAAGACGTTCTCCATCACCTGGCTGTCGGCGGTCTCCGGCGCGGTGTCGGGGGCGGTGCAGCAGGGGCTGACCCAGGGCGGCATGGCCCTGGTCGACAAGCTCAACGCGCTCTCCCTGGGGGCGGACGGAGCGGACGGACCGGACGCCCCGAAGGACACCGGGGACGATTCGTCCACCCTCGCGGGCGACCCGGCCGGGGGCGGGGAGAAGACCCCGGACCCCTCCGGGACGGACGATGACGCCACCACCCTGGCGGGCGATTCCACCGGCGACGGGAACGGCGGCGACGGGGAGGCGCGGGACTCCTCCGGGAAGGACGACGGCGAGAGCGGCGCGGCCGACGACGAGGAGCGGGACGGTTCGCAGGAGGACGGCCGGAACGGCACCGCCGACGCCGCCGCCGACGACACCGCCACCGACACCGTCCCGCCCCCGCAGCAGGTGCCGACCTCCTCGGACCAGAAGGCGACGGGAGACGGGCAGGACGGCGAGGCGGGCTCCGGCTCCTCCGCCGGCGACCGGAGCGCAGCGGGGAAGAACGAGGACGGCGCCCCGGAGCAGAGCGGCCTCCCGGCGCACGAGGAATCCCAGGGGTCTCAGAACACACAGCAGACCGAGCAGGACGGAAACGGGGCCGCCGCGATTCCGGACGCCGACCAGAGCACCGATCAGGACACCGATCAGGACAGCGTGCACAACGGTGCACCGGCCCCCGCCGGATCGGACGGGCGTTCGGAGCAGTCCACCGAGCGTCCGCCAGGCACGCAGCAGCAGACGGCGCCTCCGGCAGAGCGGCCGGGCGGCGACCCGCAGAACCGGCAGGACGCACCGAAGCCGACCACCGAGCAGCAGGCCGGCACCTCGGAGGACGCCCCCTCCACCCGCGCCGCCGACGACGGTTCCGAGACCCCCGCCCCGTCCGAGCGCCCCGCTCAGGACGGCGAGGCCGAGCAGAACGACGGCCCCACCGGGGCCAAGGCCTCCCAGGACGACCGCCCCGCCGGAGACGAGACCACCCAGGACGACCGCCCCGCCGGAGACGAGACCGCCGAAGACAAGACCGCCGGCACGGAGCAGACGCAGGCGACCGGAACCGGCACCCCCGTCACCGTGGCCCCGTCCCAGGCGGGCACGGGGGGACAGGGGGCCGCCCAAGGTTCCAACCAGGGATCCGGCCAGGGCGCCTCCTCCCCCGCCAAGCAGCACCCCGGCGCGGG
The DNA here is from genome assembly GCF_048595525.1 of Nocardiopsis oceanisediminis. Lineage (NCBI taxonomy): Bacteria > Bacillati > Actinomycetota > Actinomycetes > Streptosporangiales > Nocardiopsidaceae > Nocardiopsis > Nocardiopsis oceanisediminis. The sequence continues at coordinate 1,065,880 of NZ_JAFMZJ010000001.1, read as the reverse complement.
CTCCCCGGCCGGCGCCCAGCCGTCCCGGTCCACCGGCTCCGACGGCGCCGAGAGCACCGCCGACCGGTCCGGGAAGGGCGAACAGGGCACCGACGTCCCCTCCTCCCCCGAGCGGACCGGCACCGAGAGCCGGACGGACGAGCCCGGCGCCCGGTCCCCGAACGCCCAGCCCCCGAAGGACGGCCCGTCCCCCCTGGCCGACCTGCCCGCCCCGGTGCGCACCGAGATCGGGCGGACCCTGGAGCCGGAGGGCTCCGCGCGGGACCGCGACGACGCGGCCGCCCTGTTCAACGCGGCCTACGACCGCGACGTCCGCGGCCGGTCCGACCAGGACGTCCGGGCCGGCCTGCCGCCCCGGCTGCGCGACCGGCTCGACGACGCCGTCCGCCGGTGGACCGCCGACGGCCGCCTGGCCGCCGCACTCGACCGCGCCGAACAGGGCGGCGGCGGGGCGCCGCGCCGCCCGGAGCCCCCGCGTCCGGTCCGGACCGAGGGGGAGGCCCGGGACGGCGGCCCCCCGCCGGCCCCGCGCCGGTTCCGGGCCGCCGCACCGCCCAAGCCGAAGCAGACCCCGACCCAGAGCACGGGCACGGGCACGGGCACGGGCACGGGCACGGCGAAGGATCCCGCCGATACCGACCCGACCACCACCGACCCCACCGCGCCCGAATCCGCGGAGTCGCACGAGATGACCGTGCTCTCCACCGACCGGACCGGGGACGGCGCCGAGGACGGCGGCGGTCCCCCGCCCCAGAGCGAGTCCTCGCAGAACCTGCAGGACCGGCCCGAGCGGCAGCGGACCGAGGACTCCGCCGACGCGGAGGAGCCGCCCGGGGACGACCCCGGCAGGGAGGAGGCCGCACGGGAGACCCCGCCGGCCGACGAGGGCGCCGTCCCGCTGCTGGACGCGCTGGCCACCGCCGGCCGCCCCGGCGAGGGCGGCTACGACAAGGTGCGCCCCGGCTCGGGCGACCCGGCCGGACGCTGGGCGGACGGGCTCGCCGCGCACCTGGAGGCCGACGGCCGGCGGCTCGCCGACGGCGAGCGGGACCGGCTCGCCGGCGAGGCCCGGCGCGACCCCGGCGGGTTCTTCGCCCGCGAACGCACCGTCGACGTGCGGGTGGTCGGCGCCGACGGGGGCGCCGGAACCGCCCGGTTCCGCACCGGGCACCGCTGGCGGACCTCCCCGGACTCCGCACCCCGCGGCAACACCGTCCACGAGAGCCGCGGCAAGACGGTGTCCGCCGGGACCCAGCAGTCCACCAAGGCGTTCAACCCGGCCATGCCGATCACCGTGGTGGGCGAGATCGCCGGCCAGACCGGGCTGATCACCCCCAAGGTGAAGACGTCCATCGGCGTCCGCAAGCGCGGGATGGACTTCCAGGCCTTCAGCGACCACAAGCACAAGCGCGGCGTCGACGCGGACGGGGACGGCGCCTCCGAGTTCACCGCCGACACCACCGTCCGCGAGGTCGGCGGCCCCCGGGACGGGGGCGGGTTCACCGTGCGGGACACGGTCCGCGTCGCGCTGCCCGGCCGCCCCTCCGCCGGCGGCGGGCAGGGCACCGCCCCGCCGGACCGGATCGGGTCGGGCGACCGGAACGGCCCGGTGCTCACCCGCGCCCCGCGGTTCACCCGCACCCTGGCGGTGCAGGACGTGCGCGGTACCGGGGACCAGGGCGGCGAGGGCGCCGACCGGGGCGGGGAGCGGTGGCGGTCGCTGCTCGACGCGGAGTCCCTCAAGGAGGCGGCACCCCTGCTGGACCAGGGGGAGGTCCTGGTCCGGGAGCACACGGAGGTGCGGCGGAAGCGGTTCGGCGGCGAGGCGCGCGTGCTCCGGGCCGAGGTGCACGGCGGCCCGGTGGGCTACCGGCGGATCGGCCCGGCGGTGCTGGACGGCAGCGCGTTCAGCGACACCGACAAGTCGTCGGTCTCCTCCTCGACCACGGCGACCAGGACGAACAAGTACGACCTGGGCGCGGGGCTCGGCGTGACCGGCACCGTGTCCGCACCGGAGAGCGCCACCAAGGTCCGGGTGGGCGGCGAGGCCACCGGCGGCGGCCAGTGGTCGGTGAAGAAGACCCGCGGCACCGAGCACGCCTCCGAGCGGGCCCGGGGCTCCGGCACCGAGGGGCCGGCCGCGCTGTACGAGGTCACCCGGCGCTACCGGGTCGTCCACTCCGACGGCGGCACCGAGGAGATCACCGTCGTCACCCGGGACCTGCTGCCGGTCTCCGACGCCGCCGAGCTGAAGCGGGCGACCGACGGCCCCGACCGGGACGGCGGCACCGGCACCGCGGACACCGGTGCGAACACCGCCGGGGACGCCGCCGGGGACACGGCCGGGGAGGAGACCGCCGGGGACGCCGCCGGGGACACGGCCGGGGAGGAGACCGGCGCGGAGGGCACCGGGGACACCGCCGGACAGGCGCCCCGGGAGGACGGCGGGTCCTCGGCCGACCCCCCGGCCGACACCCCGGCCGACGCTCCTCCGGAGCGGCCCGGCGGCATGGACCTGGACGGCGGTCGGGTGCGCCACCTCGGCGAGGCCGTCCCGGTCCGGCTCCAGGGCGGCGACGGAACGGTCCGCGGCGCGGACGGCGACCCGCACGTGCTGCGGGTCCGCGAGCGGCTGCGCGACACGGTCCGGGCCCGCTTCCCCGACCTGGTCCTGCCGCCCGGCGAGAACCCGCCGCCCCGGAGCCGGTGGAAGGTGCCGTGGCTCGGCTCCGACATGCGCGAGCTCAACACCCGCGCCATCGACGACCTGGCCGCGCGGATCACCGCCGAGCCGGACGCGCTCATCGGGGAGGGGGTCTCCGTCCGGCTGCTCACCGGCGGGCTGCGCAACTTCCTGATGCCCGCACCGGGCCGGTTCAAGGACTTCCTGATCAACACCACGTCGAAGTGGACGGACACGTTCAGCGGCGACGTGCGGGACGGGGCGAACTTCGTCCGGGTGGTGCTCACCGCCTCCCCCACCGACCCGGTGCACCAGGGCGGCCGGGACGACGGGAAGCTCTCCTCCTCGCTGGGCGGGACCACCGGCATCGGACTCGGCCGGCAGCGCGGGACCGGCTGGTACGGGCAGGCCGCGCTGGGCGTCCAGGGCCGGTTCGGCAGCACCCCCTCCGGGCTGCCCCGGCACATCGTGGACGGCGGGCTCTCCTACCGGTTCGACCGGGAGCACTCGGTCCCGCTGTCCGGCACCGCCAACGGCGGCGTCACCGGCGGCTCCTCCGCCTCCGGGCGGGTGGACGCGTGGAGCCTCACCCTCAACCTGGAAGCGAAGGTCGGCGACGGGGACCCCGCGCAGCTGTTCGACTCCCCCGCCGACGAGCCGCGGCTGCTGGTGGAGACGCCCCGCACCAGGCCGGTCCCGGGCGAGCCCTCCCCCGCCCCGGACGGGGAGGACGCCGGGGCGCTCACCCGGGACGCCCGGGAGCGGCGCCGCGAGGCCGAGGAGGCCCTCCGCGAGGCCGGCGAGAGGGAGCGCCGCGCCGAGCAGGCGGAGAAGGACGCCGAGGAGGCCCGCGGCGACGCGGAGCAGGCCCGCGGGGAGCAGAGGGATCTGCGGGCCGAGCACAGCTCGCTGAAGGAGCGGGCCGAGGAGGACGCCGAGCGGGCCGGAGCCGAGCGCGAGAAGGCCGAGGCCGAGCGGGAGAAGGCCGAAGCAGAGCAGCGGAAGGCCCAGGCTGAACGGGACAGGGCCGAGCAAGAGCGGCAGAAGGCCCAGGCCCAGCGGGAGAAGGCCGAAGCAGAGCGGCAGAAGGCCCAGGCTGAACGGGACAGGGCCGAGCAAGAGCGGCAGAAGGCCCAGGCCCAGCGGGAGAAGGCCGAAGCAGAGCAGCGGAAGGCCCGGACCGAACGGGACAGGGCCGAAGAAGAGCGGCGGAAGGCCGGGGAGGCCGGGCGGCTGCGCGACGAGGCCGCCGCGCGCGCCGAAGCGCTCCGCCGGGGCCGGGCGCTCTACGAGGAGCTGCGGCGGCAGGCCGATGAGGCCCGCGGCGAGCAGGAGCGGACCGCCCAGCGGTGGCGCACCGCGAGCGAGGAGCTGTTCGCCGCCGAGGAGGCCGCCGCCCGCGGCGAGGGCGACGGGCCGCGGCGGGCCGCCGACCAGGCCCGGGGGCTGCGGCTCACCGACCGGCTGGACTCCCTGGGCAAGGAGCTGCACGCCGCCGAGCGCCGCGCCGAGGAGGCGAGGCGCGAGGCCGACGCCGCGCAGCGCCGGTTCGGGCGCGCCGAGCCGCGCCCCGACAGGGCCGGGGGCCGGGACCAGGACGCCGAGCGGCGCCCGGAGCGGAGCGGCGGTGCGGAGCACGGAGGCGACACCGCGTCGCACCGGTCCCGGCGCGCCGGCAGGCGGGCCGAGGACCTGATCGCGGAGGCCGAGCGCCGCGCCGAGGAATCCCGAAGCCGGGCCGAGGACGCCGAGCGGCGGGCCGCCGAGGCCGAACGCGGGGCCGAGGACGCCGAGCGCCGCGCCGAAGAATCCCGGAGCGGAGCCGAGGGCGCCCAGCGCCGCGCCGAGGAGTCGCGGGGCCGGGCCGAGGACGCCGAGCGCCGCGCCGCCGAGGCCGAACGCGGGGCCGAGGGCGCCCAGCGCCGCGCCGCCGAGGCCGAGCGCGAGGCCGGGGGCGCCCGGCGGCGGGCCGAGGAGGCCGGGGGCCGGGCCGCCGAGGCCGGGCGCCGCGCGGACCGGGCCGAGCGGGACGCCGGCGATTCCGGGAAGAAGGCCGAGGACGCGGGGAGGAAGGCGGAGGAGGCCGCCCGGCGGGCCGAGGACGCCGAGCGGCGGGCCGAGCAGGCCGAGACCGCCGCGAACCGGCGGAGCGAGGAGGCCCGGGAGGCCCGCACCCGGTCGGACGGGGCCGTCGACCGGGCGCGCCGGGCCCGGGAGGAGGCCGCCGCGGCGCAGGGCCGCGACGCCGACCGGAGGTTCGCCGAGCGTCGGGACCGGCGGATCCTCGACGAGGGCTCGCGCCTGCTGGACGACATGCCGCACGCCCCGGTGAACGCCGACGGCGACGGCCTGTGGGGCTCGGTCCGGCGGCTGCTCGGCCAGGCCGTCGGCTTCGACGCGGCGGCCCGGTCCGGCCCGGCCCTGCTCGACCAGCCGCGGCTGCTCACCTCCGCCAAGTCGCTCGCCGCCAACGGCGACGACCTGCGCAACGGCGGCCTGCCGGTGCAGGCCCAGTACGAGAGCGCGCTGACCCGCCGGGGCAACGTGGACCTGCTGCTCAGCGCGGAGCGGCTGAACATGCGCACCTCGCACGCGCTGCTCGGCGGCGGCATCGACCTCACCTACAAGGCGGAGACCGAGAAGTCCGGCGGCACCGGGAAGAGCGACGCGCACCTGCTCTCCTTCGGCCTGAAGGGGCAGGGCGCGCCCGACCCCGACTCGGCCAACCACAACCGGCTCCGGGGCATGTTCGGGCTGCGCTGGACCGGCAAGTCCGGCACCGGCCGCGCGGACAGCGCCACCTCCACCGAGGAGGAGCAGATCGGCCTGCCCGGCAGCACGGTGCGGGTCGACGGCGACGGCCGGCTCCGGGTGCGGGGCTCGGAGCGCCGCCGGTGGACGCTGGCGCTGCCGATGCCCTGGCAGACCAGCAGGGACCGGCAGGAGGACGTCGGCGCCGGCCCGCTCGACGCCCAGGGGCGCACGGAGAACGCCTCGGAGTCCCGGCACCGGGTGCTGGACCTGGCCATGCGCGGGCTGCTGCGCGGCACCGAGGGGCTGGACCGCCGGCTGCGGGAGGCCCGGGAGGCCGGCCGCGGACTGGGCTCCCTGCCCGAGGGGGCGACCCGGGGGCACGCGCTCAACGGCGTGGACGTGCAGCGGGCGGTGGACGGCATCAAGGCCCGGGTCCGCGAGAGGGGCTACGAGCTCACCGAGCAGAGCGTGCACGACATCCGGGTGGCGCTCTCCCGCAACCACTCCCGGCCCGCCATGCGCGACCTGCTCGGCGAGGGGACCGTGGTCCAGGTCCGGGCCAAGGGCGGGGTGCGCTCCGGCGGGGCCAGCCACGGCGGCTGGATGCGGATCAGGCTGGTCCGGGAGCCCGGGGCGGACGGGACCGGTCTCGGCCCGGTCGAGGCCGGCATGACCTCCACCCGCACGGTGACCGGCACCGACGAGCAGAGCGACTCGGCGTCCAGGCAGAACAAGGCCGGGGTGGTGTTCGGGCTGGACGGGGGCGGCCACCCGGTCGGCGCCGGGGCGCCGGACGCCGGCGGCGACCCCACCTTCCCGGAGAACCGGATCCACGTGGTCAACGTGCAGGGCCCGGTCCCGGTGGCCGAGTTCGGCACCGAGACCGCGAAGGCCTCCGCCGCGTCGACGGCGGACAACCGGGAGCGCACCGTGGACGCCCCGGGCGTGCACGCGGAGACCCCGGTGCGGCTGGAGTTCACCCTCGGCCTGGAGGGCATGACCGACCGCTCCCTGGACACCGTGCCCGGCAGGGTCGGCGGCGTCGGGACGCTCAAGGAGATCGTCCCGGTGGGCGCGCTGGAGCCGGCCGGCCCCGGGCAGGAGGGGGCCGGGACCGGGGAGGCCGGCGGGCAGGGCGCCGGGACCGGGAGCACCCCCGGGAACACGGCCGGAGAGGGCTCTGGGACCGCCGGGGCCGAGACCGGCGGGACCGGGGCCGAGCAGGGCGGCGACGGGCGGGGGAGCCCGGAGAAGGTCCCGTTCGACCTGCCGGTCCCGGAGGGGGTCGCGCACCGCCCGATCGCCGACGCCCTGGTCCGGGCCGGCGCCAGGGCGCTGGGCTGGAGGCCCGCGGACGGGCGGGACACCGTCGAGGCCGCGACCGGCTTCCTGCGCGGCGGGCGGGCCGCCGCCCGCGCCGACGTGCTCTCGGCCGCCGCCGGCGAGCAGCGGCTGCGGACGGGCTTCCCCGACGCGCAGCGCGGTCCCGGCGCCCCGCTGCTCGACCGCAGCGGCCCGTTCGCCGTGCCGGGCCTGGACGTGTCGCTGAACGTCTCCGCCCTGAAGAGCGGCGCGAAGATCATCGACGTCTCCGCCTCGGCCGGCTCGGACGGCTACGTCCAGACCGCGCGCCGCGAGGAGAGCACGACCACCCGGTCGGACGGGGCCACGGTGCCGATGTCGCTGGACATCACCGGCGCCACCGGCACCGGCGGCGAACCGCGCAGCGGCTTCAACGAGAACTCCCTGTTCATCACCGGCGGATCGGGGACCTCGGGCGCCCTGTCGGCCTCCTCCGCCGGGGACAAGCAGGCCGTGACCTCCCAGGGCACCGAGTACGGGCAGGCCGCCCCGAAGGCCGCCGGCTACCTGGTGCGCATCCCGCTGGACGCGGAGGTCAGGGCGGAGGACACCGCCACCGAGGGGCCGTTCGGCCTCCCCCTGCGCCGGTCCCGGACCGAGACGGTGCGCACCCACGCCGACGTGTGGCTCACCGAGGGCCAGGCCGCCGAGCTGGGGCTGCTCGGCCCCGATGCCAAGGACGCCTGGGAGAAGACCGCCGAGGCGCAGCAGAAGACCGCCGACGCGGAGAAGGCGCTGAGCGACGCGCTCGACCGGGAGCTCGGCCTGGACCGCGAGGCCGGCTCCGACGCGGAGCGGGACGCCCGCCGGGCCGCCGACCTGCTGGCGCTCTCCCCGGACCTGGACCCCGCCGAGTGGAGCGGGAACGCCCGGGACGCCGTCGCGGCGGTCCGCCGCCACCTCGGGCTCACCGAGGGCGCGGCCGACCGAGGCTGGAGCCGGACGCCCGAGCAGGAGAAGGCGGACCGCGAGGACGCCGAGCGGCGGCTGGCGGCGCTCACCGACGAGGACCGCCTCGACCCCGATCTCCGCAAGGCCCTGGACGACCTGGTCGAACGGCGCGGCGAGCTGCAGAAGCGGCTGGGCGGGCAGCGGGACGCGCTCGACGACTACGCGGACAGCCTGTCCCGGGCCCGCGGCGGCGCGCAGGACGGTGCGCAGAACGGCCGGCGGGGCGACGGCGGGAACCGCACCGGCGGAGACCGGGACGGCGCGCGGAACGGGCGCGGTGAGCGGAGCGGGCCGAACGAGCAGAACGGGCAGAGCGGGCGGAGCGAACGGGGCGGCCCGCAGGACCGCCCGCAGCGCACCGGCCGCTCCCTCGGCGAAGACCCGCAGAACGGCGCGAAGGACGGCGCGAAGGAGGACGCGAAGGAGGACGCGGGCCCTTCGAAGCAGCGCCGGTTCCCGGCCGCCGCCCCGCCGAAGCGGGTCGGGACCCAGTCCTACGAGATGACCGACTTCTCCTCCCAGGCAGAGTCCTCCACCGCACAGCAGAACCAGGGCGGCCTGCGAGGACGGCGGCACGACCTGGACCCGATCCCGGAAGCGGAGGAGAACCCCGAGACCGCCCAGGAGACCGAGACCGCCCAGGAGACGGAGACCGCCCATCAGGAGGCGGAGGACTCCGACGCCTCCTCCGTGCGGAGCGAGACGGCCCCGCCCCCGCCCGTCGACCGCGGCACTCGCGGCCTGCTCGACGCGCTGACCCGCGCGGGCACCCGCGACCAGGGCGGGTTCTCCGGCGTGCACGCCCCGCGCTCGAGCGCGGCGGCGGAGACCGTCCACACCGTCCGCGAGCGGATGCGGCGGAACGGGTGGTGGCCGACCCGCGACGGGCTCCGGCTGCTGCAGGACGCCGCCGAGCAGGGGCCGCGCTCCTCGGAGCAGAGCGGCCGGCTCACCGTCGCCGTCCCGGTGGAGTCCGCGGACGGGTCGCGCCGGGGCACCGTCGACGTCGAGCTCTCCCGGGTGTGGCGGGCGGCGGACGGCGCGACCGGGCGGCCCACCACCACCTACGAGGACCGCGCCAAGAGCACCGGGACCGCCTCCCAGCAGTCCCGCAAGCAGGTCAACATCACCGCCCCGGCCACCGTCGTCGGCAAGATCATGGGCAAGGTCGCCCTGCTCGACGTGAAGCTCAAGGTGCTGCTGGCGCAGCGGCAGCGCGGCACCCAGTACCAGACGGCCGCCGAGACCAGGACCAAGCGCGCGGTCGACGCCTCGGGCGACGCGGCCGAGTACACCGCGGACACCCGGATCCGGCTCACTCTCCGGGAGGAGGGACCGGGGGGCGGCTCCACCGCCCGCGAGCGCGCCGGCGCCGCGCCCGGGGAGGGGGGCGACCGCCCGCTCCGCGACCCCGAGGCGACCGTGTCCGACGTCCGCCGGGTGACCCTGCCGGGCCGCGTCGCGACCGGGGACGGCGTCCCCGCCCTGCCGGACGCGATCGGCGCCGCCGGCGGCCCCGTGCTGCGCCGGGCCCCGCGGTTCGCCCGGACACTGGCCCTGCTCGGCCCCGGCGGGGACCGGACCGGGACCGGGCTCTCCACCGCGGACGCGGCCGGCTCCCGGCACGACCTGGCCCCGGGCGAGCGGGACCGGCTGGAGCGGCTGCTGGCCCCGAACGGCGTCAAGGAGGCGATGGCCCGGCTGGACCGGGGCGAGACGCTGTCCCTCCCCTACACCCAGCGGGAGTCCGGGCGCACCGGGTCCAGGGAGTGGCTGAACAGCGCCGAGATCCACGGCGGTCCGGTGCACTACCGGAAGGTCGGGCCGGTCCTGGAGGGCAGCTCGTTCAGCGACGGGGACAAGTCCTCGGCGTCGGCGTCGGCCACCGCCAACCGGAGCGGGAAGTTCGAGGTCGAGGCCGAGGGCGGCGTGATGGGCACCGTCGACCCCACCCCGGGCGCCACCGCCCGGGTCGGCGGCTCCCTGAAGGGCGGCCACCAGCGCACCGTGAAGCAAGGCCGCTCCACCGACCACGGGGCCGAGCGGAACCGGACCGCGTCGGCGGAGGACCACTCCGCGCTGTACGAGGTCACCCGCCGGTACCGGATCACCACCACCGAGGGCGTGTCCCGGACGGTGGAGACGACCACCCTGGACCTGCTCTCCGCCGAGGACGCCGCCGAGCTGACCGGTCCGGCCTGGGCCGACCCGCCGGCCGGCGCCGAGCACCCCTCCCCCGGCGGGCTCGGGCTGGACCGGGGCCGGATCACCGACTTCGGCGAGGCCCACCCGGTCGGCCTGCGCTGGGGCAACGGCGACCTGCGCCGGGAGGCCCCGGGCGGGGAGCAGGACGGCGGGCAGGGCCGGCAGGAGCCCGGCGCCACCCCGGCCGGGGACATCGCCCGCCGCGTCCACGAGGCGGTCCACCGGGCCCGGCCGGACCTGGTGCTGCCGCCGGGCGAGCGGACCGGCGACCGGCCCGGCGCGTGGAACCGGCTGTGGCGCAAGCGGGACACCCGGCTGCTGAACACGATGCGGCTGTACGCGCGGATCGAGCGCGCGGCGGTGGAGGCCGACGCGCTCTCCGGGGAGGGCGTCACCATCGACCTGCGCCCGTCCGGGTTCACCAACCTGTTCCGGCTCGGGCCGGGCCCGGCCCGGCAGGTGCTCAGCGGGCTGGGCATGATGTCCGACCGCAGCTCCCAGGATGGCGCGAACCACTTCAGCGTGCGGGTCGGCGCGGACTTCACCGACGGGGTGCACCGGGGCACCCGCGACTCGGGGAAGCTCTCCTCCGCGCTGACCGGGAGCGCCGCTCTCGGCGACGCCACCGAGCACGGCCGCAAGGCCGCGGTCGAGGGCGGCTTCAAGGCCCAGTACCGGCACGGCCAGACCCCCGCGGACATGCCCTGGTTCATCACCGAGTTCGGGGCGACCGACCGCGCCGAGTGGGGATGGACCCGGTCGGCGCAGGACGGCGGCAAGGGCGGGGTGGAGGCCGGCGCCGGCTCGTCGGGCCCGGTGGACCGGTGGAGCTACACCGCGGATCTCCGGATCTCCCTGGCCGGGGGCGAGTCCCAGGCCCTCTACCGCGGGGCCGGCGAGGGCGACCCCCCGCCGGTGCTCCTCGTGGAGACCCCGGCGGCCCGGGAGGTCCCCGGCGAGCGGCGGCCGGTGGACGGCGGCGGTCGGCCGCGCCCCCTGAAGGCGCTGCACACCGAGGCGAACCGGCTGCGGAACGGCCTGTCCGCGCTGAAGCGCCTGCCCGGCAGGGAGGACGCCGCCGCGGAGGCCGACCGCACCGCGCGGGCCGCCGAGGAGGCCGCCCGGGGGCTCCGCGAGGAGGCGGGCGAGGCCGCGCGGCTCCAGGGCGAGGCCCTGGAACGCGTCGACCGGGCCGAGGGGCGCCTCCGGGAGGAGCAGCGGGGCCTCCCGGAGGCGCGGCGCGGCCTCACCCGGGCGTGGCGGGGCATCACCGCCGCGCAGGACCGGGTGACCGAGGCCGAGGGCAGGCTCGCCCAGGAGCGGCGGAGGGCCGAGGCGGCGCCGGGGCGGCGCACCCCGGGCGAGGCGGCCGGATCCTCCGGTGACCGGCGCGCCCCGGGCGGCCGGGACGGCGGCGCGGCGCAGGAGAGCGGGGACGGGATCCGGCGGGCGCAGGACGGCCTCCGGGAGGCGGAGGACGGACTCCGCGAAGCCCGGGACCTGTTCCGGCAGGCCCGGGAGGGGCTCCGCGACCGGAACGAGCGGGTCCGGCAGGCCGAAGAGGACCTCGCCGAGGCCCAGGGGGACCTGGACGGCGCCCGGGAGCGGCGCGAGGCCGCCGAGGACGAGGCCGACGGCGCCGAGCAGCGGGCCCGGGAGGCCCGGGACCGGGCGGACGGCGCCGACAGGGCGCTGCGGAACACCCGCGAGGAGGTCCGCCGGGCCGGGTTCGACGGGGTGGGCGAGGCGGAGGCCCGCTCGCGGGCCGCGCGGGCCCGGTCGGAGGTGCGCGACGCCGAGTTCCGCGCCGAGCGGGACCGGCGGATCCGGGAGGGCGGCGGTGACCCCCTCCTCGACCTGCCGCACGCGAACCGCTCCGCGCACGCCGACGGCCTGCTGGACGCGGTGGAGCAGGCGCTCGGCCGGGCGACGGGGTACGCCAGGGCGCTGTGGTCCGGCGAGGCGGTCGGCGGCCACCTGCGCACGCTCACCTCGCCCCGCTCGCTCGCCGCCGGATCCGACGCGCTGCACCGCGGCGGGCTGCCGTTCCGGCAGCAGTACGAGGACGCGATCACCAGGCGCTCCGACGTGGACGGGATGATCACCGCCGAGGACCGGGGGATGTCGGTCTCCGAGGCGTTCCGCGACGGCGGCCTCGACCTGACGGTCAAGACCGAGACCGAGCGCGCCGCCGGCAGCGGCCGGGCGTTCTCCAACAAGGCCGACGCCGGCCTGAAGTTCCAGGGCTCCCCGGACCGCGGCTCCCCGGTGTACAACCTGATCCGCGGGGCGCTGGGCGGCTCCTGGACCTGGAGCCGGTCCGACGCCACCGCAGAGAGCACCGGGTTCTCCGAAGAGGACAAGTTCAAGCTGGAGGGGAGCACCGCCGGTGTCTCCCGCGACGTGCGGTTCCGGTTCTCCGCCGACATCCGCGAACGGTGGAACATGCTGGTGAGCATGCCGTTCGAGCGGACCACCCGGAGCCCGGCGGACGGAGGCGCCGAAGACGGCGACGGGGGAAACGGGACCACCGGCCGCGAGGAGACCCGGTACCGCGTCATCGACCTCGCCATGAAGGGGCTGCTGCGCGGCACCGAAGGGCTGTCCTCCCGGCTGCGCACCGCCCGCGGCGCGCCGGAGGGCCTCTCCGCCCCCGCCCCCGGGACCGGCCGCGGGCTCTCCCTCGGCGGCCTGGACGTCGACGCCGCCGTCCAGGGGATCAAGGACCAGGTGGAGGCCGCCGGGTACCGGCTCACCAAGCAGAGCGAGCACGACGTCCGGGTCGCCCTCTCCCCCAACGGCGCCCGGGGGATGCGCCGGCCGCTGCTCAGCGAGGGCCTGGTGGTGCGGGTCCGGCTGCGCGAGAGGACCCTCGGCGGGCAGCGGTTCAGCGACGGCGGCTGGCTGCGGCTGCGGCTGGACCGGGGCGCGCCCGCCGCCGGCGCGGTGGAGTCCCAGATGACCTCCGAGCGCACCGACACCGACTCCGAGGAGCGGGGGACCTCCACCGCGGAGGGGAACAAGTTCGCGCTCTCCAGCGGCCTCGACGGCGGGGCGCGGCCGCTCGCCGCGGAGCCGCCGGCCACCGAGGGCGGCTCCCCTCAGCTGCCGTCGGACCGGGTGAACACGCTGGGCCTCAAGGGCCCGCTGCCCGCGCCGGAGCTGGGCACCGAGCACACCACCGCGTCCGCCGACTCCACCAGCGACAACCGCACCCGCACGGTGAAGGAACCGGGCGTGAACACCGAGTCCCGGCCCCGGCTGCTGTTCACCCTCACCCACGAGGGCGGCTGGAACGACCCCAAGGCCCCCATCGAGGGCGCGGTGGACGACGTCGGGGCGCTGAAGGAGATCGTCCCGGTCAGCGCCATGGAGACCGCTCCTCCGGGGCCGGCGGCCGAGGACGGCCGGCGGCCGGTGCGGCCCGAGGAGCGCCCCGCCGCCGTCCCGCTCAACCGGGACGCCGAGTTCCAGAACGACATGGAGGACGTCGGTTCCTGGTGGCGGAAACTGGTGCTGGGCCGCCCCTCCTCCGGGCCGGAGAACCTCCCGATGCCGGAGTCGATCGGTCCCGGCGCCGGTGACGCCCTGGCGGTGGCCGCCGCGCTGGCGAAGGGGTGGAGCCCCGGCGAGGGGACCCCCTCCCCCGACGCGGCGCAGACCTTCCTCAACGGGCGGCGCGGCGCGGGCGTGCGCGGCGGGATGCTCCCGGCGGCCGCCGGGGAGCAGGCGCTCCGCTCGCTCTTCTCCGCCTCCCAGGGCGAGGGCGGCGCGGCGCTGCTGAAGGGCGGGGGCGACGGCCCGTTCGACGTCCCGGGGCTGGACGCCCGGCTGTTCACCTCGCTGCGGCCCGGCGAGGGGCGGATCATCGACGTGGACGCGGACGCCTCGACCGAGCGCTCCGTGCAGACCCTGCACCGCGAGGAGAAGTCCGGGTCGCACGAGGGGGACATGGCCCAGCCGGTCTCCGCCGACGGCACGGCCGCGTTCGGCACCGGCACCGACCCGGCCCAGGACGGGTTCGCCCCGAGCGCGGTCTTCGCCTCGCAGTCCGCCTCGGGGAGCGCCGCACCGGGCGGCGGCGCGAGCGGCGGCAAGCAGGCCGCCACGACCGTGGACACCGACCACCGCGGCCCGGCCGAGAAGAAGGGCCGCTACCTGGTCCGGATGCCGATGGACGCGCTGGTGGTCGCGGACTCCCCCGGACACCGGTACGGGCCGTTCGGCCCGGTCCGGCACCACGCCCGCGCCGTCTCCACCGAGACCTACGCCGACGTCTGGCTGACCAGGGAGGAGGCGGAGGCCCACGGGCTGCTCGGCGGCGGCGCCGAGGCCGCGTGGGACGGGGTCGCCGCCGCGAAGCAGCGGGCCGCCGACGCGGAGAAGGCGCTGTTCGACGCGGTGGACCGGCACCTCGGGCTGGACCGCGACCCCCGCGGCGAGGCGGGGAGGAACGCCGCCGAGCACGCCCGCACCGCGATGGACCTGCTGGGGCTCCCCCCGAACCTGGACCCCTCGGACTGGTCCCCGGAGGTCCGGGACGCCGTCGCCGCCCTCCGCAGGCACCTCGGCGCGGGCCCGGCCGCCCCGGACGGCGGCTGGGACCGCACCCCGGAGCAGGAGGCCCGGGACCGCGCCGCCGCCGAGGGCGCCCTGCACCTGATCGACCGCGAGGCCGCCGCCGGGCGCCCGGTCTTCGACGACGGCGTCCGCACCGCCCTGCGCGACCTGGCCGAGCGCCGCACCCGGCTGCAGGAGGCGCTGGAGGGGCAGCGCCGCGGCCTGGACGCGCTCGGCACCGCGCTGGCCGGCGCCCGTGCCCCCGGCGAGACCGGGTCCGGCGGAACGGAGACAGGCGGGACCCAGACCGGCGGCGGCCCGGAGCACGGGGAGGGGACCTCCTCCGGGATCCGGGTCGACGCCGCGAGCCCGCCCGGCCCCGCCCCGGCGAACGGTCCGCACCCGGCGCCGCAGGGCGGCGGGGACACCGCCCGGCGGGACGACGGCTCTTCCCCGGAACAGGACGGCTCCCCCACCACGCCCGCCCCGGAGCAGGACGGCCCAGAGCAGGACGCCCCGGAGCAGGACGGCGCACCCGGTCCGCGGCAGGACCCGGACCGGTTCCGGGAGGCGCCGGTGCACGAGGGCCTGGCCGGCCCGGAGTCCTGGGCGCAGGCCCGGGAGAGCGCCCCGGTCGCCCGGGTCGGCGGGAACCGGGACACCTCCGGCGTGGAGGCCGCGCGGACCGAGGTGCTGGACGACCCGGACGCGGACGTGCGGAACCCGTCGGTGTCCGTCGCCGAGCACGGCTTCGACGTCCGCCGGATCCCGCTGCCCGACCCGGTGCCCGGCGGCCCGACGCACGTGCGCGAGCTGACCGTGCGGGTGCACTTCGGCCCCGGGCCCGACGTCTCGGAGCGGGAGGCGGCCGACGCCGAGCAGCAGTACCGGGCGCGGCTGGAGGAGGTGCTCAACCGCCGGTACCGGCTCCCGGGCAGCGGCGACCAGCTGCACGTCCGGGTGGAGTCGGTCGGCCCGGAGGAGGCTCCGCACACCCGGGTGTCCTGGGTGCACGACAACCCCGACCTGCCCGGCCGCAGCGACACCGCCGCCTGGCGGCTGGGGGACGGGCCGGACGTGTGGCTGCACGAGACCCTGCACGGGCTCGGCCTGCGCGACGAGTACGCCGACCCGCCGCAGGACGCGGAGAACGAGCGGCCCCCCGGCGCGCTCCGCCGCTCGCCGCGCTCCACCGCGGTGCGCGAGGCCGGCGGGTACATGGACGCCCCGCACGGCGGCGGGGACGGCGCGCCGCCGAAGGTCCTCGCCGGCTACCTGGAGGAGATCGAGGCGACGGCCGACGCCGCGTCCCGCTACGACGCGCCCGCCCGGCTGGCCGACCTGCCCGCCCCGGTCCTCCGGGAGCTGGCCGAGGCCCTGGACCCGGACGCGTCCTCCGCGCGGGACCGGAACGACGCCGTCGAGCTGTTCGGCGCGCTCTACGACCGCGACGTGCGCGGCCGCTCCGACGAGGAGGTCCGCGCCGGACTGCCGCCGCGCCTGCGCGACCAGCTGGACGCGACCGCCCACCGGTGGGCCGCCGACGGCCGGTTCACCCGGGCCCTGGACCTGGCCCGGCGGGCCGGGATGGAGGGCCCGCTCTCCGGGATGCCCCGGCCGGCGCCCGCGGACGGCCCCCCGGTGCGGGCCGCCGCGCCGCCCAGGGGCGGCTCCAGCACCTCCAGCGGCTCCGGCTCCACCGACGGAGCGCCCGGGGCCGACTCCGATACCTCCGGCGGATCCGGCTCCACCACCGCACCACCCGAGGGCGGTTCCGGTGCCTCCAGCGGGTCCGGCTCCGGCGGGGCGCCCCCGCGCCCCTCGGGGTCCGCCCCGGGCTCCGGCGGCGGACCGCCTGCCCCCGAGGAGGACTCGGTGGAGGAGAATGCCGGGGAACCGCACGGGAGCGGCCCCGCCGCGCCCGTGCCGGCGGCGGGAGCACCGTCGCTGGCCTCGGACTTCTTCTCCGCCCTCAATCCGCAGACCTCACCGCCCCCCGCCCCCTGACCGGAGCGCGGCGCCCCGCCCGCGACCGGCCCCATTCAGAGAGGAACCGAGACATGGCAGGAGAATCCGCGAAGGCCGAGCGGCCCGGAGCCCTGATGAGCTCGGCCGACCCCGCACCGGAGTCGGCCGCGGCGCAGCCGGGCCCGGCGTCCGCGCCCCGGCCGCCGGCCCCCGCCGGCCCCGCCGCCGCGGCCGCGGCGGCCGCCGGGACGGCTCCCCCCGCCGGCGCCGCGGCCGGGCTCACCGCCGCGCTGGGCCGGTTCGGCGCCCGGCCCGCGGTGGACGGCAAGGGCGCCGCGGACAGCGCGCACCGGCCGGGCAAGCCCACCATGGCACTGGCCGCCATCGCCGGCCTGATGCTGGTCGCCGCCCCCTTCGGCTTCTCCGAGACGGGCATGCGGCTGGCCGGCGCCGCGGGCGCCGCGGGGACGGAGGGCGGCCCGGCCGACGCCGCGGGCGCC
Organism: Nocardiopsis oceanisediminis; assembly: GCF_048595525.1. Lineage (NCBI taxonomy): Bacteria > Bacillati > Actinomycetota > Actinomycetes > Streptosporangiales > Nocardiopsidaceae > Nocardiopsis > Nocardiopsis oceanisediminis. The sequence continues at coordinate 1,048,897 of NZ_JAFMZJ010000001.1, read as the reverse complement.
CCCGCCGGGGCCCAGGTGCCCGCGGCGGGCGGCGGACCGGTGGTGCCCGGCGACGGCGGTGCGGGCGGCGGCCAGGACCCGGGCGGCTTCGTCCCGGACGTCCTGCCGCAGGCGCCCGGCGCGGTCGGCGAGGAGGACGGCGAGGACGGCGGAGGCGGCGGGGAGTCCGGCGGCGGGGGCGGCGAGGGCGGCTCCGGCCCGGTCGGCGAGGCCCCGGCGCAGTCCCTGGTCGACGGCGCCCCCGGGGAGGGCGAGGACGGCGAAGGCGGCGAGGACCGCGAAGGCGGTGCCGGCGGAGGCGGGGAGAAGGACGGAGAGAAGGACGGGGAGAAGGGCCCCGGCGACCGGCCCGGCGAGGGCGGGGAGAAGGACGCGGAGGCCGACCCGGAGAAGGGCGCCCCGAAGGGCGAGGACGGCCCCGGCGGCGAGGAGGGCGGCAAGGGCGGCGGCGCCGAGGCCCCCGAGCGGCCCGAGGAGAAGGGCCCCGGGAAGGGGGAGGGCGGCGGTGACGGCGGCTCCGGCGGCGGCGCCCCGGAGAAGCAGGACCCGCAGGCCGCAGAGGAGGGCGGCCCGTTCTCCACCCACCTGGACTCCTCCCCCGGCTCCCGGGACGTCAAGGACGATGGGAACTACGTCGCGGTGGCCGGACCCGGCTGCGACGACAGGGGCGCCTCCTACGCCCTGCACGGCGGCGGCATCGAGCGGACCGGCTCCTCCGGCTACACCGACCTCGGCTGCGACGACTCCTACGACGCCCTCCCGGTCAGCGGCGACCCCAACTCCTACGCCGAGACCGCCGCGACCTGGACGTTCACCCCGGGCACCACAAACGCCACCTGCGCGCTGCGCATCCTCGTGGTCAACGACGGCCACCCGCTGTGGGAGAGCGGCGAGCCCGCGCACTACGAGCTGTTCAACGGGGACCGGGCCGGCGGCGAGAACCGCGGCGTGTACAAGATCGGCAGGCCCGAGGGCGGCAACTACTGGGCGGTCACCGAGTTCGGCGACGTGAACCGGTCGTTCACCCTCCGGCTGACCAACACCGGCAGCGCCGGGAAGCTCCCCGCCTCGGTCGTCGAGGCGGAGTGCTGGTGAGCGGAGCGGCGGTGAGCGGAGTACCGGCGGCCGCCCGGACGGCGCCGGGGCGGCGGGCCCCCTGATGAGCACCGCACCGCTCCCCCGCGCCCCGGGCGGCGCGGGGCCGGTGCGGTGCTCCGGGGCCGCTCCCCGGGGACTGTCGGCCCGGGGCGGCACGCTGGGGCCGGAGGCGGCATTCTGGGACCGGGGCCCGGCACCGGTCCGCCGCCGGCGCCCCGTCCGCCCGGCCGCCGCCCATGCGGCGCCGTCCACCCGGCGATCGGCCGCGTCCACCTGAACGATCTTGGAGACGAAGAGTTGAACACCCCGCACATGCGCACCGTCGACCCGTCGGGCGGCGCCGATTACCGCACGATCGGCGAGGCGGTCGCCGCCGCCGGCGACGGGGCGGTGCTCTCCCTCGCGCCGGGGCGCTACGACGAGAAGCTGGTCCTCACCCGGGTGGTGACCCTGATGGCCGCCGAGGAGCCCGGTTCGGTGGAGCTCCTCTGCTCGGAGGGGAGCCTGATCACCTCCATCGCCGAGGCGGTCAAACTGACCGGGCTGGTGCTGCGCGGCCGCGACCCCGAGGCCCCGGTGGTGGACGCCGCCGCCGGGCAGGTGGAGCTGGCCGAGTGCCGGGTGGACGGCGCCGCCTGGGCGGCGGTGCTGGCCCGCGACGAGGGCGCGCTGGCGCTCCGCGACTGCCGGGTGACCTGCACCGAGGGCGCGGGCATCGTGGTGACCTCCGCCCAGCCCAGCGTGATCGAGGACTGCGTCATCGAGGACGTGGCCACCAGCGGCCTGGTGATCAACGAGCGCGGCGCCCCCCAGGTGCGCCGGTGCACCATCCGCGACGCCGGCGGCAACGGCGTCTACGCGGCCGGCGGCGGCGCGGGCCTGGTGGAGGAGTGCGAGGTGAGCGGCACCGCCAAGCCCGCCGTGGCGGTGGACGAGCACGCCGCGACGGAGCTGGTCCGGCTGCGGGTGCACGACGTCGCCGACGACGGGGTGGTGGTGTCGTCCCGCTCCGCGGTGCGGCTGTCCGAGGTGGAGGTGCGCGACGCGGCCGGCCGCGGCCTGGTGCTGCACGGCGGCACCGACCCGCGCGCCGACCGGGTGACGGTGGTGCGCAGCGGCCGCGAGGGCGTCCTCGCCGAAGAGAAGGCGCGCGGGCTGCTCACCGGGGTGGAGGTGCGCGAGGCCGGGGGCGACGGGGTGCGCGTCGCCGGCCGCTCCTCGACCGCGTTCAGCGGGCTGGAGGTGCACGCGGCCAAGGGCGGCGGGGTGGTCGTCGCCGAGGACTCCACCGCCGAGTTCGACCAGCTGACCGTGGACGGGGCGGCCGGGGCGGGGGTGTCGGTGCTCTCCGGCGCCGCCCCGTTCCTGCGCCGCGTCCGGCTGCACCGGGTGCGCGGGCACGGCATCCGGTTCGAGGGCGGCGGGGGCCGGCTGGAGGACGTCGAGGTGGCGCAGGCCCGCCGGGCCGGGGTGCACGCCTCGGGCGAGGTCCGCCTCTCCGTCACCGGGCTGCGGGTGGCCGAGGCCCGGGAGAACGGGGTGACCGCCTCCGGCGGGGCCGTACTGGACCTGCGGGACGGCGAGGTCTCCGGGTGCGGCGGGGACGGACTGGCGGTGCACGCCGAGGGCGAGGTGACCGCGCTGCGGGTGCGGGTGCACGGCAACGGCCGGAACGGCGCGCTGGTCGCCGCGGGCGGCCGGGCGGTGCTGCGCTCCTGCGACCTGTTCGGCAACGAGGCCGACGGGGTGCTCGTCGGCAGCGGCGAGGACGTGCTGGTCGACGGCTGCACGGTGCGGGACAACGGCAGGGCCGGGCTGCGGCAGACCGTCGCCGGGTCGCACGTGCGCGCCGAGGAGCTGGTCAGCGAGGGCAACCGGGCGGAGGACAGCTACGGCCCGGACGCGGTTCCGGCCGGCGCGCCGGTCCCGGGGGCGCCCGGCGGCGGTTCCGGCCGGGACGCCGATGAGGAGGAGGACGAGGGTCCGCTGGCCGAGCTGCAGGCCCTGATCGGCCTGGAGACGGTGAAGAGCGAGGTCACCACGCTGGTGAACCGGAACCGGATGGCCCGGCACCGCGCCGAGATGGGGCTGCCGTCGCCGCCGGTCGCCCGGCACCTGGTGTTCGCCGGCCCGCCCGGCACCGGCAAGACCACGGTGGCCCGGCTCTACGGGCGGCTCCTGGCCGACCTGGACGTGCTCCGCTACGGCCACGTGGTGGAGGCGGCCCGCGCCGACCTGGTGGGGCAGTACGTCGGCGCCACCGCGATCAAGACCACCGAGGTGTTCGAGAAGGCGCGCGGCGGCGTGCTCTTCGTGGACGAGGCCTACACGCTCTCCGCGGAGGGCGGCGGCGGGTTCGGCCAGGAGGCCATCGACACCCTGGTCAAGCTGATGGAGGACCACCGGGACGACGTGGTGGTGATCGTCGCCGGCTACGCGCCGGAGATGGAGGGCTTCCTCTCCTCCAACCCCGGTCTGGCCTCGCGGTTCGCCCGCACCGTGGAGTTCCCCAACTACCGGCCGGAGGACCTGGTGGAGATCGTCCGGAGCCTGGGCTCCCGGCACAGCTACACCCTGGACGAGGGGCTGCCGCCGCTGCTGCTCCGCTACTTCGACCAGATGCCGAAGGGGCCGGCGTTCGGCAACGGGCGCGAGGCGCGCAAGGTGTTCGAGGAGATGGTGGACCGGCAGGCGCACCGGCTGGGCGAGAACCCGCCCGCCGACCCGGCGGAGCTGACCCTGCTGGTCCCCGAGGACCTGGGCGACGCGGCCGAGGCCGAGGAGTCCGGCGCCGGCACCGACGAGGTGGCGGCCCTCCGCGCCGAGCTGGACGGGCTGACCGGGCTCGCCGAGGTGAAGACGGTCGTCAACGACCTGGTGAACGTGCTGGTGGCGGCGGCCCGCCGGCGCGAGCTGGGGATGCCGGTGCCGACCCTCAGCCACCACCTGGTGTTCTCCGGGCCGCCCGGTACCGGTAAGACGACGGTGGCCCGGCTCTACGGCCGGCTGCTGAACGCGCTGGGCGTGCTGCCCGGCGGGCAGACCGTGGAGGCGGCCCGCGCCGACCTGGTGGGCCGGTACGTCGGGCACACCGCGCAGCTCACCACCGAGGTGTTCGAGAAGGCCAAGGGCGGGGTGCTCTTCATCGACGAGGCCTACACGCTGACCCCGGCGGGCGGCGGGAACGACTTCGGCCAGGAGGCGGTGGACACCCTGGTCAAGCTGATGGAGGACCACCGGGACGAGGTGGCGGTGATCGTCGCCGGCTACGACGCGGAGATGAACCGGTTCCTCGCCTCCAACCCGGGCCTGGCCTCCCGGTTCGCGCACCGGGTGCCGTTCGCCGACTACTCCGGCCCCGAACTGGTCTCCATCGTGGAGGGCATGTCCGAGGCGGGCGGCTACCGGATCCCCGCCGAGACGGCGGAGGCGCTGCTCGCGCACTTCGACTCGGTCCCGCGCACCGACGCCTTCGGCAACGCCCGCTACGCCCGCCAGGTGCTGGAGAAGATGATCACCCGCCAGGCCGGCCGGCTCATCTCGCTCACCGAGCCGACCCGCGACGACATGGTCGTCCTCACCCCCGCCGACGTGCCCTGACCCCGCACGCCCCCGGGGCCGCGCCGCCTCCCCTCCCCCAGGCGCGGCCCCGGCCCCAACCGGGCGCGGCGCCCAGCCGGGCGCGGCACCCCGCGGGGCGGGGGTTCAAGCAGGCAGCAACGGCGGCGGTGGGCACCGGCCGGTCGGTCCGGCGCGGCGCCCCGCGGGGTCGAGGTCAAGACCGGCGGCGACGGCCAAGGAAGGGGCGGGGCCGGGCGCCCCAGCCGGGCGCGGCACCTCGCGGAGCGAAGGTCCAAGCAGGCGGCGACGGCAGCGGTAGGGGCGGAGCGGAGGCGGTCGCCCGAGCGCGGCGCCCCACGGGGTGAGGGTTCAAGCAGGCAGCGAAGGCGAGAGGGGGCCGGGCGCCGCGCTCACCGGCCCGGCCCGCGCCCACCAGGAGGGGTCTTATCCCCTATGCCCGGTTTGCGGCAGGGATCAGGCAGGGGCAGGGGCGCCCTGCGCACCTCTGCGGCACCCCGATTACATCTACCAGCGAGTAGTAAGCCCCGAAGCCCCCAGCACCCCCACGCCGATTACCCAGAGTGGCCAAACGGGGCTTCCCAGGAGAACAAAAACGACATCCCGCCCCCACGCCTCCCCTCCCCGACTTCCGGCCCCCTACTTCCCTGCCTTCCGGGCGGCTCGAACCCCTCACCACCGGCCCGATCAGGGCGATTCAGACCTCTCGGGGGCCGATCCGGGCCGGGATGCGCGCCCGGGAATCACCGGGGTGCTCTCGCGGTGCGCAGGGCACCCCACACCGCCATCACCCTGCGTATTCGGTCAGGCCAGAGAGGGGCAGCGGTTTCAGAGGCAGCCGACCTCGCCGCCAGAGCAACGCCGGAACGGCGCCCCCGCCCCCTACTCCGCCCCTGCCGCCCCACCCTGCCCCACCGCACCCGACCGACCAGCCGGCACGCCCTCCCGCCCTCGCCGCCCGCTTGAACCTTCGCCCCGCGAGACGCCGCACCCGGGTGAGGCCTTCACCCCGGCCCTACCCTCGCCGTCGCCGCTGGTCTGAACTTTCGCTCCGCGGGGCGCCGCGCCTGACCGACCGGCCGGTCCCCCTCCCGCCGTCGCTGCCCGCTTGAACCCCCGCCCCGCGAGACACCGCACCCGGCCGGGGCGCTCGGCCCTGCCCCTTCGGTCTCCACACGGCAAGACATCACTTCGAAGTTGCGTCAGTGATGTTTTTTACGGCTTGCTTACGGCAAAACTCTTCGTTGTTCGGTGTTTCTCTGCATACGATGCTCACCGCAAGAGTCATGGCGTGTCAGACACGAAGAGGGAGGCCGCGCGTGCTGCTCAGGTTCCGCGTCGCCAACCACCGGTCCATCCGCGAGGAGCAGGAGCTCTCCCTCGTCGCCGTCCCCAAGCGCGGCGAACCGAAGCCCAAGGGCGACGCCCTGCCTCCGACCGTGCGCGTGGCGGGCATCTACGGCGCCAATGCCTCGGGGAAGTCGAACGTGCTGGACGCGCTGCGCTGGATGCAACGCGCGGTGTCGGACTCTCACACACGGTGGCGACCCGAAGGAGGATTCCCCCGGCGCCCCTTCCGGCTGGACGACACATCCCGTTCCTCCCCTTCGTTCTACGAAGTCGACTTCGTCCACAGAGGGGAACGGCATACCTACGGTTTCGAGGTGACCGATGACGAGGTCACCGGAGAATGGCTGTTCGCGTACCCGAACGGCCGTGCCCGGCGGCTCTTCGAGCGTTCCGGGCACGGAAAAGAGGACTACCGCTTCGGCAGATCGCTCACCGGCGAGGTCAGGCGGATCCAGCGGCTCACTCGGGCCAATGCCCTCTACCTTTCGACAGCGGCTTCCAACGACCACCCGACCCTTCTCCGCGTCTACCGGTCCCTCACCCAGGGAATGACGTACGCCGCACACGACTTCGATGATGAGCGCCACCGCCTGCGCGTCATCAAGATCCTCCTGCAGGAAAAAAATCTACCGGCACTGGTCGATCACCTGGTCCGCGTGGCCGACCTCGGAATATCCAGGGTCACACTGGAAAGAACGCCGATTCCGGATGAAGACTTCGAGCAGATCAGCCGAGCGATCAAGGCTTTCGAAACCGACAGCGGAACGGCCGAATCCCTCCTGTCCGATACCAGGAAGGATCTGGAGACCAGGCTGACGCTCTCTCACAGCGCCGACGGCCGCCCCCGGAAGCTCGACCTGGACGAGGAGAGCGACGGAACCCGTGTCTGGCTCTCTCTCGCAGGACAGATGCTGCACACCATCATCACCGGCGGCGTCTTCCTCGTGGACGAGATCGATTCCAGCCTCCACCCGATGCTCTCCTCCACTCTGATCAGGATCTTCAAGGATCCAGAGACCAACCCGAAACAGGCACAGCTCGTCTTCGCTTCCCACGACACCACGCTCCTCGGCAGCATGCTCGAAAGCGACCTGCTCAGACGGGACGAAGTCTGGTTCACCGAGAAGGACCGCAGTGGCGCCACCGCACTTTACTCGCTCGCCGATTTCCACCCGCGCGGCGCAGAGAACACCGAAAGAGGATATCTTCAGGGGCGTTACGGGGCGGTCCCGTTCGTCGACTTCGACGACATCCGGTCGATGTTCATAGATCTGCACAGGGGTGCCGATGACCCGTCCCCGGAGGGCGAAGAAGGATCTCTCCCGGCGCAAGCCGCACCGTGAGGCGAAACCGCGGATCCTGGTGGTCTGCGAAGGCGAAGTGACCGAGGTCGACTACCTCAACGGGCTCAAACGCCATTTCGCGGCGCTCCCCGTGGACATCGTTCCGATCGGGGAAGGACACGATCCGCTGCGGGTCGTCGAGCGGGCCGTCGAAGAGCGCGACGAGGCCGCCAAGAACGCCAAGCGCCAGCGGGACGCGAACCTCCGCTTCGAAGAGGTCTGGTGCCTGGTCGACGTCGACGAGCACACCCGGCTCCATCAGGCGGTCGCCCTCGCCAAGCGGGAGGGCGTCGACGCCGTGGTCTCCAACCCCTGCTTCGAGCTCTGGCTCCTCTACCACTTCCAGGACTACACGAGTTCGATCCACCGCTCGGTGCTGGGCAGAGAGAAGCTCTGCAAACACATCGACAGGTACGCCAAGCGCCTTCCGAAGGACTTCCCCTTCGGGGCGCATGAAGAGGCCAAGAGGCGGGCCCTGCGCGTCTCGGACGCGCCCAAGGCCCCCTGCACCGTCGGCCCCAACCCGTCGACCAGCGCCTGGCTCCTCATCGATGCGGTCCGCCGGGGGGCGAAGGCCGGGCCGGCGTAGCGCCCTGCGCGGGGGGCGGTGGGGAGGAGGGGAGGACGCGGACCACCCAGGTCTTGGCCAGGTCGTCCTTGAGGCCGCGGTAGTGCGGGCGGTCGCGCTGCATGACGAGGGCCTCGGCGGTGTAGCCGAGGACGGGGAGCAGACCGAGGAGGAAGTGGAGGGCGGAGCGGGCGGCCGCGCGGCCCGCCGTCGGGGGGAGGCCGGTGGCCGGGTCGATGACCCGCAGCCCGGACACCAGTTTGCCGGGGGTGCCGCCGAGGCGGGTGACGGGCAGCCAGTGGTAGCAGAACAGCACCGCCACGACCAGGCCCAGCACCGTGAAGGTGCCGATCATGAAGGCCTCCGTGTCGTCGCCCAGCACGCCCAGGGTGATCACCGTGTTGACCAGCATGCCGACGAAGTAGACGGCGAAGGCGAGCATCCCGCAGACCACCGCGTCCAGCAGCAGCGCCGCCAGGCGCAGCCCCGGCCGGGCGCCGGCGCGGGCGTGCGGCGGGATCGGGCCCGGGCCGCTCGTCCGCCGCGGCCGCCCCTCCGGGTTCTCGCCCGCCTCGAAGCGGGCCTGCGCGTCCTTGTCCACGGCCCTGACCAGCACCGCGTGCGCGATCACCGCCGCCGGGAAGAGCAGCCCCGGGATCCACGCGTGGGAGAGCGGCACCCAGCCGATGGCCGCCGCCGACAGCCCCGTCGCGAGCAGGCTGGCCGCCCACGCCCGGCCGCGGCGCCGGTTCAGCAGGAAGCCGCGGACCTGGGCCGGAACGCGCCAGGCGGTGAACACCGCGAAGGCGAGGACGGCCGTGGCGGTCCCCGCGGTGATCATCCGGAGCACGCCCCCGGCCTCCGGCGCGGCGCTCGCGGGGGCGAGCGCGAGCAGCGAGATCAGGCCGAGGACGACCCAGCCCCAGACCATCCGGGCGGTGAACGCGCGGCACTCGCCGTAGGCCGCGCGCAGCACGGTGAAGTTGCCCGGGTCCGCGGCGAGCGCGGAGCGCGCCAGGCGCAGCGCCTTGACCGGGCGGTGCCGCTGCGACTCCACCACCGCCAGCTGGGTCAGCGCCCAGCTGTAGTCCGGGGCGAGCCGGACCGCCTCGTGCAGGTGGCGCCGGGCCGCGGCGTGGTCCTTGAGCCACCGGTAGGCCATCCCGGCCTGTCCTTGGACCCACGCCTCCTCCGGGGCCAGCGCGACCGCCTGCGCCGCGGCGGCGCGCGCGTCGGCGGCGGCCCGGTCGGCCCCGGGGAGGCGCTTGCGGCTCCGGTCGGCCAGGGCGAGCGCGGCCAGGGCGTGCCCGCGGGCGTACTCCGGGGCGAGCCGGACCGCGGTCAGCGCCGGGTCCAGCGCCTCGTACGCCCGGTCGCTCTGGAGCAGGGCGAGGGCGAGCAGGTAGTACGGCGCGGCGCCGCCGTCCGCCCCCGCGGCCAGCGCGCGGCGCGCCGCCTCCACCGCGCCGCCGGGGTCGCCGGCGGTGAGGTGGGCCTTGCCCTTGACCAGCCACAGCTCGGCGCTCTCCGGTTCGCCGGCCAGCGCCTTCCCGATGATCTCCAGGGCCTCTTCAGGCCGCTTCATCTCGATCCGGGCCTCGGCCCGCTCGACGGCCTCCGCGACCGGCCCCACCGCTACCTCCGGGTCCGCCGCTGGGCGCGCAGGTAGGCGCCGAGCTCGTCGTAGGCGCTGTCGCCGGAGAACTCCACCACGTTGCGGGCGGTCTCCAGCCAGGGCCCGGTGGACGGGCGCACCTCGGCCAGCACCGCCTGGAAGTCCTCCATGGTGATCGGCCGGACGGTGCCGGTGCGCGCGGAGTCCAGCATGGCCCGCTCCGCGGCGCTGTCCACCAGGTGGGCGACGTCGGCGCCGGAGAAGCCCTCGGTGTGCTTGGCGATCTTCCCGGGGTCGATGCCGGCGCCGGGCCGGTCCGCCATCGCAGAGGCGACCAGCGCGGCCCGCGCCTTGCGGTCCGGCGGCGGCACGAACAGCATCCGGTCCAGCCGGCCGGGCCGCTTGAGGGCGCTGTCGATGTCCCACGGGTGGTTGGTGGCGGCGAGGAAGAACACGCCGTCGTTGTCGTCCTCCACCGAGTCCAGCTCGGTGAGGAGCTGGGTGACCAGCGGCCGCAGCATCGCCGAGGCGTTGCCGCGCCGGCCGCCCAGCGCGTCCAGCTCATCGAGGAAGACCACCGACGGCCGGTACTGCCGGGCCTGCCGGAACAGCGCCTGGATGTTCTGCTCGGCGCGGCCCATCCGGGTGTCGGCGATGTCGGCGACCGAGGCGGAGAGGAACCGGGCGCCGATCTCCCCGGCGACCGCTTTGGCCATGAAGGTCTTGCCGCACCCGGGCGGGCCGTACAGCAGCAGGCCGCCGCGGAGGCTCTTGGCGTAGGCCTTGCGCAGCCGCTCGTTGCGCATCGGCATCAGGAACGCGGCGTTGATCCGGTCCTTGACCTTGTCCATCCCGGCGACGTCGGCGAGCGTGGTGCGCACCGGCTCCGGCGGGAAGTCCTCGGAGGCCAGCGGCGGCGCGGAGCCGTCCGGCCAGGGGGCGGAGCCGGGGTCCGGCTCCTCCCGGTCGCCGTCCCGCTCCAGCAGGGCCGTCCCGCCCCGGCCGGCGTCGGCGAAGCCGAACCCGGGACCGGCGGCCGGCTCCGCCCCCGGGTCCTCGTCCGCCGACCGGGCCGGCGCGGCGGGGGCGGCGGGGGCGGCCTGCTCCCACGGGGCGGCGGGCGGCTGCGCGGGCGGCGCCGGAGGTGCGGCCGGAGGGGCCTGGGGCGCGGGAGGCGCGACCGGAGGAGTCGGGGACACGGGAGGCGCGACCGGAGGAGCCGGGGGTGCCGCCGCGGGCGGCGCCGGCGGCCCCGCCTGGGGCGCCGGGGCCCCGGGGGCGCCCAGCGCGCGGCCCATCAGCGCCTTGGCCTGCTCGGACTGCGGGTCCTGCTGGAGCGAGGTGGCGATGTGCGGGATGGCGGCCGTGGTGTCCCCCGCGTCCAGCAGGAGCCCGGCCAGGTGCAGCCGGAGCACCGGGTCCGAGGGGGACGCCTCGACGGCCGCGGAGATGCTTGCGATCAGCTGCGCGCGGGAGGGATCCACGAACGGGCCTTTCTTCGGCGGGCGCCTCCGGCGCGCGGGGAGCACCGCCGTCGTGCTCGGTGGCGTCGGGGGCTCACGGGGGGAGGGGCGGCGGGTCGCAGTCTAGCCAACCCCGCCGACGTCCCCCGGTCCGCCCGCCCCGTCCCGGCCCTCGGCCGCCCGGACCGCCGCCCCGCTCAGCCCGGGTTGCGGGCCAGCACCTCGTCGATGAGCGGCTGGTCGGGGAAGTCCATCATCACCGTGCCCGCCCGATCGGGGCCGGCATCGGCGAAGTACTCCCGGGCGTGGTCGTTGACGCCGCGGAAGCCCGGACCGCCGGTGGCCACCTCGCGCGGGTTGGCCCACGGCGCCCCGCTCCCGCTCAGGTGGTTGATGTGGAGCACTCCGGGGTCCCCGGCGGCGGTCCGCTCGAAGTGCGCGCGGGCCTTCTCCCACTTGGCGGGGATGTCGAAGAGGGTGGGCACCCGGTAGTCGTCCTGGATGTCGGTGGCGGGCCCGCCCCAGCGCGGGCCGTACGCCTTGCCGGCGTCGAAGTCCTGCAGGATGACGATCTTCCCGCGCACCTCGCCCAGGTCGGGCAGGGCGGTCCCGCCGTCCGGGCGCCACAGCCGCTCGGACAGGAGCGGCGCGGTGTCCGGGTCCGACTCGATGTAGTGGTCGAGGGTCTCCTCGTAACCGCGGGTGTTCTCCGCCGGGGTGTGCTCCTCCTTGAGCCGCATCAGCACGGTCTCGGTCGGGTGCTCCGCCAGGAACTCCGCGGTGGTGCGGACCACGTCGGTGAAGTTGAGGTGCATGTACTCGGGCCCGTGGTGGATGGGGAACGCGTCCCGGTAGTGCCGGGTCCGCACGTCCAGGGCGCGCACCCCCGACTCCAGCTGGGCGCCGAGGTCCATGTCCTGGGTGCGCGACCAGACCGTCCCGCGCCACGCGCCGGTGTCGTGCGTGCCCGGGATGGACAGCTCGGCGACGCCCGCCGAGTCGGGGACCGCGGCCATCCAGTCCGCCCGCGCCGGGGCGGCCTGCTCGGCGGCGGCCGGGAGCGGTGCGCCGAGCAGCAGGACCGCGGCGGCGGCCGGCCCGGCGATCAGCATGCGCAGGGAGGGGCGGGGCATGGGGGTCGTCCCTTCGACGAGCCGGGGGCGCTTGCCAGGGCAGTGCGATCCTGGCACACCCGCCGGTCCGGGGTAAGGCCCGTTCCCCCGGCCCGCGCCGGAGCGGCCGGTCCCGGCCGGGAAACCGCTGTACACGCCCTGTCTCCCGGGCGGCGGACCCGCGGTCGACGGGGGCCGGGGGAGAGGGGACAATGGGGCGGCCGCTCGCCCCGCCGCGGGGCGGGTACCGCATTCGATCCTCAGGGGAAGCTCTTCGATGGACCCGTCCTACCAGAACCAGCCCGGCGGCCAGGGGTGGCCGCAGCAGGGGCACGGCTACCAGCAGCAGGCGTACGGCCAGTACCAGCAGGGCCATCCGCAGCAGGGCTACGGCCAGTACCAGCAGCAGGAGATGCTGCCGCCGGGCCTGTACGCCGCCGAGGCCGACAAGCGGCTCTTCGCCGCCCTCATCGACGCCGCGATCATGATGGTGATCCTCTTCGTCACCATCGGGGTGACCCTCGGCCTGACCATGGCGCTGACCTTCGCCATGGCCGGCGACAGCGAGGAGCTCACCGGCGGGGCGGCCGCGGTGCTGGTCATCGGGATCGTGCTCACCTACGCGTTCGCCTTCCTCGCGCCGTTCCTGTACCGCTGGCTGTCGCACACCCGCAAGGGGCGGACGCTCGGCAAGCGGATGCTGGGCCTGCACGTCGTCAATCTGGAGACCGGCGGCGGCCTCCCGGCCAAGGGCCGGACGTTCGTCCGCGAGCTGGTCTACTGCCTGCTCGGCTGGATCAGCTGCCTGTGGATCCTGTGGGACCCGCGCAAGCAGGCGCTGCACGACAAGGTCGGCAACACCGCCGTCGTCGTCTCCGACTGACGCCGCCCCCGGGCCCCCTCCCCCCGACCCGGAGAGACCGATGACCCACCCGCCCTCCCCCGGCCCGCCGTACGGCGGCCCGCCCTCCCCCTACGGCGCCCCCGCCCACCCGCAGGGGCACGGCGGCCAGGGGTACCCGCCCCAGGGGTACGGCCACCCGCCCGCCGCGCCGCCGTACCCGGGCCCGCCGCCCTTCACCGCCCCGAACGGGGCTCCGCTGGCCGGCTACGGGCGCCGGGTCGGCGCCTACCTCATCGACCGGCTGGTGATCGTCTTCGGCGGGATCGCCGTCGGCGCCGCGATCATCGGCTCCTTCTTCGGCCTCGCCTACCTCACCGACCCGGCCGGGTACGAGGAGGGCTCGTCGCCGCTGATGATCGTCGGCGTGGTCATCGGCCTGCCGTGCTGGCTGCTCTTCGGCCTGGTGTACCGGGTCGGCTGCCACTCCCGGTCCGGCCGGACCCTCGGCAAGCGGCTGTGCCGGAGCAGGCTGGTCGTCTGGGAGACCTGCGAGCCGCCCTCGGCCGGCGGCGCGCTCGTCCGCGAACTGGTCCTGGCGGCCCTGGCCTTCACCTACATCGGCCTGCTGATCGACCTGCTCTGGCCGCTGTGGGACGACCGCCGGCAGACCGTGCACGACAAGGCCGCGCGCACCGTCGTCGTCCGTCTCTGAGGGCGGCCCCGTACCCCGAGGCGGTGTCGGTGGCGTTCCTCCCGCCCGTCGCCCACAACCGCCCTCATTCGCCTCGGCGTACAGGTCCGCCATCCGGCGCACCTCGCCCCGGCCGGTCCGGCCGAACCCCGTGGCGCCGAGGTGGACCTCGGACACCCGAAGCCCGCTGCCGCCGAACATCCGGGAGCGCATCGGGTCCTCCGCTTCTGTGTCGGCGTCCACCGTGCACCGGACCGGCCCGCCCGGGAAGGGTCAGCGCCTCCGGTAGGAGAGCCGTCGCAGCAGCACCTCGGCCGGGCCGCGGAGCGACCTCCGCTGCATCGCGTAGGCCGCGGCCAGGGTGGCCAGCCAGACCGCGACCGCCCAGCCGAGCGAGGCCAGCGCCGGGCTGGAGGAGCGCTCGCCCAGAGCGAGCAGGTACGGGGCGACCAGCACCAGCCAGGCCGCCGACTGGAGCAGGTAGCCGCTGAGCGAGCGCCGCCCCAGCGCGGTGAGCGCCTGGAGCGCGACCCCCTGCCGCCGCCCCTCCAGGGCCAGGGCGGCCAGCCCGAACAGCGCGGCGTAGCCCACCCCGCCGAACATGCCGGAGACCTGGTAGAGCTGCTTGAGCAGCGCGGCGGTGCCGGCGTCGGCGTCCAGCCACCCCGCGGCGTAGAGGCCCATCGGCAGGCCGCCGGCGATACCGATCGCCAGGCCGCCCGCGGCCGCGGTGCGGAGCAGGCGCACGTGCTCGGCCGGCTCCTCCAGGACGCGCCGCCGGGCGGCCCACGCGCCCAGCCAGACCACCAGCACGAACCCGGACATGTACAGGGTGTGCAGCGGCCACTCGCTCATCCGCGCGGCGGCCGAGGAGAGGTAGTCCTGCGCGGCGTCGGAGTCCGACCCCAGCAGCGGCAGCGGCGCCCGCTCGCCGCTCCCCGCCGCCAGGCCCCGCACGGCGAGCCCGAACAGGACCGCGACGTAGACCGCGGAGAAGCCCCAGTACCAGAGCACGATCCGGTACACCCGGTCGCTGCGGTGCAGCAGCAGGAGGGTGAAGACGATCCCGGCGACCCCGTAGGCGCCCAGCACGTCGCCGGCGAACAGCAGGGCCGCGTGGACCAGTCCGAAGACCAGCAGCCAGGCGTTGCGGCGGAGCAGCACCGCCCGCGCGGCGGCGGGCGACCCGGTCGCCGCGTCCAGCCTGCGGGCGAGCTGGACCAGCCCGTAGCCGAACATGAGCGCGAACAGCGGGTAGGTCCGCGCGTGCACCAGAGTGATCATGAGCAGGTTGAACACCCGCTCGGCGCCTTCGGGGTCCCGCTCCACCCCGGGCGCCGCGCCGAGGAAGAGCCCTGCCGCGTTGGCCACCGCGATGAGCAGCAGCATCGCCCCGCGCGCCAGGTCGGGCGCGAGCGCCCGCTCCCCGTCCGGCACCGGTCCGGGCCTCTGCGCCCGCATCCTGCCCGTCTCCGCCATCCCGATCTCCTCGCTCCCACCGGACCCGACTTAATTTATGCCTAAAACTATATGACATAAACTAACACGGGGCCGCCGGGCCCCCGAGACGGCGGGGCCCCGGAGCCGCCGCGGGCGGCGGTATCTTTCAGACATGGCCGACCAGGAAGTACCCCCGGAGCTGGGCCGACTGTGGCGGGTGCCGACGGCGGCGCGGCTCGGCCGGCCCGCCGCGCTGGACGCCGACCGGATCGTGCGCACCGCCGTCGAACTGGCCGACCGGGACGGCCTGGCCGGGGTGACCCTGGCGAAGGTCGCCAAGGAGCTGGGCTTCACCGCGATGTCGCTCTACCGGCACGTCGGCTCCAAGGACGAGCTGTTCGCGCTGATGCAGGACCACGTCGGCGCCCCCGTCCCGGACATCGACCCGCCCCCGGGGCAGTGGCGCGACGGGGTGCGCCGCTGGGCGCTGGCCCTGCGCGCGCTCTTCGAGGAGCACCCCTGGCTGGCCGAGATCCCGGTCAGCGGCCCGCCGAGCGGCCCGAACATGGTCGGCTGGATGGACGCGCTGCTCCGCGCCCTGCGCGGCACCGGCCTGGACTGGGGCGCCAAGGTCGGCATCCTGATGCTGGTCTCGGTATACGTGCAGCGGACCGGCTCCACCGACCGGCAGATGGCCGAGGGCCGCCGCGCCTCCGGCCTGGACCAGGCCGAGGCCGAGCGGGCCTACGGCCGCGCCCTGGCCGGCCTGGTCGACCCCGACCGCTACCCCGAGGCCGCGAAGCTGTTCGCCTCCGGCGTCTTCGAGCACCCCGCCGACCCCGCCGAGGACCACGACTTCACCTTCGGCCTGGAACTCATCCTGGACGGCATCGCCGCGACGATCGACGCCTCGCACCGGGCGGACCGCTGACCCCGCCCGGCCGCCCCGCCCCGGAGACCCGCGGGCGAGGCCGGACGGCGCTTCGGCCGGCGGCGCGGCGGCCCCGCGGCGGAGACCGCCCGCTCCCCTTCCGCAGCGCACGCGCGGCACCGGAGGACGGCCGGATGAACGAGATCGGCCCCCGCACCCCTGCCGCGGTCCTCGAAGACGTTCCTGCAAAGACCGCGTCCCTGCTCCCCGGGGAGCACATGCGCCCGGCGGAGAACGCCCCCGCCCCCGAGGCCGAGGAGGCCGCGAAGGCGAAGACGGCCGATGCCCGGGACAGCGCCTATCAGAACCTCGACGGGGAGGGCCTGATCGCCGAGATCCAGCGCCTGCGCTCCCTGCTCGACCAGCTCGAAAACGGGCCCGAGGGCCGATGACGCCCATCGGCGCCGGCGGAAGCGCCCTCCGCGGGCCCTTCGGTGAACACCTCGGGAAGGGGCTCTTCAGGAGGTACCGCCCTGCCCGCGGCGGCCGCCCGGACGGCCGCCGCGCGCCCGCCCCTCCGGCGATGCGCCGCCGGAGTACCCCGCGCGAGGCGGACCCGGCCGGTGCCCGCCCCGGCGGCCGGCCGCCGGGCCGCCTATCGTTGCCGGCATGGACGTCTTCGACGAGCTGCTGCGGAACGTGCGGGGCCGGAGTTCGGTCTTCGGCCGGTCGGTGCTGTATCCGCCCTGGTCGCTGCGGTTCACCGACGGGGCCTACCTGACGCTGTGCGTGCCGCTGCGCGGCGGCGGGTGGATCGTGCCCGAGGGCGGCGAGCCGCTCCGGCTCGGCTTGGGCGAGGCCGCCATCGTGCGCGGGCCCGAACCGTTCGCCTTCACCGACGACCCGGATCCCCGGCACCTCGCGCCGGTCCGGGAGGTGCGCTGCGGCGGGGTCTTCGGCGACCCGGGCGGCTCGGTCCGCTCCGAGGTCTCGGCGGCCACCGTGCTGATGGCCGGCGCCTACGACGTCCGCTCCGAGGTCCCGCAGCGCCTGCTCCGGGTGCTGCCCCGCGTGGCCGTCGTCCCCGACGACGAGGACTGCACCGCGATGCGCGACTACCTGGAGGCGCAGCTCTGCGGGGAGCGCCCCGGCCGGCAGATCGTGCTCGACCGGCTGCTCGACTGGCTGCTGGTGTGCAGCCTGCGCGACTGGTTCGACCGGCCCGAGGCCGCCCCGCCCTCCTGGTACCGGGCGCTCGCCGACGACGTGGTCGGCCCGGCGCTGCACGCGGTGCACGAGGAGCCGGCCCGCCCGTGGACGACGGCGGCGCTGGCCGCCCGCGCCGGGGTCTCCCGCACCACCCTCGCCAAGCGCTTCACCGAGCTGGTCGGCCAGGGCCCGGTGGCCTACCTGACCGAGTGGCGGATGACGCTCGCCGCGGACCTGCTCTCCCGCCCCGACATGACGGTCGCCGCCGTCGCCCGCCGCGTGGGCTACGCCGACGCGTTCGGCTTCTCCGCCGCCTTCAAACGGGTCCAGGGCACCAGCCCCACCGCCTACCGCCGCGCCTCGGCCCCCGCCCCCGAACAGGCCGGCGCCCCGGCCGGCTGACCGGCGGGACCACACCCGGTCAGCGCGACCGCCCGCCCCGCCGGCCCGAGCACCCGCCACCGGGGACGGGCAGCGGGGCGCGGGCGGGTCCCCGGTGCACCGCTGCCCGCACCGGACGGGCCGAAGTCCCGCCCGTCCGCGGCGCCCCCTCCCCGCCCGCGATCCGGCACCCGCCGCCGGAACAGGCCGCCCGCCGCCCGGCCGTACCGGCCGCGGACCGGGGGCCGCCTGCATCGGGCGGACCGGAGTCCCCGCCCGCGACCGGGGAGAGGCCGGGTTCCGACGGCCCTTCCCCGGCCCCGCCCTCCGGGCGGCCCCGGGGCGCGGGCGGTCCCACCCGGGCCGGCCCGCCGCCCCCGGGCGGTCAGCCCCGCCAGGCCCCGGCCTCGTCCCGAGCGAACTCCGCGAAGTCGCGCGGGTCCCGCCCCAGAGCGCGCCGGACCCCGTCGGCGACCGCGGCGTCGGCGCCGGTCCGGATCGGGGTGAGCGCGGACGCCCACAGGCCCGCCTCCTCCCGGGACACGCCCTGCGCGACCAGGCCGCCGGTGAACTCCTCGACGCTGACCGGCAGGTACCGGGCGGTCCGGCCGGAGGCCGCCGCGATCTCCTCCAGCGCCGCCGCGATGCCCAGCGGCCGCGGCCCGCTCAGCTCGTACTCCTGCCCCGCGTGCCCGTCCTCGGTGAGCGCGGCGGCCGCCACCGCGGCGATGTCCTCGGCGTCGACGAACGCCGACGCGCCGTCCTCCCCCGCGGGCAGCGCCAGCTCCCCGGCGAGCACCCCGTCGACGAACGACCCCTCGGAGAAGTTCTGCATGAACCAGCCGGGCCGGAGCACGGTCCACTCCGCACCGGACCCGCGGACCGCCCGCTCCCCGTCCAGGTGCGGCTGCACGCCCTCCCCGCCGTCGCCGTAGTATCCGGGGACGTCCGCGCCGCGCGCCGACAGCAGCACCAGGCGCTCCACCCCGGCGGCCACCGCCTCCGCCGCGAA
This sequence comes from Nocardiopsis oceanisediminis, assembly GCF_048595525.1. Lineage (NCBI taxonomy): Bacteria > Bacillati > Actinomycetota > Actinomycetes > Streptosporangiales > Nocardiopsidaceae > Nocardiopsis > Nocardiopsis oceanisediminis. The sequence goes on along the minus strand of NZ_JAFMZJ010000001.1, from coordinate 1,030,321 downwards.
CGCGGGCGTCGGCGACGGGGTGGTGTCCAGCGGCGTGATGAAGACCCGGTCGATCCCCTCCAGGGCGGGTTTCCAGGTCCCGGGGTCGTTCCAGTCGAACCGCACGTCCCCGGACCGGGACGCCGCGCGCGCCTCGACCCCCTTCTCCCGCAGCCGCGCGACGACCCGCCGCCCGACCTTTCCGCCGCCGCCGATGACCAGTACCGTTCCGCTCTCGTTCGCCATGGCACGATCCTCGCCCGCGGGGTCCCCGAGGGGCCATGTCCGGGAGAACGCGGGGGATGTCCGTCGGTACGGACCGCCGCCGGCCCGGCGGCGGGGCCGTCAGGGCGTGCGAACGGCCCGGTGGCGGCGGCCGCGGGCGCCGGGGAGGGCCAGGTGGCCCTTGGTGACCAGGTGGAACCGCTCCAGGCCGGGGCACTGCACCTGGACGACGGTGGTGCCGTGCTCCAGTACCGCCAGCTCCCGGGCGACGGCGCGGTGCCCGGCGGCCGCCAGGCGCTCGACCACCGCCGCGCGCTGCGCCGCCACCCCGGTCCCCTCCGGGACGGTCTCCGGGGGCGGGCCGGCGTCCGGGGCCTCGGCGAGCCGGTCCGCGAAGTCCAGGTGGGCGCAGGCCAGCAGGCGCGGGTGGGCGGCGAGCCGGCGGCGCACGCCCGCGGCGATGTCGTGCTCGGCGACCAGCCGGTCGAAGGTGGGGTGCTCGGCGGGGCGCCCGTCGTCCTCGGCGCCCGCCCGGTGCGCCTCCACCACCCGGGCCAGCAGCTCGCCCTGGACGAACTCGGTCAGCGCCCGGTCCACCGCGGTCTCCCCGGACAGCGAGGCGCCCATGCCGTGGTAGCGGGCGGCGCCGCCGGCCAGGTCGGGGGCGTAGGCCATGGCCACCGGGATCCCCAGGTCGGTGGTGAGGTCCAGGACGACGACCCGCGCGCCGACCGTCTCCTCGGCGGCCCGCAGCCGCGACCGGAGCAGGGGAGGCAGCGTCTCGGGGCGCACCGCCCCGGGCATCGGCCCGCCGTCGTAGACGGCGCCCAGCAGGAACAGCGAGAGGGCGTCGCGCTCCACCCACTCGTTGAGCGCGTGCAGCGCGGCCTCATCGAAGGTCGCCCCGATCGCGCAGCCGCTGTTGACGCTGTAGGACATGGCGTGCGTGTAGTCGGCGGTGTCGCCGAACTCCGCGCGGAACCGCAGCATGCCCTCGGTCGGCACCGGGTACCAGGGCGCCCACAGGTAGAGCGGGACGTCGACGGGGGGCCCGCCGTCGAGGCCGCGGTAGGGCAGCACCGCGACGCGGGCGCCGTCCTGGCGGGCGACGTCGCGCACCGCCCTGTCGGCCGCGAACGGGCCGTCGAGCAGGTCGGCGGCGGGCACGGCGGCCAGCGGGAGCTCGTCCAGCCGGCCGGGGCCGGTCAGGGCGTGCTCGACCGCTTCGTACTCCGCTCCGACCAGGGCCGGGGCGTGCGCCCCCTTGCCGCTGCCGAGCCCGTAGGGGACCTCGGTCCCGTCGGGGCCCCACAGCTCGCACTGGGCGGCGGCGGGCTCCCCGGGGTCGCCGGAGCCGAGGAACCGGTACCGCGCCCGCCAGCCCTGGGCGGCGATGTCGGCCCGGATGCGCCGGTCCGCCTCGGCGAGGGGGAGTTCCCGCTCGCGGGCGCCCGGCCAGGCTCCGACCTGCGGCGGGAGGGCGGCGGGGGGCGGGGCCGACCCGGCCCCGCCCGGGGGGAGCCGGTCAGAGCTCAACGGACTCCGCTGCGGTCGCCTCGTCCAGCTCGTCGACCAGCAGCTCGACGTCTTCCACGTGGTCCACTGAAACCGTCAGGTCGTACCCGACACATGCCATCGGAACCTCCTTCGTGCAGGAGACGGACGTGCGGCCGGTGCCGCACCCGAGCCTTTCTACAGCAGACCTCCGGGGACTGTCACCGGGTCCGGTGCGGGGAATTCGCCGGGTATCCGCCTGTTCACCGCCGTGCCTTTCCGCCCCCGGCCTGGCAGACTCGCGCCATGGCGACCCCCGGAACCGACCTGTTCTCCCGGATCGACGCGCTGGTCGGCGAAGCCTGGACGCTGGCGGCCCTGGCCTCGGCGGTCTCCGCCGAGCGCTCCGGCACCGGCCTCTCCGAGGAGCACGGCGCGCTGCTCGGCGCCGCGGGCTTCGCCGAGCGGGCCGCGTCCGGGTGGAGGCTGCGGGAGGAGTACCGCGCGGCGCTGCACGCCCGGCCCGACGCGGGGGCGCTCCCCGACCGCACCGCCCGGATGCTCCGGCTGGCCGCGAACGCCGCGGAGGGCGCCGTCGAGGAGCCGGCCGACGGCGACGCGGTGCTGCTCGCCGAGGGGAAGGCGTCCGGCGAGCGGATGAGCGGCCTGCTGGACCTCGCCGCCCGGCACGACCCGGGCCTCGCCGACCTGCTGCTCCGCCCCGGGGCGGTGCTGCTCGACGTCGGGACCGGGGTGGGCGGCGTCTCGGCCGCGCTGGTGGAGCGGATCCCCGGCGCCCGGGCCGTCGGCCTCGACACCGACCCGCGGATGCTCCGGCTGGCCGAGCGGCACCTGGCCGAGCGGGGTGTGCGCGACCGGGTCGAACCGCGCCTGCAGGACGTCGCCGGCCTCATCGAGGAGGACGCCTACGACCTGGTGTGGCTGCCGCTGGCGGTGCTCTCCCCGGAGGCCGCCGCGGCCGCCCTGCCCCGGGTCGCGGCGGCGCTGCGCCCCGGCGGCAGGCTGATCGCCGCCACCGCCCTCCGCTCCGCTCCGCAGGGCGCCCCCGGCGACACCGGCCCCGGCGCGGTGCGGGAGGCCGTGCTCCGCTGGCGGATGTCCCGCCGCGGCGTCACCCCCTGGCCCCCGGACGAGGTGGCCGACCGGCTCACCGCCGCCGGCCTGCGCACCGCCCGCGAGGTACCGACCCCGGACCGCTCGGTCGCCGTGGTGGTCGCCGCCGCGTGATCCGCGCCCGCCGACCCGGACGGCCGCTTTTTCCGGGAAGGGCTCCCCGGAAAGGCGGCCGCCGCACGGGCATCAGGTGTAACTGATGGTGGAGCTGCAGGAGACCTTCAGGGAGACGCTGTTGGTGAGGCAGACCTCGACCTTCACGGTGTTCGCCGAACCGACGTCGATGACCTTCGAAGCGGACTTCCCGTACCCGCCGACGGACACTTTTCCGAGCACATAGCCGCGCGAGGTGTACACCCGCCCGACGACCGACCTTCCGTCCTTCTTGATGTCGTAGACGCTGAGCCTGTGGTTCACGGAGCTCCAGTACGCCTTCCCACCAGAGGGGTCGTCCCTGGTGTAGAGGGTCTTAATGGTCGCCTCGGCGGGGGTGGCGGTCAGGGTGACCGCGAGAACGGCGGCTCCCAGGACTCCGAGAATTCTTCCCGACTTCTTCACGATTCAGACCTTTCCGGCCTCAATGGGGGACGCCGAGAATGTATCCGAGATTCGCGCCGCCTCCGGTAAAGATTCCGCACCGGAAAAGACCGCCTTCACCCCCACCGAACGCCCCGGGCAGCCCGGGGGAAGCCCCTGGGAAACAAGAGCGCCCCGGTCGGCGGACCTGATCCGCCCCGGGGCGTTCTCGCGGTTCGGAACCGCTGAGAGCCGGTGAGGGGACTTGAACCCCTAACCTATCGCTTACAAGGCGATTGCTCTGCCAATTGAGCTACACCGGCCGGTGTCCGGGGGACACCCAGTCGCATGGTACCGGTTCCGGCTACCGTGCGGGTGTGCGCCGGCGGGCCACCTCGTAGAGGGAGACGCCGGCGGCGACCGAGGCGTTCAGGGATTCGGCGCCGCTGATCGGGATCGAGGCGATGCTGTCGCAGGCCTCGCGGACCAGGCGGGACAGGCCCTTGCCCTCGGAGCCGACCACCACGACCAGCGGGTCGGCGGCGAAGGCGATCTCGTCCAGGCGGGTGTCGCCGCCGGCGTCCAGGCCGACGGTGAACAGGCCCTCCTGCTTGTAGGCCTCCAGCGCCCGGGTGAGGTTGACGGTCTGGGCGACCGGGAGGCGGGCCAGGGTGCCGGCCGAGGTCTTCCAGGCGGCCATGGTGACGCCCGCGGAGCGGCGCTCCGGGATGAGGATGCCGTGCGCGCCGAACGCCGCCGCGGAGCGGGCGATGGCGCCCAGGTTGTGCGGGTCGGTGACGCCGTCCAGGGCGACGATGAGCGGGGTCGTCTCGGAGCGCTTCGCCGCGTCGAGCAGGTCCTCCGCGCTCCAGTAGCGGTACGGCCGCACCTGCAGGGCGATGCCCTGGTGGGCGGCGCCGGGCAGGCCGTTGCTGTCGCAGCGGCGGTCCAGCTCGGCCCGGGGGACCTCGCTGATCTCCAGGCCCGCGTCGCCGGCCAGCTTCGCCGCCTCGTTCACCCGGACGTCCTGCTCCAGGCTGTTGGCGAGGAACAGCCGGGTGGCCGGCATGCCGGCGCGCAGCGCCTCCAGCACCGGGTTGCGGCCGACGAGCAGCTCGCCGCGGCCGCGCGGGCTCTCCCCGGTGCGGCCGGAGGACTGGCGCTCGGGCCGCTGCTGCTGCGCGGCCTCGCCCCGGTCGGCGGTCCTGCGCTTCTTGTCCGAGTACCAGTGCCGCTCGGACGCGGGCAGGGTGCCCTTCTTGCCCTCGAGCGAGCGGCGGTTCTTGCCCCCGCTGCCCTTGGTCGGTCCCTTCTTGTTCTTCTTCGCAGTCATGGCCGCCGCCCCTCCCCCGTTGGTCCCGTGCGCGCATGCCTGCGGCGAATCCGCGTTGATCTCGGGAACGATACGTATTCCAGACTGCGATGATAGGCGCCCCGGAGGACCCGGTGCGCCGGTGCCCGCGCCGCGGCGCGGGCCCGCCCGCACGGGTGCGCGAGCGGACCCGTGCGGTCAGTCGCGGCGCAGCTCCCAGCGGGGCCCGTTCGGGGTGTCCTCGACGGTGATCCCCGCAGCGGTGAGCCGGTCGCGGATCCGGTCGGCGGCCGTGTAGTCCTTGCGGCCCCGGGCGGACTGGCGCTCCTCCAGCGCGACCGAGACCAGCGCGTCGACCACGTCGCGCAGGCCCGCCCCGTCGCCCTCGGAGGCCCACTGCTCGGCGCCCGGGTCGAGGCCGAGCACCGCCAGCATGGCGCGGAGCTCCGCGGCGAGCTCGGCGGCGCGCTCCTTGCGCCCCTCGCCCAGCGCGGTGTTGCCGTCCCGGACGTGGCCGTGCACGACCGCCAGCCCCTGGGCGACGCCGAGGTCGTCGTCGAGGGCGGAGGCGAACGCGTCCGGCACCCGGGGCGCCGGCCGGACCGGGCCGGCGAGCTCCGCGGCGCGGGTGAGGAACCCCTCGATCCGCTGGTAGGCCGAGGCGGCCTCGCGCAGCGCCTCCTCGGAGTAGTCCAGCGCGGACCGGTAGTGCGCCTGGCCCAGGTAGTAGCGGAGCTCCACCGGGCGGACCCGGCGCACCATCTCGCTGATCAGCAGCGAGTTGCCCAGGGACTTGCTCATCTTCTCGCCGCCGAGGGTGAGCAGCCCGTTGTGCATCCAGTACCGGGCGAAGGCGTCGCCGGCCGCCCTGGACTGGGCCAGCTCGTTCTCGTGGTGCGGGAAGACGAGGTCCAGTCCGCCGCCGTGGACGTCGAAGGAGGAGCCGAGGTACTTGGTGGCCATGGCCGAGCACTCCAGGTGCCAGCCCGGCCGGCCGCGCCCCCACGGCGTCTCCCAGCTGGGCTCCCCGGGCTTGGCGCCCTTCCACAGGGCGAAGTCGCGGGGGTCGCGCTTGGCGCCCTCCGCGTCCTTGGGGTCGCGCATCTGGTCGACGCGCTGCCCGGACAGCTCCCCGTAGGGGGGGTGGGAGAGCACGTCGAAGTAGACGTCGCCGGAGCCGTCCCCGGCCGGGTAGGCGTGGCCGCGGTCGATCAGGCGGCGCATCAGCTCCACCATCTCCGGGACGTGCCCGGTGGCGCGCGGCTCCACCGACGGCGGCAGGCAGCCCAGCGCGTCGTAGGCGGAGGTGAACGCGCGCTGGTTGCGCTCGGCCACCGCCCACCAGTGCACGTTCTCGGCGCGGGCGACGTTGATGATCTTGTCGTCGATGTCGGTGACGTTGCGGCAGAGTGTGACCTCGTACCCCCGGTAGGTGAGCCACCTGCGGAGGATGTCGAAGTTCACACCGGAGCGGATGTGCCCGATATGCGGCGGAGCCTGCACCGTGGCACCACACAGGTACAGCGAGGCACACCCTTCGGTGACCGGGGTGAAATCGCTGACCTGCCTGGACCTGGTGTCGTAAAAGCGCAGACTCACGCACCCCAGGGTAGCCGTTTCCCGCCCCCTCGGGGCCGCTTGGAAAAGGTCGTCCGGAATCACTTCCGTATTCCATGCGACCACGGCGGGTTACGGCCGTTTTCGCGTCGTTCCTCGTGTTCGCCGCCTTTGCTGGGCTACGCTTCCGACCACCATGGCCGTGAAACCCTCCTCCTCTCCTCCGCGCACCGGGACGCGACCCGCCCGCGAGGGCGGCGGATCCCGGGCGGTAGCGATCCTGCTGTCCGGGGTCGGCGTCCTGGTGATCGCCGCGTGCGCCGTCGTCCTCTCCTACAACGGCATCTACCAGGTCGCCGTACAGGGCGGGGCGGAGCCCCCGTACGCGCACCTGTACCCGGCGGTCTTCACCCTCCTGCTGCTCCTCGCGTTCTGGGCGAGCTTCGTGCTGCGCGCCGCCCCGCGGGTGCACCGGCTGCAGGTCGACGGCCTGATCCTGGTGCTGATCCTGATCGCCGCGGGCGCGAGCGCGCTGCGCGCCAGCGACCAGCGGCTGGTGGACGCCGTCGCCCTGGTCGTGGTCGCGGCCGCCCCGTGGGTCGCCCTGCTCATCGCGTTCCTGCTGTTCGTCCGGGTCTGGCGGCACCTCCACGGCGAACTGCCCGACCGGCGCCGTGCGGCGCGCCGGGCCCCCCGCCCCGAGGAGCGGGCCGCCCCGCTGCCCGCGGGCACCGCGGTCCGCGCCGAGGAGCGCACCGGCGCCGAGGCCGCCGACCCGGAGCCCGAGGACGCGGAGCCCGCCCCGGAGCCGCCGGCGGAGAAGACCGCCACGCTGCTGTGGCCGCGCGCCGGTGCGCGGCCGCTCCACGCGGAGCCCGCGGAGGAGGACGGTCCGGACACCGACCCGATGCCCACCGTCCGGGTGCTGCACCCGGCCGAGGCGCCGCCCGTCCTCCGCGAGGGGTCCTCCCCCGCCGAGGGGCCCGGGGAGGGCCCGGAGGGCGCCGGGGCGCGCGCGGAGGGGCCGGTCCGCGCCGGCTCCGAGCCCCGCGGGGCGGAGGCCCGGGACGCCTGGGAGGACTGGGAAGAGGCAGAAGAGGCAGAGGGGCCGGACGCGGTTCCGGAGGCCGAGCCGCTCCCGGACCGGGAGGAGCCGGCCGGGGAGCCGGACCGCGCCGATGGCGCGGAGGAGGAAGAGGAGCGGGACGGGGAGGACCGGGCCGAGCCGGCTCCCGCTTCCGGGGAGGCCGCGGGGCCGTCGGTGATCACCGCGCCGACCGTGCCGCTCCGCCCGTCCTCCGCCGAAGAGGAAGAGGAAGAGGACGCGGAGGACCCGGAGGGGGCGGGGCCCGAGGAGGCGGGACCGGGGCCGGCCGCACCCCCGGAGGGGGAGCGCCCGCCGCTGCCCCGCCGCGACCCGGAGTCCGGCGAGAGCGCGATCCGGCTGGCCGCGGAGAGCCTCGGCCCGCTCCCGGCCGCCGGCGGGCCGGGCGCCCCGTCCGAGGACGGGGCGGAGGACGGCTTCGTGGACCTGCTCACCGAGGACGATCCGACCAGCGACGAGGCCGCCCCCGCGAGCGTCCGGGAGGCGCCGGAGGGGGCCGGGCCGGCGGAGCCCGCGGAACCGGCGGAGTCCGCGGAACCGTCCGGGGCCGCCTCGGCGCCGGTGCCCCCGGACGCCTCGACCCTGGTCGCCGGCGATCCCCCGCAGCCCCGGAGGCTGCCCAAGCGGCCGATGGTCCTCAAGCCGCGGCGGCCGCCGATGCGCGGCTTCCCGCCGGCGCCGGAGGCCCCGCCCAACAGCCGCGTCCGCAGCGGCCCCACGCCACCCGACGCCCCCGAGGACGACGGAGCCTGATCCGCAGGCCCGGTACCGCGGCCCCACCGGAGCGCTCCGGTGGGGCCGCGCCGCTCAGCGGGCGCCTTCCGCCGGAGCCGGAGCCCCGGCGGGGGCAGGCGGTCTAGTCCCGGGGGACGCAGAGGGCGGTGGCCACGGCGGCGATGCCCTCGCCCCGGCCGGTGAGGCCGAGCCCGTCGGTGGTGGTCGCCGAGACGGTCACCGGTGCCCCGGCGGCCTCGGAGAGGGCCTTCTCCGCCTCGGCGCGGCGCGGGGCGAACTTCGGCCGGTTGCCGATCACCTGGACCGCGATGTTGCCGATCTCGAACCCGGCGGCGCGGACCCGCACCGCCGACTCGGTCAGCAGCGCGATACCGGACGCGCCTTTCCACCTCGGGTCGGCCGTCCCGAACTGGGCACCGAGATCACCCAGCGCGCACGCGGAGAAAAGGGCGTCGCAAGCGGCGTGTGCCGCGACGTCGCCGTCGGAGTGGCCGCTCACCCCGGTCTCCCCCGGCCATTCCAGCCCGGCGAGAAAGAGGGTGCGGCCCGACATGAAAGGGTGGACGTCGGTACCGACGCCCACCCGTGGCATTTTCAGCATGAATGCAGTTGCTCTTCGTGGCTTATGTCAGTTCGTGAGGACTTCGTCGAGAAGGGCCTCTGCCTTGTCCTCATTCGTCTTTTCCGCGAGGGCGAGCTCACTCACCAGGATCTGCCGCGCCTTGGCGAGCATCCGCTTCTCGCCCGCGGAAAGACCGCGCTCCTTATCGCGCCGCCAAAGGTCACGGACGACCTCGGCGACCTTGTTCACGTCGCCGGAGGCGAGCTTCTCGACGTTCGCCTTGTACCGCCGCGACCAGTTCGTGGGCTCCTCGGTGTGCGGGGCGCGCAGCACCTCGAAGACCCGCTCCAGCCCGTCCTGGCCCACCACGTCGCGGACGCCGACGTCTTCGGCGTTCGCGGCGGGCACGCGTACCGTAAGATCACCCTTGTCGACCCGGAGGACGAGGTACGACCTTTCCTCGCCCTTAATGGTTCGAGTTTCGATCGCCTCGATACGAGCAGCCCCGTGATGGGGATAGACAACGGTGTCGCCGACCTTGAAAGTCATGTGACAAGTACCCCTTCCGCTACCACAAGGGTACCACGAATCTGTGACTTAACGTACCTATTCGGTTTACGTACGCGCAGGTCAGCGCCGGATTCTAGGTCTTGACAAAGGCGCATGGACCTGTCCGCGCCCCCTCTCGAAAGCCCCGTGAAGGCGAGTTCTTCCCGGTGGGAGGCGGGGTCCCCGACACCCCGCGTGACGCCCCGCACGGGGAATCGGCCCCGCGGCCCGGGGCCCGACACGCCGGGCGACACTCCGCCCCGCACAAGGAAGAACGCCCCGGGCGGCACGATCGAGGCCGCTCCGGGGCGTGACGTAAATCACATTTTCTTCGAGGCGGTTCGGGTGCGCCCCGGGGCGCTCCGGGGAAGGGGCCCAGGCCGGCGCCCGGGGGCGGGCGGCGGCCCGGGCCGGCCGGGTCAGGCCTCGGGCTCGAAGTCCTTGGGCTTCTCCCCGGTGACCATGTAGACGAGGTTGTCCGCGACGTGCACGGCGTGGTCGCCGAACCGCTCGTAGAAGCGGCCGGCCAGGGTCACGTCCATGGTCGCCTCGACGCCGTGCTCCCAGCTCGGGTCGAGGATGCGGCGGAGCAGCTTGCGCCGCAGCTTGTCCATCCGGTCGTCGTCGGCGTCGAGCTCCAGGGCGGTCTCGGCGTCCCGGTTGGCCACCACCTCGCCGGCCTTGATCACCAGCAGCTCCGCCTGGTGCCCCATCTCCAGGACGATGGAGCGCAGCTCCGCGGGGATGGCCGAGTCCGGGTGGCGGCGGCGGGCGATCTTGGCGATGTGCACCGCGTGGTCGCCCATCCGCTCCAGGTCGCCCGCCATGTGCAGCGAGGTGATGATGGCGCGCAGGTCGGTGGCGACCGGCTGCTGCCGGGCCATCAGGTCGAACGCGCTCACCTCGATCTCCTCGTCCAGGCGGTTGATCTCCTCGTCACCGGAGATCACCTCCTGGGCGGCGGAGAGGTCCGCGTCGAGCAGCGCCGTCGTCGCACGGGCGATGGCGTGCCGGGCCAGCCTGGTCATCTCGATCAGGCGGTCGCTGAGGGCGTCGAGCTCCTCGTGGTAGGTGTCGCGCATGGTCTCAATCGTCCCAGCTGGTCATTGAAGGAATCCGTAAGTGTCGGTGAATATTCGCGGAACCTCGGTTGTAACACATGGTCAAAGGGGTAGCGGCGACCTCCGTCCGCTTACGATCGAACTGTGCAAGGCGAAATCCTGACCATGGTCGCCGCCCTCGCCGGCCTGGCGATCGGGCTCGGCGCCGGGCTGGCGATCCCGTGGGGCCGCCGCCGCCGATCCCCCGTTCCCCCGTCCCCTCCCTCCACCGAGCTGCCCGCGGGCACCGCCGAGGTGCTCGCCGCCCTGCCCTCCTCCGCCGTCGTCCTGGACCCGGCCGACCGGGTGCTGCGGGCCAGCTCCGCGGCGCGCGCCTACGGCATCGTCCGGGGTGACGAGATGGTCATCGGCGACCTGCTCGCGCTCGCCCGGCAGGTGCGCCGGGACGGCGTGATCCGGGAGACCGAGATCGAGGTGGAGATGCGCCGGTTCGGCCCGGACGCCGCCACCTTCGCGGTGCGGGTCGCCCCGCTCGGCGGCACCGGCCTGGTGCTGGTGCTCGCCGAGGACCAGACCGAGCGGCTCCGGGTGGACGCGGTCCGCCGCGACTTCGTCGCCAACATCAGCCACGAGCTCAAGACCCCGGTCGGGGCGCTGTCGCTGCTCGCCGAGACGATCGCCGACGCCAGCGACGACCCGGACGCGGTCCGCCGGTTCACCGGCCGGATGCAGCAGGAGGCCTCCCGGCTCACCCACGTGATCCAGGACCTGATCACCCTCTCCCGGATCCAGGGGGCCGAGCCGATGGCCGAGCCCACCGAGGTCGACGTGGACGAGGTGATCGAGGAGGCCCTGGACACGGTGCGCACCGCCGCCGACGCCAAGGGCATCGAGCTGGCCTCCGGCGGGACCTCGGAGCTGGTCGTGATGGGCGACGAGGGGCTGCTCGCCACCGCGCTGCGCAACCTGGTCTCCAACGCGGTGGCCTACAGCCCGCAGCGGACCCGGGTGTCGGTGAGCGCCGAGGCGACCGAGCAGGCCGTCGAGATCAGCGTGGCCGACCAGGGCATCGGCATCCCGCCGCAGGACCTGGAGCGGGTCTTCGAGCGGTTCTACCGGGTGGACGCGGCGCGCAGCCGGGCCACCGGCGGCACCGGCCTGGGACTGGCCATCGTGAAGCACATCATGACGCACCACCGCGGTGAAGTGACCGTGTGGAGCAAGGAGGGGTCCGGCTCGACGTTCACCCTGCGCCTGCCCCTCAGCGAAGGGGCGGAGGGCGACGAGGGCGACGGGCCGTCCCCGAGCACCAGCACCGCCGGCGACGGCGGCCCTCCCCCCAACGAACGACCCAAGCCGATCGGGAGGCAGCGAAAGTGACGCGCGTACTCGTCGTCGAGGACGAGGAATCCTACAGCGACGCCTTGTCGTACATGCTCCGCAAGGAAGGTTTCGAGGTCAACGTCGCGGAAACGGGCACCGTCGCCCTGGAGCAGTTCGACCGGACCGGGGCCGACCTGGTCCTGCTCGACCTGATGCTCCCCGGGCTCTCCGGCACCGAGGTCTGCCGGACCCTGCGGCAGAAGTCGAACGTGCCGGTGATCATGCTCACCGCCAAGGACAGCGAGATCGACAAGGTCGTCGGCCTGGAGCTGGGCGCGGACGACTACGTCACCAAGCCGTTCTCGTCCCGGGAGCTGGTGGCGCGGATCCGCGCCGTGCTGCGCCGCCAGGGCGAGGAGGGCGACGCCGTGCTCCCCTCCGCGCTGGAGGCCGGGCCGGTCCGGATGGACGTGGAGCGGCACGTGGTGACCGTCCGCAGCGAGCAGGTCCAGCTCCCCCTCAAGGAGTTCGAGCTGCTGGAGGTGCTGCTGCGCAACGCCGGGCGGGTGCTGACCCGGATGCAGCTCATCGACCGGGTCTGGGGCGCCGACTACGTGGGCGACACCAAGACCCTGGACGTGCACGTCAAGCGGTTGCGGGCGAAGATCGAGAGCGACCCCGGGGCGCCGCGGTTCATCGTCACCGTGCGCGGCCTGGGCTACAAGTTCGAGCCCGGCGAGGAGTAGCGGCCGCGCCGCCCTGCCCGGCGCCCCGGCCCCGCCCCTCGGGGAGGGCCGGGGCCGCCGCCGTGCCCGGGGTCAGACCTCCAGCAGGACGGTGAACGGCCCGTCGTTGGTCAGCCCGACCGACATCTTCGCGCCGAACACCCCGGTCTCCACGTGCGCGCCGAGACCGCGCAGCTCCTTGACCACGGTGTCGACCAGCGGTTCGGCCACCGGCCCGGGGGCCGCCGCCTGCCAGGTGGGGCGGCGCCCCTTGCGCGCGTCCCCGTACAGGGTGAACTGGCTGACCACCAGCAGCGGTGCGCCGGCGTCGGCGCAGGAGCGCTCCCCCTCCAGGATGCGCAGCCGCCACATCTTCTCCGCCAGCCGGCGCGCCTGCGCGCCGGTGTCGTCGTGGGCGACCCCGACCAGGGCCAGCAGGCCCTCCCCGGGGATCGACCCGACGACCTCTCCGCCGACGGTGACCGACGCCCCGTCGACGCGCTGCAGTACCGCCCGCATGGGCCCGTCTCCTTCCGTCCGGCCGCGCCCGCCGGTCAGCCCAGGGCGCGGAGCTGGCGGGCGCTGGAGATCACGCCGGCCAGGGTGAGCACGAACGCCCTGATCGACTCGGCGAAGTCCTCGACCTGCCATTCGTCGGGTCCTTCGTACCAGGGCAGCCGGTTGTTCGCGGTCTCCTCGGTGGCGCCGGCGGCGGCCAGCACCGTGGCCCACCGGTCCACGTTGTCGAAGATGATCGCGTAGGGCAGGTAGCGGGAGAACAGGTCGACCCGGCGGCCCTCGGGCACGTGCTCGGCCTCGGCGCTCATCAGGAACGCCCGGAAGCCCAGGGTGTGCGCGAGGACGCTGCTGCCCTTGGCGGTCCGGGCCGGCATGTACTGGGCGCCCACGGTCAGCGCGGCGCCGGCGATGACCACCGCCAGCCCGGTGAACGCGGCCTGGGTGAAGGCGGCGAGCAGCACGGTGAGCAGCACGCCGCCGACGGTGAGGCCGATGCCGGCGCTGGCCCAGCCGTTCCGCTCCACGTTGGGCCGGTTGGCGAACCACCGGAGCCGGACCATGTCGCGGTAGAGCTCGTCGCGGACGCCGCCCAGCCGCTGGGCGAAGCCGCCGCGGCGCAGCTGGGAGAGGCGGACCCGCACCCGGCGGTCGAACAGCGCGTCGATCAGCATCCGCTCGTAGGGCAGCAGCTCCTCGTCGGCGGGCGGGACGCGCTTGCTGAGCATCCAGTCCACCGAGGCGCCGCTCTCGTGCGGCAGCTCCTCGATGGTGAAGTGGCCGCGCACCGCCAGGTCGACCACGGTGCCGGCGATGTCCACCACGTCGGCCTGGCCGTCGATGAGGGTGCCGATCTGGCCCGGGTGCACCCCGTCCGGCGGGCGGAAGCGCAGGCCGTCGTCGGGGCCGGCCTCCAGCGGGGCGTTGGAGGCCGCGCCGGACTCGGTGCGCAGCGCCCGCTCGTCCTGGCCGCGCAGCCGGATCAGCGCGATGAGGCCGCCGATCAGGCCGAGCAGCAGCAGCCCGAAGACCGAGGCGGTCTTGGGGGTGATGGCGAAGGCCGAGGTGAGCGACCAGGTGCGGTCCAGGACCGGGTCGGCCGAGGCGGTGCCCTCGGGGTAGGCGACGACGATGGAGAGCCGCTCCCCCGGCGCCATGTCGGCCTGGAGGAAGCGCGCCACGAGCCCCTCGTGCCCGCCCATGTCGGAGGAGGTGCAGTAGATCGAGCTGCGCGGCACCCCGGCCGAGCAGGACAGGGCGCGCGGCGGCTGCGGGGCGTCCACCCGGACCGTGGTCTCGGCCACCCGCTCGCTGTACCCGGCGATCGGCGACCACTCCAGTTCGACGCCGTCGGCGGTCTGCTCCATGGCCCCGGTCACCGTGTAGTCCAGCACCACGGTCTCGGCCTCGCCGCGCTCCAGCACGAGGTCGACCATGCCGTCGTACTCCTCGGTGCGGACCGGGACCCCGGCGCCGCCGGCGGCCTGCGCGGAGATGCCGGAGACCCGGTAGAGGCGGTCGTGGTCGGCGTCGTAGGGCTCCCGGGCGAGCAGTGTGCGGGTGAATTCGGCCGCACCGCCCCCGCCGAAGGCGAGGGTCTCCTCGACGTGCAGCACGCCGCGCTGGTCCAGCAGCACGTTCACGTCGTTGGTGATGCCGTCGCTCTCGCCGCCCTGCGGGACGGTGTGCGTCTCCGGGGCGGTGTCCGGGATCGCGTCGGGGGCGGTCCCGGGCCCCTGGTCCGCGGCGGCCGCGGGGGCGCCGGCCAGCGCCAGGGGGGCCGCGAGCGCGGCGCACAGCGCCGCCGCGCGCACGCGGGTCGGGGCGGTGCGCGCCGCGAAGCGCGCAGCGGCCGCCCGGGCCGTCGCAGCGGTGCGCACCGGTTCACCTCGTTCGTCTCGTCGCCGGTCGACGTCGGGGGTGAGCTTATCCGCTCCGGCGGCGCGCCCTCTCGGACCGGTGCCGGCCGCGCACCCGTGCACCGGAACACCCCCATACCCGCCATAATCGTCAAGGGCCGAAGGTCAGTGGTTCCGATCGGGATCCGAAGGAGGTGGGCCGGCCCCATGCGCGACTGGGCTTCCCGTTTTCCGAGCAGGGACCGGGCGAGAGGAGCGGGCGGCGCCGCCGCCCGCCTCGGTGCGCCGCGCGCGCTGCGCGGGGACCGCCCTCGGCCGAGCGCCGCGGTGACCCTGGTGCTGCTCACCGGCCTGGCCGCGGTCGGCCTGGCCGGTTTCATGACCTTCTCCGCGCTGTTCGGCGGGGGGAGCCCGGCCGCCGCGTCGCAGGGCCCCGGCACCGCGCCGACGCCGGACCCGGCCGGCGACGCCTCGGTGCTCACCGCCAACCCGCTCTACGCCACCGGGGAGATGACCGAGGTCACCTGCCCGGCGCCGGAGGTGGACGTGGAGGACGAGGCCTCGATGGAGGCGTTCCTGCACGAGATCACCGACTGCCTGGACAAGGCGTGGAGCGAGCAGTTCGCCGAGGGCGGCATGGAGTTCGAGCGGCCCAACCGGATCTTCTGGTACGCCTCCGGGCAGAGCCCGTGCGGCAACTTCCCCACCGAGGGCACCGCCGCCTTCTACTGCCAGGCCAACAAGGGCCTCTACCTGGGCGTGGAGGACATCGTGGCCAACTCCAACGAGACCGAGCACCCGGAGGCCTACACCTTCCTGCTCAGCCACGAGTACGGCCACCACGTGCAGGGCGAGGCGGGGATCCTCGGCTACTTCCACACCGAGCGCGGCTCGCTCTCCGACCCCGGGGAGCGGAGCCTGCTCACCCGCCGCAGCGAGCTGCAGGCCAACTGCCTGGGCGGCACCTTCCTCGGGTCGGTGGAGGACAGCCTCCCGGTCGGCTCGGAGGAGGAGGCGAATATCCTCGAAGACGCCGAGCGCCGGGGCGACTTCGACCCCGAGAAGCGGACGCACGGCTCTCCGGAGAACGGGGCCATGTGGACCGCGCACGGCATGGACCGCGGCGACCCGGCCGCGTGCAACACCTGGAGTGCGGGCGAGAACGTGGTCGGCTGAGGCGGATCGGGGGAGCGTGGAGCGGGGGATCGGCGCAGGGGCACGGCGGCCCCGCAGGGGGCGCGGCGCGCTTTACGCGGCGCTGGCCGCGCTCGTCGTCGCGCTCACCGTGCTGCTGTGGACCGCGGTCGGCCCGGGCGGCGCGGTGCCTCCCGGGACCCCGGACACCGACGCCGACGCGGCGGGCGCGCCGGCCGGCGCGCAGCGGCCCAGCGGCCGGGACGCTCTGGTGGACAACCCGCTGTACCGGACCGGGCGGCTCTCTCCGCTGCCCTGTCCGACGTCCCCGCTCGACGTGGAGGACCCGGGGTCGGTCGAGCGGTTCCTGGACACCCTGGCCGACTGCCTCGACTACGCCTGGCAGGCCCAGTTCGCCAAGGCGGAGCTGCCCTACCGGCCGCCGTCCCGGGTCTTCTGGGAGGAGCCGGGGACCAGCCCCTGCCGGGACTACCCCTCCGAGGCCGGGGCCTTCTACTGCCGGACCAGCACCAGCATCTACATCGGCACCGAGGACGTGGTGCGCAAGTGGAAGGGCGAGCCCAACGGGGTGGTGTACGCCTCGCTGCTCGCCCACGAGTACGCCCACCACGTGCAGGGCGAGTCCGGGCTGCTGGAGTACTACCACCGGCGCCGCGGCGACGAGGAGGACCGCGGCGCGCAGAACGCCTGGACCCGCCGGGCCGAGCTGCAGGCCAACTGCCTCGCCGGGGTGTTCCTCGGCTCGATCCGGGTCTCCTACGGCCTCACCTCCGAGGACGCCGACCTGATGCTGGAGGACGCCGAGGCGACCGCCGACCGCCCCGGCGGCCCGGAGGCCGACCGCACGCACGGTTCGGCCCGCAACAGCCGGACATGGCTGCGGCACGGCTTCGAGGAGCAGACCCCGGGCGCCTGCAACACCTGGGCGGCCGGCACCGACCTGGTGTCCTGACCCCCGCCCCTGAGCTTGTTCTTCAACCTCGGGGGCGGCCGGGGCATCGAGGCGGCCGATGGGTGGACGTGGCCTGTGATCGCCGCCCGCACCCGGCTTCGCCCGGCCCGCCCCGCGAAGTGCCCGTTCCGCGCCGGCGCACCCCTGCCTCTCGCGTTGGTCTTGGAGTTGCGGGCCTATCAGGGCGCCCTGATGGGCCCGCGACTCCAAGACCAACGGGGAAGGGGCGGCGGCGGGCCGAGAGGGGCGGGGCGGCGGCGCTCCCGGGAGATCCGCCCGGGGCCCGTTCCTTCCGCGGGCCTGCGTGCGACAATCCCTGCCATGCCGGACGTTCGGGTGGTGGAGCTGCGGATCCACGGGGTGAGCGGCGGGCAGGCCGAGGAGCTGCTCGATGTGGAACCGGCGATGCGGGTGGGGGGCGACCGGCTCTCCGGGTTCTTCCGCCGCCGCCGCGCCGCCGACACCGAGGTGGTGCCGGGCGTCCCCCGGGAGATCTTCGCCTGGGGCAACCTGACCTCGGGGCGGGCGTCCCGCGCCCTGTGGCTGCTGCTCCTCCCGTTCATGCTGGTCAACATCGCCTACTGGATGCGGCCGGGGGAGCCGGGCGACCGCCCGCCGGGGTCGAGGGCGCACCTCGTCGCCGACTCCGTGTACGGGTCGGCGGTGCGGCTGCTCGCGCTCTGCCTGACCGTGCTGCTGACGCTGGCCGCGGCCGGGATCGGGATGGACCTGGTGGGCTGGCAGTGCGCCGGGTACTACGGGGCGCGCTGCGCCGAGCTCCGCCCGCTGCTCGGGGTGGTGTCGGCGCCCGGCGGGCTGCTGGCCGAACCGGGCCGCGCCGTGCTGGCCGGGGCGGTGCTGCCGCTGGCGGTGGTGGCGCTGCTGTGGCGGCTCTCCCGGCGCACCTCCGGCATCTACGAGGCGGAGGCCGACGGCGCGGCCCCCGCGCCGTCCGGCAGCGCGACGCTGAGCAGCCCGGAGTTCTGGCAGAACAGCCTGGTGATGGGGCGGCTCCGGTCGGCGCACATCGCGGTGGCCGTGGGCACGGTGGCGCTGCTGCTGACCGCCCCGGCGCTGGGGTACGACCGGGGCGGCGCCGGCGGCCCGCTGCACGCCGCGGGCACCGCGGTGGCGGCGGGGGCCGCGCTGGCGGTCGCCGCCTCGGCGCTGATGGTGCTGGTGCCGGGGACGGCGCGGCGCTGGAACGACCGCGCCGACGCGGTGTGCGCGCGGCTGCGCGACACCTCGCTGCTGCTGCTGGCGGCCGCCGCCGGGTACCTGCTGTGGCCGCGCCCGGACTGGGAGGCCCAGGGGCGGCTGCCCGGCCTGGCGCCCGCGCTCAACTCGCTGCTCGCGCTGGAGTGCGCGCTGCTGCTGGTGCTGTTCGGCGCGGCCGCGGTGCTGTACCGGCGGACCCCCGGCGGGGGCGGCGCGGCGATGCGGGGCATGGCCGGTCCGGCGGCGACCGCGGTCGGGCTGCTGCTGGGCGGGGTGTTCACCGCCGCCGTCGTCTACCAGAGCGCCGGGCTGCTCGGCGGCTGCTACTACCCCGGCGCCGAGCGGGCCGGCTGCCTGCCGCTGCACGTGCCCGGCGCCTACCACTGGCTCCAGCTGGCCTTCGCGATGGAGGCGGTGATCGCGTCGGCGGTGGCGGCGGTGCTCGCGGCGCGGCTGCGGCGGCGCCGGAGCGCCGAGGCCGAGGCGGTGGCCGCGCTGTACGGCCGGCCCCGCCAGGCGCGGCGCACCCGGGAGATCGCCGCGGCCCGCGCCCGCGGAGGGCTGACCGAGGCCCTGCCGGCCTGCCTGGCCGCGTTCCTGGTGCCCGGCGGGGCGCTGATGGTGCTGGTGGCGGTGGCGCTGGGCACCGGCCGGCTCACCGCCGCCCCGGACGGCCCGCCGGGCGGCCCGGCCGCCTTCGCGGGCGGGGCGACCGAGTGGGTGCAGGGCGCGCTCTCCTTCGGCGTGACGGCCGGCTCCTGGCTGGGCGGGCTGATGCTGGCCGCGCTGGTGCTGGTCGGGCAGAGCGCCTACCGGAACCGGCCGGTGCGCCAGGCGGTCGGCGTGCTGTGGGACATCGGCACGTTCTGGCCGCGCGCCGCGCACCCGCTGGCCCCGCCGTCCTACGCCGAGCGGGCCGTCCCGCAGCTGGTGGCGCGGGTGACGCGGGAGGCCGACGAGGGGCGGGCGGTGCTGCTCTCCGGCCACTCGCAGGGGTCGGTGCTGGCGGCGGCGACGGTGTGGCAGCTCCCGCCGCGCTGCCGGCCGCGGGTCGCGCTGATCACCCACGGCTCCCCGCTGCACCGGCTCTACGCGCGGTACTTCCCGGCGCACTTCGGCCCGGCGGCCCTGGCCGACGTGGAGCGCCGGGTGGCGCACTGGCGGAACCTCTGGCGGTGCACCGACGCGATCGGGGGGCCGGTGCACACCGCTCCGGGCGGCGGGGGGACGGTGGCCTTCGCCGACCCGCTGCCCGACCCGCGCAGCTACGACGTGCCCCCGGGCGAGGCCCTCCACCCGGAGGTGCTGGGCCACTCCTTCTACGTGCTCGACCCGGCCTACGCCGCGGCGGCCGAGCGCGCGGTCCGGGTGCTGCTACCAGGGACCGTAGGGGCCGTCGCTGCGGCCGACGCCGCGCACGGCCGGCCGCACGTCGAGGATGAAGATGAGCGCCGCGACCAGGGCGAGGAAGGTGAATATCCCGCTTCCGCTCAGCGCGGCCAGGAGTGACAGGCCGGTGCCGACGCCGAGGATCGCCACCCACATCCCCTTGGTCTGCTTGTCCATCGCGGGGAACGCCTGCGAAGGCGTGCGCACCGCTTCGACCAGGGCGAACAGTGACGTCACGAAGATGGCGATGTAGATGGCCTGCCAGATCAAACCCATAACCGAGACCCCGCACTCGTAGCGCCGTAACCGTGACCGCCGGCCCGAAGCCGCCGGTCCCAGGGTAAACGCGCGGAGCGCCGGATTCGTGCCCGGGCGGCGCGGCCGCTCCCCGGGGCCGGGCCGCGCCTCAGACCGGGACGTGCCAGAGCAGGACGGTGACCGCCATCAGCAGGGCGGCGCCGCAGAGCACCGCGGCGCTCTGCGCGCGGGTCAGCGCGCGGGCGGGGCTGAGCAGCCGCTTCACCCGGGCCAGCACCTCGGTCTGCTCGGAGGTGGCGGCCAGCGCCCCGACCGGGGTGTGCGCGTTGTTGGCGCCGAACCGCATCAGCGCGGTGGCGAGCTCCTTGGGCGGGCGCTCCCGGCGCGCCTGGTCGTCGGCGCACATCTCGATGAGCAGCGCCACGGTGCGGTAGTAGCCCTCCATGAGCCGCACCCGGGGGAAGGCCCGCTTCAGCGAGGAGAACGGGAGCAGCACCAGGTCGTGCCGCTGGCGCAGGTGCGCGTGCTCGTGCGCGATGACCGCGGCCAGCTCCCGCTCGTCCAGCACCTTCAGCGCGCCGGCGCTGATCACCACCTCGGAGCGGAGCACCCCGGGCAGGCAGTAGGCGGCGGCCGCCGGGTGGTCCAGGATGCGCGCGCCGGGCACGCCCGGGTCGTCCCGGCCGACCAGTTCCAGCAGGTCGTGGTGGCGGCGCCGGGTCCGCACCACCTGGACGAAGGAGGCGGTCAGGCCGCAGAACAGCACCAGGGTGAGGCCGAGGGCGAACAGGATCGCGGCGACCTGCACCGGTGCGAACGGGCTCTCCGCGGCGCCGGTGAGGTAGAAGCCGTGCGCGGACGCGTCGCCGACCAGGGCGAGCAGCCCGCCGAACACGCCCTGCCCGTAGACGGACAGGCCGAAGGCGAGCAGCGCGCCGATGGTGGAGACCCCCCAGGCGAGTCCGAGCGCCTGCCAGGCGATGACCGCCACATAGGGGCCGCGGTAGGGCCAGGACGCACGTCGCAGGCGTGCCGCGGCCGCGAAGCAACCGATCGCGATCGCGGCGAGCAGAGCGGCACTGACCATCGGGCTACGTCCTTGGCTCGTCGATTTCCCCCAGGACGCGGCGGAGCGCCTCGGCCTCGTCGTCGCTCATGGAGCGGACGAAGGCCGCGAGTGCCGCGTCGCGGTCTCCGGTCTGCCCGAGCGCGTCGAACATCAGCTCGGATACGTAGGACTCCCGGCTGGCCGCCGGACGGTACCTCCACGCTCGACCTTCACGAGCCCGATCGACGACGCCCTTCTTGGCCAGGCGGTCGAGGACCGTCATGACGGTCGTGTGCGCGAGATCGCGCTCATGCAGGGCGCGCCCCACCTCGCGGACCGTCATTGGCTCGCTTCGCTGCCACAGTACCTCCATAACCGCGCGTTCAAGGTCGCCGAGCCGATTCATGGACATGAGTCTACGCCCGGTAGTACTACACCCTGTGGCACCCCCGGGTTAGCTTCCGGTTCCCTTGCAGGGCAGAGGGTCCGGCGGGGGCTCCCCGCGGGGCGGAGCCGCCCGGCGGGCCCCGGATCGGGGCTCCGGCGGGGGCGGCGCCCGGGCGGTCAGCGCGGCCGGGCCGCGCCCCCGCGCGTCCGCCCGCCGGCCGGCCCGGTCCCGCTGGAGGCCGCGGGTCGCGTCGGCGGGGGTGCGGCCTCCCTCTTTCCGCGGAAGGGAGAGCGCGCCGGGGGTCCGATGGCCCATCCGGGCGGCGCCGCCCGCGGGCGGAAGAGGAAAGTCGAAGGAGGCGGGCGGATGGACGTGTCGCCGGTGCAGGGCGACATCACCGAGGAGCGGGGGGACGCGGTGGTGAACGCGGCCGACTCCGGCCTGCTGGGCGGCGGCGGGGTGGACGGGGCGATCCACCGCGGCGGCGGGCCGGAGATCCTGGCGGGGCGCCGGCGGCTGCGCGCCTCCTCCTAACGGGCGCGGCCTGCCGGCGGGCCGGGCGGTGGCCACGACCGCCGGACGGCCGCCGGCCCGCCGGGTGACCCACACCGTCGGCCCGGTGTACAGCGCCGAACAGGATCACTCCGAGGCGCCGGCCTCCTGACCACCGGTCCCCCTGGCGGTCGCCGAGGAGCCGGGCGCGCGCAGCGCGGCCTTCCCCGCCGTCTCCACCGGGGTCCACCGGTGGCCGCCGGAGTCCGCGGCCCGGATCGCGGTGCGCAAGGTGCGCGCGCACCCGGCGGCCTCCGTCCGCGAGGTGCGGTCCGCGCTGTTCACCGCGGACGCCTGCGCCGCCTTCCAGGAGGCACTGGAGCAGCCCTGACAGGATGCGGTCGACCGACTACACTTTGCGAGATCCCGCCTCTCCGCTCCTCGGGCGGCACGCGCGCCGCCCCCGCCCGGGGGGCCGCACCGCGGGACCCGTCCCATCCGTCCCGGACCATAGGATCGCGGTGTGTTCAGCTCGCTTTCCCGCAGGGCCACCGTCCTGGTGTCGTCCTCGCTCGTCGTGGCCGCCGCGGCCACCCTGGCCGCGATGCAGGACGCGAACCGGCCGACCGAGGCCGCCCCGCAGGCCGGCGCCGAGAGCGTGCCGAACGGCGGCCCGGCCGGCCGCGGCCCGGCGGCCGCCGGGGTGCACCCGCGCCCGGGCTCCGTCGCCGTGTGCGACCAGCCCGGCGAGGACGAGGTGGTCCGCGTCCCCGACGCCGCCGCCCCGGAGGGCGGCCGCCCGATCTGGGTGCACCGGCCGCCCGGCCCGGACAGCGCCGACCTGCCCGTGCTCTACCTGCTGCACGGCTCCACCGGGACGCACCGCGACATCATCGACTCCGGCGTCGGCGAGGCGATGGACGAGCAGATGTGCCGCACCGGCGTCGAGTTCGTCATCGCCGCGCCGTTCGGCCAGGAGGTCGGCGGCGCCGACACCGAGTGGGGCGACGCGGTCGACGACGACTACAAGATCGAGACCTTCGTCACCGAGAAGGCGATCGAGGCCGTCGAGGGCGAGGACCGCCGCCCCCGGGAGCTCCGCGCCATCGGCGGGTTCTCCATGGGCGGCTACGGCGCGGCCGCCATCCCGCTGCGCCACCCCGACCTGTACTCGCAGGCGGTCAGCTGGGCCGGCTACTTCAAGGTGGACGACCCCAGCGGCACCTTCGGCCGGGACACCGACGCGCACGCGCCCGACCGGCTCCTCGGCGACCCCGACGTGCGCGACATCCGGTTCATGCTGATCGAGGGCACCGAGGACCGCACGCCGCTGCAGGAGGGCAGCATCCACGGCGAGGCGGAGCGGTTCGCGAAGCTCCTCCGCGAGCACGACATGTCGGTGCGGACGCTCTTCCCGTCCGGCGGCCACACCTACTCCGCGTGGAAGCCCACCTACCCCGAGGCCGTGGCGTTCCTCACCGAGGGCTGGTCGGCCGGCCCCGCCCCGGCCGCGGACTGACCCCGCCGCGCCCCGGGAGGGCGCTGCGGCCACCCCGGTCCCCGGCCCTCCCCGCGCCCCCGCCATGATCGGGAACACGCCGTGTTCCCTCCCTGTTGTGCGGAGGGGTTCCGCGGAGCGCGGGACAAGGAGCGGGAAGGGGACGACGACCAGTGGAGCCGGACATGCCGGAGCCGCGCGGCGGGGCCGAGGGCCTCCGCGTGGCCATGCTGAGCATGCACACCTCCCCCCTCGACCAGCCGGGAACCGGCGACGCGGGCGGTATGAACGTCTACATCGTCGAGGTGGCCCGGCGGCTGGCCGAGCGCGGCGCCGCCGTCGACGTCTTCACCCGCGCGACCCGCCCCGGTCAGCCGCCCGCGGTGGAACTCGCCCCGGGCGCCACCGTGCGGCACATCGCGGCCGGCCCCTACGGGCCGCTGGACAAGGTCGGGCTGGCCCGCTACCTGTGCCCGTTCACCTTCGGCGTGCTGCGCACCGAGGCCGGGCACGGCCCCGGCCACTACGACCTGGTGCACGGCCACTACTGGCTCTCCGGGCGGGCCGGGATGGCCGTCGCGCAGCGCTGGGGCGTGCCGCTGGTGCAGTCGATGCACACCCTGGCCCGGGTGAAGAACCACGCGCTGGCCGAGGGCGACGCCCCCGAACCGGAGCTGCGGGTCCGCGGCGAGGACCAGCTGGTCCGCCAGGCCGACCTGCTGGTCGCCAACACCGACGACGAGGCCCGCCAGCTCGATCGGCACTACGGCGCCGACCCGGCGCGGGTGGGGATCGTCCCGCCCGGCGTCGACCTGGACGTGTTCACCCCCGGTTCGCGCGTCGAGGCGCTGCGCCGGATCGGCCTGCCCGACGACGCCGAGCTGCTGCTCTTCGTCGGCCGGGTGCAGCGGCTCAAGGCCCCCGACGTGCTGCTGCGCGCCGCGGCCCTGCTGCTGGAGAAGGACCCCTCGCTCCGCGGCCGGCTGGTGGTGGCGGTGGTCGGCGGGCTGTCCGGGAGCGCCGACGAGCCGCGCCGCCTCTCCGAGCTGGCCCGGTCGCTGGGGATCGCGGGCCTCGTCCGGCTGGAGCCGCCGGCCCCCCGCGCCGAGCTGGCCGACTACTACCGGGCGGCCGCGGCGACCGTGGTCCCCTCGCACTCGGAGTCCTTCGGGCTGGTGGCGGTGGAGTCGCAGGCCTGCGGCACGCCGGTGGTGGCGGCGCGGGTCGGCGGGCTGCCCACCGCGGTGCACGACGGCGCCTCGGGGGTGCTGATCGACGGGCACGACCCGCTCGACTACGCCCGCGCCCTGCACGAGGTCATCCGGAAGCCCCGGCTGCGCGCCGCGATGGGCGAGGCGGGCATCGCGCACGCCGCCGGGCTGAGCTGGTCGGCCACGGCCGACGGGCTGCTCGGCGCCTACCGCGGGCTGGTGTCGGAGGGCTCCGGCGCGGAGCCGCTGGCCGAGGTGCGCGCCTGTTGAGCGCGCCCGGGCGCGCACCGGCGGAACCGGCACGGCACCATGGGGGCATGACGTTGGCGACTGACCCGACCGAGCGGCCGGACGGCGGACCGCGCGCGGACGCCCTGCCGGACGGCCCGCGCGCCGCCGCGGCGGCGGCCATCGAGGCGGCCCTGGCCGAGGCCGGGGTGGAGTACGAGCGGCCCCGCCCGAGCGCGTTCCTGGCGACGCTCCCCGGGCAGCGGAAGCTCAAGACCCTGGTCTGGCTGGACGTGGGCGAGCACAGCCTGCTGGTCAAGTCGTTCTTCTGCCGCCGCCCGGACGAGAACGAGGGCGGCTTCTACCGCTGGCTGCTGCAGAAGAACGAGACCGCCTACGGGATGGCGTTCTCCGCCGACGACGTCGGCGACGTCTACATCACCGGCCGGCTGCCGCTGCCCGCGATCGACCCGGACGAGGTCGACCGGGTGCTCGGCTGCGTGCTCACCTACTCCGACGAGAACTTCAACACCGCCCTCGAGCTGGGCTTCGCCTCCTCCATCCGGAAGGAGTGGGAGTGGCGTGAGAAGGGCGGCTACAGCCTGCGCAACCTGGAGTCCTTCCGGCACCTGGTGGAGTCGGCCCGGGACGGCGCCGCCGAGGACTGACCCACGCCCCCTCCCTCCCCTTGATCTCGGCGCCGCTGCCGTCTCAACCGGCTTGCCGTCAAGCGCCCGTTGCGACGAGGAACCCGGAGAAGGTCGAGGGACATAAGGTGCCCCACCGAGCGCGGCGTCCCACGGAGCGGGGGTTCAAGCGGGCAGCGACGGCGGCGGGGGCGACCGGCCAGTCGGTCAGGCGCGGCACCTCGCGGAGCAGGGGTTCAAACCGGCGGCAACGGCAGCGGTAGGGGCGGAGCGGAGGCGGTCGCCCGAGCGCGGCGCCCCGCAGAGCGGGGGTTCAAGCAAGCAGCGAAGGCGGCGGTGGGGACCGGCCAGTCGGTCAGGCGCGGCACCTCGCGGAGCAGGGGTTCAAACCGGCGGCGAGGGCAGGAGGGAGCCGGGCGCCGCGTTCACTCCCCGGCCCGCACCCACCAGGGTGGCCATATCCCCTATGCCGGGTTTGCGGCGGAGAGCGGGCGGGAGCGGGAGCGCCCTGCGCACCTCTGCGGCACCCCGATTACATCTACCAGCGAGTAGTAAGCCCCGAAGCCCCCAGCACCCCCGCGCCGATTACCCAGAGTGGCCAAACGGGGCTTCCCAGGAGAATAAAAGCGACATCCCGCCCCCGCGCCTCCCCTCCCCGGCTTCCGGCCCCCTACTTCCCTGCCTTCCGGGCGGCTCGAACCCCTCACCACCGGCCCGATCAGGGCCGTTCAGGCCCCCAGAGGCCCGATCCGGGCCGGGATGCGCGCCCGGGAATCACCGGGGTGCTCTCGCGATGCGCAGGGCACCCCACACCGCCATCACCCTGCGTATTCACCCAGGCCAGAGGGGTGTGGCGGTTTCAGAGGCAGCCGACCTCGCCGCCAGAGCAACGCGGGAACGACACCCCCGCCGCCCTCTGCCCGCCCCGACCCGCCCCACCCGCCCTGCCGCACCCGACCGACCAGCCGGTGCCCACCGCCGCCTTCGCTGCTGGCTTGAACCCCGACCCCGGGGGCCCGACACTCGGGCGACGCCTGGCACCCGCCCCTTCCTCTGCCGTCGCCGCCTGCTTGAACCGTCACTCCGTGGGGCGCCGCGCCTAACCGACCGGCCGGCCCCCTTCCGCCGTCGCCGCCGGCTTGAACCCCCGCCCCGTGGGGCGCCGCGCCCGACCGACCAGTCGGCCCCCTCCCGTCCCCTCCCCTCCTCTGGTGTGCGGTGTTGCAGCAGCCACTGGAGACCACCCGGCTTTGAGACGGCAACGACGCCAAGATCAACGCCGGGCGGCGCGGGCCGAGTGAGGGCGGGCGCCGCTCTCCTCCCTGCGCCGAGTCGCTAGGCTGGCCGCCATGGGGAAGCTCGTACTGCTGCGACACGGCGAAAGTGTCTGGAATGCCGAAGGACTGTTCACCGGCTGGGTGGACGTCGACCTCTCCGAGACCGGCGAGGCCGAGGCGCGCAAGGGCGGTGAGCTGCTTCGGAACGCTGGGATCCGGCCCGACTCGGTGCACACCTCGCTGCTGCGGCGCGCCATCCGCACCGCGAACATCGCGCTGGACGCCGCGGATCTGCACTGGCTTCCGGTGCAGCGCACCTGGCGGCTGAACGAGCGCCACTACGGCGCGCTCCAGGGCAAGAACAAGGCGCAGACGCGCGAGGAGTACGGCGATGAGCAGTTCATGGTCTGGCGCCGGTCGTACGACACCCCGCCGCCGCCGATCGCCGACGGCGACACCTACTCCCAGGTCGGCGAGGCCCGCTACGCAGACCTTCCGCCGGAGCTGATGCCGCGCACCGAGTGCCTGGCCGACGTGGTCGACCGGATGCTGCCCTACTGGTACGACGCCATCGTCCCGGAGCTGGCCGCGGGCCGCACCGTGCTGGTCGCGGCGCACGGCAACTCGCTGCGCGCGCTGGTCAAGCACCTGGACAAGATCGGTACCGACGCCATCACCGGGCTGAACATCCCGACCGGCATCCCGCTGGTCTACGAGCTCAACGACGACTTCACCCCGCGCAAGACCGGCGGCGAATACCTCGACCCGGAGGCCGCCAAGGCCGCCATCGAGGCGGTCAAGAACCAGGGCAAGAAGTAGCCCCGCCCCGCATCCGCCCCGGCCCGCCGCGCTTCGCGCGGCGGGCCTTCTCCGTTTCAGGGGCGGTCAGCCCAGCAGGTCGCGCCCGTCATGGGCACGCACGGCGGGCGGACCGGAGGCGAGGGCATCGAGGATCCGGCAGGCATAGGCCGGCGCCATCCGCGCCCGGACCTCGTCGGGGGTGAGCCACCGGACGTCCACCGCCTCCGCGGAGACCCAAGCGCCCCCGGCTCTCCGCGGCCGACGTGATCGGTGTCGGCCGAGGTCGTGTCCACGCCCCACAGCAGGCACCACCACCCGAACCGCCGCCCCGTTCTGCCGTGCTCTCATCGACCGGGCATTTTCTGGGCACGAGCACTGGGCATTTTCTGGGCATCGTGTTTCACTGGTCGCATGCCCCATGAGCCCCCCAGGGCCGACGGCGAGCTCTTGCGCTCGTCCTTGGCTTCGTTACTCCGCAAGGGCCTTCCGGTGCCGCCGGGGACCGACCCCGATCTACTGTCATTGCGCGCCGTCCTGGTGCGCGCGGCCGACCCCGCCGACGCCGCATCCCGCACCGCTGCGCTGAACACGGTTCTCCGCGGACTGCTGGCGCGCTTCGACGATGCGCGGTACGCCGAGTCGGCGCGCGCCCTGTTCGGCCTTCCCCCGGGAGAGCCGGGAACCACGCTCACCAGGCGGCGCGAAGCCGCAGCGAAGGCGTGCGGGCACGACGTCGACCACTTCCGCAAGCGCGTCGAGCCCAAGCTCGTCGAACGGCTCGCGTGGATGCTGTGGCAAGACTCCGAACAGTTCCGCGCGATGCCGGCCGCAGCCCCCCGGCTCACCCGGGCCTCGAAGGACATGCCGAGCCTTCCGGCCGATGTGTTCGCCTGGGAGCTCGCCGAGCACGAAACCCAGCTCTCGCGCGTATGGGCCTCGATCTACGCCCTCCGCGCCGAGCTGCTGACCCTCGGCCGTATGGCCGCGATGGGCGCCGGTCGGCAAGAGATCATCCGGCAGTCGGTCACCGCGGCGTGGCGATACGGCGTCCTGCGCGCCGATGTCGGCGACTACTTCGACGCCTATCCCTCCGGCGGGTTCGGTGCGCTCGCCGACGCCTCGGCCGACGACCTGGTCGCGCTCGCCGGATGGACACCGCCCCTGGGCGCCGACGACATCGACAAGCTCACCCGCGCCGGAAGAGACCGCCGCGACCGCGACGGCTTCGTCGCCGCCATGCGTGCCGAGGTCGCCCTCGGCGACGCCTGGTCGGCCCCGTGGCTCGACCGGCGCACCACCACCGACAAGGACCCGGCATCATGACCACTTCCCAGACCGACCGGCTTGCCGCGGCGATCGAAGCCGCCAAGACCCAGCCGCCGCGGCGGTTCGTCATCACCGGTGGCCCCTCGGCCGGCAAGGACGACGTGATAGCCGAGCTGATCCGCCACGGCATCCCGTGCATGGAGAGCGAGCCCGGGCGCGCGATCTACCGCAAGCACCGCCAGCGCCTCGGCCGGCACCTGCGCGCCGAAGACCGGCGCGAGTACGCCGCTGAGGTGCTCGACGCCTTCGTCTCCGAGTTCGAAGGCCACAAGCACGGGTTCCGCTTCTACAACCGCGGTATTCCGGACTCCTACGGGTGGGAGCGGTTCTTCGGTCTGTCGCCGACCCCCCAGCTCGAAGAGGCGAACCGGATCTACCGGTACGACACGGTGTTCGTGCTCGACCCCCTCGACACCTTCGAAGACCCCGACGACATCGTGTGGGCCAAGGAACGCGAGATCCGCCGCGTTCACGAGCTGATCGTTCAGGGCTACTACGACGCCGGGTACGAACCGACCTTCGTCCCCGCCGAATCGGCCGAGCACCGGGTCGACTTCATCCTCGCGAACGTGCGCATACCCAAGCCCCAGAGGTGACACCGTGCCGGCCGCCCCCCTGCTGATCTCCCCCAACTCGGTTCTGGCCAACGCCCTGCTCCGGTCCATCGACATGTTGCGCCCCCGCGTGCACGCCATGCGGCCCCGGCGCATCGAATTCGTCGTCGGAACCCAGATCAACGGCGCCCCGCACCTGGGGACGAACCTGGTTCAGACGACGGCTTTCCTCCTCGCGAAGATCGCCCGGCGCGAGTTCCCGGTCGAGACCTCGGTACGCTTCGGCGCGCTGGACAACGCGCCGCATGAGGTGATCCTCGACCCCGAGACCCACCACGCCTACCAGGCCACCTACTTTCACGCCCTGGGCAAGGCCGGCGTCGACGAGCTGATCGACACCTATTACCGGGCGTTCTTCGACTCCCTGTCGGAGGCCACCGCGACCGACTACGCGTTGGAGACCTACACCGACCAGCAGTCGAGCCCGGCGTTTCGCGCCGAGTTCCTCCGCACCCTTGAGCGGCTCGACGAGATCCGGTGGTGGATGGCGCCTTCGCACGGGGTCGTGCACATCCGGGTTCCCTGCCCCGACTGCGGGTGGGCGGAGAAGCGCGCCGACCGGACCAAGCTCGTGCACCTCGACGAAGACGGCGCCCGCTTCGCTGCCGTCTGCCTCGACCACGGGGCCTACGAGATCGACGTCGACCCGGAGAACGACGCCTACATCGACGTGGCCACCCTGTACCGGAACCTGGTCAAAGAGCGCTTGCTCGTCCGCGACGACACCACGTTGCGGGTGATGCTCAAGGGCGGCGACTGGGCGTTCGGCTCACAGCTCGTCGACGGAGCCCTCGGCGTCCTGGACACCCCCGGCGCGCGGATGCCGCTCCGGATCTTCACGCCCCAGGTGCTCGCCCCGACCGGCGCGAAGCTGTCCAAGTCGCTGCTGCGCGACCGCGGCCCGGGCGCGCTGCCGGCCGACGTCGAGCCGTGGATGCTCGACACCACCCAATGGCCGGGGGATACCGACCACTACGTCGACGCGCTGCTGTGGCTCGTCGGCGAACTGCTCACCGATCCGAAGCACTTCTTCCGAAGCTTCACCGTCAAGGAACTCGGACGACTCATGACCGACCGGCCCGCCGACCTCGACCAGCGCCCCCGCGCGCACGAGATGGGCATCTACAAGCGCTACTTCGACCTGATCGCCTCGGGCAAGAAGACGACCGAGATCAGGGTCGACGACAGCAGCCGCAAGCGGCTTAAGGAAGGTGACCTTCTCCGGTTCAAGTGCCGCAACGAGGAAGTGCTCACGCGGATCACGCGGCTTGCCCGCTATCGGGACTTCGACGAGATGTTCGAGCACGAGCCGGTCTCGTCGGTGAACCCGAACGCTTCAAAAGCCGACCAGCTCCGCAACATCCGGGAGATCTACCCGCCCGAGCGCGAGGCCCTGGGCGTGGTCGCGATCGGGATCGAGCTCGTCGAGGCGTAGCCGGAGAGATGGGCGCTCCGCGCTCCCACCCGCGTGGCCCGCCGCGCGAAGCGCGGCGGGCCTTCTCCGTCGCCAGGAGCGGTCAGCCCAAAGGAACGCCACTCGGGAGAAGGGAAGAGGAGTGCGCCGAGGCGGCGGTTCTTGGTGTCGCGCACTGCGCTCGCCTGGGGAGAGTCGGCGACCTCGACGCAGTCCCCGTGAGACCCGCTGTAGCTGGACTTGTGAAAGACCGGTTCCATCTGGTTCTTCTTTCTAGAGGGCTGACACCCGGTTTTTGGGATATCCCCGGGAATCTCGGACCGACAATGCAGATGCGTGCACGTGATCGTAGAGCAGCTGATAGCGCTGAAGATCTTGAGGAGTCTCCAGGTAGAGGCCGTCTGCAGCGGACTCCACGTGGACCACCCCAGGGTCCTCAGGAAACTCCAGCAAGACGAACCGGCCCGCGAGACCAGCGTGAGCACCAGCAGAGAACGGCAATACCTGAACATGCGCGTTGTCGTGCTTCCGGCCGACAGAGATCAGATGCTCCAGCTGCCCACGCATCGCCTCTGGACCGCCTACAGGACGGACGAGAGCCGCCTCATCGACGATCGCCCAGAGTCGGGGCGGGCTCTCCGCGCCTAGGATCTGCTGCCTTCCGGACCGCCCGGCCCTCCTCCCCGCCCCGCAGATCGGCCGGAGGCAGGAGCGTCGGCCGCACACTCCTCGCCGGTAGAACGAGCCCGGGTGCACGCCCCACCCGGGCGACCCTGCACCCCGGCCCTACCTCCTCCGCCGCCGCCCGCTCGTCCTCCGCGCTCCTCGGCGGTCCTCAGTAGACGAGGGCCTGCGCTCCCTCCGCGACGGCCTCCTCGACGAAGCTCGGGGCTCCCGCGATGCGCACGCCTTCGATCAGGTCGGCCTGCTCCAGGCCGCGGCGGGCGGCGCACTGGGTGCAGACCGTGACCCGGCCCGCCAGCAGCACGCTCTCCAGCAGGTCGGCCAGGGGCGCGGCGTGCGGCAGCGAAAACCCCTCCGCCCGCCCGGGGACCGCGAACCACGCGGCCTCCCCGGTCAGCCAGAGCGACACCGGAACCCCCGACGCGACGGCGGCCGCCGCCACCGTGAACCCCTGGTTGCACCGCTCCGGCGCGTCTTCCCCTGCCGTGACCTTGACCACCAGTGCGCGACTCATGGCGCAAGCCTAGAGGCCCGGCCGCCTCCCCCGCCCAAGCGGAACGGCCGCCCCCGGACGGCGTCCGGGGGCGGCCGTTCCGAGCGGGTCAGACCGCGCCGAGGACCATCAGCAGGCCCACGCCGACCGAGGCCAGGGTGCCTCCGCCGAGGAGGAGGGCCTTGCGGGCGCTGTGGGCCGCCTCCTGGGCGGGGGGCTGCTCCGTCCGGGTGATGCGGAGCTTGTCGTCGGGCGGGGCGGTGAGGAAGGGGCGGCCGTCGCGCACCTGCACGCGTCCCCGGACGGTGACCGGGGTACCGGACTTGATCAGCCACTCCCGGTACTCGAACTCGATGGTCTCCCCGCGGAACAGCCCCGAGATCCGCCCCTTGACCCGGGGCAGCAGGTCGTCGGCGGGGGCGCGGACGCCCTTCTGCGGGCGGCCCACGACGCGCTGCAGGGCGAGGTCGATCCCGTCCGCGGCGGCGTCCGCCGGGTCCACCAGCACCGTCGCCGCCCGGTCCTCGGGCGTTCCCGGTCCGACCAGGCCGAACGGCACCTCCTCGCCGTACTCGGCGATCGAGTCGTAGGTGCGCTCGCGCTCACCGGTCTCCGGGACCGGGGCGGGCGTCCAGTAGTGCCGCAGCACCTCGTGGCAGTGCCAGACGCAGGCGATGCGGGCCAGCCGCGACTCGTCCTCGCCGTACGGGCCCGCCACCGCGACACCGGTCACCTCGATGTCCTGGCCGTCGCGCGCGACCAGCGCCCGCGGGCGCAGCCGCTCGAAGTCCCGGTGGGCCGTGTAGCGGAGCAGCGCGATCACCGCCGGTACGGCCAGCACGGCCGCGACGACGATGAGGACCGCCCCGATCACCAGCATTGAAAAAGGCCCCCGTTCCGTTGTGGTCCCCGCACCGTGCGCGTCCGTCCGCGCACCCGGCGCACATGCCCTGGACGCCAGCGCCGCGCCTCAGCGGCGGCGGGCACGGGCATCCCTCTTCTTTACCAGCTCCGGAAGGGATCCCGTCCCCGGGCTGCGCCCCGCCGGGCGACCTGGCCCCGGCACCGCCCGCGCGCGGCTACTCTCGGACATTATGCAGCCTGAAATCCACCCCGATCTTGAAAAACTGTCCTTCCTGATCGGCCGCTGGGAGGGCGTCGGCGTCGCCGGCTACGAGGGGACCGAGGAGTTCCAGTTCGGCCAGGAGATCGAGTTCTCCTACGAGGGCGGCCCGTTCCTGGCCTACCGGTCCTGCGCCTGGCGGGTCGCCGGGGACGGCTCGCTCGGCGAGTACGTCACCTCGGAGAACGGCTACTGGCGGATCCGCCCGGCCGGCACCGAGCTGCCGAAGGACGCCCCGGAGGGCACCACGCCGGTCCACGTGGAGGTGCTCATCTCGCACCCGGAGGGCTTCAGCGAGGTCTACCTCGGCAACGTCTTCGCGAACCGGGTGGAGCTCTCCACCGACGCCGTGCTGCGCACCGAGACCGGGCTGGAGGTGACCGCGGGCCACCGCCTCTACGGCCTGTTCGGCGACGACCGCGAGACCCTCGGCTACGCCTGGGACATGGCGGCCCAGGGCCACGACCTGCGCTCCTACATGTCCGCCCAGCTCAAGCGCGCCGACAAGAAGACCGCGAAGAAGGACTGACCCCGCCCGGAGGCCGACCCGCCCCGCCGACGGCGCAGCGGCACCGTGCCGCACCGCACGAGGCGGGCGGGGCCGGTGAGGGAGCGCCCGTGCCAGCCGAAGACCTCCAGCGGGCAGCGGGCCGCCCCGCTCCGCGCCATCCGCGCGTCAGCGGTGATCATCGGTACGTCCAGCGCCTCGGCCAATGCCACATAGGCGGCGTCGTAGGCGGACAGGTTCGACCTCAGCACCTTGAGCCGGGGCCACAGGGGGAGCACTTCATAGCGTTCGATCGGCAGCTCGCGGAAGTCGGCGACGGCCGCGTCCGCGTCGGAGCCGGTGATCTTTCCGCCCGTCCTGAGCCCGAGGACCGCCGACATGGACTCGGTGTCGACCAGGTGGGGGGCGCACAGCACGTCCTCTCCGGCCACCCGGCGCAGGAGCTCATGCGCGCCGGGGTCGGAAGAGGTCGGCATCCGGACCGCCGCCGAGTTGTCGAGGACGATCAACGGCCCTCCCGGCCCTGGTCGGTCGCCTCGGTGACGTCCTCCGCAGTCAGTTCGGGCTTGGCGCGCCGCTCGATCCGCTCGGCCATCTCGGCCAGGGTCGGCTTCGCGGCCTCCCGTTCGATGAGTGCCCGCAAGTAGGCCTGGAGGGACTGCCCGCTCGTCACGGCGCGGATCTTCATGGTGCGAACGGCCTCATCGGAGACGTCGCGGATGGTCAGCGATGCCATGAAGTCATTCTGCATTCATCTTCCGGCCCTGAACGGGGGAAGGGTTCTCGGCCCCGGGCACGCGGCCGGCCGGCCCCTTCTCCTCTGGGCGGGGTCCGGGCATGGCGAACCCCCGGGGCTGCTCCGCCTCGGACGGCGGGGCCGGTGGACTAGTCCGGCCTCCCGGGGGTTCGGGTGTCCGCTGTGGATTCGCCGGTGCGAACCGCTTGGGTGCGCCCTAGCGGGCGGACACCTCGCCAGCCCTAAAAACCTTCACTTCAGGACCACCTCCTTTCCTGCGTGACTCGAAGGTATGCGTCCCCCCGGCGGTGGGGCAAATGTTTTTTCGCGGGCTTCTCCGGGCGTCCGGGGGCGCCCGTAGACTCGGGGCATGGCCGACCGGACCTGGCAGGACGAGCTGCGCTCCCGCGGCTACCGAGTCACGCCCCAGCGGCGATCGGTGCTGGAGGCGGTGGGCGAGCTGGAGCACGCCACGCCCGATGCCATCCGCGCCCGCGTGCAGCGGACCTCCGAGGGCCTCAACCTGTCCACCGTCTACCGGACCCTGGACGTGCTGGAGAAGGTCGGGCTGGTCACCCACACCCACCTCGGCGCCGGCGCGCCCTCCTACCACCTCGCCGCCGAGGCGGACCACCTGCACCTCGTCTGCCGGTCCTGCCGGGAGGCCTCCGACGTCCCGCTGGAGCTCGCCGAAGAGCTGGTGGCGGAGCTGGAGGAGCGGTTCGGGTTCCGCGCGGACGCACGCCACCTGTCCGTGTTCGGCGAATGCCGCGACTGCCGCGTAGGCTCACAGGCATGACCTCACCCCTGCTGAGCCGCCCCGGGGCGGTGGCCGCCGAAGCCCCGGACTCCGCCGTCGCCGCGCACTACGGCGAACCGGCCCAGGAGGCGCGCGCCCTGGAGCGCTCCGCCGGCTGGGTCGACCGCTCCGACCGGGGCGTCGTCCGGGTCACCGGGCCGGACCGGCTCTCCCTGCTGCACAGCCTCACCAGCCAGGCGCTGGAGGGCATCCCCGCCGGCACCGCGACCGAGGCGCTGCTGATGGACGCCAACGGCCGGGTCAAGCAGCACATGGCCGTGCTGGACGACGGCTCCGCCACCTGGCTGCACACCGAGCCCGGCCAGGGCGCCGAGCTCGCCGCCTTCCTGGACTCCATGCGGTTCATGCTCCGCGTCGAGGTGGCCGACGCCACCGGCGAGCGGGCCGTGCTGACCCTCGCCGGGCCGGACCGGGACGAGGTGCTGGGCAAGGCCGCCGGGTCGCTCCCCGAGGACCTTCCGGTGCGCCGGGCCGAGGAGGAGACCGACCTGCTGCTGCCGCGCGAGGCGCTGTCCGCGGCCGCCTCGGCGCTCACCGAGGCCGGCGCGCGCCCGGTCGGCCTCTGGGCCCACGAGGCCGGCCGGATCGCCGGGCACCGCCCCCGGCAGGGGCTGGACACCGACGAGCGGAGCATCCCGCACGAGATGGGCTGGATCGGCACCGCCGTCCACCTGGAGAAGGGCTGCTACCCCGGCCAGGAGACGGTGGCCCGGGTGGAGAACCTGGGCCGGCCGCCCCGCCGGCTGGTCATGCTGCACCTGGACGGGACCGCCGAGCGGCTCCCGGAGCGCGGCGCCGCCGTCGAGCTGGACGGCCGCTCCGTCGGGAGGGTCGGCTCCTCCGCCCGCCACCACGAGCTGGGCCCGATCGCGCTGGCGCTGGTGAAGCGGAACGTCCCGGTGGACGCCGAGTTCCTGGTGGACGGCGTGGCCGCCGCCCAGGAGGTCATCGTCCCGCCGGACACCGGCGCCGCCGCCCAGGACCGGCTGCGCGGCCTGCGCGGCCGCTGAGGCCGGCGGAACCGCCCCGTCCGCGGGCGGGCCCGGCGCGGTGGTCAGGCGTCGAGCTCGGCCGCGGGGGCGGCGTGCACCGGCGGCGCCTCGATCCCGAGCAGCCGTGCGATGGCCGGGACCTCGGGGTCGGCGAGGAAGCCCGCGTAGTCCTCCGCGTCCCAGTCGAAGACGGACCACACCCGGTGCGCGTCGTCGGGATCGAAGTAGGCCCAGGCTCCCCGGCAGCCGTGCTCCCGCCGCTTCTCCGCGCCGGAGGTCTCGAAGACCTCGAGGAATCGATCGGGGTCGATGACCCTGGCGATGGTGACGATCACTGCCCGCTCCTCAGTGCCGTGGACGGCTTCCCACCGGTCGATCCGCATCGTAGGACTTCGACTCGAGGGGAGGTCGACGGCGGGCGGCGGGAGCGGCGCGGGTCCGGCGCCTTCCGGGGCGCCTGCCCGGCGGCGGGGCGGAGCGGCCCCCGGCCTCCGCGGCGGGCGGAGGCCGGGGAGGGACCGGCTCAGGCGTTCAGGGCCGCGGCGAGGCGCTCCTCGTGCAGGCGCTCGCCCCAGGACGGCTCCAGCGGGGCGATCTGGCCGACCCGCCAGCTGATCAGCATGTCGGCGAGGGCGGGGTTGCGCGGCAGGGCCGGGCCGTGCAGGTAGGTGCCGAGCACCTGGCCCTGGTAGGCGCCCTCGGTCCGCCCGTCGTTGCCGATGCCGGCGACCGTGGTGGACAGCGGGCGGGCCGACGGGCCGATGGAGGTGCGGCCCTGGTGGTTCTCGAACCCGGTGATCCGGCCGCCGCCCAGCTCCGGGGCGATGTCCGCGACGATCTCGCCGACCGCGCGGGTCTCCCCGCGGCCGCTGCGGACGTCCAGGATGCCGACGCCGGGCAGCGGGTTGTCCGCGTCGTCGCCGAAGCTCTCCCCGATGATCTGGTAGCCCGCGCAGACCGCGAGCACCGCGGCGCCGGCCTCCGCGGCGCGCTTCAGGCCGCCGTCGGCGCGGAGCCGCTGGGCCGCGAGGATCTGCGGCCGGTCCTCGCCGCCGCCCAGCAGGTAGACGTCGCCCTCGGCCGGCACCGGGTCGCTGGAGAGCACGTGCACCATCTCGGTGCGGATGCCGCGCAGCTCGGCGCGGCGCTGGAGGACCAGCGCGTTGCCCTGGTCGCCGTAGGTGCTGAGCAGGTCGGGGTAGATCCAGACGATGCGCAGCGCGCTGCTCGTGTCGGTCATGCTCACCTGTCCTCGTGTCCTGGGTGCCGGGCGGTCACTGGACCCGCCCGTAGGCCGCGCGGATCTGCTGGAAGGCCGTGTAGTTGGCGATCACGTCGACCTTGGTCAGGTCGGGGCGCTCGCCCTTGAGCCGGGCGACGACGTCGTCCACCCGGTCGGCCGTCTCGAAGGCCACGCCGTCGGTCTCCAGGCGCAGCGCCAGGTCGGTGCGGCGCTCGCCGAGCACGAACACCCGGCGGCCGCGCAGCACGGTGTAGTCGACGTCCCACAGCCAGGAGGTGTCCTTGCCGTCGGGGATCTGGGCGTTCACCGAGAGCAGCACCGGCACGTCCGGCGGGCCGAGCACCGCGAAGGACTCCAGCCAGCCGGCCGGGTTCTTGGCGAGCAGCAGCCGGACCTCGACGCCGTGGGTGACCACCGAGGTGTAGCGGCCGGCGACCGAGCGGATCTCGCGCAGCCGCGGCAGCGCCTGCTTGGGGTGGATGCCGTAGGCGGCGGCGGTGGCCAGGGCGATGGCGGCGTTGGACCGGTTGGCGTCACCGGGCAGGCCCAGGTCCAGCCGGAGCGCGCCGCCGTTGGGGTCGACCACGCTGTCGGAGGCGTTGTCCACGGCCCAGGAGGCGTCCGGGCGGCGCAGGCCGCACTCCGGGCACTCCCAGTGCGGGTCGGGGTCGCGCTTGAGGTGGCCGCCGCACTCCGGGCAGCACCAGGAGTCCTCCTTCCAGCGCTGGCCGCCCGCCACCCAGGTGGCGTGCTGCGCGCCCAGCCCCGCCCAGGCGACCAGCGGGTCGTCGGCGTTGGCGATGACGTGCGTCTCGCTGGTGCGCAGGACGTCGCGCCACTTCTTGGCGAGGAGGTTGATCTCCGAGGCGCGGTCCATCTGGTCCCGGCTGAGGTTCATCAGGACCGTCACCGCGGGCTTGGTGTCCTTGATGACCTGCGGCAGGTACTTCTCGTCGACCTCCAGCACCCCGACGCGCGCGTCCGGGTAGCGGGACAGGGCGGTGATGTGCCCGGTGGGCATGTTGGCGCCCTGGTCGTTGGTGGCGACCTCGCCGAGGTCGCGCAGCGCCGCGGTGATCAGCCGGGTCGTGGTCGTCTTGCCGTTGGTCGCGCTGACCAGGGCGAGCCGCCGGCCGCGGGCCAGCTTCGAGAGGAGGTCCGGCTCGACCTTGAGCGCGACCCGGCCGCCGATGACGGAGCCGTCGCCCCGCCCGGTCGCCCGGGACAGCGACGCCGCTCCTTTGCCCAGCACGGAGGCGAGCTGGGCGCGCAAGGGAAGTTCGCTCATGATCCCCACTAGGTTTCCGCTCGGAGTCACCGGCCCCGGGCCGGCGGGAGCGCCCCGTCCGGTCGGAGGGCGCGGTTCCCCTCTTAGCCTATTGGCCGCACGCCGTGGCCCGGCCCACCGCCGTCCCGTGTGCTCCCCGGTCCCGCGGACCGGCGGATGCGCGGGCCTCCCCGCCGCCGGCCCGG
Organism: Nocardiopsis oceanisediminis; assembly: GCF_048595525.1. NCBI lineage: Bacteria > Bacillati > Actinomycetota > Actinomycetes > Streptosporangiales > Nocardiopsidaceae > Nocardiopsis > Nocardiopsis oceanisediminis. Next base: position 991,681 of record NZ_JAFMZJ010000001.1, on the reverse strand, counting down.
CCGGCCTCCGGTCGCGGTCAGTGCGCCTCGGGCTGCCGCTCCGAGCGCCAGTCCAGGCGCTCCGGGGGCGGGCCGAGGTTGGGGGCGGGGGCGTCCCCCTCCGGTTCGGGCGGCGGGGCGGGCGGCCCCTCCTCCACGGTGGCCAGGGTGGCCGCGGGCAGGGTGAGGATGCCCGGGTTGGCGTCGGCCGCGACCGGGCCGTCCGGGCCGGGCACCAGCATCGCGGTGGGCGGCAGCGTGCGCAGGCCGTGGGCGTCGATCCGGTGGGAGCGGGTGCCGGCCCCCGCGCCCTCCTCGTCCATCTGCGCGGCCTGGGCGGTGGCCCGGCCCCAGGACGTCGCGTCGCGCAGGTGCCGGGCCAGGTCCAGCGGCGGGATCGAGGAGGCCGCGTTGCGGACCGCGACCGGCGCGGTGGCCGCCGCCCCGGGGTGGACGTCCTCCACGTAGCTGTCGGCGACGGTGCCGTCCAGGGCCTCGCCGATCACCTCGGTGAGCCGGTGCAGCGGCAGCTCCGGGGCGCCGCCCAGCCACTCGGCCAGCCGGGCCGCGGGACGGCCGGCGGGCTGGCGCATCAGCACCGGGAAGGCGTCGTCCCGGTCCAGCCGGGCCATCACCTCGTCGTCGGCCTCGGGGAAGAAGAGCACCAGCCCGGTTCCGGCCGCGGCGGCCGCGGCCGTCAGCCGGTCCAGGTCGGCGCCGGAGAGGGCGTCGGCGCCGCAGACCATGATGGTGCGGCCCCAGCGGCCGTCGGCGGCGGCGCCGCGCATCTCCAGCAGCCGGCAGAGCGCGGCCGCGGTGTAGGTGCCGTAGGCGCGGGCCGCGACGGCGCCCGCGGCCCGGTCGGTGGCGATGATCTTCACCTGGGCGTAGGGCTCGGCCTCGGCCCGCGCCCCGACCCCCTCGAAGGGGGCCAGGTGGCCCTCCAGCTCCCAGGCGCGCTCGGCGCGCTCCCGGCCGGTGCCGCAGCGCTCCCGGATCCGCGCCCGCTGCTCCGCGGTGAGCGGGTCCGGCGGTTCCTCCCCCGCCTCCTCCTCGGGGAGGGCGAGCGCGCGCAGGCCGGCCAGCAGGTCGCCGGTCCCGGCGTCCGGGCCGAGCACCTCCAGCACCGCGCCGATCAGCTCCACGTCGGCCTCGGTGTCGGCCTTGGGATCGAACGCGGCGGCGACCGCGGCGAGGGTGCGGGCGCGCTGCGCGGCCTCCAGGCCGATGCCCAGGTTCATCCGGGGCAGGTCGGCGGGGAGCACCCAGATCCGCGGGGCGATGCCGGCCCGGCGGACCAGCGCGGCCAGGTCCCCGGCGACGGCGCGGCCGGACAGGTCGAGCACGGTGACGTCGCCCCCGGAGCCGACCCGGGACGCGCCGACCGCGGTCAGCACCGCCGACCAGCCGGCGTCGGTGCCGCCGGCGACGAGCACCGCGGCGGCGTCCTCCGGCACCTTCAGCCCGTACCAGCGCGGCTGCGCCTCGAACGCGCGGCGCCGCGCCCGCCAGGCGGTGTGCTCCCGGGCGTGCTCCTCCTGGCGGCGGCGGAGCTCCCCCTCGGCCGCCCGCCGCTCGGCCTCCAGCCGGGCCCGCTCAGCGGCCAGCCGCTCGGCGACCACCCGGCGGCTCTGCAGCAGCGCCACCGCCACCGGAACCGCGACCACCAGGCAGGCGAGCACCGCGACCAGGGCGAGCAGGCCGGGCAGGATGCGCAGCGGCCACAGGGCGACGGCGAGCAGCGCCAGCCCGCACAGCACCCGCACCGCGACGACCAGCGGCCGGTTGGTGTGCGCCTCGGTGCCCCGCTGCGCCGCCACCCACTCCGGGCTGACCTCGGCGCGCTCGGCGGGGGCCGGGCGGCGCGGCGGGGGGCCGGGGTCGCCGATCAGCACCTCGTGCCGCCAGCCGAGGTGGGTCGTCCGATGCTGCGGGGGTCCAGTCCTTGGTTCGGGCAACTCCGAGCACCTCCTGGTGAGAGGAAATGCTGACAGGACGGAGCCGAGTTGTCACGACCTTTCGCCCCGATGCCGGACTCGTCCCCGTTCGGTGTGCCGGGCGGAGGGGCCGGGGGCGGCCGCCCCCGGTCAGAGGTTGAGCAGGGCGATCCCGGTCGCCACCACCACCGCGGAGAGCACCCGGAGCCGGCCGAGGCCCTCCTTGAAGACCAGGGCGGCGATGATCGCCCCGAAGATGATGCTGGTCTCCCGGAGCGCCGCGACCGCCGCCAGGCTGCCCATGGTCTGCGCCCACAGCACCAGCCCGTAGGCGGCCATGGAGAGCAGGCCGCCGAGCGCGCCGATCCGCCAGACCGGGCGGAGCTGCGACGCCAGCCGGCCCCGGCGCAGCACCAGGGCGGCGATGAGGAACCACGGCCCCTCCAGGATCATCAGCCAGGCCAGATAGGCCAGCGGGTCGCCGGAGGCGCGGACCCCGACGCCGTCCACCACCGTGTACGCGGCGATCATCGCCCCGGTGGCCAGGGCGGCGCCCAGCGCCGGCAGCCGGTCGCGGCCGGGGACGCCGCCGGCGAACACCAGCGCGGTCAGCCCGGCGGAGACCACCAGGACGCCGGCCAGGTGCAGCGGGGAGAGCGTCTCGCCGAGGAGCACTGCGGCGCCCAGCGCGACCAGCCACGGGGAGGTGCCGCGGGCCAGCGGGTAGACCTGGCCGAAGTCGCCCACCCGGTAGGAGAGCATGAGGAGGCCCATGTAGCCGACGTGCAGCAGGGCCGAGAGGCCCAGCGCCGGCCAGGACGCCGGGTCGGGCAGGCCGGCGAAGGCCGCGGTGGCCGCGCCGCCCGCCATGCCCGCCGCGCCGATCAGCGCGAAGCCGAGCAGCCGGTCGGTGATCGCGTGCGCGATGGCGTTCCACCCCGCGTGCAGCAGGGCCGCGGCGAGGACCGCGATGGCGGCGGCGGTGGTCAATGTCCTGCTGCTTCTCCGTGCGGGGGGAGGTGAACGGTGCGAACCCTAGCAACCGGCGGATCCGGTCGGGTCATCGGCCCTTTCCCTCGGCGGGCCCTCCGCGGACGCCGTCGCGCCCTCCGCCCGGCCGTCAGGCCTGGACGGCGAGGTCGGCGACCTTGCCGACCTCCGCGCGCACATCGAACTCGGCGGAGAAGCCCCGGGAGGCCAGGACCTTCACCTTCCAGTCGCCGTCGGCGGCGAAGAAGCGGAAGGTGCCCTCGTCACCGGTGGCGACCTCGCCGACGAAGTCGCCGGACCCGTTCAGCAGCCGGGCGTAGGCGCCGGCCAGCGGCGCGCCGCCCCGGCTCACCACGCCCTGAATGACGGCCTGGTCGGCCGCGGCGCCCTCGGAGAGCACCACACCGCCGACCGGCGCGCCGCATCCGTCCGCGCTCACTTGGCCTCCCCCAGCTCGACCGGGACGCCCACCAGGGAGCCGTACTCGGTCCAGGATCCGTCGTAGTTCTTCACGTTCGGCAGGCCCAGCAGCTCGTGCAGGGCGAACCAGGTGTGCGAGGAGCGCTCGCCGATCCGGCAGTAGGCGATGACGTCGCCGTCCAGGTCGACGCCGGCCTCGGAGTAGATCTCGCGGAGCTCCTCGTCGGACTTGAAGGTGCCGTCCTCGTTGGCCGCCTTCGCCCACGGGATGTTGCGCGCGGTCGGGATGTGCCCGGCGCGCTGCGAGGCCTCCTGCGGCAGGTGCGCCGGGGCGAGCAGCTTGCCGGTGAACTCGTCGGGCGAGCGGACGTCGACCAGCGCCTTGCTGCCGATCGCCTCGACGACCTCGTCGCGGAACGCCCGGATCGAGGTGTCCTGCTCGGCCGCGGTGTACTGGGCGGCCGGCCGCTCGGTCGCGGTGTCGACCAGCTCGCGGGAGTCCAGCTCCCACTTCTTGCGGCCGCCGTCGAGCAGCTTCACGCTCTGGTGCCCGTAGAGGCGGAAGTACCAGTAGGCGTAGGCCGCGAACCAGTTGTTGTTGCCCCCGTAGAGGACGACGGTGTCGTCGTTGGCGATGCCCCGCTCGGAGAGGAGCTTCTCGAAGCCGGTCCGGTCCACGAAGTCGCGGCGGACCGGGTCCTGGAGGTCCTTCTTCCAGTCGAGCTTGATCGCGTTGCGGATGTGTCCCTTGTCGTAGGCCGAGGTGTCCTCGTCGACCTCGACGAGGACCACCTTCGGGTCGTCCAGGTGAGCCTCCACCCAGTCGGCGTCCACCAGGACGTCGGAGCGGCTCATGGGGAACCTCCTTGATCGATGTGTGCAGCGGCGTTGAGAGGGGCGTGCGCGCATGCGGGACCGGCCGCCCGGAGGCGTGCGTCGGCGGTCGGGTGTGCGAGGCGGTTCGCGGACTGCGGCGGTGCGGTCCACCGCCGGTCCTGGATGACCGGCTGCATGGTGGTGTCCCTGCTGCGTGAGCGGTGCCGGGGCGGGGCGGGAGGATGCGCGCGGCGTCGGCGGTGGTCCACGGGCGCGCCCGGTTCAGGGCGCGGCGGTGTCCCGCTCTACGGGCGGGGAAGACAGAGCGCGGCGGCGACGTGGCAGTAGTCCACTGCCCGCCGCTTCGTCAGAAACGCGCCTGTCACCGAGTTCACGTGACCGATCGTACGGGCTCGGGCCGAGGATGTCACCCGTGGCCCGCCTCACACGGCGCCCGCCGCCGCGGCCGGCGCCGGGGCCGGGCGGCCGGTTCGCGCGGAAGGCGCAGGTCAGTCCAGGACCCGGCCCAGGGCGGCGATCACGTCGGCTTTTCTGGGCAGGCCGGCCGCCCGGACCCGCTCCCGCCCGCCGGCGTCCAGCACCAGCACGGTGGGGGTGGACTCGACCTCCAGGGCGCGGACCAGCTCCAGGTGGGACTCCGCGTCGACGTCGAGCGCGGCGACGCCCGGGACCATCCCCGCGACCTCGGCCAGCACCCGCCGGGTGGCCGCGCAGGGGCGGCAGAACGCGGAGGAGAACTGCACCAGGGTGGCCCGCTCGCCGAGCGGGCCGCCCAGGTCCCCGGCGGTCAGCGCGGCGCCGCTCACCCCTGCTGCGCCTGCCCGCCGATCAGCTGGACGTCGGCGGCCTCGGCGGAGACCTCGACGCCGCCGGGCTTGGCCTGGATGCCGGTGATCTCCAGGCCGAACGGGAGCCTCGGGATGGGCAGCGAGACGGCGAGCCGCTGCTCGACCTGGCCGGCCAGGTCCAGGCCGGTGTCGCCGATCTGCACGTCGACCGGGGTGACGGCGATGGCGTCGCCCTGCACCGCGATGTCCAGCCCGGCGGAGACCGGGCGGCTGAACCCGCCCAGGGACAGGTCGCCGCTCATCCGCGGCTCGCCGCCCTCGTTGTTGATCACGATGCCCTCCGGGAGCCGCTTCTGCAGCTCGCTGTAGGGCAGCTTCACGGTGGCCTCGGCCCGCCCGGCGGTCGCCTGGGGGGCGCTGCTCATCAGCTCCGAGATCGGGGCCTGGACGTCGTAGGCGGTGACGTCGACCCGCTCCAGCTGGACGTCGCCGACGTTCATCGCGCCGGTGACGATGTTGATCTCGGAGTAGTTCCCGCCCACGGCCTGGGTGAGGAAGGGGATGCCGCCGATGGTGACCGCGGGCTCCGACGCCAGCTCGTACTGGGCGGAGACGCGCTTGGCGATCTCGCTCTGAGCCGCCGCGTGCAGGCCCCGGTCCGCCACCACCAGCAGGATCAGCAGAAGGACCAGGAAGACGAGGAATTTGCGCATCGGGATTCCAGCACGCTCCGTAGGGGTTCGGCGGCGCCCGCGGACCGGGGGGCCGGCCGGCGGCGGTCCCGCTGCGACGTCTCGGACGCCGGGGGACGGATACCTCAAGGAAGGGTACTTCACCCGCGCCGAGGCACGGGCGCTGCCCTGCGCCGAGGCCCCGACCTGCGGCGCGGGGCGCCCGGAGCCGGGCGGCCGTACGAGCCTAACCGGCCGCCGGAGGGCTTCCGGCCGCCGGGCCGGAACGCCCCGCCGAACGGCGGGCGAACCGGCGGGGAAGAGCGGCCCCGCACGGCGGGAACGGCCCGGGAGGGGCCGCGGGGCCCGGCTCCCCCGCCCTCCTCCCCGGGGATCGCGGAGGGGAGGACCCGGGCCCGGCCGGCGGGCTAGCGGGGCATCAGCATGTCGGCGAGGTTGTCGGTGGCCGACGCCCCCGACAGGGCCAGCTCGATGACGTTGGTCGCGGTGACGAACTGCCCCGAGCGGCGGGAGAACTCGCGGACGTGCGGCTGCTGCTCGTGCTCCTCCAGCGCGAGTTCGTCCCGGTAGATCGCGTAGACGATGCGCTGCAGCGGGGCGCTGGGCACGGTGTGGCAGGCGAACAGCAGGGTGTCCGGCTCCCGCCGGGCGACCTCGTCCACGACCAGGTCCGCGCAGTCGTCGAAGCCGTCCGCACCGCCCTCGGCCAGCGTGTAGATGGTGATGACGCCGCGCAGCCTGGACGGCGCCCGCGGGGCGGGCGGCTCGTCGTAGCCGCCGTCATAGCCGTCGCCGTAGCCGTCGTCGTCGTAGTGGTCGTCCTCGGTCCGCTTGCGGCGCCGTCCCCACACCTCGTCGTCTCCCTCGTCCGGGTCTTCTCGGTCGTGCTCGTCCAGGTCGTCGCCGCCGGAGCGCGGCGCACCGCTGCGCCGGCGGCCCCGGCGGCGGCCTCTGGGCTCCTCGGGCGGGTTCTGCGCGCGGAGGAAGCCGGTCCACAGCGCGCCGAGCGCGCCCGCCATCAGCACCTGCCCCAGCATGCCCAGGCCGAGCCGGGTGACGGTGATCTCCAGCAGCACGGCCAGCGCGATCAGCCCGACCACCGAGAGCCGGTGGTTCGCGGTGCGCCGCCCCTCGGCGCGCACGGCCAGAACGGCGCAGGCCAGGAGCAGGCCGACGGAGAAGACGTGCACCGCGCCCAGTGCGATCCCCGGGATGAGGTCGTAGTGGTCCGACATCGCCGGGTAGTCCTTGTCGAAGTTCCCGCGGACCGGGTCCAGCGCCAGGACCACCACCGGGACCACCGACAGCACGGCCACGCCCAGGCGCAGCCCGAACCGCGCCCGAGCGGAGGCCACCGCGTACTCGGCCGCCCCCCACGCGGCGAGGAGCGGGCCGAGCAGGCCCGCGCCGATCTGCAGGAGGCGGAACGTCGGACCGGAGAAATCGAGAAGCGCCCCGATGAACGCGGCGCTCAGCGCGACCGCGACCGACCCCGCGGAACCTGCCAGCACCTTCGCGTAGGTGCGCGGCTCACGCAGGGCGCGCGCGATCAGCGCCGCCGCGGCGCTCCATGCGACCAGGGCGCAGACGAATGCCAGTGCTACCTCGACCATCCCGCTAATCATGCTGCACGCGGAGGAGTGAACGTGAATCGGCGGGCGCCGCGACCCCCGTCCGGGGGGCGGAACGCGCAGCCCGGCACACCGCGATCACCTGCATCGCCGTTCATGCTGTGAGTTACATCACGACACGGTCGGCGCCCCCTCCCCGGCGCCGGGCGCCTCCGGCCGGGCCATAGGCTCGATGCCATGCCGGGCCGAACCCCTGGACGCCACCGCGCGGCCTTCTTCGATGTCGACAACACGCTGATGCGCGGAGCGTCGATCTACCACTTCGCCCGCGGGCTCGCCGCCCGCGACCTGTTCACCACCCGCGACCTGCTCCGCTTCGGCTGGGGCCAGCTGGTCTTCCGGGTCGGCGGCAACGAGCGCCGCGAGCACATGGACGCCGCCCGCGAGGCGGCGCTCGCCTTCGTCGCCGGGTACCGGGTCGACGACCTCGTCGAGCTCTGCGAGGAGATCTACGACGAGACCATGTCCGACCGGATCTGGGAGGGCTCGCGCGCGCTGATCCAGCGCCACCTGCGGGCCGGCGACCGGGTCTGGCTGGTCACCGCCACCCCGGTGGAGCTGGCCGACATCATCCGGCGCCGGCTCGGCCTGGAGGGGGCGATCGGCACGATCGCCGAGACCGCCGACGGGGTGTACACCGGGCGGCTCATCGGCGAGATGATGCACGGGCCGGCCAAGGCCGCGGCCGTGCGCGAGCTGGCCGAGCGGGAGGGGCTGGACCTGGCCTCCTCGACCGCCTACAGCGACTCCGCCAACGACCTGCCGCTCCTCGGCGAGGTGGGCCGCCCCAACGCGGTCAACCCCGACGACCGGCTGCGCAGGTACGCGCTGGCGCACGGCTGGCCGGTGCACGAGTTCCGGCGGCACCGCGCGGCGCTGCGGGTGGGCGTCCCGGCCGCCGCGGCCGGCGCCCTGGTCGGCGGCTTCGCGGTGGGCGCGGTGCGCCGCTCCCGCCGCTAGACCGCCGGCGGGAAAGGGGCGGCCGCCGCAGCAGCCCCCGGCCCCGCCCCTCCTCCGATGATCTTGACGTTGCGGGGCCGTCAGAGCGCTCTGATGGCCCCGCAACGTCAAGATCATCGCCCTGGGACGGTCTCCCATCAACGATCCGGCCCGGCGGCGGCAGGCGCGCCCCGGCTCTCCGGCGCGGCGGCATCGGCGCGGGGCACCGGGAAGAGGCGCGGAGAAGAAGGGGAGAGGGGAAGGGCGCGGTCAGGCCGCCGCGGCCGCCAGGTAGCTCTCGAAGGCCTCCTGCGAGGTGTAGGAGGGGCTCCAGCCCAGCGCGCGCTCCAGCTTCCCGTGGTCCAGGACCCGGTCGCAGCAGAGCAGGCGGAGCTGCTCGGGCGAGTAGTCCAGCTCGGTGCGGCGGGCGATCCCGCGCAGCATCCGCAGGCCGCGCTCGGGGACGGCGAACCGGCGGCCGCCCACCCGGCGCAGGCAGTGCGAGAGCGGCAGCGAGCCGGGGGCGGCGACGTTGAACACGCCGTCCAGGGCGCCGCCGCCGTCGCCGCCGAGGGCCGTCCGGCGCACCGCCTCCACCCCGTCCTCGGAGTGGATGAACTGCATGTGCGGGTCGTAGCCGCGCACCGTGGGCACCACCCGCAGCCCGAAGTACCGGGTCAGCGGGGTCTCCATGGCGGGGCCGATGAGGCTGGCGAAGCGGAGCACCGCCACCGAGAGGTCGGGGCGGCGCCGGGCCAGCGTCCGGGTGTAGCGCTCCACCTCGGCCGCGTCCTGGGCGTAGGCCGAGCGCGGAACCTCCCGGGAGCCGAGCTCCTCGGTGCACGGGGCACCGGGGTCCGAACTGCCGTAGACGGCGGCGCTGGAGCGCACCACCAGCCGCTGGGCGGTGCCGGACCGCTGGCAGGCGTTGAGCAGCTGCATGGTACCCAGGACGTTGCCGCCGGAGGGGGTCCGGCGGCGGCCGCCGCGGCCCCGGGGCGCCTCGGCGAAGCCGAGGTGCACCACGGTGTCCGCGTCCGAATCGCGCAGGGCCGCGCTGATGCTGTCGTCGTGCAGCCGCACCCGGGTGAACTCGGCGGTGCCGAGCGGCCGGGCCACCGCGGCGGAGTCGATCGCGACGACCCGGTCCACCCCGGGGTCGGCGCTCAGTTGTTCGGCGACCCTGGCACCCAGGTACCGGGAGACACCGGTGACGAGAACGACGCGGCCCATGGCCTCACGCCTCCGCAGATCGGGAATCGTGGAAGAGGGGGATTTCTCCGCGTCGGCCGCAGGCGTCGGCGGAGAGACGGTCCTACTTCTACTTCTTGTTGCGGCGCGCGACGCGGGTGCGCTTGAGCAGCTTGCGGTGCTTCTTCTTGGCCATGCGCTTGCGGCGCTTCTTGATCACGGAACCCATGCGATCACCTTCTCGCAGAAGACATCGAGGACATGACGGCCCTCAAGCACCAGAGGCGCCAGGGGCGATCGGGGGAGTGCGGCTGCGCGGGCGGTCCCGCCGGCGCGGTCACCGCACCCGAAGGACCAGCCTACCCTCTCCCCCGTCGGTGCATGCACCAGGCGCGTCACGCGCCCGGCAGCACCGGATCGGAGCCGTACAGCTCCGCCGCGGGCTCGGTGTAGCCCACGCTGACCAGGCGCTGGTCCTCGAAGGTGAGTGAGGTCACACTGGCCAGGTTGCACTGCCTGCGGTCCGGGCGGTGCCAGAGCCGCTTGCGCTCGGCGGCCATCCGCGCCATCCAGATCGGCAGCTGGTGGCTGACGCAGACCGCCTCGCGCCCCCACGCCTCCTTGCGGGCGTGCTTGACCACGTCGACCATCCGGGTGACGATCCGCCGGTAGGGCTCGCCCCAGGACGGCTGGAACGGGTTGTACAGGTGGCGGAAGAGCGAGGGGTCGCGCAGCGAGCGCGCGGACACGTGCCGCCCCTCCAGCCGGTTGGCGGCCTCGATCAGCCGGTCGTCCAGGCGCACGTCCAGGCCGGTCGCGGCGGCGAGCGGCGCGGCGGTCTCCTGGGCCCGCTCCAGCGGCGAGGAGTGCAGTGCGGCGACGTCGCGCCCCTCGAACCACTTGGCGGCCAGGTCGGCCATCGCCGTCCCGTTCTCACTGAGGTGGAAGTCGGGGAGGCGCCCGTAGAGGATCGCCCCGGGGTTGTGCACCTCGCCGTGGCGCAGGAGGTGGACGACGGTGGTCGTGGTCATCGGCCGATGGTTTCCCTTCGGGTCGCACAGGGTGGGGCGGCCGCGGGAGGCGCCCTCCCCGGCCTCGCCCGGCTCTGGAACCGCCCGGTTCCGGGACCGCCGTCCGGAACCAGGGTCGATAACAACCCTAGACCCTGGGTTTAATCCCCGTCCCAGCGGACCGGACCGCCTCCGACGAGCGCGGACGGCGCCGGGGCGGGCGCCGCGGCGGGCCTCCCGCGCCGGCCCCGGCGGCACCGGGGGCGGCGGCCGGGAGGGGCCGGCGCGGCGCCCGGCGGCGGCTAGGGCACCCGGGCGGCGGCCTCCGCGGCGCGGGGCAGCGCGGCCAGCACCCGGCCGACGGCCTCCTCGTCGTGGGCGGCGGAGAAGAACCACGCCTCGAACGCCGCGGGCGGCAGGTAGACGCCCTGCTCCAGCATGGCGTGGAAGAACGCCGAGTAGCGCTGGAGGTGCTGGGCGCGGGCGCCGTCGAAGTCGGTGACCTCGGCGTCGGTGAAGAACACGGTGAACAGGTTGCCGCCGCGCTGCACCCGGTGCGGCACCCCGGCCGCGCCGAGCGCCTTCTCCGCGGCGTCGGAGACCTGCGCGGACACCCGGTCGATGTGCGCGTAGACCTCGTCGGTGGCGTTGCGCAGCGTCGCCAGGCCCGCGGCGGTCGCCAGCGGGTTCCCGGACAGGGTGCCGGCCTGGTAGACCGGGCCGGTCGGGGCCAGCTGGTCCATCAGGTCGGCGCGGCCGCCGAAGGCCGCGGCGGGCAGCCCGCCGCCCATCACCTTGCCGAAGGTGGTCAGGTCGGGCTCGACGCCCTCCAGGCCGTACCAGCCGGAGCGGGAGACCCGGAAGCCGGTGAGGACCTCGTCCAGCACCAGCAGCGCGCCGTGCCGGCGGGTGATCTCCCGCAGCTTCGCGTTGAAGCCGTCCTTGGGCGGCACGATGCCCATGTTGGCCGGGCAGGCCTCGGCGATCACGCAGGCGATCTCGTCGCCGGACTCGGCGAAGGCCCGCTCCACCGCCTCGATGTCGTTGTAGGGCAGCACCAGGGTGTCGGCGGCGCTGGCCCCGGTGACGCCGGGCGAGTCGGGCAGCGCGAAGGTCGCCACCCCCGAGCCGGCGGCGGCCAGCAGCGCGTCGACGTGGCCGTGGTAGTTGCCGGCGAACTTCACCACCTTGCTGCGGCCGGTGGCGCCGCGGGCCAGCCGGATCGCCGACATGGTCGCCTCGGTCCCGGAGTTGACCAGGCGGACCTTCTGCACCGGGGTGCGCGCGGTGATCTCCTCGGCCAGCTCCACCTCGCCGGGGCTGGGCGCGCCGAAGGAGGTGCCGTGCGCGGCGGCCTCCTGCAGCGCGTCGACGACCGCCGGGTGGGTGTGCCCCAGCAGCAGCGGCCCCCAGGAGCAGATCAGGTCGACGTAGGTGTTGCCGTCCACGTCGGTCAGGTACGGGCCGTTCCCGGAGGCCATGAAGGGCGGCGTCCCGCCGACCGCGCCGAAGGCGCGCACGGGGGAGTTGACCGCCCCGGGCACCACGGCGCCGGCGCGTTCGAACAGCTCAACGGAAGTCTGATGTGTAGCCACGGATCCAGTGTGGCACCGCTTCCGGCCCGCTCCGCGCCGCCTCCCCGCCGGGCCCCGGGGCCGGGTGGCGGGGCGGCGGGGGCGGGCGCGGCGGACCGGGCCGGCCCGGATAGCGTTTCGGGGACAGCGTGCGCGGGCCCGGGGCGGCCCGCGCCACCGCCCCACGCGCATCCGAGGGAGCCCGATGAACGAGGTGTTCGCCACAGCCGACCTGATCGACGAGCACGGGGACGCGCTGCAGAGCTGCGAGCTGCAGTTCCGGTCCTTCGGCGGGCGGTCCGCGTTCCACGGCCCGATCGCCACGATCAAGTGCCACGAGGACAACGCGCTGGTGAAGGAGCAGCTCAACCAGCCCGGCGAGGGCTGGGTGCTGGTGGTGGACGGCGGCGGCTCGCTGCGCACCGCGCTGATGGGCGACATGATCGCCGCGGCCGCCGAGAAGAACGGCTGGGCCGGGGTGGTGATCAACGGCGCGGTCCGCGACGTCGCCGCGCTGGCAGGGCTCGACCTCGGCGTCAAGGCGCTCGGGTCCAACCCGCGCAAGTCCGCCAAGTCCGGTGCCGGCCTGCTGGACGCGCCGATCGCCTTCGGCGGCGTGGTCTTCACCCCCGAGGCCTGGCTCTACAGCGACGAGGACGGCATCCTCGTCAGCGAGCAGCGGCTGGACCCGCCGAAGAAGGGCTGACGCCCGGCGCCGCGGGGCCGCCGGCCCGGAAGCGCACCGGTCCGGGAGGGCGGCCGCCCTCCGCCGCCGCTCGGCGGTGAGCCCCGCGGGGCGCGGAGGCGCCGCCCGGGAGCGGCGAGGAGAGCACGGGGCGGAGCGGGAGCCCGTTCGGGCCCGCCGGCTCCGATGGCCGCGCCGTCCGCGGGGCGCGGCGCCCCCCGGGCGGTCGGCGGCGGGAAAAGGGCGCGGCGGGGGCGGTACCGCTCAGCAGGCCGGCGCCCCGCTCGCGGGCGCCCCGTCCAGTACATCGGGTGCCGGGCCCGGACCGAAAGGGGGCGGGCGCCCCCGGCCGGGGCTCCGCGCTCCCCGGCTCCGGCCGTCCCCCGGCCGGGCGGGAAGGGGCCTCCGGGGAGGGGTCAGGCGGTGAACTCCTCGCAGGCGTCGGCGAGGACCGCCAGGACGGCGATCGGGTCGGGGAGTTCGGCGGGGGCGGTGAGGGGACCGGAGGGGGACGTGCCGAGGCGGGGCGGGCGGATCCAGGAGGCGCCGCCGCCCGAGGGAAGCGGCGAGGGGGCGGCCAGCACGTAGCTGTTCCGGCAGTGCCAGCGGAGGCCGGGCGTCTCCTCCACGGCCTCCGGGACGCAGTCGAGGTGGCAGGACCACCACTCGTCCTCGTCCGCCGGGGAGCGGGTGGCCACGAAGAACAGGTAGCGCTGCGCGTCGACCGCGGCGACCGGGCCCGGCCGGGTGCCGGCGCGGTCCATCCGGGCCAGGGCCATCACCCCGGCGCCGGCCGGCACGTCGAAGACGTCGAAGACGCGGCCGGTCGGCAGGATCACGTTGGCCTCGGGGGCCGCGGTCCACCAGCGGCGGATCGTGTCGGGGTCGGTGGTGGCCTCCACCGCCCAGGCCGCCGACACCGGATGCTCGGCCGGGGCCGGACAGCCCATCCGGTCGCAGCCGCAGGCGCGCGCCCCGTCCGAGGAGGGGGAGGCGCCCCGGCAGACCGGCCACCCCAGGGAGGCGTACTCCAGGGCCGCGTCCATCCTGCTGCTCTGCTTCCCCCCGGCCTGGCGCCCGTGCCTGCGGCGCCGCCGGTTGAGTACGTCGGCCATCGTTTCCGCCTCCCCGCTCCGTGTCGTCTCTGCCACCCGGTGCGGGGCCGCTTCGCGCCGTCCCGCCCGGGTGCCTCCCGGTCGTTCCGGCCCTCAGCGCAGCATGCGCGCGGCCTCTACGGCCCAATAGGTGAGGATCTGCGCCGCCCCCGCCCTGCGGAAGGCGAGCAGCGTCTCCATGATCGCCCGCTCGCGGTCCAGCCAGCCCTTCTCCGCGGCCGCCTCGACCATCGCGTACTCGCCGCTCACCTGGTAGGCGGAGACGGGCACCGGACAGGACGCGGCGACCTTCGCGACGATGTCCAGGTAGGCCAGGCCCGGTTTGACCATGACCATGTCGGCGCCCTCGGCGACGTCCAGCTCCACCTCGCGCAGCGCCTCGGCGGCGTTGGCCGGGTCCTGCTGGTAGCCGGTGCGGTCGCCGAACTGCGGCGCGCCCTCGGCGGCCTCCCGGAAGGGGCCGTAGAACGCGGAGGCGTACTTGGCGGCGTAGGCCAGGATCGCCACCTCGTGGTGGCCGGCCCCGTCCAGCGCGGCGCGGATCGCGGCGACCTGGCCGTCCATCATCCCGCTCGGGCCGACGACCTGCACGCCCGCCTCGGCCTGGGCGACGGCGATGGAGGCGTAGCGCTCCAGGGTGGCGTCGTTGTCCACCTCGCCGGAGGCGGTGAGCAGGCCGCAGTGGCCGTGCGAGGTGTACTCGTCCAGGCACAGGTCGGCCATGACCGCGATGTCCCCGCCGAGGTCGGAGGAGAGGTCGCGGAGCGCCTTCTGCACCACGCCGTCGGGGTCGTCGGCGGCGGAGCCGCGCTCGTCCTTGGCGGCGGGGATGCCGAACAGGATGATGCCGCCGACCCCGGCCTCGACCGCCTCCTCGGCGGCCTTGCGCAGGCTGTCCGGGGTGTGCTGGAACACGCCGGGCATGGACGACACCGGGTTGGGCGCGTCGATGCCCTCCTTGACGAACATGGGCAGGATGAGCTCGGAGGGGTGCAGACGGGTCTCGGCCACCAGCCGGCGCAGCGCCGGGGTGCGGCGCAGCCGGCGGGGCCGCGCTGCGGGGAAGCGGGCGTTCACGGGACGGTCCTCCATCGTCTTACTTCACCGGGCCCCTGATCACAGGGCCTTGCGGCGGCGTCCGCGCCGCTTCTGGCTCGGCTTGAGGGCGGGCTTGCCCGCCGCCAGGGCCTCGGCCCGCTGCTTGGCACCGTACTCCGAAACCGCCTCCGCGAGGGCGGAAACCGACGCCTTGGGCGCGACCACGTCGACCCGCAGCCCGAACTCCAGCGCGGTCTTCTCCGTCTCCGGGCCGATCACCGCGATCACCGTGGTGTTGTGCGGCTTGCCGGCGATGCCGACCAGGTTGCGCACCGTGGAGGAGGAGGTGAACAGGACCGCGTCGAACGCGCCGCCCTTGATCGCCTCGCGGACCGGGGCGGGCGGCGGGGCCGCGCGCACCGTCCGGTAGGCGGTCACGTCGTCGACCTCCCAGCCCAGGTCGGCGAGGCCGGCGGAGAGCGTCTCGGTGGCGATGTCGGCGCGCGGCAGCAGCACCCGCTCGATCGGGTCGAGCTCGGCGTCGTAGGGCGGCCAGACCTCGACCAGGCCGGCGCCGGACTGCTTGTCCTCGGGCGGCGCCAGGTCCGGCTGGATGCCGAACTCGCGCAGCCGGGCCGCGGTCTGCTCGCCCACCGCGGCGACCTTCACCCCGGCGAAGGCGCGGGCGTCCAGCCCGTACTCCTCGAACCGCTCGCGGATCGCCCGGACCGCGTTGACCGAGGTGAACGCCACCCACTGGTAGCGGCCGGTGACCAGGCCGCGGACCGCGCGCTCCATCTGCTGCGGGGTGCGCGGCGGCTCCACCGAGATGGTGGGCACCTCCTCGGGCACCGCGCCGTAGCCGCGCAGCTGCTCGGAGAGGCCGGCGGCCTGCTCCTTGGTGCGCGGCACCAGCACCCGCCAGCCGAACAGCGGCTTGCTCTCGTACCAGGACAGCTCGGCCTGGCGGGCCACGCCGGGGCCCATCATGAACAGCGCCGGGGCGGTGATGTTGTGCCCCTTGGCGTCGGCGGCCTTCATCTCCGCGGTGAGCCGGGAGAGCGTGGAGCGGATGGTGGACTGCTCGGTGGTGGCGCCCATCCGGGTGACCGCGACCGGGGTGGTGCCCGGGTGGCCGCCGGCGGTCAGCGTCTTGACCAGCCAGTCGAAACCGGTGCCGCTGCGCCCGCCGTCGTCGGGCACCTCGGGGAAGAACACGGCGAGCACGGCGTCGTCCCGCTCGGCGAGGTCGGCGGCCAGCCGCGGCCAGTCGACCTTGTCCTCGCGGGCGTTGACCACCCGCAGCTCGCTGACGCCGGGCGGCATCAGCGGGACGCCGGCGAAGGCGGGCACCCCGGTCACCGAGGAGACGCCGGGGACGACCTCGACGTCCACGCCGGCGGCGCGGCAGGCGTCGGCCAGCCGGTCGCCCCGGCAGCCCAGGAACGGGTCGCCGCTGTACAGCCGGACGACCCTGCGGCCCTGCTCGGCGTGGCGCACCGCGGTGGTGTCGATCTCCTCGGCGACCTGCTCGGGGTCGATCACCTGGACGCCGTCGCGGCAGTGCGCGAGCAGCGGCGCGCGGTGCTTGGCCATCTCCGGGCCGGGCTCGCGGGCGGTGATGACGACGTCGGCCTCGGCGAGCACCTCGGCGCCGCGCAGCGTGAGCAGCCCGGCGTCGCCGGGTCCGATGCCGACCAGGGAGACCGTTCCGGTCCCGGGCCGCGGCTCCTCGCTCTGGGGATTCATGGTCCGCCTTTCTCGCTTCGGACGTGCTCAGTCGGCGGTGCCGCCGGCGGCCGCATCCGCCACGATGCGGTCGGCGCCGTCGGCGATCATCGACCGGGCCAGTTCCCGCCCGAGGTCGGCCGCGGCCTTCAGCGACGCGGGGTCGGCCTCGACCTCGGCGCCGCTCTCGCCGCGGACGGCCTGGGTGCCGTCGGTGGAGACCACCGCGGCGCGCAGCCGCAGCCGCCCGCCGGCGTAGGTGGCGTACGCGCCGACCGGGGCGGCGCACCCGGCCTCCAGTTCGGCCAGGACGGTCCGCTCCGCGGTGACCGCCAGCCGGGTGGGCGCGTGGTCCACCGAGGACAGGTAGGACAGGTCGGCGCCGGCCCGCTCGGTGCGGCACTCCACGGCCAGCGCGCCCTGGCCCGGGGCGGGCAGCATCCGGTCCGGGTCGAACACGTCGGTGACGTCGCCGACCCGGCCCACCCGGACCAGCCCGGCGTAGGCGAGCACCACCGCGTCCACCTCGCCGGAGGCGACCTTGCCCAGCCGGGTCTCGGCGTTGCCGCGGATCGGCACGTAGACCAGGTCGGGGCGGAGGGCGGCCAGCTGGGCGACGCGGCGCGGCGAGCCGGTGCCGATCCGCGCCCCGGCCGGCAGCTCCTCGAAGGCGAGGCCGTCGCGGGCGCACAGCGCGTCGCGCGGGTCGTCCCGCTCGGTGATGGCGGCCAGCACCAGGCCGTCGGCGGGCGCGGTGGGCAGGTCCTTGAGCGAGTGCACCGCGAAGTCGACGGTGTCGGCCAGCAGCTCGTCGCGGAGCGCGTTGACGAACACGCCGGTGCCGCCGAGCTGGGTGAGGTGCGCCTTGGTGACGTCGCCGAAGCTGGTGATCAGCTCCAGCTCGACCGGGACGCCGGTGCGCTCGGTGATGGCGCGGGCGACCAGCCCGGACTGGGTGGTGGCCATGTTGCTGCGCCGGGTGCCCAGGCGGGCGGCGGCTGCGGAGGTCATGCGTCCTCCCCGGGGACGGTCTCGGGCCGGGCCACCGCTTCCGGGGCCGCGGGGTCCAGGTCGAACAGTTCGCGGAGCGCCGCGCCGTAGCTGTCCCCGCCGGGCCGGGCCGCGAGCTCCTTCACCCGGACCGTCGGCCGGTGCAGGATCTTGTCGACGGTGCGGCGCAGGGCGCGGGAGACCTCCTCGCGCTCCTTCTCGCCGAGGCCGGGCAGCCGGTTCTCCAGCCGGGCCAGCTCGGCGGCGACCACCTCGCCGGCGTGCGCGCGCAGCGCGACCACGGTCGGCGCGACCTCGTCGGCGCGGCGCACCGACCGGTACTCGGCGACCTCCTCGTCCACGATCTCGCGGACCAGGGAGATCGCCCCGGTGCGCCCGCCGGCGCCGCCCGCGCCGGCCGCCGCGGCCTGCCGGAGGTCCTCGATGTCGACCAGGTGCACGCCGTCCAGGGCGCGCACCTCCTCGTCGACGTCGCGCGGGAGCGCCAGGTCGAGCAGGACCAGCGGGCGGCCGCCGCGCGGCGCGCCGGCCAGTGCGGAGCGCACGTCGGCGGCGGTGAGCACCAGGCCCTGTGCGCCGGTGCAGGAGACGACCAGGTCGACGGCGGGCAGCTCGGCGGCGGCCTCGGTGAACGGCACCGCGCGGCTGCGGATCGGCTCGTAGGCCTCGGTGAGGCACTCGGCGAGCCGCTCGGCGCGCTCGGCGGTGCGGTTGGCGACGGTCACCGCGGAGGCGCCCAGCCGGGCGACGGTGTTGGCGGCCAGGGCGCTCATCGAGCCGGCGCCGAGCACCAGCACCCGCAGCCCGGTGAGCGGGCCCGGCTCGGGGAGCGCGGCCGCGACGTCGGCGGCGGCGTCGGCGACCGCGGTTCCGGCGGCGGGGCAGGCGGCCGGGGCGGCCGCCGCGGCGGGGGCGCCGCTCGGGCGGAGCCGGTCCAGCGCCACCTCCAGGCCGAGGGTGACCATGTCGGCGCCGGCGTGGTCCAGGTGGGTCTCGGTGTGGGCGCGCTTGCCGACCCGCAGCGCGCGCTGGCCGAGGTCGTTGAGGACCCGGCCGAGGGTGCCGCCGTGCTGGGCGTCCTTGAGCGCGTTGCGCACCTGGCCGAGGATCTGGCCCTCGCCGACGACCATCGAGTCGAGTCCGCAGGCGACCGAGAACAGGTGCTGGACCGCGCGGTCCTCGTAGTGCACGTAGGCGTGCTCGGTGAGCTCGGCGGTGGAGATCCCGGTCCGCTCGGACAGCCTCCCGATGACCTCGGTGAGCGCCGGGTGGAACTTGCCGACTTCGGCGTAGATCTCGGTGCGGTTGCAGGTGGAGACCATCATCACTTCGTCGATCACCGAGGAGCCGGTCATCTCCGCCATGAGCTTGAGCCGCTCTTCACCGTCCAGGGCGGCGCGCTCCAGCAGCGCCACGGGCGAGCTGCGGTGGCTCAGCCCCACGGCGAGGACACTCATCTGCACTCCTATGCGGTGATCGCGGATACGGCCGTGCCACCGGCCGCGTACTGCATGGCCTCACAGGCGGTGCCGCCGGGGGCGGTCACGCCTTCTCCTTCGCGCCGATCCGTCCTCCGGGCGGTGCGGTCGCCCGGCCGTCCGCCTTCCTCTGGGCGTGGAAGGCGAGGATCTGCAGTTCGATGGATAGATCGACCTTACGCACATCGACGGCCGGAGGCACATTCAGGACCACCGGTGCGAAGTTGAGCACGCTCGTCACCCCGGCCTCGACGAAGCGGTCGCACACGCCCTGCGCGGCCACGGCGGGCACGGCGATCACCCCGATCGAGACCCTCTCCGCGGAGACGACGTCCTCCAGCGTGTCGATATGCCCGACGCGCAGGCCCGCCACCTCGTCCCCGACGACGCCCTCGTCGGCGTCGAGCAGGGCCGCGATGCGGAACCCGCGGGTGCCGAACCCCCCGTAGTTGGCCAGTGCGCGGCCCAGGTTGCCGGCGCCGACGATGGCCACCGACCAGTCCTGGGTGAGACCGAGCTCACGGGAGATCTGGTAGACGAGGTAGTCGACGTCGTAGCCGACGCCGCGGGTCCCGTACGACCCGAGGTGGGAGAGGTCCTTGCGGAGCTTGGCGGAGTTCACCCCGGCCGCGGAGGCCAGGGCCTCCGATGAGACGGTGAGGATGCCGCGCTCGGCCAGGCCCTGCAGGGCGCGCAGGTAGACCGGGAGCCGGGCGACCGTGGCCTCCGGTATGCCCCTCTCCCGGGGCCGGGTCGAACGAGGGGTCACGGTCGGGCGCTCCTGAGCTGCGGTCGTCTGGGCCTGCGGAGGTCGAACCGCCACCGTCCGATGGTCTCCCATGCGCGCGCGGCGCGTCCGGCGGGACCCCGGCGGCGGCGTAATTTGACCCTCAGATTACGCCCTTGTGAAAGCACGCACAAAGTGGGCCTCCCCTCCCGCCCGCCGCGCCCGGCGGGCCCTCCGGGACCGGCGCCCGGTCAGTCCAGCGCGGCCCGCAGCCGCCGCTCGCTGACCCGCCAGAAGTCGTGCGGGGCGCCGTCCACGAACGTCACCGGGATGCGCTCCCAGTACTCGTCCCGCTCCTGCCGGGAGGCGTCCTCCAGGTAGCGGACGGTGTATCCGGCGCCGGTGTCGGCGGACACCCTGCGGATCACCTCCAGCGCCTCCTCGCACAGGTGGCACCCGTGCTTGCCGAGCATGGTGATGCGCGGCGCGCCGCCCGCGGACCCCGCTCCCCGCGCGCCCTGTCCCCCGTCGGCCACCGGACCTCCTTCGCGAACCGTGCTCTCGGCGGAGCACCCCGAATCACCTTCTGAACGCCGGAATTCGGCGTTTCCCGATCATCCTCCCGCAAAGGGGGGAAGAACCTCGACCACTCCGCCCTCTGTGAGGAAGACCTCTCCGTGGTCCCGCTTTCCCACCGGGCGCTCGTCGACGATGAAGGAGGAGCGGCGGACCACGGCGGCCAGCCGATCGTCCCCGGACCGCCTGCCCAGCGCGGCTTCCAGCGCCTCGGCCAGGGTGGATGCGGTGTAGGGCTCCTCCGCGGTGCCGGCGGCCTCTTTCGCCGCGGCCCAGTACCTGATGGTTCCGCTCGGCATCGGTTGATTATCCTTGTGCTTCTCGGAGGCATGAACTCGATTAATTCTCCACCGGGGGCAATGGCGCCTTCGATCGACCGCTGACTTCGGCGGGGTGACGGGAAGAGACGCATGAGCCACCTGCTGCTGCTGACGAACTCCAACGAACCGTCCGACCATGTCCTGCCCGCCCTCGGCCTGCTCCTGCACTCGGTGCGCGTGGCGCCCGCGGAGCCCGGGGCGCTGCTCGCGGCGGGGGGCGAGCGCGGCGCGTCGGCCGTGGACGCCGTCCTCGTCGACGCCCGCAGCGACCTCGCGTCCGCGCGCAACTTCTGCCGCCTGCTGGACACCACCGGCCTGGACTGCCCGCTGATCGCCGTGCTCACCGAGGGCGGCGTCGCGGCGCTCACCACCGACTGGCAGGTGGACGACTTCCTGCTGGCCACCGCGGGCCCGGCCGAGGTCGAGGCCCGGCTCCGGCTGGCGGTCGGCCAGGCCGACGCCGGACCGGACGACCCGGACGAGATCCGCCGCGGCGACCTGGTCATCGACGAGGCCACCTACATCGCCCGGCTGCGCGGGCGCATCCTCGACCTCACCTTCAAGGAGTTCGAGCTGCTGAAGTTCCTGGCCCAGCACCCGGGCCGGGTGTTCACCCGCGCCCAGCTGCTGCAGGAGGTCTGGGGCTACGACTACTTCGGCGGCACCCGCACCATCGACGTGCACGTGCGGCGGCTCCGCGCCAAGCTCGGCAGCGAGTACGAGTCGCTGATCGGCACGGTGCGCAACGTCGGCTACCGGTTCGTCCCGGACTTCCCGGCCCGCTCCGGCTCCCAGGAGGCCGACGAGGCCTCCGGCGAGGAGCGGGGCGGGGACGCGCCGGCCCCGCGGAGCCCCCGTCCCCGGGCGTCGGCCAAGCGCTGAGGGAACGGCGGTGCGGCCGGCCGGGACGCGGAGCGGCGCCCCGGCCGGCCGCACCCCGCGGCGGAGAACGGGGCGGTCCCGACAGGCCGGACAACAGGGAAGATCTTCATGAAGGGCCCGGCCGTGGGCCTCGTGTTCGCCGCCCCGATTGCCTAAGATGCTGGACCGACGCCCAACGCCGAACGGCCCCCGAGGAGGCGACCCCATGCCGAGCGGCCGGCGACCCGCGGGCGCCCGGAGCAGCGGCCGGAGCCGGCCGTTCCCCCGGATCCCCGCCGCCATCCCGCTGACCACCGCGTTCGTCGGCTGCACCCTGGCCGCCTTCGCCCCGCCCGCGCTCGCCTCCGCGCCGTTCCCGCTCTCCCTGACCGCGAGCGGGCCGCCGGTCGCCCCGGGTGAGAAGGCCGTGCTGACCCTGGACGCGCAGGAGGGCGCCGAACGGCTCTGCCTCTACGGCGTGACCGCGGACAACGGCTTCGAGCCCGCCCTGGGGGACCCGGCCGAGCTGCCGTTCAGCACCGAGGTCACCGGGGCCCCGAAGGAGAGCCTCCGGGTCACCGCCACCGTGCTCTACGCGCCCGCCCCCGAGGGCGGCGACTGCGAGGCGGTCCCCGAGGAGGAGCGGCTGCCCGCCGCCGCCTCGACCGATGTGGCCGTAGAGGACCCGGAGCCGACGCCGACGCCGACTCCCACACCCACGCCCACGCCGACCCCCACTCCGACGCCCACGCCGACGCCCACCCCGAGCCCGACGGACCCGCCGACGTCCCCCTCGAAGCCCCCGCCCTCCCCCTCTCCCGACCCCTCGGAGAAACCCGGGGAACCGGAGGAGCCGAGCGGGACGGAGAAGCCGGAGGAGCCCGGGAAACCGGAGAAGCCCGGGGAGCCGAGCGAGCCGGAGAAGACCGAGAAGACCGAGAAGCCAGAGAAGCCGGGCGGCACGCCGTCGTCACCGGAGCGCCCGTCCTCCCCGCAGGGCGGCGGCCCGCAGGGAGGGCGGCCGGACGACCGCGAGCGCGCCGAACTGCCCGGCGTCCCCGGCCCCGGCTCCACACCGCCCGGTCCCCTGACCCCGGGCGCCCCGGGCGGCCGCCCGTCGCTGCCGACCGCCCCGCCGGCGCTGCCCTCGCTCTCCCCCGGCGCCCCCGGCCTCTCCGACGACCCGGCCGACCTGCCCTCCGTCGCCCCCGGCGCAGGCCGCGGCGACGGCACCGAGCGGGCCGCCGCCGAGGAGCAGCAGCTCACCTCGGCCGTCTCTCCGGCCGTACTGATGCTGGTCCTGATGTTGGCCCTGCTCTTCGCCGCCCCGATGGCCCCGGGCCGCCGGGTCCGCACCGGAACCGTCTACCGCGGCCGCCGCCGCAAGGGCTGACCCCGGGACGCCGCTCCCCGGCCCCGGTCGGGGCCGCCACCCGGCCCCGGCCCGCCGAGAGCGAGCGGGGGCCGGGCGCCCGGCCCCGCTCACCCCTCGGAGCGCGCGGAAGAAGCGGTGGACACGGGCGCGATACCGCCCCGGCGCCGCGCCCCTGCCTGCGATGCTCCCTGGTCGCCGCCGGCCCCGCCAGGACGGGCCCGGCGCCGCCGAAGGCCGGCGAGAAGACGGCCCGGCCCCCTGCTCCCGCTCCCTGAAGAGCAGGGAAGCGGCAGCGGCACGGGCAGGACACCGGGACCCGGCCCTGCGGAGAGGCGGGCTGAGGACATCGCCCGCCTGGTCGGCCACAGCAGCACCCGCACCACCGAGGTCGTCTACCGCAAGGAGCTTCGCCCGGTGATCACCGAGGGCGCCCACGTCATGGGGACCTCTTCGCCGAGCAGGCCACTGGCCACCCGATTGGCCACCCACGCGAAAACGCCACCCCGGTCCGGGATGGCGTTTCGGCTGGAGCCGCCTGTCGGAATCGAACCGACGACCTATTCATTACGAGTGAATCGCTCTGCCGACTGAGCTAAGGCGGCGTCGGTCCCGCGCTCGGCGCGAGACCGCCACCATTCTAGCGTGCCCGGCGGACCGCCCGCGCCGTGCGGCGCCGGGGCGGCCGGAACGGGTCAGGGCATGCACGCCTCGCCGTCCTCCGGGACCTCCCGTTCCAGCAGGTAGGCCTCGACGGCCCGGTCCACGCACCCGTCGCCCATCCGGTAGCCGGTGTGCCCGTCGCCGTCCCGGCTGAGCAGCACCCCCGACTCCAGGGTCGAGGCGAGCTTCTCCGACCACTCGTAGGGGGTGGCCGAGTCCCGGGTGGTGCCCACCACCAGGATCGGGGCGGCGCCCTCCGCCGTCGGCGCGGGCCGGTCGGCGACCGCCTCCTCCGGCCAGTACGCGCAGGTCATCGCCGACCAGCTGAACGAGGCGCCGAACAGCGGGTACTCCTCCTCGGCGCGCTCGGCGGCCTCCCGGTAGGCCTCGGGGTCCCGCGGGCTCGGCGCGTCCGAGCAGTTGACCGCGACCAGGGCCGACGTCGAGTTGAGGTACTCCTCCTCGTCGTCCCGGCCGTACATCGCGTCGGCCAGTGCGAGCAGCCCGGCGCCGCCGCCCTCCTCGTCCGCCTCGGCCAGCGCCGCCCGCAGCTCGGGCCAGGTCTGCTCGGAGTAGAGCGCCCCGGCGATGCCGAGCTCGGCCCGGGCCCGGCCGACCTCCCGGTCGTCGCCGGGCGGCCCCTCCAGCGGCTCCCGGCCGGCCTTCTCCAGCAGGTCCTCGATCCAGGCCGTCCCGGCGTCGGCGCCGCTCCCCCGCACCGGGCAGTCAGGGAGCCCCTGGCAGTCCTCGACGAACGCGCGCAGCGCCGTCTCGAAGCCGCTCGCCTGCTCGATCCCGGCCTCCAGCTGGTCCAGCTCCGGGTCGAGCGCCCCGTCCAGCACCACGGCGCCCACCCGCTCGGGGAACAGGTCCGCGTAGACCGCGCCGATCATGGTGCCGTAGGACTTGCCGAGATAGGTCAGCTCCTCGTCGCCGAGCACGGCCCGCAGCACGTCCATGTCCCGGGCGACCGAATCGGTGCCCATGTGCATCATCAGGTCGCCGGCGCGCTCCCGGCAGCCCTCGACGAAGGCCCGGCCCCCCTCTTCCAGCCGCTCCACCCCGGCGTCGGTGACCTCGGCCGGGTCGGCGTCGCCGTCCTCGCTGAGCACGTCCGTGCCGAGGTAGTCGTCCATGCCCTCCAGGTCCAGGCAGGCGATCGGCTCGCTGCGGGCCACCCCGCGCGGGTCGAAGCCGACGACGTCGAAGTGCTTCCGCACGTCCAGGCCGACCACCGAGGAGGCGGCGCCGGCGTAGTCGTATCCGGACCCGCCGGGCCCGCCGGGGTTGACCAGCAGCGACCCCTTCGCCTCGGCGGCGGCCGGCCGCCGCTTGACCGCGATCTCCAGCCGCTCCCCGCCCGGGTCGCCGTAGTCGAGCGGGACCTCGTAGGCGCCGCACTCGAAGTCCTCGTCGCCGTCCTCGCAGGCGCCCCAGTCGATCTCCTGGGAGTAG
This sequence comes from Nocardiopsis oceanisediminis, assembly GCF_048595525.1. NCBI lineage: Bacteria > Bacillati > Actinomycetota > Actinomycetes > Streptosporangiales > Nocardiopsidaceae > Nocardiopsis > Nocardiopsis oceanisediminis. The sequence goes on along the minus strand of NZ_JAFMZJ010000001.1, from coordinate 966,664 downwards.
AACCCCTCCAGGCCCGGCTCGGGGGCCCGGTCGGCACCGCCCCGGCCGCCGGGGTCCGCCCCCTCGCCCGTGCAGCCGGCCGCCGCCACCGCCAGCGCCGCTGCGCAGGCGGCCAGTCCAGTCCTGTTCACGCCGGTCGGGTCTCCGCTCCATCGCCGCCGCACCCGCCCGGGGAGGCGCCGCCCGCGTCCCGCGCCGCCTCGTGCGCCCTGCGCGGGCCGCAGACCGCCGCCCGGTCGCAGGAGCCTCCCCCGCCGCGCCTGCCGCGGGCCTGCTCGGTGCCCGGGCTCTGGTACAGCGGGTGCTCGTATTTCAGACAGCACATGAGCTTGCCACAGGCCCCCGCGATGCGCATCGGGTTGACCGGCAGCCCCTGGTCCTTGGCCATCCGCACGGCGACCGGCTCGAAGTCCTTCAGGAAGGTGGCGCAGCACAGCTCCCGGCCGCAGGAGCCGACCCCGCCCTGCATCCGCGCCTCGTCGCGCGCCCCGACCTGGCGGAACTCCACCCGGACGCCCAGTTCGCGGGCGAGGTCGCGGATCAGCCCGCGGAAGTCGACCCGGCGCTCGGCGGTGAAGTAGACGGTGAACAGCGGCTCGGCCGGGAGGTGGTCGACGGCGACGATGCGCATCGGCAGCCCCGCGGCGCGGATCAGCCGCTTGGCGGCGGCCCGCCCGGACGCCCGGAACCTCCGGTTGCGCTCGTCGCGCTCCAGGTCCTCCGGGCCGGCCAGGCCCGCGCAGACCGGCAGGCCCTCCACGTCGTCGCCGACCCACTGCGGCGCCCACACGCATTCGGCCACCTCCGGGCCGTCGTCCGTGGGCACCAGCACCTTGTCGCCGACCCGGGGCGAGGCGTCCCCGGGGTCGAGGTAGTAGAGCCGCCCGTAGCGCTCGAAGCTGACCGCCATCATCATGCCCATCCGGACACCCTAGGCTCCGGGCATGATCTCCGTCACCCTCCGGCCGGGGCGGCTTCCCGCGCGCCTCCCCGGCGGCCCCGGCGCCGCGCTCAGCCCTGGTAGAGGGCGGAGGTCATCGCCTCCAGGGCGATCTGCGGGTGCACGTTGGCGTCGATCCGGGCCCGGCAGCGCATGATCGCGTCGATCCGGCGCAGGGTGGCCTCGGGCGCGGAGGAGCGGGCGATGCGCTCCAGGTCGGCCCGGTTCGCCCCGGTGGACAGCTCCACCCCGGAGCCGAACTGGACCGCCAGCACGTCGCGGTAGAAGAGCAGCAGGTCGGTGAGGGCGGTGTCGTAGGAGTCCCGCTTGAGCCGGGTGGCGCGCCGCTTCTGCCGCTCCTCCAGGTCCTTGAGCGCGCCGGCCGCGCCGCGCACCGCCTTGGCCACGCCCTTGCCGGTGGCGCCCTCGCCGAAGGCCGCCTTCATGTCGGCCTTCTCGGTCTCGTCCAGGGCGCTGGTGGTGGCCTTCGCCTCGGCCTCGGCCAGCTCGTAGAGGCGGGCCGCGGCGGTGACGCAGGCGCCGGTGCCGTCCAGCCGGGCGGGCATCGCCAGGATCTCGGAGCGGCGCCGCCGGGCCTCGTCGTCGATGGCCAGCCGCCGGGCCCGGTCCAGCCGGCCGGCCGCGGACCGGGCGGCCTCGTCCGCGGTCGCCGGGTCGATGCCGTCCCGGTTCACCAGGGCGTCGACCACCGCCCGGGTCGGCGGGGTGCGCAGCACCACCTGCCGGCACCGGGAGCGGATGGTGACCAGCATGTCCTCCGCGGTGGGGGTGCACAGCAGCCACACGGTGCGCGGGGCGGGCTCCTCCACCGCCTTCAGCAGCGCGTTGGAGGCCGCCTCGGTGGCCCGGTCGGCGTCCTCGAAGAGCACCACCCGGAACCGGCCGCCGGTGGGCCGGGACGCCGAGCGGAGCACCAGGTCGCGGGTGGAGTCCACGCCGAAGCTCAGCCCGCTGGGGCGGACGTAGAGCACGTCGGCGTGGGTGCCGCCGAGGACCTGGTGGCAGGAGGTGCAGTGGCCGCAGCCGCCGTCCGGGCACTGCAGCGCCGCGGCGAACGCCCGCGCGGCCTCGCTCCGGCCGGATCCGGGCGGGCCGGTGAACAGCCAGGCGTGCGTCATCCGCTTGCCGGCCGCCTCGTCCCCCGCGAGCAGCGCACTCGCCGCCGCGGCCGCCGCCCGCAGCCCGCCGGCCACCGCTTCCTGGCCCACCAGGTCATCGAAGACGCTCATCGGGGTTCAGCATAGGCGCTGCGGCCGACGCCCGGCCGCCGGGCGGCCGGTCCGCGCGGCGCCGGAGCCGTTCCCGCCGGAGCCCCGGGCCGCCGCCGCGGCCGGAACGGGCGCGGGCCCCCTCCGCCGGCGGCGGAGGGGGCCCGCGGGGCCGCCGGCGGTGCGGCTCAGCCCTCGTCGTCCTTGATCACCGGCATCATCCCGGTGATCGCCTCGGCGTCCTGCGGCACCGGGTCGGGCAGCAGCGGGCGGATCCGGCGCTGGATCTCCCGGGTGACCTGCTCGGCCGCGCCGCGCGCGTCCACCACCAGGTAGCGTCCGGCGTCCCGCTCGGCCAGGTCGAGGAAGCCCCGCCGGACCCGGTCGTGGAACTCCTGCGACTCCGCCTCGATCCGGTCCGTGGTGCCGCCCAGCCGGGCCAGCCCGTCCTCCGCCGGGAGGTCGAGCAGCACGGTGAGCCGCGGCACCAGGCCCGCGGTGGCCCAGTCGTTGATCCGGGCGATCTCGGAGACCGGCAGGTCCCGGCCGGCGCCCTGGTAGGCCAGGGTGGAGTCGACGTAGCGGTCGCTGATCACGATCGCCCCGCGGCGCAGCGCGGGCATGATCACCTCGTTCACGTGGTCCGCCCGGTCCGCGGCGTAGAGCAGCGCCTCGGCCCGCGGCGACATGCCCGTGTGCTCCTTGTCCAGCAGCAGCGCGCGGAGCCGCATGCCGAGCCGGGTGGAGCCGGGCTCGCGGGTGGTGACCACCTCGAAGCCCTCGTCGCGCAGCCAGACCGAGAGCTGGCCGACCTGGGTCGACTTGCCGGCGCCCTCGCCGCCCTCCAGCACGATGAAGGTGCCGGGCGGGCGCTCCTGCTCCCCGGCGCCCTTGTCCCCGGGGACCGGGACGCCGCGCACCGCCGCGAGCAGCTCGGTGAGGAGCGGGACGTCGCCCGGCTCGCCGTTCATCCGGCGGTAGCAGACCACCGCGGCCACCGCCGCGGCCAGGGCGGCGATGACCAGCACCGTGCCGGAGCCGAGGACGTCGTAGGTGAGGTCCCGGACGGCCAGGGTGTGGTCGCCGATCAGCAGGGCGGGCAGCGGGGCGACGGCCGCCGCGGTGAGCAGCGCCGCGCGGCCGGCGGTGTAGGCGAAGGCCGGGATCGCGGGGCGGGTCGGCCCGTCGGCCTCCTGGGTGAGCAGGGTCAGGCCGATGGTCCAGGCCAGGCCGGTGCCGGCGCCCACCGCCAGGGAGAGCACCGCGGCCAGCTCCATGTTCGGGATCAGGCCGGTGAACAGCAGCGCGGCCGCCGAGGCGCCGAGCGCCAGGCCGAACAGCCGGCGCCGGCTGAACTGGCGCAGCGTGCGCGGGCCGGCCAGCACGCCCAGCGCCGCGCCCGCGGCCAGCGCGCCGAACAGCACGCCGAACCCGGCGCTGCCGGCGCCGAGCCGGTCGGCGAGGATCCGGCCGACGCCGACCAGGGCGCCGCCGGCCGCGAACGAGCCGAGCATGCCCAGCAGCAGCGCGCGCGGGAGCGCGCCGGAGCCCGCCGTGCGGAAGCCGTCCCGCAGGGTGGCCAGCGGGTCGGTCTCGGAGCCGGTGCGGCGGGCCTGGCGGCGCTCCTCGGCCGCGGCCTGCCGCTCGGCGCGCAGCCGGGCGCGCTCCTCCGCCTTCCGCTTGGCCTCCTCGGCCTTGCGCGCCTCCTCCTCGGCCTTCTGCTTCTCGGGGTCGGGCAGCGCGGGGACCTGCAGGGTCTCCGCGGTGCCGATGGGGGCGGTGAGCTCGTTGGGGTCGACCTCGACGGCGCGGACCTCCTGGGTCGGCTGCTCGTCGCCGGACGGCGGCTGCGGGGCCTGCTCCGGCTCCGGGCGCCGCGCCGGGCGCTCGGAGCGCGGCCGCCCCTGCACCGGGGCGGTCCAGGCGACGGCGGCGGAGGCCAGCAGCGCCAGCGGCGCGAGGTAGACGGCGAGGTCGGCGCGGGGCCCGGCGAGCGCCGGGGCCAGCGCGCCCAGCACCGTGCCGACCCCGGCCAGCAGCGCGAACAGCGCGGCCGCGACGGGGGCGGTCCAGTACCCGGCGAGCAGGGCGATCCGGTCGGCCTGGGCCACCCGCTTCTTCGGGACCAGGCCGCCGATCGCGGCCTCCTTGGCGGGGGCGCGGAACAGCGCCGCGGCCTCGGCCAGCAGGTGCGCGGCGAGCAGCCAGTCGAGCCGGCCCACCAGGGGCACCGACAGGTAGAGGAGGCCGCGCAGCGCGTCCGCGCCGACCAGGGTGAACCGCGGGTCGAGCCGGTCGGCGGCGCGCGCGGCCGGGCCGCTCAGCAGCAGCCAGGGCAGCAGGCGGAGCGCGAGCACTCCGCTCACCGCGAGGTAGGGGACGGCCGGGGCGGCGTCCCGGGTGAGGGCGACCGCCAGCGAGACCATCGCGAGCAGGCTCAGCCAGTCGCCGAGGCCGGACAGCGACAGCGAGACCCACAGCCGCCGGAACGGCTTGATCGCCAGCACGCTGCGCGCCTCTCCGGGCGCTCCTAGGGATGCAGATCTGCTCATATTCGTGAAGGGTAGCGAGGCTTCCGGAAGGGGACGGGCGCCCGCCGGGGCAGGGTACGGGTGACCAACGCCGCTGATCGGCCGATATGTGCCCTTCACCGGCGGCGCGGGACGGTCGGTGATCCGCGCCACCGCGAACCTGCGGGGGCGCGGGGCATCAGGGACCGTGCGCGGCACACTACTGCCGCCCGGGGATCCACGCCACCCTGCCCGCTCCCGCGGCCGCCGCCGCTCCCGCCCCACCGGGGCAGAGCGGCCCGGGGGCGGACCGGGCGGGCGGGGAGCGGAGCCGGCCGATCATCCGACCGGTCGGGGCCGCCGGGGCGCCGCTCCGCCGGGCCCGGAACGGGTCCGGGCCCGGCGGGTCACTCCGCGGAGCCGCCGCTCTTCTTCGGGGTCCCGGTCTTGCCGGTCGCCTTCTTCGCCGCGGTGGTCTTCTTCGCCGCGGTCTTGGCGGTGCCCGTTTTCTTGGCGGCCGTCGCCTTCTTGGCCGCGGGCTTCTTCGCGGCCGCCTTCTTCGCCGGGGCCTTGGCCCGGCGCTCGGCCAGCAGCTCCGCGGCGCGCTCGTCGGTGATCGACTCCACCTCGTCGCCCTTGCGCAGCGAGGCGTTGGTCTCCCCGTCGGTGACGTAGGGGCCGAACCGGCCGTCCTTGACCACCATCTTCTGCCCGCTCGCCGGGTCCTCGCCGAGCTCGCGCAGCGGCGCGGCGGCGGCGCGGCGGCCGCGCTGCTTGGGCTTGGCGAAGAGCTCCTCGGCCTCCTTCAGGGTGACCGTGAACATCTGCTCCTCGGTCTCCAGGGAGCGGCTGTCGGTGCCCTTCTTCAGGTACGGGCCGAACCGGCCGTTCTGCGCGGTGACCGGCTCGCCGTCCAGCTCGCCGACGACCCGCGGCAGGGAGAGCAGCCGCAGCGCGTCCTCCAGGGTGACCGTCTCCGGGGTCATCGACTTCAGCAGCGAGGCGGTGCGCGGCTTCTCCGCCTGCTTCGCCTTGGACTTCGCCTTCCCCTTCTTCGCCTCGCCCTCCTCGGCGGGCTCCGCGGGCGCGGGCGGCAGCTCGGTCACGTACGGGCCGAACCGGCCGCTCTTCACCACGACGGTGTTCCCGGTGCCCGGGTCGGTGCCCAGCTCGCGGTCGCCGCTGGGCGCGGCGAACAGCTCCTCGGCCCGCTCCGGGGTGAGCTCGTCGGGGGCGAGGTCCTCGGGGACGTTCACCCGGGCGCCCTCGCGCTCCATGTAGGGCCCGTACCGGCCGACCCGCATCACGATGTCGGTGCCCGGGATCGGGAAGGAGCTGACCTCGCGCGGGTCGATCTCGGAGAGGTTCTCCCCGACCAGCTCCTTCAGCCCGGCCTCCTGCTCGGCGCCGAAGTAGAACCGGCGCAGCCACGGCACCCGCTCGGCCTCGCCGCGGGCGATGCCGTCCAGCATGTCCTCCATGCGGGCGGTGAAGTCGTAGTCGACCAGGTTGCCGAAGTGCCGCTCCAGCAGCTGCACCACGGCGAACGCCAGGAAGGACGGCACCAGCGCCGAGCCCTTCTTGAACACGTAGCCGCGGTCCAGGATGGTGCCGATGATCGAGGCGTAGGTGGACGGCCGGCCGATCTCCCGGTCCTCCAGCTCCTTGACCAGGGTGGCCTCGGTGTAGCGGGCCGGCGGCCGGGTGGCGTGCCCCTCGGCCTCGATGCCCTCCGCCTTGAGCGGGCGGCCCTCCTCGACCGGAGGCAGCCGGCGCTCGCGGTCGTCCAGCTCGGCCTCGGGGTCGTCGGAGCCCTCCACGTAGGCCTTGAGGAAGCCGTGGAAGGTGATCACCTTGCCGGTGGCGGTGAACTCGACCTGCTCGCCGGTGCTGGAGGTGCCGGCCACCTTGACCGTGACCGACTCGCCCACCGCGTCCTTCATCTGCGAGGCGACGGTGCGCTTCCAGATCAGCTCGTAGAGGCGGAACTCCGCGCCGCTCAGCCCGGTCTGGGCCGGGGTGCGGAAGGTGTCGCCGGCCGGGCGGACCGCCTCGTGCGCCTCCTGGGCGTTCTTCACCTTGCTGGAGTAGGCGCGCGGCTTGTCCGGGATGTAGTCGGCGCCGTACAGCCGGGTCGCCTGCCCCCGGGCGGCGGCCAGCGCGCTCTCCGACAGCGTGGTGCTGTCGGTCCGCATGTAGGTGATGAAGCCGTTCTCGTAGAGCCGCTGCGCCACCTGCATGGTCTGCTTGGCGGACAGGCCCAGCTTGCGCGAGGCCTCCTGCTGCAGCGTGGTGGTGCGGAACGGGGCGTAGGGGGAGCGCCGGTAGGGCTTGCGCTCCACGGTGCGCACCCCGAACTCGCCGCCGGAGAGCCGGTCGGCCAGACCGCGGGCGGCCGCCTCGTCCAGGTGCAGCACGCCCTTCGGGGAGCGCAGCGTCCCCTCGGAGGTGAAGTCGCGGCCCACCGCGACCCGGTCGCCGTCCACCGAGACCAGGGCGGCGGCGAACGTGGACGGGCCGTCGCCGGAGCCGCCGAGCGTGTCGAAGACCGCCTTGAGGCCCCAGTACTCGGCGGGGGTGAACGCGATCCGCTCCCGCTCCCGCTCGACGACGAGCCGGGTGGCGACGGACTGCACGCGGCCCGCCGACAGCTTCGGCATGACCTTCTTCCACAGCACGGGGGAGACCTCGTAGCCGTAGAGCCGGTCCAGGATGCGCCGGGTCTCCTGGGCGTCGACCAGGCGCAGGTTGAGGTCGCGGGTGTTGTCCGCGGCGCGCTGGATCGCGTCCTTGGTGATCTCGTTGAAGACCATCCGGCGGACCGGGATCTTCGGCTTGAGCTCCTCGCGCAGGTGCCAGGCGATCGCCTCCCCCTCGCGGTCCTCATCCGTGGCGAGGTAGAGCTCGTCGGCCTGGGCCATCAGCTCCTTGAGCTTCTTGACGTGCGCCTTCTTGTCCGTGTTGACCACGTAGATCGGCTCGAAGCCGTGGTCGACGTCGACGCCGAGGCGGGCCCAGGACTCCCCCTTGTAGCGCGCGGGGATCTCGGCCGCCTTCGTCGGGAGGTCGCGGATATGGCCGATGGAGGACTCCACGGTGTACCCAGGGCCGAGGTAGCCCGCGATCGTCTTCGCCTTGGCGGGCGACTCCACGATCACGAGCCTGTTCCCTCCGGCCTTCGCTCCGGAGCCCTTCGCGCCGCTCTCTCCGGCGCTGCCCTTCTTGGGTGGCACGCTGTTCCCCTACGTCTCGCGTTGCGCTGTCTCTGCGGCCGGTTCTCCCTGCGGCCGCCGTGTCGGTGCGGCCCGGGGTCGGCTCTCCGGTCCCCCGGCCACTGACGGTAACCGACGGCCTCGCGGATCGCTTCCCGTCCGCCGCCGGAGGAGCGCTCTTCCCCTCCCGGTCCCCTCCCGGTCCCCTCCGGGCCGCTCTCCGGTCGTCCACGGGTAGGAACGCTATGGCACGTACACCGTGGCCAGTCGCAGAATAGGCCTAATGCTCGATTACGAATACCGGGAACTCCGCTTCCCGAGGGGAACATCGCGCAATGTGACGCGGCAGACGCTGACCGACCATGCCGAGTACGGCCGCTGGGAACTGGCCCGGGTCCGGCTCTACCGGGACGGCAGCCGAACCGTGGTCATCCGGCGCCGGATCATCCGACAGGTGCGGACCATGTGAGTTCCATCACATGTCGACGGGGTGCCCGCGGGAACAGGCCGGCGCCCCTTCCGGGACGCCCGAAGCACCCCGGGGTTGCCCGCGGCCGGTGTCCGGATCCGGCCGCGGAACGGGCGAGTCCCCGCGGAGCGCGCGCGCCTCCGCGGGGACTCGCCTCAGCGGTGTCCCGCTCCCCTGCCCCCGGCCTCCGCTAGTCCACCGCGAGCCGTCGCGACGGAGGCCGGGGAGGGAGCGGTCACACCGCCGGCATCAGGCCCCCAGGTCCACCCCGAGGGACTCGGTGCCGCCGGTCACGCCGTCGACGGCGCCGCCCAGCGTCTCGGCGGGCCCGCCGGCCTCGGGCAGCCCGGACAGCTCGGCCGGGGCCTCGGGCGCGGCGGGCTCCTCCGCGGTCAGCGGCAGCGTCTCGGAGCCGGGCACCTGCAGGGAGGGCGTCTCGGGCAGTTCCGCGTTGAGCGGCAGGGAGTCCACGGGCGCGGGCAGCGGGGCGGCGGGCTCCTCCGCGGCCTGGTGCATGTGGCCGCCGTGGCCGCCGTGGTCCACGATCGCGCCGACGTCCTCGGAGGCGGCGCCCGCGTTGCCCAGCACCGCGCCGACGGCGTTGCCGGAGACGTTCACCGGGACGTCCAGGCCGACCACGCCCTGGTTCCCGCCGATGATGGAGCCGTTGCCGGAGGTCTCGACGTCGCGGCCGTGGTCGTGCACGACCGCGCCGGTGTCCTCCGCGGCCGCGCCGGCGTTCCCGCCGACCGCCGCGATGGCGTTGCCCGCCACGTTCACCGGGATGTTCCCGTCGACGACCAGCTGGTTGCCGCCGAGGATCGAGCCGTTGCCCGAGGTCTCCACGGAGTCGCCCTCGGACCAGCTCTGGCGCTCGCGCTCGGCGCTCTGGTGCAGCACCGGGCCGGCGTCCAGGCCGCCGGTCTGCAGGTGCAGCGGGCGGGCGGCCTCGCTCAGCCGGTCGACCAGCCCGCCGCCGACCGGGGACGACTGCGCGCTGCGCTCGTCGTAGCCGCGGTCGTGGTCGTGGCCGTGGTGGTGGCCGTGGTGGTCCACGATCGCGCCGACGTCCTCGGAGGCCGCGCCGGCGCTGCCGAGCACCGCGCCGACGGCGTTGCCGGAGACGTTCACCGGCACGTCCAGGCCGACCACGCCCTGGTTCCCGCCGATGATGGAGCCGTTGCCGGAGGTCTCGACCTCGCGGCCGTCCCCGTGCCGGTCGTGCTCGACGACGGCGCTGCCGGTGTCGTGGGCGGCCGCGCCGGCGTTGCCCAGCACCGCGCCGACGGCGTTGCCCGCGACGTTGACCGGCACGTCGGCGTCGACCACGGCCTGGTTGCCGCCGATGATCGAGCCGTTGCCGGAGGTCTCCACGGTGTCGGGGCCGCGGTCGTGCACGACGGCGCCGACGTTCTCCGCCGCCGCGCCGGAGTTCCCGCCGATGGCCGAGATGGCGTTGCCCGCCACGTTCACCGGGACGTTCGCGTCGGCGACCAGCTGGTTGCCGCCGAGGATGGAACCGTTGCCCGAGGTCTCCACGGTGCCGGCGTCGGCGAAGGAGACGCCCGCGCCGAGGGCGACGAAGCCGGCGGTGAGCAGGACGGCCTTTGCTGAGATTCGGGCCCACTTGCGCATGTGGGATTTCCTTTCAGGGACAAGAAAGCGGATGAGATGGAATCGATGGGACTGCGTGACTGCGGGACCCCGGGGGGGCCGGCGCCCGTGGAAGGGGCGCCGGGCCTCGCGGTCGGCGGGCGTCTCGGCGTCCGGCGTGCCTGGCGGACACGCTCCGTGGTCAGCTCCGCTCCGGGGAGCGGCGGCTGACGTGAACCCCGCGGACGTGGCCGCGCCCGCGGGACTCGCGTCAGCCCCCGGTCACGAGGACCGGGAGGCCGATCCGGTTACCGGCCGCTCCGGCTCTTGCGGCGCCCCATGACCAGGGCGCCCAGGCCGGCCACCACCGCGGCGGCGCCGGCGGCGGCCATGGCCAGCACCGCGGACCCGGTCAGCGGCAGCGCGGGCTCGGTGCGGTCATCGGCGACCGGGGCGGACGGGGAGGGGGAGGGCTCCTTCCCGCCCGGCTCCTCCGGCCCGCCGGGGTGCTCCGGCTCACCCGGCTCGCCCGGCTCCTCGGGCTCCCCCGGGTGCTCCGGGTGCTCCGGCTCCTCGGGCTCGCCCGGGTGCTCCGGCTCCTCGGGCTCACCGGGGCGCTCCGGCTCACCCGGCTCCTCGGGCTCGTAGCCGTCGTCCCCGCCGTCGTCTCCGTCGCCGCCGCTGGACGCCCCGGAGTCCTGGCAGGCCGCCCCGGCGTTGCCGGCCACGCCCACCGCGTTGCCGCAGGCGTTCACCGGCACGTCCACGTCGGCGCCGACCTGGTTGCCGCCGAGGATCGAGCCGTTGCCCGAGGTGGAGGACGAGGAGCCGGAGTCCTCGCTGACCGCCCCGGAGTCCTTGCAGGCCGCGGCGGCGTTGCCGAGCACGGCGATCGCGTTGCCGCACAGGTTGATCGGGAGGTCGGCGCCGAGGTCCACCTGGTTCCCCCCGCCGATGGAGCCGTTCCCGCTGGTGCTGCTATCGGCGGCGGCCGGGGCGGTGGCGAGCGCGAACGGTGCCGTGGAGAGCACACCGGCCGCGACGAAGGCGGTCACTGCGGTCCTTGCGGTGCTGGGCATGATGCTGGTCCTTTGCGTTGCGGCACAAGCCGAGCGGGGCGTGAGACGGGATGCGCGTGCCCCCTGCGGGCACGGAGAACAGGCGGAGGCGCCGGAGCGGCCGCACGGCATCGCCGGGGCGCGGCGGCGCCGGCCGCCTGGAGAGGTGGAACTAGTCGGGCGAGAACGACGGGTCGTCCGCGGCGTCGCGGACCACCAGGGTCGGGTCGCCGGGCAGGTCGACGCGGTGCGCGAACGGGCGCAGCGTGTCGGCGCGCTGCTGCAGCAGGAAGCCTGCGGCGGGCGCGGGGACCGGGGACGCGGGTCCGCCGGTGGAGTCGGATCCGGAGACGCGGGGGTGGCCGGGCGCGCCGATCGCGCCCTGCTCGCCGGCGTCCGCGGAGCCCGCGGGAACGGCCGCGGGGATCCGGGCGGTGCCCGGTGCGGCCGGGGTCTGCGCGGCGGCCGAGGACGCGCGCCGCTCGGCGCCGTCCTCCTCCTCGCCGCGCTCGTTCCCGCTCCGGTCGCCGGAGCGCTCGGAGGGGTCCTCGGAGCCGTCGTCGGACGGCCGCTCGGTGATGTCGGCGGCGCCCTCGACGGTGCGCTCCAGCCCCTCCTGCAGTCGGCTGCCGGTGCTCCCGATACCGGAGACCGCGTCGGCGAGGTCGCCCTCGGCGAGCGATCCGCCGGTGACCGACCGTCCGGCCTCGACGGTGCCGGAGACGACCCCTTCGGCCTGCTCCTCCACGGCGCCGACGGTTCCCCCGACGGCGCCGCCGGTGCGCTGGACCGTGTCCTGCACACCGCCGACCGCGCCCTGCACGGTGCCGCCGACGGCCTCGCCGACCGGCGCCCTGCCCTCGGAGCCGCCCTCGGACGGCACCGCGGCGCGCAGGCCGCTCAGTCCGGAGCCGTCCGGCCGGGCCCCCTCGAAGGCGGGGCCCCGCTTCCCGGCGGAGGAGACGAGGCGCTCGCTCTGCTCGGCGGCGCCGTCGACGACCGCCTCGACCCCGGAGGCACCGGGGGCGTCGGGCATGTCGGCCTGGGCGGCGGACGCGCCGAGCAGCCATCCGCCGGCCACCAGGCCGAGGAGGACCGCGGCCCGCCCGAGCGCCCGGCTCCCGCGCAGACGCGCAGCGGCGGGGAGCCCCCGCCGTACGCGTTCGTTCTGCGCCATGAAGCCACCTCGTGCACACCGATGGACGGAAACGAGCGGCCGGATTCCGGCCGCCGGCAGAGACCCTCCCCTGCCGACCGAGAGTCACGCTAGCACCACTCTGGGCGATCGTTCGGGTAAAAACGGGGAACCGGAACGGATTTTTTTCGGCTTCCCCCTCCTCCCCCTCCCCGTCCGATTCCCCTCCCCTCCCTCCTCCCGCACGCGAAAAAGGGAGGGGAGGCGCGGCGTGCCGCCCCTCCCCTCCCCGCTCCAGGCGGATCAGCTCAGATCGATGAACCGGTCCAGGACCCGCGCGCCGAAGCGCAGCGAGTCGACCGGAACCCGCTCGTCGACGCCGTGGAACATGCCGGAGAAGTTGAGCTCGGGCGGGAGCCTCAGCGGGGCGAACCCGAAGTTGCGGATGCCGAGCCGCTGGAAGCTCTTCGCGTCGGTGCCGCCGGACATGCAGTAGGGCACCGCCTTCGACCCGGGGTCCTCCTCCTCCAGCGCCCGGCCCATGGCCGAGACCAGCCCGCCGGAGAACTCGGTCTCCACCGACGGCAGGTACTGGATGAACTCCCGGTCGACCTTGGGGCCGATCAGCCGGTCGATCTCGGCGAAGTACTCCTCCTCCATCCCGGGCAGGAAGCGGCCGTCGACCTGCGCGGTGGCGGTGCCGGGGATCACGTTGGCCTTGTAGCCGCCGGAGAGCACGGTCGGGTTGACCGAGTTGCGCAGGGTGGCGCCGATCATCCCGGCGACGGGGCCGAGCCGCTCCAGGGCGGCCTCGGGGCTCCCCTCGTCGAAGGGGATGCCGAACTCCTCGCAGACCTCCTCCAGGAAGGTCCGGACGGTCTTGGTGAGCCGGACGGGGAACTCGTGCCGGCCCAGCCGCGCCACGGCCTCGGCCAGCTCGGTGACGGCGTTGTCGTCGTTGACCATCGACCCGTGCCCCGCGGTGCCGCGCGCGGTCAGCCGCATCCAGGCGATGCCCTTCTCCGCGGTCTCGATCAGGTAGAGCCGGCGGTCCTCCTCCACCGTGACGCTGAACCCGCCGACCTCGCTGACCGCGTCCGAGCAGTCCGCGAAGAGCTCGGGGTGCCGGTCGACCAGCCACTGCGCCCCGTAGCTCCCGCCGGCCTCCTCGTCGGCGAGGAAGGCCAGCACGATGTCGCGCGGCGGCTTGCGCCCGGTGCGCATCCGCTCGCGGACCACCGCCAGCATCATCGCGTCCATGTCCTTCATGTCGACGGCCCCGCGCCCCCACACGCACCCGTCGGCGATCTCCCCGGCGAACGGGTCATGGGTCCAGTCCGCGGCGTCGGCCGGCACCACGTCCAGGTGCCCGTGGAGCAGCAGCGGCGCCCGCGAGGGGTCCTCCCCCTCGATCCGCGCCACCAGGCTGGTCCGCTTCGGCGCGGACTCGAAGACCTGCACCTCCACCCCGACCTCGTCGAGCTTGGCCGCGGTGTACTCCGCCGCCTCCCGCTCCCCGGGCCCGGACCCGTCCCCGTAGTTCGAGGAGTCGATCGCGATGAGCTCCCGGCACAGCTCCACGACCTCCTCCTCCGCCGCCCCCGCCTTCCGCTCCACCGGCTCCGCCATGGAACCCCGCTCCTCTCCGCGCTCCGCGACCACTGTCCCCCGAACCCTCCCACGCCCCGCCCGGAAAAAACGATGTCCGCCCACCCCCGGACCTTTGCTATGGTTGACCCTGTCCGGCGCTGAGGCGCCGTCCACACCGGTCCGGGTGGCGGAATAGGTAGACGCGCTAGCTTGAGGTGCTAGTGCCCGTTAAGGGCATGGGGGTTCAAGTCCCCCCTCGGACACATCACGAGTCCCGAGTTCTCCCAGGTGGAGAGCTTGGGACTTCGTCGTTTCCGGGGCGGGCCCCGTACTGCCGCGCAGGCCTCCCGCGCGGGGCCGCTCCGCCCTGCGGCGGGTCGGGAGCCTCCGGCCCCGGCCCCGCGGAGCCCGCGGAAAAGGGAGAGGCGCCCGGCGCCGTGTATTCTTCTCGCCGTGTTCGGCCGGATCACGAGAGTGCTGCGGCAGCCCTGGGCAAGGGGGCTGTCGCCGGTGGTGCTGGCCGGCGCCTTCCTCTTCCTCTTCATCTGCCATGTCGAGAGCGCTCCGGCCTTCCCCGGGCAGGGGGCGGCCGCCGTCGCGGAGGCGGTGGTGGCCGACGGGGGGCATGGGCACCTCGGAGACGCCCACTGCAATGACGGCGGGCTGCTGGGGGCCGACCACAGGACCGGCGCGGTCCAGTTGGCCGTGGCGGTGCTCCTCGGGCTGCTGCCGCTCTCGATGGTGTGGGCGGGCCCGCCGCCGGGCGGCGGGCGGGTGCGCTTCCTCCGCCGGAGCCCGGTCCCCCTGGCCGGTTCCCGGCTGCTGCTCTCCCTCTGCGTGATCCGGGTTTAGACGAGCCCGGCCGGCGCGCTCGCGGCGGTGGGGCCGGCCCCCGCCGTCCGCCGGTGGCGCGGGGCGTCCGCCCTGCGCCCGGGAGCGCCCGGCCTCATCGCGCCTTCCGCGGCCTTGGTGCGGCCGACACCACCGCCGGCACGACGGCCGGCACGGCCGAACCGTCGCCGGGTCGGTTCCCGTGTGCGGCTTCCGGGGGCGAGTGCGCCGTTCGCGTGCTCGCCGCGGGGCCGGTCCGGCCGCGGAGGCGCGCTCCCCTCGTCTGATCCACGCAGCAAGGAGCGGAACCCCCTCATGACCGATGAGAAGAACGCCAAGAAGCACGTCCTCGCGGGCCTGGGCGCCCTCGCCGCGGGGGGCCTGCTGCTTCCCGCCGGCACCGCCCACGCCGAGCCCGAACCGACCGAGGAGGAGGTCAGGGCCGAGATCGAGGAGCTCACCGAGGAGTCGAGCGGCCTGGTCCAGGAGTACAACCGGGCCGAGGAGGACCTGGAGGCCGCCGAGGAGCGCGCCGACTCACTGGACGAGCAGGTCGGGGACGAGGAGGACCGCTACGCGGGGCTGCGGGACGACGTGTCCGCCTTCGCGTCGGCCGCCTACAAGTCCGTCGACCCGGCCTCCCCGGGCGTGGTCCTCAGCGTCGAAAGGCCCGAGGACGTCCTGGATCACTCCTCCGACATGACCTACCTGTCGGAGAACCAGAAGGCGCGGCTCGACGACTTCACCGACTCCACCGCGCGCCTCATCGCCCTCAAGGAGGAGGCCGAGGACGCGCGCGACGAGGCGGAGGAGGAGCGGGACGACCTCAAGGAGCAGAAGGAGGAGGTCGAGGAGAAGCTGGCCGAGCAGGAGGAGCTGCTCGCCGGGTTCGAGGGCGAGAACCCGGTGGCCGGGACGGCCTCGGAGGGCGGGGCGGGCGGGTACTCCGGCTCGGCCTCCGGCAGCGCCCGGTCGGCCCTGGACTTCGCCTACGGCAAGATCGGCACCCCCTACCTGTGGGGCGGCACCGGCCCCGACGGCTACGACTGCTCCGGCCTGATGCAGGCCGCCTGGGGGTCCGCCGGGGTCAACATCCCCCGCACCACCTACCAGCAGTTCGAGCTGGCGAACAAGGTCTCCCGGGAGGACCTGCAGCCCGGCGACATCATGTTCTTCTTCGACGACCTGGGCCACAACGGCATGTACGCCGGCGACGGCAAGATGGTGCACGCCCCCAGCAGCGGGAAGACCGTCTCCGTGGTGAATCTCGCCGACTACTGGGACCAGCACTTCGTCGGCGCGGTCCGCCCCTGATCCGCCCGTGGCCGGCCCCCGGGCCGCCCCGGGGCGGGAGCCGGGCGGGGGCGGCCGGCGCGGGAGCCGGCCGCCCCCCGCCCTACGGCTCAGACGGGGCGCGTGCAGGCGCACTGGCCCGCCGCGAGGGTGCCTTCCGCGCTCCCCGCCTCTTCGCGCAGGGCGAGCGCCCCCGGTGCGCCGGAGGCCCGGAGGGTCCCGGGCGTCCCGGAGGTTCCGGGCGTCCGGGAGCCCTCGGACGCCTCGGCGCCCTCGGGCGTCCCAGGCCCTCCGGCGGGGGCGTCCCCAGTCCGGGCGACGGCGCCGGCCTCGCGCGGCCACAGCGCCAGTGCGGCCGCGGCCCCGGCCGCGGCGAGGGCGGCGAGGAGCGACCACGCGAGGGTGAACCCGGCGCTCGTGCCGATCCACCCGGCGATCGGGTAGGTGACCAGCCATGCCAGGTGCGACAGGGAGAACTGGGCCGCGAAGGCCGCGGGGAGCCCGTCCCGGGGGGCCGATGCCCGGATCACCCGCCCGGTCGGGGTGACGATCAGCGCCATCCCGCCGCCGATGGCCGCCCATACCGCGGCCGTGGCCGCCCAGGAGGCGAGGCCGGTCGCGGTCATCGCGACGGCCGCGGCCGTCCCGGCGACGAGGACGCCGGCGCCGGTCGTCATCACCGCGCGGTCGGCGAGCCGGTCGAGCACGCGCGGCAGGGCCAGCGCGACCAGGAGCGTCCCGCCGCCGGAGGCGGCGAGCATCCAGGCCACGTCGGCCTGGGTGCCGCCGAGCCGGTCGCGGACGTGGTTGACGGTGTTGACCACCACGATCGACCCGGCCGCGGCGACCACCAGGTTCAGCGCCATGACCCCGCGCAGCCGCGGTGTCGCGGCGAAGGCCCTGATCCCCGATGCGACCCGGTCCCAGGCGCCCGTGCGGGCGCTGGGGCGGGCGTTCGGGATACGGGTCGCCAGCACCAGCAGCGCGGACGCGGCGAACCCGATCGAGGTGCCGATGAACAGCAGGTCGAAGGTGATGAACGTCAGCGCGACCGCCGCGAGAACCGGGCTGAGCAGGCTCTCCATGGTGTAGGCGACCTGGGAGGCCGACAGTGCGCGGGTGTAGTCGCTCTCCTCGGTCACGATGTCGGGGATGACCGCCTGGAAGGTCGGTGTGAACGCCGCCGACGCGGCCTGGAGGAGGCCGATCAGGACGTAGATGTGCCAGACCTCGGTGACGAACGGCAGCGCGAGCACCACCCCGGCGCGGACCGCGTCGAGCAGGGTGAGGAACGTCCGCCTGGGCAGGCGGTCGACGTAGGCGGCGGCCAGCGGTGCGATCAGGACGTACATGACCATCTTGATCGTCAGGGCGGTGCCGAGGACCGCGCCGGCGTCGGGGCCGGCGAGCTCGTAGGCGAGGAGCCCGAGGGCGACCGTCGCCAGACCGGTGCCGAACAGCGCGATTACCTGGGCACTGAACAGGTGGCGATAATCGCGGATCGCGAACAGGCGCATGGGGGGCTCTCCTGCCTCTCGGGGACGCCAGGACCGTCAATATACCCCCCTAGGGTATTCATGTCGTCAAGGGCGGCCGACCTGGCACGCGAACGGGAGCCGGGAGGCCACCGCGGGGAGCGGGCGGCCGAAGCCGGAGGGGCCGCCGTCCGCGCGGACGGCGGCCCCGGAGAAGGACGCGCGGCGGGGCGGGCGCGCTACGCCTCTTCGACCACCTCGAACTCGAGGGTGTCGGTGAACTCGCGGCCGTAGGAGTCGGTCGCGGTCACCTCGGCGGTGTGCTCACCGGCCCCGAGGTCGGCGGGGAGGTCGAACCGCCACAGGTGCATGGTCCGGTCGGCGAGGCTGCCGCCGTGGACCAGCTGCCGGGAGACCGCGTAGGGGTCGGAGTACTCGGGGCCGGTGCCGACCGCCTCGCCCTCCATCCGCTGGGTGCGCTCGGCCTTCCCCGCGGGTCCGCCGTCGATGCTCACCTCGACCTTCGAGCCGGTGGAGCCGGGGAAGAAGTTGGTCGTCAGCCAGGTCCCGCCGGCCAGGTCGCCCCGGTCGACGGCCAGGGGGTCCTCCAGCTCGGGCGCCTCGCCGGCGGGGTCGTCGTTCCACTTCTTCCGCTCTTCGTACCAGCGGCGGTAGGTCGGGCTGTTGACGCCCAGCTGCGTCTGCACGCCGTCCGGCTCGCCGGTGACGGTGTAGCGCTCCCGGAACCCGCTGCCCTCGATGTCCAGCGTCACCACGCCGGGGCGGCCGCCGTCCCGGCCGATCGCCGCCGGGTAGCCCTCCTCGCCGACCTCGCCCGAGTACCAGTCGCCCGAGATCGCGCCCGCGGTGATGTGCGGGAACGGCAGGCCCTCGACGCCGAAGAGGTCGCGCCAGCCCTTGGCGGCGTCGCCGGCCTTGAGGTTCTCGATGCTGTGGCTGTGGCCGGCCACCGCCACGGCGGGGCGGCCGCGGAGCAGCTCGTGCACGCGCTTCACCTGGTCGACCTGGTGCACCGGGGAGCTCTGGTCGGCGTAGTTGAGCAGGCCGATGTGGCCGGCGACGACGATGAGCCGGTCCCGGTCGACGTTGGCCAGGTCCCGCTTGAGCCAGGTGAGCTGGTCCTCGTCCATCCGCCCGTTGTAGGCCGGGGCGCCCTCCGGGTCGGCGCAGCGCTCCTTGATCCCGTCCGGGCCGTCCTCGGCCGCGGTGCACGGGTACTCGACGGTGTTCAGCGCCACCACGTGCACGTCGCCGACGTCGTAGGAGTAGTACTCCGGCGCCAGCTGCGCGCGGAAGGTGTCGAAGGCGTGCTCGGCGCTCGGGGCGTCGAAGTCGATGTCGTGGTTGCCCGGCAGCAGCCGGACCGGCCCGTTGACCTCGGTGAACAGCTCCTTCTTGATGTCGGGGTAGAGCGACAGGTCGTCGTTGGCGATGTCGCCGACGAACAGCGCGCCGCAGCCGGTGTAGTCGTCGCGCTCGGACAGGTCCTCGATCGCGCCGGCCCGGGCGTACGCGATCTCCTGCCGGTCGGTGGTCTGCAGGTCGCCGGCGATGACGCAGCTCTGCGCGCTGTCGGCGGTCTCCTCGCTCTCCACGACCGGGAAGTTGACCGCGGAGGGCAGCGGGCCGGTCGGCTCGATGCCCCCGTGGCGCAGCTCCGGGGAGCCCTCGGGCAGGTGGTTGTAGTGGAACTGCGGGATGTTGTGCTCGTCCAGCGGCACCTGGTACCCGGACGGCTGGGTGATCGAGACCGTCATGTTGTCGAACGCGGGCAGCCGGTACCGGCCCTTCCCGTCGGTCCGCACCACGTCGCGGCCGTTGGTGACCATGACGCCGGCCAGGCCGCGCTCGCCGTCGCTGCCGCCGTCCCGGTCGGCGTCGACGAACACCTTGCCGGTGAGGACCGAATCCTTCCCGGCGCCGGCCGGGGTCCGGACGACCTCGACCTCGCCGCGGTAGACGCCGTCGCCATGGCCCTCCGCGGGCTGCGCGGAGGCCGGCGCGGCCACCAGGGTCAGGGAACCGGCGACGGCGGCGGCCGCCGAGGCCGCCAGCGCGGTGCGGAAGCAGCGGCGCACCCGCGGGGCGCGGCGGGTCTGCGCATGTCGCGGATATGTCTTCAACATGCAGCGCTCTCCGATTCATCGGGGGACGAAACCGGCCAGGGGGGACCGGCGGAGAGCAACCTTTCTTGAGACGGCTGAACGGTGCCCCAGCCGTCGGCCAACGGTCGACCACCTTCCGATGACGAACGGCGAATGGAGCCGGTCCCGATTCGAATGCCGCGTTCTCGGCCCACCGCACGGCGGAGGAGACCATAAGGCCAGGTCTCCGCCTTGCCGGCGACCGAATGAGCGCCGCCCGAAGGACGCTATCGGAACTCCGGCGCACCACTCGGCATGAACACGCAGACCCACAGAAACCGCACGTTTTCTCCGGCCATATCCGCTTCTGATGGAAAATGCGCAGATCATGTATTCCGGTCGTCCGGAAAATGATCCGAAAGGCCCGCGGGTTCCGCTCCGGCGATCGGGCGGGCGGGGCGCTCCGACCGGATCCCCCCGCCCGGGGCCGCCTTTCCGCGCGGGCCCCGGAGTCCTCCCGCGCCGGTTCCTCCCGGGGGCCGGGAACGCGCCCCGCTTCCGGGCGCCCCCCCGCCGCTACCGGTAGGGCCAGAAGGGCGGCAGGCCCTTGAACGCGGGGTCCAGGCGGAGGGAGTGGGCCAGCGAGCCGAGGAGGCGGCGGGCGCGGGAGAGCGGGTGGTCGGGGAAGTAGGGGTCCCAGGCCGGGTCGTCGGCGTGGTTGCGGGGGAAGCCGCCGGTGACGCCGTAGGCGTAGGGGTGCTGGGCCCAGGCCGCCATCGCCTCGTCCGGGGAGGCGGCGCCGCCCTTGTACTGCTGGAGGAACTGCGGGAACACGGCGGCCTCGCGCGTCCCGGTGGGCTGGCCCTCCAGGCACTGGACCTTCACCGTGACGCTGCAGGCGGCCCGGGGGATCGTGTAGGAGCCCAGGTAGACCGTGCCGCGCTCCTGCTGCGGGTGCGGCCCCTTGACCATCTGGCGGACGGCGGGCAGCCCGTCCAGGCCGACCACGTCGAGGTCGACCAGGCCCATCCCGGCCTGCGCCGTGTTGGCGCTGATCCGGGCCTGCAGGTTCGCGGGGTCCTCCAGCGGGGCCGGCAGGTCCGGCACGACGTTGAAGAAGTCGAGGACCACCGCGTCACCGGCGCCGTCGGCCCAGACGTTCTCCCTGACCTGTTGGAAGGGGCGGACGTCGAACATCACCGGAGTCCCGGCGAGCCCGGCCGGCGGGGGCGGCCCCTGGGGCCCCTGGTGGTGCGGGTACGGATACTGGGGCTGTTCGGGCCACTGCTGCATCCCCGCACCCTACCCGCGCCGCGGCCCCCTTCCGCCGCGGTTCCGTCCGCGCCTCCCCCGGGGCGGCCCAGGCGCCGGCGCCGCCCCGGGGCCGGCCGGAGGGGCCGGGATCGGGGCGGGCGGTCAGGGCCGGACCACGCCGTTCTGGTAGGCCCAGACGACGGTCTGCAGCCGGTCGCGGGTGCCGATCTTGGTCATGGCGCGGCCGAGGTGGGACTTGACGGTGCTGGTCTCGATGAACAGCCTCGCGCCGATCTCGGCGTTGGACATGCCCCGGGCGAGCAGCCGGACGATCTCCGCCTCGCGGGCGGTGAGCAGCTCCAGGACCCCCGCCCCGGGGCGGGGGGCGGGCCGGCGGCGGGCGAACTCGGCCATCACCCGCCGGGTCACCGACCGGTCCATCAGGCCGTGGCCGGCGGCGAGCCGGCGGACCGCGTCGATCAGGTCGTCGGGCTCGGTGTCCTTGAGGATGAAGCCGGCCGCCCCGGCCTCCAGCGCGCCGAAGACGTACTCGTCGAGGTCGAAGGTGGTGACGATGAGGACCTCCGGCGGGTCCTCCGGGCCGCCGGCGAGGATGCTGCGGGTGGCGGCGAGGCCGTCGCCGCCCGGCATCCGCACGTCCATGCAGATGACGTCGGGGCGCAGCCGCCCGGCCAGTTCCACCGCGGTGGGCCCGTCGCCGCACTCGCCGACCACCTCGATGCCGTCCGCCGAGCCGAGGATGACGCGGAAGCCCGCCCGGACGACGGTCTGGTCGTCCACCAGGAGCACCCTGATCACCGGGAGCCCTCCCTCTCCTTGTCCGCGGTGCCGCCGGGCGCGACCGCGCCCCGGCCCTCCCGGTCGAGCGGGATGTCCAGCCGGACCCGCCACCCGCCGCCGGGGGCCGGGCCGGCCTCCAGTCCGGCGCCGATCAGCTGGGCCCGCTCCGCCATGCCGATCAGCCCCATCCCGCGCGGGGCGGCCTCCTCCGGGGGGCGGCCCCCGCCCGGCGCGGCCCCGTTGTCGACCTGCAGCACGGCCCGGGACGCGCCGCAGCGGAGCAGGATCCGCACGGGGGCGCCCGGGGCGTGGTCGCGGGCGTTGGAGAGCGCCTCCCGGGCCACCCGGTAGACGGTGACGTCGGCGACCGGCGGCAGGTCGCACGGGTCGCCCTCGCGCACCAGCACGACGTCGGCCCCCAGCTCCCGCTCGGAGCCGGCCAGCCGGTCGAGGGCGGCGGCGCCGGGCACCGGCGCCCCGGAGTCCGGGAGCCCGCCCCCGTCCGCCTCCCCGGGGTCGCGCAGCGCGCCGACGACCAGGCGCAGGCCGTCCAGGGTCTCCCGGCCCTGGGAGCGGATCCACGCGGTCGCCTCCCGGGCGGCCGCGTCGTCCCGGCCGATCAGCCGCTCCGCGGCGCCCGCCTGGACGACCATGCCGGACAGGTGGTGGGCGGCGATGTCGTGCAGCTCGCGGGCCATCCGCGCGCGCTCGGCCATGACCGCGCCCGCGGCCCGCTCCCGCTGCCGCTCGGCCTCCTCGGCGGCGCGGAGGCGGACCAGCCCGGTGTAGCGGCGGCGGGTCGCGGTATAGGCCCCGCTCGCGGCGGCCCCCCCGTAGATGAACAGGGCGGGCAGCAGTGCTCCGCCGATCCGGCCCAGATCCTCGGTGACGGTGGTCGACGGAGGCATCGCGGAACCGCCTTCCAGTACCGGGAGCAGGACCCCCGCCAGGAGGAGGTCTCCGATCCCCTGGGCGGCTCCAGCGACCCCCGCGACCCGAAGCAGTCGACGCGGTTCGAGCAGGGTTCCGCAGGTGTAGGCGGCGACCAGTGTGGCGGGCCCCTGGAGGTCCAGCTCCGGGGGCGTACAGGCGAAGATCCCCGCCTGGACGGCGACCGCGGCCGCCAGGCACGCCACCGGGCTCCTGCGCCGCACGGCCAGTACCAGGGCCTGCACGGCCAGCAGGGCGGTGAGCACGGTCAAGGCGACCGGAGCCTCCGGGACCGGCTCGTCCCCTTCCAGCACCGTCAGGAGCCCCGCCACGGACCAGAGCGCGGCTCCGGACGCCAGTGCCGTGGCCGCCGCGAGAAGAAGGTCCCGCGCGGAAGCGGAACGCACCCCCAGGCGGTTCAGCGCCGCATCGGCACGCGCGGTCACCCTGGGGTCCGAGAGGCCGGACGCAGGCGAGGAGGGATCTCCATCGGTCATCGTCACCCTGCTCTCTCGGCTGATTCGGATGGTGGACATGATGCCGTTCCCGCCGCGGGAGTCCTCCCTCCCGCGGCGGACAGGCGGTCAGTACGACAGATCGAAGGAGAACAGGTTGAAGACGGCCGCGAAGGCGGCCACCCCGATCAGGGCCGACAGGACGAGCACGGCGCCCAGGCAGCGCTTCCATCCGGCACGGCGCCGGACGGCCTCGAACAGCACCACGGCTGCGGGCGCGATGGCGGCGGCACCGAGCAGCTGGCCCAGCAGGAGCATGTACAGCGTGCCCTGCCCCACCGCCTGGAATTCCATGATCCGCGTAAAGACGATCCCCCAGCCCGCGAGCGACGCCAGCGCGCAGGCCGCGCCCATCCTGGTCAGGACCCGGGCCGTACGTCCGGCGGGGTCCCGGCGCGGCCGACCGGTGAGACGGCGCAGCAGCGCTCCGGCGGGCACCGACGCGAGCACGGTGAGCAGCACCGCGGCGGATGCGAGGAGCACCGGCCGGGCCGTGTCCGCGTCGCGCATACCGTCGACGGCCTGCAACGTGATGGCCGCGTCGAGGTTGATCGCCTCCACGCGTCCGCCCTCTACTCGCATCGCCACCCGGGTCCGGCCGTCGACCTCGCGCCACACCCAGGGCTCGACCTCCTCGAAGAGCGTGGGGCGCCCGGTGTAGGGCCACGGGGCGAACAGCAGCGTGCCGTCCTCCTGCGCGGTGACCCGGGTCTGCCCCATGAGCGGGCCCGTGATGGTCATGAAGGTGCTCCAGGGCATCCGCGACACCTCGTAGGTGCCCTCGGCCATGGCCGCGTGTTCGGCGGCGGTCGGCTGCACCCCGGTTCCGTCCTTGCCCTCGTCCGGGAAGTAGCGGTCGGTGAACCCGTCCAGGATGGACTGGCGCACGTCGTCGCCTTCGCCCGTGCCGTTGAGCGCCACGAACACCCCGGTCCCCTCGTCCGGGTAGAGCTGCATGTGGGCGTGGAAAAGGGCGGTGTCCCCTCCGTGACCGACGATCCTGCGGCCGTTGCGGTCCTGCTCGAAGAGGCCCAGTGCCATACGCGGTCCCGCGGCCAGGCCTCCCAGCTCCTCCTCCCCGAGGGCCGGTGCGTGCATGAGCCGGAGCGTCTCGGTGCTCAGCGGGGACCGGTCGCCGGCCTCGCCCAGGTGGCCGAGCATGAAGCGGGCCATGTCGGTCGCCGACGTGCTCATCGAACCCGCGGGGGCGTCCGCGACGACCTCGAAAGGCCTGGACGGCTCGGTGTCGGTCATGTACCCCTTCGCCAGGCGCCCCTCCAGCTCCCCGGGAACGGGCTGGGCGAAGGTGGAGGAGTCCATTCCCAGCGGCTCGAACACATTCTGCTCGAGGTACTCCTCGAAGGGGACGCCGCCGACCCGCTCGACGATGTAGCCGGCGAGCGTGATGCCGTAGTTGGAGTAGGCGGGCATCGTGCCGGGCTCGTACACCTGCTCCGGGGCGTCGTTCTTCACATATTCGCCCAGGTCGGGCACTTTCCCCTCCCCGCTGATACCGCCGCCGTACCGCTCTTCGTAGCCGGCGGTGTGGCTCAGCAGGTGGCGGATGGTGACCGGTTCCTCGAAGGAGGAGGGCGGCTCGAAGTCCAGGTACTCCGCGATGTCGGTGTCCAGGTCCACTTCGCCGTCCTGGACGAGCCGCATCACCGCCGTTGCGGTGACCACCTTGGAGACCGATCCCGGTCGGAAGAGCGTCTCATCGGCGTCGACCGGGACCGGGTCACCTCCGTCCGCCCCGGTGTCCGCAAGACCGAACCCGCGCGCGGTGAGGATCTCGCCGTCATGGACGACGCTGACCGCGGCGCCCGGGACGCCGGTGCGCGCCAGCGCGTCCGGAACCAGGCCGTCGAGCCAGGCATCGACGTCCTGCGCGGTGAGCCCGGCCGTCTCGGCGAGGGTGGGAGGAGGGTTGCGGACCGGATCGGCTGCGCCCCCGGCGCAACCGGCGGCCAGGACGGCGACGGCCGCGAAGGCGGCCGCCGCGGCCAAGGGCGTCCGGAGCCGGCGCCGCCGGGCCGGGCCCGGCGGCGGGGACGTTCCGATGGTCTCGGTCGGGTTCACGAGTCACTCCTGCTCCGTGGGTCGCACCAAGGGCGGCCGGATCGGCGGCGTCCGCACCGTCCGGCCCCGTCGGTCTCCACGGTCCCGGAGCGGCCCCCTCCGGCACATCCGGTTCAGGTGCCCACCGGGTTTGCGACCTTCGGCGGAGGCCGTCTCCCCTTCCCTGGTCAGCGCCCCGGGGACGGCTCCGGTTCGGCCGGGCGGGCGTCCCGGCGGACCGCGATGGCGACCGCGGCGAGGACGGTCAGCAGCACGGCCAGCCCGGCCCAGACCATCGGCCGGGTGACCAGCATGTCGCCGGCCTCCTCGCCGGGGGTGCGGCCGCCGTCGCGGCCGGTCGCCGCCACCAGCAGCAGGACCGGGACGGCGAGGGCGGCCGCGGCGCGGCCGGCCAGCCGGGCCAGGGCGCGCCACCGCCCGGGGCCGCGCAGGTCGGCGGCGGCGAGGCGCTCCGCCGGGCGCAGCGGGGCCAGCAGCCGGGCCAGCAGGAGCAGGGCGACCGGCAGCTGGAGCAGCCACACCGCGGTGCGGAACCAGCCGTCGAACCACACGTTGGTGCCGTAGAGCAGGGTGTGCCAGACGCTGAGCGCGTAGACCGCGATGACGAAGCGGTGCAGCACCCGCCACATCCGCGTCCCGGTCCACCTGCGGACGTAGAACGAGAAGCCGAGCGGGACCGCCAGGTAGAAGGCGATCAGGCCGAGCAGGATCGCGACCTGGCCGGTGCCGGAGCCGTACCAGCCGGGGACGAACACGTCGGCGAAGGCGGTGAGCGCGCCGCCCTCACCGGTCTCCGCGTTCTCGCGGAGGAGCTCGAAGAAGAACGCCAGCATGTGGCCGAGCATCAGGCCGACGGTGGTGATGCCGCTGACCCGGTGCCAGCGCTCGATGCCGGCGTGCGAGAGCACGGTCCACCGCCCGGGGGCGGTGGCGCGGAGCAGCCCGAGCAGCACGCTGATCCAGGCCCAGAGCAGCCCGGTCCAGCCGAACGCCTGGCAGGCCCAGTAGAACCGGTACCGGTGGGCGTCGTCGAGGAAGGGCATCACCATGAGGGTCTGCGAGGACCCCGCCTCGATCCGGTGGTGCAGCAGGGCGTAGACGCCGGCGGTCAGCACCAGGGCGATCGAGGCGTCGAGCAGCAGGGCCCTCAGGTCCGCGCGGAGGGTCCGGGTGTCCATACGGGCGCGCTCCGGCCGGGGCCGGGCCTCCCGTCCGGGGGGATGTGCGGGCATGAGCGGGGTTCCCGTCGTGTCGCGGAGGGGCCCTCAGGCTAACCCCCCGCACACCCCGCCACCTGAGCCCCCTCACCCCTTCTGACCTGGTATCCCGTACCGGTTCCGGCGCCGCGCACGGAGGGCGCGGGGCGGCGGGCGTACCGGTCCGGTCGGGCGGAGCCGCACCGCCCCGGAGACAGCGGACCGCCCCCCGGAGCGCCCCTCCCCGGCCGGAGTCCGCCGGACCGACCTTTCCGTCCGGCTCCGCCGGGCGGTGCGCGGAGCGGCCGCCGCCCCGCCTCGGTCCGGTCCGGCCAGGTCACCGCCGTGTCCGGCGTCACCGACGATCGGACGCCGGGGCGCCCCGAACACCGACTTCCGTCGCAAGGCGAGGATGGCTCCACGGAGTGACGCGCGGAGGGGATCCGGATTCCTAGCGTTGAGCCGACGCTGAAACACCTACTGATCGGACTCCGTACCATGCTCGCCCACAGCGCCGCCCTGTTCGCCGACGGCCAGTTCTGGGGTGTGGCCGCACTGATCCTGGTCGGCCTCTTCCTGCTGGCCTACGCCGCCTTCATCGTCGCCGCCTTCATCAGCAGCCTGGCCTCCGAACTGGAGATCGGGATGAAGCTGGTGTGGGCGCTGTTCATCTTCTGCGCGCCGTTCCTGGGGGCGCTGTGCTGGTTCCTGATCGGCAGGAGGAACGCGGCCGCCACCGCGCCGCGGTGAGGCCGGCGGCTCCGGAGCCGCGGGCGGCCGGAACCCCGCCGGCGCCCGTCCCGCGCCGACGGGGTTCCGGTCGCCCGCGGCGACGGCGGGCCCGGGGCGGAGAGCGCGGGGGTGAGCACGTGCTTCCTGGGTCGAGCGGGGCGGGCGCACCGGGCCAGGGGCACGGGCCGGCCACCGCATCGGCAACGGTGAATAATCGATCACCATGGTAATCGATCGATGACCGCGAATCGCGCAGAGCACCGCCCGGAGGCCTCCGGGGACGCCCATGAGAAGCGCTCACCCCCCGTGCCACCGGCACCGGCCGGAATTTCCGGCGAATCCCGAGGGGGTCCGGGTGCGGGCCGACCGCCGCCGGGGAAGAGCCCGGGCGGCGCGGAAAGGGCCGGGAGAGAGCAGGGGGAGAGGGCCCCGCGGACCGGGCTCCGCCCTCAGCCCATCGGGGCCGGGCCCAGGACGGTGCCGTTGTAGAGCCGGCCGACGAGGTCGCGCCACTGCCGCAGGCCGGTATCGCTGAGCGGGTCCTCGCCCAGGCTCCGGATGATGCGCTCGCGGAGCAGCGCCACCGACAGGTCGTGCACCAGCATGACGGTGGCCAGCCGCTCGCGGTCGACGCCGGAGGCGACCATGCCCGCCGCGGCCATCCGCTCGACCAGCACCGCGCTGAACCGCTGCAGCGAGGCGAAGGCCTCGTCCGCGTGCGGCCCGTCCCCGATGAGCAGGTAGGCCAGATAGCGGGTGACCGGAGTCGAGGCGAGCGCGCCGGCGATGCCCCGATCGGCCATCTCCCCTCCGGTGAGCAGCGGCTCCAGCGCCTCCCGGGCGAGCGCCAGGACGTGCTCGTCGGCCGCCTCCTTCAACCCGTGCCGCGAACCGAAGTGCTTGATGATCAGCGGCTGCGAAACGCCGGCCGCGGCCGCGACCGCGCGCAGCGAGACCGCGTCCGGGCCATAGGTCCCGAACAGCTCGATCGCTGCGTCGCGAATGGCCGCCTTCGCCGTGCGGTCCTCGGAGGGCATGCGCTCACTCTACGAGGAGCCGGGCCCCGGCGGCCGGGCGGTCGCCGGGGGACCGCCCGGTTCCGGCCTCCGCTACCCCGCGGCGGCCTCCTCCGCGGCGGTCCGGGCGGGCGCGGAGGGGAACCGCCGCACCGACGCCGCCATCACCCCCAGCGTCACCGCGGCGATCGCCGCCGCGGCCACCGCCGCACCGGTGCCCCCGTACAGCGCGACCGCGCCGCCGCCCACCGCTCCGGCCACCGAGACCCCGACGTAGAGGGCGCTGGTGTTCAGCGCCACCGCCTCGGTGCCGGCGTCGCCGGCCAGCAGGAGCGCCCGGGTGTTCATCGGCGGGCTGAACCCCCAGCCGGCGAACCCGTACACCGCCAGCGCCGCGGCGACCAGCCAGACCGGCGCCGCCCCCTGCCCGGCCAGCCCGATCCCGGCCAGGGCGGCGATGGCCGCGGCCAGCAGGGCGAAGGCGCTCAGCAGCGCCCGGTCGGCGCCCCACCGGTCGGTCAGCCGCCCGCCGGCGAAGGTGCCCACCGCGCCGGCCGCGCCGACCACCCCGATGAACACCGCGAGCATCCATCCGCCCCGGCCGCTCAGGTCGTGGCTGATCGGGCCGATGTAGGTGTAGGTCAGCAGCCCGCCCGAGGCGCCCATCGCGGTGCCGAGCACGCAGGTCAGCAGCGCGGGCCGGGTCAGGGTCCGCAGCCGGCGGCGCACCCCGGTCTGCGGGGCCCCGGGCAGGCTCGGCAGCAGCGCGGCACTCGCGGCCGCCACGAGCACCGCCAGCAGCGCCACCGCGACGAAGGTCGAGCGCCACCCGAACCAGGTGCCCAGCAGGGAGCCGATCGGGACGCCCAGGAACAGCGAGACGGTCAGGCCCGCGGAGACCACGCCCATGGCCCATCCGACCCGGCCGGGTGCGGCCAGCCGCCCGGCCATGCCGAAGACCGCCGGGGTGATCGAGGCGGCCACCAGCGCGGCCAGCACCCGCAGCGCGATCAGCGCCGGGTAGCCGGGAGCCACCGCGGTGACCAGGTTGACCAGCGCGAACACGGTGAGCCCGCCGGCCACCAGGGCCTTGCGCGGCCAGCGCGCGGTGGCCACCGCGATCACCGGCGCGGCCAGCGCGTAGGTGATCGAGAAGACGGTGACCAGCTGCCCGGCCGCCGCTTCGCTGATGCCCTGCTCCGCGGCGATCTCCGGGAGCACGCCCGCGATGACGAAGTCGTCCGTGCCGATGACGAAGGTGGCCAGCAGCAGGCACACCGGCCATCCGGTGCCCGCGGCACCGCTCTGTCGAGTGAACATGCCGGGACCGTAGGGGCTTGACACCGGCGTCAAGGTCAAGCGGCGGCCCCGGCCCGCGGTTGCGGTCGGGAGCGTTCCGGGGGCCGCCCCGACCGGAAAAGCGGGTCGGGAACTCCGCTCCGCGGGGCACCGTTCCGCCTGTGGCGCAGGGGTTTCCGCATCCGGGGCCCGCGGTGCGCCCAGGATCTCTTCGGAAGGACGCAATGGTCTTCAAACGCTTCCTCGCCGCCTTCGGTGTGGGCGGCCCCAGCATCGACACCGTGCTGGCCAACCCGCACGTCCAGCCGGGCGGGGTGCTCGAAGGGCACGTCGAGCTGCACGGCGGCGACGTCGACGCCCGGATCGGCGAGATCGCCGTGGCGCTGGCCACCCGGGCCGAGGTGGAGGTCGGGGACGGTGAAGCGGCGGCCGGCGTCGAGTTCGCCCGGATCCCGGTCTCCGGCCCGCTCCGGCTGGAGGCCGGCGAGCGCCGCTCGCTGCCGTTCCGCTACCCGGTGCCGTGGCAGGCGCCGCTGACCGAGGCCGGCGGCGCACCGCTGCCCGGCGCCGTGCTGGGGCTGCGCACCGAGGTGGTGATCGACGGCGCCCCGGACAAGGGCGACCTGGACCGGGTGCACGTGCACCCGCTGCCGGTCCAGGACGGCGTGCTGGAGGCACTGGCCCGGCTCGGGTTCGGCCTCAAGCACACCGACGTCGAGCACGGGCACCTGGGCGGCACCCGCCAGGAGTTCCCGCTGTTCCAGGAGATCGAGTACTACGCCTCGCCGGAGTACGCGCACGAGGTGAACGAGATCGAGCTGTCCTTCGTCGCCGACGAGCACGGCATGGACGTGGTGATCGAGTTCGACCGGCGCGGCGGCGTGTTCGGTGGGGGCGGCGACGCCTACGGCCTGTTCCGGGTGGAGCACGCCCAGGCGCACGGCACCGACTGGACCGCGCTGGTCGCCGACTGGATCGGCCAGGCGCTGGACCGGCACCGCTCCCTGTTCGGCGGCCACCGGCACTACGGCCACCACGGGGACCACGGGGACGACCACGGCGGCGGCATGATGGGCGCGGTCGGCGGCGCCGCCCTGGGCATGGCCGGCGGCCTGGCCGCCGGCTACGTCGCCGCCGAGGTCATCGACGAGGTCTTCGAAGAGGAGGAGCCGGAGGAGGAGGAAGAGGAGTAGCCACCCGCTCCGGCGGTTCCTTCCGGTAAACCGGTCGACCGGGGGCGGGGCCGGGTGGCGGCATGCCGCCCGCGCCCCGCTCCCCCGCCACCGCGAACGCCCCGGCCGACCCCCTGCCCGTGCTGCGGCCGCGCGGACCCCAGGGGTCGGCAAGACGGCGGCCTGGGAACTCCGCTCCCGCCCGGCCCGCGGTCGGACACTCCGGGCGACCGGCCGCACGCCCAACGGTCACTCAGCCGTCCGACGCCGGGGCCCCGCCGGCCAGCGCGCCGCCGGCCAGGTCGCGGACCACGCCGGTGAGCACCTCCAGGCCGGCGAGCAGGTCCTCGTCGGCGGTGTACTCGCCCACGTTGTGCGAGACGCCCTCCACCGAGGGCACGAAGAGCATCACGGTCGGCACGATGCCCTTCATGTTGGTCGAGTCGTGCCCGGCGACGGTCATGATCTCGTCGGCGGGCAGCCCGAGGCGGGCCGCGGTCCGCCGGGCCAGCTCCACGCCCTCCGGCTGGTAGGGGTCGATGTCCCAGGCGTGCGAGAGGGTCCGCTCGATGGAGACGCCGGCGGTCCGCTCGATCTCCGCGAAGCGCTCGTTGATCAGCTCGTCCGCGGCGGCGAGCACCTCCTCGTCGGCGGAGCGCAGGTCGAGCAGGAGCCGGGCCCGGGAGGCGACGACGACCGGCGAGTTCGGGTAGACGTCCAGCTGCCCGACGGCGGTGTGCAGCGCGCCGGGGAACCGGTCGGCCAGCTCGCGCGCGTAGGCGACCAGCAGGGCCGCGCCGTAGAGGGCGTCGCGCCGGTCCTCCATCACGGTCGCTCCGGAGTGCGCCTGGTCGCCGTGCACGGTGATCTCGTACTTGCGGGCCGCCCAGCCCGCCGTGACCAGGCCGATCCGGGTGCCCGCCTTCTCCAGCAGCCGGCCCTGCTCGATGTGGATCTCGGCGCAGAACGCGGCCTCGGGCCCGTCGCCCTCGCCGAGGAAGCCGGTGGGGGCGAGCGCCTCGGCGACGGAGACCCCGTCCCGGTCGCGGACGGCCAGCGCGGCCTCCAGCGGCATCTTCCCGGTGTAGACCGAGCTGCCCATCATCGACGGGGCGAACCGGGAGCCCTCCTCGTTGAACCAGTTGACCACGGCGAGGTTGAACCGGGGTTCGGCCTCCCCGCGCCGCCACTCCTCGGCGATGCGGAACACCGCGTGCGCGCCGGCCAGCACCCCGTAGGCGCCGTCGTAGCGGCCCGCGGTGGGCTGCGAGTCCATGTGCGAGCCCACCACCACGCAGGGGGCGCCGGGGACGGGCTCCACCAGCCCGAACTGGTTGCCGATCCGGTCGTAGACCACCCGCAGGCCGCGCGATTCCAGCAGGCCGGCGAACCACCGCCGCTGCGCGATGTCGGGCCCGGTCGCGGCCTGCCGGTCGACGCCGCCGTCGGGCGTGGCCCCGAACGAGCTCATCGCCGCGAAGTCGGCGAGGAACGCGGCGTCCGCCTCGGCGCGCTGCGGGGTGTCCATGGGTGTCCTCCTCGGAAGGGTCTGCCGGCGGGAGGCCGGGGCGCCGTTCCGGGGGACGGCCGGCACGGGCGCGGCGGCCCCTGCCAGCCTCTCCGCAGCGGCGCCGGGACCGCAATCGGCATTCGCACACCGTTCCCGGGCGCGCATGTGCACACGCACACCGCCCTCCCCTGGCGGACCGGGCCGCGCGTCGGCGAGACTGGCCCGGTGAGCGTCCCCCCGATCATCGCCGAAGCCTCCTGGACCGGCGGTTTCTACCGGCTCTATCTGGAACCCGAGGGGCCCGTCGGCGAGGAGCGGCTGCAGCGGCTGCTGACCGCCCTCTGGGCGTCCGCCCCGGTCGAGGGGTGCTACGCCGAGCCCTACGGCTCGGACGGCGCGCCGCGGGAGGCGCCCCGCACGGTGCGGGCGCTGCGGGACGCCCGGCGGCTGATCGGAGCCGTCCGCCTGCCCGGCGGGCCGCGGGTCCCGTGCGGGTGCGCGCTGTTCGGCGGGGAGGACGGCCCTCTCCTGCTCGACCTGCACTTCTCGCTGAGCACGCTGCGCAGGGCCGACCCGCGGGTGGGCGGGTTCCCGTTCGATCCGCGGAGCGGGGCCGAGTCGCTGGAGTGGCGCGCGCCGCTCGACGCCTGGCTGGCGGAGGTCGCCCGCGGGGTACTCGGCGAGGCCGGTCCGGGGCTCGCCATGATCGGCTTCGAGCTGGACGCCGCCCCCAGCGAGGAACTGCGCGGCGGCGCCCCGCCGGCGGACCGGCCGGCCGCGTTCCTGGTCCCCGGGAGCGGCGGCCCGGAGTACGTCCCGGCCACCCGCTGACGGCCGCCCGCACCCGCCCCCACCTCGGCGGCTGGCGCCCGGCCCGCCGGGCGGCTACCGTCGCAGTGCACCGTTTCCACCGTCGATGGCCCGGGCGTGCCGACGAA
This sequence comes from Nocardiopsis oceanisediminis, assembly GCF_048595525.1. NCBI lineage: Bacteria > Bacillati > Actinomycetota > Actinomycetes > Streptosporangiales > Nocardiopsidaceae > Nocardiopsis > Nocardiopsis oceanisediminis. Next base: position 933,782 of record NZ_JAFMZJ010000001.1, on the reverse strand, counting down.
ACGCCCCTCGATGATGATCTCGATGAACGGTTTCCGCACCGGGGAGGGCGCCTCCCCTTCGGCGTGAGCGCCCCGCGGCCGCGGCCGCGCAAGGAGCTCCGCCGGGAGCGCCGGCGGAAGGCGCACACCTGCTGGGACCACCTGTACGCGGCGCCGCTGTGGCCGATGCACGGGGCCAACCTGGGCACGCTGCTGCGCACCTGCGACGCGGTGGGCGCGTGCCTGGCGGTGCCCCGGTTCCGCTGGGTGCCCGACGCGCTGGACCGGGGGAACACCCTGCGCCGCCCGTCCTGCGTGCACTGGAGCGGCGACCAGGTCCGCTGGCTGGAGCGGATGCGCGAGCGGGGCGCGCGCATCGTCGCCGTCGAGCTGACCGACGAGTCGGTCCGGCTGGCCGACCTGCCGCCCGCGCGCACCCCCGCGGTCGCCCTGCTCGGCCACGAGCAGAGCGGCATTCCGCCGGAGGCGCTGGAGCTGGCCGATGCGGCCGTGGAGATCCCCATGGTCGGCACCGGGCACAGCCTCAACGTCGCGGTGGCCGGCTCGCTGGTCCTGTACCGCCTCGCCGGGCTGCTCTGATCCGGGGCGCCCCGGCCCGGCACTCGCCCGAGCCGGCCCATCCACCCCATACCGCCCCATAGCGCCCGGCCCGGATCGCGGGATCCCCTGCGCCGCAGGAGTTCCGCCATGCTCACCGGCACCCGCGGCAGGCCCCGGAAGGCGGTGCGGCTGTGACTCTTGGTGCTGGATCTAAACAGAGATCAGCGAGCATTTAACTACTGAACGTTTCCGTAAGGTTCGTATCGGTTACTACAGCTGTGGGGAGGCCGACCCGCTCACAGGACCCATACCCGTAAGGGGAGAACCATGCGTACCGCAGCCAAGTTCGCCCTGCCCGCTGTAATCGCGGCCGGTCTGATCGGCCTGGGCGGCGGCACCGCCTTCGCCGGCGGGCACGATGACTTCACCGCCTGTGTGAAGGACCAGACCGCGCTTGGCCTGGTCGCCGTCAACCTGGACGTGCTCACCTACTGCTCCGTCGAGATCGACGACTAGATCTCCCGGTGCCTGATTCCGTGAACTGACCGGCCGGTACCAGGCCGAGCCCTGGTACCGGACGTCCCACGGAGCCGTCGCCCGGCCCCTCCTCGGGGCCGGACGGCGGCCTTTTCCATGCCCGGGAGGGCGCACCGGGTCCCGGCGGCGGGAGCGGGGGCCCGGCGGGTTCTCTGCAGATATCGCGGCCCACTGGAACCGGCCGCCCCCGAACGGGCGGCGGGCGACGCGTTTCATTTCAATAACGGCGCCCTCCTTTCCGGACCCCCGCCCCCGGAGCAGCGGAGCCGCACACGCGCCGCACACGGGCGCCCGCCGGACCCCCACCGCCCCCGCCCCTGTCCCCGCAGGTCGGAACGGATTCCCTGGTCCGTGCACCTGCAAATGTCCGCGCCATAGCGGCCTTGCATCCTCAGGTGCATGTGCACCGCCCATATGCACCCGGCCCGCACGTCCTGTTCCGGTCGATCTCCCCGGTAGTGGTTTAGCCGTTTTTCTCAGAGAAAGCACAGCTCAGGCCGCCCGATAACACCGGAATTCTGTTTCCGGACGCCATTAGAGCAGTTGGCGGAATGTCAAAATAGCCCTTCCTTCCCGAGCCGGTTGGGAGGCGGCGGCGTGCAGATCTCCGTGCTGGGTTCGCTCGACGTGACGGTGGACGGGGCGGGCGTGGACGTTTCCGGCAAGGAGATGCTTCTCCTCGTCTCGCTGGCCCTGAACACGGGCCGGCCCGTCGCCCCCGAGGTGCTCGCGGACCGGCTGTGGGACGGCGCGGTGGGCGGGAACTGGCGCCCGACCCTGCACACCTACGTCACCCGGCTGCGCCGCCGGCTCGCCGGGGCGGGGGTCCCGCGGTCCCGGATCCGGCAGGCCGTCGGCGGGTACGTCCTGGGCCTGGCCTCGGAGGACGTGGACTGGGCGCGCTTCCAGGAGCTGCGCACCCGGGGATCGGCGACGCTGGGGCGCGGCGACCGGGACGCGGGGCTCCGGCTCCTGGAGGAGGCCCTCGCCCTGTGGCGGGGCGAACCGCTTCCCGGGCTGACCGGGCGCTGGATCGAGTCGGTCCGGCTGTCCATGCGCGGCGTGCACCAGTCGGTCCTGCTCTCCTGGGCCCAGCACGCGCTCCGGGCCGGCCTCGCCGAGCAGGCCGCCGAGCGGCTGGGCGAGGCGTCGTCCGCCTACCCGCTCAACGAGTCCCTCGCCGAGCTGCTGATGCGCGCGCTGCACCAGGCCGGGCGGACCGCCGACGCCCTCGACCACTTCCACCTGGTGCGCGAGCGCCTGGCCGAGAGCACCGGCTCCGACCCGCACCCCCGGCTGGTCCGCGCGCACCAGGAGATCCTGCGCAGCCGCCCGGAGCCGGCCGGTGCCGGCTCCGCTCCCCCGCCGGCCGGCCCGCGGCCCGCGGAGGCCGGGCCCCCGCTCCGGGACCCCGGCGCCGTGGCCACCAACCTCCCGCGCGACCTCGCCGACTTCTCCGACCGCACCGCGGAGACCGAGCGCATCCTGGGCCTGCTGACCTCCTCCGCGGTCCCCACCGCCGCCCGGGTCTGCGTGCTCAGCGGCATGCCGGGGGTGGGCAAGACCAGCCTCGCGGTGCACGCCGCGCACCGCCTCGCCGGGGAGTTCCCCGACGGCAGGCTGATGCTGGAGCTGCGCGGCCACCACGAGCACCGGGACCCGCTGACCCCGTTCGGCGCCCTGGGCGAGCTGCTCCAGCTGGTCGGGGTCGGCCTGCCGGAGGCCGAGGGCGCCTCGCTCAACCGGCGGGTGGCGGTGTGGCGGGACTACACTGCCCGCCGCCGGATGCTGATCGTCCTGGACGACGCCGCCGGCGCCGAGCAGGTCCTCCCCCTGCTGCCGGCCGGGGCCGGCTGCGCGGTGCTCGTCACCGGGAGGAACAGCCTGCCCGACATCGACGGCGCCCGGCACGTCCGCCTGCAGGTGCCCGCGCCGGGCGACGCCGTCGCCGTGTTCACCAGGATGGCCGCGCGGGAGCAGACGTCCGAGGGGGCCGAGACGGCCGCCCGGATCGTGGAGCTGTGCGGCCAGCTGCCGCTGGCGATGCGGCTCATCGCGACCCGGCTGGACACCCGCGCCGACCTGGCCGGGAACCGGCTCATCGACCGGCTGCGCGCGGCCGGCGACCGGGTCGGCGAGTTCCGCGCGGGCAGCCGCCGGCTCTCCAGCGTCTTCGATGTGTCGCTGCGCAGCCTCGGCGGTTCCGCACAGAGCGCGCTGCTCCGCCTGGGGCTGCACCCGTCGCCGGTGATCGACCGCGACGTCGCGGCCGCGATGGTCGGCCTGGAGCCGGTGGAGACCGAGGACGCGCTGGAGGAGCTGGAGGACGCGTCGCTGATCGACACCGACCCCGGCTCCGGCGGCTACCGGCTGCACAGCCTGGTGATGAACCACGCGTACCGCAGGGCCCGCACCGGGCTGCCGCCCGCCGAGCAGCACGCGGTCCGCTCCCGGATGCTCGACGCCTACCTGTCCGTCTGCACCGAGGCCGACCGGCTGCTCTACCCCGACCGGCTCCGGCTGGACCGCTTCGACCGCACGGCCGCCCCGGTCGCCCCGTTCCTGCCGCCGCCGCCCCGGGACAAGGCGTCGGCGATGGAGCTGCTCAACCGCCGGCTGCCGGCCGTCCTCGACGTGGTCCACCACTCGGCCCGGACCGACCACGACCGGGAGGCGGCGCTCCTCGCCGACACCGTCGCCGAGCACCTCTTCTCCCACGGCCCGTGGGAGACCGCGGTCCCGCTGCACAGCAGGGCCCTGGGCATCTGGCGCGGCAGGGGCGACACCGGGGCCGAGGCGCACGCGACCTACCAGCTCTCCCGCGCCTACCTGCGCATGGGCGACCGCGGCAACGCGGAGAGGTGCGCCCGCGAGGCACTGGACCTGTGGCAGGAGCGGGGCGAAGGGACGGGCCTGGCCTGGACCCGGCACCAGCTCGGACTGATCGCCTTCGTCGGAGGCGACTACCGCACCGCGGCCCGCCTGCACGAAGAGGCCCAGGAGGAGTTCGAGCGCGCGGGGCACAGGCCGGGCATCGCCCTCAGCCTGGACCGGAGGGGCGCCTGCCACTTCCGGGACGGCGACTTCCACGCGGCGATCTCGGCCCACAGCGACGCCCTGCGCTTGCAGGAGCGGCTGTCCGACCCGGTGGCCCTCGCCGACACCCAGATGAACCTCGCGGGCGCCTTCTACCGGCTCGGATACCACCGCGAGGCCACCTCCCTCTGCGAGGAGGCGCTCCTGAAGGCGCAGGAGTCCGGCGACCAGCGCACCAGAGCGGTCATCATCGCGAACCTGGGAGAAATAGCCTCCTACCGCCTGGATGACGAGCAGGCCCTCCGGCATTACAGCAGAGCTCTGGGCATAGTTCGCGAACTTCGCGATCGCTGGTCCGAAGTTGCCATCCTCAGCAATTCGGCACAATCACACCTCAAACTCGGCAATATAGACATAGCGCAGGAGTACTTCCGACTCGCACGAGAAGACTGCACCACATACGGCAGCCCAGGGATCAGCGTCGAGATCCATCTCGGGCAGGGGGAAGTCGAACTGGCCCACGGCCGCCCGCAGGTCGCCCGCGAATACTTCACGCAGGCCCTGGAAGAAGCCCGCCAGGCGGGATTGCGCCTGGAGCAGGGGCGGGCTTTGACCGCGCTCGGCTACCTCCTCGCAGCGCAGGGAGCCGTCCGGGGAGCCAAGGACCGCTTTGAGCTCGCGGAGCGCATCTTCACCGAACTCTCTATACCCGAAGCCGGGTATATCCGGTTAACTCTGGACACCCTCCCGAAAGCCTCCTTCTAGGCCCCCTATGGTGTAGCCTTCCTTTTGCCACCGCCAAGGCGGCCCTGTCGGCCTTCTTGTACGCCGACCCCACCTCCACCCCTTTTTTCGCTTGCCGCGAAGAGCCCTTCGGAAAGGCCGCAATTCGACACACCTTCATGCTTCAGTAGGGATTTTTCAGCCATAACTACGACCAATCGGAAGGTCACGACAATGACCGGAGCGGCCCACTTGGCCACATTTGCCGCAACCGCGCTCGACTGGATCGGCAAATGGTCTGCGGAGGCGCTGATCGGACCGGCGACAACGATCGCCGGGGAGATCATCGAACTCCTCCCCCTCTGAGGGGACGGCCAAGCCGTCGACATGGGCCGCGCTTCTCGGCGCGGCCCTCTCCGCTCCCATCCCTACCTCCGCATATCACCCTTGTCACTCCCCCGCCTGGCTCCGTTCTGTGACCATGGGAGAGAATCGAGCGTGCCTACAAGGTGGCTTTAAAAAGACATACGGGGTGAGACATGCACCGTCCGGAAGAACCGCAGGGCAACCCACCGGACCAGGGCACATCCACCTCGAACAGGGTCAGCGGCGACCGCTTCGGCACCGTCATCCAGGTCGGTGCCGTGCACGGGGACGTGCAGAGCACCCAGCTCATCCAGAACTCCGGCACCATTCCGCAGATGGTGCGCCAGGTACCGCCGGTCACCCCCCATTTCGTCAACCGCGGCCCCATCCTGGACGCGATGCGGGAGATCATCTCCCAGGCCGGCGGGCGCACCGCGCTGATCTGCCTGTACGGAATGGGTGGGGTGGGAAAGAGCGGCCTGGCCTCGCGTTTCCTCTACGAACTCCAGACCGGGAACGGCGGAGCGGGCCGAGACGGAAACCTCTTCTACGACCTGCGCGGATTCTCCCCCGACAAGACCGCCGGGCCGAGTGACGTACTGGAGGTGTTCCTCCGCTCCCTGGGCGTTCCTCCCGCGGCGATCCCGCCGGGGCTGCCCGCGCGGGCCTCTTGGTGGCGGTCGATCAGCGCCGGAAAGAGCTTCGGAATTCTGCTGGACAACGCCGTCTCCGCGGCCCAGGTCCGCAGCCTGCTGCCCGGGGAGGGAGCGCACGTCGTCGTGGCGACCGCGCGGGACCGGCTCGCCGGCCTCACCCTCGACGGGGGCCGCCTGCTGCGGGTCGATCCCCTCGACAACACCGACGCGACGAAGCTCCTTCTGGACCTGACCCGGGCCGCCGACGCCGATGCCGAGACCGACGAGGCGTCCGCCTCCCGAGTGGCCGAACTCTGCGGCGGGCTGCCGATCGCGGTGAACGCGGTGGGCGTGCACACCGCCGAAGGGCTCACACTCGCCGACGCGGAAACGGAGCTGTCCCGCCTCCGTGACCGGCTGTCCGTACTGAGCGATGCCGAGGAAGAATCGGTCCAGGCCGCCTTCGACTTCTCATACGACGCCCTGCCCCCCGATGCCGCCCGCGCCTACCGCAGGCTGGGGCGGCACGTCGGCCCGGACGTCACGGTCTCCGTGGCCCGCGCTCTCGTCGGCGGGGACGAGCGCGAATGCGCCCGGCTGCTGCGCTCCCTGGCCTCCGCGAGCATGCTCACCGACCTGCGCGGCGGCCGGTACCGCTTCCACGACCTGCTCGCCCTGCACGCCCAGGGCAAGGCAGCGGAGCAGGAGGCCGAGAGCCGGACGGACGCACTGCGGCACCTAGCCGAGGAGTTCGCCCGGGACGCGCGCGCGGCGGATCGCGCGCTGCGCCCCTATGTCCGCGCCAACCGGGGCGGACAGGGCCGGTTCGCCGATTCACAGGAGGCCCTCCTCTGGCTGGACAGGGAGCGGGAGAACCTCATCGCCATCGGCGAATACGCCGCCGGGGCCGGGCTCGCCTCCTGCGCGACCGCCATCGCCGAAGGCTTCTGGCCCCTCTACCTTCGCCGACGCGACGCCTCCGGCTGGTTGCGGGCGGGGGACGCCGCGCTGCGCGTCGCGACGGACAAGCGCCTCCGCGCCCGGCTGCTGAGCAAGCAGGGCCTCACTCTCGGCTTCCTGGGTCTCGAAGAAAAGGCGCAGGAGGCGCTCACCCGGAGCGCGGCCTTATGGGAGGAGCTGGAGGAGCCGGAGAAGGTGGCCCAGGTCCGGCAGCGCCGGGGCCTGCTCGCGCTCGGAGCGGAGCGCCCCGAGGAGGCCCTCGGCCACCTCCGGGCCGCCCGTGCGCTGCAGGAGAGAGCGGAGGTCCGGAACGACCTGGGGGTCACCCTGCTGGCCATGGGGCGCGCGCTCAACCGGCTCGGCGGGGAGGCCGAGGCCGTGCCGCTACTCCGGCGGGCACACGGCCTGCTGGAGGCCGGCGAGAACATCGACCACGCGCTGCGCGCCCGGATCGCGCTGGCCCGCGCCGCGACGGACGAGGACGACCTCCCGGAGGCCCGTGCGGCCTTGGACGAGGCGCTGGCGGAGGCGTCCGAACGCGGCTCCGAGACCGCCCGGGCCGAGGCCCTGGAGGCGCTCGGCGATCTCGCCGCCCGGGCCGGCGACACCGAGCGGGCGGTGGAGCACTACTCCGCCGCCGTGGAGGCCCTGTATGAAATGGGCGCCGAGGAGACGATCGCCTCCGTGCGCGAGCGGATGTCCGCGCTGCCTCCCGCTCCCGACGAGTGATCCCTGCACGCCGGTGGCTCCCGGAGGCGTCCATGCCGGGCGCTCCCGGGAGCCGTCCGGTCTCCGTTTCGGCTGCTCCGCGTCTTCGGGGCGGTGGCCTGCCCGGAACGCTCCCCGGCCTCGGAGAGGCGGGGGAGGTGCGGCGTTCCCGGGTGCTCTTCCGCCCGGTGGGCGAGGTCCGGCCGCCCGCCCGGGAAGGGGAGCGACCCGGGCGGGCGGCGTTCAGGGGCGGCGCCGGTCAGAGCAGGGCGGGCGGCGGCCCGGCGTTCTTCCACGGGGTGGGAAGGACGCCGGCGCGGCGCAGGTGCTCGTCGAGCGCGGTGAAGGCGTCGTCGGCGGCCTGCTGGTTGCGGGCCCGGTCGGCGACGGTGCGGCCGCGTTCGCACAGCGCTTCGGAGAGGGCGTCGTAGAGGCCGTCTGCGTGGTCGGTGACCTCGTCGGGGCGGTGGACGCGCGGGTGGAGGACTCGGGCGCCGCCCGGCGTGGGCGACGGGCGGGAGAGCAGGGCGCGGGCGGTGGCCAGCACGGCGGCCAGGCGGGTCAGGTAGGCGCCGGCGTGCGGGCCGGTGAGCAGGACTTCGACGCCGGGCGCCAGGACCAGGGCGGCGCCGTCCGGGTCGGCGTCGACGCGGACCATGCCGGGCCGGGGGTCGCGGACCGTCCGGTGCTGCGCGGGCCGGGAGAGCGGGGCCGGGACGTTCCGGGGGCCGGGGGCGGTCATGCGGCTGCCGCCTCTCGGATCATCCGGGCGAGGAGGCGCTGCTCGGATTCGCGGGCCATGGTTGCGGCCCGGGGGTCGAGGGCGTAGGCGCGGACCCGGGGCGAGGGGGTGAACTCGGTGAGGGCGGCGTCGAGCAGGTCGGTGGAGGAGGCCGCCACCACGACGCCGTCCTCCACCAGTGAGGTGGCGGTGTAGCAGGCGTCCTGGCCGTCCTTGTAGCTCAGGCTCCAGCGGTTCTTGTGGCGCAGGGTGAGGTCGCACAGGGCGTTGTAGTCCGGGATCTGCCACCGGGTGTAGGGGCGGATGGGCGAGGGCTCGGGGCGCGCGGCGGGCGCGGGTTCCGTGTCGGGGGCCGATTCGGGCTCGGGTTCCGCTGGCTCCGGCACCGGCTCCGGCGCCGGGGCGGGCCTGGGGGCGGACGCGGGCGCGGGCTCGCGGGTGGCGCGGTGGCGTCCGGGCGGGCCCCAGGCCGGGAAGCGGCAGACGGGGAGCCAGGACAGCCAGCAGAGCAGCAGTGAGAGTCGCATGAGCGACCTCCTCGGGATGGATGCCGCTGGATGAGGGCGGCTGGATGAGTACGTGCCCTCATCCTGCTTTTAAAACTTTCGAATCGCAAGTCCCATGAGAAGATTCGCTATCCACAACTCCTAATCAAGGACTTACGAAATGTCTGTTTCAGGGGCTTCGCCGGTAGGCTCAGCGGCGTCCATCCGGGAGGTCGAGATGAGCAGTCCTTCAGTCAGCCGCCGCCAGCTATCAGCGCAAATGCGGAGGAAGCGCCTCGATGCCGGCATGACGATCGAGCAGGCCGCCGACTCGCTCGAATGGTCGATGACGAAGGTGTCGAACATCGAGACCGGCCGCAGCAAGAAGCCAGCCGTCACCGACATCCGGCTGCTCTTGGACCTCTACCGGGTTCAAGATGAGCGGGAGCGGGAGTCGATCCTCGCCCTCACCCGCCAATCCCGTGAGCGGGGTTGGTGGAACCGCTATGACGACGTGCTCGGCGGGGCCTACGCCTCTTTGGAGGCAGGCGCCAAGAGTGTCCGCCTCTTCGAAGCCCAATACATCCCCGGCCTGTTCCAGACCGCCGGGTACGCCGAAGCGAGCGCCCAGGCGACGCTCATCCGCGACCCCGACGACATCCAGCGCACCGTTGAGGCCCGCATGCGGCGCCAGAAGATCCTGGAACAGGAAGATCCGCCGGACGTGTGGGCCATAATCCACGAGAGCGCGGTCGAGATGCTGCGCGCGACGCCGGACCTGTTCTCCTCCCAGGTCGAGCGGCTCATCGAGCTGGCAGAGTCGCCGAACAGCGTCACGCTGCAGGTCCTCCCCCTGTCCGCTGGACTGCACGCCGGCATGGGAGGCCCGTTTGTCATCCTGGACTATGAGGACGCAGCTCAGTCGCTCGTGTTCCTGGAGACCAACACGGATGGCCTCTACCTGGAGAAGCCGCCGGAGATCGACCGCTACCGCAGATGCTTCGATCGGCTGCTCGCCAAGGCGCTCGACCCTGACGACGTTCCTGGCTACCTGCGATCCCTATCCGCTTAGAAAGAACCGCCGACCATGTACTCATCCACTGACGACACGGGACTCCGCTTCCGCAAGTCGAGCTACAGCAACCCGTCCAACTGCGTGGAGGTGGCCGACATCCCCGGAGGCGACGCCGCCGTGCGCGACTCCATGAACCCCCGGGACGGGTACTTCGCCGTCCCGAGCGCCGAGTGGGCCGCGTTGCTGAGCGCGGTAAAGACCGGCTCGGTCTGACCTGAACAGACGGAAGGCCCTCGCCGTCGGCGAGGGCCTTCTCGTACTCATCCGCAGGAATCGTACCCTCTGACACCCGCTTCGTCCCAGCAGCCGACGGCACGGTTGACGGCTCCTTCCGGGAGGAACCGGGCGCGATCGCCTCTGGGGGTCCGGACGAAACCCCCCGTAAACTCCTGCCATGCCCTCTGACGAAATCTCGCCCCACCGCCCCGACGCCGCGAAGATGAGAGCCGCCGACACCGACCGCGAAGCGGTCGCCGAGCGGCTGCGGGACGCCACCGCCGAGGGCCGCCTCTCCATGGACGAGCTGGAGGAGCGGCTGGACGCCGCCTTCTCCGCGAAGACCTTCGCCGATCTGGAGCCGATCGTCGAGGACCTCCCCGAGACGGTGTCCGCCCCGCGCCGGGCCGACGAGCCGCTCGTGCTCAAGGCCGCCGGCAGCAACCTGCGGCAGACCGGCTACTGGGTCGCCCCGTCCGAGATCGTCGCCAGCACCGGCATGGGCAACATCAAGCTCGACTTCACCGAGGCCGAGTGCCCGCACAAGACCATGACCGTCAAGGTCTCGGCCGGCATGGGCAACATCGTCGTGGTGGTACCGCGCGGCTGGGAGATCCAGACACAAGAGATGAGCGCCGGCATGGGCAACGTGGTCAACCGGGCCACCGACCCGCCCGGTCAGGACTCCCGTCTCCTCCGCTTCTCCGGCAACGTCACCATGGGCAACCTCAAGATCCGCTACCCGAGCCGCTTCGAACTCGCCTGGAAGCGCCGCGCGGCCGCCAAGCGGCAGGCGTAGCACGCAGCGCGCTCCGCACTTCCCCGATGATCTTGACGTTGCGGCCCTATCAAGCCGCGTTGATAGGGCCGCAACGTCAAGATCATCGGGGAGAGGCCGAGGAAGAGGCGCCCCGGCGGTGCGGGCGGGCCGCACGTACTCACCAGAGGGCCGTATCCCTGTATGCCCGGTTCGCGGCGAGGAACGGGGTGGGGCGGGGGCGCCCTGCGCACCTCCGCGGCAGGCCCGATGACATCTACCAGCGAGTAGTAAGCCCCGGGGACCCCACCACCCTCTCGTCGGTTACCCAGAGTGGCCAAGGCGAGCCCTCTCGGGAGAGCAAAAGCGAAATATCGCCCCCGCCCCTGCCCTTCCCGGCTTCCGGTCCCCACTCCCCGGCCTTCCGAACGGCTCGAACCCCCGATCGCCGGCCTGATCAGGGCGATTCAGGCCCCTGGAGGGCCGATCCGGGCCGGGATGCGCGCCCAGGAATCACCCGGGTGCTCTCGCGGTGCGCAGAGCACCCCACCCCACCATCACCCTGCGTATTCACACAGGTCAGGGAGGGGTGGTGGTTTCAGTGGCGGCCGGCCCCGGGGCGACGCGGGCACGGCGCCCCCCGCCCCGGCCCGCCCCGACCGCCTCCACCCACTCTGCCGCGCCCGACCGACCGGCCGGTCCCCCACTCCGCCCTCGCCGCCGGCCTGAACCCCCGCCCCGCGAGGCGCCGCGCCCGGTCGGGGCGCCTCCGTCTCTCGCCCTTCCCCGGGTTCCTCGTTTTCCTCGGTGTTCCTCGGTGCAACGGCCGCTTGACGACAAGGCGCTCCGATACCCCCGCAACGTCGAGATCATCGGGTTTTCGGGAGGGAGGGGCGGCCGGGCCGCCCCTCCTCCGCACTGCCTCCGTCACCTCCAGCGGCCGGTGGTGACGTCCACCGGGTGCCGGCCGGCCAGGGCCCGCAGCCCTTCGGCGGTGAGGTGGCCGCGGGACGGGAACGGCTCGCCGGTCGCGTACGAGGCGTGCACGACGGCCTCGGTCAGCGCCCGCGCCGGGTTGCCCGCGGAGAGCCAGGCGTGCAGGAACGACGCGAACAGCACGTCCCCGGCGCCGGCCGGGCTGACCACCGGGCGGGGCGGCTCGGTCGCGGCGTGCACCAGCGTCCCGTCGGCCAGCCCCATGCTCGCCCCCTGCGCACCCCGGCCGACCGCCGCGATCGCGCACCCCGGGTACTCGGCGAAGATCCGGCCGATCCACTCCTCCGGCGGGCAGGGCAGCCGCTCGTGCGAGCAGAACACCACGTCGGCGACGTCCAGCCAGTCCGCCCGCCGCGGGTCGCCGGCGTCCGCGATCAGCTGGGCGTCCACCGCGACCGGGACCCCCGACCGGCCGGCCGGCCCGAGCAGCGGCCGGGTGAAGGCCGCGGTGGTGAGCGCCACCAGGTCGGCCCCCCGCACCAGGTGCTCGAAGAGCGGCACCGGGTAGCCGGCCCGGTTGACCGGCTCGTGCCGGGCGAAATCGCGCCGGCGCCCGTCCGGAGCGGAGAGCGAGACCGAGAGCGACGAGCCGCCGCCGGTCAGGCAGCCGGTGCCGAGCAGCCCCGCGGCGCGCAGTTCGGCCCGGACCGCCTCCCCGGCCGCGTCGGAGCCGATCACCGTGCACAGCTCCACCCTGCTGCCCAGGGCGGCCAGGGCCAGGGCGACGTCGGCCCCGACACCGGCCGCCCCGGCCTCCATCCACTCCGGGAAGCGCGCGCCCCCGTCCGGGACGGGGAAGCCGTCGACCGGCAGGGCCACGGTGAGGCTGGCGACCCCCGCCACCACGATGCGCGGTGCCTCAGGCATCGGCTCCTCCCCGGGCGGCCTCGGCGGCGGCCGCGCGCAGCGGCGCGGTTCCGGTGGCGGGCAGGCGCGGCGCCCAGGGCGGCTCGGGCAGCTCCAGCCGGTCGTAGAGCAGGCGCCGCATGCGCTCGGCGAACCGGCCGGGCTGGGAGGTGATCCGGGCCGCCGCCCCGTCCAGGTGGCCGCCCGGGCCGCCGGGGGGCAGCGACTCCAGGCAGGGCAGCACCGGCCCCCGCTCGGGTATCCGCGGGGCCCGCGCCAGCAGGCCCGCCATCGGGGAGCCCGGGTCCACGTCGGCGCCGCCCGCCGCGGCGACCGCGACCGGGCGGCCGGTCAGGGCCGCGTACAGGGTGGTGGAGCCGTGGTCGCCGAGGACCGCGTCGGCCGCGGCCAGCAGACCGGCGCAGTCGGTCCGCTGCCCCGGCACGATCAGGCCGGACGCCCTCCAGTCCGCGGTCCAGGCCCGCAGCTGCCAGGCTCCGTGCCCGGCCCACACGTTGGGGTGCATGAGCAGCGCCGCCCGCCACCCGTCGTGCTCCCTGGCCTCCTGGGCCAGCCGGGCGACCAGGTCCGGGCGGGCGCCGATCAGCGAGTGCCGGCCCCAGGTGGACAGCACCAGCGCCAGCCGCTCCCCGCCGGCCAGGCCCAGGGCGGCGCGGAACCGCGCGGGCGCGCGCAGCGCTTCGGCCAGCCGGTCGGCGACCGGGTCGCCGACCACCTCGGCGCAGGGCAGCGCCTCCGGGCAGGAGGCGGCGAGCCGGTCCCGCTCGCTCTCGTGCGCCAGCACCAGCGCGGAGGGGACCACCCGGCCGTCGTGTACCAGGCGCTGCCGGTCCAGCCCGAAGGTCTGCCGCGGTGCCGCCGCGGCGCCGGTCAGCGCGGGGGTCATGAACTTGCCGAACCCGGCGCCGTGCGGGAGCAGCACCAGCGGGGCGTGCACCCGCTCGATGCCCCAGTAGCTGGCGGCCAGCGCCAGGTCGAACCGGGTCTGCTCGGCCTGCTCCCAGGGGATCTCGACGCAGTCCAGGTCCGCGAGCCACTCGCGGACGCCCCGGGTGAACACCGACGGCGCCGCGGTGAACACCGCCTGGACCCGGGTGTCGGCCTGGATCAGCGCCACCGCGTCCATCAGCCGCTGGGCGCACGCCACCGAGTGCACCACCACCAGGACCGTCCTGCACCCGGGCCGGGTCACCCACCGCTGCGCGCTCATCCCCACCGGGGTGTGCAGCCAGCGCTCCATCGCCTGCCTCCTCGCCTCACGGCCCGGTTCCTCGCCGCCGGGCCACTGGGAGGGACGGTGCGGGCCGGGACCGGACGGACCGCCGGACGGCGGGCGGGACGGCGGCGGCCGGTTCTCTGGACAGGCCCTGGACAGCGGCCTGGACAGGGGCCGGACACGCAGGTCGGGAGGGGGTCCGGGGGCGGCTCAGCGGAGGGCTTCGAGGCGCTCCATGTTCTCCTCGCCCCATTCGCCGAGCGGGGCCATCGCGTCGGTGAGCGAGCGGCCGAACCCGGTCAGCGAGTACTCCACCTTCGGCGGGACCTGCTGGTGGACCTCGCGGTGGACCAGGCCGGCGGCCTGGAGTTCGCGCAGCTGGAGGATGAGCATCCGCTCGCTGATGCCCTCGACGGCGCGGCGCAGCTCGCCGAAGCGGTGCGGGCCCTCGCCCAGCCAGAACAGGATCAGCCCCTTCCATTTGCCGCCCATGACGTCGATGGCGGCGTCGAGCCCGCAGCTGTACTTCCGCTTCTTCAACGCGACCCCCACTGACAGGAATGTAGGTACCGAACAGAATTGTAGGTACTTGTAGAAATTTCCGCGCCCCTGCAGCATGGTGCGGGCACCCGCCGAGATCGCGGAGAGGCGGCGCCGGTGCCCTTTCCCCTTTTCCGATCTGCGGCGATGCGCCGATGGAGCAGGAGCGGTACATGACCGGGCAGGACCGAATTCCCGTCACCGTCCTCGGGCTGGGCTCGATGGGCCGGGCGCTGGCCGAGGCGTTCATCCGCGCCGGGCACCCGGTGACCGTGTGGAACAGGACCGCGGCCAAGGCCGGGCCGCTGGTGGCCGAAGGGGCCGCGCACGAGGAGGGCGTCGCGGCTGCGGTCGCGGCGAGCCCGCTGGTCGTCGCCTGCCTGACCACCTACGGCGCCACGCTCGAGGCGCTGGGGCCGGCCGCCGCCGCGCTGGACGGGCGGACGCTCGTGACGCTGAACAGCGGTTCGCCCGCGGACGCCCGCCGGACCGCCGCGTGGGCGGCCGAGCAGGGCGCGCGCTACCTCGGCGGGGCGGTCAAGAACGTGCCGACCGCGGTGGGCGCGGAGGACACCCTGCTCTACTACGGCGGCGACAGGGCCGTCTTCGACGAGTTCGAGCCGGTGCTGCGGGTGCTCGGCGGCGACACCGTCCACCTCGGCGGCGAACCGGACCTCGCGTCCCTGTACGAGATGGCGGTCGGCGGCACCCTGCTGCCCGCGCTCGTCGGCTTCTTCCAGGGCGCGGCGGCGCTGCGGGCGCGCGGGCTGGACGCCGCCTCGATGGTGCGGTTCAGCGCCAAGTGGTTCCAGATGATCGGGTCGGTGCTGCCCGTCTTCGCCGAGGAGATCGACAAGGGCGACTACGGAACCCCGCTGTCCTCGGTGAACACCTTCCTCGCCGGGGCCGCCCACGACGAGGAGTTCGGCAGGGAGGCCGGCCTCGACACCGAGTGGCACCGGCCCTTCCACGACCTGCTCCGCCGGGCCGCCGAGGCCGGGCACGGCGAGCACAGCATCGCCGCGGTGACGGAGGTGCTGAAGAGGCCGGCTCAGGCGGCGTAGCGCGCCCGGGGCCGGGACGCGGAGCGGCCCCCGGAGCCGGGGCTCCGGGGGCCGCTCTCGGGGCCGGTCAGCAGCAGCGGGCGCCGGGGTCGGTGTCGCCCTTGTCGGTGTGGCGGCGCCAGAACTCGCGCTCGCCCATCGGCTCCTCCCCCGGGTGCTCGCGCCGGTGGTGCTCCAGGTAGATCTCGTAGGCGCGCTCGCCGGCGATGCCGCGGGCGATCCACCAGGCCTCGCGGAGGCCGCGGCGGACCCTCGGGATCAGGTCGGACACCATGGGCTCGCTCCCTTCCGGTCTGCTCGTCGCGGGGAGGCCCCGCCTATTCCCCGTCCTTCCCCTCCGCGGCCCCCGCTCCGACGCCGGCCGCGCGCCGCTTGGCGGTCTCGCGCTCCTCCCTGGTCGGGATGAGCCCGGACGGCGCCCACAGGCCGGACGGCTCGTGCGGGTGCTCGGTGGTGGGCAGGACGCCCTCCGGCGCGCGCAGCGCCCTGATCCACACCCGCACCGAGTCCACCAGGACGATGATGATGAGCACCGCGAACAGCACCGAGAGGACGCCGTTGACGGTCGTGTTGACCACGACCTTCTGCATCGCCTCGACGCCCTGGGTGGCGCCGAGGCCGGTCTCGCCGGCGGCCAGCGCCTCCGCGTACTGCGCCCGCTGGGCGAAGAAGCCGATGGCCGGGTCGGAGGAGAACACCTTCTGGTAGCTGGCGGTCAGCGTCACGATGGCGTCCCAGGCCAGCGGGACCAGCGTCACCCAGGCGTACTTGGCCCGGCCGGACTTGATGAGCAGCGTGGTGCAGACCGCCAGGGCGACCGCGGCCAGCAGCTGGTTGGCGATGCCGAACAGCGGGAACAGCTGGTTGATGCCGCCCAGCGGGTCGTTCACCCCGGCCCACAGGAAGTAGCCCCAGGCGGCGACGGTGAGCGCGCTGCACAGCCACAGGCCGGGCTTCCAGCTCACGTCGCGCATCGGCTTGTAGACGTTGCCCAGGGTGTCCTGGAGCATGAACCGGCCGACGCGGGTGCCGGCGTCCACCGTGGTCAGGATGAACAGCGCCTCGAACATGACGGCGAAGTGGTACCAGAAGGCCATCATCGCCGGCCCGCCGAAGACCGAGGAGAAGATCTGCGCGGCGCCCAGCGCGAAGGTCGGCGCGCCGCCGGTGCGGGCCAGGATCGACTCCTCCTCGATCAGCTCCGCGGTGGACTGCAGGGTCTGCGCGTCGACGGTGAAGCCGAGCTGGCTGACCGCGGCCGCGGCGCTCTGCACGGTGTCGCCGAGCGCGTTGGCCGGCATGTTCATCGCGAAGTACACGCCCGGGTCGATGATGCAGGCGGTCACCAGCGCCATGATCGCCACGAACGACTCGGTGAGCATCGAGCCGTAGCCGATCATCCGGACCTGGCTCTCCTTCTCGATCAGCTTGGGCGTGGTGCCCGAGGAGATCAGCGAGTGGAACCCGGAGAGCGCGCCGCAGGCGATGGTGATGAACACGAACGGGAAGAGCGACCCGGCGAACACCGGGCCCTCGCCGTTGAAGGCGAAGTCGGTGAACTGCGGCAGCTGCAGGCTCGGCATCGCGATCAGGATGGAGACCGCCAGCAGCACCACCACGCCGACCTTCATGAAGGTGGAGAGGTAGTCGCGCGGGGCGAGCAGCAGCCACACCGGCAGCACCGAGGCGATGAAGCCGTAGGCGATCAGGCCGAAGGTCAGCTCGTTGGCGGAGAAGTGGAACATCTCGCGGAGCACCGGGTGCTCGGCGACCCAGCCGCCGCCCGCGATGGCGGCCAGCAGCAGCACCACGCCGATCCCGGACGTCTCCATCACCCGGCCGGGGCGGAGGTAGCGCAGGTAGACGCCCATGAACAGGGCGATCGGGATGGTCATGATCAGCGAGAAGGCGCCCCAGGGGGAGTCCGCCAGCGCGTTGACCACCACCATCGCCAGCACGGCGAGCAGGATGACCATGATGGCCAGCACCGCGACCAGGGCGGCCACTCCGCCCACCGGGCCGATCTCATCGCGCGCCATCTGGCCGATGGAGCGGCCGTTGCGGCGCATGGAGAAGAACAGCACCACCATGTCCTGCACGGCGCCGGCGAAGATCACGCCGAGGATGATCCAGATGGTGCCGGGGAGGAAGCCCATCTGCGCGGCCAGCACCGGGCCGACCAGCGGGCCCGCGCCGGCGATCGCGGCGAAGTGGTGGCCGTAGAGCACCCGGCGGTCGGTGGGGTGGAAGTCGGCCCCGTTGTTGAACCGCTCGGCCGGGGTGGCCCGGGTGTCGTCGGTCATCAGCACCTTGTACTGGATGAACCGCGCGTAGAACCGGTAGCCGATGGCGTAGGAGGAGACCGCGGCGAAGATGAGCCAGGCCGCCGATACCTCCTCGCCGCGGGAGATCGCGAGCATGGCCCAGGCGACCGCGCCGAGCAGGGCGACGGCGGTCCACACGGCGATGCTCGCCGGCGTCCATTTCGGTTTCGGCGGGCGCCCTTCCGCCTTGGCATCGGCCGGAGCAGCGGACATCTGGCCGGTCCTCCTTCTTCTCTTCCCTCACGGCGGGCCGGACGGGTCCGGCCCCGGTGCCGTGTGACCACCGCTCATCGTCGCACCGGGCCCGGGGCCCGGCCATGCCTGGAGAGCAGCGATTTCATCACGGCTTTACCTGTACCGAAACCGGTACTTAACACGCAGGGGACACCATACGACGCCCGCTTTCCACCGAGGAAGCCGCTTCTCCCCCCGGAAGGCCGCCCGGCGCCGCGGGCCGACCGCAGCGGAGCCGTGCGGCGGAGTTCAGCCCCGCTTCACGGCTCCGGACCTTGCCAATGCGTAACGTAAAGGTTACGCTTTCCGGCATGGACGACGTCGCCGTCGCGATCGCGGACCCGGTGCGCAGGGAGATCCTGCTGATGCTCCGAGGGACCCGGCTGACCGCGGGGGAGATCGCCGGCCGGTTCACCATCAGCAGGCCGGCGGTCAGCCGCCACCTCCGCGTACTGCGCGAGTGCGGGCTGGTCCACGACGCCTCCGAGGGGCGGCGCCGGTTCTACACCCTCGACCCGTCCCCGCTGGCCGAGCTGACCCGCTGGCTCACCGCCCTCGCCGCCCCCGCGGACGGCCCCCGCCGGGAGCGCGGGGCCCGCCCCGGGGCCGGGGAGCCCGGCTGAGCGGCGCACCGCCCCAGGCGACGCGCGGCGCGCCTCCGCGGTTCCTCCGCCGGTGCCGGGAAGCCTGGCCTGATCTGGACGGAGATCACCGGCCGGCGGCGGCACTCGCGGCCCTTCCGGGCCGTTGCCCGTCGTAAGGGAACCTGGAGGAAGGGGTAGGCGGCAATGGAGCGGGCCGACGTCGTGATCGTGGGAGCCGGGCTGTCCGGGATGGCGGCCGCGCGCCGGCTGGAGGAGGCCGGGGCCGGCTCGGTCGTGCTGCTGGACGGGCGGGACGCGCCCGGCGGGCGGGCGCTGCTGCCGGACCCCGGGGTGGACGGCGTCTCCCCCGGCTCGCTCTACCTGTGCGACCACGACGACGCGCTGATCGCGGCCGCCCGCGGGTTCGGCGTCGAGGTGGAGCGGGTGGACTGCGACACCGCCCTGGACGACCTGCGGATGGACGAGGACGGCGAGACCTCGGTCAGCGAGGAGAACGTCCCGCTCGCCGCCTCCTGGTGGACCCGGGTCCGCGACGAGTGGATCCTGGGCCGGCTGGCCAAGCTCGCCGAGGAGATCGACTTCGCCGAGCCGTGGAACTCCGAGCGCGCCGAGGAGCTGGACTCCCAGTCGGTGCGGTCCTGGCTGCGCACGCACGCCTTCGACTCCGAGTCGCTGACCTTCATCGAGGAGCAGCTGACCATGGAGGC
The DNA here is from genome assembly GCF_048595525.1 of Nocardiopsis oceanisediminis. NCBI lineage: Bacteria > Bacillati > Actinomycetota > Actinomycetes > Streptosporangiales > Nocardiopsidaceae > Nocardiopsis > Nocardiopsis oceanisediminis. The sequence continues at coordinate 914,449 of NZ_JAFMZJ010000001.1, read as the reverse complement.
CGGGGTGCCCGCCGACCGGATCAGCCTGCTGTGGCTGCTGGCGCACATCGGCCCCGGGCCGATCGAGGAGATCGTGCCGTTCCGCCTGGACGCCGCGGAGCTGGTGCGCGGGCTGGCCGAGCAGGTCGCCGACCGGATCCGCACCGGCCGGCACGTGGCCCGGATCGAGCACGGCGGGGACGGCGCCGAGGTGTCCGGACCGTGGGGCTCGATCTCCGCGCGGCGCGTCATCCTCGCGCTCTCCCCCGCCGACGCCTCCCGGATCGACATCGCGCCGCTGCCGCCGAGCCGGCGCCGGCTGCAGCGGCAGTGGCCGCAGGCCGAGGTCATCCGCACCGAGCTGGTCTACCAGCGGCCGTTCTGGACCAACTTCGGCCTCTCCGGGGAGGTCCACTTCGAGTCCGGGGTCCCCGCGTTCACCTTCGACGACAGCCCGGCCGACTCCGACCGGGGCCGGCTGATCGCGCACACCTACACCTTCGGCGAGGCCGACCCGCTCGGCGCGGACAAGCGCGTCACCGACGACCCGGCCCGGCACCGCGGCATGCTGCTGGACAACCTGGAGCAGGCGCTGGGCCCGCTGGCCGGCGAGCCGCTGGACGTGGTCGCCTTCAACGCCGAGCCCGACCCCTACAGCCGCGCCTACCAGTCGCCCGCCCCTCCCGGCCTGCTGACCGAGTACGGGCCGCTGCTGCGCGCCCCGCTCGGCCGGGTGCACTGGGCCGGCACCGAGACCGCGGACTTCCCGTACAACGGCACCCTCAACGGCGCTCTGACCAGCGGCCGGCGCGCCGCCGAGGAGGTGCTGCGGGAGCTGTGAGCGGCCCCGCGGGCCCTTCCGGGCCGGGGCGCGGCGGGCGCTCCCGGCCCGGGGCCGGTCCCGGGTCACTCCGCGGCGCCCGGCTCCTCATCGGCCGGGGCCGCCGGGGCGACCGGGCTCAGCCAGGCCCAGCCGGCGAACGCGGCGGCGAACACCAGCATGCCCAGGCCGGCCCAGAGGTTGACGTTGAATCCGCCGGCCTTCTCCAGGTCCTCGGCGGAGGGCGCGGCGCCGAGGACGGCCAGCACCGCGCCGTAGATCGCGAACAGCAGGGCGATGATCGTCCTGATGTCGGTCAGCAGGCTCGCCGCGGTGCGGCCGCGGGCGGGGTTCGGGCTGCTCATCGCTGTTCCTCCCGGTTCAGCCGAAGACGATGTTCATCACGACGGCGATGGCCAGCACGATGCCGGCCAGCAGCCAGGGCCTGCGGTACCAGCCGGCGTCCTCGCCGGTGCTGGAGGCCTTGAGCGACTCCTTGGGCGTCAGCGAGTAGACCAGGCCGACCAGCTGCTCGTCCGGCTTGGGCCGGGTCATCAGGCTGACGGCCACGCTGACCGCGATGTCCACCGCGAACGCCGCGCCCGCGCCGACGAAGCTGGCGCCCTGCCCGGACAGCGCGATCACGCCGGCCTCGGAGAGCAGGAACACCGCCACCGCCGAGGCGGTGCCCAGCACCAGGCCGACCCAGCCCGCGGTCGGCGTCATCCGCTTCCAGAACATGCCGAGGATGAAGGTGGCGAACAGCGGCGCGTTGAAGAAGGAGAACAGCTGCTGCAGATAGTCCATCAGGTTGCTGTAGCCGGAGGCGATGAACGCGGTTCCGACCGCGCCGAGGGTCGCGCCGGCCGTCACCCACGGGCCCATCTTCAGGTAGTAGCGGTCCGGGCGGCCCTTGGCCACGTAGGACTGCCAGATGTCGTAGGTGAACACCGTGTTGAAGGCGCTCAGGTTGGCGGCCATGCCGGCCATGAACGAGGCGAGCAGGCCGGCCAGCGCGACGCCGAGGATGCCGTTGGGCAGCAGGTCGCGCATGAGCAGCAGCATCGCGTCGTTGTAGTCGACGCCGGGGCTCTCGCCGGCCTTCAGCGCGACCATCTCCGAGACCGAGACGCCCGCGATCATGCCGGGGACGACCACGATGAACGGGATGAGCAGCTTGGGGAAGGCGCCGATGATCGGGGTGCGCTGGGCCGCCGACATGCTCTTGGACGCCATCGCCCGCTGGACCTCGACGAAGTTGGTGGTCCAGTAGCCGAAGGCGAGCACGAAGCCGAGGCCGAAGACGATGCCGAGCACGCTGAGGAAGGAGTCGCCGAAGCCGGTGAGCTCCTTGCCGGGCCAGGCGGACAGCTGCTCGGCGCCGCCCGGGCTCGCCGAGACCTTCTCCACCAGGCCGTCCCAGCCGCCGATCTTGTGCAGGCCGACGTAGGTCAGCGGGAGCAGCGCGGCGACGATGACGAAGAACTGCAGCACCTCGTTGTAGATCGCCGCGGACAGCCCGCCCAGCGCGGTGTAGGTCAGCACGATGGCCGCGGCGACCAGCAGCGACACCCACAGCGGCCAGCCCAGCAGCACGTTGACGATGCTGGCCAGCAGGAACAGGTTGACGCCGGCGATGAGGATCTGCGCGACGGCGAAGCTGACCCCGTTCACCAGGTGCGCGGGCCTGCCGAACCGGAGCAGCATGAACTCCGGGACGCTGCGCACCTTGGAGCCGTAGTAGAACGGCATCATCACCAGGGCGAGGAAGAGCATCGCCGGGACGGCGCCGATCCAGAAGTAGTGCATGGTCGGCATGCCGTACTTGGCGCCGTTGGCCGACATGCCGATGATCTCGATGGCGCCGAGGTTGGCCGCGACGAACGCGATGCCGGTGACCCAGGCGGGCAGCGACCGCCCGGACAGGAAGAAGTCCAGGCTGTCGGAGACCGAGCGGCGGGCCATGAACCCGACTCCCAGTACGAACACGAAGTAGAGCGCGAGCAGCGCATAGTCGACCCCGGCTGCGTCGAGCCGCAGCTGGTCCTGGGCCAGTACGTGCACGGTGGCCCGTCCTCTCTGGAAACCTCGTCCTGCTTCGGGGGGCGCGGAGCCGGCCCCTCTCGGACCGCCTCCGGAGTGCGATCATGCGGGCGCGGCGCGCTCACCGGCACCGGCCGGCCGCAGGCACGGACCCGCACAAACATTCACATAATCTTCATATAATCCATCGACTGTCAACACACTCCCCCATATCCGAACAGCGATGAAGGGTGTCGACCGGCCCCCGACGACCCCGGAGAATCCGGTATCACCTGGGATCATCCGACCCGGTACGGACGCCGGGGCGCGGGAGCCCCCCGCCCCGCCTTGACATCACCGGGCAAGCTGAGAAGCTAGAGGCAACAAAATCAAACAGAATCAATCATCGACCGGCGCCGGCCGCCCTCCGGGGCCGGCGGTGCGACGGAACGGGAGGGGCCGATGCTGGCCGCACAGCGCCGCGAGCTGATCCTCGAACAGGTCCGCCGGACGGGCGCCGTCCGCGTCACCGACCTGGTCGGGAGGCTGGGCGTCTCCGACATGACCGTCCGCCGCGACCTGGACGCCCTGGAGTCCCGGGGCGAGCTGCGCAAGGTGCACGGCGGGGCGGTCGCCCCGTCCGGGACCAGCACCGAGGAGCCCGGCTTCGAGGCCAAGTCCACCCTGCAGGTGGCGGAGAAGCACGCGATCGCCCGCGAGGTCGCCCGGCTGGTGGAGCCGGGCAGCGCCATCGGGCTGTCCGCCGGCACCACGCCGAGCATCGTCGCCGAGTACCTGCGCGACGTGCCCGGGCTGACCGTGGTCACCAACAGCCTGCGGGTCGCCGACGTGTTCCACCGCAGCACCCGCACCGACCAGACGGTGGCGGTGACCGGCGGCTTCCGCACCCCCTCCGACGCCCTGGTCGGGCCGATCGCGCTCCGCTCGGTGCACGACCTCCACCTGGACCTGCTGGTGCTGGGGGTGCACGGCATGCACGAGCGGGCCGGGTTCACCACGCCCAACCTGATGGAGGCGGAGATGAACCGGGCGCTGGTGGGGGCCTCCCGCTCGCTGGTCGTCGCCGCCGACCACACCAAGTGGGGGACGGTCGGGATCAGCACCATGGCCCCGCTGGACCGGTGCGACGTGCTGGTCAGCGACGCCGGGCTGGACGCGGCCGCGCGCGGGGTGCTCGCCGAGCACGTCGGCGAGCTGGTGGTCGCGGAGGCCGCCGGGGGCGGCGCCGGGGACGAGGAGCGGACGGGGAGATGAAGAGGACGTCGGCGCGCCTGGCGGACGGGCGCGAGATCATCTACTTCGACGAGGCGGAGGACCGGCCGGAGCCGCCCGCCGACCCGCGCGGGCTGCCGCCGCGCGAGGCGGCGCCGGAGGCCCGGTTCGACCCGCTGCTGCGCGAGTGGGTGGTGATGGCCGCGCACCGCCAGGGCCGCACCCACCTGCCGCCCAGCGACGACTGCCCGCTCTGCCCGTCCACCCCGGACCGGCCGACCGAGGTCCCCGCCCCCGCCTACGACGTGGTCGCCTTCGAGAACCGCTTCCCCTCGCTGGCCTCCCGGGACGGCGCGGGCCTGGAGGGCGTCGGGGAGCTGGAGCCGTCCCGCCGCCCGGCCGCCGGCCGGTGTGAGGTGCTCTGCTTCTCCTCCGACCACCGCGCGTCCTTCACCGACCTGCCGCCGGAGCGGGTCCGCACCATCGTCGACGCCTGGGCCGACCGCACCGCCGCGCTGTCCGCGCTGCCCGGGGTGGAGCAGGTGTTCTGCTTCGAGAACCGGGGCGCGGAGATCGGCGTGACCCTGCACCACCCGCACGGCCAGATCTACGCCTACCCGTTCACCGCCCCGCGCACCGAGCGGATGCTGGCCTCCGCCCTGGAGTACCGCGAGCGCACCGGGGGCGACCTGCTCGCCGACAACCTGGCCGCGGAGCGCCGCGCCGGACTGCGGGTGGTCTCCGAGAGCGCGCACTGGACCGCGTTCGTCCCGGCCGCCGCCCGCTGGCCGGTCGAGGTGCACCTGTACCCGCGGCGCAGGGCCGGCTCGCTGCCCGAGCTGACCGGCGCCGAGCGGGACGACTTCGCCCCGTTCTACCTGGACCTGCTCGGCCGGCTGGACCGGCTGTTCGGCGCGCCGCTGCCCTACGTCGCCGCCTGGCACCAGGCCCCGGTGCGCGCCGAGCCCGGCCTGGCCTACCTGCACCTGGAGGTGTTCTCGGTGCGCCGGGCGCCCGGAAAGCTCAAGTACCTGGCCGGATCCGAATCCGGCATGGGCGTGTTCGTCAGCGACGTGCTGCCCGAGACCACCGCCCGGCGACTGAGGGAGGCCGCACCGTGAAACTCCTGGTCACCGGCGGCGCCGGCTATATCGGCAGCGTGGTCGCCGCGCTGCTGACCGAGGCCGGGCACGCCGTCACCGTGCTCGACGACCTGTCCACCGGGCACCGGGACGCGGTGCCGGAGGGCGCGTCGTTCGCCGAGGCGAGCGTGTTCGACGCCGCCTCGGTGCTCGGCCCCTCCTATGACGCGGTGCTGCACTTCGCGGCGGAGTCGCTGGTCGGGGAGTCGGTGCGGGACCCGACGCCGTACTGGCGGACCAACGTCGCCGGGACGCTGGCGCTGCTGGAGGCGATGCGCGGGCACGGCGTCCGGCGCCTGGTCTTCTCCTCCACCGCCGCGGTCTACGGCGACCCGGAGGCCGTCCCGGTCTCCGAGGACGACCCGGCCCGGCCGACCAGCCCCTACGGCGCGAGCAAGCTCGCCGTCGACCACATGCTGCGCGGCTGGGCGGAGGCCTACGGGCTGGGCGCGGTGAGCCTGCGCTACTTCAACGTCGCCGGGGCGTACGGCCGGTTCGGCGAGCGGCACGCCGCCGAGACGCACCTGGTGCCCAACCTGCTGCGCGCCGCGGCCGGCGGCGGGGAGCCGGCCCGGCTGCACGGCACCGACTACCCGACCCGGGACGGCTCCGCGGTCCGCGACTACCTGCACGTCCTGGACCTGGCCGACGCGCACCTGCGGGCGCTGGAGGCGGTCCGGCCGGGGGTGCACCGGGTGTACAACCTGGGCACCGGCAGCGGGTCCACGGTCCGCGAGGTGCTCGGCGCGGTCCGCCGGGTCACCGGCCTCCCGGTCCCGGTCGAGGAGGGCCCGCGCCGCCCGGGCGACCCCGCGGTGCTCATCGCCGCCGGCGACCGGGCCCGCACCGAACTGGGCTGGAAGCCCCGCCGCTCGCTGGACGAGACCGTCTCCGACGCCTGGGCCTTCGCCCGCCGCCCGGGGAGCCCGTCATGACCGCCCCGGACACCGCGGGCGGCCCCGGGGCGGCGTTCCGGGAGGCGTTCGGCCGCGACCCGGAAGGGGTCTGGGCCGCGCCCGGCCGGATCAACCTGATCGGGGAGCACACCGACTACAACGACGGGTTCGTGCTGCCGTTCGCGCTGCCGCACACGCTGGCGGCGGCCGCCGCCCGGCGCGGCGACGGGCTGCTCCGGCTGCGCTCCCTGCAGTCCGGGGGCGGCGCCGTCGAGATCCCGGTCGCGGACCTGGAGCCGGGGGCGGTGTCCGGCTGGGCGGCCTACCCGGCCGGCTCGGTCTGGGCGCTGCGCGAGGCCGGGCACCCGGTCGGCGGGATGGACATGCTGGTGGACAGCGCCATCCCGGCCGGCGCCGGGCTCTCCTCCTCGGCCGCGCTGACCTGCGCGACGGTGCTGGCCGCCACCGCGCTGCACGGCCGGGCGCCCGGCCTCTGGGAGGTCGCCCGGACCGCGCAGCGGGCGGAGAACGACTTCGTCGGCATGCCGTGCGGGCTGCTGGACCAGTCGGCGGTGCTGCTCTCCGCCGAGGGGCGCGCCCTCTTCCTGGACGTGCGGTCGCTGGAGGCCGAGCAGGTGCCCTTCGCCCCGGAGGCGCACGGCCTGGCGGTGCTGACCATCGACACCCGGGCGCCGCACCGGCTGGTCGGCGGGATGTACGCCGAGCGGCGCCGCGCCTGCGAGCACGCCGCCCGGGTGCTGGGCGTCCCGTCCCTGCGCGACGTCCCCGCCGAGGGGCTCGCCGATGCGCTGGCGGCGCTGGACGACCCGGTGGTGCGGCGCAGGGTGCGGCACGTGGTCACCGAGAACGCGCGGGTGCTGGAGACGGTCGCCCTGCTCCGCTCCGGGCTGGTCCGGGACATCGGGCCGCTGCTCACCGCCTCGCACGCCTCGCTCCGGGACGACTACGAGGTGAGCGTCGCCGAGGTGGACACCGCGGTGGAGGCGGCGCTGTCCGCCGGCGCGCTGGGCGCCCGGATCACCGGCGGCGGCTTCGGCGGCTGCGTCATCGCCCTGGTCGAGTCGGACCGCGCCGGGGCCTGCGCCGAGGAGGTCCGCTCCGCTTACGCGGCGGCGGGTTTCACTCCCCCGTCCTTCTTCCGCGCCGCCCCCTCCCCCGGCGCGCGCCGCCTGCCCGCCTCCGGGGCCTGACCCCGCCCGCGGCGCCCCCGGGACCGTCCCCCGGGGGCGCCTTCCGCCCCCTCCGGGTCCGCCGGCCGGCCGCGCTGCCGGATGGAGGCGGGACCGCCCCACCGGACGGCGCCGGCGGAACGCCTCCGGCCCCGACTCCGGAACCGGACGCCCCCGCCCCTCGAAGGGCCCCGGGTATGCAGGCGCCCCCCGACCCGACCCGCAGGGCGCCCGCTCCGGTGGGTGGAGGCGGAGCCGCCCCACCGGACGGCACCGACGGAGAGCGCCTCCGCCCCGGGACTCGGAGCCGGCGGAACGCCTCCGGCCCCGGCTTCGCAGCCGGGCGGCCCCGCCCCCTCGAAGGGCCCCGGCTATGCAGGCGCCCCCCGGCCCCGCCCGCAGGGCGGGCGGCCGGTCCGCCGGGGGTCGGGCCGCGCTCTCCCCACCGCGTATCCGGCGGCCGCCCGGGACGCCCTTCCCCGCCTCCCGGTACCGGTCCGGCTCCGACCTGCGCGGGCGGCGGGCTCCGCCTGGCGCGAGCCCGTGCCGCGCGGACCGCGGTCCGCGCGGCACGCGCCGCCGCGGTCCGGCCGACCCGGTCGTCGGCGCCGAGCCCGCTCACCGGGCCGGAGCCGGGCGGGTCGGCCGCGGGTCGGCTACTCGGTCTTGATCGGGCCCGGGTGGGCGGCGAGGAGGAGGCCGGAGGCGCGGTGCAGGGCGGCGCGGTCCTGCTCCGGAACCTCCGCGAGGAGCCGGTCCTCGGCCTCGCGGACCGCCTGGGCGGCCTCGGCGAGCCTGGCGGTGCCGGCCCCGGTCGGGGCCACGATGTAGCGGCGGCGGTCGCGGGGGTTGCGGATGCGCTCGGCCAGGCCGAGGCGCTCCAGTTCGTCGACGGCGCCGACCATGACGTTGGGGTCGAAGCCCAGGGTCTTCGCGAGGTCCTGCTGGGACGGGGCGTCCATGGAGGCCGCGCCGGCGAGCACGTGGAACGTCCGCGGGGTCAGGCCGAGCGGCGCCAGGGTCCGCTGGGCCTCCGCGTAGATCAGGTCGCCGAGCTTGATCAGCCGGAACGCGGTCAGGTCGGCCAGCGGGCCGCGCACGCCGGCGCGCTCGCCCTTCTCTTCCGTGCTCTTCTCCGCCATGCGAACATCATAAGACTTCACAATAATATGCCTTCCATATGATCCCGACTCCCTATAGTCTCGGCATCCCAAGATCGTAGAGCGATAGGGATCCTCCGATGCCCACCCGACCCGGACGCCCGCCGCGTCCTCCGCACCGGACCGCCCTGTGGCGGCTGGGCGCCTTCGCCGCCCGGCGCAGGACCGCCGTCGCCGCGCTGTCCGCGCTGCTCTTCCTCATCGCCGTCGGCTACGGCGCGGGCGCGCTGAACGCGCTCTCCCTCTCCCGGCTGGAGGGGCCGCCCGGAAGCGAGTCCGCCCAGGCCAGGGCGGCGCTGGCCGAGGAGTTCGGCACCGGCGCGCCCAGCGTCACCCTGCTGGTCACCGCGGACGACGGGGACGTCGACTCCGCCGCCAGCAGCGCCGCCGGCCGGGCGCTGACCGAGGAGCTGGCCGCCGTCCCCGAGGTCGCCGAGGCCCACTCCTACTGGGACTCCGCCTCCTCGCCCGCGCTCCGCGGCGAGGACGGTTCCCAGGCGCTGGTGCTCGGCTTCATCCCGGGCGACGCGGACCGCACCCGCGGCGTCCTGGCCGAGCTGCACGCGGAGTTCGACCGCGCCGAGGACGGCCTCACCGTGCGGGTGACCGGGCGCGAGGAGGTCTTCCGGCAGATCGGCGAGGAGTCCTCGCGGGACTTCGTCCGGGCCGAGGCGCTGGTCTTCCCCGGCGTCTTCGTCCTGCTGCTCCTGCTGCTCCGCCGGCCCTGGGCCGCGGCGCTGCCGATGGCCGCCGGCCTGGCCGCCATCGCCGGGACCCTGGCCGCGCTGCGCGCCGCCGCGCTGGCCGCCGAGGTGTCCACGTTCGCGCTCAACCTGGTCCTGGTGCTCGGCATCGGCCTGGGGGTCGACTACGGGCTGATCATGGTCTCCCGGTTCCGCGAGGAGCGCCGCCGCGGCCGCCCGGTGCCGGAGGCCGTCGCCGCGACCACCGCCACCGCCGGGCGGACCGTGGTGTTCAGCGGCGTCACCGTGCTCGCCTCGCTGGCGGCGCTGCTCGTCTTCCCGATGCCGTTCATGCGCTCGTTCGCCTACGGCGGCGTCGCCGTGGTGCTCTTCGGCGTCCTCGCCGCCCTGGTCCTGCTGCCCGCGCTGCTGGCCCTGGCCGGCGACCGGGTGCTGCGCCGGGAGCCCGCCGGCCGCGCCGAGCGCGGCGGCCGGTTCTGGCACGCGCTGGCGGTCCGGGTGATGCGCCGCCCGGTGCTGCTCGGCGGGACGGCGCTGGCCGTGCTGCTGGTGCTCGGCTCGCCGTTCCTGGACGCCCGGTTCGGCCCCTCCGACGAGCGGATCCTGCCGCCCGGCTCGGCGGTCCGCGCCGCCGAGGACGAGCTCCGCGCCGGGTTCTCCACCGAGGCCCCGGACGCGATCCAGGTGGTCGCGACCGGTGCGGAGCCCGCCCCGGAGCAGGTCGCCGCCTACGCCGCCGAACTCTCCCGGGTCCCCGGGATCGCCCAGGTCGACTCGCCCGCCGGCCGGTACGCCGGCGGCGAGCGGACCGGCCCCGGCACCCCGGACCGGTTCGCCGAGGGCGGTTCCGTCCGGTTCTCCGCCGTTCCGACCGAGGAGCGGATGGACGCCGGCTCGGAGAGCCTGGTCCGCGAGGTGCGCGCGGTCGACGCACCGTTCGGCACGGCCGTCGGCGGCACCCCCGCCGAGTTCCTCGACTACCGGGACGCGGTGGTCGACGGCCTGCCGCTCGCTCTGGCGCTGGTCTTCGCGGCCACCGTCACCGTGCTGTTCCTGCTCTCCGGGAGCGTGCTGCTGCCGCTGAAGGCGACCGCGCTCAACCTGCTCAGCCTGTCGGTGATGTTCGGCGCGCTGGTCTGGGTCTTCCAGGAGGGGAACCTGGCCGGCGCGCTGGGGTTCACCCCGACCGGGTTCCTCGACACCAGCATCCCGGTCCTGATGTTCTGCATCGTCTACGGGCTGTCCATGGACTACGAGGTGTTCATCATGGCCCGGATGAAGGAGGAGTACGAGCGGACCGGGGACAACACCGCCGCCGTGGCCGCCGGGCTGGAGCGGACCGGGCCGCTGGTCACCGCGGCCGCCGCGATCCTCGCGCTCTCCTTCGCCGCCTACGCGACCTCCGGCGTGGTCTTCCTGAAGATGCTCGGGCTGGGCACCGCCCTGGTCGTCATCGCCGACGCCACCCTGGTCCGCGGCCTGCTGGTGCCGGCCCTGATGCGGCTGGCCGGCCGGGCCAACTGGTGGGCGCCGGGCCCGCTCCGCGCCCTGCACCGCCGCTTCGGCCTGCGCGAGGAGCCGGCGGACCCCGCCCCGCCGCCCGGCCCCGCCGGCGAGGAGGCGGACCGCCCGCGGACCGGCGCCCGGGGGTGACCGGGCTCCGGGGCGGCCCCGCCCCTCGACCCCGCCGGCGGAATCGCGGTTCCCGGGGAGCCCGGACCGCGCCGGCGCCTCCCGGGCTGAAGGAACTCCGATCCCGTTCAGCGGGGGGTCGTCATGGGCCTGGCCCCCAAGGGCAAGGGCGCCCCCGCCACCGGTGCGTCCTCCGGGACCGGCGCAGCGGCCGCGCGGCTGCTCACCGTCGGGGGGCCGGCGCGGCCCGGGACGCCGCGGCCGCCGGGGCGGGCGCCTTCACCCGCTGACCGCTCCCCACCGGGCGCCCCCGGCCCGAAGGGCCCGGAACCGCCCGGAAGGCCGGGTCCCGGCGGCGGCGCGAGGCCGCACAGCGGGTGGGCGGACCGCCCGGACGCCGGCAGCGGCGGCCGGGCCCCAGAGCGGCGAGGGGCCGGCGCGGCCCGCGCCGGTCACCGTTCCGGGGCGTGCAGGACCTCCGCGAGGCCGGCGACGGCGCGGCCGTTGAGCACGCTGGGGGAGAGCGCGACCGACTGCGGCAGCACCGCGATCCGGCCGTCGCGGACGGCGGTGCTGCGGGACAGCAGCGGGCTGGCGCGCACCGCCGCGATCAGCTTCTCCTCGGGCATCGGGGAGAAGCCGGTGAGCACCACCAGGGCCTCCGGGTCGGCGGCGGCGACCTGCTCCGCGCTGAGCTGGGCGAGGTCCGCCCCCTCCCCTTCGGCGATGTTCACCCCTCCGGCGCGGGCGATGATCCCGTTGACCAGGCTCGTCCCGCCCATCGTGCCGATCGGCCGCCCGGGTCCGGGAGGCGCGGACAGCGCCAGCACCCGCACCGGCCTCCCCTCCGGGACCCGGCCGGCGTCCCGCTCGATCCGCTCGACCAGCTCGGCCCCCCGCTCCGGGACGCCGAGCACCCCGGCCGCGTTCCGGATGAACTCCTCGGTCTCCCCGAGGCCGGACACCGGGCCCGGCGGGGAGCAGGAGACCAGCACGTCGATCCCGGCCCCGGAGAGCTCGTGCACGGTCGGCGTCCCGTCGAAGGTGCCGAACTGGAACATGTGCACCCCCATCACCAGGTCCGGTTCGGCCGCGACGACCGCCTCCCGGTTGCCCTGCCCCTCGTCGATGACGGGGATCCGGTCCAGTTCGGCCCGCTCCGGGCCGTCGAAGGCGGCGAAGAAGTCCGGCGCGGCGGTGCCGACGATCCGGTCCCCCTCCCCCAGCGCGTGCAGGATCGCGGCCGACCCGCCGTCCATGGTGACCACCCTGCGCGGCGGGGCGCCCGGTTCCGGCGGCGCCGGGCACGCATCGGTCTCGGAGGCCGCGGCGGGCCCGCCGGCCGTGCCGCACGCGGCGGCCAGGAGCAGCGCCCCCGCCGCCGCGAGGGCGCGCCCGCACCGGGCCGCCCGGCCGCCGGGGCGGCGGGCGGCCCCGGCGGCCCCGCGGTCAGCCACGGCCGGGCTCGTACTGGATGCCGCGGCGCACCTGGTCGGCGGCGGCCGGCCCGTCCAGGCGGGCCACCAGGTGCAGGGCCATGTCGATGCCGGCCGAGACCCCGGCGGAGGTGATGACGGCGCCCTCGTCCACGAACCGGGCGTCGTGCACCACGTCGATGCCCGGGTCGGCCTGGGCGAGCAGGCCCAGGGAGCGCCAGTGCGTGGTGGCCCGGCGCCCGGTGAGCAGGCCGGCCGCGGCCAGCACCAGGGACCCCGTGCACACGCTCGCCGTGATCGGGGTGGCGACGGCGCGGGCGCGCAGCCAGTCCAGGTGCTCCCGGTCCTCGGCCAGGGCGCCGGTGCCCCGGCCGCCGGGGTGGATCAGCACGTCCAGCGCGGGGGCGTCGTCCCGGGAGTGGTCGGCGGAGACCCGCAGGCCCTTGGCGCACCGGACGTCCTTCCCGTCCGGGCTGATCGCGAGGGTGCGGGGGGCGCCGGCGGCGACGTGGGCGGCCCAGAAGGAGAGCACCTCCCAGGGGCCGACCGCGTCGAGCTCCTCGACGTCGTCGAAGAACAGGATGCCGATGACCGGGGTGCGGGCTGGTCCGGCGGCGGTTGCGGAGGGGGTCATGACGGTCTCGCTTCCTCTCGGTGGGGGCCGGTCCGCGCACCCGGGCGGGTGCGCAGCGGCCGGGTGAGCAGCCGGGGGCGGCCGTCGACCGGGTCCGGGATCACGTCGCCCTCCAGGGCGAACACCTCCCGCAGCCGTTCGGCGGTGAGCACCTCGGCGGGTGCGCCGTGTCCGGCGATGCCGCCCCGGTCCAGGACGGCGACGCTGTCGGCGCAGTAGGCCGCGAGGTCCAGGGAGTGCAGCGCCGCGACGGCGGTGATCCCCAGCCCGCGGACCAGGTCCAGCACCTCGAACTGGTGCCGGGGGTCCAGGTGGTTGGTGGGTTCGTCGAGCACCAGCAGCCGGGGGCGCTGGGCGAGGGCGCGGGCGAGCAGCACTCGCTGCCGCTCGCCGCCGGAGAGCGTGGCGATCGGCCGCGCGGCCAGGTGCGCGCAGCCGGTCGACTCCAGGGACTCGGCGACGACCTCCCGGTCGGTGCGGCCGAGCCGGCCGAGCGGCCCCAGGTGCGGCGAGCGCCCCAGCGCGACGGCCTCCTCCGCGGTGAAGTCGAAGCCGCCGTGCTGGTCCTGCCCGAGCACGCCGACCCGTCGGGCGACGTCCCGGTGCGGGAGGCGCCACAGGTCGTCCTCGCCGAGCAGGAGCCGCCCGGCGCCGGGGCGCAGCACCCGGTAGACGGTCTTGAGCAGGGTGGACTTGCCGCTGCCGTTCGGCCCGACCAGCGCGGTCAGGGTGCCCGGCGCGAGATCCAGGTCCACGCCCTCGACCGCGGGCACCGCGGTCCAGCCGGCGGTGACGCCGCGTACGCGGAGCCTCATGGGGCGTCCCCTCCCACCAGGTTCGAGCGGCGGAGCGCCGCGACGAAGAACGGCACTCCGACCGCCGCGGTGAGGATGCCGATCGGCAGCTCGGTGGGGGCCAGCACGGTGCGCGCCGCGGTGTCCGCCCAGACCAGCAGGAGCGCGCCGAGGAGCGCGGCGACCGGGACCGCGCGCCGGTGCTCGGCGCCGACCAGCAGCCGGGCCAGGTGCGGAACGACCAGGCCGACGAAGCCGATGGTGCCGGAGACGGCGACCACCGTCCCGGTGAGCAGCGCGGTCGCGGTGAACGCCACCGCCCGCGCCCGGCCGGGGTCGAGACCCAGCGCGGAGGCGGCCTCGTCGCCGAGCACCAGCAGGTTCAGCCGCCCGGCGGAGGCCAGCACCGCCGCGGTGAGCGCGGTGACCGCGGCGGCGCAGGTCAGCGCGAGGTCCCAGCGGGCACCGGCGAGGCTGCCGAGCAGCCAGAACAGCACCTGCTGCTGGGCGTCGGCGGACTCCGCGCGCAGCACCAGGAAGGAGGTGAGGCCGCCGAGGAGCTGGCCGACGGCGATGCCCGCCAGGATGAGCCGGGTCCGGGAGAGCGTGCCCGCGGTCCGGGAGACCGCGTAGACGCCGATTCCGGCGGCGAGCGCCCCGGCGAACGCGGCGGCGGGCAGGGTCACCGCGCCGAGCAGCGCCGATCCGACGGTGGTGGTGACGGCGACCGCGCCCACGGCGGCCCCGGAGGAGAGCCCGAGGACGTGCGGGTCGGCGACCGGGTTGCGGACGACCGCCTGCACCACGATCCCGGCGACGGCGAGCCCGGCGCCGACGAACACCCCCTGCACCACGCGGGGGGCGCGCAGCTCCCAGACGATGTAGTCGGCGTATCCGGCGCCGGGGCCGGGCGGGCCGGCCCCGGAGAGGCGGTCGGCGAGGACCCGCAGCACGGCGCCGGGGCCGATGCCGACCGGTCCGACGCCCACCGCGACCACGGCGGACCCGGCCAGCAGCAGCGCCAGCGCGGCGAGCAGCACCGGCAGCGGCACGGCCGGCCGGCGCCCGGTTCCGCCGGGGCCGCCCGGGGCCCGGGCGGGTGCGCCGGACGCGGGTGCTCCCGGAGCGGCCGCGGTCATCCCCGCCTCCGCCCCGGGAGGCCTCCGGCCGTTCCCGTCCTCGTTCTCCGCCGCCTCATCAGGGTGCCTCCGTCCGTCTCCGGCCGACCGGGCGTCGGCGTCACCGGGAACCGTCGGCCCCTGCGCCCCGGGAGTTCCCCGGAGTTCCGCCTTCGTCCGCTTTTTCGGGGTCCGTGTCCGGATGGGTGGGCAGGGCGGTCCGCCGCCCCGCCGGGCGGAGGCCGCCTTCCGCAACCGCGCGACTGCGCATCGCGGCGGAGGGGTATCCCCATCGCGGCGCGGCCGCCCCCCGGCCGCGCGGATCGGAGGAGCACGGATGCTGAACGTGATCGGCGCGGGGTTCCCGCGCACCGGGACGACCTCGATGAAGGCGGCGCTGGAGCTGCTCGGCCTCGGCCCCTGCCACCACATGTTCGACGTGATGGGCACCCCGGCCCTGGCCGAGCGGTGGGCCGAGGCGCACGCCTCCCCCGGCCCGGAGACCGACTGGGAGCACCTGCTGCAGGGCTGGCGGTCCGGGGTGGACTGGCCGGTCTCCTTCTTCTGGCGGGAGCTGGCCGAGGCCTTCCCGGAGGCGAAGTTCGTGCTCACCACCAGGGACCCGCACCGCTGGTACACCAGCATGCGGGAGACCATCTTCCAGCTGGCCGAGCAGCGCGGCGGGACCCCCTTCCCGGACGCGATGGCGCACATGCGGGCGTTCACCCCGCTGATGGAGCACATGTGGCGCACGCACTTCGGCGGGCCCCTCGGCCGCACGCCGGACGAGGCGACCGCCGTGGCCGCGTTCGAGCGGCACAACGCCGAGGTCCGGGCCGCCCTCCCGGCCGACCGGCTGCTGGTGTACCGGGTCGGCGAGGGCTGGGACCGGCTCTGCGCCTTCCTCGGCACCGGCGTCCCGGACGAGCCCTTCCCGCACCTCAATGACACCGCGTCCATGCAGAGCACGCAGCAGGAGTTCGCGCGCGGCGATATCCCCGAATTCCCCGGCACCCGGAGCACCTGACCCCGGTTCCGATCTCCGGCGAAAAAGGGGAGAACGGCGACGAGATCGCCGTTCTCCCCTTTTTCATCCCCGAATCGGCATTCCGTCCACCGGCCCGAGCGGAGCCCGCACGCCCCCCACCGGCGCGACCAGGGGTATCGGAGAGCCCGCCGCACCGGAAACAAACTCGCCGCAACCCGTCCGCGGATCAGAATTCCCGGCCGACGAAACGCCACCTAAACGGACGAAAGATCTCCGGACACCCGTCGCCTCGTTTCTCTTTTCCTTCCTTCGGATACGAATTCGACCGCACCGTGGGAGCCTTTTCCGCGGCGCCCTGACCAGGGCGCGCGGCCGCCTTTCCCTTCCCCCGTACCCGAAGGACCCCCATGCTTCCTGCCATGCCCCGCGACCAGCGCGAGGCGTTCCTCTCCGAGGTGCGCGTCGGCGTCCTCGGCGTCGACGACCCCCGCGGAGCCTCCGCGCCGCTGCTGGCCCCCGTCTGGTACCTGTACGAGCCCGGCGGCGAGATCACCGTGCAGACCGGCCGCGACTCGGTCAAGGCCCGGCTGATCGGCACCGCCCGCAGGTTCAGCCTGTGCGTCCAGGACGAGACCGCCCCCTACCGCTACGTCAGCGCGGAGGGCCCGGTCACCGGATGGGCCGACCCGGCCGACCCCGCCGCCCGGGAGGCCATGGCGCTGCGCTACCTCGGCCCCGACGAGGCGGCCCGCTACCTGGAGGCCACCAAGGAGCAGCTCGACGGCGACGTCACGGTCCGGATGCGCCCGCAGCGCTGGCGAGCCGCCGACTTCGCCTCCTTCGCCGCGGAATTCGGCTGACCCGGGCCGGCACCACGAAAGGAGCCCACGTGACGACGACCCGCTCCGCCGCGGCCGCCGCGCGGACCGCAGACCTCGCCGGACCCGCCGCCGACTACCCCCGCGACGCCCTGCTGCACGACCTGTTCGACGTCCGCGCGCTGCTGCACCCCCAGGCCCCGGCGGTGCGGCACGGCGGGCGCGAACTGAGCTACGGCGAACTGGCCGACCGGTCCCGCGCGCTGGCCGCGCGGCTGCGCGGCGCGGGCGTGCGCACCGGCGACGCCGTCGGGGTGTGCGGCCGCCGCTCCCCGGAGGCCCTCGCCGCCTTCCTCGGCGTGCTCCGCGCCGGAGCCGCCTACGTGCCGCTCGACGACGACCACCCGCCGGCCCGGCTGAACGCGATGGCCGAGGACGCCGGGGTGCGCACCGCCGTGGTGCTGCCCGGCGGCTCCTGCCGGATCCGCCGGCTGCGCGCCCGGCTCGACCTGGACGGCTCCGCACCGGACCGCGCGTCGGCCGCCGCGCCGGACGGCCCGCCCGCCGCGGCGACCGACGCCGCCTACACCATGTTCACCTCCGGCTCCACCGGGCGGCCCAAACCGGTGGCGGTGCCGCACCGCGGCGTGCTCCGGCTGGCCGCCTCCGACCCGGACCTGCCCCGCCCCGGCCCCGGCGACCGGGTACTGCACGGCTACGGGCTCTCCTCCGACGCCTCCACCATCGAGATCTGGTCCGCCCTGCTCGGCGGGGCCTGCCTGGTGATCGCCGACCGCGAGGTGCTGGTGTCGCCGCCCGCCCTGGGCCGGCTGATCGCGGCCGAGGAGATCGCCGTCGCCTACCTCACCACCAGCGTCTTCCACCACACCGCCCGCACCCTGCCCGCGGCGCTGCGCCCGCTGCGCTGGGCCTCGGCCGGCGGCGAGGCGATGGACCCGGCGCTGGCCCGCGCGGTGCTCCGGGCCTGCCCCGGCACCCGGGTCGCCAACCTGTACGGCCCCACCGAGAACACCGTGGTCTCCACCGTGCACCTGGTGGACGAGGTGCCCGACGGCGCGCGCAGCGTGCCGATCGGCCGCCCGCTGGCCAACTCCTCCTGCCGGGTGGTCCGCCCGGACGGCTCGGTGGCCGACGCGGGCGAGGAGGGCGAGCTGCTGGTCGGCGGGGACGGCCTGGCCCTCGGCTACCTGGGCGACCCGGCCGGCACCGCGGAGCGGTTCGTCCGCGGCCCCGGCGGCGGGCGCTGGTACCGCACCGGCGACCGGGCGGTGCTCCGCGCCGACGGCGCCCTGGAGTACCTGGGCCGGGTCGACCGCCAGCTCAAGGTGCGCGGCCAGCGCATCGAGCCGGACGAGGTGGAGGCCCGGCTGCGCGAGCACCCGGCCGTCGGCGAGGCGGCGGTGGAGGCCGCGCCCTCCGGCGGGCTCACCGCCTACCTGACCGCCGCCCCCGGCGCCGGCCCGCTCGACCCGGCCGAGCTGCGCGCCTTCTGCGCCGAGTGGCTGCCCGGACCGGCGGTGCCGCGCGCCTTCACCGAGCTGCCCGAGTTCCCGGTGTCCGCGGCCGGAAAGGTGGACCGCGGCCGGCTCGCCGCCGCGCCGGTCCGGCCCCCGGCCGGGCCCCGGGGCGCGGACCGGGAGGGCGCGCCCGCCGTCCGCGGCGTGCCGGACGCCGTCGCCTCGGTGTGGGAGGGCGTGCTGGGCTCCCGCCCCGGCCCCGACGACGACTTCTTCCGCTCCGGCGGCGACTCGCTGCTCGCCTCGGAGGTGGTGGTCCGGCTCCGCGCGATGTTCGGCATCGACGCCGGGCACGGCAGCCGGCTGATCCGCGCGCTGCTGGACCGGCCCACCCCGGCCGGGCTGGCCGCCGCCGTCGACGGCGTCCGGGGGGCGCCCGCCGGCGGCGCCGAGCCCGGCCCGGTGGACTTCGCCGCCGAGGCGGAGCTCGGCTTCACCCTGCCGCCCGCCTCCGGCCCGCCGCCGCGCCCGCACGCACCCGAGGACGTGCTGCTCACCGGCGCCACCGGGTTCGTCGGCGCGTTCCTGCTGCACCGGCTGCTCACCCGCACCGGCGCCCGGGTGCACTGCCCGGTGCGGGCCCGCGACGCCGGGCACGCCCGCCGCCGGGTCCTGGCCAACCTGGACCGGTACGGGCTGGACGCCGGCGGCGCCGAGCAGCGCGCCGTCTGCTTCCCCGGCGACCTGGCCGCCCCCGGGCTGGGCCTGGAGGCCGGCCGCGCCGCCGAGCTGTCCGACCGGCTCGACCTGGTGCTGCACTCCGGGGCGCAGGTCAACTTCATCTACCCCTACACCGCGCTGCGCGCCGCCAACGTGGACGGCACCCGGGAGGTGGTCCGGATCGCCGCGCCGCGCCGGGTCCCGGTGCACTTCCTGTCGACCGTGGCGGTGCTCTCCGGGTTCGGCGCCGCCGGGGTGCGCACCGTCTCCGAGGACCTCCCGCTGGCCCACGCCGACCGGCTGACCATGGGCTACGGGGAGAGCAAGTGGGTCGCCGAGGAGGTGCTGCGCGGCGCCGCCGCCCAGGGGCTGCCGGTCGCGGTGCACCGCCCCTACGAGGTCACCGGCGCCCCGGACACCGGGGTGTGCAACACCGAGACCGCGATCTGCTCGCTGTTCAAGATGGTCGCGGAGACCGGGCTGGCCCCCGGCATCGAGCTGCCGATGGACTTCGTCCCGGTGGACCACCTGGCCGACGCGGTGCTGCACATCGCCGCCTCCGGCGCCCCCGGCCTGCGCACCTACCACCTGACCAACCCGCGCCCGGCGGGGCTGGGCGACGTGGTGGCGCGGATGCGGGCCGCCGGGTACGAGATCCGCACCATCCCCTACGACCGGTGGGTGGCCGCGCTGGTCGAGCACGTCGCGGCCGACCCGACCAGCCCCACCGCGCCGTTCGTCTCGCTCTGCGTGGACCGGGGCCGCGGCTCCGACCGGTCGGTCAAGGAGATGTACCTGCGCGGCGTCTTCCCCGACCTGCTCCGGGACAACACCGACGCGGCGCTGGCCGGCAGCGGCCTGCACTGCCCGCCGGTGGACGACGCGCTGATCGACCGCTACCTGGAGTTCTTCTTCGCCTCCGGCTACATCCGGCGGCCCGGAGCACCGGTGGAGGCCCGATGAGCGCCCCGGTCCCCGCGGCGCCGGCCGGGCCCGCGCCCGGCGACCCGTTCGGCGACGCCTACCGGGCGGTGCTCGCGGCGGGCGGCCGCCCCGGCGCCGCGCACCTGGTCTACGAGCTCGCCGACGGCTACGTCTACGCCGAGGACGCGGCGTTCTACCTGTCCGGCCCGGAGGCGTGGTGGCCGGTGGACCGGGAGGCCTACCTCCGCTGCTCCGGCCGGGTGCTGGACGTCGGCTGCGGCGCCGGGCGCCAGGCGGTGCACCTGGCCGCGCGCGGCTGCGAGGTGGTCGGCGTGGACCCGTCGCCCGGCGCGGTCGCGGCCGCGCGCGCCCGCGGCGTGCGGGCCCTCCCCGGCTCGCTGCCGGAGCTGGAGCTGGACGAGCCGCCGTTCGACTCCTTCCTGCTCGCCGGGGCCAACCTCGGCCTGCTCGGCGGCGCGGAGGGGACCCGGGCGGCGCTGCGCCGCCTCGCCGGGCTGGCCCGCCCCGGCGCGCGGATCCTCGGCACCACGATGATCGTGCCCGGCGGCACCACCCGGATGCGGGTCCGGTACGGCGCCGCCGCCTCGGAGTGGTCCGACTTCCACTTCCTGCCGCCGGACGGCATCGCCGCGGCCGCCGCGGAGGCCGGCTGGCGCCTCGCCGACGTGGTGCACGACCCCGCCACGCCGTGGCCCACCTACCTCGCCGAGCTGCGCCTGGAGGGGGAGGCATGACCGCGCTCGACGGCGCCCCCGGCGCACCGCACGCCCCCGCCGCGCCGCCCGTCCCCCCGCCCGAGCCGGGCTCCCCGGGGTCTCCGTGCGGGTACGCCTCGCTGCGCGCCGCGGGCGGGCCGACCCGCGCCGTGCTGCCGCAGGGCGAGACGGTCTGGCTGGTCACCCGGTACGAGCAGGTGCAGGCCGCGCTGGCCGACCCGCGGCTGGTCCGCCCGGTGATCTCCACCTGGCCGCCGGGCCGGGGCGGCGGCGCCGGCCGCCGGGTGCTCACCCTGCTGGAGCTGAACGGCCCCGAGCACCGGCGGGTGCGCGGCGCGGCCTCCCCAGCGTTCGCCCCGCGCCGCCTGGAGCGGTTCGCCCCGCGGGTCCGCGCCCTGGCCGAGGAGGCCGCCGACCGGATGGCCGCCCGCGGCGGCTCCGCCGACCTGGTCGCCGACTTCACCGGCCCGTTCCCGGTCGCGGTGCTCTGCGCGCTGCTGGGCATCGCCCCGGGCGCGGAGAAGGGGTTCCAGCCCCTGGTGGAGACGGTGCTGAAGGCGACCCAGGTGCCGCTGGAGCGGATCCTCGGCGCCCTGTCCGAGCTGCAGGACTTCGCCGCCGCCCTGGTGGACCGGCAGCTCCGCGAGCCCGGCGGCGACGTGCTCGGCGAACTGGCCGCCGGCTCCGCGGCGGAGGGCGGGCTGAGCCGGGACGAGCTGGTGACCTTCACCGTCAGCATGCTGATGGCCGGGTACAAGACCAACGTCCAGCACTTCGCCGCGGCCGTGCTCTCCCTGCTGGGCGGGGACGGCGGGCCGGCCCGTCCGCTGCCCGCCGACCCGTCCGGGCCGCTGGTCGAGGAGCTGCTCCGGTACGTCCCGCTGATGAACGCGATCGTGCTGCTGGTCGCCGAGGAGGACCTGGAGCTGGGCGGGGCGGAGATCCGGCGCGGCGACGCGGTGATGCCGGTGCTGGCCTCCGCCAACCGGGACGGCGCGGTGTTCGACTCCCCCGACGAGCTGCACCCGGGCCGCGCCCCCAACCCGCACCTGGTGTTCGGCCGCGGCCCGCACTACTGCCTCGGCGCGCACCTGACCCGGATGCAGCTCCGCATCGGCCTGGGCGTGCTCGCCGAGCGCTTCCCCGGCCTGCGCCTGGCGGTCCGCCCCGAGGAGGTGGAGTGGGACGACGCCTCCCCGCTCCGCGCGCCGCTGCGGCTGCCCGTCCGCTGGTGACCGCCGATACGCCGAAGTGTGAGGAGAGCGCTTTGAGGACGCCAGGCCCGCCGCCGGGGACGCCCGCCGGCGCGCTCCGCCGCCCCGGGAACGCCTGCGCGGCGCCGGCCGCGGCCGCCCGTGCCCTCCAGCGGGGGCACCGGGCGGGCCGGCCGGCGGCGCCGGGGCCCGCACACCGAGGGGACCGGGCGGCCGGCGCCCGGAACCGCGGCCGCCCGGTGGCCGGAACCGCCGGCGCCGCCCCGCTCCGGAACCCGAAGGGACCGGGGCCGCAGCGGTTCCCCGGCACCCCCGCCGCCCCGCCGGCGCGCGCGGGCGGGGCCGCACCCCCGATACCGCCCGTCCCCCGGACGGACCGCCCAGAGCCGAGAGAGAAGGTGGGAGCCGCGTGACCGCCCCCGAGCAGACCCTGCCCCGGTACCCGTTCAGCACCGACGGGGACCGGCTCTCCCCCCGGCTGGACGAGATGCGCGCCCGCTGCCCGGTGGGCCGGGTGACCACCAACGGCGGCGACGAGGCCTGGCTGGTCACCGGGCACCGGGAGGCCCGGACGGTGCTCCGCGACCCCCGGTTCGCCCGGTCCCTGGTCGCCGGGGACCAGAGCCCGGTCCAGGACGCGCCGATCTTCGCGCCCGAGCTCCTCGACGCCCTGGAGTACCTGCGCCGGGCCGGGCTGTACGAGGAGGTCCGCCGGGCGCTCGGCCCGGACCTGCCGGACCTGCCGGAGGAGTGGCTGGCCGGCGAGGCCCGGTCGGCGCTGGCCGAGGTGCCCGGCCCCGGCGGCGGGCGGGCCGACCTGCAGGCGGTCTTCGCCGCGCGCCTGGCCGGGCGGGCGATGTGCAGGCTGCTCGGGCTGCCCGCGGCGGACCTGCCCCGGCTGGCGGCCTGGGCCGACACCGACCTGACCATGGGGCTGCCCACCGATGCCGTGCACGCCAACTGGCGCGGGCTCCGCGACCACCTGATGGCGCGGATGGCGCCGTTCGCCGACGGGGAGCGCCCGCCCGGGGCCGGCCTGCTGCCCCGGCTGGCGGCCGCCAACGCCGCCGGCGCCGCCCGCGCGGACGGCGCGGACGGCGCCGGAGCCCCGGCGCTCACCCGGGAGCAGCTGGCCAACGTGCTCGGCGTGGTGTTCGTCGCCGGCTACGAGGACCTGGCGAGCTTCCTCGGCGTCGCCGCGTTCCACCTGCTGGGCCGCCCGGACGCCCTGGAGGAGCTGCGCACCCGCCCGGAGTCGGCGCACGGCCACGTGGAGGAGGCGCTCCGGTTCGGCGTGGTGCTGGGCAACGCGCTGGCCCGGATCGCCACCGAGGAGGCCGAGCTGGCCGGGGTGCGGCTGCGCCCCGGGGAGATGGTGCTCGTCTCCACCGACGCCGCCAACCACGACCCGTCGGCCTTCCCCGAGCCGCACCGCTACATCCCGGAGCGCCGCCCCAACCCGCACCTGCGGTTCGGGCACGGCCCGCACTACTGCCCCGGCGCGCACCTGACCCGGGTGGTCTCCCGGATCGCCTTCACCGAGCTGGCGAAGGTCCCCGGGCTGCGGCTCGCGGTCCCGGCCGAGCAGGTCGGGTGGGAGCCCGACCGGATGGCGATCATGCCCGCCGCCCTGCCGGTGCACCGCCGGAGCCGGCCCCTTCCCCGTCCCTCCTGAGAAAGGCACCGACCATGAACCGACCCGCCGTCATCCTGCTCAGCGGGGGCCTGGACTCCGCGACCGCGCTCGCCATCGCCGCGGAGCAGGGCTTCACCCCCTACGCGCTGAGCTTCCGCTACGGCCAGCGGCACGCCGCGGAGCTGCGGGCCGCGCGCCGCACCGCCGAGCTCGCCGGCGTCGCCCGGCACGTGGTCGCCGACATCGACCTGCGGGTCTTCGGCGGCTCCGCGCTCACCGACGACATCGAGGTGCCCAAGGACTCCTCCGACGAGGAGATCTCCTCCGGCATCCCGGTGACCTACGTGCCCGCCCGCAACACGATCTTCCTCTCCTTCGCGCTGGCCTACGCCGAGACCATCGGCGCGGCCGACGTGTTCACCGGCGTCAACGCGGTCGACTACAGCGGCTACCCGGACTGCCGGCCGGAGTACCTGGCCGCCTACGAGGCGATGGCCAACCTGGCCACCAAGGCCGGGGTGGAGGGCGACCGGCCGCTGCGGCTGCACGCCCCGCTGATCGACCTCACCAAGGGGGAGATCATCCGGGAGGGGCTGCGGCTGGGCGTCGACTACGCCGCCACGTCGAGCTGCTACGACCCGGACGGGGACGGCCGCGCCTGCGCCCGCTGCGACACCTGCCGGCTCCGCCTCAAGGGCTTCGCCGAGGCCGGCGTCCCCGACCCCGCGCCCTACCGGAGCACGCCGCGATGACCTACTTCATCAAAGAGATCTTCTACACCCTGCAGGGCGAGGGGGCGCACGCCGGCCGCCCCGCGGTGTTCTGCCGCTTCTCCCGGTGCAACCTGTGGACCGGGCTGGAGCGCGACCGGCACCGCGCGGTCTGCAGGTTCTGCGACACCGACTTCGTCGGCACCGACGGGGTGAACGGCGGCCGGTTCCGCACCGCCGGCGAGCTGGCCGACGCGGTCGAGAAGCAGTGGCTGCCGGACACCGCGGCGCACCGGTTCGTGGTGTGCACCGGCGGCGAGCCGCTGATCCAGCTGGACGCCGCCGCGGTGGACGCGCTGCACGACCGGGGCTTCGAGATCGCCGTGGAGAGCAACGGCACCCAGGTGCCGCCGCCCGGTCTGGACTGGCTCTGCATCAGCCCGAAGATCGGGGCGGAGCTGGTGGTGGAGCGCGGCGACGAGCTCAAGCTGGTCTACCCGCAGGAGGGCGGCGACCCGGCGCTCTTCGAGCACCTCGACTTCGGGTCGTTCCGGCTGCAGCCGATGGACGGCCCGGAGGTGGAGGAGAACACCCGCGCCGCCGTCGCCTACTGCCTGGACCACCCGCGCTGGAACCTGTCCCTGCAGACCCACAAGCAACTGGGGATCGCCTGATGAGCACCGCACCGACCGCCCAGGACGCGCCGCTCCGGCACGGGGTGACCGTCCGGCACAACTTCGAGACCGCGCACCGGCTGCCGCACCTCTCGGGCAAGTGCGAGAACCTGCACGGCCACTCCTGGTGGGCCGAGGTGTCGGTGGCCGCCCCGGAGCTGAGCGCCGGCACCGTCGTGGAGTTCGGCGCGTTCAAGTCCGGGCTGCGCGCCTGGATCGACGCCAACCTGGACCACGGCGCGATGCTCGGCGCCGACGACCCGCTGGCCAAGGCCCTGCCCGACCTGGGCAGCCGGGTCTACCGGTTCGGCGCCGCGGACCCGGCGCCCGCGGAGCGGTTCGCCGCCGGCCTGCCCTACCCGACGGTGGAGGCGGTCGCCGAGCTCCTCGGCCGGGTCGCCGCCGACCTGCTCGGCTCCCTGGACACCGCCCCGGGCGCCCGGCTGCGCTCGGTGCACGTCCAGGAGACGCACGTCAACCGCGCCGAGTGGACCGGATGACCCGCCGCCCCGGCCGCCGCTCCGGCCACCGCCGCGCATCCCTCCGCCCGACCGCGGCCCGCCCGGCGGCCGCCCCGCAAGCATGAGGAGCACACCCGTGACGACCGTCTCCACTCCGGCCGCCCGCGACACCCCGAACGGCGCCCGCCCGGCACGCGAGGCACCACCGGACGGCGCCGCCGAACCGCCTGCCTCCCCGCCCCGCGCCGCCGGGGACGCCACCGGGGACACCGCCGCCCGGGAGGAGGCCGCGGACGGCGCCCTCCCCCCGAACGGCGCACGGCCGGCGGACGCACCCCGCGACGGCGCACCGCCGGACGCCCGCCGGGACCGCGCGCCCCGGGACGGCGCGCCGCCGCGGGCCGCCGTCGAGCACGCCCGCGCCATGCTGGCCGAACTCGGGCTGGCCTGCGACACCGAGTCCACCCGGCGGACGCCGGAGCGGTTCGTCGCCGCCCTCGCCGACATGACCCGCGGCCTGCGCCTGGACCCCGACCGCCACCTCGGCGTCCGGTTCCCGCCCGAGTCGGCGTCCCAGGGCGTGATCGCCGCCGTCGACGTCCCGTTCGTCGCGCTCTGCGAGCACCACCTGCTGCCGTTCCCGGGCCGGGCCACCGTCGCCTACCTGCCGGCGCCCGGCGCGCCCATCGTCGGCCTGTCCAAACTCGCCCGCCTGCTCCGCGAGTACGCGGCCCGCCCCCAGGTCCAGGAGCGGCTCGGCGAGCAGACCGTCGCCGCCCTCGACCGCGGCCTCTCCCCGGCCGGCGCCGCCTGCCTGATCCGCTCCGAGCACGCCTGCATGACCCTCCGCGGCGCCGAGGCGCACGGCGCCGCCATGGTCACCACCCACCTCACCGGCGTCTTCGACACCGACCCGGTGCTCCGCGCCGAGATCCACCGCCTGGCCCCGTCCGCCCTCCGCTGACCGGCCCGGAGCCGGCCCCGGCCGGGGAGGGCCGCCTCCCGCACGGAGGGGACGGGCACCGGCGGCGAGGGCATGCGGGCCCCGGTGGAGCGTGCGCGGGCCGGGCGGCTTGGCGGCGCAGGCGGTCCATCGGGGCGGAGCACCGCCGAGAGGGAGCCCGGCCGGACCGTCCTGGGCGGTCCGGTGCACCCGGCCCGCGCAGGTCCTGCCGCCACCGCTCCGCCCCGCCGCCCGGCGGGCCGTCCGTCCGCAGGGGCGGAAAACCGGGTGCCCGGCCGGGGCGGGCGTTGCTAGCGTGCGCCGCATGGAGCAGCGGCCCGAGGACTTCGACGACCACCGGCTGACCGGCGTACTGCGGGAGTGGGGGATCGACGCGGCGGAGACCGGCTACCTCCCGGTCGGGTTCGGCGACCACCACTGGTCGGTGACCGGCGCCGACGGACGGCGGTACTTCACCACCCTGTCCGACCTGGAGCGCAAGGACCACTGCGGACCGACGCCGGACGCCGCCTTCGCCGGGCTGCGCGACGCCATGGACACCGCGGTCGAACTGGGCGGGCGCGGGCTGGGCTTCGTCGTCGCCCCGCTGCGCACCGGGGACGGGCGGAGCACGGTCCGGGTCGGCGGGCGCTACGCGCTGGCGGTCTTCCCGCACACCCCGGGCTCCTCGGGGAGCTACGACGGCGAGCGCTCCGACGAGGAGCGGGAGCGGGTGCTGGACCTCCTCGCCGAACTGCACCGGCAGCCGCCGCCGGCGCGGACCCCGCGCACCTCCCTGCAGCCGCACGGGCGCGACCGGCTGGCGGCGGCGCTGGAGGAGACCGGCACGCCGTGGCGGGGCGGGCCGTTCGCCGAGCCCGCCCGGGAGCTGATCGCGGCCTGCGCCGACGCGCTGCGCGACCGGCTGGCCGACTTCGACCGGCTCGCCGCCGAGGTGGAGCGGCGCGGCGCGGCGCAGGTGGTGACGCACGGCGAGCCGCACCCCGGGAACCTGATGGACGACGGGTCGGCGCTGCGCCTGGTGGACTGGGACACCGCGGGCCTGGCCGTCCCCGAGCGCGACCTGTCCGAGTTCGGCACCGACCCGGCCCTGTTCGCCCGGTACACCGAGCGGACCGGCCACGCCCCCGACCCGGCCGCGCTCGCCCTCTACCCGCTCCGCTGGAACCTCGGCGAGGCCGCCGAGTACCTCGGCTGGTTCCGCGCCCCGCACACCCGCACCCGCGACACCGAACTCGGCTGGCGGGGCCTGGCCGAGACCGTGCACCGCCTGGCCGCCGCCCCCGTCCCCCTCCCCTGACCCCGGCCTCGGGGGCCCGCGAAGCGGGCCCGGCCATGCCCGCTTCCCCCACCGCGCGGCCGTGGGCGCGTCCGCGGCGGACGGGCCGCCCCGCTCCGCTCCCCCGTCCGCAGGGTCGGTGCGGGGTCAGTGCGGTCGTGATCGGAAGTCGGCCCAGAGGTCCACGGCCTGTTCCAGATCGAGGGCGGCCACGTCCTCAGGGAGCATGCCGACGGTATGGATCAGGCGTTCGGCCGACCGGTCCGGGACGGGCTCTCTCGTGGGAGGCGATTCATGCGCCGCCCTCTCCGCCGGTCTGCCGAGGTGCTCGATGACGGCCGCGAGTTTCCGGGCGGTGGGAGTGTTCTCCGATGCCGCCCGGACTCTCCGGGAGGCCTCGGCGTAGACCTGGGCGTCCGCTCGCGCTCCGACGGCCCGGACCTCGCGGATCTCCACGTGCTTCTCGTCGGTGACGCGGTACACGACACGCCGGGTGTCGCGTCCGACGACCGGTTTTCGGAACCCCGTGGGTTCGCCGCCCAGGGGGTATCCGGCTTCTGGGTCCTCCTCCAGGAGAAGGACCTTCTCGAGGACCTTGGGAACGGCGTCCGGGCCGAGCCGCCGCAGATCGGCGACGGGTGCGCCTGTGCCGGGAGCGGTTCGGACGCCCCGCCGCCGATACCCGCCGCGATACCGCCGTCCGGGTACAGGGGCGTCCCGGGATGCCCCTGGATGCGGCCGGGGGTTCCGCCGCCCCGTCCTCGCCTGCGCCCGGTGGTATCCGCATGCCTCCCGTTCCCCTGCCCGCACGGGATGCGGGGTCAGGCTCCGGCCGGGGGCGGGCCGAACAGGGCGTCGAGGTGGGCGTCGAGGACCGCGGCGGCCTCCCCCGGGGCGGTCTGGCCGGTCAGGGCGTGCAGGGCGAGGCCCTCGACCAGGGCCGCCAGGCCGGCCGCGGCGGCCGGTTCGGCGATGCCGGGCGGGGCGGTCCCCTCGGCCCGGGCGGCGCGGAGCCGGTCGGCGATGAACGCGCGGAGCCGGTCGCCGCCCCGGTGCAGGGGCCCGGCCGCGTCCGGGCGGACCGCGGCGTAGGCGTGGAAGGCGAGCGCGACCCGCCCCTCGGCCAGCCGCGGCCCGTCCAGCGGGAGCAGCTGCCGGAGCAGGGCGCCGACGGCGTCCCGGGGCGGCGCGTCCGGGGCGGGGGCGCCCTCTTCGGCCAGCCTGGCCTCGACGTTCTCCGCGACCGTTCCCATCGCGAAGGCCATCATCTCGTCCTTGGAGCGGAAGTAGTGCTGCACCATGCCCGCGGAGACCCCGGCCTCCGCGGCGACGTGGCGCAGGCTCACCGCCTCCAGGCCGCGCTCGGCGGCCAGGCGGGTCAGGGCGTCGGCGATCTGGGCGCGGCGGGCGCGGTGGTCGACTCTCTTCGGCACCGCCCCAGTTTTTCACAATGCAGTCGCATTGACACGCACGGAGGGACATCATTACATTGCAGTCGTATTGGAAAACGCGGCCGACGCGCCCCGGCGGACGGGCCGCCGACCACCGGAGGCGACCATGCCGGACACCCCTGTCCTGCCCTTCGACCGCCCGCGCCCGATCGACCCGCCGCCGGCCTACGCCGAGCTGCGCCGGACCGCCCCCGTCACCCGGGTGCTCACCCCGGAGGGCGCCCCCGCCTGGCTGGTCACCTCCTACGACGCCGCCGTGCGGGTGCTCACCGACGCCCGCTTCGGGGTCACCCCGCCCACCGGGCGCGACCCCGGGAACGAGACCCTGTTCCAGGACGGCGGGCCGCACGCCCGGCTGCGGCGGCTGGTCGCCAAGGCGTTCACCCCGCGCCGCATCGCCGCGCTGCGGCCCGGCGTGGAGGCGGCCGCCGCCGAGCGGGTCGCCGCGATGGCCGCCGCCGGCCCGCCCGCCGACCTGATGGCCGACCTGGCCGCGCCGCTCTCCCTCGCCGTCATCGGCGACCTGCTGGGCGTGCCCGCGGCCGCCCGGGACCGGCTGCGCGGGGCCGCCGAACCCGCCCTCACTGAGGGCACCCCGCAGGCCTGGGGCGCGTTCACGGCCTATGCCGACGAGCTGATCACCGCCAAGCGCGCCGAACTCGGCGACGACCCGCTCAGCGCGCTGATCGCGGTGCACGACGCCGACGACGGCCGGCTCACCGACCGTGAGCTGTCCGCCATGGCCATGACGCTGGCCGGGTCCGGCTACCTCAGCACCGCCAACACGATCTGCACCGGCGCGATCCTGCTGCTCGACTCCGGCCGGATGGCCGAATACGCGGCCGCCCCGGAGCGCGCCGCCGCCGTCACCGAGGAGCTGCTGCGCCGGCTCGCCGGCACCACCGGCGAGGTGATGCCGCGCTGGGCCACCGTGGACGCCGAGGTCGGCGGCGTGCGCATCGCCGCCGGCGATATGGTGCTGGTCCGCCTGGAGGCCGCGCACCACGACCCGGACCGGTTCGCCGACCCCGCCCGGTTCGACCCGGGCCGCACCCCCGCCGGCCACATCGCGTTCGGCCGCGGCCCGCACCACTGCCTCGGCGCCGCCTTGGCCCGCACCGTGGTCACCGCCGCGCTGCGCGCCCTCGCCGCCGGCCTGCCCGGCCTCCGCCTCGCCGTCCCGGTCACCGGGATCCCGTGGGTCAGCGGCTTCATCGACTCCGGCCCGTCCCGGGTCCCGGTCGCCTGGTGACCGCCGCCCGGACCTCCCCGGCCGGGCGGGGCGGCCGTCCCCGCACCGCCCGGCCCCCGCCGTCCCCGCCGGACGGCGGCCCCGGCGGCCGGCCCCGTACGCGGTGCGGGCCGGAGGGAGACTGGTGGGGAGTCCGGGGCGCGGGGGCGTTCGGGGGCGGATGCGGCCGCGGCCTGCGATCCGGTAGAGGTCGGCAAAAGGCGGGTAAAGCGCAGAGATGACCGAACGCAAGCATGGACGCGCCCCCCGGCGCGCGGCGGCGGCCGCCGCGCTCGCCGTGTCCGCCGTCGTCCTCCCCCTTCCGACGTCCCCGCTGACCGGGACCGCCGAGGCCGCGGCGGCTCCGGCGGTCTTCTCCCCCGCCTCCTCCTCCGACCAGCTGCGCCACGGCGACTCCGGCGCGGAGGTGAAGGAGGTCCAGAAGCGGCTGATCGAGCTCGGCTACTGGATCGACTCCGCCGACGGGCACTTCGGCACCGTCACCGTGCAGGCGGTGCACGCGCTGCAGAAGGCCGCCGGGATCGACCGGGACGGCATCGTCGGCCCGGACACCCGCGAGGCGCTCGACGAGGGCGTCCGCCCCTCGGCGCAGAGCTCCTCCGGCGAGGTGGTCGAGATCGACCTGGAGCGGCAGCTGCTCCTGGTGGTCTCGGACGGCGAGGTCGAGCAGGCCTTCAGCACCTCCACCGGCTCCGGCGAGACCTACGAGCAGGACGGCGAGGAGCACGTCGCCACCACCCCCACCGGCGAGTACACGGTCTTCCGCGAGGTCGACGCCTGGGACCCGGGCCCGCTCGGCGCGCTGTACAAGCCCAAGTACTTCAACGGGGGCATCGCGGTGCACGGCTACACCTCCGTCCCCACCTACCCCGCCTCGCACGGTTGCGCCCGGGTGAGCCTGCCCGCGATGGACTGGCTCTGGGAGAGCGGCCGCCTCGACGTGTACGACACCGTGCTGGTGTACTGACCGGCCGGTGTACCGACCGCTCCGCCGCCCCGGGCGCCGACCCGGCCCCGGGGCCCGCTTCACCGGCGGTTCCGCAGCCGGCCGACCCGGTCGAGCCGATACCCGTAGCGCCCGGGGAGGAGCCGCTCCATCCCGGTGGAGAACTCCTCCGCGGCATCGAGCAGAGCCCGGGCGAACTCCGCCTCGCCGGCCTGGACCCTCTTCTCCGGCACCCTCTTATCTGCCGACCGAGGCCGGCAGACGCCCGCCACCGACCCTCCGGAAGGCGAGCCGGAGGGGCCGGCCCGGGAAGAACGCCTCCACGGAGTCCTTCTCCCCCGGTTCCTCCAGCATGGTGAGGATGTAGGCCCACAGCCGGTCGACAAGGTCCCCGTAGTCCTCATCGAGGAACACCTGGCCGTCGACGGAGAGCACGATCGCCCCGTCGATGCGGTCGGGGTCTGCAAAGCCTCCGGACCAGGCGCTCACCGGAACGAAGCCCCCGTCCGCCGACCGCAGCGGGTCGGCCGCCGACGTCTCCGGCATCCCCTCCGGCTCCCCTGCGGCCGGCTCCTCCGGCCGCGGCTCCGCTCCGCGCTCTTCCGGGCCGCTACCGGCCGCCGTCCCCGCCGCCGCTCCAGGCCGACCAGAGTTCGGCGTAGCGGCCGCCGCGGGCCACCAGTTCCCCGTGGGTGCCCTGCTCGGCGACGCGGCCGGACTCCAGCACGATGATCCGGTCGGCGGTGACCGCCTGGGCGAGGCGGTGCGCGACGACCAGCGCGGTCCGCCCCTCGACCGCCGCCTGGGCGGCGCGCTCCAGGTCGCGGGCTCCGGCGCTGCCCGCTTCGGCGCTGGCCTCGTCCAGGATCGCCACCGCCGGGTCGGCCAGGACCAGCCGGGCCAGGGCGAGCTGCTGCCCCTGGTAGGCGGTGAGCCGGGCGCCGCCCTCGCCGACCACGGTGTCCAGGCCTTCGGGGAGCGCCTCGGCCCAGCCGCGCGCGCCGACCGTCTCCAGCGCGGCGGCCACCCGGTCCGCGCCCGCCTCCGGGGCGGCCAGCCGGACGTTGTCGGCCAGCGTCCCGGCGAACACGTGCGCCTCCTGGCTGACCAGGGCCTTGTGCCGGCGCAGCGCGCCGGGGTCGATCCGGTCCAGGGGCACCCCGCCGAGCAGCACCGTGCCCTCGGCCGGGTCGATGGCGCCGGCGACCGCCGAGGCCAGGGTGGTCTTGCCCGCGCCGCTGGCGCCGACCAGCGCCACCCGCTCGCCGGGGGCGACGGTCAGCGTGACGCCGTCCAGTACCGCCGGGCCGCCGTCGTAGCGGTGGCCCACTCCGCGCAGCTCGATCCCGCCGTCGGCCGGGCGCTCCGCGTCGGCGGGCGCGGCGGCCTCCGGCAGCAGGGTCACCCCGGCCATCCGGGCCAGGCTCGCCCCCGCCGACTGGATGTCGTTGAAGGTGGTCATCAGCGCGCCGAGCGGCCCGAAGAGCCGGTGGAAGATGAGCGCGGCGGCGGTGGCCGCGCCGACCGTGACGGCCTCCGCGCCGACCAGCCAGAAGCCCGCCGCGACGATCGCCGAGAGGCCGACGCACTCGGCGGCGTTCATTCCCCCCGCGAACAGGGTGAACTTGCGGAAGACCCGGAGCACCGCGCCCCGGGCGGCGTCCGACTTCTCGTCGATCAGCGCGGCGCGCTCGCCGTGCATCCGGTAGGCGTGCACCGTCTCCGCGCCGTGCAAGGTGCCGACCAGGGCCTGGGCCCGCTCACCCAGCAGTTCGCGCTCCTCGGCGTAGAGCGGCGCCGAGCGCGGCAGGTACCAGCGGAGCGCGATCACGTAGACCGGCAGCGCGCACGCGCCCGCCAGGCCCAGCCGCCAGTCCAGCGCCCCCATGCCGCCGAGCGCCAGCACCACGGTGATCAGCGAGGAGAGCACCATCGGCCCCTTCTCCCGGACCATGTCGCCGACCACCGCCACGTCGTCGGAGACCCGGGAGAGCAGGTCGCCGCCGCTGAGCCGGGCCAGCACCGGGGCGGGCAGGCGCAGCGCGCGCTCCACCACGTCCTCGCGGAGCCGGGCCAGCGCGGTCTCGCCGACCCGGGCGACCAGCACCACCTCGACGCTCTTCAGCAGCCCGGCCGCCACCGCGGAGACCGCGATGGCCCCGGCGAGCACGCCGACCCGCTCCGCGCCGCGCCCCTGTGTGACCGCGTCGACCAGCATCCCGAGGATCCACGGCGCCGCCAGCGCGCACAGGTTGGCGGCGACGCTCACCGCCAGCGCGGCCGCGGCCGCCCCGCGCGCCCGCCCGAAGGCGGTCCGCGCCACGGCCCAGGTCTGCCGCGCGGACGCCACGGGCAGCATCCGGTGTGCGCTCTCCCCGCTCATCCCTGCTCCCCCTGCACGTCGTCGGTCCCCTGTTCCAGCGCGCCCGGCGCGCACCGGGCGGTCACCGCAGCACCGCCCGGGCGTAGCCGGCGTCCGAGGCGGCCAGCTCCGCGTGCGTGCCCTCGGCGGCGACCCTGCCGTCCGCGACGACCAGCACCCGGTCGGCGCGGGCGAGCAGCGCCGGGCTGGAGGTCAGCACGGCGGTGGACCGGTCCGAGCCGGGGCCGTGCCGCAGTGCGCGCAGCCCTTCGGCGATGTTCTCCTCGGTGACCGCGTCCACCGCGGTGGTCGGGTCGTGCAGGACCAGCGCCGGCGGGTCGGCGGCCAGGGCGCGGGCCAGGCCGACGCGCTGGCGCTGGCCGCCGGAGAGGGTGGTCCCGCGGTCGGTGACGGGTGCGTCCAGCCCGCCGGGGACGGTGCGGACCACCTCGTCGGCGGCGCTGGCGCGCAGCGCCGGCCCGATGTCGCCGTCCCCGCCGGGGACGCCGGCCAGCATGTTCGAGCGGAGCGTCCCCTCGAACAGGTCGACGTCGTGCGGCTCGGCGAGCAGCCCCGGGCGGACCACCGCCCGGCCCTCCCGCTCGGCCGCGGGCACCCGCCCGGAGAGCAGCGCGAACAGCGCCTGGGCGTCGGCGGGCTCCAGGCAGACGACGCCGAGCATCTCGCCGGGGCCCAGCACCAGGTCGAGGCCGTCCAGGGTGGCGTGCCGGACGCCCTTGAACTCCACCCGGGCCTCGGGGTCGGAGGGGGCCTCCGCCGGCTCCGCTCCGCCGCCGGCCTCGGCCGCGTCCAGCCGGAACGGCGCGTCGACCACCCCGGCCAGCCGGTTCGCCGAGGCGCGGGAGACCGCGAAGCCCATCGTGTACATGCCGAGTTCGCGGACGGGCTCGGCGAGGAACTGCGCCAGGCCGACGATGGCGACGAGCTCGCCGACGCTGATCCGGCCCTGGATCGCGGCGGTGCCCGCGAAGCCGGCGACCCCGGCGAGCAGCAGCCCGCCGCCCATGGTGGTCGCCCCGAGGTAGAGGCCGCTGGGCAGCGCGGCGCGCAGCGCGCTGCGCAGGGCGGTCGCGCTGGACTCCCGGTAGCGGTGCGCCGCGTTCTCCTCGGCCCCGATGCCGCGCAGCGCGGGCAGGCCGCGGACCAGGTCGGTGGCGAGCCCCGCGGTGCGGGCCACCGCCGCCTGCTGGGCGGTGGCGCGCCGGGTGAGCAGCGGCCCGGCCAGCTGCACCGCGGCGACCAGCACCGGGACCGCGACCAGCACGCCCGCGCCGAGCGCGGTGTCGATCCGGAGCAGGGAGACCGCGGCGACGGCCAGCCCGACGACGGTGGCGAACGCGCCCGGGATGAAGTGCAGCACCCGGGCGGTCCGGTCGGCGTCGGAGGTGGTGACGCTGAGCAGTTCGCCGGAGCGCAGCCCGGTGTCGGCGCGCCGCGGGTCGATCGCCCGGGCGGACGCCTCCACCCGGAGCAGGTGCGACTCCTGCTGGACCGCGGCGACCAGGGAGCGCGCCCCGTACCGCCAGGAGAGCGTGAGCACCGTGAACAGCGCGGCCAGGCCGGCGAGGGAGAGGGCCAGCGCGGTGCCGTCGCCGGTCGCGACGGCCCGGTCGATGACGACGCCGATGGCCACCGGCACCAGCGCCTCGGCCGCCTGGTGCAGTGAGGTGCCGACGATGCCTGCGGCCAGTCGGCCGCGGTTGCGCACCAGCGCACGCCGCATGATCCGGCGGCCGCCGGCGGACTGCCTTTCGGACATTGCTCTCCAGAACGGGGCGGGGAACTCAGGTAAGGCTATCCTGATGAACCTTTTCGCCCGGTTCCCGGGCCCTACCCTGGCCTCTGCGAGCGATCCTGGTCCTCCGGCCGGTCCGGCGCCAATGGTTTTTCGGCCGCCGCGGCGCCGGTGCCGCCCCTCCCTCGCGATGATCGTGACGTTGCGGGCCTATCGGAGCGCTCCGATAGGCCCGCAACTCCAAGATCAACGCACCCTTGAAAGGGTGGTTTCGGCCTGGTCCGGACTGGCCTCGGTTGGTGGCGTCTGCCCTGGTCAGCGCCGCTTCTGCGTGTTGGCGCGCTTGGGTCTGGTGGGGTGTGTTCCGGCCTGTTCGGGCGGGGTCTGGTGACGCCTGGTTGACGCGTTCGGTCCGCTGGTGGCCCGGCTCGGGGTCGGGGGCGTTGGTGTCATCACCGGTGTTGACGCGGGTCGCCTAGCGCGTCGTCGATGGCGTTGCGGGCGCGGGCGTGGTTGAGCTGCTCCTGTAGGGGGCTGGGTTCCTCGTCCACGGCGGCCATCAGGGACCCGGTTTTCAGGGTGCGGTGTATGACCTTCTTACCGATCTCTTTCGCTGCGCGGCGGATGGCGGCCTTGAACAGGGTGCGCTGCTGGTCGTTGGCGGGGTGGAGTACGACTTGACCGGCGCGGTTGAGTTCGGCGCCGATCTCGGCGGCCAGGATGGCGCGCTGGTGCTCCTGGCGCTGTTCGGCGTCGTGCTGGGCCTGGTCCTGGGCGCGGGCGCTGGGGGCTGAGCCGATGGGCCGGACGGTTTCGTCGTCGCTCATGCTTCGACGCTACAGGGGGAGGTTCGGCGGGCGCAGCGGGTCTGCCGTCCCGTGGAAGCGGCGGGGAGGGGGCCCGGGGCGGGGTTCGCCGGCGGACCCGCGTAGCCCGGTGGGCCGGATGCGCCCGGGTGGTCCCCGGCGGCCCCGGCCGGGTTGGGCGGACGCTGCGGCGGGGCTCGATGCCCCGGGCGGGGCGTGGCCCGCCGGAGAAAGCCCGCCCCTGGCCACGGGTCCTCCCGCGTCTCCCTTCGCTCCGTGTCTCCCGGCGGGCCGGGCGAGTAGGGGAGCGGGTACGGGTCCGGTCGCCGGGGAGCATCGCGCGGGGAGGCCGGGCGGCCTTAAGCTTGCCCGGCGCGTCGGGGCCCTCCGGGGCTCCACCGCGTCTTTGCCCGCCGGGCCGCCCGGTCGTCGGGGCCCCGCGCCGATGCGGAGTGGTGGACGGACCCGGGCGCGCGCAGCGGGCAGCGTCCGGCCCCGCGCGACGGGCGTCCCGGGCGGGCCGGTCAGAGCGGGGCGCACACGGCCGGGCGCCTCCCCGACCGAGTGGGAGAGGTGTTCCCGGCGCGGGCGGGCTCCGCGCGTCGGCCGGGGCGCGGCGGGGTGCGCGGGCAGCCGGGGGAAGGGAGGCCGGGGAGGGGCGCGGGGCGGGTGCCGCGCGAGCACCCGACGGAGGAGGGCGCGCAGCGCGGATGCCCGCCCAAGCGCACCCGACCTCGGCCGACCAACCGCCCGGGGGACGCGAAAGCCCGCCCGCGCCCATGGCGCGGGCGGGCTCCTTGATCGCGTAGGGAAAGTCCTCACAGGCGTTCGGTTCGGGCGGCCCGGTAGAGGGTGCGGATGTGGTCGGCGGGGTATCGCCAGGCTCCGCCGGGGGTGCGGAAGCCGGTGATGCGCCCGGTCTTGCGCCATCGGGCCACGCTCTTCAGGGAGGCTCCGAACACGGCGGGCTACCTCGGTGGAGGACATGAGGGCTTCGGCGCTGCACTCTGGGGCTTCAGGGGGTGGGGACATGGTCGGGCTCCCGGGGGTGTGGTTTGCTGGTGGGCGGCGGTCCGCCCCCGCCTCATTCGGGGGCGGACCGCCTTTCTTCTCTATGGCTAGCCGCAGTTGTGGCCGGGGCCCATCGGCTTCTTGCAGTTGGGGCAGATGTTGGTCGGCGGGTAGCCGAACACCACAGCCATGCGGCGGACCATCTTCTTCATGAGGGGTTTCCTTTCTCTGTTGTCCCGCTCCCGGGGGTGGGCGCGGGTCCTGGGGTGTGCGCATGGCGGTCTCCTCTTCTCTGCTGTTCGGGGTGCGGGGTGCGGGGTCCGGGCGTTGGCGGTGGCTCGGCCGGCAAAGGTCGGCTGCACTTCCGCGTCGGTCCGGTGCCTGGTTAGTCGGTACTCGCCTGCTCGGCTTCGGCGGCGGCTCCGCGCCACGGGGTGGGCAGCAGTCCGCCGGAGCGAAGGTGCTCGTCCAACGCAGTGAAGGCGTCGTCGGCAGCCTGCTGGTTGCGGGCCCGGTCGGCCACGGTGCGGCCGCGTTCCCGCAGGGCGTCTGAGAGCCGGTCGTAGAGGGCATCGGCGTGGTCGGTGGCAGGGTCAGGCCGGTGCACTCGGGGCCAGAGAAGTTTTGCTCTGCTGGTGGTCTCGTTCACGGCTCGATCACTCCTGACTCGCGCGTTCTGATCCGGTGCCTTCTCCGAATTTCTTGAGCAGTTCGGTGAGTTCCTGCTGTTCAGCGCTTCGCACCGCCGTGTCCTCGACATAGCGGCGGACATGGGAGGGAGCGGCGTAGGTGGTGAGCACGTGGTCGAGCAGTTCGAGGGTGGAAGTCGCCATCGTGGTCTCATCGGCCCGGTGGCGAGCGACGAACGATGCTGCTTGGTAGGGGGAGTAGGTGAGGTCCCACTGCGCCTTATGGCGGAGCGCCACCTCGCAGAAAGCGAAGTAGTCCGGGATCCAGGGGGATACAGGCCGGTCGGGGTGTGCTGGCGTTTCGCGGGGCTCTGAAGGCTCCTGCGGCTCCTGGTGGGGGTCGTGCTCATCGCCACCGGCCGCATGGCGACCGACGGAAGCGAACCCCAGAGGCAGGAACAGGAGGAAGAGCCAGAGCAGTAGACGGACGGAAAGGGAGCAGGCGGGCTTGGCATGCGAGCGGCGGTGACTACGATGGGTCATGTCTCACCGGTCCTCTTCTCGGGTGAGGCCGCGCCTCGGCGGTGTAACGGCACCGGTCGAGGCTTCTTCGTGTCGGCATCACTTGGGTACACAAGTTGTGAGTCGCTACGCTAACCGCCCCACCTTGGGTACACAAGTGCTTCGAACAAGAACGCGCTACGGAACGTCAATGATGTACCGGAATGCGTAACGATCGCCCGGAATGACAGAATCGAGGACTTCCACCACGTCTCCATGGCTGTCGTAAGCGGTCCGCAGAGTCCGGGCCACGGGAACCCCCTGGGGCAGGTGGAGAGCGTCCACTTCCGAACGGAGCGGCATGCGGATTTCCAGGTCCTCCACGAACTGGACGATGCGTCGCCGTACCGGGCCCTCGGGGTCCTCGATCACTCCGTGTGCGCCGCCCTTGATCTTGCGTGCTTCGACCAGCGAGGTGCCTTCTGCAAGCTCTGGCCGGTAGTACCCATCGCAGAGCTGCATGGGCTCGCCATCGACCAGGAACAACCGACGCCGTACCACGACCTTGGCCCCGGGCGGGACGCTGAGCCTTTCGGCCACCTCATCAGGTGCCGGAACCGTCGCCACCTCCAAGAGGCGCTGTTCCGGGCGGCGTCCCTGGTCCTCGGCTTCGGCGTTGAAGTTGGACCGCCCCGCGTCCCTGTGGGCCCGGTGGTTGATCCCTGTGGAGAGCAGGCGGATATTCGGTCTGGGACGGACGATCGTCCGGCGCCCCTGACCGGACACGAGAAGGCCTTCCGCCTTGAGAAGAGCGAGTCCCTTCCGCACGGTGTTCCGTGTCGTGTGGAACCTTTCGGCAAGCTCGTTCTCAGACGGCGCGGGGTCGGCGGGTTGCAGCACGCCCGACAGAATGTCGGCACGGATCGCGTCAGCGATCTGTCGGTGGAGTGCTTCGGCTGGCATGGCCCTGACGCTACCGGAACGACCAGCCGGACCAGCGCTGCACCTCAACGATGATCATGGGACCGTCCGGCGGGTTCTCCCGGTACTGCGGGTAGCGCTCAACGAGACGGTCCCGGGCCTGGGACCATGCTGCGCCTTCGTGCTCAACGCGCGCTTCTCCGTCGGCCCGCGCCCACCACAGCCGTTCCCAATCGTCGCCGTAGTCATCGGCCAGCAGCGCGACATGGGGGTTGTCCGCGATGTTGCGGAGCCGTTTGAGCGCGCGGGTGCTCTTGGGCTTGTGGTCGATGGCGATGGCCACCGCGTCGCCGCAGGTCGCAAACGTCACCGGGACAAGGTGCGGCCGCCCTTCGGCGTCGGCGGTGGCCAGTCTGGCCACACGGCTTGCTGCGAATCGAGTGCGGGATTCCTCCGGTGACAGGCGCATAGGGACAAGGGTGGAAGGGGTGCGCTTACCGGTCAAGTACGAAGACCGGTGACAGGCGCTGCCCCGAAAAGCAGACGAAGTTTGCGGCGTGATCCGGCCGTTCTGTTTGAGGATTGGTGGTGGAAGGGGAAGGCGGCCGGTTGCGGGGGTGGTGGGTGTGGACGCGTTGGAGGCTCGGGCGTGCCGACCTGATTTCGCGGTGTGGCGTGGCCAGGTGGCGCGTGCGGGGTTTTGTGTGCGGCCGGTGCGGGTCTCGGGCCGGGCGGCGGCGGTGGACACCTCCAGTGGTGAGGTGCTGGCCCAGACCTCGACGGCGGATGCTCCGGACGGGGTGCTGCTGGTGGCCTGTGGGGATCGCCGGGCTGCGGTGTGCCCGCCGTGCTCGCGCACCTATCGGGCCGATGCGTGGCACATGATCGCGGCGGGGATGCGGGGCCGGACCCCCACCGGAGAAGACGACGCGGTGCCCTCCTCGGTCGGGGAGCATCCGGCGCTGTTCCTCACCCTGACCGCGCCGGGCTTCGGCGCGGTGCATGCGGCCCGGGACGGCGGAGCGCCCTGCCGGCTGCCCCGCGGCAGAAAGAAGACCTGTCCCCATGGGCGGCCGGCGGGGTGCGGCCTGGTCCACGAACCGGATCACCCGGCGGTGGGCACCCCGGTCTGTCCGGACTGCTGGGACTACACGGGGGCGGTGCTGTGGAACGCCTCTCTTGGGGAGTTGTGGCGGCGGACCCGGATCGGGATCGAACGCGCGTTGGCTCCGGCGGCCTCGGCCGCGCTGGGTCGCAAGGTGGGGGTCCGGGAGGTCCCCCGCCTGCTGCGCCTGTCCTATGTGAAGGTCGTGGAATTCCAGCGGCGCGGGCTGGCGCACGTCCATGCGGTGCTGCGGTTGGACGGGGTGGTCCCGGGCGACCGGTCGGCGGTGGTGGCCCCGCCCTCCTGGGCCACGGCGGAACTGCTGGCCTCGGCGGTGCGCTCGGCGGTGGCCTCGACCGCGTTCGCCCTGCCTTCCCCCGATGGTGTGGCGCGGGTGGCGGAGTGGGGTTCCCAGCTGGACGTGCGGCCTCTGGATGACCCGGCCAAGGCGGCGGGGTATCTGGCCAAGTACGCGACCAAGACCGTGGACGCGGACTCGGATGCGCTGGCGCGGCGGTTGCGGCGACTGGACCGCGCTGCACTAACCCGGGAAGTCGGGGCGCACCTGGCGCGGATGGTGGCGACCTGCTGGGAGTTGGGCAAGCGGCGCGACCTGTCCGGTCTGCGGTTGCGGCGGTGGGCGCACTGCTTGGGCTACCGGGGCCACTTCACCACCAAGTCGCGGGCCTATTCGCTGACGCTGGGCGTGCTGCGGGCGGTGCGCCGCGCCTGGCGGGCACGGGAGTCCCGCAAGGCCGGGCGGGCCGACGTGTGGGGACTGGAAGGCGCGGAGGTGGTCGGGGCGTGGTCCTATGCCGGGTCGGGCTACCTTGGCGCGGCCGATGTGCTGATCGCGCACCGGATGGCCCAGGACCGCGCCGTCGCGCGGGCGGAGTACAAGGCGGTGCTGCGGCGCGAGGCGCAGATGGCGGTGTGGGCGGCGTGATGGCGGGGTTGTGCCGTCGGGAGGAACGACCGCCGGCGGGTTCCCGCCGCATCGACCTGCACGTTCCCGGTGGCGGTCACCACGGCGGCCCTGGGAGGGCTGCGCGCGGAGCGCGTCCGTTCTTGTCTGAAGCTGTGCGGGCCTGCCTTCCCGCGCCCGCCGCCGGAGGAGACACGTCGCGCGGAGCGCGTCTTATGCGCCCTGGCGGAGCCGGGCGAAGGGGCGGGGGTCGGGGGCTGGTTCGTGGGAGGCCGGCACGGGCCAGAAATGCGGATTGTTGTTCGGCGTCGCCGCTATCCCGGAATGCAGAATTGTGAGGTTGAATTTTGAAGGAAAAGGAATTCTCGGTGGATGAACTGTGGACCGTCCAAGACGTCGCCTCTTACCTGCGCAAACCCGCGTCGTGGGTGTATGACAACCACAAGCGGTATTTCCGTGCGGCCCGCGCGGGGCGGGCGCTGCTGTTCTCTCCGGAGGAAATCAAAGAATGGGTCCGGGGCCGGATGCGGCCATGAATTCCCGCGTTAATCCTGGGCATTTCCGATAAAATACAGGCAGGTTGAAAGCGAGAGTTCGGGAGGTTGGAATGGCGGACACGTGGCCTGCTGGTGAAATGCGCGAGGGAATCCGCAAGGTCGAACGGAAGCGGGAGAGCAAGCGGAGCGGCCGCACGGTCTATGCCTACAAGGTCCCCTACCGCACGCCTGCGGGGAAGCAGACCTCGGAGACCTGGTCCACCCTGAAGGAAGCGCGCGCCTTCCGCGACCAGGTGCGCTCCCAGAAGCGGGCGGGCATCCTCCCCGACTACCAGGCCGGTGAGGTGTCGGTGGCCTCCTGGTCCGCCGAATGGCTGGAAGCGGTGAAGACCTCGGCCCGCGACTCCACGTATCGGACCTACCGGGCCTGGCTGAACCGCCACGTCATCCCCGCCCTGGGCGACTCTCCGGTGCGGGCGGTCACCTCCTCCGATGTTCAGCGCGCGGTCAACCGGTGGGCCAAAACCCTCTCGCCCCGCTCGGTCCACCTGACCTACAAGATCTGCTGCGCCCTGTTCGGCACCGCCGTGGAAGCAGAAAAGCGGAGCAAGACACCGTGCAGGGCGATCATGCTGCCCGAACTCCCCGAAAGCGAAGTGGTGCCCTTCACCCTGGCTGAGGTGGACGCGCTGGAAGAAGCGGTTCCGCCGGACTGGCGCCTGCTGGTGGTCCTCGGGGCCGGTACCGGGCTGCGCATGGGTGAAATGCTCGGGCTGACCTGGGACCGGATCGACTTCAAAGCGCGCACCGTCACAGTGGACCGGCAGTTGCAGAAAGGGAAGCTGGTCGCGGTGAAGAGCAAGAAGTCGCGCCGCACCGTGCCGCTGCCCGCCCGGGTGGCCCTGGCCCTGCAAGCCCACGCCGCGCGCTTCCCCCGCCGCCCCGTCGACGCGCCGGACGCGGCGGCGGGCACGTCCACGGCGGAGCTGGTGTTCTACCGGGTGCGCGGCGGGCGGGTGCTGCCGGTGTGCCAGAGTACGGCCCGCGACCGGTTCAAAGCGGCGTGCAAGGCGGTGGGGGTCCAGGGGGCGCCCAAGGTGCACACCCTGCGGCACACCTTCGCCTCGCTGCTGATCGCCCGGAACGTGCCGGGAAAGCGGATACAGGCGTGGATGGGCCATGCCTCGTTCTCGGTGACCATGGACGTCTACGGGCACCTGTACGACGATCCTGAGGGCGCCCAGAGTGCCGCCATCGATGACGCGTTGGGCGTCCCGGAGGGCTCTTCCGGGGTGGTTGGGCCTGGTCCGTTGACGCCGTGATGACGCGCGGCCGCCCGGCCCGCCCGCCGTACCCTTGCCACCTGCGAGGATGCGGCGGGCGGGCCTTCTTCATGCTTGAGCTCCAAGATCATCGCCCTGGGCGGAATCTCCCATCTAGCATTGCCCCATGCCCGAGACCTTTCCCGGCTCCGCCTTCGACCAGATCGTGGTCAACGCCGCCGACCCGCCCCGGCTGGCCCGGTTCTGGGGCGCGCTGCTCGGCGCCGGACCGGTGGACCGCGCCGACGGGTGGTCCCATCTGCCCGCCGCGCACGGGCGGCCGCGGATCTCCTTCCAGCCCGACCCGGCCCCGGCGTCCGGCCCGGTCCGGCTGCACCTGGACGTCCGGACGGCCGACCTCCCCGCCGCCGCGGCGGCCGCGGCCCGGCTGGGCGCCTCGGCCGAAGGCCCCCCGGTCACCGACGAGCAGGGGTCGTTCCAGGTGATGCGGGATCCGGAGGGCAACGTGTTCTGCCTGACCGCACCGGCCGAGCGGGCCGGGTCCGGCTGACCGGGGGCGGCCCGTTCGGTTCTCCGGCACGGTGGCCGCGGAGCGCCGCGGCCCCGCCCGAGCACGGGGAGGGGGCCGCGGCGCCGGCATCATCGCGGACGGGCCGGGGCCAGGGGCCCGGGGACGCGGGAGGGCGGGACTGCGCCGACCGCTGAGTCCGGCGCCGCCCCGCCCCTTCAGTCCACTGTCCGCGAGAAGGGGACGCGCGTCAGTCGTGGACGACGGCGCCGGAGTCCTCGCAGGCCGCGCCGGCGTTGCCGAGGATGCCGATCGCGTTGCCGCAGACGTTGATCGGGACGTTCAGGTCGGCGACGATCTGGTTGCCGCCGAGGATCGAGCCGTTGCCGGAGGTCTCGATCTCGTCGCCGCCCGCGTAAGCGGTGCCCGCGCCGAACATGAGGACCCCCGCGGAGGCCACGGTGACGGCACCGGCGGCGATCATCTTCTTCAGCATGTGATTCCGTCCTCTTGGTCCAGAGGCACCCGCTTCGAGGCGGGCACCTCGCTTTTCAGCCGATGGTGTCCGAGCGGACACGGAACGTGTCCGCCACCCCCCATATCTAGCCACAGGAACACCATTCCTGCTCGCATTTCCCGGAAAATTAGTTTCACCGCGTGTTATTCACGTTCTCTACCCACCGGGTACGGGGGACTCCCATCATGTCGCCGCGGAGCGCCCAGGTCAGCCGCGACATACGGTCAGACCGAAATTAGGTCGACGGGTCGTGCTCCCCCGCCGGCCCGCGCGGGCGCGCGCCGGGCGGCGCGGATCGGCCGTTGGCCCGGCGGGAGGACGGGGAAGACCCCCTGTGCACCGCCCCGCCCCCCGGGACCGAAGCCCCGGGGCGGCCGGGGCCCACGGACCGGACGGCGCGGCGCGGCCGCGCCGCACGAGCGCGAGGAGGCGGGCCTTCCATGGCGAGCACCGACGGCAGCGGACCCGGCGAACTGCCCACCCAGCTCTTCGACTGGGGCCGGATCAAGTGGCGCGTGTCGCTGCGGAACCGGCCGGACGGCGCGGTGAGCGTCGGCGACGTCGCCGTCTTCCCCGGCAAGGGGCATGCCCGGCACCTGCACCCCGGCTCCGACGAGGTGATCTACGTGCTGTCCGGCACCGGCGAGCAGACCGTGGACGACGGGCCGGCGTTCCCGATCGCCG
The DNA here is from genome assembly GCF_048595525.1 of Nocardiopsis oceanisediminis. Classification (NCBI taxonomy): domain Bacteria; kingdom Bacillati; phylum Actinomycetota; class Actinomycetes; order Streptosporangiales; family Nocardiopsidaceae; genus Nocardiopsis; species Nocardiopsis oceanisediminis. The sequence continues at coordinate 869,932 of NZ_JAFMZJ010000001.1, read as the reverse complement.
CCGGCGACGTGGTGCACATCCCGCGCGGCACCCCGCACTCCACGCACAACACCGGCTGGACCACCCTGCAGCTGGTGGTGGTCTACGGCCCGGCCGGCGCCGAGGAGGAGCTGCGCGGCGCCCCCGACTTCCGCGAGATCCCCGCCGGCGCCGGGCACCCGGTGGAGAACGGATGACCGCCCCCGCGCGGCCCGCCGTCGCAGTGCTGGGCACCTTCGACACCAAGGCCGCCGAGAGCTGCTTCATCGCCGACCGGCTGGCCGCCGCCGGGGTCCGCCCGGTCCTGGTCGACTGCGGCGTCTTCGGCCCGGCCGCCGGCGCCCCGCGCGGCCCGGACATCGCGCACACCGAGGTGGCCCGGGCCGCCGGGCACGACGCCGCGGAGCTCGCCGCGGCCGGCGACCGGGGCGCCGCGGTCGCCGCCATGGCCGAGGGCGCCCGCGCGGTCCTGCTCCGGCTGCACGGCGAGGACCGGCTGGCCGGCGCCGTCGCCGCGGGCGGCACCGGCGGCACCTCGATCGCCGCGCACGCGATGCGCGCGCTCCCGCTGGGCCTGCCCAAGGTGGCCGTGTCCACCGCGGCCTCCGGCGACACCGCCCCCTATGTCGGGGAGAGCGACCTGGTGCTGATGCCCAGCGTGGTGGACGTGTCCGGGATCAACTCGGTCTCCGCGCGGATCCTGTCCAACGCGGCCGACGCGGTGGCCGGCATGGTGCGCGGCGCCCCCGTCGCCTACCGGCCGCCCGGTCCGACGGTCGCGGCGAGCATGTTCGGGGTGACCACGCCCGCCGTCACGCACGCCCGGCACCTGCTGGAGGAGCAGGGCCGCGAGGTCCTGGTCTTCCACATGACCGGGGCCGGCGGGCGGACCCTGGAGGCCCTGGCCGACCAGGGCGGGCTCAGCGGGATCCTGGACCTCACCACCACCGAGCTCGCCGACGAGCTGGCCGGCGGGGTGATGTCGGCCGGGCCGGGCCGGCTGGCCGGGGGCGGGCCGGACACCCCCCGGGTGGTCTCGGTCGGCGCCCTGGACATGGTGAACTTCGGCGCCCGGGAGACCGTGCCGGAGCGCTACGCCGGCCGGCTGCTGCACGTGCACAACCCGGCGGTCACCCTGATGCGGACCACCCCGGAGGAGTGCGCGGAGCTCGGTGCCCGGCTGGCCGCCCGGGTCGCCGCGCTGCCGGCGCCGGCCGCCGTGCTGCTGCCGCTGCGCGGCGTCTCGGCCGTCTCCGCCGAGGGCGGGCCGTTCCACGACCCGGCAGCCGACGCCGCGCTGTTCGGCGCGGTCCGCGACGGGCTGGCCGGCGGCGCGGTCCGCCTGGTCGAGCTGGACGCCCGCATCAACGACCCGGTGTTCGCCGAGACCGCGGTGGAGCTGCTGGACGGGCTGCTCCGATGAGGCCCGGGGGCCGGCGCGGCCCCGGGCGGGACCTGAACGACCACGACGACGAGGGGGAGAGGCATGGGCAGGGTTCCCAGAGAGGCGATCCTGGAGCGGATCCGGGAGAAGCGGGAGCGGCGGGCGCCGGTCATCGGCGGCGGGGCGGGCATCGGCCTGTCCGCGAAGTCCCAGGAGGCCGGCGGCGTCGACCTGCTGGTGGTGTACAACTCCGGCCGGTACCGGATGGCCGGCCGCGGCTCGCTGGCCGGGCTGCTCGCCTACGGCAACGCCAACGAGATCGTCGTCGACATGGCGCGCGAGGTGCTCACCGCGGTGACCGACACCCCGGTGCTGGCCGGGGTGAACGGCACCGACCCGTTCTGCGACCTCGACGTGTTCCTGCCGCGGCTGGCCGCGCTGGGCTACTCGGGGGTGCAGAACTTCCCCACGGTCGGCCTGATCGACGGGGTGTTCCGGGCCAACCTGGAGGAGACCGGGATGGGCTTCGCGCACGAGGTGGAGCTGATCCGCCGCGCCCGCGGGCTGGACCTGTTCACCTCGCCCTACGTCTTCTCCGAGGAGGACGCCGCGGCGATGGCCGAGGCCGGCGCGGACGTGGTCGTCTGCCACCTGGGGCTGACCACCGGCGGGCGGATCGGCGCGGAGACCGCGCTCAGCCTGCCCGCGTGCGCGGAGCGGATCGACGCCTGGTCCCGCGCGGCGCTGGCGGTCCGCCCCGACGTCACCGTGCTCTGCCACGGCGGCCCGATCGCCGAGCCGGACGACGCCCGCTACATCCTGCGCACCTGCGAGAACGTGCACGGCTTCTACGGGGCCTCGTCGATGGAGCGGCTCCCGGTGGAGGAGGCGCTGACCGCCCGGACCCGGGAGTTCACCGAGATCGGGTTCTGAGCGGCGGGCCCGCGCCGAGGGGCGGCCGGACGGTGTTCCGGTCCGCCCCTTATTCCCCTTCTCCCCGATTGGGCGCTTCCGCGCCGTTCACGAAGTACCGCCGTTGAAAAGTCCGCTGAAAAACCGGAAATTCGCCCGAAAACCGGAGCGGTGCGGCATTCTCGGAACCGAGCCCCTGTTCTGTCGGGCCTCCCGCGTACGATGGACGCTCCTTGAGACGAGAAGGGTCCCGCTGATGGGCGAACAGCGTTTGGACGAGACACTCGAGCAGCACCGCGGCGAGCTGACCGGGCACTGCTACCGGATGCTCGGCTCGGCCTTCGAGGCCGATGACGCGGTGCAGGAGACCCTGGTCCGGGCGTGGAAGGCGCACGACCGGTTCGAGGGGCGCTCCGCGCTGCGCTCCTGGCTGTACCGCATCGCCACCAACGTCTGCCTGGACATGCTCCAGGGCCGGCAGCGGCGCGCCCGCCCGGTCGACCTGGCCCCGGTCGGCACCTGCGCCGGACCGCTCGGCGCCCCGCTGCCCGAGTCGGCCTGGGTCCAGCCGATCCCGGACGCGCGGGTGCTCTCCCCCGAGGCCGACCCCGCCGAGGCGGTGGTCTCCCGGGAGTCGATCCGGCTCGCCTTCATCGCCGCCCTGCAGTTCCTGCCGCCCCGCCAGCGCGCGGTGCTGATCCTGCGCGAGGTGCTGCGCTGGAAGGCCGCCGAGGTCGCCGAGCTGCTGGACACCTCGGTCCCCTCGGTCAACAGCGCGCTGCAGCGGGCCCGCGCCACCCTCGCCGAGCACGGCGCCGAGGCCGCCGGCGCGTCCGGCCGCCGCCCGGACATGGACGAGGAGCACCGGGAGCTGCTCGCCAAGTACGTCGACATCTTCGAGCGGTACGACATCGCCGCGCTGGTCACGCTGTTGCGCGACGACGCCGCGATGACCATGCCCCCGTTCGAGCTCTGGCTGCGCGGCCACGAGGACATCGCCGGCTGGATGCTCGGCACCGGCGAGAAGTGCCGCGGTTCGCTGCTGGTGCCCACCTCGGCCAACGGCGCCCCGGCCTTCGGCCACTACCACCCGGCCGAGGACGGCGGCCACGACCCGTGGGCGCTGCAGATCCTGGACATCGAGGACGGCGCCATCACCGGGCTCCACTTCTACCTGGACGCGCAGAACCTCTTCCCGCTGTTCGGCCTGCCGCCCCGGCTGGAGCCCGGCCACCGCTCCTGACCCCTCCGCCCGCTCGGACGACCGCCCGCGCCGCGCCCCGGACCGCCGACCGGTCCGGGGCGCCGTGCCGCGGGCACCCGCGCACGCGTTCCGACCGGTCAGGAAGGGGTGACCGGAAGGGAGGGGTGGATCCATCCGCGGCGCGTCTTGGCAAACGGCTACTACCGGGTAGTAACATGATGTTGTTACCCACCAGTAGTCGATCGCTTGTGCACGCACAGCGGCCACGACAGACAGCGGAGCGCGCGAATGACGCACTACAAGAGCAACCTCCGTGACCTCGAATTCAACCTCTTTGAGGTCTTCAAGCGCCAGGACGTGCTGGGCACCGGCCCGTTCGCGGAGCTCGACGAGGACACGGCCCGCACCATCCTCGACGAGGTCAACCGGCTCGCCACCGGGGTCGTGGCCGAGTCCTTCGAGGACGCGGACCGCAACCCGCCGGTGTTCGACCCGCAGACCAAGACGGTCGCCATCCCCGAGAGCCTGAAGAAGTCGTACCAGGCCTACATGGACGCCGGCTGGTACAACATGGACCTCCCGCAGGAGCTCGGCGGCCTCGGCGCCCCCCGCTCCCTGGTCTGGGGCGCGGCCGAGCTGATCCTCGGCGCCAACCCCTCCATCCACATGTACTCCGCGGGCCCCGGCTTCGCCAACGTCCTCTACCAGGAGGGCACGGCGAAGCAGAAGGAGTTCGCCCGGCTCGCCATCGAGCGCGGCTGGGGCGCCACCATGGTCCTCACCGAGCCCGACGCCGGGTCCGACGTCGGCGCCGGCCGCACCAAGGCGATCGACCAGGGCGACGGCACCTGGCACATCGACGGGGTGAAGCGCTTCATCACCTCCGCCGAGCAGGACATGACGGAGAACATCTTCCACCTGGTCCTGGCGCGCCCCGAGGGCGCCAAGCCCGGCACCAAGGGCCTCTCCCTCTTCCTGGTCCCCAAGTACCTGGTCAACGAGGACGGCTCGCTCGGCGAGCGCAACGGCGCCTACGTCACCAACGTCGAGCACAAGATGGGCCTGAAGGCCTCCACCACCTGCGAGCTGACCTTCGGTGCCGAGCACCCGGCGATCGGCTACCTGGTCGGCGACAAGCACGACGGCATCCGGCAGATGTTCCTCATCATCGAGTACGCCCGGATGATGGTCGGCACCAAGGCGATCGCCACGCTGTCCACCGGCTACCTGAACGCCCTGGAGTACGCCAAGGAGCGCAAGCAGGGCGCCGACCTCACCCGGATGGCGGACAAGAGCGCCCCGCGGGTGACCATCACCCACCACCCCGACGTCCGGCGCAGCCTGATGACCCAGAAGGCCTACGCCGAGGCGCTGCGCGCGCTGGTCATCTACACCGCCACCCAGCAGGACGCGGTGCAGATCGCCGAGCACGCCGGCGAGGCGCACGACGACATCGTCGCCCTGAACGACCTGCTGCTGCCCATCGTCAAGGGCGTCGGCTCGGAGCGCTCCTACGCGCTGCTCGCCGAGTCGCTGCAGACCCTCGGCGGCTCCGGGTACCTGCAGGAGTACCCGATCGAGCAGTACATCCGGGACGCCAAGATCGACACCCTCTACGAGGGCACCACCGCGATCCAGGCGCAGGACTTCTTCTTCCGCAAGATCGTCAAGAACAACGGGCAGGCCCTGGGCTCCCTGCTCGGCGAGATCAAGGCGTTCGCCGGCGGCGACGCGGGCAACGGGCGCCTCAAGGAGGAGCGCGGCCTGCTCGCCGACGCCGTGGCCGACGTGGAGAAGATCGTCGAGGTCATGGTCGGCGACGCGATGAAGGCCATGGAGGAGCCGCGCACGCTGTACAAGGTCGGGCTGAACAGCACCCGGCTGCTGATGGCCGTCGGCGACGTGGTGCTGGGCTGGCTGCTGCTGCGCCAGGCCGAGGTGGCCCTGGGGCGGATCGACGGCGCGGACGCCGCCGACACCGACTTCTACACCGGCAAGATCGCCGCCGCGCGGTTCTTCGCCACCCAGGTGCTGCCCAAGCTCTCCGCCGAGCGCGCCATCGCCGAGGCCACCGGCCTGGAGCTGATGGACGTTCCGGAATCCGCCTTCTGATCCCGGTTCCGGGGCTCACCGCACCCGCCCCGGAACCGCTCATCACCGGGTGACCTGCGAAGGCCGCCCGCCCGCCGCGGGGCGGGGCGGTCCGCCGCCCCGCCCCGCGGCCCTTTCCGGTCCGGGTTGCGGTCGTCCGCGCCTCGGACCGGGCGGCCTTCGCGTGGAATACTGCCGAGCGGACGGACGGCCAGTGTTCCCACTCCGTACGGAGGCTCAGATGGGCATCGGACTCGGCATCTTCCTCATCGTCATCGGCGCCGTGCTCGCCTTCGGCATCACCGCCGACGTCGCGGGCCTGGACCTGAACGCGATCGGGATGATCCTGATGGCCGCGGGGGCGGCCGTCGTCGTCATCACCGTCATCCTGATGATCACCCGGCGGGACCGGCCCCGCCCGGGCATCCGCGGCGACCCGGACGTCTTCTAGACCGCCGCCGGTGGACCGCCGCCGGGAAAGGCGGCGGGCGCGGAAGAGCACCCGCCTCCCCGCCCTCGGCCGACGACCGGGGCGGGCCCCTCCCCTCGCCTCCCCTTATCTCCCCCGCGCGGGCGCGCGGGCGCGCGAGGGGCCGTCAGCGGTCCTGCCGCGGGTAGCGCCAGAGGAGCACCACCAGCAGCGCCGCCGCGCCCAGCGTGGTCGCGGTGACCGGGACGAAGGCCGCCTGGAAGCCCGCGCCGGACTCCAGGATCACCCCGGCCAGCACGGTGGCCAGCACCGTGGTGGTGAAGCCGCTCATGTTCACCAGGCCGGAGGCCACCCCGGTGCGCTCCGGCGGCATGCCGTCCCGGGCGAAGTCGAAGGAGAGCGCCGGGGCCATCACCGCCGCGGCCGCGCTCACCGCGATCACCGCGACGACCAGCGGCACCGGCGGCTTCCCCGGCCAGGCCGTCAGCGCCAGCCAGCAGAGGCCGAGCAGCGGTGCCAGCCCCATGCCGATCGGGCGGCGCAGCCCGGGGCGCGGGCCCACCACGGCGCCCAGCACCGGGGAGATCCACAGCACCGCCACGCCCAGGGTGGTCAGCAGCGCACCGGCCTGCGCCGGGCTCAGCCCCACGCCCTCCACCAGGAACGGGTACCCCCACAGCACGCCCAGCATCGTGTAGGGCGCCATGAGCGCGGCGTGCTGCGCCATGCCCACCTGCGGGCCGCGGGCCCGCAGCGCCTCCCTGAGGCTCTCCGGCACCGACACGGAGGCGTGCGGGTGCGGCGCCGGCTCCCCCTTCGGCCGGTCCCGCACCACCAGCGCGACGAGCAGCATCATCACCGCGGTCACCCCGCCGGTGAGCAGGAACGCGCCGGTCCAGCCCAGGCCGTGCAGCGCGAAGGAGAGCGGCGCGACGCTGGCCACCTGGCCGAGGCCGCCCACCACCCCGGTCAGCGCGCTGACCAGCGCGTAGCGGCGGCGCGGGAACCACAGCGCACCGAGCCGGATGACGTTGAGGAAGGTGACGGCGTCGCCGAGGCCGATCAGCACCCGGCCGGCGACCGCCGCGCCGATGCCGGGCGCGAAGGCGAACAGCACCACGCCCGCCGCCATCGAGGCCAGGCCGAGCAGGAGCGAGCGGCGCGGCCCCACCCGGTCGGCCATCAGCCCGGCCGGCACCTGCAGCGCCACGTAGACGAGCAGCTGCAGCATGGGCAGCAGGGAGAGCGCCGCGGGGCCGACCTGGAAGCGCTCCTGGGCCTCCAGGGCCGCCACGCCCATCCCGTTGCGGTGGAACATGGCGAGGAAGTAGACGCCGACGCCGACGGTCCAGACCAGCCAGGCGCGCGCCCCGCCGGGAGGGTCCGTCACCCGATCACCCGATGTCCGCACGCGCGCGGCCTCCGCCGTTCCCTCCGCGCTCACCGGCGCACCCCCAGCAGCTCCGCGGCGGTGTCCAGGTGGGCGGTGACGGCGGTGCGCGCCGCCTCCGCGTCCCCGGCCCGGACCGCCTCCAGGATCACCGCGTGCTCCTCCACGTTGCGCTCCATGCGCCGCACGGTCCGCGCCCCCTCCTCCATCATCCGCAGCTGCCGGTCGCGCAGCGAGTCGTACAGGCCGATCAGGATCCGGTTGCCGCTCGCCTCGACGATCTCCCGGTGGAAGCGGCGGTCGGCGGCCATGAAGGCGGGCCGGTCCGGCCCGGCGCCCAGCGCGGCGCGCATCTCGTCCAGCCGCCCGGTGAGCCGGACCGCCAGCTCGGCGCGGTCCTGCCCGCCCGCGCGCGCGGCGCGCTCGGCGGTGTGCGTCTCGATGAGCCTGCGGGCCTCCACCACGTCGGCGATCTCCTCCGGGGAGACCGGGACGACCAGCGCCCCCCGCTTGGGGTAGAGCCGGACCAGGCCCTCGGACTCCAGGCGGAGCAGTGCCTCGCGCACGGGCGTGCGGGAGACGCCGACCGCGGAGGCGATGTCGCCCTCGCTGACCAGCTCGCCGCCGGCGTAGCGGCGGTCCAGGATCGCGTTCTTGGTGTGGCGGTAGGCGCGCTCGGTCGCGCTGCCGGTGACGGTATCCATGTTGTATCCATGCTGGCATGCGCCCGGACCTGGAAAGAACGCCCCGGAGTCGGGCAAAGGTCACACAGCGCGCCCGCGATCCGCCGCCGCCCCCCTTCCCTCCCCTGCCAGCATGGCGGCTGCGCCCACGCCCGGAGGGCGCGCAAGGAGGGTGAGGGAACATGCAGCCGCCCCGCACACCGCCGCGCCCGCAGCACACCGCGCGGCGGCAGCACCGCAGGCACGTCTGGCCCCGGCTGTTCGGCACCGGCCTGGCGCTGTGGCTGGCGACCGTCGCGGTCACGCTGGCCACCGCCAACCCCACCCTGCTGCCGACCGTCATCCTGCTGGGCAGCTTCCTGGTCCCGGTCACCTTCGTCTGCTGGGCCTACGAGCGCACCCGGACCGCCCCGGGCGGCGCGATCGGCCCGGAGGCGCTCTTCTTCGGCTTCATCGTCGGCGGGGTGCTCGGCGTCCTGGGCGCCTCGCTGCTGGAGAGCTACCTGCTCCGCCAGGCCGCCTTCGTCTACCTCGGGGTGGGGCTGATCGAGGAGGCGGTGAAGGCGGGCGCGCTGATGCTCACCGCCCGCGGCCTGGCGTCCACCTCCCCGCGCGACGGCATGGTGCTCGGCGCGACCGTGGGGTTCGGCTTCGCCGCCTTCGAGAGCGCCGGCTACGCGCTCAACGCCCTGATCACCGAGAGCGGGCTGGACCTGCTGGCCCTGGTGCAGACCGAGATCCTGCGCGGCCTGCTGGCGCCGGTCGGGCACGGCCTGTGGACGGCGATCCTGGGCGGGGTGCTGTTCGCCGCCTCCTCCCCGGGGCGCTGGCGGATCACGCTGCGCGTGCTCCTCGCCTTCCTGGGGGTCTCGCTGCTGCACGCGCTCTGGGACTCGGTGCACTCGATCGCGGCCGTGCTGGCCTTCCTCTTCACCGGCACCTACTGGCAGGCCCAGCTGCTGGAGCAGGGCCGGATCCCGCCGTTCACCCCGGTCCAGGCGGCACTGGTACCGGTTCTCGACTGCGCCGGGATGGCGCTGGTCGCCGTGCTCGGGGTGGGGTGGCTGACCGCTCTGGCCCGGGGCTGGAACCGGCCGACCGGACAGCGGACCTGAGAAGGGGAGAAGGTCAAGCGAACCTCAACCGAAGCCCAAGAGACGCCCATCACAGCACCATCTGTGACAACCCACCCGCAAACCGCCACGGAGCAGGCGGAACCGGCGCCCCGGCACGCCCTCCGCGAGCCCTGCCGCGGGCACCCCCTTCCGGGGGCCGGCGCACCTCGGAGACGCGCCCCCGATTCGCCCACCCGTTCGAGTCCACCGATCTGACCTGCCAAGACATTCCAAACCTCGACTCTTCCCGAGATTCGAGAATGTGACATGGGCCACTTTTGAAGCCCTCGACCCCTAGGGGTCAGATGCTGCTACTATCCGGATCGCAAAGAATAACCGCGAGGTAACGAAGCCGTTGTCCCTCGCTGAGCTTTGTGGAGATCACGGGTCAGGCACCCGCCCCGACGGAGGCCGGGCACGTGGTCCGGCCGCGGACACGTGGCCGCATCTGAATGAGCGGCACCCCACCGCGGCAACCGACACATCGGGAGACGTCGTTGAGTCACTGGCGGTTGAACAACCCGAGGGCGAACCGGGTGAAGACGGCCCTGGCCAACCGGGTCAAGCACAGACCACGGCACGCCTTCTGCGCCGAGCGCGCGATCGTGGCGCTCTGGGAGGAGCTCGTCTCTTCCGCGGTCCGGCCGATGTACCGCGCCGGCACCAGCGAGATGGCCGTCATCTCGGTGATGCGGGGGATCAACGTCTGGTGCCGCGACGGGAAGTACATCTGGAGCGACTACCTCGGCGACACCGTCACCCACCCCGCCAGTGACCCGGCCGGAGCCGCCGCCCTGCTGTACCCCTCTTCGCCGGTCTCCACGCACCGCCGCACCTTCGAGCGCGGCCGGCACCACTCCCGGGACCTCAGCGCCGCCTGAGAGCCCCGCAGAGACCTCCGGAGCGCCGCCTCTCCCCCGAGGGAGGCGGCGCTCCGCTTTTCGCCGTCTCCACCCGTTCAGACCCCGCGGAGCCCCGCGCGGTTCCCCGCTGGCCGGATCCTGCCACCGGCCGCCGCCCCGGCGCGCCTCCTTGCGCCCGCCCGGGGCGCCCCCTCTTCCCCGCCGGCCTTCGGCAGCCGCGCCCGGCCCGATTCGGGCGCGGCCCCTTCCGTTATACGGACCGGAACCGGACACGGCGCTGAACACGAGCCACCGATTACGTAACGCCACAGGTAACACACGGTTTACACGTTTTTCTGGCCGGATCCTGCCACCTAGACGCCTTGACAGGAAAAGCGGCCGCAGGGTGCACAAGTTGCACACCTTCTCCCGGCACTGCCCGACAGGGTCACAGAACGTGAAGACCCTGTCGCATTCCCCGGATTTCTGGCTAAAGTCCCCGCGTCGTGACGAAACACGTCACACGGCCCGTCACCCCCAACGGGTTCCGGGCCCTGCTCCCATGAGGAGGGTGCACGTGAAGAAGACCTTCGCGAAGCGGACGACCATCGGTGTCGCCACCGCGGGCCTGCTCGCCATCCCCGCCGCGCTGCTGGGCGGCGCGGGCGCCGCCTCCGCCGACGAGCTCGCTCCACTGCGCACCAGCGACGCCGCCGTCTCCGGCGAGTGGATCGTGGTGCTCGAGGACGGCATGAAGACCAGCTCGGTGGAGAGCGGCGACGTCGACATCTCCGCCAAGGACGTCGAGCACACCTACAGCGAGGTCCTGGAGGGCTACTCGGCCGAACTGACCGCCGAGGAGGTCGAGGAGGTCCGCGCCAACCCCGAGGTCGCCTACGTCGAGCAGGTCGGCAAGGTCCAGGCCAGCGCCGTTCCGTGGGGCCTGGACCGGATCGACCAGGAGGACCTGCCCCTGGACGACTCCTACACCACCCAGGCGACCGGCGCCGGCGTCTCCGCCTACATCATCGACACCGGCATCGACGCCGGGCACCCCGACTTCGGCGGGCGCGCCTCGTCGGCCTTCGACGCCACCGGCGGCGACGGCTCCGACGGCAACGGCCACGGCACCCACGTCGCGGGCACCATCGGCAGCGCCTCCTACGGCGTCGCCCCCGAGGCCGACCTGTTCGGGGTGAAGGTCCTCGACGACAACGGCAGCGGCACCTACGCCGACGTCATCGCCGGCATCGACTGGGTCGCCCAGAACGCCCCCGAGGGCTCGGTCGCCAACCTGTCGCTGGGCGGCCCGGCCTCCCAGGCGGTGGACGACGCGGTCAACGCGCTCGCCGGCTCCGGCGTGTTCGTGGCGGTCGCCGCCGGCAACGAGGGCCAGGACGCGAACAACGTCTCCCCGGCCCGCGCCGAGGGCGTCACCACGGTCGCGGCCTCCGACTCCTCGGACGCCTCGGCCTACTTCACCAACCACGGCTCCCCCGTGGACATCTACGCCCCGGGCGTGGACATCGAGTCGACCGTCCCGGGCGGCGGCACCGACGCGCTCAGCGGCACCTCGATGGCCAGCCCGCACGTGGCCGGCGCCGCCGCGCTCTACAAGGACGCCAACGGCCAGGCCGACCAGGCGACCGTCCAGACCTGGCTGACCGACAACGCCTCCAAGGACAAGCTCTCCGGCGTCCCCGCCAACACCCCCAACCTCCTCCTGAACGTCTCCGGCCTGTAAGCACCCCGTTCGCTGGCAGTCCCTGAAAACCCCCGACCCGGCCCCGGCCCCGGACCCCCTCCGGGCCGGGGCCGCACCCGTTCCCCGCGGCGATGAACTATCAAAACGCTAGTAATTTCGCCCCACCACACGGCGATGAACTAACGTTTTACCAGCAATGTGTACACATTCTGAGTACACTGACCCTATGGACGAGACGATGAGCATCCGAGAGTTCAGATCCGGACTCGCCAAAGCCATCGATGCCGCGGCCCAGGAGGGCAGCGTCACGGTGGTGACACGCGATGGGAAACCCGTAGGCGCCTTCGTTCCCATGTTCATGCTCGAGAAGCTCGAAGAGTGGGAGGACGAGCAGCTCGCCAAGGAGGCCGAGCAGATCCAGGCCGAAAGCAGTGGACGTACTTACTCCATGTCCGAGGTGATGGCCGAGATCATGGGCGAAGCACACCCTGGGGACGCCGCTTGAAGTACGCCTTCGTCTTCGAAGAGGCCGCCACGAAGGCATTGAAGAAGATCCCGCAGCCCGACGCCATCGCGCTACTGCGCGCACTGAGCACGCTCGGCGATGATCCCTATGCCCCGAACCCCCAGGTGAAGCCTTTGAAAGGACACGACTCCCTCTACCGGATCAGGAGTGGCTCCTACAGAGCCGTCTACCGCATCGAGAATGATCGACTCGTCATCCTCGTCATCGCGGTCGGCCCCCGTACGAACGTGTACCGCCGCTACTGAAGCAGTACCGGTGACACGAGAGCACCCGCCGTCCTACCCCTCGGCGGATGAAGAAGCGCCGGAAGAGGACTCCTTCTCCTCCGCCGCCTTCTCCTCTTCCTTCTTCTTCTCTTCCTCCTTCTCCTTCTCCGCGGCCTCCTGCTCCTCCCGCTCCTTCTCGGCCTCGGCCTGGGCTTGGGCCCGGGCGCCGGCCCGGTCGGTGCAGGCCGGGGCGGACGGAGCGGACAGGCCGTCGACCGCGACGACGGTGAAGCAGTACTCGGCGGTCTCGCTCCCGGTCGGGACCTGGGCCTCCTCCACGCCGGGGCCGGTGCGGGCGAGCGTCGTCTGCGGCTGCCCGGACACCCCGCCCACGACGAAGTAGCGGGCGGTGCCGCCGGAGGCGTCCTCCCACTTCACCTGCACCCCGGTCAAGCCGTCCTCCAGCCAGACCCGCCCGGGGGGCCGCGGCGCGGTGGCCTTCCCCTCCGAGCCGGACGCCTCTCCGGCGCCCTTCCCCTCGTCCGCGGCGGCGTCCTTCCCCTTCTCCTCGGCGGCCGGCTCCTCGGCGGCGGCCGTCCGCACTTCGGCCGGGCGGACCGCCCCGCCCACCCCGAGCAGCGCGGAGACCGCCAGGACGGACCCGGCCGCGGCGGCGATGTGCAGGTGGCGGCGCCAGCGCGGCGGCCGGGCCGGCCCTTCCAGGTCGCTGTGGTCGGGCCCGCCGTCCACGGGCTCGGGCCCGCTCCAGGCGGCGCCGGGCAGCGGCGGGGAGTCCGGTCCGCCGCTCCACCCCTCCAGCAGGGCCCACGCCTCGGTCCGGATCTCCGGCAGCTCCGGGGAGGGCGCCGCCCGCTCCTCCCCGCCCTCGCTGGGCAGCGGGGTGGGCTTGGCCTGGGGCCGCCGGCCGACCTGGCGGACCGGCGGCTCGGGCTCCTCCGGTGGAGCCGGCGCGGCGGGTGGGCAGTCGGCGCCTCCCGCCGACCGCTCCGGCGCGGGCCCCGGGCCCCTGTCCTCCGGACCCGGCGGGACCTGCGGAGACGGCGCCGCAGACGGGTGCCCGCCCGGCGCGCCCCACAGCGGCTGCGGCGCCGCCCCGGCGCCCGGTCCCGGCCGCTCCTGCGGGACCGGCGGGACCTGCGGACCCGACGGCACCGCCGCCGTCCGCCCGGGGGCCGCGGCCGGCCCGGTCGGCCCTTCCTCGGCCGGCCGGGCCGCCGGCGCCGGGTGGGGCGCCCGGGGGGCGGTCGGAGCCGCGCCCGGCCGCGCCGGCGGTCGCGAAGGCCGGTTCGGCGACGCGGGCGCCACCGGTGCCGCCGACGCCTGCTGAGCCGGCCGCGGCTCCGTCGCACCGGGTCCGGAGGGCGGCGCCGGCCTCGGCTCCGTGCCGCCCGGCCCGGGCGGCGGCGCGGGCCGCGCGGGGGGCGGAGCGGCCGGGCGCGTACCCGCCGCCGGGGTGTCGGACCGGAACGCGGCGCCCGCCTCGCTCCAGATCCGCTCCAGCTCGGTCTCGAACGCGGCGGGGGTCACCGGCCGGTCCTCCGGGTCCTTGGCCATGGCCGCCGCGAGCAGCCCGCTCACCTGCGCGGGGGCCAGTGCCTCCGGGAGCGGCGGGACGGGTTCGCGCAGCGCCCGGCGGGCCGAGGCCTGGGCGTCGGCCCGGTCGCCGCTGCCGTCGGAGAACGGGGCGTGCCCGGCGATGAGCGTCCACAGCGTGGAGGCGAGCGCGTAGACGTCGGATGCGGGAACGGGGGTGCGGGCCCGGAGGATCTCCGGCGGGGCGTGGAAGGCCAGCTCGCTGCTGGTCCGCAGGCGGGGCGGCGGGGAGCCGGCCGCGGCGGCCGACCCGAAGTCGGTGAGGACCGCCGAGGTGCCGGCGCGCAGCACGTTGCCGGGCACCACGTCGTTGTGGAGCAGGCCGCGGGCGTGCGCGGCGGCGAGCGCGCCGGCGACGGCGCGCCCGGCGCGGACCGCCTCGGCCAGACCGACCGGCCCGCCGCGGGCGATGACGTCGGCGTAGGAGCCGTCCGGCTGGAACGGCATCACCAGCGCGGGCTCCCCGGTGGCGGCCCGGGCGACGTCGAGCAGCGGCACCAGCCCGCGGGCCCCGGCCAGGTCGCGCAGGAGCTGGATCTCGTCGTAGGCGCCGGGGGCGTGCATGACCTTGACCGCGACCGGGGCCCCGGTGCGCGCGCTGACGGCCTTGAAGACCTGGGAGTTCCGGCCGCGGTAGGCGAGTACGGGCGAGTGGAAACCGGGGATCCAGTCGGTGGAAGGCGGTTCTCCACCGGGCATCTGCGTGCTCACTTCTCCGATCGGGGGGCGGTCACGGCGCCCCCTGCTGCCCCGGGCCGCCGAAGAGCGGGCCGGTCTGCCCGCCGCTGTTCCGCTGCTCGTTGATGACCTGCTGCTTCTCGAACGCCGCGTGCACCGCGATGCCGCCGCAGATGAGGGCGATCAGGATGGCGCCGCCGATGAGGGCGGGCCACACCGCCTGGCGCCGCCGCCAGTACCGGCTCGACCCGTAGAGGAGGGCGGCGCGCAGCTGCCGCCGGCGCAGCGCGTCGGCCTGCAGCACGTACTGCTCGGCGTTGGGGGTGAAGTGGAAGGCCTCCGGCACATGCTCCCCGGCGTCCGCGGGCGCGGGCCCTCCGGGGGCCGGCCCCGGTCGCGGGGCAGGAGGCGGGGGCGTCGTCGCAGGCTGGGTCATGGCGCGGAGCAGGGGCTTAGAACAGGTTGTTCAGGTGGTTGGTCAGCCGCGAGTAGCTGTTCGCGGCGCCGTCGGTGGCGTCGATGACCTTGGCGAAGGCGTCGTTCACCGCGGCGAACTGGGTGTCGAACTCCTCGGCCTTGGCCTTGAACTGGTCGTTCCCCGAGCCCTCCCACTTGTTCACCGTGGTCTCGGACTGGGTCTTGATCTCCTCCATGATCGCCTGGAACCGGCTCAGGTGCCCCTGCTGGTCCTCGGCGAGGCCCTGCAGGCCCGCCACGTTGCCGTAGACCTCGTAGCTCACGACTCTTCCTCTCCTTCAGACGTGCTCGGCTCAGCGTGCGCCCGGCGTCAGCCGTTGATCGGCCGGGACAGCCCCCCGGCCTGCCGCCCGGCGGCCGCGAACTCGTCCCCGGAGTCGCTGTCGACCGCGGTGAACTCCCGCTGGCCCTCGTTGAGCTTGATCCCGTTGTTCCGGCACCAGGTCATCAGCTCGTCGAACCGCGTGGTCAGCTCGTTGCGCGCGTCCCGGAACCTCGCCAGCGCATTGCCCTGCAGGGAGTCCCCGTCCCGGTCCATGTCCTGGATCAGGTTGTTGAGCCGCTGGTAGAGCCCCTCGGAAGAGATCCCGAGGTCTTCCCCGCCCTTCCCGAGGGCATCGGCCTCGGTCAAACCGGCATAGTTCGACACAGGACACTCCTTCTCACGCAGGGGATCACCCACGCCACGCATGGGCTCACTGTGAGCGTATCGTCCCTCACCGACGATCACACACCCCAAGATGTCCGATTCCGGACATGCCCTGTCTCACCTCCCCTTGCGCCGGAAACTCCCCCGCCTCTTCCGACGGCGCCGCGGCGGACCGGGCGGTCAGTCCGAGGTCAGCCGCACCACCAGGTCGAACAGCCCCATCGACCAGGCCAGCACCCCGCACAGCGCGATCACCAGCACGATCTCCACGCCGTTCAGGGTGCGGCGGAGGGAGGCGCGGGGGACGTCGGCGAGGCGGACCCAGCTGAGGACGGCCAGGACCGCGCCGGCGGCGAGGGTGAGGGCGGGGAGCCAGGGGCCGAGGGACGGCAGCAGGGTCCAGGCGCCCAGGGCGCTCACTCCCAGGCCGAAGGTGCCGCCCAGGCGGAGCGGGAGGGTGTGCCGGATCCGGTCGAAGAGCCGGGCGCGGAAGACCATCAGCAGCGAGACCAGGGCGGCCAGCAGCACGTCCTGAGTCCGGCCGCCGAGCAGGACCAGCAGCGGGGCGGCGGCCGCGGCGGCCAGGGCGCAGCCCAGGACCAGTCCGTGCAGCAGGCGGTCGCTGCTGGTCAGGGTCTCCTCGAACCGGTCGGTGGCCACCTGGCCGGAGTGGCGGACCTCGTAGTCCAGGGCGGACAGCCCGCCCATGGACAGCGCCATCCGAGGGAGCGCGCCCACCATCAGCACCAGCAGCACGGCCGCGGCGCGGGCGCCCTGGGCCGGGTCGGTGAACATGCCGGTACCGGCCAGCACGCCCCCGGAGACCGCGAGCACCGCCAGCGCGGCCAGGTAGGCCAGACCGGTCTCGTTCAGCGCCCAGCCCACGGCCGCGATGAGCAGCGCCCCGACGCAGCCGAACACCCCCAGCACCAGCGGGTCCGGCCCGGAGGCGAGCAGGGCGGCGAGCACCGACGCCGAGGCGCCCCAGGCGCAGGCGGCGCCGAGCAGCACCCCGGAGACCGCACGCATCCCGCGCCGGGAGGCGAACACCCCCAGGGCCAGGCAGAGCAGCGCGCCCGCCGCGGCCACCGCGATGTTCAGCGGCGACGGGTCCAGGTACTGCATGGCGGCCAGCATCGGCAGCGGGCCGATTCCGGCCACCAGGGTGCCGAAGGCGAACGTGGTCGAGGAGGTCCAGATGCCGCCGGACTCGTCGACCCGGTCCTCCACCGCGCCGCGCACGTCGTCGACGTGGGCCGGGCGCTCGGGCGCGGTCACCCGGCGCAGGGTGAGCACGTCGCCGTCGAGCACGCCCGCCGCCTCCAGGGTGGACTCCGGCGGGACCGGGGCGCCCCCGGCGTCGACCAGGGTCCATCCGGCCGGACGGGTGCCGTCGGCCTCCGGCGAGCAGACGCCGATCACCTGCGGCAGCAGGCCGGCCACCGGCACGGTCCCGGGGAGCGCCAGGTCCGCCCAGCGCTGCGGCCCGGCGACCTTGACCCGACAGTATCCACTCACGTCCGTCTGGTCCTTTACAGGATGGAGATGGGGAAGGACAAGTGCGCGCGGTGGTCGCTCGAACGCCGTCCGTGCGCAGCGAATTAGGTGAAAGCACCCGATCGCGGGATCATTACCGTAGCAACCCCGCTCCTCTCTGTTCCCAGCCGTACGAAAGACCTCGCCGTGGCGACCACACTCATCCACCGGCCGGCGCGCCACTCGGTCCCCGATCCGGGGTCCGACCCGCTGGTCATCGCCCCTCCCCCGCAGCTGCCGGACAACCCTCCGGCCAACAGCTCGATCGCGATGATCATCATGCCGGTGATCAGCGGCTCCGGTTCGCTGCTGATGGCGATCACGATGGGGAACCGGCCGCTGTACGCGGCCGCCGCGATGCTGGTGATGATCGCCAGCGTGGTCATCGGCATCGTCATGTTCACCGCGCAGCACAACGGGCCGCGCAAGCGGATCCGGGAGCAGCGCGAGCGCTACCTGGACTACCTGGACCAGCTCCGCGAGACGGTGCGCGAGGTCGCCGCCACCCAGCGGGCCGGCGCCGCGTTCCGGCACCCCGCCCCGGAGCTGCTCACCGAGACGGTGCGGCTGCCCGCCCGGCGCTGGGAGCGCCGCGCGAGCGACCCCGACTTCCTGCGGGTCCGGATCGGCACCGGCACCCGGCCGCTGGCGCGGCGGCTCAGCCTGAGGGTCGACACCTCCAACCCGCTCATCGTCTACGACCCGGTCTGCCGCGGCCTCGGCGACCAGCTGGTCGAGCTGTACGCCGAGGTCCCGGAGATGCCGCTGGTGCTGCCGCTGGAGGAGCTGGGCACCGTCTCGGTCGTGGGCGACCGCGCCGCCGGACGGGACGCCGCCCGCGCCCTGGCCGCGCAGATCGCCGCGTCCTCCGCGCCGGAGGACGTGCGCATCGGCGTGGTCCGGCACCAGCGGCTGCTCGCCGAGTGGGACTGGCTGAAGTGGCTGCCGCACAACGCCGCCGAGGACCTGGAGCACGTCGGGCCCGGCCGGGCGTTCACCACCCGCCTGGTCGCGGGCAACACCATGGAGATGGCGGAGCTGCTCGCCGCCGAGATCGAGCAGCGCACCGTGGACATGCAGCGGCGCCGCGGGGAGCGGCCCGGACCGGGCACCCGCCGCCTGGTGCTCATCGTGGACGGCGAGTTCCAGTCCACGCTGTCCGGGCTGGCCGCCGAGCCGCCGGTCTCCTCCCTGGCCGACCTCGGCATCCACCTGGTGGTGCTGCTCGGCGACCGCCGGGAGGAGCCCGAGCAGGTCGACATGCGGCTCACCGTGGACGCCGACGGCGCGCTGGCCGAGGACATCGGGGAGGCGACCCGGCCGGCCGACGCCGACCCGCCGCTGTCCGGAACCGCGGACCGGGCCGGCGCCGCGCTGATGACCACCATCGGCCACCTGCTGTCGCCGCTGCGGCTGGCCGCGACCGACAGCGGCGACGCGCTGCACGGCACCGTGGGCCTGCCGGAGATCCTGGGCGTGCCGGACGCCGCCCGGCTCGACCCGCGCCGCACCTGGCGGCCGCGGAGCACCGGCGACTTCCTCCGGGTGCCGATCGGCATCGGCCCCTCCGGCGGGCTGATCCTGCTCGACCTGAAGGAGTCGGCGTTCGGCGGGATGGGCCCGCACGGGCTGGTGGTGGGCGCCACCGGCTCCGGCAAGTCGGAGATGCTGCGCACCCTGGTCGCGTCGCTGGTGATCAGCCACCCGCCGGAGCGGCTGGCGCTGCTGCTGGTGGACTTCAAGGGCGGCGCGACGTTCGCCGACACCGACCGGCTGCCGCACAGCGCCGGGCTGATCACCAACCTCGCCGACGACGACGGCCTGGTGATGCGGTTCCGCGAGGCGATGTACGGCGAGCTGACCCGCCGCCAGCAGCTGCTCAAGGACGCGGGGAACCTGCCCAACCTGCACGCCTACGAGCAGGAGCGGGCGGGGGGCCGCACCGATCTGGAGCCGCTGCCGCACCTGCTGGTCATCATCGACGAGTTCTCCGAACTGCTCACCGCGCACCCCGACTTCGCGGAGCTGTTCGTGGCGATCGGCCGGATCGGCCGGTCGATCGGGGTTCACCTGCTGCTGGCCACCCAGCGGCTGGAGTCCGGCAAGATCAAGGGCCTGGAGTCGCACCTGTCCTACCGGATCGGGCTGCGCACCTTCTCCGAGGCGGAGAGCCGGGAGGCGATCGGCGTCGGCGACGCCTACCACCTGCCGCCCGAGCCGGGGTCGGGCTACCTGAAGGTGGACACCTCGGTCTTCGAGCGGTTCAAGGCCGCGATGGTCTCCCAGCCCTACGCGCCGCCGACCGACACCGACCGGTCCGACGACCCGGTGCTGCCGCTGATCTCCTACAACGGCCTCGGCCTGCTGCTGGACGGCCCGCTGGGCGCCGCCGCCCCGGCCGAGCCCGCGCGGAGCGAGGAGAAGGCCCGCAGCACGCTGCAAGTGGCAGTGGACCGGATCGTCGCGGCGGACGCGCCGCCGGTGCGCGCGGTCTGGCTGCCGCCGCTGCCGCCCGCGCTCACCCTGGACCAGGTGCTGGAACTCGCCGGGGAGGACGCAGGGGGCGACCCGGTGGAACCGGAGCCCACCGAGGTGAAGGCCGTCGTCGGCGTCACCGACATCCCCCGCGAGCAGCGGCAGGTCCCCACCGAGCTGGACTTCTCCGGCGCCGAGGGGAACATGGTCGTGCTGGGCGGGCCGCAGACCGGCAAGTCGACCCTGCTGCGCACCTTGATCGCCTCGCTGGCCTGGCGGTACCCGCCGGGTCGGGTGGCGGTCTACGGCATCGACTTCGGCGGCGGGCAGCTGGCCGCGTTCGAGCGGCTGCCGCACGTCGCGGGCATCGCGGGCCGGTCCGACCCGGAGCGGGTGCGGCGGGTCCTCACCGACGTGCGCAACCAGCTGGACCGGCGGGAGCGCGCCTTCCAGCAGCTCGGCCTGGACTCCCCGGCGGCGCTGCGCCGGGCCCGCGCCGAGGGGAAGGCGCCCTCCGGGGTGGCCGGCGACGTGTTCCTGCTGATCGACGGCTGGTCGTCGGTGCGGGAGACCTTCGACGACGCCGACGAGGCGCTGCTGGACATCGCCTCGCGCGGCCCCTCGCTGGGCGTGCACACCCTGCTGACCGGCGCGGCGAGCTCGCAGGTGCGCAGCAGGCTGCAGGCGCTGTTCGGCGGCCGAATGGAGTTCCGGCTCACCGACGCCTTCGACTCCGGCATCGACCGCAAGCTCTCCGAGGAGCTGCCGAAGGAGACCCCCGGCCGGGCGCTGCTGCCGGAGGAGAACACCGCGCAGATCGCGCTGCCCCGGCTGGACGGCACCGCCGGCGACGCCGACCTCTCCGACGGCGTGCGGGACCTGGTGGACCGGCTGCGCGCCCGGTGGAAGCAGGGCGAGGTGCAGCAGGTGCGCACCCTGCCCGCCCGCGTCGACCTGGACGGCCTGCTCTCCTCCACCAAGCCCGCCCGCCGCCGGAAGAAGCTGGTCATGGGCGTCGCCGAGAGCGACCTCGGCCCCGCCTCGATGGAGTTCGACGAGGACCCGCACCTGGTGGTCTACGGCGACCCGCAGACCGGCAAGTCGACGCTGCTGCGGGCGCTGCTCCGCCAGGTCGCGGCGCGGCCGGCCGCGGAGGTCGGCATCGTCCTGGTCGACTACCGCCGCGCCCACCTGGGCCTGGTCGACGAGGAGCACCTGCTGGCGTACTGCACGTCGGCCGAGCACACCAAGGCGGTCTCCGCGGACCTGGCCCGCTCACTGAAGGAGCGGCTGCCCGGGCCCGACGTCACCCCGCGCCAGCTGCGCGAGCGCAGCTGGTGGAAGGGGCTGGAGATCTTCGTGGTGGTGGACGACATGGACATCGTCGCCGGCCGGACCAGCCCGCTGTCGCCGCTGGCGGAGCTGCTGCCGCAGGGCCGCGACATCGGGTTCCACCTGATCGCCGCCCGCCGCACCGGCGGCGCGTCGCGCGCGGTGTTCGAACCGGTGCTGCAGGGACTGGGCGACATGTCCACCCCGGGGGTGCTGTTCTCCGGCGACCGCTCGGAGGGGCGGCTGGCCAACGGGGTCGCCTCCCGCCGGCTGCCGCAGGGCCGGGCGCTGCTGGCCAAGCGCGGCCGCCCGCCCGAGCAGGTCCAGGTCGCCTGGAGCGACCCCGCCGAGTAGCCCCGGCCCCCAGAGAACGGAAAGGCGTTCCGATGCGCTTCGCACGCCCCGCGGCCGCGATCGCGGCCGCGGCCCTCCTCTCCACGTCCGCCTGCTCGACCGGCACGGAGGCCGGCGGCACCGCCGCCGGGAGCGGCTCCGCCGAGGGGCCGCCGACCGGGCTGGCGCTGCTCTACCGCGGCCACGACGGCGGCGACCCGGAGCAGGACCAGGCCCTGGTCTTCCTGGACCCCGACTCGGGGAAGGAGAAGGCGTCCTTCCAGCTGCCGGAGGGGGCGGTCGACCCGATGGCGCCGGCGCTGCCCGCGCACTCCTGGTTCTCCGAGGACTGGAACCACTTCGTCTACGCGCCCCCGGAGTCGCCCACGGTCCAGGTCGCCCAGCTGACCAAGGACCAGAAGGGCGGCTACATCTACGAGCAGGCGGGCGCCCTGGAGGCCCCGCCCGCGGAGGTCTGGACCGACCCGCGCATCCACGGCGACCGCATCTGGTTCGCCGCCCGCGCCGCCGAGGGGCAGGCGGGCTCCTTCCAGGTGCTCTCCGTCCCCCTGGACGACCCGACCGCCTCCCCCACCCAGGAGGGCACGGTCCCCTTCGACGAGCACGGCACCCCCTCGGAGTGGGCCGTCGACCCCGACGGCGCCCTGCACATCCGCGACCAGGCCCCGATCACCCAGGCCACCGGCCCCGCCGGCGAGCCCCTCACGGTCCGGATGAGCGGCGACAACCTGATGAACGCCTCCCTCACCACCGCCGGCACCGAATGGCAGCACCTGCCGGGGGCGCCGGTCTGGGGCGGAGGAACGGCCCTGCTGTCGCCGGTGGGCGGGGCCATGGCGCCATCTCCCGCGCAGGGGGTCCAGCCCGTTCCGCAGCAGCAGGGGCAGACGGCCCAGCAGGGCACTCAGACACCGGGGGGCACCGGCCCGGCCGGCCGCCTGATCACCCTGGATGAGACCGGAACGGCCTTCACCGACACCCCGCTGCTGGAGGGGGAGGGGGAAGTGGTGCAGTACCTGCTTTCGGCCGAGGACGATGCGGTCCTCCTCCAGACGGAGAAGGCGTGGTACCGGCTCCCACTCGGAGAGGGCGGGGAGCCGGAGAGGGAGGCGGAAGAGCTGTTCAAGGTGCCGCGGGACGCGTCTATGGATGGGTATCCGTTGGCAACCCGATTGACATAACTTTCACAACCACTCACCAATTAACATGAAAAATAATTTTCG
Organism: Nocardiopsis oceanisediminis; assembly: GCF_048595525.1. Classification (NCBI taxonomy): domain Bacteria; kingdom Bacillati; phylum Actinomycetota; class Actinomycetes; order Streptosporangiales; family Nocardiopsidaceae; genus Nocardiopsis; species Nocardiopsis oceanisediminis. The sequence continues at coordinate 847,127 of NZ_JAFMZJ010000001.1, read as the reverse complement.
ATTTTCGCAACCTGCTCCTCCTGAGTATCACTTGGAGAGAAGTGGTTTTCCATATACTCTCTCCTTATCTCCACACCTTTCACCTTTTTTTCGCAAACTTCAACCTCCCTTTCTTCAGCCAGTTCCCAAAGGCTCTCATCCAGTGCTATTTGAAAATCGGCAAAATCGCCGCCTTCCTCATTAAGGCGATCCCAAAATTTCCACTTCTGGTAATCTTGAACTACTTCAAGCCCCCCACCTTCCTCTTCTTCAACTATTCCACCTGACGTCAATATGTCAACGCTCTCCCCCCTATAATTATCCACCCCGGCCAGATACTCTTCTTTCTCGGGTTCAGAGAATTCCTCAAACTGCTCCGAAATTAGATAGACCCTAACGACTCGAGTAACCCATGAAGCAGACAGGTTTTCTGAAGTTTCCGGACTATCCCCTTCTTCGGAAGGCGACCCGTCTGCCCCACTCGTAGCGCACGAAGCTGCTGTCAGCATCAAAATTCCGATAGCAACCCCACCGAGAAGCCCAGGAAGTCGACGCCTCCTTCTATCATTCACCGTTTCATACCATCCCATTGCAGGCAAACACCAAAACGATCACTTTTTCTTTCCTTCGATTTTGGCTTTATATTCCCCCTCGCTCTTCGCACTCCACGCTTCTTTAGTTCCATTCCAGTTTTTTTCATAGTAAGACACAAAATCGTCAGATCGATCTTCCGCCTCACCAGTAACTGAATTCACCAAAGCTTGATCGATCTTGGTGTTGTCAGTTCCCCCTGCGGGGTCATCTGCTCCCGTATCCTCCGGGTTGTAGTTTTTCCATTTTTCAGGATCAACCTCTACTCGATAATTCCCATCTCTATCTTCTCTAATAACACCATAGTCATCGACCAAAGTCTTATACTCTTCATCACTCAGCGAATCAAGCTCACTTTTACTGATAACGCCATCTGAACCACTGAGTGAATGGCCAAGTGACATTATCTGAAAGCGCCGCTCAATCATCTCTGGTTTCAGTTCTACCTCCGCCCCATTCAGCCGCATCTCTGCCGGCGGAGGAGTGGGGAAAAGATATTTAAACGTAGGTTCCTTAGCTACGTCGATCAGAAACCCAACACTTTCAGCGACAACCGGAAAGCGACTTGTTGGAAGCGCAGCCTTGCCGATCTCGATCGACAGATCAGCAATTTTTTGATTTCTCTTATTCGCTTCTGCCTCGTCGATACCTCTAGCCATAGCTTCGTTGCTTAGTGCTGAATTATAGAGCGACGACAAGCCGCCGCTGGACTCAGCGTAACGAACCGTGTCGCCGGTTACTAGAGCAGCACCGTACGCAACGTTAATGTACTCATCGACTATTCCGAGAGTTCTCGCTGCAGTATAGTCGTTCCCGACTAGATACTGCATGAATCGAACAGCTTCCAGTCCCCCCATTGCAATCTTATTCGTTTCTACATAAAAATCACCAGCCCCGATATCTGCTTTCGATCCGGACTTTTCCTGCGCGAGCGTCGAGTCTGCAAAACTTACGACATACCTTTCAAAAATATCGGTAAGACTATCTGCTATAGTAACATTGTATGCCGTGAATGAAGTGTCCTTTTGTAGTCCTGTGTTAGTCAGGCTATCGAACATCTCCGGATTCGTCATTATTCCTATGAGCGCCGCAGAGGCCTCCCCTGCCATAGTTCGCGTCTCTTCTGAATACATTGGGCTTCCATACTCTGGAATCCAATCGATGAGCCCAGAGACGGCTTCATCGTCTTCCCAGTTATACGTGAACAGATTTTCAATAGTTTTCGATGGGTCAGAGCCATAGTAACGATGGTCATGTTGACCCGTCAGAATAGCGTGATTTGCCTCCGGGTTTCTGGTCGACACTTCAAGGATATTATTTATATCTTTTTCAGGGAGCGCCCCCATAAGCTCTCGAGCAGGCTCCGAGAGAGAGTCGGGGAGATTCATGTTATGGGCGATCGATGTGGTAATCCCTGCAGAGAAAGCCTTTCCTCCTCGAAGATTCTCATCCACCCCCTCGAAGAGCCCTGCCAACCCAAGCATTCCTGAGCGCCAGGCCGAACCCCTTACTGTATTCTCTTCGTGCGGCGCTTCCGATGAAGAGGGATCGGTTTGTGGGGGAACGAAGTTTCCATAGTAATCAGCCTGCGGACCATAGGCGAGCGCTTGGAGCTCTGGGGGGAGCCGGTCGAACCCACCGCCATAGTCGGCATTGGAGAGGACGAGGATCCCCCCGCCAAGGGTCTTCAGAAGATCGGCACCCTCTTGAGTCGGATTTCCCTCAGAGTCCACCAATCCCATTTCATCGAGAAGGAACGGGACCGCCAGCGCGCCTTGCGCGCCGTTTTTCTCCAGATTCCCTAGTTCGGTGTGGAAGCCTTCCAGGAAGGCTATCTCATCTTCGCTGAGCTTCGCTCCTCTTCTCTGGCTCTCCAAAGCCCGAGCATTAACGGCATTTAGAGCTGCAATAATCTCATAGTAACGATCGTCAATCGGGCGCTGTCCCGTTGCGTAAAGCTCCATCTCCTCAGCCATCTCCTCTCCCTCGTTCTTTGTGACAGGAAGAGGCATTCCTGCTCCACTTACATTATATGGAGCCCACCCCATATCAATTGACTGCCCAAGTTCTTTCACTGCACTCTCGGACCAACCGCTTCTAAGAACTCTCTGGCAGTCGTCACCCCGATCACTCAAGTCATCCCATAGTTTCTTTGCCTGCTTATTCAGACCTTCAAGAATATCTGCATACTCTTTTGCATTTGCCACATTGGTTGCATCTTCCAAGGTTCCAAAAATCCCCAAAAGCCTAACTCTGTGAAATGCCTCTTGTGTCTTTAGTTTAACGATCTCAAGATCGTACCATTTAAGGTCCGAAGCCCATTTCTCTGTCACAAATGCCGCATGAAAAATAGCTTCCGCAGCATTATTCCATTTACCTTCACTGTAGATACCGGCGCTGCGAATATCATCCGATACCAACTCCGTGAACTCGTTCGCTGCTCCCGTAAGATGCTCTCTGACGTCTCCCGACTGGCCCATAAGCGTTCCACCTACCGCCCAGATCTCCCCGGCCGCATCTTCAACAGCCCCCGGCTCAGCGTCCGGCTTCTTGTAGACCAACCCCATGACTTACTCCCAACGATTCTGTTCTATATTGACTTCAATTAGTAAACATTAATATTTCTCGAAATTCCTCCCGTAGAGCGGTCATACGTCTCCGCCGCTTCAGCGTCCTCGTTCGTTATAGACTTACTCGCTCCTTCTGTGTTTTCCGCTGCAGAGATCGAATGTTCTTCGACTTTTGCCATATAGTTAACGTTTCGCACCATGTACTCTTCATACCCCCCAACACCGGGCTCTTTCCCTACAGCAGTCTCAGCCAATCCCATCGCTTTTACAAAATCCCCCCTCAAGCCAACCATCGCCCCTGCCGCACCTTGGGCATCTTCCGCTTTTGATACTGCGGGGTTTCCATTAACACCGACGCCACTCACTTAATCTCTCTCCTTTCACCGGGCTTCCAATGAAATTATTACTGTTAATTCAATTCCGTGCCGTACGCTGGCTCCCGTGGTGTTACGACCTGCTAGGTTACCCCGTGTCTTGTGACGGTTACTCACCTGAGGTGGTCATTCGGCGGCCGCTTGCGGCCACAGCCTCACAAGCTGCGTATTTCCCCTCGTCGGGGCTCACCTACCGAGCAGGCAGCAACACGTACAGCTCGTGATCGGGAAGCCCCGAACTCGTCGTCCACACCAGAAGGAGTCCGTTGATGAAGCGCCCGCTCCCGCATGCCACGGAAACCTTCGGCGTGCGCCGCGGCCGGCTCACTCTGTCCGCCGGCGTCCTCTGCGCCGTGCTGCTCTCCGCATGTGCACCGTCGGAGGAAGAGGAAGCCGAGATCGAGCTGCCGTCGGAGCCGACCGCGATCAGTCCGGACCGGGTGGTCACCTGCGCGGAGGTCGGCGACTGCGGGGAGGCCGGGTCGGTGCGCTGGTCGCTGCCGCTGGACGGCGGTTACCACACGGTGTACGAAGACAGCGGCACCCCTCTGCTGCTCCCGGAGGCCGAGTGGTTGGACCAGGCCTACTCCTCTCCTTCCGCGCTGGCCCACCAGGGCACCGTCCATTACTACGAGCAGGACCACTTCATCGCGGTGGACGCCGAGACCGGCGAGAAGCTGTGGGAGGTCACAGTCGATCCTGAGCAGTCCAAAAACGTGAAAGAGGTCCTTTTCGCGGGGGGCAATCTGATCGTCAATGCCTGGCGTGAACGAACCGAGGAGGCATTGCTCTATCTGGTCTCTCCGGAAAGCGGCGGAGAGTGGAAGCGCATCGACATCGACACGGCCTCGGCCTTCATCGCCCCGGAGGCCACCGACGAGCGCCGCGTCCTGATCGAGGACGCCGACGGCCGGTACTTCCTGGTCGACACCGACAGCGGTGAGATCGTGTGGTCGCGAAAACCGCCGACCGATGCCTCCGTCGGATCTCTGAACGACGATGGAGCGTACCTCCTGGACAAGCCCGGCAAGGATGAGAAAGGGCCGTCCCGGCTGATCCGCCTTGGTCTGAAGGACGGTCGGACGCTGTCCGACGTCGACCTGCCGAAGAGGGCCGATATCGCCGACCTGCTCACCGTGGCGGACGGGACGGCGGTCTTCGCCATCCAGGACAGCGACGACGGCCTCCTCTGGGCCGCCGATACCGAGACCGGAGAGACGCTCTGGAAGTACCCGGAGCCGGTCTCGGTCATCTCCATCGATCCCGGCGGCGACCTGGTTCACGTGCAGGAAGGCGAGGAACACCGGGCGATCGACGCCGGAACCGGGAAGGTCTCAGAAAAAGACGTCTCCGAGGGGGCCAAGGTGCCGATCGACCAGTTCGGTGCCCAGCACCGGGAATCTGATCCAGAGGCCCCCATGGCCGACCTGATCACCGCTGCCCCCTACGCCTATGGCCCCGGGGTGGAGGAGTTCAGCGTCGACGTGGGAACGGCGGTCTGGAACCTGGCCTCCTACGCCGCCGAGGACGGCTCCGCCGTCGGGTTGTACAACGGGTGCGCCCCCGGCGGGCTGGAGCCGCCCCGGCCGGACGTCGGGGCCGGCGGGTGGCGGTGCACGTCACCGCGGCTGTTCGCGGTCGACTACGGAGTCTGAAGCGCGCCGCACAGCGGCTCGGCGCAGCGCAGATAGCGCGCATCGGCGAGGAAGCGGCCGCCGAGGAACGCCTCCCCGTCCGCGTCCGCCCAGACAATGTGCGGCCGGTCCTCATCGTCCAGGGCGAGCGCGCTCACCCCGGGCTCCTCATCGGTGCGGGCCAGCGGGGTCCGCACCGTCTCGGTGCAGCCGCCGTCCAGGCAGGAGAGCAGCACCAGCCGCCCTTCGGCCGGGTCGAAGGTGGCCAGCTGCGGGTTGCCCTGCGAGTCCACCGCCAGCCCCGGTAGCGGCCGCCTCCATGCCGGGCCGGTGATGGTTCTGTCGGTGAAGTCGGTGCAGGCCGCGTCATGGCAGTCGGTCACGTGTACTGCGCCGTCCGGAATGGACCGGTAGGCCAGCACCGGGGTGCCGTCCGGGCGGTACTCGATGCGCGCACCGAAGCGGGCCTGCAGATCGTCGTCGAACTTCTTGCGGAACTGCTCCCCGAAGATCTCGTTCACCTCGGGCTGGGCGCATTCGGCGTCGGAACAGGAGATGACGTTCAGGACGCCGTAGGAGGCGTCGAAGGCGGCGACGGCGAAGCCTCCCGCCGGAGAGACGGCGATGTCCAGGAACGCGTCGTAGGTGGGGAAGCCGCCCGCTGCGACGTCGCCGGGCGGCTCGATCGTGCGCGGATCGGCACAGGTCGGCTCGTCGCATACCTGCAGGAGCAGATCGCCCTCGTCGTCACCGATCCCCCTGGCCGAGTCGCTGTCATCGGCGGGCGGCACGTAGGAGGCGATGACCAGACCGTCCCCATAGGGTGCCACCGCTGAGGCGAGGCTGTAGAGATCGCCCTGGAAGGAGCGGATCTGGGTTCCGTCGCCCAGATCGCAGTCGGTGGCGTCAACGCAGGACCACAGGTACAGACCGGAGTCCGGGTTCGGGGCGTAGAACTCTTCTTCTCCTGCCTCCCAGTTGAAGGAGTCCTGCCAGCCAGTGTGCACCAGCCCTTCGCCGACCACTGCGGCGCCGCCCCCTTCGAAGCCCCCGTTCTCGGTGACGGCTTCGCACTCGGGGTCGCAGACTTCCAGAAACGCTCCCCCGTTCGCCACGGCGATCAGCGCCCCTTCCCCTTGCGGGGAGATGTCGACGACGCCATCGTCGTTCCATACCGAGTCGATGGGACTCCCTTCCAGGTACAGGGCATCGAACGGGTTCGCCCACAGCGCCGCCGGGCCGGCCAGGGTCGGGAGGAGGAGCAGCGCGGCCAGGGCGGGTGCCGGGAGCACCGCCCAGGAGCGGCCTCCGATGTGCGGCGGGGGAAGGTGCGCGGCGATCCGGTCCAGGTCCGGGCCGGGCACGAGGTCGGCGGGGGCCGCCTGCTCCCGGTACACCACGGGCGCGCAGAGCAGCAGGACCGCCGGGGCGAGCACCAGCGCGGAGGCGAGCAGGCCGGCCGCCTCCGCGCCCGGGTGCCCGTCGCCCCAGCCGGGCCAGGCCTGGAGCAGCCGGTCCAGCCCGGTGCTTGCCAGGGCCGACAGTCCGCAGGAGGCGACCACGAACATCAGGTGGATGCGGCGGCGTTCGCGCCCCAGCCGGTAGGCGACCGTCAGGCCCTGCCACGCGCCTCGCCTCTCCAGCAGGGCGACCGGGAGCGCCACCATGAACGGCGCCAGCAGGAGCAGGCCGAGCAGCCCGGGGACTCCGACCGCGAACCAGGACGGCGTCTCCGCGACCGCCAGACCGATGGCGGCCGCCGCCACCGCCGTGGCGAGCGCGATCACCAGCAGGAACCAGGTGAGGACGGTGAAGTAGCGGCGCAGCGCGGCCCGCCAGGCGTCGCGGACGGCGATCGTCCGGCCCAGCAGGGCGGCGCCGCCGATCAGTACAGGGGCACCGATGACGATGGGGACGAGCGCCACTCCGAGCAGGGCGAGCACCCCGGCGGAGGCGAGGAACGGGGCGCTCGGGTCGGAGAGCGCCTCCAGGGAGCCGTTGAGGTAGACGGCGTCCCTGCTCTCCCACACCTGGAGGCCGTGGCCGAGCAGGAGGAGCGGCGCGGCCGGCAGGAAGGCGGCGACCAGCATCGGCCACAGCGTCTTCGGGACCGTGCGGGCGACCTTCGCCAGGAGTTCCTTCACGCCGCCGGTGGACTCCAGGTCGCTCGGTGGCGGCTTCCCTGGTTCCGTTCCGGCCTCTTCGGCCGTGGTCGCCGCTCCAGTGGGGGTTCTGTCCGGCTCGCTCATCCTCGCCCTTCCGAATCCGATTTGCGAGCTGAAGACTACTGCGAGTGTCCGATGCGCGGCCGCGCGCCCGGTCCCCCGTGGGCCGGGCGCGCGGCTTCCCCCTCCCGGTCGGGAGTCAGTCGGTGCGGACGCAGTCGATGTAGGGGCGGGCGTAGGCCGGGGCGGGGAAGGAGGCCAGGGCGCGGGCCAGGGCCTGCAGGGTGGTGGCGGCCAGGGCGATGTCGGGGTCGATGCGGTTGCCGGCCTGGTAGGGCTTGTCGGACTCCTCGCGGTAGGTCAGCAGCCAGGTGGCCCGGTGCTCGGTGTGCAGCGCGAGGAAGGCGTTGTAGTCCGGGGCCACCCCGGGGACGCAGCGCGAGGGCGGAACCGCAGGCGGGTCCTCCCGGCGGGGCGGGGGCTCGGGCAGGCGGCGGGCCCCGCGCGCGTGGCGGGGGCCGGGCCCGGGGTCGGGCAGCACGCCCAGCACCGGGACCACGAGCAGGATCAGTACGGACAGCAGGTTCCACAGGGTGGGGAAGCGCTCCCCATCGCGATGGTGGATACCCTGGCACATGTCGTCACCTCGGTGTGAAAGTCGGGTGATGGCCACGCCTCCGGACGGCTGGCACCGTCGCGGGGGCCTTTCGATGGGTTCACCATCACCGGGCGCCGCCACCGATATCCACATATCGCTGCTGTCCTCGAAAAACAGCTATACCCATCGATGGAATCCGATAGAGTATCGGTAAAAGGTGGTGATCAATGACTCCCACTGAAGACGCCGCTCTCAAGTTCGGTGACGACTTACGCCGTTTCCGCAGACAGAGCGGGTTCTCGCAGCAGCAGCTGGCCGATGCGATCCCGATGTCCCAATCGATGATCAGCGATATCGAGCGCGGTCGCGTGGCCCCGAAATGGGAGCATGTCGAACGAATCGACAACGTGCTCACCACTCGCGGGCGGGTGGCGGCTTCCTGGAAGCTCCGCTTCAACGCCCATCAGGTCCCCCCTTGGGTCAAGGAGGTCTCGCAGCTAGAGCAGAGAGCCGCGTGCATCCGGGACTACCATCCCCTCGTCGTGCCCGGTCTCCTCCAGACTGAGGCATATGCCAGGGCCACGATCCGCGCCGGGAACATGAACGCCACACCAGAGCAGGTCAACGCCCTGGTCACTTCCCGCCTGGAGCGACAGCGGATATTGGCCTCTCCCGCCGCTCCCCGATACACGGCGGTCATCGATGAAACCGTCCTCCTGCGCCCCACCGGTGGAACGCAGGTGATGAAAGAACAGATAGACCACCTCATCGCCTCATCTGGCAATGAGCGCATAGAGCTACTGATCGTTCCGTTGAAAACGAAGATGCATCCAGGGCTGGACGGCCCCTTCCGCCTGCTGAGCGTCCCCGACCTCGGGGACATCTTGTGGCGGGAGGTCCGGCGGGCGGGCGGGCCGGTGGAGAACCCCGATCATGTCGCCGAGCACGCGAGCCTGTTCGCCGACATCCTCGGTTCGGCTCTCCCCGCCGAAGAGTCCTTGTCCCTGATGAAGCGGATCAGAGGAGAACTACCGTGAGTCCTCGACGGACCTGGCACACGGCCACCTATTCAACGGGCGAAAGCAACTGCGTCGAGGTCGCCGAAGGCCGGACCACCGCCGTCCGCGACACCCGCCACCGCCACCTCGGCCACCTCGAATTCCCCGCCGCCGAGTGGGAGGCGTTCCTCGCCTCGGTGAAGGCCCCATGACGGGATAGCCGGAGGCACGGCCCGCCATCTCGCCCACCTGGCATTCCAGCAGGCGGGGGCGGGGTTTGGCGGGGGAGGCGGGTGAGCAGGGCCACCCACGCAATCGATGGCCGGGGGCCGCGGGTGCGGTGCGCAGTGCGTCGGCCGTGCGGGGGCTCCCGGTCCGGTGGCCGGGTGCGGTGTTCCGGGGTCCCTCCGGTGCGCGGGGCGCCCGGTCGCCCTCCGCGCGATTTACCCGAGGGGACGTTCCCATGGTGATGACCTATCCCGAGTTCCGCGAGCGGCTCAAGGACCTCGGCGACCCGCCCGCCGACGAGGTGGTCCGCAAGCTGCTCGACGACGGCCAGGTCGACAGCGTCAACCGGCTGTTCCGGCAGATCTCCTCCGCCGACGACGACATCCCCGCGCAGGCCCCGCCCGTGCTGCACGAGTTCCTGGAGGCGACCCGGGACTTCCCGGACTGGATGGACCGCGGCCGGCTGCCGGACATCGCCGAGTTCTTCCGCCACCACCACATGGAGGCGTCGGGGATGCAGGCCACCGTCGGCCTGGTCGGCACCTACCTCTCCCCGATCGGCGCCTACACGCTGCACTCCACCCACCGGCTCTCGCACCAGCCGCACCGCCGGCTGTCCCAGTCGACCCGGCTGTTCATGGGCATGGGCGACTCCGACGCGTTCACCGAGCACTCCAAGCTCATCCCGACCTGCCAGAAGGTCCGCCTGGTGCACGCCGCCATCCGGGAGCTGCACCGGCGCTCCGGCCAGTGGGACTACGAGGGCATGGGCATGCCGGTGTCGCAGCTCTACACCGCCGGCGCCGCCCTGGTCTTCTCCATCGCGGTGCTGGACGGGATGGAGAACGTCGGGCTCAAGGTCGACGCGAACGAGGCCGACGGATTCGCCTACGCCTGGAAGATCATCTCGCACTTCCTGGGCGTGCCCGACGAGTTCCTCATGGAGATGGGCGACCGGCGCCAGGCCACCGAGCTGTGGCACGAGGGGCGCGAGATCGAGTGGGCCTCCAGCGAGGACGGGATCGCGCTGACCAAGGAGTGCATCGACCTGTACAGCTCGTACGTGCCGCCGGGGCTCAAGCCGGCCGTCCCCGCGTTCATGCGCAAGGCGCTCGGCGACACCTACGCCGACATGGTGGACATCCCCCGCTCCCCCTACGACATCGGGGCGAACGCCGCATCGCTGGGCACTTCGCTGCTGCAGAGCACCCCGGTCGGCAAGAACTTCGCGGTGGACGAGGTGGCCGGCGCCCTCGGCAAGGCCGTGGAGCGGGTGGCCCGCGAGGCGTTCACCCACGGGCAGGAGACCGAGCCGCAGATGAGCGACCGGATCGGCTAGCCGTCCCCCGGGCCGCCCGCGGTGCTCCGGGGCGGCCCGGGGCGGGTCAGCCGCACCCCTCGAACTGGGGGACGGAGGTGACCAGCTCCAGGCCGGTCTCGCCGAACCACTCGTCCAGGAGCTTCTCCGCGGTGCCGTCCTGGTACATCCGGGTGACCGCGCGGTTGACCTCCTCGCAGCCGCCGACGTCCTCCTTCGCGATGCCGATGCCGTACTTCTCGTTCGTGAACGGGGCGTTGACCAGGCGGAAGGCGGAGGGGTCGGAGGCGAGGAAGCCGGCCAGGATCAGGTCGTCGGTGGAGACCGCGTCGACCGTTCCGCCGGCGAGCCGGGCGACGCAGTCGCCGTAGGCGGGCTCCTCCTCCAGTTCGGCGGCGATGCCCTTCTCCTCGATGATCCGGTTGGCGGAGTTGGAGCCCTCGCCCTGGCAGAGCGTCATGCCCTCCAGGTCGCGGACGTCCTCCACGTCCTCCTCGTCCGCGCCGACCAGGATGTCCTGGTGCGCCACGTAGTAGGGGCCGGCGTAGTTCACCACGGTCTTGCGCTGCTCGGTGATGGAGTAGGTGGCGACCACCATGTCCACCTTCCCCCCGGTGATCGCGTCCTCCCGCTGGGCCGAGGTGACCCCGGTGAACTCCACGTCCTCCTCGGCGATGCCCAGGTGGCCGGCGATGTAGAGGGCGACGTCCACGTCGAAGCCCTCGAACCTGCCCTCGGAGGTCTCCAGGCCCAGCCCCGGCTGGTCGGCCTTGACCCCCACCACCAGGGAGTCCTTGCCGAGCAGGGAGGGGGTCCCGGCGAGCGCGGACGAGCAGCCGGCCAGCGGCGCCAGGCAGACCAGCGCCGCGGCGGCGGCCGTGCGGGCGGGAAGGGACGAACGGGCCGGGAGGGGCGGGCGGCGCGGTGTCGGGTCGGTCATCGGTACTCCGCCAATCGGGGGTAGGCGCCCGCGACCGCCAGGGCGGCCACCGCGAGCACCGCGGCGGGCAGGATCCAGCCCCACCCGCGCAGCCCTCGGTCGCCCGCCGCGACGGCCTCCTCGTAGGCGTCGGCGTGCATCCGGGTCAGGTCGGCCAGGGCCGACTCGTAGGCGGCGTAGGCCTCCTCCGCCTCGCCCATCCGGAACTCCGCGGCCTCGGACCGGGAGCCGTCCCGGGCGATCTCCCGCAGCTCCGCGTCGGCCTGCTGGAAGGCGAGGTAGGCGTCGAGCACGTCGGCGGCGCGCTCCCGGCCGCCGTCCTGGGACGGCTCGGCGGCCTCCAGGCCGAGCAGGCCGAGCAGCTCGGCGTCGGGGTAGGCGCCGACCGACTCCTCCAGCTGCGCGGTGTAGGCGGCCAGGTCCTCCCCCTCGACGAACACCACCGAGCGGGCGCCGTCCAGGTAGACCTGGGCGTAGGTGTCGGCCCGCTCGCCGTCGAGCAGGAACCGGCTCTGGTCGCCGTGCATGCCGGTGCTGATCGCGTGCGCCCTGGACAGCGCCAGCACCGGGTCCAGGCCGTCCTCCTTGGCGGCGCGCATCCGCTCGGCCTGGAGCAGCAGGGTGCCGGCGGCGGCCCCGGTGAGCAGCAGCGCGCCGGCGGCGGCCACCGCCACCGCCGGGTTGATCCGGCGGCGGAACCGGGTGGCGAGGTTGCGGTGGTGCCAGCCGAGGGCGGCGACGGCGGCCAGCCCGGCGGCGGCGGTCCAGCCGGCGCCGGCCAGCACCGCGGCGCGCTTCTCCTCGTAGGTGACGCGGACGGTGGCGCCGCTGTCCAGGGTCAGGTTGTAGGCCTTGGGGAGCAGCTCCAGCCGCATCAGGTCGGTGGCGTCCCGGTACAGGCCGACCGCCTCGTCCGAGGGCTCCCCGTCGTCGGTCCCGGCGGCCCGGGCCTCGGTGGCCAGCCGCTCATAGGCGCCGAGCCCGTCGATGACCTCGCGGACGTTGCGCTCCTCGGCGCCGCTGCCCTCGGCGAGCTGGGCGGCCTGCACCAGGGCGGCGCCGGCCTCGGCGCGCCTGCGGTCGTAGATCCGCTCCGCCTCCTCGGCCTGCTCGGTGCCGTCCCCTCCGATCAGCAGGATGTCGGCGGTCTGGGCGTCCATGTCGCTGAGCGCCAGGTACAGGTCGCTGGAGGCGGCGACCTTGGCCCCGGCGCCGCCCCCGATGACCTGGAAGCCCTCCCTGGCCTGGGACATCGCCGCGGCGGCCGCGGCGAACAGCAGGGCGGCGGCGGCCAGCGAGGCCAGCGCGGACAGCCGGATCCGGCCCGGGGTGCCGCTGCCCAGCCAGTGCCGGAGCACGGCCCGGGCCCGGCGCGCCCCGCGTCGGGGGGAGGGCGGTTCGGGGGCCCGCGGAGCCGGCTCCGCAGGCGGTGCGTGCGTCTGCGCCATCCGGGTCACCCCTTCTGCAGTGTGATCACGGTCCACGCGCCGACGTAGACCCGGTCGCCGTCGCGCACCTCGTACTCGCGGTGCGGCTCGATCGGGTTGTCGGTGCCGTTGATGGTGGTGCCGTTGACCGCGCCGAGGTCGACGATGCCCCAGGCGCCGCCGGGCCGGGCGAGCAGCACCGCGTGCCGGTGCGAGACGGCGACGTCCTCCGGCGGGCCGGCCAGGTCGATCTCGGGGACGATGCCGCGCCGCCTGCTGCGCCGCCCGATGTGCACCTCCGGGCGGTTCAGCGGGACGCGGCGGCGCGGGGTCTGGGCGGGGAAGGCGAGCCGGTTCGGGTCGAGCATCCCTCGGTCCGCCATGGCCTGGTAGAACGCCGGGTCGGCGGTGATCACCGCGCGCCACAGGCCGGGGACCGAGGGGCGGCTCTCGCCGGGGGCGCTCGGCCCGGAGTGGCCCTCCCGGCCGGCCGGGGGCCGGCGCGGCGGTTCGGAGGGCGGCCGCGGCCCGTCCGGGCGGACCGCGGGCAGCCGCCCGTCCGGCTGGGTGGCGTCGTCCAGGGAGAAGTCGTGGCCGCACTCCTCGCAGAACCGCCCGGCGCGCGGTGTGGCGCAGTTGGGGCAGGGCGGCCCCTCCTCCGGCCCGGCGCGGCGCGCGGCCGGGCGCGGCGCCATGCGGATACCGCAGACGTCGCAGAAGTCCGGCGCCGCGGACTGGTGCCCTGCCGGGCATCTGGGCATGGACGGTCCTCCCTCTTCCTACTCCCCCTTCGCGGACTCCCCCGCGCCCCTGGTGCGCACCGTCCGGGTGGAGTAGGTGTCGAGGGTCATCTCGTCCGCCTTCTCCACCTCCTTCTTGAGCCGGACCGTTCCGGTGGCCGGGTCGACCACGTCGACGACCCGGCCGAGCATCTCGGCGGTGGCCCGGTTCCCCGAGGCGTGCGCCAGCGCGACGGCGCGGCCGAGCCGGACGGTGGCCGACTCGTCGTCGCCCTCCCGGCGCGCCTTGAGCCCCTCCTGGATGGCGCGGGAGAGCTCCACCTGGCCGGTGTAGTGCGCGACCCGGGGGTTGATCTCGGTCGCCCTGGCCTCGTCCTCGGTCCATTCGGCGAGGACGTTGCCGGAGGCGAGCACCGCGCCGCCGGCGGAGGGGGCGACCAGCTTGACCCAGCCGGCGCGCATCTGCTGCCCGGGGGCGCCCGCCGGCACCTCGATGCACAGGTGGTACTCGCGGCTCTCCTCGCCCCAGGAGCCCAGCGGGTAGTCGGCGGTCTGCGGCCCGCTCGGGGCGGCCCGGCCGGTGAGGTCCTCCACCCCGGGGGCGACCTGCTTGACGAAGCGGACCCGGGCCGCCTTGGGCGCCCAGAGCCGGAGCGCGACGTCGGCGACGCTCTTGCCCATGGCCCGCTCGGTCAGCGCGCGGAAGTCGTCGGCCATCCGGTCCGGGTCGCGGATGAACCCGACGTCGCCGAGGAGCGCGGAGGCGATCCGGCGCAGCTCGTCGACGTTCCAGTCGGTGCCCACGCCGCGGCAGTCGCAGACGAACCGGCCGGAGCAGCGGGCCAGGATCCGCTCGAACCCCTCGGTCTGCTCGTTGTTCTGGCCGTCGGTGAGGAGCACGGCGTGTTTGAGCGCGCCCGCGCCGAACGGGGCGAAGAGCTCGTCGGCGAGGGTGAGCCAGGTGCCCATCCGGGTGCCGCCGGAGGCGTCCAGGGAGCCGACGGCCTCCTTGGCGGCGGCGCGGGTGCCCGCGTCGGCGGGGACCAGGCGGGGTTCGGCCGGGTAGACGGGCCGGGCGACGCCGGTGCCGCAGACGATGCCGAAGTGCACCCCGTCGCGGAGGGCGTCCACGGCGGCGCGGGCCGCCCGCTTGGCGGCGACGATCTTCTCGCCGTACATGGAGCCGGACCCGTCGATGATGACGACCTCGGCGGCGGGCGGCGGGCCGGCGGCGGGCCGGGGAGGGCCCGCGCCGGGGGCGGCGGCGGGCGGCGGCCCGGAGGGGCCGGCGGCGACGGTGACGATGGCGTGCACCTCGGTGCCGCCGACGGGAAGGTAGGGGTTCTGGTCCACGTCCACCCGGAAGCCGGGCGGTCCGCCGGACGCTGTGTTCACGGAACCTCCTCGGGGACGCTGATCACGACGACGGTGATGTTGTCCCGGCCCCCGGCGTCCAGGGCGAACCGCACCCCGGCGCGGGCCGCCCCGGCGGGGTCGCCGTGCGCGCCGGCCAGGACCGCGGCCAGCTCGTCGGGTTCGGGCGCGTAGTTCCACAGCCCGTCGGAGCAGATCGCGATGGCCCCGGGGCCGCGCGGCTCGACCGTGACGACGTGCCCGTCCACCTCGCCGGAGTCGGCGCCGAGCCAGGCGGTGATGGCGTGCGCGTAGAGCGACTCCTCGGCCTCCTGGGCGGTGAGCACGCCCGCCTCCACCATGGCGGTGCTCCACGAGTCGTCCCGGGTGAGCCGGCGGGCGGGCCCGGGGGCGCCCGGGCCGGGCAGCCAGTAGGCGCGGCTGTCGCCGATCCAGCCGATGGTGACCGGGCCGCCGCCCTCCGGCATCGACGCCGACACGTAGGTGCAGGCGGGCGCGCCGTCCGGGCCGGCGAGCGCGGCGACGGCCGCGGCCGCCCGGGTCAGCCCGGCCGCGGCGGCCTCCCGGTGGTCCGCGCCGCCGCGCAGCGCCTCGGCGACGGCGGCCGCGCCGGTCTCCGCGGCGACCAGGGACGCGTCGTCGGACCGCGGCGAGGAGGACACCCCGTCGCAGACCACCCCGATCATCGCGGGCGAGCGCGAGCCCGGGGTGAGCATCGCCATCGCGTCCTCGTTCCGCTCGTGGCGCAGGCCGCGGTCGGTGACGCCGGCGATGGGCCCCAGCGCCGCCTCGATCCGGTCCCGCTCGGCGGGCTCGTGCTCCGGCTCCGGTTCGGGCTCGGGCGGGTCCTCGCCGAGCCGGTGGCCGCAGTTCTCGCAGTACTCGTCTTCGCTGCCGATCACGTCATCACAGGCCGGGCAGGTCAGCAGCACCTCCGCTCCCGCCCCGGCCTCCTCCCCGTTCATAGTCTTACGCCTTTCCACGGGCGGGGGAGGCCCGGTGTCGTTCGCTCGTCCCGCGACGGCCCCGGTGCCGCGGCCCTGTCAGCGCGCATTGGCGGGGCCGCGGCGCCGGGGCCGTCGCGGAGGGGGCGGGGGTGCGGGGCGGGGGTCATATCCAGGTCCTCGGGCGGCGGGCGTTGGCGCGGTCGACCAGCCTCCTGCGCTCGGCGGGGTCGGTGGCGGTGCGGGCCAGGGCGCGGTAGGTGCGCTCCAGGTTGCGGCGGAGGCCCTCCTCGTCGAGGTCGTCGCCGAGCAGCCGGACCGGGCGGGCCGGGGCGCCCCCGGCCAGGGTCCACTCCAGGGCGGTCTCCAGGACCCGGGTGCGGAGCCGGTCGCCGACCGCGCCCTGCAGCCCGAGGCGCTCCAGCCGGCGGCCGGCCTCGGTCAGGTCGGCCTCGCCGAGCGCCCCTTTCCCGTCCGCGGCGACCTGGGCGGCGACCGCCGCGGTCTGCGCGGCGGTGTACAGGCTGGACAGCTCGGGCACGGTGTCCAGGACCTGGGCGGCCCCGCCCCGGTCGCCCTGGGCGAGCCGGATCCGGGCCAGCCGGAACGCGGCGCCGACGTAGGAGCGGTCGGTGGTCCAGACGGTGTCCAGCAGCCGGGCCGCGGTGTCCGGTTCGCCGGTGCGCTCCAGGCAGGCGGCGAGGCCGAGCTTGGGGGCGGCCTCCCCGGGCAGGTGGGCGTAGAGCTCGTCGAAGCGGTCCCGGGCGTGCGCCCAGTCGCCGAGCCGGACCGAGGTCAGCGCGTCGTACCAGTGGGTCCGCCAGTCTCCGGGCATGCGCGCCTCGAACTCGGCGAGCGGCCTGGCGGCCTCCTCCGCGCGGCCGGACAGGATCAGCGCCCGGGCCAGCATCAGCCGGGTCTCCGGGGTGGGCGAGGGGGCGGCCTCCAGGGTGGCGACCAGCTCCTCGGCGCGGCCGGCGGCCAGCCCGCCGAGCAGGCCCGCCGCCGGGTCGGCCGGGTCGACCAGCGGGACCGGGAGGGTCGCGGCCAGGCCGGCCGGGGAGTCCGGTTCGAGCAGGGCGTCCGGGGCGCCGCCGGCGCGGACCTCGGGGGCGGCGCCGGACAGGAACCGCTCCGGCCCGAACAGGGCGGACGGCGCCGGGTGGGCCTGCCCGGAGTCGAGCGAGAGGACCTCCCGGAGCACCCCGGTGAGCTGGTCGGACATGTCGCCGGCGCTGTGGAACCGGCTGTCGGGCTCGGGGTGGGTGGTGCGCAGCAGGAAGCGGTGGTAGGACTCGTAGGCCTCGAAGACCGGGGCCTGCGCGGGGTCGGGCAGGGTGTGCGGGTGCTCCCGGGTGAAGCTGAACCGGGTGCTGAGCACCGCCATGGTCCGGCCGACCGTGTACAGGTCGGAGGAGACGGTGGGGCCCAGTTCGCGCAGCTCGGCCTCGGGGACCCGGTAGCCGGGGGTGGTGTAGACGGGGGTGACCGCGTCCTCGATGCGCCGTACGCCGCCCAGGTCGATGAGCTTGATCTGCTCCTCGCTCTGGATCACGTTGTCCGGTTTGAAGTCGCAGTAGAGCAGGCCCTTGGCGTGCAGGTGGTCCAGGGCCCGCAGCACCTCCAGCGCGTAGGCGATGACCTGCGCGACCGGCAGGCTCGCGGAGTCCGACTCGCGTTCGCGCAGCTCCACGATGAGGTCGCGGAGCGATTTGCCGCCGACGTACTCCATCACGATGTGGCCGACCGGCACCCCGGTGCGCGGGTCCGGGTGCTGCACGAAGTTGATGATCTTGACGATGTTGGGGTGCTCCACCTCGGCGAGGAAGGAGCGCTCCGCCGCCGCGGTCTTGTGCGCCTCGGCGTCGCCGCTGTTCAGCAGGCCCTTGAGCACCACCCAGCGGTCGCTCACGTTGTGGTCGCGGGCCAGGTGGATCCAGCCGAGCCCGCCGTGCGCCAGGCAGCCCAGCACCTCGTACTGGCCGGCGACCAGGTCGCCCTTGCGGAGCTTGGGGGTGAAGGAGAACTCGGTGCCGCAGGCCCGGCAGAACCCCTCGGTGCGGCCGGGGCGGTCGCCTCGGGAGCGGCCGACCTTCTCCCCGCAGTTGCCGCAGAACCGGTTCTTCTCCGCGACGGCCGGGGCGGGCATCACCGCCGTGGCCGGGTCCCGGTAGGGCACCGGCGGGACCTGGACCAGGCCCAGCCCGAGCATGCCGCGCCGGCTCGACCCGGTGCGGCGGCTCACCCGGCCGGAGGGGGTGCTGCGGCCGGCCAGCCGGCCCGAGGGGCCGCTCACCGGGGAGGGCCGCGACCCGGCCCGGGTGGCGGGGCGGCGGGCGGCCGGGGAGGGGTGCGAGGGGTGGCCCGGCCCCGGCGCCGGGCGGGGCACCCGGGGCGCCGGAGCGGCGGTGGGCGCCGACCCGGGGGCGGAGCCGGAGGCCGACCCGGGGGCGGAGCCGGAGGCCGGCCCGGGGGCGGGGCCGGGGGCGGGTCCGGACGGTGCCGGGGGCGCGGGCGGGGCGGGGGGCGCCGCGCCGGCCGCGGCCGGCGACCGGGACGGGGCCAGGCCGCACACCGTGCAGAAGCCGTCCTCGACGGTCCCGCCGCACGCCCGGTCGGTGCAGGTGGTCATCGGGGCGTCCCTCCTCTCCCCCGGGCGGCCGGCGCCTCGGGGCCCTCCGGCGCCGCGGCGGCGCTCCGGTAGGCGGTGATCGCCGCTTCGGCCGCCGCCAGGTCGCACGGGGCGGACCAGAGCAGGTCGTGCGCGGCGCGCAGCAGCCGCGCCGCCTCGGGGTCCTCGGCGCGGCCCAGCCGGACCGCTTTCATCCGGTAGGCGTCCAGCCGGCCGCGGAGCTCGGCGCGCCGGGCGAGCAGGCCGGCGTCGGCCCGCTCGCAGCGGCGCGCCGCCTCGGCGGCGGCGCGGGCGTCCCGCCGCACCGCGTCGGCGGCGGCCGCCAGCTCGGTCCAGCGCCCGTCGCGGTGGAGCCGGTCCAGGTCGGCGAGGCGGCCGCGCAGGCCGGCGGTGTCCGGCGGACCGGCCGGGGCGGGGCCGGCGATCCGCGCGCCGGTGCGGTCCCGGCCCCGGCGGGCGGCCTCGGCGGCGGCGTCGGCCTCGGCGACCTCGGCGGCGAGGCCGGCGCGGAGGGCGGGGAAGCCGGTGCGGGCGCGCTCCGCGGCGCGCACCGCCTCCAGCATCCGGGCCGCGGCGGCGTCGAGCCGGTCCAGGCGGGCGGTGTCGGCGCCGCCGCCGAGCGGGTCGGTGCGGGCCGCGGCGGCGGCCGCGGCGACCCCGGCGGCGAGCGCGTCCCGGCCCGGGGCGGGGCCGGTCCGGCCGGCCTCGGCGCCGGCCTCGGCGAGCGCGGCCTCCAGCCGCTCCACCCGGGGCAGCAGCTCCGCCCAGGCCGCGTCGATCGCGGTGACGGCGGCGGCCCCGGTGTCGTAGGCGGCGCTCATCCGCCGGACCGCCGCGGCGAAGGTGTACCGCTCCGGTTCCGCGCCGAGCAGGCCGGCGTCGCCGGCGGCCGCCTCGGGCCGGGCCAGTTCGACGGAGGGGCCGCGGAGCAGCTCGGCGAGCGCGGCGGGGTCGTCCCGGACCGCCTCGGCCCGGGAGGCGGCGTGCCCGTAGGCGTCGAAGAGGCGCCAGAGCAGGGCGAGTTCGGCGCGGCCCCGCTCCCAGCGCTCCCGGGTGGCGCCGGTCAGCTCGGCGCCCTGGAGCAGCCGGTGGGCGACGCCGCGGTCGAGTTCGACGAGGACGGCGGCGACGCGGTCGCGCACGTGGAGCACCCCGTCCAGCGTGCGCGTGTCCACCACCGCCTCTGCCACCCCCTTGCCGGGAGCCCTCGCCCCGGTCGCCCGAGACGCCCGATGCCCATGAGTCTCAGCCAGCCGAACCCCCTGGACAAGGGGCCCTGCGGCGTTCGGCCGCCTGTGGCCAGTCCCGAACCGGAGCCCTGCGGCGAGCGCCCTCAGGGCGATGATCTTGACCCTGCTGAGGAACAAAAGGTGCCCAGCCCAGGCCCGGCGCCCCACGGGGCCGAGGTTCAAGCAGGTAGCGAAGGCGGGGAGGGCGTGCCGGCTGGTCGGTCAAGCGCGGCGCTTCACGGGGTGCAGGTTCAGACGGGCGGCGACGGCGAAGGTAGGGCCGGGGCGGACGCGGTCGCCCGGGCGCGGCGCCCCACGGGGCCGAGGTTCACGCAGGCGGCGACGGCAACGGTAGGGGCGGGGTGCAGGCCTCGCCCGGGCGCGCGCCCCACGGGGCCGGGGTTCAGACGGGCGGCGAGGGCGGGAGGGGGCCGGGCGCCGCGTTCACCGGCCCGGCCCGCGCCACCCAGGGGCCGTATCCCATATGCCGGGTTCGCGGCGGGAATCGGGCAGGGGCCGGGCGCCCTGCGCACCCCGGCGGCACCCCGATTACATCTACCAGCGAGTAGTAAGCCCCGAAGCCCCAATACCCCCTCACTGGTTACCCAGAGTGGTCAAAGTGGGCCCTCCTCGCAGAGCAAAAGCGACATCTCGCCCCCGCCTCTGCCCTTCCCGGGTTCCGGCCCTCTGCTTTGCGGCCTTGCGGGTGCTCGAACCCCCGATCACCGGCCCGGTCAGGGCGATTCGGGCCTCCCGGGGGCCGATCCGGGCCGGGATGCGCGCCCGGGAATCACCGGGGTGCTCTCGCGGTGCGCAGGGCACCCCACCCCGCCATCACCGTGCGTATTCGCCCAGGCCAGAGGAGTGTGGCGGTTTCGAAGGCGGCCGGCCCCGGCGCCCGGGGCGGCACGGGAACGGCGATCCCGCCCCTACCCCACCCCTGCCGCCCCGACCCGCCCCGCCGCACCCGACCGACCAGCCGGTTCCCCTCTCCCCGCCCTCGCCGCCCGCTTGAACCCCCGCCCCCGCGAGAGGCCGTGCCCGGGCGACCACCTGCACCCCGCCCCCACCTTCGCCGTCGCCGCCCGTCTTGACCTTCGCTCTGCGGGGTGCCGCGCCCGACCGACCAGCCGGTTCCCCTCCCTGCCGTCGCCGCCCGCTTGAACCTTCGCTCCGTGGGGAGCCGCGCCCGGGCGACCACCTCCGCCCCGCCCCCACCACCGCCTTCGCCGCCCGCTTGAACCCCCACCCCGTGAGACGCCGCACCCGATCGACCGGTCGGCCCGCCCTCCTGCCCTCGCCGCCCGCCTGGCCCCCCACCCCGTGAGGCGCAGCGCCGGTGGGAAGGGGGGTCAGGAGAGCCAGCCGGGGCGGACCACGCCGGATTCGTAGGCGATCACCACCAGCTGGGCGCGGTCCCGGGCGCCGAGTTTGGTGAGGACCCGGCTGACGTGGGTCTTGGCGGTGGCGGGGCTGACCACCAGGCGCCGGGCGAGCTCCTCGTTGCTCAGCCCGGCGGCGACCGCGGAGAGCACCTCGCGCTCCCGCTCGGTGAGGCTGTTCAGCCGGGGGGCGGGCGGCGGCTCCTTGATCCGGCCGGCGAACTCGGAGATGAGCCGGCGGGTGACCGAGGGCGCCAGCAGCGCGTCGCCGCGGGCGACCACCCGCACCCCGTGGATCAGCTCCATCGGCTCGGTGTCCTTGACCAGGAACCCGGCGGCGCCGGACTTCAGCCCGCCGTAGACGTACTCGTCCAGGTCGAAGGTGGTGAGGATGACGACCCGGACCCCGGAGAGCCGGTCGTCGGCGGCGATCCGGCGGGTGGCCTCCAGGCCGTCGACGCCGGGCATCCGGATGTCCATCAGCACCACGTCGGGCCGCTCCCGGGCGGCCAGCGCGACCGCCTCCGCGCCGTCGGCGGCCTCGCCGACCACCTCGATGTCGCCCTCGCCCTCCAGCATCGACCGGAACCCGGCGCGGACGAGGGTCTGGTCGTCGGCGATCACCACGCGGATCATTCTCGGCCTCCCGGGTCGGGCCGGGACGGGGCCCGGCGGGCGCCCCCATACTGCACCACCCGGCGGCGGCGCGCAGGCGTGCGGACGGGTCATCCTCCGGTCGTGTCCGCACCCCCGGTGGGCAGCTCGGCCCGGACCAGGAAGCCGCCGCCGGGGCGGGGCCCCGCGCTGAGCCCGCCGCCGAGCGCGGCCGCCCGCTCGCGCATCCCGCGCAGCCCGTTGCCCTCGGCGGGCGTCCCCGCGCCGCCGGTGCCGTCGTCGGCGACCTCCACGGTCAGCGCGCCGGGCGCGTGCCCGACGGCCACCCGCACCGAGGAGGCGCCGGCGTGCCGGCGGACGTTGGCCAGCGCCTCCTGCACGATCCGGTAGGCGGCCAGGCCCGCCTGCGCGGAGGGCGCCGGGTCGGGTTCGCCCCGGACGGTGAGGGTCGCGTCCAGCCCGGCCCGGCGGGCCGCCTCGACCAGCTCCCCGATCCGGCCGGCGGTGGGGGCGGGGTCGACCGGCGCGCCGCCGGCGCCGTCCTCGTCGACCTGGCGCAGCACCCCGAGGGTGGCGCGCACCTCGCGCAGCGTCTCCTTGCTGGTGTCCTTGATCGCCTCCAGCGCGGCGTAGGCCTGCTCCGGGTCGCGCCGGTGCGCGGCGGCCGCGGCCTGCACGTTGATCAGCGAGATGTCGTGCGCGATGACGTCGTGCAGCTCGCGGGCGATGCGCATCCGCTCCTCGGTGGCGCGGCGCCGGGCCTCCTCCTCGCGGGTCCGCTCGGCCTCCGCGGCGCGCTCCTCGACCTCCCGCAGGTAGGCGTTGCGGCTGCGGGCGATCTCGCCGAGGGCCAGCACCACCGCCATCCACGCCGCGATGGCCAGGGTCCGCCACAGCTGGAAGTCGAAGAGCTCGCCCACCGCGAACGCCGCGAGGGCGATCAGCAGGGTGGCGTCGGCGGCCGTCCGGTTCCGCGCCGAGGCGAGCAGCACCACCGCGGCGACCAGCAGGGACCACGGCAGCCAGCTGTCGGTGGCGCCGAAGATGTAGTAGAGCGGCAGGGAGAGCCCGACGACCGCGGCGGTGGCGAAGGGGAAGCGGTCCAGCACCGCGATCGACGCCGAGCCGGCGAGCAGCAGCGCGACGACGTGCGGCTGGACGGCGGCGCCCCGGGCGGTGGCGAACACGGCCTCGCCGAGCAGCAGCGCCGCCGCGAGCAGCACCGCGCAGGCGATGTTCAGCCGCCGCCCGGTCAGCCGGTACGACCACGGCCTCTCCCTCTCGGGCCGGCCCTCCGCCATGGCGTCTCCCTCCCCCGCTCCGCGCGGTCCGGGTGAAACGCTATGCGGCCGGGCGGGCGGGCGTCGTCGGCCGGCGGTCGACACCCCCGCTACACCCGGAGCGGTACGCCGGGGTCAGGCCGCGGGGCCGGGCGTGCCGCGGAGCTTGCGCAGCCGCAGGCTGAGGAAGATCAGCACGATGCCGAAGAAGACCGCGTAGACGCCGATGATCAGCGCGATGGCCACCGCGCCGCCCAGCGGCCAGAACCACAGCAGCAGGCCGAAGCAGACCGAGAGCACGCCGCTGAGGATGTACAGCCACTCGCCGGTGATCTCCTTGCGCAACCGGACCGCCGCGGCGATCTCGACGACGCCGGTGATCACCGCCCAGGCCCCGATGAGGACGGTGAGCACGACGACGGTGGCCACCGGCCAGAGCAGCGCGGCGATGCCGAGCAGGATGCCGACCACCGCCTCCACCACCAGCGGGACGCGGCTCCCGGAGTCGGCCTGGACCGCGTGGACGCCGGCGAGCACCCCGTCGACCAGGGCGTAGGCGCCGAACAGCAGGGCCAGCACGAGGGCGGTCATCTCCGGCCAGAAGAGCGCGAGCAGCCCGAAGAGCACCGCGGCGGCGCCGCGCACGGTCAGGACCCACCAGTTCCGGCTCAAGAAGTCGAGCATGGTCGAGAGGTGCCCGCTCCCTTCCGGGACGATCACCAACGGAAGGGAAAATCTCACTCAAAGTGACGCTGGAAGCGCGAAGAGTGCGGTGGGCGGCGTCCTCCGCCGCCCACCGCACCCGGTGGCACCGCTCGGCCCGCCGCCCGCTCCGGGGCGGCGCGGCTCACCCCTGGCCGGGGTAGGCGCGCTCGGTCGGGCCGGTGTAGAGCTGGCGCGGGCGGGCGATCCGGGTCGCCGGGTCCTTGCGCTGCTCCCGCCAGTGCGCGATCCAGCCGGGGAGCCGGCCGAGCGCGAAGAGCACGGTGAACATGTTGGTCGGGAAGCCCATCGCCCGGTAGATGACGCCGCTGTAGAAGTCGACGTTGGGGTAGAGCTTGCGGTCGGTGAAGTAGGAGTCCTCGAGGGCCTTGCCCTCCAGCTCCAGGGCGAGCGCGAAGAGCTCGTCCGGCCGCTCCTGGCGGGCCAGGATGTCGGCGGCCAGGCCCTTGATCTCGCGGCTGCGCGGGTCGAAGTTCTTGTAGACCCGGTGGCCGAAGCCCATCAGGCGGGTCTTGGACTCCTTGTCCTTCACCTTGGCGAGGAAGGAGTCGATGTCGCCGCCGAGGTCGCGGATCTCCTCCAGCATCTCCAGGACGGCCTGGTTGGCGCCGCCGTGCAGCGGGCCGAACAGGGCGTTGATGCCGGCCGAGACGCTGCCGTAGATGTCGGCGTCGGAGGAGCCGACGACGCGCACCGTGGCGGTGGAGCAGTTCAGCTCGTGGTCGGCGTGGAGCAGCAGGAGCAGGTCGAGCGCCTTGGCGTAGAGCGCGTCCAGCTCGCTGTCGCCGCTGCCGTCGCCGAACAGCATGTGCAGCAGGTTGCCGACGTAGTCCAGGGACGGGTCCGGGGCGATCGGCTCGGCCCCGATGGAGCGGCGGTAGATGTGCGCGGCGATCGTCGGCAGCTTGGCCAACAGCCGGATCGTGGCGCTCTCGACCTGGCCGTCGTCCTTGGGGTCGGCGCTGTCGGCGTAGTAGGCGGCCAGCGTGTTGACCGCGGCGGCGAGGAGCGTCATCGGGTGCCCGTTGCGCGGCAGCGCGTCGAGCAGGGCGCTCATCTCGGCGGGGATCTCGGCGTTGGCGCTGAGCTGCTCGCCGAACTCCTTGAGGTCGCCGGGGGAGGGGAGCTCGCCGCGGATGACGAGGTAGGCCACCTCCAGGAACGAGCTGTGCTTGGCCAGATCCTGGATCGGATAGCCGCGGTAGCGGAGGATGCCGGCGGCACCGTCGATGTAGGTGATCTCCGACCGGCAGGATGCGGTGTTGCCGAAACCGGGGTCGAGAGTGGTCATCGAGGCGCCCGAAAGCAGGTTCTTGACGTCGATGGCCTGGTCGCCCTCGGAACCGGTCAGCAGCGGGAAGGTCTGTTCCCCGCCGTCGTACCGCAGCTCGACCGTGCGCCCTTTGCCGTCTTCACTCATGCCCGAGCCAACCTTTCAAGCCTTCCAGGCGGGGTGCGGGGGCGTGCGGAGGGGTGCCCTCCGCCACGCTTTCGGTACTGACTTTGTTCCCTTTTATTAAACTCCAGTGAAGTAAAATCATACAATTCTCACGCATTAACGAACAGGTGACGTGAGACACACCGGAAGCAGTACCCGGATTCATCGTACTGTAAATAAATGCAAGTTTTTACGCACGCAGGATGAGCCGGTCGTCACGCGACGGCAACGCCGTGCCCGGTCCGAGGTCGCCGGCCTCGGCTCGGCGCCCCTGTGAAACTTCCCACCGAGGGAGTCCTTCCCAGCTCGGCGGGGAGAATCGTGATGATTCCGTATGTCATTCGTCGCCGTTCACTCATGCGCACATCCGTGCGCGGAGTGCGCGCGGCGCGTCATTCGCCCGGATCGACCCCGCCGGCCAGCAGCGGCTCCATCACCATGTCGGGGTGCTCGCGCTCGATCACCCGCAGCCGCCACTTGTTGTGCACCAGCATCAGCAGTTCGCCGTCGCTGCGCCGCCGCAGCACCTCGGCCCCGGACAGCCCGTGCAGCACCGGCGCGCATTCGGGCGTGGTGCGCCGGGCCAGCGAGTAGTCCAGGTGCGCCAGGTCGATCGGCGCCCGGAACTCCTCGGCCATCCGGTGGGCCACCACCTCGAACTGGAGCGGGCCGACCGCGGCCAGCACCGGCGCCTGCTCCCCGCGCACGTCGGAGGAGAGCACCTGGACCACGCCCTCGCTGTCCAGCTGGGCGATGCCGCGCTGGAACTGCTTGTAGCGGCCGGCGTCGACGGCGCGGGCCACCGCGAAGTGCTCGGGGGCGAAGCTGGGGATGGGCGGGTAGGCGACCTTGGGGCCGTCGTAGAGGGTGTCGCCCACACTGAGCGCGGCCGCGTTGATCAGCGCGATGACATCGCCGGGGAAGGCGGTGTCGATGGTGGAGCGCTCCGAGCCGAACACCGCCTGGGTGTACTTGGTGGCGAAGGGGCGGCCGGTGGCGCCGTGGGTGAGCACCATGCCGCGGTCGAAGCGGCCCGAGGAGATGCGCACGAAGGCCATCCGGTCGCGGTGCGCCCGGTCCATGCCGGCCTGCATCTTGAACACCTGGCCGGAGAAGGGCGCCTCCACCGGGCGCGCCCGGCCCTCGGTGTCGGCCTTGGGCGCGGGCGGCGGGGCCAGCCGGACCAGGGTCTCCAGCAGCGCGCCCACCCCGAAGTTGGGCAGCGCGGCGCCGAACAGCAGCGGCGAGGACTCCCCGGCCAGGAACGACTTCTCGTCGTAGACCGCGCCGATCTCGCCGAGCAGCTCGATCTCCTCCTGCGCCTGGGTCCAGGCGGCGCCCTCCTCCGCAGCGGCCTGCCCGGCGCCGACGAACTCCTCCTCGGCCTTGGCCGCCCCGCCGGGGGCGCGGCGGAACCGGGTGAAGCCGGCCCCGGCCGACTCCTCCCCCTCGGTCAGGTCGAGCAGGCCGCGGAAGTCGCCGGCGATGCCCACCGGCCAGTTCAGCGGGGTCGGGCGCAGACCGATCCGCTGCTCGATCTCGTCCATCAGCTCCAGCGGCTCGCGGCCGGGCCGGTCCCACTTGTTGACGAAGGTGATGACCGGCATCTTCCGCGCCCGGCACACGTCGAACAGCTTCAGCGTCTGCGGCTCCAGGCCCTTGGCCGAGTCCAGCAGCATCACCGCGCAGTCCACCGCCGACAGCACCCGGTAGGTGTCCTCGGAGAAGTCCGCGTGGCCGGGGGTGTCCAGCAGGTTGAGCACCGTGTCCCGGTAGTCGATGCGCAGCGCCGCGGAGGTGATGGAGATGCCGCGGGCCTGCTCCATGTCCATCCAGTCGGAGGTGACCCCGCGCCGGTCGCCCTTGCCGTGCACCGCGCCGGCCGAGGTGATCGCCGCGGCGTGCAGCGCCAGCGCCTCGGTCAGCGTCGACTTGCCCGCGTCCGGATGGGAGATCACCGCGAACGTGCGCCGCCGCGACGCCTCCGCCGCCGCCTCGGTGGACCCGCTCTTCGCCGCCTCGTTCGCCGCCGTACTCACCGGAGGTCGTCTCCCAGTCCTGATCGCGCTGCACCGCCCCCGCGAATCTACCCGCCTCTAACCTCGGTCGCAGCCGTCCGGCGCAAGCGCCTCGCGCACCCTGTCCAGGACCTCCGAGGCTCCGGCGCCGCTCGGATAGACCGCGACGAGCACCCTTGCCGGCTCCGGGGCGGCCGGGGTCCCGCCGTCCCGCAGCCGCGCGCCGAGCCCTTCGGTGACCAACGCCATCGCGGCGTCCAGCCGGTCCCAGGGCACCGGCCGCTCCGGGGCCCGCAGCCAGGAGCGGAGCACGTGGTTGTGCGCGGCGATGACCGCGGCCGCGACCGCCTCGGCGGCCAGCGCGCGGTCCCCGTCGCTCTCCCCCCGGGCCAGGTGCCGGCTGAACGCCGCCTGGTAGCGGGCGGTCATCGCGACCTCCCGGTCGCGCAGCCGCGGGACGGCGCGGACCAGGCGGAACCGGGGGACGGTGATCTCCGGGGTGGAGGCGTAGCCCTGGAAGACCATCCGGGCCGCGGCGGTGACCGCGGCGACCGGGTCGCCCTCCGGTGCGGCGGCCAGGTAGCGCCGGACCGCGGCGAACACCTCCTCCAGCTCGGCGAAGAGGATGTCCTCCTTGGTGCCGAACCGGCGGAACAGGCTGCGCCGGCTCAGCCCGGCGGCCTCCGCGATGTCGCCCATCGTGGTCTGCTCGTAGCCGGCCTGCTCGAACAGGCGGACCGCCGCCGCCACCACGTCGTGCCGCTCCGGCCGGGCGCCCCGCCCCGGCTCCGCCGCCTCCGACATGCCTGCCCCCCGATTCCGTCGCCGTCCTCCTGCATCACCTATGCTGACACTGAATGCCACAGTTCGGCACCACGTGCCACGCGAGCCCGGCCCGGAGGCGAGGAAGACATGAGCTTCGACCTGTTCACCACGACCGAGGAGCATGAGGAGCTGCGGGCGGCGGTGCGCGCCGTGGCCGAGGACAAGATCGCCCCGCACGCCGCCGAGGTGGACGAGAAGAGCGCGTTCCCGCAGCAGGCCTACGAGGCGCTGCGCGCCACCGACTTCCACGCCCCGCACATCCCGGAGGCCTACGACGGGGTCGGCGCCGACGCCCTGGCCACCTGCATCGTCATCGAGGAGGTGGCGCGCGCCTGCGGGTCGTCCTCGCTCATCCCCGCGGTGAACAAGCTCGGCACCATGCCGCTCATCCTGGGCGCCTCGGAGGAGGTCAAGCAGCGCTACCTGGCCCCGGTCGCCCGCGGCGAGGCGATGTTCTCCTACGGGCTGTCCGAGCGGGAGGCCGGCTCGGACACCGCGAGCATGCGCACCCAGGCGGTCCGCGACGGCGACTCCTGGGTGGTCAGCGGGCAGAAGTCGTGGATCACCAACGCCGGCGTCAGCGAGTACTACACGGTGATGGCGGTGACCGACCCGCAGGGCAAGCGCGGCTCCAACGTCACCGCGTTCGTGCTGCACGCCGACGACGCGGGCTTCACCCTGGGCGAGCCGGAGCGCAAGCTCGGCATCAAGGGCTCCCCCACCCGCGAGCTCTTCTTCGACGGCGTGCGCATCCCCGACGACCGCCGGGTCGGCGAGGTCGGCGAGGGACTCAAGATCGCGCTGCGCACCCTGGACCACACCCGGGTCACCATCGGCGCCCAGGCGATCGGCATCGCCCAGGGCGCGCTGGACGCCGCGGTCGCCTACGTCAAGGAGCGCAAGCAGTTCGGCAAGGCCGTCGCCGAGTTCCAGGGCGTCCAGTTCATGCTCGCCGACATGGCGATGAAGCTGGAGACCGCCCGCCAGATGGTCTACGCGGCCGCCGCCAAGTCCGAGCGGAACGACTCCGACCTGTCCTTCTTCGGCGCCGCGGCCAAGTGCTACGCCTCCGACGCGGCCATGGAGATCACCACCGACGCGGTCCAGCTCCTCGGCGGCGCCGGATACGTCAAGGACTTCCCGGTCGAGCGGATGATGCGCGACGCGAAGATCACCCAGATCTATGAGGGCACCAACCAGATCCAGCGCCTGGTGATGGCCCGCCAGCTGCTCAAGTAGCGGCCGGAGAGACAAAAAAGCCCTGGTCACGCCCTCTTCCCGGAGGACGCGACCAGGGCTGCACCACTCCCCTCTCCTCCACCGCCGGAGCAGGGTCGGAGGGCCGTGCTCCGCCGGGCCGCGGCACCGGTCCCGGGGCCGTGTCGGTGCGGGCGGGCGGGGGCCGGCCGGGTGAGGATGAGGGGGCGGTGCGGGGGCCTCCCGCGCCGCCGGCCCGGTGCGCAGGGGGTGCCCGGGCCCGGGTTCCTCAGCGGCGGCGGGCCCGCCGCTCACCAGGGGGCGAGGGAAGATGGCCAACCCGTACGACGTCGAGCGGAGCTGGCCCGAGTACTTCCTGGAGCACCGCAGGCTCACCGTGGACCGGCAGGGCACCTACCGGTGCGGGGACCTCCCGGTGTGGAACGTCTACTGCCCCGGCGGCCACCTGGGCGGCAGCACGGTGATCGAGGGCGACGACGGCCTGATCGTCTACGACACCGGGGTGAACCTCGAAGCGGGCGGGATCATCGCGGCCGAGATCAGGAAGGTCTCGGACAAGCCGATCCGCGCGGTCTTCTACTCGCACCACCACACCGACCACTACAACGGCACGGCCGCGCTGGTCTCCGCCGAGGACGTGGAGTCCGGCGCGGTGGACGTCTACGCCTGGGAGAACTTCCCGGCCGAGCGGGCGAACGAGTTCGGCGAGATCGCGGACCGCCAGGCGATGGGCGTCGCCTACTACGGCGGCGCCTTCCTCGGCCCGGAGGAGAGGCACCACCACGGCATCGGAACCGTCCCCGCCGGCGGGGACGCCGGGTACATCCCCCCGACCAGGCTGCTCTCCGGCGACGAGACGCTGACCATCGCCGGCGTGGAGCTGCGCGCCTTCTACACCGGCGGCGAGGCCATCAGCGAGTTCGGCGTCCACATCCCCGCCTACGACATGGTGGTCATCGCCGACGAATTCCTCACCGGGATCCCCAACATGCACACGATCCGGGGGTCCAAGCCGCGGGTGCCGGACAACTACACGGCCGCCCTGGACCGGGTCCGGGAGATCCGCCCGGAGTGGCTGCTCGGCTCGCACATCATCCCGATGCGGGGCAAGGAGCGGATCTCCGAGGCGGTCACCAAGTACCGCGACGCCGCGCAGTACCTGTGGGACCAGTCGATCCGGCTGATCAACAAGGGGTACACCCCGGTCGAGCTGCAGCACGCCCTCAAGGAGCTCCCCGAGGAGGTGCTGGACCCCCCGTTCACCGTCCCCTCCTACGGGGTCCCGTTCACCGCCGTGCCCGAGTTCTTCACCGGCTGGGTGAGCTGGTTCAGCGGCGACGCGACCGACATGCTCCCCTCGCCGCCCGCGGTCCGGGCGCGGCGCTTCGCCGAGCTCATGGGCGGGGTGGAGCGCGTGCTGGAGGCCGCCAAGGAGCACCACCGCGGCGGCGAGCACCAGCTCGCCGCCGAGCTCGCGCAGCTCGCCCTGCGCGCCGCGCCCGGGGACGAGGACGCCCGGCTGGTCAAGGCCGCCGCCCTGCGGGCCATCGGGTACCGGCAGGTCAACCCGATCGCCCGGTCCTGGTACCTCACCGGCGCCCTGGAGCTGGAGCACGCGATCGACCCCGGCGCGGCGCTGACGCGGATCGGCGGGATGATCGCCGCCTCGCAGACCGGGGCCGAGACGGTGCGCGGCTGGCGGTACCGGCTGGACCCGGAGAAGGCCGCGGGGCGCACGCTCGCCGTCGTGCTGCGCTTCACCGACACCGGGGACGAGGTGACGCTCAGGGTCCGGCACCGGATCCTCGCCGCCGAGGACGGGCCGGCGGAGGAGCGGGACGCCCTCGTCGAGGCCGGAGCCGACGTGCTCGCCTCGGCCCGGGTCCTGGAGGGCGACCCGGGCGCCTGGGACGCCCTCACCGGGATGCTGGACCTGGAGGCCGTCGGCTTCTCCATGCACATGAGGTGAGGGCGGACGGCCCGGGGCGGGCGCGCGCCGGGAGGGGCACCGCCGGTGCCGGGCGGCCCGGATGCGGCCCCCTGCTTCCCCGCCGGACTGCCCGTGCTCGCCCCCGCGGAACGAGCGCGGACAGCCGTCAGATACCGATCACCCGGACAGCGGAGCCGCAGAGCCGGGACAGGTCGCCGACGTCCGAGGTGAGCAGGGTGACAGGAGGCCGCTGCCGCAGAGCCGCCTCGGCGACCATCGCGTCGATCGCGCAGCGGTGGCCGTGCAGGCCGGCCTCTTCGAGCAGCGCCGCAGCCGCACGGGCCGCGTCCCTGGTCAGGTCTTCGACCCTGAGACGGGAGAGGACCCAGTTCATCCGAGCGGGCCGGACCCTTCCATGCTGCACCTCGATGACGGTGGCCGCGCTGATGACCAGGGCACGGTCCTGCCGCTTCGCGGCATCGACGAGCAGCATGACCTTCCGATCGCTCTCCAGGTAGCCGGCCAGCCCCGCGGAATCGAGGACGAGAGTGCCCTTCACGCCGCTTCCCCGGGCAGCCGCGCCTCACCCGACAGCGCGTCATCCGCCCAGGCGCGCTCCTCGTCCGTGAACCTCCCATGCTCCTCCTGGTACTCCTCCAGGTCCCGGGCGATCAGTTCGCCGCGCAGCCGGTGCTCGACGGCCTCTGCGACATAGGCGGAGAACTCGCGCTTGCCCGTGATGGCGCGCACGGCCTCTGCCGTTCCCTCCGGAAGGGAGAGGCTCACTCTGACGGCAGGGCCGTCACCCACGGGGTACTCGTCATCAGCCATGCAAGGAGAGTATCAAAGGGATTGGGAATCACTTTCGGCGAACTCTCTGCCACCCGATGCGCATCTCGCGTGCGCGGCTCGCAGGCCGGGCGCCGGTCCGCGTTCCCATCCGGATGATCGGGGTACTGCCTCAGGGGCACTGAAAGCGCAGAAGAGGAGAACATGAGAGTTCTGTGGGTGTTCGCGCATCCGGAGCCGAGGTCGCTGAACGGTTCGCTGCGCGACGCGGGCGTCGCCGCGCTGCGGGAGCACGGGCACGAGGTGCGCGAGTCCGACCTGTACGCGATGGGCTGGGACCCGGTGGTGCGGGCCGCCGACTACGGCCACGACCCGGCGGAGCGGCTGGACGTCGGGGCGGCCTCGGAGCGGGCCCTCCGGGAGGGGCTGCTGAGCCCGGACGTCGTCGCCGAGCAGGAGAAGCTGGCCTGGTCCGACACCGTGGTGGTGCAGTTCCCGCTCTGGTGGTACGGCCTGCCGGCGATACTCAAGGGCTGGTTCGACCGGGTGTTCGTCAAGGGGTTCGCGTTCGGGCTGCACGACCCGGTCACCGGGCGGGCGATGCGCTACGGGGAGGGGCCGCTGGAGGGCAGGCGGGTGCTCCCGGTGGTCACGATCGGCGCGCGGGAGTCGTCGATCGGGCCGCGCGGGGTCAACGGCGACCTGGAGCAGCTGCTCTTCCCGCTCACCCACGGGACGCTCTGGTACACCGGCATGGCGCCGCTCCCCCCGTTCCCGGTCCACTCCGCGGACCGGGCGAGCGCCGAGGACGCCGAGCGGGCGGCCAAGGCCCTGGTGGACCGGGTGCTGTCGGTCCCGGAGGCCGAACCGCTGCCGTTCCGCCGGCAGAACGGCGGCGACTACGACGACGACCTGGTCCTCCGCCCGGACCTCGCCCCCGGCCGCACCGGCCTGGACGTGCACCTGGACCGGTAGCGGGGCCGGTGGCGGAGCAGGCCCGGAGGGCCCGGGGGCGGGCGCCCCGCCCGCCCCCGGGCGGCGCGGGCGCCGTGCCCGCCGATGCCGGGCGGAGCGAAACGCCCCGTCCGCCCGGCGGGCGGCGCAGGCGCCCGCGGTGCGGACGGCGGCGCGCCCCGGCCGGGGCCCGGCGGCCGCTCAGCCGTCGCCGGGGCGGTCGGTCTGGAAGACCAGGACCAGGGAGCGCAGCGCGAGCACGAACCCGACGAAGAGCAGGGTGTAGCCGAAGAAGGCGTAGAGCGGGAGCGCGGGGGCGACCATCGGGCCGGTGTCGGCGGTGATCAGGAGGATCGCGCCGAGGACCGCGGTGGCGGCCAGCAGGGCGAGGACGGTCTGGCGGACCAGTCCGGTGGCGAAGCCGCGGTCCCGCCGGTCGGCGAACGGGCGGATGCCGACGGTGAACCGGCCCTGCTCCAGGTCCTGGGTGATCTTGTCCAGCCGGCGGGGCAGCCGCTCCAGGGCGGGCAGCATCGCGGCGAGCCGCCGCTCCAGGGCGGCCCGCACGTCGGTGCCGCCGAGGGTCTCGCCGGCGAGCAGCCGCCCCTGCCGGCGGGCGGCCTCGACCAGGTCGAGGCCGGGGCTGATCGCGGCCAGGGTGCCCTCCAGTGCGGCCAGGGCGCGGAAGGCCGCGGCGATCTGCGGCGGCACCGAGAAGCCGTGCCCGAGGATGAGCGGGAGCAGCCGGGAGAACATGTCGGCGCTCCCCCGCCCGCCGAGGCCGCCGGAGAAGCGGACCATGAGCTGGCCGACCTCCCGCTCCAGCCGCCGCTCGTCCAGCTCGTCGGGGCGGTCCAGCAGGTCGATGAGGGCATCGGCGGCGGCGGCGGAGTCGTCCCGCTCGATGGCCATCAGCAGCAGGCCGAGCGAGGTGCGGGCGCCGCCGTCCAGCCGCCCCACCGAGCCGAAGTCGAGCATGGCGGGCTCGCGGTCCGGGCCGATCAGGATGTTGCCCATGTGCAGGTCGGCGTGGAACACCCCGGTCACGGTGATCTGCCTGAGCACCTCGCCGACCAGGCGCTCGGCGAGCTCCCGGCGCTCCTCGGCGGTGAAGCCGGCGAGCAGGTCGGCGGCGCCGCCGACCGGGGTGCCGTCGATCCGCTCCATCACCAGCAGGGTCCGCGAGGAGTACTCGGGGCGGGGCGCGGGCACCCGGATGCCGCCGGCGGCCGCGATGGCGCGCATGTTGTCCAGCTCGACGGTGTAGTCGAGCTCCTCCTCCAGGGAGTCGGCGAACCCCTCGGCGAGCCGCCGCACGCCCAGCGCCGCCCCCCAGGCGGTGCCCCGGTCCAGCCGGCGGCCGAGCCGGAGCAGGATGTCGACGTCCGCCTCGACCTGGCGCTGCGCCCCGGGGCGCTGCACCTTCACCACCACCCGCTCGCCGTCGAGCAGCTCGCCGGCGTGCACCTGGGCGACCGAGGCCGCGGCGAGCGGCTCGGGGTCGATCGAGGCGAACACCTCGCCGACGGGCCGGCCCAGCGCCCCCTCGATCGCGGCCTCGATCCGGGGCCAGGGCTCCGGGTCGGCCGCGGTCTGCAGCCGGGAGAGCTCCCGGACGAAGACGTCGGGCACCAGGTCGGGGCGGGAGGAGAGCATCTGGCCGAACTTGATGAAGGCGACCCCGGCCTCGTTCAGCGCGGCGGTCAGCGACCGGGCGGTCTTGGCCATCCCCTGCGCCGGCGCGGTCCGCCTGCGGCCGCGCAGGTAGGCGCCGAGCCCGTGCTTGGCCGCGATGGCGGTGATCTGGGCGTACCGGCGGGCCCGCCGCAGCCGCGAGCGCCACCCGGTGAACAGCGCGCGCACCGGCGGCAGCGTCCCGGTGGGCAGGAAGATCTCCAGCAGCACCAGGACGACCAGTCCGCCCAGGAAGGTCCAGGCCATGGCGAGGACCGGCAGCACGATGTAGGGGAGCGGGTCCCCCTGGGCCGCCTCCGGGCCCGTTTCCAGGCCGGAGGAGGTGAGCACCCCGTAGACCGCGCCGTAGGCGCTGGCCAGCACCGCGAACCCGACCACGATGACCCGCGGCCAGCCGATGGGCACCCCGAGCACCCGGCGCGCCAGGCCGCCGCTCGCCAGGATCAGCACCAGGTAGAGCAGGGCGGCGATGACGGCCATGCCCGCGTTCCTCCGCTCGTCGGGGACGGTCCGGAGCTCAGCATCGCACAGCCGGGAGAGGCCGCCGCCCCCTCGTCCACCGCCTGTGGACGGCGCGCTCCCGGCCCCGCGGCGAGGAGGGCGCGGGGGAGGGGGGCGGCCCCGGCCGGTCCGGGCGGGCCGGGGTCAGGAGGCCGGTTCGAAGGAGGCGGCGACGCCGTCCAGCAGCCCCCGGTTCTCCTCCCAGGTCTCCGGGGGCGAGACCAGGAAGAGGGCGTACCCCTTGTCCTCGGTGTGGAAGGCGCGGTTGACCGCGTGCCGGCCGTCGAAGGTGAACTCCCAGTCGGCGGCGCTGACGTACCGGTCGGTCCAGGGGTCGTCCAGGGCCTTGATGTGCTGCCGCTGATACCCGGAGAAGTTCTGCGAGATGGCGCCCTCCTGCTGCCGCCAGTCCTGCTCCGCGTCGTCGCCCGGGGAGTCGGTCTGGTCGATCTGCAGGTAGCCGCCGCCGGGGAGGTCGAAGAAGACGCTGGTGCCCTCCCGGCGGTCGTACTCCCAGCCCTCGGGCAGGTCGGCGGAGAAGCCGGTCTCGTCGGCGTAGTTCTCCACCGGCGGGCCCTCCGGCTCCGGTTCCTCTTCCTCTTCCGGCTCCTCTTCGGCGCCGTCCTCGCCGCCGGGGGCGGCCTCCCCCGCGCCCCCGCCGGCGTCCTGCTCGGCGGCGGGCCCGGTTTCGGCGGGGTCCGCCCCCTCCCCCTGGCCCAGCCAGAACGCCAGGCCCACGGCGAGCAGCAGGGCGACGCAGGCCGCCCCGATGAGCAGCGCCGCCCGCCCGGTCCGCCCGGTCCCGGGCGGCGCGGCCGCGCCGGCGCCCGGCGGCAGGTAGGGCGGGCGCTCCCCGCCCCCCGCCTCCGCCGCCCCCGCCGGGGCGGCGGCCGCCGACGGGTCCGCGACCGGCGGGGGCTCGGCGACGGTGGTCCGGGCGGCGCGCATCGCGTCCCGGTCCGCCCGCGCCCGGCTCCGCTCCGCGGCGACCGAGGCGGCGTGCAGCAGCGCGTGCGCCTCGGTGATCGACGGGCGCCCCTCCGGGTCCTTGGTGAGCATCGCCTCCAGCGCCCCGGTCAGCGGCCCCGCGGACCCCGGCGGGGGCACCTCCTCGGTGACGATCGCGGTCAGCGTGGCCACCGGCACCTCCCGGTGGAACGGCATCCTGCCCTCCACCGCCTGGTACAGCGTGACGCCCAGGGACCAGATGTCGGTCGCCGGGGTGGCCGGGCGGCCCTGCGCCTGCTCCGGCGCGAGGTAGCCGGGCGAGCCGATGAGCAGGCCGGTGCTGGTCAGCCCGGAGGTGCCCTCCAGCCGGGCGATGCCGAAGTCGGTGAGGACCGCCCGGTCGCCGCTGCCGACCAGCACGTTCCCCGGCTTGATGTCGCGGTGCACGATGCCCCGGTCGTGCGCGATGGAGAGCGCGGTGGCCATCTGCAGGCCGATCTTGGCGGCGCGGGCCGGCGTCAGCGCGCCGTCCTCCTTGATGATGTCGCCGAGCGAGCGGCCGCGGACCAGCTCCATCACGATCCACGGGCGGTCGTCGCTCTCCACCACGTCGAAGACGGTGATGATGGAGGGGTGGCCGAGCCGGGCGGCGCTGCGCGCCTCGCGCAGCATCCGGGTGCGCAGTACGTCGATCTCCTGCTGCGGAAGCTGCGGGGAGATGATGAGCTCCTTGATCGCGACCTGGCGGTCGAGGAGCTCGTCCTCGCCCCGCCAGACGCGGCCCATACCGCCCGCACCGATCAGCTCGGTGAGCCGGTAGCGCCCGGACAGCACGTGTCCGGGGCCGGTCTGCTCAGTACTCATGGCTGGGGCTTCCTCGGGCTCGTCAGAGGTGCGCACGCGATCCGGGCGCCACCCAGGCGAGTCTAAGTCCCTCCCGGCGGAGGCGGTCCCGGATCCCCTGAGCAGACCGGTCCCGGTCACCCGGGGCGGCGGCGGGGCCGGCCCGAAACCGTCACCGGTGTGCCCGCGCGCACGCGGAGAGGCGCGGCCCGCGGGCGCGGGCGCGGGGGCGGCCGGGAGAGCGGCCGCCCCCGCCGCGCGGTTCAGCCCAGGCGCACCCGGAGCGAGGTGACGCCGTTGGAGACGATGGAGGGGACCTGCTCGGGGTCGGCCTCCAGCAGCTCCAGGCCGGGGAAGCGCTTCCAGAGCGCGGGCAGCGCCACCGCCAGCTCCATCTGGGCCAGGTTGGCGCCGAGGCAGTAGTGCGCCCCGTGCGAGAAGGAGACGTGCGTCTTGTCCTCCCGGGTGATGTCGAACCGGTCGGCGCCCTCGGCGTGCAGCAGCCGGTCGCGGCCGGCCGAGCCGTAGGAGACCAGCAGCGCGTCGCCCTCGGGCACCACGGTGCCGTCGATCTCGATGTCCGCTGCGGCGTAGCGCAGCGGGACGCTCTGGATCGAGGTGTTCCAGCGCAGCGTCTCCTCGACGGCGTCGCTCCACTCGCGCTCGCCGCGCAGGACCATGTCGAGCTGGTCCCGGTGGGTGAGCAGCGCCTGCACCGTGTTGGTGAGCAGGTTCATGGTGGTCTCGTAGCCGGCGCCGATGATCAGGATCAGCGTCCACACCAGCTCCGACTCCGACAGCCGGTCGTTGTCGGCGTCGCGCGCGGCGATCAGGGCGCTGGTCATGTCGTCGCCGGGCTCGGCGCGCTTGCGCGCCACCAGCTCGGTGAGGAACCGCTGGGTGCCGACGTGGTTCTCGTAGGCCTGCTCGGGGGTGATGCTCTGGTCGAACATCATCCCGATCCGGCGGTGCAGCTCGGCGCGGGCGGACTCCTCCTCGACCCCGAACAGGTCGCTGATCACCGTCATCGGCAGCGGCAGCGCGAGCTGCGCCTTGATGTCGGCGGTGCCGTCACCGGCCTCCATGCCGTCCAGCAGCCCCTCGACGATCTCCGCGATGCGGTCCTGCATCCCCTGCACCCGGCGCGGGGTGAAGGCCTTGGAGACGAGCTTGCGCAGCCGGGTGTGGTCCTCGTCGTCGCGGGCCAGCATGTTGTCCGCGGCGACCCAGGAGATGAGCTGCCAGTCGGGCGGGATCTCACCGTCCCGCCAGGCCCGCCAGTACTTCGGGTTCTTCTTGACCTGGGGGTGGGTGAGCACCTCCATCACCGCGGCGTGCCGGGTCACCGCCCACGCAGCAACCTCGCCAGGAAGCTCGACAGGGACGACCGCCCCTGCTTCTCGGAGCTCGGCGGCCTGGTCGTGGAGGTATCCGGTTCGGAGTCTGACGGCTTCCACGCCGTTCCTTCCTGCTCGGGGGACTGGGGATCGAAAGCGACGGGGAGCCGGGTCAGGGCGTGGCCGAACGGCGAGAGGCGCCAGGCCAGCTCGTCGGCGGGCACCGCGAGGCGGAGCCGGGGCAGCCGGTTCAGCAGCACCTCGATGCCGGTGATGGAGATGGCGGTGGCCATCTCCTTGGCGGGGCAGCGGTGCGGGCCGACGCCCCAGGCCAGGTGGGCCCGGTTGGGGGCGTCCTCCAGCCGGTCGCGGTACTCGTCGGCGACGACCCGGTTGGCCGCGGCGAAGCCGAGCAGGACGGGGCTCCCCTCGCGGATCACCGCGCCGCTGGGAAGCGTGACGTCCTGCGTGGGGTACATGACCGGGTAGTTGGTGACCGGCGGCGCGGTCCACATCACCTGGTCGATGGCGTCCGGGATGGCGGTGCGCGCGGACGCCAGGTCGTCGCCGAGGCGGCGGTCGGTGAGCATCACCCGCACCGCGTTGGAGAGCAGGCAGGCGCTGGGCTCGCTGCCCGCGCCGATCATCAGCACCAGGTGCTGGATGACCTCCTCGTCGGTGAGCCCGGCGCGGTGCTGCATGAGCATGCTGGTGATGTCCTCGCCGGGCCGGTCGCGCTTGGCGCCGACCAGTTCGGAGAGGACCGTCTCGATCTCCTGGTTGGCGCGCTCGGCGTCGACGCCGTCCCACATGTCGCGCAGCGCGGCGAAGAACCGCCGGCCGGACGCCTCGTCCATGCCGAACAGCCGGTTCATCACCAGCAGCGGCAGCGGGTTGGCGTACTCCGCCACCAGGTCGGCCTCGCCTCGGGCGCAGAACTCGTCGATGAGGCCGCCGGCCAGCTCCCGCGCGTCCGCGGCGATCCGGGCCGAGTCGAACCGGGCGAACGCGTCGGTCATCGCCCGCCGCACCCGGCGGTGCGCCTCGCCGTCGGAGAACAGCGCGTTGGGCCGGGGCTTCATCATCCCGATCACCGCGGCGTCGTCGGGGACCCGCCCCTCGCGCCAGTCCCGCCACCGGTGCGCGTCCCGGCTGAAGGCGCGCTCGTCCCGGCACCAGGCGGTGATCGTCGCGTAGTCGATCACCAGCCAGCCTTCGACACCGGGCTCGAGCTCGACGGGGATCACCGGGCCGTGCTCGGCGCGCATCTTCTCGTACGCGGCGTGGTGGTCCCGGTGGAACTCGGGGTCGTAGAGCTTCAGATGAGGGCAGCTACTCGTCAAGGCCGTCGCCGTCCTGGGTCGCGGAATTGCACGAAAACCCCTCAACCGCAAGGGTTTCCGGACGTACCGTAGCGGTTTCGGCGACGGATCGATAGTGCCCTGTCCACAGCCAGTGACCGCGCCCGCGGCGCCTCGCATACGATGTCGGCGTGATATGCCCAAAGTGCCAAGGAAGCCTGCAGACCGTCGCCCGACAGGGGATCCATCTGGAGCAGTGCCTCGGCTGCTCGGGGATCTTCCTGGACCGGGGTGAGCTCGAGCAGATCATCGCCGCGGAGAAGCGCCACTACAGCAGCGCCGCCCCTCCGCCCTACGCCCCTCCGGCCGGCCAGGTGCCGCCGGGCGGCCACCGGGGCGGCTACCCCGACTCGCCCCGCGGCCACCGGGGCGGCTACCCGGACTCCCCGCGCGGCCACCGGGGCGGCTACCCCGACTCGCCGCACGGGTACCGGGGCGGCTACTCCGACTCGCCCGGCCCGTACGGGCGCCGCCGGAAGAAGAGCTTCCTGGAGAACCTGTTCGATTGAACCCGCTGATCTGCCCGGAGTGCGGCGAATTCGACGAGGCTCCGGAACCGGGGGCCGGCGGGCGGGGGCTGCGCTGCCGCTTCTGCGGCCGCGACCGCCCCTTCCTGCGGTCCCCGCTGTTCTGCGTGGCCGGGCCGAGCGGCACCGGCAAGTCGACCGTGGGCCGGCTGCTGGTGGAGGCGCTCTCCGACCGGTTCGTGGTGCTGGAGCAGGACGTGCTCTGGGTGGGGGCGCTGCGCGACCCCGCCGGGGAGCACCGGGCGTTCCGCTCCACCTGGCTGCGGACCGCGGCGATGATCCAGCAGAGCGGCCGCCCGGTGGTGCTCTGCGGCACCGTGGTCCCGCCCGAGCTGGAGCCGCTGCCGGAGCGGGCGCTGTTCTCCCGGATCCACTACCTGGCGCTCACCTGCGACCCTGAGGTGCTCGCCGCGCGGCTGCGCGCCCGGCCCGCCTGGCGCGGGTGGGACGAGCCGCGCATCGCGGAGATGCTCGACTACGCGGCCTGGCTGTCCGAGGAGGGCGCGGAGCTGGACCCGCCGGTGGAGCTGCTGGACACCACCGGCTCCCCGGTGGAGCGGACCGCCGCGGAGGTGCGCGCCTGGGTGGAGCGGACCGCCGCGGCCGAGGCGCCCGAGCCCGCCGCGCGCTGACCCCTTCCCGCGCGGGGCTCCGGCCGGGACCCCGGACGCCCCGCGGGCGGCGCCGGTCCCGCGAGGACGGCGCCGCCCGGCCCCGCCGGGCGCACTCCCCTCCCCTGCTCCCGGCCGCCCCTCGGCGGAGCGGCCGCCGGCGCGCCCCCGCCGCCCCGGACCGCGCGGGGCGCCCGAGGCGCGCCCCGGAAGCGCAAGGGGCGCCGGGCCGGCCGGCCCGGCGCCCCGCGGCGCTCCTCGCTCCCCTCCGGGTCAGTCGGCCGCCTTGAAGCGGCGCAGCCGGAGGCTGTTGCCGACCACGAAGACGCTGGAGAAGGCCATCGCCGCACCGGCGATCATCGGGTTGAGCAGCCCGGCCGCGGCCAGCGGCAGGGCCGCGGTGTTGTAGGCGAAGGCCCAGAACAGGTTGCCCTTGATGGTGGCCAGGGTGCGCCGGGAGAGCCGGATCGCGTCGGCCGCGGAGCGCAGGTCGCCGCGGACCAGGGTGAGGTCGCCCGCCTCGATCGCGACGTCGGTCCCGGTGCCCATGGAGAGCCCCAGGTCGGCCTGGGCCAGCGCGGCGGCGTCGTTCACCCCGTCGCCGACCATGGCCACCGCCCGGCCCTCGCCCTGCAGCCGCTTGACCACGTCCACCTTGTCCTTGGGCATCACCTCCGCGATGACCTCGTCGATGCCGACCTCGGCGGCGACCGACTCGGCGACCGCGGTGGTGTCCCCGGTCAGCAGGATCGGGGTGAGGCCCAGCTCGCGGAAGCGGCGGACCGCCTCGGCGCTGGTCGGCTTGACCGTGTCGGAGACGACCAGCACCGCGCGGGCGGCGCCGTCCCAGCCGACCGCGACGGCGGTGCGGCCGCGCGCCTCGGCATCGGCCTTGGCCCGCTCCAGCTCCTCCGGCAGGTGCTGCGACCACTCGGCCAGCAGCGCGGTCCGGCCGACCAGGACCAGGTGGCCGTCGACCACGCCCTGCACGCCCAGCCCCTCCTGGTTGGCGAAGTCCTCGACGGCGGGCAGGGCGCCGGCGCGCTCCGCGGCGCCCTTGGCGATGGCCTGGGCGATCGGGTGCTCCGAGGCGTGCTCCAGCGCCCCGGCCAGCCGGAGCACCTCCTTCTCGTCCTCGCCGGCGGCGACGTGCACCTCGGCCAGGGCCATGCTGCCCTCGGTGACGGTGCCGGTCTTGTCCAGCACGATGGTGTCGATGCGGCGGGTGCTCTCCAGCACCTCCGGGCCCTTGATCAGGATGCCGAGCTGGGCGCCGCGGCCGGTGCCGACCATCAGCGCGGTCGGGGTGGCCAGGCCCAGCGCGCAGGGGCAGGCGATGATGAGGACCGCGACCGCGGCGGTGAACGCCGCCGCGACGCCGCCGCCGGTGCCCAGCCAGAACCCGAGGGTCGCCACGGCCAGCACGATCACCACCGGGACGAAGATCCCGGAGATGCGGTCGGCGAGCCGCTGCACCTCGGCCTTGCCGTTCTGCGCCTCCTCGACCATCCGCGCCATCTGCGCCAGCTGGGTGTCGGAGCCGACCCGGGTGGCGCGCACCACCAGCCGCCCGCCGGCGTTGACCGTCGCCCCGGCCACCTGCGCGCCGGGCTCGACCTCGACCGGGACCGACTCGCCGGTGAGCATGCTCATGTCGACCGCGGAGCTGCCCTCCTCGACGGTGCCGTCGGTGGCGATCTTCTCGCCGGGGCGGACCACGAACAGGTCGCCCTCGGCCAGCTCCTCCACCGGGATGCGCTGCTCGGTGCCGTCGCGCAGCACCGCGACGTCCTTGGCGCCCATCTCCAGCAGGGCGCGCAGCGCCGCCCCGGCGCGCCGCTTGGAGCGCGCCTCGAAGTACCGGCCGAGCAGGATGAACGTGGTGACGCCGGCGGCGACCTCGAGGTAGATGTTGGCGGCGCCGTCGCTGGGCGCGATGGTCAGCTCGAAGGGGTGCACCATGCCGGGTTCTCCGGCGGTGCCGAAGAAGAGCGCGTACAGCGACCAGGCGAACGCGGCGAGGGTGCCCATCGACACCAGGGTGTCCATGGTGGCGGTGCCCAGCCGGAGGTTCTTCCAGGCGGCCTTGTGGAACGGCAGCGCGCCCCAGACCAGCACCGGCGCGGCC
Source organism: Nocardiopsis oceanisediminis (assembly GCF_048595525.1). NCBI lineage: Bacteria > Bacillati > Actinomycetota > Actinomycetes > Streptosporangiales > Nocardiopsidaceae > Nocardiopsis > Nocardiopsis oceanisediminis. The sequence continues at coordinate 804,263 of NZ_JAFMZJ010000001.1, read as the reverse complement.
AGGGTGAGCGAGAGCCACTGCCAGTAGGCGAACTGCAGCACCGGGAACATCGCCATCGCGATGACCGGCACGGACAGCACCAGGCTGACCAGGGTGCGGTCGCGGAGCGCCCGCACCGGGTCGGGCTCGGCCGCCCCGTCCCCGGCGGGGGCGCCCCCGCCGGCGGGCTTCGGCGGCGCGGGCACCGCCGCGGTGTAGCCGGCGTCCTCCACCTGGGAGATCAGGCGGTCGACCGGGATCTCGGCGGCGCCCTCGTCGAAGACCACCCGGGCCTTCTCGGTGGCGTAGTTGACGGTGGCGGTGACGCCCTCCAGCTTGTTCAGCCGCCGCTCGATGCGGTTGGCGCAGGAGGCGCAGGTCATTCCGCCGATGGCCAGCTCCACCTGGCCTTGTGCCCGCTCCGCCTGATCGGTTCCGCTCATCGCTGTGTCCTCCGTGGGGTGGATCGTGGAAGTCCGCGCCGGGTCAGTGCCCGTGGCCGCCGCTGCCGCCGGGGGAGGCGGCGGCGGTGAACTCCGCGGTGCGGACCTTCCCGCCGTGCTTGAAGTCGAGGAAGAGGCGGTACTCGCCGGTGCTGGGCGCCTCGGCGGTGAAACGCACCTCGGGGCCGGGGGCGGTCTCGCCGTCGCCGGGCTCGCCGTGCGGGTGCACGTGCAGGTAGGCCAGGTCGCCGGCGCGCAGCGCCACCAGGTGGCCGTAGGCGCCCAGGTAGGGCTCCAGGTCGTCGACGGGCTCGCCGTCCTTGGTGACGGTGAAGTCCAGCTCCCCGGAGCCGCCGGCGGCCAGGGCGCCGCCCAGGCGGACGGTGTAGCCGTCGACCTCGGCGACCCGCTCGATCTCGGGCAGCGGCTCCGGCTCGTAGTCGCCGGGGACGGCGAGGTCGGCGCCGAGCACCAGGCCCTCCTCGGTGCCCTCGGGGGCGAAGTCGGCGAACATCCGGTAGGGGCCGGGGGTATCGAACTCGGTCTCCACCGTCCAGAGCCCGTCGCCGTCCATCTTCGGGTGCAGGTGGCGGTAGCCCGCCGTGTCCCGGCCGACGACGACGAGGTGCATCCGCTTCTCGTGCTCGACCCGGAAGCCGGTGACCGGCTCGCCGTCGGGGCCGGTGATGCGGAAGGAGAGCTCGCCCTTCTTCCCCGCCTTCTCCGGCGCGGAGACCGGTTCCAGGGTGTAGCCGCCGTCGGAGACCTGCAGGCCGGGCGGGGCGCCGGCCCCGGCGCCTTCGGCGCCGGTGTGGCCGCCGGCGCCGCCGTGGCCGCCCTCCGAGCCCGCCGCCGGGCCGCCGGACAGCACCGGGCCGGTCAGCGTTCCGGCGCCGAGCGCCCCGGCGAACGCCACGACCAGTCCGAGGCCGTAGAGGCCCAGTTTCGCGGGAACGTTCATGTCAGTCCTTCACCTCGTAGCCGGCCTCCTGGACGGCGGCGCGCACCAGCGCTCCGTCCACCGGGCCGTCGCCGGACACTTCCAATCGGCCGGTGGCCAGGTCGACCTCGACCCCGGTGACGCCGGCCACTTCGCCGACCTCCTCGGTGACCGAGGCGACGCAGTGCCCGCAGGTCATGCCCTGAACGGTGTAAACGGTGGTGGTCGCACCGGACATTTCCGCCTCCTGTCGTCCCTCTGATCCCGTCCGGCCCGGGGCGGCTCCGCCGCCTCCGTGCCCGCACTCATATGAGTACCATACCCCCCTAGGGTATATCAAGGGCACCGGGGCGCGCCCGGAAACGCCGAAGCCCCTCCCCGCGGCGGCCGCGGGGAGGGGCCGGGCGCCCGGGTCAGCCCGGCCCGAGCGCCTCGGTCGGCGGCAGCCGCGCGGCGCGCACCGCGGGCAGCAGCCCGGCCAGCGCGCCGATCGGCACCGTCGCGGCGACCCCGCCGAGCAGCGCCCACGGCGGCACCGCGATCGCCCACCCCTGGAAGAGCGCGTACCCGGCGGTGACCCCGGCGCCCAGCACCGCGCCCGCCGCGCCGCCCAGCGCGGACAGCGCCACCGCCTCCGCCAGGAACTGGCCGCGGATCTGCCGGCGGGTGGCGCCCAGCGCGCGGCGGAGCCCGATCTCGCCGCGCCGCTCCAGCACCGAGATGACCATGGTGTTGGCCACCCCGACCCCGCCGACCAGCAGCGCGACCCCGCCCAGGCCGAGCAGGAGGCCGGTGAGCGCCCGGTCCGCCTCCTGCTGCGCGGCCAGCGCGTCGGAGGGGCGGGAGACCGAGACGCCGTGCGGCCGCTCCGGGTCGACGGTGCCCGGGAGCAGCTCGCGCACCGCGCCCAGGCGCTCCGGGTCGGCCCGCACGTATACCCGGGTGGGGTTCCCGGAGAAGCCCAGCTCCCGGACGGCCGCGTCCCAGCCGACCAGGGCCGCGGTGTCCAGCTCCGGGGCCAGCTCCACCGGTTCCAGCACGCCCACCACGCTGAAGTAGGCGTCGCCGATGAGCACCCGGGTGTCCGGGGCGACCCGGGTGATCCCCAGCCGCTCCGCCGCGGTGGCGCCGAGCACCACCGCCGGGTAGCGCGAGGCCGGCGCGGTCAGCCAGGACCCCTCGGCCATCTCGGCCCGGAGCACCCCGGGCAGGCCGGGGCCGGCGGCCTGCACGCTGAGCCCGCCGGACTCCTCCTCCGGGATCAGGTCGGACCGGTAGACGGAGGCGCCGGGCACCTCGCCGGCCTGGCCGACCCGCTGCACCCCGGGGATCCGCCCGGCCCGGCCCGCGGCCTCGGCGGGCAGCTCCGCCTCCCCGCCGAAGAGCGACTTCCCCGGCTCCGCGGTGACCAGGTTGGTGCCCAGGCTCTCCAGCCGCTCCTCCAGCCCGGCCCGGCCGGAGGCGGAGATGCCCACCACCGCGACCATCGCCGCGATGCCGATCGCGATGCCCAGCGCGGAGAGCAGCACCCGCAGCGGGCGGGCGCGCAGCCCGGCCGCGGCGGTGCCCAGCACGTCGCGCGGGGAGAGCCGGGCCGGGCGCGGCGGTGCCCCCGGGGTCATGGCCGCACCTCCGCCGCGCCGCCGCGCTCGTCCGCGGTGATCCGGCCGTCGCGCACCCGCACCCGGCGGGGCAGCGACGCGGCGAGCCCGGTGTCGTGCGTGATGACCGCGACGGCGGTGCCCGCCGCGTTGAGCTCGCGGAGCAGCTCCACCACCGCGGCCCCGGAGGCGGTGTCCAGGGCGCCGGTGGGCTCGTCGGCCAGCAGCAGGCCGGGCTCGCCGACCAGCGCCCGCGCCACCGCGACCCGCTGCCGCTGCCCGCCGGAGAGCTCGCCCGGCCGGTGGCCGAGCCGGTCGCCCAGGCCCACCCGGCGCAGCGCCCGCTCGGCGCGCTCCCGGCGGAGCCGCGCCGGCACCCCGGCGTAGAGCAGCCCGTCGGCGACGTTGTCCCGCGCGCTCGCGCCGGCGTCCAGGTGGAACTGCTGGAAGACGAACCCGACGGCGCGGGCGCGCAGCGCCGACCGGCGGTCGTCGTCCAGCTCCCCGACGTCGTGCCCGGCGACCCGGACCGTGCCCCCGGTCGGCACGTCCAGCATGCCGAGCAGGTTGAGCAGGGTGGACTTGCCCGAACCGGACGGGCCGACGATGGCCAGCAGCTCGCCGCGGCCGATCCGCAGCGACACCCCGTCCAGCGCCCGCACCCCGCCCGGGTAGTGCCGGGAGACCCCGGCCAGTTCGGCCGCGGGCGCCGGCTCCGCTCCCGGCGCCGCGCGGCCGGTCCCGTCCGCGCTCACGTGGGGACCACCACTCTCTGCCCCTCCTCGACGTCTCCCTCGATCTCCACCAGGCCGTCGGCGAACAGGCCGGTCTCCACCTCGACGTCGGCCACCCGGCCGCCGGAGCCGAGCACCGAGACCCCGTAGCCGCCGCCGGGCAGCGAGATCAGCGCGCCGACCGGCACCGCGAGCACGTCCTCGCGGGTGTCGGTGCGCACCTCGACCTCGACCGGGGCCCGGTCGAAGAAGGCCGCGGTGGCGCTCTCCTCCGGCTCCACCGAGACCGACAGGACCGGGTCGGACTTCCCGCCCTGGCCGTCGTCGCGCTCCTCGGCCACGGTGCCGACCGAGGTGATCCGGCCCGCGACCCGCTCGCCGCTGGGCAGCACCACCTCCACCTCGTCGTCCTCCTCCACCAGGCCGCGGTCGGCCGCCTCGACCTCGGTGCGCACCACCTGCTCGGTGGTGGTGGTCTCCAGCACCGGCTCGGAGCCGGCGAGCCGCTGGCCCTTCTTCCCGGGGTGCCCGGAGACGCGCAGCTCACCGGGGGCGAACCAGACCCCGGCCGGGTCGACCTCGCCGGTGGGGCGGGCGCCGGTGTCGCGCTGCCAGCGCTTCACCGCCTCGGCGGTCAGCGCGGTGTACTCCTCGTCCGGGGTGAAGCCGGTGTAGCCCAGTTCGGCGAGGGCCCGCTCGAAGCGGTGCACGTCCTCGCCCTCCGCGCCGGGCTCGAGCGGCCGGTAGGCGGGGGCGTCGCCGCGGAGCAGCACCACCGGGCGGTCGTCCACCTCGTAGAGCACCTCTCCGGGCCCGACCACCGCGCCCTTCTTCGGCAGCCGGGTGAGGACGCCCTCGCCGCCGGCGAGCACCTCGCCGGAGCCGCGGTAGCCGAGCTCGCCGTCCAGGGCGGTGTGCTCGCTCAGGTCGGTGCGGCGGACCTCCTCGCTCGCCCCGGTGCCGGCGGCGCCGTCCCGCTCCTCCTCGGGCCCGCCCCAGGCGACCAGCGCGGCGCCCCCGCCGGCGGCGAGGACGGCCGCGCAGGCCAGTGCGGCCGCGGCGCGGCGGCCGGGGCGGCGGATCCGCCTCACTTCCCCCCGCCCCCGCCCTGCACGGGGGCCATGCCGCCGTCCTGCCCGCAGGCCTCCATCGCCTCCTCCATGCCGTCGGCGTCGGCGGGCAGCGTCATCCCCTCGCCCTTCTTCGGGTCCTCGACCTCGATGCCCTCGCCGCGCAGGCACTCGGCCAGCTCCAGGTCGCGCTCGTGCATCTCGGCGAGCTCCTTCTCCGAGGGCTCGAACTCGTCCATCGGGACCTCCTCCTCGCAGGCCTCCAGCGCCTTCTCGGTCTTCCCGTCCATCTGCAGCGCCGCGACCGACCCGTCCCCGCCGGGGTCGGGCATGTCCACCCCGTTGTCCCGCATGCACCGGGCGAACTCCAGCTGCGCCTCCTGGAGGCGCTCCTCCTCGCTCTCCGCCCCGCCGCCGGCCTGCTCCCCCTGGCCGCCGCCGGCCGTGCCGCACCCGGTGAGCAGCCCCAGGGCGAGCAGCGCGCCGGCGCCCCCGCGGGCCGCCGCGGCCGTGATCGCTCGCATCGCGTCTCCTTTCGGTCCCCGGCCGCCCGGCCGGGGCCGCACCCATGCCACCGGTCACCGGGTTAGCCCGGGGTTACGGCGCTGAGCTGCGCGGAGGCCTTAACCCCGGGCTAACCCGCGCCGAGTAGAAAACCGGGGGAGCGAGAAGGCGGAGAGGACGGGGCGCGCGGGTGAGGATCCTGATCGTGGAGGACACCGAGGCACTGGCCGACATGCTGGCCGACGGGCTGCGCGGCGAGGGCATGGCGGTGGACACCGCCTACGACGGCGACACCGGCCTGGAGATGGCCATGGTGCACGGCTACGACGTGGTCGTGCTCGACCGCGACCTGCCCCGGCGGCACGGCGACGAGGTGTGCGGACTGCTGGTCGGCGACCCGTCGGTGCAGGCCCGGGTGCTGATGCTCACCGCCGCCGGCGGGGTGGGGGACCGGGTCGAGGGGTTCGGCCTGGGCGCCGACGACTACCTGCCCAAGCCGTTCGCCTACCCGGAGCTGGTGGCGCGGGTGCGCGCGCTGGCCCGGCGGTCCCGGCCGGCCCCGCCGCCGGTGCTCCGCCGCGCCGGCCTCGAACTGGACCCGCACCGGCGCACCGCCAGCCGGGACGGGCGGCCGCTGGAGCTGAGCCCCAAGGAGCTCGGCGTGCTGGAGGAGCTGCTGCTGGCCGACGGCGCCCCGGTCTCCCCGGTGCAGCTGACCGAGAAGGTGTGGGACGCCAACCTGGACGCGGCGAGCGGGGTGCTGAAGGTGGTGGTGCACGGGCTCCGCCGCAAGCTCGGCGAGCCGCCGCTGATCAGCACCGTGCTCGGGCACGGCTACCGGCTCTGAGGTGGGCTCCCGGATCCGCGCCCTGCCGAAGGGCGCCGCGCTGACCGTCCGGACCCGGCTGGCGCTGGTCTACGCGGGGGTCTTCCTCGCCGCCGGGGTGCTGCTGCTGGCCCTGAACTACGCGACCGTCTCGGCCGGGCTGATCGACCACAGCACGGTGGTCACCGCGGCCCCGCTGGAGGGCACCGCCCCCGGCGAGGCGCCCCCGTTCATGCCCGCGGAGCCGGTCCGGCCGGACCCGGGCGCCGCCGGGGGCCCCGACGCGGGGGAGCCGATCGCCGCCGAGCTCGCCCTCTCGATGCAGGACTACCGCGCGGCGGTCCTGCGCGACCTGCTGCTCCGCTCCGGCGCGGGGCTGGTCGCGGTCACCGCGCTGGCCGCCTTCGCCGGCTGGCTGGTGGCGGGCCGGCTGCTGCGCCGGCTGCACCGGGTGACCGAGACCGCGCGCCGGCTCTCCGAGCACGACCTGGACCGGCGGCTCGCGCTGACCGGGCCGGCCGACGAGTTCCGGGAGCTGGGCGACACCTTCGACGGGATGCTGGAGCGGCTGCAGCACGCCTTCGAGAGCCAGCGCCGGTTCGTCGCCAACGCCTCGCACGAGCTGCGCACCCCGCTCGCGGTGCAGCGGGCGGCGGTGGAGATCCCGCTCTCCCAGGGGCGGGTGCCGCCCGATCTGGAGCCGAACCTGCGCCGGGTGCTGGAGTCGGCCGAGCAGAGCGAGCGGCTGGTCGCCGGCCTGCTCCTGCTGGCCCGCTCCGACCGGGGCCTGGAGGCGGCCGAACCGGTGGACCTGGCCGGCCCGGCGCGCCGGGTGCTGGCCGCGCACCGGGAGGCCGCGGCCGAGCGGGGGGTGCGGCTGCGGGCCGCGGAGCGGAGCGCGGTGGTCCTGGGCGACCGGGTGCTCCTGGAGCACCTGGTGCGCAACCTGGTGGACAACGCGGTGCGGTACAACGCCGCGGGCGGGTCGGTCCGGGTCGGGGTCGCCGCCGAGGGCGGGTCGGCGGTGGTCCGGGTGGAGAACACCGGCCCCGAGGTGGCGGAGGCCGGCCGGCTCTTCGAGCCGTTCCACCGCGGCGGGCGGGGCCGGGAGCGCACCGGTGAGGGCGGCAGCGGGCTGGGGCTCTCCATCGTCGCCTCCATCGCGGCGGCGCACGGCGGCGCGGCGGCCGCCGCGCCGCGCCGGGGCGGCGGCCTGGCGGTGACGGTGCGGCTGCCGCTGCACGCACCGGACCGGGAGGACCCGGCGCCCCCGGAGCGGGCGGGGGCCCTGCCGGCGGGCGGGGGGTAGCCGCGCCGCCCGCCGGGCCGCTCCGGTACCGCCGCCGGCCCGGCGGCTCGGGGCGCTACCGGCCCCGGCCCGCGCCGGCCTGCGGCGGGAGCCGCCCCTCGGCCAGGTCGCGCAGTGCGGCCAGGTGGGCGTCGAAGGCCCGCTTCCCGGCCGGGGTCAGCGAGACCCGGGTGGTGCGGCGGGCGTCCGACCGGGCGGGCGAGGCGGACTTGTCGGTGCGCACGTAGCCGAGTCCGACCAGGCTGCGCAGGGTCTTGGAGAGGTTGGCCTCGCTCAGCCCCAGGGTGGAGCGGAGGACCGCGAAGTCGGCGCCGTCGACGGGGCGGAGCAGGCCGCAGATGCGCAGCCGGTTGGGCGCGTGGATGGCCTCGTCGAAGCGGGGGTCAGCGGCCATCGCGCAGCTCTGCGCGGTAGACGCGGTCGTAGACCAGGCCGCCGCCCAGCATCGAGGCGAAGGCGAGGCCGGCGGTGGCGGCGATCCACGGCCGCTCCCCCGCGGCGGCCAGCACGAGGGAGGCGACCACCAGGGCGATGGCGACCGCGCCGTAGGCGAGCAGCACCGCCAGGCTGCGCGGACCGGCCGGGCGGGTGACCGAGAGGCCGCTCCCCTTCTCCTGGGCCTGCACCAGGAAGATCAGGGCGACGCTCCCTCCGACGACGAGCACGCCCGGTGCGGACGTGGCCGGGGAGACCGCGAAGGCGGCCATGACGGCCGCCAGGGCCGGGTGGTACCACCAGGGGGAGGCGATCCGCTCGGCCAGGGCGGCGCGGTCCGCCTGCAGGGCGGCGAGCGCGGCCCGGGCCTCCTCGGGCGTTCCGCCGTGCGGGGGCTCGTTGCTTTCCATGCGGTCAAGTCTTTCACTTGACCACGGGTTAAGTAAAGTCGCCCCCCGGACGGCGACGGCCGCCGCCCCCGGAGGAGGGGCGGCGGCCCGCGGGCGCCGCGCGGGCGCGCGGCGGGGCGGAGGGGCCCGGGGTCAGCCGGCGGCCAGGGCGTACCCGGCGTCGCGGACCGCGCCGCCGATCGCCGCGTCGTCGAAGCCGCTGCCGCTGACCGAGACCCGCCCGGCCTCCAGGTCCACCCGGACGCCGGTGACGCCGGGGACCCGGCCGACCTCGGCGCTCACCGAGTTCACGCAGTGGCCGCAGGTCATCCCCTCGACCGTGTAGACGCGGACGCCTTCGGCGGCGTCCGCGGCGGCGGCACCGGCGGTGTCGGCGGCCGCGGTGTCGCACCCACAGGGCTGGCACATGGTCGGTCTCCTCTCGTCATACCCCTACTGGGTATCTCGGAGACAAGGATTAACATACCCCTAGGGGGTAGGCAAGCCCGGCGGGTCGGCCGCACCGGCTCCCTCCCGGGCGAGTCCCGGCGGAAACGGACCGGGCCGGAAAATGCGTAATCCCTCGACTCAAAGACGGGAAAGCGGGGAGCGGACGGAAACCGAAACCGCCCGCATTTTCACCGGATTTCCGGGGCGGCGCACACCCTTTTCATCCGTGTTCGCCCCGGGTCGCAAACGGAGTGATCTGGATCACTCAACGGATCCCGGTTGGCCTGCCCCGCAGGTGGCGAGAGTCCTGACCGTGCAGGGCCCACGCACACGAAACCCCCGCCGAAAGCACGGCCGAGACCGCTGCTGGACGCAGATGACTCCCTCGAAAAGAAATGCAGAGGCTTGACATGAACGGCATCAAGCGCATCCTCCTCGGTTCCGCGATCGTCATCCCCGCCTTCTTCGGATTCGCCGGCGCGGCCTCCGCCGACACCGACGTGTCCGTCACCGACGCCGACTTCGCCGCCGCCTACTCCGAGAAGTTCGGCGTCGCCTACGCGCCGGCCGGCTTCGCCCTCGGGCACAGCGTGGACAAGGCGGTGGCCGCCTCCGAGCAGACGGTGGACGTCTCCACCCGCTGACCCGCGACGCGGAACCCGGCTGCGGCTCAGCCCTCCTTGAGCCGCAGCCGGGCCACCGGCCGCTCGCTGACCGGGTGCGGCGCGCAGCTGAACCCGGCCTTCTGGAACATCCGGACGCTCCCGGTGTAGACCTCGGCGCTGGGCGCGCGCCCCCCGGCGGTGTCCACCGGGTACCCCTCCAGCACGCTGCCGCCCTCGGCCCGGGCGTACTCGACCGCGGCGTCCAGCAGCCGGGTGCCCAGCCCGTGCTTGCGCCGGCGCGGCGGGAGCCAGAAGCAGACCACCGACCACACCCCCGGCTCGTCCGGGTCCACCGGGCGCAGCGCCCGGGAGCGGCTCAGCCGGATGAAGTCCTCGCGCCGCGCGACCGCGACCCAGCCGCACGGCTCCGCCCCGTCGTAGGCGATCAGGCCCGGGACCCGCCCGTCGAGGGTGAGCCGGCGCAGCGTCTCCCGGTTGCCCCGGCCGCGCTCCGGGGGCGGGCAGGAGGTGCTGGCGGTGAAGTCCTTCGCGCGGCGCCGGAAGAACGCGCACCAGCAGTGGCCGTACGCTCCGGTCGGTCCGAACATGCGTTCCAGGTCGTCCCAGCGGTCCGGGGTGGCGGGCTCGATCGAGACGATGGGCATCGTGTCCCCCTCGGCACAGGCGCGGCGATGTGACATAGCACACTAGCGACTCGGTGCGCCGCGGACACGCCCTCCCGCCCGCTATAAGGGGTTTTCGACCTGATCAACGCTTTGCCGGGATCACTCCGGGTCGCCGGGGGCGCCCGACCGCCACCCAGCGTGTCGGGCACCCTGATGAGGTCCGCCGGTCAGCGCTCGGCGGCCGGCTCGGCCTCCGGCCGCGCCGGCTCCCAGCACTCGACGTTGCGCAGCTGCGGCAGCCGGTCCCGGGTGAACACCGGGTCCAGCCCCTGGCGCCGCTGCTCCACGTAGTCCTTCAGCAGCAGCAGCGCGATCCCGCCCAGCGGCGCGATGGCCAGCAGGTTCACCATCGCCATCAGGCCCATGGTGGTGTCGGCCAGGCTCCACACCACGTCGACCTTGCCGATCGCGCCGAGGAAGGTGGCGACCAGGAAGATCAGCTGGAAGCCGAGCATCACCCCGCGCTTGCCGCTGAGGAAGCGGACGTTGGCCTCGCCGTAGTAGTAGTTGCCCAGCACCGAGGTGAAGGCCAGGAGCAGCAGCACCGCGGTGAGCGCGTGCAGCGACCACGAGCCCAGGCCGGCCTGGAGCGCCTCCTGGGTGAGCGCCGGGCCGCGCTCCTCGCCGTAGACCGGGTCGGAGACCAGGATCAGGAAGGCCGTCATCGAGCAGATCACCAGGGTGTCGAAGTAGACGCCGAAGGTCTGCAGCAGGCCCTGCTTGACCGGGTGGCTGACCGAGGCGGTCGCGGCCGCGTTCGGCGCCGACCCCAGGCCCGCCTCGTTGGAGAACATGCCGCGGCGCACGCCCTGCACGATGACGGTGCCCAGCGCGGCGCCGGCCACCTCGCGCAGCCCGAAGGCGCTCTGCACGATCAGGGTGAGCATCGGCAGGATCTTCTCGGCGTTGAGCGCCACCACGGCCAGGCCCATCAGGATGTAGAACAGCGCCATGAACGGCACCAGGGCCTGGGCGACCTGCGCGATCCGGCGCACCCCGCCGAAGACGACCGCGGCGGTGACGGCCACCAGCGCCAGCCCGACCAGCACCGGGAGCCACCCGGGCACCTCGGCGCCGGCCGCCTCCACCGAGGTCTGCACGGCGCCGGAGATGGTGTTGGACTGCACCGCGTTGAACACGAACCCGAAGGTCACCGTGATCAGCACCGCGAAGATGACGCCGGCCCAGCGCGCGTTGAGGCCCCGGGTCATGTAGTAGGCCGGGCCGCCGTGGAAGCCCTTGCTGTCGCGCGCCTTGTACAGCTGCGCCAGCGTGGACTCCACGAAGCTGGCGGCGCCGACCAGCAGCGCCATCACCCACATCCAGAACACGGCGCCGGGCCCGCCGATGGCGATCGCGCCGGCCACGCCGACCACGTTGCCGGTGCCGATCCGGGCCGCTGCGGAGATGGAGAACGCCTGGAACGGCGAGACCGCCTTCTTGCCGTCCGCGGCGGTCTCCGGCTTCCCGCGGAACTGGCGGAGCATCTCCGGTACCAGGCGGATCTGCACCACGCCCAGCCGCACCGTGAAATAGAGGCTGAGCAGGACCAGGAGTGGAATGAGCAGCCACAGCCAGAAGACGTCCGTGGCGGAGACGATGAGTTCGTTGAGACGGTCCAAGAGGGTTTCCTTCGCGGCCGAGGGGGGACGGTCGGATGAACCGCGTCCCTACCCCCGGTTCGGCCCGCGACCCGCCTGAGCCGCGGACGTTGTCCGATGTCGGCCGTTTCGTGACCCGGCCGGTGCCCGCGCCTCCCCTGCGTGACAGAGGGAACGCCCAGCGCACGGCCCCGCGCCCCCTCCCCGGCCGGGGCCGGCGCCCGCCGTCAGTCGGTGACCCTGCTCTCCGGGCGGTTGTAGACCAGGTCCCGGTAGTCCGGGTGGCGGGCGATCCAGCCCTGGTAGAACGGGCAGAGCGGCAGCACCACCAGGCCCCGGGAGCGGATGTGGTCCAGCGAGGCGCGGACGATCGCGCCGCCCACCCCCTTGCCCTCGTGGGCGGGGTCGACCTCGGTGTGCGTGAACACCACCATCTCCCCGGCCAGCAGGTACTCGGCGAACCCCGCGACGGTGCCGTCCGGGAGCCGGGCCTCGTAGCGGCGCCGGGCCGGGACGTCGGTGACCTCCGGCCTCAGTTCGTCTCCCACCGGTTCCCCCTCGCTTCGCTGTACGGATCGGTCACCCCGTTCGGGCAGGCCAGCCGCTCGGTGTCCCAGCCCAGCAGGGACGCGCCCGCCCGGTAGGCCGCCTCGTAGAAGGAGAGCACCGCGCCCTTCGGGTCCTCGGCCTCCCGGACCGCCCCGTAGCGCAGCAGCGCGAGGTGGCCCCGGCCGCTCTCCGCCCACTCGGCGCCGGCCGGCAGCCGGGCCTCGGCCAGCCCGGCCGGCTCGGGCGCGGTGTAGGAGTAGAACGCCGGCTCGGGGACCTTCTCGTCGCCGAACCAGAACCCGAAGCTGGTCACCTCCTCGGAGTAGGCCTCCCTGACCAGCGGGCCCGCCTCCTCGGGCTGCGGCGCCTCCGCACCGCCGAACCGGGTGAGGGCGATGTCGAAGGTGTGCCAGAAGTGGTGCACCGGGCTGGTCTTGCCGGAGTAGCCGGCGGCGAACTCCTCCAGCACCGCGCCGACCTGGCCGAGCACCCGCCAGTACCGGTTGGCCCAGGCCGGCTGGTAGGTGGCGTGCTCGGTGTCCTCGGCGAACGGCCGGCCGGAGTCGGGCAGGTCGAACGGGTAGGGGCGGGCGATGTCGACGTGCACCCCGATCCCCTCCAGGGCGGACAGCACCTCCCGGTAGAACGACGCGACGCTCTGCCCGCTGAGCGGGAACGACGCCTCCCGCCCCTCGGCGGTGCGCGCCACCAGCAGGTGCCGGACGAAGTCGAAGTCGACGGTGAACAGCGGGTTGCCGTCCACCAGCCCCATCGGCCGGGTGGTGAGGCCGGTGCCGGTCAGCCGGAACGGCACGTGCCACCAGTGGTTCCGCCGCGGGCTGGAGGCCATCCTGATCTTGCCCACGATCTGCTCGAACCGGTGCAGCGTGGCCTTGGTCCGATCCCATTCCTCCAGCGGGATCGGCGGGAAGAGCCGCATGGCCGGGCTCCCTTCTCGTCATCGGGTCGGGCCGCTCGCGGGTCATCCCCAGCCGCGGCGGACCGGCCGGGTCGCCCGCCCGCCCGCCTCGTCCCGGGAGCGGTACACCACGTACGGGCGGAACAGGTAGAACCAGGGGACGCTGAACGCGTGCACCAGGCGGGTGAACGGGAAGAGCGCGAACAGCGCCATCCCCACCAGGACGTGCACCTTGAAGACCATGCCCGCGGCGGCCATCGCGGCGACGTCCGGCCGGAGCACCCAGATGCTCCGCCACCACACCGACACCGTGGTCCGGTAGTCCGGCTCGTGCCCGCCGGTGAACTCGGCCGCAGTGGAGACCAGCGTGGTGGCCAGCCCGGCGACGATCGCCAGCAGCAGCACCGCGTACATCGCCTTGTCGTTGGCGGTGGTGGCGCTGAACACCGGCCCCGCGGTGCGCCGCCGCCAGACCAGCAGCGCCACCCCGGCCAGCGTGCACGCCCCGGCCACCGCGCCCAGGCCCAGCGCCACCGCGTGGTAGGCCGCGTCGGTGACGCCCAGCGCCGCGGTCCACGCCTTCGGGACCGCCAGCCCCACCGCGTGCCCGATGACCACCACCAGCAGCCCGAAGTGGAACAGCGGGCTGCCGATGCGCAGCAGCCTCGACTCGTACAGCTGCGAGGAGCGGGTGGTCCAGCCGAACTGGTCGTACCGGTAGCGCCAGACCGCGCCGCCGATGAACAGCACCAGCACGACGTAGGGAAGCACGCCCCACAGCATCACGCCGGCCGGGGTCACCGCGGCCCCTCCGCGGACGGGTCGAAGGGCGCCGGGGCGCCCACCGCGGGCATGCCCAGCTGCACCGGCCCGGCGGCGCCGGCCGCCCCGTCGCCGCCGGCCGCGCTGTAGGGCTCCATCCCGACGTCCTCGGCGGGCGGCCCCTGCTCGGCGAGGCGGCGGGCCTCGGCCCGCTGCGCCGCCGCGGGCGGCGGGAGCGTCGCCGCGACCGCGTCCACCACCTCGGCGTAGGGCGTGCCGTGCTCGTGCAGCCCGGCGCGGAGCAGCTCCAGGCCGGGCTGGAACCGGACCAGCAGCGCCCGGCCCCACTCCGAGTCGCCGCGGGCGGCGAACTCCAGCAGCACCGACAGGTGGTCGGGGAGCTCCCGCGGGCCCGGCCGCCAGCCGCACTCGGCGTAGACCTCCTTGAGCCGGGCCAGCGTGTGCCCGCGCCTGCGGGTGTCGCCGTCGGTGTAGAAGGTCATGTGCAGCGCGCGGCGGCGGCGCATGTCGAAGGTCTCCACGTAGTGCGCGGCCAGCTCCAGCTCGGGCGTGGAGGCCGCGAACGCGCAGAACCGGTCCAGGGCGGTGCGCGGGCCGCCGCGGGGCAGCTCCAGCACGGCGGCCCGGATGCCGGGCAGCCGCTCGAAGAACGCCCGGTCCGGGTAGTCCAGCAGCAGCGCGGCGGCGCGCCGCACCACCGCGGTGTCCCGGTCGCGCACCTGCCTCCCCTGAGTCCTCACCGGTCCTCCTCCCGGTCGGCGCGGCGCTCACCGGGGCCGTGCTGCTCTCCGGGGAAGAGCCCTTCCGGGCGGCCGTTGCCGTCCCAGTTGAGCAGGTTCACCCTGCCCTTGAGCTCGTCCCGGTCGACCGGCGCGTCGCTGGTCTGGCGCATCCGCAGCGCGTGGAAGGTCTCCACGCCGGCGGGGTCGGGGCGGCCCGAGGCCTCGCCGAGCGGCGGGCCGAGCGCCCGGCCGTGCGAGGCGCCCATGCCGCCCATGCCCGGCCCGCCCTCGTAGTCCAGGCTGCACCCGACCTCGTCGATCACGCCCCGGTCGGCGTCGTCCACCCCGTAGGCGGTGGGGATGACGTAGCGGTCGTCGTACTTGGCCAGGGCGAGCAGCCGGTACAGTTCCTCGATCCGCTCCGGGTCGGTGCCGGCCGACTCGGCGATCGAGGGGTCCGGCTCCTGGCCGAGGTTGATCCGGCGCATGTGCGAGCGCATCGCGGCGAGCGTGCGCAGCGACGCCTCGACCGGCGCGGGGTCGCCCGCGGTGAACAGCTCGGCGAGGTACTCCACCGGGATGCGCAGCGTGTCGATGGCGCCGAACAGGTTGCCGGCGTCCTCCCCGTCGTGCCCGGTGGAGGAGAGCGCGTCCACCACCGGGGAGAGCGGGGGGATGTACCAGACCATCGGCATGGTGCGGTACTCCGGGTGCAGCGGGAGCGCCACCCGGTGCCGGACGGCCAGGGCGTGCACCGGGGAGCGGCGGGCCGACTCCACCCACCGGTCCGGCACCCCGTCGCGCCGGGCCGCCGCCCGCACCCCGGGGTCCTCCGGGTCGAGGAAGACGCCGAGCTGGGCCCGGTACAGGTCGCGCTCGTCGGCGACCGCGGCGGCCTCGCCGACCCGCTCCGCGTCGTAGAGCACCACGCCCAGGTAGCGCAGCCGGCCCACGCAGGTCTCCGAGCAGATGGTGGGCATGCCCACCTCGATGCGCGGATAGCACATCGTGCACTTCTCGGCCTTGCCGGTCTTGTGGTTGAAGTAGACCTTCTTGTACGGGCAGCCGGTGACGCACATCCGCCAGCCCCGGCACCGGTCCTGGTCGACCAGGACGATGCCGTCCTCGGAGCGCTTGTACATCGCGCCGGAGGGGCAGGAGGCCACGCAGGACGGGTTGAGGCAGTGCTCGCAGATCCGCGGCAGGTAGAACATGAAGGTCTGCTCGAACTCCAGCCGCACCCTGTCGCCGAGCCGCTGCACCACCGGGTCCTGGGAGGCCAGCTCGGGGCCGCCGGCCAGGTCGTCGTCCCAGTTGGCGCTCCACCGCACCTGCATCGGCTCGCCGGACAGCAGCGACCGGGGCCGGGCCACCGGCGCGTCGTCGCCCAGCGGCGCGCTGATCAGGTGGTCGTAGTCGTAGGTCCAGGGCTCGTAGTAGTCCTCGATGGAGGGCATCAGCGGGTTGGCGAAGATGGTCGCCAGCTTCCTGATCCGCCCGCCGGCCCGCGGTCTGAGCCGCCCGGAGCGGGTCCGCGCCCAGCCGCCCTTCCACCGGTCCTGGTCCTGGTAGCGGCGCGGGTACCCCTGGCCGGGGCGGGTCTCCACGTTGTTGAACCAGACGTACTCCACGCCGCTGCGGTTGGTCCAGGCCTGCTTGCAGGTGACCGAGCAGGTGTGGCACCCGATGCACTTGTCCAGGTTCATCACCATGGCGACCTGCGCCATGACGCGGCCGATCGGCCGCTCGCCGGTCGTGCCCGCCATCAGTACCTCACCTCGCTCGTGCGCTTGCGGACCACGGTGGTCTCGTCGCGCTGGTTGCCGGTCGGGCCGATGTAGTTGAAGGCGTAGCTGAACTGGGCGTATCCGCCGATGAGGTGGGTGGGCTTGACCAGCAGCCGGGTCAGCGAGTTGTGGATGCCGCCGCGCTTCCCGGTGGTCTCGGTGCGCGGCATGTCCACGGTCCGCTCCTGGGCGTGGTAGATGTACACGGTCCCGGCGGGCATCCGGTGCGAGACGGCGAGCCGGGCGGCGATCACCCCGTTCCGGTTGACCGCCTCCACCCAGTCGTTGTCCCGGGCGCCGATCGCCTCGGCGTCGACCGGGCTCATCCACAGCACCGGCCCGCCCCGGGAGAGGGTGAGCATGAGCAGGTTGTCCTGGTACTCGGAGTGGATGGACCACTTGGAGTGCGGGGTGAGGTAGCGGACCGCGACCTCGCGCCGGCCGTCCGCGCCCCGCAGCGGCTCGCCGAACAGCCGGTGCATGTCCAGCGGCGGCCGGTACACCGGCAGCTGCTCGCCGAACTCCGCCATCCAGTCGTGGTCGACGTAGAAGTGCTGCCGCCCGGTCAGGGTGTGCCACGGCTTGCCGTTCTCCACGTTCACCGTGAACGGCGAGTAGCGGCGGTCCGGCGCCTCCTTGCCGGACCACTCCGGGCTGGCGCCGACCGGGGTCGGCCGCGCCTGGGCGTCGCCGAACACCACCCGGCGCTCCCGGCCCTGCTCGATGAGGTCGGAGAAGTCGGCGCCGGTGCGCTCGGCCAGCCGGGCGAAGCCCTGCGCGGCCAGCCGCCCGTTGCTGGTGCCGGAGAGCGCCAGGATCATCTCGCACGCCTTGACGTCGGTGTCCAGCGACGGCCGGCCGTCGGCGGGGCCGCCGCGCACCGCGCCGTTCCGCCGCCGCAGCCACTCCACCTCCTCGTCGGGGGTGAACGAGACGCCCTTCACCGGCAGCCCGGCCTCCTCGGCGAGCGGGCCGAGCGCCGCCATCCGGTCGGCCACCGCCGGGTAGTCGCGCTCCACCACGACCAGGGCGGGCATGGTGCGGCCGGGCACCGGCCGCTCCCCGGCCGCCTTCCAGTCCGGCGCGGTCCCGCCGGGCTGGGCCAGCTCGCCGGGGGTGTCGTGGCCGTGCGGGACCGCCACCAGGTCCCCGGCCCGGCCCAGCCGGGTCTCGGCCATCCCGCTGAACACCCGGGCCAGCGCGTGGAAGGCGTCGAAGTCGGTGCGGGCCTGCCAGGGCGGGTCGATCGCCGGGTTGAACGCGTGCACGAACGGGTGCATGTCGGTGGTGGAGAGGTCGTGCTTCTCGTACCAGGTGGCGGCGGGCAGCACGATGTCGGACATCAGCGTGGTGGTGGTCATCCGGAAGTCCAGGGTGACCAGCAGGTCGAGCTTGCCCTCCGGGGCCGGCTCGCGCCAGGCGAGGCCGCCCGGGCGGTGCCCGGGGCCGGCCTGCCCGCCCTGGACCGCGGAGTCGGTGCCGAGCAGGTGCCGGGAGAAGTACTCGCTGCCCTTGGCGGAGGAGCCGAGCAGGTTGGACCGCCACACGGTGAGCACCCGGGGCCAGTTCTCCGGGGCGTCGGGGTCCTCGCAGGCGAACCGGAGCCGGCCGGCGTGCAGCTCCTCCACCGCGTAGTCGGCCGGGTCCATGCCGGCCTCCTCGGCCTGGCGGACGATGCGCAGCGGGTTGCGGTCGAAGGTCGGGTAGGAGGGCATCCAGCCCATCCGGGCGGAGGCGGCGACCAGGTCGGCGGTGTGCCTTCCGGCCACCTCGCCCGGCCCCAGCGGCGAGGTGAGCGCGTCGGCGCCGTAGGTGTCGTAGCGCCACTGGTCGGTGTGGAGGTACCAGTAGGCGGTTCCGGCCATGAAGCGCGGCGGCCGGCTCCAGTCCATCGCCGAGGCGTAGGCCGCCCAGCCGGTACTGGTGCGGCACTTCTCCTGGCCGACGTAGTGCGCCCAGCCGCCGCCGTTGCGCCCCTGGCAGCCGGTGAGCAGCAGCAGGGTGAAGAACGCCCGGTACATGGTGTCGCCGTGGAACCACTGGTTGGTGCCGGCGCCGAGCACGATCATCGCCCGGCCGCCGCTGGCCTCGGCGGTCGCGGCGAACTCGCGGGCGATCCGGGCGGCCCGGTCGGCCGGCACCCCGGTGATCTCCGCCTGCCAGGCCGGCGTGTAGGGCAGCGACGGGTCGTCGTAGCCGGCCGGCCACTCCCCGGGCAGCCCCTCGCGGGCCACCCCGTACTGGGCCATGACCAGGTCGAAGACGGTGGTGACCAGGTGGCCGCCGATCCGGCGGGCGGGCACTCCGCGGCGCAGCGGCCGACCGGAGCCGTCCTCGGCGTCGAACCGGGGCAGCAGCACCTCCACCGGTTCGGCGCCCTCGGCGCCGTGCAGGGTGAGCCGCGGGGTGCGGCCGTCCAGGCCGAGGTTCCACCGGCCGGCGCCGTCGGCGCCCCAGCGGTGGCCGAGCGTCCCGGCGGGCGCCACCGGGGAGCCGTCGGCCTCGTCGGTGAAGAGCGGCTTCCAGCGCGCCTCGGGCTCCCCGGCGAGCTCCTCGACGTCGGCGGCGGTGAGGAACTTGCCCGGTACCCGGGAGCCGTCCTCCCGCTCCTCCAGCCGGACCAGGAACGGCAGGTCGGTGTAGCTGCGCACGTAGGAGTCGAAGGCCGGCACGGTGCGCCGGGCGAAGAACTCGGTGAGCACCACGTGGCCCATGGCCATGGCCAGCGCGCCGTCGGTGCCGGGGTGGGCGGCCAGCCACTCGTCGGCGAACTTCGCGGCGTCGCTGTAGTCCGGGGCGACGACCACGACCTTCTGGCCCCGGTAGCGGGCCTCTGCCATCCAGTGCGCGTCGGGGGTCCGGGTGACCGGCACGTTGGAGCCCCACAGCACCAGGTAGGCGGCGTCCCACCAGTCGCCGGACTCCGGGACGTCGGTCTGGTCGCCGAACACCTGCGGGGAGGCCACCGGCAGGTCGGCGTACCAGTCGTAGAAGGAGAGCATGGAGCCGCCGAGCAGGTTCACGAACCGGGCGCCGACCCCGTGCGAGACCTGCGACATCGCCGGGATCGGGGAGAACCCGGCGATGCGGTCCGGGCCGTACGCGGCGATGGTGTGCACGTGCGCGGCGGCGGCGATCTCCAGCGCCTCGTCCCAGGTGATCCGGACCAGCCCGCCCTTTCCCCGGGCCGACTGGTAGCGGCGGCGCTTCTCCGGGTCGGTGCTGACCTCGGCCCAGGCGGCGACCGGGTCGCCCAGCCGCTCCCGGGCCTCCCGGTACATCTCCACCAGCACCCCGCGGGCGTAGGGGTAGCGCACCCGGGTCGGCGAGTAGGTGTACCAGGAGAACGCGGCGCCGCGCGGGCAGCCGCGCGGCTCGTACTCGGGGCGGTCCGGGCCGACCGAGGGGTAGTCGGTGGCCTGGGTCTCCCAGGTGATGATGCCGTCCTTGACGTAGACGTTCCACGAGCACGACCCGGTGCAGTTCACCCCGTGGGTGGAGCGGACGACCTTGTCGTGGCTCCACCGGTCGCGATAGAAGACATCGCCCCCGCGGCCGCCGGACTTGAATTCGGCGCGCATGTCGGCGGTGGTCGGAGTTCGCGTCAGATATGTTCCGAGGCGTAGCAGGGAATCCCCGGCACCACCGCTGCGACCGGCGCTTTTGCCGTCATCGGCCATGAACATCACTCGCCTTTTACTCCGCGCCGCGACACTGTCGGACCACGCAGGGGAAATCATCGGCCGCTCTGTTCTTCGAATCCACCCCGACACGCCTTTTCTCCCTCTCGCACCTAATTCGGATTTCCCTTCGATCCGTTTAGCCTGAATCGGGAATCCGCGCCGAGGAGGCGATCCGATGAGTACGGGGGAACCCGGGGCCGACGCGCCCGCCGCCGCGGCCGGCGGCGCCGGGGCCAACCTGGCCCTGGCCACCGCCGCGTTCGCGCTCACCTTCTGGGCGTGGAACCTGGTGGGCCCGCTGTCCAGGACCTACACCGAGCAGCTGGCGCTGAGCCCGTCCCAGACGTCGCTGCTGGTGGCGTTCCCGGTGCTGGTCGGATCGCTGGGCCGGATCCCGGTGGGGGTGCTCACCGACCGGTACGGCGGCCGGGCCATGTTCACCGCGATCTGCCTGATCAGCATCGTCCCGGTGCTCCTGGTCGGCGTCTCCGGCGGCTCCTACCCGATGCTGATGCTGTGGGGGTTCTTCCTCGGTGTCGCGGGCACCTCGTTCGCGGTCGGCATCCCGTTCGTCAACGCCTGGCACGCCCCGTCCCGGCGCGGCTTCGCGACCGGCGTCTTCGGCGCCGGGATGGGCGGCACCGCGCTGTCCGCGCTCCTCACCCCGCACCTGGCGGCGGCCCTGGGGCTGCTCGGCACCCACCTGGCGATGTGCGCCGCGCTGGCCGCGATGGGCGCGGTGATGTGGCTGTTCAGCCGGAACGCCCCGGGGTGGCGGCCGAGCACCGGCCCGGCGCTGCCGCGGATGCGCGAGGCGCTGCGGCTCCGCGCCACCTGGCAGGCGTCGCTGCTGTACGCGGTGGCGTTCGGCGGGTTCGTGGCGTTCTCCACCTACATGCCGACGCTGCTCACCGCCGCCTACGACTTCGCGCAGACCGACGCCGGGCTGCGCACCGCCGGGTTCGCCCTGGTCGCGGTGGTGGCCCGGCCGATCGGCGGGACGCTCTCCGACCGCGTCGGCCCGGTGCGGGTCTGCCTGGCGTCGTTCCTGGGCACCGCGCTCTTCGCGGTCCTGCTCTCCTTCCACCCGCCCGCCGAGTTCCCCGCCGGGCTGACCTTCGTGCTCATCGCGTTCTCCCTGGGACTGGGCACCGGCGGGGTGTTCGCGCTGGTCGCCAAGGTGGTGGAGCCGTCCCGGGTGGGCACCGTCACCGGCCTGGTCGGCGCGGCCGGCGGGCTGGGCGGCTACTTCCCGCCGCTGGTGATGGGCGCCGTCTACCAGGCCACCGGGGCCTACACCATCGGGTTCGTGCTGCTGGCCGCGGTCTCGCTGGGCGTCGCCCTGTACACCTCCCGGGCGTTCCGCTCGGTGGCCTGAGCCCGGCGGTCAGCCTCCCGCCGCGCGCAGGTCGGCGGCGCGGACCAGGACCGCGGCGCGGCTGCCGACCCGCACCCGCTCCAGTACCGCGACGCCGGCGGGGAGGGCGACCTTGCGGGCGCGGGCCGAGACCGCCAGCACCGCGTGGTCCGGCAGCACCCCGGCCAGCGCGGCCAGCAGCGCCGGGACGGGTTCGGCGCCGGGCGGGACGCCGTGCCAGCGGGCCAGGTCGCCGTAGGGCACGTCGGTGATGACCGCGTCGACCGGGCGGGGCGGCGGCGCGGGCCGGAACGCGTCCTCCACCCGGGCCTCGGCCGGCAGCGGCCCGCCGCCGCCCTCCAGCGCCGCGGCGAGCCGGCGGGCCGCCGCGGCGCGCCCGGCGAACGACTCCCGGCCGGTCTCGGCGCCGGCGGCGAGCAGTTCGCGCTCGCGCTCGGCCAGCCCGCCCGGGGCGAGCAGGGCCAGGTTGCGCCGGGCGATGCCGACCGCGTCCGGGTCGGCGTCGCCGGCCAGCACGTGCGCCAGCTCCGCGCGGTGCAGCAGCCCCAGCGAGGCGGCCAGGTGGCCGCTGCCGCAGCAGGGGTCCCACAGTCCGGCGGGACGCCCCGGCAGATGCGACAGGACCCGGCCGAGCAGCTCCTCGGCGAGCCGGACCGGGTAGCCGGGGTGGCCGGGGGCGGACCGCAGCACGGTGCCCGAGGCCAGGTCGGAGCGGTCGGCCCGGTCGGTCGCGAAGCGGTAGGCCACGGTTCCTCCCCGGGGACGACGAAGGCCCGGAACCGTGCGGTTCCGGGCCTGGATCGATGCGGTCCTGACGGGATTTGAACCCGCGGCCTCCACCTTGACAGGGTGGCGAGCACTCCTAACTGCTCCACAGGACCATTCGCGCGTCCCCCTGAGGGGCCCGCGTCCGGTAAGAACACTCTACCGGGCTTTTCCAGTGGTTCGCGCCACCGGTGCTCACCGGTTCCGGCGCACCCGCCGCTCGTCCCACACCGGTTCGCCCGACCCGTAGACGGTCCCGTCCTCGCCGAACACCAGGAACCGGTCGAAGGACCGGGCGAACCAGCGGTCGTGCGTGACGGAGAGCACCGTCCCCTCGAACCCGCCCAGGGCCGCCTCCAGCGCCTCGGCGGACTCCACGTCGAGGTTGTCGGTCGGCTCGTCGAGCAGCAGCATGGTCGCCCCGGACAGCTCCAGCAGCAGCACTTGGAACCGGGCCTGCTGGCCGCCGGAGAGCGCGTCGAACCGGGTGTCGCGCCGGTGCAGCAGCTCGTAGCGCTGGAGCGCGGGGGCGGCCTTGTCCAGCTGCATGGCGTGGTCCTCGGCGAGGATCCCGGCGAGCGTGCGGCCGTTCCACTCCGGGTGCTCGTGGGTCTGCGCGAAGTGGCCGGGCACCACCCGGGCGCCGAGCTTCGCCGTACCGGAGTGCAGGACCGACCCCGGGTCGGCGAGGAGCCGCAGGAAGTGCGATTTGCCGGACCCGTTGGAGCCGAGCACCCCGACCCGCTCGCCGAAGAAGACCTCGGCGTCGAACGGCTTCATCAGCCCGGTCAGCTCCAGGCCGGTGCAGGTCAGCGCGCGCACCCCGGTGCGGCCGCCGGCCAGCCGCATCCGGATGTCCTGCGCCCGCGGCGGCTCCGGCGGCGGCCCGGCCTCCTCGAACCTGCGCAGCCGGGTCATGGCGGCCCGGTACCGGCTGGCCATGTCGTCGTTGTTCGCGGCCTTCTGCCGCAGGTTGCGCACCAGCTCGCGGAGCTGGGCGTGCCGCTCGTCCCAGCGGCGGCGCAGCTCGGCGAAGCGGGCGTGCCGGTCCTCCCGGGCCCGGTGGTAGCCCTCGAAGCCGCCGCCGTGCACCCAGGCCGTCGCACCGGCGCCCTTGCCGCCCTCCAGGGTGACGATGTGCGTGGCGGTGGCGGCGAGCAGCTCGCGGTCGTGGCTGATGAACAGGACCGTCTTCGGCGTGGAGCGGAGCCGCTCCTCCAGCCAGCGCTTGCCCGGCACGTCCAGGTAGTTGTCGGGCTCGTCGAGCAGGAGCACCTCGTCCGGGCCGCGCAGCAGCGCCTCCAGCACCAGCCGCTTCTGCTCCCCGCCGGAGAGGGTGGCCAGCTCCCGGTACTGGGCGCGGGCGTAGGGGGTGCCGAGCGCGGCGACGGTGCACACGTCCCAGAGCACCTCGGCGTCGTAGCCGCCCGCGTCCGACCAGTCGGAGAGCGCCTGGGCGTAGCGGAGCTGGACCTCCTCGGCGTCGTCCTCCATCATGGCCAGCTCGGCGGCGTCCAGCTCGGCCCCGGCCGCGCGGACCGCCGGCGGCGACACCGACAGCAGCAGCTCGCGCACGCTCGCCTCCGGCGGCAGCGCCCCGGCCCCGTGCGAGCCGATGAACTGCCGCATCACCCCGACCCGGCCGCTGCCGGCGACGGTGCCCTCGGTCGGCTGCTCGTCCCCGGCGATGACGCGCAGCAGGGTCGTCTTCCCGCTGCCGTTCGCGCCGACCAGGACCGCCTTCATCCCCTCCCCGACCCGGAAGGACACCTCGTCCAGCAGCATCGCCCCGTCGGGCAGGCGGTAGCCCACCCCGGCGACGTCGATATGGCCCATGCCCGCCACTATGCCGACCGCGCCCGGCACCGGTCGAGCGGTTTTCCCGCCGCGGCCTCCCCGGCGGCCGGGTCAGCCGCGGCCGCAGGACCGGCAGGCCGGGCGGGCCGTGCGGTGGTAGGAGGCCGTTCCGGCCAGCAGGCCGAGCCCCCACACCACATAGGCCGGGACGGCGACCCAGAAGAACCAGGGCTCGTACCCGCCCATGGCCTCCCCTGACGCCGCCAGGTCGCCCGGGGCCAGCGCCATCTGCCCCAGGCCCACCAGGAAGTAGCAGCTCATCCCGACCGCCGCGAAGCCGCCGGGGACCAGCACCAGCGGCCGGGGCACCCGGCGCCCGGCCAGTAGCGGCACCCGGCGCGGCCACACCCTGCCCCACCCCGACACCAGGGCGAGCGGCAGGAGCGTGCCGGCGAGCAGGAAGAGCGCCTCGAAGGCGTAGACGCCCGCCCCGCCGGCGAGCGGAGAGGCCCCCTCGCCGGTGATCAGCCCCGGGTCGGCGGCGAGCTGGGCCGCGATCCGCACCGCGCAGGCGGCGACCACCGCGCCGGCCGCGAACCGCGCCCAGCCCGGTGCCCGCTCCGGCGCGGACCGGGACCGCGCGGTCCGCCCGCAGGAGGCGCAGGCCGCGCGGAGCCGCCGGTACTCCGCCAGCACCGCCGCGGCGAGCAGCACCGCCCCCGCCGCGCAGCCCGCCCGGCTGAGCACGGCGTCCGCTCGGATCTCCAGCCCCGGGCCGGCCCAGGAGATCAGCAGCCCCACCACGTCCAGCAGGAGCAGGAACGAGGCGAAGACCAGCCCGAGGGCGGCGGCCGCCCCCGCGGCCACCGCCGCCCAGCGGACGCCGGACGCCCCGCGGGCGGGCCGCACGAGCACCCCGGAGGCCAGCGCGGCAGCGGCGCACAGCAGCACCGCCGGCCAGTCGGAGAACGGCCCGAGGTCGTCGCCGATCGGCGGCATCCACGGCCGCCCGGTCAGCGCCCAGTACAGCCGCAGCCCGCCGTAGCCGACCGCCCACACCAGCGCCGCGAGGGCGGCGCCGCTCGCCCGGCGCGGAGCGCCCGTCCTCCGCTCCGCGCCCGGCGCCGTCCCCTGCTCCGCGACCGCTTCGCCCTGTGCCATGGCCCCATCGTCGGCCCCGGTGGCGCCCCGGTTTCACCCTCCGCCGAGGGGTTCAGGGGCCGCCCCTCCCCCGCGCGGGGGAGGACGCGCCCCGGCCGTCCGCCGGGGCGGCGGAGATCGGCCGCCGACCGTAGAGTGCACAGGAGGAGGGCCCGGGCGCACCGGTCCGGGGCCGACCGGGACCGTCCGCCGAGGGGAAGGACCGACCGTGACCGAGGACCGCCGGGACGACGCCGGCCCCGCGCCGCAGCCGCCGCTTCCGCAGGGGCCGCCGAGCACCCGCGTGGACAAGTGGCTGTGGGCGGTGCGCCTGGTCAAGACGCGCGCCGACGCCGCGCAGGCGTGCCGCGGCGGCCACGTCCGGGTGAACGACAAGCCCGCGAAGCCCGCCGCCTCCGTCTCCCCCGGCGACGAGGTCCGGCTCCGGCTGCACGGCACCACCCGGATCGTCGACGTCGGCCACATCCTGGAGAAGCGGGTCGGCGCGCCGATCGCGGTGCGCTGCTACACCGACCGGACCCCCGCACCGTCCCCGAGCGCGCCGCCGCAGGCCTTCGCCGCCCCGCCGCGCCGCGACCGCGGCGCCGGCCGCCCCACCAAGCGGGACCGCCGCCAGATGGAGCGCCTCCGCCACGAGGGCCTCGGCTGAGAGACCGTCGGGCATCCGGGTGGTCGCCCGGGGTGCCCGGCGGCGGACCGCCCCGTTGATCTTGGAGTTGCAGGGGTATCAGGGCGCCCTGATACCCCCGCAGCACCCAGACCAACGGGGAAGCGGGACGGCGGCGCACGGCCCGCAGCGGCCGCGGCGGCGCCGGGCCCCCGAACCCCGCCTCTCCCGGCCCGCGGCCGGACACCCCGGGCGACCGGCCGCACACCCGACAGTCTCCGAGCCGCCGGACGCGCGGGCGCCCGCCCGCCCCGGCCGGCGGAGCGGCCCGCCCGCGCTCTCCGCCCTGGCAGAGCACACCGCCCTCCCGAGCGGGCCTCCGGGCGCCCGCCCGCATGCCCGGCGGCCCCTGCGGCCGGATCGGAAGAGGCCGCGGCCGCGCGGCAGGAGCGGCGCCCCGCTCCGGACCGCGGGCCCTCTCCCCCGCCGCGGCCGGGACCGGCCCCCTCAGCCCAGCAGCTCCGCGGCGAAGCCGCGGATGTCGCCGACCAGCAGGTCGGGGGCCTGGAGCGAGGCGAAGTGGCCGCCCCGGTCGAACTCGGTCCAGCGGACGATCCGGTTGGAGCGCTCGGCGAAGACCCGCAGCGCGCCGTCGCCCGGGAAGACCGCGACCGCGGTCGGCACCCCCGAGACCGGTCCGCCGTAGAACTCGTCGCCGGACTCCTTGTACAGCCGGGCGGCCGACCCGGAGGTGCCGGTGAACCAGAAGATCGAGGCGTTGGCCAGCACCGCGTCCCGGTCCACCGGGGTCTGCACGGCCCGCGCCGGGTCGTAGTCGACGAACCACTCCAGGTTCCAGGCGAGCATGCCGACCGGGGAGTCGTTCAGCGCGTAGGCGATGGTCTGCGGCCGGGTGGAGTGCATGATCGCGTACCCGGACCGCTGTTCCCACTCGGCCGCCCCCGCGTACACCCGGGCCGCCTCCTCCTCGGCGAGGCCGGCCATCGGGTCCTCGCTCTCCCAGTCCGGGCCGGCGCCGACCAGCGCGTTCAGGTGCACGCCCAGCACGTGCGCGGTGTCGGCCCGGCCGAGCTCGGGGGAGATGATCGAGCCGGCGTCGCCGCCCTGGGCGATATAGCGGTCGTAGCCGAGGCGGCGCATCAGCTCCGCCCAGGCGCGGGCGACCCGGGGCGGCCCCCAGCCCTTCTCCCGGGTCGGCCCGGAGAAGGCGAAGCCGGGGATGGACGGCGCGACCACGTGGAACGCGGGCGCGTCCGGCGCCCCGTGCGCGCCCGGGTCGGAGAGCGGCCCGATGATGTCCAGGAAGTCCGCGATGGTGCTCGGCCACCCGTGGGTGAGCAGCAGCGGCACGGCGTCCGGCCGAGGCGAGCGGACGTGCGCGAAGTGCACGTTCTGCCCGTCGATCCCGGTGCGGAACTGCGGGAGCGCGTTGAGCCGCGCCTCCTGGGCCCGCCAGTCGAACCCGTCCCTCCAGTACTCGGCCAGTTCGCGCAGGTGGTCGCGCTCCACCCCGTACTCCCAGCCGGCTCCGGGCAGCGCGTCCGGCCACCGGCAGCCGTCGATCCGCCGGTGCAGTTCGTCGATGTCGCCCTGCGGGACCTCGACGCGGAATTCCTCGATCGCTTCGCTCATGGCCCCGAAGCTAGGAGCGATCGCGGACCTTTCGTGTCCGCGTTCGCCGCCCGCACCGGTCCTTCTTCGCGCCGGGGCGTGACCTGCCCGGACGGCCCGCCCCGGGACCCGGCGGGGACCGGCGCACCGGCGCAGGCCGGACGGACACCGTGAGCGCCCGCCCGCCGCCGAGCGGACCGGGCGGGACGCCGGCTCCTCCCGATCCGGTCGGCGCCTCCCCGGCCCGCCCGCACGCGCGGGCGCTCCCCGCCGTCCGGGCCGCCCCCGCCGGCCGGGTCCCGGTCAGCGGTAGCCGGTGGCGTCGGCCGAGCGGCCCGCCTGCTCCACCTCGGTGATGTAGCGCCAGGCGTCCGGCCGGCTGCCGTCGGCGTCGGTGAGGCCGTAGACCTTGGCCAGGTGGCCGCTGGACAGCGTCAGCCCGGTCCACCGCCCCTTCCCCGGGTCGGCGGCCAGCGCCGCGACGCCGCGCCCCACCAGGGCCGGGCTCTCCGAGATGCAGAAGTGCGGAACCTTCTCCAGCGCGTCCCGCCAGTTCTCCTCGGTCACCCCGTAGTGCTCCAGCATCGCCTCCGAGCGCAGCCAGCCGGGGGTGACCGCGACCGCCGTCCCGCCCAGGTCGCGCAGCTCGTGCGCCTGGGCCCTGGCCATCCGCTGCACCGAGGACTTCACCAGGTCGTAGAAGAGGCCGACGTCGGCCCGGTAGGCGGCGTTGAAGGCGTCGGTCCCGTCGGTCATCTCCACCACCAGGCCGCCGGGGTTCCGGTTGAGCAGCGGGAGCGCGTGGTGGCTGGTGATCGCGTGGGTGTCGATGCCCAGCCGGAGCATCCGCAGCCCCTCCTCCAGCGAGTGCTCCCACAGCCGCAGGCCGAACTGGGTGAGGTAGACGTCGCCGCCCCAGACGTCGTTGACCAGCACGTCCAGCCGGCCCTGCTCGGCGTCGATCCGCTCGACCAGCGCCGCGACCCGTTCCGGCTCCAGGTGGTCGACCTGGACCGCGATGCCCCGGCCTCCGGCCCGGTCGACCAGTTCGGCGGTCTCCTCGATCGTCTCCGGGCGCCCCATCTCCGACCTCTGCTCCCGGGTGGTGCGGCCGGTGGCGTAGACCGTCGCCCCCGCCCGGCCCAGCTCCACCGCGATCGCCCGCCCCGCGCCCCGGGTGGCCCCGGCGACCAGCGCGACCTTGCCCTGCAGACCGTTCACCACGACGTCCTCCGCGTTCCCGCTCGTGTCTTCCGCCTCCGTCACCCGAAGTTCTACGGCGCGTTCCTGCCATCTGCTGTCAGGAATGGCCGGTGTCGGCCGGGATAGCAAAAACTTCCCCTCAAGAGACGGGGCGGTGGCCCTCTCAGCGCGTCCCATGGAGAGAGGCGGACGCCGCGGGCGCACGAGCGGAGGAGGACCCGATGATCACCGGGACAGGGCCGAACGACCCCGCGCGGATCGGCCCCTACCGGGTGGTCGGGAGGCTCGGCGGGGGCGTCTACCTCGGGGAGGACGGCTCCGGGCGCCGGGCGGCCGTGCACCTCCTGGACGAGGGCGCCGACCCGGGCGCGCTCCCGCCGGCGGCGCGCTGCACCCCGGAGGTGCTGGCGGCCGACCCGGACGCCGACCCGCCCTACCTCGCCACCGCCTACGTTCCCGGCCCGGACCTGTACACCGCGGTCCGGCAGGGCGGCCCGCTCACCGGCTCCGAGCTGGACCGGACCGCGATCGCCGCGGCCACCGCGCTGGCCTCGCTGCACCTGCGCGGCGCGGTGCACGGCGCCCTCTCCCCGGGGTGCGTGATCCTCGGCCCCGACGGCCCCCGGGTCGTCGGGACCGATCCCCGCACCGCGGCGCAGGGCGTCTTCGCCCAGGCCACCCCGGCCGCCGACATGTTCGCCTGGGCGGAGGCGACGGCGTTCGCGGCGCTGGGCCGCGCCCCCTTCTCGGGCGCGGAGGCGCTGACCGTCCCGCTCCGGCTGTCCGGGGCCCGCACCGACCTGGGCGGCGCCCCCGAGCCCCTCCGGTCGCTGCTGGCGGCCTGCCTGAACGAGGACCCGGGCCTCCGCCCGTCCGCGGCCGGCGTGGTCGCGGCGCTGATCGGCGGCGAGGAGGGCGACCCCGGGCTGCTGGACCGCGCCGCCGCCGCGGCCGACGACCCGACCACCCTGGCGTTCCCCGCCGTCCCCCTCCCCGCCGCGCGGGAGCCGGCGGAGCGGCCGCCCGCCGGCGACGGGGACGGCCGGATCACGGTCCGCGACACCGCGGTGCCGCCGCTCCCCCCGCCTCCCCCGGTGCTGCCGGAGCGCTCGGGTGCGCCGGTCGCCCGCCGGGTGGTGGCCGGCGAACCTCCGGACCGGGAGGAGGACGCCCCGGCCGCCAGGGAGGCCGCGGTGCGGGGCGCCGGGCCGCCGTCCCGGATGCGCAGGCGCGCGGGCCGGGAGCGGCGGCGGAACAGGATCCTGCTCGGCGTGGCCGCGGCCTGGCTGGCGGCCCTGGCCGGGCTGGCCGGCTGGGCCGGGCTGAACCGGGAGGCCCCGGCCGGGGTGGAGGCCGACCGGGTCGCGCCGGAGGCCCCGGCCTCCTCGCCCGGGTCCTCCCCGGACGGGGCGCCCCGCGACCGGGGCGGGCCCGATCCGACCGCGCGGGCGGAGCCCGTCCCCGTCCAGGAGCCCGGGATCGCCCCCTCGCCGAGCGGCCCCGAGGAGCCGTCGGAGGAGCCCACCGACGCCCCCACGGACGAGCCGACGGACGGCCCCACCGACGAACCCACCGACGCCCCCACGGACGGCCCCACCGATGGGCCGACGGACGGCCCCACCGACGGACCCACCGACGGGCCGACGGACGGCCCCAGCGGCGAGCCCAGCGCCGGGCCGACCATCTTCACCGGCGCCTGACCCGGCACGCCCCGGCGGCGGCGCTCCGGTACGGCCCCGGTGCCCTTGCCGGGCCCGGCCGGCCGGGCGACACTGCGGGCGTGTCCACGAACCGGACTCCCCGACCGCGGCGCTCCCCCTCCCTCCGATCCCTTCTCGGCCGGGCCGCACTGGCCGGCGCCGGAGCCGGCCTCACCGGTCTCCTCGTGGCCGACGCGTCGGCGTCCGCGTTCGACCCGACCGGCGCCGAGCCCGGGTTCACCGCCGCCGACGCGGCCCTGGCCGTGCTCAGGTACCTGGTGCTGCTGCTGGCCACCGCCGGGCTGACCGCCTGGGCGCTGCTCCGGCTGCTGCGCGTGCCCTGGGCGGGCCGCTCCGCGCTCCTCGCCCTGCCGCTCTGCCTCGGCTACGGGGCGCTGTTCCTGCTCGTCGATGAGGCCGGCCTGATCCCGGACGGCGCCGCCGCGCTCAGCGGGTGGGACGAGTGGACGATCGCCTCGATGTTCCTGCTGCCGATGGCGTGCGCCACCGCGAGCGCGGTGCCGCTCACCGGCCGCCTCTGCGGGCGCGCCGGCCCCGAGGGGTGAGGCGTCCGGCACCGGCCCGCGTTCTCCCGCGTTCCGGACGGTCAGAGGCCCGGCGTACGGTTTCATGGTCGGTGTCGCCCGTCCCCGGGACACCGGACGCGTTCCCCCGGGCCGCTCGGGGGAAGGCACCGGGGGACAGCGACCGGAAAGAGGCAACGTGAGCGACTGGCATCTCCGACCCATGGCCGCCTTCGACCTGGAGACCACCGGCACCGATGTGGAGGCCGACCGGGTGGTCACCGCCGCGGTGATCAGGATCGACCCGTCCACCGGGGGCAAGCAGGTCCGCTCCTGGCTGGCCGACCCGGGGGTGGAGATCCCCGTCGAGGCCTCCGACATCCACGGGGTGACCACCGAGCGGGCCCGCGCCGAGGGCAGGCCGGCCGCCGAGGTGCTCGGCGAGATCGCCGCCGAGCTGGCCGAGCTCACCGACAAGGAGGTGCCGCTGGTCGCGTTCAACGCCGCCTTCGACCTCACCCTCCTCGACCGCGAGCTCGCCCGGCACGGCGCCCCCACCGACTTCGGCGGCCGGATGCGGGTGATCGACCCGATGGTGCTCGACCGCCAGATCGACCGATACCGCAAGGGCTCCCGCCGCCTGGTCGACGTGTGCGCGCACTACGGCATCCGGCTCGACCCCGGCGACGCGCACGGCTGCGAGGCCGACGCGCTGGCCGCGGCCCGGCTGGCCTGGCGGCTCGGCTCCACCCGGCCGGAGCTGGCCGCGATGGACATCGACGACCTGCACCAGGCCCAGCGCGCCTGGCGCGCCGAGCAGGCCGCCTCCCTGGAGGCCTACCTCCGCCGCGCCAAGGATCCGCAGGCCGTGGTGGATCGGGACTGGCCGCTCATCCCGGCGCGCTGACCCCGGCGGGCGGCCGCACCGCACCGCGTTCCTCCGGGCGGGCGCCGCCGGACGCCCGGCGGCGCCCGGGAGAGCGCGCACCGCCTCCTCACCGCGCCGGGGACGTGCACCCCGGGCGGCGCCCCGCCCTGCGCCCGCCCCCTCCGCGATGGCCCGGTTCACCCGGTGCCCGCGCGCAGCGGGCCGAGCAGCTCGGCGGCGCAGTAGTCGAGGAACTCGTCGGGGTCGCCGCCCGCGTTCATCAGCGCCAGGTGGTCGTATCCGGCGCCGGCGAACGCCCGCACCTGGGCGATGTGCTCCTCTGGGTCCGGGCCGGCCGAGACCGCGCCGGCGATCTGCTCCCTGGTCGCGCTCCCGGCCGCCGCCTCGAAGTTCACCGGGTTCGGCAGCTCGGTCATGACCTTCCAGCCGCCCGGGGTGAAGCGGAGCATCCGGTGCGCCGCCTTGAGCGCGGTGCCCCGGTCCCGGCCCACCGCCAGCGGCACCTCGTTGTAGCGCGGCCCGGCGCCCCCCGCCCCGGTGTAGGCATCGACCAGGTCCGACCGCGGCTCGTTGGCGAACAGCCCGTCGCCGAACTCCGCGGCCAGCGCGGCCGCCCTCCCGCCGCCGGCCGCCACGATCAGCCGCGGCGGCTCCTCCGGCAGGTCGAACAGGCGGGCGCCGTCCAGCGAGAGGTGCCTGCCCCGGAACGACCGGTACCCGCCGGCCCACAGCAGCCGGATGATCCGCAGCGCCTCGCGGAGCATCTCCTGCCGGACGTCCACCGCCGGCCACGCCGCGCCGACCACGTGCTCGTTGAGCCGCTCCCCCGAGCCGACCCCGAGGAAGTGCCGGCCCTCGGCCAGCAGCGCCGTCGTCGCCGCGGCCTGCGCGACGACCGCCGGGTGGTAGCGCACCGACGGGCAGGTCACCCCGGTGCCCAGTTCGATCCGCTCGGTGCGCTCGGCGACCGCGGCCAGTACCGACCAGGCGAACGGCGAGTGCCCCTGGTCGTGCAGCCACGGGTGGAAGTGGTCGCTGACCTCCACGAAGTCGAATCCGGCCCGCT
The DNA here is from genome assembly GCF_048595525.1 of Nocardiopsis oceanisediminis. NCBI lineage: Bacteria > Bacillati > Actinomycetota > Actinomycetes > Streptosporangiales > Nocardiopsidaceae > Nocardiopsis > Nocardiopsis oceanisediminis. The sequence goes on along the minus strand of NZ_JAFMZJ010000001.1, from coordinate 771,526 downwards.
CGGCCCGGACCGCCTGCCGGACCAGCTCCCCCGGCCCGTGCACCTCGGCCATCAGCTTGAACCCGATCCGCATGCCTCTCCCTTCCGGGCACCCGGTTCCGGCGCCCGGGGACGGGCGTTGCCGCTCCGGCGGCCCGGGTAACCGGAGCCGGGGCGTTCTTGGCCCGCCGATGACCCGCCCGGGAACCCGGCCCGGCCCCGCGCGTCTCCCTGCGGACGGAGAGGAGCACCGGACATGGCGGACCGGACCGGAGTACCCGAGGAGGCAGGGGCGGCGCCGCCCGCCGAGGCGGACGCGCGCGCCCTGCCCGCCTGGGAGGCCTTCGTCGAGCTGGACGGCGTCCTGTCCGAGTCGGCCTCCGGCGCGGAGGAGCGGATCGCTTACCAGGCCCGGCATCCCGCGGCCAGGTGAGTCCGGTGGCCGGTTCCGGCCGGGCGGCTCCGCACCGGGTCGGCGGGGTGGTCCCGGAGCCGCGCCGCGCCCGCTGCGCAGCGGATCGTTGACATCGCTCCCCGTGTCCGAATCCAATTGACGGGTGCATGAGCCTCACTCCCCCCACCCCGCTAGGAGGCCCACCCCATGCGCACGCGCACCGCGCTCGCGGCCGCACCTCTGGCCGCGCTGCTCCTCTCCCTGCCGCCTTCGGGCGCGGCGGCCGATCCCGCCGACGGCCCCGGGCAGTACCTGGTCACCGGCCCGGACACCGCCGAGGAGCGCACCGAGGTGGCCCGCACCGGCGCCGCCGTCGACGAGGTCGGCGACGGCTCGGTGGTGGTGACCGCCACCGAGGAGCAGGCCGATGAGATCGACGGCCTCGGCCACACCGTCACCGCGCTGCCCGGCCCCGAGGACCGGGGCGGCGCCGGGGTCCGCGACTTCCCGCCGCAGGACTCCGACTTCCACTCCTTCGCCGAGCTCAACGAGGTGGTGGACGCCACCGTCGCGGACCACCCGGACCTCGCGGCCAAGCAGGTCGTCGGGACCTCGCACGAGGGCCGCGAGCTGATCGCGGTGAAGATCACCTCCGACGTCGGCACCGACCACGACCGCCCCGAGGTGCTGTTCACCCACTCCCAGCACGCCCGCGAGCACCTGACCGTGGAGATGGCGGTCTACCTGCTGCGCACCCTCACCGACGAGTACGGCGCCGACCCCGAGCTGACCGAGCTGGTCGACACCCGGGAGATCTGGATCCTGCCCAACGTCAACCCGGACGGCAGCGAGTACGACATCGCCGACGGCTCGTACAAGTCGTGGCGGAAGAACACCCAGCCCAACGAGGGCACCGGCACCACCGGCACCGACCTGAACCGGAACTGGGCCTACGAGTGGGGGTGCTGCGGCGGCTCCTCCGGGAACCCCGGCGACATCACCTACCGCGGCGCGGCCCCCGAGTCCGCCCCCGAGGTGAAGCAGGTCGCCGACTTCGTCCGCAGCCGGGTGGTCGGCGGCGAGCAGCAGATCACCGCGGCCATCGACTTCCACACCTACGGCGAGCTGGTGCTGTGGCCCTACGGCCACACCTACGGCGACACCGCCCCCGGCATGAGCCAGGACGACTACGACGCGCACGCCGCCCTGGGCACGATGATGGCCGACACCAACGGCTACACCCCGCAGCAGTCCAGCGACCTCTACATCACCGACGGCTCGATCAACGACTGGCTCTGGGGCGACCAGGGCATCTTCAGCTTCACCTTCGAGATGTACCCCTCCAGCAGCGGAGGCGGCGGCTTCTACCCCGGCGACGAGGTCATCCCGGCCGAGACCTCCCGCAACCGCGAGGCGGTCCTGACCCTCCTCGACTACGCCGACTGCCCCTACCGCTCCATCGGCAAGGAGGCCGAGTACTGCGAGGCCCCCGCGGCCTGACGCACGAAGAAGCCCCGTGCCCTGCTGCGCAGGTCACGGGGCTTTTCTCGTGCTCTCTCGGGGTGGCCAGGGGCGGGGTCGAACCGCCGACCTTCCGCTTTTCAGGCGGACGCTCGTACCAACTGAGCTACCTGGCCCCTGCCACTGGTCGGTAGTGGCGAGCGGTCCTGACGGGATTTGAACCCGCGGCCTCCACCTTGACAGGGTGGCGAGCACTCCTAACTGCTCCACAGGACCTCGTATGCGGTTGTGCGTCCGCGCCGCCTGGCGGGCTTTGCGGGCGTCCTCCGTGCTCTCCATTGTGCCAGAGGTCTGACACCACTTCGACCGGAGTGGTACCCCCAACCGGATTCGAACCGGCGTTACCGCCTTGAAAGGGCGGCGTCCTAGGCCACTAGACGATGGGGGCCTCGACGACGAACGAGGTCGTCACCTGCCCGCTGCGCCTGTCGTCGGGGACTCGACAAGCATAGGGGAGATTTCGCCCCAGTGCCAAATCCTTTCCCCCGCGCCCCCGGAAGCGGCCGCCGGTCAGGGCGTCGATGCTGGTGAGGCCGGTTCCCGGCTGGGCGGGGAGGAGGCCGGGGCGGACGGCCCGGCGGGGCCGGGGGCCGTCGGTTCGGGCGGGGCGATCGGGCGGTCCGGGTCCTCCTCGATGTGCCGCTCGATCCGGGCCGAAGTCAGGCCCAGGCCGCCCAGCGTGACGTCGTCCCAGGCCTGCAGCCGCTTGGTCTCGGCGTCGAAGTAGAGCACCGAGGCCTCGTAGGGCTTGGGGTCGGCCGCACCGTTCTCCAGGCCGCGCAGCCCGGCGCCGCCGGTCGACCCCTGGACGAAGAACCGGGTGCCGGACCCGGTCAGCTCGGTCCAGCGCCGGTGGCCGTGTCCGGCCAGCACCAGCGGGACCCTTCCGTCGAACCCCTCGGCCTGCACCGGGTCGTGCAGCACGGCGACGTCCACCGGCGGGTCCGCGTCGGCGACCCCCACCGCCTGGGCCTCGCCGATCCGGCGCACCTCGTCGGCGCCGGGGTTGTCCGCGGTCTTGTCCGGGGTGAACCGCGGGTCCCCCGCCCCGTAGAAGACGATGCCGGCGACCTCTGCCACCGAGTCGTCCAGCACCACCGCGTTGGGCTGGCGCTCCACCGCGCGCTGGGTGCCCATCGAGTCGTGGTTGCCGCGGATCCACACGTAGGGCACGTCCAGCTCGGCGATCTCGTCGGCGAAGGCGTCCTCGGCCGCGCTGCCCCGGTCGGTGAGGTCCCCGGAATCGACGATCACGTCCGCCTGGAACTGCTCCTGCAGCGAGGCGATGACGTTCCACGCCGCCGGGTTGAGGTGGATGTCGGAGACGTGCAGCACCCGCACCGTCGACTCGTCGCCCTCGTACACCGGGAGCTCCGAGGTCACCTCGTAGAGCCGGGACACGTTGCCGACCAGGCCGGCCAGCTGCTCCCGGTACTCCTCGAACCTGCTCACCACCGCCTCGGCGCTGCCCACCACCTGCGGCGCGCCGGCCAGCAGGCCGGAGTAGCGGGGCTCCGCCACCGCGGAGGGGTTGAACGTCGCCACGGCCAGGCCCCCGGCGCCGGCGAACGCGGCCAGCGCCGTCCCCGCGCTCAGCGCGGCCCGCCGCCAGTCCCGGAACAGCACCAGGCCGACCAGGGCCGCACCGAGCACCGCCGCCGCGGCGGACTGGGCGAACAGCCGGATGACGCCGTCCCGCACCTCCGCGCCGATCCCGCGCGCCATCCGGTCGATCGCCTCCGGGTCGGAGAACATCTCCTCCGCGGCGGCCAGCCGGATCTCGGTGATGGAGGCCTCGAAGCGCAGCGGCGCGGTGTGCGTGTCGAACTGCAGCGTGCCCAGCGGGGCGACGTCCACCACCGTCTCGCCCTGCCAGCTCGGGCTGACCGAGAGGCTCACGTCGGCCGGGCCGATCGGGGTCAGCGCGCTGCCGCCCAGCGCCAGGCCCAGCCAGCCGCCGGCCAGGCCCGCGAGGACGACGGCCGCGACGCGCCACGCGCGCAGCAGCCGCTCCCGCCTCGCGGCGACCCGTTCGCGGACCACCGCGAGTGCCGTGCTCAACCGAGACAACACGAGTCCATCATGCCCGTGCACCCCGGTTCGGCAACGCCTCACCGCCGACACGCCGTTTCCTGGCGGACAATGGCGGCGTGGTCGAACTCAGCCGCAGGGAATTCGAAGAACTCGTCGCCGACGCTCTGGACTCCATCCCGGAGGACCTGACCCGCTACATGGACAACGTGGTGATCACCGTCGCCGAAGACCCGCCCGAACCCGGCCTGCTCGGGCTCTACGAGGGTGTGCCGCTCACCGAGCGCGGCGACTTCTACGCGGGGGTGCTGCCCGACCGGATCTCCATCTACTGGCGGGAGATCTGCGCGATCTGCGAGGTCCCGGAGGACGTCGTGGAGGAGGTGCGGATCACCGTGGTCCACGAGATCGCGCACCACTTCGGCATCGACGACGACCGGCTGCACGAACTGGGCTGGGCCTGACCTCTGCGCCGGCACGTCCGGAACCGCCCCGTCGGCGCACGCTTCCACCCATGTCGTGAGGGATCTGCCCCGACAACGAATCAGCTACGAATTCCGGCGAACCGCTTGCGGAAGGCGACCCCGTTTCGAGACCGTAGGTCATCGAACAACGACCCAGCGTGAACGCGAACGCGCCGATGAGGGAGCCGCCGGTGGGGGACCCGCGAACGGCCGGCGACGGCCACGACGTCCGCCCCGACTGGAAGCGCGCCTACACCGACGTGATCCGGGTGCCGGAGTTCCGCTCCCTGTGGCTCTCGCACGCGCTGTCCATGTCCGGCGGCTACCTGCTCAGCATCTCGGTGGTGCTGCTGGTCTACCGGCAGACCTCGTCACCGCTGGCGGCCGGGGTGACCAGCGCGATCACCTTCATTCCGCAGATCCTCGCCGGGCCGCTGCTGTCCGGCCTGTCCGACCTGCTGCCGCGCCGCCGGGTGATGCTCGCCTCCGACCTGGTCCGCGCGGCGCTGGTGGTCGGCATCGGGATCCCGGGGCTGCCGCTGTGGGCGGTCTGGTCGCTGCTGTTCTGCTCGATCCTGCCGATGGTGCCGTTCGGCGCGGCCCGCGCCGCGCTGATGACCGAGATCGTGCAGGGCGAGCGGTACGTCGCCGGATCGGCCATCATCAACCTGACCTCGCACGTGGGGACCCTGGTCGGCCTGGTGGCCGGCGGCGCGGTGGTCGCGCTGGTCGGGCCGAACAACGCGGTGATGATCAACGGCGCGACGTTCGTCGCCTCCGCACTGATCGTCCGGCTGGGGGTGCGCGCCCGCCCGGCGCCGGTGCCCGACGGGGCGGCCCGGCCGACGCTGTGGCAGGTCACCCGGGACGGCGCCCGCCTCGTCTTCGGCGACGCGCGGCTGCGCACCCTCGCGCTCTTCGCCTGGCTGGCCGGCTTCTACATGGTCCCGTTCGGCCTGGCCGGCCCGCTCTCCGACGAGGTCGGCGCGGGCGCGGTGGGCACCGGCCTGATCATGGCCGGCCCGTCGATGGGCGCCCTGGTCGGCGGCTTCGTGCTGACCCGGCTGATCGCCCCGGTGACCCGCATCCGGCTGATCGGCCCGCTGGCCGTCGGCGGTTCGGTCCCGCTCCTCGCCTGGCTGGCCGACCTGCCGCTGTGGGCGATGGTGGCGCTGCTCGCGCTCTCCGGCGCCCTGGCCTCCTACCAGCTGGTCGCCAACGCCGCGTTCGTGCTGTGCGTCCCCGCCGTCGGCCGCGGCCTCGCCTTCGGCCTGGTCGCCGCGGGCCTCCAGGCGGTCCAGGGGATCGGCATCGCGGTGGCGAGCCTGCTGGTGGAGGTGGTCGACCTCGGCGCCGTCATCGTCTGCTCCGGCGTCTTGGGCATCGTCGGCGCCCTCCTGCTGGCCGCCCCGTGGACCCGGCTCGCTCCCCAGGTCACCGGGCTGATGGACGCCCCGGAGCGCTCCGACTGACCCCTTTTCCCGGCCCGCTCCCCGCCCCGCGGGTCTCAGAGGTCGGACTTCTTCCCCTGGAAGTTCCGGATGACGTGCTCGGCGACGGAGGTCTGCCCGCCCTCCTCCGGCATCACGACCCAGGCGATGATGTAGACCAGCACCCCGCTGAACCCGAACAGCGTGAGCACCGCGAACGCCAACCGGACCAGATTGGCGTCGACGCCGATGAACTCGCCGACCCCGCCGCACACACCGGTGAGCATCCGGTTGGTCCTGCTCCGCTGCAGCCTCTTCTTCCCGAAGTTCTCGTTCATGTCCCCCAGCCTGCCCGCTCGGCCGCCGCCTTCCCATCCGGCACCCCCCGGAGCGCCCCCCGATCCCTCCCTGACCCGCACCCCGACCCGCCCCGCCCCACCCCCTCGGGGCGGCGCCCCACCGTCCCCTCGCGCACCTCCACCGACCGGATCCTCTGCTGTGCAACCGTCGTGCGACTCGGGTAAAGTGTGCGCCGGTGACATCTGCCCTGCTACACCGGCCGATGTCGCGGGCCCTTAGCTCAACTGGCAGAGCAGCGGACTTTTAATCCGCGGGTTCAGGGTTCGATCCCCTGGGGGCCCACTCTTTGGAAGCCGTCTCACCTGGGCGTTCCTCCTACGGGAGGGGCGCCCTTCGGTTTTCTTCGCCCCTTGGGAGCCCGTAGGGAGCCCGGGAGTGCTGGGACTGTCCTCGGAAGCGGCCCGGGGGACCATCGCCGCGGATGCTTCCGCCGCCTCGTGCGCGACCTCCGGAAGCACCGACGTGTACGTGTCCGCCGTGATGGTGATCGACGAGTGCCGAAGCATCGCCTGCACCACCTTCATGTCGGTGCCGGCGGCCAGCGCGAGAGTCGCCGCTCCGTGCCGGAGATCGTGCAGCCGGATGGGCGGCAGGCCGGCCGCGAACGCCATCCGCTCGAATTCGTCGGTGAGGGTCGCGGGGTGCAGGGGCGCCCCGTTCTCCTGGGTGAAGACGTGCCCGACGCCTTCCCAAGCGTCGCCCCACGCGAGGCGTTCCTCGTTCTGCCGGGCGCGATGCGCTCTCAGGGCTTCCACGGTGCCGCCGTCGAGGGCGACGGTCGCTTCGCTGTCCTCGGTCTTGGCGTCCGCCTCGTCGACCTCCCAGCCGAGCTGTCGGCGCTGTCTGCGCACGGTGAGCGTGCCCGCCGCAAGGTCGATGTCCGGCCACTGCAACCCGCACGCTTCCCCACGGCGCAGGCCCCGGAACGTGATCACGTGGAAGGCCGCGTAGAGGCGGTGCCCTACCGCGTGGTCGAGGAAGGCCCCGGCCTGTTCAGGCGTGTACACCATCACCTTCGAGGGGCGTTCCAGCGCCCGCCAGAGCTTGAACCCAAGGACCTCTTGGCCGCGCGCGTTCCGCCTGGCCTCGTCGAGCACCTGGGCGAACTGGGCTTGCCACTGCTCGGTTCGCTCCGGCGACCACACGACCGCCTTCGGCCGCCTGCCGGCTTCCAGCTCGACCAGCTTCGCCACGTTGACCGTGATGATCTGTTGCTTGACCGCAGCGGACAGGCATGAGCGCAGGGTCGCCCGGATGCGCTGCTGCGTCGCCGGGGTGACGATCCTGCGCCCCTTGACCGCCTCCTGCACTGCAGGGTCGCCGGATTCCCGGGCCTTCCTGATCTCCTCGTTGTCGGCTTCGATCGCGGTGAACATCGCGGAGACGTGGCCGGCGCGGAGCTGGTCGAGTTCGATATGCCCCAGGTACGGTTTCAGGTAGAGACGTCCGTGGGCTTCGTATCCGCGGCGGGTCGACCGGTCGAGGTTCTTCTTCCCGTCGAGCCATCCGTCGAAGAAGGTGCTGAACAGCAGCTTCACCGTCACGTCGCGCCCCTGGCCGTGCTTGACCTTGGCTTCGTCGAGCGCTTCCTGGGCGGCGTCCTGGGTGGAGTAGCCGCCGCGGCGCACGGTGCGGCGCTTGCCGTTCTTGCCGGCCTCGATTTCGAGGCGGAAGTACCAGATGCCGTGTCGGGGGTTCCAGGTGCCGTTCTTCCTACGGAGCTTGGGGCAGGACTGGCCCAGCTCCTTGCCCTTCTCATCGCGGCACCTGCACCGTTTGTAGGTTGAACCCTTCACTTCGCTCCCTTACATGTCGCCCTGGTCGATATGCGCGGATTCCGGCCGCAGCTCCCCCGGGTTCAGCCCCAGCCTTCGCATTTCGCGTCGCCCGCGCCGGATCTCCTCCTCCAGGAACCGGATGGTTCGCTCCTCCGCCCTGACTGCCCGTTCCTCCCGTTCACGGGCTTCGGGGTCTTCTACGGCCGCTGCGGCCTTCCTGTGGCCATCAGCACGCGCAGCCGTCGCACGGAGTTCTGCGAACTGCCGGTCCTGCCACCGGAACCTGTCTGCGGGTTCCCCGCCGTCCTGCCAGGCCGCCCAGTCCTCCGGGGAGACCACCCAGCCCTCGGAGGATTTCCACGGCAACGCCTCCTCGCCGGTGAACCATTTGGCCGCCAGCCACGTGGGGGCTTCCCTCCCCGGCACGACTTCGGTGACCGTGGTCCTCCCTACGGGGAAGATCAGCAGCAACGGCGGGACTTCGAGCACCTTCCCCAGAATGAGCAGCTCCGCGAGGCTCACCGTCGGCCGCCGGCCGCTCTCCAGGTTGGCGATCACCGGACGCTTCATCGGAAGGCCGGCCGCGGTGCACTTCTGGGCTAGCTGTTCAGCGCTCATCCCCTGCTTCTTCCGGTACCTCCGCACCTCACGCCCGACCGTCTGGGCGATGTCTGCCGCCCACTCTTCTTGTGACATGAAATCACAGTAACCCGAAACTTGCGCTCCTGTCGATCGCTGGCGGATACTATCGAATACGGTGATCCCAGATCGAAGGGTCGGTGATTTTGTGATCTCAAAGGGCATGACTTCGGACGAGGTCCGGGCGCTCCCCGTGAGCACGGACATCGTGACCGCGGCGCGAGCCTTCGGAGTACAGCGGACGAAGGCGTATGACCTGGTGCGGTCCGGCGAGTTCCCGGTCCCCGTGCTGCGCATCGGCAACAGCTACCGCGTCCGCCGCGCCGACCTCCTCGACGCCCTCGGCATCCGCGACCAGCCCGAACCGGCCACCGCGTGAGCGCCGCCGGCCCCTCCCCGCACATGCGAATGGCCGGGGCTGCCACCCCGGCCACCGCGAAACAGACTCCTCACCACAAGGAAGCCATGTCCAGCCTACGGCACCGCCCCGGGCCGGCACCCGCCCCGGGGGACGCCCGCCCGCCCATCACCGGCACCGTCGTCCTCACCTGCCCGCTCCACCGGGACACCCCCCGGCGCCGGAGCGGCCCGGACTACTTCATCTCCGGGTTCGACGGCGCCACCGCCCCGGCCCCGCCCCGGCACCCGACCCGGGGAGACCTGCCGCCGGCCGCGCTCGCCGGGGCCCACGTCGTCCTCGACATCGGCGACGCCCCCGGGTTCTTCGACGCCGGATGGGACGCGCCGATCACGGCCCGCCTGGTGCGCGCGGCCGCCTCGGTCGAGGTCCGCGGGAACGACCCGGTGGGGGTGGCCCGCGTGCGCGCGGCCCTGGCCGACGCCCTCGCGCGCACCGAGGACGAGGACGGCGCCCCGGCGGCGGTGAGGCCGTGACCGCACTCGACCGCATCCGCGAGGCCGCTCAGACCTACGTCGAACGAGGCTGGAAGGTCTTCGCTCTGTCCACGAAGAAATCCCCGCTGGCCAACTGCGACCCCTGCCGCGCAGAACACCGCACCCCTGTGCAGATGGAGGCGTGCGAGTGCCTGACCTGCCACGGGTTCTATGCCGCCACCGACGACGTGGACCGGGTCGAGGCCATGTTCTCCGGCCACCCCGGGCGGCTGCTGGCCATCCGCACCGGCGCCGCGAGCGGCCTGGCCGTCGTCGACGTCGACCCACCCGAAGGACTCGGCACCATGCGCCAACTCATGGCGGAAGGCCTGCTTCCGGAGACCTGCGCCCAGCGCACCGGTTCCGGCGGCTGGCACCTGCTCTACCGCCACCCCGGCGGATACCTCATGTCCGGCGCGGGCAAGATCGGCCCCAAGGTCGACAGCAAGGCCGACGGCGGCTATATCGTCGCCGCGCCGAGCACCCACCCGCGCACCGGCGAGCCCTACACCTGGCGCTGGGATTGGCCCACGGCGCCCATAGACGACCTCCACCCCACCCTCGCCGCCCGGCTCCGGCCGCCCGCGCCCCGGCCCCGGCTCGACACCGGCGGGCGGTTCACCGAGGTCTCCTCCGCCCGCCTGCGCGGCCTGGCCGCCGCCGTTTTGAACGCAGAGGAGGGCAACGGCAACAACACCTTGTACTGGGCGAGCTGCAAGGCCGGGGAGATGGTCCGCGCCGGCGAGATCAGCGAGGCCGTCGCCTACGACGTGCTGTTCACCGCGGCCGCCCAGCTCGGCATCCCCGAACGCGACGCCGGCCGCGATCCGCGCCACGGCACCATCGGCTCCGGCCTGCGCAGGGGGCAGCGGTGACCGAGACAGCTCCCACCCCACCGACCCCCGGGGACATCGTCGCCCAGGTCCTCGACGCCCACGGCGTCCAACCCGCCCAGCGCCCCGAGCTGGACATCACCTATGAGCCCTACGCCATCCTCGGCCTGGCCGACCTCCTCGGCGAGTGCGCCATCCCCGAGACCTACGTCCGCAACGGCGCCCTGGCCCAGATCGTGCAGGTCTCCGGCGATGTTCTAGCGGCCCAGGAGAACACGCTCCCGCTCGCCGTGGTCGACGTGACCCCGGACATGCTCCGGCGGCTCCTGGCGCGTCACACGCACCTGTACAAGTCCCGGACGAAGCCCAACGGCGACCAGGCGCGGACCCCGGCCTCACCGTCGGTGGGGGTGGCGAAGGCCGTCCTTTCCCAGACCCACTGGCCGCAGGTGCGCCCGCTCTCCGGAGTCGTCGGCTCCCCGGTGATGCGCCCGGACGGCACGATCCTGCAAGAGCCGGGCTACGACGAGGCGACCCGGCTCTACTACGCGCCGGTCCGCGAGGTCCCCCACGTGCCGCACCTGCCCACCTCCGCCGACGTCGCGAGGGCCCGGTCCTACCTCCTGGACTACGTCCTCGCCGACTTCCCGTGGGCAGACGGGGGCAGCCGCGCCAATTTCGTCGCCCTGCTCATGACCCCGCTGCTCCGCCCGTTCATCGGGGGCCTGGCCCCGCTCGGCGCGGTGTCGGCGTCGGCTCCCGGCTCCGGCAAGACCCTGCTCACCGACATCCCCGGCAAGCTCTACGGGGCGACCTCGCGCCCCTGGGTCCAAGATGACGCCGAGCTGCGCAAGGCGATCACCGCCACTTTGAAGACCTCCTCGGACCCGGTGGTCGTGTTCGACAACATCGGCGAGTTCGACCAGGTCGACCAGCCTTCCCTGGCCAAGCTGCTCACCAGTGCCGCCTGGTCGGACCGGGAGCTGGGCAGCTCCAACCAGATCGGCGTGCCCAACGACCGGCTGTGGCTGGTCACCGGAAACAACATCAGCTTCGGCGGGGACATGCCCTCGCGGACCGTCCTCGTCGTCCTGGACCCCCGCATGCCCAACCCGGACCTGCGGACCGGGTTCACCATCCCCGACCTGACCGAGTGGCTGGAAGACGCCGGCAACCTCGCCACTCTGCTCCACCAGCTCCTCGTGCTCGCCCGCGCGTGGGTGGTCGAGGGGGCACCGAAGGCGGAGCTGAGCATGCGGAACTTCCGCCGCTGGGCACGCGCCATGGCGGGCTTCACCGGCTGGCTCGGAGTCCCGGGGTTCATGGCCAACGCCGACCAGCTCGCCTCACACGACGAGGAGGCCGCGACCTGGCACGCCTTCCTGGCGACCTGGCACACCATGTTCGGCGACACCCCCAAGTCGGCGAGCGACCTGCTCAAGTCCGCCGAGGTTCCCTTCCCCGGCCCGCCCGGCGCCGATCCCTGGGAAGGCACGTTCCTCACCAGGGCCGACGGCACCCGCCCTTCGCCCCGGGGGCTGGGCAAGATGCTCTCCGGCAAGCAGGGGCGGTTCTACGGCGAGTACACGGTCCGGGGCGTGCTCGACAAGAAGACGAAGGTGTGGCGCTACTACGTCGACCGCGTGCGCGCCGAAGCGCCGGTCGGCGCGGAGCCGGCCCATGTGTAGCGGGCAGCGGGGCGGGGTTTGGCTGCCCGCAAACCCCGCTGTCCCCGCGCGGGGCGCTGGCCTGGAGAAACACCGGGGGCGGGCGCCACCGGCGGGGGTGGGCGGCGGGGTTTGGGGTTCCACGGTCCGCCTAAACCCCGCCGGGAGTTCCCCCAGGTCAAGGCAGGTTCCCTGAGAGTCTGCGGGGTTTGGCGGGGTTTAGCGGTCTAGAACCCAATGCGTGAAGGAAAAGAAACGGACACGAGAGGACTTAAGTGGAGAAAACCGCGGGCGGGGGCGCCGTGCACACAGAGGGGCGACCTCAAACCCCAGACACCGCCAAACCCCGCCCACGCTGCTCCGCTGCCGGCCGCCTCCTAGCCAAGGCCACCGTCGCCCGCCACCCGGGCGCCGACACCCGGACCGCCCTCGACCTACCCGACCAACTCACCCACCAGGAAGGAACCAGCAGATGAGCACCGACCCCATCACCACCGCCGACCACGAGGCCGCTTGAACCACCGCCCCGCCTTACCAGCACCGAGGAGGCACAGCGTGCACGCAGACGCCGCCGAGCCCGGCGGTTCGCTCGGTCGAGGAGGTCGGCGCGCGCACGTTGGGCAACGCCCGCCGGCCGACCGGTGGGCGCCGGGCCGTCCCGGCCCCGAGGAGGCCGCGCGCCTGGCCGCCACGTTCGGCGCGCTGCTGCGCCGGCTGCGCACCCAGCGGGGGCTGTCGGTGCGGGGCCTGGCCAACCGGGCGGTGCTGGCCGCCTCGACGGTGTCGAGGTTGGAGCGCGGTCGGCGCCGGCCGCGCCCGGTCGTGCTGGCCGCCCTGGCCCGCGGGCTGGCCCCGGCCGATCCGGAACCGGTCCGTGAGGTGCTGGCCGCCGCGGCGGGGGCGTCGCTGCGCCCCGACACCGAGGCGGGGGTCAGGGCGCACCGCAGGCGCGCACGCAGGAGGGCCGCCCGCTGACCCCTGCCCGCCCCCGGCGGGGGTGTCCCGGCGGGGTCAGGGGCAGCCGCAGGGCTTGGTCTGGCCCTTCTGGTAGCGGGTGCGGCAGGTGTCGCATGTCTCGTAGTCCTCGCCGCTGCTGTCAGGCATCGTGCTCGCCTTCCTCTTCCTTGTGGAGGCGGCGGTGCTCCCAGGTGCCGCCCACGACGGATTCGTGCGCGCCGCCGTGCCCGGCCGTCCGGGCGCAGGGGTGGGGGTGGCCGGGCAGCCAGGCGCCGCATCGGGCGGACTCTGTCATCACGGGCTCTGTCATCACGGGCTCCTGGGAGTGCGGGGTGCCGCCCGCCCCGGCAAGGGGAGCCGCGGGGGCGGGCGGCGGCTTTCAGACGGGGCGGTGGAGCCTGCCGCGCGCGGTTGCCACCGCCGAGGCGAGCCGGGTGAGGTAGGCCGCGGCGTCGGTGTCGCCGGGGCGGAGCAGGACTTCCACCCCGGGGGCGAGCACGAGGGCGGCGCCGCCGGTCTCGGGGGCGTCCTCGACGCGCACCATCCCGCCGTGCGGAGCGCGGATCACCATGTGGTGCTCGGCGGAGGTCACCGGGCCACCGCCTCGGCCAGGTCGGCGAGAAGGCGCTGCTCTTCGGTGCGCGCCTGCTGCTCCTCGGGCAGGTAGGGCCGGACCCGGGCGGGCGGGGTGAAGTCGGTGAGCGCGGCGTCGAGGACTTCCAACCGGGACGCGGCGAGCACGACGCCGGGGACCACCTTGTACCAGGCGGTGTAGGGGGCGGCGGTGCCGTGCTCGTAGGACAGCGACCACAGGGCCCGGTGGCGCAACGCGACTTCGCAGAACTCGAAGTGGCCCGGGATGCGGGCGGCCGGTGGGACCATCACCGCTCCGCCCCCTCGACCGCGGCCAGGCGCCCGCGCAGCCCGGCGAGCGTCGGCGCGGACACCGCCCGCGCCGGGTCCTGCCGGACGGCGCGCCAGTGCCCGGGGCCATCAAGAAGGTCCCGGAAGACGTACCAGGACGGAAAGTCCGCGGCCAGAAGTGCTGCCGGGGAAGTCGTGGTCGTTTCCATGCCCTCAGGGTCGCCACCTGCGACCTGGCGAATGTTCCCGCTTGGAACATGCGCGGCCTTGACGCCCTGGGGAGGAGGAACTACCGGGCCGCGGCGGACAGCGCGGCGACCACCTCGTGCCAGGAAGGCAAGCGCCGATCAGGGTCGTACAGGACAGTGACCGGCTCCATGGAGGCCAGCTCGGTCATGCTGCGCCCGAAAGCCGGGTGCCTGGCCAGCGGTGCGCCGGCCTTGGGCACGATCACGGTGGGCACGCCATGGCCGATCATTTCGCACACCAGCGCCACAGCGAAGGTGTCGGCAATGCCGTAGGCGGTCTTGTTGGTGGAGTTGAACGACCAGGGGCAGGCGAGCACGGCGCCGCCGGGGACGAGGCGAGTCCCGGTACCGGGCATGCGGAACTCAGTGCGCACCGGGCGCCCGGTGGCCTCCTCGAGGGCAGCAGGATCATGGAAGTGCGTCCCGGTAGGGGTGGACACGACGGTGATATCCCAGCCTTCGGCCGTGAGAAGGCGGACCAGGTCGGGGATGGTCTCTTCATCGGTGGTCGAGGCGCCGGAGACGGTGAGGTAGAGGGTGCGTGTCATGGCCCGCAGTCTTCCAGCCGAGGCGTAGGAGGCTCAGGCCAGGTGCATGCGCCCCATGAACATCCTCAGTTCTTCGGGCATGGAGCGATAGGCGTTGCCCAGGTGCAGGACGACCGATTGGGCCACTGGGTGGTAGCGGACCATCTGCGGTGCCGCGCGTTCTGCTGCGAGCAGTCGGCGCAGAGCAGATTCCCGCCGGCCGGTCTCAGCGTGGGCGCGGGCCATGTCAACGCCGTGGTGGGCGCGCCGTTCGGGGGAGACCGAGCCGAGCAGCTGCTTCCCGATCCCGGCGTCACGGCGCTCGGCTTCTTCGTAGTCTCCCAGCTCGACCGCGATGGCGGCTCCGTGGATCGCGATATTGCCGGGCACGAAGTTCGTCCCGTAGGTGTCCAAGGGCCGGGCCCCGGCAATGCGGCTGGTCTCGCACGCCTGGGCGTAATGATTCCAAGCGGCGTCCTCCTGGCCTCCTCGTGCGGCGATGACCGCCGCCCGCAGGTGCAGGGAACCAGCTGCCTCAGCGGCGCCGGGGCGGCCCTCTTGAACGCGGTCGATGGAGGATCGCAGTAGACGCAGGGCCGGACCGTAGGCGGCGACCCCGGCCATGAGCAGAGCACGGCGGCGGGCCACCATCAGAGGCAGATGCGGTTCCCCGGTGCGCTGGGCGGTCACTGCCAAGCGCTCCAAGAGCTGGTTGGCCAGGTCGGTGTACCCCAGACGGCGGACCAGTTCCCCTGCGGTGTCCTGCGCGGTGAAGAGGAGCTTCCAAGCCCGATGCTCGGCTTGGGCGTCCACGGGGTCGCAGACGTGAACGGCGAGTTCTTCGAGCAGTGCGGGAAGGCGGGCGCCCAAGCGGATGTGCTGTGCTTTCCGGCGCAGTCCCTGGCATTCGGAGAGGGCGCAGGCCAGCTCATCCAGTGAGCGGGGCGGCGCCTCCAACTCAGGCGCGACGTCGACGAAGGCGATGGCCCGCCGAATCGCGGCGATGGGGGCATGCACCTGATCGTCGGCGAAGGTGTCCCCCCGGTAGGGCTGTCCGAACAGCTCGGCGGGGTCGATGCCCAGAACCACCGCGATAGCGGCGACGAAAGACGGAGTGGCGAGCTTGTGTCCGGTTTCGACCTGGGCGATGTGCGAACGGGAATAGTGGCAGCGGTCGGCCAAGCCTTGCTGGGTGAGGGATCGACGCTTCCTGACGCGCGCGATACGACGGCCGATGCTGTCCGGGGGATGGGCCGGGCTCATGAGGGCTCTGCCTTTCCTGAACGATCGGACTCAGGATAGGCAGGCCCCTCCTGCGTGTCAGGGGATCAGCCGCAGACCACCGGCTTCGCCCCTGATAGCCCTACCCGGCGCCGTGAGGCCGCGGGCACGGCCGGCCGTCCTGCTCCCGCTGCTCCGCCGCGGCCGCGTCGACCACCCGGCCGCACAGCCGCCGCCGCGCTTCCTCGTAGGACTGCGGGGCGGTGTCGGGGTCGGGCATGCCCAGGGCTGCGAACGCCCAGGGGCGCACCGGCCCGGTGAGGGTCCGCCGGAAGGCGGCGGCGAGCTGGGCGGCGCCGATGCCGGCGCGGACCGTGATCAGCACGGGCCCGCCGGGGACCTCGGTCAGGACGTAGGGCACGTTGGCGGGGAGCGGAGCGGTGGCGAGGCACAGCGGCGCCGCCGGAGCGGAGGGAAGGTTGCGCATCGGATGCCTTCCTGCTGGTTCAGGTGGGGGTTCAGGCCCCGGCTGGTGGTGGAATCACCAGGTCGGGGCCGTCCTACTTCGGGGAGCCCAGGGAGCCCGCAGGGAGCCCGGACGTCCTAGAACGGCCTGAACAAATGGGGGGAGAACGGCACCGAATGGCACACCCGATAGGGCAGCTACGTGCGGGAACGAGAGGGTCCGACATCAGGCGTCATCGCCCGATACGTCATCACGGCGACTTTTAATCCGCGGGTTCAGGGTTCGATCCCCTGGGGGCCCACCGAGAAACCCCAGGTCAGCGCCCTATAGAAGGTGCGTGGGCCTGGGGTTTCGCCGTCTGCGCGCTCCGCGCTCGCTCTTCAGCTTGACTCGAGCTCGATTCGCTCCACGAAACGGCCCCGCCCCGGGCCCGCGACCGCGCCCACCAGCGGCCCCACACCGCCCGCATCCCCCGGGGAGCCGCCCCCGGGGACGGCTCCCCGGCTCTGACGGCCCTACGGCCACCACAGCCCGCCACACACCCCGCCGCCCCCTCCCCGCCCGGCTGGCCCGCCGGTGCCGTGCGGGCCCACCCCGCCCCCGCGGCTCGGCCGGGGGCGGTCCGGGGCCGCTGGCCGCCGAACGCCCGCAGGGGCGCGGTCGAACCGCGCGGCACCGGCCGCACCAACCCCAGCGGCCCGGTGTCCTGCGTGGTCGTGGGCAGCGCCATGGGCGTCATCGTGAGCACCTTCCGTCCCGGGCGCCGCCCCGCGCGGCGCCCCCCGGGGGCCATGGGCGCTCTGCTCGACGAGGTTCTTCAAGCGAAACCGGAAAAGAACCTCGGTGCAGGACCAGCCGGCACAACACCTCCGAAGCGCGCCAGCCACAGGCCTCGCCAGCGCCTTCTCCGGGTACCTGGACCGAGTACCGGAGACGACCGTCAGGGCGTGGCCGGTTCGCAGATGCCGACATGCTTGCCCTGACACGGAAAAGGCCCCGACCTACTCTGGGAAGCGCGAACCCCCAGAAGGACGGGACCTGACTATGGGCCACGATATCAATCCGGGTGACCGGATACGAGAGCTGCGCCGCCGCCGCGGCATGACCCAAGAGCGCCTCGCCGAGGCTGCCGGGCTCTCCCTCGCCACCGTCAAGAAGATCGAGCAGGGCGGCAGCGCGAGGATGGAGACCTTCAACGCGATCGCGCGAGCCCTCGGCAAGACCACCCTCGCGTTCGCCACCCCTACCGCCCCCACCCCCGGCGACGAGTATCAGGACGCCTCCCTGGCCGCGATCCGCGCCGCCATCAACCCTCCGACCGGTATCACCGGGGAACCGCTGCTCGACCTCGGCGCCGACGAGCCCGACCTCACCATGCTCGGCCGCGCCGCCCAGTCGGTATCCGCGGCCTACTACGCCGACCGCTACGACGAGGTCGCCAGGCTCGCCCCCTCGGTGATCCGATCGGCCCACCTGCACGTCCGCGAGCTCGACGGTCGCGATCGCGACCGGGCCCGGCACCTGCGCGCCGACGTCCTCGGTGTCGCCGGGCGGTACCTGATCCAGGTACGCCAGCACGACCTCGCGCTGACCGCCCTGCGCGACAGCCTTCGTGACGCCCTGGAGATCGGCGACCAGCCGCTCGCCGCGGCCGCGATCTCTTCCCAGGCGTGGGCGCTGATGAGGCAGGCCCGTTTCTCCGAGGTGGAATCGCTGTGCGTGCGCACCGCCGACGAGATCGAGCCGCGGATGTCGCGGGCCACCCCTGAGCAGCTGTCGGCCTGGGGATGGCTGCTGCTGCGCGCCGGCGCGGCGGCGGCGCGCAACAATCGGCCCTCAGAGTCCGAGGAGTTCCACTCGATGGCGGCCTCGGCGGCGGCCCGGTTGCGCGGAGAGGTGGACACCGCCGAGCACCTGATGTTCGGCAAGACCACGGTGCGGCTGAAGACCATCGAGTCGAAGCTGATCACAGGCCACCCCGACCAGGCGCTGGAGCTGTCCGGAGAGGTTCCGGGCGATGTGGGCGAGCAGTTGAAGACCGGCGTGAACCGGCACCGCATTGACCGGGCGAAGGCCCATCTTCAGACTGGTGATCCGGGCGCCGCGCTGGAGGTGCTGCAGGAGCTGCGGCAGGACGCGCCGGAGTGGTTGCGCTACCAGCAGGCGGCCCGCGAAATCGCCGAGGACATCCTGGCCGCGCCGAAGCGGATGCCCAACTCTGAGCAGCGCGAGATGGCCGACTTCTTGGGGGTTCCCCTATAGGGGATACGCGCCATATCCCTTTGATTCGGGGCGCAGCCGAAAGGCTGCGCCCCGTTTCTGTTTCCCCTCTTTCACGTTCCGTAGCTTCGTGCCTACCCCGATCAAGGAGAAGCTATGAGGACCCGAGCGATGGAGCGTGAACAGCTGCACGGGCCGTGGCCGACCGACGCCGAGGTCTTGGCCGCGGATTTCCCCGGCTGGGAGATCAGCCGGGACCTCCTCAAAGGGCACGGAGACTGGCGAGCGGAGCGCGCCGGCCAGATCCTCACCGCCCGGACGGTGCGGGAGCTGCGCAAGCTCCTGGAGGCCGCGGAGGGGGAGCGGTGATGGCCACGGCCGCTCCCAAACCCCGCCGAATCCCGGACTACTACGCCTTCTGCGACGTGGCACTACGCCACACCGCCCACTGGTCACTGACCTACGAGCACGGTGCCCCCGCCCCGTATGCGGCCCGGCACAAGGCCAACGCCGACATCGTCCTCGCCGCATCCAGGGTGGACGTGCTCGAGCAGGCGCTCATCGATTTCGCCCCGCCTGCCCGGGTGCGCCCCTACCTCCCCGAGGAGCAGCAGGAACGCGCCTGTGAGCAGCGGCTGCTCGCGGCGGTCCTGCGGGAGGCGGCATGACCTCCGCCGAGAACCGCACCGTCATCCGCACCCTGCACCCCGACGCGGTCCGGGCCGAGCCCGCGCCCGAAGCCGGCGGCGCCGCCCTGGTCCTCGCCGACGGCGTCGAGGTGCTGCTGGCCGGACCCAACGCCGCGGCCTACCTCACCCGCCTCGCCACGGCGATCGCCACCGCGCGCGGACTGCTCCGCCCCGGCCGACCGCACCGACCCGCACCGAGCCCGACGGCACCGGAACCGAACCCGGTTGCCGGGCCGCCAGCGCTCTGACCGGCCACCGAGCCGCGGTTCCCTCCCCAAGGGCTCGGGCAGGTGCCGTTCCCCTCGGCCGGGCTTCCCATGGTCCAGGTGAGCGGCGCCTACATCCCAAAAGCCTGCGGTGACCCCTTCGAACCGCCCGACACCTGCAGCGCCGGGCCGTCGATCGTCCGGCCACAGCAGCGGGCACGAGTCGGCCGCAGGCGATGGAATCCACCGCGGAAGAGCACCCTGCCCGCCGTACCACCCCGTCCCGGCCGGGTGGCGGGCAGGGCGGGCCACCGCGCACGCCGGCCGTTCCCCGCTGCTCCAACGCTTTTCGAGCTCCCTACCCCCTGGAGAACACAAGACATGGATACCGAGCCGATGCCCCCGCTTCTGGTTCTGGGCACCTCCGAGCGCGTGGGCTCCAACTGGGTGCTGGATTCCATGCGGCACGCCACGGTTCAGCACAACGAGCCGCTGCGCCAACAGCTCGGCCGGGGCCACCCGCTGTCGCCTTTGAGCGCCCCGGCCGCCCCCGCGACCCGGTCCCGGCTGGCGAGCCACTGGGTCGAGGTGTTCCGGCGCAGCAAGTACCACGGCGGGCGCCACGTCATCAAGGAAACGAACCTCTACTTCACCGCGAAGCCCTTCCTCGGCCTGTTCCCGGACGCGCCCGTGGTCGTCCTGTCGCGCTCCCCGCTGGGCGTCGCCTCCTCCTTCACCCGCGGAGGATTGTGGGAGCGCTGGGGCTACAGCGCTATCTACCGGCGGATCGTGGCCATGGCTCAAGACGACGAACACCGCCGCTGGTCCGAGCTCGTTCCCGACGACGACCCGTGCCCGCCGGTCGCCCTCCCCCGGCTGATCGCTCTGAACGCGGCCCTGCTCGCCGAAGCCCTCGACGGCCGCGACCACGTACACGTCTCCTACGAGGCCGCGGTGCTCGACCGGCCGACCGCCATGGCCCCGGTGACCCGGCTGCTCCCCGGCACCGGAACGGCGCCCCCGGCCAAGGCGGCCGCTCCGGTCGCCGACGACACCTTCGCCACCACCACGCGCAAGGACGAGCTGGTCACCCGGCTCCGCCCGGGAGCAGCCGACCTGGTCGAAAGCGAGACGGCCCGGTGCTTGAACCTGGTCCGCGGCATCACCGCACCAGGGGTGGCCAAGACGGTCGAGCACTGGCTGGACGGGGCGCACGCCTACAGGCGGACCACCCTGATCACCGCCGAGGCGCCGGCCCCGGCCCCGCCGACCGCGCAGAAGGCGAGGCGGATCGCGCCGGCCTATCTGCCCGCCTCTGGAGGGATCGCGTGGCGCAACCTGCTGGTCTCCAACGCCGAGATGCGCGGTTTCCTCGACGAGCTCGCCGAGGCCGGCGTCACCGCCACCCAGGACGGCGTCCACCTGCTGGCGATCCCGATGCCCCACGAACGCGGCGGCCGTCTCCACCCGGCTCTTGACGGGTGGATCGTGAGCCCGGGCCATGAGCACCACCCGGCCTACTGGATCACCTGGCTGGGTGCGGCCGCCTATGCCCTTCGCGAAGGCGCGCGGCTGCCGACCGCCGCCGAGCTGGACGGCCTCACCGACGGCGCTACGGCGCGCAACGCCGATTACCGGTTCGGGGACGCGACCCCCGTGGTCGAGCCCGGCGCAGGTGCCGATGCCGTGCACCACCGGGTCGGCAACCTGCAAACCTGGTGCGCCGACGGCCCCGGCAGCGAACCCGGGTGGGCTCCGGTGACCCGGTACCTGCACGGCGCCGCGTGGAACACCCCCGCTCCCCGGGCCGAGGTGGTCCGGCGGCGTTCCCGGCACCTGCTCGGCGCCTCCCGCGGCGTCGGAGTGCGCCTGGTCCGCGACGCCTCCACCGGCCCGCCGTGTCCGCCCCGCGAGGTCGCCGACCGCCTGAACCGATGGCTCGCATCGCTGGGCGAGCGGGACCGCCTCCTGTCCGAGATCGATCGGGAGGCGATCACGCTGCTGTCGTCATAGGCCGATCGCCGACTTCGGCCCCATGTAGGAGCCGGCGCCGGGGAACCCGGCCTCGACCAGGTCGGCGAAGCGCTGGCTGAAACCCCGCTGGGGCAGGTCGCCGGTCTTCACGAATTCCACACCGCGGATCGGGCGGGTGTCCACACCTTCGGTGATTTCACCGAGAACCCCGCCGACTTTTCCCACCTCGAAAGTCATGTGAACGACATGAAGCCCTTTTTCGGAAACGATGTGGTCGCACACATAAAGAAGGCGCCCGACCTCCACCTCGATACCGGTCTCTTCGCGCATTTCGCGCACCAGGGCGCCGCCGAGCGCCTCGCCTTCCTCGACTCGGCCGCCCGGCAGGCTCCACCGCCGAGGCCCGTCGGTGTCCTGGTCGAGCAGCAGAACTTTCCCGTCCTCCACGAGGAGGCCCGTCACTCGAACATCCATACCGGCACCCTAGCGAACGGGGACGAATGAATGGAATCGTTCACCCGAAACCAGAATTTCGCGGTCATCGCCGCGGGCGGGCTGGGGACGCGGCGGGCCGAGTGGTCCCGCTTCATTCCGAAAGAGTACTTCCCCGTCCGAGGGAAGCCCGGAATCGCCCTTCTCCTGGAAGAAATCGCGGAGCTGGGAAACGTGCACGCCGTCATGGTCCACCACCCCTACTACTCGCAGTTCGCCACCTGGGCGAGCCGCGTGCTGAACGCACCGGACACCTACGACCGGCTCGCCGGAACCGCTCCCCGACCTCAAAGCCGGCCCGGGGTGAGCCTGGAGCTCATCCCCCAGCGCGGCCCCTATGGCGACATCACGTCCGTGCTCAACGCCGACGACCACCTCGGCCGCCCCACGGACCTCTTCGTCCTCTACTCCGACAACCTCTACCCCCGCGCGCACCCCACCGCGTCGCTGCATGATCTCGGCGACGTCGGGACGGTGGTGTTCGCGCGCCCCTACAGCCGAGACGAAGCCGCCCACCGCGGCGTGCTGGTCTGCGACGGCGATCACGCGATCGGCCTGGTGGAAAAACCCGACGGCCCGACCGCTCGAGGTCTTGAGGCCCGCTACGGGCCAGACAACCTCGCACTGCTTGAGGGGCGGGCACGGGTCGGCCGGTCTTTCCTGGACTTCCTGCACTCCTACCGCCCTCCGGGCGGGGAGCCCAAGCTGTCCCTGGCCCTGGCCGCCTACGCACGGACGGCGCCAGTTCGGGTGCTGCGCGCCAACACCCCGGTGACCGACCTCGGGACTCCTCGCCCCGAAGCCTCCTGATCACAGTAGTTTTGGCCCGCCCACTCACCGCTCTGGTCCCCCTGGAGTAGGCGCTGCACCCGACGGGGGATGGACTTTTGTAGCCGCCAACAGAACAAAGCGTTATATTGTCCTCGTGGACAGCGAAAACAACCCGACCATCGTATTGATAACATTGGATCGCAATGCGGGATGCGCGATTTTAACACGCTCAGATGGAAAAGAAGCCCGACTTCCATTGACCCCATCCCCGTTCGAGGAAACAAGCGTCCTGGCGAGAATTGACTTCACCCCGTCCTACAGGACGCTCCTCGCAACCACTTTAAGTGGCGACCAGGTTCTTTTTGAGATGCCACTCGAGAAGGCTGGCAACCAGCTACTCGGGCGACTCATTGTCTACTTGGATCAGAACCAGTGGAGCGCTATAAGCAATGCCCTATATGACGAAGAGAGAGGCACCGAGAAGAACCGAACTGCCGCCCAACAGCTCAAAAGATGGGTGGAGCAGGGAAAGATCATCCTACCCGCTTCTGCCGCCCACTACTATGAGACCAGCAAGCGGTTCAACAAAGAAAAACGCTACTATCTAGGACTAACAATCCTTCAGTACAGCCGCGGTTGGCAAATGCGGGACCCATTGCAGGTTCGACGCGATGAGCTGCACAACGGATTCTGCCGCTACACGGGTCGCCCCAGCGATGTCCGCACCAACCCAGTATTCACACTCGATCCATACACACTCTACTCTACAGCTCGACACTCAACGCCCATTCAAAAATCGATTCCCACAAAAACCCCTCTCGATTTTCGAATCGCAGCACTGACTGAAGCAGTTTCCTCGATCGACGTCATGCTCGACTCTGAACGTGTGGAGTCCGGCCTGGAGACCGGATGGACGCCCCTGAACCAGAAGTTCAGCGATTGGCTAGACAGCGAAAATCGCGACTCCCAGCAGAAGCGCAAAACTATTGACGCCTTCCTCCTTTCAGATCTTCAGAAGGAAATCGCGGAGGAGGCATGGGCTTCAGGTGCAACCATCCCGCAACTTAAATCTTGGGCACTCAAGCATGCCGCAAATGAGATTGCCCAGCTTCCCGCGACCGGCTTGTTTCGGGAGATGCTACATAGCCGACACCTCAATAAAGGGACAAAATGGAGCCCAAACGACCTTACTGATATGGTCTATCTGTCGTGTGCGGCCGGCTATGCGGACTTCGTGGCGTGCGAGCGACACATGCGAGATCCTCTAAAGCACGGTTTAAAGCGGACAAAGAAAAAGACGCAAGTCTATCGCGATCTCACAGATGCCGTGGCAGCCATAAAAGAAGCTTTGGAGACGGCCCAAACGCCAAAGGCGAGCATTTCGAGCAACAACGCCAAGAAGCTCTAAATACCAACCTCAAGCGTCCGCTTATAGATCCCTCACTAGGCTGACCATACCCAGCTCACCCTACCCCCCAGAAGCGAAGGAGCATACCAGCCAAAAGTCCGTGCCCCGGAAACCTCAATGAGTCAGTCTGCTTGGGAAGGCGGGGGGTCAATGGGCTTAGCGAGGAGTCGGTCAATCGCGAAGATCGCCTTCCGCACCTCTGGTGACGTCACCGGATCCGGGGCAGCCCACCTCTGCACCCAGGGTTCGTTCCATGATTTCACTGCCTCATGATCTGAGAGAGCATTCACATACGCACCATAATCGAGGGCAAATAGATCATATTGCCCACCGGGCCCCACCGCACTTCGCAAAATATGCACAAGTCGAGCGTCATACAGTGAACGAATGACTCTGTGGTGAGAATCGTACCCCCTTTCAACTAGAAAGGTCCTCCTCCTGCGAGCACACGCAAAACTGACCAGATTGGCCAGTGCTCGCCTAGCTATCTTGTCCGCTTTAATCGCGCCTTCTTTATCGCGAACAAACCACGCCCTAGCCGCTCCCCTCACATCGTTGACAGATATCCCATTCTCCATATATCGAGTCTGGGGACTTGCTCGCTGGGCAGCCAGACCTGCAATGTTTATTCCATCCCTAGGTATCCCTTCAGCAGCTCGAACAAGTTCCTCGAACGATACCCAATTCCCCCAAATTGCCCAAATGAAATTAGTTACACCTTCCGGGGAACCAGGAAAAGAAGTCTCAAGTTCCGGATACATAGCAACACAATGTCGATGGAAAAGATTTGAAAAGAACTCAATTGCTCTCCCATCTTCTTCTGTGAACACCAGGTAGTCGTCAAGTGATATATCCTGGGATGCGTCAGAACCGAGCTCAATTCCAACATATTCTCCCTCCCCTCCTCCTGCCTTCAGAGAGAATTCCGATCGCCGTTCGATCGCTGCAATTTTAACTGTGATGCCGCCGACCGGAAATAGGGCACGCCGAAACAAGTCGGCCAATAGTGGCTGCAAGTCAAGTGGTGTAGCACTCCACTCGTCGACCAGGATCCAAAGACGTCTTCCAGGTGTTCTACGGACTACCCTGCGCAGCGCCGCAGCGATCGGGCCGAATTTTAGTGAGAACTGAAAACTTCCCGACGCCTTACTCCTGACTTCGCTCGCGCTCTCCTGACTCATGCCGACTGTGTATGACAGGTTCGCACCACCGGCAGTTCCAGCTTTAAAGGCGACTTCATCAGCACCCTTATTATTCTCTTGTCGTGCATGCTCCAGTTCTACCGGACCAACGACCTCAATTTCAGTAGATGCTGCAGCCAGCCCACTCAATGCTTCAAGCAAGTCTTCGTTCCCCCGTTCGATTGCCAAATCGAGCAGAGAATTATGAATTTCTTCGATTACATCAACCAAAAGCGGAGTTGCCCGCTCAGCGATTCCCTCGTTTCTTGATCCGTACAAACCAGAAGCCGAACCCGCCGTGCGCATATCGAGATATACAACATTTACACCATCAGCCTCCAGTTCGCCTTTGAGGTTCAAGAGGGCGTGTGTCTTACCGGTTCCACGTCGCCCATACATGATCTGATGGTCCGGCCTGCGCAGCGACGAAGCAACGGGGCCAACGTCAATAAATGTTTCACTCAGCGCCTCCTGCTCTTGGCGTTCAGCACGCAGAGGTACGCGAGTCACGGCCTGCAGCGCCAATTGCAGGACACCCTTTTTAAACAACCACCACACTCCCCTCTATTCACTTCGTGGAGCAATAACTCCAACGCTTCAATCAATCGTACGACAGTACCTGTGCCGTTTCTAGACGTGAAGCAAAAATAGGCGGCTACCAGAGCAGGCTCCGGTCGCCGCCAACGGGGAGAACTCTTCGAATCATCAGCCCCAGGCGGCTCTGTGGTGACGCGACGCCTCACTCGTCAGGTTGATCTTGGTAGCCTCACTGTCCTTGAGCCGGGGCTGTGGTGTTGTGCTCTCTGTCGAGATTCAGGCCTCGGCCAGCCAGAATACTCTGTAGAACGGTTGCCGTGACACGAGCACAACCAAGGGGCGCCGAGTAGGATTCCATCGCCTCGTTCCCGCCGACCGATACCTTCGCCCCTACACGCACAACCTACGATCACAGTTCGAAGGCCTGGCGTGAAAGTTCACCTATTGGCGGGGGATGCCCGAATACTTCAGACCATCTACAACCGATTCCGGCACTGCCTCATAACTGATGTATTCGCCGCGCTGCTTGGAAGCACGATCACCGCGGCTGCCCGGCGAGGCGAGGTGGGCCTGTTCCTCGTTTTGAGTTTGACCGTCCGAGGCGAACGTGTCACCGCTAAGCCACGCCCTGGTCGAGGCGTTGGAGGGCGCCGGGAGTGCGCACACGGCCAGCGTCTGCTCCATCCCAGCAGACCTGTCCGACGGCCTGGACTCCTCACTCCTGGCGCCACCAGATCCGTTCCCTGGACAAGTCTCGTTTTCGGTACCCCGCCACCGGCAGCTCCACGCAGCCATCCCTCCTGATCGCTCCGCGTTCGCTCTGCAGCTGGGGGAAAGCTACCACTCCTCCGAAGAGGGCCTCTGAGCAGGACTCTCAACCTTGAGAACCTCTATGAGGAGCGGCGGCCAATAGGCGATGTCCTCGCCCACCTGGGCCGCCTGGCCTTCGCGGAATATACGTAAAACAGGGATAGATCACCCATTTCGCGCTGGCGATAGAAGCATCGGAGGGAACTTTTAATCCGCGGGTTCAGGGTTCGATCCCCTGGGGGCCCACCGAGAAACCCCAGGTCAACGCAGTGTTAGCGGCGCGCGGGCCTGGGGTTTCGCCGTGGATGGGCTCGGTGCCGGCTCCCCGGCCGAGGCTCTGCTCCGGGTAGGCGGCATCGGCCGCGCCGGGGGCCTCGAGTGCGGCGGGAACGCGGGCCCGCGCGCTCGGGATCCGGGGGGCTGCGGGGTCATCGGCCGGTCTCTGCGCCGCGTGCGCCGATGAACGCCTGGACGCCGTCGAGCAGGCGCTGGAGTCCGAAATCGAACTTCTCCTCGTACCCGCCGAACACGGCGGCTCCCACCGAGGGGTCGGCCAGGTCCGGGGAGAGGCGGGGGTCGGCGTGCTCGGTCCAGTGCGGTAGCAGGGCGGACCACCACTGGTCGTCGCTGACACCGGTGCGCCGCTCGGCCTGGGCGGCGTCGATCGACTCGCGGGCCATGCCGCGCACATATCCGTCGAGGAGGCTGATCACCATGACCTGCTCGGCGCCGGACAGGCCCAGGCCGGACAAGGCGCGCATCCCGGAGCCGAAGGCCGCCAGGGAGTTGGGCCCCATCGCCGGGCGGTGACCGGAGATCTCCAGGACCCAGGGATGACGGTGGAAGAACGCCCAGTCCTCCCTCGCCATCCGCTCCATCCGGGCCCGCGGCTCCCCCTCGTGCCCGTCGGCCGGGGGGACCTCGCCGATCACCGTGTCCAGCATGAGGTCGATCAGCTCGTGCTTGCCCGGCACATAGGTGTACAGCGACATCGGAACGACCTCGAGCCGCTCGGCCACCCGCCGCATGGACAGGGCATCCAGCCCGTCCTCATCGGCGACCCGGATCGCCGCGGCGGCGATCTGCGGAACGGTGAGCTTGGGCCTGGGGCCGCGGCGGGGCTGCTCCTTGGTGCCCCACAGCAGTCCGAGGGTGCGACCGGGATCCCCCTGCCCGGCGTATTCCGTGGTCATGGCGTTCTCCAATGTTCGCGTTGTGCCGCGCTCGAAAACATCTTATGGTGTACATACTAATTACTCTGTACGCTATATAGAGTATTGGAGAACGTGCATGGACACGGGAAGCCTCTGGATCGACGAGCGGCTGCGCGAGCTGCCGCAGCGGCCCTGGCGCCAGGTGATGATCGACTTCAACAACAGTCCGGGCGTGCAGGGCGTCGGCGCCGCCTTCGACCCCGGCGAGTTCGCATCGACGCTCAAGGACGCGCACGTCGAAGCGGTCACCGTGGTCGCCAAGGACGTGAACGGCTACTGCTACTTCCCCAGCGGGCTCGGACCGCACCTGCCCGAGCCCGGGAGCGGAGACCTGCTCGTGCGCCAGGTCGAGGCCTGCAAGGCCGCCGGCATCCGCGTCCAGGCGATCTACCCCGTCTGGGCGGACGAGTATCTGGCCGAGCGGCACCCCGAGTGGCTGCTCATGCGGCGGGACCGCACCACCGGCGCGCCGCCGGTGGGCGAGACCCCGACCATGACCCAGATGTGCATCTCCCACCCGGGGGTGCTGGACACGGCCCTCCAGCACACCGCTGAGATCCTGGAGGGCTGCGACGTCGACGGCATGTGGTTCGACATGATCAACCCCGCGCCGTTCTCCGTCGCCGAGTGCTACTGCCTGCGCTGCGTGACGGAACTGCGCGACGCGGGGGAGGACCCGCTGGACATGGACGCCCAGCGCCGCCGCCAGAACGACCTGTTCACCGAAGCGGTGCGCCGCCTCAGCGAGCACACGCGCTCCCTGCGCCCCGGCATTCAGGTCGAGTACAACACGATCGCCGTCCTCGGTTCCCAAGACCGCATCCCCCACCTGGACAACATCGAGATCGAGTGCCAGCCGACCGGGCTGTGGGGCTACGACTACCTCCCGGTCCACGGACGCTACGCGCGCACGCTGGGCGTTCCGGTCTACGGCATGACCGGCAAGTTCAATACGCATTGGGGCGACTACGGCGGCCTGAAGCACCCGGTGCAGCTCCGCACCGAGCTGGCCGGCACCGTCGCCAACGGCCTGCACTGCGACATCGGCGACGACCCCGGCCCCGGCCTGCGCCTGGACCCCGCGACCTACTCCACCATCGGCGAGGCGTACGCCGAGGTCGCCCGCCTCGAGCCCTACCTGGAGCAGGCGGTCCCGGTCGCCGAGGCCGCCATCGTCGTCGACGGCCCTTTGCTGTCGCAGTTCTTCGCCGGGGGAGACAGCGACAACGGCGCGGGGCTGGAGGAAGCCCTCCAGCGCCCCCAGGAGACGCTCGAAGCCTATATGGCCGCCCACATGCTGGGGACGAGCGTGTCAGGCGTCGCCCGCCTGCTGATGGAGCACGGCGTCCAGTTCGACGTCGCCGACCTCTCGGCCGACCTGGAGCGCTACCGGCTGCTGGTGCTGCCGGAGAGTGTCGAGGTCGACGCCGCGCTGGCCGGGCGCCTCAACGGTTTCGCGGAGTCCGGCGGCGCAGTGATCGCCTCCCACCACGCCGCGCACCTGGCCGGCAGCGACCGGCTGTGGCCGGCCGCCCTGGGCGGCACCCACCACGGCCCGGCACCGTTCGAGCGCCCCTACACCCGGGTCGCGGGCGAACTCCTCGGGCAGGCGGAACGCTACGCCGAATTCGACTTCGCCCTCTATGAAGGGGCCGAGCAGTGGCGGATCGCGGGCGACGGCGCCCGGGTCCACGCCCACCTGACCGAACCGGTCTCCGATGCCATGCACCTCAAGGATTACGCGGTCCCGGCCTCCGGTGTTCCGAGCGAGTACGCCGCGGTCGCCGAGGCCGGCGGGGTGGGCGTGTTCTCCTTCCCGGTCGGGACGAGCTATTTCAACCACGGATACTGGGTCTACCGCGAGCTGTTCGGGCAGATGCTCGGCCGCCTCCTGCCCGAGCCGGTCCTGCGCACCACGGCGCCCCGCAGCGCCGAGGTGACCCTGACCCACCAGACGCGGGCCGGGAACCGCCCCGAGCGCTGGATCGCACACGTGGTCAACTACTCACCGATGCGCGCCCCGCTCGGCCGCATCGCGAGGCTGGAGGAACCGATCCCGCTGAACGGTGTGGAGGTCGCCCTGGCCGTCGACACCCCGATCAGCGGCGCCTTCGAGGCCCGGACCGGTACCCGCCTGCCCGTCCACCGCGACCGCGGCCGCTGGCGTGTGACGGTGCCCCGCATCGAGGTCGCCGCCACCGTGGCCTTCGAGGCGGCCGCGGACCGGTGACCGGCGCTCCCCAAGGGGGGAGGGCGGCCGGCGGCCGCCCTCCCCCCTTGGCCGGAAAGCACGCGGAAGAGCGCACAGCGCCCGTTCCGCGCCGGAGAGGAGAGCGGCGGAGGAGGCTTCCGACCCGCGCGGTCGGGGCCCGATCCCCCCGGGCCCACCGGGAACCCCCGGGTCGGCGCGGTGCTCACGGCACGCGGGCCCGGGGTCTCGCCCTTCTCGCGCCCCGCGCCCGCTCTCCGGCCGGGTCACCGGCCTGCGGCGGCGTGGGAGCGCAGGTGGCGGCGGGTTCCCGGGGCGGCCAGGAGGGCCACCAGCACCGCGACGAAGGCGAAGCCGACGATGCCGAACGGCTCCCCGCCGGTGAACCGGTCGACCTGCCACAGGGCGACGAGGGCGAGGAAGGCCAGCAGCAGCGCGTACCCCGCGCGCCCCGTGCGCGGAAGGCGCACCGCCGCCAGGGCGCAGATCAGCGCGGGAACGAGCTGCATCGCGGCGACCCCGGCCCCGTAGGCCCCGCCGATCAGCAGGAAGACCTGCACCGCGGTCAGGGCGGTGAGGAAGGACATCACCCAGAGCAGCACGCGGGCCGTTCTCAGCGGCCAAGGGGGAGCGGCGGGCATCGCGGTTCCTGTTCCGGTCGTGGAGCGCGCGGCGGGCTCAGGGCCGGCCGTAGGAGGCGGGAAGGTCCTCGAGGACGGTGCTGAAGTCGCCTTCCACCGCCCCGTTCCGCCGGACGGTCCCCGTCCAGCGGTCCAGGCGGTCGCCGCGCTGGGTGTGGAGCGTGACGGTGAAGCCGTCCCCGTCCGGCTCCGCCTCCGGGGCGGAGACGGCGTCCTCGATCCGCTTCTCGGCCTCCTCGCGGGCCTCGTCGCCGGACGGGCCGAGCACGGCGTCGGAGGGCGAGCGGAGAACGACGAGGGGGTCCTGGGAGCGGCGGGTGTACTCGAGGAAGAAGGCGGCCGCCTCGACGGCCGCCTCCGGTCCGTCCACCGCCATCCCGGACGCCTCCGCCAAGCGGGTGTAGGCGTCCTCGTCCCCGGTGAGGACGAACGCCTCGCCGCCGGGGCCGAGCGCCGCGAACACGCCGAGGCCGGGGTTGAGCGTGGACTGGAAGAGGAGGACCCGCCAGTCGTCCGGGAGGGCGGCCTGCTCCTCTTCGCCGACCATCGTGGAGCGCGGGGACGCGACGTCCGGGGCGAACCCGGTCCGCCCGGCCGACCACATCTCCTCCGCCACCGCTCGCCGCTCCTCGGCGAAATCCGCGCCCTGCGGCACCTCCGGCGGTCCGCTCGACTGCGTCCCGGGCATCTCGCTCTCTCCCTGCTCCTCGGTGCCGGCGGGGTCGGCCGCGCACCCGCCCGCCGCGAGGACCGCGGTCAGCGCGGCGGCGACGGCGAGCCGTCCGGGGAGGCGGATTCGGGCGGCCGCGATCGGGGGGCTCTCGTCCGCCATTCCGTCACCGCCCCGGGGCCGCACGGCCCTGATCAATACTGGTCCCAGATATTTCCATAGTACTCCGTATAGGGAATGTTTCCGACGGAGGCGTTCTGTGTGCCGATCAGGCGCGCCAATTCACCCCTGGCGACGATGTCGGCGTTCTCCTCGGCCCGCCCCGTGCTCATCCCGGTCCCTTCGGCCTCTTCCATATAGGACTCGTAGGATTCGTTGTACACGGTCTCCCATTCGGTGATCGGGATATCGTGCCCCTGTTCCCGCAGCTCTTCATAGACCCGGATTTCACTGACGACCGCATCGGCCTCCGTTCCCAGGGCCGATTTGATGTAGAGATCGCGGTCCATCCGGGTCGGGTCGGGAAGTCCGCCCTCCGAGCTCTGCCGGGCGTGGGTGATCTCGTGCGCGAGCCGCGAGGCCGCCACCACCGGGTCCGTGTCGAGGAAGTCCTCGCCCATGATGATGGTGTCCGTGTGCGGGTCGTACATCACGTGGCCGCGCCGGTCCGGGTCGTTGACGAATTCGATCTGCGTCCCCTGGCGGTGCAGGAAGCCGTTGAGTCCGCGTCCGGTCTCGGTCTCCAGCAGCAGTTCGAACGCGGGGGCGGCCTTGGCCTCCAGCCGGGCCCGCTCCGCGTCGCGCCGGTCCCGTTCGGCCTGGTCGAGGTTGTCCTGCGTCGGGTCCTCGCGGGCCCGCTCCTCGCTCGCCTCGGCCAGCCGCTCCGCGTTCTCCGCGGCGCGTTCGGCGCCGCCCACGTTCCCCATCCGGCCTTCGCGGGTCGCGGTGGCGAGGTGGGTGGCGACGGTGCCCGCCGGGAGGTCCCGGTCGGGCACCGACCGGATCCCCAGACCGATGGCGCCGAACACCGAGGACCCGACGATGAGCGCGACCCGCCCGGCGGAGCGCTCCTCGTGGCCGGCGTTGTAGTCGCCGCGGATGCCCGCCGTGGCGGCGTCCCAGCTGTCCTGGGCGGCTCCGATCGGGTCGGTCACCGTGTGCCAGAGGCCGTCCCCGGTCGCCGACCACGTCTCCCGGAAGTCGTCGGGGTTGCAGATGTGGAAATGGCAGCCGAGGCTTTGGGCCCCCTCGACGGCCTCCGTGGCCATGTCGGACCCTTCCAGCCACATGCCCTGCCCGAAATCGCAGGCGCCCTGGACCCATCCCCAGCAATCGAGGGGGTCGGGGATCCCCGCCTCCCCGCCGGGCAGGACCGGCGCCGCCCCGTTCCCGTCCGGTTCGGACGGCTCTTCGCCGGAGGAGGCGGAATCCCCGGTCGGACAGGTTCCGGTCTGCGCCGCGCAATCGATGGCGGTGCGCACCATTCCCGCGATCTCGCGGCCGTATCCCGCCGTCACGGCCGCCGCCGCGATCGCGGCGACGAGCAGGATCACCGCTCCGTATTCGACGAAGCTCGCTCCCCGGTCGCTGCCGGATCGAGGAAAGGGCGTCATTGGGGGATCAATCGTGTGAGGGGGGCTTCGAAAAAGAAGCCAACACCACGTCCATCACGATTCGATATGGGAAGCGTAACCGTTCGCGCGGGCGCCGGGTCCCGGGGCCGGAGGCCCCGGGACCCCTTCGGTACGCCTTTCCGGGGCGGCGGAGGGAAAGATGTTCCGAACGGCCCTCGTATTCACGGGGAACGCTCCGGCCCCCGCGCGGAGGCCGGTCTCAGGTGAGCAGGTCGCGGCGGTTCAGGGCGGTGAGGCCGACGGTGCACAGTGCGGCCGCCAGGGCGGTGAGGGTGAGGAGGGTGCCGGGGCCGGGGGCGCCGAAGAACGGCAGGACGTGGGCGAACGGCGAGAGCGCCTGGAAGAGCCGTTCCGGCCAGCCCAGGTGCTGGCCGAACTCGGCGGTGAGGGCGACGGCCAGCGCGCCGTAGCCGATCAGCGGTGCGGCGCGGCCGGCCAGGCCGCAGGCGGCCATGGCGATCCCCGCCATCACCCAGACGGCCGGGACGAGGCGGGCTGTGACGGCGAGCATGGTGGCCATGTCGCCCGCGCCCGCGCCGAAGCAGAGGCCCACCACGGGCAGCAGCACCGCGGGGGCGGCCAGCGCCACCGCGAGGTGGCCCGCGGCCCAGCGCACCCGGCCGAGCGGGGCGGAGAGCAGCAGGGCCGCGTGCCCGTCGGCCTCCTCCGCCCGGATCCGCAGCACGGTCTGGACCGTGTAGAGGGTGATCGGGAAGACGGTGCTGAAGGCGATGTAGACGAAGAGCACGTCGGCGGGGGCCGCTCCCGCCGAGGCGGCCCATTCGGCCATCCGGTCGCCGGCGGCGTACTGCTCCATGGCGGCCGTCCCCACGAGCGCGGTCGGCAGGCAGATGGCCGCGGTGCCCGTCAGCCAGGCCAGCGCCGTCCCCCGGTGCAGCCGCCAGGCCAGGCCGAACGGGCCGCTCAGCGTGCGCGGGGCGGTGCCGCGGCCGGGGCGGGCCGACAGCACGCCGGACCCGAGGTCGCGCCGGTCGGACAGGGCGAGCGCCCCCCAGAGCAGGGCCGCGAGCAGCGCCGCCGCCAGGAGGAGCGGCCACCAGTGGTCCCCGGCGAACGGCCGGGTGCGCTGCAGCCACCCGTTCGGCGTCAGCCAGCCCAGCCAGGTCAGCCCCGGGCCGCCGAGATCGGAGACGCCGCGGACGAAGTGCAGGGCGGCGAAGAGCGCGAACGCGCCGACGGCGGCCGCGCGCGGGCTCGCGGTCAGCTGCGCCGCGACCGCCGCCATCGCGGCCGACACCCAGACCGCCGCGCCGACCACCAGGCCGAAGAGGAGCGATCCGGCGGCGGGCATCCCGGAGGCCAGCATCGTCGCGGCGGTGAGCGCCGCCAGGAGCGCGCCGCCGGCGGAGACCACGGCCAGGGCCGCGGCCGTCGGGGCGTGCCGCCCCACCGCCGTCGAGCCGATCAGCTCGCGCCGCCCGGACTGCTCGTCGGTGCGGGTGTGCCGGACGGTGAAGACCACCGCGCCGAGCGCCGAGAGCAGGGTCGCGGCGCCGAACGACTCCTGCACCAGGAGCGCGTTGGTGTCGGTCCCGTAGGCCGGCCCCTGGAACAGCAGGAACATCGGGACCTCGGACATGACCTGGTCGTAGCGGTCCTGGCGGGCCTCGGCGGTCGGGTACAGCGCCTCGTAGGTGCCGCCCGCCCGGGCGCCCGCCACCCCCCAGCTCAGCAGCAGCCACACCGCGAGCATCACGCGGTCGCGGCGGAGCAGCAGCCGGGCCAGCGCGCCGGTCCCGGTCAGCGGGCCCGCGGTCGCGGCCCGCGGTGCGGCGGCGGGCGCGCTCACCGGGCCACCGCCCCGGGGGCGGCGCCGGCCGGCTCGGCCCGGTAGTGGCGCATGAACAGCTCTTCGAGGGTGGGCGGCTGCACGGTGATGTCGGCGATCCCCAGGCCGTGCAGGTGCGCCAGGACCGCGCCGATCCGGTCGGTGTCCACCTGGCAGCGGACCCTGCGGCCCTCGGTCCGCAGGTCGTGCACGCCGGCCATGCCGGTCAGCCCCCGCGGTGCGGCGGCGAGCTCCGCCGAGACCGAGGAGCGGGTGAGGTGGCGCAGCTCGGACAGGGTGCCGGCCTCGACCGTGCGGCCGCCGCGGACGATGGTCACCCGGTCGCACACCGCCTCGACCTCGGCGAGGATGTGGCTGGAGAGCAGGACGGTCCGCCCTTCGGCGCGCTGCTCGGCGATGCACTCCCGGAAGACCGCCTCCATCAGCGGGTCCAGCCCCGAGGTGGGCTCGTCGAGCACCAGGAGCTCGGCGCCGCCGGCCAGGGCCGCGATGAGCGCCACCTTCTGCCGGTTGCCGGTGGAGTAGGCGCGGCACTTCTTCGTCGGGTCGAGGCCGAAGCGCTCGATGAGCTCGTCGCGGCGCCGCCGGTCGGCGCCGCCGCGCAGCCGCCCCAGCAGGTCGATCACCTCGCCGCCGGTGAGGCCGGGCCACAGGGCGACGTCGCCGGGGACGTAGGCCAGCCGGCGGTGCAGCTCCACCGCCCGGTGCCAGGGGTCCCCGCCGAGCAGCCGCACCGCCCCGGCGTCCGGGCGGACCAGGCCGAGCAGGATTCGCAGCGCGGTGGACTTCCCCGCCCCGTTCGGGCCGAGGAAGCCGTGCACCTCGCCCTGCCGGGCGGTCAGGTCCAGGCCGTCCAGGGCGCGCGTCTCCCCGAACGCCTTCTCCAGTCCGGTGATGTCAACGGTCGCGGTCATCGTCCGGGCCGCCCTTCTCCGGCGCGGGCCGCTGCGCGGAGGCGCCGTGCTGGTGGGCGCGGGCCGCGTCGCGCACGGCCGCGCCGGTCTCGGAGGCCGCGAACTCGGCCATGGAGGTGTAGACGTCGAACATCGCCAGGCCGATGCGGGCCGTGTTCTCCGGGGCCAGCACGTCGCCGCCCATCCGGCGGGACAGGTGCTCGTGCAGCACGACCGTGGCCTGGTGCATCGCCGCCATCACCGCGGCGGCGTCGCGCGTCCGCCCGGAGCCGGGCGGGAAGCGGTCGGGCCAGGTGCGGCTCAGGAACTCTTCGGTGGCCTCGGCGCCGCTGTCGAAGAACGCGGCGGCGGAGGGGGAGCCGTCGACCATGAGGCGGGCGACATAGCGCAGCACCAGCGGGCTCTGCCGGAACATCCGGGAGAGGAAGTCGGGGTCGCCGATCTCGCCTCCGGTGACGCCCAGGTTGTCGAGGTTCGCCAGGCTGTCGGCGGCGTAGGCGTCGCAGGCCCGCCGCAGGTCGTCCTTGGTGCCGAAGTGGTGCTGGACCAGGCCGATCGAGACCCCGGCGGTCTCCGCGACGCTCTTCAGGGTCGCCCCGGCGTACCCGCGCGCGGCGAACTGCGCGAGCGCGGCGTCCCTGATCCGCGCCCGGGCGGTCAGGTCCTCGGGCGGCCGGTCGCCTGACTTGGATACTGGAATCATGTATTCGAAGCTATACGAGATTATTGTTTCTTGTCCAGAGTGTATTGGCGGCGGTCCGGGGCGGACGCGGCGGAGGCCCGGCGCGCCGCGCGCGCCGGGCCTCCGGGGCCGAGGGGTGTTCGGGAGGGGAGGGCCGGGGTCAGGGCTCCACGGTGTTCTCCGGCGGGGAGCCGCCGCCCTCCTCGCCGGTCTCGGGGATCCGCTCGGCCAGGTCCTCGGCCACGCGCTCGACGGAGGACCGGGAGGGGGCCGACAGGTCGCCGCTCCCGAACGAGGTCACCTGGACCACGACGTTGCGGAGGCTGAACACGGCCGTGGCGTGGCCGTTCCGGAAGGAGTCCGGCGCCCACTCGGCGTAGTCGCCGCGCAGCTCCTCCGGCGGCTCGTACAGCGCGGTGAACCCGCCGTCGCCGGCGTCGAGGTCCTCCAGCTCGGTGGTCCGGAACGGCCGCTCCTCATCGGTGTTGGAGCGGGTCTCCTCGGCGATGCCGCGCCTGGTGGAGACCATGTCGCGCGCCGCGCCGTAGTCGGTCGGGTCCTCGGCGGGATCCAGCACGAAGAACTCCGCCACCAGGCTCTTGTCCGCCGCGTCCACGCAGATGAGCGTCGGGTCGAACCGTTCCGGGAGCCCGCTCTCGCCGGGTTCGGACTCCAGCATCATCAGGTCGCCGTCGAGGGGCAGGCCGCTGACGAACTCGTCGGTGAAGACGTCCTCGCAGGAGCCCACGTCCTCGAACGGGTCCCCCGGGTGCAGCACCACCGGCAGGACCAGCAGCGCGGCGGTCCCGGCGACGACCGCGCCGGCGATCACCGGCACCTTGTGGCGGGCGATGCCCGCACCGGCCGGTCCGGCGCCGGAGCCGCTGTCGGGCGGTCCGGCGGCCGAGCCGCTGTCGGGGGTCTCGGTCCCATCGGACATGGGGCGGTTTCCTCTCGGGGATCAGAGGGCGGGGGTGCCGGGGAAGGCTCTCACACGCATATCCCGAGAAGGCCGCTTGAAACCGCGGGCGGGCACGGCGCGGGCCGGCCGCGCGGGGCGGCCGGCCCGGTCGCCGCTCAGGCGCCTTCCAGCACCACCGGGGGCGCCAGCAGCTCGCGCAGGCCCGGTTCGGGGTCGGCGCCCTCCACCCGCACCTGCCGGGCGGGGCCCCGGCGGCCCGCGACGACCACCGCCACCTCGCACCCCTCGGCGTCGGCGCGCATCACCAGGGACAGGTGCCGGTCGGCGATCCCGTACTCCAGGCTCTGGTGGAAGAAGTCCTCCGGGGCGCCCAGCGGCCCCGGGCCGCGGTGCAGCACCGCCCGCTCCAGCTCCGCGCCCCGCTCCCGCAGCGCCTCCACCACCGCCAGCTGCGCGGGCAGCGGCTCCACGTCGACCGGGTCCAGGTCGGCGGCGTCCACCGCGCCGTGCAGGTGCAGCCGGGTGTCCAGACCGACGCCCATCCCGCTGATCGGGGTGCCGTCCAGCCTGGTCAGCGGCGCCTCATAGGGGACGGCGAGCTCGAAGTCGAGCTTCTTGCGCTCCCCCGAGGCGATGTCGATCCCGGTCTCCACGTGGGCCCGGGCGAACTCCAGGATGACGTCCCACTCGGTCTCGCCCTTGTCCATCATCGCCCGCGCCTGCAGCCCCACAGTGAGGTCGTCGATGCGCTGCGCGGCGTCTCCGCCGGCGATGAGCACACTGCCCCGGAGCACCTCGCCGGGCCGCACCGGCCCCACCGGTTCGCTGTAGACCTTCGCTCCGCCGATGCCCAGCGTCGCCAGCAGGCGTCGCCCGAACTCCATTGCCTCTCCTCCGTCACCGCTCCGCACCGGGCCGCCACCTCGGCCGCCCCGCTTCTGACGCCGCAGGCCGGTCCGCGGATCCCGGATCCGCCCACCGCGCCGCGCGGAGGACCACTCTGCCCGCCCCCGCGCACACGGCGGGGCGCGCATACGCGGTTTTGACGCCCGGACGCGCTTTCTTGACGCCCAGCATCGCAGACCCCCGCACCCCGACCCTACGCGCCGCCGGCGGGCGGTCCAGGGGAAGGACGGACGCCCCTTCCGCCCCTGCGGAATGAACTTTCAAAAAGTATTGAAAGTTCATGCGGATCGTTCTACCGTCGTCTCCGACGGCACCCGCGACGGTGAGGAGCAGAAGCATGGCGGAGGCGGGGATGGAGCGTGAGCGCCAGGTCTTTGCCGAGGAACTCGGCCGGTTCTTCGAGGAGAGGGGGCTGCCCCGGATGGAGGGGCGAGTCCTCGGCCGACTGATCGTGTGCTCCCCCGCGCACCAGTCGGCCGACGAACTGGCCGGGGCCCTGGGAGCCAGCCGCGGAGCGATCAGCATGGCGATCCGGCTGCTCCAGCGCTCCGAGGCGGTGGAGCGGTTCACCGTCCCCGGCTCGCGGCGGCACTACTACCGGCTCCGCCCGGGCTTCTGGCGCGGGGAGATCGACACCCGCGTACAGGAGGCGGCGGCGGTCCGCACTCTGGCCGAGGACGGGCTCAAGCGCCTGGAGGGCGCGCCCGAGGAGGACCTCGACCGCCTCCGCGACCTGCACGAGATGTACACGTTCCTGGAACGCGGCTACGCCGCCCTGCGCGACTCCTGGCACGAGGCCGGAGGGGCGCGGGAGGGGTAGCCGGCTCCACCCGGCCATCGCAAGGGGACCACCATGGCCCAGACCCGGCCCGACACCGGCCCGGCCGCCGCGGCGCCGCCGCAGGACCCGCCGGTCATCGACGTCGCGGACCTCACCTACACCTACCCCCGGGCCGCCGAGCCCGCGGTGCGCGGAATGGACTTCTCCGTCGGCCGCGGCGAGGTCTTCGGCTTCCTCGGCCCCAGCGGCGCGGGCAAGTCGACCACCCAGAAGATCCTCACCGGGCTGCTCACCGGCGCCCGGGGCACCGTGCGGGTGTGGGGGCGCCCCCCGGAGGAGCAGGGCGCCGACTACTACCGGCGGATCGGCGTCTCCTTCGAGCTGCCCAACCACTACCAGAAGCTCACCGCGCTGGAGAACCTGGAGTTCTTCGCCTCGCTGTACGGCGGGCCCGCCGAGGACCCGATGGCGCTGCTGCGCCGGGTCGGCCTCGGGGACGCCGCCCGCACCCGGGTCGGCCGGTTCTCCAAGGGCATGCAGACCCGGCTGACCTTCGTCCGCGCCCTGCTGCACCGACCCGAGCTGGTCTTCCTGGACGAGCCGACCAGCGGGATGGACCCGTCCAACGCGCGCATCGTCAAGGAGATGATCGCCGAGCTGCCCGGGCAGGGCCGCACCGTCTTCCTGACCACGCACAGCATGGAGACCGCCGAGGAGCTCTGCGACCGGGTGGCGTTCGTGGTCGACGGGCGCATCGCCGCCATGGACTCCCCCGAGGAGCTCAGGCTCGCCCGCAGCCGGCGCACCGTGCGGGTCGCCTACCGGGGCGAGGACGGCCGCCTGGAGTCCGCGGAGTTCCCGCTGGACGGGATGGCCGACGACGCCGCGCTGCACGCCCTGCTCCGGGAGCGCCGGATCGAATCGGTGCACAGCCAGGAGGCCGGGCTCGACGACGTGTTCGTCGAGGTCACCGGAAGGAGCCTGGGATGAGCGCCGCCGCCCCCGCCGCGCGCCGGCCCGCCCGGCTGCGCAGCGCCATGCGGCTGGAGCTCCGGCTGCAGAAGCGCTACGGGTTCCTCTACGCCGCCGTCTTCTCGGTCGCGCTGTGGCTGGCGGTCCTGCTGCCGCTGCCGACGGGCTACCGGGAGGTCGCCGCGCCGCTGGTGCTCTTCGGCGACCTGGTGGTCGTCCCGTTCTTCTTCATCGCGGCCTCGCTCTTCTTCGAGAAGGGCGAGCGGACCCTGTTCGCGCTGACCGTCTCGCCGCTGCGCTTCCGCGAATACCTCGGCGCGAAGGTCGCCACCCTGACCCTGCTCAGCACGGTGCTGGCGCTGGTGATCACGGTGATCGCGCACGGCCTCTCCTTCTCGCCGCTGCCGCTGCTGGCCGGGCTGGTCACCACGACCATGCTCATGCTGGTGCTCAGCTTCGCCACCGCGCTGCCGTTCTCCTCGGTCACCGACTGGGTGGTCCCGTCCACGTTCTGGCTGGCCCTGGTGAACGCGCCGCTGCTGCACTACTCGGGCCTCTGGGAGCACCCGGTGCTCTACCTGATCCCGACGCAGGGCTCGCTCATCCTGCTCGGCGCGGCGTTCGGCCAGACCGACCCCGCCGCGTGGGAGTACGCCTACGCGATCGGCTACCAGCTGCTCTGGACGGCCCTGCTGGCGCTGCTCGCCCGCCGCCTGTTCACCCGGTTCGTCGTCGCAGGGGGGAAGTGACATGGCCGCCTCGGTGCGCGCCTTCGGGCGCAACGACCTGATCGGGCTGCGGCGCGACTCCATGCTGCGCTTCCTGGCCGTCGCCCCCTTTTTCTACCTGGCCCTCGTGCGCTTCACGCTGCCGCCGCTGACGGAGATGCTGG
Organism: Nocardiopsis oceanisediminis; assembly: GCF_048595525.1. Taxonomy (NCBI): domain Bacteria; kingdom Bacillati; phylum Actinomycetota; class Actinomycetes; order Streptosporangiales; family Nocardiopsidaceae; genus Nocardiopsis; species Nocardiopsis oceanisediminis. The sequence continues at coordinate 730,718 of NZ_JAFMZJ010000001.1, read as the reverse complement.
ACCAGCGGTACGGCTTCGACCTGGTCCCCTACCACCCGCTGATCGTCTCGATGTTCCTGGTGCTGGGGCCGCCGGCGGTGCTCGGCGCGCTGGCCGGGCTGATGCTGCTGGAGGAGAAGGACTCCGGGACCCTGCAGGCGCTGCGGGTCACCCCGGTGACCATGCCGGTGTTCGCGCTGTACCGGGTGGCCACCCTGGTGGCGGTGACCACCGTGTTCATCACGGTCGCGGTGGGGCTGAGCGGGTTCATGCCGGCGGGCGGCGGCCTGGCCGGCACCGCGGCCGCGGCGCTGTCCGCGAGCCTGACCGCCGCGGTGGTCGCGGTGCTGATGGCGATGGTCGCCCGGAACAAGCTGGAAGGGCTCGCGGTGGTCCGGGGCATCGGGACGCTGCTGTTCGCGCTCCCCCTGCTGCCCTGGTTCATCCCGGGAGCCTGGGGCCTGGCCTTCGGCGTGCTGCCGTCCTACTGGGCCGTCAAGGTCTTCTGGGTGGCCGCGGAGGGCGGGGCGGTCTGGCCCTGGCTGCTCGGCGGAATCGCGGTGAACGGCGCCTACCTGGCCCTGCTGCTCTGGGGGTTCGACCGCCGGAACCGGTGAGGCCCGCGCCGGCCGGGAGAGGGCCGCTCCGCTCCGGCGGGGCGGCCCTCTCCGTGCCCTCCCGGGCCGGCGCCGGGCGGCTCCGGCCGTGTCGGCGGCGGTGCCGCTCCTGGTCGGGGATAGGATCGTCCGCCGCCCGGAAGGGCGGCACAGGCCGCATATCGGAAGGCGGCCGCCGGGATCTCACAGCGGGGGGACCGCATGGAGCAGGGGCGGGAGAGCCTGCCCGTCAGGGCGCTGCGGCGTGCGCGGCGCCTGGCGGTCGGGGCGGTCTCGGCCGCGGCCGGGAGGGCGCGGCCGCCGCAGGCGACGGCCGCCGCCTTCGCCCTCGTCGTGGCCGCGGGGACGCTGCTGCTGATGCTGCCCGCGGCCACGCAGGCCGGCGAGGAGACCGGGTTCGTCGACGCGCTGTTCACCGCGGTGTCCGCGCTCTGCGTGACCGGCCTGATCGTGGTGGACACCCCCGCGCACTGGTCGCTGCTGGGCGAGTCGGTGATCCTGGTGCTGATCCAGATCGGCGGGGTCGGCGTCATGACCCTGGCCTCGACCCTGATCCTGCTGGTCCGGCACCGGATCAACCTGCGGATGCAGCTGACCGCCGGCGGCGAGGCCAAGGCCGTGACGCTGGGCGAGGTGCGCCGGCTGGTGGTCGGCATCACCGCGTTCAGCCTGGTCTTCGAGGCGGTGTGCGCGGTGCTGCTGGCCGCGCGGTTCGCCGCCGCCTACGACTACCCGGTGGGCCGGGCCCTCTACCACGGGGTCTTCCACGCGGTGTCGGCGTTCAACAACGCCGGTTTCGCGCTCTACTCCGACTCGCTGATGGGGTTCGCCACCGACCCCTGGATCGTGCTGCCGATCGCCTTCGCGGTGATCGCCGGCGGGCTGGGCTTCCCGGTGTGGATCGAGGTCTGGCGGCGGCGCCGGCCGAGTCCGACCGGGCGCTGGTCGCTGCACACCCGGATCACCGCCTGGACCACGCTGGTGCTGCTGGCGGCCGGATCGTTCCTGGTGACCGCCTTGGAGTGGTCCAACCCCGCGACGCTGGGGCCGATGCACACCGGCCAGAAGCTCCTGGTCGGCTTCTTCCACGGCGTGATGCCGCGCACCGCCGGGTTCAACAGCCTGGACGTGGCCGGGTTCCACACCCAGACGCTGTTCGTCAACGACATCCTGATGCTCATCGGCGGCGGCAGCGCCGGGACCGCCGGCGGCATCAAGGTGACCACCTTCGCGCTGCTGGCGTTCGTCATCCTCGCCAACGTCCGCGGCGAACCGCGCACCGTGGTCGGCGACCGGACGCTGCCCGCCGACACCGAGCGCCAGGCGGTGACGGTGGTGCTGCTCGCGATCGGCCTGGTGGTGGCCTCCACCCTGCTGCTCATCACCATCACCCCGTTCAGCCTGGACCAGGTGCTGTTCGAGGTGGTCTCGGCGTTCGCGACGGTGGGGCTGTCCACCGGCATCACCGCCGACATCCCGCCGCTGGGCCAGATCGTGCTCTGCCTGCTGATGTTCGTCGGGCGCATCGGCCCGATCACGCTGGCCACCGCGCTGGCCCTGCGCAGCCGGGCCCGGCGCGTCGGCTACCCCGAGGAGCGCCCGGTGATCGGCTGAGGCCCCGGCGGGGCGGCGGCGGAGGGCGGGGCCGGCCCGGAGAGCGCGGGGGCGCCCGGTCCGCCGGTCGGGCCGGAAGGCCGCCGCGCGTCCGATCGCCCCCGAGCGGCGCCGTCCGCCGGACGCCCCTGGACACCTCGAATGTTAGCGACTAACGTGTTAGCCGATAACACTCGGAGGGATGCCATGGCACGGCGCGATCGGACCCCGGGCGGCCGGGGCAGGGGCGAGCGGACCCGCGATGCGCTGCGCGCCGCCGCCTACCGGCTCTTCCTGGAGGACGGCTACGACAGGACCCCGGTGGCCCGGATCGCCGCCGAGGCCGGGGTCTCCCACATGACCTTCTTCCGCCACTTCCCCACCAAGGAGGACGTGGTGCTGCGGGACGACTACGACCCGCTGCTGGAGCGGCTCGTCCGGGAGCGGCCCGGCGAGGAGCCGCCGGTCGCGCGGGTGCGCGCCGCCCTGGCCCGGGCGCTGCCCGAGGTCTACGCCCGCGAACGGGAGAACCTGCTGCTCCGCGCCCGCCTCATCCTGGACACCCCGGCGCTCCGCCGCCGCATGGGCGACAGCATGCGCGGCTCCCAGGAGGCCTTCGAGCGCGGCCTCGCCCCCGGCCGGACCGATCCGCCGCTGGCGGTGCGCGCCGTCGCGGCCGCCTGCACCGCGGCCCTGGCCGAGGCCGTCACCGCCTGGGCCCGGGACGGCGGCGCCGCCCACCTGCCCGACCTGGCAGACGAGGCGCTGGCCGCCCTCCAGGACCCGCCCGGGGAGCCGGCGTGACCGGCGGCGCGGTCCGCGTGGCCGACCTGGAGGTGCGCTACCGGGGCGCGCCGCACCCCGCCGTCCGCGGGATGACCTTCCAGGTCGCCCCGGGTGAGGTCTTCGGCCTCCTCGGCCCCTCCGGGGCGGGCAAGTCGACCGTGCAGAAGGTGCTGACCCGGCTGGTCCGCGGCTACGGCGGCGCGGTGCGCGCCCTGGGCCGCCCGCTGCCCGAGTGGGGGTCCGACTACTTCGAGCACGTCGGCGTCGGCTTCGAACTGCCCGCGGCCTACACCCGGCTGACCGCCCGGGAGAACCTGGCCGCCTTCGCCTCCCTCTACCGCGGGGCCGCGGAGGACCCCGGCGAGCTGCTGGACCGGCTGGACCTGGGCGCCGAGGCCGACCGGCGGGTCGCGGAGCTGTCCAAGGGCATGCGGATGCGGCTGAACCTGGCCCGCGCCCTGGTCAACCGGCCCCGGCTGCTCCTGCTGGACGAGCCCACCTCCGGACAGGACCCGGTGCGCGCCGCCCGGATCCGCGCGATCGTGCGGGCCGAGGCCGACCGCGGCGCCGCCGTGCTGCTGAGCACGCACGACATGGCCACCGCCGAGCGCCTCTGCGACCGGGTGGCCTTCGTCGCCGGCGGCCGCATCGCCGCCGTGGACACCCCGGCCGCCTTCAAGCTCCGCCACGGCCGCCCCGGGCTGCGCGCCGAGTACACCGAGCACGGCGTGCTGCGGCGGCGCACCTTCGACCCCGCCCGCCCGGACGACGCCGCCGAGCTCTCCCGGATCATCGCCGGCGGCGGCCTGGCCTCCCTGCACACCCGCGAAGCCGCCTTGGACGAGGTCTTCGCCGAGGTCACCAAGGTCCGGCTGTGACGGCGCCGCCCCCGCACCGGAACCCCGCCGGCTCCCGGGCCCGGCACCACGGCCCCCGCCACCGCCGATGGCAGGCCCGCGTCCCGGCCGGCGGCCGCAGGCCGGCGCGCCCGTTCGGCGGAAGGACGGCGGGACGCCTCCCCGCGCCCCTCGGAGACCGTCGGGTGCGCGGCCGGTCGCCCGGAGTGTCCGGCCGCGGGCCGGGAGAGGCGGGGATCGGGGGCCCGGCGCCGCCGCGGCCGCCGCGGGCCGCGCGCCGCCGCCCCGCTTCCCCGTTGGTCTCGGCGCTGCGGGGGTATCAGGGCGCCCTGATGCCCCCGCAGCGCCGAGACCAACGGGGCGGTCCGCCGCCGAGCACCCCGGGCGGCCACCCGCATGCCCGACGGTCTCTCGGCCGGCGGCGGTCCGGGGCCGCCGCTCCCTCCCGCCCCCTTCCCTCCTCCGGTCGGGGCCTCCGCCCGCCGGCGGGCCCGGAGAGGACGGCCGAGCGGGGCCCGGCGGCACCGCACCGCTCCGGCGCGGGCGGGTCCGGCGCGGGCGCGCCCGGGGCCGGGTCCCCGGGAGGGGGCCGCGCCCGCGGATCCGGCGGGTCAGGGGCGCCGCGCGGGAGGACACCCGGCCGGGCGGACCGGGGGAAGGACGGGAGCCGGCGATGAGCAGAGGACGTACCGGCGCGTTCAGGCGGTTCCGGGCGGTCCTGGTGCTGGAGGCCCGGATCGCGCTGCGCTACCGGGTGCTGCTGCTGGCCGCCGTGCTGGCGGTGCTGTGGGCGGCGGCCATGGCGCTGCTCCCGCCGGCGGCCGCCCGCGTCCTCGCCCCGTTCGTGCTGTTCCTGGACACCGCCGGGTTCGGCGCGCTCATCGCCGTCGGGCTGCTGCTCTTCGAGCGCACCGAGGGCGCCGAGGCGGCGCGCGCGGCCGCGCCGCTGCGCCCCGCCGAGGCGGTGGCGGCGCGCCTGGTGCTGCTCACCGCCGCCGCGACGGCCATGGCGCTGCCCATCACCGCCGCCGCGACGGCCATGGCGCTGCCCATCACCGCCGCCGCCCCGCCCGGCGGGCCGCTGCCGCGCGCCGCCTCCGCCGCGCTGGTCTGCGCGGGCGTGGCGCTGACCTCGGTGGTCCTGGTGGCGGTCTGCATGGCCGCCGGGGCGCGGGCGCGCACCCTGCTGGGCGCCGCCTTCGCCGCGGTGCCCTGGGTCGCGCCGCTGGTCGCCCTGCCCGGACTGCACCTGGCCGGCGCCGTGGACACCCCGCTGGCGTTCGCCGTCCCCACCACCGGCGCCGCCGAGCTGATCCGGAGCGGCTCCGCCGGGGCCCCGCCGCCGGCCCCGGCGCTCGCGGCCTGCGCGTGGACGGCGGTGTGCGCCGCCGCGGCCTGGGCGTGGGCGGCCCGGCGGGCGGTCCCCGAGGAGCAGGCGCGCCGCCGGCCCGCCGCCGCGGTGCTCCGCCCCCGGGGCCGGTACCGCCCCGCCGGGCGGGAGCGGGCCGCGGAGCGCAGCGCGGGGCACCGTCGGGGCCGGCGGCGCGGCGGGGCGGCCGCCGCGTTCGCCCGCTTCGACCTGCTGGGATCCGCGCGCGATCCGCTGCTGGTCGCCATCGCGGTGGCGCCGCTGCCGCTGGCGCTGCTGCTGCGCTTCCTCTACCCGCCGGCCGCCTCCTTCGTCGAGCGGTCGCAGGGCCTCGACCCGGCCCCGGCCGCCCCGGCGCTCTTCGCCGCGCTGGTGCTGCTGCACGTCCCGGTGATGGCCGGGGCCGCGGTGGCGCTGCGGCTCATCGACGACGCCGACGAGCAGATCATCCCGGTGCTGCGGACCTCCCCGCTGCCGCCGGGCGCCTACCTCGCCCTGCGGGCGGCGAGCGCGGCCGCGCTCGCGCTGCTCGGCCTGGCGGTCGCGGTCCCGCTGTCGGGGCTGGCGCCGGCCCCCTGGCCGTGGCCGCAGGCATCGGCCGCGGTCCTGCTCGCGGCCGCCCAGGCCCCGCTGATCGTCCTGGCCACCGCCGCGCTGGCGGGGAACAAGGTCGAAGCGCTGGTGGTGGTCAAGGCCGCCGGCGCGGTCTCGGTCCTGCTGCCGGCGCTGGCCTGGTCCCTGCCCGAGGCCTGGGGCCGGGCGCTGCTGGTGCTCCCGCCCGCCTGGCCGCTGCTGGCGGTCCCCGGCCACCCCGGGGAGGCGGCCGCCCTGCCCGTGCTGCTCTGCGGACTCGCCGCCGCGGCCGCCGCGGGCGCCCTCGCCGTCCGCCGGGCGCACCGCACCTCGCTGTCGCCGTGACCCCGGGGGCGCGGGCGAGGCCCCTCCCGTTCCCCGGTGCGCCCTCCCACCGGCCCGGTTCCGCCGCGGCCGCCGGAACCGGCGCACGCGGGGCCCGCCCGCCGGGCGCGGAGTATCCTCCTACTCCCCTGACCCCCGGATGCGGAGAGGCAGCGGCTCGCACCCCGAGTCCAGGTTCCCGATGGCGGACAAGACCGACTTCAAGAAGACCCTCGACGCCTATCAGGCCCGGCGGGGCCGGTTCCGGCTGCTGGACGTGCCCGACATGCGGTACCTCATGGTCGACGGGCACGGCGACCCGAACACCTCGCCGGCGTTCGCCGGGGCGATCGAGGCCCTCTACCCGGTGGCCTACAAGCTCAAGTTCGCCGGCAAGCGGGAGCTCGGGCGCGACTACGTCGTCCCGCCGCTGGAGGGCCTGTGGTGGGCCGAGGAGATGGACTCCTTCACCTCGGCGCGGGACAAGGCGCGGTGGGAGTGGACGCTGATGATCATGGTCCCGGACTGGATCGGCCCGGACATGTTCGCCGCCGCCGTCGAGCAGGCCGGAGCCCGGAACCGCCCGGAGCGCCTCGGCGACGTCCGCCTGGAGGAGCTGTCCGAGGGGCGGTGCGCGCAGACGCTGCACGTCGGCTCCTTCGACGAGGAGGCGGACGTGCTCGCGCGGATGCACCGCGAGTTCATCCCCGGCTGCGGGCTGCGGATGGCCGGCCGGCACCACGAGATCTACCTGAGCGACTTCCGCAGGACCGCGCCCGAGAAGCGGCGCACCGTCCTCCGCCAGCCGGTCGCGCCCGTCACCGCCCCGCGGGTGTAGCGACCGGCCGGTCCGGGCCGGCGCGGGGGCCGCCGGGTACGGGACCTCCGAGCCGGCCGGGTCGGCCGGCCCTCCTGCCCGCCCCTTCGAGGACGGAGGGGCCTCCGGCCGGGCCCCGGCCGGAGGGGCCGGAAGGCGGGAGGGGCGCCGGCGGTCCCGCCTCGCGGTCCGCCGGGGCGCGTGCCCGGCGGGCGGGCACGCGGCCTCCGCCGCCGCTACTCCTCGTCCTCCTCGTCTTCTTCCTCGTCGTAGTCCTCGTCCTCGTCCTCGTCGTAGTCCTCGTAGAGGTCGAGGTCGGACAGCTCCAGCGGGCGGATCACCGGGATCGGTACGGCGGACTGCTCATGGGCCACGGTCCAGGAGTTGCGGAAGAAGTCGAACCGCAGGTGGTAGCAGCCGTCGGACTCGGCGAAGAGGATCGGCGGGACGAGGAGGTCCACCGCGCCGACGGTGGTCGCGGTGTCGATGAAGTCGCCGGGTTCGAGGCCGGGCCCCTGGCAGGCGGCGAAGTTCACCGGGGCGAGGGCCTGCTTGCCGAGGACGTGGATCCGGTTGCCCTGGACCACGAAGCGGTCCGGGTCGAGGACCGCCTCCTCACCGAGGACCAGGATCGGCGCGGGCATGACCTCGGCCTTCGCCTCCTCCTGCTCATCCGTGTAGCAGTCGATGACCTCCTCGCTGCGGGTGGTGTCCATCCCGTCCATGCCGTGGAAGGCGCAGCAGGGCATCTCGGCGTCGGCGACCGGCCGCTCCGGCTCCGGGAAGAGGAGGGACTTGTCGAACGGCGGGACCGCCGAGCCTCCGCCCCGCTCCCGGAGGAACCCGGGGATCCAGTCGGTGCCCTCGGCCTCGATCACCTCGGAGTCGCACCGGGCGCGGAACGAGGTCTCGCCGATCCGGCAGTTGAAGTAGTCCATCAGGGTGATCGCGGCGCACTCGGCGAGCGAGAGCTCCCCGCTCCGGGGGAACCAGAAGTCGTAGCCGTTCGCGACGAAGTCCACACCCTGGAAGCGCTTGTGCACGAAGGGCTCGCGGGCGGCCCCGGGGGCGAGGCCGTTCCAGTGCGCCCGCGCGACCCGGTCGTAGTAGTCGTCGGCGTGCCGGGCCAGCTCGGGGGCGAAGACGCTCTCGCCGGTCAGGTAGCAGGCCTTGCTGAACAGCGCGCCGATCTCGGGGTCGTGCCCGGTGCCCGGGTCGGTGAAGACGAGCTCGGTGCGGAGGAAGACCTTGCGGCCGTCCCGGTAGGGGGCGCCCTCGTGCTCGTACCGCTGGTCGAAGAGCACGCAGGTGAAGGGGGCGATCTCGGTGAGCGCGGCGCCGCCGGAGAGGTCCAGGACGGGGTCGCCGGACCCGCCGGTGAGGTACAGCAGGAGCGTGTACCGGGAGACGTGGCCGCGCGCGCCGTCGTAGTAGGGGGTGTCGAGGTGCCGGTGGAAGTTGGCGTCGCCCGGTTCGAAGCGGTTGCACCGGAACACCGGGTTCACGTGCGAGAAGCCGTCCCGCAGGGGCTCCGGCAGGGCCTCGGCCGCGGCACCGGTGAGCGCCTCGGCCAGCAGCGCCGAGTGGAAGATGAAGCGGTCGCCGCCGCGCGAGGCGGCGTTGAGCGGCGGGACGTACAGGCCCAGCGCGTCGAGGCCCTCCAGCGCGGCCCGGGCGGGGTCCGGGAGCCGCAGCGAGAAGGTGTACGCGCCCTCCGCGACCTCCTCGCGCCCGGTGAGCTCGAAGTCCGCGGCGTCCGCGAACAGGTGGTCGAGCGGGAGGATGTTCTCGAAGGTGCGGAAGGACAGCTCGAGCGGGTCGGCGAAGACGGCGGCCAGGTACGGCGCGGCCTCGCTGGGCCGGGCGAACGAGTCGCGCACCGCGGCGTCGATCCGTTCGGCGTCGACGAAGCGCACCGACTTGAAGCGCGCCGTCGGGTGCCAGGAGACCGACAGGCCGTCGATCACCGCGGCGGGGCCGGCGTGGTTCGCGTCGACCTCGGCGCGGTACCGGGCGGCCTCCTCCTCCGAGGCCCCGCCCGATGACAGGGCGAAGAAGCGGTCGCGGAGACCGGTGCTCATATGCTCCTCCAGAAGCTGCGGATTTCGGGGGGCAGGCCGGTGGCCGACGCGAGCAGCCGCGCGCCGCCGGCTCCGGCGTCGCCGGGGTTGAGGAGGAGCCGGCGGAGCGAGCCGGCGAACGGCGCCGCGAGCAGGGCCCGCACCCCCTCCTCACCGAGGCCGTTGTAGCGCAGGTCGAGTTCGGTCAGCCGGTCGAAGCGGTGCAGCGCGCGCACGCCCTCCGCGGTGAGCGCGTTCCGCTGCAGGCGCAGGCGGCGGACGCCGCTGAAGCGGGGGGACTCCGCGAGCCCGGCCAGTCCGGAGTCGCCGACGCCGCAGTAGCGCAGGTCGAGCGCTTCCAGGCGGCCCGCCCCGGCCGCCCCGGGTCCGGAGGGGTCGGCGTGGACGTGCTCCGAGACGGCGAGCGCCCTGGCGCCGATCGCACCGATCTGCAGGTAGGGCAGTTCGAGTTCGGTGACCCGGCCCAGGTCGAGCGCTGCCAGGGCGCCGGCGTCGAGGGACGGGGGCGGTTCGGTCGGGTCCTGATCGGGGTCCTCGTGCCACGGGGCGTCGTCCATCCGTGCGCCCGGCCCGATCTGCAGCGCGGTCACGAAGGGGGCGCGCACGGCCTCGTTGGCGGCCACCGGCGCGCGGTCGGACCATTCGACGCGGACCTTCACGGCGAACCCGTGCCGTCGCTCCAGGACCTCCGCTTCCGGCGGGAGCTCCGCGTCCCAGCTCCGCTCGTGCGCTCGGACCAGGGCGGCGATCTCCTGCTCCACTCCGCCGCGGCGGGCCGGGGCGAGGTGCTCGCGCCGCTGCTCCAGCCGGATCAGCTCGCCCCGGGCGTCACCCCGCTCGGTGAGCCGCTCGGCGTAGGCGAGCCACGACGCGCGGTCTTCGGGGCGGGCCCGCAGCGCCTGTTCGAGGGTGGCGAGTCGCATGCGGGGACGCTAGCAGCGGCGCCGGACACTTTCCCGAATCCGGCGATCCGCATAAAACAGTGACATCACCGCTGTTCACGGCGGAAAGCACACCGGTCTCCGAGGCTCCGGCCGCCCCTCCCCCGGCGCCCCTCACCGTCCGGGGCCGGGGAGGAGGTCGGCGAGGGCCGCCTCGAACTCGTCCGCGGTCGGCTTCTCCTCGGTGAGCAGGCTGTGCAGGAGGAGCCCGTCGACGGCGCCGGCGACGTTGCGGGCCCGGACCGGGTCGCCGGTGTAGCCGGCGGCGAAGGCCCGGACGGCCCGGATCCACCCGTCGGTCGCCTCGCGCAGGTGCGGGCGGCGGGCCGCGAGCAGGAACAGCTCGTACTCGGCGAGCAGCCGGCCGGGCTCCCCGGCGACCTCGGCGAGGAGGACCGCGAGGTCGCGCCGGCGGTCCCCGCCCGCCGAGAGCCTGCGCATCCGCTCGGAGTCCTCCTCCATGACGCTGGTCAGCGCCGCCGTGAGCAGGTCGCCCAGGCCGGTGAAGTAGTACGTGCTGGCCGAGGTGGGCAGCCCCGCCTCCCGGGAGACCGAGCGGTGGCTGACGCCGGCCACCCCGTCGCGCTCGATCACGCGCAGGGTCGCCTCGATGAGCGCGTTCCGGCGGCGCAGGCCCTTGATCCTGCGCCCGTCGGTGGTGGGCTCGCTCAGTGCTCCTCCTCGGGTGGGCCGGGGCCGCTCCGCGCGGCGGTAGCCCCGTTCTACCCGACGGCGCCGGCGTGCCGCGCCCCGCCGTCCTCTGCGGCGCGGACCGCGCGGCCGAGCAGGCGCTGCGAGAGCGCGGCGGTGGCCGCGGCGAGCGCACCGGCGGCGACGGCGACCGCGAAGCCGGCGGTGGTGCCGGCCCGCTCCACGACAAGGCCGGCGGCGAGGGTGCCGATCCCGGTGCCGACGGTCAGCCCGGTGAGCGCCCAGGTCATGCCCTCGGTCAGCGAGGAGGCCGGGACCGCCTTCTCGATCAGCGTCATCGCCGTGATCATGGTGGGCGCGAAGAACGCCCCGGCGATCAGGACCGCCGCGGACAGCGTCCAGATGCCCCCGGCGAACAGGAGGGGCAGGGTGGTCAGCCCGGTTCCGGCGACGGCGGCGAGCAGGGCGCGGTGCGGCTTCCAGGGCAGGTCCAGGGCGCCGAAGGCCAGCCCGGAGGCGGCCGACCCGAGGGCGTAGGCGGAGAGCACGATCCCGGTGGCGCCGGGCACGCCCAGCGACTCGGCGAAGGCGACGGCGACCACGTCGACCGTGCCGACGATGACCCCGCCGGCCAGCAGGGTCAGCGCGAGCACCGCGAGCGGGCCGCTGCGCAGCGGCAGCGGCAGCGCACCGCGGGCCCGCTCCGCGGCCGGGCGGACCGGCGGCTCGGTGGACCGCTGCGCGGTGAAGAGCAGGACGCCCGCGGCGAGGAGGACGGCGGCGGCGAGCGGTCCCCCCTGGGCGAAGGCCATGGTGCTGAGCACCACGGACAGGGCGGGGCCGGCGATGAAGGTGATCTCGTCGGCGACCGATTCGAACGAGTAGGCGGTGTGCAGCCGGGGCGTGCCCCGGTAGAGCTCGGTCCAGCGCGCCCGCGCCATCGCCGACATGTTCGGCACGGCCCCGGCGGGGACGGCGGCCGCGAAGAAGGTCCAGGCCGGCAGGTCGAGCCGGACCGCGAGCAGCAGCAGGCAGATCCCGGCGATGCCCGCTCCGGCGGCGGCCGGCAGCACCCGGCGCTGGCCGAACCGGTCGGCGAGCCGGGAGACCTGGGGCGCGATCACCGCCATGGCCAGGGTGAAGGTGGCGGCGACGGCACCGGCCAGGGCGTAGTCGCCCTCGGTGACCGACAGCATCGTGATGATGCCGATGCCGGTCATGGCCACCGGCATCCGCCCGATCAGGCTCGCCGCGGTGAACCCCTTGGCTCCCGGGGCGGCGAATATCCGTGCGTAGGGGTTGGGCATGGCGGTCTCCTCGGGGGTTGGGGCGGAACGGCGGCAAAAAAAACTGGGACGTCCGTCCCAGAAGTATGCTGCGCCGCTCCCCCCGCCTCAAGACCTCCGGTGGTGACCCGCGCCACCGCATCCGCTCGGCGCGCCTTCCGACCGGGAGGCATCTCGCGCGAAAAGTTCGGAACGCCGCGGCCCTGCGATGCGTCGATGCACTGGAACCGGCGTCCGGGGCCGGGAGTCAGAGGCGGGAGCGGAACACGCCGCCCGCCGGACCGCGCCGGGCGACCGCCCCGCCCCACGAGGCGCGGGGAACCGCGGTCCGGCGACCGGCCGGGCACCGCGCCGACGGCTTCCGCGGGATGGCGCCCCAGGGCCGGAGGGAGAGGGGGGAGCGCACCCGCGCCAGGGCGACCGATTCCGTCGCATCCTCGCCCGCCGGCTTCATTCATAGTTTCGAAATCCGCCTCTGACGTGAGCTTATGTGGAGCTGATCCGGTATTCACCAGGGTGGGGTAACATCAACGAACTTGCCCAAGGCACAACATGGCTGACAATTCACCACAAAGCAGTCACGACCTCTCCAGGCGGAGTGCCGCAGCCACTACGGCGCATTCCGCCCGATTAAGAAACGGCTGGTCGATGCCCGGGTCTACTCCCGCTTCCCCGCTCTGGATCCGCAGATACTCCCCGTCGCCGGACGCCTCCGTCCGGTTGGCCTGCCTGCCGCACGCCGGCGGGTCCGCGAGCTTCTTCCTCCCCGTCGCCCGCACGCTGGCTCCGGCCGTCGACGTGCTCGCCGTGCAGTACCCCGGCCGGCAGGACCGGCGCACCGAGCGGTGCATCGAAGACCTGCACGAGCTCGCGGACGAGGTGGCCTCGGCGCTCGAGCCGTGGACGGACGCCCCGCTGGCCCTGTTCGGCCACAGCATGGGCGCCTCCCTCGCCTTCGAGGTGGCCCTGCGGCTGGAGCGGAAGGCCGGCACGGTGCCGGCCGCGCTGTTCGCGTCCGGGCGGCGCGCACCGTCCCGGCACCGCGAGGAGACCGTCCACCGGCGCGACGACGACGGGATCGTCGCCGAGCTCAAGCGGCTCAACGGGACCGACTCCGACGTGCTGGGCGACGAGGAGCTGCTGCGCATGGTGCTCCCCGCGATCCGCGGCGACTACACCGCCGCCGAGACGTACCGGCCCCGGCCCGGCGGGGCCGCCGTGAGCTGCCCCGTCACCGCGATGACCGGGGACGCCGACCCCAAGGTCTCGATCGATGAGGCGCGGGCCTGGGAGGAGCACACCACCGGCGGCTTCGACCTGCGCGTGTTCCCCGGCGGGCACTTCTACCTCGCCGACCGCCAGGCCGAGGTGCTGGAGCTCATCGCGGGACGGCTGAACACGATCCCCTGACCGGTCCCGACCCGCCGGCGTCCCCCACCGGCGGCGGTGCCGCAGGCCCCGGGGCGCGTCCCCGGGCCCGAGGCGGCGCAGAAGACACGACCGAGCATTCGCGGCGTGTACCGGGACGTCCGAGGAGCCGGATCCGCGGTCCCGGTCGGGCCGCAGGAAAGGAGGGAACTCGTTGGTGTCCACCACCAGGGGCGGCGACGCCCCCGAAACCTTCCCCGGCCAGGAGGACGACCGGGTGCGGTACCGGGTCCTCGGGCCGCTCTCCGTCCGCGGCGACGCCGGCCCGGTGCGGCTCGGCGGCGCCAAGCAGCGCACGACGCTGGCCCTGCTGCTGCTGAACGCCAATCGCGTGGTGTCGGAGGAGCGGTTCATCGACGCGCTCTGGGGGGACGACCCGCCGAGCAGCGCGCGCAGCCAGCTGCAGGTCCGGATCTGGGAACTGCGGAAGCTCCTCGGCCGCTCCGCCATCGTCCGCCGGCCGCCCGGCTACCTGATCCAGACCGAGCCGGGCGAGGTCGACCTGGACGTCTTCGACGCGACGGCCGCCGAGGCCGAGCGCGAGGCGGCGGCCGGCCGCCCGCGCCGGGCCGCCGACCTGCTGCGCACCGCCCTGGAGCTGTGGCAGGGCCCGCCTCTCGGCGGGGTGGCCGAGCCGTTCGCGGCCCGGGAGGCCCCGATGTTCGAGGAGCGGCGGGTGGCCGCGCTGGAGCAGCTCTTCGACGCGGAGCTGACCCTGGGCCGCCATGTGCAGGTCACCGGTGAGCTGCGCCGCGCGAGCAAGGAGTACCCGTTCCGGGAGCGGCTCCAGTACCTGCTGATCCTGGCGCAGCACCGCTCGGGCCGCTCCTCCGAGGCGCTGGAGACCTACGCCGACGTGCGCCGGACGCTCTCCACGGAGCTGGGCATCGAGCCCGGCAAGGCCCTGCAGGAGCTGCATCTGCAGGTGCTGAACGGCCAGGGCGGCCAGGGCGCCGAGAAGGGCGGGGCCGAGCCGCCGCCCGCCAAGCCCGCGGCGGTGGTGCGCCCCGCGGAGCTCCCGCACGACGTGCGCGGGTTCGTCGGGCGGTCCGACTGCCTCTCCCGGCTGGACGACCAGCTCGGCGGCGGGTCGGGGTCCGGCGAAGGACTGGTGGACGTCTGGGTGCTCAGCGGAACGGCGGGCGTCGGCAAGACGGCGCTGGCCGTGCACTGGGCGCGGCGGGTCCGCGAGCGCTTCCCCGACGGCCAGCTCTACCTCGACCTGCGCGGGTTCGACGTCGAGCGGGAACCGCTGGACCCCAGCGCGGCGCTGGCCCAGCTGCTGCGCGCCCTCGGAACGGACCCGCAGCGGATCCCGGACGACCCGGACGAGCTGGTGGGGCTGTACCGGTCGCTGCTGGAGGGAAAGCGCCTGCTCCTGGTACTGGACAACGTCCGGGAGAGCCGCCAGGTGCGCCCGCTGCTGCCGCCCACCGGAACGGTGCTGGTCACCAGCAGGCACCGGCTCGGGGAGCTGATCGTCACCGACGGCGCGCGCCCGCTGCCGCTGAGCACGCTCCACCCCGATTCCTCCCGCGCGCTCCTCGGCGAGATCCTCGGCGAGGAGCAGCTGCGCGCCGAGCCGGAGGCCGCCGGGGAACTGGCCCGGCTCTGCGGTCACCTCCCGCTGGCGCTGCGGATCGCCGCGGCGAAGATCAGCGCCGGCCCCGAGCCCCGGATCTCCGACGCGGTCACCGAGCTGACCCGCGGCCGGCCGCTCGACGTGCTGACCGTGGACGGTTCGGAGGAGAGCGCCATCACCCGGGCCTTCACCGTGTCCTACCGGGCGCTCGCCCCCGGCCCCCAGCGGCTGTTCCGGCTGCTCGGGCTGGTGCCCGGCGCCGACTTCACCCCGGAGGCCGCGGCGGCGCTGGCGGACGTCCCGGTCGCCGAGGCCTCCCGGCGGCTCAGCAGGCTGGCCGCGGCGCACCTGGTCGAGCAGCACGTCACAGGCCGGTACCGGTTCCACGACCTGGTCCGCGACTACGCCCGCGACCGGGTGCAGGAGGACGAGGAGGCCGGGCCGCGGGAGGAGGCGTGGGCCCGGCTCATCGAGTACCACGTGTCCGCCGTCGACGCCGCCTACGAGCGGTTCCGGACCCGGGACCTGCGGATCCCCCGCGACCCGTCGGTCAAGGAGCGGTTCCCGGTGGCCTTCACCGACTCCCTCCAGGCGCTGGCCTGGTTCGACGCCGAGCACGAGAACCTGGTGGCGCTGCTGCTCCAGGCGGCCGTGCGCGGGCCGCACCCGCTGGGGTGGTGCCTGGCGGAAGGCCTGCGCATCATCTTCAACCACCGCGGGCTGCGCACCCAGTGGGTGGAGGTCGCGCCGGCGATCCGGGCGGCCGCGCGCGAGCACGGCGCGCGGCGCGCCGAGGCGCTCATGCTGGAGAGCGAGGGCGTGGCCTGCATCCAGATCGGCGAGCACGAGCGGGCCATCCGCTGCCTCACCGAGGCCCGGCGGATCTACATCGGCGACGACTGCCCGCAGGGCGAGGCCAGCACGACCAACTCCCTCGGCGTCACCCTGCAGTCGGTGGGGCGGCTGGACGAGGCCGCCACCGAACTCAAGCGCGCGCTGGAACTGCAGCAGGCGCTCGGGAACCGCAGCGGCGAGATCATGGTCTACAACAACCTCGGCCTGGTCTACCGGATGCTGGCCCGGCTCGATGAGGCCGCCGAGCACCTCGGCCTGGGCAGGACGCTGGCCATCGCGGAGGGCACCCCGTGGGACGAGGCGGTGAACCTGGTCAGCGAGGGTTTCGTGCTGCGCCTGCGCGGCGAGCACGACGCGGCGGAGAAGGCGCTGACCCGGGGCCGGGAGATCCACCGGGAGCTGGGGCACAGGTACGGCGAGTCCTACGCGCTGTCCGGCCTCAGCGCGCTGGAGGCGGACGCCGGCCGGTGCGAGCGGGCCCGGGAGAGCGCGCTGCAGGCCCTGGAGCTGGCCCAGGACGAGCACAACGTGGAGACCGAGGTCCTCGCGCTGATCGCGCTCGGCCGGGCGGAGGCGACGCTGGACGAGGCGGACTCCGCCGAGCAGAGCATGCGGCGCGCCGTCGAGCTGGCCCGCGAGTGGGGCTCCCTGGTGCACATCGCGGAGGCGCTCTCCGAGCTGTGCACCGTGCAGACCCTGAAGGGCGACCACCTCGGCGCCCTGGACACCGGCCGGGAGGCGGTGGGGCTGATGCACGGGTGCGGGCTGTGGCTGATCGAGGCGCAGTGCCTGCTGGCGATGGCGGGGGCCCACCGCGGCCTGGGCGATCCCGTGCGGGCCCGGGACCTGGGGCGGCGGAGCATGGAGCTGGCCGAGGAGAACGGGCTGGCGATCATGCGGGACCAGGCCCGCCGGTGGCTGGAGGAGTTCTGCGATGAGCCGGTGGCAGCAGTGCAGCGCTGCTGAACGGCGCGGGGGATCGGAACGGCGGGGCGCCCATGGGCGGCGCCCCGCTTTTCTCGTTTTCGGCCGCCCTTCGGAGGCGGTTCACCGGCGGTCCGCCGAATGCCCGGAACCGGCGCGCCGGGGCGAATTCCACCCCCTGCGGACGCCATTCCGGGAAGCAATTAAATTTTCAACGAAACCGGGTCCGAAATGGCCCCGCCCCGCCCGGATCCCCGGCCTCACCGCTGGTCGACACCCCTCCGACCGCTACCTCACGCTCACGGGCGACCCCCTGGAGTGACTTTCATTCGGATGAAAGCTGCGAGGGAGCGCTTTGGTAGTGCGGCTCCGTAGTTTTCCCACTGTTCCACTGACCGCGCCATGCGCGCCGGCCGGGCCGCTCCCGGCCGCCCCCTGGGACAGGGCCGGCGCGACCCGCCAGGAGACCGGTGCTCCCAGCACGCCCCGCGGACGCGGCCCGCCCTGTTCCCGGCACGGGCCGTCGGTGGACCACCGCCCATCTGCCCTTGGAGGCCCGATGTCGGGAAGTCCGACGCCGTCCGGTGCGATCGCCGTCATCGGCGCGTCCTGCCGCCTGCCGGGGGCACCCGACCCGGAGGGCTTCTGGCGCCTGCTCCGGGACGGCACCGACGCCGTCGGGGAGGCCCCGCCGGACCGGCCCGGCTCCGAGGCGCTGCGCACCGGGAGCCCGGGCGCGCGGCGGGCCGGGTTCCTCGACCGGGTCGACCTGTTCGACCCGGACTTCTTCGGCATCTCGCCCCGCGAGGCCGCGGCCATGGACCCGCAGCAGCGGCTCATGCTGGAACTGGCCTGGGAGGCATTGGAGAGGGCCGGCATCGTCCCGGCGTCGCTCGCGGGCACCCGCACCGGCGTGTTCGTCGGCGCGATGACCGACGACTACGCCGCCCTGCACCACCGGCACGGCCCCGCGGCCGTCACCCGGCACAGCATGACCGGGCTGCACCGCGGGACCATCGCCAACCGCGTCTCCTACGTCCTCGGGCTGCGCGGCCCCAGCCTGACCCTGGACACCGGGCAGTCCTCCTCCCTGGTCGCCGTGCACAGCGCCTGCGAGAGCCTCCTGCGCGACGAGGCCGACACCGCCCTGGTCGGCGGAGTGAACCTGATCCTCGCCCCGGAGAGCGGGGTCGTCGCCGAGCGGTTCGGCGGGCTCTCCCCGGACGGCCGCTGCCACACCTTCGACGCCCGGGCCAACGGGTTCGTCCGCGGCGAGGGCGGCGTCTTCCTCCTCCTCAAACCGCTGGAGCGGGCGGTCGCCGACGGCGACGACGTGCTGTGCGTGATCCGCGGCGGCGCGGTGAACAACGACGGCGGGGGCGACGGCCTCACCGCTCCGCACCGGCCCGCCCAGGAGGACGTCCTCCGGCGGGCCTACCGGCGGGCCGGCGTCGATCCCGCGTCGGTCCAGTACGTCGAACTGCACGGCACCGGGACGCGGCGCGGCGACCCCGTCGAGGCGGCGGCGCTGGGCCGGGTGCTCGGCTCGGTGCGGACGCCGGACCGCCCGCTGGCCGTCGGCTCCGCCAAGACCAACGTCGGCCACCTGGAGGGCGCGGCCGGGATCACCGGGCTGCTCAAGGCGGTGCTGGCCATCCGGCACCGGCGGCTCCCGGCGAGCCTCAACTTCAGCACCCCCAACCCGGAGATCCCCCTGGAGGAACTGGGGCTGCGGGTGCAGACCTCGCTCAGCGCCTGGCCCGACGAGGAGCGGCCGCTGGTCGCCGGGGTCTCCTCGTTCGGCATGGGCGGCACCAACGCGCACCTGGTGCTCACCGAACCCCCGGCCCCGGCCCGCTCCGCCGCCCCGCGGCGCCCGCTGCGCGCCCCCGAGCCCATGCCGTGGGCGCTGTCCGGCCGGACCCGGGAGGCGCTCCGGGCCCAGGCCGAGCGGCTCTCGGCCCACGTCCGGGAGCGGGCGGAGCTGGACCCCGTGGACATCGGATACTCCCTGGCCACGTCCCGGTCCGCCTTCGAGCACCGGGCCGTGCTCACCGGCCGGGACCGGGAAGAGCTGCTTGCCGGGCTCACCGCGCTGGCCGACGACGACGCCACTTCCGGCGCGGTGCGCGGCACCGCCGGGTCCCCCGGTCGGACGGTGTTCGTCTTCCCCGGCCAGGGCTCGCAATGGGCCGGGATGGCCGTCGAGCTGCTGGACTCCTCCCCGGTCTTCGCCGAGCGGATGGCCGAATGCGCGGCCGCCCTCGCGTCCTTCACCGACTGGTCACTGATCGACGTCCTGCGCGGCGCCGAGGGCGCGCCGTCGTTGGACCGGGTGGACGTGGTCCAGCCCGCGCTGTGGGCGGTCATGGTCTCCCTCGCCGAGATGTGGCGCGCACACGGCGTCGAACCCGACGCGGTGGTCGGGCACAGCCAGGGCGAGATCGCCGCCGCCTGCGTCGCCGGAGCCCTCACCCTCGAAGACGCCGCCCGCGTCGTCGCCCTGCGCAGCCAGGCTCTGCTGGAGCTCTCCGGCAAGGGCGGCATGGTCTCCGTGGCACTGCCCGCCGAAGGCATCGCCCGGCGGTTGAAAGCCTGGGACGGGCGCATCTCCCTGGCCGCGATCAACGGCGCGTCCTCGGTCGTCGTCTCCGGCGACACCGACGCCCTCGACGAACTCATCGCCTTCTGCGAAGCCGACGGCGTCCGCGCCAAACGCGTCCCCGTGGACTACGCCTCCCACTCCGCCCACGTCGAACAGATCGAGAAGCGGCTGCTCGACGTGCTCGCGCCGATCGAGCCGCGCAGCTCGCAGGTGCCGTTCTACTCCACCGTCACCGGCAAGCCCATCGACACCGCAGAACTCAACGCCGCCTACTGGTACACCAACCTCCGCCAGACCGTCCTACTGGAGGACACCACCCGCAGGCTCCTCGAAGACGACCACACCGTCTTCATCGAGTGCAGCCCGCACCCGGTGCTGCTGATGGCCGTGCAGGAGACCGCCGAGGCCCAGGAGAAGGCGGCCGCCACCGTCGGCACCCTCCGCCGCGAGGACGGCGGACCCGGCCGGCTGCTCCTCTCCCTGGCCGAGGCGTACACCCGCGGCGCCCTGGTCGACTGGGCCGCGCTGTACGCCGGCACCGGCGCCGAGCGCACCGACCTGCCCACCTACCCCTTCCAGCGCGAACGCCACTGGCTGGAGGTCTCCGAGAGCGATGCCGGACAGCAGGCGGGCGCGCCGCCGGCCGGCCTGGGTTCCCCGGACCTCCGAGCGGTCGATGCCGGCGCGCCCGGCGGAGCCTCCGGATCCGGAGCGCCCGTCCCGGCGCCGGGCAAGGCCATCGACGAGCTGGTGCTCTCGGAGACCGCCGCCGTCCTCGGCCATGCAGGCCCGCAGGCCGTCGATCCCGACCGGGCGTTCAAGGACGCCGGTTTCGACTCGCTGGCCTCGGTCGAGCTGCGCGACCGGTTGAACACCGCCACCGGGCTGCGGCTGCCCACCACGTTCCTGTACGACCACCCCACCCCGGCCGCGGTCATCCGGCTCATCACCGCGAAGCTCTCCGGCGGGGAGGAGACCGACGCGGGCGGGCCGCCGGTGGCCGCCGCAGCGGACGGTGACCCCATCGCCGTAGTGGGTATGGCCTGCCGCTACCCCGGCGGCGTCGCGTCACCCGAGGACCTGTGGCGGCTCGTGGCCGAGGGCGCGGACGCGATCACCGGGTTCCCCGACAACCGGGGCTGGGACATCGAGAACCTCTACGACCCCGACCCCGAGGCATCCGGCACGTCCTACGTCCGCGAAGGCGGCTTCCTGCACGACGCCGACATGTTCGACCCGGCGTTCTTCGGGATCAACCCGCGCGAGGCCGCGGCGATGGACCCGCAGCAGCGGCTGCTGCTGGAGACCTCCTGGGAGGCGTTCGAACGCGCCGGGATCGACCCCGGTTCGGTCCGCGGCGACCGGGTCGGCGTGTTCGCCGGCGCGATGTACCACGACTACACCTCCCGCCTGGGCCGGGCCCCGGCGGGAGCGGAGGGCTACTCCTTCACCGGCGGCTCCGGCAGCGTGGTGTCCGGCCGGGTCGCCTACACGCTGGGCCTGGAGGGCCCGGCGGTCACCATCGACACCGCGTGCTCGTCGTCGCTGGTCGCCCTGCACCTGGCGGTGCGGTCGCTGCGCAGCGGCGAGTGCTCGATGGCGCTCGCGGGCGGTGTCTCGGTGATGTCCACCCCGGGCACGTTCATCGAGTTCAGCCGGCAGCGCGCGCTCTCCCCGGACGGCAGGGTCAAGGCGTTCGCCTCGGCCGCCGACGGGACCACCTGGGCCGAGGGCGCGGGCGTGCTGCTGGTCGAGCGGCTGTCGGACGCGCGCCGCAACGGGCACGAGGTGCTGGCGGTGGTGCGCGGCTCGGCGATCAACCAGGACGGGGCGTCCAACGGCCTGTCCGCGCCCAGCGGCCCCGCCCAGCAGCGGGTGATCCGCCAAGCGCTGGCGGACGCCGGTCTGGGAGCACCCCAGGTGGACGCGGTCGAGGCGCACGGCACGGGCACCACGCTGGGCGATCCGATCGAGGCCCAGGCGCTCCTCGCCACCTACGGGCGGGAGCGTCCTGGGGACCGGCCGCTCTGGCTGGGCTCGCTGAAGTCGAACATCGGCCACTCCCAGGCGGCGGCCGGGGTGGGTGGCGTGATCAAGATGGTCATGGCCATGCGCCACGGCACGCTACCGAAAACGCTGCATCTGGACGAGCCCACCCCGCACGTGGACTGGTCGGCGGGCTCCGTCGAACTGCTCGCCGAGGCCCGCCCCTGGCCCGAGGCGGAACGGCCGCGCCGGGCGGGCGTCTCCTCCTTCGGCGTGAGCGGGACCAACGCGCACGTCGTGATCGAGCAGGCACCGGTTGAAGAGGCGCCGGTCGGAGAAGTACCCATCAAGCAGGCTCCGGTGCCGGGTTCAGAGGCGGATGCCGGCACCGGAGCCGTCCACAGCGCGCCTGCCGCCCCACCGGCGGTGCCGTGGGTGGTGTCGGCGAAGACCGAGGCGGCGCTCCGCGCCCAGGCCGAGCGGCTCTCGGCCCACGTTCGGGAGCACACCGACCTGGACCCCGTGGACATCGGATACTCCCTCGCCACCGGGCGCGCGCTGCTGGACCACCGCGCCGTGGCCGTCGCCGCCGACCGCGACGGCCTGCTGGCGGCACTGGACGCCTTGGCGGAGGACCGCAACCACCCCGGTCTGGTGCAGAGCAAGGCCGGACCGGTCGGCAAGGTCGTGTTCGTCTTCCCCGGCCAGGGCTCGCAGTGGGCCGGGATGGCCGTGGAGCTGCTGGACTCCTCCCCGGTCTTCGCCGAGCGGATGAGCGAATGCGCGGCCGCCCTGGCGTCCTTCACCGACTGGTCGCTGCTCGACGTCCTGCGCAGCGCCGACGGCGCGCCGTCGCTGGAGCGGGTGGACGTGGTCCAGCCCGCGCTGTGGGCCGTCATGGTCTCCCTCGCCGAGGTCTGGCGCTCCCACGGCGTCCAGCCCGACGCCGTCGTCGGGCACAGCCAGGGCGAGATCGCCGCCGCCTGCGTCGCCGGAGCCCTCACCATCGAAGACGCCGCCCGCGTCGTCGCCCTGAGAAGCCAGGCCCTGCCCGAACTCTCCGGCCAAGGCGGCATGGTCTCCGTGGCCCTGCCCGCCGAGGAGATCGGCCGGCGCCTGGAGAAGTGGGACGGACGGCTGTCCGTCGCCGCCGTCAACGGCGCCTCCTCCGTCGTCGTCTCCGGCGACACCGACGCCCTCGACGAACTCATCACCACCTGCGAAGCCGACGGCGTGCGCGCCAAGCGCGTCCCGGTGGACTACGCCTCCCACTCCGCCCACGTGGAAGCCATCGAGGGGCGGATCCTGGACGCGCTCGCCCCCGTCCGGCCGCGCAGTTCGCAGGTCCCGTTCTACTCCACCGTCACCGGCAAGCCGATCGACACCGCAGAACTGGACCCGGGGTACTGGTACACCAACCTCCGCCAGACCGTCCTACTGGAGGACACCACCCGCAGGCTCCTCGAAGACGACCACACCGTCTTCATCGAAGTCAGCGCACACCCCGTGCTCACCATGGCGGTCGCGCAGACCATCGACGCCATCGGCGACACCGGCCGCCGCGCCTCCGCCTCGGGCACTCTGCGCCGCGACGAAGGCGGCCTGGAGCGGTTCCTGACCTCCCTGGCCGAAGCCGGCGCCGCGGGCGCCCCGGTGGACTGGCGGCCGGCCTTCGGTGGCGGAGCCCGCCGAGTGGACCTGCCGACCTACGCGTTCCAGCGGGAGCGCCACTGGATCGACATGCCCGACACTCCGGCCGCCGGGGATGTCGCGGCGGTGGGCCTGGACTCCACCGGGCACCCGCTGCTCGGTGCCGCCGTCCGGCTCGCCGACTCCGACGGCCTGCTGTTCACCGGGCGCCTCTCCCAGGGCACCCACCCCTGGCTGGCCGACCACGCCGTGCTGGACACGGTGCTGCTGCCGGGCACGGCCTTCCTCGACATCGCCCTGACCGCCGGCGAGCAGGTCGGGTGCGACCGGTTGGAGGAGCTGACCCTGCAGGCTCCGCTGGTCCTGCCCGATCGGAGCGGTGTCGCGGTCCAGGTCTCGGTCGGCCCGCCCGGCGAGGACGGCCGCCGGGCGCTCAGCGTGCACTCCAGGTCCGAGTCCGCGCCGTCCGAGGCCCCGTGGACCCGCAACGCCGACGGCATGCTCGCCCCCGGCGGCGCGGCGCCGGCCCCCGCGTCGGCCGATGGGGCGTCCGCCGCCGAGTGGCCGCCGCCCGGCGCCGCCGAGGTGGATCTCGGCGACTTCTACCCCGCCGCGGCAGAGGACGGGTTCGGGTACGGGCCGGCCTTCCAGGGCCTGGTGCGCGCCTGGCGCCGCACGTCCGCCGACGGCGCGGGCGCCGAGGTCTTCGCCGAGGTGCGCCTGCCCGACGTCCCTCAGCCCGACGCCGCCCGGTTCGCCCTCCACCCCGCGCTGCTCGACGCCGCCGCGCAGGCGACCCGGCTGGACGGCGCCCCCGCCGAATCCGCACGGGCCCGGCTGCCGTTCTCCTGGGAGGGCGCCGAGCTGCGCGCCTCCGGAGCCTCGGCCCTGCGGGTCCGCATCTCACCGCGCGGGCCGGAGTCGGTCGCGCTGGCGGCGGCCGACGAGACCGGCCGCCCGGTGCTCTCGGTCGACTCCCTGGTGCTGCGCCCGCTGTCCGCCGCCCAGTTGACCGCCGCCCGGGGCGCCCGCGACGACTCCCTGTTCCGGATCGACTGGGCGCCCGTCCCGGTGCCGCCCGCCCCGGCGGCGCCGGTCGCCGTGGCCGGTGACGAGGACCTGGTCGCCGCGCTGGCGGCGGCCGGGGCCGCCGTCGCCCATGCCGGTCCGGCCTCCGCCGACGGCACGGCGGCCCCCGGAGGGGACGCGCCCGAGGCGGTCCTGATCTCCGCAGGAGCGGCGTCGGGGAGGCCGGCGGGCTTCGGCGGCGACGTGCCCGGTGCGGTGCGCGCGGCCACGGCCCGCGTCCTCGACGCGCTCAAGAGCCGACTGTCCGACCCCCGGTCCGACGGCGCCCGCCTGGTGGTCGCGACCCGCGGCTCGGTGGCGGTCGGCGCGGACGAGCAGGTCACCGACCTCGCCGGTGCGGCGGTGTGGGGTCTGGTCCGCTCCGCGCAGACCGAGCACCCCGGCCGGATCCTCCTGGTCGACCTGGACGGCGACGGCCGCTCCCTGGCGGCGCTCCCCGCGCTGCTGAACACGGAGGAGGACCGGTTGGCACTGCGCTCCGGGACGGCGCGCACCCCGGTCCTGGACCGCCCGGAGGCGTCCGCGGCCGCCTCCGCTCCCCTGCTCCGCTCCGGCGGCACCGTCCTGGTCACCGGCGGCACGGGCACCCTCGGTGCGCTGGTCGCCCGGCACCTGGTGAGCGCGCACGGCGCCCGCCGCCTGGTGCTGACCGGCCGCCGGGGGATGGAGGCGCCCGGCGCCGCAGACCTGGCCGCCGAACTGGAGGAACTGGGCGCGACGGTGACCATCGCCGCCTGCGACGCCGCCGACCGCGACGCACTCGCCGACCTGCTGGCGTCCGTCCCCGCAGAGCACCCGCTGACCTCGGTCGTACACGCCGCCGGCGTCCTCGACGACGGCACCGTCGAGACCCTCACCCCCGAGCGGTTCGAAACGGTGCTCCGGCCCAAGGCCGACGCCGCCTGGAACCTGCACGAACTCACCCGGGACACGGAGCTCTCCTCCTTCGTCCTGTTCTCCTCGGCGGCCGGCACCATCGGCACCGCAGGCCAGGCCAACTACGCCGCCGCCAACGCCTTCCTCGACGCCCTCGCCGAACACCGCCGCACCCTCGGCCTGCCCGCGACCTCCCTGGCCTGGGGCCTGTGGGAGCAGACCAGCAGCATGACCGGCGACCTCGCCGCCGCCGACCTCGCCCGGCTCTCCCGCTCCGGGCTGCTCCCGATCCCCTCGGAGCAGGGGCTCGACCTGTTCGACGCCGCCTGCGCCGCCCGCGAGCCGGTGCTGCTGCCCGCCCGGCTGGACACCGCGGCGCTGCGCGCGGCCGGGGTGCCGGGGCTGTTCCGCCGCGTCGTCCGCGCGCCCGCCCGGCGCGCGGGCGCCGCGCCCGCACGCACGTTCCAGGCGGCGCTGGCCGGGGTCGGCGAGGCCGACCGCCCGCAGGCCGTGCTCGACCTGGTCCGCTCCGAGGCGGCCGGGGTGCTGGGCCACAGCACGGCGGGCGCGGTCAAGCCCGAGCAGGCGTTCACCGAAGCCGGCTTCGACTCGCTCACCGCGGTCGAGCTGCGCAACCGGCTGAACGCGGCGACCGGGCTGCGGCTGCCCAGCACGCTGGTCTTCGACTTCCCCAACCCGGCCGCGGTCGCCGCGTACGTACACGAGCGGCTGGCGCCGCCCGCCCCCGCCCCCTCCGGGCGGGGCGTCCTCGCCCTCCTGGACGACCTGGCCGCCGCCCTCGCCGGACCCGGTGTGGACGACGGCGTCCGGGCCGAGGCGGCGGAGCGCCTGGGCCTCCTCCAGGCCGAGGCCTCCCGGGGCCCGGCCGCGAGCCCCGCAGACGGTGCCGCCGGGGACGTGGAGGGCCGGATCCAGGAGGCGTCGGCCGACGAACTCCTCGCCCTCATCCAGCAGGAACTGGGAGGCAGCAGGTGAACGCACTCGCAACCGGATCCCCCCACGACCCGTTCCCCCACTCCGAGGAGGTGCGCCCCCATGGCGGATGACGGCAAGCTGGTGGAGAACCTCCGCTGGGTGACGCTGGAGCTGCACAAGGCCCGGCAGCGCCTGCGCGAGACGGAGGAGGAGCGCCGGGAACCGATCGCGATCGTCGGCATGGCCTGCCGCCTGCCGGGCGGGGCGGCCTCGCCCGAGGACCTGTGGCGGCTGGTCGATGGCGGTACGGACGCGATCACCGGGTTCCCCGAGGACCGGGGCTGGGACCTGGACGCCGTCTACGACCCCGACCCCGGTCGGCGGGGCACCAGCTACACCCGCGAGGGCGGGTTCCTGGACGACGCGGCCGGCTTCGACGCCGGGTTCTTCGGGATCTCCCCGGACGAGGCGCGGGTGACCGACCCGCAGCACCGGCTGCTGCTGGAGACCTCCTGGGAGGCGTTCGAGCGCGCCGGGATCGACCCGGCGACGGTGCGCGGCAGCCGGACCGGCGTGTTCGCCGGGGTCATGTACCACGACTACGGCCAGGGGCTTCCCGGCCTCCCCGCGGAGCTGGACGGCCGGCTGACCATCGGCACCTCCGGCGCGCTGGCGTCGGGCCGGGTCTCCTACACCTTCGGCCTGGAGGGCCCGGCGGTCACCATCGACACCGCGTGCTCGTCCTCGCTGGTCGCCCTGCATTCGGCGGTGCAGGCGCTGCGCAGCGGCGAGTGCTCGATGGCGCTGGCCGGCGGCGCCACGGTGCTGTCCGCCCCGTCGGTGCTGGTGGAGTTCAGTCGGCAGCGCGGTCTGGCCGAGGACGGCCGGTGCAAGGCGTTCGCGGCCGCCGCGGACGGCACCGGGTTCGCCGAGGGCGCCGGCGTGCTGCTGCTGGAGCGGCTGTCGGACGCGCGGCGCAACGGCCACCAGGTGCTCGCGGTGGTGCGCGGCAGTGCGGTCAACCAGGACGGCGCCTCCAACGGGCTCACCGCCCCCAACGGCCCGTCCCAGCAGCGGGTGATCAGCCAGGCCCTGGCCAACGCCGGGCTCAGCGCTTCCCAGGTGGACGCGGTCGAGGCGCACGGCACCGGCACCGGCCTCGGCGACCCGATCGAGGCCCAGGCGCTCCTCGCCACCTACGGCCAGGACCGGCCCGAGGACCGGCCGCTCTTCCTCGGCTCGATCAAGTCCAACATCGGCCACACCCAGGCCGCAGCCGGCGTGGCCGGCGTGATCAAGATGGTCATGGCCATCCGCAACGGGGTCCTGCCCAGGACCCTGCACATCGACGAGCCCTCGCCGCGGGTGGACTGGGCGGCGGGCGCCGTTCGGCTGCTGACCGACCCGGCCGCGTGGCCGGAGACCGGCGAACCCCGCCGGGCGGGCGTCTCCTCCTTCGGGATCAGCGGAACCAACGCGCACGTCGTGATCGAACAGGCACCGGCCGAAGAGGCACCGGCCGAGCAGGCACCGGCCGCGTCCCTGCCGATCTCCGACCTGCCCGCCGTTCCCTGGGTGCTCTCGGCGCGCAGCGCCGCCGCGCTGCGCGGCCAGGCCGGGCGGCTCTCGGCCCACGTCCGGGAGCACACCGACCTGGACCCGGTGGACGTCGGCCACTCGCTGATATCGACGCGGAGCAGGTTCGACCACCGGGCCGTGATCGTCTGCGAGGACCGCGAGGCGCTGCTCCGGGGGACCGCCGCGCTCGCGGCGGGCGAGTCGGCGGCCGGTGTGGTGACCGGCACCGTCGGGGCGGACGACGGCACCGTGTTCGTGTTCCCGGGCCAGGGCTCGCAGTGGGCCGGGATGGCCGTGGGCCTGCTGGACTCCTCCCCGGTGTTCGCCGAGCGGATGGCCGAATGCGCGGCCGCGCTGGCGCCCTTCACCGACTGGTCACTGCTGGACGTCCTGCGCGGCGCCGAGGGCGCGCCGTCCCTGGAGCGGGTCGACGTGGTCCAGCCCGCGCTGTGGGCGGTCATGGTCTCCCTCGCCGAGATGTGGCGGTTCCACGGCGTCCAGCCGGACGCGGTGGTCGGGCACAGCCAGGGCGAGATCGCCGCCGCCTGCGTCGCCGGAGCCCTCACCCTCGAAGACGCCGCCCGCGTCGTCGCCCTGAGAAGCCAGGCCCTGCTGGAGCTCTCCGGCAAGGGCGGCATGGTCTCCGTGGCGCTCTCCGCGGACGAGACCATCCGGCGCCTGGAGGAGCGGTGGAACGGACGGCTGTCCGTCGCCGCCGTCAACGGCCCCGCCGCAACCGTGGTCTCCGGCGACACCGACGCCCTCGACGAACTGATCGCCGCCTGCGAAGCCGACGGCGTGCGCGCCAAACGCATCCCGGTCGACTACGCCTCCCACTCCGCCCACGTCGAGCAGATCGAAGAGCGCCTGCTGGACGCGCTCGCCCCGATCGAACCGCGCAGCTCGCAGGTGCCGTTCTACTCCACCGTCACCGGCAAGCCCATCGACACCGCAGAGCTCGACGCCGCCTACTGGTACACCAACCTCCGCCAGACCGTCCAGCTCGCGCAGACGGTGGACATCCTGCTGGACGACGGCCACGGGGTGTTCATCGAGTGCAGCCCGCACCCGGTGCTGACGGCCGGGCTCCAGGAGGGGTTCGAGAAGGCCGGGCGCCCCGCCGCCGCCCTGGGCACCCTGCGCCGCGACGACGGCGGCCCGGTCCGCTTCCTCACCTCGCTCGGCGAGGCGTACGCGCACGGCGCCCCGGTCGACTGGGCCGCGCTGTACGCCGGCACCGGCGCCCACCGCACCGACCTGCCCACCTACGCCTTCCAGCACCGGCGCTACTGGCTGGCGGACAGCACCGGGGGCCGTACCGCGGCGGTGTCCGCCCCGTCCCCGGCGGTGGAGCAGGCACCCGAGGCCGAGCCGGCCACCGACGCACTGGCGCGGTGGACCGAGTGGCTGTCCGGGCAGCCCGAGGCCGAGCAGGAGCGCCTGCTGCTGCGCGCGGTGCGCACCGAGGCCGCGGCCGTGCTCGGGCACGCCTCACCGGACGAGCTGGAACTCGGCGGCACCTTCCGCGAACTGGGCTTCGACTCGGTGAGCGCCGTCGAGCTCCGCAACCGCCTCAACGCGCGGACCGGCCTGGCGCTGCCCGCCACCCTCGTCTTCGACACCCCCACGCCGTCGGCGCTGGCCCGGCTGCTGCGCACCGGGATCCTGTCCGCCTCGGCGCCCGCCGCGCCGGTGTACGCCCACCTGGACGCGCTGGAGTCCGCCCTGGTGGGGCTCGCCTCGGGCGCCGGCGACGCCGCGGAGCGGGAGCGGATCACCGACCGGTTGAGCGGCATCCTCGCCGGCTGGACCGGCGCCGACCGGACCGGCGGCCGGGCCGAGCCCGGCGGCGAAACCGGTGGACTCGGCGCGGCGACCGCCGACGAGATGTTCGACCTCCTCGACCGAGAGCTGGGCGCCTCGTGAGCCGTCCCGAGCCCGCCTCCGCGCCGTCCCAAGGGAGCCCGTGTTGACCACCAATGAGGAGAAGCTCCTCGACTACCTCAAGCGGACCACGGCCGAGCTGCGCCAGGCGCGCGGGCAGGTGCGCGAGCTGGAGGACCGGGAGCACGAGCCGATCGCGATCATCGGGATGGCCTGCCGCTACCCCGGCGGCGTCGCGTCACCCGAGGACCTGTGGCGGCTCGTGGCCGAGGGCGCGGACGCGATCACCGGGTTCCCCGACAACCGGGGCTGGGACATCGAGAACCTCTACGACCCCGACCCCGAGGCGTCCGGCACGTCCTACGTCCGCGAAGGCGGCTTCCTGCACGACGCCGCCGAGTTCGACGCGGACCTGTTCGACATCAGCCCGCGCGAGGCATCGGCGATGGACCCGCAGCAGCGGCTGCTGCTGGAGACCTCCTGGGAGGCGTTCGAACGCGCCGGGATCGGACCGGAGTCGGTGCGGTCCAGCCGGACCGGCGTCTTCATCGGGTCCAACGGCCAGGACTACGGCCCCCGCCTGCACGAGGCGCCGCCGAGCGCCGAGGGCCACCTGCTCAGCGGGCAGGCCGCCAGCGTGATGTCGGGCCGGGTGGCCTACACGCTCGGCCTGGAGGGCCCGGCGGTCACGGTCGATACCGCGTGCTCGTCGTCGCTGGTCGCGCTGGACCTGGCGATCCGCTCACTGCGCCGGGGCGAGTCCGGGATGGCGCTGGCCGGCGGCGTCTCGGTGATGAGCACGCCGGGCGGCTTCGTGGAGTTCAGCCGCCAGCGCGGGCTCTCCCCGGACGGCCGGTGCAAGGCGTTCGCCGCCGCGGCGGACGGCACCGGCTGGGCCGAGGGCGCGGGCGTGCTGCTGCTGGAGCGGCTGTCCGACGCGCGGCGCAACGGCCACCAGGTGCTGGCGGTGGTGCGCGGCAGCGCCGTGAACCAGGACGGCGCCAGCAACGGCCTCACCGCGCCCAACGGGCCCGCCCAGCGGCGGGTGATCCGGCAGGCGCTGGCCGACGCGCGGCTGTCGCCGACCGACGTGGACGCCGTGGAGGCGCACGGCACCGGCACCCGGCTCGGCGACCCGATCGAGGCCCAGGCGGTGCTGGCGACCTACGGCCAGGACCGCCCGGACGACCGGCCGCTCTTCCTCGGCTCGCTGAAGTCCAACATCGGCCACTCCCAGGCGGCCTCCGGTGTCGGCGGCATCATCAAGATGGTCATGGCCATGCGCCACGGCACACTGCCGAAAACGCTGCATCTGGACGAGCCCACCCCGCACGTGGACTGGTCGGCGGGCTCCGTCGAACTGCTCGCCGAGGCCCGCCCCTGGCCCGAGGCGGAACGGCCGCGCCGGGCGGGCGTCTCCTCCTTCGGCGTGAGCGGCACCAACGCGCACGTCGTGGTCGAGCAAGCACCGGCCGAAGAGGCACCGGACGGGCAGGCGGCGGACGGTCAGGCGGCGGAGGCGGGAGCGGCGGCCGCCCCCGAGGCGCTGCCCTGGGCGCTGTCCGGCCGCACCGCGGCGGCCCTGAGCGCGCAGGCCCGGCGGCTCCGGGCCCACCTGGAGGCCACCCCCGCCCTCGATCTCCTGGACACCGCCTACTCCCTGGCGACCACCCGATCCGCGCTGGACCACCGCGCGGTCGTGATCGGCGGCGGCCGCGACGACCTGATGGCCGGCCTGGACGCGCTGGCCGCCGGAGACCCCGCCGCAGGCGTGGTCAGCGGCACGGCCCGGCTGGAGACCAAGACCGCGTTCCTGTTCTCCGGGCAGGGGTCGCAGCATGCCGGCATGGGCCGCGAGCTGCACGCGGCGTTCCCCGTCTTCGCCGACGCCTTCGACGCGGCGTGCGCGGCGCTCGACGAGCAGCTCTCGGGGCACGTCCCGCACCCCGTGCGCGACGTGGTCTGGGCCGGAGAAGACTCCGACCTGGCCGGGCTGATCGACCAGACCGTCTACACCCAGGCCGGACTCTTCGCCGTCGAAACCGCGCTGTTCCGGCTGGTCGAGTCCTGGGGCATCCGCCCGGACCTGCTGGCCGGCCACTCCATCGGGGAGATCACCGCCGCGCACACCGCCGGGGTGCTGTCCCTGGAGGACGCCGCCGCGCTGGTCGCCGCCCGCGGGCGCCTCATGCAGGCCCTCCCCGCAGGCGGAGCCATGGTCGCGATCCAGGCCACCGAAGACGAGGTCTTCGAGGCCCTGGTCGGATCGGGCAGCGGCGCGGGCATCGCCGCGATCAACGGCCCCGTCTCCGTCGTCGTCTCCGGCGAGGAGAAGGCCGTCCTGGAGATCGCGGAGCACTTCCGCGAGCAGGGCCGCAAGACCAAGCGGCTCAACACCAGCCACGCCTTCCACTCGCCCCTGATGGAACCCATGCTCGCCGAGTTCCGCGCGACGCTGGAAGGGCTCTCCTTCACTTCCCCTGCCGTCCCGGTGATCTCCAACCTGACCGGAGAGACCGCCACCGCCGAACAGCTCTGCTCGCCGGAGTACTGGGTCCGCCACGTGCGGGAGGCCGTCCGCTTCACCGACGGGATCCACACCCTGGAGACCCAAGGCGTGACCGCCCTCCTGGAGCTGGGCCCCGACGGCGTCCTCACCGCCATGGCCGCGGAGACCGCGACCGCTCCCGCCGCGGCGACCGCGCTGCGGCCGGACCGCCCCGAGGCCGCGACGCTCTTCGCCGCCCTGGCCGAACTCCATGTCCACGGCGTCCGCCTGGACTGGGCCGCGATCTTCGCCGGTACCGGCGCCGAGCGCACCGACCTGCCCACCTACGCCTTCCAGCGCAAGCGCTACTGGCTGGAGGCAGGGCGGTCGCCGGTCTCCCCCGGTGAGGCGCCGGAGGCCGAGCGCCCCCGGGCGGTGGCCGGCGACGCACCGCTCCTCCCCGCACTCCCCGGCGAGGAGCGGGACCGCACCCTGATCCATCTGGTCGCCGCGCAGGCGGCCGCGGTGCTCGGCCACTCCTCCGCGGAGGCGATGCTGGACGGCCGCGCCTTCAGAGAGCTGGGCTTCGACTCGCTGACCGCCGTCGAGCTGCGCAACCGGCTGAACACCGCAACCGGCCTGTCGCTGCCCGCCACCCTGGTCTTCGACCACCCCACCCCGCAGGCGCTCGCCGACCACCTGAACGCCGAGCTGACCGGGGCCGACACCCGGGTCCCGGCGCAGGCCGCGGCCGTCGCCGCCGACGAGCCGATCGCCATCGTCGGCATGGCCTGCCGCTACCCGGGCGGGGTCCGGTCCCCGGAGGAGCTGTGGCGGCTCGTCGCCGCCGCAGGCGACGCCGTCTCGCCCTTCCCCACCGATCGCGGCTGGGACCTGCACGGGCTGTACGACCCGGACCCGGCGCGCCCCGGGAAGTCCTACGTCCGCGAGGGCGGCTTCCTGCACGACGCGGCCGACTTCGACGCCGGGTTCTTCGGGATCTCCCCCCGTGAGGCGCTGGCGATGGACCCGCAGCAGCGGCTGCTGCTGGAGACCTCCTGGGAGGCGTTCGAACGCGCCGGGATCGACCCGGCGGCGGCGCGCGGCGGCCAGGTCGGCGTGTTCGCCGGGGTCGCCTCGCAGGATTACGGCCCCCGGCTGCACGAGGCCCCGGAAAAGGTCGAGGGCTACCTGGGCATCGGCACCGCCGCGAGTGCGCTGTCCGGCCGGATCTCCTACACCTTCGGCTTGGAGGGCCCGGCCGTCACGGTCGACACGGCGTGCTCGTCATCGCTGGTCGCCCTGCACTTGGCCGCGCAGGCGCTGCGCAGCGGGGAATGCGCGATGGCGCTGGCCGGCGGCGTGACGGTGATGTCCTCTCCCGCCGCCTTCCAGGAGTTCAGCCGCCAGCGCGGGCTCTCCCCCGACGGCCGGTGCAAGGCGTTCGCCGCGGCCGCCGACGGCACCGGCTGGGCCGAGGGCGTCGGCATGCTCTTGGTGGAGCGGCTGTCCGACGCGCGCCGCAACGGCCACCAGGTGCTGGCGGTGGTGCGCGGCAGCGCCGTGAACCAGGACGGCGCCTCAAACGGGCTCACCGCCCCCAACGGGCCCGCCCAGCAGCGGGTCATCCATCAGGCCCTGGCCAACTCCGGGCTCACCCCGGCCGACGTGGACGCCGTGGAGGCGCACGGCACCGGCACCACGCTGGGCGACCCGATCGAGGCCCAGGCCCTCTTGGCGACCTACGGCAGGGAGCACTCCGAGGACCGGCCGCTCTTCCTCGGCTCGCTGAAGTCGAACATCGGCCACTCCCAGGCGGCCTCCGGTGTCGGCGGCATCATCAAGATGGTCATGGCCATGCGCCACGGCACGCTGCCGAAGACCCTGCACGTGGACGAGCCGACCCCGCACGTGGACTGGTCGGCCGGGGCGGTGGAGCTGCTCACCGAGGAGCGGCCGTGGCCCGAGGCCGAACGGCCGCGCCGGGCGGGCGTCTCCTCCTTCGGTGTGAGCGGCACCAACGCGCACGTCGTCGTCGAGCAGGCACCGGTTGAAGAGGCGCCGGTCGAGCAAACACCGATCGGGCAGGCACCGGAGACCGAGGACGTCTCCGAGGGCGCAGGGCTTCCGGCCATGCCGTGGGCGCTGTCGGGCCGGACCGAGGCGGCGCTGCGCGCCCAGGCCGGTCGGCTGCTGGCCCATCTGGAGGCCGCCCCCGACCTGAACCTCCTGGACACCGCGTTCTCCCTGGCCACGACCCGCTCGGCCATGGAGCACCGCGCGGTCGTGGTCGGAAACGACCGCGAAGGCCTGCTCACGGGGCTCGCGGCGCTAACGCAGGAGACTCCCGACCCCGCTGTGGTAAACGGCTCGATATCACCCCGAGGAACGGCGTTCCTGTTCTCGGGGCAGGGGTCCCAGCGTGCCGGGATGGGCCGTGAGCTGCACGCGGCCTTCCCCGTCTTCGCCGACGCCTTCGACGCCGCATGCGCTGCGCTCGACGCGCATCTGGACCGGCCGCTGCGCGAGGTCATGTGGGCAGAAGAAGGCTCCGAGGCCGCCGGGCTGATCGACCAGACCGCCTACACCCAGGCCGGACTCTTCGCCATCGAAACCGCCCTGTTCCGCCTGGTCGAATCCTGGGGCATCACCCCCGACCTGCTGGCCGGCCACTCCATCGGAGAGATCACCGCCGCACACACCGCCGGAGTCCTCACCCTCGAAGACGCCGCCGCGCTGGTCGCCGCACGCGGACGCCTGATGCAGGCCCTCCCCGCAGGCGGAGCGATGGTCGCCCTCCAGGCCACCGAAGACGAGGCCACCGAGGCCCTGGCCGGCTTCGAAGGCCGGGCCGCGATCGCCGCGATCAACGGCCCGACCTCCACCGTCGTCTCCGGCGAAGAGGACGCGGTCATCGAGATCGCGGACCACTTCCGCGACCAGGGACGCAAGACCAAGCGCCTGACGGTCTCCCACGCCTTCCACTCGCCCCTCATGGAACCCATGCTGGAGGACTTCCGGAAGACCGCCGAAGGACTCTCCTTCGCGCCCCCGGCCATCCCCGTGGTCTCCAACCTGACCGGTGCCCTCGCGACGGCTGAACAGCTCTGCTCCCCCGACTACTGGGTCCGCCACGTCCGCGAAGCCGTCCGCTTCGCCGACGGAATCCGCACCCTGGAAACCGAAGGCACCACCCGCTTCCTGGAACTGGGCCCCGACGGCGTCCTCACCGCCATGGCACAGGACAGCCTGGCCGATGAGGCGACCACCGTCCCCGCCCTACGCGCCGACCGCCCCGAAGCCGAAGCGCTCACCACCGCCATCGCCCGGCTCCACACCAGCGGCGTGAGCCCGGACTGGTCCGCGTTCTTCGCCGGGACCGGCGCCCAGCAGGTGGAACTGCCCACCTACGCCTTCCAGCGCGAGCGCTACTGGCTGGACGGCTCCGCCACCGCCTCGGCCGGCGGCGCATCGTCGGTCGACGCCCGGTTCTGGGAAGCGGTGCGCCAAGGGGATCTCGCCTCTCTGGCCGATACGCTCCAGATCACCGACGAGGCGGCGCTGGGCGCGGTTCTGCCCGCCCTCTCCCGCTGGCGGCAGAGTTCGGACACCCGGTCGACCCTTGACGCATGGCGCTACCAGGTCGCCTGGAAGCCCACCGCCGACCCCGCGGCCGCGGCCCCGTCCGGCACCTGGCTGCTGGTGGTCCCGCCCGGCCGTCGCGACGATGAGGCCGTGGCCGCCTGTGCGCGTCGCCTGGCCGACGGCGGCGCCTCGGTCGTGCAGGTCGAACCGGCCGCCCGCGACGACCGCGCCGGACTCGCCGAGCAGCTCCGGAACGCCTTGGACGGCGTGCGCCCCGACGGCGTGCTCTCCCTGCTGGCCCTGGACGAGGCCGACTTCCCCGGCCTGCCCGCCCTGCACACCGGAACGGCCGGCACCGTGCTGCTGGTCCAGGCGCTGGAGGACGCGGGCATCGAGGCGCGGCTGTGGTGCCTCACTCGGGGAGCGGTCTCCACCGGCTCCACCGATCCCGAGGTCAGCGCGGTGCAGGCGCAGACCTGGGGTCTGGGCCGGGTGATCGCCCTGGAGCACCCTCGAGGGTGGGGCGGGCTCATCGACCTGCCGCCGGTGCTGGACGGGCCGGCGCTGGACCGTCTGTCCGGTGTGCTCGCGGGCGACGGCGGCGAGGACCAGATCGCGATCCGCCCTTCCGGCGTGTACGCGCGCCGGCTGGTTCGGGCGCCCCTGCCTTCCGGCCCGATCTCCGAGTGGCGGCCGCGCGGCACCGTGCTGGTGACCGGCGGAACCGGGGCGCTGGGCGGCCGCATCGCGCGCAGCCTCGCCGCCGGCGGCGCCGAGCACCTGCTGCTGACCAGCCGCCGCGGGCACCAGGCCCCTGGAGCCGCCGAGCTGGTCGCGGAGCTGAGCGCTCTCGGTGCCCGGGTGACGGTGGCGGCCTGCGACGTGTCCGACCGGGAGGCGCTGGCCGAACTGCTGGCGTCCGTCCCGGCCGAGTTCCCGCTGACCGCCGTGGTGCACGCCGCGGGGGTGGGCGACCCCACCGCGCTGATCGACACCGACCTGGCCGAGTTCGCCCGGGTCGTCGCCGCCAAGACGGCCGGCGCGCGGAACCTGGACGAGCTGCTGGCGGACACCCCGCTGGACGCCTTCGTCCTGTTCTCCTCGATCGCCGCGACCTGGGGCAGCGGCGCCCAGGCCGCCTACTCCGCGGCCAACGCGTTCCTGGACGGGCTGGCGGAGCGGCGGCGCTCCCGCGGCCTGCCGGCCACGGCGGTCGCCTGGGGCCCCTGGGCCGGAGGCGGCATGGCCGAGGGCGAGGCGGGTGAGCAGATGCACCGGCGCGGCGTCCCCGGGCTGGACCCCGGGCTCGCGCTCACCGCCCTGCATCAGGCGGTCGCGCACGGGGAGGCCGCCGTGGTGGTGGCCGACGTGGACTGGGCGCGGTTCGTCCCCGCCTTCACCGCGATGCGCCCCAGCCCGCTCCTCGGCGACTTGCCGGAGGTCCGCCAGGTCCTGGAGCAGGAGGCGGCCGAACTCGACGCCGCCGCGTCCGGCGGCTCCGCGCTGGCGGAGCGCCTGGCGGCCGCGCCCGCGGCCGAGCGCGAGCGGCTGCTGTCGGAGGCGGTGCGCGCCCAGGTGGCGACGGTGCTGGGGTACCCGTCCGGGCAGTCGGTCGACCTCGACCAGCCGTTCGGTGAGCTCGGAGTCGACTCGCTGGCCGCCGTGGAACTGCGCAACGGGCTCAACGGCGCCACCGGGCTGCGGCTGCCCAGCACGCTCGTCTTCGACCACCCCACGACCGCGGCGCTCATCGACCACCTGCGGGAGCGGCTCCTGCCCGACACCGGGGAGAGCGCGCCGGTGGACGCGGAGATCGACGCCCTGGAGGCGTCGCTCGACGCGATCGCCGCCGACGACACCGACCGCACACGCATCACGACACGCCTGGAAGCCCTTGTGGCCAAGTGGAAGGGGTCCGCCGGAGCCGCGGACGGCTCATCGATCGCCGACCGCATCGAATCGGCGTCCGACGACGAGATATTCGATCTGCTCGGCAACGAATTCGGCATTTCCTGACCGCGCACCCCGCCTCCATGAACGTGACTTTCCGGCGATCGACCCCAAGGACCTCCCCATGACCACGAGTGAAGAGAAGCTCCGCTACTTCCTGAAGCGGGTGACAGCCGACCTGAACGACGCCCGGTCACGCCTGCGCGAGGTCGAGGACAAGGAGCGGGAGCCCCTTGCCATCGTCGGGATGAGCTGCCGGTTCCCCGGGGGCGCGAATTCACCGGAAGAGCTGTGGCGGCTCGTGGAGAACGGCACCGACGCCGTTTCCGGTTTCCCGGTCGACCGGGGCTGGGACGTCGAGCGGCTGTACGACCCGGACCCGGAGCGCTCCGGAACGTCGTACGTGCGCGAGGGCGGTTTCCTGCACGACGCCGGTGAATTCGACTCCCTCTTCTTCGGGATCTCGCCGCGCGAGGCGCTGGCGATGGACCCGCAGCAGCGGCTGCTGCTGGAGGCCTCCTGGGAGGTCTTCGAGCGGGCCGCCATCCCGGCGTCCGCGCTGCGCGGAAGCCGGACCGGGGTGTTCGTCGGCGGCATGGCGCAGGTGTCCGGCCCGCGCCTGGACGAGGCCGCCGAAGAGCTGGAGGGCTACTACGCCACCGGGAGCGCCGCCAGCGTCCTCTCCGGCCGGATCGCCTACAGCTTCGGCCTGGAGGGCCCGGCGGCGACGATCGACACCGCGTGCTCGTCCTCGCTGGTCGCCCTGCACCTGGCCGCGCAGGCGCTGCGCAAGGACGAGTGCTCGCTCGCGCTGGCCGGCGGGGTGACCGTGATGGCCACGCCCGAGGGCTTCGTGGAGTTCAGCCGCCAGCGCGGGCTCGCGGCGGACGGGCGGGTCAAGGCGTTCGCCGCGGCCGCCGACGGGACCGGCTGGGCCGAAGGCGTCGGCATGCTGCTGGTCGAGCGGCTGTCCGACGCGCGCCGCAACGGCCACAAGGTGCTCGCGGTGGTGCGCGGCAGCGCGGTCAACCAGGACGGGGCGTCCAACGGGCTGACCGCCCCCAACGGCCCGTCCCAGCAGCGGGTCATCCATCAGGCGCTGGCCGGCGCCGGGCTCAGCCCTTCCCAGGTGGACGCGGTCGAGGCGCACGGCACCGGCACCACGCTGGGCGACCCGATCGAGGCCCAGGCGCTGCTGGACACCTACGGGCAGGACCGGCCGGAGGGGCGGCCGCTCTTCCTGGGTTCGCTGAAGTCCAACGTCGGCCACACCCAGGCCGCGGCCGGGGTGGGCGGCGTGATCAAGATGGTCATGGCCATGCGCCACGGGGTTCTGCCCAAGACCCTGCACGTGGACGAGCCGACCCCGCACGTGGACTGGTCGGCCGGGGCCGTGGAACTGCTCACCGAGGCCCGCCCCTGGCCCGAGACCGGCGAGCCCCGCCGGGCGGGCATCTCCTCCTTCGGGATGAGCGGCACCAACGCGCACGTCGTGATCGAAGAGGCGCCGGTCGAGCAGGCGGTCGCGGAAGGAGCAGAGGGGGCACGGCCCAGTGCGGCTCCGCTCCGGGGACTGCCGGTGGTGCCGTGGGCGGTGTCAGCGAAGACCGAGGCGGCGCTCCGCGCCCAGGCCGAGCGGCTCTCGGCCCACGTCCGGAAGCACGCCGACCTGGACCCCGTGGACATCGGATACTCCCTCGCCACGACGCGCTCGACGCTGGAGCACCGCGCCGTTCTGATCGGCCGGGACCGGGAGGAGCTGCTTGCCGGGCTCACCGCGCTGGCCGACGACGACGCCGCTTCCGGCGCGGTGCGCGGCACCGCCGGCTCCCCCGGTCGGACGGTGTTCGTCTTCCCCGGCCAGGGATCCCAGTGGGCCGGAATGGCCGTCGAGCTGCTGGACTCCTCCCCGGTCTTCGCCGAGCGGATGGCCGAATGCGCGGCCGCCCTGGCCTCCTTCACCGACTGGTCGCTGATCGACGTCCTGCGCGGCACCGACGGCGCACCGACCCTGGACCGGGTCGATGTGGTCCAGCCGGCCCTGTGGGCCGTCATGGTCTCCCTCGCCGAAGTCTGGCGCGCACACGGCGTGCAGCCCGACGCCGTCGTCGGGCACAGCCAAGGAGAGATCGCCGCCGCCTGCGTCGCCGGAGCCCTCACCCTCGAAGACGCCGCCCGCGTCGTCGCGCTGCGCAGCAAGGCCCTGCCCGAACTCTCCGGCCAAGGCGGCATGGTCTCCGTGGCACTGCCCGCCGAGGAGATCGGCCAGCGCCTGGAGAAGTGGGACGGACGGCTCTCCGTCGCCGCCGTCAACGGCCCCGCCGCAACCGTGGTCTCCGGCGACACCGACGCCCTCGACGAACTGATCGCCGCCTGCGAAGCCGACGGCGTGCGCGCCAAACGCATCCCCGTGGACTACGCCTCCCACTCCGCCCACGTCGAGCGGATCGAGAAGCGGCTGCTCGACGTGCTGGCGCCGATCGAGCCGCGCAGCTCGCAGGTGCCGTTCTACTCCACCGTCACCGGCGAGCCCATCGACACCGCAGAACTCAACGCCGCCTACTGGTACACCAACCTCCGCCAGACCGTCCAGCTCGCACCGGCCGTGTACACGCTCCTGAGCCACGGGCACGGGGCGTTCATCGAGTGCAGCCCGCACCCGGTGCTGACGGCGGCGGTGGAGGACACCGCCGCGGCCGCCGAGCACCGCGCCACCGTGCTCGGCACCCTGCGCCGCGATGAGGGCGGCCTGGAGCGCCTGTTCACCTCCCTGGCAGAAGCGCACGCCAACGGCACCGCCGTGGACTGGACCCAGGTCTTCACCGGCACCGGCGCCGAGCGCACCGACCTGCCCACCTACCCCTTCCAGCGCGAGCACTACTGGCTCAAGGTTCCCCGGGCCCGCGGCACGGAGGCGACCTCGGACGGCTGGCGGTACAAGGTCGCCTGGAAGCCGCTGGCCGACGCATCGGCACAGGCCGCGCAGACGGCCCCCGGGACCTGGCTGCTGGTCGTCACCGGGGAGCCCGCCGACCGCCCCTGGGCCGACGCGGCCGGCGCGCTGCTGGACGCGGACGGCGGTCAGGCCGTCCGGGTCGAGATCGACGCCGAGGCGGACCGGGACCGGATCGCCGAACTGCTGCGCGGCGCCCTGGCCGGGCGGCCGTCCACCGAGGTCCGCGGCGTCCTGTCGCTCACCGCCCTGGCGTCCGGCCCGCACGGCCGCCACCCGTCCGTCCCGCGCGCCCTGGCGGGCACGCTCGGCCTGGTGCAGGCACTCGGCGACGCCGGGATCGACGCGCCGCTGTGGCTGGCCACCCGCGGAGGCGTGGCCGTCGATGACTCCGAGCGGCCGGACCGGCCGGAGCAGTCCCTGGTCTGGGGCCTGGGCCGGGTCGTGGCCGAGGAGCACCCGCAGCGCTGGGGCGGCCTGGTCGACCTTCCGGAGACCGCCGACGAGCCCGCGGTGCGCCGGCTGCGCACCGTCCTCACCGGCGGGGGCGGCGAGAACGAGGTGGCCGTCCGGCCGTCGGGCGTCTTCGGCCGCCGGCTCCTGGAGGCCGCCGCCGGCGACGACCGGACCGGGGAGACCGCCTGGCGGCCGCACAGGACGGTGCTGGTCACCGGGGGAACGGGGGCGCTGGGCGCGCACGCCGCCCGGTGGCTGGCGCGCGGCGGCGCCGAGCACATCGCGCTGGTCAGCCGCCGGGGCCGGGCCGCCGAGGGCGCCGAGGAGCTCGAAACCGAGCTCACCGCGCTGGGCGCCGAGGTCTCCATCGCCGCCTGCGACGTGGCCGACCGGGACGCATTGGCCGAACTGCTCACCGGGCTGCCCGGGCGGCTGACCGCGGTGGTGCACACCGCCGCCGCGCTGGACGACGACCTCGTCGCCGCGCTGACCATCGAGCAGCTGGACCGGGCCCTGCGCGTCAAAATGCAGGCCGCGGTCAACCTGGACGAGCTGACCCGCGACCGCGACCTGTCGGCGTTCGTCCTCTTCTCCTCCCTCGCCGGGGTCTACGGTGGCGCCGGCCAGGGCAACTACGCG
Source organism: Nocardiopsis oceanisediminis (assembly GCF_048595525.1). Taxonomy (NCBI): domain Bacteria; kingdom Bacillati; phylum Actinomycetota; class Actinomycetes; order Streptosporangiales; family Nocardiopsidaceae; genus Nocardiopsis; species Nocardiopsis oceanisediminis. The sequence continues at coordinate 689,380 of NZ_JAFMZJ010000001.1, read as the reverse complement.
CCGGGCAACGCGTTCCTGGACGCCTTGGCGCTGCGGCGCAGGGCCGAAGGGCTGCCCGCGACCTCGGTCGCCTGGGGCCACTGGGCCGGCGGCGGCCTGGCCGAGGGGGCGCTGGAGCGGCGGCTGCGGCAGCGCGGCGTCCCCTCCATGGACCCCGAGCTCGCCGTCTCCGGCCTCCAGCGGGCGCTGGACCGGGACGAGACGTGCATCGTCATCGCCGACGTGCAGTGGGAGCGCTCGATCCCCGAGGGCGGATCCCCGAGGGCCCTGGTCCGGGAGCTTCCCGCGTTCCAGCGGCGCTGGACGGACCGGCCCGCCGAGACGGCGGAGACCGCCGGCTCCGCGACCGGGGCCGCCTCCCCGCTGGCCGCCCGAGTGGCCGGGCTCTCCGCGCAGGACCGCGACGAACTGCTGCTGGGGATCGTGCGGACGCAGATCGCGGATGTGCTCGGCTACGCGGCGCCGGAGGCGGTCGAGCCCGGCCTGGCCTTCCGCGACCTCGGCTTCGACTCGCTGACCTCGGTGGAGCTGCGCAACCGGCTGGGCGCGGCCGTCGGGCTCCGGCTGCCCGCGACCCTGGTCTTCGACCACCCCACCCCCGCCGACCTGGTCGTCCACCTGGCCGGAGAGCTGACCGGCGCCGAGACCGGAGGCGACGCGCCGGAGGCGGTCCGGGGATCCGCCGACGAGCCCGTCGCGATCGTCGCGATGAGCTGCCGGTTCCCCGGCGGCGCGGACACCCCTGAGGAGCTGTGGCGCCTGCTGGCCGAGGGTCGCGACACGGCGGGCCCGTTCCCCGACGACCGCGGCTGGGACCTGGAGAACCTCTACGACCCGGACCCGGACGGCCACGGCACGTCGTACGTGCGCGAGGGTTCGTTCACCGACCGCGCGACGCTGTTCGACGCCGGGTTCTTCGGGATCTCCCCGCGCGAGGCGCTGGCGATGGACCCGCAGCAGCGACTGCTGCTGGAGGCCACCTGGGAGGCGTTCGAGAACGCCGGCATCGACCCGGAGTCGGTGCGCGGCGACCGGATCGGCGTCTTCGCCGGAACCAACGGCCAGGACTACACCTCGCTCCTGCTGGGCGCCGGTGACGCGGTCGAGGGCTACATGGGCACGGGGAGCGCGGCCAGCGTCTTCTCCGGCCGGATCTCCTACACCTTCGGCTTCGAGGGCCCCGCCGTCACGGTCGACACGGCGTGCTCGTCGTCGCTGGTCGCGCTCCACCTGGCCGCACAGGCGCTGCGCAACGGGGAATGCACGATGGCGCTGGCGGGCGGCGTGACGGTGATGTCCACCCCGGTCGGGTTCGTGGAGTTCAGCCGCCAGCGCGGCCTCTCCCCCGATGGCAGGGCCAAGGCGTTCGCGGCCGCGGCAGACGGCACCGCCTGGGGTGAAGGCGTCGGCATGCTGCTGGTGGAGCGGCTGTCGGACGCGCGCCGCAACGGCCACGAGGTGCTGGCCGTGCTGCGCGGATCGGCGGTCAACCAGGACGGCGCTTCCAACGGGCTGACCGCCCCGAACGGCCCGTCCCAGCAGCGGGTCATCCGCCAAGCGCTGGCCGACGCCGGTCTGGCGCCGGCCGACGTGGACGCCGTGGAGGCGCACGGCACCGGCACCCGGCTGGGCGACCCGATCGAGGCCCAGGCGCTCCTCGCCACCTACGGCCAGGACCGGCCCGAAGAGCGGCCGCTCTTCCTCGGCTCGATCAAGTCCAACATCGGCCACACCCAGGCCGCAGCGGGCGTGGCCGGCGTGATCAAGATGGTCATGGCCATCCGCAACGGCACGCTGCCGAAGACCCTGCACGTGGACGAGCCCACCCCGCACGTGGACTGGGCGGCCGGGGCCGTTGAGCTGCTGGCGGAGGCGCAGCCCTGGCCCGAGACCGGCGAACCCCGCCGGGCAGGTATCTCCTCGTTCGGGATCAGCGGCACCAACGCGCACGTCGTGGTCGAGCAGGCACCGACCGCCGCTTCTCCGGAGACCGGTCCGGGACGGGTGCTTCCGGAGCTTCCGTGGGCGGTGTCGGCCAAGACCGAGGCGGCGCTGCGCGCCCAGGCCGGTCGGCTGCTGGCCCATCTGGAGGCCGCCCCCGACCTCGACCTCCTGGACACCGCGTTCTCCCTGGCCGCGACCCGCTCGGCCATGGAGCACCGCGCGGTCGTGGTCGGGAACGACCGCGAGAGTCTGCTGGCAGGGCTGGGCGCGCTGGCGTCCGGCGAGCCCGCCGCCAACCTCGTCCAGGGCACGACCGGAGCGGCGGGGAAGACCGCGTTCCTCTTCTCGGGGCAGGGTTCGCAGCGCGCCGGGATGGGGCGTGAGCTGTACGCGGCCTTCCCGGTCTTCGCCGACGCCTTCGACGCGGCGTGCGCTGCGCTGGACGTGCATCTGGACCGGCCGCTGCGCGAGGTCGTGTGGGCCGGGGAAGGCTCCGAGGCCGCCGGGCTGATCGATCAGACCGCCTACACCCAGGCCGGACTCTTCGCCATCGAAACCGCCCTGTTCCGCCTGGTCGAATCCTGGGGCATCCGCCCCGACCTGCTGGCCGGCCACTCCATCGGAGAGATCACCGCCGCACACACCGCCGGAGTCCTCACCCTCAAGGACGCCGCCGCACTCGTCGCCGCCCGGGGACGCCTGATGCAGGCCCTGCCCGCAGGCGGGGCCATGGTCGCCCTCCAGGCCACCGAAGACGAAGTCCTTCCCCACCTGGACGGACGCGAACACGAACTCTCCATCGCCGCGATCAACGGGCCCACCTCCACCGTCGTCTCCGGCGAAGAGGACGCGGTTACCCAGGTGGCGGACCGCTTCCGTGAACAGGGACGCAAGACCAAGCGGCTGACGGTCTCCCACGCCTTCCACTCGCCGCTCATGGAACCGATGCTGGAGGACTTCCGGAAGACCGCCGAAGGACTGTCCTTCGCGCCCCCGGCCATCCCCGTGGTCTCCAACCTGACCGGGGAAACCGCCACCGCCGAACAGCTCTGCTCCCCCGACTACTGGGTCCGTCACGTCCGCGAAGCCGTCCGCTTCGCCGACGGAATCCGCACCCTGGAAACCGAAGGCACCACCCGCTTCCTGGAACTGGGCCCCGACGGCGTGCTGACCGCCATGGCGCAGGACAGCGTCGGCTCCGAGACCGCCCTGCTCGTCCCCACCGCCCGCAAGGACCGGCCCGAGACGACCGCGCTGGTCACCGCGCTCGGAACCCTGCACACCAACGGATCGGCCGTGGACTGGACCGCGTTCTTCGCCGGCACCGGCGCCCAGCGCGTCGACCTGCCCACCTACGCCTTCCAGCACGAGCGGTACTGGCTGGACGCCCCGGCGGCGGCCGGGGACGTGTCCTCGGCCGGCCTGGACTCCGCCGAGCACCCGCTGCTCGGCGCCGCCGTGGCGCTGCCCGAGACGGACGGGTTCCTCTTCACCGGCCTGCTCTCGCTCCGCACCCACCCCTGGATCGCCGACCACGCCGTGCAGGGCACCGTGCTGCTGCCCGGCACCGCGTTCGTCGAGCTCGCGCTGCACGCCGGTGCGCAGGTCGGATGCGGCTCCGTGGAGGAGCTGACCCTCACCGCCCCGCTCGTTCTGCCGCAGACCGGCGGGGTCCGAATCCAGGTCACCGTCGGCGCGGCCGACGACTCCGGCCGCCGGCCGATCAGCGTCCACTCGCGCAGCGCCGACGCCGGACCGGACGCCTCCTGGACCCGGCACGGCACCGGTTCGCTGGTCCCCGGTACGGCGGCCCCCGCTTCCGTCCCGGACCCCGTCTGGCCGCCGGAGGGCGCGACCCCCGTCGACGTCACCGACCTCTACGACCGGTTCGCGGACCGGGGGTTCGCCTACGGCCCGGTCTTCCAGGGGCTCCGCTCCGGCCTGCGCTACGGCGGCGAGGTCCTCACCGAGGCGGTGCTGGCCGAGGTGGCGCTGCCCGCCGACCACCGGGAGCAGGCGGCAGGGTTCGGGATGCACCCCGCCCTGCTGGACGCGGCCCTGCACGCCGTGGGCCTGGGCTCGTTCTTCCCCGAGGACGGGCAGGGCCGCCTCCCGTTCTCCTGGTCGGGCGTGTCCCTGCACGCGCACGGCGCGTCCGCCCTCCGCGTGCGGCTGACGCAGCCCGAACCCGGCGCGCTCGCCCTGCAGGTCACCGACGGCACCGGCCGACCGGTGCTCTCGGTGGACTCGCTGGTGCTGCGGCCCGTCTCGGCCGAGCAGCTCAGCGCCGCCCGCGGCGAGCAGCACGACTCCCTGTTCCGCCTGGACTGGACGGCCGTCCCCGCCGGATCCGCCCGGCCGGGCGGCTGCGCGGTGCTGGGCGATGCCGGCCCCGATCTGGCCGCGGCCCTGGCCCGGAACGGCGTGAAGGCCGAGCCCGCCGCGGACCTGGCCGCGCTCCGCGCCGCGGTGGACGCCGGCTCCCCCGTCCCCGACCTGGTCCTGCTGCCGGTCACGGCGGACGGCGGAGCGGTGGCGCCGGGCGTGCACGCGGCCGGGCTGCGCGTCCTCGGCGTGCTGCAGGATTGGCTCGCCGACGACCGGTTCACCGGGTCGCGGCTGGCCGTCGCCACCCGGGGCGCCGTGGCCGCCGGCCAGGGCTCGGACGGGAAGACCGACCTGGCCGGGGCGGCGGTCTGGGGCCTGGTGCGCTCGGCCCAGGCCGAGCACCCCGGGCGGTTCGGCCTGGTCGACACCGACGGCGGCGAGGCGTCCGCCGCCCTGCTGGTCGCCGCCGCCGCGGACCCCGGCGAACCGCAGGCCGCGCTGCGGGACGGGACGCTGCTCGTGCCCCGCCTCGCCCGCGTGTCCTCCGGCTCTTCGCTGCTGCCGCCCGCCGGCGGGTCGCCGTGGCGGCTGGACGCCCTCGCCAAGGGCACCCTGGACGGCCTGGCCCTGGTCGCCGCCCCCGACGCCGCCGAGCCGCTCTCCGGCGGGCAGGTCCGCATCGCGGTCCGCGCCGCCGGGCTGAACTTCCGGGACGTGCTGAACGCCCTGGGCATGTACCCGGGCGAGGCCGGTCCGCTGGGCCAGGAGGCGGCGGGCGTGGTCACCGAGGTCGGGCCCGGCGTCACCGGCCTGGCCGTCGGCGACCGGGTGATGGGCGTGCTGTCCGGGTCCGGTTCGCTCGGCACGGCCGCGGTGGCCGACCACCGGCTGCTCGCCCGGATGCCGCCGCGGTGGTCGTTCGAGCAGGCCGCCGGCGTCCCGGTCGCGTTCCTGACCGCCTACTACGCGCTGGTCGACCTGGCCGGTCTGCGTCCCGGCGAGTCGGTGCTGGTTCACTCCGCCGCGGGCGGGGTCGGCATGGCCGCCGTGCAGATCGCCCGGCACTTGGGCGCCGAGGTGTTCGGCACCGCCGGCACCGGCAAGTGGGGCGCGCTGCGCTCGCTCGGCCTGGAGGACGGGCGCATCGCCTCCTCCCGCACCCTGGAGTTCGCCGACGGCTTCCTCGCCGCCACCGGCGGCCGCGGGGTGGACGTGGTGCTCAACGCGCTCGCCGGGGAGTTCGTCGACGCCTCGCTGCGGCTGCTGCCCAACGGCGGCCGCTTCCTGGAGATGGGCAAGACCGACGTCCGCTCCGCCGAGTCGCTGCGCGCCGACCACCCCGGTGTGGAGTACCGCGCGTTCGACCTGGCCGAGGCGGGGGCGGAGCGGACGGGCCGGATGCTCGCCGAGCTCCTGGAGCTGTTCGAGCGGGGCGTGCTGGCCCCGCTGCCGACCACCGTCTTCGGCCTGCGCGAGGCCCCCGACGCCTTCCGGTACATGAGCCAGGCGAAGCACGTCGGCAAGGTGGTGCTCACCCCGCCGCGCGTCCCCGACCCGGAGGGCACGGTGCTCATCACCGGCGGGACCGGCGGCCTGGGCGGCCTCGTCGCCCGGCACCTGGCCGCCGGCGGGACCCGGCACCTGCTGCTGGTCGGCCGCCGCGGCCCGGACGCCGAGGGCACCTCGGAGCTCCTGGCCGACCTCGCCGAACTCGGCGCCGCCACCGCCGTCGTCGCCTGCGACGCGGGCGACCGCGACGCGCTCGCGGGGCTGCTGGACCGGCTTCCGGCCGAGCACCCGCTGACGGCGGTGGTGCACACGGCCGGCGTGCTGGACGACGGCACCGTCGAGGGGATCGCCCCGGAGCGGTTCGACGCCGTGCTGCACCCGAAGGTCGACGCCGCCTGGAACCTGCACGAACTCACCCGCGACCTGGATCTGGCCGCGTTCGTGCTGTTCTCCTCGGTCGCCGGGGTGTCCGGGGCGGCCGGTCAGGGCGCCTACGCGGCCGGCAACGCGTTCCTGGACGCCCTCGCCGAGCACCGCCGCGGCCTCGGGCTGCCCGCGGTCTCCCTGGCCTGGGGGCTGTGGGAGCAGACCGGCGGCATGGCGGCCGCCTTGGAGGAGGCCGACCGGTCGCGGATGGGCCGCGCCGGGATGCGCCCGCTCTCTCCGGAGCAGGGCCTGGCCCTGTTCGACACCGCCCGCGCGCTGGACGAGGCGGTGCTCGTCCCGATGCGGCTGGACGTCTCCGCGCTGCGCGGCGCCGACCTGCCGCCGGTGCTGCGCGGGCTGGTCCGCGCGCCGGCGCGGCGCGCCGCCGGGCCGGAGGCGGCCGGCGACGGGGGCACGCTCCGGCAGCGGCTGGCGGCGCTCCCCGCGGCCGAGCGGAACCGGGCCCTCCTCGACCTGGTGCACACGCACGTGGCCGCGGTGCTCGGGCACGCCGACGCCGCGTCGGTGGACTCCGGGCGCGGCTTCCTGGACCTGGGCTTCGACTCGCTGACCGCGGTCGAGCTGCGCAACCGGCTGCAGGCGGCCACCGGGCTGCGGCTGCCGTCCACGCTGATCTTCGACTACGCCAGCGCCGAGGAGCTGGCCGCGCACCTGCGCTCGGAGCTGACCGGCGACGAGGACGGGTCCCCGGTGGCGCCGCTCCTCGCCGAGCTGGACCGGCTGGAGGCCGCGCTGCTGTCGCTCCCCTCCGACGAGGACGGCCGGGCTGCCGTCAGCGGCCGCCTGCAGACCCTGCTGTCGAAGTGGAACGGCTCGACCGGGGCGGAGGCGGAGGCGTCCGTGGCCGACCGGTTGCAGTCGGGCTCGGTCGACGACCTCTTCGACTTCATCGACGACACGCTCGGCGGTGCCTGAGCCGATGACTCGAACTTTCCTGGTGACTCAAGGAGCTGACGTCGCGTGACGAACGAGGACAAGCTTGTCGGATACCTCCGCCGGGTGACCGCGGAGCTGCACCAGACGCGCCGGCGGCTGCTGGAGGTCGAGTCCGGTGACCGGGAGCCGATCGCGATCGTCGGGATGAGCTGCCGCTACCCCGGCGGCGCGGTCTCCCCCGAGGAGCTGTGGCGGCTGGTCGGCGAGGGCCGCGACGCGGTCGGGGACTTCCCCGGCGACCGCGGCTGGGACCTCGACGGGCTGTACCACCCCGACCCCGACAACCGGGGCACCTTCTACGCGCGTGCGGGCGGCTTCCTGGACGGCGCCGCCGAGTTCGACGCCGGGTTCTTCGGGATCTCGCCGCGCGAGGCGCTGGCGATGGACCCGCAGCAGCGGCTGCTGCTGGAGACCACCTGGGAGGCGTTCGAGCGCGCCGGGATCGACCCGGACACGGTGCGCGGCAGCCGGACCGGCGTGTTCATCGGCGCGGCCGCCTCCGGATACGGCTCCGCCTGGCAGACCGCCCCGGAGGGCCTGGAGGGCCACCTGCTCACCGGGAACGCGAGCAGCGTGGTGACCGGGCGGCTGTCCTACCTGTTCGGCCTGGAGGGCCCGGCGGTCACGGTCGACACGGCGTGCTCGTCGTCGCTGGTCGCGCTCCACCTGGCGGTGCAGGCGCTGCGGAACGGCGAGTGCTCGATGGCGCTGGCCGGCGGGGCGATGGTGCTGTCCAGCCCGGCGCTGTTCGTGGAGTTCAGCCGCCAGCGCGGGCTCTCCCCCGACGGCCGGTGCAAGGCGTTCTCCGCGGACGCGGACGGCACCGGGTGGGCCGAGGGCGCCGGGCTGCTCCTGGTCGAGCGGCTGTCCGACGCGCGGCGCAACGGCCACAAGGTGCTGGCGGTGGTGCGCGGATCGGCGGTCAACCAGGACGGCGCGTCCAGTGGTCTGACCGCGCCGAACGGGCCGTCCCAGCAGCGGGTGATCCGGCAGGCGCTGGCCGACGCGCGGCTGTCGCCCGCAGACGTGGACGCCGTGGAGGCGCACGGCACCGGCACCCGGCTCGGCGACCCGATCGAGGCGCAGGCGCTGCTGGCCGCCTACGGCCAGGACCGGCCGGAGGACCGGCCGCTCTTCCTCGGCTCGCTGAAGTCCAACATCGGGCACACCCAGTCCGCGGCGGGCGTGGCCGGGATCATCAAGATGGTGATGGCGCTCCGCGACGGGGTGCTGCCCAAGACCCTGAACGCGGACGAGCCGACCCCGCACGTGGACTGGTCGGCGGGCGCGGTGGAGCTGCTCACCGAGGCCCGGCCGTGGCCCGAGACGGGGCGGCCGCGCCGGGCGGGCGTCTCGTCGTTCGGGATGAGCGGCACCAACGCGCACGTCGTGATCGAAGAGGCACCGGCCGAGCAGGCCTCCGACGAGGAGGCCGTCGAAGAGAAGGCGGAGGCGCCTGCCCGTTCGCTCCCCGCGCTGCCGCTGACCGTCTCGGCCAAGACCGAGGCGGCGCTGCGCGCCCAGGCCCGGCGGCTCCGGGCCCATCTGGAGGCCGCCCCCGACCTGGACCTCCTGGACACCGCGTTCTCCCTGGCCGCGACCCGTTCGGCGCTGGAGCACCGGGCGGTCGTGGTCGGGAACGACCGCGAAGGCCTGCTCGCGGGGCTGGGCGCGCTGGCGTCCGGCGAGCCCGCGGCCAACCTCGTCCAGGGCACGACCGGAGCGGCGGGGAAGACCGCGTTCCTCTTCTCCGGGCAGGGGGCCCAGCGCGCCGGCATGGGCCGCGAACTGCACGCGGCCTTCCCCGTCTTCGCCGACGCCTTCGACGCGACGTGCGCGGCCTTGGACACCCACCTGGACCGGCCGCTGCGCGAGGTCATGTGGGCCGAGGAAGACTCCGAGGCCGCCGGGCTGATCGACCAGACCGCCTACACCCAGGCCGGACTCTTCGCCATCGAAACCGCCCTGTTCCGGCTCATGGAGTCCTGGGGCATCGCCCCCGACCTGCTGGCCGGCCACTCCATCGGGGAGATCACCGCCGCGCACGCCGCCGGGGTGCTGTCCCTGGAGGACGCGGCCGCGCTGGTCGCCGCCCGGGGACGCCTCATGCAGGCACTGCCCGCAGGCGGAGCCATGGTCGCCCTCCAGGCCACCGAAGACGAGATCCAGCCGTACATGAGCGGCCGGGACGCCGATGTGAGCATCGCGGCGATCAACGGCCCCGGTTCGGTCGTGGTCTCCGGCGAGGAGAACACGGTGCTGGAGATCGCGGACCGGTTCCGCGACCAGGGCCGCAAGACCCGCCGGCTGACGGTCTCCCACGCCTTCCACTCGCCGCTCATGGAACCGATGCTGGAGGACTTCCGGAAGGCCGCCGAAGGACTTTCCTTCGCACCGCCGCAGATCCCGGTGGTCTCCAACCTGACCGGTGCCCTCGCGACGGCTGAACAGCTCTGCTCCCCCGACTACTGGGTCCGCCACGTCCGCGAAGCCGTCCGCTTCGCCGACGGCATCAGGGCACTGGAAACCGAAGGCGTGACCGCCTTCCTGGAGCTGGGCCCCGACGGCGTCCTCACCGCCATGGCACAGGACAGCGTCGACTCCGAGACCGCCCTGCTCGTCCCCGCCGCCCGCAAGGACCGGCCCGAAGCCGAAGCGCTCACCACCGCCCTCGCCCGGCTCCACACCAGCGGTGTGACCCCGGACTGGTCCGCGTTCTTCGCCGACACCGGCGCCCAGCAGGTGGAACTGCCCACCTACGCCTTCCAGCGCGAACGCTACTGGTTGGAGCCGGGCCCGGCCGAGGGCGACATTTCATCGGTCGGCCTGGGCTCCCCGGACCACCCGCTGCTCGGCGCCGCCGTGGCGCTCGCCGACGACGACGGCTTCCTCTTCACCGGTGTGCTGTCCCTGCGCACCCACCCCTGGCTGGCCGACCACGCCGTGCAGGGCACCGTGCTCTTCCCCGGCACCGGGTTCGTCGAGCTGGCGATCCGGGCCGGTGAGCAGGCCGGAGCGAACCGGGTGGAGGAGCTGACCCTCGAAGCCCCCTTGGCGCTCTCCGAGCGTGACGGGGTCCAGGTCCAGATCGCGGTCGGCGCGGCGGACGGGGCCGGCCGCCGATCCGTGGGCATCCACACCCGCCCCGCCGGCGCCGCCTTCGACGAGCCCTGGACCCGCCACGCCACAGGCACCCTGGCCGTCGAGTCCTATGCCGAGGCGCAGGCCATCACGGAGTGGCCCCCGGCGGGCGCGGACCCCGTCGACGTCACCGACCTCTACGACCGGTTCGCGGACCGGGGGTTCGCCTACGGGCCGCTGTTCCAGGGGCTGCGCAAGGCGTGGAGCCGCGAGGGCGCGGTCTACGCCGAGATCGCCCTGCCCCAGGAGGAGCAGGCCGAGGCCGCCCGGTTCGGCGTACACCCCGCACTGCTGGACGCCGCCCTGCACGCCGCCGCCCTCGGCGTGTTCTCCGACGACGGCACGGGCCGGCTCCCGTTCTCCTGGTCGGGCGTCTCACTGGTGGCGGCGGGCGCGTCGGACCTGCGGGTTCGGCTGTCCTCCGCGGGACCGGACACCATCTCGCTGGTGGCGGCCGACGGCGCCGGCCGGGCGGTCGCCTCGGTGGACGCGCTGACGATGCGCCCGGCCGCTCCCGCCGTGCCGGGTGACGCCGGCCGGCGTTCGATGTTCCGCCTCGACTGGATCGAGGCGCCCGCCCTCTCCGCCCCGGCTCCGGAAGAGGGGGCGGAGTCCGGGACGGGGGCGGCCCGCTGGGCGGTCCTCACCGACGACGGCCCGGCCGCACTGGCCCAGGCCGACGCGCCGGTGCCGGACGTGGTCTTCCTGCCCCTCGCCGGCGGCCCGGAGGACGTGCCGTCCAGAACGCGCGCCGCGGCCGCCCGCGCGCTGGAGGCCGTGCGCTCCTGGCTCGCCGACGAGCGGTTCGCGAGGTCGCGCCTGGCCGTGGTCACCGAGGGCGCGGTCGCTCCCCGGGCGGAGGACGGCGTCACCGACCCGGCCCTCGCGTCCGTATGGGGTCTGCTCCGTTCGGCCCAGGCCGAGCACCCCGACCGATTCGTGCTGATCGACACCGACGACCGGAACGACTTCGCGGCGCTGCTTCCGCCGACCGCCCACGGCGGTGAGCCGCAGGTGGCGGTGCGCGCGGGCAAGGTGCTGGTGCCCCGGCTGGTCCGGGCGTCGGCCCCCGCCGAGGCGGACGCCCCGGCGCCCGCCCCTCAGGGCACGGTGCTGATCACCGGCGGCACCGGTGCGCTGGGCGGCCTGGTCGCCCGGCACCTGGCCGGACGCGGTGCGGGCCACCTGCTGCTGGCCGGTCGGCGCGGGATCGACGCGGAGGGCGCCCCGGAGTTGGTCGCCGAGCTGGAGGAACTGGGTACCCGGGTGACCATCGCGGCCTGCGACGCCGCCGACCGCGACGCACTCGCCGACCTGCTGGCGGACATCCCCGCAGAGTTCCCGCTGACGGGGGTCGTACACGCCGCAGGCGTCCTCGACGACGGCACCGTCGAGACCCTCACCCCCGAGCGGTTCGAAACGGTGCTCCGGCCCAAGGCCGACGCCGCCTGGAACCTGCACGAACTCACCCGGGACACGGAGCTCTCCTCCTTCGTCCTGTTCTCCTCGATCGCCGGAACGCTGGGCGCGGCCGGACAGGCCAACTACGCCGCCGCCAACGCCTTCCTCGACGCCCTCGCCGAACACCGCCGCGCCCTCGGCCTGCCCGGCCGATCGCTGGCCTGGGGCCCGTGGGAGCAGGCCGGCGGCATGGCCGGCGGCCTCGGCGACGCGGAGCGGGCGCGCATCGACCGCGGCGGCGTCCCCTCGCTGCCGCCGCAGCAGGGCCTGGAGCTGTTCGACGCCTCCGGATCGATGGCCGACGCCGTCCTGGCCCTGATGCGCCTGGACCTGGCCGCGCTGCGCGCGCGGTTCGGCTCGGGACCGGTTCCGCCGGTGTTCCGCAGCCTGGTGCGCGGACCCGTCCGGCGGGCCCAGGCCGCGGATCCGGCCTCGGCGGGATCCGAGCTGTCCCGCAGCCTGATCGGCCTGCGCGAGGACGAACAGCGGCGGGCCGTGCTCGACCTGGTACGCACGCACGTCGCGATGGTCCTCGGGCACGCCACCCCCGAGGCCGTGCCCCCCGATCGGGCGTTCAAGGACCTGGGTTTCGACTCGCTGACCGCCGTCGACCTGCGCAACGGGCTCAACGCGGCGACCGGCATGCGCCTCCCCGCGACGCTCGTCTTCGACTACCCCGACCCCGCCTCGCTGACCGGATACCTGCTGGACGCGGTTCGGGGCTCCGACGCACCGGCGGCGGCACAGCGGGCGACCGCGGTCGCCGCAGCGGACGAGCCGATCGCGATCGTCGGGATGGCCTGCCGCTACCCCGGCGGAGCGGCCTCGCCCGAGGAGCTGTGGCGGCTGGTGGTCCGGGGCGGCGACGGCGTCTCCGGCTTCCCCGACGACCGGGGCTGGGACATCGAGCGGCTCTACGACCCGGACCCCGAGCGTTCCGGGACCAGCTACACCCGCGAGGGCGGCTTCCTCCGCGACGCCGCCGAGTTCGACGCCGGGTTCTTCGGCATCAGCCCGCGCGAGGCGCTGGCCATGGACCCGCAGCAGCGGCTGCTGCTGGAGACCACCTGGGAGACGTTCGAGCGGGCCGGCATCGACCCGGCATCGGTGCGCGGCAGCCGGACCGGCGTGTTCGCCGGGCTGATGTACCACGACTACGCGTCCCGCCTGGCGACCGTTCCGGAAGACGTCGAGGGGTTCATCGGGGTGGGGACGTCCGGCAGCGTGCTGTCGGGCCGCATCGCCTACACCTTCGGCTTGGAGGGCCCGGCCGCGACGATCGACACCGCGTGCTCCTCCTCCCTGGTGGCGCTCCACCTGGCGGTGCAGGCGCTGCGCAACGGCGAATGCACGATGGCGCTCGCGGGCGGCGTGACGGTGATGTCCACACCGGGCACGTTCATCGAGTTCAGCCGCCAGCGCGGCCTCTCCCCCGACGGCCGGTGCAAGTCCTTCGCCGCGGCGGCCGACGGCACCGGCTGGGCCGAGGGCGTCGGCATGCTGCTGGTCGAGCGGCTGTCCGACGCGCGCCGCAACGGGCACGAGGTGCTGGCGGTGGTGCGCGGATCGGCGGTCAACCAGGACGGAGCCTCCAACGGGCTCACCGCGCCGAACGGCCCCTCCCAGCAGCGGGTGATCGGCCAGGCCCTGGCCAACGCCGGGCTCACCCCGGCCGACGTGGACGCCGTGGAGGCGCACGGCACCGGCACCACGCTGGGCGACCCGATCGAGGCCCAGGCGGTACTGGCCGCCTACGGGCAGGAACGCCCGGCGGACCGGCCGCTCTTCCTCGGCTCGATCAAGTCCAACATCGGCCACACCCAGGCCGCGGCCGGCGTCGCCGGGATCATCAAGATGGTCATGGCCATGCGCCACGGCACGCTGCCGAAGACCCTGCACGTGGACGCGCCCTCGCCGCACGTGGACTGGACCTCCGGCGCGGTGGAGCTGCTGACCGACACGGTCGAATGGCCGCAGGCGGGAAGGCCGCGCCGGGCGGGCGTCTCCTCCTTCGGCGTGAGCGGCACCAACGCGCACGTCGTGGTCGAGCAGGCACCGGTTGAAGAGGCACCGGTCGAGCAGGCCTCGGCCCCGGCAGGGATGGGGCAGCAGTCCCGCCCCGAGGGGCGAGACCTCCTCCCGGTCATTCCACTGGTGTTCTCCGCCAAGAGCCATGAGGCTCTGCGCGAGCAGGCCCAGCGACTCCATTCCCACCTGCTCGGGAACCCGGACACTCCGCCGACCGATGTCGGCCTGTCCCTGGCGACCACGCGATCGATGCTGGAGCACCGCGCCGTCGTCGCCGGCCGGGACAGGGGAGCGCTGCTCTCCGGACTGCGCGCCGTGATCGAGGACCTGCCCTCGACGGACGTCGTGCACGGGGTGGTCGGCGCTCAGGGCACCACCGCCTTCCTGTTCTCGGGGCAGGGGTCCCAGCGCGCCGGGATGGGCCGCGAGCTGCACGCGGCCTTCCCCGTCTTCGCCGACGCCTTCGACACCGCGTGCGCTGCGCTCGACGTGCACCTGGACCGGCCGCTGCGCGAGGTCGTCTGGGCCGAGGAAGGCTCCGAGGCCGCCGGGCTGATCGACCAGACCGCCTACACCCAGGCCGGACTCTTCGCCGTCGAAACCGCGCTGTTCCGCCTGGTCGAGTCCTGGGGCATCCGCCCCGACCTGCTGGCCGGCCACTCCATCGGAGAGATCACCGCCGCACACACCGCCGGGGTGCTCACCCTGGAGGACGCCGCCGCGCTGGTCGCCGCACGCGGACGCCTCATGCAGGCACTGCCCGCAGGCGGAGCGATGATCGCGATCCAGGCCACCGAGGACGAAGTCCTTCCCCACCTGGACGGACGCGAACACGAACTCTCCATCGCCGCGCTCAACGGGCCGACCTCCACCGTCGTCTCCGGCGAAGAGGACGCGGTTACCCAGGTGGCGGACCGCTTCCGTGAGCAGGGACGGAAGACCCGTCGGCTGACGGTCTCCCACGCCTTCCACTCGCCCCTCATGGAACCGATGCTGGAGGACTTCCGGAAGACCGCCGAAGGACTCTCCTTCGCACCGCCGCAGATCCCGGTGGTGTCCAACCTGACCGGTGCCCTCGCGACGGCTGAACAGCTCTGCTCGCCGGAGTACTGGGTCCGCCACGTGCGGGAGGCCGTCCGCTTCGCCGACGGAATCCGCACCCTCAGCGCCCAGGGCGCGACCGCCTTCCTGGAGCTGGGCCCCGACGGCGTCCTCACCGCCATGGCACAGGACACCCTCAACACCGCCGCCACGGCCGTCGCGGCAAGCCGCAAGGACCGCCCCGAAGCCGAAGCGCTCACCACCGCCATCGCCCGGCTCCACACCAGCGGTGTGACCCCGGACTGGGCCGCGCTCTTCGCCGGAACCGGAGCCCAGCGCGTCGACCTGCCCACCTACGCCTTCCAGCGCGAACGCTACTGGCTGGACATTCCGTGGTCGCCGGGAGACGTCGCCTCTGCGGGGCTGGCCGGTGCCGACCACCCGCTCCTCGGAGCGGTGGCGGAACTGCCCGACACCGATGGCCTGCTCTTCACCGGTGTGCTGTCCGTGCGCACCCACCCCTGGCTGGCCGACCACGCCGTGCAGGGCACCGTGCTGCTGCCCGGCACCGCCCTGCTGGAACTCGCCCTGCGCGCCGGCTCCGAGGTCGGCTGCGACCGGGTGGAGGAGTTGACCCTCGAAACCCCTCTGGTACTCCCCGAGCGCGACGGTGTCCAGGTCCGCGTCTCGCTGGCCGCCGAGGACGGCGCGGGCCGCCGCTCGGTGACCGTCCATTCGCGACCGGTCGACGCCCCGCTCGACCAGCCGTGGATCCGGCACGCCGACGGCGTACTGGGCGGCTCCGTGCCGGATGGCCCCGGAGCGGAGGCGAGCGTCCTCGCCGAGTGGCCTCCGGCGGGTGCGGTCGCGCTGGAGGTCGGCGACCTGTACGAGCGGGTGACCGAGGCCGGTTTCCACTACGGCCCGGTGTTCCAGGGGCTGCGGGCCGCCTGGCGGCGCGGCGACGAGGTGTTCGCCGAGGTCGCCCTGCCCGAGGAGGAACAGAGCGAAGCCGCCCGCTTCGGCGTACACCCCGCCCTGCTCGACGCCGCCCTGCACGCCGTGGGGCTCGGTGACTTCATCGCCGAGCCCGAGCGCGGCCTCCTTCCCTTCTCCTGGTCGGGTGCGGCCCTGCACGCCGTCGGCGCTCAGAGTCTGCGGGTGCGGATCACCCCCGTGGGCCCGGACGCGGTCGCCGTCACCGCCGCCGACGCCACCGGCGCCCCGGTGGCCACGGTGGAATCGCTGGTGCTGCGGCCCGTCTCGGCGGAGCGGGTCGGCGATGCCCGGCCCGACTCCCTGTTCCGGCTGGACTGGGTTCGGGCCCGGAGCACCGATGGCCTTCCGCCGGAGTCCTGCGCCGTGCTCGGTGGCGACCGCGAAGCGGCGCCGCTCCGGGACGCCGGGATCCGGGCCGAGGCGTTCGCGGACCTCACTGCCCTCGCCTCGGCGGACGCCCCCGTCCCTGGAACGGTGTTCGCGTTCCTCACCCCGGACGGCCCCGAGCGGGGCGACGTCCCGGCCGGCGTCCGGGCCGCGACGGCCCGCGCGCTCAGCCTGGTGCAGGGGTGGCTGGCCGAGGAGCGGTTCGCCGGCTCCCGGCTGGTCGTCGTGACCCGGGGCGCGGTGGCGGCCGGAGCGGACGAGCAGGTCACCGACCTGCCCGGCGCGGCGGTGTGGGGCCTGCTCCGGACCGCCCAGGCCGAGCACCCCGACCGGTTCGTACTGATCGACGCGGCGGAGCTCTCGGACCTCCCCGCCGCAGCCGCAGTGCTGGCCGGCGCCGAACCGCAGGCCGCCCTCCACCGGGGCGAGGTGCTCGTACCCCGGGTGGTGCCCGCGCCGTCCATCGCGGGCGACGCCACCGAGCCCGACCCGCACGGAACGGTGCTCATCACCGGCGGCACCGGTGCGCTGGGCGGCCTGGTCGCCCGGCACCTCGCCGGACGCGGTGCGGGCCACCTGCTGCTGACCGGCCGGCGCGGCATGGAAGCGCCCGGCGCCGCGAACCTGGCCGCCGAACTGGAGGAACTGGGTACCCGGGTGACCATCGCGGCCTGCGACGCCGCCGACCGCGACGCACTCGCCGACCTGCTGGCGTCCGTCCCGGCGGAGTTCCCGCTGACAGGGGTCGTCCACGCCGCCGGCGTCCTCGACGACGGCACCGTCGAGTCCCTCACCCCCGAGCGCCTGGACACCGTGCTGCGCCCCAAGGCCGACGCCGCCTGGAACCTGCACGAACTCACCAGGGACCTGGACCTGTCGGCGTTCGTGCTGTTCTCCTCGGTCACCGGCGTGTTCGGCAGCCCCGGCCAGGGCAACTACGCCGCCGCCAACGCCTTCCTCGACGCCCTCGCCGAACACCGCCGCACCCTCGGCCTGCCCGGCCAATCGCTGGCCTGGGGCCTGTGGGAGCAGGCCGGCGAGATGACCGGCGACCTCGCCACCACCGACCTGCAGCGGATGGCACGCTCCGGCGTGCGGCCGCTCCCGTCCGAGCAGGGCCTCGCCCTCTTCGGGGCCGCATACGGCACGGACGAGCCCCTGCTGCTCCCCGTCGCGCTGGACATCCCGGCCCTGCGTGCGCGCGCCGCCTCCGGCGCCGTTCCCCCGCTGCTGGGCGGGCTGGTGCGGGTGCGCAGCCGGCGCGCGGCGGCGACGGCCGCCGGGGCCGACCCGGCGGCCGGTCTCAGGCAGCGGTTGTCCGCGCTCCCGGAGGAGGAGCGGCGGCCCGCCCTCCTCGACCTGGTGCTCTCCCGCGCCTCGGCGGTCCTGGGGCACGGCTCGTCGCGCGGCGTCGAGCCCGGCCAGGCGTTCAAGGACCTCGGTTTCGACTCGCTCACCGCGGTCGAGCTGAGGAACGCGCTGAACGAGGCGACCGGCCTGCGGCTCCCGGCGACCCTGGTGTTCGACTACCCGACCTCGGACGCGCTGGCCGGCCATCTGGCGGACCGGCTCCTCGACGCGCCGGACGGCACCGCCGACGCGCCGCCCGCGGTCGCGGCGGGCACCGGCACCGACGAGCCGATCGCGATCATCGGCATGGCCTGCCGCCTGCCGGGCGGGGTGGCCTCCCCCGAGCAGCTGTGGGAGCTGGTCTCCCAGGGCGGTGACGGGATCTCCGGCTTCCCCGACGACCGGGGCTGGGACATCGAGCGGCTGTACGACCCGGACCCGGAGCGTTCCGGCACGAGCTACACCCGCGAGGGCGGCTTCCTGTACGGCGCGGCCGAGTTCGACGCCGGGTTCTTCGGGATCTCCCCGCGCGAGGCGCTGGCCATGGACCCCCAGCAGCGGCTGCTGCTGGAGACCACCTGGGAGGCGTTCGAGCGGGCCGGCATCGACCCGGCCGCGGTGCGCGGCAGCCGGACCGGCGTGTTCGCCGGGCTGATGTACCACGACTACGCGTCCCGCCTGACCAGCGTGCCCGAGGACGTCGAGGGGTTCATCGGCATCGGCAGCTCGGGCAGTGTGCTGTCGGGCCGCGTCGCCTACACCTTCGGGTTGGAGGGCCCGGCGGCGACGATCGACACCGCGTGCTCGTCGTCGCTGGTCGCCCTGCACATGGCGGTGCAGGCGCTGCGCAACGGCGAATGCACCATGGCACTCGCCGGCGGCGTCACCGTGATGTCCTCACCGAGCACGTTCGTGGAGTTCAGCCGGCAGCGCGGGCTCTCCCCCGACGGCCGGTGCAAGTCCTTCTCGGACGCGGCCGACGGCACCGGCTGGTCCGAGGGCGTCGGAATGCTGCTGGTGGAGCGGCTGTCCGACGCGCGCCGCAACGGCCACCAGGTGCTCGCCGTGGTCCGCGGCAGTGCGGTCAACCAGGACGGCGCCTCCAACGGGCTCACCGCCCCCAACGGGCCGTCCCAGCAGCGGGTCATCCGCCAGGCCCTGGCCGGTGCGAGCCTGTCCCCCTCGGACGTGGACGCGGTGGAGGCGCACGGCACCGGCACCGGCCTCGGCGACCCGATCGAGGCCCAGGCGCTCCTGGCCACCTACGGCCAGGAGCGGCCCGAGGACCGGCCGCTCTTCCTCGGCTCGATCAAGTCCAACATCGGCCACACCCAGGCCGCAGCGGGCGTGGCGGGCGTGATCAAGATGGTCTTGGCCATCCGCAACGGCACGCTCCCCAAGACCCTGCACGTGGACGAACCGACATCGCACGTGGACTGGTCGGCGGGCTCCGTCGAGCTGCTCACCGAGGAGCGGCCCTGGCCGGAGACCGGCGGACCCCGCCGCGCGGGCGTCTCCTCCTTCGGGATCAGCGGAACCAACGCGCACGTCGTGATCGAGCAGGCACCGGTCGAACAAGCGCCGGTTGAAAAGGCACCGGCCGAGCAGGAGTCCCCCGTCTCCGCCGAGGGGCGTGCGGGGCTGGCCTCGACGGTCGTCTCCGCGAAGACGGAGGCGGCGCTGCGCGCCCAGGCCGAGCGGCTGCACGCGCACCTGACCGCGCACCCGGACCTGGCCATGGACGACGTGGCCTTCTCCCTGGCCACGACCCGATCGGCCATGGAGCACCGCGCGG
Source organism: Nocardiopsis oceanisediminis (assembly GCF_048595525.1). NCBI lineage: Bacteria > Bacillati > Actinomycetota > Actinomycetes > Streptosporangiales > Nocardiopsidaceae > Nocardiopsis > Nocardiopsis oceanisediminis. The sequence continues at coordinate 670,014 of NZ_JAFMZJ010000001.1, read as the reverse complement.
TCGTGGTCGGAAACGACCGCGAAGGCCTGCTGGCAGGGCTGGGCGCGCTCGCCTCCGGCGAGCCCGCGACCAACCTCGTCCAGGGCACCGCCAACGCGGCCGGGAAGCGGGCTTTCCTCTTCTCCGGGCAGGGGTCGCAGCGCGCCGGGATGGGCCGCGAGCTGCACGCGGCCTTCCCCGTCTTCGCCGAAGCCTTCGACGCCGCATGCGCGGCCTTGGACACCCACCTGGACCGGCCGCTGCGCGAGGTCGTGTGGGCCGAGGAAGGCTCCGACCTGGCCGGGCTGATCGACCAGACCGCCTACACCCAGGCCGGACTCTTCGCCATCGAAACCGCCCTGTTCCGCCTGGTCGAATCCTGGGGCATCCGCCCGGACCTGCTGGCCGGCCACTCCATCGGAGAGATCACCGCCGCACACACCGCCGGAGTCCTCACCCTGGAGGACGCCGCCGCACTCGTCGCCGCCCGCGGACGCCTCATGCAGGCCCTCCCCGCAGGCGGAGCCATGGTCGCCCTCCAGGCCACCGAAGACGAAGTCCTTCCCCACCTGGACGGACACGAACACGAACTCTCCATCGCCGCGATCAACGGGCCCACCTCGATCGTCGTCTCCGGTGAAGAAACCGCTGTCGTCGAAGTCGCAGAGCGGTTCTCTGCCGAAGGCCGCAAGACCAAGCGACTGACGGTCTCCCACGCCTTCCACTCGCCCCTGATGGAACCCATGCTGGAGGAGTTCCGGAAGGCCGCCGAAGGACTGTCCTTCGCACCGCCGACCATCCCCGTCGTGTCCAACCTGACCGGAGAGCAGGCCACCGCAGAACAACTCTGCTCCCCCGACTACTGGGTCAGCCACGTCCGCGAAGCCGTCCGCTTCGCCGACGGAATCCGCACCCTGGAAACCGAAGGCACCACCCGCTTCCTGGAACTGGGCCCCGACGGCGTCCTCACCGCCATGGCACAGGACAGCCTGACCGGTGAAGCGACCACCGTCCCCGCTCTGCGCGCCGACCGCCCGGAAAGCACGGTGCTGCTGACCGCCGTCGCCCGGTTGTACGTGGACGGTGTTTCCGGCGACTGGGCGAGCGCGTTCTCCCGGCCCGGCGCCCAGCGCGTCGACCTGCCCACCTACGCCTTCCAGCACGAGCGGTACTGGCTGGACGCCCCGGCGGCGATCGGGGACGTGTCCTCGGCCGGCCTGGACTCCGCCGAGCACCCGCTGCTCGGCGCCGCGGTGGTACCGGCCGAGGGCGACAGGGTCCTGTTCACCGGCCTGCTCTCGCTGCGCACCCACCCCTGGCTGGCCGACCACGCCGTGCAGGGCACCGTGCTGCTGCCCGGCACCGCCCTGCTGGAACTCGCCCTGCGCGCCGGCTCCGAGGTCGGCTGCGCACAGGTCGAGGAATTGACCTTGGAGGCTCCGCTGGTTCTGCCCGAACGCGGCGGCGTCCAGATCCAGGTGGCCACCGACGCGGCCGACGAGTCCGGCCGGCGCCCGGTGAGCGTCCACTCCCGCCGGGACGACGCGGGAGGGGACGAGCCGTGGACCCGCAACGCGACCGGCACCCTCATCCCCGCCCCGGTGGGCTCCGCCGACCTGGCGCAGTGGCCTCCGCACGGCGCGGAGCCGATCGACACGGCCGACCTCTACGACCGGTTCGCGGAGCAGGGCTTCGGCTACGGACCGGTGTTCCAGGGGCTGCGGGCCGCCTGGCGGCGCGGTGACGAGGTGTTCGCCGAGGTGAGCCTGCCCGATGAGGAGCAGGGCGACGGGTTCGGGCTCCACCCGGCGCTGCTCGACGCCGCCCTGCACGCCGTGGGCTTCGGCGGCTTCGTCTCCGACCCGGAGCAGGGGCACCTGCCGTTCTCCTGGTCGGGGGCGTCGCTGTTCGCGTCCGGCGCCTCGACGCTCCGGGTTCGGCTCTCCCCCGCAGGCCGGGACGGTGTCTCCATCTCGGTGGCGGACGGGGTCGGGGAGGCCGTGGCCGCCGTGGAGTCGCTGGTGCTCCGGCCGGTCTCGCCCGAGCGGCTCAGTGACGGCGGTGAGCGGCGCGGGTCGCTGTTCTACGTCGATTGGGTGCCGGTGGCGGCCGACGCTCCCGCGTCCCCGCCGCTGTGCGCCGTGGTCGGCGGTGGCGACGGCGACCTGGAGGCGGCGCTGAAGCGGGCCGGCTCGGAGACCGTGACCGTGAACGGAGCGGTGCCCGCCGACGTGGCCGCGCTCGCCGCCGCTGACGGGCCGGTGCCGGACGTGGTCTACCTGCGGTTCGCCCAGGAGCCTGCGGCTGCGGACGCGCCGTCCCAGGTCCGCGCGGCGACCGCCGCCGCACTCGACGCGGTACGCACCTGGCTGGCGGAGGAGCGGTTCGCCGAGTCGCGCCTGGTCCTGGTGACCCGGGGCGCAGTGGCTGCCGGAGCGGACGACCAGGTCACCGACCTGGCCGGCGCGGCGGTGTGGGGCCTGCTCCGGACCGCCCAGGCCGAGCACCCCGACCGGTTCGTACTGATCGACGCGGACGGCCACGAGGACTCCATGGCGCTGCTGCCCGCCGTTCCGGGTGACGAACCCCAGGCGGCGGTGCGCGCGGGCCGCATGCTCGCGCCTCGGCTGGCCCGGGCGACGCCCGCTGAGGCGGACGCTCCGGTGTTCGACCCTCAGGGCACGGTGCTCATCACCGGCGGCACCGGTGCGCTGGGCGGCCTGGTCGCCCGGCACCTGGCCGGGCGCGGTGCGGGCCACCTGCTGCTCACCGGCCGGCGCGGTATGGAGGCGCCCGGCGCCGCGGAGCTGGCCGCCGAACTGGAGGAGCTGGGCGCGACGGTGACCGTCGCGGCCTGCGACGCCGCCGACCGCGACGCGCTGGCCGACCTACTGGCGTCCGTCCCGGCGGAGTTCCCGCTGACCTCGGTCGTCCACGCCGCCGGTGTGCTCGACGACGGCACCGTCGAGACCCTCACCCCCGAGCGGTTCGAGACGGTGCTCCGCCCCAAGGCGGACGCCGCCTGGAACCTGCACGAGCTCACCCAGGAGAGGGACCTGTCGGCGTTCGTGCTGTTCTCCTCGGCCGCCGGGACGCTGGGCGCGGCCGGCCAGGCCAACTACGCCGCCGCCAACGCCTTCCTCGACGCCCTCGCCGAACACCGCCGCACCCTCGGCCTGCCCGGCCAATCGCTGGCCTGGGGCCTGTGGGAGCAGGCCGGCGAGATGACCGGCGACCTGGACGACGCCGATGTGCGGCGGATCGGCCGAGGGGGGTTCGCCCCGCTCACCTCGGAGGAGGGGCTGGCCCTCTTCGACGCCGCCCGCGCACAGGACAGGGCGGCCCTGGTGCCGGTCCGGCTGGACACCCGGGCGCTGCTCTCCTCTCTCGGGTCGGCGCCGGTGCCGCCGCTGCTGCGCGGCCTGGTCCGCGCCCCGCTGCGCCGGGCTTCGGGGGCGTCGGCGGCCCGGACGGCGGCGCTGCCGCAGCGCCTGGCCGCCATGTCCGAGGCCGAGCAGGTCCGCACCCTTCAAGACCTGGTGCGCACCCAGGTGGCCGCGGTGCTCGGCCACGCCGACCTCGGCGTGGTGCAGGCCCGGCAGGCGTTCAAGGAGCTGGGCTTCGACTCGCTCACCGCGGTGGAGCTGCGCAACCGGTTGGCCGCCGAGACCGGGCTGCGGCTCCCGGCCACGCTCGTCTTCAGCTACCCGACACCCGCCGCCCTCGCGGACCACCTGAGGGCCGAGCTGCTCGACGGCCTGGCGCCGGAGGCGGCTCCGGAGCAGGACCCCGACGAAGCGGACGTCAGGAGGGCGCTGGAGTCGGTTCCGGTCGCCAGCCTGCGCGAAGCCGGGCTGCTCGACGCGCTGCTGAAGCTGGCGGCCCGGCACGAAGACCACCCCGCCCCGGCCGAAAGCGACCGGCAGACCTCGATCGATGCCATGGACGTGAACCACCTCGTCACGTTGGCGCTCGGCGGCGACCACTCCTAACACGGCTTGGATTTCGGAGTTCACGATGGCTACGTCTGAGGACAGGATCGTTGAGGCCCTGCGGGCCTCTTTGAAGGAGAGCGACCGGCTGCGCGAGCAGAACCGGCGGCTTGAAGAGGCGTCGAGCGAGCCGATCGCGATCATCGGCATGGCCTGCCGCTACCCCGGCGGCGTGCGCTCGCCGGAGGAGCTGTGGGAGCTGCTCTCCGCCGGCGGCGACGGGATCACCGGCTTCCCCGCCGACCGCGGCTGGGATCTGGAGGACCTGTACGACCCCGACCCGGAGCGGCCGGGGAAGACCTACACCCGCGAGGGCGGGTTCCTACACGACGCCGACCGGTTCGACCCCGCGTTCTTCGGCATCTCCCCGCGCGACGCGCTGGCCATCGACCCGCAGCAGCGGCTGCTGCTGGAGACCTCCTGGGAGGCGGTCGAGCGGGCCGGCATCGACCCGGAGGCGCTGCACGGCAGCCGCACCGGCGTGTTCGCGGGCGTGATGTACAACGACTACGCGGGGCGGATGCCCCAGGTACCCGAAGGGTTCGAGGGGCTGCTGGGCACCGGCAGCGCGGGCAGCATCGCCTCCGGCCGGGTCGCCTACACCTTCGGGTTCGAAGGGCCCGCCGTCAGCATCGACACCGCGTGCTCGTCCTCGCTGGTCGCGCTCCACCTGGCCGCGCAGGCGCTGCGGAACGGCGAGTGCTCGATGGCGCTGGCCGGCGGCGTGACGGTGATGTCCACGCCGGGGGCGATCATCGAGTTCAGCCGGCAGCGCGCACTCTCCCCCGACGGCCGGTGCAAGCCGTTCGCCGCCGCGGCCGACGGGACCAGCTGGGCCGAGGGCGCGGGCATGCTCCTGGTGGAGCGGCTGTCCGACGCGCGCCGCAACGGCCACAAGGTGCTCGCCGTGATCCGCGGATCGGCGATCAACCAGGACGGCGCCTCCAACGGGCTCACCGCGCCCAACGGCCCCTCCCAGCAGCGGGTCATCCGGCAGGCCCTGGAGAACGCGCGGCTGTCGCCCGCCGACGTGGACGCGGTCGAGGCGCACGGCACCGGCACCACCCTGGGCGACCCGATCGAGGCCGAGGCGCTGCTGGCCGCCTACGGCCGCAAGCGCCCCGAGGACCGGCCGCTCTGGCTCGGCTCGCTGAAGTCCAACGTCGGCCACACCCAGGCCGCGGCGGGCGTCGGCGGCATCATCAAGATGGTCATGGCCATGCGCCACGGGGTGCTGCCGAAGACGCTGCACGTGGACGCGCCCTCGCCGCACGTCGACTGGTCGGTCGGCGCGGTGGAGCTGCTGGCGGAGGAGCGGCCCTGGCCGGAGACCGGCGAGCCCCGCCGGGCGGGCGTCTCCTCCTTCGGTGTGAGCGGCACCAACGCGCACGTCGTCGTTGAAGAGGCACCGATCGAGCAGGCGCCGGACGCGGAGGACGCCGCTCCGGAGGAGCCCCGGAGCCTGCCGGTCGTGCCGTGGACGGTCTCGGCCAAGAGCAGGGCGGCGCTGCGCGCCCAGGCCCGGCGGCTCCGGGCCCACCTGGAGGCCGCCCCCGACCTGGACCTCCTGGACACCGCGTTCTCCCTGGCCGCGACCCGCTCGGCCATGGAGCACCGCGCGGTCGTGGTCGGGGACACCAGGGACACCCTGCTGGCCGGCCTGGACGCGCTGGCGCAGGAGACCCCCGACCCCGCTGTGGTGAACGGCTCGGTCACCGGCGACCGCCTCGCCCTCCTCTTCTCGGGGCAGGGGTCGCAGCGCGCCGGGATGGGGCGCGAGCTGCACGCGGCCTTCCCCGTCTTCGCCGACGCCTTCGACGCCGCGTGCGCTGCGCTCGACGCCCACCTGGACCGGCCGCTGCGCGAGGTCATGTGGGCAGAAGAAGACTCCGAGGCCGCCGGGCTGATCGACCAGACCGCCTACACCCAGGCCGGACTCTTCGCCATCGAAACCGCGCTGTTCCGGCTCATGGAGTCCTGGGGCATCGCCCCGGACCTGCTGGCGGGCCACTCCATCGGGGAGATCACCGCCGCACACACCGCCGGGGTGCTCACCCTGGAGGACGCCGCCGCGCTGGTCACCGCACGCGGACGCCTCATGCAGGCACTGCCCCAGGGCGGGGCGATGGTCGCCCTCCAGGCCACCGAGGACGAAGTGAACGTCCTGGTCAAGGACCGGGAACACGCGGTCTCCATCGCCGCGATCAACGGGCCCACCTCCACCGTCGTCTCCGGCGAAGAGGACGCGGTCATCGAGATCGCGGACCACTTCCGCGACCAGGGCCGCAAAACCAAGCGGCTGACGGTCTCCCACGCCTTCCACTCGCCGCTCATGGAACCCATGCTGGAGGAGTTCCGGAAGGCCGCCGAAGGACTTTCCTTCACGCCGCCGCAGATCCCGGTCGTCTCCAACCTGACCGGTGCCCTCGCGACGGCTGAACAGCTCTGCTCCCCCGACTACTGGGTCCGCCACGTCCGCGAAGCCGTCCGCTTCGCCGACGGCATCACCACCCTCAGCGCCCAGGGCGCGACCGCCTTCCTCGAACTGGGCCCCGACGGCGTCCTCACCGCCATGGCACAGGACACCCTCGGCGCCGGTGCCACGGCCGTCGCCGCAAGCCGCAAGGACCGCCCCGAAGCCGAAGCGCTCACCACCGCCATCGCCCGGCTCCACACCAGCGGCGTGAGCCCGGACTGGGCCGCGCTCTTCGCCGGGACCGGTGCCCACCAGGTGGAACTGCCCACCTACGCCTTCCAGCGCGAACGCTACTGGCTGGAAGCCCCCCAGGAGGAGAAGGCGGAGGCCGGGCCCGGCTCGGCGGACGCCGCCTTCTGGGATGCCGTCGAGCGCGAGGACCTGGAGCTGCTGGCCGGGACACTGCAGGTGGACGACGCCGTGCTGGGCGCGATGCTCCCCGCCCTGTCCCGCTGGCGCAAGCGCTCCCGGGACGAGTCGGCCGCAGACCGCTGGCGGTACCGGACCTCCTGGAAGCCCGTCGCGGAGCCGGAGGTTCCGGTGCTCTCCGGGACCTGGCTGCTCGCCTTCCCGGCGTGCGACGCGGACGAGGACATCGCCACCGTGATCGCGGCCGTGGGCACGGCGATCGAAGAGCACGGCGGCCGCGTGGCCGCGCTGCCGGTCCCCCTCCATGGGCACGACCGCGCCGCCACCGCCCGCCTGATCACCGACACCCTCGCGGAGGAGGCCCCCACCGCCGTCGTCTCCCTCCTCTCCCTCTTCGCCCCGGAGAGCGGAACGGACCTGGACGCGGACGGCGCCGCGGCCGCTCTGACGCTGGTCCAGGCGCTGGGCGACGCCGGTGTCACCGCGCCTCTGTGGTTCCTGACCGGCGGCGCGGTCGCCGCGGCGCCCGGTGACCGGGCCCCCCTCCCGGGACAGGCCCCCGTCTGGGGGCTGGCTTCGGTCGTCCGGCACGAGCACCCGGAGCTCTGGGGCGGCCTGATCGACCTGCCCGGCGCCGTGAACAAGCTGGACGACCGCGCCCTCACCCGGCTCGCCGGAGCGCTCGCCGGAACCGGCGGCGAAGACCAGGTCGCGATCCGCTCCTCCGCCGCCTACGGGCGCCGCCTGGTGCGCTCCAAGCCGGCGGGGTCCGCCGACGACGTGTGGCGGCCGCACGGCACGGTCCTGGTGACCGGCGGAACCCGCGGGCCGGGCGCGCACGCCGCCCGCTGGCTGGCGGGCAACGGCGCCGAGCGCCTCGTGCTGACCGGAGGCGCTGACGCCGACGGTTCCGGCACCGCGGACCTGGTCGCCGAGCTGACCGGCCTCGGTGCCGAGGTGACCGTCTCCTCCTGCGACCCGGCCGACCGCGACGCGCTGGCGGAGCTGCTGGCGTCCGTCCCGGCCGAGTTCCCCCTGACCGCGGTGGTTCACGCCGCGGGCACGGTGGACGGCGGCGCCATCGACGGCCTGGCCCCGGACCGCTTCGAGGCGGCGCTCCGGACCGGCACGGCCGGCGCGGTACACCTGCACGAGTCGACCGCGGACCTGGACCTGTCCGCGTTCGTGCTGTTCTCCTCGGCCGCCGGGGTGATCGGCGGCGCCGGGCAGGCCCCGCTCGCGGCGGCGTCGGCCTTCCTGGACGCGCTGGCCGAGCACCGCGCGGGGCTGGGCCTTGCGGCCGCCTCGGTCTCCTGGGGGACCTGGGCGGCGGAGGGCACCGGACCTTCGGCCCGGGACGGCGCGGCCGAAGACACCGCGCGGCACGGCGGTGTCGAGCCGATGCCCGCCCGGGCGGCCGTCGCCGCCCTGGCGCGGGCCGTCCGCTCCGGCGCGCCCGCGACCGTGGTGGCGGACATCGATTGGGACCGCTTCACGGCGGCCTTCGCGTCCACCGGGCCGAGTCCGCTGCTGAGCGACCTGCCTGAGGTGCGCGCGGCCCTGCGCCCGGCCGGCTCCGCGGACACCGCCGCCGGCGGGTCCGCCCTGGCGCTGCGGGTGGCCGGGCTGTCCGACGCCGGGCGCGCCCGGCTCCTCACCGACCTGGTCCGCGACGAGGTGGCCCTGGTCCTCGGGCACGCGTCCGCGGAGACCGTGGAGGCCTCCCGTGCCTTCAAGGAGCTGGGCTTCGACTCGCTGACCGCGGTGGAGCTGCGCAACCGGCTGAACACGGCGACCGGGCTGGCGCTGCCCGCCACCCTGATCTTCGACCACCCGAGCCCGGCCGAGCTGGCCGAGTACATCGGCGCGGAGCTGCTGGGCCTGCGCCGCTCGGTCGACGCGCCGACGGTGGTCGCCGCCGACGACGACGAGCCGATCGCCATCGTCGGCATGGGCTGCCGCTACCCGGGCGGGGTCGGTTCGCCCGAGGACCTGTGGCGGCTGGTGGCCTCCGGCGGCGACGTGATCGCGGAGTTCCCCACCGACCGCGGCTGGGACACCGACGCGCTGTTCGACCCCGATCCCGACGCGCAGGGCAAGATCTACGCGCGCTCCGGCGGGTTCGTCTATGACGCCGCCGAGTTCGACGCCGGGTTCTTCGGCATCAGCCCGCGTGAGGCGCTGGCGATGGACCCGCAGCAGCGGCTGCTGCTGGAGACCTCCTGGGAGACGTTCGAGAACGCCGGGATCGACCCCGGTTCGGTCCGCGGCGACCGGGTCGGCGTGTTCGCCGGGACCTCCGCGCTCGACTACGGCTCGCTGCTGGGCTGGTCCTCCGACGAGGTGGAGGGGTACGTCGGCACGGGCAACGCGGCCAGCGTCGTCTCCGGCCGGGTCGCCTACACCTTCGGGCTGGAGGGGCCGGCGGTCACGGTCGACACGGCGTGCTCATCGTCGCTGGTCGCGCTGCACATGGCGGTGCAGTCGCTGCGGCGTGGCGAGTGCTCGATGGCGCTGGCCGGCGGCGTGACGGTGATGTCCACGCCGGTGGGCTTCGTGGAGTTCAGCCGCCAGCGGGCGCTCTCCCCGGACGGCCGGTGCAAGCCGTTCGCGGCGGCCGCCGATGGGACCGGCTGGGCCGAGGGCGTGGGCGTGCTGCTGGTCGAGCGGCTGTCGGACGCCCGCCGCAACGGGCACCAGGTGCTGGCCGTGGTCCGCGGGACGGCGATCAACCAGGACGGTGCCAGCAACGGGCTGACCGCGCCGAGCGGCCCGTCGCAGCAGCGGGTGATCCGCCAGGCGCTGGCCGGTGCCCGGCTCGAAGCCGCCGAGGTGGACGCGGTGGAGGCGCACGGCACCGGCACGGCTCTGGGCGACCCGATCGAGGCGCAGGCGGTGCTCGCCACCTACGGGCAGGACCGGCCGGAGGACCGGCCGCTCTGGCTGGGCTCGCTGAAGTCGAACATCGGCCACTCCCAGGCGGCCTCCGGTGTCGGCGGCATCATCAAGATGGTCATGGCCATGCGCCACGGCACCCTCCCCAAGACCCTGCACGTGGACGAGCCCACCCCGCACGTGGACTGGTCGGCGGGCTCCGTCGAACTGCTCACCGAGGCCCGCCCCTGGCCCGAGACCGGCGGACCCCGCCGGGCCGGGGTCTCCTCCTTCGGGATGAGCGGCACCAACGCGCACGTCGTGGTCGAGCAGGCGCCGGTCGAGCAGGAGCAGCCGGCGGAAGCGGGTTCCGGCGCGATCTCCGGGCTCCCGGAGTCCGAGACCTCGCGGACTCTGCCGGCCATGCCGCTGGTCGTGTCGGCGAAGACCGAGGCGGCACTGCACGAGCAGGCCCGGCGGCTGCGTGCCTTCATCGGTTCGGATGCTCCGGAGGGCTCGGAGATCCGGCCGAGCCTGCTGGACACGGCGTACTCCCTGGTCGCGACCCGATCGACGTTCGAGCACCGCGCCGTTCTGATCGGCCGGGACCGGGAAGAACTGCTGGACGGCCTGGACGCGCTCGCCAACGGCGTCGACGGCCCCGGCGCGGTGCGCGGCACGGTCGGCTCCCCGGGCCGGACGGTGTTCGTGTTCCCGGGCCAGGGCTCGCAGTGGGCCGGGATGGCCGTGGAGCTGCTGGACTCCTCCCCGGTGTTCGCCGAGCGGATGAGCGAATGCGCGGCCGCCCTGGCCTCCTTCACCGACTGGTCACTGATCGACGTCCTGCGCGGCACCGAGGGCGCACCGACCCTGGACCGGGTCGATGTGGTCCAGCCGGCCCTGTGGGCGGTCATGGTCTCCCTCGCCGAAGTCTGGCGCGCACACGGCGTCGAACCCGACGCGGTGGTCGGGCACAGCCAGGGCGAGATCGCCGCCGCCTGCGTCGCCGGAGCCCTCACCCTCGAAGACGCCGCCCGCGTCGTCGCCCTGCGCAGCCAGGCCCTGCTGGAACTCTCCGGCCAAGGCGGCATGGTCTCGGTCGCGCTCTCCGCGGACGAGACCGCCCAGCGGTTGCAGGCCTGGGACGGGCGCATCTCCCTGGCCGCGATCAACGGCCCTGCCGCAACGGTGGTCTCCGGCGACACCGACGCCCTCGACGAGCTGCTCGCCGCCTGCGAGGCCGACGGCGTGCGCGCCAAGCGCGTCCCGGTGGACTACGCCTCCCACTCCGCCCACGTGGAGGAGATCGAGAAGCGGCTGCTCGACGTGCTGGCGCCGATCGAGCCGCGCACCTCCGAGACCGCCTTCTACTCCACGGTCAACGGGGAGCCGATCGACACCGCAGAACTGAACGCCGCCTACTGGTACACCAACCTCCGCCGGACCGTCCTACTGGAGGACACCACCCGCAGGCTCCTCGAAGACGACCACACCGTCTTCATCGAAGTCAGCGCGCACCCGGTGCTGACGGCGGCGGTGGAGGACACCGCCGCGGCCGCCGAGCACCGCGCCACCGTGCTCGGCACCCTGCGCCGCGATGAGGGCGGCCTGGAGCGCCTGTTCACCTCCCTGGCAGAAGCGCACGCCAACGGCACCGCCGTGGACTGGACCCAGGTCTTCACCGGCACCGGCGCCGAGCGCACCGACCTGCCCACCTACCCCTTCCAGCACGAGCACTACTGGCCGAACGGCCGCATCTCCGGGGCGGCTCCCCACGACCCCTCCGGCGGGGAGGCGGACCCCGCGGACGAGCGGTTCTGGGAGGCGGTGGAGCGCGAAGACCTCGCCACGCTTGCCGACACCCTGCACGCCGGCGCCCCGGAGCAGCGCTCCTCCCTGGAGTCGGTGCTGCCCGTCCTCGCCTCGTGGCGCAGGAGGCACCGCGAGCAGACGGCCGTCGACCGCTGGCGCTACCGGATCGACTGGCAGCGGCTCTCCCAGCGGAACACCCCGGTCCTCTCCGGCGCCTGGCTGCTCCTCGTTCCGGTCGGCGGCGCGGCCGACGACTGGGCCGGGGCCGCCGCCGACGCGGTGCGCGCGCACGGCGGCGAGCCGGTCCGCATCGACCTGGACGCCGCGGCCGGCCGGGCCGCGCTGGCCGCGCGGCTCGGCGAAGCCGCGGCCGGCCTGCCGGGGGCGGACGGCGGGGCGGCGCCGGCGGGCGTCCTCTCGCTGCTGGGCCTGGACGCCCGGCGGCACCCGGACCGCCCTGCCGTTCCGCTGGGGCTGGCCGCGACCGTGGAGGCGGTGCAGGCGCTCGGCGACGCGGGTGTCGAGGCCCCGCTGTGGGTCGCCACTCGCGGCGCGGTCGCCACCGGCGGCTCCGACACCCTGGACGACGCGGAGCAGGCCCTGCTCTGGGGACTGGGTCCGGTGGTCGGCCAGGAGCACCCGGAGCGGTGGGGCGGCCTCATCGACCTGCCCGCGGCCGCCGGCGGCCGGGCGGGTGCCCGGCTGTGCGCCGTGCTCGCCGCGGCCGACGGCGAGGACCAGGTCGCCGTGCGCGATTCCGGGCTCTACGCCCGCCGCATGGTGCGCGCCGCCGCCGGCACCGATACCCCCGCCGAGGAAGCCTGGCGGCCCAGCGGGACGGTGCTGGTCACCGGCGGTACGGGCGCCCTCGGCTCGCGCGTCTCCCGCTGGTTGGCGGCCAACGGCGCCGAGCACCTGGTGCTGACCAGCCGCCGCGGCATGGACGCGCCGGGGGCTCCGGAGCTGGTGGCGGAGCTGGAGGGTGCGGGCGCCCGGGTGACCGTGGCGGCCTGCGACATCTCCGACCGGGACGCGCTGGCCGGTCTGCTGGCGTCGGTCCCGGCGGAGCACCCGCTGACCGCGGTCGTGCACACCGCCGCGGTACTGGACGACGCCCTGCTCGGCGACCTGACCCTGGAGCAGATCGACAGGGTGCTGCGGGTCAAGGTCGCGGGTGCGGCCAACCTGCACGAGCTGACCGCCGATCTGGACCTGTCGGCGTTCGTGCTGTTCTCCTCGGTCGGCGGCCTCTTCGGCGCCATGGGCCAGGGCAACTACGGTCCGGGCAACGCCTACCTGACCGCGCTGGCGCGGCGGCGCCGGGACCTCGGCCTGCGGGCCAGCGGCATCGCCTGGGGGCACTGGGCCGCCGGGGGCATGGCCGACGCGGTCGAGGAGCGCATGGAGCAGCGCGGTGTCCCCTCGATGGACCCGGAGCTGGCCATCGTCGCCCTCCAGCATGTGCTGGACCGGGACGAGGCCGCCCCCGTCGTGGTGGACATGCGCTGGGAGCAGGTGGTCAAGGCCGGCGGCCACGGCAACCCGCTGTTCCGGGACGTCCCCGAGGTCCAGCGGATCGCGGAGGCCGAGGAATCCGGGCCGGACGCCCGGACCGACGGCCCCTCGGCCCTGGTGCTCCGGCTGGCCGAAGCCTCCGCCTCCGAGCGCGAGCGGATCATGCTCGACCTGGTCGGTACGGAGGTCGCCCTGGTGCTGAACCACGGGTCCGCCGGCGGCATCGGCCCCGACCGCGCGTTCCAGGACCTCGGGTTCGACTCGCTGACCTCGGTGGAGCTGCGCAACCGGCTGGGTGCCGCCACCGGGCTCCGGCTCCCGGCGACCGTGGTCTTCGACTACCCCAACCCGGCCGCGCTCACCGCCTACCTGCTGGAGGAGCTGTCCGGGGCGACGGCCGGCGCCGCGGTCCCGCAGGTGGCTGCGGCACCGGCCCCGTCCGACGGCGACCCGATCGCCATCGTCGGGATGAGCTGCCGCTACCCGGGCGGCGCGGCGTCGCCCGAGGAGCTGTGGCGGCTGCTCCGCGACGGCGGCGACGCGGTGTCCGGCCTGCCGCGCGACCGCGGCTGGGACGTGGACGACCTGTACGACCCCGACCCCGACAAGCAGGGCAAGATCTACGCCCGCGGCGGCGGGTTCCTCCAGGGCGCCTCGCTGTTCGACCCGGCGTTCTTCGGGATCAGCCCGCGCGAGGCGTCGGCGATGGACCCGCAGCAGCGGCTGCTGCTGGAGGCTACCTGGGAGGCGTTCGAGAACGCCGGCATCGACCCCGCGTCGATGCGCGGCGGCCAGACCGGGGTGTTCGTCGGCGCGATCTCCTCCGACTACGGGACGGGGCTGCGGGAGGTGCCCGAGGGGCTTGAGGGGCACCTGCTGACCGGGACCGCGGGCAGCATCGTCGCGGGCCGGATCGCCTACACCTTCGGGTTGGAGGGCCCGGCCGCGACGATCGACACCGCGTGCTCGTCGTCGCTGGTCGCCCTGCACATGGCGGTGCAGTCGCTGCGCAGCGGCGAATGCACCATGGCACTGGCCGGCGGCGTCACCGTGATGTCCTCGCCCGGGTCGCTGTCGGTGTTCAGCCGCCAGCGCGGGCTGGCCGAGGACGGCCGGTGCAAGGCGTTCTCGGCGGACGCGGACGGTATGGGCATGGCCGAGGGCGTCGGCCTCCTCCTGGTGGAGCGGCTGTCGGACGCGCGCCGCAACGGGCACGAGGTGCTGGCGGTGGTGCGCGGCAGCGCGGTCAACCAGGACGGGGCGTCCAACGGGCTGACCGCGCCGAACGGGCCCTCGCAGCAGCGGGTGATCCGGCGGGCGCTGGCCGGTGCGGGCCTGTCCCCCTCGGACGTGGACGCCGTGGAGGCGCACGGCACCGGCACCGGCCTCGGCGACCCGATCGAGGCGCAGGCGCTGCTGGCGACCTACGGCCAGGACCGGCCCGAGGATCGGCCGCTGCTCCTGGGCTCGGTCAAGTCGAACATCGGCCACTCCCAGGCGGCGGCCGGTGCGGCGGGCGTGATCAAGATGGTCATGGCCATGCGCCACGGGGTGCTGCCCAAGACCCTGCACGCCGAGCGGCCCTCGCCGCACGTGGACTGGGCCTCCGGCGCGATCGAGCTGCTCACCGAGGAGCGGCCGTGGCCGGAGACCGGCGGACTCCGCCGGGCGGGGATCTCCTCGTTCGGGATGAGCGGCACCAACGCGCACGTCGTGATCGAGCAGGCACCGGCGGCGGACGCCGAGGCCGCCGAGGTCATCGGGGACGCGCCCGTGGCTCCGCCGCCGGCGCTGCCGTGGGTGGTGTCGGCGCGGAGCGCGGCCGCGCTCCGGGCCCAGGCCGAGCGGCTCTCGGCCCACGTCCGGGAGCACACCGACCTGGACCCCGTGGACATCGGATACTCCCTGGCCACGTCCCGGTCCGCCTTCGAACACCGGGCCGTGGTCACCGGCCGGGACCGCGAGGAACTGCTGCAGAGGCTGGACGCGCTCGCCAACGGCGTCGACGGCCCCGGCGCGGTGCGCGGCACGGTCGGGTCCCCGGGCCGGACGGTGTTCGTGTTCCCCGGTCAGGGCTCGCAGTGGGCCGGGATGGCCGTCGAGCTGCTGGACTCCTCCCCGGTCTTCGCCGAGCGGATGAGCGAATGCGCGGCCGCCCTCGCGTCCTTCACCGACTGGTCGCTGCTCGACGTCCTGCGCGGCGCAGACGGCGCCCCGTCCCTGGAGCGGGTGGACGTGGTCCAGCCCGCGCTGTGGGCGGTCATGGTCTCCCTCGCCGAGGTCTGGCGCGCACATGGTGTCGAACCCGACGCCGTCGTGGGGCACAGCCAGGGCGAGATCGCCGCCGCCTGCGTCGCCGGAGCCCTCACCCTCGAAGACGCCGCCCGCGTCGTCGCCCTGAGAAGCCAGGCCCTGCTGGAACTGTCCGGCAAGGGCGGCATGGTCTCGGTCGCGCTCTCCGCGGACGAGACCGCCCGACGTCTGGAGGAGTGGAACGGACGGCTCTCCGTCGCCGCCGTCAATGGCGCGTCCTCGGTCGTCGTCTCCGGCGACACCGACGCCCTCGACGAACTGATCGCCGCCTGCGAGGCCGACGGCGTGCGCGCCAAACGCGTCCCGGTGGACTACGCCTCCCACTCCGCCCACGTGGAGGAGATCGAGAAGCGGCTGCTCGACGTGCTGGCGCCGATCGAGCCGCGCACCTCCGAGACCGCCTTCTACTCCACCGTCACCGGCGAGCCCATCGACACCGCAGAACTCAACGCCGCCTACTGGTACACCAACCTCCGGCAGACGGTCCGGCTCGCGCAGACGGTGGACGTGCTGCTGGAGGAGGGCCACGGGATGTTCATCGAGTGCAGCCCGCACCCGGTGCTGCTGATGGGCCTGCAGGAGACCGCCGAGGCCCAGGAGAAGGCGGCCGTCACCGTCGGCACCCTGCGCCGCGGCGAAGGCGGCCCGGTCCGCTTCCTCACCTCGCTCGGCGAGGCGTACGCGCACGGCGCCCCGGTCGACTGGGCCGCGCTGTACGCCGGCACCGGCGC
Source organism: Nocardiopsis oceanisediminis (assembly GCF_048595525.1). NCBI lineage: Bacteria > Bacillati > Actinomycetota > Actinomycetes > Streptosporangiales > Nocardiopsidaceae > Nocardiopsis > Nocardiopsis oceanisediminis. The sequence continues at coordinate 653,953 of NZ_JAFMZJ010000001.1, read as the reverse complement.
CGAGCGCACCGACCTGCCCACCTACGCCTTCCAGCACGAACGCTACTGGCTGGACGCCGCCCCCTCCTCCGCCGCGGACGCCGTCCCCGGCGGGGCCGGCGCGGTCGACTCCGAGTTCTGGGCCGCCGTCGAGCGGGAGGACGTCGGCGAGCTGGCCGACGCCCTGGAGGTGGAGGGCGACGCCCTCGGCGCGGTCCTGCCCGCTCTGTCCCGGTGGCACCGCAAGCGCCGCGAGGAGACGACCGTGGACGGCTGGCGCTACCGGATCGGGTGGACCCCGGTGGCCGGCCCCGCCGCGCCCGCGCTCTCCGGAACCTGGCTGGTCGCCGTCCCCGAGGCGGGCGCCGGCGGGGAGCTTCCGGCGGCCGCCGCGGAGGCGCTGCGGCGGCACGGCTGCGACGTCGCCGAGGTCGTCTTCGACGCGGCCGGCACCGACCGGGGGACCGTCGCCGAGCGCCTGCGCGCGGCCCTGCCCGGGACGGAACCGGCGGGCGTGCTCTCCCTGGCCGGCCTGGACGAGCGGGAGGTGCCCGGCGAGCCGGGCGTCCCGGTCGGCCTCGCCCTGTCCCTGGTGCTCATGCAGGCACTGGGCGACCTCGGGTGGCGTACACCGCTGTGGTTCGCGACCTCCGGCGCGGTGTCGGCGGACCCCGCCGACGCGCCGCCGAACGCGGTGCAGTCCCAGGTGTGGGGCCTGGGCCGGGTGATCGGCCTGGAGCAGCCGCACCGCTGGGGCGGGCTGGTCGACCTGCCCCCGGCCCTCGATGGCCGGGCCCCCGGGGACGGCGTGCTCGACCGGATGTGCGCCGTGCTGTCCGGCGCCACCGGGGAGGACCAGGTCGCGGTGCGCCCCGCCGGGCTGCTCGGCCGGCGCCTGCACCGGGCTCCCGCCGGGAGCGCGGCCGAGCGGGCCGAACCGTGGCGTCCGCGGGGAACCGTGCTGGTCACCGGGGCCACCGGTGCGCTGGGCCCGGTCCTCGCCCGCTGGCTGGCCCGCGGCGGTGCCGAGCACCTGGTGCTGACCAGCAGGCGCGGCCGCGCCGCGCGCGGCATCGCCGAGCTGGAGGCCGAGCTGGAGGCGATGGGCACCCGGGTGACCGTGGCCGCCTGCGACGTCGCCGACCGCGACGCGCTGGCCGCGCTGGTCCGCGAGGTCGAGTCCGGGGGAGAGCCGATCCGCGCCGTGGTGCACGCCGCGGCCCTGGTCCGGCTGGTCCCGCTGGCCGACACCACGATGTCCGAGTTCACCGAGGTGATCAACGCGAAGGTGGCGGGCGCCGCCCACCTCGACGAGATCTTCGACCGCGACCGGCTCGACGCGTTCGTGCTGTTCTCCTCGATCGCCGGGGTGTGGGGCAGCGGGGACCACGGCGCCTACGCCGCGGCCGCCGCCTACCTGGACGCGCTCGCCGAGCGGCGCCGGGCGCGGGGGCTGACCGCCACGTCGGTGGCGTGGGGCGTGTGGGACGCCGTCCACGTCATGGACAACGGCGACGTCGTGGAGGAGCTGATGGACCTCAACCCCGAGGGGCACGGCATCTCCGACATGGACCCGGAGACCGCGATGCAGGGCCTGCAGCGCGCACTCGACCTCGACGAGACGTTCGTGGCCGTCGCCGACGTCGAGTGGGACCGGTTCACCGCTGCTTTCGTCTCGGTCCGCCCGAGCCCGCTGATCAGCGAACTGCCCGAGGTCAGGAGGGTTCTCGACGTCGGCGAGGCGGCCCCGGACGAGGCGGGCACCGGGGTGCTCGCGGAGATGCGGGGGCGCCTGGGCGCGCTGCCCTCGGCCGAGCGCGAGCGCGTGGTGCTGGACCTGGTCCGCACCGCCGCGGCCGGGGTCCTCGGCTACGACTCCCCGGACGCCGTCGAACCCGAGCAGGCGTTCAAGGACCTCGGTTTCGAGTCGCTGACCGCCGTGGAGCTGCGCAACCGGCTGCAGACCGCGACCGGCCTGCGGCTGCCCGCCACCCTCGTCTTCGACCATCCGACGGCCGCGGCGCTCGCCCGCCGCCTGCTGGAGGAATTCCTGCCGGAGTCCGCGGCGGGCGCCTCCGGCCTGGAGGCGCTCGCCCGGCTCGAAGGGGAGCTGGCGGTGTCCGACGCCGACGACGCCACCCGGACCGAGATCACCCAGCGCCTGAAGAGCCTGCTGTCCCGGTGGACCGACGGGTCGGACGCCGCGGCGGGCGCCTCCGGCGCCCCTGACCTGGGGGCTGCGACCGACGACGAGCTGTTCGACGTGCTCGACGAGCTCCGGAGGTCCTGACCCGATGAACGACAACCCCACCCCGCCCCGAGGAGCCCACCGCATGGAGAACGAGAACAAGCTTCGCGAGTACCTGAAGTGGGCGACCACTGACCTCCGCGAGACCCGCCAGCGGGTCCGGGAGCTGGAGGGGCGCGAGTTCGAGCCGATCGCGATCGTCGGCATGGCCTGCCGCTACCCGGGGGACGTGCGCTCCGCCGAGGACCTGTGGCGGGTGGTGGCGGACGGGGTCGACGCCACCGGCGGGTTCCCGGACGACCGCGGCTGGGACGAGGACCTCTACGACCCGGACCCGGACAGCCGGGGCAAGACCAATTCGCGCGGGGGCGGGTTCTTCCGCGCCGCGGCCGAGTTCGACGCCGGGTTCTTCGGGATCTCCCCGCGTGAGGCGCTGGCCATGGACCCCCAGCAGCGGCTGCTGCTGGAGACCGCCTGGGAGGCGTTCGAGCGGGCCGGCATCGACCCGGCGTCGATGCGCGGCAGCCGCACCGGGGTGTTCGTCGGCGGCGGGTTCTCCGACTACGGCGCGGCGCTGCAGGAGGCCCCCGAGGGGCTGGAGGGGCACCTGGTCACCGGGAAGGCGAGCAGCGTGCTCTCCGGCCGGGTCGCCTACACGCTGGGCCTGGAGGGCCCGGCCGTCACCGTGGACACGGCGTGCTCGTCGTCGCTGGTCGCGCTCCACCTGGCGGTGCAGTCGCTGCGGCGCGGCGAGTGCTCGATGGCGCTGGCCGGCGGCGTGATGGTGATGTCCACCCCGGCGGTGATCCTGGAGTTCAGCCGCCAGCGCGGGATGGCCGAGGACGGCCGGTGCAAGGCGTTCTCCGCCGGCGCCGACGGGATGGGCCTCGCCGAGGGCTCCGGGATGGTCCTGGTGGAGCGGTTGTCGGACGCGCGCCGCAACGGGCACGAGGTGCTGGCGGTGGTGCGCGGCTCGGCGATCAACCAGGACGGGGCGTCCAACGGCCTGTCCGCGCCCAGCGGCCCCGCCCAGCAGCGGGTGATCCGCCAGGCGCTGACCAACGCCCAGCTCACCCCGGCCGACGTGGACATGGTCGAGGCGCACGGTACCGGCACCAAGCTGGGCGACCCGATCGAGGCGCAGGCGCTCCTCGCCACCTACGGCAGGCACCGCCCCGAGGGGCGCCCGCTGATGCTCGGGTCGGTCAAGACCAACATCGGGCACACCCAGGCGGCCTCCGGTGTGGCCGGCGTGATCAAGGTGGTGATGGCGCTGCGCAGCGGGGTGATGCCGCGGACCCTGCACGCGCAGGAGCCCACCCCGCACGTGGACTGGTCGGCGGGCGAGGTGGAGCTGCTGAACGAGGCGGTGCCGTGGCCGGAGGGCGGCCGGGCGCGCCGGGCCGGGGTCTCCTCGTTCGGCCTGAGCGGGACCAACGCGCACGTCGTGGTCGAAGAGGCGCCGGTCGAGCAGGCGCCGTCCGAGCAGGCTCCGGAGTCCGAGGGGCCGGCCGTGCGGCAGGGACCGCAGGCCGCCCCGGCGGGCCCGGCGCCGGTGGTGCCGTGGGTGCTCTCCGCCCGGACGCGGACCGCGCTGCGGGCGCAGGCCGAGCGGCTCTCGGCCCGCCTGCGGGAGGACGCGGACCCGGCGGACCGCCCGGAGGCGTCTGCGGCGGCGGTGGGGCTGTCCCTCGCGACGACCCGCTCGGTCTCCTTCGAGCACCGGGCCGTGGTCGTCGGCCGCGACCGCGGAGAACTGCTGGAAGGGCTGGCGTCGCTGGCCGCCGAAGAGTCCGACCCCCGCGTCGTCGAGGACGTCACCCGCGGCGCGGGCAAGGCGGTGTTCGTCTTCCCGGGCCAGGGTTCGCAGTGGGCCGGGATGGCCGTGGAGCTGCTGGACTCCTCCCCGGTCTTCGCCGAGCGGATGAGCGAATGCGCGGCCGCCCTGGCGTCCTTCACCGACTGGTCGCTGCTCGACGTCCTGCGCAGCGCCGACGGCGCGCCGTCGCTGGAGCGGGTGGACGTGGTCCAGCCCGCGCTGTGGGCCGTCATGGTCTCCCTCGCCGAGGTCTGGCGCGCACACGGCGTGCAGCCCGACGCCGTCGTCGGGCACAGCCAGGGCGAGATCGCCGCCGCCTGCGTCGCCGGAGCCCTCACCATCGAAGACGCCGCCCGCGTCGTCGCCCTGAGAAGCCAGGCCCTGCCCGAACTCTCCGGCCAAGGCGGCATGGTCTCCGTGGCCCTGCCCGCCGAAGACATCGGCCGACGCCTGGAGAAGTGGGACGGACGGCTCTCCGTCGCCGCCGTCAACGGCGCCTCCTCCGTCGTCGTCTCCGGCGACACCGACGCCCTCGACGAACTCATCACCACCTGCGAAGCCGACGGCGTCCGCGCCAAACGCATCCCCGTGGACTACGCCTCCCACTCCGCCCACGTCGAGCAGATCGAAGAGCGCCTGCTGGACGCGCTCGCCCCGATCAAACCGCGCAGCTCCGAGATCCCGTTCTACTCCACGGTGCTGGCCGAGCCGATCGACACCGCCGAGCTGGACCCGGGGTACTGGTACACCAACCTCCGGCAGACGGTGGAGTTCGAGGACACCGTCCGCACCCTGCTCGACGACGGCCACGACACGTTCATCGAGTGCAGCCCGCACCCCGTCCTGCTGATGGGCGTGCAGGAGACCGCCGAGGCGCACGGCAAGGCGGCCGCCACCGTCGGCACCCTCCGCCGCGAGGACGGCGGACCCGGCCGGCTGCTCCTCTCCCTGGCGGAGGCCCACGTCAACGGCGCCGCCGTGGACTGGGCCAAGGCCTTCACCGGCAGCACCCCCACCGGCGCCGAAGCCGAGCGCGTCGACCTGCCCACCTACCCCTTCCAGCGCGAGCGCTACTGGCTGGACGTCTCTGAGAGCGGCGCCGGAGGGCGGACGGACGTGTCCTCCGCCGGCCTGGGCACCGCCGGGCACCCGCTGCTCGGCGCCGCCGTGGCGCTGGCCGAGGGCGACGGCGTCCTGTTCACCGCCCGGCTGTCGCTGCGCACCCACCCCTGGCTGGCGGACCACGCCGTGCTGGGCACCGTCCTGCTGCCCGGCACGGCCTTCGTGGAACTGGCGCTGCGCGCCGGCTCCGAGGTCGGCTGCGCCCAGGTCGAAGAACTCACCCTGGAGGCCCCGATCGTCCTGGCCGAGCAGGGTGCGGTGCAGGTCCAGGTGGCCGTCGGCGCACCCGGCGAGGACGGCCGCCGCTCGGTCGCGGTGTTCTCCCGCGAGGAGGGGGCGTCGGAGGGTTCGGAGCCGGAGCGGGCCTGGACCCGCCACGCGAACGGCGTGCTCGCCGCGGGCACGGCGCCCGCGGGCGCCGACCTGATGGTGTGGCCGCCTTCGGGGGCGGAGGCCGTCCCGGTGGGCGACATGTACGAGCTGGCCGCGGAGCGGGGGTTCGCCTACGGACCGTCGTTCCAGGGGCTGCGCGCCGCGTGGCGGCGCGGTGACGAGGTGTTCGCCGAGGTGGCCCTGGACCAGGAGGAGCAGGCCGAAGCCGCCCGCTTCGGCGTGCACCCCGCCCTGCTGGACGCGGCCCTGCACGCGCTCGCGCTCGGTTCACTCAACACCGACGGCACGGGGCGCCTGCCGTTCTCCTGGTCCGGGGTGTCGCTGCACGCGGTCGGGGCCTCCGCCCTGCGCGTGCGGCTGGCGCTGACCGGGCCGGACGAGATCACGGTCGACGCCGCGGACGCCTCCGGCGCCCCGGTGGTGTCGATCCGGGCCCTGGCGTCGCGTCCGGTCCAGGAGGACCGGCTCCGGGCGGCCCGCGGCGGCCGGCGCGACTCGATGTTCCGGGTGGACTGGCGGTCGGAGCCGGAGTCCTCCGCCCGGCCCGGCCCGGTCGCGGTGCTCAGCGCCGATGGCCCCGATGCGGCCCCGGGGATCCCGGTCTTCGCCGACCTCAGCGGGCTGTCCGAGGCGGTCGCCGAAGGCGCGCCGGTGCCGGAGGCCGTCCTGGCGCAGCTGCCCCCGGTGGACGGCGCCGAGCCGATGGCCGCACAGGTGCGCTCGGCCGCCGGCCACGCCCTCGGCCTGGTGCAGGGGTGGCTGGCCGAGGAGCGGTTCGCCGGCTCCCGGCTGGTCGTCGTGACCCGGGGCGCGGTCGCGGCCGGAGCGGACGAGCAGATCACCGACCTGCCCGGCGCGGCGGTGTGGGGCCTGCTCCGGACCGCCCAGGCCGAGCACCCCGACCGGTTCGTACTGATCGACGCGGACGCCGGTACCGATGCCTCCGCCGCCGACCTGGCTGCCGTACTGGCCACCGGTGAGCCGCAGGTGGCGGTGCGCGCGGGCAAGGTGCTGGTGCCCCGCCTGGCCCGGGCCGCCGCCCCCGCCGAGGCGGACGCCCCGGCGCCCGACCCGGAGGGCACCGTGCTCATCACCGGCGGCACCGGTGCGCTCGGCGGCCTGGTCGCCCGGCACCTGGCCGGACGCGGTGCGGGCCACCTGCTGCTGGCCGGCCGGCGCGGCATGGAAGCGCCCGGCGCCGCAGAACTGGCCGCCGAACTGGAGGAACTGGGTACCCGGGTGACCATCGCGGCCTGCGACGCCGCCGACCGCGACGCACTCGCCGACCTGCTGGCGGACATCCCCGCAGAGCACCCGCTGACCTCGGTCGTACACGCCGCAGGCGTCCTCGACGACGGCACCGTTGACTCCCTCACCCCCGAGCGCCTGGACACCGTGCTCCGCCCCAAGGCCGACGCCGCCTGGAACCTGCACGAACTCACCCGGGACACGGCCCTCTCCTCCTTCGTCCTGTTCTCCTCGGCCGCCGGTGTGTTCGGTACTGCGGGCCAGGCCAACTACGCCGCCGCCAACGCGTTCCTCGACGGCCTCTCCGAGCACCGCCGCGGCCTCGGGCTGCCCGCGGCGTCGCTGGCCTGGGGCCTGTGGGAGCAGACCAGCGAGATGACCGGCGGCCTCGACCGGACCAACCTGACCCGGCTGCGGCGCGAGGGCACCCTGGCCATCTCCTCCCGGGAGGGTCTGGAGCTGTTCGACACCGCCCTCCTGCTGGACGACGCGGTCCTGGTGCCCACCCGCCTGGACACCGCCGCGCTCGGCGCCGCCCCCGACCCGGGCGCCGTCCCCGCACTGCTGCGCGGGCTGATCCGCGCCCCGCTCCGGCGGGCGGCGGAGCCCGGCGCCGACGAGGCGCCCAAGCTCAAGCAGCGCCTGGCCGGCCTGCCCGAAGCCGAGCGCGGCCGGGTGCTGCTCCAGCTGGTGCGCACGCACGTCGCCACGGTGCTGGGCCACTCCGGCGCGGCGTCGGTGGAGCCCGACCGCGGCCTCCTCGACATGGGGTTCGACTCGCTCACCGCGGTCGAGCTGCGCAACCGCCTGCAGGCGGTGACCGACCTGCGGCTGCCCGCCACCATCGTCTTCGACCACCCCACCGCCGAGGCGCTCGCCGCCCGGCTGGGCGAGGAGCTGGGGGCCGACGAGGCGGTGTCCGTGGTGCCGGTGCTGGAGGAGCTGAACCGGCTGGAGGCGATGCTCGCCCCCTACGGCGCGGACGGCGACGCCCGCACCGCGATCTCCCGACGACTCAAGGATCTCCTGTCGCGGTGGAGCGACGACTCGGAGATCAACGGTGACGCCGACGACGAGCGCGACCTGGACGCGGCGACGGACGACGAGCTCTTCGACGTCCTCGACGAACTGCGCACCTCCTGACGCGCCCGCCCGACACGCCCACCGGCACCGTTCCACCGCCCCGAGGAGCTCCCAGAAGATGGCAAGAGACGAAAAAGAGAACAAGCTTCGCGAGTACCTGAAGTGGGCGACCACTGACCTGCGCGAGGCGCGCCGGCGCGTGCGCGAGCTGGAGGACCGGCAGAGCGAGCCGATCGCGATCGTCGGCATGGCCTGCCGCTTCCCCGGCGGGGTCCGGTCCCCGGAGGACCTGTGGCGGCTGGTGGCCTCCGGGGGCGACGCGATCTCGGAGTTCCCGACCGACCGCGGTTGGGACGCCGACGCCCTCTACGACCCGGACCCCGACCGGTCCGGCACGTCGTACGTGCGCGAGGGCGGATTCGTCCACGGCGCCACCGAGTTCGACCCCGGGTTCTTCGACATCAGCCCGCGCGAGGCCCTGGCCATGGACCCGCAGCACCGGCTGCTGCTGGAGACCTCCTGGGAGGCGTTCGAGCGGGCCGGCATCGACCCGGCCGCGGTGCGCGGCGACCGGATCGGCGTCTTCGCCGGCGTCATGTACCACGACTACGCGTCCCGCCTGAACTCCGTTCCGGAGAACGTCGAGGGCTACCTCGGCACCGGGAACGCGGGCAGTGTCGCGTCCGGCCGGGTCGCCTACACCTTCGGCTTCGAGGGCCCCGCCGTCACCGTCGACACCGCGTGCTCGTCGTCGCTGGTCGCCCTGCACCTGGCCGCGCATGCGCTGCGCCGGGGCGAGTGCACCATGGCGCTGGCGGGCGGCGTGACCGTGATCGTCACCCCCGGCGGGTTCATCGAGTTCAGCCGCCAGCGCGGGCTCGCCCCCGATGGCAGGATCAAGGCGTTCGCCTCGGCCGCCGACGGCACCGCCTGGGGCGAAGGCGTCGGCATGCTGCTGGTCGAACGGCTCTCCGACGCGCGCCGCAACGGGCACCCCGTGCTCGCCGTGCTGCGCGGCAGCGCCATCAACCAGGACGGCGCGTCCAGCGGGCTGTCCGCCCCCAACGGGCCGTCCCAGCAGCGGGTGATCCGTCAGGCGCTGGCCGACGCCGACCTGTCGGCGGACCAGATCGACGCGGTGGAGGCGCACGGCACCGGCACCACGCTGGGCGACCCGATCGAGGCCCAGGCGCTGCTCTCCGCCTACGGGCGGGAACGCCCGGCGGACCGGCCGCTGCTCCTGGGCTCGGTCAAGTCCAACATCGGGCACACCCAGGCCGCGGCCGGTGCGGCGGGCGTGATCAAGATGGTCATGGCCATGCGCAACGGGGTGCTGCCCAAGACCCTGCACGTGGACGAACCGACGTCGCACGTGGACTGGTCGGCCGGGGCGATCGAGCTGCTCACCGAGGAGCGCCCGTGGCCCGAGACCGGGCAGCCGCACCGGGTCGGCGTCTCCTCCTTCGGAGCCAGCGGCACCAACGCGCACGCCATCTTCGAGCAGGCGCCGCCGGAACAGGCCCCCCGACCGGCAGAGGGGTCGGCAGAGCAGCCGGCCGGGCAGGAGGACGAGGAAGAGGGGCAGCGGGAGCAGGACGAGGCCACCGGGCCCGTCACCGCCCCGAGGCACCTTCCCGTGCTGCCGTGGGCGGTGTCGGGCCGGACCGAGGCGGCGCTGCGCGCCCAGGCCCGGCGCCTGCAGGCCCATCTCAACTCCGAACCCGGCCTGGAACCGCTCGACCTCGCGTTCTCCCTGGCCACGACCCGCTCGGCGCTGGACCACCGCGCGGTCGTGACCGGCGGCGACCGCGACGAACTGCTCGCGGGGCTCACCGCGCTGGCCGAAGGGACGGCCGCCGGGAACGTGACCCGCGGGTCGGTCTCGACCCGGGGGACCGCGTTCCTCTTCTCCGGGCAGGGGTCCCAGCGCGCCGGGATGGGCCGCGAACTGCACGCGGCCTTCCCCGTCTTCGCCGACGCCTTCGACGCGACGTGCGCGGCGCTGGACGCCCACCTGGACCGGCCGCTGCGCGAGGTCATGTGGGCCGAGGAAGGCTCCGAGGCCGCCGGGCTGATCGACCAGACCGCCTACACCCAGGCCGGACTCTTCGCCGTCGAAACCGCGCTGTTCCGGCTCATGGAGTCCTGGGGGATCACCCCGGACCTGCTGGCGGGCCACTCCATCGGGGAGATCACCGCCGCACACACCGCCGGGGTGCTCACCCTGGAAGACGCGGCCGCGCTGGTCGCCGCCCGCGGACGCCTCATGCAAGCACTGCCCGCAGGCGGAGCCATGGTCGCCCTCCAGGCCACCGAAGACGAGGCCACCGAGGCCCTGGCCGGCTTCGAAGGCCGGGCCGCGATCGCCGCCATCAACGGGCCCACCTCCACCGTCGTCTCCGGCGAAGAGGACGCGGTTACCCAGGTGGCGGACCGCTTCCGTGAACAGGGACGCAAGACCAAGCGCCTGACGGTCTCCCACGCCTTCCACTCGCCCCTCATGGAACCCATGCTGGAGGACTTCCGGAAGACCACCGAAAGACTCTCCTTCGCGCCCCCGGCCATCCCGGTGGTCTCCAACCTGACCGGTGAGACCGCCACCGCCGAACAGCTGTGCTCGCCGGAGTACTGGGTCCGCCACGTGCGGGAGGCCGTCCGCTTCGCCGACGGAATCCGCACTCTGGAGGCCGAAGGCGCCACCCGGTTCCTCGAACTCGGCCCCGACGGCGTCCTCACCGCCATGGCACAGGACAGCCTGACCGGTGAGGCGACCACCGTCCCCGCCCTGCGCGCCGACCGCCCCGAAGCCGAAGCGCTCACCACCGCCATCGCCCGGCTCCACACCAGCGGTGTGACCCCGGACTGGGCCGCGTTCTTCACCGGAACCGGCGCCCAGCAGGTGGAACTGCCCACCTACGCCTTCCAGCGCGAGCGCTACTGGCTGGAGGAGACCGAAGAGCAGCGGGCCCTCGCCGCCGATCCGCTCGATACCGAGTTCTGGGACGCGGTCGAGCGCGAGGACCTGGAGCTGCTGGCCGGGACACTGCAGGTGGACGACACCGTGCTGGGCGCGATGCTCCCCGCCCTGTCCCGCTGGCGCCGCCGGCGGCGCGACGAGGCCGTCGTGGACGGCCTGCGCTACCGGGTCGGCTGGAAGGCCCTCCCGGAACCGGAGGCTCCGGTGCTCTCCGGGACCTGGCTGCTCGCCACCCCGGCGGGTGAGGCGGACCAGGCCGCCGCCCCGGCCGCCGTGGCCGTGACCAGGGCGGTCGAGCAGCACGGCGGCCGCGTGGTCGCGCTGCCGGTCCCCTTCCACGGGCACGACCGCGCCGCCACCTCCCGCCTGATCACCGACGCCCTCGCCGAGGAGAGCCCTACCGCCGTCGTCTCTCTCCTCGCCCTGGGTGGCGGGGCGACCGCGACCGCCGGTCTCGTGCAGGCGCTGGACGACGCCGGTGTCACCGCACCGCTGTGGTGCGTCACCGGCGGCGCCGTGTCCACCGGGCACTCGGACGGCGCGCCGCACCCGGAGCAGGCGCAGGCCTGGGGCCTGGGCCGGGTGGCCGCCCTGGAGCACCCGGAGCGCTGGGGCGGCCTGATCGACCTGCCCGGCGCCATGGACGAGCTGGACGACCGCGCCCTCACCCGGCTCGCCGGAGCGCTCGCCGGAACCGGCGGCGAAGACCAGGTCGCGATCCGCTCCTCCGCCGCCTACGGGCGCCGCCTGATGCGCGCGTCCGCCGAGGCGCCCACCGCGTCCGGGTGGGCACCGAGCGGAACCGTGCTGGTCACCGGCGGTACCCGCGCCGCCGGGGCGTACGTGGCCCGGTGGCTGGCCGACAACGGCGCCGAGCACCTGGTGCTGGCGGGCGGCACCGAGGACGCGGACACCGCAGGCCTGGTGGCCGAGCTCAGCGGCCTCAGGGTGCGCGTGACGGTCTCCCCGTGCGACCCCGCCGACCGCGACGCGGTCGCGGAACTGCTGGCCGGGATCGACGGCACCGCCCCGCTGACCGCGGTCGTGCACATCGCCGACCCGCTCCCGGACAGCGCCGTCGCCGAGCTGTCCCCCGACGCCCTCTCGGCGGCGCTGCGGACGAGCGCGGACGCCGCGCGGAACCTGCACGAGCTCACCGCCGGCCTGGACCTGTCCGCGTTCGTACTGTTCTCCTCGGTCGCCGGGGCGATCGGCGGCGTGGGCCGAGCGGCCTCCGGTGCGGCCGACGCCTACCTGGACGCCCTCGCCGAGCAGCGCGCGGCACTCGGCCTCGCCGCCACCTCGGTCTCCTGGGGCCTCTGGACCCGGTCGGGGGCGGCCGGGGACCGGCTGCTCGGCGGAGGGCTCCGCGAGATGGAGCCCGGCACGGCGATCACCGCGCTGTGCCGCGCGGTGGAGAGCGGCGCGCCGACCGCCGTCGTCGCCGACATCGACTGGGACCGGTTCGCCCCGGCCTTCACCGCCGGCCGGCCCGGCCGACTGCTGAGCGAGCTACCCGAGGCGCGGTCGGAGCGGCAGGCCGCCGGGGCGCCCCCGGGCGGCTCGGGATCGGCGTCCGCGCTGGCCGAGCGGCTCAGCGGCCTGTCCGACGCCGACCGGATCCGTGTTCTGACCGACCTGGTCCGCGAGCGGGCGGCCGCAGTGCTCGGGCACGCGTCCGCCGGCGGGATCGAGAGCGGGCGGCCGTTCAAGGAGCTGGGCATCGACTCCCTGACCGCGGTGGAGCTGCGCAACCGGCTGACCGAGGCGACCGGTCTGGCGCTGCCCGCCACCCTGGTCTTCGACCACCCGACGCCGGAGGCGGTCGCCGACCTTCTGAACGCGGAGTCGCTGGGCGCGGACGCCGCGGTGGCCGCACCCGCGGTCGCCGTGTCGCACGACGGCGACCCGATCGTGGTCGTCGGCATGGGCTGCAGGTACCCCGGCGGCGCGTCCTCCCCGGAGGAGCTGTGGCGGCTGGTGGCCTCCGGCGGCGACGCGATCACGGAGTTCCCGACCGACCGGGGCTGGGACATCGAGGCCGTGTACGACCCCGAACCGCAGCCCGGAAAGACGTACTCCCGCGAGGGCGGGTTCGTACACGACGCCGCCGAGTTCGACGCCGGGTTCTTCGGGATCAGCCCGCGCGAGGCGCTGGCGATGGACCCGCAGCAGCGGCTGCTGCTGGAGATCTCCTGGGAGGCGTTCGAGCGGGCCGGGGTCGATCCGGCGTCGGTCCGCGGCGGCCGGATCGGCGTGTTCACCGGCACCTCGGCCTACGACTACGGTTCGCTGCTCGGCATGGCCCCCGACCAGGTCGAGGGGTTCATGGGGACGGGGAGCGCGGCCAGTGTCGTCTCCGGCCGGGTCGCCTACACCTTCGGCCTGGAGGGCCCGGCGGTCACGGTCGACACGGCGTGCTCCTCCTCGCTGGTCGCGCTCCACTTGGCGGTTCAGGCGCTGCGCAACGGCGAGTGCTCGATGGCGCTGGCCGGCGGTGTCACCGTGATGGCCACCCCGGGCGGGTTCATCGAGTTCAGCCGCCAGGGCGGGCTGGCCCCCGACGGCCGGTGCAAGTCGTTCGCCGCGTCGGCGAACGGCGTCGGCTGGGCGGAAGGCGCGGGCGTCCTCCTGGTGGAGCGGCTGTCGGACGCGCGCCGCAACGGGCACCCGGTCCTGGCCGTGGTGCGCGGCAGCGCGGTCAACCAGGACGGCGCCTCCAACGGGCTCACCGCACCGAACGGCCCCTCCCAGCAGCGGGTCATCCGCCAGGCACTGGCCAACGCGGGACTCCACCCTTCCCAGGTGGACGCGGTTGAGGCGCACGGCACCGGCACCACGCTGGGCGACCCGATCGAGGCGCAGTCCGTGCTGGCCACCTACGGCAGGGACCGCTCCGAGGACCGGCCGCTCTGGCTCGGCTCGATCAAGTCCAACATCGGCCACACCCAGGCGGCGGCCGGGGTGGGCGGCATCATCAAGATGGTCATGGCCATGCGCCACGGGGTGCTGCCGAAGACGCTGCACGTGGACGCGCCCTCGCCGCACATCGATTGGTCGGCGGGCTCCGTGGAACTGCTCACCGAGTCCCGCCCCTGGCCGGAGACCGGTGAGCCGTACCGGGCCGGCGTCTCGTCCTTCGGGATCAGCGGCACCAACGCGCACATCGTCGTTGAAGAGGCACCGATCGAGCAGGCGCCCGACGAGGGGCCCACTGAGGAGAGGGCGGAGGCGCCTGCCGGATCCCGGCCGGGGACGGCACCGGCCGCGCTGCCGGTGACCGTCTCGGCCAAGACCGAGGCGGCGCTGCGCGCCCAGGCCGAGCGGCTGCACGCGCACCTGACCGCGTACCCGGGTACCACGGTGGCGGACGCGGCGCTCGCCTTGGCGACGACCCGTTCGGCGCTGGAGCACCGGGCCGTGGTCATCGCGGGTGACCGCGAGAGTCTGCTGGCAGGGCTGGGCGCGCTGGCGTCCGGCGAGCCCGCGACCAACCTCGTCCAGGGCACCGCCGGCGCGGCCGGGAAGCGGGCTTTCCTCTTCTCCGGGCAGGGGTCCCAGCGCGCCGGGATGGGGCGCGAGCTGCACGCGGCCTTCCCCGTCTTCGCCGACGCCTTCGACGCGACGTGCGCGGCCTTGGACACCCATCTGGACCGGCCGCTGCGCGAGGTCATGTGGGCAGAAGAGGGCTCCGACCTGGCCGGGCTGATCGACCAGACCGCCTACACCCAGGCCGGACTCTTCGCCGTCGAAACCGCCCTGTTCCGCCTGGTCGAGTCCTGGGGCATCGCCCCCGACCTGCTGGCCGGCCACTCCATCGGGGAGATCACCGCCGCACACACCGCCGGGGTGCTGTCCCTGGAGGACGCCGCCGCGCTGGTCGCCGCACGCGGACGCCTGATGCAGGCCCTGCCCGCAGGCGGAGCGATGATCGCGATCCAGGCCACCGAGGACGAAGTCCTTCCCCACCTGGACGGACGCGAACACGAACTCTCCATCGCCGCGATCAACGGGCCGACCTCCACCGTCGTCTCCGGCGAAGAGGACGCGGTTACCCAGGTGGCGGACCGCTTCCGTGAGCAGGGACGGAAGACCCGTCGGCTGACGGTCTCCCACGCCTTCCACTCGCCGCTCATGGAACCGATGCTGGAGGACTTCCGGAAGACCGCCGAAGGCCTCTCCTTCGCACCGCCGCAGATCCCGGTCGTCTCCAACCTGACCGGAGAGCAGGCCACCGCCGAACAGCTCTGCTCCCCCGACTACTGGGTCCGCCACGTCCGCGAAGCCGTCCGCTTCGCCGACGGAATCCGCACCCTCAGCGCCCAGGGCGCGACCGCCTTCCTCGAACTCGGCCCCGACGGCGTCCTCACCGCCATGGCACAGGACACCCTCAACACCGCCGCCACGGCCGTCGCCGCAAGCCGCAAGGACCGCCCCGAAGCCGAAGCGCTCACCACCGCCATCGCCCGGCTCCACACCAGCGGCGTGACCCCGGACTGGACGGCCCTCTTCGCCGGCATCGGCGCGCAGGTCCGCGCCGAGCACGTCGACCTCCCCACCTACGCCTTCCAGCGCGAACGCCACTGGCTGGACGTTCCGTGGTCGGTGGGGGACGTGGCCTCGGCCGGGTTGAGCGCGGCGGAGCACCCGCTGCTCGGGGCCGCGGTGACGCTGCCGGACTCCGGGGGTTCGGTGTTCACCGGGCTGCTGTCCCTGCGCACCCACCCCTGGCTGGCCGACCACGCGGTGATGGGCACCGTGCTGCTGCCCGGCACTGCGTTCGTCGAGCTCGCGCTGCGCGCGGGGGAGCAGGTCGGCTGCCGCGCGATCGAGGAGCTGACGATCGCCGCGCCGATGCTGCTCCCCGAGGCCACCGGTGTCCAGATCCAGGTGGCCGTCGGTGCGGCGGACGACACCGGGCGCCGCTCGGTGAGCATCCACTCGCGCCGCGCCGACGCCGGGTTCGATGAGCCGTGGACGCCGCATGCCACCGGGTTCCTCACCGACGACGTGCGCTCCGACCCCGATGACCTGGCCGAGTGGCCGCCGCAGGGGGCGACCCCGGTCGACGTGGGCGGCCTCTACGAGGGCCTCACTTCGACCGGGTTCTTCTACGGGCCGGCCTTCCAGGGCCTGCACTCCGGCTGGCGCGCGGGAGACGACGTCTTCGCCGAGATCGCGCTGCCCGCGGAGCAGAAGGACGGCGCGGACGCGTTCGGGGTACACCCCGCGCTGCTCGACGCCGCGCTGCACGCCGTGGGCCTGGGCGACTTCGTGACCGCCGTGGGCGTGGGGCACCTGCCGTTCTCCTGGTCGGGCGTGGCCCTGCACGCCGCGGGGGCGTCCCGCCTGCGCCTGCGGATGTCGCCGGTCGCGCCGGACACGGTGTCGCTGACCCTCGCCGACGGTGCGGGCCGCCCGGTCGCCTCGGTGGCGTCCCTGCTGCTGCGGTCGGCCTCGCCCGAGCAGCTCGACTCCGGCCGGGGGGACCGCCTCGACTCGCTGTTCCGGGTCGAGTGGACCCCGGTTCCGGCCGGGTCGGAGGGGCAGGGCTCCGGGGAGGCCTGCGCCCTCCTCGGTGCCGACGGCCTCGGGCTGGCCGCGGCCCTGAAGCAGGCCGGGGTCGGGGCGGAGCCGTACGCGGATCCGGCCGCGCTGGCGTCCTCCGGGGCCCCGCTCCCCCGGGTTGCGTTCCTGCCGCTGGAGCCGGAGCCCGGTCCGGCCCCGGAGGCGGCGCGCCGGGCGACCGCCCGGGTGCTCGGCCTGCTCCAGGCGTGGCTTGCCGAGGACGGGCTCGCCGACACCCGCCTGGCGGTGGTGACCCGGGGGGCCGTGGCCGCCCGGGACGGGGCGGACGTCGCCGACCTGGCCGGCGCGGCGGTGTGGGGTCTGGTGCGCACCGCCCAGGCCGAGCACCCGGACCGGTTCCTGCTGGTGGACCTGGACGAGGAGGCGCCGTCCGGCACGGCGCTGCTGGCCGCGGCGCACGGGGAGGAGCCGCAGCGGGTGCTGCGCGGCTCCGAGCCGCTGGCGCCCCGGCTGGTCCGGGTCGAGGCGCCCGCCGCCGGCACCGGAGCCGAGGGCGCGGCCGCGCCCTCGTTCGACCCGGACGGCACCGTGCTCATCACCGGCGGCACCGGGGCGCTGGGCGGCATGCTCGCCCGGCACCTGGTCGAGGAGGGGGCGCGGCACCTGGTGCTCGTCGGCAGGCGGGGGGCCGACGCCCCCGGGGCCGCCGAGTCGGTGGCCGAACTGGAGCACCTGGGCGCCCGGGTGACCGTGGCCGCCTGCGACGCCGCCGACCGGGACGCACTGGCCGGCGTGCTGGCGGGCATTCCGGCGGAGCACCCGCTGACCGCGGTGGCGCACATCGCCGGCCTGCTGGACGACGGCGTCATCGAGTCCCTCACCCCGGAGCGGTTCGAGGCGGTGCTGCGGCCCAAGGCCGACGCGGCGTGGAACCTGCACGAGCTCACCAGGGACCTGGACCTGTCGTCGTTCCTGCTGTACTCGTCGGCGGCGAGCACCCTGGGCAACGCCGGGCAGGCCAACTACGCCGCCGCCAACGCGTTCCTGGACGCCCTGGCCCAGCACCGCCGGGCCGCCGGGCTGCCCGCGATGGCCCTGGCCTGGGGCCTGTGGGAGCAGGCCAGCGGGCTGCTCGGGGACCTGACCGAGGCCGACCGGCGGCGGATGAACCGGGGCGGGTTCAGCGCCCTGACCACCGAGGAGGGGCTCGCGCTGCTGGACACGGCGCGCACTCTGGACGACGCCGTGCTGGTGCCGATGAACATGGACACCGCCGCGCTGCGCGCCCAGATCGGTTCCGGGCGCGTGCCGCCGCTGCTGCGCGCGCTCATCCGGCCCGTGACCCGGCGGGTCGTGGAGTCGGGTCCCGCCGACTCCGGGGCGTCGCTGGCGCAGAGCCTGGCGCCGCTGCCCCGCGCCGAGCAGGAGAGCGCCCTGCTGGACCTGGTGCGGACGCACGTCGCCGGGGTCCTCGGCCACACCTCGGCCGAGGCGGTGGAGCCCGCCCGGGCGTTCAACGACTTCGGGTTCGACTCGCTGATCGCCGTGGAGCTGCGCAACAACCTGAACTCGGCCACCGGTCTGCGGCTGCCCGCCACCCTGGTGTTCGACTACCCGACCCCGGTCGCGCTCGCCGAGTACCTCGCGGCGGAGCTGATCCCGGACGGGGCCGCCGCCTCGGGCACCGCCGTCCTCGCCGACCTGGACCGCTTGGAGGCCGGCCTGGCCGCGCCGGACACCGACGACGCCACCCGGACGGCGGTCCGCAGGAGGCTGGAGGACCTCCTGGCCGCCCTGTACGAACCGGCCGGTGGGGAGGGCGGCGGCGGGGTCTCCGCCGACCGGCTCGAATCGGCCCTCGAATCGGCGTCGGACGAGGACCTGTTCGCCCTCATCGACAACGACCTCGACCTCTCCTGAGATGCGCGCCGCCTCCCCTGACACGCAGCACCCCGACGCGCGGAGGCCCGCGCCCGGCCTCCCCGCCCGCACCACCCCTACGACTTTCGAGGAGCACACGCTCTGATGGCGAATGAAGACAAGCTTCGGGAATACCTCAAGCGGGTGACCGCAGACCTCCAGCAGACGCGGCAGCGGCTCGGGGCGGTGCAGACCCGGCTGCGCGAGGTCGAGTCGGACGCGCGCGAGCCGATCGCGATCGTCGGGATGGCCTGCCGCTACCCGGGTGGCGTCTCCTCGCCCGACGAGCTGTGGGGGCTGCTCTCCGCCGGCGGCGACGGGATCTCCGAGTTCCCGGACAACCGCGGCTGGCCCCTGGAGGAGCTGTACGACCCGGACCCCGACACTCCGGGCACCTTCTACGTGCGCGAGAGCGGCCTCCTGCACGACGCCGACCACTTCGACCCCGCGTTCTTCGGGATCTCCCCGCGCGACGCGCTGGCGATGGACCCGCAGCAGCGCCTGCTGCTGGAGATCTCCTGGGAGGCGATCGAGCGGGCCGGGATCGCCCCGGAGCAGCTGCACGGCAGCCGCACCGGCGTGTTCGCCGGGCTCATGTACAACGACTACGCCGCGCGCCTGCAGCCCGTCCCGGAGGGCTTCGAGGGCTTCGTCGGCAACGGCACCGCCGGGAGCATCGCCTCCGGCCGGGTCGCCTACACGCTGGGCCTGGAGGGCCCGGCGGTCACCATCGACACCGCGTGCTCGTCGTCGCTGGTGGGCCTGCACCTGGCGGTTCAGGCGCTGCGCAACGGCGAATGCACGATGGCGCTGGCCGGCGGCGTGACGGTGATGTCCACCCCGGCGGCGTTCGTGGAGTTCAGCCGCCAGCGCGGGCTGGCCCCCGATGGCCGCTGCAAGTCCTTCGCGGCCGCCGCGGACGGCACCAGCTGGGGTGAGGGTGCGGGCATGCTGCTGGTGGAGCGGCTGTCGGACGCGCGCCGCAACGGGCACCCGGTCCTGGCCGTGGTGCGCGGCAGCGCGGTCAACCAGGACG
This sequence comes from Nocardiopsis oceanisediminis, assembly GCF_048595525.1. Lineage (NCBI taxonomy): Bacteria > Bacillati > Actinomycetota > Actinomycetes > Streptosporangiales > Nocardiopsidaceae > Nocardiopsis > Nocardiopsis oceanisediminis. The sequence goes on along the minus strand of NZ_JAFMZJ010000001.1, from coordinate 634,599 downwards.
GCGCCTCCAACGGGCTGACCGCGCCGAACGGCCCGTCGCAGCGGCGGGTGATCCGGGCGGCGCTCGCGAACGCGGGGCTCTCCCCGGACAAGGTCGACGCGGTCGAGGCGCACGGCACCGGCACCACCCTGGGCGACCCGATCGAGGCCCAGTCCGTGCTGGCCACCTACGGCGGGGAGCGCCCCGACGACCGGCCGCTCTGGCTCGGCTCGCTGAAGTCGAACCTGGGACACACCCAGGCGGCGGCCGGGGTGGGCGGCATCATCAAGATGGTCATGGCCATGCGCCACGCCACGCTCCCCAAGACCCTGCACGTGGACGAGCCGACCCCGCACGTGGACTGGTCGGCGGGCTCCGTCGAACTGCTCACCGAGGAGCGGCCCTGGCCCGAGACCGGTGAGCCCCGCCGGGCGGGCATCTCGTCCTTCGGCGTGAGCGGCACCAACGCGCACATCGTCGTTGAAGAGGCACCGATCGAGCAGGTTCCCGAAGAGGAGTCCGGGCAGAAGGGCCCGGAGACGGCGAAGACGGTGCTCCGGCCCCGGTCGGAGAGGACACCGGCCGCGCTGCCGGTGACCGTCTCGGCCAAGACCGAGGCGGCGCTGCGCGCCCAGGCCGAGCGGCTGCACGCGCACCTGACCGCGCACCCGGACCTGGCCATGGACGACGTGGCCTTCTCCCTGGCCACGACCCGCTCGGCCATGGACCACCGCGCGGTCGTGACCGGCGGTGACCGCGAAGGCCTGCTGGCAGGGCTGGGCGCGCTCGCCTCCGGCGAGCCCGCCGCCAACCTCGTCCAAGGCACCACCGGAGCGACCGGGAAGACCGCGTTCCTCTTCTCCGGGCAGGGATCCCAGCGCGCCGGCATGGGCCGCGAACTGCACGCGGCCTTCCCCGTCTTCGCCGAAGCCTTCGACACCGCGTGCGCTGCGCTCGACGCCCACCTGGACCGGCCGCTTCGCGAGGTCGTCTGGGCAGAAGAGGGCTCCGACCTGGCCGGGCTGATCGACCAGACCGCCTACACCCAGGCCGGACTCTTCGCCATCGAAACCGCGCTCTTCCGCCTGGTCGAATCCTGGGGCATCACCCCCGACCTGCTGGCCGGCCACTCCATCGGAGAGATCACCGCCGCACACACCGCCGGAGTCCTCACCCTCAAGGACGCCGCCGCGCTGGTCACCGCACGCGGACGCCTGATGCAGGCCCTCCCCGCAGGCGGAGCCATGGTCGCCCTCCAGGCCACCGAAGACGAAATCACCGAAGCCCTGACCGGCTTCGAAGGCCGGGCCGCGATCGCCGCCATCAACGGCCCGACCTCCACCGTCGTCTCCGGCGAAGAGGACGCGGTCATCGAGATCGCGGACCACTTCCGTGAGCAGGGACGGAAGACCAAGCGGCTCAACACCAGCCACGCCTTCCACTCGCCGCTCATGGAACCGATGCTGGAGGACTTCCGGAAGACCGCCGAAGGACTGTCCTTCGCGCCCCCGGCCATCCCGGTCGTCTCCAACCTGACCGGGGAAACCGCCACCGCCGAACAGCTCTGCTCCCCCGACTACTGGGTCCGCCACGTGCGGGAGGCTGTCCGCTTCGCCGACGGAATCCGCACCCTCAGCGCCCAGGGCGCGACCGCCTTCCTGGAACTGGGCCCCGACGGCGTCCTCACCGCCATGGCACAGGACAGCGTCGGCTCCGAGACCGCCCTGCTCGTCCCCACCGCCCGCAAGGACCGGCCCGAGACGGTCGCACTGGTCAGCGCGCTCGGAACCCTGCACACCAACGGATCGGCCGTGGACTGGACCGCGTTCTTCGCCGACACCGGCGCCCAGCAGGTGGAACTGCCCACCTACGCCTTCCAGCGCGAACGCTACTGGCTGGAGCCGGGCCCGACCGAAGGCGACGTGTCGTCCGCGGGTCTGGGCTCCCCGGACCACCCGCTGCTCGGCGCCGCCGTGGCGCTCGCCGACGACGACGGGTTCCTCTTCACCGGCCTGCTCTCGCTCCGCACTCACCCCTGGATCGCCGACCACGCGGTGATGGGCACCGTGCTGCTGCCGGGCACGGCCATGCTGGAGCTGGCGATCCACGCCGGTGACCAGGTCGGCTGCGACCGGGTGGAGGAGCTGACCCTCGAAGCCCCCCTGGTGCTCCCCGACGACGAGGCGGTGCAGGTGCAGCTGGCCGTCGGTGCGGCCGACGACTCCGGCCGCCGCCCGGTGAGCCTGCACTCGCGCCGCGCCGACGCCGAGTTCGACGAGCCCTGGACCCGGCATGCCGCGGGCACGCTGACCGGTGGCGGTACCGCCGGTTCGGACGACCTGGCGCAGTGGCCTCCGGCGGGTGCGGTCGCGCTGGAGGTCGGCGACCTGTACGAGCGGGTGACCGAGGCCGGTTTCTACTACGGCCCGGTGTTCCAGGGGCTGCGGGCCGCCTGGAGGCGGGACGACGAGGTGTTCGCCGAGGTCGCCCTGCCCGAGGAGGAACAGGCCGAAGCCGCCCGGTTCGGCGTACACCCCGCCCTGCTCGACGCCGCCCTGCACGCGGCGGGTCTGAGCACCGCCGAACGCGACGGCCAGGCCGTTCCGACGCAGGGGCGCCTCCCGTTCTCCTGGTCCGGGGTGTCGCTGCACGCCTCCGGCGCGACGAGCCTGCGCGTCCGGTTGTCGTCGGTCACCGCGGACTCGCTCTCCCTCGACGCCGCAGACGGCACCGGCCGGGCGGTGGCCTCGATCGAGTCCCTGGTGTCGCGGCCGGTCACCCAGGACCAGCTCTCGGCCGGGCGCACCGGGCACCGCGACTCGCTGTTCCGGCTGGAGTGGGTGGCGCTGCCGGAGCCGGCGGGCGCCGGTGCCGCCGGAGGGCGGTGGGCGTTCCTGGACGACGGAGGCGACGGACCCGCCCTCGCCGGAACCGGACCGGGGGTGCGGTCGGCCGAGCAGGTCGTCGCCGATCTCGCCGAGCTGGCGGAGGCGGACTCCCCGCCGCCCGACGCGGTGTTCGCCCTGGTGTCGCCGGGGGCGGCGGCGGACGGCGTTCCCGCTGCCGTCCGCACCGCGACGGCCCGCGCGCTCGCGCTGGTGCAGGGGTGGCTGGCCGAGGAGCGGTTCGCCGGGTCGCGCCTGGTCCTGGTGACCCGGGGCGCGGTGGCGGTCGGCGCGGACGACCGGGTCACCGACCTCGCCGGCGCGGCGGTGTGGGGTCTGCTCCGCGCCGCGCAGGCCGAGCACCCGGGCCGGTTCGTGCTGATCGACACCGACACCGACGCTCCCGCGGCGACCGACTTGGCGGCGGTGCTGGCCTCCGCCGAGCCGCAGGTCGCGCTGCGCGGCGGCCGCGCGGTGATGGCCAGGCTGGCGCGGCCGGAGCCGGCCGGGTCGGACGCCCCGGTGTTCGACCCGGAGGGCACGGTGCTGATCACCGGCGGCACCGGTGCGCTGGGCGGGATGCTCGCCCGGCACCTGGTGAGCGCGCACGGCGCCCGCCGCCTGGTGCTGACCGGCCGCCGGGGGATGGAGGCGCCCGGCGCCGCAGAACTGGCCGCCGAACTGGAGGAACTGGGCGCGACGGTGACCATCGCCGCCTGCGACGCCGCCGACCGCGACGCACTCGCCGACCTGCTGGCGTCCGTCCCCGCAGAGCACCCGCTGACCTCGGTCGTACACGCCGCCGGCGTCCTCGACGACGGCACCGTCGAGTCCCTCACCCCCGAGCGGTTCGAAACGGTGCTGCGGCCCAAGGCCGACGCCGCCTGGAACCTGCACGAACTCACCAGGGACCTGGACCTGTCGGCGTTCGTGCTGTTCTCCTCGGCCGCTGGAACGCTGGGCGGCTCCGGGCAGGCCAACTACGCCGCCGCCAACGCCTTCCTGGACGGGCTGGTCCAGCGGCGCCGCGCCGACGGGCTGCCCGGTGTCTCGCTGGCCTGGGGCCTGTGGGCGCAGACCGGCGGTATGGCGGGCGAACTCGGCGAGACCGACCTGCGGCGGATGAGCCGCGGCGGCATGATCCCGCTGTCCCGGGAGGAGGGGCTGGACCTCTTCGACGCCGCGCTCTCCTCGGACGAGCGCCTGCTGGTCCTCACCCACCTGGACATGGCCGCGCTGCGCGGCCAGGCCGCCTCCGGGATGCTGCTGTGGATGCTGCGCGGGCTGGTCCGGACCCCCGTCCGGCGGTCGGCCGAGGCCTCCCCCGACGCCGACGCCTTCCAGCGCAGGCTGGCCGGGATGTCCGAGCAGGAGCGGCACCGCACACTGTCGGAGCTGGTCCGCACGCATGCGGCCGCCGTCCTCGGCCATTCCTCCGCGGAGTCCGTCGACGCCGACCGCGCCTTCACCGAGCTGGGCTTCGACTCGCTGACCGCGGTGGAGCTGCGCAACCGGCTGAACGCGGTGACGGGGCAGCGGCTCCCGGCCACGCTCATCTTCGACTACCCCAACCCGGCCGCGCTGGTGGACCACCTGCTGGCGGAGCTGCTGGGCGACGCCCCGGCGGTGCAGCAGGCGGCCGTCGCGGCGGCCGCCGACGACGACCCGATCGCCATCGTCGGGATGGCCTGCCGCTACCCGGGCGGCGTCTCCTCGCCGGAGCAGCTGTGGGATCTGGTCGCCTCCGGCGGCGACGGCGTCTCCGCCTTCCCCTCGGACCGCGGCTGGGACCTCGGTGACGGCGGCGATGACGGCTACACCCGCGAGGGCGGTTTCCTCTACGAGGCCGACCGGTTCGACCCCGGGTTCTTCGGGATCTCCCCGCGCGAGGCGCTGGCGATGGACCCGCAGCAGCGGCTGCTGCTGGAGACCTCTTGGGAGGCGTTCGAGCGGGCCGGGATCGACCCGGCGACGGTGCGCGGCAGCCGGACCGGCGTGTTCGCCGGGCTGATGTACCACGACTACGCGTCCCGCCTGACCAGCGTGCCGGACGACCTGGGCGGCTACCTCGGCAACGGGAACGCGGGCAGTGTGGCGTCCGGCCGGGTCGCCTACACCTTCGGCCTGGAGGGCCCGGCGGTCACCATCGACACGGCGTGCTCGTCGTCGCTGGTCGCCCTGCACATGGCGGGGCAGGCGCTGCGAAGCGGCGAGTGCTCGATGGCGCTGGTCGGCGGTGTCACGATGATGTTCACCCCGGCGGCGTTCATCGAGTTCAGCCGCCAGGGCGGGCTGGCCCATGACGGCCGGTGCAAGTCCTTCTCGGAGTCGGCCGACGGCACCGGCTGGGCCGAGGGGGCGGGCATGCTCCTGGTGGAGCGGCTGTCCGACGCGCGCCGCAACGGCCACCAGGTGCTCGCGGTGGTGCGCGGGACGGCGGTCAACCAGGACGGCGCTTCCAACGGGCTGACCGCCCCCAACGGCCCGTCCCAGCAGCGGGTCATCCGCCAGGCCCTGGCCAACGCCGGCCTGACGCCGGCCGACGTGGACGCTGTGGAGGCGCACGGCACCGGCACCAGCCTCGGCGACCCGATCGAGGCCCAGGCGCTCCTCGCCACCTACGGCCAGGACCGGCCCGAAGAGCGGCCGCTCTTCCTCGGCTCGATCAAGTCCAACATCGGCCACACCCAGGCCGCGGCCGGCGTGGCCGGCGTGATCAAGATGGTCATGGCCATGCGCCACGGCACACTGCCGAAGACCTTGCACGCCGAGCGGCCCTCGCCGCACGTGGACTGGTCGGCGGGCGCCGTGGAACTGCTCAACGAGGCGCAGCCCTGGCCCGAGACCGGCGAACCCCGCCGGGCCGGGGTCTCGTCCTTCGGGGTGAGCGGCACCAACGCGCACGTCGTGGTCGAGCAGGCGCCGATCGGGCAACCGGCGAAAGCGGGTTCCGGCGCGGTCTCCGGGCTCCCGAAGTCCGAGACCTCGCGGACTCTGCCGGCCATGCCGCTGGTCGTGTCGGCGAAGACCGAGACGGCACTGCGCGCCCAGGCCGAGCGGCTCCGCGACCACCTCGCCGCGGACGCCGCACCGGAGCCGCTGGACACGGTGTACTCCCTGGTCACCACGCGGCCGATGTTCGAGCACCGCGCCGTTCTGATCGGCCGGGACCGGGAAGAGCTGCTTGCCGGGCTCACCGCGCTGGCCGACGACGACGCCGCTTCCGGCGCGGTGCGCGGCACCGCCGGGTCCCCGGGCCGGACGGTGTTCGTCTTCCCCGGCCAGGGATCCCAGTGGGCCGGGATGGCCGTCGAGCTGCTGGACTCCTCCCCGGTCTTCGCCGAGCGGATGAGCGAATGCGCGGCCGCGCTGGCCTCCTTCACCGACTGGTCACTGATCGACGTCCTGCGCGGCACCGACGGCGCACCGTCCCTGGAGCGCGTCGATGTGGTCCAGCCCGCGCTGTGGGCCGTCATGGTCTCCCTCGCCGAGGTCTGGCGCGCACACGGCGTGCAGCCCGACGCCGTCGTCGGGCACAGCCAAGGAGAGATCGCCGCCGCCTGCGTCGCCGGAGCCCTTTCGCTCGAAGACGCCGCCCGCGTGGTCGCGCTGCGCAGCAAGGCCCTGCTGGAACTGTCCGGCAAGGGCGGCATGGTCTCCGTGGCCCTGCCCGCCGAGGAGACCGCCCGACGTCTGGAGGAGTGGGACGGACGGCTGTCGGTCGCCGCCGTCAACGGCCCCGCCGCAACGGTGGTCTCCGGCGACACCGACGCCCTCGACGAGCTGCTGGCCGGCTGCGAGGCCGACGGCGTGCGCGCCAAGCGCGTCCCCGTGGACTACGCCTCGCACTCGGCCCATGTCGAGCGGATCGAAGAACAGATCCTGGAGGCACTGGCCCCGATCGAGCCGCGCGGCTCCGAGATCCCGTTCTACTCCACGGTGCTGGCCGAGCCGATCGACACCGCCGAGCTGGACCCGGGGTACTGGTACACCAACCTCCGCCAGACCGTCCTGCTGGAGGACACCGCCCGCAGGCTGCTGGAGGACGGCCACGGCACGTTCATCGAGTGCAGCCCGCACCCGGTGCTGCTGATGGGCCTGCAGGAGACCGCCGAAGCCCAGGAGAAGGCGGTCGCCGCCATCGGCACCCTCCGCCGCGACGAAGGCGGGCCGGAGCGCCTGTTCACCTCCCTGGCAGAGGCGCACGTCAACGGCGTCCCCGTGGACTGGACCCAGGTCTTCACCGGCACCGGCGCCGAGCGCACCGACCTGCCCACCTACGCCTTCCAGCGCGAGCGCTACTGGCTGGAGGCGTCCGTTGAGGCCGGTGGGCGCCGGGCGGGGGTGTCGGCCGCGGGGCTCGGCTCCCCGGACCATCCCCTGCTGGGGGCGGCGGTGGAGCTGCCGGAGACCGGCGGCCGGGTGCTGACCGGCCGGCTGTCGCTGCGCACCCACCCCTGGCTGGCGGATCACGCCGTGCTGGGGACGGTTCTGCTTCCCGGAACCGCTCTGCTGGAGCTGGCGCTCCAGGCCGGTTCCGAGGCCGGCTGCGCCCGAGTCGAGGAGCTCACCCTGCAGGCCCCGATCGTCCTGGCCGAACAGGGTGCGGTGCAGGTCCAGGTGGCCGTCGGCGCACCCGGCGAGGACGGCCGCCGGCCGGTGAGCGTGCACTCCCGCCGGGAGGAGGCCGGGCCGGACGAACCGTGGACCCGCAACGCCGAGGGGACCCTCTCCCCCGCTGCGGCCGACCCCTTCGACCTCGCCGAGTGGCCTCCGCCCGGCGCCGTCCCGGCGGACACCGAGGGCTTCTACGACCGGCTCTCCGAGCAGGGTTTCGGCTACGGACCGGTCTTCCGGGGGCTCCGGGCGGCCTGGCGGCGCGGTGACGAGGTGTTCGCCGAGGTGGCCCTGGACCAGGAGGAGCAGGACGACGCCGCCCGGTTCGGCGTGCACCCCGCCCTGCTGGACGCCGCCCTGCACGCCGGAATGCTGCGGGAAAGGCCCTCTGAGCAGGCGGCGGTGCGGCTTCCGTTCGCCTGGACGGACGTGGCGCTGCAGGCGGTCGGGGCCTCCGTCCTGCGCGTGCGGATCGCCCCCGACGGCCCGGACGGCGTCTCCGTCGCGGTGGCCGACGCCGCCGGCGCCCCGGTGCTCTCGGTCGGCGGCCTGGTGCTGCGGCAGATCTCGGCCGAGCAGCTGGCGGTGCCCTCCGGTGAGGGCCACGACTCGCTGTTCGCGGTGGAGTGGAGCGGTGTCCCGGCGGCGTCGGGGGCGGGAGTCTCGTCCGCGGTGCTGGGCGGCGGCGACCGGCCGGCCGCTCCGGCGGCCGCCGGAGCCGAGCCCGCCGCGGACCTGGCCGCCCTCGGCACGGGCGGTGCGCCGGTGCCCGAGGTGGTGTTCGCCGCCTTCACCCCGGCCTCCGGCGGAGCCGTCGGCGGGGCGGTGGACGCGTCCGCCGAGGTGCGTTCCGCGACCGCGCGGGCGCTCGGCCTGGTGCAGGGGTGGCTGGCCGAGGAGCGGTTCGCCGGCTCCCGGCTGGTCGTCGTGACCCGGGGCGCGGTCGCGGCCGGAGCGGACGAGCAGATCACCGACCTGCCCGGTGCGGCGGTGTGGGGCCTGCTCCGGACCGCCCAGGCCGAGCACCCCGACCGGTTCGTACTGATCGACGCGGACGAGGACGCGGCCTCGACCGCCGTGCTCACCGCCGTGGCGGCCGGCGGTGAGCCGCAGGCGGCGGTACGCGCGGGCAAGGTGCTGGTGCCCCGCCTGGCCCGGGCCGCCGCCCCCGCCGAGGCGGACGCCCCGGCGCCCGACCCGCACGGCACCGTGCTCATCACCGGCGGCACCGGTGCGCTCGGCGCGCTGGTCGCCCGGCACCTCGCCGGACGCGGTGCGGGCCACCTGCTGCTCACCGGCCGACGCGGCATGGAAGCGCCCGGCGCCGCAGAACTGGCCGCCGAACTGGAGGAACTGGGTACCCGGGTGACCATCGCGGCCTGCGACGCCGCCGACCGCGACGCACTCGCCGACCTGCTGGCGGACATCCCCGCAGAGTTCCCACTGACCTCGGTCGTACATGCCGCCGGTGTGCTGGACGACGGTGTCATCGAGTCCCTCACCCCCGAGCGCCTGGACACCGTGCTCCGCCCCAAGGCCGACGCCGCCTGGAACCTGCACGAACTCACCAGGGGCATGGCCCTCTCCTCCTTCGTGCTGTTCTCCTCGGCCGCCGGGATCCTGGGCAACCCCGGGCAGGGCAACTACGCCGCCGCCAACGCGTTCCTCGACGCCCTCGCGGCGCACCGCCGCGGCCTCGGGCTGCCCGCGGCGTCGCTGGCCTGGGGCCTGTGGGAGCAGGCCAGCGAGATGACCGGTGAGCTGGGCGAGGACGGCAAGGAGCGGCTGAGCAGGTCGGGGCTGCGCCCGATCTCCTCGGCGGAGGGCCTGGAGCTGTTCGACGCCGCCGCCTCGGTGGACCGGGCGCTCCTGGTGCCGCTGCACGTCAACATCGGGGCGCTGCGCGTCCAGTTCGGGGCCGGTCCTGTTCCCCCGCTGTTCCGCGGGCTCATCCGGGCCACCGCCCGGCGGGCCGCGGGGCCGGGCGGGCAGACCGGGGCCGACCCGTCGTCGCTGCGCCGGCGCCTGGCCGGGCTCTCCCCCGAGCAGCGCGGCGAGGCCCTGCTGGAGATGGTGCGCGGCAGCGTCGCCGCGGTCCTCGGCTACTCCGGGCCCGACGCCGTCCCGGACGGCGTCGGCTTCCCGGAGATGGGCTTCGACTCGCTCACCGCGGTGGAGCTGCGCAACCGGCTGATCGCGGCGACCGGGCTGCGGCTCCCGGCGACTCTGGTCTTCGACCACCCGACCCCGCGCGACGTGGTCGCCCTGCTCACCGAGGAGCTGGGCGGGGACGGCGGGCCGGAGGACGCCCGCGAGCGGGAGGCCGGGGCGGACGCCGCCGCGTCCGCCGCGCCGGAGGCGGCCGCCGGGACCATCGAGCTGCTGTACCGGCAGGCGGTGGCCGAGGGCAAGATCGCCGAGGGCGTGGAGTTCATCAAGAGCGCGTCGCGGCTGCGCCCCTCGTTCACCGGGGTGGCGGAGCTGGCGGAGACGCCGGACCACGTCGTGCTCAGCCGGGGCACCGAGCAGCCCGCCCTGGTCTGCTTCGCCGCGCCGGTGGCGATCACCGGGGCCCAGCAGTACGCCCGGTTCTCGGCGGCCTTCCGCGGAGAGCGGGACGTGGCCATGGTGCCCGCGCCCGGGTTCCGCCGCGGCGAGCCGCTCCCGGCGTCGGCCGAGGCGGCCGTCGAACTCCAGGCGGAGATGGTCTGGGAGGCCTCGGGCGGGTCGCCGTTCGTGCTGCTGGGGCACTCCTCGGGCGGGTGGCTGGCGCACGCCGCCGCCACCTACCTGGAGGAGCTGGGCACCCCGCCGATGGGCGTCGTCCTGCTCGACACCTACGTGCCGGGCAGCCGGGAGATCGAGCGGTTCAGGAGCACGTTCATGAACAGCTCGATCGAGCGCGAGGAGGCCGTCGGGGGCGTCGACGACACCCGGCTGCTGGCCATGGGCTGCTATTTCCGGGTGTTCGCCGACTGGAAGCCGCAGGAGACCGGGGTGCCCACCCTCTTCGTCCGCGCCTCGGAGTCGCTGCACTCCGTGAGCGGAGGGGCGGACGGGCCCCCCGGAGACGCCTGGCGGGCGTCGTGGGACCTGCCCCACACCGCGCTCGACGCGGCCGGAAACCACTGGTCGATGATGGAGGAGCACGCCTCTTCGACCGGTGAGGCCGTCCGCGAGTGGATGCGCAAGCCGCTGTAGCCGCTCCGTCTCCGGACGCGGCCGGGGCCCCGGCGGGGTCCGCCTGAGCGCGGACCCCGCCGCCGGCTCCACCTTCGAACGAGATCGAACCGATCGAGAGAGTGTGACGATGACAGAGCAGATGCCGCAGATCGACCCCGCCATGGTCCCGCCGTCCGCGCGGGAGGGGCTGGGCGACCTGGTCGCCTGGACCCGGCGGATGCGGGCCGAGCACCCCGTCTACCGCGACCCGTTCGGCATGTACCACGTCTTCGGCTACGACGACGTGCAGAGCGTGCTGGGCGACCCGGTGACGTTCTCCAGCGACTCGTCCTATGTGATGCCGTCCGCGGCCGCGGAGCTGACCTCGGGCATGCTCGCGGTGATGGACCCGCCGCAGCACACCAGCGTGCGCCGGATCGCCAGCCAGGCGTTCACCCCCCGCCGGGTCAAGAACCTGAACGAGCGCATCGGGGAGATCGCGGAGGAGCTGCTGGACGCCCTGCCCGGCGACGAGTTCGACTTCGTCCAGGCGTTCTCCCAGCAGCTGCCGATCAACGTGGTCGCCGAGCTGCTCGGCATCCCCAAGGAGGACCTGCCGCTGTTCCTGGGGTGGACCGAGCGGCTGCTCGCGGTCTCGGCGCCCAACCCCAACGACGAGCAGGAGGTGGAGACCTCCATCGAAGAGGCCTACATGGGGCCGTTCATGGAGATGCAGTCCTACATGCACGGCCTGTGCGCCCGGCTGCGGGAGGAGCCCGGCGACGGGTTCATCAGCGACCTGATCCAGGCCGAGGTGGAGGGCGAGCGGCTGGCCGACCACCAGGTCGCCAACCTCGCCATCCAGCTGGTCCAGGCCGGGCACATCACCGCGACGTCGGTGCTGGGCAGCGCGGTGCTGACGCTGGCCGCCGACCCGGAGCTGGAGCGGCGGCTGCGCGCCGACCACGCGCTGATCCCGGACGCGGTCGAGGAGATCCTGCGCACCCAGCCGCCGGCGCCGCGGATCCAGCGGTTCACCACGGTGGACACAGAGATCGGCGGTGTGCCGATCCCGGCCAGGAGCATGGTCCTGCAGTGGCTGATCTCGGCCAACCACGACGAGCGGGTGTTCGCCGACCCGGAGCGGTTCGACGCCGCCCGCAAGCCGAACCGGCACGTCACCTTCGGGCACGGCATCCACTACTGCTTCGGCGCGATGCTGGCCAAGACCGAGGCCAGGATCGGGCTGGAGGCGCTGTTCCGCCGGTTCGCCGCGATCGAGGTCGACCCGGGCGCCCGGATCGAGTTCTACGAGGGCGAGATGTACACCGTCCGGTCGGTCCCGGTCACCGTGAAGCGCGCGTGAGGGGGGCGGCCATGACAGAGCAGGCCATTGCGGCGGCGGGGCCCGCACCGTTCCCGCCGCCGGCCCGGAAGGGGCTGGGCGAGCAGCTCGCCTGGCTGCGGCGGATGCGCGACGAGAAGCCGGTGTACCGGGACCCGTCCGGGACCTACCACGTCTTCCGCTACGACGACGTGCTCCGGGTGGCCATGGACACCGCGGTGTTCTCCAGCAACCCGGCGCACGTGCTGCCGAGCGATGTGCCCAACATGACCGACGGCATGATGCTGGTCGCCGACCCGCCGGTCCACAGCAAGCTGCGGAAGCTGGCGTCGCAGGCGTTCACGCCGCGCAAGATGCGCGCTCTGGCGCCGCGGGTGACCGAGATCAGCGAGGCGCTGCTGGACGGGCTGCCCGCGGAGTTCGACTTCGTCGAGGGGTTCGCGGTACCGCTGCCGGCGACCGTGATCGCCGAGCTGTTCGGCATCCCGGCGGGCGACGCGGGGGCGTTCCAGGAGCTGGTCGAGAAGATCATGCTGATCGAGCCGCCCGACCTCACCGACGAGGCGGCGGTGCGGGCGTCGGTCGACTCGGCCCTGGGCGGGCCGTTCATGGAGCTGATGGGCTACCTGCTCCAGCTCTGCGCGGTCCGGCGCGGTGAGGCCGACCCCGCTCCGGGGCTGATCACCGACCTGCTCAACGCGGAGCTGGACGGGCAGCGGCTGGCCGACCACGAGGTGGCCAACCTGGCGGTGCAGATCCTGCAGGCGGGCCACCTCACCACCGCCGCGGTGCTCGGGCACGCCGTGCTGGCGCTGCTGGAGCACCCGGAGGTCGAGGCGGAGCTGCGGGCGGACCGCTCACTGATCCCGCGGGCGGTGGAGGAGATCCTGCGCTGCTGGCCGCCGTCGACCCGGCTGCAGCGCTACACCACCGCCGACACCGAGGTCGCGGGGCACCCCATCCCGGCGAACAGCGTGGTCGTCCCGTGGATGCTCTCCGCCAACCACGACGAGCGGGTGTTCCCCGACCCGGAGCGGTTCGACATCCGCCGGCACCCGAACAAGCACGTCTCGCTCGGCCACGGGATCCATTTCTGCCTCGGGGCCATGCTGTCCCGGGTGGAGATCACGGGGGCGCTGAACGCGCTGTTCGACCGGTACGAGCGGATGAGCCCGGCGCCGGGCTCGGCCCCCGTCGAGTTCCAGCAGACGCACATGCTGTTCGGCCCCGAGCGGATCCCGCTGGCGACCGTACGGGCCTGAGGGGTGCGGCGCGGGGCCCCGCGCCGCACCCGCACACCACAGTCCGCCCGCGGCGGCGCCCCGGCGCCGCCGCGGCCCCCGAGAGAAAAGAAGCCATGACCGACACCACCACCGTCACCGGCGCGGCCCCGTCCTTCCCGCCCAAGCGCGGCAACTGCCCGTACCACCTGCCGGACGGCTACACCGAGCTGGTCGAGCAGGGCCCCTTGGCCGAGGCGGAGCTGCTCGACGGCCGGAAGGCCTGGATCGTCACGGGCTACGACGAGGCCCGCGCCCTGATGGCCCACCCGGGGATCTCCGCGGACCGGGGCAACCCGGACTTCCCGCACAACGCGAAGCTGATGCCGGGCACGGGGATGCCCCAGCCGGTTCCCGAGGGCGAGTCCAAGACCTTCAACCTGATGGACGACCCGGAGCACAACGCGCTGCGCCGCCTGGTGATCTCCGCGTTCACCGTCAAGCGGACCCGGGAGCTGCGGCCGCGGCTGCAGCGGATCGCCGACGGGCTGGTCGACGGGATCCTGGAGAAGGGGCCGGCGACCGACCTGCTGCACTCGTACGCGATCCCGTTCGCGTCCATGATGCTCGCCGAGCTGTTCGACGTCGCCGAGGAGGACCGGGAGGCGTACGTGCACCACCTCCAGGGGCTCGGCAGCGACCCGGAGATGCTCTTCCCCGCCATCTACCACCTGGGCGGCTACTACGCCGGGCAGCTGGCGCGGCGCCGGGCCGAGCCCGGCACCGACCTGGTCAGCACCGTGCTCGCCAAGGCCGCCGAGCGGTCCGACGAGATCACCGACCAGCAGCTGGTCAACGCGGTCATGCTGGTCACCGGCAGCGGGAACGAGTCCACCCTGTCGATGATCGCGTCGGGGCTGTTCGTGCTGCTGGCCCACCCCGAGCAGGCGGACGCCGTCCGCAAGGACCCCGAGGCGCACCCCGGGGCGGTCGACGAGCTGCTGCGCTACCTGTCGGTGGGCGACGTGCTGTCCCGGCTGGCGGTGGAGGACATCGAGATCGGCGGGCGCTCCGTCAAGGCGGGCGACGCGGTGGTGATGGCGACCCAGGCGATCAACCGGGACGCCTCGGTCTTCTCCGACCCGCACACGCTCGACCTCACCCGGGAGGGCAGGTCGCACCTGGCGTTCGGCCACGGCCCGCACCAGTGCGTCGCGATGAACTTCGCGAACGTCGCCCTGGATGTCGCCTACTTCACGATCCTGTCCCGCATCCCCACCCTGCGGCTGGCCATCCCCGCCGAGGAGGTCCGCGCGGGCGGCCTCGGCGTCCCGCACGTCGCCGAGGTCCCCGTCACCTGGTAGCGGCCTCGGCCGCGCCTCCCCCCGGGCCGGGCTCGCACCCGGCCCGGGGGGAGGCGCCGAGCCGCCGGCCCCCGCCCGCCCGGGGGCCGGCGGCGGGCTCCGCCCGCCGTGCTCAGCCGCGGTCCGCCCGGTAGTGGAGCAGGACGACGCCGGACCGGAACCGCTCGGTCCGCACCGGTTCCAGGCGGGGGAGCCGGGTGCCGTCCGGGAAGAGCCGGGTGCCGCCGCCGATGACCACCGGGTAGACGAAGAGCCGGTACTCGTCGATGAGCCCGGCGGCGGTCAGCGCACGCGCCAGGGCGGTGCTCCCGGTCATCCCGATCGGGCCGCCCTCCCCGGCTTTCAGCGCGCGGACCTCGTCCTCGACCGGCCCGCGCAGCACCGTCGTGTTCGCCCACCCCGGGTCGCCCAGGGTGCGGGAGACGACGTACTTGGCGACCGCGTTCAGGTGGTCGCCGATGCCGTCCGGCTCCCCGGCCCGGGCCGGCCAGTAGCCGCGGAACTCCTCGAAGGTCACCCGCCCGAGGAGCAGCGCCCGCTCCTCGGCCATCTGCCTCTTGAGCTCCTCCAGGATGTCGGAGTCGTCCGCGTCCGGGTCCGAGCCGCCGGGACCGAACCAGTCGCCGGACGCCTCGATGACGCCGTCCAGGGTGATGTTCTCGGTGAGGATCAGCCGCCGCATGCCGGGCCTCCGCTCGTCGTCGCTCTTCTCCTGCCTCTCCCGGTTACGACCGCGCGCGGCCGGCGGACTCATCGCCGGACGGCGCGATCCGGCCTTCCGGCACCGCGCCCGCAGCCGGGGCGACGGTTACGGCGGCTTCCCGGACATGGAATCGGAATCCGCCGCCCCCACGAGATGCACCATTTCACCGGGAATCATCAGCGAACCGGGCCACCAGGTTGCCGACCGATCGTGTTTCGGCCACCCAGAACAGAGCCCTTTTCGTCTGGCCTGTTTTTGGCACATGCATACGCGCGCATAATCAGCACCGGGGAGCAAGGGAATGAAAAAGAGGCCCGAAAACCCCGACCCAGAGGGTCAGGGGACCTCTCCACCCCCCGAAATAGCACCTTCTTCCAAAGAAGAGCATGCCGCACGTGCATACGGAAGGGAATTTCCATGGCCACCGAGCCGGACATCAAAGGCCAGGCGGACAAGCTCCGCGGAATCAACCATGTCGACCAGAAGAAGCGGTTCCTGCTGACCGAGGCGGAATGGCGGAACGTCCAGGTCTACTGCACCACCGTGCAGGCCCTGCCGACCACCGACGCGATGATCAAGATCAAGCTCGCCCTCACCTCCGATGACAAGCCCGAGGACTTCAAGACCCTCAGGGACCAGTACAAGAAGATGTACGACCACGTCAAGTTCTGGGACGACACCGCGATGCCGGAGAGCATCAAGCTGGCCACCGACATCAAGAACTACGGGAACAACGCCCACATCTACTACGGCGAAATGCTCAAACTGGCGAAGGAGGGCCTGGGCGACGAAGAGAGGAAGAAGAGGTTCCTCAGGATCGTGGACGACCGGGCGAAGAAGGCGGACCAGTTCGCCAAGAGCGCCGATAAGGTCTCCGGATACATCACCACGTTCCGGGACCAGACCAAGCAGGACGCCAAGGACATGGGCGACCTCAAGGTCGAATACGACAAGAAGTACGACGAGAAGAACGCCGAGTGGCAGAAGCTCAAGGACCAGATCAAGAAGGACCAGGACGAGCTGAAGGCCAAGAACGACGAGTACAACCACGATGTGACCGTGGCCGCGACCACGCCCGCCTATGCCTGGGTCACCATCTTCGGCTTCATCGCGGCCGCGACCGTCGCCGGCATCTACACCGAAAAGGCACTGAGGGCCAAGGCCGAGATCGAGGCGCTGGAGAAGAAGATCGGCGACGCCCAGAAGAAGCTGACCCGGAACGCGCACATCACCAAGTCGGCGAAGTACGCCAAGGACTCGGCGGACGACACCAAGAAGAACGTGGACCTCGCCCTGGACACGCTCAACAAGATGCAGTCGGGCTGGATCTCCATCGCCAAGAGCATGCGCGACCTGGCCAAGCTGGTCGACGAGGACATCAAGAAGGCCGAGGAGCTGGTGGACCTACAGGTGCAGCAGGCCATCAACGACTGGGAGGCCATCGCCAACGACGCCCAGGGCTACATCAACAGCGCCTACATCAAGAAGCCCAGCTACGCCGAGCTCCAGCTCGCCGCCTGACCGGGCTCCCCTCCCTCCGGGGCGGCGGGCGCCGCGGCGCCCGCCGCCCCGCCCGACCGGAACGACAGCGAGAACGGACTCCCCGATGACCGACGCCCTCGACCTCCGGGACCAGGCGGACCGGCTCCGCGCGGCCCCCGGCGGCCGCCCCCTGCTCGCCGGGCCGGAGTGGCACCTCGTCCAGCTGCACTGCACCACCGTTCAGGCGCTGCCCACCGACGGCGCCGCCCTGGCCGCGCGGACGGGGCTCGACCCCGCCGCCGGCACCGGGGACTCCGCCGAGGCGCTCGGCCTCTACGCCGAGGCCCGCGAACTCGCCGACCGCTGGGAGGGCGATGCGCTGCCCGCCGGGGTGAACGCCGCCGTGGACCTGCGCGCCTTCGCCAGGACGGCGGAGATGGACTACGGCGAGATGGCCGAACTGGCCGCCGGCGGGCTGGACGCGCCGGAGCGGCGCGCGGAGTTCGCCCGGCCGGCCCGCGGCCGCGCCGCGCAGGCCGCGGAGTGCGCGGCCGCGGCCGAACGGGCCCGCGGCCTGGTGGCGGAGTTCCGCCGGGACGCCGGGGAGCTGGCGGAGCGGGCCCGCGGGCTCGCCGCGCACGCCCCCTGCGGCTCCGACGATCCCGCCTGGGCCAAGGCCCGGGGGCGGCTGACCGCCGCGCAGCGGGCGCTGGCCGAGGCGAACGAGGAGTACACCCGCGCCGCGCACGCGGCCGGGACGGTCCCGGCCTACCGGTGGATCCCGCTGTACGGGCTGCTGACCGCGCCCACCGCGGACGGGGTCTACATCACCGAGCTGCTGCGGATCCGCACCGAGCTGGAGAGCGCGGCGATCACTTCGGACGACCCCCTCCGGCTGCTGGCCGGGGCCCGCGCCGGAGTGTGCGCCACGGCCGCCGCCGACGCGCTGGGCGCCATGGCGGAGCACTCCGGCCGCGCCGCCGCCCTGCTGGAGCGGCTGCGCGACGGATGGCTGGAGATCGCGTCCGACCTGTCGGCGCTGGCCGACGCCGCGGAGGCCGACCCCCGTACGGCCGCCGCGTCGGCCGCGGCCCGGCTGCCGCGCTCGATCGTCCAGTGGAAGACGCTCGCCGTCCAGACCGACGCCCACCTGGAGCGGACGGACATCGCCCGGCCGCCCTACCTGGCACTGCAGACGGTGGTCTGACCGTGCCGACCCGCAGCCCGAACCTCCGAGGAGCAGCACGATGACCAGCGAGCAGACCGCTTCCCGTACCGTCCCCCGGGCCCGGGGCGCCGCCGATGCCGGCGGGGCCGGCGACGGCCTGCCCAAGGCGCTCGGCGTCCCGGCGCTGACCAGCCCGGTCATCGACGGGAACAACGCCTACTTCCACGGCCGGGAGCTGGACACCGGCAAGGTGGTCGAACGCCTGGCCAAAGAGCCGAGCGTGCGCATCGTCCAGCTCTACGCCGACACCGTCACCCTCTCGGCCTCCCCGGCGGCCGAGCTGAAGGAGGGCGTCGGCTGGCAGATCACGGCCCGGCGGATCGCGGTCGCCAAGGGCGCCGCCCTGCGCATGGCGAACGGCTCCGGCCTGGTGCTCTACACCTCCGAGATCGCCGACGAGGAGAAGGCGGGGAAGCTGCCGCTGTGCGTCCCGAAGTCCGGCGGCGGATGGCGGGACCGGCCCGAGGCCCTGGGAAAGCGGGCCGGGCTGCGCATACGCGTCGCGGACGACGAGGCGCAGGTGACCGAGCAGAAGACCGTGCCGGTGCCGGGCAGCGGCGAGCCGGTGCAGCTCGGCCGGTCGCTGACCATGCTGTTCCAGCACGCCACCCAGTTCTGGGCGGCCGACCGGGCCCGGGCGGTGGCCATGCTGCGCTGGACGGCCCGCCTGGCCGCGCAGAGCACCCACCTGCGGGAGCTCTTCGCCCAGGCGAGCAGCCTGCTCCAGCTGCACGACAGCGACCTCCCGCACGGGCGCTACGTCCCCTCCCTCAACCGGGACCTGTACGGGAAGCACCTCGGCGTCTACCAGAAGGCGGTGGCGGCCTACGAGGGGAACTACATCACGCTGCGCAACCGGGAACTCTCCATCGGGGACCGGGTCAATGCCGCCAAGGTGCTGCTGGCGAACATGAAGGACACCCACTCCTTCCACACCCAGCTGCGCGACCAGGCCAAGTTCAACGCCGAAGGCGCGGCCGCGGCGCTGGACAAGGCCAAGAAGGACCTGGAGAGCCAGAAGAACGAGGTGGACCGGGCCAAGCGCGACTTCGAGGGCCAGATCGAGTACCTGAAGAAGAAGGGCGTCCTCGAAGCGGTCCTCAAGGGCTCCTCCGCGCTGATCTCGCTGGGCACCGCGATCGCCTCCGGCGCGATGGGCGTCTTCGAGGCCGGCCCGGCGATCGCGAAGCTGGTCAAGACGATCGAGCTGGCGCAGGACATCATCAAGCAGGCCGCGGACATCGCCCGCACCACCAAGGCCATTCAGGACGCCCTGGAGCTGATCAACGAGCTGCGCGGCCTGGACACCGAGATGAAGGAGATGGTCCGCGACCTGGACGCGGCCTCGATGAAGAAGATCGAGGAACTGCTCCGCAAGACCGCGGGCCACGGCTCGGTGAACGCGATCGCCGAGTGGGAGAACTTCCAGGTCATCGCGCGTGCGATGCTCGGGCACTTCGCGGAGGGCGCCTCCTACCTCGCCGCACTGGAGGGCCTCTCCGTCTACGGCCGGGCGTTCGTCACCGCGCAGGCCGGCTACCTCCAGGCCTCCCAGCAGCTGATCCGGGCCACCCTGCAGGCCGAGCTCTCCCGCCGCCAGTGCCTGCGGATGGAGGCCCACATCAAGGAGCTGGAGCGGACCAAGACCCTCGGCGACGGCGCCGCGCAGGCCTTCTACCAGGGCTACCTGGACCAGAAGCGGTGGATGTTCATCGCGCTGGAGAACTACGGCCGCGCCTACCGGTACTGGGCGCTGGCCGAACCCGAGACGGTGCCCACCATGGCCGCCGACGCGGCCGGGCTGGCCGGGCGGCTGGCCGGCATCGCCCGCGAGTACGAGGCGGCGCTGAACCGCTTCGACCCGCCGCCGCAGCAGCGCACCGCCTCGTGGAAGGTGACGGAGAAGAAGAAGCTGGAGGGGCTGTCCGGCAAGGAGGGCCTCGACCTCCCGATCGACCTGCGCCACCCCGAATTCCAAGGGCTGGACCGGGTGCGGTTGAACACGATCCGGATCTACCTGGACGGGGCCGTCCCGGCCGCCGGGAAGAGCATCGTGATCGGCATCCACGGCTCGGGCGGCTACCAGGACCGGTTCCGCGGCACGGAGTTCGCGTTCAGCGCCCGCCCCTCCCACCGGACGTTCGAGTACAGGATCACCGGAGGCCGGCCGGAGATCGTCACGGACGGCAAGGTCTCCGAGGAGTTCGGCAAGGTGCTGATGCAGCCCACCCCGTTCACCGGCTGGCGGTTCACCGTGCTGAAGCAGAACAACCCCGGCCTGGACCTGAGCGGGGTCACCTCGGTCACCGTGGAGATGACCGGCGACATGATCCGGCACGAGTCCTACTGACCGCCCGCCCGGGGGCCGCCGCGCGCGGCCCCCGGGCCGCACCGCACGACCACGAGACGGGGGCTCCGATGACCCTGGAGATCGACATCAAGGGGCAGGCCGACCGGCTCCGCGGCACCGGCTCGGACGGCGGGCGGCGGTTCCTGCTCTCCCAGGCCGAGTGGTACCACCTCCAGGCGTACTGCGCCGCGGTGCTGGCGCTGCCCGCCGACGACGAGTCGATCCGGAACCGGTTCCAGCTGACCCCCGGCGACGACGCCGCGGACTTCGCCGACATCAGGGACCGCTACGCGTCGATGCACGGCCACGTCGCGGAGTGGAACGGCACCGTGATGCCGCGCAGCGTCGAGGTCGCCGAAGCGGTCCGCGTCTACGGGCACGAGGCCCAGGACACCTACGGCGAGCTGCTCAGGCTGGTGAAGGAGCGCGGGCTGGAGGACCCGACCGCCCGCGGCCGCTTCCAGGAGGTCCTGGACGGGTGCATCGCCCGGTCCCGGGAACTGGCCGCGCAGGGGGGCGGGGTCGCGGAGCTGGTCCGGGCGTTCCAGCAGCGGGCGGCCGAGGACACCCGGCTGCTCGCCCCGCTCAAGGAGAAGTACGAGAAGCGCTACGACCACGAGGACGCGGAGTGGCGGGCGGTCCGCGATCAGATCGCCGACGACCGCGCCGCCCTGGCCGAGGCCAACGAGGAGTACAACCGCGACGTGGTGGTGGCCGCGACCACGCCCGCCTACGCCTGGGTCCCCTTCTTCGGCTTCATCGCGGCCGTGACCGTCGCCTCCGTCTACGCGGACAAGGCGGTGGAGGCCCGGAAGGAGATCGACCGGATCGAGCAGAAGATCAACGACGAGCAGAAGAAGCTCACCCGCAACGCCCACATCCGGCGCTCGGTGCTGGACGCCTGCGAGTCGCTGGCGGGCACGGAGTCGCACTCCGGTACCGCGCTGGGCACCCTGGGCGCGATCCGCTCGGCCTGGGAGTCGGTCGCCGCCGAGCTGGCCGCGCTGCGCGACCTGGCCGAGAACGACGTCAAGAAGGCCGAGGAGATCGTGGACCTGCAGATCCAGCAGGCCATCGACGACTGGAAGGCCGTGTCGGCGGAGGCCGCGGACTACCTCGACCGGGCCTACATCAAGCCCCCCTCCGCGTTCGCGCCGACCCGGAGCTGACGCGCCGGCCCCGGCACCGCCCCGGCCGGGGCGGTGCCGGGCTCCCCCTCCGGAGGGAGGGCGGCGGCGCCGTTTGGGCCCGGACTTGGGTCCGGGAGCCCTGTGCCGTTCCGGAAGGGGATGGGACGATCCTGTCCGTCCCGTTCTGAGGCGCTGTGCGCCCGTTCGGCTCCGCGGACGCCCCTCCGCCGCCGGCCGCGCACGGTCTCCGCGCCCCGGATCCCCTCCTATGCGACCGGGAGCGGCCATGACGCCGATCGCCTCCCCCCGCCGCGGCCGGCCGGGGGCCGACCGCGGCGCCTCCTTCACCCAGTACGGCGGCGTCGTCCTCCTGGTCGCCGCGGTGCTCGCCGGGGTCACCGCGGTCGGCGTCCCGGGCAGGGTCGCCGACATGTGCGCCACCGCGTTCTGCCGGATCACCGGCGGCGAGGACTGCGGCGAGGCCGGCGGCAGCGGCGGCGAGGCCGCGGCCGAGGACCCGGAGGCGCAGATGTACCCCGGCCCGCCGGACGGCGCCGCCGACGAGCCGCCGCGGCCCCCGATCGAGAAGCCGGGCTGCGCCGACCCGGACGCGGAGTGGGCCGAGGGGCTGCACGCGCACAACGACTACGAGAACGAGCACCCGCTGGAGGACGCGCTCCGGCACGGCGCCACCAGCGTCGAGGCCGACATCTGGCCCTACAGCGAGGACGACACCTGGTTCGGCGAGCAGTACGACCCGATGACCTACGAGGAGGGCGACCTCGTCCTCAAGCACGACCCCACCGACCGCCCCCGGGGGACGCTGCGCTCGACCTACGTGGAGGCGCTGAAGGAGCGCGCCGAGGAGAACGGCGGGGAGGTCTACCCGGGCCGCGACGAGCCGTTCCAGCTGGTCGTCGAGATCAAGGGCCAGGAGAGCGAAGAGGACAGGCGGCGCGCGTACGACCGGGCGCTGGAGCAGCTCGAAGGCCTGCCGCCCGACGTGAACGTGGTGTTCAGCGGCGGCAGGCCCGGCGACGACTACGTGCTGCGGAACAAGCCGGACAACGTCAGCTTCGACATCGCGCCGGTGAACGGGTGCGAACTGCCGCCCAAGGTCAACATCGACAGCCCCGAGTACGACCGCGAGTACGCCGAGAACTTCACCATGTTCAACGCCGAATGGGGCAAGGGCCACTGCGGCGACCAGGGCAACAACAAGATCGACGACCGCGAGCAGGGCGAGCTGAACAAGGTCGTCGACCAGGCCCACCGCTCCGGCCTCAAGGTGCGCTTCTGGGGAGCGCCCGACGAGCAGTACCGGGACGGCTCCAACGGGGACTTCATCCCCTGCCACGGCCAGATCGTCCCCGGGCGCCAGGAGTGCGAGGGCGAGGCCCGGCGCGACGCCTGGCTCGCGCAGCAGGAGGCCGGCGTGGACTTCATCAACACCAACCACCTCGGCAACGGCGAGCGGTGGATCCGCAGCTGCGGCACCGAGACCTGACCCGCCGGGCCGGCGCCGGTCACATCTGGAACGGGAGGTTGAGCCAGGGGCTCTGCGGGTCCTGCATCAGGGCGTGGTGGGCGGCGACCGGGCCGGTGTAGAACGGGCCGAACTCGTCCTCGTCGAAGCGGAGGCAGCGGCCCAGGATGTAGCCGGCGGACAGGTGCGCCCAGGAGGAGTAGAACCGGCGGCTCTGCGCGCCGGCGTGCAGGATGGAGGACTCGGCGGTGGCCGGGTCGGTGTACTCGGCGTGCACGCCCCAGCGGGCGAAGTTCACCGCGCGGCCGAAGTCGTAGGCGATCATGTCGCGGATGACGGCGCCGTAGGGGAGCACCCCGTCGGCGGCCAGCCGGGCCTCGTAGCGCAGGATCCGCTCGACCGTCTCGATCAGCGGCCCGTGGATGTCGGACTGCCCGTTCCGCCGGCACCAGTCCCCCACCGCCGCCTGCCAGGTGGCCGGGTCGATCGGCTGCCGGTACCACTGCGCGGTCTGCCAGCGGATCTCCATCACCAGGGTGGCGCCCTGGTCGCTGCTGCGCTCGTCGAGCAGCCCCTCCAGGGTGGAGCGCCACTCCGCGGGGTCGTGCACGCCCCAGCTCTCCCGGAGCATCTCCCGCTTCTCCGCCACCCCGCAGCAGGAGCAGGAGCCGAACACGATGTTCCACGGCGCCTCGTTGCCGACCGCCATCTGCGCACCGCAGGCGTAGGCGTGCGCCATCGGCCCGAAGAAGTGCCCTCTCGGGTCCGCGATGAGCCGCGGGGAGGCGGCCGGGACGGCCATGTGGATCGCCTCATTCCGGATACACGACGCCAGGGAGGGTGAAAAGGCGTTCCGAGGCTATCCGACCCCGCCGCCCGGTCGGTTCGCTCCGGGGCGGGTTCCCGGGAACTCCCGGGCGCCCGGATCCGACTCCCTCTGCGACGCCGCCCGGAGGGGCCGGCGCGGGAGCGGAGGGGCGCATGTCCACAGCGGTGCCGACCGGACGGAACCGAAGGCGCGCGGCGGCGGTCGCGGCCGCCTCCGCGCTGGCCTGGGCCGCGCTCGGAAGCGCCCCCGCCCAGGCGCACGACCGGCTGATCGACGCGGCCCCCGGGGACGGGGAGGCCCTGGAGTCGCCCCCCGAGGAGGTCGCCCTGGTCTTCAGCGGCGAGCTGCTGGACGTCGGAGCGGCGGTGACCGTGGTCGACGCCGAAGGCGAGGCGGTCGCCTCCGGGGAGCCCGAGGTGGACGGCGCCGAGGTGGTCCAGGCCGTGGACGGGCTCCCGGACGGCGGCTACGCGGTGCGCTGGCGGGTGGTCTCCGGCGACGGGCACCCGGTCAGCGGCGGCTTCGGCTTCACCGTCGGCGACCCGGACGCGCCGGTGCCCGACCCGGCGCAGGGCGCACCGCAGGCCTCCCCCTCCCCGGCGGCGGCCCCGGACCGGGAACCCGCCGGCCCCGCCTCCGACCCGGCCGGCCGGTGGGTACTGCTCGGCCTGGCCGGCGCGGCGCTCGGCGCGGCCGGCTACGCCGCGGTCGCGATCGCCTCCGCCCGGCGCTCCGCGCCGTGACCCCTGCCCTCTCCGCTCACCCTCAGGAAGGACGATGACCATGGACACCACTCGCATCGCGGCGCTGGCCGCCGCCGCACTGCTGCTCGCCGGCTGCGGCGCGCCGGACGGCGGAGGCTCCGGCGGAGACGGCGGAGACGGCGGAGGCGGTGCGCCCGCGGCCGGCGGCGAGGCCGTCTCCGTCGAGGACGCCTGGGTCAAGGCGGCCACCGAGGAGGACGGCATGACCGGCGTCTTCGGCGAGCTGGTCAACGGCTCCGGCGCGGAGGCCGCCGTCACCGCCGCCTCCTCCCCGGCGGCGGGCAGGGTCGAGCTGCACGAGGTCGCCCCGGACGAGGGCGGGAACCCGGTGATGCGGGAGAAGGAGGGCGGGTTCCCGGTCCCCGCGGACGGCTCGCACCTGCTGGAGCCCGGCGCCGACCACATCATGCTGATGGACCTGCGGGAGGACCTGCGGCCCGGCACCGAGATCACCGTGGAGCTGGAGTTCGCCGACGGCTCGACCGCCGGGTTCACCGCGCCGGTCAAGGAGTACGAGGGCGCCGACGAGGACTACGGCGGGGGCGGGGAGGGCCACGAGGGCCGCGGCGGAGAGGAGCACGGCGGCGAGGGCGGCCACGGCGGGGACGGCGGCCGCTGATGGGCGGCGCGGACGCGGGGCGGCGCGGCCCGTCCCGCCGGCACCTGCTGCTCGGCGGGGCCGCCGCCGGCCTCGGCGCGGCCGGGGCGGTCGGCGCGGGCGCGCTGCTCCGCGGTTCCGATCCGCCGGCCCCGGACGGCCCGGAGCCGCACGGCGCCGAGACCGTCCCGTTCCACGGCGAGCACCAGGCCGGGATCGAGACGCCGCCGCAGGCCTTCGCCTCCTTCCTCGCGTTCGACCTGGACCGCGGCACCGGCGCCGAGGCGGTCCGGCGGCTGCTCCGGCTGCTCACCGACGACGCGTCCCGGCTGACCCGGGGCGAGGGCGCGCTGGCCGACTCCGAACCGGAGCTGGCCGCCGCGCCCGCCCGGCTCACCGTGACCTTCGGCTTCGGCCCCGGTCTGGTGGAGCGGGTCGACCCGGACGCGGCGCCGGAGTGGCTGCGGCCGCT
Source organism: Nocardiopsis oceanisediminis (assembly GCF_048595525.1). Taxonomy (NCBI): domain Bacteria; kingdom Bacillati; phylum Actinomycetota; class Actinomycetes; order Streptosporangiales; family Nocardiopsidaceae; genus Nocardiopsis; species Nocardiopsis oceanisediminis. The sequence continues at coordinate 608,985 of NZ_JAFMZJ010000001.1, read as the reverse complement.
GCCCCGGTTCGCCGAGGACCGGCTGCGCGACGAGTGGAGCGGCGGCGACCTGCTCCTGCAGGTCTGCGCCGACGACCCGCTCGCCGTGGCGCACGCCGCCCGGATGCTGACCAAGGACACCCGCGCGTTCGCCGGGCTCCGCTGGGTCCAGGACGGCTTCCGGAACACCCGGGGCGCGCTCCCCGAGGGCACCACCATGCGCAACCTGATGGGTCAGGTGGACGGGACGGTCAACCCCGCCCCGGGCACGGAGGACCTCCGCCGGCTGGTGTGGGGCGGAGGGGGCGGCGGAGGCGGAGGGGCCGGCGCGGGCGGCCCGGAGTGGATGCGCGGCGGTACCGGGCTGGTGCTGCGCAGGATCGCGATGGACCTGGACTCCTGGGACCGGCTGGACCGCACCGGGCGGGAGGCCGCCGTCGGCCGGCGGCTCTCCGACGGCGCCCCGCTGACCGGGGAGGCCGAGCACGACGAGCCGGACTTCGAGGCGCTCGATCCGCTCGGGTTCCCCCGGATCACCGAGTACGCGCACATCCGCCGGGCCCGCAGCGGCGACCCCGCCGAGCGGTTCCTCCGCCGCGCCTACAACTACGACCGCTCCGGCCCCGGGGGGCAGGACGCCGGTCTGCTCTTCGCCGCCTACCAGCACGACCCGGTCCGCCAGTTCGTCCCCGTCCAGCGCCGCCTGGACGAGCTGGACCTGCTCAACGAGTGGGTCACCGCGATCGGCTCCGCGGTCTTCGCCGTCCCGCCCGGCTGCCCCGAGGACGGCTTCATCGGCGAACCCCTGTTCCGGAGGTGACCCCGGCCCCGCGCCCCCCGGGGCCGCGCCTCCCCCGTGGCGGCGCCGCGCCGGCCCGCGCACCCCACCGCCCGGAAGCGGCCCGGAGCCGCGAGGCGAGGGTAACCGGGAAGGAGGAGGGCCCGCCGGCGACCTGGGACGCGGCCCCGCCCCGCCCGCCCCCGGGCCTCCGCGGAACCGGGCCGTCCGGCGCCCCCGGCCGAAACCGAAAGGGGCCCCCGCCCTGCGGGGAAGGCACACCCCGGGCGGACGGTCGAAAGGGCCGGGGGCCCGCGCTCCGGGGCAGGAGGCGGATCCGCCCTTCCGCCCCGGGCACCGGCCGGGCCGCAGGGCCGACCCGTCCGGCCGCCCTGGCCGCGAGGGCCGAAGGGGCCCGTTCCGGGACGGAAGAGCGGGCCCGCCCCGCGCCCCGGGGCCGTCCGGCGGCGTCCGGGCCGTGCCGGGACGGGCCCGCGCGGAGGGCAGGGCCCTCTCCTCGCCCGGGAGCACCCGGACGTCCGGCCGGCCGAGGAGCGGTCCCGCTCCGGGGCGGGAGGCGGGGTCCCGGCCTCCCCTCCCCCGGTCAGCGCGGCTCGGGGCGTCCGGCCCGGTCCGCGGCGCGCAGGGCGCGGGCCAGGTCCTCGCGGGCCCGGGCGACCCGGGAGCGGACCGTGCCCACCGGGACGGCGGTGATCCGCGCGGCCTCCGCGTAGGAGTAGCCGTGCAGCCGGGTCAGCACGAACGCGGTGCGCCGCTCCTCGGCGAGCCCGGCCAGCAGGTCGTCCAGTGCGACGTGCTCGTCGATCCGGGAGCCCTGCGGCGGGGCGCCGCGCTCCGCCCCGTCGTCCTCCTCGACCGGGCGGGTCCGGGGGCGGGCGGCCTGCGCCCGGTACCGGTCCACCACCGTGTACCGGGCGATCGACCTCAGCCAGGTGCGCACCGAGGACCGCCCGGCGAACCGCGGCAGGCCGCGCATCACCCTGATGTAGGTCTCCTGGGCGAGCTCCTCGGCCGACTGCGGGTCGGCCAGCCGGCGGATGTAGCGCTCCACGTCGCCCCGGGTCGCGGCGATCAGCTCGGCGAGCGCCCCGGACTCGCCGTCCCTGGCGGCCAGGGCCAGCCCGGTCAGCCGCCGGTCCTCGTCCGAGCCGGTCCCCGGCTGCGCGATCATGGGCCCATGAGGTGCATCGACTGCCGGACCGCGCTCTCCGCCGAGCTCGACGGGGAGGACCCCGGCGCGCGCCCGAGCACCGTCCGGCGGCACCTCCGCTCCTGCGGCTCCTGCGCCGACTGGCGCGCCGGCTTCGAGGAGCTGGAGTCCCTCGTCGCGGCGGCCCTCGGCTCCTCCTCCGCGGACCGGCCCGCCCGGCGCTAGCCGGACCGCTCCGTTCCGTGCTTCCGTTCCCATCGCTGGTTCCTCTGCTGCTCGCGCACGCCGTGCGGCGCCCCGGCGCGGTGCGGCGCGGGACGCGGGGACGGCGGGCGGCGCGCCCGACACCCGTCGGGGCGCGCTGGTGAGTAGGGGATCCGGCGGGCGCGGGCCGCCCGCTCGGGGCGGCCCCGGCGCGCGCCGGTGCGGAGGCCGGGCCGCCCGGGTTCAGGCGGCCGGCCGCGGGAGCGGCGGGGCGCGCAGCACGACGGCGTGCCGGAGGAGGCGGGTGGTGCGGCGGGCCGCTTCGGGGCCGCCCCAGGGGCGGGCGGCGCGCGGCGGCGGGGTGAGCCGCGGGCCCTGGGCGACCGGGGCCGGCAGCGCGGCCAGGACGGCGTCGGTGACCAGCCGGAGCAGGGTGAACGCCGCGGCCTCGCCGCGCCGCAGCCACCAGGCGCTGACCAGCGCGGCCAGCAGGTGCGCGGCGAGCATCCCGGGGTCGGAGGAGTCCCCTCCCCCGGCGGGCGCGGCGTGCCCGGCGGTGTGCGGGACGCCCGCCGCCTGCGCCGCGCTGAACACGGCGTGCAGCGCGAGCTGGCCCCACAGCATCCAGGCGGCGATCGGGCCGTAGCCGCGCTCCCGGCCGGCGGCCGCCCGGGCGAAGCCGAACACCACGGCCGCGCCGAGCAGCGCCGCACCGGCCGGCACCGCGTGCCCCGACGCCAGCGCGTGCCCGACCCCGGACACGCCGACGCACACCGCGGCGAACACCGCGGCGCGCACACTGCGGAACTGCGCCTGTGCCTCCACGTCGCGCCCATCGTCGCACCCGCCCGGCGGCCCCGCTCTCCGCCCCGGCCCTCTCCGGGGCGGCCGTGGCCTCCTCCCGGGCCCGGCCCCGGGAGGCGCCCGGCGTACGGCCGCCGGTGCCGGCGCCGCCGCGGCCGCTGCGGGGAGGTTTCGCGGGGGCCCTGTGGCGGGCGGTGTGCGCCTCCGGCGCGGCCCGGCCGGGCGGGCGGAGAAGCGCGAGGCGGCCCCACCGGGCGACCGGCCGGACACCCGACGGCCTCTCGGAGCGTTGACGGGAAAAGCGGCGGGCGCAGAAGAACACCCGGCTCCCCGCCCTTCCCCCGGCGGTCTTGGTGCCGCCCGAGGCGGGCTCCTCCCGTCAGCGGTCTCAGGCCGCCGACGGGGAAGAGGCCCCTGGCCGCGCAGGCCGGCGCGGCCGTCCCCCCGGGGCGGTGCTCTCGGCGCTGCGCGGGAAGGGCGGGAGGCGGGGCGCTTCCCCCGGCCCCTTTCGCCGCCGGCGGTCTCAGGGGCGGCCGAGCGGCGGCGGCGCGGGGGTCAGCGGGCGGCGCCGAGGGCGGGGAAGACGTACTCGCTCAGCAGCGGGGCGAGGACCGCGTCGAGGCCGGTGTCGCCGGGGGCGATCCAGCGGGATTCGGCGATCTCGCGGGCGGGGGCGGGGGTCCGGGTCAGGGGCGCGGTGAAGACGGTGGCGGTGACGCCGGTGTCCGGCTCGTTCGCGGCCGGGCCGGACCAGGAGCCCAGCGGGGCCAGGTCGCCGGGGGCCAGCTCGACGCCGATCTCCTCGCGGACCTCGCGGACCGCCGCCTCGGCGGGGGTCTCGCCGGGTTCGAGCTTGCCGCCGGGGAGCATGAAGGCGTCCGTGCCGCGCTTGCGCACGGTCAGCACCCGGGACCGGTCGTCTTCGAAGCAGACGGCCGCGACGTGGAGCATGGTTCGAGGCATGGCCCCAACGGTAGCGCCGGGTGCGGGGCGCCGGTCAGCCGCGGGCGGCGGCCAGCACGTCCTCGGGGAGGCCCAGGCGGGCGCGGAAGGCCGCGTGCCCGTCCCCGGTGACCGCGACGGCGCGGGTCGGCCCCGGGCGGACCACCCACCCCGCGGCGAAGGCGTGCGAGCAGAGCGCGGCGCCGAGCGCCCCGGCCAGGTGCGGGCGGCGCTCGGTCCAGTCCAGGCAGGACAGCAGGGCCGGCCGCCGGGACCGCCGCGGAAGGCCGATGCCCAGGTCCGCGAACCAGGCGGCGCCGGCGTCGGTCAGCGCGGGGCCGCGCTCGCCGTCGACCAGGCCGCGCCCGTGCATGGCGTCGGCGATGGCGACGCCGAGCGCCCCGGCCAGGTGGTCGTAGCAGGTGCGGGCGCGGGAGAGCGCGCCGCTCCGGCGCACCGCGGACAGCGAGCGGCGCTGCGGCCGGTCGCCGGGGGCCAGCGCCGACAGCGCCTCGATCACCTCGGCGACCCGCGGCGAGGCCAGGCTCAGGTAGCGGTGCCGGCCCTGCCGGACCTCGCGCAGCAGCCCGCCGCCGACCAGCGCCGTCAGGTGCTCGCTCGCGGTGGACCGCGCCACCCCCGCGTGGCCGGCCAGCTCGGCGGCGGTCCACGCCCTGCCGTCCAGCAGCGCCAGGCAGAACGCGGCCCGGGTGCCGTCCGCGAGCAGCGCCGCCACCCTGGCCAGGTCGGGTCCCCCGCCGGGGTCGGTTCGGTGGTTCACGCTCCCACGCTAGCCCGGGCACGGTTCGGCGGCCGCCGAACCGTGCGGCCGCCAGGCTCGGAGGCATGGAGCACCTCACCGTGGAACCGCGGATCCTCTACTTCGGAACGCCGGTCGCCCTGCTGACCACCGAGAACGCCGACGGCTCGACCAACCTCGCCCCGATCTCCTCGGCCTGGGCGCTGGGCCGGACCGTCGTGCTGGGCCTGGGGCGGACGGGGCAGAGCGCGGCCAACCTCGCCGAGCGCCCGGAGCTGGTGGTCAGCCTCCCCTCCCCCGACATGTGGCGGGCGGTGGAGGACATGGCGATGCTGACCGGCCGCGACCCGGTGCCGGAAGGGCACCCGCCCGGGTTCCGCCACGAACCGGACAAGTTCGCCGCCTCCGGGCTGTCCCCCGAGCCCTCCGCCGACGTCCGCCCGCCGCGGGTCGCCGGGTGCCCGCTCCAGCTGGAGGCGCGGGCGGTCCGCATCCACCCGGACGCCTCCGGCATGTTCGCGATCGTGGAGACGGCGGTCGCCCGGGTGCACGCCGCGCCGCACATCGTGGTGCCCGGCACCCAGCACATCGACCCGTCGGCATGGAGCCCTCTCGTCTACAACTTCCGGCACTACTTCGGCCTCGGCCCCGAGCTCGGCCGGTCCCGCCGGAGCGAGACCCCGGACCGCGCCGCCGCGGGGGTCTGAGCCCGCTCACGGGCCCCGTGCCGGTCCCGGTGTTCCGGCCCGCCGGCGCGGCTTGACGGGCCCGGAACGCCGGGACCGGCGCCCGAGGGCCGCCCCCGCCGGCGGAGGGCGGCCGTGAAGAGAAGAAGCGAGGAGGAGAGCGATGGACCGCTTCGCGGAGTTCCGGGCGCTGCACCGCCCCGGGGACCCGTTCGTGCTGCCCAACGCCTGGGACCTGGCCTCCGCCGCGGCGCTGGCCGCGGCCGGGTTCCGCGCGATCGGGACGACCAGCCTGGGGGTGGCCGCCGCGGCGGGAAAACCGGACGCGGAGGGCGCCACCCGGGCGGAGACCGTCCGGTCGGCGCGCGGGATGGCCTGGTTGGACGCGCTGGTCACCGTGGACGTGGAGGGCGGTTTCGGGGAGGGCCCGGAGGGCGTCGGGGCGCTCGCCGCCGAACTGGCGGCCGCGGGCGCCGCGGGGATCAACCTGGAGGACGGGCGCGGTACCGGCCTCGCCGACCCCGCCGAGCAGTGCGCCCTGATCCGGGCGGTGAAGGAGGCCGCCCCGGCGCTCTTCGTCAACGCGCGGACCGACACGCACTGGCTGCCCGGCGCCGGGCACGCGGAGCAGACCCTGGACCGGGCGCTGGCCTACCAGGACGCCGGGGCGGACGGCCTGTTCGTCCCCGGCCTGCCCGGCGCGGCCGGCGTCGAGGCGCTGGCCGGCCGCGTCGGTCTGCCGCTCAACGTGCTCCACCGGCCGGGAGGCCCGTCGCTGCGCGCGCTGGCCGAGGCCGGGGCGGCCCGGGTGAGCAGCGGGTCGCTGCCGTTCCGCGCCGCGATCGGCGCGGCGGTCCGCGCCGCCCGCGGGATCGCCGCGGACCGGCCCGTCCCGGACGGCCCGCCGCCGTCCTACGCCGAGGCCCAGGCGCTCGCCGGGCTCTACCGGGCCGGCCGGGACCGGACCGGGGGTAGCGGCCCCCGCTCGGGGATAGTGGGGGCATGATCGATCTGCCGACCTTTACGACCGTGGAGGAGCGCGACCGGGGAGCGGGCGTGGCGCTGCTGCCGGTGGGGAGCTTCGAGCAGCACGGGCCGCACCTGCCGTCGACGACCGACACCGTGGTCGCGTGCGCGATCGCGCGCGGGATCGCCGCCGCCCACCCGGTGCTGCTGCTGCCGCCGGTGGCGATCTCCTGCTCGCACGAGCACGAGGCGTGGCCGGGCACCGTGAGCATCTCGGCGGCGACCCTGTACGCGGTGGTGCGGGATGTCGCCGCGTCGCTGCGCCGGTCGGGCGTGCGGCGGCTGGTGCTGGTCAACGGGCACGGCGGCAACCATGTGCTGGGCAACGCGGTGCAGGAGTCCGGCGGCGGCATGGCGCTGTTCCCCGCCGAGGCGGACTGGGACGACGCGCGCGCCGCCGCCGGGCTGGAGTCCCCGGCCCGGAGCGACATGCACGCCGGCGAGCTGGAGACCTCGATCCTGCTGCACGTCCGCCCCGAGCTGGTGCGGCCCGGGTACGCCTCGGCCGACCACACCGCCGACGACCGCAGGCACATGCCCACCCTGGGCCTGCGCGCCTACACCGAGAGCGGCGTCGTCGGCCGCCCCTCCCTGGCCTCCGCGGCGAAGGGCCGGGCCGTCCTCGCCCACCTGACCGGGGCGTTCGGGCCGCACCTGGCCGCGCTGGGCGGCTGACCGGACGCCGGGCGCGCGGCCGGGCGGCCGGGGTTCCCGCCCGCGTCCTCCCCCCGCCGGCGGGCGGGGCCGGGGGTCGTCCGCGTCCCCGGCGGCCGCCGGCAGAGGCGCCCTGTCCCGCCTCGCCCGCCCCGGGCCGGTCTGCGGTGGTGAGGCGCCGGGCCCGGCGGGGCGCCGCCCCTTCCCGGTTCCGGACCGGGCGCACGGCGGCCGGCCCCGCCTCATCCGAGTCGGCGGGCCGCCGCGCCCGGCCCCGGAGAGGACCCGGGCCTCCCCGGCGGCCCCGCGAGCGGGCGGACCGGATCCGTCCCGCCCCGGCGACGCGGCCCGCGCGAAGCGGCGGCCGCCGGCCCTCGGGGCGCGGACCGGCCCCGCTCCCCGTCCCCGGCGGGCGCGGGGCGGGAAGGACGGCCCCCGGGTCCCGGAGGCGCGCCCTCCCGCCCCCGCACCGGTCAGCCGAAGGGCGGACCGGAGGCGGAGATCTCGTGCTTGAGCACCTGGTCCTTCTCGATGGCCACGGGGTTCTCGGGCACCGGTGCGGCGGCGCGCCACCGCTCCAGCGCCTCGGCGGTCTCGAAGTGCTCGAAGATGTTCACCCGGGCCGGGTCCACCGGGTCGGGCGAGATCGCCATATCGAGGCAGCCCGGCGCGTTGCGTGCCGCCTCGATGGTGCCGCGATGCTCCTCGACGAACCGCTCCCTGTCCCGCGGATCCACGTAGACCCTTCCCGCGACGATCACCGGCATGGCTCTCCTCCTTCTCAGTCGGTACGGGCATCGGCGGGCGCGTCGTGCGCCACCGGTACCGACCGGCGCCGACCGGAGAACTCATCGGAGGCCGGGTACGGGCCTTCTCCGGCGGGGGCGTCCGGGGCGGCGCCCCGGCCGGGTGCCCGCCCCGACCGGCGGCGGAGCAGCAGGACCGCGGCGCCGGGGAGGCTCGCGGCGAGGGCGAGGGCGCCGTAGGCCACCGAGGCGGCCAGCCCCTGCTCGGCGGTGAGGCCGGCGGCGGCGAACGCCGCGGCGGAGGCGGCCTCCCTCGGCCCCCACCCGGCCGCGTTCACCGGGACGCCCATCGCCAGCAGGGCGAAGAGCGCGAGCGGGACCAGCAGGGCCGGCGGAGCGGCGGCCCCTGCGGTGTGCGCCGCGACCGCGAACAGCGCGACGTGTCCGGCCAGCACGGCCGCCGACAGCAGCAGCACGCCCGGCCAGGCCCTCCGGGACAGCAGCCCGCCGCGCAGGTCCGCGGCGAAGGCCGCCGCGGCGGACCGCACCCGGTGGCCGCCCCGCCCCCACCGGGCCCAGGCGGCGAACGCCCCCGCGATGGCGGCGGCGGCCGCGGCCCACACCGCCGCCTGCGGACCGGGTAACGGCGGACGGCCCGCCGCGGCCCAGGCGGGCGGCGCGATGAGCAGCACGGCGGCGCCGGCCGCGGCCAGCACGGCCTGGCCCGCGCCGCGCTCCAGGACGACCGCGCGCACGCCCCGGCCGACGTCGCCGGCGCGGCGCCCGTGGGCCACCCCGCGGTGCACGTCGCCGAGGACGCCGCCGGGCAGCACCGCGTTGAGGAAGAGGGCCCGGTAGTAGTCGGCGAGGGCGGCGGCCGCGGGCAGCCGCAGCCCCACCCCGTGTGCGACGATCCGCCACCGCCAGGCGCTCAGCACCGTGGTGGCCAGTCCGATCCCCAGCGCCGCGGCGAGCGCCCGCCCGTCGATGGCGAGCAGCGCGCCGGCGAACGCGTCCGCGCTGAACCACCAGGCCAGGGCCGCGAGGACGGCCAGACCGCCCAGGGCCCTCCCCCACGGCCCCGCCGCCCGTACCGCGGCGGAGCGGAGCGCCCCGCCGCGTCTCGCGGAGCCGCCCGGAGGCGCGGAGGCCGGAGTCGCGGAGCCGGAGCGGCGGTCCGCGCCGCCGCGCGGAGCAGGGCGGAGTCCGGGCGCCGGCCCCGGCGCACCGCCCCGGTCGGCCGCCCCCGGCCGCGCGGGCGCCCCGCTGCCGCCGGGACGCGGGCACCGGCCGTCCGCCGCACCGGACCGGCGCGACCCCGGCGCCGGGCGCCCCCCGGGTTCCGCCCTGCTCACCTCGGGCCTCCCCCTGCCGGGCCGCGTGCGCGCCGGGCGCGCTCCGCACGGCGCGCCCTGCTCACCGGCCGCTCCGCTCCCGGCCGCTCGTACCGCATGGCTCCTCCCCCTCCTGTTCATCCCCGACCGCCCGGCGGAGCACCGCCGGCCCGCTCACCACGATCCTCTCCGCACGGGGGCGCCTCCGGCGAGGGGATTCCCCACCCTGTGGACGGCCGCCGGCCGCGCCGCCCGCCCACCGGAGCGGCCGGAGACACCCCGGACGGCCGCCTCCCCTCCCGGACCTGTGCCGCAAGGGCACCCGCGCGGGCGGTCCGAACGGGCGGAGCGGCCGGCGCGGCGGGCCGCCGCAGACGGAAGCGGACGGAGAGAGGGAGAACCGCCCCTCCTCCGCCCGCGCCTCCCCACCCGCCGAACCGGCCGGCCCGGAGCGGGCGGACCGGCCGGCGCGACAGAGCGCAGCGCGGGAAGGGGCGGCCGCCCCTTCCCGTCCCGCCGCCGCACTTCCGGGGGCCTCCGGCCGCGGTATGCGGACGGCACGCCCCTCCCCGCCGGCCCCGCTCTCCGGGGCGCCGCCCGCGCGGCCCCGGGGCCGCGCGGGCGGAGCATCAGCGCCGACCCGGCGGAAGGGCGAGCAGGTCGGTGTGGTGGACGGTGGCGCGCAGCCGACCGGATTCGCACTGGCCGGTCCGGCGGTCCAGGTAGGGGGCGGCGGCGCCGGCCAGCTCGGGGGCCTGCTCGACGGCGGCGGCGACCCAGCCGCGCAGCCAGGTCCGGAGCAGCCCCGGGCGGTCCGGGCCGAGCCGCCACGGGCTGGGGCGGAGCAGCACCTCGGCACCGCGCTCCCGGAAGGCGCGGGCGGCGGCGCCGGGGGCGTCCGGACCGAGGGGGCGGCGGCCGCCGCGGGCCCGCCGCTGGTGCGCGTTGAAGGCGGCCCGGACGTCCGCGTCGAGCGGGTCGGCCGGGTCGAGTTCGACGCGGCCGGCCACCGACAGGGTGATCAGCGCGGCGCACCCGGCCCCGGTGCACGCCGCGGCCAGCACCGCGACCTCGTCCCCGGTCAGCAGGTCGAGCAGCGCGGAGGCCGTGACCAGCCCGGCACCGGCGAGGTCCGGTGCGCCCAGCGCGGCCAGGTCGGCCTCGCACACCTCCACCCCGACCGCCGGCCCGCCGTCCGCGTGCGGCGGAGCGGCGGCCGCCGCGCGGGCGAGCAGGGCGGGGTCCCGGTCGTAGAGCACCCAGCGCTGCGGCCCCGGCAGCCGCGGGGCCAGCCACCGCGCCATCGCACCGGTCCCGCACCCCAGGTCCCGGACGAGCAGCGGCCCGGGAACCCGCCCGGCGAGCCGCTCCCGCACCACCGCCGCCAGCTCGGCGGAACGGGCCTCCGCGTCGGCCGGCTCGCGCAGCGCCAACCAGTCCGGGGCGTATCCGGAGGGGTCCGGGCCGCTCATCGCCGACCGCCTTCCGCGGCCGGCCGGTCCAGGGCGGCCGCACGCTCCGCAGACCCGAAGGCGCCGGTGCCCGATCCGCCGCGCCCCGGAGCGGTCGGCCGCCCGAACGGGCCTCCCTCGCCTCCGCTCCGGGCGGCGGCCGCCGCCCGCCCGGTCCCGGCCGGAGGGCGGCCGTCCGGCGGACGCGCGCCCTCCCGCTCCGGGCCGCCCCGCCCGCCGCGCGTCGGCGCCCCGACCGGGCATCCCGCACCGGCCGGCACCCGGCCCCGGCGGCCGCGGGCACCCCCGGAACCGGAGGCGGTGCGTCCAGCGCGCCGCCCCCCGCCCGCGCCCCCGGTACCGCCGACCGGCGGCCGCCTCCGCAGGTCCGCCCCCCGGCGGGCGGCGGCCCGCCCGACGTGCACCGGACGGCCGCAGCCCTCCGGTGCCCCCGCCGCCGACCGGGCCTCCGGTCCGCCCCGCCCGGCGCACGCCGGCGCCCGCCCCGGGCGGCCGCGGACCTCTGGCGCGCTCATCGCGGGCCCTCCCCTCGCAGCGGCGCGGCGGCGACGGTGTCCAGGACCGCGGACATCGCGGCCAGGCTCTCCGGCCAGGCGCCGAGTTCCGGGGCGCGGAGGCGGGCCGCGCGGCGGAGGCGGCGCCGCAGGGCGGTACCGGTGAGCCAGCGGCGGAGCGCCGCGGCGAGCGCCGGGGCGTCGCCGGGCGGCACCAGAAGGCCCGGCACGTCCCCGCCCGGGGCGCGGCCGATGGTCTCCGGGAGCGCGCCCGCCGCCGCGGCCAGCACCGGGATGCCGCGCGCCAGCGCTTCGGCGGCGGCCATCCCGAAGGTCTCCGCCCTGGACGGCAGCACCACCAGGTCCGCGGCGGCGTAAGCGGCCTCCAGCTCGGCGCCGGCCAGCGGACCGGCCAGGCGCACCCTGCCGCCCAGGCCGTGCCGGGCGACCCGTCCGAGGACCTCCGCGGTGAACTCCGGGGCGCGCTCCGCCGGGCCGGCGCAGCGGCACTCCCAGGGCAGGTCGGCGACGGCGGCGAGCGCCTCGACCAGCAGGTCGTGGCCCTTGCGCGGGGTGACCGAGGCGACGCAGAGCAGCCCGGAGGCCCCGTCGGTTCCGGAAGCGGGAGGGGCCGGGTCGGTGCCCGGCGGGACGACGTGCACCCGGTCGGCGGGCAGCCGGTACCGCGCGGCCAGCTCCCGGCCGGCCCACGGCCCGGTCGCCACCACGGCGGCCGCCGCCCGCAGCACCTCCCGCTCGCGGGCCTCCAGGCCGGCGGCGGCCGCGGGCGCCAGTCCCGTCTCGTCGGCCAGCGGCAGGTGCACCAGGACCGCGATGCGCAGCCGGCCCGCCTCCGGCACCGCGATGTCCGGCGCGGCGCAGGCGAGCAGCCCGTCGGCGAGCACCACGGAGCCGTCCGGGCAGGCGGCGAGGGCGCGGGCCAGCTCCGCCCGGTCCGCCGGGCCCGGGTCCGGCCACTTCCCCGGGACCCGGTGCTCGCGGACCGGCCGCCCCGCCTCGGCCAGCCCCCAGACGACCCGCCGGTCGTAGAGGTCTCCCCCGCTCAGCCCGGCGGGGTCGTCCGCCCCGGCGGGCAGCACCACGGCGACGGGCGCGCTCGCCGCGGCCACAGGGACCGGGCCCGGGGGCCCGCAGCCGTCCGGGGCCCGCGGCGGGGTCACAGGTCCCGCTCGCAGGTCGCCCAGGCCACGTGCGACTCGTGCAGGGTGACCGCCAGCCCGGTCAGGCCGTGCGCGCCGGCGCCGAGGGCGCCGGCCGCGATCCGCTCGGCGAGCCGGTCGGCGACCACCCCGGCGAGGAACTCGGTGGTGGTGTTGGCCCCGGCGAACTCCGGCACCTCGTCCAGGTTGCGGTGGTTGAGCGGGGCGAGCACCGCGCCGAGCTCCCGGGAGGCCAGCCCGATGTCGACGACCACCCCGTCGGCGTCGAGCTCCGGCCGGCGGAACTCCGCGTCGACCACGAACGTGGCGCCGTGCAGCGCCTGGGCGGGGCCGAACACCTCGCCGCGGAAGCTGTGCGCGACCATCACGTGGTCGCGGACGGTGACACTGAACAAGAGCCGACTCCTCGTCGTCTGGTCGGGGCGGGCGTCAGGGGTAGGCGATCCGGTGGCACAGCGCGGGCAGCGACCCGTCCGCGAGCCGGGGCATCACCGCGGGCAGCTCGCCGAAGGCGCTCTCCCCGGTGATCAGCGCGTCGAAGGCGGGGTCGGCGAGCAGCTCCAGGGCCAGGGCCATCCGGTCGGCGAAGGTCCGCCGGGAAGCGCGCGCCGGGGAGACCGTGCCGACCTGGCTGGCGCGGATCGCCAGCCGGCGGCTGTGGAAGGCCTCGCCCAGCGGGAGCGCGACGCTGCGGTCGCCGTACCAGCTCAGCTCGACGACCTCCCCCTCTGCGGCGAGCAGCCGCAGGCACAGGGCCAGCCCCTCCTCGGTGGCGCTGGCGTGCAGAACCAGGTCGCAGTGGCCGCGGGCGCGCTCGGGCAGGGCGAACTCGGCCCCCAGCCGGCGGGCCACCGCGGCGCGGTCCGGGTCGGTGTCCACGAGCTGGACCCGGACGCCGGGGAAGCGCGCCAGCAGCCGGGCGGCGCAGCAGCCCACCATCCCGCCGCCGACCACCGCCACCCGGTCGCCGAGCAGCGGAGCCGCGTCCCAGAGCGCGTTGACCGCGGTCTCCACGGTGCCGGCCAGCACGGCGCGGCGCGGCGGCACGCCGTCCGGCAGCGGCGTCACCGCGCCGGCCGGGACGACGAAGCGGGTCTGGTGCGGGTGGAGCGCGAAGACGTCCCGGCCGAGCAGGTGCGGCGGTCCGTGCTCGACCGTTCCGACGCTGAGGTAGCCGTACTTGACCGGCCCGGGGAACTCGCCCTCCTGGAAGGGGGCGCGCATCGCGCGGTGCTGGCTCTCCGGGACGCCGCCGCGGAAGACCAGCTCCTCGGTGCCCCGGCTGACGCCGGTGTAGCGGGTGCGCACCAGGACCTCGCCGGGTCCGGGCTCGGGCAGCTCGACGGCGCGGATCTCGCCCCGCCCGGGGGCGGCGATCCAGAACGCGTGCGCGGTCTCCGCCATGTCAGCCCTCCGTCCGGCCGGCCCGCCGGGGGCGGCCCGCGGCCGCCCCGGTCCGGCCGGGTTCAGGAAGGCCGCCGCCCCGCGCCTTCGGGAGGGGGCTGCTCCGGGGCGTCGGAGCGGCGCCGTTCCGCGCCGGCGGGGCGCCGGCCCGCGCTTCCCTGAAGGCGCCGCTCCGCGCTTCGGCACCGCTCCGGGGGTCCGGGGGAGCGCCGCCCCCCGCCGGCGAACGGACGCCGCCGCGCACCTGCCCACCGGCGCCGCTCCGCATTTCCCCGCCGCTCGAAGACTCCGGGGAGGCCTCGCTCCCTGCCACCGGCGGAGCGCCTCCCCGCCCCCTTCGCGGACCGCCGCTCCGAGGGTCCGGAGGAGCGCCGCCCCCCGCCGACGTACGGACGCCGCCGCGCACCTGCCCACCGGCGCCGCTCCGCCTTTCCCCGCCGCTCGCCGAGCCGGGGGGAGCCTCGCTCCCCGCCGGCGGGCGGGCACCGGTACCGCCCCCCGCCGGCCGGAAAGCGCCGGTCCGCGCCCCCGCCGCCCCTCCGCCGGCCCGGTCCGGGCCGGGCTCCGCCCGCCCGGCGCGCCACAGCCACCGCACGTCGCGGCCGAAGGACCAGGCCAGCAGCGCCAGCGCCAGGCCCGCGACGGCGGCCGCGGCCGGCCGGGGCAGCAGGTCCGGGGCGACGGCGATCAGCGCCACCGCCTGCAGCACCGCGACGGCCTTCCGGGCCCGGCTCGGCGGGAGTTCGCCGCGGAGCCGGGGGAGCACCCGCGCCGCGGCGGCGAAGGCGTAGCGCATCGCGCCGATCGCCGCCGTCCACGGGCCGAGGAAGAGCGCGGCGTGCAGGCTCAGCACCAGGATGAGGAAGGCGTCGACCTCCATGTCGAAGCGGGCCCCGCGCGGCGAGGAGGTCCCGGTGCGCCGGGCCACCCTGCCGTCCACCCCGTCCAGGACCAGGCCGGCCGCGGCGAGCACGGCGATGGCCAGCGCGGCCGGGCCGTCGGTGCCGGCGGCGCCGTCGAGCGCGCGGTCGGCGACGAGCGCCGCGACCCCGCCGACCAGCACCGCGCGGGCCAGGGTGACCTTGTCGGCCGGGCTGAGCGGGCGCGCGCCCGAGCGGCGCACCGCGGCCGCCAGCAGCGCGCACAGCGCCGCCGCGTAGCCCAGCCCGGCCAGCCAGCCGACCGCGCCCAGCCCGATGGCCGCGCAGACCAGCCCGAGCAGGACCGGCTGGGCGGCGGCGCCGGCGACCGGGCCGATCCCGGTCCGGGCCGGGCCGCCGCGCGGGCCCCGGTCCGGCGCCGCACCGCCGGCGGTCGCCCCGTCCGCTGCGCTAACCGGCCGCACGCGCCCTCCCCAGTTCGTCCAGGAGCATCCCGCGCAGGCCGGGGGCGACGGCGATCGTCGCCGCCGAGTCGGCGGTGTGCTCGCTCCCGTCGGCGTCCAGCACCAGGCCGCCCGCCTCGCGCACCAGCAGCGCGCCGGCCGAGGTGTCCCAGGGCAGGTTCGCCAGGATGACCGCGGCGTCGATCCGCCCGGAGGCCGTCCACGCCAGGTCGATCGCCGCCGCGCCGAACATGCGCAGCCGCTGCACCCGGCCGCCGAGCCGGTCCATCAGCGCCAGCCGGACCCGGTTCCGCTCCGCGGCCCCCTCGCCGCGGGCGAAGTCGCCGATCGCGACGGCGGCGCGGGCCGGGTCGGTCTCGGAGGAGACCCGGATCGGCGCGCCGTCGGCGTGCGCCCCGCCGCCCTGCACGGCGGTGTAGACGGCGCCGAGGAACGGGTGGTCGATGACGGCGAGCACGCTGCGCCCACCGGTGATCAGGCCGAGCGAGACCGCGCACAGCGGGATGCCGCGGGCGAAGTTGGCGGTGCCGTCGATCGGGTCGAGCACCCAGCGCGGGCCGGCGGGCGCCCCGCTGAGGCCGTGCTCCTCGCCGAGCAGGCCGATCTCCGGCGTCTCGCGCGCCAGGAAGGACCTGACCTCCTCCTCGACCGCCAAGTCGACGTCGGTGACCAGGTCGCGGTCGCCTTTGGCGGTGACCGCGGCGGGGCCGCGCGAGCGGACGGTGCGGCGGGCGCGCGCGACCGCCTCGCGGGCGAGGGGCAGCAGGCCGACGGGGCCGTCAGGGCCGTGCACCGCGGCCTCCCTCCTCGGCGGGGGCGGCCGGGGCGTGCCCGGCACCGCCCTCCACCGGGTCCGGTCCGAGGTTCGGCAGGTCGTGGCCGAGCCGGTCGCGCTTGGCGGTGAGGTAGCGGACGTTCCCGTCGTGCACCGGGGCGAGCAGCGGGACCCGGGCGGCGACCTCGATGCCGTGGGCGCGCAGCGCCTCGGTCTTGTCCGGGTTGTTGGAGAGCAGCCGGACCGCGCCGATGCCGAGGTGGCGCAGGACCCGGGCGGCCGGCCCGTAGTCGCGGACGTCCACCGGCAGGCCGAGGGAGGTGGCCGAGTCGACCGTGTCCAGGCCCTGCTCGTCCTGGAGGATGTGCGTGCGCACCTTGGCCACCAGGCCGATCCCGCGCCCTTCGTGTCCGCGCAGGTAGACCAGGACCCCGGCGCCCTCCTCGGCGATCGCGTCCAGGGCCGCGCCGAGCTGGTCGCCGCACTCGCAGCGCACCGCGCCGAACACGTCCCCGGTCATGCATTCGGAGTGCACCCGGACCAGGGCGGCCTCCCGCGCGGCCGGGTCCCCGCGGACCAGGGCCATGTGCTCGTGCCCGTCGACCGGGTCCCGGAAGGCCACGGCGCGGAACGTTCCGCGCCGGGTCACCAGGTCGGATTCGGCGACGTCGCCCAGGTCGAGTGCGTGTTCGCGCATCTTCCCCCCTCGGTTCGCGGAACCGGGCCGTGGATCGTACCGCCGTGGATTCCTACCCGGCTTCGCGCTGGTAGCGTGCCCGGCGGAGTCGTAGACTCAGGATTCGATACTCGAAACTTGGGACACCATATCTCATTTGGGGGAGGAAGCCCATGGGCGGGGACCAGCGGGCGGGCCTGGGGCCGACGCGGCGGCGCCGCCGGTTGTCCGACGCCGAGACCGAGCGGCGGATGCTGGACACCGCGAAGCAGATGGTCGAGGAGAGCGGCCTGACGGTGAGCCTGGAGCACATCGGGCTGGAGGACGTCATCCGCGACGCCGGGGTGTCGCGCAGCGCGGTCTACCGGCGCTGGCCCTACAAGGACCTGTTCTTCAGCGACCTGCTCAAGGAGCTGGCCCGCGGCTCCGACCCGGCGATCTCCGGCAGCGCCCCGGGGGCCCTCGCCGCGGTCCGCCGGATCGTCCTCGACCGGCTGGACTGGCTGCGCGTCCCCGAGCGGCGCGTCGCGCTCATCGCCGAGGTGGCCCGCCAGGGGGCGCTCCGGGAGGTGGAGACCTTCCACCGGTCGCCGCAGTGGCGCACCTACCTCGCCCTGCACGCGACCTTCCTCAGCCTCCCCGAGGGGGAGCTCCGGGACGAGGTGCGGTCCGCGCTCGCCGCCTCGGAGCGCGACGTCTCCGCCCGCCTCGCCGAGACCTACCGGCGGATGGCCGGGCTGCTCGGCCTCAGGGTGCGCCCGGAGAGCGGCGCCTCCTACGCCACCCTGGCCGGACTCGCCAACGCGGTGGTCCGCGGCCTGGTCATCATGGTCCCCTCCACCCCGGAGATCATCGCCGGCACCGCCCCCGCCAACCCGTTCGGCGCCCCGGAGGAGGCCGAGTGGTCCCAGCCCGGCCTGGGCCTCGGCGCCCTGTTCAGCGCCCTGATCGAGCCCGACCCGGACGCGGTCTTCGACGACGCCCGCATCGAGGAGGTCCGCCGCACCCTGCTCGCGGAGGAGCGGCCCTAGCCGTATTGCCCCGGACCGCCGAGCCGGCACCGCCGCGCCGGGCCCCGCAGGGGTGCGTGCTAACCTCGGCGGCGACCGGAAACGGACCGACCGAGGAGGTGAGACCCGTTCCTATCCGTACAGGCCGGGTGCTCCCGCCTCGCGACCGCGCGGCCCGCCTCCGCTAGGAGGACGGGAGAGCACCCTTCGCCCTGCGTTGAAAGGCTCTCCGCGGTGACCCGCATCTCTGCAGCGTCCTCTCCGTCCCCCCTCTTCTCCCCTCCTCCGGGCCTCCCGCCCGCCCCCGTCCTGGCCGCGACCGCCGAGCGGCTCCGCGCGGCCGGCTGCGTCTTCGCCGAGGACGAGGCCCTGCTGCTCGTCGAAGCGGCCGAGACCCCCGAGCTGCTCGCCTCCCTGGTGGAGCGCCGCTCCGCCGGACTCCCCCTGGAGCACCTGCTGGGCTGGGCCGAATTCGCCGGCCTGCGGATCAGCGTGGGGCCGGGCGTGTTCGTCCCCCGGCGGCGCACCGAGTTCCTCGCCGCGCGGGCGGCCGCGCTGCTCCGCCCCGGCGGCGTCGCCGTCGACCTGTGCTGCGGTTCCGGCGCCGTCGGCGCGGCGCTGCTCGCCGCGGTGGGCGGCGCCGAGGTGCACGCCGCCGACATCGACCCGGTCGCGGTGGACTGCGCGCGCCGCAACCTGGACGGCGCGGGCGGGGTGCACCTGGGCGACCTCTTCGACGCGCTGCCGGAACGGCTGCGCGGCCGGATCGACGTGGTCGCGGCCAACGCCCCCTACGTCCCCACCGGGGCGATCGGGACGCTCCCCCCGGAGGCCCGCGACCACGAACCGCTCGCCACCCTGGACGGCGGCGCCGACGGCCTGGACGTGCAGCGCCGGGTGGCCGCCGCCGCACCCGGCTGGCTCCGCCCCGGCGGGGCGCTGCTGATCGAGACCAGCACCCGGCAGGCCCCGATGACCTGCGACATCTTCACCCGGGCCGGGCTGGTCCCGCAGGCCGTCGAGGACGATGAACTCGACGCGACCGCGGTCGTCGGCGTCCTTCCGTAGCCGCTGCGCCGCCCGCGGCCGGTCCCGGCGCCGCGGCCCCGTCCGGGCACCGGGTCGGGGCCCCGGGACCGGGGACGCCGGCCGGGGCGCCCGGCCGGGGTCCGGCCCGCTCCCCCTCGCGGAGTACCCGGGCGGCGCCGGGCGTCCCGCGTCCATCCCGGGGATGACACCGGGAGTCCACCGCAGGCGGACGCCGCGCCGCCCGCCCTCCGCCTAGCGTCACCGGGAACGCAACCGGCGGAAGGAAGAGGGCGGCGATGGCGACGGCGGACGCGGAGAGGAACACGGGGCGGGGCCGCTTTCTCGGCCTCTCCCTGCCCTGGATCTTCGGCCTGGCGCTGCTCGGGGTGCCCCGGGTGGTCGCGCACGACCTCGGACCGCCCCCTCAGGCGGTCAACGCGGTACTGGTGTTCGTCCCGCTCGCGGCCTGGATCGCGGTGGTGCTGCGGAAGCGGGTGCCCAACCCGCTGGTGGCGCTGCTCGCGGTGGGCCTGGTCTACGGGGTGCTGCTCGGCGCGGTGCACCAGGTGCTGTGGAGCCACTCGTTCGCCGCCGGCGCCCCCGAGCTCGGCGGCGAGCTGGCCGGGACGCTCTCCCCCGCCGCCGAGGACCTGGTGCTGCGCGGGGCGTCGATGGTGAGCAGCCTGGTCACCGGTGTACTGGTCGGGCTGATCAGCGGCCTCGTCGCGCTGGGCCTCTCCCGCGCCCTGCACCGGAGGTGACCGGCGCGGGGTCCACCGGGCCCCGCGCCGGCGGGCCCGGCGCACGCCCGGGACCGGCGGGGGCGGGACCGCCCCGCGCAGGGCCGCGCAGGCCTCCGCCGCGCCGGCCGGCGCCCCCGCGCGGACCCCGTCCCGCGGCGGCCTCCGCGCCCTCGCCGCCCTGAAGACGGCCGGGGCGGCGAGGGCGCCGAGGCCGCCGCCGGGCCCGCCTCGCTCAGCGGTCGAGCCGCTCCGAGCGGAAGGTCGGGCGGCCGGCCAGCAGGGTGAGCAGGATCGGCATCGAGCGCAGGTCGGCCGGGGGCGTCTCGGCCGGATCGGCCCCGGTGAGCACCAGGTCGGCGGGGTCCCCCGGGCGGACCTCGGAGCGGCCGCCCGCGGCCGCGGCGAGCGCCGCCGCCAGCGGGACGGCCTGCTCGGCGTGCCAGGGCGGCCGCTCGTCGTCGGTCCGGGCCACCGCGGAGGCGATCCCGTCCCAGGGGTCCAGCGGCGCGACCGGGGCGTCCGAGCCGATCTCCAGCCGGGCACCGGCCGCGAGCAGGTCGGCGTAGGGGAAGGCGCGACCGGTCCGGCCGCGCCAGTGGTGCTCGGCGACGTCCCGGTCGTCGGGGGCGTGCGCCGGCTGCACGCTCGCGACCACACCGAGCCGGGCGAACCGCTCGGCGTCACCGGGGCGGAGCAGCTGCGCGTGCTCGATCCGCCCGGCGCAGCCGACCTCGGCGAACGCGTCCAGCGCGATCCGGTTGGCGCCGTCGCCGATGGCGTGCACCGCGGGGTGCAGGCCGTGCGCGGCGGCCTTGCGCATCAGCGGCACCAGCTCCTCCGGGGGCAGTTCCAGCACCCCGAACCGGTGCGGCGCGCCCGGCCCGGCGTCCGGGTAGGGGTCGTCGCAGTAGGCGGTCCGGGTGTTCAGCGACCCGTCGGTGAACAGCTTGAACGGGCCGACGGTGAGCAGCCCGTCCGGGCGGAGCGCCAGCCCGGTGCGGTGGCCGCGCTCGATGGCGGTGTCCAGCAGGGGGCGGGCGATCACGCAGGCCACCCGGACCACGGGGGTGCGCCGCCCGGCGCGGCGCAGCCAGTCGGCGGCGGTGTCGGCGAGCTCGTAGTCGGCGACGCCGGTGACGCCGCGCGCCGCCGCGGCGTCGGCGGCCTCCAGCACCCGGGTGTCGCGCACCTCCTCCGGTGCGCTCGGCAGCGCCGCGGTGACCTCCATGCACGCGCCCTCGATGAACACCCCGGTGGGGTGGTCCCGGCCGAGCAGCCGCAGCGCGGCCGGGCTCAGCCAGCACATGTGCAGGTCGTTGGCGATGAGCGCGACCGGCACCCCGGGGGCGGCCCGCTCCAGCAGGTCCTTGTGCGGGGCGTCGGGCCACATCGCGTCGCGGAGCCCCGCGCCGACCACGAGCTCGCCGGGGGCGGCGCCGCGCTCCCGGACCGCGTCCCGGACGGCGTCGGCGGCGGCCGCGGCCGAGGCGGCGTGCCCCAGCGGCACCCGGCGCCGGTGCTCAGACCACTGGCCCATGTGCGCGTGCGCGTCGACCAGTCCGGGCAGCAGCGTGCCGCCGCGCCCCTCGATCTGCTCCTCGCCGTCGGCGCGGGCGCCGGGCGGTTCGATCGCGGCGACCCTGCCGCCCCGGATCCGCACGTCCCGGAGCGGGCCGCGCGGCCCGCGGCGCACCCCGCGCAGCAGCAGGCCGGGCTCCGGCCGGGCGGTCTCCTCGGTTCGATCGGGCATGTCCCCTCCCGGGCGGCTCGGTCGGCGCTGCACCGGTGCCATACTGCCGCACCGGCCGGGTGCCGACAGGGCCCGGCCCCGGCCCGCCCCCGGGCGATGATCTTGACGTTGCGGGCCTATCAGAGCGCTCTGATAGGCCCGCAACGTCAAGATCATCGGGGGAAGGGCGGGTGAGGCGGTGTTCTTCCGCGCCCACCGCCTTTTCCCATCAACGGTCAAGGACCCGGGAAGCGGGCCCCGCGCCCGCTTCCCGGGCACCCCGGCCCCCTCCCGCTCGGCGGCAGGGGCAGGGGCGGCGACCCGCGGAGACGCGGGAAGGCCGGGGCCCTCCCGGCGTCCCGGGTACCGGCCCGCGGTACCCGCCGTCCGGGGCCGCATGGGCCGCGGCCGGGCGGTGCGTCCTTCGCCCGGCCGCGGCGCGACCGGCGGAGGCGACGCGCCTCTCCCCCGCCGGGGTCGGTGGGTCAGCCCGTGTAGGCGGGCTCCTTGGGCAGGGCCTGGGCGGGGCCCGCCTCGGGCACGTCCCCGCCGGGGGCCGGGCTCGGCTGGACCGTCCCCTCGCCCGGTGCGGGGCTCGGCTCGACGGGCGAGTCCTCCCCGGGGCTCGGCTCGACGGGCGAGTCCTCCCCGGGGGCCGGGCTCGGCTCGACGGGGGCGGCGGACGGGTCCGCGGGGACCGCGGGCGGGGCGCCGTCCCCCGCGAAGGCGGGGGCCGCGCCGACCGGCGCGGCGGCGGCCAGCGCGGCGGCGAGCAGGAATCCGGTGAATCGCATGCGATGTCCTTTCAGAGCGGGGGTCCTCCGGCGTCGGCGCCGGAGGTCACTCGGATATCTCGACGGGGGTGCCGAGCGGCAGGTGCCCGGCCATCCAGGCGATGTCGTCGTTGGAGACCCGTACGCACCCGTGGCTGACCTCGGTTCCCAGGACCGACTCGTCCGGGGTGCCGTGCACCGCGAGCTGGCCCGGGCCGCCGGCGAAGGTCTCCAGGGTCGGGGAGAAGCCGCTGAGCCCGAAGGCGTAGGCGCCGTACTCCCCGTCCGGGTCGGGGGGCTCCAGCAGCTCGGTGAAGTAGTACCGGCCGGGCGGCGTGGGGGTGTCCTCCACGCCGATGGCGATCTCGCCGCCGCGCACCTCCTCCTCCCCGTCGAGCACGGAGAAGGAGAAGGCGTCCATGTCGACCTCCAGCCGGAAGGCGGTCGAGGTGAGCTCCACCTCGTCCCGCCGGATCCAGCCGGTGCCGCCGTTCGGCCGGATCGGCAGCAGCACCTCCAGCCAGTCGCCCTCGGCCCGCTCGACCAGGAACACCCGCTCGGCGCCGAGGTCGTTCGGGTTGGCGAGGGTCTCGACCGGCTTGCCGTCCGGTCCGTCGCGGACGTCGACCTCCTCGCCGATCGCGGTGGCGATCCGCGCCTTTCCCGCGGCCTCCGGGGCGGCGCCCTCGCCGCCCGGCGGCCCCGGCTCGCCGCCCGCACCGCAGGCGGTCAGCGCGGCCGGCAGCACGACCGCGGCCGACAAACCGCCGAGCACGGCGGCGGGGGTTCGGGGCATGGTCTCCGTCCAGGTCTGCCGGGGGTTCTCCGGCACGATTCCGCGCCGGAACGGCCTCCACTCTGGCCACCCGATGTGAGGAGGTCGTGAGCGCGCGGTGTGAAGGCCGTGTCGCCCCGCCGGCGTGGCCTAGCATCGGTCGATACCGGACAGAACCGCAGGAGGCCCCGAGGGTGTGCGCGCACGTGCTGATCGCCGAGGACGACGCCAACCAGGCGGAGCTGGTCCGGCGCTACCTGGAGCACGAGGGGCACACCGCGTCCGTCGTGCACGACGGGCGCGCCGCTCTCGCCGAGTTCCACCGCAGCGGACCCGACCTGGTGATCCTGGACGTGATGATGCCGGTGCTGGACGGCCGGGAGGCCTGCCGGGCGCTGCGCGCCGCCTCCGACGACGTCGCGCTGCTGATGCTCACCGCCCGCTCCACCGAAGAAGACCTGCTGGACGGCCTTGACCTCGGCGCGGACGACTACGTCACCAAGCCCTACAGCCCGCGCGAGCTGATGGCCCGGGTGCGCACCCTGCTCCGCCGGGCCCGGCGCTCCTCATCCGCCCGCGCCGCCGACACGGTGCTCCGCGCCGGGCCGCTCACCGTGGACACGTCCCGGTACACCGTGCACTTCGACGGCGCCCCGGTGGAATGCACCCCGGGCGAGTTCCAGCTGCTCGCCGCGATGGCGGCGCGCCCCGGGCACGTGTTCACCCGGTCCCGGCTGCTGGAGCACATCCACGGCATCGACCGGTTCATCACCGAGCGCAGCATCGACGTGCACGTGAAGAACCTGCGCAAGAAGTTCGAACCGGACCCGCGGTCGCCGCGCTGGCTGGTGACCGTGTTCGGGGTCGGCTACAAGCTCAACGGGGACCTGCGTGCCGAGGGCACGGCGTAACCGGCACCGGGCCACCGGCGTCCCGCTCCGGCACAGCCTGCTCGCCCGGCTGATGGCCAGCTCCGCGCTGGTCGCGGTCTGCTCCATCACCGCGACGGCGTGGCTGACCGCGCAGGGCGCCTCGGAGTCGATCAGCGTCGACCAGGGCGAGACGCTGGCCGTGGACACCCGGATCAACGACGCCCTGCTGGGGTACGCGGCGCAGCACACCTCCTGGGGCGGGGTGCAGCCGGTGGTGGACCGGCTCGCCGGGGAGACCGGCCGGCGCATCGTGCTGACCACGGAGAACCGGGCGCCGCTGGCCGACTCCGACGACGCCGGCGCCCCGCTGCCGCCGCGCGCGTCGTCGGTGGTGGACCCGCTGGCGGTGGACGTCTCCTCCGCCGCGGAGGGGGCGGACCGGATCGACCCGCGGGCGGTCGGCCCGTTCGAGCTGCCGGCCGGGGAGCGGGAGAGGCTCCGGGAGGCCGCCGAGTGGGCCGCGTCCTGCCTGGCCGGTTCCTACGGGATCGACGCCCGGGTGGAGGAGTCCCCCAGCGGGCGGCCGTTCGTCGGGCTGCCCGAGGAGGAGGCGGACCTCTACGACCCCTCCTGCGGCCAGGACGCGCTCTCGGCCCCCACCGAGACCGAGGAGGAGGCGCTGAAGGACCTGAACACGCTCATCCGGAGCTGCCTGGAGCCCTCCGGCCTGGAGGCGGTGTACACGATCGACCCCTCGACCGGGGAGGGCGACTTCTTCGAGGTCCCGGACTTCGCCCCGCCGGAGCAGAGGCCGGGGGCGCCGTGGGGCGGCGGGGAGGAGCGGCCCTCGCCCACGCCCACGCCGCCGGTGGCGGCGCCCTCGGAGCCGTCCCTGGTGCCGGACCCGGGCGCGGAGGCCGACGGGTCCGCCGGCATCGACCCGCGCATCGCCTCCTGCGTCGACGAGAGCCGCCGCGCCCAGCTCGCTTCGTACGTGGCGCCGAGCGCCCTGCTCTTCATCGACGACCCGGGCGACGCGTCCCCGATGGGCATCTCGCTCTCCTCCGAGGGGTGGCTCCGGATCGGCGGGGTCGCGCTGCTGGTGCTGGTGCTGACGGTGGGGGTGAGCGTCGCCGTGTCGACCCGCCTGGTCCGCCCGGTGCGCTCGCTGACCACGGCGGTGCGGCGGATGGGCTCGGGCGCCGGCGCGCGCCGGGTGGAGGTGCGCGACTCCGGCGAGATCGGCCGGCTGGCCGCCGCGTTCAACGAGATGGCCGAGCACCTGGACCGGCTGGAGCGGCAGCGCAAGGACATGATCAGCGACGTCTCGCACGAGCTGCGCACCCCGCTGAGCAACCTGCGCGGCTGGCTGGAGGCGGCGCAGGACGGCGTCACCGAGCTCTCCCCGGACCGCACCGCGATGCTGGTCGAGGAGACGCTGCTGCTCCAGCGGATCATCGACGACCTGCGCGACCTGGCGCTGGCCGACGCGGGCCGGCTCGACCTGGCACTGGAGCCGGTCGACCTGGACCGGCTCGTCGGCCAGGCGGTGGCGAGCCATTCGCTGACCGCGGAGGGCGCCGGTGTGCGCCTGGCGGCCGACACCGAGCCGGGGGTGGTGCCGATCGCCGACCGGGCCCGGCTGCTGCAGGCCATCGGGAACCTGGTCGGCAACGCGATCCGGCACACCCCGGAGGGCGGGGCGGTGACGGTGCGCGGCCGCCGGGACGGCGGGGACGCGCTGATCGAGGTGGTCGACACCGGGAGCGGGATCTCCGCGGAGGACCTGCCGCACGTCTTCGGCCGGTTCTGGCGGGCGGACAAGTCGCGCAACCGCCGGACCGGCGGCAGCGGCCTGGGCCTGGCGATCGTCCGCAACATCGCCGAGCTGCACGGCGGCGCCGCCGGCGCGGCGCACGCCCCCGGCGGCGGCGCGGCGTTCACCGTCCGCGTCCCCCTCGGCGGCCCTACCGGCCCGGCGGAGGGCGCCTCCGGCCCCCGGGAGCCCGCCGCGGGCCCCGGCCGCTGACCGGAGCCCCCGCCCCGCACCGCCCGGACCACCGCGCCGGCCTGCGCGGACACCGGGCCGCACGGGAAAGGGACCCGGCCGCTCCGGGGGCCGGTGCCGCCCTGCCTCCCTTGGGAGGACGGCCGGAACCGCCCCGGGCGGCCGCCTCTCCGAACCGGGCGGTGCGGCCGTCGCCTCCGGGCGCGCGGAGCGGGCCCGTACGGGCGGAACGCCCCGCCTCCGGCCCCCTCCCGCCCTGCGATGGGCGGGGCCGGGAGGCACCCCCGGCGGCGACCGCCGGCGGCCGGGGCGGGCGCCTCCCATCGGCGTTCCGGGGACCGCGCGGATCCGGGCGGCCGCCCCCGTACCGGACGGCGGTCCCGGTACGCCCCGGCCGCACGGGGCGGGGCGCCCCCGGGTCACTCCCCGGGTACGCCCCCGCCGCCGTCCTCGCCGTCCTCGCCGCCGGCGGCGCCGCCGGTCTTCCCGGCCGGCCGGCCCCGCCGGGGGATGGCGCCCGCGTTGCGGGGCATCCGGCCGGAGTCGTTGAGGGCGCGGCGGAGCAGGAACTCGATCTGGGCATTGGTGCTGCGCAGCTCGTCGCCGGCCCAGCGCGCCAGTGCGTCGTGCACCGCGGGGTCCAGGCGGAGCAGGATCTTCTTCCGCTCGGCCACTGCTATCAGGCCGTTCCTACTGGTAGAGCGAGCCCGTGTTCACCACCGGGCTGGTCGGTCGGTCCGAGCAGAGCACCACCAGCAGGTTGCTGACCATGGTCGCCTTGCGCTCCTCGTCCAGGTCCACCACCTCCTGCTCGGAGAGGCGCTGCAGGGCCAGGTCGACCATGCTGACCGCGCCGTCCACGATCTGCCGGCGGGCCGCCACCACCGCGCTGGCCTGCTGCCGCTGGAGCATGGCCTGGGCGATCTCCTGGGCGTAGGCCAGGTGGGTGAAGCGGGCCTCGACGATGCGCACGCCGGCCGACTCCACCCGCTCGGTGATCTCCCGGGACATCTGCTCGGTGATCTCCTCGGCGTTGTCCCGCAGCGAGAGCACGCCCTCCTGGTGGGCGTCGTAGGGGTAGCGGTTGGCGATGTGCCGCACCCCGGCCTCGGTCTGGGTGGAGACGAACTGCACGAAGTCGTCGACCTCGAAGGCGGCCCGGGCGGTGTCCTCCACCTGCCAGACCACCACCGCGGCGATGTCGATCGGGTTGCCCTCGGCGTCGTTGACCTTCATCACCGAGGTCTCGTGGTTGCGGATCCGGGTGGAGATCGCCCGCCGGGTGGTGAGCGGGTTGACCCAGCGCAGGCCGTCCTTGCGGACGGTGCCGGTGTAGCGGCCGAGGAACTGGACGACCCGCGCCTCGTTGGGTGCGACGACGGTCAGCCCGAGCGCGGTGACCGCCGCGGCGAGCAGCAGCACCGCGCCCGCCCCGAGCAGGCCCCAGGCGGCGCCGGCCAGCCCGACCACCCCCAGGGCGATTCCGCCGATGGCCGCGGCCAGGCAGACCAGTGCGACGGGCAGCCCGGCGGCGCCGAACGCGACGCGCTCCCTGTACTGCGGTTCCGGCATCTCCACGGCCGCCGCAGGCGGGATCTCCGCTTCCATTCGGTGCTCCTCACGGTCGAGGTGGTCCAGATTACTTGATGACGCGAGCATAGCATTGTGATATCACTTTTTTAGGACGACCCGAAGGAGGGCCCATGACGACACGAGAGGCCGCCCGCCACGTGGCCGAGCCCCGGCTCCGCCCGCCGCGGCACCGGGTGCAGCGCCGCGCCATCGCGCACTGGACCGTGCGCACCCTGTTCGCGACCGCGGCCGCGGCGGCACCGACCGCAATCGCGGCGGTCACCCTGGCCCTGTTCGAGGTGGTGCCCTGGCTCGTCCTGACCCTGGGGGCCGCCACCGCGGCCGTCGCCGCGATCGGCCTGGCCGTCACCGCGGTGATGCCGGTCTGGCGCTACCGGGTGCACCGCTGGGAGATCACCGACGAGGCCGTCTACACCGCCTCCGGCTGGCTGTGGCAGGAGTGGCGGATCGCCCCGCTCTCCCGCATCCAGACCGTGGACACCGACCGCGGGCCGCTGCAGCGCGCGTTCGGGCTGGCCACCCTCACCGTCACCACCGCCTCGGCGGCCGGCCCGCTGAAGGTGGACGGCCTCGACGCCGAGCTCGCCGCCGACCTGGCGGCCCGGCTCTCCGAGGCCACCCAGGCCATCCCCGGCGACGCGACATGAAGGGCGTGACCGGCATGGACGACACCGTGAACGCCGCTGTGAACGCCGCCGCACCGACCGCCGCCGCGCATCCCGGCGCGGCCGCACCCGCCGACTCCGAGTGGCGCCGGCTCAGCCCCTTCACCGTCCGGGTGAGCCTGCTCGCCGTCACCCTGTTCTTCGTGCTGCCGGGGCTGGCCGGCGCCGGGACCACCGCCTTCTTCGGGGCGTTCTGGCCGTGGGGCGCGCTCATCCTGCTGGCCGCCGCACTCCTCACCCTCACCATCGGCGGCGGCGAGGTCTTCCGCTACCGGCTCACCCGCTACCGGGTCACCGAGGAGCGGATGGAGATGCGCTCCGGCGTCATCGCGCGCTCGCACCGCTCCCTGCCCCGGGACCGAATCCGCACCGTGGACGTGGCGGCCTCGCTGTGGGCCCGCCCGTTCGGGCTGTGCCGGGTCACCGTGGGCAGCGGGCAGAGCGGCGACCCCGGCGACGAGCTCACGCTCGACCTGGTCACCGCGGAGGAGGGGCAGCGGCTCCGCCGCGAACTGCTGCGCCGCTCCGCCGGGGCCCCGGCCGCCGCGGAGGCGCGGCCGGAGGGCGCCGCGGCGGACGCCGCCGGGCGGGCCGGCGAGGGCGAACCGGTGGTGCTGGCCGCGCTCGCCCCGCGCTGGTTCCGGTACGGCGCGCTCTCCTGGGGCCCGATGGCGCTGGGCTACGGCGCACTGGCCGCCCTGGCCGGCACCACCGCCCAGATCATCGGCGACTTCGCGAGCGAACTGTTCGTACCGATCGGCATGGG
Organism: Nocardiopsis oceanisediminis; assembly: GCF_048595525.1. Taxonomy (NCBI): domain Bacteria; kingdom Bacillati; phylum Actinomycetota; class Actinomycetes; order Streptosporangiales; family Nocardiopsidaceae; genus Nocardiopsis; species Nocardiopsis oceanisediminis. Next base: position 580,591 of record NZ_JAFMZJ010000001.1, on the reverse strand, counting down.
CCTGTACGAGTTCGTCGTGTCCACGGCGCTGGTCACCGTCCCCGCGGCGCTGCTCGGCGTGGTCGCCTTCGGCACCGCCGTCGCGCTCGCGGTGCACGTCGAGGCCTGGTGGGGCTACCGGCTGACCCGGGAGCCCGACGGCACCCTGCTGGTCAAGCGCGGCCTGCTCAACCTCTCCTCGGTCTCCATCGAAGAGCGCCGGCTGCGCGGCGTCGAGCTCTGCGAGTACCTGCCGCTGCGCTGGTTCGGCGCGGCCTCGGTGGCCGCCGTCGCCTCCGGACTCGGCGAGGACCAGCAGAGCAAGGGGCTGGTCCCCAAGCGGACGCTCTCCCCGGACATGCCGCGCGCCGAGGCGGTGCGCACCGCCGGGGACGTGCTGCCCGGCGCCGGGTTCCCGGAACTCGCCCGGCACCCGCGCGCGGCACTGCGCCGCAGGCTGTTCCGCGCGGCCGCCGCCACCGCGGTGCTCACCGCCGCGGCCGGCGCCCCGCTCTGGCTGGTCCCCGCCGTCCCGGCGGACGCCGCCGCCGGCGGCACCGCGGCCGCCGCGGCGCTCTCCGCCCTGCTCTGCGCGCCCTACGCGGTCGGCGCCTACCGCGGCCTCGGCCACGGCCTGGACCGGCGCCTGCTCTACCTGCGCGGCGGCATGGCGGCCCGGTCCACGGTCGCGCTCAAGCGGGAGGCGGTGATCGGCTGGACCGTCACCCGCTCCCCGCTGCAGCGCCGGGCCGGGCTGTCCACCCTCGGCGCCACGGTGGCGGCCGACAGCGGCGTGCACAAGGCCCGCGACATCGGCCACGGGCAGGGCCTCGCCCTCGCCGACGAGGCCGTCCCCGGCCTGCTCGCCCCGTTCCTGATCCGGGACTGAACCGGCGCCTCGGGGGGCGGGCGGCACCGCCGGAGGCCCTCCGCGAGCCGGCGGCCCTGCCCCGGGCGCCCGCCTCCGCGCGGGGCGCTTCTTCCCGCCCGCCCGAGCGGCCGGGAACCCGCCGGCGGAACAGCGCCGGGGCACGGCCGGGCGCCCGTCTCCGCGGGCGGCGGCGGGACCGGCACCGGCCGATCGGCGGCGGCCGGGCGTCCCTCCCCGCGCGGTGTCCTGCCCTGGTCCGGCGCCGCCCCCGGCTCCCCGCTCAACGGCGCCGGGCATGCGGCCGGCCGGGACGCACGCCCCGGAGCACCCGGAGGGAGACGGGTCTCTCCCCGGACGTTCCGCGCACGCGGACGGGACCGGCCCCGCGAGGCGCCGTCCTCGCCTCCTCCCCGGCTCGACCGGCGCCGGGACGGAGACGGCGCAGGGATCGGCGCGGGAGGAGCGGCCCCGCCGGGGTCGGGCTCTCGGCGGACGCCCCGCCCCGGGCCGGCTCAGCCGGCCGGTGCCCGGGGCACCCGGCGCGGCGTGCGCGCCGAGGTGAGCAGGAAGGCCGGGATCACCGCCGCCCCGACCAGCAGGTGGGCGGCGGCCAGGACCGCGACCGTCACCCCGTTGAGCGCGGGGTCGGTCAGCGGCAGGAAGGACGCCGCCAGTACAGCGGCGGCGAGCACGCCCCAGATCCACCGGGCCGCGCGGCCGGCGAACCGCTCCAGCAGGGCCAGCAGCGCCCAGCCGAGCAGCGCCGACACCAGCGGGACCAGCCCGAAGGGGGCCGCGCCCAGCCCCATGGGCTCCGGGGCGAGCGCCCCGGTGCGCATCCCGAAGCTCACCTCCAGCGGGTGGCCGCCGATCGGGACGGCCGCGGTCCACAGCAGCAGCGGCAGCACGACCGCGGCCGCGACGGCCAGCGCGCGGACACGGCGACGGGCCGCCACCGACGGCTCCGGCTTCCGCCCGGCCCCGGCGGCGGGGGCGGTTCCGAGATCACTCACGCCCTGCTCCTCTCTTCGGCGAAGGCCCTGCACGGCAGGCCCCGGCCGACCGTTCCACATCGATGAGCGCCGCCCCGGCGCCCTCGCCCCGGTACTCGGGCCAGTGGCGCGCCGTGCGGAAGGCTGCGACCGCCCGGACCGAATCGGCCGCAGCGAGCCGGGGCCGATCGCGGAGAAGAGCCGGGCCGACGTGGTGCGCGCCCGGCTGTGCTCGGCCTGTCGGCCGTTCGGAAGACGCCCCGAGGTCACTCGCAACAGCAGCAGTTGCAGTTGCAGTCGCAGCCGGCCCAGTCAAAGCACCATTCCTCCCGCTTCTCACCGCTCCATGGTCCGGGATGGGGGTCGCGGCAGCACTGCTGGCAGGTGCAGCACATGAACAGAGCGACCCCGCAGCCGGCGAAGAACCCGCGCTTCTTCGGCGGGTGCCAGATCGCCGGAGTCCTGCAGCACCATTCGCCCTGGTCCTTGAACTTGCGCCGCTCGCCGCCGTCTTCGCCGCCGCCTCCACCGCCCCGGCCGCCGAAGCCCCCGCCGCCACCGCCCCATCCGGAGCCGTCCCCAGAGGAGGGCAGCCCTTCCGGTCCGCCGCCCTGCCGGTAGGGCCCGTGGTGCCCCGGGTTCCGCCACCCGGGATGCTGCGGGTCGTGCGGGTGGCCCGGGTGCCCGGGGTACTGCTGCGGGTGGTGCGGGTGGCGCGGGTGGCGCGGGTCCTGCCCCGGGTACCCCGCGTGGGCGAAGGTCCGCTCCACCGCCCGCCGCAGCTCGTGCACGAGCAGCGCGTGCACCAGCCGGTCGTCGGCGAACTCGGCCTCGCGCAGGGCCAGGGAGACGCCGAGCACCGCGTCGTCGCAGAGCCCGCGGGCCCGATCCACCGGCGTCCCGGTGGCGGCGAGCGGGTTCCACGCCCCCGCCTCCCGGTCCTGCTCCAGGTCCTCCACCGCGTCCAGCAGGTGCGCGACGCGGCCGAACAGCCGGCCCGCCTCGCGCAGCGGACCCGCGTTGCCCGGCCGCCCGGCCAGCAGCGCCGTGTGCGCGAACGCCTCCCCGGTGGCCTCCTCGGTCGGCCGGGTCACCCGCAGGACGTCGGTCCCCTCGGCCGCCGCGGCCTCCGCCTCCCGCTGCCGGTCGGCGACGGCGGCCAGGGCCGACCCGTCGAACCCCAGTCCCTCCCCCGCCGCCAGGGCGCCCGCACCCCAGCGGGCGGCCGCCCGGCGCGCGGCGGTACGCACCCCGGGGCGGGCGTACACCCCGTCGCCGTCCGCCACATGGTCGCTGATCTTCGCCGACGCCAGCAGCAGCGACACCACCGCCGCCAGCCGGGCGCCCTCGCCCTCGGCGACGTCGGCCCGGCGCATGCCGCGCAGCGGGCAGGGCCCCGCCGGGCGCGTGCCGGCGCACTCCTCCGACTGGGCGGCGGCCAGCACCGAGACCACCAGCCCGTCGTAGTTGGTGGCGACCCGGGCCGCCTGCCCGTGGCCGTCGCGCAGCGCCAGGCACAGGCCGCAGAGGTGCCCCATCCACTCGTCCGCGAGAGGGGCGGGAAGGGTGTGGCGGCACGGTCTCAGGATTCCGAACATGTGCGGGCTCTTCTTCGCGGATGGGGAGCGGAACGGCGGTTCAGACGTGCCCCGGGCCGCTCCGGTTCCCGGGCGGATCCGAGCGGGCACCGCCCCCGCGCCCCTCGATCGTTGATGGGAGATCGGTGTCCTGGCCGGTGGCCGTAGGCGATCGGTGGCCGCTCGGCCGGGGCTGCGATCGGCCGGTCGTACCGGATCGCCGCGCACACGCGTCGGCGGGTCCGCGCCCGCAGGCCCTCGGGGGTGCGCGCGGGGCGGCGCTCCGGGCCGAGTCGGTCCTTCGGCGTCCGGACCACCGCCCCGGTGCGCGGCCTGCCCGACCGGTGCGAGCGGTCCCCGGCGCCTCCGGCCCGGCCGTGTCGGCGGCGCGGCCCCGGGCAGCGGGAACGCCGAAGACGGCCGATCGGGGCACGGCTCCCTCCGCGCAGGCTGCGGCGTCCCCGGATACGGACGGACCCCGGACGGAGAGCACCGGCCACCGCCGACCGCTCTCCGAACCGCCCGGGCCCTCTACCGGTGCGCTCCGCCCGAGACCGCGGCCGACTCCGCACCCGTGGCCGTGCGCTGCTCGGTAGGCTGCGCCGGGACGCCGTCCCCGACCCCCGGAGCGACCGACCGCCATGGCCCCGACCGCAGCACCGCTCCGGCGCCGCCTGGCCGCCGCCGCCGCGTGCGCGGCGCTGCTCGCCCCCGCCGCGGCCGCCACCGGGGTCCACCGGCCCGAACCGTCGGCCTACCCCCTGCCCGGCCTGGAGGAGGCCGCGGAGATCCGGGTGGACCGGTGGGGTGTCCCGCACATCTACGCCGAGAGCACCGGCGACCTGTACTTCGCCCAGGGGGTGAACGCCGCCCGGGACCGGCTCTTCCAGATCGACCTGGAGCGCCGGCGCGGCCTCGGGCTGCTCTCCGAGGCGTTCGGCCCGGCCTTCACCGAGCAGGACCGCGCCGCGCGGCTCTTCCTGTACCGCGGAGACATGGAGGCAGAGTGGGCGGCCTACGGGGAGCGGACCCGGCTCGCCGCCCGGCGGTTCGCCGACGGCGTCAACGCCTACATCGACTGGCTGGAAGAGAACCCCGGCCACCTGCCCGCCGAATTCGCCGAACTCGGCCACCGCCCCGGCCGGTGGCGCGCCGAGGACGTGGTGCGGATCCGCTCGTCGGCGCTGACCGGCAACGTGGTCAGCGAGGTGGTACGTGCGCGGACCGCGTGCGCGGCCGGGGTGCGGGCCGACGCGCTGCGCGCGCCGCTCCGCCCGGACGCCGGCCCCGAGGTCCCCGACGGCCTCGACCCGTGCGCGATCCCGCCCGGGGTGCTCGACGACTACCTGCTGGCCACCGCGCCCGCCGACCTGACCCGGCCCTCCCCGCCCGCGCACCCGCCGTCGGCCGCCGAGGGCAGCAACGCCTGGGCCGTCGCACCGGAGCGGACCGGCACCGGCAGGCCGCTCCTGGCCGGCGACCCGCACCGGGCGCTCACCGCGCCCTCCACCCGGTACTTCGCCCACCTCTCCGCGCCCGGCACCGACGTGGCCGGCGCCGGCGACCCGGGCGCGCCCGGGGTGGCCATGGGGCACAACGGCACCGCCGCGTTCGGCCTGACCTACTTCTCCGCCGACGCCGAGGACCTCTACGTCTACCGGCTCCACCCGGACGACCCCGGGCTGTACGCCTACCGGGGCGGCTGGGAGCGGATGCGGCGCACCACCGAGCGGATCCCGGTGCGCGGCGGGGACCCGGTCGAAGTGGAGCTGCTGTTCACCCGGCACGGCCCGGTGGTGCTGGCCGACGGGGCCGGGCGGGCCGCCTACGCGGTGCGCACCGCCTGGAGCGAGCCGGGCACCGCCCCCTACCTGGGGTCGCTGGAGCTGATGCGGGCCCGCGGCGCCGAGGCGTTCGGCGCCGCCCTGTCCGAGTGGGGCGGACCTCCGCTGACCTACCTCTACGCCGACGCCTCGGGGTCGATCGCGCTGGCCGCCGGGGGCCGGGTCCCGGTCCGGGAGGGCTTCGACGGGCTGCTGCCGGTCCCCGGCGACGGCCGCTACGAGTGGTCCGGGTTCGCCCCCGGCTCCGAGCTGCCCGCCGAGCGCGACCCGGCCGCCGGGTTCCTCGCCTCCGCCAACGAGTACCGGCCCGGCCCGGGGGCGCCCGCCGGGTACGAGTGGCCGCCGCCGCTGCGCCACCAGAGGATCACCGAGGCGCTCGCCGCCGACCCGGCGTTCGGCCCCGGCGACGCGATGACGCTGCAGAACGACCGGTACGACCCGGTGTCCGGGCTGCTGCTGCCGTTCCTGGAGGGCCTCGGCCCGCACGGGCGCGGAGACGGGGCCGGGGCGGGCGCCGCCCTGGCGGTGCTGGAGGCATGGGACGGCTCCGCCGCCGAGGACTCGGCGGGCGCCGCGCTCTTCCGGATCTGGGCCTCCCGGCACCTGGCCCCCGCGGTGCGGGAGGCGGCGCTCCCTCCCTCGCCGCTCCCCGACCCCGGCGCCGACCCGGAGGCACTGGCCGCCGCACTGCGCGCGCTGGACCCCGGCGACCGGGACGCGCTGCTCACCGCGACGCTGGCCGGCGCCTACGCGGAGGCGGAGTGGCTGCTCGGCCCGGACCCGGCCCGCTGGCGCTGGGGCGGCCTGCAGCAGACCTGGTTCGCGCACGCCGCCGGCGCGCACCTGGGGCCGTTCCCGCGCGGCGGCGCCCCGCACTCGGTGGACGCCACCGGCCACGGCCCGGCCGACTTCACCCACCACACCGGCGCCAGCGCCCGGATGGTGCTGGACGTGGGCGCCTGGGACGCCTCCCGCGCCGTCAACGCCCCCGGCCAGTCCGGCGACCCGTCGTCACCGCACTACGCCGACCTGCTCCCGATGTGGCGGCGCGGCGACTACTTCCCGCTGCTCTACACCCGGGCCGCGGTGGTCGAGCACACCGAGCGCACGATCCGGCTGCTCCCGGCCCCCTGAAACGGCCCCGGGCGGGGCCCGGTCGGCGCCCCGCTCCTCCCGGAGGCCCGGGGGCCGACCGAAAACCGCGCCGCGCTCCGCCGCCGCGGCCCGCCCGCTCCCGGGGCCGGGGCCGGGGCCGATCGGGGCCACCGGGCCGAGGCGGCCGACCGCGCTCGGCGCGGCACGCCCATATGACCGATTCCAGCGCCGGAACGGCGGCCGAGCCGATAAGGTTCGGACTGCGATCCCCGCCATCCCCACCCTGCGGTACGAGAGAGGCATAGCCGTGTCCGAAACGGTTCGCTTGGTCTGCCCTTCGGGTCGGAAGCACGGCGAGATCTGGAGCGGGTCGGCGCTGGTGGTCCTCGGCGCGATCACCGTCGCGCTCTCCCCGGCGCACTGGGCCAACCTGGTGCTGGGCCTGGTGCTGGCCGCCGCCGGAGCCGCGCTGGTCTGGCACGGGAGCAGGCTGCACTCGCCGGTCCTGGAATTCTCCGACGGGGAGTTCCGCTACGTCCGCGGCCGGTACGTGGTGCGCATCCCCTTCGCCGACATCGGCTCCTACTACCTGCTCACCGGCCGCAACCGCTCGCTGGGCCTGTGCGACCTGACCGGCCGGCCCCGGGCCTTCCCGTCCACCGAGGGCCGCCGGGCCGCCCGGCCGTACCTGCCGCTGACCGGCCTGGCCCCGATCGGCAGGATCGAGATGTTCATGGCCGCCGCGGGCATCCCGCCCCGGGACCGCTCCATCACCTCCGGCGGCACCGGCCGCTGACCGGCGCCGCCGAGGGCACGGACACGGGGAGGGCCCCGCCGGACTCGGCGGGGCCCTCCCCTCGCTTCCGGGGCCGCTCCGGGCGGAGCGGGGCCGGGGTCAGAACTTCAGGCCCTCGGCGTCCTCGCCCATGGAGGCCTCCAGGAACTCCGGGTTCTCCTTCAGCCACGCGCGAGCGCCGGCCTCCGGGTCGTCCTCGTGATCGATCCGAGTGGCCGTCTCCAGCTCCTGAATCTGGCCGTCGTCCAGCTTGAAGTTCTTCATCCACTCGGTGACCTCAGGGAACTCCTCGCTGAAGCCGTCCCGGCCGATGATGTTCATCGTCTCGGCCTCGCCCATCGCGCCCTCGGGGTCCTCCAGGTCCTTGAGCTCGTACTTGGAGTAGGCGATGTGCGGGCGCCAGAGGGTGACCAGGACCGGCTCCTCGTCCTTGATCGCCGTCTCCAGCTCCTCCAGCATTGCCGGGGTGGAGGACTTGACCAGCTCGTACCCCTCCAGGCCGTAGGTGGGGATGGCCTCGTTCTCGGTCTGCTGGACCAGGCCGGACCCGGCCTCGATGCCGACGATGCGCTCGCCGAACATCTCCTCCTTGCCCTTGAGGTCCTCGATGCTGTCCACGTCCTCGACGTACTCCGGGACGGTCAGCTCCAGCGAGGCGTTCTCGTTCCAGACTCCGAGCTTCTCGAGCTTGTCGCCGTACTGGTCCCAGTACTTCCCGTGGGTGGTGGGCAGCCAGACGTCCATGAACATGTCGATGTCGCCGTTGGCGACGCCCTCGAAGGTCGGCGCGACGTCGACCTCCTCGACGGTGACCGTGTACCCCTTCTCCTCGAGGATCACCTTCCACAGGTTCGTGATGGCGATGTCCTCGTCCCAGGGGATCATCGCGATGCTGATCTCCTTGCCGCCGCCGTCGCCCTCCTCCGGGCCGGTGGCGACACCGCCGCCACCGCCGCCGCAGGCTCCGGCGAGCAGGGTGACCGAGGCGGCGACCGCCCCGGCGGTGAGGAAACGGCGGGATCGGATGGCGTTGCGCATGTCCGGTCTCTCCTCTTCGTGCTGGGTGAACGGTTGCCCCGGGGCCGCGTGCGGGTGCGGCCCCGGGGAGCGGGTCATTTGGCCGCGCGCGCGGCGCGGGCCGCCGGGGAGAAGCGGGTGACCGCACCGGTCAGCCGGTCCAGGTAGATCGCCAGCACGACGACGGCGAGGCCGCCCTCGAAGCCGACCGGGATGTTGCCCTGCGCGATACCGGTGTAGACGTCGTTGCCCAGGCCGCCGGCGCCGACCATGCCCGCGATGACGACCATTGACAGGCTCAGCATGATGATCTGGTTGACGCCGGCCATGATGGTGGCCAGGGCCAGCGGCAGCTGGATGCGGCGGAGGATCTGCATCTCCGGGGCACCGAACGCCTCACCCGCCTCGACCAGCTCCTTGTCCACCTGGCGGATGCCCAGCTCGGTCAGGCGCACCCCGGGCGGCATCGCGAAGATGACGGTGGCGATGACGCCGGGCACCGCGCCGATGCTGAAGAAGGCGATCGCGGGCAGCAGGTAGACGAAGGCCGGCAGCGTCTGCATGAAGTCCAGCACCGGCTTGACCACCGCGCTGACCTTGTTGTTCTTCGCCGCCAGGATGCCGATCGGCAGCGAGACCGCGACCGCGACCGCGGTCGCCACGATGATCAGCGCCAGGCTGCTCATCGCGTTGTCCCACTTGTCCATGCTCATGATGAGCAGGAAGCCCAGCACCGTGAAGAGCGCGACCCGCCAGCCGGCCACCACCAGCGCGAGCAGCGCGAACAGCGGCATGACCAGCAGGGACAGTTGTACGCCGACGATGAAGTGCAGGCCCAGGATGACGAAGAGCGCCACCGCGGAGAGCGCGGCCAGCAGCTCCTGGCGGGTGTTGCGGGCGGCGGTGAAGCTGATCACCATCAGGGCCGCGAGCAGCAGCAGCGCGAGCACCAGCGGCGGGTAGACGTACTCCGCGCCGAACAGGCTCATCGCCGGGGTGAACAGCCCGGCCGGCAGCGAGGTGATGACCGCGGCGGCCACCCCTCCGACCAGCTCGGCGACGTAGAGCGCCGCCCACGCCCCGATCGCGATCAGCGTCGGGCGGTACTTGCCGCGGAGGAGCAGCCCGCCGGCGATCACCGCGGCGGCCAGCAGCGTGAACTGGGTCGCCGAGGTCTCGGCGAACAGCCCGTACAGCGCGTCGACGCAGGTCTTGATGACCAGTCCGATGACCTCGAACAGGCCGCTCAGCGTCTCCCGCATCCAGTTGATGCCGGCCTCGAAGGCGTCCCCCACCGGCAGGCGGGGGATGCTCACGGTCAGCGTGCTCACTTGCTTCCCCCTTCCTCTGCGGCGGTCGGCTCTTCGACGGCGGCTCCCTCGCCGCTCTTCTCAGCGCCGTCCTCCGAGTCGCCGCCCTCCGAGCCGGCGCCGTCCGAGTCGCTCTCGGCGTCCTCGGTGCCGCCGGCCTCTTCGCCGCCGGCATCGGCCCCGGCGCCGCCGGCACCGCCATCGGCGGCGTCCCCGCCGCCGTTCTCCTCCGGGGGCGCCAGCGCGGCCAGCAGGGTCCCCCGCGGGATCACCCCGACCAGGCGCTCGTCGCCGTCCACCACGGCCAGCGGGAAGGTGCTCTCCGCGGCCTGGGCGAACAGGTCGGCGATCGCGGTGTCCGGTGCGACCCGCTCGATCCCGGTGTCGACCAGCCCGGAGAGCTCCTTGGCGTTCTCCCGGACGGCCTTGCCGACGGCGCTCTCCTTCAGCCCGCCCACCAGGCGGCGGTCGCGGCGCTGCACGAAGGCGTAGGAGGTCTGGTTCTCCCGCATGGTGCGCAGCGCGGCGCGCGGGCCGTTGTCCGGCGCGACCACCGGGATCGGCGCCTCCATCACGGAGGAGGCGGTGAGCACCCGGGTGCGGTCGACGTCCTCGACGAACTGGGCCACGTAGTCGTTGGCCGGGTCGTTGAGGATCTCCTCCGCGGTGCCGATCTGGGCGGTCCGGCCGTCGCGCAGCACGCAGATCCGGTCGCCCAGCCGCATCGCCTCGTTGAGGTCGTGCGTGATGAAGATGATGGTCTTGCCCAGCGTCTCCTGCAGCTCCAGCAGCTGGGTCTGCATGTCCCTGCGGATCAGCGGGTCCAGGGCGCTGAAGGCCTCGTCCATCAGGATGATGTCGGTGTCGGCGGCGAGCGCGCGGGCCAGGCCGACGCGCTGCTGCATGCCGCCGGAGAGCTGGCCGGGGACCTTGTCCTCCCAGCCGGCCAGGCCGACCATCTCCAGCGCCTCGACCGCCTTGGCCTCCCGGGCCTCGCGCGGGACGCCGCGGACCTCGAGGCCGTAGGCGGCGTTCTCCTTCACCGTGCGGTGCGGGAAGAGCGCGAAGTGCTGGAAGACCATGCTGATCTTCTCGCTGCGCAGCTTGCGCAGCCCCTGCTTGGGCAGCGCGGTGATGTCGGTGCCGTCCACCTCGACCTGCCCCGACGTGGGGGTGAGCAGGCCGTTGAGCATCCGGATCAGGGTCGACTTGCCCGACCCGGACAGGCCCATGACGACGAAGATCTCGCCCGGCTCTACCTCGAAGGAGACGTCGATGACCGCGGCGGTCACGTTCAGGTCGGCGATCTCGTCCCGGTGCCGCCCGTCGGAGAGGAGTTCGACGGCCTTGTCGGCCTTCTTCCCGAACACCTTGTAGAGCTTCTCTGCGCGTACTGCTGGCACGGTCTCCTCTTAGCGTCTTTGCTCGTTCGGGACCGAGGCGGCGCAGTCGTGCTCCCCCGTCTCGCCGGTCCCGCCCCTGCGGGGTGTGCGAGCGAAACGGCACGGAGCCGAGAAGCGCCGTGCGGGACCGCCCCCTCGGACCCGCCGGCGTGCACCGCGGCTTGAGCCGACCTCCGCGCCTTAAGTCCTTTTTATGGCGTTAAGCAACTTTAGCGAGATAAGCTGTTCGGCCTTTCACAAAAGGTCACGCCCAAGTAACACGTTTAACCTGGTCCAGACCTCGATCCCAAGGCGAGCCGCCTCCGCCGCTCCCGACCACCCCTCGGATAGTGATCTACATCACCCACTATCCGAGAGTGAACTGCGTCACAAATACTCCAGCAAAGCGGCTCTGACCGCTACACTCCGGACACTTCCGACCCGAAACCGTAATCGGCCCGGCGCCCCTTGCTCCGGTCGCATACAGTCGGAAGGGTGACGCACTCGCGGATAGTCGCCATACTCACCGTCGCGGCGTTCGCCGCCGCGATGTGGATCATCGAGATCGCCGACACCCTCTTCGGCGGTGCGCTCGACGCGGCCTTCGGTCTGCGCTCCTGGGACCTCGGCGCACCCTGGACCGTGCTGACCGCCCCCTTCATGCACGCCGACTTCACCCACCTGATGAGCAACACGGTGCCGCTCCTGGTGCTGGGGGCGCTGGTGGCGTTCAGCGGCCTGAGCCGGTTCGTGTGGACCACCCTCATCGTGATGGCGGTCAGCGGCATCGGCACCTGGCTGCTCTCCGCCCCGGGCACGCTCACCGTCGGCGCCAGCGGCCTGGTCTTCGGCTACTTCGGCTACACCGTGCTGCGCGGCATCGTGGAGCGCAAGACGGTCGACATCGTCATCATGATCAGCGTCGTCATCTTCTACGGCACGCTGATCTGGGGCGTCCTGCCGCAGTCGGCGGGCGTCTCCTGGCAGGCCCACCTCTTCGGCTTCCTCGGCGGGCTGCTCGCCGCCTGGATCCTGCCCACCCGCACCCGCCCCGCCCCCTCGGTCCAGGGCGGCTACGGCCCCTACCCCGACTACCGGTACTGACCGGCGGCGGGGACGGGAAGAGGGCGGGGCGGCCGTCGGCCGCCCCGCCCTCTTCCCGTCCCCGCCGCGCTCAGATCTCCGCGCGGCTGAAGTTCAGGTAGGCCCGCGACGGCGTCGGCCCCCGCTGCCCCTGGTAGCGCGACCCGTACCGGTCCGACCCGTAGGGGTGCTCGGCCGGGGAGGCCAGCCGGAACATGCACAGCTGCCCGATCTTCATCCCCGGGTACAGCTTCATCGGCAGCGTCGCCACGTTGGACAGCTCCAGCGTCACGTGCCCGGAGAAGCCGGGGTCGATGAAGCCCGCGGTCGAGTGGGTCAGCAGCCCGAGCCGCCCCAGCGAGCTCTTCCCCTCCAGCCGGCTGGCGATGTCCTCCGGCAGCGTCACCACCTCGTAGGTGGACGCCAGCACGAACTCCCCCGGGTGCAGGATGAACTCGCTGTCCGCCCCCACCTCGACCAGCCGGGTCAGGTCCGGCTGCTCCACCGCCGGATCGATGTGCGGATACCGGTGGTTCTCGAACACGCGAAAGAACCGGTCCAGCCGGACGTCGATGCTCGACGGCTGGATCATCCCCGGGTCGTACGGGTCGATCTTCACCCGCCCGGACTCGATTTCGGACCTGATATCCCGATCAGAGAGCAGCACGCTCCAGAACCTACCTGCTGCGCCCCCCTGCTCCGGGCGCCCCGGCCCGCCGCACCCCGCCCGCCGTGTTCCCGATCGCCCGCGGCATCGGGTAAGCTGTCCGGCGAAGGACAGCCCAACGGCTGCCCATGCGGATGTAGTTCAATGGTAGAACTTCAGCTTCCCAAGCTGATAACGCGGGTTCGATTCCCGTCATCCGCTCCAGAGCATGAAAGGCCAGGTCGCTCCGGTTAAACCGGGGGCCTGGCCTTACTGCTTTCCGGGGGTATGCGGCGTCCCCCGTGCCGCATACGCGCCGCGCCCGGAGGAGTCCCGCTCCGGCGCCGCCCTCTTCGGTGCCGTCCGGCCCCGCGGGCGGGCCGGCGGCCCCGCGTCAAGAGCGCGTATGGAACGGATCCCCCTTCTGGACTCCCCGGGTCCGGCGGACTAGATTTAATTGCGCCATGGCAACCAATGCAGATGAGCACAAGAATCAGGGAGAGCGGCTGCTGGCGGTGCTGCGCTCCCTGCAGCGCGACACGGTGCCCAGCCTCGTCCGGGTCAATGAGGACGAAGACCTGTCGCTCATCGATATCGCCCTGCTCCAGACGCTCGACCACGACCGCGCGCCGTTCCCGGGGGACCCCACCCTCAAAGAGCTCGCGGCGGTACTCGGCCGCTCCACATCGCGGACGAGCCGCCTGGTCGACCGCTTGGTGCGGCGCGGTCTCGTAGAGCGCTACGAGGACGGCGCCGACCGCCGGGTCAGGCGGGTGCGCCTCGCCGACGGGGGCCACGCGGTGCTGGGACGCATCGCCCGCACCCGGGTGGAGGCGCAGTCCGAACTGTGGACCCACCTGACGGCGGAGGAGTTGGAATCCGTGGTGGGCGCGATGGAGCTGCTCGCCGCGGCGGCGCGCAGGATGAGGAGTGAACGCGATGCACGTGGTCGGCCTGAGTGAGATCGACGCCGGCATGATCGGCCTGGTCGGAGGCAAGGCCGCCGGCCTGGGCGAGATGATCGCCGCCGGCGAGCGCGTCCCGCCCGGCTTCTGCCTGACCACCGAGGCGCACCGGGCGGGCGCGATCCCCGAGGACGCACTGGCCCGCGCCTACGAGCGGCTGGGCGGAGGCCGGGTGGCGGTGCGCTCCAGCGCCACCGCCGAAGACCTGCCCGACGCCAGCTTCGCCGGGCAGCAGGACACCATCCTCAACGTAGAGGGCACCGAAGAACTGGTGGAGGCGGTCCGCCGGTGCTGGGAGTCACTGGACTCCGAGCGCGCGGTGGCCTACCGCCGGGACAACGAGATCGGCGGCGACGACGTGCACATGGCCGTCGTCGTGCAGCGGATGGTCGACGCGGACACCGCCGGGGTGCTGTTCACCGCCGACCCGCTCAGCGGCAGCCGGTCGGTCATGGTCGCCGACGCCGTGCGCGGGCTGGGCACCGCGGTGGTCGACGGCAGCGCCGAACCGGACCACTACGAAATGGGCCCCGAAGGGATCGACGGCCCCGAGGACGGCTGCCTCACCCGCGCCCGGGTGGAAGAGCTGCGCGCCGCCGGCGAACGGCTGCAGCGGCACTTCGGCTCACCGCAGGACGCCGAATGGGCCTACGACGCCGACGGCGTGCTGTGGCTGCTGCAGTCCCGCGCGATCACCACCCTGTTCCCGCTCCCCGACGACGCGGGCCTGCCCCGGCCCCGCGCCTACATGGAGGTCGGCAACATCCAAGGGCTGCTCCGCCCGCTCACCCCGATGGGGATGTCCATGATGGACGCGATGATGGAGGAGTGGGTCGGGTCCTACGTGAAGGACCGCCGCACGGGCGGCACCGCGCGGCTGATGGCGGGCGTCGGCGACCGCCTCTACCTCGACATGACCGACCTCCTCCGCAACAAGAGGATGCGGCCGCGCCTGCCCTCGATGGCGGACATCTACGGCCCCCGGGCGAAGGCCGGTATCGAGCACCTGCTGAAAGACCCCCGGTTCTCACCGGTCAAGGGCATGCCGTTCAGCTTCGGGCCGACGGTCCGCCTGGCCCTGCGGTACGCCCTCCCCGCGGTGGCCGGCATCGTCCGCGCGGTGGCCAGGCCGGAGCAGGCGAGAGCCCAGGTGGACCGGGGCATCCGCATCCTCCGCGAGGAGAGCGCCGCGCCCCCGCCCACCGGGGCCACCGCCGCCGAGCGGCTCAGGTTCGTCGAGAACAGCAGCGGCGACGACGCGATGTTCCGCGGGATCATGGAACTGATGTGGCCGCTGTTCACCGGCATCATCCTGACCACGGCCCCGGGCGCGGTGCTCAAGGGCATCGTCACCGAGGAGGAGGCGGACACCGCACTGGGCGGCATGCCGCACAACGTCACCACCCAGATGGACATGGCCCTGTGGGGCATGGCCGTCCGCGCACGCGAGCACCGCGACCTCTTCCTGCGGACCCCGCCCGAGGAACTGGCGGAGAAGTACCGGGCCGGCACCCTCCCCGACATCGGCCTGGAGGAGTTCCTCCAGGTCTACGGGCACCGGGCCGCCGCCGAAGTGGACATCGGCATGCCCCGGTGGGGCGACGACCCCTCACCGCTGTTCGGCACCATCGCCAACTACCTGCGGGTGGACGACCCCGAGCAGGCCCCGGACCGCCGGTTCGCCCGCGCGGCCGAGCGTGCCGAGGCGGTCATCGCCGAGGTCGAGCGGCGAGTGCGCCGCCGGCACCGGATCCGCGGCCGCCTCGGGCTGTTCCTGATGCGCCGCTCCCGGGAGCTGACCGGGCTCCGCGAGATCGCCAAGTTCGGCTGGCTCATCCCCTACTGGACGACCCGCCGCCAGCTGGTCCTGATCGGCGAGGAGCTGGCCGCCCGCGGGCTCCTGGAGGAACCCGGCGACATCATGTTCCTGAAACTCCCCGAGGTCCACACCGCGCTGGAGCAGGGCGCCGACCACCGGGACACGGTGGCCGGGCGCCGGGCGTTCTACCGGCGCGAGCTGCGCCGCCCGACGGTGCCCTCCCTGCTGCTCTCGGACGGCACCGACGTGGAGGCGCTGATCCCGGCGCCCCCGCCGGTGGAGGGCGCGATGATGGGCAAGCCCGCGGCCGCAGGACAGGCCACCGGCAGAGCCCGGGTGGTGCGCGACCCGGCGGGAGCGCACCTGGAACCGGGCGAGATCCTGGTGGCCCCGACCACCGACCCCGGCTGGACACCGCTGTTCATGACCGCGGCGGGACTGGTCACCGAGACGGGGTCGCCGA
Organism: Nocardiopsis oceanisediminis; assembly: GCF_048595525.1. NCBI lineage: Bacteria > Bacillati > Actinomycetota > Actinomycetes > Streptosporangiales > Nocardiopsidaceae > Nocardiopsis > Nocardiopsis oceanisediminis. The sequence continues at coordinate 564,752 of NZ_JAFMZJ010000001.1, read as the reverse complement.
TCGCGCACGGGCCGACGGTGGCCCGCGAGTACGGCATCCCCGCGGTGATCTGCCTGCACGACGCCACCCGGCGGATCAAGGACGGCGACCTGATCACCATCGACGGCACGGCCGGGACCGTGATGCCGGTGGAAGAGGACGGGGACGGCGGGGACGGCGGGGACGGCCCGCAGCAAGCCGCCGGCCGCGAACCCGAGCACGCCGACCGGAACTGACCCGGGACCGGCCCGGGGAGGACGGCCCCGCGGCCGGTCCCGACACCGCCGTCCGCTCTCCGCCCCGGCGCCCCTGGCCCCTGTCGGCCGTCCCCAGAGGCGCACCGCCCATTCCCCGCCGGCCCGAAAGCCGGTAGGAAATAGCCCATGCCCCCTCAGCGACGCGGCGACCGCCGCACCGGCGTGCGCCGGGACCACCACGTCAAGCTCAGCCTCAGCGCAGAAGAGCACGAACTGCTCTCCCGCGCCGCCACCGACCACGACATGACACTGGGCGGCTTCGCCGCCCACGCCTGCCTCGGCGTCGCCCGCACGACACTCGAGACCACCCCCGGCCGGCGCGAAGCCATGATCGCCCTCAACGACGGCATCATCGCCCTGGACGCCCTCGCCGAACGCCTCCACGCCGACGGCACCACCCCCGAGCTGCTGCAGCGGGCCGCCACCGCCATCGGCACCCTCGAAGACGCCTGCGAGGCCCTCCAGAAGAGCGCCCGGCCATGATCGCCAAAGTCATGCGCGGCGGCGACACCCGCGGCCTGCTCGACTACCTCTACGGCCCCGGACGCGCCAACGAGCACAGCGACCCCCACCTCGTAGCCGCCTGGCGCACCTGGGGCGTCCACGACCCCGGCCCCGCCCCCGACCCCGGCCCCGAGCTGGCACGCCTGGCCGACCGCCTCGACCGCTTCGTCCTGCCCGGCCGGCCCCGCCACGTCTGGCACTGCGCCGTGCGCATCGCCCACACCGACCGCGCCCTGACCGACGCCGAATGGGCCTCCATCGCCGGCGACCTCGTCGACGCCGCCGGCATCGCCCCCCGCGGCGACTCCCGCGCCTGCCGCTGGATCGCCGTACGCCACGACGGCGACGAAAGCCACCACATCCACCTGGTCGCCACCCTGGCCCGCCAGGACGGGACCCTGCCGCGCATCCACAACGACGCCCTGCGCCTGCGCAACGGCTGCCGGCGGATCGAGCAGCGGCTCGGACTGCGCCCCACCGCCCCCGCCGACCGCACCGCCGCCCCCCACCCCACCCGCGCCGAACAGGAGCGCGCCCGCCGTGCAGGCCGCACCGAGCCCTCCCGCACCGGACTGGCCCGCCTCGCCCGGCGCTCCGCCGCCACCAGCGGCAGCGACACGGACTTCTTCGACGCCCTCAGCGCCGGCGGCGCACTGGTGCACCACCACCGCACCCGCGGCACACTGGACGGCTACGCCCTGGCCTGGCCCCACGACCGCACCGCCGCCGGAGCACCGGTGTGGTTCTCCGGCTCCAAACTCGCCCCCGACCTCTCACTGGCCCGCGTCCGTGCCCGCTTCACCACCCCCGACCGCGACCCCGACCCCGGCTGGCCCGGCCTGGTCCTGGCGCTGCAGGCCGCACACGCCCAATGGGCGGACCACGGCCCCGACCGGCGCGCCGCCACAGCCGCCGCCCTGGGCGACGCGCTCAGCGCCGCCGCCACCGCCCCCTCCGACATCGCCGCCGCCCTGGGCCGGGCCGAACACGCGTGGGCACACGCCGCCCGACCGCCCCTGCGCGCCGCCGACCACCCCGCCGCACGCACACTGCGCCAAGCCGCCCGCCGCCTGCCCGGCACACCCGCCCGCCCCGGCGAGACCGCCCGCACCCGCGAAGAGATCACGGCCCTGGCGCTCGCCGTGGCCCGCTGGTGCGCCGAACACGGCTGGCGCCCCCAGGCCGCGGCGGCGCGCGCCGCCCTCGACGCCCTCCGCACGTGATCACCTCCGGCGGGTCGGGGTCGGGGGCGGGGGCGGGGTTCAGGCCGCCGCTGATCACCTCCGGCGGCCCCGGCCCGGGCCGCGCGGGCCGCCGCGCCGGGCCGAGGGCCCTCCCCGGCCCGTCCGCGGCCCGCCGCGATCCGCCCCGTGCCGGCGCCGCAGCGCCTCGCGGATCGAAGGCGGCGCCGAACGCCGCGTCCCCTCCCCCCGGCGGGCCTCCAGCAGAGCGCCGACCATGACCTCCTTGCGGGCCTCCAGATCACGCCCATAGGCGCCGATCGCCGCCTGCACCAGAGCACGATCGGAACCGAACGCCGTTGGGTCCAGGCCCTGAAGCGCCTCGGCCGCCAGATACAGGTCGGCCCGCTCGCGCGAACGCGTCATCGCCGGATACAGCGAATTGGCGTCGGCCCCGATGCCGTACACGTGCACCCGCTCGCACGTCAGCCCCTGGGCCGCGGCGATAGTCATCGCATACCCCAGGCTCACGTCACCGCGCGCCAGCGCCTCCGGAGAGAACCACGCACTGCGCTCGCCCTCGCGCGAGCGCCACCGCACCCGCACCCCCCGCCGCGCATCCACCTCCGCGACCACGCCGCGCACCCCGTTCAGGACATCGGGCCCCTCCCCGCGCCGGGACCGGTAGTCGTTGCGCCGCACCCGCACCACGTCCCCCGCCGACAGCTCCAGGCGCCCGCCGCCGCGCAGCGCGAACCCGACCTCGGCCTCCCCCAGCCACCCCGCGTCGCGCGCCAGTGAGCGCATCCGGGCGTTGAGTTCGTCGACGTCGCTGTTGCGCGCCGCCAGCACCAGCACGTCCTCGGCCGCGCGGTGCGGGTCGGCGATCCCCCGGCGATCGGCCAGCCACGCCTGCGCGATGGCGGCATGGGCCTCATGGGCGCGCCGCGCGGCATGCACCCGGCCGGCCCCGCCCCACACGGCCAGCGCACTGGAGTGGCCGCCCTCCACCCACAGCTCCAGGGCCTTGCGGTCCACATCGCGGCGCTGGCGGCGGTTCTCCCGCAGGGTGTGGCCCCCGACGATGCGGTGCACCTCCGCGAAGGAGCCGCCCACGCCCACCGCGCGCAGCTGGGCCGGGTCGCCGATGCCCACGACCTTGGTACCGGCACGCTCGGCGGCGGCCGTCAGCGCGGCCATCGAGTGGTCGTCGACCATGGCGGCCTCATCGATGACCAGCACGTCCACCCCCTCCAGGCCCTCCCCGGACTCGATCCGCGCCAACCAGGAGGCCACCGTGCGCGCAGCGATCCCCGACTCGGCCTCCAGATTCGCCGCGGCCACCGCGGCAGTCGCCGCCCCGGCCACCCGAAGCCCCTGGGCCGACCAGCCCTCGAAGACCGCGCTCATCAGCGTGGTCTTGCCGGCCCCGGCCACCCCCCGCACCGCCTCGACGCCGTGCCCCTCCACCAGCAGCCGCAGGGCGCACGCGCGCTGCTCACCCGACAGGGCGAACCCGCGGCGCTCCTCGAAGGCCGCGAGCGCCTGCTCGGCCTGCTCCACCGGCACCGCGGCCGCCCCCGCGCCCAGGCGCCGGCGCGCCGACAGGGTGATCGTCCGCTCGGACTCCACGATCCTGCGCGAGGTCCACTGCGCGGAGTTGGACAGATGCGTCTGCGGCCCGCCTCCCAGCGCGACGGCGTCCGGGCCACGCAGAACCGCGTCGGTGAGCACCTCCAGCTCCGAGAGCCCGGACACCCCCTGCGGCAGGGCCTGCAGCACCGCCGCCATCACCTGGGTGCGGGTGGCCACCTTGCGCTGGGCCGTCACCCCGGTCTCGGGGTCCCACACCGCCGCGCACAGCTCCTGCAGGTCCACCCGCGCACCGCCGCGCCCGACCCCCGAGCGCAGGCCCGGCAGGCCCGCGGCCAGTACTGCATCGGGGTCATAGCCCGCCTCGCGCGCTCGACGGCGCCAGGACCGCCGGGCACTGCCCGGTTCCTGATCGGGCCGCTTCGCCTCGGCCAGCGCGCGGGCCACCGCTTGGCGCTGCGCCGTAGAGGCGCCGGCGGCGGCGTGCGCGTCGATCTGGCGGGCCCGGGAGCTGAAACCGGAGCGCAACCGGGCATCGAAGCCCGCGATCTCCCATTCGCCCGAGCGTTCGTCCCGTTTCCAGACGGCGCCGTAGCGCTCGCTGAGCCGGCGGCGCATGCGGGCCTTGGCCAGCTCGCCGGCCACGGCCACGTGGCGGTGCAGGTCGCGCCCGCCGGCCGCCAGGGTGCGCCAGCGGCCGTCCTCGCACTCGATCAGGTTGGGGATGGTCACATGGGCGTGGATGTGCGGGTCGCCGGCCTGCCCGGCCACCGGCCGGGCCGAGCGGTGCAGCGTCACCGTCGCGGCGAAGCCGGCCGATTCCACCCGCCGGGCGCGGGCCCCGTCGCCGTGGTGGCCGGCCAGCCCGTAGGCCGTCCACTCCTCGACCGCCTGGACGGTCTCGCGCACCGAGTCCAGGTAGATCTCCTCGAACTCGGCCGCATCTGCCTCGTCCATCAGCCCATAGGCCACCGACATGCTCTTGGGCATGTTCAGCACCAGGTCATAGCCCATATTGCCGACGGCCACGCGGTCATCGGCGTGGCGGCGGGCCCTGGCCAGCTCACCGGCCTCCCACAGGATCCCGGGATCGATCCCGGCGGCCCCGGCCACCGCCTCCAGGTCGCCCACCGCGGCCCGGTGGGCCGCGCCGTCGCGCAGCACGCCGCGCTCCAGGCGCCGCCACCGCGCGGCCAGGCGCTCCGACCCCAGCAGCTCGACCGGGTCCATGCCTTCATGCCGGGAGGGGTCGGCGGCCGCGGCCACCGCCCGCACCGCCTCGACCAGGGGCTGGGCGGAGAGCTTGGCCCGGGGGTCGACCGCCGTCTTGGGGGCGACCAGCTGCTCGCCGGTGCGCGGATCGCGCCCGGCCAGCGCGGCGCGCACCTCATCGACCTCGGCCTCGGTGTCCACGGTGGTGCCGGGGGCCCGGCCGAACCGGCCCCAGCCCGACCCGATCCGCTCCAGGGGCCGGTCGGCCCCGCCCAGCCGGTACTCCACCTGCCGGTTCCCGGCCGCGTCATGGTCGTGGGCGCGGTGGTCGCAGCCGCACTGGCCGCTGAGGCGGTACTCGATCTGCTCGGCGCTGCGCAGTTTCACCACCGCGGCCACGGCGCCTCCGCCCGGCCGCAGGAGGGCCCCGGTGCCGCAGCGGGACCGGGCCGGTTCACTCCCGGTCCGCGGCCCACCAGGGCAGCTCCGCTCTGCGCTTGTCCGAGCCGCGCCCCGGCCCCGGGCGGGCGTTCCACATCAGCAGCAGGTCCGCGGCGCGGTAGCGCGCCCGCGGGTACCAGCGCCGGCCGTCGACGGTGTCGGGCAGGGTGTCGGGCCGGTCGTCCTTGATCTGGGTGAGGCTGCGCCCGTCCACGCCGATCAGCTTCGCGAACCCCACCAGGGTGACCTCGCGCTCCAGATCGGCGGCCGGGAGCTCGGCGGGGTCGGGGCGGCGCGGGCGGAAGGCCTCGAGTGCGACGGGGTCGTAGAGGGCGCTGCCCCCGCCGCCGCCCTTTTCGCTCATGCCGGTGCGGTAGCGCTCCGGGCGCGGGAAGTCGGGGTAGTAGCGCGGCATCACGTGCACTGCGTAGGCGTGGCTGTAGCCGACTTCGGCGGCCCATTCCTTGAGCGTTACCAGCGGCCGCTCTTCGGGGCCGCGGCGCGGATCGGACGGCATCTGCCCGCCTTTCGCACCGGTGTCGGGCGGGCCGACACGCTTGGGGGAATTGTGACGATACCAGCGCTCTGATGCTTTAGCGCTTTCCGTTCGGGTTGCACATGTCGCAGTCCTCGATGTCGTGCGCGCCGCAGTGCTCGCGGACGATCGGGTCGATCCGTTCCTTCATGGTTCACCTCCTCTCACTGTTGAGTTCTCAAAGCTCGGGGCCTCGGGGGGCCTTCACTTAAGAGTCTACCCTTATTGCTGGTGGGTAAACCTACTGGTTGGCGCGGATCCCGTTACCGCAGGTGCAGACCTCGCCGTTGGGCAAAGTGCCGATGTTGTTGCAGCTCGGCGTGTTGGTGCAGTTACCCGGGGTGTCCGCCACGCTGCGGGCGGGGCGGTGCTTCCAACCCGGGGTGGCCTTGTTCTTGTCCTTGTCCTTCGCCATGGCTCCTCCTTGGCGTCCATGCCGCGCGAGGGGTCGCGCGATTGTTGCGGTGGGGCTCGGCCCGACGGGCCGGGCCGGGCCGGGGGGCATTCACAATCGGCTCCGAATAGGGCGGGGGTCTCCCTCGCCCCTACTGTTGCCGTCCGTGCCCCCCGGCTCGGGCCGGGAGGGACCCGGCGGGGTGGGCTCCGAAACAATCGGGTGGGCCCGGAACCCGGCCGGATCGCAGATCCCAGCGCGCTTGTACGGCCACCGCCGGCACGCCGCTAAAGAAACCTTTAGATATAACTTGCTTCCTTTCTTCTCTTCTCCCTCCCCCTTCCTCTTCCTCCCTTCCTCCACCCCTTCCAGCTTTCGCCTCTTTTTCTCTTTTCGCTCTCTTTGTTCTTTTTGTCTGACTTAGTTGGGAATTCGCCGCACGGGAGTGGTATCTCGTCCGGTTCTGTCCCGATTCCTGGCTCCGGCGCGCTGGTGGTGCGGTGGTGGGCGCTACGTTGATGGCGTGCTGATGGGGCGGGACGAAGAGGAGGCCGCCGTCGCCCTGCTGGTCGACGGGGCGCGGGCCGGGCTGAGCGGGGCGCTGGTGGTGCGTGGGGAGGCCGGGATCGGCAAGACCGCGCTGCTGGACGCCGCCGCGCGCGGCGCCGACGGGGTGCGGGTGCTGCGGGCGACCGGGGTGGAGGCCGAGGCCGGGCTGCCGTTCGGCGCGCTGCACATGCTGCTCCGGCCGGTGCTCCCCGCCGTCGACGACCTGCCGGAGAAGCAGGCCGCGGTGGTGCGCGGCGCGCTCGGGCTCTCCGAAGCCGAGCCGGGCGAGCGGTTCCTGGTCGGCCTGGCGGTGCTCACCCTCCTGTCCGACCTGGCCGCCCGGCGGCCGGTGCTGTGCCTGGTCGACGACGCGCACTGGCTCGACGACGCCTCCGCCGACGTACTGCTGTTCGCCGCCCGGCGGCTGCACGCCGAGGGGGTGGCGTTCCTCTTCGCCGCGCGCGACGGATTCGACGCGCCCGGCATCGAGGAGCTCGCGCCCGCGCCGCTGGACCGGGAGGCCGCCGTCGGGCTGCTCGCCGACCGCTTCCCCGGCCTCCCCCGCGATGTGCGGGACCGGGTCCTCGCCGAAGCCGAGGGGAATCCGCTGGCCCTGGTCGAGCTGCCCGGCGGCCTCACCGGTGAGCAGCGGGCCGGCCGCGCCGCCGCGCCGGCCGCGTTCCCCGTCCGGCGGCGCGTGCTGGACTCGCTGGGCGCCCGCATCGACCGGCTGCCCGAGGGGACCCGGCTGCTGCTGGCCATCGCCGCCGCCGAGGGCACCGGCGAGCTGGGCACCGTGCTGCAGGCCGCGCGGGCGCTCGGCGCCGCCGAGAGCGACCTGGACCCGGCCGAGCGGGCCGGCCTGGTGCACGTCTCTGGTGTCGCGCTCGCCTTCCGCCACCCGCTGATCCGCTCCGCGTGCTACCAGGCGGCGCCGCCGTCGCTGCGGCTGGCGATCCACCGCTCCCTGGCCGGGGTCCTTGACGGGGACCGGCGGGCGCTGCAGCTCGCCGCGGCCGCCACCGGGCCGGACGACGGAACCGCCGCCGAGCTGGAGCGGGCCGCCGAGCGGGCCCGGCGCCGGGGCGCCCTCCCGTCCGCGGTGCCGTTCTACGAGCGCTCCGCCGGCCTCAGCACCGACCCCGCGGACCGGGCCCGGCGGCTCACCCGGGCCGCCCAGTCCTCGATCACCGTGGGCCGGACCGAGCGGGCGGACGCCCTCGCCGAGCAGGCGGCGGCGCTGACCCGCGACCCGGTGCTGCTGGCGGGCACCGCGATGGTGCGCGGCGCCGTGGAGATCGAGCGGGGCGTGCCGGCCCGGGCGGCGCGGGTGCTGCTCGACCGCGCCGCGCCGATCACCGGACGGGATCCGGCCCTCGCGCTGACCCTGCTGGTCATGGCCGCCGACGCGGCCTGGGCGGCCGGCGAGGGCGGGGCGGTCCGGGAGGCTGCGCGGTTGGCGGAGGGGATCTCCGCGGAGCCGGGCGGCGCGGACGGGTTCCTCCCCGCTCCGGGGCCGGTCGCCGCGTCCGTGGCCGCACTCGGCCTGCTCGCGGCGGACGAGGTCCGGGAAGCGCTGCCGCGGCTGCGCGGCGCGGTCGCGTCGGGCCTGTCCAGCCCGCCGGACAGCCTCATCGTCCGGCTGCACCTGTGCGCGGTGGCGCTGCTCATCGGGGACGACGAGGCGGCCGCGGAGCTGGCGGGCGCGGACGCCGCCGCCACCTGCCGGCGCGGCCTGCTCGGCGCGCTCCCCGCGGTGCTGCAGATGCATGCGCAGGCACAGCTGATGGCCGGGCGGCACCGCGACGCCGCCCTGTCACTGGCGGAGGCGTCGGCCTTCGCGCGCGATACCGGGCAGACGCACCGCGGCGCCCGGCTGAACGCGGTGGCCGCGCGGGCCGCGGCCATCGAGGGCGACGCGGAGCGCTGCCAGCGCCTCGCCGGGCGGTCCGCCGGGACAGCGGAGTCGGCGGCGGCCGCGGAGTGCGCGCTCGGCCTGCTCGACCTGGTGTCCGGCCGCCCGGCCGAGGCGCTGCGCCGGTTCGCCGGGGCGCTGTCCGGTCCGGCGCGCGCCACCGGGCCGGCCGTCTCCTCCTCCGCGGACCTGGTCGAGGCGGCGGTACTGGCCGGGGAGCCCGAGCACGGCCGGAAGGCGCTCGCCGGGTTCGCGGTGTGGGCGCAGGCCTCGGACCGGCCGTGGGCCCGGGCGCTGGCGGCGCGCTGCCGCGCCCTGCTCGCCGATCCGGACGAGGCGGGCGGGCATTTCGCCGCGGCGATGGCGGAGCACGAGGCCGGCGGGCGGCCGTTCGAGCGCGCCCGGACCGCGCTGCTGTACGGGGAGTGGCTCCGGCGGCGCAAGCGGCGGGGCGAGGCGCGAGACCTGCTCCGCACGGCGCTGGAGGTCTTCGACCGGCTGGGCGCCGCCCCGTGGGCCGACCGGGCCCGCGCCGAGCTGCGCGCGGCCGGTGAGGCCGCCCCGGCCGGGGGCGGCGGCGCGCCGGCGTCCCTGCTCACCCCGCAGGAGCTGCAGATCGCCCGGTTGGCCGCCGGGGGTGTGAGCAACCGCGAGATCGCCGCGCGGCTCTTCCTGAGCCACCGCACCGTCGAGTACCACCTGTACAAGGCCTACCCGAAGCTCGGCGTCCGGTCCCGTGCGGACCTGGCCCGCCTGGACCTCTCCGACGGCTGAGGGTTCGCCGGGCCCCGCGAGCGCGTTCCGTCCCCGCGCCTCCCGGAGCCGTCCTCCGCCTCCGCCGGGGCGGCCCCGGCCGGTCGGCGGAAGAGCCGCCCGGGGGACCGGTCGGGGGAGCGTTCCGCGGCGGCGCCCCGGGCACCTCCCCCGCTCAGCGGTGCGGCCCGGGCCGGGCAGGGCAGGGCCGCCGAAGCCCTGCCGGCGGTCGAGGCGGTCTGGTCGGAGCGCTCGGCGGGACGGCGGCCGCGGCCCGCGTGGTCGCCCCGCCGGGCCGGACCCGGTGCCGCCACGTGGCGGGACCGGTGGCCGGCCCAGTGGCGGCACGGATTCGGACCGGCGGGGTGCGCGCCTACCGTCCTGTTCTGCGCCCCGGCACCGGGCCGGGCGCGGAGCGGAAGGGCGGGAGTCCGATGAGCAAGGCCGTCGTGTTCCACGAGCCGGGCGGGCCCGAGGTGCTGCGGGTCGTCGAGACCGAGGTGCCCGGGGCCGGTCCCGGGGAGGTGCTGGTCGAGGTGATGGCCGCCGGGGTGCAGCCGTTCGACGTGGCCGTCGTCGAGGGGTGGCTGCCCGCGGCGGTCGGGCCGATGGAGTACCCGCGCATCCCCGGCAATGAGTACGCCGGGGTGGTGCGGGAGGTCGGCGAGGGGGTCTCCGGGTTCGCGCCCGGGGACGAGGTGCTCGGGTTCAACGTGCTCGGCTCCTACCGCGAGCACGCGGTGTTCCCCGCCGACCAGATCACCGCCAAGCCCGCGAACATGCCGTGGGAGGTCGCCGGGGGTTTCACCGCGGCCGCGCAGACCGCGCACATCGCCCTGCAGGACATGGGGCTCGGCGCGGGCGAGACGCTGCTGGTGCACGGCGCCGCCGGGGCGGTGGGGTCGATGGCCGTGCAGCTCGCGCGGTTGAAGGGGGCGACCGTGATCGGCGCCGCCCGGGAGCCGCAGCACGACCACCTGAGGTCGCTGGGCGCGGTCCCGGTCTCCTACGGCGACGGCTTCGCCGACCGGGTGCGGGCGCTGGCCCCGGGCGGGGCGGTGCACGGCGCGATCGACGGGGTCGGCGGGCACGCCCTGGACGCGTCGTTGGAGCTGGTCGCGGACCGGTCGCGCATCTTCACCCTGGTCGAGCACGGCAAGGCCGCCGGCCTGGGCGTGCGGACCGTCCCGCCGAGGCGCTCCGCGGCGCGCCTGGCCGAGCTCGCCGACCTGTACGCCCAGGGGAGGCTCCGGGTGCACCTGCACCGCACCTTCCCGCTGGAGAAGGCGGCCGACGCGCACCGCCACTACAGGGCGGGCGGCATCCGCGGAAAGATCGTGCTCACCACCGACGCCCTGCACGCTGCGACCGGCGCGTGAGCCCGGCTCCGCGCCCCTCCCACGGCCGGAGCAGCGGGTAAGCGCGCCGCCCGCCGACCCCGTTTTTCCCCTGCAGGACCCCCTCCGCGGTCACGGCGGCGTCGAGTCGGCACTGCCCCCGGGCCGGCTTCCACCCGGATGGGCCGGGGCCGATGGCGGCGGGGCTCGGCGGCGGCGAAAACCCGACCGACGATCCAGGGCGCGGATGCGCCCGGAAAGGAAGGACCCCCATGGCCTCCACCTCCACCACCGTGGACGTCTGGCTGGACATCGTCTGCCCCTGGTGCTGGATCGGCACCCGGAACCTGGCCGCCGCCCTGGACCGCCTCCCCGAGGAGGAACGGGTCGAGGTGCGCCTGCGGGCGTTCGAGCTGGGCCCCGGAGGGCCGGGGCGGCCCGGCCTGCGGCTCGCCGAGGTGATGCGCACCGAGTGGGGCTTCGACGAGGGGCAGGCCGCCGCGCTGGTGACCCGGGTGAAGGCCGGCGGCCGGGCCGCCGGGCTCGACCTGGACCCGGAGAACGTGCGGCCGTTCGAGACCTTCGACGCGCACCGTCTGGTCCGGCTCGCCTCCGGGCACGGTGTGGCCGGGCCGGTGCTGGAGCGGCTGTTCCGCGCCTACAACATCGAGCACGCCGACCTGGGCGGGCGGGACGTGCTCACCGCGCTGGCCGCCGAGGCCGGTCTGGACCCGGCGGCGGCCGAGGAGATGTGGCGCACCGGCGCGCACGCCGACGGCGTGCGGCGCGACCGCGAGCTGGCGGTCGAGGCGGGGGTGACCGGGGTGCCGTCCTACCGGGTGAACGGCGGTAGGGCGGTCTCCGGCGCGCTCGGCCCCGGCGAGCTGCTGTCCCTGATCCGCGAAGCGGGGCAGGGGTGAGCGCGGAGCCGGGTCGGCGCACCGTCGCTGCGGTCTCGACCGGGCTGCTCCTGGGCGTGCTGCTGTCCGCGCTGGATCAGATGATCGTCGCCGCCGCGCTGCGCACCATCGCCGACCGGCTGGGCGGCGCGGAGGTCCAGGCCTGGGCGATGTCGGCCTACCTGGTGGCCTCGGTGGTGTCCACCCCGGTCTACGCGAAGCTCTCCGACGTGTACGGGCGGCGCCCGCTCTACGCCGCCTCGGTCGGGGTCTTCCTCGCCGGGTCGCTGCTGTGCGGGCTGGCCTGGTCGATGCCTGCGCTGGCGGTGTTCCGCGCCGTGCAGGGGGTGGGCGCTGGCGGGCTGATGGCGCTGGCCCTGGCGATCCTCGCCGACCTGCTGCCGCCCGAGCGCCGGGTGCGCCACCAGGCGTGGCTCGGCGCGGCGTTCGCGGTGGCGAGCGTGGCCGGGCCGGTGCTGGGCGGTTTCTTCGCAGGGGCCGAGACCGTGCTGGGGCTCGACGGGTGGCGCTGGGCGTTCCTGGTGAACCTGCCGGTCGGTGCGGCGGCGCTGGCCCTGGTCGCGGGGGCGCTGCCGCGGCCGGGGCCGGGGCCGGCCCGCGGCGCTGCCCGCCGGATCGATCTGCTCGGCGCGGTGCTGCTGGTCACCGCGGTCGTCCCGGTACTGCTGCTGGCCGAGTTCGGCGCCGAGTGGGGGTGGGCCTCGCCGGCCTCGGCCGCCGCCGGCGCGGTGGCGGCGGCGGGCGCGGTGCTGTTCGTCCGCGTCGAGCGGGCGATGGGCGGCGATGCGCTGCTCCCGCCCCGCCTGTTCCGGAACCGCGCGTTCACCCTGGTCAACGCGGTGAATTTCGCGGTGGGGATCGGGGTCTTCGGCGGTCTGCTGCTGCTTCCGCTGCACCTGCAGGCGGTGATGGGGCTCTCCCCGACGCAGGCGGGGCTGATGCTGGTGCCGCAGACCGCGGCGATCATCGCGGCCGGCCGGGTCGCGGGCCCGCTCGCGGTCCGCGGCGGACACCGCCCGATGCTGGTGCTGAGCACGGCGTGGATGGCCGGCTCCATGGCCGGTTTCGCGGCCCTCGGCGCGGACTCGCCGCTGTGGGCGGTGGGCCTGCTCGCCACCGCCATGGGCCTGGGCACCGGGGCCTTCTTCCAGGTGGTGGTGGTCGCCCTGCAGGACGGGGTACCCCCGGAGGACGTTGGCCTGGCCAGCGGCCTGTTCACCTTCTTCCGCCAGATCGGCGGCACGGCGGGCACCGTCGCCCTCGGCGCCCTCGCCTTCGGCCCCGGCCCGATGGAGGACTCCATCGGCACCGCCTACCTGACCGCGGCGGGCGTACTGCTGGCGAGCGCCCTGCTCCCTTTGGCGGCCTGCTCCAAGACCGCTTCCGCTCGACGAGGATGAACCAGGCAGAGACCCGCCTCCCTTGTCCAAAGAGAGGCGGTCCCACCGTCCCTCGCGGCCTCACCCGAGCCGCTTCTCCAGGTCGTTGAGCACCGCCTGTACGGGCGCCCAGCAGAGCCCGACGCTGTCGGCATCGAACCCCGGCTGGTCGACGAGCTCTCTATGCGGATGAACATAGTTCCGGAAATCCCGGACCCTGTGCATGAAATCCTTGGCGTCGAATTCGATCAGCTGCTTGCGGTGCATCACTTCGATCAGACCGTGCAGGCTGACCTGGTCCGGCTTTACGAGTTTGCCCTGGCGCCGGGGGAAGTTCTCGGCCCAGGCCTCTCCGTCACGCTCTCTCAGGATCGTCAGCAGCAGCCCTTCCATGAGGCTGCCGACACCGATGATCGCAAGGGTGTAGGCGCCGTTGCTCGCGCAGATGCGAGTCTCCTCAAGGCGGTTGAGGAGTACTTCCGCCGTCTTCTCGTCCTGGACGAGCGCCCGAAGGCGCTTTTCCAGCTCAGGAGGCTCGGACATCTGGACGGCGCCGCCCGCCCCCAACCTCCCCGCCACGGGCCGTCCGCCGATCTGGCTGATGACCAGGCCTTCGGGCCGCAGCTTCTCGTTGACCGCCTCTCGGACGGCGTCGGCCGCGTCGGCTCCCTCGTCATATTCCAGGGGGTCGCACACGCGGCACAGCAGCCGCTCAATGGCGGCGTGATCGTCGCGCCGAGCGGTCATCTCTTCGAGGAGCCACGGCACGCGGGCTTCCCCGTCGTACTCTGGTTCTCCCGGCCAGGCGGCTCCTCGGAGCAGCTCTTCCAGTTCCCAGCCCTTGCGCTCGTAGGGGCCTCCGATGTCGGCGATGACCTCGGCCAAGCGCCTCAGGGTCTTCGAATCGAGCGAGTGCATCAGCTCTCCTTCTGATCGGTCAGGTGCTGGGCGATCTCCATGACGTGCTGCAAGCGGGCGACGATCTTGCGGCCGCGCTTGCGGAACCCCAGTTCGGTCATGGCCTGCTTGATCCGCTCGTCCCTGCTGAGCTGCAGGCCGTCTTCGAGGAGCCACAGGCAGAGAGCGATCAGCTCCTGTTCTCCGTAGGCCCCGATCCCCAGGCCCGGGGCGACTTCGGGCCGCGGTCCGCGGACGGCCCCGGCGGACCGCCCGCCCCCTGCCGGCTTTCGGTCCTGCGGAACCGGTTCCGTCCGCTCAGGCTGTCGAGGGGGCGGGGAGGAGGCTGCGGAACGCCATGCGTCCGCTATCCGCTCGGCCTCCCTTTCAGGGTCGGCGAACCAGGCGGACGCCCATACCCGGTGGAAGCGCCACCCCAGTCGTTCGAGGTGCTCCTGGCGGAGACGGTCGCGGTCGCGTGCGCTGGGGGCTCGGTGGTAGGTGTCGCCGTCGGCTTCGACCGCGAGGACCATCCGGCCCGGTTCGTCCGGGTGCGCCAGGGCGAAGTCGATGCGGAAGCCGGAGAATCCCCATTGCGGGTACACCGGGATCCCCTTTGAGGAGAGCCGCCGCGCGATGTCGGCCTCGAACCCGTTGAGCTCGCCCCCGGTGGAACGCCCGGAGGCATCGGGGTCGCCTCCGGCGGCGGCGGTCTCCAGGAAGCGCCGCAGCAGCTCGGTACCGGTCTCCCGGTCGGAGGGCGCGAGAGCGGCGGGCGGGAACGAGCTGACGACGGTCATTCGCCGCTTCGCCCGGGTGACCGCGACGTTGAGCCTCCGCTTGCCGCCCTCCCGGTTGAGCGGACCGAATCCGCGTGCGTCGATCCTCCCGGTGGCGGCCTTCGCGACGCCGATGCTCAGCACGATGGCGTCCCGTTCGTCGCCCTGGACGGTCTCGATGTTCTTCACGAAGAACCTGCTGGACGCCCCGCCTTCTTCCGTGAAGAAGTCCTCCAGATCGGTGCGCTCCCTGCGCGCCTCGCGCACCGCTTGCTCGATCCGGGCCCGGTGCGGGTCCCCGAGCGTGATGACTCCGAGGCTCTCGTCCGGACGCTGCTCGGCGTGTTCGAGCACGAGTTCCGCCACCCTGCGCGCCTCAACGGACGATGAGCCGTTCCGCCCCGGTGGGACCGTCCCGTCCACGACCTCCAGCCGCAGCGGGTCCTCCTGTTCCGGACCGGGAAAGGTCACCAGGTCATTGCCATAGATCTCCCTGTTGGAGAAGGCGATCAACCGCTCGTCGCGACTGCGGTAATGCCAGCGGAGCCGATGCCGGCCCGACGGGGGCAGGAACCCGTTCAGGGCTCCCAGTATCGACTCGTAATCGCGGAGTTCGGTCTCCTGCTCCTCTCCGGTGTCATCATCGTCTGCCAGCAGCCGGGTGAACCAGGACGACGGGGGAAGCTGATGGTCGTCCCCGGCGACCACCAGCCGCTCACCGCGCATGATGGAGGTGATCGCGTCATGCGGCTGAACCTGGCTGGCCTCGTCGAAGACCACGAGGTCGAAGAGACGGCGCGCGGGAAGCACCTGGCTGACCACGAGCGGGGACATCGCCCAGCACGGCCGCAGCGCCATCATCATTTCGGACGCCTGTTCCACCTGCTTGCGCATGGAAAGGTGGCGTGTTCTCTTCGCCGCCTGTTTGCGGATCAGCTCGGCCTGCCCGGGGAAGTCGTCCATCGCCTTCCGCAATCCGAAGGCGACCCTGCGCCGGACCCGGCGGGCGGTTGTCTCCCTGTGCTCCCTGTCGACATCTCGGAACTCCGCCGCAACCCGTTCATGCTGGACTCCGTTGAATTCGCGCAGTGTTCCGCAGGAGAACCGGAACCGCTGGTCCAAAGAGCGGAGCCAGGTATGCCAGAACACCGAAACCGCCTCGTCAGGAGTTGCGCCCCGTTCCGCGATCTCGGCGAGCAGATCGTCCATCCCCAGCCTGCTGAACAGGGCACGCGACTGGTTCAGCCCCGGGAGGTAGAACAGCATCTCCTGGTCACCGTGGAGTTCGCCCAAGGCCGTTCGGAGCCGTTCCGGCCGGGAATCGCGCAGGTCGTCGGAGTTGGTGACCATGGCGACCGCGGTGAGCTCGCGCCGCAGTTCCCGATAGGAACCGCCTGCCTCCGCCAGTCCTTCGATCTTCCCCGGCCGCCCCTGGGCGCCGCCCATTTCCCGCCAGCGGTCGCACACCGCTGCCGCTTCCAGCATCTGCCCGTGCAGCTCGGCCTTGGCCCCGATACCGCTCCGGCGCAACGACTTCAGCAGAGTGCGCCGCCGCCACCATGACGGCCGCCGGGGGAACCGGGCACGCTGCGACCACGGCGCGGTGGCGCCGCACAGCTCTTCAAGGTCTTCACCGAACAGCTCGGGGCCGAAGCGGTCGCTGATCTTCTCGGCCCTGTCGAGCAGTTCCAGTGCCTTCTCCCATGCGGCCAGATCATCGGGGACTTCGAGACCTGCGCGGGAGAGCAGAGCACGCATCTCCGCACTGCTCCGGGTCAGCTTCCTCTCCACCAGGTCGCTCAGCCTCCGGTGGATCTTCTCCGCCTCCTCTGCGCTGCTCACCTCTGCGTGGCACCAGGGGGTCTCCTTCCGTACGAGCCGCAGTCCCCCCTTCTCCACGAAGCCGCGGAGCTCGTCCGCAGCCCGCTGAACGACCTCGGCGTTCAGTGCGTCGAGCCGGTCCCGCGGGAAGGCGGGCACGGAGAACCGCCCGGATTCGCTCCCAAGGAGCCGTGCGCGCACCTCGTAGTGGCTGATTCCCCAGGGCGCCCTGTCGGCATGGAACTCTCGGGCGTAGGCGGCCAGTCGGCGCCTCCGGTCCATGAGTCGGGCGTGGGTGTCCGCCGCCTCCACCGGCGGCTCGCTCGGAATGCGGTCGAGGCTCTCGGCGAACTGCTGTGCGAGATGCCGCCGGCTGCCGCGGAGCCGGTGCGCGTCGAGTACCAGGTCTCCGAGGCCCGCATCGGCCAGGCGGTTCGTGACGGCTTCGATCGCCGCCCGTTTCTCCGCGACGAAGAGGACCCGCTTTCCACGTGCCGCCGCACCGGCGATGATGTTCGCGATCGCCTGGCTCTTGCCGGTCCCCGGAGGGCCTTCGATCAGGGCGTACCGCTTGCTCAGCGCTGCGTCGACCGCGCGGTGCTGCGAAGAGTCCGCGTCGAGGACGAGGAACTCTTCTTCCGGACGGACCGTGTCGACATCGCCGAACGTGGGGGAGCCGTCTTCAGCGCGGATGGCCGCTACCGCGGAGGAGTCCCCGGCGAGAGCCGCAACGAGGTCGTTCCCGGCCAGGAGGTCCGCCGCTCCTTGCAGGTCCTGGACCATGGCGAACTTCTCGTAGTTGAACATCCCGACAACGGCCGACGGCTGCAGGGCGAGGTCGACGCCCTGCTCCGCGGCGAGCTGCCGCAGTTCATCGAAGACGCTCCGGGTCTGCTCTCCTCGGTCCACCTGCTCGTCCAGGATCCGTGCCACCTTGCCGGTGAAGCGTTCGGTATCGATGTCCAGCGAGTAACCGCGGCGGAGCGCGTGCAGGAGGACCGGATTGATCTCCGTCTCCCCGAACAGCTGCATGCAGAGCCCTTTATCCGCCACTGACCGGGCCTCGAAGGCGACCTGCTGCAGCAGGAGCGGGGAGCGCAGCACGAGAGGGCGGTCGGAACCGCGGCGACGCCGCTCTCCTGTGACTTCCACGAGGCCGAAGGCGACCCTTGCGACGTCCACTCCCTGCTCCTCGGCGAGCTCTCTGACCTTGCGGTGGAGTGAGCGCACCCGGGAGACGGCGTCCTGAAAGCGGGCTTCATCCTGGAAGAGCCTGTGAAGTCCGGTCTTCTTTCCAGAAAAAAACCCAGAAAGCGCTTCTTGCTCGCAACCCGCCAGCTCAAGGCTCGATTTTCGGCCCCCCTTGAACTTGACCAGCGCGTTCCGGGGCCCGAGATCTATGAGATCGCTCGCCCACTCTTCGACCTTGGAATTGACGAGCTCAAATCGGCGGCGATCAGCGTTTTCGGGCACGGGGGGCCTCCACCGGGAACGGCTTTCCTCTTTCCGCTCCACGCCAGGGAACGGAGCCCACCATTCCGAAGTGAGCCTTTCAGATTCTCAGACATCCACCCTTCGGTCAACTTCCCTTTTCGCCTGGAAAATCTACACTCGGAGCAACGATTCACCAACCGATCCAGCACTACCATAAGGAGATTCAGGAAATTCGATCAAATAAATCCCATTCTCTGACAAACCTCCGATTCCTCCTTGCCGGCGCACGTCCCCCGCACCGCCGTTCCGGGAGAGTCCGCCATGGAGAAAGGCGACCGCCCCCGGTCCCATCCAGGGCCGGGGGCGGTGCTGCTGCGGGAGTGCGCAGGTCAGTCGGTGCCGGATTCCATGGCGGCGCGGTCCAGGGGGTCGTCCTCGGTGGAGGCCTGGCCGCTGGAGGCGATGGCTTCGGCGCCGCCCTCGGGCATGGCGCCGATGAGGCCGCTGGAGGCGGCCTGGGCGGCGCCGATCGGGGTCGGGTGCGGGCCGCCGCCGACCATGCCGAGGCCGGCGTACTGCTCCAGCTTGGCGCGGGAGTCGGCGATGTCCAGGTTGCGCATGGTCAGCTGGCCGATCCGGTCCACCGGGCCGAAGGCGGAGTCCTCGGTGCGCTCCATGGAGAGCTTGTCCGGGTGGTAGCTGAACGCCGGGCCGGTGGTGTCCAGGATGGAGTAGTCCTCGCCGCGCCGCAGCCGCAGGGTCACCTCGCCGGTGACCGCGGTGCCGACCCAGCGCTGCAGCGACTCGCGGAGCATCAGCGCCTGCGGGTCCAGCCAGCGGCCCTCGTACATGAGCCGGCCGAGGCGGCGGCCCTCGCTGTAGTAGGCGGCCAGGGTGTCCTCGTTGTGGATGGCGTTGACCAGCCGCTCGTAGGCGGCGTGCAGCAGCGCCATGCCCGGGGCCTCGTAGATGCCCCGGCTCTTGGCCTCGATGACCCGGTTCTCGATCTGGTCGGACATGCCCAGGCCGTGCCGGCCGCCGATGGTGTTGGCCTCCAGGACCAGGTCGACGGCGGAGGGGAAGCGCTTGCCGTTGATGGTCACCGGCCGGCCCTGCTCGAAGCCGATCACGACGTCCTCGGCGGCGATCTCGACCTCGGGGTCCCAGAACCGGACGCCCATGATCGGGTCGACGATCTCCACGCCGGTGTCGAGGTGCTCCAGCGACTTGGCCTCGTGGGTGGCGCCCCAGATGTTGGCGTCGGTGGAGTAGGCCTTCTCGGTGCTGTCGCGGTAGGGCAGGCCGCGCTCCTGCAGCCACTCCGACATCTCCTTGCGGCCGCCGAGCTCGCTGACGAAGTCGGCGTCCAGCCACGGCTTGTAGATCCGCAGCGCGGGGTTGGCGAGCAGGCCGTAGCGGTAGAACCGCTCGATGTCGTTGCCCTTGAAGGTGGAGCCGTCGCCCCAGATCTGCACGTCGTCCTCGAGCATCGCGCGGACCAGCAGGGTGCCGGTGACCGCGCGGCCGAGCGGGGTGGTGTTGAAGTAGACGCGGCCGCCGGAGCGGATGTGGAACGCCCCGCAGGCCAGGGCGGCGAGGCCCTCCTCCACCAGGGCGGCGCGGCAGTCGACCAGCCGGGCGACCTCCGCCCCGTAGGCCGTGGCGCGCCCCGGCACCGAGGCGACGTCGGGTTCGTCGTACTGGCCGACGTCGGCGGTGTAGGCGCACGGAACGGAACCGTTCTCGCGCATCCACGCGACGGCCACCGAGGTGTCGAGACCCCCGGAGAAGGCGATCCCGACGCGTTCGCCGGCGGGCAGGGAAGTGAGCACCTTGGACATGTTGATAAGTATGCATGCCGATGAATGATCATGCAAACCAGGGTTTCGCGGCCGGACCTGCGGAAGGGCTCCGCGGGCCCGGCCGCCGCGCGCGGTTCGGCGGTCAGGCGGTGAAGTCCAGGACGAAGTCGAACTCGGCCGCCTTGCCGGAGGCGTCGTCCCGGACGTTCATCAGCAGCCGCGGGTCGAAGATCAGGTCGGTCCCGTTGCGCGGCTCGCCCGGGAAGTAGAGCTGGGTGGTGAGCACCGGCCGGCTCGGCGCCTGCACCTTGACGTGCAGGTGGCGGGTGCGGCCGGGGTAGAGCCCGGGGACGACGGTGGTCAGGCGGAAGGCGCCGTCCGCGGCGGTGTACTGGTGGCCGCGGTAGTCGTAGCCGGCGTTGTCGTAGGCCCCGGCGTCGTCGGCCTGCCAGAAGTCCAGCAGGGCGCCGGCCACCGGGCGGCAGTCCCGGGTGAAGACGTACCCGGAGACCGCCAGCGGCACCCCGGGGTCGCCCGGGACCACCAGGTCGGAGCGGTTCGGCGAGTCCGGCTTGAAGTAGGGGCCCTCCATCTGCGGGGGCGTGGGGTCGTCGCCGTCGTCGCACTGCGGGGTGGGGTCCAGCAGGCGCTCGCCCGGGGCCCGGTCGCGGGCGAGCGCGGGGACCGCTCCCGGTGCGGACAGCAGGGCCGCGGCGGGGGCCGCGACCAGGGCGGCCCTCAGCAGGGCCTTGCGGGTCGGCCCGCCCTGCTCCGGCCGGTCGGGGCGGTCGTCGTTCTCAGCCATGGTGGCGCTCCTCGTGGAGGGGAGGTGCGGAGCGGGGCCCGGCCGGGACTCCCTGCGGGTGAGGACGACGCTACGGTCCGTCCCCGGGGCGGGCGATGGACGGATCCCGGCGGGCGTGGTCCTTCTCCGGGGCGGCGCGGGACCGGCGGCGGTACTCCCCCGGGCTGCTCCCCGTCTCCCGGCGGAAGAACCGGCAGAAGTAGGCGGGGTCGGTGAAGCCGACCGCGCGGGCCACCGCGGCCACGGTCAGCCCGGTGCCGGAGAGCAGCCGCTTGGCCTCCAGGGTGCGGGCGCCGCGGAGCAGCGCGCCGGGGGTCCGGCCGGTGGACCGCTTCACCGCGTCGGCCAGGTGGCCGGGGGTCACCCCGAGGCCGGCGGCCGCTTCGGCGACCGTCATGCCGGCGGCCGCGGCGGGGCCGTCGAGCAGGCGGAGGAAGCGCTCGGCCGGTGCGTCCGCGGCGGCGGAGGGCCGCGCCGCAGGCCCCCGGCCGGCCGACCGGGCCGCCCGGGTGAGCAGGATGTGCAGGTAGGCGCGGAGGATCGAGGCCATGCCGGGCCGGCGGGCGCGGAACTCGCGCAGCATCTCGCCGAGGACCCCGGCCGCCTCGGCCGCGGCCTCGGGGTCCAGCGGCTGCCAGGGGCGCTCGGCGGCCAGCCGGCGGAGCAGCTCGCGGTCGCCC
The DNA here is from genome assembly GCF_048595525.1 of Nocardiopsis oceanisediminis. NCBI lineage: Bacteria > Bacillati > Actinomycetota > Actinomycetes > Streptosporangiales > Nocardiopsidaceae > Nocardiopsis > Nocardiopsis oceanisediminis. Next base: position 543,585 of record NZ_JAFMZJ010000001.1, on the reverse strand, counting down.
GGCCGGTCCAGCAGGAAGGCGTCCTCCAGCAGGACGACGTGGCCGTTCACCCCGCGGGCGGCGGCCCAGTGGTGGACCTGGCCGGCGGCGAGGACGCCCAGGTTGGGCGGGGTGATCGGCCACCGGCGCATGTCGATGACGTGCTCGCCGGCGCCGGCCGTGACGTGCACGATCTCGTGGAAGGTGTGCCGGTGCGGAAAAGCGGCCCGGGACAGCGGGCCGATCGTGTCGAAGGTCCCGATGGCGAACGGGAAGAGCTGCGGGGCGGGGACCGCCAGCCGGTGCAGCTCCATGGGGGAGGCCGTCTCCATGCGCGCTCTCCTACCCGGTGCGCGGGCCCGCTACTCCGCGCACCGGGCCCGCGGGCGGGCTCCGCTCGGGGCGGCCGGTTCCGGGGGCTACTCGGCGGGCTCCGCGGACCGGTCCCCGTCCCGGTCGCGCTCGGCGGCGATGGCGGTGACCCGGCCGCGGACCGCGAACCAGCCGGCGAACAGCGCCGCGGCCAGCAGCGGGAGCGACATCAGGGTGTAGCGGCCCGCCTCGTCGAACCACATCAGCACGATGACGGCGGCGAAGAAGGCCAGGGTCGCGAGGTCGGTCCAGGGGGAGCCGGGGAGGCGGAAGGAGGGGCGGACCACCTGCCCGGCGCCGGCCTTCCGGACGAAGAGGAGGTGGCAGAGGATGATCATGCCCCAGGTGCCGAGGACGCCGATCGCCGCGAAGTTGAGGATGATCTCGAACGCCTTCTCCGGCAGGGCGTAGTTGAGGCCGACGCCGAAGATGCACGCCGCGCTGGTCAGCAGGATGCCGCCGTAGGGGACCTGGTTGCGGCTCATCACCCCGGTGAAGCGGGGCGCCGAGCCGGCCATCGCCATCGAGCGCAGGATCCGGCCGGTGGAGTAGAGGCCGGAGTTGAGGCTGGACATGGCGGCGGTCAGCACCACCAGGTTCATCACGTCGCCCGCGGCGGGCACGCCCAGCCGGGACAGGACGGTGACGAACGGGCTCTCTCCCGCGCTGAACGCCGAGGAGGGCAGCAGCATCGCGAGCAGCAGCACCGAGCCGACGTAGAAGACGCCGATCCGCCACATGATCGAGTTGATCGCCTTGGGCATGATCTTCTCCGGTTCGGCGGTCTCGCCGGCGGTCACCCCGACCAGCTCCACCGAGGCGTAGGCGAAGACCACGCCCTGGACGACCAGGACCAGCGGCAGGATCCCGTTCGGGAGGAAGCCGCCGTCCTGGAGCAGCAGGTGCGCCCCGCCGTCGTACCCGCCCACCTGGTGGCCGGTGGCCAGCAGGACGATGCCGATGAGCATGAACAGGACGAGCGCGGCGACCTTGATGATCGCGAACCAGAACTCCATCTCGCCGAAGATCTTCACCGAGATCAGGTTGACCGCCAGCACGATCGCCAGCGCCGCCAGCGCCAGCACCCACTGCGGCAGCGGGGAGAACAGGCTCCAGTAGTGGGTGTACATCGCGATCGCGGTGATGTCGGCGATGCCGGTCGTGGCCCAGTTGAGGAAGTACAGCCAGCCGCCGACGTAGGCGCCCTTCTCCCCCATGAACTCCCGGGAGTAGGAGACGAACGAGCCGGAGGAGGGGCGGTGCAGGATCAGCTCGCCCAGCGCGCGGACCACGAAGAACGCGAACACGCCGCAGACCGCGTAGGCCAGGGCCAGCGACGGGCCGGCGTCGTGCAGCCGCCCGCCCGCCCCGAGGAAGAGACCCGTCCCGATGGCGCCGCCGATGGCGATCATGTTGATGTGCCGCGCGCTCAGCGCCTTGCTGTACCCCGCGTCCCCGGCATCGGCGTGCCGGGTCCGCTCCGCGGTGGGGAGGGTCTCTTCGCTCATGTACACGTTTCCTGGTCGTCGAGCGGTGCTGTCGCCACCGCGCCGCACGAACGCGGGCACGGCTCCTCGCCCGCGGGCCGAACTCACGCCCGCGCAGCGAGGGAGCCTCCGGCCCCGCCGGTGCTGATGGCACCGCGCGCAGGCCTGCGGCGGCCGCCCGCGAGGGTGGGGGGCGGCTACCGAGGGAAACCGAGAGCCGCGCCGGTGCGGCGCAGATCCAGCGGAAAGCGTAACCACAGGTGGAGGGGGCGGGTTTCGCCCTGGGACGTGCCATGGATCACGAAATTCCCTACCTGGAATTCGCATTTTCACGACTCTGCGTAGCCGCCTCCCGCGTGAGCCCGGCACGGCGGCGGATCCGCGGCCCGGTCTCCTCCGCCGGGCCGGCCGGCGCCGGCCGGCCCGGCGGGTAAAACTTCGCGGGCCGCCGCCGGACCGCTCCGGCCCCCGCTTCCGGGCGCGCGGCCGCCCCGGACCCGGCCGCGGCGGAGAGCCGGCGGTACCGTGCCGGCATGGCCTCCGACGGTTCCGCCCCGCCCGCCCCCGCCCTCCCGGTCCCCGGGACGCCGGTGCGGGCCGTGGTCACCGGGGAGCACCCGTGGGGCGCCACCGTCCGGGTCCTCGGGTACGAGGGGGTCCCCGCCTCCATCGACGCCGCGGCGATGGAGAGCCCCTCCGGCTCCCGGATCGCGCTCCCCGAGGAGCGGCTCCGGGTCGGCGAGGAGGTGGCCGCCGTCGTCCAGCAGCTGCGGCAGTGGAGCGGGCCGGGGCGGGTCCGGCTCTCCACCCGCGCCGCCGACCTCGCCGGGCTCCGGTGGCGGTGCGACTTCTGCATGGCCGATGCGGTGCTGAGCCCCGGCGGGGACGGCGTGGTCATGGAGGTGCGCGCCGCCGGCGGCCCGGGGGCGCACTCGGTGGTCGCGCACCGGGACTGCCTGCTCGGCGCGCTGCACCCGGAGAGCCTGGAGCGCGCCCGGGTGCCGGAGGTCGGCCGCGGCGGCTGAGCCGCGGTGGTGCGCGCACCACCGCGAAGAACGCCCCCGGTTCCCACCCCGGTTCAGGTGTGCACACCATCGCCGCAGGTGAGCGCCTTCCGTAGCGTTCTGCGCACCACCCCACGGAAGGAGCCGCCATGGCCTCCCCCACCCTCGGCCCGGCCCCGGCGGAACGGCCGCGGCCCCCGGAGGAGAAGAGCACCCCCTGGTGGCGGCGGCCCTGGGTGGCGCCGCTCTCCCTGGCGGTCCTCGTCTTCCTCTCCTTCTCCCTGCCGCGCTACGCGTCGCTCGACCCGGAGCAGGCGATCTTCTACGGCCAGGGGCCCGCGTGGCGGTACGACTGGTACTACCCGGTGCTGGTCACGCACATCTTCGCCGGGGCGGTGGCGATGCTCGCGGTCTGCCTGCAGGTCTGGCCGCGGCTGCGGCGCCGCCACCCGGCGGTGCACCGGTGGAGCGGCCGGGTCTACGTCTGGGCGGGCCTCCCCCTGGTCGGGCTGGCCTCGCTGGCGATCGCCCCGCTCAGCAGCACCGGCCCCGGCACCGCGGTGAGCAACGTCCTCTGGTCGCTGCTCTGGATCTCCTGCACCGCCGCCGGCTATGCGGCGGCCCGGCGGCGCCGCTACGCCGAGCACCGGGCGTGGATGCTGCGCAGCTTCGCGCTGATCTTCGCGATCGCGCTGAACCGGATCTGGGCCGGCGTCTGCGCCGCCGCCATGGCGCCCTTCCTGGACACCGCGTTCGGCGGCGACGAGGCCGCGATGATGATGACCATCGCCTCCAGCTCCAGCTGGCTGAGCTGGACCGTCAACCTGATCGCCGTGGAGTGGTGGATGCAGCGCCGCGGCCGTGCGGGGAACCGGGCCCGGCGCGCGGCCGTCGGAGCGGCATGATCGACGGCCCGCCGCACCCCGCGCACCTGGAGTTCGCCTCCCGGCTGGACGCCCTGGTCCCCGGAGGCCTCCCGGAAGAGGCGCTCCCCCGGGACGAGGGGCACGTCTGGTCGCCGTACTCGGCGGCCGAGGCGCTCACCCTGGTCGCCGCCGGGGCCGGCGGGCGGACCCGCGCCGAGCTGGACGAGGTGCTCGGCGGCGACCGGTGCGGGCACGCCGCCGCGCTGCGCGCCGCCGCCGAGGGCGCGCCCGGCCTGCGCGCCGCCGTCTCGCTGCGGATCCGCTCCGGGCTGCGGGTGCGGCCGGGGTTCGCCGCCGCGCTCGCCGCGCGGCCGGGGGCGGCGGTGCGCACCGCCGACTTCGCCGCCGACCCGCAGGGGGTGCGGCGGGAGGTGAACGCGGAGGTCTCCGCGGCCACCGGCGGGCTCCTCCCGGAGCTGCTCGGGCCGGGCTCCGTCGGGCCGGGCACCCGGGCGCTGCTGCTCTCGGCGCTGCTGGTCCGGCTCCGCTGGAAGCACCCGTTCGACCCCGCGCTGACCGCGCCGCTCCCGTTCCGCGCTCCGGGCGGCGAGCGGAGGGTCCCGATGATGCGCCGGACCGCGGAGGCGCCCTACGCCGAGGCCGCCGGGTGGCGGATGGTCTCACTCGCCGGCCGGGGCGGCTTCTTCCTGGACGTCCTGCTGCCGGACGGCCCCGCGGCCCCCGTGCCCGCCGCCGCCGACCTGGACGCCCTGTACCGGGCCGCCGGACCGCGGCTCGTCTCGGTCGCCCTCCCCCGGTTCGAGGCCTCCCACCGCACCGACCTGGCCGGCCCGCTCCGGGCCGCCGGCGTGCGCGCCCTGTTCTCCCCGGCCGCGGAGCTCTCCGGGATCGCCGGCGCGCCGCTGCTCGTCGACAGCGTGGTCCACCAGGCCCGGCTCCGGGTGGACGAGGACGGCGCGGAGGGGGCGGCCGCGACGGCCGTCCCGGCCGCCCCCGGCGGCGCGGTCCGGCTCCGGCCGCTGCGGTTCACCGCGGACCGGCCGTTCCGCTTCGTGCTGCGCCGCGGTCCGGCCGTCCTCTTCCTCGGCCGCGTCGCCTCCCCGGCGGACCCGGCGGCCGGCTGACCCCGCCGCCGGCGCTCCGCGGGCCGTGCCGCTCCGCGGCCGCACCGGGGCGGGCGGAGGGGCCGCCGCTTCGCCCGCGCGGACGGGGGGCAGAACCCTTCCCGGAGGCCGGGCTCCCGGCGGGGAGCCCGGGGCGGGCGGCGGGAGGAGCGGGCATGGCCGCGGAGCACGGCGGGTACTGGGAGGGGCCGGGGGCGGCCAAGGACTTCACCCACCCGGTGCCCTACCGGCTGCTCCGCGAGCACCTGGGGCCCGGCGCGCGCGTCCTCGACCTGGGCTGCGGCTACGGGCGGGTGCTGCGGGAGCTGGCCGACGCCGGGTACCGCGCGGTCGGCACCGATCCGTCGGCGGCGCTCATCGCGCGCGGCCGGCGCGAGCGCCCCGACCTGGACCTGCGGCACGTCCCCGGGCCGCCGCTCCCGTTCCCCGACGGCTCCTTCGACGCGGTGCTGCTGGTCTCGGTGCTCGCCGTCGTCCCGGACGGCGCGGAGCAGCGCCGGATCGCCGCCGAGGCGGAGCGGCTCTGCGCCCCCGGCGGCACCGTGCTCCTCTGCGACTTCCCGCTGCAGGACCACCCCCGGCACACCGAGCGGTACGCGGCCTCCGCCTCCCCGGTGCACGGCGTCTTCACCACCCCCGACGGCGGCGTCTTCCGCCACCACGACCCCGCGCACCTGGCCGCGCTCTTCCCCGGCTGCACCCGGGTGCACGCCGAGGAGGTGGAGATGACCAGCATGAACGGCCACCCGATCCGGGGGCTGCAGTGGCTGCTGCGGCGGAACCGGTGACCGCCCTCGGCCGGCCGGGAGGGCGCCCCGTAACCTGGCCGCCGTGAGCAGAGCGGCGGCAGGGCACATCCCCGGAGGCGCCGAGCGGGACCGGGTCCGCGCGCTGTGGCGGGGCCTCGGCCTGCCCGGCCTGATCGACGTGCACACCCACTTCATGCCGGACAACGTGCTGCGCAAGGTGTGGGCCTACTTCGACGCGGTGCGCGGCGCCGACGGCGAGCCGTACTGGCCGATCACCTACCGGGTCGGCGAGGGCGAGCGGCTGGAGCTGCTCCGCGGGTTCGGGGTGCGGCGCTTCACCTCGCTGCTCTACCCGCACCGGCCCGGGATGGCCGGGTGGCTCAACGGGTGGGCCGCCGAGTTCGCCGCGCGCACCCCGGACTGCCTGCACAGCGCCACGTTCTACCCGGAGCCGGGCGCCGCGGACCGCACCGCGGAGGCGATCGGCGCGGGGGCGCGGATCTTCAAGGCGCACCTGCAGGTCGGCGGGTACGATCCGCGGGATCCGCTGCTGGCCGGGGTGTGGGGCGCGCTGGCCGACTCCGGCACCCCGGTGGTGGTGCACTGCGGCTCGGGGCCGGAGCCGGGGCCGTTCACCGGGCCGGAGCCGTTCGCGGAGGTGCTGCGCGAGCACCCGCGGCTGACCGCGGTCGTCGCGCACGCCGGCGCGCCCGAGTACGCCGCCTTCCTGGACCTGGCCGAGCGGTACGAGGGGGTCCACCTGGACACCACCATGGTGTTCACCGCCTTCACCGAGCGCTGGGCCCCGTTCCCCGCCGGGGAGCTGCCCCGCCTGGCGGAGCTGCGCGACCGGGTGCTGCTCGGCACCGACTTCCCGAACATCCCCTACCCCTACCTGGAGCAGCTGGAGGCGCTGGCCGGGCTGGGCCTGGGCGACGACTGGCTGCGCGCCGTGCTGTACGGCAACGCCGCGCGGCTCTTCGGCGCGCCCGTTCCCTGACCCGGCGGCCGTGCACAGCCCTGTGCACAGCCCCGGGAACCGGTCCTTGCCGCGCCGCGCACCCGCCCCGTATTTTCATGTGGCGCAGGTCTCACCCGGAGGGAAGGCGCCATGGAAACCGCTCTCAGCCCGCTGGAATTCGCCCGCCGCACGCGCCGGCTGCACCCGCAGCGCGAGGCGGTGGTCGACGGCGATCTCCGGCTGACCTACGAGGAGTTCTTCGACCGGTGCGACCGCTGGTCGGCCGCGCTGCACGCGATGGGCGTCGCCCAAGGCGACAGGGTCGCCTACATCGCCCCCAACACCCACGCCCAGCTGGAGTCCTTCTACGCGGTCCCGCAGCTGGGCGCGGTGCTGGTGCCGATCAACTTCCGGCTCACCGCCGAGGACTTCGCCTACATCGTCGACCACTCCGGCGCCAAGGTGCTGTGCGTGCACGCCGACCAGATCCCCGCCGTCGACCCGGTCCGCGACCGGATGCCCGGGGTGGAGCGGTTCATCGCCCTGGAGGGCGCCCGGGACGGCTGGGAGGACTACGAGGCGCTGGTCGCCGCGGCCGGCCCGGAGTTCCCCCGGCCCGAGATCGGCGAGTCCGACCTGCTGACCATCAACTACACCAGCGGCACCACCGCCCGCCCCAAGGGCGTGATGATCACCCACCGCAACGCCTACCTGAACTCGGTCGGCACCCTGCTGCACCTGCGGATGGGCGTCGGCGACCGGTACCTGTGGACGCTGCCGATGTTCCACGCCAACGGGTGGACCTACACCTGGACGGCGACCGCCGCCGCGGCCGCCCACGTCTGCCTGCGCGCCGTCGACCCGGCCCGGGCGTTCGAGCTGGTCCGCGCCGAGCGGGTGAACTGGCTGTGCGCCGCGCCCACCGTGCTGATCATGCTGGCCAACGCCTCGGCCGAGGCCCGCGGCGAGGTCCCGCCGGGGGTGCACGTCGTCACCGCGGGCGCCTCGCCGGCCGCGGCCACCATCGAGCGGCTGGAGGACGAGTTCGGCTGGACCGTCACGCACGTCTACGGCCTGACCGAGACCGCGCCGTTCATCACCGTCTGCGAGCCGCTCCCGGAGCACGCCGGGCTGGCCGCGCCGGACCGCGCCGCGCTCAAGGCCCGCCAGGGCGTCGAGCTGATCACCTCCGGCGAGCTGCGGGTCCTCGGCGAGGACGGTGCGGAGGTCCCCTGGGACGGCGCCACCATCGGCGAGATCGCGGTGCGCGGCAACGTGGTGATGGCCGGCTACTACAACGACCCGGAGGCCACCGAGCGGGCGATGGGCGACGGCTGGTTCCGCACCGGCGACGCCGCCGTCACCCACCCCGACGGCTACGTGGAGATCCAGGACCGGATCAAGGACGTCATCATCTCCGGCGGCGAGAACATCTCCTCCATCGAGGTCGAGGGGGTGCTGCTGCGCCACCCCGCGGTCCAGGAGGCCGCCGTGGTCGGCGTCCCGCACGAGAGGTGGGGCGAGACCCCGAAGGCCACCGTCGTCCTCCGCGAGGGCGGCTCGGCCACCCCGGAGGAGATCATCGCCTTCGCCCGCGACCACCTGGCCCACTTCAAGGCCCCCACCTCGGTCGAGTTCGCCGACCGGCTGCCGAAGACCGCCACCGGCAAGATCCAGAAGTACGTCCTCCGCAAGGGCGCCTCGGCGGTCTCCCGGCAGTAGCCGGCCGCGGGCTCCGCTCCGTCACAGGTCGAGCGGGGCGGAGCCGAAGGCCACCGAGAAGCGGTCGCACCAGATCACCACGCTGGTCATCCCGTCGATGTCGGCGTCGTCCGGGATCGCGTAGTTGGCGTCGCCGTGCGTGCCCTTCAGGTCGCCGAGGTCGAGGTGGCGCCCGTCGCGGTACTTGAACCAGTCGCCGCCGGCCTCCTGGTCGGTCAGCCAGACGTACAGGTCCGGCCCGTCGCTCGTGGCCAGGCCCTCCAGCCTGACGTGCCGGGTGCCGTCGGCCAGCTCGATCACCTTCGCGGTGCCGGAGGTCCCGTGCTCCTGCGAGACGAACTCGCCTTCGGCGAGCACTTCGGGCCCGGCCTCCTCGGGCCTGACCTCCTCCGCGGGCGCCTCCTCCTTGCCGCCGCCCGCCCCGGCCGGCTCCCCGGCGCCTTCGGAAGGGGAGGGGTCCGCCTGGCCGCTGACCGCCGGCAGGTCCTCGTCGACCACCCTGGTGGTGACCAGCCGCCACGGCTCGAACGCCCACAGCCCCACCGCGAGCAGCACGGCCGCCAGTGCGGCCGCCCCCCACAGCAGCGGCCGCCTCAGGCCGCGCCGCCCGGTTCCGCCGTTCCCGCCCATGCCGTCCTCCTCCGTCGCCCCGCTCTTCCCCCTCATTCGGAGCCGCCGGGCACGGGGCGACCGCGGAACCCCCGTTTTTCGGAGCGCACCGCTCAGAAGCGCGGCCCCCGGAGCCCGCGCCCGGACCGGGGGCGGCGCGGTGGGGCGCCGATCGCCCGTGCGCCCCGGTCCGGGCGCGCTCACGGGCGGGCGGGCTTCTCCGCGGTGAAGATCGCGGTGCCCGGGACGTAGCGGCCGCGGTGCGGGCCCCAGCCGCCCCAGACGGTCCGGTTCTCCTTCGGCCATTCGGGTTCGGTGAGGGCGGTCAGCCGGAGGCCGGCCGCGGTGATCGCGGCGGTCCAGTCGCCGAGGGTGTGGTGGTGCTCGACGTAGACGGCCCGGCCCCGCTCGTCCTCCTCGATGTAGGGGCGGCGGTCGAAGTAGGGCTGGACCACGGTCATCCCGGCCTCGGTGGGGTCGTCGGGGAACATCCAGCGGACCGGGTGGGTGACGGAGAAGACCAGCCGGCCGCCGGGGCGCAGCACCCGGGCGGCCTCGGTGAGGGCGGCGGTGGCGTCGGGCAGGAACGGGAACGCGCCGAACGACGAGCAGGCCAGGTCGAAGGCGGCGTCGGCGAACGGGAGGAGCTGCGCGTCGGCCTGGGCCACCGGGACGCCGGCGCCGGTCCGCGCGTCGATCCGGTGCGAGTGCCGGAGCTGGGCGAGGGCGATGTCCACGCCGACCACCCGGGCGCCCTGGGCCGCCAGCCAGCGGGCGCACTGGGCGGCGCCGCAGCCGATCTCCAGGACCCGGGCGCCGCGCAGCGCCGGGCGCGGGCCGAGCAGGCCGGCGTCGGCCTCGGTCAGCCCCTCCGGCCCCCAGACGAACCCGCTGTCCTGCAGGAACCCGCCGTGTTCGGCCTGGTACCCGTCGGCGGCCCTGTCCCACCACCCGCGGTTGGCGCGGGCGCTCTCCGCCGCCCCTGCCGGGCGCCGGGAGACCCGGGCGACCGCCGGGTCGTCGTGCGGCTCGGCCCACGGGGCGGTCTGCGGCGGCGTCGTTTCGTCGGGCATGGAGCCATCTTCACAGTCCCCGCCGGACTTTTCAGCACCGGGACGACGCCGCCGCCGGCCGGCGGTCAGCCCTCTTCCGCCAGGCGGGCGCGGAGGAACGGGGCGGTCCGGCTCTCCGGGCAGGCCGCGACGGCGGACGGGCGGCCCTGGGCGACGATCGCGCCGCCGGCGTCGCCGCCGCCCGGCCCCAGGTCGACGACGTGGTCGGCGCCGGCCGCGACGTCCATGTCGTGCTCGGCGGCGACCACCGTCGCGCCCCCGTCGACCAGGTCCTGCAGCCGGTCGACGAGGAGCGCGGTGTCGGCCGGGTGCAGCCCGGTGGTCGGCTCGTCCAGCAGGTACAGGGTGTGGCCGCGGCGGCCGCGCTGCAGCTCCGAGGCGAGCTTGATGCGCTGGGCCTCGCCGCCGGAGAGCTCGGTGGCGGGCCGGCCGAGGCGGAGGTAGCCGACGCCCACCTCGTCCAGGGCGCGCAGCGCGCGGGCGGCCGGGGGCACGTCGGCGAAGAAGCCCCGCGCCTCCTCCACCGTCATCTCCAGCACCTGGGCGATGGTGGCGCCCCGGTAGGCGACCTCCAGCGTCTCGGCGTTGTACCGCGCCCCCTTGCACTCCGGGCACGGCGCGTAGCTGCTGGGCAGGAAGAGCAGCTCGACCGAGACGAACCCCTCTCCCTGGCAGGTGGCGCAGCGGCCGCCGTCGACGTTGAAGGAGAACCGGCCGGCGCCGTAGCCGCGCGCCCGCGCCTCCCCGGTGCCCGCGAACAGCCGGCGCACCGCGTCGAACATCCCGGTGTAGGTGGCCGGGTTGGAGCGCGGGGTGCGGCCGATCGGGCGCTGGTCCACCTCGACCACCCGGTCGATGCCGGGCCCGCCCGCCGCCAGCTCCGCCAGCAGCGACGACTTGCCCGAGCCGGACACCCCGGTGACCGCGGTGAACACGCCCAGCGGCAGGTCGGCGTCGAGGCCGCGCAGGTTGTTCCGGGCGGCGCCGCGGAGCTTCAGCCACCCCTTCGGGGCGCGGCCGCGGGAGGCGTACCGGGGCGGGTCGAACAGGTGCCGGCGGGTGGCCGATTCCGCGGCGCCCCGCAGCCCGTCCACCGGGCCGCTGTACAGCACCCGGCCGCCGCGCGCGCCCGCGCCCGGACCGACGTCGACCGCCCAGTCGGCGCGGCGCACGACGCCCATGTCGTGCTCGACCAGGAAGACGCCGTTCCCGGCGCGCCTGAGCCCGTCCAGGACCTCCATCATCGCCTCGGTGTCGGCCGGGTGCAGGCCGGCCGAGGGCTCGTCCAGCACGTAGGCGACGCCGAACAGGCCGGACCGCAGCTGGGTGCCCATCCGCAGCCGCTGCGTCTCGCCCGCGGACAGGGTGGGCGCGGGCCGGCCGGTGCTCAGGTAGCCCAGGCCCAGCCGCTCCAGCACCCGGATCCGGCCGACGAGGTCGGCGGCGAGCACCCCGGCGCCGCCCTCGGTCCGCCCGGTGTGCTCCTCCAGCAGGGCGGCCAGGTCGCTCATCGGGAGCGCGGCCAGCTCGGTGACGTCGCGCCCGGCGAAGGTCACCGCGAGCGCCTCGGGCCGGAGCCGGCGGCCCCCGCAGTCCGGGCACGGCTCGGAGGAGAGGAACGCGGCGGCCTTGGCCCGGCGCGCCTCGCTCTTGGAGCCGGCGTAGGCCTGCATGAGCAGGCGCTCGGCGCTGGAGTAGGTGCCCTGGTAGGGGCGCTGGATGCGGTGCGCCTCGCGGACCGGGTGCACGGTGACCACCGGCCGCTCGTCGGTGAACAGGATCCATTGGCGCAGCTCCCGGGGGAGGTCCCGCCAGGGCGCGTGCACGTCGTGGCCGAGGGTCTCCAGGATCTCGCGGAGGTTCTTGCCCTGCCAGCCGCCGGGCCAGCACGCGATGGCGCCTTCGGCGATGCTCAGCGACGGGTCGGGGACCATGGACGCCTCGGTCGCCTCCGGCACCGCGCCCATGCCCTCGCAGCGCGGGCAGGCGCCGGCCGGGGTGTTCGGGGAGAACGCGTCGGAGTCGAGCCGCTCGGCGCCCTCCGGGTACTCGCCCGCGCGGGACATGAGCATCCGCAGCGTGTTGGAGGTGCGGGCGAGCGTGCCGACGGTGGAGCGGGAGGACGGCGCCGCCCGCTGCTGGCGGAGCGCCACCGCCGGCGGCATCCCGGAGACCTCGTCGACGTCGGGGGCGGCGGCCTGCTGGAGCAGCCGGCGCGCGTACGGCGCGACCGACTCCAGGTACCGCTGCTGCGCCTCGGCGTAGAGGGTCCCGAAGGCCAGCGACGACTTGCCCGACCCGGAGACCCCGGTGAACGCGACCAGCGCGTCGCGGGGCAGTTCGACGTCGACGTCGCGCAGGTTGTGCAGGCGCGCACCGCGTACGCGCAGGTAAGGGTCGTGGTCCACCCGCTCCATCGTATGCACGGACCGGAGCCGGGGAACCGCCCCGCGGCCCCGGGCGCGGCCGGCGGCGGGGCTCCCCGGTGCGGCTATCCCACCGACTCGTCCGCCCGGTCGGACCGCTCGGGGCGGTCCTCGCCGCCGGACTCCCCGGCGCCGCCCTCGGCGTCCCCGGCGCCCTCCTCGGAGGCGTCGCGGATCTCCCGGCGCATCAGGAAGACCCAGCCGACGACGGCGATGACGGTGAAGACCCACCACTGGACCGCGTAGGAGAGGTTCATCCCCAGGTTGGTCTCGGGGGCGGCGAGGGGCTCCGGGGCCGGGTCGGAGGCCGGCTCCTGCTCGGTGAGCTCGCCGTAGCCGCCGTAGACCGGGTAGGGCAGGTCTTCGGCGAGGCCGTCCACGTCGATGAGCATGATCTGGCCCTCGGGCAGGCCGCCGCGGTCCCGGACCCCGGTGTTCTCCGTGGTCTCGCTGAACTGGAGCCGGGCGGTGACGGTCACCTCGCCCTCGGGGGCCGGGGGGACCTCGGGCTGCTCCGTCGAGGTGGGCGGCTGGCGCACCCACCCCCGGTTGACCAGCAGCGCCGTGCCGTCCTCGGTGACCAGCGGGGTGAGCACGTGCAGGCCGACGCCCTGCGAACCGTCCCGGTTGCGGACCAGCAGCTCGTGCTCGGCGTCGTAGGTGCCGGTGACGGTGGCCCGGCGCCAGCGGTCGTCCGGGTCGAGGTCGGTGCCGGGCGCGGTGAGCTCGTCCACCGGCACCGGGGCGGCGGCGAGGTTGTGCTCCTGGAGGTCGGCCGCGGCGGACTTCTCCTCCCAGCGGTGCAGCTGCCAGAAGCCCAGCCAGATGAAGGAGGGCACGACCACCAGCACCAGCGCGTGGAACGCCAGCATGCGGGGTGAGATCAGGACGCGAAGCACGCCTTCGAGGCTATGAGATGCCTCGGGGGACCGCGCATCGGCCCTGGGTGAGAGCCGATGCGCGGTCGGGGCTCAGTCCTCGGCGCCCTCGGTGCCGGCGGCGCCGGCCGCGGCCGCGCGCCGCTTGCGGGTGAGGTACATCGCGCCCGCGCCGACGCCGACCGCGGCGGCCGCGGCGGCGACCAGGCCGCCCAGCGCGGTGCCGGTGACCGGCAGGGAGCCGGTGGAGGAGGCGGCCGGGGCCTGCTTGTCGTCGGACTTCCCGCCGTCGTCGGAACCGGGCTCCTCCCCGGGCTTCTCGCCCGGCTTCTCCTCGCCCGGGTCCTCCCCGCCGGGGTTCTGGTCGCCGCCGTCGTCCTCGCCGCCGTCGTCCCCGCCGTCCTCGGAGCGCGGGTCCTCCTTGCCGCCGTCGTCGTTCCCGTCGTCCTCGCCGCCGTCGTCGCCGCCGGGGTGGCCGACCTTCTCCAGGCACTCGGCCTCGGCGACGCCCAGCACGGACACCGCGTTGCCGCAGATGTTCACGGCGGCCTTGACCGGGATGTCGATCTGGTTGCCGGAGGCGACGCCGCCGGAGCCGCCGGTGGCCGGCGAGGAGCCGCCGCCGTCCCCGTCGCCGCCGATGATGTTGATGATGGTGGTGCACTCCGCCTTGGAGGCGCCGAGCACCGCGACGGAGTTGCCGCAGATGTTCACCGCGGTGTCCACCGGGAGGTTGATCTGGTTGCCGGAGGCGACGCCGCCGGAGCCGCCGGTGCTCGGCGAGGAGCCGCCGTCGCCGCTCTCCTCGGCGAGCTTCTTCACCACCTTGGTGCAGTCGGACTCGGAGACCCCGCCGACGGCGGCGGAGTTCCCGCAGATGTCCAGGGCGGCGTCGAGCGGCATGTCGATCTGGTTGCCGGAGGCGACGCCGCCGGAGCCGTCGGTGGCCGGCGCGCTCTCCTTCCCCTCGTCGCTGGAGGCGTAGAGCACCTTCGACACCTCGGTGCACTGGGCCTTGGAGATGCCGAGCACCGCGAGGGAGTTGCCGCACAGGTCGGCCTCGACGTCGACCGGGACGCTGATCTGGTTCCCGGAGGCCACGCCGCCGGAGCCGTCGGTCTGCGGGTCGGCCCAGGCCGCCTGCCAGGAGGCGCCGACCAGGCCGGCGGTGAGCAGGGCCAGGGCCGCCGGGGTGGTGAAGAACCGCTTGTGCATGTGAGGGATGGCCTTTCGAACGAGACTACGTCGGGTGATTGACCGATGCCGCAGAGCACACCAGAGCGGGCGCGGTGGATCGCCGACACGGCGGGAGGACGGGCCCGGGTCCGCAGATTGCGGGTTTATCCCGCCGAACCGGTGCAATGGGCCCTTCTCCTCCAGCGCTTCGCAACGCTAGCAGCGCGGGCCGAAACGCTCCGGAGTTTTGCGGAATTCACCCCGCTCGACCACCGGAGGCCGGGTATGCCCCGCATTACCCTCGGTAGCACTATGCAGGTCACCGAGGGTTTTCAGTCCCCCGAAAAGAGATCCGTCCACCCATTCGACCTTTCCGTGCAACCCCCTGCCACCTTGCCGGACGAACGGCCACTGAAAGCCGAATACCACCGCCATTCCCCCGTACAACGGAAAAGCCCCGGAACGGACAGGCGACCCGTTCCAGGGCACAGCGGGCCGAAAGCGCGGGATCGGCCGACCCCCTCGACCGTCCGCGGAACAGGGGGCGCGGCTCACCGCACGCGCAGGCCCACTCGCCGCCGATGCCCCCCATATCGGCGCAGACCGTGCCAACCGGAGGCGAGTGGCGGGCGTCACACTTGACGACCCCCGTTCCCCTCTCCGCCCCGCACCCCCTCTCCCGCCCGACGGCCTCCCCGGCCGCCGTCCCCCCGTGGAGCAGCGCGTGACGCCTACGACCCCCGCCACCCCGATCCGGATCGCCGCCCTGCTGGCCGCCGCCGCACTGCTCTCCTCCTGCACCCGGGCCGAGGGCGACCTGGAGAGCGCGACCGATCAGGCCCCTCCGTCACCGTCACCGTCGGCGGAGGCCAAGGAGCCGTACACCATCGCCGTCGGCGGCGACGTCCACTTCGAGGGGGTGCTGCGGGACCGGCTGGAGAAGGACCCGGCGACCGCGATGGGCCCGATCGCGGACGTGCTCTCCGAGGCCGACCTCGCCCTGGTCAACCTGGAGACCGCGGTGACCGGCGGCGGCACCCCGGCGCCCGGCAAGGAGTTCCGGTTCCGCGCCCCCGACACCGCCTTCGACGCACTGGAAGGGGCCGGGGTCGACGTCGCCTCGCTCGCCAACAACCACGGCATGGACTACGGCCGGGAGGGCCTGGCCGACACCCTGGACGCCGCGGACCGGGCCGGGTTCCCGCTGGTCGGCGCGGGCCGCGACGCCGAGGCCGCCTACGCCCCGCACCTGGCCGAGGCGGGCGGGGACACCGTGGCGTTCCTCGGTGCCGCCGACGTCATGGACGAGCACCTGATCGGGCCCTGGACCGCCGGCGAGGACCGCCCCGGGCTGGCGTCGGCCAAGTACGGGGCGGCCGACCGGCTCGTCTCCGCGGTGGAGGACGCGGCCGAGCGGGCGGACGCGGTCATCGTCAACCTGCACTGGGGCCTGGAGGGCGACCACTGCCCGCTGCCGCACGCCCCGGACCTGGCCGAGCGGCTGATCGGAGCGGGCGCCGACGCGGTCGTCGGCGGGCACGCCCACGTCCTCTCCCCCGGCGGCTACCTGGGCGGCGGCTACGTCCACTACGGGCTGGGCAACTTCGTGTTCTACAGCCACGCCGGGCCGACCGCGGAGAGCGGCGTGCTCACCCTCACCCTGGAGGACGGCGAGGTCACCGGCGACGAGTGGACCCCGGCCCGGCTGGAGGGCGGCGTCCCGATCCCCGCCACCGGGGAGGAGGCGGAGCGGGCCGCGGCCGACTGGGAGTCGCTCCGCGAGACCTGCTCCACCGGCCTCTCCGCGGAGCCGGAGGCCTGACCCCCCGCGCCTCCCCCGATGATCTTGGAGTTGCGGGGGCATCGAAGCGCTTTGATGCCCCCGCAACTCCAAGATCATCGGGGACTGGGGCGGTCGGGGGCGAAGGGGGCGGGCGGCCGCATGCCCGACGGCCTCTCAGCCGGCCCCGTGCCGGGCGGCCACCGCGTCGATCTCGGCGAGCAGCGCCTGCTTGGCGGCCGGGTCGAGGTAGGAGGCGTGCACGCCGTTGCGGGCCAGTCCGGCGAGTTCGGCGGGGCCCAGGCCCATCCGGTGCGCGGTGCGGTACTCGCCGAGCAGGTCGGTGCCGAACATCGGCGGGTCGTCGCTGTTCAGCGTGGTGATCAGGCCGGCCTCCAGCATGGCGGGCAGCGGGTGGGCCTTGAGCTCGGCCACCGCGCGGGTGCGCAGGTTGGAGGTGGGCGAGACGTCCACCGGGATCCGCTCGTCGCGGAGCCGGGCCAGCAGCTCGGGGTCGCGGGCCGCATCGATGCCGTGCCCGATCCGCTCGGCGCCGAGCAGGTCGAGGGCCTCGCGGATGCGCTCCGGGCCGCCGTTCTCGCCGGCGTGCGGCAGGCTGCGCAGCCCGGCGGCGCGCGCCCGGCCGAACACGTCGGCGAAGGGGGCGCGGGACACCTCGATGCCGCCGACGCCGAACCCGACCACGCTGTCCGGTCCGTGCCGGAGGGTGGCGTCCAGGGTCTGCTCGGCGCTGTCCAGGCCGTAGTCGCCGGGGAAGTCGGGGATCCAGCGGAGCCGGATGCCGTGCTCGGCCTCGGCGGCGCGGCGGCCGCGCTCGATCCCGTCGAAGACGGTGCGGGCGTCCACCCCGCGCATCAGGTGCCCGAACAGGCTGACGTGCACCTCGGCGTAGCGGACGTTCTGCGCGGCGAGGTTGTTCGCGACGTCGGCGGCCAGCTCGGCGAAGTCCTCTTCGTCGAGGAGGGCGTTGACCGAGGTGAGGTAGACGTCGATGAAGTGCGGGAAGTCGGTGAAGGCGTACCACTCGCGCAGCTCGCCGGGGGAGGCCGGGATACCGGCGACGCGGTGCTTCCGCGCAAGCCGGAGCAGCAGCTCCGGCCGCATCGAGCCCTCCAGGTGGACGTGGAGCTCGACCTTGGGCAGCTCCCGGATGAACGCCTCGACATCCGGCGCGACCGGTTCCTCGGGGTGATGGTCCATGCGGGGAAGCTACTCCGGCCGGGCCCCGGCGTCGATGCCTCGGCCCGGCACTTGACGAGGATCCGTCAGAAGGCGTCGCGCTTGGCCGCGTCCAGGAACGCCTGCCACTCGGGGGAAGTGAAGAGGAGCGCCCCGAGGCCGCGATTCTTGGTGTCGCGCACGGCGCTGGCCCGGGGGGTGTCAGCGACCTCGACGCAGTTGTTGCTGCTGGCGTTGCTGTAGCTGGACGTGCGGAAAGCGGCTCCCGCCGGAACATCCGCGACTTCCACGCAGTTGTTGCTGTTCGGGCTGGTGTAACTGGACGTGCGCCACACAGCCGCGCTCAGGTCCATGGTGTCCTCGATTCAACGTTGCTTGCTACTTAGAGAACGGTTCGCAAGAGAGCGGCGGAATCCTCAACCGACATCGCTGTGCCCTGCATCCGGCTGAAAACCAGCCTATAGTCGGTGACTTCCTCCTCCTCTTCCAGATAGAAGCCGTCCTTGCGCGTCTCCAGGTACACCAGACTCCCGGCTGCGCCGCCTCCGTCGAATCCGAACAGTACGAACGGGATGGAGGTCCCTGCGTGCGCACCTGCTTTGAACGGGAGGATCTGGACCTCGACGTTTGGTCGCTCTGACAGATCCAGGAGATGCCGGATCTGCCCCTTCATGACCTCTTCACCGCCGACCTCCCGGCGAATCGCGGACTCATCGATGACCGCCATGATCGTGGGCGGCCGCTCACGATCCAGGACGGACCTCTGGCGTTCCAGGCGAATCTCCAGCCGCTTGGGGACCTCCTGTTTCGGAACGCCGACGGCTCGCTCGAACAGGGCCGTGATGTAGTCCTGAGTCTGGAACAGGCCGGGTATCAGCCCGATGCTGAAATCCTGGATCAGGGTCGCTTCGGCCTCCATGCCGATGAACGCCCCTGGGAGCACGTCCTTGTACTGGTACCACCAGGGCAGGTTCTTGCGGGAGTCCCGAGCGATCTGGACCAGCTCTTCGGCTTCGGCCTTGTCGGCCTCGTACAGCTGGCAGAGGGCCATGACGTCGCCGGCCTTGAGCCGCTGGAACTCCCCCGCCTCCAGGCGCTGGAGCTTGGCCCTGCTCCAGCCGAGCGCCTTCCAGACCTCATCCTGTGAGAGGCCGGCGTCCCGGCGCATGCGCCTGAGCTGAATGATCAGGTGACGTCGCCGGACAGGCATCCCACCAGCCATTTTCTCTCCTCGCTCGGCGTCTTCGACGTGGCGATCGTAGTACTCCCATGCCCAGAAGTGTGCGAAAACGAATTTGATGCACATACTAACCGAGGCGCTTGAGAAACGAGGCGGCCTCATTTAGCGTGATGCTCACTCTAAGCGTTCGTGGCCTCACGAACATGGATCACCCTCTGGGGGCACCATGTCAGCTACTCCCGAGACCTCTCGTTCCTTCCGCTCCACCCGATGGGAGCCGCGCATCTACCCCGGCTCCCTCGCCCAGGCCTCCCGCCTGCGCCGCGACATCCGCCGCGACCTCACCGGATTCCCCGACGACGCCGTCCACACCCTCCAGCTCTGCTGCTCCGAACTCTTCGCCAACGCCGTCGCCCACACCGCCTCCGGCCAACCCGGCGGCGAAGTCGTCCGCCGCCTCGACCTGCTCCGCCCCGACCTCCTCCGCCTGGAGGTCACCGACGGCGGCTGGACCCAGCGCCGCCCCGCCGTCCCCGACCACCGCAGCGAACACGACTGGGCCGAAGCCGAAGGCCAGCGCGGCCTCCTCCTGCTCACCGCCACCGCCACCGCCTGGGGCTACCACCCCGTCCTCCCGCACACCTCGCTCAACCTCGGACTGTGCGTCTGGGCCGACTTCCCCCTCGACCCCGACCACGTCCCCACCGGCCTGGACCCCTACGTCTTCACCTCCTGACCACCACTCCTATGCCGCTCCGGCGGCGGGAAGCAGAACCCAGTGCGATGAACACGCAACCGACCCCGGCCCCCGCCGGGTCCCCCGCTCCGATCGACCCGCGCATCCGCGCGGTGCTGACCGCCCCCAAGGGGCGCCGCTTCAACCACCCGCGCCGCTACACCCGGCCCCGCCCGGCCACCGCGCCCGACCGCCCGGCCTCCCTGCGCGCCTCCGCCCACGCCCGCACCGACACCCCGCCCTGGCTGGCCCGGCTGCACGCCGAACTCGCGCCCGACGACGCCGCCGCGCCGCCCGCGCCCCCGGTCCGGCGCTCCGCCGCCCCGCCCCGGAAGCCCGTCCCGCAGGCGGCCCCGCGCGCACCCCGCCGTCCGCGCCGCTGGACCGGCCCGCGCCTCCCCGGCCACGAGACCGCGCCCTACACCTGCACCGTCATCGGCCTGCTCTTCGCCGCCTACCTCCTCGGCCTCCTCGGCTGAGAGCGCCCGAACGGGCCGAGGGCCGGAGGCGGCCACCTCCGGCCCTCGGCCCGCCCGCGTCACCGGCTCCCGGCCGGCCCGGGTCAGTCCACGGGGGCCACCCGGACCAGGTTGCCGTCCGGGTCCGCGACGACGAAGGTCCGCCCGAACACCTCGTCGCGCGGCTCGCTGACCACGCGGACCCCCTTGCCGGTCCACTCCTTGAACTTCGCGTCGACGGCCTCGGGGCCGCCGTCCAGGGTCAGGCAGACCTCGCTGGTGCGCCGCGTCTCCGGCACCACCTCGGCCCCGTCTCCGCTCCACACGGCGAGGCCGGTGCCGTCCGCCAGGTCGAAGAAGATGTACCGCGGGGTCTCGAAGGCCGGCTCGACCTCCAGCAGGTCGGCGTAGAAGCGCGCGGCCGCGGGGGCGTCGTTGACGTAGACGATGAACACGATCGGGTTGGCCATGGTTCGGTCCTCCAGATGATCGCCGTGATCGGGACGTGGAGGACTGTGCCGTTGAAACCGGACAGGGGCCGTCATGTTTTTCCGAGACCTCGGAGCAGGCGCCCGCTTCTAGAACGGGTGGCCGTACGGCCTGCTCCGCACCCGGTCGTAGATTCCGCGCAGCCGCGGCCGCCGGACCGCCGGCAGCCGCGCCAGGGTGTGCAGGAAGATCTGCGGGTCCGGCCGCATCAGGGTCATCGGGCGCATCGGCGGCGGATCGTCGCGGAGGACCCCGGCGGGCAGTCCGCCCGTCGCGGGGACCGGCAGCCGCTCCTCGGGGTCGACCAGCCGCGCCCACATGCCGGCGGGCAGGGGCACGGTCCGCCGCTCCGCACCGGGCGGCCGCCAGGCCTCCCCGGTCAGCGAGTGGATCGGCACCACCGGGATGTCGGACGCGCCGGCCGGGGCGGGCAGGCCGGGACCGGCGAACACCGCCCTTCGCACCGGCTCGTCGGCCGGCAGCAGTGCGTTCAGCGCCGGGGTGAACAGCTCGGCGAAAAGCCCGCCGGGAACCGCCACGGGAGCGCCCGCCGAGGCCGCCAGGAGGTGCGCCAGGCCTGAGCCGACGGCCGCCGACCACTCCGGGCTCCATCCCCCGGTCTGCTCGACCGGCGGCACGTCCCACCGCTCGCACGCCGGCGCCTCGTCCCGGCCCGCCGCCCGGCCCGTCGCCCGGGCGGCGGGCCCGCCGTCCGCCGCATCGCGCACGGCCTCCGGGTCGAACCAGACCGCCCGCCAGTACGAGCAGTCGTCGATGCAGGTGGCCACCTCCCGCCCGCACCGCTCGCAGGCGAGGTTCGGCCCGTCGCCTCCGTCCAGCCCGCAGCAGTTGCCCGCGTACCTTCCGGGGATCAGGGCGGTGCCGCGCGTGTCGCCGGGCGCGACGACGATCGCCCCCGGGGCGCCGAAGGACAGGGCGTGCACCGGTGCGAACACGCCGCGGGCCGCCGCCTCGTCCGCTCCGATCTCGTCCCACCGCCGCCACGGAGGCCCGGAGGGCTCCGGGTCGACCGCATAGGTGCCCGGTTCCATCAGCGCCGGGAGCAGCAGCCCGTTCCCCCAGCTCTGGCGGGCGTGCAGGGGCAGCGCGACCCGCGACACGGGAGCGCTCAGCACGGCCCCGCACCCTGCGCACGCGAACACCGACATGCTCTCCCCCGCCCTGGGCGCCATGAGCTCCGTTATGCGGTACTACCACGGCGGGCATCCGCGGACCCGCCCGCCGACCGGGTCCGGCCGGGACCGCCCGCAGAGGGCGGTCTCTGGCCGCCCATCTCCACGAGCCGATCCTGGAGGAGGCCTCTCTTCCGGAGCTCGACGGGGTGATGGCGCGCCTGGCCGGAGACGAGCCGGTCTGCTACACGGCAGAGGACCTGCGGGAGTTCAGGGCGGGCGGAAACCTGGCCTCTCACTCCCCGCAGGAATGACCTCCCCGGTCGACGCACGCATCCCGAAGCAGCGGGTCCGCATGGCCGTCAGCGCATCCGCTGCTCTTCCGCCAGTCGGCGGTAGTCCGCGGCGATGCGCTCCAGGTGGGCCACCGCCTCGGACCCGAAGTCGGCCGCCTTCTCCAGTTCAGCGAACAGCTCGGCGTAGGTCGCGATGTCGGCGGCACCGGTGAGGGTGGCCGTGGCCGTCTCGGTCGCGACCATCACCGCGTCCTCGTCGTAGACGTTGAAGCCGTGGCCGGGCAGCACGTGTACGGGCGTGGTCCACGGGATGACGCCGATGACCGCGCTGCCCTTCCGGGAGGCCGTCTCGATGATGTCCTCGATCTGCTCGGCCATGGTCTCGGCGGAGCCGAGCTGCCAGCGCAGGGCCCCCTCGGGCAGGACGAAGCGCTGGCGCACCGCCCCCTCGGCCAGCATGCGGCGGCGCTCCTGCCTGGCCTCCACCGCGGCCTCGGCCTCCTCGTCCGAGACCTTGTCCCGGGGGTCGTCGAAGATCACCCGGGTGTAGGCGCGCGTCTGAAGCGCCCCCGGTACCAGTACCGGGTGGAACGACCTGATCAGCGACGCCGATGCGGCCAGCCGGTTGAGCCGCCGCTGAAAGCCCGAGACTCCGCGGGCCAGGATGACCCGGCTGGCCGTCTCCTCCCGCAGCGCCTCCGCCAGCGACACCAGTCCGGTGCGCTCCTCATCGGGAACCTCGTAGGTCCGGCACAGCGCCGCCACGTCGTCCGCCGAGGGGAGCAGCAGCCCCCGCTCGATCTTGGAGACCTTGGACTGCGACATGCCGGCCGCCCGGCCCGCGCGGACCCCGCTGATCCCGGAGCGGGAGCGGGCCTCGCGCAGTGCACGGGCGAGCCGGTCGCGGCCTTCCCGGCCGCGGCCGGCCGCGCTGTCCTGACCAGGGGTCATACGCTCCGGTTCGCTCTCCATTCCTCCGGATGGCGTGCCCACCACTGCTCGAACGGCTCTGCCGCCGCGAGCGCGGCGTCTCTCGCCTTCCGGTACCGATCCAGGCTATCGGGGACCAGCTCCGCACCGATGAACTCGCCCGCCTCGCCGTAGTGCATGCGCAGCGGGTGCTCGTCGTCGATCAGCCAGAAGTCGTGGTCCACGACCTCGGTCGGCAGCTCGCGTTCGGCCAGGTCGAGAATGAAGACCTCTTCGCCGGCCTCGATGTTGAACAGGTAACCCCACTCGCACTCGTAGCGGAGGTAGTCGTTCAGCGGAGTCCGGAGAACATGCACCCGGTACTCGCGAATCCCGGCCTTCTCCTCCGCACGCAGGACTTCGAGCCAGGCGTTCTTCCGCTCCCAGTCGGGCTCGGGCTCTCCCGCCTTGTGCCGGGCGAAGTCGCCTCCGTCCGACTCGACCTCGTAGTGGTCCAGCGTCTCCAGTCGGAAGGCGGAGCGGGTCAGCTTGGTGTCGAAGTACGCTCCGAGTTCATCGGCCGTGAGCACGGGCGGCCTCCAGCAGCAGGGAAACGGGGATCTCCACGGCGAGCTCGCCGTCGGGCAGGGTGATCTCGGCGAGGTCGGCGGCTCCGAGAGCGCAGCCCTGAACGACCAGGGTGCCGCGGTCACTCGCATAGACGGTGGGGCAGGTACGCCCATCGTCACAGTCACCCGCGATCCGGGTCAGCGCCATTTCTCCTCCAGGGGGTAGAGGGCTATGCCATCATGACTGGAATAGTTCGACCGGCCGGCTCCGCGCCCGGCGCGGCAGCCCCTCCCATCAGGCACTCTGAACGCGAGGTTCGAGCATGGACTCCCCCTTGGTCATGTCCCGCGACCGCTTCCCCACCGGCCTGCCCGGCCGCCGCATCCCCCTCTCCGACGACGCCGCCACCGCCGGCCGCCCCTGGGGCATGGACCGCGCGGTCACCCCCGTTCGCGCCGCCGCCGCCGACGGGCGCCACGAGAGGCCGACCGAGAACCGCGTCGAGACCCGCCCCACCCAGCACAACGTGGACAACAAGGTGGAACCCGACACCCAGACCGTCACCGTGACCGACTGATGGACGGGCGCGTCCTCGTACTCGCCGACACCGGTGACGGCGAAGCCCGGCGGGTGGCCCGGGCCCTGCGGGAGCGCGGCCGGGAGCCCGCCTGGCTGGACCTGTCCTGGTTCCCCCGGCGCGCCGAGGTGTCGGCGCGCCTGGGCCCCCGCGGCTGGGAGGGCCGGATCGGCACCCCCGAAGGGTGCATCGGCCTGGAGGAGGTCGGCGCCGTCTTCTACCGGCACCTGGCCCCCTTCGACCCGCCCGCGTCGCTGAGCCCTCCGGAGCGGCGATTCGCCGAGGTGGAGGCGCGCTTCGGCATCGGCGGCGTCCTCGCCTCCCTGCCCGTGCGCTGGGTCTCCCGGCCCTCCGCGGTCGCCGACGCCGAGTACAAGCCGTTCCAGCTGGCGGCCGCCGCCCGCGCGGGATTCGCCGTCCCGGCCACGTGGACGGGCAACCACCCCGCGCGGGCCGCCGCGTTCGTCTCCGGGCAGCCGGAGGGCGCCGTGTACAAGGCGATCATGCACAAGGCCTTCAGCGAAGAGGGCGCCGTCAAGACCGTCTACACCGCCCCCGTCGAGGCAGAGGAGATCGACGAGCGGATCGCGGTGACGATGCACCAGCTCCAGCAGCGCGTGCGCGGCGCCCGCGACGTGCGGGCGCTGGTCACCGCGTACGGCAGCGAGGCCGTGGAGATCGGCTACGCGGACGGGCACCCCCGCCTGGACTACCGCGCCCACTACGGTGCGCTCGCCTACCGGCGCACCCGGCTCGACCCCGGCACCGAGCGGTGCT
This sequence comes from Nocardiopsis oceanisediminis, assembly GCF_048595525.1. Classification (NCBI taxonomy): domain Bacteria; kingdom Bacillati; phylum Actinomycetota; class Actinomycetes; order Streptosporangiales; family Nocardiopsidaceae; genus Nocardiopsis; species Nocardiopsis oceanisediminis. The sequence continues at coordinate 519,033 of NZ_JAFMZJ010000001.1, read as the reverse complement.
GCCGGCGGCTGCTGTGGACACTGGGCCTGCGGCTGGGCGTGTTCGACCTCGCCCGCACCCCCGAGGGGCGGTTCCTGTTCTACGAGGTCAACCCGGCCGGGCAGTGGGCCTGGCTCGAAGAGGAGACCGGCGCGCCCATGGCCGGGCTGGTCGCCGACGAACTCACCTTGGGAAGGGCACCGCGATGACGGAGCCGGAAGAGTCTTCAGCGGAGGCGCTCGCCGAGCGGGAGTGGCGCCTCCTCGCCCGCGAACTGGCCGACCCGCTGCCCGCCGGCGCATCGGTGCGCTCGGCCTTCGCTCGCGTGCCCCGGCACGTCTTCGTCCCCTCCTTCTATGAGTGCGACGGGGAGGACCACCGCGAAGTGGCCTCCGGCGACCCGCGCTGGCCGGAGGCCGTCTACGCCGACGAGACCCTGACGGTCCAGATCGGCGAGACCCCGCTGGGGCCGCGCCCCGCCTCTTCCTCCACCCGCCCGTCCCTGATGGCCGCCATGCTGGAGGCCCTGGATCCGGCCCCCGGGATGCGGGTCCTGGAGATCGGCACCGGGACCGGCTACAACGCCGCGGTGCTGGCCGCGCTGCTCGGCGACGAACACGTGGTCACCCTGGACATCGACCCGCGGCTGAGCAGGGCCGCGCGCGAGCGCCTGGCCGAGGCCGGGTACCGCCCCACCGTCGTGACCGGCGACGGCGCCGCCGGCTGCGCCGAGCACGCGCCCTACGACCGGGTGATCGCGACCCACGCGGTCGAGCGGGTGCCCTGCGCGTGGGTGGCCCAGACCCGGCCCGGCGGGGTGATCCTCGCCGACGTGCGCTCGGTGGGCGCACCCGGCATCGGCCACCTCGCCCGGCTGACCGTCCGCGGCGACGGGACCGCCGACGGCGGCTTCGACGTGTCCGCCCCGGGCGTGTTCATGCCGGACCGGAACGGGACGGGCCTGCCGCACTTCACCGGGCGCACCGGCTTCGACCTGCGCGACGCCTCACCGCGCCGGACGGATCTGGGAAGCGGCGCCCTGGAGGACCCGGGCTTCGCCTTCGCCCTGTGGAACGCGCTGCCGGACATGACCCTGCTGCCGGGGCCGCAGAGCCTCCTCTCCACCCCGGACGGCTCCTGGGCGATCATCGGCGCCCCCTCGGACGAGGTCCGCGTGGCCGGCCCCCGGGACCTGTGGGCCGTCGCCGAGAGCACGCACAGCGATTGGCGGAGGGCCGGGCGCCCCGGCATCGCCGAATACCGGATCCGCGTGACCCCGCATGGCCAGCGCATCACCATGCCCCTCTGACCGGGTCCCGGCGCCCCGCCCCGACCGGCCCGGCGCGCACGGCGCGCGCCGCGGCGCCGGAGGGCGGGCGGGCCGGCAGGCGTGTTCAGGGCGAGGTCGCGGCGGTGCGGACGGAACGGGCGACCACCGCTCTCTTCGTTCTTTCTCCGGGGGGGAGCAGGGCCGGGGGCTACTCCGGGTCCCCGTCGACCAGGCGGGGGATGCCCAGCGGGTTGGCGTCGCGGAGGGCCTCCGGGAGGAGGGGGTCGGGGACGGACTGGTAGGCGACCGGGCGGAGGAACCTGCGGATGGCGGTGGAGCCGACCGAGGTGTGCAGCACCGAGGTGGAGGCCGGGTAGGGGCCGCCGTGGTGCATGGCGTGGGTGACCGAGACGCCGGTGGGCCAGCCGTTCCACAGCACCCGGCCGGCGTGCTCGGAGACCGCCGCCAGCAGGGCGGGGGCGACCTTGTCGGACTCCTCGCCGTGCACGGTGGAGGTGAGCTGGCCGTGCAGCGCCCCGGCGACGTCCAGCAGCCGGGACTCGTCGTCGTAGCGGACCACCAGCGACGCCGGGCCGAAGCACTCCTCCAGCAGGCCCTCGGGGTCGGCGAGCAGCGCGTCGGCGTCGGCGGCCAGCAGCGACGGGGTCCACCCGTCGGCCCCGCCGTCGGCGCCCCGGACCAGCACCTCGACGCCGGGGCGGGCGGAGAGCCGGTCCAGCCCGGCGGCGAAGCCGCCGGCCACCCGGTCGTTGAGCAGCCGGGCCGCGGCGCGGCCCTCGACGTCGGCGACCAGCGGCCCCAGGTCGGCCTCCCGGGGCACCAGCAGCACGCCCGGCTTGGTGCAGAACTGCCCCGCCCCCTGGGTGAACGACCCGGCGTAGCCCTCCAGGATCTCCGGGCCGCGGGCCGCCATCGCCGCCCGGGTGACGAACACCGGGTTCACGCTGCCCAGCTCGCCGTAGAACGGGATCGGGTCCGGGCGCGAGGAGGCCAGGTCGAACAGGGCCCGCCCGCCCGGGATCGACCCGGTGAAGCCCACCGCCCGGGTGCGCGGGTGCAGCACCGCGCGGCGCCCGGTCTCCTCCCCGTAGACCACCGCGAACGCCCCCTCGGGCGCGCCCGCCCCGGCCAGCGCGGCGGCGACGGCCTCCCCGGTCGCGCGGGCCAGCAGCGGGTGCCCCGGGTGCGCCTTGACCACCACCGGGCACCCTGCGGCCAGCGCCGACGCGGTGTCGCCGCCGGCGGTGCTGAACGCGAACGGGAAGTTGCTCGCCCCGAACACCGAGACCGGGCCGATCGGCACCAGCATCCGGCGCACGTCCGGCCGCGGCCCCATCCCCCAGGTGCCGTCGGCCCGGTCGATCGAGGCCTCCAGGTAGCCGCCCTGCTCCACCAGGTCGGCGAAGAACCGCAGCTGGAAGGTGGTGCGGCCGAGCTCGCCGCGGCAGCGCGGCTCGGGCAGGGAGCTCTCCCGGATCGCGATCGGGACCAGCTCCTCCGCCGCGGAGTCCAGCGCGTCCGCGGCGGCGCGCAGCAGCGCCGCCCGCTCCGCCGGGCGCGTCGCGGCCAGCACCGGGGCCGCCCCGGCGGCCCGCTCCATCACCCGGTCCAGCGCTTCCTCGGTGGTGTCGGCGGGGATGCCCGTCATGGCCGTGTCCTTTCCGCGTCGGCGGCCCGCGCCCGCCCGATCCAGGCCCGGTACCACTCGAAGGAGTCCTTGGGGGTGCGCTCGCCGCTGCCGAAGTCGACGTGCACCAGGCCGAACCGCTGGGTGTAGCCCTCGGCCCACTCGAAGTTGTCCAGCAGCGACCAGGCGAAGTAGCCGCGCACGTCCACCCCGTCGGCGGCGGCGCGGGCCAGCGCGCGCAGGTGCCCGTCGAGGTAGGCGATGCGCTCCGGGTCGGCGACCCGTCCGGCGCCGTCCGGTGCGTCCGCCCGGGAGCAGCCGTTCTCGGTGACGAGGATCGGCGGCAGCGCGGCGCCGTACCGCTCCAGCAGCCCGGTGAGCAGCTCGTGCAGCCCGCCGGGGACCACCGGCCAGCCGAAGCCGGTGACCGGGGTGTCCGGGAAGGCGTCGGTGTAGGGCGGCAGCGCGAACGGCAGGCCGTCCCCGGGGCCGGGCGGGGCGACCAGGGTCGGGTTGTAGTAGTTGACGCCGAGCGCGTCCGCCGAGCCGTGGATCTCCGCCAGGTCGCCGGGGCGGACCGCGCCGGCGAGCGGCTCCGCCCAGCCGTCCGGCAGCTCCGGGTAGGCGCCGAGCAGCAGCGGGTCGAGGAAGACCCGGTTGTGCAGGGCGTCGTAGGCGCGGGCGGCCTCCTCGGCCGCCTCCCCGCCGCCGGGCAGCGGCCGCACCGGGGTCAGGTTGTTCACCGGCATCGCCTCCCGGCCGGCGGCGCGGATCAGCGCCGCGGCGCGGGCGTGCGCCAGCAGCTGGTGGTGGGCGGCCGGAAGCGCGCCGGCCAGCAGCGCCTTCCCCGGTGCGTGCACACCGAAGGCGTACCCGAAGGCCATGTGCACGAACGGCTCGTTGAGGGTCCCCCACCGCCGCACCCGGTCGCCGTAGCGCTCCAGGGCGACCGCGGTGTACTCGGCGAACGCGTCCACCGTGCCGCGGGAGAGCCAGCCGCCCGCCTCCTCCAGCGGGCTCGGCAGGTCCCAGTGGTACAGGGTGGGCACCGGCTCGATGCCCGCCTCCAGCAGCCGGTCGATGAGCCGGTCGTAGAAGGCGGCGCCGGCGCCGCTCACCGCGCCCCGCCCGGCGGGCAGGATCCGCGGCCAGGCCAGCGAGAACCGGTAGGCGTCCGCCCCCAGCCGCGCCATCAGCGCGACGTCCTCGGGGTAGCGGCGGTAGTGGTCGCAGGCGGTGCGCGCGGTGGCCCCGCCGGCGATCCGCCCGGGTTCGGCGGCGAAGGCGTCCCAGATCGACGGGCCGCGCTCGTCGGCGCCCCCTTCCACCTGGTGCGAGGCGGTCGCGGTGCCCCACAGGAAACCGCTCGGGAATTGCGGGACGCTCTGCGGCCCGGACGGGATCACGAAGCGCGCTCCTTAACAGGCCGGAATCGGCCAAACCGGTGTCCCCGCCGGTAGCGGGCGGCCGCCCCGGATATTACGGGAACCGTCCGTTTCCGGAAAGGCATCATAGGTTCGTGATGACTACCTCTCGCAGTTCCACCGGCACGGCGCTGTCCGTCGAACCCGCCCTGGCCCACGCCCCGCTCCGCCGCCGCCCGGCGCAGCAGCGCAGCAGGGAGCGGGTCCGCAGAATGCTCGACGCCTGCGCCGAGCTGCTCGACGAGGCCGGCTACGGCGAGCTGTCGACCACCCGGATCGCGGAGCGGGCCGGGGTCGCCATCGGATCCGTCTACCAGTTCTTCCCGGACAAGCGCGCCATCACCCAGGCCCTCGGCCTGCGTTATCTGGACATGTTCAGCTCCCGGGTGGGCGCCCGCATCGAAGAGGGCGGATTCGGCCATTGGAGCGAGGCCGTCGACGTCGTCATCGACGAATACCTCGACATGCACCGAACCGTCCCGGGATTCCGCAGCCTGCATTTCGGCGACGTGGTCGACGTGAACCTGCTCGATTCCGGCGCGGACAACAACGGGGTCATCGCGACGCGCCTGCGCGAGCTGCTCACCGCGCTGGCCGGGGCCTCCGAGGGGGACCGGCTGGACCGGGCGGTCACCGTGGCGGTGGAGGCCGCCGACGCGGTGCTGAAGCTGGCGTTCCGCCGCGACCCCGACGGCGACCCGGCCCTCATCGAGGAGACCAAGCTGATGCTCCGCGCCTACCTCGGCCGGCACGTGGACTGAGCCCGCGGCCCCTTCCGCGGAACCGGGCCCGCGGAAGGGCGATGATCTCGGCGTTGCGGGGGCATCAGAGCGCTCTGATGCCCCCGCAACGCCGAGATCATCGGATCCCGCCGGGGACTAGCCGTGCACCCGCTCGGCGAGTTTGCGGGCGGCGATCAGCACCGGGTCCCAGACCGGCGAGAACGGCGGGGCGTAGCCGAGGTCCATGCCGCTCATGTCGAGGACGTCCATGCCGTTCCAGAGCGCGGTGGCGAGCACGTCGACCCGCTTGGCCGCGTTCTCCCGGCCGACGATCTGGCCGCCCAGCAGCCGGCCGGTGTCCCGCTCGGCGAGCAGCTTCAGCTTCATCGGCCGGGCCCCGGGGTAGTAGCCGGCCCGGGAGTCCGACGTCATCACCACCGTCTCGTAGGCGAACCCCGCCGCCGCGGCCTCGGCCTCGTTCAGGCCGGTGCGGGCCACCTCCACCGCGCAGATCTTGGTGACGGCGGTGCCCACCACCCCCTCGAACCGGGCGTAGCCGCCGCCGATGTCGATGCCGGCGACCCGGCCCTGCTTGTTGGCGTGGGTGCCCAGCGCGATCGCGGCCGGCGCCCTGCTGACCCGGTGGAACACCTCCACGCAGTCCCCTGCGGCCCACACGCCCGGCACCGAGGTGCGCATCCGGGCGTCCACCTTGACGCCGCCGGTGGGGCCGGTCTCCAGGCCGGCCTCCTCGGCCAGCCGGCCGTCCGGGCGCACGCCCAGGCCCAGGCAGACGATGTCGGCGGGGTACTCGCCGCCGGTGTCGGTGTGCACCGCGCCCACCCGGCCGCCGTGGACCGCGACCGCGGTGGCGCGCTCCCCGGTGCGCACCGCGATGCCCATCTCCTCCATCGCCTCGCGCACCAGGGCGCCCATGTCCGGGTCGAGGGTGCCCATCGGCTCGGGCCCGGAGTCGATGACGGTGACCTCCAGGCCGCGTGTGAGGAACGCCTCCGCCATCTCCAGCCCGATGTAGCCGCCGCCGACCACCACGGCCCGGCGCGGCCCGTGCCGCTCCAGGAAGGCCGACACCTCGGTGCCGTCGTCCAGGGTCTGCACCCCGAACACCCCGTAGGCGTCGAATCCGGGCAGGTCAGGGCGGCGGGGTCGGGCCCCGGTGGCGATCACCAGGCGGTCGTAGCCCTCGGTGTACTCGCCGTCCGGCCCGGTCGCGGTGACCTCGCGGCGCTCGGTGTCGATCGCGGTGACCTCGGTTCCGGTGCGCGCCTCGATGGCGTGGTCGCGCCAGAAGACGGCGGGGGTCCGGGCGATCAGGTCCTCCGGACTGGGTACGGTTTTCCCGACCAGGTAGGGGATGCCGCATGCGGAGTAGGACGTGTGGGAGCCTCGTTCCAGGGCGACGATCTCCAGGTCCTCCGGACCGATCCGTCGGCGCGCCTGGGAGGCCGCGCTCATGCCCGCCGCGTCGCCGCCGACGACGACGAGGCGTGGCCGGGCGTTCATCTCTCGCTTCATACGGCCTCTCCCGCCGGATACCGGTGCTTCGGCCCGCCCGCGTTCCATGGGATCATCCCTGAGCGACGGTCGGGCGACTTGGTGGCTTTCTCCGTGATCACCCACGATTGTCTAGGAGGGCGACGTACGTGACGGAACCGGCACCGGTATTCACCGGCGGGGTCGACCACGAACGACTCACGTCCCAGCTCCGGTTCATCCTGGAGACGGACAAGCTCAAGCGTATTCTCCGGCGGAATCTGCTGGTCGACGGCTCCCGGAGGGAGAACGACGCCGAGCATTCCTGGCACCTGGCGCTGACCGCGCGGATCTTCGCCGAGTACGCCCCCGCGGGCACCGACATCGACCGCGTGGTGGAGATGCTGGTGCTCCACGACATCGTGGAGATCGACGCCGGGGACACCTTCGTCTACGACAGCGAGGGCGCCGCCACCCAGGACGAGCGGGAACGGGCCGCCGCCGACCGGATCTTCGCGATCCTGCCGGAGGACCAGGCCGCGCAGACCCGGGCGCTGTGGGACGAGTTCGAGGCCCGCGCCACCCCCGAGGCCCGGTTCGCCAAGGCCGTGGACCGGCTGGCGCCGATGCTGGCCAACTGGCACACCGAGGGCGGCACCTGGGTGCGCAACGGGGTCACCCGCGCCCAGGTGATGGAGAAGGTCAAGGTCATCGCCGAGGGCTCGGAGGCGCTGGGCGCCTACGCGGCCGCGCTGATCGAGGACGCCGACCGGCGGGGCTACTTCCGCTGAGCCGCCGCCGGCCCGCTCAGAACTGCACCACCAGCTGCACGACCGCGGCCAGTCCGACCGCCACCACCACGGCGCGCAGCACCCCGGGGCGGAGCCGGCGGCCCAGGCTCGCGCCGGCGTAGCCGCCGACCACCGAGCCGCCCGCGATCAGCCCCACGGCGGCCCAGGCCGGGTCGGCGAAGACGGTGTAGAAGACCGCCGCGGTGGCGTTGACGATGAAGGCCAGCGCGTTCTTCAGCGCGTTGATCCGCTGGATGCTGTCGTCCAGCGCGGTGCCGAGCATGCTGAGCAGGACGATGCCCTGGGCCGCCGCGAAGTAGCCGGCGTACACCCCGGCGCTGTACACCCCGACGGGCAGCAGCGGGCCGCCGTCCGGCCGGGCGGCGGCCCTGCGGGACCGCGCCCAGGCGGCGATCCGCGGCTGGGCGATGATCAGCACGCAGGCGAAGCCGATCAGCACCGGGACCACCCGCTCGAACACCCCCGCCGGGAGGTTGATCAGCAGCGCGCCGCCGGTGACCGCGCCCAGCAGCGACATGGCGCCGAAGCGCAGCACCCGGCGGCGCTGCCCGCGCAGCTCGCGCCGGTAGCCGATGGCGCCGCTCAGCGATCCGGGGGCCAGCCCGATGCTGTTCGAGATGGTGGCGGTCACCGGCGGGTAGCCCAGGGCGAGCAGCACCGGGAAGGTGAAGAGCGTCCCCGAGCCCACCACCGCGTTGATCGCGCCGGCCCCCATGCCCGCGGCCAGGATCGCGAGCGCTTCCCACAGTTCCATCGGTCGACCTTCGGTGTTCGGATCACACTGGGCAATACTGCATACAATCTACGCACTCGACGCACCCCGGCGGACACCGGGCGCCCCGATCACGTTCCGTGGACGTGTGATCGCTCTTCGCCGTTTTGGCTATGGCCCACACGGGCTATTTCAGAAATGGGCCGAATGGGGACTGTTGATCATGTGCCGAGGTCCGTAGTTTCATCCCCAGCGGTGCGGAGGGGCGCCGCGCGCCGAAACGACCGATTCGACCGCTCTCCGGGAGGGGCCGGTGTCCGCACCGGACCGGAGCAAGCGCGTCCCGCACGGCCCGATGGCGCCCGTCCCCCGTACGTGTACACACATGCTGATCTTGGGAGTGGGGCGACATGTGGACCGCTGAACTGAGTCTCCAGGCCAACTGCCGCGAGACCGACCCCGACGCGCTGTTCGTGCAGGGCGCGGCGCAGAACCGCGCGAAGCTCATCTGCCGCGGCTGCCCGGTGCGCACCGAATGCCTGGCCGAGGCGCTGGACAACAGGGTCGAATACGGCGTCTGGGGCGGCATGACGGAAAGGGAGCGGCGGGCGCTGCTGCGCCGCCGCCCCGATGTGACCTCGTGGTGGGACCTGCTGGAGAGCGCCCGCCGCCAGTACGAGGGGGTCGACGCCGCCGGGTAGGCGGCGCTTCCCCCGCGGCCGGCGCCCTAGTCCCCGGGCCCGGCCCCGTCGGTCTCCCCGAGCCTCATCCGGCCGAACGCGTCACCGATCCCCTCCATCGCCCGGGACATCTCCGAGGGGACGATCCACACCTTGTTCGCCTCGCCCTGCGCGATCTCCGGGAGCTTCTGCAGGTAGTGGTAGGCGAGCATGTCCTTGTTGACGTCGCCGTTGCGCAGCGCCTTGAACACCATCTGGATGGCGTCGGCCTCGCCGCGGGCGCGCAGCGTCTTGGCGTCGGCCTCCGCCTTGGCGGCGATCATCTCCGCGTCGGCCTCGCCGCGGGCCCGGAGCACCGCGGCCGACTGCTCGCCCTCGGCGCGCAGGATGGCCGACTGCTTCTGGCCCTCGGCGGTGAGGATCTCGGCGCGCTTGTCCCGGTCCGCGCGCATCTGCTTCTCCATCGCCTCCTGGACCGACTCCGGGGGTTCGATGGCCTTCAGCTCGACCCGGCTGACCTCGATGCCCCACTCCTCGGTGGCGTCGTCGAGGACCGACCGGAGCTCGCGGTTGATCTGGTCCCGGGAGGTGAGCGTCTGCTCCAGGTCCATACCGCCGACCACGTTGCGCAGCGTCGCCGAGGCGAGCTGCTCGACGGCCTGGATGAAGTTGGCGACCTTATAGGTGGCGTTATAGGGATTGGTCACCTTGATGTAGACCGCGGTGTCCACGTTGACCGAGAGGTTGTCCTGGGTGATGGCCGCCTGCGGCGGAAAGCTCACCACCTGGATGCGCATGTCGATGCGCTCCCGGATGTGGTCCACGAACGGGATCACGATGTTGAATCCCGATTTCATGTCGCGGTGGTGGCGGCCGAACCGCTCCACCACGAACACCATCGACTGCGGGACGATGCACACGCTGCGCCAGCCGATGACGAGCAGGATCGCCACGAAGACCAGCAGGATGAGGACTATGGGAAGCATCGGGGGCGACTCCGGACTCTCCTGTCGGGGGCGGCACGTTCGGGCGTACGCCGCGATCATAAAACCCGGAGAACGGCGGCGTTTGCGGAAGTACCCCGCAAAGCCGCCCGGCGCCCGCCCTAACCTGCTTCTTCACCGTTCAGGAAAGGAAGTGGAAATCCCAGGGCGGCCCATTGCGGCCGACCGGGATGCCCCCTTTCCCCTCATCCGCTACACGCGTCACACCGCGCGCGCCGTCCACCGCTCGCCGTTCTGCTCCACCTTCAGCGCCAGCCCGAAGGTCTCGCCGAGGTTCTCCGGCGTCATCACCTGCTCCAGCGGGCCCGCGTCGACCACCCGGCCGCCGCGGACCAGCAGCCCGTGGGTGAACCCGGGCGGGATCTCCTCCACGTGGTGCGAGACCACCACCAGGGCGGGCGAGTCCAGGGTCCCGGCCAGCCGCCCCAGCCGGCGCAGCAGGTCCTCCCGGCCGCCCAGGTCCAGCCCGGCCGCCGGCTCGTCGAGCAGGAGCAGCTCCGGGTCGGCCATCAGCGCCCGAGCGATCAGCACCCGCTTCCGCTCCCCCTCGGAGAGCGTGCCGAACCGCCGCCCCTCCAGGGAGAGCACGCCCCACTGGGAGAGCAGCGCCCGCGCCCGGCCGAAGTCGGGGGTCTGGTACTCCTCGCCGAACCGGCCGAGCAGCCCGTAGGAGGCGCTGATCACCAGGTCCAGCACCGCGGCCGAGTCGGGGATCCGGTTGGCCACCGCGGAGCTGGCGAAGCCCACCAGCGGGCGCAGGTCGGCCGGGTCGGCCTCGTCCAGCGACTCCTCCAGCAGCTCCACCGCGCCCTCGGCGGGGCGCTGCTCGGTGGCGGCGACGGCGAGCAGCGTGGTCTTGCCCGCCCCGTTCGGGCCGAGCACCACCCAGCGCTCGTCCTCCTCCACCGTCCAGTCCACACCGCGCAGCAGATCGGCGCCGTCGCGCCGCACCCCCACGCCGCTCATCCGCAGTACATGGCCCCTCATCGACGCTCCCGTCCTCCCTGACGCCGCGGGCTTCCCACCCCCAGCGAACCTACTCGACCCTGACGCGCCCCGGTCCGCGGATCCGGGGAACACCAGGGTCGCCTCCCGATCCCCCGGCCGGCCCGCCGGACCATACTCGTAGCCATGAACGACTCTCCCGGAACCCACGTCATCGCGGACGCGCCCCGCACGCCGGTGCCGTCCGGGATCCGCGCCTCCGACGCCGAGCGCGAGCAGACCGGCGCGGTGCTCGCCGACGCGCTCAGCGACGGCCGCCTCGACCAGGAGGAATACCTGGGCCGACTGGACTCCGCCTACGAGGCCAAGACCGTCGGCGAGCTGGCCGAGCTCACCGCCGACCTCGGCCAGGCCGCCCCGATCGGCGCGGCCGCGGCGGCCCCCGCCGACCCGGCCCGGTCGACCGGCAGTGAGAACATCGTCTCGGTGCTCGGCAGCGCCGAGCGCACCGGCCGCTGGCTGGTCGAGCCGCGCACCAACGCCTCCACCCTGCTGGGCAGCGTGGTGCTGGACATGCGCGAGGCCGTCTTCGCCCAGCCCTCCACGACCGTCCAGTGCGCCGTGCTCCTCGGCAGCCTGGAGGTGATCGTGCCGCCCGGCGTCACCGTCCAGGACCGGACCGCCTCCGTGCTCGGCCACTCCGAGGTGTCCCGCTCCGGCACCGATGGCGGCGGCGGCCGCGCCTCGGTCGTCCTGACCGGCATCACCCTGCTCGGCTCGGTCTCGGTGCGCACCGCGGCCCCCTCGGACTCCCCGGCCTGAGCCCCGGCATGGCATATTCGTCACACAGCACCGAGCAGGGGAAGGCCGTCATGGACCCGGAGAAGATACGCGCCTCCGACGCCGACCGGGAGCGCGTCGCGGACCGGCTCCGCGAGGCCCTCGCCGAAGGCCGGCTCGACCAGGGCGAGCACGAGGAGCGGCTGGACGAGCTGTACCGGGCCAAGACCGTCGGTGAACTCGCCGTGGTCACCCGGGACCTCCCCGCGGAGGAGCCGGGCGGGCAGGACCGCCCCGGCCTCTCCACCGACGAGGCCCGCCGGCTGGCCGCCTCGGGCCAGGGCCGGGAGAACATCGTCGCCGTCTTCGGCGGGGCCGAGCGGAAGGGGCGGTGGCTGGTCGAGCCGCGCACCAACGCCTCCACCATGTTCGGCGGCATCTCGCTGGACCTGCGCGAGGCGGTGCTCTCCCAGCGCGAGGTCACCATCCAGTGCGCGGTGCTGTTCGGCGGGGTGGACATCATCGTCCCGCCGGGCGTGCGTGTGGTGAACAACACAACCGCGATCTTCGGGGGGACCTCGCTGCACGGCACGGATGCCGTGGTCGACCCCAACGCGCCCGTCGTCCGGCTCACCGGGACCTGCCTCTTCGGCGGAATCGACGCCAAGGCGAAGTCACCGAAGCGGAAGAAGGGCACGTCCTGGTGGTGACCTGCAGGTAACGGCAGGGTGACGTCGGGCGGAACGCTGCGCGCCTCCCGGCCGCCCCGGACACCTGCGCCTCAGGGCGGCCGAGTACCGTGGTCAACGCGATGAACGAGCACTCCACCCTCCTGGTCACGGTGACCGGACGCGACCGCCCCGGCGTGAGCGCCCGGCTGCTGTCCACTCTTTCCGTCTTCCCCGTGGTCCTCGTCGACCTGGACCAGGTCGTGATCGGAGGGCGGCTGGTCCTCGGCGCACTGCTCGCCGTGGACGAGGGCGTCGCCCCCGGCGTCAGCCGGGACCGGGTCTTCGAAGAGGTCCGCAGCGCCGTCGAGAAGACCTCCATCGACCTGGAGATGGAGGCCGAGTTCGCCTCCGGCGACGACCGGGTCACCGCCGTCTCCGAGGGCCGGCTGCACGTCACCGTGCTGGCCGACCCGCTGCGCCCCGGCGCGCTGAGCGCGATCACCTCCGCGGTCGCCCGCGCCGGCGCCAACATCGAGCGGATCGAGCGGCTGGCCAGCTACCCGGTCACCTCCATCGAGCTGGAGGTCTCCGGAGCCGACCCGGAGCGGCTCCGCGGCGACCTCGCCATGGAGGCCGCCACCCAGCAGATCGACGTCGCCCTGCAGCCCGCCGGCCTGCAGCGCCGCGCCAAGCACCTGATCGTGATGGACGTCGACTCCACGCTGATCCAGGGCGAGGTCATCGAGCTGCTCGCCGAGCACGCCGGCTGCGCCGACGAGGTCGCCCGGGTCACCGCCGAGGCGATGCGCGGCGAACTCGACTTCGAGGAGTCGCTGCGCCGCCGGGTCGCCCTGCTCAAGGGGCTCGACGCGAGCGCGCTGGACGCGGTCCGCGAGCGGCTGGTCCTCACCCCGGGCGCCCGCACCCTGGTGCGCACCCTCAAGCGGCTCGGCTACGAGTTCGCCATCGTCAGCGGCGGCTTCACCCAGATCACCGACGCCCTGGTGGACCGGCTCTCGCTGGACTACTCCGCGGCCAACACCCTGGAGATCGTCGACGGCAAGCTCACCGGCGGCCTGGTCGGCCCGGTCATCGACCGGATGGGCAAGGCGGTCGCCCTAGAGGGCTTCGCCGAGAAGGCCGGGGTCCCGCTCTCCCAGACGGTCGCCATCGGCGACGGCGCCAACGACCTGGACATGCTCCGCGCCGCCGGCCTCGGCGTCGCGTTCAACGCCAAGCCGGTGGTCCGCGCCCAGGCCGACACCACGGTGAACGTCCCCTACCTGGACACCATCGTCTACCTGCTGGGCATCTCCCGCGAAGAGGTCGAGGCCGCCGACCGCCAGGGCTGACCCGGCCCCTCCGGCGGCCATCGCGGGCACGCCGGCCGGGCCCGGCACCGGGCCACCCCTTCCACAACGGGTGAGCGAGCGCGTACGCTGCGGAACCGACATGGGCCCCGGCCCTCTCCTCCGCCCCTCCCCTGCGAGGCCCCCTTGCCCTCCGACAGCACCGCCCGCCGGACCGCCGGCGGCCCCGACCCGGCCGCGCTCGCCGCCGCGGCCGAGCGCTGCGTACGGGACACCGCGCGCCTGCTCGCCTCCGCCACCGGGCCGCCGGCCGTCGCCGCCAAGGGCAGGTTCGATCCGGTGACCGACGCCGACACCGCCGCCGAGGAGCACCTCCGCCGGACGCTGCGCACCGCGGTGCCCGCCTCCGCCGTGGTCGGCGAGGAGGGCGGCGGGCGCGCCGACCCCGGCGGGGTCACCTGGTACGTCGACCCGATCGACGGGACCGGGAACTACCTGCGCGGCATCCCGCTCGCCTGCATCTCCGTCGGCGCCGCGGTGCGCGGGCGGCTGGTCGCGGGGTGCGTCTACGACCTGTCCCGGGACGAGTGCTTCTCCGGCGGGCCGGGGCTGCCGCTGCGGGTCGACGCCGCGGTCCGGCCGATCGCCGCCGCCGGCGCGCCCGCCCCGCTGGTCCTCACCGACATCCCGCTGCCCGGCCGGGCCGGCGAGCGGGAGCTGCGCTTCCTCGCCGACCTGCTGGACCTGGCCGAGGTGCGCCGGATCTACTCCACCGCGCTGGCGCTGGCCTGGGTCGCCGCGGGCCGCGCCGACGCCGCCTGCAACACCGGCGTCCATCCCTGGGACGTGGCCGGCGGCGCGGCCCTGGTCCGCTCCGCGGGGGGCGTCTACACCCCGATCGGCGCCCCGCTCCCCGACCCGCACGGCGACCCGGTGCCGCCGGAGCTCGCCCCCGCCTTCACCGCCACCGCCCCCGGCGCCCGCGCCCGCGCCTTCGGCCGCGTCCTCACCGAGCGGGTCGCCGGCCTGGTGGAGTGAGCCCCCTCCCCCGATCACCGCCCCCGGCGGGCCGGCGGGGCCCGCTCAGCCGGCGGCCGCGGCGCGCAGCGCGTCCACGCAGGCCGTCACCGGGGGCGCCTCGGCCGCGGTCCGCCAGGCCGCTCTGATGGTCCGGCGCAGCGACGGCCGCACCGGGACGAACCGGACCCGCTCCGGTCCTGGGGAGCGGCCCATCTCCGGGACCAGCGCCACCGCCAGCCCGGCCTCCACCAGGGCCATCTGGGTGGGCAGCTCGGTGAGGGAGAAGGAGATCCGCGGTTCGAAGCCGGCCGCGCGGGCCGCCTGGATCAGCCCCTCGCAGGGCCCGGTGCCGGGCGGGCAGCTCGCCCACACCGCGTCGGCGAGCTCCGCCAGGCCCACCCGGTCGCGCCCGGCCGGCCCGTGCCCCTCCGGGAAGGCCACGTAGACCTCCTCGTCCACCAGGTCGACGGCGGAGACCCCGGCGGGCAGCGGGATCGGCCGGGACGCCCAGCTCTCCACCAGCACCAGGTCGAGATCGCCGCGCATCAGCCGGGGCAGCAGGTCGACCACCTCTCCGTCGCGCACCCGCGGCTCGACCCGGGGGTGCTCGGCCAGCATCCGGGAGAGCGCCCCGACCAGCAGCGAGCGCACCGCGCTGCCCACCCCGCCGATGCGCAGCGGCCCCATCACCTCCTCGCCGAGGTCGTCCAGGTCCCGGCGGGCCCGGGCGAGCCGGTCGAGGACCTGCTCGGCGTGGTCGACCAGCACCCGACCGGCCAGGGTGAGCCGGACCGTGCGGCCGTCCGGTTCGAGCAGCGGGCGCCCGGCCTCCCGCTCCAACTTGGCGAGCTGCTGGGACATGCCCGACGGCGTCACGCTGCGGGCCTGCGCCGCCTTCGCGATGGAGCCGTGCTCGGCGACCGCGGCCAGGGCGCGGAGACGTTCGATACTGAACACATCACCGAATCTACCGAATACCGGCGACGAATCATCGCTTTTAATGATCGGTCGATGGGGCCAGAGTAGGGATCATGCTCCAGCGAATCGACCCGGTACTGCTCGCTCTCGCGGGCGCGGCCTGCACCTCCGTCTCCGGCGCCTTCGTCAAGGCGTCCGGGGCGGACCCCGGCACCGCGGCCTTCATGCGCTGCGCCCTCGCCCTGGTGCTGCTGGCGCCGATGGCCCTCGTCGAGCTGCGCCGGCTGGGCCGCCGCCCGGCCCGGTTCCTCTCCGCCGACTTCGCCGCCGGCCTGCTGCTGGGCACCGACTACGTGCTGTGGACCGCGAGCATCGAGCGGGTCGGCGCGGGCATCGCCACCGTGCTGCTCAACATCCAGCTGGTGGTGTTCCCGCTGCTCGCCCTGGTCTTCACCGGTGCCCGGGTGCCCCGGTCGTTCCTGGTCGCCGCCCCGGTGATGCTCGCCGGGGTGGCCCTGGCCGCCGGGATCGCCGACCCCGGCTCCGGCACCGCGGGGCACGGCGGCGACGCGCTCCTCGGACTGGTCTACGGCTGCGCCGCGGGGGTCGCCTACGCCGGCTACCTCTTCCTGTCCCGGCTGGGCGGCGGCCGCGAGCACTCCTCGACCCCGGTGTGCACCTCGACCATGGGGGCCGCCGTCGCCGCCGCGATCGTCGGCGGCCTCTGGACCGGGATCCACCCCGGTGAGCTGGACCCGGCCGGATGGGGCTGGCTGGCCCTGCTCGCCCTCACCGGGCAGGTGCTGACCTGGCTGCTGGTCGGCGCCGCACTGCCCCGGCTGGCCCCCAGCACCGGCGCGGCCGTGCTGGTGCTGCCCCCGGTGCTGGCGGTCGGCGTCGGCGCGCTGTTCCTCGACGAGTACCCCTCGGGCCTGCAGATCGCCGGCTGCCTGCTGGTGGTCCTGGCGGTCTGGGCGACCGAGCGCGCCGCCCGCCGCGGCACCCGGGGACGGCCGGAGCCCGGCACCGGGACCGGCACCGCTCCCGGCGGCGACGCCGGCGGGGACGCTCGGCCCGCCCCCGCCCCGGAGGACCTCGACGGCCTGCCGGAGGCCGGCGGGCGGCCGCGCGAACAGGCCTGAGACGGCGCCCGGCCCGCGCCGCCCGCCGGAATCCCCGGCGATGGGGCGGGCGGCCGCGATCGGCGGCGGAGCGCGGCGCTAGGGGGCGGCCAGCAGGGAGCCCCGGCCGATGTCGGTGATGTACAGCGGCAGCCGCGGTTCCAGGGCGCGGAGCACCTCGGCCGCATTGCCGCCCCGGGCGGCCTCGTACTCGTCCAGGGTGAGGCCCACGACCTGGAGGAACCGGACGCGGCCGTGCGGCGTGCCGATCGCCCCCAGCTCCGGGTCCTCGGTGAAGGCCAGGGCGTGCACCTGCGAGGTGCTGTCCGGGCCGCCCAGGGGCCGACCCACCCGCATGGTGTGGCCGGCCGCGAACGGGTTGCCCGACCGGAAGACGTACCTTCCCAGGCTCTGCAGCAGGACCGCCGCCCACATCGGCGGCCGCTCGTCCTCCGGGGCGCGGGCCACCCGAACGGTGAACTCGAAGCCCCAGCCGGACTCGGCGGGGTCGTCGGTCTGCTTGGTGTAGAGCTCGGTCATGCCGTAGCCGACCAGGTGCCAGTGCGGCACCGGTTCGGTGCGCGGGTAGAAGTCGATCCCGTCGATCGGGTCCGGCCCGCCCAGCGCCCACGGGTGCTCGGTCCCCGCGTGCAGCGGCACCGCGTCCCCGTAGATCCGCTCCAGCGCGGCGCCGATGGCCTGCCGGCCGACGGCGGTGTCCTCTTCTTCGGTCATGCCTTCTCCGGTCATGGCCGTACCGACGGCCCCGCACCGGATCCGGTTCCCCTGGAGCGGCGCCCCCTGCGCCCGTTCTCCCCGGTCCTCCACCTGACGGGCCGGCCGTGGGGGAGGCCCCGGAGGGGACTCCGGGCACACGAAAGAGGGGACCCTTGCGGATCCCCTCTTCGAAAGAAAGTCCGGCGGCGACCTACTCTCCCACCCCGCACCATGGAGGCAGTACCATCGGCGCTGGGAGGCTTAACGACCGGGTTCGGAATGAGACCGGGTGTTGCCCTCCCGCTATGGCCGCCGAAACCCTAGCCCGCCACCCCGTGAGGGGCGCGGAAACCTGTGCGTTTCAGCTGTCCCTGAGCATAGCAACATCCCAGGTCGAGGCCAAATCGGCGCGGGCCGCGCTCACCAGGTCGGCCGGATGAGCCCCGGGGGCGCGACCTCCCCCAGGCTCCGCCGCAGCTCGGCCAGGCGCCGCTCGCCGAGCACCCCGGCCCACTCGGCGGCCGCCTCGGCCGCGGCCTCCTCCGCCGCCCGGGTGCAGGCCCGCCCCGCGTCGGTGAGCACCACCAGGCGCGCCCGGGCGTCCGCCGGGTGCGGGCCGCGGCGCACGTACCCCTTCCGCTCCAGCTCGTCGATGAGCTGCCCGGCGGCCTGCTTGGTCACCCCGAGGTGCTCGGCCAGCTCGGTGACGGAGGCCCCGCCCCGGGAGAGGCGCACGAAGGCGAAGCCGTGCGCCGGCCGCAGTCCGCCGAAGCCCCGCCGGGCCACCCCCTCGTCGATCCGGTCCACCAGGGACCCGGCCGCGGACAGCAGCAGGGCCGCGAGCCTCAGTCCGTCGTCATCGCCCATGTCCCCATCTTGACAGAAAAGACAAGTTCCTTGACCATATTCCCATCAGTTTCCGTCAAGCAGCTTGACCATTCGACGCGACCGCCCGAGGAGCCCCCATGCCCGTCGTTCGCCCCGCCGACGCCGTCGTCCACGAGATGCACGGCAGCACGTTCACCGCCTTCGCCAACCCCGGCACCGGAAGCAGGGAACTGTGCGCCTGGCGCGTGCAGACCCCGGCCGGCACCCGGGGAGCCGCCCACACCATCACCCGCGAGGAGGTCTTCCTCGTCACCGAGGGGGAACTCCACCTGACCATCGAAGGCCGGACCGAGCGGCTCCGCGCGGGCGACGTCGCCATCGCCCCGGCCCGCTCCGAGCTCCGTCTGGACAACCTCTCCTCCGGCCCCGCCTCGGCCTGGGTGACCACCGGTGTCGGCCTGGCGGGCGTACTGGCCGACGGCTCGATCGTCGCCCCGCCCTGGGCCGGCTGACCCCGGGGCGCCCCTCCGACCGGGCGAGCCCTGCCGACTGAATTCCCACCAGAAGCGGCTGCGTCCCCGGGATCACAGGGGATCCGGGGCCGCCTCGGTCCTGTCCGGCTATTCCTCGGTGGTCCGCAGATCCACCACGGTCCAGCCAGAGGTCGACCTCGGCTTGATGATCACGCACGTGTAGTCGGTGTGCCCCGCCCCACCGGGACCGCTCTCCATTTCGTAGCCGCCGACGACCTCGTACTCCGACCATTCGGCACTGGTCAGGGTGACCTCGGGGGAGGCATCGAACTCCAGATCGATCCGGGTTTCCAGGTCGCGCTCCATGGCGCGCTCGATGTGGTCCTCACACCCGGCCGCGGCGTTCTCAGGGGTGGGCTCGACACCGCCGCACGCGGTGGCACCCAGGGCCACGAGAAGGAGGGCGGAGGTGAGGCGGATAGGGCGCATGGTGCTCCGATCTGGGGATGTGCAACCCAAGAGTAGAGACATCCGATAACGGCACCGAAAGGCCCCCGGAGCAGAAAAGCAGCCGACGGGCCTTCAAATCCTTCTTCAATCCCAGACAAGTTTTCACATGTTCACAAGGAAGCGCACAAGGAAAGGCGGGACCCCCCGAAGAGAACCCCGCCCAACCCAGAAAAAGAAATGCGGCGGCGACCTACTCTCCCACCCCCACCATGGAGGCAGTACCATCGGCGCAGGGAGACTTAACGACCGGGTTCGAAAAGAGACCGGGTGTGACCCTCCCGCCATGACCACCGCAAACCCAACAGACCCGCGGACCCCCCACCCCGGCCCCGAGAAAACCCGGAACCCCCGGCGGCGGGGGAAAAACAGTGTGCGCGAACACCCAGCATCTGCGGCGGACAAGCCCTCGGCCTATTAGTACCGGTCAGCTCCACGCCTCACGACGCTTCCACACCCGGCCTATCAACCCGGTCGTCTACCGGGAGCCTTACCCCCTCGAAGGGGCAGGAGACCTCATCTCGAAGCAGGCTTCCCACTTAGATGCTTTCAGCGGTTATCCCTCCCGAACGTAGCCAACCAGCCATGCTCCTGGCGGAACAACTGGCACACCAGAGGTTCGTCCGTCCCGGTCCTCTCGTACTAGGGACAGCCCTTCACAAGTCTCCAACGCGCGCAGCGGATAGGGACCGAACTGTCTCACGACGTTCTAAACCCAGCTCGCGTGCCGCTTTAATGGGCGAACAGCCCAACCCTTGGGACCAACTCCAGCCCCAGGATGCGACGAGCCGACATCGAGGTGCCAAACCATCCCGTCGATACGGACTCTTGGGGAAGATCAGCCTGTTATCCCCGGGGTACCTTTTAGCCGTTGAGCGACACCGCTTCCACACGCCGGTGCCGGATCACTAGTCCCTGCTTTCGCACCTGCTCGACACGTCCGTCTCACAGTCAAGCTCCCTTGTGCACTTACACTCAACACCTGATTGCCAACCAGGCCGAGGGAACCTTTGGGCGCCTCCGTTACCCTTTGGGAGGCAACCGCCCCAGTTAAACTACCCACCAGACACTGTCCCCGAACCGGATCACGGCCCAAGGTTAGATGCCCGAAACAGCCAGAGTGGTATTTCACCAACGCCTCCACCGCCACTAGCGTGACCGCTTCACCGGCTCCCACCTATCCTACACAAACCATCCCAAACACCAATGTCAAGCTATAGTGAAGGTCCCGGGGTCTTTCCGTCCTGCTGCGCGAAACGAGCATCTTTACTCGTAGTGCAATTTCACCGGGCCCATGGTTGAGACAGCGGGGAAGTCGTTACGCCATTCGTGCAGGTCGGAACTTACCCGACAAGGAATTTCGCTACCTTAGGATGGTTATAGTTACCACCGCCGTTTACCGGCGCTTAGATTCCCAGCCTCGACCCCGAAAGATCTAACCGGTCCTCTTAACGTTCCGGCACCGGGCAGGCGTCAGTCCGTATACAGCGTCTTACGACTTCGCACGGACCTGTGTTTTTAATAAACAGTCGCTTCCCCCTGGTATCTGCGACCCCACCCAGCTCAGAAAGCAAAGTTCCATCACCGGACAGGGCTCCCCTTCTCCCAAAGTTACGGGGACAATTTGCCGAGTTCCTTAACCATGGTTCACCCGAACGCCTCGGTATACTCTACCTGACCACCTGCGTCGGTTTCGGGTACTGGCCGCCCGCGAACTCGCTAGAGGCTTTTCTCGACAGCACGGGATCACTCACTTCACTGAAAACAGCTCGGCATCACGCCTCACCCTTGTGAGGGGCACGGATTTACCTGCACCCCGGGCTACACGCTTACCCCCGGACAACCACCGCCGGGTAGAGCTACCCCACTGCGTCACCCCATCACTTACCTACTACCCCATCGGGTCCCACGCCTCCACCATCATCCCCCCGAAGGGAGAAAACGGCTTCGGTGGTGGTTAGCATCAAAGGACTCGGTATCGGACGCGCACGGACGGGTACGGGAATATCAACCCGTTGTCCATCGACTACGCCTGTCGGCCTCGCCTTAGGTCCAGACTCACCCTGGGCGGATTAACCTGCCCCAGGAACCCTTAGTCAATCGGCGGCAACGTTTCTCACGTTGCTCTCGCTACTCATGCCTGCATTCTCACTCGCACGCCCTCCACGACACGGTCACCCGGCCGCTTCACCGAACGCACGACGCTCCCCTACCAACCCGCACAAACGTGCAGGCTCCACGGCTTCGGCGGTGTGCTTAAGCCCCGCTACATTATCGGCGCAGAATCACTTGACCAGTGAGCTATTACGCACTCTTTAAAGGATGGCTGCTTCTAAGCCAACCTCCTGGTTGTCTCAGCAACTCCACAACCTTTCCCACTTAGCACACGCTTAGGGGCCTTAGCCGATGATCTGGGTTGTTTCCCTCTCGACCACGAAGATTATCCCCCGCAGTCTCACTGCCGCGCTCCACCTGACCGGCATTCGGAGTTTATCTGACGTCAGTAACCTTGTCGGGCCCATCAGCCAAACAGTAGCTCTACCTCCAGCAGGCAACACGCGACGCTGCACCTAAATGCATTTCGGGGAGAACCAGCTATCACGGAGTTTGATTGGCCTTTCACCCCTACCCACAGCTCATCCCCCAGGTTTTCAACCCTGGTGGGTTCGGGCCTCCACGACCTCTTACAGCCGCTTCACCCTGGCCATGGGTAGATCACCCCGCTTCGGGTCTGCAGCATGCGACTCATGCGCCCTATTCAGACTCGCTTTCGCTACGGCTACCCCACCCGGGTTAACCTCGCCACACACCACAACTCGCAGGCTCATTCTTCAAAAGGCACGCCATCACCCGGCTTGGGGCTCTGACGGCTTGACAGCACACGGTTTCAGGAACTATTTCACGACCCCTCACCGGGGCACTTTTCACCTTTCCCTCACGGTACTAGTGCACTATCGGTCACCAGGACGTATTTTGGCTTAGCAGGTGGTCCTGCCAGATTCACACGGAATTTCACGGGCTCCGCGCTACTCGGGAGCATGCCAACGCCCAGGCTCTTCCTTCACCTACGGGACTCTCACCCACTACGGCTCCGCTTCCCAACGGATTCGGCTAAAAGAACCATCAGCGCACCCGGCCGGCAGACCGGGAACAGGCACATCCCACAACCCCGCGAACGCAACGACCGCCGTCTATCACACGCCCGCGGTTTAGCCACATCCCCTTTCGCTCACCACTACTCAGGGAATCACTGTTGTTTACTCTTCCTGCGGGTACTGAGATGTTTCACTTCCCCGCGTCACCACCGACCGCCCTATACATTCAGGCGGCGGCAACCCGACACGACTCGGGCTAGGTTTCCCCATTCGGACACCCGCGGATCACAGCTCGGTTGACAGCTCCCCGCGGCCTATCGCGGCCTCCCACGTCCTTCATCGGCGCCTGGTGCCAAGGCATCCACCGTATGCCACATTCACTTGGCCACCACAGATACAAGATGCTCGCGCACACTATCCACGAATCAAAACACCAGCCACGAACCCGCCTAAAACACCCGCAACCCAGCCGGCGCACCAACCCGAACAGGCAGGAACCGGACAACCAGGGAAGACAGGGTCTTCGACCGGGGTGGCACCCGGAAACAACCAGCGGTTGCTCCCTCAGACACCCAACAGCGCGCCCCGAGGCCTTCCAGAAAACCTCGGGGAAGTTCAATCTCTACGGCCATCCCGGCGAACCAGGTGAAGGAAACCCCCCACCGGCACCGGGTCCACTTTCGAGTCCGCCGGCCAAACTTGGAAAACAGCCGACTGCAAAAGACTCCTTAGAAAGGAGGTGATCCAGCCGCACCTTCCGGTACGGCTACCTTGTTACGACTTCGTCCCAATCGCCAGCCCCACCTTCACCCGCTCCCTCCCGAAGGTTGGGCCACAGGTTTCGGGTGTTGCCGACTTTCATGACGTGACGGGCGGTGTGTACAAGGCCCGGGAACGTATTCACCGCGGCATTGCTGATCCGCGATTACTAGCGACTCCACCTTCATGGGGTCGAGTTGCAGACCCCAATCCGAACTGAGACCGGCTTTTAGGGATTCGCTCCGCCTCACGGCATCGCACGCCCACTGTACCGGCCATTGTAGCATGTTTGCAGCCCAAGACATAAGGGGCATGATGACTTGACGTCATCCCCACCTTCCTCCGAGTTGACCCCGGCAGTCTCCCATGAGTCCCCACCATCACGTGCTGGCAACATGGAACAAGGGTTGCGCTCGTTGCGGGACTTAACCCAACATCTCACGACACGAGCTGACGACAGCCATGCACCACCTGTCACCGATCCCCGAAGGACCCGCCATCTCTGGCGGTTTACCGGTGATGTCAAACCTTGGTAAGGTTCTTCGCGTTGCGTCGAATTAAGCAACATGCTCCGCCGCTTGTGCGGGCCCCCGTCAATTCCTTTGAGTTTTAGCCTTGCGGCCGTACTCCCCAGGCGGGGCGCTTAATGCGTTAGCTGCGGCACGGGAACCGTGGAAAGCCCCCACACCTAGCGCCCAACGTTTACGGCGTGGACTACCAGGGTATCTAATCCTGTTCGCTCCCCACGCTTTCGCTCCTCAGCGTCAGGTAAGGCCCAGAGACCCGCCTTCGCCACCGGTGTTCCTCCTGATATCTGCGCATTTCACCGCTACACCAGGAATTCCAGTCTCCCCTACCTACCTCTAGCATGCCCGTATCCACTGCAAAACCGGGGTTAAGCCCCGGCCTTTCACAGCAGACGCGACACGCCGCCTACGAGCTCTTTACGCCCAATAATTCCGGACAACGCTCGGACCCTACGTATTACCGCGGCTGCTGGCACGTAGTTAGCCGGTCCTTATTCCCCACCTACCGTCAACCCCGGGAGAACCCGGGGCCTGCGTGAGTGGTAAAAGAGGTTTACAACCCGAAGGCCGTCATCCCCCACGCGGCGTCGCTGCGTCAGGCTTCCGCCCATTGCGCAAGATTCCCCACTGCTGCCTCCCGCAGGAGTCTGGGCCGTGTCTCAGTCCCAGTGTGGCCGGTCGCCCTCTCAGGCCGGCTACCCGTAATCGCCTTGGTAGGCCGTTACCCCACCAACAAGCTGATAGGCCGCGAGCCCATCCCCGACCGACAAGACTTTCCACCCGAACCCATGAGGGTGCGGGTCGTATCCGGTATTAGACGGCGTTTCCACCGCTTATCCCGGAGTCGGGGGCAGGTTGCTCACGTGTTACTCACCCGTTCGCCGCTCGTGTACCCCCGAAGGGGCCTTACCGCTCGACTTGCATGTGTTAAGCACGCCGCCAGCGTTCGTCCTGAGCCAGGATCAAACTCTCCATCAAGGTCTAACCCACCCTCCGGGCGATGCCGGGGGTGAAACCTGGAAGAGAAACCCTGACCGAACCCGGGTGGCGGAAAAACCACCCGATATCCAATCAAAGGAACCCTACGGACCATCGGCCGAAAGACCGCGATCCGACGGGGCCAAAACAAACATGGCACATAAAGTATTGAACACGCGCTGTTGAGTTCTCAAGAAACAACCGCTCATCTGGTACAAGCTCCGGTCTCGGGTTTCCCCTCGCCCGGTGGCTCTTCCGCTAGAGGCGGCGCTTTCCGCTTTGTTGTGTCTCCGACTTTATCAGGTGTTCCGCGCCCCGTCGAATCGGCGGTTTCTCGCGGTTCCCCCGGTAAAGCCCTGCCCTTTTCGCTCCGGGTTCCGGTCTTTTGCGACTGTTTCCCGCTGCGGTGGGCATAAATGATTATGCCACCTTGGGAGCAGTGCTTCGTACCGGTTCCTGGAGGATCAGGAGAAGGTGCGGCCCCGGCCACCCTCTTCAGCTCCGCTGATCGGGTGTCCGTTCCGGCCTCAGAAGACCGCCGCCCGGCCCCGGGTCGTTGACCCCGCTCCAGGCGACTCGGACGACTATAGCCGCAAGGTGAACCCCTGACAAACCAGCGCCGTCACCCCTCCAGCAGGTACCCGGTACCGGTTCCCGGGGCCGCGTAGAGCCAGTCGACCTCCAGGGAGACCACCGCCGCCGACGCCGGCGGGAAGGAGACGAAGGTTCCCCCGTCGACGAACGCGGAGGCGAGCTGGGCCACCGCCGGGTTGTGTCCGACCAGGAGCAGGGTGCCCACTTCCCGGGGGACGAGGTTGACGAGGTCGAAGAGGGTGTCCACGTCCGCGGCATAGGCGGCGTCCTCGTATTCGGCCTCGAAGCCGGGGGCCGGGCCGCCGGGCATCTCCCCCAGGGCGAGTTCCAGGGTCTCCCTGGTGCGCGCCGCGGTCGAGCAGATCGCCCGGTCCGGGAGGAGGCCGGCCTCGGCCAGCCGCAGTCCCACCGCGCGCGCCTGGGCGCGGCCCTTCTCGGTGAGGCGGCGCGCGTGGTCGTCGCCCGTCCCGTGCTCCGCCTTCGCGTGGCGGAGGATCACCAGCCGCCCGCTCACGGCGACAGCACCGTGGCGACGATCGCGAGCACCGCCATCATGCCCAGCATGATCCCGAGGACCACGGCCAGGCCTTTCATTCCGGACACGTCCACTCTCCCCATTCCCCGCGGTTCCGCGGCGCCCCTGAGAACCGCGCCGCACCCCAAGCCTATGGACACCATGCGGGAGGGGCCGCCCGGATCCTCTGGTCCGGGCGGCCCCTCCGCCGCTTCGCCGCAGGGCGGTCCTCAGTCCTTGGACCCGCCCTCGGAGACCGGCGCCTCGTCCTCGCTCGACTGGCGGGTGGACGCGGAGCCGTTGTGCTGCGCCGCGCCGACCGCGTCGCGCTCCTCCTCCTGGCCGCCGTCCGCGGCCGGCTCCTCCGGGGCGGAGGCCGCGGAGGAGTCGACGGCGGGGGTCTCCTCCCGGGCGGCGGGGACCGACGGGGCCGCCGCCTCATCGCCGCCGCGCCGCTTGGACCAGAGCACCGCGCCGACGATCAGCGCGACCGCGACCGCGGTGACGCCGACCCGCAGGGCGGTGTTGTCGGCGTAGAGCACCACGCTCGGCGCGATGATCAGCGCCACCAGGTTCATCACCTTCAGCAGCGGGTTGATCGCCGGGCCGGCGGTGTCCTTGAACGGGTCGCCGACGGTGTCGCCGATGACGGTGGCCTCGTGCGCCTCCGATCCCTTGCCGCCGTGGTGGCCGTCCTCGACCAGCTTCTTGGCGTTGTCCCAGGCGCCGCCGGAGTTGGCCAGGAACACGGCCATCAGGGTGCCCGCGGCGATCGCACCGCCGAGGAACGCACCGAGCGGCGCGTAGCCGAGAGCGAAGCCGACCGCGATCGGGGTGAGCACCGCGAGCAGGCCCGGCGTGACCAGTTCGCGCAGCGAGTCCCGGGTGCAGATGTCGACCACCCGGGCGTACTCCGGCTTCTCCGTGCCGTCCATGATCCCGGGCCGGGTGCGGAACTGCTCGCGCACCTCGCGGACCACGCGGCCGGCGGCCCGGCCGACGGCCATGATCGCCACGCCGGAGAACATGAAGACGACGGCGGCGCCGATGATCACGCCGACCAGCACGTTGGGCTGGTCGATGGAGAGGCTGAAGGTTCCCGCGGCGTCGCCGAGGGCGCCCTCCACCGAGGTGCGGAAGGCGCCGAACAGCGCGGTCGCGGCGAGCACCGCGGTCGCGATGGCGATGCCCTTGGTGATCGCCTTGGTGGTGTTGCCGACCGCGTCCAGGCTGGTGAGCGCGTCGGCGCCGCTGCCCTCCACATCGCCGGACATCTCCGCGATGCCCTGGGCGTTGTCCGAGACCGGCCCGAAGGTGTCCATCGCGACGATGACGCCGACCGTGGTCAGCAGGCCGGTGCCGGCCAGCGCCACCGCGAACAGGCTGACCGTGATGGACGCGCCGCCGATGACGAAGGCCGCGTACACCGCGCCGGCGATGAGCAGCGCGGAGTAGACCGCCGATTCCAGGCCGACCGAGATGCCGGAGAGGATGACGGTGGCCGCGCCGGTCTGCGAGCTCTCCCCGATCTCCCGCACCGGGCGCATCGTGGTCTCGGTGAAGTAGCCGGTGAGCAGCTGGATGGCGGCGGCCAGCAGCAGCCCGACCAGGACCGCGCCGACCGCGATGATCCGCGGGTCGCCCTCCAGTCCGGCGATCTCCTCGCCGACCCCGGTGAGCCCGGAGAAGGAGGAGGGCAGGTAGGCGAAGGCGGTCCCGGTGACCAGCAGGGCCGAGATGACCGCGGAGATGAAGAAGCCGCGGTTGATCGCCGCCATCGCGTTCTTGTCCCGGGCCCGCGGGGCGACCACGAAGATGCCGATCATCGCGGTGAGGACGCCGATCATCGGCACCAGCAGCGGGAAGACCAGGCCCTCCACGCCGAAGGCGACCCGGCCCAGGATGAGCGAGGCCACCAGCACCACGGCGTAGGACTCGAAGAGGTCGGCCGCCATGCCCGCGCAGTCGCCGACGTTGTCGCCCACGTTGTCGGCGATGGTGGCGGCGTTGCGCGGGTCGTCCTCCGGGATGCCCTGCTCGACCTTGCCGACCAGGTCGGCGCCGACGTCGGCGGCCTTGGTGAAGATGCCGCCGCCGACCCGCATGAACATCGCGAGCAGCGCGGCGCCGAAGCCGAAGCCCTCCAGCACGATGGGGGCGTCGCCGCGGTAGACCAGCACGACGATGGCCGCGCCCAGCAGGCCGAGGCCGACGGTGAACATGCCGGCCACGCCGCCGGTGCGGAAGGCGATCCGCATGGCGCGGTGCTCGCCGGCCTGTCCGCCCTCCCGGGCCGCGGCGGCGACACGGACGTTGCCCCGCACCGCCAGCCACATTCCGATGAATCCGGTCAGTGCGGAGAAGACCGCGCCGACCGCGAAGAACACCGACCGCCCGTACCGGACCGCTTCGCTGTCCGCGGGGAGCAGCAGAAGGAGCAGCGGAATGACGACGACGAAAACGATCAGGGTGCGGAACTGGCGTTTGAGATACGCCCCCGCACCCTCTTGAACGGCGAGCGCGATGTTCTGCATCCGCTCCGTTCCCTGGCCGGCGGAGAGAACTTCACGCACCAGGGCGCCGGCGACGGCGAGCGCGAGCAGCGCCACCGCCAGGACCACCACGACGAGCGTGAAATTCATGCCGTCCAGGGCGAGAGCCGGGCCGTTGTCAACGGCGAGGCTGCTGAGCCCAGACAATCCGTCCTCCTACGAGACGGGCACGTTCCGGCCCCGCGAGGGCGCGCCGCCGCCCGGAACGGGCCCGTGGGAGCGGCCCGACGGCGCACGAAGCAGGGTCATGCGGGTGCCACCACCATTTACAGCTTTTTCCGGTCACCGATTCCGCTGTTTTCAACGGGCACGATGTTCCGGGATTCTACGCATCGGAGGGTTGAAATGTGAGGGCCGGGTCCAGAGTTACCGCGTCCACGCGGAATATGTGACCCGCCGGTGATCTTCCAGGTAGGATATTTACCTATATAGGCGACGTCATTCCCTATTCGGTGCGCCCGGAAACCTCTGACATGAAATGCGGAGGAAATTCCCAAAGCCCCATTCAACGGGCAGAGGCCCCATCCGTCCCGTCATCCCCCCGCGCCGCACCGTCCCCGGCGGCACCGCCGGCGCTCCCGCGCACGGCTCCCGAACGCAGCAAACCGGACCTCGGCGCCGCGCGCCACGGATTCGCCCCATGTGTGGCCCAGCACACCCCGCCGCTCCCCCTTCCGCCGGTTCCGGCGGGGACGGGGAGAAAGGAGGGGCCGGCGCACTCAGGCGGGGCCGGGCGGCCGCGGCGGGCCGGAGGGCCCGGGCGGAAGGCCCGGCTGGTCCCGGCCGCCGCGGCGGAGCCGCAGCGCCGCGGGGTCCACCGGGGCGTCCGCCCCCTCCTCCACCGCGTCGGCGACCGAGCGCGCGCAGGCCGCGGCGCCCGCCGCGTCGACGCCGAACGGGGCGCCGGGGGCGAACGGCTCCACCGCGCCGGCGCCGCGGCGCAGCAGCCGCGCCGCCCCGACCCGGTTGCCGCGCTGGGCGTGGGTCAGCCCGACGGCGATCTGCGCCAGGCCGCGCCAGAGCTCGCGCTCGGGCCCCTCGACGCCCTTCCACACCGCTTCCAGGACCTCGTGCGCGTGGAAGGCGTACCCCTCGTCCAGCAGGCGCTGTGCTTCGTCCAGCCCCTCGTCCGGGGCGAAGACCGCGTCGTCGGGCACCCGGGGGACCCCGGGCGAGCCGTAGGGGAGCGGCCGGCCGTAGCGGTCCCGCGGCCGCTGGTTCTGCGCTCTTCCGTCGATGTTGCGATCGCGTGCGCCCGGCTGCCCGTCCACGGCCCCTCCTCGGCTCTCCGCCCCCTGCATCACCGATTCTGCCCGGTCCGCTCCGGGCCCCAGTCGTCGGGTTCGGCGTCGCCGAGCCAGCCGAGCAGCGCGGCGTCGAAGGCCTCCGGCCGCTCCTGGTGCGGGAAGTGCCCGGCGCCGCGGACCAGCCGCCACCGGTAGGGCGCGTCCACGTGCCGCCCGGAGCCGCGCGCCGCCCGCGGGAGCAGGAACGGGTCGCGCTCGCCGTGCACCTGGAGCACGGGGACGCCGATGGGGGCGCGCATCCGGCGCATGTAGCGGTGGCCGTCCGGTCGCGCCTGGGAGCGGAACAGCCAGCGGTGGTACTCCAGCGAGCAGTGCGCCGCGCCGGGGACGCCGAACGCCGCCCGGCAGTGCCGCTCGGTCTCGGGGTCCGGCCAGCCCGGCCCGGACCAGGAGCGGAGCAGCGCCCCGACGCGGGCGGCGCCGTCCGCGGCCAGCATCCGCTCCGGGGCCATCGGCGCCTGGTGGGCGAGGAGGCCGCGCGCCGCCCAGGCCTGGGCGGGCGAGGTGAGCACGGCCCGGCGGAGCCGGACCGGGTGCGGGGCGGAGACCACCGCGAGGCGCCGCATCACCCAGGGGAAGTAGCCGGCCATGGTCCAGGCGATCAGCCCGCCGGTGCCGTGCCCGACCACGGCGGCGTCGGCCGCGCCGAGCGCGCGGACCAGGCCGGCGGCGTCGGAGGCCGCGGTGATCAGGTCGTAGCCGCGCGGCGGCTTGTCGCTGGCGCCGATGCCGCGCAGGTCGGCGGCGACGGCCCGGTAGCCGGCCTCGGCGAGCGAGGTGAGCTGGCCGTGCCAGGTCCACCAGAACTGCGGGAAGCCGTGCAGCAGCAGCACGAGCGGGCCGTCGCCGGCCTCGGCGATGTGGAACCGGGTTCCGGCGGCGCTCACCGTGCGGTGCTTCCACGGCCCGTCGATGAGGACCGCCGATTCGTCGGTCGGGTCGGTCATGGGCGCGGGGCGGGCTCCGGCCCGGTCAGCGCCCGGCGGCCGGGCGGTCCCGGTCGAACAGCGCCACGGTGTCGGCCATCGTGGCGCCGAAGCCTTCGAGCCCGCGGATCTTCCGCAGGTGGAGCACGCCGACGCCGATCAGGATCGCCGCGACGACGAGGTAGATCACCGTGACGATGAGGAAGGACAGCGTGGCGGAGAGGCCGACCACCTCGTAGAAGAGGAAGCCCAGCGTGATCGAGCCGAGGACGAGGACCAGGTGGAGGAAGACGGCCGCGGCGACGAACAGCCCCGACCCCTTGCCGACCTGCTTGGCGTCCCGGGCCAGTTCGAGCTTGGCCATCTCCAGTTCGAGCCGGACCAGCCTGGACATGCCGCCGCTCGCCTCGGAGACCAGCTGCCCGATGGACAGCTCCGCGGCGTCGTACTCGTCGGCCGGCCGGCCTTCCGACGGTTTGTCGGGCATCGCGGTCGCTCCCTTCCTTCCGCCGAACGTCCCCCGCATCTTTCCACATCCCCTGCCCCAGGGGTTCTCTGCGGCACGCCCTCCACGCGCCCCGCGCCCCGGCCGGCGGTGCGCGGCGGGCGCTCGGGAACGGCTTCCCGGTGCCCGCCGCGCGCCGGCGGAGCGCTACTCGTCGCCCTTGGCGTCGGGCAGCTTGGCGGAGATGACCTCCATCACCGAGGAGTCGGTGAGGGTGGAGACGTCGCCCAGCTCCCGGTTCTCCGCGACGTCGCGGAGCAGGCGGCGCATGATCTTGCCGGACCGGGTCTTGGGCAGCTCCGGGACGACCATGATCTTGCGCGGCTTGGCGATCGGGCCGAGCGAGGAGGCGACGTGGTCGCGGAGCTCCTTGAGCAGGGCCTCGCCGCCCTCGCCGGCCTCGCCGCGCAGGATCACGAAGGAGACGATGGCCTGGCCGGAGACCGGGTCCTTGGCGCCCACCACGGCGGCCTCGGCGACCGCGGAGTGCGAGACCAGGGCCGACTCCACCTCGGTGGTGGAGATGTTGTGCCCGGAGACGAGCATGACGTCGTCGACCCGGCCGAGCAGCCAGAGGTCGCCGTCCTCGTCCTTCTTGGCGCCGTCGCCGGGGAAGTAGAGGCCGTCGAACCGGGACCAGTAGGTGTCCTTGTACCGCTCGGGGTCGCCCCAGATGCCGCGGAGCATGGACGGCCACGGCTCGCGGACGACGATGTAGCCGCCCTCGCCGTTGCCGACCGGCTCGCCCTTCTCGTCGACGACGTCCACCGCCAGGCCGGGCAGCGGGCGCATGGCGGCGCCGGGCTTGCCCTCGGTGACCCCGGGCAGCGGGCTGACCATGATCGCCCCGGTCTCGGTCTGCCACCAGGTGTCCACCACCGGGGTGCGGTCGCCGCCGATGTGCTTGCGGTACCAGACGTAGGCCTCGGGGTTGATCGGCTCGCCGACCGAGCCGAGGATGCGCAGGCTGGACATGTCGAACCGGGCCGGGATCTCCGCGCCCCACTTCATGAAGGTGCGGATCGCGGTGGGCGCCATGTAGGCGATGGTCACCCTGTACTTCTCGACGATCTCCCAGAACCGGCCCTTGTGCGGGGTGTCCGGGGTGCCTTCGTACATGACCGAGGTGGCGCCGTTGGAGAGCGGCCCGTAGACGATGTAGGAGTGCCCGGTCACCCAGCCGATGTCGGCCGCGGTCCAGAACACGTCGGTCTCCGGCTTGATGTCGAAGACGGCCCAGTGCGTGTAGGAGACCTGGGTGAGGTAGCCGCCGGTGGTGTGCAGGATGCCCTTGGGCTTGGCCGTGGTGCCGCTGGTGTACATGATGTACAGCGGGTGCTCGGCGTCGTGGCCCTCTGCGGCGTGCTCGGTGCTCTGCCGGTCGACGATGTCGTGCCACCACACGTCGCGGCCCTCGGTCCAGTCGACCTCCTGGCCGGTGCGCCGGACCACCAGCACGTGCTCGACGGCGGGGCGCTCGGCGACCGCCTGGTCGACCGCGGGCTTGAGCGGGCTCGGCGCGCCGCGCCGGTACCCGCCGTCGGCCGTGACGACAACCTTGGCCTCGCTGTCGTCGAGCCGGGTGCCGAGCGCGTCCACCGAGAAGCCGCCGAAGACCACCATGTGCACGGCGCCGATGCGGGCGCAGGCCAGCATCGCGACGACCGTCTCCGGGATCATCGGCATGTAGACGGCGACCCGGTCGCCCTTGGTCACGCCCAGTTCGAGCAGGGCGTTGGCGGCCTGGCAGACCATGTCCTTGAGCTGGGCGTAGGTGATGGTGCGGGTGTCGCCCGGCTCGCCCTCCCAGTGGTAGGCGACGCGGTCGCCCAGGCCCGCCTCGACGTGCCGGTCCAGGCAGTTGACCGCGACGTTGATCTCGCCGCCGGTGAACCACTTGGCGAAGGGGGGCTGCCAGTCCAGGACGGTGTCCCAGGGCTTCTCCCAGCGCAGGCGGCCGGCCTGCTCCGCCCAGAAGGCGGTGCGGTCCGCGGCGGCGGTCTCGTAGGCATCGGCCTTCACGTTGGCCGCTGCGGCGAGGTCCTCGGGCGGAGGAAAGCGACGCGACTCGTGAAGCAGATTGGACAGGGCCTCTTGCCCCTGCGAAGTCTCAGCCACCGGTGCACAGCTCCTTAAGCGTCTCGAAGGCCGTTGCCGACGTATGTACTGAATCACGTGGCGGGGCCCACTCCATCAACCGGGTGGCCGGTGCGACAAGTGCTCGCAGGTGCGAAAACCCCCGGTCGGGGGTTACTCGCGCGTAGCGTTCACGTAGGGTTGGGGCCGTGAACGCGGTGACAGCGGATCCGCTCCGGCGGATCGCGGAACTTCCCGGTGTCGGCGAGGCGGTCGAGGAGACCCGGACCGTCGTCGACCGGCTCCTCGGCCATCGGGTGCTGCGGCGGCGCAGCGCCGACGTCTCCCTGGAGTCCGCGCTGCGCGGAGCGCACGCCTCGGCGGTGCTGGACGGCGCCCGGGCGGAGCTGGAGGAGGTCCGCTCCGGTGCCGCGGACGACCCGCTGATCAAGGGCGCGCTGCGCGTCTCCGGCGAGCTCGGCCAGCTGGTGGACGTCTGGCGGAAGGCCCCTCGGCAGGTACTGGCCCGGCTGCACACGCTGGCCGCCGCGGACGGGGTCGGCGCGGACGCGCTCGGCCGGCCGCGCGCCGCCGGGGAGCCGGCGCAGGACCCGCTCGGCCTCGGCGGGCCCCCGTCCCCCGGGGCGGTGGCCGCGCGCCTGGACGGCCTGGACGGGCTGCTGGACGCGCCCGCGTCGGTGCCCGCGCTGGTGGTCTCGGCGATCGTGCACGGCGAGCTGTTGGCGCTCCGCCCGTTCGGCTGGGGCGACGGGCTGGTGGCCCGGGCCGCCGGGCGGCTGACCCTGATCGACCGCGGCCTGGACCCGAAGTCGCTGGTCCCGCCGGAGCTGGGCCACCGGCAGCGGCACGAGGAGTACGCCGGGGCGCTGCGCGGGTACACGTCCGGCACCCCGGAGGGGGTCGGCGCCTGGGTGGTGCACTGCTGCACCGCGGTCGCCGACGGCGCCCGGGACTCCCTGGCCACCTGCGAGGCGCTCAAGCGCGGCTAGGACGCGGGGCCGCCGCCCGGATCCGGCCTCCGGTCCCGGGCCCTCCGGGCGCGGTGGAAGGCGGCGGTTCCGGGGGTGCCCCGCCTCTCGTCTCCCTGGTCGGCGGGGGCGGCGGATGCGGGCGGGTCCGGGGAGGGAGCGGGGGAAGGAGTCCGGCCGCACCTCGGCGCAGGTCTCGGTTGGGTCACATCCCGAACACGGCGAACGGCGCTCCCCGCATCCGCCACGGGTGCGGACGGAGCGCCGCCGCGAGCACGTCGCCCCGGGCTATCAAGCGTGCTCCATATCTGGTCCGACCAGGAGCGACCTGGTCTGGACGGGCCTTCCGCGGCCTGAGTGACGCGTGGGTACCCGGTTGCCGTGCCCAGTGGGTCCTCACCCACCTCCTGTCTTCTTTTGTACGCCTGATCAGGCACTTTGGAAAGGGGGGGCGGAGTCTCCGTTCCCCTCCTCCGCCCACCGCCCGCGTGGTAACGTTGCGTATCGGATTTGTTACCTCGACCGAGCGCCCGCGCCGCTCGCGGACGTCCCCCCGCCTCTCCCGCCCGTGACCGGCCGCCCTGTGCGCCGACGGACCCAGACCTCTCCTGGAACGGAGCCGGCTCTACCCCCCCGGAGCCGGACCGCGGACGGCCCCCGCCCTCCCCCCGGCGGGGGCCGTCCTTGTCCACAGCCCCGTCCGTCCACAGGGCCCCGATCGGTTCTTCCCGGCTCCCGGCCCGTTGGGCGATGGTCGGGCCATGAACGACGCCTCTCCCGCCCGCCCCCTGATCGCCACCGCCGACCCCGACCTCCTGGACGACCTGCTCCGGCTGGCCGCCGCCGCGTCCGTGGAGGTCTCCGTCGCCGACTCGGCCGCCCTGGCCGGGCGGGACTGGGGCCGCGCCCCGCTGGCCGTGGTCGGCGGCGACCTGCTGGCCGGCCTCGCCGGACTGGAACCGGACCGGCACCCCAACGCGGTCGTCGCGCTGCGCGGGGAGCCGGACGGCGCCGGCCCGCCCGCCGAGGCCGACGCGCTGCGCATCGGCGCCCGGGCGCTGCTCCGGCTGCCCGAGGACGAGGAGCGGCTGGCCGGCCTGCTGGCCGATTCCGCGCAGCACCGCGCCGGGCCGTGCACGGTCCTCGCCGTGCTGGGCGGCCGCGGCGGCGCCGGGGCCAGCGTGCTCTCGGTCGCGCTCGCCCTGGCCGGGGTGCGCGCCGGACTGCGCACCGCGCTGCTGGACGCCGATCCGCTCGGCGGCGGGTTGGACCTGCTCTGCGGCGGGGACTCCCTGGGCGGCACCCGGTGGGACGCGCTCGTCCCGCGCGAGGGCCGGATGAGCTGGGACGCGCTGCGCGGCGTGCTGCCGTCGGTGCGCGGGTGCCCGCTGGTCACCTGGCCGCGCGGGCCGGCCGCGGAGGTCCCGCCGGCCGCGCTGCGCGCGGTGCTGGGGGCCGCGGCGCTCGGCTGCGACCTGGTCGTCCTGGACCTGCCCCGCTCGCTGGGCCCGTGCGCGGAGGAGGCGCTGCGCCGCTGCACCGCCGCCCTGCTGGTGGTGCCCGCCGATTTCCTGGCCGTCATGGCCGCCTACCGGGCGGTGCCCGCGCTGCGCGCGCTGGCCGCGTCCCCTTTCCTGGTCACCCGGGGTGCGGACGCCTCGCTGCCCGGCGCGGCGGTCGCCTCCGCGCTGGGGCTGCCGCTCCTCGGCGACGTTCCCGACGACCCCCGGCTGGTCCGCGCGCTGGACCGGGGCGACCTGCCCGGGGCGCGGCCGCCGTCGGTGCTGGCCCGCGCCGCCGACCGGCTGCTGGCGGCGGCCCGGTCCGGGGAGGGGGCCCGATGCTGACGCCGGGACGCGGAACCCGGCGGTGCACGGCGGCCGGAGTCCCTGCGGCCGCGCAGGTGCGCGGGCGGAACGCCGACGCATCTCCCCGGGACGGCTGCCTCCGCCTGGAGGAACGGCGCCCAGGGCCCCTGGCCCCCGGGAATCCCCCGGCCGGCCGAAGCCGCGGGCGGCGCCCCGGTCCCTGCCCGCGGAGCCGACCTCCGCGGCCCGGTTCGCCCCCGTTCGGGCGCCGTGCTCGTGGATCGGCGTTCCGGGGCCGCCGTCCCGGGATACCGCCCGCGCACGCCGAGGCGGCGGCCGCGGTGGGCGCCGCCGGCCGGAGCGGACCGCGGCGGTCGGGGCGCCGACCGGCGGAGGGGGCGCCCGCGGGCCCCGGCGCGGGCGGAGCCACCGGTGCGGTGGCCGTTCCGCGGGTGCGGCGGCACCGGCGCGGCCGGCCGGTCCGTCCCCCGGAGAGCGGGGCCCGGTGAGTGCCCCGCGCCCCGGCCCCGACCTGGTGGAGGCGGTCCGCACCCGGCTGGCCCGCGACGGGGTCGAGCCCAGTCCGGCCCGGGTGGCCGCGGCGCTGCGCGCCGAGGGCGGGGTGCTCGGCGACGCCGAGGTGCTGGAGGTGGTCCGGGCGCTCCGCGCCGAGCTGTCCGGCGCCGGGCCGCTGGAGCCCCTGCTGGACGACCCGGAGGTCACCGACATCCTGGTGAACGGCCCGGAGGAGGTGTGGGTCGACGGCGCCGGCGGGCTGCGCCCGGCCGGGGTCCGCTTCTCCGGCGAGGAGGCGGTGCGCGGGCTGGCCCGGCGGCTGGCCGCGCAGGCCGGGCGGAGGCTGGACGCCTCCGCCCCCTGGTGCGACGCCCGGCTGCCGTCCGGCGCCCGGTTTCACGCGGTGCTCCCGCCGATCGCCCCGGAGGGGGCGTGCCTGTCGCTGCGCGTTCCGCCGCGGCGCGGCCTCGGCCTGGCGGAGCTGAGCGCGCGCGGGGCGCTGCCTCCGGCCGCGTCCCGGCTGCTGGCGGCGCTGGTCCGGTCCCGGGCCGCCCTGCTGCTCACCGGCGGCACCGGGAGCGGGAAGACGACGCTGCTGTCCGCCCTGCTCTCACTGGCCGACCCGGGCGAGCGCCTGGTGCTGGTGGAGGACTCCTCCGAGCTCCGCCCGGACCATCCGCACGTCGTCCGGCTGCAGGCCCGCCCGCCCAACATCGAGGGCACCGGCGAGGTCACCCTGGACCAGCTGGTCCGCCAGGCCCTGCGGATGCGGCCGGACCGGCTGGTCGTCGGCGAGGTGCGCGGCCCGGAGGTGGTGAGCCTGCTGGCCGCGATGAACACCGGCCACGAGGGCGGCGCGGGCACGGTGCACGCCAACGCCGCCGCGGAGCTGCCCGCCCGGATCGAGGCGCTGGCCTGCGCGGCCGGGCTGGGCCGGGAGGCCGCGCACGGCCAGCTGTGCGCGACCCGGGCGGTGGCGGTGCACATGGTGCGCGGTCCGGACGGGCGGCGGGCGCCGTCCGAGGTCTGCGTGCTGCGCCGGGCCTCCGACGGCCTGGCCCTGGCGGTGCCCGCGGTCCGCTTCGACGCCGGCGGCGGGTGGACCGAGGGCGAGGGCCTCCCCGACCTGGCGGCCCGGGTGGGCACCGGGTGGAGGGAGGGCCGGTGAGCGGGTGGTGGCCGCTGGGGGCGGGGCTGCTCGGCCTGGTCGCGCTGGCGCTCCTCCCGCCTCGCGGGCTGCTCCGGCTGCGGGCCGCGGTGCGGCGGCCGGCCCCGCGCCGGACCGGCGTCCTGGCCTCCGCCGCCGCCCGGGTCCGCGCCCGGACGGCCGCGGCGGCCGGCCGGTCCCGGGCCCGCGGGCGGCGGGCGACGGTGGCGCTGTGCCGGGTGTTCGCCGCGGAACTGCGCTCCGGGCGGCCTCCGGGGCCGGCGTTGGCGTCGGCCGCCGCGGAGGCCGAGGCGGTCGGCGCGGCGGGGATGGGCGCGGTCGCCGCGGCGGGGCGGAGCGGCGCCGACCCCGGAGGCGCGCTGCGCCGGGCCGCCGCCGCGCCCGGGTGCGCCGGTATGGCGCGGCTGGCCGTCTGCTGGGCGGTGGCGGCCCGGTCCGGCGCCGGCCTCGCCGGCGTCGCCGAGCGCCTGGCCGCCGCCCTCGACCTGGAGGAGGGCCGCCGCCGGGAGCTCTCCGCCCAGCTGGCGGGCCCGCGCACCACCGCGCTGCTGCTGGCGGTGCTGCCGGCGGCCGGGCTGGGGATGGCCGGCGCGATGGGCGGCGGCCCGGTGGCGTTCCTGTTCACCACCCCCGCCGGCCTGGGCTGCCTGGCCGCCGGGGCGGCCCTGGACGCCGCCGGCCTCTACTGGGTGCACCGCATGGTGCGCCGCTCCCTGGACGAGGGCGGCCTCCGGTGAGCGCGCCACCGGGCCGGCGGAGGCGGCCGGTCGGCGCTCCGGGGGCGGGACGCCCCCAGGGCCCGGGAGGCGGTACCGGTGGTGTGCGGGAGGCGCCGTGCTGCTGCTGATCGCGGTCGCGGTGCTCGGCGGGGCCGCCGTGCGCCTGCTGCTCTTTCCCGGGACGTCGGTGGGGCGGCTGCGGCTGGCCGCGGCGGTGCCCGGCCGGACGGCGGTGCGGTCGCGGCCGGGGGCGCGGCACGGCCGGACCGCCCGTCGGGCCGCGGCGGGGGCGGTGCTGTGCGCACCCGCCGCCGCGCTGTGGGCGGTCGCCGGGGTCGGGCCGGCGGTCCTGCTGGGGGCGCCGGCGGGGGCGGCCCTGTGGTGGGGGCTGCGGCGCACCGCGGGGGCCGGGGAGCGCGAGCGCGCCGCCCGGATCACGGCGGAACTCCCGCTCGCGCTGGATCTGCTGGCGGCGGGGGTGCGGGCCGGGGGCGCGCCGGTGGAGGTGCTGTCCGTGCTCTCCGCCGCGCTGGACGGGCCGCTGGGGCGGGTACTGGGCGAGATCGCCGAGCGGCAGCGGCTGGGCGCCGACCCCGCGGAGGCCTGGGCGGCGGGGGGAGCACCGGCGCCGGCCGCGGTGGGGCGGGCGCTGGCCCGCGCCGCGGAGACCGGCTCCCCGCTGGCCGACCTGCTGGAGCGGCAGGCCGCCGAGGCCCGGTCCGAGGCGCACGGCAGGGCCCTGGAGCGGGCCCGGCGCACCGCGGTGCTGGTCGTCGCCCCGCTGGGGCTCTGCTTCCTGCCCGCTTTCGTGCTCATCGGGGTGGTCCCCCTCGTCGCCGGCCTGCTCGGCGGCCTCGCCCCGCCGTGACCTGCGCCGCCCCCGGTAGCGGGGCGGGAAGCGGGGCCAGCCGACGGTCAGCCGGAGGGCGAGGACGGCCGCGGCGAGCAGCGGGGCGGCCCATGCGGCGGCGGTGGCCAGCGGGTCGGCGAGGGCCGCCTTGGGGGCCAGGTGCCCGTATTCGATGCGCGGAGCGGGCCCGGACCGGGCCGGCGGTTCCGCCCGGGGCGCCGAGGACGCCGGGGACGGAGAGGGGGCCGCGGACCGGGAGGGCGACGGGGAGGGGGATGGGGAGGGCGACGGCGGGGCCGGGGAGGGGGCGCCGCCCTCCTCGGCGGAGGAGCGCGGATCGGGGGTCCGGGGCCGGGCGGCCGGTTCCTCGGGGAGGGCGGGTTTCCGGGGCGGAGGCGGCGCCGGCCGGGCGGGCGGCGGCTCCGGCGGGCTCTCCTCGGCGGGGGTCTCGGTGGGGGCCGCCGGGGAGGAGCACTCGGGCCCGTCCGGGGGCGCGGTGGGCGTCGGTTCGGGGGCGAGGGCACCGCACAGTGCGCACAGCAGCGGCACCGCCCGCGAGGTCAGGGATCGGCGTGTCCTGGGCGGCATGCCGCCGTCCTCCTCTTCCGCTTCGTCTTCCTCGGATGGCCGAAGGGCCGTGCCGACGCACCTGCGGCGGGCCGACGGGGACTCCGCCCCGCCGCAGAGCACCGGCGGCACCGCCTCGTGAGCGGGCCCGGCCCGGGGGCGGTGCCCGGCCCGGGGCGCAGTCGGTGGTGGCGGGACACGGATGGCCGGACGACACGAGCGCCGAGGCCGGGGGCCGACCGCGGAGAACGGTCTGCCCGCCCCGCCCTCCGCTGCAGGGGGGTCGCCGCATGGCGCCGGGGAGCGGCCCCGTCCGGCTCCGGCAGCGCCGCACCGGAATCCGTCTCCGCCGTCGCCCCGGCCGATCGCCCGGGAGAGCGGCCGGACCGCCCCGGCCCAGCGGCCGACTCGGGCCCGGGGCCGAGAGGGAGCGCCGTTCCCACGGGGCAGGCCCGCCTCCTGCCGCTCGGCCCCGGGGCGGCGCCCGGCCCCGGCTCGGGGCAGCGGCGGCGGTCTTCGGCGACCGGTCGGGGGGAGGAGGCGGGCCGACCCGGGCATCGGCTTCGGCGTGGAAGGGGCCGGGACGGGACGGAGCGGCGCCGGGGCGTGCTCTCGCGGGCTCCGTTCGGGGGTCCGGGGGGGGAGGCGGTGTGCCGTCGGGGCGGCGGTGCTCGGCGCCGTGGTGCCGGGGGCCGG
Source organism: Nocardiopsis oceanisediminis (assembly GCF_048595525.1). Taxonomy (NCBI): domain Bacteria; kingdom Bacillati; phylum Actinomycetota; class Actinomycetes; order Streptosporangiales; family Nocardiopsidaceae; genus Nocardiopsis; species Nocardiopsis oceanisediminis. The sequence continues at coordinate 478,852 of NZ_JAFMZJ010000001.1, read as the reverse complement.
GGCCGGGCCGCCGGTCGGGAGGGGGGTGGCGGGGCCGGCGCGGGCGCGGGCGGTGATGGGGGCGGGCCAGGTGCGGGCGGGCAGGGCCACCTCGACGGCGGCGGTGGGGCCGGAGACGCGGCAGTCGGTGAGGTCCGCGCCGTTCTCCGCGGCGGTCCGGGCCGCGGCGGCGCAGGCCGCTTCGGGGCCCTCGACGGCGCGGGCCGCCGCGGCCAGGGCGGAGAGGTCGGCCGCGGCGGCGGCGCGGTGCCGGTCGGTGCGGACACCGCCGACGGTCACCGCGACGGCCGCGGCGAACCAGAGCAGCATGCACAGGGTGAGCACCCACACCGTCCCGGATCCGGTGTCGCGGCGGGGCCGGGTCATGGCGATGCCTCCGCGGTTCCGGGCTCCTCCGCCGCCTCCGCCGGTCCGGGCTCCTCCGACGTGTCCGGTACCTCCGGTGCCGGTGAGGCGGGCGGGGCGCCTTCCGCGGGCGCGGGGGCGCCCTCCGGCGGGCGGGCCGCGCCGACGCCCTCCAGCGGGGTGGCGGCCCGGCCGCCGACCTCGACCGGGGCCGGCAGCCCCGGGCCGAGCCGCACCCTGGCGGTGACCTCGACCCGGGCGTAGCCGCCGGAGCGGACGACGGAGGCGTCCGCTCCGGGCGGAGCGGCCTCGGCGACCGCGGCGAGCACGGCGGCCCGGTCGTCGCCGCGGGCCAGGGCCCTGGCACCGGCGCGGGCCGCGTCGACGCAGGCCAGATCGGCCGCGACCGCTTGGATCGCGGCCAGGCACAGGGCGAGGACGGCGGCGAGCGCGGGCAGTGCGGCGGCGGTCTCCGCGGTGGCCTGCCCGTGTTCGCGGCGCGGTTCAGCCGGCGGCCTGGAGCGCATCGATGACGATCCGGGTGAGCGCGTCGCGCACTTCGGCGCTGGTCAGAATCGCGTAGAGAACCGCGGCGAAGGCCACCGCGGAAACGGTGCCCACCGCGTACTCGGCGGTGGACATTCCCCGGTCGGGGAAACGCGCCGCGGTGCGCGCGGGGCGAAGGGGGCGGGGGTGGTTCACTGGGACCTCCTGGGGGCCGTTCCGGGCCGCGCGACGTGCTCGGAGCGCGCGGCACGGGTCCACGGTGGCCGCGGAGGGGGTGAACCGGAATGGGAAATCCACGACCTGTGGACAACCCGGGGAATCGTCCGCCGGATTACCCACAGGCTGTGAATTACGTTGTGGAAAACTTCGGCGGGCGGCTTTCCGAGCTTCCCTCTACCGGGGTTTCCGGTCCGCCGATCACGGCCCGATCACGGCCCGTTCCCGCGTCGTTCACCGCCGCGTCGAGCAGTGCGTCCAAGAGCCGCAGCGCCCCCGGCTTGCTCAGCGGATCGTTTCCGTTTCCGCACTTCGGAGACTGGATGCAGGAGGGGCAGCCGGCCGCGCACTCGCAGTCCGCGATGGCCGCCCGGGTCGCCGCCAGCCACTCCCGGGCGGCCGCGTACCCCCGCTCCGCGAAGCCCGCGCCGCCCTCGTGGCCGTCGTAGACGAAGACCGTCAGCCTCCCGGTGTCGGCGTGCATCGCTGTGGAAACCCCGCCGATGTCCCACCGGTCGCAGGTCGCGAAGAGCGGCAGCAGGCCGATCGCGGCGTGCTCGGCCGCGTGCGCCGCGCCGCGCAGCTCCACCCCCTCGGCGCGCAGCCGCTCGGCGGTCTCCGGGGCCAGCGTCCACCACACCGCGCGCGAGTCCAGCGAGCGCTCCGGCAGGTCCAGCGGGTGCTCGCCGAGGACCGTGCCGGTGCGCACGTCGCGCTTGAGGTAGCCGACCACCCGGCGGCCCACCCGGACGTCGCCGAAGTGCACCTCGTGCGGCCCCCAGGGGCGCCGCTCCCGGGAGCGCAGCACCTCGATCTCGGTGACCTCCCGGGCCCAGGTCGAGTAGCCGGGCTCCGCGGCGCGGACCAGCGCCACCCGCTCCTCCAGGTCCAGCTCCTGCACCACGTGGCTCTCCCCCTGGTGCAGGTAGACCGCGCCCTCGTGCACCGTGCCGCAGGCCGCCGCCTCGTCGACGGTGCCGAGCAGCTGCCCGGTCTCCGCGTCCGCGATCTGCACCGGCGGGCCGCCGGCGCCCCGGATGTCGGCCAGGTCGCTCGCCCGCTCGCGCCGGGTCCAGAACCAGCCGCGGGGGCGGCGCCGGAGCAGGCCCCGGCGGACCAGGCCGGCCGCGACCTCCCCGGCCGCCGGGCCGAACAGCTCCAGGTCCTCCGGGGTGAGCGGCAGCTCCGCGGCGGCCGCGCACAGGTGCGGGCCGAGCACGTAGGGGTTGTCCGGGTCGATGACGGCGGCCTCCACCGAGCGGCCGAAGATCGCCTCCGGGTGGTGCACCAGGTAGGTGTCGAGCGGGTCGTCCCGGGCGACGAACACCGCCAGCGCGTCGGTGCCGCGCCGGCCGGCCCGCCCGGCCTGCTGCCACAGCGAGGCCCGGGTACCCGGCCAGCCCGCCACCAGCACCGCGTCCACCCCGGTGATGTCCACGCCGAGCTCCAGGGCGTTGGTGGTGGCCAGCCCGAGCAGCCCGCCGCCGCGCAGCCCGTCCTCCAGCTCCCGGCGGTCCGCGGCGAGGTAGCCGGCCCGGTAGGCGGCGACCTTCTCGGCGAGGTCCGGGCGGCCGGCGTCGGCCAGCGCCCGCCGCGCGGTCAGCGCGACCACCTCCGCGCCCTGCCGGGAGCGGACGAAGGCCAGCGTGCGGACCCGCCGGGAGACCAGTTCGGCCAGGATCCCGGCGGCCTCCGCGGTGGCGGTGCGCCGCACCGGGGCGCCGCGCTCCCCCGTCTGCTCGGTGAGCTCCGGCTCGACCAGGGCGAAGTCGACGGCCGGGCGGGGCGAGCCGTCCTCGGTCACCGCGCGCACCGGCAGGCCGGTCAGCCGGGAGGCGCTCTCCTCGGGGGCCCCGGTGGTGGCCGAGGCCAGGATGAACACGGGCGCGGCCCGGTACCGGGCGCAGACCCGGCGCAGCCGGCGCAGGATCTGGGCGACGTGCGAGCCGAACACGCCCCGGTAGTGGTGGGCCTCGTCGACCACGACGTAGCGGAGCCGGCGCAGGAAGCCCGCCCAGGAGGGGTGCCGCTCCAGTACCGCCCGGTGCAGCATGTCCGGGTTGGTGAGCACGTAGTTGGCGTGCGCGCGGACCCAGGCCCGCTCCTCGCGCGGGGTGTCCCCGTCGTAGACCGCGCCGATCAGCTCCGGCGGGCCCGCCTCGCGCACCGCGCGCAGCTGGTCGGCGGCGAGCGCCTTGGTGGGTGAGAGGTAGAGCACGGTCCCGCCGCCGATCACCGCCTCGGCCGCCGGGAGCAGGAAGGCCAGCGACTTCCCCGAGGCGGTACCGGTCGCTATGATCACGTTGTCGCCGGAGCGTGCCAGATTCGCGGCCGCCACCTGGTGCGACCAGGGGGCCTCGACGCCCGCGCCGGCCATCTTCCGCCGCACCGAGGACGGTGTCCATGCCGGCCACTCTTCACTTACCGGTTCGCTACGCGCCAGCCGCTCCACATGTGTCACCTGCGGGTTCGGGGTATGGTCACGCCACGATCGCCCGAGTGTCGATTCCCACAGATCCACCTGGAGCCCTCCTTCGGCGCACCGGAAACGGCGCAGTGGCAGGTGACCACCGGTTTCAGTGTGGCATCCGGGGGAAGGGACGCGCGGTGTCACGGTTTTCTCATGGGAAGCGGGAAGCCGGGACGTGAAAGCGTGGTTGAATGCCGCTCTGTGGGGTAACGCCCGGCACAGATCACTCGCGGTTTTTCGCGGTTCGGCGCTGGAGGACTAGTGGACTTGAAGCTGGATCACTACACCAAGGACGACACCGAGATCGTCGTCGTCGAGGGTGAGATCGACGTCTATACCGCGCCTCGGCTGCGTGAGCTCCTGATCGACCTGGTCAACAAGGGCAACTTCCACCTCGTGGTGAACATGGAGAAGGTGGAGTTCCTCGACTCGACCGGCCTCGGCGTGCTCGTGGGCGGCCTGAAGCGGGTGCGCGCCCACGACGGCACCCTGGACCTGGTCTGCACCCAGGAGCGGATCCTCAAGATCTTCCGCATCACCGGGCTGACCAAGGTCTTCGGCATCTATGAGTCGGTGCAGGAGGCCATCGACAAGCGCGCCGCCAAGTAGCCGGCCGCTTAGCGAGCGAGAAGATGGCCCTCGTCCAGCTCACGATCAGCGCGCTGCCCGCCCACGTGCGCACGGCCCGCCTGATGGCGACCGCCGTCGCGCGCCGGGCGGGCATCGCCGAATCCGCCCTCGACGAGATCAGGCTCGCCGTCGGTGAGGCATGCTCGCGCGCCGTGGAGGCGCATAGAGCCCACTGCCCCGGCCGGCCGATCGAGATCGAGCTCATCGACGGATCGGACGCCAGGCCGCCCGGGCGCGGCGGGCCGACGATCCCCGCCCCCGCCAACGGCCGCGCCGCCAAGCGGTTCGAGGTCGTCGTCTCCGACCGGGCCCCGGCCAAGGAGCCCGACGCCGACCGGAGCTCCCCCGCCTCCCTCGGCGGCACCGCCAACGGCGTCTACCCGGGCGAGCACACGCCGCCCGGCGGCGTCTCCGGCCTCTCCCCCGACGTCGGCCTGGCGGTGATCATCGGGCTCGCCGACGAGGTGAGCATCGAGCCCGCCGAGGACGGCACCGTGGTCCGGATGAGCTGGCCCCTGACCCCCCCGGACGGCCAGGGCCCCCAGCTCGTCGGCTGACGCCCCGCCCGGCGGCCGGCTCGGCCGCACCGCCGGGCGCCGGTGGCGCTCCGCCCGGGTACTCTGCTCCGTGATGCACAGACACCTCACGGCCGCCGCTCTGGGCTGCGCCGCGGCGCTGCTCGCCGCCGGCTGCGGCCCCTCCGCCGAAGCGGGCGGCGGGTCCGTCGCCGATGTGCGGGGCGCCACCCTGCACACCAGCGAGGGCGACATCGAGCTCGTCCTCTTCCCCGACCGCGCCCCGGAGACGGTGGGCAACTTCGCCGAGCTGGCCGAGGGCGACCCCGGGTTCTACGACGGCACGGTCTTCCACCGGGTCATCCCCGACTTCATGATCCAGGGCGGGGACCCGGACGGCACCGGGGCCGGCGGCCCCGGCTACACCTTCGACGACGAGATCGACGAGTCGCTCACCTTCGCCGAGCCCGGCATGCTGGCCATGGCCAACTCGGGGCCGGACACCAACGGGTCGCAGTTCTTCGTCACCACCGCGCCCACCCCGCACCTGAACGGCAGGCACACCGTCTTCGGCGAGGTCGCCGACGGGGAGAGCCTGGAGGTGGCCGACGCCATCTCCCGGGTGCCGACCGAAGGCGCGGACCGCCCGGTCGAGGACGTGGTGCTGGAGTCGGTGGAGATCCACCGCAAGACAGGCTGATTCGAATATCTCCGATCACATGCCCCTTTCTGGATCCCGCCCTCCTACGCGAAGCACGGCACCGCCTTCCAGAGAAGTGAACCGAGTCGGCCATGTTCAACATTTGCTAGACGCGTGTGCAACGCTCGCGTAGAGTCGGAGTCATGGCTCAGACGATCGGTTTCCGCCCGACGGAAGAAGATCAGCGAATCATCCGGTTCGCCTTGCAAGAAGGGGAACGTACCAGCGATGTCATCCGCCGGGCGCTGCGTGCCCTGGAGCGGGAAAGCTGGCTTGAGAGCGCGCGCAAGGACGCCGAGCGGCTCAGCGACGAGAACCTTGCAAGCGAAGAGGACGCCTGGTGATCCGAGGGGCCCTCTACCGAGTTGATCTCGGAGAGGCCAAGCGCGGGCACGAGCAGCGAGGACGCCGCTACGGCCTTGTTCTCAGCCCGACATCGATGCCGTGGAGCACCGCGACGGTCATTCCGACCTCGACGAGTGCCCAGGCCGCCGTTTTCCGCCCCGAGTTGGAGGTCGACGGTCGGCTGACTTTGTTTCTCATCGATCAGATCCGCAGCATCGACACCGATTACATCCACGGCGATCCCGTCCACTACCTGGATCCCTACGAGATGGGCCAGATCGAGCGTGCGGTCATCTTGTACCTCGGCCTGTAGCGAAGGCCCCGGCCGAGTGTGAGGCTCCGTCCCGGGTCCACACGGAAGCGCGCCCCCTTGCCCCCCTGCGCCCTCTCCGGCGGGCTCGGGCCCGGGCCTGGGCGCATCAGCAGCAGGCGACCGGGCCGCCGTGCCGCACCAGGTAGCCCGAGCAGGGGTCGCCCGGGCGGGCGTAGGGCGAGGCGCTGCCGAGCACGGTCAGTTCCACCGGGGCTCCGTTCCTGTTCGCTCCCTGCCGGCTCCGCGGCCGGGTCCCCGGCCGGAGCCGCGGGTCAGTCGCACTTCTGGGTGTCGACGGGGGCGCTCGCCTCGGCCCCGGCGGCGGCGTTCCCGGCCACCTCGTCGGCGGTGAGCACGTAGCCGGTCTCGTCCTCGTTGGTGGCGGCGGCGAAGACCACCCCGTAGACGGTGCCCTCCGCGGAGAGCAGCGGGCCGCCGGAGTTGCCCGGCCGGACCAGCGCGCGGACCTGGTAGATCTCCCGGCTGACCTGGTTCTCGTGGTAGAAGTCGGGGCCCTGGGCGGTCTGCTCGGCCCGGATCCGGGCCGGCACCGCGGTGAACCCGTTGTTCTTCGGGAACCCGGCGACCACCGCGTCGTCGCCCTTCTCCGCCTCGTGCTCGAACTCCAGCGGGTCCAGGCCCAGCCCCGGCACGTCCAGGACGGCGATGTCCATCTCCGGGTCGTACAGCACGACCGTGGCGGGGAGCTGCTTGCCCGCCCGGGTGACCACCCGGAGGTCCTCGGTGACGCCGGCGACCACGTGCGCGTTGGTCATGATCCGGTCCCGCTCGTAGGCGAAGCCGGTGCCCTCCACCCGGCGCTGGCAGCTGGGCGCGGTGCCGAGCACCTTGACGATGCTCTGGCTGGCGCCGCGGAGCTCCTCGGTGGTGAGCACCGCGGGGTCGGGCGGGGCGACCTCGGCCGGCTCGCCGGTGCCCAGGCCGCTGAAGACCTGCGGGAAGGCGCTCTGGTCGACGATCTTGCGGAAGGTGGAGAACCAGGTGCTCGCGGCCTCCGGCATGGCCCGGTCGACCGCGTGCAGCACCCGGGAGTTCTGCACCTGGCCGGTGACCACCGGCAGCGAGGAGTTGGCCACCGCGCTGCCCACCAGCCAGGCCACCAGCAGCACCGACGCGGCGCTGACCAGGGCGCCGCCCATCGCGTCCAGTACCCGCGCGGAGTCCCGGGTGACCCGGTTGCGCACCAGGGCGCCGAGGTAGGAGGCGAGGAACTGGCCCATCGCCGCGGAGAGGAAGACCACCGCGATGGCCAGCAGCGCCTGCCGCCCCGGGTCGGCGACCAGCTGCTGGATCAGCGGGGGCGCGCCGAGCGCCGCCAGCACGCCGCCGCCGATGAAGCCGCCGAAGCTCATGATGCCGACGATGAACCCCTGCCGGTACCCGGAGCCCGCGAACAGCAGCACCAGGACGACGAGGAGCACGTCCAGCACGATGCCTTCCATCCCGTTACGCTATCCCTGCCCGCCGGCGGCGGTCCGGGCCGGTTCCGCGGGCGGCACCAGCCGCACCACCTCCGCCCGCCCGGCCTCGTTCCACGGCCGCTGCCATCCGCCCAGGGTGAGCAGGGCGTCCAGCACCGCCGCGGTGAAGCCCCACACCAGCATCCCGCCGGCGCGGAACCCGGGGCCGGTCCGGCGGCCGGACACCTCGACCACGACCCGGTTGGCCGGGTCGGCGAGCTCGGCGACCGGCACGGTGACGGCGTTGGCGACCTCTCCGGCGTCCGCGGCGTGCACCGCGGAGGGCTCCCGCCACCAGGCCAGCACCGGCCGGACGCGGAACCCGCTGTGCCGGATGTAGAGCTCGGGGAGGAGGCCCAGCGGCACGATCCCGGCCGGGTCGACCCCGGTCTCCTCCACGGCCTCGCGGACCGCGCACTCCTCGGGGGTCCGGTCGCCCTCCTCGAACGAGCCGCCGGGGAAGGCCGGCTGGCCGGAGTGGCGGCGCAGCCCGTCGTTCCGCTGGATCAGCAGCAGCTCGGGGCCGGCCGCGCCGCAGCCGAACAGCACCAGTACGGCCGAGCGGCGGCCGCCCTCGGCGGGCGGGCGCATGATCGGCGGCACCTCCATCCGGGCACCGGCCTCGGCCAGCGCGGTGAGCCATCCCGGCGGGGTCCGTCCGTCCATCCGCTCCCTCTCCTCGGTGCCGGCGCTCATGCCCGGGGCCCGTCGCGCAGCAGCGACCGGGCGGTCTCCGGGTCGGTGGGCCCCTCTCCGTAGGACGGGCACATCGGGGCCAGCGCGCACGCGCCGCAGGCCGGCCTGCGCGCGTGGCAGACCCTGCGGCCGTGCCAGATCACCCGGTGCGAGAGCATCGTCCAGTCCTTCGGCGGGAACAGGGAGGCGACCTCCTTCTCCGCCTTGACCGGGTCGGTCCGGGCGGTCCAGCCCCATCTGCGGGTGAGCCGGCCGAAGTGGGTGTCCACCGTGATCCCCGGTACCCCGAAGGCGTTGCCGAGAACCACGTTGGCGGTCTTGCGTCCGACGCCGGGCAGGGTGACCAGCTCCTCCAGGGTCCCGGGGACCTCCCCGCCGAACCGGTCGCGCAGCGCGGCGGCCAGGCCGAGCAGGGAGGCGGCCTTGGCGCGGTAGAAGCCGGTCGGGCGGATGATCGCCTCGATCCGCTCCGGGTCGGCGGCGGCCATGTCGTCCGGTCCGGGGAAGGCCGCGAACAGCGCCGGTGAGACCCGGTTCACCCGGGTGTCGGTGGTCTGCGCGGAGAGCACCGTGGCGACCAGCAGCTGGAAAGGGTTCTCGAAGTCGAGTTCGCAGCGCGCGTCGGGGTACAGCTCGGCCAGGGTGCGGTTGATCCGCCGGGCCCTGCGCACCAGTCCCGTTCGCGTCTCGGGCTTCCTGGGGCGGATCCGCCCGGCCCCGGCCGTACTCGTCGCCATGCCGCCAGGGTAGGGCCTGGAAGGGGAGGCGCCCGGACGGTGATCCAGATTATGTCCGCAATGTCGTGAGAACGGCGCTGCCAGCACGGCATGGGCGGGAGAAGCCGTTTAAGATCGTGAGGGCTGACGTCGGCTGTGACGGGGCCGGTCGCCCGAACGGACGACAAGCCGAAACGACGACCTGGCTTCCCACGCGGATGCGATATAGGTCACAGTAGTTGACGGTCAGGTTGCAAGGAGGAAGCGGTGGACGAAACCAACGAGGTGCTGCGGAAGGCGCCCCTCTTCGAGGCACTGGACGAGGACGCGACCGCCGCGCTGCGCGCGTCGGTGAGCGAGGTGCGCCTCGGTCGGGGGCAGACGCTCTTCGCCGAAGGCGACGAGGGGGACCGCCTCTACGTCGTGCTGAGCGGCAAGGTGAAGCTGACCCGCTCCGCCGTGGACGGCAGGGAGAACCTGCTGGCCGTCCTCGGCCCGGGCGAGATGTTCGGCGAGCTGTCGCTGTTCGATCCCCGCCCGCGCACCGCCAGCGCCATCGCGGTGACCGACACGGTCCTGGCGGGGCTGGGCCACGACGACCTCCGCCCGTTCATCGCCAGCCAGCCCCAGGTGTCGCTGCAGCTGCTCAAGGCGCTCGCGGCCCGGCTGCGGCGGACCAACGACGTGATGAGCGACCTGGTCTTCACCGACGTCCCGGGGCGCGTCGCCAAGCAGCTCCTGGAGCTCGCCGAGAAGTTCGGCAAGGAGGGCGAGGACGGGCTGCACGTGCACCACGACCTCACCCAGGAGGAGCTGGCGCAGCTCGTCGGCGCCTCCCGCGAGACGGTGAACAAGGCGCTGGCCGAGTTCGCGCTGCGCGGCTGGCTGCGCATCGAGGCCAAGGCCGTGGTCCTGCTCGACATCGAGCGGATGCGCCGCCGGGCCCGCTAGGGGCCGCCCCGGACCGCCGCCGGGGAGCCCGCCCCGGCCCGGGGCGGGCTCCCCGGCGGCGCTCTCATGCCTCCTCCGCCTCCGCCGGGAGGCGGCCGATGTCGCCGCGCTCGGTCAGGTAGCGCAGCTGCGCCCGGACCGACGACTCCGCGGCGCCGAGCACCGCCGGGTCCACCCCCGCGTAGACCACCGCGGTGACCTCGGCCGGTGAGGCCGCGCCGCCGCGGACCGCCTCGGCGACCTGGGCCAGCCGCTCCTCCCGGTGCGCGATGTAGCCCTCCAGCACGCCGAGCGGGTCGGTCAGGATCGGCCCGTGCCCGGGGAGCAGGGCCCGCAGCTCCTCGGTGCGCGCCAGCCCGCGCAGCCGGTAGAGGGTGTCCATGTAGGCGGCGAGGCCGCCGTCGCCGTCCATGATGACCGTGGTGCCGCGGCCCAGCACGGTGTCGCCGGTGAGCAGCACCCCGTCGGCCGGGAGCAGCAGGCAGACCGAGTCGGCGGTGTGCCCGGGGGCGGCGACCACCCGCACTTCCAGCCCCCCGGCCTCGATGGTCCGGCCGTCCTCCAGGTCCTCTCCGCCGATCCGGTGCTCCGGGTCGACCGCGTGCACCGGCGACCCGGTGAGCTCGGAGAAGTAGCGGGCGCCCTCGCCGTGGTCGAAGTGGTGGTGGGTGAGGAGGGTGGCCACCACCCGCGCGCCCTGCTCCTGCACGGTCCGGGCGACCCGCTCCAGGTGGCGCTCGTCGTGCGGCCCGGGGTCGACCACGACGACGTCGCGCGCGCCGGGTTCGCGCAGGATCCAGGTGTTGGTGCCGTCCAGCGTCATCGGGCCCGGGTTGGGGCAGAGCACGCAGCCGGCGCGGAGCGTCCCGGAACCGTCGATCCTCATCGGGTGCCTCCTTCCTGCCCGCCGGGCAGCGGGTAGACGGCGCCGTCCGGGACGACGATGCGCTGCTCGCCGTCGATCTCGCGGAGCACCGGCTCGATCGGGAAGATGCTGCGGTGGCCGGCGGTCGCCTCCGCCACCGACCCGCATTCGGCGAGGTCCATGCAGGTGGCGACGGTGGGCGGGAGCATCGCCAGCTCACCGGCGCGCCACCGGCGGACCGCCTCGGCGGGGCGGATCCAGGCCACCCGGTCGGCCTCCCCGCCGACGTCGCGGGTCTGCTGCCCCTCCGGCAGCAGCGCGGTGAAGAACCGGGTGTCGAAGCGGCGCGGCTCGCCCGCCGGGGTGATCCACTGCGACCAGGCGCGCAGCAGGTCGGTGCGGAGCACCAGGCCGCGCCGGGAGAGCAGGTCGGCGAAGGAGAGCGAGCGGTCGATGAGGGCGAGCCGGTCGGCCTCCCAGTCGTCGCCGCGGGTGTCGGCGACGACCCGGTCCGCCGACGGCCCGGCGAGCAGCACGCCGGATTCCTCGAAGGTCTCCCGGACCGCCGCGCAGACCAGGGCGCGGGCGGCGGGCACCCCGGTGCCGAGGATGCGCGCCCACTCCTCGGGGCCCGGACCGGTCCAGCCGGTGTCCCGGTCGGCGTCGCGCCCGTCCACCCGGCCGCCCGGGAACGCGTACGCGCCCGGGGCGAAGGGCATGGACGGGGCGCGCCGCAGCATGTAGACCTCGATGCCGCCGCCGGGCCCGGGGGCCTCGCGGAGCAGCATCACCGTGGCGGCGTCGCGCGGCCGCACCGGCTCTTTCGTCATCCTCGACCTCCTCCGGGGGCGATGGCCGAACGGTACCCCGCCGGAGGAGGGCGCACGGCCCCCGGGGTGCGGCCGGGCCCGGCCGCCGGAGCGGCGGCCATGAGGCCGCGGCCCCGCCAGAGTGCTCTGGCGGGGCCGCGGCGCCGGGACCTGTGAGGAGGGCTCAGCCGACCTCGACGACCATCTCCACCTCGACCGGGACGTCCAGCGGCAGCGCGGCGACCCCGACCGCGCTCCGGGCGTGCACGCCCGCCTCGCCGAACACCTCGCCGATCAGCTCGCTGGCGCCGTTGATCACCTGCGGCTGCCCGCTGAACCGGGGATCGCTGGCGACGAAACCGACCAGCTTGACCACGCGGCGCACCGCGGACAGCTCGCCGACCTCGGCCTTGATCGCGGCGAGGCCGTTCAGCGCGCAGATCCGGGCGAGCTCGGCGGCCCGCTCGGGGGTCACTTCGGCGCCGACCTTGCCGGTGCCGGCCGGGGCGCCGTCCACCATCGGGATCTGGCCGGAGACGTAGACGTGGTCGCCGGTGCGCACCGTCGGAGCGTAGGCGGCCAGCGGTTTGACCACCTCGGGCAGGTCCAGGCCGAGCTCGGCGAGGCGCTCCTCGGGGGTGGCCATCGCTACTTCTCCCGCTTCATGTAGGCGACCAGCTGCTGGTTGCGCGGGTCTCCGTCCACGGACGGGCCGGGGATGACGGAGACGAGCTCCCACCCGTCCTCGCCCCAGTTGTCGAGAATCTGCTTCGTCGCGTGCGACAGCAGCGGCACCGTCGCGTACTCCCACTTCGTCATGGGCGCCAGCCTACTCATCCCGGCCGCCGCGCCCCGACATAGACTCCGAGGGGTGAGCCAACGCGATCCCGACCCGAGCGGCGGCGTCCGGCTGCACGTGGTGACCGGCAAGGGCGGCACGGGCAAGACGACCGCCGCCGCCGCGCTCGCCCTGGCCCTGGCCGCCGACGGGGGGCGGGTGCTCCTGGTGGAGGTCGAAGGCCGCCAGGGCATCGCCGAGCTGTTCGGGCGGCCGCCGCTCCCCTACGAGGAGCGCAAGGTCGCCGAGGCCCGCGGCGGCGGCGAGGTGTTCGCGCTCGCCGTCGACGCGGAGGCGGCCCTGCTGGAGTACCTGGAGCTGTTCTACGGGATGCGCCGGGCCGGGCAGGCGCTCACCCGGTTCGGCGCGGTCGACTTCGCCACCACCATCGCGCCCGGCGTGCGCGACGTGCTGCTCACCGGCAAGGCGGTGGAGGCGGTGCGCCGCCGCCGGGGCGGCCGCCGCCCCCTCGGCCAGGCCGCCGACGAGCCGCACGTCTACCGGGCCGTGGTGATGGACGCCCCGCCCACCGGGCGCATCGCGCAGTTCCTCAACGTCAACGCCGAGGTCGCCGGGCTGGCCCGGATCGGTCCGGTGCGCACCCAGGCGGACAAGGTGATGGAGACGATCCGCTCGGCGCGGACCTCGGTCCACTTCGTGACCCTGCTGGAGGAGATGCCGGCCCAGGAGACCGCGGACGGGGTGGCCGAGATCCGCGCGGCCGGGATGAACCCGGGCCGGCTGATCGTGAACATGGTCCGCGAGCCGCTCTTCCCCCCGGAGGTGCTGGCCGCCGCGGAGCGCGGCGAGGTCGACGTGGAGTCGCTGGTCCAGGGGGTGAAGGCGGCCCGGCTGGACCGGCCCTCCGAGACCGCGGCCGGGCTGGCCCGGGAGGTGGCCGCGCACGCCCGCCGGGTGCGGGCCGAGGCGGCCGTCCGCGCCCGGCTGGACGGGGTCGGCCTGCCCGCGGTGGACCTGCCCTACCTGGGCGAGGGGATCGACACCGCGGCGCTGTACCGGCTCGCCGACCGGCTGGCCGGGCAGGGGGGCGCCGGGTGAGCGCGGAGCGGTTGGACGTGGACGCCCTGCTGGCCGACCCCGGGGTGCGCACCATCGTGTGCTGCGGTTCGGGCGGGGTCGGCAAGACCACCACCGCGGCCGCGCTCGGGGTTCGGGCCGCGGAGATGGGCCGGGGCGCGGTGGTCATCACGGTCGACCCGGCGCGGCGGCTGGCCCAGTCGCTGGGGCTGACCGAGCTGGACAACACCCCGCGCCCGGTTCCGCTGCCGGGCGCCGCGGAGGCCGGCGGCTCGCTGCACGCGATGATGCTGGACATGAAGCGCACCTTCGACGAGATCGTCGAGGCGCACGCCGACCCCGAGCGGGCCCGGGAGATCCTGGCCAACCCCTTCTACCGGTCGATGTCCTCCAGCTTCTCCGGCACCCAGGAGTACATGGCGATGGAGAAGCTCGGGCAGCTCCGGGAGAGCGGCGAGTGGGACCTGATCGTGGTGGACACCCCGCCCAGCAGGTCGGCGCTGGACTTCCTGGACGCGCCCAAGCGGCTCGGCCGGTTCCTGGACGGCCGGCTGATCCGGATCCTCGGCGCGCCCGCCCGGACCGGGGCGTTCCGGCTGCTCGGTGCGGGCGTCGGGGCGGTGACCGGAATCATCTCCAAGGTCGTGGGCGCCCAGGCGCTGAAGGACGTACAGTCGTTCATCTCGTCCTTCGACGCGGTGTTCGGCGGCTTCCAGGAGCGCGCCGAGCGCACCTACCGGCTGCTGCAGGCCCCGGGGACCGCGTTCCTCGTGGTCGCCGTCCCGGAGCCGGACGCGCTGCGCGAAGCGGACTACTTCATGGAGCGGCTGGCGGCCGACCGGATGCCGCTGGCGGGGGTGGTGCTGAACCGGACCCACCGGCCCGAGGCGGACGGCCCCCCGGCGGAGGAGGCGCTGGCCGCGTCCCGGGAGCTGGAGGCCGGCGGCGAGCACCCGCTGGCCGCGGCGGCGCTGCTGCTGCACGCGCGCGCGGCCCGGCTGCGCGACCGGGAGGCGGGGCTGCGCGGGCGACTCACCGCGGCGCACCCGCGGATCCCGGTCGCCGAGGTCCCGGCGCGGGCGGAGGACGTGTACGACATCGGCGCCCTGCGCGAGGTGGGAGAGGCGCTGGGCGAGGCCGGTCCGGACGGTGTGCCAGGATGAGGAGCAGGGCCCGAAATGACCTGTGGCACAGCCGATTCGGGCCGTCCGTTTCTCTCTCCGCGCCGGCGTCGGGCGGCGCATAGTCTGATGGGGTGGGTCAGGGGAGAATGCTGCAGAGAATCGGTCAGCTGATGGGAGTCGGCGTGATCGCCGGCGTGCTGGTGGCGGCCATCGTGCTGCCCGCCGTGGGCGGTCTGGGCATCACCGCGCGCAACGTGGCCACCGGCTTCATGAACATGCCGAGCGACCTGGAGACGCCCCCGCCTCCGCAGCGGTCGGTGATCTACGACCGCGAGGGCGGCGTGATCGCGGAGATCTACGACAAGAACCGCGAGCTGGTCTCGCTGGACGACATGTCGCCGGTGATGCAGGACGCCATCATCTCGATCGAGGACTCGCGCTTCTACGAGCACGGCGGCATCGACATCTCGGGCACCTTCCGCGCCGCGCTGCGCACCCTGAGCGGCTCCACCCAGGGCGGCTCCTCGCTCACCCAGCAGTACGTGAAGAACGTCCTGGTGGAGAGCGCCGACTCCCAGGCCGAGCAGGAGGAGGCCCGGGAGACCACCCTCGCCCGCAAGCTGCGCGAGCTGCGCTACGCCCTCACCATCGAGAAGCGGATGAGCAAGGACGAGATCCTCGAGGGCTACCTGAACATCGCCTACTTCGGCGACGGCGCCTACGGCGTGGAGTCCGCGGCCCGGCACTTCTTCGACATCCCCGCCTCCGAGCTGAACCTCTCCCAGTCGGCGACGCTGGCCGGCGCGGTGCGCTACCCCTACCTGTACAACCCCCGGCTCAACCCGGAGGACGCCCAGGACCGCCGGGACGTGGTGCTGGACCGGATGGTGCAGGTCGGCACCGTCACCGAGAAGGAGGCCGAGGAGGCCAAGTCGGTCGAGCTCACCGACGAGCTGGAGCCCACCGACCAGTCCAACGGGTGCGTGCCCAGCAAGCAGCCGTTCTTCTGCGACTACGTGGTCCAGGAGATCGAGAAGAACGAGCAGTTCGGCGAGAACGAGACCGAGCGCGCCCGCTGGCTGCGCACCGCCGGCCTGGAGATCCACACCACGCTCGACCCGGACATGCAGAAGGCCGCGCAGAAGGCGGTCGACAAGTGGGTGCCGCGCAAGAACAAGTCCAAGAAGGTCGCCGCCGAGGTGCTGATCGAGCCGGGCACCGGTGAGATCCGCTCGATGGCGCAGAGCCGCAACTACGGGCCGGACGAGTCCAAGCTCGGCGAGACCTCGATCAACTTCGCCACCGACGCCGACCGGGGCGGCAGCACCGGCTTCCAGGCCGGATCGACCTTCAAGGCGTTCACCCTGGCCGCCGCGCTGGACGAGGGCAAGGGCTTCGGCACCTCCTTCGGGGGCGGCAGCAGCACCACGGTGACCGGGCAGCGCAACTGCAACGGCGACCCGCTCGCCCCGTGGCCGGTGAAGAACGCCGGCGACACCGAGGGCGGCGGGAGCAGCATGATCTCCGGAACCAAGGGGTCGGTGAACACCTACTTCGCGCAGCTGCAGAAGTCCGTCGGGCTGTGCGACGTGATCAAGATGTCGGAGAGGCTCGGCGTGCACCGGGCCGACGGCCAGTCCTTCGACAACCCGCACACCCAGGCCAACAACTCCTTCACCCTGGGCAGTGAAGAGGTCTCCCCGATGACCGTGGCCAACGCCTACGCGGTCTTCGCCTCCGGCGGAACCTACTGCGAGCCGCAGGCCATCACCTCGATCAACGACCGCCAGGCCGGCAAGACCATCGAGATCGAGTCGGAGTGCGAGCGGGCGATCGACAAGGACGTCGCCGCCGGGGTGAGCTACCTGCTGCAGCAGACCTTCAAGGGCGGTACCACCTCCGGGCTGGGCATCGGCCGCCCGGCGGCGGCCAAGACCGGTACCACCGACGGGTCGGCGGCGGCCTGGTTCGCCGGATTCACCCCGAACCTGGCCAGCGCGGTCTTCGTCGGCGACCCGCGCGGCCCGCAGAACTACCCGCTGCGCGGCGTCACCATCGGCGACCGCTACTACGGCCAGGTCTACGGGGCGACCATCCCCGGCCCGATCTGGCAGGAGACGATGTCCGAGGCCGTGAAGAAGGTCCCGGAGAAGGGCTTCCCGGGCGCCCCGTCCAAGTACCGCGGCGGGGGCGGCGGCAGCGCCCAGCCGACCTCGAACAACGCGGCGGCCGAGGGCGGCGTGCCCGACGTCGTGGGGCAGCGGGAGAGCGCGGCCGTCTCGGCCCTGGAGGACGCCGGCTACCAGGTGAGCGTGGCGTCGAACCGGGTGCGCTCGACCGAGGCCGAGGGCACCGTGGCCGCGATCAACCCCGACCCCGGCACGGTGCTGCCGGAGGGCGCCACGGTCAACGTGTTCCTCAGCGGCGGCTCCGGCCGCTCGGTGCCGGAGCAGGGTGCGGAGACCGGCGGCGAGGCCGGCGTGGTGCCGGCGGGCCGGCCTCCGCACGAGGACGAGTGAGCGGTGCTCAGCCGGCCAGCTGGCGCTTGACCTCGGCGGCCACCCGCGAGCCCTCGGCCCGCCCGGCGACCTTGGGGTTGACCAGCTTCATGACCGCGCCCATGCCCTTGGGGCCGGTCGCCCCGGACTCGGCGACGGCGTCGGCCACCAGGGCGGTGAGCTCGGCGTCGTCCAGCTGGGCCGGGAGGTACTCGGAGAGCACCTCGGCCTCGGCCCGCTCGTCGGCGGCCTTGTCCGCACGGCCGCCGGCGGCGAAGGCCTCGGCGGCCTCGCGGCGCTTCTTGGCCTCCCGGGTGAGCAGCCGGACGATGTCGTCGTCGGCCAGCTCGCGCGCGGCACCGCCGGCGACCTCCTCGTTGGACACGGCGGTCAGGGCCATGCGCAGCGTGCGGAGGCGCACCGCGTCGCGCGCCTTCATGGCGGCGGTGAGGTCGGACTTCAGGCGGTCTTTGAGTTCGGACATGGCACTGATCATAGAGCGATCGCCCGCGGCGCCCCCACGGCTTTTCCCCGGCCTGTGGACGGAACCCGGGCGGCACGGAGGGAGCAGCCGCAATGAGCAGGCGACATGAGGGGTGGCGGCGGGCCGCCCGGGCGGCGGCGGTGGCCGGCGCCGTCGGCGCCGCCGGGATCGGCTACGCCGCGGTCATCGAGCGGAACTGGTTCCGGCTGCGCCGGCACGAGCTTCCGCTGCTGCCCGAGGGGAGCCCGCGGCTGCGGGTGCTGCACCTGTCCGACGCCCACCTGACCCCGGGCCGCCGGATGCTCATCGACTGGGTGCGCGGCCTGGAGCGGTACGAGC
Organism: Nocardiopsis oceanisediminis; assembly: GCF_048595525.1. Classification (NCBI taxonomy): domain Bacteria; kingdom Bacillati; phylum Actinomycetota; class Actinomycetes; order Streptosporangiales; family Nocardiopsidaceae; genus Nocardiopsis; species Nocardiopsis oceanisediminis. The sequence continues at coordinate 460,972 of NZ_JAFMZJ010000001.1, read as the reverse complement.
CGGACCTGGTGGTCAACACCGGCGACTCGCTGGCCCACCCGGACGCGGTGGAGCCGTTCATCGAGGCGCTGGGCCCGCTGCTGGACCGGCCCGGCGCGTTCGTCTACGGCTCCAACGACCTGTTCTCGCCGCGCCCCAAGAACCCGGCCCGCTACCTGTGGCGCAGCAGCAAGAAGGACTACCGCGAGCGGGTCGAGCCGGACCTGCCCTGGCGCGAGCTGGGCGCCGCGATGGCCGGCGCCGGCTGGCTGGACCTGAACAACCGGAAGGGCCGGATCAGCGCCGGCGGGCTGAGCGTCGCGGCGGCCGGGGTGCACGACTCGCACATCGGCCTGGACCGCTACGAGGAGGTGGCCGGCCCCGCCGCGGCCTCGGCCGACCTCCGGCTGGGCGTGCTGCACTCCCCCGAGCCGGCCAACCTGGACCGGTTCGCCGCCGACGGTTACCGGCTGCTGCTGGCCGGGCACACCCACGGCGGCCAGATCTGCATGCCGTTCTCCGGGACGCTCGTGACCAACTGCGGGATCGACCGGCGCCGGGCCTGGGGGCTGAACCGGTACGGCGACGCCTGGCTGAACGTCTCCGGCGGCCTGGGCACCTCGCCCTACGCACCGGTCCGGTTCTGCTGCCGCCCGGAGGCCAGCCTGATCGACCTGGTTCCGGAGCGCCGCTGACCGTCCCGGTGCGGAGGCCCCGGCCCCGCGGTCCCCGGAGCGCCCCGCCCGCTCCCCGGTGCCCCGGTACCGCGGAGCGGGCGGGGCGCTCCGCTTTCGGCGCCCCTCTTCCCGCCCCGCCCGCCCCGGTGCCCGCCCCTCCCCCGCCTGCCCCGTTGTGACCCGTGACAGGGTTTCCGGCACCCCGCTGTGACGGCGGGGCCTTGTCCGGGCGGCGCGCCCCGCCGAGTCTGGTCCCGCGGCCGCGACGCACCGAACGGACCGACGGAGGCACTGTGAACGCCGTACTGGAACTGGCCGAGAAGGCATGGCGGGGCGAGCCGGTCCCCGAATACCACCGGGGCGAACCGGCGCGCGCCGGGATCGCGGAGGTCGCCGAGGGGATCGGGATGTGGCCGGGCTTCGGCAACGCGTTCTGCATCCGCTCCGAGCGGGGCCCGGTCCTCTTCGACACCGGGTCCGCGGCGTCCGCCGAGGCGCTGCACGCCGCGGTCCGCGCCTACGACGACCGGCCGCTGCGGTTCGCGGTCTACTCGCACGGCCACGTCGACCACGTGTTCGGCGTCGGCCCGTTCGACGCCGAGGCCGACGCCGCGGGCCTGCCCCGGCCGGTGGTCGTCGCGCACGAGGCGGTGGCCGCCCGGTTCGACCGCTACGTGCGCACCGCGGGCTACAACGAGGTGGTCAACCGCCGCCAGTTCGGCAGCTCCGAACTGCGCTGGCCGCGCTCCTACCGCTACCCGGACCAGACCTACCGGGACTCCATGGAGCTGCACCTGGGCGACGCCGCCCTGCGGCTGTTCCACGCCAAGGGCGAGACCGACGACCACACCTGGGCCTACCTGCCGGAGCGCCGCGCGCTGCTCACCGGCGACCTGTTCATCTGGGTGGCGCCCAACGCGGGCAACCCGCAGAAGGCGCAGCGCCACCCGGCCGAGTGGGCGGAGGCGCTGCGCGCGATGGCCGCCACCGGCGCCGAGGTCCTGCTGCCCGGCCACGGGCTGCCCGTCATCGGCGCCGACCGGGTCCGCACCGCGCTGAGCGAGACCGCGGAGTTCCTGGAGAGCCTGGTCGAGCAGACCCTGGCGCTGATGAACTCCGGCGCCCGGCTGGACGAGGCGGTGCACGCCGTCGCACCGCCCGCGCATCTGGCGGACCGCCCCTACCTCCAGCCCGTCTACGACGAGCCGGAGTTCGTGGTGCGCAACGTCTGGCGGCTCTACGGCGGCTGGTACGACGGCGACCCGTCGCACCTCAAGCCGGCCCCGGCCGACCGGCTGGCCGCCGCCCTCGCCGAGCTGTGCGGCGGCGCGGCCGCGCTCTCCGCCCGCGCCCGCACCGCCGCCGAGCAGGGCGACCTCCGCTTGGCCGGGCACCTCGCCGAGCTCGCGGTGCAGGCCGCGCCGGACGACGCCGGGGCGCACGAGGCCCGCGCCGAGGTCAACCTGGCCCGGGTCGCCGCGGAGCGGTCCACCATGGCCCAGGGCGTCTTCCGCTGGGCCGCCGCCGAGTCCAGGGCCGCGCAGAGCGGCGCCGGCACCGTCGAGGAGCTGCAGAGGCTGGGCGGGTCCCTGTTCCAGATCGGCGTCTGATTCCTCCCGGGGGCGCCCGGCCGGGCACCCCCGGCGCGGCGGCGCGGCGAGCACCGCCTGCGCCGCCGCGTACGAGGTCGCGTGGTCCGCCGGGGGAGGCCGGCCCGCCGCGGTCCGCGCCCGGCCCCGCCGGTGACGGAGGCGATGCCGCTCCCCGCCTGCGCGGCGATGTCCGGCCGGGCCGCCCCCGGGACGGGCCGGCGGCGCCGAACCCGGTGGCGCTCAGGCAGACCGCGCGGGTCTCGGCCCGGTGCACGTCGCCGGGTCCGGGCCGAGCCGGCCCGTCCCTCCCGGGCGCGGGTTCTGCGCGGCGCCGGCGTCGTCGCACACCGGTTCCAGGGCGGGCGCCCGGCCGTCCGGGTCCTTCAGGTCGAGGAGCACCGGTCCCTTCCGGCGGCCGTACTCGCGCATGGCCGCCTCGCCGCAGACCCCGATGCCGCAAGGCGCGGTCCCCGCCGGGCGGCCCCGGGACGGCGGTGCGCCGGCCGGAGTCCGCCACCCTGGCGCCGCTCGGCGGACCCGCTTCCTCCACCATGGTCATGTGCGACCGCCTCCCCGCGATGACCGACCAGGCGGTCGGTCGCCGCCGCGGCTCCATCCGGTGCCGACCGGGTTCGCCCGGCGCCGGGCCATCGGCCGCGGTCACGATCGCGCGGGCGGCCGGATGCGGTAGGCGACAGGGGGCGGAGGCCGATGGAGGACCCGGAGCGGCTGCGCAGGACCGTCGCGTCGCTGGAGCCGCGGGTGCCGCCGCTGGCGCGGCTGATCGTGGAGCGCTACGCCGCGGAGTCCCCGATCTGCACCGGGGACCCGGCGATGCTGGACCACCTGCACCTGGTCGCCGCCGGAACGATCCGGGCGATGCTGCGGTCGGCGCTGCGCGCCGTCCTGGAGCCGGAGGCGCCCGATCCCGAGCTGCTCCGGCTGGTCTCCGAGCGGGCCGCCGACCGGGCCGACGAGCGGGTGCCGCTCGCCGAGTACATGCGCGCCTGGCAGCTCGCGCTCACCGTGTTCGGCGACGAGCTCACCGCGGCCCTCGGCGACCGGCCCGACCTGCTCCGCGAGGTGCTGCGGCGGATCCGGTCGGTGCACTTCGCGGTGGAGCGGGCCGCCGCGGAGGCGTTCGAGCGGCGCTACCTGGAGCTGCTGGACGACACCGACGCCGAGCCCTCCCGGGTGGTCGCGGCGCTGGCGGAGGGGCGGGTCGGGGCGGCCGCCGGGCTCGCCCGCCGCCCGCTGCCGGAGCGGCCGCTGGTGCTGGTCGTCGAGGCCGCGCGCGCCCCCGGGCCGGACGATGCGGCGGACCGGGATCCGGCCGCGGCCCGGCCGGCCGAGCGCCGCGCGGTGCGGCGGATGCGCGCCCGGATCGAGCAGGCGCTGCCCGGGACCTGGCTGATGGACCTGTCCGGGCGCGGCGGGACGGTGGTCGCCGAGCGGACCGGGGCGCGGCCCGCCGGGCCCGGCCGGCACTCCGGCGAGCCGCTCGACCGGCTCGCCGCCGACCTCGGGGCCGCGCTCCGCGCCGAGGCGGTGCTGGCCGCGGAGGACGCCTCCGGACCGGGCGACGTCGCCCGCGCGGTCGGTACCGCCCGCGCGGTGCTGCGGGCCGCGCGCGCCCGCGGCCTGCACGGCCGCGCCGTCCGGGCCGCCGACGTCGCGCTGGAGCTGCACCTGGCCCGGGAGAGCGACGGGCTGCCCCTGCTCCGCGCCGCGCTGGCCCCGCTGCTCGACCGGCCGGAGCTGGCCGGGACCGTCCGGGCCTACCTGGCGTGCGACATGGACCGCCGGGCCGCGGCCCGGGCGCTGGGCGTCCACCCCAACACCGTGGACAACCGGCTGGCCCGGACCAGGGAGCTCACCGGCGCCGATCCGGCGACCTCGCGGGGGCTGCTCACGCTGGCCGCGGTGCTGTGGAATGAATCGGCGGACAATACTGTTCCTGGGAAGTAGTTGAAAACGGAACCAACTACCTCGGAGAGCCCAGGGGGCGGAGAACATGCAGTTCGGGATCTTCTCGGTCGGCGACGTGACGACCGACCCCACCACCGGCCGCACGCCGAGCGAGGGCGAGCGGATCGCCGCGATGGTGCGCATCGCGCTCAAGGCCGAAGAGGTCGGCCTGGACGTCTTCGCCACCGGCGAGCACCACAACCCGCCGTTCGTGCCGTCCTCGCCGACCACCATGCTCGGCTACATCGCGGCGCGCACCGAGCGGCTGGTGCTCTCCACCGCGACGACCCTGATCACCACCAACGACCCGGTGAAGATCGCCGAGGACTACGCGATGCTGCAGCACCTGGCCGGCGGCCGGGTCGACCTGATGATGGGCCGCGGCAACACCGGGCCGGTCTACCCCTGGTTCGGCCAGGACATCCGGCAGGGCGTCCCGCTGGCCGTGGAGAACTACCACCTGCTGCACCGGCTCTGGCGGGAGGACGTGGTGAACTGGGAAGGGAAGTTCCGCACCCCGCTGCAGGGCTTCACCTCCACGCCGCGCCCGCTGGACGGGGTCCCGCCGTTCGTCTGGCACGGCTCCATCCGCAGCCCGGAGATCGCCGAGCAGGCCGCCTACTACGGAGACGGCTTCTTCCACAACAACATCTTCTGGCCGGCCGAGCACACCAAGCGGATGATCGACCTGTACCGGCGCCGCTACGAGCACTACGGCCACGGCCGCGCCGACCAGGCGATCGTCGGCCTGGGCGGGCAGGTGTTCATGCGGCGGAACTCCCAGGACGCGGTGCGCGAGTTCCGGCCCTACTTCGACAACGCACCGGTCTACGGGCACGGCCCGTCGCTGGAGGACTTCACCCGGGAGACCCCGCTGACCGTCGGCAGCCCGCAGCAGGTCATCGAGCGGACCCTGCGGTTCCGCGAGGACTTCGGCGACTACCAGCGCCAGCTGTTCCTGATGGACCACGCCGGGCTGCCGCTGAAGACCGTGCTGGAGCAGCTGGACCTGCTCGGCGAGGAGGTCGTCCCGGTGCTCCGCCGCGAGTTCGCCGCGAACCGCCCGGCCGGCGTTCCCGACGCGCCCACCCACGCGAGCCTGCTCGCCGCCGAGGAGAGCGGCGCCGTCCCGGCGACCGCGAAGGAGGAGAAGTGACCGAGCCCCGCATCACCGCCGTCTCCGCCGGGCTGAGCGTGCCCTCGTCCACCCGGCTGCTGGCCGACCGGCTCACCGGGGCCGCCGGCCGCGCCCTGCGCGAGCGGGGCGCGGCCCCCGCCGCCGAGACGGTCGAGCTGCGCGACCACGCCCACGCGCTCACCGACAACCTGCTCACCGGGTTCCCCTCCGGCGACCTCAAGGCGGCGGTGGACGCCGCCTCCCGGGCCGACGGGCTGATCGCGGTGACGCCGATCTTCAACGCCTCCTACAGCGGCCTGTTCAAGACCTTCTTCGACGTCCTGGAGGAGGGGGCGCTGCAGGGCACGCCGGTGCTCATCGCGGCCACCGGCGGGACGCCGCGCCACTCGCTGGCGCTGGAGCACGCGCTCCGGCCGATGTTCGCCCACCTGCGCGCGGTGACCGTGCCGACCGCGGTCTACGCGGCCTCGGAGGACTGGGGGGCCGGCGGCGCCGCCCACGGCGGCCTGGCCTCCCGGATCGACCGCGCCGCCGGGGAGTTCGCCGACCTGGTTGCGGGCCGGCCCGCCGCGGCCCGGCCGGACCCCTACGAGGAGCCGGTGCCGTTCGAGCGGCTGCTCGCCGGGGAGTGACCCGGCGGGGCGGGGCGGGGCGGCGGGGCGGAGCCCCGTCCTGGCGCCGCCCCGCCGCCGGCCGCCGCCCGCGGGCGGCGGCACAGAGCGACCGTATTGCCCGCGGCCCCGGTCACGCGGGGGTTATCCGGAAAAACCCGGTTCCGCGGCCGTGTCCGGCGCACCGGTCAGCGCATCTCCTCGGCGACCTTGAGCACCGCCGCCTGGCGGAAGGTCAGGAAGTCGGCGCGGGCGTCGCGGGTCCCGTAGTAGGTCCACGGGAACGAGGTGGCGTGCACGCCGAGCGCCTGGAACTGGGCGTAGGCCTCGTCGTAGCGGTCCTGGGCGCAGAGCACCCGGGCGAGCATGTTCCGGTCGGCGCGGTCCCACCGGTAGGCGGCCGGCGCGGCCGGCGGGCACACGGTCAGCGCCCGGTTGGCGGCCTCCCGGCACTCCGGCCGGTCCAGCACCTTGCCCTTCTCCCGCACGTCCAGCTCGACCCAGGCGCGCAGCGGGAGCACGTGCAGCGGCGAGCCGGCCGGGGCGGAGTCGGAGGCCGCGTAGGCGAAGGCGAACATCTCCTCGTTCGACCCGTGCCACTTGGCGCAGTTGTACTGCAGCGCCACCCGGTGCGCCTCCCGGTCGTACCGGTTCAGCCGGAGCACGCCGGCCCACGCCTCGTCGTAGAGGTCGCGGCGCCCGCCGGGGCTGCCGACCGCGTAGGTGATCATCAGGGCCCACGGGGCGGGGGAGGCGGGGTCCGCGGCGATCGCCCGGCGCAGCACCGGCTCGGCCCGGTCCAGGTAGTGGTGGAACCCGGCGAACTGCTCGTCGGAGGTGCGGGAGGCGTAGGCCCCGCCGCGCGACTCCCACGCCCGGTCCAGCAGGTATCCGCCGAACACCAGCAGCGCGTCGGGGTCGTCGGGGGAACCGGCCAGCCAGTCCTGCAGCCACCGGTCCCGGTCGAGCGCGGCCTCGGCCGCCTCGGCGGCGTAGTGCCCGTACAGCTCCCGGTCGCCGGCCTGCCGGGCCGCCTCCAGCAGCCGCGCCACCGGCCCCGGATCGCCGGCCCAGGCGGCGTGCACCGCCTCGACCAGCTCCGGATCGTCGTCGTCGGCGTCGAGCACGACGGCGTCCTCGGGGGGCAGCCCCGCCTCGACCTTTTCCAGGTTCTTCATCGCCCGCAGCGACTTGCGTATCCGTGAGAACGCCACGGGCCGGATTCTACTGAGCCCGGAAGAGGTAGTTGCGGCGCTGCGGGACGACCCTGTCCACCGGCCGCCACCCGGTGCGGCTCCAGGCCTGCATGGCGTACCCGCGCTCGCGCAGCCAGGCGGTGAGGCCGTCCGCGCTCCGGCCGTACTTGGCCAGGTGCCGGTCCTCGATCTCCAGCAGCAGCGCCGGCCGGTATCGCTCCAGGGCCTTCTCCGCCCCCTCCAGCACCAGCGGCTCGGCCCCCTCCACGTCGGCCTTGACGAAGTCCACCCGGCCCAGCTCCCCGGAGCCGAGCAGGCCGTCGACGGTCCGCACCGCCACCGGGACCGACCGCTCCCCGGCGAACTCCTCGTTCGGGCCCTTCCCGGAGGCGCCGTCGGTGACGAAGGCCCTGCCGTGCACCGGCAGCCCCCGGCGGACCGGGACGCTCATCACCGACTCGCCCTCCCGCGCGCCCAGCGCCTCCCGGTGCCGCCGCACGTTGGTGCAGCCCAGCGCCGCGACGCCGACCCCGATCACCCCGAACGGCCCCGGCTGCGGCTCGAACGCGTGCACCTCGCCCCCCTCCCCCACCAGGTGGGAGAGGGCGTAGCTGTACAGCCCGTACTCGGCCCCCACGTCGAGGCAGACGTCCCCGGGCCGCACCACCCGGCGCAGCCCCGCCATCTCCGCCTCCACGAACGAGACCCACCGCCCGGCCCCGCCGAGCACCCCGTGCGCCGCCGCCCGCCTGATCCCCGCGCCCATCCGCGGCCCCCTCACGTTCCGCCTGACCCGAACCTAGGGGAGCGGCCGCGCGGAGGCACGGGGGACCGGCCCGCGCGGGCGGTTCTCTCCGCTTTTTCCGCTTTCCGCGCCGCGGCCCGGCGGCGGGCCGCCGGGCCGGAGGGGCGGGGTCAGCAGAAGATCCACCAGCAGTCGTCCTCGCCCGGGGGCTTCTCGCCCGGGTCCTCGTCCTTCGGGGGCTCGCCGCCGCCGGGCGGGGTGGCGGGCGGGGTGGTGCCGGGCCGCTGCCCGCCGTCCCCGTCCCCGTCTCCGCCGCCGGGGGCGGGGTCGGGGCGCTCGGGGGCGTCCTCCGGAGGGGCCTCCGGCTCCTGGGCGGCCGGGGGCTCCGAGGCGGCGGGCGCCTCCTCCGGCTCCTCCTCGGGCTCCGGGTCCGGGGGTCCGGAGGCGGTCGGGGACGGCGGGGGCGGGGCGGAGGGCGGGGCCGAGACGGGCGGGGCGGGCGGGCCGGACGACGCGGAGGGGGCCGGCGGGCTCGCCTCGGCGCTCTGGGACGGGGTGCCGCTGCCGCCGCCGTCCGCGGACGTGCTCAGCTCGTCGGGGGAGGACCCCAGCGCCATGGCCGCCAGGGCGACGGTCAGCGCCGTGCCGGCCCCGAGGACCACCGCGACCGTCAGCCGCCTGCGCTTCTGCTCCCGCCTCTGCTGCAGGCGCTCGCCGCGCGATGCCTCGCCGAGGCCGCCGTCCGCGGTGGAGCTCTCATCGCTCATGGGGAGACCGTGCCTTTCCGGGTATCGGGGGGTGTGCCGGGGAGAGGCGCCCGGCGCCGGCGGCGGGCCCGGAGGCGCCGCGCCGCACGCCGCTCCGGGGGGCGGTCCCGGCGGGACCGCCGCACGGCCGTGAGCGGCGCTCCCGGATCGGACGCACACCGGCGGCGCGGGGATCCCGGCGAGCCCTCTCTTTTCCCGCCGGAGCGGCGCCCGCGGGGTCGGAGGGGCCGGGGCGGCGCCCGCATCGGCTCCCCGCCGGAAGCGGAGCAGGGAAGAGGGGGCGGCGCCCCGATCGACGGCGGGCGGTGCGGCGCCCCGCCCGCATCGGCCCCGCCGCCCAGGGGCGGCGCCTCCGCTTCCCAGGCGGGCCGGATACCGGCGGAGGGGCGCGGGAGCGGGGTCCCGGCCGCGGCCCGGACCGGTGGTTCCGCCTTCCGCGCCCCTCTCGACGCCGGACCGCCGCCCCGGCCCCGGCGCGGGCGGCCGTCCCGCTCCGCGCCCGTGCGCCGGCGCTCCGCCGGGGCGGCGTGCGCCCGTGCGGGCGCCGTCGGCGGAAAAGCCCGCCCCCGCGCCGGCGGGCGGGTCAGGCGCCGCTCCCTCCCGGGTCCGGGGAGAGCCGGACGGACCGCCAGTCCTCGAGGTCGCCCAGCATCCGGCGGTCGTGCGTGGCGACGACGACGGCCGCGGGGGTCTCCCGGAGCGCGTCGGTGAGCTCGTCGACGAGCAGCGGCGACAGGTGGTTGGTGGGCTCGTCAAGGACCAGCAGGTGCGGCCGCTCGGCCAGGCAGAGCGCGAGGTGCAGGCGGCGCTTCTGCCCCTCCGACATCCGGCCGACGGGGGTGCGGAGCGCCTCGGCGTCCAGCAGGCCGGTGCCGCGCAGCGGCACGATGTCGGACGCGGCCGCCCTCCCCTCCGACACGAGCCGCGCGGTGTGCCGCCGGTGCACCTCGCAGGGCTGGAGCCGATCCCCCCAGTCCGGGGCCTCCTGGGACAGGTGGGCGACCCGGGCGCCGTCGGACCTGCGCACCTCCCCGGACGTCGGGGCGGCGGCGCCGGTCACCACCGCGAGCAGCGTCGACTTCCCGGCCCCGTTCGGGCCGGTGACGAGCAGCCGGTCGCCGCCCTCGATCTCCAGGGAGACCGGCCCGTGCAGGCGCCCCTCGACGGCCACCCCCTCGCAGCTCAGAACGGGGGCGCCGCGCTTGGCCGGCAGCCGCGGCCAGCGCAGCGAGAGCGGCGGCCGGGGCACGGTGACCCGGTGCGCTTCCAGCGCCTCCCGCCTGCGCTTGAAGGCCTGCACCGCGCCCGCCGCGTGCGACTGGCGCTGGTGCTTCCCGGTCCCCTTGTCCGGCCTCCACCCGGTGGACAGCCGGTTCCGCGCCTCCTCCGCGGCCTGCGCCAGCCTGGCGTGCTCGGCCTGCTGGGCCTCGTGCTCCCGGGTCCACCGCTCGCGCTCGCGGCGGCGGCCCTCCCGCCATCCCGCGTACCCTCCGGCGAACACCCGCGGGCGCCCGTCCATGCTCGGATCCAGGTCGAGGAAGTCCTCGGCGACCTCGCGGAGCAGGGCGCGGTCGTGGGTGACGATCGCCAGCCCGCCCGGGTGCGACCGCAGCCGGTCGGCGAGGAACGCCTGCGCGCCGGCGTCGAGGTGGTTGGTGGGCTCGTCCAGGAGCAGGACGTCGTGGGCGGCGCCGAGCACGCACGCCAGGCGCACCCGGTGGCGCTCGCCCACGGACAGGGCGGCCAGTCCGCGGTCCCGGTCGGTGCAGGCGCCGAGCCCGTCCAGGGCGACGTCCACCCGGCGCTCGGCGTCCCAGGCGTCGAGCCGCACGGCGGCCTCCAGCGCCGCCGCGTACAGCTCCTCCGCGCCCCCGTCCCCGTTCTCCAGGCCCTCGGCGGCCAGGTCCAGCGCGCGCAGCGCCAGGTGCGGGAGGCGGAGCGCCCCGGCGAGCAGGGTGCCGACGGTCTCGCCGCCGCGGGAGGCGAGCGACTGGTGGACGACGCCCACCGTGCCCGTGCGCTCCACCCGGCCCTCGTCGGGGGCCAGGTCGCCGGAGAGGACGCGGAGCAGGGTCGTCTTGCCCCGCCCGTTCTCGCCGACGAGGGCCAGGCGGGACCGCTGGGAGACGGTGGCGTCGACGCCGGACAGGACCGTGCGCCCGCCGAGGGCCACCCGGATCCCGCGGGCGCGGACGTGCGCGCTCGCGCCGGCCGGGAGCCGCCCGGCCGCGTTCAGTTCGGAGAGGATGTCATGCGCCGACCGGCCGGAGAGCCGGTCGCGTGAGTGAAGTGCGTCCACGGTGTGCTCCACGTTTCGCTGCGGAGCCGGGCAGCACGAGAGGGCCGCCCGGCATGGCTGCCGGGACGGCGGGACACGCGAAGAAGGAGGGGGGCCGGTGCCGCGCCGTCAGGCGCGGGCCCAGGGCCTCATGGCGGCGGCGGTACTCGCCGTTTGCGCATACACGCGGGTCAAACTACCCCGGGCCCGGCGCGGGGTCGAGGGAATATCGGCGTGACGCCCTTCACCGGGCGGAGCGGTCCGGGGATCCCCGTCCGGGCGCCCCGCGGGTGCAGGCCGCCGCCCGGCCCCGGCGGCCGGGGCCGGGCGGTGCTCCGCCGGGCCGCCGCTACGGCTTCAGCGGGTTGCCGGGCGCGTGGTCGCCGAGGCCGATGAGCAGCTCGCGCAGGAGTCCGGCGAGCCGCTCCCGGTCGCCGCCGCCCAGGTCGGCGAGGAGCCGCGCCTCCAGTGCGACGTGCTCGACGACGACCCGGTCGATCAGCTCCTTGCCCTGCTCGGTCAGGGTGATCAGCACGCTGCGCCGGTTCTCCGGATCGACCTCGCGGGTCACCAGCCCTTTGGCGACGAGGCGGTCGATCCGGTTGGTGATCGCCCCGGAGGTGACCATCGACGACTCGACCAGCTGCCCGGCGGTGAGCCGGTACGGCGGCCCGGACCGGAGCAGCGTCCCCGCGATGTCGAACTCCCATATCTGCAGGTCGAACCTTGCGAAGTTGTCGCGGAGCTCGCGTTCGAGCAGGCGGCAGGCGCGCTGGATCCGGCTCACCACCCCCATCGGCGCGGGGTCGATGTCGGGCCGCTCGGCCCGCCACTGCTCCAGCCGCCGGTCGACGTTGTCCTGCACGCTCCACCACCCCCGAGACATCTCAACATCAAAATGTTTGACGCCATTCTAAGGGCCCGCCTAGACTCGCGAACGTTGAACATTTCAACATTAAGGAGTCAGGGATGACGCAGGTCTCGAACCGGTCGGACCCCGGCAGCGCCTCCCCTCCGGGCGGCCCGGCGCTGACCGCGCTGACCGCGCTCGCGCCGGCCCTGTGGGGCACCACCTACCTGGTCACCACCGAGTTCCTCCCGCCCGGCCACCCGCTGGCGTCCGGGGTGATCCGCGCACTGCCGGCGGGGCTGGTCCTGCTCGCCGCTACCCGCACGCCGCCCCGCGGCGCGTGGCTGTGGCGCTCGCTGGTGCTCGGCACCCTCAACATCGGGGCGCTCTTCGCGCTGCTGTTCGCCGCCGCCTACCGGCTGCCGGGCGGCGTCGCGGCGACCCTCTTCGCGATCCAGCCGCTGCTCGTCGTCGGCCTGGCGTTCCTGCTGCTCGGCGAGAGGCCGACCCGGTGGCGGCTCGGCTGGGGCCTGGCCGGCGCGGCGGGGGTCGGGCTGATCGTCCTGCAGGGCCGGGTCTCCGTCGACCCGTGGGGCGTCCTGGCCGGTATCGCCGCGGCCGCCTCGATGGCCTGCGGGCTCGTACTGACCAAGCGGTGGGGGCTCCCCCGGGGCGCCGGACCGGCCGCCTTCGCGGGATGGCAGCTCACCGCCGGCGGCCTCGTACTCCTCCCGCTCGCCCTCGCCCTCGAAGGGCTCCCGCCCGCACCGGACCCCGCCGCGATCGGCGGCTACGCCTGGCTGGCGATCCCGGGCGCCCTGCTCACCTACCCGCTCTGGTTCCGCGGCCTCGGCCGGATGCCCGTGGTCGCCGTCTCGTTCCTCCCCCTGCTCTCCCCCGTGGTCGCCGCGCTCCTGGGGCTGCTGTTCCTCGGCGAGTCCCTGACGCCGTGGCAGTGCCTCGGGTTCGCGCTCGCGCTGGCCGCCATCGCCGCCGCGCAGCTGACCCCCGGCGCCGCCCGCGCCCTGATCCGCCTCCCCTCCCCCCGAAAAGGAGCATGAGCATGCCGCGCACCGTACTGGTCACCGGGGCCACCGGGACCGTCTCCACCGAACTGCTGAAGGCGCTGGAAGGCGCCGACGTGCGCCTCCGCGCCCTGGTCCGCGGGGAGAAGGGGGCCGAAGGCCTCCGCCGCCGGGGCGTCGAGGCCGTCACCGGCGACCTCGGCGACGCCCGCTCGCTGCCGCCCGCCTTCGAGGGCGTGCAGGACGTCTGGCTGCTCGTCCCGAACGGCCCGCGCGCCCCGGAGAACAGCATGAACGCGGTGTGGGCGGCGCGCCGGGCCGGGGTGGAGCGCATCGTGCGGCTCTCCGCCGTCGGCGCGGCGCACGACGCGCCGACCCGCAGCGGCCGGCTGCACGCCCTGTCGGACCGGGAGACCGAGGCGTCCGGCCTGCGGTGGACGGTCCTGCGCCCGCTCTGGTTCATGCAGAACCTGCTGAACGAGGCGGCCGAGATCTCCGCCACCGGCGCGTTCTCGCTGAACATGGCCTCGGCGCGGCTCGGCATGGTCGACGCGCGCGACGTCGCCGAGTGCGCCGCCCGGGTGCTCCTGGACGACCCGGACCGGCACCACGGCGCGACCTACACCCTCAGCGGCCCGCACTCGGTGACCTTCGACGAGGTCGCCGGGCGGCTGGGGGAGGCGCTCGGCAGGCCCGTCGCCTACCGCCCGGTCGGCGACGGCGCCAAGCGCGCGGCGCTGCTCGGCCACGGCGTCCCGGAGTGGATCGCGGACATGCTGGAGGAGTACGCGCAGGCGTACGCCTCCGGCTGGGGGGACTTCACCACCGGCGCGGTGGCCGACCTCCTCGGCCGCCCTCCGCGGGACATCGCCGACTTCGCCCGGGACCACGCCGCGGCGTTCGCCCCGGCCGCCCGGGCCTGAACCCACGCCCCCGTCGGCGACGGCGCGGGGCCGAGGCGGACCACACGGAGCTGCGGGAGGCGTTCAAGCGGATCGAAGTCCTCCTCCCCGGGATCGAGGGCGGGGAGGAGAGGCCCTCTCCCAGGTCCTCAACCTCTCCGAGGAAGTCGTGGGCGAGTGGCGGGACGAGAGCGGGCACCGCGCGTTCGGCCGGCCGTGGGCCATGCAGGGAGGCCCCGCCCCGGACCCCGACCGCGTCCACCTGCTCCAGCTCGACAGCGACGACGGCTGGAGCTGGGCCGACTGCGGCACGGTCTCCTCCGACATCCCGGCCGAAGCGCTGCGGGCGGGCGACTTCACCCAGGTGGACTGCTACACGGCGTCGTGCTGACCCCGGCGCTTCCTCTCCGGGCGGTTCCTCTCCGGCGCTTCCTTCTCGGGGCGGCTACCCGGGGAGGTTCATGTCCGCTTCGTGCCGCATCACCGCGTCGCGCAGCTCCTCCCGCTCGGCCGGGGTCGGTTCGCGCAGGTGCCCGGCGGCGGCGAGCAGGTCGGACTCGCGGGCGTCCGGCATCCAGGTCGGCGCCTGGATCGTGACGGGGGTGCCGTCGTACCCGGTGTACAGCTCGGGGCCGGCGTCGGAGCGCTTCAGGACGCCGTCCCCCTCGTCCTCGCAGGTGACGCGCTTGAGGCCGGCGCACGGGTCGCCGAAGTCCGCGTAGTCGCGGTCCGCGTAGCCGGTGACCTGCAGCGTCCGGGGGTCCTCCGCGGTGGACCGGTAGGTGATCTCCAGGTAGGAGTCCCCGACCGCCGCCGCCTCGGTCATCTCCCACCCCTCCCGGTCCATCACCACCATGGTGCCGGGGAACGCGTCGAAGTCCGCGGCGGCCTCCTCGCGGGCCTCCGCCGCCGGCCGCAGCAGCACGGCCGAGGCGCCGGCCGCCAGGGCGACCGCGCCGACCGCCGCGACGGCGCGCAGCCGCGATCCGGCCGAGGAGCAGCGGACCACCAGGGCGAACGCCGCCGAGCCGATGGCGGCGGCGAGTGCCGCCGCCAGTCCGGGCAGGTCCGGCCACAGCTCCTCGGATGCCCACCACACCAGGGCGAGCGCCGCCGGGCAGACCAGCAGCAGTCCGGTCGCCGCGGTCGCCCAGGGGCTCGGCACCCGCAGCCGACGCAGCAGCCCGACCACCGGGAGGACCGCCAGGACCGCTCCCCCGAGCGACGGCACGATGACGGCGGCGGCCTCACCGCCGTCCCATGCCCAGGGCTTGTCGGAGAACGGCACCAGTACGCCGGTCACCGGCAGCAGCACCGCAGGCCAGACGAGCCCGATGAGCGCACCCACCGCCACCGCCGCCCGACCGACCGGGGCCGCCCCCTGCCCGGCGCCGCCGGATTCCTCCTCGGCCATGGCCTCCGCCTCCCGCCTCCGCACCGCTCGCGTGCGAGTGGACGCGAGCGGCCCCGGAACGGTTCCCGGCCCGGAGACGGCCCGGCCCTGCCGCACCGCCCGCGCAGCGGTGCCCTCACCGAAAGGAAGGCCGCCGACGGGCCCGCCGGGGCTCTCGATGGAGACGAATTCGGCCCCAATACGAAACGCCGGGCCCGTATGGACCCGGCGTTTCGCCACGTCGGGGTGGCGGGATTTGAACCCACGACCTCTTCGTCCCGAACGAAGCGCGCTGCCAAGCTGCGCTACACCCCGTGGCAACGAGCCCAAGTCTAGCGGACGTTCGGGGGTGCTCGCACACGCGAAAGAGGAGAGGGTCCGGCGGTTCGGCCGGAGGGGCGGGTCAGTCGAGGTGCCACACGTGCATGTACCCGCCCTGGCCTGCGGCGGCGACGGCGGGGCGACCGTTCAGCTCGGTGATGCGGACGGCTCGGACCTCCCCGTCGTGCGCGGTGAGCGGGCCGAGCAGGAGGCGCCCCTCCTCCAGGGACCACACGCAGACCGCGCCGTCGTCGGAACCGGTCACCGCGATCGGGCGGCCGCCCACGACGCCGACGTCCCCGCAGGTGACGGAGGGGCCGTCATCGTCGTCCTCGTCGTCTGCGTCGTCCTCATCGCCGCAGAGCTCTCCGAAGACGTCGACGCAGTACCGCCACTCGCCCGTGTCGGGGTCGCCCAGGAGCACCTCCGCGTCGCCGATCGCCACCACCCGGGTCCGGCCGCCCACGGCCGCCAGGGCGAGGCCCACCACGGAGGCGGCCGGCTCGAACTCCCTGAGGAGGGCCCCCTTGCCGGCGTCCCACATCAGCACCGTGCCGTCCCAGCCCCCGGAGACCACGACCGGGCGGCCGTCCAGCGTTCCGGCCGTGATGCCGCCGATGCTGTCCCGGTGCCCGTCGTACCGGACGGGCTCGGCGGCCGCTGCACCGCCGCCGTCGCCGTCGCTGCACGTCGCGTCCCAGACCCGGAGGAAGGCGGGGAACGCGCTCTGGTCGCCGACCAGGAAGTGCGGGCGCCCGTCCAGCTCCGCGGCCACCGCCGTCTGCACCCCGCCCTGGTCGAGCCTCGTGTGCATGCGGACGGCGCCGGTGTGCAGGTCCCAGAGCGCGAAGGACTCCTCGTAGTTGCCGCCGCCGACCACGATCCGGCCGTCCACGACGGCCGCGCAGACGGCGCTGATCCGGTAGTCGTCATCCTCGTCCGGAAGGACCCCGTAGAGCTCGTGGAACTCGTCCGGGCGGTGCGGCTGGCGGAACCGGTGCTCGGTCCACCGGTCGTCGGAGGGGTCCCAGGTGTACACCCCCGAGCCTCCGTCCGCGCAGACGAAGAGGGGGCGGTCGCCGACGGCGACGATGTCGAAGTCGCAGACCTCCTGGGAGGGGGTCCGGCTGGAGAGGGCAGGCGTCGTCATGGGCGCGGAGTGTACGAGCGGGGTCCGACACCCGTCCGGCCGGGACCGCGGGCACGCGCCTTCCGCGGGCGGGGCGGGAGGGGAGGCGGGGGCGCGGGGTGAAACCTCTATGGAGAAGAACGGCCGGAGGCGGCCGCGGCGGTTGCCGGGGGCCGGGTTCCGGCGGACCTTCTGGGCATGGACGGCGAGGAGTGGCAGGCCCCCTGGTGGGTGCTGCTGGGAAGGTGGCTCAACCGGGACCGGGTGTGCGCGGTGCCGGACTGCATCGGACTGGCGGAGGGGTCGCCGTACTGCGCCGAGCACGCCGATGACGTGCGGGAGCGGCGGGCGCGGCTGGGCGGCCGGCGCTGCGCCCGGGAGGGGTGCCCCCGGCCGCGGGACGGCGGCCCGGTGCACGGCGGCCTGTGCCGGGCGCACGGGGACGACGCGCTGCTCCGGGAGCGGGCGTCCGCCGGGCGGTGGGACGTGCCGCCGACCCCGGACCGCCGGACGGCCTGAGCCGGAGCGCCCTCCCCGGAGCGGCCGGCCGCATGCGGAGGCGCCCTCCCGCCGGGAGCGGCGGCCCGGGAGCCCTGTCGGCGGGCGGAGCGGGCCTTTCCGCCCGCCGTTCTCACCGCCCCGGCCCGGGGCCGGTCCCCGGCGCGGGCGGGCGGAGCGGACAGGGCGGAACCGGTCGGCGGGGCCCGGGGGCGCCGCCGGCCCCGGGCGGCGGCACTGGCCGGGACCGGCCTCCCCAGGTCGGGGGGCGGTCTGAGACGATACGTCCGGTCGCGGCCAGGCGGGAACCCGCCGGGCCCCTCCCCCGTCCTACCCCCCGATGCCCCGGGTGGCGGGGCCGGACAGCGCACGCCGAAGTACCGATGGGAGCCCCCGCTTGAACACCCCAGTGATCCTGTTCCTGCTGGTGGCCGTGTTGGCGGTCGTGGTCGTGGCGCTCCTGGTGGTTCTGCTGCGGAGGCGGCCCGCCGCGGCTCCGGCCGCGCCCGAGCCGCCCCGCGACCCGTTCGCCGACATCGGCGAGACCGGCGGCGACCCGCTCGCGCTGCGCGCCGGGGACATGCTGGAGTACGGCGCGGAGCAGGCCTGGATCCGCGGCACGCTGCGGCTCTCCGAGGGCGGCGCGGTCTGGGCCGAGCACTTCATCGAGGTCGAGGGCGGCCGCCGCTGGCTCTCCGTGGAGGAGGACCCCGACCTGCAGATGGCGCTCTGGACCGGCCGCCCCGACCTGGAGCTGACCCCGCACGGCCGCACCGTCGAGCTGGAGGGCACCTCCTACCGGCTGACCGAGCGCGGCAGCGCCTCCTACCGCTCCGAGGGCACCACCGGCCTGCGCGCCCAGGGCGGCATGGACTACGCCGACTACGAGGCCGCCGACGGGTCGCTGCTCTCCTTCGAGCGCTTCGACCACGGCCGCTGGGAGGCGGCCACCGGAACCGTGGTGCACCGCGGCGACATCACCGTCTACCCGTCCTCGGCCGACCCGGAGGCCTGACGCGTGCCATCCCCCGCCCCCCTGCTCGGCGCGGTCGCCGTGGACACTCCGTTCGCCGACACCCGCGCCGCCGACCTCTCCTGGTCGCTGGAGCGCACCGAGCTCCCCGCGCTGGCCCGGACCCGCGCCCTGATCGCCGGGTACCGGATCGAGCTGCGCGTCCTCGGCGCCTCGCACCAGGTCGCGATCGCCGCGGCGGACACCGGGGCCGAGCTGCTCACCGAGACCGTGGCCTGCCTGGCCGGCCCCGGCCGGGACGCCCCGCCGCTCCCCGGCTCGGCCCGGCGCGATCTCCCCGGCCCGCTCGGCTACCGGTTCCGCAGCACCGTCGAGCGGCACGGCGCGGGCGCCCTCACCGAGCGGGTGGCCGCCCTGATCGCCGCCGCCGAGGCGCACCCGGCCTCGGTCGCCGCGGCCTTCCCCGGCGACCCGGCCGCCGTCACCGCGCTCGCCGCCTGCTCCCCGGGGCCGGGGCGGCTGCACTGGACGACCTGGCACTCCTATCCGCAGAGCGGTGAGCTGGTGCGCACCGAGACGCACCTCTCTCCCCCGACATCCCTGGGAGGACCGAGCGACCGTGAACGATGAGAACGGCGCGGCCGGCGCCGGAAAGATCTTCCTGACCCTGGGGCTGCTGGCGGTCCTGGGTGTCTTCCTGATCGCCTCCTGCAGCAGCGGCGGCGGGGTCGGGCGCCCGGAATGCGGCGACTACGACCTGGTCGACGGCCGGTACGTGCACAACGACGACCGCGGCGACTACGAGTACGAAGACGGCGAATACATCTACGTGGGCTGCCGGAGCACCTCCCACGGCTCCTCCAGCGGCTCCTCCTCCGGCGGCTGGTGGTTCTTCGGCGGAGGCGACGGCCACCGGAACGGCTCGGGGTACCGCGGCGGCGGACCGGGCTGGGGCAAGTGAACGCGAGCATCATGAAAAGGAGTGGATAGCGGTGTTCATCGTGTACGAGGCGCTCGCCTGCCTCGCCTACGGCGTACTCGGCATGGTCCTGATGGCCCTCGGGTACCTGCTGGTCGACCTGCTCACCCCGGGCAAGCTGCACGCCCTGATCTGGACCGACAAGAACCCCAACGCCACCCTGGTGCTGGCCGCCAACACCCTGGGCGTCGCCCTGGTGGTGGCCATGGCCGTCTACACCAGCACCGGCCCCCTCGCCGAGGGCCTGCTGCTGACCGGCGTCTACGGTGTGATCGGGCTGCTGCTGATGGGGCTCTCCTTCATCGTCATCGACCTGCTCACCCCCGGCAGGCTGGGCGCCGTGGTGACCCACGCCGACCTCCAGCCCGCCGCCTGGATCAACGCATCGGCGCACATCGCGGTCGCCCTCGTGGTCGCCGCGGCCATCTCTTGACCGGCCCCTCCGGATCCCCTCTCCGGCTCCCGGTCCCGCCGCGGGCGGCACGCTTCCTGGTGCTGCTCGCGGTCTTCATCTGCGCGGCCTGCGGCCTGGTCTACGAACTGGCCCTGGTCGCGCTGGGCAGCTACCTGCTGGGCGACACCATCACCCAGGCCTCCATCGTGCTCAGCGTGATGGTGTTCGCGATGGGCATCGGCTCGCTGGCGTCCAAGGGGCTGACCGCCCGGCCCGCGTTCTGGTTCGCCGTGATCGAAGGGGCGCTCTCCCTGGTCGGCGGGCTGTCGGTGCTGGCGCTGTACGCGGCCTACGCCTACCTGTCGCTGTACCAGCCGGCGCTGGTGCTGTGCGCGTTCGCCGTGGGCGCGCTCATCGGCGCGGAGATCCCGCTGCTGATGGAGCTGATCCAGCGGATCCGCCGGCAGGACGCGGCCGACGCGGTCGCCGACCTGTTCGCCGCCGACTACGTGGGCGGCCTGATCGGCGGCCTGGCCTTCCCCTTCCTGCTGCTCCCGGTCTTCGGGCTGGTCGAGGGGGCGCTCATCGTCGGCGCGGTCAACGCCGTGGTGGGCATGTGGGTGGTGCTGTGGCTGTTCCGCTCCTCGCTGCGGCGCCGGTCGCGGGTGCTGACCACCTCGGCCATGGTGCTGGTGGTCGCGGTGCTCGCGGCCGCGTTCGCCTACTCCGGCCGGTTCGAGGTCACCGCCCG
This sequence comes from Nocardiopsis oceanisediminis, assembly GCF_048595525.1. Taxonomy (NCBI): domain Bacteria; kingdom Bacillati; phylum Actinomycetota; class Actinomycetes; order Streptosporangiales; family Nocardiopsidaceae; genus Nocardiopsis; species Nocardiopsis oceanisediminis. The sequence goes on along the minus strand of NZ_JAFMZJ010000001.1, from coordinate 440,806 downwards.
GCAGGCGCTGTACCGGGCCCCGATCGTGCACGCGGAGCGCTCCGACTACCAGGAGATCGTGGTCACCCGCACCTCCGACGGCCGGGACACCCGGCTCTTCCTCAACGGCGACCTGCAGTTCAGCTCGCTGGACGAGTACCGCTACCACGAGTCGCTGGTGCACCCGGTGCTGGACGGGGCGCGCGGCTCGGTGCTGGTGCTCGGCGGCGGCGACGGGCTGGCGGTCCGCGAGATCCTCCGCTACCCCGACGTCGAGTCGGTGACCCTGGTCGACCTCGACCCGGCCGTCACCCGGCTGGCCCGCGCCGACCCCGAGATCTCCGGGCTCAACGGCGACTCCCTGGACGACCCGCGGGTGGAGGTGGTCAACACCGACGCCTTCAACTGGCTCCGGGAGAACGGCCGGCGCTACGACGCGATCATCGCCGACATGCCCGACCCCGACGACGTCGGCACCGCCAAGCTCTACTCGGTGGAGTTCTACGGGCTGGTCCGCAACGCGCTGGCCGACGGGGGGCGGCTCGCGGTCCAGGCGGGCTCGCCGTTCTTCGCGCCGAAGGCCTACTGGAGCATCGGCGCCTCCCTGGAGGAGGCCGGCTGGGCCACCACCCCGTACCACGTGGACGTGCCCAGCTTCGGCGACTGGGGGTACTTCCTGGCCGCCCCCGACGGCGGCGAGGGGGACGGCCCCCCGCTGGGCCTCCCCTCCGACGCCCCCGACCTGCGCTTCCTCAGCGGCTCCGTGCTGCGGGCGGCCGAGGTCTTCCCGGAGGACCGCTCCCTGGAGGCGACCGGCGACGTCCGCCCCTCCACCCTGCTCGACCCCGCGGTCATCGGCTACGAGCAGGACCCTGAGGCCTGGGCCGGGTACTGACCCCCGCGCCGCAGCGCGGCGCGGCTCGCCGGGAGGAACATCGCGGTCATCGCCCCGAGCACCGCGGCGATGTGCACCGCCCGCACCGCGTAGTAGGCCAGGTCGGCGCCGTCCGCCGCGGCCAGCGCCGCTCCGGCGTCGCCGCCCGCGGCGAGCCAGGAGACGAGCGGCACCACCAGGGTCGCCAGGCCGATGCAGCCGAGCAGCACCGCCAGCGCGGTGCGGGCCCACGGCCGGCGCCGGTACAGGAACAGCACCAGCACCGCGGCCCCGGAGTAGACCGCGACCCGCAGCGCGATGTTCGCGGCCAGTCCGGCGCCGAACCCGTCCTCGGCCAGCACGCCCGAGGCCCCGATGACCGACTCGGCGACCCCGGAGCCGATCGCGGCCAGCCACATCAGGCAGGCCGCCCGGAGCGCCGCAGGGACGCCTCCGGGGGGACCGGGGCGTGCGGTACCCCGCGGGCCTCCGTGAACCGTGTGCGCCATGTCCGCCTCCCGGGGCTCGTCCTCGCGCTCTCCGCCTCGAGTCTCCTCCGCGGAGCGGCCCCGGTCAGGGGTGCCCGGACCCCTCCCCCGGGTGGTGCCGGCCCGCCGGACCGGGAGGAGACCGCACCCCCTCCGGCCCGGCGGGCCGGGTCAGCGGTTCAGGGCGGCGCGGGCCTCGGCCGCCTCGGGGACGCCCAGTTCGCCGAGGAGGGCGGCGGCCGCGGTGAGCCGGTCCTCGGCGGTGGCCTCGGCCCCCTCCTCCCGGTCGAGGAGGCCGAGGCCGAGCAGGGCGCGGGCCTCCGGGTAGCGCTCCTTGCGCTCCCGGGCGATGCGCAGCGCCTTCTCCTGGGCGGTCCGGGCCTCCTCGCGGCGCCCCAGCACCGCCAGCGTCCGGCCGAGTTCGGTGAGGATCTCCGCGTCGGCGTTCCGCACCCCGGCCCTGCGCCCCAGGTCGTAGGCGCTCTGGTGGGCGTCGACCGCGTCGCCGCCGCGGCCCGACCCGCGCAGCGCGATGGCCAGGCCGTTGAGGGCGTAGATCTCGTCGGAGTGGTTGCCGTCCTCCCGGGCGACCGCCACCGCCTCCTCCAGGTGCTGCACGGCGGCCTCGTGGTCGCCCAGGCCGGCGCTGGACTCGCCGATCACCCGCAGCGCGGGCGAGCGCAGATCCGCCCCGCCGTCCTCCTCGGCGGCGCCGAGCACCGCCCTCCCGGCCGCGATCGCCGCACCGTACTCGCCGATGACCTGGTTGATCGCGCCGATGTTCAGGGTCTGCAGCAGGATCAGCCGCCGGTCGCCGGACTCCTCGGCGAAGCCCAGCACCCGTTCCAGCGAGGCGAGCGCCTCGGCGAACCGGCCGAGGCGCTCGTAGATCATGCCCAGGTTGGCGTCGACCCGGATCAGCCCGCGGTGGTCGCCCATCCGGTCCAGGATCTCCCGGGCGTCGTTGAGCAGGTCGAGGGCGAGGTTGAACCGCCCGGCCATGAACTGCGCGATGCCCAGCCCGACCAGCGTCACCGCGCTGCCCCGCTCGTTGCCCTGGCGGCGGCTGACCTCCAGCGCCTTCTCCTGGGTGGCGAGCAGCAGCTCGGTGCGGCCGTGCGAGGCGTAGTACAGCCACACCGAATCGGCGATCTGCCAGGCGTGCTCGCCGGCCCGAACGGAGGCGAAGAAATCCACCACGGAGGCGAGGTTGTCCTGATGGATATCGAACCAGGAAACCGCCTGACTCCGTTCGGTGATTTCGCTTTCGTAGCGTGACCTCTTCTCGACGGACACCTCGTATTCGTGCGCCCGGGGGCCGAGGAAATCCGCGGCCCTATTCGCGGTGCCCAGATAATATTCGGCCAGCCGCCACCGGGCCGCGTCGGTCTCCTTCTCCGGCAGCGCGCTCTTCGCCTTGTGCCGGGCGTAGACGCCGATCAGGTCGTGGAACCGGTAGTGGTCCGCACCGGGCTCGTCCAGCAGGCAGACGCTGACCAGCTCCTGCAGCAGGTCGTCGGCGTCCGGGGCCTCCATGTCCAGCAGCGCCGCCGCGCCGAACAGGTCGACGCTGCCGCCGATCATCATGCCGAGCAGGCAGAACGAGCGCTGCTGCTCCGGGGTGAGGCTCAGGTAGGAGAGCTCGAACACCGCCTCGACGCTCTGCCCCTCCACCTGCAGCTCGCGGAAGCGCCGCCGCTGCTCGCTCAGCCGCTGCGCGACGTGGGCGAACGTCCACCGGGGCCGGCTCAGCATGCGGCCGGTGACGATGCGCAGCGCCAGCGGGAGTCCGCCGCACTGCCGGACCACCTCGGCCGCGGCGTCCCGCTCCCGCTCCACCCGCCCGGTGCCGAGCACCGTGCCGAGCAGCTGCATCGACTCGTCCTCGCCGAGCATGCCCAGCGAGACGTACCCGGCCCCGCCCAGGCCGGGCAGGTCGTTGCGGGTGGTGACCAGGGTGAGCGACCCGGGACCGGCGGTGAGCAGCGCGGCGACCTGCGCGTGGCCGACCGCGTTGTCCAGCACCACTAAGACCCTGCGGTCGGCCAGCCGGGCCCGCCACAGCGCCGAGCGCTCCTCCAGGCTCTCCGGGACCGCCTCCGGCGGCACCCCGGTGGCGCGCAGCAGCGCGCCCAGCGCGGCCTCGGGGCGGAGCGGCTCCTGGTCGGGGCTGTAGCCGTACAGGTCGATGAAGAGCTGCCCGTCGGGGTAGCGGCCGGCCATCCGGTGCGCGGCGCGCACCGCGAGCGCGGTCTTGCCCACCCCGCCCGGCCCGGTGACCACGTGCACGTCGGCGCCCTGCTCCCCGGTGGCCAGCAGCCGCCCCAGGTCCTCCTGGCGGCCGGTGAAGTCGGGGATGTCCCGGGGGAGGTCGTTCCGGGGCGACCAGGCGGCCGCGTCGATCTGGAGGACCTGCTGCGGCGCGGTCTCCTCCAGCACCGACGGGGTCGGGGCGGGCTCCGGCTCCCCCTCGGTGTCGGTGAGGATCCGCTGGTGCAGCTCGACCAGCTCCGGGCTGGGGTCGACGCCCAGCTCCTCGGCCAGGTGGCGGCGGTTGTCCTCGTAGGCGGCGAGCGCGGCCGCGCGCTGGCCGCTCCGGTACAGCGAGGAGATCAGCAGGTAGCGCAGGCGCTCGCGGAGCGGCTCCTCGCGGACCAGCGGCGACAGCCGGGTGACCACCTCGGTGTGGCGGCGGAGCGCGGACGCGCACTCGGCCCAGGCGGCCACCGCGGCCCAGCGCTCCTCCAGCAGCGGCTGGCCCAGGGCGTACCAGAGCCGCTCCGATCCGGTTCCGGAGAACGGCCGGCCGCGCCAGCACTCCAGGGCGCGGTCCCAGTCGGCGACGGCTTCGGCGGGGCCGGCCGCGGCCTGGGCCCGCGCCACGTGGGCGCGGAACCGGTGCAGGTCGACGCGGACCGGGTCGACGTCGGCCAGGTAGCCGCCGGGGGTGGTGACGATGGTGCCGGGGAAGGCCCGGCGCAGGTGGGAGATCTGCACCTGGACGACGGAGCGCGCGGTGCGCGGCGGGTCGTCGCCCCACAGGTGGGAGATGAGCCGGTCGATCGGCACCTCTTTACCGACGTCGACCAGGAGTGCGCCCAGGACACAGCGCTGCCTCGGCCCCCCGACGGGCACCGATTCTCCGTTTTCCCATGCGGTTATGGGGCCGAGCACGCCGAAATCCACAAACGGCACTGTACCAAGGCCATTTGTGGATCACCGGAGAGCGCGGGCGCCCTCCCCATTCACCGCCGCGCATTGCCGCGCCGGTGTGCGCCCGCGCTCGGTCCCCTGGAACCGGTTTTCAGCGCTCCCGCTCGACCGGGGCCTTCTCCGCCCCCTCAGTCTCGTGCAGGGGAGCGGATTCCTCCTCCCGCTCCCGCTCCTGCACCGGAATCGGGTCCTCGTAGGGCCTCACCTTGGCCTCCACTTCCCACCCCAGTCCGGCCACGATCTCTTCGAATTCCGCTTCAGGGCCGGCCGTGCGAACCATCCCTGCCCCCTTTCCCTCGGACCTCCGCCGGGGCCTGCACATCCGGCAGGCCCCGTCCCGCTTCAAGGCCACTCGATGTCGATCCCGGCGGCGTCGTCCTCGTCCTCCCAGGGCTCCATCTCCTCCTGGCGGGAGTCGCCGCCCTCCTCGAACGGCCGCGTCTTGGCGGCCGGCCGGAGGGCGGGGGCCGGAGCGCCGAGGCCTTCGACGATCCGGGAGAACTCTTCATCGACGACACCCTGCTCGACCAGCGGCATGCTTCCACTTCCGTTTCTCTGGGAGGGCGGCGCCACGCTCGTGTGACCCTGCGGTCCGCCGACGCGGCACCCGCGGGCCGTCCTCCCGCGGGTGCCGGATGTCGCCGGACGGGTCCAACCCTAGAGAGGCCGTCTTCCGCAGCGCTTTCAACCCGCTTTCGGGCCGGAGGCGGCGCCTTCGGGCGGTGGAGCGCCTGCTCGGCGCGGTGCGGACGGCACCGGGCGGGGTGTCCTCATTCGGCCGCTCGTTCCCCTCTCCTCCCCTGGGCCCCTTAAGCTTCCCTTTTGTGGCGCACCACATGCCCGACCTCGACGACGGCCCGGAGATCCCCTTTCCCCGGACCGTCCGCGGCCGCGTCCTGCTCGCGGCGGTGGGCGCACCCGTCATCGCGCTGCTGCTGGTCGCGCTCTGGCTCACCGGAGGACTGGACGACGCCAAGGCGATCCAGTTCAAGACCGTCGAGCCCGGAAGGACCGTGCAGAACAAGCTGATGAAGGTGGCGCTGCACGAGGCGTCCGTCGGCGAGGACCCGGACCTGGGCGGGTACCGGCTGGAGGTCCGCGCGGAGCTGGAGTCGCTGGCGGACGAGCCGGTCCCGGCCTCGCAGCTGAACACCTTGTTCAAGGTGGACTTCGGGCGCAAGGACCTGAAGACCGAGTCGATGCGCGTCCGGCTGGTCCGCCTGCCCGACACCGACCTGGGCGACCTCCAGCCGAAGATGCGGGAGGAGGTCGTCCTGGTCTGGACGCTGGCCGAGGGCGACCCGGCCAAGAAGGAGGTCAAGACCGCCGAGGAGACCTTCGGCGAGGACTTCCTCGCCCCGCCGGACGACGTCTCCGAGCAGCTGTCCCGGGTGGACGAGGCGGAGGTCACGGTGACCGGCGCCACGTTCGAGCCCGGTTTCACCGACCCCGCCAAGCGCTGGTGGACCGATGACAGGACGGTGGGCGTCTACCCGCTCCCGCTGGAGAAGGGGTGAGCCGGATGCGCACCGCCCCCGCCCCCCGGCCCGGTCGGCGCCGGCCGGGCCGCGTCTCGACGGCGCTGGCCTCCGCCGTGCTGCTGGCGCTGCTGCTCGGCGCCCAGGCGCTCCGGATCCACGACGACGAGGACCGCACCGCGCCGATCGAGGTGTCCGGGAGCGCGTCCGAGGCGGTCGACGCCCGCTCGTTCACCGTCGAGGTGGTCGACGTCGCCTTCGCCCGGTCCGTCTACGACGCCTCCGGCTTCTCCTTCGGCGGCGATGAGGCGGACGCCGGCGCGGCGGAGGGCGCCATCGAGGCCAACGGCGTGTGGGTGGTGGTGACGGCCGACATCACCGCCGCCGAGCGGCCGCTGGACCGGGTCGAGGCCGAGCTGGAGACCGGCGAGGGCACCACCTACGGCACCTCCGGCGCGTCGGTGAACGCGCTCGGGTCGATCGGCGACGCGTTCTCCCCGGGGATCCCCCGGCGCGGCGCCGTGGTGTTCGAGCTTCCCCCCGAGCGGCTGGCCTCCCCCTCCGTCCGGTTCAACGTCTTCTCCGGGCTGGACCGGCGGCTGTCCGGCTCGGCCCTGGTCGACCTGGAGCTGAGCGGCTCCGAGCTGAAGAAGGCGGTCGGCGGCGCCGAGGAGGCGGTGGCCGTGCCGCAGAGCGAGATCCGGGAGGCGTGAGGTGACGGTGCCCCCGCTGTGGAAGAGGCTCCAGCTGCCCTACGTGGCCGCGGTCGCGGTGCTGCTCCCCGTCTCCGTCGCGGTGCCGTGGTGGCTGGAGCAGCGGCAGCTGGCCGAGCGCGGCGCCGTCCCGCCGGAGCCGGTGCCCGCCCAGGGCGGCCGGGCCGAGCTCGCCGGCAGCTCCTGGGAGGTCAGGGGCTTCCTCCTGGACGAGCTCGGCGAGGCCGAGCCGCCCCCGCCGGGGGTCGGCCTGGTGGACGTGGTGTTCCGCGCCACCCCGTCCGACGAGGCCGCCGCCGAGAAGCTGCTCAGCTGCGACTTCCGGGCCGAGGACGCGCGGGGCCGGGTGTGGAGGCCGGACAACTCTTTCTCCACCCGCGCGGCGCTCGCCGAGGCCGGGGCCGTCGTCCCGGGCCTGGGCGGCTGCGCCGGCGAGGAGGGGGAGCCGCTGCCGCCCGGCGAGGAGGCCGGCGTCATCGTCAGCTTCCTGGTGCCCGAGGACGCGGTGGACTCCCTCGTCTTCCAGGTGCAGGTGGACACCGGGAGCGGCGAGGACGAGGACCATCCTCGGGCCCCGGTCGCCGCGGAGTTCCGGGCCGAGAAGAAGAACTGAGCCCGCCGGGCCGGCGCGGTCAGGCGGCCCCGGTGCGGGCGCGGGCCCGGCGGCCGGTGCTCCTCCCGCCGACCTTGCGCAGGATCAGCTCGAAGGCCGCGGCCAGCAGGCAGATCCGCAGCATGTACTTGGCGGCGTCCAGCACCACCTCGACCGGCCCCATCCACGGCCACCACCAGCCCAGCCATTCGGCCGGGCCGACGGCGACGAACACCCCGCGCTCCAGCCGGTCGAAGCCGAGCTCCAGCAGCACGTAGTAGAGCGAGAAGGACAGGTAGAACACCGGGCTGGTGCCCAGGATGAAGCGGAAGGCGTTGAGGAACGGGACGTACTTGTCGCCCATGTCCCGGCGGACCCACCCGGCGGCGGTGCGGAGCGGCCCGCGCCGCCCGGCGATGATCGCCCGCTCCACCCGGCCCGCGCGGGTGTCCTTCCGGAACAGGCCGGTGTAGCGGTCCATCTGGGCGCCGAACACCACCGCGGTGATGGTCAGCCAGAGCAGCGGCTCGATGAACCCGCCCTTGAGCATCGCCCACAGGGCGGTGACCGCGCCGATCGCGCCGAGCACCAGCTCCTGCAGCGGGAACGGGGTGACCAGCCCGTTGGCCCAGGCCAGGCCGGCGTTGAGGGTGTCGTGCACGGCCACCGTCGCGGCCCGGGTGTCCACCCACGCCCAGAACCTGCCGAGCAGGTCGACCACGCTGAACAGCGCGAGGAAGGTCCAGGTGGCCTCGAACAGCGCGGTCAGCACGCCGGTGGTCTTGCTGCCGGTCTGGTCGTAGACGTACTCGAAGAACGCGCGCAGGCCGAAGGCGAGCAGCGCCATCGCGATCAGCGGGCCGGTGGCGTTCATCGCCCCGATGTCCAGCAGGAACTCCATGCCCTCCTGGTTCACCGTGGCGATGAGGAACCTGCGGTACTCCTCCGCGATGAGGTCCCAGGCGCTGTAGAAGATGAGGAACGGCAGGATCGCCACGGCCACCGCGTCGACCAGGTTCCGCTCGGCCTCGGCGAGGCCGCGCCGCTCCCCGGTGCCGCGCGCCCTGCGGTACTCGGCGTCCACCGCGGGCAGGCCGGGCCGGAGCATGTGGAACATGATGATGTAGGCGGCCAGCTGCAGCACCAGCACGATCCCCAGCGCGGCGTAGCCGAAGTAGGGCTCGATGGCGACCAGCTGCGCCATGCCGCGCATGGCCATCCGGTGCGCGAAGTCGCCGAGCAGCCAGACGCACAGCAGTGGAGCCCAGTACCGGCGGGCGAGGTCCAGCGTGTACAGGGGCAGTAACGCGGCGAAAGGGATCTGCCTGGTCATCGCGGGTGAATCTTAGCGACCCCCGGGCGTCCTCCGCCGCCTTGGCCGGATTCGGCCGCCGCTCCCCGGCCGGGTGCGGTAAGAACGGGAGCGGGACCGTGCGAGCTGCTGAGGAGGACCGGGTGAGCAGAGGAGACGGCGACGGGTGGGTGACCCTGCCCGACGGTTCGGAGCGCTGGGGGCTCTACGGCGCGGCCGGGGTGCTGCTGCACGCCCCCGGGATCGACGGGGAGACGCCGCACGTCCTGCTCCAGCACCGGGCGTCCTGGACCCACCAGGGGGACACCTGGGGGATGCCCGGCGGCGCCCTGGACAGCGGCGAGTCCTCGGTCGCCGGCGCGCTGCGCGAGTTCGGCGAGGAGGTGGACGGCGAGCTCGGGCCGATCGACGTGTCCGCGGTGCACCGGGCGGCCCGCGGCAGCTGGCACTACGACACGGTGCTGACCCGCTCCCGGGCGATCCGCCCGTTCACCGGGAAGAACGCGGAGAGCAGGGAGATCCGCTGGGTCCCGGTGGACCGGGTGACCGAGCTGCCGCTGCTGCCCGCCTTCGGGGAGATCTGGCCGCTGCTGCGCGGCGCCCTGGCGTCCCGGCTGGACCTGGTGGTCGACGCCGACGCGGTGCTGGCCCGGAGCGGCGGCAGCGGCGAGGAGGCGGTGGCCGAGCTGCGCGACGCGCTGGCCGGGCTGGCCGGGTCCGGGGTGCCCGGCGACGTGCTCCCCGACCACCTCTCACTGCCCCCGCTGCACCTGTGGTTCCCCCGGGTGCACCTGGTCACCGATGCCGAGGTGGCGCCGGTGCCCGGGGTGACCATCGCCCGCGGCACCGCCTCCGCCGACGCCGCGGGCGCCGCCCGCTCCCCGGGCGGCCGCGCGGTGCTGGCCGTCACCGACCGGACCGGGCGGACCGGGACGGCCGCCCCGGAGTGGCTGCTGGAGAAGGCCGGCCTGGAACCGCTCGTGCACTGCGCCTGACCGGGCGGCCCGGGCACTCCCCGGTGGCGCCGTTCGTTGACCGGTCGACGTGCACGGCCGACGGGTCAGGGGTAAGTCAGGGATGGGCCCTGATGCACTCCCGCGGGCACGCGGGCAGTCTGGAAGGCGAGCCTGGGACCCGACCGGATCCGGGCGGGAACGCCCGCACCATTCGCGAGGAGCAGACATGACGCTGGAGCGCGGCAACGCTTTCACCCCGGTCGCCTCGGCGACGATGATGTGGCCGTGGGGGACGGCCCTCGGCGGCGGCGCCGTGGGCGGCATCGCCTTCTTCCTGTTGAACTCGTTCTCGGTGAGCTCGGGGCTCGCCGCCGGTGTCTTCTTCTTCACCCTGATCGGCGGCGCGGTGGCGCTGCTGGGCAAGAAGGGTGACCGGCGGGCCAAGCGCTGGGCCGCGCAGTACCCGTGGAAGTTCGCCGGCGCTCCGGCGCTCGCGGGCGCGCTGGGCGTGGCCGCGGTGGCGCTGGTCTTCGGCGGCGGGCTGTTCGGCGCGATCGGTTCGGGCCTGCTCACCGCCGCCGTGCTCTGGGTCATCCTCGGTGTGATCGGGACGGTGGCCGGCGGCCGCAGCTGACCGCCACCGGGCATCGGCGGGTAGTCTCGGTCAGGGTCGCTGAGAGGAGCCCCTTGACCACCGAGACCACCGAGAACCGTGAGCCCGCCCGGCAGAAGATGGTCGAGCGGGTGCGTGCCCTGCTCCGGATGGCCGAGGACCCCGCGGTCACCGACGCGGAGAGCCAGGCGTTCACCGCCAAGGCCGCCGAGCTGATGACCCGGCACGCCATCGCCGAGGCGGAGGCGCGCGCCCAGCGCGGCGAGGAGGCGGAGTCCGTCTCCCGCCTGGACTTCCCCGTCTCCGGCGTGGGCGGGCACGGCAAGGCGCGGGTCAAGGCGCTGGCCGGGATCGCCGCCGCGTTCGGCTGCCAGTCGGCGGTGCGCGGGAACACCTCCGCCAACACCGAGCGCACCCTGATCATCGTCGGCACCGTCTCCGCGCTGGAATCGCTGCGCGTGCTGCTGCCCTCCATCACCCTGCAGATGGAGGCCTCCGCCCGGTTCACCGCCCGCAACCACATCGCCGACCTGCGCGAGCTGCGCAACCTCGACCGGTCCGCGCTGGCCGGCGAGCGGAGCCGGTTCTACCGCTCGTTCATCCGGGCCTACGGCTACGCCGTCGCCGAGCGGATCCGCGAGTTCCGCGCCCGGCTGCGCGAGGAGCCGGCGGGCGGCGGTTCCGATCCGGGTTCCGGTTCCGCGGAGGAGCCCGCGCCCACCGGCGCCGACCTGGTGCTCCGCAGCGACGTGGACCGGGTCAAGGAGGACTTCCAGCGCCGCTTCCCGCAGCTCAAGCCGACCCGGCCGGAGCGCACCCACCACCGGGCCGGGGCGCGCGCCGGCTACCTGCGCGGCCGCTCCGCGCAGCTGGGCATGGAGACCGCGGTCGGCGGGGACGGCGGCGGGCGGATCACCGAGGGCGAATGATCGCCGGGGTTTTCCCCTGATGGGATCACCCTGTGGATAACTCTGTGCACAACCCGGAAAATCACTGTGGATAACCCCCGATTTCCGGTCCTTGCCTGTGGATAAGGCGGTTTTCCACCCGCCGCGCATCCCGCCGCCACCAAAGCCCCGGCAAAAGGTGACGGGCGTCACTCTCCTGGGAAGGCTGCTCAGTACCAGCCACGGATCCAGGGAGTCACCGAGGATGAACGCAACCGCGCTCCTGAAGGCGTTCCGCGACTACAAGACGGGCCTGCTGACCACGTACCGGGCCGACGGGGTCACCGGCGTGGACACCCCGGTCAGCTACGTGGTCGACAAGGGCCGCATCATCTTCCGCACCTGGGAGGAGTCCGGGAAGGCCAAGCGGCTCGGCGGCTACCCCTTCGCCGACCTCCGGCCGAGCACGTTCCGCGGCGAGCCCCGGGGCAAACCGGTGCACGGCCGGGTCCGCCTGCTCACCGAGCCGGAGAGCCGGCACGCCTCGCTGCTCCTCGGCCGGCGCCACCCGGTGCTGCAGCGCTGGGCGGTGCCCATCTCGCACCGGCTGCTGCGCTACCGCACCCTCCACTACGAGCTCGTCCCGCTCGACACCGAGGAGGTGCAGAGCAACGAGGGCTGCCCGGACTGACCCTCCGCCCGCCCGGGGTCAGGAGACCCGCAGCGGCATCACCAGGTAGCGGAAGTCCGGCTCCCCGCCCTCCTCGGCGGGGACCTCGGAGATCACCACCGGCTTGGTCGGCAGGGTGAAGTCCAGCCAGGCCGTCTCCGTGCCCACCCCGCCCAGGCCGTCCAGGAAGTAGCCGGGGGCGAACGCCACCCGCATCGGCTCGCCCCGGTAGGCGACGCTGAGCGCCTCGGCGGCCTGCGCGTCGTCGCCGGAGCCGGCCTCCAGCACGACCTCGCCCTCGGTGAAGGAGAGCCGCAGCGGCGTGCTCCGGTCGGCGACCAGGGCGACCCGGCGGACCGCCTCGGCCAGCGCGGCCACCGGCACCTCGGCGCGGGCCGCCGCCTCGGCCGGGAACCGCGGCTCGTAGTCGATGAAGTCGCTGTCGATCAGCCGCGAGGTGGTGCGCCGGGAGCCGGTGTCGAAGCCGATCATCCCCTCGCCGCGGGAGGACGCGGCCGCCTCGCCGAGGGGGAGCGAGGAGAGCGCCACCCCGACGTCGCCGCCGGGCGGCAGCGAGCGGGCGAAGTCGTGCAGCGTGCGGGCGGGCACCAGGGCCGAGGCGGACAGTTCCGGGTCCTCCGGGCGCCACCGCGTCCGGCGCACCGCCACCCGGTACCGGTCGGTGGCGGCCAGGGTGAGGGCGTCGCCCCGGAACGCCAGGTGCACCCCGGTGAGCATGGGCAGGGTGTCGTCCCGGCCGGCGGCCGGGACGACCTGGCGCACCGCGGCGCCGAACCGGTCGGCCGGCACCGAGCCCGCGCTCCCCGGCATCTCGGGCAGGACCGGGTAGTCCTCCAGCGGCAGGGTGAGCAGGGTGAACCGGGCGCTGCCGCAGGTGAGCAGGGCGCGCGCCGCCTCGGTGCGCAGCTCGACCGGCTCGGCGGGGAGGCTCCGGGCGATCTCGGCGAGCAGCCGCCCGGAGACCAGTACCTCGCCGGGCTCCTCGATGCCGGCGTCCACCCGGGCGCGGGTCGAGACCTCGTAGTCGAACCCGGAGAGCCGCAGGCCGTCCCCGGCGGCCTCCAGCCGCATCCCGGCGAGGACCGGGGCGGCGGGCCGGGCGGGCAGCGCCCGGGCGGTCCAGGCGACCGCGTCGGCGAACGCGTCTCGGTCGACTCGGAACTTCACGCGGACCTCCCACGGGCGGGCCGGCCCCTGTTCACGGGCCGGAGACTGCCGTCACCGTACCCACCGGTGCCGACAGTCCGCCGCAGGTCGGACCGGGTCAGGAGGACGTTTTCGGCTTGAGCGTCCAGACCACGGTCATCAGACCGGTGACGGTACCGTCCTCGGTGCGCAGCTCGATCTCGACCGGGAACTCCGGGCGCCCGCCGGCGTCCAGCTCGGCGAGGACGTCCTCGCGGGTGCGGCCCAGTTTCGCCTCGGCGATGACGTCGCCCATCGCCAGCTTGCGGTAGCGGATCTCCGCGGAGACGGCCAGCGGGACGGCGCGCTCCAGCTGGTCGCCGAAGGTCCCGATGACGATCGCCCCGGAGGCCGACTCGGCCAGGGTGAACATGGCGCCGGCGTGCGGTCCGCCGACGTGGTTGTGGTGGTCGGCGCTGTCGGGGAGGCGCAGCACGGCGCGGCCGTGGTCGATCTCCTCGAAGGCCACCCCGAGGGTCCGCGCGAAGGGGACCGCGGCGAGGAAGCCGGACTTGACCATCTCCGCCGCTTCGGCGCTCATCGTCGTCATGCCGGCCATGTTACTTGCGGGTAATGAGCGGCGCCACCCCCTGCTCCGGGCGGAGCGGGCCGCGCGGAGCCCCTCCCCGGCCCGGCCCCGCCCGCCGGGCCGCTCAGCCGACCGGGGCCGGGCGGGGCAGGCGGACCGCGGGCAGGGTGGCCAGCATGCCCGCGCAGACCGCCAGAGCGCCGAGCAGCGGGAGCGGGCCGGTGCCCAGCCCGCCGGTGGTGAGGACCAGCAGGCCGCCGCCGGTCAGCGCGGCCGCGCCGAGGATCCGGGCCGTCCCCGGGTCGCCGCGGAGCGCCCGGGGCGGCTCCTCGAACCGGACCGCCCAGCCCACCACCGTGCACAGCAGCGGAAGCGCCAGGGCCGCGCCGACCAGGCACCACACCGCCCAGGCCCCGGAGAGCGGGGCGGGGGTGTGCATCCCCAGGCCCAGCACCAGCACCCCGGCGACCAGGGAGAGCGGCGCCATGTGCCACAGGTAGACCGTCATCAGCCGGGGGCCGATCCAGTGCAGCACCCGCGCCGGGGCCGGGTGCGCGACCCACCCGGTGATGCGGTCGCGGAGCAGCACCGCCAGCCCGATCTGGCCGACGCCCAGGCCGGCCAGGACCAGGGTCGGCGGGCCGGCGTTGGACGCCTCCACCGCGAACACCCCGGTCATGTTGGGCGAGTAGGGGCCGAACGCGGCCAGCGCGACGGCGGCGCCGAACCCGCCGGCCGCCATCGCCGCGGCCCCGCGGCGGCCGATCGCCCCGGCGGAGTAGCGGAAGCCGAGCTGGTGCAGGCCGAGCCAGACGAACGCGACGTTGGCGTAGCCGAGCGCGTCCGCGCCGGTGGCGAACCGGGCGGTGTCGACGGCCGCGGCCCCGGCCAGCAGCGCGGCGGGGACCGCCCAGCCGAACCGGTCCTCGGCCCGCGCCAGCACCGGGGTGGCGACGACGACCAGCACGTAGACGGCGAGGAACCAGAGCACGATCCCGGCGGCCTCGGTGCCGACCCGCAGCGGCTGCTCCGGGACGCCCGCCGCGGCCAGCAGGTAGGCCGCCGGTATCCACGCGGCGGCCAGCGGGATCACCGGCCAGGCCAGCCGGCGCAGCCGCTTGGCCAGCCACTCCGACGCGGTGGTCCCCTTGGCCGCCGAGGCGCGGCGGCTCAGCACGTTCACCGCGCCGCCGACGAAGAAGATCAGCGGCATCACCTGGACGATCCAGGTCACCGCGAAACCTCCCTCGGCGTTGAGCACGCTCCCCATGGACAGGGTGCCCGAGGCCGCGGAGAAGGACAGCACCGGCAGCGACCAGTGCTGTGCCACCACGAGCACGATCACCAGCAGCCGCAGCGCGTCCAGGAAGAGGTCGCGTTCGGGGAACGCGGTCGGAGGGGTCATCGATCGCTCCTTCGTCAGATCGACGACCCTAGGTGAGCCGGACCGATCCGGACGATATCCCGTACACCCCTCTCATCAGGGGCACACCCTCCCGCACACGGTGGTGCGAGCACGACCCCGCCCGCGCCCGCCTGCGTGTTCACCCGACCGGCGCAGGGCTCACCGGTCGCGGTCACCGGCGGCCTCCGGGGGAAGAAGCCGGCGGGAAGAGGGGCCCGGCCACGATAACCCCTTCCGGACACCCCTAAGCCCGTTTTCCGGAAGGCCCCGCTCCGGCCCCCTTATCCGCCGGGGCCCGGTTCCCGCCCCCTCCGCCGTCCCCGGCCCGCCCGCCCCGCGCGCCCCTCCGTCCCCGCGGCCGGCCGCCGGAAGCGCGAAGGCCCCCGCCCCGGCTGTGTAGCGCCTGGTGGGCGGGGGCCTTCACGGCTCGCTGCGGAGGGTGTGGGATTCGAACCCACGAAGCCCCGGAAGGACTTAACGGTTTTCAAGACCGACGACGCCTGAGCTACTGCCCCTGCCCTGATCTGCCCGGGTGCCACCTTCCGGGCTCCTCGGCGTCCTCACCGTTCCGCGTATATTCCGCGCTAACCGATTCCCGCCATCTCGGTCAGAGCGACGCCCTGTCGCCTTCGGCGACCACAGCGGCGGGCCACCACGGTAACGGTCCGGAGTGCCCGATCGCGCGAGCGGTCCGGACCACAGACAGAGCAGCATCGCGCGAGCGGGTGCTCCGGCTCTCGGGGGTCCATGGGGGCGGTAGCCCCCTGGTTCCACACGTCCTCGCCCCGACCGGAACGCCTTCCCGCCGGCGCTCCACGAATGATCTGCTCCCCGGCGGCGCGCCCCGCATCGGGAGGTGACGGGCAGGCGACGGCCACCACCGCCGCCCCGGCCGCCGTCCGCACGCTGGGACCGGGCGGCAGCCCGCAGCCCAGCGGCGGACGGCAGGCCGCGACGGCGCGCGAGCGCCGGCGCCTTGATCCCATATAGCCGGATTCGGCAACGGAGCGGCCTGCGGCTTCACGGCTCGACGCGTTTCGCGCCCTTCCAGACCAGTTCGAAGCTGCGCACGTAGGTCTCGGCCATGTCCGGAGACCGGGCGCGGTCGATCTCGACCACCGGGGACTTCGCCGCGGGGAACCCGTGGACGTGCTGGTTGACCAGGAGCCGGTTCTCGGTCAGGTAGACGGAGTTGTACAGGACGGTGGCGTGCGTCCGGATCTCGACCCCGTCGATACCGAGCAGCGGCCGGAAGAGCAGCAGCGCGTTGCGGGCCCTGGCCGCCAGGGCCTCCCCGATCCCCTCGGCCTCTCCGCGCTGCTCCACCTGCCGGGACTGCGCATCTCCAAGGATGATCCGAACGCCCACCCCGGCCCCGGCCCTCTCCGCCAGGATCTCCGCCATGCCGGCGTCGTCGGCCAGGAAGAGGCCGCTGTAGACCAGGATCCCGATCTCTTGCCGGGCGGAGGCGAACAGGTCGCGCCAGACCTCCCGGGGCACCTCCCAGCGGTGGGCGTACACCCGGTGGGCATGCTCGGAGAGCGCAGGATCTTCCTGGGGCCGACCCTCTTCCGGCCAGAGTGCGCTCTCCTCGACCTGGAGAAGATCGGCCACCGCCCAGCGGTGCCGGGGGTAGGGCCGCTGGCCGGAGAGCCACCGCTGCACCGTCTTCGGATCCACACCGAGGTGCGCGGCGACGTCGGTCTCGGTGAGTCGGGACGCGGCCATCGCCTTGCGCAGTGCAGCGTTCACGTCGGTGCCCTCCGGGGTGCGCGGGACCCCGACGATAACAGAAGACGTCCCCAGACGTCCCTCAAGAAGTCCGATACGTGGTACACATGTCCGCCTGCTCCGAGCATCGTCGTCCCAGGTAGCGAAGACCCCCGCGAGTGGTCTGAACACTCCGGGGGCGCGGTTCTCACCTGATTGGAGCAGGCGGAACATGCGGAACCTTATCGCGCGCTTCTGGCCGCGCGATCCCTCTGCAGAACGCCCCCTCGGGGCAAGGTCCTACGCGGCGGTCCTGTTCACTCCTCCGCCCCGGGCGTATGCCGTGGCACCGCTGGCCAGGATGGTCCGGCCCTATGTCCTGCACGCCGAACGGCAGCGCGAGGTGGAGCGGATCGACCGGAGCCGGCTCGGCCTGGGGGTCCTCCTCGACATCTCTCGAAGGGAGGTGATGGCGGCATGAAGGACGACGTCGGCTCCGATCCGCTGCTCCGTCTCCTGCGGCACCACTACGGGGAGCGGTGGTCGATCAGGCGGACCGCACGCTTGTGGATCGCGACCACGATGGACGACACGGCCCGGCATGCGCCGACCCTCATCGAAGAGGACTTGGAGACCTTCATCCGCCAGCTGGAGAACCCCCCTGCGGGGGCGGGGAGAGCGACGGCGCGGCAAGGACCGCGCGAAAGAACCAGGCCCCGGAACGGAACCACCGAGAACGGTCCTCTGGAGGGGTGAGGACCGGCCGCCGGTCGACGCTCGGTGAGCCTCGTCCGAGCGGTCGCGGGTGTCCGTCGGTGCCGACTGAGGGGAAGGCCTTCGGGTTGGTCGGCATCGACGGGCCTCCCGAACGCTGCAGCGCATAGATGCTAGGCATCTATAGGCATCCAAGTCCTAGGATCCTGAACAGCACTCTTCAACCGAAGTCGGAGGAATCCGTTTGAGCCCGCGTGCGACCCCGTGGGGTGCCTACAATCAGATCGCGGATTCGCTCCGTGGTCGGATCACCCGTGGGGAGCTCGCCCCAGGCGACGCCGTTCCTTCGGAGTCCGCTCTGGGACAGGAGTTCGGCGTCGCACGCACCACCGTCCGCCGCGCCCTGGCCGCGCTCGAAGCCGACGGGCTGATCAAAGCTCGTCCCGGGACCGGACGGGTCGTGTGCTCCGCGGAAGAGCGGAAGGGGGCGGCCTCCGAAGCTCTGCCGGCTCAGTACCGGCGGATCGCCGCCGAACTCAGGGAGCGGATCACCAGCGGCGACCTGGCCCCCGGGGACGCCCTGCCCAGTGAAGCCGCGATCGTGCGCCAGTACGGCGTCTCCCGGGGAACCGCCCGCCAAGCCCTCTCCGAGCTGGAGGGGACGGGGCTGATCGTCGCCGTGCACGGCAAGGGCCGGTTCGTCAGAGAGCCCGGAACGGACGCGGGCTAGCCTGCTGCATGTGGGACATGTTCACTGGGCGCGGGAACTCGCGCGAGAACTGCTCGAACAGCCGTTGCCCCGCCGCTGGGCGCACACCCAGGGCGTGGCGGAACAAGCCCGATCGCTGAAGAACCTGCTCGGTGACGAGGCCGACCTCCTGGAGGCGTCGGCCTGGCTGCACGACATCGGGTACTCCCCGGACCTCGTCGGCACCGGCTTCCACCCCCTCGACGGGGCCCGTCATCTGCGCGGCGTCCACCAGGCCGACGAACGGCTGTGCTCGCTGGTCGCCCACCACTCCGGAGCCACCGTCGAAGCGGAGGAACGCGGCCTGCTCGACCTGCTGAAAGGCGAGTTCGAACCGCCGCCGGAGCACCTACTGGAGGCGGTCACCTACGCGGACATGACGACCGGCCCGGACGGGACCCACCTGCCGGTGGAGCGCCGGCTCTCGGAGATCCTGGAGCGCTACGCCCCCGAAGACCTGGTGCACCGCTCCATCACCCGCTCGTCCCCGGCGCTGAAGGCGGCTGTGCGGAACGTGGAGCGGCGGTTGGCCGACGCCGCTTGACGATCACCCGATGTGCGTCGGACCGCCCGCGAGGAAGTGGTCGATGCGCAACCGCATGGAGCGATCCATGGTGAAGCCCTTGAGTTCGTCCTTGGAGACCCAGAGGACTTCCTTCGACTCGTCGCTCGGCCTCGGCTCGCCTGCCACGGGCCGTGCCGTGAGCGCGATGGAGAACTCCTGCCGGGCCTCGCCGTCGCTGGTGTAGTAGACGATGTGCTTCGGGTCGGTGTAGGTGCCCACGATCCCGGTGATCTCGCAGGTGATACCGGACTCTTCCTCGGTCTCCCTGACGGCGGCCTGGGGCACGGACTCCCCCAGGTCGATCGCGCCCCCGGGGACGGCCCAGTTGTCGTTGTCGGTCCGGCGGATCATCAGGACCTCGTCGCGCTCGTTGACGACGAAGACGTTCACCGACGGGACGCGGCTGTTGGCCTCCGGCGCCTCGGGGTCGTCGTAGTAGTCGATCCGCTTGCCCATGGACCTTCCCTCAGTCGAGTGGGGTCGCCTTGCTCCACACCTTCTCGAAGCTTTCGAGATAAGTACTCATCATCCCGCCGCCGGGGACCTTGCGGAGATGGAAGACCGGCGCCTCGGACGCAAGAGCGCCGTAGACGTGCGTGTTGACCAGCAACTGGTCATCGGCGCGGTACAGCGAGTTGTACAGGACCGTGTCGTGCAGCCGGAACTCGGCGCCTTCGACCGCGCGCACCGACTTGTACAGCAGGATCACGTTCCGGATCTTCGACGCCATCAGGTCGCCGATGCCCTCGTCCTCGCCCCGCTGGGCGACGGCCTCGCCGTCCGGGTCACCGAGCAGGAAGCGGATCCGGACGCCGGCCCGCGCCTTGTCCGCGAGCAGCTTGACCATGCTCGGGTCGTCGGCCAGGAAGAACCCGCTGAAGACCAGGACGGAGATCTCCTCCTGGGCCTTCTCGAAGAGGCGCTTCCACATGTCCTGCGGGACGCTCCAGCGGTGCGGGTAGATCTCCACGATCTCGCTCTGCGACGCCGCCTTGCTCTGCTCCGGGCTGAGGGCCTTCGGCCAGAGGTAGGTCTCTTCCGCTTCGAGGTAGACCGCGGCCGCATAGCGGTGCCGGCGGTAGGGCGTGCGGCCCTGGGTGATCCAGCGCTCGACGCTCTTCGCGTCCACGCCGATCGCCTCCGCCAGGTCGGCGGGCGTGGCTCCGCGCTGGAGGAGCGCGGCTCGCAACCTCTCGTTCGGCATGTACCTCGGGGCTCGCAGGACGTCTAAGGACGCGCTCACATTATCGAGACGTCCCGAACACGTCCAGCCATGTAGTGATCCCGTCCCGCCTGTTCAAGGGATGGTCGTAAGCGTCGGAACAGCCCGGGTGCCAGCGGATCCGGGACTCCCCGAGACGACTTCCCCGGCTACCGCTGACAGCCAACTTCGATACATGCTATACATGTATCGATTCCTGGACGGGGCGACTGCACGCCGGTCGCGACAGGGGTTTTGACCTGCATGAACAACGAGTAGAGGAGTGTCCTCATGGCGATTCAGGGTGCGATCCCGGTGGAGTTCGGGACGGTGTTCCCCCACGGCGCCTACGCGCTGAGCGTGGAGCCCATCACCGACTTCGAGACCAAGCGTCCCCAGCTGGACAAGAACACCGGGCTGCCGCTGTGGGCGGTGGACGTCATCGACGCCGACCCCGAAGCCCGCGGCAAGGCCAAGAGCGTGAAGGTGAAGATCCCCGCCGAGGTCTGCCCGACCATGCCGGACGAGGCGGCGGGCCTGCCGTTCCGCCCGGTGGAGTTCGAGCGCATGGCGGTCATGCCCTACGTGGACGACAACGGGCGCCGCCCCCGGGTCGCCTACTCGCTGCGCGCCCAGGGCATGAAGGCGCCCGGCGCTGCGGGCTCACGCAACAGGACCCCCGCCGCCGCGAGCACCAAGGGCGGTGAGTGATGGCGCTCACGATCTTGTCGCTCCGTTTGGAGGAGGGCACCGGGATCGACCTCTCCACGGTCCGGGAGAGCACTCCTCAGCTGCGCATCGATGAACCGGGCCTCATGGTCACGATCTCCCCGCTCTCGGGCGGGGCCGTCACCCGGGACGAGGCCGAAGCCGCTCGCCGGTTCGCCGATGCGGCCCGCGCCTACGCCGACGAGGTGGAGCGGCTCTTCACCGCCGGTTAGACCGACGTTTCGCGGGGCGGCCTGGTGCGCCAACACCTTCGGCCGCCCCTTCACCCCCTGAGAACTGCGCAAACCCAAGAGAGGTGCGTCCTCATGATGGCAGAACGGCCCGTGCGCGTGTCCGTCCGGGAGATCACCGACTTCCTGGCCGCGCTGCGCGAGCAGCAGACCGCCCCCTCCCGCTCCGAGAGCGCCCGGGGCCGCCTGGACGTCCTGGCGTGGAAGTCCTCGCTGCTGGACCGGATCGCCGCCCAGACCACCGACGCGGAGACCCGGTCGGTCGCCGCTGCCGCCCGCGCCGACCTGGCCACCGCGCGGGCCGAGCTGGCCGCCGCCCGCGCCGAAGAGCTGGCCTCCTCCTACGAGGTCCGCACCGGGGGGCGTCGCTGATGCTCAACGGCAAGGGCAACGGAGCCGCCCCGGTCCAGCCGACCGCTCCGGTCCCCGCGCACGCGATCCGGTTCAGCACGCCGGTGGTGGAGACGCCGGCGGTGTTCATCATCGGGCGCTGGCTCTGGCGCCTGCTGGCCTTCCTCGGGACGCTGCCGGTCCGCTTCCCCCTCGCCACCGCCTCCGCCGCCGTCCTGGCGGGGTCGTGGTGGCTGCTGGACTGGATCGGCCCGGCGCTGGTGTGCACCGTGGCCACCATCGGCGGTCTGGCCTGGTGGAAGCTCCGCCCCGCGGCCTTCCGGAGGTGGATCTCCCTGCGGGCGCTGGCCCTGGTGCGCGGAGTGTGGGTCTACCGGCGGCACTGGCAACCGGTGCTGGTGGTCTCCGGGCTCGCAGAGTCCTACCTGGAGCGCCAGTACCTTCCGCGGATCCGCGCGGTGACGTGCACCCAGTGGGCCGACCGGGTGCGGGTCAAGCTGGTTCCCGGCACCGCCCCGTCCGCCTTCGAAGAGCGCACCGCCCACCTGGCGCACGGGTTCCGCGCCCCGGCCTGCCGGGTGGAGGTGCGCGGCCCGCTGGACATCGTGCTGGAGTTCCCCCGGCACGACATGCTGGCCGATCCGATCGGCGCCCTTCCCATCCCCGGCTCGGCCGACGGCGTGGACCTGGCCGCGCTGCCGATGGGGCTGCGTGAGGACGGGCGGACGTGGCGGATGCGCCTGCACGGCACCCACGTCCTGGTCGCCGGCGTCACCGGCTCCGGGAAGGGATCGGTCATCTGGTCGGCGATCCGCGCCATGCTCCCCGCCATCCGTGAAGGGCTTGTGCGGGTGCGGGCGGTCGACCCCAAGCGGATGGAGCTGTCGTACGGGCGCTCGCTCTTCCACCGGTACGCCGACTCCGGGGAAGCGTGCGTGGAGCTGCTGGAAGAGGCCGTGGCCGACATGCAGGCTCGCGCCGCCCGCTACGCCGGGCGCATCCGCGCCCACACCCCCACCACCGATGACCCCTTCGAGGTGGTGGTTCTGGACGAGGTGGCGTTTTTGACCGCCTACCACCCCGACCGCGACATCCGCCGCCGGGCGGAGGCCGCGATGGCCACGCTGACCTCCCAGGGGCGCAGTGTCGGGTACGCGGTCCTGGCCGCGCTGCAGGACCCCCGCAAGGAGGTCATGAACCTGCGCAACCTGTTCCCCGACAAGGTGGCGCTCCGGCTGGACGAGGCCTCCCAGGTCGACATGGTGCTCGGCCCCGACGCCCGCGACCGGGGCGCCGACGCCCACCTGATCGACGCCGGCGTTCCCGGCACCGCCTATGTCCGCCTGGAGGGCTCCACGATGCCGGTCCGGGTCCGGGCCGCCTACGTGAGCGACGACGACATCGACACCATGACCGCCGCCGACGCGGACGGAGGCGAGTAGTGCCCACCGTGACCGGTAAGACCACCCGGGCAGAGCGCCTGGCCCAACCGCTGGCCCGGGAGGTGGCCGAGCAGATCGCGGCCGACAAGGGCGTGTGCATCCGCCCCGTCTCGCTGCGCCGGACCGACATCGCCACCGGCCGGACCGAGATCATCGACGTCCCGTGCGGGGCCACCCTGGAATCGCGCTGCCCGGCCTGCGCCAAGCGCAAGCGCTCCATCCGCCGCACTCAGTGCGAAGAGGGCTGGCACCTGGCCGAAGAGCCCGAACCCGCCCCCGACGACCCCACCGGGGTCCAACAGGACTGGGTCGCCAAACGGGCCGTGGTCACCGCTGAGCGCGACCGCCTGGCCGCTGAAGGGGACGCCTCCCCAGAAGACCTCCGGGCACTGGACGCCGCGATCGCCGACCTGGACACCGAGATCACCGCCTCCGGACTGCGCGGGTCGGTGGCTCCGTCCTCGGTGTCCTCCCGGCCCCGGCGGGCCCGGTCGACCCGGCGGCGGCAGGACGCCCCGGACCTGCCCAAGCGTCAGCGCAAGAACACCACGCTGGGGCGGGCCTTCACCGACCCCGCCTCGGGCAAGACCTTCCGCCCCTCCATGTTCCTCACCCTGACCTTGGACTCCTACGGGCGAGTGCGCTCGGACGGAACCCCGGTCGACCCCTCGACCTACGACTACCGGCGCGCCGCCCGGGACGCCATCCACTTCTCCAAGCTCGTGGACCGGTTCGTGCAGAACCTGCGGCGGGTGGCCGGCTACGACGTCCAGTACTTCGCCTCCGTCGAACCGCAACGCCGCCTGGCCCCGCACCTGCACATGGCGGTGCGCGGCACCCTGCCCCGGGCCGAGCTGCGCCAGATCGCCGCCGCGACCTACCACCAGGTGTGGTGGCCGCCCGCCGACGAGGTCGTCTACGACGGCGCGAACCTGCCCGTCTACGACGAGGCGACCGGTAACCACCTCGACCCGGCCACCGGTGAGGCGCTGCCGACCTGGGACGAGGCGCTGGACGCCCTGGATGCCGATCCGCAGGCCGAACCGATGCACGTGGCGCGCTTCGGCCGCCAGGTCGACGCCAAGGGGGTCGTGGCCGGATCGGCCGACGCGGACCGGTGCGTGCGCTACCTGGCCAAGTACCTGACCAAGGACATCGCCCAATGCCACCCCGCCGAATCCTCCGCCCAGGAGCGCCACGTTGACCGCCTGGTGGAGGCGCTGCGGTTCGAACCCTGCTCGCCCCGGTGCGCCAACTGGCTGCGCTACGGCATCCAGCCCGACGGCGCCCGTGAGGGCCTGGTCCCCGGGTTCTGCCGCTCCAAGGCGCACAAGCGCGAACACCTGGGCCACGCCGGACGCCGCGTCCTGGTCTCGCGCAAGTGGTCGAACAAGACGGTGGCCGACCACAAGGCCGACCGGCTGGCCTGGGTCCTCGAACGGCTCGGAGCCGACCCTGACGGCGGCCAGGAAGACGCCGGCGCAGCGGGACCGGCCGTGACCGGCTCCTTCGCCTGGGAGCTGGCCAACCCCACCGACCCCGACGTCCCGCCCCGCGAACACCGCCTCCTCCGCGCGGTCGGGGAGGCGCTGAAACGCCGCGCACAGCTGGACGCGACCCGGATCGCAGAACCTTCGGCAGTGAGGAGGGCGGCATGAACGGGGCGACGGTTCCGCTGCGTAAGAACGACCGCCTGATGACCGTTCCGGAAGTCCTCGAAGAGCTCGGCGGGGTCTCCCGGCGGACCTTCTACCGGTGGCGGGAGCTGGGCAACGCGCCGGACAGCATCAAGCTGCCCAACGGCGAACTCCGGATCTGGCGCAGCGACTTCACGCTGTGGCTGGAAGCCCTCCGGGAGGATGTCGCGTGAACTCCTACGACGTGCGGTTCTGGAGCATCAAGACCAATTACGGGGCCGGGAAGCACTCAGGGAAGAGGCCTGCCGTCTCGCACACGGTGCGCTGGAAGGTCGCTCGGCGGGAGAAGTCGCAGACATTCAAGTACAAGTCCGGGGCGGAGAACTTCCTGTTCGACCTTCGCCGAGCGGTCAAGAACGAAGAGGCGTTCGATGTCGAGACAGGCCTTCCAGAATCGATGACGGAGAAGCCCTCCGGCGTCTCTTGGCTGGACTACAGCGCCTCCTACGTGGCCAAGCGCTGGGGCAAGGACGCTCCCAACACCCGCAAGGGCGTTCTGGAGGCGCTGGCCACCACTGTGCCCGCCCTCGTCCGCGATCTCCCTGGGAAACCGGATCGGAAGATCCTGTACCGGGCCGTGTGCCACTATGCGCTTCCTCCTGTCCCAGAAGGGCAGACGGCGAAGACTCCGCCCCCGGACATCGCCGCGGCGCTCCGCTGGCTGGAGAAAGCTTCTCTGCCCGTCTCGGCGGTGATGGACGAGGACGTCCTGACCGAAGCTCTCAAAGCGCTGACGCTGCGCCTCGACGGCAAGCCGGCCGCCGCGAACACGGTCGCCCGGAAGCGTTCGGTCCTCTACAACGCACTCAAGCGGGCGGCCAAGGGAAAGAAGCGGCTGATCCCGAAGAACCCGATGCCCGACGTCGATTGGGAGCCGGACAAAGCCGCGGAACAGATCGACCGGCGGTCGGTATGCAACCCCCGGCAGGCCGCCGAGCTGCTCACCGCCGTGACCTACGTCGGGTCGCGTGATCCGCTTCGAGGGCGACGGCTGGTCGCGATGTTCGGCTGCATGTACTACGGGGCACTGCGCACGGCCGAAGCGCTGGCCCTCCGTGAACAGGACTGTGACCTTCCCGAATCCGGTTGGGGGATGCTCTACCTCGCCAAGTCGTCTCCAGAGGTCGGCAAACGCTACACCGGTACCGGCAACCGGCATGACCCCCGGCACCTCAAGCACCGTGCGGCCAACGAGGTCCGCCCCGTTCCCATTCCGCCCGTCCTGGTCCGTATGCTCCGGGAGCACATCTCCGAGTTCGGGACGGCTCCGGACGGGCGTCTCTTCCGGCAACCGGGCGGCAACGTCATCCCGTCGTCCTCCTACACCGACGTGTGGAGACAGGCCCGGCTGCTCGCGCTCCCCCCGGACAAGGCGGACTCGCCGCTGGCCGAACGACCCTACGACCTCCGGCATGCAGGCGTGTCCGCCTGGCTGAATTCCGGGGTGCCGCCGACCAAGGTCGCTGAGCGGGCCGGCCACTCGGTCAACGTCCTACTCCGGGTCTACGCCAAGTGCATGGACGGCGATGACGCCATCGCGAACCGGCGCATCGACCGAATGCTCGGCGGGGACGAAGAGCAGGACGACGAGTGAACACAGGCGGCCGACAGGGGCCCCGGATTCCGGGGCCCCTTCCGCATACCTGGGACGACCTGCGAAGACGCTCATGGAAGCATTCCGCGTATATTCCGCGGCCACCCGCTGCGGGCTGCTCATGGCGGCATACGGCTGCATCCCGCCGGGTACGCGAAGACCCCCGCCCGGGCGGTGTCGCGCCTGGTGGGCGGGGGCCTTCACGGCTCGCTGCGGAGGGTGTGGGATTCGAACCCACGAAGCCCCGGAAGGACTTAACGGTTTTCAAGACCGTCGCACTCGGCCGCTATGCGAACCCTCCTGGTGGCGCTCCGGGCGCCTCGACAGATGCTAGCTCACATCCGCCGGCGGGGCCCTTCCCGCAGGGGGCTTTCCGCTGCGGGAAGGGGTCCCGTCCGGTCAGCGCGGCCAGGCGAACGCCTCGCCCACGGTCGCGGCCAGCTTGAGGTAGGAGTCGCGGGTGCCGGGGGCCAGGCGGTCGAGGTCGACCTCGGCGCCCTCTTCCAGGTGGGAGTCCCACGGGACCCGGACCACCGCGCGGCAGCGGCTCGCGAAGTGCTGCTCCAACCGGTCGAGGTCGACCGAGCTCTTGCCGCTGGGCCGGACCATGGAGAGCACCACCACGGCGCCCCGCACCAGGTAGCCGTACTCGTGCGCCTCCAGCCAGTCCAGGGTGGCGCTGGCGCTGCGCGCCCCGTCCACCGACGGCGAGCTGACCAGCACCACCTGGTCGGCCAGGCCGAGCACGCCGCGCATCGCCGAGTGCAGCAGGCCGGTCCCGCAGTCGGTCAGGCAGATGGAGTAGTAGTGCTCCAGCAGCCGGGAGACCTCCCGGTAGTCCGACTCGCTGAACGCCTCGGAGACCGCGGGGTCGCGGTCCGAGGCGAGGATCTCCAGCCGGCTCATCGCCTGCGAGGTGAACCCGCGGATGTCGGCGTAGCGGGTGATCATGTGCTGCTCGTTGAGCAGGTCCCGGATGGTCGCCGCGGTCTCCAGGCGCACCTTGTCGGAGAGCGTCCCCCGGTCGGGGTTGGCGTCGACGGCGAGCACCCGGTCGCCGCGGAGCGACGCCAGCATCGAGCCCAGCGCGACGGTGGTCGTCGTCTTGCCGACCCCGCCCTTGAGGCTGAGCACCGCCACCCGGTGGTGCCCGCCCGCGACATGCGTGCGCGCCCGCGCGACGAGCTCGTTGCGCCGCTTGTCCGCCGCCGATTCACCGGGGTTGACCAGGCCGAGGGACATGGCGTGCACGGCCTTGCGCCACCCCTTGCCCGGCTTGTTCTTCCGCGCCCCGCCGCCCCGGACCAGCGCGGCGGTGTCCAGGTCCTCCGGCCCCTGCGGCACCGGCGGCTGCTCGTAGGGCTGCTGGACCGGCTGCATCTGGGGCTGCTGGGGCGGCTGCTGGACCTGGGGCCGCTGCGCCTGCTGCGGGTACGGCTGCTGCCCGCCGGTCGCCGGGTACTGCTGCTGGTACAGGGCCTGCTGCTGCGTCCACCCCTGGTCGGCGGGCTGCTCCCACTGCTGCTGCGGAGCGGGCGCGCCGGCCTCGGGGCCGGGGGCCGCCTGCGGGGCGGGCTGCTCGGCCCCGGCGAGCACCTGGTCCCACTGGTAGGGGGACGGCCGGCCGCCGGTCTCCGCGGCGGGCTGCTGCGGCTGGGCGGGCGCGGCCGACCGGTCCCACCGCGCCTGCTCCGGAGCGGGCGCGGGAGCGGCCTGCTCCCACTGGTAAGCGGCCTGACCGCCGCTCTCCGCGCCGGGCTGCGCCGCCTCGGCCGGCGACTGCGGCTGCTCCCAGGACTGCGGGGCCTCCGCGGGAGCGGGCGGGGCCTGCTCCCACTGGTAAGCGGCCTGGCCACCGGTCTCCGCGCCGGGCTGCGCCGCCTCGGCCGGGGACTGCGGCTGCTCCCACTGCCGCGCGGGATGGGCACCGCTCTCCGCATAGGCCGCCGGCGCGTCCCACCGCGGCGCCTCCGGAGCCTGCTCCCACTGCTGCGGAGCGGACTGCTCGGCCGCGTCGGGCGCCTGCTCCCACTGGTAAGCGGCCTGACCGCCGGTCTCCGCGGCGGGCTGCGCCGCCTCGGCCGGCGACTGCGGCTGCTCCCACTGCCGCGCGGGATGGGCACCGCTCTCCGCATAGGCCGCCGGCGCGTCCCACCGCGGCGCCTCCGGAGCCTGCTCCCACTGCTGCGGGGCCTCCTCCACCGGGGCGGGCGGGGCCGCCTCGCCGAGGTGCTCGGCCAGCGCCCCCCGGTCGCGCGGCTCCGCTCCGAGGCGGACGGTGGCGCCGTCCGGATCGGCCGGACCGGGCTGGAGGCGGACGGTCGACTCGAACTCGTCGTCCTCCTCGTCCTCCTTGCCGTCCTCCTGGACGGCGTACCCGGAAGGCTCGGAGGGATCGGTGTACCCCGCGGCCGGCTGCGGTCCGCTCTCCTCTGCCGGGGCCTCGGGGAGCGGCTCGGCGGCGGGCAGCGGACCGGACCCGCCCAGGCGCACGGTCATCTCCGCCGGGTCGTATCCGTCGTCCCCCGGCCGGCCCTCGGCCGGGGCGGCGGACGGCTCGGCGCCGAGCGGCGGCAGCTGCTCGGGTTCGGGAACGTCGGCGGGGCGCTCCTCGGCGGCGGGGACCGGCTGGGGCGCCGGGGCCTGCGGAGCGGGCGGCGGAACGGGGCCGGGAGCGCCCGGCCGGGGCCCGGGCGCCGGCGGGCGCCGGTCGTCGCGGACCGGCTGCCGCGGAGGCTGCTGCGGCCCCCACTGCGGATGCCCGGGCGGCACCGGCGCTCCCTGCGGCGGCCGCTGCGGCGCGTGCGGGGGGCGCCCCGGAGGGGGCCCCTGGTGCGGCGCCTGCGGCGGGCGCGGGGGCTGCTGACCGTTCTGCGGCTGCCGGTACTGCGGCGGCGGCGGTCCCTGCGGGGGCCCCTGCCGGTGCGGCGGCTGCGGGCCGCCGGGCGGCGGCCCGTAGGGCCCGGGCGGCACCGGGGCGCCCTGCCGCCCCTGCGGTCCCGGGGGCGGGTGCGGGGCGTTCCGCGGCGGCTGCGGAGCCGCCGGGGCCGCGTGCTGCTGCGGCCGGGCCGGGGGCGGCGCCTGCGGCCCGGAGGGCTCGCGCGCCGGCTCCGAGTCGGGCGCGGGGGCCGGGGCGGGTTCCGGTGCCGCCTCCGCGGCCGCCGCGCCCTGCCGGTCCGGGGCGGGCTCGGGCTCCGGGGACGGCTCGGGGGCCGGCTCCGCGGCCGGTTCGGGTTCGGGGGCCGGCGCCTCCGCCTCCGGCTCCGGAGACGGGAACGGGGGCGGCTCGGACGGGGGGAAGGCGGGCGGGGCCGGCGCGTCCGCGCCGGGCGCCCCGCCCACCGCGTAGGGCGGGGGCGGCGGCAGCGCACCGCCGTCGCCGAACCACTGGTCCGCGGGAGACATGACGGGGGCCTGCCAGCCGTGGCCCGCGCCCTCCGCACCCGGCTGATCGGCAGCCCCGTGGTCACGCCCGTCCTCCGGCGGACGCGGAGTCGGCTGCTCCGGGCCGTCGTGATCTCTCTGTGCCACCGAGGTTCTCTCCTCAAGACGCTTTTCAGGGGCGTAAGCGTGACGACGCGGGGGCCGGCCCTCCGCGGGGGCGGGGGACACGGGGCTGGGGGCACCCAGCGTCGTCGGTTTTCCCATCTCCGTCAACAAAGATAGAACCCGGCGGCAAAAGCACGACATCCAGCCCGAACCACCGCCGCCCCCGGTGGGTAGCGTTCAGGGCATGCACGCGATCGAGATCAGTGGGCCGGGCGGCCCCGACGTCCTGCGGTGGAGCGAGGTGCCCGACCCGGTGCCCGGGGAGGGCGAGGTACTGCTGGACGTCACCGCCGCCGGGGTGAACCGGGCCGACGTCAACCAGCGCCAGGGCTCCTACGATCCGCCGCCGGGCGCCTCCCCCTACCCCGGTCTGGAGTGCTCCGGGCGGATCGCCGCGCTGGGGCCCGGCACCGAGGGCTCCGGCTGGGCGGTCGGCGACCGGGTGTGCGCCCTGCTGACCGGCGGCGGCTACGCCGAGCGGGTCGCCGTCCCCGCCGGGCAGCTGCTGCGCGTCCCCCGGGGGGTGGACCCGGCCGAGGCCGCCGCGCTGCCGGAGGTCGCCGCGACGGTGTGGTCCAACGTGTTCATGACGGGCCGGCTGAAGGCCGGCGAGACCCTGCTGGTGCACGGCGGCGGCAGCGGCATCGGCACCTTCGCGATCCAGCTCGCCCGCGCCTTCGGCGCCCGGGTGGTGACCACCGCGGGAAGCGCGGAGAAGCTCCGCCGCTGCCTGGAGCTGGGCGCCGACGCCGCGATCGACTACCGCACCGAGGACTTCCCGAAGCGGGTCAAGGAGGAGACCGGCGGGGCCGGCGCCGACGTGGTGCTGGACATCATGGGCGCCTCCTATCTCGACCCGAACCTGCGGTCGCTGGCCGTGGGCGGCCGGATCGTCGTCATCGGCCTGATGGGCGGCCGCAGGGCCGAGCTGGACCTGGGGCGGATGCTGGTGAAGCGGCTGTCGGTGCACGCGACCACCCTGCGGTCCCGACCCGCCGAGGAGAAGGCGGGTATCGTCGCGGGCGTGGCGGAGCACGTATGGCCCCTGGTCGACGAGGGGACCGTCCGTCCCGTCATCGACCGGTACCTCCCCCTCCCCCGGGCGGCGGAGGCGCACCGCGTCATGGAGTCGAGCACGCACGTCGGGAAGATCGTGCTCACCACCGCGTGACCCTGTCCCGGGTTCCGATCGTCCACGAGGTGAAGCCTGTGATGAACAGCGGTTTGAACGAAGATCCGAGCGCCGAGCAGCACCCGCAGGTGCTGATCGTCGGTTCCGGCGGCCCCGCCGAGGGCGGGCAGGGCGGCGAGGAGGGCGAGCAGCCGCGCCCGCTCAGCGAGATGGTGGAGCAGCCCGCCAAGGTGATGCGGATCGGCAGCATGATCCGCCAGCTGCTGGAGGAGGTGAAGGCCGCTCCGCTGGACGAGGCCAGCCGGGCGCGGCTGCGGGAGATCCACGCCAACTCCATAAAGGAGCTGGAGGACGGCCTGGCGCCGGAGCTCGTCGAGGAGCTGGACCGGCTGACCCTGCCGTTCACCGACGGCAACACCCCCAGCGAGGCCGAGCTGCGGATCGCCCAGGCCCAGCTGGTGGGGTGGCTGGAGGGCCTGTTCCACGGCATCCAGACCACCCTGTTCGCGCAGCAGATGGCGGCGCGGGCGCAGCTGGAGAACATGCGCAAGGCGCTGCCGCCGGGGGCGGTCCGCGGTGATCAGGGCGGTCCGGCGCAGCCCTCCGGGCCCTACCTGTAAGCGGAGGACGGGAGCGGGGCGGGGACCCGCGGCAGAGCGCCGCGGCCCCCGCCCCGCTCCCGTCCGGCTGCTTCCCCGGCTACTTCTTCACCGGCTCCAGGACGTCCCGGCCGACGAAGGGGCGGAGCGCCGCGGGCACCACCACGGACCCGTCGGCCTGCTGGTGGTTCTCCAGGATGGCGACGATCCACCGGGTGGTGGCCAGGGTGCCGTTGAGCGTGGCGGCGAACCGCGGCTTTCCGTCGTCGTCCCGGTAGCGGATGTTCAGCCGCCGGGCCTGGAAGTCGGTGCAGTTGGAGGTGGAGGTGAGCTCCCGGTAGCGGCCCTGGGTGGGCACCCACGCCTCGCAGTCGTACTTGCGCGCGGCGCTGGCGCCCAGGTCGCCGCCGGCGATGTCGACCACCCGGTAGGGCAGCTCCAGCTTGTCCAGCATCTCCCGCTCCCAGGCGAGCAGCCGCAGGTGCTCCTCGTGGGCGTCCTCGGGGCGGGTGTAGACGAACATCTCCACCTTGTTGAACTGGTGCACCCGGATGATGCCGCGGGTGTCCTTGCCGTAGGAGCCGGCCTCCCGGCGGAAGCAGGACGACCAGCCGACGTACCGCTCGGCCAGGTTCCCGGCGTCCAGGATCTCCCCGGAGCGGTAGCCGGCCAGCGGCACCTCCGAGGTGCCCACCAGGTAGAGGTCGTCGGCGGGGAGCCGGTACACCTCGTCGGCGTGCGCGCCGAGGAACCCGGTGCCCTCCATCGTCTCCGGCTTCACCAGCACCGGCGGGATCATCGGGGTGAACCCGTTGGAGACCGCCTGGCGCATCGCCATGTTGAGCAGCCCCAGCTCCAGCATGGCGCCGACGCCGGTGAGGAAGTAGAACCGGGCGCCGGACACCTTGGCGCCGCGGTCGGTGTCGATGGCGCCGAGCATCTCGCCCAGCTCCAGGTGGTCGCGGGGGGTGAAGTCGAACTCGCGGGGCGCGCCGACCTCCTCCAGGACCCGGAAGTCGTCCACGCCGCCCTCGGGGGCGCCCTCCTCGACCAGGTTGGGCACGCCGGACAGCACGCCGTCGAGGTCGGCGGCGAGCCGGTCGGCCTCCGCCTCGGCCTCCTTCACCTGGGCGGCCAGGCCCTTGGCCTTGGCGAGCAGCTCCTCCCGCTCCTCCGGGGAGGCCTTGGAGACGGACTTCCCGACGCTCTTCTGCTCGGCGCGCAGCGTCTCGAAGCGGGACAGCGCGGCGCGGCGCGAGGAGTCCAGGTCGAGCAGCCGGTCGACGACGGAGTCGTCTTCCCCTCGGGCGCGCTGCGAGGCGCGGAGTCGGTCAGGGTCGTCGCGGAGAGCACGGAGGTCGATCACGTCTGCAGGCTACCGGCCCCCGGGCACCGCCGCACGGCGATAACCCGTGGCGATCCCACCTGCACCGGAGCACAATGCGGTGGATGGAACTGACCCATTGGCCCCTGTACGGGCTGCGGCTGCGCACGCCCCGGCTGGAACTGCGCCTGCCCGGCCTGGCGGAGCTGGACGCGCTGGCCGGCACGGCCGCGCGCGGGGTGCACGAACCCGGCTCCATGCCGTTCGCGTTCCCGTGGACCGACTGCCCGCCGGCCGAGCGCGGGCGGCGGGTGATGGCCCACTTCTGGAAGCTGCTCGGCGAGTGGGACCCGCAGCGGTGGCGGCTCCCGCTGGCGGTGTTCGCCGACGGCGCCCCGATCGGGATCCAGGAGATCGCCGCGGAGGACTTCGGCCTGGTCCGCGACTTCGACACCGGCTCCTGGCTGGGCCTGGAGCACCACGGGCGGGGGTACGGCACCGAGATGCGCGCCGCCGTGCTGCACCTGGGCTTCGCCGAGCTGGGCGCGGAGACCGCGCGCAGCGCCGCGATGAGCGACAACCCGGCGTCGCTGGCGGTCTCCCGCAAGCTCGGCTACCGGACCAACGGCACCGGGCGGCTCGCGGTCGACGGGCGCCGCCGCGGGGAGGTCCGGCTGCTGCTGGAGCGGGCGGACTGGGAGCGGCACCGCACCGTGCCGGTCCGGGCCGAGGGCGTCGCCCGGTGCCTGGCCATGTTCGGTGCGGACACCGCGGAGGACGGATCCGGAGAAGGTGCGAAGAATTCCGCCGTGTCCGCGTCATGATCCGCGCCCTGCCCCGTCTCCCCTGGTGGACGAGGAGCGGAAGAGGGAGGGCATGCCCGTGATGACGCAGATCTGGCCGGCGAAGGCGCTGGGCGAGATGACCGCCGAGGAGCTGCTGGCCGCGCTGGAGCGGCTGTCGGCCGCCGCACCGGACGACGCCGCGCTGGCCAAGGCGCTCCGCGGCGAACTGGTGCGGGCCGCGCTGGAGGAGGAGGCCGGGGTCACACCCGACCGGAGCGGATCCCTTCCAGCCAGCGCGCCGCGGCCTGGTAGTCGGCTTCGGACGCGGCCCGGGACGGCAGGAACGGGGTGAGGTCGGCGCTCTCGTCGGCCCGCGGGTAGCTGCCCAGGAACCGCACGTCGGCGCAGACCCGGCGGAGGCCCATCAGCGCCTCGCCCAGCGCGGCGTCGGCGACGTGCCCGTCGGCGTCCAGGCAGAAGCAGTACCGGCCCAGCCCGTCGCCGGTGGGCCGGGACTCCAGCCGGGTCAGGTTGACCCCGCGCACCGCGAACTGGTCGAGCAGCTCGGCCAGGGCCCCGGCGTGGTCGTCGGCGAGGAAGACCACCATCGAGGTGCGGTCCGCGCCGGTGGGCGCGGGCAGCGGGCCGGGCCGGGAGAGCTGCACGAAGCGGGTGGCGGCGTCGGCGCGGTCGCCGATGCCGGAGGCCAGCGGCACCAGGCCGTAGCGCTCGCCGGCGATGCGCGCGCAGATCGCCGCGTCATAGGGGGCGCCGGGCTCGGCCACCGCCTGCGCCGCGGCCGCCGTGGACGAGACGGTGTGCGCCTCGGCGTCCGGCAGGTTGGCGGCCAGCCAGCGGCGGCACTGGGCCAGCGCGTGCGGGTGCGTGGCGACCCGCTTGACGCCGGCCGCGTCCGTGCCCTCCCGGGCGAACAGGGTGAACTCCACCGGGACCGCGACCTCGGCGGTGATCAGCAGCGGCTCGCCGTTGATCAGCTCGGCCATGGTGGTGGGGACGCCGCCCTCCACCGAGTTCTCCAGCGGCACCACCCCGGTGGCCGCTTCGCCGCGGCGCACCGCGCCGAAGACCGCGTCGACGCCGGCACAGGGGACGAGGTCCTCGGTGTCGGCGTCGGGCAGCAGCGCGCGGAGGGCGGCTTCGGTGAAGGTCCCCTCAGGGCCGAGATAGGCGTGGCGGTTCCGCATGTCCTGCAGGTTATACCCGGGGCGGCGTCGCCTCCCGGGCTTCGGAGCGGGGCTCCTCCCGCATCTCGGTCCGGGGCTCCTCCCCGGCCTCGGCGCGGGGCCGGGGCGCCAGCGGCCGCACGGTCGCCGCGGGCTCCTCCGGTTCGTCCGCGGGCGCCGGGAAGGCGGCGCCGACGCCGGCCCCCGGCCCGCGGCCCAGCCGGGCCGAGCGGATCGCCCGGTACTCCTCCGGCGAGAGGGCCTCCTCGGAGCGGCCCGCCTCGATGAGCTTGGCGTAGGTCCGCGACTCGGTCCGGCCGTTGATCGAGGTGACCACGACGCCGTCGCCCGCCGCGTCCAGCAGCACCAGGGAGAACGAGCGGGCCCCGGACATCTCCTCCAGCGCGTCGTAGCGCACCAGGCCGACGTCGCGGACCGCCCGCGGATCGACCCCGCCCGACTCCGGGAGTATCCGGCGGACCACCGCTTCGCATTCGTGGATCGTCTTGCGCATGTTCAGCACTGCCCAGCCGCCGACGGCGAGACCGCACACTCCCGCCACCAGCCCGAGCACCGCGAGGATCGTAGTGAGCACGCTGCGACCCTACCGCCACGGAGCGCAGCGAAAGGGGCGCCTTCGCCGGGTTCTACGGCGACTTTGCCCGATCTTGCTTGATCTTTCGGGAAACCGACACCGCACCGCGGCGCAGGGCGGCCCCGATCCCCCGCGCGGCCAGCGCCCGGCCCACGTCGGCGAACTGCCGCGCGCGGTGCAGCTGGGCGCGGAGGTCGGTGCCGGTGGCCCGGTGCTCCATCGGCACCTCCACCTCCACCACCCGGCCGCCGCCGCGCAGCACGTCGATGGTGAGGCCGGTCTCCACCCCGAAGCCGGGGGCCAGCGGGAGCGCCGACCGGAACGCCTCCCGGGTGATGCAGCGCTGCCCGCTGAGCGGCTGCTCCGGCTCCCATTCGGTGGCCCGGCGGATGCCCTCGCGGGCCAGCCGCACCACGAAGCCGTGCCCGCCGAGCCGCAGCCGGGTGGCGGGGAACAGCGCGATGGACATGTCCGCCTCGCCCGCGGCGACCGGGCCGATCAGCGGCGCCGCCGCGGAGGCGGTCGCGCCCAGGTCCGCGTCGAGGAAGAGCAGGTGCCGGTGGGGCCGGCCGCCCTCGCGCCCCTCCTCCAGGAGCCGGACGGCCTCCGCGCCGCTCTGCATGGCGGCGCCCTTGCCGCGGTTGCGGCCGTGCCGGAGCACCCGGGCGCCGGCGTCCCGGGCGACCTCCGCGGTCGCGTCGGCGGAGCCGTCGTCGACCACGACGACCAGGTCCGCACCGGGGAGCCCGCGGGCCGCGTGGACGGTGGCGCCGATCCGGCGCGCCTCGTCCTTGGCCGGGATGATCACCGCGATGCCGGGGCCGCGCCCCGGACCGCCGACCGCCGCCGCCATCGCGGGGCGGCTAGCGGGGGGAGCCGGCGAGCGGCAGCCCGTCGGCGGAGTCCCGGATGGTGAAGACCGCGTCCAGGCCGGTGACCTCGAGGATCTTCATCACCGCCGGGCGCGGGGCGATGAGTTCGAGGTCGCCGCCCTTCTCCCGGGAGCGCTTCATCGCCGACAGCAGCACGTTCATCCCGGTGGAGTCGCAGAACTCCACCCGTGACATGTCCACCACCAGCCGGCGGGCGCCGTCGTCCAGCGCGCCGACCAGCTCGCCGTGCAGCTGCGGGGCCGTGTAAAGGTCGATCTCACCGCGGACGGTCACCAATGCGTGACCCGCGTGAGACTCACTTGAGATCTTCAACTCCACAGTCGTGACTGTAGCGGCACAGCGCGTGCCTGGCCACCTGGTCACCGGTGTTTCGCCGGATCACCCGGACATCGCTCGCGTACGGGAGGTTCCGATCCCGGCACCGGGGGCTCCGACCCGCTCGGCGCCCCGGCCGGGCTCCTCCACCGCCACCCGGAGCACCGCCCAGACCGTGGTCGAATCGTCCTCCACCTCGGTCCCCCAGCGGTCCGCCAGGTGCTCCACGATGCCCAGCCCGCGGCCGCCCAGCGCGGAGAGCGAGGGACGCGCGATCCGCGGCAGGGTCGACGCGCCGCCGTCGCGCACCGAGATCTCCAGCAGCGCCCCCGCCTCATCGGACTCCAGCCGCCAGGCGACCTGGACGCGGTCGGGAGGGAAGGGGGCGGGCAGCGGTGCGGCGTGCCGCAGTGCGTTGCTCAGCAGCTCGCTCACCACCAGGGCCGCGTCGCCGACCGACCCGGCCCCGAGGCCGTCCGCCTCCAGGTCCGAGCAGAGCCGCTGCCGCGCACCGGTGACGCTCGACGGCGTGCACGGGACCAGTACCGTCCTCGACATGCCTTCTCCCGTTCCGCCGGTATTGCGCTCGCCAGCGTCCGGCAAAGCGCAGGTCTCGAAAACCACCAGGGCCGAAATGCCCCGATCCGCTCCCGAGGAAACACCTCACCTCGGCCGATCCGCCCCGCCGTCCGCCTCCGGCCTGGTTCCGGACGGGCCTGAAACCCCGCTCCCTCCGGCTTCCCCGGCCGCCGGGCGGGCGCCCGGCCCGCCCCGGTGTAATGTGAATCTCATCCGGGTGACCCCGTCCGCGGTGGCCCCGGTGACGTCGCCGCCCTGCGCGCGGGCCAGCCGGCGCACGATGTAGAGGCCCAGCCCGATTCCGCCGAACCGGCGCCGGTCCCCGGCCTCCCCTTGGACGAACCGCCCGAAAATGCGCTCCTCGTCCCCGGGTGCGATGCCGACGCCCTCGTCCTCCACCGCCACCACCAGGCGGCCGCCCTCCTCTCGGGCCCGGACCAGCACCGGGCCGCCGTCCGGCGAGTACTTGAACGCGTTCTCCAGCAGCTGCCCGACGATCACGTCGGTGGCCACCGGGTCGCCCAGCGCCGGCGGCAGCTCCTCGGGGACGTCCAGCAGCAGGGTGTGCCGGGCCGAGGCCGCGTCGAACGCCGCCGCCGTCTCCCGGAGCAGCCGCCGCAGGTCGAACGGGCCCGCCCCGACGCTCAGCTCGCCGCTGCGCGCGGCCGACCCGATCAGCAGGTTCTCCACCAGCCGGGCCAGGGTCCCGGACCGCTCGGCGATGGTGCGCACCGCGTCCCTGCGGGCCGCCTCGTCCAGCCGCTCCCAGCGCTGCACCAGGGTCCCGGCGAACCCCTGCACCACCGTCACCGGGGTGCGCAGCTCGTGCCCGGCCGTCGCCATGAAGAGGTCCTTCTCCTCCTCCAGCTGCTTGGCCTGGGTGATGTCGCGGAAGTCCACCACCCGCTCACCGGTGCCGGGCACCCCGGTCACCAGGATCTCCAGCCACCGGCCGCAGTCCAGCCGGTGCCGCAGCGGCTCGGCGGCCGCCCCGGGCAGCGGGAACGGCGGCGGCCGGCCCGCCACCGCCTCCTGCGGGCAGCCGGTGAGCTCCGCGGCGGCCCGGTTCCAGGTGCGCACCCGGCCGGCCTCGTCCAGCAGCGCGATGCCGTCCGCGCTGGAGTCGACCACCGCCTGGCCCTGCGCGCGCCGGCGCACCATCTCCTGGTAGGCCAGCGCGTTGCCGAGCGCCACCCCGGCGTGCCCGGCGAGCAGCTCCAGCAGCTCCAGCTCGACGTGGCCCACCTTGCGCTCGCTGTACAGCGCGTACAGCGCACCGTAGGGCCGCCCCTGGACGCTGGAGACCCCCAGGGCGATGGTGTGCAGGCCCTCCAGGTCGGCCCAGATCAGGTCGTCCAGCGACCGGTCGTCCTCGGTGGCCAGCAGCACGGTCCTGCCGCTGCCCAGCAGCTCGCCGAAGAGGCTGCCGTCCAGCGGCGCGGTGTAGCCCTTCAGGTGCTCGGAGAGCCGGGTGAGGCTGACCAGGCGCAGCCGGTCCCCTTCGATCAGCACGAAGCCGCCGGCGTCGGCGCCGGTCAGCTCGGTCAGGCTGCGCGCGATCCGGTCCAGCACCGCGTCCAGGTCCAGGTCGGCGCCGATGTCGGCGACGACGCCGTTGAGGCGGCGCACCAGCCGGGCCCGCTCCACCAGGTGCGAACCGGGCGCGGTGCCGTCCCTGCGCTGCCGGAAGACGTGCGTCCAGCCGACCTCGGTCCCGTCCCGGTCGCGCAGGAAGGAGGTGTCCACCTGCACGTCGATGAGGACGCCGTCGCGGCGCACCCGGCGGCTGACGATGGAGACCGTGCCGCCCTGGCGCGCCCGCTCCAGGACGGCGTGCGCCTCGGCGAGCAGCTCCGCCGGGACGATCGGGGCGGGGGAGCCGAGCACGTCCCGTTCTCTCCAGCCGAACAGCCGCTCGGCCGCCGGGTTCCACGTGGTGACGCGGAACTCGGTGTCCACCGCGACGATCGCGTCGGCGGAGAGGGCCACCACTGCCTCGGCGCTCGGCCCCTGGGGTTGAGGGGTCACGAACGCCATCGTGCCACCGCGAGCGCCGTCCGGGGCGCCCACCGGGAAAAGAGGGGTGGATCGGGGCGCCGGGCGGAGGGGGCGCACCCCGCTGCGGCCCGCCCGGCCGCGGCCGCCGCTCAGGCCACCCGGGGCTCCGCGCCGCCGTCGGCGGTCATCGGCCGCCCGGACAGCGCCCAGGCCTGCATCCCGCCGGCCACGTTGGCGGCCTGCCACCCCGCGTCGTTCAGCGCCTGCACCGCCTGGGCCGAGCGGCCTCCGACCCGGCACACCACGTAGACCTGGCGGTCCCGCGGGATCTCGCCGGCGCGCTGCGCCAGCTCGTGCAGCGGGATGTGCACCGCCTGCGGAGCACGGCCCGCCGTCCACTCGTCCTGCTCGCGAACGTCCAGCAGGTATCCGTCATCCGGAACCGTGCTGACCTCCACGACCGGAACGCTGTCTCCAAACACCGGGGCCTCTCCTCATCCGACTTTCCGTTGCACGGGGGAACCGCTCTGTGGCGCCCCGCGTCCAAAGGTTATGCGCACGCAGATCAGAGCGACCGCGCTGGCCCGCTCGTCAGCGCTCGCGGCCGTGCTGCTCGCGGCCGCGGCGTGCGGCGGCGGCTCCACGGAGGTCGCGGCACCCGCAGACGACCCTTCCACCGTCCCTTCCGAATCCCCCTCCCCCGAGACCGAGCTCTCCATCGAGATCGACTACCGGGACGGCTCCGGCGCGGGCGAGACGCCCGAACCGAAGTCCTGGACGCTGACCTGCTCGCCGGCCGGCGGCGACCACCCCGACCCGGAGGCCGCCTGCGCGGCCCTGGAAGAGGTGGGCGCCGAGGGCTTCGAGGAGGTCCCGGAGGACTCGATGTGCACGCACATCATGGGCGGCCCGGAGACCGCCCGCGTCACCGGGCACCTCGGCGACACCGACATCGACACCGAGTTCGACAAGGCCGGCGGCTGCGAACTGGAACGCTACGAAGAGATGGGCGCCGTCCTGGCCCCCTGACCCCCGGCGCGGCCCCGCCCGGCGGGGCCGCGCCCCGGCCCCCGCCTGGAACGAGACGGTCCGCACCGTCTCTCCTTTGGTAGGTTCACCGCCATGGCAGCCCAGCGCAGAACCCGCCCCGACGCGACGCGGCGCAGCGAGTCGTCCCGGCGGGCGATCCTCGCCGCCGCCTTCGAGCTGGTCGGCGAAGTCGGCTACCACCGGCTGAGCATCGAGGGCATCGCCGCCCGCGCCGGGGTCGGCAAGCAGACCATCTACCGCTGGTGGCCGTCGAAGGGCGCGGTGCTCTTCGACGCCTTCCTGATGCTCTCCGAAGGCGGCGGGAAGGGCACCGGGGGCGGCCTGCCGGACACCGGCGACATCGAGGCCGACCTCAAGTCCGTGCTGCGCGCCACCGTCGGCGAGACCGAGGACCCGCTCTTCGAGGGCCCGCTGCGCGCGCTCTCCATCGAGATCGCCGGCGACCCCGCGCTGGCCGCGGTCTACGCCGAGCGGCTCGGGGAACCGCTGCGCGAGATGAAGCGGGAGCGGCTGCGCTCCGCCCAGCGGGCCGGGCAGCTCCCCGCCGGCCTGGACCTGGACATCGCCATCGACCTGATCTGGTCCCCGGTGTTCCAGCGCTGGCTGTACCGGACCGAGCCGCTCACCCGGGAGTACACCGACCGGGTGGTGGAGGCGGTGCTGCACGGGCTGGGCGCGACCGGCATCGGCCATCCGCGGGCCTGACCGCCCGGCGGGCGCCGCCGGAAAGCGCCTCCGCACGGCGCCTGCGCGAAGGGCCGCCGGGAAGCGCGAAAAACCCCTGCGGCCCCGGATTCCTCCGGGGCCGCAGGGGTCGAATCACTTCGGTGCTACCGAGTGGGCGAGGAGGGATTTGAACCCTCACGTCCTTTCGGACACACGGACCTGAACCGTGCGCGTCTACCGTTCCGCCACCCGCCCAGGTGACTTGCATATAGTGTGTCGTCTGCGTGTGACCCGGATTCCTCCGTGCCTTCCGCTCGGCGACATGGATAAGGCTAGCACGGTCCCGGGACCGGTCGCGCACACCTTTTTTCCGACCCGATGCCCTCCCCCGAGGGCGCAAGAGGGATGCGGGTGAAACAGAGGACGCGGATACCCGGTTACGATCGTTCTAGACCGGAGTGGAGTAAGGGAGGTACCTCGTGGGAGTGCTCCAACGCTTCGAGCGCCGCCTTGAAGGCATGATCGAAGGCACCTTCGCGCGGGCCTTCAAGTCCAAGTTGGAGCCCGTCGAGATCGCCAGCGCCGTACAGCGGGAGATGGACGAGCGCGCGGCCATCGTGGCCCAGGGCCGGACCCTGGTGCCCAACGACTTCATCGTCGAGCTGTCCGCGGGCGACAGCGAGCAGATGGACGCCATGGCCGACAGCATCGGCCAGGAGCTGGCCAAACTGGCCCGCGACTACGCGACAGAGCAGGGCTATTCCTTCGTCGGGCCGGTGCGGGTGCACTTCTCGTCCGACGCGGAGCTGCAGACCGGCCGGTTCCGGATCCGCTCCGGGGTGGTGCGCGGCTCCACCGTGGAGAGCGGGGAGATCCGGCAGCCCGTCGGAGAGCCCCCGCGGGACAGCGCGCCCAGCCCGGGCCGGCCCCGGCTGCTCATCTCCCCCGGCGGCGCCACCCAGGAGGGCAGCGCCGCCAGCCAGGGCATGCAGCAGTCCTTCGAACTCAACACGCCGGTCACCCTGCTCGGCCGCGGCACCGACTGCGACCTGCGCCTGGTGGACAACGGCGTCTCCCGGCACCACGCCGAGATCCGGATCGAGGACGACGACGCGGTCCTGGTCGACCTGGGGTCCACCAACGGCACCTTCGTCAACGGCCAGCAGGTGCGCCGGGCCGGCCTGGTCGACGGGACCCGGATCAGCCTCGGCCGCACCACGATGACGTTCCGCCGCGACTGAGGCCGCGGCCTCCAGGCCTCACTCCGGACAATCCCCCGAACCGCCCCGGAATCTCCGTGTTCCGGGGCGAACCGAAACCGCCCCCTCGACGTCTGAGGGGGCGGACTCGTCCAGGCGAGTTCCGCAGAGCACCGCCCCGCACCCGCGGGGCCGGACCCAGGAGAGCAGCAGCGACGGACGACCGAGGAGAGGCGGCGCCCCACCGGGGGCGGCGCCGATGCGCACCGGATCCGTTGGGCTTTTCCCCGCCGATCTCCTAGGGTTCGAGCCGAGAGAACGCGGTGGCGGGGCCGACCCGGTCCGCCCGCCAGAGCACGACAGGGGCTGAAGAACAGTTCGATGTCCGACTTGACCCTCATGCTGATCAAGCTCGTCTACCTGGCGGTGCTTTGGCTGTTCGTCATCATGGCGGTCGGTGTCATCCGCACCGATCTTCTCGGCCCCTCCGCCAAGGGCAAGAGCAAGAAGCCCAAGCGGCCCGCCCCCCGGCGCTCCTCCCCCGCGCCCCGCGCCCCCCGGGGCCGGCGCAACGAGCCGCGCACGCTCGTCGTCACCAAGGGGTCGCTCGCCGGGACCTCCCTCGACCTCACCTCGCAACCGATCGTCATCGGCCGCGCCAAGGACTGCACGCTCGTCATCAGCGACGACTACGCCTCCGGTCGGCACGCCCGGGTCTTCTCCGACCAGGGCAAGTGGATCGTTGAAGACCTCGGCTCGACGAACGGCACCTACCTGGGCCAGCAGCGGCTGACCCACCCCCAGCCCATCTCGGCAGGGCAACCCATCCGCATCGGCAAGACCGTCCTGGAACTG
Source organism: Nocardiopsis oceanisediminis (assembly GCF_048595525.1). Classification (NCBI taxonomy): domain Bacteria; kingdom Bacillati; phylum Actinomycetota; class Actinomycetes; order Streptosporangiales; family Nocardiopsidaceae; genus Nocardiopsis; species Nocardiopsis oceanisediminis. The sequence continues at coordinate 398,187 of NZ_JAFMZJ010000001.1, read as the reverse complement.
CGCAAATGACAATCGCTCTCCGATACGCGGCGTACTCCGACGTAGGATGCCTCCGCGAAGGCAACGAAGACTCCGCCTACGCCGGCCCGTACCTCCTCGCGGTCGCCGACGGGATGGGCGGACATGCGGGCGGGGAGATCGCGAGCGCGATCGCCGTCTCGACCCTCATGCCGCTCGATGACGACGTGACCACCGCCGAGGAGATGACGGGGTCCCTCCTCAGAGCCGTCGAGACCGCCAACACCACCCTCGCCCAGCGGGTCCGCGAAGAGCCCCGGCTGGAGAACATGGGCACCACCCTGACCGCGATGCTGTGGTCCGGCTCCCGGGTGGCCCTGGTCCACGTCGGCGACTCCCGCGCCTACCTGCTGCGCGGCGGCGAGTTCGGGCAGATCACCCACGACCACACCCTGGTGCAGACCCTGGTCGACGAGGGCAAGATCACCGAGGAGGAGGTGGCCACCCACCCGCAGCGCTCCCTCCTGCTGCGCGCGCTGGACGGCCGCAGCCAGGTCGACCCGGACATCTCGGTGAGCGAGGCCGCCGTCGGCGACCGCTACCTGCTCTGCTCCGACGGCCTGTCCGGCGTGGTCAGCGCCGAGACGATCAAGGAGACGCTGCTCGGCGAGGCCGTTCCGGAGGCGGCCGCCCGGCGCCTGATCGACCTGGCCAACCGGGGCGGCGGGCCGGACAACATCACCGCGGTGGTCGCCGACGTCATCGACACCGCGACCGACCAGGGCGGCCCCACCCAGGAGACGTTCCTGGTCGGCGCCGCCGACCAGCGCCGGGAGCCGGTGATGACACCGGACACCCCGGCCGGCCGCGCGCAGAACCTCAACCAGCGGGCCGGCGACACCGCCGAGATGGACCGCGTCCCCAACCTCCGCTCCCCCGCGCCGCCCCCCGCCGACGAGGACGACGAGCCCGAGCAGCGCACCCGCCGCTGGTGGCCGATGGTCCTGGTCTTCCTCCTCGTGGTGGCCGTGGTGGCCGGCGCCGGCTACTACTTCGCCTCCTCCTACATCGGCAGCCAGTACTTCATCGCGCCCACCCCCGACGACCGCAACGTCGCGGTCTACAACGGCGTCAACACCGACATCGCCGGGTTCAGCCTGGCCGACCTGGACGAGGCCACCGACATCCCGCTGGACTCGCTCCCGGAGAACCAGCGCAACCTGATCGCCGAGGGCCTGGAGGTCGACGACCGGGCCGCCGCCGACGAGCGGATCGAGGCGCTGCGCGCCGAGGCCGAGAAGTGCGCGGACGACCCCGAGTGCAGCGGGCAGGGCGGGGCGCAGAACGACAAGAGCGGCACCGCCACGGAGTCCGGGGAGCGGGGCGGCTCCGGCTCCCAGGAGTCCGGTTCCCAGGAGGGCCCGCAGGACGCGGTGCCCGGCGATGCCCCCCAGGAGCAGGCCCCGGCCGGCGGCGCCGAGCAGCCGGCGACCGGCGGGGAGGGGTAGATGAGCGCTCCCGTCCCCAACCGGCCGCTGCCCCCGGTCAAGCGGCGCAACGCCGAGCTCGTGATGACGCTCATGGCGATCGGGCTCACCCTGTTCGCCATGATCGAGGCCGGCCTCACCCGGAACGGGGAGATGCCGCCCAGCCTCTTCCTCTACGGGATGCTCTTCGGCGGTCTGGCGATCCTCGCGCACGTGTTCATCCGGTTCTTCGCGCCCTGGTCCGACCCGCTGCTGCTGCCGATCGCCACCCTGCTCAACGGGCTCGGCCTGGCGATGCTGTGGCGCCTCTTCGAGGCGACCGGGGAGACCGAGAACGGCAGCGCGATGAGCCAGCTCATCCTGACCGCGGCCAGCATGGCCGTGTTCGCGGGGATCATCTTCTTCCTCAAGGAGCCGCGGGTCCTGCAGCGCTACCCCTACATCATCGCGATCTCCGCGGTGCTCCTGCTGCTGCTGCCGCTGATCCCCGGCCTCGGCATGACGATCAACGGCGCCCGGCAGTGGGTCAACCTCGGGTTCACCTCGCTGCAGCCCTCGGAGTTCGCCAAGATCGCCCTGGTGATCTTCCTGTCCGGCTACATGGTGAGCAAGCGGGACGTGCTCTCCCTGGCCAGCAGGCAGGTCAAGATCGGCCGGTTCAAGGTCCTCGACCTGCCGCGGATGCGCGACCTGGCGCCGATGGCCGTCATGTGGGGCTTCTGCATCGTCGTGCTGGTCATCCTGATGAACGACCTGGGCACCTCGCTGCTGCTGTTCGGCACCTTCCTGGCGATGATCTACGTGGCCACCCACCGGTCCTCGTGGATCGTCATCGGGCTGGCCGCCTTCTTCGGCGCCTGCGCGCTGCTCTACCCGTTCGTCTCGCACTTCCGGGTCCGCATGGTGACCTGGCTGGACGCGTTCAACCCCGAGGTCTACTGCACCGACGATTTCATGCAGGACCCCAGCGCCTTCTGCACCACCTCCGGCACCAGCCAGCAGCTGGTCAAGGGCCTGTTCGCGCTCGCCCAGGGCGGCCTGACCGGCGCCGGCCTCGGCGGCGGGCAGCCGGGCTACGTGCCCGAGGTGCAGAACGACTTCATCTTCACCGCGTTCGGTGAAGAGCTCGGCCTGACCGGCCTGATGGTGATGCTGCTCGCGCTGGCGCTCCTGGTCGAGCGGGGCATGCGCATCGCGCTGGCGGCCAAGGAGCTGTTCATCAAGATGTTCGCCTCGGGCATCTCCTTCCTCATCGCCTTCCAGACCTTCGTGGTCATCGGCGGCGTCACCCGGGTCATCCCGATGACCGGTGCCACCATCCCCTTCGTCGCGAAGGGCGGCTCGGCCCTGCTGTCCAGCTGGATCATGCTCGCCCTGCTCATGCGGATGAGCAACAACGCCCGCAAGCCCGCACCGCAGTCGATCCAGGATGAGGGCGCCACCCAGGTGATCTCCCGATGAACAAGCCGATCCGCCGCCTCGCCTTCTTCGCCATGGCGCTGTTCGGCGTGCTCCTGGTCAACGTCAGCTACATCCAGGTCTTCCAGGCCGAGTCGCTCCGCGAGCACCCGTTCAACAACCGGCAGTACGCCAACCAGCTGACCCAGCCGCGCGGCCCGATCCTGGTGGGCAGCGAGGAGGTCGCCTTCTCCGAGCAGCTCGGCGAGGAGGAGGACGACAAGTACCAGCGGAAGTACCCCGCGGGCGGGCTCTACGCGCACCTGGTGGGCACCTTCCCGGTGCGCGGCGAGGGCATCGAGACCCGGCAGAACGCACTGCTGGAGGGCTCCGACGAGCGCCTGGTGGTGCGGAACTTCATCGACAGCATCACCGGCAAGGAGCACCAGGGCGCCAGCGTCGAGCTGACCCTGTCGGCCAAGGCCCAGGAGGCCGCCCAGGCCGCCTTCGAGGACCTGGGCAAGAACGGCGCGGCCGTCGCCCTGGAGCCGGAGAGCGGCGCGGTGCTCGCCGCCTACTCCAACCCGACCTTCGACCCCAACGCGGTCAGCAGCGTCACCGACCCCGAGGCCGCCAACGAGGCCTGGACCGACTACGAGGCCGACGAGGACAAGCCGCTGCTGAACCGGGCGCTCAACGAGCGCTACCCGCCGGGCTCCACCTTCAAGCTGGTCACCGCGGCGGCGGCGCTGGAGAACGGCGCCACCCCGGAGTCCACCATGGACGCCCCCGCCAGCCTGAACCTGGGCGTGCCGCTGCCCAACGCCTGGGGCGGCCCGTGCAACGGCGGCGAGCCGGACACCCTCGCGCACTCCATCGAGCGGTCCTGCAACACCTCCTTCGCCAACTGGGCGATCGAGCTCGGCGCCGACAAGATGACCGAGCAGGCCGAGAAGTTCGGCTTCAACGGGGAGGAGATGGCGATCCCGCTCCCGGTGACCGGCAGCCTCTACCCCGCCGAGGAGGACCGCAACACCCTCGGCCGCTCCGGCATCGGCCAGGCCAACGTCGAGGCGACCCCGCTGCAGATGGCCATGGTCGCCTCCGGCATCGCCAACGACGGCGACGTCATGCAGCCCTACCTGGTGGAGTCGGTGAAGGACTCGGACCTCTCCGAGATCGAGGGGCACACGCCCGAGACGCTGAGCACCGCGGTGAGCGCCAAGAGCGCCGAGGACCTGACCCAGATGATGATCCTGGTGACCGAGGGAGGGGAGGCCTCCGGCCCCGGGGGCGCCATCCCCGGCATGCAGGTGGCCGGCAAGACCGGTACCGCGGAGACCGCCAGCGGCCCGACGCACAACTGGTTCGTCTCCTTCGCCCCCGCCGACGACCCGCAGGTCGCGGTCGCGGTCGTGGTGGAGCACGGCGGCGGCAGCGGCGGAACGCTCGCCGCTCCCATCGCCAAGCGCATCATGGAAGCTGTGATCGACCAGTGACCGACAACGACTCCGGCGCCGAGGAGCGCAACGGGCCGTCCGGCGATCTGCTCAGCGGCCGGTACCAGCTCGACGAGCAGATCGGCTCGGGCGGGATGGGCACCGTGTGGCGCGCCACCGACACCATCCTGAACCGGCCGGTCGCGGTGAAGCTGCTGCACCCGGCGCAGATGGCCGAGCCGACCGCGCGCGAGCGGTTCCGCACCGAGGGGCGGATCACCGCCGGCCTGTCCCATCCGGGCATCGCCCAGGTCTACGACTACGGCGAGCAGGGCGACCGCGCGTTCCTCATCATGGAGCTGGTCCTCGGCGAGACGCTGTCGTCCATCCTGAAGCGCAACGACGGCCTGGAGCCCGGCGCGGCCCTGGACATCCTCGCCCAGTCCGCCGCGGCGCTCGCCTCCGCGCACGGGCGCGGGGTGGTGCACCGGGACATCAAGCCGGGCAACCTGATGGTCACCGACGACGGCACGGTCAAGCTCACCGACTTCGGCATCGCCCGCGGCGAGCACTCGGTCACCCTGACCCAGACCGGCATGGTGATGGGCACCGCCCAGTACATCTCACCGGAGCAGGCCTCCGGCCGGCCGGCGACCTACGCCTCGGACATCTACGCGCTGGGCGTGGTGGCCTACGAGTGCCTGGCCGGGCAGCCGCCGTTCACCGCGGACAGCCCGATCGCGCTGGCGCTGGCGCACACCCGGGAGCCCCCGCCGCCGCTGCCCGACTCGCTTCCGCCGCAGCTCATCGAGCTGGTGGAGACCATGCTGGCCAAGGCGCCGGACGACCGGCCGGAGTCGGCCGGCGAGGTCGCCCGGGTCGCCCAGCTGCTGCGCAGCGCCGCCAACGAGGACCTGGGCGCCACCACGGCGATGGACCTCACCGACCCGACCCGGACCGTCCTGTCCGGCGGCGGGCCGATCACCGCCGCCCAGCGCAAGGGCACCGCCGCCGCCGAGGAGCGGGGCGGGCCCGCGCCCCGGCGCAGTGGCCGGCCGAGCCTCCCGATGGTGCTGGTCGCGGTGATCGCCGCCGTGGCCGTGGTCGTCGGAGTGGCCTGGGCCGGCTCGCAGTTCGGCAGCGGCGGCCGGGACGGCCAGCCGGTCGGCAACGAGGGGAGCTCCTCCCCGTCCGACAGCCCGGCGGCCACCCGCGGCGAGGAGGAGGCCACCGACGAGGACGTCCCCGACGAGGACACCGGCGGCGGCGGGTACGACGTTCCGCAGGGGACGGGCGGCGGCGCCCCCGCGCCGACCGAGGACCAGACGGTCCCGCCCGAGACCCCGCTCGAACCGGACCCCGGCGAGAGCCCCGACCCCGGCGGCGAGCCGGGGACCCAGGAGCCGCCGCCCCCGGGCAGCACCGAGGACCCCGGCAACGGCGGCGGCGGTGGGGGCGCCGGGCCCGGCGAAGGAGAGGACCCGGGAGACGACGACGGAGCTTGATCCGCCCACCGACCGCGAACCGCTGAAGGAACTGTTCAGGACATGTCACAGCCCCGGCTTCTCGGAGGCCGCTACGAACTCGACGCCGTCGTCGGGCGCGGCGGCATGGCCGAGGTCCATCGCGCGCGCGACCTCCGTCTGGACCGGCTGGTGGCGGTCAAGACGCTCCGCCACGACCTGGCGCGGGACCACATCTTCCAGGAGCGGTTCCGGCGCGAGGCGCAGTCGGCCGCGTCGCTGAACCACCCGTCGATCATCGCGGTCTACGACACCGGCGAGGACGTCGTCGACGGGATCTCGCTGCCGTTCATCGTGATGGAGTACGTCGACGGGCGCACCCTCAAGGAACTCCTCGACGACGGCCGCAAGCTGCTCCCGGACCGGTGCGCCGAGATCACCATGGGCATCCTGCGGGCGCTGGACTACAGCCACCGCAACGGCATCGTGCACCGGGACATCAAGCCCGCCAACGTGATGCTGACCCGGCAGGCCGAGGTCAAGGTGATGGACTTCGGCATCGCGCGGGCGATGAACGACGACCAGGCCACCATGACCCAGGCCTCCCAGGTCATCGGCACCGCCCAGTACCTCTCCCCGGAGCAGGCGCGGGGCGAGCGGGTGGACGCCCGCAGCGACCTCTACTCCACCGGCTGCGTGCTGTACGAGCTGCTGACCGGCGGCCCGCCGTTCACCGGCGACTCCCCGGTCTCCATCGCCTACCAGCACGTCCGGGAGGACCCGGTGCCGCCCGGCGAGGTGGATCCGGAGATCCCCGAGTGGCTGGACGCCGTGGTGCTGCGCGCCATGGCCAAGGACCGGGACGAGCGGTACCAGAGCGCCGAGGAGATGCGCGAGGACCTGGAGCGCGGCCTGCAGGGCATGCAGCCCGCGGCGGGCACCATGGCCATGGCCGCGGCCGGCTCCACCACCGCGCTCCCCCCGGTCGAGGAGGACCGCTACGACCGGGGTCGCTACGACGACGACTTCGAGTCCGGCGAGCGGAAGAGCAGGACCGCGCTGTGGGTGGTGCTGGCCCTGGCGGCGATCGCGGCGATCGCCATCGGCGGCTGGCTGCTCCTCGGCGGCGGGGGCGGCGACGAGGACACCGTCACCGTTCCGGACGTGGCCGGGCAGAGCGAGGCCGACGCCCGGATCGCCCTGGTGGAGGAGGGCCTGGACGACGACCGGATCGAGGTCGAGTCCGAGGCCAGCTCCGACGTCGAGGAGGGGAAGGCCACCCGGACCGACCCGGAGGCCGGGACGGAGATCGCCCCGGAGGACGGGGTCACCCTGTACATCTCCGCCGGCCCGGAGAGCGAAGAGGTCCCCCAGCTGGTCGGCAAGTCCGAGGAGGAGGCCCGGCAGGCGCTGAGCGACGCCGGCTTCCAGGTCGGCGACGTCTCCCAGGCGCCGTCCGACGAGTACGAGGCGGGCACCGTCTCCTCCTCCAGCCCGGGCGAGGGCGAGCAGGCTCCCCCCGGCAGCGAGGTCGCCCTGGTGGTCTCCTCCGGGCCGAGCCAGGTGGAGGTCCCCGACCTGAGCGGCAAGACGCAGAGCGAGGCCCAGTCCGAGCTGCAGGGGGCCGGCCTGACCGCCGCCTTCCAGGAGGAGGAGAGCGGGGACCAGGAGCCGGGCCGGGTCGTCGGGCAGAACCCCGCGGCCGGGACCAAGGTGGACCCGGGCACCGAGGTGACCGTGACCATCGCCCGCGAATCGCAGGACGATCCGACCGACGGGCCGACCGGCGGCCAGTCGCCGCCCCCGCCGACCGGCGGTGACGACGACTCCCCGCTCCCGCCCGATGAGGGGGACGGCGAGGGGGACGTCCACTTCCCCTGGGAACGCGACTGGCAGACCCACCGCGGCTGGGAGCAGTACCACCCCGGCTAGCCGACGAAGGCGGGCGCCGGGGCCGGACGGCTCCGGCGCCCGGCAGACCGCCCGCCGGGCGTAGACTGGTTTCTCACCAGGTCCGAAGTCCCGGCCGATTCGTTTTGGAGCAGCGACCGTGCCCAAGTCCCGCAACGATCGCAAGAAGAAGGCCGTCTACACGCCTCCGCCGTCGGCGGCCAAGCCCAAGGTCAGTCCGCGCTGGCTCGCCCCCGTCATGCTCGGTTTCGGCATCTTCGGCGTGCTGTGGATCGCGACCTACTACATCGCCGGCGTGGACGGGAAGATCCCGTTCATGGGCGAGCTGGGCAACTGGAACCTCGCGATCGGCTTCGGCGGAATCATCATTTGCGTGCTGTTGTCCACACGCTGGCACTGATTACGTTTCCGCAGTTCAGAAGCGCTATCCACGGTTTTCTCCACAACCCTGCGGGGGTTTGTCCACATACTTTTCCACAGGCTGCGGGAAAGTATGCACAACCCGCCCCCGCCGCTTCGGCGCGCCCTCCGGACGGCCCCGACCGGCCGGGCGGGAAGCGGGCCCGGAGCGGCCGGAACCGTACCGCGCAGAACCGCGGCCGAACAGCGGAAAGGGGCGGGAACCGGGTTCCCGCCCCTTTCGCCGCCGGCTGCCGCCCTGCGCGGCGGCCGGTGCTCAGGCCGCCGTCATCTGCTGCATCAGCGCATCGCTGCCGATGACCACCGAGGCCACCGCCACCGCCGCCAGCACCGCCACCCAGGCCGCGGCCACCGCGACGTGCGCGGCGGTCCGCGAGGCGCCCTCCCGGCGCGGCAGGTAGGCGAAGCCGGCGCCGAGCACCAGGCCGGTGGCCAGCCCGCCGATGTGCGCCGTCCAGGAGATGCCCGGAACCAGGAAGGTGATGAGCAGGTTCACCGCCAGCAGCCCCAGGATGAACCGGGTGTCCAGCCGCAGCCGCCGCCCGACCAGCAGCACCGCCCCGAACAGGCCGAAGATGGCCCCGGACGCCCCCACCGAGAGCTGGACCGGGATGTCGGCCGGCGTCGGGGCGGCGACCGCCCCGGCCACCGCGACCGCCATCGACAGCACCGAGCCGCCGACCGCGCTGAGCAGCCACAGCGCGGTGTAGCGCAGATGGCCCAGCCAGGCCTCCAGCTGCCGCCCCACCACGTACAGCGCGAAGCCGTTGAACGCCAGGTGCAGCACCCCGCCGTGCAGGAACGCCGCGGTGACCAGCAGGTACCAGTCGCCCTGCACGATGACCCGCCACGGGTTCATCGCCAGCGCCCCGGTGAGCATGCCGCCGCCGACCGCATCGTCCACCAGCTGGGCGACGTAGCCGAGCACCATCAGGGCCAGGAACGTCCAGGTCGCGTAGGGCGCCGAGACCGCCTTGCCGCCGAACACCGTGCGCGGCGCCCGCAGCCCGCGGTTCCCCTCCGCCACGCACTCCGGGCACTGGTGGCCGACGGCCGCCTCGCGCATGCAGTCGGGGCAGATGCCCCGCTCGCACCGGGTGCAGGAGACATAGGTCTCCCGGTCGGGGTGCCGGTAGCAGGTGGGCACCGCCGGCGCGGCACCGGCGCCCTCGGTCCCGGAGTCCTCGGCTGACATGGGAGCCGGTCCCCTAGCGCTCGATCTCGACGGACTCGATGCGCACGTCCTCCACCGGGCGGTCCTGCGGGTTGGTCTCCACCTCCGAGATCGCCTGCACGACCTCGGCCCCCTCCACGACCTCGCCGAAGATGGTGTGCCGGTCGTTCAGCCAGTCGGGCGTGCCGACGGTGATGAAGAACTGCGAGCCGTTGGTGCCGGGCCCGGCGTTGGCCATCGCCAGCAGGTAGGGGCGGTCGAAGCGCAGGGACGGGTGGAACTCGTCCTTGAACTTGTAGCCGGGGCCGCCGCGGCCGTTGCCCAGCGGGTCGCCCCCCTGGATCATGAAGTTCTCGATGACCCGGTGGAAGATCGTGCCGTCGTACAGCCTGCCGTTGCTCGGCTTGCCGGTGGTCGGGTCGATCCACTGCTTGCCGCCCTCGGCGAGCCCGATGAAGTTCTCGACCGTCTCCGGGGCCTTGTCCCCGAAGAGCGTGACGACGATCGTGCCCTTGTTGGTCTTCAGCCGCGCCGTGGGCTGGGTGTTCGAGTCGCTCACCCAACTGCCTTTCTTCGCCTTCGCTTACGCCCCCACGTTACCGGTCCCGTTCCGGGGCCCCGCAGCGCTCCGAGGCGCTCCGGGGCGCCGATTCGTGTCGGAGTCGCGATCGGGACCGGCGGAGAGCGTATGTTGAGATAACACGCGCATAACGCCCACCGGCGGACAGGGTGATCAGGCCGACCCTCCGGCCGATGCATGAGGACCCGCGCCAGTGGGCAGGGGCGTATCCATATCGTTCGACGCAATAAGGAGATCACCGTGGCCATCCAGATCAAGCGCCGCCGGGGCGACTTCGATGCCGAGGCGGCCATGGCGCGGCTGCAGGAGCTCGCCCGCGAGCAGGCCGACCGCCTCGGCCCCTACGCCGACCAGGCCCGATCCCGCGCCGAGCAGGCCAGGATCCTGGCAGAGCAGCGGCTCCTCCGCGCCCGCGGCTGGACCGCCCCCCGACTGGAGACCGCCGCCCTCCGGGTCGAGGACACCGTCGCACCGCGCGTCTCCGACCTGCTGAACAGCGCGGCCCAGCGGGTCGAGCCGAGCCCGGCCCGGCGCGGCCTGATGGCCGCCCGCCAGGGCGGGCGCCGCGTCCCCCGCGCGGTGGTCTACGCCGGCGCCGCGGCGCTGGGCGCGCTCGCGCTGTACGGCGTCATCAAGCTCCGCAAGGCCGCCCAGGACGCGGAGTGGCAGGAGAACCTCGACCAGGCCCGCGAGCAGGTCCGCGAGACGCGGGAGAAGCTCACCGCGAAGGCGTCCCGCGCCGGGAAGAAGGCGGACGAGGAGACCGGGCAGGCGGACGAGGCCGAGGAGAAGAAGGCCGCCGGCGTCGGCACCACCCCGGCCGAGTCCAACGGCCGCGCCGAGAAGTGAGCGGTCCCCCGGCGGCCGCCGCCGGGACGCGTCCGCAGGGGCGGTCCGGTCCGAGGGGCCGGGCCGCCCCTTCTCTTCCCCCGCGCCTCCCCGCACACGATGATCTTGACGTTGCGGGGGTATCAGAGCGCTCTGATACCCCCGCAACGTCAAGATCATCGGAGGCGGTCTAGCGCTCCTTGACCGGGCGCCAGGTCAGCGGGTACTTCCAGCCGTTGCCCAGCAGCGTGACCAGGCCGGCGACCGCGGGCAGGAACATCCAGCCCAGCAGCATCAGGACCGCTGCGATCGCCGGCAGCACCAGGAAGAACAGGCCGAAACCGACGATCCAGCCGATCACCGTGGTCAGCTGGTAGTTGAGCGCCTCCATCGCGTGCCGGCGGACGAACGGCGAGGTGTCGCCCTGGAGGAGCAGCACCAGGAGCGGGCCGAGCGGCAGCAGGAAGTAGCCGGACACGTGCGCCGCGGCCCCCCACAGCCGCTCGGTGCCGGTCGGCTGCCCCTCCTGCAGGGCCGGCGCCTGGGCGGCGCCGGGGACCTGCGCGGCCTGCTGCCGGGGGTGGACCGGGACGACGTCCTGGAGCAGCGGCTCCAGATCCGCCGGGAACTTGGCCTTCAGCGCCGCGTCGATCCGCTCGTCGAACTCCTCCTCGTCGAGCCGCCCCTCGGAGAAGGCCTGCCGCAGATGCTCGGCCGCGGCGTCGCGGTCGGCATGGGTGAGGCGGATCTGCGGAACCTGGGGACCGCTTCCGGGCCCCCGCCCTGGACGCGGGATCGGATCATGCACGGCCACGTTCACTCCTCACCGCATCGCCGGACCGCGTCTACCGCTGCCCATCCTGCCCGGTCGGGAGAGGACGGGCCATCGGGGAACGCCCTGACGCGACCCTGATCCCCGTGCGGGGCGGAGCGCTCCCGCCCACCAGGATATCCACCGGGTTCAGTCCGGGGACGGGGCCAGCAGCACGAACCCGGCGCCCTCGGGATCCGCGCAGACCGCCAGCCGGCCCACCCCCGGGACGTCCTCGGATCCCATCAGCAGCCGCCCGCCGGAGCCGGTGACCCTGGCCGCGGAGGCGTCGCAGTCGGCCACGTAGAACACCGGGTGCCAGTCGGCCTTCCCGCCGCTCCCGGCCAGCTGCTCCGCGCCGACCTGCATCATGCCGCCGTGCATCCGCTCCGCCGGCTGCCCCTCCGGGGTGACCATGGTGTACGTCGCGCCGCCGCCCTCCCCGTCGGGCATCGGGGTGTCCGTGTACCACCAGCCGAACACCGATTCGTAGAAGGCGCGGGCCCCGGCCGCGTCGGGCGTCCACAGCTCGGCCCAGCCGAAGGAGTCCGGTCCGTCGGTGTCCTCCAGGCCGGCCATGGTGCCCGCCTGCCAGACCGCGAACTCGCCGCCCTGCGGGTCGCTGAGCTGCGCGATCCGCCCGGCGTCCCCGGCGTCGAAGGGCCGGGCGCGGACCGTCCCGCCGGCCTTCTCCACCGCCGCCGCGGCGGCGTCGGCGTCCTCGGTGGCGTAGTAGACCACCCAGGCGGGCCGGGCCCCCTCCTCGGTGAGCACCCCGACGGCCGCCACCGCGCGGTCGCCCCGGCGCAGAATCGTGTAGCCCTCCGTCCCCCGGTCGGCCTCCCAGCCGAACACCGCGGAGTAGAACCGGACGGCGGCCTCCGGATCGGCCGCCCCCAGGTCGAGCCAGCAAGGGGATCCCGGAACGAAGTCGGTGGTGATCATGGTCGCTCCCTTCCCCGGGCGAGCAGAGCACCCGGGAGCGCAGTGTGACGCCCACCACCGACATTCGCCCCCGCGGGCGGGCGCTGTCGTTCACGCCCGGGCAAAGCTTGCCCCCGCTCCTCACTCCGCGTCTCCGGCGGCACGGCCTCCGGGCCGGTCAGCGGTGCGCGTCCTCGGCGCGGTTCTCCAAGAGCAGGTCGGCCGCCCGGGCGAGGACCTCTTGCCTGGTCCGGTCACCGTGGTCCACGGCGAGGAAGTGCGCGCCGATCGCAGCGCAGAATGCCAGGAGGCTGCGCGCCTCGACCTCCTCGGGATCGTCGCAGAAGGTGCTGATCGCCTCCCGGAGCAGGTTCATCCGGGCGTCGTCCACCCTGCGCAGCCGTTCGGCGACGGCGGGGTCCCGGCGCGCCCAGTCCCGGATGGCGAGGTCGAGCGGGAGCAGCCGGTCGCTGGAGAAGGTGAGGATGCCGGCCCGCCGAGCCCGGCTCTTCGGGTCGCTCTCGTTCGCGACGGCCGCGAGGACATCGTCCACGGCTTCGCGCTCCCAGGTCGCGAGCATCTCCCCGAGGAGCGTGTCGCGGTCCTTGAAGTGGCCGTAGAACCCGCCTTTGGTCACGCCCAGGCGTTTGGCGAGCACTTCGATCCGGACGGCGTCGCAACCGCCGCCGGCCAAGACGGCAAGGCCCTCCTCGACCCATCGCTCGCGGGACGTGAGCGTCTTGCCTGCCACCTTGGCCTCCTCGTTCCGGGAAACACCACTATACGGCACCGTATAGATGGTGCTACGGTCAATTTATACGGCTGCGTATATATGAAAGGCGGAGACATGGGCGGATTCCGGATCGAATCGGCGGTCGGGACCGGCGCGGTCGACGCATCGGTGCTCGACCGGGCCGGGCCCTCCCGCATCGACTACGTCGACCACTTCGCACTGGGCCCGTTCGACGCGACGATCGCGGCGCCCGAGCAGTGGGCGCGAGCGATGTTCGGCGACGTCCCGAGCCCTGCAGAGCGCTTCATCTGGCAGGGACTGCTCCAGCTGCGCCTGCGCAAGGGCCGGTCCCCGTCCACGGTCGCCGGGTGGACGATCACCGAGCGGGGCGAGGACTGGATCCGGCTGGAGGCCGCCTCGGCGGCGATGAGGGGCGGCCTCGTGGTCCGCTCCACCGCGGAGGCCCTCTCCCTGGCCACGACGGTGCGGTACGACCGCGCCCGCGCGGCCCTGGTCTGGCGACCGCTGTCCGCGGTGCACCGCCGTCTCGCCCCCGGCCTGCTGCGCGACACCCTCGACACGGTCTCGGCCGCTCCGGACCTCCGCCGGAGGTGAGTCTCGGCCATGGCGGAGCGGCAGGGCCGGCGCCCCCGGCGCGGCCCCGCTCCGGCCGCATGTGCACTGAATGCGCAACGGCCACCCTCCCTGATCGGGAAGGTGGCCGCCTTCACATCGCCGACCTGCGTCGACATCGGTGGAGCCAAGGGGAGTCGAACCCCTGACCTCTGGTATGCAAATCTTGTACCGGCGGTTCCACCATCTGGGCGAATAGCCATCGACCGCCTCTGACCTCGAAAAACAGGTCACCGTACATCCCGCAGGATACTCCGGCCTACCGTTCCCTTCCGGTCTGAATCCGGTCCAGGAGCGGAGCGTCCGACCGGCGGCCCGGCACACTCCGCGCCGGGCCGCTTCCCGTCGTCCGGGCCCCCGGAGCACAGCACTGGCCGGGGCCCTCCCCCGAACCCCTGACGCGTAGGAAGGGCCTGCCTATCCTGAGTGTGCGATCACCAGGAAGGCAGGCCCCCATGCCCACGAATGGTAGCCGTCCCGCCCTCGGCGGGGCCACGATCGGCGACCTGATCCGAGACCTCCGCGATTCCCTCGGCATGTCCCAATCCCGGCTCGCCACCCTTCTCGGCGAAGCCGCCCAGCACGAGACCGTCACCCGAACGGACATCTCCCGGTGGGAGAACGGCAAGCGCACCCCCGGCGGTTTCTGGCTTCGGCACCTCGCTACGGTGCTGCAAACGCCCGTCGAGATCCTGGAGGGCGCCCGCGTGGACCGCCGCCGCTTCCTCACCGCCGCCGCAGGAACCGCCATCGCTCCCCTCGTCGCCGCCGACCTGATCGAACGCGGATTCGCCGCCGCCCTGCACACCTCCCCCACCGTCGAGGACTGGGCCGAAGCCGTCGACACCTACGGGCGGGACTACATGACCCAAGGGGCTGCCGAGATCCAAAAGCGCCTGGCTGCCGACCTCGTTGTGCTCCAGCAACAACTCGACGCCCCGTGCATGTGGGCCACCGCCGCGAAACTGGCCACCCTGTACGCCAAGACCTTCCCCGGCTCCGACGGCGCCAAGGCCGTGCAGTGGTACCGCAACGCCGCAGTGTTCGCCGACCGCTCCGGCGACGAGGAGACGCGGGTGTGGGTGCGCGGGCGCGCCGCCATCGCCCTCGGCTACGAGGGCGCCGCGCTGGGCGTGGCCGACACCCTCGCGGCCCAGGCGATGGCCATCGACGGCCGGCCCTCACTCGGCATGGTGAACGCGGTCATGGGGCGGGCGCACGCCGCCGCGCTGCGGGGCGACTCGGCGACCGCGCTCGCCCTGGTCGCGGACGGCCGACGCGCTTTCGATGTGGCCGGGTCCGATGACGCGGAATCCGACTACGCGGTGCCGTGGTGGCGGTTCAACATCTTCGCCTCCCTGCTCGCCGCCCGGTTGGGGGATGAGCGTCTGGCCGAGGAAGTGCAGGCCGAGGCGGACCGTCATCTCCCGGAGTCGCTGCCGAGGTTCCGGACCCATCTGGAGATGCACCGGGGCCTGATGCTGGTCCGCCAGGGCGACCCGGCGGGCGTCGCCTACGCCCGCGCGGCCCTGGACTCCCTCCCCCCGGAGAAGCACTCTCTGACGCTTCGTATGCTGATGTCCGAAATCGAAGCAGCGTGACGGGGAGTGGCCACTAGTTTGGCCACTCCCCGCCTTTTCGGGCCCTCCGTAGCGTCGTCCTCACCTGACCAGGGAGGACCTGATGACGACGCGGACGGGTACCGCTGTCGAAGCGCTCACGGCCGACTTCCCAGCCTGGTACATCTTCCGGGACCTCCTCGACGGGCCCGGTCACTGGCGGGCCGTGTGGGATAACCGGGCGGTGTCCGCTCCGAGCCTCGCTGAGCTGCGTGAGCGCCTGGCAGCCGTCGAGGAGGCGGAGCGGTGATGTCCCCGCCGGCCTCCCGAATCCCGAACCACTATGAGTTCTGCGGGGTGGCGTTGCACCACCGCGCCCGCTGGTCGCTCCGCTACGAGCACGGCACCGCCACCCCGTACACGGCCCAGCACAAGGCCGAGCCGGACATCGTGTTGGCGGCGTCCCGGCTCGGCGTCCTCGACGCCGCGTTGAGCGACTTCGCCCCGCCGAAACGGGTACGGCCCTACCTCCCCTCCGAGGCAGCCGCTCGCGCCGAAGAACAGCGTCTTCTCGCCGACCTCGCCGAGCTGGAGGCGCCATGACCTCCGCCGAGAACCGCGTCGTGATCCGCGCACCGCACGCCGGCATGGTCCGCGTCGAGGATGCTCCCGAAGCCGGCGGCGTCGCCCTGGTGCTCGCCCCCGGGGTTGAGGTCCTGCTCCAGCCCGGGGACCTCGACGCCGCCGCCTACCTCACCCGGTTGGCGGCCGCGATCGCCACCGCGCGCGGCCGGCTCCACCGCCCCGCCTGAAAGCCGCCGCCCGCCCCGGCCTGGCTCCCCTCGCCGGGGCGGGCGGCCCCCTGCACACGGAAGCCCGCGATGACCTACCCGACCGCCCAACCCGACACCTGCGGCGCCCGCCTGCCCGGCCACCCCCACCCCTGCGCACGCCCCGCCGACCACGGCGGCGCACACGAATCCGCAGTCGGCGGCACCTGGAAGGACCGCAGCGAGGAGGAAGGCAGCGACGATGCCCGACAGCAGCGGTAACGACTACGAGACATGCACCTGCGGCACCCGGTACCAGCGGGGCCAGCAAAAGCCGTGCGGCTGCCCATAACCCGGGAGGAACCACCCCGGTACCGGTACCCGGCGACGAGAAGGGGAGCACCGCCGTGTCCACGCCGACGGGCCGCCTTGCCCTCGGTGATGATCTCCGAAGGTGGAGCACGGCCCCAGTACCGGGCCGGGGCGGGGACAGTACCGCCCCTGTGGGCGCCCTTCTACCAAGCGGACCCGCAAACGACCGAACAACCGGACCCCGGAAACTCTGAAACCCGTACAGGGTCCGAGCTGCTATGACGCAGCGGTCAGGAGCACCCCCGGGGGGGAGGGTAACCCCCTACCCCTCTCGCGTTGCGGGTCCGCCGATGGGGCGGGCCCGTCGGGTGAGCGTCGGCCCGGGGCCCCTGGACAGCGCAGCGAAGCGAAAAGTATGTTCGGCCGCTAAGCGGTGCGAAACGGTGCGCTCCGTGCTGCCAGGGAGGGGATCGGGTTTGGTCGGCGTGGAGTCGAAGAAGGAACTGTTCATCTTCGTCGCGGATGTTCTCCAGCCCGCTGTGATGCGCCTCGACGACGGCCGTGCGCTCCTCGCCCACGGCCCCACCGTCGCCCGTGAAGAGCTGGTCAAGCACGCCGAGAGGCTCCTTACCCACGAGGAGTTCGAGGTGTTCCGGGCCGGTGAGGCGGTTCCGGCGCCGCCGGAGATCACCGCCCTGTTCCCGCATCTGGCCCTGGCCGAGAACCCGGCCACCTGAACCCGGGAGCGCGGGGCCCGGCCGGCCGGGCCCCGCGTGCCGGTCACGCCACCATCGACAGGGAGCCGCCGGTCTGGCGGTGGGCGCGCTGGTTGCGTTCGGTGCGCGCGGCCAGTTCCCCGGGGTCGGCCGTGACGTTGATGCGCACCCCGGGCACCTCGCCCCGGGCGATGCGGATCAGCCCTTCCATCCGGCGGCCCTGCGCCTTGAGCAGATCGCCGGCCTTGAAGTGCGCGCGGCGCGGCTTGTGGCGGGGATCCTCCGCCGGGGTCCCGGAGGGGAGCACCTCGGCGTCGGGCACCTCCACCAGGAACAGCCAGTGCTGTTCCCGCCAGGTGGTGCGGATGGGTTCGGCGAGCCCGGCCAGGGTGAGCAGGCGCCGGGCGGCGGTGGTGGCCTCGGTCCAGGCGGGCCCGGCGTCGGCGGCTAGGACGCTGCCGGGGGCCAGGTCTTCGGGTAGGCGGACGGCCGCCTTCTCCAGGCGGCGGGCCGCCTCGGTCACCTGGGGCGCGGCCTGGGCGTAGAGGTCGGCCTGGTGGTCGACCATCAGGGCCCGGATCCGGGAGTGCAGCACACCGAGGACTTCGGCGCCCTGTAGTTCCTGGTCGGCGTGTGCGGCCCACAGCTGCGCGGCGGCGGTGTTGAGTGCCTCGTCCGTGTCATGTCCGTCGAGCATGGCGTTCACGGCCGTCTCGGCGACGCGGCGGGGCCGGTCCCGGGCGGCGGCGAAGCGCTCCCGGAGCTGGTGGCGGACGTCGAGGGCGCGCTGGAGCGGGGCGGGAAGGTCGGCGATGCCGGCTTCGGTGAGGGCGGCGCGCCACGTGGACAGCTGGGTGTCGGGCGTCGGCTGCATTACTGGTCCTCCTTGGTGTCGGTGGTGGGGCGGTGCCTCTGGTCGTCCTGGTGAAGGGTGAGGATGCTGGGCGGCCGGGGCGGCCCGAGGTGGTCGGCGAACAGGGTGCCGAGGTGGGCGTCGCGTTCGGCCCGGGTCATGCGGGCCAGGGCGGTGCGCTCCCGGGCGCGCTCCTCGACCTCGGCGACGAACTGGTGGATGAACCCGCCGTCGTGGGGCATGTCGTTGTCCTCCTTGGTGTGGCGGGGGTCGGCGTTTCCGGACCCCCGGGGCGGGGCGCCCCCTGGCGGTCAGGGGGCGCCCGGATCGGATCAGGCCGCGTCGCGCTTGGAGCGGCACTCGTAGCAGAGGGCGGATCCGGCCGCGCGGGTGTGGACGGCGCCGCACCCCTCACACCGGGGCTTCGCAGACGCCTTGGTGGTCTCTCCGGCCGGGTTTCCCACAGCACGACCCCCCTCGTTTCGCGTCCCAGAAATCCCGGAATTCGTCTCCGGCGGGGTCGGGGCGGCCGCTCTAATGGATGGAGCAGGGTTGTGGGATTTCTGGGACGTTTTTCCGTGGGTGCCGTCCGTGTAGGCAGCCGGGTGGACCACGTACTTCGGGGACGGCTTTCGCCCCCGCTTGCCCGGAACCTTCTCGGGGAGGATCTCCGCGACCCACCCGAGGTCTTCCAGCTCCTCCAGCGCGTCCTTGACGGTCTCGGCGTCGACCGCCCACGCGCGTCCCTTCAACCCTTGCCAGACCTGCCGGGCGGAGACCGGACGCGCGGCCTTGGTGTTCTGGCCCAGCCACGCGAGGATGTCGACCAGCGGCTTGCGGCCGCCCTCGGTGCGCGCGTCCATCAGCTCGAAGATCCGGCGGGCATGGGCGATGAAGTACGGAGCGAACCCCAGGGCGCGCGTCATGGCGTCCTCGGTGATCTCGGTGGCTCCGGGGTTCTCATAGACCGCCAGGCACGCCGCCAGGCGGATGAGCTGGCCACAGAGCTTGCCCGCCCACTCCCCGAGGTCGCACAGGTCCCCGCCGTTGGCCTTACGGCGCTCCACATCCTCGTAGAACGCCTCAAACCGATACTCGGCCCCCTGCGTGAGGTACAGGGTGGCGATGTTCTCCGACGCCCATACCTGGTCGATGAGACCACGGATCCGGGCGCTGTAGTCCTGCTTGACAGCAGGGGGGACCTGCGGTCGGCGGAACTTGCCCGGCGGCATCTCCGGTGCCAGCGCCATGAGGAACCGCCCTAGGAACCCCGCTTCCTTGAAGTTGGGATTCTTCCTGGACAGACCCTCGGCCATACCGGGTTGGATCAGGAGACCGAGGGTGGCGGCGGTGTGCGGCATGTGGGTAGCGCCCCGGGACACGCGCCCAAGGTCGTAGGACCCGCCGGTGTACCCCTCTAGCAAGGGCCCGATGTTGGCCCGGCCGTTGCTATAGATGCCGGCCGCGTGCTGGAACAAGGTCGCCTCGGAAGTAAGAACGGCGATCCGTCCGCCCTGCTCGCCCATGGCCTTGGCGAGATACTCCATGGTCGAGTCCCCGCCGGCGAGGACCTGGGGAAGATGGCGCTCATCTCCGAGGCCGCGCAGCTCATCCCGCGCAGTCTCAAGGTCGGCCCTCTCCCCCTTCCCCTGCTTGACAGCCTCCTTGGCCTTGTCGTAGCGGGCCTGGGCGATCTCCACTCGCTCGTTGTGAACGAAGATCTGGTCTTCGACCTTCGCCCGGAGGTCGGCGGCGGCTTCCTCGACCGGCTTCTTCGCCAGGTTCTGCACCGGCGTCTTGCGCGCGGAGGACGGCGCCAACCCCAGCGTGTACAGGCAGACCATCTCGGACCAGTCGTCCATCACCTCGACCCGGCGCCGCCCACCGATGGCAGCTGAGATCGCCGACAGCGCGGCGAACGCCGCGAGGTCTTCAGGGACGTGGAGAGAGACAGCGGCCGCACGGACCCATTCGGCCAGTGGACCGAGGTTGTCGGCAGGGAAGGCCGGCAGGGGCGGCGCGTCGACCGGGATCGGGGCGTCCTCGAAGAACCCCCATTCGTCCGACGTCCCGGAAATCCCAGAATTCGTCTCATCCCGCTCCCGCCCGGAGATCTGGGATTTCTGGGACGCTTTTTCGGAGGGAGCGCCCGCACCGAGCGGGACCAGATCGGTGAGTTCCCGCCCGGCGTTCAGGTGGTCGGACACGTCGGCCCCCTTGCGCTCAAGTGGGGAGCGCAGCACACGCACGCTCTCAGCGGCGCCGTCGAGGGCCTGGGCGACAGCGCGGGCGTGCTCGATACCGGGGGCGTCGTTGTCGGCGATGACGACGACACGGGCCCCCTTGAGCGCGGTGGTGTAGTCGTGCTTCCAGGGCTTCCCCGCGCCGTTGACGGCGGTGGTGGCGACCAGGCCCATGGCGTTCAGCCGGTCGGCGTCCTTCTCCCCCTCGACCACGTACACGGTGCCGCCGGTGGCGGCCTGGTCGAGGACAGCCGGCAGGTTGTACAGCACCCGGGCATCGGGAAGACCGAGGCGGCCCGTCGCCGCATCACGGGGGCGGAACGTCTTCTCCGCGCACACTCGGCACCGAAACCGCTGCTGGGTGTAGAGGACTTCCCCGGCCTGGTCGGTGTAGTCGTAGCTGGCGATCAGGTCGAAGGTGCTCGCCCCGGTACCGGGGAAGCCCTTGTGGTCGCAGCCGGGCCGGTCGGTGTCGTCGAACAGGTCGGCCATGGTGAGGCCCAGCGAATCGACGATGTCTTCCACGGGGCACCCCGTGTGGCAGGTGAGCAGGACCTTGCCGTCCCGGTAGCCAGCCGAGAGGGAGGGGTCCCGGTCATCGTGTGCAGGGCACTGCGCGGAGAGCTGATTGCCGCTACCCCGCACCGTGGACCCGTAGGTTTCGAGCGCTTCCCTGACGCGGTCGATCGCGGTCAACGCTTCCTCCGATCAGCGCGGCGGCACACCAGCGGATCGGCATGGCGGGGCCGGTGCGGGCAGTGGGACAGGGGCGGAAGGCGGCGCGCTGCGGCTCGTCTGAGCGCGGCGGGGTCCGCTACCATGGGCCCAGCTCCACCAGACATGAGAGCTTTTCCACGACCCTCGGCGTTGCCGCGCCGGGGGTCGTTCTCGTTGGTGGTCATGCGGCCTCGCCCCCCTGAGCCCGGGCCTCCTCGTAAGCCTCGACGTCGGCCAGGCGGTAGCGCACGAGCCTGCCGACCTTGACCCAACGCGGCCCGGCGCCCCGGCACCGCATGTTCGCGAGGCTCTGGACGTGGCACTGCCAGCGCTCGGCGAGCTGGGAAGCGGTCAGGGTGCTTCCCGGATCTCTCGGGGCCATCCCCACTCCTCTCGATCTTCGGGGGCTTTCCCGATTATCGTTGATCGTGCTTGACATCGTGGCTCTCCACGATGACACTGAACATAGTAGCGCTTCCCTCGGAACACAAGACCATCGTCGGTATCGTCGCCCCATGGCCAAGGAGAAGATCGAGTTGGGACCGACCGGGCGCACCGTCGCGGAGAACCTGCGGCGGCTGCGCATCACACGAGAACTGAGCCTCCGGGAGCTCGCCGAGCTCGCCGACCAGGCCGGGCGGAAGTTCGGCGTTAACGCGCTCAGTCAGGCCGAGAAGGGGCTACGCCGCCTCGACGTTGACGACCTGGTCGTCCTGGCCGTGGTGCTCAACGTCAACCCCAGCGCCCTCATGCTGCCCGTCGAGGTCGATCGGGAACGGCCCGTCGAGATCACCGGGCACGGCGAGGTCCCCGCGATCCGTGCGTGGAAGTGGGTCGACGGGCACATGCCGCTCCCCGGCCGCGCCTCGGAGCAGCAAGCACGCGCGTTCGACCAGGCGGTTCGCCCGTGGTGGTCTCGGGCGAACACCCTCACCGTCTCGGACATCAACGCCGGCCGGTTGCAGCGGCGCCCTCTCGAATACGACGACCAGGACCAAGAGGACGGTGGTAGATGAAGCGCGTATGGATCGACGACATGTCGAAGCGCCCCGGGTACGCCGAGCGGGCGGCCAAGGCGAAGAAGGCCAAACGCCGGCCGCCCGGCCGCTGGAAGGTCCGCTACATCGACCCGACCGGCACCGAACGCTCCGAGACCTTCCAGAAGGAGACGCAGGCCCAAGACCGGCGGACCGAACTCGAAGGCCAGCTGAACAAGGGCACCTACCGTGACCCTAAGGACGGCCGGAAGAAGCTACGCGAGATCGCCGAAGCCTGGTTCGCAGCTCAGCGGGACCTTGAGCGGTCCACGAAGAACGGGTACCGGGGGCACCTCGACCTGTACGTTCTCCCCCGGTGGGGCGATATCGCCGTAGCCGACATCAAGCGTGACGACGTGGAGAAGTGGGTGACCCGCCTGGTCGAGGAGCCCGGGGCGGCCGGCCGACCGCTGGGCCCCTCCCAGGTCCGGCGTATCCACAACGTCCTGTCGATGGTCCTCGACTCGGCGGTGGCCTCGAACAGGATCGGCGCGAACGTCGCCATCGGGGTGAAGCTGCCGCGCCTCCCCCTCTCGGAACACGTCTACCTCGACCACGCCCAGGTCGAACGGCTGGCCGAGGCCGCCGGAGAGTACCGGGCGTTCGTCCTCACCCTCGCGTACACCGGGATTCGGTACGGGGAGGCCGCCGCGATCCGGGCGCGCGCCGTCGATGTGGAGCGGCGCCGGATCCGTGTCGCCGAGGCGTTCGGCAGGGACGCCGGCGAAGTGTACGTGACCACGCCCAAGACCCATGAGCGGCGGTCGGTCCCGGTCCCGGAGTTCCTCGCGCCGGAGCTGGAAGCCTTGGTTCAGGGCCGGGCGCCGGGCGAGTGGGTGTTCGCCTCCCCGGGCGGCGGGATGCTGCGTTACGACAACTTCCGGCGGCGGGTGTTCGGGCCAGCCGTGGAGAAGGCCGGTCTCTCCGATCTCGGGATCACGGCGCACAAGCTCCGGCACACGGCTGCCTCTCTAGCGATCGCCTCGGGCGCGGACGTGAAGGTCGTACAGACCATGCTCGGCCACAAGACAGCGACCATGACGCTAGATCTGTACGGGCACCTGTTCCCCGACCGCCTCGACGAGGTGGCTGTGAAGATGAGCACCGCCCGTGCCGCTGCTCTCGCGCAGGCGAGCTGACCGGTGCCGCCCGATCCCGCCCGGTCTGAATCCGGTCCAAGGCCCCTGGAACGCAGGCGGGGACCCTCGGAAGGATCCCCGTCTACCGTGTCTGATCTGCGATTTTCTCGGTGGAGCCAAGGGGAGTCGAACCCCTGACCTCTGGTATGCAAAACCAGCGCTCTGCCAACTGAGCTATGGCCCCCGGCACGCCCCTGACGGGTATCGGCCGACTAGAGCATACCGCCCCGCGGGGGAGGTCGTGGGCGCCGCAAGGGGACGAACGCCGCCCACGGCACAACCGACAGCCACCGGCACCCTCGGTGCCGTGGCTGACCGGTCTGCGGCGGAACTAGTTCTCGCTGGCCGCGGTGGCTTCCGTCCACAGGTCGAGCTCGGCGCGGTCGGCCTGGATCTTCCGGTAGACGGCGAACGCCCCGAGGGCCACCAGCACCAGCACGATGATCTTCTTCACGGCGTGGACCCCTTACTTAGATCACGGGTAATGCGGTCGAATGATGACGCGCGGCTCGGAGGTACAGCACCGAGCGGAAGGCGTCAGTAGAGAACTTTATGGGGTTGTCTCCCTGCAGACTAGCAACCCCTCGGCCCGCCGCCCCACCCCGTCGGGTCTGCCGGGCCCCGAGCGGCCGGGCGTGCGCCCGCGACACCCCCCGGAGACGCGGCGGCCCGGCCGTGAGCACCGCGGACGCCGACAGGGGGGCGCGCCCGGAGAGCCCCGGAGGACGGGGCGGCGCCGCGCGGAGAAAGCGGCCGGTTCCGGCCGCCGCCCGGAGCGCCCGACCGCCGGGCGGGTCACGTGAGCAGCGAGAGGCGCTTGAGGTTGGTCAGCGTCGCCTGCGGGTCCAGCGCCGCGCGGACCAGGCCGTTCCAGACCCGCTGGCAGCCGCGGACCTCCTCCTCCGATTCCACGATCGTGCCGCCCTGCGGGGTGTCCACGAACGCCAGCGACGCCTCGTCCTCATCGAACTCCAGCACGGTGAACGGGCCGGAGGAACCGGCGTGCGGCCCGGCGGAGGTGGTCACCAGCCGCACCGTCACCCGGTCGTTGGAGAGCACCACCTCGATGATCCGGCGCAGCTGGGCGTGGAGCAGGTCGGGGTCGCCGGAGAGCCGGCGCAGCGCGTCCTCCTCGATCACCGCGCTGTAGCGCAGCAGGCTGTCCCGGTCCAGGACCTCCTGCCGCTTCAGGTAGGCCGCGACCATCCGCTCGGCGGTCCGATCGCCGTGCCCGCGGGCGCGGGCCAGCAGCGCGGTGTACTCCGGGGCCTGCAGCAGGTCGGGGACGAGGATCCCGGCGTAGGTGTCGATGGCCACCGCGCCCGCCTCGTTGCCGACGTAGGCGGAGGAGAGCACGTCCTCGTACTCGGTCCACCACGGCCGCAGCCGCGACTCCCGCACCAGGGTGAGCACGGCCTCCCGCTGGCCCCCGGTCACCCCGTACAGCTCCAGGAGCGCGGAGACCTCCATGACCGAGGGCCACTTGCGTATCCCGGTCTCGATGTGGCCCAGCTTCGCAGGGGACCATTCGAGCACGTCGGCGACGTCGCTCAGGGTCATTCCTGCCTGGACGCGCCTCCGGCGCAGCTCAGCGCTGAGCCGACGGCGTCGAACGGTGGGGCTGGTCATAGCACTGATCCGTACACGCGGCGTACCGGTTCCGTGGATCTAGCGAAGCACTACACCTAGCCTCTAGCAATGAATTCCTAGAAATCAGCCGGGAGTTCTTCGCCGATTCCCGCCCCGCGCAGCGTCAGTGCAGCAGCTTGAGCCCCACGATTCCGCTCACCAGCAACAGCAGGCACAGGATCTTCGCGGGGTTCACGCCCTCGCCCATCCAGACCATGCCCACCAGCGCGGTGCCGATCGCCCCGATGCCGACCCAGACCGCGTACCCGGTGCCCACCGGGATGCTCCGCAGCGCGTAGGCCAGGCCGGCCATGCTGAGCACGAGGGCGACCCCGAAGGTCAGGGTGGGCCAGAGCCGGGTGAAGCCCTCGGTCTTGGACAGGGCCGTGGCCCAGACGGTCTCGAGGACACCGGATACGACAAGAACGAACCACGCCATGGCGCGCCTCCCGGAGAGTGCTGATCGATCGCGCGCCGTCTTGTCTTGACCGGGTACAGCGCCCTCGTCCGGGGGAACAGGAGTTCGAAGCCCGTCCCGATCCGGGATCGTAGCAGCGGACTCCGCTCCGCGCCCCGGGGACCCCGCCCTGCTCGGCGCCGCCCCCGCGGCCTCCGCTCTCTGCAACGGCCCTCGGCCGGCCCCGCTTCCCGCCCCGCCGGAGATCATCGTCACCGGGGGCCGCAGCGGCCCCCGGAACGCGTACCATGCACCAGGACGGACGCCCGAGGGCGCCCGGTTCCCGCACTCAGAAGGACGACAATGAGCCACCCCATCGACGATGCCGAGCAGCTGATCGCGAACGCCGAGGAGGAATTCCCGCCGCCGCTGCGTTCGCGGCTGATCGCGAAGCTCCGCAAGGGGGAGCACATCGACGACGCCGCACACGACCTCGGCATGACCCCGCAGCAGGTCTTCTCCGCGGCCCGCATCCTCGCGTCCTTCGGCGACCAGCTCGACGCCACCCTCACCGCCGAGCGCGACCCCGGCCTCCCGCACGGCACGGTGACCGGCTTCAACAAGCGGTGCCGCTGCCCGCAGTGCCGAGCCGCGGTGAACCGCCGCTTCTGACCCGGAGGGCCCACCGCGAAGACCGCCCTGAGCTAGGGTTTCACGTTTCCTTCGGCCGGATCCGGCTATTCATGCTTATCGATCTTGAAGCCGGGGAAACCGCTCAACATGAACGAGCGTGTGGACTGGGCCACGATGAGCGACGAAGAGTTCCTGGCGCTGGTGCGCCAGTTGATCGACGCTCCCGGCACGCCCCCCAGCGACGACGAATAACCTCTCCGCGCCCTCGCACCGCCCGGCCCGAGCGGCAGGGCGGTCTCCCCGCGCGCTCCGGGCCTCCTCCCGGTAGGGCGCGGCCCTGAGGAAGACGCTCCGGCCCCGGTCGGGCCGGTCGCCTTCCCGTCGGTTCTGCCCTCGGGCAGCCCCCGCTCCGGGCCGGCCCACTTCCGTTCGCGCGCGCACTCCCCCACCTCGCCGGCCTTCTACGCAGCCGCACCGTGTCGCCGTCGACCCCCGACCGAAACCGCCTCTGTTCCGGACGGCCCGTATTCAGTGTTATCTGCAGCACGATTCATCGATGAGTCTCTTTGTCGATAAATCGATGTCGACACCTCCCCCTTCCCCTCCCCCTTCCCGAGGGGTCCGCCCTCTCCCCGCCGCGCTTCAGCCGCCGCTACCGGAGCCCCGGCCTGGCCGCGGGCCGCTGAGGGACCGGTCGATGCGGTCGCGCAGCGCCTTCAGCTCCACCTCCAGCTCGGCCGGCTCCAGCACGGAGAAGTCGAAACCGAAGAAGAGCAGGTAGACCGCGATCATGTCGAGCCCGTTCCCGCCGACGCGGAGCTCACAGGTGCGGTCGTCGACCCTGGTCAGGGTGCCGTCGAATGGGGAGAGGCGCTGTGCGGCCTCCTCCTCGGGCGCGTGCACCAGGACCCGGGCGGTCTGCTCGTAGACGCTGCTGGAGATCCCGCGGGCCACGTAGGCCGCGGCGTCCTCCGGCGGGGTCCGCGGCTCGAACCGGGGTCCGGTCGACAGCGGCCCCTCCATACGGTCCAACCGGAACACCCGCCAGTCCTCGCGGTCCACGTCCCAGGCGAGCAGGTACCAGCGGCCGGCGGCGTGCACCATCTTGTGCGGCTCGACGACCCTCCGGCTCTCCTCGCCGTGGTGGTTCCGGTAGCGGAAGCGCAGCCGCTCGCCGTCCCGGCAGCAGCCGGCGATGACGGTGAGGAACTCGCCGTCGACGGTCGGGGACTTCCGGCCGACCGTGTCGGTGAAACTGTTCAGTGCGCTGACCCTGCGCCGGAGCCGGGACGGGAGCAGCTGCTCCAACTTGGCCAGGGCCCGGACCGAGGTCTCCTCGATCCCGGACAGCGATCCCCCGGACGCGGCCGCGCGCAGCCCCACCGCGACGGCGACGGTCTCCTCGTCGTCCAGCAGCAGCGGGGGAAGGGTGGACCCGACCCCGAGCCTGTACCCGCCGGCCACCCCCGGAGTGGCGTCCACCGGGTAGCCGAGGTCTCGGAGCCGCTGGACGTCTCTCCGGACAGTCCGCGGCGTGACCTCGAGCCGCTCCGCCAGTTCCGTGCCGGTCCAGTCCCGCCTCGCCTGGAAGAGGGAGAGGAGCCGCAGCAGCCGCGCAGAAGTGAGAGACGACATGGACCTTCCGACCTCCAGCGGCACCGGTGAGGGGCGAAGACGGAGAGCCGGCCCCTGCTCCGGTCCAACCTACCGGGGGGAAGGGCCGGCCCAGAGGCGCGGAGGAGTAGGGAAGCGGTCAGGAGCGGAGCCCTTCGAGGTGCTCCCGCCGACTCGCCCTCTATCCGCAATTCTATTTTTCACATGTTCACAAGGAAGCGCACAAGGAAAGGCGGGACCCCCCGAAGAGAACCCCGCCCAACCCAGAAAAAGAAATGCGGCGGCGACCTACTCTCCCACCCCCACCATGGAGGCAGTACCATCGGCGCAGGGAGACTTAACGACCGGGTTCGAAAAGAGACCGGGTGTGACCCTCCCGCCATGACCACCGCAAACCCAACAGACCCGCGGACCCCCCACCCGCCGGCACCCCAACACGGGGCCCCGGCGGCGGGGGAAAACAGTGTGCGCGAACACCCAGCATCTGCGGCGGACAAGCCCTCGGCCTATTAGTACCGGTCAGCTCCACGCCTCACGACGCTTCCACACCCGGCCTATCAACCCGGTCGTCTACCGGGAGCCTTACCCCCTCGAAGGGGCAGGAGACCTCATCTCGAAGCAGGCTTCCCACTTAGATGCTTTCAGCGGTTATCCCTCCCGAACGTAGCCAACCAGCCATGCTCCTGGCGGAACAACTGGCACACCAGAGGTTCGTCCGTCCCGGTCCTCTCGTACTAGGGACAGCCCTTCACAAGTCTCCAACGCGCGCAGCGGATAGGGACCGAACTGTCTCACGACGTTCTAAACCCAGCTCGCGTGCCGCTTTAATGGGCGAACAGCCCAACCCTTGGGACCAACTCCAGCCCCAGGATGCGACGAGCCGACATCGAGGTGCCAAACCATCCCGTCGATACGGACTCTTGGGGAAGATCAGCCTGTTATCCCCGGGGTACCTTTTAGCCGTTGAGCGACACCGCTTCCACACGCCGGTGCCGGATCACTAGTCCCTGCTTTCGCACCTGCTCGACACGTCCGTCTCACAGTCAAGCTCCCTTGTGCACTTACACTCAACACCTGATTGCCAACCAGGCCGAGGGAACCTTTGGGCGCCTCCGTTACCCTTTGGGAGGCAACCGCCCCAGTTAAACTACCCACCAGACACTGTCCCCGAACCGGATCACGGCCCAAGGTTAGATGCCCGAAACAGCCAGAGTGGTATTTCACCAACGCCTCCACCGCCACTAGCGTGACGGCTTCACCGGCTCCCACCTATCCTACACAAACCATCCCAAACACCAATGTCAAGCTATAGTGAAGGTCCCGGGGTCTTTCCGTCCTGCTGCGCGAAACGAGCATCTTTACTCGTAGTGCAATTTCACCGGGCCCATGGTTGAGACAGCGGGGAAGTCGTTACGCCATTCGTGCAGGTCGGAACTTACCCGACAAGGAATTTCGCTACCTTAGGATGGTTATAGTTACCACCGCCGTTTACCGGCGCTTAGATTCCCAGCCTCGACCCCGAAAGATCTAACCGGTCCTCTTAACGTTCCGGCACCGGGCAGGCGTCAGTCCGTATACAGCGTCTTACGACTTCGCACGGACCTGTGTTTTTAATAAACAGTCGCTTCCCCCTGGTATCTGCGACCCCACCCAGCTCAGAAAGCAAAGTTCCATCACCGGACAGGGCTCCCCTTCTCCCAAAGTTACGGGGACAATTTGCCGAGTTCCTTAACCATGGTTCACCCGAACGCCTCGGTATACTCTACCTGACCACCTGCGTCGGTTTCGGGTACTGGCCGCCCGCGAACTCGCTAGAGGCTTTTCTCGACAGCACGGGATCACTCACTTCACTGAAAACAGCTCGGCATCACGCCTCACCCTTGTGAGGGGCACGGATTTACCTGCACCCCGGGCTACACGCTTACCCCCGGACAACCACCGCCGGGTAGAGCTACCCCACTGCGTCACCCCATCACTTACCTACTACCCCATCGGGTCCCACGCCTCCACCATCATCCCCCCGAAGGGAGAAAACGGCTTCGGTGGTGGTTAGCATCAAAGGACTCGGTATCGGACGCGCACGGACGGGTACGGGAATATCAACCCGTTGTCCATCGACTACGCCTGTCGGCCTCGCCTTAGGTCCAGACTCACCCTGGGCGGATTAACCTGCCCCAGGAACCCTTAGTCAATCGGCGGCAACGTTTCTCACGTTGCTCTCGCTACTCATGCCTGCATTCTCACTCGCACGCCCTCCACGACACGGTCACCCGGCCGCTTCACCGAACGCACGACGCTCCCCTACCAACCCGCACAAACGTGCAGGCTCCACGGCTTCGGCGGTGTGCTTAAGCCCCGCTACATTATCGGCGCAGAATCACTTGACCAGTGAGCTATTACGCACTCTTTAAAGGATGGCTGCTTCTAAGCCAACCTCCTGGTTGTCTCAGCAACTCCACAACCTTTCCCACTTAGCACACGCTTAGGGGCCTTAGCCGATGATCTGGGTTGTTTCCCTCTCGACCACGAAGATTATCCCCCGCAGTCTCACTGCCGCGCTCCACCTGACCGGCATTCGGAGTTTATCTGACGTCAGTAACCTTGTCGGGCCCATCAGCCAAACAGTAGCTCTACCTCCAGCAGGCAACACGCGACGCTGCACCTAAATGCATTTCGGGGAGAACCAGCTATCACGGAGTTTGATTGGCCTTTCACCCCTACCCACAGCTCATCCCCCAGGTTTTCAACCCTGGTGGGTTCGGGCCTCCACGACCTCTTACAGCCGCTTCACCCTGGCCATGGGTAGATCACCCCGCTTCGGGTCTGCAGCATGCGACTCAAACGCCCTATTCAGACTCGCTTTCGCTACGGCTACCCCACCCGGGTTAACCTCGCCACACACCACAACTCGCAGGCTCATTCTTCAAAAGGCACGCCATCACCCGACAAGGGGCTCTGACGGCTTGACAGCACACGGTTTCAGGAACTATTTCACGACCCCTCACCGGGGCACTTTTCACCTTTCCCTCACGGTACTAGTGCACTATCGGTCACCAGGACGTATTTTGGCTTAGCAGGTGGTCCTGCCAGATTCACACGGAATTTCACGGGCTCCGCGCTACTCGGGAGCATGCCAACGCCCAGGCTCTTCCTTCACCTACGGGACTCTCACCCACTACGGCTCCGCTTCCCAACGGATTCGGCTAAAAGAACCATCAGCGCACCCGGCCGGCAGACCGGGAACAGGCACATCCCACAACCCCGCGAACGCAACGACCGCCGTCTATCACACGCCCGCGGTTTAGCCACATCCCCTTTCGCTCACCACTACTCAGGGAATCACTGTTGTTTACTCTTCCTGCGGGTACTGAGATGTTTCACTTCCCCGCGTCACCACCGACCGCCCTATACATTCAGGCGGCGGCAACCCGACACGACTCGGGCTAGGTTTCCCCATTCGGACACCCGCGGATCACAGCTCGGTTGACAGCTCCCCGCGGCCTATCGCGGCCTCCCACGTCCTTCATCGGCGCCTGGTGCCAAGGCATCCACCGTATGCCACATTCACTTGGCCACCACAGATACAAGATGCTCGCGCACACTATCCACGAATCAAAACACCAGCCACGAACCCGCCTAAAACACCCGCAACCCAGCCGGCGCACCCACCCGAACAGGCAGGGACCGGACAACCAGGGAAGACAGGGTCTTCGACCGGGGTGGCACCCGGAAACAACCAGCGGTTGCTCCCTCAGACACCCAACAGCGCGCCCCCGGGCTCTTCCAGAGACCCAGGGGAAGTCCAAACTCCACATGCCATCCCGGTGGGCCAGAGGCAAGCTCAGGCACCGGGTCCACTTTCGAGTCCGCCGGCCAAACTTGGAAAACAGCCGGCTGCAAAAGACTCCTTAGAAAGGAGGTGATCCAGCCGCACCTTCCGGTACGGCTACCTTGTTACGACTTCGTCCCAATCGCCAGCCCCACCTTCACCCGCTCCCTCCCGAAGGTTGGGCCACAGGTTTCGGGTGTTGCCGACTTTCATGACGTGACGGGCGGTGTGTACAAGGCCCGGGAACGTATTCACCGCGGCATTGCTGATCCGCGATTACTAGCGACTCCACCTTCATGGGGTCGAGTTGCAGACCCCAATCCGAACTGAGACCGGCTTTTAGGGATTCGCTCCGCCTCACGGCATCGCACGCCCACTGTACCGGCCATTGTAGCATGTTTGCAGCCCAAGACATAAGGGGCATGATGACTTGACGTCATCCCCACCTTCCTCCGAGTTGACCCCGGCAGTCTCCCATGAGTCCCCACCATCACGTGCTGGCAACATGGAACAAGGGTTGCGCTCGTTGCGGGACTTAACCCAACATCTCACGACACGAGCTGACGACAGCCATGCACCACCTGTCACCGATCCCCGAAGGACCCGCCATCTCTGGCGGTTTACCGGTGATGTCAAACCTTGGTAAGGTTCTTCGCGTTGCGTCGAATTAAGCAACATGCTCCGCCGCTTGTGCGGGCCCCCGTCAATTCCTTTGAGTTTTAGCCTTGCGGCCGTACTCCCCAGGCGGGGCGCTTAATGCGTTAGCTGCGGCACGGGAACCGTGGAAAGCCCCCACACCTAGCGCCCAACGTTTACGGCGTGGACTACCAGGGTATCTAATCCTGTTCGCTCCCCACGCTTTCGCTCCTCAGCGTCAGGTAAGGCCCAGAGACCCGCCTTCGCCACCGGTGTTCCTCCTGATATCTGCGCATTTCACCGCTACACCAGGAATTCCAGTCTCCCCTACCTACCTCTAGCATGCCCGTATCCACTGCAAAACCGGGGTTAAGCCCCGGCCTTTCACAGCAGACGCGACACGCCGCCTACGAGCTCTTTACGCCCAATAATTCCGGACAACGCTCGGACCCTACGTATTACCGCGGCTGCTGGCACGTAGTTAGCCGGTCCTTATTCCCCACCTACCGTCAACCCCGGGAGAACCCGGGGCCTGCGTGAGTGGTAAAAGAGGTTTACAACCCGAAGGCCGTCATCCCCCACGCGGCGTCGCTGCGTCAGGCTTCCGCCCATTGCGCAAGATTCCCCACTGCTGCCTCCCGCAGGAGTCTGGGCCGTGTCTCAGTCCCAGTGTGGCCGGTCGCCCTCTCAGGCCGGCTACCCGTAATCGCCTTGGTAGGCCGTTACCCCACCAACAAGCTGATAGGCCGCGAGCCCATCCCCGACCGACAAGACTTTCCACCCGAACCCATGAGGGTGCGGGTCGTATCCGGTATTAGACGGCGTTTCCACCGCTTATCCCGGAGTCGGGGGCAGGTTGCTCACGTGTTACTCACCCGTTCGCCGCTCGTGTACCCCCGAAGGGGCCTTACCGCTCGACTTGCATGTGTTAAGCACGCCGCCAGCGTTCGTCCTGAGCCAGGATCAAACTCTCCATCAAGGTCTAACCCACCCGCCGGACGAGCCGGGGGTGAAACCTGGAAGAGAAACCCTGACCGAACCCGGGTGGCGGAAAAACCACCCGATATCCAATCAAAGGAACCCTACGAACACCACCGAAGTGTGTTCGACGGGGCCAAAACAAACATGGCACATAAAGTATTGAACACGCGCTGTTGAGTTCTCAAGAAACAACCGCTCATCCGGTACAAGCTCCCCCGCCGATCTTCGATCGGCCCGGTCGCTCTTCCGCTAGAGGCGGCGCTTTCCGCTTTGTTGTGTCTCCGACTTTATCAGGTGTTCCGCGCCCCGTCGAATCGGCGGTTTCTCGCGGTTCCCCCGGTAAAGCCCTGCCCTTTTCGCTCCGGGTTCCGGTCTTTTGCGACTGTTTCCCGCTGCGGTGGGCATAAATGATTATGCCACCTTGGGAGCAGTGCTTCGTACCGGTTCCTGGAGGATCAGGAGAAGGTGCGGCCCCGGCCACCCTCTTCAGCTCCGCTGATCGGGTGTCCGTTCCGGCCTCAGAAGACCGCCGCCGGATCCGCCCTTTCCAGGGCCGCTCCTGGCGACTCGGACGACTATAGCGGCCCTTCCGGGATGCTCCAAACGGAGCGATCGCCGCCGGGCCGCGCCGCCGGGCCGGCCATCAGCCGGTCACTCCGGGGTGACGGTGAGGCTGTGCTCCGTCCCCGGTTCGGCGGAGGCGGTCTCCACCGAGAGGATGCGCAGTTCGCCGTCCCATTCCGAGGCCTCGGGCTCCCCGGGGGAGCCGGCGGATTCCACCGCGAGGTCGAACCCCTCGGGGAAGACCGTGTCCGGCAGGTACAGCTCGGTCGGCCCGGACACCCCTTCCTTCTCCGTGAACCGGACGGTCAGCTCGGGGGCCTCCGGGTCGTAGTCGATCTCCACCGGCCGTCCGGCGATCGCCCGGGGGTAGGGGCGGTTCATCGTCTCGGCGAGCGGGCCGGGGGCGAGGGAGTCGTCCTTCCACGGGCCCCACCCGTCGTGGTCGTTGGACCAGTAGGCGCGGCCGGCGGCCATCCGCTCGGTCTCGGTGAGCATCCGGGCGACATAGTCGGCGGCGCCCTCGCCCGACATGTCGAGGCCGAACTCGCCGAGGACGATCGGCGCCTCCAGGCGCTCCGCGGTGGTGCGGACGCTGCTCGACCACTGCTCGATGCTGGCGTCGACCCGCCCCCGGGAGGCGCCGGCATACGGTTCGCCGAGGTCCATCGGGAGCGGGTAGGCGTGCGGCGCGTAGACGATGCGCGGCTCCCCGTCCCGCGGGTCGTCCAGGTGGGGGAGGGCGGAGGGCAGGCCCCAGTTGACGCCGACCGCCTGTCCTTCGACGAAGAGCCAGGCGTCCTGGTCCACCTCGCGGATCCGCGCGATGGAGGTGCGGTAGAGGTCGGCGAGCGGGCCGGTCTCGAAGGCGGGGCCCTGGAGGCTGCCGCCGAACGGCTCGTTCATCAGGTCGTAGCCGATGACGGCCGGCTCGCCGGCGAACCGGGCGGCGACGTGCCGGAGGGCGGCCGCGTAGGAGTCCATCAGCTCGGGGTGCCTCCCGGTGGTGTTCCAGAAGTTGTCGAAGGCGCGGACCGTTCCCGGCTCCAGGTACACCAGCTCCCACATGTCCTGCCGGGCGACGGGGAGGCCGTCGGTGTGGGTGGCCCACTCGGGGGCGCCGTTGCCGGAGTGCTCCTCCGGGCTGGTGTAGCGGCCGTAGAGGTCCTGGTGCATGTCGAGCAGTACGTGGTAGCCGCGCTCGGCGTACCAGTCGACGCGCTCGGCGACGGCGTCCAGGTACTCCTCGTCGTAGGCGCCCCGCTCCGGTTCGAGCGCCTGCCACTGGATCAGGAAGCGGACGAAGTTGGTGCCGGTCTCCTCGTACTCGCGCTGCACGGCGTCCTCGTCGATCCAGGGCAGGTGCTCCGGGTCGTCCTTGGCCGAGCCCGAGGTGTTGAAGCCGTGCAGGAAGAGGGCGCGCCCCTGGTCGTCGGTGAGGTAGCGCGGGGCACCGGGCTCGATCCGGGTGGCCGAGGCGGCGGTTCCCGCGACGAGCACCAGGGCGGCGAGCAGGACCGGGAGGCGCAGGCGCCGGGGGAGACGCTTCATCTCTCGTTATCTCCTGGGGGATCGGACTACCCGGATGAGACGTGCGTCACTATCATGCAAAACATGAATCTTCTTCGCAATGGCCCCGCCGCTCCCGCCGTCGCCGCTGTTGCGTTCCTGCTCTGCCTGGCCTTCGGGAGCGCGGCGTTCACCACCTGGCTCGCGCCCCGGGCCTCGTGGCTGCTGGTGCCCTCTGCTCTGGGCGCTCCGTTCGGGCTGCCCGGGGTCCGGCTCGACCCGGTGGACCTGGCCGCGGTCGCGCTGCTGGTCGTCCTCGCCGCGCTGTGGACGGCGCGGGCCGCGCGGCTCCGCCCGGAGGCCGGGCCGGTGCGGAGCGCGCTGTCGGGGTGGGCCGCGGTACTGGTCGGCGCGGCGGCCGGCAACGCCCTGCGCGGGCTCGCGGACGCGGCCGCGATGGGGCTCGGGCCGGTGGGCTGGCTCGGCTTCGCCGCCGGAGGGCTGCTCAGCGGGCTGGCCTGGGGGGCGGCGCTCGGCTGGACCGCCGGTGTCGCCGCGGCGGCGCTGCGCGGCCGTACGGGTTAAAGTCTCCGCGTGCGCAAGTCGACCGAGGCCGGCAGGAACGGGCTCCCGCGCGGGGAGCTGCTCCGCCCGGTGCTGCACCGGCGGCGGGAGGGCGGGCGAACGCTCGCCTCCGCGGTCTGGAAGGCCGGGCCCGGGTGGCGGATGCTCTCTTCCGGGGTGCTCGGCGGCGGGCTGGGGGAGCGTGCCTTCGTGCTCAACGCGCAGGTCGCGGGGGACTACCGGCGCATCGACCCGGCTGCGCACCTGGCGGAGATCGCGACCGCGGCGCGGATGCGCGGGCCGGGGGTCGGGATGATGACCGCAGCCGACGTGACCGGGGCCCGGCTCGGGGCCGACGGGGGAGTCGAGGCGCTGGCCACGGTGGGGATCGGCCGCCCCACCTGGGCGGCGGACGCCGCCGAGCTGGACGAGGCGCGGCTGGACTCCCCGCTGGCCGGACCGCCGCCCGGCACGATCAACATCGTGGTCGCGGTCCCGGTGCCGCTCTCCGACGCCGCGCTGGTGAACCTGGCCGCCACGGTGACCGAGGCGAAGGTGCAGGCGGTGATGGAGGCCGGGTTCGCCTGTACCGGGACCGCCTCCGACGCGGTCTGCCTGGCCTGCCCGGTGGACGACGGCGCGCACGCGCCGGACCCCTTCGGCGGTCCCCGCTCCCGCTGGGGCGCCCGCGCGGCACGCGCGGTCCGCGAGGCGGTCTACGAGGGGGCCCTCCAGGACGCGGCCCGCCGGGGCTGACCGGCGTTTTCTCGGCCGACCCTGGCGTTACCGGGTATCAAGACGCTCTCCCCTGCGGCGACGCCGAGGTCACCGCCGCAGGGGATGCCCTTTCCCTGAAAGGCGCCCCCTCGTTTCTTTCGTTTCTTTATGCACAGACTGTGGATGAAGTCTTCGAAAGGACGGCTAAGGACGGCTTCGGAAGGACGGGGCGAGCACACCGCTCAGTGCGGCACCCCACGGGGCCGGGATTCAGACGGGCGGCGAAGGCGGGAGCGGGCGGGGCGGCCGCGTTCACCGGCCCGGCCCGCGCTTCCGGTAGGAGGAGGCGGCGCCCCGGCGAAGGAGAGTGGGCCCGCCCGCGCCTACCAGGGGGCCGTATCCCTATATGCCGCGGTTCACGGCGGGGATCGGGCAAGGGCGGGGCGCCCTGCGCACCTCCGCGGCAGGCCCGATTACATCTACCAGCGAGTAGTAAGCCCTGAGCCCCCACCACCCCCTCGTCGATTACCCAGAGTGGTCAAGACGGAGCCTCGCGGGGGAACGAATGCGACATTCCGCCCCTACCTCTGCTCTTCCCTGGTTCCGGCCCCTGCTTCCCGGCCTTCCGGGCGGCTCGAGCCCCCGATCACCGACCCGATCAGCGTGATTCGGGCCTCTGGGGGCCTGTTCCAGCCCGGGATGCGCGCCCAGGAATCACCGGGGTGCTCTCGCGGTGCGCAGGGCACCCCACCTAGCCATCACCGTACGTATTCACCCAGGCCAGGGAGATGCGGCGATTTCAGAGGCGGCCGGCCCCGGCCCGCTCAAGCCCCGCCCCGCGAGGCGCCACGCCCGACCGACCGGCCGCTGCCCCTCCCGCCTTCGCTGCCCGATTGAACCCTCGCGCCGCGAGTCGCCGCACCCGGGCGACCGCCTCCGCCCCGGCCCTGCCCTTGCCGTCACCGCTGGTTTGGACCTCGACCCCGTGGGACGACGTTGTCCGCGCAGTGCTGGAGTTCCAGGTGGACGGCGGGGTTCGAGGGCCCGTGCAGCCCCCTCTCGCTGCACGGGCCCGGTCAGGGGTCAGGGGATGAGGGTGCCCAGGGCGCTGCGGCAGGCCACCTCGAACACCTGCGCGCACTTCCGGCAGACCTTGGCGTGGCCTTCGATGACGACGGCCTGGAGGTCGAGCTCGGCCGGCAGGTGGGGGAGCGGGGCGGCGATGTGCTCGCGGAAGCCGAGCGCCTCGCTGTGCGGGAGGGTGCGGGCGAACACGGCGTGCACGAGGATCTCCTCGTGGCCGCGCCCGGTGCGGAAGAAGGTCCATCCGCGGGGGCCGAAGGCTTCGCGCAGCTCGGGGCAGGGGTGGCGGTCGGGCGGAGCGGTGACGGGCCTGCGCCTGCGCGGGGCGGTCATGCGGCCATCCCCCATTCCAGGACGTACCGGGACCCGGCGGGCGGTTCGGCCCGGAGCACCCGGTCGAGGTGGCCGAGCGACGGGCCGGCCACGATGCGGAGACCGCGGCGGGCGTAGCGGCGGCCGTCGGGGAGGACGCCGAACTCCCACTCCGGCCACCGGAGGCCGATGGGATGCGTGGTGGGCAGGTTCCGACTCCGCCGTTTCCCCTGCGCGCCACTTGACCTGCGCCTACCCTTCCTAACAGCAAGTTCCATGGTCTTTGACCTCCCTTGAACTTGTTTTCAAGTGACTCCATAGTGTGACGCCAAGTAGCGGATTGCAAGAGGAAAACTGGAAATTGGCATCATCAAAGATGTCTAGACTTCGCCCCATGCGACGCGACCACAGCCCCACCGTCCGCCTGCGGCGGCTCGCAGCAGAGCTGCGGCGCGCCCGGGAGCAGGCGAGCCTCGGACTCATGGAAGCCGCACGTGAACTGGGGTGGAGCGCCCCCAAGCTCTCGAAGTTCGAGAACGCGGAACGCAAGATCAACACGGCCGATCTCGACAAGGTCCTGGACCTGTACGACGTCACCGACGGCGAGTCCCGGGAAGACCTCCACCAGCTCTTGCGCGACGCCAAGGAGCGAGGATGGTGGTCCGCTGCCCCGTATCGAGGCGTCTTCACCGACTCCCTCCCCGACTTCGAGGCGGAGGCCTCGGTCATCCGGACCTATGAGTGTCAGGTGATCCCGGGCCTCCTCCAGCTTCCCGAGTACGCCGAGAGCGTGTTCCGGGGAGGCCAGGTGCGCGACGATGCGGCGATCCGCAGGAGCGTCGAGGCGAGGGTTCAGCGGCAATCGATCCTGAACCGGTTCGATCCACCGCGTTACTGGGCGATCATCGACGAGGCCGCTCTGCGGCGATCGACCCGGGACCCCAAGGTCATGCGGAACCAGTTGAAGCATCTGGTGCACATGGCGGCCAGGCACAACATCACGCTCAACGTCCTACCGTTCTCGGCTGGACACCATGCGGCTCTCAACGGCTCTTTCGTGCTGCTGGACTTCCCTCATCCGCTCGATCCCGCGCTCGGATACTCCGAGACCTACGCGGCTAGCATGTTCGTAGAGCAACCCGACGAAATCGAGCGCTACGAGGTCGCATTCGGCCTGGTTCAGAACGCGGCGCTCGGCGCAGACGAGTCGGTGGCACTGTTCGAACACCTCATCGCCGAGTCAGAGGACCCTGATGCATAGCCCGCAGAACTGGCGCAAGAGCAGCTACAGCGGCGACCGCAACAACTGCGTCGAGGTCGCCGACCTGCCCAGTGGCACTGCGGTGCGCGATTCGCAGAACCCCGGTGCCGGGCATCTCCGGTTCGCCGCCGACGAGTGGTCGGCGTTCCTCCGCGAGGTCAAGGCCGAGCGGCTCTGACCGCCCGGTAGAGACACCAACGGCCCCCGGAAGGATCTCCGGGGGCCGCGGTGCACTTGAAAACAACCCCAAGGGGTCGTCGTCCACCTTAATCCACCGCCTGCCGATGCGGCCGGCGAACGGATCAAAGCATCAGATGAGCGTGCTCCAGTAGCTCCAGAACGCCTGGCCGATGGCGGCGATGACCAGCACGTACCAGACGGTGAGCACGACCGTGTGGTTGCGGATCAGCACCCCGGCGGCCGAGCGCGCGCCCTTCGGGAGCGGGATCCGGCCGGTGCGGACGTTGTCCAGGGTGGTGTAGGTGAAGATCGGGATCATCACCGTCCACACCACCATGCAGTACGGGCAGAGCGCCCTGATCTCATACAGGCTCTGGAAGATCAGGTAGTGCACGAACCCGATGCCGAACAGCACCCCCGCCTGGAGCCCGATCCAGAACCAGCGGGCGAACCGGGCCCCCGCCAGCATCGCCATGCCGATCGCCGCGACGACCGCGAACGCGCCGATGCCCAGGAACGGGTTGGGGAAGCCGAACACCTCCGCGGTGGGGGTGTCCATCACCGTCCCGCAGCTGAGCACCGGGTTGATGCTGCAGGTGGGCACGTAGGCGCTGTCCCGCAGGGTGTTGACCTTCTCCACCGCCAGCGCGAACGCGGCGAGCACGCCGACCGCGCCGCCGATCGCGAGCAGCCAGGGCAGCGCGCGGCCGACGATCGGCGCCTCCTCGGCCGCCTCGGCGGCCGGGCCCGCGGAGGCGGAAGCGCCCTCGGCGGGAGGGGAGCCCGCGGTCACGACTCCAGCTCCTCGTCGATGACCCGGCTCAGCTCCTTCTCACTGGGCATCGAGGACATCGGCAGGCCGTTGACGAAGATGGTCGGGGTGCCCGACACCCCCGCCTCGGTGCCGTCCGGGATGTCGGCCTTGATCCGCTCCAGCAGCTTCGGGTCCTGCATGTCCTGGGTGAACCGCTCCACGTCCAGCCCGAGCTCCTCGGCGTAGCCGACGAACACCTGCGGGGTGGGCTCGCTCGCGCCCGCCCACTCCTGCTGGGTCTCGAAGAGCTTGGAGTACATCTCGGGGAAGGCGTCCTGCCGGGCGGCGGCCTCCGCCGCGGCCGCGGAGGCCTCGGCGTTGACGTGGCCGGGCAGCGGGAAGTAGCGGATCACGAAGTCGATCTCGCCCTCGTACTTCTCCTTGATCTCCTCCATCACCGGGTACTGCTGCCCGCAGGCCGGGCACTCGAAGTCGAGGAACTCGACGACGGTGACCTTCGCGTCCTCGTTCTTCTCCAGGTAGTGGCTGTCCTCCCGGACCAGGAGCTCCTCGGGGACCCGCTCGGCCGCGGCCGAACCGGTGTCGCCGGTGGCGGCCCGGACCACGGCGAACACGCCGAAGCCGAGGGCCAGTACGAGCAGGAGTCCGAGGGTGATGCTGAGATTTCTGGTCATGTCCTCACCAGGGTCGGTCGTTTCGACGGAGTTCGACTGGTGATGGCGCGCCGGCCCGCGGGGCGCGGCGCGCAGACCTCTAGACCCTCTGGATGCAGAGGGTGGTGAGCAGCCGGAAGCCGCTGGGGCGCCAGATGTGGGCGGGGGCGCGGGCCGGCGGCGGCCGGCGGAACCGCGGCGCCGTCCAGAGCGCGCCGCCCAGCGCCACGCTGAACAGCAGGAAGAGCATGACCGCGGTGGAGCCGGTGCGGTGGTCGCTCGGCGCCTTGCCCCCGGTGTCGGCCCCGGCCGGGCCGAACGGGCTTGCCACCGCCTGCGCGGCGTCGCAGCCCACCGAGTGGTCGCCGCCCTGATCGGCCTGGGCGCCGGGGTCCGCCGGTGCGGCGGCGCCCGCCTCCGCGACGGCCCGGGCCTCCTGCGCCTCGGCCGCTGCTGCCAGGCAGACGATGCAGACGCAGTGCAGCGCGAGCGCGACGATCAGGGCGACCGCCCAGATCGGGCGCGCCCTCCGCCGGCTCCGCAGCAGCGTCTTCACGGCGCAAAGGGTACCCCGGCCCGTCCGGTATGCCTCCGGTCACATCGGCCCCGGACGTCTGGCGCGGGAATAAACCACGAGGCATTATCTTTCTAGGAAGCAGTCACCGAACGCGACCTTTCGAAGGGTGCACCGAACATGAGCGAGACCGTCAAGCTCAGCGTCATCTACTACTCCTCGACCGGCACGATCAGCACGATCGCCCGGGAGATCGCCGAGGCCGCGGAGAAGGCGGGCGCCGAGGTGCGGCTGCGCAAGGCCGCCGAGCTCGCCCCGGAGGCCGCGATCCAGAGCAACCCGGCCTGGGCCGCCAACGCCGAGGCCACCAAGGACATCGCCGAGGCCGCCGCGGACGACGTGGTCTGGGCCGACGCCGTGATCTTCGGCTCGCCGACCCGCTACGGCAACATCGCCGCGCAGCTCAAGCAGTTCATCGACACGCTCGGCCCGCAGTGGGCCCAGGGGCTGCTGGCCGACAAGGTGTACAGCGGGTTCGCGTCCTCCGCCACCCTGCACGGCGGCCAGGAGAGCACCCTGCTGGCGCTGTCGAACACCTTCTACCACTTCGGCGGGATCATCGTTCCCCCCGGCTACACCGACGCCAGCAAGTTCGCCGACGGCAACCCGTACGGCACCTCGCACGTGGACGGCCAGGGCAGCCTGCCGGTGGACGACACCACCCGCACCGCCGCCCGGGTCCAGGCCGAGCGCGTGGTCCGGATCGCCGGTGCGCTCAAGGCCGGCGGGAGCCTCTGACCCGGCCGAGTCCCCGCGAAGGGGGAGGAGAGGAGTGAAGAAGGCTCCTCACCTCCCCCTTTCCGCGTCGATCTTGGAGTTGCGGCCCCATCAGAGCGCTCTGATGGGGCCGCAACTCCAAGATCATCGGGAGGGGTGGCGGGGCCGGTCAGCGGGCGGTGGAGGCGCGGGCCACGAGCTCGGGGACGACGGCCACCCGCCGGTTCGGCTCCGCGCCGCCCTCCAGCATGCCGATGACGGTGCGCAGCGCCTCGGCGGCGAGCCGGTCCTGCGGCTGGCGGACCGTGGTGAGGGCCGGCTCGGCCAGCGCGGCGAACGGTATGTCGTCGAACCCGCCGACCATCACCTCCGCCGGCACCCGGACGCCGCCCGCGGACAGCTCCCGGAGCACGCCCAGCGCGATGGTGTCGTTGCCGCAGACCACGCCGTCCGGCAGCGGGGCCCCCTCGTCCAGCAGCCGGCGCGCGGCGGCGCGGCCCCACTCCAGGCTGAAGTCGCCGAGCAGCACCCGGTCGGCCGGGCCGGGGCAGCGCACCGCGGCCCGCCGGTACCCGTCCAGCCGCGCCCGGGCCGAGGAGTCGGTCGGCTCGGAGCCGATGTAGGCGAGGCTGCGCGCGCCCCGCTCCACCAGGTGGTCGACCAGGCGCAGGATGCCGGCCCCGTTGTCCACGCCGACCCAGCTCGCGGTGGTGCCGTCCACGCTCAGGTCGAGCTGGACCGCGGGCACCCGGCGCGCCGCGGCCTCGAACGCCTCCCGGCTCCGCTCCTGGTGGCAGGGGATCACGATGAGCGCGTCGACCTGCCGGTCCAGCAGGGTGCGCAGCCGGCGGGCCTCGGCCTCGGGGTCGTAGTGCGAGGTGGCCAGCAGCAGGCCGCGCTCGCCCAGCCCGGCCTCCCGCTCGACCTCCTCCACCAGGGTGGAGAAGAAGGGGTTGGAGATGAGCGGCACCACCATGCCGATGGTGCGCGTGGTCCGGCTGCGCAGCGCCGCGGCGACCGCGTTCGGCTTGTAGTCGAGCTCCTCGGCGGCGCGCAGCACCGCCTCGCGGTTGGCCTTGCGGACGCCCCGCCCCCCGGAGAGCGCCCGGGAGGCGGTCGCGACGGACACCCCGGCCCGCTCGGCGACCTGCTTGATGGTGACCGACACCACACTCCTCCTCGGAACCCGCCGCTGGACGGGCTTTCAGAAACCGTTTTCCTTGACGGCGAGCGACCTCTCCGAACGCTGCTCTACCCCTGAGGTAAGGGGTTCACCAGCTGTCTTACGATGATCTGTGAAGCACACCCGGGCTTGACAAAAGTTGTAACACACCTGGAGTGTGCTAGATCTCGGTAATCGTTTACAAGAAGGGAGGGGGCATGGACGTGGCCAACGTGCTCTGGGGCATCGGCGGGATGGCGGTCATCCTCGCCATCGCGTTCGCCTTCTCGACCGACCGCCGCGCGATCAAACCGCGCACGGTCATCGGCGCCCTGCTCGCCCAGGTCGTCTTCGCCATCGTCGTGCTCTACTGGGAGCCCGGCAAGGCCGCACTGCAGACCCTCTCCCTCGGGTTCCAGTCGCTGATCGACGCCTCCGGCGAGGGGATCGCCTTCCTGTTCGGCAGCCTCCTGCCGGAGGAGGGCACCATCTTCGCCTTCCAGGTGCTGCCGGTGGTCATCTTCGTCTCCTCGCTCACCGCGGTCCTGTACCACCTGCACATCCTGCAGTGGGTCGTGAAGATCATCGGCGGCGGCCTGCAGTGGCTGCTCGGCACCGGCAAGGCCGAGTCGATGAACGCCACCGCCAACATCTTCCTCGGCCTGACCGAGGCCCCCCTGGTGATCCGCCCCTACCTGA
Source organism: Nocardiopsis oceanisediminis (assembly GCF_048595525.1). NCBI lineage: Bacteria > Bacillati > Actinomycetota > Actinomycetes > Streptosporangiales > Nocardiopsidaceae > Nocardiopsis > Nocardiopsis oceanisediminis. Next base: position 354,596 of record NZ_JAFMZJ010000001.1, on the reverse strand, counting down.
GCCGGCTCACCCGCTCCGAGCTGTTCGCGGTGATGGTGGGCGGCCTGGCCACCGTGGCCGGCAGCGTGCTGGTCGGCTACTACCTGCTCGGCGCGAGCATGGAGTACCTGATCGCGGCCTCCTTCATGGCGGCCCCGGCCGGCCTGCTGATGGCCAAGATCATGCTGCCGGAGACCGAGAAGAGCACCGCGGGCGAAGTGCTCGCGGTGAAGGCCGCCGCCGGCTCCGGCCCCGCGGACATCACCGACGGCGAGAGCGCCGGTTCCGCCGGCGAGGGCGGGGAGAAGGCGGAGGCGGCCAAGGCCCCCGAGGCCCCCGCCGCGGAAGAGGACGAGCGCCCGCACAACGTCATCGACGCCGCCGCCCGGGGCGCCTCCGAGGGCCTCAAGCTGGCGCTGAACATCGGCGCCATGCTGCTCGCCTTCGTCTCCCTGGTCGCCCTGCTCAACATGGGCCTCGGCGCGATCGGCGGCCTGTTCGGCATGGACGACCTGAGCTTCCAGAAGGTCCTCGGCTGGATCTTCTCCCCGCTGATGTTCGCCATCGGGGTGCCGTGGGACGAGGCGGTCACCGCCGGCGGCTTCCTCGGCCAGAAGCTGGTGCTCAACGAGTTCGTGGCCTTCATGGACTTCACCCCGCAGATCGCCGACCTCTCGGACAAGACGGTCGCCATCGTCACCTTCACCATCTGCGGCTTCGCCAACATCGGATCGATGGCGGTGCTCCTCGGCGGCCTCGGCGGCCTGGCGCCCAACCAGCGCAAGGCCATCGCCAAGCTGGGGCTGCGCGCGATCCTCGCCGGAACCCTGGCCAACCTCCTCAGCGCCGCCATCGCCGGAATCCTGATCGGTTAGCCCACCACCCCCGTCCGGAGAAGGAAGCTCCCATGCACGTCCCGACCCCCGAAGAGATCCGACGCGCCCCCAAGGTGCTGCTCCACGACCACCTGGACGGCGGGCTGCGCCCGTCGACCGTGGTGGAGCTGGCCGCGGAGTCCGGCTACACCGGCCTGCCCAGCACCGACCCGGAGGAGCTCGGCCGCTGGTTCACCGAGGCCGCCGACTCCGGTTCGCTGGAGCGGTACCTGGAGACCTTCTCGCACACCGTCGGGGTGATGCAGGGCCGCGAGGCGCTGGTGCGGGTGGCCGCCGAGGCCGCCGAGGACCTGGCCGCCGACGGCGTGGTCTACGCCGAGGTCCGCTACGCCCCGGAGCTGTTCCAGGAGGGCGGGCTCTCGCTGGACGCCATCGTGGAGGCGGTGCAGGAGGGCTTCGCCGAGGGGGAGCGGCGCGCCGCCGCGGCCGGCGCCCCGATCCGGATCGGCACCCTGCTCTGCGCGATGCGGCAGAACGCCCGGTCCGGCGAGATCGCCGAGCTCGCGGTCCGGTACCGCGACGCCGGCGTGGCCGGGTTCGACATCGCGGGCCCGGAGGCCGGCTTCCCGCCCACCCGCAACCTGGACGCCTTCGAGTACCTGCGGCAGCAGAACGCGCACTTCACCATCCACGCGGGTGAGGCGTTCGGGCTGCCGTCCATCTGGGAGGCGATCCAGCACTGCGGGGCCGAGCGGCTCGGGCACGGGGTGCGCATCGCCGACGACATCGCGGTCGCCGAGGACGGCACCGCGAAGCTGGGCCGGCTCGCGTCCTACGTGCGCGACCGGCGGATCCCGCTGGAGATGTGCCCGACCTCCAACGTGCAGACCGGCGCGGTCGGCTCCATCGCCGAGCACCCGATCGACCTGCTGCGCCGGCTGCGGTTCCGGGTCACCGTCAACACCGACAACCGGCTGATGGGCGGCACCTCGATGTCGAAGGAGTTCGGCGTGCTGGCCGACGCCTTCGGCTTCACCCTGGCCGACATGCGGTGGCTGACGCTGAACGCGATGAAGTCGGCGTTCCTCCCCTTCGACGAGCGGCTCGCGCTGATCGACGAGGTCATCAAGCCGGGCTACCGGGAGCTCGGCCTCACCGGCTGAGCAGGTCCCCGGCGACACGGCGGGCGGTGCGCACAGCGGTGCGCACGCCCGCCGTGTTGTACACGACCACCGCCCCCTCGTACAGCACGAGCAGGGCGTCCGCGGCCTCCTCCGGGTCGGCGGCGCCGGCCTCCACCACCAGGCCGAGGAAGAGCTCGCGGGTCCACCGCTTCTGCTCGCGGGCGACGCGCAGCCCGGGGTGGGCCGGGTCGGTCAGCTCCACGCAGGCGTTGACCATGGCGCAGCCCCGCGGCTCCATCCCCTCCATCCACGCCTCCAGCGCGTCGAAGACGGCCAGCGCCCGCTCGCGCGGGCCCGCGGCTGCGGCGGTGTACTCGCCGACCCAGGCCCGCCAGCGCCGGTCCCGCGCGGCCAGGTAGGCGGCGACCAGCGCGTCCTTGGAGCCGAACCGGTCGTAGACGGTCTTCTTGGTGACCCCGGCCTGATCGGCGATGAGGTCCATGCCGACGGTGTTGATGCCCCGCTCGTAGAAGAGCCGGGACGCGGTGTCCAGCACCCGGCGCCCGGCCGGGGTGAGCGGCCGCTCCGTTCCGGTCGCGGTTCCGGTGGCGGTCATCTGCGCTGCCTCGCTTCCGTTCTCGGGGTCCTGCGGGGGACCGGGTGCACTGCGAGTATACCGACCGGTGTGGTTACTTGGGCGCATGGTCCGTTCCCTTTCCCTTCCGCGCACCGTTCCCACCGCCCTGCTCGGCGCCGGGCTCGTGGCCACCTGGAGCTCCGGCTTCATCGGCGCCGAGCTGGGCACCGGCGCGACCTCCGCGACGACCCTGCTGGCCTGGAGGTTCATCGCCGTCACCGCGGTGCTCGGCGGCTGGGCGCTGCTCCGCCGCCCGCGGATCCCGCCGCGCGAGCTGGCGCTGCACGCCGCGATCGGCGCGCTGGCCCAGGCCGGCTACCTGTACGGGGTGGTCGCCGCCGCCGAGCACGGCGTCGCCGCGGGGACCAGCGCGCTGATCGCCGCACTGCAGCCGATCGCGGCCGCGGCGCTGGCCGCCCCGCTGCTGGGGGAGCGGGTGACGCCGCGCCGCGCCGGCGGGCTGGCGCTCGGGCTGCTCGGCGTCGCCCTGGTGGTCGGCTCCGACCTCTCCGCCGGCGGCGCCGCCCCGGCCTGGGCCTTCCTGCTGCCGCTCGCCGCGATGCTCTCCCTGGTCGCCGCGTCGGTGCTGGAGCGCCGCACCCGGCCCCGGGCGTCGGTCACCGACGCCCTCACCGTGCAGTGCGCCGTCTCCGCGGTGCTCTTCACCGGCCTGGCCGGGGCCACCGGCTCCCTGGCCCCGCCCGCCGACCCGGCCTTCTGGGCCGCGGTCGCCTGGGTCGTCGTCCTCTCCACCTTCGGCGGCTACGGCTTCTACTGGGCGGTCCTGGCCCGGACCGACGTCACCCGGGTCTCCGCCCTGCTCTACCTGACCCCGCCGACCACCATGCTCTGGGCCTGGCCCATGTTCGGCCAGACCCCGGGCCCGATCTCCCTGGCCGGCCTCGCGGTCTGCGCGGCGGCGGTCGCCCTGATCGGCACCGGCCCCCGGCCCCGGCCCCCCGCGAAGCGGCGCGGGCCGCGGCATGCGGATCAAGCCGGCGTCCGGACCAGGCCGCACCGGGCCGTGGCGGACGGGGACACCGCCGAGGCGAGGACCGCGGCCGAGTAGCGCGCCCGTCCGGGCACGCCCCACCGGTCGCGGCGTCCGGTCAGGAAGGCTCCTGCGAGAAGGACCCTGCGCAGAGAGGGAGGTCGTCGGCGTCGCCCGGATCGACGAGTCCATAGGCCGAAACCCACTGGAGCCGCCAAGGATCGCCCTCGTCCAAGTCGGTGAGCACCCACCAGCTGCTCTCGCCGCGCTCCCCCTTGATCTCGCGCCCCCACTGGCGGCAGTACACGTAGGGCGTACCTCCGTTGAGCAGCCCCGTCTCATCCGCGTTCTCGTACGGGGAGCTCCAGCCCTTCAGGTTGCCGATCGTGTCCACATACGACTGCCCGGCGTTCGCGGGGAACTCGACATCGGCCCAGAGGAGCTTGTGGTCGGAGTGCCGTGGAGCAGTGACCTTCGTGTCTTTGACCTCCACCCATTCAGAGACGAAGACGTAGTCGATCTTCTCCAGGGGCCTCAGGCCCTCCTTCTCGCCCTTCTCGAGGTAGTTCGGGCGGGTCAGAGGTCCGTCCATGCATTCCCCAGCGCCCATGTCGTCACCGCAGCCGCTGAACGCCTCCTTGTACGCCCCGTGGTGAGCGGGCGCCTCGGCCCCCTCCGTGTAGTCGAGGTGGTAGAAGTGCTCGAGCGATGGGTCGGTCCCGGCTTCGCCGGTGCCGCCGCCCTCGGTGCCGCTGTGCGGGGCCTCGGCGTTGATGTCCCCGCCGATGATCTTCGTCTGACCGGGGAACCTCTCGGCCAGGTACTCCATGGCCGACTCCGCCTGGCTCTCCCGTACCTCGACCTCGTTCGCCTCGCGCCCCACCTGGAGATGGATGCTGCAGGCCACGGCGTTGAGCTCCGCGGAGTGCGCGCACAGCATCTTCTTCCTCTCCGGCCTGTTCGACGTGTCCTCGCCGCTGTCGAGGAGGCGGCTGGAGAACGTCACGTCGCCGAAGTCCTCATGGACGACGATTCCGATGCCGTAGTCGGGACCGCGCTCGCTCCCGGCCGTCTTGCACCCCGGCGTCCTCCACACCCCGTCCTCCCCCTGCTGAGAGAAGGCCTCGAAGCCGACCCGGTACTCCTTACCGAGCTCCGCAGGGAGCTCGTCCTCGATCCAGTCGCGACAGGCTTCCTGGATCAAGGCCACCTTGGTGTCGCGCGCTCGGATGCTCTCGGCCAGTGCGGGAACGGCGTTGTCGCGCTCCTCGTCATAGGGGGCGTCCGGGTAGTTCCCTTTGCACTCGTCATTGGGCAGGACCAGGCACGCCCAGCCTCCGGCCATGTTGAAGGACAGGACGCTGAAGCTTTCAGAAGCGGCGGGCGGCCGTTCGGCAGGAGCGTTCTGCGCGATGGAGGAAGCCTGAGCGGGGGGTGCGAGAACGATCGCGAGCATGGACGCGGCGCTGAGCGCTGCGAACCTGGCGGCGGCTGAGACTCGGGGGCGCCTGCGCGCGCATGCGGACATGTCATGCCTTCCCAGAAGCCGGCGGACGGACACGGGATCAGGACATGGGGGCATGTCCGCCCTCCCGCATACCCACCGTCCTTCTCCACCCACCGCTCTTAGCCGGAACCGGCCATTCGCACGCGTCACTCGTCCGTTCCGCATCCGTCCGCTCTCCGCCCGCACCCCCGTCTCTCCTGAGAGCCGCTGCTGCGCAGGCCCGAGGTGGCGGCCCTGGACGATGCGGCCTCCCAGCACGGTTCGAGGCGAGAACGCCCTGCGGTAAACGCCTCCGACCCTCGACGGGCAGGTGGCATTGCCGGTCATCGCAGACGAGAACGAGTTTTACTCGAGTAGCGGCCGCTGCGATGCGATGGCCGCCCGATAGGCGTTCCAGTATGTTGATCCGAGTTCTATCCGCCGCCCGGCACCCGCCTACCGGGGCCCGGGGCGCTGGTTCGGAGGGGCGATGCCGGGCATCGGGCAGTGGGTCGGGGGATTCCGCTTGGTGCGCGAGCTGGGCTCGGGCGGCTTCGGCTCGGTTTACCTGGGCGAGGACTCTTCGGGGCGCCGGGCGGCGGTCAAGCTGCTCCACCCCCACCTGGCCAAGGACGCCCAGGCGCGGCGATACTTCGCCCAGGAGCTCGCCAGCGCCCGGAAGGTGCACGGCTTCTGCGTGGCCCAGATCCTGGACGCCGACGCGGAGGGGGAGCAGCCGTGGCTGGCCACCGAGTACATCGACGGCCCGACCCTCGCCGCGGCGGTGCGCGAGCACGGGCCCCGCACCGGCGCCGACCTGCACCGCCTGGCCGTGCAGACGATGACCGCGCTGGTCGCGGTGCACGCCGCCGGGCTGGTCCACCGGGACCTGAAGCCGGCCAACATCCTGCTCGGCGCGGAGGGGCCGCGGGTGATCGATTTCGGCATCGCCCGCGCTCTGGACGCCGACACTCGCTCCGCCACCCAGATCGGCACCGTCGGCTACATGGCGCCCGAGCAGTTCCAGGGCACCGCTCTGGGAACGTCGGCGGACCTGTTCGCCTGGGGCGCCGTCATCGTCTACGCCGCCACCGGCCGGGACGCCTTCCCCGGCCCCACTTCGGCCGCCCGCATGAACCGGGTGCTCACCCGGCCGCCGGAGACCGGCGACCTGTCCGACCCGCTGCTCGGCATCGTGCTCGCCTGCCTGGAGAAGGAGCCGCAGCGGCGCCCCACCGCCCGCCAGGTCCTGGACATGCTGCTCACCGGCCGCGCCGTACCGGACTCCCGGGCGGCCGCCCCGGCGGCGCCGCTCCCCGGCGGTACCGAGGAGGCCCCTCCGACCCGGCGCTCCCCGCCCGCCCGCGGGGGAGCGCCCGGGCCGCGCCCCGAGGCGGCCGCCCCCCGGCGCCGCCTCCTCCTCGGCCTGTCGGCCGCCGGCACCGCGGCCGCCGTCGCCGCCGCGGGGGTGTGGATCTGGGGAAGCCCGGGCGGCGGCGCACCGGAGGCGGGCGCCGGCCCCGAGGCCGCGTCCGAGGAGCGATGGACCCACACCAAGCTGACCGGGCACAGCGGCTTCGTCACCTCGGTCGCCTTCAGCTCCGACGGCCGCTTCCTCGCCAGCGCGGGCGAGGACGGCGTGGTCCGGCTCTGGGACCCCGCCGACGGCGAGGAGGTCCGCACCATCGATCCGCCGGACTCCCTCATCTGGTCGGTGGCGTTCAGCCCGAGCGGCCCCCTCCTCGCCACCGGCGGCTCCCACACGAACCCGAGGCTGTGGGACCCGGAGACCGGGGAGGAGGTCTCCGCCCTCCCCGACCACGACTGGGGGACTCAGGCGGTGGCGTTCAGCCCGGACGGCGCGGCCCTCGCCACGGCCGCCAGGGGAGGGGTGAAGATCTGGGAGACGGACACCGGTGACGAGGTCGGCGAATTCGAACCGAGCAGCGGCGACGCGCGGACGATCGCGTTCAGCCCGGACGGCTCGGCCTTCGCCACCGGCAGCTACCACGGCGTGGTGCAGCTGTGGGACCTGGATTCCGGCGAGGAGAGCGCCGCCGGGGACCTGGACGGCTGGATCGAGGGGTTGGCGTTCAGCCCGGACGGCGCGATCCTCGCCACCGGCGTCGCCGACCGCACCGCCCGGCTGTGGGACGCGGAGACCGGCGAGCAGACCGCCGTCCTCGAAGGGCACAAGGGCGGGGTCGGGGGAGTGGCGTTCAGCCCGGACGGCTCCCTCCTCGCCACCGCGGGCGGCGACCGCACCGTGCGGCTGTGGGACGTGGAGAGCGGCGAGCAGACCGCCGTCCTCGAGGGGCACCGGGCCGTGGTGACGGACGTTGCGTTCAGCCCCGACGGCACCGCCCTCGCCGCCGCCGTCGAGGACGGCGAGGTGCGGCTCTGGAAGGCCCCCTGAGCAGAGGAGCGGCCCGAAGCGGCGCGCGGCCGTGGCGAGCGGGCACAGGGAGCCCGCGCCGGCCGGGGGCCGTGAGGAACGAGAAAGACCCCACGCGGTGATCGCGCGGGGCCTTCGCTGAAGCCGATGCAGTACTTTTCAGCTGCACGGGCGGCAAAAAGGCCCCGCGCGACCATCGCGTGGGGCCTTTGACGTGGGTGGGCGTACCAGGACTTGAACCTGGGGCCTCATCCTTATCAGGGATGCGCTCTAACCGACTGAGCTATACGCCCGCGTTCCGAGTGGAACTCTACCGCATCCGGGCGGTACCGGCGAACCGGATGACGCTGGTGGAGCGGGGGGGAAGCGGCCCGGTGCGGGCCTCTTTCCGGGGACCATTCTAGCGTGGCCCCGGGGGTGCCCGGTCCCGCTCCGCGCAGGGAGGGGACCGGGGCGGGGGAGGGGTGCCTCACTCGGACTCGGTGAGGGTGACGTCGATGCCGCCGACCAGGTCCGCGGCGAGGTTGTAGAGCATCGCGGCGACCGTGGACAGCGCCGTGATCAGCACGATGTTCAGCGCCCCGATCAGGCCGGTGTAGCCCAGCACCCGGGCCGGGGAGAACCAGCCCGCCGGGTTGATCGGGACCTCTTCGCCCTCGCCGCCCTCGGTCAGGGCGGTGAGCATGCCCGCCAGGGCGTCGAAGACGCCGAGGCCGGACAGGATCGCGTAGATGACGGCCACCGCGACGAAGAGCACGATGAAGCAGACCAGCGAGATGACGAAGCTGAACTTCATCACCGACCAGGGCTCGATCCGGCTGACGCTCAGGTGCGCCTTGCGGCTCGTCTTGACGGCCTTGGGCGCCTTGGCGGCCTTGGGCGGCTTGGCCGCCGGGCCGGCGGGTGCGGGCCTGCTCTCGTCCGATGACGGTACCGCCATGGGCTCCCCCTGCCCCTCCTGCTTCGACTCGGCCGGCTCAGCCGACTCCGGCTCAGCCCCCTCCGCGTCCGGGGCCGGCACGGCCTCGGAGTCTTCTTTCGTCTTGTCCGACATAGCCACGTTACCGTTGGACTTTCCGTTGGCGGGTGGAAAAAGGGGGACGGTGCGCGGGGAGCGCTGCGGGGTGCGCTACAGCGCGCGGAGGGGCGGCCTCGGCCGCGCCCTCCGCACACCACGTTAGCCCCGCGGGGCACCTCGTCAGGACTCCGCTGCGGTTCCCTCGCCGCCGGAGGCGCCCGCCTCCGGGCCCTCGGCGCCGGCCTCGGCCTCGCCGTCGTCGGCCTCGGCGTTGCGGGCCACCGCCACCACGTGGTTGCGCTCGCCCAGGTTGACCAGGCGGACGCCCATCGTGGCCCGGCCGGACTGCTTGATCTCCGCGCTGCGGGTGCGGATCACCCCGCCGGCCGAGGTGATCGCGAACACCTCGTCCTCCTCGGGGTGGACCATGGCGGCGCCGACCAGCTTGCCGCGGGCCTCCACGATCTTCGCGGTCAGCACGCCCTTGCCGCCCCGGTTCTGCACCGGGTACTGGTCGGACGGGGTGCGCTTGGCGTACCCGCCCTCGGTGGCGACCAGGACGTCGGCCGGGCCGTCGGAGTCCCGGATGACGTCCATGCTGAGCAGGTGCGCATCCTCGGTGAAGCGCATCCCGATCACGCCGCTGGTGGCGCGGCCCATCGGGCGCAGCGACTCGTCCGAGGCGCTGAACCGGATGGCCTGGGCGTCGCTGCTGATCAGCAGGAGGTCGTCGGTGGGGAAGACCAGCCGGGCCGCGATCAGCTCGTCGTCGTCGCGGAGGTTGATCGCGATGATGCCGGCCGAGCGCGCCGAGTCGAAGTCCTCCAGCCGCGACTTCTTCACCAGGCCGTCGCGGGTCGCCAGCACCAGGTACGGCGCGACGTCGTACCCGCGCAACGCCATGACCTGCGCGATCTCCTCGTCGGGCTGGAACTCCAGCATGTTGGCGACGTGCTGGCCGCGGGCGTCCCGGGCCGCCTCGGGCAGCTCGTAGGCCTTCGTCCGGTACACCCGGCCCTTGTTCGTGAAGAACAGGATCCAGTTGTGCGTGGTGGTGACGAAGAAGTGCTGGACGATGTCGTCCTGCTTGAGCTGGGCGCCGCGGACGCCCTTGCCGCCGCGCTTCTGCGCCCGGTAGTTGTCCAGCCGGGTGCGCTTGGCGTAGCCGCCGCGGGTGATGGTGACCGCGACGTCCTCCTCGGCGATGAAGTCCTCCATCCGCATGTCGCCCTCGAAGGGGACGATGTGCGTCCGGCGGTCGTCGCCGTACTTCTCCACGATCTCGGCGAGCTCGTCGCGGATGATCGCCCGCTGCCGGGCCGGCGAGCCGAGGATGTCGTTGTAGTCCGCGATCTGCGCCATCAGCTCGTCGTACTCGGCGGTGAGCTGCTGCCGCTCCAGGGCGGCCAGCTTGCGCAGCTGCATGTCGAGGATGGCGCGGGCCTGGACCTCGTCGATCTCCAGCAGGTTCATCAGGCCGGTCTTGGCCTCGTCGGCCGAGGCGCTGGCCCGGATCAGCGCGATCACGTCGTCGATCCGGTCGATCGCGCGGAGCAGCGCGCGCAGGATGTGCGCCCGCTCCTCGGCCTTGCGCAGCAGGTACCGGGTGCGCCGGACGACGACCTCGACCTGGTGCGCCACCCAGTGCCGGATGAGCTGGTCCAGCCGGAGGGTGCGGGGCACCCCGTCCACCAGGGCCAGCATGTTCGCGCCGAAGGTCTCCTGCAGCTGGGTGTGCTTGTACAGGTTGTTCAGCACGACCTTGGCGACCGCGTCCCGCTTCAGCACGATGACCAGGCGCTGGCCGGTGCGGCCGCTGGTCTCGTCCTTCACGTCCGCGATGCCGCTGACCTTGCCGTCCTTGACCAGCTCGGCGATCTTGACCGCGAGGTTGTCCGGGTTGACCTGGTAGGGCAGCTCGGTGACGACCAGCACCTGCCGGCCGCGGGAGTCCTCGTCCACCTCGACCACGGCGCGCATGGTGATCGAGCCGCGCCCGGTCCGGTAGGCCTCCTCGATGCCGCGCCGGCCGACGATCCGGCCGCTGGTCGGGAAGTCCGGGCCCTTGATCCGCTCGATCAGGGCCTCGAGCAGCTCCTCGTCCTCGGCCTCCGGGTTCTCCAGGAACCAGTTGACGCCGTCGGCGACCTCGCGCAGGTTGTGCGGCGGGATGTTGGTGGCCATCCCGACCGCGATCCCGGACGAGCCGTTGACCAGCAGGTTGGGGAAGCGCGCCGGGAGGACCTCGGGCTCGGAGGAGCGGCCGTCGTAGTTGGGGCGGAAGTCGACGGTGTCCTTCTCGATGTCCCGCAGCATCTCCATCGCCAGCGGGGCGAGCTTGCACTCGGTGTAGCGCATCGCCGCCGCCGGGTCGTTGCCCGGCGAGCCGAAGTTGCCGTTCCCGTCGACCAGCGGCATCCGCATCGACCAGGACTGCGCGAGCCGGACCAGGGTGTCGTAGATCGCGCTGTCGCCGTGCGGGTGGTAGTTGCCCATCACGTCGCCGACGACGCGGGCGCACTTGAAGTAGCCGCGGTCGGGGCGGTAGCCGCCGTCGTACATCGCGTAGAGAACCCGCTGGTGCACCGGCTTGAGGCCGTCGCGGACGTCGGGCAGCGCCCGGCCGACGATGACCGACATCGCGTAGTCGAGGTAGCTGCGCTGCATCTCGACCTGGATGTCGACCGGTTCGACGCGCTGGCCGCCGCCCTCCGGGGCATCCGGGGTATTCGCATCCGTCACTGGATGTCGAACCTTTCTGGTGAGTCCTTCGCTGACGTCGTGTCGCGCGGGGTCAGATGTCCAGGAAGCGGACGTCCCGGGCGTTGCGCTGGATGAACGAGCGCCGCGACTCGACGTCCTCGCCCATCAGGACGCTGAACATCTCGTCGGCCTGGGCCGCGTCGTCGAGGGTCACCTGGAGCAGCACGCGGCGGTCCGGGTCCATCGTGGTGTCCCACAGCTCCGCGGCGTTCATCTCGCCCAGGCCCTTGAACCGCTGCACGAGGTCGCGCGGGCGGGGGTCCTTCTTGCCCGCGGCGATCCCGCGCGCGATGACCTCGTCCCGCTCCCGGTCGGAGAAGACGTAGTCGGCGTCGCCGCCGCGCTGGTCCCACTTGATCTTGTAGAGCGGGGGCCGGGCGAGGTAGACGTGGCCGGCCTCGATCAGCGGCTTCATGAACCGGAACAGGAGCGTGAGCAGCAGGGTCCGGATGTGCTGGCCGTCGACGTCGGCGTCGGCCATCAGGATGATCTTGTGGTACCGGAGCTTCTCGATGTCGAAGTCGTCGTGGATCCCGGTGCCCAGCGCGGTGATGATCGCCTGGACCTCGTTGTTCTTCAGGATCCGGTCGATCCGGGCCTTCTCCACGTTGAGGATCTTGCCGCGGATGGGCAGGATCGCCTGGTAGATCGGGTTCCGGCCGCCCTTGGCGGAGCCGCCCGCCGAGTCGCCCTCGACGATGTAGACCTCGGACTTCTCCGGCTCGGTCGACTGGCAGTCGGAGAGCTTGCCCGGCAGCGAGGTCGACTCCAGCAGCGTCTTGCGCCGGGTCAGGTCGCGCGCCTGGCGCGCGGCGATCCGGGCCCGCGCCGCCTGGCCGGCCTTGGTGACGATGTCCTTGGCCTCGCCGGGGTTGCGCTCGAACCAGTCGCGCAGGTGCTCGTTGGCGACCCGGTGCACGAACGACTTGGCCTCGGTGTTGCCCAGCTTGGTCTTGGTCTGCCCCTCGAACTGCGGGTCGGCCAGCTTCACCGAGATGATCGCGGTGAGGCCCTCCCGGATGTCGTCGCCGGTGAGGTTGTCGTCCTTCTCCCGGAGCAGCTTCTGGTCCCGGGCGTACCGGTTGACGATCGAGGTGAGCGCCGCGCGGAAGCCCTCCTCGTGGGTGCCGCCCTCCGCCGTGTTGATGGTGTTGGCGAAGGTGTGCACCGAGGAGGTGAAGGACTGGTTCCACTGCATGGCGATCTCGACCGAGATGCCCTCGCCGTCCTCCTCGAACTCGATGATCGAGGCGTGCGACGGGTCCTTCTTGGCGTTGATGTGCCGGACGAAGTCGACCAGGCCCTCCTCGTAGTGGAAGGTCTGCACCGCCGGGCCGTCGTCGACGAGCTCCGGCCGCTCGTCCCGCAGCGTGATGGAGAGGCCCTTGTTCAGGAAGGCCATCTCCTGCATCCGCCGGGCCAGCGTCTCGTAGTTGTAGGTGGTGGTCTCGAAGATCGACGGGTCGGCCCAGAAGGTGATCTGGGTGCCGGTCTCCGAGGTCTCCTCGCCCTTGGCGACGTCGGCGGTGGGGCGGGTCATCTCGTAGTTCTGCCGCCACACGTGGCCGTCCTGGCGCACCTCGGCCTCGAGCCGGGTGGACAGCGCGTTGACGACCGAGACGCCCACGCCGTGCAGGCCGCCGGAGACCGCGTAGGACTCCCCGTCGAACTTGCCGCCCGCGTGCAGGGTGGACAGCACCAGTTCGAGCGCCGAGCGCTTCTTGACCGGGTGCAGGCCGACCGGGATGCCCCGGCCGTTGTCGGCGACGCGGACGCCGCCGTCGGCCATCAGCGTCACCTCGATGGCGTCGGCATGGCCCGCCAAGGCCTCGTCGACCGAGTTGTCCACGACCTCGTAGACCAGGTGGTGCAGGCCCCGCTCACCGGTGGACCCGATGTACATGCCGGGGCGCTTGCGTACCGCCTCGAGCCCTTCCAGAACCGTGATAGATCGAGCATCGTAGGCCAAGTGGGAACACCCTCCTGCTGGGGGACGCCTTGCGACCGGCGGGAGGCGGGCGGCCGCTCGGCGCCGCTCCGGCCGGACCCCGCTCACGACCCCGAAACCCGTCACCCTCGTCGGGGTGAGCCGTACCGGTGAAAGCGTCCGAAGAACCGCTCCCATGATACCGCGCACGTGACGACAAAATGGCATCGGCGGCGCTGTGCCGCCTCACAACGCGCGAACGGGACGGGAGTTGAGTCCCCACACGCACCCGGGGCCGCTGTCAAGTCCGGGAGGAAATCAGGCGTGCCCGCGACCTCCGCGGGCGCTCGCCCCCCGGCCACCCGGCGGTCACCGGCCGGTCACCTGCTGCGCACCCGCCGGCGGCCGGGCCCCTGCACCTTGATGCTGTGCACGGTGCCGTGCCCCAGCTCCTCGTTGAGCCTGCGCACCAGGTCGCGGACCATGGTCCTGGCCTGGGCCGCCATCGTCGCCGAATCCGCCGCGACGACCAGCTCGCCCGCCTCGTAGGAGACCGGGTGCAGGTGCTGGGCGTTGTAGTCGCCGACGATCTCGTGCCAGCGGCCGAAGACCCCGCCGATGGCGATCTCCTCCTGCCAGCCGCGCTCGGCCAGCCAGGCGCGGACCGCGTCGCCGAACATCTGCGGCTCGCGCCGCGACCGCAACCGGCCGCCGCGGGCCCGCCGGGGCGGGCCGCCGGGGGCGGCGCCGCGCTCCTTGGCCGCGGCGCGCGCCTGGGCCAGCGCCTGCCGGGCCAGTTCGATCCCGGTGGGCGCGGCGGGCTCCTCCGGCCGCTCAGGCACGCTCGACCTCCCCGTCCTGCACCCGGAACCGGGCGCCCTGCAGCTCGGTGGGGATGTCCTCCGGGACGGCGGCGCTGACCAGCACCTGCTCGCAGTGGCGGACGTGCTCGGCCAGCCGGCGGCGGCGCTCGGCGTCCAGCTCGGAGAAGACGTCGTCGAGGATGAGGACCGGGTCGTCGCCGTCCGCGCGGAGCAGCTCGAAGGCGGCCAGCCGCAGGGAGAGCGCGTACGACCAGGACTCGCCCTGGCTGGCATAGCCCTTGGCGGGCATGTCGTCCAGCGAGAGCACCAGCTCGTCGCGGTGCGGGCCGACCAGGCTGATGCCGCGCTGCAGCTCCTGGTGGCGGGAGTCCTCCATGGCGGAGCGGAGCAGCGCGACCAGCCGCTCCCGGTCGGCCGGCGGCTCGGCCCCCTCCGGCGCCGCCGAGCTGCGGTAGCGCAGCACCGGGGCGCCGCCCGAGCCGGCCAGCTCCGCGTAGGCCTTGGCCACCAGCGGCTGCAGCTCGGCGGTGAGCGCGATCCGGGCGGCGAGCAGCTCGGCGCCGTTGACCGCCAGGTGCTCGCTCCACACGTCCAGGGTGGACAGGTCCACCTCCTGGCGCTTGAGGTAGCGCGCGGAGGCCGACTTGAGCAGGGCGTTGCGCTGCTTGAGCACCCGCTCGTAGTCGGCGCGGACCCCGGCGAACCGGGGGGCCCGCGCCACCAGCAGCTCGTCCAGGAACCGGCGCCGGTCGCCGGGGTCGCCCTTGACCAGGGCGAGGTCCTCCGGGGCGAAGAGCACCGTGCGCAGTACGCCCAGCACCTCGCGGGGGCGGGTGGCCGGGGCCCGGTTCAGCCGCGCCCGGTTGGCCCGGCCGGGGTTGATCTCCAGCTCGACCACGGCGCGCCGGCCGTCCCGGACCACCGCGGAGCGGACCACCGCCCGCTCCGCGCCCCGGCGGACCAGCGGGGCGTCGCCGGAGACCCGGTGGCTGCCCAGGGTCGCGACGTAGCCGACCGCCTCGACCAGGTTGGTCTTGCCCTGGCCGTTGGGGCCCACGAAGGTGCTGATCCCGGGCTCGAACTCCAGGTGCACCGACTCGTAGCACCGGAAGTCGGCCAGCTGGAGATGGGAAACGTACAACTCCGGCTCCCTCGCGTCGGCCGCGGCCGACGGCTCAGCTGCGCGGGGTGCGCGCCGGGTCGTCGGTGGTCTTGGTGACGGCGTGCCCGCCGAACTGGTTGCGCAGGGCGGCGATCACCTTCATCGCCGGGCTGTCCTCCTGCCGGGAGGCGAAGCGCGCGTAGAGCGCGGCGGTGATCGCCGGGGCGGGGACCGCGTGGTCCACCGCGGCCTGCACGGTCCACCGGCCCTCGCCGGAGTCCTGGGCGTAGCCGCGCAGCCCGTCGAGTTCGGGGTCCTCCTCCAGGGCGCGGCTGAGCAGGTCCAGCAGCCAGGAGCGGACCACGGTGCCCTCGCGCCAGCTCTCGAAGGTGCCGGGGACGTCGTCCACGATGTCGGCGGCGGCCATCAGCTCGAAGCCCTCGGCGAAGGCCTGCATCATGCCGTACTCGATGCCGTTGTGCACCATCTTGACGAAGTGGCCGGCCCCGACGCCGCCGGCGTGCACGTAGCCGCCGCCCTCGTCCGGGGTGAGCGCGTCGAAGACCGGCTTGGCCCGCTCGACGTCCTGCGCCGCGCCGCCGACCATGATGCCGTAGCCGTTCTGCCGGCCCCAGACCCCGCCGCTGACCCCCGCGTCCAGATAGCGGATGCCGCGGTCCTTGAGGGCGTCGGCGTTCTTGCGGTCCTGCACGTAGTGCGAGTTGCCGCCCTCGATGATCAGGTCGCCGGCGTCCAGCAGCTCGGAGAGCTCGGCGATGGCGCCGAGGGTGGGCTCGCCCGCGGGGACCATCAGCCAGACGGTCCGCGGGGCCTCCAGGGCCTGGACGAGCTCGGCCAGGCTCGCCACGTCGCGGACCTCGGGGTCGAAGTCGAAGCCGACGACCTCGTGCCCCTTCTCGCGCAGCCGGGCCGCCATGTTCCCGCCCATTTTGCCCAGGCCGACCATGCCCAGCTTCATCGTGTTCTCCCCCAATGGCACCTGTGGATATGTGGACCCGCGCGCCCGGTCACCCGGAGAGCCGCACCGGCATGATCAGGTAGCGGTAGTCCGAGGCGGCCTCGTCGTCGGCGGGCTTACCGCTGATGATCGCAGGCTTGGTGGAGGTGGTGAACTGGAGCCGGGCGATGTCGGAGTCGACGGCGTTCAGGCCGTCCAGCAGGAACCCGGAGTTGAAGGCGATCTGGATGTCGTCGCCCTCCAGGACGGCCTCCAGCACCTCGACGGCCTGCGCCTCGTCGCCGGTGCCCGCCTCCAGCACGGCCCGGCCCTCGCCGAAGGCCAGCCGGAGCGGGGTGTTCCGCTCGGCCACCAGGGAGACGCGCTTGACCGCCTCGATGAACTCCGCCTTGTTGACCTCGGCGACGGAGTTGAAGGAGTCCGGGAGCAGCGCGCGGTACTTGGGGAACTCGCCGTCCAGCAGCCGGGTGGTGGTGCGCCGGCCGCCGCCCTCGAAGCCGATCATCCCGTCCGCGCCCTCGCCCGTGGAGAGCGCGACGGAGACCTCCGCGCCGGAGGTGAGCGACTTGGCGGTGTCGGCCAGCGTCTTGGCCGGGACCAGCGCGACCGCGGAGAGCTCCGGGTCCTCCGGCTTCCAGCCGATCTCGCGGACCGCGAGCCGGTACCGGTCGGTGGAGGCCAGGGTCAGCCGGTCGCCCTCGATCTCGACCCGGACGCCGGTCAGCATCGGCAGGGTGTCGTCCCGGCCCGCGGCGACGGCGACCTGGGCGACCGCGGCGGCGAACACGTCGCTGCCGATCGTGCCGGTGGCGCCGGGCATCGCCGGAAGCGTCGGGTAGTCCTCCACAGGGAGGGTGAGCAGTGTGAACTTCGCGCTGCCGCAGGAGACGACGACCTTGGCGCCGTCGGTGGAGATCTCCACCGTCTGCGGAGGAAGGTTCCGGGTGATCTCGGCGAGGAGCCGGCCGGAGACCAGCGTCGTCCCGGCCTCCTCGACGTCGATGTCCACCGAGACCTGGGCGGAGACCTCGTAGTCGAAGGAGGACAGCTTGAGGCGGCCGCCCTCGCCCTCGCCCGCGTCCAGCAGCATCCCGGCCAGCACCGGCACCGACGGGCGGACCGGCAGGCTGCGAGCCGTCCAGGCGACGGCGTCGGCGAGTACGTCGCGTTCGACCCGGAACTTCACGATCGACTCACTCTCCTCAGGGCACACGCGGGGACGGCTTCACACGGTACCCGCATTCGGGCCCTGCCGGTGCCCGCAACGCCTGATCCCCGCCGCGGCTCAGGGGGGCGCCGAGGGCCGGTCCGAGGGCTCCGGAGCGCTTGTCCACAGAATCGGGCCCGCCCCGATTTTGAAGCACTTGGGGTCTTACTTAAGGGAGCAGTAATAGTAGGGGCTGTGGATAGTGTGGATAACAGGTCTTTGCGCAGCTCAACCCGCGTTTTTTATCCACTGCCCCTGTGGGCGAAGGCTGTGGAGAACTCGGCGCGCTGTGGACGGCGCTCGGCCGTGCACAGGCTGTCCCCGAGTTTTCCACCGCTTGTCCACCGGCTGTCCCCAGTTTGCCCACAGGCCGCTGAGCGGGCCGGACCGGTCCGGGATCCGGCCGTCAACAGCTGACCGCCGCTTGTCCCCAGCTTTCCCACAGGAGGAGCCGGGTTATCCGCAGGGTTGTCCACCGGTTATCCACAGAATGGGGGCGGAAGCTGTGGAGAACCGGCGCCGAAAGGGCTCCGTCAGCCGTTCCGGGACTCCTGTTTGATCCGGTTCGTGAGTTCGGTGACCTGGTTGTAGATGGACCGGCGCTCCGCCATCAGCGAGCGGATCTTCCGGTCGGCGTGCATCACGGTGGTGTGGTCCCGGCCGAACTGCTGCCCGATCTTGGGCAGCGACAGGTCGGTCAGCTCGCGGCAGAGGTACATCGCGATCTGCCGGGCGGTGACCAGCACCCGGGAACGCGACGTACCGCACAGGTCGTCGGTGGTGAGGCCGAAGTAGGAGGCGGTCTGCGCCATGATCGCCGAGGCGGTGATCTCCGGGCCCTCGTCGTCGGGGATGAGGTCCTTGAGCACGATGCCGGTCAGGTGCAGGTCGACCGACTGGCGGTTGAGGCTGGCGAAGGCGGTGACCCGGATCAGGGCGCCCTCCAGCTCCCGGATGTTGGTGGAGATCTTGCCGGCGATGAACTCCAGCACCTCGGGCGGGGCGGCCAGCCCCTCCTGGGCGGCCTTCTTCCGCAGGATCGCGATCCGGGTCTCCAGCTCGGGCGGCTGGACGTCGGTGATCAGGCCCCACTCGAACCGGTTCCGCAGCCGGTCCTCCAGGGTGACCAGCTGCTTGGGCGGCCGGTCGCTGGAGATCACGATCTGCTTGTTGGAGTTGTGCAGGGTGTTGAAGGTGTGGAAGAACTCCTCCTGCGTCTGCTCCTTGTTCTCCAGGAACTGGATGTCGTCGACCAGGAGCACGTCGATGTCCCGGTAGCGGCGGCGGAACCCGTCGGCCTTGCCGTCCCGGATCGAGTTGATGAACTCGTTGGTGAACTCCTCGGAGCTGACGTAGCGCACCCGGGCGCCGTCGTAGAGCCGCTGGGTGTAGTGGCCGATCGCGTGCAGCAGGTGGGTCTTGCCCAGCCCGGAGCCGCCGTAGATGAACAGCGGGTTGTAGGCCTTGGCCGGAGCCTCGGCGACCGCGACCGCCGCGGCGTGCGCGAACCGGTTGCTGGACCCGATGACGAAGGTGTCGAAGGTGTACTTCGGGTTCAGCCGGGCCGGCTCGGCCGTCGCCGGCGGTGCCTCGGTCCCGTCGGCGGCCTCCTGCTCGCCGCCGTCCGGCTCGGCCCCGGCGGGCCGCCGCTCGGCCTGCGGCCGCTCCCACCGGTTCGGCTGCTCCCACTGCCGGGGCTGGTCCCAGGCCGGCGGCTGCTCCCACTGCTGTTGCTGTTGCTGCTGCGGAGGCTGCGGGGCCTGCGGCTGCGGAGCCGGGGGCTGCTCCCACTGCTGCTGCGGCCGCGGCGGCTGCCACTGCGGGGAGAGGAGGTCCTCGCCGGGGGCGCCGTAGTGCTGCGGCCCCTGCTCCACCGGGGGAGGCCCGGGGGCGTAGCCGGAAGAGGGGTCCGGGGGGTAGGAGGCGGGGTCCGGCTGCCCCTGCGGCGGGCCGTAGCCGAGCGGGTCCCGGTCCGGGCGCGGGTGGGAGGGGTGCGGAGCGGCCGCCGGACCCTGCGGCGGGGCGGGCGGCTGGGGCGCGGGGGAGGGGGCCGGCTGCATCGCGGTCGGGTCGACGGTGACCGCGACCCGGATCTCCCGGCCCAGCTCGGCGGAGAGGGCGCGGCTGATGCTGTCCCGCAGCCGGGTCTCCAGGATCTCCTTGGCGAAGTCGTTGGGGGCGGCGAGCAGAGCGGTGTCCTCGATCAGGCCGAGCGGCCTGGTCTGCGGCAGCCAGGCCCGCTGGTGCGGGGGCAGCACGCTGTTGTCGAGGCTGTCCACCACGCTCGACCACACCATCGCGAGATTGACCTGCGCCTCAGACACGGTGCCCTGCCATGGTCCATCCCCTTCTCAACGGTCTTCGGTCCGGCGGCCGCGCCGCGCGCGGGCCGGAGGCCCCATTCTCCCGGGTCCGGCGCCCCGGCGTCCCCTGCCTGTGGGCAGAACGGGGAATTCCTGTGGATCACCTGTGCATACCGGCTGGACGGGCCGAGGTGGCGGTGCACCGGCCGCGACGCTCCGTGTCCACAGGTATCGGCGGTGATCCACAAGTTGTGCACCGGTCCGTACACAGCCTCTCAGAACACTGGGGAGAGCAGCAGGTTATCCACAATCTGCAGTTCACTGTGTGTACAACTCTGGGGGTGACGCTGTGCACAGGGGGCTCGGCGCCGGGGATTCCCGGGTTATCCCCAGGTCACACGTTATCCACAGCTCGCGCGGGGCGGCGCCCCCGTCCCCAATGTGGACAACGCGTTGTCCACAGATCGGCGATACTGTGGACAACGCAGGATCGCCCCTGGTGAGGAGCGCGGCCGGCGGCGCGGTCGATTTGACCGGTGTCCGGGCGGGCCGTATCTTCTTTATGCTTAAGTCGCTACCTCCCTGTACGCCCACGCCCAGCGTCGGCGTGCGCCCGGTCGCGACGCGAGCGGGCGATGTTCCTAGCCTCGAACGTCCCCGCGACGTTGTTGAGCAGGACATGAGCGGCACCGACTACGGAGCCGCGCCGAAGACCTCTTAGACGCCCTGGAGCCCAGCAGTGAGCAAGCGTACGTACCAGCCGAACAACCGGCGCCGTGCGAAGGTCCACGGTTTCCGGCTGCGCATGCGGACCCGTGCCGGCCGCGCGATCGTCGCCGCCCGCCGCAAGAAGGGGCGCGCCAGCCTGACCGTGAGCCACTGACCACGGCGCAGCCGTCGACTCCGGGGCCGGTCTGCCCGCAAGGCAGCCGGTCCCCTTCTTGTGTTCAAGGACCGATCCGTTGTTGTCGCCTCATAACCGTATGCGGCGCAGTGCCGAATTCGGCCTCGTCATGCGCAAGGGGCGCCGGGCCGGACGGGAATCGCTCGGTGTGATCCTGCTGGCCCCCGGCACCCCCGGGACCGACCCTCCGCGGGTCGGTTTCGTGGTGAGCAAGGCGGTCGGCGGGGCCGTGGTGCGCAAGCGGGTGCAGCGCCGCCTGCGGCACCTGATGCGCGATCGGATCGCCTCTCTGCAGCCGGGTAGCCTGCTGGTAGTGCGCGCCAAACCTGCAGCGGCGCGCCTCGGATACGAGACGTTGGCCGAGCACCTCGATGGTGCCCTCGCCGCGGCACGGCGCCCCCGCAGCGGCGCGCCGCGCCGCCGGAAGGGGCGCGGCGGAGACCACCAGGCGGACCGATGACCGATGACAGACCGAACCCCCTGGCGCGGGTGCTCATCCTGCCCATCAGGGGATATCAGCGTTTCATCTCACCGCTGTTCCCGCCGGTCTGTCGCTTCTACCCCTCCTGCAGCACTTACGCGGTGCAGGCGCTCCAGACCCATGGGGCGCTGCGAGGGCTGTGGCTGGCGGTGCGCAGGATCGCCCGATGCCATCCGTTTCACCCGGGAGGACTCGACCCGGTTCCTCCGCGCAAGGACGTCCGAGACAAGAAGGCGAAGGACTCGGGCGGGGGGTCCGAGGGCTCGGCCGAGCCCGGCCCTGCGCACCCGTAGCTGAACCGAAGTAAAAGGGAGTTGGCCGGTGCTGGACTGGCTTTACAACATCGTCGGGTGGGTGCTGATCCAGATCCACTCGGGTCTCACCATGCTGGGGCTGGACCCCGACGGGGGATGGGCCTGGGGCCTGTCGATCGTCACGCTGACGGTCCTGATGCGGCTCATCATGGTCCCGCTGTTCGTGAAGCAGATGAACACGCAGCGGAAGATGCAGGACATGCAGCCGAAGCTGCAGAAGGTCCGCGAGCGCTACAAGAACGACAAGCAGCGCCAGCAGCAAGAAATGATGAAGCTTTACCAGGAGAGCGGGACCAACCCCATCATGGGGTGCCTGCCTCTGCTGCTGCAGATGCCGGTCTTCTTCGCCCTCTTCAGCGTGCTCCGCTCGGTCGCCCAGGGGCAGGCCCAGTACGGCTTCACCGAGCAGCTGGTGGAGAGCGCCCGCGGCGCGCTGATCTTCCACGTGCCGATCGCGGCGCAGTTCACCAGCTCCAGCGAGGAGCTGGCGGCCTTCGGGTCCGACCCGGTTCTGGCCAAGATCGTCATCGTGATCGCCTGCGTGCTGATGGGCACCACGACCTTCCTGACCATGCGGCAGAGCATCAAGCGGACGGCCAACCAGATGCCGGACAACCCGATGATGCAGTCGCAGAAGATCATGATGTACATCGCGCCGGCCTTCGGTCTGTTCGGCCTCGGCATGCCGATCGGCGTGTTGCTCTACTGGGTCACCTCCAACCTGTGGACCATGGGGCAGCAGCACCTGCTCTACCGGAAGTTCCCCGCTCCCGGCAGCGATGAGGACAAGGCGCAGAGCACGGCCAAGAGCGGTGCCGCCAACGGGTCGGCCAAGGGGCTGCTGGGCAAGCGCAAGGAGACCGCTCCCGAGCCGGTCGAACAGCCTAAGATCGAGCGTAAGCAGCCGAAGAAGCAGACTCGGTCGAAGCGCTCCGGCGGTCGCTCGGGGAAGTAGGGCCGAAGGGTCAGGGTCGGATCGGTAGGTAGAGGAGTCAGCACGCTGTGAGCAACGGCAACACGGAACGCTCGGAGGAGAGCGGCGGCGTCGCGGTCGCGGAGGCCCCGGAGGAGTCCGTCGACATCGAAGCCCTGGAGAACGAGGGCGACATCGCCGCGGACTACATCGAGGGCCTGCTGGACATCGCCGACTTCGATGGCGACATCGACATGGACGTCGAGGGCGACCGGGCCATGGTCTCCGTGGTCGGCGCCACCCTGGACGAGCTGATCGGCGAGAACGGCGAAGTACTGGAGGCGCTCCAGGAGCTGACCCGGCTCGCGGTGCACCGGGGCACCGGCAACCGCAGCCGGCTGATGCTGGACATCGGGGGGTACCGCGAAGGGCGGCGCAAGGCGCTGGCCCGGGTCGGTGCGGACGCCGCGGGGGAGGTGGCCAAGTCCGGCGAGGCCAAGCCGCTGGAGCCGATGACCCCGTTCGAGCGGAAGGTCGTGCACGACGCCGTCGCGGCGGCCGGTCTGCGCAGCGAGTCCGAGGGCGAGGAGCCCTATCGCTACGTGGTGGTCCTCCCCGCGGAGTAGCACCGCCCGAGCGGTCCACGACGCTCAGCGCCCTCGACACCGGTCGGGGGCGCTTTGCCGTTCCGGGGTCGGCCGGCTCCTCGGCCGTTCCGCTCTGCCTCACTCCGTTCCCGGCTCGGCAGGGAGGGGAGGGGCGGGGCCGCTGGAAGGGCCGCGGTCGCCATGGAACGGGGCGCGCGATGTTTCACGTGAAACAGGCGTAGGCCGCGCACGCATAAGATCGTGGGGGGTGCTTCGCAGGTCCCTCTCCGCATCGCCCTGTCGGCGGTCCCGGCCGATCCCGCTTCCCGTGGATCGAGCCGCCGTGCCTTCGAGCCGTCGGTGAATCAACCAAGAGACCAAGGTGGTGACAGATGACCTCGGGTGCTGACCGGCGTGTGGCGCCGCCCGAGTCGGCGGTCGCGCTGTTCGGTGACAGTCTTCCCGTGGCCAGCCGCTTCGCAGACCTCCTCGCCGGGGCGGGGGTGGAGCGCGGCCTGATCGGGCCGCGCGAGGTCCCCCGGCTGTGGGAGCGGCACATTCTCAACTGTGCGGTGGTCGAGGAGATCATCCCGGCCGGGGCAGATGTCGTGGACATCGGTTCCGGGGCGGGCCTGCCGGGGATCGCGGTGGGTATCCTCCGCCCGGACCTGGAGGTGACGCTGCTGGAGCCGCTGCTGCGCCGCACCGTCTTCCTCCGGGAGGCGGTGGAACTGCTCGAACTGCCCAACGTGCGGGTGGTCCGCGGCCGGGCCGAAGAGCAGAAGGAGCTCCGGGCCGACGTGGTGACCGCGCGAGCGGTCGCGCCGCTGGCCAGACTGGCCGGCTGGGCGCTGCCGCTGCTCCGGAAGGACGGCGCGCTGCTGGCGCTCAAGGGTGAGCAGGCGGAGAGCGAACTGGAGGCCGCCCGCGCGGATTTGTCGAAACTACGCGCCAGCGTTGCAGATGTGATCCGGGTGGGTGAGGGTAAGGTCGATCCAGCTACCACGGTCGTTCGCGTCACGGTGACGTCTGAGATCGATCGCCCCGCCCCGTCTCGGTCGCGACGGGCCGCGGGTGGAAGGAAGAAGCGCGGACGGAAGAGGTGAACTCATTCGTGCCCGAGAACCACTCCGACGGCGGCATCGATGTTTCACGTGAAACCAGGGCCGACTACGACGACATCCCCTTGGACACCCCGATAGCGCGTGCGGCGCGAGCCGCCATGTCGGTCCGGGGGCAGGGTGAAGAGGACTGGCCCCGCCCCCGATCCTGCCGGGTGATCAGCGTCGCGAACCAGAAGGGCGGCGTCGGTAAGACCACGACGACCGTCAACATCGCGGTCGCGCTGGCGATGCACGGCAACCGGGTGCTCGTCGTGGATCTGGACCCCCAGGGCAACGCCTCCACCGCCCTCGGCATGGAGCGGGGCGGGAATTCCAGGTCCATCTACCACTGCCTTGTGGAAGACGAAGAACTGCGGGACCTGGCGCAGCCGGTTCCCGGGATCGACGGCCTGTGGTGCGTGCCGGCCACCATCGATCTGGCCGGCGCCGAGATCGAGCTGGTCTCCCTGGTCGCACGGGAGTCCAGGTTGAAGCGGGCGTTCGCCGCCTACGACACCGACGAGCTCGACTACATCCTCATCGACTGCCCGCCCTCGCTGGGCCTGCTCACCGTCAACGCGATGGTCGCCTGCGAAGAGGTGATGATCCCGATCCAGTGCGAGTACTACGCTCTGGAAGGGCTCGGCCAGCTGCTGCGCAACGTGGATCTGGTCAAGTCGCACCTCAACCCCTCACTCGCCATCTCCACCATCGTGCTGACGATGTACGACGGTCGGACCCGGCTCGCCTCCCAGGTGGCCGACGAGGTCCGCCAGCACTTCGGGGATCTGGTGCTGAAGACACTGGTGCCGCGCAGCGTCCGGGTTTCGGAGGCGCCGAGCTACGGGCAGTCCGTGATGACCTACGACCCGGGATCCACCGGTGCCGTCGCCTACATGGAGGCATCCCGCGAGATCGCCTACCGGGCCGAGACGGGTACCGGGCTGTGAGAGTACGGACTCGGATGACGGGACCTGAAAGGAGACGTCGGTGAGCCAGCAGCGGCGCGGCCTCGGCAAGGGGCTGGGTGCCCTCATACCGCAGGGGCCGGTGGCCACTCAGACGACGGACGGCGCCGTCGGCGGCGCCCAGGGCAACGGGCGCGACCCCTCCGCCCCGGTGCCGGACGGCGGTCCGCAGCAGATGGTGGGCGGGGCCTACCTGGAGGAGGTCGCGGTCGACTCGGTCGCGCCCAACCCGCGCCAGCCCCGCAAGCACTTCGACGAGGAGGCGCTGGACGAGCTGCGCGCCTCGATCGTCGAGGTGGGGCTGCTGCAGCCGGTGGTGGTGCGCAGACTGGGGCCGGAGCGCTACGAGCTCATCATGGGGGAGCGGCGCTGGCGGGCCAGCAAGGAGGCCGGCCTGGACCGGATCCCGGCCATCGTCCGGGAGACCGGCGACGACGACCTGCTCCGCGACGCCCTGCTGGAGAACCTGCACCGGCAGCAGCTCGACCCGCTGGAGGAGGCGGCCGCCTACCGGCAGCTGCTGGACGACTTCGGGGCCACCCACGAGGAGCTGGCCCGGCGGATCGGCCGCTCCCGCCCGCACATCACCAACACCCTCCGGCTGCTCAACCTCTCCCCGGCGGTCCAGCGCCGGGTGGCCGCGTCGGTGATCAGCGCGGGGCATGCCCGGGCGCTGCTCTCGGTGGAGGACTCCGAGACCCAGGACCGCCTGGCCCGCCGGATCGTGGAGGAGGGCCTCTCCGTCCGCGCCCTGGAGGAGATCATCGCGCTGGGGGAGACCGGCGAGGAGCCGTCCCGCCCCCGGCGGGCCGCCCCGAAGAAGGCGGAGCCCAGCCCGGAGATCGAGGAGATCGCCAGTCGGCTCTCCGACCGCTTCGACACCCGGGTCAAGGTCAACATGGGCCGGAACAAGGGCAAGATCGTGGTCGAGTTCGCCACCCAGGAGGATCTGCAGCGGATCATCACGGCGATGGCCCCGGAGAACTGAGACCCCGCCCCGTCCGGGCGAGCCGCCTGGACCCGGGGCACCGGGCGCGACTCACCGGGGTGCGGACTACCGGAGAAAAGGACTGCGCAGCCGCCACCCCCGTCCCTAGACTCTCCTGAACGCCCGGCCTGCCGTTCGTCGGCGGGCCGGGCGTCGCTGTACAGAGAAGCGCTGTACGGAGAAGCGCTGTACGGAGAGGAAGGGGAGAAGGTGCGCAGAAGGGATTTCGTGCTCACCGGCGTGGGGGCACTGGGGGCGCTCGTCGGTGCCGGCCTGCTGGGAGGGGTGCTCCGGGAGCCGGCCCCGGTCGCGGCCACCGCCACCGGCGCGTCGAGCGGGGCCGGGACGCCGCGCACCCGGGTGGCCCGCCTCGCGGCAGAAGCGGGGAAGGCGGTCCGCCCGGACGGCCCCTTCGACCACGTCGCGTTCGTACCGGAGGGAGCGGGAGGGGAGAGGATCCAGGTCCGCTTCCTCACCGCCGACGGGCCGGGGCCGTGGCAGGCGGTCCGGCCCGGCGGCCACGGACCGGACTCCGGCGGGAGCGACGGCAGGGTGCTGCCGGCGCCGGAGGGCGCGGTCGGCTACGAGGTGGAGGCCCCCGGAGGGAGCACGGTGCAGACGGCCGCCATCGACACCAGGGAGGGGGAGCGGGTGCAGATGCGCGGCGAGGCCGAAGGGATTCTCTCCACGGAGGGTGCCGCGGAGGAGCTGCCGCCGCTCCGCTACGTGACCCGGGCCGGCTGGGGGGCGGACGAGTCGCTCCGGTACGGCGAGGACGGCTCGGAGAGCTGGCCGCGGGAGTACTCCCCGGTGCAGGTCTTCACCGTGCACCACGCGGCGATGCCGGTGGCCGAGGACCCCCGGGAGACGATGCGGGCGATCTACCGGCTGCACACGGTGGAGAACGGCTGGGGCGACATCGGCTACCACCTGCTCATCGACCCGGAGGGAACGGTGTACGAGGGGCGGGTGGCCGGCGGGACGGTTCCGGTCTTCCAAGCGCCGCCGATCCCGGGCGCCGCGAAGTCGGTGACCGCGGCGCACGCCGTCGGCTACAACTCCGGGAACATCGGGATCTGCATGCTCGGCGACTACACCTCGGAGCAGCCGAGCCGTGCGGCCCGGGACCGCTTGGTGCGGGTGCTGCGCACCCTGGCGCTGCTGACCGGGGTCGACCCCGGAGCCAAGGTGAAGTACGTCAACCCGGTGACCGGGACGGAGCGGACCGCGGATGCGGTGGCCATGCACCGGGACTGGGGCGACACCGCCTGCCCGGGTGACGCCTTCGCAGCGCGGTTCGGGGAGATCCGCAAGCGGGTAGCGGACCCACTCGGTTTCACGTGAAACATCGCCGGAGAGAGCGTCGGCGAGGCGTTCCGCCGTACCGGCTGATTCGCGGCACCGCCGCTGCGTGAGCCGGATGTCCCCGCGTGAGCAGAGCATCCCCGCCGGAACCGCGCACACCCGCGGAACCGGCGGGGATGCCGACCGCCCCTGAACCGACCCGGACTGAACCGACCTGGACTGAACCGACCCGGGGTGAGCCGCTCCGGCCTGAACCGGTCTGAGCAGGGTTTTTCGATCAGGCTCGAAGGACCTGGCGGTGCGGTGGCACCGGTCTGCACTATGGAGGCGGCTTTCCCGGAGCGTCGGGCTCGCGGAGGACGGGCTTGCGAGCCCGGTGCGCCGGAGTCGGCCGGGGGCGGTGAAAGAGGGGCGCTCCCGGCCGGCTCCGCCCGTTCAGCCGGAGGGCGATGAGAGCAGGCCCGCCCCGGCGCCGGTGAGGGTGTGCAGTACCCGGTTGCGTTCGCGGGTGCTCACGATCAGCCCGGCGTCGCGCAGCACCCGGGTGTGGTGGCTGGCGGCGGCAGGGGAGATCGACAGCCGAGCGGCCAGCTCCCCGGTGGTCGCGCCGTCGGCCACCGCGAACAGTATCGCCGCACGGGTGGTGCCGAGCAGCGCGCCGAGCGCCTCCTCGGCCCGGCCGGGGCCGAGAGCGGACGGGCGGGACACCCCGTTGTGCAGCGGATAGACCAGGACCGGCGGGAGATCGTGGTCGGCCAGCGCGACCGGTTTCAGCCAGCAGAAGTAGGAGGGGATCAGGCGGAGGCCGCGGCCTTGCAGGTGCATGTCGATGTCGCCGCCCCCGATGTAGGCGACGTGCAGGACCGGCGGCTCCCAGCGCATCATCGGCGCGAAGCTGCGCAGCAGGCCCGCCGTCCCGCCGCTGAGCACGGCGCGGGCGCGCACCGCCCGGTCGGCGTCGGCGTCGGCGGTGATCCGCTCCCACCGGGGCTCCAGCACGGTGCGGTGGTAGCCGCGGAGCAGGCCGAGGAGTTCGCGCCGGGCGCGGGGCTCGCCCTCGCCCAGCGCACGGGCCCAGCCCGGGAGCCGGCCGCTGTGCGCGGCGACCCGGCCGAGCTGGTGGTCGAGCTCGCGGCGGGGCAGGGCGGCGATCGCGTCCAGGCCCGCGTCGAGGCCGCCGGCGGCCTCGGCCGGGGTGAGGAAGTCGGGGAAGTAGCGGGAGCGGGGGGCGATCGGAATGAGCCGGTTCTTCACGTCGGCGGCGAGTCCGGAGGCGGCCAGGTCGCGCCGGGCCGCGGTGTGCCAGTCGGCGACCTTGGCGCGGCCCTGGCGGGTCTGCAGCCGGTGCAGGCTCATCACGAGTTCCCAGAGGGGGTCGGGGGAGTCGGCGAGGGTGGTCCGGGCGAGGTCCGCGTCGGTGAAGTGGATGCGCAGCATCGTGCTCGGGGCGTCTCCTGGGGGATCGGCATTCCTGGTGGAGCCCTCGACCGCCGCGGTGGCGGGGCCGCCCGCGGCGGGGCAGGTCCGCGGTTCTCCTCCGCCCGGTAAGACGCCGACCGGCGGCCGCCGGTTTCACCGGAGGGCCGTCCCTGAAGGCGGCCCCTGGGGGCCGGCGCTTTCCGCGGCGCAGCCGGAAGGCGTGCGGGGGGCCGGCGGGCGGCCGCCCGCCGGATCCGCCTCATCCGCCGCGGGCGCCTCCGCAGCGGCCCCGGAAAGAGCGGCGGCCCCCGGGGAACCGTCCCCGGGGGCCGCGGCCCTGCCTCCGCGTGCGCGGATCAGATGAACTCTTCGAGGTCCTTGAGGAGCAGGCGCTTGGGCTTGGCGCCCATGATCTGCTTGGCGACCTTGCCGCCCTGGAAGACGTTCATGGTCGGGATCTGCATGATCCCGTACTCACGGGTGGTCTCCGGCTCCTGGTCGATGTTGAGCTTGACGATGCTGATCTTGTCGCCGTACTCGGCGGCGATCTCCTCCAGGATCGGGGCGACCTGGCGGCACGGGCCGCACCACTCGGCCCAGAAGTCGACCAGTACCGGCTTGTCGCTCTGCAGCACCTCGGCGACGAAGGTCTTGTCGGTGACCTTCTTGATCGTGGACTTGACGTCGGACACGGGGTTCACTCCTCGGATCGGGAAGACTTCTGCTCGGTGCCGCTCAGGGCGGTGCGGCGCTGTCCGGAGCGGCGCCGGTCAGGCGCGGTCCTTCAGGGCCTCCAGGTACCGCTCGGCGTCCAGCGCGGCGGAGCTGCCGGTGCCGGCGGCGGTGATGGCCTGGCGGTAGATGTGGTCCACGACGTCGCCGCAGGCGAAGACGCCGGGGATCTTCGTCTTGGTGGTGGGGTGCTCGACCGAGAGGTAGCCCTCCTCGTCGAGGTCGAGCTGGCCGGTGAAGAGCTCCACCCGCGGGTCGTGGCCGATCGCGACGAACACGCCGGTGACGTCCAGCTTGCTCTCCTCGCCGCTGACCCGGTCGCGCAGCCGCACCCCGGTCACCTTGCTGTCGCCGAGGACCTCGAGCACCTCGGAGTTCCACACGAAGCGGATCTTCTCGTTGTCGAACGCGCGCTGCTGCATGATCTTGCTGGCGCGCAGCTCGTCGCGGCGGTGCACGACGGTCACCGACTTGGCGAACCGGGTGAGGAAGGTGGCCTCCTCCATGGCGGTGTCGCCGCCGCCGACCACGACGATGTCCTGGTCGCGGAAGAAGAAGCCGTCGCAGGTGGCGCACCAGGAGGTGCCCCGGCCGGAGAACTCCTTCTCGCCGGGGACGCCGAGCTCCCGGTAGCCGGAGCCGGTCGCGATGATGACGCTCTTGGCGCGGTGCACCTCGTCGCCGACCTTGACCACCTTGGGCTCGGCCGCGAGGTCGACCTCGGTCACGTCGTCGGCGACCAGCTCGGCGCCGAACCGCTCGGCCTGCTTGCGCATGTTGTCCATGAGGTCGGGCCCCATGACGCCGTCGGGGAACCCGGGGAAGTTGTCCACCTCGGTGGTGTTCATGAGCGCACCGCCCGCGGTGATCGAGCCCTCGAACACCAGGGGGGCCAGGTTGGCGCGGGCCGCGTAGACCGCGGCCGTGTACCCCGCGGGCCCGGATCCGATGATGATTACGTTGCGGACGTCGCTCACGCTCGTCGGCCCTTCAGTCGGCACTGGGGGCCGCCCGAGCGGGGCGGCCCTCTGGCAGGTCGTTCACTACCAACAGATGGTAGGGGCGGGCCATTCCCGCTGCGGCCGGGCCGCCGTGTGACCTGCGCGGGCACCCGGGAGGGAACCGGGCGGACCGGACCGGGGCCGCCGGCGCGGCGCCCCGGTCAGGGCGCGTCGACGGTCGTCCGGGCGAGCACCGAGGAGGAGGCGCTCCCCTCGGAGCACTCGGCGGAGACCACCTCGACCTCGACGGTGCCGCCCTCGGCCGGGTAGTACATCACCCAGGCGGGGGCCGGCGGGGCCCCTGCGGCCGCGTACTCGGCCACGTCGACCAGGTCCGGGGGGTGCTCGTCGTCCTCGGAGGCCGCCGAGAGCCCTGTGATGCACGAGGAGAGCTCGGCGGGCGGCGGCTGGGCGGCGGGAAGGGTCCCGATCCGCCCGCCCTCCTGCGGGCTCTCAGCGCCGGTGCCCGAGCCGACGTGCGGCCCGGCGTCGGCGAGCACCCGCCCGGCCTGGGCCGCGAGCCCGGTCTCGGTGTAGGAGGTGCCGCTCTCGGCGGTCAGCGGCCGGTAGGACTGGATCGCCGCGGGGCCGCCGGGCTCGGACCGGGGCGCGGCCGCGCCGTCGGACGCGGGGCCGCTGAGGAAGCCGCGCATCACCGCGGCGCCGGCGCCGGCCACGAAGACCGCCGCGGCCGCGGCGGCGATGTAGGGCAGCCAGCGCCCGGTGCGCCGGGGGCGGAACGGGACCACGTTCGACTCGGCGGTGCCGGGGGCGGCCGCGCGGGCCCGCGCCCGTGCGCGGCGCAGCTGCGTCGCGGTGTCGTCGGGGTCGCCCTCGTCCTGAGCCGGGTAGGCGTCGCCCTCGGCCCGGCGCCGCTCGGCCTCGGCGCCGATCACTTCGTCCAGTCTCCGGGCGACGGAGTCGGGGAGCGGCGGCACGGGCGCCTCGGAGAGGGCCAGGGAAACCTCGCTGAGCGCCTCCCGCCGTGCGGCGCAGTCGGCGCACTCGGCCACGTGGGCCCGGACGGAGGACTCGTCGTCGCCGTCGAGCAGCCCTTCGGCCGATAGGGCGAGAGTCTCCGCGTCCACATGAGACGTCACGATCTCCCGTCACCTCCTCTCGGAGATGTGACGTCTCGGGGGCGTTCAGGGTTCCTGAGATGGGCGAGATATGGCAGGAGTCTCGCCCGTCCCCGGGCGCACCTGCTCTTCACCGTTCCCGGTGCCACGTCGAGGATCCCGGCGGCCTCGTCGACCCGGTAGCCCATCATGTCCACCAGGACGAGGGCCATCCGCTGCTCGTCCGGGATCTTGTCCAGGGCGGCCCGCACGTCCATCGCCGAGTCGCTGCGGCCGCTGGAGTCCGGTGTGCTCGCGGTGGCCTTGGCCCGCTCGTTGGAGAGCACGTCCAGGGTGGCGTCGTCGGTGGGCACCGCGGGGCGGACCATGCGCCGGCGCATCCGGTCGTGGCAGGCGTTCACCACGATCCGGTGCAGCCAGGTGCTCACCTGGGCCTCGCCGCGGAACCGGCCGGCGGCGCGGAAGGCGGACAGGAACGCGTCCTGGAGCGCGTCGGAGGCCTCTTCGGGGTCGCCGAGGACCCGGACGGCGACAGCCCACATGCGCTCGCGGTGCCGACGGACCAGTTCGTTGAAGGCCTGGTCGTCGCCGCGAGCGTGTCGGGACAACAGCTCCTTGTCCGGGAGCTCCTGGACTGCGTCCATCAGCCTCGTCACGTTTTCCCGTGCAGCTCTACTTCGTTGACGCTCCCCCGCCATCCGCCGCCGTCGACCTGGGGGATGTCAGTGAACCATATGAGCACATAGCGACCTTTGGCCGGGTCGTCCAGTTCGATGCTGGTCTCCCCGGTGGCGCCGGACGCCTTTCCGGCCACGGTCATCGAGTCCCGCCCGGCCGAGTCGCCGACGAGGATCTCCACCTCGTGGCCTCCGCCGCCGAGGTTCAGGTCGGCCTGGTGCACCTCGACGCTGCCGCCCATGTCGAGGACGAGGCCGATGCCGGGCTTGAGCTTGCCGAAATCGGGCCCCTGGTAGGTGGAGGTCTTCCAGGCGGTGGAGGCGTCGCCGTCGATGGCCAGGCCGGCCTTGTCCGCGTGGTCGCCGTCTCCGCTCTCGTCGTAGACGTCGGCCCCGTCCGGGGCGAGGGCCTCCAGCTCCGCATCGTCCGCGGGGTCGTCCCCGGAGGCCTGCTGGCTGCCGCCGGTCTCGGTGCCCTCGGTGCCGGAGCCGCTCATCGAGCTGCCCACGTGCCAGGCACCGACCACCACGCCGACGAAGACGACCAGCGCGGCGACGCCCATCAGCGCCCGGGGGAGGACGCGGGAGCGCTCCTCGCGGCGCCCTGCGGGCGGTTCGGCGGCCGCGCGCCGGCCGTGGCCGCGCCCTCCGGAGCCGCCGCCGGAGTACTGCCGGGACGGGGAGGACGGGAACTGGCCGGAGTCGCGCGAGGTGCCGCGCTCGGGCGGCGGGGCCGCCGGGGCGTGCGCCGGCGAGACCGGGATCGGCACCAGGCGCGGAACGTCGGCCAGGGCCTCGGCGACCTCGCGCGCGCTGCCGACCGGGCCGGGGCCGACCGGGGCCTGGAAGGCGGCCCGGCCGACGAGCTCGTCGTAGCGGGGCGGGATCCCCGGCCGTACCAGGGTGGGGCGGCGGGGGGAGCCGTCGACCAGCGGCGCGGGCGGCAGGTCCACGCCGGCCGGCCCGGGCCAGTACCCGGTGAGGGCGGCGTAGAGCAGCCTGCCCAGCCCCTGGGCGTCGGTGAGGGCCGGCTGCTCGGTGCTGATGCCGCGGAGCGCGGCGTCCACACCGATGCCGGTCAGCTTCACCGCGCCGCCGACGCTCCAGATGAGCTTGTCCGGCGTGAGGTTGAGGTGGAACAGGCCGGTGGCGTTGGCGGTGGCCAGCGTCTCGGCGGCCTCGGCGACCAGGCCCGCGGCCCGGTCCGGCTCCAGCGGGCCCTGCCTGAGCAGGTCGGTCAGCGACTGGCCGACGACCCACTCCTCGACCACGTACGGGGTCGCGCCGGAGTCGTCGGCGTCGAAGACCTGGGTGACCCGGGAATCGGCGATCCGGCTGGTGGCGCGTGCGGCGCGCACCGCCTCGGCGGTGCGGGGGAAGCCTTCGGCGAAGGTCCACACGGCGACCAGCCGGGCGAGGGTCTCATCGGTGGCCTTCCAGAAGGCTGCGCCTTCGGATTCGCTCACCAGTTCGTCAAGGCGGTAGCGGCCTGCGAGCCGTGCGCCCGGCTCGATCATTGATGTGCTCATTCCGGGAGTGACGGACACGACGACCGGGGGACCAGCGGGACGGGCGCGGGGGCGCCGGTGCGGTCTCGGCGCTGGGGCCGGCCATGTCGGCTGTCCCTGACCTCCCTTCGGGCAGCTCGGTCATACTCGGGTGCGGAGGGGGAGAACTGCTGTTCCATGCTAGGACGCTCGGGCGACGCCCCAGGAGGACAAGTACACCGCACTCGCCGCACTTCACCCTCCTTCCTCTGCTTACGCGCCGTGACGTCGTCCGGGTGATCAGCGACGGAGTAGGCGGGTTCGTACCATACCGAAGAAAGTTGTGACTTCTGTCACCCCGAGGCGCTGGGCGACCAGAACGAACATCGCCGCGCCCACCGCGCCGCCCACCGCGATGGCCAGCACAGAGGGCAGGTAGGTCCCGGGCAGCAGGCCGAAGGTGAAGACCATCGCGACCGCGAAGACCGCACTGGGCAGCGCCGCGGCGTAGAGCCGCAGCAGGGTGCGGAGCGTCCGCCGGCCGTCCAGCCCGTTGAGCCGCCGGGACAGCATCCGCCAGGCGATCAGCGAGCCGACGATGTAGTACATGCCGTAGGCGACCGGGAGCAGCACCACGATCAGGTGCGGCGGGGCGAGGAACAGCAGCGCGACGGCGAGCCCCGCGTGCGCCAGCTCGGCGGGGATCGCGATCAGCGACGGCGTGCGGGTGTCCCCGAGCGCGTAGAACACCCGCTGCTGGAGCTGGAACAGGGTGAACGGGATGAGCATCACCGAGAACGCCATCAGGATCATCCCGATGCTCTGCGCGTCCTGCACCGAGGTGCTGCCGCGCGCGTACAGCAGCACGCAGAACGGGACGGCGTAGACGACCATCGCCACCGAGATCGGCACCAGCAGCACCGAGGAGAGCCGGAACCCGCGGGAGAAGTCGAGCCGGACCAGGTCCTTGCGGCCCTCGGCGACGTGCCCGCTCATCCGCGGCAGCAGTGCGGTGATCACCGACACCGCGATGATCGCGTACGGCAGCTGGTAGATCAGCGAGGCGTACTGGTAGGCGGTGATGCCCGCGCCGGCCAGCGACTCGCCGGCCTCGGCCGCGCGCACCCCGGCCCGGGTGGCGACGTTGGTGGTCACCAGCAGGCCGGCCTGGACGATGCCGATGTAGAGCATCATCCAGCCCGCGGTGCGCACCGGCTCGCCCAGTCCGGCGCCGCGCAGGTCGAGCCGGGGGCGCCAGCGGAACCCGGCCCGCCACAGCGACCAGCCGAGGATCGCGGTCTGCAGCACCTGCCCCGCGGCGGTGCCGGCCCCGAGCAGGGTGAGCTGGGCCTCGGTGACGCTCTCCGGGGTGCCGCCCGATCCGGCGGTGCCCAGGAACAGCAGGCCGACCCCGATGATCACCAGGTTCTGCAGCACCGGGGTCCACATCGGCGCGGCGAACCGGTTCCGCGCGTTCAGCATGGAGCTGGCGATGCCGCTGGCGCCGATGAAGAAGATCTGCGCCAGCAGGAACCGGGCCAGGTAGACCGCGACCTCGTGCTGGGGGGCGGTGAACTCGCCGGCGTAGATCCGGATCAGCCACTCCGCGGCCGCGATCGCGGCCAGGGTGATGGCGAAGAGCGCCAGCAGCATCGCGGTGAACAGCCGCTGCTCGGTGGCGTCGCCGCCGTCGGCGTCGGCCTTCCGCCGCTTCACCAGGAACGGCACGAAGACGCTGGCCAGCAGGCCGCCGATGAGCAGGTCGTAGACGGCGAACGGCACCATGTTCGCGGTCTGGTAGGCGTCGCCGAGGAGCTGGGTGCCCAGCGCCGCGGCGAGCACCAGCGTCCGCCCGAAGCCGGTGAGCCGGGAGAAGACCGTGCCGACGGCCATGACGGCGCTGGAGCGCATCAGGTCGGACGGTGCGCTGTGCGCGGCACCGCCGATCTCGTCGCCCTCCTCGCCGGCCCGGTCCGCGGTGCCCAGGTCGCCGATCTCGGCGGGGTCCCGGACCGTGGTCAGGCCGGGCTCGGGGCGGTCGTCCGGTTCGGAGCGCTCGATCGAGTCGAGGACCTCCTCGGGCATGAGGAGGCGCGAGCGCGGGCCGTTCTCGCTGTCGGTCTGGTCCTTGGCCACGGGGGAGCGCAATCGTGATCGGGAGCGGGTCCCGGGCCGCGGCCCGCGTCCCGGGTGACAGGGAGACGGGGGCGCCGGAGGCCGGGGCGTCGGCGGGCGGAGAGTAGAGGATACGGGTGCGGGCCGGGCGGGCGCGCGCCCCGGGGCGGGCGCGGCCGGTTCCGGTCGGCTCCGGCCGCGCCCGCCCGGTCAGCGCCGCAGCCGGGAGCGGACCAGCCCGATGGCGGACTGCAGCTCCTGGACCCGCAGCAGCCGGGCGAAGAGCAGGAACAGCAGGGCGCCGATCAGGCAGCCGGCGGCGGGGGCGCCCAGGTCGGTGAGGAGCCCGGAGCCGAACCAGCGGGTGAACAGCCAGAGCACGCCGATCGCGGCGGCGACGCTGGGCAGCGACGCCAGGTGCAGGCGGAACAATGTGCCCAGGATGCGCCGGCCGTCAAGCCCTCCGAGCCGGGCGCTGAGGATCGTCCCCGCGATGACCAGCCCGGAGACGTAGGAGAGCATGAACCCGGCGGCGACGCCGACCACCACCTGGTTCGGCGGCAGCAGCAGCGAGGAGGAGACCGCCAGCACGCCGTGCACCGCGACGTTGGCGATGCTGATCATCGCCGGGGTGCGGGTGTCGCCCATCGCGTAGAAGACCCGCAGCATCAGCTGGAAGACGGTGAACGGCACCAGGCCGAGCGACATCACCGCGAGCACCACGCCGATGTTGTGCGCGTCGGCGACGGAGGTGGAGCCGCGGGCGAACACCACCACGGAGAGCTGCACCGCATAGACCGCCATGGCCAGCGCCAGCGGCACCAGGAACAGCGAGGAGACCCGGAGGGTCCGGGAGAAGCCGTCGCGCACCTCGTGCCAGAGGCCGTCGTGGGCGTGCGCGCTCATCCGCGGCAGCAGCACGGTGATCAGCGAGACCGCGATGATCGCGTACGGCAGCTGGAAGAGCTGGTAGGCGTAGTTGTAGGCGGTCAGGCCGGCGCCGACCCCGTAGCCCTGCTCCACGCTCTGGCTGCCGGCCCGGTTGGCGATGTTGGTGGTGATCAGGAAGCCCACCTGGGTGGTGCAGGTGTAGAGGAACATCCAGCCCGCGGTGCGCAGCGCCTCGCCCAGGCCGGAGCCGCGCAGGTCGAGCCGGGGCCGCCAGCGGAAGCCGGTCCGCCACAGCGAGACCACCAGCGCGACGGTCTGGGCGACCATGCCGCAGGTGGTGCCCAGGCCGAGCAGGGTCAGCTCCCCGGAGGTGATGTTCTCCGGGGTGCGGCCGGGCGCCGCGACCAGGATGAACGCGGCGCCGACCGCGATGATGACCAGGTTGTTCAGCACCGGCGCCCACACCGGCGCGCCGAACCGGTCCCGGGTGTTGAGCATCGCGCTGATCAGGCCGCTGAGGCCGACGAAGAAGATCTGCGCCAGCAGGAACCGGGCCAGGTAGACCGAGACCTGCATCTGCTCGTCGGTGAACCCGCCGGCGTACAGGGCCAGCAGCCACTGGGCGGCGGCCATCGCGGTGAGGCTCACCGCGAGCAGCAGCACCACCGCGGCGGTGAACAGCCGGTCCTCGGTGGCCTTGCCGCCGTCGGCGTCGGCCTTCCGCCGCTTCACCAGGAACGGGATGATGACGCTCGCCATCAGCCCCTGGATCAGCAGGTCGTTGATGATGAACGGGATGGTGTTGGCGGTGTTGTAGGCGTCGCCGAGGAGCTGGGTGCCCAGGGCCGCGGCGAGCACGATGGTCCGCACGAAGCCGGTGATCCGGGAGGCCATGGTCCCGACGGCCATGATGGCGCTGGAGCGCATGGCGCCGCCCCCGGATCCGCCGCCGGAACCGGGGTCGCTCTTCGCGCTGTCGTCGCTGCCGTCGACGGTGTCGGTTGCCACCGGGCAGGCTCCCTTCGCTGGTGGTGCTCGCTGGCGGACGGGAGGCGGGCGCGCCTCAGCCGTCCTCGCCGCCGGCCGGTCCGCCCTGGGCCGCGGCGCGCTTGCGGGCCCACTTGCGCAGCGCCCGCGGGGTGAGCGCGACCACCAGGACCAGTGCGCCGATGCCGC
This sequence comes from Nocardiopsis oceanisediminis, assembly GCF_048595525.1. NCBI lineage: Bacteria > Bacillati > Actinomycetota > Actinomycetes > Streptosporangiales > Nocardiopsidaceae > Nocardiopsis > Nocardiopsis oceanisediminis. Next base: position 316,885 of record NZ_JAFMZJ010000001.1, on the reverse strand, counting down.
TGATGATCATGGCCTGGTTGCCCAGGCCGGTGGCGTTCACCGAGGTGAGGGTCTCCTCGCTGGAGACCGGTTCGCCCATGGAGTTCTGCAGGCTCAGGTAGAGCATGGTGCGGCCGTTGATCCGCGCGTTCAGCGGCACGTACACGGTCGTCTTGCGGCCCGGGCCGATCTCCATCTCGTCGGTGTAGTCGCCGATGCTCATCCGCTCGGGGTTCTCCGAGAACATGGAGAGCTTGACCTGGACCGCCAGGTCCTCGTCCTCCAGGTCGTTGGCGATGATGACGCCGATGGTGCCGGTCTTGCTGGCCAGGGTGACCGGCTCGGTGGGGATGATGCGCACCTTGCCCAGGCCGGCCTGGACGGCGCTGCCGACGAGCCGCACCGAGAGCGGGCGGCGGCTCTCCTCCTCCCGCCAGGCCGCGGACTCGGCGCGCAGCACGGCGGTGCGGAACGGGTCGACGTCCTCCACCAGGATGCTGTTGAACAGCCGGACCGAGCCGCGGATGTCCTTCACCGCGTCCAGGTGGTCGCCGTCCAGCCGGGCCTTCTTCACCGCCCCGCCGGAGGGCTCCTGGCGCTCGGGGTCGCCGGAGGGCGGCTCGACGTCGCCCAGCTCGACCGCGTCCACCCAGGGCAGCTCCTCGGAGGCGGCCAGCGCGGAGCGGGCGAACTCCGGGTCGGGGTTCCAGGTGGCCGGCGGCATGGCGACCACGGTGCGGTCGCCGCCGGTGTGCTCGCCGCTGATCATCGCGGTCTCGGCGATGAACCGCTGCCGGGCCAGGGCCGCCTCGCCGGGGTCCCGGCTGGGCTGGCCCAGCGCGTCGGTGATCCCGCTGTCCACCACCAGGGCGGTGCTCTCGCCGGAGCCGCCGGCGGGCAGTTCGGCGCCGGCGTCCGGGGTGTGCTCGACCCAGGGCCGGCGGGGCATCTGGGTGTCGGAGACGAGGAACCGGGTGGCGCCCTGCTCGGCGTAGAAGTCCAGGGTGGCCTTGTCGACCAGGCCGCCGGGGGGCAGCGCGTAGGCGCCGTCGGCCTCGATGCCCAGCGCGGAGGCGAGGGCGTCCCGGCCGAGGGAGACCGAGGCGTCCAGGTCGGCGCCGAGGTCGGCGGCGAGCAGCGCGGAGACGTCGGGGTTCGCGTAGGGGGTGGCGATGACGTGCCCGCTCTCCAGGGCGGAGGCGGCGCCGTCCAGCCAGACCCGGGCGGCGGGGTCGGCCTCGTGGGTCTGCGCGGGGGGCTCCAGGGCGTCGCCGGCGGCCGCGGGGTCCTCCAGCACCTGGTGCGGGCCGGCGGCCAGCCGCTCGATGTCGGAGAGCAGCCCGGGGTCCACCGCCCAGGTGACCGGGACGCGGTCGGCGCCGTCGGAGGCCGGGGCCGAGGTGGTGTCCCGGGCGGACTCGCTCTCCTCCGGCTCGGGGGTCTCCTGGGGGTCGGCCGCCTCGCCCGGGTCCAGGGTGAGGGAGTCGTCCTGGGCGCCGGCGGCGAGCAGCCGGCCCAGCCGCCCGTTCGGTCCGACGCTGGCCGCCAGGTCGGTGCTGAGGAAGGTGTCGTCGTCGGTGCGCCGGGGGTAGTCCATCAGCGGCCAGACCCAGGCCATGTCGACGGGGGAGGGGGCCTTCTCGCCCTCGTAGGGCAGGAAGCTGCGGACCGTCGCGATCTCCGAGCCGCCCTCCAGCGCCTCCACCGCCATCGGGTACACCCCGAAGCCGTCCAGGCCGAGCTTCCCGGCCTTGACCTTGAGGGTGAAGGCGGCGCTCTCGCCCGGCTCCAGGGGGGCGTCGACGTCCACCGAGGGGCCGCGCGCGGGGGTCTGGCCGTCCCCCCGGCCCTCGCCGAACTCGGCGAGCTGGGCGCGCTGGTGGAAGGGGTAGCCGGAGTAGCGGAACCGGATCGCCAGGTCGTCCAGGGCCGCCCCGGTGGTGTTGGTGATCTCCCCGGTGATGCGCAGGGTGCTGTCCGGCTCCACCGCCTCGGGGGTGATGGCGTCGATGACGAGCGGCGCCTCATCGGGATCGGTCTCGGCCGGAGCCGCCGACGGGGTCCGGACAGGGGAGAAGGCGGCCAGTGCCGGGATCAGGATCGCGGTCGTGGCCACGACCGCGCCCAGGTGAGCAAATCGACGCACGCCAGAAGGTTTCCAGTCGGGTTTGACGGTGGCCGGGCGGGGGTGCCGCGCAACGCTGACGCCGTGGCCGGTTCGATCGGGCACGCGGCGCCGCCGCGAGGGAGCGGTCCGGTCATGCCGATGGAGTTGACGATACCTTCTCGCGGGGCCGGTCCCGAAGTGCAACGGCGGGGCCGCGGGGAGGGGCGCCGATTCGCACCGCGGGGGAAGGCCACTTACCCTCGGGTGCTGTGCCGAACACTGCGCTTCCAGGTGAGAACCCGCGTCCCGAGCGGGCGCCGTCCGAGCTGACCGCCGAGCAGCGGGACGCCGTCGCCGGCGTCTTCGCCTCCATCGACCGGGTCGCCCGGGAGGTGGGGGAGCGGTTCGCCGCGGCCGGCCACGAGCTGGCCCTGGTCGGCGGCCCGGTGCGGGACGCACTGCTCGGCCGGGAGGTGCACGACTTCGACCTGACCACCGACGCGGTCCCGCAGCGGATCCTGGAGCTGGTGGACGGCTGGGCCGACGCGGTGTGGACCGTCGGCATCGACTTCGGCACCGTCGGGCTGCGCAAGGACGGCCTGCAGCTGGAGATCACCACCTACCGCAGCGAGTCCTACTCGCCCAAGTCGCGCAAGCCGGAGGTGGACTACGGCACCTCGCTCACCGAGGACCTGAGGCGCCGCGACTTCACGGTGAACGCCATGGCGGTGCGGCTGCCGGACCGGTCGTTCGTCGACCCGTTCGGCGGGCTGGAGGACCTCGGGGGCCGGCGGCTGCGCACCCCGGGCCGGCCGGAGGACTCCTTCGGCGACGACCCGCTGCGCATCATGCGCGCGGTCCGGTTCGCCGCCCAGCTCGGCTTCGAACCGGTCCCGGAGGTCCGCGAGGCCGCGCGGGAGATGGCCGACCGGCTCTCGATCGTCTCCGCCGAGCGGATCCGCGACGAGCTCACCAAGCTCATGCTCAGCCCGGCGCCGCGGACCGGCATCGAGCGGATGGTGGAGCTGGGGGTGGCGCCGCACGTGCTCCCGGAGGTCCCCAGGCTCCGCCTGGAGATCGACGAGCACCACCGGCACAAGGACGTCTACGAGCACTCGCTGACCGTGCTGGACCAGGCGATCGACCTGGAGCGGGCCCGCGGGATGCAGCCCGACCTGGTGCTGCGGCTGGCCGCGCTGCTGCACGACATCGGCAAGCCGAAGACCCGGGCGTTCGAGTCGGGCGGCCGGGTCACCTTCCACCACCACGAGGTGGTCGGCGCCTCGATGAGCAAGAACCGGCTGAGCGCGCTGCGCTTCCCCAAGGACGTGGTCGCCGACGTCGGCAAGCTGGTCGCGCTGCACCTGCGCTTCCACGGCTACGGCAAGGGGGAGTGGACCGACTCCGCGGTGCGCCGCTACGCCCGCGACGCCGGCCACCTGCTGCAGCGGCTGCACGTGCTGACCCGGGCGGACTGCACCACCCGGAACCGGCGCAAGGCGGCCGCGCTGAGCCGCTCCTACGACGACATCGAGCGCCGGATCGAGCGGCTCTCCGAAGAGGAGGAGCTGAACAGCATCCGGCCGGACCTGGACGGCAACGAGATCCAGCGGATCCTGGGCATCGGGCCGGGGCCGCTGGTCGGCAAGGCCTACCGGTTCCTGCTCGAACTGCGCCTGGAGAACGGCCCGATGGGCGCCGAGGCGGCCGAGGCGGAGCTGCGCGCCTGGGCGGCCGCGCAGGGCATCGGGGCCCCGGAGGGGTGACCGCCCCCGGCGGGGGCGAGCGGCCCCGGTCCGGCCGCCGGGCGCGCTCTCCGGCGGGCGGCGCCACCGGACCGCACCGCGGGGTGCTCGCCGCCGGCCCCGAGCCGCCGCCGCCCGGCCCCGCCGGCGGAGGAGGGCCGGCCGCGCGCCCCGTTCGCCGGACCGGTGCCGGACCTCAGCGCGCCCGGCGGCCGGCCCCGGCGGGCCCGGGGACCCCGGAGGCGCCGCCCCGGCGGGCGTACACCGCCCAGCTGGCCGCCATCGCGGCGTAGCCCGCGGCCATGCAGCAGAGCACCGCGGCGCTCGCCCCGGAGGGCGGCACGGCCACCGCGGCCACCGCGGCCGCCGCGGCGAAGCAGGCGTTGAACAGCATGTCGTAGACGGAGAACACCCGGCCCCGGTAGGCGTCGTCGATGTGCCGCTGGACCAGCGTGTCCACGGTGACCTTGACGCCCTGGGAGACCACCCCCAGGCCGAACGCGGCGGCCGGGAACAGCACCGGGGAGAACGGCAGGCCGAACACGAGCAGCACCGCGGCCCCGCAGCCCAGCAGCAGCGCGATCCAGTTCCCGGGCGACATCCGCGCGGTCGCCCAGGGGGTGGCCACCGCGCCGGCGAGGAAGCCGGCCCCCGAGGCCGCCAGCGCCGCGGAGAACCCGGCGAACCCGGCCGCCCCGCCGGCGGTGAAGGTGTTGTTGTACAGCAGCAGCGTCATCAGGGTGGAGACGCCGAAGAGGAAGCGGTGCCCGCCGATGGTGGCCAGCCCGTACCGGGCCGGGCGCCGGGACCGGATGTGCCGCGCCCCGTCGGCCAGCCCGGAGAGCACCCCGCGCACCGCCTCGCGGACCCGCGGCGGCGCCTCCTCCAGGTCCGGGCCGAGCTCGCGCCGGCCCAGGGTGAGCGCGACCGCCCCCGCGGCGGCGAAGAACACCCCGGCGCCGAGCAGCACCGCCGCGGTGCCGGGCGCGCCGTCCCCGCCGGCCAGCCGCAGCCCGGCGCCGACCCCGGCGCCGAGGAAGCTCGCCGCGGTACCGCAGGTGGGGGTCACCGCGTTGGCCATCATCAGCCGGTCGGCCGGGACCACGTGCGGCAGCGCCGCGGAGAGCCCGGCCAGGAAGAACCGGTTGACGCTGAGCAGCACCAGCGCCGCGGCGAGGAACGCCGCGCCGTCGGCGCCGGCCGCCACCAGCACCCCGGTCAGCCCGGCCAGCACCGCCTTCGCCAGCGCCGAGACCAGCAGCACCTGGCGGCGGGACCAGCGGTCGATGAGCACCCCGGCGAACGGGCCGACCACCGAGAACGGCAGCAGCAGCACCGCGAACGCGGCGGCGACGTCGCCGGCCGCGGTGTGCTGCTCGGGGTTGAAGAAGACGTAGCCGGCCAGCCCCGCCTGGTAGACGCCGTCGGCGAACTGCGAGACCAGGCGGGTGCCGAAGAGCCGGCGGAAGCGGGGTCCGCGCAGCACGGTCCGCAGATCACCGAAGAAGGGCACGGGGAAAGCGTACGGCTCGGCGGCGGCGCGGGCGCCGGGTCAGCGCGGGGCGAGCGTCCCGTCGGCGTAGGCGGTGCTGCCGTCCGTCATCGCGCTGGTGACCTCGGCCTCGATGGAGGCGCCGGTGTCGCGCAGCGTCACCTCGCCGTTGTCCACGCAGTCCGGGTCGCCGGCCACGGTGTAGGAGAAGCTCAGCTCGTCCCCGGTGACCGAGGCGGTGCCGGGCTCCCAGGTGCACATGCCGTCGCCGGTGGTCAGCCCGGACTCCGAGGCCTCGGTGACCTCGCCCTGCTCGATGGTCAGGTGCATGGTCCAGCCGGCCCAGGGCTCGCCGTCCGGGTCGTACTGGGTCATCTCCGCCTCCCAGGTGCCGTCGAAGGCGCCGCCCGAGCCGGGGGCGCCCCCGGAGCCGGAGCCGCCCTGGCCGCCGGAGCCGCCGGAGTCGGCGCCGAGGTAGAAGAAGGCGCCCACGCCGCCGGCGATGAGCAGGATGAGGGCCAGGCCGCCGCCGATGATCCCGGCGATCAGGCAGCCCGATCCGCCCTTCTTCTGCGGCGGGCCGTACGGGCCGGGGCCGCCCGGCGGGGGCCCGTGCGGCGGGCCTCCGGGGGGAGGGCCCTGCGGGGGCCCGTGGTGCGGGCCGTACGGGGGAACGGGCGGGTGCGGCCCGGTCGGCCCGTAGGGCGGACCGCCGTGCCCCGGCGGGGGAGGGCCCTGGGGGGGAGGGAAGGACACGGGGGACTCCTCGGACTCGTCGGACTCGTCGGCTCCGGAACCGAAGCGTACCCGCGGGGCGCCCGGACGGGGGGAGGGGCCGCCCGCCGGGCGGCCCCTCCCCCCGTCCGGCTCAGCGGCGGATCAGCGCTCCACCTCGCCGGAGATGAACCGCTCGACCATGTCGTGCGCGGCGCTGTCGCTGAACTGCTCCGGCGGGGACTTCATGAAGTAGGCCGAGGCCGAGGCGATCGGCCCGCCGATGCCCCGGTCCTTGGCGATCTTGGCGGCGCGGAGCGCGTCGATGATGATGCCCGCGGAGTTGGGGGAGTCCCAGACCTCCAGCTTGTACTCCAGGTTGATCGGCGCGTCGCCGAAGGCGCGGCCCTCCAGGCGGACGTAGGCCCACTTCCGGTCGTCCAGCCACGGCACGTGGTCGGAGGGGCCGATGTGCACCGAGCCGGCGTTGAGCTCGTGCGGGATCTGCGAGGTCACCGACTGGGTCTTGGAGACCTTCTTGGACTCCAGCCGCTCCCGCTCCAGCATGTTCTTGAAGTCCATGTTGCCGCCGAAGTTGAGCTGGTAGGTCCGGTCGACCACGACGCCCCGGTCCTCGAACAGCTTGGACAGCACCCGGTGCGTGATGGTCGCGCCGACCTGGGACTTGATGTCGTCGCCCACGATCGGCACGCCGGCGTCGGTGAACTTCTGCGCCCACTCGGGGTCGGAGGCGATGAACACCGGCAGCGCGTTGACGAAGGCCACACCGGCGTCGATCGCGCACTGGGCGTAGAACCGGTCGGCCTCCTCCGAGCCCACCGGCAGGTAGCTGACCAGCACGTCGGCCTTGGAGGCCTTGAGCGCCGCGACGACGTCCACGGCGTCCTCGGCCGACTCCTCGATGATCTCCCGGTAGTACCGGCCCAGGCCGTCGAAGGTCGGCCCGCGCTGCACGGTCACGCCGGTCGGCGGGACGTCGCACAGCTTGATGGTGTTGTTCTCGCTGGCGGTGATGGCGTCCGCGAGGTCGTGGCCGACCTTCTTGGCGTCCACGTCGAACGCCGCGACGAACTCGACGTCGCGCACGTGGTAGGGGCCGAACTGGACGTGCATCAGGCCGGGGACCCGGGTCTGCGCGTCGGCGTCCCGGTAGTAGTGGACGCCCTGGACGAGAGACGCCGCACAGTTGCCGACGCCCACGACGGCTACGCGTACCGAACCCATTGGTCCTTGCTCCTTCTGATCCGATGACTGTGATCCGATGAGGTCTGGCGGCACGGGGCCGCCGTTCACCGCGGCGGCCCGGCCGGGCCGCCCGGTTCGGCGCACCGGCGCTCGCGCTCGATCAGGCCGTCCAGCCAGCCGATCTCGCGCCGGAGGGCCTCGGCCCGGTGCCGGTGCAGCTCATGGGTATAGGGGTCGCCCCGGCCGTCCAGCCGCCCCAGGGTCTCGTGCAGGGCGTCCAGCCGCTGCGCCAGCCGGTGCCGCCGACCGGACAGGATGCGCATCCGCACCTCGAGGCGGGTCCGGCCGAACAGGGTGAAGTGCACCCCGAAGCACTCGTCGTCGCTCTCGGCCGGCGCGCTGTCGGACAGCAGCCGCAGCAGGGCGGCCCGGCCGTCCTCGGTGAGCCGGTAGACGATCCGGGAGCGGTGCCCCGCTGCGGGGCGGGCGCCGTCCGCCTCCACCAGGCCGCCGCAGCGCATGGCGCGCAGCCGGGGGTAGAGCGAGCCGTAGGAGAACGCGCGCAGCAGGCCCAGCTCCCGGTCGAGCCGCTTGCGCAGCTCGTACCCGTGCATCGGGGCCTCGGCCAGGTGGCCGAGCACGGCCAGGTCGAGCACCCGCGACCGGCGCGTCTCCATGCCTCGTCCACCTCCTCCCCCGGTGCGCAACGATGACAGCCTCCGCCGGAGCCGTTCTGTTCCCGGGCGGCGGTCCGCGGCGCCGAATGTGAACGGAGGCGTGCTTTATGCACGTATGACTATATCCAGTCGATATAAGGACTCCCTGGCGCGGTGCACGGTGACGGGCACCCGCACCGTGATCACGTAGTATTTCCGGGACGATTTCTCAACCTGAACGAGATGTCGGATCCGTACGGCCTCCCCCGCCGGTAGATGACCGACCAAGCGGGAGACGCACGGCCCCCTCACGTCCGCGTCCGCCCGCTGCGACCGGCGCGGACGAACGACCCGGCCGGGGAATGAGGGTGCTTGTGGACAGGAGACACCGGGAAGAGCCGAACGGGGCCCGCCGCGGGGTCCGGGACGGCGCGGCCGCGCGGGACGCGCGCCCGCCGCGCTGGCGCAGAGCGGTCCACTGGCTGCTCATGGGGCTCTCCGCGACCGTGCTCGCCGGCGTGGTCGCGTTCCTCGGTATCTACCTGCTCATCCCGGCCCCGGACGACCTGCAGCCGCAGGGCGACGCGGCCGTCTCCGCCTCGCAGATCCGCTACTCCGACGGCTCAAAGGCCGCCACCACGGGCGCCGTCAACCGGACCAAGGTCACCCGGGACCAGATCCCGGACACCGTGATCAGCGGGGTGCTCGGCGCCGAGCAGCACGACTTCTACAAGACCCCCGGCGTGTCGGTCTCCGGCACCATGCGCGCGATCATCACCGGCGGCGAGGCCGGCGGCGGTTCCACCATCACCCAGCAGATGGCCCGGAACTACTACGACGGCCTCTCCCAGGAGCGCAGCTACAGCCGGAAGGTCAAGGAGATCTTCATCTCGCTGAAGGTGGCCCGCAACCTCACCCCGGACGAGATCATCACGCAGTACCTGAACACCATCTACTTCGGCCGCAACGCCTACGGTGTGCAGGCCGCCGCCCAGGCCTACTTCGGCAAGGACGTCAGCGAGCTGGACCAGGCCGAGGGCGCCTACATCGGCGCGCTCATCCAGAAGCCCAGCACCTTCACCGACCCCGAGCCCGGCTCCCCGGAGGCGGAGGCGCTCCGCGCCCGCTGGGACTACGCGCTCCGCGGCGCGGTCAAGGTGCACGCCATCGACCCCGAGCACGGCATCACCCAGGCCGAGGCCGACGGCCTGGAGTACCCCGAGACGATCCCGTGGAACGGCGGGGTGGACGGCGTCCCCGCGCTGGAGGGCTACATCCGCGACGCCGTGGTCCGCGAGCTCGGCGACCGCTACGACCTCACCGACCAGCAGATCGCCACCGGCGGCTACGAGATCCGCACCTCCCTGGACAAGGACCTGATGGAGGCGGCGCAGACCGCCTTCACCGACACCCTCGGCGAGGTGCCCGAGGGCACCGTGCTCGGACTGGCCGCGGTCGAACCGGAGACCGGGGAGATCAAGGCCTTCCACGGCGGCGGCGACCCGGTCGCCGACACCGACAACTCGCTGATCCAGCGGGCCCAGGCCGGCTCGGCCTTCAAGCCGTACGCGCTGGCCGCCGGGCTGTCCGAGGGCCGCAGCCTGAACACCGTCTACGACGGGAGCTCGCCGCAGTACTTCCCCGGGCTGACCGCCCCGGTGCGCAACAACGCCGGGCGCAGCTACGGCCCGGTCACCCTGCTGGAGGCCACCGAGCGGTCGGTCAACACCGCCTACGTCGGCCTCACCAGCGACATCGGCCCGGAGAAGGTCCGGGACACCGCCGAGGCCGCGGGCATCCCCGCCGAGCAGTTCGAGACTGCGGGACTGGGGCCCAACATCGCGCTGGGCACCTACCAGGTCACCCCGCTGGACCAGGCGAGCGGCTTCGCCACCTTCGCCAACGGCGGCGTGCACCTGCCGCGGCACATGGTCACCGAGGTCAAGGGGGACGAAGGCGAGGTCGGCCCGGTCGACGAGGAGGAGCTGGACGAGGGCACCCGCGCGTTCAGCGAGGGCGTCGCCGCCGACGCCACCTACGCCATGCGGCAGGTCGTCGAGGGCGGCACCGGGAGCGGCGCCGCCCTCGACGACGGCCGCCCGGCCGCCGGCAAGACCGGCACCACCGACAGCGCCACCGCCGCCTGGTTCGCCGGCTACACCCCGCAGCTGTCGGTCGCGGTCGGGCTGAGCCGCAGCGACGGGCAGCCGCTCGAACTGTCCGGCGTCGGCGATGTCTACGGCGGCTCGACCTCCGCGCTGATCTGGAAGGACTTCATGCAGCAGGCGATGGAGGGGGAGCCGGTGGAGGAGTTCCCCGAACCGGTCTGGGGCGGGGGCGACGCCCCCGAGCAGCAGCAGGACGCGCCCCCCGCGCCCGCCCCGGAGACCGTGCCGCAGCCCGAGGAGACCCGGCCGGAGGAGCCCGCCGAGGAGCCGACCCGGACCGAGGAGCCCACCGAGGAGGAGGAAGAGGACACCGGCGAGCCGAGCCCGCCGGACGGCGGCGGGGGCGACGACGGCGGCGGAGAGGACGGCGGGGGCGACTGGCCCACGCCGCCCGACCCCGGTGGCGGCGGGGGCGACGGCGGCGCCGGTCCGCCCGTCGACGGCGGCCAGGACTGGTGGTGACCGGGGGTGCCGCACACCCTCCGGATGTAGCGCAGGTAACACGGTCCGGCACCGGGAGGAGCCCGGTGCCGGACCCTTCTGCTTCCGTTTTCACCGCGTTGAGCTGGGGCGATGCCGGACAGGCGGCGGATTCGCCCGGGGACCCTCTCGAACACTCGGAGTAGCCCGTACCCTGTCATGCACGCGTCGGCGTTGTCCGGAACGTGATCAACGAATGGGTATCGCGGGGTAGCCTCACGCCTGGGTTGTGCTATGAGGCGCCTTGGCTTTAGCGTGACGCGTGCTTTGCGCCGCAGCACGGCGCCTGCGAGGCTCCCCGAAGAGAGGTCCATCGACAGGAGGAAGCCGAGGACCACGTCTTCCGGTCGGGTGGAAAACCCCGTACCCGGGTGGAGCGTCCCATGGAGGGATCGCCGGTCTCCCCCCGAGACCGCGTCCCCCGCGGCGCTTCCCGGGGCACCCGGTCGGAACGGATCCCCCAGGGGGAGTTCCGCCCCCTCCTACCCCGAGTCGTAAGGCCGATCGGCCGCAGAGAAGCAATCGAGGACGCGTGAGTACCGAGAGACGACGTAACGCCGGCGGCGGCCGCCGCCGGGCCTCTGGCCCGGACGACGGCCCGCGCGGCAGCGGCGGCAGGCGGCGGGCCGACGGCCCGCCCAGGGACGAACGCGCCGGCGGCCGTCGCGCTGCACCCAGCGACGACGGCGGCTTCTGGGACGATGAACGCCCCACCCGGCGCCGTTCCGCGGAGTCCCGCTCCGGCGGGGCCCGCTCCGAGGGCGGCGGCCGGCGCCGCCCCCAGGAGGAGCGCCGGGGTCGCGACCGGGGCCGGGAGGCCGAGCACGGCGCCCGCTCCGGCGGGTCCCGCCGCGCCCAGGGCGGCGGCGGGGGCGGCGGCCGCAGGCGGCCCCCCTCACGCCGCGACGAACCGGACGACCGCGGCCCGGTCAAGCGGTTCTTCGCCAAGGTGTGGAAGCCCGCGCTGATCACCTTCGGCGTGCTCTTCGTCGGCGGCGTCGCCGCGCTGGCGATCTTCTACTTCACCCTGGACGACGCCGAGGACATGGACGCCCAGGCCGCCGCGGAGGCGGAGGCCTCGGTCATCTCCGACGCCGGGGGCGAGAAGCTCATCACCACCGGTGAGGTCAACCGGCAGAAGGTCAAGCGGGACCAGATCCCGGACAGCGTGGTGAACGGCGTGCTCGGCACCGAGCAGCGCACCTTCCCCAGCGACGGCGGCATCTCGATCACCGGCACCATGCGGGCGATCATCTACGGCGGCTCGGCCGGCGGCGGTTCCACCATCACCCAGCAGATGGCCCGGAACTACTACGACGGCCTCTCCCAGGAGCAGACCTACACCCGGAAGCTCAAGGAGATCCTGATCTCCATCAAGCTGGGCAACGAGCTCAGCAAGGACCAGATCATCACGCAGTACCTGAACACCATCTACTTCGGGCGCAACGCCTACGGTGTGCAGGCCGCCGCCCAGGCCTACTTCGGCAAGGACGTCAGCGAGCTGGACGACGCCGAGGGCGCGTTCATCGGCGCCATCATCCAGCAGCCGGGCAACTTCGAGAACTACGAAGCCGACCCGAAGATGCAGGAGATCCTCGAAGAGCGCTGGCGCGAGGACACGCTCAAGGGCCTCAACGTGATGTACGAGGAGTACGACGGCGAGTACGGCCTCCCCAAGGAGGAGACCGACAAGCTGGAGTTCCCCGACACCGTCGACTACAACGTCGGCGGCGAGGACTACTCCGGTTACAAGGGCTACGTCCGCGACGCGGTGCTCAGGGAGGCCCAGGAGCGCTACGGGGTCTCGGCCGAGCAGATCACCAAGGGCGGCTACCAGATCTCCACCTCGCTGGAGCCGAAGCTGATGACGGCCGCCTCCGAGGCGTTCACCCAGGCGCTGCCCGAGGGCATGCCCGAGGACACCAACTACGGCCTCACCGCGGTCGACCCCGCGACCGGTGAGATCAAGGCGTTCAACGGCGGCAGCGACTTCACCGTCGACGCCAACAACTCCCTCACCGAGCGGGCCCAGGCGGGATCGGCCTTCAAGCCCTACGTTCTGGCCACCGGGCTCTCCAACGGGATCAGCCTGAACAGCGAGTTCGACGGCAACTCCCCGCAGACCTTCGAGGGCATCGAGGGCGAGATCCAGAACGACAGCAACAAGTCCTGGGGCACGGTGGACCTGATCGATTCCACCAAGCACTCGGTGAACACCTCGTTCGTGGAGCTCACCCAGCAGGTCGGCGCGCAGGCGGTCAAGGACACCGCGAAGGCCGCGGGCATCGCCGAGGAGCAGCTGGAGACCGCCCAGCTCGGCCCGAACATCGCGCTGGGCACCTACCAGGTCCGCGCGCTGGACCAGGCGACCGGCTTCGCCACCTTCGCCAACCAGGGCGTGCACATCCCGCCGCACATGATCACCAAGCTGGTGAACCCGAACGGCGACGAGGTCACCCCCAACGACGCGGACCGGCTCGAAGGCGTCCGCGCCTTCGAGGCCGACGTCGCCGCGGACGCCACCTTCGCCATGCAGCAGGTGGTCAGCCCGGACGGCGGCGGCAAGGAGGCCATGCTCTCCGACGGCCGCCCGGTGGCCGGCAAGACCGGTACCTCCAACGACGCCAAGTCCGCCTGGTTCGTCGGCTACACCCCGCAGATGTCCACCGCGGTCGGACTCTTCCGGGACAAGGGCAAGCAGCTGGAGATCCCCGGCGTCCAGGACGTCTACGGCGGTACCACCTCGGCCAAGATCTGGAAGGCCTTCATGGAGGAGGCCATGAAGGGCGTCGAGGAGAAGCAGTTCCCGCCGCGGGCCGGGGTCGGCGACGACCAGAGCTTCCTGCCCGCGACCCCGACCCCGCCCACTTCGCCGGAGCCCACGCAGTCCGCCGAGCCGCCGGAGCCCACGGAGTCGCCCGACCCCTCCACCTCGCCGCCGATGAGCCCGCCGGCGACCGAGGAGCCGTGCGTCCCGTTCCCGGGCAACGACTGCGAGACCGAGGAGCCGGGCGGGCCCGGTGAGCCCGGCGGCCCCGGTGAGGGGGACGGCGGCGAAGGCGGCGGCGGCGAAGGCGGCGGTGGCGGCGGCTGGGACCCGTTCGCCCGCAGGGAAGACTGACCAGCGAACAGGAGCGACGTGACCTCAACGTCCGGAGGAGACGGACGTCCCGGTGCCGGCGGCGGCCAGCAGGCCGCCGCCGGCACTCGGCGTCTTCAGACCGGTCCGCCGCAGGGCCGGACCCCGTGGGGCGCGCTCGCCGCGCTCGGCGCGGCCGGGGCGCTCCTCGGCTACCTGGCCAAGGCCCCCTGCCGCCTCGGCGGCGCCTGGCTCGACGGCGGCCAGTACGCCGCCGCCTGCTACAGCGACGTGTTCCCGCTCTACTACCGGGACGGCCTGGACCAGGGGGCGGTGCCCTACCTGGACCGGCCGCTGGAGTACCCGGTGCTCACCGGCGGGCTGATGCACCTGATCGGCCGGGCCGTCTCCTGGCTGCCGGACACCCTCGGCAGGGCCCTGGCCTACTTCGACCTCACCGCCGCGCTGATGGGCGCCTGCCTGGTCGCCACCGTGCTGTGCACCGGCCACCTGGCCGGCCGGGGCGGGCTGCGCCCGGCGGAAGGGGAGCGGTTCGACCGGCGGCGGGCGCTGCTGGCCGGCGGCGCGGTCGCGCTCGCCCCCGCCGCGGTGCTCACCGCCTACATCAACTGGGACCTGCTCGCGGTGGCGCTGCTCTCCGGCGGGCTGGTGCTGCTCGGCCGGTCCCGGTACTGGTCCGGGGGCGCCCTGGTCGGGCTGGCGGTGGCCGCGAAGTTCTACCCCTTCCTGGTGTTCGGCCCGCTGCTGGTGCTGGTGCTGCGCCGGTGGACCGGGCGGGACGGCGGGATGGCGCCGCAGGACCTGCTCCGCGCCCTGGGCGGTGCGGCGGCCGCCTGGGCCGCGGTGAACCTCCCGGTCATGCTCGCCGCCCCGGAGGGGTGGGCGACCTTCTTCACGTTCAGCCGGGAGCGCGGCGCGGACTGGGGGTCGCTCTACTACGTGCTCGACGGGTACGGCCTGCTCGACACCGGCGACCTCGATCTGGTCAACACCGCCGGGACCGCCTCGCTGGCCGCGGCGTGCGCGCTGATCGCCGCCGCCGGGGTCCTCGCCCGCCGCCCGCCGCGGCCGGAGCAGCTGGTGTTCCTGGTGGTGGCCGCGTTCCTGCTGACGAACAAGGTCTGGTCGCCGCAGTTCGTGCTCTGGCTGGTCCCGCTGGCGGTGCTGGCCTGGCCGCGGACCATGGGCACCTGGCCGCCGCTGCTCGTCTTCGCGCTCTGGCAGGCCGCCGAGACCGCCTACTTCTTCGGCATCTGGCGGCACCTGATGCACGTCTCCTGGGCGGCCGAGGGGGCCGCCGGGCCGGAGCAGGGGCTGGCCTTCGCCGGCTACTCGGTGCTCTCCCTGGCGCGGTCGGCCACTCTGCTCGCGGTCTGCGCCTGCGTGGCCGCGGATTGCCTGCGAAGCGGCAGAACGGTCGCAGGCCTGCGGTAGCCTTGGCTTCCGTCTGGCTCAATGCCCTCCTGCCATGGAAAGACCATGGCCGCGACAGTCCAGAGGAGGAACGACGATGCGTCGTTACGAAGTTATGGTCATCCTCGACCCCACCCTCGACGAGCGCACGGTGGCGCCGTCGCTGGAGCAGTTCCTCGCGGTGGTCCGCAACGACGGCGGCTCCGTGGAGAAGGTCGACGTCTGGGGGAAGCGCCGCCTCTCCTACGACATCGCCAAGAACGCCGACGGCATCTACGCCGTCATCGACCTCACCTCCGAGCCGGCCACGGTGAAGGAGCTCGACCGTCAGCTCAACCTGACCGAGTCCGTCCTGCGCACCAAGGTCCTGCGCCCCGAGGCGCACTAGAGGCGTCGCAGCGCGCCGCGCACGCACTCTCCCCGCCTGATCCGAACTATTCGAACCCGGAGCCATCCATGGCAGGCGAAACTCAGATCACGCTCGTCGGCAACCTGGTCGACGACCCTGAGCTGCGATTCACCCCCAGTGGGGCGGCGGTCGCGAACTTCCGCGTGGCCTCCACCCCGCGCGTCTTCGACCGGCAGAGCGGCGAATGGCGGGACGGCGAGTCCATGTTCCTCAGCTGCTCCGTGTGGCGGCAGTACGCGGAGAACGTGGCCGAGAGCCTGCAGCGCGGCATGCGCGTCATCGTCCAGGGCCGCCTCAAGCAGCGGTCGTACGAGACCAAGGAGGGCGAGAAGCGCACCGTCTTCGAGATCGACGTCGAAGAGGTCGGCCCGGCTCTGCGCAGTGCCACCGCGAAGGTGACCAAGACGCAGCGCCAGGGCGGCCAGGGCGGCGGTTTCGGCGGCGGAGGCGGCTTCGGCGGCGGCCCCCAGCAGGGGGGCGGCGGCTACGGCAACCAGGGGGGCTCGGCCGGCGGTTTCGGCGGCGGCTCCCAGGGCGGCGGACGCCCTCCCGCGGACGACCCGTGGGCGACCAACGGCGGCGGTGGCGGCGGCGGTTTCGGCGGCGGGGGATTCTCCGACGAGCCGCCGTTCTAGACCGCGTTCAATTCCTGTCCGAATGACCATCCCCGGATGATCCGGGGCTCTTGCGAAGGAGCACCACGATGGCGAAGCCGGCAGCACGCAAGCCCAAGAAGAAGGTTTGCCTTTTCTGCCAGGAGAAGCTGTCCTACATCGACTACAAGGACACTACTCTGCTGCGCAAGTTCATCTCCGACCGCGGCAAGATCCGCGCCCGTCGGGTGACCGGCAACTGCACGCAGCACCAGCGCGACGTCGCGACGGCGATCAAGAACGCCCGCGAGATGGCGCTGCTGCCCTACACCAGCACCGCTCGCTAACCGGGGAATTCCGAGGGAGGTATTAGTCGTGAAGCTGATTCTGACCCACGAGGTCAACGGTCTCGGTGCCCCCGGCGACGTCGTCGAGGTGAAGGACGGCTACGGCCGCAACTACCTGCTGCCCCGCGGTTTCGCCATCCGGTGGACCCGCGGCGGACAGAAGCAGATCGACTCGATCCGCCGGGCCCGCCAGGCCCGTGACATCCGCACCCTGGAGGAGGCCCAGCAGATCGCCGGCCAGCTCGGCGCCCTGTCGGTCACCCTCACCCAGCGTGCGGGCGACGGCGGCCGGCTGTTCGGCTCGGTCACCGCGGCCGACGTCGCCGAGGCGGTCAAGGCCGCCGGCGGCCCGCAGGTCGACAAGCGCCGGATCGAGATCAAGAACGCGATCAAGTCCGTCGGCGCGCACAAGGTGCAGATCCGCCTGCACCCCGAGGTGTCCGCCACCATCGCGCTGGAGGTCGTCGGCGGCTGACGCCGGCGCCCCCGCGCGGGGACGCGCATCGGGCCCCGCCCCTTCCGGGGGGCGGGGCCTTCGCCGTTCCGCGACACGCCGTGTAGCTTATAGTAATTCTTTCATCACTATTCGTAACTTATCTTTTTCTGTGGGCCCGTTTCCCCACAGGAAGGATGAGGCCAGATGTCCGTTCATGAGCTGGGAGACCCCGAGCAGCGGGGGATGACGCGCAGGACGGCGGTCCGCGCCGCGGCGGCCGCGGCCGGCGGCGCACTGCTGGGCGGCGCACTCGACCTCGCCTCCCCCGGAAACGCTCTCGCGGACGCCGGACCCCACGTCTACACCCGCGCCGACTGGGGGGCGCGGCCGCCCAAGGCCTCCGCGGTCATCGGGTCCGGGCCGGACCACATCGTGGTGCACCACACCGCCACCGGCAACAGCACCGACTACTCCAAGAGCCACGCGGCCGCGCTGTCCCGCGCGATCCAGCGCTACCACATGGACAGCAACGGCTGGGCGGACATCGGCCAGCACTTCACCATCTCCCGCGGCGGGTACGTGATGGAGGGGCGGAACCGCACCCTGGCCGCGCTGCGGCAGGGCCGGCACGTCGTCGGGGCGCACACCGCCAACCACAACTCGCACACCGTGGGGATCGAGAACGAGGGGCTGTACGGCTCCGCCACCCCGCCGGAGAGGCTGTTCGCCTCCCTGGTGGAGACCTGCGCCTGGCTCTGCTCGCTCTACGAGCTCGACCCGTCCTCGGCCATCGTCGGCCACCGCGACTACAACGTCACCAGCTGCCCGGGGGACCGGCTCTACGCGATGCTGCCCCGGCTCCGCCGGGACGTGCAGACCCGGATGCGCACCCGCAGGCAGCAGGAGGAGCTGCTCGGCCTGGCCGAACTCCCCGCCGATCACCTGCCCACCTATCCGGGCGCCCCGGCGATGGAGCGGACCGCGGCCTACTACCACGGCCCGGCCATCGGCGAGCGCGACCTCGGCCGCTGACCGGCCCCGCCCGCGATGGCCCCGGAGCCGCGGCCCTCCCGGGAGCCCGGGGGCGCGCCGCGGCGCCGGGACCGCGCGCCGCACTCAGCCCCGGGAGGCCCCCAGCACCGCCCAGGCGCCGCTGCGGGCCCGCAGCCCCAGCGTCACCCCGCGCGCCGCCATCCACACCCCGAAGGCGAGCCAGAGCCGGAACAGGCCGTCCGGGGAGCCGTCCGGGGTCGTCCGCAGCACCAGGGCGGCGCACGGCAGGAAGGCGAGCATCGTCCACAGGCTGGCCCAGGCGAGGTAGCGCTGGTCGCCCGCGCCCATCAGGATGCCGTCCAGCACCATCACCACGCCGCTCAGCGGCTGCAGCACGGCCACCAGCGGCAGCACCCCGACGATCAGCGCGTGCACCTGCGGGTCGGAGGTGAACGGCAGCGGCGCCCACGGCCGCGCCACCAGCACCAGGACGGCGAAGAGCAGCCCGGTCAGCACACCCCACTCCACCATCCGGCGGGTGGCCGAACGGGCCCCGGCGGCGTCCGAGGCGCCCAGGTACCGGCCGATGATCGCCTGACCGGCGACCGCGATCGCGTCCATCGCGAACACCAGCAGCGACCACAGCTGGAAGACCACCTGCTGGGCGGCGATGTCGGCGTCGCCCATCCGGGCCGCCACCGCGGTGGTCACCACCAGCACCACCCGCAGCGACACGGTCCGCACGAACAGCGCGGCCCCGGAGGCGGCCGAGGCGCGCAGCCCGGCCGCGTCCGGTGTCAGCCGCACGCCCTCCCGCCGCGCCGCGCGGACCACCACCGCGACGTAGACCGCCGCGCCGGCGCCCTGCGCGATGACCGTGGCCCAGGCCGACCCGGCGATGCCCAGGTCCAGGACGAGCACCAGCAGCGCGCAGAGAGCGCCGTTGGCGGTGAACATCGCCACCGAGACGACCAGCGGGGTGCGCGCGTTCTGCAGCCCGCGCAGCACCCCGGTCCCGGCCATCACCAGCAGCAGCGCCGGCGTGCTGAGCAGGCTGATCCGCAGGTAGTCCACGGCGTAGGGGGCGACCTCGGGGGAGGCGCCGAGCACGTCGACCAGCCATGGGGAGAGCGGGATGCCGGCGGCGGCCACCGCGGCCCCGATGAGCAGCGCCAGCCAGAGCCCGTCGACGCCGCTGCGCAGCCCGGAGCGGACGTCGCCGGCGCCGAACCGCCGGGCGACCGCGGCGGTGGTGCCGTAGGCGAGGAAGACGCACAGGTTGGCCAGGGTCATCAGCACCTGGCCGGCGATGCCCAGGCCGCCGAGGGCCTCGGTGCCCAGGGTGCCGACGATCGCGGTGTCGGTGAGCAGCACCAGCGGCTCGGCGATCAGCGCGAAGAAGGTCGGCACCGCCAGGTGCAGGATCTCGCGGTCGTGGCGGTGGCGGAAGGGGAGGGCGGAGAGCAGCGGCTTGGGCATGGCCTTGCCACGCTAGCGGACTCCGATGACGCTCCGGACGGGTGTTCGATCGGAACCGCCGGTTCTCCACCGCGTGTCGCACGGCCTGTGGATAACCTGTGGACACCGGGATGTGAACTTTCTTTCGCACACAGGTGCTTCAGTGCGTTTTCGCAGGCCAAGTAAGATATGTCAGCGTCCCGAGGAAGTTATCCACAGGTGTTGTGCACAAGCTATCCGCAGGATCGCCGGAGTCATCCACAGGATCTCCCCAGCGCCGTCCACAGGTCGCTTTGCCTTAGCGGCCGTGCAGTCGCGACAATCCATAGGACCGGTACCCGGGGCATCCGGACCGCCCACCCGGGTACGGGCCGTCACCAGGGGGAGAGTACGTGAGCGTGGCCGAGCACCCGCCGGAGCAGACCGGTTTCGAGCGGACGCCTCCGCATGACATCCTCGCCGAGCAGAGCGTGCTGGGCGGCATGCTGCTGTCCAAGGACGCCATCAGCGAGGTCGTGGAGATCGTCCGCTCCTCCGACTTCTACCGCCCCGCCCACCAGATCGTCTTCGACTCCGCGGTGAACCTGTTCTCCCGCGGCGAGCCGGTGGACGCCATCTCGGTCAACGCCGAGCTGACCAAGCGGGGCGAGATCACCCGGGTGGGCGGCGCGCCCTACCTGCACACCCTCACCGAGGCGATCCCCACCGCGGCCAACGCCGGCTACTACGCCCGCATCGTCGCCGACCGCGCGGTCCTGCGCCGCCTGGTCGAGGTCGGCACGCACATCGCCCAGATGGGCTACGCCGGCGACGGCGAGGTCGACGACATCGTCGACCATGCCCAGGCCGAGGTGTTCAAGGTCGCCGAGAAGCGCACCGGCGAGGACTACCTCCCGCTCAGCGACATCATGCCCGGGGCGCTCGACGAGATCGAGGCGATCTCCGCCCACGACGGCTCGATGACCGGCGTCCCCACCGGCTTCACCGACTTCGACCAGCTCACCAACGGCCTCCACCCGGGCCAGATGGTGATCATCGCGGCGCGGCCTGCCGTGGGCAAGGCGCTCGCCCTCGACACCCCGCTGCCCACTCCCGAGGGCTGGACCACCATGGGGGAGGTGCGGGTCGGGGATCGGCTCATCGCCGCGGACGGGACGCCGACGACCGTCGTCGCGGCCACCGACGCCATGCACGGGCGGCCCTGCTACGAGGTGCGCTTCGACGACGGCGGCAGGATCGTCGCCGACGCCGAGCACCAGTGGCTCACCGACACCCGGGCCTCGCGCCGCTCCGAGAACGGTGCACCGGAGATCCGCACCACCCGGCAGATCGCCGAAACGCTCCGCTGCGCCACCGCCGAACGCCGGATCAACCACTCGGTCCGCAATGCGGCCCCCTTGGACGGCCCTGATCGGGAGCTGCCCCTGCCGCCGTACTTCCTCGGCGCCTGGCTGGGGGACGGCCACTCGGCGGCGGCCCGGATCACCACCGCCGACCCCGAGATCGTCGCCGGGATCGAGGCCGAAGGCCTGGTGGTGAAGGCGTACGGCGACGTGTCCGGGATGGGCTACTCGGTCCACCTGCCCGCGGACGCCCCGGTGGCGGAGAAGCGGTGCGCCGTCTGCGGGACCACCTTCGTCCCGCGCCTTCCGCACGTCCGCACCTGCGGGCGCTCCTGCGGCGGCAAAGCCCGTTTCGTCTCCGCCCCGGTGCCCCACACCGCCTGCGTCGACTGCGGACGGCAGTGCCACGGCCAGACCCGCTGCCGCCGGTGCATCGACGACCACGGCAGCGTGCAGGCGCTGCTGCGCACGGTCGGGGTTCTCGGCGACAAGCACATCCCAGCCGCCTACCTGCGCGCTTCGCAAGCGCAGCGGCGGCGGCTGCTGGCCGGCCTGATGGACACCGACGGAACGGTCACGCACAGCGGGAGCGTGCAGTTCAGCGTCGTCAACCGGCGGCTCGCCGAGGACGTTCGGGAGCTGGTGCACAGCCTCGGCTACCGCAGCGGCATGGCGGTCAAGCGGGTGAAGGGGCGCAGCGAGGAGTCCTCGAACTGCTACACGATCACCTTCAGCCCGACCGAGCCGGTCTTCTCGCTGGCCCGCAAGGCCCGCGCGCAGAGCGAGCGCAGTGCGGGGCGCTCCTACCAGCGGGTCGGCCACCGGTTCATCACCGAGGTCCGCCCGGTGCCCGGCGTTCCGGTCCGCTGCGTCCAGGTCGACCACCCCGACCGGCTGTATCTGGCCGGTCGGGAGATGATCCCCACGCACAATTCCACACTGGCCTTGGACTTCGCCCGTGCCGCGTCGATCAAACACCAGCTGGCCAGCGTCTTCTTCAGTCTGGAGATGGGGCGGAACGAGATCGTCATGCGGCTGCTCTCCGCCGAGGCGCGGGTGCCGCTGCACACGATGAGATCCGGGCTGATGACCGACGACGACTGGCAGCGGCTGGCCCGCCGGATGGGCGAGGTGGCCAGCGCGCCGCTGTTCATCGACGACTCGCCCAACATGTCGATGATGGAGATCCGGGCCAAGTGCCGGCGGCTCAAGCAGCAGCACGACCTCAAGCTGGTCATCGTCGACTACCTCCAGCTGATGAGCTCCAGCGGCCGGGTGGAGAGCCGCCAGCAGGAGGTCTCCGAGTTCTCCCGATCCCTCAAGCTCCTCGCCAAGGAGCTGGAGGTGCCGGTCATTGCGCTCTCCCAGCTCAACCGGGGTCCCGAGCAGAGGACGGACAAGAAGCCCCAAGTCAGCGACCTCCGCGAATCCGGCAGCATCGAGCAGGATGCGGACATGGTGCTGCTGCTCTACCGGGAGGACGTGCACGACAAGGAGTCGCCGCGGGCCGGTGAGGCGGACATCATCGTCGCCAAGCACCGGAACGGCCCCACGGCCGAGGTGACCGTGGCGTTCCAGGGGCACTACAGCCGCTTCGTGGACATGGCGCCCGGCTGATCCGGCCGGAGGCCGGAACACGGACGAGGGGGCGCCGCGTGTGCGGCGCCCCCTCGGTGCTCGTTGCCTCGTGCGGCTCAGGCCCAGTGGGCCTCGGGCCGGGTGCGGCCGTCGGGGCCGGTGGCCAGGACCCAGGTCAGGGTCGGGCGCTTCGGGGCGGTGTCCTCCTCGGCCGGGCGGGGCGCGGGAAGGCCCTCGCCGGTCCGGCGGGAGATGCCGGGTGCGCGGCGGACGACGGTGCTCCGCGTCCGGCGGCGGACCGCGGGGCGACCGGTCTGAGTCGCCAGGGTCGGCGGCTTGCGAGCCATGGCTTCACCCCCTGCTTCAGTTGTCAGATGGACTACGTTAACCCAGCGTTCACCCAAGAGTCAATTTGGATTTCCGCGTTTCGTCCGCGGAGGCGGCCGTGCCCAGGGGGAGTCGGCGGGGCGGGAGGCGGGGTGACCGGCGAAGGTGAACGGAAGGTGAACAGATGGGGGTGGAGCGGGTGAACCGGGCGGACCGGGCCGGGCGGGGAAAAGAAGAAGCGCCCGCCGGTGGGCGGGCGCTCGGGGCCGGGTCCGGTCTGGTGGTCACCCCTTGTCAGGGAAGATCAGGCCGACGACCTCAAGGTAGAGCTGCTCGGGGTAGGGCACGAAGCTGATCCTGCTCAGTGCCTGGTCCTGGCCGGCGGACTCCATGACGAAGGTTCCGTAGCCGAGGAAGCGGCCGAGGATCGAACGCTCGAAGCGCATGTCGGTCACCTTGCCCAGCGGCATCATGTTCACCTGCCGGGTGATCAGCCCCGTGGTGAGCAGCAGCCGCGCCGAGGTGATGACGAAGTAGTCCACCGACCACTCCGCGACCTTCCAGACGAACCACACCAGCACGAGCAGCCACACCCACCAGATGACGGCGAGCGCCGCCGGAGTGGCGGCCAGTGCGGTGTTGCTCAGGATGCCCGCGACGATCAGCGCGCCGAGCACGAGCGCCACCGGGCCCATCAGCACCGCGGGGTGCCGGCGGATGGTGACGACGTCCTGCTCGTGCGGGAGAAGGTAGCGGTTGACGGATGCGGGAGCCCGGTTGGACGATGCTACGAGCTTCATGGCCGCAGGGACCCCTATGCGCCGAGTGCGTTCACGAAGCGCGACAGCGACTCGGCCGCGGACATGAGCCCGCCGAGCCCGGTGTGGATGACCCCCGCCGCGCTTTCAGGCTGAGTGAGCAGATAAAAGGCAACGAAGGCGATGAGGGCATACCCCAGCCATTTCTTCAACTTCGCCATAGCCGACTCCCCAACAAAGCAAGCTGACCCACCGACCCAAGCTGATTGTTACACCGTCGCTCGAGCCCGTAAAGCCGGATGCCCGTCTTCGGCGTGGCGTCCCCGGTTTTCCGGTGTGTCCCTTGTCACTCCAGGGGGGCGGCGGGGCGGAGGGGGCGGGCGGGTCACCCGCGCTCGGCGAGGGCCATCTCCAGTACCCGCAGGTGCTGCCGGGCGATCCGCTCCACCAGGTCGGGGGCGGCTCGGCCGGTCACCTCCAGGGCTCCCTGGCGGGC
Source organism: Nocardiopsis oceanisediminis (assembly GCF_048595525.1). Classification (NCBI taxonomy): domain Bacteria; kingdom Bacillati; phylum Actinomycetota; class Actinomycetes; order Streptosporangiales; family Nocardiopsidaceae; genus Nocardiopsis; species Nocardiopsis oceanisediminis. The sequence continues at coordinate 293,087 of NZ_JAFMZJ010000001.1, read as the reverse complement.
CGCGCCCAGGCATCTGCGGACGGTGGAGCCGTCGTGCACGCCGGCGAACTCGGTGCCGAGCCGCTCGGCAAGGGGGTCGAGGTCGAGGGGCGCGGTTTCGGTCTGCTCGGGCATCTCACTCCTCGGCGGGCGGGGGTGGGCGGGTGCGCTCCGCGGTGATCTCCGCTTTCGCGGTCCGGGGCGGGGGACTCCCGGGCGGGTGCGGAAATTCGGATGTGCATGATCGGTGGTTCGGGGCCGGGACCATGATCGCTCCGAAGTGTCACATCTTCGTATCAGAATCAATTCGGCTGTTCAAAGTCCCACCGCGTCCGGTTGTGTCGGCGGCCACCAGGTCGAACCTGTCGATCAGTGGCCTTCTGCCCCATTTTCGGACGTTCATTCACGGAAGCCGACACATATACAAAAATGCGTCCATCCCGTGTCGGGACGGACGCATGGCGCCGAAGGCGCAGGTCAGAAGTTCCCGTAGAGCCGGTCCCCGGCGTCGCCCAGGCCGGGGACGATGAACCCCTGCTCGTTCAGCTGCTCGTCCACTGCGGCGGTGACCACCCGCAGGGTCGCGCCGTGCCCCTCGCCGAGGGTTTCGGTCAGCCGCTGCTCCACCGCGCGCAGCCCCTCGGGCGCGGCCAGCAGGCAGATCGCCGTGACGTGGTCGGCACCCCGGTCGACCAGCAGTTTGAGGGCCGCGGCCAGGGTCCCGCCGGTGGCCAGCATCGGGTCGAGCACGTAGCACTGGCGCCCGGAGAGGTCCTGGGGGAGCCGGTCGGCGTAGGTGGCGGGCTGCAGCGTCTCCTCGTTGCGGGCCATCCCGAGGAAGCCGACCTCGGCGGTGGGCAGCAGCCGGGTCATCCCGTCGAGCATGCCCAGGCCGGCCCGGAGGATCGGTACCACCAGCGGGGTCGGCCGGGTCAGCTGGACGCCGGGGGCGGGCTGCAGCGGGGTCTCCACGGTCACCTGGGAGACCCGGACGTCCCTGGTGGCCTCGTAGGTGAGCAGGGTGACCAGCTCATCGGTGAGCCGCCGGAAGGTGGGGGAGTCGGTGCGCCGGTCGCGCAGGGTGGTGAGCTTATGCGCGACCAGCGGGTGGTCGACGACCAGGGTCTCCATTGAACACTCCGGTGAGCTGGCGAAACGTGCGGGATTCGGCGTCCGATTCTAACGGTGCGCGCCCCGCCCCCGGTGCGTCCGGAAATCCGGGCCGGGCCGGGTTCGCCGTCTGGTGCGCAGGAGGGCGGGATGTCCGATCTAATGGAGGCGTGCACGCGGACGGCGGCGGAACCGTGAGGGGAGGAACAGGCGTGGCGGGGCTTGACGGCTACGATGACGCAGCCGGGACGGATCTGCGATTCTGTCCCGATCATGACCGGCCTGATGGGGTGGCGATGACGGAACTCGACCAGAGCGACGACCTGCCCGGCGAAGGCGACTTCGCGGCCGTCGCCTACCGTGAGGACGATCTCTGGGACGTCTACCTGCTCCCCGAGGTCCTCACCAGGGATTTCAAGGGCCTGCTGCACGCGCTCCGGCAGCAGCCCAGTATCAGCGGCGCCATCGGCCTGCTCTCGATCGGTGACGACTTCTTCATCATCGTCCGGATGTACGGCCTGGACAACGTCAGCGTCTTCCTCTCCGACGTGACCGCTTCGGTGGACTGGCCGGTGGCCCGGGAGGTGCTGGACTACCTGGACATCGACGTCCCCGACGACGAGGACCTGGACCAGGTGCTCCCCGCGGGCGACCTGTCCATCCTCGCCGACCTCGGTCTGGAGGAGATGGAGCTGGGCGCCCTCGCCGGCGATCTCGACCTGTACCCGGACGAGGTGCTGGCCAGCGTCTCCGAGCGGCTCGGATTCCAGCAGGCGTTCCAGCGTGCCCTGGACAGCATGGGGTAGGGGATTCCACGGCCCGCCGCCGGGGCGGGGCCCCGGGAGGAGAGAGGACGGGATCACGCGGTGTCGACCTTCTCAGCGGTCTTCTTCCCCGCCGCGGCGGGCTGGGGCGCGGCCGAGGTGGACGCGGCGGACGCCGCGACCATCGACGACCTGGCCGATGCGGTGCGCGACGCGGCAGGCGCGGTCGATCCCGGCGCCGTGGACGGCACGATGCTCCTCTTCCTGGAGGCCGACGACGAGTGGTTCGGCGTGCTCCGGGTGGACGACCGCGCCGAGCCGCGGGTGTTCCTCTCCGACACCCGCTCGGTGCACGACCACCCGGTCGCCGCGCTGTTCCTGGAGAGCGGCACGATCACCGCTCCGGAGCAGGTCGAGGGGACCGGGCAGAAGCCCGGGTCGCGGCCGGGCGGGGACGGCTCGCTCCTCGCGGACCTCGGCGTCCCGGCCGAGGAGCTGCTCTCGCTGACCACGGCCGAGGGGGCGCTGCCCGCGGACGTGCTCGCCGAGCTGGCGGAGCGGGCGGGCTTCGCCGACCACTTCGACGCGCTGCGGATCTGACGGGGAGCACGGGGGAACGTGGACGGCACCGGTGCGGGCGGCGGCCCGCTGCAGGACCGCGCCCTGCTGGACGCGGCGCTGGAGCGGGCCCTGGAGGAGGGCGAGCGGGCCCTGCGGACCGGGGACGTGCCGGTCGGCGCGGTCGTACTGGACGCGTCGGGGCGGGAGATCGGAGCCGGCCGCAACGAGCGGGAGGCCGCAGGGGACCCGACGGCCCACGCCGAGGTCCTCGCGCTGCGCGCCGCCGCCCGGCGGCTGGGCGGCTGGCGGCTGGCCGGCTGCACCCTGGTGGTCACCCTGGAGCCGTGCACGATGTGCGCCGGCGCCGCGGTGCTGTCCCGGGTCGACCGGATCGCCTACGGTGCCCGGGACGCCAAGGCGGGCGCCGCCGGATCCCTCTGGGACCTGGTCCGCGACCCCAGGATGAACCACCGCCCCGAGGTGGTCCCCCCGGACCTGCTCTCCCCGCGGCTGGGGGAGCGGTGCGCGGATCTGCTCACCGATTTCTTCTCCGGCCGCCGTTTCAGGTAGAGTTCCTCTCGGTGGAGTCGCCTAGTGGCCGATGGCGCTCGCCTCGAAAGCGAGTGAAGGGCAACCTTCCGTGGGTTCAAATCCCACCTCCACCGCTTCCGGCCCGGGTTCACACTGGTGAGCCCGGGCCTTCTTCGTGTCCGGGGAGCGCGCTCCCGCTCGCGTTGCACATTCAGTGCACACGGCGGCCGACCGGTTTCCGGGCGTGCCGGAGGCATCGCCGGAGAACCGGCGCCGGGGCCGTCGGCGCGCAGCCGCCGGGGCAGGGGCGCTGCGTGCTTCCCTCCTCCCTCAGTCCTGCGCCGTCAGTGCCGCCAGCGGCCCGGCGAAGCCGGGCGGCGGCGCCTGCATCCGGGCTTCGAGCCGCTCGGGGGTGGTCTCGTGCAGCGTCGGCGCCGCGCCCGGGACGCCGAGGTTGGTCGCCACCCATGCGGCGGGCCGGCCGCGGTCGTCGAGGGAGCGCCACACGCGCCACTTCCCGGCGTGCTCGGTGTTGAGTCGCCGCAGGGCCGCTTCGTCCGGGGGCACGGGAACGCGGCATTCGGCGGTGGTGTGGACGGCGCGCACGGCGTAGACGTCGGCGTCGGGCGCCTGCTCGACCAGCTCGACGGCGGCGTCCATGGCGCGCGCCCAGTCCCCGAGGGTGACGAGGTCGTCGAAGCGGAGCGGTTCAGGTCCGGCGTTCATCGTGCGCTCACCGCCGCCACGCGCGGGCGGGGCCGGTTGGTGCGCTGCCGCACCAGCTGCGCGAGTGCGTCGAGCGTCGGGCGCTCCTGCAGGCCTGTGGTGTCCATGGCGTAGAAGTGGCCGGAGGTCTCGCCGAATCAGATGACCAGGTGCGGGTACTGGGCCTGCAGCCGCGCGGCCGCGGCGTGCGCGCCTGCGTGGTCCGGAGAACGCCCCCACCGCGTCATCATCTGGCCGGTGCGGGGGTTAGGGTCTGCCATGTCGTCAGCTCCTCGATAGCTGGTGACCGTGCCCCCGGACGCCTGATCCGCGTTGCGGGGGTCTTTCGTCGATCGGGGATCGCCGCCTGCTCCGCAGAGAGGGAGGGGAGCGCCTCCGATGCTCTCCAGCCTTGTGACCGCAGGGGGACGGGGGAACTTCGCAGAGGACGCCCCAGGGGACGTCTTGAGTGAGGTAAAACGTCCCCATGCCCCCTAACGAACGGCTGCGCACCGCGATAGCAGCGGCCGGAGAGACGACACGGACCCTCGCCGAGACCGTCGGAACCGATCCGAAGACCATCGAGCGATGGGTGAACACCGGGCGGACGCCGCACCGGCGCAACGCGCATCGCGTGGCCGAAGCCCTGGAAGAGGACGTCGCCTACCTGTGGCCCCGGCTCGACGCCCCGAGGAAGAGCGGGACGACTCCGCACGCCGAGCTCATCAGGATCTACCCGCAGCGCTCGGACGTCCCGTTGGAGGCGTGGCGGGCCATGTTCGAGCGGGCGCAGAGCACCATCGAAGTCATGGTCTACGCGGCCGTGTTCCTGCACGAGCAGATGCCCGACTGGAACGACCTGCTCAGGGCGAAGGCCGCGGCCGGCTGCCGGGTGCGCATCCTCATCGGCGATCCGGACAGCGAAGCCGTCCGGCTGCGGGGCCGAGAAGAGAAGTTCGGGCACGGCATCGAATCGCGCTGCCGCCTGGCACGGCTGCACTACGCCCCGGTGCTCGGCGTCGAGGGCATCGACGTCGCCCAGCACGCGACCACCTTGTACAACTCGGTCTACCGGGCCGACGGCGAGCTGTTCGCCAACACCCATGTGTACGGGGCCAACGCCTACGCCAACCCCGTCTTCCACCTGCGGCGCCGGCAGGAGCACGGCATGTTCGACGCCTACGCCGCGAGCTTCGAGGCCGTATGGTCCGCCGCCGAGCCGATCAGGGAGTGAGCCCATGGGCCGCACCGAGTACTACGACGACCCCCACGCCCCGACTCCTAACAACGTGGTCGTCGCCGCCAGTGCCGCGGTCTTCGACGACCGGGGGCGGATCCTGCTGCAGCGGCGCGCCGACAGCGGGCTGTGGGCGCTGCCCGGCGGCGGCATGGAGATGAGCGAGAGCCTGCCGGATGCGGCCGTGCGCGAGGTCAAGGAGGAGACCGGCTACGACGTCGAGATCACCGGTCTGGTCGGCACCTACACCGACCCCCGCCATGTGATCGCCTACGACGACGGCGAGGTCCGCCGCCAGTTCAACATCTGCTTCCGCGCCCGCCTGCTCGGCGGGGAATTGGCCGTCAGCGACGAATCGACCGCCGTCCGCTGGGTGGGCGCCGACGAGCTCGACGAGCTTCCGACGCACCACACCCAGCGGTTGCGCCTCCGCCACGCAATCGGTGGGGAAACAGGCCCCTACCTGGGCTGAGGCCGGGAGTGTCCGCGTACACATTCAGTACATGCGAACCCGGTGAGCACGGGGATTCCGAGTGATCCCGGATGACCTCGGACTGCAGGTCAACCGGGCATCACGGGGCTACGCCCCTGGTGAGTCGCCGCCGTCGGCAGGGCAACCTTCCGTGGGTTCAAATCCCACCTCCACCGCTTCCGGCCCGGGTTCACACTGGTGAGCCCGGGCCTTCTTCGTGTCCGGGGCCCTCCGGCGGCGGGTCAGCCGATCGGGGTGGTCTGGGCCAGGGCGATCCGCCAGTCGCCGCCGTCCCGGGTCAGCACGTAGCTCATGGCGCCCTTGAGGGGGAGTTCGGAGGCCTCCTGCGCCTCGGGGCGCTCGTCGTGGACCGTCTTGGTCAGGCTCACGATGGCGGTGTCGGGGCCGGCGAACCCGATCTTCTCCACCTCCAGCGTGGTCCGGACGTTCTTGAGCGGGGAGGAGAGGGCGCCGGCCATGGCCGAGGCGAACGCCTCGCGGCCGAAGAGGCGGCGCCCCGCGATGTTGATGATCACCACATCGTCGGTGTGCAGCGCGGGCAGGACCTCCGGGTCGGTCTGCGCCTCCTGGGAGCGGGCGACGAGTTCGCGGATCCGCGCCTCGTCGAGGTCGCGGCCGGACAGGGCGGAGTTCGTGTTCGTCATGGCGGGGAGGCTACGACCTCAATGGAGGTTCAGGTCAATCCCGCGGCCGCCCCGGGGCGGAGCGGGGCGGCGGCCGTCCGGCGCGATACTGGGGAGGGCCGTGAGCTGGGGGAGACCTCCCCGGTCCGCCGAATACCTGCGAGAGCGACGCCGAGGGAGCGACCGTGAGCGACGAGGGCCGCGAGAACCTGACCTACGAGCTGTTCGGGACGGCCATGCGCGAGTTGGCGCAGTCCATCGCCGATGACGGCTATGAGCCCGACATCATCCTGTCGATCGCCCGGGGCGGCCTGTTCGTGGCCGGCGGGCTGGGCTACGCGCTGGACGTGAAGAACCTGCACGTGATGAACGTGGAGTTCTACACCGGGGTGGGGGAGACGCTGGACATGCCGGTGATGCTTCCGCCGGTGCCCAACGCGGTGGACCTGGGCCGGAAGAAGGTGCTGGTGGCCGACGACGTCGCGGACACCGGCAAGACGCTCAAACTGGTGCACGACTTCTGCGAGGAGCACGTCGCCGAGGTGCGCAGCGCGGTCATCTACGAGAAGCCGCAGTCCCTGGTGAAGTGCGAGTACGTGTGGAAGCGCACGGACGCCTGGATCAACTTCCCGTGGTCGGTGGAGCCCCCGGTGGTGAAGCGCGCCGGGCAGGTGCTGGACGCCTGAGCGGCCGCCCGCTCCGGGGCGGCGGGCGCCACCGGAGCCCCGGAGCGGGGGCGGTACGGGTGTGCGACCGCCGCCGCGCCGGGGCCCGGCGGCCTTCGCGCGGCTCTGCGGCGCCCGCGCCCCGGTGGTGTACCGGTTCGCGGTGCGCCGCCGGGGGCCGCGGCACCGGCGAGCGCGGGCGGCCGACGGGAACGGCGGCCCGCGGGGCCGTTGACAGCGCCGGGGTCCGGGCCTACCTTCGCCGAAACGGACAGGAAGGTTTCCTGTCAATTAAGGGCGGCCGTACCGGCCCGGACCCTTGGAGTGCCCTGTGCGACGCATCCCCCGCTTCCTCGCCACCGCCGCCGCGGCCCTGCTCGCGGCCACGCTCGCGCCGGCCCCCGCCGCCGCGGAACCCGCTGCCGCCGCCCCGGTCCCGGACCGGGCGCTCGCCGGCTACCTGCATGCCGGCTTCGCCAACGGGTCGGGCTGGGTGGACCTGGCCGACGTGCCCGACCAGTGGGACATCATCCACCTCGCCTTCGCCGAACCCACCTCGCCGACCTCCGGGCGGCTGGAGTTCGAGCTCTGCCCGGCCGCGGAGTGCCCCGGCGTCCCCACCGAGCAGGAGTTCACCGCCCAGATCGACGCCGCGCAGGCGCGCGGGAAGAAGGTCGTGCTCTCGGTCGGCGGGCAGAACGGCCAGGTCTCCCTGGAGACCCCGGCCGCCCGCGACGCGTTCGTCCGGTCGGCCTCGGCGATCATCGACCGCTACGGCCTGGACGGCATCGACATCGATTTCGAGGGCCACTCGCTCTACCTGGACGAGGGCGACACCGACTTCCGCTCGCCCACCACACCGGTGATCACCAATCTGATCGGAGCGCTGCGCGACCTGACCGGCCGCTACGGCCCGGACTTCGTGCTCACCATGGCGCCGGAGACGTTCTTCGTGCAGGTCGGCCACCAGTTCTACGGCAGAGGGAAGTGGGGCGGCGCCGACCCGCGGGCCGGCGCCTACCTGCCGGTGATCCACGCGCTGCGGGACCGGCTCACCCTGCTCCACGTCCAGCACTACAACTCCGGCCCGGTGATGGGCCTGGACGGGCAGTACCACACCATGGGCACCGCCGACTTCCACCAGGCGATGGCGGACATGGTGCTCACCGGCTTCCCGGTCGGGGGCGACGCCTCGCAGGTCTTCCCGCCGCTGGACCCCGGACAGGTGGCCATCGGCCTGCCCGCGTCCCCGCACGCGGGCAACGGCCACACCCCGGTCGCCGAGGTCCGGTCCGCCTGGGACTGCCTGACCACCGGCGCGGGATGCTCCGGCTACACCCCGGCCAAGGCCCACCCCGGGCTGCGCGGCCTGATGGCCTGGTCGATCAACTGGGACCGGTACAACGGCGACGAGTTCGCCACCGAGCACGGCCGGTACCTGGGCTGACCCCGCTCGGACACGGGCCCCGACCGCGCACCCGGCCGGGGCCTCCGCCGCTCCTCCGGCCGCCGTCCCGGGGCCCGGTGCCCTATTCCTCGTCCGCGGCGGCGCGCTCGTAGGCCAGGGTGAGCTCGGCGAGGACGCCGCCGGAGGGCTGCGGCCGGCCTTCGAGGTGCACGGCGCGGAGCTCGTCCATGAACCGCTCCCCCAGCTCGGGGCCGCCGCGGGCGAGGAGCTCGGCGCGGACGGACAGCTCGCGCGATGCGGGGAGCCACCGGGAGCCCCAGGCGCCCAGCTGGGTCATGACCGGAACGAGCTGGATCGCCGCCTCGGTGAGCCGGTATTCGATCTTCTGCCGGTGGGTCGGGTCGTCGTGCCGGGTGAGCAGGCCCGCGTCGACCAGCTTGGCCAGGCGGGCGGCGAGGATGTTCGACGCGATCCCCTCGACCGAATCGGTGAGCAGCCCGCGGAAGCGCCGGTGCCCGCCGAACATGATGTCGCGCAGCACGACCAGGCTCCACCGGTCGCCCAGCAGCTCGACGGTCAGGTTGATCGGGCAGCCGGACCTCCCCTGGGGGACGGGCAGGCGGCCGGTCCGCGGCGTTCCTGTCACACCCTCACGGTAATAATGGCGGACAACCGGTTGCACGGTGCAATCGGAATTCTCCACCGATCGAGGAGGACGCATGTCGCAGCTGCTGAGGGTGCAGTGCTTCACCGTGTCGCGGGACGGGTTCGGCACCGGGGAGGGGCAGAGCCTGGAGCGGCCCTTCGGGCACGCGGACCCCGCCGACCTCATGTCCTGGGCGGGCGCCACCGCCAGCTGGCCGAACCGCACCGAGCCCGGCGGCACCCGGGGCCTGGACGACTACCTGGTCCGCGAGTTCACCCGCGGCATCGGGGCGGAGATCATGGGGCGGAACAAGTTCGGCCCCCAGCGCGGCCCGTGGAAGGACCACGAGTGGAAGGGGTGGTGGGGGGAGAACCCGCCGTTCCACACCCCGGTCTTCGTGCTCACCCGCCACGAGCGGCCGTCGTTCACCCTGGCCGACACCACGTTCCACTTCCTCGACGCGTCGCCGGCCGAGGCGCTGGCCCGCGCCAAGGAGGCGGCCGGCGGACAGGACGTGCGCCTCGGCGGCGGCGTCGCCACCATCCGGGCCTTCCTCGAGGCCGACCTGGTCGACACCATGCACATCGCCGTCGCCCCCATCGACCTCGGCCGGGGCGAGCGGCTGTGGGAGAGCCGCACCGAACTGCTCGACCGGTTCCACCTCGACGTGGTGCCGAGCCCCAGCGGAGTCACCCACCTGCTGTTCTGGAGGCGCTGACCTCCGGTCCGGAGCACCCCGGACACGACGAAGGCCCCGACCGCGCACCCGGTCGGGGCCCTTCGTTCTGCCTCGTAGAGGCTGGCGGAGGATACGAGATTCGAACTCGTGAGGGGTTGCCCCCAACACGCTTTCCAATCCCGCATCACACCGTTCACGGGCGAGCAGCGGCGTGCTGCCGTGCGATTCTCCTACTCTCCGGCTGCCTCCGAACCGCTCTGAACGGCGGTGAATGAGACTGGAACTGAGACTAAGTTGCGGCTCTCAGATGCCCTGTGCACAGCGGTTTTCGGGGCGGCTCCGAACACTCGCGAGCACTTCCCCTCGCCTGCCTCAGAGCGCCTCAGGGCGTCGTTAGTCGATCTTCGTCACTGCCGACTCTGTCAGCAGCCTTCACGGACCAGAGTGATGCCGGAGGACCGGGCTGTGGCCTTCCTCTGGAAGAGCGCGCCCGACTGGCGGTGTTCCAGGTCGACAAGGCGCACCAGGTCGAACCCCTCCTCCTGGTAGTAGCGATGCAGACGCTCGTTGGTCTTCCAGGCATCCAGCCGCACCCACGGCAAGCCGGCTTCCTCTGCGAGGACCCCCGCCAAATCGAGCAGGGAAGCTCCGAGCTTGCGCCCCGCCCAGGCCCGGTCGATGGCCATCTTGTGCACATACAGAGCGTCTTCCGGGCGGTCTCCGGCTTCCCAGAAGTCGGGATCCGCGTTGCGGTCGATAGTGGCCGCAGCGATCACCTCTCCCTCCCGCAGGACGACGTAGAGGGTACGGGCTTCCACATCACGCTCGATCACGTTGACCGGGGGAGGGTACTGCCACTGATCCGACCCCTGGGAAGTCAGCCAGGAACTGGCCTCAGCCATCATTTCCGCGACGCGGGGGACATCAGCACAGTCGGCATTTCGAACGAGATATTCAGTCACTCCCAGTCCTCCGGAACATCGAATTCATGAGCGATTACGTACACATCTCCCGGGAGTACGGTTACTGCGCAGCGAATCGGCTTCCCTTCCGAGGTGTAGCCGGTGCGGATATGCTCCGCCACCGGAGTACCCGACTGTAGAGAGAGACGGTCTGTCTCCTCTGCCGACGGCATACGAATCCAGGTCTCGTCGAGCAGGCGAGCCTGCTCATACCCCAGGTCAACCAGAACACGAAGAGCGCCGCGCGAAATATCACGCGGATCAACTATCTCACTGTCTTTGACGACGCCATGCGGAAAGTATGTGTCATTCACCTGCGATGGCCGACCGTCAAGAAATCGCAGCCGTCGACGCACTACAGCCAGCTCATCAGGAGCAAGGTCGAGCCGCTTGGCAATGAACTTCGGGGGAACCAGAACCTCCACAGAGATGTCTTGACGGGGCTCACGCCCTTCACTCGAAAACCGAGTCAGAAACTGGTCCATCTCAGGATTCTTGGCCCTTTTAACCAGTTCCTCTTGGGGCCTGTACACGATCGGTTCACGCCGCCGAACCTCCCGCCGTCGCCCCTGCCCCGAGGTGATCAGCCCTTCTGAAGTCAGGACCGACAGGGCCTTCTGAACCGTTGCCCGCGATACCCCACAACGCTCCATCAGGTCATGCTCAGACGGTAGAGCCCCCCCAGGGGGGAGGGCACCTGACTCGATGTCAGCGCGTAGGTCACCGGCCAGCTGGAGGTACAGCGGCCCTTTTCCCCTGCTCACAAGGCATCCCACCCAACGTCGCTGCTTGACCGGTCAAGAATATCAGCGAATCCACTTGACCGGTCAGGTCGATTCGTGTTTGCATCTTCTTGTCCGGTCAAGCAGCACATGAAGGCATGACCGGGCTACTTCACCCGCACAGTGGACTCGGCACACAGGCCGTGGAAGCCCGGGTGCATGCGTTTTGACAACTCAACAGTGCGTAACGCCCTGACCCCATCCCGCACACACGGGACGGCGACGGGAAGCCGTGGACCACGACGGAACCGCCCCGCCGGCGAGCAGCCGGGGAGCCGCTTCCGCGACGTATGGCCGCGCCACACAGCATCCGTGCGATGCCCATCCCGCCCTTCGGGGCGGGCTTGGGGACCGCACGGCCACCACCCGACAACGTTCTGACCAAAGGAGCCCTGATGTACCGCTTCCCTCTACCCGCGCACATCCCTGCGGGGATCGACCCCGCCCTGTTCGCCGAGCTGTCCGCCCCGCGCGGCCTCTGCGAGCCGCTGCAGGACCACCTGGCCCGCACCACCGCCCTGGCCGACATCCTCGCCGACCTGCCGCCCGCCGAGACCTCCCCCCGCTTCGACCGCTTCACCGCCGAGGAGGCCGCATGATCCCCGCTGACCCGACCACCGCCGTCCTGGCCTACGCGGCGCTCTACACCGGCCACCACATCGGCGACTACCTGCTGCAGTCCGACCACCAAGCCCTCACCAAGGGGCGGTGCGGCCACGCGGGGCGGATGGCCTGCACCCGCCACGTCCTGGTCCTGACCGTCGCCCAGGCGCTCGCGCTGGTGCTGGTGCTGGGCGCGACCGGTACCGCGGTCTCCCCCTGGGCGGTGCCGGCGGGCCTCGCCATCAACGCGGTGACGCACTGGTGGGCCGACCGGCGGGCCACCCTGCGGGGCCTGGTGCTGGCCACCGAGCCGATGACCCACAAGACCACCTACTACGACAACGGCGGCGCCGAGCGGATGGACCAGGCCTGGCACGTGGCCTGGATGATCCCGGCCGCGCTGGCCATCGCCGCCCCGGCCCCGCTGGCCCTGGCCGTGGCCGCCGCCTCCGCGGTGGTGCTGGCGGCCGCCGGAGCCGCCTCCCGCCGAGCGCTGGCGGCCGAGGCCCCCGCCTGATCCGGCCGGTGCCTCTGCGCCCACCGCCCAGCGGTGGAGCGGAGGGACCGACCGGAGGAGCCGACGGCCCCGGCCGCCCCTCCCCGCCCCCGGCCGTCATCGATCCGGTGACCGGCTGACCCGATGAAAGGACGAATCCCATGTCTTTCGGCTTCTGGTTCGACAGCGAGCCCAAGGGCCGCTCCCCGCAGGAGCGCCAGCGCACCACCTGCGACGCGTGCGGGCTCACCGCCAGCCCGGACCTGCTCGTCGCCTACGACGGCGACACCCTGTGCACTTCCTGCCACCGGGAGCTCGCCCAGTGAGCGGCGAGTGCGTCTTCTGCCGGATCTGCGCCGGCACCGCCCCGGCCGAGGTCGTGCACTCCTGGCCGGACGCGCTGGCCATCCGGCCCCGCTCCGGCGGCGTCCACCCCGGCCACGTCCTGGTGCTGCCCCGCGCCCACGTGCGCGACGCCGCCGCCGAGCCGGCCGTCACCGCGGCGGTCATGGGCCGGGCCGCCGAGCTGGCCGCCGCGCTGGGCCAGGACAGCAACCTCATCGCCAACATCGGCGAGGCCGCCACCCAGACCGTGTTCCACCTGCACGTCCACCTGGTCCCCCGGGCCGCCGGCGACGGCCTGGCCCTGCCCTGGGCCCCGGCCGCCTGACCACCGACACCAGCGAGGAGAACTCATGCCCGACGTGAACGACCGCGAGTTCTGGGAGCAGCAGCGCCAGAAGCAGATCGAGGCCGACAAGGCGCTGATGAAGGCCCAGGAAGAGGCCATGACGCGCGACGAGGAAGAGCGCCGGAAGAAGAAGTAGCCCCCCTTCGGCCTGTCCCGGCCCCGGGCCGCGCCCGCTCACGACGGAGACAGGCACCACCCCGACCCGCACCACCCGAACCCGACGAAGGAGCACACCCATGTCCCTGACCACCCGCACCCTGACCGCCCCCGCCACCGGGCGCATGGCCCTCGACCTGTCCGCCGCCGACCTGGAGGCCGAGGTGGTCTTCACCGCCGGGGCCGGCCAGGCCCGCATCGAGCTGTCCGGCCCGGCCGAGGTCGTCGAGGCGGCCACCGCCGCCCAGGACGCCGGCACCTGGCGCATCCGCGTCCCCGAGCCCGCCCCCACCGTCCTGGGCGGAGGGGGCGTCACCGTCATCGGGGGCTCCGTCCGCGGGTCGATCGTCGTCAGCGGCGGCACCACCGTCATCAACGGCCGCGTCTTCGGGCGCGGCACCGCGGTCATCACCGACACCGGGGAGCCGGTGAGGGCGCGGGTGGTGCTGCCCGCCGGCGCCGACCTGGTCACCGACATCACCGCCGGCAGCCTAACCACCCGCGGGCGGGCCGGGGCCATCGACCACACCGGCCACAGCGCCTGCCTGCGCGTGGCCGAGGCCGACTCGGTGGCCGCCACCCTCCACAACGGCACCGTCCGCGTCGGGGAGGTGATCGGCGAGGCCGACGTGCGCACCCACAACGGCGCGATCACCGTCGGCCGCACCGGTTCCCACACCCGGGCCGCCACCCACAACGGGGCCGTCGCGATCACGGCCGGCGGCGACGGGCCGATCCGCGCCACCACCCACAACGGGCCCATCACGATCCGCCGGGCGGGCTTCTCCCCCAAGGTGCGCACCCGCACCCACAACGGGTCCGAGCACATCGACTGACCAGGCAGGAGCCCCGATGCCCCGCTACACCAACCGCGACGGAGGCCTCCCCATGGAGTCGACCCCGCAGGAGCACTACCGGCGCGCCCTGGACTTGAAGAACAAGGCCCGCGAGCGCGGCCACACCACCGCCGGGCTCGCACTGCGCCAGGACGCCTTGGTGGAGGCGGCCCTGTCCATCGCAGCCTCCCTGATCCAGCAGCGGGAGGAGGCCTGATGACCACCACCGAGCTGATCCACACCGCCGGTATCGCCGTTGCGCTGCTGGTCCTGCTGGCCGCACTGGTGGTGATCGTGTTGCGGCTGCTGGCGCTGCCGCTGACCGCCGCCGCCCTGGCCCTGGACACCGCCGCGTCGGGAATCACCCGGGCTCTGTCCCCACCAGCCCCGCCCGCGCCTTCACGAGGAGGTTCCCGATGAAGACGACGACCCCGACCGCTGAGGAACTCACCGAGAAGCTCACCCGCGAACGGAGCCTGAAGAGTGCCAAAGAGAAGGACCGCCTGGCCCGGATGCGCGACCAGGCCGACCGGGAGCGCGAGGAGCGCGCAATCCGGCGGGAGGCCGCCCGGGACCGCAACGCTGCGGCCTTGGAGAAGGCCAAGCTTGCCGCTGATCTGGCCCAGTCGGCCGAGGCCCGGGTGCTGCGTGTGCAGCGCACCCGCGCCCTGACCCTCGCCGTCCTGCTGCCGATCCTGGCAGCGTTCGGGGTCTGGTCGACCGCCGGAGTGCACGCCGGTGCGACCACCCTGCTAGGAGCCGAGGCCTACTCGCCGATGTGGTGGGCGCTGTGGCTGCTGGAACCGGCTCTGCTGGGGACGGTCGCCTGGATCATCGTGTGCCGGGCCCGCCTGTCCTCGAGCGGCGGCGACCTCGACGACCAGGCCGAGCACATCATGTGGGGGTGCCTGAGCGTGAGCATCCTGCTCAACGCGATCGGCCACTGGCCCACCGTGTGGCCGGCCGGGTTCGGGGCGCTGCTGGTGCACTCCCTGGGGCCCGTCGGGGCCGCGATGACCGCCCACCTGATCGGGCTGATCGAAGACGGCGTCTCCCGCGCCCGCCCTTCCGAGGGGCCGGGGGTGCGCACTCTCGCGGACCTGTCCCGAAAGACCGGGGACCACTCTTCCCAGGGAGAGGCCGAGGAGCCTTCCGAGAGTGCTGCTGAGCACGCTCAGGCGCCGCTGTCGGGGTGGGTGCAGGTCCCGGCCGGGACGGTGCTGCTGCCGCTCGTGGCGCGCACCCCCCGAAGGGCCATCACCACCGGCGGCCGCACCACCCCTGGGAAGCCGCAGCGAACCACCGCCGACCAGGGCGGAGACCACTCCTCGGAAGAGGGGGCCCGGCCCCGTCCGAACAAGGGCCGCAAGGTCCCGCCCTCGGCCCGTAAGAGCGCACCTGCGAAGTCCGCTCGGGCGCTCTCGGACGAGGAACTGGCCGAACAGCTGGCCACGGCCATCGCCGACTCGGGGGTGTCTCAGGAGCCCTCCGTGGCCGCCGTTCAGAAGGCTCTCGGGATCGGGTTCGAGCGGGCCAAGCGCGTCATGGCCCTGCACTCCCAGAAGACCGCCGGCCCCGCCCTGAGCGTGGTCTCCGAGGACGAGGAGGCCGCCTGATGTTCGGCCTTTCCAACCTGTTCGGCGCAGGGCACGACCCCGAGGCCGACTCGGCCTACGTGCAGCCCTACGCCCTAGCGGACGGCAGCCGCGCCTACCAGGCCCGCTGCTCATGCGGCTGGTTCTCCGACATCTACATCGACGACCTGCAGTTCGTGCGCGACCTGCGCCAGCAGCACGCCGACACCGGCCAGTAGCCCCGCCTGCGGGGCGGCGGCCACACCCACCGACCGCCGCCCCGGCAAAGGAGCACTCAGCATGTCCCACCCCGACCCCTGCGACCAGATCGACGGAACGGTCGTGGCCTTCCCGACCCGCCCTACGATCGGCGCCGCACCCGAACCCGACCGCGCTGACGGGCCCGGGGTCGAATACGTCGACCCCGCCGACGTCGAACTCCTTCCCGGCGGGGAGGAGGGAGCGGCCTCGCGCCCAGTCGACGCCCTGCCGACCGCCCGCGGCGGCTGGATCGAGGACCACCGGGCGCTGCTGGACCAGGCGCCGGCCCTGGTGCCCTCCTACCTGCGCGACAAGCAGGAGTTCAGCGACAACGCCCGGTTCATCGTGGAGTACTACGCCCGCATGGGCGCCTACCGCGCCACCCGCTCCCCGGTCTACCTGCTCAAACTCCTCTCCCGCTCCCCGCGGGGCATGGGTCGCGCGGTGGCGGTGTGGGGCCGGTGGGCCTTCGACACCGAGGCCAACGAGCTGCGGCGCGCGGCGGCGGGCAGCTCGCGCACCTCCGAGTACATGATGCTGTCGCGCCAGCACACCGCCCGGGTCCGCTCCCGCCTGGTGTCCTCCCTGGTGGTAGCGCTGGGCGTGACCACCGTCGGGGCGGTCGCGCTGGCCTCGGCCCCGGCGTGGGCGTCCATGAGCGGCATCATCGCGATGCTGGCGCTGTTCGGCGCAGCCGGCGCCAGGGCCGACGCCAAGCCGATCGTGGAACGCTGGACCTCCCCGCACATCCAGCGCGAACTCACCTCGACCGAGGTCGTCGCCGCCCTGGAGGCCATCGGGGTCAAGGGCGAGATCGACTTCGTCAACCCCATCCAGACCGACGGCCCCGGATGGCGGGCCGAGGTCGACCTGCCGCCGGGCTACCTGACCGAGAAGGTGCTGGAGGAGCGCGCGAAGCTGGCCGGGGCGATGCGCCGCCCGCTGACCACGGTGTGGCCCGAGTCCGACACCGAGGCCCACCCGGGCCGGCTGGTGCTGTGGGTGGCCAAGAAGGACCCGGCCAAGGCCAAGCGCCGCCTGTGGCCGCTTATGCGCGATGGGCAGACCGACCTGTTCGGCGACATCCCCTTCGGGTTCGACCCGCGGGGCCGGGTGATTCCGCTGAACCTGATGTACACCAACCTGCTCATGGGCGGCGTGCCGGGCTCCGGCAAGACCTCCGGGGTCATGGTCGTGGCCCTGGCCGGAGCTCTGGACCCGGCCTGCGAGATGTGGGTGTACGAGATGAAGGGCTCCGGCGACCTGGACCCGGTCCAGCCGGTGTGCCACCGCTACGTTTCCGGTGATGACGATGAGCACTGCGCCTCCGGCCTGGACGCCCTGCGCAAGCTGGAGAAAGAGCTCAAGCGCCGCAAGCAGATCATCGCCGACCTGCCCGCCGACCAGGTGCCCAAGGGACGCAAGGTCTACCCCCACCTCGCCGCGAACAAGCGCCTCGGGCTGCACCCGCTGCTGGCCATCTTCGATGAGGCCCACACCCTCTTCGAGCACGAGGAGTACGGCAAGGAGGCCGCCGACATCGCCGGGCGCCTGGTCCGCAAGGCCCGCGCCTACGGGATCATCCTGGTCATCACCACCCAGCGGCCCGACGCCAAGTCGCTTCCCAAGGTCATCAGCGACAACGTCTCCACCCGGTTCTGCCTGGCGGTCACCGGCCAGCAGGCCAACGACATGGTTCTGGGCACCTCGATGTACAAGAACGGCGTGCGGGCCACCATGTTCGACCCCAAGAAGGAGGCCGGCACCGGCTGGCTGGCCAAATCGTCGCACGACACCCAGATCGTGCGGGCCGCCTTCATCGAGCAGGCCGAGGCCATCGAGATCGGCAAGCGCGCCCTGGCGGTACGCAGGGCCGCCGGGACCCTGACCGGGGAGGCCGCAGGGGAGACCATCGCCGCCGAGGACACCACCACCCTGGTGGACCACCTGGCTTCGGTGTGGCCGGCCGGGGAGGAGACCATGCACTCCGTGCGCCTAGTGGAGGCGCTGGCCGCCTACCGGCCCGAGGCCTATGCCCCCTGGGCCGAGGCCGAGGTGCCGGTCGAGGAGATGACGCCCGAGCAGAAGCGGGCGCATGAGACGCGGATGGCCACGACCCTCTCGAACGCGCTGGCGCCGTTCGGGGTGCCCACCGGCCAGGTCACCAAGCGCGGTGACGGCGGGTCGCGCAAGGGCGTCAAGCGAGCCGATCTGGACGCCGTCCTGGCCCGCCCCAGCGCCTCCGCCGAGGGGGCCTGAGCCGTCGCGGGCGGCTTCGGTGCCCCCGAAACCGGTTTCGGGGGCGACATCGCTGAAACCCGCAGATGACCAGGGAAGATATCGGGTTTCACCTCGCTGCCCGAACGTCTGCGAAGCCCTGAAAAACGACCTCCGGAGCGGTGTGTCTTGCCGGACGAGACCGCCCCGGAGGCCCTGCCCCTGCCCAATGCGAACACCACCAGGAGGGAGGTCCCCGATGGTACGCCACCTGATCCGCCGCGCAATCTGCCGGGCCCGCTGCGAGTGCGGCGCGCTGCTCGACATGCGCATGGCCGCCTGCGACACGTGCGGCCGCCGGATCTACACCCGCCGCTGACCGCGTGCCCTGCGGCGCCTGTGCCGCCCCGCAGCGCGCGGGGCGGTGCGGGGGCCGACCGGCCCACCCCCAGCTAAGGAGGACCCTGATGGCGATCACGACCGCCACCTACCACCGGCTCGACTGCGAGGACTGCGGCACCCGCTGGGCAGACGACTGGGAGCTGCCCTACCTGTTCGACACCGAAGAGGACGCCCGCACCTTCGCCGAGGAGGACGACCGCTTCACCACCGAGGGCGGCGCCCTGTACTGCCGCTTCTGCGCGGCCAGGCGGGCCTGCCGCCGCTTCGGTCACACCTGGGAGAAGCCCATAACCGACAACGACTCCTCCCGCCAGTGCGTGACCTGCTGCCACGTCGAGCTCCTGCGTCCGCTGACCCCGGCCGAAAGGCGCGCCCCCTGGAACTTCGGCGACGACTCGATGCCGTTCTGACCAGGAGACAAAGCGGTCCCGGCGCATAGCCGCCAAGCACACCGCCGGGACCGCACTTCCCGATCAGAGAAGCACTCCACGAAAGGATATGGCCGATGATCACCGTGTCGGACTTCTTCTGCGGCGCGGGCGGGTCCTCGACCGGCGCCGTCCAGGTGCCCGGCGTGCGGGTCGAGCTCGCCGCCAACCACTGGAAGCTGGCCGTGGACAGCCACAGCGCCAACCACCCCGGTGCCCGCCACGACATCGCGGACTTGTCGCAGGTGGACCCGCGGAGGTACCCGAAGACCGACATCGCGTGGCTCTCCCCGAGCTGCACCAACCACTCCATCGCCAAGGGCGCGCGGCGAAGCGACCAACTGCCCGACCTGTTCGGCGACGTTCTGCCCGACGAGGCCGCCGAGCGCAGCAGGGCGACCATGTGGGACGTCATCCGGTTCGCCGAGCACCACCGCTACCGCGCGATCATCGTCGAGAACGTCGTCGACGCCGCCGCGTGGGTGCTGTGGCCCGCCTGGTCTGCAGCGCTGACCGCCCTCGGGTACGAGTACCGGCTCGTCTCGCTCAACTCGATGCACGCCGCCGCGCTCGGCCCGGCCGCCCCGCAGTCCCGTGACCGCATGTACGTGGTCGCGTGGCGCACAGGGGAGCGGGCGCCGGACCTGAACCGGTGGGCCCGACCCATCGCGGAGTGCCCGCAGCACGGGCGGGTGCGCGCCATCCAGGCGTGGCGCCGCGAAGGCCGCACCGTCGGCAAGTACAAGAGCCAGTACGTGTGGCGGTGCCCCCGCGTGGAGTGCCGCAACACCGAGGTGCGCCCGCAGGTCCGGCCGGCCGCCGACATCATCGACTGGGCGCTGCCCGCGGCCCGTATCACCGACCGGCCCAAGCCGCTCGCCGCCAAGACGATGAAGCGGATCCGCGAGGGCTTCGCGGCCTACACCGCCCGCCCCCTGGTGGTCCCGGTCGAAGGGCGCGAGGGCAAGAAGGCCCGCCCTGCGGACGAGCCGCTGCGCACCTGCACGGCGAGGAACGAGACCGGGCTCGCCTACATGGTCGAGCTGCGCGGCGGGGGCTCCAAGCACCGCCCCGTCTCCGAGCCCCTGGCGACCGTGTGCGCCTCGGGCAACCACCACGGGCTCGTCTCCGGGAAGGCCATCGCGGCCTCGGTCGAGCAGATGCGGTTCCGCATGCTCAGCCCGGACGAGTACCGGGCCGCGATGGCCTTCCCCGGCGACTACGTGCTGCTCGGGACGCGCCGGGAGCGCGTGCGCATGGCCGGCAACGCCGTCACCCCACCCGCGGCCCGCGACCTGATCGCCGCGGTCGCCGAGTCCATCACCGGCGAGCAGATCGAACCCGCCGCCGTCCACGCCCAGCCTCTGCGGAGGGCCGCATGACCACCCACACCATCAGCTCCTGCGCCCTGGCCGCCGCCCACCGCGGGTGGCCGGTCTTCCCGCTCCGCGCCCACGGCAAGCAGCCAGCCCGCAGGTTCACCTGCTGGGAGCGTCATGCCACCATCGACCCGGGGCGCATCCGCGCCCACTGGGAAGTCCACCCTGCTCACAATTACGGCATCACATGCGGTCCGGCCGGACTGGTCGTCATCGACCTCGACGTCCCCAAGGACGGCCAGGAACCTCCCCCCGAATGGGCGCGGCCCGGCATCACCGACGGCGCCGATGTGCTCGCGACCCTGGCCGAACAGCACGGCGCCGCCATCGAGCTGGACACCTTCACGGTGCGCACCCGTACCGGCGGAACCCACCTGTACTACCGCTGCCCTGAAGGAACCCGGTACCGCAACACCACCGGTGCCAGCGGAAAAGGGCTCGGCTGGCTCATCGACACCCGCGCCATGGGCGGCTACGTCGTCGGTCCCGGTTCCTACGTCGCCGATGACGACGGCGCCGGCACCTACGAAGTCATCAACAACGCCCCACCAGCCGTGCTGCCTGCGTGGCTGGCTGCCCTGCTGCCCAAGTGGGAGCCGCGGCGCATCTCCGCCGGGCAGGTCCATCAGATGCTCGATCGGCGCCGGGACACATCCGCCTACGCCCACGCTGCCCTGCGCGGCGAGGTCCAGCGGGTGCTGGACTCCCGCCCTGGCAGCCGCAACCACGCCCTCAACACCGCCGCGTTCGCCCTGGGCACTCTCATCGGCGCCGGGATCCTGCCCAAGCACCTCGCCGAGGACGCCCTGACCCACGCCGCCCTGCACGTCGGACTGGGCGAGGCAGAGACCGAGGCCACCGTGCACTCCGGCGTACAGGCCGGCATCCGCGCACCCCGGGGAAGCGCCGCGTGACCATCGACCCGCACTAGGAAGACACTATGGATTCCACCCCGAGCGGCGCGTTCCTGCTGGACTCTCTGCGTGCCGCGCTCGTCAAGTACGTGGTCCTGCCGACAGAGGAGTCCGCCGACGCCGTGACCTTGTGGATCGCTGCCACCCACGTGCAGCCGGCATGGCCGCACGCCCCGCGGCTGGTGATCCGCGCCCCAGAGAAACGCTGTGGCAAGTCGAGGCTCTTGGACATCATCGAAGCGACGTGCCACGAGCCCTTCATCACCGTCAACAGTTCTCCGGCAGCGGTCTACCGATCCATCACCGACGACCCGCCCACTCTGCTGGTGGATGAGGCCGACACCATCTTCGGCCCGAAAGCCGACGGCAACGAGGACCTGCGCGGCTTGCTCAACGCAGGTCACCAGCGCAATCGGCCCGCCAAGCGCTACGACGCCACCAGCGGCCGTGTTGAAAGCATCCCGACCTTCGCCATGGCCGCCCTGGCGGGCATCGGGGCGATGCCGGACACCATCGAGGATCGTGCCGTGGTGGTACGGATGCGCCGACGCGCCCCCGGTGAGTCGGTCGCCCCGTACCGGCACCGGCGCGACCGTCCGCTGCTCCACCGACTCGCCGCCGACCTGACCCGCTGGCTGCGCGCGGACCTGTCCGCTTTGGAGAGCGCCGAGCCCTCCATGCCGGTCGAAGACCGTGCGGCGGACACCTGGGAACCCCTGGTCGCGGTGGCCGACCACGCAGGCGGTCACTGGCCGGACCGGGCCCGTGCCGCTGTTCTGGCCCTCACAGCGGAGGCCGACGACACAGGCGAGCCCTCCCCCCGGTTGAGGCTGCTGACCGACTGCCGTACCGCGTTCGGCACGGACACCGCGGTTCCCACCGCTGTCCTGCTTGAACGACTCAAGGCCGATTCCGAAGCACCCTGGGCAGAGTACGGACCCACAGGGCTCACGCCGATGAAGCTCGGCCGACTGCTGCGCGAGTACGACATCAGGCCGGCCACCATCCGGTTCCCTGGGCCGGTCGGACAGGCCAAGGGGTACCTGCGAGACGACTTCGCCGACGCCTGGGCGCGCTACTGCCCTGATCCTCCCGAGACGGAGGCAGCGGTTCTCCCCATGGGGAGGGGGAGCCGTACCAGCCGTACCAGCCTCAACATCGCAGTTCAGGGCCAATGAGGCTTCGTCAGCGGTACGGCTTGAGCCGTACCGCTGACGTCGCCGGAGGTTTCCAAGCGGTACGGCTTGAGCCGTACCACCCCGCAAGCCGTACCACTCATGACCAGCGAAAACGAGGCTGGTACGGCTGGTACGGCTCCCCCTCAACCTAGCGAGGTGGAGAGATGACCCGGCCGCTTACGCCCCCTGCGCCCGCGCCAAGCGCGCCGCGGGCTGACCACTCTCACAAAGCGGCCCCGGCGCATAGCCGCCAAGCACACCGCCGGGACCGCACTCCCAGAATCAGGAGCACTTCCATGATGAACCCGATCACGACCGAGAAGAAGCTGCTGCGTGTCGAGGACGCCGCGAAGCTGCTCGGTATCGGACGGACGCGCACGTTCGAGCAGATCCGCCTCGGCCGGCTGCGGTCGGTCAAGCTCGGAACGACCCGCCTGGTCCCCGCTGAGGCCCTGGACGAGTTCGTCGCCCTGCTCATCTCCGAGAGCGCCGAGGGCGCCGCCGCTTAACCCCCTCCGGGTGGGCGTCGTCGACGCCCACCCGCCCCGATCACCAGGAGCAGGAACGATGACGGAGCAGGAAGACACCTCGAAGAAGCGCACACGGGAGCCGAACGGCGCTTCGTCGATCTACTTCGGGAAGGACGGCTACTGGCACGGGCGGGTGACCGTCGGCGTCAAGGACGACGGGAGCCCGGATCGGCGCCACGTGATGCGGAAGGACCGCAATGTGCTGACCAAGGCGGTACGCAAGCTCGAACGGGAGCGGGACCAGGGGACCGTGCGCAAGGCGGGGGAGCGGCAGCGGGTCCGCGACTGGCTGACGCACTGGCTGGAGAACATCGCCAAGCCGTCGGTGGGGGAGAGCACCCACAGCGGCTACCGGGTGGACGTGCGCGTCCACCTGATCCCCGGCGTCGGCGCCCACTGGCTCGACAAGCTCCAGCCCGAACACCTGGAGCGGTTCTACGCGAAGATGCAGAAGAACGGCAGCAGCGCGGGGACCGCGCACCACGCGCACCGCACCGTCCGGGCCGCGCTCAACGAGGCGGTCCGGCGGGGCCACCTCGCGAAGAACCCGGCGGTGCTGGCCAAGCCGCCGAAGCTCACCGAGGAGGAGATCGAGCCCTACTCGGTGGAAGAGGTCCGGCGGCTCATGAAGCTGGTGGCCGAGCGGCGCAACGGCGCCCGGTGGGCCATCGCCCTGGCGCTGGGGCTGCGCCAAGGAGAGGTGCTGGCACTCCGCTGGTCCGACATCGACCTGGAGGCCGGCGCCCTCCGGGTGCGCCGGAGCCTGCTCCGGCCGAAGTACGGCCACGGATGCGGTGGGACGTGCGGCCGGGCGCCGGGCTACTGCCCGGAGCGGGCACGGGCGAACCCCAAGACCAAGAAGACCAAGTCCGCCGCCGGGCGTCGGCCGATCGGGCTTCCCGGTCCGCTGGTCGAACTCCTGCGCCGGCACGCGGCGGTGCAGGAGCAGGAGCGCCGGGCCGCCCGCGACCGGTGGTGCGAGGAGGGGTGGGTGTTCACCGACCCGTTCGGGCGGGAGCTGAACCCCAACACCGACTACCGGGAGTGGAAGGCCCTGCTCTCCGAAGCCGGGCTCCGCGAGTCGCGCCTGCACGACGCGCGGCACACGGCCGCGACCGTGCTGCTCATCCTGGAGATCCCGGACCGGGCCGTCATGGGGCTCATGGGCTGGTCTTCGTCGTCGATGCTCAAGCGCTACCAGCACGTGGTCGAACAGGTCCGCGACGGCGTGGCCGACCGCCTCGGCGGGCTCATCTGGGAGCCGCCGGAAGAGGACGAGAACCCCCGCGAAACGGGGAACTGAGACTGAAACTGAGACTGGAACGACGAAGGCCCCGACCGCGCACCCGGTCGGGGCCCTTCGTTCTGCCTCGTAGAGGCTGGCGGAGGATACGAGATTCGAACTCGTGAGGGGTTGCCCCCAACACGCTTTCCAAGCGTGCGCCCTAGGCCTCTAGGCGAATCCTCCGCAGACAACTCTACACGTCCGCCAGGGGTGCTTCGAACGGTTTCGCGGAGGGGGGCGGGAGGGGCGTGGTCCGCGGACCGGGGACGGCGGGGCGGTGCGGAGCGGGCCCGGAGTCCGATACGATGGGGGCAGACCCCTCGTGCGGCGTCATCTTACGAACCTCCCCAGGGCCGGAAGGCAGCAAGGATAAGTAGGCTCTGGCGGGTGCGCGGGGGGTCCTTTCTTGTCCCCTGATCCCTACGATGCGGCCCGGCCCGTCGTCGGGACGGGGTTCAATGGGGGCGTGGATGCGACCAGGGACCCCGGGGCCGGGCCTGCGGCCGTGCCCCGGTCCGCGGAGGGAGCCGTGAACACGCCGTGAGCATCGCGCTGTACCGCAAGTACCGGCCCGCGACGTTCGGGGAAGTGCGCGGGCAGGAGCATGTCACCGACCCGCTGCGCCAGGCGCTGCGCAACGGCCGGATCAACCACGCCTACCTGTTCAGCGGCCCGCGCGGCTGCGGGAAGACCTCCAGCGCGCGGATCCTGGCGCGCTCCCTCAACTGCGACCAGGGGCCCACCCCGGACCCGTGCGGGGAGTGCGGCTCGTGCGTCGCGCTGGCCCCCGACGGCCCCGGCAGCATCGACGTGATCGAGATCGACGCGGCCTCGCACGGCGGCGTCGACGACGCCCGGGACCTGCGGGAGCGGGCCTTCTTCGCCCCGGTGAGCTCGCGCTACAAGGTGTACATCATCGACGAGGCGCACATGGTGACCCGGGAGGGGTTCAACGCGCTGCTCAAGCTCGTCGAGGAGCCGCCGCCGCACCTGAAGTTCGTCTTCGCCACCACCGAGCCGGACAAGGTCATCGGCACCATCCGGTCGCGCACCCACCACTACCCGTTCCGGCTGATCCCGCCGAGCACGCTGCGCGAGCTGATGGAGGAGATCCTCACCCAGGAGGGCGTCGCCTACGACCCGGCGGCGCTCCCGCTGGTGGTGCGGGCCGGGGCCGGCTCGGCCCGGGACTCGCTGTCCATCCTGGACCAGCTGCTGGCCGGCTCCGACGAGCAGGGCATCACCCGGGACGGCGCCGTCGCGCTGCTCGGCTACACCGACTCCTCGCTGCTCTCCGAGATGGTCGACGCGCTCGGGGCCCGGGACGGCGCCGCGGCCTTCGGCCTGATCGACCGGGTGATGGAGGGCGGACACGACCCGCGCCGGTTCACCGCCGACCTGCTGGAGCGGGTGCGCGACCTGGTCGTGCTCGGCGCGGTCCCCGACGCCCTGGACAAAGGGCTGATCAACGTCTCGCCGGACGCCGTGGACGCCATGCGCGACCAGGCCTCCCGGCTCGGCCCGGCGCAGCTCACCCGGGCCGCCGAGGTGCTCAACCAGGGGCTCACCGAGATGCGCGGCGCCACCTCGCCGCGGCTGCTGCTGGAGCTGCTCTGCGCCCGGGTGCTGCTGCCCGGCGCGGACGGCGAGGACGGCGCGGCGCTGCTCGCCCGGGTGGAGCAGCTGGAGCGGCGCGGGCCGGCCGGTCCGGCGCCCGCGGTCCAGCAGCCCCCCGCCCAGCAGCCTCCGACCCCCGCCGCGGTCCAGCGGCCCGCACCGCCGGCCGCGCAGGCGCCGCCCCCGGCCGCCCCGGTACAGCAGCGGCCGGAGTCGGCACCGGCCCCGGCCCCGGCGCCCGATCCGCAGCCCGCCCCGGCCGAGGAGCGGAGCGCACCGCCCGCACCGGGCGGCGACGACTGGCCCGAGGCGGTCCGCCCCGGCCAGGGGGCGCCGCCGCCGGCCCCGGAGCCCGAACCGGCCCCCGCGGCCGCTGCGGCCTCCGCGCCGCCCGGCGGCCCGATCGACATCGGCGCGCTCCAGGCCTCCTGGGGCCAGGTGATGGAGGCGGTCAAGGGGCTGCGCCGGTTCACCTGGATGATGCTGAGCGGTAACGGCATCATGCCGGTGGGCGTCGAGGGCGGCATGGTGCAGCTCGGCTTCCCCCGCCCCAACGAGGCCAAGGGGTTCGCCAACAGCGGCAGCGACAAGATCGTGGCGACCGCGATCAAGCAGGTCTTCGGGGTGGAGGTGCGGGTCGGCGCGGTTCCCGCGGGAGGGGGCTCGGCGCCCCGGCCCCCGGCCCCGGCGCAGCAGGCCCCGCAGGTCCAGCAGCAGCCGCAGCGGCCCCAGCGGCAGGCGCCGCCCGCTCCGGAGCCCGCCCCGTCGCCCGCCGCCCAGCAGGCGCGGCGGATCGCGACCGGGCTGGAGGAGCCGCCCCCCGACCCCTACGAGAACGCCGTCGAGCCGGACCTGCCGCCGGAGCCGGACATCCCGGACCCGGAGAACGATCTGGACGCCGACGACGGCCCGCCGCCGTCCGCCTACGCGCTGATCGAGTCCGAGCTGGGCGGCAAGGTCATCGACGAGATCGACCACACCTCGGGCTGACCGGCGGGCGCGGGCCGCACCGGACCGGTCGGCTCCGAGGGCCGGAGCGCCGTCGGCCGATCCGCGGGCGCGGGGCCGCGCCGCGCGAGGTCCGGCCGGGTCCGGCGGGCTTCTCCCCGCCTTCCCACCGCTCCGGCGGACCGCGGTGCGCCCGGTCGGGCGGCCGAGCACCGCCTGCGCGGCGGTCCGGCGCCGCACCCCTGCCGGAGACGGGCCGCGTCCCCGGGCGGCGGGGACTCCGCCGCCCGTCCGCCTCCGCGCGCCGCTCTCCCGGAGCGGGATGCCGGGGCCGCCTCCCGGTGGCGTTCCGCCGGCCCTCCCGCGTCCCCGGGGCGGCACCTGGGCGGTGGAATCCCCGGCCCTCGGGGGCCGTACGCCGCCCCGCCCCCGGTCGGAGGCGGGCCGCGTCCGCTCGGCCGCCGGGGGCGGAAAAACCAGGTGACACCGGCGTGCGGCCCGGCTTATGGTCGGGCGTGCCCGGGTGGCGGTGCGGACCGTCTCGTCTCGCCTCTGCCCGGGGGAGAAGCAGGCGAGGCGGAAGGAGGTCCCCATGGCCAAGGGGCGCGGAGACAACCTGCTCGGCGTGGGCGGGCAGCGGACCAAGGTGTCCAAGGGCGCGCTGCGCGGCGGCGGCCGCGGTAAGGGCGCGTCCGGCGGGTCCGGGGAGGCCCGCAGAGAGCTGCTGGAGCGGTTCCGGAGGCGCACCGGGGAACCGGGCGGGGAGGGCGCCGCTCCCGGCCGGCGCTGACCCCGGCCCGCGCACCGAGCGCACACCGATCGCGCACCGGCCCCGGGCGGCCCGGGAGGTCCTCACCCCTGCGGCCAGCCGGGGCCGTCCGGTGCGTCCAGCCACACCCGGTGCCGGCCGTCCGCCCCGACGGTGAGGCCGAACCGCTCCAGCGGCGGCCTGCCCAGGGCGGTCCAGCGGGCCCGCGCCGCCTCCACCTCGTCCCAGAGCGACCGCGGACCGGCCTGCTCGGCCCGCCACCCGGCGCCGGTCGGCACCACCCGGGCCCAGGAGCGGCCGTCGGCGGAGGCCAGCCAGAGCGAGCGGCCGCCGATCCCGGGCGAGTGCCGCAGCCCCATCCGCCACCCGGGCACCATGAAGGTGATCGGGAACGCCGAGGCGAACCGGGTCAGCGGGGAGACCGGGTCGGGCTCGGGGAGCAGCCGGGTCTCGTCCGGGACCGCGTCCTCCGGTGCGGCGGGCGCCTCCGGCGGGGGCCGCTGGGCGCGCAGCGGCATGAAGCCGATCCCGCTGAGGAACGGGCCGGACGCGGAGCCGTCGCCGGCCGTGCGCAGCCGGGCCAGCGCCCCGGCGCCCTCCGCCGCGGTCCACGGCAGTACGACCAGGCCGCCGGGCGCGGTCTGCCGGATCCAGGCCGGCGGCACCCGGACCGCGGCGCAGGTGGCGATGGTCCGGTCGTAGGGCGCGCCGGCCGGGTGCCCCTCGGCGCCGTCGGAGAGGACCGCGGGCGGCGCCCGGCCGGCGGCGCGCAGCGCCTTGCGGGCGCGGGCCCACACCTCGGGGTCGATCTCCACCGAGACGACCCGGTCGTCGCCGAGGCGGGCGGCGAGCAGCGCGGCGTTCCACCCGGTGCCGGTGCCGATCTCCAGGACCCGGTGGCCGTCGCGGAGTTCGGCGGCCTCCAGCATCCGGGCGACCACGGTCGGGGCGGAGCAGGAGGAGGTGGGCAGGCCGCGGGGGCGCTCCGGGTCGCCGTCGTCGATCTGGGTGACGATCGCGTCGTCGGTGTAGACCGAGGCGAGCCAGTGGTCGGGGCGGGTGTCGGCGTCCAGCGCGGTGCCGTGCGCGGTGGCGGCGCCCCGGCGCGGCACGAACAGGTGCCGGGGCACCGCGCGGAACGCGTCGATCAGCGCGGGGTCGCGGAGGTCTCCGGCGGCGACGAGGGCGTCGATCAGCGCGCTGTGGCGCTGCTCGGCTGAGAGCATGCGGTCCGTCCCGGTCGTGATCGGCCGCACCGCGGGCCGCGGCGGCGGCACCGCCTTAATGGTCCCCGCGCGCGGGCGCGTCCAACCCTGGGGTCCGGAGCGAGGGCTCCCGGCGGCCGCGAGCGGTTACGCTCGGCAGAGTCGGCACGAGACCTGAGGGAGATGTGGGCAAGTGAACCCTGGCGGCGGAATGGACATGCAGGCCCTGCTGCAGCAGGCTCAGCAGATGCAGCAGCAGCTCATGGAGGCGCAGCAGCAGCTGGACGAGGCCCAGGTCGAGGGGACCTCGGGCGGCGGCCTGGTCAAGGTCACCGTGAGCGGGCGCGGCAGCGTGGAGGACATCAGCATCGACGCGGGGGCGGTGGACGCCGAGGACCCGGCGGAGACCGCGCAGACCATCGCGGACCTGGTGCTCGCGGCGATCCGGGACGCCGAGGCGGCGGTGGAGCGGCTCCAGCAGGAGAAGATGGGCCCGCTCAACGACGCCCTCGGCGGGATGCCCGGGGCCGGCGGCGGGATGCCGGGCCTGCCCGGAATGTGATCCGGGGCGGGCCGCCCCGGGGGACCCCGCGGCGGCCCGTCTGCGGATATCGTGAGGGGAGCGAGTACCGGCAGGGTGGGTAGGCGATGTACGAAGGCGCGGTCCAGAACCTGATCGACGAGCTCGGGCGGCTGCCCGGCGTCGGTCCCAAAAGTGCGCAGCGCATCGCGTTCCACCTGCTCGCCTCGGAGGCCGCCGACGTCAAACGCCTGGTGAGCGCCTTGGTCGAGGTCAAGGAGCGGGTGCGGTTCTGCTCGGTCTGCGGCAACGTCGCCGAGGAGAGCGAGTGCCGCATCTGCCGCGACCCGCGCCGCGACGAGGCGGTGGTGTGCGTCGTGGAGGAGGCCAAGGACGTGGTCGCGATCGAGCGCACCCGGGAGTTCCGCGGCCGCTACCACGTGCTCGGCGGGGCGATCAGCCCGATCGAGGGGGTCGGCCCGGACGACCTGCGGATCAAGGAGCTGATGGCGCGCCTGGCCGACGGCCGGGTCACCGAGCTCATCCTGGCCACCGACCCCAACCTGGAGGGCGAGGCCACCGCGACCTACCTCGCCCGGCTGGTCAAACCCATGGGCCTGAAAGTCACCCGCCTGGCCAGCGGTCTGCCGGTCGGCGGCGACCTGGAGTACGCCGACGAGGTCACCCTCGGCCGGGCCTTCGAGGGCCGCCGGAGCCTGGAGTTCTAACTCACACCGAAATCCGGTTCCGCCGCTGAACCAGGCGGTTCCGCACCCGCATCGACCGAGTTGGCGGCGTTACTTGCCGGAAACACGAGTAACGCGCCCGGAAGCGGGTAAGGGCTGCCGCTGATGCCTTAAGCCCAGGTGGGAGGGCATTCGATGACAGCCGAAAGCTACACTCCATATCTGATCAACGTGATTCCCAATCCTCAGGAGCGCCGACCGTGGCTTTGATCGTGCAGAAGTACGGTGGCTCTTCCGTCGCCGACGCGGAGGCCATCAAGCGGGTAGCCCAGCGGATCGTCGCCCAGAAAAAGGCGGGTTATGACGTCGTCGTCGTGGTCTCTGCCATGGGCGACACCACCGACGAACTCCTCGACCTCGCCGAGCAGGTCTCCCCGCTGCCCCCCGGCCGCGAACTGGACATGCTGCTGACCGCCGGCGAGCGCATGTCGATGGCCCTGGTCGCGATGGCGATCGGGAACCTCGGCTACGAGGCCCGCTCCTTCACCGGCTCCCAGGCCGGTGTCATCACCACGTCGCTGCACGGCAACGCCAAGATCATCGACGTCACGCCCGGCCGGATACAGGAGGCGCTCGGCGAGGGCGCGATCTGCATCGTGGCCGGTTTCCAGGGCGTCTCGCAGGACAGCAAGGACATCACCACGCTGGGCCGGGGCGGTTCGGACACGACCGCCGTCGCGCTGGCCGCGGCGCTGGACGCCGACGCGTGCGAGATCTACAGCGACGTGGACGGCGTGTTCACCGCCGACCCCCGCATCGTGCCCAGCGCGCAGCGCATCCCCAAGATCTCCTACGAGGAGATGCTGGAGATGGCCGCCTCCGGCACCAAGATCCTGCACCTGCGCTGCGTCGAGTACGCCCGGCGGTACAACATCCCGCTGCACGTGCGGTCGTCCTTCAGTCAGAAGCCCGGAACCTGGGTCGTCTCCGAAGTCGAGGAAAGCGAAGGCATGGAACAACCGATCATCTCCGGCGTCGCGCACGACCGCAGCGAAGCCAAGATCACCGTCGTCGGTGTCCCGGACCGGGTCGGCGAGGCCGCCTCGATCTTCAACGCCCTCGCCGAGGCCGAGATCAACATCGACATGATCGTGCAGAACGTGTCGGCCGCGGCCACCGGGCGCACGGACATCTCCTTCACCGCGCCCGCCGACGCGGGCCAGACCGCGCTGTCGGTGCTGAAGAAGGTGCAGGAGAAGGTCGGCTTCGAGTCGCTGCGCTACGACGACAAGGTCGGCAAGGTCTCGCTGATCGGCGCGGGCATGCGCTCCTACCCGGGTGTGACCTCGCGGTTCTTCGACGCGATCGCGAAGTCGGGCACCAACATCGAAATGATCTCCACCTCGGAGATCCGCATTTCCGTCATCGTTGAAGAAGACCAGGTCGACTCCGCCGTCGCGGCGGCGCACACCGAGTTCCAGCTCGACGCCGACCAGGTCGAGGCCGTCGTCTACGGAGGTACCGGCCGATGAGCAACCGTCTCCCCACCCTCGCCGTCGTGGGCGCCACCGGCGCCGTCGGCACCGTCATGCTCGACATCCTCTCCACCCGGGAGAACGTCTGGGGCGAGATCCGCCTGATCGCCTCGCCCCGGTCGGCCGGCAAGCGGCTCACCGTGCGCGGCGAGGAGGTCGAGGTCCAGGCGCTGGCCCCGGAGGTCTTCGACGGGGTGGACGTCGCCATGTTCGACGTTCCGGACGAGGTCTCCAAGGAGTGGGCGCCGGTCGCCGCCGCCCGCGGCGCGGTCGCGGTGGACAACTCCGGCGCGTTCCGGATGGACCCCGACGTCCCGCTGGTCGTCCCGGAGGTCAACGCCGACCAGGTGCGCAACCGGCCGCGCGGCATCATCAGCAACCCGAACTGCACCACGCTCTCGATGATCGTGGCGATCGGGGCGCTGCACCGCGCCTACCGGGCGACCGACCTGGTCGTCTCCTCCTACCAGGCCGCCTCCGGCGCCGGCCAGGAGGGCATCGACACGCTGCACGACCAGATCGGCAAGGTCGCCGCCGACCGCACCCTGGGCACCAGGGCGGGCGACGTCCGCGCCGCCGTCGGCGAGGAGCTGGGCCCGTTCCCGGCGCCGCTGGCGATGAACGTGGTGCCGTGGGCCGGCTCGCTGAAGGAGGACGGCTACTCCTCGGAGGAGCTGAAGGTCCGCAACGAGTCGCGGAAGATCCTCGGCCACCCGGACCTGCGGGTCGCCGCCACCTGCGTGCGCGTCCCGGTGGTCACCACGCACGCGCTGACCGTGCACGCCACCTTCGCCCAGGAGGTGGACGCCGCCAAGGCCCGCGAGCTGCTGGCCTCGGCCCCCGGCGTGGTGGTCCAGGACGACCCGGCCAACGGGGAGTTCCCCACCCCGGCGGACGTGGTGGGCACCGACCCGACCTGGGTCGGCCGGATCCGCCGCTCCATCGACGACCCGAACTCCCTCGACCTCTTCCTGTGCGGGGACAACCTGCGCAAGGGCGCCGCGCTGAACACCGCGCAGATCGCCGAGGTCGTCGCCGCGGAGTTCACCCAGGGCTGACCCGCCGGCACCGGGCGGAGCCCCGCCGGGCCGCGGCCCGGCGGGGCTCTTCCGCGTCCGGAGCGCGGCCGCCTCAGGGGCGGCGGCGCTGCGGGCGGGCCAGGCTGAGCCGGTACACCAGGCGGCAGTGCTCGGTGGAGCCGACCAGGTCGGAGGTCTCCACCGGGCGGCGGCCGCTGAAGTGGGTGCGCTCCACCACCAGCACGGGGAGCCCCGGGGCGAGCCCGAGCGCGGCCGCCTCGGGCTCGCGCAGCGGGCGGACCCCGACCTCCTCCACCACCCGGTCGATGCCGATCCCGGCGGCGGTCAGCCGGTCCAGCACCCCGGTGCCGGGGTCGGCGTCGGCGGGGGTGCGCAGCGTCCCGGCGGTCAGCCGGGCCGGCTCCCAGGCGGTGTGCAGCGCGATCGGCCGGCCGTCGGAGGTGCCCAGGCGGCGGCTGCGGAACACCGCCTCGCCGTCGCGCAGCGCCAGCCGCCGGGCCACCCCGTTGTCCGCCTGCACGGTGGCGATCTCCGCCTCGCCGGTGCGCAGCGGGTCCACCCCCGACCCCGACGCCCGGTCGGTGCGGGAGAAGCGGTGCACGGCCGGCACCGGACGGACGAAGTAGCCGGAGCCGGGGCGCGCCTCCACCAGGCCCTCGCTGACCAGCAGCCGGAGCGCGTGCCGGGACACCTGCTCGCTGACGCCGTGCGTGCGGGCCAGCCGGGACCGGGACGGCAGCCGGCTGCCGGGCCCGAGCTCACCGGTGAGGATCGGCCCGCGCAGCAGCTCGGCGAGCCACAGGTAGCGCGGTTGCCCGGGCACGGCTAAGCGGTCCCCGGAGCGTGCGCCTCCTTGGCCATGCCGAGGTTTCTCAGCGCGAAGTCCAGCTCGGCCGCCATGTGCCGGATCCGCTCCTCCACCACGAAGGAGCCGTGCCCGGCGTCGAACCGGTACACCTCGTGCGGCTTGCCCAGTTCGCGCAGCCGGTCGATGTAGCGGTCGATCTGCCGGATCGGGCAGCGCGGGTCGTTCTCCCCGGCGAGGATGAGCACCGGCGCCGCCACGTCCTGCACGTAGCTGATCGGCGAGGAGCGCGCGTAGAGCTCGGGCACCTCGTCCGGGGAGCCGCCGAACATGGAGCGGTCGAAGGCGCGCAGCGCCTCCATCTCGTCGGCGTAGGCGGCGGTGTAGTCGGCGATGGGCACCGCGGCGATGCCCAGCGTCCAGTCCTGCGGGCGGGTGCCCAGGCCGAGCAGGGTCAGGTAGCCGCCCCAGGAGCCGCCCTCCAGCACCAGGCGGTCCGGGTCGGCCAGGCCGGTGCGGACCGCCCAGTCGCGCACCGCGGTGACGTCCTCCAGCTCGGTGAGGCCGACCCGCCGCTCCAGGGCGTCCCGCCAGGCGCTGCCGTAGCCGGTGGAGCCGCGGTAGTTGGCCCGCACCACGGCGAACCCGTGGTCGACCCAGGCGGCGACGTCGGAGGAGAAGGAGTCGAAGTCCTGCGCCTGCGGCCCGCCGTGCACCAGGAACACGGTGGGGTAGGGGGCCTCGCCCCCCTCCGGCACCGAGACCAGGGTGTGCACCGGGCCGCCCGGGCCCTCCACCTCGGCGTCGATCACCGGGACCGACGGCGGGGCGGCGGCCCCCGGCGGGGAGAGCACCACGTGCCCGGCGGTGCTGCGCACCACCGGGGGCAGCTCCGAGCTGGACCAGGAGTACTCCACGGTGCCGTCGGGGCGGGCCGCGGCCGCCGCCACCACGCCGGGCGGGGTGTCCAGCCGCTCGGTCCGGCCGGTCTCCAGGTCGTGCAGGTGCAGGGTGGAGCGGGCGCGGTGGTCGGCGGAGACCAGCAGCGAGCGGCCGTCCGGGGTCCACCCGGCGGACAGCTCCCCGGGCAGGCCCAGGTCGATCTCGTGCTGCTCGCCGGTGTGCGGGTCCCACAGCAGGGGCTCGGTCCGGCCGCGGCGCTCGTGCAGCACCAGCAGCCGGTGCCCGCCGGGCTGGAAGGCGACCGGGGTGAGGTCCTTGCCGGGGCCGTCCCAGAGCTCGGCGACGGGCTCGGCGGTGTCGCCGCCGATCCGGTAGACCCGCACGGCCATGTGCCGGGAGTCGCCGTGCTCGCTGTGCCCGATGGCGAAGCAGGCCTCGTCATCGGACATGTCGGCGAGGAAGCCCTCCTCGCGGTGGGTGTAGAGCACGGCCGGCGGGGTGCCGGGGCGGACCAGGTGGACGCTGAAGCCGTCGTCGGTGGAGCGCCCGATCAGGGAGCAGGAGGTGCCCAGGGCGAGTCCGCCGATGTAGGAGGGGGCGAGGCCGGGGGCGGCCTCCTCGTCCGGGCCGCCGCCGAAGGGCTGCCGCCGCCAGACGCCGAACTCGTCGCCGTCGGTGTCGGCGAACCACCACAGCCAGGCCCCGGTGGGGTCGAGGGCGCCGGCCTCGGTACCGTGGTGCCGCTTGGTGGCCTGGCGCTGCTCGCCGGTGCCGCGGTCCCAGGTGTAGAGCTCCCAGGTGCCGCTGGAATTGCTGCGGTAGAGGGAGTGGTCGGGGGCCTTCTCGGCCCAGGAGGGAAGACTGATCCTGCCCGCTCGGAAGCGATCCTGCCAACGCTCGCCCATGCTTCCAGTAAAGCAGCGGAGTACGGGCGGGCGGGGCCGAATCGATGAGTCGCCTTGACCACTCCCGGTCGAATCGGCACATCCCCGCCGACCTGGTGGGGAGGGCGCGGCCGGGGCGCCGGGCGGTGCCGCGGCGGCGGCCCGGCGGGGCCCGGTGGGAGCGCGGAGCGGAGAGGAGCGGACCCATGGCGGAACCGGCGTCGGCGGAGGAGCTGATCGCCGCGATCGAGCGCGGCGAGCGGTGGAAGTACCTGTTCTTCTGGGGGCACCGGCCGCGCCGGGACGGCGCCCCCGGCCCCGGCTGCCTGAGCCAGTGGTGGCCGGCGGACTTCACGGTGGACGGGACGGGGTACCGCTCCGCCGAGCACTGGATGATGGCCGGCAAGGCCCGGCTCTTCGATGACGGGCGCGCGCTGGACCGGGTGCTGGCCGCGTCCTCCCCGGCCGAGGCGAAGAACGCCGGGCGCGAGGTCCGCGGCTTCGACGAGGAGCGCTGGCGCGAGCACCGGTTCGGGCTGGTGGTCGAGGGGTCGGTGCACAAGTTCGGGCAGAACCCGGAGATCGGCGGCTACCTGGTCGGGACCGGGGGCCGGGTGCTGGTGGAGGCCAGCCCGCTGGACCGGATCTGGGGCATCGGGCTGGCCGCCGACGACGAGCGGGCCGCCGACCCGGCCCGGTGGCGCGGCGCGAACCTGCTGGGGTTCGCGCTGATGGCGGCCCGGGCGCGGCTCGCGGCCGGGGGGCTCACGCCGGAAGCGGGCGCCGCCACTCCATAGGCACCAGGATCCGCTTGGAGGGGCTGCCGTTCCAGTCCGGTTCCAGGCCGGCCTCGGCCAGCGCGGCGGCCACCTCCCGGCCGACGGCGGCGGTGGTCTCCTCCGAGCCGTCGAAGCCGCCGTAGGCCAGGTGCAGCCCGTGGCCGGCGGACGCGGCGTCGGTGTCCTGGGAGTGGTAGAAGACGAAGCCGCGGTCGCCCTCCTTCCGCTCGTCGCCGATCTCGCCCGTCCCGCACCTGCGGCAGCAGGAGAAGTTCTGCCGGGCGGTGATGCCGCCGGCCTCCAGCGCGGCGAAGGCGGCGTCCAGCCGGTCGTTGTCCGAGGTGCCGGACCACTGCTCCTGCTCGGCGGCGCGGGCCTCCCAGATCGGCTGGAGCAGCCGCCGGGCCTGCACCGGGGCGACCGGCCGGTCGTGCTCGGCCGAGTCCACGATCTCGTCCACGGCCTCCGGGAAGTCCAGGAACCCGCCGCGGACCGCGTCCGTCGCGACCTGCTCGGCGTAGGCGCGGACGTCCGGGTCGAGCGGGACGTCCGGCGGGGCGGCGGTCGGGATCGCGGCGCGCTCCTCCTCCGGCGCCCAGGACCGGATCCGCTCCAGGAAGATCTCGGTCGCCGTGTCGCCCGGGGGGATCTCCACCTCGTCGGCCCGGCTCCCCGGCCCGTACCGCGTCTCCAGGATGTAGCCGCCGTCGGCCTTCCGCATCACCGAGACGGAGGCCTCCTCCCGCTCGGGCAGGGGGGAGCAGATCAGCCAGGTGTCGAGGAAGGAGGATCCGACCGCTTCGACGGCGTCGGACAGCTGCTCCGCGGTCGGGCGTTCGACGGGCTCCCGCGAGCCGTGCCGCTTCAGCACGGCGGGCAGGGGGATCCGGTAGAGCTCCTTCTCGTCCATGGCGGACATCATGCCGTGCCGCTGCGACGATCGCGCACCGCGCGGCCGGGGGCGGCCGGCCCGGCCGCCGCGGGGAAGGACCCGGTCCGGTCGGTCATCGCGCCCTCCGGGTCCGCCGTGCCGGGGGGCCGGCAGGCCGGAGCGGTAGGTTCGCGGCATGAGAGTAGCCGTGATCGGCCTGGGCGACATCGCCCGCAAGGCGTACCTGCCGACCATCGCCGTCCGCCCCGGCGTGGAGCCCTGGCTCATGACCCGCTCGTCCGATCGGCTGGCCGAGACCGCCGCCGCCTACCGGATCCCGGACGAGCGCTGCTTCACCGACCTGGACGGGCTGCTGCGCAACCGGCTGGACGCGGCGTTCGTGCACGCGGCCACCGCCGCGCACGGGCCGATCCTGGAGCGGCTGCTGGAGGCGGGCGTTCCGGCCTACGTGGACAAGCCGATCGCCCCGGAGCTGGCCGCCGCCGAGCGGATCGCGGCCCTCGCCGAGCGGACCGGGACCCCGCTGATGACGGGCTTCAACCGGCGCTACGCGCCCGGCTACCTCGCGGCCCGGGAGCACCCGCGGGACCTGGTGGTCATGCAGAAGAACCAGCCCGGCATCCCGGCCGCCCCGCGCGAGGTGGTCTTCGACGACTTCATCCACGTGGTGGACACGCTGCGCTTCCTCGCCCCGGGGGAGCCGGAGCAGGTCTCGGTGGACGTGCGGACGGCCGGCGGCGCCCTGGAGCACGTGCTGCTCCGGCTGGCCGGCCCCGGCTGGACCTCGATCGGGGCGATGAACCGGGCCAGCGGCGCGAAGGAGGAGCGGCTGGAGGTCTCCGGCGGCGGGCGCAAGCTCACCGTGGTCGGACTCGCCGAGACCGTCTCCTACGAGGGCGACCTGCGCGTCACCCGGCGCGGTGACTGGACCCCGGTGGCCCGGCAGCGCGGCATCGAGCAGATCTGCACCGCGTTCCTGGAGGCGGTGCGGACCGGTGCGCCGCTGGACGTCCGGGACGCGCTCCGCACCCACCAGCTGTGCGAGCGGATCACGGAGGAGGCGGAGGCGGAGATCTGAGCCCTCCGCCCCGATGTTTCACGTGGAACCGGCGGCCCCGGCAGCCGGGGGAAACGGGCGGGGCGCCCCGGCCGGGAGACGGCCGGGGCGCCCCGCTGACGGGGAATCCGCTGCTAGAGGATGATCCGCATCGGGTTCTCCAGGACCTCGGCCAGGTCCTTGAGGAACGCCGCGCCGACGGCCCCGTCGACGGCGCGGTGGTCCACCGAGAGCTCCAGGGCGATGGTGTTGCGCACGGCGAGCTCGCCGTCGTGCACCACCGCGGTGGGCTTCATCGCGCCCACCGCGAGGATCGCCGGCTCCGGGGAGTTGATCACCGCGGAGAAGCTGTCGATGCCGAACATGCCCAGGTTGCTGACGCTGAACGTGCCGCCGCTCATGTCCTGCGGCTTGAGCTTGCCGTCCCGGGCCTTGCCCGCCAGCTCGCGGGTGGAGGAGGAGATGTCGGAGAGGGTCGCCTTGTCCGTGTCGTGCAGGACCGGGACGACCAGGCCCTCGTCGATCGCGACCGCGACGCCGACGTTGATCCGGTGGTGCTGGAACAGCTTGCCGTCCACCCAGGACCGGTTGACCTCGGGGTGCGCCTTGAGGGTGGTGGCGGCG
This sequence comes from Nocardiopsis oceanisediminis, assembly GCF_048595525.1. Taxonomy (NCBI): domain Bacteria; kingdom Bacillati; phylum Actinomycetota; class Actinomycetes; order Streptosporangiales; family Nocardiopsidaceae; genus Nocardiopsis; species Nocardiopsis oceanisediminis. The sequence goes on along the minus strand of NZ_JAFMZJ010000001.1, from coordinate 254,728 downwards.
GCCTTGACGATCAGGTCGTTGAAGCTGATCTTGACGCCGGTCTCGGCGAGCTGGGCGTTGATCTGCGCCCGGAAGGCCTTGAGCTCCTCCGCGTCGATCGTGCGGCGCAGGTAGAAGTGCGGGGCCTCCTGCTTGGACTCCACCATCCGGCGCGCGATGGTCTTGCGCATCTGGGTGACCTTGAGCTCCTCGGAGGCGCGCAGGTCGTCGGCGGAGGAGGCGGCGGGAGCGGCGGCCGCGGGGGCCTGGGCCGCCGGGGCGGCGGCCGGAGCGGCGGCGGTGCCCTGCTCGCGGGCGGCCTCGATGTCGGCCCGGACCACCCGGCCCTTGGGGCCGCTGCCCTGGATCTTCTCGATGTCCAGGCCGTACTCCTTGGCCAGCCGGCGGGCCAGCGGGGAGGTGCGCGGGCGGGCCGCCTGCTCGCCCTCGGCCGGGGCGGCCGCGGGGGCGGAGGGGGCCGCGGCGGGCTTCTCCTCCTCGGCGGGCTGCTCCGCCTTCTCCTCGGCCTTCTCCTCGGCGGGGGCGGCGGAGCCGGAGCCGGAGTCGTCCGGCACGGCGTCGGGGCTGTCCCCGATGAAGCCGATCACCGCGCCGATGGGTACCGTCTCGCCCTCGGAGGCGGCCTGCTTGACCAGGTAGCCGTCCTCGTAGGCCTCGTACTCCATGACGGCCTTGTCGGTCTCGATCTCGACCAGCACGTCGCCGGAGGCGACCTTGTCGCCGACCTTCTTGACCCAGGAGCTGATGACGCCTTCCTCCATGGTGTCGGAGAGGCGCGGCATGTAGATCTCGGACATGTGTACTCCCCCTAACCCACGCGCCGGCCGACGGCGTCCAGGGTCTCCTTCACGGCTGCGGTGATCGAGTCGATCGACGGAAGCGCCGCGGTCTCCAGCGGTTTGGCGTAGGGCATCGGCACCTCGGCCATGGCCACCCGGCGGACCGGCGCGTCCAGGTAGTCGAACGCGCCCTCCTGGATGGAGGCGGCGATCTCGGCGCCGATGCCGTAGGTGAGCCAGTCGTCCTCGCAGATGACGGCGGAGTTGGTCTTGCGGACCGACTCGACGACCGTCTCCCGGTCCAGGGGGCGCAGGCTGCGCAGGTCGACGACCTCCACGCTGATGCCCTCCTCGGCGAGGCGCTCGGCGACCTGGCCGGCGACCATGGCCATCCGGGAGTAGCCGATCAGCGTGATGTCGGTGCCCTCGCGGGTCACCGCGGCGCGGCCGATCTCGGCGACGCTCTCGTCGCCCTCGGGGACCTCGCCCTTGGTGTTGTACAGGCCCAGGTTCTCCAGGAAGAGCACCGGGTCGTCGTCCCGGACGGCCGCGCGCAGCATGGACGCGGCGTCGGCCGGGGTGCTCGGGGCGAGCACCTTCAGGCCGGGGACGAAGGAGTAGTACAGCTCGATGTTCTGCGAGTGGGTCGCGCCGAGCTGCTGGCCGCCGCCGCCGGGGGTGCGGATGACCATGGGGACGCTGGTCTGGCCGCCGAACATGCCGTAGATCTTGGCGGCGTGGTTGACGATCTGGTCGATGGCGATCAGCGAGAAGTTGATCGTCATGAGCTCGACGACCGGCCGCAGGCCCAGCATGGCGGCGCCGATGGCGGCGCCGACGAAGCCCTCCTCGGCGATCGGGGTGTCCCGGACCCGCTTCTCGCCGAACTCCTTGAGCAGGCCTTCGGTGATCTTGTAGGACCCCTCGAAGACGCCGATCTCCTCGCCCATCACGAAGACGTCGTCGTCGCGGAGCATCTCGGCGCGGAGCGTGTCCCGCAGGGCCTGGCGGTAGGTGATGACAGACATGAACCCGCTCCTTCTACTGCTCGGCGAAAACCGGGTCGGCGGGCATGCGGCGCGACTCGTTCGCCACGGGGGTGGCGTAGGTGTAGTCGAACAGCGTGGACACCTCGGGGTGCGGGCTGTTCTCGGCGAAGTCGGCGGCGTCGGCCACCTCGGCCTTGACCGACTCGGCGATCTCGGAGTCGAGCTCCTCGGTGAGCACGCCGGCCTCGGTCAGCCGGGCGCGGAACAGCACGAGCGGGTCGTTCTGGTCGTCCTTGGCCTCGGCCCACTGCTCTTCGGTGCGGTACTTCGCCGGGTCCACCACGGAGTGGCCCTTCATCCGGTAGCTGGTGGCCTCCAGCAGGAAGGGGCGCTGCTCGGAGCGGGCGCGCTCGACCAGGTCGGCGGCGGCGTCGCGGACCGCGAGCACGTCGCGGCCGTCCACCCGGACGCCCTCGATGCGGAACGCGGAGCCGCGCTTGTGCAGCTCGGGCTCGGCGGAGGACATCTCGACCGTGGTGCCCATGCCGGTGAAGTTGTTGATCACCACGAAGACGATGGGCAGGTTCCACAGCGCCGCGATGTTCAGCGACTCGTGCCAGGCGCCGATGTTGGTGGTGCCGTCGCCCATCTGGCACATCACGACCTCGTCGCCGCCCCGGTAGGACACCGCGAGCGCGGCGCCGGTGGCCAGCGGCAGCTGGCCGCCGACGATGCCGTACCCGCCGAGCATCCGGGTCTCGGTGTCGTACATGTGCATGGACCCGCCCCAGCCCCTGGACACGCCGGTGGAGCGCCCGTAGAGCTCGGCCATCACCCGGCGGGGGCTCATGCCCTTGCCGATCGCGTAGCCGTGGTCGCGGTAGTTGGTGAAGAGGTAGTCCTCGTCCTTGAGGGCGGTCATCAGCCCCACGACGGTGGCCTCTTCGCCCAGGTTGAGGTGGCAGTAGCCGCCGATGCGGGCCTGGGTGTAGGCCTGGGAGGTGCGCTCCTCGAAGCGGCGGATGAGCAGCATCTGCCGGTAGTAGTCGAGGAGGACCTTGGGCTGCTCGTCGGTGAGGGGCGCGTCGCCCTTGCGGCTCCGCCGGCGGCCGCCCGTGCTCCTGGCGGTGCCGCCGCCCTTCGGCTTGGCCGTGTCAGCCATGCTCGTGCCTTTCTACGTGCGGGATCGGTCCCGGGGCGGGCGGTTTCGGCCCTCCGGGTCCGCTGCCGTGGCCCGCTGTGGGACGTGGACCAGGGCGCAGAGCGCGGGGCCGGGCTCAACGGCTCGGCGCTCGGTGGCTGGTGTGAAGTTGTGGTCCGAGCCGTCTGTACAGCTCGGTTCCCCGCGCGGCCGCGGACATGCCTCGGCCCCGTTCGCCGGAGGAGGAAACCGGTGCGGGGTCCCGCGGGGCGGGTGCCTGTGATGTTGTATCGCGCACACTCTACGGATTGATCGATGATCGATCAATCCGACCCTAAGTGAAATGTCCGGAGAAACCTGCCGCAACCTTGTCCGACGCCGCGGCGTCGGGCCGGTGCCGGGCGCTCAGTGCTCGGCGGTGCGGGACTTCATGGCCGCGTCCACGTAGTTGTGCACATGGTCACTGAGCATCCGGCCGACCGCGGGGTCGCGGGCGATGAACGCCTCGGTGATCTGGGCGTGGTCGGCGGCCTTGGCGTGCAGCTCCATATTGAGCCAGCGGACCGAGAGGCGGGTCCACACCTCCACGCCCAGCGACTCCCAGGTGTGCATCAGCACCCCGTTGCGGGCCGCGAGCACGATCTCGCGGTGGAACTCCACACTGTGCTTGATCTGCTCTTCCACGTCCCCGGCGGCGGTCGCCCGGCGCAGCGCGTCCACCTCGCGGAGCAGCGGGGCGGGGTCGGCGGCCAGCCGTTCGGCGGCGAGTTCGGCGGCGACGCGTTCGAGACCGGCCCGGACGGGATAGATCTCCGCCATGTCCGCGACACCGAACTCGCGCACCCGGGCCCCCTTGTTCGGGACCGACTCGATCAGCCGGAGCGTCTCCAGCTCGCGCAGGGCCTCGCGCACCGGCGCCTGGCTGACGTTGAGCTCCACGGCGATCCGGCGCTCGACGATCCGCTCGCCGGGCTTCCAGCGGCCGGACAGCAGACCCTCCACCAGGACGCGGCGGATCTGCTCCCGCAGCGGGTTACGGGCGATCTCCGCCCCGTCGTCCGGGGTCACGGATCGGTCGACCATCAACGGCCTTTCTGCTCGAAGGACGGGCGCGGTGCACACCGGGCCGAGCGGCCGCAACCGGTCGCTCCCGGCCGGCCGAACGCGCACGGCAGGGGTGCCTGCAGGTGAACTTCACCTGCGGACTCGCTGACCGCACGGCAAAGTACGAGGTTGGGACGATCGTATTCAACAGGGCGTCGGGTGCCGTGACGCGGCGGAGCGCTATGCTCTCCTGTCGGAAATGTTCGATCAAAGCCGGGTACCGTGGACCGATGGCCCCGGACCGGCAGCCGACCGGCCCCGCCCCCTGCGGGCCGAGACGGCCCCGGTGCACCGCGCGCCCCCTGACCGCGGCGGTGACCGAGGCGGCCCTCCCGGCGGCCCGGGCGCTCTGACCTCGCGCCCCCGTACTCCCCGACCCCGAGCCCCTGCCGAGCCCAGTCCGAGCGGCGAGCCCGTCCCCCCGAAAGCACAGCAGTGCCGCAGGCCAGCCCACGAAACGTGAGACAGCACTGAGCACACATGATGCACATATCGCGGATCAGGTCGACCCCGTCGCCGAGTACGGGCGGTTCGACACCCTCTCCCCATAGACCGCTGCGCGTCCTGGACGCGGTTCCCCGCCTGCCCGCGAGGATCTCGCGGGGATCGGGCGCACCGCGCGTGACGTGGCCCAGTGTGAGCGAGATCGCCTGGGGGATCGCGTCGGACAAGATCGCCATCGTGATGGCCGTGCTCCTCATCACCATGACGATGCTCTCAGCCGGCCCGTTGCACCCTATCGACAATCTGATCAACAACGCACCCCGGCCGTACTGGGACGAGCTCCGCACCTTCCTCATCATCTGGCCGGACACCGTCGCCTCCCGGTTCGTGGCGATCCCGGTGCTCGCGGTGACCGCGCTCCAGCTCGCCTACTGGCACCGGTCCTGGCGGCCGATCATCCTCGGCGGCGTCGGCGTGGTCGGCATGATGGGCCTGGTCGCGTCGATGAAGCTGCTGCTCGCCCGGAACCACCCGCGCACCGGCGACCCCGCGTTCTTCGGCGACGCCGGCGGCGTCTCCTTCCCCTCCGGGCACGGCGCCAACGCCATCCTCATCTACGGCCTGGTGCTGTTCCTGATCATCCGGTACAGGGCGGCCCGCCCGCACATCGTGCGCCGGCTGGGCTACTGCATCGTCGGCATCGCGATCCTGCAGTCGCTGGTCTCCACCTACCTGCACTTCCACTGGTTCACCGACCTGGCCACCGGGATGATCGCCGGCGGCCTGTCGCTGCGGATCGTGATGCGCCTGGACGCGCTCATCCCCGGCGGGCGCACCACCATGTGGTGGCCCTGGTACGGCGGCAGCTTCTGGAGCGCCGACCCGCCCGCCTCCGAATCCGGCGACGGCGACGGACCGGCCCGGGCCGAGGTCGCCTGAGCCCGCCGCGGAGGCCCGGTACCGGAGCGCCGATCCGGGGTTATCCGGGGGCCGCTGCGGTATGACCCTCTTCGGGGCCGGGCGCCGGGCGGAACGCGCGGGGAACGGCTACCATCGGCCGTTCCGGTCCCGGCAGGACCGGACCTGGGCGGTCCGGCGGCCACCGGGCGCGAGAGGGTGAGAGTGGCGATGGAGCAGGTCGAGGTCGCGATCGTCGGGGGCGGGCTGTCCGGGCTCGCCGCGGCGCGGCGGCTGCGCGCGGCCGGGGTGCCCCGGGTCGCCGTCCTGGAGGGAGCCGCCCGCCCGGGCGGCCGGGCGACCGTGATGGCCGACGCCCCGCTCAACGGGTACGCCCCGGGGAGCATGTGGCTGCGCAGGGCGGACCGGGAGCTGGTCCGGCTCGCCGGGGAGCTGGGCGTGCCGGTGCGCGACACCGCGCTGGACCGCTCCTATGACGACCTGTGCATGGACGACGACGGCGACACCCGGGTCAGCCGGGACAACATCCCGCTGGACGTCACCTGGTGGACCCGCCTCCGCAAGGACCTGCTGATCAGCAGGGTGGTGCGGATGGCGGAGAAGATGGACTTCGTCTGCCCCTGGCGGCACCCCAAGGCCGAGGAGCTGGACCAGCGCTCGGTGCACGCCTGGCTCCGCGAGCACTCCTCCGACCGGGAGCTGCTCACCCTCCTGGAGGAGAACCTCACCGTGGAGGCCTGCACCCCGGCCGAGCGGATCAGCATGCTGTGGCTGCTCGCGCACATCGGCCCCACCCCGGTCCCCGACGCCCACCCGCTCCGGCTGGACCCGGTGCTGCTGGCCGGCCGGCTGGCCGCCGAGGTCGGCGCGGACCCGGGGATCAGCGTGCGCACCGGGCACCACGTGGCGGAGGTGGACACCTCCGGGGAGCGGATCCGCGCCTCCGGCGACTGGGGCCGGATCGAGGCGGACCAGGTGATCATGGCCGTATCCCCGGCCGACGCCTACCGGGTCGCCTTCCGCCCGGAGCCGGCGCCGAGCCGGCGGCGCTTCCAGCGGGAGTGGCCGCAGGCCGAGATCATCCGCACCGAGGTCATCTACGAGCGGCCGTTCTGGCGCGAGGCCGGCCTCTCCGGCGACGCCTACTTCGACGAGGGCATCCCCGCCTACACCATCGACGACAGCCCGCCCGGGGACCGCTTCGGCCGGCTGATCGCGCACACCTACACCTTCGGCGCGGCCAGCCCGCTCGGCGCGGACCAGCGCGTCGCCGAGTCGCCGGAGCGCCACCGCGAGGTGCTGCTGCGCAACCTGGAGGGCGCGTTCGGCGACGAGGCCGCCGAGCCGGTGGCACTGGCGCAGTCGGTGGCCTCGCCGGGCACCTACAGCCGGGCCTACCAGTCGCCGATGCCGCCCGGCTTCCTCACCGAGTACGGGCCGCTGCTGCGCGAGCCCTCCGGGGCGGTGCACTGGGCGGCGGCCGAGACCTCCGGCTTCCCGGAGAACAGCACCCTGGAGGGGGCGCTGACCAGCGCCCGGCGCGCCGCCGACGAGGTGCTCCGCCGCCGTCAGTCGGTGTCCAGCGGGGCGCCGCAGCGGGCGCAGTAGCGGGCGTCCGACTCCTCGGAGAGCCGGCCGCACAGCGCGCAGACCCGGTCCAGCCGGCAGGCCGGGTCCCCGCCCGGCGCCGCGCCGCCGGACCCGGCCGGGGCGGGGCGGCGGCGGTGCACCGCCAGGTACTCCAGCCCGTCCGGGCCGGCGGTGAGCTCGGCCGGGGAGCCGTGCGGGAGCCAGACCGGGACCCCGGCCCGCACCTCGGCGCCGCCGTCGCCGAGGTCCAGCAGGCCGCCGCCGGAGAGCGGCACCAGCAGCACGTCCAGCCCTTCCCCGGCGGGGTGCGCGGTGCCGCCGGGCGGCAGCCGGAAGGATGCGGCGTCCAGCGGGCGGGGGAGGGCGTCCAGCCGCCAGAGCCGCTGCGGGGGCGCGGGGTCGCTCGGCACGGGATCCTCCAAGCGGGGTTCCGGGGCGGGGCGGACCTCCGAGCCTACCCCGGCCGTCCGGATAATCCGCATCGGGGATACGGGTTTGTTAGCCTCGTTCCGTGCGGTTGACCAAGTTCACGGACCTGTCCCTGCGCGCGGTGATGCGCCTGGCGGCCTCCGGCGGCGACGAGCCCCTGACCACGCGCGAGGTGGCCGAGGGGATGGACGTGCCGTACACGCACACGGCCAAGGCGGTGACCCGGCTGCGCGAGCTGGGCGTGGTGGAGGCCCGGCGCGGCCGCGGCGGCGGCCTGGTGCTCACCCCGTTCGGCATGCGCGCCTCGCTCGGCTGGCTCGTCCGCGAGCTGGAAGGGGAGGGCGAGGTGGTGGAGTGCGAGGGCGAGGCGCCCTGCCCGCTGCGCGCGGCCTGCCGGCTGCGCGGCGCGCTGCGCGAGGCGCAGCAGGCCTTCTACGCCTCCCTGGGCGGGCTGACCGTGGCCGACCTGGTGGCCGCGCCCACCGGGCCGGTGCTGGTCTCGCTCGGCCCGCGGCGCGGCGGCTGAGCCGGCCGGGCGAACCCGGACCCCGGATCGAGGGGATCGGCTCCCGATGGTAAATACGAATATGAGATACCAATTAAGGAGTCGTCCATGACCGTGCCCATGCTCTCCGAGCGGTCCGCCCCCGTCGTCCGCGCCACCCTCCCCGCGGTCGGGGCCGCGATCGAGGACATCACCGACCTCTTCTACCGGCGGATGTTCGCCGCCCGCCCGGAACTCCTCCGCGACCTGTTCAACCGGGGCAACCAGGCCGGCGGCGAGCAGCGCCGGGCGCTGGCCGGGGCGATCGCCGCCTTCGCCGCCGCCCTGGTGGAGCGCCCCGGAGAGCTCCCCGAGCAGATGCTCTCCCGGATCGCGCACAAGCACGCCTCGCTCGGCGTCACCGCCGACCAGTACAAGATCGTGCACGAGCACCTGTTCGCCGCGATCGCCGAGGTGCTCGGCGACGCGGTCACCCCGGAGGTCGCCGAGGCCTGGGACGAGGTGTACCGGCTGATGGCCGAGGTGCTGATCGGCGCGGAGGCCGGCCTCTACCGGGAGGCGGGCACCGCCGAGGGCGACGTGTTCCGGGCGATGGAGGTCACCGGCCGCCGCGAGGAGGCGGACGGCGTCCTCGCGCTCACCCTGCGCCGCCGCGACGGCGCGCCGCTCCCGGCGGCCCGCCCCGGCCAGTACGTCAGCGTCCAGGTGGAGCTGCCCGACGGCGCGCACCAGATCCGGCAGTACAGCCTCACCTCGCGGCCCGGCGCCGAGGAGTGGGCGATCTCGGTGAAGCGGGAGCTCTCGGAGGACGGCCCGGACGGGGAGGTCTCCGCCTGGCTGCACGAGCACGCCCGGCCCGGCACCGGGCTGCGCGTCTCGCACCCCTTCGGCGACCTGGTCCCGGCGGACGGCGACGGCCCGCTGCTGCTGGCCTCTGCGGGCATCGGCTGCACCCCGGTGCTGGCCATGCTCGGCCACCTCGTCCACACCGGCGCGACCCGCCCGGTCACCGTGCTGCACGCCGACCGGGCGCCCGCCGCGCACGCCCACCGCGCCGAGCTGCGCCGCCTGGTCGACGCGATCCCCGGCGCCGAACTGCACCTCTGGTACGAGGAGCCGGGCGACTCCGCCCCGGAGGCAGCGCGGGGCCGCGCCGACCTGTCCGCCCTCGACCTCCCCGAGGGCCTCACCGCCTACCTGTGCGGCCCGCTGCCGTTCATGCGCGGCCTCCGCACCGACCTGCTGCGGCGCGGGGTCCCCGCGGACTCCGTCCACTACGAGGTCTTCGGCCCCGACCTCTGGCTCGCCGCCGACTGACCGGCCGCTTCCGGAGCGGCCGCCGCAGCCCGGCCCCGGCGCCTCCGCGGCGGAGCGGAGACGGGAGAGCGGGGGCCGCGCGGTCTCCGGTCGCAGGGGTTCCCCCGCACGGCTCCGCCCGAGGGCGCGGGCACCGTCGCCGGTGTCCGCCGGGGCCGGCCGCAGCGGGGCGTCGCCGGCCGCCGGGAGCGGATCGCCGGCGGGCCCGGCGCGGGGGCGCCGCCACCGCGGCGCCCCACCGCCGGTCAGGCGGGGTGTCCGCCGTAGGGGACCGCCTTGACCAGGGTGACCCGGAAGGTGCGGCCGTTGGGCGCGAGGTAGGAGCGGGTCTCGCCCTGGCGGGCGCCGACCAGGGCGGTGCCCAGCGGGGACTCCGGGGAGTAGACGGTGATCCCCTCGGTGTCGGCCCGGTCGCGCACGCCGAGCAGGAAGGTCTCCGGCTCCTCGCCGCCCTCGTACCGGACGGTCAGCACCATGCCCGGCTCGGCGATGCCGTCGTCCGGCGGGGCCTCGCCGACCACGGCGTTCTTCAGGATCTCCTCGATCCGGGTGATCCGCGCGTCCCGGGCGTCCTTGTCCGGGATGTAGTCGAACTCGCCGGGGCCGGCGCCCTCCTCCGGGGCGCCGCCGGAGAGCAGCGCCAGCTCCCGGGTGAGCCGGTCGTGGGCGGACGGGGTCAGCCAGGTGCGGCCGGAACGGGACATGGGTCCTCCTGGAATACGGGTGCGCTCCGCCTCCTCGAAGGCGGAGCGCGTACGGAAAACGGGAGCGGGGGAGGGCCGCCGGCGGCCCCCGGGTCACCGGGTCGGGTCGAAGGGCCGCAGCTCGGCCGGGGTGCGCCCGGTGGCGATGGCGCGGGCCAGCAGCCGGCCGGTGACCGGGCCGTGCGTCAGCCCCCACATGCCGTGCCCGCCCGCGGCGTACAGCCCCGGCACGGCGGTGGCGCCGATCAGCGGCAGGCCGTCCGCGGTGACCGGGCGCGGCCCGACCCACTCGTCGCTGCGCGCGGACAGGTCGACGCCGTCCAGGTAGGGCAGCGCGGACGCGGCGATCGCGTCGGCGCGGGCCCGGTCCAGCGGAGCGTCCGGGCGGCGGAACTCCATCGTCCCGGCGACCCGCAGGCCGCCGCTGTAGGGGGTGCACGCCACCCGGGCCTCCGGCAGGTAGACCGGGCCGGGCACCGGCTCGTCGAGCGGGACCGTGAAGCTGTACCCCCGGCCCGCGCTCAGCGGCACCCGGATCCCCCAGGACCGGCCCTGCCGGCCGAGCCAGGCGCCGGTGGCGGCGACCACCGCGTCGGCGGTCTCCACCTCGCCGTGCGCGGAGTGCACCGAGAGCGATCCGCGGGTCTGCTTCAAGCCGCTGACCTCGAAGCCCTCCACGACGGTCCCGCCGCGGCGGCGTACCGCGCCGGCCAGCGCGTGGGTGAACGCGCCCGGGTCGATGTAGCGCTGCCGGTCCAGCCGGACCGCGGCGCGCACCTCCGACGAGGCCTGCGGGACCGCCGCGCGGGCGGCCTCCCCGGTCAGTGCGGAGAACCCGATCGGCAGCCCGGTCCCGGCCGAGTGCCGCAGCTCGACCAGGAGCCGGGCCGCGGCCCGCTCCGAGGCGAACAGCGCGGTGATCGGCGCCGAGTGCGTCGGCGCGGCGACGCCCCCGTCGGCCAGCTCGTCGTAGGCGTCCAGGCAGGCCCGGTTGAGCGGCAGGTTGCCGCGGAGCGCGCGGTCCCAGGCGGCGGGGCGGCAGTGCGCGGCGAACAGCGCCAGGAAGCGGAGCAGCTCGGTGTCGGCGGTCGCCGGGACGTACAGCGGCGCGCGCGGGTCGAGCAGCGCGCGCACCCCGTAGCGGAGCACCGCCGGCTCGTTCAGCGGGACGGCCAGCCCGGGGGAGAGCCACCCGGCGTTGCCCCAGGAGGCGCCCGCGGCGATCCGGTCCCGCTCGACCACGGTCACCTCGACGCCCTGCTCCTGCAGGAACCACGCGGTCGACAGCCCGACGATCCCCGCACCGACGACGACCGCGGAGCGCGGCGCCCCGGTGCCTCCGGCACCACCCATGACCAACAGCCTCCGTACCGTACCGGTTCGCATTCCTCCGACCGAGTCTCGCCCGAGCGGCCCGCACGGGCGTTGTTCCCGCCCGACAATCTCCGACTAGGCTCCTGTACAGGCCGGACAAGCGCGGGGGAGGGGCGGCCGGTGGTCCTGCTGGACAGGCTGATCAACGTGCTCGGCGCCTACGGCGCCCGGCCCGCGGGGCCGCGCCCGGACCCCGGCGCGGTCATCCGCGGCGTCGCCCTGCACGACCCGACCGCGCCGCGGCCGGAGGAGGGCGACGTCTTCCTCGCCGTGGGCGCGGACTCCGCAGAGCAGGCGGTCCGGCTGGCGGCGGCGGCGCGCGCGGTGGCGGTCGTGCTGCGCGGCCCGTGCTCCGCCGAGGGCGCGGTGCTCGCCGCCGGGCACGGCGTCGCGGTGCTCGCCGTGGATCCGGCCGTCCCCTGGGGGCAGATCGCCGGGATCGTCTACGGGCTGGTGCAGGAGGGCGGCGAGACCGAGTCCGGACGCGGCCCGGCCGACCTGCCCGCGCTCGCCGACACCATCGCCGCCCGGGTCGGCGCCCCGGTCACCATCGAGGACCGCCGGTTCCGGGTGCTGGCCCACTCCGACCGGCAGGAGGCGGCCGACCGGGCCCGGCTGGACACCGTGCTCGGCCGCAGGGTCCCCGAGGACCTGCAGCGCCACCTCACCGAGACCGGGGTCACCGCGCACCTGGCGTCCTCCGCGGAACCGGTGTTCGTGCCGCCCGCCCCCGAGCACGGCCTGGCCGGGCGGACCGCGGTCGCGGTCCGGGTCGGCCGGGAGGTGCTCGGGTCGCTGTGGGCCGTCGGCGACCGGCCGCTGGACGCGGCCCGCCGCGAACTCCTCGCCGAGGGGGCGCGCACCGTCGCGCTGCACCTGCTGCGCACCCGGGTCAGCGCCGACCTGGAGCGCCGGGTCGAGTCGGACCTGGTCAACCGGCTGCTGGAAGGCGGGACCGACCCGACCGAGGCGGCCGGCCGGCTCGGCCTGGCCGCCGACCGGTACCGGGTGGTGGCGCTCCAGGCGCACACCCCGGGGGAGCGGCACGCCGCGGTGCTGATGGCCTTCGAGCGGGCCACCACCGGGTTCGGCTGGTCCCGGCCCGGCCGCAGCACCGTCTTCGGCAGCACGGTCTACACGGTGCTGCCCTGCGGCGCCGACCCCGGACCGGCCCGGGACTGGGTCCGCGAGACCCGGCGCGGCCTGCCCGAGCACGTGGTGGTCAACGCCGGCGTCGGCGGCCCGGCCGACCTGTCCCGGCTGCCGGCCAGCCGCCGGGAGGCCGACGAGAGCCTGACCCTGCACGCCGCCCGCCCGTCGGAGCCGCCGGTCGCCTACGACGAGTCCTGGGACGACGTGCTGCTGCACCGGCTCCGGATGGCCTCCGCCTCCGGCCGCCGCCCCGCCGACGGCCCGGTCGCCGACCTCGCCCGGCACGACGCCGAGCAGGGCACCCGGTACGTGCCGACCCTGCGCGCCTGGCTCCTCGCCCAGGGCGACCCGGCGGCCGCCGCCCGCCTGCTCGACGTGCACCCGAACACGGTCCGCTACCGGCTCCGCAAGATGGCCGAGCAGACCCGCCTGGAACTGGACGACCCGCGGATGCGCCTGGCCCTGGCCATCGCCCTGGAGGTCTACGCGGGCGGGGAGGGCTGAGGGCCGGCCCCGGCGGCCTCCCCGGACCGCGGGGAGGGCCGGGGCGGGCGGTCTCCCCGGCCGGTCCCCGAGCCGCGGCGGCCCCGGCCGGGACCGCTTTCCCGGGAGTGGGGGAGCGGGGCGGGCGGGACTCCGCCGCCCTCCCGCCGCCGCGGCCGGAGGGGCGGCGCCTTCCCCGGGGCGGGCGCCGGCTTCGGCGGGCGGTTCGGCCGGCGGCCGCGGTGCCGCCGCCCGGAACGCGGGACCGCTCCCGGGGCGCCCGCCGGGAGCGGCCGCCCGGTCCGCCCCGCCGGAAGGGGGGCGCCGGCGGGCTCCGGCCCCCTCCGCCGGCGGCCGCGGTCAGGCGTCCCAGGTGACCGGGAGGCTCTTCACCCCGTAGACGTCCGCGGTCTCCGGGCGCAGCCCGATCTCGCCCTCCGGGACGGCCAGGCGCAGGCCGGGGAAGCGCCTGAGCAGCGCGGGCAGCGCCACCCGCATCTCGACCCGGGCCAGCTGCGCGCCCAGGCACAGGTGGACGCCGTGGCCGAAGGCCAGGTGCCCCTCGGGCCGGCGCCGGACGTCGAGGACGTTCGGGTCGGTGAAGCGCTCGGGGTCGCGGTTGGCGGTGCTGTAGGAGAGGACCACCGTACTGCCGGCCTTGACGGTCTGCCCGCCCAGTTCCACGTCCTCCAGCGCCGCCCGCATGAACGCCTTCGCGACGGCCAGGTAGCGCAGCAGCTCCTCCACGGCGCCGTCGGCGAGGCCGGGGTCGGAGCGGAGCGCGGCCGCCTGCGCCGGGTGGCGCAGCAGCGCGAAGGTGCCCAGCGCCAGCATGCTCGCGGTGGTGTCGAACCCGGCCGCCAGCAGGAGCAGGCCCATCCCCCGCAGCTCCTCATCGGTGAAGTCGCCGCCGGTGAGGTCGCTGAGGATGTCGTCGGTGGGGTCCGCGCGCTTGGCGGCCACCAGTTCGGCGAGGTAGCCCTGGGTCGCGGTGTAGGCCGCCATCTGCTCCTCCTCGGTCGCCTCCCCGCTGAGGAACGACTCGACGTCCGCCTGGAAGACGTCGCGGTCCCGGTAGGGCACCCCCAGCAGCTCGCAGATCACGATGGAGGGGATGGGCTTGGCGAACGCGGTCACCAGGTCGGCCGGCGGCCCGGCCTGCTCCATGGCGTCCAGGTGCTCGGCGGTGATCTCCTCGACGCGCTCGGTGAGGAGGCGCATCCGCCGGGCGGTGAACCTGCCCGCGAGCGGCTTCCGGTAGCGGCCGTGCCGAGGCTCGTCCATCAGGAGGAACTCGCCGGGCGGCGCCGGGGGGACGTCCATGCCGGTGACGTCGATGGTCGGGTGGAGCATGAGCTCCCTGCGGGAGCTGAACCGCGGGTCGGCCAGGACCGCCCTGACCAGTTCGTGCCCGGTGACCAGCCAGCCCTCCTTCCCGCCGGGGAAGACGTAGCGGCTGATGGGGCCGTGCTCGCGGGCTTCGAGCAGCTCGGCCGGCGGGTCGAAGGGGCAGCCGGGCGTGCGCTTGGTCGGTAGCGCGGCGATGGTGTGGACGGGGTCGCTCATGGCCGTTCCTCGTTTCAGAGTGGGGGGCGGTACGGGGGCCGTTCGCGGGCCGCGGCGGCCGGTGCTAGGCCGACGGGTCGCGGTCGTAGAGCCGCTTGGCCCAGACGTAGGAGAGCAGGGTGATGCCGGCGCACCAGGCGACCGCGGCGATCCAGGCGCCGCCGGCCCCGGTGCCGGTGAGCAGCCCGCGCAGCGTCTCGGTGATGGGGGTGAAGGGCTGGTACTCGGCGAACCAGCGCAGTCCGGCCGGCAGCGTCTCGGTGGGGACGAAGCCGCTGCCCAGGAAGGGCAGGAAGACCAGCGGCATGGGGAGGTTGCTCGCCGTCTCGACGCTCTTGGAGACCAGGCCCAGCGCCACCGAGAGCCAGGTCAGGGCGTAGGAGACCAGCGCCAGCAGGCCGAAGGCCGCGAGCCACTCCGCCGGGCCGGCCGTGGGCCGGAAGCCGATCAGCAGCGCCACCGCCGCGACCAGGACCGTGATCAGCATCGCCTGGATCAGGCTCCCCACGACGTGGCCGGTCAGCACCGAGACCCGGGCGATGTCCATGGTGCGGAACCGGGCGACGATGCCCTCGGTCATGTCCATGGCCACCGAGATGGCGGTCCCCTGGGCCGCGCTGGCCACCGTGATCAGCAGGATTCCGGGGGCGATGTAGTCGAGGTAGTCGGCGCGGGCGGCCGCCGCCCCGCCCGCGCCGACGCCCATGGCGCCGCCGAAGACGTACACGAACAGCAGCAGGAACAGGATCGGCATCCCGGCCAGGAGCAGGGTCATGGACGGGTAGCGCAGGATGTGCCGGAGCTGGCGGGCCACCATGGTGGCCGAGTCGCCGGCGGCGCGGGCGAGGGCGGTCATCGGTTCGCCTTCCGTGCGTGGTCGTCCGCGCCCCGGTTCCCGGTCAGCGCGAGAAAGACGTCGTCGAGGGCCGGGGTGTGCACCGACAGCTCCTCGGGGGCGATGGACGCGGTGTCGAGCCGGTCCAGGAGGCCGCGCAGCGAGGCGATGCCTCCGCCGCCGGGGACCTTGAGCGCGAGGGACTCGGGGTCGGTCTCGCCGCCCAGCTCCCTGGCCGCGGACTCCAGCGCGCGGGCCTCGGCGAAGCGCAGCAGGACGTGGCCGCCGGGGATCCGCCGCTTGAGCTCGGCGGCGGTGCCCTCGGCCACGATCGCGCCGCGGTCCAGGACCGCGATCCGGTCCGCGAGCCGGTCGGCCTCCTCCAGGTACTGCGTGGTGAGGAAGACCGTGACGCCGTCGGCCACCAGGTCGCGGATGATCTGCCACATGTCCCGGCGGCTGCGCGGGTCCAGGCCGGTGGTCGGCTCGTCGAGGAAGATCAGCCGGGGGGAGCCGACCAGGGTCATCGCCAGGTCGAGCCGGCGGCGCATGCCCCCGGAGTAGGCGGCGGCGGGCTTCTTCGCCGCGCCGGCCAGGTCGAACCGGTCCAGCAGCTCGGCGGCTCGGCGGCGGGCCGCGGCACCGCGCAGGCGGTGCAGCCTCGCCATGAGCATCAGGTTCTCGTGCCCGGTGAGCAGGCCGTCCACCGCGGAGTACTGCCCGGTGACGCCGATCGCGGCGCGCACCGCGTCCGGCTCGGCGGCCAGGTCGTGCCCGAAGACCCGGGCCCGGCCACCGTCGGCGCGGATCAGGGTGGACAGGATCTTCACCATGGTGGTCTTGCCGGCGCCGTTCGGGCCGAGCAGCGAGAAGATCGTTCCGGCCGGGATCTCCAGGTCGACGCCGTCCAGGACGACCTGGTCCCGGTAGGACTTGCGGAGGCCCTCGGCCGAGACGGCGGGGCGGGGGGTGTGCTCGGACATGCGGATGTCTCCCGTCTCTCCGGTCAGGCGCGGCGGACCGTGATGTCGCCGTGCACGCTGCGGGCGCGGACCTCGACGGTCTCCTCGGTGGGCGCGGGGTCGGCGGCGGCCTCCAGCGAGCTGCGCACGACGCCCTTCTTGGAGACCGCGTCCAGCCAGGCGGCGGTGCCCTCGCGGACGCCGATCTCCAGTTCGCCGTAGGAGGTCCCCACGTCGATGCGGCCGGCGGACACCCGGCCGAGCCGGACGCTGCCGTGGGTGGTGCGGGCGGTGACGGAGGCCGGGGTCCGGTCGGCGGTGATGTCGCCGTGGGCGGAGTTCGCCTTCAGGTCCCCGGTCACCGTGCCGAGGGTGATGGCCCCGCCGGAGGACTTGACGGTGGCGGAGCCGCCGATCTCCCCCGCCCGGATCCAGCCGTACCCCGTGCTGAGCTCGGCGTTTCCGGTGATGAGGTCCACGGCGATGTTGCCGTTGGACAGGGCGATCCCGGCGGCGCCCAGGCGCCCGTCGCAGCGGAAGGTGCCGAAATCGCCTGAGGCCTGGAGCCGCGAACCCGCGGGCAGCTCGACGGTGATGTCGACCATGCCCTTGCGCCCGACCACCCGGCCCAGGCCCGAGGGCTGGGGGTCCCGGATCTCGAGGCGGCCGCCGGCGTAGGCGACCTCGACCTGCTCGGCGGCGCGCTTGTCGGCCTCCTTGGCCTCGTCGCGGGGGCGGACCTCGACGGCGGTCTCGGTGCGGTCCCCGGCGCTGATCTGGACGGATCCGGCGACCAGGGTGAGGTCGACGGTGACGGGGTCGGGGGTGTCGAAAACAGGCATGGCGGTCTCCTGGAAGTGGCGGTGGTGAACGTCTCCGCTGGTCGGAGACGTGGTGGAGGCGGTGCGGCGGGGCCGGCGGCCCCGCCCGGTCAGCGGTGGGGGCCGGTCAGCGGACCCAGCCGGTGTAGCCGCGGCCGACCTGGTGGGTGCGGGCGCCGGGCCGGCGCCCGCCGCCGTCGAGCGACGCGGCCACCGCGCGCACCAGCCAGGCGTTGACCGAGAGCCCTTCGGCGCGGGCCGCCTCCTCGACCTGCGGCTTGAACCGGTCGGGGAGCCGGAGGGTGATCCGCGAGGTTCCGCCCTCCTCGGCCTCGGGCCGGGGGGCGGTGTTCCCCGGCGGCAGCGGTGACGCCGCGATGCCGTCATCGGGGGCGTCATCGAAGTCCGGTGACGTCACGATGAAGTCGGTCTGCCGTCCGCGCAGCCGCACCTCGACCGATCCGGGGGCGAGGTCCCTGGTGATCTCGTCGGCGGCGGCGGACAGGGCGTCCAGCAGGGTCAGTCGGGATGCGGGTTCGAGGGCCGCGCTGAGGCGCTCGGCGATGACCCGGGTCTCCTCGTCCCCGGCTTCGGCGGCCACCATGAGCTGGCGGCGGAGTTCGTCGACGTACGGCATCAAATCCATGACGCCATAATGATGTCATTCATGATGTCATGTCAAGTCCTCCGGGCCGGCGGTGGCGTCACCCGCCGGGACGCGGCGCCGGGACCGCGGAGGAGGAGAACACGGAGAAGGAGAGGGGACCGCGGCGAACGCCGCGGTCCCCTCTCCTTCTCCGCGTTCTCGGATCGTCCTTTTCGGGCCGGCCCGGCCGCCGCCGCACCGCGCCGGGGCCGGGCCCTCTCCCGAGGGCGGCGGGGAGGGGACGGGCCTCCCCGCCGCCGGCCGGCTAGGGCCGGATGTGCGCCCAGGGGCGGGCCTGCTCGAAGGCGTGGGCGGCGGCGAGGACCAGGGCGTCGGAGTGGCGCGGGCCGACGATCTGCAGGCCGATCGGGAGGCCCGCGGAGGAGAACCCGCACGGGACGCTGGCCGCCGGCTGGGAGGTCATGTTGAACGGGTAGCTGAACCCCGCCCAGGACGTCCAGCGCGGGTCCGGCCAGTCCGGCGGGACCTCGCGGCCCGCCTCGAACGCGGTGATCGGCATGGTCGGGGTGAGCAGCAGGTCGTACTCCCGGTGGAAGCGGCCCATCCGCTCGCCCAGCGCCATCCGGGTCGCGGTGGCGGTCAGGTAGTCCTGCGCCGAGTAGGTCAGGCCCTCCGCGATGATCTCGCGCAGCCCCGGGTCGATCAGGTGCCGCCGCTCCTCGGGGACGTTCTCCATCGCCTTGGCCGCGCCGCTGAACCAGAGCACGTGGAAGTCCTGCCGGCAGTCGGACAGCGGCGGGTCGGCGCGCTCCACCTCCGCGCCGAGCTCGGTGAACGCGGCGACGGCGGTCTCCACCGCCGCGGCCACCTCCGGGTCGACCTCCAGCCCCCACAGCGCGGGGCTGTAGGCGATCCGCAGGCCGCGCACGCCCCGATCGCCCAGGGCCGCGGAGAACGGCGCCGCGGGCGGGGCCAGTGCGCCCCAGTCCCGCGGGTCCGGTCCGGTGATCACGTCCATCATCAGCGCGGCGTCGGCCACCGTGCGGGTGATCGGCCCGGAGTGGGCCAGCGAGCCGAACGCGCTCGCCGGGTAGTGCGGGACCAGCCCCCAGGTCGGCTTGAGCGCGAAGACCCCGGTGAACGACGCCGGGATGCGCACCGAGCCGCCGCCGTCGGTGCCGGTGGCCAGCGGGCCCATGCCCGCCGCGACCGCGGCCGACGCGCCGCCGCTGGACCCGCCCGGGGTGGCCGAGAGGTCCCACGGGTTGCGGGTGACGCCGGTGAGCGGGCTGTCGGTGACGCCCTTCCAGGCGATCTCCGGGGTGGTGGTCTTGCCGGTGAACACCGAGCCGGCCTCGCGCAGCCGGGACACCACCGGGGAGTCCTCCGGCCACTCCCGGTCGGGGTCGACGGTGGCCGAGCCGCGCAGCGTGGGGCGGCCCTCGGTGAGCATGATGTCCTTGATCGAGACCGGCACCCCGTCCAGCGGGCCCGCCGGCTCCCCGCGCCGCCACCGCTCGGCCGAGGCCTTCGCGGCGGCCCGCGCCTCGTCCGCCCACACCTGGCAGAACGCGTTCAGCGCCGGGTTCTCCCTGTCGATCCGGGCCAGTACCGACTCCACCGCCTCCACCGGGGACAGCGCGCCCGAGGCGTATCTGGCGAGCAGCTCGGTGGCCGGCATCTCGGCGGGCGAGGCGGACCCGCCCTGCGCGGGTACGGCCGCTGCGCGGTCCCGTTCCGATCCGATCGTCATCGGTGCGACCTCTCTCCTCGTGACGGCCCGCGCGGTGCGGGTTCAGTGCCCGGCGGGGTACCCCCGCCGCTTGTCCACGACGTTGCGCAGCGGTTCGCCCGCGAGGTAGCGGTCGAGCTCGTCCAGGAAGAGCCGGACCAGCTCGTCCTTCCACCCCTCGACGTCGCCGGACATGTGCGGCGAGACGATGACCTGCGGCATCGACCACAGGGGGGAGTCCGTCGGCAGCGGCTCGGCGGCGAACACGTCCAGCGCGGCGCCGGCGACGGCGCCCGAGCGCAGCGCGCGGACCAGGTCCTCCTCGACCACGGTGGGGCCGCGGCCGACGTTGATCAGCCGGGCGGTGGGGCGCATCCTGCCCAGCGCCTCCGCCCCGATCAGCCCGCGGGTGGCCGGGGTGAGCGGCGCGGCGGCGACGACGTAGTCGGCGCGCGGCAGCGCCTCGTGCAGCCCGGCGCCGGGGACCTCCAGCGAGGCCTCGACCACGGTGCCGAAGTCCGGGTCGCCGGTGCGCGGGGTGCGGCCCGCGCCCTCCACCGTCATCCCGGCGGCCGAGAGCAGCCGGGCGATGGCCCGCCCGATCCCGCCGGTGCCGATGACCAGCGCGTGCCGCCCGGCGACCGGCTCGGTCTCCCGCCACTTCCAGGTGCGCTCGCGCTGCAGGTCGCGGGTGATGTGCAGGCCCTTGGCGAAGGAGACGACGAAGCCCAGCACGGTCTCGGCGATGGGCCGGTCGAAGACCCCGCGCGAGTTGGTGACCGCGGTGCCGCTCTCCACCAGGCCGGGGAACATCAGGTTGTCCACCCCGGTGGTGGCGGCGTGCACCCACTCCAGCGCGTCGGCCTTGGGCCAGGCCGCGGTGAGCGCCTCGGTGAACAGGTCCCACACCAGCAGCGCCCGGGCGCCGGGCAGGGCGTCGCCGAGGGTGTCGGCGGTGGCGTAGTCGACCGCGGCGAGGCCGGGGCGGCCGTCGATCCGCTCGCGGCCGGGCGGCGGCTCGCCGCCGTGCAGCACGACGAGGCGCGGCGCCGAGGGGGCTCCGCTGGACGGGGACGGGGTTCCGGTGGTCACGAAGGCGGCTCCGGATCGGCGGTGCGGGCCGCGGCGGTGCTCCGCCGGGCGGTTGAAACGCTAGGGACCCGCACGGTGGATTGTCAACAATCCGCAACCGGCCGTGAACTGCGATGTCGGCGGCGCTCCGGTGCGCGGCCGGGATCGGGGCCGGTGTCGGCATTGCCGCCCCCGGCGCCCCGATCGTAAGATTGTCAACAATCCGCGGATGACGCGTCTCCGCGGTGCCATCGCCCCAGCGGCCGCATAGCGAGCGATCACCGCACGGTCCCGCCGTATCCCGTGACCCCAGCCCAGCGTCGGAAGGGCCTTTGAGATGCCCAGGTACATGTCCATCTCCCTGGAGAAGCGCGGCGTCGAGTGCGTCGCCGAGCTCTACGACAAGGACGCCCCGCGCACCTGCGAGGCGGTCTGGCGCGCGCTGCCGCAGGCCGGCGACGTCCAGCACGCCAAGTACGCGCGCAACGAGGTGTACACCATGGTCCCCCGGTTCGCCGCGGAGGAGCCGGGCCTGGAGAACCCCACGGTCACCCCGATCCCCGGCGACGTCGTCTACTTCGCCTTCGACGGCGGCATGCTGGACCGCCGGTTCAAGGAGGACAAGGGGGTCGGCCACCTCCCGGGCGTGATCGACCTGGCGATCTTCTACGGCCGGAACAACCTGCTGCTCAACGGCGATGTGGGCTGGGTGCCCGGCAACGTCTACGGCGGCATCGTCGAAGGGCTCGACCGGATGGCCGAGGCCTGCCACGACGTGTGGCGCTCCGGCTCGGTCGGCGAGCGCCTGGTCTACCGCCGCATCGAAGACTGACCGCGCCGCGTGGTCCCGGTCCGTCGAGGACACCGAAGAGGAACGCACAGAAGAACGCGAGAAGGAGGTGAGTGACCAATGCGGACCGAACACACCCCGGGTTCTCCGGCATCGGGTGACGGCGGGGGCGGCGAGCGGGTCCGTCCCGAGCAGGAGACCGCCGCGACCATGGAGCTCCTCGGCGAGCCCGGACTCCTCCCCGACCAGCGGGTCGCCGACGGCCTGGTGGAGATCTCCGCCCTCACGCAGACGCCCTGGCAGTCCGGGGTGGGCGTGATCGCGCCCTACGACTTCGCCCTCGACCGCGAGCTGTGGCGGTGGGCCCCCGACGACATCTCCCTCTACGTCACCCGGCTGCCGTTCGTGCCGGTCCCGGTGACCGTCGACCAGGCGTCGGCGCTGAGCGACGGGGACGGCGCCGCGCGCGCCACCCGCGACCTGCTCGCGCCCGAGCCGCTGGTCGTCGGGTACGCCTGCGCCTCCGGCAGCTTCGTGCACGGCGCCGAGGGGCAGCGGCGGCTGCGCCGGGCCATCCTGGACGCCGGCGCCCCCGCCGCGGTCACCACCTCCGGCGCGCTCATCCAGGCCCTGGAGGCGCTGCGGCTGCGCCGGATCGCGGTGGTCACCCCCTACGTGGACAGCGTCACCGACCGGCTGCTCTCCTACCTGTCCGAGCACTCCGTGCAGACCACCTCCAGCGTCGGGCTGGGCCTGCTCGACCACATCTGGCAGGTGGGCTACTCCGAGGTGGTCCACGCGGTGCGCGAGGCCGACCGGCCCGACGCCGAGGCCGTCTTCATCAGCTGCACCAACGTGCTGACCTACGACATCATCGCCCCGCTGGAGCGGATGCTGGGCAAGCCGGTGCTGGCCGCCAACCAGGTCACCATGTGGGCGGCGCTGTCGGCGATCGGCCGCCGCGCGGTCGGCGCCGGCCAGCACCTGCTCGACACCACCGCCCACCGCGCCCCCGCGGCGTGACCCCCTTCCCGCACACCCGCAGAAAGGCGGTTCCCACTCGATGACCAGCGCGGGATTCCTCTACCCCGGATACAGCGCCGAGGACGACTACCCGGCCTTCGCCGAGCGGCTCGGCCCCGGCACCGAACTCCACCTGGTGCACACCCTGATGCGCGAGGACGCGCACCGGGTGGACGCCCTGCTCGACGTCGGCGGCTCCGACGTGCTCGCCGAAGGCGCGCGCGAGCTGCGCGCGCTCGGCGTGGACGCGGCCGTGTGGGCCTGCACCAGCGGCAGCTTCGTGTTCGGCTGGGAGGGCGCGGCCGAGCAGGCGGCCGGGGTCGCCGCCGAGGCCGGCGTGCCCGCCTCCAGCACCTCGTTCGCGTTCGTCGACGCCGTCCGGCACCTGGGCGCGGAGCGGGTCGCGGTGGCCGCCACCTACCCTGAGGACGTGGCCTCCCGGTTCGCCGACTTCCTGGCGCACGCCGGGATCGGGGTGACCTCCTGGACCGGCCGCGGCATCGTCACCGCGGCCGAGGTGGGCACCCTGGCCGCCGCCGACGTGCTGGACTGGGTCGCCTCCGCCGACCACGCCGGCGCCGACGCGGTGCTGGTGCCCGACACCGCGCTGCACAGCGCGGCGATCCTGGACGACCTGGAGCGCCGGGTCGGCAAGCCGGTGCTCACCGCCAACCAGGTCAGCGTCTGGCAGGGGCTGCGGCTGGCCGGGGACACCGGCCCCCGGGACGGGCTGGGCACCCTGTTCCGCACCCCGGCTCCGGCGGGGACCGCACCGCACCCCGCATAGGGTGCCCGAACGAGACGGGCGGGCCGCACGGGCCCGCCCGCGCCATGCGAGAGGAGGACGGGGCGGCCGGCCGGCCGGAAGGCCCGGCCGGGCGCCCCGAACGAGCAGATGACGTCCCCAGGACAACTCCATCCGGTGCCGCGGCGGTCCACCTCGGAGCTGATCGCCGACCAGCTCCGGGAGGCGATCATGTACGGCTCGCTGGCCCCCGGGGACCAGCTCGGCGAGACCGAGCTGGCCGGCAGGCTCGGGGTGAGCCGCGGCCCGCTCCGCGAGGCGATGCAGCGCCTGGTCCAGGAGGGGCTGCTGCGCAGCGAGCGGCACCGCGGCCTGTTCGTCCGGGACCTCGCCCCCGAGGACGTCCGGGACGTCTACACCGCGCGGCTGGCCGTGGAGCGCACCGCCTGCGAGCTCATCATGCACGGCAACCGGGGCGAGGCGGTGGCCCGGCTCACCGCCGCCCTGCAGGCCCTGGTGGACGCCGCGGCCACCGCGGACCGGGACGCGATGAGCGACGCCGACCAGGCCTTCCACCGGACGCTGGTGTCCTGCTCGGGCAACACCCGGCTGGAGCGGATGGCGCAGACCCTGCTGGTGGAGACCCGGATGTGCCTCACCGTGATGCAGGACGTCTACCCGGAGCCGTCCGAGCTGGTCGAGGAGCACCAGCGGATCCTGGACGCCATCACCGAAGGCGACGAGGAGCTGCTGCTCCGGCTGATCCGCTCGCACATGGTGGACACCGTGGCCCGGATCAACGGCGGCTGAGCCGCCGGGGCGCGGCCGGGACGCCTTGACCTCGACTCGAGTTGAGGTCCTAGGTTGGGCCGCATGACGACACGACGGGACGAGGACGTCCGCGCGGCCGACATCGCGGCGATCGAGCGGGTGGCCGCGGCCATTCAGCACTCCCAGATGAACGAGCTCGCCGACGAGTTCATCGACCTGTTCCGGCACGACGCGGTGTGGACGACGGGCGGCGGCAGGACCCTGCTGGGGCGCGACGCGATCGCGGAGTTCTCGCGCCGGGTGCTCCCCGGGGCGATGCGGGGCGCGAAGACCACCCTGGAGGTGGTACACGTGATGTTCATCCGGCCCGACGTCGCCGCCGCCAAGATCCGCCAGCGGCGCTGGTCGACGGTCGACGGGGAACTGGTCGAGGACGAGTTCGAGAGCTCCCCGCTGCTCATCCTGGCGAAGGAGGACGGGGAGTGGCTGCTGGCGGCCGGCCAGAACACCGGGGTGGTCGACGTGTGAGCCCCGCCCGGCGGGGCCGGCGCGGCCCGGGTGGGGGAGCGCCGCCGTACCGCGTCCGCCGGGAGGGCGCCCCCGGCGCTCCTCGGAAGGGCGCCGGGGCGGGGCGGAGGGGGCCGCGCGGCCCCCTCCGCGGAGCGGACGGCTCTGCGCTGCTCCGCCCGGAGCGCGAACGCTCACTCTTCGCAGCCGTTTCCGGAGTACCGCGAGGTCAAGCCCGCGCCGGCCGCCTCAGCCCAGGCCGCCGACGCCGACGTACTTGATCTCCAGGAACTCCTCGATGCCGACGGTGCCGCCCTCGCGGCCCAGGCCGGAGTGCTTGACCCCGCCGAACGGGGCGGCCGGGTTGGAGACGATGCCCTGGTTCAGGCCGACCATGCCGGTCTCCAGCGCCTCGGCGACCCGGAACGCGCGGGTCACGTCCTGGGTGTACAAGTAGCTGACCAGGCCGTACTCGGTGGCGTTGGCGGCCTCCAGCGCCTCCTCCTCGGTGTCGAACGGGATGACCGGGGCCACCGGGCCGAAGATCTCGGTGCTGGACAGCCGGCTCTCCTGGGCCACCCCGGCCAGCACCGTGGGCGGGTAGAAGTAGCCGGGCCCGTCCGAGGCGGAGCCGCCCACCAGCACCCGGGCGCCGCGCTGCACCGCGTCGTCCACCAGGCCCTGCACCTTCTCCCGGGCCTTGGCGTCGATCAGCGGGCCGACCTGCACGCCGTCCTCCACGCCGCGGCCCAGCCGCAGCGCGCCCATCCGCTCGCTGAGCCGGGCGGAGAACTCCTCGGCGACCCCGGACTGCACGTAGATCCGGTTGGCCGCGGTGCACGCCTCGCCGATGTTGCGCATCTTGGCCTGCATCGCGCCCTCGACCGCCGCGTCCAGGTCGGCGTCGTCGAAGACCAGGAACGGTGCGTTGCCGCCGAGCTCCATGGAGGTGCGCAGCACCTGCTCGGCGCTCTGCTCCAGCAGCCTCCTGCCGACCGCGGTGGAGCCGGTGAACGACACCTTGCGGATCCGGCCGTCGCGCAGCAGCGGCTCGGTCAGCCCGCCCGGGTCGGTGGTGGGCAGCACGCTGAGCACGCCCTCGGGCAGGCCCGCCTCGCGCAGCACGTCGGCCAGGGCCAGCATGCTCAGCGGGGTCTGCTGGGCCGGCTTGACCAGCATGGTGCAGCCCGCGGCGACCGCCGGGCCGATCTTGCGGGTGCCCATCGCCAGCGGGAAGTTCCACGGGGTGATGAGCATGCACGGGCCGACCGGCTGGCGCATCACCATGAACCGCGCCTTGCCGTCGGGCGAGGTGGAGAAGCCGCCGGAGATGCGCACCGCCTCCTCGGCGAACCAGCGGAAGAACTCCGCGGCGTAGCCGACCTCGCCGCGCGCCTCCGGCAGCGGCTTGCCCATCTCCAGGGTCATCAGCAGGGCCAGTTCCTCCTGGCGCAGCATCATCAGCTCGTAGGCGCGGCGCAGCACCTCGCCGCGCTCCCGGGGGGCGGTCGCCGCCCACGAGGACTGCGCCGCGACCGCCGCGTCCAGCGCGGCGAACCCGTCCTCCCGCCCGGCGTCGGCCACCTCGCACAGCACCGACCCGGTGGAGGGGTCCTCCACCTTGAACGTCCCCCCGGCGGCCGCGTCCCGCCGGCGGCCGCCGATGAAGAGCCGCTTGTCCACCTGTTCGACGACCTTGGTCTCATCGATCGCCTCGGACATGGCCTCTCCTCCGCTCATCAGCCGTGCTCTTCCCAGGGGCGGGCCTTCCCGGCACCCGCACCGGCCGACCGCCCGCGGAGCGGGCGGGACACGGGCGGGCGCCCTGGACAGCGCCCCAGGCGGATGATTCCATAGCGCCGTCGATTGTCAACAATCCTACGGAAGAGGTCCTGCGCATGACCGCCGAGCTTTCCCCCGTACTGAAGCAGGCAACTCCGGTCACCGCCGCCCGGGGCGAGGGCGCCCACCTCTACGACGAGGACGGCCGGCGCTACCTCGACTTCACCGCCGGGATCGGCGTCACCAGCACCGGCCACTGCCACCCCAAGGTGGTGGAGGCCGCGCAGCGGCAGGTCGCCACCCTGGTCCACGGGCAGTACACCACGGTGATGCACCGCCCGCTGCTCCGACTCACCGAGCGGCTGGGCGAGGTGCTGCCCGAGGGGCTGGACCGGCTCTTCTACGTCAACTCCGGCAGCGAGGCGGTCGAGGCCGCGCTGCGGCTGGCCCGGCAGGCCACCGGCCGGCAGAACGCGATCGTCTTCCAGGGCTCCTTCCACGGCCGCACCATGGGCGCCGCCTCGCTGACCACCTCCGGGGTGAAGATCCGGGCCGGGATCGGGCCGCTGATGCCGGGCGTCGCGGTCGCCCCCTTCCCCTACGCCTACCGGCTCGGCATGACCGAGGAGGAGGCCTCCGCCTTCGCCCTGCGCGAGCTGGACCTGCTGCTGGCCTCGGTCTCCTCGCCCAAGGACACCGCGGCCTTCTTCATCGAGCCGGTGCTCGGCGAGGGCGGGTACGTGCCGGTCCCGCCGTCCTTCCTGGCCGGGCTGCGGGAGCGCGCCGACGCCCACGGCATCCTGCTCGTCGCCGACGAGGTGCAGACCGGGTTCGGCCGCACCGGCCGGTTCTGGGGCATCGACCACGCCGGCGTCCGCCCGGACATCGTCATCACCGCGAAGGGCCTGGCCAGCGGCTTCCCGCTGTCGGCCATCGCCGCGCCGCACGCGCTGATGGAGAAGGCCTGGCCCGGCTCGCAGGGCGGCACCTACGGCGGCAACGCGGTCTCCTGCGCCGCCGCCCTGGCCACCCTCGACGTCATCCAGGAGGAGGGCCTGGTGGACAACGCCGCCCGGATGGGCGAGCGGCTCCTCACCGGCCTGGCCAAGGCGGCCGAGAAGCACCAGCGCGCCGCCGACGTCCGCGGCCTGGGCCTGATGGCCGCCACCGAGTTCACCGCCCCGGACGGCACCCCGGACGCCGACACCGCCGCCCGCGCGCACAAGGCCGCGGTCGACGCCGGGCTGCTCCTGCTGACCTGCGGCCCCTACGGCAACGTGGTGCGGATGATCCCGCCGCTGATCGTCGACGCCGACCAGGTCGACCAGGCGCTGTCCATCTGGTCCGGGGCGCTGGAGGAGGCGGGGGCCTGAGCCGCCGGGGAACCGCTCCCCGCACGCCCGTGAGGACGGCCGGACCGCGACCATGGTCCGGCCGTCCCCGCATGCCCGCGCCGACCTGATCGGAGCCGAACCGCGGCTGTCGGGTCGGGGCGGGGGCGCCGTTCCTAACGTGGGCGGTGAACGAGGGAGGCAGCGATGCTGGACCGGTTGAACGAGGCGCTCGAACAGGTCGAGAGGGACCCGGGCGGGCCGGTGGACGCGGCCGCCATGGCGCGCGCCGCGCTCACCTCCGAGCACCACTTCCGGCGGATGTTCTCGACGCTGGCCGGGATGCCGCTCGCGGAGTACGTGCGCCGGCGCCGGCTGACCCTGGCCGGGGCCGAGGTGATCGGGGGCAGGGACACCCTGCTCGACATCGCGGTCCGCTACGGCTACGGGTCGGCCGAGGCCTTCGGCCGGGCGTTCCGCGCCATGCACGGGGTCGGTCCGGGCGAGGCCCGCCGGACGGGCGCCGCGCTCAACTCCCAGTCGCGGCTGACCTTCCACCTCACCGTCGAAGGGAACACCGCCATGCGCTACCGCATCATCGAGAAGGACGCGTTCCGCCTCATCGGCCCCAGGGCGCGGGTCCCGCTGATCTACGAGGGCGTCAACCGGCCCATGGTCGACTTCGTCAAGGGCCTCGGCGACTCCGTGCACGAGCGGATCGAGGAGCTGTCCGACCAGGAGCCCCGCGGCGGCCTGGCGGTCACCGTCACCCACGACCCCGACCAGCGCGAGGGCAGCGACATCGACTACTACCAGGCGGCCGCCACGTCGGCCGCCGAGGTCCCCGCGGGCATGGAGGCCCTGGACGTCCCGGCGGGCCCCTGGGTCGCCTTCCGGTTCGACCGGGCCCGCTTCCCCGAGGAGATCCAGCGGATCTGGGTGTACGCCTACGCGGAGTGGTTCCCGTCCAACCCCGCCTACCGGATCCGGCGCGGCCCGTCCATGGTGAAGGCCGAGTACGAGGGGGACCTGGCCACCGGCGAGGTGTGGATGCCGGTGGAGAGGACCGGCGGGTAGCCCCGCCGCCCCGACCGCCGCCCCGCCCGGCGCCGGGCGGGCCCCTAGGCTGGCGGCATGGACGGGCAGGGAGCGGGCGGCCGCGCGGTGCCGTGGCGGGCACGGGCGGTCGACGCGGTGCTCTGGGCCGCGTGCACCGGCCTCCTGGCCGCGGAGCTGGGCGGGCTCCGCGCCGACCCGCGGCCCGAGACCGCCGCCGCGGCCGCGCTGCTGGCGGCCGCGTTCGGGATCCGCCGGGCGCACCCGTTCGCCGCGGTGTGGGCGGCGGCCGCGCCCGGTACGGCGGCGAGCGCCGCGGCCGTCCTCGGCTTCGCGGAGTCCTTCCCGATCGCCTACGCCCTCCCGTGCGCGCTGCTGGCCTTCGAGGCCGGGCGGCGCTCCGAGCGCACCGCGCCGGCGGTCGCGCTCGCCGCCGGGGTGCCGCTGGCGATGCTGGCGGTCTACGCCGCGGTGTGGGTGCGCGGCGGCGACCTGCGGGCCGCGCTGACCGGGCTCACCGACTGGGCCGCCGGCCTGATCGCGGTGCTCGCCGCCGTGCTGGCGCCGTGGCTGCTGGGCCGGTTCCGCCGGCGCCAGGCGGAGCTGCGCGCCGCCGGATGGGAGCTGGCCGAGCGGCTGGAGCGCGCCCGCGAAGCCGACCGGGACCGCGCCCGGCTGCGCGAGCGGGCGCGCATCGCCACCGAGATGCACGACTCGCTCGGGCACGAACTCGCCCTGCTCGGAGTGGGCGCCGCCGCGCTGGAGATGACGGCCGGGACCGGCCCCGGAGCCGAGGAGCGGCGGAGCGCGGCGGCCGGCCTCCGCGCCTCCGCGCACCGGGCCGCCCTGCGGCTGCGCGAGATCATCGGGGTGCTGCGCGAGGACGGCCGCGAACCCTCCGGGCCGGGCGCCGAGGAGGGGGAGGAGGACGTCGCCGCGCTGGTCTCCCGCTGCGCCGGGGCCGGGATGGCGGTGCGGCTGGTCCGCGAGGGGCCGGACGTCCCCGCCGGGCCCGCCGGCCGCGCCGTGCACCGGGTGGTGCAGGAGGCGCTGACCAACGCCGCCCGGTACGCCCCCGGCGCGCGGGTCCGGGTGCGGGTGGTCCGGGAGGGCGGCGCGACCGAGGTCCGGGTCTCCGACGGCGGCCCGCCCGGCGGGGCCGCCGGCCCCGCCGCCGCGGGCACCGGCTCCGGCCTGGCCGGGCTGCGCGCCCTCGCCGAGGGGATGGGCGGCTCCTTCCGGGCCGGACCGGAGCGGGGCGGCGGCTTCGCCGTCCGGGCGCGGATCCCCGACTCCGCGGAGCCCGGGGAGCCACCGGCGGGGGAGCCCGGCGGGGCGACCGGGGCGGCGCGGTACCGCGCCCTGATCCGCGCCGGCGCCCGGCGCCGGCTGGCGGCCGCGGTCGCACTGCCGCTGGGCCTGGGCGCCGCCGTCGCCGCCCTGGGCTTCCTGCTGCTGTGGGGCGTCAGCACGCACACCGTGCTGGCGCGCGCGGACTACGAGCGGCTGCGCGTCGGCGACGACCGGGGCTCCGTCGAGCGGGTGCTGCCGGTGTTCGACTACGACCCCGGCCCCCTCCCCGGCGAGCCGCCCGCCCCGTCCGGCTCCGCCTGCGCCTACTACCTGGTCTCCGCCGAGAGCGGCCTGCCGCCGGTCTACCGGCTCTGCTTCGCCGACGGCCGCCTGGCGGCCAAGGACGTCATCGCGCGGCGGGAATGACCCCGTCCCGGTCCGGGGGGCGGGGCCGCTTCGCGCCGCGCGCTCGGAGGCGCCGCAGGGCCCCCGCCGTGACCGGCCTGCCGCCGGCATCGGCGGGGATCGGGGACTCGACGTCGCCGCGGCCGCTGGGCCGTGCGCCGCCGCCCCACTTCCCCGTTGATCTTGGCGCTGCGGGGGTATCAGGGCGCCCTGATACCCCCGCAGCGCCAAGATCAACGGGGCGGGTCCGCTGCCGGGCGCTCCGGGCGACCGGCCGCACACCCACCAGTCTCTGAGGCGTGTCGCGCGGCTTGGCGCGGCGGACATCCGGAGCGATGGGGAGGGCGGCGGGCCTTCCTCGCGCCCAGAGCCGGCGCCGCCGCGGCCCCCCGCAGGCCGGGGCCGCCGCTTCCCGCGCCTGTGCCGCCAGAGCGCATCCGACCGCCGCACCCGCCGGCTTCGGGGCGCCTTCGGGCCGCTGCGCGCCCGCCCGGCCGCGGCCGCATCCCCGGCGCCGTCCGGCGGACCGGCACCACCGCCCTGCCGGCCAGGGCCCCTCCCCGGGTGCGCGCTCCGCTCCCGCCGGGGCTCCGCCGGTAGGCTGGGCCGGTGGCCGAGCGGGCGGAAGAGCAGCGGAGCGGCGCGGGCCCGGTGATCCGGGTGGTGCTCGCCGACGACGAGCGGATGCTGCGCGCGGGCATGCGCGCCATCCTGTCCGCGGCCCCCGGGATCGAGGTCGTCGGCGAGGCCGCCGACGGCGCGCAGGCCGTCGACCAGGTCCGCCGGCACCGCCCCGACATCGCCCTGCTGGACGTGCAGATGCCCGGTACCGACGGGCTGGCCGCCACCGAGGCGATCACCGCGGAGCTCCCCGGGACCGCGGTGGTCATCCTGACCACCTTCGGTGAGGACGCCTACATCGCCCGGGCGCTGGGCGGCGGCGCCCGCGGCTTCGTGCTCAAGACCGGCGACCCGAACGACCTGATCGCCGGGTTGCGCGGGGTGGCCGAGGGCGGCGCCTACCTGTCCCCCGAGGTCGCGCGGCGGATCATCACCGAGCTGCGCGGCACCGGCGCCGAGGGGCGGATGTCGCGCGGCGCGGCCGCCCGGGAGAGGACCGCGCCGCTGTCGGCCCGCGAGCGCGACGTGCTGGCCCTGCTCGGGGAAGGGCTGTCCAACAGCGCCATCGCCGACCGGCTGGGCATCGCCCCGGGGACGGTCAAGGTGCACGTCGGGTCCATCCTCACCCGGCTCGACCTGGGCAACCGGGTGCAGGCCGCGGTGCTCGCCTACGAGGCGGGCCTGGTCGCCGGAGACCCGTTCCCGCCCTCCGGCTGAGCCGCCCGGCGCCGCTATGCCGATCGGGGTAGCCGGCCGCAGACCGCCGGGTCATGCGCCCGGCACCGCCCGGCGGCGAGGATCCGGGCATGCAGAAGAACAGAGAGCCCTCCCCCCGCCGGCTGCGGGTCCGCTGCTACGCGGCGGCCGCGGCCGTGCTGGCCGCCTGCTGCTCCGCCCCGGCGGCGATCGCCGCGGCGACCGACCCCGAACCGGTCCGCCTCGCCCCGCCCGAACCGGCCGGCCCCTACGCGGTCGGCCAGGTCCGGCTGCACCTGGTCGACGAGGGGCGCGGCCACCCCTGGGTGGAGGGGGCCGAGCGGCGGGACCTCATGGTCACCCTCTGGTACCCGGCCGCGGAGGGCGGCGGCGAGCGGGCCCGCTACGTGCCCGAAGCGGTGGAGGGCGTCCTCGACGGCGAGCTGGAGCAGGCGGGGCTGTCCCGCGAGGCGATCGACTTCGCCGGGTCGCGGGTGAACGCCGCGATCGGCGCGGACCCCGCCCCCGGCGCCGGCCCGATGCCGGTGCTGCTCTACTCGCACGGCTTCAACCAGACCCGGCACCAGGCCACCGCCCAGCTGGAGGAGCTGGCCGGCCGGGGGTACGCGGTGGCGGCCATGGACCACCCCTACGAGTCCTCCGCGGTGGAGCTGCCCGACGGCCGGGTGCTCCGGGACTCCGTCCCCGGCGGGATGGACACCGCGGAGATGTACCGGGAGGCGACCGGGGTCCGGGTGGCCGACGCCGGCCTGGTGCTGGACGCCCTGGAGGAGGCGGCCGCCGGGGGAGATCCCGCCGCCGGCGGCGACCCGCTGCCCGACGGGCTCGGCGCGGCGCTGGACCTCTCCTCGGTCGGCATGTTCGGCCACTCCGCGGGCGGGCTGACCGCGGCCGAGGCGATGCTCGCCGACGACCGCATCGACGCCGGGGCCGATCTGGACGGCAGCCTCGCCTACCACGTCG
Organism: Nocardiopsis oceanisediminis; assembly: GCF_048595525.1. Taxonomy (NCBI): domain Bacteria; kingdom Bacillati; phylum Actinomycetota; class Actinomycetes; order Streptosporangiales; family Nocardiopsidaceae; genus Nocardiopsis; species Nocardiopsis oceanisediminis. Next base: position 222,201 of record NZ_JAFMZJ010000001.1, on the reverse strand, counting down.
GCGACGAGGAGTGGGCGGAGTCCACCCTGCGCGGCGCCGACCGGCCGTTCCTGCTCTTCGGCGCCGGGACCTCGGGCGGCCGCGGCCACCCGCACACCAGCGAGTACAGCCCCGACTGGCGGATGTTCCGGGACGCCTCCGCCGGCGAGGTGCTCGAACTCCATCTGGCGAAGGGGGAGCACATGGGCTTCATCGACACCCAGTGGTACGTCCCGCAGGTCGAGGCCGCCGGCTGGACCGGCGGCCCGGTGTGGAGGCAGACCGTCGAGGCGTCGATCGGCACCGTCGACGCGGGGCGCAGCGTCGCCGCGCAGCGCGCCTACCTCACCGCCTTCTTCGACGAGCACCTGCGCGGCGAGGAGCGGCCCCTGCTGGACGGCCCCTCGCCGGACCACCCGGACGTGTCGTTCATCGACTGACCGGCCGCCCCGGGCCGCCCGACGGGGCGGTGCGGGCGGCGGTCCCCGCCGGAGGCGGCAGGACGGCGAGGCGGCAGGGCGGCGGCCTGCCGTCTCGCCGTCCCGTTCCGGTTCGCCCGCCGCCGTCCGGTGCGGCGCCTTCCGGAGTCCGGAGCGCCGATCTGGCGCTCGCGGGTGCGGGCCCGGCTCTCCGCCGGAACGGACGAGGGCCCGCCGCGCGCCTCGCCGGGTGGGCCGGGCCACCGGTCTGCGCGCGAACCGGCGGCAGGGCGCCTCCGCTTCCGCCGCCGCGCGTGCGTGCGGCACCGGCGCCGGCACCCGCCCGCCGGCCGGGCGATCGCGGTCCCTCCGAGGGCCCCGACGCCTCCCCCGGGCCGATGCGGGGAGCACGCGCTCCGGCGGTGCGTTCCAGAGCGCACCGCCGGAGCGCGCCCTCCCCCTCCCCGGTCAGGCGTCCCGGGCGCGCAGCTCCGCGTACCCGGCGATCAGGGCGGCGGCCGCCCAGCCGAGCACGGTGAACGCGTTCACCGGGCCGTCGTGCGGCGCGGTGTAGAAGCCGGCGTCGCCGGAGGCGTAGAGCTCGATGCCGGCGAAGCCGGGGAAGGCCGCGGCGAGGTCGCCGAGCCACTCCGTCCCGCTGAGCTGGAGCACCATCGGTATCCCCAGCAGGAGCAGCAGCCCCGTCCCGATGGTCGCCGCGGTGCCGCGCAGCGCGGTGCCGAGCCCGACCGCCATCGCCGCGAACAGCGCCATGCACGCGCCCGCACCGAGCACCGTGCGGACCGCGTACCCCGGATCCAGCGGCACCCCGCCGCCGAGCACCAGCCGCAGCGCCCCGATGCCGAGCGCGGTCACCGCCGTGCCCATGGCGAACGCGAACCCGGCGGTGACCGCGGTGCGCGCGGCCAGCAGCCGGCCGCGGCGCGGGACCGCCAGCAGCGCGGCGGCGCTCCCGCCGCTGCCGTACTCGCCGGTGGCGATCAGCGCGGCCAGGGTGAGGACGACGAACTGCAGCAGGTAGAAGACGCCCTGCGAGGTGAGCCGGGCGTAGGAGAACCCGCTCGCGGAGGCCGGGTCGTCGGCGAGCCGGTCCGCCGCGGAGACCCCCATCAGGACCGCGAACACGGCCATGGCCGCGGCGCCGATGCCCAGGCACCACCAGGTGGCGCGGAGGGAGGCCAGCCTGGTCCACTCCATGGCCGCGGCCCGGGCGAACTCGCCCCGGGCCGTCCGGATGCGCTGCACCGCCGCCATCACCCCTCCTCCTGCCCGCCGCGCCCGGCGGCGTACTCCACACCGGCGCCGGTGAGTTCGAGGTAGGCCTGCTCCAGCGAGGCCTCCTCCCGGTGGAGGCCGTGCAGGCGCACCCCGGCCTCGTGCGCGGCGTCCCCGACCGCCTCGGCCGCCGCCCCGTGCACCACCAGCCCGCCGTCGGCGGGTTCGACCCCGGCCCCGTCCCGGCGCAACCGCTCGGCCAGCCGCCCGGGGTCGGGGGTGCGCACCAGGACCCGGCTGCGCGTCCATGCCGCGACCAGCTCGGACAGCGGCGCGTCGGCGACCAGCCGGCCGCCCGCCACCACCACGAGCCGGTCGGCGACCAGCTGCATCTCGCTCATCAGGTGGCTGGAGACGAAGACCGTCCGGCCCTCGTCGGCGAGGGCGCGGACCAGGCGGCGCACCCAGAGCACCCCGTCCATGTCCAGCCCGTTGACCGGCTCGTCGAAGAGGAGGATCCCGGGGTCGCCGAGGAGTGCGGCGGCGATGCCCAGCCGCTGCCGCATCCCGAGCGAGAACCCGCCGACCCGGCGGCCGGCGGCCCCGGCCAGCCCGACCTCCTCCAGCACTTCCGCGACCCGCCGCCGCGGCATCCCGCTTCCCCGGGCGAGCGCCAGCAGGTGGGCGCGGGCGCTCCGCCCGGGGTGCGCCGCCCCTCCGTCGAGCAGCGCCCCGACCTCCCGCGCCGGCCGGGGAAGGTCGGCGTACCGGACCCCGTTCACCAGCGCCTCGCCGGCCGTGGGCCGGTCCAGCCCGAGCAGCACCCGCATCGTCGTCGACTTCCCCGACCCGTTCGGGCCGAGGAACCCGGTCACCGCCCCGGGCTGCACCTCGAAGGTCAGCCCGTCGACGGCCGTCACCCCGCCATAGCTCTTCGTCAATCCGCGTACCGTGAGCACACCGGCTCCGTCCTCGTCCTGGGATGTTCCGCCCCAGAAGCTAGGCCCGCGCCCCGGCCCGGCACATCGCCTCTCCGGACCCGTCCCGCTATGCCGGAGTGCATAGCGCCCCCGCCCGCACCGCCCGACGGGCATGGCCCGGCTCACCCCGATAAACCGGTCAGAACCCGCTCCGCACCGTGGTAGAGTCTTACTCGTCCTCAGGGAGACGGGAAGTCGCCCGGGGGACGACAACAGAAGAATCTGCACTCGTAGCTCAATGGATAGAGCATCTGACTACGGATCAGAAGGTTGGGGGTTCGAGTCCTCCCGAGTGCGCCGCCTTGAGACAGCGATGATCGAGCCCTGACCTGGAGTGACAGGTCAGGGCTCGGTTGTCTCCCAAGGCCATGCGGGCGTCCTCCGGCCCGTGGGTGCGAACAGGGTGTCAACTCCTCACTCCCTGACCTGCGACTCCGCACACCCGATCGGGCGCGGACAGGCCAGGAACCCGTTTTGGCCGCCTCGCCTGCGCGTTCTCCTTCATGCACCACCGGCCTCGCCTTCGCTCCAGACGCTCCTCACCGGAACCGCGGCTAGGACGACGCAGTACAGGCAACTTTCTTTCCTCACCGCGATGACGCCCTCAGCCCGGAACCTGCGGAGCCACATGGGACCCGGTGGCATCACGCGAGCTCGAATCCGCTTGACTCGAGAGCGGCGTCCGGCCCCTGGCGAGGTCGACGATAGAGGAGTCCTGGTGGGATTGGCCTTCGTCCGCCAGGTGTTCGATGAGTATGGCGGGGCCAACCGCCAAGGTGGTTCTGACGGATGACCTCATGGCCGGCGAACTTGAAGAGACGTATCAGGGTGTCTCCGATGGTGGCGGGGCGCTTGAGGTAGGCGGCGATCTCTCAGGGAAGTCGTCGAAGCCTCCTGGCCACTCAGGTGATCTCAGCGAGTTTGCTTTTCAAGTTTGCGCAGGACCAGGGCGGCTTTGGTGAGGCCGCCGATCTTCGAGGGGGCTCTTGGTGATGCGACGCAGAGGCCTCCAGCGTCCGGTCGGCAGGGCCATCGCGCGCTCCCCGAGGCCTCGCATAGCGCGTAGCAGCAGGTCGGCGGCCTTGTCGTCGGTGCTGAAGCGCTCGGGATCCACGTCCCCGGGCGTTTGACAGGGATGTGCACGCCGGTGCCGGCGCCTTCATGACCCTGGTCGGCCAGGATGATGGGGCCCTGTTTCGCGGCCTCGCGCAGCAGGGGCGGAACGTACAGGCGGGCGGCGGTGACATCGGAGACCGATCCGGGCTCGGAGTCGCCCGTCCACAGGGGTTCGCCGTCGGCGCCGGCGATGAATCGGATGTTCGCCCCGTGGCGCCTCTTGTGGCCGCTGCACCAGAGGTCGACCCCGTTGTCGCCGGGCCTGCGCTGGGAGCAGCGGTCGGATTCGAAGAGCTTGCCGTCAAGGATCACTCGAGGACGAGTTCCCCGGGGACGTCGAGGATGGCATCATGGGCGGCCGCGTGGAGCCTTTCACGGTAGCCCGGCAGGGATTCGGCACCTCGCCTTCTACCCGGGGCTCCACGACTGTGTCCGGGGAACGGCGATATCCGCCGGTTCATCTGGTCCGCGTGCTGTGCGGTCTTTCATCCCATATCAGAAGTCGCTGAGATCGCCTCAGTCGGACTCGGTCCCTACCCACTCGCTTCAACCATCTAATTAAAGATCAGCATAGAGCTCCTAGGTGCGGAGCGTGGACAGCCAGGCAGTTCCACGGCCGTGAACTTCCACCTGAAGCCTGACCGCACGATCTTCCCCCAGTTTGGCGTTGACATATTCAGAGCCCCCGGCTTCAAGTGCATATTTATAATAAGGACGCCAACTCCCGAGATCATCCCGCATGTAAAGTGCCAGGGTCGCCCCGGTTGTAGTGTTGTTGTTGAAGTAAATATGCTCACCTTTGGCTTCGAATCGAATCGAAGCATGGTATTTGGTATTCCTTAAATATTCGACCCTAACCGATCCACTGACTCCCCCCGCATCTCCGTCGGTGGGACGGCGATCGCACACGGGCCCCCAAGGCGGGTCGACATTATTTTGCGTGCACGGGATGATTGCCGCAGAGGCAGGAGTGCCGGTGAGTGCTGTTGTGAGCACCACTGCAGACGCCATGACGGCAAGTCGGATCTTCACATTCTCCTACTTTCTCGATCTTCAATCCCTGGAGGAAATTTTTCGTTCAGATGCCGACAATAACACCTCCACCGGTCGACGCCTTGTCCGCAACCGGACACCTCGACCTCTTGCCCATAGCAGCACGATCAAGAAGTTCTCGAAAAAACGGGGTTCGCATGTTTCACCAGCGGCGTACGTATGGGCCGCCAAGAGTCCAATGGGATGGGAGTTCGGAGAAGAGGACGACCGTCCAGGCGCGCACCGTCGCTGATACACCGAACATGGGGTCACCGGCGCCGTTGACTCACCGTACGCACATCGACCGGTGGATCGCCGGTGGCCTCCTCCGGCCCCTGCTCGGGCAGGGCAAGCGCCCTTGCTGCATCCGAAGAGGAGACAGAGGAGACCTGGCGCCGCACCCAAGAGACCGTGAATGCCGGCGCCTCCGACTGGTCACCAGAGGAGTCCGGGCGGCGGCGAATTGTCCACTGCAACTACCGCTACCAGCCGGACGCCCCCACAGCCCACCCGATACTGGCGGTAGGCGACTCAGCCGCCGGCAAGTCTCGCAGCCTGCGCCAGGCCCTGACCGCTGTGGTCGGACAGCAGTGGCTGCCCACCCCGCCTGCGGGCACCGACCTGGCCGACCCGGGCCATGAAGGCGCCGGCACCGGCGTGCACATCCCTGTCAAACGCCCCGGGGACGTGGATCCCGAGCGCTTCAGCACCGACGACAAGGCCGCCGACCTGCTACGCGCTATGCGAGGCCTCGGGGAGCGCGCGATGGCCCTGCCGACCGGACGCTGGAGGCCTCTGCGTCGCATCACCAAGAGCCCCCTCGAAGATCGGCGACCTCACCAAAGCCGCCCTGGTCCTGCGCAAACTTGAAAAGCAAACTCGCTGAGATCACCTGACTGTATCCGAATCAGGAAAAACGGTTTCGGAAAAATAGTCGACCGGAGATTTGATTCCCGCAATGGTTCGTGTGTGAAATATATTGTTTCCATAAGTCACTAAAATAGGTGCGGACGGTAGTGCGATGACCCCCGTGCTCCTTCCCGTATCGCGAGCTCGCGAGCCACCAGGCCCTGCAGCTCGCTCGTCGCGACGCAGGACTCAACCCCTGTGGCGGCCTGGTAGCGCGGGTTCGTGAGCGCCCCCTGATCGCAGCAGGGCCAGGCCGATGCGCCGGCCGTCCGTCGGACCAAGTTCGCGCAGGGAGTCGATCCACTCGACGGTCTCCCTGCCGAGCAGCATGTGGTCGGGGAAGACCACCGTGATCGTTCAGGACCAGAGGCCGGGCGACAGCAATCCGGTCGACTCGATCGGCGGCAGCCCGTCATCCAGGTCACGCAGCCGTTGGTAGAGACGGCGCATGTCCGCTTTGCTCTCGACGTATTGCTCCTGTGCGGCCCGCTCCAAGATGGTCACCGTGCTGACCAGGGTGATCGCCCCCACCGGACGACCGCTGCGGCGGAGTCGTTCAAGGCGTCTGATCTCCGAGGTCGCGGTCCGCGCTCCTTGCCCGTCGTCGATGAGCACGGTGACTTCCTCGCCTGTTTCAGCGGCGACGACCGCGTGCGCGATGACCATGATCTCGCCCAGGTCTTTGGGGCGTTTCAGCCGTTCGGCCATGGGTTGGAGGGTGATGCGCTGGACGACGGCCGCGAGTTCGGGGGTCTGGTCGTCGGACAGGATCCGCATCCAGTTCGGGGTCAACTTCCGCCAGAGGTGCTCGGCGGCTCGAAAGCGCTCATCCCGCCGGGACTTGTTGAACACCTCGCTCTGCACGGTCTCCGGAGCACTCAGCTTGCCCAGGACACAGATGAGGAGGCGCTCCTGGTTGACCGAGAGGAAGTTCAGGCCGGGACCGGCGTCGATGATCGGCCGGTGGCTCATCCGTTCCCGCTCGTCTTCACGTCAGAGGGATCAGTGTCGTGGTCGGGTGCCCCGAGGGCCTCGTCCAAGGCCGCGAGGTCCACGTCCGCGTCCGGCAAATCGGCGGGTTCGGCCCATGCCACCGGGTGTTCGGCCGGCACTACGCCGGCCTCCCGCAGCTCCGTTTCCGCCTCCTGCCGGGTGATGCCCCGAAGGGTGGCGATGGCTTGCACGGACAATACGCCTTCGGCGTAGGCGCTGATCGCTCGAGCGAGGAGCCGTTGCGGCGCTCTGCGCCGGGCGGAATCATCCTGCAGGGCGCGGTACTGGTCACTCCAGCCGAACCGCGTGGCCAACCGCGGCGCGGTGAGCGTCCGCCACTCCTGCTTGGTGGCGTCATCGATGTACCCCGCCTGGCACAGTGCGATCGCGGCGATCTTAGGTGAGACCAGGAACCGCTGGACGACCTCGGAGAGCTCGGCCTGGGTCAGCGGCCCCCGTTCTCCGAGGAACTCACGCAGGCCCTCGATCGGGATGAGCAGGTGCCGGGCGAACGCGTCGGCTCGGATCTCTTCGGCGGAACGGTGGCTCCAAGCGCCTGCCGAGCCGTCCTTGACGTCAGCGAAAAGGACATGGCCGAGTTCATGGGCCAGCGTGCTGCGTTGCCGCATCGGATGGCGGGTGCACGCGACGCCGATGAACACGGCGTCGCGTTGGGGGTCCCGCATCATCATGCCGTGCTGGTCCTGGTCCGCTTCGAGTACGGCCACGTCGATGCCTGTGGCCTGCTCGATGATCGCCACGAGGTCGCCCAATGGCTGCACGCCCAGGCTCTGTTCCTGGCGGAACCGTTCGCCGGCAGCACGGCCTTCGGCTTCAGCGCTCACAGTTCTCCGGCTCCGTTTCAGACCGTGGCGGGAATGGCCTGGTCGTCCAGGTAAGCGTCCAGTTCCAGGAAGTCCAGCAGCGCCTGGCGCATGGCGTCCATGTCTGAGCCATTAGTCGCCCGAGCCGCGCACTCCACGCGCTCGGACACGGCCCCGTTCCCGGTGAGCTGGGCGACCGTATGCCCGGTCTCCCACGCGATCGCTACGAGTTCCGGCATCTTCGCCGCCCGGTCCCCGGAGATGATCCGCGACAGGGTGGACTGAGAGATCCCCGTGGCGTCAGCGAGGGCGCGCTGGCTCAGGCCCGCTGCAGCACGGGCGCGTTCGATGCGTACGCCGACATCCGACACTGCCATCGCCATCACCTCGCCACCAGCTTGAATCAGTGTCTGTCAATCTGATTCAAGTATAGCCGTACGCTTCGCGCGACACCACAGTCCGAACAGCCGGATACATCTCGCCAGAGGACAGAGGGCGCAGTCAGGACAGCTCACTCCGACCCGCGGCGACCTTCCATGCCGGGACCAGGGAGCAGCCCCTCGAGGAGGGCCTTCTCCCACAAGGTCAGAGGTGGGTCCCCTCCGAGCCGCTTCGACAGCGCGCAGGCCTGCCTCCGAAGAGGGCTCCTCGGCCGAGGGGATGTTCATCGTTCACCAGTGTTCCCGTGAGCAGACTTTCTGCAGGCGTGCATAGACCCCTGGCCGGCGAAGGCTCCGGCGCCGTCGCTGAGGCTAGGGGTGAAAGATGTCCAGCCAGGCGTGCCGACCATCTGATTGCGTCATGGCAGAGGCACCGCAGGTTCCTCTAGCGGGGGCGGCGACGGGGGCAGAGTTCTGGGCACTGCCTGGCGCCCGTTGATACCAAGCAGAAGATGATGCTCTCGTGGCCTGGGAAGATGCACAACAGGACAGCGCCATCCACAACGCCCCGCAAGAAGGCGTAATGGGGTCAATCGGACTACAGATCAGAAGGATGGGGGTTCGAGTCCTCCCGAGTGCGCCGCCTTGAGACAGCGACAGTTAAGCCCTGACCTGGAGTGACAGGTCAGGGCTTGATTGTTTCCAAGGGGCGCTTCCCCCGCAGGGGCGGCTCCGGGGACGCCTCTCGCCGGGTGGTTTCGGTCACCGGGTGGGAGCGTCGAGGGAGCGCAGGCCTCGGGAGAGGTGGGTGGCGACCGCGAGCACGGCCGCCGCGCAGGCGAAGACGGCCGTGGCCGCGGTGGGGCCGAAGGCCGAGGCCAGCAGGCCCGCGGTGAGGGGGCCGAGCCATTGGAGGGACAGCGCCGCGACGCTCATCGCGCTCTGCACCCGGCCCATCAGCTCATCCGGGACGATCCTCATCTCGTGGGCGGCGAGGACCACGTTGAGCGGCGAGTTGAGGAACATCAGCACGGCGAGGAGCGCGCCGGCCGTCCACGTGCCGGGGACGGAGCCCAGGGCCAGGGCCACCGCCACGATCAGCCAGGACACCGCGATGACCAGCCGCCGCCCGGGGACGCGCCCGGCGATCCGGTTCGACAGCAGCGCTCCGGCGAGCCCGCCGATCGCGCCCGCGGAACTCACCGCGCCCACCAGGGCGGCACTGCCGCCGCGGCCGTCGACCAGCACGATCACCAGCAGCACCAGGCCGGTGTGGCAGGCGGCGACCAGGGAGACCCACAGCGCGGAGAAGCGCAGGTAGGCGTTGCCGCGGATGAACCTCAGGCCGGCGCCGATGCTCGCGAGGACCGGTTCGCGGGGAGCGGCCCCGCCGGGGTCCGGGCCGAGCGGGCGCCGGATGAGCGCCGTGCCGATCACGCTGCCCAGGAACGCCACGGCCTCGATGAGGAACGGCGCCCAGCGCGCGAGGCCGAACAGGAGGCCGCCGAGCGCCGGGCCGACCAGCCTGATCGTCATGGTCCGGGCCTCGTACTGGCCCCACGCGGTCGGCATCTGCTCGGCCGGCACCAGGCGGCGGAGTGCGGCGAGCTGCGCGCCCTGGGTCATCCCGTTGGCCAGGCCCTGGACGAACCCGACCGCGGCGAGGTGGCCGAGGGCGACCTGGTCCGCCATGACGGCGGCCACGACGGTGCCCACCGCCGCGGACTGCACGATCGGTCCGGTGATCATGAGGGCCCGCCGGGAGGAGCGGTCGGCGCAGGCGCCGCCGAACAGCATCGTCGCCAGGCTGCCGACGATGGCGGCGGCCTGGACGGTCCCGGCGCCCGCCACCGAACCGGTGACCGCGAGCACCAGCAGCGGATAAGCGACAAGGGAGAGCGCCGTACCGAAATCGGCGAATGTGTCGCCGATCCACCATCCGGTGTAATCACGATTGCGGAAGAGCAGCCCGCCGGGCCGCTCCCGCCCGGCCGGAGCGGTTCTGGACGCGTCTTCCACGAACCCTCCGGGAGGTCGGCGACCGCTGCTCTCGGAGCTTAGCGGGAGCGGGGCTCGCTCTCACCCGCCCCAGGTAGCGATGGGGGCGGAGGAAATAAATGGAAATGAGGAGTGGTTCTTCGTTTTTCTGGGGTCCGTTCATGGAGTCATCGGGGCCGTTGCGCTGTGGATTTCCGGGGAGTTCCTGTTTTCGGGTCCTCAACGACGACCGGCGGGGCGGTTCGCGCGGGAGCGCTGCGGGAGGCGGGGTGATCAGGGGCCGCGCGGGGCCGTGGCCTTCCATGGCCGGGTGAGCGGCGTCGGCCTTCCCATGGCTCTCCTGCGATCGGACCGCGACGTGGATCTATCGAGAATCGATAAGCACGGCAAAGAGGGGGCGGGGACTCCGCGCAGTCGAGAGGGGGCGGCGCCGGGGGGAGAGGGGCCGGTCCGGCGCCGCCCCGGCGGGTCAGGAGGTGTAGGCGACCAGGCCCATCATCCCGGCCTCGCCGTGGTAGATGTTGTGGCAGTGCACGAGCCACCGGCCCGGGTTGTCGGCGTCGAAGTCCACTTCCGCGGTCTCGCCGGGCAGCACGATCAGCGTGTCCTTGCGCGGCCCCGTGGAACCGACCTGGAACGTGTGGCCGTGCAGGTGCATCGGGTGCCACATCCCGGTGGAGTTGGTGAAGACCACCCGGACCCGCTGGCCCTGCTCCACCGTGAACGCGCCCTCGGTCGGCTTGGCGTGGTCGAACCGGCGGCCGTTGATCGCCCAGTCGTAGGCGGCCATGCCCCCGGTCAGCTCGACCTCGTGCCGGACCTCCGGCTTCCGCTTCTCCAGGCGGACCGAGGGGTCCGCGGTCAGCTCGGTGGAGTGCACGACCTCGCCGTCGAGCTCGTCCGGGCGGACCTTCTCGCCCGGGGCCCTCCCCGAGCCGGTGCGCACCACCGCCAGCGCCGTCTCGTCCTTGCCCTCGGCCAGCGCGACCAGCGGGAAGACGCCGTCGTCCAGGGTCACCAGCACGTCGTAGCGCTCGCCCATGCCGAGCAGCACCGCGTCGACCTCCCGGTGCTCGACCGGGTAGCCGTCGGTGTGCGTGACCGTCATCCGGTGCCCGCCCAGCGCGACGCGGTAGGCGGTGTCGCCCCCGGCGTTGACCAGGCGGATCCGCACCCGCGTGCCGGGCTTGGCGGAGTAGGTCCGCGGATCGGCGGCGGGGCGCCCGTTGATCAGGTGCATCGGGTAGAAGACGTCCCCGGCGTCGCCGCCCAGCAGGTCGCTGGTGGCGCCCATGAGCATGGCGCCCATCCGCATCGGGCCGCCGCCCCCCATGCCGTGCGCGCCGTGGTCCATCCCGCCGCGCACATCCTTGAGCACGTCGTCGGGGGTGCCGTCGACCCCGTCCAGCCAGTCGTCGAGCATCACCGTCCACTCCTCGTCGTAGGAGAGCGGCTCGCGCGGGTCGTCCACGATGATCGGCGCGTACAGGCCCCGGTCGATCTGGGTGCCGGTGTGCGGGTGGAACCAGTGCGTGCCCGGTGTGTCCACGATGAACCGGTAGGTGAAGTCCTTGCCGGCCTGCACCGGGTCCTGGGTGACGTGCGGGACCCCGTCCATGTCGTTGCGCATGGCCAGGCCGTGCCAGTGCACGGAGCTCTCCTCCGGGAGCCGGTTCTCCAGGGTGGCCTCGAGCGTGTCCCCGGCGGTGAGGCGCAGCTCCTTGCCGGGGAGCTCGTCCCCGTATCCCCAGGTCCGGACCGTGCGGCCGCCGAGGTCGAACTCGGTCTCGGCGGCGCGCAGGGTGAACTTCCGGACCTTGCCGGTGCCGGCGCGCTCCTTCTCGACCGCGTCGACGATGGCGTCCGTGGGCTTGACCAGGCCGCCGGAGGAGGCGCCGCTCCGCCCGCAGGCGGCGAGCAGGCCGAGACCGGAGAGGGCGATCCCTCCGCCGATGAACGAGCGGCGGTTGATTTCGGGCATGGCTGAACTGTCCTTCGCTTGGAAAGGGGGGTTGCGGATCGGAATCGGCGGTGTTCGAGCGCCGGGTATTAGATCCGCAGGATCGACAGTTCCGCCAGGTCGGGCGGTGAAGGCGCGGCGGTGCGCGCGGTGCGGGAGGCGGTGGGCGGGGCGGGCGCCGCGTACGGCAGGACCAGCCGGGCCCGGGGCGGCAGCGCGACGTCGACGACGACCTTGGCGCTCTGGCACTTCCCCGCCGCCTGCCCGCAATCGGCCTGGTCGGAGGGGGAGTGGCCGGAGTCGGACCGGTCGGTGCCGGGGTGGGCGCCGCCGTGGCCGGAACCCGGGGCCTCGGCCGCCGCGGCGGTTCCGGCGGGCGCCGCCGACGCGGCCCAGTGCACCATGCCGTGGTGGGCGGTGAGCGCGAGGATCGCGAGCAGCACGGCCGCGAGCACGGCCGCGGACCGCCCGGCGGCGCGCCGGGGCGCTCGCGGGCCCGTCCCGGTCGCCGGCATCGCTCCCCGCCTTCCTCCGCGCCGCGGGGCTCCGCCCGCCCTACTACAGGTGTCGTTCCCAGCCTGCCTCATCCGCGGGGATCCCGCCCCCGGTTCCGCCGTGGAACAGGTCACAGGAGCAGCAGGAATGAGATGTGGTGCAGCTGGATGCAGGTGGAGGCCACACCGCCGGAGGCCACCCCGGTGCCGCCGAGCAGCGCGGGGCCCGCGACCGGGTTCGCCGAGGGGGCATCCCCCAGCAGGGCCTCCACCCGCCGCACGACCTGGAAGTCGGCCAGCGCCGGGTGCCAGGTCGGGTTGGGCCCCGGCGCGGCCAGGGCGACCCGGGCGATGGTCCGGGCGACCAGCACGCGGTCCCCGGTCTTCGCCGCCGCCTCCTCGTCGGCCCAGCGCTCCAGCGCGAACCGGAGCGACCGCCGGGCCGGGGCCAGGGGCGGGAAGACGGCCGCGGCCAGCGCGCCGGCGGCCGCGTAGAGGTGGTGCCGGTGCCGCAGATGGGCCTGCTCGTGCCGGAAGACGACCTGCAGCTGCTCCCGGGGGAGCGCGCGCAGCAGCCCTTTGGAGACGAGGACGCCGCCGCGGCGCCCGGGGACGGCCATGGCCACGGGGTGCTCGTGGTCGGTGACGCCGGTGCCGTGCCGCCGGACCTCGCGGGCACCGCGCCACCAGCGCCCGGCGAGGCGCGCGGTGGACGCCAGCGCCACGGCGATCAGCACCAGGGCGGCCGCCCCGATGTGCGCCGGTACGGGGCCGTGGTCCAGCAGCAGCCGGCCCTTCTCCGTGCCCGCGACCGCCTCGGCGGGGAGGAGGCCTGCGATGAAGGCGGAGGCCACCAGGGCGGAGGTGCTCAGCACGGTCAGCGCGGCCGCGGCGGACACGACCGCCAGCAGCCGGGCCGACCAGGCGGGATGGAGCGGGAGCGGGCGGCGGCCCAGGGCCAGCGCCAGCACCGTCAGCACGGCGGCCGGGAGGAAGGAGAACCAGGTCATGGCTCTTCCGCCCGCTCTCCGTGGTCGTTGAGGACCGAGCGGAGGGCGGCGGCCTCCTCCGCGCTGAGGCCGTGCACGAACTGGTTCAGCACGTCCGAGGGGTCGCTGGCCAGGCGCAGGTGGCCGAACATGCGCTCCGCGGCGAGGCCGGACTCGTCGACGACGAGGCGGTACACGAAGGCGCGGCCGCGCTGGGACCGCTCGACCATCCCCTTGTCGAGCAGGCGGAACAGGACGGTGTTGACCGTGGTGTAGGCGGGGTCGCCGTCCAGCCTCTCGCGCAGCTCGCCGGTGGACAGGAACCCGTCGGTCCCCGCCAGCACCGCCAGAACCTCGGCCTCCAGCTGTCCGAGCCGTCTCCGTGACATCGAATCCTCAAGAATTCCCAGATCGCCCTCTGCGCTGCACCGCGCCACCGCCATTGTCGCCCATCCCGGCCGGGGCGGAGGGGCCGGCGGCGCTCGCCCCGGCCCCCCGTCCGCCCTGTTCCCGGTGGAACGCCTGCGCTCCGCCCGCTCTGCTTCCCGTTCATCTCCTGCCCCGCTCACCGTTTGCCCTGCTCACCGTTTGAAGGCGATGTGCAGGTGGTCCTGGTGGACCGTGTCGGTGAAGGACGCCCCGGCCGGGGTGTTCAGCGCCCAGGGGCCGCCCACTTCGGTGGCGCCGTTCTCCAGCGCGAGCTCCATCAGCGCGCGCACCGGCCCGCCCGGCCCTTCCTTCTCGCGGAGGCGCAGGTCGGAGACGGAGGTGCCGCCGACGGCCCAGATGTCGACGGCGCGCCCCCGGGTGTGGTTGCTCACCGAATCGCTGCCGAAGACGTTCACCGGGTGGCCGCTGGTCAGGACCGCGACCGAGACGGGGTGCTCCGCGGAGAGGTCGAGCATCATCCGGAGCAGCCGCTCGTCGGTCCGCCCGGCCATGACGTCCCAGCGGGAGCTGTCCGGGAGGGTGATCCGGTCGGAGGCGAGGACCTCTCCGGCGGCGCCCCCGGGGGAGGCGGCCGGCGGAGGGGAGCCGTCCGCCCCCTCCCCGGGGGGCGCGCCGCCGGTCGAGGCGATCTCGGTGACGTCCCACGCGCCGTCGCCGCTCCGGCTCAGCCGCACGTCGACGGTGCGGACGGCAGAGGTGAGCTCCTCCCCGCGCAGCAGGGACGTCTCCACCACGGTCATCACCGACGCCCGGTCCCCGGTCAGCCCGCCCAGCGAGGGGTAGACCACCTGGGCCGAGCCGGCCGCGTCCTCGGCGAGCAGGTCGAAGCCGTCCGGGACGGCGGTGCCGTCCCGGCCCGCCGCGCGCAGGCGCTCCCGGGCGGACTCGGGATCGCCCCCGCCCCGCTCGTAGTTGAGCACCGCTTCGAGGAAGCCGACGGCGGCGCGCTTCGCCTGGGCGGCGGGTTCGCCCTCGGCGACCCGGTACGCCGTGGTCTCCGGCAGCTCCGGGGCCTGCGCGCCGGACGGCTCCTCGGCGGCCCCGGCGCCGCACCCGGCCGCCAGCGGGACCGCGGCGAGCGCGGCCAGGGCGCGGCGCAGCGCCCGACCGCCCCCGCCGCGCGGCGGCCGTTCCCCCGGTCCGTTCCCCCGCATCGGTCACCGGCTCCGTTCGAGCAGGTGGCGGCGGGTCATGAGGGCGTGCTCGGGGACGAAGGTCTCGGTGGCGTGCCGGACCATGGCCACGCCTTCCCGCCACCCGTCGCCGAAGCGCGGTTCCGCCTCGCCGAGGGCCTGCCCGAGCAGCCCGGCGATCTCGTCCACCCCGGCCTCCGCGGTGAGCGTGGAGCTGCCGGAGAAGCGCGGGTTGATCTCGAAGACGCGGGGGACCCCGGACCGGTCGACGCAGAGTTGGACGTTGATCGGGCCGTCCGCGTCGAGCGCCTCGGCCGCCTGCGTGCACACCTCGATGACGGCGGTGTCGCGGCGGCTGACGGCGTACCGCGAGGAGCCGTCCTTCAGCACGACCTCCTTGGGCACGACGGCCTGGACCCGGCCGTCCCGCCAGACCACGACGGAGGCGGAGTACTCCGGGCCCTCGACGAGCTCCTGGAGGAGCACCCGGCCGAGGTCGCCGGCCCAGTGGGCGAGGATCTCGTCGAGCTCCGCCTTGTCTCGGGCGACGGAGACGCCGCGGCCGCCGCGCCCGATGCGCGGCTTGACGATCAGCGGGTAGCCGAGTCCGTCGGCGCCGTACACGCCCAGGCGGGTGCGGGGCACGGGCACCCCGACCGCGTCCAGCGTCTCCATCAGCAGCAGCTTGTCCAGGCAGACCGCGACCAGCTGGGGCCTGGGCAGCAGCACCTCGATCCCGGACGCGGCCAGCCCCCACACGGCGAGGAGCTCTTCGTCGACCAGCGGCACCACCGCCTTGACCCCCTCCCGGGCGCAGATGCGCCGGAGCTCGGGGAGGAAGGCGGGGTCGCCGCCGGGCGGGACCACGTGGGCGGAGTCGGCCAGGTAGAGGCCGGGGGCGTCCGGGTCGGAGTCGGCGGCGACGACCCGGTAGCCGCGGTCGCGCAGCCGGGTGATCTTGCCGGCGGTGCCTTCCGCGCCGGCGGCCGTCACCAGGATGCTCGTGGGTTCTTCCGGCATGGGACCGTCCTCCTCGTCGATGCGCGGCGAAGCGGCGCACCCTCCCTTTCTACTACATTGGTAATAGAGTCTTGTCGCAGGTGGCGGGTGCGATCGCCGTCGGCCGCCGAAAACGGCGGCGGACTTATTATTACACTTGTAGTAGCTTGGCGGCATGCCTTCCGCATCGCCTACGGAGACACCTGCGGTGTCGCTGCGCGTCATGGAACTCGACGACGTCCCCACCGCCGTCCGGCTGCACCGGGCCAACCTCCCCAGCGGGTTCTTCGTGGAGCTGGGGGACCGCTTCCTCGCCCGCTACTACCGCACCTTCCTCACCAGCCCCGCCGCGGTGGCGCTGGTCGCGGAGGTCGACGGCCGGCCGGCGGGCTTCCTGGTGGGCTCCACCGACGAGGCGGTCCACCGCCGCCACGTCATGCACTTCAGCCGCTGGGACCTGGCCCGGGCCGGCGTCACCTCGCTGCTGGTCCGCCCCGGGCTGACCGTCCGGTTCATGCGCACCCGCGCCCGGCGCTACCTGAAGGGGATGCGCCGCACCGGCGCCGCGGCCGCCGCCGGCGGAGAGCGGGGCCGGAGCGGGGCCCTGAGCCATATCGCCGTGGACGCCGCCGTGCGGCGCGGCGGCGTGGGGGCGGCGCTGGTGACCGGGTTCGCCGGCATCGCCAGGGTGCACGGGGTGGAGTGGCTGCACCTCTACACCGGCCACGGCAACGAGGCCGCCCAGCGCTTCTACGGGCGCCTGGGGTGGGAGGCCCAGCCCGTGCAGTACGACATCGACGGCAAGCCCTGGGTTCCGTTCCTCCTCCGGCTGTGACCCCGGGCGGGGCGGGGGCGGCTCTGGTTTCGCCGGATCCGCCTGCTTTCGGGGGATTGACGCGCCGTCATCGCGAAATTACCGTCACGTAAATTACCGGCCGGAAACACCGGTCGGTAACCCCCGCTACGGAGGTAGACGCATGCCTCGCATATCCCCCAGACCCATCGGTGTCCTCCTCGGCGCCCTGGCGCTGACCGGGCTCGCGGCGAGCCCGGCGGCCGCGGCCCAGGGGGCGATGGACGGCTCGATCACGGCCGAGGGCCAGGCCTGCACCTGGACCGACGCCGTCACCAGCGACCAGGCCCCCAACACCCTGACCGTCGACCGCGCGTCCCTCAACGCCAACCTGTCCTGCGCCGGCGGGACCACGGCGGTCCTCAACAACGACCCGACCGTCTCCTTCGACGACGCCGCCGGCACCATCACCGCGGACGTGCTGGACATCTCCGTGACGATGGTCGGCGTCACCTGCCGCTACCAGGCGACCGACATGTCGGCGCAGCGCGACGGCGACACCCGCACCTACAACGCCTCGGTGAGCATCCCGCTGCACGAGGGCGGCTTCCTCTGCCCCGACCCGGCGAACGTGGACGCGGGCTTCACCTTCCGCTGATCCCGTTCCGAGTCCCTTCCGATGACGGTGGTCCCCGCCCCGGTGCGGGCCTGAACGATCACCGAGGGTGGTGGGATCGCGGCGCTCGGGGTCCGCCCCGGCGGTTCCATCACCTCTCCCGGCCGGCTCCCTCCCGGCCACCCCTTTCCCGGGCGGCGGCCCTCCGCCCGCTCCGCCCCGGTGGCCGCCCTGCAGTGCCTCCCGCCGGGGCCGGTGGCCCGGCCGGCCGCGGAGCCCCCGGGGTCAGGGCGGCGGCGCCTGCCGCAGCCCCCGGAGGAGCAGCTCGATCAGCCGGCGGGGGTCGTAGTCCGGATCGTCGCCGCGGCCGATGCAGAGGTTGCCGATACCGCGCATCAGCTCGACGGCGCCGGTGTCGGCGCTGATCTCGCCGGCCTCGGCCGCCGCGTCGAGCAGCCGGGCGCAGACGGGGACCAGGCGCTCCAGGAAGTAGGCGTGCAGCGCCTCGAAACCGCTGCCGTCCGACCGCAGCGCACCGGCGAGCCCGTGCTTGGTGACCAGGAAGTCGACGAAGAGGTCGATCCACCGGCGGAGCGCGGTGAAGGGGGAGTCGGCCTCGGCCAGCAGCCTCGGGCCGGCTTCGGCGCAGGCCTCGACCTGGTGCCGGTAGACGGCGACCACCAGGTCGGCCCTGGTCGGGAAGTGGCGGTAGATCGTGCCCAGCCCGACGCCGGCCCTGGCCGCGATCTCCCGGACCGGGGCGTCGACCCCGGAGTCGACGAAGACCTCGGCGGCGGCGGCGAGCAGGGTCCGCTGGTTGCGCAGTGCGTCGGCCCGCCTGCTGCGGGCGGGCGCCTTCCCGGGCTGGTCTGCGGCGGCCACCGCGTGCTCCTTCCGATCGGTCGTTGACAAAACGGAACACCGTTCCATATTGTTCCGGAACAACGCTCCGCTTTGCTCGGAGGCGGCGCGGAGCGCCCCCCGTCCGCCTGCCCTCCCCCGGTCCGCCGGAGGAGACCGCAGCCGGACCTCTCCGGAAAGGGAAGCACACATCATGAGCGAATCGACTCGGGCGCCCGCCCCCGTCCTGACGGTCGGCCCGGTGGTCTCGGCGGTCCCCGGGCGCGCGGTGGACCTGCAGCTGAAGGTCTCCGTACCGGTGAGCGGGGACGGGCTGCCGATCATCCTGCTCTCGCACGGCCAGGGCCCGTCGAACCACATCTCCTCGCTGCGGGGCTACGCGCCGCTCGCCGACTTCTGGGCGGCGCACGGCTTCGCGGTCATCCAGCCGACCCACCTGAGCTCGGCGGCGCTGGACCTGGCGGACACCGGCGACCCCGAGGCGCCGATGTACTGGCGGTCGAGGGCCCGCGACATGACGCTCATCCTGGACCGCCTCGACGAGATCGAGGCCGCCGTCCCGGGGCTCGCCGGCCGCCTGGACCGGAGCAGGGTCGCGGTGGCCGGGCACTCGATGGGCGGGCACACCGCGAGCCTGCTGCTGGGCGCGCGGGCCACCGACCCGCACAGCGGCGCGCAGGAGGACCTGGCCGACCCCCGGATCGGCGCGGGCGTGCTGCTCGCCGCACCGGGCCGGGGCGGCGACGCCCTCACCCGGGACGCGGCCCGGAACTACCCCTTCCTCTCGGCCATCGACTTCTCCGGGATGGCGCAGCCCGCGCTCGTGGTCGCCGGGGAGAAGGACGCGTCCGCCCACCTGACGGTCCGGGGAGCGGACTGG
Organism: Nocardiopsis oceanisediminis; assembly: GCF_048595525.1. Taxonomy (NCBI): domain Bacteria; kingdom Bacillati; phylum Actinomycetota; class Actinomycetes; order Streptosporangiales; family Nocardiopsidaceae; genus Nocardiopsis; species Nocardiopsis oceanisediminis. Next base: position 203,160 of record NZ_JAFMZJ010000001.1, on the reverse strand, counting down.
CACACCGACCCCTACCGGCTCTCTCCCGGGCCCAAGACCCTGCTCACCCTGTTCGGCGCCGAGCACGGGCTCGGCGGGGTCGCCGGATACGACCTCGCCGAGACCACCGATGAGGACCCGGTCCGGGTCGCCGCCGTCCAGCGGCTCACCGCGGCCTACCTCCGGAGCCGGCTCTACCCCGGGGACCCCGCCTGGCGGGCGGAGCGGGACGCGCTGACCGCCGGACCCGAACCGCTCGGACGGGTCGAGTCCAAGTAGCGGGCACCGCCGCCCCGGGCGCCCCGGGGCGCCCGGGGCGGGCCCGCGTACCATGCCGGTGTGCGCATCCTGCTGATCGAGGACGACCCCCGGATCGCGGAGACCGTCCGGCGCGGGCTGGCCGCCGAGGGCATCTCCGCCGACACCGAGGCCGACGGTGTGGACGGGCTGTGGGCCGCCACCGAGCGCACCTGCTACGACGCCGTGGTCCTGGACATCATGCTCCCCGGGATGAACGGCTACAAGGTGCTGGAGGGGATGCGCGAGCGCGAGGTGTGGACGCCCGTCCTCATGCTCACCGCCAAGGACGGCGAGTACGACGAGGCCGACGCCTTCGACCTGGGCGCGGACGACTACCTCACCAAGCCGTTCTCCTTCGTGGTGCTGGCCGCGCGGCTGCGCGCGCTGGCGCGCCGGGGCGACGCGGTGCGCCCCGCGGTGCTGACCGCGGGCGACCTGGCCATGGACCCGGCCCGGCGGCGGGTGTCGCGCGGCTCCCGGGAGATCCCGCTGACGCCCCGGGAGTACGCGCTGCTGGAGTTCCTCATGCGCCGCGCCGGCGCGGTCGCCTCGAAGGCCGACATCCTGGACAACGTCTGGGACCCCGAGTACGGCGGCGACGGCAACGTCGTGGAGGTGTACATCCGCTACCTGCGCAAGAAGATCGACGAGCCGTTCGGCCGCGGCGCGGTGCGGACCGTGCGCGGGGCCGGCTACCTGCTCGACCCGCAGGGCGGCTGAGGTGGCCGGGGCCGCGGCGCGCGGCGGGGTCCGCCGCCGGCTGGTGCTGCTCTCCGTCCTGGTGACCGGGGCCGCGCTCCTCGCGGGCTCGGTCGGCGGCGTACTGGTGCTGAACGAGGCGCTGAACCGCTCCGCCCACACCGCGCTGGCGTCGGCCGCCGCCCAGATCGAGGACGGCCTCGGGGCCGGCGAGCCGAAGTGGAAGCCTCCCCGGAAGGTCGATCTGGCGCAGCTCCGCGGCCCCGGCGGCCGGACCGTCATGGGCTGCGGCAGCCCCGCATCCGACTGCGCGGCCCCCTCGGCGGACCTCTCCGCCGGCCCGCTGGGCGGACCGCCGCCCGCGCCCGGCGAGACGGTGGAGGGCCGCACGCCCGGCGGCCTGTTCGTGCTGGCCCGGGGGGTCCGCTTCGACGGCGCCGACCACGTCGTGGTGGTCGGCGTCTCCTCCCGGCCGGCCGACGTCGCGCTGCGCACCGCGGTCCTCCTCATCGCCGCGGCCCTCCCGCTGATGCTGCTCCTGGTGGCCGCCGCCGCGCACGCCCTGGCCGGCCGGACCCTGGCCCCGGTGGAGCGGATCCGCGAGCGGGTCGCCTCCATCGGGGAGGGCGGCGACCTGTCCCGGCGGGTGCCCGAGCCCGGCGGCGGCGACGAGATCTCCCGCCTCGCCACCACGATGAACGCCATGCTCGCCCGGTTGGAGGCCGCCCAGCGCAACCAGCGGCGCTTCGTCGCCGACGCCGGGCACGAGCTGCGCAGCCCGCTCACCACCGTCACCGGGATCCTGGAGCTGGCCCGGCGGGACGGCGGCCGCCTCGACCCCGGCTCCCTGCGCACCGCCGACGAGGAGCTGGGGCGGATCCGGGTGCTCGTGAACGACCTGCTGCTGCTCGCCCGCACCGACGAGAGCGGCCTGGGGCTGCGGCGCGAGGAGGTGGACCTGGACGACGTCCTGGACGGCGAGCGGCTGCGGCTGCGCGCGGCGGCCGGCCCGGACGTGGAGGTGGAGGCGGTCCTGGAGCCGGTGAAGGTGGTCGGCGACCGGGACGCGCTGGTGCGGCTGGCGCGGAACCTGGCGGACAACGCCGTGCGGCACGCGCGGCGGCGGGTGGTGCTGGCGGTGCGCGCGGAAGGGGAGGACGCGGTCGCGGAGGTCGCCGACGACGGGCCGGGGGTGCCCGAGGAGGACCGGGTCCGGGTGTTCGAGCGGTTCGTGCGGCTGGACTCGGCCCGCGGGCGGGGGTCCGGCGGGGCCGGGCTGGGGCTGGCGATCGTCGCCGGGATCGCCCGGGAGCACGGGGGGAGCGCGGAGGTCGCCGGCGCCCCGGAGGGAGGCGCACTCTTCCGGGTGCGCCTCCCCCGGGCCTGACGCCGGCCCGTGCCGGGCGGGCGGTGCGGCCGCGGGTGACCGGAGGGGACGAGGGGAAGGAGCCCGCGGCCGCCGCCGGGACACCGCCCGCCCGGGGGCCGGCGTCAGGCCGGGCGCCGTCAGCAGTCGTCGCCGGAGGAACCGCTGCCGCCGGACTCGCCGCCGGAGCCCTCGGCCTCGTCGGAGGGGTTCTGCACGTCCTGCACCGCGGGCTCCGGCGGGGCCTCCGGGGCGGCGGTGGCCGCGTAGGCGGTCCCGGCCGCGCCCGCCCCGAGGGGGAGGACGATCAGCGCGGCCAGGGCCAGCTTCTTCTTCAGATCCATACCGCTCCTTACTGCAGCCGCCGGTGTCCCTCACCGGCGGCTCCCACCGTGGAGCACGGCCGCTGAGATCCCTCTGAGCGCTTCTCAGCGGGCTCTCAGCCGCCGTCCCCCAGAGTGGTGCGCGGGCCTGGCGGAGCGCTCCGGCGGGCCCCGGGCGTCCCGGGCGGGTCAGGGGCCGTTCAGGATGTAGGGGTGGACCCGGCGGGTCGGGTCGAACGGGTAGAACCAGGCGTCGACCCCGCCGGCCCCGTCCGGGTCGGCGGCGTAGAGCCACTCGTAGTCGGTGTCGGTGTAGACCCGGTCGGCGAAGATCTCCAGGGCCCGGGTGACCTCGTCGGTGAGCAGGCCGTACAGGTCCAGTACGGTCTCGGCCTCCTCCAGCAGGAGGTTGAGCGCCAGCTCCTCGGCGGTGCAGCTCGGCTCGGGGGCGCCGCCGCCGGTGAACCGGCCGGTCATCGCCACCGCGGTGACCAGGAAGCGGCGGGCGAAGGACGCGTCGTAGCAGTGCGCGAACCCCTCCGGGAGCCGGTCCAGCTGGAGCAGGACGGCCTCGCAGTCCACCCCGGTGGCCTCCTCCGAGCCGAGGATCTCGAGGTCGTGGAAGAGCTCGTCGAGGAAGGTGTCGGTGCCGTGGACCAGGGCGCCCGCGGCCAGTTCGGCCGCCTCCCGGCCGACCGGGGAGCCCTCCTCGCCGGAGTGGCCGAACCACTCCGGGCCGAACGCGGCCAGCGCCGGGGCGAGCGCCCGGATCCGCTCCGCCATCTTCGCGGTGAGCTCCGGGGACGGGCCGGGGAGCAGCGCCGCGGGGTCCTCGCCGGAGGCCTGGGCGTGCCGGGCCCGGCGGGCGCCGATGTCCTCCGGCGGCGCGTCCGGCCCCTCGGCCGCGGCCAGGCTCTCCCGGGCCAGGTCCTCCTGGAGCTGCACCTCGCAGCTGTGCAGGCGCCACTCCTCGAGCGCCGCCGTGTGCCGGAGCAGGTCCTCGCAGAGCAGCCGGACGGCCTCCTCGGCCGGTTCCAGGGCGGGCGCCTCGACGCCCACCGTGAGCAGCGCCCCGCCCGGTCGGAGCGCCACGACGAAGTCCTCGACCAGCACCTGCAGCCCGCCGGGGCCCTCCATGCCCTCGGACCGGGCCAGTGCGCCGGTCAGCAGCGACATGGCCCCTTCCCGCTGGAGCGGGTCCATCTGGAAGAGCTCCGGCGGGCTCTGCAGGTCGGCGGTGACGGTGTACCTCACCCGTTCATCCTGCCCCACGCCGCGCCCCTCCGCCATCGGCGGGGCGGGCCCTGCGGGCGGCGCGGCGCGGGGCGGGGTCAGCCCTCGTCGCGCAGGGCGGCGAAGAACCGGCGGACGTCGCCGGCCAGCAGGTCGGGGGCCTCGTAGGCGGCGTAGTGGCCGCCGCGGTCGAACTCGGTCCAGGAGCGCAGGTCGTGGTTGTGCTCGGTGAAGGCCCGGACCGACGGGAGGTCGCCGGGGAACTGGGCCACCGCCAGCGGGAAGTCCGACCGGTCGGTGGCCGGGTCGCGCATCTCCTCGGCGTAGATGCGCAGCGCCGAGCCGGCGGTGCCGGTCAGCCAGTGCACCGAGGCGTGCGTCAGGATCGCCTCGGTGTCCAGGCCGTGCTCGTGCATCGCCTGGGCGTTCCAGCCGAGCAGCCCGACCGGGGAGTCGCACAGCGCGTGCGCCAGCGTCTGCGGCTGCTGCCCCTGGACGATGCCGTAGGAGGCCTCGTTCGCCAGGTAGTCGTTCCAGGCCTCCATCGCCGCCCGGTCCCGCGGGGAGAGCCGATCGACCAGGCCGGGGGCGTCCTCGGGCGGCTCGCACCAGGTCTGCGCGACGTGCGCGCCGATCACCCGGTCCGGTGCGATCCGGCCGAGCTCCACCGAGATGCCGGACCCCCAGTCGCTGCCGACCGCGCCGAACCGCTCGTAGCCCAGCCGGGTCATCAGCTCCAGCCAGGCGCGGGCGATCCGCTGCACGCCCCAGCCGGTGTCCGGGGTGGGGCCGGAGAAGCCGAACCCCGGCAGCGAGGGCAGCACCAGGTCGAAGGAGACCCCGGTGTCCAGGCCGTACCGGGCCGGGTCGCTGAGCGGTCCCAGCACGTTCAGGTACTCGTAGACCGAGCCGGGCCAGCCGTGGCTGAGCACCAGCGGGACCGCCCCCGGCAGCGGGGAGCGGACGTGCAGGAAGTGCACCCGGGTGCCGTCGACGACGGTCGAGTACTGCGGGTGCTCGTTGAGCCGGGCCTCCCAGGCGCGCCAGTCGTAGTGGTCCCGCCAGTACTCGGCGAGCTCCCGCACCCGGGCGGTGGGCACCCCGTACCCGCTCCCGCCGGCCGGCTCCGGCGCCCAGCGCGCCCGTGCCAGCCGGTCCCGCAAGTCGGCCAGGTCCTCGTCGGGGATCGCGATCCGATCGGGCCGGATTCCGGTCGCGTCGCTCATCGGTTGTGCTCCTCGCTCTTCCGGTATCGGGTGTCTCCGGTACAGACGAGCGGGGCGGCCCCTTCTCATCGGCGGGCCCGCCGGCCGGGTCCATCGGCCGGGGCGCGCCTCAGGCCGATTCGAGGGTGCGCAGCCAGGTCCGGCTGAGCGAGACGGCGAGCGGGTCGGCGCCGGCGGAGACGATGCGGCGGCTCAGGTCGGGGTGCTTGATCAGCCGGTCGGCCTCGGCGAGAAAGGCGGTGTCGCCGTTCTGCGCGGCGGTTCCGACGAGGGATTCGATGGTGGAGCGCATGCCGGAGGCGAAAGGGCTGTGGCTGCGGGGCATGAAAGGGCCGCGGTAGAGGGAGAGAGCCCGGCGGGGGTCGCCGGATTTCATCTCTCTGAAGAATTCCACGAGATCGCATTCGATCGGTGCGAGCAGCGCGTAGGAATGGCGGTCGGGGAGGTAGCCGACGGCGAGGTCGAGGGCGCGGGCGCGCATCGCCAGGGTCGGCAGGCTGGACGGGGCCGGGTCGGTGTCGAAGAGGACCGAGAGCAGCCAGTCCCGGGGCGCCGCGCCGCCGGAGACGGCGAGCGCGACCGCCAGCTCCACGGCCCGTGCGCTGGAAACCGGCAGTCCGTCGACGCGGCAGCCGCCGAGGGTGTCGACCCGCTGCCGGGCGGGTGCCTCCAATGGCCGGGCTTTCTCCACCATGCTTTCTCCGTCCGTCTGCAACGGGGTATGCGAGAGAGGCGGGCGGTGTCGAGAAAACACCGAAATGTCCTTTGCGCCAAGCGGAGTGTACAGCGCTCTCCGGCGTTCGGCGGCCCCTCCGGGCGGGGCCGCGGTGATCTTGGATTTCCGCTCTCCGCCTGAACAGGGCGTTCGGGGAAACGCGCCCCGGTCAAGACGGGCAATCCATTCTGGCCGGTCATGGCCAGTACCGCTGCGGGGCGGCGTGAAAGCGGTGTGATGGCGGCGTGAAATTCATGCGAGTGCGAGCTGCGACGATCCGGTTCCGAGGACGTGCCGTTTCCCCGATGCCGCATCCGACAGGAGCCAGCCGGACATGACCATCAGCGAGGCACACGCATCCGCCGGGCCGCTCACCGACGCCGTCCGCGCGTTCGCCGAGGGGGTCAACTACCTCCCCAGCCCATCGCCCTTCATCACCAGGACCCCCTACCACCGGCCGCTCGACGCGGACCGGCTGGCCGCCGTCCCCTGGGCCGCTCCGCTGGAGGAGCGGAACTGGATCAGCGACCCGGGCCTGATGGCCAACCGGCTGCTGATGAACTTCTACGAGAGCGGCGCCCTGTTCCTCCCCTCGGACGGCCTCGACCGGCGCCGGGCCGAGTTCGAGGACTTCTACAGCACTGAGGCGCTGCGCAACGCCGAGCTCGCCCGCCCGGAGGCGGAGCGGTTCGTCTTCGGGTTCCTCGACTCCGAGGTCCGGCTCACCGGCCGCTGGGACACCGACGCCCTGGAGGCGCACGTCACCGCCGCGATCAGCGAGGCGACCTCCGCCGACCGGCCGGTGCTGCGCGCGATCGAGGAGTCCGCCGAGCCCGAGCGCGCCGCGGAGGCGATGATCGCCCAGATGGCGCTGGACGGGCTCACCGAGGCCACCGCCATGTCGCAGAACCTCGGCGGCGCGTTCGGCGCCGAGCAGAGCGAGCTGTTCAAGATCTTCATCGACGAGTTCGGCTACGGCGTCTTCGACGCCAAGCACAGCACCCTCTTCGCCGAACTGTGCCGGAGCGTCGGGATGAGCGACGAGCCGCACCACTACTGGTTCTTCTACCTCCCGTCGTGGATCGCCGGGAACAACTACTTCTACAAGGTCACCCGCTCCCGGACCGACTTCTTCCGCTACATCGGCGGGATGGCGTTCCTGGAGGCCACGTTCGCGCCGTCGTTCGCGGCGATGACCAAGACCTTCCGCGCGGTCTACGGCGACGCGGTGGACACCCGCTACTTCGACGAGCACGCCCACATCGACGAGCACCACGGCCGGATGGCCGTCTACGACCTGCTCCTCCCGCTCGGCCGCAAGCACGGCCCGCACGCGGTCGAGGAGATGGTCCGGGGCATCGAGGAGGTCCGGCTGCTGGGCCGGCTCGGCGACGAGGACCTGCACGCCCAGATCACCTGGCGCCCCGAGGCGGTCGAGGCCGCCCCCGGCGCCGAGGGGGAGCGGCTGGAGCCCGGCCGCTTCGAGACCCGCGTCGCCGACCGGGACACCCTGCTCTCGGTGGAGTCCGGCACCGCCGCGCTGCACTGGACCCCCACCGGGGCGCCGCTGGAGCTCGCCGCCGGGCAGGGCGTGCTGGTGCCGCGCGGCCGGCTGTACGGGGCCGCGCTCGGCGAGGGCGCCGCCGCGGTGCTCTCCCCCGCCCCGCCGGCGGCCCGATGAGCGGCCGCCTCCGGGTCCGCTTCGGCCCCGCGGACAACACCGTCCGGGTCGGCGACGAACTGTACTTCCGCATCGAGCGCGACTCCGGGGTCAGCGTCATCCGCAGCCGGTGCCCGCACCGCGGCGGCCCGCTGCACCTGGGGACCGTCAGCGCGGAGGGCGGCGCCGAGCGGCTCCGCTGCCCCTGGCACGGCACCGAGTTCCCGCTGGCGCGGCTCTGCGCCCGCGGGGTGCCCACCGTGCAGGCGGGCGGCGAGGTGCACGCCTACCCGCCGGCCGCCCCCGGCGACTCCGCGCACTCCGCCCACCAGATCGTCCTCGCGAAATGAGTGTCCGTGTGATGAAGGCATCAGCCCCACCCGAAGCACCGGCCGGCGCCGCGCTCGACGCTCCGGCGCGGACCCTGGTCAGGCACGCCGAGAACGCGATGCGGCGGCGCGACTACGCCGTCGCCGCGGACCTGCTCGCCCTGGCCGGGCACGGCGGAGGCGGCCACGGCCCCGCCGACCGGCTCTACAACCGCGCGCTGCGCGGGATCGTCCCCCGCTGGCACTTCTCCATGCTCAACGACCAGGGGCGCAACGACGCCTACCGGGCGGCGGTGCGCGCCCGGGTCCGCCCCGGCGACCTGGTCCTCGACATCGGCACCGGCTCCGGGCTGCTCGCGCTCCTGGCCGCCGAGGCCGGCGCGGAGCACGTCGTCTCCTGCGAGGCGGAGCCGCTCATCGCCGGGGTGGCCCGGGAGATCATCGCCGACAACGGCATGGCCGACCGGATCACCGTGGTCGAGGGGTTCTCCACCGCCCTGCGGGTCGGCGCGGACCTGCCCCGCCCCGCCGACGTGCTGGTCTCGGAGATCTTCGACTGCGGGCTGCTCGGCGAGGGCGCGCTGGCCGCGTTCGCGCACGCCCGGGAGGCGCTGCTGGCGCCGGACGCGGCCGTCGTCCCGGGCCGCGCCCGGGTCTGGGGGCGGCTGGTGGACAGCCCCGAGCTGCACGAGCGCAACCACGCCGACCGGGCGTGCGGCTTCGACGTGTCGCGGTTCAACCGGTTCCGCTCCCTGGAGTACTTCTCCACCTACCTGGACACCTACGAGCACCGCCCGCTCACCGATCCGTTCCCGCTGATGGACTTCGACTTCCGGACCGGGAAGGGGGACACCGCGGCCGCGGTCGCACCGCCGGCCACCGGCGGCGGCAGCTGCCACGCCATCGTCGTCTGGTTCGACCTGGACCTGGACGGGAGCACCGTGCTCTCCAACGGCCCGCACGCCAAGGGCACCCACTGGCGCCAGGCGGTGCAGACCTTCGACCGGCCGGTCGCGGTGGCCGCGGGCGAGCGCGTCCCGCTCCTCGCCGAGCACGACGGGGAGCGGATCCTCGTCCGCCCGGACGGAACCGCGCGGGAGGCGGACCGTGGCTGACACCGGTGAGCGGGCCGCCGGGGAGCTGCACAAGACGCTCAGCGTGACGCGGGGGATCGGCGTCGCGGTGAGCATGGTGGTCGGCAGCGGACTGCTGGTGCTCCCCGGGCTGACCTTCACGCAGTTCGGCGACGCGGCGGTGTTCGCCTGGATCGCCGCGGCCGTGGTGATGCTGCCGCTGCTGCTGGTCTTCGCCCGGCTCGGCGCGCACTTCCCCAACGCCGGCGGGGTGATCGGGTTCCTCCGGGCCGGCTTCGGCCGCGCCGGGGCGGGCCCGATCGCCTACGTGCTGCTCGGCGCGACCGCTTTCGGCGGCGCAGCGATGGCGCTGACCGGGGCGAACTATGTCGCCTCGCTGCTCGGCTCGGCGAACTGGGCGCTGCCCGCGGCGGCGGTCTACCTGATCGTGGTCGGGGTGCTCAACGCGCAGGGCGCCCAGCTGGCGTCCGGGCTGCAGACCGCGGTGACCGCGGTGCTGGTACTGCTCATCGCCCTGGTGGCGGTGGTGCCGTTCGCCGCACCGGGCTACGAGCCGGAGGGGGCCGTCGCGCTCCCCTCCGACCCGCTGGCCCTGGTGCCCGCCATCGGCCTGGTGTTCTTCGCGTTCACCGGCTGGGAGCTGGTGGCCTCCACCACGGAGGAGTACCGGAACCCGCGCCGGGACCTGCCCATCGTGGTCGGCGCCTCGTTCCTGATCATGATCGTGCTCTACGTCGGCGTGGCCGCCGCGGTGCAGGTCTCGCTGGACCCGGAGGACCCGCTGACCGGCACGGCGCCGGTGGTGGCGGTGCTGGGCCGGGTCCTCGGCGGCTCCGCCGGGGTCGCGGCGGGGCTGCTCGGCGCGCTCATCATCTTCGCGACCCTGATGGGCGGCACCTGGGCCACCTCCCGGATCGTGTTCGCGACCGCGCGCGAGCGGCTGCTGCCGCTCGCCGCGGCCCGGGTGAACCCGGCCAACGGCGCCCCGGTCCCGGCCATCCTGGTGGCGGTGCTGATGTTCGGCGGCGTGGTGCTGGGGTACGGCGCCGGCCTGCTCACCCTGGACCAGGTCTTCCGGCTGTCCAGCGTGAACTTCCTGGTCGGCTACATCCTGTCCGCCCTCGCCTACGGGGCGGTCTTCCGGGCCTGGTGGCAGCGGGCGCTCGCGGTGCTGGCCGCGCTCCCCGCGCTGGCCGTGCTGGCCGGCTTCGGCCCGCTGCTGGTCTTCCCGGCGGTGCTGCTGGCCGCGGGCGCGGTGGCGCACCGGGTGACCGCGCGCCGGGCGGAGCCCGCCGGGTGACGGCCCGGACCGCCGGGGCGGCGAGGCTTGTGCCGCCCCGGCGGACCGGCGACACTCGGTGGGGTCCGAGCACGGGGAGAGGGGTACCGGGTGATCCACGTCCGCACGATCGAGATCGACGCGCCTCCGGCGGAGGTGTGGCGGATCCTGTCCGGGGTCGAGCTGTGGCCGGAGTGGCTGCCGACCGCGGAATGGATCCGGGTGGAGGGCGGCCCGCTGCACGAGGGGCAGCGGGTCCGGCTCAAGCAGCCGGACCGCGCACCGGTGGAGTACCGGGTCGCCGCCGTCCGGCCGGGGGAGGCCTTCATCTGGGGGCGGAGCGGCCCCCTCTACCGGGAGCAGGCCGGCCACCGGGTGGAGCCGGACGGCGCCGGCGGCTCCCTGGCCACCCTCGCGTTCCGGCTCTCCGGCCCGCTCGGCGACCTGGCCGGGCGGATCGGCGCGGAGAAGGTCCGCGGCATGGTCGACCAGGAGGCCGCCGCCCTGAAGGACCGCGCCGAGGCGGAGCGGGGGCGGCCCCCGGGCTGACCCCGGCGCGGATGCCCGGCCCGTCCGGATCCGGCCCCGCCCTCCGGTCCCCCGGCGCCCGCCGGGGCCGGGCGATCGGTGCGCGGATGCCCTGATCGGGACCTTGGCCCCGGGGCATTGGTGCCGTTCGGCGTCCGGCGCGTACCTGCGGGGCATTAACGTCGTTTGCGTCGATGCCGCCGGCGGGCCCCGCCGCCGGGGCCTCCAGCGGACCGGGGAGGGGAGCCGATGGCGTCCGGTGCTGCCACGCAGCCGATCAAGGTGTTCCTGGTGGACGACCACGAGGTCGTCCGCCGAGGCGTGTCCGCGCTGCTGGAGGGGGAGCCGGACATGAAGGTGGTCGGCGAGGCGGGCACCGCGGAGCAGGCCCTGGCCAGGATCCCCGCGGCCTCGCCGGACGTCGCGGTGCTGGACGTCCGGCTGCCCGGCGGGTCCGGGGTGAGCGTCTGCCGGGAGATCCGCTCGGCGCGCCCGGAGATCTCCTGCCTGATGCTGACCTCCTACGCCGACGACGAGGCGCTGTTCGAGGCGGTGCTGGCCGGCGCGGCCGGCTACGTGCTCAAGCAGATCCACGGCGCCGACCTGGTGGGCGCGGTGCGCACCGTCGCCTCCGGCGGCTCGCTGCTGGACCCCGGCAGCACCGGCAGGGTGATGGAGCGGCTGCGCAGCACCCCGGCCGAACCCGACCCGCTGGCCGAGCTCAGCCCGCAGGAGCGGCAGATCCTCGACCTGATCGGCGAGGGCCTGACCAACCGGCAGATCGGCGAGCGCCTCTACCTCGCCGAGAAGACGGTGAAGAACTACGTCTCCAGCCTGCTCTCCAAGCTCGACCTGAAGCGCCGCACCCAGGCCGCGGTGCTCGTCGCCGAACTGCGCACCCGCAACCGCCCGGACCGCGCCCCCTGGTGACCGGGGGCGCCCGCCCGGCCGGCGCGCTCCGCCGGGCCGGTCAGCCGAGCGCGTCGATCCGCTTCCGGGACCGCTCGATCTGATCGCGGCTCACCACCAGGCCGTACCCGCTCCACGCCAGCAGGGCGATCGGGATGACCGTGTTGTACAGGGGCCTCCCGGTCCAGTCGCCGGTCAGGGCCGCGTTCGCCACGGCGGCGCCCAGTAGCAGCAGGAGCACCAGGACGGCGGAGCGCCCCAGGTTCAGGGTGGTCCGGTGCGCCCTCAGCCGCTCGCGCTCGGCCTCCAGCGGGGTGGTCTCGCGGCGCTCCTCCCGGGAATCGATGGCCGCCCGGATGCGCTCGGACCGCTTCGCGGCGACGGCGATGCCGATGCCGCAGGCGAAACCGGTCAGAGTGAAGAGCAGGTCGAACACGCGGGCCTCCGGGACGGGGGACAGGGGGCGGTGGTCCTGATTCCCCGGATCGCGGGCTCCGAACACGCCGCGGCCCCCGGCCTCCGTCAGCGCAGGCCGGCGGGCTCGGTGCGGGCGGTGTCCGCGGGGAGCGGGACCGACCAGAGCAGGACGGTGCCGCCGCCCGGGGCCGGGCCGGCGGAGAACGAGCCGCCCAGCCCGGCGGCGCGCTCGTCCAGGTTGCGCAGGCCGCTCCGGCGGCCGCCGGGCTCGATGCCGCGGCCGTTGTCGGTCACCTGGAGGGTGACCCGGTCGTCCACGTCCACCGAGACGTGCACCTCCGAGGCGCGGGCGTGCCGGGCGACGTTGGACAGCGCCTCGCCGAGCACCGCGAGCAGCTGCTCGGCGACCGGGCCCGGGACCGAGGCGTCGATCGGCCCCTCCAGCCGCACGCCCGGCTGGCAGCCCAGGGAGCGGGCCGCCCCCTCGGCGGCGGCCAGGATCCGGCCGCGCAGCGAGGTGTCCCGCCGGCTCGGCGGGGTCTTCAGCGCGAACACCGTGGACCGGATCTCCCGGATGGTCTCGTCCAGGTCGTCGATGGTGTGCTGGACCCGGTCCCGGGCGTCGTCGTGCTCGATCAGCCGCACCGTGCTCATCAGGCTCATCGCCGAGGCGAACAGCCGCTGGATGACGATGTCGTGCAGGTCCTTGCCGATCCGGTCGCGGTCCTCCAGCACGGCGAGCCGCTCGGTGTCGCGGCGGGCGTCGGCCAGCTCCAGGGCGAGCGCGGCCTGCCCGGCGAAGGCGTCCATCATCTGCCGGGTGGGCTCGGCGAACGGGGCCCGGCCGGTGCGCTTGCCGAGCAGCAGCACCCCGCGGGTGCGGTCCGGGGTGCCCAGCGGGACCAGCAGGCCGGGGCCGAAGCCGCGGTGGGTCAGCATCGGGCAGTCGGCCTGCCGCAGGTCGGGGATGGCCACCGCGTCGCCGTCCCGGTAGCAGGAGCCGCACGCGGTCTCCTCGATGACCAGCCGGGTGCCCACCACCTCCTCGGCCACCGGGCCGTCCGCGGTGTCGGCGATCAGCTCCACGCCGCGCGGCTCGGGCAGCAGCACCACGGAGACGTCGGCGCCGGACAGCTCCCGGGCGCTGCGCGCCAGCAGCTCCAGCACGGTGCGGCCGTCGTCCCCGGAGAGCAGCCGGGTGGTGATCTCGGTGGAGGCGGTCAGCCAGCGCTCCCGGGCCAGGGTCTTCTCGTACAGCCGGGCGTTGGAGATGGCCACGCCGGCGGCGGTGGCCAGCGCGGTGACGATCGACTCGTCGTGCGCGTCGAACCGGCCGCCGCCGCGCTTCTCGGTCAGGTAGAGGTTGCCGAACACCTCGCCGCGGACCTGGATCGGCACGCCGAGGAAGGAGCGCATCGGCGGGTGGTCCGGCGGGAAGCCGACGCTCTGCGGGTGCTCGGTGAGGTCCTGCATGCGCAGCGGGCCGTGCTCGGTGGAGGGGACGGAGAGGATGCCGCCGCCGTGCGGGAAGCGGCCCACCCGGTCCACCTCCTCGGGGGTGAGGCCCACCGGGATGAACTCGCTGAAGCCGCCGTCCTCGCCGAGCACCCCGAGCCCGGCTTAGCGGGCGCCGGCCAGGTCCGCGGCGGCCTGGGCGAGCCGCCGGAGCACGGTGGCCAGGTCGAGGTCGCCGCCGATGGAGAGCACCGCTTCGAGCAGGGCGTGCACCCGGCCGCGGGAGGAGAGCTCGTTCTGCAGCCGAGAGTTCAGTTCGGAGAGGAGTTCGTCAAGGCCGGTTCGAGGGGTCTCTGGGGGCTCGGGCACTTCGTCGATACCTCCGGCCGTAAACGCTATCGCTCCTCGACGCTCCGCACCGCGCAAACTACCGGCCGGGAGGGGGCTCCGGTTTCGGCCCTGGGCCTCCTTCCGGCCCGGACGTCCCGGAGCCCGGTCTTCCGGACGGAAATTCATCGGGTTCGGGGTCGTCCGTATCGAGGATCATGCTACGGTCGCGTTCAGCCGGGTGCGGACTTCCGGCCGATGCCGGCCCTGTGGCCTCCGGCCATTGCCGTCCGCCCGGATTTCCTCTGCTTCCCGACCCGACCGAGGACGGCCCCGTGCAGCGCAAGGACCGGCTCCCAGGCGCCCCGAGCGCCGCGGCCGCCCTGCGTGCCCGCGCCGGGTCGCTGCTCGGCCGGGCGCTGTGCGTCGCCGGGATCGCCGCGGCCGCCTGGTTCACCGGCTCCGCCGCGGCCTCCGCGGCCGACCTGCCGGACGTCCCCGGGGCCCCGGCCGCCGGTGCCGGGCAGGTGGCGGCGCTCCCGGAGGAGGCCGCCCCGGAGGCCCCCGAGGCGTCGGAACCGCCGGCGGCCGGACCCGGCACGGAGCGGGCCCGGCCCGACCGGCTGCTGGACACCCTGGTCGCGGGGGGCCCCGCGCGGGCGCCCTCCGCGCCGGAGGGCGCCGGCGGGCACGGCCCGCAGGCCGGAGCGGTGCAGGCCACCGCCCGGTCGGCCGCCGAGGCGGTCGACGCCGCGGTGGGCGCGGTCGGCGACGCCGGCCGGAACGTCCGGAGCACCGCCCCCGACCGGCCCGAGGTGCCCGCGGTACCGCCGTCCGCGCTGCCGCACGCCCCGGGCGGGATCGGCCGCGACCTGGTCTCCGCCGTCGCCGGCGGCCTCCAGGGGATCGACCGGCCCGAGACCGCCGCCCCGGCGCCCGGTGAGGAAGGCGGGCGCCGGGACGGCGACGCCGCCGAGCCGGCCGGCGGGAAGAGCGGCGCCCAGCGCGCCGACCGCCCCGTGCCGGCCGCCGCCCCCGCCTGCGCGGGGAGCCCCGCCGCGGTGCAGGACCGCGCCCCGGTCGCCGCCGCGGCCGAGCGCGGGCTGCGCGCCGCCGAGCCGTCCGGCACGGCCCCGGCCGACCCGGGCGTGCAGCGGGCGGCCGCCGTGGGCTCCGCCCAGCAGGGCGCCGCGGCGCCGCTGGGCGTCCCCGGCTACCCGCCGTCCGCCGTGGACCTGGTCCCGGCCGGCGGCCGTCCCGCCGAGGCGGTCCGCCCCGGCGACCCCGCCCCGCAGGACCCGGCCGCGGAGCCGTCCTTCTCCCCGGACTAGGCGCCCCGCCGAGCGGGCCGCGCCGCCGAGCCGCGCCCGCCCCGCCGTCCCTCCCTTCTGGCAGCACGTTCCGTTTCCCAGACCAGCGCTGGGGGCCGACGTGAGCCCCTTCCGAAAAGGCAGTGGTTCACGCCGGTCGGCGGTCCGCCAGATCCGCCGGACGGTCCCGGAGACCCGCAGGCCGCATCCGCCAGAGGCGGCCCCAGGCCCCCGGGAAGCGCACCCCACCCACCCGGAAGCACCCCGCCCCCAGGCCAGGGGCGCGGTCGCACCGGGCGGAGCGCTCCGCCCGATCCCCACGTAAACGACGCGAGAAACGCAATCCGGAAGGATCGTTCAATGTTCCAGTTCGCTCGGAGCTCCGCGAAGGCCGTTCTGGTGGCGGCGGGAGCCGTCGGCTTCGTCGCCCTGGGAGCAGGCGCCGCCGGCGCCGCCACCGCTCCCTCCCCGCTGGACCCGGCCACCGACCCGGTCGGCACCCTCGCCGGCGAGGTGGTGAGCACGGCGCTCGACGGGCGGCTGCCCGAGCTGCCCAAGCTGGCCACCACCCTGCCCGCCCCGGACACCCGCAACGTCGCCGGGCCGACCGGCGACATGTCCGACACCGGCCCGCAGCTGCAGGCGGGCCTCACCGCGGTGGACGACGCGGTGGAGGACGTGCGCACCGCGACCGCGCCGCGCACCTCCCAGCTCTCCCCGGCCGAGGTCCCGCAGGGCGGGCCCGCCGGCGACCTGGCGGGCGTCGGCCCGAAGGTCGGCGAGACGCTGCGCGGCACCGCGAAGACCGCCATGGACATGGTCGTCTACATGGAGCAGGACGACCCGAAGAAGCTGCTGGAGGACGGCGGCGAGACCGAGCCGCAGGCCGCCGAGGCGCTGCCGGGCGCGGTCGCCGGCCCGGTCTCCGAGGTGGCGCCCGCGCCGGTCACCGAGGCGCTGCCCGCCCCGGTCGAGGCCGTGGACGGGGCGGTCCGCTCCACCCTGCCCAGCACCACCGCCCAGCTGGACGAGGTGGCCGCCCAGCCGCCGGTCTCGGTGGACGAGAACGCGGTCGCCGAGACCGCGGAGACCCTGCAGGACCCGCTCTCCGTGCTGCCCGAGCCGCCCACCGTCCCGCAGTCCGGCGGGCCGCTGGAGGACGCCGGCATCTCCGTCGGCGGCCCCCTCGGGACGCTGCTGTAAGCCCCCGGGGTCGCGAGACCCCGGGCGCGTCCCCCCACCCGGGGACGCAGCGGGCTCCCCGCCGTTTCAGCGGGCCGCCTCCGTCCGGCGGCCCCGGCGAGGGGAGGAGCGGTAGGGAGCCCGCCCCGCAGGACGTGCGCACCGCCCCCGCAGGCCGGAGGCGGCGGCGCACGGGCCCGGCGGCGGCTCGGCCGCCGGGCCCGCGCGCCGCCCGCGATCATTCCGCTGGGATCGCGGGCGGCGCGCCTTCTCCAGAAGCGAGGGGTCGGGGACCGGGCGCCCCCGCCCCCTCCCGGCACTCACGCCTCCGGCTCCCCCGATGATCTTGACGTCGCGGGGGTATCAGGGCGCCCTGATACCCCCGCAACGTCAAGATCATCGCCTTGGACCGGGTGGTCACCGTTTCCATCCCCACCGCCGCGGTCATGGGCCGAGGCCGCCTATCGGGCCCACCCGCCCCCAGAGGTGCGGGACCTGCGGGCCTGACGGCCCACCGGCAGCCGGATCAGTCGCCGACGAGTTCGATTCCGATGGCGACCACACCCAAGGCCTCATGCTCGGGCGGATGGATCTCCCGAACGTTGCGAAGCCGGTCTTCACGGGACGCGGTCGGGTCGACCGACGAGACCGGCTCATGGTCGAACATCTCGTCGAAGTCGGCGTATCGTGCAATTCGGGTGATCCGCGTGCGTGTTTCCTCGTCGCGACACTCGAACCGGAGAAGGTCGCCTTCCTCCAACCGCTTGCGCGATGAATCGTCGACCCTGACCTCGATCCTCTTCCCGCCCGAAGCGACCAGGTCGAAGTAGCGCTTGTAGAGCCCCATCTCATGCACGCGAGGGCGCTGGGCGAGATCAGTCGATCGGTCATGAGTCGCCTCCAAGTGCTGATGCCCCTTGGCCGGCCTCGAGTTCCTCGATCGCGGTCACAAGGCGCCGGGCGTTTTCAGGACTGCGCAGAAGGTAGGCGATCTCCTTCAGGGCCTCGTACTCGGAGAGAGCCATCACCACCACCGGCTCGCGCCCTGCTCTGGTGATGACGAGCTCTTCCCGGTCATCGATCACGGAGTCGAGCGCGGCGGCGCAGTCGGAACGGAACTCGGAACAGGTCATGGTCTTCATGCCTCGGCCTTCCGTAGCGCGCCTGGACCCGCTGCCGTTGCACAAGAAGCCGTACGTCCCGGTACGGAGTCTCTTCTTCGGTCAGTGCGCCGGAGAAGCAGGGACCGGGTGCTCAGGGCCGTCGAGCCATACGGCCTGCTCCCCGTCCGGGGTGATGGTGAGTCCGAACCGGGTGTGATCGGGGCGGCCGGCCCTCACCCACCAGGCGTGTGCGGCCTCCAGCTCGTCGAAGAGCCGGCGGGGGCCGTGCTGGCGCACCGGGTAGCGGCCGGCGGCGGCATCGGCGTGCCAGGAGGACCACGACCCGGTGCGCGGGTCCATCAGGTAGACGGTGAACCGGTCGGAACCGGGCACGTCGTCCTCCCAGACGACGGTGTTCTTCACGCCTTCGAGCACGAGCCCGATGGCGAAGGACGCCTCCCCGAGCGGTTCGGCCGGGTACAGCTCCGTGGCGGTCTCGGCGTAGTCGTGCCCGGGGCGGACCCGGTCCTCCACCGCGCCGTGCGGGGTGCGCTGGGCACGCGCCCACATGAACGCCGCGTCGCCGAAGAAGCGCCCCGAGGCGCTCCGCCCTCTGGGATCGGGGCGCAGCGATACCAGGACGCCGTTGTGGTAGGCGGTGCCCCACGGGGTGAGGAGCATCCCGCCGCCGGCCAGCTGCTCGGCCCAGGCCCAGGGGATGTGCCGGACGGCCATGGTGGAGATGATCCGCTCATAGGGGGCGCCCGGCGGGTGCCCCTTCAGGCCGTCGCCGAGCACGGCCTCTGGGGCGTGGCCGGCCCCGGCCAGCGCGGCGCGGGCCCGGGCGTGCAGATCGGGATCGACCTCGATCGTGGTCGTGCCGTCCTCACCGGCCAGTTCGCACAGCAGGGCGGCGTTCCACCCCGACCCGGTCCCGATCTCCAGCACCCGGTCGCCGCCGCCCACCTGGAGGCGGGCGAGCATCTCGGCGACGAGGGAGGGCTTGGAGATCGAGCTGGAGATATAGCCGGTGCCGCCGGGGCGGCCGTCGTCGAGCTGGGTGATGACGGGCCGGTCTGCGTAGGCCGCCTCCAGCCACGCCTGAGGGTCGGCCGAGCGCTCCAGCCACCGCCCGTCCACCCGGATCCGGTCGGGCACGAACAGGTGGCGGGGGACGGCCCGGACCGCGGCGGCGACCGCGTCGGGGACGCCGTCCTGCAGCGCCACCCGCTCCGCCAGCCGCTCCTGAACGGCAGAGGCCGGGGAGGTCATTTCTCGTGCTTACCGCCGCCGCCACCCTCGTCGCCGGGCCGTTTCGGAGGGATGGGCCGGTCGGGCTTGTGGCCGTCGGAGTCCGCGGTGTCGTCGTGCTTTCCCAAGGGGGCTGGTCTCCCTGCCTGCGATCTCCCGGTCGGATGTGACGGTAGTCCGGTGATCGCTCCCTGTCACGAGAACGGCCGAAGGCGGTCAGGGGCGAGGTGATGGGAGACCTCGGTGGCGATCACCGCCTACTCATTCCGACAGGCCTGAAACCGCTTCACCCGTGCCCGTTCCGTTCGGTACAGTCGTGCGGCTTCTTTCCCGCCGGATGAGAGTGGGTTCGACCAATGGCGTGTCGTATCAGTGAACTCGTGCTCGGTTGCCGCGACCCCGAGGCGCTGGCGCGGTTCTGGTGCGAGGTCCTGGACTTCGTCGTGCTCGACCGCGAGGACGGCGAGATGGTGGAGATCGGGCCGCATTTCCCGACTGTCACTTAGGCTGGTGGTCTGCAGGCGATCAGGGAGGATCCATGGTGCTGCAGATGCGCCCGGCCACCGCCGAGGACGCCGGCGCCGTTGCGGCGATGGTCCGCCGCCGCGCCGCGTGGATGCAGGAGCGCGGCCTGAGGACCTCCTCCGACATCGCCGAGACCCTGGCCTCCCAGGCCGGTGACCCCGACTGGCCGGTCTGGGTCCTCCACGACGAGGACGGCGCCCTGCTGGGCTGCACGACCGTGCTGGAGGAGTCCCCCCAGTGGTGCTTCACCGAGGCCGAGCGCGCCGAGCCCGCGCTGTTCCTGGCCTCCACCTGGACCCTGCCCTCCGACGGGCGCAGGTACGGCCGCCTCATCGCCCGCTGGGCCCTGGACCGCGCCGCCCACCAGGAACTCCGGCACGTGCGCCGCGGCTGCTTCCACGAGCGCCTGGCCGCCTACTACACCGAGGTCCAGGGCTGGGAGCTGCTGCGCACCCTCCAGCGGCGCGGCCGCACCGCCTACATCCTCACCCGCCCGGCCGAGCCGCAGCCCGACCTGCCGGTGAAGACCGCCGCCTGAGCGAGCGCAGGGCGGTCTCCAGCATCAGCGGCCGGTAGACCTCGTAGAGGCGGTGGTCGCCGGTCCCGGCGAAGCGGCGGGCGGCACGGCGCAGCTCGGCCTCGCCCAGGAACCCCTCCTGCACCAGCACCGAGCCCTCGTCCAGCAGGTCGGTCAACTTGCAGACACCGTGGCGGTCCATGGCCGTGTTCAGGATGTGCTGGAAGTTCTCGGCCAGCTGCGGGTGGGCGGCGTCGCGGGAGAACCCGGCCGCGCGCAGCCGGGAGCGCAGCAGCCGCTTGTCGGCCCGCCAGGCGGCCGGCAGGGACTCGGCCAGACGGACGAACCCGGGGGCCGCCATGGGGTTGATCGGCCACAGCCCGCGGCGCATGTAGTGCGGGTAGAGGGCGGCGAAGGAGTCGAGGATCGACCACAGGGTGGGGCCGATCGGGGCGGCCTCCGAAGGCCCGGCGGCGATGACTTCCCGGGCGCGCGGGCCGAGGTAGGCGGGCAGGTCGTCGGCGCCGGTCTCCAGCGGCACCGGGGCCGGGGCGATCCCGAGCGCTTCGCGCTCGCTCGCGCGCAGCTTCATCGCCTCGTCCCCGCCCAGCCCGGTGAACACCACCGTCTTGCCCGCCTGCGCGTAGGCGTCGAGGAGGGTGTTGCGGCCCTCTGCGTAGGGGCCCTCCTCCGGGTCGAAGGGCTCGCCGCGGTCGCGGGGCCCGCCGGGGGCGAAGGGCAGGTGCTCGACGAGGTCCAGGGTGTGGTCTTCGGCGAAGCCGGCGGTGCGCAGCTCGGCGCGGCGCCGGGCCTGCTGGGCGCCGATGGGGCCGTGGAACATCATCGCGCCGGTGGCGACCTTGCCGGGGTGCAGGCGGGCGAGGGTGAGGGCGGTGTTGGCCGAGTCCATGCCGCCCGACAGGTCGGCCACCGCCCGCTCGGGGGCGTAGTCCCACTGCTCGACGACCGCGGCCAGGACGCGTTCGAAGGCGCCGATCACGTCGGCGCCCGGGCGCAGTTCGCGCGGTCGGGCGTGCAGCCCCGGCTCGGGGTAGGCCATCGACAGGCGGGTCCCGTCGAAGGCGGCGGTGGCGCGCTCGGTCAGGGTGCGCACCTCGGCCAGGACGGTGCGGCGGGAGTAGAGGCCCCGGTAGGTCAGGAAGCCGGTCACCTCCTGGGGGTCCAGCCGGGCGGCGTCGATGTGCGGGACCACGTCGAGCAGGTCCCAGGAGCCGTGCAGTGCCCCGCCGGCGGCGGCGAGGTGCAGCGGGGCGGTGCCCCACTGGCTCGCGTGCAGCCGCACCCGGGTGGGTCCGAACTCGATGAGGACGAACCCCAGCGGCCAGGCCAGGGCGTCGGCCAGGGCGCGGTCGTAGGCCGTTTCGCCCACGGTCCGCTCCGGCGGGGGCGCCGGGCGGCCGCGCAGGCGCTCGCGGTTGACGATGAACCCGCCCCCGTCTGAACGAAGCACTGCCTGATGCTCCAGGGCGGGATGAGTGAAGACCTCCAGGAACGGGCCACCGGCGGCGGCGCTGCGGAGGGCGGGCAGGTCATCGGCGGTGAACGGGCGGGCGAGGCGGAACCGGAACACGGGGGCTCCCTTCGACGGAGCGGGCGGCCCGCACGCCGCGGGCCGCCCCGGGGGTCACATCTCGTCGTACTGCTTGGGGTGGTCGCTGGAGCCGTTCTTCTTGGTGTACTCCGCGGCCACCTCCACGGTGGTCAGCACCTCGGGGGACGCGAAAAGCTCCTCCAGCTCCTCGGCCGCGGCCGGGCTGCCGGCCGCTGCGGTCGTGCTCGTCATGGTCACCTCCTCTCGGTACGTGACCAGTACAGGACGATCCGGGTTCACCGCCCAGGCCCGCGGGGAGGTGGAGGTGTTGAACGTGTTGAACGCCGAAGGGCCCCTGATGCCGCGACCGCGCACCCCCAACACCGCCCTGGCGGCCCTGGTCTCCGAGACCGACTGGAGCTATGAGGCGCTGGCCCGCGCCGTCAACCGCGTCGGCGCCGAGACCGGACTGGACCTGCACTACGACCGCACCTCGGTCGCGCACTGGCTGACCGGTTCCCGGCCCCGCCCGCCGGTGCCCGCGCTCATCGCCGAGGCCGCCGCCCGCCGCCTGGGCCGGCCGGTCCCCCTCGCCGAGACCGGCATGGGCCGGCCCGAGTCCTTGCCGGGCGCCGGGGCTCTGGACTGGCAGGGCGGTACCGTGTCCGCACTGGCCGAGCTGGGGAGAGCCGACATGGACATCAGCCGACGCCGGATGCTGCGCGGCATCGTCTACTCGGTGGCCGCCGCGGCCGCCGTCCCGGCCTGGGAGGAGATCGCCGAGAGGGCCGGCCGGGCCGCCGGCGCCGCGGGCCCACGGGTGGGGGAGGGCGAGGTGGAGGCCGTCTCCACGATGGCCGAGGCGTTCTCCACCGTCGACGACCGGTTCGGCGGCGGGCACGCCCGCTCGGCCGTGGCCGCCTACATCGCCAACGACCTGGCCGGCTGGCTGCACGCCGACGCCGCGCCGGGCCCTGCACGCCGCCGCGGCCGACCTGGTCTACCTGGCCGGGTTCATGGCCTGGGACGACGAGGCCCACGGGCTGGCCGAGCGCTACTTCCTCCAGGCGCTGGGCCTGGCCGCCGAGGCCGATGACCCGCTGACCTATGCCACCGTGCTGCGCGGCATGAGCATTCAGGCCGGCGACCTCGGGCACCGCACCGAGGCGCTGCACCTGGTCGAGGCCGCCACTTCGGCCGCCGGGACGGCGGCGCCGCCGCGGATGCGCGCTTTCCTGCTGGGCCAGGAGGCCGTCGCCCACGCCGCACTGGGCGACCGCCGCTCAGCGCTCAACTCGTTCGGCAAGGCGGAGCGGCACCTGGAGGCGGCCACCTCGAAGGTGGAGACCTTCGGGTCCTACCACCACGCCAGCCTCGCCTACCAGGAGGCGCATCTGCGTTCCCACCTGGGTGACCTGGACGGCGCAGTGAAGGCGATGCGCACCTCCAACCGCCGCAGGCCCGCCGCCGAGCGGCGCTCCCGGGCGATCTCCACCGCCCAGCTCGCCGAGATGCAGTACCGGGCCGGGCACTTGGAGGCCGCCTGCGACTCCTGGGACGCCTTCCTCGACGACTACCCGCATCTGAGGGCCGGCCGCGCCGACGCGGCCGTGCGGCGCATCCGCGGCGCGGCCCGCCGCCACCGCGGCAACGCGCGCGCCCGGCAGGTCGCTGCACGGGTGAGCGGTGCCTCCGCGCTCTCCTGACCGAGCAGTCGCCTCTGCGGCGCGGGTCTTACCTACAAGAGGTGCAGTCCCAGCAGGAGTAGGGGGACGAAAAGGAAAGCGCCGGGCGCTCTCGGGACCGCGCAGAAGGTGGGCGGTCTCCTGCAGGGCCTTGTACTCGGAGGGAGCCGTCATCACCACCGGCTCGCGCCCTGCTCTGGTGATGACGAGCTCTTCTCGGCCATCGGTCACGGAGTCGAGAGCGGCCGCGCAGTCGGCGCGGAACTCGGAGTAGGCCATGGTCTTCATGTCACAGCCTTCCGCAGTGCACCTGCATCACCCTCGTTGTACAGGAAGCCGTACGTCTCGGTCCGGGGATCGGGGCCGACCGCCCCGCGCGGCACCACCCCCGGGGGAGGGCGGTGGCCGTCCGCTCGCAGCCCGGAAAACCGTTTCGCGCGTGCGGTCCCGTTCGGTAGAGTCCGCGCGGTCGTTCCCGCCGCCGGGGCCGTGGGAATCGCGTGCGGTCCCGCCGGTGGTCCCCGAGCTGAGAGTGGGTTCCGCCAATGGCGTGTCGTATCAGTGAGCTCGTGCTCGGTTGCCGCGACCCCGAGGCGCTGGCGCGGTTCTGGTGCGAGGTCCTGGACTTCGTCGTGCTCGACCGCGAGGACGGCGAGATGGTGGAGATCGGGCCGCGCGAAGGGTTCGGCGGTGCGCAGCCGACGATCATCCTCAGCCGCAGGGACGAGCCGGAGCCCGGGAAGTCCCGGCTGCACATCGACGTCAACGCCACCGACCGCGACCAGGACGACGAACTCGAGCGCCTCCTCGCGCTCGGCGCCCGCCCGGCCGACATCGGGCAGACCGGTGAGGAGCCGTGGCATGTCCTCGCCGACCCCGAAGGCAATGAGTTCTGCCTGCTCAAGGCCCGCCTTGCTGCGCTCTGACGCTGAATCGGCCGCCCGGGCGCCCTTCTGGAGCCCGCATGGGTGAAGGAGAGGGGTGCAGGGGAGGAGAGGCCGCGGCGCTCTCCGGATCCGGGCAGGGGCCCGAAGCCCCCGGCAAGGGCGGGAAGCGGTCGCGGGTCCCCGCCCGGTGGAGGCGGCCGCTGGGCTTCGCCGGCACCGCGGTCCTCGGCTGGGTGTGGTTCTACCCCTGCATCGCGATCATGGTGCTCCTCCTGGGCCTGCTCTTCGAGCCCCAGCACACGGGCGAGGCCGAGTCCGAGGCGCTTTCGCTGTGGCTCCTCGCGGTCGGCATGGTGTTCGCCCCGGTGGCGGTGCCGGTGCTGCGGTGGGCGGGGGCGGAGCGGCCGGTCCGGACCCTGGGGATCGCGATGCTGGCGTCCTCACTGGTCCTGCTCGTCATCGTGCTCCCGGTCGCCGCCCCCTTGATCGACTGGGAGTCGGCGGCGCCGTTCGTGGTCTTCTCGTCCGCGAGCTCGCTGGTCTTCCTCGCCACCGCGGCCCTGGCCGCGAACCGGAAGGAACCCCCGACGTGAGCCGTACCTTCATCGAGTACGAGGCCAAGGTCCTCGACATCGACCCCGAGGCCCTGACCGCCAGGATCCTGGCCGAAGGAGGGGAGCCGGCCGGCGAGGCCCTGCAGCGGCGCTACGTCTACGACATCGAACCCGGTGACGAGGGGCGCTGGATCCGGCTGCGGGACACCGGGTCGGCGGTCACGCTCACCGTGAAGGAGATCGACTCCGACGAGATCGGCGGCACCCGGGAGACCGAGGTCGAGGTCTCCGACTTCGCCACCGCCGATGCCCTGCTCGGCAAGCTCGGCTACCGGCCCAAGGCCTACCAGGAGAACCACCGCCGGAGCTTCACCCTGCAGGGCGCCCGGCTGGAGATCGACTCCTGGCCGCTGATCCCGCCCTACCTGGAGATCGAGGCCGCCGACCGGGACCAGGTGGTGCGCACCGCCGCCCTCCTCGGGTACGAGGAGGAGCGGCTGACCGGGGAGAACACCACCAAGGTCTACGCCCGCCACGGCATCGACCTGGCGGCCGTCACCGACCTGAGGCTCCCGGAGGGGGAGCGGGGCGGCGACCGTGCGAGCATGACCGGATGACACCAGGGCTCCGCGTCGGCGAATCGCTCACCATCTCCGAGGACGCGCTGCGGTGGAGGCTTCCCCCCGATCCGGCGGCCGGCCGGGCCGACCCCGCCCTGGGCGGGTTCATCACCGAGCTCAGCCTCGACAGCACCGCCTGCGCCGGACTCGACCCGCAGCAGCGCCGGAGGATCCGGGAGCGGGTCGCCGGGTTCCACCGCACCGGGGACGTCACCGTGTCGAACACTGACGGCGTGATCACCGTGAAAGTCGACTGGGTCATCGAATACCCCGAGTCCGCGCGCGTCGCGCGGGAGCGCCTGGCCGCGGTGCTGCGCGATGCCCTGGCACCGTGACGGCGGCCCTTCACCCGGCCCGGAGAACGCCGAATCCCTGCTGGGGA
Organism: Nocardiopsis oceanisediminis; assembly: GCF_048595525.1. Lineage (NCBI taxonomy): Bacteria > Bacillati > Actinomycetota > Actinomycetes > Streptosporangiales > Nocardiopsidaceae > Nocardiopsis > Nocardiopsis oceanisediminis. The sequence continues at coordinate 177,753 of NZ_JAFMZJ010000001.1, read as the reverse complement.
GCGCGCCCCGGGGCGGCCGTCACCACTGCCGGTTCACGGTCGCCTTGGCGCCGGTGACCAGGGTGGCCGGGGGGACGTCGTCGGCGACGACCGCGCCGGCGGCGACCACGGAGTCGCGGCCGATGCTGACGCCGGGCAGGATCGTGGCGCCCGCGCCGATCCACACGTTCTCCGCGATGTCGATGGGCGCGAAGTTCACCCACACCTTCCGCTCCGCCGGGTCGATCGGGTGGCCGCCGGTGATGAAGGTGGCCTTCGGGCCGATCATCGTCTTCTCGCCGAGCCGGATGCCGGCGTAGTCCAGGAACGTGCAGTTCTGGTTGATGAACACCCGCTCCGCGAGGTCCAGGTTGAGCCCGTGGTCGGTGTAGAACGGCGGGTAGACGGTCACCCCCGCCGGCAGCGGCCCGCCGAGGATCTGCTCGAGCAGCTCCGCCTTGCCCGCCTCGTCGCCGAAGGGCAGCACGTTCAGCCGCGAGGTGAGCTCGGTGACCTGCATGACCCGTTCGACCATGGCCTGGAATTCGTCACCGTGAATGCGCATGAAGCGTTCGTTGGGCTTGGGCACGGAAGATCCTTCTCTCCGGTTCGGTAGGGACGGACGGGATTCAGCGGGCGGCGGCGGGGCCGCCGTCGTCGCCGCGGTTGCCGCCGCCGTGGCGCGGCGCCGGCGCCCAGGACGGGCGCCAGACCTCCCCGGGGATCGGCGGCAGGCCTTCGAGGTGGGCGATGATCCCGCGGAGGCCCGGATGCGGGTTGCTCCTCGGCAGGATGAGCGAGAGCGGGTACGCGAGGACCGGGTTCACGATGGGGATGCGGCGCAGGTCGTGCCCGGCCGGCCAGATGTACCGGTCGCGCGCGCCGACGAAGGTGGCCACGTCCGCGGATTCCGCGAGGACGTCCAGGAGCACCTCGTCCCCGAAGTGCGGCCCCGCCGCGTCGATGCGCAGGTCGAAGCGGGCGGCGAGCTCGTCGTAGAACTCCGCCCACTCGCTCCGGGGCACGATGCCGGGCACCCAGATCCGGTGTTTGCGCAGCTGGGCAGGGGGCAGGGCGCGCGCGGAGGCGAGCGGGTGCCTCGGGCCGGTGAGGAGTTCCAGCGGGGAGTCGAACGCGTGGATCATCCGCAGGTCGGACGGGAGCGCGGCCGGGTCGGTGACGCTGCGGAACGAGGCGTCGACGTCGCCCGCTTCCACCGCGGCGGCCGCGGCGCGCGGGTCGGTGTCCTTGAGGGCCACCACGTCGAGGTCGGTGCGGGGGTGCGAGCGCCAGTAGTCGTGCAGGACGGCGGCCTGCGCGCTCCGCCGGCCGAGGACGTCGATCCGGAGGGCCCGGGAGCCCGGCCTGACCGCGGCGACGGCGCGCTCGACCTCTGCGACGATGCTCCGGGCGTGGGGGAGGAGGGCCTGGCCGTCGGGCGTGGGCTCGACCCCTCGGGCGGTGCGGGTGAACAGGCGGACTTCCAGCTCGCGCTCCAGGGCGGCGATCCGCTTGGAGACGGCCTGCTGCGTCACGCCCAGCTCGTCGGCGGCGTGCTGCAGGCGCCCGAGCTCGGCGGCCCGGACGAAGGTTCGCAGTGCTTCGGTGTCCACGGGAGCACCCTAGGAGTGCACAACCGATCGTTGTGGCTCGTCAGGGGGCGGTTGTCCGGCGGGGCGGGTCCGATCCGGCGGCGTGGCGGAGTCTGATGTCGGAGCCTGTCCCTACAGTGTCGGATCAAGTCGCCCGGCAGCGGGCCGGTAGCGGGCCGGTAGCGGAGTCGAATGGAGATCGCCATGGCGCGAGAGCTGGTCTACACGGGGTTCATGTCGCTGGACGGCGTCGTGGACTCGCCCGGGGGAACGGCCGAGGGGCACCGCAGCGGCGGATGGGTGATGCAGACGCCGTTCGTGCCGGAGGCGTACTCGCTGAAGGGCGAGGAGATCGCGGAGACCTCGGCGCTGATGTTCGGGCGCCGCAGCTATGAGGCGTTCGCTCCCATCTGGCCGAAATCGGAGGACCACGCGGCCTACAAGGAGCTGCCGAAGTACGTCGTGTCCGGCTCGCTGGGCGAGGACGAGCTGGTCGGGGACTGGGGGGAGATCACGATCCTGCGGTCCACCGAGGACGTGGCGGAGCTCAAGCGGGGCGAGGGCGGGGCGATCTTCATCCACGGCAGCGCGGAGCTGGCGCGCCGCCTGGCGGATGCGGACCTGATCGACCGCTACAACCTGCTCGTGTTCCCGGTTCTGCTGGGGGCGGGGAAGAGCCTGTTCAGCCGCGAGGACCGGGAGAAGCGGAACCTGTCCCTGCGCGAGTCGGAGAGCTACGGCAACGGCGTGGTGAAGGTCGTCTACGACGTCGTGCGCTGAGGCCTCCGCTGAGGTCTCACGGGGCCCGGCGGTCGCCATCCGGATCGTTGATGGGAGAGGCCGGCCTCCTCCGGGCGTTGATCTTGACGGTGTCGCCCCCTTCTCCCGTCCGGCGTTCCGACCGGGCGCGGCGTCTTGCGGGGCGGGGGTTCAGGCCGGCGGCGAGGGCGGGGAGGGGGACCCGCCGGTCGGTCGGGTGCGGCGCTCTGCAGAGCGAAGGTTCAAGCAGGCAGCGACGGCAGCGGAAGGGGCGGGGCCGGGCGCCTCACCCGGGTGCGGCGCCTCGCGGGGCGGGGGTCCAGGCCGGCGGCGAAGGCGGGGAGGGGCACCGGCCGGTCGGTCGGGTGCGGTGCCCCACGGGGCCGGGGTTCAAGCGGGCGGCGAAGGCGGGGAGGGGCGGGGTGGCCGCGTTCACCAGCTCGGCGCGTGCTCCTAGCGGGAGGAAGCGGCGTCCCTGCGGCGCGGCCGGGCCGCCCGCACCCACCAGGGGGTCATATCCCCTATGCCGGGTTTGCGCCGAGGATCGGGCGGGGCGGGGGCGCCCTGCGCACCTCCGCGGCACCCCCGATTACATCTACCAGCGAGTAGTAAGCCACGAAGCCCCCACCACCCCCTCCCCGGTTACCCAGAGTGGCCAAGGTGGGCCCTCCCGGCAGGGCAAATGCGACATCTCGCCCCACCTCTGCCTTCCCCGGGTTCCGGACCTCTGCTTTGCGGCCTTGCAGGCGGCTCGAATCCCTGAGCGCCGGCCCGATCGGCCCCGTTCGGGCCCCTGGAGGGCCGATCCAGGCCGGGATGCGCGCCCAGGAATCACCGGGGTGCTCTCGCGGTGCGCAGGGCGCCCCTCCTCGCCTTCACTGTGCGTGTTCGCCCAGGTCAGGGAGGGGTGGTGGTTTCAAGAGCGGCCGGCCCCGGCGCCGGGGCGGCGCCTGCGCGGCGATCCCGACGCCCCTGCCCGCTCTGCCGCACCCGACCGGCCGCCCCAACCCCCTCCCGCCGTCGCTGTCTGCTTGAACCCTCGCTCTGCGGGGCGCCGCGCTCGACCGACCAGCCGGCCGGTCCCCTCCCCGCCGTCGCCGCCCGTTTGAACCCCCGCTCCGCGAGACGCCGCGCTCGGCCGGAACGCTGGACCGCTGATGGAAAAGGGTGGGCTTCTCCTATCGCTAGGCGCAGCGTCGCGGAATGTGTACTATGCGTGTGGGATGTTTTAGTGAACACGAAGACGGCCCCGGCGGGCAGCCGGGGCCGTCTTCGTATTCGGGCTACAGCTCGCCGGCCTTCAGGGCGTCGACGAAGGCACGCCACTCGGTGCCTCCGAAGGAGACGTGTCCGAGGTGGCGGTTCTTGGTATCGCGGATCGCGGCCCCGCTGGCGGTTTCAGCGACTTCGACGCAGTCCTGGGTCTTGCCTCCGCTGTAGCTGCTCTTGCGGAAAACCAGGCGGGATGTCTTGGTCATGGGTGCTCCCTTGGTGGCGGAAGACGGCTACAGAGCGGACGTGGTTCGGTTGGTCCGGGCGGCGCTTCACGGAGGGGCGTACCGGCTTGGCGTCCATAGGGGACGGCTAAGGAACGCACGATCGATGGCTCAGTCCTGGCGCACCGGCATGGTGTACGCCAGCTCGTAGCGGTCCGGCGGAACAACGATGTCGGCGGTTTCGACGGGCCGTTCCTCGGTGCAGTAGGTCCGCTGGATCACCAGGACGTGCGCGTTGCGCCCGATTCCGAGGCGGTCGGCTTCCTCCGCCTGGGCGGGGCGTGCTCTCACGACCTCGTCGGCCTGGGTGATGCGGTGGCCGATCAGGCCCATCCGCTCGACCACGCCCCGTCCCGCGTGCACGCCGTCCTCGGGGAGGACGACCTCGGTGCCGCGAGTGATCTCCAAGGGCTCGTAGCTGGTCGACAGCATCACCGGCTCGCCGTCCCCGGTGAAGGTGTAGACGGTGCGCATCACCTCGTCGCCGGGCTCGATCGCGAGCCGCTGCGCGACCGCCTCGGGGGCCGGCACCGGCTCCGAGGCGGACTCCCACCCGCCCCTGACCGCCTGGGCGGCCATGTCCGCGCGGAACGGGCTCCCGGGTCTGTTCTCCCGGTACCAGGAGCGGGTCAGGCGCCGCACCGGCGCACGGGGCCGGACATAGGTCCCCGAACCGGTGCGGGAGATGACGTATCCCTCGGTGATCAACTGCTGTACGGCATCGGCGGCCACGCGCGGGCCGACCTTGAATTCGTCCGCGACGGCCTGCCTGGAGGGCAGGCGGTCCCCAGGTGCGTAGTCCCCCGAGATGATGCGTTGCCGCAGCGTATCGGCAACGCGCTGATAGGTCGGGCGGCCCACGGCTGCTCCTCGTCACGGATCGATTTGCACGGACAGCTTGACAAGGCGGTACGTGCCGAAGCAAGCTGCACGTACAGATTTTTAACTGGCACGTGCAGATTGTGAGATTAGCACCGGTACGGCTCCGGCGACTGCGCTGCCCGGGCCCGTAGTGCGGCCCGTCTGTTCCTGACGAACGCCGTCCCAAGCTGGGCGGCCCCGCTTCGAGGAGGTCGCTGATGCGGCTCTCACTGCTCCTGTCCTTCCTGGCCTGGCTCCCCGTCTGCCGGTTCCCGGCCTGGGGGCCGCCCGGACGCCATCGCGCCGCCCGCCGCACCGCACCCGCGTCCGCCCCCAGGCCCGCCCCGGCCCTGAAGCCGGTTCCGGAACCGGCGGCCGCGCCGCCCGCGCCCGCCGCGCGCCCCGAGGCCGAGCCCTCGCCCATCCGCCCCTACACCCGGTGGCAGATCCCGGACTACAACGCCCTGTGCGACCTCACCCTGCGCCACAAGAACCGCTGGAGCCTGAGCTACAAGGACGGCCAGGACGCCTGCTACACCGCCACCTCACTCATCGAAGACGGCGTCGTGGTGGCGGCCTCCTCCACCGACCTGCTCGACGCCGCCCTCACCGAGTTCACCCCCTCGCCCCGGGTCCGCGCCTACGCCCTCGACCCCCGGGCCGCAACCATGGCCCGCGAATCCGAGCAGCGCCTCCTCGCCCGGATGATCCGAGAGGCGGCAGCCGCATGACCGCCGGACAGACAACTCGCCTCCTCTACCCCCGGGTCCACCGGCCCGACCCCGTCACCGACGCCGCCGACGCCCTCTACGACCGCCTCTCCGACGCACTCAAGGAACGCGGCCGCACGGCGGCCGAACGCGCGCTCAACCAGCAGACCGCCGACGACGCCTTCACCGCCCTGGACGAACACCTCCGCGCCGGCGGCCGACTGCCCACCCCCTGGAAGACCGCCACCGGCCCACCGGTATGACCACCGGCCGCGAAGAGCGGCCATGAGAAAAGCGGCCCGCGACGCCTCCGCGTCGCGGGCCGCTCGATCGAGCAGCGGCAGGGCTCCGGCTCAGGCGCCGGCCTCCTGCTTCTCCTCCTGCTCGCCCTCTTCGTCCTTCTTCTCCGTGGAGTGCGGGGAGCCGGCGGTGCCGGGCTTGCCCGTGTCGTCGGCCTTGCCCAGGGCGCTCTTCTCCACCCACTCGTCCCACGGCCGGACCCAGAAGCCCCAGCCGTTGTCGACCTCCATCTCGCGGCCGCTGTTCTTGATGTCGACCGGGTCGCCGGGCAGCGACTCCTCGTAGAACCAGCCGGCGTCGGAGACCGCCATGTTCACGCAGCCGTGGCTGGTGTTGGCCTCACCGAGCAGCCCGTTCCAGGAGGCCGCGTGCAGGAACTCCCCGCTGTTGGAGATCCGCACCGCGTACTCCACGAACTCCTCGTAGTAGCCGGGGTCGCCGGGCTTGACGCCCAAGGTGTCGTTGCTCATCCGGTAGTCGGTGTGCTTCTCCATGGTGAGGTGCACGCCGCTGCGGGTGATGAACTGGTGCTGGGTGTTCTGCCCCAGGCTGACCGGGAACTCCTTGACCTGCTTCCCGTCGCGCTCCACCGTCATCTGGTGGGTGTCGTTGTCGATCTCGGTGATCTGGGACCGGCCGACCTTCATCTCGAACGACGAGTTCTCCATGCCGTACACCCCGTCGGAGGACTCCACCCCGGCCAGGTTGAGGTCGACGGTGACGGTCTGGTCCGGCTCCCAGTACTCCTCGGTGCGGAACACCGCGCGCTTGTCGCCGAACCAGTTCCAGGCGCCCTTGGCCGGCTTCTCCGAGGTGACCTCCATGGCCGCCTCCACCTGCGCCTTGTTCTCCACCGGCATGTCGAAGTCGATGATGACCGGCATGCCGACGCCGACCTCGGTGTCGGTGGCCAGGCCGCGCTCGAAGGTGTCGTCCTTGACCTCCAGCCGCTGGCCGTCCGGTGCCGCGGCGGCGACGAAGGAGCCGGTGGTCTCGGTCTCCTCGCCGTCGGCGTTCTCCGCGACCGCGGTGACCTCCACCTCGCTCCCCGGGATGAGCGTCCAGTGGCTGGTCCAGGTGCTCTTGTCCTTGTTCAGCGCACCGGTCATCGAGGTGTCGGGCTCGCCCTCCCCGGAGGGGTCGGTCTGCTCGACGGTCACGTCGGTGATCTCGCCGTTCTCCGCGCTGACGGTGATCGGCTCGCCGAAGGGGACCTCCTTCGCGCCGTCCTCAGGGGAGATGGAGATGACCGCGTCCTCCGCGGCGCCGGTCAGATCTCCCTCGCCGGTGCTGCAGCCGGTGGCGAGGAGGACGGCGGCGGCGCCGATCGCCCCGTGCTTCAGGGCGAGGGGGAAGGGGGAGCGGGGAGTCACTGATCCTCCAGGTCGTCTTCAAAGGGGGGAGCGGCGCGGCGGCAGCGGCGGGGGCGCCTCCGCACTCTGAGACTCGTGGGGCGGGTGATCGGTTCAGGGATATGCCGAATCGACCCGAAATAATCCACCGGGCCCATTTCACCGCATCGGTCCGGGGCCCGGAGCGGCAGGGGCCCCGCTGGCCGGATCCGGCCGGACGGTCGGTCCGGCCGGATCCGCCCTCACCTCCGGCCGTCCGCGGAGGGCTCGTCCTCGGTGCCCTCGCCGAGCCCGTCCTCGCACGGGTTCGCGGTGGCGTCGCGGCCCTCGATGCCCTCATCGCCGGGGTCCTGCCCGTCGCCGAGGGAGACGGGCAGGGAGAACGGACCGGACCCGGCGAGCGCGGGGGCCGGACCGCTCGCCGGCTCCGGGGCCGGGCCGCCCTCCCCGCTCTCCTCCTCGCCGTCCTCGGACCCGTCGGACCCGTCGGTCTCCAGCCCGGTCTCCTCGACCGGCCGGTCCTCCCTGATCGCGGTGAACAGCCGGGCGGCGTCCTCCTCGCGCCAGACCACCCGGTTGGGGTCGGTGGGCGCCTGGGCCCACGGGACGGTGTAGAAGGAGATCTCGTCCAGTTCGGAGTCGGCCAGGGTGGAGCCGAGCGAGACCATCGCGTCCAGCGTCAGGTCGCTGTCGGTGGCGGTGTGCGCGGAGACCGCGCGCAGCAGGCCGTCCAGCTTGCGCGGGTCGGTCAGCACGTCGCTGCTGGTCGCCTCGGCGGCCAGGGCGCCGAGGAACATCTGCTGCCGGTCGATCCGGCCGATGTCGCCGCCGTCGCCGATCTCGTAGCGGGCGCGGACGAAGGCGAGCGACTCCTCGCCGTCGAGCACCTGCTCGCCGGCGTCCAGGTCGAGCTTGGACCGCTCGTCCCGCATCGGCTCGGGGATGCACATCGGCACGCCGCCGATCGCGTCCACCATGTCGCGGAAGCCCACGAAGCTGAGGTGGGCGAAGTGGTCGATGCGGATGTCGGTGAGCGACTCGATCGTCTTCACCACGCAGGGCGGGCCGCCGTGGAACAGCGCCGCGTTGATCATGCCGTAGTAGCCGGTGGTCCCCTCGGTCTCGCCGTAGGCGTCGCACTGCGGGATCTGCACCAGCGAGTCGCGCGGGAAGTTCACCACGGTGACCCGGCTGTCCGGCGAGATGTGCGCCAGCATCAGCGAGTCGGACCGCTCGCCGACGAAGTCGCGGCCGCCGTAGGCGGCGTTCCCGTTCTCCCGGCCGTCGGAGCCGATGAACAGGATGTTGACGTCGTCGCCGATCTTCTCCGGCCGCTCCTCTTCGGGCAGCGCGCTGTCCAGGTCGTGCTGGACCATGTCGGCGCGGAGCGACCGGTAGTAGCCGTAGGCGCCGGCCGCCCCGGCCAGCAGCACCAGGGCCAGGCAGGCGGCGGTCCAGGCCGCCACCCGGGGCCAGCGCCGGCGGCGGGCGGGCGCGGCGGCCGCCGGAGCCGGATCGCCGGAGCCGGGCTTCTCCTCGGCGGGCTCCGCGGCGGCCGCGGCCTCTTCGGACTCGGCGGCCTCCTGCGGCTCCGCGGCGCCTTCCTCCCCGGCCGGGGCCGGGGTGCCTTCGGTGCCGCTGCCGCCGTTCGCGCTGTCCGTGCTCTGCGGGGCGTCCGCCTCGCCGTCGTTCCGGGGCGTGCGGGCTTCGTCATCGGGCATGGAGGGGTTCTTCTCGACGAGAGGGCGTTGGGACGGGGCGTACCGGGCCCGCCGGGCGCCGGGGGAAGGGCTGCCGGGACGGGGGCCGGGCGGATCACAGCGCAGTGCGGCGGGGGCGTCCGCAGAACCGCCGGGGAAGGCGGTGAGGGAGATCCTACGAGATGGCCGGGCCCTAATGTGCGCGGGGGGCGCCCGAATTCAGGAACGGTGCCCGGAAACCCGGGGAAAATCTCCGGGGGCGCGTTGCCGCGCCCCCGGAAGGCCGAGGTCAGGCCTTGCGCGCATAGAGCCCGTCGGCGAGGTAGACCAGCGCCGCGGCGACCACGATCTGCACGATCAGCACGAACAGCCAGAAAGTCGAGAACAGCGAGGCGATCCACCCGCCGACGAACGCCGCGACGATGCCCAGCAGCAGGGTGAGCCAGATGGCGATGTGCTGCTTGCCGGGGACGACCAGCCTGCCGAGCGCACCGATGATCAGGCCGACCACGATCGCGCTGATGATGCCCGTGATAGTCATGGAATCCCCCCTCCATCGGGATCTCTCCCTGGGGGGTTTCTTTCCGCCCGGACGGCCGATAATGTCTCTGAACTGCGCTTTTGCCGTTGCTAGACCGGCGTGCGGGTGCCGCTTTGGCGGGGCGGGCGCGCGGTCATCCGTTCCAGAAGTCGCTCTCCTCGGGGTCCTTGGTCTTGGACTTGGCGGTGCGGCGGCGCGAGGCGGGGCGCTCCTCGGTCTCGGTGGCGGCGGGGGCCGCGGCGGCCGGGGAGGCGGCGGAAGAGGACGCGGTGGAGCGCGGACGCCGGCCCGGCTTGCGGGTGGCGGCCTTCTTCTCCTGCTCCTTGTCCGCGGCCGGCTCGGCGGCCGGGGCGGCAGGGGCGGCGGGCGCCGGAGCGGGCGCCGGCCCGCCGCCGGTGTGGATGTTCAGCGCCTCGTCCTCCACGGTGAGCATGCGCTGCATGGCCTGCGGCACCGCGGGCGGCCGCTCGCCGCGGTAGTGCGCGCCCAGCACCTCCAGGGCGTGGTCGCAGAGCATCCGGCGGCCGGCCTCCGGGCGCTGGCCGCTGAGCTCCTGCAGCTCGGGCAGGTGCAGCTCGCGCAGGAGCCGGACGGCGGCCCGGATCCGGTCCCGGACCCGGCGGTCGGCCACCGCGATGGAGAGCATCTCGGCCTCGGCCAGGCCGTCGGTGGGGGCGCCGCCCTCCAGGGCCGCGTCCCGCTCGGCGATGAACAGGGCGGTGAGCTGCCGGGTCGATTCGCGGGCGGCGGTGCGCGCCTCGCCGCGGTGCACGTGGCGGGAGTGCAGCCAGGTCACGGTCACGCTGCTGACCAGGCAGATTCCACCGCCGGTCAGCACGAGCAGGAATTCGTTCACGGGATCCTCCGGAAGGCGGGGGGCGGGGCGCCGCGCGTGATCCGGCAGCATTCGCGAGCCGAGGGTGGATTGTCAAGTCCGAGCGGAAATGCACCGTCCGTCCACCGGCGGTTCGAGGACCGGAAATCCACAGGGTGTGGACAGGGTTCCGGAAAAGCGGAAGGGGGAGGGGCGGGAATCGGAACCCCCGTCCCTCCCCGCGGAAACGGGGCGGTGCCGCGTCAGTGCGCGACGGCCTTTTCCGCGCCCGCGCCGGTGAGCGAGCGGACCTCCATCTCCGCCTGCTTCTTCGGGTTCCGCTCCGAGGAGAGCATCGTCCCCACCCAGCCGAGCAGGAAGGACAGCGGAATGGAGACCAGGCCCGGGTTGCTCAGCGGGAACAGCGCGAAGTCGGCCCCGGGGATCATCGACTTCTCACCGCCGGAGACCGCCGGCGAGAAGACGATCAGCAGCAGCGCGGCGCTCAGCCCGCCGTACATGCTCCACAGCGCGCCGCTGGTGTTGAACCGCCGCCAGAACAGCGTGTAGAGGATGGTCGGCAGGTTGGCCGAGGCCGCCACCGCGAAGGCCAGTGCGACCAGGAACGCCACGTTCTGGTTCTTGGCCAGGATGCCGCCGGCGATCGCCAGGGCACCGATCACCAGGGCGGTGATCCGGGCCACCTTGACCTCGTTGACCTGGTCGCCCGCCCCCTTGCGCAGCACGTTGACGTAGACGTCGTGCGCGAACGAGGCCGAGGCGGTGATGGTCAGCCCGGCGACCACGGCGAGGATGGTCGCGAAGGCGACCGCCGCGATGAAGCCGAGCAGCAGCGGGCCGCCCAGCGCCAGCGCGAGCAGCGGCGCCGCGGAGTTCACCCCGCCCGGCGCGCCGTTGATCTCGTCCGCACCGACCAGCGCGCCCGCGCCGTACCCGAGCACCAGGGTGAACAGGTAGAAGAGCCCGATCAGCGCGATCGCCCAGACCACCGAGCGGCGCGCCTCCTTGGCGGTGGGCACGGTGTAGAAGCGCATCAGCACGTGCGGCAGGCCCGCGGTGCCCAGCACCAGCGCGATGCCCAGCGAGAGGAAGTCCAGCTTGGTCAGCCAGCTCTCGCCGTACTGGGCGCCCGGTGCGAGCAGCGCCTCGCCCTTGCCGTCCGGCCGGGCGGCGGCGTCGGCGAGCAGCTCGGACAGGTTGAAGCCGTGCAGCGCCAGCACCCACACGGTCATCGCCAGCGCGCCGCTGATCAGCAGCCCGGCCTTGATGATCTGCACCCAGGTGGTGCCCTTCATGCCGCCGATCAGCACGTAGACGATCATCACCACGCCGACCACGGCGATCACCACGTTCTGGCCGACCTCGCCCTCGATGCCGAGCAGCAGGTTGACCAGCGAGCCGCCGCCGGCCATCTGGGCCAGCAGGTAGAAGAAGGAGACCGCGAGGGTGGCGATGGCGGCCGCCGCGCGCACCGGGCGCTGCCGCATCCGGAAGGCGAGCACGTCGCCCATGGTGAACTTGCCGGTGTTGCGGAGCAGCTCGGCGACGAGCAGCAGCGCCACCAGCCAGGCCACCAGGAAGCCGATGGAGTAGAGGAAGCCGTCGTAGCCGTTGATCGCGATGGCGCCGCAGATGCCGAGGAACGACGCGGCGGACAGGTAGTCGCCGGCGATCGCGAACCCGTTCTGCGGCCCGCTGAAGGACCGCCCGGCCGCGTAGTAGTCGGCCGCGGTCTTGGTGTTCCGGCTGGCGCGGAACACGATGAAGAGCGTGACCAGGACGAACAGCCCGAACACGCTCATGTTGAGCACCGGGTTGATCTCGGTGATGGTGCCGCCGGTGTCGGCGAGGAGGAGGGAGGCGGGGGTCGTCACTTCGTCTCCTCCAGTTCATGCCGGAGCTTGTCGGCGATCGGGTCGAGGCGCCGGTTGGCGTAGCGCGCGTACAGCCCGGTGATCACGAAGGTGGTGACGAACTGCAGCAGGCCGAAGACCAGGCCGACGTTGACGTTGCCGAACACCGGGGCGGCCATGAAGTCCGGTGCGTAGGTCGCCATCAGGACGTACAGCAGGTACCAGGTGATGAAGAAGGCGGTCAGCGGGAAGACGAAGACCCGCAGCCGCCGCCGCAGCTCGGTGAACTCCGGCCCGGACTGCACCTCCTCCCAGTCGCGCTCGGGCGCGCCTCCCACGTCGTCGTCGCTGGCGCTCACTTCGACCTCCAGGGGGATGGGTTCATGTGTTCCACGCCACATTAGAAACCGGGTGTCCGGGCCCGTCACCTCCGTTCGCCCGAACCGCCGCACGGTGCGGTGAGCGGTCGACGAGCGGTCGCCCCGGCGCGACGAGCGGCGTCCGCCGGGGTCAGCGCAGGGAGGGGCCGCGGTGGTCGTCGTCCAGGTGCAGCCGGAGCAGCGCGGTGCGCGCCCAGGCCGGCGGGCGGCCGGCCAGCGACACCCCGGTCATCACGGCGAACGCCAGCGGGACCGTCCACGGCGCGGGCTGGGCGACCAGCACCCCGGCCCAGCCGTCGGCCGGCGGCGCGAACAGCGCCAGCGCGATCGCCCCGGAGGAGGCCAGCAGCCCGGTCAGCACCCCGGCGAGCGCGCCGGCCGGGGTGAGCCGGGACCACCACACCCCGAGCACCAGCAGCGGGCAGAAGGTGGACGCCGCCACGGTGAAACCCCAGGTGACCAGCACGCCGGCGTCGATCCTCGCGGCGGCCAGCGCGAGCAGCACCGCCACCGGCGCGGCCGCCAGCACCGCCGCCCGCAGCCGGCGCAGCCCGCCGCCGGGCAGCAGGTCGTGGGCGAGCGCGCCGGCGATCACCAGCAGCAGCCCCATCGAGGTGGCCAGGAACGCGGCGAACGCGCCCGCGGTGAGCAGCGCGGTGAGCAGCGACCCCTGCCAGCCGTCGTCGACCTGCGCGGGCAGCGCCACCACCGCGGTGTCGGTGGCGCCGGACAGGTACAGCTGCGGCACCAGCACCCGGGAGAGCGCCCCGTACACCCCGGGGAACAGGTAGAAGACGCCGAGCAGCGCCACCGTGATCGCCGCGGTGCGCCGCGCCGACCGGCCGTCCGGGCTGGTGTGGAAGCGCATCAGCACGTGCGGCAGGCCCATGGTGCCCAGCACGGTCGCGGTGAGCACCGCCAGGGTGCCCAGCAGCGGGTGGCCGGAGCCGTCCACGTCGAGCAGCGGCCGCTGCCAGTCCGGGCCGCCCGGCGGGGCACTGCCCAGCACCTCGGGGACCCGGCCGCCCTCGGCGAAGACCAGCGTGCGGCCGGCGTCCACCCGGTGGTCGCCGGGGGCGGCCCGCCACGCGGTGCCGTCCGCCTCGGTGATCAGCACCGGTTCGCTCACCCGCAGCGTGGCGGCGGTCTGGAAGGAGACCGGGGTGTCCCGCTCGAAGTGGGTGAAGGCCTCCGGGTCCAGCGCCTCCTGCCGGACGTCCGGCCCGGCCAGCGCGAGCAGCCACAGCGCCGGCACGATGAACAGCACCAGCTTCAGGCAGAACTGGAAGGCCTGCACGTAGGTGGCGGCCCGCATGCCGCCCAGCGCCAGCGCGGTGGCGACCACCGCCCCGGCGATCACCACGCCGACCCAGTAGGGGGTGGGGCTGACCGCGCTGAGCACCAGCCCGGCGGTGCGCAGCTGGGGGACCAGGTAGAGGCCGGCGACGACCAGCACCACCACGGCGCCGAGCCGGCGCAGCCCGGGCGAGCCGAGCCGCGCCTCGGCGAAGTCGGGCACGGTGAGCGCGCCGGACCGGCGCATCGGCGCGGCGACCAGCACCAGCATCGCCAGGTAGCCGGCGGCGAACCCGACCGGGTACCAGAGCGCGCCCGCACCGTGCTTGAGCATCAGCCCGGCCACCCCGAGGAAGGACGCGGCGGACAGGTACTCCCCGGAGACCGCGGCGGAGTTGAGCAGCGGCGACACCCGCCGCGAGGCGACCAGGAAGTCGGAGGTGGTGCGCATCGCCGCCACCCCGCGCAGCCCGATCGCCAGGGTCACCACCAGCAGCGGCACCAGCGCGGCGAACGCGGTCACCGGTCCTCGCCCGGATCAGGCCGCCGTGCGGGCCCGCCGGAGTCCTGCCCCGCCGGCCGGTCGGGGCCGCACTCCGGATCGCCTCCGGGCCGGTCCGCCGCCTCGCCGGAGGGGCGGCCGGGAGGCCCGCCCGGGAGGCGGGCCGCCGGTCCCGCGGATCCGCCTGGCGGGCGGTCGGCGGGGGCGTCCGGCCCGCCGGGGGCGCGTTCGATCCGCTCGGCCCGGAGCAGCTGCCAGAACCCCAGCGCGGCCATCGCCGGGTACGGCAGCACCCCGATCATCAGCCAGGACACCGGGACGTCGAGCAGCCGCAGGTCGTCCAGGCCGGGCCGGGCCCACAGCAGCAGCGGCAGCCCGGACACCAGCACCGCGACCAGCAGCAGCGCCACCCCGGCCTGCGCCCGCTGCCGCCGGTAGAGCGCCTCGGCCCGCTCGGCGTCCCCGGGGTCCAGCCGGGCCACCCGCCACCGCCCCCGCGCCCGCCCGCGCGCGTGCGCCAGCCGCGTCTGCGGACTGCTCACCGCCACCCGCCGGGACCGCTCCATCAGCCCCGCCCCCGCACCGTCGCGGGCCCGCCGGGACCCCGGCCCGCCCCGGCCCGCCCCGGCCCCTCGCGTCGATCTCGGCGCTGCGGCCCTACCAGGGCGCCCTGATAGGGCCGCAGCGCCGAGATCAGCGGGGAAGCGGGGCGGCACGGGGGCGAAGACCCCCGGCGGTCGGCCGCGTACCCGGCAGCCTCTGGGCCCGCCTCCTTCACCCGGGCGCAGGAGCGCGTCGCGCGGGCGGCCGGCGGCGGTCCGGAGCGGGGGGACCGGCGAGCCGCGGCCGCCCTCCGCCAGGGCGCTCCGCCCACCGGTTCCCGAGCGGGCCGGGAACGCCGCGCCCCGTCCGCGGCGCGGGGCCCGGCCGGGACCGGGGCCGGCCCGGTCATGGGCGGCCTCCGCCGAGTTCGCCGCGGCGGGCGGCGGCCATCAGCTGCTCGCGGAGCTCGCGGGCGTGCCGGCGGCTGACCGGGACGTCGCCGATGTCGGTGTGCGCGAGCAGGCCGCCCGCGGTGTCGCTGCGCAGCTCCCGGACCGCGTCCAGGGAGACCAGGTAGCCGCGGTGCACCCGGCTGAAGCCCGCCTCCGACCAGTACTCCTCCAACCGGGAGAGCGGCATCCGCAGCAGGTGCACCCCGGAGCGGGTGTGCAGCCGCACGTAGTCCCCGTTGGCCTCGGCGAACAGCACCTCGCTGCGGCGCACGTAGCGGGTGCGCCCGGCGTTCTCCACCGGGAGCACCGGCATGGTGTCCGGCGGGACGGGGGCGGGCGGCGGCACCCGGGGCGCGCCGGCGGGGGACGGGCCGGCCATCCGCACCACCTTGTCCAGCGCGGCGGCCAGGTGCTCGGCGCGCACCGGCTTCAGCAGGTAGTCCACGGCGCCGATCCGGTAGGCGGCGACCGCGTGCCGCTCGTGCGCGGTGACGAACACGATCGCCGGCGGCTCGCTCAGCCGGGCCAGCAGCGAGCCCAGCTCCAGCCCGTCCAGGCCGGGCATGGAGATGTCCAGGAAGACCGCGTCGAACCGGCCGGCCTGGATGCTCTTCAGCGCGCCGATCGGCTCCTCCGCGGTGACCACCTCGGCGACGTCCGGGGCGTCTCCGAGCAGCCGGGCCAGCTCCTCCAGGGCGGGCAGCACGTCGTCCACGGCGAGCACCCGGAGCCGGGCGCGCGGGCGCGGCGCGCCGGCGGTCACGGCAGCACCCCCGGCTGGAACCGGGGGACCCGGACCACCACCCGGGTCCCGGCGTCCTCGGCGGTCTCCACGACCAGCCCGTACCAGGGGCCGTAGACGTGCCGCAGCCGCCGGTCCACGTTGGCCAGCCCGACCGAGTCCGGGTCGCCCCGGCCGGCCAGCACCTCGCGCGCGGTCCGCGGCGGCATGCCCCGCCCGTCGTCCTCCACGCTGATCACGCAGTCGTTCCCCTCGGCCTCGCCGGAGACCAGCACCCGGCCGGCCCCGGCGCGCGGCTCGATGCCGTGCCGGATCGCGTTCTCCACCAGCGGCTGCAGCACCAGGTAGGGCACGGCCACCCCGAGGACCTCCGGCGCCACCCGCACCTGCACCCGGAGCCGGTCGCCGAGCAGCGCCCGCTGCAGCGCCAGGTAGGTCTCGATGGCGTGGAACTCGTCGGAGACGGTGGTGTAGTCGCCGTGCGAGGCCAGGCTGTACCGGGTGTAGTCGGCGAAGTCGAGCATGAGGTCCTGGGCGCGGTCCGGGTCGGACCGGGCCAGCGACGCGATGACGGTGAGCGCGTTGTACACGAAGTGCGGGGAGATCTCCGCGCGCAGCGCCCGGAACTCCGCCTGGGCGGCGCGCTCCGCGGTGGCCTCCAGCCGGGCCCGCTCCAGCGCGGCCGAGACCAGCGCCGCCGCCTCGCGCACCGCGGATGCGGGGACGTCGCCGTAGACCACCAGCGCCCCGGCCAGCTCGTCGTCGACGTGCAGCGGCACCGCCGCCAGCGGCGCCCGGCCGGCCGCCGCCTCGGTGCGCAGCACCGCGTCCAGCAGCGGCGCGGTGTCGGCGTGCTCGGCGGGCCGCCCGGCCCACACCGGGGAGCCGGACAGGTCGGCCATGGCCAGCCCGCGCGCGCCGAGCAGCCGGCGCAGCCGCCGCGCCGCGACCCGGCAGCCGGGCCCGGACAACCCGTCCTTCAGCCGCTCGGTCACGGTGCGCGCGGCGACCAGCGTCGCGGTGGGGTCGGTCTCCGTCCGGGCGCGCACGAACGGGACGCGGTCGAGTCGGGCGGGGCGCGATGGCATGGCCGGTTCCGTCACGAGTGGCGAGCGGTCGGGTCGGTCGGTGCGGGTGATGCGGGACACGGACACCGGAATTCTAGATCCAGGGCCCGCCGCCCGTCCTCCCTGCACCGGCCCCGGGCCCATCGGCCGGTTCCGGCCTGCGCGGGCGCGCGCCTCCGGGGCGGGGGAAGGCGCCCACCCCTCTTGACCGCCGAGCAGGGCGGCGCCCCGGTCGGCGCGCGCAGCCTGCTCGGGGTGGTGGCCCTGGGCGCCGGGCACGGCGACACCGCCACCCCGGCCGCCGAGGGGGACGGCGCCGATGCCGCGCCGGCCGGGCCCGCCGAGCCGCTCGGCCGCGACCCCGACGCCGCCCGACCGCCCCGCCGCGCCCTCCCGCGGAACTCAACGGCCGTCCGGGCCGTCGGACAGTGCGGGGGCGGGAGGCCGCCCCCGCCACCCGAACCGCCCCCCACCAGCGACGATCCGGGGCGCCCGAGCGGCCCCGGCGGAGGAACCCATGGTCTTCAAGCGCCTGCTCGCGGCCGTCGGCATCGGCGGCCCCGGCATCGACACCGTCATTCCCCGGCCGAACGTCCGCCCCGGGGAGAAGGTCCAGGGCCACATCGACCTGGAGGGCGGGGAGGTCGAGTCCGACATCGAGCGGATCGACCTGGCGCTGCGCGCCCGCGCCGAATTCGAGCGCGGGGACACCGAAGGCAGCACGCAGGTGCTGTTCCACCAGGTGACGGTGGCCGGCGCGTTCCGGCTCGCGCCCGGGGAGCGGAAGCGCATCCCGTTCACCTACCCGCTCACCCTGCAGGCCCCGCTGACCGCGGCCGGCGGGCAGCGGCTCCCCGGTGCCGGCCTGGGGCTGAGCACCGACGTCTCGATCGGCGGCGCCGTGGACAAGGGCGACCTGGACCCGCTGGAGGTGCACCCGCTGCCCGCCCAGGAGCGGGTGCTGGAGGCGGCGGCCCGGCTCGGCTTCCGCCTGGTCAAGACCGACATCGAACAGGGCCGGCTGGCCGGGACCCGCCAGGAGTTCCCGCTCTACCAGGAGTTCGAGTACCGCGCCTCGCCGCAGTTCGCCGACCGGATGCGCGAGCTGGAGGTCTCCTTCGTCGCCGACGCCCAGGGCACCGAGGTGGTCCTGGAGGCGGACAAGCGCGGCGGCCTGCTCACCGAGTCCCAGGACCGCTTCGCCCGGTTCCGCGTCCCGCACGACCACGACGGGACCGACCTCGCCCCGGTGCTGGCCCAGCAGATCGACCACATGGTCCGCCGCCGCGGCGGCCTGATGGGCGACCTCTTCGGCTGACCCGCCCGGTCCGGGGCCGGTCACTCCGAGGGCTGCGGGACCTCCAACTCGGGGCACTCCACGGTCGGGTTCACCCCGAAGTAGTTGAGCGGACCGGCGGCGATGGTGATCAGCGTGCTGCCCACCGTGGCGCAGTTCGCCTCCGAGGTGCTGAGGTAACCGCGCTGGAAGGCCGCCGCCACACCGATGAGCAGCCAGAGTGCGATGAGGATGGGGAGGATGATCCGTCCGCGCATGTGCGCCTCCCAGGGCGAAGAGGGACCGCTGCGCTGCGGTGCGGCGGCGCGGGTGCCGCTCCCGCCGCCGCACCGGATTCGTGCCCTCTGAGCGGAAGGCGAACCCCGCCCGGCCCGGGGCGGGACGCCCGCCCGCACCGGAGGTCCGCCCCTGACCGGCGGGAACACCTGTCGGCCCCGGCCGGGATCGACCGCCCGTGCAGGGGCGGAGGAGGCCGGCGGGGCGGCCCGCCCACCGCTTCCACCGCCCGGTGGCCTGCGGGGGCCGTCCCGGCCCTCCGCCGGAGCGGGAGCGGATCCGGGCCGCGTCGGCCCCTCTCGCCCGGGGCCCGGCGAGCGGCCTCAGAGGCTGTCGGGTGTCCGGTGGGTCACCGGGTGGGGCCGCCTCGCGCTCCTCCGCCCGTCCGCGGTGCGGCCGGCCCGCGCCGAAGGCGCACACCGCCCGTCCTCGCCGGTCTCGGTGTCGCGGGGCACCGGAGCCCTCTGACGCCCCCCGCGACACCAACGATCAACGAGGGGGTGGTGCGGTGCGCCGCCCGCCGCGGCCCACCCCCGCGAAGCCTCCCCGCAGCGGCCGCGGCGGCGCCGGGCCCCGGCCCGTGCCCGAACACCCCGGGCGACCGCTCGCATACCCGGCACTCAGAGGTAGAGGCCGAACCCGTGCCGGGCCGCGTCCGGGTCGGGGAGGTCGGACGGGACGTCCGCCGGGGTGAGTTCGCGGAGCAGGTCGGTGTCGTCCGCGCCGGGGCCGGCGGCGATCCGGGCCGCCTGGGCGCGGGCGGCCCGCTCGAACAGCGCTCCGGCCAGCCGCGCGTTGCGCAGCGCCGCGGAGCGCCGCCGCGTCCGCAGCACCCCGCGCACCGCCTCCGCGGTGCCCGGGGAGAGCCGGAACCCCGCCTCGTGCGCCCGCTCGGCGAAGACCTCGGCCAGCTCGTCCTCGGACAGGTCGGGGAAGTGCAGCCGCCGGGTGAACAGGGCGTCCAGCTCGGGGCGGGCGGCCAGCAGGCCGGGCAGCTCCTCGACCGGCCCGGCGGCGATCACCAGCAGGTCGTGCCGGTGCGCCCCGACCTGCCGGACCAGCGCCTGCACCGCCTCGTCCGCGGCGGTGTCGGTACCCGGCCGGGCGAACACCCGGTGCGCCTCCTCCACCAGCAGCACCCCGCCCGCGGCCGCGCGCACCGCGGTCTCCACCAGGGCGGCGCTCTGCCCCGGGAACGCGCCCACCAGGTCGTCCCGGCCGGCCCGCACCAGGTGCCCCGAGGAGAGCAGGCCGCGCCGCCCGCAGACCGCGCCGGCCAGCTCGGCGACGGTGCCCCGGCCGGTCCCCGGCCCGCCCAGGAAGACCATGTGGTCCACTGCCCCGGAGGCGGTGATCCCGGCGGCCCGCCGGGCCTCCTCCACCCGGGCGCGGGCGTCCAGCCCGCGCAGCTCCCGCTTGGCCTGCGCGGCGCCGGCCAGCCGGTCGGCGCGGGTCAGCGGGTCGGACGGCGGCACCGGGCCGACCCTGGCCCCCGCCGACACCGGGACGTCGGCGGGCAGCAGCTCGCGCAGCTCCTCCGGGGAGCGGTCGCGCCCGTCGGTGATCCGCTCCGCCTGCAGCGCGGTGGCCCGCTCCAGCAGGTTGCGGACCAGCCGGGCGTTGCCGAACGCCTCGTCCCGGGGGGCGGCCTGGAGCAGCCGGCGGACCCGCGCCGCCGTCCCCTCGGCCAGGGTGAACCCGGCCTCGGCGGCCATCGCGGCGAAGATGTCGCCCAGCTCGCGGTCGGTGTAGTCGGGGAAGCCCAGGTGGCGGGGGAACCGGGAGGCCACCCCGGGGTTGGAGGCCAGGAAGCGGGCCATCTCCTTCTGGTAGCCGGCCACGACCACCACCAGGTCGTCCCGGTGGTCCTCCATCAGCTTGAGCAGGGTGGCCACCGCCTCCGGGCCGAAGTCGTTGCCGGAGTCGGACTGGGTGAGGGTGTAGGCCTCGTCGATGAAGAGCACCCCGCCCAGGGCGCTCTTCACCGCCTTCTCCACCTTGGGCGCGGTCTGCCCGATGTACTCGGCGACCAGGTCGGCGCGGCCGGTCTCCACCAGGTGCCCGGAGGAGAGCAGGCCCAGGTCGGCGTAGATCTCGCCGAGCATCCGGGCCACCGTGGTCTTGGCGGTGCCGGGGCTGCCCATGAACACCATGTGCCGGGCCGGGGCGGCCACCGGGACGCCCGCCTCGGCGCGCATCCGCTCCGCCCGTGCCTCGGCGGCGTACAGCCGGACCTCGCGCTTCACCGACTCCAGCCCGACCAGGGCGTCCAGCGCGGCCATCGGGTCCTCGGGGCGCTCCGCGGAGCCGCCCGGCGCGCCGATCGACGGCGCGCGCAGCCCGGCGGTGTCCGGGACGTCCTCCTCCAGCAGGGCGCGCAGCCCGTCGCCGTCCGCGCCGTCCGCGGTGACCCGCCGCGCCTGCCGGGCCGCGGCCCGGTCGAACAGGGCGCGCGCGGTGCGGGCGCCGCCGAAGCCCGGCCCGCGCGAGGTGCGGCGGAGCACCCGGCCGGCCTTGGCCACGGCGGCCGGGTCGGGTGCGAAGCCCTCCCGCTCCGCGGTGCGCGCGAAGACGTCGGTGAGCTCCGCGGCGGTGTGGTCGGCGAATTCCAGCCGGCGCGGCACCCGGGCGGCCAGCCGCGGGTTCCCGGCGAAGAACCGGGCGAGGTTCTCCCCGGTGTCGGCGAAGACCACGACCAGGTCGCCGCGGTGCTCGTCCATCAGCGAGACCAGCGTGGAGACGGCGTCGTGGCCGAGGGCGCGGGCCGAGTCGGTCTCGGTCAGCGCGGCGGCGCCCTCGATCAGCAGCACCCCGCCGAGCGCCCCCTTGACCACCTGGTTCACCCGGGAGGCGACCTGGACCGCGTAGTCGGCGAGCAGGTCGGCCCGGTGCGTCTCCACGACGTGCCCGGAGTGGAGCAGCCCGTGCTCGGCGTAGATGCGGCCGAGGAGGCCGGCCACCGTCGACTTGCCGCTGCCGGGCCCGCCGGCGAACGCGAAGTGCCGGCCGGCGGGGCTCACGGAGAGGCCGGCCCGGGCGCGGGCCCGCTCGGCGCGGGCCTCGGCGTCGACCGCGTGCACCTCCCGCTTCACCTCGGCCAGCCCGACCAGGGCGTCCAGTTCGTCCAGCGGGGCGGCCTCCGCGGTCTCGCCGTTCCCGGCGGTCCGCTCCGCGCCCTCGTCGGCGTCGGCCGCGGCGTCGGCGGCGCCGCCCCCGGTGCCGCGGTCGGCCAGCCCGTCCACCGCCACCCGCCGGGCGGGCGGCGCGCAGTACCGGCGCAGGTCCATCTGGAAGCCGAAGACCGGCAGCGGGGTGCCGCCCTTCGGCTTGCGCAGCACGTCGTCGTCGCTGGAGGCGAGCGCGACGGCGCACCGGGTGCCCAGGTCCAGCCAGGTCCGGCAGGTGTCGGCCTCGCCGGCGACCACCCCCTCCCACAGCCAGATGCGCGCCTTCTGCTGCCACTCGCCCAGGTCGAAGGAGCCGGAGGTGGCGGAGTACCGGTTGGACGCCCTGCGGTAGCCGCCCGCCCCCAGGACCTCGGTGGCCACCGGGGGGATCCCGGGCAGCTCCATGCCGTGCGCCATGGAGACCAGGACCTCGGTGATCGGCGGGACGTCGTGCGCGACCGCGCCGAGCCGCTCGTGCGCGGCCAGGAACTTCGGGAAGGCCCAGCCGAGCAGCCGGTGCGGCTCGGCGAACTCGGTCATCTCGGGGAAGTGCCTGCCGTTCAGCCAGCGGCCCCAGGCCCGGCGGAGCTCGTAGGGGGAGGCGGTGAGGTCGAACTCGTGCGCCTCGGGGTCGGCGGCGCGCTCGCGGAGCAGCTCCTGCATCGCCGTGCGGCGGCTCTCCCACGGCGCGATCCCGGCGGCGGCGTCCAGGATCTCGCCGAGCACGGTGAACATGACCTCCCGGTCCTCGGCGCCCCGGGCCACCTCGATGAGCCCGTACCCCGGCGGCAGCCGCAGGTCGTCGAAGATCCACCGCACCGGGTCGGTGCTCGGCGAGGCGTTGGTCAGGTGCTTCTCGACCAGCAGCGACGGCAGGCAGGAGTGGCTGCCGGCGTTGACCCGCAGCGCGCCGGAGATCACCACCAGGTGGTCGAGGACCTCGTAGACCAGCCGCCGGCGGCGCGCCCGCGCGTCCCCGGCGGGGGCGCCGGGCGGGAACACCAGCCCCCGGCCGTCCTCGATCACCATGGTGAGCAGCTCGGAGATCTCCTCGACCAGCCCGTCCGGCACGCGCCACGGGCCGTGCTCGTAGACGTCCAGCACGGGCTCGTCGGTCAGCAGCGGTTCCAAGTGCTCGGGCAGGCGGATCACCGTCAAGGCGGCTCCTTCGCGAAGAGGGGAGGGGGGTGGGCCGCCGGGGCGGCCCGCGTGCTGTGAGGATATGCCCCGGATGTGACGGTGGCGGAAGTGAATTCCGCCGCCTGTGGACGACCCCCGCTCCGCGCCCCTCCGGAGACCGGGGGCGCCCGCGCCGCAGCCCGGTCCGGCCGGTCTCCCGGCAGGGCCGGGTGGGGACCCCGGAGCGGGGGCGCCGTACCGGTCCGGCCGCAGGCGGCGGAGGCGCTGGACGGTCCGGCCGTGGCCGGAGGGGTGGACGTGCCCGCCGCGGTGCGCCCCCTCCCGGGCGCCCCGGTCCAGGGCGGCGAGGAGCGCGGCGCCGGGCTCCGGCTCCGCCTTCGGCACGGTGAACCCGGGCAGCGGCGCGGAGGCGAACGCGGTGTCCGCGGCGGGCACCGCGATCAGGCCGGTGACGGCCTCCGGGGAGGCCGCGCGGACCTGGAAGGCGCGCCGCAGCCCGGCCGTGCCCGCGCCGCCCGGCCATCGCCACCCGCACGGCCCCGGCGCCGCGCACGCCGCCGGGGTGCTCGCCCGGCCCTGCGCACCGAGTTCACCGCGGTGCTCGCCGCCGACCCGCGCTCCCGGTTCGAGCGCGAGCCCACCGTGGTCCTGGACGGCATCGCCGCGGGCCCGGCCCCGGACCGAGGGCCCGAGGACCGCGGACTCCGGGACGGCTCACCGGGACGGGCGCCGCCCCGCCGTCCTCGGCAAGGAAAAGGAAGAAGCCGGCCCAGTGGCCTGGACCGGCGGGGCGGGGCCCGGGGCGCTCGCACCGTTCCGCTCGGAGGGCGGCGGACTCCGTCTCCGCCGGCCGCCCCGGGCCGCTTGCGCCAAGGGGAAGGGGCGGCCCGGAAACGGGCCGATGGCGGGGCCCGGGGCGGCCGTGCGCTCTGATCGGGGGCGGCGGAGCACTCCCCTCCGGCCGCCCGCCGGGCGGGGGCGGCCCTGGAGCGGCGAGCGGCGGGGCGGCGGAGGCCGGCCGCCCCCGTGCGGCCTTCCCCGGGACGTGCGGGGCGGACCGGCGGCGGGGACCGGGCGCCCTCGGTCCGAGCCCCCGCCGCAGGCCGTCACTCGGAGAGGTACTGGGTGATGCGGATCTGGTTGCCGAACGGGTCGCGCACGGCCATGTCGCGGCCGTAGGGGCGGGTGGTCGGCTCCTCGGTGATCTCGACGCCGGCCTTCCTCAGCCGCTCGTGCTCGGCGTCCACGTCGTCGCTCTCCAGGATCATCCAGCTGGTGGTGCCGAGCTCGGTGAGCTCGCGCAGCCGCTCAGCGGTCTCCGCGCTCCCGGTGGCCGTGGTGTCGCCGATGCGCTGCAGCAGCACCATGCGCTTGGGCGCGCTGGGCAGCGCGACGGTCAGCCAGCGCATGTTCCCGAGGTCGGCGTCGGTGTCGACCGCGAACCCGAGGCGCTTGACGTAGAACTCCAGGGCGGCGTCCTGGTCGGTGACGTACATGGGCGTGATGGCGATGTCCTTGAGCATGCCCGAAGTCTAGGAAGATCGAACGTGAGTTCGCTTCTCCGATACGACCATCCGCGTTTCGCCCGCGCCGGGGCGCATCCGGACAGGCCCGCCCGGGCGGGGCGCTACCGCGGCCGGGCCGCCTCGCGGGCGAAGCACGCGGGGATCCCGGGCAGCGGCCCCCGGGCCCGGTGCCGCGTCGGCGTCTCGCCGACCATGCGGACGAACCGCCGGGTGAACGTGCCCAGGCTCTCGTAGCCGACCGCGCGGGCGATGTCGGTGACGCTGAGGCCGGTCGAGCGCAGCAGGCGGCAGGCGCGCTCGACGCGCCGGCGGCAGAGGTAGGCGTGCGGGGACTCGCCGAACGCCGCGCGGAAGGAGCGCCGCAGGTGCGTGGGGGAGGCCAGCCCGACCCGCGCCAGCCGGGCGCTGTCCCAGGAGCCGGCGAAGTCCCGGTCCAGGGCGTCCTTGACCCGCAGCATGCGGCGCGTCGTCGATTCGCTCATCCCCGTGGCCATGCGGCCAGGCTACGGCCGACCTGCGACATCGGCCCGGGGACGCCGCTCCGGAGCGGCGTCCCGGAGGCGGGACCGGCCGGGCGGCGGGCGGTCCCGCCCGCTTCCGGCCGCCCCGCGCCCCGGTCCCGCCCGGCCGGCGCGGGGCACGGCCCGCCGTCCTCGCGGCCCCGGGCGCGCAGGCCGGGCGCGCCCGGAGCACCGGAGGAGAGGGGAGCGGCGGACGCCGGGGCTCCCGCCGCCAGCCTGGAGCCGCCATGGGGAAGCGGCCCCCCAGGCCGCCGCCGGCCCGCCTCCCCGGCCCTGCGCCCGGCCCGCGCCGAGGCGGCCCCGGCCGGAGCCGGCGGGCCCGCGCCCGGGACCGGGCGGCCGACCTCCACCGGCGCTCCGGCCCCGGCCGCCCCTACCTCTGACCGGCCCAGACGCCGGTCTCCGCGGTGCGCCGGACCCAGTCCGCGAAGTCCGCGGCCGGGCGGCCCAGCGCCTGGCGCACCCCGTCGGCGGGGCCCGCGGTGATGCCGCCGCGGTGGATCGCGAACATCGCGTCCAGGATGCCGACCACCGGCTCCGGGAAGCCCAGGCCGCTCAGCTCGGCGCGGTACTCCTCGGGGGAGAGCTCGGTGAACCGGACCGGCCGCCCCGTCGCCTCGCCGATGATCCGGGCGGCGTCGGCGAAGGTCAGGTCCTCCGGTCCGGACAGCTCGTAGACCCGGCCCGCGTGCCCGTCCTCGGTGAGCGCGGCCACGGCCACCGCCGCCACGTCCTCGGTGTCCACGAACGGCTCGGGGACGTCGCCGATCGGCAGCGCCAGCCGGCCCGCGAGCACCGGATCCAGCCACAGGTCCTCGGTGAAGTTCTGGAAGAAGTTGTTCGGCCGGAGGATCGTCCACTCCGCCCCGGACTCCCGGACCGCCGCCTCGGCGGCGGCCATCCCCGCGCCGAAGCCGGCGCCGGGGTCGACCTTGTCCATCCCCCGGCCGGACAGCACCACGAACCGGCGCACCCCGGCCGCCGCGGCCTCGGCCACGAACGGCTTCACCGGCTCCGTCTCCTCCGGCGCCACCAGGTACACCGCGGACACCCCGGCCACCGCCGGGCCCCAGGTGCCCGGGTCGGTCCAGTCGAACACCGTCTCGCTCCGCCGCGACGCCGCGCGGACCGGAACCCCGGCCTCGGTCAGCCGCCGGACCACCCGCCGCCCGGTCTTCCCGGTCGCCCCGAGCACCAGGACCCCGCCGCTCCGTACCGCTTCGCTCTGCGTGTTCTTCCCGTTCTCGTCCATGGCCCCGAGTCAACCGGGAACCGCCCGCCGCGGACATGGCCGACCGTCCGGGGTGCATAGGCGAGGGTGCGCATCCGCGGCGCCGCGCCGGGCGGCCGCAGGGCCCGGACGGTCAGCGGGGCACCGAGGTCCGGCCGAGCCGGACGCCGCCGGGGTTCGCCGGGGGAGCGTCGGCGCGCTCCGCTGCGGCGGCCACGATCTCCCCGGCCCAGCAGAGCTCGTGCGGAACTCACGCGGACACCTCCCGGTGGAGGCGGGGCCAGAAGCCGGCCTGGGACCAGGCGGTGAAGCGGCGGTGCGCGGTCGCGGGGCCGGAAAGGCGACCGGTTCCGCCCGCTCCGCTCGCCGCCCGGACGCCGGGGTGATGCCGCACACCCGGCCGGGTGCCGGGGCGGGCGGTCGGCCCGCGGCGCCGGGGGTGCGGCGCGGTGTGGTCCACGCGGCCCGCCCCTGTGCTTCGGTTCATGTTCCCACCAGGGACTTCTCCGGCGCCCGCCGTCCGTTACGGGTGTTTCGTGCGCCGGTGTCAGGCCGAGCCCCGACCCTCCCCGGCGCCGCTCTCTCCCATCGGACCTCCCGGCCGCCCTCCGCGGCCGGGCACACCCGCGTTCCCGCGAAGGAGGGCATGATGCCCATCGCTCTGTGGGCGCTCACCCTGGGCGCCTTCGGTATCGGCACGACCGAGTTCGTCATCATGGGCCTGCTGCCCGAAGTCGCGGGAGACCTCGGCGTCTCCATCCCCACCGCGGGCCACCTCATCTCCGGCTACGCCGCCGGCGTGGTGGTCGGCGCGCCGCTGCTCGCCATCGCCGGGTCCCGGCTGCCGCGCCGGACCGTGCTGATCGCCCTGCTCGCGCTCTTCACCGCCGCCAACGCCGTCTCCGCGGTGGCCCCCGGCTACGAGGCGCTGCTCGGCGCCCGGGTGCTGGCCGGCCTGCCGCACGGGGCCTTCCTCGGCATCGGCTCCGTCGTCGCCGCGGACATGGTCGCCGGGCACCGGCGCGGCCAGGCGGTCGCCCGGGTGCTGCTCGGCCTGACCCTGGCCAACGTCGTCGGGGTGCCGCTGGGCGCCCTGATGGGGCAGCAGATCGGCTGGCGCTGGGCGTTCGCCGCGGTCGCGGTGGTCGGCGCCGCCTCCCTGGTGGCGCTCCGGCTCGCCCTCCCCGAGCAGCCCCGCCCCGCGCCGATCCCGGTCCGCGCCGAGCTCCGCGTGTTCCGCCGCCCCCAGGTGCTGCTCGCGTTCGCCGTGGTGGTGTTCGGCTTCGGCGGCAGCTTCGCGGCCTACAGCTACATCAGCCCGATGCTGACCGAGGTCACCGGCTTCCAGGGGGCGAGCGTCACCCTGGTGCTGGCGCTGTACGGCGCCGGCATGACGGTGGGCGCCATCGCCGGCGGCCGCCTCGCGGACCGCGCCCCGATGCCCACGCTGTGGCTGTTCACCGGCGCGCTCACGGTGCTGCTCGCGCTGTTCACCGTGACCGTGGCGAGCCCGGTCCTGGCCCCGGCCACCTTCTTCCTGATCGGCGCGACCGGCTTCATCGCGGTCACCAGCCTGCAGACGATGATCCTGGACCGGGCCCGCGAGGCGCCCGGCCTCGCCGCGGCCGGCATCCACTCCGCCTTCAACATCGCCAACGCGATGGGCGCCACCCTCGGCGGCGCCGCCATCGCGGCCGGCCTCGGCCCCGCCTCGCCCAGCATGGTCGGCGCCCTCCTCTCCGCGGCCGGCCTCGGCCTCGCCCTCCTGATGGGCCTCCCCGCCCGGCGCCCCGCCCCCGCCGCGGTCACCGAGGCGGAAGCGATTCTGGAAACCCCGGACCCGGCCCTGGAACCGGCCCGCGCCTGACCGCGCCCCGGAGCTCACCGACGCCGGTGCCCGAGGCCGGACGGTCTCTTCCGAAGTGCTGACATGAACGCCGGAATCCGGCCGCGGAGCGAAGAGCGATGAATTCACGACGGGGCCGGATCCGGCCAGTTGCACGTGTTTCCCCCTAGGTTGCGCAGGTGACGGCTGGGGAATCGGTGTAGTTGATAGGCAAGATCGCACTTTCCGGCTTTTGTTTGCCTTGTGAAATATGAAATTTCCTTTGGTGTCGATTTGATCCCGGTGGCGAAGAGTGTGAGGGGTGGGGGGAACGGTTTTCCGGGCGGTGCGCCGGTTCTCATGGGGGGCGGTTTCCGTGGCATCGAGGAGATCGATGTCGGAGATGAGGCCTGGTCCTTTGCCCCTTTCGCGGGCGAAGAAGGGGGTCGCGAGGTGGCCGGCCTGATCCACGGGGAAGGCGCCAAGTCCCTCATGGGCACGGGTGGTGCTTGAATCGAAGGATGTGGCTGATCTTGAGTATGGAAGTCAGATCCGTGACTTTGAAAAGTATGCCAACGACGAGCTCGATGTTCCCTAGGAGATCGTTGTTGGGCCGGGCGGTGGAACGAAGATCCCTCAATCCGGTGGGTTGGCCGATGCCATCGCGGCAGGAAGAACCATCATCACTCCTTTGGGCAAACTATGACGACACTCGATCCGTTGAAGTCGGAGATCGTCTTCGACCGCTCTCTGGTACCAGGCGGGGGCGGAGCGGTGCTCTTCCGGCTCCAGAAGCTGCTGGAGGAAGCCGCCCCGGAATGGTCGGCCTCGCTGACCACGTGGAGCCCTCGGAAGCAGGAGCGGCGCCCCATCGCGGGCTCGGGTGAGGCCGGGGACCTGGCGGAGGTGGTCGGGGAGGCGGTCAGATGGGCGGGGAGGGACCGCCGGTCGGGCAGTGTCGAGGTGCGCGGAGCGACCCGGGAGCTCATCCTCGTCGTTTCCGTCGATGACCACCCCGCGAAGCGGATGCGCGCCGGTGAAGTGCGGCTGGACAACTCCGCCACCCTCACCGCCCCTGCCCGGAGGGTCGCCGGGCGGCCTAGAAGCGAGTGGATGCGGGCCTTTTTCGAGCGTGCGTGCGCCGGCACCGATCCGGTCTGGGGTGCCGTGTACACCCGGGGCGAGTACTACGCCAGGGTGATGGCGGACGGGGGTGTCCACCGCGCCGTCGGACGCGACTTCGGCAGGTACCTTCCCGGGCTCTTCCCGGTCAACTGCTTCGGAGAGGTCTACCGGGAGCTGATCGGGGACCGGGCCCTGGCGGAGGCCGGGGGAGTGCCTGCGGGGACCACCAGGATCGTCGAGGTCGCCTCGGAACCGGACGACTGGGACGCACCAGCGGCGCTCGAAGCCCGGCGGCGGGCGCTGGCGGTGCTCGGGGCCGAGCACTTCTTCGACAAGGCCGCACCGGAGGCCCCCGGGCGCGCACCCGACTGGGGGGTCTGACCGGCGTCCACCCCTGTGCGCAGCGAACGGTGGAGCCGCAGAGGTCTGCGTGGTTCCGGCTCACTGTCGGCCCTCTGGGGTTTTTCGGGGTGTTTGTTGGTTTTCCACGTGGGCAGGGTGATGCACGACAGCAGTGCGGGAGGCCGCCGCGGAGTCTCCCGGTGCTGCGGCAGCCTGGCGCATTGCGCAGCCCGGCCGCCGAGCCGCCCTCACCCGGCAGGGGAGGGACGGCGGGAACGGCGGCCGAGGCGCTTCCAGGCGAGAAGGACAGGTGAGCGGCGGTAGGGCGTCCTGCCCCACCGCTGCCGCGCACTGCCGTGAAGGAGGCGAACTGAACACCATGAATGCTGCAATGACCGGTATCCAGGACCGCTACCCGACACGCATCGTCGCCGAGACCCGGCCCGAGCCGATCGAGCGGACCGAACCGGCCGTGTGGCCCGGAACGGCGCAGGGGCCGGCCACCCCCGAGGAGCTCCGCGCCCACGAGGAGAACGGCTTCCACATCACCCGGGGCCTGCTCAGCGACGAAGAGGTCCGCTCCTTCCGCGAGGAGCTGACCGCCCTGACCCGCGACGCGGGGGTGAGGGCCGACGAGCGCACCGTCGTGGAGAAGGAGTCGGAGGAGGTCCGGTCCGTCTTCGAGGCGCACAAGATCAGCGAGCGGGTCGAGAAGCTGGTCCGCGACCCCAAGGTGCTGGACCACGCCCGGCAGATCCTCGGCTCCGACGTCTACGTGCACCAGAGCCGGATCAACTACATGCCCGGCTTCCGGGGCAAGGGGTTCTACTGGCACTCCGACTTCGAGACCTGGCACGCCGAGGACGGCATGCCGGGCATGCGATGCGTGAGCCTGTCGGTGGCGCTGACCGAGAACCTCCCGTACAACGGCGGCCTGATGCTGATGCCCGGCGCGCACCGGACCTTCGTCCCGTGCCTGGGCGGCACCCCGGAGGACAACTACAAGTCCTCGCTGAAGGAGCAGCGGATCGGCGTCCCCGCCGAGGACGACATCGCGCTCCTCGCCGAACGGCACGGGATCGAGCAGTTCACCGGCCCCGCCGGGTCGGCGCTGTGGTTCGACTGCAACAGCATGCACGGCTCGGGCAGCAACATCACGCCCTTCCCGCGCTCGAACGTCTTCATCGTGTTCAACAGCGTGGAGAACACCCTGGCGGAGCCGTTCGCCGCCGAACGGCGCCGCCCCGGGTTCGTCGCGTCCCGGGACTTCACCCCGGCCCACTACTGATCGGCGAGCCGATCGGGGAGTGAACCACCCGGCCGGGCCGGCGCGGCGCCGCCCCGGCCGGCCCGGTGCTACAGGTGCGCCTTGATGAACTGGGACATGATCTGCTTGGCCGCGGCACCGGTGACCCGGTCGCCGAAGTCCTGCCGGGACCCCTCGGCCTTGCGCGCCGCGAGCACCGCCTTGGACGTGTCCGGCCCGTAGTCCCCGTCGATCCCGCTCTCCCCGACCGAGTGGCCGCCCTTCTCCAGCAGCTCCTGGAGGAACTTGACCCGCTCCCCGCTGTCGCCTTCGCGCAGTCCGACCATGTCGTCCTCCAAACTCCCGCTACCGGGCGGCTTGCTGAACGTTCCGTTCCTGACCAGGGCGTAGGCCTTGTCCCCGGGGCACGAGGTGGAGATGAAGTCCCGGTGCCCCTTGACGGTCCCGGACACCCCCTTCTCCATCAGCCAGGCGCGCAGCTGCCGAACCGCCTCGATCTGCGCGGACGTGGGATCCTCCGACGGCCCGCCGGCCAGCGTGCACGAGTAGTGGGTGGTGTTGCCCCCGGGCTGCGCGGCCTGGGTCTTCTTCAGCCCGCGCCCCTCGAACACGTATCCGTGCGGACAGGCGAAGAAGGAGTTCCCGGTGAAGTGGACCGTCCCCGCGCGCCGGGCCAGCCAGGTGCCGTCCGGCGTGGTCGGGCACCAGACGCGCCCCTCGTAGGGCTCCCGGGTGACGGTGGACGCCGAGCCCCGGGGGGCGAACCGGGACTGCCGGTGCAGTTCGACCCTCCACGTTCCGCGCTCCGCGGGGGAGGCGGGGCGGACCCGGTGCAGCGAGGTCGCGCACCCGGCCAGGACCGCGGCGAACTGGAAGGCCTCGGCCGCCGCCCGGCTCGCCCGGTGGACCGCCGGCGGCCCGCCGCGGAGACCGTCCTCCGCCGACAGGGACACCTCGATGAACAGCGCGAGCTGCGCCCGGGTGAGGGCGCGGAGGAAACCGTGCCCCGCCGCCCCGCCGCGCGTGTGCTCCAGCAGGACGCGCTCGGCGCCGGGGGAGAGGACGAACTCCGCGAGCCCGCCGCTGCGCTCTTCCCGCCAGCGGGGGGCGGCGCCCGGATCCCCTCCGGGGCGGGGCGACGGGGTGCAGGGCGGTCCGAAGAGGCCGTGCAGGGCGGCTCGGATCCGAGCCGTACCGCCGGGGTCCCTCTCCTCCGACCGGCGGAGCGCCGCCTCCGCCACGGGGGTCCCGCCGCTCAGCCACGCCACCAGTTCGACCAGGTCATCGGAGTATTTCGGGGCGCCGGGCAGGTCGGAGCAGGGCGCCCCCAGCGGTACCCGGTCGCCGCGGCCGAGCGACTCGGTGGTCGCCCAGCAGCGCTCCGGGGCGGAGCGGGCGCCGCCGCCCCACCGCTCCACCGGCCAGCGGTGCCCCGGGGTGGTCAGGGAGGAGTGGCCGCTCCCCTCCATCCGGACCAGCTCCCGGTGCATCGCGGGGAAGACGTTCACCGCCAGCAGCGGCCGCCACCGGGACAGCCCGGTGGCGTGGTCGAGGGTCAGGACCAGGTCGCCTTCGGAGATCTCGGCGAACCCGCGCCAGCCGTTCTCGGTCAGGATCTCGGTCTCTTCGTCGACGCAGTACCCGATGTCCACCCAGCCCCGGGACGGGCCGGTGTGGAAGTCGCGGGTGTTGTTCCAGTAGGTCGTGCACGCCGAGTGCGCCTTCTCGCCGAGCCGGGTCTCCGAGGAGTCGTAGTGGATGACCAGGCCCTTCGTCGGGTTGGCACCGGAGGCCGGGGACGGCCCCCACCCGAGGTCGGACCGGGACACGTATTTCTTCGGTCGCGGCATGACACCTCCCGTGATCGCAAAATAACCCGGTGCGACGCTTCTGGGGAGGGAGTTCGCGGAATTAACCCGCGAATTCACCATCCCGCCGGTTCGCGGTACAGAGTCCCCCGAGCGATTCGCCCGGTTCGGTGTACTTCGGAATGCGGCGGGAAAAGGACGCTCGGAGACAGGTGCACCACCGGGCCCCGACGCATCAGCGGCCCCGGTGGTTGTCATCGCGGCCGACTCCGGCCTGCGGGCGCTGCGGCGGTCCGGAGAGCGCTACGGTTGAACCGGCCCGCCACAGCGCGGGGCCGCCCGGCGACCCCCCAGCCGGAGCGGGGCCGGTCGGCGAGCGGGGCCGGCCGTCCCCGCATCAATCCCCTGGGGGGCGCCTGGGTGCACGGCGGAGCGGTGTCCACCGGTCCGGGCCGGGCACCCCTTTTTCTTTTTCTCCCCTTTCCACCCGCGTATCTCCGTGCGCCGGATCCGCCGACCGGGCCGCCCCGTTCCCGTGCGCGCCCCCCTTTTCTCCTATTCAAGGGCGGCACGGCCGACCCGGAAGGGGCGACGAAAGTCGCGGGCCCGGTACCGACGGAGGTCCCGGAGCGGCCGCCGGGACCTCCTTCCGGCCATGCCCGGGATCGGCTCTATGGCCGATGAGAAAGGCGCCGGGGCGTCCTTAGTGTTCTCGCGGAGCCGGCCGGGGCAGTGCCGGCCCGGCTCCGTCCAGACCCCCGCCCCGGCATTGGAAGTCCTGATACCCATGCTCCGAACCACCCTGGCCGGCCTGCGCCTGTACAAGGCCAGACTCGCCACCACGGTCCTGGCCATCGCCCTGGGCACCATGTTCGTCACCGGAACGCTGGTCTTCAGCGGCACCCTCAAGGAGGCGTTCAGCGCCCAGGTGATGGGCTCGGCCGACGACTACGCCGCCATCGCCCGGGTGGAGGCCCCCGTCGGCACGGAGGCGCCCCTCCTCACCGGGGACGACCTGGAAGCGGTCCGCGCGCTGGACGAGACCGCGGGGGCCGCCGGCATCACCAAGGGCGCCGCGCCGCTGCTGGACGAGGAGGGGCGCGCGGTGGGGTCGATGCCCACCGCCGCGCTCTCGGTCGGCGAGGGGACCCGGTACACCGCCGCCGAGGGGCGGCTGCCGGAGGGCTCCGGCGAGGTCGCGCTCTCCACCTCCTCGGCCGAGACGACCGGATACGGCATCGGCGACACCGTCACCGTGCTGGACTCCGGCGGAGAGAGGCACGGCTTCACCGTCACCGGACTGGTCGACTTCGGCACCGACGCCGAGCTGGCCTACCGCGGCGCCGTGGCGTTCGACCAGGCCACCACCGAGCGGATGACCGGCGTCGAGGGCTTCGTCGAGATCGACGCGACCGGGGCCGAGGGGGTCCCGGACCGGCGGGTCGCCCGAGCCGTGGAGGATGCGGTGGGCGGCACGGCCGAGGTGCGGACCGGCCGGGCCACCGGCGAGCTGATGGCCGCGTCCGCCGGAGCCCAGGCGAAGGTGGTCGGCACCGGCCTGCTGCTGTTCGCACTGGTCTCGGTCTTCGTCGCCGGGATCGTCATCTACAACACCTTCGCCATCCTGTTCGCCCAGCGCCGCCGGGAGACGGCCCTGCTGCGCTGCGTCGGCGCCGGCCGCGGCCAGGTTCTGCGCGGCCTGCTGCTGGAGGCCCTCGCCATCGGCCTGGTCTCCTCCGCGCTGGGCGTCGCCGCCGGTATCGGCCTGGGGTGGGCCGGCTTCGAGGCGGGCGGCGAGTCGTTCGGCGTCCCCGGGTCGGTCGGCCTGGTGGTCGGCGCGGCGCCGGTCGCGGCGGGGATGGCCGCCGGGGTCGGGATGACGCTGGTCGCCGCCGTCGCCCCGGCGCTGCGGGCGATCCGGGTGCCGCCGCTGGCGGCGCTGCGCGACGGCGCCACCGCCCAGGGGCTCGGCCGGGGGTCGGCGCGGTGGCGCGTCGCCGCGGCCGCCGCGACCGGCCTGGCCGCGGCCGGGCTGCTGTGGGCCGCCGACGGGCAGAGCGAGCCGACCACCGCCATGGCGGTCGCCGCCGCGGCCGGGATGACCGCCTTCCTCGGGGTCGCCGCCGTCGCGCCGCTGGTGGTGCGCGGGGTGGTCGCCGTGCTCTTCCCGCTGATGAGCCGGACCGGGGTGCCGGGCATGCTCGCCGCGGACAACGCCCGGCGCAGCCCCAGGCGCGCCGCCACCGCGATGCTCGCGCTGACCGTCGGCGCCGCGCTGATCACCGGGTACGCGGTGCTGAACGCCTCGATGCAGAAGACCCTCACCCACAAGCTGGAGCGGAAGTTCCCGGTGGACTACACCGTCAGCGCCCCCTACGACGACGAGGACGCGGTGGTGCCGGCCCGGGTGGTGCGGGAGCTGCGTTCCGCGCCGGAGGTGGAGGCGGCCTTCGAGAAGCGCTCCGCCCCGGCCGGTCCGGACGGCGGCGAGGCCGTCGCCTACTTCGGCGCCGTGCTCGGCGAGGACGTCGGCGCCGAGGAGGAGGCCGGGGACCTGGCCGACGTCGCCCCGGGCCGGGTCGCGGTCTCCGAGGGCGCCGCGCAGGGCGCCGGGGTCGGCGAGACCCTCGAACTGGAGGCGGAGGACGGCGAGCGGACCTACCAGGTCGCCGCGGTGCTCCCGGAGGACCAGGGCATGAACGGCGTGACGATGGTGCCGGCCGACTTCGAGGAGGCCTTCCCCGGGGCGCGCGAACCCGAGTCGGTGCAGCTGCGCGGGGCCGGCGGCGCGAGCGAAGCGGAACTGCGCGACGCCGTCTACGACGCGGTCGCCGACGACCCGCTGCTCCAGGTCATCTCCAGCACCGAGATGAAGAACCAGTTCGAGGACGCGATGCGGACCGCGTTCCTGGTGATCACCGCGATGCTCGGGCTGGCGGTGGTGATCGCGGTGTTCGGCGTGGCCAACACCCTGACGCTGTCGGTGCTGGAGCGCACCCGCGAGTCGGCGCTGCTGCGCGCGCTCGGGCTGAGCCGCGGGCAGCTGCGCCGGATGCTCGCCGCCGAGGCGGTGCTGCTCTGCCTGATCGGCGCGGGCACCGGCATCGGCCTGGGCGTGCTGTTCGGCTGGGCCGCGGGCCGGGCCGCCCAGCCCGGCATGCTGTTCGCCCTGCCGGCCGGCCAGGTCGCCGGGTTCATCGCGGTGGCCGCGGCGGCGGGCCTGCTCGCCTCGGTCCTGCCCGCCCGGCGCGCCGCCGGGGCGTCGATCGCCGGCGTCCTCGCCGCCGAGTGAGGAACGGGAAGGGAAATGGAAACGGCCCGCCCGCCCCTTCCGCGCGGGTGGTGCCGTCTTCTGGTGAAGGGGGCGCGAATCGCTCCTTGAAGGGGCCGGACGCGCTGGTGGCCGCAGTGCAGGTACCGGTCTGCAACGAGGACCCCGAGGCGCCCCGGGCCGGCGGCGCCGGCCCGGGGCGCCTCGGGGGTCAGCCGCGCGCCCGCCGGGCCCCCGGGGTGCGGCCGCGCAGGGCGGCCGCGCCCCGGGCGGCGAGCACCGCGGCGCACGCAGCGGTCAGCACCGACGCGAACAGGACCGCGGTCGGGGCGGTGTAGCCGGCCTGCAGCCAGGTCGCGTCCCGGCCCTGGGCGGCCAGGGAGAGCAGCCGGTGCACGCCCGGCCCGGCGGCGGCCGCCGCGGCCAGGGGCAGGCAGCGGGCGGCCGCGGTCCACCGCCGGCCCCGCCGCTCCGCCCAGCGCGGTGCCCGCAGCACCCCGCGGACGCCGAGCGCCACCGCGGCCGCCGCGGCCCCGATGAACAGCACGTCCACCCAGAACAGCGCGGTGTCGCCGGACCCGCCCGGCTCGCCCCCCTCCGCCAGCGCGGTGAGCCCCGCGATGAGCGCCGAGGCGTCGCCGCGGCCCAGCCCGGTGTCGGCCATGACCGCGATGCCGATCCCGCTCTCCGGCAGCAGGCGCTGCTCGGCGGTGAAGGTGAACTCGATCCCGCCGTGCCCGACGTACCCGGTGCCCGCCGGGGTCGTCCCGGTGGTCCAGCCCAGGCCGGTGCGGCCGTCGGGGGCGGACGCGCGGTGCGTCTCGGCGATCCCCTCCGCGGAGAGGATCCGCTCCCCGCCGGGGAGCGCGCCCCCGGCGTTCTGCGCGATGAGCCAGGCGGCCATGTCGTCGGCGGTGGTGACGACGCCGGCCGCGCCGTTGAAGAACCCGTCCGGTTCCGGGACCGCGATCGGGGTGCCGAGCACGGCGATGTGCCCCCGGGCCACCCCGGCGCCGGCCAGGTCGCCGCTGCCCCCGACGGTGGTGCTGCCGTCCATGCCCAGCGGTTCGAAGACGCGCTCCCGCAGGTAGGCGTCGAACGGCCGGCCGCTCACCGACTCCACCAGCCGCGCCGCCACGTGGTAGTTGGGGTTGGTGTAGTGCCACTCGGTGCCGGGGTCGGCGACGAGCACCGCCTTCTCCAGCCGGGCCACGGCCTCCTCCAGGTCGGCGGGCTGCGGCTCGCTCTTCTCCTGGAAGCCCCGGTCCGACATGCCGGAGCTCTGGTCGAGCAGCTGCCGCACGGTGATCCGGTCGCTGCGCGGGTCGGCGGTGTCGAACTCCGGCAGCTGCTCGCGGACGGGGCGGTCCAGGTCCACCTTCCCCTCCTCGGCGAGCTGCATCACCGCCAGCGCGGTGAACGCCTTGCTGACCGAGGCGACCCCCATCGGGGTGTCGGCCGCCATCGGCTCCCCGGCGGAGGTCTCCCCGTAGCCGGCGGCGCGCACCACCTCGGTGCCCCGGGTGACGGCGACGGCCACCCCCCTCACCGCGGAGGAGTCCAGATGCTCCCGCACGTAGGCGTCGACCGCCTCCGCCGTCAGCCCGTCCGCCGCGGTCGGCGCGGACTGCGCCGCCGCGGGGCCGCCCGCGGCCAGCAGGACCACCGCAGTGCAGGCCGCCGCCCGCCGCACCCATCGCATCCCCGCACCCACCGCGCCGCTCCCTTCCCGTGCCGTCCAGGTCACTGGAACCGTAGGAGCCCGGCCCGGCCCGGCACCCGGCCCGAAAGTCGGCGCCCACCCCTGACTTCCGTCGTATTCCTCCACCGGGCCCGGCCGCGCGCCGCTTCCGGCCGCGCCCGGGGTGTTCCCAAGCGGCGGACCGGCTGGCATGATGCCGGGGTCCATCGCCCGGGTTCCCGGCGGAACCCCTGACAACGGAGGCGCCGTGGTCGATGCACTGCGGAAGGGCGACCCGAGCAGGATGGGCCCCTACCGGCTGGAGGGGCGGCTTGGCGGGGGAGGGATGGGGGAGGTGTTCCTGGGCCGCTCGCCGGGCGGGCGGCCGGTGGCGGTCAAAGCGGTCCGCCCGGAGCTGGCCGGGGACACCGGGTTCCGGAGGCGCTTCGCCACCGAGGTGGAGGCGGCCCGCCAGGTGGGCGGGTTCTACACCGCCCAGGTGGTCGACGCCGATCCCGGCGGCGACCCGCCGTGGCTGGCCACCGCCTACATCCCGGGCCCTTCGCTGCAGGAGGCGGTGGAGGCGTACGGGCCGCTGCCGGTCGCCGCGGTGGCCGCGCTCGGGGCCGGCCTGGCGGAGGGGCTCGCCGCGGTGCACGCCGGACGCCTGGTGCACCGGGACGTCAAACCGGCCAACGTGATCCTGGCCGAGGACGGTCCGCGGCTGATCGACTTCGGCATCGCCCGCGCGCTGGACGGCGCGTCCCAGACCCGGACCCGCACGGTGATCGGGACCGCCGGGTTCATGTCGCCGGAGCAGGCCCGCGGGCGGGAGGTGGGGCCGGCCTCCGACGTGTTCTCCCTGGGGTGCGTGCTGGCCTTCGCCGCCACCGGGCGCAGCCCGTTCGGCACCGGGCTGCCCGACGCGGTGGCCTACCGGATCGTGCACGAGAAGCCCGACCTGTCCGGTGTCCCCGGCGGGCTGTCCGGCCTGCTCTCCTCCTGCCTGGCGAAGAAGCCCGGCCGCCGCCCCGGCCTGGACGAGGTGCTGCGCCGGCTCACCCCGCCGCCCGGGAAGGCCCCGGCGCACGCCGGCGGGAGGTGGCTGCCGGCCGAGATCACCGAGGTCATCGAGGAGCGGAAGACGCGCGTCCTGCCCCCGGAGCGGAGCTCCGCCGCCGGGGCGCGGAAGAGCGGAACCGGGAAGGCGGAGGAGACCGGGAAGGGGGCGGGGGGCGGCGGCTCCTCCGGTTCCGGGGGCCCCTCCGGGGAGTGGGGCTTCTACCTCGCCGCCGCGGGGATGATCGTCGCCGGGCTGTACCTCTCCTCCTCGCCGTTCGCCCTGTTCGTGAGCGAGTGGCTGAACGACGGCACCGAGGAGATCGCGGAGGACGACTGCATGGCCTTCGCCGGCGACTCGGTCATCCCGGTGGAAGTCCCGTGCTTCTCCGCCGCGGCGCAGTACACCGTGGCCGCTCTGCGGCCGCCGGCGACCGAATCGCCGGAATCCGAGCCCCTCTTCGAGACCCCGCCGGTGCCGGCGGACGCCTGTGCGGAGGTGGCCGGCTGGAGCACCGGCGCGGACCTGGCCGTGGAGATCGGCGGTGAGATCGTCTGCCTGGTCGGCAAGGAGGGGTGAGCCCGGTCCCGCCTCCGATGATCTTGGCGTTGCGGCCCCGTCGGAGCGCTCCGACGGGGCCGCAACGCCAAGATCATCGCCCTGGAAGCCGGGCCGGGCTCAGAGCGCCGCGATCTTGTCCAGCAGTACCGCCCGCTGGCGCTCGTTGCCGGTGAGCTCGGCGGCGCGGTGCAGCTCCTCGCGGGCCTCGTCGCTGCGGCCCAGGCGGGCCAGGAGTTCGCCGCGCACGCTCGGCAGCAGGTGGGAGCCGCGGAGCCGGGCGGCGTCCACCCGCTCGTCGACGATGCGCAGCGCCGCCGCCGGGCCCAGCGCCATCGACACCGCGACCGCCCGGTTCAGCGTGACGACCGGGTTCCGGGTCAGCCGCTCCAGCGCCTCGTACAGGGTGACGATCCGGTCCCAGTCGGTCTCCTCGGTGCTGCCCGCCCGGGCGTGGCAGGCGGCGATCGCGGCCTGCAGGGCGTAGGGGCCCCGGCCGTGGCCCGCCGCGTCCGAGCGGGCGAGCGCGGCGAGCCCGCGGGTGACCTGCCCCCGGTCCCACCGGCTCCGGTCCTGGTCGGCGAGGAGGACGGGGGCGCCCCCGGGGCCGGTCCGGGCGGCGAACCGGGAGGCCTGCAGCTCCATCAGCGCGACCAGGCCGTGCACCTCGGGCTCCCGGGGGACCAGGGCGGCGAGCATCCGGCCGAGCCGCAGCGCCTCCGAGGACAGGTCGGCGCGGAACCACCGGTCCCCGGAGGTCGCGGCGTAGCCCTCGGTGAAGACCAGGTAGACGACGGAGAGCACGCCGGCCAGCCGGCCGGCCCACTCGTCCGGGTCGGGCACCCGGAACGGGACCCGGGCCGCGGTGAGCGTCTTCTTGGCCCGCACGATCCGCTGCTGCATGGTCGGCACCGGGACGAGGAACATCCGGGCGATCTCCTCGCTGGTCAGACCGCCGACCACGCGCAGGGTGAGCGCGACCTGCGCCTCCCGGGAGAGCACCGGTGGCAGGCGGTGAAGACGAGCTTGAGCACGTCGTCGCCGATCGGCTCCCACTCCTCCTCGGGAGCGGACTCCAGGTCGCGCCCCATCACCCGGTACCGCTCGTCGAGGCGCTCCCGGCGGCGCCGGCCGTCGATCGCGCGGCGCTTGGCCACCGAGGTGAGCCAGGCGCCCGCGTTGCGCGGGACGCCCGACTCCGGCCACTGCCGCAGCGCCTCGGCGAGCGCGTCCTGGGCGAGGTCCTCGGCCAGGCCGACGTCGCCGACCATGCGCGCGACGGTCGCGACGACCTTCGCGCCCTCGATCCGCCAGACCGCCTCGACGGTCCGGTGCGCCTCGGAAGCGGCGTCCGTGTCCCGGCTCATTCGGTACCGAGCTCCTCGCGCCAGCCCTTCTCCTTCTCCACGTACTCGTTGCCGGAGAACTCCTCGAAGTCGGCCTCCTCGTGGACCCGGCGCACCTCCATCTTGCTGCCGGGGCCGAGCGGGGCGCGCTTGGCCCACTCCACGGCCTCCTCCTTGCCGGAGACCTGGATCAGCCAGAAGCCGTTGAACAGCTCGTGCGTCTCGCCGTACGGGCCGTCGGTGACGATGGGGTCCTCGGCGGAGAAGTCGACCACCGCCCCCTCCTCGGCCTCGGCGAGGCCCTCCCCGCCGATCATGACGCCGGCGTTCATCATCGCCTCGTTGTAGGCGCCCATCGCGTTGATGATCTCCTCGAAGGGGACCTGCTTCGACGCCTCGGCGGCCTCGTCGCTGTCGCGCATGATGAGCATGAACTTCATGGTGGCGCTCCCGTCCGGATCGGCGCCGCGGATCGGCGCCTCTCACTAAGGACGTCGAACGGCGCGCGGACGGATCGACACCGCGGCGGAAATTTTTTTTCCGCCCCGCTCCGGACCCGGCCGGCGGGCCGGGCGGGGGCGGCCGCCGCCCCTGGCACCGGCCCCGCCGGTGCCGCCGGAGCGCTTCCGCGCGGTCGCGGAGCGGAGCGGATTGCTAAGCAGAGTTGAGCCTGACGCGAGACCTGGTTGCTGAAATGTGACGGTCCTGCGAGCGGATGAGCACCGGGGGGAGCCATCAGCGGCGTGAACGTTCGCGGCCTGCGATTACCTCGGGATGCGGTGGTCGGGCTCTGCTGGGGTCCGGCGCGTACGATATGGGGAGTTCGTCATGCGATTCACACTTCTTGGATCGGTCGAGGCGATCGGCGGCGGGGGGATCTGCACGCCCCCCGCGCCGAAGGTGCGCCAGGTGCTGGCGCTGCTGCTGGTGCGGGTCAACCGGCTGGTGCGGGTGGAGGCCCTGATCGAGGAGCTGTGGCGGGAGGCGCCGCCCAAGAGCGCGATGACCACCGCGCAGACCTACATCTACCACCTGCGCAAGATGATCGAGCGCGAGGGGCTGGCCGAGCGGGGCGAGCAGGTGCTGCAGACGCAGTCCTTCGGCTACGCGCTGAGGGTGGCCCCGGAGGCGGTGGACGTGGTGGAGTTCGAGCGGCTGGCCTCCCGGGGCCGGGCCGAGCTGGGGGCGGGCCGGCCGGAGGCCGCGGCGGCGGCGCTGGGTCGGGCGCTGGAGCTGTGGACGGGTCCGCCGCTGGGCAATGTGGCGTGCGGGCCGCTGCTGAGCACCTACGCCTTGCAGTTGGAGGAGCAGCGGTTGCGGGTGCTGCAGCTGCGGATCGAGGCGGAGCTGCAGTTGGGGCGGGAGCGGGAGCTGGTGGGCGAGCTGCGGCGGCTGGTGGCGGAGAACCCGCTGAACGAGTGGTTCAACGGCCAGTTGATCCGGGTGCTGCACGATGTGGGCCGGCGCAACGAGGCTTTGCAGACCTATCAGCGGCTGCGGGTGCTGCTGAGCGAGGAGACGGGGCTGAGTCCGTCGGTGGAGCTGCAGCGGATCCATCAGGGGTTGCTGGAGGAGGACCGGGTACTCCCCTGACCCGCACCGGAGCGATCGGTGCGGGGCCGCAGGAGGTGCCGGGAGCGCGGTTCCGCATGAGCGGCATGCCGGGCGCCGGCCGCCACCCCCCTCCGGGTGGGCGCGTTCGGAGGCGGGTGCGGGCGGGGCGGTCCGCCCCTGGGAGTGAGGGGCGGCCCGCCCCGCGCCCCGCCGCCGCGGGGGCGCCGGGCCGGGTCAGCCGCGGGGGGCGGCGGACCGCGCCGCGCCGGAGCGGGCCGGGCCGGCGGCGGACCGGCGGGTCCCCCCGGACGCCACCAGATCGAGGTAGGAGCGGACGTCCCGGGAGGCGGCCCTGTCCTCGCGCAGGGGGATCTCGGCGCCCACGTAGCCGTCGGGGCGCACCACCAGCACCCGGTCGCCCCGCTCCGGCCGGGAGTCCTCCACGGCCAGCGGGTCCAGCCGGTGCTCGATCCGCAGCCCCGCCCCGGGCGGGGACAGGACCAGCCAGC
Source organism: Nocardiopsis oceanisediminis (assembly GCF_048595525.1). Classification (NCBI taxonomy): domain Bacteria; kingdom Bacillati; phylum Actinomycetota; class Actinomycetes; order Streptosporangiales; family Nocardiopsidaceae; genus Nocardiopsis; species Nocardiopsis oceanisediminis. Next base: position 135,289 of record NZ_JAFMZJ010000001.1, on the reverse strand, counting down.
GCCCGTCCCGCTGCAGGTCGGCGACGGTGCGCGCGCCGCCCGGGGCGGCCACCCGGGCGGGGGCGATCCAGTCCCCCGCGCAGTCGGACATGGAGTGCCGCCCCTGCAGGGTCAGCGGTCCCGTCTCGTAGCTTCCCGCGGGCTCGGTCCGGACCCGCGGGCGGCGCTCGCGTAGGATCGGGGCGAGCGCGGCGGCGGGATCCTCGGACACCCCCGCCCGCAGCACGTGCTCCCCGCGCCGCATCAGCACCTCGGCGATGCCGCGCCGCTCGGTCTCGTAGGTCTCCAGCAGCGCGGGCGCGGCGTCCCCCCGGACCACGGCGGCCAGTTTCCAGCCCAGGTCGGCGGCGTCCTGGATGCCGGTGTTCAGCCCGTGCACCGGCATCGGGAAGACCCGGGCCGCGTCGCCGAGGAGCAGCACCCGGCCCAGCACCCAGCGGTCCGCGTGCCCCTGGAAGGGGGTGCGCCGCCACAGGTGGTCCGGGCCGGTCAGCCGGACCCCGGAGCCCAGGATGCCCCGGACCGCCTCCTCCACCTCGGCGGCCCCGGGGGAGGCGGGGGCCTCCGCGGCCGGGGCGGCCAGGAAGAGCCGGAAGCGGCCGCCGGCCAGCGGGACCAGCCCCACGTGCCGGCGCGGCGCGTGGAACAGGTCCTCCCGGGCGGGGCGCAGGTCCAGGCCCTCGATCCCGGTGTCCAGCTGCCACCAGGTGATGTCCCCGTAGGGCCGGGAGGTCCACGCGGCGCCGGCGGCGCGGCGGGTGGGGCCGTCCTCGCCGTCCGCCGCCACCACCCACGCGGCGCGCACCCGCTCCTCCCCGGACGCGGAGCGCAGCCCGACGAGGACGGAGTCCCGCTCCCGGGAGAGCAGCGACGCCTCGACCCCGCGCCGGACCGGGCAGCCGTGCCGCTCCGCCAGGGCGGACAGCATCTCCTCCTGGCGGTCCTGGCGGACCAGGAGCGGGAAGGGCCACCGGTCGTCGTCGGGGTCCTCGCGCAGCGGGACGCTCACCGACTCGCCGCCGACGTGGAAGACCTTGGCCCGCATCTCGACGGACTCCGCGCGCAGCTCCTCCGGGTCCAGCCCCACCCGGTCGAGCGCGTACAGGGTGCGCCGCCACAGGTTGGGGCAGCGGGCGCCGGGCAGCGGCTCCGGGCGGCGGTCCACCACCCGGCAGCGGACACCGCGCCGGGCCAGGTCCGCGGCGAGCGTCAGCCCGGACGGGCCGGCGCCGATGACCAGCACGTCCAGGGCGGTCTCGGATTCGGGCATCGCGCGTCCTCCTTCGTCGTCCTGCGCGCGGCTTCGGGCGGGACCGGCGCACCACCGCATCATCCAGCGGCCGATCGGACCGGCGTTCGAGGAGCGGTCGTGGCTCAGGGAACAATCCAGGTTCGCCCGAACGGGGGTTGAGAGCGACCTCGGACACTTGTCGCAACCGGCAACCGATCACGCAGGGAGCGCCCCATGGCACTGTCAGCAACCGTTCACAGGATCAGGCCCGAGGCGGCCGAGGAGGTCGCGGAGGTGCTCGGCGAAGGCCCGGCCGACCTCGGCGGCCTCTCCGGGACGGGCCTGTTCGTGCAGGAGGACACGGTCGTCCGGGTCTTCCACCACGGCGAGGGCGACGGCGGCGCCGTCGAGCTGATCGGCCGGGAGGACGAGAAGCGGCTCGCGCCCTACCTCCGCGAGGGGGGAGCGCCGGTCCCGATGGTGCGCGTCCAGTCCCGGTTCATCGAGGACCGCCCCGCCGGGCTCGCCGCCCTCCGCTACAAGGTCAAGCCCGGGTACGAGAAGGAGATCGGCGAGGTCTTCGCCCAGGTGCAGGCGGAGGCGCGGCCGACGCTGCGGGGGGACAAGGGGCAGGAGACCGGCGTCATCATCGGCGTCGGCCTGTTCGTCAAGGACGACAACATGATCCGGGTGGTCATGTTCGACGGCGAGCTGGACGACGTCGCCCGGTACATGTCCAAGCGCGGCGGCCGCCCCGAGATGGAGAAGAAGCTCGCCCCCTACATGGCCGAGACCCGGCACGTGGAGACCCCCGAGCAGTTCCTGGAGCAGTTCAAGGCCAACACCATGCGCTGCGCGCACCGGAGCCGGCGGGCGGAGCCGTGACGGTCCGGCTGGTGGTCCACCACCGGGCCCCGCAGGACGACCCGGAGGCGGTCGAGCGCTCCTACCGGCTCTTCCTGCCCGGGTTCCAGGGGACGCCCGGCCTGCTGGGCGTGCGGCTGCTCCGGCTGGCCGACGACCCGCTCGGCTACGCGGTGGTGAGCGACTGGGAGCGGCGCGAGGCCTACGAGACCTGGCGCCAGGGCCCCGCCTACCAGGGGAAGAAGACGCCGCTCCACCCCTACCAGGACCGGAACCGGCGCCCGCACTACGAGATCTACGAGGTCTTCGAGGACGGCGCGGCCCCGGGCGGGGACCGGTGACCCGGCCGGCGCGGACCGGAGGAGGAGAGCCGATGGACACCGGACTGGAGAAGAAGCGGGTGCTGGTCACCGGGGGCACCCGCGGCGCCGGGCGGGCCACCGCCCTGGCGTTCGCGCGGGCCGGGGCCCAGGTCGCGGTCTGCCACCGGGGCGGGCACCGGCCCGACGAGGAGCTGGCCGCCGCCGTGCAGGCCGTGCACCGCGCCGACGTGTCCTCGCCGGCGGACGTCGCGGCGCTCGCGGCCGCCGTCGGCGAGGGCCTCGGCGGACTGGACGTCCTGGTGAACAACGTCGGGGCGGACGGGGCCGCGCCCCTCGCCGAGCTCGCGGAGGAGGAGTGGGCCAGGGTCCTCGACCTCAACGCCACCTCGGCCTACCGGGTGATCCGGGCGGCCCTCCCGCTGCTGGGCGAGGGCGCGTCGGTGATCGCCATCGGCTCGGCCGCGGCGATGCGCGGCCGCCCCGCCGCCGCCCACTACTCGGCCGCCAAGGCGGCGCTCATCGGGCTGACCCGGTCGCTCTGCAAGGAGCTGGGCCCCCGGGGGATCCGGGTGAACGCGATCGCGCCCGGAATGGTCGACGAGGGCGGCGCGGAGCCCCCCGGCCCGATCGCCGAGCGGATCATCGCGGCCACGCCGCTGGGGCGGCTGTGCCGGCCGGAGGACGTCGCCGGGGCCGCCCTCTTCCTCGGCGGCGACACCTCGGCATTCCTGACCGGAACCACGATCAACCTCGACGGAGGAATCTGATGCCCTACGCAGCGATCAGCTACCGGATCGACCCCGCCTACCAGGACGAGGTCGCCGAGCTCTTCTCCGGCTTCCAGCGGGTGAGCACCCCGGTCCTCACCGACGAGAACGGGGAGGAGGCGGGGCGCCTGCTGGGCACCGCCGTCTTCGTCAAGGACGACGTCCTGGTCCGGGTCATCCACTACGAGGGCGACTTCGCCCGGATCGGCCGGCACATGGGCGCCCAGAAGGGGGTGCACATCCTGGAGGAGAAGCTGGCGCCGTACCTGGCGGCCCCCAGGGAGACCGACACGCAGACGGCCGAGGGCTTCTCCGAGCACTTCCGGTCGTCGACCATGCGCTGCATCTCGCAGCTGACCGCGGACACCCACCCGAACGGGTCCGCTTGAGGCCCGGACGGAACCGAGTAGAGGAGAGGAGGGGCGGCATGTCCGTTGCGGACACGGCACCGCCCGCCGCACCGGGAGGACCGGGCGGGCCGGGCGGACCGGGCGGGAGCGGCGTTCCGGCGCACGCGCGGCTGCTCATGCTGACCAACGGCAAGCGGGTCTCCCAGGTGGTCTACGCCCTGGCGGAGGTCGGCGTCGCCGACGCCCTGGCCCAGGGGCACACCCGGGTCCCGGAGATCGCCGAGGCGGTCGGGGCGGACGCCGGGGCGCTGCGCAGGCTGCTGCGCTGCGCGGCCTCGGTGGGGGTGTTCACCCTCGACGACGAGGGCCGCGTCGGGTTCACCGAGATGGCCGAGGCGCTCCGCGCCGACGCCCCGAACAGCCAGCGCGACATGATCCTGTTCAACGGCTCCGAGGTGGTCAACCGGCCCTACGGGGAGATCGTGACCGCGCTGCGCACCGGGCGCCCGGTGTTCGACGACATCTTCGGCGCGGACTTCTTCTCCTACCTGGAGGGCAACCCGGAGAGCGGCCGCCTGTTCGACCGGGCGATGTCGCGGATGAGCGCGGCGACCACCCGGCTGCTCCTGGACGCCTGCGACTTCGGCCGCTTCGGCAGCGTGGTCGACGTGGGCGGCGGGCAGGGGCTCTTCCTCGCCGAGCTGCTGGCGCGCCACCCCGGGGTCCGGGGGACGCTGGTGGACCGCCCGGAGGTGGTCGCGGAGTCCGCCGCCAACTTCGAGGAGAAGGGGGTCGCGGGGCGGGCCGAGGCGGTCGGAGGCGACTTCTTCGGCGAGCTCCCGGCCGGGCGCGACGCCTACGTGCTCAAGGCGGTGCTGCACGACTGGGACGACGGGCCGGCCGGGGCGATCCTCGGCGCCGTCCGCGCGGCGATGAGCGGCGACCCGGACGCCCGCCTGGTGGTGCTGGAGCACGTGGTCGCCCCCGGGGACCGCTGGGACCAGGGGAAGTTCCTGGACATCGACATGATGCTGCGGTTCGGCGGCCGGGAGCGGGACCTCGCCGAATGGCGGGCGCTCTTCGCCGCCTCCGGCTTCGAGCTGGTGTCGGCGCCGGAGGCGGGCCGCTGGGCGGTGCTGGAGTGCCGCCTCGCCGGCGGGGCGCGGGCCGATTAGATGAACACTGCTCTTGAAACTGAATACTGTTCAGATATAGTGAGCGGTGTACGAAGGCGTTCGCGCGCCAGTGCCTCCTGCGGGTCGGACGCGCCGAACACCCGTGTGGCCGGTGCCCGCCGGCCGGAGGGGATCGCGTGCCACTGGAAGGAGCCATCCGAATGAACGTGTACGACATTCGAGCGGACGCCGCGGGGATCGCCGCCCCGGACACCGTCGAGCCGGGCGCCGCGACCTTCCGCGTCCGGTCGGAGGACCCGGAGGGCGCCTGGCTCGGCCTGGTCCGGCTGGTGGACGGCGTCTCGCTGGAGCAGTACCTGGACGACCTCAAGCGCGCCTACGGGCGCGGCCCGGAGGCGATCGCCGCGAGCCGGGTCCTCGACGGCCAGGGCATCATGCTCGGCGGTGCCGCGGTCACCGGCGGGGTGCCGGTCGCCTACACCCAGCTGCTCTCGCCCGGCACCTACCACTTCATCGACTACAAGCGGATCCTCGGCGACGGGGCCGCGCCCAAGGTGCACACGTTCAGCGTCGGCACCGGCCCGGCGCAGATGGGCGCGGAGCCCTCCGGCGCCGAGGCCGGCGTCGTCCAGGTGAACACCGCGGCCGGCCCCCGCTACCAGGTGCCGCAGGAGATCCGGAGCGGGACGCCCCTGCGGGTGACCAACCGGCTGGACCAGTACAACGAGGCCGTCCTGATGGGCCTGAAGGACGGTGCCCGCGGGAGCGACGTCGAGGACTTCTTCGCCGCGGTCTCGACCGGCCGGCGGCCGCCGGTCCCGGACCTGATCAGGTCCGGCCCCGTCGGATGCGTCCCCCTGTCCCCGGGGCGCTCCGCGGTGGTGTCCGCCGCCCTTCCGCCCGGGCGCTACGTCGTCACCTCCTGGGTCACCGACCACGACACCGGGAGGATGTTCGCCTCCGAGGGGATGTACGCGCTGGTCACCATCGTCTAGCGGCCGGTCCGGCCACCGCCGCGCGCCCGGGGACGGGCGCGGGACAGGGAAGAAGAAGAGAGAACGGAGCAGAAGAGATGTCGAAGACCGCCGATGTGGAAGCGCTGAAGCAGCTCCTGGTCGACATGGCCGAGGCGTGGAACGCCGGGGACGGCGCCGGCTACGCCGCGCCCTTCCTCGACGACGCCACCTACATCTCCTACGACGGGCAGCTCGCCGAGGGGCGCCAGGTGATCCAGGACGTCCACCAGATGCTGTTCGACGGCCCGCTCAAGGGCTCCCGGATGGACGACAGCAACCACCACGAGCCCCGGATCCGGCTGCTCACCGACGACTCCGCGGTGGTCATCTCCATCGGCGGGGTCTCGATCGACGGGGGCGAGCCCACCGACGCCGACCGGGCGTCGATCATCACCCTCACCACGGTCCGCAAGGACGGCGCCTGGCGGATCGCCTCGTTCCAGAACACCCGGCAGCAGCCGCAGTACTGAGCCGCCCGCCCTCCGGGGCCCGCTCCGGCGCCCGCCTCCCGTCCCGCGGGCGGGCGCCGCTCCGGGCCCCGGCCGGGCGGACCGTCGATCGGAAGGGGAAAGCATGCTGTCACAGGTACTGGCGGTCGTGGCCCTGACCGCCTCCGGTATCGGGGCCGGCGTCCTCACCTCGGTGGCGATCAGCGTCTTCCCCGCGCTCTGCACCCTGCCGCCGGGGCGGTACGTGGAGACGCACCGGCTGTTCGGCAAGGGCTTCCACCCGACCATGCCCATCGTGTTCAACGTCGGCATGGTCGCCGCGCTGGCGCTCGCGGTCCTGGAGTGGGGGGAGCCCGCCGCGCTCCCGGCGGCCGCCGGGGCGGTGGCCCTCCTCGCCAGCCAGTGCGTCTCCCACCTGGGGAACGTCCCGATCAACCGCCGGCTGGCGGTGCTCGATCCGGAGCGGATCCCCGACGACTGGGACGACCCGCGCCCGCGCTGGCGGGTGCTCAACCAGATCAGGGCCGGGCTGGCGGTCGCCGCCCTGGTCCTGGTCGCCGGCGCCTCGGCGCTGCTGTAGGGCGTGGCGGGAACGGGCGGGGGCGGCCGGCCGGAGCGGTGCTCCGGGGCCGCCGCCCCCGCGCGCCGGCCCGGTTCAGTCCGAGCGGAAGGCCACCACCAGCGACTCGGGGCCGTCGCCGAGCGGCTGGGCGACCGGGTCCCGGAAGCCGGCGGCGCCGAGCCAGCCGGACAGCTCGCCGAAGGTGTACTCGCCGCCGCCCTCGGCGAACAGCAGCTGGTCCAGGGCGGACATCAGGGCCTTGTCCCCGGAGCGGCGGTGCTCGTCGATGAGCAGGTCGAACAGGACGACCGCGCCCCCGGGGCGCAGCGCGGAGTGGACATGCCCGAGCAGCTTCATCCGGTCCGGGGCGGCCCAGTTGTGCAGGATCCGGCCGAGCACGGCGACGTCGGCCTCCGGGAGCGGGTCGGTGAAGAAGTCGCCGGCCGCGAAGTCCACGGCGGCCCACGGCCGGCCGGCGGCGGCCTCCTCGAACGCGCCGCGCAGCTGCGGCAGGTCGAAGCAGGTGCCGCGGAGCCGGGGGTGCTCCCGGACCAGCTCGAAGGCGAGGGTGCCGTTGGCCCCGCCGACGTCCACGAAGGAGCCGTACCGGGTCCAGTCCAGGGCGCGGGCGATGCTCCGCCCGGCGGTCCGGGCGAGCGGCTCCATCGCGCCGATGTAGTCCTCGCTCCACTCGGTGGGCTCCGCCTCCTCCCCGCCGCCCTCCTCGGGCATGGCCGCGCAGGGGCGGCCGGTGCGCAGCGATTCGCCGAGGCTCGGCCAGAGCCAGTAGAGCTTGGACTCCAGCGAGAGCCGGGCGCCCAGGTAGGTCCCGCTCTCGGCGGGGTCGAGGTGGCGCGCGGCGGCGGGGGAGTTGGCGTACATCTCGCCGGTCCGCTCCAGCAGCCCGTGGGCGACCAGGGCGTCGAGGAACGCCGCCGCCCCGCGCGGGTGGAGCCCGACCCGGCGGCGGAGCTCGCGGCCGCTCAGGGCCCCGCCGCGCAGTTCGCCGAAGACCTCCAGCCGCACGGCGGTGAACAGGAGCTGGGAGGCGGCGTACCCCCGCGCCATTCCGGTGATCCGATCGAGTCCGCTGTCCAAGGCCTTCCCCTTCCGGGATTCCGCACCTTGCGCCGTGCCGCGCCGGTCCGCTCGCGGCCGCGCCCACGGCCCCAATGAAACAGGAAGCACTACGAGGATGGGAAGCACCGATGACCGATCAGCACAATTCAGGGCAGGACTGGAAGAAGACGTCGCTCCGTGCGATCGCCCGCACTCTGGGCAGCCCGGCCAAACCGGTCTATGAGTCCTCCGGGGTGATCGAGGCGTCCCTGGAAAAGGTGCGGAAACTGCTCACCGACGTATCGGCCGGGGAGGTGGGCAAGAACAACGCCGTCTTCCTGTTCGACCCCTCCGAGGCGAGGGTCGTGCTGGAGGGCGGCCCCGACCGGTTCCGCCTCCCCTACGGCTTCGTGGAGGTGGACCGGGCCCGCGGCACCCTCGCCGTGATGGGGAACTGGTGGTACAAGGGGGTCTTCAGTGCAGAGGAGCACCCCAAGGGGACCCGCCTGGTCCTGCGCGTCTACAACCACGCCAGGCGCTTCCGGCTCTTCGTCCCGCTCACCCAGGTCGGAATGTCGGACAACGCGGTGAAGACGATGACCGAGACCCTGGGCAGGATCTCCTCGCTCCTCGGAATAAACGCCTACCGGGAGAAGTGACGGGAACCCCCGGTGCTCGGAATGGGGAATGGTCGGTGCCCGCCGCGGAGGGGCCATCCTCGGCGGCGGGCCGGCATTACTCGCGGATCTCTCCAGTGCCAGGTGGTGAACAGGGTTCCGCATCGGGTTCGCTTTCCGGTGGAGGACCGCTCGAAGCATATTCGAAAAAGGGGTTCGGAGATGGTCGGCGAAACCGCGTTCATGCTGATCGGAGCCGGTTCATGTATCCTCGGGGCATGGTGAGGCCGGAAGGCGGTGGGGTTCTGGGCGGAGCGGAGGACCTCCCCGTTCCCCCGTGGGAGAAGAACCGCTCCTCGAAGCGCTCCGCCCCCAAGCGGAAGCCCCTGACGCCCGAGGTGATCACCGACAAGGCGCTCGAAGTCCTGGACCGCGACGGCCTGGACTCGCTGAGCATGCGGAAGGTCGCCGCCGAGCTCGGCGTCGCCGTTTCCGCCCTCTATGTGCACGTGCGCGACAAGGAGGAGCTCCTCCAGGTCATGTACGAGCGGGTCTATTCCGGGTTCCGCGTTCCCGAACCGGACGCCGAGAAATGGCGGTCGCAGGTCAAGGAGATGGCCCGGGAACTGCGGGGGATCCTCCGCTCGCACCGGGACATGGCGCGGATCTCCATGGGCCGGTTCCCCTCCGGCCCGGAGATGATCATGCAGCTGGAGCGCATGTTCGCGCTGTTCCTCGCGGCCGGGCTGCCGGTCCCGCTCGCCGCCAAGGCCGGCGACATGCTCTCGCTGCTGGTCGAGGGCGTGGTGCTGGAGGACGACATGTGGCACGGGCAGGGCATCCGGGAGTACACCGGGAAGGACGCCGGCGAGGTCGGGGACTACTTCTCCCGGCTGCCCGCGGACCGGTTCCCGACGCTCGCCCTGCACGGCGGGGAGCTGCTCTCCGGCTCCGCCGACGAGCGGTTCGAGCTCTTCCTCGACGTCTTCATCAGCGGTCTCGAAGCCCAGCTGGACCGCCCCCGGCCCGCGCAGGGGTGACCCTTGCCGCCATCGAGTCGCTCTCGAAGGGCCGCGGGCATCGTGGTGCGCACCGGGCACACCGGCCGCCGTGCGGGCACGGGCCGGAACGGACGACGGTGACGCCGCCGTGCCCGGGGCGGCGGGTTAGGGGTTGTGCACCATGAGCGCTGAAGAGAAGAAGAAGGTCGCGGCTGCGGACGTCGAGCCCAACCGCCGGCGCGGCGGCGACATCCGGCTGACGCTGGGCCCCCGGACGGTCGGGGCGACCTCGGGTTTCGGCGGTTTCCTCACGCTCGCCCCGGAGGAGGTCGTCACGGAGCACTACCACCCGTACTCGGAGGAGTTCCTCCATGTGATCACGGGGGAGCTGGAGATGTCCCTGGACGGGGTGCCGGTCCGGCTGGGGCCGGGCGAGTCGCTGATGGTCCCGATCGGCGTCCGCCACCGCCTGGTCAACGTGGGCGGCTCCGAGGCGAGCGCGGTCTTCCACCTCTCCCCGCTCGCGCCGCGGCCGGAGCTGGGCCACGTCGACACCGAGGAGCCGGTCGACGCCTCCCAGCCGCACGTCCAGGTCGGTACGCGCCCGTAGCGGGCCGGGGTGCGGCGGCCGGCCGCCGCACCCCGCCCCCGCGCCCGCGGTGGAACGGCCGCGCACCGCGGTCGCGGGGGTCCCTCACCAGGTGACCGGCAGGCGCACCGGGCACCTGATCGGCTTCGCGGTGTTCCACTCCAGGGAGTCCAGCGGCTCGGCCGGCCGGATCCCGGGGAAGCGCCGCAGCAGCCCGCCGACGGCGATCGACAGCTGCAGCCGGGCCAGGTGCGCTCCCAGGCAGCGGTGCGGGCCGTGCCCGAACGCGATGTGCCGGCCGTCCCGCCGGTCGGGGTCGAACACGTCCGGATCGGCGAAGGCCTCCGGGTCCCGGTTGGCCGAGACGGTCGAGGGCAGCACCGCCTCGCCCGCGCGGATCAGCCGGCCGCCCAGCTCGGTGTCGGCGACGGCGACCCGGATGGTGCCGCCGGTCATCGCGAGGGGCACGTAGCGGAGCAGCTCCTCCACCACCGGCCCGCGGAGCCGGTCCCCGTCGAGCAGCCCGCTCCGGTCCCCGGGGCGGGAGAGCAGCACGACCATGGAGCCGGCGATCTGCGCGGCGACGGTCTCGTACCCGGCCACCAGCAGCGTGGTCGCGAAGGAGCGCAGCTCGGCGGCGCTGAGCCGGCCCTCGGTGTGCGCCTGCACCAGCGCCCCGAACACGTCGTCGGAGGGGGCGCCGATGCGCTCCTCCACCAGCCCGGCGAAATGGGAGTCGAGCCGGCGCGCGGCCTCCGCGGCCGCATCGGCCCGGTCCCGGCCGAGGCCGAGGTAGTCCTCGGTCCACTCGCGGAACCGGCCGCGCTCCTCCTCGGGGAGCCCGAGCAGGTCGCAGATGGTGCCGAGGGCCAGCGGCTGCGCCAGGTCGGCCACCAGGTCCGCGGAGGCGCCCCGGCCGATCGCGTCGAGCAGCGCGCCGGACGCGGACCCGATCCGCCCGGCCAGGCGGTCCAGGCGGCGCGGGCTGAACGCCCCGCCGAGGACCCGCCGCAGCCGGGTGTGCTCGGGCGGGTCCATGGTGGTGATGGAGTGCGGGTCGAGCGGGATGTTCCGGGCCCGGGGCGAACCGGAGCGCGCGGCCGCCGCCCGGCTGAACCGCTCGTCGGAGAAGAGCGCCAGGTTGTCGGCGTACCGGGTGACCAGCCAGGCCCGGTCGCCGGAGGGGAGCCGGACCGGGGCGACCGGGCAGCCGCCGCGCATCTCGGCCAGCTCCGGCGCCGGCTCGGAGGGCACCGCGGAGGAGAGCGGGAAGCGCAGCTCGCGCCCGGTTTCGGCGGTCATCGGCGGCCGCCCCCCAGGGTGAGCCGGCCGAGGGCGGCGGCCAGCGCCTCCGCGGGGGCCGCCGGGGCCGCGGCGCTGCGCCAGCCGACGAAGCCGTCCGGCCGGACCAGCACCGCGCCGCGGGGGCCGACCCCGTACCGGGAGCGGAAGTCCGCGGCGGCCTCCTCGGGGACGCGCACGGAGCGCAGCCGGGCGCCGCCCGCGGCCGCCGACGCCGCGGCCCGCCGCCAGGCGGGATCCAGCGCCACCAGTGCGAACTCCTCGCCGTAGCGGTCCAGCAGCGACCCGCCGCCGGGGAGCCCGACGTGCGGAGCCCGGGTGCCGGGCAGGCCGCGGGCGTCGGAGAGGAAGACCCCCTCGGGCGCGCCCTCCTCCGCGGCGACCGCCTCGGAGGCGTACCGGTAGCCGAGCATGACGTCGGCGTCCGGGGCGATCGGCGAGGACGCCCCGCCGCCCTTCCCGCCGGCCCGGTCCCGGGAGCGCAGCACCGCCTGCTCCACGGTGGCCTCGGCCACCGGCCGGCGCTCGGCCTCGTAGCTGTCCAGCAGCCGCTCGCCGGCCTCGCCGCGCAGCACGGCCGCCAGCTTCCAGGCCAGGTCGTAGGCGTCCTGGATGCCGGTGTTCGAGCCGAACGCGCCGGTGGGCGGCATCACGTGCGCCGCGTCGCCGATGAAGAAGACCCGGCCCTCCCGCCAGCTCGCGGCGACCCGGCCCGCCGACTCCCAGGGCAGGACGCCCCGGACGTCGACGTCGAGCGAGGGCAGGCCGGTCGCGGCGCGGACCATGGCGGTGCAGCCGTCCGGGTCGAACCGGTGCCGCTCGGCCTCCCAGTCCGGGCCGATCGGCACGTGCAGCAGCCAGCGCCGGACGTTGTCGATCGGCAGCAGCGCGCCCTGGAGCCCCTCCTGCTTGACGTAGCACATGACGAACCGCCGGTCCCCGAGGGCGCCGGACAGGTCGGCGTGGAAGTAGACGTTGGCGAAGTTCGCCAGCGCGCCCGGCCCCTCCATCGGCACCGACAGCCGGCGGCGCAGCGGGCTCCCCGCCCCGTCGGCCGCGACGACGTGGTCGGCGTCGATCCGGAAGGAGGCGCCGGAGGAGAGGTCCCGGACGGTCGCGGCCTCCTCCTTCAGGTCGGTCAGCTCGTGCCCGAAGAGCAGCCGCGCGCCGTGCGCGCGGGCCCGCTCGGCCAGCAGCGGCTCCAGCTCGTCCTGGTCGCACAGGGCCCAGTGGGTCGGGCTGACGTCCCGCCAGGCGTCCGGGCGGGGGTCGGCGGTGTGCGCCCCCTCCATCCGGCCGAACTCCTCGCCGGCCAGGGAGCGGGCCGCGATGATCCCGTGGTTGCCGGCCAGGGCGCGGGCCGACTCGGTCGCCCGCACCTCCTCCTCCAGCCCGGCGGCGCGCAGGATCTCCATGGTGCGCACGTTGACGCCGCGGGCCCGGGGGTGGGTGCTGGTGCCGGCGTGCCGCTCCACCAGCACGCTGTCGATGCCGCGCCGGGCGAGGAAGAGCGCCATGGACAGGCCGGCCAGGCCGCCGCCCACGATCAGCACGGAGGTGTGGTCGGGTGTGCTCGTCTCGGTCATGGCTGTGTGCCTCACTGTTCCGAATCGAAGAGGGGCGGTCAGGGGAGCGCGGGGACCCGGGCGAGGGCCGCCTCGACCCGGGGCATCTCCGGGGTGGTCGGGGCGACGATCCGCATGCCGGAGACGCGGCCGGGGTCGGACCCGGAGAAGATGCGGACGGCGACCCCCGCCTCGACCAGCCGGCGGTACACGGGCCGGGGGTCCTCCAGGTGGACGAAGCGGTAGTGCGCCTCGGCGCCCGGCACCACCGCGTCGCCGAACCGCTCGGTGAGCAGCTTCTCCAGCCTGCGCCCGTTCTCCACCAGGGAGGAGAGGGTGGCCGAGGCCCAGGCGCGGGCGCTCAGCGCGGCGGTGGCCGCGGCGGCGTCCAGGTAGGAGATCGGCCAGTTCAGCAGGGAGCGCCGGACCCGCTCGCGGAGCTCCGCGTTCCGGGTCCACATGCCCCCGGTGCGCACCCCGGCGATGCCGAACGGCTTGTTGGGGGACTGCAGGACCACCACGTTGTCCAGGCCGGAGGCGGTCATGGACCCCTCCGCCCCGGTGGTGAAGTCGATGTAGGCCTCGTCCACGATGAGAACCGAGCCGGGGTTGGCGGCGCAGATCCGCACCAGCTCGTCGCGGGGGACGCTGATGCCGAGCGGGTTGTTGGGGTTGGAGAGCACGGTGAACCGGTTCCGGCGCATGGCCCGCTCCACCCGCTCCGCCCGGGCCTGCGCGGTGTCCCGGACCCCCTCGGCGGGCCCGGTGTGCCGGGGGAAGAGCCGGATGGTGTCGGTGTAGTCCGGGGTGACGACCGTGCTCTCCTCCGCCGGGCAGACCCGCGCGAGCAGGGTGAGGAACTCGGTGATCCCCCGCCCGGCCAGCAGGTGCGCCGGGTCGACCCCCATGTGCTCGGCGTAGGCCGCGGTGAACTCGTCCGACGCGGCGTAGGGGTGCGGGAGGAGGGCGCGGGCGTCGACCGAGGCGAGGGCCTCCCGGACGGTGGGGGGAGGGCCGTAGCGGTTGACGCAGGTGCTCAGGTCGAGGACGTTCCGTGCACCGGGGAGGTGCCTCAGGTCGCCCCCTTGGCGGTGGGCCGCCCCCGTCGCCGGGACGGGAAGAGGCGTGTGCGTGGGCATTTGTCGTCGCTCCTCGGATCGGTTCCGGACAACGGCGCGGCCGGCGGAGCCGCCGAGCCCAGCCCCGATGATCGGCGGTCCCCCTCGAATCCCCGTCGAGACGGATCGCGGTCCGCGCCCTCCGTCCACCGGCCCTCAAGCGGTTCCCGGGCCGCGCTTGAGGAGGGGTCCGGAGACTGGCCGTCGGTACGAGCGCCGAAGACGGCGAGGGAAGGGAAGGCAGGGAGATGAAGAGCGCAGACGCCGACAAGGTCGGAGCGGGGCTGGTCTCGGTCCTGAACGCGGTCTCGGCCGGGACCGCGGCCCAGGTGTTCGCCGCCGCGATCGAGATCGACGTGTTCGGTGCGGCCGCCGGTGAGCCGGTCGGGGCCGAGCGGATCCGGGAGCGGCTCGGCCTGCACCCCAGGGCGGTGCCGGACTTCCTCGACGCGCTGGCCGCGATGGGCCTGATGGTGCGCCGGGACGGCGGGTACCGGTCCACGGCCGCCGCGGAGCGCCACCTCAGCGCCGCCTCCGACGAGTTCATCGGCCACTTCGTCGCCGGGGCGGACGCCGGCGACCTCGTCCGGCTGCTGCGCACCGGCCTGCCGCCGGAGCGCCCGGAGGAGGAGGGGGGCGACCCCTACGCCGACCCGGCGGCGGCCAAGTCCTTCATCGCGTTCATGGACTCGATGAACGCGATGATCGACGACGACCTGCTGGCCGCGATCGACTGGAGCCGGTACGCCTCCTTCACGGACGTGGACGGCTCCCGGGGCGGGCTGGCGGCGGCGCTGGCCGCCGCGCACCCGCACCTCACCGGGACGGTGGTGGACCGGCCGGAGGTCGAGGCGGCCTTCGAGGAGAGGTTCGCCGGCGACCCGGCGCGGTCCCGGGTCTCCTTCCGGCCGTCCGACGGCGGCCCGCTGCCCGAGGCCGAGGTCGTGCTGGTCGGCGGCGTGCTGCACGACATCTCGATGAGCGAGCGGAAGGAGCTGCTGCGCCGGGTGTACGACGCGGTCGCCCCGGGGGGCGTCGCGCTGGTCTACGACATCATGCTGGACGACGAGCGGACCCGGCTCGACCCGCTGCTGGGCAGCCTGCAGATGATGATGACGGTCCCCGACGGCGGCAAGTACACCGCCGGGGAGTGCCGCGCCTGGGTGGAGGCGGCCGGATTCGCCCGCACCGAGGTGCGGCCGATGGGCGTGGACACCCTGATCGAGGCCCGGAAGGGCTGACCGGCCGCGTCCGGCCCCCGCGGCACCGCGCCGCGGGGGCCGGACGCGGTTCGGAGCGGTCCGGCCCGGCCCGGCTCCGCGCGCCCGGTGCGGACCGGCGCGCGCGGCCGGGGGCTGCGCGGGCGGAGCCCGGCGCGCGCGGCCCGGCCCGGTTCGTCCCGGTGCGGGCCGGTCCGGCTCCGCGCGGTCCGGTTCGGCCGGGCGGCGCCCGGTGCCGCGCACGTGCGGGTCGGCTCTGCGCGGCCCGGTGCCGCAGGGGGCGGTCCGGTACGGCACGCGGCGCGGCCCGGACCCGGCCGGTCCGGCGCCGGTCCCGCCGCACGGCGCGGCCCGGTGCGGCGCGGTCCCCTCGGGGCCGCGCCGCACCGGGTTCCGGGGCCGGGCCGGCCGGCTCACATGACGATGCGCACCCCGCCGCGGAGCCAGACGTCCAGGTTGAGCAGCATCTCCACGTCGGCGCGGGCCGCCCAGGCGCCCGGCCCGGACGCCAGCCGCTGCGGGGCGGTGGCCGCCTCGCGGGCCGCGGAGGCGTCGACGAAGTCCGACAGCGGCGAGGTGGGGTCGTCCAGGGTGCTCAGCAGCTGCTTGCAGAGCAGCTCCGCGTAGCGCCCGTCCTGGGTCACCGGGTAGGGGCTCTTGCGCCGGTCCAGGATCTCGTCCGGCACCACGCCCCGGAACGCGGCGCGGAGCAGGCTCTTCTCCCGCCCGTCGAAGCTCTTGATCGACCAGGGGATGTTGTAGGAGTACTCGACCAGGGCCGGGTCGCAGTAGGGGACGCGGACCTCCAGGCCGCAGGACATGGCGAAGCGGTCGCCGCGGTCCAGCAGCGACGGCAGCCAGCGCGTCATGTGCATGAAGTCGATCTCGCGGATCCGGCGCTGCAGCGCGCTCTCGCCCGGCAGGTGCGGCGTCTGCGCGATCGCCTCCTCGTACTGCGCCTGGATGTAGCCGGGCAGGTCGAGCGCCTCCATCAGGGAGCCGTCGAGGAGGCCGCAGCCGAGCCCGCGGCTGGCCCTCCCGTGCAGCTGCCCGACGGCGACCCAGGGGAAGGTCGGCGCGTTCATCAGCTCGGGCTTGTGCGACCACACGAAGCCGGCGAACACCTCGTCGGCGGTGTCGCCGGACATCGCGACGCCGATGTGCTGCTTGACCCGGTTGAACAGCAGGTAGAGCGAGGCGTCCATGTCGCCGAGCGCGGTCGGCTGGTCCTGGCGCTCCACGACGGCGGCGCGGACCTCCGGGTCGGCCAGCTCCTCGGGGGTCAGCTCGATCCGGGTCATGTCGAGGTCCAGGCGCTCGCCGAGGAGCCGGGCGTACTCGATGTCGGGGGTGGCGCGGACCTCGTCGGGGCGGAAGTTCTCCTCGTAGCCGGTGAAGGTCATGGCGAAGCCGCGGGCCGGCTCGCCCTCCTCGCGCAGCCGCGGGGCGGCCAGCGCCGCGATCGTGCTGGAGTCGATGCCGCCGGAGACGAGCAGGCCGCGCGGGATGTCCGCGACCAGCTGCTCGATGATCGTGTCGCTCACCATCGACCGGACCGCGGAGACGGTCTCCTCCAGGTCGTGCGGGTGCTCCCGGGCGGTCAGGCTCCAGTAGCGCTCCTCGGTGACCCGGCCGTCCCTGATCCGCAGCAGGTGGCCGGGGCGGACCTCGTCGATGCCCCGGTAGATGGCGGCGCCGGGGGTCCTGGCCTGGCTGAACATCTCGCGCAGGCCGTCGGCGTCCACGGTCGGCTCGAGCTCGGGGTGGCAGAACATCACCTTGGGCTCGGAGCCGAACAGCAGCCCGGAGGAGGTCTGCGCGTAGAAGAGCGGCTTGACGCCCATGTGGTCGCGGATGAGCAGCAGCTCCTGCGTCCGCTCGTCCCACACCGCGAAGGCGAAGATGCCGTGCAGGCGGTGCACGCACTCGGTGCCCCACTCCAGGTAGCTGCGGAGCAGCACCTCGGTGTCGCTCTCGGTGCGGAACCGGTGCCCCAGGGCGGACAGCTCGCGCCGGAGCTCCCGGTAGTTGTAGATCTCCCCGTTGTAGCAGATCGTCGCCAGCGGTCGGCCGTCCGATTCGACGGTCATCGGCTGCTGCCCGCTCTCGGGGGCGATGACCGAGGTCCGGGTGTGCCCGAAGGCGGCCCGCTCCCCCGTCCAGACGTCCTGCTCGTCGAGCCCCCGGCAGAGCATGACCTCGGTCATCCGGTGGATGACGTGCCGGTTCGGGGCGCCGCCCTGCCAAACGATCAGTCCGGCGATTCCGCACATGCGGTTCACTCCCTCTCTGCGCGACCTGGTCCGCCGCGTCTCGCGCCAGATGATCGCCGCCCCCGGTCGAAGCCTGCTCAAGGCTCGGACGTCACCGGAAGGCCCCGGGCCGCCACGCTGTGCTTCTGCCGACGGTCTAATCCGGATCGAGTGCCGCTCCGCCGGCGGGTGCCACTTTCGACCTGCGCACATTCCAGGCGAATCAGGCGAGAGGAACGAGACCGTGCACAGGACCCTTATCGTCGCCCGGCTGCAGGAGGCACGGGACATCCGCGGGATCGCGGAGACCTTCGCGAAGTCCGACGCGACCGAGCTGCCGCACATGGTGGGGGTGTCCCGGCGCACCCTCTTCTCCTTCCACGACCTCTACTTCCACCTGGTCGAGGCCGACCAGGACATCAAGCCCGACCTGGACCGGGCCCGCCGGCACCCGCTCTACACCGAGGTCAGCGAGACGCTCACGCAGTTCGTGTGGCCCTACGACCCGAACTGGAAGGAGCCCCGGGACGCCATGGCGGACCCGTTCTACGTGTGGACCGCCGAGAAGGGGCGCGAGCTGTGAGACGCGCCGTCATCACCGGGATCGGCGCGGTCGCGCCCGGGGGCGTCGGCCGGGAGGCGTTCTGGGACGTCCTGCTCGCGGGCAAGGGGCGGACCCGGACCATCAGCTTCTTCGACGCCTCCGGGTTCCGGTCGCGCATCGCCGCCGAGGTGGACTTCGACCCGTTCCAGGCGGGCCTGGGCCACCAGGAGGTCCGCCGGATGGACCGGGCGGCCCAGTTCGCGGTGGTCTGCGCCCGCGAGGCCGCGGCCGACAGCGGCCTGGACGTCTCCGGACTCGACCCCGGCCGGCTCGGGGTGAGCATCGGCAGCGCGGTCGGCTGCACGATGAGCCTCGAGGAGGAGTACCGGGTGCTCTCCGACGGCGGCCGGAAGTGGCTGGTGGACCACACCTACGGGGTTCCGCACCTGTACGAGCAGATGGTGCCGAGTTCGCTGGCGGTCGAGGTGGCCGCCGAGGTGGGCGCCGAGGGACCGGTCTCGCTCATCTCCACCGGGTGCACCTCGGGCCTGGACTCGCTGGGGTACGGGGTGCAGCTGGTGGAGGAGGGCAGCGCGGACGTCGTGTTCGCCGGCGCCACCGACGCCCCGCTCTCCCCGATCACCTCCGCCTGCTTCGACGCGATCAAGGCCACCACCCCGGAGAACGACGCCCCGGAGCAGGCCTCCAAGCCGTTCGACGCCCGGCGGCGCGGGTTCGTCCTCGGCGAGGGCGCCGCGGTGATGGTGATCGAGGAGTACGCGGCGGCCCGGGCCCGCGGCGCGCGGATCTACGCCGAGATCGCCGGCTTCGCCAGTCGCAGCAACGCCTTCCACATGACCGGCCTCAAGCCCGACGGCCGGGAGATGGCCGAGGCGATCCGGGTCGGCCTCGGCAAGGCGAAGGTCAACCCCGACGAGATCGACTACGTCAACGCGCACGGCTCCGGGACCAAGCAGAACGACCGGCACGAGACGGCCGCCTTCAAGCGCAGCCTGGGCGACCACGCCTACCGGGTCCCGGTGAGCTCGATCAAGTCGATGGTCGGGCACTCGCTCGGCGCGATCGGCGCCATCGAGGTCGCCGCCTGCGCGCTGGCGATCGACCGGCAGGTGGTGCCGCCCACGGCCAACCTGCACGAGCGCGACCCCGAGTGCGACCTGGACTACGTCCCGCTGACCCCGAGGGAGCACCGGATCCGCAACGTGCTCAGCGTCGGCAGCGGGTTCGGCGGCTTCCAGAGCGCGATGGTGCTGAGACGGCCAGAGGAGGTGCCGGCATGAGCGCGCCCGAGATGGTCATCACCGGGCTCGGCGTGGTCGCCCCGACCGGCCTGGACGCGGAGGAGCACTGGGCCGCGGTGCTCTCCGGGAAGAGCGGCGTCGGGCGGATCACCCGGTTCGACCCGTCCGGCTACCCGGTCGTCCTGGGCGGGGAGGTCCCCGACTTCACCGCCAAGGAGCGCATCCCGCAGCGGCTCGTCCCGCAGACCGACCACTGGACGCACATGGCCCTCTACGGGGCCGAGGCGGCCCTCGGCGACGCCGGGGTCGACCCCGCGGAGCTGCCCGAGTACGAGATGGCCGTGGTGACCTCCAGCTCCTCCGGCGGCACGGAGTTCGGCCAGAACGAGATGTCCGGGCTGTACGGCAAGGGGCCCGGCTGGGTCGGCGTCTACCAGTCCATCGCCTGGTTCTACGCCGCCACCACCGGCCAGATCTCGATCCGGAACGGGATGCGCGGCCCCTGCGGGGTGGTCTGCGCCGAGCAGGCCGGCGGCCTCGACGCGATCGGCCAGGCCCGGCGCCTGCTCCGGGACGACGTCCGGATGGTGGTGACCGGGGGGACCGACGCCTCCCTGTGCCCCTACGGGCTGGTGGCCCAGATGCAGACCGGCCTGCTGTCGGAGTCGGAGGACACGGCCCGCGCCTACCTCCCCTTCGACGCCGAGGCCTGCGGCTACGTGCCGGGGGAGGGCGGCGCGATCCTGGTCGCCGAGCGCGGCGCGGAGGCCGCGGAGCGGGGCGCCGGGTACGGCGCGGTCCTCGGCTACGCCTCCGGGTTCGAGCCCCCCGGCCGCCCGTCCTCGCTGGCCCGCACCCTCCGCCGCGCGCTGGACGACGCGCGGCTGGACCCCGGGGACGTGGACGCGGTGTTCGCCGACGGGATGGGCGACCTCCGCCAGGACCGGATCGAGGCGGACGCGATCGCGTCCGTGTTCGGGCCGGGGGCCGTCCCGGTCACCGCGCCCAAGGTGCTGAGCGGCCGGCTCTACGGGGGCGGCGCGCCGCTCGACGTGGCCACCGCCCTGCTCGGCATCCGCGACGGCGTCGTCCCGCACACCCCCGGGACCACCCGCCCGGTGGAGGGCATCGACCTCGTCCGGGACCGGCCCCGGGAGACCGGGCCGCGGACGGTGCTGGTCATCGCCCGGGGCTACGGCGGGTTCAACGCCGCGCTGGTGCTCGGCGCCCTCGACCGCTGAACCGGCGACACCACCAAGGAAGCGAGGAGCGGAACCGATGAGCGAATTCACCCTGCAGGAGCTGCGGAACGTGGTGAAGGCGGCGGTCAACGCCGACGACCTCGGCGAGATCGGCGAGGAGACGCTGGACACCGAGTTCATCGAGCTGGGCTACGACTCGCTGGCCCTGCTCGAGGTGCTCAGCGTGATCCAGCGCGAGTACGGGCTCCGGCTGCCCGACGAGGCGACGGAGAGCATGCAGACGCCGGGCGAGGCCCTGGCCTACATCAACGAGCGGTTCAAGGCCGCGGAAGGGAGCCGGTAATGGGCGGGCGCACCGACAACGAGGTCTTCATCGAGGCGCCGATGGACCTCGTCTGGGAGATGACCAACGACGTGGAGTCCTGGCCGAACCTGTTCACCGAGTACGCCAAGGCCGAGATCCTGCAGCGGCTCGCCGAGGACACCATCCGCTTCCGGCTCACCCTCCACCCCGACGACCAGGGGAACCAGTGGAGCTGGGTGTCGGACCGGACGGTGAACGAGGCGGAGCGCACCACCCACTCCAAGCGGGTGCAGACCGGGCCGTTCAAGTACATGTCGCTCTTCTGGGAGTACACCGAGGCCGACGGCGGCGTGCGGCTGCGCTGGGTCCAGGAGTTCGAGATGAAGCCGCAGGCGCCGGTCACGCAGGAGGCCATGACCGAGCACCTGAACAAGAACACGGTCATCCAGATGGGCCACATCAGGGACCGGATCGAGGCCCGGGCCGCCCGCTCGGCCGAGGCCGGCTAGGGGGAGCGGTGGAAGCAGTGGTGGCCGCGGCGCTCCCGCTGGTGCTGCTGGCGAACGGGCTCGGAGCCGGGGTGCTGATCAACACCCAGCTGGGCGGGATGGCCTACCTGGACGCCCTCCCGGCGGACCGGTACGTGCACGCCCACGCGTTCTACTCGACGCGCTACGACCCGTTCATGCCGGTGTGCATCTGCGCGACCGCGCTCGGATCGGCCCTGCTGGCCGCCGTCGGCGGCCCCCCGCCGGCGCAGGCCCTGCACGGCCTGGCCGCGCTGCTGGCGCTCGCCACGATCACCGTCTCGGTCACCAAGAACGTGCCGGTGAACAAGTGGATCCAGTCGCTCGACCCGGACCGGCTGCCGGAGGACTTCGGGCGGCTGGATCCGCGCGGGCCGTGGGGCATGTGGAACCGGGTCCGGGCCTGGCTGCTCACCGCGGCGCTGGCGGCCAACTGCGCGGCCCTTCCCCTACTGATCTGACCGACCCGACCGACCAGGACGCGAACAGAGGAGATCCGCAATGGAACTGAACGTCACCGGCAAGAAGGCCCTCGTCACCGGGGGGACCCGGGGTGTGGGGCGCGGGATCGTGCTGGCGCTCGCGCGGGCCGGGATGGACGTGCTCACCTGCTACCGGCAGGAGAGCGAGCACGTCGAGTCCCTGGAGCGGGAGCTGAAGGAGATCGGCGGGCGGCACCGCGTCTTCCAGGTCGACCTGGCCGACCCGGACGGCCCCGCCGCCCTGCTGGCCGAGGCCGAGCGGCTGTACGGGCGCCTCGACCTGGTCGTCAACAACGCCGGCACGATCACCCACGTCCCCTACGGCGAGCTGCCGCTGTCGGACTGGAACAAGATCATCGCCACCAACCTGACCGCCGCCCACCTGGTCGTCCAGCACGCGCTGCCGCTGCTGAGCGAGGACGCCTCGGTGATCAGCGTCGGCTCGAAGTCCTCCGAGGTGGGCATCCCGCTGCGGTCGCACTACACCGCGACCAAGGCCGCGCTGCGCGGCCTGAGCCGCTCGCTGGCCAAGGAGTTCGGCCACAAGGGGTGGCGGTTCAACGTGCTCGCCCTCGGCGTGATCGAGACCGAGGCCCTGCACGAGCTCCCCGAGGACCGGCGCAAGGCCATGCTGGAGCGGTACGAGCCCAAGACCGCGCTCGGCCGGCTGGGCACCCCCGACGAGGTGGCCGGCGCCGTCCTCTGGCTCGCCAGCGACCTGTCCCGGTACGTCACCGGCTCGGTCGTGCACGTGGACGGGGGGATCTCGTGAGCAGCGCCCCCTTCAGGGTCCTCCTGCGGATGGACGTCAAGCCGGGCAGGGCCGAGGAGTTCGTCGCGGCGTGGACCGAGAACTCGGCCGCCGTCACCGGGCACCCGGCCAACCTCGGCCAGTCCCTGTCCCGCAGCACCGAGGAACCGGACGTGTTCTACATCTTCAGCGAATGGGCCAGCGAGGAGGGGTTCCGGGAGTTCGAGGACAGCCCCGGGCACCTGGAGCACCGCGCGCGGCTGCACCCGTTCCGCTCCGGCGGGTCGATCGCCTTCCTGGACCTGGTCGCAGAGGTCCGCGGCGGCGCCCGCCCGGGGCAGGAGTGAGAGAGGTTCCATGAGCGGAGAGATCCGGGTCCTGCTGTACCACTCCACCGGCGACACCGACGGGATCGAGGCCGCCTACCACCAGGTCAGCAAGGAGATGGCCGACGTACCGGGGCTGATCGACAACGAACTGCTGCGCTCGGAGACCGACCCCGGGGAGTTCGTGGTGTGCAGCAGGTGGGCGAGCCGCGAGGACTTCGACCGCTGGGAGCAGGGCCCCGAGCACAAGCGGCAGACCGCGCCGCTGCGGCCCTACCGGCACACCGGGATGGAGCGGCCGTACGGCTTCTACCGGGTGGAGGCGCTCTACACCAACACGTCCGGCGCGCGAGCGGGACGGGAACGGAGCGGAGGATGACCGCCACGGACGAACGGGCCTCCGGGGCGGCCGCGGGCGGCGGCTTCATCGCCTGCGGCTCCTGCCGGATGCTGGTCTACGGCAAGCGCCACCGGCGGCTGCTCGGGGTCTGCCCGGAATGCGGCGCGCCCAGCCGGCTCGGGGCCGGGGAGCGCATGGACGCGCTCCTCGACCCCGGCTCCGCGGTCCCGGTGCCGGTGGGGGCCGCGGCGGCCGACCCGCTCGGCTTCACCGACACCCGGCCCTACCCGGAGCGGCTGGCGCGGGCCAGGGCCGACACCGGGCTGGACGACGCGGTCGCGGTGGTGCGCGGCACCGTGCAGGGCCACCCGCTGGTCGTCGCGGTGATGGACTTCCGGTTCCTCGGCGGCAGCCTCGGCTCCGCCGCGGGGGAGGCGATCACCGCGGCGGCCGAGGCCGCCCTGGCCGACCACACGCCCCTGCTGGTGGTGACCGCCTCCGGCGGCGCCCGGATGCAGGAGGGGGCGCTCGCGCTGATGCAGATGGCCAAGACCAGCGCGGCCATGGCCGACCTGGACGAGGCGGGGCTGCTCACCGTCACCCTGGTGACCGACCCCACCTACGGCGGGGTCTCCGCCTCGTTCGCCACCCTCTCCGACGTCATCCTGGCCGAGCCCGGGGCCCGGATGGGCTTCGCCGGGGCCCGGGTGATCCAGCAGACCATCAACCAGGAGCTGCCGGAGGGGTTCCAGACCGCGGAGTTCCTGCTCCGGCACGGCCTGGTCGACGGGGTCTGCGAGCGCGGCGCGCTGCGCGGCGCCGTCGGCCGGCTGCTCGCCGCGGCCTCCTCCCCGCCCGGGGAGGAGCCGGCCGGGCCCGACCCGGTGGTCCGCTCCCCGGAGCGGCTGCCCGAGCGGAGCCCGGACGAGGCGGTCCGGCTGGCCCGGCACATCGACCGGCCCACCGGCCTCGACCACATCGGCCTGTGGGCCGAGGGGTTCGTGGAGCTGCACGGCGACCGGGCCGGCGAGGACTGCCCGGCCGTGGTCGGCGGCCCCGCGACGGTGGCCGGCACGCCGGTCATGCTGATCGCGCACCAGAAGGGGCACACCACCACCGAACTGGTCCGGCGCAACTTCGGCATGCCCTCCCCGGCCGGCTACCGCAAGGCGCGGCGGCTGATGCTGCTCGCCGCGAAGCTGGGGCTCCCGGTGGTCACGCTGATCGACACCCCCGGCGCCTACCCGGGGATCAGCGCGGAGGAGCAGGGGCAGTCGAACGCCATCGCGGAGTGCCTGCGGACCATGGCGTCGCTCCCGGTGCCCATCGTCTCGGTCGTCACGGGCGAGGGCGGCAGCGGCGGCGCACTGGCCCTGGGCATGGGGAACACCGTGCTGATGTGCGAGAACGCGATCTACTCGGTGATCAGCCCGGAAGGGTGCGCCGCGATCCTGTGGAAGGGGCCGGACGGCGCCTCGAAGGCGGCGTCCGCCCTGCGGCTGAGCGCCCGACCGCTGCTGGAGCTGGGCGTCGTGGACGGGGTCGTCCCGGAACCGGAGGGCGGCGCGCACACCGACCCGGCCGCGGCGAGCACCGCCGTCCGGGACGCCGTCGCGGCCGCCCTGGCCGCCCTGGGCTCCTGCGCGGACCCCAGGGCCGACCGGCGGCGGAGGTTCCGCGCGTTCGGGCAGGCGGCGCCGGTATCCGACCGCTCTGTTGAGGAGGAAGTGCTGTGACCATGCCGGAACTGGGGCGGAAGGACACCGCCCCCGACACCAGCGGTTCCATCGATGCGGCACTGGCCGAGCTCGGCGCTCAGGCGGCGCTGGAGGCGCTGGTCCGCAGCGTCGCCGACGTCGCCTCCGCCGGGGCGGTCCCGCCGCGGCGGCTGAGCGTCAGGTTCGGGTGCGCCGCCATCGACGTCGACTGGTCCGACCCGGGGGTCCCGGAGCAGGCAGGCCGGCCGCTCCCGGCGGCCGCCGCGGCGGTCCCGGCCGCCGAGCCCGCGGCCTCGGCGGACGGGGACGACGGGCTGGAAGCGGTGAAGGCGCCGCTGGTCGGCACCTTCTACCGCGCCCCGGAGCCGGGGGCGCCGCCCTTCGTCGAGGTGGGCGACGAGGTCAAGCCGGGCCAGCAGGTCGCGATCATCGAGGCGATGAAGCTGATGAACAGCGTGGAGGCCGACATCGCCGGCCGGGTGGTGGAGGTCCTCCCCGCCGACGGCGACCCGGTCGAGTACGACCAGCGCCTGATCGTCATCGAGCCCCTGGAGGAGGGATGAACCCCCCGTTCGACACGGTGCTCGTCGCCAACCGGGGCGAGATCGCGCTGCGGGTGGTCCGCTCGCTGAGGGAGCTGGGCTGCCGCAGCGTGGTGGTGTACTCCACGGCCGACCGGGACTCGGCCGCCGTGCGGCAGGCCGACACCGCGGTGCACATCGGCCCCGGCCCCTCCAAGAAGAGCTACCTGTACGCCCCGGCGGTGGTCGAGGCCGCGCTGCAGACCGGCGCCCAGGCCGTCCACCCCGGCTACGGCTTCCTCTCCGAGGACCCCGACTTCGCCGAGATCTGCGCGGAGAACGGGATCACCTTCATCGGCCCCGCCCCGGAGGTCATGGCGGAGCTGGGGGACAAGGCCCGCGCCCGCCGGCTGATGACCGAGGCCGGGCTGCCGGTGCTGCCGGGGACGACCGACCCGGTGGGCACGGCGGCCGAGGTGGAGGAGGTCGCGTCCCGGATCGGCCTGCCGCTGATCATCAAGGCCGCGGCGGGCGGCGGCGGCCGGGGCATGGCCGTCGTCCGCTCCCGGGACGAGCTCGTCCCGGCCTACCGGGCGACGCGGGCCGCGGCCCAGGCGGTCTTCGGGGACGACAGGGTCTATGTGGAGCGGTTCCTGGAGAACGCCCGCCACGTCGAGGTGCAGGTGCTCGCGGACGGCTCCGGCGAGGTGCTGTGCCTGGGCGAGCGGGACTGCTCGGTCCAGCGCAACCACCAGAAGCTCATCGAGGAGAGCCCGGCGGTGGGCCTGCCGCCCGGCACGGTGGACGAGCTCTGCCGCCAGGCGGCGGCGGGCGCGCGGGCCGTCGGCTACACCGGCGCGGGCACCTTCGAGTTCATCGTCGCCGGCGACGAGGTCTCCTTCATCGAGGTCAACTGCCGGCTCCAGGTGGAGCACCCGGTCACCGAGCAGGTCACCGGCGTCGACATCGTCCGCGAGCAGATCCGGGTCGCGGCCGGCCTCCCGCTGTCGGCGGAGGCGCTCGGCTTCCGGGCCGGGGGCGCGTCGATCGAGTGCCGGGTGAACGCGGAGGACCCGGCGCGGGGCTTCGCCCCGTGCCCGGGGAGGATCACCTCGTTCGTGCCGCCCGGCGGCCCGTTCGTCCGGGTGGACACGGCGGCCTTCCCGGGGTGGAGGGTCCCCTCCGAGTACGACTCCCTGATCGCCAAGGTGATCACCTGGGCGCCCGACCGGGAGCAGGCCATCGAGCGGATGGACCGGGCGCTGGCCGAGTTCCGGATCGAGGGCGAGGGCGTGCGCACCACCATCCCGCTGCTCCGCGAGGTGCTGGCCGACCCGGTCTTCCGCGCGGCCGGCCACACCACCTCCTACCTGGCCGAGCGCGGGCTGCGGGTGGCGGCATGAGCGGCGGAGGGGAGGGGCCCGTGTCCGAGGGCGTGTTCCGGGCGGTGCTCCGGATGGAGATCCGGCCCGGCACCGGGGCGGAGTTCGAGCGGACGTGGGCCGAGATCGCCCGGTCGATCTCGGCCCGGCCGGCCAACCTCGGGCAGTGGCTGCTCCGGGAGAGCGGCGGCGCGGACGTCTACTACGTGCTGACCGACTGGACGGACGAGGCCGGGTTCCGGGAGTTCGAGCTGAGCGAACCGCACGTGCGCAACCGCGAGCTGCTGGGGCGCTACCGGCGGGCCGGCTCCATGGAGACGATGACCCTGGTACGCAGGGCGGCCCCCTGAGGCCGGAGCCTCAGGGGGCCGACCGGGCCCGGTGCGGCGGCGCCTTGGCCGTAGCGCGCCGACTCGGTGACCGGCGGGGTGCGAGGGGATCCCTCCCCGAGCGCCCCGCTCTTCTCCGTCCGGGCCGGGTTCCCCGGATCCTCCGGACGCGCCTCCGGAGGGGGGCGGGGCGACCGCGCGGTACGAGGATCGGGCAGTGCGGTGCGGGTCAGGGGAGTACCCGGTCCTCCTCCAGCAACCCCTGATGGATCCGCTGCAGCTCCACCGACGGACTCAACCCCGTCTCCTCGCTCAGCAGCACCCTCAGCCGCTGATAGGTCTGCAAAGCCTCGTTGCGCCGGCCCACATCGTGCAGCACCCGGATCAACTGGCCGTTGAACCACTCGTTCAACGGGTTCTCCGCCACCAGCCGCCGCAGCTCGCCCACCAGCTCCCGCTCCCGCCCCAACTGCAGCTCCGCCTCGATCCGCAGCTGCAGCACCCGCAACCGCTGCTCCTCCAACTGCAGCGCATAAGTGCTCAGCAGCGGCCCGCACGCCACATTGCCCAGCGGCGGACCCGTCCACAGCTCCAGCGCCCGACCCAGCGCCGCCGCCGCGGCCTCCGGCCGGCCCGCCCCCAGCTCGGCCCGGCCCCGGGAGGCCAGCCGCTCGAACTCCACCACGTCCACCGCCTCCGGGGCCACCCTCAGCGCGTAGCCGAAGGACTGCGTCTGCAGCACCTGCTCGCCCCGCTCGGCCAGCCCCTCGCGCTCGATCATCTTGCGCAGGTGGTAGATGTAGGTCTGCGCGGTGGTCATCGCGCTCTTGGGCGGCGCCTCCCGCCACAGCTCCTCGATCAGGGCCTCCACCCGCACCAGCCGGTTGACCCGCACCAGCAGCAGCGCCAGCACCTGGCGCACCTTCGGCGCGGGGGGCGTGCAGATCCCCCCGCCGCCGATCGCCTCGACCGATCCAAGAAGTGTGAATCGCATGACGAACTCCCCATATCGTACGCGCCGGACCCCAGCAGAGCCCGACCACCGCATCCCGAGGTAATCGCAGGGCATACATAAGTTCAGGATATTTGATATTCGACTTTCCGGCTTGCGGTCAAGTTAATTCCATGGCCGTCTACGGACAATTGCAGAAGATTGAAAAGTGGATCATCTCCTCTGTTCTGGAAAGGGATGGCGGAGTGGGCGGAGTGGTCACCTATCGTGTCCGGCCGGTCGCTCAAAGAGGTAGGGGTGCTGTTTGCGGTCGGACCGTTTCGACCGGATCCGGAGCGCGCCGGCGCCGCCCGATAAGTCTGTGACCTCTGAAAAAGAGGCGCTGTCAGAGAATCGGGCGGCGCTGTCGGTGGTTTTGAGGCAATACTTTAGGGGGGTGGGGAAACCCCTAGTTCGATACCCGTCCCCTATCGACGGGGAAGGCTTCGTGATAGGAAATCAACCAGTCGCCTCCATTCTTTCCGTGCTTCTCGCATTGAATTCCCCGGAGTTTTGGGGGCGGGTCGCCAAACGCTGGTTCAGGGTGCGCCGGGCCGCCGCCAGGGCCAGTGCGACGAAGAGCCCGAGCCCGCCCAGGAGGGCGTAGTAAGCGGGTTCCCCCACCACCGCGGAGAGGTGGGCGACCTGTCCGCCCAGCGCGGCCCCCACCGCCCCGGAGAGCCAGAACATCGCCAGCACCTGGGCGTCGTATCCGCGCGGCGCGACCTCGGCGGCCAGGCTCAGCCCGACCGGTGCCACCGCCAGCTCCCCGACCACGAGGAGCAGGTAGGCGCCGAGCAGCCACAGCGGGGAGACCGGCCCGGCCTCGGCGCCGAGCGCGGCCCCGCCCATCACCGCGAACGCGAGCCCGGCGAACAGCAGGCCGACGGAGAACTTCGCCACCGCGCCGACCCGCCCGCCCAGCCTGATCCAGAGCGCGGCGAAGAGCGGCGCCAGCATCAGCAGGAAGAGCGGCTGCGCGGACTGGAACCAGCTGGCCGGGACCAGGAACCCGGAGACCGTGCGCTCCACCGAGTCCAGGGCGAACTGGTTCAGCAGCGCGGGGCCCTGGGCGTAGAGCGTCCAGAACACCGCGGCGGCCGCGAGCATCCACATGAAGGCGCGGAGCCGGATCCGCGCCGGACCGCCCGCGGGCTGGCCGCGCACCAGCCGGGTGCCGTACACCAGCGGGACGGCCAGGACGCCGGCGCCGATGATCATGAGCAGCCGCTCCGCGTTCAGCACCGAGGAGGCCAGGCCGGCGGCGACCAGCACCGCGGACAGCCCGCCCCACAGCAGGGTCCGGTTGAGGACCAGGCGGCGCACCGGCTCCGGGGCGGGGTTCCCGGGGCGCGCCCCCACGTCGCCGAAGTTGCGCAGGCCGACCACGTAGTGCACCAGGCCGAGGAGCATGCCGACCGCGGCGATGCCGAACCCCAGGTGCCAGTCGATCCGCTCCGCCACGTACCCGGTGATCAGCGGCGCGAACAGGGCGCTGACCTGGATGCTCACGTAGAAGACCGAGAAGGCGGCCTCGCGCCGCTCCGGCCGGTCCTCGAACATCTGCCCGATCAGCGCCGCCATGCTCGGCTTCACCAGGCCGGTGCCGAGGATGACCAGGCCCAGCCCCGGATAGAGCGAGAGCGGCAGCGGGATCGCCAGCACCGCGTGGCCGCAGGCGATGAGCACCCCGCCCCAGAGCGTGGCCCGGCGCGGCCCCAGGATCCGGTCGGAGATCCAGCCGCCGGGCAGCGACGCCATGAAGACCAGGGACATGTACATCCCGACCAGCGCGGCGGCGCTCCCCGCGCCCATGCCCATCCCGCCGTCGGCGGGCTCGGCGACCAGGTACAGGTAGAGGATGGCGAGCAGGCCGTAGAAGCTGAACCGCTCCCACATGTCCACCACGAACAGCGTCCCGAACCAGCGGGGATAGCCGAAGAAGGTCCGCTCCGCGGCAGCCCGCCCGGACCCGGGGGGACTCACCGCCATGCCGGACCGCCCCCCTGCACCGCACGGAGCGGAAGGGGCCGGCCGCCGCCGACGCACCGCCCGCCGCCGGGGAACGCCCGGTGTCCGACCGACTCGTTCGTTTTGACCATATCTGCCCCTTTCTGCCCCAGATCGTTACAGAGCCCCCTCGAAGGAGGATCGAAGACGTCTCGGAGAAAGGGGGCGACCGGCGGTGACGCGGCGGCGACACCGCGGAGGCGGAGCCCGAGCCCGGCGCCGGCCCGCGCGGAAGGAGCCGCCCCGGGAACGGCGAAGGGCCCCGCGCTCTGCGCGGGGCCCTTCCGACCAGCGGAGGATATGGGATTTGAACCCATGAGGGGGTTGCCCCCCAACCGCATTAGCAGTGCGGCGCCCTAGGCCTCTAGGCGAATCCTCCTCGGCTCGCTCAAGACTACAGAGTACTGGGTCGCGGGCGCAAAACGAGCGGCTCCGGGTCAGGCGGTGGTGCGCTCGATCACCAGGTCGGCGTCGTCGCGGAGCTTGCCGACGGCGCGGGAGACGGTGCTCTTCACGGTGCCGATGCTGACGCCCAGGCGGTCGGCGATCTGCGCCTCGGTGAGGTCGCTGTAGTAGCGGAGGCAGAGGATCTGGCGCTGCCGGTCGGGGAGGCGGGAGATGGCGCGGTTGACCACGTCGGCCAG
Source organism: Nocardiopsis oceanisediminis (assembly GCF_048595525.1). Taxonomy (NCBI): domain Bacteria; kingdom Bacillati; phylum Actinomycetota; class Actinomycetes; order Streptosporangiales; family Nocardiopsidaceae; genus Nocardiopsis; species Nocardiopsis oceanisediminis. The sequence goes on along the minus strand of NZ_JAFMZJ010000001.1, from coordinate 104,535 downwards.
GTCGGAGCGGGCGGTGGGGTCGTCGACGCGCTGCTCGGGGATGTCGTCGGTGGGATAGATCTCCAGGCGGTTGCGGCGCCACTCGGAGATCTGGGTGTTGACCATGGCGCGGCGGACGTAGCCGTCCCGGGCCCTGGGGTTGGTGATGCGGTCCCAGGCGAAGAAGGTCTTGAGCAGCGCCGCCTGGAGCAGGTCCTCGGCGTCGGAGTGGTTGCCGGCCAGGGAGCGCGCGATGCGCAGCAGGGTCGGGCCGCGGTCGTTCACGTACTCGGTGAACTCTTCGTACCTCGTGCGCCGTACCGTCTCGGGCATGGGATCACCGGCCCCGGGGTCGCTCGCCGACCGTCGTTCGGCGAGTGCTTTCAGTCACATATCGTCCTTGATCACCACTTTTCCACGGTGGGGGCAACAGGCAGACAAGCCGGACACCATGTTCTGACAAACCGGGCGGCTCCGGATGATGCGGACGTGCTGCGGGGCAGGCGTTCCCGGTGCGGAGGGGGCGGGAGGGGCGGCAGGTTCCAGGCGTGTCGCCGGACAAGTGGGGGAATCAGGCGGAATGACGCCTTCGTCGGCGTGGGGAGTGTCCCGGCGGGGGTGCTTGACGACAATGAAAAACGGGCAGTCGGGACACTCGGGGTGAGGAGGGATGATGTCGGTCGATATAGGTGATCGGTGGAGGTTCACCTCCGCTCTGCTCGGCGAGGAGGCCGCGCCGCCGCCGGACGGCCCGTCGCCCCGGGTGGTGCGCGGGGTGCTGCTGGACGTCAGCCAGCACATGATCGTGCTGGCCACCCCGGAGGGGGAGGAGCGGTTCCTGTTCGAGGGGGCCACCCGGTTCTGGCGCGGCCGCGAGGCCGCCCCCCGCGAACTGCGCCTCGGCGACGACGTGCTGGCCCGGTGCGCCCCCGGCGGGCGCTGGGTGGTCGACCGCGTCTGGGCGCAGCTCGGGCGGGTCACCGGAACCATCACCGAGGTGGACGGGGAGACCGTCCGGGTCGACCCCGGGCACGGGCGCCCGGCGGCGGTCGCCGTCGTCCCCTACCGGGCCTCCGGCCGGATGGCCGTCCGCCACCCGCACCTGGAGCCGGGCCGCCTGTTCGACGCGATCGGCCTGCGCCGGGACGGCGCGGTGGAGGCGTCCGTCCCGGCCACCACCCAGCCGCCCTACCCGGTGGACCAGAGCCCGCGCCGGCCGCCGGCGCGCACCATGCCGCAGGCCGTCTCCGCCGTCGTCACCTGGTACGACCCCGCGGCCGGCCGCTCCGCGCACGACGACCCGCGCGCCCGATTGCAGGGCGCCGCCTACCCGGCGCTGGACTCCGGCGACGACTGCGGCCCCGGCTGCGACGGCACCGATCCCTGTCTGCCGCTGCCCCGGCTGTCCATCGGGGTCACCCTGGCCCTGAGCAACGACGAGACCGGGGAGCGCGTCGCGGTCCCGGTGATCGACTGCGCCTCGGCGCTGAGCCGGTTCTGCGACCGGTGCCGGGACTCCGGTTCCGAGGTGCGCGGCCGGCTGGCCGAACTGACCCTGCCGAGCTTCGTGGCGCTGGGCGGGCGCCCCGAGGCCGGCTGCGTTCCCGCGACCCTGAGGGTGGGGTGAGCCCGTGCTCGCGACACTGCTCCAGATCCAGCCGCCGATCGTGGCGCTGATGCTGCTGCTCGGCGCCGCCGCCAAGGCCGCGGACCGCTCCGCGGCCGGGCAGGGGCCGGCGTCCCTGCTGCCCCGGCCGCTGCAGCGGCCGTTCCGGCTGTTCGCGGTCGCGGTGGAGGCGCTGCTCGCCGTCGCGCTGCTGGTGCTCGGCGGCCCGCTGGGCGACCTGGCCCGCGGCGGCGCGGCGGTGCTGTTCGCCGCCTCGGCCGCCGCCCTCGTGCTGGTCCGCCGCCGCGACCCGGGGATGGGGTGCGGCTGCTTCGGCGGGCTGAGCACCACCCCGGTGGGGTGGCGGAGCATCGGCCGCGCCGGGCTGCTGGCGGCGGCCTCGGCCGCCGCCATCGGCGCGGCGGGCACCGGGGCCGCGGCCCTCGCGGCGCCGTCCTGGACGGCGGCCGGCCTGGCCGCGGTGGAGCTGGGGGCGATCCTGGCGCTCTCGCCGGAACTGGACGAGGCGGTCGCGCGCACCGCCCGCCGGGAGCCGTGCGAGATCCGCCCGGTCCCGGTCCGCCGCACCCTGGCCCGGCTGCGCGCGAGCGACGTGTGGCGGTCGGTCCCGGCCACGCTGGACGCGGAGAGGCCGGAGCCGGTGGACGTGTGGCGGAACGGCTGCTGGCGGCTGTTCCGGTTCGACGGCCGCCGGTACGGCCGTCCGGTGCACGTGGTCTTCGCGGTGGAGCTGCGGGGGCGCGACCCCCAGGTGCGCGCCGCGGTGATCGACATCGGCAACGGCGCCACCCTGGCGGTGCTGGGCGAGGTCGCCGACGACGGCAGCACCCCGCTCCCGCGCACCCGGAACGGTGCCCCGCAGCCGACCAACACCGTGCTGCCCCGGGCGTCCCGCCGCTTCCCGGGCCGGAACATCCCCGCGGCCCGCCGCACCCGCGACCGCACCGCGGACACCGGCCCCGGCTGACCGGCGAAGGAGGAAGGAGGGGGAGGGGCGCTTTCCCTCCCCCTTCCCCGTTCCCGGCGGCGGTCCCGGGCTGAGCTTGTTCTTCAACCTGGGCGGGCGTGGTGCTCCTTCGGGCTCATGGTGCGTTCGACCGCCTTTCCCGCGTCATGGTGCGGTGTCCGGCGCCGGTTCTTCGCCCCCCGGGGGGGGGCGTCCGGGGCCGCTCCCAAGGGGCGGCGCAGGTCCTCGGCGGCCGGGGCGGGCCGGGCCGGGCGAAGCCAGGTGCGGGCGGCGATCACAGGACACGTCCACCCATCGGCCGCCTCGATGCTCCGGCCGCCCCCGAGGTTGAAGAACAAGCTGAAGCGGGCGGCGCGGAGAAGACCCGTGCGGCCTGCCACCGGGCGGCCCCGCCCCCCTGATCTCGCCGCCGGCGGTCCCGGCCCGGTCGCGCTCCACCGCCACCGGGCGCCGGGTCCGGTCGGGGCGCTCCCGGTGCCGTGTGCGGCCCGGGGCGGGCGGAGCGGGGCCTCCGGCGAACCCGCCGGTCCGGCGGGCGGGGCGGCGGGCCGCATGGACCGGCGGGGCTCTGCCCGCTCAGTCGGCGGCGGCCCGGGGTGCCCGGCGGGCCCGGACGGCGTACCGGTGCGGGGACGCGGAGGCCGGTCCTGAGAGCGCTCCGCAGGGCCGCCGACGGGCGCCGCGGGTCCGCCGGTGGGGGCGCCGGGCCCCGGAGGAGGGGCCGGGGCCCGGCAGGGGAGGGGCGCGGTCAGGCGGTGCGGCGGAGGAAGCGCGCGAAGGCCGGTACGGAGAAGGCCAGGGAGTCCGGGCCGGCCTCGTGGATCAGGCCCTTCTCGGCGAGGGAGGCGCGGGCCTCGGCCAGGGCCGCGGGGCGGAGCGCGGCCGCGGCGGCGAGCTCCTCGGTGCGGACCGGGCCGTCGCCGAGGCCGGCCATGGCGTGCAGCACGGTGCGCTCGGCGGGTGCCGCGGACCGGTAGCGGCCGCCGAAGAATCCGGCGTCGAGCTCCTCCTCGGCCTCGGCGGCGCCCGCGGTGACGTCCTCCGCGCCGATCGGGCTCTGCTCGGCCGCGTCCCAGGCGGCCTTGGCGTAGGCCTGGAGCAGGTAGGGGTGGCCGCCGGAGAGCCGGTAGAGCGCGTCCAGCGCCTCGGCCCGGAAGGCGACCCCCTCGGGCTCGGCCGGGGCGGTCAGCGCGAGGTGCGCCTCGGACCGGCCCAGCCCGTCCACCCCGGTGTAGCGGAACAGCCGCTCGGAGTACCCCCGGCCGGCGGAGAGCGCCGCGGGCAGCTGCGGCAGGCCGGCCCCGACGACCAGCAGCGGGCCGCCGCTCTGCGCCAGGTCGTGGCAGGCGGTGCAGAGCGCGGAGAGGTCCTCGGCGCCCAGCTCCTGCATCTCGTCGATGAACAGGGCGATGCCGGTGCCCAGGTCGGTGGCGATGGAGGCGGCGTCGGCGAAGAGCTCGGCCAGGTCGGTGCCGATGTCGCCGGAGTCGGCCCGGCCGCGGACCGAGACCGCGTCGATGCCCGGGTGCCGCCGCTCGCCCGGGGCGGTGCCGGTGCGGGCGAACGACTTGAGCACGCCCAGCACGTACTCGACCCGGTCCGGGGCGCGGTGCCGGGGCGCCAGCTCGCGCAGCGCGCCGTGCAGCGCGGCCGCCAGCGGGGCGCGCAGCGACCGCCCGGGGCGGGCCTCGAACCCGCCGGTGCCCCACATCCGCTGCACGGCCAGCGAGCGGAAGGCGTTGAGCAGCGCCGTCTTGCCGGCGCCGCGCGGCCCGGTGAGCACCGTGCCGCGCTCCGGCCGGCCGCGGGCGGCGCGCTCCAGCACCACGGAGAAGCGGCGGAGCTCGTCCTCGCGCCCGGCGAGCTCGGGCGGGCGCAGGCCCGCGCCCGGGGTGTAGGGGTTGCGCACCGGGTCCATCCGGACCGGGCCGGCGGGCTCCTCCAGGGCGGTCTCCAGCGACCGGTAGAAGGCGGCCGAGGAGTGCGCGCCCCAGTCCAGCCGGCGCATGAGGTGCCGGTCCTCGCCGGGGGAGTGGGGGGCGCGCCCGGCTCCGCCGAACCGTGGCGCCCGATGACCTGAGACCTGCGCTGCCGTGGCCATGCCCCCCAAACCCCCTTCGATCGAACCTCTGTTCGAACAAGGGAGACTCTAGTGGATTCCCGAGGGCCACGCCACCGCCCCCGCCGAACCGGGCGTGTCGGCCCACCGGCCGGCGGCAGGCCGATGATCTTGACGCTGCGGTCCTCTCAGAGCGGGTGGTTTCCAGTCTCTACGGCGACATCGCACGCCAGAGGAGAGAAGGGGTCGGCCGGTGGGTCGGGTGCGGCGTCCCACGGGGTGAAGGTTCAGGCGGGCGGCGACGGCCGGGAGGGGGACCGGCTGGTCGGTCGGGCGCGGCAGAGCGGGTCAGGGCAGTCGGGGCGGGGCAGGGGCGACAGGATCGCCTGGTCCACGCCGTCCCGGGCGGCGTGGCCGACCGCCGGGAACCGCCGCCTCCCCTGACCTAGGCGAATACGCAGGGTGATGGTGGGGTGGGGTGCCCTGCGCACCGCGAGAGCACCCCGGCGACTCCGGGGTGCGCATCCCGGGCCGGATCGGGCCTCCCCGGGCCCGCGCGGCCCTGTCTTCGGCGCCGATCGGGGATTCACTCGGCCCGGAAGGGGCGGGAGGCGGGGGCCGAAACCCAGGAAGGGCAGAGGTGGGGGCGGGATGTCGCTTTTGTCCTCCCAGAAAGCCCCACCTCGACCACTCTGTGTGACCGACGAGGGGGCGGCGGGGGCTTCGAGGCTTACTACTCGCCGGTAGATGTACTTCGGGGTGTCGCGGAGGTGCGCAGGGCGCCCCCGCCCCCCTGATCTCCGCCGCAAACCCGGCATACAGGGATACAACCCCCGGGTGGGCCCGGACAGGCGGGCCCGCCCCATTCAGCGGCACGGTGCCTCCTCCCGCCGGAAGCACGATCCGCGCCGGGGCCGATGGACACGGCGCCCACCCCGCTCCCGCCCTCGCCGCCCGGTTGAACCCCCGCCCCGTGAGGCGCCGCACCCGACCGGCCGGCCGGTCCCCTGCCTTCGCTGCCTGCTTGAACCCTCACCCCGCGAGATGCCGCGCTCGGGCGACCGCCTTCGCCCTGGCCCTGCCCTCGCCGTCGTCGCCCGCTTGAACCCCCACCCTGCGAGGGGCCGCGCCTGGGCGGGGCGCCTTCAGCCCCTCGTCCCTCTCCGAGTTCCCCGTCCTCCTCGTCGCAGCGGCCACTTGGCGACGAGGCGCTCTGACGGGGTCGCGGTGTTAAGACCATCGGTGGAGGACGGAGGGCAGGTGCCCTGGGCGGGGAAAGCAGCGCCCCGGGGACCGCCGGTGAGGGCCCTCGCTCGCGGCGGCCCCCGGTGGCGGGCTCAGGTGAGGACCTTGTCCTCGCGTTCCGCCGCGGCCTGGCTGAAGCCGGTGAGGAGGTCGGCGTAGTCCCCGTCGGAGTCGGGGCCGATGACCGAGGTCGAGGCGAGGTGGTCGCCGTTCCGGTAGACCAGGGCGTACAGCCAGACCTCCTCGCCCTGGGTCTCGGTCTTCACGGTGAACGCGCGCGAGCCGTCCGCGATCTCGTCCGCCTCCAGCTCGGAGATCTCGTAGGCGGAGGTGCTGCCGTCCTTCATGGTGGCCTTGTAGGAGGAGCACTCCTCGGGGGGCACCGCGGCCTCCAGGGCCTTGTCCGCGGCGTCGGCGGGCAGCGCCAGCAGGGTGTGCGAGAGGGTGGTGTCGTCGCCGCGGGCGTAGACCGCGACCGAGGCCGGGGCGTCGCCCACCTCGGGCACCGCGGCCCAGCGGTCGGTGGCGTCGGCGCACTCCGGCTTGTCCAGCTCGGTCTCCTCGCGGAGCCTCTTGGTGTGGGCGACGCCGGACAGCTCCCCGTAGGCGCCGCTCTGCCCGGCCTCCGGGACCACCTTGGCGTCCTCGTACTGGACGAGCTGGGCCTCGTCCAGCCTCTTCGCGGACGCGGAGGCGGGGCCCTCCTCCTTCCCGCCCTCTGCGCCGCCGGCCTCCTCGGCGCCCTGCCCGCCGCCGCAGGCCGAGGCGGCGAGCAGTACCGCGCAGGCGGCCCAGGTGAGCGCCGCCGTCCGTGCCGATCGGGAGTGGTCCATGGTGCCTTTTCCTGTTCTGTGCGATATTTCCGCTGAGGAATCAGGCGTCCATCCGGCGGATTCTTGCGCTGGGTAGCCTGTCCCTTGCACTGAGTATCGAGGAAGGACAATGGTGTCGGAGCGGAATTCGCCATATTTCCGGGCTGTCCTCGGGAACATCCCCGCCTATCGGCCGGGGCGCAGGGTGGTGGGGCCGGACGGGCGGTCCGTCAAGCTCTCCTCCAACGAGAACCCCTATGACCCGCTGCCCTCGGTGACCGCGGCGGTCGCCGCCGCGGCGGCCGAGCTCAACCGCTACCCGGACAACGGGGCCGAGGCGCTCACCGCCGAGATCGCCGACCGCTTCACGGTCCCGGCCGAGCAGGTCGCGGTCGGCGCGGGCTCGGTCGGCATCCTGCAGCAGCTGCTGGAGGCCGTCGCCGAGCCGGGCGCCGAGGTGGTCTACGCCTGGCGCTCCTTCGAGGCCTACCCGCTGCTGGCCGAGCTCTCCGGAGCCGCGCCGGTGACGGTCCCGCTGGCGGACGAAACGCACGACCTGGACGCGCTGGCCGCCGCGATCACCGAGCGGACCCGCATGGTCTTCGTGTGCAACCCGAACAACCCCACCGGCACGGTGGTGCGCGAGGCCGAGCTGGCCGCCTTCCTGGACCGCGTCCCGGAGCACGTGCTGGTCGTGCTGGACGAGGCCTACCGCGAATACGTGCGCGACACCGCGGTCCCGGACGGGATCCGGCTCCGCGCCGACCGGCCCAACGTCGCCGTGCTGCGCACCTTCTCCAAGGCCTACGGGCTGGCCGGGCTGCGGGTCGGCTTCCTCATCGGCCACCCGGACGTCGCACAGGCGGTGCGCAAGACCATGGTCCCGTTCGCGGTGAACCACCTGGCCCAGGCGGCCGCGGTCGCCTCGCTGCGCGCCGAGGACGAGCTGCTGGACCGGGTGGAGCGCACCGTCAAGGAGCGGGTCCGGGTCCGCGAGGCGCTGCTCGCCGACGGGTGGACCGTCCCGCAGACCGAGGCCAACTTCGTCTGGCTGCGGCTGGGCGCCGACACCGCGGAGTTCGCCGAGGCCTGCGCGGCCGCCGGGGTGTCGGTGCGGCCGTTCGCCGGCGAGGGCGCCCGGGTGAGCATCGGCTCCCCGGAGGAGAACGACGCCTTCCTGGCCGCCGCGCACGCCTTCCCGCGGCGCAACGGCTGACCGGGCGGCCCCGCCGCGACACGGAGAGGGGGCCCGCCGCGGCATCGCGGCGGGCCCCCTCTCCGTCGTGTCCCGGCGCTACTTGCCGGCCTTGTCCTTGTCGAGCTTCTCCACGATCAGCCGGTAGAGCTGGCGCGGCCGGCCCGGCTGCAGCGTGCGGTTGGGCGGGAGCGGCCAGGCCAGGCCCTCCTCGACCAGGGTGCGCAGCAGCCGGCGCGCGGTGCGCGGGGTGACCCCGAGCATCCGGCCGGCGTTCTCCGCGTCCACCACCAGCGGGCCGTCCTCCTCGGCGATCCGCTCCGAGAGCCGGGTCAGCGTCTCCCGGCCCTTGCTGCGCAGCGACTCCGAGCCCTGGCGGGCCGGCGCCCGCTGCGCCGGGACCAGGGAGCGGCCCTCGCGGTCCACCGCGAAGCTCTGCCGGGTCGCCTGCGCCCGGCTCAGCGCCGCGCGGGCGTGCGTCTCGGCGTCCTGGGTGGTCCGGCCCATGCCGATGCCGACCTCGATGGCGATGCCCAGTTCGGCCTTGATCCGGTCGACGAACGGCGGCTGGCGGAAGCCCTCGGTAGCGGTGACCAGAGAGCCCCGGGTGGCGGTGACCATGAAGGTGTGGTCGTCCACCGGGTGCGCGGTGGCGTTGATCCGGTGCGCCTCCTGGAGCAGCAGCCGGTGCAGGGCCAGGCGCAGCTCGTCGCGCCAGTAGCGGGGCGTGGAGCGGCGGGTGGAGTCGCGCAGCGTCGGGACGTCCACGATGACGACGCCGAGCTGGGCCTCCTCCAGCCGGTGGTGGGCGCCGAGCAGGCCGGCGGTCTGCAGGGCGCTGCGCACGCCGGCGTTGGTCGGGCGGAGCCGCATCACCGGCACCCCGATGGCCTCCAGCCGCTCGGCGACGCCGCGCACGCAGGTGATCGCCATCCGGGTGGCCTTGCGCCGCCACAGGCCCTCGTGGAAGGAGGTCAGCTGGGCGGTGCTGGTGAGCTCCTCGTGCACGTGGATGCCGTCGACGGGCAGGTCGACCTCGGAGTAGGCCTCCACCACGTCGCTCCGGCCGAGCACGTCCAGGCTGGCCTTGGTCGGGTCGAATCTCTCGTCCAGGGTGGCGCGCAGCAGAGCCTCGTGCAGGCTGGCCCCGCCGAGCGGCACGTAGGTGGCGGGCATCGTGAGGACGCCGGCCTTCCGCGCGAACTCGTAGGGGACGGGGCTGGCGAACAGGTACGCGTCGATGGCGGAGCCCAGCCGCAGTACCTTGTCGGTCGCCTCTTGCTCATCTCGATAGGCGGCGGCGATGAGTCTGGCGTTGAGCGGCCCCGTGGACCCCGGACCCATGAGCATGACGCGCTCGACGACTTCATGCGGGCCGATGACGCCGATGGTCAAATCGCCGGTTCGCTGCGCACTCACCTCGGGCTGCTCCCCGCTACCATTCCACGCTCTTCACTATGTGCGCCCACTGGTTCCCGAACCTGTTTTCTGTCACGGCATGATTGCCGCGATCGTACCCATTGTGCGGGGCCGATGATGATCATTTCACGTAGATGATCGAAAGCCGGAGTGGAAGCGCCGCGCAGGCGGTCCTTCCACCCCGGCGTGAGCTGGGGCCCGGCCGCCTTACTCGGTGACCTCGCGGACCACGTCGGCGCCCAGGGCGGCCAGGCGGTCGGCGAACTGGGCGTGCCCCCGGTCGACCAGGTAGCCCGGCGAGACGACGGTCTCGCCCTCGGCGACCAGGCCGGCGAGGACCAGCGCCGCACCGGTGCGCAGGTCGTGCGCGACCACCTCGGTGCCGCGCAGGTCGGTCGGGCCGTGCACGATGGCGCGGGTGCCGGCGACCTCGATCTTGGCGCCCATCTTGTTCAGCTCGTCGGCCAGCGCGAACCGGCCGTCGTAGATGTTCTCGTGCAGGTAGCTCTCGCCCTCGGCCAGGGTGGCCAGCGCCATCAGCGGCGACTGCAGGTCGGTGGCGAAGCCCGGGTAGGGCGAGGTGACCGCGTTGATCGGGCGCAGCTGCACCGACGGGTCGCGGCGGACGTGCAGCACCGCGCCCTGCTGGGAGAACTCGACGCCCATCTGGTCGAGCTTCCAGCGCGCCACGCCCAGGTGCTCCAGGTTGGCGCCGACCAGGCTGACGTCGCCGCCGGCCGCGGCGGTCGCCATCGCGAACACGCCCGCGTCGATCCGGTCGCTCATGATGGTGTGCTCGACCGCGGTGAGCTCCTCGACGCCCTCCACGGTGATGAAGCCGGTGCCGCCGCCGCTGATCTTGGCGCCCATCGCGGAGAGGAACTCGATGACGTCGAGGACCTCGGGCTCCAGCGCGGCGTGCTCGATCACCGTGGTGCCCGGGGCCAGCACCGCGGCCATGATCAGGTTCTCGGTGCCGGTGTGCGAGGGGGTGTCCAGGTAGAGGTGGCCGCCGCGCAGGTTGTCGGCCTTGACGTTGATGTGGTTGCGGTCCTCGTCCTCGGTGACCTCGGCGCCGAGCCGGGCGAAGCCGCGGTAGTGGAAGTCGAGTTTGCGGCTGCCCAGGTTGCACCCGCCGACACCCTCGATGCGGGCGCGGCCCATGCGGTGCATGAGCGCCGGGACGAAGAGCACCGAGCCGCGGAACCGGGCCGCGATCTCGGCGGGCAGCACGGCCCGCTCCGGGTCGTCGCCGAGCCGGGAGGCGTCGATCACCACGGTCCGCTCCGCCTCGTGGAACTCGACCTTGGCGCCGATGTGCTCGGCGAGCTCCAGGGCGCGGTGCACGTCCTCGATGGTGGGGACGTTCCGCAGTACGGTGCGTCCCTTCGCCGCGAGCAGGGCGGCGCCGATCATCGGCAGCACGGCGTTCTTCGCGCCCTGGATGAAAGCCGTCCCGTTCAGGGGACGGCCGCCGCGGACGCGGTAGCGAACCTCCTGGCCCATGCTCATGTGCTCCTTCGTGAGGCGGATGTAGGGGTCGTGCTCAGCGGCGCGCCCGTGGTGTGAGACGCGCCGAACGCCCGGCTCGTTCCGGCCGGCGCTCCGATCGGCACCGCCCGCCTGCGCACCGGCCGGGCCGACGCGTCCGACCCCGCCCGGATGCGGACGGCTCCTCGGACGCGGGGCGGTTGCGGAAAAGACTCGGGCTCGGCCGCCCGGTGCGCGGTGCAGACGGTTGTGCGGACGTCCCGTGCGTGGCGCGCCGATCGGCGGGGCCGGGCAAAGGACCGCTACCACTGTAAGTGCTCTGCGTGGCTGACGGCGCCATCGTGGCCGGGATCACCGGTCCCGGCGTGTCGCGGGCCCCGGCGCGGAGCGCCGGGGCCCGGAGCGGGTCAGCCGAACGGCACCGGCGAGCCGGTGAGCCGCTCGTACACCTCGACGTACCTGGCCCGGGTGCGCTCCACCACCTCGTCGGGGAGCGGCGGGGGCGGCGTGTCGGAGGCCCGGTCCCAGCCGGACTCCGCCGAGGTCAGCCAGTCGCGGATGATCTGCTTGTCGTAGGAGGGCTGCGCCCGCCCGGGGGCCCAGCCGTCGGCCGGCCAGAACCGGGAGGAGTCCGGGGTGAGCACCTCGTCGGCCAGCACCAGCCGCCCCTCGGCGTCCCGGCCGAACTCGAACTTGGTGTCGGCCAGCAGCACGCCGCGCTCCTCGGCGATCTCCCGGCCCCGGCCGTACAGGGCCAGGGTGAGCCCGCGCAGCTCGCCGGCGAGCTCCGCGCCGATCCGGGCGGAGACCTCCTCGAACGAGACGTTCTCGTCGTGCTCGCCCACCTCGGCCTTGGTGGCGGGGGTGAAGACCGGCTCGTCCAGCCGGGAGCCGTCCTCCAGCCCGGCGGGCAGGGGGACCCCGCACACCGCGCCGCCCTCCCGGTACTCGGCCAGCCCGGACCCGGTCAGGTAGCCGCGGGCCACGCACTCCACCTGCACCATGTCCAGCCGGCGGCAGACCAGGGTGCGGCCCTTCCAGTCGGCGGGGGCGCCGGCCGGCGGGGTGTCGGAGAGCACGTGCGAGGGGGCCAGGTCGGCCAGGCGCTCGAACCACCACAGCGACAGCGCGGTGAGCAGCCGCCCCTTGTCCGGGACCTCGGTGGGCAGCACCCAGTCGTAGGCGGACACCCGGTCGGTGGCGACCATCACCAGCTCGCCGGAGGCGGTGGCGTACAGCTCGCGGACCTTGCCGGTGTGCAGGTGGGTCAGGCCGGGGACCCGCACCGGCTCCGGCTTGACGGTGAATCCGCTCACGCCAGCTTCTCCAGCCGCTCGAACACGCCGGAGAGGCGGCGCACGAACCGCTCCGGCCGGCAGACCTCGTCCAGCCGGGCCTCGTCCAGGCCGGCGCCGCGGGCGGCGGCCTCCTCGCGCAGCGTCTCCCGGAACGGGGTGCCGCCGTCCCAGGTGCGCATCGCGGCGGTCTGCACCAGCGCGTAGACGTCCTCGCGGGACATCCCGGTCTCGATCAGCTCGGAGACCACGGTGGAGGAGTAGATCAGGCCGTGCGTGGAGTCCAGGTTGGCGCGCATCCGGTCGGCGTCCACCACCAGCCCGCCGACCAGCTTCGTGGTCAGGTTGAGCAGGTAGTCGGTGGCGATCGCGGCGTCCGGCAGCGAGATCCGCTCGGTGGAGGAGTGCGAGATGTCCCGCTCGTGCCAGAGCGGGATGCCCTCCATCACCGGGACGATCTGCGCGCGGACGTTGCGCGCCATGCCGCAGATCCGCTCGGACATGATCGGGTTCTTCTTGTGCGGCATGGCGCTGGAGCCCTTCTGGCCCTTGCCGAACGGCTCCCACAGCTCGCGCACCTCGGTGCGCTGGCCGTGCCGCACCTCCAGGGCGACCGCCTCGCACACGGTGGCGATGACCGCCAGCGCGGAGACCCACTCGGAGATCCCGTCCCGGAGCACCACCTGGGTGGAGACGTCGGCCGGGCGCAGGCCCAGCTTCTCCGCGACGTAGGCCTCGACCGCCGGGTCGATGTTGGAGTAGGTGCCGACCGGGCCGGAGATGGCCATCACGCCGACCGCCTCGCGGGCGCGGCGCAGCCGGTCCCGGGAGCGCGCCATGCCGAACGCGAAGTCGGCGACCCGGTGGCCCCACACGTCGGGCTCGCCGTGGATGCCGTGGGTGCGGCCGACCCGCAGCGTGGCCCTGTGCTCCAGGGCGTGGTCGCGCAGCACGGCGACCAGGGCGTCGGCCTTGGCCAGCAGGATGTCGGTGGCCTCGACCAGCTGCGCGGCCAGCGCGGTGTCCAGCAGGTCGGAGGAGGTCATGCCGAAGTGGACCCACTTGGCCGCCTCGCGCGGCTCGGTGTTGTCGGCCCAGGCGGTCAGGAAGGCGATGACGTCGTGCTGGGTCACCGCCTCGATCTCGGCCACCCGCTCCGGGGTGGGCGGGGGCGCCTGTCGGACGGGGTCCACGGAGTCGGCCGGGATGGTGCCCGCGGCCGCGTGCGCCTCCATCACCAGGGTCTCGACCCGGCACCAGAGCTCGTACTTGTGGGCGTCGCTGAAGACGCGCCCGATTTCCGGAAGGGTGTAGCGCTCGATCACGGTTCCATCTTTCCAGCAGCTCAGAAGGGTGCGGAGTGGCGGGGCCCCGCCGTGCGCGCACGGCAGGGCCCCGGACCGGACCGCCGGGAGGGGGCGGCGGGGCCGCCCCCTCCCGGCGGGGTGCTCTATGCCTGCTCTTCGGCGGCCGCCTGCTCCGCGATGTCGGTGCGGTGGAAGGAGCCGCGCAGCTCGATCTTGCCCACCGCCTCGTAGGCGCGCTCCCGGGCGGCGGCGAGCGTCTCCCCGGTGCCGACCACGTTGAGCACCCGGCCGCCGCTGGACACGATCTCCCGCTCGCCGCGCCAGGCGGTGCCGGCGTGCAGCACGTAGGCGCCGTCCACCGACCCGGCCGCGTCCAGGCCGCCGATCGGGTCGCCGGCGGCCGGGGAGGACGGGTAGCCCTCCGCGGCGACGACCACCGTCACCGCGGCGCCGTTCCGCCATTCCAGCGAGGTGATCCGGCCCAGCCCGCCGGTGTCGGCGGCCTGCAGCAGCGCGCCCACCGGGGTGGCCAGCCGGTCCAGCACCACCTGCGCCTCGGGGTCGCCGAACCGGGCGTTGAACTCCACCACCCGCGGGCCCTGCGAGGTCAGCGCCAGGCCGACGTAGAGCAGCCCCTGGTAGCGGTGGCCGCGCTTGGCCATCTCCCGGATGGTCGGGCCGACCACCGAGGCCATGACCTCCTCGGTGAGGCCGGGGGGCGCCCAGCCCAGCGGGACGTAGGCGCCCATGCCGCCGGTGTTGGGACCGGTGCCGCCCTCGTGCGCGCGCTTGAAGTCCTGGGCGGGCGGCAGCGGGACCGCGTGCACGCCGTCGCTCAGCACGAACAGCGAGACCTCGGGGCCGTCCAGGAACTCCTCGACCACCACCCGGCCGCAGTCCCGGGCGTGCCGCTCGGCGGCGGCCCGGTCCTCGGTGACCACCACGCCCTTGCCCGCGGCCAGCCCGTCGGCCTTGACCACGTAGGGCGGGCCGAAGGCGTCCAGCGCCTCGGCCGCCTGGGCCGGCTTGGTGCACAGCCGGGCGCGGGCGGTGGGCACGCCCGCGGCCTCCATGACCTCCTTGGCGAAGCCCTTGGACCCCTCGATCCGGGCGGCCTCCCGGTCCGGGCCGAACACCGGGATGCCGCGGTCGCGCAGCGCGTCGGCGACCCCCGCGACCAGGGGGGCCTCCGGGCCGATCACCACCAGCTCGGCCCGGATCCGGGCGGCCAGCTCGGTGACGGCCAGGCCGTCGGTCACGTTGATCACGTGGTTCTCGGCCAGGGCCGAGATCCCGGGGTTGCCGGGCGCGCAGTGCAGCTCGGTGACACCCGGGTCGAGGGAGAGGGCGCGGACGAGGGCGTGCTCGCGGCCACCGCCGCCGAGTACCAGGGCTTTCACGTATCGGACCCTTTGTTCGTCGTTCGTCGTGGGGAGGGGCGGTGGGACGGGTGCACGCCGGCCCGCCGGGTCGGGGGAGCGCTCAGACCAGGGAGCGCAGCTCCAGGGTCTGGTCGCGGCCGGGGCCGACGCCGATGGCCGAGATCGGGGCGCCGGACATCTCCTCCAGGGTACGCACGTAGGCCTGGGCGGTCTTGGGAAGTTCGGCGAAGGAGCGGACCCCGGTGATGTCCTCGCTCCAGCCGTCCAGCTCCTCGTAGACCGGGACGGCGTGGTGGAAGTCGGTCTGGGTCATCGGGATCTCGTCGTGCCGGGAGCCGTCGATGTCGTAGCCGACGCAGACCGGGATCTTCTCCAGGCCGGTGAGCACGTCCAGCTTGGTGAGGAAGAAGTCGGTGATGCCGTTGACCCGGGTGGCGTACCGGGCGATCGGCGCGTCGAACCAGCCGCAGCGGCGGTTGCGCCCGGTGGTGACGCCGAACTCGTGGCCCTGGGTGCGCAGCCACTCGCCCCACTCGTCGTGCAGCTCGGTCGGGAACGGGCCGGAGCCGACCCGGGTGGTGTAGGCCTTCAGGATGCCGACGACCTTGGTGATCCGGGTGGGGCCGATGCCCGCGCCGGCGCAGGCGCCGCCGGAGGTGGGGGAGGAGGAGGTGACGAACGGGTAGGTGCCGTGGTCGATGTCGAGGAGGGTGCCCTGGGAGCCCTCCAGGTAGACGTTCCTGCCCTCGTCGAGCGCCTTGTTCAGCACCAGGGAGGTGTCGGTGACGTGCGGCCGGATCCGCTCGGCGTAGCCCAGGTAGTCCTCGATGATCCGCTCGGCCTCCAGGCCGCGCCGGTTGTAGACCTTGGTGAGGACCTGGTTCTTGTCGTTGAGCGCCAGCTCGACCTTCTTGCGCAGGATCTTCTCGTCGAACATGTCCTGCACGCGCACGCCGGCCCGGGAGATCTTGTCGGCGTAGGTCGGGCCGATGCCGCGCCCGGTGGTGCCGATCTTCCCCTTGCCCAGGAACCGCTCGCTGACCTTGTCGAGCTCCCGGTGGTAGGGCATGATCAGGTGCGCGTTGGCGGAGATCAGCAGCTTGGAGGTGTCGACGCCGCGCGCCTGCAGCCCGCCGAGCTCCTCGAAGAGCACGGCCGGGTCGATGACGACCCCGTTGGCGATGACGGGCACCACGTCCGGCGAGAGGATCCCGGACGGCAGCAGGTGCAGCGCGTACTTCTGGTCTCCGATGACGACGGTGTGGCCGGCGTTGTTGCCGCCCTGGTAGCGCACCACGTAGTCCACGCGGTCGCCCACAAGGTCGGTCGCCTTGCCCTTGCCCTCGTCTCCCCACTGCGCCCCAACGAGCGTGATCGCCGGCATGCGGGTCTACCTCTTCAATCGTTCGGTCCGCGGCCCGGACACGGGTAAGCCCCTGGCGCAAGAAAGCGACAGGGGCCCTTGCGTCTAGAGCGTACACGACCGCCGCCCGCTCGTTAAGCGGTGAATTGCCCGGTCAGTACGGCTCTCGGCGCGGCTCCGCGGGCCGGCGGGGGTCCGGCCTGCGCGGACCGCCCGCCGCCCTCCCGCGGTGGCGCCTAGGCCAGCTCGCGGGCGGCCTCGGGGCTGCTGTCGGCCAGGAAGGAGGAGCAGCGCTCGGCCTCCTCGGCCTCGCCGATGGCGGCCGCGGCCTTGCCCAGCGCGGCCAGCGCGCGCAGGAAGCCCTGGTTGGGCCCGTGCTCCCAGGGGACGGGGCCGTGGCCCTTCCACCCGGCCCGGCGCAGCTGGTCCAGGCCCCGGTGGTAGCCGGTGCGGGCGTAGGCGTAGGCGGCGACCGGCCGGGACTCGGCCAGCGCCTGCTCGGCCAGGGCGGCCCAGGCGGCGGAGTAGGCCGGGAAGCGCGCGGCGACCTCGGTGGCGTCGGTGCCGGAGGCGAGCGCCTCGCGGGCTTCGGTCAGGTCGGGGAGGCGGGTGGCCGGCGGCTCCCCGAGCAGGTTCTGATGCGGATCCATGGCCCCATCCTGCCAGCGCGGGGCCGGGCGCGGGCGGTGGGCGGAGCCCTTCCGCCGCGGGCGGGGCGCCTCCGCGGGTGCCGCGCGCCGCCCCTCCCCGGAGGGGGCGGGCGGCGCGCCCGGCCGTTTGCGTCCGCCCAAGGATTGCAGGCGGCCGGGCGCACCTCGGCCCCCGAGTCCGCTGGGAACCGGGGGCCGGTCTCGGAGCGCGGGTCAGGACATCTTGTTCCCCGCGGACTTCAGCTGCCGGCTGGCCTCGGCGACGCGCTCGGCCATGCCAGCCTCGGCGGCCTTGCCGTAGGCGCGCGGGTCGTACTGCTTCTTGTTCCCGACCTCGCCGTCGACCTTAAGCACGCCATCGTAGTTCTTCAGCATGTGGTCCGCGATCGGGCGGGTGAAGGCGTACTGGGTGTCGGTGTCGATGTTCATCTTCACCACGCCGTACTCGATGGCGGCGTGGATCTCCTCCAGGGTGGAGCCGGAGCCGCCGTGGAAGACGAAGTCGAACGGGCGGGTGCGGTCGTACTTCGCGCCGACGGCCTGCTGCGCCTCCTTGAGCACCTCCGGGCGGAGCTTGACGTGTCCGGGCTTGTACACGCCGTGCACGTTGCCGAAGGTCAGCGCGGTCATGTAGTAGCCGTTCTCGCCCAGGCCGAGCGCCTCGGCGGTGCGCAGCGCGTCCTCGGGGGTGGTGTACAGCTTGTCGTTGATCTCGCCGACGATGCCGTCCTCCTCGCCGCCGACCACGCCGACCTCGATCTCCAGGATCGTGCCGGCGGCCTTGGAGAGGGCCAGCAGCTCGGTGGCGATCTCCAGGTTCTCCTCCAGCGGCACCGCGGAGCCGTCCCACATGTGCGACTGGAACAGCGGCTGCTGCCCGGCGGCCGCCCGCTCCTTGGAGATCTGCAGCAGCGGGCGGACGAACCCGTCCAGCTTCTCCTTGGGGCAGTGGTCGGTGTGGAGCGCGATGTTGACCGGGTACTTGTCGGCGACGATCCGCGCGTACTCGGCGAACGCGACCGAGCCGGTGACCATGTCCTTCACCGTCGCGCCGGAGAGGAACTCGGCGCCGCCGGTGGAGATCTGCACGATGCCGTCGCTCTCGGCCTCGGCGAAGCCGCGCAGGGCGGCGTGCAGGGTCTGGCTGGAGGTCACGTTGATCGCCGGGTAGGCGAAGCCCTGGGACTTCGCGCGGGCCAGCATCTCGGTGTAGACCTCTGGGGTCGCGATGGGCATGGTGTGACTCCCTGGTCGGCCTGGATGTCCTTAGCGGTCTCCCCCCATCCTCCCGGAGGGCCCGGCGGGGCGCCGGGAGGGGGAGGGGGTGCGGACCCAGTATCGCGAACGGACCTCGCCCCGGGAAAGGTCTAGACCAAATGTCCAGTCCAATGGCGGTATGCGTGCCGTGTCCGCCGATGCGAAGAACGGGGGAGTCCGGAGCCTCGCGTGCACCGGTGGGCCGGATGCGGCCAACGCGCCCTGATCGGCGCTGCGGCGCGGGTGGAGAGCCGGATATCGGAAGGAAAAATTCTCATCAAGGGTGTATCAGGACACCCTCCCTCGAATGCCATGCGTGATTCACGCTACATTCAGGCACGTGGGACGACATCGCAATGACCCGAGAGGCGCAGGCCAGGTGGCGGCGATCGCCGCGGCGATCGCGCTGTTCGTCGCGCTGGTCGCGCTCGGCGGGTTCTTCCTCTACAACTCGCTCCCGGGCAACGCCGCGCCGGCGCAGCCCTCCGAGCCCGCCGCGGACGGCGCGGAGGAGGTGGGCGACGCCGACGACAGCGTGCTCTACATCAAGGTGGTCGGCGACTCCAGCGATGTCCTGGTGCGCATTCCGGGCGGCGAGGTGCTCACCGACACCACCATGACCCAGGGCCAGTACCTCAGCTACGACCACGACGCGATGGACGTCTCGGTCTCCGAGCCGGACGCCGTCGAGGTCTACGTGAACGGCGAACTCAAGGACCTCGCCGGCCAGGAGGCCGGCAAGTCTTTCCTGGTGGAGGGCGGCTCCCCCGGATAGCCCCGCCCTCCCATCCCGATGATCTCGACGTTGCGGGGGTATCAGAGCGCTCTGATACCCCCGCAACGTCGAGATCATCGGAAAGGCGGCGGCCCGCCCCCCGGGCGCGGGAGCGGGCCGGACCCGCCCCGGGCGCCCGGGGCGGAAGAGGCGGCGGAAGAACCTCAGACGTCCAGGTCGGACAGGTCGAACGCGGCCCGGTAGGGCAGCCCCTCGCCGGCCACCTTGTCCCGGGCGCCCCGGTCCACGATCACCGCGACCCCGACCACCTCGGCCCCGGCCTCGCGCAGCGCCTCCACCGCGGTGAGCACCGAGCCGCCCGTGGTGGAGGTGTCCTCCACGGCGAGCACCCGGCGCCCGGCGACGTCCGGCCCCTCGATCCGGCGCTGCAGGCCGTGCGCCTTGCCCGCCTTGCGCACCACGAACGCGTCCAGCCGCCGCCCGGACGCCGCCGCGGCGTGCAGCATCGAGGCCGCCACCGGGTCGGCGCCCAGGGTCAGCCCGCCCACGGCGTCGTAGTCCAGGTCGGCGGTGGCCTCCAGCATCACCCGGCCGACCAGCGGGGCGGCCTCCCCGTCCAGGGTCACCCGGCGCAGGTCGACGTAGTAGTCGGCCTCCTGGCCGGAGGACAGGGTGACGCGGCCGTGCACCACGGCCTTATCGTTGACGTGTCGGAGGAGTTCTTCGCGGTCGCTCATGCCTGTGAGCCTAGAACCTGTCGATCACCGTTCCGAGCAGCCGAAGTGGGTGGACATGGCAGAGCCGGAGCCCGTGGACGGGCACCAGCACGTCCGGGTGGAGACCACCGCCGGGAGCAGGGCCGACGCCGAGGCGCTGGCCCGCTCCGCCGTCGAGCACCGGCTGGCCGCCTGCGCCCAGGTCGGCGGGCCGATCACGAGCTTCTACCGGTGGGAGGAGCAGGTCCGGGCCGACGAGGAGTGGCTGGTCGTGCTGAAGACCGCCGCCGACCGGCTGGACGCCCTCACCGCCCACCTCACCGAGGCGCACCCCTACGACGTGCCCGAGGTCGTCGCCGTCCCGGTGGCCGGCGGCTCCGCCGAGTACCTGGACTGGGTCGTCGACGAGACCCGACCGGTCAGGTGAGCCCGGGCCCGCCGCGGGCGGCCGCGCCGGTGCTGCTGCTCGGCGGGGCCGGCGAGGGGGAGCGCGCGCTCGCCGCGGGGCTGGAGGCCCCCCTCGTCGTCGAGGCGCCCGGCCCCGGCGGCCCGCCGTACGCGGCCCGCTGGGTGGCCGCCGCCTCGCTGCGCATCGCCGCCGCGGCCCCGGAGAACCCGCTGCTGGTGGCGGTCGGCGAGGCCGGTCCGCTGGCCGCCGCGATCGGCGCCGCGCAGCGCGCCGCGCACCGGCCCCCGGCCGGGTACGTCCTGGTCGACGCGCTGATGCCGGCGCCCGGCGGCACCACCCGCGACGAGCTGCGCGCCGCGCAGAACCCGCAGGGCGCACAGGGCACGGAGGACGGGGACGCGGAGCCGCTCGCCGGTCCGCAGGCGCCGCCCGGGTACCGGACCGAGCCGCTGCCCCAGGTGTCGGACTGGCCGGACGCCCCCTGCGGCTACCTGCTCACCGACCCGCGGCACGCCCCCACCGCCCGCCTGGCCGGGATGCGCGGCTGGCCGGTGGCCGACGCCACCGCCCCCGGCACCGATCCGGCCGCGGCGCTCGCCGACCTCATCGCCCGGCTCTGAACGGGGCCGCCGGGGGGCTGAGCAGGGGGCCGGCGGCCGGTGGCCGGGCCGGTGCTTCTGCGGGGCGGGGTCCCCGGCCTCCGGCGGCACCGCCCTCGCCGGGGCGCCCATCGGGCTCACCGCATGGCTGCGAGCGGGACGCCGGAGGCCGCTGAGCAGGGCCGTCGGACCGGTGTCCCTCCGGGGCGGGGCCTTGCCCGCAGCCGAGACCGCTCCTCTTCCGCTGCGTTCGGCGGCCCCGCCGTGCGGGTGCGGGCAGAGCACCGGAGGCGGCCGGGCCAGACCGCCCGGTCGGCGGCCCGGCCCAGGCGCTCGCCCGGCTCACCGCGCGGCCGCGAGCGGTTCGGCGGAGGACACCGGGTAGTCGGTGTAGCCCTCCGGGCCATGGCTGTACCAGTGCTTCTTCGCTCCGGGCTCCTTGGTCTCCGGCGGGGCCACCGGCGCGCCGGTGGCGAACCGGTGCGGCAGGTCCGGGTTGCTGATGAAGGCCCGGCCGAAGGAGACCAGGTCGGCGCGGCCGGAGCCGAGCACCTCCTCGGCCGCCTCCTTGGTGGTGGCCTCCCCGTTCTCGCCGACGTTGGCGATCAGCGTCCCGCTCCACCGCGGCCGCAGGTCGGCCAGGGAGGCGTAGCCGGACCCGGCGGCCTCGGTCAGGTGCAGGTAGGCCAGGCCCAGCGGGTCCAGCTCGCCCAGGAGCGCGCGGTAGACCGGCGCCGGGTCGGCCTCGGCCATCCCGAACTGCGTGTTGCCGGGGGAGAGCCGGATCGCGGTGCGCTCCGCGCCGATCTCCTCGGCCACCGCGCGCACCGCCTCGGCGGCGAACCGGGCCCGCCCCGCGCCGCCGTAGGCGTCGGTGCGCAGGTTGGTGTTGTCGGCGAGGAACTGGTGGATCAGGTAGCTGTTGGCGCCGTGCAGCTCCACCAGGTCGAACCCGGCCCGGATCGCGTTGCGCGCGGAGCGGGCGTGGTCGGCCACCGCCGCGCGGATGTCCTCGGCGGTCATCTCGGCGGGGACCAGCGGCTCGGCCTTGCCGTACCGGGTGTGCACCGGGAGCGGCTGCGGTACCGGGGACGGGGCCAGCGGGTGCCCGCCGTCGATCCGGGAGTCGGGGTGGGTGTTCCGGCCGGCGTGCATCAGCTGGGCGGCGATCCGGCCGCCGGCGGCGTGCACCGCGTCGGTCACCCGCCGCCAGCCGCGCACCTGGTCCTCGGTGACCAGGCCGGGGATGCGCCATCCGCTCTGCCCGCTGAAGGAGGGCCAGATGCCCTCGCTGACGATGAGCCCGGCGCCGGCGCGCTGGGCGTAGTAGTCGGCGACGATCGGCAGCGGGACGCCGTCCTCGTCGCCGCGGTAGCGGGTCATCGGCGCCATCGCGATCCGGTTGGGCAGCTCCAGGGAGCCGAGGGTGTAGGGGGTGAGGAGCGGAGAGGTCTCGTTGTTCGGCATGGCTGGAGCGTAGGATCTGACACCGGTGTCAGATTCAAGCCCGGGAGGCGCCGTGCGAATCGGAGAACTGGCCCGCAGGACCGCGGTGAGCGAGCGGTCGCTGCGCTACTACGAGAAGCTCGGCCTGATCGGGGCCGAGCGCACCCCCGGCGGCCACCGGGACTTTCCCGAGTCCGCGGTGGGCCGGGTCATCCGGATCCAGGAGCTGTTCGCGGCCGGCCTGTGCAGCGAGAAGATCGGCTTGCTGCTGCCCTGCCTGAACGACCCGGGCGAGGGCCCGGCGAAGACCGCCACACCCGAACTGGCCGAGGCGCTCCAGGTGGAGCGGGCCCGGATCGACCGGATGATCGGCGACCTGCTCCGCTCCCGCGACGTCCTGGACGAGGTCATCGACGAGGCCCTCGCGGTGCACTGACCGGGCGGGCGCCCCCCGGGCGATGATCTTGACGTTGCGGGGCCATCAACAGGCTTGGACAGCCCCGCAACGTCAAGATCATCGCGGGGGAGGGGCGGCGCCGCGGAAGCGGCGGTCCTCCTGCGGGCCGGCGGGAGAGCAGCGGGGGCGCGCCCGCCTCCCCAAGCGGGTGCGCCCCCTGCCGCCGGGGCCGGCGGGGAGGCCGCCCCTCTCGGGGCCAGAAGGCGCTCCCCGGCGTCGGCCGGGCGGCCCGCACCGGGCGCGTGCCCGGTGGGCGCCGGCCCGGGTGCTCCCGCCCCCTCTGCGGGGCGCCGCGGGCCGGCGGCCGCCGGCGCCGGGCCCCGCCCCCTCTGCGGGGCCGCTCGGCGCCGGCGGCGCTTCGGACCGGTCGGGCCCGGGAGGGCTCCCGGGCCGCCGGCGGTCAGGTGGAGAGGGGCCTCCCGATGTCGTTGAGCAGGGAGCGGGCCTCTTCCGGGCGGTCGGGCAGCGGGACCGTCCACAGCTCGGCGCCGTGCTCGCGGCAGATGTTCTCGCGCAGGTGGCGGGCGCGCTCGCCGAGGTCGGCGGAGGCCCGGGTGAGCACCGCGAGCCGGGTCCGGCTCAGCAGCGCGATCGACTCGGCGCGGACGAAGTACCGGTTCAGCTCGTGGCCGAGGACGATGAGCTGCGCGGTGCGCCGCCACGGGTCGGCGGTCGGGTCCAGGGCCACGATGACCAGCCGGTGCTCGCCGGACTGCTCGCCGCCCCGGTACAGCTCGCCGATCCGGGTGCGCAGGAAGGCCGCGGTCGCCAGGCCGGTCAGCGGGTCCTGGCACTCCTCGGTGGAGCGGCCGCCGTCCACCCACCCCTCGGCGAGCGCGCGCACCAGCGGCAGCGGCGGCTCCGCCCAGCCGAGCACGTCGGTGAGCGCGGCGAAGTCGGTGATGGTCGCGCCGATGCCCACCCCCGACCGGGCCCGGGCCTGGCCGAAGCGGAGGCAGCCGGGGACGAGGTCGCCGCCGCGCACCGCGGCCTCGCAGATGTGGTCCACCACCGGCGTCCACCAGTCGTCCGGCGGGTCCCATCCGGTGAGTCTGCTCCTGCGGCACCAGAGGGTGCGCAGCCTGCGGCGCTGCGCGGCCTCGTCCGCCGGCGCCGATCCGCCCTGTTCGGGTGCCTCCATCACTGAAGCTCCTGTCCTCGCTGGTCAGGCCGTTCCGGCAGGGGCCCGCGCCCCCGTTTGCGGCGGGCCCCGCCGGAACGCCTTCACCCCTGATCACGGACTCCGGTGGCGGCTATGACGCGATTGCGGGATATTTTTTTCCGACCTCTTCTCAGCGGAGGGGCGGAGCGGTGTCCGGCGGGTTTCCGCGGGCGCCGGGTGACGCGGCCGGCGGGACGGCGGAAGGGGGCGACGGATGACCGACGTGCAGCAGGAGGACGCAGAGTCGCAGACGGGTGACGATGAGCTGCTCTCGCAGGTGCGCGGGGGCGATACCGCGGCCTTCGGAACGCTGTGGGAGCGGCATGTGGACGCGGCCCGCGGCCTGGCCCGGCAGCTGGTCCGGGGCGAGGCCGAGGCCGAGGACGCGGTGGCGGACACCTTCACCCGGGTGCTCGACGTGGTGCGCCGCGGCGGCGGCCCCCGGGACGGCTTCCGCCCCTACCTGCTCACCGCGCTGCGGCACTGCGTCTACGACCGGGCCCGCAAGGACCGGCGGCAGGTCGTCACGGACGACATGGAGCGCTTCGACAGCGGCGAGCCGTTCGTCGACCCCGCCGTCGAGGGGCTGGAGCGGTCGCTGATCGCGCGGGCCTTCCTCTCGCTCCGCCCGGACTGGCAGTCGGTGCTCTGGTACACCGAGATCGAGGGCATCAAGCCCGCCGAGGCCGCCGGGATCCTCGGCCGCGACCCGAACACCGTCGCCGCGCTGGCCTACCGCGCCCGCGAAGGGCTGCGCCGCGCCTACCTGCAGATGCACCTGGCCGGCGGGGCGGCGGCGGAGAGCTGCCGCCCGGCGCTGGAGCTGCTCGGCGGCTACGTCCGCGGCGGGCTGGCCAAGCGCGACACCAGGACGGTCGACCGGCACCTGGACGAGTGCTCCCAGTGCCGCGAGGTCTACGCCGAGCTGATGGACGTCAACGTCGGGCTGCGCGGGCTGGTCCTGCCGCTGTTCGCCGGCCCGGTCGCCGCCGGGTACCTGGCGAGCCTGCCGGGCGGAGCCGCGCTCGGCGGCGGCTGGTGGGGGCGGCTGCCCAAGCGCCAGCAGCAGGCCGCGGCCGCCGGCGGCGCCACCGTGGCGGTCGCCGCCGCGGCCGCGCTGGCCCTGGTCAGCAACGAGGAGCAGGTGCCCCCGCCGGAGCCGCCGCAGGCCGCGGCGCCGCAGCAGCCCGCTCCGCCGCCGGCCGCCGACCCGCCCGCGGATCCCCCGCGGCCCCTCCGGCCGACCCGCCGGCCCCGCCCCCCGCCGCGCCGCAGCAGCAGCCCCCGCCCCCGCCGGCCGAGGAGCCGCCCCCGCCGCCTCCGGAGGAGGAGCCCCCGCCGCCGGAGCCGCCGGAGGAGGAGCCGCCCCCGCCGGAGCGGCCCGCGCCCCCGGAGGAGGAGCCGCCTCCGCCGGAGGTCCCCGAGCCGCCGGACCCCCCGGAACCGCCGGAGATCCCGGACCCGCCGGCGCCCCCGGAGATCCCGGAGCCGCCGGTCTGGCCGGAGTGGCCCGAGTGGCCGGGCTGGCCGGACTGGCCGGACCGGCCCGAGACGCCCCGGCCGCCGGGATGGGTCGAGCGGCCGTCCGACCCGCAGTGGCCGGACCCGCCCGAGCCGCCCGGGGCCCCGGACGCCCCCGAGGTGCCGGAGGTCCCCGGCGCCCCCGGCGCTCCGGAGGAGCCCGCGGTGCCGGGACCGCCGGCCGGCGGCTGACCGGGCCACCGGGTTCCGCCGGGCCCCGGGCGCACCGGCGCCGCGGGCCGGGGCGCCGCAGCCCCGGCGGGGCACCGGTTCCGGCCCGCGGAACGGTTCCCGGAGCGGCCGTGAACACGCGGTTCGCGATACCGACTCGGGCACTCGGCACGCAAACCGGCACAGACTTGGTTAGGCTGTGGCCCGGCCTTTTCACGGGCCGATGCCGATCGCTGGACAGACCCGGTGCGGGAACACCGGCTCCGGGGTGCCGAACAACGGAAGGAGCGGTGTCGGGTGGATCGCAGCGCGCTGTTCGTCGACGCCGGCTACCTCCTCGCCGACGGTGCGATGGCGGTGCACGGGACCCGGAACCGGGATTCCGTGTCATGGGATTACGCGGGCCTGGCCCGGCTTCTCGAAGAGGTCGCGCGGGACCGTACGGGGCTTCCACTGCTGCGGTGCTACTGGTACGAGGCGACGGCGGACGGCCGTCGCAGCCAGGAGCAGGACGGTATCGCGGACATCCCCGGAATCAAGTTCCGAGCCGCACGCATCCGTCCGGGCAGACGCGAGGGAGTCGAGAGCTATGTCCAACGGGATCTGACCACGCTCGCCCGGACCGGGACGCTCTGCGAGGCGGTCCTGGTCAGCGGGGACGAGGACATGGCCCAAGTGGTCGCCGACGTGCAGGACCTCGGGGTGCGGGTCACCGTCGTGCACGTCTCGGTGGAGGGCAACTGGACCATCTCGCGGGCGCTGCGCCGGGAGTGCGACGACCTGATCGAGATCGGCGCGGGACACCTGCGCCCCTACGTCACCCTGCTCTCCGGGGCGGCCGCCGCCGAGTCGGCGGCGGAGACCACCGCGCCGCTGGCCAACGGGCACGGCCGCTCGGCCCCCGAGACCGAGCGCCGGCCGGTCACCGCGAGCCCGGAGTCGGAGCGGGTGGAGCCGGCGCCCCCGGCGGCCCCCGCCCCCGGCATGGAGCCGGTGTTCGCCGGGACCGGAGCCCAGCAGCCGATGAACGGCAGCGCCATGGACCAGCTGCGCGCCATGCGGCGCAGCATCGCCCAGCAGCGCGGCGGCGACCACCTCGCCCCGCAGGCCGGGGCGGAGCCGCCGCGCTCCGCGTCCGGGCCGATCGACGCGAACGGCTTCCCCACCGGGCCGCGCGCCTCGCACGCCCCGTCCGCCACCGGTGCGCACCAGAGCCTCCGCGACGCCTCGCCGGGCGCCTCGGCCACCGGTGCGCACGGCGGCTTCGCGGCCTCCTCGGCGACCGGGCCGCAGCCGGCCTACGGCGCTCCGCCGCAGCCCGTGCCGCAGCAGCCGGTGCAGCCCGCCCAGCCGCCGCAGCAGGCGCAGACCGGGGCGCACGCGCCGATGGCCGCTCCCGGCCACCCGGCGGGCCCGCGCCACCAGCAGCCGGCCGGCTACGAGCACGAAGCGCCGCCCGGCAGAGCACCGGCCCCGCCGGACCCCCGGTACGGACCGACCACCGGGGAGAACCCGGGTTTCGGAGGGGGTACCGGGCCAAACCCTACTTTTGGGACCAGTACGGAGGGTGACTCCCCGCGGGGAGGCGCCCCGGGGGTCCGCCCCCCGGACGCTACTGGTCCCAGGCTCCGACCCAGGGTCCAGCACGGGCCCTACACCGATCCCGTCCCGAGCGCGGACTACGCGGGGGCGTCGGCCGCGCGGACGATCGAGGAGGCGGTGAATGTCGCGCGCCGAGAGGGGAACGACTTCGCCGAGTCCATCGCCCGCGACGCGCCGGCGCTGTGGCTGGAGGCGGTGCTGGTGCGCCGCCCCCGGATGCCCTCGGACCTGGAGGCGCGGCTGCTCCAGGGCTCGGCGCTGCCGATCGACTACCTGCTCCGCGACGAGGTGCGCGAGGCGCTGCGGCAGGGGTTCTGGGAGGCGCTGGAGCGCGCCCGGGAGTGAGCGCGGCGCAGCGGTGAGCACCGAGGGAGGCTGGCAGTGACCCGAGTGACGACGGCCGATCTGGACCGCCTGGAATTCCGGGCCGTCCAGTCCGGCGACCATGCAGAGGTGGCGGCGGAACTCCTCGGGCTGGCCGACAGCGTGGACGCCGACAGCGAGATCTCCCGGGCCGAGCTGTTCGTCCGGGCCGGCGAGCAGTGGGAGATGGCCCAGGAGTTCGAGCTCGCCGCGCGCGCCTACCGGCGTGCCATCGACGACGGCGGCATCACCATCATCGACGCGCGCGCCCTGCTCGCCGGGGCGCTGCTCGAACTGGACCTGGTCGACGACGCCTACGCCCAGCTGGAGCGGCTGCGCGCCGAGGGGCCGCGCAACCTGCCCACCTACATCCACATCGCGGAGACCCTGCAGGCGCACGGCGACCTGAAGGCCGCCCAGTCGTGGGCCACCCTCGGCGTGGAGCGCTTCCGCCACCAGGACGTCTCGCCCTACGTGCACGACCTGCTGATGGAGCTGCTCCGGATCCGCTACCGGGTCCGGGTCGACCTCGGCCTGCCCGAGGACGCCCTGGACCGGATGCTGGACTGACCCGGCCCGGTCCGGCCGGGCCGCACTGAGAGGTCCGCAACATCCGCGGCCGCCGCCCGGCGGGTCCGCGGCGCCCTCCCGTCCCCGCCCCGCAGGGCCTCAGGCGGCCAGGGAGCGGCCCAGGGCGTAGGCCTCGGGCAGGCTCCGCCCGGTGTAGGCGGCGGTGGCGAGGGCGGCCACGTGGTGGTCCCCGTTGACCGACACCGATCCGCCCACGTGCCCGAAGAGCGGCGCGTCGGAGAGCGAGTCGCCGTAGGCGGTGCACATCTCCAGCGGGATTCCGGCGGCGGCGCGCGCCTCCTCCGCGATGCGGACCTTGTCCTGCGGGCGTAGGATGCGCTCCGGGTCCGGCGGTCCGGGGAAGGGCGGGTCGGGGAAGTCCGAGGCGACGATCTCGTCGAAGCCGAAGGCGTGCAACCGGCGCGCGTAGAACCCCGGGGAGAGCGTGATGACCAGGGAGCGCTCACCGCGCTTCCGGATGTCGGCGCAGACCTCGGCGATCCCCTCCAGGAACGGGCTGCCGGCGAACGCCTCGTCCACGTGCTCCTCGGTGAGGTGCCCCCAGAGCGAGAAGAGCTCCGCGGCGAAGCCGCGGCTGTCCAGCTCGCCTGCGGAGAAGCGGTGCTCCAGCTCGGTCAGCCGGGGCCCGGTCCCGGTGACGCGGGCGATCTCCAGGGGGGCGCTGGTTCCGTGCAGCAGGGTGCCGTCCAGGTCGAAGATGTGTAGTCGCGTCATCGCGCGGAGCTTATCTCCGCAGCGCGTTGCGGACAACGGCCGGAGCGGGCGCGTCGCATGTGAAACACGGCTATCTTGCGGTGGTCGCGCTCGGGTGCCACCAGATGTAGTATCTCTTCCACTGGTGGTTCACCTGGGGCGGATGCTCCGGGTGGGGCAAGAGGGAACCCGGTGGAACTCCGGGACTGCCCCGCAGCGGTAAGCGGGAAGCGGCGCGCCGGCCCCCGGGGGGAACCGGGCGGCGCGCTTCCGAAAGTCGCCACGGCACTGGGCGCTCAGGCTCCCGGGAAGCGGCGGCGAGTAGGCCGGACGGCGCTCAGCCGGACGTCGCCCGCGAGTCCGAAGACCTGCCACCGGTGTGCGCCCGGCGCACAACGAAACGGGGCCTCGTGGGCGGGCCGCCGTGGGCATAGGGGGGCTCGACGGTCGTGGGCGCTCCCCTGGTTCGCGCGCTCCGGCCTTCGGAACCCCAACCGGTCGACGACTACCTGGTTGGAGCGAGCAGATGACCCTCGACACCGAGCCCGTCGCGGTTCCGGAGGCGAACAGCCCGGACCCGGCGGAGCGGATCGGCGACGTGGTCCGCGAGGCGAGCACCGGACTGGCCGGGGTCAGCCCCGAGGCGGTCATCGCGGAGGCGCGCAAGGGCCTCTACCCGGGCATCACCGACGAGGAGCTGGAGCTCGCGCTGATCATGGCGGCGCGCAGCCACGTCGAGGAGGACCCCGACTACTCCCCGCTGGCCGCCCGGCTGCTGCTCGGCGCGCTCCGGCGCGAGGCGCTGACCTTCATCTCCGGGGCGGCGGACTCCGCGAGCGAGGGCGAGATGGCGCTCCGCTACGCGGACTACTTCGCCGGCTACGTGGCGCGCGGCGTGCAGCTGGAGCAGCTCGACCCGCGGCTGGAGAAGTTCGACCTGGCCCGGCTGGGGGCCGCGCTCCGCCCCGAGCGCGACCTGCAGTTCACCTTCCTCGGCATGCAGACCCTCTACGACCGCTACTTCCTGCACAGCGAGGGCACCCGCTACGAGCTGCCGCAGGCGTTCTTCATGCGGGTCGCGATGGGCCTGGCGCTCAACGAGGACGACCGGGACGCCCGCGCCGTGGAGTTCTACGAGCTGCTCTCCTCGTTCGACTTCATGGCCTCCACGCCGACCCTGTTCAACTCCGGCACCCGCCACTCCCAGCTGTCGTCCTGCTTCCTGACCACCGTCGACGACGACCTGCAGTCGATCTTCAAGGGCATCTCCGACAACGCCCTGCTCTCCAAGTACTCCGGCGGCCTGGGCAACGACTGGACCCCGATCCGCGGCATCGGCGCCCGGATCCGCGGCACCAACGGCCAGAGCCAGGGCGTGGTCCCGTTCCTCAAGATCGCCAACGACACCGCGGTCGCGGTCAACCAGGGCGGCAAGCGCAAGGGCGCGGTCTGCGCCTACCTGGAGACCTGGCACATCGACATCGAGGAATTCCTCGACCTGCGGAAGAACACCGGCGACGAGCGCCGCCGCACGCACGACATGAACACCGCCAACTGGGTGCCGGACCTGTTCATGCGGCGGGTCGAGGCCGGCGGCCAGTGGACGCTGTTCTCCCCGGACGAGGTGCCGGACCTGCACGACCTGTACGGCAAGGCGTTCGCCGAGCGGTACGAGGCCTACGAGCGGGCCGCCGAGGCCGGCGAGATCAAGGTGTTCCGCAAGGTCCCCGCGGTCGACCTGTGGCGGCGCATGCTGACCATGCTGTTCGAGACCGGCCACCCGTGGATCACCTTCAAGGACCCGTGCAACCTGCGCTCGCCGCAGCAGCACGCCGGCGTGGTGCACTCGTCCAACCTGTGCACCGAGATCACCCTGAACACCAAGGCCGGCGATGAGGTGGCGGTCTGCAACCTCGGCTCGGTCAACCTGGCCCAGCACGTCGAGGGCGGCCGGCTGGACACCGAGCGGCTGGAGCGCACCGTGCGCACCGCCGTCCGGATGCTGGACAACGTCATCGACGTGAACTTCTACACCATCCCCGAGGCGGAGCGGGCCAACATGCGGCACCGCCCGGTCGGCCTGGGTCTGATGGGCTTCCAGGACGCCCTCTTCGAGCTGCGCCTGCCGATGGGCTCGCAGCGGGCGGTGGAGTTCGCCGACGAGTCGATGGAGCTGATCTCCTACCACGCCATCGCGGCCTCCTCCGAGCTGGCCGCCGAGCGCGGCTCCTACGAGTCCTTCGAGGGCTCGCTGTGGAGCAAGGGCGTGCTCCCGCTGGACTCGCTGCGCACCGTGGCCGAGGCCCGCGACGGCGACCTGGACGCCAACTACTCCTCCCGGCTGGACTGGGACTCGCTCCGGGAGAAGGTGCGCACCCAGGGGATGCGCAACTCCAACGTGATGGCGATCGCGCCGACCGCGACCATCGCCAACATCACCGGGGTGAGCCAGTCGATCGAGCCGATCTACCGCAACCTGTTCGTGAAGTCGAACATGTCCGGCGACTTCACCGTGGTCAACCCCTACCTGATCCGCGACCTCAAGGCGCGCGGCCTGTGGGACGCCGACATGGTCACCCAGCTCAAGCTGCACGACGGCAGCCTCGGCCCGATCGCCCGGGTGCCCGACGACCTGAAGGAGCTCTACGCCACCGCGTTCGAGCTCGACCCGACCTGGCTGGTGGACGCCGCGGCCCGCCGCCAGAAGTGGATCGACCAGGCGCAGTCGCTCAACCTGTACATGGCGGCGCCGAGCGGCAAGAAGCTGGACACGCTGTACCGGCGGGCCTGGCGCAAGGGCCTCAAGACCACCTACTACCTGCGCGCGCAGAGCGCGACGCACGTGGAGAAGTCGACCCTGAAGGGCACCGACGGCCGGCTCAACGCGGTCTCGGCCACCCCGGCCGCGGCCCCGGCGGCCGCCCCCGCGGCGGCCCCGTCCCCGGCGCCGTCCCCGGCCGCCCGGCCCTCCGCCGAGGCGCCCGCGTCCACCGCTCCGGAGATCGACCCGGACGCCGGCGCGCTCTGCTCGATCGACGACCCGGACTGCGAAGCCTGCCAGTAGCGCGGCCCCGCGGGGCGAGGGCGGCGCACCCCTCCGAGGGGCGCCGCCCGCCCCGCCCGGCCCCCTGGCGCACCACCACCGACTTGGAAAGACGACGGTCACACTCATGACGACGGCCCCGGAGACGGACAGCACCGGACTCGGCGAGATCGCCCGCGACGCCGCTCGCGTCAGCGTCGGCGACAAGGCGATGATCAACGCCCGCGCGGACGTGAACCAGCTGCTGCCGCTCAAGTACCACTGGGCCTGGGACAAGTACCTGGCGGGCTGCAACAACCACTGGATGCCCACCGAGGTGTCCATGCAGGCCGACATCGCCCTGTGGAAGTCGGCCGACGGCCTCACCGAGGACGAGCGGCTGATGCTCAAGCGGAACCTGGGCTTCTTCGCCACCGCGGAGTCCCTCGTCGCCAACAACATCGTGCTCGCGGTCTACCGGCAGCTGACCAACCCGGAGTGCCGCCAGTACCTGCTCCGCCAGGCCTTCGAGGAGGCCGTGCACACGCACACCTTCCAGTACATCTGCGAGAGCCTCGGCCTGGACGAGGGCGAGCTGTTCAACATGTACCGGGAGATCCCCTCCATCACGGAGAAGGACGCCTGGGCGCTGAAGTACACGCAGAACCTGGAGAACCCGGACTTCGCCACCGGCACCCCCGAGGCGGACCAGGCCTTCCTCCGCGACCTGGTCGCGTTCTACGTGATCTTCGAGGGCATGTGGTTCTACACCGGCTTCGCGCAGATCCTCTCGCTGGGCCGGCGGAACAAGATGGTCGGCATCGCCGAGCAGTACCAGTACATCCTGCGCGACGAGTCGATCCACCTGAACTTCGGCATCGACGTGATCAACCAGATCAAGCTGGAGAACCCCCACCTGTGGACCCCGGAGTTCCAGGAGGAGGTGCGCACCATGCTCACCGAGGCCTGCGCGCTGGAGATCGCCTACGGCCGGGAGACCATGCCGCGCGGCATCCTCGGCCTCAACGCCGAGCTGTGCGAGCAGTACATGCACTTCATCACCGACCGCCGCGCCGAGCAGATCGGCCTGGCCCCGATCTTCGGCAACTCGGAGAACCCCTTCCCGTGGATGTCGGAGATGATGGACCTCAACAAGGAGAAGAACTTCTTCGAGACCCGGGTCATCGAGTACCAGACCGGCGGCGGCCTGGACTGGGACTGACCTGAGAAGACACGGCCCCCACCCCCCGTCGGCGGAGGGGGGTGGGGGCCGTTTTGGGAGAGATTTGGGAGATGATCTTGGAGTTCTCCCCGCTGGCGCCCTGCTTCCGGTAGGGCGCCAGCAGTTCGTCCAGGACCGCCACCGGTGAGTGCGGGTGCATCTTCGCCCGCGCCTCCAGGGACGCCGTCCAGTTGGCCGTCAGCAGGCCCAGGAGGGCCTCGACCATCGCGGGGGTCACCTGGCTGTAGACCGCGCCGATACCGCCCATCTCGTGCCCCAGGCGCTCGTGCTGGAGAACCTCCGGGACACGGCCCTCGATCATCGCCCGCTTGTGGGAGTGCCGGGCGAGCCCGTGCGGGGTGATCCCCGGGGCGATCGGCTCCCACGTGGTCTCCGACCGCTTGCGGGGGGAGCGGCCCCGGACGGGGATGCCGGGCCAGGGCTCGGCGAGCAGCGGCACGGGGCGCTCCTCCTGGACGTGGCCCTGCCCGGTCTTGGAGCCCGGGTAGCGGCCGGTGGAGGCTGCCCCGATGAGCCAGGGTTTGTAGGAGCCGCGCCGGTGGTGGGGGGAACCGTCCCTGCCGGTGAATACGAACACCCCGCCGCGGTGGGGCGGTGCGGCGCTGCCGCGGATGAAGTCCCCGTCGAACCGCTCGGCGAGGTCGGCGTCGATGCCCAGTTCCTCCAGGGAGCGCTCCTTGGGGTGGGCTAGGAGCGCGGCCTGCATCTCCTCGTCCCACTTCCCCTGGCGCTTGAGCGCGGCCACGAGGAACCGGTGGACAGTCGGCGGCCGGTGGCAGGCGCACACGGCAGTCGGCTTGTCCGGGACAGCGGCCAGCTGGCGCTCCAGCAGTTCGGCGACGAACCGAGGGATGTGGACGTCCCGGTAGGAGTCGTCCTTGGGGGCCTGCCGGTACCAGTCCCCGTCGGACTCGTACAGCTGCCACTCCACCCGGATGGTGCCTTCGTCGGGGCGGCAGAACTCCCGCTCCAGGCCGACCAGCTCCCCGAACCGGAGTCCCGAGTTGTACATCGTGATTCCGGCGATGAACTCCTCGTCGCGACCGCTCAGGAGCGCCATGCGCTCGGACAGCAGCAGGGCGCCGAGTGCATCGGTGGTCACCCGCTCCTTGCCGCGGGTGCCCTTCCTCTTGCCGGTGCCGCTGCGCCGGCCGCGGTTGGAAGAATTGGTCGCGACCGGGTTGGAGGTGGCGACCCCTTCGCGCATCGCGTCAGCGAAGAGGGTGTAGAGGGTAGAGCAGTACCCCCGGATCGTGGACTCGGCGTAGCCGGCCTCCCGCTTGGTGCGCTTGAACTCCACGACCTGCTGCTCGGTGATGTCGTCCATCAAGGTCTCCTCCCACATCGGCCCGGAGCCGCTGGGCTGGTGGGGAAGCAGGTGCTTCTCCAGGGTCGTGCGCAGGCCCTTCTGGTGGGAGATACCGACGTCCTGCTTGGGGAACCACTCATTGGCCCATGTGCCGAGGGTGGTTCCCTCCTGCTTGCGGGCGCGGCGGGCCGCCTCGGCGACGCTGGGGGCGGACTCCTCGTCCAGGCCCATGCGGATGCGGGCCTCCTTGTCGGTCGCCCACTGCTCGGCGGCCTTCTTGGTGCGCCATCGGTTGCCATTCTCGTCGCGACTGGCCCGGGGCCAGGTCCCGTCCGCGGCCAGGTAGCGGACGGTCCAGTAGGAGCCGTCCTTCTTCGACCATCGCTGTTCGGGGTAGGGCATGGGTATCCTTCCGGTGGTGGTGAGCGCCCCCTCCAATCCGGAGGGGGCGTTCGCTTTCGCGCCTAGGGCAGGCACACCTCGGCCAAGGGCTCTACCTGGACGCGCCCCTTGGGCAGCGCCAGGGATCCTGGGCCGGGCTCCTCGGCGGGCTGGGACCGCTGCGGATCCTGCCTGCCGGGAGGTTCGGGGGCCGGGTTCGGCCGGGAGGGGCGTTCTGCCGGCGGTTCGGGGGAGGCGTCCCGGACCGGGGGTTCGGGGGAGGCTCCCCCTCTCTGAGGGGAGCGCTCGCCTTCCTGCTCACTTGGTCGGGAAGAGGGGCTGGGCGGCGCCGCGGCCTGCTCTTCGTCTTCGCCGACCTCCTCGATCTCGGCGGCGTCGGTTTCGCCAGCCGAGGAGGAAGGGGCGGGGCTGGGGTCGATGCGCTCGTCGGCCTGGAGCGAGGCCGGGGTGGACTGGCGGACCGGGACCCGCGGGGCGGGGGGCGGCGCCGGGTCCTGGGAGGTGGCCGGCGCGGTAGGGGCAGGCTCGGTTACGTGGGGCTGCTCGGTGTAGAGGACCCCGACGGCGCCGCCGGTGACGGCGATGGTGGCGACGGTGGCGGCCCCCGGGCCCGTCACCGTCTCGCGCACCCAAGCGCCGGCGGTGCCGAGCACGGCGATGGCGCCGCCTCCGCGGATGACCCCGAGGTGACCGCGCCGGCATGAGACCTCGGCGCGGGGCGGGGGGAGGAGCGCTTCCACACGGCGCCGCTCGCGTTCGGCGAAGGCGCCGTCAGCGGTCTTCTCCAGGGCCTCGATGCGGGCGGTCAGGTAGTCGGTGTATTCGGTCATCTCGTCCAGGCGGCGCCTGGTGCGCATCAGCACGGCGGCCAAGACGAGGACCGCGGCCAGGACTGCACAGCAGAGCGCTGCAGAAACGAGCAGCACCATTGCTACCCTCCTGTGACCCCGTGGGGCAATGATCCCCCAGGCCGCGGTTTTTTACATGCCTACGCGCCGGTATTTTCCGGCCCGTTACCCTGCCGCGCCGCTCCCGAGGCCCTGGTCGTCGCCGCGGACCTCTCCGAGGAGCTGGTCGCGCTGGCGCAGCGCGGTGATCAGGTGAAGCCTCTCGGCCTCGCTCAGTACCTCCAGGTCCCAGATCGCCTGTTCGCGTGAGTCGTCGAAGACCCGGGGCGGCGGCGCCGGGGGCCGGTGTTCCCCCTGGAGGGGGGTGGGGGCCCCGCCGGCCAGGATCGCCTCGCGGGAACCGGCCTCCCATCCGAAGGCGCGGCTGATGGCCCGGTCGGTCTTGGCCCGCACGCTCTTTCCCTTGCGCCACTTGTAGACGGCCTGGGGAGAGACGTCGGCCTCGCGGGCGATGTCGGTCAGCGTCTTGCCCTGCTCGTCAGCGGCTTCCTGGCTGAGTCTGAACAGTCGCTCTGCGTGCTCAGGTGGGGTCGGCATGCCGCCATAGTACGCAGAGTCATGCTCCTGCATGACTATCTATGCGGATGCATGACCGTATGCAGAACGTGCATGCACTCTAGCGGTTCAGGTTTCCAGCTTCAGATTGTAGATGAACGTTCATGCTCGTTCTTGTCTATGCATGAACGTTTACGTATCATCGAGTCATGAAGACCTACCGCTTCCGCGGGCCGACCGCCCGCCGCCTCCGTGAAGAGCGGGGCCTGACCGTCAGAGAGGTCGCCGCCGCCGTGGGCATCGCCGACGGCACCTTGACCAACTTGGAGCGGGGACACCAGGAGCCGAGCGCCCCGGTCTACATCCGCATCTGCCAGGCGCTGGACGTGGATCCGGCCCTGCTGCGGGAGGCACGCGAGGAGGCCCCGCCGCGCAAGAAGCGCCGGGGCAGTGGCGGGGCGGAGGCAGCGTGATGGAGGCGCCCACCGTCTACCGGGCCGACGAGGCCGCCGAGGTGCTGAAGTGCAAGCCGTCGTGGCTGAAGAAGCAGGCCGCGCGCAGGGCGATCCCGGTCAGGCTGATCGGCGGGTCCTACGCCTGGACCCCTGAAGACCTTGAGGCCATCGTCGCGCAGCGGCTTCGCCCGCCCGCCGCTGCGCCGCGCCCCGCGGCGGCCGCCCGCCCCCGCCGCCCCGCGGCCGCCACAGCTGCCGCCCCCCGGGCTCCGGTCCGTCCGCTGCGCGCCCGCCGCGCATGACAAGGCCCCCGCCGGATGCGACCCGGACGGGGGCGAGGCCCCGCACATGAAGGAGACAGGGCCATGGCCATAGTAATCCGCACCACCAGCGACACCAGCGCCTCTAGCGACGAAGCGCACCGCCTTCTCACCCCTGCCGAGGTCGCCCAGATCTTCCGGGTGGACCCCAAGACGGTGACCCGGTGGGCCAAGGCCGGCAAGCTCACCGCGATCCGCACGCTGGGAGGCCACCGCCGCTACCCCGCCGACCAGTTCGAGCGCCTTCTGAGCGTCGAGCAGGCGGGCGGTGAGCGGTGATGCTCTCCGGGATCAGCGACCGCACCGTGGACCACCTGCGCGACTGCCGGGACGGCGCTGCCTCCCGCGCTGCCGACTGCACCGACCGCGCGGCCGCCGCCGACGCCGAGGCCGACCGGCACTGGGGCCAGGCCGAGGCCGCCGCGGAGACGGCCCGCGAGTACGGCGCACTCATCGCCGCAGTGACCGGCACCCCCGCCGCCTCATACGAGCCGCAGGTGGCTGACCGGCAGGCCCGGCTACTGCGCACCGCCGCCCGGCTGGCCGCCGACCATCCCGGGCTTCCCGCTCCGGAGTGGTCGGTGGACGCCGAAGCACGCCGGGTTCACGGGCTGCTGTGGCGCAATGGCTGCGAGCAGGCCTTGGCGGGGTGGGCCCGCGCCCTGGACGGCGAGGTGCAAGACACCGGCCGGACCGACCCCACCACCGCTTTCCAGCAGGTGGCTGTGCGCATCGGCGGGGTGGACGTGGTGCTGACCGCCACCGTGCGCATCGAGGAGGCCACGGCATGAAGACCATCCGCAAGCAGCGCCCGCGCCGCCGCCGTGCCCCGGAGCCCGACGACGACACCGTTGCGGCCCCCGTGAGTCGAGAGCGCACCCACGCCGCCCTGGATGACACCGCCCGGGTGCTGGCCCTCCTGACGACCACCCTCGAATCGCTGAAGGAGCACTGACCATGTCCGGGACGTCAAAGCCGCCCGCCGCGCGCACTGCCACGGCGGGAGCCAAGGCGGGAGAGGCATCCCAGGGGGGAGTGCCGAGGACTCCGCCTGCGTCCCTTCCCGCGGCCGGGCCGGGGCAAGGGGGGCCCGGCCCGGCCGCACCCCACGCGCACGCGGGCCCCGACGCCCTCACCGACGTTCAGCTCAAGGTGCTGATGCGCGGTATCGCCGCCGACCGGGTGCAGGTCCACCGAGGGAACAGCCACTTGGAGGCGTGGGACGTGAGGCGCACCCTGACCCGGGTCTTCGGGTTCGGGGGGTGGGCCGACCAGACGCTGGAGCTGGCCTGCATCCGCGAGGCCAAGGAGCGAGACGGCACCACCTTCCGGTGGACCGTCGCCTACCGGGCCCAGGTGCGGCTCATCGTGCGCACCACCGACGGCCGGGTCCTGACCTCCTTCGACGACACCGCGGTGGGCGAGGCCGCCCGCCAGCCCGCCTACGGGGCCGCCCACGACCAGGCCGCCAAGACCGCCGTCTCCCAAGCGCTGAAGCGGTGCGTCGCCAACCTCGGCGACCAGTTCGGGCTGTCGCTGTACCGGGACGGCGACCTGTCCCCGGTGGTGCTGTGGTCGGCCGCCCACCCGCCGCCCGGCGCTGAGGCGCCCGACACCGACCGGGTCGGGCCCGGCGCCACCGACCCCGACGCCGCGCTCGTCAAGGCGTTGGTGGGCCGGGTGGCCGGGGCCTCCAGCACCGACCAGCTCAACCGGCTGTGGGCGCGCGTCGCCGACGAGGAAGCCGAAGGGCTGCCCACCGACGAGGCCGACCAGGTCCGCGAGGCGCTGCAGGCCCGCTTCGCTGAGATCGCCGCCGAGACCCCGGAGAAGGCCGCGGCCGCCCAGGACGCCGACGCCGAAGCACCCGACACGAGGTGACAACCATGCCCGAACTCACCGCAGCGGCCCGCGTGGCCGCACTCAAGATCCTCGCCGAGCGCGTCGCTTCCGAGTACGAGGCCGCGCGCCGGGACGCCGAACCGGAGTTCGCCCGGCTCCGCGCCCAGCTCGGCGTGAAGTCGCTGGACGTGCTGCTGCCCGGCGGTGCCAGCGCCGGAACGATCTCCATCAGAGCAGGCGCGCGCATCGTGGAGTGGGACGAGGCCGCCCTGGTCGACTACGCCGAGACCGCCGCCCCCCACGAGGTCGTGGAGGCCGTGGACCCGGCCGCCCTGGACGACGAGGAAGTGCGCGCCCTCATCGCCGCCCACCGCCCCGACCTGGTGCGCCGCACCGTCCGCCCGGCCTACCGCGCCGCCCTGGACAAGCAGCTCAGCGCCGACGGCACCGTCGTCGACCCCCGCACGGGCGAAGTGGTCGCCCTCGCCGAGGTCACTACCACCGCCCCCTCGGGCCGCTTCTCCTACACCCGTGCCGCCGACGCCGAACAGGCCGTCCTGGACGCCTGGCACGCCGGCGCCCTCGCCGAGGTCGGCGCCTCGCTGGTGCCCGCCGAGCTGGAACCCGCCGAGCCCGAGTCCGCCCCGGCCGGGCCCTTCCCCCAAGGAGGCGCATCATGATCCCCATCCTCGCCGCCGCGGCCGCCGGAGCAGCGGCCGGAGCGTGGGCCTCCTGGTACGTCGCCGCCCGGCGGGCCGATGCTCGCGACCTGGAGGTCATGGGCCTGTGGCGGCACATCCGCCAGCTGCGCGCCGTCAACACCCGCCTCTCCCGCGAGTGCGGCCACTGCGGCGCCGCCCGCACCCCGGCGGAGGAGGCCTGGTGAGATGCGCTCCCTGCACCGCCTCGTCGCCGACGCCGAGATCGCACTCCGCGGCCGCGCGGCCCGCGCCCGCCGCGCCTGGCTGGGCACCCGCCTGATCGAGGACACCCCCGGCCACCCCGAGCACATCGCCGACATCGACCCCGAGGGCCAGGACGACTTCGACGCGCTGATGCTCGCCGTGGTCGCAGAGGGGGATCCCGCCGCCCGCCGCCTCATGCAGCTGGCGATCCGAGCGGGGTGGGCCCGGTGAGCACTGAGGAACCCGACGAGCTGGATGCCCGCCTGCGGGCCCTGGAGGCCGAACGGCTTCGGCCGGTCCCGCCGCCGCCTCCTTCTCCGACCACCGCCGAGCTGGCGCGGGTCGCCTACATCGCCGACCACACCACCGAGGAGGGGGTATGGCCCTCGAATCTCAGATCCGCCGAGCCACCGCGCGGCCGTCACCAAAAGAGCGGGACGACACCGAGACCCGCGTCCAGCACCTCCTGCACACCTACGACGACGACCGGTCCCTCGCCATCGCCGACCGGGAACGGGCCGGAGCCGCAGTGATGGTGCGCCGCCTGGCCAACCGCCACGACTGCGCCGCCGCGTGCGGGTGCGCCCGCCCGTGCCAGCCCGGCAGCCCCCGCCACCCCGTGTGCATCGACCCGCGCCACGCCTCCGATGCCGCTGCCGCCCGCGAGGTGATGGACATGCTCGGGGTCACCGGGGCCGCGGCCGGAGGGCCGGTCCCGCCGCCTACCCGCCCCGGCCCGACGCCCCCGCCCGAGGCGGCCCCGGCGCGGCCCCCGGTCCCGGCGTCGCTGCGCCCCGCCCCGGTCG
This sequence comes from Nocardiopsis oceanisediminis, assembly GCF_048595525.1. Lineage (NCBI taxonomy): Bacteria > Bacillati > Actinomycetota > Actinomycetes > Streptosporangiales > Nocardiopsidaceae > Nocardiopsis > Nocardiopsis oceanisediminis. The sequence goes on along the minus strand of NZ_JAFMZJ010000001.1, from coordinate 64,314 downwards.
CCGCGGCCCCGCCCAAGGCGGCGAAGCAGAAGACCGCGGTGGAGTGCGGCACCTACGCCGGGTACCAGCGCCACCTCCGGCGCCGCGAAGACCCCTGCGGGCCCTGCCGCGAAGCCAACCGCGCCAAGCCGCAGAAGGCCGACGGATACGCCTCGACGCGCCGCCGCAAGCCCATCGCCCATGGCACCGAGCGCGGCTACCGCCAGCACCTCTACCGCGGCGAGCAGACCTGCGCCGACTGCCGGCGCGCCGTCCGCGACGCCCAGCGCACCCGCAAGGAGCAGGCCCGATGAAGTTCTCCATGACCCTCCCCGGCGCCGGGCGCGGAACCGTCCGGATCGACGGCCAGGACGTGGCCGCCGCGACGACCGGAGCGGACATCCGAACCCGGCCCGGCGAGCCGACCCAGGTCGTACTCGAACTGATGCTTGTGCGGACCGACCTCGACATCGAGGACGCGGAGGTCACCGTGCCACCGGCCACCCGGGAGGCGCTGCTGCAGCTCGGATGGGCGCCGCCCGCGGACGAGCCGGAAGGAGAACGGTGATGGCGCCGCGCGTGCTCGGCCTCGACCTATCGGTGACCGGGACCGGGGTCGCATGGAAGGACGGCCGCACCTACACCGTCACCCCCGACCTGGAGGGGGACGCCCGGCTCGGCGAGATCCGGGACGCCGTCCGGCTCGCCGCCGGCGGATGCCCCAAGGGGACGCGTGGCACGAACTGGTGGGTGGACCTGGCGGTCCTCGAAGACGTGCCGCCCGTCCGGGCCGCCTCCACCGCCGTCCTCGGGATGGTCCACGGCGTCGTCCGCACCATGCTCATCGAGGCCGGGGTGCCCTACGCCCTGGTGCCGCCGAGCAGCCTTAAGAAGTACGCCACCGGCCGCGGAAACGCCCCCAAACCCGACCTGCGCATGGCGCTCTTCCAGCGCACCGGCGCCGACATCCGTGACGACAACCAGGTCGACGCCACGTGGCTGCGCCTCATGGGCCTGGACGCCCTCGGCCACCCCGCCGTCGCGCTCCCGCAGGCCCACCGGGCGGTCCTGGACAAGATCCACTGGCCGACAGGGGGCAAGCGATGAACCCCAAGACCGTCTACTCCCGGCACCGGCGCCGCCGGATCGCCGAAGGCCGCTGGAGCCCATGGGGCGACCTGGAGCAGGTCCGCGCCCGCGTCCGAGCCCTGGAAGCCGCCGGGCACACCCGCCGATCCATCGCAACCGCCGCCGGTCTCGCCGACGAGACCGTGCAGCACCTGATGTCGCCTAAGGCCCGGCAGGTCAAGGCGTTCGTCGCCGACGCCATCCTGGCCGCCGACCCCTGGTCGGCGTCAGCCGGCTACCTGCCCGCCATCGGGGCGACGCGCCGCCTGCAGGCCCTGGCCGCCCTCGGATGGACCATCCAAGACGCCGCCGCGCACACGGGCCTGGCCTCCAGCACCATCGCCGAGATCCGCCGGGGCGGGCACCGCCACGTCCAGGCCCCCACCCACCGCGCCATCGTCGCGGCCTACGACCAGCTGTCCATGCGGCGGCCCCTGGCCACTCCCGGCGCGGCCGTCACCCGCGGCAAGGCCGCCCGCCGCAACTGGGCGCCACCGCTGGCATGGGACGACGACAGCATCGACGACCCCGCCGCAGTCCCGCACACCGCCATGACCAAGGAGGCCTCCTGATGCCCGTCCCGCATCCGCTGATCGCCGAGCTGGCCCGAGCCCGGCGCGACGCCGGCATGTCCCTCAAGGAGATGGCCTACCGGCTCGGCTACGCCCCCGGGAGCCTCAGCAAGTGGGAGGCCGGTGACACCACACCGAACGTGGACGCCGCCACCGACTACGCCGCGGCGCTGGGCTACCGCCTGACCCTCACCCGCGAGGGAGGCGCCCGGTGACCACCGTCAAGATCGCCTCCAAGCTCGGCGCCGCCGCGGAAGCCGCACTGGAGCCCCACGTCCCCCGGCTGTACGCCCGCTCCGGGATGCGGATGCTCGCCATCGCCGAGCTGAAGCACGACGACAAGAACGTCCCGGCCGCCGACTCCGACGCCTCCGCGTGGGTCAAGTGCAAGATCACCCACCTGGAGGTGCCCGGCCCCGACCAGGAAGGCGCCGTCCGCGAAGCGATGCGGGTCCTGTACCTGCAGCGCACCGCCGCCGGGACGCTCACCGAAGACGGAGAGCTGGAGCTGGACGACCACACGCTGAACCTCACCGCCGGCCTGCTCACTCAGATCGAGACCGCGCGCCTCACCGCGGCGCTGCGGCACTGGGCCGCCTACGCCCGGCGGGTCGTGGCCGCCGACGACCTCACGCTCTCCGAGATCCGCCACGAGCTGCACACCGTCGCCGACGGACTGACCGCTGCCCTCACCGGCGGCCGCGCCGACGACGGCGACCTATAGACCCCGCGCCCGCCGTGGCGAGCCACCGAGCCCGCGGCGGGCGCGGACCAACCCGAGATAAGGGAGGCGCCTCAGGTGCCCTGCGAACTGTGCTTGATCGCTGAACGGAAGCGCAGCAAGGCCCGCTACGAAAGGGCCCATGCCTGATGACGTGGTTCAAGGTAGATGACTCGTTCCACTCCCACCCGAAGGTGCTGGCGACATCGGCCGCCGCCCTGGGGCTGTGGGTCGTCGCTGGGGCGTGGTCGAGCGCGAACCTCACCGAAGGGTTCGTGCCAGACCACGCCTTGCCGCGGCTGATCCCAGACTCCGGGCCGCTGGCGAAGGAGCTGGTGTCCACAGGGCTGTGGAGGCGGGCGAAGGGCGGATACCGGTTCCACGACTTCGCTGACTACAACCCCACCCGATCGGAGGCGATCGCCGCACGCGATCGGCAGTCATCGGGGGGAGCGATCGGCAACCACCGCAGGTGGCACGAAGCCAGAGGTGTCACGGACCCCGCATGCCTCTACTGCCAGCAGAAACACTCATCGGATACCGAATCAGGAAGCGATCGGGTACCCGATGGGGGGACCGATTCGGCCCCGAATCCCCCGGCCCGACCCGACCCGGCCCTGAATGGTTCAGGTGAGCAGGACCCCTCTACGTCTGCTGGGGGTGCAGGGGGGAGCGCCGACGCTGGCGCGTCCGGCGCGACGAACGGCAAGCCGAAGAGGACTGACCAGGGCACCCGGATCCCCGAGCGTTTCCCCGTCACCGAGGACATGCGGCGTTGGGCCCGCGAGAAGGCGCCGTCGTGTGGCGACGCCGACCACGAAGCGTTCCTGGACTACTGGAAATCCAAGCCGGGCGCGGCCGGGCGCAAGGTCGACTGGCCCGCGACCTGGCGCAACTGGATGCGCCGCGCCCACAACGACCGCGGAGCCCCCACCGGCGGCCGCACCCCGCCGCCCCGCTCCACCACCTCCGAGCGTGTCGCCGGATGGCTCGCGCTCGGCGACCCTGAACCGGCCGCCCCGCCCGCGGCCGCCCGCGAGATCACGACCGGCCACCAGGAGGACGGCCCATGGCACGCATGACCGAACAGCAGATGGGCGCGGTGCTGGCCCGCGCCGCGGCCTTCGACGGCCGCCGCCCGGACCCCATCGTGCTCGCCGCCTGGATGGAGGCGATCGGCGACCTCGGCTACGACGACGCGATGCGAGCCGTCGTCGACCACTACGCCGAGTCGACCGAATGGCTCAAGCCTGCGCACCTGCGGGCCCGGGTGAAGCGGATGCGCGCCGACCGGCTGGCCAACGCCGACCTCGCCCTGCCGCCGGCCGACCCCGACGCCGCGGACTACGGGCCCCGGCTGCGTGAGCACCTGCGGGCGCTGGCGGATGGCCGCAGCCTCCCCCGCGCCCTCACCGCAGGAGACCGGACCCCGGCCCCGCCCACCAAGGACTACACCGCGGCCCGCGCCGCACACGCCGCCCCAGCACCGCCGGGGCCGGTGGTCGAACCCGCTCCGCTGGCGTCGGCCACCCCTTGGTGCGGCCGCTGCAACGACACCACCCGGACCCGCACCCGCCTCACCTCCGAGGGCGGCCTGGAGCGGGTGCCGTGCCCGGTGTGCGGCCCGGCCACCTCCGGGAGCGCCGCGTGACCGCCCGCGAGCAGGCCCACCGCGACGGGGTGGCGCTCATCGCCCGCCGCCTGGTCGAACGAGACGAGCAGGCCACAGATGACCGGCCCGACCCGGAGGTGTGGGCGGCCGCCGTCCTCACCGAACTGGCCGGATTCGGATGGCGGCCCACCGCGGCCCGCACCACCACCTGGCAGCCGCGCCCCGGCCACCAGCCGGCCGACCCGCAAACCGCCCGCGCCTACGCCGCCGGGATCCGCGCCCGCCTCCGCCCAAGCGGCCACGACAACGAGGAGAGCTGATGCACGAACCACCCCCGGATACGCCGACCGCCCCGCGCAGGGGCGGTGCGCGCCCCCGACACACCCGGATCTACCCGGCGCGCCCGCACACCGGCGACGACGCCATCACCGACCTCATCGGCCTCGGCCTGGCCGGGCGCCCCATGACCGATGTGCATCTGCCTGGAGAAGGAGTAGACCATGCGATGGCCTGGAGGGTGTCCGGATGCTCACCACCTATCCCGGACCTGTGAAGGCGAGGACACCATGACCGCCTTAGACGACCGGTGTTCGCCCCGGCTGCGCTTCGAGCTGCGACACCAGCTTGACGAAGACGACACCCTGACCGTGCCCGGCGCTGACGGAAACCCGCTCACCGTGACCTCCACCGCCGTCCCCCTCGTCTGGCGCGTTCGCGACATCGGCCCGATGCGCATCGAGGTGATGGAGATGATCTTCAACTGGCGCCTCACCATCTCTTACCGGGCTCACCCGATGCTCCTCGAAGGCGGCTGGTGCTACTTCGGCCGCACCTGGGACGTCTTCCAGCGCACCGTCCGGGCCGCGCACACCTTCGACCCCGCCACCCAAGCAGCCCCTGAAGGCTTCGACAAGGAAGCCCTGGCCTGGACGGGAGGCGGCACCCGATGAAGATCGACGTGTACCTCGTCGGGGTGCTCGCCGCCGTCCACAAGGCCGTGCGCGGGGTGCGCGGCGGGCGCTGGGATGTGGCCCGGCACCACCTCGCCTCAGAGGGGCGCTACCTGGCCAGATGTGTGCGGGAGCGGCGGTGGCGCGCGTTACGCCAGTCGTTCAACGGCTACCTCGCCGAGCCCGACCCGTGGCCGGAAGGGCTAACACTGTGCGGGCGCGGATGGACCAGGCGGACGGCGCTGCGCAGCCTCCGCCGCCTCCGCCGCCGCATGCGCAAGGCGGGGATCCGGTGACCGCGCCCGCACGCCCGCAGCGCGTGCTCACCGAGAAGGAGCTGGAGGTCGTCTGCGGCATTGACCTGCTCACCCTCCACAAGTGCCTGCTGCTCGGGATCGTCGACCCGGTGCCCAACCTCTCGCCCATGTCCGAAGACGAGGGAGCGTGGGTGCGCGAGCACGTGTTCTCGCCGCACCACCGGTTCGTCGAGCGCGGCTACCCATGGGGGTTCTGGCGGTGGTCCTACTGCGAGAAGGGCACCTGCTGGAACTGCCTCTCTGACCGGTGTGACATCTGCGTCCACCGCCAGCAGGGGCGCCCCGACGTCTGCGACAACACCGACCACCTGCTCGCCTTCGATGGCCGCGCCCTGGCTCAGGTGATCCGTCGCCCTGATGGGCGGCCTTGCGCATGGGTGTGCCGGTGCCCCTGCCCCAAGACCGGCCCGGCGCCCCCGCCGCCCTGGAAGCGGAAGGCCGCGCCCGCCGACGCCGTGCGCCCCCGGCGGCCGCCCGCCCGCCCCGACATGGATCCGCTCTTCGAACTGGAGGCCTCATGAGCCACGAACCCGACCTGTACGAAGGCGAGCTTTACGTCGCCCCCGGCGAACGCGCCCCGCACGTTCTCCAGGTCGTGCGCCGCCGTGGCGAACTCCGCCTCGTTGAGCTGGCCCCGGTCTCCGAACCGATGACCACCGGCGAGGTGGCCGACCGCTACGGCTACGCCAACCCCGTCTGGAGGTACGCCTCCCTCGCCCGTGAAACCGGCCCCGACCCCGACGTGCCGGTTCCCGGCAGCGCACCGCCGGCCAAACCGCCCGCACCCCTGGCCTGGTGGGGCGCCTGGCGGCGCAGGAAGGACCCCGGCCGTGCCGACACCTGAGCAGACCGTCCGCTGGCTGAATGCCGGCATGGAAGCCGGGTGGGAGCACCGCACCAACGCCATGATCTGGCGGGCCGCCGACGTCGACCGCATAGACCCCAGCGGGCTCCCGCTCCGAGACGACGACCTCGAACCGGAGGACACGTAATGGACAGCTTCAGCCAGCTCCGCGGTGACTGCGTGCGCCTGCACGAGTTCTACACCGAGCTGCGGGCCGCCGGGTTCACCCGCTGGGAGGCCCTCTACCTCCTCGCCGGCGTCATGTCCGGCGGCCCGCGCCCGCCCCAGGAGGACGGCCGGTGAACACCAGCACCCTCCTCGCCCAGATCGGCCGCGCCGCCGCCGACCGGGAGACCTCCGCCGACGCCATGCGGTGGACACCCGTCCCGGGCGGGCCCTCCGCGGACGCCGAGGGGGCGGGCGTGCGGCCCGCCATCACCCCGGCCCTGCAGCAGATCCGGGACGCCTACCAGCAGGTCCGGGGCGCCTACCTGGAAGCAGCCCGGCACCTCGCCGCCGCACACGACCGGCGCCGCGCGGAACTCGTCCTGGTGCCGCCGCGCCCGCCCCGCCAGGAACCCGACCCCAAGGCGTGGCGGGCCTTCGTGCCCCGCCCCGAACGGACACCGCGGGCACGGCACCGCCCCGGCCCCCACCCGCGCCGCCTGAGCGTGGCCCGCGCCCCGAAACGGTGCGGGAGGCGGCCGTGACGGGACTGCCCATCGCCCTCGCGGTGCTTACCGCAGCCGCCGTGGAGGCCCGGTGCGAAGGACTACCTGAAAACGGAGGTACTACATGACCGACTGCCCAGGGCCCTGCAACCGGCACTGGCGGGCTGCCCGCGACGCCCACGCCGACGCCATCGACGAATGGGCCGCCGCCGACCCCCACACCCGCGGAGAGGCACCCGACCCGCCCGACCTCACCCCGGTCCCCGGCGAACCCGTGTGGTGCCGCCGCTGCGCCGGCGCCGTACGGGCCGCGCTCGCCGACCTGGACAACCTCGCCGCGCTCCTCGCCGCCGCCTCCGACGGGCACCGCGGCTACACCGACGACACCGGGCGCATCCGCTCGACGAAGACCGCCCCATCGCCGTCCCCGGCCGCCGACCTGCTCGATGAGCTGTACGGCGACCTGAGCAAAGTCGAAACCGACTGGCGCGAGGTCTGCGGCTACGGGCCGCGGCCAGCCCGCGGCCGCGGCGCCTCCGCCCTGACCACCGTGATCGCCTGGCTCTGCCACCACCTGACCGACATCCTCGCCCACCCCGGTAGCCCCGCCTTCGGCCTGTCCGTGCTGTGGTGGCAGCGTCGCCTCCAGGCCGCCGCCAAGGCCCGCCCGCCCGGCCGCCGAAAGCCGGCACCCTGTCCGCGCTGCGACCGCCGCACCCTGATCTTCGAGGACGACCGGGATCTGGTGCGCTGCGAGAACCCCGACTGCAACCGGGTCATGACTGTCGACGAATACGACGCACACGCCGTCCAGCAGGCGAGGAAGACGGCCTCATGATGCAGCAGCTATCGTCCGCGGTGGGTCGGGCGCCTGCTTCTACGAGGCGACGACGGTGGTCTACCGGCAGAGCGATCTGCTCGGCAGCGTCGACTTCTCCGTGCGCGGCGGCCTCTAGAGCCCTATGTAGACTTGCGACTCAGGTCTATGTAGACTAACGACATGGCCGACATCAAGATCACGACTACAACCGCGGCCGTCCTTAGAGCCTTCCTCGATGACCTCGACAAGCCGCGATACGGCTTCGACCTGATGCGTGACACGGGCTTGTCGAGCGGCACCCTCTACCCGATCCTCGCTCGCCTCCAGCGGGCGGGGTGGCTCGCCGCTGAATTCGAGAACATCGACGAACAGGCCGAAGGGCGTCCCGCTCGCCGTTTCTACACGATGACCCCGGATGGTGCCGAGCGCGCTCGCCTTGGGCTTGCCGAGCTCCACCAGAAGATATGGGCCGACGGTCCCGTGTCCTGGCTGGCTCCGAGGGGGAAGCACGCGTGAGTGTATTCCTAGGCGCCGTTGCGGGGCTTGTGGGAGGTTTACTGCTAGGGGTATGTACAGATCTGGTCAGCGATGAAGTCCGAGCCCGTCTTGATTATGTCCCCCGGCTCTTTGTGAAGATGGCAGTTCTTCGTCTTCCAAAGGAGATGCGCGATGACATGTCTCGTGAATGGCTCGCCGAGTTGCATGAGTTTCTACATGGGAGCGAATCCGTTCCTGTCACGCGCCTGATCAAGGGGAGCGGCTTCGCGCTAGGGCTCGCATGGTCGGCACCCTGCTATAAGTCCACTCGATCCGCTATTCCAGATGCTAGGCTGCTGGTCGCCAAGGCTGCAGCTGTGAATGCTTGCTGTATCGCGGCGTCGCTTGCCGCCTTTGCGTTCTCTCGACTTGGTTATGACTGGGGGCCTGCGGCCGGAATAATCACTGGCGCGGTGGGGACGGTGGTGGCGCTCTGCAGTTTGAGGTATTCACTGTGGGGGTTGCGTGTAATTCGAAAAAGAGAAGAAATTATCTCGTTGTTTAAGGGGCTCCAGGCCCTGCGGGATGACACGGACACGTTGGAGGCTTCCGTGTCCGCCATCGACCGTCGACACGCAAACGGCGAAGTGAGTGAAAACGAAAGTGTGGAATGTGCTCAACTTGCCTATAAGGTGCTGCTCTCTCAGCGTCTCCGGTTTCGCGTGAACAGTGAACTTGTGGCGATTGTCGAAGATCAGTTTTTGTGGGAGTTGTCAAAGCGGCCGCGAATTATTTTCTGGAAACGCTAAAAGGACTCCGGGGTGATGTTCCCTTTGATGGGGAGTCAGGTCGTCATCTGAGGCTGCGTCAGGCGGTCCCGCTCTCCTCACGTCCTGGCACTCCAGCGGGCAGGGCGGTGTGCCTTGCTGTGAGTGAATCGGCACCTCCGGAGGGGGCCATGAGCCACAGCGAGCACTGCCAGAACGAACGGCATGCGGGCAGTCAGCACACGGTGCGACTGGCGAGGGACGCGCCAGAAGAAACCCAGCGGGCTTACTGATAGGAGAGGCGAGGGTTGACGCTGGTCGTCCACGGGGAACCGTCTTCAGGTGGCGAAGACCGGTCGTTGACGAGAAAATCCACACATGCTGCTTGCGTACATCGACGAGTCAGGGGACACAGGGCCCGTCTCCGGTAACGGCTCGCACACATACACCCTCGGTTGCGTACTCGTCGATGCTGACGACTGGCCGACCTCGTTCGATGAGCTGGTGGCCTTCAGGCGCAGGATCAAGGAGCGCTTCGGCGTCCTGCTCCGAGACGAGTTGAAGGCCAACCACCTCGTCCGCGGAGGCGGGTCCATACGAGACCTCGGGCTCTCCCCCGAAGCGCGAAGGAGGATCTATCGAGCGCACATGCGGACACTGCACGGTCTCAAAGCCCGTGCCTTCGCGGTAGTCGTCGATAAGCGCAACGGCCTGAGCGGCTCTGCAGTCTTCGACCTGGCCTGGGAAACACTGCTCCAGAGGCTGGAACGTACGAGCTACCATGAACGCTGCACGTTCATGATCATCCATGATGAGGGGGAGAACGATCGCGTACGCCGGTGGTCTCGCCGCGCTCGTCGGCACCTCACCGCGGGAAGCATGTATGGTCCCGGGTCGCTGAACAACCCGGCCCGCATGTTGGTCGACGACCCCATGCCGCGGCAGTCCAACCATTCCCTGTTCGTGCAGCATGCGGATCTCGTGGCCTACGCGGCTTTCCGCTCGATCATCCCTCCTGGGAAGGCCATCGAACGTGTGTGCCCTCAGACGATGTGGAGTGAACTCGGGGACGCCTGCCATGCAGTGGTCAACCGCTACAAGCGGAACGGGGCTCCCCCTGGCGTTGTCCTGAGGGACTAAAAAGGCCCCCCAGCTCTGCTGGGGGGCGGGAAAGTGCCTAACCAAGGCATGCACCCTGGGTCAGCGCTTGGTGTTTAGGGTACCTGTATGAGTCTGTTCTAACAAGCGTCCTACGCGCTGTGGTCACCGGGAAGGGCACAGGTTCTCGAGTGTCCACTTCGCAAGTCTCCACAGGTGAAGCCCTATTCCAGGGGGAAGAGTGTTGCTTGACCACCCGGATCCGCGCCGCCGTTGGTACACCAAGGCGGAAGCCGCCGACGCCGCAGGCGTCACCCTGCGCACCCTCAACCGGTGGATCGCCGCCGGCCACCTTCAGCTCCAGTTCGGGCACGTGAACGCCCACGAGCTGTTCGAGACCGAAGCGGCCATGCGGGCCCGCCGCATCCGCGGCCGCCCCGGCGCACGCTTGCCCGCTTGACCATGCGTGTCCTACAGTCGTCTCAAGATCACCACTCATGTACTCGACGCCCGGCCGCACCATGTGCCCCGGGCGTCTCACATGAGCAAGGGGCTTCCCCTGCAGCAGGGCCCCTCACCGACAGGGCCCACCCTGAACGGGACCACCGCACAAGGGCCCCGCACCCCCACCCCGCCCGAGCCCGCCCCGCTCTCCCGCACCACCGCGCCTCCACCCCGAGCGCTCCAGCGCACACGCGGACACGGCCACCTCGGCCCCGCGCACGGCCTCCACCCCGACAACGCCACACCACCGCTGGCGGCCACGCACCGCGCCGACCCACACCACCAGCGAGGTGAACACCATGGCCTCGCCCTCGCTCAACTACCGGCGCGGACGCAGCGGCCGGCCACTCGCCCGCGCCAAGGCCAGGCTCAAGCGCGAAGGCTCCAACACCTGCTGGCTGTGCGGCCGACCCATCGACCTCACACTGCCAACCGTCCACCCGATGTCATGGACACTCGACCACGCAATGCCGCTCAGCCTGCGACCTGACCTCGCACTCGACCCGAGCAACCACCGCGAAGCCCACCGCCGGTGCAACTCGATCCGCGGCAACCGCACCACCACCCGCTTCCCTGAGCAGGCCAACAGCCGCACCTGGTGAACGCCACGCACCGCGGGCACCCGGGGAACCCGGGCCGCGGACCCGCCACTGACCTCCGGGCCGGGACCACCCCCGTACCGGGGGGAGGGGCCTCCGACGGGGACAGGTGCCGGCTGACCCCGCCGCCCCCTGACCGCATTTCTCTCCGTGAAAAATCCCCGAGGTGGAGGCGGCCATGGCGGACCTGCCGGAGGCGGTGGCCGGGGGCGACCGGGCCGCGGCGCTGGAGGCGCTGCGCGACGAGCTGGCGCGCCGCCTGCCCGATGCCGGCGACCGGGAGGCCGCCTCGCTGGCGACGCAGCTCCGCCTGGTCTTGGCCGACCTCGATGCCCTGTCCGCCGGTGAGGAGGCCGACATTGTCGACGACCTCGCCAAGCGCCGGGCTGCTCGGCGTTCAGGTGCCGCGGATCAGGGTGGCGCCGCCGGCGCCGAGTAGCGCGGGCGCTGACGCGATCGACATCGCGGCTTCGTGCGGGCTGGTGCTGGACCCGTGGCAGAAGCTGGTGCTCACCGAAGGGCTCGGGGAGCGGGCTGACGGGCAGTGGGCGGCCTACGAGGTGGGGCTGATCGTGGCCCGGCAGAACGGCAAGGGCAGCATCCTCGAAGCGCTCGAACTCGCGGCGCTGTTCGTGTGGGAAGAGCAGCTGATCATCCACTCGGCGCACGAGTTCAGGACCGCGAAGGACGCCTTCCTGCGGCTGGTCGGGCTGGTCAACCGGAACCGGAAGCTGAAGGCCCGGATCAAGCAGGTGATGCTGTCCAAGGGGGAGGAAGGCATTGAGCTGCACTCAGGACAGCGCATCCGGTTCACCACCCGCACCGGGGGCGGCGGCCGCGGCCTGACCGCGGACCGGGTGATCCTCGACGAGGCCTACAACCTGAGCGACGACCACATGGCGGCGCTGCTGCCGACCATGTCCGCCCGCCCCAACCCCCAGATCGTCTACACCACCTCGGCGCCGGACAAGGAGCTGGCGCCGTGCGAGGTCATCAGCCGGGTACGGCGCCGCGCGCTGGACGGCGACCACGACCGGCTCGCCTATTTCGAGTGGTCGGCGGATGTGCATACCGACTGGTGCCCGCCGGAGTGCATCGAGCACGACGACCCGGCGGACCCCCAGGTGTGGGCGAAGACCAACCCGGGGCTCGGGATCCGGTTGTCCGGGGAGAAGACCGCAGGGCAGCTCAAGGCGCTGAGCCCGCGGGCGTTCGCCCGCGAGGTGCTGAGCGTCGGGAACTACCCCAGCGAGGGGACCGGCTGGCAGGCCATTAGTGAAGAGGCGTGGGAGGCGCTGGCCGACCCCGGCTCGCAGCCCCGCAACCCGGTCGCTTTCTCCCTTGACGTGAACCCCGAACGGTCCATGGGGGCGATCGCCGCCGCCGGGATCCGCCCGGACGGGCTGTACCACGTCGAGGTCATCGACCACCTGCCCGGCGTGACGTGGATGGTCGACCGCATGGCCGCCCTCGTCGCCAAGTGGAGGCCGGCGGCGGTGGTGATCGGCAACTTCGGCCCCGCGGCCTCGCTCATCCCCGACCTGGAGGCGAAGGACATCACCGTGATCAAGGCGTCGATGGGCGAACGCGCGGCGGCCGCTGGCGGGTTCGTGGACGGGTGCGTGCGCCCTGCTTCCGCGCCCGCTTCCTGGCGGGCGAGCGTGCGGCACATCGGGCAGGGGCCGCTGACCTCAGCGGTGGCGGCGGCCACCAAGCAGCAGGTCGGCCGGGACGGGGCGTTCCTGTGGGGACGGGACACGATGAGCGCGGACATCTGCCCGCTGGTCGCCGCCTCCCAGGCCCTGTGGGGGTTCCGGAAGTTCGGGGCGAAGACGCCGGTCGCGCCCTTCGCACTGGTGGGGGACTGACATGGCCCGCTGGTGGGAGCGGCTGCTCGGGCGCCGCCCGGCAGAGATGCGCGGCACCACCCAGGACTGGGTGGACGCGGTGCTCGCTGCCCAGGAGGCCGGGTTCCTGCGCACGACCATGGGTACCCTGGATGAGGAGCAGGTCGGGGCGACCCTGTCGGGGCTGGTCAAAAGCAACGGGCCCATGTGGGCGTTGACGATGGCCCGCATGCAGGTGTTCTCCCAGGCCCGGTTCCAGTGGACCCGGTTCACCCGCGGCGAAGTCGGCGACCTGTTCGGGTCGCCGGATCTGGCCGTCCTGGAACGGCCGTGGCCGGGCGGGACGACCGCCGACCTGCTCGCCCGGATGGACTTGGACGTCACGGCCGCAGGCAACTCCTACACCCGGCGCCTGCGGCGGGGCCGCACCTCGCGGCTGGTGCGGCTGCGGCCGGACTGGGTGACGATCATCCTCGGATCGACCGAGGACGCCGACCATCCGGCGGAGGCCGCCGACGTCGAGCTGCTGGGGTACGCGTACATGCCGCGGGGCAGCCGCGGCGACCGGATGGTGATCCTGGAGCCGGACGAGGTGTGCCACTTCGCGCCCTACCCCGACCCTGACCAGGTGTTCCTGGGGATGTCGTGGGCGACTCCGGTGGTCAAGGATGTGCTCGGGGATCAGCTTCAGACTGACCACAAGCGCGCGTTCCTGCGTAACGCGGCGACCCCGAACGGGCTGATCAAGTTCGACGCCAGCGTGACGTTGGAGCAGGTCAAGGAGTTCAAGGAGCTGTTCGAGGCTGAACACCAGGGGGCGGCCAACGCCTACAAGACGCTCTTCCTCGGCGGTGGCGCGGACATGACGGTGATCGGCAAGGACTTCCAGCAGCTCGACTTCGCTGTCACTCAAGGCAAGGCCGAATCCCGGCTCGCCGCCGCTGCCGGGGTCCCGCCGTCGTGGGTCGGCTTCAGCGAGGGGCTGCAAGGCAGCGCGCTGAACGCGGGCAACTTCACTAGCGCGCGCCGCCGGTTCGGGGACGGGACGCTCCAGCACCTTTGGGCGAACGCTGCGGCGTCCCTGGAGGTCATCCTCACCCCGCCGGATGAGCGCGCCTCGCTGTGGTTCGCGACCAGGGGCATGCCGTTCCTTGCAATGGACGCCCAGGACCAGGCGGCCGTGCAGTCCCAGGAAGCCAGCACGATCGTGACCCTGGTCAAGGACGGCTTCACCCACGCGAGCGCGGTGGACGCGGTCATCAACCGGGACTGGACACGGCTTCAGCCCCACACCGACGAGCAGGGCAGGCCGCTGATGAGCGTGCAGCTCCAACCGCCCATGTCCAGCGACGATCAGAACACCAGCGGCGACGACGGCAGCGACCCGGATGACGGAGACGGAGAGCCCGGCCCTGCGCCGGCCGGAGGTGGCACATGAGCCAGGTGACGAACAGGCGCCGGGAGCGCGCCGCGGTCCCGCCGGACCAGGACGTTCTGCGTGAGGCGCCGTTCGCGCTGCGCGCTGCCGACGACGGCGATGCGGCCGGGGACGGGCTGACGCTGGACGGGTTCGCCGCGGTGTTCAACCGGGAGACCATCGTCGACTCCTGGGAGGGCCGGTTCCGGGAGAAGATCTCCCCGGGGGCGATGAAGAAGAGCTTCCGGGAGAACCCGCCGCGCATCCAGTTCGACCACGGTAGGCACCCGCTGATCGGGTCGATACCGATCGCGTCGCTGGAGCGGATCGCTGAGGAGACCGATGAGGAGCTGGCGCCGGAGGGCGGCGCCCACGTCGTCGGGCGGCTGCACGACAACTGGCTGATCGAACCCGTCCGCGACGCGATCGCCTCGCAGTCCGTGAACGGCATGAGCTTCCGCTTCGGTGTGGTCCGCCAGCGCTGGTACGACGCCTCCGGCAAGGAGATCAAGGACGAAGACCAGCTCATGGAGGCGCTCTTCCGCTCGTGGATGGAGGACGTCCCCGACGAAGAGCTGATCCTGCGCGACCTGAAGGAGCTGCGGGTCCCCGAGGTCGGCCCGGTCGTGTGGCCCGCCTACATGGACACCTCGGTGGGCGTGCGCTCCACCGTCATCGACCTCGGCAAGATCCACGAACCCGAGACCAGACGAGACCTCGCCCGCGCCGTCCTATTGGCCGACGCGGTCGAACAGGCGCCCGAAGACGAGGCGACGCCGCCCGCCACCGGCGACCGCGACGACGACGCGGAACCGGCCGACGGGCACAAGGCCCCCGAACAGCGCCACACCGAAGAGACGAACGAGCCGCAACCCACCGAGCAGGCACCCGCCCCGGCGGCGCCTCCGGCCGGCACGCACTCGGTCTACACCGGCACCCGCCAGGCCCCGACCTGGTACCTGCCGGGACCTGAACCGCGCCTGTACTGAGGGCGCCGACCGACGAACCCCGCGACCTGAAAGGCGCGGGGTTTTTGCATGCCTGGGGAGGCAGCCATGGGCCCCGAAGAGCCCCGGTCCATCGAGGACCGCAAGGACCGCATCAAGGAGATCGACAGCAGGATCGGCGAGCTGGACGCCGAGTTCACCGGCACCGTGATGTCGCCGGAGGCCCGCGAGGAGTGGAACGCCCTCAACGAGGAGCGGGACGGCCACGCCGGCGCGGTGCGCGAGATGGAGGCGCGCCGGGAGCGGCTGCGCCAGATCGCGGGGCAGCCCGCGGCCACCGAGCGCGGAGACAGCCCCGCGCCCGCGTTCATCAAGTCCCGCGGGGTGGACATCTACGACGAGCGGCAGATCCGCGCGGAGGCGCACTCCGAGGAGGAGTACCGGCAGAAGGTCCGCGACAACGCCAAGCGCGCCATCGAGCGGGCCGCGTTCCCGACGGTGGCCGGCCAGTCGCGGGAGCGCACCGCCGAGCACGTCGAGGACCTGCTGGAGCGGGTCGACGGCAAGGACTCCTGGCTGGCCCGGCGCATCCTCGCCACCGGCCACCCCGTCTACGACAGGGCGTTCGGCAAGGCGGTCATGGCCGGGCCGCACACGTGGACCGCTGAGGAGCAGCGCGCGATGGCGCTGTCCCCGGACCCGGCGGGCGGGTTCGCGGTGCCGTTCCAGTTGGACCCGACGGTGCTGCTGACGAGCGACGGGTCCACCTCGCCGCTGCGGCAGATCGCCCGGGTCGAGCAGATCACTTCCAAGACCTGGCAGGGCATCACCTCCAGCGGTGTGACGGTGACCCGGTCGGGCGAGGCGGTCGAGTCCGGCGACAACTCGTTCTCCGTCGGCCAGCCTGAGGTCAGCCCGACCCGCGTCATCGCCGACGTCCAGTTCTCAGTGGAAATCGACCAGGACTGGCCGCAGCTCCGCAGCGAACTCAGCCGCCTGCTGATGGACGCCAAGGAGCGCGAGGAGGACTCCTCCTTCGTGGTCGGCGACGGCACCGGCGACAACCCGTTCGGTGTGGCATCCACCCTGGCGGCGGGCTCGGAGGTGCCGATGGGCGCCGCCGGCACCCTGGACGTGGACGACCTGTACAACCTGGAGTCCGAGCTGCCCGTGCGATTCCGCTCCCGGGCGCGGTTCCTGGCCAACAAGTCGACCTACAACCACGTCCGCGCGCTGTCCACCGGCTCCGACGGCGGTGACCTGTGGGTGCGGCTGGCCTCCGGGCAGCCCTCGGAGCTGCTGGGGTATGCGGCGCACGAGGCGTCCGCCATGGACTCCGTCGGCGACACCGACGGCCGCGTCCTGCTGTTCGGCGACTTCAGCCAGTTCCTCATCGTGGACCGACTGGGGATGCAGGTCGAACTCCAGCCGCACGTGCTCGGGGCGACCAACCGGCGATGGACCGGGCAGCGGGCCATCGTCGCGATCTGGCGCAACAGCTCCCGGATCCTCGTCGACAACGCCTTCCGCGTCCTGGTCGACCCGACGACCTGACCGGAACCGGGGCCGGCCCGCCGAGGTCGGCCCCGGCCCCCAGGAGAGGAACAGGCATGAGTGATCTGCTGGTCGCCCGGACATCCGCGGTGATCCACGTCGGCCGCCGCCGGGTGCGCATCCGCAGGGGCGACACGGTGGTGAACGCCGACGACCCCATCGTGGCCGGGCGTGAGCACATGTTCGAGCCGCTGCGGGTGCCCTACCTCGGCGCCGCGGCGCCGGCGATCGAGCGGGCCACCGCCGACCCCGGCGAACGCCGGACCGTCGAGGTCTTCGTCGAGCAGGCCGATCCCGAGCCGGAGCCCCAGAACGAGCAGGAGGGCCCCGGGCCCGGCGGCGGAGAGGTCGCAGTGGAGCCGTCGGCGAAGGAAGTACGGGAGTGGGCGAAGGCGTCAGGGCTGGATGTACCCGCCCGCGGCAAGCTGCCCGAGGATCTGGTGGCCGCCTACAAGCGGGCCCACGGAGAGGGCTGGTGACCCGTGCCGATCGGTGACCCCTACGGCTCGCTGGAGGAGCTGAAAGAGCGGCTGAACATCGTCGACACCGACGACGATGCCGCGCTCAACGGGGCGCTCGCCGCGGCGAGCAGGGCCGTGAACCAGTTCTGCGGCCGCCAGTTCCAGCGCACCGACACCGCGGAGGCGCGAACCTTCCAGGCGCTGTCCACGGGGCTGCTGCTGGTGGACGACTTCCACACCACCGACGACCTGAGCATCGACGGGACCGCCTTCGCCGACGGCGACTTCGCCCTGGAACCGCTCGGCGGTGTGGTCGACGGTGAACCAGGGTGGCCGTTCTGGCGCATCCGCGGCGGGTTCTCCGGCCGCGTCGAGGTGACCGCCCGCTGGGGGTGGGCTGCCGTGCCCGCCTCCATCACAGAGGCCGCGCTGGTCACCGCAGCCGAGGTCTTCAAGCTCGGCGACGCCCCCTTCGGCATCCAGGGGGTGGCCGACATGGGCTTCATCCGCCTGCGGGAGAACCACCGCGTCTCCCAGCTGCTCGCGCCCTACCAGCGCCGCGTCGTGGCGGTGGCGTGATGGCCTCCATCAGCCGCATTCGCCGCGTGCTCGCCGGGCGCCTGGACGCCATCGGCGGGCTGCGGGTGAGCGCTACGGTGCCCGGATCGATCACCCCGCCGGCGGCCGCGATCCTGCCGGGGCTCGGCCCGGAATCGTCGACCAGCCGCCTCGCCGTCGAGTACGACAAGTCGTTCCGCGGCGGCTCCCACAAGATGCACTTCCTGGTCAAGCTCGCCGTCTCAGCGGCGCATGACGAGTCGGGCCAGGAGGTGCTGGACGCCTACCTGGACTCCGAAGGCGCGTTGTCGGTCAAGGCCGCGGTCGAGTCGGGCCTGGAAGCGCTGGTCCACGAGGGCGACGTGGTCGCTGAGTACGCCCAGGTGCCCGGCGTGTCGCACTACGGGGTCATCAGCTGGGGCGGGGTGGAGTACTTCGGCGCTGACCTGCTGGTCGAGGTCCTGGCGAGGTGAACCGCCCGCGCCACACCCGGGCGGTGGTGGACGCCGGCCCCGAGCACACGGTCAAGACCTTCGCCGATCCGATGGTCGCCCGCCGGGAGGCGTGGATCTATGAGCATCTGCCGTGGGCGTGCCCGCGGCTGGTCGACTTCGACGGCGATCGGCGCCTGGTGATCGAAACCCTGCCCGTGGCCATCGACCACCCCGGGTGGCGGCCTGCCGGGCAGCTCACCGAGCTGCTCGCCGCGCTGCTGGAGCACGGGTTCCACCACCGGGACGTGCATGTCGGCAACGTCGTGCGCGCCGCCGACGGGTCTCCGCGGCTGATCGATTGGGAGACCGTCATCTGGTGGCCCGCCCTCGCCTCCTACGACCTGGTGGGCCCGGCCGCCTCCGGTGTGCCGGCCCCGGACATCCACGCGCGCCTCGCCCCGCAGTGGTGGTGGTCGACGCAGTCACTCGCCATCGGGCGGCAGTGGGGAGGTGCCGATGCCGTACCAGCCCCAGCGGGTCAACGGGCGTGACGTCGGCCAGGCCGACCGCGACTGCGGCACCCGCTACGAAGCCATCCGCGACCACCTACGGGCCCACCACCCAGACGGCCCGTTGCGCGTACTGGATCTGGGCGCCTACGCCGGGTACTTCGCCGTGCGGCTCGTCGAGGACTTCGATGCCCACGTCGTCGCGGTAGACGACCACCCGCCCCTGCGGAAGGCCGCGAGCGACCGCATCACGGTCATCAACCACCGGATGAACGCCGACCAGATCGACGCGCTCGGCGACTTCGACGCCGTGCTGCTGCTGTCGGTACTGCACCACGCGCCGAACTGGCGCCGAATCCTGGAGGTCGTGTGTCGACGCTCGACGCTGCTGTACCTGGAGACCCCGGATCCCTCCGAACACCTGCCGCGGGCGGCCGCGCACACCCCGGCCCTGGCGGCGGCCGTGGAACGCCTGGGAGGGCAGGTGCTCACCCGGACCGCGGGGTACCGCAGTACGACCCCCCGGGAGCTGAGAGCGATCTGCCTGCGGTGAGCGTCGCCGTGATGGCGCACCCGGACCGCCGCGAACACGCCGCCCTGCTCGCCGAGCAGGTGGGGGCTCCGATTGTGTGGGACCGCAATGGGCAGGTCGCCGATACGTGCCTGCGCGCCCTAGAGGCCTACGACCCGGCTGCCTCCCACCACGTCATCCTCCAGGACGACGCGGTGGTGTGCGGGGACCTGCTGGCCGGGCTCGCCCGCGCCTCCCAGGTGGCCGGGAACCGGCCGATCGGGCTGTACCTCGGCGCGCTCCGGCCTCGGGACCGGATGGCCCCGCTGCTGGAGATGGCCCTGGCCACCGGCGCGCCGTGGATCGAGTTCGACGGCCCGCGGTGGGGGGTCGCCTGCGCGCACCCGGTGCCGCTGCTCCCGGAGCTGATCGCCCGCTACCGGCTCCTGCCCGGGATCAAGCAGGACGACACCCGGGGCAGCCAGGCCTACGCGCAGATGCGCGTCAAGACCCTGTTCACCGTCCCGAGCCTGGTGGAGCACGGTGACCTGCCCTCGCTCACCAAGCCCGACACTGTCCTGCCGCCCCGACGGGCGGCGGCGTTCATCGGTGAGGACGCCTCCGCGCTGGACGTCGACTGGCACGGGCCCGTGGTCACCAAGGACTCCGTGAAGAGACGCCGCTGAAGGAGACGAGATGGCACAGCGCTACGTGGTGGTCGGCAAGCAGCCGGTCCTCGACCGGAAGCGCGGCGAGCACGTGTACCTCGAAGACGACCACGCGACACGGCTGATGCGCGCCGGCCACGTCGCCCCCGACCCGCCGCCCGCACCGAAGCGCACGGTGAAGAAGACCCACAAGCCCCGGGAAACCCCGGGGCTTGTGCATGTCCAGGAGTCGGCCGCCGCGGCCGCGAAGGAAGAGGAGTAGGCCATGGCGAAGCTCGTGCTCAGGAACTGCTTCATCGAGATTGATTCGGTGAACTTCTCCGACCACATCTCCAGCGTGACCGTCACGCTCAGCAAGGACGAGATCGACACCACGAACTTCGGCGGGAGCGGCCGTGAGCGTGCCCACGGGCTGAAGGACGACAACTTCGAGCTGAACTTCCAGCAGGACTTCGACGCCGCGTCGGTGGACGCCACCCTGTACCCGCTGTGGGACGGCGAGACCGAGTTCCAGGTCGTCGTGCGCCCCACCTCCGACCCGGTCTCCGAGACCAACCCCGAGTACTCCGGGACCGTGATCCTGCTGGAGTACACGCCGCTGGCCGGCGCGGTCGGTGAACTGTCGGAGACCACCGTGACCTTCCCGGCCCAGCGGGAGGGCATCATCCGGAGCACGGCCACCTGATGGCTGCCTCCGGTGCCAGCGGCATGGATGTGGAGATCGAGGTCGGCCGCGAGGTCCGCCGGGTCGCCGACCAGCTGCGCGCGGTCGACAAGACGCTGCCGACCAAGCTCCGCCGGGAACTGCGGGGCGCGGCGAAGACCGGTGTGCAGCGCGTCAAGCGCGAAGCTAAAGCGCTGGCGGTCAAGGGGCGCCGCGGCGGCACTGGCAAGCACCCGCACCGGCCGCGGCAGCTGCGCCGCACGGTCGCCCGCGGGGTGCGCGTCCGCGCCTCCACCAAGACCGGGATGCGCATCGTCACCGCGATGCCCGACGCCGAGCAGTCGGTGATCCCGCGCGGCCTGGACTCCCGCACCCGGCACGCCGGCGGCGGGTGGCGGCACCCCGTGTTCGGCAACCGCGACGTGTGGGTGAACCAGCAGGGCGCCTCCTGGTTCCTGGAACCGCTCGCCGAGGAGCAGCCACAGGTCATGCGCAACATCCACGCCGTCCTCGACAAGGCCGCCGACCAGGTCGCCAAGGCCGGCGGTACCGGGTGAGCACGGAGGCGCCGATCCCCACCCGAGAGGAAGCCCTGGGCTCCGCCGCCCGGCTGCTCCGCACCGCCGAGACGGAAACCGACCGCGGCCTGATGGAGCGCTACACCGACCTGGCCGGCACCTGGCTGGCCCTGGCGTCGCTCCTGATGGACGGCGCCGACATCTGAACGTGGGGCGGCCGGTTTCGGGTCTCCGGCCGCCCCACCCCGCTCCCAAGACCCGACCGACCCGAAGGAGACCCTGATGGCCAGCAAGAAGCCCGTCGAGATCACCGGTATGAAGCTCGGCGAGACCGGCGACGCGGCGGAGACCGCCGACGCAGAGGCGACCGGGCGACAGATCGTGTTCCGGATGCCGCTCGGCGATGGCGAGACCCTGGAACTGGTGCTGCCGCGCCGCTGGAAGCGCTTCAAGTTCATGCGGCGCATGTCCCAGGGCGACCTGTGGGGCGCCATCGAGACCGTCGGGTTCTCCGAGGAGCAGCTGGAGCGCCTGGAGGACGCCGACGTCACCGAGGAAGAGTTCGAGGAAGCGATCCGCCGCCTCGGGGAGACCCTGACGGGAAAGTCCCAGGACTCGAAGGAGTCCTGACCCTCATCCCCGACGACCTCCTCGTCCTCGCCGCTCTCGTCAGCGAGCACTCCGAGGATCTGGAGGCCGATCTCGCCCGCTACTACCCGCGGGATCAGGACCAGCTCGACGCCTTCCTCCGCGGCGACATGACCATCCGCCGCCTGCACGTCCTGGTCTCCCGACTCCCGCACGGCTCTGCCACCTACGCGGTGAGGGCCGGCGGCCGGGCGCTGGCGGACTGGACCGAGCAGGTGGAACTGCTCGCCGAAGTGGTCGAGGAGCTGCGTGCGCTGCGGCTGACCTACGTGCGGGTGAACACCGACGCCAAGAAACGGCACCAGCTCCCGGACGGCATCGAGCACGTGCCCAGACCGGCCATACCTGAACACGACGAGCCGGAGAACGGCTGACCCAGCGGGGAGGTGGCCCGTGGCGGCTGTCACCTCCCTCGGCTTCAACATCTTCGCCAAGTACGTCGGGAAAGGCGTCCGGGACGCCGTCAAGGACATCGACGGCTTCGCCACGAAGATGCAGTCCACCGGGTCGGCGGTCCGCGGGGTCGGCCAGACGATGACCGCCTCGGTCACCGCGCCCCTGGCTGCGATCGGCGGCATGGCCATCACGACGGCCGGCGACTTCGAGGCGTCCATGCAGCGGGTCAAGGCTGTCTCCGGCGCGACCGGCGCCGAGTTCGACCAGCTCCGCGAGATGGCGAAGGACCTTGGGTCCACCACCCAGTTCTCCGCGTCGGAGGCTGCCGAAGGCATGCAGTTCCTGTCCATGGCGGGGTTCTCCGCCTCGGAGACCATGGACGCCCTGCCCGGTGTGCTCAACCTCGCCGCCGCCGGGGCGGTCGACCTGGGCACTGCCGCCGACGTCGCGAGCAACATCCTGTCCGGCTACGGGATGGAGGCCGCCGAGGTCGGACGGCTCAACGACATCCTCGCCAAGACGTTCACCTCGACGAACACCGACCTGTCGATGCTGGGCGAGTCGTTCAAGTACGTCGCCCCCGTGGCCGCCTCAGCGGGGTTGTCCATCGAGGAGACCTCGGCGGCGATCGGCCTGCTCGGCAACGCCGGCATCCAGGGGTCGGAGGCCGGCACGGCGCTGCGCGGGTCCATCGCCCGCCTGCTTTCACCGACCGCCGAGGTGACCTCCAAGCTCGCTGAACTCGGCGTCAGCGTCACCGACTCCAAGGGCCAGCTCCTGCCGCTGGTCGACATCATCGGCCAGCTCGAAGGCGCCGGGGCCTCGACGGCCGACATGATGACGATCTTCGGCGTGGAGGCCGGGCCGGCCATGCAGGCCCTCGTGTCCCAGGGGGCGGATGCCCTCAGCACCCTCACCGGAGACCTGCGCGACGCGGGCGGAACCGCTTCCGAGATCGCCGCCACGCAGATGGAGGGGTTCAACGGCGGCGTCAAGGAGCTGCAGTCCGCTCTGGAAGGGTTGGCGATCGCGGTCGCTGAGAGCGGCCTGCTGGAGTGGGCCACCGCGATCATCTCCAAGGTCACCGAGTGGACGCAGGCGCTGGCCGAGACGAACCCGTGGCTGCTGAAGATCGGCGTTGTCCTGGGCATCGTCGCTGCGGCGATCGGGCCGCTGCTGATCGTCGTCGGGATGCTGATCACCTCGGTCGGCGCGATCGCCGGCGTCATGACCCCCGTCGTGGGCGTGGTCGCCGCGGTCGTCGCCGGGATCGCAGCCCTCGGGATCGCGGTCTGGATGGCCTGGAAGCGCTCCGACACCTTCCGCGCCGGTGTGGTCGCCACCTGGGAGGCCATCAAGGCCGGCTGGTCGGCGCTGTGGGACGGCGTCCTCCGCCCCGGCCTGGAGGCCCTGGTCGCGTGGTGGTCGGCGACCTGGCCCAAGATCAAGGCCACCGCGCTGAGTGCCTTCGGCGCGGTCATGGACTTCATCGCCGAGGTCCGCCCGAAGTTCGAGAAGATCTTCGGTCAGATCGCCGAGATCGTCTCCGGTGCCGTCGGGGTCATCAAGGGCGTCTGGGAAGAGCACGGCGACACGATCATGACGGTCGTCGACTTCCTGCAGACGGTCGTGGTCGCCAACTTCCGCGGCGCCTTCCAGATGGTCGCCGGCATCGTCTCAGGCGCCTGGCAGATGGTCACCGGGATCTTCTCCGGGGCCCTGTCGGTCATCTCGGGCCTCCTCGACATTTTCATCGGCCTGTTCACCGGCGACTGGTCGAGGATGTGGGAAGGCGTCAAGGCCGTCTTCTCCGGACTGTGGACCGCTGTCGTCGGCATCTTCAACGGCGCTGTGACGATCCTGTCCGGAATCGTCACCGGGCTGATCACCACGATCAGCGCCCCGTTCCGGTGGATCTACAACTGGCTCGTCGGCAACAGCCTGGTGCCCGACCTCGTCAACGGGGTCATCGGCTGGTTCACCTCGCTTCGGGACAGGGCTGCGGCGATCTTCGCTGTGGTGCGGGACTGGATCGTCGCCCGCGTCAACCAGATGCGGTTGCTGGCCCTGATCGCCGTCACCACCCTGCGCATCAAGGTGCTGTCCGCGTTCATCGCCGTCCGCGACAAGGCTCGGGCGATCTGGGACTCCGTAAAGAACTGGGTCGTTTCGCGGGCCCGGTCGCTGCGCGACAGCGTCTCCAGCGCCATCAACACCCTGCGCTCCAAGGTCGTGAGCGCGTTCGAGCGCGCCCGCGACGGTGTGAAGAAGGCGTGGAACAAGCTCAAGGAGATCGCGAAGGACCCCGTCAAGTTCCTGATCGAGACCGTCTACAACGATGGTCTCCGCAAGCTGTGGAACAAAATCGCCGAGAAGGTCCCGGGCCTGTCGACGCTCGGTTCGATGAACCCCCCCAAGGGATTCCGGCGCGGCGGCGTCATCCCGGGCTACCAGGTGGCCAAGCGCGACGACGTGCTCACCCCGATGCGGTCCGGTGAGGGCGTCCTGGTCCCCGAGGTCGTCCGCGGCCTGGGCGCCGGCTTCGTGCACGCCCTCAACCGGGTCGGCAACTCCGGCGGCGTCCAGGCGGTGCGCCGCCTGTCCGAACGCACCAACGCGCTCGGCCTCGGCCAAGCCCCCAGGGACGCCACCGCCTCCTTCTCCTCCTTCTCCCAGGAGGCCGGGTTCGCCCGCGGCGGCATCGTCGGGTGGCTGTCCGACAAGTGGGACTCCATCGTCGGCAAGGTCAAGGAGTGGGCCACCAAGCCGCTGAACGCCCTGAGCGACAGCCTGGCCAACCGGTTCGGCAAGGGCGACGACTTCGCGGGCATCCCCTACAGGGCGTTCCAGGCGATCAAGAAGAAGGTTCTCGACCGGTTCGGCAAGGCCGACGACGACTACGCCGCGTCCATGGTCGGCGGGGCCGCCGGGTGGGCAGGCCTGGAGAGCGCCAGCCAGCGGCTGCGCCGCGCCGCGAAGTTCGCGCGCGCCCAGCACGGCAAGCCCTATGTGTGGGGAGGCGCGGGGCCCGGCGGGTACGACTGCTCGGGGTTCATGGGGGCCATCGAGAACAGTATCCGCGGGGTCGGCCCCTACTTCCGCAGGTACAGCACGCACAGCTTCCGCGGCGGCGCCCCGCCCGGGTGGGTGCGCAACCTCCGGTCACCGTTCCAGGTCGGCATCACCCATGCCGGCGTCGGCCACACCGCCGGAACACTGATGGGCGTCAACGTCGAGAGCCGCGGATCGCGTGGCGTCATCGTGGGCCGGGGCGCCCGCGGATCCCACTCCGGCCTGTTCCCGTACAGGTACGGGTTCGCGCCTGTCCGCCGCGACCGCCCTGCTAACCCCGTCCGGGGGCCCGGGGGTGCCAGCATCGCCGACAAGGGGGCTGTGCTGTCGCCGGGGCTCAACCTGCTCGACAACCGGCTCGGGCGCCCGGAGCCGCTGACGCGCGCGGACTACGAGCGGCCGCCGCAGCAGATCATCATCGACCTGCGCGGGTCGGTCATCACCTCGAAGAAGCACGCGGAGGACCTGGTGGTAGAGGCGCTGTCGGCCGCCGAACGCAAGGGCCGGGTCACCCGCGGCACAGTGAGGGTGCGCCGGTGATCACCCACGTTGCCGCGGCGTCCGCGGGCGGGTTCCAGGCCTCGGTCACCGTGGACGTTCCCTCCGGCACGGCCGACGGCGACCTGGTGCTCGCCTGGCTCAGCGCGAACGACGCCGACACCCTGACGCCGCCCGCCGGGTGGACGCAGCTGTTCCGCCACCAGATCGGTACCGGCACCGCCGTGTGGCTGTACACGCGCACCGCCGACAACGAACCGGCCTCCTACACCTGGGAGTGGAACGCCTCCCACCAGCACCACGCGATCCTGTCGACCTGGCGCGGGGCGGCCGCAGTGCGCGACCACGGGGTGGCCTCTGCCGAGGGCGTCACCTCCGTGGACATGCCGTCCCTGACGGCGGCCACCGACGACATGCTGGTGGGGTTCGGGTTCCACTGGTCCGGCGCCGCCGGCACCGAGCCGACCTTCCCCGCTGCCATGGACACCCTCATCACGCAGGCGACCATCTCCGCCGCGGCGCAGGAACCCATCACCGCTGACGGGCCCACCACCACGCACACGGTTTCCTCGTCCAGCTCGGGGCGCATGGCGGCGGCCGCCGTGCTCCTGGAGCCCGAAGGCGAGGATCCCGGACCGGGCCCCGAACCCAACGGCGCGGAAAGGCGCGCCTCCTACGAGTTCTTCGTCGACTGGGACACCGACGAAGGTCTGGGGCTCGGCGACTTCGAGGCGGGCCTGGACGGGTGGGGACGGGTCCCTGAACCGCCGGCGCCGCCCGAGCCCACCCCGGCCAGCATCCGTTCCGTGTCCTCGGCGGAGTCCGCCGAGGCGGGGTCGTTCACGTGCCCGGTCCCGGCGGGGGTGGCCGACGGCGACGTGCTCGTGGCGGTGCAGTCCGCCGACCTCGGCGACGACACCGACCTGACCACCCCGTCGGGGTGGACGCTGCTGGAGACCGTCACGGGAGGCACCGGCAGCTTGCACACGAAGGTGTGGTGGCGGGTTGCCTCCAGTGAGCCCGCGGACTACGTGTTCACCCACGGGACCGGCGCGAACAGCGTGGTGAGCATCGCGGCCGTTCAGGGCGCGGACGGCGCGGTCACCCCGGTCGTCGCGAGCTTCGCTCCGTTCGCCGGCGACACGCTGATCCCCACGCCCGGGATCACCCCGACGCACGCAGACGATGTGGAACTGCGGTGGGCAGCGGCGCAGTACGAGGACCCGCCGCCTCAGCAGTTCACGAAAACCTACGACGCGGTCTGGTCCGCGTCCTGGTACGGGTTCGGGAAGCGCAGCGGCACACGGCTCTACCAGGGAGACACCCTGCTGGGCGACGGCACCGGCAAGCAGTACGGCAAGGCCGGGTTCGACCACGCCACCATCCAGTCCGACCTGGCCGGCTCCGCCATCGACCGTGTCGAACTGCGGCTCTCCAACGAGCACTCCTGGTTCAGCTCGGGGCTGACCGCCCGTTTCGGCACCCACAACAACGCCGCCGAGCCCGGCGGCAGCACGTCGACGGACGGCACGTTCAACCGCAGCAGCCACTCGTGGAACAAGGGCGAGACGAAGTACGTGGACCTGCCCGTGGCGGTCGGCGAGGAGCTGCGCGACAACACCGCCAAGGGCATCACCACCGGCCGCCCCTCGGCCGGGGACCGCAACGACTACGGGTACTTCCGCGGGTACAACGCCAGCAGCAGCCAGCGGCCGCGGCTGCGGGTCACCTACACCACCGCCGGGTCGCAGCCGATCAGCATCACCGCGCCGACCGGATTCACCCAACGCTCCGAGCAGTCCAGCAACGACTTCACCGGCGGCTCCTTGGCGACCCGCCAGCTCACCAGCAGCGAGACGAGCACGACGCACACCTTCACCGCCGCCCACACCTACGCCCGCGCCCACGGGATCACGGTCGCCGTCGCCTCCCTGCAGCCGATCCCGGAGCCGGACGAGTCCCCGACCCTCCAGCGGTCGACGGGCCAGGCCTACTCCGGTGACGCATCGATGCTGATCACCTGGTCGGACGGCGCCACCCAGTACGCGTTCCGGGAGCTGACAGGGCTCATCGAGGGGCGGACCTACACGGCATCGGCGTGGGTATGGGTGACCTCGGGCGGTGCCGCGGTGCGGCTGGCTGCCGGGGGCGAGACCGGTACGGCCTCCACCGGCAGCCAGCAGTGGGAGCAGATCGGCGTCGCCTTCACCGCCTCGGCCCCCACCGGAGACCTGCGCATCGAGCCCGCCGCAGCGACCTCGGGCGGTGAGCAGGTCTATGTCGACGTGGTACAGCTGCTCGGCGAAGGCGAGGACATCACCGGCCGGGTACTGGGCCTGCGCACCGCCGTCGACATCTCCTACGGGCGCGACCAGGCCCGCAACCTGTCCGCGATCGCTCCAGGCCAGACCGGGTTCGAGATCGACAACCGATCGCACGACTACTCTCCGGACAACCCGGCCTCGTCTCTGGCCGGGCAGGTGGGGCCGGGCCGCCCTGTGCTGATCCGCGCCACCTGGCAAGGCAAGATCTACTCGCTCTTCCGCGGGTTCCTGGACGACTACGAGCTGGACCCGGTGCGCGAGTCCCGCTCGGTGCAGTTCACCGCACTGGACACCCTGGCCCGGCTCCGCAACGCCAAGATCTCCACCCGCCTGTACCCGTCCCTGCGCACCGGCGAGGCGATCGGGGTGCTGCTGGACGCGATCGGATGGCCGGCCGACCGCCGCGACCTGGACGCCGGCGCCACCACCTTGCGCTGGTGGTGGGGCGAGTACGGTGACGCCTTCGACGTGCTGTCCAAAGTCGTCGAGGCCGAAGGGCCTGCAGCGTTCGCGTTCGTCTCCAGCAGCGGCGACTTCGTGTTCCGCGACCGGCACCACCGGCTCCAGCGCGAGGCCTCGCTGAGCGTGCAGGCCGCCTTCCGCGACACCGGCGCCGAACCGGTCTTCTCCCGCCCGGTCGAATACGACATCGGGTGGAAGGACATCGTCAACTCCATCGAGGTTGATGTCGCCGAACGCGCGCCCGTCTACCAAGAGGTCGTGTGGGAGGACGAAGGCGTCCTCACGCTGGCCGCCTCCGAGCAGCGCACGATCCGGGTACAGGCCGACGACCCCTTCCTGTACGCGGTCTCCCCGGTCGCCGGCCACCGGATCACCTCGGCCGACCAGGAGCTGATCGTCCCCGCTGACTACGACTACGTCGTCCTCTCCGGGGAAGTCACCGTGGCGCTGTCCCGCACCAGCGGCCAGTCCACCGAGATCCGCATGGAGGCCGGGCCCGCCGGTGCGACGATCCGCGGCCTGAGGCTGAGGGCGACACCGGTACCGGTGGTACGCACTGTGCAGGTGCGCGCCGAGGACGAGCAGTCCATCGCCGTCCACGGCCGCCGCTCCTACGAAGGGGACCTGGACCTGGCCGGTGTGCATGACGTCGCCGACATCGCCCAGATCATCCTGGGGCAGCGCGCCGACCGGCTGCCGATCATGACCATCACCGTCGTCGGCAGGGGCCACACCCAGCGCATGGACCAGATCCTGCGCCGGGACCTGTCCGACCGGGTCCGCATCATCGAGCCGGAGACCTTCACCGACCACGACCACTTCGTGGAGCGCATCGAGCACTCCATCGCCGATGTCGGCCACGACCACCAGGCCGCCTTCGGGTGCGAGCGGGTGCGTGAGCAGCACGCGGACGCGCTGGTCTTCGACGACGAGACGAAGGGCTTCGACGAAGGAGTGTTCGCCCTGCCCGGGATCGACGACCCGGACCGCCTCTTCGTGCTCGACCAGTCCACTCTCGACGAAGGGCTGATGGGACATTGAAACTGTTCAGCGCCTTGAACGCGCGGCTTCGCGGCCACCGCCCGATTCCACCGCCGGGTGAGGATCCGGCCCGGTGGGCGCCCGCGCCCGGCCAGCTCACGGTCGAACCGGCGCGGGCCTACGTCAACCACGGCCGGTGGGTCGCCGACTGCATCCGCCCCTACTGCGGCGGCGCCGAACTCCTCCGGCCGCGGCAGACGGTCATCCAGTGCGGGAACTGCCAGCTGGTCGCGCCGGTGGAGTGGCCGCCGGACGCCGCCGAGATCTGGCAGGCCCTCGCGGAGCGGCCCGTCCCGCAGACGAGGAACTGGTACCCGGCCGGGCACCCACTGGCCGTGCGGTACGGGGCCCCGCACGGCCAGACACCCACCGAGCTGTACGCCGAGGCCGCCGAGCACGCCCACGAGATCACCTCCGGCGGTGCGCCCTCCAGCCTGGAAGGGGGGACACCGTGGCGTGGTCTGCTCCGCTGACCGCAGTCGCCGGAACGGCCCTGACCGCCGCCGCCTGGAACGCGTCCGTGCGGGACAACCTGCTGGAGACCGCGGCCGGAAAGGCCACCACCGCAGGCGGCCACTTCGCGGTAACCGGGACGAACGAGATCGCGGAACGCCTCGGCGCGGCGGACGCGGTCCTGGTCACCGAGACCACCACCTCCACCAGCTACACCGACCTGGAAACCTTCGGCCCGTCGGTGACGGTGGAGACCGGAGTGGGCGCCCTGGTCATGGTCCACGGGGTGGCCAGCAACACCGGGACCAGCGGGTCGGCGCGGATGGCCTACGAGGTGGCGGGGGCGACCGCGATATCCCCGGCCGACAACCGCGGCATCGGCATCGTCGGCGCGCAAGGGGCCGCAGTGGTCTGCTCCGGAGTCGCCCTGCACACCGCGGCGAGCCTGCCGCTCACCCCCGGGTCGAACACGTTCACGGCCAAGTACCGCTGCTCCAGCGGCACCGGGGAATTCCTGTCCCGCCGAATCGTCGTGATCCCGTTCTAGGAGGCCTCCCAATGGCGTGGACAGCGCCCATGACCTTCGTCGCCGGGTCGGTCCTGACCGCCGCCCAGCTCAACACCCACCTCCGCGACAACCTGCTGGAAAGCGCGGCCGCGAAGGCCACTGAGCAGGGCGGATACTTCGTCACCGACTCCGCTCACCGCATCGTCGAGCGCGTCGGCCGGCGGCAGACCATCGTCACCGAGGAGACCACCACCTCCACCTCATATGACGACCTGGCCACCCAAGGGCCGACCGTCACCGTGCAGACGGGGGAACTGGCGCTGGCCCTGTGGTCCTGCGAGATGCGGTCCAGCAACTCGGAGCCGACGACGTGCCGGGTCACCGTGGACGTCACCGGCGCCTCCAACATCGCCGGCAACGACGTCCGCGCCCTCACGAACTCCACCGGCGCCGAGGGCCGGCACCAGAGCAGCCACGCGGTGTTCTTCGACGACCTCACCCCCGGCGAGAACACCTGGACCATGAAGTACCGCACCAGCTCCGGGACGGCCACGTTCCAGCGCCGCCGCCTGATCGTCCTGCCCTACTGAGGAGCCGAGGTGATCGACCCCTACCGCTACGCCCTCGACCGGGCTACAGAGGTGTTCCTCCCGCACACGCCGGTCACGGTGAACCGCGGCGGCGACGGCCTGTTCCGGATCGGCGAGACCGAACTGGACGCCGACACGTGGGAGACCGCCCGCACCGCCGCCGAACAGCACGTGCTCACCACCGAGCACGGGGTCCGCGTCACGAAGTGGACCGACACCACCGCCGACGACTCCTCAGCCCTGTTCGTGACCGGTGTCGCCGTCCTCCAGTCCCCGATCTCCTAGGAGATGCCGTGGCCCTGTACGTGTGCTCGCTGATCAACAACGACGACCAGGAGATCCAGCCGGACGCCTACACGCTGCTGAAATTCCCCTACGTTGGCGAATCCTACGACCCCTGGGGGATGCACGACGCCGGTCAGCCCGACGGGGCATGCTCCACCTACCCCGACGACCGGTCCGCCCTGATCTGGCCGGCCGTCACCGGGTGGGGCACGCTCACCGCGATGATCCACTGGGAGGGCGGCGACTACACCGAGGTCCGCGACCAGTACATCCGCGACCCGCTGAACCTCGCCGGCGGCCCGGACACCACCTGCACCGAGCACGAGGCGCCCAACCCCGGCGGGCAGTACCGGGCCAAGCACCACGCCCTGTTCGTCCACCCGGACACCCCGGTCGCGATCCGGGTCCGCCACAACGCCACCTCGGCGAAGAAGGTCATCCACGCCCAGCTGAAGCTGGCCATCGAGGACGGCGTGGCCACGCCATGACCGATCCCGACCGCGAGACGCGGGACCTGCTCGTGGAGATCCGCACCCGCCTGGATGTGGCGCTGACCCGCCAGGACGACCACGAGTCCCGCATCCGCGACCTCTACCAGCGGGTCGCCACGTGCGTCACCGCCGACGACCTCAAGGCGATGCGCACCCACACCATCGCGATCGTCACCGTCGTGGCGGTCGTCGTCGGCGGGATCGTCACCCTCGTCGTCGCCCTCACCTAGGAGGAACCTTGGTCTCCATCGTCAGCCGCGCCAGGTGGGGGGCACGGGCTCCGCGCTCCCGCTCCTACGTCTCCTGGTCGCGCCGCACCGAGGTCGTGATCCATCACTCCGAAGGCCCCGTGAGCCAGACGCCCCGCGCCATCCAGGACTTCCACATGGACTCCCGCGGATGGTCGGACGTCGGCTACAACTTCCTCGTCGCCGCAGACGGAACCGCTTACGAGGGCCGCGGGTGGACCGTGCAGGGAGCCCACGCCCCCGGTCACAACACCTCCGGGATCGGCATCTGCGTGATCGGCTCCTACTCCCGGGCGCGCCCCTCGGCTGCGGCGCTGCGCACGGTGCGCGCTCTCTACGAGGAGGCGAACCGGCGCGCAGGCCGCCGCCTGGCGGTCCGCGGACACCGCGACGTCTACTCCACCGACTGCCCCGGCGATGCCTTCTACTCCTGGGTGCGCGCCGGCATGCCTCTCGACGGGCTTCCCGACACCGGCGGCCAGGAGTACCGGCGAGAAGACCGAGATGGGCTCCTGGAGCCCTACGAGTACGGCGAGGCGATCGCCGAGCTGCAGCGGGCGCTGCGCGACCGCGGCTACACCATCGGCGCCGACGGGTTCTACGGCCCGCAGACGGAACGGATCGTGCGCGAGTACCAGGCCGACCACGGCCTGGACGTGGACGGGATCGCCGGTCCGCAGACGCTCGGGCACATCGGGCTCACCGGTGCCCCGGACGATCCGCCGGAGACCGGCCCGGACGCGCCCGCCTTCCCGCTCGCCTCGGGCCACTGGTTCGGGCCGGAGTCGCCGGACCGGCGGAACCACTCCGGGTACTGGCCCGCGGACCGGCCGCACGTGCGCCGGATCCGGGGCCGGCTCCGGGAGCGCGGCTGGCGGGTGGCCCGCGGGGACCGGTACGACGCCGGACTCGCCCGCACGATCCGCGCCGTCCAGGCCGAAGCCGTGCGCGAAGGCCACGAGACCGGCGGCGTCGACGGCCTCGTGGGCGCGAAGACGTGGCCGCTGCTGTGGACCAAGCCCATCACATGAGGAGAACCCGCATGTACGACTCCATCGTCCGCACCCTCGTCCCGGTGGTCGTCGGGATCCTGCTCGTCCAGGCCGCACGCATCGGCCTGGACCTGCCCGAGGGCGCCCTCGCCGAGATCGTCACCGTGGTGGTGACCGCCGCCTACTACGGGCTGGCCCGCCTGGTCGAAGAACACGTATCGCCGGTGGTGGGGAGGCTGATGCTGTCGGCCGGGCTTACTCAGGCCAAGCCGACCTACACCAGATGATGCGGTCTTCCGGCGCCCCGCCCTCCCCGAGAGGGCGGGGCGCCTTCGCCGTGTTCTAGGGGATGCCGTAGCGGATCTTGTCCTCGCACTCCTTCGGCAGCCCGGTCTGCGCGATGCACTGGGCGATCTGCTCGTCCACCGAGGGGATTCCCTCCCCGCCGCGGGGGTCCGGGGCCGGCTCGGCGGGGCCGCCGCCGGAGCACAGGGAATCGTCCTGCCAGATCTCCATGCACTCGCTGTAGGAGGTGTCCGGCGCCGGATCGCCCGGGGCGGGCTCCGACGGGATGTACTGCTCGGCGGCGACCTTCGCCGTCGCCGTCAGCTCTGCGGGCGGCAGCTCACGCGGCGCGGGCGAAGAGGCGGCCGGGGCCTTCGCGGGCGCGGAGTCTTCGGCGGCCGGTGGTCGGTGGGGGAGGGCGCTGGCTGAGGCCGCGGGGATGAGCAGGGCGGCCGCCGCTGCGAGGATGAGCGGAACGCGCATCGGGGGCTCCTCGACATGGGGATTCCAGCGTAGGCGCGGGAATTCCGCCTGTCAGGAGATACAGAAAAACGACGCGCTAAGGTGTCAAGGTGAGCACCGAAGAGCGCCGGCTGACGACGAAGGAGGCCGCCGGCCTGGCGGAGATGACGCCGGGCGGGTGGCGGAAGATGGTGTCCCGGGGGTCGGCGCCGCAGCCGGACGGGCGGTACGACGAGCGCACTCCGTGGTGGTACGCCTCCACGGTGGAGGCGTTCAAGACGTCGCGCCGCCCGCGGGGGCGCCCGCGCAAGTCCGAGTAAGGGATGTCTGACCTGGAGGTTAGCCCCTTTTCCTCAATAAATGACTCGCTAGCGCGTATAATAATGGTATCGCTTCAACGAAGGAGACCCCCAATGGCCCACCAGATCGAACAGTTCGTCGACGGTTCCGCCGCCTTCGCCACCGCTCGCACCGACGCCTGGCACAAGCTCGGCACCACTCTCCCCGGCACCTTCGACGCCGCGACTGCGATGCGCGTCGCCCGGCTCGGCGGCTGGGACGTCCGCAAGACCCCGCTCACCACCGAGGTCGGCGGGCGCGAGCTGAAGGTCCCTGGCTCCTACGCGACCGTCCGCACCCACCCCGACAGCGGCGCCCCGGACGTGCTCGGCGTCGTCGGCTCCGCCTACACCCCCGTGCAGAACGAGGCATTGGCTGACTTCCTCGACGCGCTGGTCGATGAGTCCGGCGCGCATTTCGAGACCGCGGGCAGCCTCCGCCGGGGACGCGAGGTGTTCGTGACGCTCCGCCTGCCCGAGACCATGACTGTCGGCGGTGTCGACCAGGTCGACCTGTACATCGCCGCGATGAACGCCCACGACGGGACCGCCCCCATGCGGACCATCGTCTCCCCGGTCCGGGTGGTGTGCGCGAACACGCAGGCCGCCGCCCTCCGCGGCGCTCGGGCCTCCTGGTCCATCCGGCACACCGCCGGGGCGACCGCCCGAATCGAAGAGGCCCGCCAGGCGCTCGGGCTCACCTGGCGCTACCTGGAGAGCTTCCAGACCGAAGCCGAGAAGATGATCGACGCCAGCCTGACGGACGGCCAGTTCATGGACATCGTCCGCGACCTGTGGCCCATGCCCGACGACCCCACCACCCGCACCCGCGCCTACCGCGCCCGCCGGGAGAACGAGGTGGGCGCCCTGTTCGCCGACGCCGACACCAACGCCGCGATCCGAGGTACCGCGTGGGCGGGCTACCAGGCCATCGCCGAGTACCTCGACCACGTCGCCCCGGTGCGGGGCGATGGCGACGCCGACTCCGCCCGCGCCGAGCGGGTGCTGACCTCCGGCACCGCCCATGCCCTCAAGGCCCGCGCCTTCGACGCCTTCACCCCTGCCTGACCGGCGGGGCCGGACCCGCTCCCGGCCCCGCCCCTACCTCTCGGAGGCACCGATGTCCGTCCGCTACCGCCCCGCCCGCTGCTCCGCCGCCACCTGGACGACCTACCTGCAGGCCGCCGCCGACGCCCGCGCCGCCGGGGCCGACGTCGACCTGGAGCCGCTGCTCCGCCTGGACGAGATGGACGACGACCAGGCCGCCAAGACCATCGACGCCGTCTACCGGCACATCCTGTGCGGCTGACCCGAAGACCGCCCGGGGCGGGTATGCGGCCCGTCCGACTCGCTCCCGCCCCGGGCCCCACCACCTGAGGAGATCCCAGATGTCCACCCGCACCGAACGCACCGCCATCGCCAAGCTCGCCGCGGCCGCCTGGCACGACTTGACCGCCATCCTCGCCGAGCGCGGGGAGTCGTGGCCTGACCGCACCGACCCCACCCAGTGGGGCCCCGGCGCGCAGGGCGCTATGGCGGAGGCCCGCGCCTACGCCGCCTGCCTGGCCATCATCGAGGGCCGCACCCCGCTCTCCC
This sequence comes from Nocardiopsis oceanisediminis, assembly GCF_048595525.1. Taxonomy (NCBI): domain Bacteria; kingdom Bacillati; phylum Actinomycetota; class Actinomycetes; order Streptosporangiales; family Nocardiopsidaceae; genus Nocardiopsis; species Nocardiopsis oceanisediminis. The sequence continues at coordinate 28,478 of NZ_JAFMZJ010000001.1, read as the reverse complement.
AGTTGGAGCGGGTGGAGGAGCTGCACACCTCTTCCTGCCCTCGCTGCCAGGCCAGGGAGGAGATGAGTGAGTCGGAGGCCCGCGCGGTCTTCGGCGACATGCTCACCCTGTAGACCGCGGCCCGCCCCGAGGAGGGGACGGGGCGGGCCGCACTTCCGAGGAAGGAGACCACGATGGACGCCCGGGACCGCGGCCTGGAGACCTACGAGCAGCAGGTCGTCGACGCGGGCGCCCTGCTGGGGCGCCGCCTGCGCATCACGACCATCGACCGGTGGATGTTCGTCGAGCCCGGCTACGACGACGGCGAACCGCCCGCCGACGTCGCCGAGGAGCTGTGCCTCCGCGACGCCCGCCGCCGCGGCCGCCGGATGCACGCCTCGGCCTACCGGGCCGAGCTGCGCGCGGCCGGGTAGCCTCAAAGGCGCCCGCCGGGATGGTCGACCTCTCCCGGCGGGAAGACGCCCCGGGGGTAAGGGTGACATCTTCCCCGGGGCGTCGCCGCGCCAGACGCCAGCGACCTTCGGCAACCCCGCCCCTTCGCTGCGCTCCGGGGCGGGGTTGCGCGCGCACGCGGACCGGGATCACGCGGCCTGCGTCACCCTTACAGGAGGTCGAAATGCGCGAGTACTACGCCCGCCTCATCCGTCTCTTCCACGGTGCCGAGAACCTGGCCGCTGCTGTCGCCTTCGGGGTCGTGGCCCACCTCATCGCGATCCTCATCGTCGAGGCCATGCTGCACTGACCGCGTCGCCCCCGAGCCCCGGGGGCGGCCTTCGGCCTTCCCCGGCACCCGAGACCGACGCTGTGCAGCACGACCTCTCCTCTTCGGGCGATGAGGAAGCCACACCCCTCCGGCCCCGGGCGGCCAGAACCCCGGCCCCGCGTCCGAGACGGGGCGGGCGCAGCACACGCGCTTCCGGCCCCCTTCCAGGGTGCCTCCGGCACGCTATCCCGGTCCGCGTGCGCGCCACAGCACGCCGCACGATGAAGCGGGGCGGACCTGGTGGTCCGCCCCGCTGGGCACCGCCCCTCTGCGGTGCCGCCCGGCCCCGGCCGGGGCTTGGCCCGCGCGCCTCACGGGGTCATAGGAATAGAGACGCGCGGGGGTCTCTACACGGGTTGCAGATCACCACGCCGTAGCAGCGGCAGCGGGAGGGCGCGAGCGGGACACCCTGGTGGTGCCTCCGACGTCACCACACCCGCCTCCCTCCACGCCACCGAATCGGCTGGATTGGCCGCAACGGGCCTCGAAGGCGGTGGCATTCCGCTGGTGGTGCGCATGCTCCTCCTCGCTGGTCGATGCTGGTCGATCTTGCCGACCCCTCCCCGCCGGGGACAGGGAGGGGCCGGCGGCGGCGCCGCACGCAGAGGCGGACCGCCCGGGAGCGCCGGGTCTCCCAAACCGGCGCACTGTGGTCTCCGTGGTCTTCGGTGGCGGTGGCGGTGGCCCGCCCGGGGCGCTCCCCGGCCCGGTGGGGCGGGGGACTGCAGCACCCCGGGTGCTCTTCCGCGGTGGGGCCGGGCCGCCCGTACAGGGAAGGAGGCGGGAACGGGCGGCCCGGCGAGGTGGCCGCGCCCCGGCCTCAGCGGCCGGGTGGCCGGGGCGCGGCGGTCAGGGGCGCGGGTCGGGAGGCTGGGACGCCCCCCGCCACGGGGTCGGCAGCTGCCCGCCCCGCCGCAGGTGCCTGTCCAGCGCGGTGAACGCCTCGTCGGCGGCCTTCTGGTTCCGGGCCCGGTCGGCGACGGTCCGGCCGCGTTCGCGCAGTGCCTCGGAGAGGCGGTCGTAGAGGCCGTCGGCGTGGTCGGTGACCGGGTCCGGGCGGTGGACCCGAGGAAGAAGGAGCTTGGCCTTGGTCGGCATCAGGACCTCCCCGAAGCAGAGCGGTTCAGGAGTTCGCGGGCGGCGGCGATGGCGTCGTTGAGCCGGGCCAGGTAGGCCGCACTGGATCCGCCCGGGGAGAGCAGGACCTCCACTCCGGGGGCCGGGATCAGGACGGTGCCGGCGGGGTCGGCCTCGACCTGGACCATGTCGGGGTGGGGGGCTCTGATGATGCGGTGGTGAGCGGCGGAGGAAGACACGGCCCCTCCTTCTGCGGGGGCTCGAAGCTGTTCGATGACCTCCAGGGAGAATCGCCGGTGACCCGCGGGGGTCCGCATGTACGCCAGCTTCCCTGAGTTGACCCAGCGGGCGATCGTGGTCGGGGAGACGCCGAGGAGGTCGGCGGCGGCGCTGGCGCTAAGCAAAGGCGCGCTCACGGGCCCACCTCCTGTCGACCTCGTTGACGACGTCCGAGGCTTCGCCGTGGCGGCGGGCGATGACCATCAGTGCCGCAGTCTCCTCGGCCTCGCGCTCGGCCTGCTCGCGCTCCCAGGCGACGAGGTAGGGGCGGACCCGGGCAGGCGGGTCCTCCAGGTCCAACAGCCGCTCGTCGCTGAGCCGGAGCAGCAGGGCGAAAGCTCCCAAGTCGGGAGTGCTGATGGCCAGGCCGGACCCGTGCAGTGCCTCGAAGCGGCCGGTCCCGGTCTCATCGGCGCGGTAGCCGATGTCCCAGTCCCGGTGGTCCAGGGCGATGTCGACGAAGCGCTGGTAGGCGCTGCTCGGCGGTGGCGGCGGGGTGTAGGTGATCATCACAGCGCCGCCTCCCGGTAGGTGACGGGGAAGTACGCGGCCGCCTGGCGGACGCCGGCGGTCAGGGCCTCCGTGCTCACCTCGTCGGCCATGGCCAGCACCGAGGCGACGTGCGCGGCCCGGTCGGAGACCAGGCGGTCACGTGCCCACAGCTCGTTGGCTGCGGGAGCCGGGGTGAGGACGCCGGAGATGGCGTCGAGGAGCTGGCGGGAGGCGTCAGCGGAGCGGGCGGTCATCACTCCACCTCCGAGGCGCGCAGCCGGACGGCTTCGCTGACGGGCAGCAGGATCTCGTCTCCCCGGCGGGTGCGGACGCGCAGGCGGTGTTCGGCTGGGCCGGTTCCGGCGGGAGCGTGGCTGTAGCCGACGACAGTGGCCTGCTGGGCTCGGCCCCAGCGCACACGGCAGCCGAGGGGGTAGGTGAAGCGCAGTTCGCGCCACCAGGTGGACAGCCGGGCCCGCTCAAGCCGGGCGGCGATCGTGTCGACCTCGGCCCCGCTCAGCTCGCGGCCATCGCTGTAGAGGGCGTCATCGGCCAGTACGAACTCCTGGGGTGCGGCCACGGCCACCTCCGGGGAAGCCGACGCCGAGCAGGGTCGACTACGTGATGTGCGTACTTTGACGATTTTCATGTTTGATGCTCTCCCAATCTCTCGATAGAGCTGGGCTACTCAGGTGGGCACCATCATGAGACCAGATGTGCATTCTTTGCAAGAGACTATCTGGGATTCTCTCTTTTTTCTTCCGGGCTAGACTGGTTCCCATGGCACGCACGCAGTCCTACAGCCCCTCGGTGCGCCGCCGCCGACTCGGCGCGCAGCTCCGTCAACTGCGCGAACAGGCGGGATACACGCTCCAGCAGGCTGCTGACCGGCTGGACTGGGCCCGCGCGAAGGTCGGGCGCGTGGAGACCAGCGAGCTGAAGACCGTCAAGCCCTCCGACCTGGACGCGATGCTGAGCCTGTACGGGGTCGAGGACGACGCCGCCCGCGAAGCAATGCACCAGCTCGCACGCGACGCGAAGCAGAAGGGCTGGTGGTGGAAGTACCGCGACATCTTCGGCGCCGAGCCGTTGCCTGACTTCGAGGCTGAAGCGAGCCTGATCCGGACATATGAGGTCGCTACCATCCCGGGTCTGCTGCAGACACCGGAGTACGCCGAAGCGGTCTTCCGTGGAGGCCGGCTCACTTCACCGGGGCATCTGCAGCGGCAGGTGGACGCCCGTATGGAGCGCCGAGAGATCTTGACGCGGTTCGAAGCGCCCCCGCGACTGTGGGCGATCATCGACGAGGCCGCACTGCGCCGCCCGCTCGGTGGGGCGGACGTGATGCGCAAGCAGTTCCAGTACCTGCTGCGTGTCGGTCAGCTCCCGAACATCGACATTCAGGTGCTTCCGTTCTCCGTCGGGGCGCACGCCGCGCTGGGGAGCCCGATCAGCATCCTTGAGTTTCCCGACCCGCTGGACCGGCCGATCGTCTACACCGACTCGGTGGGAAGCGGCTTGTTCGAGGAGGACCCGGACGAGGTCGCCGACTGCGTAGCGCTCTTCGCCGATGTCCAGGCGGCTGCCCTGACCACCGTCCAGAGTGCTGCCTTCATTGAAAAGATCATTTCCGAAGAAAGCGACTAGCGGCCCATGAACACCACACCTGAGTTCCGCAAGAGCAGCTATAGCAACCGCAACCAGAACTGCGTCGAAGTCGCCGACCTGGAGGCCGGCGCGGGCGCGATCCGCGACACGAAGAACAGGCAGGACGGCCACCTGGCCTTCCCCGCCGCCGAGTGGCGCTGCTTCCTCCGCGACGTCAAGGCGAACCGCCTTTGACCTGGAAACACGTCGGCCCCCTCACCAGCTAGGGGAGAGGGGGCCGACGCGCACCTGAGTGCTCCGGAGAGCATCAGAAGAATGCTAGCGGCTGCCGCACCAGGTGCGCATCACTGCGGGACCTCGCCGGCGAACGTGACCGTGTAGGTCGGCTCCGCCCCTTCCTCGTCCCAGAACTCCAGCGTGTACTGCAGCTGGGACTCCTCCTCGCCCATCCAGCAGTCGGCATCCCAGGTCGCCGACTGGCCGTCGGCCAGCGTGTCCGGTGGGTTCACCGACTCGCCGAGGACCGGTTGCTCGCTCTCCTCCAAGGGGTCTCCGACGAAGCACGCGCTCGTCGTGGACCCAGTGTGCAGCGGGGCTCCGCTGGTGTTGGTGATCTCGAACTTCCACGCCGCATACGGAAGTTCGCCCTCTTCCCCTGTCGAGCTGTTGAAGCCGTCGGGGTCGACCTCCCGGCGAAGATCGGTGATCTCGACAGTGAACCCGTCGCCGAAGTCGTGGGGCCCGTCCAGGCCCACCGTCGCGGGGCCGGCCTCCTCCTCGCCTGCGGCTTCCTCAGCGACCGGCGCCTCCTCCGGGGTGGGCTGCTCCGGGTCGGACGCCGCCCCGGAGCAGCCCGCCGAGAACAGAACGAGAGCCGCAGCGGCGGGGACGGTGATGCGCTTCATACGCGCCTCCTCGGTGTCAGGGGGATGTCCCCGGGAGGCTACGCCGTGGTGTGCCGGACACGAGGCGGAATGCCGGATGAGGCCGCTTTCGGAAACCCGGGCAACCTCAAGGCGCGGAGGCAGCCTCTCGCTGAGGGCGGGCGGGTTGCCGCCTATTCGGGTAGTGCGCCGGCGTCCCGCTCGATGGGGTAGCCCACCTCGAACCGGCCGGCGCTGACCACGGTCTCGTTGACCTCCAGGACGCGGCCGTCGGCGCCGCGGGTGGTGCGGACGATCCGCAGCACCGGGATCCCCGGCCCCAGGGCGAGGTGCTCGGCCTCGGCGGGCGCGGGCATCCGGGCGGTGATCGCCTCCTCCCACTCCAGCGGCCCGTGCCCGGCCTCCTCCATGCGGTCGTAGATGCCGCCGGGGCCGGTGTCGGGCGCGGCGAGCACTGGCAGCTCGGCGACGGCGTCGGGGGCGAGGTAGGAGGTCGCGAGCTGGGCGGCCTGGCCGGTGGCGGGGTCGCCCATGACCCGTGAGCGGACGGTCACCTCGCCTCCCGGGTCCACGCCGAGGATCCGGGCGACGTCGGCGGGGGCCGGCGCCGCGGTGACGGTCGGGGTGCGCAGGGCGCGCCATCCTTGGGCGAGGGGGTCGAAGTAGTAGCCCAGCTCGTCGCGGAAGACGCGCCGGGAGCGGGTGAGCGGGTGGCGCGGGGGATGGGCGCGCACGACGGTGCCGCGTTTGCGGATCTTGTCGACCAGGCCTTCGCGTTGGAGTTCGTCGACGGCCCGGCGGACGGTGATGCGGGAGGCGCCGTAGCGTTCCTGCAGGTCGGCCTCGCGCGGGATCACGTCCCCGGGGGCAATTTCTCCGCTGGTGATCGAATTGCGCAGTTCGCGGGCGATTTCCTCCCAGCGGGTCATTTCCGCCTCCTTCGGGGTTGGGATTGTGTGGCCGCCAGGATAGGTCATGACCTATTGACGTAGGGAGGGCGGCGAGTGACAGTGATTACGTCATAACCTAACGAAGAGTGATCTTTGGTGGTGGTGAATTGGTCACCCGCCCGGAAATCCTCCCCGTTGACCTGGATGAATTCATCCGTATCGGGTGCGCCCGTTTCGGCCCTTGGGCCGAGGCTGATCACATTCAGCGACTTATCAGCGGCCTCGATCCGGAATCCCCGGTCGTGTCCAACCCGCATGAGCACCTGCCCGCCATCCGCGCCCTGGTGCTCTCCCCGGAGGTGACCGCTCCGGCCCGGGCTCTGCTGGGCCCCCGGATCGCCGTGGAGAACACCTTCCTCATCACCAAGCCGCCCCGCGCGGACATGGAGGTCCCGCCCCACCAGGACGGCACCAACGACCGCCTCCTCCTGGACCCCCAGCGCGCCGCCACCGTCTGGCTCGCCCTCACCGACGCCACCCCCGCTTCCGGGTGCCTGCGCATCGCCCCCGGCTCCCAGACCGGCGGCTACCTGCCCACCCGCCGCGCCGAGGCGCCGGGCCGCCCGCTGACCATCGACGCCCCCGCTCCTTCCCGGTGGGAGAGCGTCCCGGTGAAGGCCGGGCACGGCCTGCTCATGGACGCCCGGCTGATCCACACCAGCCCGCCCAACCGCACGGACACCCCCCGGGTCGGTCTGAACATCCGCTACGCCGCCCCGGGCGGGTGCCGGATGCGCGACGGCTCCGCCCCCGGCCACCTCACCCCCGTGCCGGCCGCTGACCGGTGACCGGCCCCCCAGAGAAAGGAACCCCCGCAATGTCCACCCTCACGATGTACGACCCCGGCGTGGAGCCGGTGACCCGCGTCCGCGTCCTGGTCGGCGAGGACGACGACGAGACCCGCCGCGACGGCAAGACCGCCATCGCCTTCTCCGACTGCCGCTACTACTGCCCCGACCACAAGACCGCCAAGCGGGTCATCGAGGCGCTGCGCGACTCCGACGAGCGGCTGCGCGCCCGCCCCGAAGAGCTGATGCTGTGGGACTGGCAGTCCACCTACTTCGAGGCCGAGACCGGCGACCCCCAGGGCGGCGGCACCGTCCTGCTCGGGGTGGCCTGGTACGACGAGGACTTCTACACCGAGCGCAAGGGCGCCTGGTTCGGCGCGATGCACAAGCGCATCTACACCGAGCTGGGCGTGCCGCTGGAGAACGTCGAGGTGACGCACTGGCGCCGCGACGCCGCCTGATCGCCTGAACCCCTTCCCTGCGCGGGCCCGCTCCTCAAAAGGCGGGCCCGCCCCTGCGTGCTCAGCTCCGCGCCGCCGCCGGGACCCGGACCAAACGCGGCGCCATCACCAGCCCCACGCCGGCGGTGGCGATGACCGCCAGCCCCGACAGGGCGAACGCCGCCTGCGGCGCCGCGGCCACATACAGCGGCACCACGAGCATCCCGACCGTGCCTGCGCTCCGGATGACCATGTGGTCGGCAGCCAGGACCGCCACCCGCTCAGCCTGGCCGAACCGCTCGGCCAGCCAGGCGTGCAGGGTGACCCCGGAGAACGGCGCGGCCGCTCCGGACAAGAACGCCACCGCCCACAGCACCCCGAGCGTGGGCGCCAACCCCATCGCGGCCAGCGCCGCCCCGCCGGCGATCCACGCCAGGCAGTACACCCCCAGGAACCCGCCCGCCAGGCGGATCTTCACGTTGCCCACGGCCAGGTTCCCCAGCAGCGCCCCGGCCGCGGTGACGGCGGTGAACAGCCCGTAGGCGCCCGCCCCGGCACCGTAGACCTCGGTCAGCAGGATCGGCACCCCGATCGCCGCTGCGGTGCCCGCCCAGATGCCCAGACCGTGCAGGGACACCGCGAAGGCCACCGCCGGATGGGCGCGCAGCAGCGGCCACGCCGAAGGGACCTTCCGCTCGGGCCCCGGCTCTCCGCCGGAGGGCGCCCCCCCGCCTCCTGCGGTGCGTCCGATCACCGCGAGCGCCACCGCCGAGACCGCGAACCCGGCTGCGGTGATCCAGTAGAAGTGGACCTCGGAGACGACCAGCAGCAGGGCGCCGGCCGAGCCGGGCCCCAGGATCCGGGCCAGCCGCCCGGTCAGGTCGAGCAGTCCCATCACCGGCCGGGCCTGCTCCGGGGCGACCAGCGAGGGCATCAGGCCGGGCAGCACCGGGTCGAACACCGCGCCGGTGATGCCGAGCAGCAGGGCCACGGCCAGCAGCCCCGGGACGCGCGCCTCCGGTAGCGCCCACAGCAGCGGCAGGCACGCGACGATCCCGGCGCGCGCCGCCTCCACCGCGGCCAGGCGCCGCAGCGTCGCGACCCGGGTGAGGACCCCGCGGCCGGCGGCGCCCATCACGATGTAGGGCACCGACTCCAGCACGGCGACCAGGCCCATGAGAAACGCCGATCCGGTGGTCTCCCAGACCAGCCACATCACCGCCAGCGCGTACAGCCGGGCGCCCATCACCGCGAGCAGCTGCGCCCCCCACAGCCCGGCGATTCGCGGCGTCGCCAGCAGCCTCGCATACCCCACCGGTGCGTCTCCTCCGCAGCAGTCCCCGGAGTCACACTGTCCCGCAAGATCACGGCCGCTGGAGGCGGATACGAGAAGACTCTCCGGAGCCGACCCGGAAGCCGCAGGGCACTCGCCCAGGCCGTCTGCCCCAGCACAGCACGGGGCCCTCCGGAGCGGTCTCCGGAGGGCCCCGTTTTGGGAGCGTTTTGGGAGCGGCGAGACGCCTTCAGGCGCCTTCAGACGCCGTCAGGCTCCACCAGGCACCCCCTCCGACCTGCGGTTGAACCGTTTCCGCAGGTGGAGAAAGGCGCTGTACTTATTCGAGACCCGGGTCATCGAGTACCAGACCGGCGGCGGCCTGGACTGGGACTGACCTGAGAAGACACGGCCCCCACCCCCCGTCGGCGGAGGGGGGTGGGGGCCGTTTTGGGAGAGATTTGGGAGATGATCTTGGAGTTCTCCCCGCTGGCGCCCTGCTTCCGGTAGGGCGCCAGCAGTTCGTCCAGGACCGCCACCGGTGAGTGCGGGTGCATCTTCGCCCGCGCCTCCAGGGACGCCGTCCAGTTGGCCGTCAGCAGGCCCAGGAGGGCCTCGACCATCGCGGGGGTCACCTGGCTGTAGACCGCGCCGATACCGCCCATCTCGTGCCCCAGGCGCTCGTGCTGGAGAACCTCCGGGACACGGCCCTCGATCATCGCCCGCTTGTGGGAGTGCCGGGCGAGCCCGTGCGGGGTGATCCCCGGGGCGATCGGCTCCCACGTGGTCTCCGACCGCTTGCGGGGGGAGCGGCCCCGGACGGGGATGCCGGGCCAGGGCTCGGCGAGCAGCGGCACGGGGCGCTCCTCCTGGACGTGGCCCTGCCCGGTCTTGGAGCCCGGGTAGCGGCCGGTGGAGGCTGCCCCGATGAGCCAGGGTTTGTAGGAGCCGCGCCGGTGGTGGGGGGAACCGTCCCTGCCGGTGAATACGAACACCCCGCCGCGGTGGGGCGGTGCGGCGCTGCCGCGGATGAAGTCCCCGTCGAACCGCTCGGCGAGGTCGGCGTCGATGCCCAGTTCCTCCAGGGAGCGCTCCTTGGGGTGGGCTAGGAGCGCGGCCTGCATCTCCTCGTCCCACTTCCCCTGGCGCTTGAGCGCGGCCACGAGGAACCGGTGGACAGTCGGCGGCCGGTGGCAGGCGCACACGGCAGTCGGCTTGTCCGGGACAGCGGCCAGCTGGCGCTCCAGCAGTTCGGCGACGAACCGAGGGATGTGGACGTCCCGGTAGGAGTCGTCCTTGGGGGCCTGCCGGTACCAGTCCCCGTCGGACTCGTACAGCTGCCACTCCACCCGGATGGTGCCTTCGTCGGGGCGGCAGAACTCCCGCTCCAGGCCGACCAGCTCCCCGAACCGGAGTCCCGAGTTGTACATCGTGATTCCGGCGATGAACTCCTCGTCGCGACCGCTCAGGAGCGCCATGCGCTCGGACAGCAGCAGGGCGCCGAGTGCATCGGTGGTCACCCGCTCCTTGCCGCGGGTGCCCTTCCTCTTGCCGGTGCCGCTGCGCCGGCCGCGGTTGGAAGAATTGGTCGCGACCGGGTTGGAGGTGGCGACCCCTTCGCGCATCGCGTCAGCGAAGAGGGTGTAGAGGGTAGAGCAGTACCCCCGGATCGTGGACTCGGCGTAGCCGGCCTCCCGCTTGGTGCGCTTGAACTCCACGACCTGCTGCTCGGTGATGTCGTCCATCAAGGTCTCCTCCCACATCGGCCCGGAGCCGCTGGGCTGGTGGGGAAGCAGGTGCTTCTCCAGGGTCGTGCGCAGGCCCTTCTGGTGGGAGATACCGACGTCCTGCTTGGGGAACCACTCATTGGCCCATGTGCCGAGGGTGGTTCCCTCCTGCTTGCGGGCGCGGCGGGCCGCCTCGGCGACGCTGGGGGCGGACTCCTCGTCCAGGCCCATGCGGATGCGGGCCTCCTTGTCGGTCGCCCACTGCTCGGCGGCCTTCTTGGTGCGCCATCGGTTGCCATTCTCGTCGCGACTGGCCCGGGGCCAGGTCCCGTCCGCGGCCAGGTAGCGGACGGTCCAGTAGGAGCCGTCCTTCTTCGACCATCGCTGTTCGGGGTAGGGCATGGGTATCCTTCCGGTGGTGGTGAGCGCCCCCTCCAATCCGGAGGGGGCGTTCGCTTTCGCGCCTAGGGCAGGCACACCTCGGCCAAGGGCTCTACCTGGACGCGCCCCTTGGGCAGCGCCAGGGATCCTGGGCCGGGCTCCTCGGCGGGCTGGGACCGCTGCGGATCCTGCCTGCCGGGAGGTTCGGGGGCCGGGTTCGGCCGGGAGGGGCGTTCTGCCGGCGGTTCGGGGGAGGCGTCCCGGACCGGGGGTTCGGGGGAGGCTCCCCCTCTCTGAGGGGAGCGCTCGCCTTCCTGCTCACTTGGTCGGGAAGAGGGGCTGGGCGGCGCCGCGGCCTGCTCTTCGTCTTCGCCGACCTCCTCGATCTCGGCGGCGTCGGTTTCGCCAGCCGAGGAGGAAGGGGCGGGGCTGGGGTCGATGCGCTCGTCGGCCTGGAGCGAGGCCGGGGTGGACTGGCGGACCGGGACCCGCGGGGCGGGGGGCGGCGCCGGGTCCTGGGAGGTGGCCGGCGCGGTAGGGGCAGGCTCGGTTACGTGGGGCTGCTCGGTGTAGAGGACCCCGACGGCGCCGCCGGTGACGGCGATGGTGGCGACGGTGGCGGCCCCCGGGCCCGTCACCGTCTCGCGCACCCAAGCGCCGGCGGTGCCGAGCACGGCGATGGCGCCGCCTCCGCGGATGACCCCGAGGTGACCGCGCCGGCATGAGACCTCGGCGCGGGGCGGGGGGAGGAGCGCTTCCACACGGCGCCGCTCGCGTTCGGCGAAGGCGCCGTCAGCGGTCTTCTCCAGGGCCTCGATGCGGGCGGTCAGGTAGTCGGTGTATTCGGTCATCTCGTCCAGGCGGCGCCTGGTGCGCATCAGCACGGCGGCCAAGACGAGGACCGCGGCCAGGACTGCACAGCAGAGCGCTGCAGAAACGAGCAGCACCATTGCTACCCTCCTGTGACCCCGTGGGGCAATGATCCCCCAGGCCGCGGTTTTTTACATGCCTACGCGCCGGTATTTTCCGGCCCGTTACCCTGCCGCGCCGCTCCCGAGGCCCTGGTCGTCGCCGCGGACCTCTCCGAGGAGCTGGTCGCGCTGGCGCAGCGCGGTGATCAGGTGAAGCCTCTCGGCCTCGCTCAGTACCTCCAGGTCCCAGATCGCCTGTTCGCGTGAGTCGTCGAAGACCCGGGGCGGCGGCGCCGGGGGCCGGTGTTCCCCCTGGAGGGGGGTGGGGGCCCCGCCGGCCAGGATCGCCTCGCGGGAACCGGCCTCCCATCCGAAGGCGCGGCTGATGGCCCGGTCGGTCTTGGCCCGCACGCTCTTTCCCTTGCGCCACTTGTAGACGGCCTGGGGAGAGACGTCGGCCTCGCGGGCGATGTCGGTCAGCGTCTTGCCCTGCTCGTCAGCGGCTTCCTGGCTGAGTCTGAACAGTCGCTCTGCGTGCTCAGGTGGGGTCGGCATGCCGCCATAGTACGCAGAGTCATGCTCCTGCATGACTATCTATGCGGATGCATGACCGTATGCAGAACGTGCATGCACTCTAGCGGTTCAGGTTTCCAGCTTCAGATTGTAGATGAACGTTCATGCTCGTTCTTGTCTATGCATGAACGTTTACGTATCATCGAGTCATGAAGACCTACCGCTTCCGCGGGCCGACCGCCCGCCGCCTCCGTGAAGAGCGGGGCCTGACCGTCAGAGAGGTCGCCGCCGCCGTGGGCATCGCCGACGGCACCTTGACCAACTTGGAGCGGGGACACCAGGAGCCGAGCGCCCCGGTCTACATCCGCATCTGCCAGGCGCTGGACGTGGATCCGGCCCTGCTGCGGGAGGCACGCGAGGAGGCCCCGCCGCGCAAGAAGCGCCGGGGCAGTGGCGGGGCGGAGGCAGCGTGATGGAGGCGCCCACCGTCTACCGGGCCGACGAGGCCGCCGAGGTGCTGAAGTGCAAGCCGTCGTGGCTGAAGAAGCAGGCCGCGCGCAGGGCGATCCCGGTCAGGCTGATCGGCGGGTCCTACGCCTGGACCCCTGAAGACCTTGAGGCCATCGTCGCGCAGCGGCTTCGCCCGCCCGCCGCTGCGCCGCGCCCCGCGGCGGCCGCCCGCCCCCGCCGCCCCGCGGCCGCCACAGCTGCCGCCCCCCGGGCTCCGGTCCGTCCGCTGCGCGCCCGCCGCGCATGACAAGGCCCCCGCCGGATGCGACCCGGACGGGGGCGAGGCCCCGCACATGAAGGAGACAGGGCCATGGCCATAGTAATCCGCACCACCAGCGACACCAGCGCCTCTAGCGACGAAGCGCACCGCCTTCTCACCCCTGCCGAGGTCGCCCAGATCTTCCGGGTGGACCCCAAGACGGTGACCCGGTGGGCCAAGGCCGGCAAGCTCACCGCGATCCGCACGCTGGGAGGCCACCGCCGCTACCCCGCCGACCAGTTCGAGCGCCTTCTGAGCGTCGAGCAGGCGGGCGGTGAGCGGTGATGCTCTCCGGGATCAGCGACCGCACCGTGGACCACCTGCGCGACTGCCGGGACGGCGCTGCCTCCCGCGCTGCCGACTGCACCGACCGCGCGGCCGCCGCCGACGCCGAGGCCGACCGGCACTGGGGCCAGGCCGAGGCCGCCGCGGAGACGGCCCGCGAGTACGGCGCACTCATCGCCGCAGTGACCGGCACCCCCGCCGCCTCATACGAGCCGCAGGTGGCTGACCGGCAGGCCCGGCTACTGCGCACCGCCGCCCGGCTGGCCGCCGACCATCCCGGGCTTCCCGCTCCGGAGTGGTCGGTGGACGCCGAAGCACGCCGGGTTCACGGGCTGCTGTGGCGCAATGGCTGCGAGCAGGCCTTGGCGGGGTGGGCCCGCGCCCTGGACGGCGAGGTGCAAGACACCGGCCGGACCGACCCCACCACCGCTTTCCAGCAGGTGGCTGTGCGCATCGGCGGGGTGGACGTGGTGCTGACCGCCACCGTGCGCATCGAGGAGGCCACGGCATGAAGACCATCCGCAAGCAGCGCCCGCGCCGCCGCCGTGCCCCGGAGCCCGACGACGACACCGTTGCGGCCCCCGTGAGTCGAGAGCGCACCCACGCCGCCCTGGATGACACCGCCCGGGTGCTGGCCCTCCTGACGACCACCCTCGAATCGCTGAAGGAGCACTGACCATGTCCGGGACGTCAAAGCCGCCCGCCGCGCGCACTGCCACGGCGGGAGCCAAGGCGGGAGAGGCATCCCAGGGGGGAGTGCCGAGGACTCCGCCTGCGTCCCTTCCCGCGGCCGGGCCGGGGCAAGGGGGGCCCGGCCCGGCCGCACCCCACGCGCACGCGGGCCCCGACGCCCTCACCGACGTTCAGCTCAAGGTGCTGATGCGCGGTATCGCCGCCGACCGGGTGCAGGTCCACCGAGGGAACAGCCACTTGGAGGCGTGGGACGTGAGGCGCACCCTGACCCGGGTCTTCGGGTTCGGGGGGTGGGCCGACCAGACGCTGGAGCTGGCCTGCATCCGCGAGGCCAAGGAGCGAGACGGCACCACCTTCCGGTGGACCGTCGCCTACCGGGCCCAGGTGCGGCTCATCGTGCGCACCACCGACGGCCGGGTCCTGACCTCCTTCGACGACACCGCGGTGGGCGAGGCCGCCCGCCAGCCCGCCTACGGGGCCGCCCACGACCAGGCCGCCAAGACCGCCGTCTCCCAAGCGCTGAAGCGGTGCGTCGCCAACCTCGGCGACCAGTTCGGGCTGTCGCTGTACCGGGACGGCGACCTGTCCCCGGTGGTGCTGTGGTCGGCCGCCCACCCGCCGCCCGGCGCTGAGGCGCCCGACACCGACCGGGTCGGGCCCGGCGCCACCGACCCCGACGCCGCGCTCGTCAAGGCGTTGGTGGGCCGGGTGGCCGGGGCCTCCAGCACCGACCAGCTCAACCGGCTGTGGGCGCGCGTCGCCGACGAGGAAGCCGAAGGGCTGCCCACCGACGAGGCCGACCAGGTCCGCGAGGCGCTGCAGGCCCGCTTCGCTGAGATCGCCGCCGAGACCCCGGAGAAGGCCGCGGCCGCCCAGGACGCCGACGCCGAAGCACCCGACACGAGGTGACAACCATGCCCGAACTCACCGCAGCGGCCCGCGTGGCCGCACTCAAGATCCTCGCCGAGCGCGTCGCTTCCGAGTACGAGGCCGCGCGCCGGGACGCCGAACCGGAGTTCGCCCGGCTCCGCGCCCAGCTCGGCGTGAAGTCGCTGGACGTGCTGCTGCCCGGCGGTGCCAGCGCCGGAACGATCTCCATCAGAGCAGGCGCGCGCATCGTGGAGTGGGACGAGGCCGCCCTGGTCGACTACGCCGAGACCGCCGCCCCCCACGAGGTCGTGGAGGCCGTGGACCCGGCCGCCCTGGACGACGAGGAAGTGCGCGCCCTCATCGCCGCCCACCGCCCCGACCTGGTGCGCCGCACCGTCCGCCCGGCCTACCGCGCCGCCCTGGACAAGCAGCTCAGCGCCGACGGCACCGTCGTCGACCCCCGCACGGGCGAAGTGGTCGCCCTCGCCGAGGTCACTACCACCGCCCCCTCGGGCCGCTTCTCCTACACCCGTGCCGCCGACGCCGAACAGGCCGTCCTGGACGCCTGGCACGCCGGCGCCCTCGCCGAGGTCGGCGCCTCGCTGGTGCCCGCCGAGCTGGAACCCGCCGAGCCCGAGTCCGCCCCGGCCGGGCCCTTCCCCCAAGGAGGCGCATCATGATCCCCATCCTCGCCGCCGCGGCCGCCGGAGCAGCGGCCGGAGCGTGGGCCTCCTGGTACGTCGCCGCCCGGCGGGCCGATGCTCGCGACCTGGAGGTCATGGGCCTGTGGCGGCACATCCGCCAGCTGCGCGCCGTCAACACCCGCCTCTCCCGCGAGTGCGGCCACTGCGGCGCCGCCCGCACCCCGGCGGAGGAGGCCTGGTGAGATGCGCTCCCTGCACCGCCTCGTCGCCGACGCCGAGATCGCACTCCGCGGCCGCGCGGCCCGCGCCCGCCGCGCCTGGCTGGGCACCCGCCTGATCGAGGACACCCCCGGCCACCCCGAGCACATCGCCGACATCGACCCCGAGGGCCAGGACGACTTCGACGCGCTGATGCTCGCCGTGGTCGCAGAGGGGGATCCCGCCGCCCGCCGCCTCATGCAGCTGGCGATCCGAGCGGGGTGGGCCCGGTGAGCACTGAGGAACCCGACGAGCTGGATGCCCGCCTGCGGGCCCTGGAGGCCGAACGGCTTCGGCCGGTCCCGCCGCCGCCTCCTTCTCCGACCACCGCCGAGCTGGCGCGGGTCGCCTACATCGCCGACCACACCACCGAGGAGGGGGTATGGCCCTCGAATCTCAGATCCGCCGAGCCACCGCGCGGCCGTCACCAAAAGAGCGGGACGACACCGAGACCCGCGTCCAGCACCTCCTGCACACCTACGACGACGACCGGTCCCTCGCCATCGCCGACCGGGAACGGGCCGGAGCCGCAGTGATGGTGCGCCGCCTGGCCAACCGCCACGACTGCGCCGCCGCGTGCGGGTGCGCCCGCCCGTGCCAGCCCGGCAGCCCCCGCCACCCCGTGTGCATCGACCCGCGCCACGCCTCCGATGCCGCTGCCGCCCGCGAGGTGATGGACATGCTCGGGGTCACCGGGGCCGCGGCCGGAGGGCCGGTCCCGCCGCCTACCCGCCCCGGCCCGACGCCCCCGCCCGAGGCGGCCCCGGCGCGGCCCCCGGTCCCGGCGTCGCTGCGCCCCGCCCCGGTCGCCGCGGCCCCGCCCAAGGCGGCGAAGCAGAAGACCGCGGTGGAGTGCGGCACCTACGCCGGGTACCAGCGCCACCTCCGGCGCCGCGAAGACCCCTGCGGGCCCTGCCGCGAAGCCAACCGCGCCAAGCCGCAGAAGGCCGACGGATACGCCTCGACGCGCCGCCGCAAGCCCATCGCCCATGGCACCGAGCGCGGCTACCGCCAGCACCTCTACCGCGGCGAGCAGACCTGCGCCGACTGCCGGCGCGCCGTCCGCGACGCCCAGCGCACCCGCAAGGAGCAGGCCCGATGAAGTTCTCCATGACCCTCCCCGGCGCCGGGCGCGGAACCGTCCGGATCGACGGCCAGGACGTGGCCGCCGCGACGACCGGAGCGGACATCCGAACCCGGCCCGGCGAGCCGACCCAGGTCGTACTCGAACTGATGCTTGTGCGGACCGACCTCGACATCGAGGACGCGGAGGTCACCGTGCCACCGGCCACCCGGGAGGCGCTGCTGCAGCTCGGATGGGCGCCGCCCGCGGACGAGCCGGAAGGAGAACGGTGATGGCGCCGCGCGTGCTCGGCCTCGACCTATCGGTGACCGGGACCGGGGTCGCATGGAAGGACGGCCGCACCTACACCGTCACCCCCGACCTGGAGGGGGACGCCCGGCTCGGCGAGATCCGGGACGCCGTCCGGCTCGCCGCCGGCGGATGCCCCAAGGGGACGCGTGGCACGAACTGGTGGGTGGACCTGGCGGTCCTCGAAGACGTGCCGCCCGTCCGGGCCGCCTCCACCGCCGTCCTCGGGATGGTCCACGGCGTCGTCCGCACCATGCTCATCGAGGCCGGGGTGCCCTACGCCCTGGTGCCGCCGAGCAGCCTTAAGAAGTACGCCACCGGCCGCGGAAACGCCCCCAAACCCGACCTGCGCATGGCGCTCTTCCAGCGCACCGGCGCCGACATCCGTGACGACAACCAGGTCGACGCCACGTGGCTGCGCCTCATGGGCCTGGACGCCCTCGGCCACCCCGCCGTCGCGCTCCCGCAGGCCCACCGGGCGGTCCTGGACAAGATCCACTGGCCGACAGGGGGCAAGCGATGAACCCCAAGACCGTCTACTCCCGGCACCGGCGCCGCCGGATCGCCGAAGGCCGCTGGAGCCCATGGGGCGACCTGGAGCAGGTCCGCGCCCGCGTCCGAGCCCTGGAAGCCGCCGGGCACACCCGCCGATCCATCGCAACCGCCGCCGGTCTCGCCGACGAGACCGTGCAGCACCTGATGTCGCCTAAGGCCCGGCAGGTCAAGGCGTTCGTCGCCGACGCCATCCTGGCCGCCGACCCCTGGTCGGCGTCAGCCGGCTACCTGCCCGCCATCGGGGCGACGCGCCGCCTGCAGGCCCTGGCCGCCCTCGGATGGACCATCCAAGACGCCGCCGCGCACACGGGCCTGGCCTCCAGCACCATCGCCGAGATCCGCCGGGGCGGGCACCGCCACGTCCAGGCCCCCACCCACCGCGCCATCGTCGCGGCCTACGACCAGCTGTCCATGCGGCGGCCCCTGGCCACTCCCGGCGCGGCCGTCACCCGCGGCAAGGCCGCCCGCCGCAACTGGGCGCCACCGCTGGCATGGGACGACGACAGCATCGACGACCCCGCCGCAGTCCCGCACACCGCCATGACCAAGGAGGCCTCCTGATGCCCGTCCCGCATCCGCTGATCGCCGAGCTGGCCCGAGCCCGGCGCGACGCCGGCATGTCCCTCAAGGAGATGGCCTACCGGCTCGGCTACGCCCCCGGGAGCCTCAGCAAGTGGGAGGCCGGTGACACCACACCGAACGTGGACGCCGCCACCGACTACGCCGCGGCGCTGGGCTACCGCCTGACCCTCACCCGCGAGGGAGGCGCCCGGTGACCACCGTCAAGATCGCCTCCAAGCTCGGCGCCGCCGCGGAAGCCGCACTGGAGCCCCACGTCCCCCGGCTGTACGCCCGCTCCGGGATGCGGATGCTCGCCATCGCCGAGCTGAAGCACGACGACAAGAACGTCCCGGCCGCCGACTCCGACGCCTCCGCGTGGGTCAAGTGCAAGATCACCCACCTGGAGGTGCCCGGCCCCGACCAGGAAGGCGCCGTCCGCGAAGCGATGCGGGTCCTGTACCTGCAGCGCACCGCCGCCGGGACGCTCACCGAAGACGGAGAGCTGGAGCTGGACGACCACACGCTGAACCTCACCGCCGGCCTGCTCACTCAGATCGAGACCGCGCGCCTCACCGCGGCGCTGCGGCACTGGGCCGCCTACGCCCGGCGGGTCGTGGCCGCCGACGACCTCACGCTCTCCGAGATCCGCCACGAGCTGCACACCGTCGCCGACGGACTGACCGCTGCCCTCACCGGCGGCCGCGCCGACGACGGCGACCTATAGACCCCGCGCCCGCCGTGGCGAGCCACCGAGCCCGCGGCGGGCGCGGACCAACCCGAGATAAGGGAGGCGCCTCAGGTGCCCTGCGAACTGTGCTTGATCGCTGAACGGAAGCGCAGCAAGGCCCGCTACGAAAGGGCCCATGCCTGATGACGTGGTTCAAGGTAGATGACTCGTTCCACTCCCACCCGAAGGTGCTGGCGACATCGGCCGCCGCCCTGGGGCTGTGGGTCGTCGCTGGGGCGTGGTCGAGCGCGAACCTCACCGAAGGGTTCGTGCCAGACCACGCCTTGCCGCGGCTGATCCCAGACTCCGGGCCGCTGGCGAAGGAGCTGGTGTCCACAGGGCTGTGGAGGCGGGCGAAGGGCGGATACCGGTTCCACGACTTCGCTGACTACAACCCCACCCGATCGGAGGCGATCGCCGCACGCGATCGGCAGTCATCGGGGGGAGCGATCGGCAACCACCGCAGGTGGCACGAAGCCAGAGGTGTCACGGACCCCGCATGCCTCTACTGCCAGCAGAAACACTCATCGGATACCGAATCAGGAAGCGATCGGGTACCCGATGGGGGGACCGATTCGGCCCCGAATCCCCCGGCCCGACCCGACCCGGCCCTGAATGGTTCAGGTGAGCAGGACCCCTCTACGTCTGCTGGGGGTGCAGGGGGGAGCGCCGACGCTGGCGCGTCCGGCGCGACGAACGGCAAGCCGAAGAGGACTGACCAGGGCACCCGGATCCCCGAGCGTTTCCCCGTCACCGAGGACATGCGGCGTTGGGCCCGCGAGAAGGCGCCGTCGTGTGGCGACGCCGACCACGAAGCGTTCCTGGACTACTGGAAATCCAAGCCGGGCGCGGCCGGGCGCAAGGTCGACTGGCCCGCGACCTGGCGCAACTGGATGCGCCGCGCCCACAACGACCGCGGAGCCCCCACCGGCGGCCGCACCCCGCCGCCCCGCTCCACCACCTCCGAGCGTGTCGCCGGATGGCTCGCGCTCGGCGACCCTGAACCGGCCGCCCCGCCCGCGGCCGCCCGCGAGATCACGACCGGCCACCAGGAGGACGGCCCATGGCACGCATGACCGAACAGCAGATGGGCGCGGTGCTGGCCCGCGCCGCGGCCTTCGACGGCCGCCGCCCGGACCCCATCGTGCTCGCCGCCTGGATGGAGGCGATCGGCGACCTCGGCTACGACGACGCGATGCGAGCCGTCGTCGACCACTACGCCGAGTCGACCGAATGGCTCAAGCCTGCGCACCTGCGGGCCCGGGTGAAGCGGATGCGCGCCGACCGGCTGGCCAACGCCGACCTCGCCCTGCCGCCGGCCGACCCCGACGCCGCGGACTACGGGCCCCGGCTGCGTGAGCACCTGCGGGCGCTGGCGGATGGCCGCAGCCTCCCCCGCGCCCTCACCGCAGGAGACCGGACCCCGGCCCCGCCCACCAAGGACTACACCGCGGCCCGCGCCGCACACGCCGCCCCAGCACCGCCGGGGCCGGTGGTCGAACCCGCTCCGCTGGCGTCGGCCACCCCTTGGTGCGGCCGCTGCAACGACACCACCCGGACCCGCACCCGCCTCACCTCCGAGGGCGGCCTGGAGCGGGTGCCGTGCCCGGTGTGCGGCCCGGCCACCTCCGGGAGCGCCGCGTGACCGCCCGCGAGCAGGCCCACCGCGACGGGGTGGCGCTCATCGCCCGCCGCCTGGTCGAACGAGACGAGCAGGCCACAGATGACCGGCCCGACCCGGAGGTGTGGGCGGCCGCCGTCCTCACCGAACTGGCCGGATTCGGATGGCGGCCCACCGCGGCCCGCACCACCACCTGGCAGCCGCGCCCCGGCCACCAGCCGGCCGACCCGCAAACCGCCCGCGCCTACGCCGCCGGGATCCGCGCCCGCCTCCGCCCAAGCGGCCACGACAACGAGGAGAGCTGATGCACGAACCACCCCCGGATACGCCGACCGCCCCGCGCAGGGGCGGTGCGCGCCCCCGACACACCCGGATCTACCCGGCGCGCCCGCACACCGGCGACGACGCCATCACCGACCTCATCGGCCTCGGCCTGGCCGGGCGCCCCATGACCGATGTGCATCTGCCTGGAGAAGGAGTAGACCATGCGATGGCCTGGAGGGTGTCCGGATGCTCACCACCTATCCCGGACCTGTGAAGGCGAGGACACCATGACCGCCTTAGACGACCGGTGTTCGCCCCGGCTGCGCTTCGAGCTGCGACACCAGCTTGACGAAGACGACACCCTGACCGTGCCCGGCGCTGACGGAAACCCGCTCACCGTGACCTCCACCGCCGTCCCCCTCGTCTGGCGCGTTCGCGACATCGGCCCGATGCGCATCGAGGTGATGGAGATGATCTTCAACTGGCGCCTCACCATCTCTTACCGGGCTCACCCGATGCTCCTCGAAGGCGGCTGGTGCTACTTCGGCCGCACCTGGGACGTCTTCCAGCGCACCGTCCGGGCCGCGCACACCTTCGACCCCGCCACCCAAGCAGCCCCTGAAGGCTTCGACAAGGAAGCCCTGGCCTGGACGGGAGGCGGCACCCGATGAAGATCGACGTGTACCTCGTCGGGGTGCTCGCCGCCGTCCACAAGGCCGTGCGCGGGGTGCGCGGCGGGCGCTGGGATGTGGCCCGGCACCACCTCGCCTCAGAGGGGCGCTACCTGGCCAGATGTGTGCGGGAGCGGCGGTGGCGCGCGTTACGCCAGTCGTTCAACGGCTACCTCGCCGAGCCCGACCCGTGGCCGGAAGGGCTAACACTGTGCGGGCGCGGATGGACCAGGCGGACGGCGCTGCGCAGCCTCCGCCGCCTCCGCCGCCGCATGCGCAAGGCGGGGATCCGGTGACCGCGCCCGCACGCCCGCAGCGCGTGCTCACCGAGAAGGAGCTGGAGGTCGTCTGCGGCATTGACCTGCTCACCCTCCACAAGTGCCTGCTGCTCGGGATCGTCGACCCGGTGCCCAACCTCTCGCCCATGTCCGAAGACGAGGGAGCGTGGGTGCGCGAGCACGTGTTCTCGCCGCACCACCGGTTCGTCGAGCGCGGCTACCCATGGGGGTTCTGGCGGTGGTCCTACTGCGAGAAGGGCACCTGCTGGAACTGCCTCTCTGACCGGTGTGACATCTGCGTCCACCGCCAGCAGGGGCGCCCCGACGTCTGCGACAACACCGACCACCTGCTCGCCTTCGATGGCCGCGCCCTGGCTCAGGTGATCCGTCGCCCTGATGGGCGGCCTTGCGCATGGGTGTGCCGGTGCCCCTGCCCCAAGACCGGCCCGGCGCCCCCGCCGCCCTGGAAGCGGAAGGCCGCGCCCGCCGACGCCGTGCGCCCCCGGCGGCCGCCCGCCCGCCCCGACATGGATCCGCTCTTCGAACTGGAGGCCTCATGAGCCACGAACCCGACCTGTACGAAGGCGAGCTTTACGTCGCCCCCGGCGAACGCGCCCCGCACGTTCTCCAGGTCGTGCGCCGCCGTGGCGAACTCCGCCTCGTTGAGCTGGCCCCGGTCTCCGAACCGATGACCACCGGCGAGGTGGCCGACCGCTACGGCTACGCCAACCCCGTCTGGAGGTACGCCTCCCTCGCCCGTGAAACCGGCCCCGACCCCGACGTGCCGGTTCCCGGCAGCGCACCGCCGGCCAAACCGCCCGCACCCCTGGCCTGGTGGGGCGCCTGGCGGCGCAGGAAGGACCCCGGCCGTGCCGACACCTGAGCAGACCGTCCGCTGGCTGAATGCCGGCATGGAAGCCGGGTGGGAGCACCGCACCAACGCCATGATCTGGCGGGCCGCCGACGTCGACCGCATAGACCCCAGCGGGCTCCCGCTCCGAGACGACGACCTCGAACCGGAGGACACGTAATGGACAGCTTCAGCCAGCTCCGCGGTGACTGCGTGCGCCTGCACGAGTTCTACACCGAGCTGCGGGCCGCCGGGTTCACCCGCTGGGAGGCCCTCTACCTCCTCGCCGGCGTCATGTCCGGCGGCCCGCGCCCGCCCCAGGAGGACGGCCGGTGAACACCAGCACCCTCCTCGCCCAGATCGGCCGCGCCGCCGCCGACCGGGAGACCTCCGCCGACGCCATGCGGTGGACACCCGTCCCGGGCGGGCCCTCCGCGGACGCCGAGGGGGCGGGCGTGCGGCCCGCCATCACCCCGGCCCTGCAGCAGATCCGGGACGCCTACCAGCAGGTCCGGGGCGCCTACCTGGAAGCAGCCCGGCACCTCGCCGCCGCACACGACCGGCGCCGCGCGGAACTCGTCCTGGTGCCGCCGCGCCCGCCCCGCCAGGAACCCGACCCCAAGGCGTGGCGGGCCTTCGTGCCCCGCCCCGAACGGACACCGCGGGCACGGCACCGCCCCGGCCCCCACCCGCGCCGCCTGAGCGTGGCCCGCGCCCCGAAACGGTGCGGGAGGCGGCCGTGACGGGACTGCCCATCGCCCTCGCGGTGCTTACCGCAGCCGCCGTGGAGGCCCGGTGCGAAGGACTACCTGAAAACGGAGGTACTACATGACCGACTGCCCAGGGCCCTGCAACCGGCACTGGCGGGCTGCCCGCGACGCCCACGCCGACGCCATCGACGAATGGGCCGCCGCCGACCCCCACACCCGCGGAGAGGCACCCGACCCGCCCGACCTCACCCCGGTCCCCGGCGAACCCGTGTGGTGCCGCCGCTGCGCCGGCGCCGTACGGGCCGCGCTCGCCGACCTGGACAACCTCGCCGCGCTCCTCGCCGCCGCCTCCGACGGGCACCGCGGCTACACCGACGACACCGGGCGCATCCGCTCGACGAAGACCGCCCCATCGCCGTCCCCGGCCGCCGACCTGCTCGATGAGCTGTACGGCGACCTGAGCAAAGTCGAAACCGACTGGCGCGAGGTCTGCGGCTACGGGCCGCGGCCAGCCCGCGGCCGCGGCGCCTCCGCCCTGACCACCGTGATCGCCTGGCTCTGCCACCACCTGACCGACATCCTCGCCCACCCCGGTAGCCCCGCCTTCGGCCTGTCCGTGCTGTGGTGGCAGCGTCGCCTCCAGGCCGCCGCCAAGGCCCGCCCGCCCGGCCGCCGAAAGCCGGCACCCTGTCCGCGCTGCGACCGCCGCACCCTGATCTTCGAGGACGACCGGGATCTGGTGCGCTGCGAGAACCCCGACTGCAACCGGGTCATGACTGTCGACGAATACGACGCACACGCCGTCCAGCAGGCGAGGAAGACGGCCTCATGATGCAGCAGCTATCGTCCGCGGTGGGTCGGGCGCCTGCTTCTACGAGGCGACGACGGTGGTCTACCGGCAGAGCGATCTGCTCGGCAGCGTCGACTTCTCCGTGCGCGGCGGCCTCTAGAGCCCTATGTAGACTTGCGACTCAGGTCTATGTAGACTAACGACATGGCCGACATCAAGATCACGACTACAACCGCGGCCGTCCTTAGAGCCTTCCTCGATGACCTCGACAAGCCGCGATACGGCTTCGACCTGATGCGTGACACGGGCTTGTCGAGCGGCACCCTCTACCCGATCCTCGCTCGCCTCCAGCGGGCGGGGTGGCTCGCCGCTGAATTCGAGAACATCGACGAACAGGCCGAAGGGCGTCCCGCTCGCCGTTTCTACACGATGACCCCGGATGGTGCCGAGCGCGCTCGCCTTGGGCTTGCCGAGCTCCACCAGAAGATATGGGCCGACGGTCCCGTGTCCTGGCTGGCTCCGAGGGGGAAGCACGCGTGAGTGTATTCCTAGGCGCCGTTGCGGGGCTTGTGGGAGGTTTACTGCTAGGGGTATGTACAGATCTGGTCAGCGATGAAGTCCGAGCCCGTCTTGATTATGTCCCCCGGCTCTTTGTGAAGATGGCAGTTCTTCGTCTTCCAAAGGAGATGCGCGATGACATGTCTCGTGAATGGCTCGCCGAGTTGCATGAGTTTCTACATGGGAGCGAATCCGTTCCTGTCACGCGCCTGATCAAGGGGAGCGGCTTCGCGCTAGGGCTCGCATGGTCGGCACCCTGCTATAAGTCCACTCGATCCGCTATTCCAGATGCTAGGCTGCTGGTCGCCAAGGCTGCAGCTGTGAATGCTTGCTGTATCGCGGCGTCGCTTGCCGCCTTTGCGTTCTCTCGACTTGGTTATGACTGGGGGCCTGCGGCCGGAATAATCACTGGCGCGGTGGGGACGGTGGTGGCGCTCTGCAGTTTGAGGTATTCACTGTGGGGGTTGCGTGTAATTCGAAAAAGAGAAGAAATTATCTCGTTGTTTAAGGGGCTCCAGGCCCTGCGGGATGACACGGACACGTTGGAGGCTTCCGTGTCCGCCATCGACCGTCGACACGCAAACGGCGAAGTGAGTGAAAACGAAAGTGTGGAATGTGCTCAACTTGCCTATAAGGTGCTGCTCTCTCAGCGTCTCCGGTTTCGCGTGAACAGTGAACTTGTGGCGATTGTCGAAGATCAGTTTTTTGTGGGAGTTGTCAAAGCGGCCGCGAATTATTTTCTGGAAACGCTAAAAGGACTCCGGGGTGATGTTCCCTTTGATGGGGAGTCAGGTCGTCATCTGAGGCTGCGTCAGGCGGTCCCGCTCTCCTCACGTCCTGGCACTCCAGCGGGCAGGGCGGTGTGCCTTGCTGTGAGTGAATCGGCACCTCCGGAGGGGGCCATGAGCCACAGCGAGCACTGCCAGAACGAACGGCATGCGGGCAGTCAGCACACGGTGCGACTGGCGAGGGACGCGCCAGAAGAAACCCAGCGGGCTTACTGATAGGAGAGGCGAGGGTTGACGCTGGTCGTCCACGGGGAACCGTCTTCAGGTGGCGAAGACCGGTCGTTGACGAGAAAATCCACACATGCTGCTTGCGTACATCGACGAGTCAGGGGACACAGGGCCCGTCTCCGGTAACGGCTCGCACACATACACCCTCGGTTGCGTACTCGTCGATGCTGACGACTGGCCGACCTCGTTCGATGAGCTGGTGGCCTTCAGGCGCAGGATCAAGGAGCGCTTCGGCGTCCTGCTCCGAGACGAGTTGAAGGCCAACCACCTCGTCCGCGGAGGCGGGTCCATACGAGACCTCGGGCTCTCCCCCGAAGCGCGAAGGAGGATCTATCGAGCGCACATGCGGACACTGCACGGTCTCAAAGCCCGTGCCTTCGCGGTAGTCGTCGATAAGCGCAACGGCCTGAGCGGCTCTGCAGTCTTCGACCTGGCCTGGGAAACACTGCTCCAGAGGCTGGAACGTACGAGCTACCATGAACGCTGCACGTTCATGATCATCCATGATGAGGGGGAGAACGATCGCGTACGCCGGTGGTCTCGCCGCGCTCGTCGGCACCTCACCGCGGGAAGCATGTATGGTCCCGGGTCGCTGAACAACCCGGCCCGCATGTTGGTCGACGACCCCATGCCGCGGCAGTCCAACCATTCCCTGTTCGTGCAGCATGCGGATCTCGTGGCCTACGCGGCTTTCCGCTCGATCATCCCTCCTGGGAAGGCCATCGAACGTGTGTGCCCTCAGACGATGTGGAGTGAACTCGGGGACGCCTGCCATGCAGTGGTCAACCGCTACAAGCGGAACGGGGCTCCCCCTGGCGTTGTCCTGAGGGACTAAAAAGGCCCCCCAGCTCTGCTGGGGGGCGGGAAAGTGCCTAACCAAGGCATGCACCCTGGGTCAGCGCTTGGTGTTTAGGGTACCTGTATGAGTCTGTTCTAACAAGCGTCCTACGCGCTGTGGTCACCGGGAAGGGCACAGGTTCTCGAGTGTCCACTTCGCAAGTCTCCACAGGTGAAGCCCTATTCCAGGGGGAAGAGTGTTGCTTGACCACCCGGATCCGCGCCGCCGTTGGTACACCAAGGCGGAAGCCGCCGACGCCGCAGGCGTCACCCTGCGCACCCTCAACCGGTGGATCGCCGCCGGCCACCTTCAGCTCCAGTTCGGGCACGTGAACGCCCACGAGCTGTTCGAGACCGAAGCGGCCATGCGGGCCCGCCGCATCCGCGGCCGCCCCGGCGCACGCTTGCCCGCTTGACCATGCGTGTCCTACAGTCGTCTCAAGATCACCACTCATGTACTCGACGCCCGGCCGCACCATGTGCCCCGGGCGTCTCACATGAGCAAGGGGCTTCCCCTGCAGCAGGGCCCCTCACCGACAGGGCCCACCCTGAACGGGACCACCGCACAAGGGCCCCGCACCCCCACCCCGCCCGAGCCCGCCCCGCTCTCCCGCACCACCGCGCCTCCACCCCGAGCGCTCCAGCGCACACGCGGACACGGCCACCTCGGCCCCGCGCACGGCCTCCACCCCGACAACGCCACACCACCGCTGGCGGCCACGCACCGCGCCGACCCACACCACCAGCGAGGTGAACACCATGGCCTCGCCCTCGCTCAACTACCGGCGCGGACGCAGCGGCCGGCCACTCGCCCGCGCCAAGGCCAGGCTCAAGCGCGAAGGCTCCAACACCTGCTGGCTGTGCGGCCGACCCATCGACCTCACACTGCCAACCGTCCACCCGATGTCATGGACACTCGACCACGCAATGCCGCTCAGCCTGCGACCTGACCTCGCACTCGACCCGAGCAACCACCGCGAAGCCCACCGCCGGTGCAACTCGATCCGCGGCAACCGCACCACCACCCGCTTCCCTGAGCAGGCCAACAGCCGCACCTGGTGAACGCCACGCACCGCGGGCACCCGGGGAACCCGGGCCGCGGACCCGCCACTGACCTCCGGGCCGGGACCACCCCCGTACCGGGGGGAGGGGCCTCCGACGGGGACAGGTGCCGGCTGACCCGCCGCCCCCTGACCGCATTTCTCTCCGTGAAAATCCCCGAGGTGGAGGCGGCCATGGCGGACCTGCCGGAGGCGGTGGCCGGGGCGACCGGGCCGCGGCGCTGGAGGCGCTGCGCGACGAGCTGGCGCGCCGCCGCCCCGATGCCGGCGACCGGAGCCGCCTCGCTGGCGACGCAGCTCCGCCTGGTCTTGGCCGACCTCGATGCCCTGTCCGCCGGTGAGGAGGCCGACATTGTCGACGACCTCGCCAAGCGCCGGGCTGCTCGGCGTTCAGGTGCCGCGGATCAGGGTGGCGCCGCCGGCGCCGAGTAGCGCGGGCGCTGACGCGATCGACATCGCGGCTTCGTGCGGGCTGGTGCTGGACCCGTGGCAGAAGCTGGTGCTCACCGAAGGGCTCGGGAGCGGGCTGACGGGCAGTGGGCGGCCTACGAGGTGGGGCTGATCGTGGCCCGGCAGAACGGCAAGGGCAGCATCCTCGAAGCGCTCGAACTCGCGGCGCTGTTCGTGTGGGAAGAGCAGCTGATCATCCACTCGGCGCACGAGTTCAGGACCGCGAAGGACGCCTTCCTGCGGCTGTCGGCTGGTCAACCGGAACGGAAGCTGAAGGCCCGGATCAAGCAGGTGATGCTGTCCAAGGGGGAGGAAGGCATTGAGCTGCACTCAGGACAGCGCATCCGGTTCACCACCCGCCGGGGGCGGCGGCCGCGGCCTGACCGCGGACCGGGTGATCCTCGACGAGGCCTACAACCTGAGCGACGACCACATGGCGGCGCTGCTGCCGACCATGTCCGCCCGCCCCAACCCCCAGATCGTCTACACCACCTCGGCGCCGGACAAGGAGCTGGCGCCGTGCGAGGTCATCAGCCGGGTACGGCGCGCGCG